>JAXMAL010000001.1:0-4457768 GCA_046350415.1 Phycisphaerales bacterium
TCGGTGACGGCGAAGGTGACGTATTCGACCACGGCGCCCTCATGGATCGGCAGCTAAGCACGGAGGCACGGATGCGGCAGTTCAAGGACAACGCGGGTCGGACCTGGACGGTGGACATCAACGTCGCCACGCTCAAACGCGTGCGCGGGCTCACGGGCGTTGACCTCATGCAGGTCATCGAGGGGACGCTCATCGAGAAGCTCATCCGCGACCCGGTGCTGCTGTGCGATGTGGTCTACGCCGTCTGCAAGCCCGAGGCGGATGCGGCCACCCCCCGGGTCTCGGACGAGGAGTTCGGCAAGTCGATGGCGGGCGACGCGATCGAAGCCGCCACGCAGGCGGTGCTGGATGAACTCATCAGTTTCTGCCCGAGCCCGAGGGACCGGGCCAACCTCGGGCGGGTGCTCCAGGCCACCAACCGCGTGATGGAGAAGGCCCGCGACCTGACGGAGAAGCGGATCGAGACGCTGACCAGCGAGAGCGAGCTGGACAAGCTCGTGAACCGGATGGTCCCACCCATCCCCGAGCCGCCGACGCCTGGAAGTTCATCTACCAGTGTGCCGGAGCCCTCGGCCTCGACCCCGGGTCCCTGACGCTGCGGGAGCTGGTCGCCATGCTCGACGGCCGCCAGCGCCACGACTGGTCGATCGCCGCCGCCGTCATGTCCGTGGTGGCCAACACCGCCCGCGATCCCAAGCGATCCCGCCTGCTCAAGCCCGCCGACTTCGACCCGTTCAACAAGCCCGCCCGACCCGTCAAGGTTGACGTGTCGGTCCTCAAAGACGTGTTCATCGACCGCCGCATGCCGGAGGTCGCCAAGGAGACTCGCGCATGAAGAGCCTTTCGACCCGCCATTACGTCTATCTCGGTGCCCTGATCCTGCTGGCGCTCGTGCTCGCGTCGTGCGCCGGCCTCGACCTTGGCGACATCGTCAAGGTTAAGACGCCCAACACGATCCAGCAGACCACCGGCCTGCCGTCGACGCTGAGTCTCAACGAGGCCGAGGTCGAGTACCAGAACTGGTTCAACCTCACGCAGACGACCGGCGCGCAGTGGAAAGGCAACATCGAGAAGGCCGGCGAGATCCGCGGGCTGCTCGGCCAGCTCACGCTCTCCGCCCTCGACACCGTCGGACCGACCGTCGCGGGCCTGCCCGTGCTCGGGCCGGCGCTGCCCGCGCTCACCGGCATCGTCGGTCTGTTCATCGGGTCCGGCCGTCTCCGCAAGGAGAAGGAAGCGTCGTTCAACAAGGGCCTGGAGAAGGGCAGCACCATCGCCGGCACCGGCGGTGGTCAGGCTGGTAGCGCTGGGAGCAGCGGCGCGTGATCAATATGCGGATCAAGGACATGTTCTTCGACCGCCACGTCGTCATCGCGGCGGTCGACAAGGCCAAGCGGAAGGTGCTCAGCAAGGCCGGCGCGTTCATCCGCACGGCAGCGAAGACGAGCATCCGCAAACGCAAGGGGTCGGCTCCTCCCGGGGCCCCGCCCCATTCGCACGAGGGCAGCCTGCGTCGGCTGATCCTCTTTGGGTACGACAAGCCCAACGACTCGGTCGTCGTCGGGCCGGTGGGATTCAAGAAGAGCGAGGCACCGAATGTCCTGGAGTACGGCGGCGACACCGTCGTCTTCCGCCGGCGCGGCGGCAAGCTCACATCGCAGAAGGTCAAGATCGCGCCGCGGCCGTACATGGCTCCGGCGCTGGAGAAGGAGCGGCCCAAGCTGCCGCTCGTGTGGCGGAACTCGATCAAGAAAGGGTGATTGAACGTGGCCGATACGCGGGGCATCCGAGCCGGACGAGCCTTCATTGAGCTGGGCGTCAGCGACAAGCTGTCGGCTGGACTCAAGGCGGCCCAGAAGAAGCTCGAAGCCTTTGGCGCGGGGCTGCGGTCTATCGGCACCAAGATGGCGGGCATCGGCGTCGCCGCGATCACGGCGCTGCTCGGCACGGCGAAGGTGTTCAGCGACTCGGGCGATGCGCTCGACAAGATGAGCGCCCGCACGGGCGTGAGCGTTGAGGCCCTGTCGGAGCTTGGTTACGCCGCCGACCTCTCGGGCACGGACATGGAGACGCTGGAAAACGGTCTGCGCGTCATGCAGAAGACGCTGACGGAGGCGTCGCAAGGTTCTAAAGGGGCGAATGAAGCCCTCGGTCGGCTCGGTCTGACGGTGCAGGACCTCGCAAAGCTCTCCCCCGACGAGCAGTTCAAGCTGCTGGCCGACCGGATCTCTCAGATCCAAGACCCGGCGCTCCGGGCCGCGATGGCGATGGAGCTCTTCGGCAAGGCGGGGACGAAGCTCCTGCCGCTCATGGCCGACGGGGCCGCGGGCATCAACGAGATGCAGGAGCAGGCCCGCAAGCTCGGGCTCACCGTCAGCACTGAGACCGCTCGCGACGCTGCGGAACTCAACGATGCCCTCGGCACGCTCTGGAAGGTCCTCAAGCAGGGTGTGTTCACCATCGGCGGGGCGCTCGCCCCGACGATCAAGGACCTGACCGAGCGGATCACGCGGATCGTCGTGAGCGCCACGGCGTGGGTGAAGGCAAACAAGGAAACGGTGGTGTGGGCGCTCAAGGTCGCAGCCGCCGTCGCGGTCGCAGGGATCGCCATCGTCGGGCTGGGCTACATCATCTCAGGGATTGGTGCGGCGCTCGGACTGGTCGCCGCCGTCATCGGCGGGATCGGCACGGCGTTCAGCCTGATCGGGGCCGCAATCGGCGCGATCCTCACGCCGGTCGGCCTGACCATCGCCGCGATCGTGGCGCTGGGCGGCACGCTGCTGGTCGTCACCGGCGCGGGCGGCGAAGCTCTGGCATGGCTGGCTGAGAAGTTCACCGAGCTGCGTGACTGGGTCGGCAAGGTGGTCGGCGGTATCTCCGACGCCCTCGCCGCCGGCGACATCTCGCTCGCAGCCGAGATCCTGTGGCTGTCGCTGAAAGTGATCTGGCAGCAGGGCGTCGCGGCGCTGAATAAGGCATGGCTCGGCGCGAAGGAGTTCTTCGTCTCCACGGCGTACGCCATGTGGTATGGCGCTCTGGCTGCAGCCGAGATCGTTTTCCACGCACTCGAGGTCGCGTGGATCGAGACGACCGCCTTCCTGTCAAAGACCTGGACCAACTTCGCCACCGGCTTCCAGATGATCTGGGAGGAGGCGTCGTCGTGGGTCGCCAAGCGGATGCTGGAGATCCAGGGACTGTTCGATGACGGGCTCGATGTGGACGCCGCCAAGAAGGCAGTCGATCAGCAACTCGAATCCCGCCTTGTCGAACTGGAGAACGCTGCCCAGCAGTCGGTGACCGCACGCGACAAGGAACGGGAGGCCCAGCGCCGCGACGCCGCCGCGCTGCATGAGGCGACACTCGCAGGCATTGGCCAGGACTTTGAGAACGCGCAGGAAGCCCTGCGCAAGGACACGGCCGCGGGGCTCGCAGAGTCCCAGGCCGCGCTCGACGCCGCCAAGCAGAAGCTCGCGGCCGCGATCGAGGAGGCCCGCAAGAAGCGAGAGGCCGCAGACGCCGAGAAGGGGCCAGGTCGGCCACAGCGGGATCTGCTGGCCGACTTCGAGGATCGCCTGTCCGGCCTCGGGGCGGCCATCGGCAAGGGCATCAGCGTCACTGGGACGTTCAGTTCGGCAGCCGTCTCCGGTCTGGGCACGGGTGGCGACGCCGCCGAGCGCACTGCCAGCGCCACCGAGCAGACCGCCCGCAACACCAAGCGTCTGCTGGATGCCAGCGTCGACAACGGGCTGCGGTTCGCCTGACCCCATCCCACAGAAAGGAGTTCATCGTTCGTGCCGGTCGAGGTCTTTGAGAAGTTCGAGAGCCGCCGCTCCACCAAGGCGAACCAAGCCTCGCAGTCGTCTGCGGAGCTCGGCTACATCGTGCGCGGGACCGCCGACGACCTCGCGGCCCGCACCGCAGCGCAGGCGGCCTCCCCGGCGACCTACGACACGCTCCCTCGCCAGACCATCCAGATCGAGCCCATCGGCCCGCAGCTGTGGGATGTCACTGTGCGCTACAGCCAGAACGCCTCCACCGGCACGAGCACCCCGAGCGAGTCCTCGTTCACCTTCGAGACCGGCGGCGGGACGCAGCACATCACCCAGAGCCTGCAGACCGTGCAGCGCCGGCCCGCACCCGGCACCACCGCGCCCGACTTCGGCGGGGCCATCGGCGTCACCGCCGACGGCGTTGAGGGCGTCGACATCACCGTTCCGGTCTACCAGTTCTCCGAGACGCACTACTTCACGGACGCGCAGGTCACCGCCTCGTACAAGGGCGCGATCTTCTCCTGCACGGGTAAGACCAACGCGGGCTCGTTCCGCGGGTTCGCGGCCGGCGAGGTGCTCTTCCTCGGCGCGACAGGCTCCAAACGCGGCGACGGCCCGGATGACGACTGGGAGATCACGTTCCGGTTCGCCGCGAGCCCCAACCAGACCAACCTTACCGTCGGCCCGGTGACCGGGATCAACAAGAAGGGGTGGGAGTACCTGTGGGTCCGCTACGCCGACGCGGAGGACTCGGGCTCGGGCGCGATCATCAAGAAACCCATCGCCGCGTACGTCGAGCGCGTGTACGACCAGGCCAACTTCGGAGCACTGGGAATCTGACCCCCACACATCATGCCCGACGACCTCCGCAAAGTTCACTCCGGTCAGCCGCTTCGCATCCCCGCGGGCGCGTACAACGCGTTCGTCGACGCGGCGGTCGATCTGCGCACGCGTCAGGGTCGCGGCCAAGCCGTCGCCGGTCCTCTCGTCGAATCCGCCCAGCGTGGCATCGGCGTGGTGCTCGTCCGCAACGACTCGGACGAACTGATCGAGCCGCACCATGTGATGGCGATCACAGGCGTGCTGGTCGAGCCCGGTGAGGACGACCAGGAGCGGACCTTCCACAGCCGAACGCCCCTGACGGGCGACGTGGCGACCGAGGAGTCCGACACGCTCGCCTTCGCGGTGGCGCTCCAGCCGATCAAGCCCAATGCACTGGGTCCCTGCGTGCTCACCGGCGTGACGACCGCGCGGGTCTACATCACCAACGAGACCGACACCACCTGCGAGCTCGCGGCAGACGAGACGGTCCTGGCGAGTACGCCGATGGGCGGCATCCCGATCCTGTGGAAGGAGGATGGCACGGGCGAGAAGTGGGCCGTGATCGAGCTCGGCCGCCTCTCGCCCGGACGCATCACCGCGATCCTCGGCGCGGCCCAGCCGATCCCCACCGAGCGCAACCGCTGGCGCTACCCGTGGGTCGAGGCTCAGATCGACGGTAACCCGGGAAGCCCGGACTACCTGCGCTACGTGCCGGTGGAGAACGGCCTGACCTCGCAGGCCCCCAGCGGCGGCGAGGACCCCACGCGCCTGGCGATCAACCGCTTCGAGGCGCACCACATGAACGACTCCGAGCCCGGCTCCGGGTTCGGCGGTTTGCTCGGGCTGGGCCCGGTGTGCGAGCTCCCGGGCGTGCTGCCCAAGTGCCCGCCCGCGCGGTCGCTTAAGCCCAAGCTCGTGCCGATCCCCGAAGGCGTGTGCGTGCAGATGACCTGTGAGCGCAACAGCCGGGGCAAGCCCGTGTGGGTCTTCGAGGCCATGAGCCTCATCGAGATCGCCGACCCCGCCGACGAGGACCGCAAGTTCAACCTCTACATCGGAGGTGCGGAATGACAACCACTCCGACCACCCCAACGCCGCTCGATGCCAAGCGTGCCAAGGAGCGGGCCAAGTACCTGGCACTGGCGAACAAGCCCGGCTCGACGTACGGCTCGTCCAACCACGGCCGAGCGGCGATCCCGCTCATCCAGGAGGGCAAGCCGAGGTTCGTGGTGGACTTCGGCTGCGGCCGCAACGACCTTGTGCGCGAGCTGCGGCGTCTTGGCATCGACGGACTGGGCGTCGACTTCGCGTTCCACGAGGCGGACCTCGTGCGCCCCATGCACGCGACCGCCCTGCAGGCGGGCATCGCCGACGTGGTGACGAGCTTCGACGCTCTCGAGCATCTCCTGCCCGAGGACGTGGACCTCACGCTCGCGGAGATGCGCCGCGTCGCGGTGCCGCGCGGGCGGTTCATCTTCTCGATCTGCACGCGGCCGAGCACGACCACCGTCGCCGGCGAAGGTCTGCACCCGACGGTGCGGCCGCTCGAGTGGTGGCTGGAGCGCATCGCCCGCGTCGGCGTCGCGAGCAGGCCCCAGGCGGGATCCCGCTACATCGTCGGGCGGTTCAAGAGTGATGGGGGGTGCTGCGGTGCGTGAGAACCAGTCCGACATCGCGGCATTGCAGGCTGGGCTCAAGGCGCGCAAGCCCGCCCGTGATGGCCTGCGCCTCTACACCGCCCCGCCGACGTTCGAGTCGGTGTCCCTGAGCGGGTTCTACCGAGGCCGGTCCGCGTTCCTGATGCTCTCCGGGCCCTCGCTCAAGCAGATCGATCTGTCGCTGCTCGACGCCCGCGGCATCGTCACGATGGCCGTCAACAACGCCTGGTCCGTGCGTCGTCCGACGCTCTGGACCTGCGTTGATGACCCCGGGCGCTTCATCGATGTGGGCTGGAAGGACCCGGGCATCCTGAAGTTCGTGCCGACCTGCATGTGGGACAAGCGGCTGAAGGTCATGAACCCCGACGGCACGCTCCGCAACAGCGCCTTCAAGGTCCACCAGATGCCCGGTGTGCTGTTCTTCCGCCGTAGCGACCACTTCGACCACGAGCGATTCCTCACAGGGGACACGGTCTCATGGGGCAACGACGCGAAGAACCCCGACTCGCTGGGCATCACCGGCAAGCGCTCGGTCATGCTCGTCGCCCTGCGGCTGCTCCACTACCTCGGCTTCTCGACGGTGTACCTGCTCGGCTGCGACTTCAAGATGGACGCGGAGCACAAGTACGCCTTCGACGAGCACCGGGCTCAGAACGCGATCCGGCACAACAACGTGCTGTATGACTCGCTGTCGCGCCGGTTCGCGGCTCTCAAGCCGCACTTCGAGAAGCACCGCTTCCGCGTGGTCAATTGCTCGCCCGGAAGCGCCCTGGAGGTCTTCGAGAAGATGGCCTTCGAGGACGCGGTGAAGGCGGCCGCTTCCGAGTGCGGCAAGCCCATCCGCACCGACGGGTGGTACGAGCCCAATCCCAAGGCGAGCGCCCCGCAACAGGAGGCCGCACGATGAGCGACGGCCCCACGCGGTACTACCTCTACATCCCCGTCTGGGCGACGGGACGCGCTCCCCAGGGCGGCGGGTCGAGTAACTACTCGACGCCGTCGGGCTCGACCCCGGAGAGCACGTACTCGACCCCGACCAGCACGCCGAGCATGCCGTCGAGCTACTCGACCACCGGCGACGTGATCTACACGACCGGTCCGGGCGGCACGCCGACGCTCACGTTCTACACGACCGGCGCGTTCACGAGCAACACGCCGGGGACGACACACACGCCGTCGAGCAGTGGCCCGATGTCATCAAGCGGCATGACCACCGACTCTTCGCAGACGCCGACGAGTTCGCAGACCCCGTCGAGCACGGGCTCATCGGGCATGAGCAGTTCCGGTGGCGGGAGTACCTCGGGCGCGTCGAGTGGCATGTCGTCGGGCGCATCGTCGGGAATGTCCTCCGGTGGCAGTTCCGGCATGTCCTCTGGAATGTCGTCGGGCGGGTCGTCCGGCGGCTCATCGGGCGGCGGATCGTCCGGAGGAGGATCGTCGGGCGGCGGCGGATCGAGTGGTGGCGGCAGCGGCCCCGGTGGATCGGGTCCGGGCGGGTCCGGGCCTGGCGGCTCGGGGCCGGGTGGTTCTGGCCCGGGCGGGAGCGGTCCCGGCGGCTCCGGCCCCGGTTCCAACTGCGTGCTCGCGGGCACACCGGTGGTGCTGGCCGACGGTTCGACGAAGCCGGTCGAGGCGCTCCAGCCTGGCGACCGTGTTGCGGCGCTCGACGTCGCGGGCCTGGACCGCGACGTGCCGTGGCGAGCCCAGTACCAGTGGCTCCGTCCATGGGCGGAAGCCGCGCTCACGCCCGTTACCGGAACGGTCGGCAGCGTGAAGCTCGGATACCACGATGGCTTCGTCACCATCAACGGCCGCCTGCGCCTGACGCCCGAGCACCCGGTGCTGCTCAAACGCAACGAGGAGATCGGCTTCGCGTCAGCGGAGTTCGTGCAGGCCGGCGATGCGCTCGTGCGTCAGGACCTGAGCGAGGAGCTGGTCGACACGGTGGAGCGATCGGGCGACCGCGTGACGACCGTGGCCGTGCACGTGCCCGGGCTTAACGTGTTCCTGGCTGGCGGCGTGTGGATTCACAACGACATGCCCGCCACCCAGCAGAGCGGGTCCGGATCGTCGTCGGGGTCGGGGTCGAGTTCAGGCTCCGGGTCCGGGTCGTCGAGCGGGAGCGGCTCCGGCAGCGGCAAGTCCAGCGGCTCGTCCATGTCGAGCTCGGGGTCCAGTTCCGGGTCGAGCTCCGGCAGCTCGTCGGGCTCATCGAGCGGCAGCGACAGCGGCTCCGGCCCGCCCGGCTCCGGATCTGGCTCCGGCAGCGCCCAGCAGTCAGTGGCGCTGGGCGAAGGCGCATCGTCCTTCATCGAGGGTGGCATGGAGGGCGTGCCTCCGGCGAAGTGGCAGCAGAGCGGCGTAGTAAGTCTCAGCAGCGGCATCGAAGAGGAGGCAAAGGCGTGATTCCGAAGGTCATCTACACGGCGGACCTCAGCGAGACTCCCGACAAGCAGCGGCTCACGGCCTGGCGGCACGCGTGGCAGACCATGCATCCCGAGTGGGACGTGGTGACGCTCACGCTGGACACCAAGCCGCCGATCCTGAACTACGACCAGTGGCAGCAGACCTTCGGGCTCGCCGAGCCCGCGGCGTCCGCCGCACGGCTGAATCTGCTCCGCTACGAAGTGCTGGCCCGCGAGGGCGGCGTCTTCGTCGATCCCGACCGTCTGCCGCTTCGCCCGCTCGACGAACTCGTCGCGGGCGTCGGGGCGTTCTGCTCCACGATCGCCAGCCACGGCGCGAGCCGCCCGCACATGCTCTCGCCGTCGGTGCTCGGCGCGACGCGGAACCATCCGATGCTCTGGCACGCCATCCGCGATCTGCCGCACTCGGTGCTGGTCTATCGCGGCGTGTGGGACCAGAGCGGGCCGGGGTTCCTTACACGCGTGGTCCGCGACCACGGACACTTCCGCGATGTGGTGCCGTTCCACTGGGCTCTCTTCGAGCAGGGCGAAGAAGCCGCCAAGGACCACGGCGGGGCGTTCGGGTTCGTGACCCCCAAGGCGGCGGAGGTCGCGGCTTGAGCACCACCGCAACCGCCACCCCGATGCCGCGGGTCCTGCACCAGATCTGGCTGGGCAAGGGCGAGATGCCGCTGCACCAGCGGCGTTGGCGTCGGCGCTTCGCCGAGATGAACCCGCACTGGGAGATGCGGTTGTGGACGGACGACAACCTGCCGCCGATCCTCAACCGCAACGCATGGTCGGCCTGCGGCAACGTCGGCGGCACGCCCGGCTGCGTGATGCGCTCGGACATCCTGCGCCTCGAACTCCTGGCCCGTTTCGGTGGCGTCTACCTCGACACCGACGTGAAGCCCATCCGTCCGCTCGACGAGATGTGCCCGCCCGAAGTTTGCGCCTGGGCCGCGTGCGAGCAACTCGACATCGTCTCCAACGCGGCGATGGGCTTCCCGGCCAACCACCCGGCCATGTGGCACGCGGTGGCGATGATCGAAGAGTCGTTCTTCGAGCGCCGGTACGTCGGCGATCAGGCCGGGCCGGGGCTGCTCGCTCGCGTGGTGGCCCATTACAACGACGTCGCGCTCTACCCGCCGGCGTACTTCCACCCGACCGTCGGGGAGTCGAAGTCGAATCCCGACGCCAAGCACTTCCTCCTGGGTGCTCACCTCTTCGCAGGAACCTGGGTTGAGGCAAACCGGCAGCGGTACGAGGACGTGTGGGCAGCGAACATTCCGTCTTGACGCGAAAGTGCACACCGCCGCACAACGTTTGGCATGGCAAACATCCATGCTCAAGACATCGTTAAGGCCGCCACCGCCCTTCGCGCAAGCCTTCTGGTAGTGATCACCCGGGTCGACGACCTGTGCGATCTCATCGAGCGAGCACCTCGCACCGAACCCGAGGCAGTCGCTGTTCATTCCGCCGCCGGGTACCAGCTCCGACTCGACCGCGCGACGTATTCGCTTCACTGGGACGCCAGAGTGTGCGTGCTCGGCCACACAATGGCCTTCGTGCTCATGGAACGGCTTTGCCGCCGTCCCAACGAGTACATCCAGATGGACCGATTGATCGACGAGCTCTGGTCAGGGCCCCGTACCTACTCGACGCTGAGAAGCACTGTGTGCCGGCTGCGGGGGAAACTCCGAGTGGCGGGCATGACCGACTTGGCTGCGATGATCGACGGAGACACGAGAGGGCACTACAGACTGCGACTCAAGGTCCGCTAGCCCGTGGAGTGCAACAGCTTTTCAGCGCGCGTTCAACAGCTGTGCAACAGCTGCTGCGATCGCGTCTGTTACCGTCTCTGCAATCCCGCGTCGCCTCCAGTGCGCATGACCCACGGCACCACCCCCAAAGGCTCCACATGTCCATTTCACCACAGTCCGAATCACCGGCCCCTCGCATCCACGCTGCTCAGTACGTTCGGATGTCCACCGAGCACCAGCAGTACTCCACCGAGAATCAGCGCGACGCGATCGCGGAGTTCGCCAAAGTGCGCGGGTACGACGTGGTCAAGACCTATGCCGACGACGGCAAGAGTGGACTGAGCATGGAAGGCCGAGCTTCGCTGCGGCAGATGCTGGCCGACGTGGAGAGCGGCACGGCCCCGTTCAAGGCGATCTTGGTGTACGACGTGAGCAGGTGGGGACGGTTCCAAGATGCGGACGAGAGCGCCTATTACGAGTACGTCTGCAAGCGCGCCGGCATACAGGTCGAGTACTGCATGGAGCAGTTCGCCAACGACGGAAGCCCTGTCTCGACCATCATCAAGAGCGTGAAGCGTGCGATGGCGGGCGAGTACAGCCGCGAGCTGTCCAACAAGGTCTTCAAGGGCCAGTGCCGACTCATCCAACTTGGTTACCGCCAGGGTGGGCCCGCAGGCTTCGGCCTTCGAAGGATGCTGATCGATGTGACCGGTGCGCCCAAGGGGGTGCTCAAACGCGGCGAACAGAAGAGCCTGCAGACCGACCGTGTCATTCTGGTGCCGGGCCCCGAAGAAGAGGTTGCAATCGTGCGATCCATCTATGACCAGTTCGTCAAGGAGGGCAAAAGCGAACGAATCATCGCCGACGGCCTGAACGCGGCTGGCATCCCATCGGCCTGCGAGCGGCCTTGGACGCGCAGCATGGTGCACCAGATCTTGTCCAACGAGAAGTACATCGGCAACAACGTCTACAACCGGGTGTCATTCAAGCTCAAGAAGAAACGGGTCGTCAACCCGCCGGACATCTGGGTCCGCGGCGACGGCGCGTTTGACGGACTGGTTGAGCCCGAGGCGTTCTTCATGGCGCGGGGGATCATCCAAGAGCGCCATCGGCATTTCAGCGACGACGACATGCTGGGCCGCCTGCGCACCCTTCTGGCCGTTCACCCCGAGCTCACCGGCGCACTCATCGACGAAACTGACGGCATGCCTTCCAGCTCGGCGTACCGCACTCGTTTCGGCAGCCTGGTGAACGCATACCGGCTGGCGGGATACACGCCGGAGCGGAACTTCGAGTATCTGGAGGTCAACCGCCAGCTGCGGCAGGTACATCCACAGCTCCTCGGGGATCTGATCCAGGACCTCCAGACGATGGGCGCAACCGTCGAGCGGAACGACGCATCGGACATCTTGACGATCAACGGGCTCTATAGCGCTTCGCTCTCCTTGGCACGATACCGCTCAACAGCAGCGGGATCTCCCCGGTGGCGATTCCGCATGCCCGAAGAAAAGGTCGCCGACATCCACATCGTGGTGCGCATGGACCCGTCCAACGAGCAGCCCGCGGACTACTACCTGCTGCCGAGCATTGACATGGAGCTCCCCGAGTTTCGACTGGCAGAGTTCAACGGAGCATCGATCGACACGTTTCGCTTCGAGTCCCTGGAGTTCTTCTTCGGCATGGCGAAGGTCATCCAGATCGAGGTGGCCGCGTGATCGACCATCGCGACACCAACGTCGTCCGCATCCCCATCGACCAGATCACGGTGATGAACCCCCGTGAGCGGGGAAAGGTGAAGTTCAAGCAGATCGTCTCGAACATCTCAAACATCGGGCTCAAGAAGCCCATCACCGTGGTCCAGCGCGGTACGAAGGACGGCAAGCCGCTCTACGAACTGGTGTGTGGACAAGGGAGGCTCGAGGCCTGCCGACAACTCGGGGACACCACGGTGCCGGCGCTCATCATCGACGCCTCGCGCGAGGATCTGTTGCTCATGAGTCTCGCGGAGAATCTGGCCCGCCGGCGTCAGACATGTGTCGAGATGCTCCGGGAGGTCGGCAACCTCAAAGAGCGCGGGTACACCTACACCGAGATCGCGCAGAAGACGGATCTGCACGCGTCCTACGTCAAGGGGATCGTTCGCCTGCTCAAACAAGGCGAAACCCGACTGCTCGAGGCTGTGGAATGGGGGCAGATCCCCATCAGCATCGCCGTGACCATTGCCACGTCAGACGATCAGGAGGTTCAGCGGGCGCTGACGGAGGCGTACGAGTCCAAGAGTCTGCGGGGCAAGCAGCTGCTGAAAGCGCGGCGGTTGATCGAAGTGCGGCGTGCTGTCGGAAAGTCCATGCGGTACGCCGGCCGCAAGAATCTGAAGGCGGAGGTCACCAGCGACTCGCTGATGCAGGCGTACAAGCGGGAGAGCGCCAAGCAGCGGCTGCTGGTCCACAAGGCCAAGGTTTGCGAGACCAGGCTGTTGTTCGTCGCGAGCGCCCTGAAGCAGTTGTTCGCCGATCCGGGACTCATGGCCATTCTCCAGGCAGCCAAACTGGCCACCCTGCCGCAGTTCCTTGCCGACCATGTCGGCCGAAAGGGAGCCTGACATGGCCGACGCGGTCCAGATGGCGTTCAACCCCGAGGGCATGATGGTGCCGATCGGGCAAATCCTCCCTGTGCGCACCGTCCGCCCTGAAATGCGCAAGGGACAGCAGTACCAGCGGCTGTTCGCGTCCATCCGCGAGCTCGGCGTGATCGAGCCGCTGATCATCTTCCCGCAAGAATCGTCCGACGGGCGGGACCGCCGCTACACCCTTCTGGACGGCCATTTCCGACTGGACGTGCTCAAGGAGCTGGGGCGCACCGAAGCGTTCTGCCTGATCGCCAAGGACGACGAGGGCTTCACCTACAACCACAAGGTGAACCGCATGGCCCCGATCCAGGAGCACTTCATGATCCTCCGGGCGCTCGACAACGGCGTGACGGAGGAGCGAATCGCCGCCACGCTGAGCGTCGACGTGAAGGCGATTCGGATCAAGCGCGACCTTCTCACGGGGATCTGTCCCGAGGCCGTGGTGCTGCTGAAGGACAAGAACGTCACCACCAAGGGCCTCCGCGAACTCAAGCGGGCGGTGCCGATGCGGCAGATCGAGATGGCGGAGTTGATGGTGGCCGCGAACAACTTCTCGACCGACTACGCGATGTGCCTCTTGGCCGCGACGCCCGAAAAGGACCTCATTGACACCGACAAGAACAAGGTGCTGCCCGGCATGAAGCCCGAGGACATCGCGCGGATGGAGCGTGAGATGGAACTGCTCGGCCGGGACTTCCTGATGATCGAGGAGTCCCACGGCAAGAACACCCTGAATCTGGTGTTGGCCGTGGCCTACCTCCGCAAGTTGCTCGACCACGCCGGGGTCGTCAAGTACCTGTCCCAGCGGCACCCGGACATCCTTGGGGAGTTCCAAAAGCTCGCTGACGCACCAGACCTGAAGTCGGCATCGTGAGGCGAACGTGGTGATCACGGGCGGACGGTGCTGCCAATTGCATCGCACGCCACGAACACGAAGTCGTCACATGAGGAGAGCCTCTTGTTCGAGCCCTCTGCGATGGCGGTCGAACATGTCAAGAAGCGCCGCGACCTCCGGCGGCGCGGCAAGTCGGCGGAGCGCCGTCAGTATGTCGATCTGGTCGGTCAAGAGCGCTGCCTTGCCGAACTTCGGCAATAAATCCTCTACCCGCCTCGGGAGATGCGTCGTCACGCGGTCACCACAACGTTCCCTGAGTCGGATGAACTCCATGCAGCCGACTGGGTCATAGTCACCCCAATGCACCAAGCGGCACCCGCGCATCCCCTCTGAGGCAAGCCAGCCGACGACCCGTTCAGAGAGCCGTCCGGCCGCGTACACCGCTAGGTCGGCTTCCGGCAGTTCTCGTTCAAACTGCCAGAAAGGTTCGGCGTTCTCAACGATTGCGACCGTGCCGGAGAATCGCCAATGTCTCGATTCCTCAAGAGTCAATGCTGCGACGCCTCCGATGGACGTCCATTCCGCAACGGGCAGGAGTTGACCGGATTCTGACTCGAGGCAGGTGCCGGACTTTGTGGATCGGACAAACACACCCTCACAGCGACCCCGAAGGGCGGCCTTCGCGTCGCCGAAGAGCCGAACACCCGACACGCGGTCCGAAGGAGTGTCTCCGGGATCTTCGAGACCAAGCGGGAAACGCTCGGATACGAAGAGGCCGAATGCCTCAACGCTGCGCACCCGGAAGAGCTCGCCCCGGCCCGCTGGCCGGCGCTCTATCGCGCCGCACGTCTCCAGTGCTGCAACGATCCCCTCGCATGCGGCAGGAACCGCGGACGCCGGGACCCCGCGGTCCAGACCGTCGCGTAGGGCTCGCAGAAATCTACGCTGGACCTGCGACATCCGGTGTCGGCTCCTGTTCTGACTGACGCTTCGCCGCCCGGAGCGTCCGGCGCTTGTCGATGTAGAACTGGCCGTCGGGCTCCTGCCCGAGGCTGTACACGGTAACAGTCGGGTGCGCAAGGGGTTCGACCCGGACACGAGGCTCCGCCGTGATGGGCACCACGCCGCGCTCCATAGCCAGGGCCGTGGTCGCGGCGAGATTCGAGTCGTCGAGTTGGCCCGTCTCATCCAAGTAGAAGTGCAGGCGGTACCGTTCGTCGGCAACGACAGCACGCACCAGGTGGATGAAGATCATGGCCTTCGCGGTCATGCCCGTGCCGGTGCTCCCGATGTCGTCCAGTGACTTCGCCTCGCTCCACTTGCCATCCACGCTCTGCACGCGGATGCGCACGGCGAATAGGTCGTCAAGCCGGATGACTTTGCCCTCCTTGATCCAGCGCCGCAGTCTGTCCCGGGCGCGGTCTAAGGCCTCGCGGTCGGCGAATAGTCCGTCGGGGCCCGTGAGACTCTCCAGCAGGTCGCACGCCTCGTGCTGCCGGACGACTTCGAGCTGCACTTCCCGCAGATTGCTCACGCGATGCCGCCTCATCGCGGCGTTGAGCTTGGTGATGGCGTTCCCGATGGCGCGGTAGCCGCGCATCAGCGCGTCGAGCCGGGCTCGGATGGTTGTGAAAAGTGCATCCCACGCCTGCTGGTTCGCTTGATGGAGCTCGGCAGTTGATCGCCGTGCCTCCAGAAGCTCAAGCCAGTCCGCGTCCTCGTCGCCGATGAAGTACTGGGGCTGGCCATGCTCCTGGGACATCCTGGTGAGCTGGCGCTGGATCGACCTGACTTCCTCTCGTGCCGCCCGGTGTTCGCGTGCAGCGCCGGCAAGTGAATCGAGGCCTGCGACACAGCTCGCAACCCGGCCGGCTACGTCTTGGCTCGCGATCTCCACCTGCGGGTCCGGATCGCCAGTGTCCACCGGCACAGTCAACTGCGCCGAGTCGCACGCGGCTTGGAATCTCTGGCCCGCAGCCTGGATCTCCGAGATCGCGGCCCGCCAGGTCCGCATGTCGTCAGCAAGACGGCGTCGATCTGAAGCCAACCGCTCTTCCTTTGCCCTCACTCCACCCAAATCGACTCGCACCCGGGCGAGGTCCTCCCTCACTGTCGCTAGTTCTCGATCACGATCGGGACGGGCTTGCCACCGGGCCAGATACTGAGCGTGCTCTTCCAGGCGCGCCACGAGGTTGCCGTGCTCGCGCTCCATCTCGGCAAGCTCCGCTCTCGCGCGTCCGGAGTCTTCGGCGACGGCCAGCCTCTTGAGTTCCTCCTGAAGGCGGTCCTTGACGATCCGCAGCGACTCCCTGGCAGAGGCCGGATCCTTCAAGTCTCCCTTGTCAGGCCCCTTGACCGACGACACCGCGACGCGGGCCACCTCGTCTTGGTATTGACCGTCCTCGATCCGCTCGGCAAGTACGTTGATCCGATCGACCAGAGCCGCGGGATCGGTGACGAAGACATCGGTTCCGATGATGAGCCGCAGCAGCGCGGGATTGAGCACGCTGAACGCCTGGACGATGGTGTCTGGTTTGACCCCGTGACTCGTGAGCCATCCCGAAAGCTGCTTCTCCCAGTTAGCAAGAGAACGTTCATGGCTCTCGGCGTCATGGCGGAGCGACTGGACCGAGCGCTTCATCGCGTTGAGATCGAATGTGCCCGCCTGCCGGATCCGTTCTCTCTGTGCGGCGATCCGGTCTCGGCCGGCATCGGCATTGTCCCGCATGGTCTGCACCATTTCCGGCGTGCAAGCCGACCACTTGGCGTGGAGTGCGTCGAGACCGGTCCGCTCCGCCTCCATCCGTTCAACATCGCCAAGAAGTCGGCCCTCGCGCCGCGACGCCTCGCTTCGGGCTTCGTTGAGATCAACCTGGCGAGAGTCGAGCGTCTTCTCTTCTCGAGCGGCAATGGACTCGCCATTGCGGAGTGCGGCCGAGAGGCCACAGAAATCAGCGAACACCGCCGGCGCACTCGACTGGAATCGGGTATGGCTGGTCTCGACGCGACCACGACCCCGCTCGCCATCGTCGATCAGGTGCCCGGCCGCGTCCAGGAAGGCAAGCCGACTTTCAGTGCGCTCCGCCCTTTCGAACTCGTCGCGGTAGTCGGCGGCGACGTCGAGCTTGATGTCGCCGACCTCGGCTGCGTGGCAGGCGATCAGCAGCTGGCGTAGCTCCACGGCGCTCATGTCACTTAGGGACAGGAGCCGCACGTACGCCTCTCGGAATGAGCGGTAGTCCTCACGTGTTCGGATCGGCAGCAACCCCATGTGCGGGACCCGATGGCCGTTCTCCTCTGGCCGACCACGGCGAGTCGGATTGCACAGCGTCTCCCAAAGCTCGGACGGCTTGACCTCCTGGAGCGAGCGGTTGGCCAGGCGTGCTTTCAGCACGTCGAACTCAACCAATCGCCCCTGGGGATCCTTGAAGTCATCGGCTTGATACCCGCCGGCGAAGACGAATCTCGCGAATGCCGAGCCCGCGACACGGCCCCGGCCAACGACCAGGAGCGACTGTGGGCCTGCGGCGGTGTGGCACTCGAACAGCAGATACGAGGGCGACTTGCCGAAGTAGTGCTCCCGCGTCTCGTCGACCGACCGGGGAAACCGCATCGCGCGAAGCTCGTCCACATAGAGGAACTGGAGGGCGTTGACCAGCGTCGACTTCCCCCGGTTGTTGGGCGCAACGAGATGGATAGGCCCCGCCAGGGCAATATCGGCGAAGCGGTAGCCGCCGCTGTTGATCGCCACCAACCGCCTGACGCCGAAGTCGGTCATTGCACCGCCTCCTCGTCGTCATCGAACGATTGATCTCGCGCGGGCGGCACGCGCTCGTCGCCGCCAGACTTGTCCGCCCAGTTGCCGTCCTCGGCGTACCGAACACACAGATCGATGAAGCGATGCACCGGTGCCAGGAAGCCGAACTGGCCTTCGGGCAGCATTTGAACGACGCCCAGCCGCTCAAGGAATTGGAGGACGCGGCTCAGCCCGGCCTCATCGATGTCAACAGCAGACATCATGGCCCGGCGCTGAGCCGTGTGGAAGTGCGGAAGCTCCGCGATGCGGAACGTTCGCCTGAGGAGCGTCCGCTCCCATGCTCGCTCGTCACTCTGGAACTTCTTCTCGTCGAGATCCTGGAAGAGGATGAGAAGGAAGACCAGCGCCGCCCTCATCCGCTCTGCCCGTACCGCGCCGGAGCCCTCGAGGTAGTAGAAGCCTTGGGCATGGTGGCGAAGCTCGTACCCGAGTCCCAAGAGCAGGTGCGAATACTGCTCGGCGTTTCGGTCGAGGTCCAAGAAATCAGCACCATCCTCTCGGCTCAGGTGCCGTCCGCTTCTCAGCAGGCGGAACACCGGAGCCAGACGTGGCGGCAATGTCGCTTTGTTGTCAGCATCACTCACGGTTGGGTGCCCTCCACGCCCAAATACAAGCCTCGACCTCCACCGATTCGAAGGCATAGGCCCGTGCCTTGTCGCTCGCCACAAAGCCCTCCGGCACCGATTCGAGCAGATCGTGGAGAAGCCCTGCCGGGACATCCGCCGTCCGGAGTCCCACGCGGTCGCAGACCCACTCCAATGTGTCCGGGACCTCAGCCGCTTGCCATAGTTCCTCGAGCAGAGTCGCGGCGCTCCACGGCACCTCCATCAGGGCGGGTGCGGTCTCCTCGAGCAACGGCGGTGGCTCCGGTCGATGCTGCCGTACCACCGCAGCAAACGCCGTGGCGGCGCGGTCGGCAACGAGCGGGCCGTCCTGATCGATGACCACCTGGAGCGAGTTGGCGAGGTCGAGAAGTTCCCAGCGGCCGCCGGAGACAGCCGCAAGCGCGCGATTGACGCCCCGGGCGATGGTGGTCTCACGAAGCGCCGCCTCGCACAGGGGCCCCAGCTCGCGATTCGCCTCAAGAGCTCGCCGTAGGGTGACGCGCCGAACCCACACGACGTCCCTCGCCGTGGTCAACGCAACCTGACCCGCAGAAGAATCGACAGACAGGTGTGCGTCGACGCCGACCGTGGCACAGCAAGCAGCGATGCGTTCGCAAACCCGGTGGAAGTCACCACCGATATCGATCAGGCCAAGCACCGGCTCGAGGTAGTCGCCGTGTAGTTTGATGAGCCGTCCGAGGCGAGCCCGCATTTGCTTCGCGTCCTCCTCGGCCCGGTACCGCGAGACTTCCGCGCCGATTCGGTCGCAGTTGCTGCTGACGGTTCCCACGATGCTCGCGAGCGTGTCCGTGATCTCATCGAGGAGTTCAACAAGTGCCGCGTTGGTTTCACGGGCTCTCGCGACGGGAGTGCCTGTTTGTTGTTCCAATGCTGCTGCCAGTGCCGACAGCTTTTCAATCCACCCGCGGACCACGCCGGGGCTCGCCAGAGCGTGGCGCTGCTCGAGCTCGGCGAGGAAGGCCCTTAGATATGGAGGCGGAGCCCAATCTCCGGTGGCCTGCGTCACGGCTCCGGCTTCTCTCAGGCGGCCTGCCACCGCCCCCGCACTTGAACCCGGAGCGATGAACCCGGCGCAGTAGGCTTCCAGCTCTGCATCGGATGCAAATCGCCGGTTCTCTCGGCACATCGCTGAGAGCAGCGGGTAATGGCGGGTCAGCACTCGGAGAAGTTCAGTCGGGTGGCGCACCATGGGTCACGAAGGCGTTGCAGGGGAAACCGACCGCCTCCGTGCGGGTTTGGGCGCGCCGGCGGTATAACCGTGCCCCGGGATCAGATTCTACGGCGACTGCGGCGTCGGTGCTGTCACCCCACACTGAAGACAAATGGACTTCGGCGCGTTCTGCCCCCATCGATGTGCAGCCGCGGATACACTGCCGCTTGATGTCGAGCGCCCTGGTCATTCCGTGCCATCTTCGCACAAAATGGGACTTGCATTGCCTAAATAGGTTACTCGAAAGCGTTCGTGAGCAAACGAAGGTGTTCTCTCGCGTCTACGTCGTGGATGACGCCAGCCCTCTTCGATATTCCCTGGCCGACCATAATGTTGATCACATGATTTTGGAGAAGAACGGCGGACCTGCACGGGCGAGAAATGTCGCCGTCACCAAGGCGCTCGCCGCAGGCCACGAACTCATCTTCTTCACTGACCATGACTGCATACTCGACCGCGACTGGCACGGCCACATGGCCCGCTACCTGTCGGTCACCAACTTCGCCGCTGCGGGCGGCATGACATACTCCTGGGGATCAACGCTCCTGGACCGCTACCACGAGATCAACGGCACTCTGGCCGGGAAGTGGCTGCTCCCGGATCGGAAGGAACTCTGGTACATGCCGTCCTTGAACTTCGGCATGAAGGCGTACGCAGCACAGGAGTTTCCGTTCGACGAGCGGTTTCCGCACGCAGCTGGCGAAGACGTGGATCTGTGCCTACGGCTCAGGAGCAAGTATCGCATCGGCTTCTGCTCCGATGCCAAGCTGTGGCACGATTACGGATACTCAAGCACCATCACGGGTTTCTGGCGTTTCATCAAGCTGTTCATGAAGTACAAGAGCTCCAGCGCGACCCTGTACGAGGGACACACGGTCCTGATGTGGGATGCGTCCGAGTCCATCTTTGAGGGCAACAAGAATGAGCCTGATCTACGACTTGAGGATGAAGGGCCCGGGCATCGGACGCGCGTTTCGGGACTACGCCGGCGAGATGGGGCACTTCGCCCGGAGGGTGAAGAACCCCATCCTGCTGGTGCCGATGGTCACCCTGAAGTCCATCGAGTGGTCCATTTACCGGTGGTACAAGACGCCTCTCCGTCGCTTTTACGGTGTGAAGGGCAACGAACTGATCTACATGATCACGAACGCCTGTAACGACCGGTGCCCGAAGTGCGCGATTTGGGAACGTCCCGAGCCCAAGAACCAGCATCTTGACGTTTCCCATTTTCTGCGATGCCTTGAACGGCTGCACCACAACCTCTATCAGGTCACGCTGACGGGCGGCGAACCGCTTCTGTTCAAGCGTGACGTCGTGAAGATCGCCGACGAGGCGCACCGGCTGGGCGTGCCGATGGTGATGGTGACGAACGGGAGGGGGTTGGACGAGGCGTTCCTGACACGTTATCAGCAGCAGGGGCATGTGCTGGTGATTTCCGTGGACTCGGTGAATCGCGAGAAGTGGAACGAGTTCAGGGGTACGCAGACCTTCGACCTCGTGATGCCCAAGATTGAACTGGCCCTCAGAATCCTGGGCGATCAGCTCCGCATCCAGTCCGTTCTGTCGAAAGAGTCCAAGGATGAGGTTCCGAAGGTGGCCGCGTGGTGCAAAGAACGCGGCATTCGGCACAACGTGCAGCTCTATCAGGACTTCGGGGCGAACAATTGGACATACGCCGTTGAACCGGCGCAGATGGCGGCGGACGGCGCGCCCTGCGCTGCCCGCAAGAACATCTGCATCTACCCCAACGGGGATGTCGTGAAGTGCTTTGACCATCGGAGGATCCCGATTGCCAAGGAGCCTCTCGGCAATATCGCGAGACAGGACATCCTGGAGATTCTGTGCACTCGGCGCTCGACGGAGGTGTCGAGGGCGATGCGCGACTGCAACTTCCCCTGCAAACAGATGTCGTGCAACAAGCCCCAGGCGGCACTGTTCCAATGAACCCCAACCTCCCCGATCTGATTCTGTTGAAGGGGGCTCCCGGCGTTGGCAAATCCACTGCGGCCAAGCTCCTCGCGCAACACTTCCCGTCTGGTGTGCGCATCGAGGTGGACACGCTTCGCCAGATGGTGATCTCGGTGGACTGGACCAACCAGGCGGAGCACCGGAAGCTCCTCACGCTCTCGGCGCAGCTCGCTACCGGCTTCCTTCGCTCGGGGTTTTCGCCCGTCATCTTGGTCGACACGTTTAGCGGCGACAAGATCGACGGGTTTCTGACCGAGTTCCATGCCCAATGCCCAAGCAAGCGTGCGTGCGCGATCGTCCTGCACGCCGCCGAAGACGTGCTGCGCGAGAGATTGTCCAATCGGGAGGCAGGCGGGTTTCGGGACATCGACATCTCGATGCGGATCAACAGCGAGGCGGTGCGCGACGCGCGGCCCTCCGAGCGGGTTCTGGACACAAGCAGCCTCTCCCCGACGGACGTGATGGGGGCCATTCTGCGAATCACAGGCGAACCGTCCATAACCGGAGAACATCCCCTGACGGCGGAACGGTCTTGTTCAACGGTGCGGAACACGACCTCCCGGTTAAGCGATCCATAATCGCCAAACTGTGCATGCCCGCCCAAGACCCCCTCAGAGACGCAAAAAGCGGTCTCTCCGGCGTCCCGACCACCGGTCATCCGATGGATTGAACCCCCACAATGTGTCGCGCCACCGCTATGTCTATGTTGGTCTCTCTATCGCGTCGGGTTACTGCTACGCGCCCACTTGGCGCGAAACAGCCTCATCACCCGGACCGCAGGTATCTGGTCGGGTGGAAAGTCGCGGGTCGCTCCACCCTCTCTATGCAATCGCCGGACGGGCTGTGCGCGCCGTTGGCCCAGGATCAAGATTGATCGTGACCGCCATGCCGGGCTCATGCCTTACAGGCATGCCCGCCCGAACATCCACAGCCCTCGCCCCGCCACGCGGAGCTGCCTTCTTTAATGATGAGCGGAACCAGCGCGAGCGCAGCCAACGGATCGGCCCAGGTCCACCCCAGCGCCGCGTTGAGGGCCAACCCGACAAACGTCGCCACCGACAGCCAGAAGCACGCCAAGGTCTGGATGCCGTCGGCACGTACGGCGGAGCTGTTGAGCTCCTTCGCCACGCGGCGTTTGAGCAGAAACAGAGCCGGCATCACCATCAGTGACACCGCGGTCAGCACGAGGCCGACGGTGCTTTCCCTCGCCTCCGGCCCCGCCCCGAGAAGGCGTCGGCCTGATTCGGCTACAAGGTAGACCGCCAGCAGGTAGAGCAGGCCGCCCATCCACTTTCCCGCGCGCCGCTCAACCATCGCCGACCGAGCCGCATCACCATGACGCTCCGCCAGAAGTCGCCACGCGATCACTGCCGCACTGGCGGTCTCGATGAACGAGTTGATCCCGAACCCCACCAGCGCGACCGAATCTGCGAGGTCGCCAGCCCAAACAGCAATCACGCCCTCCGCGACGTTCCACACTAGGGTGAAGACCGTGCACCAGGCACCGATCCGGACCCACCGGGCACGGTCGGGCAAGGGCATCGGTTTGGGTTGGGTCAACGGCAAATCCAGCATTGAAGCATCGTAGGAATCGGAGCCGTCCACGCGGCGGAACGGTGTTGTGCATCGGTTCGTGTCGCGACCTCGCGGTTACGGGCTCCATAATCGCCCGACGGGACATCGCGGCCCGAGAACCCCTCTGGGACGCTTAAAACCGGTCTCTGCAGCCTCCCGACCGCCGGTCATCCGATGGATCGAACCCCCAGACTGTGTCGCGCCGCCGCTATGTCTATGTTGGTCTCTCTATCGCGTCGGGTTACCGCTACGCGCCCACTATTACCTCTGCAGCCGACCCGCCGAATGGCGGGTCGGTTTCGCTTAGGGAGGTCGCCGTCTCGGGCCCGGCGAGGACGAGGACGAGGACCCCGGTGCGGTCCCGCGGGTCGACGACAATTCGGTCGACGTAGGACGCGACAACCTGGCGGGCACGCTCGTCCCGACGACCCCGGCAAATCTCTCCCAGTATGGTGACCCGCTCGGTGGCCCGTCGCCGAAGTGCCGCCTCGTCCACGCCCTCGCTCTGGCGCTCGGCCGAGCGGAGTTGTTCTTGAAGATCCTCCTTGCGCGTGCGGAGCTTGGTCAGCCGCGTGTTGATCATGGCGAGATTCGTCGGGTCGAGCCCGAAGACCAGCGCATCCGCGGTCGCCTCGACTTGAGCACATTCCCGTCGCAATGGCCCGGTGTCGACCATGGCGCCGCGTTGGTCACGAACGCCACGTACAAAGCGATCGATCGCCTCGGTCACGCCCTCGTCATCGGCGCGAAGCACTTCTTGGAGTTTGGCAAGCACCCACGCCTCGAGCGCGTCCGCACGCACATGCGACGGCACAGGGCAGATCGATTTTCCGCAGCGAGCTCGCCCGGCGCAGATGTAGTACGGAGTCACGACGTCCTTGCGGCCCGCAATCCGGCCCTTGCGATTGTTGATTCCCCACAGCGGCTGACCGCAGCAGGCGCACCTGAGCACGCCGCTTAGGAGCCACCGCCCGGATTGCTTGGCACGCCCGCCCGCGCTCCCGGTGCGAGTGGCGGCGGCGACCTGCGCGCGAGCAGGGCCGACGAACGCACCGCCGCCATGCTCGACACGGTCGCGATGAGAGGAGAGACGAACGAGTGGAAGGAGCGGGCGAGGATGCAGCAGACGAAGAGTAAACCAATTGCCCCATAGCAAGAACCACAAGAGCTCGGCCTTCCCTGGACCTGGAGCGGGCCGAAGCAGGCATACTCGAAGATCGGTCCTTTGAATTGGCGCGGCTGCTCGCCGCCCGCGCGGAATGATGGCTATCGAGACTCCGGGCCAACGGGTTGTGCCGATGCCCGATGGAGCGCGGCATCAAGCCGACTCTGAACGATTGCTGGCAGCTGCGCAGATTTCACGGGCGCGACCCTACAGGCTTCCGCCGCTCGGGAGTCATCACCATCGGACGCGATCACCTTCGCGACGTTGTACCGATACTCGACGGCCCGCCTGAATCGTTCATTTGGCGGGAGCAAGGCGGCGACGATGGTGCTGGCGCGGCCAAGACTCTCGACCGCGCGGCGTTGCCAATCCTGAACATCGGACTCAAGGAGCCAAGATCCACGTGCCGCTGCAAATGCTGCATCTTCGACGGATGGGTCGGCTGGGTCATCAGGCAAGAGTCGCTCTGCATGCTCAAATAGGTCGATCCGTCTGTATGCCAACTGCTGGGTGAGCTTCCAGTCGTCGCCAATACCTGCGCCAAGATCGCGCAGCGCGACCAGTGCCGGAATCCACTCCGGACCTGCCGTGAGCTTGGGCTTGTCAACCATCATCTTGAGGACACTGCCAATACTCCTCGTCTGAGCAAGCTGCTGCTTTGCGATCTCCCCGCTCTTTGCGTTCGCCTCAGCCGCGGCTTGGGCGGCATCGCTCGCGGCGGCGCGGGCAATCGCCGCGTCCCGCTCCCGTTGCAGAGATATGAACTGCTGGCTGATCAAGAGAAGGACAAGGCCGAGGAACAGCGAAGCCGCAGTCATGATCGTCCAACGCTTCGCGGGCGAGGTTCGTTGAACGGCAAGTCGAGCTCGATGGAGAGAAGTCGGGGAAGTCCATGCAATCGCCTCGTGCCGCCTCCACGCGTCCAAGTCGAACGCGAGCGACGCGACCGAGGTGTATCGATTCGCGGGATCAACCGCCAACGCTCGTCGCAATATGCTCCCAAGATCGTCGTCCAAGCCCATGCGCTCGACGCCCGGAGGCAGCAAGGTCGCAGCGGGAGCCTCACTCTGCAGCTTGGCAACGAACGACTCCGCTTCTTCGACACTCTCCCCGTTCGGCGCTTTTCCCGTAAGCAACCAGAGCAGCAGCCCACCAACCGAATAAACATCCGCACCGACAAGATCAACCTTCCCGAATTTGGAATGAGCAACAATTTCGGGCGCGATGAAGCCCGGCGCTCCGCATGAATGCCCCGTCGTGGCCTGACTGTTTGAAGTCGAGGCATGAACTCCCAGCCCGAAGTCTACGAGCACCGCACTCCCAGAGCCGGACATCACCACATTGCCGGGGTGAATGTCCAGGTGTCTGACCCCGACGCTGTGCGCCAGGCTCAGGCCGCGGCATACCTCAAGAACAATCCCCACCGCCCGTTCCGCTTCCATGGGGAATGCAGCGAGTGCCGGGAAATCCGCGAGTGTTGGTCCCGCGATGAAGTCCGTGACAAGGTACGCGATGCCCTCTGAGGTACCGGCGTCCACGACGCGGCAGACGTTCGTACTCTCAACGCGAGCGAGCCGTGAGGCCTCCGAGAGCGTCCATTGCACTCCGATCTGGTCCTCGGGGGGCAGCATCTTCACAACGACCATGTGAGCGCGAGCCCCGTCCGATCTCGCGCGATCGATGGCCCGGAATGTGTCGGATCGTCGGCCGCCGAATAGGCGTTCGACCAGCAAGTACCGCTGCTCGTTGTTGGCCCAAACCGGGCCAAATTCAGCGGGCAGACGCTCGAAGCGGCTTTCGGCGGAGGCCCGAAGCGGTTCGACCACATCGGTGTTCAGTGCCTCATCAAGCAAGACCGCCAGACGGATCTTGGAGGCAAGGTGCGGCGATCGTTCGATCAGAAGTTGAGCGATCCCTTGCTTCGTTGCAGCCGGGAACGATTGCGAAGGTCGCGCCGCCGCCATGATCGCGCGAATCGCCGAATCCACAACAGCGTCGGTTCTGTCCGCTTCGGGAATCCGGGCGAGCACGGCGTTGAGATCGAGTTCAATACCCTCGGCCGAGACCGACTCGATCAGTTCGGCCATGCCATCGCACCAACAGTCGTCAGCAAGGCGGCCTGGTGCCGCATCAACTTCGAGAGCTCGCCTTGGTGTACACAATTGATCGGATGCCTCATGAACGGGTTTTCTATGCAGCATTCGGGGCCCCCGACTTTCCATGAGCGGTCTCCGCTTGCTCGTCTCCGAGCGCGGAAGCCAGTCGTTGTCTGATACGGCACCACTGTTGACGAACCGCCGCTGGGTTCGCGTCCATCTCGAATGCGATTTCGTTGTGGTTCATCCCCATCAACCACAGCGAAAGCACACGACGCTCACGCTCGGACTCCAGAGCCCTCATCGCGTCTTCGATGACCGTGTCGAAGGCTGCATCGCCGCCAAGATCCGCGTCGGCAATCCGTGCATACATCGACCGAGCCCAAGCGGCTTCGTGTGATTCGGCCCTCTGGAGGCGATTCAGCACTCGGGCTTTGTCGACGACGATCCGGCTGGCGATCGTGTTCACGAATGAAAAAAGCTGAGCCTCGGTCTCAAACCACGCCCGTCGTTCCGCGACCGCACGATCGAGTCGTCGGGCAACGCTCGCGAGCAAGTCCGCCGAATCAACTAGGCGACGAAGTCCCCCGGTCAGCTTTGATCGCACGCGCTGTCGCAGAATCGGTCCGAACTGAAGCACGAATTCGGCGGCCGCCTCCCGATCGCCCGCGCGAATCCTCGCGAGCAACGCCGACGCTCTCGCATCGCCAGAATCACCGTGCGCGTTGCAATCGACCCCGATGGCCGCATTGTGCGCCATATGGCCTCCTCATGCCCTGCCGAGTGAGTGAGATGCCTCATTCCCTTCCCTCGCACGTCACACTCATCAGGCCCCGAGCGTTCCTTGTGGGTTAGCCCACAGACTCACCGGGCGCCCGTTCCTTGGCGAATCGGTCAGTCGCTCGGGAGTTTACCATGCTTCGGCACGGGTGGTTGCCTATTGGATTCACAGGCTTGGGACTTCTGGTGGTCGCCCCGGAAGTATCGAACGAAGTCGGACGGGCCGCCCCTGTACTTCTGGCCAGGACGGGTGTCGCATCCGCGGAGCCCCCGGCCCCCACGCCAGTTGATCCGACGGATTTCGAAGAGCTTGAATGGAGGCTCATCATCGAGCTCCTTTGCGCGATCATGCAGTGCCAATCGACCGACCCAGCGTGTGATTCAACTCCGTCGGCCACCAGTTGTTTGCACGCGCGCCTTGATCGATTCGAGTCAGAAGGCCTGCTCGAGAACCTGAGTCAGTTCACGCTCGAAGCGTGGCCCGGGAACATCGATGCACTACTCGACATTCTCAGCGGGTCAGGCTGGCAAACGTACGTGTCTGACACCGAAGAGCGAGACGACCTGCTTGCTCAGTTGGCGTTGCTGAAGGCCGCGCTTGGGGCGCTGATTGCCAGCCGCGGGGTTGGTGGTTCATGAGCGACAAACAGCGGCCGGTACAAAGGCGGGGTGCTAACTCGACAGGTGGACCTCCACCCCTTCGTTTGGCGAACTCGGGCGGCCAGATCGCTCGTCGACCAGTCACTCCCGAGCCTGGTCGCGCGTTCGAGTCGATGCGGCTCATGGATTTGGCGTTCGAGATCTACAGGTCGCTCCTGACATCAAGCGACACGCGGGAACGCATGATCGACGGCGAGGAACCCGGCGACCTGCACCAAGAATTGGCGAAGCGCGCCATGCTGGCAGCCAGGGTCTTCTACGCGGAAGCTCGGAGATCGCTTAACCCCTCTGAGAGATACTGATCGGTATCGGCGAGCCGAGTGCCAAGGGCACCTTGTTTGCCTGCCAGGTGGGTCCGCCTGCGCGTGTTCGCTGTGCTGTGAGAGCGAGGTGCATCGGAAAATGCGCGCGTCGACACAAAGTGGTGTGCGTGCTGCGTGATCGAGACCGCTCGAGGCTCCGAACACGCGAGGCAGAATCGCGCGGCCGCCATGCGCCATTCCGCCCTCGCGTCACGATGAATCTCTACACCGGCCCCGGCTCCTCGACGTTGCTGCGGCGCTCGAGGCCCTGCCGCGCCTTCGATCAAGGAACGCCAGCACCAATCGCGGGATCATGTGAGAGACGGAATCCCGTCTGGTCGAAGTGGACGCGTCACAACCAAGGGGAATGGCGGGAGATGCCGCGTGTGCGCCCTCGGTTGTGCTTCTGATTCGACGTGCTTCGCGCCCGCACGTCGCGATTCTCGGGCGCATCCCGGGCTCGCGCCGGTTCTCCGATCGAGATCGCCACCCCGACAACGAGCAGATTCCCGGCGTGATGGTCCTCCGGCCCGAATCGGGCCTTGTACTTCAACATGGACTATGTGCAGGACACGATCCTGGGCCGGGTGCGGGCCGAGCGCGAGCCGCCGGGGCTTGTCGTCCTCGACCTCTCCGCGACCCCGTACGTTGACATGCACAGCGCGCACATGCTCGCGGATCTGGCCGGCGAGCTGACCGCGGGCGGAGTCCGTGTTCGTGTCGTTGAGGCTCGATCGTCGGTGCGTGACCGTCTGCGTTCCGAGGGGGTCGACGAGGGGCTGGGGGGCATGTCTGTCTTTCTCTGGGTGTTCCTGTCGACGTTTCCCGTGGTGGTGCCGTTTCTTGTGATGTCGAGCGTTGGGCCCGCGATGCGCGTTTCCAATGCGATCGCGCTGGCCATGCTCATCATGACCGGATATGCCTTCGGGCGCTGCGCGGGTCGTCAACCATGGCTGACGGGATTCGGAATGGTGGGGCTGGGGGGTGTGCTCGTTGGACTGACGATCGCGTTGGGAGACTGATGTGGGCATGATTGTTCGATCTCACGCGTGCCCCGTTGGCGCTCGTGTGCGTGGCCGATGGAAAATGCGCAGGCGCACGTCAATTGTGGTACACCTCTCACGGACAAACCGTGCCGTGCCGTCGGGCCGCGGGGCGATGTGGCCTCTCGTGAGACTTTGTGGAGCGTGGCAATGAAATCGCAGAGCACTTCGGGCCTTGGGGCGAGCGACGAGGGAGCGGCTCGCCGCGGTACCCGCGCGTGGCGCCGGTCGCTGGCGACCAGCGGAATCGCGATTCTCCCGATTCTTGCCGGCTGCAAGGTCGGGCCGGACTATCAGAAGCCTGAGGCACCGGTCAACGACGCGTGGCTGTCGCAGACCGCGACCGCGACTCCCACGGACGCCGCGAGCGTTCGCTGGTGGGAGACGTTCAAGGATCCGACGCTCTCGGCCCTTGTGCAGAAGGCCTATGAGCAGAATCTCTCGATCAAGTCCGCGGGGCTCCGCGTGATCGAAGCGCGGGCTCGTCGTGGCATCGCGGTGGGGCGGTTCTTCGCGCAGTCTCAGGAGGTGTTCGGCGGCATCGCCAACCGCCAGCTGAGCTACAACGCCGCGGGCACGGGCACCGAGACCGCGTTCTCCGACGCGCAGATCGGCCTGCAGGCGGCGTGGGAGCTTGACTTCTGGGGTAAGTTCCGGCGCGGCATCGAGGCCGCCGACGCGGAGCTGCTCGCGACCGTCGCCGACTACGACGCGATTGCTGTCTCGCTCGTGTCCGACGTGGCCGCCAACTACATTCTTGTCCGCTCCTTGGAGGAGCGGATTGTTTATGCACGCGCCAACGCGGCGTTGCAGGCGGAGACGCTGACGCTCACCCAGACCCGGTTGAAGGCCGGCGCGGTCTCCGAGCTCGACGTTTCGACGGCCCGCGCGACGCTCGCGAACACGCAGGCGTTGGTCCCTCAGCTCGAGAACGATTTGCAGCAGACCAAGCTTGCGCTCTGCGTGCTCCTGGGGCAGACCCCCTCGCAACTGGACGCGGAGCTTTCGCCCGCGAACGGCGCCGCGCGCCAACTGCCGGAGATGCCGGCGCAGATCGCCGCGGGGGTTCCGGCGGAACTGCTCCGCCGGCGTCCTGACGTGCGAGTTGCGGAGCGTCTTGCCGCGGCCCAGAGCGCTCGGATTGGCCAGGCGACCGCCGATCTCTATCCGAGCATCGCGATCGCGGGCTCGACGGGCTTTGCGAGCAGCACGTTCGAGGGTGTGCGTCGCCCCAACCTGGGCAACATCTTCGACAGCAACTCGTTCGCGGGGTTCATCGGGCTTCAGGTCAACTGGCCGATCCTCAACTACGGGCGTGTCGAGAACAACATCCGGGCCCAGGACGCACAGTACGAGCAGGCGGTGGCGGCGTATCGCAACACCGTGCTCAAGGCGGCGTCGGACGTCGAGGCAGGGCTGTCGGACTTCCTTCGTTCCAAGGAGCGATCCGCGTTCCTGACGGAGGCGGTCGACGCATCGAAGCGCAGCGCGGAGTTGTCGCTGATCCAGTATCGGGCCGGCGCGGTGGATTTCATCCGCGTGAACAACGCGCAGACGGCGCTCGTGCAGCAGCAGGACAGCCTGGTCGTCGCGAGGGCCGCGATCGCGCTGGGCGCGGTCAGGACCTACCGCTCGCTGGGCGGCGGGTGGGAGATCCGCGAGGGGCACGAGTTTGTCGACGAGGCCACTTCCAAACGCATGCGTGAGCGCACGGATTGGGGCAACGTGCTGAATCCCGATTGGGATCACGGCAAGGACCTGGGCTTCAAGCGGCCGGATGGCAACGAGACTTCGGGGGCTGAAAAGTGAAAAGTCACGGAGCAGTCATGCAGAGCACTCAGAACCTCCGCGGGCGGACCGCGGCGAGCATCGGCGCGGGCGCGTTGGTCGCGCTGCTGGCGTTTTCGTCCGGTTGCAAGAAGAAGGACGAGGCCAACGTGTATGCGCCGCCTCCGCCGCCCGAGGTGGTCGTGGCCAATCCGGCGGAGCGTGAGGTGATCGCGTACCTGAATTACACGGGCACCATCGAGGCGGCGGAGTCCGTCGATGTTCGTGCGCGGGTGCAGGGATTCCTGGAGCGGCAGCATTTCCAGGCCGGTCAGCGCGTAAAGAAGGGCGATCTTCTTTTCGAGATCGATAAGCGGGAGTACGAGGCGGCGGTGGATCGGGCGCAGGCCGCGGTGCGGGCCCAGGAAGCGGCGCTGGAGGGCGCGGAGAACGACGCTCGCCTGGCGCGTGAACTGGCCGACCAGCGTGCGGGCCCCGAGATCGACGCGGTGATCAAGGCCGCGAAGCGCGACGTGGTGAAGGCGGACCTGATCCAGGCCCAGGCGCAGCTCACGACCGCGAAACTCAACGTCGAATACTGCAAGGTGACGGCCCCGATCGACGGGCGCATTACCATCGCGAAAATCGATGTGGGCAATCTTGTGGGTCGCGGCGAGCCGACGCTCCTGGCGACGATCGTGCAGTCGGTGCCCGCGTACGTGTCGGTCGACGTGAGCGAGTCGGACGTGCTGGGCGTGCGGGCGATGGAGGCCAAGGCCGGCAAGCCGGAGCGTCCTGAGCCCGAGCAGGCCAAGCAGCGGACGTGCGAGTTGGGACTGTCGAACGAGGCCGTCTATCGGTTCCCGGGGCGGGTTGATTACGTGGCGCCGGAGCTCAACTCCCAGACCGGCACGCTCCGCGTTCGCGCTCGCTTCGAGAACACCGATGAACTGCTGATGCCGGGTCTGTTCGCGCGGCTGCGTTTCCCCATGTCCACCCGCAAGTCGCTCGTCGTGCCCGAATCGGCGCTCCTGAGCGACCAGCAGGGGCGCTTCGCGATGGTGCTGAACGAAAAGGACGAGGTCGAGGCCCGCCGCGTGAAGATCGGCGTGCTCGATGGATCGGACCGCGTGGTGGAGGACGGGCTGGCCCCGAGCGACCGCGTGATCGTTCTGGGCGTGCTGAAGGCGCGTCCGGGCTCGAAGGTGACACCCAAGATGCTGCAGGCGCCCGCCGCGGGCCGCTGAGGAGTGATCCCGAATGCTCGCTGAGTTTCCGGTTCGACGCCCCATCGTTTCGATGGTGATCTCGATCCTGATCGTGATGCTCGGGCTGGTAGCCTATCCGACGCTTCCGGTGGCCCAGTACCCGGACATCACGCCGCCGGTCGTGCAGGTTTCGACGATGTATCCGGGCGCCAGCGCTCAGGTGGTGGCCGACACGGTCGCCTCGCCCATCGAGCAGCAGGTGAACGGCGTGCCGGGCATGATCTACATGGAGAGCACGTCGACCAGCGACGGCTCGTACAGCCTGAAGGTCACGTTCGAGCTCGGCACCGACATCAACATTGCCTCGGTGCTCGTGCAGAACCGCGTCAACATCGCGCTCCCCAAGCTCCCGGAGGAAGTGAAGCGCAACGGCGTGACGACGGATCGAGTGTCTTCAAACGTCATCACCGTCTTCTCGCTCACGCCCAAGGACGCCGAGGCGTCCAAGAAATACGACGACCTCTTCATCGCCAACTACCTCACCATCAACGTCTTCGACGAGATCAAGCGTATCACCGGCGTCGGCGACGCCAAGGTCTTCCCGGTCAAGGACTACGGCATCCGCCTGTGGCTCGATCCGGAGAAGCTCAAGGCCCGCAATCTCACCACCATGGACGTCATCGCGGCGCTGCGCGAGCAGAACGTGCAGGTGGCGGCGGGCTCGATCGGTCAGCCGCCCGTGCCCACGGGGCAGGCATTTCAGTACAACGTGTCCACGCTCGGCCGGCTCTCGAGCGTGGACCAGTTCGAGCGAGTCATCGTCCGGGCTGAGGGGAACCGTGTCATACGCGTGAAGGACGTGGCGCGGGTCGAGCTTGGCGGCAAGTCCTATGACCTGCTCGCACGCTACAAGGGCATCCCCGCCGCCGCGATGGTTGTGTACCAGGCGCCGGGCGGCAACGCGGTGCAGGTGGCCAAGGACATCGAGAAGCTGCTGAAGGACAAGGCCGCGCAACTCCCCGAAGGGCTGTCGTTCGAGGTCGTGTACGACACGTCGAAGTTCGTGCTCTCGGCGATCGAGGGCGTGTTCCACACGTTCATCGAGGCGCTCGTGCTCGTGCTCGCGGTGGTTGTCGTGTTCTTGGGGAGCCTCCGCCTCTCGGTGATCCCGATGCTGGCGATCCCTGTTTCGATCATCGGCACGTTCTTCTTCGCCAAGCTCATGGGCTTCTCGGTCAACATGCCCGTGCTCTTCGGGCTGGTAGTCGCGATCGGTATCGTGGTCGACGACGCGATCGTCGTGGTCGAGAACGTCGAGGCCGTGATGAAGCAGGCCCACCTCCCGCCCAAGGAAGCCACGATCAAGGCGATGAAGGAAGTGCTCGCGCCGGTGGTCAGCATCACTGTGGTGCTTATGGCGGTCTTCATCCCCACGGCGTTCCTCCCCGGCATCTCCGGGCAGCTCTTCCGCCAGTTCGCGCTCACCATCGCCGCCAGCACGTTCTTCAGCGGCGTGTGCGCTGTTACGCTCACGCCCGCGCTCTGCGGCGTCATCCTCAAGGCCCACAAGGAAGGGCACAAGCCCTTCATCCTCGTCCGCTGGTTCAACGCGTTCTTCGACGCGATTGCCCATGCCTATGCGCGACTGATCAAGCTCCTGGTTCATCCCGCTGTCGTCGCGTTTACGCTGGCCGGGTTCGGCGCGTGCGTGTTCGGCATCGGCTGGACCTTCACCAAGGTGCCGACCGGCTTTGTTCCGCTCGAAGATCGCGGCATGGTCATGATCGACGTGTGGATGCCCGATGCGGCGTCGCAGGAGCGAACGCTCGCCGCGGTCCAGCAGGTCGAGAAGATCCTGGGCGAGACCGAGGGCGTGCGCAACTTCACGGCGCTCCCCGGCTTCTCCATGATCAACAACAACGGCTCCAACTACGCCATGTTCTTCATCGGCCTTGAGGACTGGGAAGAACGCCTGCCCAAGGGGCGAGACCTCAACACCATCATGGCCGATCTGCGCCAGAGGACGTCCAAGATTCCCGATGGCTTGTGCTTGGTCTTCTCGCTTCCCGCGGTCGACGGCGTGGGCTCCGCCTCGGGCTTTGACCTCCGACTCCAGGATCGCGGAGGGCTGGGTCGCCAGGCGATCGGAGAAGTCGTGCAGGGTCTGGTCGTCGACGGCAACTCGCAGTCCAAGCTCAGCAGTGTGAACAGCGCGTTCCGCCCAGCGGTGCCGCAGTTGTTCGCGGATGTCGATCGCGAGAAGGTCAAGAAGCTCGGCATTCCGCTCCAGGATGTGTTCTCGACGATGTCGGGCTACCTCGCTTCCGCGTATGTCAACGACTTCAACTTGTTCGGGCGCACGTGGCAGGTCAACGTCTCCGCGGACAGCCAGTTCCGCTCGAAGCCCGAGGACATTCTCCGCCTGGACGTGCGCAAGCCCGACGGGAGCATGGTGCCGCTCGGCTCGCTCATGAGCGTGCGCGAGACGATGGGCGCGGACCGAGTCATTCGGTACAACATCTTCCCGGCGGCGGTCGTGCAGGGACAGGCGGCGCCCGGCGTGTCTTCGGGCGAGTCGCTCAATGTCGTGGAGAGCATGGCGGACGCCAAGCTCCCGGCCGGCATGACCTACGAGTGGACGGCTTTGTCGTACCAGGAAAAGCTCGTGGGAAATCAGGCGATCATCGTCTTTGCGATGGCGCTGCTCGTCGTTTACCTCATCCTCGCGGCGCTGTATGAGAGTTGGTTCGTTCCGCTCTCGGTCATTCTGTCCATCCCGCTCGCTGTGCTCGGCGCCATGGGCGGGCTCATGTACCGTGGCATGGACAACAACATCTACACGCAGGTCGGCCTCGTGCTCCTCGTCGGTCTGGGCGCAAAGAACGCGATTCTCATCGTCGAATTCGCCAAGGCCTATCGCGAGCAGGGCAAGGGCATCGTGGAGTCCGCCGTTGAGGCATCGCGTCAGCGACTGCGCCCGATCCTGATGACCGCCCTGGCGTTCATCCTGGGTGTGCTCCCGATGATGATCGCCACCGGCGCGGGCGCGGCGAGCCGCCAGGCCATCGGAACTGCGGTCTTCTTCGGTATGATCGGCAACACGGCGCTCGGCCTGATCTTCACGCCGGTGCTGTATGTCGTGATCCAGGCCGTGTCGGAAAAGGCGTTTGGTGTGAAGCCCAAGGCCCCGGAAGCCACCGCGCCCGCCGGTGCGCACGCCTGAGTGCTCGCGTCGGACCGTATCCGTCTCGCATCCGATGGGGAACACACTCCGCTTGCGCGTTCAAGCTGATCTGGAATGACCAAAGCCTCAACGACATCCACGAGCCCAAGCGCCGCCGCGGTCGGTGGCGATTCGTTCACCTCCAGCCCGACGTTTCAGTCGCGCCTTCTCATCTCAGAGCGTTGGCGATTCGGCCTGATGATCGCGTGCTACGCGCTGATGCTGGGCGCGTGGATTGTCCGCCGCCTGATCGGCGATTCCGTGGCGTCGAATAGCTCCGATTTCTTCATCGTCTTCGGCGGGCTTGCTTTCGTCATGGCGATCAATGCGTTCGGCCTCTGGCGCGTGAATCGGGCCATCGTGTCCGGCGCCAAGCCCCGTTCCTCAGGCTTCCCCTGGGGCGCTGCGTTTGACCTGCTCATCCCGCTCGCGATGATGCTCGCGACGCATCTGCGCTCGTCGCGGGGGATGGTCGCGGGGCTCACCGCGCCCGTGATGCTGGTGCTCCCGCTCACAATCCTCCTGTCGACGCTTCGCCTGAGGCCCGGCGTGTGCCTGTCGCTCGGTATCGCGGCCGCGCTCGGGCATTGGGCGATGGTCGCCAGCACCGTGATGCGGGGCGCTCTCGACGCTGAGTCCGGTGAGATCCCGCTGCTCGCGTCGTACGGCCTGCTGCTGCTTGTCACGGGATTCGCCGCCGCAGGCGTGGCGAAGCTGTTCCGCGAGACCATCCGCGTTGCGGTCACCGAGGCCGAACAGGCCGAGCGCACCGCGGCGGAACTCCGAAGCGTCGAGCATGAACTCGACATCGCACGCACCATCCAGCAGGGGCTGCTCCCGAAGCAGCCGCCCAAGCTGGATCGATTCGATGTCGCGGGGATGTCACGCCCCGCAACCCAGACGGGCGGAGATTTTTATGACTGGCAGCCGCTCCCCGATGGACGGGTGATCATCGCAATCGCCGATGTGACGGGGCACGGCATCGGGCCGGCGCTGGTGATGGCGGTCTGCCGTGCGTATTGCCGCGCCATCACGCCGACCATGCAGGGCGCGGATCAGTTTCTCGATTCGGTCAACGAGTTGATCAGCCGCGACCTCACGAGCGGTCGCTTCATCACCATGGCCGTCGTGGTCGCGAGCCCCAGCGGCGCCGTCGACATTCTCTCCGCGGGGCACGGCCCGAGCTTCCTTTGGCGTGCCCAGAGCAAGGAGATCGAACGATTCGACGGCCAGGGCCTGCCCTTGGGCATTGCCGACGACGAACGCTACACGCCCGTGCAGCAGCGCACGCTGAGCCCGGGCGACACGATCGTGCTGCTGACCGACGGCTTCATGGAGGCGCAGTCAGCCACGAAGGAACTGTTCGGAATTAAGCGCCTTGAGGGTGTGATCCGCGCGAACGCGGGGGCCACTTCTGCGGAGATGATCCGCGCGATCGACGAGGCTGTTCGGGCGCATTCGCAGGGGCGCGAGCAGGACGACGACATGACCGCGGTCGTCCTGCGGTACACCTGACGTCGCGACCGCCTTGAAACCATGCGGTTGGATTCGTCGCCCCGACGCGACGGGCGTCTGCGCGTCAATCGAGTTTCGTGATTTTGGAACCTTGGATGCCGAGGCCCGCCATCAGCCCCTTCTGGTCGTAGAAGATGACATACACACCCTCGCGCGCCGTGGTCGACGTCGTGGACGACGCCATGCCCTGATCGATCACGGTGATCGACGGTCCGACACCCACCTCCCATCCCGACGAGCTGTCGAGGTAGGCGAGGTCGGATTCCCTCATGAAGAACATCGCGTACGAGTACTTCTGCACGCCGGCCTGCAGGCCGTACGAAGCGCCGGTAGTGCCGTAGCGAGCGACGAAAGCGTCGCCTTTCCGGAGAGCGCCCGTGCCGTGATACCCGCCCAGGACGAAACCAGCTTTGAGGACATTCGGGAACACGAGCACGCCCTTGGCGTCCTTCGCGAGCGTCGCGGCCAGGGGATGTTGCGCGATCAGGCGGTCGTAGGCGACCTGTGCGTCCGCGAGCGTGTCGGCGCGATCCGAGTGCCGGCTTGATGCGTTTGCGCAGCCCGCGAGAGACTGTGCGGCCACGCCCATGATCGATGCGACGCAGAGTGTGCGGATGTTCATGATGACCCCGTGATCGTGAGTGGCTTGTTCCCTGGTTTCCGCAGGCGACGATCGCGCTGCCAACGGCGAGTGGCCCAACCAAGGCCAGCGCTCTGGTCGGGCTGCATCGCCACGAACATCGTCCCCCGTGCGCTTCGGACTTGCCGGTGATTCGGCCACGAAATCGCCCCGCGCGAGGCGACCAGTGCCGAGTATCTTGGGCCTCGGCGCACCCTGAGCGCGGCTCCGCGTTCAATGCGCCGTCGCGGAGAACATCCTGCTCCGGGATGACCGGGGATGACCAATCGAAAAGCCGGGCTCGCGAGCCCGGCTCGATGTGGTCAATCACTTGAAGGCACGCGCAACTCGCGCGGCTCAACGACCGCGTCGCCGGGTCGCCGCGAGCGGCAGGATGCCCAGCATCACCGCGAGGCCCGGCGCCGGAATCGCCGAAATCGTGAACGAATCGAAGATCAACCCCAGGGGCTGATTGCCCGCGTCGTCGAGCCCCCAGTTGAAGACCGTGAGCCCGTCGAACGTGTAGGTTCCCAGCGCCTGCATGATGTCGAGCGAGGCCAACTTGTCCCCTCCGTAGGTCGCGTGGAAGAGGGCGTGGAAGGTGGGATCGAACCGGGCCGGCGAATCGGTCCACACACCGTTGGGCCAGCCGGCGTCGGGATCGGAGGCCAGGAGGAATCCGTCGACGGCCGGGTCGTTGTCGCGGATCACGAAGTACGGCGTTTCGCCGCTGGGATAAGGCTGGAGCATGCTCGCCGACTCCGCGCCGATGTTCAGCACGAACGACGCTGGGTCGATCGCGTACCCGCGCGTGGGAAAGAAAGTGCCGTTGGTGAAGTTGTTCGAGTCGACAAGGAAGCTCATCGACGCCGGCGCCCCCGACGGGATGCCGCCGAACTCGCCCGTGCGGATCCCGTTGAAGTCGACCGAGCCGACGACTTCGACCTTGACTGTTGTTGCTCCGGCGATGCCGCAGACCGCCGTGCCGATGACCGTGCTCAATACCCAAGCGTTCATGGTTCCGTCTCTCCTGAAAGGGTGCAATCGAAACGCGCGCCGCCACAGGCGATCGCGCGGGAAACCGCAGGCGGATGCTCGCGGCGTGCGCGATCAGCACCCCGCATCAAATGCCGACGCAAACGTGTCGTAGTCATCGCCGTTCACAAAGCCGTCGTGGTTGATGTCCGCGCCGGGGTCGGCGATGTCGAAGAGGGTCGCGAAGGCGTCGTAATCGTCGCCGTTGACAAAGCCGTTGTGGTCGAAGTCGGACAGGCACATCGTGAGCGAGGCCTCGGCGGTCGTCACGCTGTCGCAGATCGTCGTGATCACGCAGTCGTACGCCGCGACGTCCGCCGCCGAAGCGCCCGCAATCCGGAGCGTGGGCAGGTCAACGCCCGTCACGATCGAGCCCGTGCCCGTCGGCCCATCGGCCAGCGGCGTGCCGTTGCGACGCCACTGGAACGAGTAAAGCCCACCGCCCGAGCCCATCGCATCGAACGCGACCGTGTCGCCCAACGCGGCGCTGACATCCTGGGGCTGCTCCGCGACGCCCGGGGGCGAGCAGAGCTTGAGCGTCGCCGGAGCGCTGGTCACGCTCCCGCACACGCCCGTTACGACGCAGCGGTACGTGCCGCCCCACTTGCTGGGCGTCTTGCGCCCGATGCGAAGCTGCGGCGTGGTGGCGCCCTTGATGTCGAAGTCCTTGGAAAGGACCTTGGAGCAATTGTCGTCGACAAGGTTGGTCCATACGCCGGGCGAGGTTTCCTCCTGCCACTGATGGTTCAGCGGCCCCGAACCCGACGCGAACACGTTGAACGTGTTGCCAAAGCCCTGATCGGGCGCGGTGGTCACCTGAGAGAGCGGATCGAGATTTATCCGCACCGGCTCGCAGGGCGTAGCGCCCGTGAGGTCAATGATGCCCGAGAAACCGGTCATCAGGCACGGGTCGCGCTCGTCGAGGAACGACGCGAGAATCTTGGTCCCGTCGGCGCTGACGCCTAGCCCCGCCATGCCGAAGTAGCTGGCCAGCGAGATGTCCGGGATCGACCATCCGAGCGTGCTCAGGTACGCATTGAGCTCCATGGCGACGCCGCCATTGATGTCCGCGCGCCAGATAAAGCCATAGCCCTGCCCACCGATGACCGTGCCGCCGTCGGCACTCATGGCGTAGGGGATCATCGACACGTCGCCGCCAAGGTTCTGCGGGGCCCACTCGTTCCCGTCCCAGTTCCAGCGGACGGGAAGGCGCGAGGTGGTCCCGAAGACGAGGTTCATCGCATCTTCGCTGTAGCGGCCGACGATGTGGGCGCCATCGGCCGAGATCGCGACAAGCTCACCGCCAAAGGGATCGATCAGCATCTGTTCCCAGACACCCGCAACCTTGCGCCACACCACGGCCCGTCGCGCGCTGTACCCAAGGTCATCACTGAAATTCTCGTCGTAACCGATGACCACCGTGCCGTCGGCGCTGATCGAATCGGCGCGCGTTGCCCGGGCTGTCGTGCCGTCCTGCGCCACGCTCACGGGGAGGACTTCATACTCGCCGGTCATGGTGTCATAGACCCACGCGCGATACGGACCGCACAAACGTTCGGTGTACGAGCCGCCCACGACATAACGCCCATCGGCCGAGATGTCGTTGGCGCTGTTCTGGAAGGCGTCGCACTTGTTGCCGTTCGGCAGCGTGCCGATGTTCTCGACACCCGTCGCGGGGTTCCACAGGTGCGGCGTGTTGCCGCTGGTAGGCAGGCCGCCCATTCCCTCGCGGTTCCGCGTGCCCCAGACGATCATCGTGCCGTCGTCGGAAGCGCGGGTGCGCCCGTCTTCCCAATCGCCGCCGGTGTTGTCGAATCCCGTGCCAAGGAAGTAGCGGGTGATGTAGTACCGACCGACCGCCGCGTTGTAGATCGAGCCGATCACGCCGCGTCCGTCGGAAGTCATGTCTTCCGAGATCATCCCGGTCACAACGAGGGTGGGCTGAGCCCACACCGCGGACGTGATGAGCGCCGAGAGAAGAGCGGCCACAGAGCGAGTACGAGTCATGATGATCTCCGTGCGAGCGGACGCTCGCGGCTGTTTGTGCGTGTGGGGCTGAATGCCGGCCCGACGCGCCAGCGCCGGGCCGACTTGATTGAGAAGGAGTGAGACGAGGGAACCAGTTCAGGCGCGACGACGCCGTGCACCGAAAATACCGGCAAGGGCGAGCACGCCCGCCGACGACGGCGCGGGAACGGCGTTCCAAGACAGGTTGTCGATCACTTCGGTCGGGCCGATCCAGTTGAAGCCGACGAAGCGCACTTCATCGAAGGTCGAACCGGAGTCGGTCGTGATGTTGACCCACGTCGGACCGGTGGGGCCCCAGGTCGGGTTGTCGATGAAGAAGCTGCCAACCTCAGCGCCGTCGTTGAGTGCAACCACGATCGCGCCGCCGCTGAAGATGGTCGCGGGGCCCGAGTCGTCCCAGTACTGGCAGGAGAACTCGGTGAGGTCCTGCGAGAAGTTCATGAAGCCACCCCACGCGCCGGTCCAGGCATTGCCAGTGCCGAGCCACGTGACGCCGAGAATGGAGTTGAGATCGGCGACGAAACCGCCGTCACCGTTGCCGCTCATCAGGCTGGAGATTCCGTAGCCGGTCCACTCGTTGCCGACGAGCGCGCCGGTGGGGCCGCCCGACTCATCGAAGTTGAGCGACGTGCCGTACGTCGGAGCGCTGGAGGTGTAGGTGACGGAAACCCCGGCGTTGGCGGCAGCGGCCATGGCGAGGGCGATACCGGACGAAACAAGAACGCGGCGCATGTGAACTCTCCCCATCTACTTTCGATTCCACCTGTTCAACCCTCGGAAAAGGGCGTCGGGCACCCGACTCATCGCACGATAACGGACACGATGTGTCACGTCAAGTGTCCCGTGTGACATTTTTGATGACGTTCCATCGCATTGGCGACCTCTTTCGGCTATCATGAATGGGTCCACTTGCGTACAGACATCGAACATGAAATCAACCGACACCCCAACGCCGCTCCTCTCGCACCCTGTCCAGACCGGGACCTCGTTCACCTCCCTGCTCGCGGAGTTTCAATCGCTCCGCGGCCAGATCGGAAACCTCTTCGCCCTCGCGGGCGTCGACCCCACCAAGACGCGCGAGCCCGCGCGCGACCTGGGAATCAGCCGCGGCCTGGCCTGGCGACTCACACGCATCGTGCGCGAGTCAGACCCGACGCCCGCGGTCACCGATCTGCCCGGGCCCGCGAGCATGGCGAAGTTCTTTGATGCCTGCCGCGCTCGCGCCGTTCCCGAAGCTGCGATCGCCAAGGCGGCCGCGGCGTTCGAGCGCTTCGAGAGCGTGCTCTCCTCCTGCACGGGCGATCGCAAGACGCTCGCGATGATGATGGTGAACCGCAGCCCGGTTAACGCCGGCAACGAAGGCTCCAAGGCGCGCCGCCAGTTGTTCGAGGGCGCGTGCGGTGTGTGGGGCGTTCAAGCCCAGACTCGCTTCGTTTCGGTCTTCATCTTCCCATCGCCCGACGATCCCGACATGCTCAACGCCGGGCATGTCACCGGCTTTGTCGGCTTCCGTCGCCTGAGCCCCAAGCCCTGGCCGCTCAGCTACGAGGCGTTGCACACCGCGTCGGGTGATGCGGCCAAGCTCCTGAAGACGCCGCTCGATCCCGAGGGCGTCGGCGAGGGACAGCTCCAGCTTCTCAAGAAGTTCTGCGCACCCACCGTGCCCGACATCCGCGTCGTTGAATCCGGGAGCTACAAGCGGTTTGAGCTCGCGGCCGGCCCCGTCGGCAATGAGGGACTGACCACCTGTGTCTTCGGCACGCACCTGCGCCACATCTACCCGCGTTATTCCGAGACGCCCGACACCGCCGGGTTCATGGTGCTCCTCACCACGCCCGTCGAGCGGGTGATGTTCGACATGTACGTCCATCGCTCCATGAACATCGAAGGCCCGCCGCAGTCCCAGCTGCTCGATCGCCTCGCGTTCCCGCACGCCAGCCCCGAGAGCGATTTCGCACGCCAGTCGCTCCCGATCGCCGAGGCGCCGACGCTCTTGCCCGCCGGCATCGAGGGCACGCTCGCGCCTTACATCCCGTGGTACACCAACCTCGTCGAGGACGTGACGGCCCGGCTGGGTATCCCGATCACCGACTTCGTCGGCTCGCGGTTCGAAATGTCCTACCCGCCCATCGCGTCAACGCTGAGCCGGCGCTTTGACTTGTTCCCGAAGCGAGCTTGATCCAGTCGCCATGCTTGAGACCGACGGCAGATGAAGCGCCCTCAGACGTGGTGTCCGAGATCGCGGGGCGGAGGCTAAACGTCATCGCGGCGGAGGCACGACTGGCCCCGCAATTTCCGCGTGTTCCACGCCCGAAACCCGGATTTCCACCGAGGTCTGCGCTCCTGACTCGTTGGTCGCCTTCCAGCACTCGTTCCCATGTGTGGTAAAGACGATGTCTCCGGGCGAACCTGCATGAAGAGCCTGGGACGGCGCGTCCTCGCGGCGAACGACGAGATGGCCGGGCCCGCTCGACGTGACTTGCACGCGGCCGTCGCCATGATCGACCTTGATCAGGACGGCCTGGCCGGGTTGGACAATTGTGTTCATACTGGCGGTGGGGGTTGTCGTGGAAGCGCAGCCGGTGAGCATCGCCGCGGCAAGAAATACCGGGGCGAACAACTGGCGGGCGGTTGGACGCGTCATGGGGAACTCCTGAAGGGTTTGGTTTGCACTCCAAGCGCAATTCCAATGCTGATTGCGGTGAATAGCACTTCGGGAAAACGGCGGGATTGAGCTGCAAAGCCGACGGCACGTTCGCGTGCTGTCGTACGCGCAAGCGTTGCAAGCAGTGCTTCGGAGTCTCTTCCTCTCGGTTTCAACGGCCCAGGGCAATTCGAAGGTGTGCCGAGGCAACCGCCGACGATCGACTCGACCAAGAGATAGCAGGCCAAATACCAGGATGTGTGAGCGCAGAACTCGCCGGTTCTCGGGGCCGGCGGCAATTACGAAGGGTGGAGCACCAGAGGGAGGGGACTGGCCGAATCGAGGTGGCGCGAATCGAGCCTGCGGCGGACGCGGAATGCGCTACGCCGGTCAGGGCGATTCCGCCGCCGCCGGATTCGGCGTAGGCATCCGGGCACCGACCCGATCACGCCAAGCGTGAAGAAGCTGGGCGAGCTGGGCGGCGGTGTCTGGAAACTGGGCCGCCACGTTGGTGGCTTCGCTGGGATCGGCGTTGAGGTCGAAGAGAAGCAGATTGCCGGATTCGTATTCCTCGATGAGCTTCCACTGGCCGCGCCGGACGGCGCCGCGCGGGCCGACCTTGGCGGTTTCGTTCTGCGGGAAGTGCCAGAAGATCGCCTCGCGTCCGAGTTTGACGGCCCGCCCGCTCAGGAGCGGCGTCAGGGAACGCGCGTCTTCCTTCACCTCCGTGCCGACCGGGACGCCCGCTGCGTCGCACGCGGTTGCGAACAGGTCCTGCGTGATGACCGGCTCGGAGACGAGCGCGCCGGGAGTGGTCAGGCCCGGCCATCGCACCATGAGGGGCACGCGGATGCCGCCTTCCCAGAGCGATCGCTTCTGTCCTCGCAGGGGGCGGTTGTCGGACGCGGGCCCGAGCCCGCCGTTGTCGCTGGTCAGAAAGACCACGGTGTTCGCGTCCTTGCCCGACGCGTGAAGCTCATCGAGCACGCGTCCGATCGCGCGATCGGTCGCTTCGATCATGGCGGCGGCGACGATCTGGGCCCGCGGGATCTTCTCCCCGCCGGGTCGCTGTTGGGCGCGAGCCTCGTACTTCTCGATCAAGGCCGCAGGCGCTTCCCATGGTGCGTGGATCGCGTAGAACGAAAGGTGCATGAAGAAGGGGCGTTCTTGCGTTGCGGCACCGCGCAGAAGCGTGATGGCCTCGTCGGCCTGACGATCGGCGAGGTACTCACCCTCGCGGCGTTCCAGCGTCGGGAGCGGGACGGCGTGCGACGCGGAGGGCTTGGAGTCGAGCGAGTTGCCGTAGGGGAAGAAGTGCGACGCGGGGTGCCCGATGTGGCTCCCCATGATGTTGACGTCGAAGCCCTGATCCTGCGGCAGGAATCCTGCGCCGCCGAGGTGCCACTTGCCGACGTGAAAGGTTGAGTAGCCCGCGCCGCGCAGCGCTTCGGCGAGTGTGACGTGCTCGAGCGGGAGCTGATCGAGATCGGGCGGCGGGAGCGTCTTTGCCTTGGGGAAGTCCGTGCCGGGGATCCAATCGTTGATGTTGATGCGCGCGGGGTATTGGCCGGTGAGCAAGGCCGCCCGCGTCGGCGAGCAGACGGGCCCGGCGGAATACGCGGCGGTGAAGCGGACACTCTGCTTGGCGAGGGCGTCGATGTTGGGCGTTTCGGCGAGGTCCTGGCCGTAGGGCCCGAAGTCGCGCCAGCCGAGGTCGTCGACGAGCAGGATTAGGATGTTCGGCCTGGTCGGTGCGGACGAGCAGCCCGTGAGCGCGAGCAGCAAAAGCGACAGGATCGACGCGAGGAATCGCATGGCGGCAAGATATCAGGATGCGGCGGGGCGAGAGGGTGCCGTCGTTTTGTTGGCGTTATGATCGAGTGAATCGTGAGCGCGATCGGAGAGAGGTTCGCCTGATGTGCGATCAGCCAAACTGCGGTTGCGCCTGAATGCGAACACCCTACAACCAGCGATTTGCGGTGTCGCCGCTCTCGCGACGTATAGTTCGGCGCTGTCCTCCCGGGGTGTGTTCCGGCGTGGGCGGCGGTCGATCCGCGACGAGACGAGCGAGGAAGGAAGCCGCCATGTTTTTCCGCAAGAAGCAGGCCCCGGCTGAAAAGGTTGTCATCCCCACGGGTTCGCCCTCGAACGCTTCGCCCGTCGGTACCCCGGCCCCCGCGGGCCCCGGCGAGTCACGCATCTTCGAGTTCGGCTCCGACATGCTCCGTCGCGCCCGCGGGCACAAGACCAGCGTGCTTTCGGCGAAGTTCTACTCCGACGCGTTGATGGAATGGTCCATGAAGGACCCGCAGTTCAAGGTGCAGATGTTCCGCTTTGTCGACGCGTTCCCGATGCTGCGCACGCCCGAGGCGATTCTTGATCACCTCAACGATTATCTGAGCCAGCCGGGCGTGACGGTGCCCACCGCGATCGGCGCGGCGCTCAAGGCCGGCGGGATCATGAAAGGCGCCGCGGCCGCCACGATCAGCAAGCAGATCGAGGGCATGGCGTCGAAGTTCATCGCGGGGCGTGACGCGGCGTCGGCGCTGCCGGGCCTGCGCAAGCTGTGGGACGACGGGATTTCGTTCAGCGTCGACCTGCTGGGCGAGGCGTGCCTGTCGGACGCCGAGGCCGACGCGTATCGCGACAAGTACCTGGACCTCATCTCGAACCTGCCGGGCGAGGTCGCGAGTTGGCCATCGCAGCCGCGGCTTGAAACCGATCACCTCGGCGCGATTCCGCGGACGAACGTGTCGGTGAAAATCTCGAGCCTGTCGGCGAGGTGCGACCCGATCGACACCGAGGGGTCGATCAACGACTTGATGCGCCGGATGGAGCCGATCTTGGAGACCGCACGCGACAAGGGTGTGTTCGTGAACTTTGACATGGAGCACCACGCGCTCAAGGACTTCACGATCGAGCTCTTCATGCGCTGCTGCCAGCGGATCAATTTCCAGGCCGGCATGGCGATGCAGGCGTACCTGCGGTCAGGCGTGGAGGACGCGAAGCGCGTGTGCGACTGGTCGGTGCGCACGGGACGCATGGTGACGGTGCGCCTGGTGAAGGGCGCGTACTGGGACGCGGAGACGATCAAGTCCGAGCAGGCGGGCTGGGCGTGCCCGGTGTGGGGAACCAAGTGGCAGACCGACGCGTGCTTTGAGCGCATGGCCAACGTCTTTGTCGAGGCGTGCCCGCGTTCGGCCAGCGCCGGCGGCGTGAAGCTGGCGCTCGGTTCGCACAACGTGCGGTCGATCGCGGCCACGATCGCGGCGCTGGAGCAGCGAGGACTGCCGCACAGCGCGCTGGAACTCCAGATGCTCCACGGCATGGCGGATCAGCTCAAGCACGCGGCGGCGGAATTGGGACTGCGCGTGCGCGAGTACGTTCCTGTGGGCGAGATGATCCCTGGCATGGCCTACTTCGTGCGTCGCCTGCTCGAGAACACGAGCAATGAGTCTTGGTTGAAGGCCGGCTTCATGGACAATGCCGACGCGGGCGCGCTCCTGCGGGCGCCGGGTTCGGCGCAGGCTCCGGGCGCGGCGAAGGTCGACGCGACCGACGTGAAGTCGGGCATGGACCTCCTGGCGCTGGCGCCGGAGCGGCACAAGCTCTCGCCGGCGATCGAGGGAGTTGGCAACGGCCGCCCGTTCTTCAACGAAGCGATGCACGATTTCAGCGATGCGCGTCAGCACAAGGCGTTTGCGGCCGCGATCGCGGGCGCGACGGTGCCCAAGATCGCCAACGACCGCACGCCCGAGCAGGCCAAGGACATGATCGCGCGGGCGCACGCGGCATTCCCGGCGTGGCGCGATCTTGACGCCAAGGTGAGGGCGGATGTGCTGATCCGGGCCGCGGCGTTGATGCGCCAGCAGCGTGACGGCCTTGCCGGTGTGATGATCCGCGAGGCGGGCAAGACCTGGCGCGAGGCCGATGCCGACGTGTGCGAGGCGATCGACTTCTGCGAGTACTACGCGCGTCTGGCGCTGCCGATGTTCTCCCGCGCCAGGCTGGGGCGGTTCATCGGCGAGCTTGACGAGCAGTGGTACCAGGCGCGCGGCGTGGCGGTGGTGATCAGCCCGTGGAATTTCCCGCTGGCGATCTGCTGCGGCATGACGGTCGCGGCGCTGGTGACGGGCAACCCGGTCATCGTGAAGCCCGCGGAGCAGACTCCCGGCATCGCGCACATCATGTTCGACATCCTGCAATCCGCGATGGAGCAGGCGGGCGTGGACAAGAAGCTGGCGCGCGAGGTGCTGCACTTCTGCCCGGCGCCGGGCGAAACGACGGGCGCGGCGCTGGTGCGCGATCCGCGCGTAGCGCTTATCGCGTTCACGGGCTCGAAGGCGGTGGGGCTGGACATTCTGCAGGCCGCGGGCGTTACGCCGGCCGAGCAGGAGCACGTGAAGAAGGTCGTGTGCGAGATGGGCGGCAAGAACGCGCTCATCATCGACACGTCGGCCGACCTCGACGAGGCGGTGCTCGCGGTGCGCCATTCGGCGTTCGGATTCCAGGGGCAGAAGTGCTCGGCGTGCTCGCGCCTGGTCGTCGTGGACCACGAGGGCGACGGCGGGCCGGCGATCAAGCACTTCACGCATCGGCTGGTCGAAGCGACGCGGGCGCTGGTGATCGGCGATCCGCTCCTGCCCGGGACCGACGTCGGCCCGGTGATCGACGCCGAGAGCAAGGCCAAGATCGAGCGCTACATCGAGATCGGCAAGTCGCAGAGCCGGTTGGAACTGGCGCTGCCCGTGCCGCCCGGGCTCGAGGAGCGGATGGGGCGGAGCTATGTCGGCCCGCACATCTTCGGCGGCGTTCGCCCGGATCACACCATCGCTCGCGAGGAGATTTTCGGGCCGGTCGTCGCGATCATGGCGGCCAAGAGCTTCGACGAGGCGCTGGCGTTCGCCAACGACTGCCCGTACAAGCTGACGGGCGGCGTGTACTCGCGCAAGCCCTCGCACCTTGAACGGGCCAAGCGCGAGTTCCGCGTCGGCAACCTCTACCTCAACCGCGGCATCACGGGCGCCCTTGTGGCCCGCCAGCCGTTCGGCGGCTTTGCCATGTCGGGCGTCGGCTCCAAGGCGGGCGGCATGGATTACCTGCTGCAGTTCGTTGAGCCCCGGGCCAGTTGCGAGAACACGCTGCGTCGTGGGTTTGCGCCGGAGTTGTAGAAGCAGTCACGAAGTCACGAGGAGAGCCGACGCAAGTTGGGCTTTGGTGTGCGAAAAGGGCATCGGGCGTGCCCGCACTCGCGGACTGCCATGCGAGCCGCACGTTGGTGCGCTCGCGGTCGCTTTGTGCCTGGATTTGGAACGGTCCTTAAGGAACAGCCACGGACGTCTCGGGAGTGCGCCGCACGCCGCATTTGGTTCATCACACGTCCGAGTTTTGCAAGCGCGAACGTTACGGGGCCGGGCACGGGCAAATACCCGGTTGGGTCCGGCGGACTGGCGCGTCTAAAAACACCCTTTAGAGTCCTTTGGTGTGGGGGAATCCACGGTTCGAACGAAAGTGGGAAGGACTGGTGGTCGATGCATCGGCACTTTGGATGGAGTGCCGGGGCGTGTCGAGATATGCAAGATTGATGCCGTCGCTGGAGGCCAACGAGAGCGTTGGGGTGTTGAACCCGGCTCGCTTTGATGGTCTCCGTGGCTTGTTCGCGGCTCGGGTCAAGCCGGTGATCGGGCTGGAGGTGATCCAGTGCGAGACGGCGGCGGGCGGTCCTGAGACGCCGACGCTGTGCCGCGACGCGATCTCGAAGCGCGCGTACGAAATCTACCTGAAGCGAGCGGGGCGCCCTGGTACGCCGGAAAGCGACTGGTCGCAGGCGGTCCGCGAGCTCGAAGACGAGGTGAAGAGCCGCGACGCCGACGCGAGGCGAGTCCGCGCGATCACGATGCTCTTCCCGTGAGCGTCGCCGGTCAGGCCATACGGACCCACTTGATCAGGGTCTTGAAGTTCGGCGGCTTGCCGTACATCAGCACACCGATGCGGAAGATCTTGGCGGCGCCCCACAGGACGGTGACCGACGTGACCGCGCCGATCGCCAGGGCGAGGGGATGCTGCCAGCTCGGGATCGGCTCGCTGCCGCCCAGGCGCAGCACCATGACGTAGGGGCTGAGCACGGGGATGAACGAAAGCGTCGTCGCCAGGGGTGAGTTCGGCGCCCGCTGGATCACGAACCAGATCATCCATGGCAGGATGGTGACGATCATCACAGGCGACATCAGCGTCTGCGCTTCGCGCAGCTCGTTGACAGCGGCCCCGATCGCGGCCATGAACGCCGCCATCGTCACCGCGGCGCAGATGAAGTAGCAGATCAGGAGGAGGAAGGTGAGCGGCGTGACGAGCTGGGTCAGCGCAAAGTAGATGAGGCTGCCGACGCCCACGCTCCCGTAGATGCCGATGATGAGCACGCCGACGGCCATGTGCCCCATGATCTTGCCGGTCATGAGCTGCATGGGCGAGACGGCCGAGAGCAGGATCTCCATGACGCGGCTGGATTTCTCCTCGACGACCGTGGTCATCAGGTACTGACCGGTCGTCATGACGGAGACCATGAGCAGGATCATGAAACCCATGGGGATGAGCATCTGCAGCTCGCCGATGGACTTCCGCTCGCCTGATTTGGTGATGGTGACTGCGTCGATGTTCGGGCGTGCGAGCATGGAGCGGAGAAAGGTGGAATCCAGGCCGGCGGCCTTGACGCGAGCGTCGCCGGCGATGCGGGCGTCCACGATCGCGTCGCCGACCGAACGCTCGATGCCCTGCTGGATTTCGATGTCGAGCTTGGGCGCGACGTAGAGATCGAACACGCCGAACTTGCCATCGGCGTTGGGCTTGGTCGCGCCCTCGGGGATGACGGCGACCGCCAGCAGCGGATCGGGGTCCGCCGACTCGCCCTTGGCCTTGATCTCGGTGGCGCGCAGCGTTTCCTTGAGCTTCTCCAGGTCCTCGTCGGGTTTGCCGAGCTGAGCGCGGATATCCGTCGCAGGCACATTCTGCTGGGTCTGCATGTCCGCCATCATCTTGGCCTGGGCGGCCTGATCGGGCGGGAGGTTGAGCGTCTCGGCCGCCTTGTCGACGGCTTTCTTGGCCTGCTCGACCTTTTCCTTGTTGCGGGCGGCCATGTCTTCGGGCAGGCGCTTCACGGCGGCCTCGCCTACGACGCCCGAGTGGTCGACGATGACAACGTGCCCCTGCACGCGCGGGCCCTCGATGTTCTTCACGAGGAAGACCGCGAGGATGGCGACGCCCGACATGATCGGGGGGAGCAGCACGCCCAGCAGAAAGCCGCGGGTCCACACGACCGAGACGAACTCGCGCCAGGCGACGGCGAACATGCGATTCATGGATTACTCCGAGGAGGCGGCGGCCAGTTCGTTGCGGAGGTTTTCGCGGTCGGCGTGCGCGGCGCCGCTGCGCCCCAGCACGACGTCGATGAAGATGTCTTCCAGCGTCGCTCGCTTCACCTCGACACGACGGACCGGGATCGAATCGACGATCGATCGCATCGCCTGCGCGGGATCGACCGTCTCGTTGAATCGGATCTCATAGATCGCCTTGCCCGCGGGCTGGCACGACGCCACGCCCGGGAGCGCCGGGAGCCGCTCGGCGTCTCCGGCGTTGGTCGGCTCGACGAGCATCGAACGCGGATCAAACTTCGCCAGGATCGACTGGAGCGACCCATCGAGCATCTTGTTGCCCTTGTGGATCATGAAGATCTGATCGCACAATTGCTCGGCCTCGAACATCGCGTGGGTGCTGAAGATCACGGTGCGCCCGGCCTTGTGCTGCTCGTCGATCAGCTCGCGGATCAATCGCCGATTGACCGGGTCAAGGCCGCTGAAGACTTCGTCGAGGATGAGCAGGTCGGGCTCGTGCATGACGGCGGAAATGAACTGCACTTTCTGCTGCATGCCCTTGGAGAGCTCTTCGCACTTCTTCTTGTACTCGTTGGGAAGGCCCATGCGATCCAGCCACGAGCGGACCTTCTTGTCGGTGGCGGCCGGGTCGATCCCCTTGAGCTTGCCCATGTAGTTCAGGAACGCGCCGACCTTCATCTTGCGATAGACGCCGCGTTCTTCGGGGAGATAGCCGATCCGGTCCTTGCTCTCGATCGCGGAGGGCTTCCCCAGGACGCGGAGCTCGCCCGAATCAGGGAAAATGATCGACATGATCATGCGGATCGTGGTGGTCTTGCCCGCGCCGTTGGGCCCGATGAACCCGCAGAGGCTGCCCTGGGGGACCGCGAGGTCGAGCTTGTTGACGGCGACCTTCGGGCCGAAGGTCTTGGTCAGGCCGCGAATTTCGATGGCGAGCAAGGTGTGGATCCCCCGAGAGTGCGGACAGGAGATGATACCGATCGCCGGGCCGGGGGTTTCACGAATGCCGGGTGGATTTCGGCTGCTTATCGTTCGGGTGCATGACGGTACTGGCGCAAGAAGCTCTGGGGAAGATCGTGGCCAAGCTCGGCGAGTTCGAGCGGGAATACGCGTTGGTGTGCGCGAAGCTGGAAGACCCCGCGGTCGTGACCGACCACAAAGCGGTGCGCCAGCTCTCGATCCGCAAGGCCGGGCTCGAGCCGCTCGTGGGAGCTTTCCGGGCCTACAACGCGGCGATCGGGGAGGTCAAGGAACTCGAGTCGGCCAAGAGCGGAGGCGATGCGGAGTTGGCGGCGATGGCCGCCGGGGAACTTCCCGGCGCGCGGGAGAAGGTCGACGCGCTCCTGCAGGACGTGACCTCGCGACTGGTGACGGCGGATGACGGCAAGGTCGGATCGGTGATGATGGAAATCCGCGCCGGAACCGGGGGCGACGAGGCGGCGCTTTGGGCCCGCGACCTCTTGGAGATGTACCAGAAATACGCGGCGCGGCGGGGATGGAATTGGGAGGTGCTCGAGCTGACGCCCGAGCCCGGCGTGGGAGGCGTGCGCAGCGCGACCGTCAACGTGCGCGGCGAGGGCGTGTGGACCGAGCTCAACTTCGAGGCCGGCGTCCACAGCGTGAAGCGAGTGCCCGCGACCGAGGCCCAGGGACGCATTCACACCAGCACCGCCAGCGTCGCGACCCTCGCCGAGCCCGAGGACGTCGACGTCAAGATCGACTGGGCCAACGAGGTCGAAGAATTCGCGACACGCGCCCAGGGCCCGGGCGGCCAGAACGTCAACAAGGTCGAGACTGCGTGGCAGATCCACCACAAGCCGACCGGCATCATCATCAAGATGATGGAGGCCAAGAGCCAGCAGCAGAACCGCGAGCGGGCGCGACGCCTGCTCATGGCCAAGCTGTACGAGTCTGAGCGGGCCAAGCAGGCGGCCGAGCGCACCGCGGCTCGCAACAGCCAGATCGGAACGGGCGGACGCAGCGAGAAGATCCGGACGTATCGGTTCAAGGACGGCATCGTGGCCGACGAGCGATTGCCCGGCGAATACGGCGTTCGCGAGGTGATGGACGGCGAGCTGGACAAGCTCATGAAGGACCTGATCGCGTACGAAACGGCGCGGCGCGTGGCGGCCCTGTAGGGTTTGAGCGAAAGCGCCGACGCACGCGCGACGACGGGAGCACTGGGTTTGCCTCACCTCTCCGGAGAGCGGTGCCACCACGGAGCGGCGCCACGAGAGGCATCGGAGACTGCTCGATGATCGATCTGTCGGTCCAAGTCGACGGCCTGCGGCTGGCGAACCCCTTCATTATCGCGAGCGGGCCGCCCTCGACCAACGCCAACGTGATCGCTCGAGCTTTCGACGAGGGCTGGGGCGGCGTGGTGTGCAAGACGATCGTGCTTGACTCGACCAAGATCGTGAATGTCTCGCCTCGCTACGCGAGGTGGCGCGTGGGCGATGAGATCGTCGGCTGGGAAAACACCGAGCTCATCAGCGATCGCCCGATCGAGACATGGGAAGACGAGTTTCGGACGCTGAAGAAGCGATACCCCGGGCGCGTGCTCATCGCGTCGGTGATGGAGGAGTACCGGCGATCGGCGTGGCACGAGGTTGTCGAGCGGATGCAGCGGGCGGGGGCCGACGCGATCGAACTGAACATGTCGTGCCCGCACGGTCTGCCGGAGCGGCGCATGGGCTCGGCGATGGGCCAGTCGCCCGAACTTCTCCGCGAGGTGTGCGGCTGGGTGCGCGAGGTCGCGCGAGTTCCGGTGTGGGCAAAGATGACGCCCAACGTCACGAGCATCGCGGAGGTCGCCGGGGCGGCGGTCGACGCAGGATGTGCCGGAATCTCCGCGATCAACACGATCCTGAGCGTGATGAGCGTTGATCTACGCACGCTGCGACCCGAGCCGACCGTGGAGGGGTTCTCAACGCCGGGCGGCTATTCCGGGCGAGCGGTCAAGCCGATCGCGCTGCGGATGGCGATGGAGATCGCTCGGGCGGTGGGCGGGCGCGCGTCGCTGAGCGCGATGGGCGGCGTGGAAACAGGCGATGACGCGGCCCAGTACATCCTGCTCGGCGCCTCGACGGTGCAGGTCTGCACGGGCGTGATGATCCACGGCTTCGGACTCGTTCGAGAGCTCGAGCGCGGCCTGCGTGCGTTCATGGAACGCCACTCGTTCCGATCGATCGGAGAATTCCGCGGGCACAGCCTGAAGTACTTCACCAGTCACGCCGAACTGGTCGCCAGGAAACACGGCGCAAAGTCCGGGCAGGATGCGGCGTGGAACGCGGATCGGTTCGTGGAGCAGGTTGAGGAGGCGTAAGCCTGCGGCGGAACGGCGTACGTCGTGGGCTCGACAGGGACCCTGAGTCACGGGGTTCGATGAGGCGTTGTTCGGTCGATCGCCGGGGTGAGTTGGCGTGTCCGGTCTCGTTCTGTGCGGCTGGCTGTCGCGTTGTGGAGCGGCGATGATTGGCGAGCCGGTGCTGCCCGGCCGATCTGCGCTGGCTGATCACCGCGCATGGTGAGGACGAGCGGTGGGAATCGCGGAAGTGGGAAGGACCGCCGTGTCTTCGGGGCGTGGAGCCTATACAGTGGTCTTGAATGGAAGCTGGTGCGCACGGGACAACTCACTCGCTCGGGCAGTCGGTCGGTCGTTCGGGCGACGGGACGGACGGAGTGGTGCGTGCGCCGGTTGCGCCGCTGCTGCTCGAGGTTGCGTGGGAAGTCTGCAACCAGGTCGGCGGGATCTATCAGGTGATCCGGTCCAAGGCGCCGCCCTTGGTCGAGCGGTGGGGCGATCGGTACTGCCTTGTCGGGCCGTATGAGCCGGCGAAGGCGGGGCTGGAGTTTGAGGCGCAGCGTCCGGGGGCGTGGGTTGGGCGCGCGATCAGCGATCTGGCGGCGCAGGGGATCACGGCGCATCACGGGCGCTGGCTGATCCCGGGCAAGCCGCGCGTGATCCTGCTGGAGCATTGGCGAGGGAGCGGGGCGATCGACGCGGCGAAGTACGACTTCTGGGAGCATCACGGGCTGCAATTCCCGGGGAGCGACTGGCTGATCGACGGCGTGGTGTCGTTCTCAGAGGCCGTATTCCGGCTGATGAAAGCGCTGGCGGATCACGCGGACCTGGCGCCGGCGTCTCGCGGCGCGGGCAAGCCGGCGTTCGTGGCGCACTTCCATGAGTGGATGGCGGGTCTGGCAATCCCGAAGATCAGGCGGTATCAGCTGCCGGTCGCGACGGTGTTTACGACGCACGCGACGCTGCTTGGGCGCTACATCGCCAGCAGCGAGGACGATTTCTACGACGTGCTGCCGTGGATCGATCAGGCGCGGGCGGCGGAGCGGTACAACGTCCGCACGCAGCACGGGATCGAGCGGGCCTGTGCGCACGGGGCGCATGTCTTCACGACGGTTTCGAGCGTGACGGCGGAGGAGTGCGCGACGCTGCTGGGGCGGAAGGTCGACGTGGTGACGCCCAACGGGCTGCACATCGGGCATTACAACAAAGGGCCGGACCAGCAGCGGCTGCACGGCGAGTCAAAGGAGCTGATCCATCGCTTTGTGATGGGGCACTTCTTCCCGAGCTATTCGTTCGACCTTGACCGCGCGCTGTATCTCTTCACGAGCGGGCGGTTCGAGCCCAAGAACAAGGGCTTCGACGTGTGCCTGGAGGCGATGGCGCGGCTGAACGCGGAATTGAAGGCCAGGTCGGGCGAGAAGGAGCTCGCGGGCGGGACGATCGTCTTCTTCATCATCAGCAACCGGGCGAGCAAGTCGATCAATCCGCTTGCGCTGGAGAAGCGCGGCGTGTTCGAGGAGCTCTCGCGGGTGTGCGAGACGATTACGGACTATGTGCAGGACCGGCTGGTCCGGCGTGCGGCGTCGGGCGAGAAGCTGAAGCTCGATGATCTGATCGACGAGTACTGGCAGCTGCGCTATCGGCGCACTCAGCAGGCGCTGCGGCAGCACTGCCTTCCCATGGTGACGACGCACATCCTGCAGGACGACGCCAACGACCCGGTGCTGAACCACCTGCGGACGCTGGGGCTGTTCAATTCCAAGGACGACCCGGTGAAGGTCGTGTATCACCCGGAGTTCATCACGCCGACGAGCCCGTTGTGGGGCATGGAGTATGACCAGTTCGTGCGCGGGTGCCACCTTGGGGTGTTCCCGAGCCAGTACGAGCCTTGGGGGTACACGCCGCTGGAGTGCGCGGCGATGGCGGTGCCGAGCGTGACGAGCGATCTGGCGGGCTTCGGGCGGTATGTGCAGGAGAAGCTCGAGGACCACGACCGCCGGGGGCTGATGGTGCTTGGTCGGCGCGGGCGGAGCTTCCACGACGCGGCGGCGGACCTGGCGTCGCGGTTGCTGGCGTTCTGCCGGCTGGAGCGGCGCGACCGCATCATGCTGCGGAACCAGGTGGACCGCGTGTCGTGGGAGTTCGACTGGTCGCGGCTGGTGCACGAGTACGAGACGGCGTACGCGATGGCGGTGGAGCGAGCGGGGAGCCCGGCGTGAGCCTGCCGCGGGTGGAGCTTTTCACCGACGGGGCGTGTTCGGGCAATCCGGGCCCGGGCGGGTGGGCCTTTCTTCTCAGGCATCCGGCCTCGGGCAAGTCGATCGAGCGGGCCGGAGCGGAGATCGAGACGACCAACAACCGCATGGAGCTGATGGCCGTGATCGAGGGGCTGGCGGCGCTGAAATCGCGTTCGCACGTTGACCTGACGAGCGATTCGCGGTACGTGCTCGACGGGCTGCGCGAGTGGCTGAAATCGTGGAAGGCGCGGGGCTGGAAGACGGCGGATAAGAAGCCTGTCAAGAATCAGGACCTGTGGATGCGGCTGGACGAACTGGCGGCGGCCCACGACGTGAAATTCCACTGGATCCGCGGGCACAACGAACACCCGGAGAATGAACGCTGCGACGAGCTGGCTGTTCGGGCGCGTGAGGAACTGGTGAGGTCGCGACGCGGGTGAGGGTTGTGCGGTCTGCGCCGGGCGGAGCGCCCGAGATTGCGCGGCGACGTAGGGCGGCCCGGGCGGGGCGTGGTCAACTCGGGGAGTCGGCGGGCCGATGCTGATGCGAGCCGGCTCGGCGTGTACGCGCCTGTTGCAACGCCGGCACGGGAGGCCCGGGTGGACCTGCACAGCATTCTCAAGAAGGCCCAGGAACTGGACGCGTCGGACATTCACCTGATCGCGGGGCAGGTCCCCATGATCCGTGCCCATCAGGTCATGACGCCGACGGACTTCCCGGTGATCACGTCGGACAAGGCGCGGGAGTTCTTCCAGCAGATGGCGTCGGCGGAGAGCCAGGCGACGTTTGATCGCGTGAAGGACGCCGACTTCTCGTACGCCGTGCCGAACTTCGCCCGCTACCGCGTGAACGCGCACATGCAGCGCGGCGTGATCGGGCTGGCGATGCGAATCATCAAGACGAAGGTGCCGCCGTTGGCGGCGCTGAACCTGCCCGAGGTGATCGCGCGGATGACGTACCTGCCGCGCGGGCTGGTGCTGGTGACGGGCGACACGGGCTCGGGCAAGTCGACGACGCTGGCGGCGATGATCCAGGCGATGAACCAGCGTTACAAGAAGCACATCATCACGCTCGAGGACCCGGTGGAATACACCTTCCAGAGCGAGCAGTGCGTGATCGAGCAGCGCGAGCTCGGGCAGGACATGCCGAGCTTTGCGTCGGGCCTGAAGCACGCGCTGCGTCAGGACCCGGACATCATCCTGGTCGGCGAAATGCGAGACCTGGAGACGACGGCCCTTGCGATCTCGGCGGCCGAGACGGGGCACCTGGTGCTCTCGACCCTGCACACGGTGAACGCGTCGCAGACGGTGGAACGAATCATTGACATGTACCCGGGGGGTCAGCAGAACCAGATCCGCTCGATGCTTGCGAACACGCTGCAGGGCGTGGTGAGCCAGACGCTGTTCAGCCGCATCGATCGCCCGGGCATGGTGCCCGCGGTCGAGGTGCTGTTGTGCACGCCCGCGGTGCGCAACCTGATCCGCGAGGCGCGGACGTTCGAGATTCCGAACGTGATCGAGACCAACCGCGCGATCGGCATGTGCTCGCTGGACAGCGCGATCGCGGAGCTGTATTTCAACGGCATGATCAGCAAGGAAGACGCGATCGCCCAGGCGGCGTATCCCGACAAGCTGGAACGTCAGCTGGCGGCGTAGGCGTGCGTGGTTTGTGGAACGGCGGCGTGACGGGGTGACGAGCGGCGGCGCAAGTCAGGAACGACCATGAACTATCGCTATCAAGTCCGGAATTCGGCGGGGCAGGTTCAGAGCGGCTCGCTCTCGGCGGACAGCGCGTCGGGCGCGGCCGCGGCGCTGCGGGCCCAGGGCCTGCACGTCATGTCGCTCTCGGTGATCGCGGGCGGCGACGGGAGCGGCGGGTTCATGGATAAGCTCCGTGACCTCAACGCCGGGAAGCCGAATCAGCGGCACGTCCTGGACTTTACGACGCAGCTGGCGGTCATGATCCGCGCGGGCATCAACCTGCGAGCGGCGCTCGACGGGATCGGGGAGCAGACGCAGCACCGCGGCTTCAAGAAGGTGATCCAGCAGCTCAAGAACGACGTCGAGGGCGGCAAGCAGTTCTCCGAGGCGATCGCCAAGCACCCCAAGCTCTTCAACCCGCTCTACATCAACATGGTGCGCGCGTCGGAAATGTCGGGCAGCTTCGCGAAGATGCTCGACCGGATCGCGGCGTACATCGGGCAGCAGCTCGAGACCAAGAAGATGGTCATCGGCGCCGCGATCTACCCGGCGATCATCGGGTGCCTGGCGGTGTGCGTGACGGTCTTCCTGCTCACGTTCGTCTTGCCCAAGTTCTATGCGGTGTTCCAGGGCAAGGAGGACATTCTGCCCTGGGCGACGAAGTTCCTGATGACGCTGTCGAAGACGATGGTGGCGTACTGGTACTTCATCTTGGGCGGGGTGATCGTGGTGGGCGGCGGCGTGTACGCGTTCGCGCGGACGGAGCTGGGCGGCTTCTGGATCGACCGGCTGAAGCTCTCGATCCCGATCATGAAGGCGATGTTCCGCTCGCTCTATATCAGCCGCTCGCTGCAGACGATGGGCCAGCTGATCAACGCGGGCGTGCCGATGCTGGACACGCTGGCGATCACGGGCGACATCTCGGGAAACCAGTTGTTCAAGGGATTGTGGCGTCGGATTTACACGAGCGTGAAGCAGGGCAAGAAGATCACGGCGGCGCTGCAGAAGGACACCCTGCTCCCGCGTGCGGTGGCGCAGATGATCGCGGCGGGCGAGGAGTCCGGTAAGCTGGGAGAGGTTCTCGACGAGATCTCGGTCTTCTACTCCAAGACGCTCAAGGAGAACATCAAGGCGGTTACCAGCATGATCGAGCCCATCATGATCCTTGTAATGGGCACAGTCGTTGGCTTCATCGCCATGGCGATCATTCTCCCGATCTTCAAGATGAGCCAGGTCGTCAAGTAGCCGATGCTCGCCCGGGCTCGGCGCACTCGCCGGGCTTTGGCGCGGCCCGATGCGCCACGTCCGCGAACCGGATGGGAGGAGCAAGGCTCATGACGCGCGGGTTCACCAGGCGGCCGGTCGGCAACAGGCGGGGCTTCACGCTCCTGGAAACGAGCATGGCGCTGGTGGTTATCGGCGTGGGCGTGCTCGCCTTCGTCGAGGCCCAGAACGCCTTTGTCAAGAACAACATGTGGTCGAGCCAGGCCGCCACGGCGACGCTCCTGGCGGGTGAGATCCGAGAGCTCACGCGGCGTCTGCCGCGCCACGATCCGGTGACGGGCCTGTACATCGAGACGACGCCGCAGGGCGACGTTCTGCGGGGGTGGGGCGCCGAGGGCGGCGAGGTGACGCCCGCGGACTTCGACGATATTGATGACTTTGACGGGCTGAAGTTCGGCGGCGACGGCGATTTCGACGGGCCGATCGACGCCAAGGGTGAACTGGTTCCTTCGGTTGACGCCAATGGCAATCCGATGCAGGACGAGGACGGCAACCCGGTCCCGATGACGGGCTGGTCGCAGACGGTGTACGTCGACAAGCTCGACCCGTTCAATTACGCGACGGTCCGCGAGCACGCGTTCAAGGAGAACGCGAACGGCGATTTCCCGGGACGCCGTGTGGATCAATACCCGCTTCGGGTGACGGTGGTGGTGGAGTTCCAGGGGGCCAACGACGTGCAGCCGGTTGAGCTGGCGCGCGTGACGTGGATCGTGCCGTAGTTCCGGGCGCGACGGGTGTTGGCGTCGTTGTTTTCGTTCGTGGACCGGGGTGAAGGAGCTTGAGTGTGAGCAAGCATTCTGGTCGGAAGCCCGAGGCACGCCGGCGTTCCCGCAAGGAGCGCGGCGTGGCATCGGTGCTCTCGATGATGTTCCTGGTGATGTTTGGTTCGCTGGCGACGGCGATGGCGATCGCCAGCCGCGGGAACATCCGGACCGCGGCGACGCACCTGCACGTGAGCCGGGCGCAGAGCGCCGCGGAGACGGGCATGCAGGTGGCTTCCAAGCGGCTGGCCGAGGCCGCGGCGCGCTTCGTAGTTTCGCACAGCCAGGTGGACGCCGCGTACGGGCGGAAGCTGTGGAACGGCGATCTTTCGGGCACGGGCGACTACGTGGTGCTCGCGCCGCCCAGCGGCTATGCCGAGGGCTCGGACCCCGCGGGCATCGCCGAGGCGCTGGCGAACGCGCACGCGGCGGACCTGAACATCGTGACCGGTCTGGGCGTGGACGCGCCGACGATCGCGGGCGCCCCGGCGCTCGAGGATGCGAGCGACTACGCGGACGACGGCTGGCTTTTCACGCCGCCGGTGGCGCTGGAGGCGATGCCGGAGAACGGCAACCCGCCGCCGGCGTTCTCGGTGGTGTATGCGCCGCTGGCGAACGGAACGGACATCCGGATCATCGTGACGGGGTATGACTTCCGCGACGCATCGACGACGGCGCCGATCAGCCGCACGATCATGCAGGACTACCGCTTCGCGAAGAAGGTCGATCAGGCGGTCGTGGCGCCCAGCCGTGTGATGATCGGCAAGAACGTGAACGTGGTGGGCGATCTTGGCGCTCGCTTCACGGACGTGACGCGCACGGACGGCGATCCGCTCATCCTCCGCTCGGACTTCTCGGGGCTCGACAGCAATCTGGACAAGAAGCTGGCCGACTTCTTCGCGGCTCTGGCGGCGTCGGACGTCGATGGTGACAACCGCCTGCGCGTGGGACACCCGATCGAAGGCGTGGCGATTCCGTCGAACAGCAAGGACTATGACAACGACGGGCACGCCGACGGCGCGTTCGTGGACGTGACCGGCGACGGCTACGTCGACGAGTTCGACATCTTTATCAACCACTATGATGCGGACAAGAACGGAAGAGTCGTTCTCTCGGCGGCGTTGACCGACGGCACACCGGCCGACGGGCAGACTCCTGAATTCACGGCCGACGAAGCCCTGGCGTACCTCATCGACTCCGCCGTGCCCGATCGCAACAAGAACGGCATCTACGGGTTCAACGACGAGAACCGCAACGGCAAGTGGGATTCGGGCGAGGAGATGTTCGACTACGACCCGGCGCACGAGATCTATCGCGACCAGGTGCTGGGCTATCGCGACGGCGCGATCGACAAGCGAGACCCTTACGCCAAGGTGCGCGGGCGACTGGTGTTCAAGACCAGCGAGAGCGCGTGGACCACGGCCCAGGGCTCGAATGATCCGAAGCTGCGTGGCCCGATTCGTCCGGGCACGGGTCAGGCTCCGCAGACCTACCAGGCAAACGACACGACGCTGCCCAACCTCACGCCGTCGAGCTTTGCCGACGCGACCACGGCGCTTCACGACGCGGCGAACGGGCAGTCGTTCTCGGCGCAGGTTGCCGCCAACCTCAGCGTCTCCGAGGGTTCGCTTGCCACCTATGTCGAGACCAAGGACGCGGGCAGCTCTCAGCCGCGCTACTTGCGGCTTGATCCCGACAACGACAACGACAGCCGCCCCGACAACTGGGCGACGGCGTACTACGAGAAGATGCCCTTCAACAGCCCGGCGTTCTCGGATTACTACTACCGCCCGGTGTACGAGAACATGACGTTCAAGGACGTGGTGATTCCCAAGGGGAACAACGGCCTGTTCAAGAACTGCACGTTCGTGGGTGTGACGCGGGTGGAGAGCTACACGAGCAACACGCACCGGCTGTGGGGCGAATACGGCAAGATGCAGATGGACTCGACCACGCATCGCCCGGGCGCGTATCCGCCGCGGGCGATCTACGGTGATTCAGGGAGCGAGACAAGCTATCCGACCATGCTTCCTTCGACGGCCAAGCCGCCGAACCAGATGATCCTGATGGCCAACCCGCCGCTGGACAAGGCGGACATCCCGGCGAACCAGGCGGGCGGCGCGGGCTATGACTCGCTCCCCGATCCTCTCATCATCAGCGGCAAGCGTGTGACGGACACCAAGGCGTTCTCGAACAACATTCGCTTCCACGACTGCCTCTTTGTCGGCTCGATCGTGAGCGACTCTCCGACGAACTACACGCAGTCGCGCAACAAGCTCCAGTTCACCGGCGCGACCCGCTTCACCGAGGCGCACCCGGACCATCCGGATGATCCCAACCTGAACCCGCAGGCCGAGGACAAGGAAGCGATCGCCGAGAGCTCGATGATGCTCCCGCAGTACTCGGTCGACATCGGCACGTTCAATTCGCCGACGACGCAGGACGTGCAGCTCCGCGGCGCGATTGTGGCGGGTGTGCTCGACGTGCGCGGCAACACCGATATCGACGGCGTGCTGCTCATGACATTTGCGCCCGTCTATGGCGAGGCGCCGCTGATTGACGCGCTGGGCAATCCCGCGGGCAACCCCGCGAACTTCAACACGACGATCGGCTACTTCGGCCCCGACGACGGCGACGAGGAGTCGCTGGATCCCAACACGCTGCCGACCGTTGATGGCGAGAAGATCGTGGGCTGGGACCTCGACGGCGACGGCCTGCCCGACCTGGGGCCCAACGAGACGCCGACCGACGCGCAGAAGGCGGCGGGCGCCACGACCGTGCCGTTCTATGGCTTCGGGCACATCACGCTCCGCATGAACACGACGATGAAGCTTCCGGACGGCATCATGCTGCCCATGAGCGTGGTCTCGATCCCGTCGAGCTATCGGGAGGGCCACCCGTGAGTACCTTCGCAACCGCACGCCGGGCGTTCAGCCTGGTGGAGATGCTGATCGCGCTCACGATCACGGCGACGCTGTTCACGGCGACGCTCGTGGCCCTGGACGCGGCGTTCAAGGGGTACAAGCACACGACCGAGGGCGCGTCGACGCACGTGGTCTCGCGCATCGTGATGAGCCGGATCATGACCATGGTGAGGACGGGCACGGACTTCGGCCCGTACCCCGCCGATCCGCTCGATGCGGCGCTCAACCCGGTGCACAGCAACTACATCGAATTCGTCGCGATCGACGACCCCGAGAACCTGTACCAGCGGATCGTGCGTGTCGAGCGGCGTGACGCGGCGACCACGTCGAGCGGTCCGTATGAACTGTGGTACATCCAGACGGATTTCGAGAACGAGGTGGAAACGGATCACCAGGAACTGCCGCTGCTTACGAATCTCGACGACGTGCGCTTTACGCTGACCTACGACGTTGGGCCGCGATTGCTCGAGGCGACGATCGACCTGACCGTCAAGCCCAATGATGTGCAGGATGCGAACATCGGCGGGGCGCTCGATGCGCCGGTCGTCCGGTTCGTGTCGACGGTCGCGCCGCGCAAGCTCGACGAAGAGAACTAGCTCAGCACCTCAGGGTGTCCAGCGCCGCCGGGATCAGGTTCGCCAGTTCGGAGGCGAGCATCCCGGCGGTGGCGTTTTTGGAGGCCCAGGCTTCGCCCGCGAGCGCGTGGGCCGCGACCGCGGCACGGGCGCATTCGAAGAGGTCGTGCCCCTGCCGCAGGTGCTGCGCGACCAGACCGGCGGCGACGCCGGCGAGCACGTCGCCGCTCCCGCCGGTCGCCATGCACGGGTCGCCCGCGGGGCAGGTCCAGGTGCGTTGCCCGTCGCTGACGACGGTGCGGGCGCCCTTGAGCACGACGATCGCGCCGAGCTTTTGTGCCAGCGCCTCGGCCGCGGGGACGCGCGACTCCTCGCGGGCCGGATCGGGCGTGATGCGGAATACCTGCGCCAGCCGACGGAACTCGCCGGGGTGGGGTGTCAGGATTGCGGCCGCATGAAAATCACGGAAGAGATCGGGGATCGAGGCCAGCACGTTGAGCGCATCGGCGTCGACCACGAGCGGCGGATTGTCGCGCTGCACGGCGCGCAACACCAGCGCCCGTGCCGCCTCGGACGAGCCAAGCCCCGGGCCGATCACGATGCAGGTCGCGTCCTGCGAGGCCTGATCGAACGCCGCCACCGCCTCGAACGGGATCACCTGGTCCTGGTCATCGACCACGAGCGGCAGTCCGGTGGCGGAGGTGAGCGACGAGAGGGCGGCGTTGAGGATGGGCGCGGGCATCATGAGCTTGCAGAGCCCGCAGCCGGCGCGGAGCGAGCCCGATCCCGCGAGCGTCGGGGCGCCGATCATGCGGGCGGATTCGCTGGAGGAGCCTCCGACCACGAGCACGGTGCCGAAGGTGCCCTTGTGCCCGTCGCGTGGGCGAGGCGGGAGCGGCGGCAGGTCGATGAGTCGGGGGTCGCGTTGGGGCTGGCGCGTTGGCATGGCGCGCTAGTTTACTCCACCGACTCGACCTTGATCTGGAGCTGTCCCATGGCCGCGGAAACGCCCGAGAGCGAAGCCATCGAGCCCTCATCGCTGAAATCGGTGTAGCCGAGGGCGATGTGGGTGGCGTCGCGGGGGAACTGGGGCGGGAGCGTGCCGTCGAAATCGACCCAGCGTTCCTTCCCGTCGATCGTGAGCAGTGCCTGTGCCCACATGTGATAGCCGAAGATCTTCTCGCGGCCGGCGAACGCGTCGGCGTAGATGAGCCCGACGACGCCTCGTGCGGGGATTCCTGCGGCGCGGAGGAGGGCGACGAGCAGCACGCCGTGCTCGCTGCAATCGCCCGCGCGATTGCGCGCGACTTCGGAGGCCGTCGCGAACGCGGTGTCGAGGCTCTTGGCGTTGATGTAGCGGTACACGAAACGACGGCAGGCCTCGGCGCGATCGTTGGGTGAGCCAGCGGCGTCCTTGAGCGCCTGGCCCGAGAGCTTCTGGATTTCGGCGTCGTTCAGGTTCGCGGACGCGGAGGACGCGAGGAACTTGGCGCGCTCTTCCGGGGTGTACTCCATTGGGGCGGGGTGCTTCTGGTCGACCACGACGCGGGTGTGCTGTGCATCGATCGTCGTGGTGTCCTGCGGGCCGCCGGAGGGGATGGCGAGCGATTCGCCCGCGGGCATCGAGAGGATGTAGCTCGCCTTGCTCGACTTACGGGCGTTGTCGATCGGCTTGTCTGGCACGACGAACGTCGCGATCATCAGCTCGGGAGTCTTGTCGCTCTTCTCGCCTGCGACGCTCGCATCGGCGAGTTCGGTCACGACGGGGATCGCGCCCATCTTCGCGACGGTGCGGAGGGGAACGAGGTCGGCGTCGACATGCTCGACCGTCACGATGCCCGGCATCACGCTGTTGGTCACGTCGATGCGACGGGCTTGGGTCTCCTTGCCGCGCACGGTCACCTTCTCCAGCTCCCCGATCTTGTGCGACATCTTCAGGACGACCGTGCCGACCGTGAGGTCCATCGTCGAATACTCGGCGGTCTTGGCGCCGGCATCGAGCTGCTTCTTCATGTATCGGTTAGCCGCAGCGGGAGTGAGCCAACCCTCGGGGATCGGCTTCTCGCTCTTGGTCTCCGCGCCTCCCTGCTGCGTCACGATGCGCATGACTTTGTTCTCGGTGTCGAAGACGACGCTCGTCGTGCTGGGGATGGCGCCCATCTTGGTGACCGCGCTCGCGGAGACGGGCTTGCCTTCGGTCGTCTCGATGAACTCGCTGTCCATCTGGATCTCGATGGCGATGGCGCCGCGCTTGATCGACATCTTGGTTTGGTTGGTCGTGGTGACCTTTCCGTCGGCGGTCTTCTCGGTCGTGTGCACCCAGCCGACCGGGGCGTCCTGCATCAGCATGCGGAACCACAGGTCGCGGTCCTGGGCGATCGCCAGGGGCGAGAGCAGGGTCGTCACCAGCAGGACAAGGGCAAGACGCAGCGAGCGGACGAGCATGAGAATCCTCCGAGGGCCCACGCGGGCGGAGTTTGTACCGGCGGGATGGTACGGGGTTTCGCTTTGCGGCGGCCCGGGCCGTATCCTCTGCGGATCGTGATCGACACCCATTGCCATCTGACGTTCCCCGATTTCGCCGGGAGGCACCGCGAGGTGCTGGCCAAGGCCGCCACGCACGGCGTGACGGGGTGCATCACCATCTCGACGACGACGCGGGATTGCCTGGCGGCGTTGGAGATCGCGCGGTCGCACGACCGGGTGTGGTGCAGCGCGGGCGTCCACCCTCTGTACTCCGACCAGGGGCCGCACGAGTGGGCGAACCTGAAGCGGGTGGCGATGGACCCCAAGTGCGTCGCGTGGGGCGAGCTTGGGCTGGACAACCACTACAAGGAGCCCGAATCGAAATTGCAGCGCGAGGTGCTGGGGGAGCAGCTCGCCTTCCTGGCCGTGTGCCGAAAGGAAGGCATCGACAAGCCGATCGTGGTGCATTGCCGCGAGGCGTTTGACGATTTGATCCCCGAATTGAGGCGGACGGTGTTTGACCCCTCGCGCTTCGTGTTCCACTGCTTCACGGGCGGGCCGGAGGACGCGAAGAAGGTGCTGGACTTTGGCGCGTGGATCTCGTTCACAGGTGTCGCGACGTATCGGAACGCGGCGGAAGTGCGCGAGGCGATCCGGCTGGTGCCGAGCGATCGGATCATGGTCGAGACCGATGCGCCGTTCCTGTCGCCCGATCCGCACCGCGGCGTTCGTCCCTGCGAGCCGTGGATGGTGTCGGTGACGGCGCACAGCATCGCGGCAACCCGCGGCGTTGCGTTTGACGCGTTTCACGAGCAACTCAATCAGAACACCGAGCGATTCTTCGGGATCGACGCGAGATAGCGAGCTGTTGCGAACGATGCGTGGCCGGTCGCCGGGCCACTTCAGATGACCGAGCATGGACCACGCCTGGCTGCACAACCTCGATCCCATCATCTTTCGCATCAGCGGCGAGCTCGCGATCCGCTGGTACGGCGTGTCGTACCTCTCGGGGTTCGTGATCGGCTGGCTGCTGCTCCGGAGACTGGCGAAGAAGGGCGGGACGCCCCTTTCGGTGAATGAAGTCGACGACCTGATCATGTCGGTTGTGGTCGGCGTTATCGTGGGCGGGCGGCTTGGGTATGCCTTCTTTTATGATCCGGCACTCCTGTACACGTTCAGCAAGGACATGCCTTTCTGGGAGCTTTTCCGCGTCACCAACGGCGGGATGGCCAGCCACGGCGGGATGATCGGCGTGGTGATTGCCGGCTGGCTCTTCTATCGTCGCTTCCGGCGCCAGCACGGGGCGAGCGCGATGTCGGTGTGGCATATCTTGGACCTGCTGGCGCTGGCCGCGCCGATCGGACTGGGCCTTGGGCGCATCGCGAACTTCATCAACGGCGAATTGCTCGGCAAGATCGTCGCGATGCCCGGCGAGCCCGCGCCGTGGTGGGCGGTGCGTTATCCGCAGGAGATCCTGACCAAGTACGACCCGGGGATCCTGATGCCGCTCGACGCGAGGATGGCGCGCGAGGAAGCGATCCACCGACTGGCGGGTGTTCCGATCGAGGGCAAGGGCTTCACGCACGCCTATGACCGCGTGCTGGACCAGTTGCACCGACACGGTGGAAACGTTGAGGAGCAGCTCAGGCCTCTCTTGAGCGCCCGGCATCCGTCGCAGATTTATCAGGCGTTGGCCGAGGGGGTGGTGCTGGGACTTTCGCTCTGGCTGGTATTCCGGCTGAGCAAGCGGCCGGGGATCGTCAGCGCGTGCTTCCTGATGGTCTACGGCGTGCTGCGCATCGTGACGGAGTTCTGGCGGCTGCCCGATGCGCAGCTCGCGGTGCAGCGTGTGCTCGGCCTTTCACGGGGCCAGTGGCTGAGCGCGGCCATGGTCGTCATCGGGCTCGGGCTCTTCGCGTATTCAAAGATCAAGCTCAGGCCGGCCGAGACCGCGTCCGCGACTTCAGGGTGACGCCAAATCGGACCGATAAGGGTGGGGCTGGAGAACTCTTCGAATGAACGTCTTGGTCACGGGCGGCGCGGGTTACATCGGATCGCACGCGGTGCAGCGATTGCTCCGCGATGGGCATCGCGTGGTCGCGCTCGATTCGCTCATTCGGGGTCACGCCGAGCCGATGGAGTTGTTGCGCCGGGGACCGGGAGGCGAGCGACTGACATTTGTCCGCGCCGACGTCGGTGATCGCGTGCTGGTGGAGTCCGTGCTTCGTGCGCACAAGATTGATGGCGTGATGCACTTTGCGGCGCTGGCGGCCGTGGGGGAGAGCGTCGACTTCCCGATGCTCTACTACCGCAACAACGTGAGCGCGATGATCTCTCTGCTGGACGCGTGCGACACCGTCGGCATCGAGCGGTTCGTCTTCTCGTCCAGCTGCGCGACGTACGGGCAGCCTCCCGAGGCCATGGTGCCGATCCCCGAGCACTGCCCGAAGAGCCCGATGAGCCCGTACGGCATGACCAAGCTCCACGGCGAGCACCTGCTGGCCGACCTTTCCGAAGCGTGTGCGCGAAGGAAGCGCCCGTTCGGGTTCGCCGCGCTCCGGTACTTCAACGTCGCGGGCTCGGATCGCGCGGGGCTGCTCGGCGAGGATCACGACCCCGAGACGCACATCATTCCCGTGGTGCTGCAGGCGGCGCTCGGGCGTCGCGAGAGCGTCGCGATCTTCGGCACGGACTATCCAACACCCGACGGCACGTGCGTGCGCGACTATGTCCACGTCGAGGACCTCGTCGACGCGCACGTGGCGGTGCTCGGCGCGCTCAGACCCGGCGACCGCCGGGCCTACAACCTCGGGATTGGCCAGGGTTATTCCGTCCGCGAGATTATCAGGGCGGTGCGTGAGGTGACGAAGGCGGAGTTCAGGGTGGTGGAGAAGGAGCGCCGCGCGGGCGATCCGCCGCGCTTGTTCGCCGATCCTTCGAGCATCCGTCGCGACCTGGGCTGGCGCGCGTCAATCACGGACCTTCACGACATCATCGCGTCGGCGTATCGCTGGTTCCGCGAGCATCCCAAGGGATATCGCGCATGAAACGGCGTGGCGGGCTGGTCGCGATCCTGTTGCGTGCGGCGATCTTGGCCGGCGCCGCGACGTGCGCCGCGCAGGATGCCGCGGTCTCGAGCGTGCGATCGCCCACCGACCTTGATTTTCAGGGGTTCGACGGCGCGTGGCCGGCGCGTCTGGCCGCCGATCCAGCGGCGCCGATGGGCGTGGTGCACGTGCTCGATCAGCCGGTGAAGCGATGGGTCGGCAAGCGCCGCGCGTGGAACGTTCTTCCCGATGACTCGGATTGGAAGGACGCGGCGGCGTATATCGCGTGGATCGAGCGTACCCAACCCGGGCCGCACGAGGTGAAGTTCGAGGATTCCGGCGCGTTCGTGATCGACACGACCCCGAGCGACGACGATCGCCCGATCTCGCCGCTCGTGAAGCCCGCGGAGTACGTGCAGTTCGCGTCGGCGCAGTCGCGGGACGGCAAGGAGCTCAAGCTCGAACGCACGTGGTTTGCGTTTTACGACGCTCCGGCGGATGTTCCAGCCAAGGGTGTCGTGGTCTTTCTGCCGGGGTTGCTCGGCACACCGCCGGGCACGATCGAGCAGTTTGTCCGAGCGGTCAACTCGCAGGGTTGGGCGGTGCTGCGGATGCTCGCGCAGCCGTCGCGGTTCCTCGAGCGCGTCGATTTCGAGATCGATCCGCGCCAGGACCTGGCCGGTCCTGGTCGATTGATCGCGGGCGCGTTCGACAATCGCATCGGCGAGTGCGGCTTTGCGGTCGAGGGCGCGATGAAGCACCTGATTCGAGAGCGTCCGGCGCTCGCAGGTCTTCCCCGCGTCGCGGTCGGGTTCTCGGGTGGCGCGATCACGCTCCCGACGGTCGTTGCGCGTGAAGCGGGCGCCTACGCGGGCTCCGCGATCATCGCGGGCGGCGCGGATTTCTTCCTCATCACGGTGCAGAGCAGCTACACGCCGATGCTCAACGCGGTGAAGTATCGCTGGCGCGACCGTGCGCCGTCGGCCGCGGAGGTCGCCGCGCTCGACCGCGAGTATCTCAAGGCCTCGAAGCTCGATCCCTACAATTCGTGCGCCGTGCTGGTGGGGAGGCCGATCCTGATCATCCAGGGTGGGGTGGATTCCGCGGTGCCTTCCCACGCGGGCGATCTGCTGTGGGAGCGTCTCGGGCGTCCGGAGCGGATGGTCGTACCGTTGACGCACGAGCTGCTCTTTGCGAAACTCCCGGCAGAGTTTTCGCGGATCGAACAGTGGATGTCCGACGCCGCGGAGTCGTGGCGAGAGTCGCACGCGGGTGCAGGGAAGGGCGTTGCCGCGCCCGAAGGGAAATAGGAGACACCGCCCGAGCAGCGCGTGGCACGCCCCATGAACCTCGTCGTCAGCCCCTATCACCTGACCTCGCGCGAGTTGCCCGCGCTGGCGGCCTTGCTCCTGGCGGAGCGGGTGTTCACGCTCGTGCCCGCGCCGGCATCGCCTTTCGACGAAGAGAGCGTGCAGTCGGCCGCGATGTCGCCGCACTATCGGCGTTTCATGGAGTCGTGGCGCTGGTGCGAGGAGCTCTGGCGTGAGGGCGTGCTGAACGCCAGCTTTGCGGGGAGCGCGCCGGTCGGCGACGTGATGGAGTCGTGCGCGATCATCGATCGTCACGAGAACTACGCGGACCTCCGGATGCTGATGCGGCCGACGCTCTTTGATTCGGAGCACGAGTACCTGACCGCCCTTTCGATCGATCTGCTCCGCGCGGGGCCGGACCCGGGGATCAGCATCCCGATCGCCGCGGGGCTCGATCGGTTCGCCGCTCGGCACCGCCTGATCGTCGCGCGCCCCGAGCCCGTGTCGCTCGTGCAGCGATTGGAGTCGCACGCGGCGGAGCGCAAGCTCGCGGTGGCGATCCCGGTGCTGTCGCAGGCCGACGCGGAAACCCTGCTCATGGCCCGCGAGGAGCTGGAAACCGAGCTCGCAGAGCTGCGCGGCGCGATCGCGCAGGCACTCTCGGGCGATGCGTCGCTGCTGATGGCGAGCGCCGAGGCGTATACGCGGGCCTTTGCGACCGCGCGTGACGAGCTTGTGCGCCCGCGCGATCGAGATTCGGCGCGGACCGTCGACGCCTTCGTGTCGATCTGGTTCAGTGAGCACGCGTGCGATGCCGCGTTGCGGGCGAGCGTCGACGCGGCAAGGTCGCTCCCCGGCGCGAGCAAATCAGGACCTTCATCTCGCGTTGGCCCCGGCGCGGGGCGGTCGGGGAAACGCGACGCGGCGCTGCCCGTTCTTCGCGAGCCCATGGCCGGAGAGCGCGTGATTTCCATGTTCGTTCGGCCGATGGCCCGCAAGCGGTAGCGCCCGGCGGCGTACGATCGCGCCGAGGTGCCCATGTCGAATCCGTCCACCCCGGGTCACGGCTCGTCCGGCGGGCCGCGCCGCGTCAACCGCCTGGCCCGCGAGTCGAGCCCGTATCTCCTTCAGCACGCGCACAATCCGGTGGACTGGTGGGCGTGGGGGCCCGACGCGTTCGCGGAGGCGCGGCGGCGCGGCGTGCCGATCCTGCTCTCGATCGGCTATTCGACCTGCTACTGGTGCCACGTCATGGAACGCGAGTGCTTTGAGCAGGACGACGTCGCGTCGCTGATGAACGACCGGTTCGTGTGCATCAAGCTCGATCGAGAGGAGCACCCCGCGATCGACGACGTGTATATGACCGCGGTGCAGATGACGACCGGGCGCGGCGGATGGCCGCTCAACGTGTGCATCGAGCCGCGGACCCTCAGGCCGTTCTGGGGTGGAACCTATTTCCCGCGCCAGCCGCGGCACGGATTGCCGTCGTGGCCCGACGTGATCACGAGGCTGAGCGACGCGTGGCGCAAGGAGCGGGCGGGTGTCGAGGCCCAGGCCGAGCGGATCGCGGGCGCGGTGCGTGAGCACATGGAGAGCGCGGGGCAGCCGGTCAACATCGGGCATCGCGAGGTCAGCGAGGCGATCGGGCGGCTTCTGCAGTCGTTCGATCGAGTTCACGGCGGGTTCGGCGGCGCGCCGAAGTTCCCCCAGCCGGCGTTCCTTGAGCTGCTTCTGGACGTGCGCCCGCTGGCGGGCGATGACTCGACCGGTGACGCGATCGATCAGGCGCTGCGGACGACGCTCGAACGGATGGCGATGGGCGGCGTGTTCGATCAGGTTGGGGGCGGCTTCCATCGGTATTCGGTCGATGAGCGTTGGCTCGTGCCGCATTTCGAGAAGATGCTCTACGACAACGCGTCGCTGGCGGCGGTGTATGCCCGTGCCGCGGCCCGCATGAGCGATCCGTTCTTCGCGACGATCACGCGGCGCGTGCTCGAGTACATCCGCCGCGAGTTGCAGCTGCCGAACGGCACGTTCGCCAGCGCGCAAGATGCGGAGGTCGACGCACGCGAAGGAAAGAGCTACATCTGGACTGCGGAGGAGCTCGCGCACGCTCTTGACCCCGACGACGCGGACCTGGCGGCGCGGATCTACGGGCTCGAGGCCGAGCCGAACTTCCGCGATCCGCACCATCCGGACGAGCCCGCGGCGTTCGTGCTCGCCCTGCAAGCGCGCCCCGAGAGACTCGCGCACGACCTTGGCGTGAGTGTTGCGGCCCTGCACGATCGAATCACGCGGATCAACCGGCAACTGCTCGAGTCTCGCGGCAAACGCCCGCAGCCCGGGCGCGACGATAAGGCGATTACATCGTGGAACGGCCTGGCGATCAGCGCACTGGCGATCGCGTCGACGGAGCTTGACGAAGCGGCTTACCTGGACGCCGCGGAGCGTGCCGCAGAGGCGATCTGGCGAGATCATCGGGACGCGCGAGGATTCCTCATCCGTTCCCGGCGTGCCGACGCGATCGGCGGGAGCGCGACGCTGGAGGACTACGCGTATCTGACGCGTGGCCTGCTCGATTTGGCCCGGGCCGCGGAGGCGAGGCGCTCGTCGCGCGGGACGCTGCACCGCGGGCGTGCGGGCGAATTGGTGACTGTTGCTCGCCATCTCTTCTGCGACGATGCCGGCACGTGGCGCGACACTCCCGCCGGGTCGGCTGATCTCTTTGTGCGCGCGGCTTCGATCACGGATGGTGCGATGCCCTCGGCGTCGGGCGTCATGCTTCTCAATCTGCTGGAGCTCCGCGCGCACGACGATCTCGCCCGGGGCGACGCGGTCGCGTTGCTCTCGGCGTTCAGCGGGGCGATCGCGGATTCGCCCCTTGCGTGCGCCACGGCGCTTCGCGGTCTGGTGCGATTGCTTTCGGATGGCGGAACTCCGGCGCACGATCGGGGCGAGGAGCAGGCGGCGCGAGGTGGGACTGCGGCGGCGGGCGAGGCGCGAGCGTCGGATGAGCCCATGCTCCCGGTCGAGGTGTTCGCCGGAGTGGAACGCATCACCGTGACGAGAGAAACGCCCGGCATGTTCCGGGTGCTGCTGAGGATCAGGCCTGGATACCACATCGCGGCCGCGGAGCCGAACCCGGCGGGGGGCGATGCGATCGAGCTCTCGCCGCTGCGCGTGTCGCTCGTTGATGGGAACGGGCTGGCGGTCTACGCGGACTATCCGCCGGGCGAGCTGTTCCGCGCCTATGAGGGGGGACCCGAGGCGCTGGTGCACCGGGGCGAGGTCGAATTCGACGTCGTCGTCGAGCGAGCCGAGGGGGCGGTCGCCCGTCCGGTTCTGACGCTGAGCTACCAGGCGTGCAGCCAGCGCGAGTGCCTTCGCCCGACCATCGTCGAGCTCGACGTCGCGATCGACGCGAATTAGCCGAGTGGGAGCATACCGGCCGCGACGAGTGCGGCACGGATCTGCCTGGCGGTGTCGCCCTCGTGATCGACCCGGACCGCCCGCCAGCCGAGCGAGGCCGCCGTCGAGATATTCTCGGGCAGGTCATCGAAGAAGATGATGGAATCACCGTGTGCGCCGACGAGATTCTCGAATTGCCGGTAGATCTCGAGGCCGGGCTTGGCGCAACCCATGAGGTGGCTCGCGTGGGGATGATGCAGCGAGCCGGCGGTGGGGAAGGGGCGTAGCCCGCGGGTCGGGCGGTGCCGCTCCCAGTGCAGCGCGTTGGTGTTGGAAAGGAGTGCGGTGCGCACGCCGGGGGTGGCGTGCAGCTCCGCGACCACGCGGTCGACGCCGGGATACTCCTCGATCAGCCAGGCGTCGTGAACGCGCACGACTTCCTGGGGCGAATAGACGCCGCCCATCGCGTGCGACATGGCGACGCCGTATTCGTCGACGGAAAGACGACCGATCTGGAACTGCTCGGAGATCGCGCGCCGCCTGGTTACAAGCTCCGGCGCCTGCACCTCGCCGCGAGCATCAAGGCCGGCCGCCTTGCAGCCCTCGGCCCACGAGCGGCAGATGCGCAGCAGCACGCCGCCCCAGTCAAAGCACACAACGCGATCGCCCATCAGTCCGCTCCCTCGACCTCGCGGGCCAGCTCATCTCCCCGCGGCTTCATGATCTCGCGCAACACGACCGTCGCGAACGCGCCGCGCGGCAGCTCGAACGCGCAGCGCACGTACGACCCGTGCTCGTCCACGCCGCCCTCGACCTCCGGGTCGATGACGGGCACGCGGAACGCGCGGCGAGTTCCCTCGACCAGGCCGCGTTGCACCGCGAGGCTTGATTGCAGCTGCTCGATCGTGACGCCCGCGCGCGTCAGCGCCGCGATCTCGGCCTCATCGACGCGCCCCGAGGCTCGCATCATCGCCGGGCCCCACATCGCCCCGGTCGGGCTGATCGAGAGCGAGCGAAGGCGCTCGGTCGTGTCCGCCGCCAGCGCGGTGGGCTCGTCCACCGCGAACATCGCGTGGTTGTCGTGCTTGAACGCGATATCACCGGGAGACAGCGTCGCCAATTCGCCGCGTTCCAAGCGTTCGTCAAGCAGGGCATTGAAGACCGCGGACTGGAAGCCGTTGAGAAAGAACTCGACGGCGGCCCGGTCGATCGCCCGCATCGCCTGCTCGGGCGAGCGTCCGGCGGCGAGGTGCGAGAGCGCCGCGGCTTCCGCCCGATTCGAGGGTGCGGTGAGCCGCAGGGCTTCCTCGAAGTTGCCGAGCGCGTACGCCGCACGGGCCTCGCTCGATGCGTCCTGGACACCGGGCTTGGGCCCGAGCAGTTCATCGAGCGCGCCGCGCCAATCGCCCAAGATGATCGCGCGTCCGATGAGGTGGTTGTTCTGGTAGTGGCCGAAGCGCTGCTCGCCGAGGCGGTTGGGCACGCCGTTGGCTTGCAGAGATCGCAGCACGCGCTCGGCGGAGAGCGCCGCGGTCGCGGGCACGCCGCGCACGCGGATCGAGAATCGATTGCCGCGGAGGTGCCCGCGCCGGAGCTTGTTGGCGTGCAGATCAGTCCACACAACGCCGAGTTTCGGGTGGGTGAACGACGGGAAGTCCTCGGGCTTCTTTCCGGGCACGTGAACCGAGATGACCTGACGGGTGATGGCGTGCTTGTCTTTCAGGCCCGCGTATCCCACGGCGTCCCGGCGCACGCCGAAGTGGGCCGCCACGATCTGCACGAGTTGAAGCGTCGACATCTCGCGCTTCTCGACGAGCATGTAGATGTGCTCGCCCTCGCCGCACGGGTCATAGAGCGGGATCTCCTCGACGAGGAAGTCCTCCGGGCGCTGGCGGATCACGCCGCCGACGCCCGGGATGCCGCCCGTGAGATACCGGCGCGGCGAGACGTGCGTCGCCGCGTCGGTCGGGGATGGTGGTGTTGGCTCACCCGCGGAAGTCATGGTCGCCCGGGTTACTCCAGGTCCTTGAGCGCCGCATCGAGCACGTGCTCTTCGACATAGATCGGCACGTCGCCCGCGACGCCCAGCGCGATCGCGTCGCTGGGGCGTGCGTCGATGTGGATCAACTCTCCACCCTTCACTTTCACGTCGAGCGTCGCGAAAAACGTCTGGTCTGAAAGATCGGTGATCGTGATCGACGCCAGCTCGCCTCCGAGCGCCGTGACGACGTTGGCCAGGAGGTCGTGCGTCTGCGGCCGCTTGATCGGGATCCCCTTGAGCCTTCGCTCAATCGCCTGGGCCTCGGGCAGCCCGATGACGATGGGGAACGAGCGAGCGCCGGATTCCTCCGCCTCGCTTTCGGAGACATATTCGACCGGGCCGCCCACCGCGCCCGGCGCGTCGGTGTCCTCCGCCATCTCGCGCAGCTCGATGATCTGGTAGTCATTGAGCTCGCGGATCAGGATTCTGGAAAGCTCCATCCGGACGGGCATCGCAAGGCTCCTGGGGGTGCGGCGACGTTGCGGCATTCCACCCCGCCTGATCGTGCGCTGGCCGGACCCCCGTGTCAAACACGCCCGTGCTCAGCCGAGCCCGATGGCCGGAATGGGCGCGAAAACTCACGCGCGCCCGCGCCGCTTTGCGAGGCGGGCGGGGCGGTGGGCCTCCGCGTCGTTTCCGGTCGGGCGGGTGATCGGTGTGCCGAACCGCTCGACCAGCTCACGCGGCGCCCCGATATCGGCGACGACCACGTCGCCGACGAATTCCTGGGCCGAGAGCTCGGCGAAGCCCACCTTGATCCCGACGAACGAAACCGTGACATTGGCGCGAACCGCCGCGCCCAGCGCGACGCCCCGATCGCAATCCAGGCCCGTCGGGACGTCGACCGCGAGCACGCGCGAGCCGCGTTCTCGCGCGCGGTTGATCTCCACGACCGCCGCCAGGGCCGTCCCGCCGATCTCGCGATCAAGCCCGGTGCCCAGCACCGCGTCGACGACGAGGTCCGCGCCCTGGCCGGCGATCTGGTGCAGGTCGTTGGTGCGTTCGATCTTCATGCGGCGCACGATCTCGAGTTGGAGTGCCGCGTCTCCGCGGAACTCGCCCGCGGGATGAGTCAGGACGCACAGAATCTCGCATCGGGCGTTGGAGAGGTGCCGGGCCATCGCCAGACCATCCCCCCCGTTGTTGCCCGGGCCGCAGGCGATCACGATGCGGGGCGCGTCGATGCTCTCAACCATTTCCAGCGCGATGTCCGCCGCGTGGCGTGCCGCGTTTTCCATCAGCACCATCGACGGCATGGCAAAGTCGCTGACCGCCAGGCGATCGATCGAGCGACAGGCCTCGCGGGTGACCAGGTAGACCGCGCCAGGCTCCGGGCCGGGTCTGGGCCTTCGCCCGGAATCGCGCCCCGGCTGGCGCGGCCCGTCCCGATGTCCCCGGCGATCTCCGCTCATGCCCGGAGTCTACCCGACGGCGCCGCGCCCTGCGCTCCGGGCAAGGGCGAACGATCCGCCAGACCCCGGCCTATCGTCGATGCCCGTTTGGTGGTTCCCGCGCGCTGCATGACCCATCTCTGGCACATCTCCATCATGTTCCTGGCCGGCTGCAGCGCGGTCCTGCTCATCTTCTGGCTCGTCGCGATCACTCGGATCGTGCGCACGATGATCAACGTGCCGACGGCCCGCGCCGCTCGCGAGCTGCGTTCGAGCGTCCCGGCGGATGAGTCGGTCTGCGTGGTCATCCCCGCGCACAACGAATCACTGGTGATCGAGAAGCTGGTGGCGTCGCTGCTTCGGCAGGATCACCCGTCCGTTCATTTCGTGCTGGCGCTCGACCGCTGCACCGACGACACCGCGGCCAAGGCCCGCGCCCTCATCCAGAGCGATCCCCGGTTCACGATCGTGGAGATCACTTCGTGCCCCGACGATTGGGCGGGCAAGGTCAACGCGATCCACAGCGCCGTGTCGAACAACGAGCGGGCCTTGCGTGCCGACGTGCTGATCTTCGCGGACGCCGACACGACCTTTGCGCCGGATTGCGTCGGGACAACGCTCCGCCTCATGAACCACCGCAAGCTCGATCTGCTCAGCCTCGTGAGCACCCTGACATTCGGGCATTGGTTCGAGAAGCTGCTCCAGCCCGCGGCGGGCGTGGAGCTCATGAAGCAGTTCCCGCTCATGCGCGCCGCGAAGGCGACCGGCCGCCGCCCCTTCGCCAATGGCCAGTTCATCATGATGCGCCGCGCCGCTTATGAAAAGATCGGCGGGCATGAGGCGGTCCGACACGAATTGCTCGAGGACCTCGGCATCGCGCGTCTGGCGGCCGGGCACAACATCCCCGCGGGCGTTTTCCTCGCCGACACCGTGCTGCATTGCTCCATGTACCCCGCGTACCCGGCATTCCGGCGCGGGTGGAAGCGGATCTACACCGAGTCCGCCAACCGGCGTCCCGAGCGGCTTCGCCAGTGGGGTTGGCGCTGCCGAACGATCTCGACCCTGCTCCCGTGCTGCGCGATCGTGTTCACGTTCATCGCGGCGCTGGCCTGGCCGGCAGAGTGGACGAGCTGGCGCTCCGACGCCGCCTTACTGGGCGCGCTGTCCTTGATCGCGTATTTCGTCGCCGTGACCTTCATCTATCGCCTCGGGCACGCGCCGCTCTGGACGATCGCGGGCTACCCGGTCGGCTCGTGGGTGGTGGGGGGCATTCTGATCGAGGCCGCCCGGGACCTCGACGAGAACAAGCCCATCATCTGGGGCGGGCGTGAATACAAGCGGGAACGCCGCTAGCGGCCTTCGCGCTTCCGCAGATACTCCTGGAGCGTCGCCAGCATCTCCTCGCGATCCGATCGGTCACTCGTCTGGTCTACGGCCTTCTTCTGCAGCTTGATCGCCTCGTCCAGATGGCCCTGGTCGGCGTTCGCCCGCGCGAGCGTGTCGAGGTAGTGTGGATTCTTGCTCTCCGTCACTTCCACCGCCCGTTCCGCGAGCTTCTGCGCCAGGGGCAGGTCCCGCGCCGTGGCTCCCTCACCGGTCAGGATGGTCCAGGAGAGGTCGTTGAGAAGCTGCGCGTTGTCCCCGTCGGTCTCCAGTGCGCCGCGCGCGATCTTGAACGCTGCCTCGGCGTTGAGCTTCTCGAGATACATGATCTCAAACCTCGCGGCCATGTAATACCCGCGAGAGAGCTTGTCGAGCGTCTCCAGACGCTCCAGCGTTGCGATCGCGATATCGTGGCGTCGGGTGTTTCGCGCCTGCGTCAGCGTGTTGTCGAGGCCGCGCAGCTCGCGCAGCACTTCTTCCCATTTCTTCGTCAGTTCACGCCGCTCCGCCGGGCCGAACGTGCCGGCGTTGATCTGCGTCAGCGCGTCCTCCATCTCGCCCGGCGGCCAGAGCGGGTTGCCGAGCCAGCCGATCTTGCCCTGGGTATCGACGATGAAGGCCGTGGGGAGCGTCTTGACGCCCGCCGACGCGAGCCACGCCGAGCGGGAACGCCAACGCTGGTCGAACGCGCATCGGATCTTCCCGATGGCGTGTCGCTCGATGAACGCCTTGGCGGTGAGTTCCGTCTCGGGCTTGCCATAGGTTCTCGCGTCTGCTGCGTCCTGGCCGAAGACCGCAATCACGTCGATATTGTCTTTGGCGTATTCGCGAGAGCGTCCCGCGAGCCAGTCCATGGCGCGCTCGCTGGCCTCGGACCAGGTCGCGACAAACACCACGACGCTGACGCGTCCCTTGGGGAGCGGATCGCCGTCCTCGCCCGCGAGCCACTTTTCCAGTTCCAGGCCCGGCGCGGCATCTCCCGCGCGGAGCGAGGTGTCGGCGGTGGGCTGGACCTCGCGATCGCCCTGCGCAATGGCGCGGGGTATCCACGCCACAACGCTCGCCAGGAGAGCCAGAAGGGTCGCCCAACGCGGTCCGGTGTGCCGATGCATCAAGGCTCCTCGGGCGCTAAACTTGGGGCGCGGGTCGCACGCCCGCCGAAGTTACGCTGCTCAATCATGGCCATCCGGAGTTCCACGTCCATCGGTGTCGTTGTGAGCTTGGCGCTCCACGCCGGGTTCGCCGCCACTTTACTCCGGTACGGCGATCGCTGGCTCACGCCCTCGACCGAGAGCGTACCGGATGAATCGCCGCTGCTCATCCCGATTCCTCCCGCGCAAGCCGCCCAGCCCCGGACCGAGCCGCCGTTGCCCGACCCCCTGAAATTGGGCATCGACGAGGGCAAGGCCGAGGGCGACACGTGGCTTGGTTTCAAGGACCCCACGCCTAATTCCGGCCCGGTGTCGAGCCGTGACCAGGCCCAGATGGTCAAGGAAGCTCCGAGCCTCCCCAGCCCGGCGATCGACGACCAACCGCCAAGCCCGCCTTCGCCGCAAGCCCAGCCTACGGAACAACCGACCGAGCAAGCTCCGGCGCAGCCTCCAGACCAAGTCCCGGCCCTGCCCACGCCTGAGCCGCCCGCACCCGATTCGGTCAAGCCAGAGGCCTCACCAGAGCCCAAGGAAGCCCCTGCAGAGCCCGAGGCCACTGTCAAACCAGCCGATCCACATCCGCTACCGGAGACGGTTCCGGAGGTGACCAAGCCAGCCTCACTCGAACCTGCGGAATCGGCAAAACCTGCGCCGCCGCCCGTCGATCGAAACGCAGATCAGCCGGAGCCGGGTGAACGATTGGTCCCGGTACCCGCGCCTGAGCAAAAAGCGGCCGAGGCCCCGAATCCGGAGATCTCTGTTCCCACGCCAGCCCCCGAGAACAAAGACGAGCAATCCCCGGAAGCCAAGCCCGACACCAAACCCGGGGCGGCGCCCGAAGTTCCCGAGAATATCCAGCCGGAGCCGGACGCCAAAGAGCCGCCGGCGATTCCCGCGGACTTGGTGGGTCCGCCGGCGCCGTCGGCGCAGGATTTGGCGGAGCGCGAACGGGCCGAGCGTGAAAAGGCCGAGAGGGAACTCGCGGAGCGTGCGGCGGCCCAGTCCTCGCCGCCCATCCCGGCTCGTCCGGCGAGCCGGCCGCGCCCCGCGCGCCGCGCGGGCGAAGTATCCGATCGCGAGTCCGACGCCGCGGCGGTGCGGAGCGCGGTGAATGTCGACCCGGGGCGGCCGGCGGCGACCAAGGGCCTCAAGATCAACACGGTCCGCCCGGAGTGGAGCACGACGACGCGGATCGTCGCACTCCCCAAGAACCCGGTCGTCCGCGTTCGCTTCAACCGCGCGGGCAAAGTGGTCGATGCCAACTTCGTGGATCGCTACGACACCGGCTGGCCCGACGTTGACGGCCCGCTGCTCGACGCGATCTATCGCTGGAAGGCGGAGGGAGAACGCTTGCGCGAGTTGCCCGAAAACGACCCTGAGGCCGTGATCACCGTGACCTTCCGGATCACGCTGAGGACGGGGATATGAGGCGTCTCGAACCAACGCGAATGAACGACCTCGCGGCGGGCGCGACCGCGCTGTTCGCGGCGTTTGGCGCGATCGGCATGGCGCCGCTCGCCGAACCGCCGCTCGAGCCGGTGCAGCAGGGAACGGTCGATGCGAATCCGCTGGCGGCCCCCGCGAACGTGCAGCCGCTCGATCTGCGTTTGCCCCTGGGATTCGACCGAGTCTACCGCGTGGTCGAGCCCGGGCGGTCGATGCTCAACCAGCGCTACGCGCGATCGTCCGGCGCGCTGACGGCGGTGTTCCCCCGCTCGCAATACACGCCGACGCGCGACGGTGTCGTTCCGGAAATCCCCGCTGGCACGATCTTCTACATCGGTGGGCTTCCGGACGACTTCTTCTCCACGCCGCCGCCCGCGATCAGGCGCGGCCCGACGTACATCGATCGCGCGGTGCGAGCCGTTCCGAGTAACGCCGAGCCCGCGAATCTCCCGCGGGAAAACGCCGTGCGTTCGGCCGATCGAGTGACACGCCGCGATGTGATCGAGCGACCGACCCCGGCGTCGATCATGACGGACGAGAGTTTTCGCCAGGCGAGGGTGGGCGAGTTGATTGACGCCGCGGCCAGCGATCGGCGAGCGCCCGCACGGCGATGAATCTCACAAGGTTGCGGGCGTCGCACGCGCCGTTTCCTTATCGAGAAAGCGGGACCGATGTGCCTCCCTCGCTCGGTCGCTTTCGTTGTCCGGTGGAGACCGGCTCGCTTTCCTGGTACATGCGGAGTCTGTCTCGCAATTCACCGAGCGACCCGGTGCCGGCGGGCATGCCATTCTCGACCAATCGGATCGATCGCTCCTGGATCCGGATCGCTTCGTCGCGATCGCCCGAGCGGTAGACCGCCAGCGCCAGCGTGTCCTCGATCAGACCGTCCTCGCGATTGCTTAGCTCACTGGCGCGACGCGCCATTCGGAGCGCGGACGCGTTTTCGTCGTCGGAAGGCTCCGCCGCGATCAGCAGAAACCAAGCGATGTCGTTCAGGAGGTGCGGGTCCTGATCCCACACGGCTTTTTCAGCGATGAGGGCGAGTTTCACGGCGCTCTCGCGCCGGTCGCCGAGCGACCTTTGGATCCATGTCGCGGCGGTTCCGCCCGCGATCCCGGGATCGTACAGGTCCAGGTCGTCGAGCGCCATGAGCATCGCATCCCATTGTCCCATCCTCGAAGCCTGCAGGAATCGCTGGCTCGCCTCGTCGCGCCACTCCGCGTTGCGGAAGGGCTGGGTGTATTCGCGGGCAGAGTCCTCGATGTCCCATTCCCCCGCGAGCATTTTCGAGATGACATCGCTGGCATCCGCTGGGTGCCCGATCCACGCGATCTGCCCATCGCCTCCGACGACGAACACACTGGGAACAGTGGTTCTTCGCCCGGGGGTCAGCCATGTCGATCGTGACTCGCCCTTGGCGTCCCACCCGATCGATCCAGCGTTATCGCCCGCGTTGGCGAGCCGCGCCAGCTCTCGCGCCCCAGCCTCGCTGCTCCCGAACCGATCGGGCACCACGATCGCGATCTCCCGCACTTTTCCCGGATGCGCCCGCTGGAGTTCGCCAACCTTGTACGCTCGTTCGCGACAGTTCGGGCACCACGTCGCCCAGAACTCGACCAGCGTGATCATGCCCGCCGGATACTCCGCGACCCGATCCCCACGGATCAGGGTGAGTTCCGGAAGCGACGGCGCCCGAGAGCCGGGCAACAGGCGAGTGGAGTACGCGCCGGTTACCTTTGGAAGGGGCAAGGAATCGGGGTTGCGCTCGACCATCCCGCGGCGTACCGGACCGCCACCCACCGCTCGGCGTGTCTGCGCCCCGGCTTCTCCGACCGCCAGCAGCGTCAGCACCACCACCAGCCCGCGTTTGATTCGACCATGCCCCATTCAAGCGCCGATGCGATCTTTCGGCCGCATCGGCGCGGTGAAAACTTTTGCCTACTTCTTCGCCTTCTTGAACTCTTCCAGACGGGCTTCGAGTTCCTTCTTGATGCGAGCATCCGCCAGTTCCACGGCCTTGCTCTGCATCTCAATCGCCTTCTCGACTTGGCCCTTCTTGAAGAGGCAGGTTGCGTACGTGTCGAGGATCATCGCGTCCTTGCCCTCGGTGGCCTTGAACGCGGCCTCGGCGCACGCCAGTGCCGCGTCATAGTCCACGTTGGCGAAGTTGGAGTCGGGGTCAACGAGGGTCCACGCCAGCGTGTTCATCAGCATGGCGTCCTTAGCCGCCGGGCCGGCCGCCGCCTTCTTGGCGACCGCGCAGGCATCGGCGATCTTTCCGGCCTTGATCGCGGCTTCGAACTCGGGCTCGATCTTCGCCGCCTCCGCCGCCGCCTTGGCGTCCCATGTCCCGGCGATGATCTCCTTCAGGGGCTGATCCATGCCCATCGGGTGCCCGATCCACGCGATCGTGCCCGTCTTGTCGACGATGAACGCCGTCGGGATGCCGTTCTGGCCCGCGGCGGTCATCCACTCGGCCGACATCTTCCCGTTGCGGACTTCCTTGCCCTCATACTTTTCTTCGATCGCGACGGTGTACTGCATCTTGTCGTTGCCGCCCTTGTCCTTCATGAAGGGCTCGACGTTCTTGGGATCGTCCCAGATGTTCACGCCGATGACGCGGACGTTCTTTTCCTTGTATTCCTTCTGGACCTCCGAGACGTGCGGCATGCCCGCGATGCACGGGCCGCACCACGTCGCCCAGAACTCGACGACGTAGACCTGGTCCCGTCGGAATTCGGTGACCGGCTCGCCCTTGACCCACTTGCTGATCTTGAGGTCGGGCGCCTTGTCGCCGATCCCGATCTTCTTGATCTCGGCCGCGGGCTGCGCCGTGGTGGGTGTGCCCGCCGGTTTGGTGTTCTGCGCCAGCGTGGTGGCGGCTCCGGCGGAAACGATCAACGCCGCGGACAAGAACGCGATCCGTCGAAACATGGGAATTCTCCGTCATGGCCCCGCCGGCGCACGGCAACACTCCGGGCGCTCCATCGGCCGGCTTTGTTCGGTGAATGATAGACGCGGTGAACCACCCGCCGGTTCTCGCACAGGGCCGCAAATCCGGTGTCCGATCGGCGGGCACCGGCCCCTTCCGACCCTGGATCAGCCGCGCGGTGCCTGCTGCCCGGAGCCGGTATCGCGTCCAAACGTCTGACGCATCTGCGTGTCCGCCTGGATGTTCTTCAGGCGATAGAAATCCAGCGCTCCCAGGTTTCCCGTCTTGAGCGCCTCGGCCATCGCCTTGGGAATCTCCGCCTCCGCCAGCACCAGAACAGCGCGATTCTCCTCGATCTTCGCGCGATTCTCCTGCTCGAGCGCCAGAGCCAACGCCCGCCGCTTCTCGGCCTCGGCCTGGAACCGCTGCTTGTCCGCGTTGGCCTGGTCGGCCTGCAGCTTCGCGCCGATGTTGTCGCCCACGTCGATGTCGGCGATGTCGATCGACAGAATCTCGAACGCCGTCCCCGCGTCCAGGCCCGTGTTCATCACCTTTCGCGAGATGTCGTCCGGGTTCTCGAGCACGGCCTTGTGGTCGTGGGCCGAGCCGATCGTGGAGACGATGCCCTGACCGACGCGGGCGATGATCGTCTCCTCGGTGGCGCCGCCGACGAGGCGTGCGATGTTCGTGCGCACCGTCACGCGGGCTTTGACCTTGAGCTGGATGCCGTCCTTGGCGACGGCGTCGATGGTCGTTCGCGGACCCGCGCCGCTCGGGCAATCGATGACCTTGGGATTCACCGACGTGTGCACGGCGTCGAGGATGTCGCGGCCAGCCAGGTCGATGGCGGTGGAGGTCGACCATGGGAGGTCGATCTTCGCGCCCTTGGCGGAGATCATGGCCGTGATGACGTTTGGCACGCGCCCGCCCGCGAGGTAGTGCGTCTCGAGCGCGTTGGTGGGAATATCAAGGCCGGCCTTCACGGCGCGAATGCGGCTGAAGACCACGGTGCGGATGTCCACCTTTCGCAAGCGCATGCCGATGATTTCCAGCATGCCCACGTGCGCGTTGGACAGGAACGCCTGGATGTACAGGCTGATGAATTGCCCGACGACGATCAGGATCACCAGCGCGATGATCGCGACGACGATGCCGACCACGATCCAGATCGCGTTTGAACCGAGCGGCGATGACTGCGCCAACATGTGAGCAAGAGATTGCATGGGTCGGCTCCTTCTCCGTCCGCCGGGGGGCGCGGACGATCCACAGGGTACTCACAGATTGCGTACGTCGCCAGTCGGGAGGGTTCAGGTGACCTGGCGCACCTTGATGATGGCGCCCTCGATCGCGGAGATTCGCACGCGCGAGCCGCGGGTGATGAGGCCGATCTCGGAGGTCACGTCCAGCCGCTTGCCCTCGAAGCGTGCCACGCCCACGGGGCGCAGGTCCGTCAACGCTTCGCCCTCCATGCCGACCAGCGCCAGCATGTGATCGCGTTCGCGCAGCTCGGCCTGCTTCTCTTCTTCAACCTCGGCCTCGGTCTTTGATCCGATCATCCGCCGCCCGATCGGCGTGTTCTTCCAGATGTTCAAGCCGAAATACCCGATCATCGGCCCCAGCACGAGCACCGCGAGCAAGCCCGAGACGCCCCACATTGCGTCGTAGGTGAACAGCGTGACGACTCCCGCGAGCGCGACGACGACCGCCGTCACGAACAGCACACCCATCGTGGGGATGAAGATCTCGAGCACGAACAAGAGCAGCGCCGCGCCGATCAGCCCCAGCCCCCAGAGCAGTTTCGGTTCCATCACGCGTTGCCCTCTACCGCCTCGACTTCGACGCGGAACTCCGTCACGGCCACGACGCGCACTTTCGCGCCCAAGGCGATGAACCCCATCTGGGCGACCACGTCGACGACCCTGTCAGCCGCCTGCATCTTACCGGAAGGGCGGAGCGGCGTGATGGCAACGCCCTCCTGGCCGACCCGCACCTCGCCGGCGCCGGGCGTGATGGCGGCGAACAGGCTCTCGTCGACCTCGCTGGCGGGCGCGTTCTTCAGCACCAGCTTGCCGATGACCGGGAGCGAACCGAAGTGCTTGGCGAGGAAGTAGCATCCGACCATCGAGGTCGCGACCGACATGGCCACGGTCGCCACGCCGTAGAGCAGTTCCGTCCGTCCCTGCGGCGAATCGGGAAAGAGGCTGTCGGAGCCGCTGGGCGCGAACGTGCCGATCAGCCCGGCGAAGAGCAGCAGGATGCCGAGGACGCCCGCGATTCCAAAGCCGGGGATGACGAAGATCTCCAGCGCGATGAGCAGGATGCCGGCGGCGATCGCGGCCACTTCCCACCAGTTCGCCATGCCGATGATGAGCGGTGGTGCGAGGATCGCGATGAGCGCCGCGCCCGCGACCAGGCCGGGGAGCGTGACGCCCGGGTGGGACATCTCAAGGAAGAGCGCGATCAGGAAGATGACGATCAGCACGCCGCGCACGATCGGGTTGGTGAGGAACGCCACCAGACCCTCGGACCAAGAGGGGTCGAGACGGCGCAGGTTCTTGGCGCCGAAGAACGCCATGAGTTCGGCGTCGTTCCGCACCACCTGGCGAGCGAGGCCATAACGCTCCATGTCCGCCGTCTTCAGGATCAGCGGGCCGTTGCCGTCGGAGACGTATTCGATGAGCTTGTACTTTCCCTGATCGGCGGCGGAGAAGATCGGGCGCTGGGGCGGGAGCGATTGCGTCGCGGACGCGTCCTTTGCAACGTTTGCCACAGCGGGCGAGGCGGGCTTGACGGCGGTGGAGGGGTCGATCAACTGATGCTCTGGCGGCGGGCCCGGCGGCGGGGCGGTTTGTGTTTCGCCGGGATTCGAGGGCTGGCTTGCGTTCTTCTGATCGGGGGGACTGCCGGCAGGGTCGGTCGCGCCGTCGGACGCGGATTGATCGGTCTTGGGATGAGATTCACCCGGGGCCGAGCCGCTGCCGGGCTGGGCCGCGTCCTTGGGGGACTCTGATTTCGCGGGCTTGGCGGCGCTGCCCGAGAAGATCTTGCGTGCGGTTTCGCCGGGCGGGGCGCTGGGGACCCGAGGGCGCGTGTCCGCGGGGGGCTGGCCGAAGATCAGCTCATACTCCTCGGCGTTGACGAACAGTCGCTGTCCGGTCTGGATGTTCTCAACCTCCCAGAGCTTGACACCCAGCGTGACGAACCCCTGCACGAGGTACTCGTCATACCCGCGAAGGCGGGCGGAATCGACAACGTCGGAGAGCAGTGGCGCGGTCAGCTTCTGGCGTTCCGCTTCCTTCAGGTTCCGGAGCGTGCCGTCCATGTTGGTCGAGATGACGAGCGCATCGCCGAAGTTGGCGGCCTCGCTCACCACGATCTCGCGGCAGGCCATCGCGATCACCGAGCCGGCGGAGAATGCGTTGGGATGAACCCACGCGACCGTGTTGGGGATGGGCGTGTCGGAGCGTTTGAGGAGCGACGTGATGTCGAGGGCCGCCCCGAGCTCGCCACCGGGAGTGTCGAGTTCGATGACGGCGGCGTCGGCGCCGGCGCGCCGCGCCAATTGCAATCGCCGCTCGATGCTCTTGAAGGTCAGAGCCGAGATCGGTCCCTTGACCGTGATGACGGCGATGTTCCTGGCCTGACGGGCGGCGGGCACGGCCGTCGGCTGGGCGGTCGGCGACGGCTTGGCCACCCCTTGCCCAAGGGCAATCGACCCCAGCCCGCACAGAAGCAGAATGCAACGCGTGATCCACGCGAGAATCGTGCGGTGCGAGCCTTCCTTGGCCGGCGCGATACGACGGTGCCTCTTCACACCATCAGTATACGGGACCCGGAGCAATTCGATTCACAACCGGATGGCCGGCTTTCGCCTCACTTCGAGGGTGCCGGTGTTTCCTGCTCCACGCTCCAGCGGAGATCGGGGGTCCGGCAGTCGATGTGGACGGCGAAGAATCCCGGCCCCCTGCGCGGGCCGCTCGCGTCGTGCTTGCGCATGAGCGGCCAGATGATCTGCCGGTCGGTTTCGGGAAGGGGAAGGGCTTCGATCTCAGAGGGCTTGAACCACTCCAGCGTGCCCTCACGAATTTGCGTCCGCGTCACCTTCACCGGGCCCAGCACCCGGTAGACGAACATCAGCCAGTGTCCCTTGCCCTCAAACGCCTGCTCGCTCACCAGCCCGATCAGGTGTAGGCGATCGATCGGCACCTCGATGCCGGCCTCCTCCATGATCTCGCGCTGGGCACACTGGGCGGGCGACTCGCCGGTTTCGACGTCCAGTTTTCCACCGATCGGCGAGCACAACCCCATGTTGGGTGATTTGGCCCTGCGGAGGAGCAGGATGCGTCCGTGCTCGTCGCGGAGGTCGCAGAGGCACGCGATGCGGTAGGGGAGAGACTCGGACGAACCGGTGACGTTCATGGAACGAGGATACAACGCAACAACTCGCTCGGCTTTCACGCTCCAAAGCCCGCGTATCCGATACCCTCTGCGATGGTGACTCCTCCCCTTGCTCCCGATGCGTTTTCGTCCCCGAGCGATGCCTTTGACGTCGCCGGCCGTCATGTCTACATGATCGGAATCGGCGGCTGCGGCATGTCGGGCCTGGCCCGGATGCTCGCCTCCCGGGGCGCGATCGTGCGGGGATCGGACAACAGCCCGTCGGAGGCGACCGCCGCCCTGGCCGCCGAGTCGATCCGGGTCACCTTCAACCAGCTCACCGATCCACTCCCAGAGCGATGCGACCTGGTGATCGCCTCGGCCGCGATCAAGCCCGACCATCCCCAGCTTGCCCAGGCTTCCCGGCGCGACATTCCCGCGATCTGGTACGCCGAGGCGCTAGGTCGGTGCATGTTGGGGCGCACCGCGATCGCGGTCGCGGGGACGCACGGCAAGTCGACGACCACCGCCATGACCGGCTGCGCCCTGACCGACGCGGGGCTTGACCCCACCGTGATCGTCGGCGCGACCTCCGGCCAGCTTCTGCACGGGGCCAACGCGCCCAGCACTCGCCCCGCCGGTTTTCGCCTTGGTGCGAACGTGATTCCGGACGGCCGCCTCGCCGGGCGTCCCGGGATCTTGGTCGCCGAGGCCTGCGAGCACAACCGCTCGTTCCACAACTACCGCCCCCAGCTGGCGGCGATTACGTCGGTCGAGGCCGACCATCTTGATGTCTACGGCACGCTCGACGCCGTCGTTGAGTCGTTCCATCACTTTGCCGGCCTTCTCCCCCCCGCGTCGCAGGGCGGCACGCTGCTGATCGCCCACGACAACGCGCACCGGCGCGAGGTGACGGCCGGGCTTGCCTGCGACGTGCAGACCATCGGCTTCTCCCCCAGCGCCGACTGGGTTGTGGGCTATGACCCCGCGAGCCGCGACGTGACGCTCCACAACCGGCGCGAGTTCTTCGCCCAGTGGCAGCTCGCGATCCCGGGCGCCCACAACGCCATGAACTCGTCGGTCGCGTGCGTGCTCGCGACGCTCGCGGGAGCGGACCCGCTGGCCGTCGCTCGCTCGCTCGCGTCGTTCCGTGGCATCGACCGGCGCATGCAGCTCATCGGCGTCCGCCCCTCGCGGAGCGGCGGGAACGTCCGCGTGTACGACGACTACGGACATCATCCCACGGAGGTCGATGTCACTCTCCGCGCCCTGCGCGAGCATGAGCGCCCGGAGGAACGCGGTGGTCGCTTGATCTGCGTCTTCCAGCCGCACCAGCACTCACGCACGCGGCACCTTCTCGACGAGTTCGCCCAGTCGTTCTCGTCGGCCGACATCGTGATCGTGCCCGATATCTACTTCGTCCGCGACAGCGAGGAGGAGCGTCACAAGGTGACGGCGGCCGATCTCGTCGATCGCCTGCGCCATCGCGGCGTTCGCGCGATGCACCTGTACCCTTTCGCGGCGATCATCGAGCAGCTCGAGACGATCTGTCACGACGGCGATGTGGTCGTCGCGATGGGCGCGGGCAACGTGTACGAGGTCGCCAAGGGCTTTGTCGCCGCGGCCCAAGCGCACAAGGGCGAGGCTGGGCCGACACCCACCTTTCCCCCCAACCTGCTCGACCTTGCCCCCGTCGCCCAGCGCCTCGCCCGCTCCGCCTGACGGGCCAAGGGAGGAGAGACCCGTGAACGCGCTGGACACCGCCGCACCGCCATCGCTCGAGATTGAGTACGACGCGCCGATCTCGACTTGGTTCGGCATCGGCGGCAAGGCCGATCGTCTCGCCCGCCCGCGGACGCCCGAACAACTCGCGGAGTGCCTGCGCCTCGATCCAAATCTCCGAATCCTGGGCGACGGCGCCAATCTCCTCGTCGATGACGACGGCGTGTCGGAACTCGTCGTGATTCTCAGCAGCCCGCTGTTCACCGGCTGGACGATCGACGGCACGTCGCTCCGCGCCGGCGCGGGCGCCAATCTCCCCAGACTTATCAACGAAACTGTGCGGAAGGGACTGGCCGGGCTCGAGAGTCTGGGCGGCATCCCCGCGAGCGTCGGCGGCGCGGTCATCATGAACGCCGGCGGCGCGTTCGGGCAGATTGCCGATGCCGTCGCGCGCATTCACGGGCTCGATCGCTCGGGGCGGCACGTCACGCTCGAACGCTCGCAGATCGCCTTTGACTATCGCCACTCCGGGCTTTCGAATCTCATCATTACCGAGGTCGAGTTCAGGCTGACGCAGGCCGACCCGGTCGCGCTCCGCGAGCGGCATCTCGAAGTAATGGCGTACAAGAAAAAGACCCAGCCCATGGCCGACAAGAGCGCGGGCTGCGTCTTCAAGAACCCCACCCTGGCGGAAGACCTGGCGCTGGAGAATCTTGATCCCACAGCGAGCCAGGACAGACCCTTCGAGGTCCATCGCGCCGGTTCCCGGGTGTCGGCCGGGATGCTGATCGATCGTGCCGGGCTCAAGGGCCTGCGCGTCGGGGGAGCGTCCGTCAGTCCGCGCCACGGCAATTTCATCGTCACCGACGCCGGCGCCAAGGCCCGCGACGTCATCGAGCTGATGGACCGCGTCGCCCTGGGCGTCTTCGCACGCTTCGGCGTCACGCTCCAGCCCGAGGTTGTGATCTGGAGGAGAACGAGATGAGCGGCCCGCGCCGTGTTGTTGTGCTGGGTGGCGGCCCTGATGCCGAACGCGAAGTGAGCCTCAACAGCTCGCAGGGTGTGTACGACGGCCTGGTCAAGTCCGGCAAGTACGATGTCGAGCGCATTGTCGTCGATCGGCCGAGCGTCGCCGATCTGCGTGCCATGAAGGCGGATGTCGTGGTGCCCGTGCTGCACGGCCCGTTCGGAGAGGGCGGCCCGCTCCAGGATCGGCTCGAGGAAGCAGGCATCGCGTACGTCGGCTGCGGCCCGATCGCGGCGCGGCTCGCGATGGACAAGCTCGCCACCAAGGCCGCCGCGTGGCGTCTGGGAATTCCCACCGCTCCGGCGGTCGTCTTCAATGTGAACGACGACGTTTCGCCCCTCGGCATTCCGGTCGTGGTCAAGCCCGTGCATGAGGGATCAAGCGTCGGCGTACACCTGTGCAAGACCAAGGAAAAATGGGTGAGCGCTCGCGCCGCGGCCGCCAAGGACATGATCGCGCACCCCGGGCGCGTGTACATGCTCGAGAAGCTGGTCGACGCGAGCGAGCTGACGGTGGGGGTGTACGACCCGCAGGGTGATGCACGGGCGCTCCCGCCCATCCACATCCAGCCCGCGACCGAGTTCTATGACTACGAGGCCAAGTACCTGCGCGACGACACGAAGTACACGGTCGACCCTCCGCTCCCCGCGGGCGTGAAGGAGGCGATCTCTTCGCGGGCGATCAAGCTCGTGAAGGACCTCGGCGTGCGGCATCTCTGCCGCGTGGATTTCCTGCTCGACAAGTCGGGCGGCGCGTGGATGCTCGAGGTCAACACGATGCCGGGCTTCACGAGTCATTCGCTATATCCCAAGGCCGCCGCCCACGCGGGCACGCCCTTGCCGGACCTGGTCAGCGCGTTGGTCGAGATGGCGTGGCGAGACCGCCGTTCCTAGGCTTTTTCGCGCGGATCGCGCCCAGGGACGGGCCGACGCGTGAGTTGAGGGTTGCACGTGGCTACGGACAGCAAGAACTCCCGCAAACAGAAGATCGTCACAGGCGCCTCGATCACGCTCACGGCGTTGATCGTGATAGCCATCATCACGGGCGTGGTGCTCGGTCGTCGCGCGATCGACGAACGCGCCGTGCGCGTCGCCGACGCGCTCCCGCCGATCGTCCAGATCGAGTGGCCCAGGCTCGGCGACGGGTCGCAAACCAACGCCCGCACCTGGCTCCCCGAGGCGTTCCAGGATGAGTTGCTCAAGCTGGCGTACACCGCGCTGGGCACGCCCGATCGCAAGGTCGCGGTGCATATCGGGAGCGACGAACTCGCCGCGGTGGGTGAGGCGCTCGGGACGAGCGGCTGGTTCGATACCAATCCGAGCGTCATTCGCGAGCCGGGGCGGGCGATCCGCATCACCGGGCGCTGGCGTGTGCCGGTCGCGGTGATTCGCAATGGCGGCAAGGACTATCTGATCGCCAGCGACGGACGCCCCATGCCGCCGGTGTATCCCTCGGGCCAGTCGAACCTGCCGGTGGTGCTGGGCGTGCAGGCCGCGCCGCCGTTCACGGAGACCGGCGCGGTCGATTGCCTGAAAGTCTGGCCCGGCACGGACCTGCAGGCGGGCCTCGAACTGCTCGCGCTGTCGCTGAACCAGCCCTGGCGAGATCAGGTCGCGGGCGTGGACGTCGCGAGCTATCGCAAGGACAAGCGGACCGCGATCGTCACGCGGCGCGACACGCGCGTGATCTGGGGCGGGCGTCCCACGCAGCCGCTCCTGGGCGAGGCGAGCACGATCAAGAAGCTGGCGCAGATCGAGTTCCTGAACCGCAACTTCAAGTCGATCGACGCGGGCAAGCCCGAGGTCGAGATCTTCTGGGAGTCGCGCCCGATGGTGATCAACGCCGCCGCCAGCGCGCAGCAGGAATCCCCCGATCAATGAGCGACCTCCCGCGCGATCCCGCGCCGGAGAACGCGTCTGAGCCAGCTTCGGCGTCAGCGCCGCACCCTGTTTCCGAGACGAGTCCGTACGGATCTCCCGCGCCCGATGCGGCCTTCGCCGACGAAGCCGCGACGCACTCCGTGGCGAGTGAATCGTCGGAGTCTTCTCCGATGTCTGATCGCTGGGCGCACCGGCGTGCCGAGCCGCGCCCGCTCGCGTTCTACTGGACCACGCTCCTGGCGATCGGCACTGTGGTCCTGCTCGCCAGCACGACCACGACCGGGATCCTCGGCCAGGACGTCTACCGCCCCGCCGTGCGTACGCTCGTCACCGTCGGGCTTACCTGCGCGTGCATCCTCTGGCCGCTCTTCCGACTTAGCCAGCCTCCCGAAGCGGTCCGCGGCACGCGTGTCGCGCTCCGCGACCTTCCCGTTGTGTTCATCCCGCTGGTGGCGATCCTGCTGCCGCAGCGGCTGTGGTTCCTCGCCGGCTGGAGCACCAGCATCACGATTGCGATGGCGATCACGATCCTCGCGTGGCTTCTCATCATCGCGGGCGTGCTGGCGGCGTCGCTTGAGAAGCTCCGAGCGGGCCAGGGGGATCAAACGAGGGGGCGCATCAGCGCAATGCTCGCGGTCGTCGCGATCATCGCCGCCGCCCCAACTGTCTCGCTGCTCACGCCGTCGCGCGGGCCGAATTCCGACCCCAGCATGCTCTTGCTCGCGTCGCCGATCACCTGCGTGAATGCGATCGTGACGGATCGACCCTGGTCGGGGCTCGGCGTGCGCGTCGAGGCAAACCAGTGGCTCGCGATTGCCGGGCTGGGATTCGGCGCGCTGGCCTCGTGGGTGCGTGCGGCCTGGGTATCGCGACGGTTCCCCGCGCCGAGCCCGCCGGTGGTCCCGTCCCCGCCCTCGGCCTAGATTTTGTCGTTCCCCGACAGTCGAAGTGTCGCGGGCGGATGCCTGTGGGTCCGAGTCCTGTCCGCGTGCATGGATCAAACGGAGGTCGTCGATGGAGTTCATCACCAAAGCCGAACGAGAAGGGATCGAGGCCAAGCTCAAGGCCCTGATCGACAATCGCCCGGTGATCTCCACGCGCATCGCCGAGGCCCGCGCCCTGGGCGACCTCAAGGAGAACGGCGACTACCACGCCGCCCGTGAGCAGCAGGGCCTCGAAGAGGCCGAAATCCGTCGGCTCCAGCAGCGTCTCGCCAGCGTCACCATCATTGATGAATCGATGTCCAAGGCGATCGAGGGCCTGGTTGTTGTCGGCACCACGGTCAAGATGCGCGATGTCGACAACAGCGACGAGGACCTCTTTCGCCTCGTCGGCGAGGCCTCGGCCAACCCGCCCTTCGACTATGTCGAGGTTACCGCGACCAGTCCTATGGGCCAGGCCATGCTCAAGAGCCGCGTGGGCGACACCATCCGCGTCGACGCCCCCCGCGGCGTGAAGCGATTCATGATCGTCGAGATCGTGTAGGTCGAAGCTCGCCGGGAGCTTCCGATAATCCTATTGGCCGCCGGTTGCGAGGGCAGTGCTATCGCTTTTTTGATGTCGGACCGGCGAATTCTGGCATGCCCTCGATTTGGGGCTAGCTTTGAAGCATCGCCCGGCTGCGCGACTTTCGCGGAGCGGCGCTGCTTTGGACTTCAGGACGCACCCAGGAGAAGAGAAATGAAGATTGCCGCCACTGCTGCCATTGCCGCTCTTGCGCTCACGGCCGGCGCCGCGTACGCCGGTCCGGTCGATGTGACCTATTCGGTATCGGGTTCTGCGGGCAACTGGGTGCTTGATTTCAGCGTGACGAACAACCTGAATCCCTCGACCATGGGCCTCTACTTTTTCGGTGTTGAACTCGACACCGGCCGGAACATCGTCGGCAGCCCGACGAACTTCGATCCCGATGCATGGAGCACATGGGACAACACTGGATACGGCGGTTCGGCCACGATCTACAACAATAACTGGATCGACTTTGCATCCAACTACTCCAGCATCCTGCCCGGCGGATCGCTGTCGGGCTTCCAAGCGGTGTACACCGGTGCTTCGGCCCCGACCTCGGTCAAGTTCTTCGCGTTCGCGAACGACCCGACGGGCGGTCAGTACAACGGCACCGACAATTTCAACAATCAGGTCAACCCGGGCTTCGAGGGCATCGCCACCGTTCCCGCGCCCGCTTCGCTGGCTGTGATGGGCGTGGCGGGCCTCGCCGCCTCGCGCCGTCGCCGCTGATCGATCAATCAACCTGTCCGTCCTTTGCAACGCCCGCGATGGATCGTGGGCGTTGTTCTATTCTGCAGCCATGGCGAGGGCTTGCTCCTCTCCGTGAAGCGATCTTTAGTGGAGAGTCGTGGGGCTTTGACTCCATTGACCTCTCATGCCACTCTCATACGGTCAGAATGCCGTCAGATGTCCTGAAGGCACGCGTGTGTGTGCCGCGAATGAGTTTCGCGTTGGATCTCTTGAGAGGAGATGAGACATGAAGATCGCCGCACTTGCAGCATTTGCGTTGACCGCCGGCGCTGCCTACGCCGGACCGGTTGTGACGTGCTCAGTTTCGGGCTCCGCCAACAACTGGGTGCTTGATTTCAGCGTCACCAACAACCTAAATCCGTCCGACATGGACATCTACTTCTTCGGCGTCGAACTTGACACCGGCCGCAACATCGCCGGCAGCCCCGCCGGCTATGACCCCAACGTGTGGGGTTCCTGGGACAACAGCGGCTATGGCGGATCGTATGAAATCTACAACAACAACTGGATCGAGTTCACCTACAGCCTTTTGCTCCCGGGACAGACGCTTTCCGGCTTCCAAGCGATCTACACCGGCACATCGGCTCCGATCGAAGTCGACTACTTCTGCTTCGGTGCCAGCCCCTCAGGTGGCTACTACAACGGCACCGACTACTTCAATAACCCGTGGAACCCCGGCTTCGAGGGTACGGCCTATATCCCCGCCCCGGCTTCCCTCGGCGTGATGGGCCTCGCGGGCGTGTTCGCCTCGCGCCGTCGCCGCTGATCGATCAACGCGTCCGTCCTTTGCAACGCCCGCGATGGATCGCGGGCGTTGTTCTTTTTGCAAATGCTCCGCAGGACAACCCGCCGACGCGAACGCGTGCGCCGCCTCTACACTGCCCTCATGACCGGCAAACCTCCGCTTTACTACACGTTCGGCAATCACATGCACTGGGTCGACATGCAGTGGCTCTGGGGATACCACGTCCTCCCCGGCTCTGTCGACGACATGCTCCGCCTGATCGACGAGACCGGCGCACGCGGCAACGTCAACTTCGACGCCGTCGGCTACGAGAAAATGGCCGTCGAGTGCCCAGAGCACCTCGCCAGGCTCCGCGACGCGGTCGCGCGCGGGCTTGTCGAGCCGGTCGGCTGCTCGTACGGGCAGCCGTACGGCCTGTTCCACGGCGGAGAGTCCAACATCCGCCAGCTCACCTACGGCGTGCGCACCACGCGCCGCCTGCTGGGCGTGCGTCCACGCACCTTCTGGGAAGAGGAGTTCTACTTCTTCCCCCAGCTCCCGCAGATGCTCGCGCAGTGCGGGTACACCGGCGCCTCGCTCTTCTTCCAATGGACCTGGCACACGCCCGAAGTCCCGAAGGAGCCATGCTCGCTGATCCTCTGGGAAGGCGCCGACAGCACTCGCCTGCCGACGCTCCCTCGCAACGAGCTCAACGTGCATCAGTGGCCCGAGGATTTTGACGGCCTGCTTGACAAGGCCGGCGCGTGGGCAAACCCGGCGGTCGTGCAGTGGCTGGAGCTGATGCCGAGCAAGGACTGGATGTGCCGGAGCGAGGTGCTCCTGCCGCGTCTGCGCGAGTTGATGAAGGATGAGCGATTCGACGTGCGCCCGCGCACCGCGGGCAAATTGATCGAGGAGCTTCTGGCCAAGGAACCCACGCCGCCCGTGAAGCGCTACGCGATGGACGACGTGTGGCACGGGATGACGCTGGGGAAGAACGGGGACTATTTTCTGCGCTTTGCTCGCGCACGGGAGGAACAACTCGTGTCCGCGGAGGCCTACGCCGCGGTTGCATCGCTCTTCGGAAGACCGTATGCCCAATGGGACGTGTACCCGACTTGGGAACTGGAAGAGGCATGGAGGGAGTTGCTCGCGGGGCAACACCACGACAATCACGAGTGCGAGGGACTCTGCGGGCACATCGGGCGCGAGTCGATTCGACGTGCCGATGAACTCGGCGAGCAAGTCTTGGATCGCTGCAAGGACCATCTGGCCGATGGCTCGCGAGGCGGTTCGGACCGCGCGATCGCATTCAATCCAGCGGGGTTCACCCGCGACATCGACTTCTATGAGCCCGACGGGACGCGGTACCTTGTGGTCCGATCGGTACCCCCCTTCGGCTACGCCGCAATCGAATCCACGGCGTTCGCCGCCGCTGAGATCCAAGCGGCGCACGTGATCCGTTCGGGAAACGAGATCGTACTGACGCGCGGCGGCGTGCGGATCGTCATGGACAAGGCGCGCGGCCTGATCACCCAGGTGATCACGCCCGAGTTTCCCTTCGGATTGCTGTCCGCCGAACGCCCGTTCGGCGTGCTCGAAATGCACACCAACGAAGGCGTGGTCACCTTCGACGACTGCTCGTTCGAGATCAAAGTCGAAGAAGAATCACATGATCAGAAGGTGGCCTTCACCAGGTACTCCAACAGAGGAGTTGGATGGGTGGAAATCACGATCTCCATCAGCGGCGCGGACCACGCCGTCAGGATCACCTTTGAAGCCGATAACTTGCGAGCAGAGCACGGCGGTATCAACGGCGGACTGTTCACGAGCTTCGAGCCAGAGCTCCTGCGGCTGTCTCGTATCGCCGATTCTCCCTTCAATTTCTCGCGTACATCGGCCGAGGGTGGGGGCAAGCGGAAGTATCCCACCGGGGATTGGATGACTTCACCGCAGGTGTTCGAGACGATCACTAACGCATGTACCGCCAATCGTGCGATAGACCTTATTGAGCCGCAATCTGGGCTTGGCGTTCTGATCTCCCATCGCGGCAATCAGCAGTTCATCGCAGTTCCGCACGGAGTCCGTGCCTTGCTCTGGTCGTATGACCCCTGGGATGAGAACCAGTATCGCGACGACTGCAACGCCGCCATCGAGCTCCGAACTCACGGCCCGATCGAAAACTCGCAGCGAGCAAGACTCGCGCAAAGCGACTGGGTCGGCGGCACTCCGGAACTGTCGAGCAAGGCTGGTGGCGACCTCCCCCCCGTCTTCGGCCCGCTCTCCGTCGAGAACGCTCCCAACGTCCTTGCCCACGCCTTCTTCCGCGAGTCCATGAAATCCGGCGAGCACCTTCCGCACTGGGCCGGTCATCGCATGTTCGAAGCCTCGGGCGGCCTGTGCGACCACCCGTTCGTCATCCGCCTCGTCGAGTGGGACGGCCAGCCCGCCGAAGTCACGCTCAAACTCGCTGGGCCCGTCGCCATGGCCGCCAAGGCCAACCTGCTCGGCGAAGTCCTCAGCGAGTGTCCGCGCGGCGTGGGTGTCGGGCCCGCCGGCTGGTCGCCCTTGGACACAGGTTGGCTCGAGTGCTCGCCCTGCGACCCGCCGCCCTGGGCGATCGTGGGCGGCAAGCCCATCGAGCTGCGGGGCAAGCCGATCGAATGGACGCAGGTCCGATTCGCGATGCGGCCCCGCGAGATCGCGACGATCTACGCCGACATGGTGATGGGACGCAAGCAGTTCCGCGACCTCGACGCCAAACGCGAGGTGTGGGCGACGGTGCACAAGGAGCCGGGGAAGAAGGAGTGATGGGGAGGTGGCGGGGTGAACTGCTAAGCACTTGACCAACGAGTTTCCGAGGCTGGGCCGTCGCCTGTCCCGCTGCCTCGCTGCCTGCTGGGCCTCTCCAAAAACCTGCAACCGCCGGGCTCACGACGAGCTCGGCGGCGGATTTTGGTGATTGGTCGCGCGACGCCCGCCCGGGCCGGGTGTGGTACGCTCTGGCCTCAAGGCCGCGTGGGGGGCTCGTTCAGCACAGGGCCAGGAACGAGAGCACGCAGAAGAGGCCGATCTGGCGACGGAACGCGGTCATGACGAGAAGGTTCTTCACATTCCACCTCTTGGGTTGTGCCCAGACAAGGGAACAACACCCGTGCCAGCGTCGCGCCGGCGCAACGCGATCGCGCCGCGTGCGTTCTTCCCGGACCTTGGGGGGGCGGCGGGGTTCCGAATGTGCCGAAGTGTCGTGCCGCCACAACATCACGCGCTGCGTTTCCGCAACATCGCGCGATGCGGATGCACACAGGATCACGCCGCGTGCTCCGCTCGCCACGATTTCTCGGGCGTTCCTCGCGATCGCGGCGATCGCCCTTTCGCTCCTCGCCTGGCCGACCGCGGCCCGCGCGCAGGCGACGCCACAAACTCCGTCACAGCCCGAGAATCATCCCACGGCACAGCCCGCCGTGTCCGATGGCACGCCCCCGATACCCGACGACGCGATGAAGGCCTACGCGTTCGTGGACACGGCCCTGCGCTCGTGGATGATCCCGGACGCTGCCGTCAAGGACTCCGTGCCCGTCGGCGCCTGCTGCGTGACGCTTCGCGCCCGCAGCAAGGTTCTGGGACGAGGCGAAGCGGTGGGTGGGTCGTCGTGCATCGCGATGGCGACGCGCGAGGCGATGATCCAGGCACAGGCCGGCATCGCCGCGATCCGCGATGAACTCGCGTTCACGACAATGGCCGAGGCCGCGGGAATGGTCGCGATCGGCGTCGAATTCGCCGGCGCACTGATCCCCATCGATTTTCAGAGCTTTGGCGAGATGGATCGGGCGCTCTCGCCGGGGCTCGATGGCGTGGCGATCCGCATCGCGGACAAGGTCGACGCGACGTTTCCCAGCGTCATCCTGCAGAGGACGGTGTCGCCCAGCCTCGCCAGCGCCGCGGCCGCCGCGCGATTGACGGGCGATCCGACCCTCGGCCTGCCCGAGGCGCCCGACGCCCAGCCCGCCAAGGTGCGAGAAACTCGCAAGGCGACGTACTACCGCTTCCGCGTGCGGCAGCTCGTGCAGAGCGAGCAGAATGTGCCTCCGGTGTTCCTGCATCGCGGCGGGAAGATCTTCGATCAATCACGCCTCGACGTGAACGAGCTTCGCCGCTGGGCCGACGGGCTCGCACGCAATCTCGTCGCGCGCCGCTGGACGGGCGAGGGCGCGATCGGCATGTCGGGAACCGATTGGCCCTCGCTGGGCAAGACCGATCCCGCGATCGCGGGCCCCGGCGAGCAGAGCCTGGCGATTCTCGCGTTGTGCGACTATCTCGCGGCTCGCGCCGGCGTCGGTCGCTTTGATCTGGCGCCACGAGCGGACAGAGACGCGTTCGGCGCGGTCGCGCTGATACTCGCGGACCAGCTTCTGACGGTCGACGATGTCGAGGTCGCGCCGTGGTCGGACGCTGTGAACGCCGCATCGACCATCGCGGCGCTCCACGCCGTGCAACGCGTGGTTCAGCCGAAGTTCGTCCCCAAGGCCGAACTCTTGACCAAACTCGACGAGCCCATCCTCGCGGCATTTTCGGGCCAGACCTGGTCGCCGAACGTGCCCGAACCCGCCCGCGGCCTGATCGCCTGGGCGATGCTCATCCGCGCGGGCGACGACCCCGCGAAGCGAGAGCTTGCCAACAAGGCGATCACGTCGATCTATCTCGGCGTCACGCCCGGCCGCCTCATCGCCCAGATGCCGTGGCTCGGCTTTGCGGAGGTCGATCGTGCCGGCGCCTCAGGCGACATCGCGGCCTCGACCGCGTACCGCGACATGCGCGACCTCCTCGCCTCGGCGCTCTTCAAGCCCGGCGACGATGACCAGGACATGGCGGGCGGCATCGTGTTCACAACGGGAGCATTGCCCTATCCGACGTGGCACACCGCGCGCCCCGTGTCGTTCCTAGGGGCGATGCTCGGCGATCCGCGATTGACCGAAGCGAGCGAGCGTCCGCGCCAGGTCGCGCGGATCATGACCAATCTTCGCTTCCTCCGCCAGCTCTCGGCCGACGAGTTCGTCGCGACCTCGTTTGTCGATCCGAAGCGCAACCTCTGGGGCGTGCGGTCGGCGCTCTGGGACCAGCGTCAGCCGGTCGAGGCGACCGCGATTACGCTGATCGCCGTGTGCGAAACGCTCCGCTCCCTCGACCGCATGGCGGCGGCGCCGGCGAGCAATCCAAGCCCCGATTCTGGGTCCGGTCCGCTCTTGAAATAGCCCCCCGTGCGGGGGTGGTTTTCGCAATTTTCAATTTTTGCATTGATGGCCTGTTTTGTAGCGGTTTTCGCGCCGCGTTCGGCGGGAAAACCAGCCCGATCTCTGCTATGATTTTTGATGCGCCCAAGCCCCTTCCGCGGAGGGTGACTTCGGGCGAGTTCGGGCCGCGATCTTGCAGGCCTTGGCCCGGTCGGAACGCTGATGGACAGCCCCCGCGCGGGCGCTGCTTTGAGGGACACGGATGTCGGATCAGCATGTCAATGGTGCGGAAAACCTGCCCCCTCCCGATGGCTCGCAGAGCGGCACGCCCGGCGGCGGCCAAACCGGTGGCCAAGCTGGTGGTCAAGTTGGCGGCCAGGTCATCGACCTCGACATTCAGCGCGAGCTGCAGGACAGCTATCTCACCTACGCGATGAGCACCATCATGGACCGGGCGCTCCCCGACGTCCGTGACGGCCTGAAGCCCTCCCAGCGGCGAATCCTCGTCGCGATGAACGACCTCAAGCTCCGCCCCGGCCGCAAACACCTCAAGTCCGCCAAGATCTGCGGCAACACCTCGGGCGACTACCACCCGCACGGCGAGTCCGTGATCTATCCGACCATGGTCGGCCTGGCCCAGAAGTGGCGCATGCGCGTCCCCCTCGTCGATCCGCAGGGCAACTTCGGCTCGATCGACGGCGATCCGCCGGCCGCCATGCGATACACCGAGGCCCGCATGACCTGGGGCGCGGTCGAGATGCTCGCCGACATCGACCTGCAGACCGTCGACTTCCAGCCAAACTACGACGACCGGCTGATGGAGCCGCTCGTCCTGCCGGGCAAGTTCCCCAACCTGCTGGTCAACGGCGGCGTGGGCATCGCGGTGGGCATGGCGACCAGCCTCGCGCCGCACAACCCGACGGAGATCCTCGACGCGATCATCCGCGTCATCGAGAATCCCGCGATCACGCTCCACGAGCTGATGACCGACGTGAAGGACGACGCTGGTGATGTCGTTCGCTTCGGCGTCAAGGGCCCGGACTTCCCGACGGGCGGCACGGTCCACGGGAAGCAGGGCATCGTCGAGGCCTACGCGACCGGGCGCGGCAAGGTTGTCAACCGCGGCTCGCTTCACACCGAAGAGGTCGGCGGCAAGGGCTCGGGACGCGAGCAGATCGTCATCGACTCCATCCCCTACATGCTCAACCAGACGACGCTCGTCGAGCGCATCGTCGAGGCGGTCAAGGAAGAACGGATCGTCGATGTCTCCGACGTGCGCAACGAATCGGGGCGTGAGGCCCAGACGCGCGTGGTGATCGAGCTGAAGAAGGGCGCCGACGCCCGCGTGGTCGAGAAGCAGCTCTACGAGTTCACGCCGCTCCAGCAGACCTTCTCGATCATGAACATCGCGCTGGTGAACCGCCAGCCGCGAACCCTGACGCTCCGCGAGATGATCGATTGCTACGTCGACCACCGCGTCAACGTCATCCGCCGGCGCACCGCTTACCTGCTGCGCGAGTCCAAGAAGCGTGCCCACGTGTTGGAGGGCATGATCTACGCCGTCTGCGACATCGACGAGGTGATCCGCATCATCCGCGCCAGCAAGACGCGTGAGGAGGCGATCCAGCGGTTGATGGAGCGCCGTTTCCAGATCCCCGCGTCCCATCCGCACGCCCCCAAGCTCCCGGCCCGTCTCATGGACCGCGTGCGTGCGGGCGATCCGGAGGGCGGCGTGCTCCTCTCTCGCATCCAGGCCGAGACCATCGGCGGCATGCGCCTGATCCAGCTCGTCGGGCTGGAGATCCAGCGCCTGGTCGAGGAGTACTCGGCGCTGGTCAAGGAGATCGAGGGCTACGAGCTGATCCTCGCGGAGCACCAGCGCGTGCTCGCGATCATCAAGGACGACTGCGCCCAGATGCGCGAGCGGTTCGGCTCGCCGCGCCTGACCACCATCGAGGACGGCGGCGCCGACGTCACCATCGCCGAACTCATCCCCGTGCAGGATGTTGCCGTCACAATCAGCCATCAGGGCTATGTGAAGCGAGTTCCGCTCGAGACCTATCGCTCGCAGGGCCGCGGCGGCAAGGGCATCAAGGCCTCCGACGCCAAGGACGAGGATTTCATCGAGCGCGTCTTTGTCGCCAGCACGCACGACGACCTGCTCTGCTTTACCAACACCGGGCGCGTCTTCCTGATCAAGGTCTACGAGGTGCCCGAGATGAGCCGCACCGCCAAGGGCCGGGCGATGATCAACGTCATCGACCTCAAGCCGGGCGAGCGAACCTGCGCCTACCTCGCCGTCAAGAACTTCGAAGAGGGCAGCAACTACCTCACATTCGTCAGCAAGGGCGGCGTCGTGAAGCGCACCGCGCTCAAGGATTACCGCAACGTCAACAAGTCCGGCATCATCGCCGTGGGCCTCAAGGAGGGCGATCAGCTCCTCACCGTCACGCTCACCGACGGGCACGACGACCTGCTCCTGGCGACCGCGTCGGGCATGGCGATCCGCTTCAACGAAGAGGACGCACGCCTCATGGGCCGCGCCGCCGCGGGCGTGAAGGGCATCGAGCTCGAAGAGGGCGACGAGGTCGTCGGCGTCGCGAGCGTGCCGATGGAGAAGGACGCCGAGGGAGACCTGGTCACCCGCGATCCGTCCATCGCCCTCCTCACCATCACCCAGAACGGCTACGGCAAGCGGACCGCGATCGACGAGTACCGCGTTCAGCCCGAGGGCGGCAAGGCCCGCTCCCAGTCCCGCGGCGGAAAGGGCCGCGCCGACATCAAGACCAGCGAGCGCAACGGCAAGTCCGTGGCGGCGATCGCGGTCAGGTCGGGCCAGGACGTGGTGATTGTCACCAAGGGCGGGCAGCTCGTCCGCGTCCCCGTGGACTCGATTTCCATGATCGGGCGAAACACGCAGGGCGTGCGCGTGGTGGGGGTCAACGAGGGCGACGCCGTGGTCTCAACGACAGCCGTCGACGCCGAGCCGGCCGCGGAAGCGATCGACTCCAGCGAAATCCCGGCGCCGGAAGCGGACTCCAATCCCCCGGCCGCTTCATGAGCCCCGAGATTCGTGGTACACTGGGCCCACCATGGCTACCGACTGGTCCGATGACATCGCGATCGCCGACCTCGCCGACGAGCCCGCGCTCTCCGAGGAGTTGTCGCAGCTCATCGAGCGTGTGGGCCAGACCGAGGCCACCCAGGCGCCCCACGTCGTGCTCAACTTCGGTCAGGTGAACCACGTCCACAGCTCGAACCTCGCCCAGCTCCTGCGCCTCCGCAGCCGCATGAATGAGCGCGGCAAACGTATGCTCCTCTGCTCGCTGAGTGAGGACGTGTGGCAGGTGCTGAAGATCACGGGACTGGACAAGGTCTTCCGGTTCGCGCCCGACCCCATGACGGCGCTGGCGACGCTCCAGCTCGAGCAGGAACCGGAGAAGTAGGTCCGGGTCTTGGTCGAGCCTATTGCACCAGCGAGGGTGCCTTTGGATGGTCCGGCGGACCCCACCGGTAGATCACCCTTCGCCGCTGATTTGCATTCGAGTCTTTGCGGGCACTTGGGCGCATTCGCGAGTCATTCCGCGTCACTACCATTCATCTTCGGAACCGCCCGCGTTCGGGGTGGGTACAACTCCGGCACGTCCAACTCGCTCGCGATCCCCCGCATGACCCAGACGCTCGACCAACCCGCCGCCCACGCCGCTTCCGTCCCGGGGCCGACGCCTGTCGCCGAACTCCGCGCGCTCCGGAAGATCTACTACAAGCCCGACGGCTCGGTGATGGTCGAGGCTCTTCGCGGCATCGACGTCACCATCAACCGCGGCGAGTACGTCGCCATCATGGGCGCCTCTGGCTCCGGCAAGTCAACCCTCATGAACGTCCTCGGCTGCCTCGATCGCCCGACCGACGGCTTGTACTTGCTCGACGGGCAGGACGTCGCCGCCATGAGCGATGACGACCTCTCCAACTACCGAGGTCTGAAGATCGGCTTCATCTTCCAGGCCTTCAACCTCATCCCGCAGCTCACGATCGAGGAGAACGTCGCTACGCCGCTGTTCTATCAGCACGTGCCGCGGGCCGAACGCCTCGAACGCGCGATCGAAACGCTCGGCAAAGTCGGGCTCGGTGATCGCCTCGGGCACCGCCCGCGCGAACTGTCGGGCGGACAGCAGCAGCGCGTCGCGATCGCCCGCGCGCTCGTCACCCGCCCCGTCGTGCTCATGGCCGACGAGCCCACTGGCAACCTCGACTCGTCAACGGGCCAGGCGATCCTCAACCTCTTCGAGGAACTCCACTCGTCGGGCATGACCATTCTCATGGTGACGCACGACCCCGTTGTCGCCGAGCGCTGCCTCCGCGTCGTGCGCCTCAAAGACGGTGTCATCGAATACGACCGGCAGCAGCCCGGGTATCGCGGGCGAAAAGCGTCCTCGGGCGAGGCGGCCTTGGTCGGCCAAGGCCCCGCGCAGTCCCACTGATCGCGGCAGGCCGAACTCATCGAACGCCCGATACCCGGTCCTCGGGCGAACTTCAGTGCCCGAAGGCCTTGATCGTTCGTCGTGTGTACGATATACAACGGACACCGCGCGACGGATCGCGTGGTCGGAGGAACGCCGTGGCTCACAAGGGCGGCCAATTCCATGAGGGCGCCGACGCCCGCTTCGGGGCGGAAGGTGACCTCTTCCCATCCGACGCCGCCGACGACAGTATCCCGCCGGGCCTCGCGCACGCGATGTCCGGCTCCGCCGCCTCGATCAACGACGGCCTGAACGCCAAGGTGCTCGTCCTTAACAAGCTCTACGTCGCGATCCGCGTCGTCTCCGCACGCCGCGCGTTCTGCCTCCTGCTCAACAACATCGCCGAGATCATCCACGTCGAGCGCGAAGGCGAGGGGCACCGCTACACCAACTACGACTTTGCGACCTGGGCCGAGCTTTCGGAGGCCCGAGCGAGGTTCGAGCGTGAGCAGCACGACTGGGTGCGCACCGTGCGCGCGGAGCTGGCCGTGCCGCGGATCATCCGCTTGCTTGGCTACGACCGCCTGCCCGAGCAGACGGTGAAGCTGAACCGACGCAACCTGTTCGCGCGCGACCGCAACCAGTGCCAGTACTGCGGGCGTTTGTTCCCGACGTCGGACCTTTCGATCGACCACGTCATGCCGCGCACGCAGGGCGGGCGCGATTCGTGGGAGAATCTCGTGTGCGCGTGCATCCGCTGCAACGCGAGGAAAGGCGGGCGCACGCCCGAGCAGGCCGGCGTGAAGCTGATCCGCAAGCCCGAGCGCCCGAAGCGCAACCCGCTCATTACGATCCGCCTGGGCAACGAGAAGTACGCGTCGTGGAAGGCGTTCTTGGATCACGCGTATTGGAGCGTGGAGCTGGGTTGAGGGGCGACAAGGCCGCCGCGTGAAGCCCTGGGTGGATTCGAGTGGACGCGCGGAATGCCCGCTCGCGCGGGGGCTCCCCAAGGCTGGAATATTCACTTGTCAAAGACGCCGGGGTTGCGCTTCGGACGGGCTCGTCCTTGGCCTGGCCCAGGTGAGGGCGCGGGGTACGCACACGCTCTCCACACAGCGGGCGGACGGACACTTTGGTGCGCACCGAAGCGGTTGTAAGCAGGCACTAGGCAACAGGAACTTGGCACCAGGAAACGCAGGAAGACGAGGCCGTGCATGAAGTTGCGTGGGATGCAAAGTCGCGCTGAGATTTTTTTCGGAAATCTCGAAAGAGAAGGAATGGACGGACACTTTGGTGCGCACGGATGCGGTGATAAGCGTGTGCTAACCGGCGAAGTCACGCAGTCACGAAGGCGAGGAGTCACGAAGAGACGGAGTGGCCACGCACTGGCGTTTGGCTCAGTGAGCAGGAATGGTCGCGTCGGTTCCTCTGAAACGAAAACGGCCCCGGCTTTCGCCGAGGCCGTTGTGATTCAGATGATGCGATCGGCGATCAGTTGAAACGGATCTTGTCGGTGCCCATCGCGCCGTGCCCGGAGTCCATACCGCCCTTGGTCGGGGCCTTGGTGGGCTTGGCCTCGTCGCGCTCCTCGGCGCCGCCGCCCGTGGAGTCGCCCCACTGAGCGCGCTTGAGCGACAGGCCGATCTTGCGATCCGCCTTGTCAACGCGGAGGATCTTGACGTCCACCTCGTCGCCGGCCTTGACCACGTCCTGCGGGTTCTCGACCTTGTGATCGGCCAGCTCGGAGATGTGGAGCAGGCCTTCGAGGTCGGCCTCGAGCTCCACGAACACGCCGAAGTTGGTGATCTTGGTGACGGCGCCGCGCACGACCATGCCGGGCTTGTAGTGCTCGGGGATCGCGGTGAGCCACGGGTCTTCCGAGAGCTGCTTCATGCCCAGGCTGACGCGCTGCTTCTCGCGGTCGACTTCCAGCACGACGCATCGGACGGTGTCGCCCTTCTTGAGCACCTCGTTGGGGTGCGTGACCTTCTTGGTCCAGGACATGTCGGAGATGTGGAGCAGGCCGTCGATGCCCGGCTCGATCTCGACGAACGCGCCGTAGTTGGCGAGGTTGCGGACCTTGCCCTCGATGACGGTGCCGGGGGGATACTTCTCGCCCACGAGCTCCCAGGGATTGACCTCGACCTGCTTCATGCCGAGGCTGATCTCCTGCTTGTCCTTGTTGATCTCAAGGACAACGACATCGACCTCCTGGTTGGGCTGCACGATCTCCGACGGGTGGTTGATGCGCCGGGTCCAGGACATCTCGGAGATGTGGACCAGGCCCTCGATCCCGTCCTCGAGCCGCACGAACGCGCCGTACGACATGAGGTTGACGACCGCGCCGCGGACGCGCGAGCCGACCGGGTACTTCTTCTCGATCTCTTCCCAGGGCGAAGCCTCGCGCTGCTTGAGGCCCAGCGCGATCTTCTCCTTCTCGCGGTCGATGTTGAGGACCTTGACCTCGACCTTCTGGCCGATCTTGAGGATCTCGCTCGGATGGTTGATCCGGCTCCACGACATGTCGGTGATGTGGAGCAGGCCGTCGATCCCGCCCAGGTCCACGAACGCGCCGAAGTCGGCGATGTTCTTGACCTCGCCCGTGACGATCTGGCCTTCCTTGAGCGTCTCCATGAGGCGCTTCTTGGCGGCGTCGCGCTCCTCCTCGATCAGCTTGCGGCGCGAGATCACGATGTTGTGGCGTTCAAGGTCGATCTTGATGATCGACGCGCGGATGCGCTTGCCGATGAAGTCGCCGATCTCGCCGGGACGCCGGATGTCGACCTGCGACGCGGGCAGGAAGACGTGCACGCCGATGTCGACGAGCAGGCCGCCCTTGATCTTCCGCATGCAGGTGCCCTCGACGACATCACCCTCCTTGGTGGTGTCCATGATGCGCTGCCAGGCCATCTGGCGGTCGGCCTTGCGCTTCGAAAGCTGGACAACGCCGCCCTCGCCCTCGAGCTCTTCGAGGTAGAAGCTGTGGACGTCGCCGGGCTTGATTTCGGTGCCCTCGAACTCTTCCTTGGGGACCAGGCCCTCGCTCTTGAGGCCGACCTCGACCACGACATCATCACCGGCATACCCGATGATCTTGCCCTTGATGAGCTTGCCGGGGGTCAGATCGTTGATCTGCTGCCCGAGCAGGGAGTCCATGTATTCCTCGTCGCCGGCCTTCTTGCCCAGCGCGTCGCGGACCATGGAGCTGGCGATGTCGTCGGAGATACCAAGAGAAGCGATCAGGTTTTCATCGATCATGGGACAATGTCTCGTTGCGCTGCGTGACCCGTGCCGCGGTCGGTGTCTCGGCCGGATTCGACAGCGCCGGCCCGGGAGCGACCTCGCTCCCGTCCGTGCCCCGCTGGGGCTGTTCGACGTTTCGGGCTCATCCGCCCCCGCGAACGCGGGGAACTGACGGACCACCGACCCACCGGGTCAAAGTCTAGGCCTGTTCGGTGCCCGGTTCCCCGGTGCCAACCCCTCATGGCACGGACCTGTCTTCGGGTCCGTGATCTTGCCGAGCCCCGAGCGCAAGTGAGCCGGCTGCCTTGCCTTGGGTGGCCCGGCGGTCCCCACTGGGGTGTTTGGCGCGTCCCATCTGCGAGGCCGCTCGCTACTTCGCCCGCCGACGCGGCTGCTCCTTAGCAGTTGATGCCTCCATATGCCTGATGCACCACCAGCGCGATGATCGCCCCGACGATATTGGCCGCGATCAGCGGCGCGCCGATGCGATTCCGATCGATCGTCGCAAGCGTTCGCAGTGCCAACCACAGCGTGATGGTCGCAACGCCCGCGGCCCCGGCCGCGACGCCCATCAGCGTGTTTGCCAGCTTCGGTAGCTCATTGGTCTGGAACAGCCAAGCGGGCACCAACATGATCGAAATCCACAGGCCAACCACGATCGGAAAGGCCAAGGCCGCTCCGCTCGTCCGTTGCGCCGGAGTCTCGCCCGAGCCGTCGCGCGATGCGTTCAACGATTCACCAATAGGTTCCGATTCGCTTGGCATGATCGGCCTCCGCGAACTGACTGCAATGGTATGCCGCCGCTATCCAATACAATCGCACCGTTTCGTGCTCTTGGCACCGCAACGTCAACTTCCGAGCTAGATTGTTGCCATGCCCAACAGATCAACTCATCTGAATCCGATTCGCCCAGCCTCTCCACTCGTTTCGAAGACTCTCCACCAGCCTTCGAGGCTCTTCCTCCTCGCCGTCGTCTCGCTCTGTTCCGCCTCGGCCCTCGCCCAACCCGCCACCCAACCTGCCGCGCCCGCCAAGCCCAAACCAGGCGTCATCACCAGCCACTCCGAGGGTCTTCACGGCTACATCGGCTTCTCAACCGAAGAGCCGCCCGATCGCGCGATGTACAGCGCCGGCGTCGGGTTCTACACCGCCGTCTGGCCGCTCGTCGATCGCCCGCTCGCCAACTTCCAGATCGGCCTGGCCAGCACGTGGATCCTCCCGAACAACTCGGACGATCGCGACACGCCGCTGGCGCCCGAGGGAACGCTGGCTCGCTCGTGGCCCGAGCGCGGGCCCACGTGGGACAGCGTCTTCCAGACCGTCGAGGGCGGCGTCGGTTTCTGGGCCGGCAATCACTTCCGCTATCACTCGCCCAAGTTCAGCATGAACGCCACGCCGCAGTGCTACGACTACGAGGTCGGCTCGCCAGGCTGGTCGTTCTTCCAGAGCAACGAGGCGCTCGCCGACAATCGCCTCGGCATCGCGCAGCTCAGCAATCGCCTCCTCATCCCGCCCGACGGCCTGCCCTTCGAGGGCGAGCCCTCCGGCCAATTCCTCGGCTATTCCTGGCTCGCGCTCCCGTTCACCGACGCAATCGCCGGCGAGCCGCCCACGGGCGATCAGAGCTGGACCTGCTTTCTCAACGCCGCCAACTTCAAAGGGCCCATCGCCTTCTACATCCCCGAAACCTGGAGCAAGATCGGCAAGCTCTTCAACTACCCGTACATCTTCGGGCGCGGGCTCGACGCGCGCCCCGCGACGGTCGGCGGCGGCGCGATCGAGATCAACACCGTGCCGCGTTTCGATTCGCTCGACGCGTCCGGCGTGGTGTATTCCAAGATCCCCAAGCTGCAGTTTCCCGTCGACGACCAAGGCCGGACGTTTCTAGTGCAGGACGTGACGTACTACTCCAAGGCCGCGCTCTGGGATTCGCTGAAGACCTGGCGCGACGGCGGCGCTGCGAGTTCGGGGCGCTTCGACACGAAGGGCGCCTGGAGGCCAACGCTGACAACCAAGACCACCGAGTACGACCAGGCGGGCAAGAAAGTCGTCGGCGTGGAACGGACGTTCGACACCAAGGTCTTCGATGGCAACGTGTGGGGGCTGCAATGGTCGGGCGAATCTCGCGCCCGCTTCGCCGCGTTCCCGCAGTACTACAAGCAAGCCGGAGAACAGCGTGTCGCCGTCGCGCCTTCCGACGTCCCGCGCGAGACCAAGCTGATCGCCAAGGAGTTCGCCAACGCCGCGGTCGGCCCCGCGTATACCTCGCCCACCTCCGGTGCGTGGGCCACGCCCGGCCCGACCAAGGGCTCGTTCAAGGCCAAACTCCGCGACGGTTCGATCGTGACCTACTCGTGGTATCGCTTCGTGGATCAGCCCTCGCTCCAGCAGTACCACTGGAGCGACGACAAGAAGGCACGCGTGCAGCAACTCGTCGAGAAGATGCACACGTCATGGACGATCGACGCGGAGTACATGCCGCCGCCCACCCGCGGCGAACTCGTGCGCATCGATCCCGGCCTGATCGTCACGCCGCCCAAGGGCCTCGAATCGGGGTACGTCCCGATCGTGACGCGCCAGGAAGGTAAGCAGTGAGAGGCGTGATCTGAATCCCGCGCCTTTGGACGCCGGACCTGACGAGTCCGCGAGGAAGGTCCGGGTCGATGAATGCGGAGTTGCATAGAGGAAGCAAGTGCGAGGCTGTGTTCGTTCGGGTGTGATTGGGGACGACGTTGCCCCCAGGCGGGGCGTCCCATGCCAACGATCCCTGGTACGATGGTCCAGATGACGCCTGTAACTTCACAAGATGCAAGGCACTCGAACGCCTCGAATGACCATGTCGGGATGTCTGAGAAACCAAGACGCCCCATCGCGGGGTTGCTTCTGATCGGCGTCGTGCTCCTCACGCTTGCTGGTGTGCTCACGGCGGTGTTGGTGTCGAGAGGTTCGCCCGAGCCATCACAGCTGGCCCGAGTGGTTGCTCGCCCACTTGTCGCCGAGGGAATGGTCGAGCCAAAGGTGAGCGAGGCCGAGATGTACGCGGCCATGTCATCGAAGCTCGCAGATGCAAGGAGACTCGGCCAAGGAAGCAGCGAACTCTCGACCGTCGCGACGGAGTACGCAGATGCTCTGAACTCGCTCCGGGCTCTGCTTGCCGACGCGCCAAGTGCTCAGCCGATGGTCCGTTCCGGGCTGGGAGCTTGGCAGGGCAGCGTGTCGGACGATAACGCCGCCTTCTTTCTCGGCCTGCTGGGGGTTGGTGCTGAACTCTCCAGATTCAGCGAATACGAAGAGAAGCTCAAGACCGCGCACGCGAAGATCGTCGCCGCCCGGCTTCGCGTGGCCGAGATCGCATCCGAGCAGGCGGCTCCGGCAGTCACGACTTCCGTTGTGTCCGCGAGCTTTGCCGAATCGCGCGGCCCGGGAACCGTTCCGAACGACACACTTACGATGCAAAATGCGTCTGGGAGGCCATTGAACAATGTCATGGTTGCTACGGAGCTGACAGGGCTCAGCGGGGAACGATTCAGCAACCTGTACTTCGCCGACACTTGGGAGCCGAATCAAGCCTTGCAAGCGATCTGCCGTTCTGCGAGTCCGGGTCGAGAAACAGTTCGCAGCGTGACACAGGTTCGATTCCGCGTCTTCTCAGACGAGTGCTGCACGGAAGCGATGACACTGACCGTTAGTCGGTAGCTCGAAGTCTCCGATGCTCTTGCTCGCCAATCGCACACGGTAGTGGGGCAATTCTGCACCGCCCCTACACCCTCCCCCCAGTCTCCAGCCTCAGCAGCACCTCATCCAGCCGCGCATCCAGCGACCCGCGCGGCATGACCTCGTCCGCGCCCGCGTCGCGCGCCCGCTGGAACAACTCCTTCAGCACATGCGGCCCGAAGCACACCACGCGCACGCCGCGCCAGCGTCCGTCGCTCCTCACCCGCGCGATCATCGCCAACGCCTCCTCGGCTTTGTCAAGGTCGAGCAGGATCGCCCGGAGCGGCGGGGCGGCCGCCGCACTCGCTCCGAGAGAACTCGTGCCCGCCGCACTCACGCCCGGCGCGGAGTTCTCTTGAACGCTCCCTCCCGCGGCCTCCGCGAGGCGAGCCTCGAGCATCTCCAGCGTGCGCACGGGGCGGCACGGGATCGACAGCGCATCCGCCGTTCCCTTGATCTTTGACGCCCACAACAAGTCCGCAGCCAGGTAGAGGATCATCGCACGATTGTTCGCCGCTCGCGCGCTCGCCGACGGGCGGTGTCGCCCGTTACGCCTCGATCTTCTCGGTTCCGCCCAGCTTCGCGGCGAGCGCCTTGAGGTATGCGCGAATGGTCGCGCTCTGGTCCATGAACTTCGACATGAACCGGAACGCGGGGTTATTGACCTCGCCGTCTTCCGTGATGCGCACTCGCGTCACGCTTCCCTCGCGAGCGATCTCGAACGTCCACGTCCCGCCGAACGGAGCTTTCGGATCGGCGATCCGCGTGACCTGTCGTGTCGGGGCGGCCTGCTCTTCGATCTTGAGCGCCATGCCCCAGCCGTCGCGCCGGATCTCTTTCCACACCGGCTTGCCGTCCTGATCTGGCAGGCGCTCAATGCCCGTCAATTCCGGACGCCATGACGGCGCTTGTTCGAAATCCGAGATCAGCGCCCAGACTTGTTCCGGGGACGCGTCGGTGACCAGGCTCAGTGTTGCGCGATGGCCCTTGGGAAGGAAGACGCCGATGAGCGTCGCCGCGCCGAGCGCCGCGACGATCCCGACCACGATGGGAAGCACAATCAGGATGACTTTCACGAGCGGACCTCCGTGGTGCGTTTGGACGCGGTTTATACCCGCGAGTTTTTCGAAAGATTCCTTATGAACAGAGTGCAAACGGATCGCCCAAAACCCCCCGGATTTGCTTGGATTTCGGAACCTTGCGCGTAGGATCAATCCCGGGCCAGTTCGGAGCGCCCGGAGCGTGTTTTTCGTTCGATCTGTTTGTCTCACACTCTTCAGGGAAGGCAACCATGAGCACCATCGCCGCACCCGCCCCCAAAGCCAAGAACGCACAGCCCAAGGACTACAACAGCCCGCTCTTTGCCGAGCTCGGGCTCCCTTCGGACCAGAACAACTTGTATCGCCAGACCGTGGGCTGCATGCTCTACGGCGCCGAGGTCATGGGCCTCCCCAACTACCTCCAGCAGATCCTCGCCCAGCCCAAGAACGAGATCATGGTCCACTTCCCCGTGAAGATGGACGACGGCCGCTTCCAGCTCTTCAAGGGCTATCGCGTCCAGCACAATAACGCCCTTGGCCCGTACAAGGGCGGCCTGCGCTTCCACCCCGACGTTCACCTCGATGACGTCAAGTCCCTCGCCTTCCTCATGACCATGAAGTGCTCGCTCGTCGGCGTGCCCTATGGCGGCGGCAAGGGCGGCATCAAGGTCGACCCGCGCAAGCACTCCAAGGGCGAGATGGAACGCATCGTCCGCCGCTTTACCTCCGCCATCGCCCACAATGTCGGCCCTGAGTACGACATCCCCGCCCCCGACGTCGGCTCCAACTCCCAGCACATGGCCTGGATCGCCGACACCTACACCTTCCTCTCCGAGATCGGCGGCTCGAACCCCACCGCCGTCGTCACCGGCAAGCCCGTTGAATACGGCGGCTCGCTCGGTCGCGAAAAGGCCACCGGCCAGGGCGTCGTCGACACCCTCGTCGAGATGCTCCCCGAGCTCAACCTCCGCCCCGATCAGTGCACCTTCAGCGTGCTCGGCTTCGGCAACGTGGGCTCCTGGTCCGGCCGGATCTTCCAGGACAAGGGCGCCAAGATGATCGCGGTCGCCGATCACACCGGCTTCATCAAGAACGACAAGGGCATCGACGCCAATGACCTGGCCAAGCACGTCGACCAGACCGGCGGCGTGAAGGGCTACGCCAAGGCCGGCGCGATCACCAAGGAAGAGTTCTACCGCACCAAGGTCGATGTGTTCATTCCCGCCGCCCTTGAGCAGATGGTCCAGGAGACCGAGGCAGCCTGGCTCGACTGCAAGGTCGTCGCCGAGGGCGCCAACGCCCCGACCACCCCGGCCGGCGAGCGCGTCCTGCAAGGCCGCGGCATCGAAGTCCTCCCGGCGATCCTCTGCAACGCCGGCGGCGTGACCGTGTCCTATTTCGAGTGGGTCCAGAACAAGACCTTCCAATCATGGGAGCTTGAAAAGGTCGACAGCTTGCTGAACAAGCACATGCTGGGCGCCGCCGCCCGCACCCGCGCCGCCCGCAAGAAGTACAACTGCGAGCTGCGCACCGCCGCGTACATCGCCGCCCTCGAGCGCCTGCAGAAGGCCTACGAGTTCCGCGGCATCTTCCCGTAAGCCGTTCGTGGCACGGACCCATCGCGAGTCCGTGCGATTGAACGATCGTCTCGTGCCTATGAAAGCCGCCCGCGATTGCGGGCGGTTTTTCTTGCGCCCGGATTCGGGCGAGTACACTCGCAATTCGCATCAGAACACGGAGTCAGCCGTGCCGAAGAAGGCCAAACGCACTCGCAAGCCACGGACGAAGATCTCCCACGACTCCGCGGCTGTCACTGCCGCCGACGTGGTCGAGCAACTCCGCTCGATGGGGAGCCAGAAGGCCCGCGAGGGGATGGCGCGATTCGCCATCACGTCCGATCGCGCGTTTGGGATCCCGGTGGGCGAGATTCGCGCGCTGGCAAAGTCCCTCCGCGGCCCGCGTGTCCCGAAGGATCAAGCCGACGCCGCCCGACGCCGAAACCACGCGCTCGCCCGCGACCTTTGGAATTCGGGTTGGTACGAGGCCCGCATGCTCGCGTGCTTCGTGGACGAGCCCACGCTCGTCACGCCCGCGCAGATGGACCGCTGGGCCCGGGACTTTGACAACTGGGCGATCTGCGATACGGCGTGTTTTCACCTCTTCGACAAGACCCCGCACGCGATGTCCAAGGTCGTTGAGTGGGCCGCCCGCGATGAGGAGTTCGTGAAGCGAGGCGCCTTCGCGATCATCGCCAGCGTCGCGCTCCACAACAAGAAGGCGACCGACGACATCTTCGCGGAGGGCCTGCGTCTCGCGGAATACCACGCCGACGACGCCAGGAACTTCGTCAAGAAGGCGATCAGTTGGGCTCTCCGCGGGGTTGGCGCTCGCCGGCCCACGCTGACGCCCAAAGTCCTCAAGATCGCAGAGCGGCTTGCCGCATCGGACAACGGCGCACGCCGCTGGGTCGGCAAGGACGTGCTCCGGGAGTTCAACAAGATGCGATAGCCGACGCCCGGCACGCGACCACCGCCGGGCCGACGCTCGCCTCATCTACGTCGCTCATCCTTTCGCGTCCCTCAGCTCTCCTCTGATTCCTCAGAGTTCCGTCTTCTCTTCACTACTTCCTATTCCCACTCCCGCCTCCCCTCTTCTCCGCGACCTCTGCGTCCTTTGCGTTGGATCCTCCTCCGCCTTCTCTTCGCCATACCCGATTCCCCATTCCCCACTCCCTCCCTTCTCGGTTAGTCCTCGCTTACAACCACTTTGGTGCGCACCAAAGTGTCCCTCTTTTCCACTTCTTTCCAGATTCCCGAGAAAAATCTCCGCGCGAGTTCCCACCGCGCGCAACCCCCTCCGCGGCCTTCACTTCTGCCATTGTCTATTGCCCATTGCCCTCTGGCTAGTGCCTGCTTACCACCGCGTCGGTGCGCACCAAAGTGTCCGTCCGCCCCCTGGGTAGAGCGTGCTCGTGCCCGCTCGATCGCGACCGCCTGATCCCGTCCCACTGAAGTAGACTGACACCATGAAACTCATCGCTTCCATCGCCGCCCTGCTTCTCGCGCTGCAGGCCCTCGCGCAGCCGCTCCCCCGTTTCGCTGGTGTCCCGACCGTCGATCTTGCCGCCGACACGTCGCGGCGCGCGATCGTCGATCGCGAAGAGAACCAGTACCTCGGCCATCCGACCACGGCGCTCCTCCGCGACGGCCGGACCATTCTCTGCGTGTATCCCAAAGGCCACGGCAAGGGCGCGATCCAGCTCAAGCGCAGCCCCGACGCCGGCTTCACGTGGTCCGAGCGCCTGCCCACGCCCGCGAGCTGGGAGACGAGCCTCGAAACACCCACGATCCACCGAATCATCGACCCGCGCACCGGCCGCGAACGCCTCGTTCTCTTCAGCGGCCTGTACCCGATCCGGCGCGCCTACTCCGACGACAACGGCGCGCACTGGTCCGAGCTCGAGCCCGTCGGCGAGTGGGGCGGCATCGTGGCGATGGCCTCGGTCGTTCCGCTCTCGGATGGCCGCGCCGCCGCGTTCTTCCACGACGACGGACGATACCTGCACGCAAACGGCAAGGCGGACGGCGTCTTCCGTCTCATGATGTCGACCAGCGACGATGGCGGCCTGACCTGGGCCGCGCCGCGCGAGATCTGGAGCGGCGGCGACATCAACCTCTGCGAGCCCGGCGCGGTCCGCTCGCCCGACGGCAAGACCCTCGCGCTCCTGCTCCGCGAGAACAGGCGCGCGAAGTCGTCGCACGTCATGTTCTCCGGCGACGAGGGCGCGACGTGGTCGGCGCCGCGCGAGCTCTCGCCCGCGCTCACCGGCGATCGCCACGTGGCGCACTACGCGCCCGACGGCCGGCTCATCGTCACCTTCCGCGATATGGGAAGCGAGCGCCCCAAGCGCCCCGCCCGCGAGGCCGCCGATCCCAAAGCCGAGCCGAAGGCGATCGACAGCCCGACCAAGGGCGACTGGATGGTGTGGGTCGGCACATGGAGCGATCTGGTTCGCGCGACGCCCGGTCAATACCGCGTCCGCCTCGCCGACAACAAGAACGCGTGGGACTGCGCGTATCCCGGCCTGGAGATGCTGGCCGACGGCACGTTTGTCGCTACGACCTACGGCCATTGGGACGAGGGCAAGCCCCCCTACATCATCAGCGAGCGATTCACGATGCGCGAACTGGACGAACTCGCGTCCAAGGCCGGCGCGGTGATGGCGCCCGCGCCCGTCGGGGCGCTGCCGTCCGCGTCGCAGCTCGCGTGGCACGACATGGAGTTCTACGGCTTCGTCCACTTCACCACCAACACCTTCACCGACAAGGAGTGGGGCTACGGCGATGAATCGCCCACGATCTTCGCGCCGACCGCGCTCGACACACGCCAGTGGGCACGCGTCGCGCGCGACGCGGGAATGAACGGCCTCATCCTCACCGCCAAGCATCATGACGGATTCTGCCTCTGGCCCAGCGCGTTCACCGAGCACTCGGTGAAGGCAAGCCCATACAAGGACGGCAAGGGCGACGTGGTCGGCGAGTTCGCAAACGCCTGCCGCGCCGAGGGATTGAAGGTCGGACTCTATCTCTCGCCGTGGGATCGCAACTACGCGGAGTACGCGCGCCCCGCGTACGTCGAGTACTACCGGAACCAGTGGCGTGAACTGATCTCCGGCTACGGCCCGCTCTTCGAGCTCTGGCAGGACGGCGCCAACGGCGGCGATGGCTTCTACGGCGGCAAGCGCGAGTCACGTCAGATCGACCGCACGAAATACTACGACTGGCCCAGCACCAACAAGTCGCTCATGGAGCAGAGCCCCGGCGTGATCATCTTCTCCGACGCGGGCCCCGGCTGCCGCTGGGTCGGCAATGAGAGCGGCTTCAGCGACGAGGAAAGCTGGCAGACGATCAACGCGGGCGGCATGTACCCCGGCGTGTCGCACGACCACCTGGCGCGCGGCGACAAGGGCGGTTCGCACTGGATCGGCGTCGAGGTCGACGTCTCGATCCGTCCCGGCTGGTTCTATCACGCCGGCGAGGACACCCGCGTCAAGACGCCGGCACAGCTCGTCGACATCTGGTACGCGTCGGTGGGACGCGGCGCGAACCTGATCCTGAACCTGCCGCCCGATCGGCGCGGGCTCATCAACGAAAAGGACGTCGAATCGCTGCGCGGCATGCGCGCGATCCTCGACGCGACGTTCTCGAAGAACCTGGCCGCGGACGGCGCGGCGCGGGCCAGCGAGGTCCGCGCGGGAAGCGATCGCTTCGCAGCGGCGAACGTGCTCGACCACGACCCGGGCACGGCGTGGAGCACGGGCGACGGCGTGAACAGCGGCGCGGTCGAGGTCTCGCTGGCCAGGGAAGAGACGTTCAACGTGGTGCGCGTGAGCGAGGCGATCGCGCTGGGCCAGCGCGTCGAGTCGTTCGAGATCGAGGCGTGGGTCGACGGCTCGTGGCGCTCGGTGTTCAAGGGCACGACGATCGGGCCGCGCCGGATCGTGCGGTTCCCGGCGGTGACGTCGGATCGTGTGCGGCTGTCGATCCGCTCGGCGCTCGGGCCGCCGGTGATCAATGAGCTTGGCGTGTTCTTCGGGCCGGGGTGAGCGGCGATTTGCGCCGATGTCATTGGCACATGGTGCAAACCCATGCTGTGATTCTGGCGCGTTGCGTCATGGCCGAGGCGAGGAAACTCGCGAGGCTAGGCCGTGGGCCCGCGATCGCGGGCTTCGTTGATGGCGCCACAGGACTTGCAGATGCGTCCGTGAACGCCGATCGGCTCTTTGGAGATGTCGACGCCGCAGGAGTAGCAGGTGGGTTGATCGAGGCGTGAGGCGATGGAGTTGATGGCGACGGCGGCGAACGCGACGGCGACGCCGACGATGGGCCAGGCGGGGATCGAGGTGAGCGAGATCGTGGCGAGCGCGGCCAATCCCAGGCCGGCAAGGAAGGCCAGCGCGCGGAGGCGGAGCTTTCGCATCCAGCGTGAGGAGAGGTTGTCGGGGGTCTGGCTCACGGGGACCTCGGGCGTGTCGCGGTGGGCGACGAGGGACACGATAGCAGACTCTACTCTAGTTCGGCAATTCTGGCCCGGACGATTCGATTTCCGTGCGGCTTTGGTTCCCATCCGGGGTGATGAAGTAATTGAAAGCGGGTTGGGTGCGTTTGGGGGGTACGCTTTCGGCCTATGACGACCATCGACCCTGGCGTTCGGATCGGTCATGTCCATCTGAAGGTTGCCGACCTGGAGCGGGCGATCGCCTTTTACGCGGGTGTTCTCGGGTTTGAGGTCAAGCAGCGGATGGGGCGCGACGCGGCGTTCTTGGCCGCGGGCGGTTACCACCATCACCTTGGCCTGAATACCTGGGAGAGCCGAGGCGGAAAGCCGCCGGCGGATGGAACAACCGGGCTGTACCACGCGGCGATCCTGTACCCGACTCGAGCGTCGCTGGCGGATGCGTTGCGGCGGCTGATGTCGGCCGGGATCGAGCTTGATGGAGCGGCGGATCATGGTGTGAGCGAGGCGCTGTACCTTCGTGATCCGGACGGGAACGGGCTTGAGCTCTATTGGGATCGGCCGGAGAAAGATTGGCCGCGAACGCCGCCGACGGCGAGCGAGCCGGAAGGGGCGCTCGCGATGTACACGCGACGTCTCGATCTGGATGGGCTTCTGCGCGAGCGATGAGCTTCCACAGGGCGCGGGCGGTCGGCATGGGCGATTGCCGGTATACTCGCCCGATGCGCATCGTCCTTGTGAACTGGGCGAAAATCTGGGATGGCGCGACGCAGGGAGGCGGGGTCAACGGGTACGGCCAGTCCCTCGCGCTGGAACTGGTCGAGCAGGGGCACGAGGTCGTGTATCTCTCGGGGGGGACGGCGTTTGTGCCGGGCGACATCGCGCCCGACGGGAGCGCCACACCGGGGGCGTGCGCCGTTCGGCGGCACCCCGACTGGCTGGGAATCCGGGTCTTCGAGGTCGTGAATTCGCCGGTGACAGCGCCGGCGGGGTTTCAGTTCCGCGAGCCGGCGGTCGAGATTACGGACGCGGCCCTGGAGCGCGAGCTTCAGGCGTGGGCGGGGCGGATTGCGCCGGACGTGATCCACCTTCACAACATCGAGGGATTTACGGCCGGGAGCGTCGCGGCGATGGTGCGCGGCTGCGAGCAACGTCCGGCGGTCCTGTACAGCCTGCACAACTACCACACGATCTGCCCGCAGGCGTACCTGATGCACCAGTACCGCGAGCCCTGCCACGATGACCTGAACGGCGAGAGGTGCGTGGGGTGCATCCCGGGGGTGGATGCCAGGGCGGAGCGGACCGCTCGGGCGACGGCGGTCGCGAAGGAACAGGGATTGACGGCGCTGACCGTAAGCGAGGCGCGGGCGAGCGAGCCGGCGGAGGCGGGGCGAGCGGAGCGGCTTTCGCCCTTGGTGGGGTTGACGCTGAGCGAGCGGCTTGCGTGGCTCGTGACGGGGCGCGTGCCGACCAGAAGGCCGAGCGAGGTCGTTTCTCGTGCGGCGCAGATCGATGCTAGCCATCCGGGGGGAGTGGCGCGTGCGGCCGCTCTACCCGGGCGAGGGAGCGACGCGGATTGGAACGGCGCGTGGGGTCTCGAGGGTGACACGCGCGGGCAGACGGTGTCGATCGCGGGCGATCGGGCGCCGCCGCCGGTGCCGAACCCGAATGCGCCCGAGCTTCGCCCGGTGACGAACGAGATCGCGGCGCGGCGTTCGGAGGTCGGCGAAGGGAACGACTACGCGAAACGACGCCGCGCGATGGTCGCGATGCTGAACTCGTGCGATCGCGTGCTGGCGGTGTCGAAGTTCGTGCGTGACCGGTACGAATCGATGGGCGTGGAAGCGGCAAAGCTCGATGTGATGTCGATCGGCACGCGGGTGAACCGCGTGGTGGAGCGGCGCGCCGATCTGGTGTTCGAGCCGCCCCCCTTTGACCCGGTGAACCCGCGGCCTATCCGCATGGTGTTCATGGGCTACAACAACGTGTACAAGGGCCTGTCGATGCTCGCGGACGCGATGGACTCGCTGCCTGCCCATGTGCTGTCGCGGTTCGATTTCTCTATGTTCGCGCAGGCGGGCGAGTCGATCGAGTGGCGATTCCGGAGGATGGAGCCGCGGCTGGCCGGGCTGACGATCCACTTCGGGTATCAGTACTACGACGTGCCGTGGATGCTGGGCGGGAAGGACGTCGGGGTGGTGCCCAGCATCTGGTGGGACAACGCGCCGCAGACGGTCTTCGAGTTCTTCTCGTGCCGGGTGCCGGTGCTGGGGGCGGCGGTGGGTGGCATCCCTGACTTTGTCCGACCGGGCGAAAACGGGCTTCTTTTCCGGGGGAACGATCGGGCGGACCTGGCGCGGCAGCTGACGCTCCTGGCGGCGGAACCATCGATCCTGACGAGACTTCGGGCGGGGGTCAGGCCCCCCAAGGACATCGGGGTCCACGCGAAAGAGCTGGTGGGACTGTACCGGACGATCCGGGGTGTGAAAAATAGAGACTGACCCGGCGCGGGGCGGCCGGCCGGGGGTGACGACACGGAGAGCGCGCTTCCGCCCATGGATGGACTCGTGACGACAATCGCCCCGCAGAGCAAAATGGTGCAGAAGCCGATCGAGGTGTTGTTGCCCGCGAGTGTCCATGAGAGTCGAGTGCAGGCTCCCACGCGCGTGGCGGTGATCATCATCACCTGGAACCGCAAGGGATATGTCACCAACGTGATGCGGGCGCTGTCGCGTCAGACATTCCCGCCATCGCAGCTTGATGTCGTCGTCGTGGACAACGCGGGGACGGACGGCACGCTCGAACACCTTCGCGAGCAGTTCCGCCCCGAGCGGATCGTGTTCAACGACGCGACGCTGGCCCACGAGCCTCGCTTCCGAGAGCCGATCGAGCGGGCGGACGGGAATGCACTGGGGCTGGGATCGCTGACCCTGGTACGGAACGCGACGAACTTCGGCGGGTGCGGCGGGTTCAACACGGGCTTTGCGTACGTGGACTCGGTGCTCGACAGCCCGGCGCGACCCGCGGGCGAGCGGCCGAGCTTTGTGTGGCTGGTCGACGACGACATCGACCTGCCCGAGACGACGCTGGCGAATCTGATGGCGACTGCGGCGCGGGACGAGAACATCGGGCTCGTCGGCTCGCGCACCATGGACATCAACAACCGCGTCAGCACGATCGAGACGACGATCTACTTCGACCCGACGACGGGCCTGATGGGCGACGAGGCGCCGCGCGGGCATCGCCTGGAGCAATCGCACCGAGAGTGGGCTTCCAAGGTCGGCGGGACACGCGGCGAGCACTACTACTCCGGGTATCGCGACGTCGATATCGTGAGCGCGTGCTCGATGCTGGCACGCTGGAGCGGCGTGAAGAAGGTCGGCTTCTGGGACTATCGCTACTTCATTTATTGCGACGACGCGGACTGGTGCCTGCGGTTCGCCAAGGCGGGGTACCGCGTGGTGCTGTCGCTTGACGCGGTGGTGTATCACACGCCGTGGCATCACAAGCTGACGCCGGCGCGTGCCTACTACGCGATGCGGAACATCCTCTGGGTGCTGCGGAAGGTGCTCCCGCTCGAGACGCAGAAGCGGGCGCTTCCGGGCTGGTTCCGTCGGATCCTGTGGGAAGCGGGCAAGGCCCTGGCGTATCGCCGGTTGTTCGCGGCCGAGATCGCGCGCCGGCAGCTCGACGACATGGTCACGGGGCGCTGGGGCAAGCTGGACGATGAGGGGCCGGCGTTCGGGGACCTCTTTGAGACGATGAGGTCGGCCAAGCTGCTGACGCCCAAGGCGACGATCGCGGTGATGTGTCCGCGGGCGGACATGATCGCGTGGGGCGATGAACTGCGGGCGATGCTGGCGGAGAAGCTGAGGGCCGCGGGGTGTGCGGAGAACATGCCGCGGTTCGTGTACGTGGTGCGGAACGATGTCGCCGACGCCGGCGGGAGCGTGCCCGGTGCGCCGAAGCGCGTGGTGTATGGGGGGCGGATCAGGTCCAAGCTCCGCCGGCAGCTCGACTTCTTTGAGCAGTGGCCGGACGCCGCGATCGTGTTCGACCACACCAACGATTTCCCGCTGGCGTACACGGGCTGGAACGTCCACATCGATCGGCGTCAACCTTCCAAGGCGCAGATCGAATGGGACGGGTGGATATCGCGGTTTTCGATCGGTGCGAAGCTGGCGATGACGGGATTCCGGGCGTGGCGGTATTGGAAGAACCTTGCGACGTACGAACCGAAGGGCCGATACGGTTGATCGCGACGGTGCGCGGGGCAGCCGGCGCGGCGGGCGGCGGCGGAATTGAAGATAAGCGCGAAGGTGCGCGAGAAGCTTGGATGAGTGCGTGTCGACCTCGATGAGCCATGACAACGCCGAAACGCAGAAGCCCGGCGCGGGCACGCCGCCCGAGGGCTGGCCCGTGGCGACGCGGCCTCTGCGCATTGCGATCCTGGGCTGGGCGCGGCTTTCGCTGCAGGCGCGTGAGGGCTCGGGCTACAACCTCAACGCGTCGGACCTGGCGTGGGGACTTGCGCTCTGTGGGCACTCGGTGAGCTATCTTCGGTCGGGGATGGACTATTCGCTCGGGCGCGGGCCGTTCGTGAAGCGGGTCGAGAACTGGAAGGGCATCGAGTGCTATGACTTCCACAACAGCCTGAACGTGTCGCCCGCGTCGAGCAACTTCCGCAACATGGAGCGGGAGATGTCCTCGCCGCGTGACAACAAGGCCGTGCTGGAGTGGCTTGACTCGATCCGCGCGGAGGTCGTGCATGTCCACTCGCTGGAGGGGTACGGGCTTGATCTGATTGCGGCGATCCGCGCCGGCGGGCGTCCCGTGGTGGTCACGCCGCACAATTACTGGTACGTCTGCCCGCAGGTTGATCTCCTGCACGAAGAGCTCCGCGTGTGCGAGGACTATCAGGGCGGCACGCGATGCGAGGGATGTCTCGAGGCGCCGCGGGCGGAGCGCGTCCGCCTCAAGCGTGGGCTGGATCAACTAGCGCACCGAGTGATGGGCGGCTTCTGGGCCGGAACGCTTCGCGGGATCTATGGCTATGTGAAGTGGCACTGGCGGCCCGATCGTCTGGCGCGAGAACTCAGGCAGCGCTGGTTCTTCAAGGTGCACGAGCATCCCGCGCCATCGCCCGACCCGGAACTAGCGCTCGGATTTAGCGTGGACGATGCGGGCACGCACTCGGGACGCGTTGAGCACGGGTTGAAGCTGGAAAAAGGCGAGAAATGCCCGGACGTCGGCGTGGCGCCTTGGGACCAGAACGAGCGATTCCTGAAACGCGACACGCACCTCACCGTGCTGAACAACAACGTGTACGGGCGGCGGCGGCTGGCGGGGCGCGACGCGCTCAACGCCGCGTCGCTTGTGACGCCGCCGAGCAGGTTCCTGCTCGACGCAATGCACGCCATGGGCGTTTCGAGCGAGAGATTGAGGCATGTGCGCCTCGGTCAGCCGCACTTCGATCAGTTGAACCGGCGGGCGCGCCGATCGGCGGCCTACGACGTGAGGCCTTGGTCGCCCGCGAGCGCCGGTCCGCTGCGGATCGCATTTCTGGGTACAACGCGGAACAACAAGGGGCTGGAGGTCTTGGTCCGCGCGATCCCGATGCTGACCAAGGACGTGCGCCAGCGCTGCCACTTCCTCATCCGCGCTTCTGGATGGGACTGGCTCTTCCGCAAGCGGATGAGCGCGTATCCCGAGGTGACGTTCGCGGGCGGGTTTGATGCGCTGACGCTGATCTCGGTGATGGGCGAGTTTGACGTCGGCATACTGCCGCACATCTGGTTTGAAAACTCGCCGCTGGTGCTCCTGGAGATGCTGCACGCGGGCAAGTTCGTGATCGCGTCGCGATTGGGCGGACCGCCGGACTGGATCGTGCAGCCGGGCGAACGGACGGACCTGCCGCGCGGAAACGGGCTGTTGTTCCCGGGCGGTGATGCGGAGGCGCTGGCGGCGTGCATTACGCGCGTCGTGCGCGGCGAGGTGGCTCTCCCCTCGGCACGGGAAGTTCACGGTGTTTCGACGCTGGTCAGCTATCCCGATCATGTGCGCGAGGTTGAGAGCGTGTACCTCGACCTCCTGGCCGGCGGTGATGGGCAGGCCAAGGCAGGCGCAGCCCGCGTCGAAGTGGCCCGGAGCGCGGCGGCACCGGTCGTCGAGCTGCGCTGAATCGGCCCTACGATCGGACCATGAACTCAACACAACGGCGTCGGTTGCTGGCGGGCGTGGCGGTGTGCGTGCTCGGCGGCGTGGTGGCCGACGTGTCACTGGCGCGTGACGAGGGGATGTGGCTGCTCACGAGCCCGCCGCGGACGATCCTGAAGGATCGGTATGGATTCGAGCCCAGCGCTGCGTGGCTGGAGCACATGCAAAATGCCGCGGTGAGGTTCTCGACGGGCGGCTCGGGCTCGATCATCTCGAGCGACGGCCTGGTGATGACCAATCACCACGTGGGGTCGGACGTGCTGGCGCAGCTCTCGACCAGGTCACGCGATCTGTTGGAAACCGGCTTCTATGCGCGCACACGCGGCGAGGAACTCCGCTGCCCGGACCTCGAGCTGAACGTGCTCTGGCAGATCAAGGACGTGACGGGCGAGGTGAACGCGGGCGTGAAGGACGGCATGTCCACCGCGGACGCCGGCGCCGCTCGCCAGCGTGCGATCGCGGACATCGCCAAGAAGGCCCAGGACGAGAGCAAGCTCAAGTGCGAGGTTGTGACGCTCTACCAGGGCGCACGGTATCACCTCTACTGCTACAAGCGATACACCGACGTTCGTCTGGTCTTCGCGCCCGAGCAGGAGATCGCCTTTTTCGGCGGCGACACCGACAACTTCGAGTTCCCGCGATTCAACCTCGACATGTGCTTCTTCCGCATCTATGAGGACGGCGTGCCCCTGCAGCCAGAGCACGTCCTCTCGTGGAGCAACGGCTCAAAGGAGGGCGACCTCGCGCTGGTCGTGGGCCATCCGGGGAGTACGCAGCGCTTGTATACCACCGACCATCTGAAGTTCATGCGCGACACGATGATCCCGGAGCGATTGCGCCAGATGTGGCGGTCGGAGGTGCGTTCCCAGGTCTTCATGGGACGCAGTGCGGAGAATCAGCGCCTCGGCAACGAGGACTATCTCGGCGTGACCAACGGGCGCAAGGCGTTCATGGGCGAGCTCGCCGGCCTGCTCGATCCCGCGGTGATGGGGAGCAAGGCCTCCGCGGAAACGAAGCTGCGCGACGCGGTCCGCGCCAACCCCGAGTGGAACAAGCGGTGGGGCGACGGCTGGGACCTTGTCGCCAAGGCGGAGCACGACCGGCTGGCGTGGTTCAATCGCTGGTTTGTGTTCGAGCGCGGCATGAACTCGGACCTCATCGGCTTTGCACGCCAGATCGTGCGGCACGCCGAAGAGACCGGGAAGCCCAACGCCGAGCGTCTGCGCGATTTCCGCGATTCGTCGCTGGCGTCGCTCTACACGCAGTTTTACTCGCCGGCGCCGGTGCACGAGGCGCTCGAGGTTCATCGCGTCGAAGGCGTGCTGAGCTTCATGGCGGAGATGCTGGGCGGCGATGACCCGACGGTCGTGGCGGCGCTGGGTGGAAAATCGCCCAAGGCGCGGGCGGACGAACTGGTCCTCGGCACCACGCTGAAAGAGCCCGCGGCGAGAAGAAAACTGGTGGAGGGCGGGAGCGCGGCGCTGGCGGACTGCAAGGACCCGATGATCGCGTTTTGGAAGCTGATGGACAAGGAGTCTCGCGAGCTGCGCGGACGCTTCGAGCGAGAGGTCGAGGCGGCGGAGCAGGCGGGCTACGCCAAGATCGCCGCGGCGAAGTTCGCGGTCGAGGGCGAGAACTCCTATCCCGACGCGACGTTCACGCTCCGCCTGGCGTTCGGCCCGATCAAGGGGTATTCGGAGAACGGAAAGGAAGTCCCGCCGTACACGGATTTCGCGGGGATGTACGATCGCTACCAGGACCGCAAGGGCCAGGTCGGATTCGAGCTGCCCGAGCGCTGGGTGCGCGGCAAGGGGCGGCTCGATCTCACGACCCCCTTCAACTTCGTGTGCGAGGCCGACATCATCGGAGGCAACTCCGGCAGCCCCGTCGTGAACACCAAGGGCGAGGTGATCGGACTCATCTTCGACGGCAACATCCAGAGCCTGGTCGGCGCGTTCCAGTACGACGGTACGCAGAACCGTGCGGTAGCGGTCGACTCGCGGGCGATCATTGAGGCGTTGCGGAAGCTCTACGACGCCGGGCCGCTCGTCGATGAGATGCAGGGCAAGTCGAGATGAGCGAACATCGAGGCCTCGCACTCGCCGAAGAAGAGGCAGCGCAAGAGAAGGGCCCCGGGAACGACCGGGGCCCTTTCATTCGCGGGACGTTGCGACGGGCGCTCACCGCGTGCGCTGGCTCACCACTTCCGCGGCGCTTCGCCCGTGTACTTCGAGAGCGGACGGATGATACGGTTGTTCGCGTGCTGCTCGATGATGTGGGCGCACCAGCCGGTGATGCGGCTGGCGACGAAGATCGGCGTGTACTGCGGCACCGGGATGCCCATCGTGAAATACGTCATGCCGCACGGGAAGTCCACGTTCGGATGGATCGTCTTCTTGTCGAGCATGATCTTCTGCACCTGCTCGCCCAGCTCGAACCACTTGACCGCCGCGTGCCCGCCGGGGTTCTTGGTGTCCTTCTCCGCGATGGTGCGCCCCATTTTGTGAAGGATCGGCGCGCGATGGTCGCCGTTCTTGTAGACGCGGTGCCCGAAGCCCATGAGCTTGCGTTTGGTGTCGAAGGCCTTCTGCATCCAGTCGTCGACGGCCTTGGTGCCGATCGCCTTCTCGCCCACGTCGTGCATGATCTCCTTGAGCATCTCCATCGCGGCCTCGTTGGCTCCGCCGTGGAGCGGGCCCTTGAGCGCCGCGATCGCGCCGGCGACCGCGCCGTGCATATCGGAAAGCGTGCCGGCGATGACGCGGCTGGTGAACGTGCTGGCGTTGTAGTCGTGCTCTGCATAAAGGATCAGCGAGACATCGATCACGCGGGCGTAGTCCTTGTTGGGCTTCTCGCCGTTCATCAGGTACATGAGGTTCGCCGCGTGCCCGAGAGTGGGATCGCCGCCCAATTCGCGCCCGATGATGGCACGCCCGTCGATCACGTTCTGCATGTGCCCGATCACGGTCGGAATCTTGGCGAGCAGGCGTTTGGCCTTGCGGAGATTCGCGGCGTTGTCGACGCTCTGGGCGTCGGGATCGGTGTGCGCGAGGATGCTGACCGCGGTGCGGAGAACATCCATCGGAACCGCGCGCCCGCTGGCCAGGTAGCCGCCCGCCGACTCGATGAAGCTCGTCACCATCGGGTGAAGCGGGCGTTCCGCGACGATTTCGGCCTTGAATCGCGCGAGTTCGACGGGGCTGGGCTTGTGCCCTTCGAGCAAGACGAAAGCGACCTCTTCGAAGCTGGCGTTCTGGGCCAGGTCGTGGATCTCGTAGCCGCGGTACCACAGGCCGCCCTGCTCGATGGAGCACACCGCGGTCTCGCCGGCGATGATGCCCTCCAGGCCGCGAGAGTAGATCGCTTCGGCCTGTTCCTTGGTGATGGCGGGAGCCTTGGGAGAAGTGGGAGCGGCGGAGGACGACATCGGTATTCCCTTCCGAGACAGCGTGACGCGGACACGATTGTCCGCAAGGTGGTTTTCTCTCGCAAGGATATGCAGTCGTCTTGTGTGGGTCAGAAGCGGCTGATATCCTGCGGTCACAGGGTGTGCGAGCGAGGATTCGCATGCCGTTCCGGGGAGACGACAATATGAAGCAGTTCCGCGTGGCCGTCGGGTCGGTGTGGCTGGTCTGCGCGTACTCCGCCCGGGCCGAGGTCGTGACATTCGAGTCACTCGACGGGCTGCACAACCCGCAATACACGCTGCTCGAGATCGACGGCCTGAGAATTCAGTCCGACACATCCTTCTTCACGGTGGATGAAGATCTGTCGGACATGTTCGTGCACAATGCCTCAAGCGTGACGCTCGCCAAGAACTATGGCGCCAGCGAGCTGAGTCTCTCCCGGATCGATGGCGGACTGTTCGACCTCCATGCGTTCGATGAGGGTGCGCTGTGGCGGCATGCGTGGAACGGCGGGCCGAGCGCGGAGACGCTGGTCGTGACCGGCCACCGGCCCAGCGGCGAACTGATCGTGAGAGAGTTCGACGTGATCGGCGGGTGGGATCGCCCGTTCGTGCACCTGATCGCCTCGGGGCTCACGGGGCTCGACCGCGTGACCTTCGACGGCACCGGGTATCAGCTGCCGGCGGCGTTTCAACTCGACAACATCGACATCACGCCCGTGCCGTCCCCCGCGGGAGGCGGGGTGATGCTCGGCGCGGGAGCGGTCGCGGCGGTGCGCCGTCGGCGTGCGTGAGTCACCGCGTCCACGCCGCGCCCGCGAAGGGCTCAAGATCGTCGTAGCGGCGTTCCCACGTGGTGTACATCACGCCGCGCAGATTGGCCCCAGGCGGGACGGCCGCGAGCCATTCGGCGATGTGCTTCACGCCCTGTCCGGACGGGCCGTCGTAATAGCCCGCGATCAGGATCGGGTTTCCGCGCCCGGCAAAGAAGGCCATCGACTCGGCCCGCTTCTCAAAATACCAGCACGCGACGATGACGTCCTGGTCGAGGCCCTCCCACGCGCCCGCCAGATCGCCGCGGACCAGGTAGTAGTCGTTGCGGGCGTTGTGCGATGGATCGAACATGTCGCTCCACACATAGATGCGTGCGGCGGGGTTGATCTCGCGCACGATCATGGTGCAGGACTTCACGTTCTGCGCGAGGATCTGGCCGGGCATGAGGCCCCGCTCTCGGCACGACTGATCCTGATTCAAGCACCTGATCTCGTCGTGCGACATCCAGAAGCCTGACGGATTCCAGAGCGCATTGACGCGCACCGCCTGGTCGCGGAGGAGGTCGATCGTCTTGGGCTCGGACGGGCAGATCATGACCTGCCCGTCGTAGATCGTGATCGCGTGTGAGTACGAAACGCGGAGGCGCGTGCCGTCGGGGAGCGGACGGAGGAGTTCGACCTTCGGCGGCTCGTGGTACACCTCAAACCCGCCCGGCCAGGGGACGACGCCCATGCGTGGGTCCTTGATCGGCTTGAAATCAACGCCCTCACGGAGGGGTGTGCGAGCGACGGGCGCGGGCGACACACCGGTCGATGGAGTGACGCCAGGCGTCGGCGGTTCGGCATCGATGGTCAGGGGCGCCCCGCCACGCCGGACGAGATTCAGCAGGCCGACTTCCTCGATGCCCGCGTCGTCGAACGAGAGCTCGCCGGTTGAGCCGTCCCAGCAGCCAAAGTAGACATTCACGCTGGAATACGCGAGCGAGTTGAACACGACGTGGTGCGTCGTCCAGTCCTGAGTGTGCTTGCAGCCAAGGACCGAGTACGACAGGCTCTGCGCCTCTTTGCCTTCCGTTCGCGGCGCCAGCACCTTGATCTCGGGCGTGCCCTTGTAGTCGCGTGTGCGAACCTTGACCCAGACGTGGTATTGGCGATGCGGCGCAACGCTGATGGGCCGGGTTGCGAGGCGCGAGTTCTTGCCGCGCGGATCGCGCGAGGTCGCGACGCCGTCCTCGAACGTGATGTTGTCGTCGTGCCACGCCCATGCCTTCGGATCGGACATGTCGCCGCCCGGGATCGAGACCGCCGGCTCGGCCTGGAGCGTGGCGGCGCCGTCCCTCACGACAAACACCGCGTCTTTCACCGGCAAGCCCTCCGCGAGATTCGGATCGCGTGAGAGGAGGTCCTCGGAGTACCCGAGCGGGAAAACGCAGGGCACGATCTCGACGTGATGCGCCTCGGCCGTGGCGCGAATCCGTCGCGCGTGGGCGAAGTACCGCTCGTCCATGTCGGCGAGCCGGCAGAACTTCGAATCCGAGAGCACGACGCCCGTGTAACCGGCCGCGGCGGTGCGGGCGATGAGCCCCTCAACGCGATCGACCTCCGCGTCAACGAGGAGATTCGTGGCGACGTAAACGAATCGATCCCGCGGAGGTTCGGCGCGTGGTCCGGAAGATTCAGGTCCTGCGGCGCGAGCAACGTGTGACGCCGTGTTCAAAGCAGCCAACGCACACACACGCCAAAGGAGCGATGTCATGCGATCAGCGTACCACAACACGCTCGGCACATTCGCCACGGAGACAAGCCCACCCGAGCGCCGCCTGGGCGAAGATCAGCCCGGGAACTCCCACGCTTTTCCCGGCGTGTAGTCGATCAGGTCGTAGAGTTCCTTGCGGGTCTGCATCGTGTCGATGAAGCCGCCGACCGAGCCGTCGCGTCGGAGCTGCGCCAGGGCCTTGCCCACCGCGCCCATCGCGACGCGCAGCAGCGACACGGGGAAGATGACGCACGAGTATCCCATATCCGCGAAACGAGAGACGGGGATCATCGGCGTCTTGCCGAACTCGGTCATGTTCGCGAGCAGGTACGGGCCGCGCTGCATGTTCCCGCGGCGCACGCCCGCCATTGCCTTGGCGAAGCGGGCGAACTCGTCCTCGCTCGCGAGCCCCTCGGGGAAGATCATGTCCGCGCCCGCGAGGACATACGCCGCCGCACGATCGACCGCGGCGTCAAACCCGTCCACGCCGCGTGCGTCCGTACGGGCGCAGACGATGAACCGCCCCCCGTCCGCCTCGGTCGCGGCCTTGGCGGCCCACTGCACCTTCTCGATCATGTGATCCGTCGGCACAAGCTCCTTGCCGTCCAAGTGCCCGCAACGCTTGGGGAACTTCTGATCCTCGAGATGAAGTCCCGCGGCGCCCGCCCGCGCGTACTCGATCACCGTTCGACGAACCATCTCCGCCTCGCCGAAACCGGTGTCCGCGTCCGCGATCAGCGGCAGACCGCTCGCGTCGGCGATCTCGCGGATGACGCGGCAGAAGTGCTCGAGCGTGAGAAGCCCGACGTCGGGCACGCCCGCCGAAACGCTGGTCGCGGCTCCCGAGACATAGCAGCCCTCGAACCCGGCGCGGGCGATCGCCCGTCCGCACAACGCGTTGAACGCGCCGGGGAGCGCGACGCATTCCCGATCCATCGCCCGCCGAAGCCGCTCGCCTGGGTTGGTGTGTGCCATGGGGAACGCTAGGTTGCGGCGGCGCGGCGAGCCAGCCCGGCCCACGCGAACCGCACGCCGGCTCCGCGCCGGGGCGGCAATCCGCGCGAGCCCCTAGACTGCGGGTACGACAGAAGTCCGCGCGAAAGGGAGCCCATGCCCGCGATCTACCCGTTCCGTGCCGTGCAGTATCACCGTGGCGAGGGCGACGTGAGCAGGCTCGTCGCGCCGCCATACGACGTGCTCGACAGGGCGGCCAAGGACAAGCTGCTCGCGCACGACCAGCCCAACATCGTCGCGATTGATCTGCCGCACACGCCCGCCAAGGAACTTGGCCCGGCCGAGACCTACCAAGCCGCGGGCGAGCGTTATCGCGAATGGCTCTCGAACGGCACGCTTTCTCGCCGCGCGACGCCCGCGATCTTCGCCTATCGACAGACCTTCGCGTTCCAGGGCGCGACGCATCAACGCTGCGGCATGGCGTGTACGCTCGATGCCGCTCCGTTCGGCCCGCGCGCCGGCGGCGGAATCCTCCCGCACGAAGAGACGTTCTCAGGCCCGAAGGAAGATCGATTCGCGCTGATGAAGGCGACACGCGCGCAGCTCTCGCCGATCTTTGGTTTGCACGCAGACGAAAAGGGCCGGGTCGTCGCGGTGATCCATGAGATCATGAAGTCGGCGCGCCCGTCGATGACCGCGAAGATGGCGGATGACGTGCTGCACGAGGTCTGGGCGGTCGATGATCCCGCGCGGGTGAAGGCCTACGCCGGCGCGCTCGCGGGTGAAGACATCTTCATCGCCGACGGCCACCACCGGTACACGACCGGCCTGAACTACATCAAGCATCTGGAGTCGGCGGGCGCCCTGCCCCCGGATCATCCCGCCCGGCACAGCATGATGGTGCTCGTGCCCATGAGCGACCCGGGCCTGGTGATCGGGCCGACGCACCGCGTGCTGGGCGGCATGAAGGGCTACTCGCTCGACGCGTTCAAGGCGGCGGCGAGCGAGCATTTCTCGTTCCGGGAGATCGCGGGCGACGCGCCGGCGCTCCACGCGGCCCTGGTCGCGACGCCGCGCCACGAATGCCATCTTGGGTTCTACGACGTCGCGAGCAAGCGGGGACTGCTCGGCACCCCTAGGTCTGCCGATCCGCTGGCGACGCGATTCGCGTCGAAGCCCGCGGCGTGGCGAACCCTCGACGTCGCGATCATCCAGTACCTCGTGGTCGAGGCGATCTGCCAGCCCAAGCTGAACAACGGCGACGCGGTGAAATGGGCGTTCCCGCACTCCGTGGATGAGGTGCTGGAGATCGCGCGCGGGCACGAGACCGGCGCGGGGGGCGGGGCGGGCTTCGCGCAGCTCGCCGTGATGGTGAGGCCGACGCCGTTGAGCGCCGTGCGCGATGTCAGCCGCGCGGGCGAACTGATGCCGCAGAAGTCGACGTTCTTCTATCCCAAGCTGGCGACGGGGTTGTTCGTGAATCCGCTGGAGTAGGCGTGCGGCAAGAACATAACCGCGTCATCGCTTGAGCGTGAACCGACGGTGCGTGGCCCGTGGCACGGCTTTACGCATCTCTCAAAAGCGAGTAGAACAGAATAGAACAGAGCGTGGGTGCCGGGCCATTCGCGGGCCGCCCTACTTCTGAACCAGCGGCGTCCAGGGCTTGACCCATTCCATGAACTCCTCGGCGCTCACAGCGCCGGTGAGCCTGGCGACCTCCTTGCCGTCCTTCAGCAGGATCGTCACGGGGATCGACGCGATGCCGAGCTGCTGGGCCTGAACCTGCTGGCGATCGACGTTGACGTACACCGGCTCGGTGTATCGACGGATCCACCCGACTACGCCCGCGTCGACGAGCGTCGTTCGCTTATAGGTCTGGCACGGGCCGCACCACGACGCCGAGCCATAGGCGAGAACCAGCTTGCCCTGCTTCTCGGCTCGATTGACGCCCTGTTCGAGCGTGAGTCCCTCATCAAAGACCGGCGGCGTGGGGGCGAAGCTGCCGCGCCACTGCATGAATGCCAGAACGCCGACCAACGCGACCAGCAAGAGCCAGTTCGTCCAGCGCGTAGCCGGCCGCGGCGCGTCAGCAGCCGCAACCGGCGTAGCGGAATCCGCGGCGTCAGGCGCTCTCTCAGAAGCTGGAGCAGCTTGGTTGGAATCTGGTGCGGACATCAGTAGTTCATCGTAGCGCCGACATCGAGAATCGCAGGAGATCGGCGTGAATCTTGAGTTATCGAACTCCCGCGCCGCACGAATCCGCATTTACCAATCAGGCAATTCCCCCGTCAATGGCTCGACCAGGTCCTTGGCCGTCACGAGACCGATCGGGCGTCCGTCCCTCTCGACAATCCCCAGTGGTGCGTCGGCGGCACGGATCCGCCGCAGCGCCTCGAGCACACCCATCGACGGGCTCAGCATCGCGGGGCGACGCAGCAGCGATTCGACCGGAGCGTCGGGAAACGTGTGAAGATCGATCTGGCGCAACACGCCGAGCACGCGCCCCTTGGCATCGACGACCGGCAGGCGCGAGCTCGCCTGCGCCGCCGCAAAGCGGACCATCTTGGCGCGATCCCACTCGGTCGAGAGTGTGCGTACCTGAACCCACGGGATCATCTCGTCGCCGATGAGCGTGGAGCGGAAGGTGAGGGCGCGATCGATGAGCGTGCTCTGCGATTCGGAGAGCACACCGCCCGAGCCGCCTTCCTTGAGGAGGAGCGCCATGCGCTGCCTTGCGTCGGAGAGGTGCTCGCCCTGCGCGTCGAAGCCCGCGAGACGTTCGACCAGCCGTGCCGAGCCCATAACGGCCGGCATGATGCCCGTGTAAGTGAGGAGCGAGCGGAACGCGGTGAGCGGGATCGCGAAGGGATAGGTGAGCCGGTCGGCGTCGACTCGGAAGAGCTCCTTCGGGATCGCCTCGCAGAAAATGAACGCGAGCGGCGCGACGACGAGCAGGTTGACCAGCACAATCCGCAATTCGCTCTCACCCTTCATCAGCGCGTGGGTCGCGTTGGTGATGAGGGCGCTGAACGCGACGTTGCCGATCATGAGCGTGGCGAGCAGGCGGTCGGGCTTTTCGAGCTCGGACTTGATGAGGCGGGCCGCGCGGTCGTTCCCGGAGCCGGCCCGGAGCATAAGGCGCACGCGGTTGAGCGAATAGCAGCCCAGTTCGATGCCGCAGGTGATCGCCAGTCCGATCGAGCCCAGCGCGATGACGCACCACCAGAGCACGCTGATCGCGCCGGCCGTGAGGAGCGCGAGGATCATGCGTCGCCCTCCCGGTGCCCGGCCTGCGGGAGCAGGCTCACACCGACGCGGTCGATCACACGCCCTTGCATCGATTCGACCACGAGTCGCAGGTTCCCCAGCTCGATCGCGTCCCCGGGTCGCGGGATTCGCCCGAGCTCCGCCAGGATGAGACCGCCGACTGTCGCGACGCGCCGGTTGCGCCATCGCTTGCCGAACACGCCGAAAAACTGCTCCCAGTCGCGCACGCCGAGTCGCCCCGGAACCAGCCAGCGATCGGAATCGATCTTCTCGACCGCGAGCATCGCTTCGTCGGTCGATTCCGCGATGGGCGGGACGATCTGCTTGACAACGTCCTCCACCTCGATCAGCCCCGTGATCGAGCCCGTCTCGCTCACGCAGAGCGCGACATGGGTCTTCTCCGAGCGGAAGCGATCAAGAAGCTGGTCCAGGCGTGCGTTCTCGGGGACGTACACGACGGGCGAGGCCGAGTCGGCGATCGACCGGGGCGGACCTCCCGCGGCCTGCGCCGCCAGATACCGCTTGCCGTTGAGCAATCCAAGCACCGAGCCGTCGAGCGAGCCCTTGCACACCGGGAACTTGGTGTGCCCGGTCTGGCGGATCAACTCAACCAGATCCGCGTGCGTTGACTTGCTGTCCAGCCACGAAAGGTCGACACGCGGCGTCATCACCTCACGCACGCGCAGCGAGCCGAGCGCCAGCACCTCGCCCAGAATCTCCTGCTCGTCTTCATTGATCAAGCCCTGGCTGGCGCCGACATCCAGCAGCGACGAGAGCTCGTCGATGGTGAGCGCCCGGCGCTGCTGCGACTCGCTGCGCCCGAGCAGTCGCACCACCGGACGGATCAGCCCCGCGTCGAGAAACGAGCAGAGCGGCCCGAACACCCGCATGACCAGCAGGAGTGTCGGTGAAAGCCGGCGTGCGAACCACACCCGGTGAACGCTCGCCAAGGACTTTGGGAGGATGTCCGCAAACAGCACCAGCGCCAGCGCTCCCGCGGCGCTGAACACCGCGGCCCACACGCCCGCGTGCGTGTCCGGCGCCGCGGCCGCCGACAACGCCAGGAACGTGATGTTGATCGTCGTGTTCAGGAACAGGATGAGAACGAGCAGCCGGCTCGGCCGCTCCAGCAGTGTCGACGCGGCGGCGGCCGCGCTCGGATTGACACGCCGGAGGCGCACCTTGTCCGTCGGCGTGAGCGAGAACAACGCCGTCTCGATCGACGAACAGCACGCCGACGCGGCCAGGAGCGTCGGCATGAGCACGAGGTTGGCGATGGTGGTCGCGTCGATCAAGGCGGGCTTCCGGGGTTCGCCATGCTACCGAGCATCCATCTGCTCGATCATGCGCTCGTAGGAACGCCAGGCGTTGAGCTGCACACGGATCTCGCGGAGGAGCTTCGTCTGTTGGGACGTCTCGACGGCCAGGGCCCGCTCAAACAGTTGTCGACAGGTTTTCACGATCGACTCCCGTCCCTCGACCGCCCAAGCCTTCCAACGCGCAAGCTCCGCCGAATTGCCGGACGCCCGCGCGGCATCGACTCCCTCGCGGGCCTCCATGACTTCCATGAGAAGCGTGGGGGGGAGCGCCTTTTCTTTGTCCGCGGGCGGGCCGCCAAGGCGAGCGAGCAACACGTTGGCCCGAGTTTCGGGCTCCAAGAGCGCCCGTTTGGCGTCGTTGAGTCGGGCCGAGAGTGCCTCGGCCTCGGATTCGCCGCCCGCAAGGTCCGGATGAACCGAAACCGCGCGGGCCAGAAACGCCTGATCGATGGCGGCCCGGTCAAGATCGAACGCGGGAACGAGGCCCAGGATGTCGAAGGCGTCCGTGCTCATGGCGTGGGATCGTTGCAGGGTTGCACGCCTCGGGCCGTCGGTCTCTATCATGCGACCAGGAGCACACCCGTGAGCACAACACCCTCATCCACGAACGGGCCAACCAACGCGGCGAGCCAGCGGCACATAGGGGTAGTGGGCGTGAGCCCCGAAGGCGCCGCGGTTTTCTACACACAGCTTTTCCATCACGCCTCACGGAAATTGACACCGCACCAGCAGCCGCGAGTGACCGTGCATACCGAACCCCTGGCCGGGTACCTGGACGCGATCCGCAAGAATGACTGGCACACGGTGGGGCGGTTGCTCCGGCGATCGGCGGACCTATTGGCCCGGTGCGGCGCGGAGTTTTGCGTCACCCCGGACAACATTGTGCAACACGCCTCCCACCTGGCCGAGGCGGGGTCGCCCCTGCCCTGGCTCTCAATGACGGACTTGGTGGCCAATGCCGTCGTCCGGGACGGGCGGAAGACGGTGGGGGTGATCGGCACCAAAATGGTGACGAGTTCTTCGATTTATCAGACCCCCCTGGGAATGCGGGGGGTACATGTTCTCCCGCCGCACGATTCCGAGGCCGACCAACTCGACCAGATCATTTTCGGCGAGCTTCTCTATGGGCACATTCGGCCCGAATCTCGTCATGCGATCCTTCAGACGATCGCGAATTTGGCGTCCCGAGGTTGCGAGGCCGTCATTCTGGCCTGCAGCGAGGCCCCGCTCGTGGTGACCAGCGAAAACTCGCCGATTCCGGTTTATGACGCAACGGACCTTCTGGCGGAAGGGGCGATCCGCCGGGCGATGCCGGGCTGACGTTCGGCCTGGCGCGGGGCGAGGCTTCCGGGGTGAATTCCGGCGGGCGAATGGAACCCGGACGAGATTGGGGAGTCGAAATGGGCGGGACGCGTCACTTTCGCCCTGCACGAATCGGAACCTCGTGGTACACTGTGGCGAAGGGTGCGTAGCGGCAAGGGGTGCCCGTCGCGCGGTGTAGTCGCGCAACGGCTCGGGTGGTACTCGCGGTCACGGCCTGACCGAGAGTCGTCTGGGTTTCAGCGCCCGAGGCCGATTGGTCTCCCGGCCGCCTCTCCCCGATTCTCCTTTCCAGAGATTCACGGGAATTGGCGAGGTTGTACACTCGTCTCTCTGCGTCATGGCCACGACGGCCTGTCGCGGAGGAGCGTGGTCGGGACTACGCACCTGTCTTTGGTGTCCTTGGGAGCCCTCGATGAGCCGCTGGGACCTGCGTTCTCTCTTCGGAACTCGTCCGAATTCGTCTTCCTTCCGTTCCGCGCGCACACCCGGGCGGCTGGCTCGATTGGCCGGCTCGCGGGCGTCCATGCGCCAGGGCGGTGTCGAGACTCTCGAGCCCCGCCAGTATCTGGGCGGCGACCACCCGAGTTTCTCCCAGTTCCCGACCGCCGACACGATCACGGTCAATGGCACGAGCGGCCTGGGCTCGCTGGGCGGTGTGATCGGAACGACGGGCGACGACGATCTCTTCAAGTTCGTCGCCCCGGCCAACGACTTTGTCTCGATCCTGGCCGACGCGCAGAACGCATCGAGCACGCTGAATACACAGATCCGCCTGTACGACTCGTCGGGTGTCGAGTTGCAGCGTTCGAGCGGGAACGACACGCTGACGGCGGGTGTCCCGACCGACGCGTGGATCGGATTCGTGGCGACCGCGGGCCAGACGTACTACGTCGGTGTTCGGTCGGATGCGAGTTCCGGCAATACCGCGACGGGCGCGTACACCGTCCGCGTCGACGCGATCACGTCGAAGCTGAGCGTCAAGACGACCGGGACCAGCGGCATAGGCAATCTGTACGACACGGCGCTGGGCTCGGGGCGTGCGATCAAGGGCACCTTGACCCGACCGGAACACGACATCATCTACGAGTTCACGATTCCGACCGACACGGCGTACGACTCGCTGGCGACGTTCAACGTGCAGCGATATCCCGGCGACACGACCCATCAGCTCGACACGAGGCTGGATGTCTACGACTCGACCGGGAAGCGGGTGCTGTTTGACAGTCCGGCCGGGCGGGACAACGACGCGTTTGCATCGCTCAAGACGTCGCCGGGGCAGAAGCTGTACCTGCGCGTGCGATCGGACGAGTTCCTGGCGTCCCGGAGCGTGTTTGCCACGGGCACGTATGTTGTGACGGCGGACGTGCGCGCCGAGCAATTCACCAACGTCATGGACCCGGTGACGCGGCGCGGCAGTGATCCGGGCGTGTCGCTCTTCGCGTACACGGGTCAGGACGCCGACAAGGCGTTCCAGACGGCGGTGTATGAGTTCGTGGCGCAGGGCTCGGGGCTTGCGTTCATCACGGCGGTCGGCGGCGGGTTGAACCCCGTGCAGGACGGTGCGCTGCGGGTCTACAACGCGTCGGGTTCCTTGCTCGCGTACAACGACAACTTCGCCAGTTCCGATCCCCAGGTTGCGATCGTTCTGGAGGGCGGCAAGCGTTATTTCGCGGTGCTCGACGCCTTCAATCTCGGCGGTACGGACTACTCGGTCTTCGTGGAAGCGAACCACACGTTCGACACAAACCAGCCCGTCGACGATCATCCGAACACCAACAGCACGACCGACACGCGATGGGCCAGCGAGGCCACGAGCTTGATCTGGGGCGCGCCGTTTGCGCTCACCGATCAGGCCGGAAACGTGATCGAAGACCGCAGCATGCGGGTGGCGGCGTTCGGGACCGGGCGACTGTGGGGCTCGGGCGACACCGATCTGTTCAAGTTTGTGCCGCAGGTCGACATGCTCGGCTCGTATGCGGGCAAGAACGACGACGCGGGCACGGCGCTCTATGCGGGCGGGAATTTCACGAACGCGGGCACGGTGAACACGACCATCCCGACCAAGGCGTCGGGCTTGGGCGCGTGGGACGCGAACGACTGGTGGCCGGCGCTGGGCGGACTGCTCGGGCCGAATGTGGATGGGAACGGGGACCTGCTTCCCGGCGTGGTCTACGCGCTGCTTGAATATGACCTGACCGGGGATGGACGCACGGAACTGATCGCGGGCGGGAGCTTCACGACGGCCCGCAACACCACCAACCCCGACGAGGACATCCCGGTCAGCGGGCTGGCGATGTACACATGGAACGCGCTGACGGGCCAGTACGAGTGGGCCGCGATCGGCACCGGCGTCACCAAGAGCGGCGACCCCGGGACCGTGTACGCGTTGGCGGTGTATGACGGGGACGCGAAGCCCGATGGCAACGATCCGCGCCCGGTGCTGATGGTCGGCGGTGATTTCACGCGCCTGGCGGGCGCGAATGCCAACCGCATCGGCTATATCACGCAGGACCTCACGATCAACAACGAGCCGGGCATCACGCTGCCCAATCTCGCGGGAACCGAACCGGTCCGCGTGATCACGTCCGGCTCGCTCGACTTCGGCGACCCGGACGACGGCGGCCCGCTCGAGGACCCGGCGGCGTATACGGCGCTCATCATCGGCGGAGAATTCCACGCCACCACTCAGACGGTGGGAACGCTCGATTACCTGGTCGTGCTCAAGAACGACTATTCGACCTACTACGACTACCGCACGCTGGCTGGAACCGAGTTGAACGGCGCGGTGTACGCCGCGGCGGCCTTCGCCTACACGGATGATCAGGACGTCGCGCACAACGGCGTTGTCGTGGGTGGAGCTTTCAGCATCACTGGTGCGACTCGGTGCACCTTTGTGGATGTCTCGGCGGCGGCGCCGGTGGCGAACAACCTGAGCGCGACTGGCAACGTCTATGCCATGGCTGCTTATGACGCGCCCGATCCGGACGAGGACGGCCCATTCCCCGACCCCGCTCCGGCGCTCGCGATTGGCGGCGCGTTCACCACGCTTTCGGGCACGCCGCGCACGGCGAAGATCGCGACATGGGACGGCCTGGCGGTCTCCGCGCTGGGCAACGGCCTGGGCGGCGGCGATGTCCGCGCGATCGCGGTGGTCGACGATGTGGATGTTGGCGTGCCGACCGGAAACGTCCTGTATCTCGGCGGGTCGTTCGCATCCGCGTCGTATGGGACAACGACGGTCAACGTCAATCGCATGACCAAGTGGCAGTTCAACAGCCTCGCGCTGGAGTACGAGTGGTACCCCATGGGGTCCGGCGCCGCGGCGGCCAACGTGGTTCCCAACGCGACCAACGCGTGGCCGACCGAGAACGGCGTGAACGGGACGGTCTTCACGCTCGCGGCGTTTGATGACGGGAACGAGAACCAGTGGGATCGCCACAGCCGTCGTTCCAGCCGCGTGTCGCTGCTGCTGGCGGGTGACGCGGACGCGTTCGCCAACATGTTCATCACGGTGTACGACTCGGACTTCAACGCGATCTACACGAACGACACGATTTCGCCGCCGTTCCCGGACCCGTCGGGGGCGATCGATTGGTCGATCCAGCCGGGGAGCCTGCAGTTCGAGGGTCCCACGGTGTGGGCGGGCGAGACGTATTACATCGAAGTGCGCGACGCGACCAATTCGGGCACCGGGCGGTACACGCTGCGCGTCATCGCGGACGCGTTCGTGCAGGACGATACGAACTCGCAGATCTTCGATCCGGTGGATCGCGACAACTACACGGATGTACAGGCCTACTTCGGCGACGCGATCCAGCTCTCCCAGCCCTTCAGCACGGGAGACGCCCAGAACTTCTTCGCCCTGCCATTCGTCGCGCCCACGGCCCGGCAGTTCCAGGCGACGCAGGAGAGCTTCTCGCCGGTCCACTACTCGGAACTGGGCAATATTCCGACGGTCACGAACGACGACCTGTTCTCGTTCCGGGCCCAGGCCTCGGGCTACGCCGAGATCCGCCTCAACACGACGAACCTGGTGGACTACTTCGACGAGTATCTTGCCACCGGCCCGATCGAGACGAGCAGGACCTACAGCAGCAACTTCGACGGCGCACTGCGTATTTACGATGCCGACTTTACACAGATCGCGTATGTCAACGACGTCGCGACCATTACCGGGGAGCCTTCGGGGCGCGATTCGACGGGCACATGGACGGGGCGCACCTTCCACAAGCGCGATCCTCGCGTGGTGATCCCGGTCACCGAGGGCGAGTTCTATTACGTCGTGATCGAGAGCGGTCAGCGCTGGGTCGACGGTTCGTTCGCCGACGCGGCCGACCGTACCGCACGCACCGGGCAAGAGATCGACGCCGGCAGCGCGACCGGCTCGTATGAGCTGCTGATCAACGGCATGTCGGACCTTGACGTTGGGACCGACGACCACAGCGCGGGCGTCGGGTCCGACGGCGCGAACTTGGCGACGCCGATCATGCTGGGTGAGGACCCGCAGGATTCGGCGACCAACGGGAAGGGCTCGATCACCGGCACGATCAACAACGCGACCGATGTCGATGATATTACGTTTGTCTCGATCTCGCGCGGGACCGCGACGCTCGATTTGAGCCGCCTGACGGGGTCGACGGTCACGGGCATTGTGAGCGTCTTTACGCTCCGCAACGGGCAGGCGACGGTGGTCGCGGGCGGAACGGCGGGCTCCTCCGGCGCACTGCAACTCACGTTCCCGGTCACCCCGGGCGAGCGGTTCTACATCCGGGTGAGCTCGAGCGCCAGTTCGCTCGGCGACTACAAGATCGATCTGTCGGTTCCGCCGTTCGCGGACGACTATGCGGACCGCAAGGACCTGGTCCTGGCGACCGATCTGCCGCAGTTCGACTTCCTGGGCACCGGCCAGGCGGACGGCAAGATCGAGCAGCCCGGCGACACCGACGTGTTCCGTTTCACGTCCTACGACTTCCAGACCATGACGGTGCTGGTGCATGGCAAGTCGTCGAGCACGTTTAACCCGTTCGTGACGATCTACGAGGTGTCCGAGGATCCGCTCGGAAACCCGATCATTCTGCGCATCGCCTACAACGACAATCGCTCCTCGACTAACTTCGACGCGGAGGTTTCGTTCTCCGTGGCGCCCGATCGCACGTCGACGCTTACGAATAACTCATATCCGTATTACTACATCGTCGTCTCCGCGTCCGATTCGTCCGACGAGTACGGCGACTACACCGTCACGCTTTCCTTCCCGCCGACGGACGATCACCCGGACGCGGGCGAGTACACCTATGCCTCGGGGATCACGATCGACCCCGGCACGGGCGCGGGGGTCGCCACGGGAATCACCGAGAAGCTGTCGGACACCGATCTCTTCGTGTTCAACGCGGCCGCGGGCGGCGAGGCGGGCGTGATCGTCTCGCGTCCGAGCGACAGCGAGATCGTGCCGACCGTCACCATCATCGAGCTCGTCAGCGATGTTCCGGTTACGGTTGCGACCGGGACGGCGTTCGACGACGGCCTGACGTTCGATCCGGCCGATACGGGCATCTTCAACGTCGTCCGCGGACATAAGTACTACGTCCTGATCTCCAACTCGACGGCGACCTTCGGCGCCTACACCATCTCCGTCAACAGCCCCGTCATCGACGACTATCCGAACATCACCGAATTCGACATCGCCTACGCCATCCCGATGAGCAGCGCCACGGGCAACGGCGTCATCGGCGACGGCATCCCCGGCGATCTCGGCAATCCCAAGCTGCTCCCCATCGACGACACAGATCTCTTCAAGTTCTCGCCCATTAAGACCGGGCCGGTCGTGATCACGCTCACGTCGTATTACACCTCATCGGGCCGCTTTGCTCCGCGTCTGCGCGTCTTCGACAACACCCAGACTCTGATCGGCGAGGCGACGACCAACGACATCCCCAACGCCTCGACGCCGGTCGCGGTCACCTACACCTTCCCGACGCTCAGCAGCAGCACAACCTACTACGTGCTCGTCTCGGCGGTCGAGAATCTCGATCCGCCCGCGACGCTCACGGGCGAGTATCAGCTCATCGTCGACGGCGATTCGCCGCCCAACGGCGACGGCGACGATCCGGGCCAGATCGACTTTAACACGCCGACGACGATCGTCATCAACCCGCGCAACGGCGACGGGTACGTCAGCGACACCATCAACGTCTCGGGTGATCGTGACCTGTTCCGCTTCCGCGCTCCGTCCCTGCTGGGCGGGCGCACCAGCGGTCGTGCGTTCGTCCAAGTCCGCACGCCCGAGGGCTCGGTCCTCGACGCGGCGGTCACCATACTCAACGCGGCCAATGAGCAGTCGGTGGTGGTGTACGACGCCGCGGGCATCCCCGGCGCCAATGCCAACGTCTCCTTCACCGCAAACTCCAACGCCGACTACTGGATCATCGTTTCGGGGATCGGCAGTGGCGTTGGTGCGTACGAGGTGCTCGTCGATACCGAGCCGGGCACCAACTACCTCTATTTCCCCGAGGGCTACACCAGCAGCGCGATCCGCGAGTTCGTCTCGCTCGCCAATACCAACGCGTTCCCGGTCCAGTACACCGTTCGCCTGCGTTACGAGGACGGCAGCCCCGAGACCGTCGTTGTCAACAACTTCACCATCGCCGCGGGCGCCCGCGACGGCGTCACGATCAGCGACGCGGCCAACGGGCACGCGACGGGTGTTCTCCCCGACAAGCCCTACGCCGTCATCGTCGAATCCACGGGTCTGCTCGGCGCCACGCTCGCCCACTACGACTTCGGCTCGGCGATCGGCGACAGCTTTACGCCGACGCTCAGCGATGACTGGTCGTTCGCCCGCGTCGAGAGAGTGCCCGGCGCGGTCATCGACATCATCCCGTACTACAATCCCAACCCGTTCAGCGTGACCGTCACGCTCAAGGCGTTCGGGCCCAACGGCGAATCGCTCACCTACAACCAGACCGTCGGTGCAAGCAAGCGTTTCGGCTTCAACATCCACGACATCGCGACCTGGCCGATCGGCATCTCGGGCGCCCGACTCACGGCGGCCGCGACCAATTCCCAGAACCAGATCGACTTCATCGGCGTCGCGGCGTCGCTGTCGCACTACGACGCGGTCAACGGCGAGGGCTTCGCGCTCGTTGCCGATCCCGCCGGCGGCAGCACGACCGGCACCGTGCCTCAGCTCACCAACGGCGACACCGTTACCGCCGAGCTGGCCCTCTTCAATCCCAGCAACACCGTGGCCGCCGTGCAGCTCCGCGGCAAATACGTCGCCGCCGATCTGCCCGACCTGATCCGCATCATCAATGTCCCGGCCGGGCGCAGCGTGGTGCTCAAGGGCACCGACCTGCAGTTCGTGCCCAACCAGCCGATCGGCATCGCGTACAGCTCGAACGTTGCCGTGGTCGTGACCGGCAGCCAGCGGAGCTTCGGCGACGCCGACGCGACGGGCACGACGAGCGTTGCGTCTAACACTCTCTTCTTTGGCGACGCGTTCATCAACACGACGCTGGCCGGCTCGCTCTACTTCGAGACCCTGGCGTTCTCGAACCCGACGAATCTCAATGTCAACGTCAAGGTGACGCTGCAGTTCACGGGCGTGAACGACACGCTGTCGGTGTTCGTGCCGGTCAACGCGGGCGACTTTGCCCAGCTCAAGCTGCACGAGCTGCCGGAGCTCATCATCGATCGCCCGGGCCTCAACTTCTTCAGCGTGATCGTTGATTCGGTGGTGCCGATCACCGCGACGATGACGCACTATGACCTCTACCTGGGCGGCGGCTGGACGACCTCGGGCGTTCCGCTGGGCATCACGGTGCCGTACAGCCAGTTCGCGTGAACGGCGAAGGCCGATGAGTGAGAAATCTCACCCCGCGGGGCGCGTCAGAGCGCCCCGCGTTTGTTTTTTGTAGTTTCCGTCAACGGGACCCCGCGCACACCCCGCCCGACCCATGGCGGTTGGAGTGGGACGCTCGGGTGTCAGCGCGAACGATGTGGTTCAGCGGCGAAGGTAACTCATGTCATCGAGTTCTCGCCAACGAGCCGCTGCCTCGAGGAACACGGAGTCCTCGCGGGTCGCGCTCTCGTCGCCGTCGAGATCGATCGGGTGATCCCGCCAGAAGTACAGGTCTTCGATATCAACGACGCCGTCGCGGTTGAGATCAAAGGTCGCGGCCGGCGCCGGGCGGTCATCGAGGGCGTCGAGTTCGAGGCAGGTGGCGTAGCCCCAGGAACCGCCGACCGGGCCGCGGATGCGCACGCCGGTGACGTCGGCGATCGTCGTCGGCAGTCGCCATTCGATCGTCTGGAAGGGGCGGGACGCATCCAGCGGCCCATCCTGGATCGTTGCGGGTGGCAAGGAGTGCCACACGCCAGCGACGCGGAGCTCGACGGTGAGAGAATCGAACCAGCCGCCCTCGTCCGCATCGCTCCACTGGTCTCCTTCGAGGAATCGGACGGTGCGGACGTTGATGGGAATGCTGTACTCGACGCAGAGCTGGAGAATCGCGTCAGGTGTTGGTGTCGTGGTTCGAGAAGAAAACTGCACGCGAGCGATCTCGCCGGGTTCGATGCCTGACCAGTCGAGTTCGTATCCATTGGCGATGCAGGCGGGCACGCCGCTGCACTGGCAACCCCACGGCGCGCCCGTGATGTTCGAGGTGGCGGTGACCAAGCCCCCCTCGGCCCGAACGCTCCGATTGGCGCTGGCGAGCCAATCGCGCCAACTGGGATCGAGCGAGCTGGCCGGCGTCGCGGGCACGGGCGCGAGCAGCCATTGGCCGCGGGTCTCGTCGACCAGGCCGCCGGCGTCGAGGATCGCACGCTCAACCATCGGGATGGTGCGTGCGGCGAGGAGATCAAAGCGATCTTCGCCCGGCTCGGCGGGAGTCCAGTCGGGGAGATTGTCGCGCGTCGCGGTCGCCCAATAGAGCGAAGAAATCGTCTGGCTGGGGAACGCATCACGGACCCATTGCTCGCCGTTGAGCAGCCCGAGCAGCCCGCCGAGCGTCGCGGTCGGGTTGTCGGCGTCCCATCCCGAGAGCGTGCCGATCTGGACGGTGCGTTTGTAGTCACCGCGGCCGTAGATCAGAGCCATGATCGCGGTGGCGAAGTTGATGCTGGATTCATACCAGCCGCGGTAGCGAAAGCCGTTGGAGGTCGCGTCTCGTTGGTAGCGGGCGTAGATTTTGTCGCGGGTGCTCTCCCAGTCGTCCGGATCGGGGTTGGCGAGCGCATCGGCACGCACGAAATCGACGATGTCCGCAGCCTTTGATCCCTCGGGCATGAACGCGCGAGCGCGTTCGATCAACCACGTGTTCTTCTCGTGCGGCGTGAGCGTGCGGGGCGCGACCGGCGCGTAGCAGTACAGCAGCACAAAGAACCGAGAGGCCATGGCGGCGTGGCTCCCGGCGGTGGTCGCGATTGGGAGCGATGCGAAGCGGAGGGCTTCATGGGGCATGCCGGGGGCCAAGGCGCCGAAGATCTCGGTGGTAAGCTGCGCGTCGATCATGAGCCAGTTGGGGTTGGCGACGCCGTACGCGGTGCCGGGGGGTGTGACGCCGCGGTCCATGAGCGTGCGCGCGGTCTTGTTGCTGACCCAGATGGAGCGGTTGATGTGCTCGACCCAGCCGTCTCGGATGTTGTCGGGCGACAGTTCGTTGGTGGCGTCGACGCGGACCAGGTGCGTGTAGACGTATTCGATGTCAGTGTCATCGTCGGCACGCCATGGATCCTGGTCCGTGACAAAGACCAGTGGGCCGTGCGCGCCCGCGGGTTGCGTGCCCCAATCGGCGTCGGTGAAGAATGGCGGGGCGGTGCGTGACGCCTCGGCTCGCAGGCCCGTCCAGTTGGCGATGCACTCGCCCAGCCACAGGCCGCGCAGGCGGGATTCGTAGTCCGCGCGGGTGAGCAGCCGCGTGGACTGAGCCTCGGCCTGGCCCGCGGCGATGGCAATCGCGAGAAGAGCGACACCTGTTGAATTCGGTCCCATGCGTCACACCTCCCTTTCGGGCACGGCGGCAACTCGGGACTTCATTCTATCGAGGCGAGCTCGATCCTCGCGGTCGATCTCGGGCTATTTGGGCAAACTGTTTAGGGCACGCAGAGCCCGTTCGATCGCCTCGGCAACGGCCCTGGGCCCCGTGCCTCCGAGCACTTCGCGCCGCGCCAGGCCGGTTTCGAGCTTGAGCGCTTCGTACACATCAGGCCCGATCGCGTTGCACTGCTCGGTGAAATCGACGAGCGCGAGCTCCTCGAGCTTGACGAACTTGGAGATCGCGTGGCGCACGAGCCGCCCGACGATGTCGTGGGCCTCGCGGAACGGCACGCCCTTGCCGACGAGGTAGTCGGCGAGTTCCGTCGCGTTGGCGTAGCCACCCAGGGCCGCGTCGCGGCACACCTCGCGCCGCACCTTCAGGCCGTCGAGCACGCGCGGCACGACACGGAGGCACATGGAGAGCTGCTCCATCGCGTCGAACAGCGGTTCCTTGTCCTCCTGCAGGTCCTTGTTGTACGCGAGCGGCAGGCCCTTCATCGTCGCGAGGATCGAGACCAGCGAACCGATCAAACGCCCCGATTTGCCGCGAAGTAGCTCGCACGCGTCGGGGTTCTTCTTCTGCGGCATCAGGCTGCTGCCGCTGGTCACGCTGTCGTCCATCTCGACAAAGCCGTATTCCTGCGTCATGAAGAGGATGAGGTCCTCGGCCATGCGCGAGAGATGCACGGAAGTCTGCGCCAGGCAGAAGAGCGTCTCGGCGATGAAGTCGCGGTCGGCGGTCGCGTCGAGGCTGTTGGCGCTCGGCGCGGCAAAGCCGAGGTCGCTCGCCAGCTTCACGCGGTCGATCGCGTAGGTTGTGCCGGCGAGCGCCGCCGAACCGAGCGGGCAGATGTTTACTCGAGCGCGGCAGTCAGAAAGACGCGCCGCGTCACGGGCGAGCATCGATTCGTACGCCAGCGCCCAGTGCGCGAAAAGGATCGGCTGGGCCCTCTGCAGGTGCGTGTACCCGGGCAGGATCGTCTGACGCTCGCGGTCGGCGAGATTCACCAGCGAGCGCCGGGCGTCGCGCAGCTCGTTCAGGCGGGCGTCGATCGCGCTCCTGGTCCACAGGCGCACGTCCGTCGCGACCTGGTCGTTGCGACTTCGACCCGTGTGCAGCTTCTTGCCCAGCGCGCCCACGCTGTCGATCAGCCGACGCTCGACATACGAGTGAACGTCCTCGTCGCGCCCGAGCGATTGGAGGATCAGATCCGGGTTGGTTCCGGCCTCGGCGCGCAGCGAGTTGAGCGCCGCCGTGAGCTTCGCGAGTTCGTCGGGCGTGAGCACGCCCGCGCCGGCGATGGCGGCGGCCCAGGCGATCGAGCCCTCGATGTCCTGCACCAGCAGGCGATGATCGAAGGGAAGCGAATCGTTGAGCTGGCGGAAGAGCGGGTCGGCTTCGGCGTCGAAACGCCCCTGGGCAAGTCCTCTTGACATGGCAGGATCATTGCACCCGACCATGGGCGTCGCACCGCAAATTCGTGCCGGACCGCCTACTTGCCCGCATCTTCCAGCGTGATCGCCATGCCCTTCCAGTCCCTGAGGAAATCGGCCATCGGGACTTCGCGGACGCCCGACAGCGGATCGCCGATCACGACGCGATCGGGAGTTGCCGACATGACCGGGACCATGTGGGACACGAAGAAGCCCCAGTCGAGCTGGACCATGCAGGGCTTCGACGCCGCGAGCAGCGAATCCCGGTCGAGACGGGCGTACGTGGGCGTGAGCGGCAGGCCGGCAAGCTTGCTTTGGAGCGCCCAGAGCGCCCGCGAATCCGTCGCGCCGCCGCCCGACTGGGTGCGGCATAACTCCGCCATCTCGGCCTCGTCGGCCGCGATCCCCCTGGCCCGCAGCATCGTGACCATCGAGGCCGCGACGCAGGTGTAGCCGGTCGACTGGCGGCAGATGCCGCGGTCATCGATGCGCGTCGGGCCGATGCCCGAGACTCCGGGCGAGATCATCCACCACCCCGCCTTCACGAAGTAGATGGCGGCGACGACGTTCAGCAGCATCAGCGCACGCCGATCGCTCGGTTTCGGCACGAGCATCGCGGCGGTCGAGAAGAAGAGCGTCGCGGGTATGGCCAGGGCGGTGAGTTCGAGGCAGGACGCGGTGGGGGCGCCGAGCAGACGCACGATGGCCACAGGGAAGACCCGCGCGAGCGGGAACAGCAACATGGCGACAAGTGCCAGGCTTGCGATCAGAGTCGCGGGTCTCCTGCGGAGTGTGCCGGCTCGTCGACCGACCAGTGCCGCGACGACGGCGAGTACCAATTGGGCGGCGAAGGTGAGAGCGACCGTGTCCATGTGATCCTGATACTGTCTACTCGCGGCCGACAGGATTGGTTGCGGCACCCGAACGCCAGTCGCGAATCTTGGCCAGAGCGACACAACCCTTGCCGACCGCGCGAGACTCCAGCCTCGCCCGTTCACGCAGCACCCCGAGCAACGGAATCGGCTCCGTCGCATGAGGCGCCGAACCCGAACTGGATCGCCTGATTGAACGCTTGGTTCGTCGCACGCCCTTCCGCACTGTCACTCGCTCAGGCGACAGATCGCTTGCCAGTTCTTTCGTCAGCTCAATCGCAACCTCAAGGTCGAGCAGCCTCCCGATCTGATTGACGAGGACAGCGAGCGGATTGCACTCGCGCGGCGTTGGTCGGACGATCTCGCCGGCCAGGAGCGCACGCTTCCCCGCGATGCGCAGCGTGTGCATCGCTTCTATCGATCGCGGACCTTTCGCGGCGAGCCGACGGACGCGGGCGTCGAGCCCGCGGAGCGACCGCAGAACTTCCGCATCTCCCAACGACTTGGTCACTCTGCGGAGCGAGTCGGCGGCGGCGGGTATTCCGCCGCGAGAATGTCTGAGAAGGAACGCGAGTAATCGCTCGCCACGTTCCAGGCGCTTCTCCCTGAGCGATTCGCGCACGAGCGACACATCGCGTCGTATCGCCCGCGGGCCTTCGAGCGATCTGAGCACGAGTCTGGCGACGTCGATGTCCCGTACCGCGCCTGCCCTCCGGCGTAGCCGCTTGAGCTTCGTGCGGAACCTCTCAAACGCGGATCGGTCGGCCGAGGACAGCAGCCACGCCGCGGCCTCGGCGGCGCGACAGGCGCGACGCAGTTCGTGAACGCACGTCCGCGAGCACCGACCCGTGTTCTTCATGTGGCGACAGAGTGTCGCCATCAACTCGACGCGATCGGCGAGGCGGGCGCGGGCGTTGGCTGACAGTGCGGCGGTAATGGCGGGCCTCGATGCCACAAGGCATCGTATCGCGGCGGAGTTGTTCGCAGCGGATTAGCAGGGCGAGCCGCGATCAGGCCATCGCGTGGTAGATCACGCGGATGGCAATGTCGAGTCGCGCGAGTTCAGCGATTGCGGGGGGATCGAGGGGGACGGTTAGCATGGAGGCGCGGCACATCACGCGGACCTCAGCCTCAACCGTAATCCCAGCGGCGCGGCAGTCGCTGATGAGAGCCGCGTGGCGAGTACACCAGTTGGCGATGGATAGGAAGGCCGTCGGCGAACTGCTCGGTCGCCTGCGCAGGGTGACGGCACAGAGCCACGTTGGCGGAATGTCGCGCGAGCGAGGAGGCGTGAGTCTTTGGAGAACACTCTTGTGAAGAGCAACCGATCGGAGAAAGGGCGTGGGCTTGGTTTCGGCCAGCCGACGGCGAAGCGACGCCGAAGGGTCCTTGTCGCGACGAAACTCGATGACAGGGATGATCGCGCTGATTGATGGCTTGCCCATGGAGCGGCTCCCTGTGCTTGCGCTAATGCTACATCCCCTTCTTCGCCTTCTTCTTCGCACCGCGATTCGCGGCTGCCGCCTTCTTCACGGGGGTCCTGGCCCTCTTTGCGGCAGGCTTCTTCGCGCTGGCCTTCTTGTCCCGAGACTCTTGCGCCTGGGGCTTCCGGTTCCGTCCACGGCCCATCGACTCGAGCAACGCTTCGATCTTCTCGATGTACGTCTTCGCGGGCACGCGTTTGACGGCCGCCCCGATCACGTCGAGCGGCAGATCATCGAGCGATTTGAATCGGACGCACGCCTTCCCCATGTCGAGCTTCTTGCCGGCTTTCTTGAAGCCTTCGACGAGCTTCGCGTGTTCTCCTGTGTCGCCGTACACGCACATCAGGTACAGCGACATATGGTTCTTCTGAGAGCCGAGCCCCGCGAACGGCAGCGGCTTCGAAGGATCGCAGTGATAGCCGGCGGGGTACACGCTGTGCGGCACGTAGTAGCCGATCATGCCGTAGCTCATCCCCTCCTCGTACGTCGGATCGAGGTTCTTCAGGATTACCTCGCGCACCGCGGCGATCGCGGCCCGCCGATCCTCGGGGAGTTCCTTCAGGTACGCCTCGACGCTGGTTGCTTTGCTCTGCATGGTGTTCTCCCGGGATGGATGTGAATGCCGTGTGCGGCTCTGGCTACTTGACGCCGGACATGAGCGAGTCGCGAGCAGAGGTCCGAGTGGGGCCGGCGCGAATGGGAAGCCGACGCACCGAAGCACAATTCGGCTTGACCGACGCTTGTGCGTGCGTCGATCATCGCTCGCACGCTAGCCACTTGGCCTACACGATCGAATCAACATACTGCTTCGCTTCGGCGAGGCTGACGCCCGTCTTCTCGCGATATCGCTTGATCGCTTCGATTTTCTCGCCGGAGAGTGCCAAGGCACGGACGTCCTCGTGCTCGTCGGGCGGTATCTCGATGCCGAGATGCGCGAGGATCAGGTCGAGCTTTCGCTCGATCTCGGCGAGGCGGCGTGAGTTGGCGGACGGTGTTTGCGTGAAGAAACCCATGGGCAGGAGCATACCACGCCGTGCGGACCGATCAGGCTCCGAATGCTGAGCGGGTGCGATCGGTTTGTGGACTGCGGTGTCCCGTTCTTCAACTTGGTGTAGCTCGCGGAGGGCGATTCGGCGCATTGGGAATGACGCGGCCTTCCGCCGGCCGCGCTGAGGAGACGAGACGATGAAGACCCCGCACCTGGGCGCCGCACTGGCGCTCGCTCTGGCCGCTGGTTCGGCGCTGGCCGACAATCCCCTCTCGATCGACGGTGTGCTGACCACCAGCGACACGATCGCGATCGGGTACAACGGCCCGGACTGGCCGAACCAGAACACGTTCTACTACGACGCGTTCACGTTCACGATCAACATGGACGGCGCGTACGCGATCTCGATGGACGCCCTCGACGCGACGCTCGCGCCGTGGATCGGCGTCTATGCCAACGATTTCAACCCGCTCGATTACTTCTCGCCCGCGCCGTTCGCCCTGTGGGGGAGTGGCCTGGGCGGAGACACGATCGGCGGCACGACGTCCCTCTTGCTATCACAGGGCACGTACCAGGTCGTGGCGGCCTCGTACTACTGGATCGAGGAGCCCTGGGCGCTCGACGAGGGCGCCTACCGGGTCACGATCACCGGCCCGGACGGTGCCGACATCAACCTCCTGCCCGCCCCGGGTGCCGCGTTGCTTGCGATCGCCGGTGGCGTGGTCGCCCTGAAGAGAACACGCTGAACAACAGCCTCAATCCGTCGCGTTCTTGATCGCCCGTTCGATCCGACGGTCGGGCACCAGCCACACGATCGCAACGAGCGTGTAGAGCGTGACCGCCAGCCACGGCAGGGTGAACGCGGAGCCGACGCCGATCGTGTAGATCGCCAGGGACGCCCATTCCTTGCGACCGCGACCGACCGCGGCGCGCAACAGGGAGTTGCTCGCGTGGCAGCGTGTCAGCATAAGGCGGAGGATCTCCCACGCTACGCGCTGAGGAGCAGCACGGATCCGTACGCCGCGACCGGGAGCGCGGAGAAGTGGGTGCTGTCGACCCACGCGGTGACGAACGGAATCAGTGAGAGCCAGAAGAGCAGGTGGAGGTTTGCCCAGAGCACGCCGCCGCTGATGCTGCGCGTCGCGTGCAGCATGTGGTGGTGATTGCTCCAGTAGATCCCGACGTACACGAAGCTGAGGACATAGGAGAGCAGCGTCGGGAGCAGCGGGCGCAGCGATTCAAGGCTGGCCTCGTGGGGCGCCTTGAGCTCCAGCACCATGATCGTGATGATGATGGCGATCACGCCGTCGCTGAACGCTTCGAGGCGACCTTTGTTCATGGCGATATCGTTGGCTGCTTCGGACGCAAAGAAAACGACCGGCGCACGTCGCGCCGGTCGCTTGGATGGCAGGGTTCAGCCGGTACGTTCCTCGGTACGCCCGCGGAGGCTCACTTCGCTCCGCCGTGGGCCTTGAGGGCGCGGATCCGCTCAGGGAGCGAGAGCAGCTTGATGAAGCCGCCCGCGTCCTTGTGGCTGTAGATCTCCTCGCCCTCGAAGCTGACCATCTTCTCCGCGTAGAGCGAGTTCGGGCTCTTGCGCTTCACGGCCGTCGCGGTGCCCTTGAACAGACGCACGACGATCTCGCCTTCGAGGCTCTGCGCGATCTTCTCGCCGCAGGCCCAGAGCGCCTCGCGCAGGGGCGTGAACCAGCGGCCGTCGTAGACGAGCTCCGCGAATGTGAGCCCGAGGTGCTCGCGATAGTGGCGGGTCTCGCGGTCGAGGACCAGTTCCTCGATCGCGCGGAGAGCCTCCACGACGACCGTTCCGCCCGGGGTTTCATAGAGCCCGCGGGACTTCATGCCGACGCGACGGTTTTCGACCAGGTCAACGCGACCAACGCCGTGAGCGCCGGCGATGGCGTTGAGCTTCTCGATGATCTGCCAGGCTTCCATCTTTGAGCCGTTGAGCGCGACGGGGCGCCCCCTGGCGAAGGTGAGCGTGACATCCTCGGGCTTGTCCGGCGCCTTGGAGGGCTCCGCCGTGAGCATCCACGCGTCCTCGGGCGGCGCATTCCACGGGTCCTCGATCGCGCCGCCCTCATGGCTGATGTGCCAGAGATTGCGGTCGCGCGAGTAGATCTTGGTTGCGCTGGCGGTGGTGGGGACGTTCCGCTGCTTGAGATAGTCGAGCATCGCGAGCCGCCCGGAGAGATTCCAACGCGAGTCGCGCCACGGGATGATGAGCTCCATCTCCGGCGCGAGGGCGGCGTACGCCGACTCGAAGCGGACCTGGTCGTTGCCCTTGCCCGTGCAGCCGTGCGAGAGCGCGGTGCAGCCGGTCTTTCGCGCAACGTTGACCTGCGCCCGCGCGAGGACCGGACGCGCCATCGCGGTGCCGAGCAGGTAGCGTCCTTCGTACACGCCGCCGGTGATGACCGTCGGCATGACGAATTCATCGACGAACTCCTTGCGGAGATCGACGACGTGGCACTCGGCCGCGCCCGAGTCCTTGGCCTTCTTCTCCACGCCCGTCAGCTCGTCGGCGCCCTGGCCGACGTCGCCCACGACGCAGATCACCTCCGCGTTCTCAACGTTCTCGCGGAGCCAGGGCACGATGCACGAGGTGTCAAGTCCGCCCGAATACGCGAGCGCAATCCGCTTCTTCGCCATGTCGATTCTCTCTTTCTGTCAGTCACCCTCGCGGGTGGGTTGGCGGGTTGTGGGGCCGCGCTCGCACGACGCGGGCGGCGTGAATATTCCGCCGGTGGCGCGCCGTGCGGGCGCCTCCGTACGTCCTGTCAATTATGGGTTCCCGAGCAACTTGACGAGCAACGCGTTCTGGGCGTGCATGCGATTCTCCGCCTGGTCATAGACGATCGAGACGCGTGAATCGATCACCTCGTCAACGACCTCCTCGCCACGGTGCGCCGGCAGGCAGTGCATGAACCTCGCGTTCTTGCGGGCCAGCGCCATCAGCTCGGGCGTGACGCGGTAGGGCTCGAACTTCGCACGGCGCTTGGCCGCCTCGTCCGCGGCGCCCGCGCCCTGCCCCATCGACAGCCACACGTCGGTGTACACCGCGTCGCAGCCGTGCAGCTTCTGGCGGTCGCTGGTGATGACCAGCTCCGAGCCCGAGACCGCGGCCAACCGCTCGCAATCGTCGATCACGCTCGCGGGTGGCTCGAACCCCTCGGGCGTCACCACGACCATGCCGACGCCCAGGATCGTCGCGGCGTGCATGAGCGAATTGCACACGTTATTGCCGTCGCCGATGTACGCGAGGCGCCGGTCGCGGAGCGTGCCGAACTGCTCCAAGAGCGTGAACATGTCCGCCAGCGCCTGGCACGGGTGGAACCGATCCGAGAGCGCGTTGATCACGGGCACCCGCGAAGCGTCGGCCATCTCCTCCAGCACCGTCTGCAGGTACACGCGGGCGACGATGCACTCGACCCAGCGTTCAAGATTCAGTGCGTAGTCCTTCACGCTCTCTCGCTCGCCGAGGCGCTGCTTGCCGTGGTCCATGTAGATCGCGGTGCCGCCCAGCTTGTTGATGCCGACCTCGAACGACACCCGCGTGCGGAGCGAGGGCTTCTCGAAGAGCATGACGATCGCCTTGCCGTCGAGCGCGTGGCGGAAAGGACGGATGTCGCGCTTGAGTTCCGTCGTGAGCGCGAAGAGGTCCTCGATCGTCGCCCGCGAAAGGTGCGAGAGCGTGAGCAGATCGCTCCCGGGCGCGAGCGACGCCGAGTGCGTGCCCGCGTGCGAAGCGGCCTCGCGCGTGCGAGGCGTCTTGCTCTTTTCGCCCGTGCCGGACTTGGCGGTCTTGGCCGATCTGCCGCCGGACTTGGTGCTGACGTGTGCTGCCGACTTTGGCATGGTTCAGAGGCTCCGAAGGGCGTTACGCCCCGGCAACGATACGGGTCCCGCCGGCCTGGCCGCGGGCGATGCGAACGATGGCCGAGGGGTCGGCCCACGAGGCGATCACGACCGGGCAGCCGGCGAGGCTGGCGGTCGACAGCGCGGCCTTGACCTTCGGCACCATCCCGCCGTGGATCACGCCGCGTGCGATCATTGAGTCGATCCCGGCCGCGTCGAGCTTCTCGACCAGCGATTTCTTCTCATCAAGCACCCCCGGCACGTCGGTGAGCAGCACCAGTGCGCGGGCCTTGTATCGCTGCGCGATCCCCGCCGCCGCGTCGTCCGCGTTCACATTGAGAAGCCCGGCGTCGAATCCGATCCCGATCGACGAAACGACCGCGAGCAGGTTGTTCCGCATGAGGAGCGACAGCAGCCCTTCTTCGGGCCCGGTCGCCAGCGGCGTTCCGACGCGTCCCAGGCCCGCGCCGCTCGCGAGCGTCTTCTTTTCGGTGCGAAGGAGGTCGCCATCGCCCAGGCACAGGCCGACCGCCAGCCCCGCGCTCATCGCGTTGATCGCGCCGACGACGCCTTTGTTCACGCGCCCCGCGAGCACGCCCGCGATCTCGCCCATCTGCTCGGGCGGCGTGACGCGCAGGCCCTCCACACGCTCGGTCTTCATGCCCAGCCGCGCCAGATGCTCATCAACCGCGCGACCGCCGCCGTGGACGAGCACGAGCTTGCTCTCGAGTGCGTGGTGCGCGTCGATGATGGCACGCCACAGGGCCGAGCCCGACGCGGGATCATCCACCCCGGCGCCGCCGACTTTCACAACCAGGGGACCGTCGTTCATCGCGCACCTCCCTGCGATCCAACGCCGATCCTGGCGTCGCCCAGCCCCGCCCCCTCCGGGAACCCAAGTCGAATATTCATGCACTGCACCGCCTGGCCCGCAGCGCCCTTGGTCAGGTTGTCGATTGCCGACCCGATGATGAGGTGCGACTTCCTCTCGTCGACCGCCCAGCCGATGTCGCAGAAGTTGGTGCGACGAACGTCGGCGACCGACGGCCAGACTCCGGCGCCGCACAGGCGAACGAACGACTCGCCCCCGTACGCCTCCCGCAGCGTCTGCTCGACGCGATCCGCGCCCCAGCCCGGCGACAGCTCGACGTGAATCGTCGAGAGAATGCCGCGATCGAACTCGCCCAGGTGCGGCGTGAAGATCGTCTCGCACCCCGCGTAGGCGTCGATCTCCGGCTGATGCCGGTGCTTGAACACGTTGTACGGCTGCAGGCTGACCTCGCAGAAGAGAGATTTCTGCGAAAGCCCGCGCCCCGCGCCGCTCACGCCGCTGGTCGAGTCGACGATCGGGCGCGTGCCCGGGCGGACGGCCCCCGCGCGAACGAGCGGGGCGAGCGGCAGGATCGCGCTCGTGGGGTAGCACCCCGGGGCCGCGATCAGGCCCGCGCCGCGGATCTGGTCGCGGAAGAGCTCGGGCAGGCCGTACACCGCCTGCGAGAGCAGCGGTCGCTCCGTGTGCTCAAAGCCATAGAACGCGGGGTACTGTGAAGCGTCTTTGAGACGGAACGCCGCGGAGAGATCGATCAGCAGCACATCGCGCAGCGCCGCCGCGAGTTCCAGGCTCGCCTCGTGAGGCGTGGCGAGAAACACGCAGTCAGGCTTCATCGCGCGGATTTTCGGCGCGTCGGCCGCGACCACGGGAAGCTCCAACCGCCCGCGGAATCGCGGGAACAACTCGTCGAATCGAGACGCGGTCGCATCCCCCTTCTCGCGCCGCGCGGAGGCTGCCAGCGCGACGATGGTCGCCGAGGGATGCCCGAGCAGAATCTCGGCAAGCTCCGCGCCGCTGTACCCGCCTGCCCCAACGATGACGATGCGTGCGTTCATGCGCGCCCCCGCTTGCCCTGGCGGCGTGTGCCGCAGATCAGTTTCGATGCGAGCGTTCGTGCGGTCGCAGCGGATTCAGTCGCGATGAAAACCGTATCGTCGCCCGCGATGGTACCGATGATCTCGGGCCATGTGCCGCGGTCGAATTCGAGCGCCAGCGCCGGCGCCTGGCCTGGTCCGGTCTTGGCCACGACCAGGGTCCCCGCGGGGGCCGCGTCGCGCAGGTACGAGCGGAGCACGAGCGTCGCTGCGCCGGTCTCGATCGGGCTGGGCGTGCTGGATTCGGGGAGCACATACCCCCCGGGTCCCTTGAGGACGCCCAGTTCGCGAAGGTCACGCGAGAGAGTGGCCTGTGTCACCTCGATGTTGTGATCGTGGAGCAGGCGCTGGAGCTCGTCCTGGCTCGCGACGCCGCCGCGCTGCAGCAGGCGACGGACCACGAGATGTCGGCGGAGCTTGTCGCTCATGGCATGATTATGCATGGTGTGAATAAAAAGTCAACGAGCGAGCGAGGGAACCGCCCATGGGGAGTCGGGAAAGGGGAGGTGGAAAGGCGGAGGTCGGTCCCAACTCCTCCCGCAAGCCCGCGTGGGTGCGATCGGCACGGTCCAGGCCTTCCTGGCCACTCGTCTGTTGCCCCTTGTCCTGGCGCCTTGGCCCCGCCCCTCGCACTCGGCCATCCCCAAAACGACGACACGGCGGGGATGATCCCGCCGCGTGTCAAGCTCGTGCTCCGATCGCGCCCGATGGAGGGGCGATCAAGGCAGGTCGTTAGTTGGAGAGGCGAGGGCCGCCCGCGGGGCGCTGGGCCTGGTTCAGGTTGATCTCGCCGTTGCGCTCTTCGTAGGCGCGGATCATCTGGCCGAGGCTGATCGCCAGGCGCTTGGCGCCCTGCCAGTTCATGATGACGCGGCTGGTCACCGAGAACAGGATGGCCGGCTCGTTGTTGGGACCGCCCTGCATCGGCAGGTTCATGCCGAAGTCCAGCACCACCTCGTCCGGCGTCGTCGACGTGCGGATCGTGTTGGCATAGGTCGTGTCCATCTTGGATTCGTCGATGCGGAGCGCGATCTGACGAGATTCCTTGTTGTCACCGGCGTTGTCGCTCATGTTGCCCGTCCTTTTCCTGTGTCTGTCGCCGCCGCGACTCGCCCGACAAGGGTCGCTCGCGTGGGGTGCGGGGGCATCGCCTCCCGCCAGCCCTCGGCCTTGCTTCCAAATCAGCCCCGGCGGCACGCCGCGGGGGACAAGAGTCTACTCCCATCCCCTCGCCGGTCCAGCCCGCGCCACGTCCACACCACCCCGCGGGTCCCAAGGTCATTCGCCCAGCCCCGCCCGGGGTTCCCACGCGACCCGTGATTTCCGCGCAACCCCGTGTCTGCCGCCCTCGCCTCTTTGGCACCCTCTGATTCCCGCCGCCCTCCCAACACCGAACCGCCCGCTCCATCCCGCTACCATCGCCCGCACAAGCTCCCGACCGCGCCACAAACACACGCCGCCATGCCCGACGTCATGCCCTGGTACATCCCGCTGGTGATCTTCTTCGCCCGAATCGGCGACGTGTCGATCGGCACGGTCCGCACGATCATGATGATCAACGGCAGCCGCCTCGGCTCGGCCATCCTCGGCGCGTGCGAGGTCACGATCTGGGTGCTGGCGGTGGGGGGTGTTCTCAAGTACCTGCCGAATCCCTGGGCCGTCATGGGATACGCCGCGGGCTTTGGCACTGGCGTGTTCGTCGGGATGTCGATCGAGGATCGCCTGGCCATGGGCTTCCGCCTCGTCCGCGTCATCAGCACCTCGCGCGACATGGACGTCGCCGGCGTCCTCCGCGAGCACGGCTACGGCGTGACCCGCTTCGACGGAGTTGGCCGCGACGGACCGGTCACCGAGTCCTTCATCGTCATCCGGCGCAAGTCGCTCCGACAACTCCGTGAACTCGTCGCCCGCATCGCGCCCGATTCCTTCGTTACCGTCGAGCGGATGGACCACCCCGTCGGCGGCGTGATGCACAAGCACTCCAGCGAACGCTCGGAAAAAACCGAGCGATAGCACACGCTTCGCGCCCGATCACCCGATGACGATCACCAAGCTCATCCTCGCGCTCTCGTTGCTCGCGCTCGCGATCTCGGCGCTCTCCGCCTGCGTGTCGGCCCCAAAGCCCGGCGATGTCGCCCAACGCCGCGGCGATGAGATCATGGTCTGCGGCACGCTCATTCACACCGGCGCGCCCGTCGTTCTCTGGACCGATCCGGGCGGCTACGACGCCTATCGCGTCGAAAAGCGCTTCGCGCCGCTCGATCAATCCGACTGGGAACACTCCAAGGGCGGTCTGGAAACCCCCAACCGCTACGGCATCCGCGCTCCCGGCTTGTCTCCACCGCTTGTCGAACAGGTCCGCGGCGGCGGCTGGAGCCTCGACCAGCTGCGCGATGTCGTCGATCAGTTCGTTCTTCATTACGACGTCTGCGGCACAAGCCGCACGTGCTTCCGCGTCCTTCAGGATCAACGCGGCCTTTCCGTCCACTTCCTCCTCGATCTCGACGGCACGATCTACCAGTGCCTCGACGTGAAGGAACGCGCCTGGCACGCGACCATCGCCAACGACCGCTCCATCGGGATCGAAATCGCGAACATCGGCGCGTACCCGCCCGACAAGGCCGCCATCCTCGATCGCTGGTACGCGACGGACGCGGGCGGCACGCGCGTCTCGCTCCCCGATTCGCTGGGTGACGGCGGAATTCGCACGCCCGGCTTCGTTGCCCGCCCCGCGCGACCCGATCGCATCGCGGGCTCGATCAACGGGCAGACGCTGGTCATGCACGACCTCACGCCGCAGCAGTATGAGTCGCTTGGCCGGCTGACCGCGGCGTTGTGCAAGACGTTCCCGAAGCTGCTCCCCGATGCCCCTCGCGACGACGCCGGGCAAGTCCTCTCTCGAACGCTCAAGGCCGACGAATTCGCCTCCTTCCACGGTGTGCTCGGGCATTTCCACGTGCAGGAGAACAAGGCCGACCCGGGACCGGCCTTCGATTGGGATCGCCTTTTTACGCAAGTCCGCCGCGAAATGGGGCGTTAGAGCGTCCGCCTACGATTCACTCCGTGAAGAAGCCAAGCGAGAACGGTCCGGGCAAGTCGCCGGGAAAGAAAGACCGCCGAGCGCCGAGCGCGTCTCCGATCGCGCCAGCCAGCAACCAGAGCGCGCCACACGGTTCGAAACCCACTGCCGCGCACAATGCCGCGCCGGCACCAGCAGCGCTGAGCACGTCCCAAGCCTCGTCCGCAATTTCATCGGTGACGCCGCCCGCGCCCGTCACCCTCCGCACCATTCGCAAGATGGTCGACGAGAACGTGCCGTTCGCCTGCCTCACCTGCTACGACGCGACCACCGCGCGCTGGCTCGAGCGGGCCGGCGTTCCCATCCTGCTCGTGGGAGACACGGCGGCCGAGGTGATCCTGGGTTTCAAGCGCACGCTCGACATGCCGCTCGACGTGCTTATCGCCCTGACCGCCGCCGTCAAGCGGGGCGCGCCGCGCACGCTCGTCATGGGCGATATGCCTTTCCTCAGCTATCACATCAGCGAGGGCGACGCGATCCGCAACGCCGGGCGATTTGTTGTCGAGGGAATGGCCGACATCGTGAAGGTCGAAGCCACGAGCGCCGAAGCGCCGCGCATCGCGGCGATGTCCCGCGCGGGCATCCCGCTCTGCGGTCATGTCGGCTGTCGTCCGCAGCAGGTCGCGGTCGCCGGCGGTTACGTCGCCGCGGGACGCACCGTGCGCGAACTGGAAAAAGTCGTTGACGACGCGGTCGCGCTGGAGCAGGCCGGGTGCGTGATGCTCCTGGTCGAGGCGGTTCCCGACCAGGTCGCCGGCGCAATCATGGAGCGCACCAGCCTCCCGCTCATCGGCATTGGTGCGGGCACCGCCTGCCACGGCCAGGTGCTCGTGCTCCAGGACCTCCTGGGACTTTCGGACACGCCGCCCCGATTTGCCGAGCCCGTCGCGTCCCTGGGGATCGAGGTCGAGAACGCCGGCCGGGAATGGGTCCGCCGGGTGGCCGAGCGCCGTATCGGCGGGCGCGGTTATTCGATGCAGGCCGGGGAGGCCGAACGCCTCCGAAACCAGAATCGCTCCGCCGACGGATTGATAGAGGAGATCGTCCGCCCGGGCCGGCGCGAGCGCGGCCCCCGATCCTGACGATAACATCCGGGGCCCGCGCGGCGCCCTGCAGGAGATCGTGATGCGTCGATTCGTCTCGTACGGGCCGTCGGTGGTGGTTCTGCTCACCTCGATGGCGGCGTTGATCGTCGTGCCCGAGCTCGTCCGCCGCGTGGAAGACTCGCGGACCCAGGCGACGGTGCGCCTAGCGCACCAGACGCTGGGCGACGACGACATCCTCGAACGACTCAACCGCGCCACCCGCGCAGTTTCCGTCGGCGTGGAGCCGGGCGTTGTCCACCTCGTGGTTGAGGGCGGGCCCGCACGCGACACCGACCCCGCCGATGGCTCGCAAGGCGACGATCAGGAAAACGGCAAGAACTCACCCCAGAGCCCGCGCGGTCGTGGCTGGTTCTTCCGCGGCTCGACCGGCTCGGGCTGGGTCTTTGACGACAAGGGACACATCATCACCAACGCCCACGTCGTGCGTGCCGCACGCAACATCAGCGTGCAGTTCGCCAACGGGCGCGTCGCCACCGCCTCTCTCGTCGGCGCCGATCCCTTTACCGACATCGCCGTGCTGAAGGTCGACGTCAGGCGGGGCCTCTTCCCGCTCCAACGCGCCAGCGGCGAGCGTCCCGAGCAGGGCGATCGCGTCTTTGCCTTCGGCTCACCCTTCGGTTTCAAGTTCTCCATGTCCGAGGGCATCATCTCCGGCCTCGGTCGCTCCGCACGGCCCGTGCTGGAAATGGGCGGCTTCACGAACTTCATCCAGACCGACGCCGCCGTCAACCCCGGCAACAGCGGCGGGCCCCTCGTCGACATCCACGGGCGCGTCATCGGCATGAACGTCGCCATCGCCACGGGGCGCGAGAGCGACGGCACCAGCGGCGAGGTCGGCCAGTCCGCGGGCATCTCGTTCGCCATCCCGCTCGACACCATCGAGTCGGTGGTCGACCAGATCATCAACTCGGGCAAGGTCGCGCGAGGATTCCTCGGCATCCAGTTTGATCGCGGCGTTGCCGAGATATCCAACGACGGCGAGTTCGTCGGCTTGGGCCTGCGCATCTCCTCCGTTGTGTCGGGCGGGGCCGCCGAGAAATCAGGCCTGCGCCGCAACGACATCATCCGCTCCGTCGCGGGGTACGACACCAGCGACCCCGAGGTGCTGCGCGCCGTGGTGAGCGCGTGCCGCCCCGGGCAGATCGTGCCCGCCAAGGTGTGGCGCGACAGCGAAGAGATCGACATGAAGATCACGCTGGGCGAGCGCGATGTCGCCTCGCTGGTGAATGACGCGTGGGGCTACATCGCCCGCGAACTCGGCATGTCCGTGCGCGAGTTCGGCGACGATGCGACCGTCGGTTTCGTTGTGCCGGGCTCCGTCGCGACCCGCGCGGGCCTGAGAGCCGGCCAGATCATCACCAGGATCGCCGACCGCGAGGTGAAGGACGCCGTCGGCGCGTACGCCGCGTTCATCGACGCCGGGCTCCTGATCGGAAAGGAAGTCGAAGTCCGCGTGAAGGACTCCTCCGCCGACCAAGCCGACCGCCCGATCAAGGTTCGCTTGTTCGAGTGAAGACGACGTCGCCCTACGTTCGGACGTCGGACCTGACGAGTTCGCGAAGACGGTCCGGGCTGTGCGGCGCGACCTCGCCGCGTCATCAACCCGAGTTACTTTTCGGAAACAGGCCGTAGCCGCACGGTCACCGGTGTGTTCGCCGCGGGAACTCGCTCGTTGTCCGCGATCCACACGGGCTCGGCGATCGCCGCCTCGGGCGAGAAGACCTCGCGCCACGCGATCGTCTCGCTTCCAAACGTCGCCAGGCCGATCAGCGTGCCCGTGCCGTCGGCGTCATAGAACGATCTCCCCTGCCACTCGACGATGCGCGATCCGCCGAAGACGAACCCCGCGCCCGCCAGCGACGAGGCGCGTGACTTGCTCCTGGCGTTGACCACCAGTTCCGCCGGGTCGATCTCCTTCGCATCGGGCGAAGCGGGGTTGAACACCAGGGTCACTCGCACCGGCGAGCCCCGCGGCGGCACGCTCGTCACGCGCGATTGCTCGTCCACTCGCCAGCTTCCCGGCGCGCCGGGCTCCAACCCGATCATCAGCAACGCGGCGTGAACCTGCGAAGGCTTTGCACTCGTCACGACCAGCGACTCGTGCTCCTTGCTGTCATACGTGCATGCGATCACCTCGAGATACACGCGGGGTGATTTGGGGTTGTGAACATCGATCGGCACCATCCCGTCGAATTCGACGAGCTTGCCCGCGAGGTCGACCCGCACGCCCGGAAAGACCTCGCGCAGCGTGGAACTCAGTGCAGGCGGAGCCGTGGGGGATGGCTCGCTCGGAGCGCGCGCCGGGTTCGTGGCCGGCGGGGGAACTGGCTCAGCGGTTTCGCTCGGTTGCTTGTTTGGCTTGTCCGATGTCGCGATCGAATCGCCGACCGTGCCGGCCGCCTTTCGAGTGCTCGTGCGATCAGCGGGCTCGCCCGGAGCTTCGCGGGCGGCGGGAGATGCCGTGTGCGTTGTGTGCTCGCTCGACTGGCAGCCGCCATTCAGCGCTAACGCCACCGTCGCGGCGGCCATCAGCAGCCCGACCGTGAGGGTGGGCGGCCTTTGCTTTCTTTCTACGCTGCTCGTGCAGTTCGACGCTCGCATCACTTGCTCACCCGACCACATGATCACGTTCGGTCCTCATCGCCCGCTGCTCTTTCCCTTCACCAACTCCGCGAACATCTCGCCACGCTTCTCATAGTTCTCGAACTGGTCCCACGACGCGCAGCCCGGCGAGAGCAACAGCACATCACCGCCCCGCAGTTTCCCAATCGCCGCATCCACCGCGTTCGCCAGCGTGCCGCACAGCGTCGCCCGCGGCCCGGCCTTCTCCGCGATCGTCGCCCCGGTTTTCCCGATCGCGTACAGCCCCGCGAGTTTCGGCGCCAGCGCCGCGATCGCCGACAGGTCAGACCCCTTGTCGTACCCGCCCGCGATGAGGTGGACGCGCGACGGATCCTCAAACGCACGCACCGCCAGCAGCGTCGCCTCCGGCGTCGTGGACTTGGAATCGTTATAGAAGCGCACGCCGCCCGATTCGTGCACCAGTTGCAGGCGGTGCGGCAGGCCCGCGAAGGCCGCCATCGCCACCGACGCCGCATCTCGATCGAGCGTGGGGTCGATCGCGCACGCCGCCGCCAGCGCCATCGCCGCGTTCACGCGGTTGTGACCGCCCGGAATCGCAAGCCGCGGCAAGCCCTCCGCATCGCGTTCACCCACGATGACCCGCCGCACGCCCTCGCGTGTGGCCCAATCGCCGACGCCCCCGCTCCCGGCTTGGCCCAGCACCGCGACATCTCCCGCTCGCTGCGACGCAAGGAGATTCTGCTTGCTCGCGCGATAGTGATCGATCGTGCCGTGCCAGTCGAGATGATTCGCCGAGAGGTTCGTCACCACCGCGACCTTGGGCGACCAACCCGCCATCCAGTGCAGCATGAAGCTCGAGAGCTCCAGCACGACGAACGTGTCGGGCGTCATCGACGCGAGCGACTCAAGCAGAGACCCCCCGATATTGCCGCCCATCGCGACCTTGCGCCCGGTCGCACGCAGCGCGTGGTCGATGAGCGCCGTGGTCGTGCTTTTGCCCGCCGACCCCGTCACCGCCAGCACCCGCCCGCGATCGGGCAATCGCTCGATCGCCAGCCCGATCTCGGTCGTCACCGGAATCCCCGCGGCCTGCGCCGACCGGATGAACCGATTCTCCCAGGGCTTCGGCACCGCGGGGTTCGCCACGACGCAGTCGCACGTCGTGAAGTCGCTCACGTTGTGCTCGCCGAGCCGCAGCGTCACTCGCCCCTGCTCGATCAGGTCGCGCACGCTCTGGATGCCCGCCCTCAACTTTTCCGCCGGAGAGAGGTCGGTCACGAGCACGTCCGCGCCCTGGCCCGCCAGCCACCGCGCCACGCCCGCCCCGCCGCCAAAGTTGCCAAGGCCCATCACCGTGACGCGTTTGGACTCGAAAGCCATCACGCGCCGGACCTTGCTGCGTGCGTCGCACGCTTGCCCGCGTGCTCCTGATGAATCACGTCGAGCAGCGCGTCAAGCATCTTCTTCGCGACGGGCCCGGGCCTGCCGTCGCCCACCCGCCGCCCGTTCAGCACCGTGATCGCCGTCACCATCGTGAGCGACCCCGTCACCATCACCTCGCGCGCCGACATCAGTTCCTCGACCCGCACCGGGCGATTCTCGATCTCCGGCATCGCCTCGAGCAGGAGCCGGCGCGTCACGCCCGCCAGGATCGGCGTGCTCTCGAGCGATGGCGTGACGATCCGCGTTCCCCGCGGGCCGTCGATCGCGATCGCGACATTCGACGCCGTCCCCTCCGCGACCAGCCCGTTGTTCACGATGATCGCGTCGTCCGCGTCCGCGTCGTCGGCCTGCATGGCGCACAACACGCTCCCGAGCAGCGAGATCGACTTGATCTGCCCGAGTTTCCAGCGTGGGTCCTGCACCGTCACCGCCGCACGCCCCTGCAGCGTCCTGGCTTCCTTCAGCGAGCACGCGGGGCTGACGAATCCGAACACCGTCGGCGTCATGTCGCCGTCCGGGACGCGCGTCCTCACCTGCTTGCCCGGCCCGGGCGCGCCGCGCGAGATCTGCCAATACACAAAGGCGTCGCGCAGGCCGTTGACCTCCAGCAACCGGTCGGTCAGCGGCACCATCCGCTCCGCGTCATAGTCGATCGACAAGGCCCTCAGCCCGTCGCGAAGTCGCTCGACGTGATAGTCCATCGCGACGATCCGACCGTCGAACGCCCGCAGGCCTTCGTACACGCCGTCGCCCATCAGAAAGCCGCGGTCAAACGGGTCGACCCTCGCCTGCTCCCGCGGCACGATCTGGTTGTTGAGGTGAACAAGCACGAACAACAATATCGGCCTTTCCGCGCCGATCAGAGCAACGCCACCGGATCAACATCCACTGCGGTATGCGCGTCGCTGGTGAGAAGCCCCCGCGACCGCACCGCGTGCAACGCCCGCTGGATCGCCCCGGCCCCGGGCGCGACGACCTCCAACCCAAACCGATACTGCCCGTGCAGCCTCGAAAGTGGGCACGGCGCGACCGGCCCGATGCTGATCGACTCTTCCCCGGGCGTTCCCCTTCCCTTGGCGATGTCCCGGATCGCCTCCCGGAGTGCCGCGCCAACTTCCTCCGCCCGCAGCCTGGCTTTCCCCGCGTCTTTGTCGCGCGTCACGATCCGGGCCATCCGCGTCGCAGGCGGCATCTGCGCCCGTGCCCGGATCGCCAGTTCCTGCTCCGCGAACGTGCGGTAATCGTGCCTGGCCGCCAGTTGGATCGCCGGGTGCCCGGGCGACATGGTCTGGACGATCACGCTCCCGCGCGAGTCGCGCCGCCCCGCACGGCCCGCGACCTGGCTCACGAGCTGGAACGTCCGCTCCGTGGCGCGGAAATCGGGCAGGTGCATCGCCGTGTCCGCGTCGATCACGCCGACGAGACGCACGTTCGGGAAGTCCAGCCCCTTGGAGATCATCTGCGTGCCCAGCATGATGCGGATGTCGCCGTCCGCGAAGGCCCGCAGGATCTCGAAATAGTCCGCCGCCGACGACATGCTGTCGCGATCGACGCGAGTAATCGCCCGGGCCTCCATCGCGTGCCGGGCCGCGAATTTCTTGATGAGCTCGTCCTCCAGCCGCTGCGTCCCCAGCCCGAACGGATTCGTCGGCTTCGCACACACCGGGCACGCCCGCGGCAGGAGCTGCCTTGCAAGGCAGTGGTGGCACATCACCAATCCGCCCGAGGGCATCCACGCCTCGCTGTCCGTCCGCACGTTGCGGTGCAGCACCATTGACGCGTCGCAGTTCTCGCACCGCATCACCCAGCCGCACTTGGGATCGGGGCACGCGATGTAGTGGGCAAATCCGCGCCGGTTGAGGAGCAGGATCACCTGCCCTCCGTCCGAGAGCGTCGCGTTGATCTCCTTTTCCAGCGTCGGCCCGATCGCGTGCAGGCGGTTCGCCTGCGACGGGTCCTTGAGCGCGATCGCCCGCCGCTCCGCCGCCAGGTCCACGATCCGCACCTCCGGCATTGAAACGCCCGTCACCCGCGTGGGCAGCTCCCACAGCGTGAACTTGGGCGCCGTGCCCGTCGCGTTCGCCCAACTCTCCAGCGACGGCGTCGCCGAGCCCAGGATCACCGGGCACCCCTCGATCTGCCCGCGCTTGATCGCGACGTCGCGCGCGTGGTAGCGGGGGAGCTGATCCTGCTTATAGGAATGATCGTGCTCCTCGTCGACGACGACCAGCGAGAGCCTCTCCACCGGCGCGAAGATCGCCGATCGCGCCCCGACCACGATCCGCGCCACGCCCCGCCGCACTCGATCCCACTCGGCGTGCCGTTGCGACGCCGTCAGACCGCTGTGCAGCACCGCGACCGCCCCCGCGTCGTCTCGTCCGAATCGATCGACGAACCTCTGGCTCGTCTGCGGCGTGAGCGAGATCTCCGGCACCAGCACGATCGCCCTCCCGCCGCCCGCCGTCGCCCGCGCGAGCAACTGCAGGTACACCTCGGTCTTCCCCGAGCCTGTCACGCCGCGCAACAGGTGGACGCCGAACTTCCCCAGCCGAGGCTCAATCCCATGGACCACCGCCGCCTGGTCCGGGCTGAGGACGGGCGGCGCCTCCGCGGGCGCCAGCGCCGGCGCCTCAAAGCCCGTCGCCTTCACGACCTCATGCCGCGACACTGCAAGCAAGCCCAGCCGTACCAGCCGCGCCAGCGCCGAGACCGAACGCAGCGACAACGCCGCGAGCAACTCCTTCTCACCGATCGCCAGTGATTCGCCGCCCTCCGGCCTCGTTTCGCCGAACACCGCCGCGAGCGATTCCATCGTCTTGCGAGTCCTCGCGGGGAGTTTGCTCCCATCCACGGGCGGCACGAACGCATAGCGCCGCTCGAACGTCTTCCCGATCCCCTGCTTCACCGCCGCCGGCATCATGGTCGAGAGCGCCATGCCGAGCGGACACACGTAGTAGCCCGCGATCCACTTCGCCAGCTCCACCAGGCCCGGCGTCAGGCTCGCACCCTGATGCTCAAGAATCGGCTTCACCCGCGACACGTCGAACCCGTCGAGCAGCTCCGTGCCGCCCGTCGCGATCACGATCCCGCCCGTCGGCGTGTCGCCCCGTCCCAAGGGCACCACGACTCGATCGCCCGCCCGCACCGCCGGGTCCGCGGCATACGTCAACCCCTCCTGCCCCTTCTCCGCGTCGATGCCGCGTTCCACCGCCACCTTCGCGAAGTGCGTTGGCGACGGCAACTCGCCGCCGAAAAGCGAGCCCGGCGGCATGATCGATCGCGTGCTCTTGCGTGACGTTTCCATCGCCTGTGCGTACACTGTACCTATGCCCAACGCGTCCTCGGGTTCGTCCCCTGCCCCGGTCGCTCGTCTTGCTCTCGCGGATGGTTCAGTCTTTGTCGGAAAGGCCTTCGGGGCCACCGGCAAGGGCGTCATCGCGTCCGCCGAGGTCGTCTTCAACACCGCCGTTTCCGGCTACCAGGAATCGCTGACCGATCCGTCCTACACCGGACAGATCCTGGTCGCGACCTTCCCGCTCATCGGGAATGTGGGGACCAACGCCGAGGATGTTGAGTCGCACAAGGTTCAGGTCTCGGGCCTGGTGGTCCGCGAACTGGCCCGTCGACACTCCAACTACCGCGCCGACGCCGACCTCTCCACCTACCTCGCCCGGTTCAATGTGCTGGGGATCTCGGGCGTCGATACCCGCTCGATCACCCGCCGCCTCCGGACCACCGGCGCCATCCAGGGCGTGCTGACCGACCGCACCGACCTGACCGACGCCCAGCTCGTCGAAATGGCCCGCACCGCGCCGTCGATGGCGGGGCAAAACCTCGTCCCGGCCGTGGGTTGCACCAGCAACCAGCCTTGGAGCGAGACGCTCGGCGACTGGTCACCCGACGCCGACAGGGCCGGCTCCGGAAAGCGCCGCGTCCTGGCCCTCGATTGCGGCGCCAAGCGGAACATCCTCCGCAACCTGACCGATCGGGGCTGCGTGGTCACGCTCGTGCCCCACACCATCACCGCCAGGGAAATCCGCGAGCGATTCGACAAGAACGAGATCGACGGGCTTTTCGTCTCCAACGGCCCGGGAGACCCCGCCGCCGTCGAACAGGTCATTCAGACCCTCCGCGAGATCGTCCGCGACCAGCGCGGAACGCCGATCCCCACGTTCGGCATCTGCCTCGGGCACCAGCTCCTGTCCCTGGCCTTGGGTGCCAGTACCTTCAAGCTCAAGTTCGGGCACCGCGGCATCAACCAGCCCATCCTCGACCAGCGCACCGGCAAGATCGAGATCACCAGCCAGAATCATGGGTTCGCGGTCGATCCCGATTCACTCCGGAAGGTGGGGGGCGAGCCGACCCACATCCACCTGAATGACGGCACTTTGGCCGGTTTTCGGATCCCGGGCCGCCCCGTGTTCGCGGTCCAATACCACCCTGAGGCCTCGCCCGGCCCGCACGACTCGTCCTATTTGTTCGACGAGTTCGTTGCTGCGATGGACGCCGCGCGGAGTGCCAATGGACCGGAACCTGCCACGACCGGTAACCGTTGAGAAAATGGGAAATCTGCTGAACCAAACACCCACTTCCGGGTCAGTCTGGAGGGTTGGGAAGGTTGGGTTTATGTGGATGATTCGGGCTGGACGGTCTGGGAAACGTGTGGGGCGGGTTATCGCCGAACGGATGTTCGAAAAATGCGGCAAAATCGGCTTGAAGGACCCACGACTTCTTGTATGATCGAGATCAGGACCGGTGCGCGACCGGAAGAGCGCGCCGAGTTTCGATCGTGCGTGGATTTCGGCGGTTTTTTCCGCCGTTTGGCAGTGTGAGTAGAGAGTGTTCGTTTGACAGTGTGGTCTGTGTAGTCTCGGCGGGCACGGAAGCGCGATGTTGAGTCGTGACGACCTGTTCGTCGGTTTTCAAAGGTCTCGAACCCGGTCGAACCGGTCGAGTTTGGAGCGTGAGGCCCCTCGGGGCTCGAGTGTCGTCCCTTATTTTTTGTAGAGGAGTGTTCAATGAAGAAGATTTCGATGATTTGTCTGGCTGCCGGCCTCGCCTGCGCCGCGACGGCGGTTGCCAAGCCCCCGCTTCAGCTTGCTGAGAAGGGCATCTTCGTTCAGCCCCAGCGCATCGCCCCCGCCAAGATCGTGAACGGCAAGACCGTCATCGGCGAGTGGCAGGACTACTCCGGCGTGTCGAGCCGCGCCAGCAAGGCCATGTACTACGCCTTCGACTGCTACGAAGGCTACGCCAGCGGCGAGTACCCCAACAAGGCCAACGGCGGCCAGGGTGCGACCCCCGGTGACACCCGCGTCCCGAACGACTACACCTGCGGCCTGGGCACCAGCCGTTGGTTCTTCGGCTCGACCTTCGTCGCTCCCCTCGCCGTCGAAGACGTTCAGACGAACGGCTGCTTCGACCAGGGCGGCAACGCCGTCGATTCGCTCGACTTCGCCTGGTGGTGGGGCGGCGGCACCTGCGTCGTCGCGTTCTTCACCTCGGACGATGACGCGAGCTGCTCCATCAGCGATCCCTACGCCAACACCTACTACAGCGGCGTGCTCGTCAGCTTCGGCCCGCTCGGCACCGGCGGTTACTACTACACGAACGTTGACGGCCTCAACAGCGTCGGCGGCATCTTCGTGCAGCAGCCCGCTCCGGGCGGCTCGTACCTGATCGCCCTCACCTTCGACGGCTCGACCCTCAACACCAGCGCCGGCACCCAGATGATGCTGTGGGGCACGGGCGACGCCAACAGCACCGCGTTCCGCGCCGGCACCCAGAACGCTGACGCGTGGTGGGACATCAATCCCCCGGACGGCCTCTTCTCGGGCGAGTGCTACACCTTCGACTACACCGGCGTGATCTGCCCGAGCATCATCGGCCAGATGGTCGGCATGGCTTCGCTCCGTTGCCCGGGCGACGTCAACAACGACGGCTTCGTCAACGGCGATGACTACGATGCGTTCGCTTCGGCGTTCGACGTGGCCGACCTGTGCGCCGACTTCAACGGCGACGGCTTCGTCAACGGCGACGACTACGATGCGTTCGCCTCGAACTTCGACGCCGGCTGCTAATCACAGCTCCGTCCGAAGTTGATCTGAATGATCAAGCACGGCCCTCGCTTCGGCGGGGGCCGTGTCTTTTTTGCCCCGCTCCGCCGAGTGTGTTCGCGTCGTCGAGTCGGCTTTGCCGGTGCCCGCCCATCGCTCAACCGGCCCGGGAGCGACGCGACAAAGCGATAACGCCTCTCGCTCCTTTCGAAGCGATGTTTCAGGTCGGTCTTGATTCGCTACGGTCCCCCGAACATCCGCTATGCCGGGCTCAGCGCCTTGAACGCCTTCAGCACCCGTTCGCGGCTGGCCACGTGGTCCACGATCGCTTCCGGATATCCGAGCCGAGCACGCACCAGGGGGGGCGGATCATGGATCGCGTCTCCGTCGACGCTCGCAAGCTCAGGGACAAATCTCCGGATGAATGCACCATCAGCGTCGTACGTCCGGCTCTGGCTCGCAGGATTGAAGATGCGGAAGTACGGCGCCGCATCGGTGCCCGTCGACGCCGACCACTGCCAACCGCCGTTGTTGCTGGCGAGGTACCCGTCGACGAGGTTCCGCATGAAATAGCGCTCGCCCATGCGCCAGTCGATGAACAGGTCCTTGCTCAGGTACATCGCGACGATCATGCGAAGGCGGTTGTGCATCCAGCCTGTGGTGTTGAGTTGGCGCATCGCCGCGTCGACGATGGGCACGCCGGTCTGGCCGCGACACCATGCCTCGAAATCGCGCGGGCTCTCGCGCCAACGAATCCGATCGGTCTCGGGCTTGAACGCCAAGTGTTTGCACACGCGAGGGAACGCCTGCACGATGTGCGTGTAGAACTCGCGCCAGACCAACTCGCTGATCCACTGCACCGGGCCGGGCCCGCCCGAATCGAGCTTGCCGTCGTTGGCCTCGATCGCGGCCTTCAGGCACTGCCTGGGCGAGATCGCGCCGCACGCCAGGTAAGGCGAGAGCGTGCTCGTGCCGTCGATCGCCGGGTGATCGCGATCCGACTTGTATCGATCGAGCGCCGCGCCGGTGAATCGTCGCAGCCGCTTGACCGCTTCGTGCTCGCCCGCGGGCCACAGCAAAGGACCGATCCCGGAGACGAAGCCGTCGATCCTGGTCGGGATCTCCGACGGCGAGATTTCAGTGGGTGTCTGCGTCTTCGGCGCGGCGAGGACGCGCGCCCCGCCGTGATCGCCCAGCACCGCGAACCAGCGCTTCTTGAACGGCGTGAACACCGTGTATGGGCGATCTTCCTGCGTGCGCACCGATCCCGGAGCGAGCACGACCTGATCGTCGAATACGCGGCACTCGATCCGGAGCCTGGCGAACGCGGTCGCGACGAGCTGGTCCCGCTTTGCCTCGTTGACTTCGTATTCGCGACTGAAGAACAAGGCCGATACGCCATGCGACCGCGCGAGTTCGCTCAGCACCCCCGGCACATCGCGTGGCGTGGGAGCGGTCGCGACGAGCAGCGAGATGTTCCGCTTGGCAAGATCGCTGGAGAGCACGCGGAGCGTGCGAAGGACGAACTCAACGCGCACGGGCGCGCCGTCGTGGGCCGTCCACTCGCCCGGGGAGATCACATAGACGCCGAGCACGCCCGCGTCGGGCGCGGGGTTAGTCGCGGCGTGAAGGGCCGAATTGTCCGCGACGCGGAGGTCGCTGCGAAACCAGACGAGGTGTCGGGCCACGATCGTGCTCCCGGAGGATTGCCCGGTGCGTTCGCATCCCGAGCGGGTGTGGACGCGGCCAAAGGCCCAAATTCGTGAGATTGCTGGAACATTCTCGGAACAAAGCGTCGAACCTCTGAAATCCGCACCGTGCATCTGCGTTCGGCTGGTTTGTGCTAAGTCTTGTGCCTACGGCCCGGAAGCGATAGGCTTTAAGAGCCGCCGGAATGCGGGCGTCCGTTCTGGATGCTCGTGCTTGATTCCGAGTTCTCGTGGGGCTTTGTTGGGGAGCACATCATGAAGCGCCTGTATGCGATCGCGTTGGTGGCGGGTCTTTCCTGCGTGTCCGCGGCCGAGGCCACGCCGCCGCTTCAACTGGTGGGTGGGGGTATCCGCGTGGAGCCGCTCGCCATCGCCCCCGCGTGGATCGAGAACGGGAAGGTGGTGATCGGCGACTGGCAGGACTACACGCCCATGCAAACGCGCGGTCGGAAGGGCGTGTACTACGCGTTCGACGCCTTCGGCGGCTATGTCGGCCAGGCCGCCTCTCGCGCGACGTACGTCAACAACGCCCACGACGGGCGAGGAGCCGATCCTGGCGAATCGCGATTCCACGGTACGACGGGCTGCGATCCGGGTTTGTGGTACTTTCCGAACGAAGCAATCCCCACGGTGGTCGAGGACATCGGGTCGGAAGCGTGCGGATCGAACGGCGGACTCCCGATCGATGGGCTCGACTTCGTGTGGTACTGGGGCGGCGGGAGCTGCGTGATTTCGTTCTTCCCGTCTAATGACTCCGCGGCCTGCTCGAACGGTGACCCGTTCTCGCACGCATATGGCAGCGGGGTGTCTATCAGCTTTGGCTCGATGGCGACCGGCGGTTACTACTTCGCGAATGTCGACGGCATCTACTCGCAAGCCCATATTGTCGTCCCGATACCGTTGCCGGGCGGCTCGTACATGGCGATGCTGACCGAGGATGGATCAACGCCGGCAACCGGATCGGGCACTCAGTTCGCGCTCTGGGGCACCGGCGAGGATTCCCATGAGCCCTACCGCGCCGGGACGCAGGGCGAAGATTCCTGGCTGGACCTGTATGACCCGTACGGCTCTTTCGAGAACGGCGAATGCGTGTCGCTGGCCTTCGGAGTCTGCCCGGACCCGCTTGCCGCCTGCATCGGCCTGGCTGTGCTTCGCTGCCCCGCCGACGTGAACTGGGACGGCTTTGTCAACGGGAATGACTACGATGATTTTGCGTCTGCTTTCGATGTCGCGGAGCGATGCGCCGATCTCAATGGTGATGGCTTCGTCAACGGCAATGATTACGACGCGTTCGCGTCGTGGTTTGATGAGGGTTGCTAAGTTCACTCCGCCCGGGCGAGAGCTCGGGTGGCGACTTGCGTCACAATCGCCCTCTGACTAATGTGGATTTGCCGGGGCGGATCTCGCCACTCCGCCGTGTTTGATCGCTGGCGCGTACCCCGGATAGAGGGGGAATCATGAACATTTTGCGTGTTGTGCGGCGTGTCGCTTCGATGACTCCGATCGCGGCCTGGTCCGCGGGCGTCTGTGCGGCAGTCGCCGCGAGCTCGCTCGCCAAGCCTCCGCTGCAATTGGCGGAAGGCGGAGTGCGTGTCGAGCCGCTCGCCATCGCCCCGGCGCGGATCGAGAACGGGAAGTTCATCTTCGGCGAGTGGCAGGAGTACCAGCCGATTCAGACCCGCAGCGCCAAAGGGTACTACTACGTCTTCGATTGCTTCGGAGGCTGGGTTGATCCCAACTCGGACGATCGTGGCTATGTCAATCGAGCGTGCACCGGTTTGGGCGCCGAGCCCGGCGAGCCGCGTGTACCGTGGAGCGTGGAAACGGGCATGGGCAGCCGCCGCTGGTACGGCGGCACCACCTACGTCTGTCCCTTGATCGTCGATGACATAAAAGAACTCGCGCCCGGCGTCGGAGGTGGCTCGCCGATCGATGCGATCGACGCAGGTTGGTACTGGGGCGGCGGCGAGTGCGTGCTGGCGTTCGCAACAACGGACGAGAGTGGTTTGTGCGCGGGAGGGAATCCGTTTGAACACGCCTATTCTGAAGTCTTGGTGATCAACATTGGCCCTCTTGAAGTGGGTGGCTACTACTACATCAACGCCGAGGGTATCTGGAGTCAACTCGGTTACTTCCTTCCGACGCCGCACCCGGGCGGGTCGTATGTCGCGGCCCTGCTCACGCCCAGTGGCCAGTTGAATACCGAGCCGGGCACGCAGTTCATGATCTGGGGAACGGGCGACGCCTGCTGGGAACCGTATCGCGCGGGAATCCAGGACGACGATACGTGGCTCGATGACTCTCCCACCGATGGGGAATTCAACGAAAGTGAGTGTTTCGAACTGAGGAGGGACTACCCAGGAACTCTTGGGCTGATGGTCGGCTTTGCGAGCTTTCGCTGCCCCGCCGATCTGACCGCCGACGGCTTTGTCAACGCCGACGACTTCGATCTCTTCTCGGAGTGGTTCAGCGAGGGCTGGACTTGGGACCAGCGACTGCGCGCCGATCTCAACGCCGACGGCTTCGTCAACGGCAATGACTACGACGCGTTCGCGTCGTGGTTTGACGCCGGCTGTTGAATTCTGGGTCGGTCGCGCTCCACGTCCGGTCGTACCATTCAATGTGGTACGGAGGCCAGCACAAACCGAAGCACGACGCAAAGGCCCGGCGACCCCGGGCAAGTCCCCGCATGACGGAGCAAACACGCCTGCGCGGAGCGTGCGCGAGTGGTTCGCTTCACGCGGCTGGACGCCGTTTGAGTACCAGCGCCGCGCGTGGGAGGCCTACGCCGCCGGGCGATCGGGGTTGGTGCAGGTGCCGACGGGCGCGGGCAAGACCTACGCCGCGTTCGGCGGGCCGCTGCAGGAACTGATCGACGAATCGCTCGCCGGTCCGGAGCGAGCGCCCTCATCCCACGGCGTGCGGGTGCTCTATATCACGCCGCTCCGCGCGGTCTCTCGCGACATCGAGCTGGCGCTGCGTGCTCCGATCGAATCGATGGGCATGGCGTGCCGCGTCGAGAGCCGAACCGGCGACACGAGTTCGTCGGTGCGTGTGAAGCAGCGTGAACGCCTGCCCGAGGTTCTCGTAACGACGCCGGAGTCGCTGTCGCAGATGCTGACGTGGCCCGACGCGCCGCAGCGATTTGCGGGTGTGCGGGCCGCGATCGTCGACGAGTGGCACGAGCTCCTGACCAGCAAGCGCGGCACGCAGGTGGAGCTGGCGCTGTCGCGATTGCGGTCATTCGCGCCGGCACTTCGGACCTGGGCGCTCACGGCCACGATCTCCAACGCCGACGAGGCCGCGCGGGCGATCGTCGGCGCGACCGGCGAAGAGCCTGTGATCGTGACGACCGAACTGGAGCGCCGCGTGCGTGTGGACACCGTGCTCCCCGCGCCGGGGGACCCATTCCCGTGGGCGGGGCACCTGGGTCTCTCGATGCTCGATCGCGTGGTTGAGTCGATCGATCCCTCTCGCTCGACCCTCGTGTTCACCAACACACGCTCGCAGGCCGAGCGCTGGTATCAGGCGATCCTGTCGCGGCGTCCGGAGTGGGAGCGCGTCGCGGGCCTGCACCACGCCTCGATCGACCGCGACCGGCGAGAGGAGATCGAAAGAGGCCTGAAAAATGGCTCGATCCGTCTCGTTGTCGCAACCTCTTCGCTTGATCTTGGTGTCGACTTCGCGCCCGTCGAGCGAGTCATGCAGATTGGCTCGCCCAAGGGGATCGCGCGATTGATGCAACGCGCCGGGCGTGCCGCGCACCGGCCGGGCGAGGACTGCTTCATCACCTGCGTGCCGACGCACGGTCTGGAATTGCTCGAAGTCGCCGCCGTCCGCATGGCCCTTGAGCGCGGCGAGGTCGAGCCGCGAAAGCCCGCCGACAAGCCGCTCGACGTGCTTGCGCAGCACATCGTTACCTGCGCGATGGGCGGCGGGTTCACCGAAGACGAACTCTTCGAGCAGGTTCGCAGCGCGTGGTCGTATCGCGAGCTCTCGCGGACCGAATTCGACTGGACGCTGTCGCTCGTGCGTGAGGGTGGCCAGACGCTCCGCGCGTACCCGCATTACCACCGCGTGAAGCCCGATGAGAACGGGCGGCACTCGGTCGCGTCACCACGCATCGCGACGATCCACCGCCTCAACGTGGGCACGATCGTCGGCGAAGCGACGATGACGGTCGCGTGGGTGTCGGGACGAACGCTCGGCCAGATCGAAGAGAACTTCATCACCGCGCTGCGCCCGGGAGACAAGTTCGTGTTCGCGGGCAAAGTTGTGGAGTTCGTGCGCGTGCATGACATGACCGCGATCGTGCGCCCCGCCAAGGGCACGACCAACTTCACGCCGATCTGGGCGGGCACGCGCCTCCCGATCAGCGAGTCGATGGGGCGCGCGATGCGCGAGCTCCTGGAGAGAGCATCGAAGGGCGAGGCGGATGGCCCGGAAATGCGGGCGGCCCGGCCGCTGGTGCATGCGATGGAGCATCTGTCCCACGTGCCGCGCGAGGACGAGGTGCTGATCGAGCTCTGCTCGACGCGTGAGGGCTCGCACGCGTGCGTCTACCCATTCGACGGGCGCCTCGTGCATGGTGGCATCGCCGCGCTGCTCGCGTACCGCCTCTCCCGCCGCGTCAAGACAACGTTCTCAATCGCGGCCAACGACTACGGATTCGAGCTTCTCGCGCCCGCCGGCTTTGAGTTTGAGACGCACCTGCAAGGCGATTCGTGCTTGCAGTTGTTCGACGCCGCGACGCTGTGGGATGATGTGCAAGCGAGCGTGAACCTGGCCGAGCTGGCTCGCCATCAGTTCCGCGAGATCGCGCGGGTCTCGGGGCTGGTGCAGCAGTCGTACCCGGGCGCCCGCAAGGGGACGCGGCAGACGCAGGCCAACGCCGGGCTGATCTACGACGTCTTCCGCGAGTTCGACCCGGGGAACCTGCTGCTGGAGCAGGCCCGGCGCGAAGTGTTCGACCGGCAGTTTGAGCAGAGCCGCCTGTCGCGTACACTGGCTCGCCTGCGGCGGGCGACTCTGGCAATTCGGCGCGTGGCGCGGCCGACGCCCTTGGGACTCCCGCTGGTGATCGAGCGGATCGGCGGGCGATTGTCGAGCCAGTCGCTGGCCGACCGCGTGGAGCAGATGAAGGCGGCATGGGAGAAGGACCTCGCCAGCGTGGGCACCAAGAGAGCGCGGAGCGACGCGACGGGCGAGCCCCGTGCGAAGGGCGATCGCAGCGAGAAGAAGTCGCGCGCGACTCGTTCATCGACGCGGGCGGAGAACCCGTCGCCCTGACCTCGCTCGGCGGCGTGTGGTGGCCGGGCGCCTCGACCTACATCGTCGCTGATCTGCACCTCGGCCGCGCCGAACTCATGGGTACGCGAGGGATCGCCCTGCCCGTGGCCATGACGGGCCGTTTGCTTGAATCTCTCGCGGGCGAGATCGAGCGATGGAACGCCAAGCGGCTCCTTGTCCTCGGCGACCTGCTCCATGGGCCCGCGGGGATCACTCCCGAACTCATCGGGCGCGTCGCGGCGTGGCGGGCGGCATGCCCGTGCGAGATGATCGTGGTCCCCGGAAATCACGATCGGAAGATCGAGCGAGTCGAGCGAGAGTGGGGGATGACGGTCACCGAGTCGGTGTGGCGCGATGGGCCGTTCCAGTTCGCGCACGCGCCGGGCGATCTCACCTCCGGTGTCTTTGGCTGGTGCGGGCACGTTCACCCAGCCATCACGATGAAGCTCGGCCCGGACGCGATCAAGCTGAGGTCGTTCCACATCAGCGATCGGGTCGGGATCCTGCCCGCCATGTGCCCGCTTGCTTCCGGCGGCGGTATCCGCTCGAACTCCCGCGACCGCATCTTCGCCATCGCGGGCGGTCAGGTGCTCGAAGTCCGATCGCCCCCGAAGCGTGCGACGGCCCGACGCACCAGGTCCTGATGCGAGCCGAGTGAGAGATCGGCGACGGCGCGATCAACGATCGTGCCATGTGTGTCAATCAGGAACGTCGCGCGACGAGTGAGCAGCCCGAACAGCGCCGAAACGCCGTAGAGCCTCGCGATCGCGCGATCGGTGTCCGCCACCAGCGTGAACGGCAGGGTGTGGCGAGCGATGAACGACTCGTGCGAATCAACCCCCTGGGGGCTTACGCCGATGATCCGGGCCGAGGTCGCGGCGAGCGAGGGCTGCGCATCACGGAGCATGCAGGCCTGGGCCGTGCAAACGCGCGTAAAGTCGGCGGGATAGAAGTACAGAAGTACCGGTCCCTCGGCGAGGCACTCGCGGAGCGTGCGCGGGCCGCCCTCCTTCGGGGAAAGCGGGAAATCCGGGGCTGAGTCGCCGATGTTCAGCATGGTGAAGGATTGGCACGCCGCCGTATGGCCGCAAGCCGCTTTCGCGGGGGCCGCATCGCGGATATCGTGGTCGCATGAACACGGTCGCCGCAAGACTCGCCCCGTTCGGCACGACGATCTTCACGGAGATGACGCGACTGGCTCAGCGTCACAACGCCGTTAATCTCGCGCAGGGGTTCCCCGACTTTGACGGGCCTGAGTTCGTGAAGGATGCCGCGATCGACGCGATCCGCGCCGGGCGATCGCAGTACGCACGGATGTTCGGCGACCCTGCCCTTAACGCCGCGCTCGCCCAGCGCTGGCGATCGCTCACGGGCCAGGCCATCGATCCCGACACGCAGATCACGATCACGAGCGGCTGCACCGAGGCAATCGCCGCGACGATGCTGGGGGTGATCAACCCCGGAGATCGCGTCGTAATGTTCGAGCCTTACTACGACTCGTACCGCGCGACCGCCGCCATGGCCGGGGCCGAACCTCGATTCGTCACGCTCCGCCCACCCGCCGACCTTCGCGCTGGCCAGGTAACGAGCTCGCCGTTCTGGTTCGACATGGGCGAGCTCGAGCGAGCGATGGCAGGGGCGCGAGCGATCCTGGTGAACACGCCGCACAATCCGACCGGGCACGTCTTCTCTCGCGACGAACTGGAACGGATCGCGTTCCTGTGCGCCAAGCACAACGTGCTCGCCATCACCGACGAGGTGTACGAGGACCTGACATACGGGCACGAGCACGTCCGCCTCGCGACGCTCCCCGGCATGGCCGAGAGGACCGTGACGCTCTCCAGCCTCGGCAAGACCTTCAGCCTCACCGGATGGAAGATCGGCTGGGCGATCACGGCACCGGAGCTGTCGCGGGGCGTGCGGGCCGCCCATCAGTTCCTGACCTTCGCCACCGCGACGCCGCTCCAGATCGGCGCGATCGCGGCGATCGAGCGAGGGGGTGACTACATCTCCTCGCTCCGGGCCCAGTTCACGCAGCGTCGAGAGTTCCTCGCCGCCACGCTCGCGTCGCTGGGCTTCGGCGTCGTCATGCCGCGTGGCACATACTTCATCATGGCGGATCACACGGAGGTCTCGCGCCGCATGGGAGTGGCCGGCGACGTGGAGTTCTGCCGCGAGCTGCCCGCGCGATTCGGAGTGGCGGCGATACCGCCCAGCGTCTTCTACGACAATCCAGAGAACGGCCGCTCGCTCGCGCGATTCGCCTTCTGCAAGAAGCAGGAGACGCTCGAAGAGGCCGCTAGGCGACTGCGTGCCATCGCGAGCGTACCCCGCGCCTAGGAGCATGGTGAGTGGACAAGTGGCGCGACATCGCCGATCTCGCGGTGCGTGCGGCTCTCGACGCCGCGAACGCGGGGCAGGCTCTGCGCCGTGCGTGGAACCCGATCGACGACGGTCCGCTCCTGGTCTTAGCGATCGGCAAGGCGTCGGTCGAGATGGCAGCCGCCGCAAGCGACTTGCTTGCGGACCGCGCGCACGAGGGAATCGTGACCGCCGTGCCGGAGCGGGTCTCCGCCACGCCAGGCGAGCACTGGCATGTCTTCCCGTGCGACCACCCGCTCGCGACGCAGCGCAACCTCGGTGCCGCGGCCTACATCGAATCTCGCGTGCGTGAATTCGCAGAGAACCACGCGGGGCGCGGCCAGCTTCTTGTCCTGCTCTCCGGCGGCGGCTCGGCCCATTTGACCCTTCCCGCCGATGGAATCTCTCTCGCTGAGTACATCGAACTCCAGCGCCGTCTCATGCTCGCCGGCGCCACGATCAACGAACTGAACGCGGTGCGAAAGCACGCGGAACGACTCAAGGGCGGCCGATTGGCCCTGCTCGCCTTGGGCCTGCGTGTCCGCGCCGTCGTGATCTCGGACGTCATCGGCGATCCGCTCGATGTCATCGCGAGCGGCCCGCTCTCTCCCGATCCATCGACATTTGCCGACGCGATCGAGGTGATCACGCGTCGGGGCTGCCGCGGCATCGCCCCGAGCGTCGATGAACTCCTCGAACGAGGCGTGCGCGGCCAGGTCGCCGAAACTCCCAAGCCGGGCGATTCGATCTTCGATCATCTCGATTCGCAGATCATCACCAGCAACGCCGCGGCCGTGGACGCCGTGGCTGCAGCGCTGCAAGCACGGTGCAAGGTCGCGCAACGGCGCACCGGCGTGACGGGCGAGGCACGCGACGTGGCCCGCGAACTCGTTGACGCGATCGTGGCGGAAGCAAAGGCGAATCAGGTGCCGATTTGCATCGTCTGGGGTGGCGAGCCGACCGTGACCGTTGGCCAAGCCAAGGGGCGCGGCGGACCGAGTCAGGAACTCGCGCTCGCCGCCGCGATCGAACTCGAGCGACGTCGTATCGACGACGCACGGGTCATCTCATTCTCCACCGATGGCGTCGACGGCCCGACGAGCAATGCTGGTGGAATCGGCGATGCCGCCCTTTGCCGAGACTTGAGGGCGATGGGTCGTGACCCCGCTGCCATGCTTGATGCTCACGACAGCGCCGCCGCGCTTGAACTCGGGCGCCGCCTGATCAGGACCGGCCCGACGGGCACAAATGTGAATCATGTCTTCGTAGCGATCGCGGGCGGCTAGAAATCGTTGATCAGAATGTCCTTCAGCGCCTCGCGGGTCAGCACATGCCCCTGCACGTGCCCGTCCACATACGCCGTGTTCATCACTTTGTTGTGACGCTTCTGATCAAACTGCTGCATCAGCCCGTTCTTGTCGTACGCCTCGTTGTAGTTGTAGAGGTTGTCTCCTTTGACCTCGACATAGTCCCACACCGTGATCCAGCGGTCGGTCTTGGGCTCGCCGTCCGCGATATAGAACACCTTGCTGGGGAAGCGCACGCGATCGAGCCGCCCGAGCAGGCGGTACAACTGCTTGTCGGGCGAGTATCGCAGCTGCCCGAGCACGTACTCGTTGAACATGTACGACGTCATCTCGCGGATGCCCTTGAGATTGGCGTACGAACTCTCCACCGGCGTCATGGTGATCGCCAGCTGCTGGGCCTGCGTGTTGTTGTCGGTTGACATGTAGTCAAACGTCTGATCGTCCGGGCAGCGCTGCAGCTTCGCGAGGTACGGGTTCATGCCGCCCACGCCGATCTGCGCGCGGAGCGCATCCTTGGTGCTCGTCTCGATGTCGGCGCCCGCGAATGCGCCCAGCGCCGCAAAGAACGGGAGCGGCCGCTTCACTCCGGAATCATCCCAGCTCGGAATCCACGGAAAGCCCTTGTCGTTGAAGTTGGTCGCCAGGCTGTAGGTGTTCAAATACCCCGCCACGGGCGCACGCCCCTGGTTCGACGCGCCGAACGCCGTGGTCAACTGCACCGAGTCGCGCAGAGTTGAGGCGCACTTGAGCTGTCGCCCGGACGAACGCGCCTTCCCCAACGCCGGGAGCAGGATCGCGATGAGCAGCGCGATGATGGCGATCACGACCAGCAGTTCGATCAGCGTGAAGGCGCGGCGTGACATGAAGCCCCCTTCCGTTGCGTGCGTTCTCTCGAACCTCACCCCGTCAATCGTCGAAAGCACACCGAACGCAAAGTTCACGCCGCGCGACGTGCGAGCGCGGCACGAACACCCACGCGTGAACAGTCTACCGTGGGGCGGCGTTCCGGTTCAAGGCTCTCACGGATTCCCTCAATTCGCCCCAGGCCCGCGAACGACCGATCCGTCTTTAACAATGGCGATCACGTGCTCAAGCAGCGAAATGTCCGTCACGGGGTTGCCCTTCACCGAGATCAAGTCCGCCCGCTTGCCGGGCTCCAGCGTCCCGACCACCTTCGAAACACCGCAGAGGTCCGACGCCGTAACCGTCGCCGCGACGATCGTCTCCTCGGGCGTCATGCCTCCCTTCACCATGAGCGCAAACTCGCGGGCGTTCTCGCCGTGGGGCGAAACGCCGGTATCGGTCCCGAACGCAATCTTCACGCCGCCCTCGTGCGCCTTGCGGAACATCTCCAGCATCCGCGGCCCGACGATGCTCGCCTTATCCGCCACGACCTTCAGGTAGTACCCCGGGATCTTCGCGTTCGAACTCACCGTCTCGCCCGCCAGCAGCGTCGGCACCAGGTACGCCCCGTGCTCCTTGAAGAGCTTGACCGATTCGTCGTCGAGGTACGTTCCGTGCTCGATCGAATCGACGCCCGCGCGCAGCGCCGCGTTGATGCCGTCCACGCCGTGCGCGTGGGCCGCGGCCTTACGCCCCATGCTGTGCGATGTGTCGATGATCGCCTTCAGTTCATCATCGAAGAAGTGGCGAGCCAGCCCCGCGCTGCTCGCCGAGAGCACGCCGCCCGTCGCCGTCAGCTTGATGCAGTCCGCGCCGAGCTTGATCTGGTTTCGGACCGCCTTGCGGCACTCATCCGCGCCATCCGCCACGCCCTCGTCCACGCCCGCGAGCCCGAACACGTCCGCGCGCAGGCCGTTCGTCGGGTCCGCGTGCCCGCCCGTTACGCTGATCGCCTTGCCCGCGGCGATGATCCGCGGCCCGATGACGTCGCCGCGGTTGATCGCCTCGCGCAGCTTGATCACCACGTCCCCGCCCGCTCCGAGATCACGCACCGTCGTGAACCCCGCCAGCAGCGTCTTCTTCGCAAAGTTCACCGAGCGAAACGCCGAATCAACGTCGGTCTCCTGCAACTGCCGCATCCGCGCGTCGGGCGTGAATTCCATCGCCAGGTGGACGTGGCAATCGATCAGGCCCGGCAGCACGTATTGATCCGACAGGTTGAGTTCCTCGATCGTCGCGCCCGCCGGGATGGATGCCTTGGCATCAATCCCCGGCAGCACCGACTCCACCGCGCCGTTCTTGACGACCAGCGTCACGCCCTTCTTCGCGGGCTTGCCCGGCACGTCCAGCAGCGTGCCGCAACGCACCACGAGGTATCGATCAGCCTGCTTGCCCGCGTCCTGCGGCCGCTCGTTCGACGTCCACGCACCCATCGCGGAGGTCGTTGCGCCGCCCAAAGCCATCGCTCCGGCCGCGATTGCGAGTGCGAGCGCGGCAACGGTCCTCGCGCGAATCTCAAGACGCCCCGAAACCCAACGCGGCCCGCTCTTCGTGTGTTCGTCCATTCCGCATCACCTCTGTGTCTTGGTGCTTCTGTATTGAACCGCCTTCTCCGAACGACGGCTACCCGCGGCCGCTCGGATGCTCCACCGAACCGGATTCCTCTGCCTGCTTCTGCTTCCCCGCATCTCCGCTTCGCTCGCGCGCGCCTTTCCTTTCTCGCTCGTTCCATCAGTAGCCCGACCGTGAGGGAGGGCGCGTGACTCGATTTCCCCGCCCGCAACCCCGTGGACTCGCTGGCTCCTCGCCTCGCGGCCTTCATGAGCAGCCCGCCCGTGAGGCGGGACTTTCGTTCGTCTCGTCCTTCCCGACCCAAACGAAAAACCGGCGACGCATCGCGCCGCCGGTTGGGAAGACTACCGAGATTTCAGGCCGCTCGCTCCCCGGTCACCGCTGCTCGGGCGGGATGCCCATGCCGCGACGGTCCGGGCTCACCGGCCGCTTCGGCGGGTGGTACCCGTTGGTCTTGATCTCGTTGAGCAGGTGGTCGGTCACCGCGTCAAGCTGCGGATCAACGCCCGCCGAGAGCTTGCTCGGATCATCGATCACCTCGACGTCCGGATCAACGCCGTGCCCTTCGACGCCCCATGTTCCGTCGGTCTTGTAGAAGCCGAAGTTCGGCACCGTGATCGCGCCGCCGTCGATCAGCCCGGGGTTCCCCGAGATGCCGACCAGCCCGCCCCACGTGCGCGTGCCGAAGACCTTGCCGATCTTGTCGTGCTTGAACAGCCACGGGAACATGTCGCCGCCCGAGCCCGCCAGCCCGTTGATGAGCATGGCCTTGGGGCCCTGGTGGCTGTCCGGCGGCCAGGTCCAGTCCTGCCCGTCGCGCTTCGCCCAGTAGTTCGTCACCGGGCGATTCAGCAACTCGATGAACCGCGTCGGGATCTGCCCGCCGCCGTTCCAACGATCATCGATGATGAGCGCGTCCTTGCCGCGCTGCCCGATGAACTGGCGGAACAGGTCGTTCTGTCCATCCACGCCCGTGTTCGGCACATAGATGTACCCGACCTTGCCCTCCGATCGCTTCTCGACGTACGCCCGGTTTTGCTCGATCCACGTGCGATAGCGCAGGCCGCCCTCGCCGCCGATCGGCTTCACCAGGACCTCGCGTGCCGACGAGTCCATCACCGGCTTGCCGCTCACCGTGATCGAGGTCGTGCGGTTCGCGGTGTCGATGAACGCCGCCCACACGTCCTTGCTCGTGTCCACCGGCACGCCGTCGACCGCCAGGAGATAGTCGCCCTCCTTCACGTCGACGCCGAGTTGGCTGAGCGGCCCGCGCGCGTCCGTGTCCCAGTCCGCGCCGGCGTAGATCTTGCTGATCTTGTACGCCGTGCCCGCGTCGCTCTTCACCAGCTCATAGTCGCAGCCCAGCATGCCCACGCCGATCTGCGGGGCCGACTCCACCTCGCCTGGGCTGGTGATGTACGCGTGCCCGATGTTCAGTTCCGAGATCAGCTCGCCCTGAACGTACGCCACGTCCTCGCGGCTGGCGCAGTCTTCGATCATCGCCAGGTAGTGGACGCGCAGCGCCGCCCAGTCCACGCCGTGCATCGTCGGCTCGTAGAAGAAGTCGCGCTCCAGGCGCCAGGTGTCCATGAAGAGCTGGACCCACTCCAGACGCGGGTTGATCGTCACGAGCATGCCCGACGTGGGCACGTTCGTCGACTTCCCGCCTCCCGCCGAGGCGTCCATCACGCTCATCGACCCGCCGCGGAAGACCAGCAGCTTCTTGCCGTCGGCCGAGACATCGAATCCGCCGGCGCCCTCGGTGACGGACTTCTCGCTTCGCGAGTCGTCCTTGGGATCGAAGATCTTGATCCCGCCCGAGCGGGCGTACACGAGCTGCCCGCCGTCGGTGGTGCCCAGGCGCCCGAAGTTGCCCGGCGCGACCGGGAGCGCGATCGCCCGCCGCTCAAAGCCGGCGAAATCGATCTTCACTTCCTTGACCTCGCCCGGCTTGGTCGCGTCCGCGCCCGCCGCCGCCGCTCCGCCGCCCGAAGCGCTCGGTCCCGCGGTGCGCTTGCCGTTCCACGCGCCGGACTCGTTCCCCACGCTCCAGGTGCCGGAGACCTCCTGCCCCTTAATCGTGCCGGTCATGTTCACGCTCTGCTGCGCCACCGCGATCGTGATCGTCAGCGCGCCCGAGCCCTTGTCGTACGTGCCCGTGAGCCCGCCGCTCCCCATCGCGCTCGCCACCGTGCCAGTGACCTTGCCATCGGCCGCGACCGTGAGATTCAGCTTGAAGGGCAGGCCGCCCGGGGGCAGGTTCTGCCCGCCGGTCACCATGCAGTCCCATGTGCCGCTGACGCCGTCGTCCGCGACCGCCGCCGTCGCCCCAGCGGCCGGCTTGTCCGCGGGCTTGTCCGCCGCCGGCGCCGCGTCCTTCTTCTCGTCCTTCTTGTCTTCCTTCTTCGGCTCGTCCTTCTTCAGCTCCTCCTCGTCGCTCTTGAGCGGCAGGGGGTTCTTCACATCATTCCGCAGCGGCACCATGAACAACTGCTGGGTGTTGTTGTACGCGAACGTCGTGTCAATGTCGGAATAGGTGGGGGAGTTGAAGTTCCGCGTCGACGCGAAGTACAGGAACTCGCCCTTGCGATCGAACACGGGCGAGAACGCCGGGAACGTCGAACTCGTCACCTGCGTCTTCTCGCCCGTCTTGACGTTATAGATCCACACGCAGGAGTTCAGATTCTTCTCGTCCGCACGCGCGTACGTGAACCAGTTGGAGTCCTGCGCCCAGTTCACTGTGATCGGGTTCGAGGCCGGGTCCTGGTCGATCACCTTCGTGTCGCCGCTCTCCACCGTCGTCAGGTACACCCGACCCGCTTGGTCGGTGAACTGGATGAACTTCGAGTCGGGTGACCACACCGGGCTGTAGCGGAACCCGGCCCCGAGGTTCGTCAGCTTCCGCGTCTCGCGCTTCGCCTCCTCGGCCTTGGGCTCTTCCTTCTTGGCTTCACCGCTCTTGGCCTCATCCTTCTTGGCGTCTTCCTTCTTCTCCTCGACCTTCGGCTTCGCGTCCGAAGGGCGGATGCAGAGCTCATACTCGCCCGATTCATCGCTGAAATAGGCGATCCACTTCCCGTCGGGCGACCACGACGGGTCACGCTCGAACACGCCGTCCGTCCGCGTCAGCGAACGCACCACGCCCTCGTTCGCCGGCGCCGACCACAGGTCGCCCCGCGCCTCGATCGCCACGCGCTTGCCAGTCGGAGAGATCGAACCGCCATTGATGTGCTTGCTCTGATCGACCGTCCGCGGCCTGATCGTCGGACGATCGCCCGGGATCGTGATCTTCACGTCCGTCGCCTGCTTGGTCCCGAGGTTCAGCAGCATCAGCTTGCTGCCGAGCTGGAACACGATCTCGCCCTTGCCGTCCGAGCCCGGCCCGATGCTGGGCCACTTGGTGTCGTCGTCCTTGTAGCTCGTCACCTGCTCGTGCTTGCCTGTCGCGACGTCATACGCCCAGATGTTCATCCGGTGCTCGGGCCCGTTGTCCGAGTGGTAGTACAGCGTCTTGCCGTCGCCGCCCGGGACCCACATCGGGATCGAATCCACACCCTCCCAATCCGTGATCCGCTTCGACGACTTGTCCTTCAGGTTGAACAGCCAGATGTCCGTCGCCATGCCGCCGCGATACCGCTTCCACGTCCGGTTGTCCACCGAGTGCGGCGTGTACGCCAGCCACGTCCCGTCCGGGCTGATGGCGCAGAAAGCGCCGTACGGCACCGGCAGTTTCTCCGGCATGCCGCCCGCGGGCGACACCGTGAAGATCTGCGACTGACGCTGCAAGCCCGCCAGCCCGTTGCTGATGAACAGGAGCTTGCCGTCAGGTGTCCAGTCCGACAGGTTCTCGCCCGCCGGGTGATGCGTTACGCGCGATGCAAAGCCGCCCGTCGACGGGATCACATACAAGTCGCGGTTACCGTCGTAGTTGCCGGCGAACGCGATCGACTTGCCGTCCGGGCTGAATTTGGGCAGCGACTCCTGTCCGGGCGGGCTCGCCAGCGGCGTCGCCATGCCGCCCGTCTTGGGAGCCACCCAGACGTCGTTGGCATACACAAAGCAGATCTTGTCCGCGCTCACGTCCGGGAACCGCAGCATCGTCGCCGCCGGGGTCACGTCGGCATTGGCCGCCACCCCAAACGCCGAACCCGCGAGGGCGGCCAGGATCATGGTGCGAGACGTTCCGGGACGAACCCCCCGACGAGTGCAAGTCGTGTTCAAGCGTGATTCCTCGTTCTCTCTGCGGCGCGTGCAGGCCCGCCAAGGGGCCGTGTGTGGACCAGCGTATACCGGACCAACCCCCTTGGGTTTCACGCCGCGCTTCTTCCACCTTTCCGCCGTGAGATTGAGTTGACCCGTTCAATCATCGATTGTATTCTTCCTAGACAGGAAGAATATCAATGGCCCGACGTCCCTCCCCATCCCCGGCGCCCGATCTCGCCACGTCCCTGCTCGATCTCGGCCTGACCCCCGCCGAGGCCGAGGTCTACGTCTTCCTGCTCTCGGAATCTCCCGCCACGGGCTACCGCATCGCCCAGGCGATCGGCCGCCCCGTCGGCAACGTGTACAAGGCCGTCGAGGCCCTGGAGGCCAAGGGCGCCGCCCTCGTCGCCGATGACGACGACCACCGGGTCGCCAGCGCCATGCCCCTGTCCCAGTTCGCGTCCCAGGTCCGCCGGCGCATCGACATCGCATGCGCCGCCGCCGAGTCCGCGTCCGAGCAGCCTTCGCACGCCGACGACTTCGACGACCGCCTCTACCGCATCACGAACCTCGATCAGCTCGACACCCGCGCCCGCGGGATGCTCGCCGACGCCGCCTCGTTCGTCCTCGCCATGGGAGCGCCCAACGCCGTCGATCGCGTCGCCGACCTGCTCGTCGCCACCGCCGCCCGCGGAATACCCGTCGCGATCAAGTCGCTCGTCCCCATCGACCTGCCGGGCGTGCGTGTCGTGCTCGACGCCCGCGGCGAGACCGCCCTCTTCAACGCACCCGGGCACTGGATCACCCTCAACGTCGACGGCGGGCAACTCCTCGATGTCATGCTCGACGCCGACACCAGCGATGTCCTCACCGGCTACTGGTCGCGCAACCCGCTCCTCGCCTGGTCCTCCTACACCGGCCTCTACTCCCGCCTCGTCCTCGAGGAAATGCGCAGCGGGGGCCAGCTCGACGCGCTCGCCCGCTCCCGCGGCACGTCATGGGCTCCGTTCGAAAACCCACACTCGCAAGGCAAGCGCCTCATGGTCGAGCGCTTCCGCACGCCCTCGCCCGGTGCGCGCCGCTCCACGCGAAAGAAGAGAGAAGGAGACCATCCGTGAACAAACTCTCCCGACGATCGTTCGTGCTCGCCCTCTCCATGAGCGCCGTCTCACTCGCTCCGCCCACACGCGCGAGCGAGCTCCTCGTGTGTAACTTCGGCGGAAACTCCGTCACGCGCTATGACCTCGCGACCGGCGCGTACCTCGGAACGCTCGACCCCGCCGCCAACATCCAGGGACCGCTCTGCGCCCGCATCGGGCCCGACGGCCTGCTCTACGTCACCTCCGAGGGCAACAACAGAGTCGTCCGCTACAACCCCAACACATGGACCTACAAGGACACCTTCATCACCGGCAACGGCCTCACCCAGCCAACGGGCCTCACCTGGGACAAGAACGGCGACCTCCTCGTCTCCTCCTTCGACGGCGACTCCATCCTCAAGTTCGACGGCACGACCGGCGCACCCAAGGGCACGCTCATCACCGCGGGCCAGGGCACCCTCAACGGCGCGGACAACGGCACGATCGTCGGACCAGACGGCGCGCTCTGGGTCCCGTCCTACTGGAACAACCGCGTCATCCGCTACAACGCCGACACAGGCGCGACCATCGGCCAGTTCGCCACCGTCGCCCGCCCGCGCGTCATGGAGTTCCGCAGCGGCGCGATGTTCATCACCAGCGAAACCAACAACTCCGTCCGCAAGTACGACGCCGCCACCGGCCAATACCTCGGCAACTTCGTCGCGTCAGGCTCCGGCGGCCTCACCACGCCCATCGGGATGACCTTCGCACCAGACGGCGTGCTCTACGTCACGTCCAGCAACAACAAAGTGCTCAAGTACGACGCGGTCACCGGCGCCTTCCTCGGCCAGTTCACGAGCGATCACATCGACCTGCCCACGTTCGTCACGGTCGTCCCGTCGCCCGCCGCCGCAAGCCTCGCGCCGCTCGTTCTTTTCGCCACGCTCCGCCGCAGGCAATGACCTCTCACGCACGCCTTCGCATTGCTCCTCCGGCTCGATGCACGAATGCCAAGTGCCAAGTGCCTACTCCGCAAACTTGATCGCGTCCGCGCTCGTCGCCCACTGATACACGCCCAGCACCGCCCGCACGTACGCGCTCGCCGGCCTCTCTTCCCGCACGTACTCCCGCGCGCTCACGCCCAATCTTCGGGCGCGTGCTCGATCGTTCAGCAGCCCCGTGATCGCACTTCCCCACGCCGCCCGATCACGCCCATCGACCACGATCGCCGTCCGCTGATCGATCAGCGAGCTGACGAGCGGATCGCGAGCCGCCACGACCGCCATCCCCGTCCCCATCGCTTCGAGGAGAGTTGTGCGTTGCTCGCCCAGCGCCTCGGGCTGCACGAGGATGTCGCCGCGCAAGAGCAAGTCCCGCCGCCCTTCCAGGTCCTCGATGAGCGACAGGCGTTCCAGGAGCCCCAGCCTCCGCGCCGACTCCCACAGCCCCGCCAATTGCGCCTCGCGAGCATCCACGAACACCAGCAACTCGGGCGTCTGTTCCGCCGCTTTGGCGATCCCCTCCATCGCCGCCCGCGTCGCCTCGCCGTCGCGCCCGCTCCCGACCACCATCACCGACGGCGCCTTTGCCTCCTCCAGGATCCGCGAAGGCTCGTCCGGCGTCAGCACGCCCCACGCCCCGAGCCGCACCGTCAGCCCCTGCGACTCCTGCAGCAGCGCCCGCTCGATCGCCGGGTCCGGCGCCATGAACACCGCGTCATCCCACTCGTTCGCCGCGGCCTTCGCCACCAGCCCCGATCGCCACACCTCCAGCACCAGTTCGCTCTCGAGCACCGCCGCCAGCATCGCGCCGAGCTTCCACGCCGACCCGCCGAACACATGCACCACGTCGATCTTCCCGCCGCTCGCCACCTTGCTCTTGATCGTCCGCGCCCGCCAAGCCGTGCCCAGCGTCCAAAGCCCCGCGGGGTACGTGATCGCCTCGGCCAATCCCGCCGCCGACGCCGGCACGTCCTCGGGCGTGGCCTGCACCACCCGCACGCCCTCGTCCGCCAGCCCGACCTCCAGACGCGACAACAGCGCACGCTCGTGCGTGGCAAACAAGCCATCGGCCAGGATCAAGACCCGCATCGCTCACCCCGCGACCGCAACCCAACGCCCGGGCGAAACACACTCCATCACCGCCCCCTCGCCGCCCGGCCACCACGCCCGCTTCCCCACCCGTGCCTCAAACTCCCTCATCATCGTCCCATCGGCCATCGCGTCATCGATCGTCGCCAATCTTCCCGGCTTCCGATCGATCCGAGGCGAGCACGCCACCAGCGCCCGCGTGTACGGATGGATCGGCCCCGCGAACACCTCCGCCACCGCGCCCCGCTCCACCACCCGCCCGCGATACATCACGCACACCTCGTCCGCCCGCCCCCGCACCAGTCCAAGATCGTGCGAGATCAGGACCATCGCCATGCCCGTCGCCCGCTTGCGCTCGTCCAGCACGTCCAGCACCTGCCGCTGCGTCGTGACGTCCAGCGCCGTCGTGGGCTCGTCCGCCAGGAGCACCGCGGGGTGACACGCCATCGCCATCGCGATCATGACGCGCTGCCGCATCCCGCCCGAAAACTCGTGCGGGTACGCACGCAGGACCGACGCACGCGCCATCGGCGCGCCCTTCCGCGCGCGAATCCCGACATCCTCCAGCGCCCGCTCGGCGATCCCCGCCGCCTCGCGCGCCCCGCACTCCTGGTGAACGCGGATCGTCTCGATCAGCTGCTCACCGATCGACATGACCGGATTGAGCGACGTCATCGGCTCTTGGAAGATCATCGCGATCCGCCCGCCCCGGACCCGCGAGAGCTCGCGCGCGTCCGCCCGCAAGAGATCCGTCACGCGCCCGCCCTCCGGGTCCGTGAACGTGATGCTCCCCCCGCGATACTCCGCCGGCGGCGAAGCCAGAAGCCTCAGCACGCTCATCGCCGTCACCGACTTCCCGCTCCCGCTCTCGCCCACGACCGCCAGGGTCCTGCCCGCATCGACCGCCCAGTCGACATCACGCACGACGCTCGCCGAAGCGCCGAACCCGACCGTCAGCCCGCGGACTTCAAGCACCGCGCTCATGCCGCCCGCTCCCGGCTCTTGGGATCAAGCCGCGCCCGCAGCCACTCGCCGATTAGGCTCAGCGACAGCAGCGTCCCCGCCAAGAGCACGCACGGAAAGAAGAGCAGCCACCAGTGCGAACGATACGGGTTCAATTCCGCGAGCCCGTCCGCCGCCAAATTGCCCCAGCTCGGCACCGGCGCCTTCACGCCGATCCCAAGAAAGCTCAGGAAGCTCTCCTGAAGGATCGCCTGCGGCACCGCCAGCGTCGCGTACACCACGATCGGCCCGACCAGATTCGGCAAGAGGTGCCGCACGAAGATCCGTCCCCAGCCCGCGCCGATCGCTCGCGCACCCTCCACAAAGGGCTGGTTCACCAGGCTCAGCACCTGCCCGCGAATCACCCGCGCCGTGGTCAGCCAGCTCACGCCGCCGATCGCGACCAGCAGCGTCGCCAGCGACACCACCTGCCGCCCCGCCGGACCAAGCCCGCCCGCCCGCTGCACGACCGCGTCCGACGCGACCGCCAGCAGCACGATCAAGAGCACCGAGGGCAGGCTGTACAGAATGTCCACGATCCGCATCATCACCGCGTCGGCGCGCCCGCCCGCCGACGCCGCCGCGGCGCCATACACCGTGCCGATCACCACGCTCACCAGCGCCGCCAGCACGCCCACGCCGAGCGACACCGCGCCGCCCAGCAGGCACCGATACAACAAGCTGCGCCCGAGCAGGTCACTCCCGAGCAGGAAGAACACCGGCGCCCGTTGGAGAGGCGATACGCCGCCCGCTTCCTTGGCGATCGTGTCGCAGCGTGCCCGCGTCTCATCGTCCAAGGGCGACCACGCGGGTGGCAATCGCGCCTCGCGAGATTCACCCGCGTTGTATCTCGCCTCGCTCCCGCCCAGCATCCAAGGCACGCTTCCAAAGCACGCCGCCACCAGCAGCGCAAGCATCGCCAGCGCCAGCCTGACGCCGACGCCCGCCCCGCGCCCCTTGGTGACCCGCCGCGCCTCCATGCCCCGCCAGCGTACGCGATTCAGCCGAGTTTTGCCGCTTCGCCCTTGCGCCCCCGGACCAATAGGGTGTCGCTGCTCTACCAGTGCCAAGTGCCAAGCGCCTAGTGCCCGGCGCTCTTCGGCAAGCTCAACTCAAACGTCGCGCCCCGCCCTTCCCGGTCCAACAGTCGCAGGTCGCCGCCCAGCTCGCGCGCCAGCCCGCGCGCCAGCGGCAGTCCCAGCCCCAATCCCTGCTTGGTTTCGGTCTCCAGATCGTGTCCGCGCTCGAAAGGCTCGAAGACTCGATCGCGGTCCACGGGCGAGATGCCCGGGCCCTCGTCGCTCACCTCGATGATCGCGTGCGAGCCGCGCACCAGGCCGCGCAGGGTGACCACGCCCGCCGGGCTCGCGCCGTACTTGCACGCATTCTCGACGAGGTTCGTCACGATCCGCTCGATCGTGATCTCGTCGCCCGTCAGCGTCGCGTCGACGCCGTCCTCGATCTCGACCTTGAGCCCCATCCCCGCCGCCGACACGCGCGCCCGCAGCGACTCGCCCACGCGCGAGAGCAGGCTGCGCATCTCGACGCGCTCCCGCCGCTTGGACCTTCGCGTGGCCCCCAGCCGGGCGAACTCCAGCACGTTCTCGACGATCTTCGCCAGGCGTTCGCTCTCACGCCGCAGCGAGCCCAGGTACTCGCGCCGCGATTCCTCGCCCACCATCCCGCCCTCGAGCATCTGCGAGTACATGCAGAGCGTGGTCAGCGGCGTGCGCAGCTCGTGCGTCACCGCCGACACAAACCGCCCCCGCCGCGTCGCCAATTCCGCCGCCGCCCGGATCACGAGCCCGACCGCAACGATCGCCGCCAGGCTCGCCAGCCACGCGACGATGATCGTCGTCATCATGGGCGACCACGCGCCGCCGCCGCCGACGCCGAGCGTCGACGCGCCGATGTCGAGCTCCGCGGGGATCGACGCGAGCAACCGCCGCGGGTCCTCATCACCGCCCAGCGTGATCGGGCGCAGGTCCGCGGTGGGCGTCAGGTCGCGCGTCTGGTCGAGCAGCCACGGGCGCAGCTGCTCCCAGTCCATCCACACGCCCTGCGTGAATCGCTCGTCGCCGACGCGCACCTCGCGCACCAGCGTCAGCTCGCGCCGACCGTACTCGCCCACGAGCCAGTGCGCCGCGAACGGGCCGTGAACCACCGGCACGGGCGTTCCGATCGATGCGCCGTCCCTCTTGATCGCGCCGATCGGCACCGGCACGCGCACGTGTTCGTCACGCCGCTCTTTGGCGGTGCGAGAGTCTGCACCGGGCGCAACTTTCTTGCCAAGCGCGAGCCGTTCGCGGTTCGCGTCGTCGACGTTCTTAGAACTGTCCGTCTCCGCCAGCGCCTTGTCCTTGAGGGCCGCGTCGTTCGGCGCCGCCCCGCTCGGCGACACACCCGGCGCACCGTCCTTGGCGGCCTCTCCGGCCTTTCGGGTCTCACTCGGCGCGCTCGCGAGCGCCGGCGCCAGCGGCGGAGCACCCTCCGAACCGCTCGCAGGCGGCGCTTCTTTCTTCTCCGCCGCGGCGATCCGGTCCTCGCCGGGAGCATCCCCCGGCCTACCGGATCCGTCCAGTTCTGTGATCGTCGTTTCCTTGGGGAGCACCGCGTTGTTCTCGAGCGACTGGGCCGCCTGCTCCGCGACCTGGCGGCGCGCCAGGTAATCGGCCTGGCCGGGCTTCTGGAACTGCTGAAACTCCGCCTGATCGCGCAGCGGTTCCTTCAGCGTCGACCGTGACTCGCCCGGCGCGCCCGGGGCGGCCCCGCTTGCGATCGGGCCCAGATCGCCACGGCTCGAGCCCAAGCGCTGGCCAGCGCTCACGTTCGCGTCCGCGAGCCTCGGCGCGCGATCCGCGGCCCAGATCAATCGCAGCTCGCCCAGTTCCGACTCCGCATCACTCGCCAGCGTCTGGCCCGCGACCGACTTCGCCAGATCGCGCAGCGTCCCCGTCGGCGCCTGGGGAGAAGAGAAATCGCCGCGAGGCGAGATCTGGAAATGCAGCTTCACGAACTTCTCGGGCGCTTGCAGCAAAGGCGACGGGACCAGCACCTCGCCCGGGCGCACCTCCTCCAGCATCGACGTGTACGCACGATCCGCGGCATAGAACGGTTGATAGTGGAAGTAGGGGCGCGCCGCCTCGCGCGCCAGGATCGGCGCCAGCGCCGAGTCCATCCGCCACAACGCCTGACGCGAAAGTTCCTGTTGACGTGCATCCGCGCGGGCCTCGCGCTCGCGCGATTCCAGCGACAGCGTCGCCGAGGACACCCACGCCAGAACGCCGAGCAGCGCCAGCGAGCACGCGGCATAGATCGCCCACATCCAATGGTGGCGTTCTCTCACGCCGAACCCTCCGAGGCCCGCGCCAGCATGTATCCCTTGGCGCGGACCGTGGTGATGACGCTGGGATTCTCGGGGTCGTCGGCGAGCAGCTCGCGCAGGCGGGCGATGGTCATGTCGACCGTGCGCGTCTGCACGCCCCGCGGATCAAGCCCCCACACGCGCTGGAGCAGCTCGTCGCGCGACACGGCACGCCCCGGGTTGGCGGCCAGGAAGTGCAGCACCTCCGCCTCGCGCTCCGAGAGCGCGACGACGCGCCCGCCGTCGAGCGTCGCCTCACGCCGTTCGAAGTCGATCCGGCGTCCGGCGATCTCGATCGTGCGAACGGACTTGGGACGCTCGGCGGAGCGGCGCAGCACCGCCTCCACGCGCGCGATCAGTTCGCCGATGCTGAATGGCTTGACGACGTAGTCGTCGGCGCCGAGCTTTAGGCCCTTGACACGGTCGGTCTCCTCGCCGCGCGCGGTGAGGACGATCACGGGCGTCGACGAGCCGCTGTTGCGGAGCTCGCTGAGCACCGAGAGTCCGTCGCGCTTGGGCATGAGCAGGTCGAGGAGGATGAGGTCCACGCCGCCGGCGAGCGCGGCGGAGAGGCCGGCCTCCCCGTCGGGCGCTTCGCGGGTGGCGTAGCCGGAGAACTTGAGCGCGTCGCACAGCCCGCGCCGGATCGCCGGATCATCTTCCACGACAAGGACCGTTCCCAGTGGCACGCGTTTCCTTTCGCTTCAAGGGGCGTGGATCGCTCCACGCCCCCCGTTCATGACGACGTATTCACACCTCATCATCGGCGATCCGGGCGGCGTTCATTCTCCCAGTTCGATGAGGGTGCGCTGGTTCTCCAGCATGAGGTAGACCGTGCCGCCGCGGGCCAGCAGGCCTTGCTTGTTTTCCTTAGCCAGCGCCGGGAGGATCTTGTCGAACTCATCGGTGCCGAACTTGATGGTGCGCTGGGGCGGCTCGTTTTCCTTCTCGATGAGCGTGCTCTCGACCCAGCGATTGCCGCGGCGGATGAGGGTGTGCTCGTTCATGAACTGCACGCCGCCGACCTCGACGCGGTTGAGGTCTTCGTCGATGATGACCTGGACTTTGGAGTCAGAGATGAGCGCATCCCTCAACTCCCGGGAGTTCAATTCCTGGTTCACGCCGCCGCTGCCGGATCGCGCGTCGTTGCGTTCGCGCACTCGCTTGGCGGCTTCCCTCCGCATGCCGTCCAAGCCGCCAAGGTCCGCGGGGCTGCTGGGCGGCGCACCGAAGTGATGCTTCTCACCGGGCTCGACGGCCAGGAACGCGGTGTACTCGGTGAGCACGCCGAATTTGGTGGAGAGTCGCACGATCTCGTCGACCAACTCTTTCATCTTTGGGTCGTTGGCGTTGCCGCCGTCGGCGCCGGACTGGCGCACAGCCTCGATCAGCGCGCCGATTTTTCGCGTCGCCCACAGGCGCGGGACAAAGGAGCTCTTCATGCCGCCGGCGGCGGGATCGACGTTGATCGCGAACTTCTGCTCGTGGCCGAATGAGTTTCCCGCCAGTTCGAGGCGGAAGGGGCGATCGCCGACGTAGCGCCCGAGCACCACGACCTGGTCGCCCTCGAAGACATCCATGAGCCTGCCGGGCTGCAGTTCGCGGATGCGGACGTCAGCGGTTTCGGAGGTGGCGAGCGTGGGGGCTTCCATGACCGGGCCGTCGAGACGCCGGAAGACCTGTGAGACTTTGACTTCAACGTCTTCCTTGGGGAGCACGAAGGTTGGCGCGCCGCGCGAGGTGGTGGAGATCGCGGTGAGGAGCGGGCTGTTGACGTCGAGGCCAACGCCGAAGGAGAAGATGCGCCGCTTGGCGGTGTTGGCTTTCTCGGCGGCGTTGCGGATGGCGACTTCGGATCGCTCGCCCACGGTGGGCAGGCCGTCGGTCAGGAAGAGGACGAGCGGGAGGGGCTGGGTCGGGCCGGGGCGCAGCGCGGTGAGGAGCGCGTCCTGGATGTTGGTCCCGCCGTTGGCTTCGAGGCGCGCGATGTAGGCCTTGGCGGCGCGGGCGGTGTCGTCGTCCTTGACGACGGGCGCGGGCTTGAAGGACTCGACGGAGTCGGAGTAGTCGATGATGTTGAAGGACTCGCCGGGGCGGAGGCCTTCGATGATCTGGAGGGCGGCCTGGCGGGCCTGCTCCATCTTTTCGCCGCGCATCGAGCCGGAGCGATCGATCACGATCGTGACCTCGCGGTTGACGCGCTCGCGCTTGGCGTCGAGTTCGGGGAGCTGGGCCATGAGCATGAAGTACCCGCCGTTGTCGGCGGCGGAGTAGTCGGGATAGGTGAAGACGGTGAGCGAGGGCTCGTGCTTATTGGCGCGGGTTGTGTAGGCCAGGCGGAACGAGCCGGGCTGGGACGCGGAGGAGGAGGTGAGCGTGACGCGGGCCTCGTTGTCGCTCCTGCGCTCGATCTGCACTTCGTGGCTGGGCGAGTAGATGGAGGCGACGGGCGCCTGGGACTTGATCGAGACTTCGAGCTTCCACTCGGTTGAGGTGGATTCGACCGATTCGCTGCGCGGCAGGATGTAGTCGACGCGCCCGGCGTCGGCGGTCAGGACTTGTTCATAGACGATGGTGACGTTCTGGCTCGAGTTGGCCGGGATGGGGAAGGCGCTGGTCTGGATGAGGGTGCTGGAGAGGAACTCGAGGAGCGCGGGGTCCTTGTAGCGGTTGACGATGGAGTTGTAGATGTCGCGGGCCTTGTCGCGTGGGAGGAGCGTGGCGGTGGGCTCGGGGCCGACGCCGTCGTAGGCCATGGAGCGGAGGGTGATGCCATCGGGGACGGGAAGGGTGACGCGGGCCTCCATGGGAGAGCGCGAGGGGTTGAAGAGTGTGAGGACGAGCGTCGTGGTGGCGACCTGATCATTGATGGAGACTTTGGCGTCGGCGCGCTGGAGCTGCACGGGCCAGCGCTCGATGTGGCGTGTCCTGATCTGCGGGATAACGTCGACGGGGTGATGCTCGACGGGCTGGGCTGAACAGAACGAGGCCAGGGCGAGCACGAGCGCTGCGGCGGCGGATCGCATGTGAACCTCCCGGGGGTGTTGGATGGAACCCCCACGCCATAGTGATACGGGTGCGGCGGGCCCGAGTGCCGTAACGGCTGCGTAACGGGGCGATTTTGAGCGCATCACCGCGATATTGACGCGATCGGGCGGTGATGCGTGGGGATGGGTTGTGGACGGTGTGGATAAGCGGGAAGAGGCGGGAGTGGGGAGTGGTGGAAGAGAAGAGTTGAACTCGAAGGTCTTGAAGGGCGTGAAGGGGAATGGAAGGGAAGACGGAACTCAGAGGAGAGGCGCGTAGGTGAGGAAGGCGTCGGCGCGGAGTACCGGAGTACCAAGGAACGGTGCGAGGGCAGGCCGTGGCCGGAGCGTGGCCAACAGGTTGGCCACGCCACCCGGAGAAGAGGAGGCATGGGCCTGAAGACAGGTCCGTGGTTCATGGCATCGGAAGAGGGCGCAGAGCGTTCTTACGCGTTTTCGACCTTCATCTTCACGCCGGATGCGCGGAGAAGTTGGAGCTGGCGCGAGCCGATTTTGGCCTTGAGGCGCACGGCGTTCTCTTCGTAGTCACGTGCGAGCACGGTCGCGCGGGTCTCGATCGCGTGGATGGCGCGGCCTTCGCTGAGCGGAAGGCGGATGGTGACTTCCTGGAGTTGGCCGATGGAGGACGCGCGGACGCGCTCGATGAGTTCGGCGTGCCCGAGCGGCTGGCCCGTGCGCGAGGGGAGGGCGCAGATCGGGATCGCGCCCGGGACCTTGCGTTGCCAGACGAGGATCTCGCGGTTGTCCTTGAGGCGATCGGACTTGTTGAGGAGGAGCACGCGCTCGGGCGGGCGATAGGACTCGCCGAGCGATTTCTCGAGCGACTTGGTTTCGTCGATGAGCTCGTCGAGCGTGGATGTGACGGTGTCGTAGTGGAGGGCCGCGGCGGGGTCGGAGACGTCGAGCACGATGAGCAGGACATCGGCGTGGGTGGCTTCTTCGAGAGTGGCCTTGAAGGAGGCGATGAGGTTGTGGGGGAGATCGCGGACGAAGCCGACGGTGTCGCTGAGCATGACGTTGTGCCCGGCGCCCAAGTCCCACTGGCGGGTGCGGGTCATGAGCGTGGCGAAGAGGCGGTTGTCGGCGTAGGCGCCGCCGGCGGTGAGGGTGTTGAAGAGGGTGGACTTGCCGGCGTTGGTGTACCCGACGATGCCGACGGTGAAGTGCTCCTGCTTGCGGGCCTGGACTTCGCGGCGTTTGCGGGCCTGGATTTCACGGAGCTCACGCTGGAGGTCGTTCTTGCGGGACTGGACGAGGCGGCGGTCGATTTCGAGCTGCTGCTCGCCCGGGCCGCGGGTGCCGATGCCGGCGATGCCGCCGGCGCCGACGATTCGCTCGAGGTGGGACCACATGGCGCGGAGGCGTGGGTAGGTGTATTCGAGCTGGGCGAGTTCGACCTGGAGCTGGGCCTCGTGGGTGCTGGCGCGGGAGGCGAAGATGTCGAGGATGAGTTCGGAGCGATCGACGACTTTTCGCTTGGTGATCTCCTCGATCTTGGCGAGCTGCTTGGGCGAGAGGTCGTGGTCGAAGATGACGGTGGTGGCGTCGAGAGCCTCGCAGAGGCGTCCGAGTTCTTCGATCTTGCCGGAGCCCATGTAGGTGCCGGCGACGGGCTTGGTGAGGTTCTGGGTCAACTCGCCGACGACGATCGCGCCGGCCTGCTCGGCGAGCGAGCGGAGTTCGCCGAAGGGGTCGGCGGGGTTGTGGTTGGAGTCGGGGAGGCGGACGGCGGCCACGATGGCGCGTTCGCTCTGGACCTTGAGTTCGCTGCGTTCCTGGGGGGCTGGCATAAAGGGAAGGGCCTTTCAGGGCTGGGGAGGCGCGGGGGCGACGCGGGGTGAACCGGACGGGGCGCGCGGCGGTATAGAGGGAGCGTGAAAACGATGATTGGGGGGGTGAGCCCGTGGTTCCCGGGCGGCCGCGGTGGAGCGGGCGGGCGGGGCCTCGGCAGGTCGAGGGCCTGGGGCGAGCGGACGGGCTGTGGCGCGATGAACGCGGATCAGGAGATCATGGCGGGAAGATGATAGACGGGTCCGGAGGCTGGGGCCCGGTTGGGAATGGGCGATTGGGGAAACTCTCGGATTGTGGCGGATAACGCCGATCGGATACGATTGGGACTGGTTTGGGTCGGTTGATTTCGCACGCACGGGTCGGAGGTGTGGATTGAAGAATGGTCGTGTGTTGTTCGAGGTGTCGCTGGCGGTCGGGTTCGGCGTGGTGCTGGGCGCGACGGGGCTGGCGCTGACGCTGGACAACAAGCCCAACAACTACGCGTTCCTCGACCCGATCATCACGATCAAGTCGCAGCTGGACAAGACGTATGTCGACGTGCCGGACGACAAGGTGCTGCAGGCGGGCGCGATCAAGGGGATGCTCGACTCGCTGAACGATCCGTACACGGTGTATGTGCCGCCGGCGGATCGGCAGGAGTTCAACAAGAGCCTGACGGGCGAGTACGTCGGGATCGGCGCGAGCGTGAACACGGACAAGGGCTGGCTGGTGATCGTTTCGCCGCTGGAGGACTCTCCGGCGTTCAAGGCGGGGCTGATGGCGGAGGACAAGGTTCTGGAGATCGACGGGAAGTCGACGCAGGGCCTGTCGGTCGACGACTGCATCAACCTGCTGCAGGGCACGCCGGGCACGTCGGTGACGCTGTTGATCGAGCGCGGCTCGCAGAAGCTGACGATCCCGATCACGCGGGATCGCATCAAGACGCGGTCGGTGAAGGGATTCCACCGCGACGCGGCGGACGCGAACAAGTGGGAGTACGTGATTGATCCCGCGCGCGGGATCGCGTATGTGCGCGTTTCGCAGTTCACGCCGCAGGTCTCGCAGGAGCTGGCCGCGGCGCTTGCTTCGACGGGCGCGATGGAGGGCAAGCTCAAGGGTCTGGTGCTGGACCTGCGCTGGAATCCGGGCGGGCTGCTCAACGAGGCGGAGAACATCGCGGACCTGTTCCTGAAGGACGGGATCATCGTGAGCACGAAGGGGCGTGCGTACGCGGACGAAGTCGCGCGGGCGCACGGCGAGGGGACGCTTCCTGAATTTCCGATCGCGATCATCGTGAACGGGCAGTCGGCATCGGCGAGCGAGGTTCTGTCGGGCGCGCTGGTGGACAACAACCGCGCGATCGTGGTCGGGACGCGCAGCTTCGGCAAGGGGCTGGTGCAGAACGTGTACCAGGTCGACAACACCGAGGGCGGTGAGTTCAAGATCACGGAGCAGCGCTACTACCTGCCCAGCGGGCGGAGCATCCAGCGTAAGGACGATTCGCAGGAGTGGGGCGTCGATCCCACGCCGGGGTTCTTCGTGCCGATGACGGACGAGGAGCTGATCGAGCTGATCAAGGTGCGTCGCCAGGTGGACGTGATGCGGACGGACGCGGCGCACAACGCGGAGGAGAAGTGGTCGGACCCCGCGTGGATCCTGAGCTATCTGAAGGACAAGCAGCTGGCGGCGGCGGTGAAGGCCGTGCAGCTCCGGGTTGATGGCGGCAAGTGGCAGGCGACGGGCGACGAGGGCTCGAAGTCGACGATCGCGGGCGGCGAGCTGAAGAGGCTGACAGATGCGCGCGACGCGATCGAGCGCGAGCTCACGAGGCTCGACAAGCGGATCGCGTCGCTGGAGAACGCCGCGACGTCCGTGCCGCCGGTCGATCTGTGGGGCGACGACGTGAACGTCGCGGGCGGCAAGGTGCAGGTGTATGACAAGGACGGCAAGCTGATCACGACGCTGAGCCTTCCGAGCATCGCGCCGGAGCAGAGCCTGATCGACGCGGGGTTGAAGCCCGCGGGCCAGACTCCGGAGCAGCCGCCGGCGAAGCCTGAAGTCCAGAAGTAATGCTCGTTCTCGGGATCGAAACCAGTTGCGATGAGACGGCGGCGGCGGTGGTGCGGGATGGACGCGTGCTGTCGTCGGTTGTCGCGTCGCAGACGGAGCTGCACGAGCAATACGGCGGCGTTGTGCCGGAGCTTGCCAGCCGGGCGCACCTCGAGCGGATCATGCCGATCGTGTCGCGGGCGATCGCGGACGCGGGCGTGACGCTTCGTGAGATCGAGGGCGTGGCGGTGGGCAACCGGCCCGGGCTGATCGGGTCGCTGCTGGTGGGCGTCGCGGCGGCCAAGGCGCTGGCGTGGTCGCTCTCTGTGCCGCTGACCGGCGTGGATCATGTGCACGCGCATTTGTTCGCCGGGATGCTCGGGAGGGCGAGTGCGCACGAAGCTGGCGGGGCGGCGTGCATCGAGTTCCCCGCGCTCGGGCTGGTGGTGTCGGGCGGGCATACGTCGCTGTATCTCGTGCGGTCTTGGACCGAGTTGAGGAGGCTCGGCGCGACGATCGACGACGCGATGGGCGAGGCGTTTGACAAGGCGGCGGTGATCCTGGGGCTGCCTTTTCCGGGCGGGCCGAATCTTGATGCGCTGGCGCAGACGCCCGGCGCGAACGATCGCGCGGTGGATCTGCCGGTGAGTCGGCTGGGGACGGAGTCGCTTGATTTCTCGTTCTCGGGGCTGAAGACGGCGATGCTGTACGAGGTGCGCGGCGTGCCGGGGAAGCTCGATGGCACGCCGCCGGCGATGACCGAGGCGCGGCGGGCGGACCTGGCGGCGAGTTTTCAGCGGGCGGCGGTGAAGGCCGCGATCGTGAAGCTGGAGCGGGCGATCGAGCGCGGCCCGCGCGACGCGGGCGGCGCGTATCGGGCGATCATCGCGGGCGGCGGCGTGACGGCCAACTCGCGGCTTCGTCGCGAGCTTGCGGAGCTTGCGAAGAAGCGCGGGCTGCCCTTGGTGATCCCGGCGATGAGCTTGTGCGTGGATAACGCGGCGATGATCGCGGGGCTGGGTGAGGTGAAGCTCGCGGCGGGCGAGCGGAGCGGCTGGGAATTGGCTGCCGCCCCGACGACGGGGGGATGAGGAAAAGTGAAGAGGCACTTGGCACTCGGGGAAGAGACGAAGAGAAGAGCCCGAAGAGAAATGCCGGGTGTTGGGCGCGGTCGTGGTCGCGAGCGCCGATCGGCGGATCATGCGGCGTCGGCGGTATACATGCAATGTGATACGCTGAGCCAGGCGTGAGCGAACGGCCCATCCATCCCGCGGCGCTGGACGAAGAGACGCTGCTCTCGCAGTGCGAAATGACCAAGGGACGGTCGTCCGGGCCGGGCGGACAGAATCGCAACAAGGTCGAGACGAAGGTGACGCTGACGCACGGGCCGACGGGTGTGAGCGCGCACGCGGGCGAGCGGCGGAGCGCGATCGAGAACCGGCGTGTCGCGGTGTTCCGCCTGCGGCTGGCGCTGGCGACGGAGGTTCGGCTCGGCGTGCCCGCGGGCGAGGTCCGCTCGGCGCTGTGGCATTCACGCTGCAAGGATGGACGGGTCGCGTGCAACCCGGAGCATTGGGATTTCCCGTCGCTCCTGGGCGAGGCGCTGGATGTGATCTATGCCGCGGGGCTTGATGCGCGGAAGGCGTCGGTGCGGCTGTGCTGCACGATGACTCAGCTGGTGAAGCTGGTGAAGGACCATCCGGCGGCGTTCGAGAAATGGAACCGCGATCGAACGGCGAAGAAGATGCACCCGATGAAGTAGGAAGTCACCGCGGAGAGGAAGAGGGAGCTCGGAGGATTCGAAAAACGCGAAGACAGGCGTAGTACGACGCTGAGGAATGAGAAGGAAGCAGGGGGAGCGCGGAAGCGGGAAGAAAGCAAGACACGGAAGAGGAGATTTCAACGCAGAGAACGCAGAGAAGAGTGTCGCGCGAAGAGGCGTGTGGCTCGGGATTGAACCGCTAGATTGGTGAGCGTGAATGACGAACGACGGGCCAAGGCGAAAGTGGTCGCGATGGCCGTGGTTGCTTGCGCGCGGCGTGGTGCTCGGGTTGCTGTTGATGTGGGGTGTGTGGTGGGTGAACTGGCGCTGGTTCGATGGTTTGAGCCAGACGACGTATGTCGTTCGTAGAGGCGGGAGCGAGTGGATGGTCTTTGAGAGTTGTGGACTCTGGGACCGATCGATGAACGCTCTACGAAGTACGGCGGGAGTACGTGCGAGGATCGGACCGAACGACGTGCTGGTTGAGAGATTGCCGTGCGATCGCCACGATCGCGTGCTCGAGACGATCCCGATGGACTGTCAGTTGGTTCTGTATGAACAGGGAAGCCTGTGGCCCGCGCTGTCGGGGTTCGAGGTGTATCGCTCCGGCGCACTGCTCGGCCAGACATCTCTTACGGCGATGGAGCCGTTTGTTCCAGGATTCTTCCCGACGCACATTCACTGGCCGGGGATTCTGGCCTGGCTGGCGGTCTTCGGCGTGCTTGGAAGCGCGATGTGGGAAGCGCCGAAGTTGGCGTGGCGTGCGATGGTGCGGTGGCGCCGGGTGCGCCTGGGGCTGTGCCGCCGATGCGGGTATTCGCTCGAAGGGATCAGCGGCGGATGCCCGGAGTGTGGGCGAGCGAGGGAGGGCAAGGAGAATGCTGCCTGACGAGGGGCGACCGCGGCGACTGGCGCGGCCACCCTGCGTGCCGTCGAGAGACAGCCCTGAGCGTTGAAGGCTTCCTCTTGGCGTTGGATGCAGAGAAGATCGAGCCGGCGATCGGCGTCGCAGTTCACACGCGGTGCGATTGCGATCCATCAGCCTGAAGAGGAAGATGGCGACCGTGCGTTGCGATGCTCGTAGGCGTCGACGACGGCGGGCTTGAGCGTGCGCGTCCAGAGTTCGTAGCCCTTGGCGTTGATGTGCAGCCCGTCGGACTCGAAGAGGGATGGGTCGGGCTTGGCGTCGGTGCCGAGCGTCGGCGTGACGGTGTCGACGTAGACCGCGCCGGGCGTGTGGGAGCAGTAGTCGCGGACGAGCGCGTTGGCCCGCTGCATCGCGGGCCAGTTCGACCATCGCGCGATGCTCGCCTTGATCGGGATGTAGATCACGCGGATGCCGGGCCACTGTTCACGGCAGCGCCGATCGAACCTGATGAAGCCGTCGGCGGCGGATTTAGAATCGGTGTTGTCAGTGCCGAGGTCGTTGTCGCCGCAGTAGTAGACGATGACGCTGGGCGTGTAGGGCGTGACGATGCGATCGAAGACGGCGAGGACCTCGCGGGTCTTTGAGCCGCCGAAGCCGCGGTTGAGCACGGGGAGCGGGCTCATGTCGGTCGCCAGCGACTTCCAGAACTTGATGCTGGAGCTTCCGATGAAGAGGACCTGGCCCGGTGCGGGCGGGGCGGCGCGGTCGGCGGCCTCAAAGGCGCGGATCTCGGGCTCGTACCACGGCGCGAGCGCGGTGGACGAGGGCGTGGCGGGGGATGCGGGCGCGGGGAGCGAGGGAGCCGGCGGCGGGGAAGCGCAGGCGGCGAGGCAGAGCGTGGCGACGAGAAGACATGCGCGGGCGACCGGTCGGAGTTGATCGTGCGTCATGCGCGACAGCGTATCGCGTCCGCCTGGACGAGGTGAAGAGCACGGACCCGACGGCGGATCCGAGGCACGAAGATAGCGCCGATGTCGCATGTCCGACATTCGCGGTGGGGAGATTGACGATTCAAGGCGCGTGGCCAACAGGTTGGCCACGGCACCCGGCGGCCACGGTACCCAGAGCGGTGGCGTGACGGTGGGGCTACTTCGCCGCCCACGGCTTGTTCGCCGCTCGCGTGCCGCAGAAGTTGACGTTGATCCCGAGCGACTGAGCCATGGCGGCCTTGGTGTAGGCGCACGCGTCGGCGTCGGCGGCGGAGTTCGCGTACGCGACCTGGATGTGATTGGCGCTGTGGCGTCCCATCATCTGGTCGCGCGAAATGCCGTAGAGCACCGCGTGCATGATCGGCCATTGCGGCGTGGTCGAGTTCCACCGCCGCTCGGTCTCCGCGAGCGGAAGCTCGATCGCCTTGGCGCGACCGATGTCCATGTGCAGGCGGCTGTTCTGCACGAAGATGCGTGACCACACGATCTCGCCGGGCTTGCTGATGCCCTTGATCGTGCTCCCGCCGAGACGGAAGTACATCGGCGGTTGGCGCTCGCCGGTCGCGCCAGCCCAGCCCCGGGCGAAGTGCGACGCGGGGACGGCGCCAGAAATCTCAAAGACCCACACGTAATCGTCGGTGGTTCCGGATTGGTCGCGATCACCCCAGCGCAGATCGTGGAGGGTGTTCTCGACCGGCTGGTTGAGGGCGCTGTGGACGTGGTTGGTGAGCAGGCCGTCGAGGCCGGCGCACTCGTCGACCTCGTTGAAGTGCGTGAGCGGTTTTCCCTCGTTGATGACTTTGCCTGTGCGGAGCGAACGCACGGGCGGGCGGACCGAGTCGTTGAGCGCGCCCTCGACGAGATCGGACGCGGGCAGGCAGTCCTTCAGACCCTGCTGGTACTGGATGCCGATCGCATCGCAGCCAAACTCGTCGGCGATGCGCAGGGCGGCGACGTACATGCGGCACTGGGTGAGGACCTGGTCTTCCGTGAGATCGGCTTCGGGATTCGGGCCAAAGTTGAAGCGCATGCCCTTCTTGACGAACCAGTCGCATACCGCGCGGGCTTCGGCGTCGGGGACCTGCATCGACGCGGCGTAGAGCGCCGACTGGCTGAGGCGTTCCTTGAACACGCCGAGCGGCGCGAGGAGCTCGTCGGGGATGATGGCGTTGTACATGCCCATGCAACCCTCGTCGAAAACGCCGAGGATGGCTTTGCTCGAGCGGAGCGAGGCCGCGAGCTTGTCGCCGAGCTTGCCGAACTTGGCGGGGAGCGCGATGCGGTTGATGGGCGCGACGTGGGCGGCGCGATGCGAAACGCGGCCGGTGCGCAGCCATGTGGAGAGGTTGCGGTTGAACCAGTCGTCGTCGAACGATTCGCTCCACAGCGTGGAGAATGCCACGCCGGCTTTTTTCAGCGAGCCGTTGAGATTGAGCATGCCGACCAGGCCCGGCCACTGGCCCGACCAGTTCGCGATCGTGAGGATCGGGCCCTGGTGGAACATGAGGCCGGGCAGGACGTGCTGGGAATACTGCCACACGGCCTCGGCGACGATCAGCGGCGCCTTCGGATCGATCGACTTGAAGAGGTCGATGCCTTCGCGCTGGGAGGCGATGAAGCCGTGCCCGCGGGCGGCGTCGATCGGGTGGGCCCGGACGAGCTTTCGACCCTGCCCGGCGACGGCGGCCGCGATCGCCTGCTCCATCTGGTGCTGGGCGGGCCAGCAAACACGATTGGCGGACTCACGGAGGTCGCCGCTGGCGACCAGGAGGACATTCGGGGTGCGGGCCATCGAGCGTTCCTTGGGGATTGAGGTCGATTCGGGGCCGGTTGGGCGGCGGGAGCGCAAGGGTACACGGTGCATGAAAGGGTCGGGAGGAGGTCGGACGATCAATCTGCGAAAAACCTGTACACGTGTCTGGTTTTGCCATAGAATCGCAGAAGTCCGGATTGGATGTTGACCGCATTGTGGCATCCCAAACGCACGGGTGCCGGGAGGCTTGAATGCTGGCTGCCGAACGTCATCAGGCGATCGTGACACGCGTGTTGGAACGGGGCGCGGTGCGGGTGGCGCAGCTCGCGCGCGAGTTCGCGGTCACCGAAGAGACGATCCGGCGCGATCTGGAGAAGCTCGACGGCGAGGGCAAGCTCCGGCGCACGCACGGCGGCGCAGTGCCGCTCGGCGATGATCGCCATGAGACGCCGCTCGAGATCCGCGAGGCGGTGCAGACGCTGGAGAAGCGGGCGATCGCGCACGTCGCGGCGCGTCACATCATCGAGGGCGACGTGATAGCGCTCGATGCGAGTTCGACCGCCCAGGCCGTGGCGCGTGATCTGCCCAACATCGCGGTGACGGTCGTGACCAACTCGATCGCGGTCGCGTCGTCGCTGATGGATCGCGGTCGCGTCCGCGTGTTCCTGTGCGGCGGGATGATGGACGGTCCGTCGCGGTCCATGGTCGGCCCGGTCGCCGAGCAGTTCCTGGCGAAGTTCAACATCAAGAAGGCCTTTGTCTCGTGCCAGGGCATCGACCTGGAGCGCGGCCTGTCGGTGACGGCGGACGAGCACGCGTCGATCAAGCGGCGCATGATGGACCTGGCGGAGAAGGTCTACGTCGTCGTCGACAGCAGCAAGTTCGGCGTCAAGGCCGTGGAGTTCTTCGGCGAGATCAACGAGGTCGACGTGATCATCGTCGACGACGGCGTGGAGAAGAACGCGGTGGACGCGCTCAAGGCGATGGGCGTCGACGTCGAGGTCGCGGCGGTGGCACGGTAAGACCGAGATCGCCAAATGGCCAAATGAAGAGAATGCCACGACCGGCGGGAAGCGCCGGGCCACCCGAGAGCACAGTCCTGAGGACAGGTCCGTGGCATGAAGGCCATCAGCAGCCGGATTCGAAGGCGCTGGCAAAGGCGTCGTAGTCATCGCCGTTGACGAAGCCGTCGTGGTTGACGTCCGCGCCGATGTCGCCGGATTCAAAGAGCGAGGCGAAGGCGTCGTAGTCGTCGCCGTTCACGAAGCCGTCGAGGTTGAAGTCGGCGCCGCACACGTAGCCGATGCGGGCCGCGACGGTCGGGAACGGAGCGCCGGCGGCGGCGAGTGATTGCGGTGTTCCACCGAAAGCCCAACGCCAGTCGTTCGTAGCGCCGAAGGAACCAGCGGAGTTGCTGGAGAAGAGGAGGTAGAGGCGGCCAGCTGCATAGAAGCCGCCATACCCACTCCAGGTTATGCTGTACTCTTTGCCAGCGATCGTACTCATAGTTGGGAACAAGAACTCACCACGGTACACGTTGTATCCGCTACTCGCGTAGATCGACGTGGCCCAGTTCGTGTTTACCGGGGCATCGAAGACCTGCACCCAATCCTCTTGGTCAGTGGGACTCAGTGGATTCACTACATAGGACGCCGTGCCTTCATAGCGGCCGGTCAATCTGAAATCCATGTTGCTGGGTACCCATCCGTTTGGGGTGCCTGAGGGACTTTGACCAACGAAATACACCTCAAGCCAGTTGACAGCGCGTCCGTCCCCAATGAAGTTGATCGCAACGTTCGTATCTGCCGTGCTCTGCGAATCCTCCATCGCACTCACCCGCAGGTTCGCGCCCTGCACTCCCGGCAGGTTGTTCCGAAGGTCGTAGACGGTGGTGGTCTGTGCGCTGGCCGCATTCCCCGCCGCGGCCGCGACGATCGCGGCGAGGCCGAGGGTCCGCGAGGTGTGTGTCTTCATCGGATGTGTCCTTGTGGTTTGCACGGTCAGCACCCCGCCTCGAAGGAGCTGGCGAAGGCGTCGTAGTCATCGCCGTTGACGAAGCCGTCGTGGTTGACGTCCGCGCCGATGTCGCCGGATTCAAAGAGCGAGGCGAAGGCGTCGTAGTCGTCGCCGTTCACGAACCCGTCGAGGTTGAAGTCGGCGCTGCACACGTAGCCGATGCGGGCGGCGACGGTTGGGAAGGGCGCGCCGGCGGCGGTGAGGGAGATCGGAGACTGGCCGCTGAGCCATCTCCAATCACTCGAAGCACCGAAGGAGCCCGCAGAGTCGTTGGAGAAGAGGAGGAACATCTTTCCCGCCGCGGTCGTGTTCCCAAGACCACTCCATGTGAGGGTGTATTCGTGGCCGGGAGTGGTGTTCATCGTTGGGAACAGGAACTCGCCTCGGTAGACGTTGTAGCCGCTGCTTGTGTAGATGGGCGTGAGCCAGGCGGTGTTGGACGGAGTATCGAACAACAGCGCCCAGTCGTTGGGGCCGGTCGGGTTGTAGGGGTTCGCTGCGTAGGAAGCAGTTCCGCCGTAGCGACCGGTGATCCTGAAGTCCATGACCGCAGGGTTCCAGCCATTGGGGGTTCCTGCGGCGTTCTGCGTCACGAAATAGACCTCCAGCCAGTTGACGGCCCGTCCGTCGCCCGCGAAGTTGATGGCGACATCCGAGTCGAAGGTCGACTGGGTGTCTTCCATCGCACTCACCCGCAGGTTCGCGCCCTGAACTCCCGGCAGGTTGTTCCGAAGGTCGTAGACGGTGGTAGTCTGCGCGCTGGCCGCATTCCCCGCCGCGGCCGCAACGATCGCGGCGAGGCCGAGGGTCCGCACGTTGTGTGTTTTCATCGGATGTGTCCTTGTGGTTTGCACGGTCAGCACCCCGCCTCGAAGGAGCTGGCGAAGGCGTCGTAGTCATCGCCGTTGACGAAGCCGTCGTGGTTGAAATCGGCGGCTGGGTCGGCGGAATCGAAGGCGGAGGCGAAGGCGTCGTAGTCGTCGCCGTTGATGAAGCCGTCGTCGTTGATGTCGGCGGGGCAGAGATCGGCGAAGACGAAGTTGTCGGTGACGGAGACGTTGCCGGATTCCTCGAAGGCGACGATCGTGATGCGGTTGAGGCCGTGGAAGAGCCCCGAGAGCGTGCGGTACCACGAGAAGCGATCCTCGCGGTTGGCGATGTTGATGCTCGTGGCGGCGGCGACGGGGTCGGAATTGGTGGGCAGGTTCGCGATCAGGTGGACCTTGGTCGCGGTGCGGTCGTTGGCGTTTGCGTAGAAGAGGGCGGAGCTGGTGGTGATCGGCGCGGGCGGGACGAGTGTCATCGATGGGCCGGAGCGGTCGACGTAGATCACGGAGCGGAACTCGCGGTAGAGCGCGCCCTCGTTGGCGTTGCGCTTGCGGAAGGCGATGACGGAGATGTAGTGAATTCCTTCGGAGAGGGACGAGGTTGTGATCGTCTGGGCGTACTGGCCGCTGGAGTTGTTGGTGCCGGCCAGAGGCTGGTGGACGGTGACGAACTGCTCGTAGCCTGGGATGACGGCGTTGTCGTCGCCGATGTCGGTGATGCCGTTGCCGTTGTAGTCGCGGAAGCCCTGGTCGATGCGGAAGACGGCGTTGTCGTCGGCGTTGTCGTTGTTGCCCGCGCCGGGATCGCCGCTCGTCGTGGCGAGCTGGATGGTGAAGGTGCTCGCGGAAACGACCGGGATGGCGGCGTTGCGGCGACGGACGCTGCTGGTGGCGGCGGAGTCGGCGGGGAGGGTCGAGGCGGCGGGCGTGACGGTGAGTGTGCCGCTGGGGATCGCGGGGGCGTAGACGACATAGCCGCGGTTGTGCTCGGCGGCGGTGGACTTGTTGTTGGGGACGCGGATGGTCACGCGCTGGTTTGCGCCGACGGTGAGGACCTCGCTGATCTGGCCCGAGGGATCGACGGTGGCGTCGGCGGCGTTGCCGGTGTACTCGATGAGGCGCGTTCCGACGGGGAAGCTCGTGGCGACGTTGCGCTCCTGGTAGCCCGCGTCGTAGCGGTCGTTGCACCCGACGAGGCAGTTGCCGGAGTAGCCCGAGCCCGTGTTGGTGCGGCGTTCGAAGACGATCACGTCGTCGAGCGAGGGGTTGACGGTGTCGGTGCTGTTGATGACGTTGAACTCGCCGCGGCCGACCCAGTTGTGGAGCTGCACGAGCGTGGTGATGTGGGGGAGCGAGGCGTTGGAGGCGGGATCGACGCCGAGGGCGATGTTGATTCCCTGGCGCGGCCAGAAGCCGGAGGAGCGGGAGATGCCGCGGGCGTTGTGATAGATGTTGGCGGTGCCGGTGCGCATGAGGATGTAGGCGTTGGCGAAGATGCCCTGCTGTCGGAGGGTGGGGTCGGGGGGGGCGGAGGAGCCGTTGCCGGCGGTGCCGTTGTCGTGGGAGTAGGTGTGGTTGACGCCGAGCGTGCCGTCGTTGGAGCCGTCGGCGTTGTCGAGGTGGTTGTTGAGGGGCGTGAGCCAGGAGCCGAAGCCGTTCTGCCCGACGAGGTCGCGGAGGGAGCCCGAGCCGTTGATGTCGAGGGCGTCGCGGTTTCCGAAGGAATCGCCGGCGCGCCAGGGCTGGCTGCTGTTGTTGTTGGGCTTGCGGATGAAGTTGTCGTAGGTGAAGGAGTTGGAGTCGACCGTTTCGCCGAAGGTGTAGGGCGTGACGCGGGCGCCGGAGGGCTTGACGCGGCGCATGGAGAGCGTGGAATCGATGTAGGTGTCCCAGAACCAACTGGGGATGTGCTTCATGGCGTCGAAGCGGAAGCCGTCGACGTGGTGCTCGTCCATCAGCCACTGCACCCAGCGCATGAGCAGGCCGGTGGTGTTGTCGGTGACGGCGTCACCCGCGAGGGGCGTGGTGGTGTTGAAGGGATAGAACGAGAAGTTGTTCGCGCCGGGGTTGCGGTAGGTGCCGGGGTTGTTCACGCTCATGGGCGCGAGCGACTGGTCGGGATAGAAGCGGGCGTTGCCGGCGTCGGGCTTGTTGTAGATCGAGCCGGCGGGGATGTTGAGCGGATTGCCGCTGGCGACGGGCTGGCGGATGAACTGGTTGTTGGATTCCTGGGCGATGTCGATGAGCGCGACGAGATCGCCCTTGTAGAGGTCGTAGCGCGCGCCGCTGGGGTTTTCGGATTGGTAGTAGCCGCCGGAGGTGCCGGCGTGGAAATCGCCCCAGTCGTCGGTGGGCTGCTTGTTGACCGGCGGGGTTGCGGGCGCCATCCAGAAGCCGGGATAGCCGCCCTGGGATTGGAAGGATGCGCTAGTCTGGCGCGTGGAGCAGTGGTTGAGAATGGCGTCGATGTAGATGAGGCCGTTGGCCTGGTGGAGCTCGGAGATGACGGCGCGGAAGTAGTTCTCCGTGCCGTAGGCGGTCTGGGACGAGGGCTTGCCGAGATCGAAGCGATCGAAGACGTCGTAGCCCGCGGAGTTGCTGGCAGAGGCCTTGGAGGGTGGCGGGAGCCAGACAGCACCGTACCCGGCGAGGAAGAAGTCGGGCGTGCGGCGCTCGATGTCGGTCCACTTGGCCTCGAACCACTGGAGGATGACGGGATTGTCGTTGCCGGCCAGCGATGGTGCGGCGGCGCCGGCGAGTGCGGCGAGCGTGGCGGCGGTGACAACCAGCGGGCGGCGGGCGCGCATCAGGCGGCTCCTGTTTGCGGTGAAATGGGCTCGAAAACAAAGGGTATCACGCGCGGGCGGTGTGGAGAAGAGAATCTGCAAGCCGGACACGCTCATTGATTTTCGGACGGGTGAAGATGGGGCGGATATGCTCCGCGCTCAGGCACACACCTTCTCAGGAGCGAATCCATGCGACTGAATGACCTCATCGTCGTCGGCGGGAACAACTGGGCCAATCGGATGCCGGCGGGCGTCGTGAGGATGGCATGCGGGCTTGCGATCGGCGTGGCGATCTTGGGCCTGGCCGGCTGCGCGACGGGCGTGCGGGGAACGGAGCTGGGCGACGGCCGATACATGGAGCAGCTCAGCAACGCCGACAACGTCGTGTGCTACTACGCCAGCAAGAGCGCGGCGAGCGACGCCCTGCCGTCGATGGCGCTGCAGAGCCCTCGGGCGGCTCGCGGCGGGACGCCCGGGACCGCGGCGTCGCCCTTGTTCTCGGTCGAGAACGGGAGGCAAACGGCCAAGATTCGCGTGGGCGCGGGGACGAGCCTGTATGGAACGGGCGAGGTGGGCGGGCCGCTGCTGCGCAACGGGCGGCGGGTCGAGTGCTGGAACACCGACGCGTACGGCTATGGGAGCGATTCGCCCTCGCTGTACAAGTCGCACCCGTGGGTGCTGGGAGTTCGCGCGGACGGGACGGCGTTTGGCGTGCTGGCGGACACGACGTATCGGTGCGAGATCGACCTGACGAGCGTGAACGACAACGGCGGGGAGATCGTGTTCCGAGCGGTCGGGCCGTCGTTCCCGGTGATCGTGATCGAGCGGGGCACGCCGCAGGACGTGGTGAAGGCGCTGGGCGAGTTGACCGGGCGGATCGAGATGCCGCCGAAGTGGGCGATCGGGTATCACCAGTGCCGGTACTCGTATGAGCCGGACACGCGGGTGATGGAGATCGCGGGCGGGTTCCGCTCGCGGGATATCCCGTGCGACGTGATCTGGCACGACATCGACTACATGAACAAGTACATGTGCTTCACGTTCGACCCGGTGAAGTTCAGTAACCCGACGCGGCACAACGCGGACCTGCACAAGCTCGGCTTCCACACGGTGTGGATGATCGACCCTGGCATCGGGGCGGAGAAGGCCAAGCATCCGGCGGGCGGTTACTCGGTGTACGAGAGTGGCACAGCGATCGACGCGTGGGTGAAGCGTGCGGACGGCACGACGTACCAGGGCGAGGTCTGGCCGGGCTGGTGCGTGTTCCCGGATTACACGCGGCGCGAGACGCGGACGTGGTGGTCGGGGCTGTACAAGGACTTCATGGCGACGGGCATCGACGGCGTGTGGAACGACATGAACGAGCCGGCGGTGTTCAACGTGCAGACCAAGACGATGCCGGAGGACAACGTGCACCGGGCGGACGCGGAGTTGGGCGGGCCCGGGCCGCACGCGAGGTTCCACAACGTGTACGGCATGCTGATGGTGAAGGCGACGCGCGAGGGGATCATGGAGGCGAACCCGGAGAAGCGGCCGTTCGTCCTGTCGCGCGCGGGGTACATGGGGAGCCACCGGTACGCGGCGTCGTGGACCGGGGACAACAAGGCGGATTGGGAGCACCTGGCGGACTCGGTGCCGATGGCGCTGAACCTGGGCCTGTCGGGGCAGCCTTTCGTCGGGCCGGACATCGGCGGGTTTGACGGCAACGGGCCCAAGGGCGAAGAAGGGAAGCTCTTCGGGCGCTGGATGGGGTTCGGTGCGCTCATGCCGTTCTCTCGCGGTCACACGGCCAAGGGGAACATCGACAAGGAGCCGTGGGCGTTTGGCACGCAGGTTGAGGAGACGTGCCGCGAAGCGATCACGATGCGGTATCGCCTGCTCCCGTACTACTACACGCTGTTCCACGAGGCGGCGACGACCGGGTTGCCGGTGGCCAGGCCGCTGTTCTTCGCGGACCCGAAGAATCGCTCGCTGCGGGCGGAGGACGATTCGTTCCTGATCGGCGACGCGCTCCTAGTCGGCACGCAGCCGGCACGCGAGGGCGGCAAGGCGATCGTGATGCCTAGGGGCGAATGGGCGCCGATGAACGAGGCGCTTTCGGCGGTAGATTCGGAAGTGGCGCGGGTGTTCCTGAAGGAGGGCTGCATCCTTCCGACCGGGCCGGCGATGGAGTACGCGGATGAAAAGCCGCTCGATCCGCTGACGCTGTACGTCGTGCTGGACAAGGACGGCAAGGCGAGCGGTACGCTGTATGAGGATGCCGGCGAAGGCTGGGGATTCAAGAAGGGCGAGTACCTGCTGACCACGTACGCCGCGGCGTCGAGCGGGAAGGAAGCGACGATCTGCGTGAAGTCGAGCGAGGGAGGCTGGAAGCGTCCGAACCGGAACGTGGTCGTGAACGTGATGGTGAAGAGAGACGGCCAGTGGGTGACGTACGGCGGAAGCGGCAAGGACGGCGAGGAGATCAAGGTCAAGTTGTGGAAGTGGTGAGCGCGGGCCTGAACACAGGACCGTGGCACGTTCGTGTGAGCCGATTCGTCAGCGCTGGCCGTAGTCCGTCGTGTATCGCTTGTGCAGGCGGTCGATGTCGGCCTGTGGCAGGCGCGGCGGGGTGCCGAGCGACATCGCGAGCATGACGGTGCGTGCGGCGTCCTCGGTCATCACGGCGGCCTTGACGGCGGCCTCGGCGGACTTGCCGATCGCGAACACGCCGTGCTGCTGGAGCAGGATTGACGGCGATTTGCCGATGTTGGTGACGACCTGGGCGCCGATTTCCTCGCCGCCGATCATGGCGAAGCCGGCGCAGGGGATGTCGCCTCCGAATTCATCGGCGATGGCGGTGAGGCAGCAGGGGATAGGTCTTGCGTGGGCTGCGAACGCGGTTGCGTAGGGCGAGTGCGTGTGCACGATGCCGAAAACGTCGGGGCGGGCGCGGTAGATGTAGAGGTGGCTGGCGGTGTCGGACGATGGCTTGAGATCGGACTCGATGACCTTGCCCGAGAGATCGAGGACGACGTGGTGCTCGGGGCGCAGGTGTTCGTAGCGCACGCCGGACGGCTTGATGACGACCAGGCCGGTGGCGGGATCGCGTGCGGAGATGTTGCCGCTGGTCCATGCGACGAGCCCCTGGCGGGGCAGGGATTGGTGGAGCTCGCAGAGTTGGGCCTTCAGGGAATCGAGCATGGAGGATCGTAGAAGAGGCGAAGAGACGGAGTGAAGAGAGTGCGATGTGCGTCTCTTCAGATCGCATCGTGAACGCTTCAATCCTCGTCGTCGTGGAGCATGCGGTGGGCCGGGGTGTCGAGGTCGTCGTATTGGCCCTGGCGCGTGGCCCAGATGAACCCCCACACGGCGGCGGCGGCGAGCACGATCGCCAGCGGGACCACAACGTAGAGCACGCTCATCGCGGACCTCCGACCTTCTCGGTGTTGAACGTCCTGGACTTCATCGCGATCGACAGCACTGTCAGCGAGCTGAGGGGCATGATGAACGCGGCCAGGAGGGGCGACACCATGCCGCCCATCGAGCCCGCGACCGCCAGAATGTTATAGACCAGGCTGACGCGGAGGTTGCCGCGGATGGTGTTCATGGTCTTCCGGCAGCCCTCAAGCAATTCGACGACGCCGGAAAGGTCGGTGCGGGTCATGTAGACGCTCGCGGCGGAGCGGCTGGCGTCGGCGCCGCCACCCACGGCGATGCCCACGTCGGCGGCGGCGAGCGCGGCGGTGTCGTTCACGCCGTCGCCCACGAAGACGGTCGAGCCGGACTGCTTCTCGCGGACGATGTCGAGCTTGTCGGTGGGCGAGAGGCCGCCGCGGGCTTCGGCGATGCCGAGTTCCCGGGCGACGCGGGCGACGAGCGAAGGATGATCGCCCGAAAGGACCGCGACGCGCCAGCCTGCGGCGTGGATCGCGTCGATGGTCGCCTTGGCGTCGGGGCGGATGCGGTCGCCCAGCGAGATCCACGCCGCGAGCTTGCCTTCGAGCGCGACCGCGACGGGTGTGTCGCCGCTCTCCGCGATCGTGCGGGCGGTCTCGCTCGCGGCGGCATCGAAGGGAACGCCGAGCGATTGGAGGAACGCGGGCGAGCCGACGGCCAGCGGGCGCGAATCGACGACGGCTTCGAGCCCGCCGCCGATGGTGTTGCGGAGGTCGGAGACTTCGTGGGTGCGGGAATCGTCGAACTCGCGCGCGATCGCCAGGGCGAGGGGGTGGTTCGAGTGCTTTTCGAGCGCCGCGATCAGCGGGCGGAGCGACGGGTCGCCGGTGCAGGCGGTGACGCCGGGGCGGCCTTCGGTGAGCGTGCCTGTCTTGTCGAGGTAGATCACGCCCGGGCGGGTCAGGAGTTCGATCGCTTCGCCGCCCTTGATCATCATGCCGCGGCGTGCGGCGCGACCGGCTGCGATCGTGAAGGTCAGCGGGGTGGCGAGGCCCAGGGCGCACGGGCAGGTGACGACGAGGAGCGCGACGGCGCGTTCGACGGCCTGCGAGGGGTCGATGAAACTCCACGCGATGCCGCCGACCAGTCCGGCGATGGGCATGCCGATGTTGAAGTACTTGGAGAGGCGGTCGGCCTGCTGGATGATCGGCGCCTTGCGGGCGGAGGCGTCCTCGGCGAGATGGAGCAGGCGTCCGACCTTGGTCGATTCGCCGGTCGCCTCGACGCGGACGCGGACGGTGGAGGTGAGGTTGATGGAACCGGCGACGCACCGATCGCCCGCGTGCAGAGCGATCGGATGCGATTCGCCGGTCATGAGAGACAGGTCGGCCTCGGTGTCGCCCGAGAGGATCACGCCGTCGACGGGAAAGGTCTCGCCGGGGCGGACTTCGACGGTTTCACCGGCGACGAGCGCCTCGACGGGGACATCGGCGACGCCGCCGCCCGTGACGCGGCGCGCGACCGAGGGCGTGAGGGCGAAGAGTTCGGTGACCGCGTCTGAGGCGCGACGCTGCTGTCGGGTCTGAACGTAGCGCCCGGTGAGAAGGATGAAGACCAGGGCGCTGAGCGAGTCGAAATAAACGTCGCCGACGCCGGCGATGGTGCAATAGACGCTCCAGATCGCGCCGACCACGAGCGCGAGCGTGATGGGTACGTCGAGGTGGGGGGTGCGGGTCTTGAGGGCGGCCCAGGCGCTGGTGAAGAAAACGCGGCCGGGCCACGCGAGCGAGATCGCGGAGAAGCCCAGCGAGAGCCAGCGGAAGTAGCGGGTGTGGGCCGGGTCCATGCCGGAAAAGAGGCCGGCGTAGAGGCACACGGCGAGGAGCATGACGTTGCCGAAACAAGCGCCGGCAACACCGATGCGGACGAGCTGGCGGCGATCCTCGGCGATGAGGCGCTGGCGGTTGCCGCTGCCGCGCGCGGGGTTGGGCGGATAGCCGATGGCGTCGAGCGTTCGGGCGATCTTTGAGAGCGAGATCTTGGCGGGTTCCCAGCGGAGATCGACGCTGGCGCGGCGCATGTTGAGGCGGGCCTCGATCACGCCATCGGCGAGTTTGGGGAGACGTTCGACCAGCCACACGCACGCGCCGCAGTGGATTCCCGAGAGGAGGAGCTCGGTGCGGAGCTGATTCTCGGCGGGGCTCGTGACGTGGATGGCGTGGAACGCGGGATCGTCCATCTCGGCGTAGGAGCGATCGGTGGACTTGACGGGAGCGGAGGCCTGTGCGTCAAGGCGATCGCGGATTGCGTAGTACTTGTCCAGGCCGCAGGAGTGGATGATGGAGTACGCGGTTTCGCAGCCGTGGCAGCAGAACTGGAGTTCGCGGCCATGGGCAACGAGCCCTGAGGGGACATCCAGGGCGCAGTGCGAGCACGCCACGCGCGCGGCGGGAGGGCTGATCGTGCTTTCGGCGACGACGGTCACACGATCACTCCGGATGACACAAAGGGCAAGTTGGTTCGGCGGCGGGGCGGGAGAGAATGGGCCACGAACGCCAGCCCACGCAGGCGACGCCGGCGACGATCATGACGATCGCGGTGGCGATCGGCACATGGCGGCGGAGCGGGGCGGCGAGGCGGCGGATGCCCACGCCCACGCTGGTCATCACGGGCACGGTGCCCAGCCAGAACGCGGTCATGACGAGCGCGCCGTCGAGCGGGTGCGCGGTGCCGGCGGCGGCGGTGACGAAGGCGTAGAGCCAGCCGCAGGGGAGCGCGGCGGAGAGAAGCCCGATGACCGCGGCGCGAACGGCGGCGGGCAGACGCGACGCCGTGGCGTGGATGCGGGAGAGCTTGCTCGTCAGCCCCTTGGGGAGCGAGAACGCGGACTTTGAAAGGCCGAACCACTGCGCGGCGACGATGAGCCCGGCGAGGATGAGGACCAGGCCGCTGACGATGGCGGCGACGCGTTGCACGCCGACGAGCGCCCCGCCGAGTTCGAGCACGCGTCCGAGCGAGCCCGCGATCGCGCCCAGGGCGGCGTAGGCGGCGAGTCGCCCGAGGTTGTAGATCGTGGCGAGCGAGAGTTCGGCGGCCAGGTGGCGACGGAGCGGCGTCTGATCGCGCGTGACCTGCACGGGAGCGGAAGGGGCGCTGGCGATGGCGGCGAGCGGCCCGCACATCCCCGCGCAGTGCAGGCTGCCCAGGAGGCTGGCGGCCAGCACGCCTGAGAGCGTGGCGATCACGGGCGGCCTCCGAGCTTGTTGGGGAGGAAGATCTCGAAGCCGCCGTGCTCGGAACGCTCGATGTCCTGCTGCTGGGTGAAGCGAGCGCCGCCCGCGTCAACGACGAACGAGAGACGCCAGAGCCCGGGGCGATCGATCGCCATGGAGGTCGTGAGCGATTCGGCGTCGGAGACGTCGATCGTCGAGTCGAGTTTCTGGTTCGGATCGGCGAATGGAAAGGCCTCGATCGAGATCTTGCAGGTGCGGATGGGCTCGCCCTTGCCGTCGATGAGCGCGATGGTTATGTCCGCGCCGGTCGCGGACTTGGTGATTGAGGGCGTCAGTTTCCAGCCGAGAGCTGTGTTGACGGCCTGCTGACGCGCGGAGTCGTCCCAATGCAGGGCCTTCTGGTAGTAATCACTCTCGACGGGCGAGCGGGAGCGCTGCGACGCGTAGACGGTGATCGCGACCACCACCATGTTTGCGCCCAAGAGCACAAAGATGGCCCACGGCCAGAGGTAGTTCTTGACCTGCTTGGCGGGGGCTCGTTCGCTCATCAGTGGGGCTGTTCCTTGGGTGCCTCGTCGTGTTTGTCGTGCTGGCCATGCTCGGCGGGATTCTTGACGGCGGGCTGATCGGGCTCCTCGGCCTTGCGGCTGGCGTCGTCGTGCATCGAGCCCGGGCCGACAAGCTGGAAGGTGCGGAGCAGCTCGGTGTCCTTCCCGCCGCTGATCTTAAGCGTTGCGGTCGCCTTTCCGAGCGAGAATTTTCCGCGTGCGACGGAGATGACGATGGGGAATTCGCGGATTTCGCTGGGGCCGAGCGTGAGGTCCGTGGCCTCGATCTTGATGTTGGCGCCGTCGAGCGGGACGACCTGGAGCTTCACGGCCTGTTCCTCGCGGTTGACGAGCTTGAGGCGGGCGTTGTTGCCGATCGTGCCGTCGGCGAGTTCCATGAACGGCGCACCGCGGGTGCGGAGGAGCGTGGCGGTGAAGGGCGTGCGGGTGAGCAGGGTGATGACGAACCCCGTTATGAGGACGCAGAGAATGAGCGGGTAGACGATGATGCGAGGTCGGACGAAGCGGCGCGGCTCGCCGGCGATCTCGGCCTGGGATGCGTAGCGGATCAGGCCGAGCGGGCGTTTCAGCTTGGCCATGACGGAGTCGCAGGCGTCGATGCACTGGGTGCAGTGGACGCACTCCATCTGCAGGCCGTTGCGGATATCGATGCCGGTGGGGCAGGTCTGGACGCAGAGGCTGCAATCGACGCAGTCTCCGATGACCTTGAGGCTGACGTCGCCGGTCGGGGCGGCGGGCTTCTTGCCGCGGGGCTCGCCGCGGTTCTTGTCGTAGGCGACGATGAGGGACTGGCGATCGATGAGGGCGGACTGGAATCGGCCATAGGGGCAGACGACGAGGCAGGTCTGCTCGCGGAAGAACGTGAAGTCGAACATCATGAGGGCGGTGACGATGGCCATCACGGCGAAGGCGGTGGGGTGATCGGCGGGCGAGCGTGTGACCCAGTACCTGAGCTGCTCGACGCCCACGAAGTAGGCAAGGAAGGTGTGCGCGAGATAGCAGGAGACGAGGAAGTAGACGGCGACCTTGAGGAACTTGCGGGCGGGAGAGTGCTGAAGCCAGCCCTTCCTGGTGCGTCCCGGTGTGCCTTCAAAGAAGCGTTCGATGGGGCGGAAGACGAACTCCATGTAGACGGTCTGGGGGCATCCCCAGCCGCACCAGACGCGTCCCATGATCGCGGTGAAAAGGAAGATGCCCAGGCCGATGATGAGGAGCGTGAAGGCGAGCAGCAGTGTGTCGGTGGGGAGGAAGGTGTAGCCCAGGATGGTGAATCGGCGGGCGATGATGTCGAGAAGGACGGCGGGTTTACCGTTGATGGTGATGTAGGGAATGGCGGTGAAGAGAGCGATGAGGAAGTAGGCGACGGCCCGGCGGGCGTGCCAGAACTTGCCCGGGCTCGGGCGTGGCTTGAGCCAGCGCCGCGAGCCGTCGTCGTTGAGTGTCGAAAGGATCAGCAGGTCCCCGTTCGGCGCGGTGCTGGCGGGGGTGGATTGCTTGGGAGCAGCTGACATTTCTGGCTCCGATCGTAAGGGGCTTCATGTCGCGGATCACGCACGCGGCTTGAGGCCCTTACTTCGTGGGCTTGGGCCAGGGCGGGATCGGGTCGCCTTCGGGTGCCTTGGGGGCTGCGGGCTTGGTTCCGCGGAGGCTGGCGACGTAGGCCGCGAGGATGACACGTTCGTTCTGACTGAACTGGTTCTTCCAGCTGGGCATGGCGCCGGAGTTGGCGCCGTTGGTGATGACGTTGAAGATGTCATCCAGCTTCTTGACGTTTTTGTAGTTCTCGTCGGTGAGGTTGACGCCGTTCAGGCCGCCGCCGTCCTTGCCGTGGCAGTTGATGCAGGTGGACTGGAAGAAACCCTGCGCGACGTTGAGCATCTGCTCGTTGGCCATCATTTTGAGGATGGTGGCCTCGTCGTTCTGGAGATCGCCCACGGAGCTGAAGATGCGCTTGTATTCGGCGGTCTGGGCGGCGGCCCAGCGGGACTGCGGCGTCGAGGCGCGGGGGTTGAGTTCCCAATAGATGAAGTAGAAGAACGAGAACGCGATGGTCGCGATGAAGATCGCGTGCCACCAACCCGGCGTCGGGTTGTCGTACTCGCGGATGCCGTCGTATTCGTGGTCGCTGAGGAAGTCCTTGACAGCCATGCGTGGCTCCTGCGGCCGCCCATCGAGGGCGGGGAGTTTGTTCGAGGATGAGGTCGATCAGTCGTCGCTGAGCGGAATGGAGCCGTTGCGCTCCATATCGGCTCGCTGGGAAGGCTTGAACGCCTGCCAGCAGACCATGCCGAAGACAATGAGGAAAATCACGAGCGCAACAATGGGATAGGTGGTGAGCTTGAAGTGGCTGATAAGCTCGCTCACTTGCGGTCTCCTGCGAAAGCGGCGGCCTTGGCGGGCTCGGCCGGCGGCGGCTTGCTGATGTCCGTGCCCAGGCGCTGCAGGTATGCGACGAGCGCGATGATCTTCTTGTCACCCATGTCGGCATAGCCCTTTTGAGTCACCAGGGCCTCGGCAAGTTCCTTCGCCTGCGCCTTGGCGGCCTCGGTGGCCTTGCCCTTCTGGACCAGGTCGCCGTACGGCACTCCCAGCATCGCCATGGCGTCGACGCGGGCCTGGATGGTGTCGAAGTCGATCGTGTCCTTCAAGAGATGCGGGTACCCGGGCATGATCGAGTCGCCGATCAGCTGACGCGGGTTCTCCAGGTGGCGGACGTGCCAGTCGTGACTCTGACGGCCACCTTCGCGGGCCAGATCAGGACCGATGCGGCGCGAGCCCCACTGGAACGGATGGTCGTAGACGAACTCGCCGGGCTTGCTGTATTCGCCGTAGCGGCGGGTTTCGGCCCAGATCGGGCGGATCATCTGCGAGTGGCAGTTGTAGCAGCCTTCGGAGATGTAGATGTCACGGCCGGCCAATTCGAGCGGGGTGTAGGGCTGGACGCTGGCGATGGTGGGGACGTTGCTCTTGATGAGGAACGTCGGGATGATCTCGAAGAGCGAGGCGGAGAAGATCGCGATCAGCACCCACATGGTGAACTTGGCGGGCTTGCGCTCCCACACGCGGTGGAACCAGCCCTTGATGTACTTCTTGTCGACGTCCTTGGCCCACTCGATGCTCGCGGTGATTTCCGAGGGCTGCGGGGGCGGATCGACGAAGACCGCGCCGAGGGCGGGGGCCTCGTGGACGGTTTCTTCGTACTTGGCCGGGCGGGCCATCCAGGTCATCGTGAGGTTGAGGAGGCAGAGGATGCCGCCGGTGAGGTACATGAGACCGGCGATGACGCGGATCCAGTAGAAGGGCATGAGGGTCATGACGGTTTCGACGAAGTCGGGGTACTGGAGACGCCCGGTCTCGTCGAAGGCGCGCCACATGAGGCCCTGGGTGATGCCGCCGGTGTAGATGCCGAGGACGTAGAGGGCGATGCCGATGGTGGCGAGCCAGAAATGGGCGGCGACGAGCTTCTTGCTCCAGATCGGAGCCTGGAAGAGGCGAGGCGCGAGCCAGTAGGCCATGCCGAAGGTCAGCAGGCCGTTCCAGCCGAGGGCGCCGGCGTGGACGTGCGCGATGGTCCAGTCGGTGTAGTGGGAGAGTGAGTTGACGCTCTTGACCGAGAGCATCGGGCCCTCGAAGGTCGACATGCCGTAGAAGGTGATGCCGACGACGTAGAACTTGAGGATGGGGTCGGCGGCGACCTTGTTCCAGGCGCCGCGGAGGGTGAGCAGGCCGTTGATCATGCCGCCCCACGAGGGCATCCAGAGCATGACGGAGAAGAGCATGCCGAGCGTGCTGGCCCACTGCGGGAGAGCGGTGTAGTGGAGGTGGTGCGGGCCGGCCCAGATGTAGATGAAGACGAGCGACCAGAAGTGGATGATCGAGAGGCGGTAGGAATAGACGGGCTTCTCAGCGGCCTTGGGCAGGAAGTAGTACATCAGGCCCAGGAACGGCGTGGTGAGGAAGAACGCGACGGCGTTGTGCCCGTACCACCACTGCATGAAGGCGTCCTGCACGCCCGAGTAGACCGACCAGCTCTTGAACCAATCGGCGAGCGGCGGGGTGCGGCCGGTCTTGAACATCTCGACCAGGCCCAGCGGGAGCGAGAGGTTGTTGAAGACGTGGAGTATCGCGACGGTGACGATGGTCGCGATGTAGAACCACAGGGCAACGTACATGTGACGCTCGCGACGCTTGGCGAGGGTCATGAAGAAGTTCACGCCGAAGAACGCGACCCAGACGACCGCGATCATGAGGTCAACGGGCCACTCAAGCTCGGCGTACTCCTTGCCCTGGGTGATGCCCAGGGGAAGGGAGACCGCGGCGCACACGACGATGAGCTGCCAGCCCCAGAAGTGCAGGTTGCTCAGCTTGTCGGACCACATGCGGGTCTTGCACAGACGCTGCGTGGAGTAGTAGATGGCGGCAAAGAGCGCGTTGCCCGCGAACGCGAAGATCGCGGCGTTGGTGTGCAGCGGGCGGATTCGGCCAAAGTTCAGAAAGGAAGTGTTCGTCAGGAATTCCAGCCATGACAGCGCCTTCACGGACGCCAATGCCGGGGGAATTGCCAGCTGAATCGCGGCGATAACGCCCACCAGGAACGCCACGACTCCGAAGATGATCGAGGCGAAGATGAACTTTCGAACCACGGCGTCGTCGTAGACGAACCGCTCGATTGGTCCGGTTTCCTGGTGCGGGGAATGTGACGCTGTGCTGCCGTCTGTGGCCATGAACCGCTCCTCGTGCTGCTGATCACCCTGTCTGTCGAATAGTGGATCGAATGGTCAGCAAGGACATCTTTGCGATTTTCATCCATTCTGTCAAGTTACCGCCCCCTGATCGGCTGGGTGAGGGTGAGGCCCCACAGTTTTTCGGACTTAGGGCTGTGCTGATGCCGAAACTGCAGAGCCTACCTCTTGACATGCCGATCAACAATTGGTAGGCTTCCAATTGTTCACCGGGGAGTTTGTTTTATGCTGAGTCAAGGTGTCGGATACGCGGTCACGGCACTCGGATACATCGCGGCGGCTGGTGGTAAACCCGTGCTGGTGCGAGAGATCGCAGAATCGGGCGATATCCCCGCGCCCTATTTGGCCAAGATCATCAACGCCCTCTCCAAGCGCGGAATTGTCTTGACTCAGCGAGGCGTGGGCGGTGGCGTAACTCTTGCAAGGCCCGCGACCGAGATCAATTTGTTTGACCTTTGTGCGGCTTTGGATGATCCGGTTGTCCATCCGATGTGCATGCTCGGCAACGCCGAATGCTCGGATGACCGAGCCTGCCCGGCCCACAAGTTCTGGAGCGGCGCCCGTCAGAAGGTGTATGACTTCCTGCAGGCGACCAGCGTCGCGGACATCGCGGCGTTTGAGTCGCGCCGGCGGTGGTCAAAGGTGACGGAAAAGGTCGCCGAGAGGCTGGCCGAGCGGAATTAGACATTGACGCGGCGGCCCGGTGAATAAGAAGACCGGGCCGAGGCGGATGACGGAACTTGAATCTCTCCTCTAAGTTGAGCCCGCCGTCGTGAATCACGGCGGGCTTTGCTTTTTGAGTGGCCGAGCTTGTACCCGTCCTCAGCGTCCCGTGATCGCGCCGCCGACCGCGCTCGTCGCATCTCGCGCCGTAGTAGTCTGGTGGAATGAGCGATCCCAGGGGTGAACAAACGAGGGGGACGGCGGAGCCGGCGATCAATGGTGTGCCGGCGGCGTGGACGCCCTTGGCGTGGGGCGTGGCGCTGCCGTGCGCGGTGTGCGCGATCGGCGCGTGGATCGCGGGAACGAACAAGGACGCGGCGGGGTGGTTCCTGTTGCTCTGGCCGATCGCGGCGATCGGCGGCATGGCGATGGGCTGCGTCGCGGTCATGCAGCGGCTGGCGCGGAGCAGGATGGCGAACACGCAGATGTTCCTGCTGACGGCGCTGTTCGGCGTGCTGTGCTTAGCGGTCCAGGGCGCGATGGCGCTGTGGCTGGGGGGCGCGGTGAGGGGGAAGTGAGGAAGCGGGCGCGGAGAAAGGCGATTCGTCATGCGTCAGTCCCACACATGCAGTTCGTCCCACTCGATGCCGTACTTGTGGAAGTACGCGCGCATTTCGCCCTTGTAGTCGGTGGACTTGTGGTGCTGCTTCTGGTTGGCGATGTAGGTGAGCAGGGCCTCTCTGCTTGATTCTCCGATCGAGAAGGCGAAGTAGCCTTGCTGCCACGCGAAGTCGCTCATCGCCGCGTGCTTTTCTTTCAGCCACTTCGACGAATCCCGCTTGATGTTCAGCATGAGATCCGCGAGCGAGATGGTCTTGGCGAGGCTGACAAGCATGTGGACGTGATCCGCGGTGCCGCCCATGGCGAGCAGCGGCGAGTCCATGCGTCGACAGATGCCGCCGATGTAGGCGTAGAGCTCCGGCTCGATGGAGTTGGGAATGATCGGGGTGCGGTGCTTTGTTGAAAACGTGACATGCACGAGGAGCTTGGTAAGCGTCGACGCCATGATGGTACGGTAGCGGACACGGCAGCCCGAAGGGCTGGACGCCGGTAGCCGGTGGTCACGCGAGTCTGCGAGCGCGACCGCCGGGGAGCATGCGCATGATCCACCAGACCCCGAAGGGGTCGTCGTGTCGCGCGTCGAAGCCTGGCACGAGCAGCCCTTCAGGCTGCGGCCAGAGAAGAAATGAAGTGGGGCGACCGGCGTGTTCCGGGGGTGTCGTCGCAGAGCCTCCTCCACCCCCGGCTACGAGCGATAGAGGCCTTCGGCCTCAAGAGGCGGCAGGAGGATTGGTTCGCGTGTATGCGGGACCGGGGGGCGACGGACGTGAGTGTCAAAGAAGCAGTCTCGATCAAGCTGGGTGCGAATCTCAGTTCACACAAATCGCCAACGTGAGCCGGAGGCTGGCGAGCGACTTGAGCGTCGCGGGACGGACACTGAAATCTGAAGACTGCTCGCCTGCCGCACGCTCGATCGAGATTTCGACCGCGGGTCCGGGGAAGCGTGTGAACTTCTTGCGAGCCGCGATGGGCAAGCGACGGACGTGCCGCACGAATTCCATGAGCGTTGCATCGACGCTTGCGGTTGGCTTGAAACCGACGAGCAGATAGTCATGGCGGATGCGAGCACGACCCACAAGCGTGTCTCGCCGATCACTGATGACCGGTTCGAGCCCGAGTTGCTGGGCGAGAGCATCGGAGTCGAAGCGCCCCCAGATGTGGAGCGATACTCCCAAGAAACCGGGCTCACGCTTTGCTCTTGCTCGTCGAGCTCGCTTCTTTCGAGCGGGCATCGTTCAGCCTCTCGCCGGGCCCATCAGCGTGTCGGGGTGTTCCTGCAGGAGCTTGACGATCTCTGCCAGCGCCAGGGCCGCGGTCGCGCCGTCGACGACGCGGTGGTCGCAGGCGAGGCTGAGCGGCAGGAGATTGCCGACGAAGAGCCCGCCGTGGCGGACGACCGGCGCGTGGCGAGCCCGCCCGACCGCGAGGATCGCGACCTCGGGGTAGTTGATGATGGGCGTGGCGAATCGCCCGGCGTGGCTGCCCACGTTGCTGATCGTGAACGTCGAGCCCATGAGCTGCTCGCGCGGGAGGGTGCGTGAGCGGGCGGCTGCGGCGACGGCCGTGATCTGCCGCCCGATCTCGAGCACGCCCAGCGCGTCGCAATCGCGGATGACCGGGACCATCAGGCCGCTGTCGGTGTCGGTCGCGATGCCGATGTGAACGGCCCGGTGCTGGATGATAAAGGCATCGGCGTCCTTGTTGTCGGACTCCTCCACGGTCGCGTTCATGGCGCGGAACTCGGCGCGGGAGAGCACGCGGGCGACGGCCGAGGCGACGAAGGGGAGGAAGCTGAGCTTCTCGCCGCTGGCGGCGCCGAGCTTCTTGCGGAGCGAGTCGAGCGTGGAGACATCGGCCTCGTCCATGACGTTGAAGTGGACGGCGCGGTTGACGGACTCGCGGAGGCGATTGGCGATCGTGCGACGCACGCCGCGGAACGGAATGCGGACGGTGTCCTGGCCCGCGGGGAAGGACGGCGCGGGCTTGGGTGCGGGAGCGGCGGCGCGGGGCGCGGGGGCTTCGAAGGCGATTGCCGCGGGTGCCGGCGCGGGACGGGCTGCGGGAGCCGGGGTCGCGGCGCGTGCGGCGGGCGCGGCCTTGGCGCCCGAGGCGGCGTTGCGAACGTCCTTTTCGAGGACTCGCCCGCCGATGCCGGTGCCGGTCAGCGTGTCGATGTCGAGGCCGAGATCTCGCGCGAGGCGGCGCACGGCTGGGGTGGCGAGGGCCTTGCCCGGCGCGGCGGAGACGCCGGCGGCGGAGGCGGACATCTGGCCGACCACGGTGCCCGCGTCCTCGGCGGGTTCGGCGTGTGCCGAGCCGTTGGACGAGGGTTCGGGTGCGGCGGACTTGGGCGCGGGCGAGGCGGCGACGACGGTTGGGGCTGCGGGGGCCCCGGTTCCGGCGCCCTCGTAGCTGACGAGGGGATTGCCGACGTGGAGGATTTCGCCCTCCGTGCCGTGGAGTTCCTTGATCACGCCGGTGCGCGGCGAGGGAACTTCAACGAGGGCCTTGTCGGTCTCCATCTCGGCCAGGATGTCGTGCTCGTTGACCTTCTGGCCGACGGCGACGCGCCACTTGATGAGCTCGGCTTCGTGGACGCCCTCACCCAGGTCGGGGAGGATGAAGATGTTGGGATCGGCGGATTTGTGGTGAGCCATGGCGAGGCCTCAACGGAGTGAAAGGGAGCCAACAACACCCGCGCATCGCGGGAGTGAAGAATAGCGCCGACACACGAATGAGGGAACGCGAAAGGCGCGAAGCGCTGCGGATCGGGGCTCGGAGTTCGTGAACAAACGCATTGAAATCCAAGACAGAGAACCAGATTCTCACGAAACGGCTCTCTCGCCGCGGGATGATCGCCGCCAGGTCGACCTCGCACTCAGGCCGCCGAGCAGCAGACCCGCGACGGCACCGGCCCAGTTGTCTGTCCAGAAAGCCCCTTCGAAGGGCGTGACCGCTTGCTTGGGGGTTGGCGGCAGGTGCGGCATCAAGAAAAGCCCGGCGAGCACGAAAGACAGCAAGAACATCAGCACGAATGCGAGGGATGTGGTCACGATCCGCATGCCGCGTCGCTCTCTGCCTAGTACGCCATCGTCAGGCCGATCGTCTCCACGATCCGCGTGGCGTCGGGGAGGTAGTCCAATTCGAGCTTGTAGTAGGGCATGATCGTGTCAAAGCCCGCGACGCGCTGCACGGGCGCCTTGAGATACAGGAAGCAGTGCTCCTGGATCAGCGTCGTGAGCTCGCTGGCCATGCCGCAGGTCTTGGGCGCTTCCTGCACGACGACGCAGCGGCCGGTCTTCTGCACGGACTGGACGATCGTGTCGGTGTCGATGGGCGAGATGGTGCGGAGGTCGATGAGCTCGACGGAGACATCGTCGGGGAGCTTGTCGAGGGCCTCGAGGCACTGGAAGACGTTGGCGCCCCAGGTGATGACGGTGATGTCGCTGCCTTCCTGCACGACCTTGGCCTGGCCGATCGGGATGGTGTAGTCGCCCTCGGGCACCTGCTCGCGATAGGAGCGATAGACGCGCTTGGGCTCAAAGAAGACGACGGGGTCGGGGTCGCGGATCGCGGAAAGGAGCAGGCCCTTGGCGTCGCTGGGCGTGCTGGGGCAGACGACCTTCAGGCCGGGCGTGTGGGCGTAGATCGCTTCGGGCGAGTCGGAGTGAAGCTCCGGCGCGTGGATGCCGCCGCCCCAGGGGACGCGGACGGTGAGCGGGATGGTGACCGCGCCGCGCGTGCGGGTGCGGTATCGGGCGGCGTGGTTGCAGAGCTGGTCGTAGGCGGGCCCGAGGAAGCCCTCGAACTGGATCTCGGGGATGGGGCGCATGCCGGCCATAGCCAGGCCGATCGCGGTGCCCATGATGCCGGACTCGGCGAGGGGCGTGTCGGCGACGCGGTCGGGGCCGAAGACCTTCTGCAGGCCGTCGGTGACACGGAAGACGCCGCCGTTGAGGCCGACGTCCTCGCCGAGGAGGACGACGCGCGGGTCGCGTTCGAGTTCCTGATACAGGGCCTCGTTGATGGCGTCGACGAGGGTGAGGCCTTTTTCGATCATCATCGGGGTACGGGGCATGGAGAGCTCCGGCTGAATCGATTTGGATTTGGCGATACCGAGAGAATCCGGCTTGTCGATCACGCGTTGACGGGGTTGTTCAATCCGGCTTGCTGTGGCTCCTGCGCCAGGCTCGCGGTCCGCATCGTTTTCTTCTGCGTCTCGAGGTTGGGTGTGAGGGTCGCGTAGGTGTAATCGAAGATGTCGTCGGTCGAGGGCTTGGCGATGCCCTCGGCGGTTTTGACGACCTCGGCGACGATCGCGCGGGACTTCTCTTCGTGGGCCGCCTGCAGTTCGGCGTTCCAGAGGCCCTTGCCCTCAAGGTACTTGCGCAGGCGGATCATCGGGTCCTTGCCCATCCATGCCTCGACCTCGTTGGGGTCGCGGTAGCGGCGGGCGTCGTCGGCGGTGGTGTGGTCGGCGAGGCGATAGGTGACGGCCTCGATGAACGACGGGCCGCCGCCGGCGCGGGCACGCTCGATCGCGTCACGCGTCGCCTTGTAGACGGCGAAGAGGTCGTTGCCGTCAACCTGGATGGTCGGCATGCCGTACGCGATCGCCTTCTGGGCGACCGTCTCGGAGTTCATCTGCATCTCGCGCGGCACGGAGATCGCCCACTGGTTGTTCTGGCAGTAGAAGACCAGCGGCACCTGGAGCGTGGAGGCGAAGTTCATGGCCTCGTGGAAGTCACCCTCGCTGGTGGCGCCGTCGCCGAAGTAGGTGATCGCGACGCGGGCCTCCTTGCGGAGCTTGAAGGCCCAGGCGATGCCGGTCGCGTGGAGCATCTGCGTGCCGATCGGGATCGAGAGCGGCGTCATGTTCACGCCCTCGGGGATCTGGTTGCCGCGCTCGTCGCCCATCCAGTGCAGAAGGATGTAGTGCATGGGCAGCCCGTGAAGGAAGAGGGCGGCGTTTTCGCGATAGCAGGGGACGAGGAAGTCGACGCCCTTCTTGGCGGCAAAGCCCGAGCCGATCGCGTTGGCCTCCTGCCCCTTGTTCTGCGGGTAGGTGCCCATGCGACCAGAGCGCTGGAGCTTGAACGCGACCTCGTCCAGGGATCGGCAGGTGATCATGAACTCGTAGAGGTATCGCACCTGCTCGTCGGTGAGCGTGTCCTTGGCGAGTTTCTCGTCCAGCACGCCGTTCTCGTCGAGGATCTGCAGGTGGTCGATCTGAGCGGTGTATACGGTCTTGATGGGCATGTCGAACTCCTGCCCGCGACGGCGGGTGGGGTTTGGAAATCGTCGCTGATGGAAGGCTAGGCACGCGCGCGGCGCGGGTCAGGGCGGGCGGGGTGATCGACCGATCCGGGCGGGATTCCGGCCCTGTCGGGGCGATTGCCGCTACGGCCTTTGGTGACGCGGCGTCATGCGGTCGATGAAGAGAATGCCGTCGTAGGCCTTGGGCCATGACGTCTGGGACGACACCGGCTGCTGCTGGTTGATCCGCCCGGGGCGGGGCTGGTTCAGCCAGTGGGACGCCTCCGCTCGCGCGGGGCGAAGGTCGAGGAAGCACGAAGGCGAGGCGGAGGCGTGGAGCAGTTCCTCCATCGAGCCCGGCTCGGCGGCGGCGTACTCGATGGGCGGGTTGCCCAGCCACGACCAGGTGCCCGAGTGGGCCATCACACCCAGCACATAGGCCTTGTCGCCCAGGCCCTGCTTGACGGCACGCCCGGTGGAGTCCATCACGTTGAGAAGCCGCCCACGGCTGTCAGTCTGCGCGTTGGCGGGAAGGTTAGCGCCGGCGATGTTGAGCAGGCCGGTCACGCCGACGAAGAGGTGCGAGTTGTGGCACCAAACGATGAGCTTGCGATCGGGGTAGCGCTCGCGAGCGAGCCAAAGGAGCACCTCGGCGTTGGCGGCCTCGCGCACGTTGTAGGCCCAGCGGAAATCCTCCCCCGACTGGGACTGCTGAAACTTCTCGTTGGCAGCCATCATCTCGCCGAAGGCGGCGGCGTTCTCGATGCAGCGCTGGCGATAGGAGTATTCACGCTCGCCGATGGCCGCGATGAGCTCGGCGCGATGCGAGCGGTGAGCTTCGGCGAGCGATGGCGCGAGCGTGCGCAGCGTCAGATCGATGCGATGCTGCTCTGCCTGCGGGTCGGCGGCCTGCGACATCTTGCGGGCGTCGGCGAAGAGCGACTCGAGATACGTCTTCACCTCGTTGGTGATGACCAGCGGATCGGAGAGCCACTCGGCGAAGGTCGGATACATCGACCACCCCGCCGTACCGGAGTTCTGAATGTCAAAGCCCGACATACGCAATCGGCGGGCGGTGTTCTGTGTTGATCGCGCGTACTCAAAGACAGGGAAGGACTCGACGCCCTGCGACCAGTGACTGAAAACACCCATGCGGGCCACGTCGGCGATCGGCTTGTCGCTGGCGAGCGCCTCGTTCATCTCTTCGCAGTCGAACAGGCCCGATTCCCACACCAGCACCTCGAAGCCCATCTCTTGGTGCAGGAACTTCACGAGGCGGACTTTGAGTGCCAGGGCTTCGGCGTCGCCGTGCGTCAGTTCGCCCATGAGCACCATCGTCGAATCGCCGACCGCGGCTTTGAGGGGTGCGAGGTCTTTGAAGTCGTCGGGTTCCGCGGGCGAGATCGAGATCGGCGCCGCGTGGGCGCGGAGCCACTCGACCTGGGCCGGATCGGGCGCAGCGGGCGATGGCTGAACCGTCGCCGGTGCGGCCGGCTGCGCAGGGCACGTCGGTGCGCAGAGAAACGAGAGAAGGCAGAACCCGGCGCGGACGAAGAATGACGATGGAACATGCATGAAGCGGCTCCCACTGCGCAACCAACGACAAGTGTAGTAGAAAGACCCGGAGATCGCAAGGTGTCTCCGGAGTCTTCGATCCCGTTCGATCGAATGCTGTTACTTCCTGGTCGCGGGGAACGTGCCGTTGGGCTGGACGAAGAGGGCTTGCGTGACCTTGCCCGATTCGTCGGCCTTGAAAATCACGTCGAAGCCCGAGAGGCCCTTGAGCGAGAACGCGCCGGGGTGCTTGGGAACCAGGTCATACTCCGGCTGGCCCGGGAGCGACGCGACGAGCGTGTCGCCCCGCAGCTCGACCTTGATGACCTGGGGCCCGAGCGCGTACTCACCCGCGAAGGGGGCGAGATACGCCGCGTCGCTGAGCTTCTTGTCGGGGAGCTTCTTGAAATACACCTCGTCGGCGCTGGGTTCGACCGTGATGCGGATCGACTCGACCCATCCGTCGAACCCGGTGATGAACGAGATCTTGGTGCCCTCGAGGATGGGGTCCTTCTCGTCCTTGGCGATCGAGAAGGTGTCGAAGTGGACGTGCTCGAGCGGGCCCGGGATGTTGTTGTAGAGGAGCTTGAGCGCTCCGGCGGACTCGGTGATGGTCATCGTGCCGTAGCCGTCATCGACGTACTCGCCGGTGTATTCCGCGAGGGGGTGGAGCATCGGGGCGTTGTCGCGCCTGGTCAGGTTCTTGGCGGCCTTGGCCTTCTGCTCCGCGTCCTTGGAAACGGCCTTCTCGCGGAGCGCCTCGGCGCTGCGATCACGCTGCTCGAGCCCGAGCAGGCGTTCGTAGATGTTCGCGGTCGCCAGCCCGCCGAGCGGCGTGCCGTTCATGTTGGTGAGCGTGACGACGCCGATGTTGTCCTCGGGGAGGAATGAGACGAGGGCGGAGAATCCGTCGATGTTCCCGCCGTGGTGGATGCGTCGGTGCCCGCGGAAGACGTCGGTGAACCAGCCCAGGGCATAGGACTCGCCGTGAACGTCCTTGTTGCCGGTCTCGCCGCCGCCCGGGAGCGTAATGCGGGCGGCGTGGAGGTCGTCGAGCGTGGACTTCTGGAGCAGGGCCTTGCCGTCGTGCTTACCGTCGGAGAGGTGGAAGATGACCCACCTGGCCATGTCCTCGGCCGTGGAATTGATCGATCCCGCGGGGCCCATCGCGCTGATGTCGCGGAAGGGGATCGCGACGACCTTGTCGTCACGCTCGTCGTAGGGGAGCGAGTAATCGCCCGTCTTCTGCATCTCCTTCACGGAGAAGTTGGAGTTCGTCATGCCCAGCGGCGTGAACACTCGCTCGCGAACATTGTCCTCCCACGATTTTCCCGTGATCTTCTCGGCCATCCAACCGGCCGAGAGGAACATGAAGTTGTTGTATTGCCAGTCGGTGCGGAAGTCCTTGCTGGGCTTCAAGAACGCGAGGCGCCCGACAAGCTCGTCGCGCGAGGCGGGCGAGTTGTACCACGCCATGTCGTGACGGGGCAGGCCCGAGCGATGCGTCACCAGGTCGCGCGGCGTGATGAGTTGCGTCACGGTCTTGTCGTAGAGACGAAAGGTCGGCGCAAAGGCCGTGACGGGCTTGTCCCAGTCGAGCTTGTGCTCGTCGACCAGCTGCCCCAGCACGAACGTTGTGAACGCCTTGGTCGAAGAACCAATCGCGAACAGTGTCTGCGGCGTGACGGGCTTCTTGTTCTCAACATCGCGCAGGCCCGAGCAGTACGTGGCGAGCACCTTGCCGTCTTTCACGATCGCGATCGAGCACCCCGGGACCTTCCACGCCTCGCGGGTCGTGTCGAACCAAGATTGGAAATCTGCGAGAGAATCCTGGGCGGCCTTGGTCAGCGCGGTGTCCCGCGTGATCGTGAACGGGTACGAGCCGCCAAGCTGCGTGAAGGTGCCCGTGATCTTCCCGCCGTCCGCGGCGATGGTGCCCTTGAACGTGGGATCGCCCGGGATGCCGGCGATCTTGAACGACACGTCGTTGCCCTTGACCGAGAGTTCAGAGAGCGGCAGGTCCTTGGCGTTCTGCTGAGGGATGGAGATCGTGCCGCTGGGCGTGGTCGAGGTGTCCTTGAGCGTGACCTCGACGTTGAGATTGGCGCCGGGGAGTTCGATCGCACCTTTCCATGTGCCGTCGACGTCGGCGAGGGCGAGGTGCGACTCGGTGACCGCGTGCGTGGTTGCGACCATTGCGACAGTCGAGCCCGGAGCGATCGAAGCAAACGACGAGGCCGTCAGCAGCGCGACGGCGAGCAGAGCGTGAGCATTCATTGAGTCCTCCACGACAGCCTTGAAGACCAGCAATTTGAAACAAAAAACGGAGGGGACCGGCGTCCCCTCCGTGGTTCGGATTTCACGCGATGAGTTTACCGGTTGGCGGCCGTTTCGGTTGCGTGCTTGTCGCCCGGGAACTGCTTGATGCCCGCCTGGCCCGGGACGCGCCCGGTGCCCTTGGCGTTCTGCGAACGCTCGGGGATCGCGAAGAGCTTGTTGGGGAGGGTGTCGCTGTGCTTGAGGGCGGCGTCGGCGGCGGCCGACATCGACTCGTCCGCGTTCTCGTAGATCGCGCGGAAGCACTCGTGGATCGACAGCTCCGCCAGGTCGAAGAAGTGGATCGCGGCGGCCTTGTCGCGCAGCCACTCGGTGTCCTTGTCGTTGCCCGCGTGGGCGCGGATGTCCATGTCGAGCTTGCTCAGCGTGCAGGTCCACGCGTGGAGCCACATCGCGATGTCCGCGATGCGGGCCTGCATGCACTGGCGGTCCATGATCTTGACGTCGAGCTTCTTGCTGATCTGCTTGAACTGATAGCTGTGCTCGCGGATCAGGCGGCACAGACGCTCGCCGATCGGGCGAAGCTCGGGCGAGAGCTTGCTCACCTGCGGGAGCTTGCCGCGGATGCCCAGGAAAACCTCGAGCGCCAGCGGGATGGCGCGCCCCAGGAGCTTGAAGTTGAAGACGCCCTTGATCGAGCCCAGGAGGTTGGCGATCGCGGAGTTGTCCGGCTGCACGCCCATGGCGTCGCGGATTCCGATCATGTACTCGGCGAGTTGCTTGCCGCCGTAGGCAAAGAGCACGTACGCCTGCATCACCTCGTTGGCGCCCTCGACGATGAGGTTGATGCGCGAATCGCGGAAGATGCGCTCGACCTCGTTCTCGGTCATGTAGCTCTCGCCGCCCATGACCTGGATCGCGTCATTCACGACGCGCCAGCCCATCTCGGAGACGAACACCTTGCACGCCGCGGTCTCGACCTGGATGTCCTTGTCGTGACGGTCCAGCATGCCCGTGGTCATGTAGAGGACCGCGTCCATCGCGTAGTCGTATGCCGCCATGCGCGCGATGCGCATGCGGACCAGCTCGAAGTCGGCGAGCGGGCGCGAGAACTGGAAGCGGGTCGTCGCCCACTTGGTCGCCTGGTCGCGGGCGCGGCGTGCGCCGCCCAGCATGCCGGCGCTGAGCGTGCAACGCCCGTAATTGAGGCACGAGAGCGCGATGTTCAGGCCCTTGCCCTCCTGCCCGAGCAGATGGGACTTGGGGACGCGGCAGTTGGTGAAGCGGATGCGGGCCTGCCACGTGCCGCGGATGCCGCACTTGCTCCGGTTCTTCTGGAAGATGTCGATGCCTTCCATGTCGGGCGTGCAGACCAGGGCGGTGACGCGTTCGCTGGTCTTGCCCGTCTTGGGATCGGTGATCTTCTGCTTGGCCATGACGGTGAACAGGCCGGAGATGGCGCCGGAGGTGGCCCATTTCTTCTCGCCGTTCAGGATGTAGTACTCGCCGTCGGGCGTCTTCTCGCAGGTGGTTTCCTGCCCGCCGGCGTCGCAGCCGACGTTGGGCTCTGAGAGACAGAACGCGCTCAGCCAGTCCTTGGCCAGGTGGGGGAGCCACTTCTTCTTCTGCTCCTCATTGCCGAAGAGCATGACGGCCTTGCAGCCGATCGACTGGTGGGCCGACACGAGCACGGCCGTGGACCCGCAGTACGAGCCGAGGCGCTCGAGCACGCGGTTGTACGCCGTGATGCCCATGCCCAGCCCGCCGTACTCCTTCGGGATGGTCATGCCAAGCACGCCCATCGAGAAGAGCTTGTCGATCACCCAGCGCGGGATTTCCTGGTCATGGTCGATCGCGACCGCGGGGTGCTCGGTGCGGAGATACTCATCGAGACGAGCGATCAACTGATCGCACTCGGCCTGTTCGCGGGCGTCCTGCGCGGGATACGGGAAATACAGCTCCTCGCGCATGTGGCCCCAGAAGAGGTTCTTCACCGCGCCCATCTCGGATGGGTCGGGCCCGAGCCAGGACTCGGCCTCTTCGATCAGCTTCCGGTCGGCTTCCTTCAGGCCTTTGAGGTTCTTCAGATCGGGGGTCGACATCGGAGAACTCCGTCAAGCCCGTGCAGGCACGGGCGGGTCAGGATGGGACTACTTCTTCGCGCTCCGCGCGAAGAAGGCTTCAAGGGCTGCTTTCGCTGGCGCCGTGTGACGCAGGCGCACGAGCTCACGCTGTTCGACTTCCAAGGCCGTCTTCCAGCCGCGGGTGAGCCCCGCCTCGACCGCGCCCGCGACCGCCGCGGCGGCTTCGGTCTGCGGCAGCTCGTGGCGCACCGAATCGAGCGCCTTCATCGCGCCCGCGGCCGCTTCGGGACGACCGATCCAGCGCCACGGCGAGCCATCACGACGCTGCATGGGCGACTTCGCGCCTGTGCCGCGCAGCTTCACGATCAGGTCGCACGCGACATTCCGCAGCGAGGCGGCGTCGGGCGCGACGGCGTCAAACAGGCCGGCCACGACCGCCTCGTCGTAGTTCATGGGCTTGCCCTCCGCCGTCATGCGGATGGCACGTGCGGGGTCGATGCGCGCGGGGAGCAGATTCGTGCCGCCCCAGCCGGGGCAGATCGCCAGGCCGGCTTCCGGCAGGCCGACGGGATAGGGCTTCACCGCGGGGCACGCGACCAATCCATCGCAGTGCATGGCGAGTTCGAGCCCGCCGCCCAGCGCCGCGCCGTTGATCGCGGCGACCGTGGGGAACGGGAAGTCCGCGAGCATCTGGAAGACACGCGACGCGAACGCGAGGTACTTGGCGAGTTCCGCGTCGTTGGCGGCCATGATCGCGTTGAGATCGGCGCCGGCGACGAACACGCGTTCGCTCGCGGACGCGAGCACCAGCCCCGAGGTCCCCGCGGGAACGGCGCGCAGCGTGGCTTCGAGGCGCTGGATGAGCTCCAGATCGAGTACCACGACGGGCTTCCCCGGCTGTTCGAGCGCGACCGTGACGATGCCGGCGTGCGGGCCGGAATCAACGCGAGTGATCGGGAAGATTGCAGGCGTGCTCATCTCTTCAAAGGTTAGCCCCGCGCACGGGGTCCGTCGGCGGGTATTCGCCTTGATTGATGGCGATTTTGCGATGAGTCAAGTTTCGAATGGTTCCTAATCATCTCGAGGCGCCGAAGAGCGAACGTCGGAGTTATTCGCGGGCCCGCGCCGCGACGGCCGCTCAACCTCGCTTGCAAGTTTCCTCCCGCCGGATGACAATCGGGACAGGTCTGCGTGGAGGCCAAGCATGCCCGACAAGATCTGCATCATCTGCGGCCAGGACTGCTCGCAGGTCGCACGCCAGAAGGATGCCAAGGGCAACTACGCGTGCCAGGCTTGCTTGGACGCCAGGGGAAAGGAGCGGGCTCTTCGCAAGAGCTCACCACCGATCGACAAGCCCCCCAAGCCCGTGCCAATCGCGCCGCCCGCCAAACCGGCGACCGACGATGACGAGAACATGAGCTACGCCCTGCTGGGTGACCTGCCGGACCCCTGCGGCTCGTGTGGCGCACCGCTGCCCAGGGGCATGGTGGTGTGCATGAACTGCGGCTACAACGCCGAGACCGGCGTCAAGCACAACACAGAGGTCCAGGCGGCCCCGCTCATGCCACCCGCACGCCAGAAAGACGACGAGGACGACGGGGAGGACGATGACGACGAGCCGCGGCGCATGATCGTGCTCCACGGCGGGTGGGTCGCAGGGATCCTCGGCGTGATCATGGCCGTCCTGTTTACGCTCGCCAAGTCCGACGGCGGCGACGTGATGCTCGGGGTTTACGGTCTGGCGGTCATCGGCATCTCGATCCTCGCCGCGATCAGTTCGATCGTCATTCCGTTCCAGGAGGACGAGTCAGGATGGGGGATCGCGATGCTCTTGGCCAACGGCGTGGCGATCGCCCGGGCCCTGGGCCTCCTCGGCTTTGGCTTGGGCTGGGGCGGGTTGATCGCCGTGGGAGCGACGGTGTACTACGCCTTCGCGATCAGCGAGAGCCGCTGGTTGAAGGGGATTGTCGTGCTCAATTTCCTGTGCTTCTTCAGCCTCCTGGCGCTCGGGGGGAAGTGAATCCCGTTTCGTCGATCCCCCGAATCGGGTGTACGATCTGACGCGACGGAAGCGCCCGCGAGGGCGGCCGTGTTCGCGTGGCGAAGTCGGCGGGAGAATCGGCCTTGAGCGACAAGATCTGTGCGGTGTGCAAGCAGGACGTCTCGAACAAGCCCCGCCGGAAGGACCAGGCGGGGAAGTACATCTGCGAGGACTGCGCCAAGAAGGTCGCGGCGGCGAAGGCGTCGGCCCCCGCCCCGAAGCCGCCCGCCAAGGCTCCCGCCAGCGAGGGACTGAGCGACGATTTCTGGAACTCGCCGATGCAGCCCACGGGCGGCGCCGCGGCGTGCCCGGGATGCGGCACGATGATGCCGGGCGGCGCCAAGCTCTGCACTCGATGCGGCTATGACCTTGTCACCGGCAAGCCGCATCGCACGCAGTTCAGTGTCGAAAAGGTCAAGAAGGAAAAGAAGTAGCGCTCACCGCAGACGCTGGCTTCAGTTCAGCTTCGCCCGGAGTCGCTGCTGCGCATCGTGCGTCGAGAGCACGCTCGCCGAGAGCTGCGCCCCGCGCCGGACGATCTCGCGATCCAGGGAGCCGTCGATCGTGTTGAGCAGGCCCTTGGTGGCGCGGAGCGCCTGCGGCCCGCCGGACGAGAGCCGCGTTGCCAGCGCCGACGTGTGCGCGTCGAGTTCCGCGAGCGTCGGGACGACATGATCGGCGATGCCGTCGTCGTGAGCCTCCGCGCCGGACAGAAGGCCGCCCTTGAGCAGCACGGCCCGGGCCCGCCCCGCGCCGACCTTGCGAACCAGCCAGGGCGCGACCACCGCGGGGCACACGCCCAGATCGACCTCCGGGAATCCCATCCTGGAATCGGCGTGCGTGACGCACAGGTCCGCGACCGTCGCCAGCCCGCACCCGCCGCCGATCGCGGCGCCGTTGACCTTCGCGACCGTGACCTGTGGAAGCGTGCGGATCGCGATGGTCAGCTCCGCGAGCGATGAGAGCAACTGCAGCGCCAGCTCGTGATTATCAAGCACGGCTTTCAGGTCCATCCCCGCGCAGAACGCCTTGCCCGCGCCCGTCATCACGACCACCGTGACATCGGATCGCCCGGAGAGTTCGTCGACGCGGGCACGAAGGTCGGACAGCAGCGGGATCGAGAGCGCGTTCCGGGCGTCCGGGCGGTTGAGCGAGAGCGTCGCGACCGGGCCTTGGATGTCGAGCGTGGCGAGCGGTGTGGTCATGGTGATGCTGCCGTGGGGGCGTGGTTTGGGTCTTCGATCTCGCGGACATCGATTCATGGCCGCGATGTGGTCAGCGATTTTCCTTGGTCCCGGACTTGGTGCCCCCGGCCTTCCAGAGTTCCGCGAGCCGCTCGTTCTGCTCGTCGCTCCCTACGAGCGACAACGACGTTTCCAACGCGGCCTTGATCCTGTTGCCCGCGAGCGAGCCGTCGACCTCGCCCAGCCAGGACTTGGTCGCCGAGAGCCCGGTGGGCGGCTTTTCGATCATGTTGGCGGCCAGCTCGTGCGCTCGAGCGATGCACGCCTCGGGCGAGTTAACCAGTTCGTGCACGAGACCGAGGTGATGGGCCGCTCTCCCATCGATCAAGTCGGTGGAGAGCATCCGGGCTCGGGCCGAGCCGTCGCCGACCGCGAGGCGCAGCAAGGGAGCGGACACCGCAGGCGAGATGCCGAGCTTCACGACCGGATAGCCAAACCTCGATTCGGGGGTGGAGATCACGATGTCGCATCCGCACAGGATCGCGCATCCGCCGGCGATCGCGGCGCCCGGCGCGGCGGCGATGACGATCGCGGGGCACGCCCGCATGGTTGCCGTCACCCACGCCAACCCTGTCAGCAGGCTCGGGAGCACCCCGGCGTCGTCGCGACATTCGGAGAGATCAAACCCGGCGCAGAACACGGGGCCCACGGGCTCCAGCACGATCACGCGCGCGTCCTTGGCCCTCTTCACCGCCGCGACCAATTCGTCGAGCATCCGTGGCGTGAGCGCGTTGCGTTTCTCGCTCCGGTCCAGCCGGATCGTCCGCACAGCGCCATCGTCCTGCACGCGGATCATCGTCCGAAATCTCCGTTACCCCAAGGACATTCGTGCCGCCGAGACGATCGACCGTGCGAATGCCGCGGCCTCCGCGAGCGTATCCGGGGTCGCGCCGGTCGAAAAGCCGCGATCGCGGATGGTGCGGATCAGCAGCGACGTGTCGATGTTGCCAGGAGCTCGCTTGCCGGGCGTACTGGCGTATGGACACCCGCCCAGGCCCGCGACCGAAGCATCGAACGAGCGGACGCCGGCGCTCAACGCCGCGACCACGCACGCCGCGGCGCGCCCGAAGGTGTCGTGCAGGTGCAGATTGAGCTTGAACTCATCGCTCGTCCACTCCCCGGAGAGGCCCGCCCGCACGCCGTCCAGCATCGCGACGACGCTTTCCGGCGTACCCGCGCCGATCGTGTCACCTAGGGAGATCTCGTCAACACCGAGGTCCGCAAGCCGCCGCGATACACTCGCGACCGCCTGCGGCTTGATCGCTCCCTCGAACGGGCACGCGACGGCGCACGACACATACCCGCGAACCAGCAGCGAGTTGGCCTTCGCCCGCGCGACGACCGGCCTGAATCGCTCGATCGTCTCTTCGATGCTGGCGTTGGTGTTCTTTCGAGAGAACGTCTCGCTCGCTGCGGTGAACACCGAGACCTTGTCAAGGACCCGCCGCCCCGCCTGCTGGTTCACCTCCAGGGCCTGGTCCATGCCCTTGTCGTTGGGTACCAGCACCGAGTACATCACGCCCGGGGGCTTGGGAGGGTCCTTGGCGATCGCATCGCACAGCGGCCTGGCGTCCGCGAGTTGTGGAACCCATTTGGGCGACACGAACGACGTCACCTCGACCTCGTCGACGCCGGTCGTGGCGAGAAGCCGAACGAGTTTGAGCTTGTCGTCCAGCGCGATAACGCCCGGCTCGTTCTGCAGGCCGTCGCGGGGCGCAACGTCGGTGACGCGGACGTTCTTCACACGTCGAGTGTAGGGGTTGGATGTCGATTTGGTCGTCGGTTACGCGCGGGCGAGGCGGCCCGAGGGCGCCCGGGTTGCGATCATGTACCGCTGGAGCCGCACGCCGGGGCACGCCGTCTGCCCGAGCTCCTGGTGCGTGTACACGCGGGCGATGGGCACGCGGTAGCGGCGCATCATCTCGGCCAGGAACGAATCGAGCGTGTTGAGCGCGTCCGAGGTGGGGGCGTGCTCGTTGAAGTTGCCCATGAGCATGATGCCCAGGTTGTGCTCGTTCTGATTCTTGACGTGCGCGCCCTGCAGGTTGTTCGGGCGGGCTTCCCAGACGCGACCCATCGGGTCAATGGAGTAGTGATAGCCGATGTCGACCCAGCCGTTGCTGATGTGCGAGCGACGCACCGATTCGAGCCGTTTGGCCGAATCGTTCATGGAGCGGATGCCGGTCGAGGGGATGGCGTCGTGGTGAACGGTGATCCGTGCCACGCCTGCCATGGCATAGGCGTCGCGCGTCATGATCGGCTTGGCGTTGGTCCATTGCGTGCGTGGGATCACTCCCGGCACCGGGCCGATTGGGGTGTTCGGCGTCGGAACGGGCCCCGGCGTGTAGCTGTTCGAGGTCTTGGGGGGTGGCGCCTTTGAAGGGTCGTTGAGCGGGTCTTCCCAATCCCACTGCTTGCCGGGAAGTTCGGTCACGCCACCGCCGCCCGATTGACAGCCCGACAGCCAGGCGGCCGTGCCGAGCAAGAATCCGGTGCGCAAAAGATCACGTCGATTGAGGTCTTGACTCACGGATTATCCATCGGCCGTCCGGGGCCCGGTTGTGTACAAGCGGCGTCGGGTTCATCGTACCGTTCCCAACCGGCGACACCAGAGCGCCAGTACCAGGATCAGATAGAGACGCTGGCTGTGCTCGCCACGCCCCGAAACGTGGTCGTCGAGCAGGCCGCGGGCGGCCTTGACCGAGAAATCGATCCCGAGGTCAACCTGTCCCCAGGGCGATGCCGACGACAGCACGTCCGACAGGCAGGTCCGAAGCCCGGCGTGGTCCAGCCTCCACCATGCGGGGAGCGGCAAGGCGAACCCGGATTTCGGGCGGCCTGTGATCGAATCGGGCAATCGCCGGGCCGCCAGCGCCCGCAGCGGTGCCTTGGTCCTGCCCCACGCTAGGAGCGACCGCATGGGCGACGAGAGCCCGGCCCGGATCATCGAGGGCGAGAGCAGCGGGGCGCGCAGCTCCAGAGCGACCGCCATCGTCGCAGTATCGGTCTTCCGCAAGAGGTCCGCCGGCAGGTACTCCTGAAAGTCCAGGCGTGGCGCGTCGGACACTGCACGGGACGGCGGGAGCATCGATTCGGCCTCGGCGCTGAAGGCCGCGAGCGAAGGCGACGGGAAAATCGCCAGCACGTCGTCATACCCGCGATGACGCGAAGCCTGCATCAGACGCGTCATCATGCTCCCGGCCGACTTCGGGTGGGCGGCGCTCGCGCCGTGCGATTTGCTCCACGGCAGAGCCGCCAGCGTGTCCATCGCGGGCCCGAGCAGCCAGTGGGCCAGATGACGCCGATAGCCGGCGAAGAGTTCGTCGCCAGCATCGCCCGCCAGCGCGACCGTGACGTGCCGCCGGGCCGCCTTGGCGAGCCAGTACGTGGGCAACAGCGAGCTATCGCCAAAGGGCAGGGCGAGTTGATCGATCAGCGTCGTCAGGTCATCGATTGGCGATGATGCGGGGCAATCCAGCGTGGTGTGTTCCGTCCCAAGGACTCGGGCAGTCTCCGCTGCCGCCTCGGATTCGTCATACGCCGGATCGGCCATGCGCATCGTGAAGGTCCGCAGGCGTCGGCCTTGTTTTCGCAGCTGCTCCGAGGCGTGCCCCGCGACCAGGGCCGAGTCGATCCCGCCCGAGAGGAAGCACCCCGTGGGGACGTCGGCGTCGAGGCGGAGCAAGACACTCTGCCGCAGCGATTCATCGATTGCATCAAGATCTGGCGGCGTGTCCCGTTCCTGCGGGTCAGACGCCCAGCGCGAAATCTCAACGCGAATCCGGCCACCCGCGACCCGCACGCACGCCACGCATCCCGGCGGCACGCTCTGGACCGGCCTCATGGGAGGCTGCTCGTCGTATCCCTTCCACATCCACTTCGCGAGGAGCGTCGGATCGATCCCCGGCTTCCAAAGGTCGGCGTCCTGACGGGCCATGTCCCACAGGGCGCCGGGCGTGCTCGCAAACGCCAGCATTCCTCGGTCGGCGGCCACCATGAAGTACAGCGGCTTCTCGCCCGCAAGATCGCGTGCCAGCCAGAGCTCACGCGACGAATGATCAAACATCGCGATCGCGAACATGCCGTCGAGCTCGCGCAGGCAGCCCGGCCCCAGCGCCGCCCACGCGTGCAGGATCGATTCGGTGTCGCTGTGATCGGAGCGATACTCGCCCGTGAACCGCCGACGGAGTTCGCGGTGGTTATAGATGCACCCGTTGAACACGACCGACAGCATCGCACCGCCGCCCGCGGGCAAGTGCATGGGTTGCCCACCTCCCGCGGCATCCAGAATCGTCAATCGCCGATGAAGCAGCGTCAGCTCAGCGTCGCCCGCCTCGATCACCGCCCGCGACCGCGCGTCCGGCCCGCGATGGGCGATTGCCGCGTCGAGTCGATCGATCGCCTCGGGGCGCGTCGGGGGCGCCGCGCCGGTCAGCCTCAGGATTCCCGCGATCCCGCACATGCAGGGAAGGTATCGGCCGACGCCCACGCCCGCGCGGTAGAATCGTGCCATGCCGATCTACGAATACGTCTGTGAAGAACCCGGCAAGGAGCCCGTGGTGATCGAACTCCTGAGGAGCGTCGCGGATGCGGACAAGCCGGTCCCCGATCCCGAGGGCAAGGGGCGCGCCTTCAAACGGCGGCTCAGCGTCTTTGCCTCGGGCGGCAAGGGCGGTCCGGAAGGGCTCGCCGTCGGCCCCGGCGGGCACGTCCACTCCGGAACTTGCGGCTGCGGCAAGCGTCGTGGATCCTGCGGCATGGGCTGAATATCAGTTCCCCGAGGTCCACGCCGTATCCCGGACCTGTGAGGAGCGGCGAACCCACCGAACGACTCGAGTTTCTCCGCGATGAACCCGAAGTCGCCTATCCGTGCCCACCGCGACTCGACGCACCTTTGTCAATCCGACACTTCTCTTTCCCTGTCTCGCTGCCTCGCTTCATCAGTAGCCCGACCGTGAGGGAGGGCGTCTTATCCGCAAGAACTCGCTCGTACGGAGCCTCCTCGTGAAAGTCCTCATCGCCGACAAGTTCGAAAAGTCCGGGATCGATGGTCTCAAGGCCATGGGCTGCACCGTCATCTATGAGCCCGACGCCGCCGGCGCGATCGGCGACGTGATCGCCCGCGAGTCGCCGCAGGTCCTGATCGTTCGATCGACCAAGGTCCCGGCCGCCGCCATCGAAAAGGGCGTCGGACTCAAGGCCGTCATCCGCGCCGGCGCGGGCGTGGACAACATCGACGCGGGCGCCGCCACGACCCGCGGCATCGGCGTTGCGAATTGCCCGGGCATGAACGCCGTCGCGGTCGCCGAGATGACCATGGGCCTCCTGCTCTCGCTCGATCGTCGCATCGTCGATCAGACACTCGAAGCTCGCGCCGGCAAATGGAACAAGAAGGAGTTCTCCAAGACGGGCCCGGGGGGCGCTCGCGGCCTGAAGGGCACAACGCTCGGCGTGATCGGCGCGGGGGCCATCGGGCGTGCCGTCATCAAGCGAGCCGTCGCGTTTGAGATGCGAGTCATCGCCTGGAGCCGCAGTATCACGCCAGATCACGCGCGCGACCTCGGCGCGGAGTGGGGGGGCACCGACACTCCCGCGCTCCTCGACATCGCGGGTCGCTGCGATGCCATCAGTCTGCACCTCCCCAGCGCGCCCGACACCAACAAGCTGATCGGCGCGGCGTTCTTTGAGCGCATGAAGCCCGGCGCGTACTTCATCAACACGTCCCGGGGCTCGGTCGTCGATGAAGCCGCGCTCCGGGCCGCGGTTCAGGCCAAGGGCATCCGCGCGGGCCTCGACGTGTGCGAGAACCAGCCGGGCCAGGCTCAGGCGGATTGGTCGAGCGAAACTGCCAAGCTCTCAGGCGTCTACTTGACGCACCACAGCGGCGCTTCCACCGATCAGGCCCAGCAGGCCGTGGCGGATGAAACTGTGCGCCTCGTGCGGGTCTTCAAGGAAACAGGACGGCTGGACAACTGCGTGAACCCCGGCGCGATCCGGTGAAGCCAGAGGCCCACGGGCACCGCGAGGGTGCGAGAAGCCGCCGAGCAGCGCTCCGACGGGACCTCCCCAACCGCCATCCCACCGCCGGGCCGCTCTGCCACTTCACCCCCGGCCCGCCTAGCATTTCCTGAACATCCCAGGAGTTTTCCGATGTCGATCGCCACCCCCGCCAAGGCCTCCGCCGTCACCCATTCCGCCAGCGGTCGAATCTTCAATTTCTCCGCCGGGCCCGGCTGCCTCGCGGAGGAAGTGGTCCGCCAGATCCAGGAAGACGTGCTCAACATCGGGGGCTCCGGGATCGGCATCCTCGAGCACAGCCACCGCGGCAAGCTCTTCGACAAGGTGCTCGCCGACGCCTTCGAGAACTTCCGAAAGATCAGCAACCTGCCCAAGAACTACCAGATGCTGTTCCTGACGGGCGGCGCGACCACGCAGAACTTCATGGTCCCCGCCAACCTGAAGCCGCAGGACCAGACCGCCGACTACATCACCACCGGCTACTGGGCCGAGAAGAGCATCGAGCAGGCCAAGGTCTACGGCACGGTCCACGAGGCCGCCACCAGCAAGGACAAGAACCACAGCTACATCCCCGCCGACTCGGACTGCAAGTTCTCCGCCAAACCGGCGTACGTCCACTACTGCTCCAACAACACGATCTACGGCACGGAATGGCACCGCATCCCGAAGATCCCCGACGGCGTGCCGCTGGTGTGCGATATGTCCAGCGACATCTACTCGCGCCCCATGGACTTCACGAAGTTCGGGCTGGTCTACGCCGGCGCGCAGAAGAACCTCGGCGCCGCGGGCACGACCGTCGTGGTGATCCGTGATGATCTCCTCGAGCGCACGCCGCGCGAGCTCCCGCTCATGCTCAAGTACAGCACGCACGCCAAGGACGAGAGCCGCTACAACACCCCGCCGGTCTTTGCAATCTACATCTGCGGACTGGTCTTCAAGTGGATCCTGAAGGAGGGCGGGCTGGAGGTCATGGGCAAGCGCAACAGCGAGAAGGCCAAGCTGATCTACGACGTGCTCGACGCGTCGAAGTTCTACAAGGCCCACGCCCGCGCCGACAGCCGCAGCCTCATGAACATCACCTTCAAGTGCCCGACCGAGCAGCTGGACGACCTCTTCATCAAGGAAGCCGCCAAGCACGGGATCGACGGCCTCAAGGGCCACCGCGCCACCGGCGGCATGCGCGCCAGCACCTACAACGCGATGCCTCGCGAGGGCTGCGTCGCCTTGGCCCAGCTCATGCGTGATTTCGAGAAGAAGAACGGGTGAGCGGAGTTCACATGCGCTGGGTGTCCTGGCCCACCTCTTGGCCACGCTTTTGGCACATCCGAGCTCTCACGACATTCCATGGAGCGTGCCACCCGTCGCGTGTTCGCGGTTAGCGTCAACGCGCCCAGGGATCGTCACCTTGCCGTTCCGCAACCCCGCCCCGTCGCCGCGGAGAGCCGCTGTTCCACCGCCTCGATCACCTCGCGCGTCGTGATCCGCGCCATCAGTTCCCGTCCGCTCGCCTGGTTCTTGTGGTCCATCGAGTCGGCGTCGCGAACGTGCTGGATTACATCCGCCTCGCGCCGATACGGCCCGACCGTCGAGAGCTTCGTCGGCCCGAAGAGCGCGACCAGCGGCCTGCCAAACCCAACCGCCATGTGCAAGGGCGCGGAGTCGTTCGCCACCACCAGGGGGCTTTGCTCGATCAACGCCATCAAGCCGCCAACTCCCGTTTTGCCGACCAGATCGAGCACACGCATGTCCTCGCCCGCCATCCCGATCAGTTCGCCGCACTGCTCGCGCTCGCCCGGCGCTCCGACGATCGCCACCCGGTGACCGCGTGAGATCAGATGCCGCGTCATCGCCGCGAATCGATCGCTCGGCCACTGCTTCCCCGCCCAGCGGCTCGTCGGCGCGACCACGACCGGCCATCGCCCCTCGCCGATCAGACGCGCGATGTCCCCTCGTTCCGTCGCTCCCGAGTACAGACGCATGTCGCCGATCGGGGCGACGCCCGCAAGCTCGATGAGCTTGAGCATCCGATCGACCGTGTGCATCCCGCGATCGACCTCATGGCGCTCCGTCATGAACGCCCAGCCGAGTTCGCGCGCGTTGGCAAACCCCACGCGGCGGGGCGCACCGGTCGCCTGGGCAAAGAAGCCCGAACGAAACAGCCCCTGCGCGTCGATCACAAGGTCGTACTTTGTTTGCCTCAGGCCCGACAGAAACTCCCGCGTGGGCCGGGTGTTCAGACGCTTGAGCCCCGTGCCGAGCGCCTTGCGGGCGAAGGGCACAACACTCGTCAGGGCCGGGTGATGCGCGATCGACGCCGCGAAGGTGTCGTTCACCAGCCAGTCGATCCGGGCCTCTGGGAACGCCCGGCGAAGGCTCGCCAGCACGGGCACAGAACGGCAAACATCCCCAAGGGCGCTTGGGCGAATCAAAAGCACGCGGCTGGGGGTACAACTATCCACCGGGGCTCCGATGGTACGGCTTTCTTCCGCCGCCCGTCGGAACCTGAAATCCGCTGGGGGCCTTCCCCAAGTGTTCCAGAAGAGATCATCGCGGCCCGACAGGTCTCGGACCGCCACGTTCAACATCAGGGTCGGACCGCCGACCGGGAGCAAGTCATGCACAGCGTCACGCGCCCTCGTCAGCTTCTTCGCGCCGGCCTGCTCGGCCTTTCCGTGGTCGCCATCGCCGGCAGCGCCATCGCCCGCCCCGAAAGTGAGCCGCCCAAGGTCCAGACGCTCTTTGTCATGAAGCACGCGGCGATGGACCGCTGGCTCGTCGATGCCAAGGACCAGCGCCTCGCCGACGCGATCAAGATGCTCCCCGCGCGTCTGAATGAACTCCCCAAGGAATCGAACGGCCAGTTCAACGAGCAGGCTGCCAGCGCCATCAACACCATCATCTCGACGCTCGCCCGCCCCGGGCACGTCGCCATCACGCTGAACGCGGGCAACGTCGCCGACGGGCTGTACAACTACGGGATTGTCTTCAGCGCCGACTTTGAGGACCAGAAATCCGCCGAGGCCGCCCACGCCCAGATCAAGACGATGCTCGCCGGCGCGAACCTCCCCCCCGCGCCCGTCGGCAACAAGCGCATCGCCACCATGGACGACACGCAGATCCCGAACTTCGCCCGCGTGAGCTACGGCCCGCGCCAGGGCGCGAATGGCTGGAAGTACGAGATCATCGTGGGCACTCTCGACAACCCCGATTCCGCGTTCGCCAACGTGCCCAAGCCGACCATTCCTGATCCGTATCTCTCGGGCGAGATCGATTTCAGCGCCCTGACGCCGCTGGCGAGCTTCGCCCAGATGGCCGCGGGCCCGCAGAATCCGCAGCTCAATCAGATGATGAGCGAGCTTTCCGCGTCCGGTCTCGTCGGCCAGAACGCGATCAAGATGCGCTACGAGGCGGGCTATACCAAGGATGACTCGCTCGCCCGTTTCTGCGTCGTCGACGCCGCTCCGTACGCCGAGCGCCTTGGCTATGGCAAGGAATCGCTCAGCGACGCCGAGCTCAAGATCATCCCCGCCGACGCGACGTGGGCCTCGATGAGCCGCGGCGGCCTCTCGACGCTCCGCCGAGCCATCGATCAACTCGCGACCCAATCGCCCGAAGTCACCCAGGGACTCGACCACTTCAAGCAGATGACCGGCGTTGACCTCAAGGTCGACGTGGTCGATGCCTTGGGCGACACCTTCGGCTACTACGCCTCCGATTCGACCGGCGGCGGCTCCATCGCGTCGATGGTCGCGATGCTCAATTTCAAGGATCGTGCCAAGTTCGTCGCCGCCCACGCCAAGCTGGTGGAGTTTGCCAACGCCGCTTTCGCTCAGAACAACGACGTCGGCAAGTACGCCCGCGTCCGCTCGTGGAAGGAGCAGGGCGTCGACCTCATGAGCCTGCGCTTCAGCGGCCTGCCGATCCCGCTCGAACTCACCTACGCCGCCACCGAAAACTGGTTCATCGTCGGTGTCACGCCCCAGGCGACGCTCGCCGCGGCGCTCCAGGCCGCCGGCAAGGGTGACGCGGGCCTGGCCGCTTCGCCCGCGATCGCGGCGCTCCGCAAGAAGCACAACGGCGTGACCTCGCTCACCTTCATCGACACCAACCGCATGCTCCACGCGGGCTATCCCCTCGTCAGCATGCTGGGCTCGGCGGTCTCAAACGCGATGAGCACGCCGCCCGTCCACGGCGAAGGCCGCAGCGTCGGCATGCTCGTGCCCACGTACCGCGACCTGGCCGCGGGCGCGATCCCGTCGATCCAGGTCGGCTACTGGGACGGGCCGAACTACGTCGTCGACACCCACGCCGACCGCTCCATGCTCGTCAACGCGGGCGGGGCGCTGGGCGCGGTCATGCAGCTCTCGCCGATCATCGCCGCGGGCGCGCTGGGGGCCGCGAGCCAGCATCGCGAGGGCGGCATGAACCCCGTCTCCATGTCCGACTTCCAGATCTTCATCCCCGGCGGCGGACACCAGAGCAATCGCAACGATGTCTCGTCGCATGTCTGGCAGGTCGCCACCACGCTTGATCGCGGGCGTTACTTCCTCACCTCGCCGATCCTCGCCGGTGCATTGCTCGCCGAGCCGACGATGAAGTGATTCTCCGAGGCACGGACTTGCCGCCGGGTCCGTGCGAGCGGGGCTGCCCGGCGGTTTCCCCCGGACAGTGAATGGTAGACGAATCACGGACCCGCCCCTCGGGTCCGTGTTTTCTTGCGCACGACGCCGCGGCAGGACTTTGTTCCTTGCTTCTTCTTCCCTAGTGCCCAGTGCCTAGTGCCCAGTGGCTCTTACCTACGCCGTCAGCGCCCGCAGCATCTCGCCCAGCGTCGTGACGCCGGCGCGCACCTTCGCGATCGCGTCCGCCCGCAGCGAGCAAAGATCGTCGGTCTTCCTCGCCTCGGCCGCGATCGCCGGGGCGCTCTGGCGGTGCGTGATCAGCTCGCGCAGTTCGTCCGACACGCACAACAGCTCATAGATGCCGATGCGCCCGCGATAGCCCGTGTTTCGGCACTCGCGGCAGCCCGTGCCCCGCACCAGCGTCTGCCCGCCGCCCATCGCCGTCTCAAGCTCCGCGATCCCCTCGACCTCGGAACGCTCGGGCGTGTAGGGCGCCGCGCACGACGGGCACACCCGGCGCACGAGCCGCTGCGCCATCACGCCATCGAGCGAGCTGGAGACCAGGAACGGCTCGACACCCATGTCCAGGAGTCGCGTCGTCGAACCGCACGCGTCGTTGGTGTGCAGCGTTGAGAAGACCAGGTGCCCGGTCAGCGACGCCTGCACCGCGACCTCGGCCGTCTCCTTGTCGCGGATCTCGCCGATCATCACCACGTCCGGATCGTGGCGGAGGATGGCCCGCAGGCCCGCCGAAAAATCCAGACCGACCTTGTGGTTCACCTGGATCTGGTTCACGCCCGGAACGTGATACTCGACCGGGTCCTCGACCGTGATCGCCTTGATCTCGTCCGAAATGATCCGGTTCAGCGACGCGTACAGCGTCGTCGATTTGCCAGAACCCGTGGGCCCCGTCACCAGGAGGATGCCGTGCGGCCTGTTGATCAGCCGGTCCCAGCGCGTCAGCACGTCCAGCGGCATGCCCAATTGGTCCAGCGACATCAGCGCCGCCGTCTTCGACAGAACGCGCAGCACCACGCCCTCGCCGAACAGCATCGGGATCACGCTGACGCGGAGGTCAAACTCCTCCGGCGGCCGCCCGGTGAATCGGTGCTTGAACGTGATGCGCCCGTCCTGGGGCTTGCGCTTCTCGGCGATGTTCAGGTTCGCCATGATCTTCAGGCGGCTGATCACGGCGCTGGCGAATCGGTTGATCGACGCCGGCACGTTGGCCCGCTCCAGCACGCCGTCGATGCGATAGCGGACCAGGAGCTCGTGCTCGTAAGGCTCGATGTGGACGTCGGTCGCTCGCTGGCTGATCGCCTCGGCGAGGATGTCGTTCACCAGCTTGATGACCGACGCTTCCTGAGCCTGCTCGACCTCGTCGCTCGGCGCCGCCTCGGCCGCGATCGCGCCCGCGCCGCCCGCGAGTTCATCCAGCGTGTCGCCGCCCACGCCGTAGTGCTGGCGGATCACCTTGTGCAGTTCGTCCGGGTCCGCGAGCACGACCTCGATCGAGCAGCCCGTGAGCAGGCGGAGCTCGTCGAGCACCGAGAGGTCATAAGGATCGCTGGTCGCGACCGTGATCACGCCCTGGTCGCGCGAGATGGGCAGGCAGTGCTGGCGATACACCAGCTTCGACGGGAGCGACGCCAGCACCGCGGGGTCCAGCGAGATCGTTGAAAGGTCGACGACCGGCATGTGGAACTGCTCGCCCAATGCCGCCAGCACCTGGTCACGCGTCACCAGGCCCATGCGCACCAGCACGCGGTCAAGATGCTCGCCCGTCGCGCCCTGTTCGGCCTGGGCCTGATCGAGCTGCTCGCGCGTCACCAGCCCGCGTTCAAGGAGAAGTGTCGCAATCGCCATTTCAGTGGTAATTGTACTCAAGAGTGCCCGCCCCTCCCCACACGATTTCCGGGAGAGAGGATCGGCACTTCCAGAGCCGCACCGTGAAAGCCGCGCCAAACCTCACGCGGGCGTCCCCACGCGGGTTTCCTATCCCGCCAGCCGCCGCGCAACAACGCAACGTCCCACTTTGGATATCACGCCAGGCCGACCGCCCGTCCCGCGAATTCTGCACGCCCGTGCGTCACTTCACGCGGATCACCACGCACCCGTGACGCGGCACCTTGGCCTCAAACCCATCCGCGAACCGGCCCAGGTCCTTCTGCCGCCACAGGTCCCGAACCGAGCGCGAGCCGCTCATCCCAAGGTCGCTCCACCTGGCCTTCACCGTGCCCTCGAACTCGCCGCGGTTGAACAGCCCGACCGCCACACTCCCGTCCGACAGCGGCTTGGACCACACCTCGGTGTCCGTCGCCCCATCCCGAGCCACGCGCGAGCCGGCTTTCCCCAGCACGTCCTGGTCGACATCAATCAGGTCGTCGTTGGTCAGGAGCCCGAGCGTGAAATCGTCCAGACGCGTCATGTCGCCGCTGAAGATCAGCGGCGCGCCCAGCAGACACCACAGCGAAACGTGCGTGTACTGCTCGTTGGGAGTCAGCGGCGTGGGCGATGTCGATCCCTTCCAGTTGCTGATGTAGCCGAGCAGCAGATAGTCCGGGTCGTTCCACCCGCCCGGCCCTGAAAACGCCGCGCGATCGGCCAGCCCGAATCCATCGCGGAACATCGCGCCGGCGATCCCCTCGAACGATCCGCCCAGATCGCCCGCGGTGCGCCAGCTGTGCCCCCCGACCTCCTTGCCCCATTCCCACACGTTGCCCATGCCGTACTGGCACAGGTTCAGCACCAGATCTCGCCGCTGGTCCCTGAGCAGCTTCGCCATCAGCTCGTACGGCTTCCGCAGTTCCGCCCGACCGTGCCCGCCCGACACGTCCTCGTAGCTGCACCAGTCGTACTTCAGGAAGTCGAAACCCCACTCGGCGAAGCGCGTCGCGTCCTCGGCCTCGTGCTGGTAGGTGCCGACGAACCCCGCGCACGTCAGCCTGCCCGGCGAAGTGTAAATGCCCGCCTTGAGCCCCTTGGAGTGGATGTAGTCCGTGAGCCCCTTCATGTCCGGGAATCGCCCGTTGGCGTTGATGCACCCCCGCTCGTCGCGCTCCTTGCCGCCGAGCAGCGGGTCCTTCGCCCCCGGCTTGATCGCCCAGCAATCGTCGATGTTCACGTACATGTAGCCGTGATCGATCATCCCCGTGCTCACCATCGCGTCCGCCGCGGCACGCATGCTCGCGTCCGTCACGTGGTTCTCCCAAACGTACCAGCTGTTCCACCCCATGTGCGGCGTGAGCGCCAGCGTCTCTCCACACGCCAGCATCATCGTCCGCTGCGCCTCGCCCTTGGCGTTCTTGGCGTGGATCACGACGGGATATTCGCCCGCCTTGGCGATGCTCCCGCTCAGCCGTCCGGTCTTGGGATCGAGTTGCACGCCGTCCGGCAGGCCGTCGGCGCTGAACTCCATGGGCCGGTCGCCTGTCGCCGCGATCGTGTACAGCACCGGTGATCCGGGGCGCACCCCCCAGGCCATCGCGCCGTTGATACGGGGCGTGGGAGATGGCTTGGGCGTGAGGACGACCCGCTCCTCCGCGGGCGCACCCATGGTCTTCGGCGCGGCGCTCGCGAGGATCTTCGCCTCGCCCCAGTCCGCGTGGTCAAAGTCGATCGAGTCGCCCGCGTCGGTCACGATGAGAAGCATCTTCGAGAGGCCCGTGAGATCGAGGTCGACCTGCTTGGGCTTCATGCCCGGCTTCATCACGCCGCTGTCGAACAGCGTCCGCCCGTCCGCGAGCACCTTGAACACCACGCTCCCAGGCTTGCCCAGGACCTCGTCATCCACGCCGACCGTCGCGGTGAACCGCTCGGCCTTGCCGCCCAGATCCAGCCACATCGTGCTCGGCGCGTGCGTGCCCACGCCGCTCCCGAGCTTCGTTCCGCCGAGCGTCATGGGCTTGCCCTCGACCGCCATGTTCTTGGCGGGCGAGCCCCAGCCCTGGCGCATCGGCGAAAGGTCGAGCGCCGAGAGCGGGTACCACTCCGGGCCGCCCGACACACACGCGGAAAGGACGAGCGAGGTGAGGAGGATCATGCGTGCTCCTATCGCGGCGATGTTGACCGCTGGGACAGCGTAGACCCTCGGCCGCAAGCCGTGGAAAAGCGGTTTCCCCTTCGCGGGACCCCGGCAGTCCGCCGCGAGATTCCAACGAGAGTGATGCGTTACCACGGCCCCCGCCGTTCTCACGAAGACCCGACCGGGGCCGACGCCCGCTCACGCCGGAAACGTCGCGCTCGTGCGATCGGTCTCCCACACCGTGATCGCGCGCAGGCTCGCGTGTTCCGACCACGCCGCCAGTTCGGGCGACAGCAAGCCGAAGAAGACGCGCGCGATGTTCTCGACCGTCGGGTTCACGCCGCCGCTCGCCGCGAACTCGCGCGTGTCGAGGTTGAGGTGCTTGTGGTCGAAGCGATCGATGATGACGCGTTTGACCAGGCGCTCGAACGCCGCGAGGTCAAAGCCCGCGTCGGTCTCGCCGCCGCGCCATTCCACGCAGGTCTCGATCTGGTAGTTGTGCCCGTGCCCCGAGGGGTGGTTGCACTTGCCAAAGAGCCGCTGGTTTTCTTCGTCGGGGAGCGAGGGCACGTGCAGACGGTGCGACGCCGCGAAGTCGAACTTCTGGCGGACCAGCACGGGCGTTGACACCGATCGCTCGTTCTTCATCGACACCTCAAGGCTGTAGGTGGGGGAGAGATGCCATCGCACGCGCTCGCCCAGCGGAGGCCCGGCCCGTCCCGAAGTCCGTCCATCATCTCGAACAGAATCGGCCGCCAGCTCCCGCGCAAGCTCGCGTGCGATCTCTCGCAGGACCCGCTCGGGCGGGGTGCGGGCCTCGGTCGCCATCGTGCGCTGGATCCGCGGCACCGCGACATTCCGCACCGCATGGTCCGCACGCTTGATATCGATCACATACCCGATCACGGGGTCCGGTTCGCTCACGCACGAGAGCTCGATTTCGTAGTGGGCGCACAGCCCGCCGCAGGCTGGATCGCCCGCGTAACCGTTGCCTCCGTGCCCGGGCTCCCGGCAATCCCACGGAAACACAGCAAATCTGACTCGGCGTGAGAGACGAATCACACGCGAGGGTACGCCTCGCACCGTCGACCGGATTCGGGCGGGGCTTACACTTCACCGGCCTCCGCGGCCAGAAACTCGCACGCCCGCCGCGCGTCCTTCATTGAGTGAGGAGCTCGAACCCGATGAACCACACCCGCTTCGCCGTCCTTGGCCTCGCCACCGCCCTCTTCGCCGCCAGCGGCATGGGCTTCACCCAGCCCGCGGCCAAACCGCAGGAAAAGCCCGCGACTCAGCCGCCGGAAAAGAAGCCCGAGCCCAAGCCCGAAACGAAGCCGGAAGCCAAGCCGGAGAGCAAGCCCTCCGAGAAGCCTGCGGACAAGCCCGTCGAAAAGGTCGATCCCTACGTCCTGGCCTTCAAGATGAAGGACATCGACGGCAACGACAAGAACCTTGAAGACTTCAAGGGCTCCGTGGTCCTCATGGTCAACGTCGCCAGCAAGTGCGGCTACACCAGCCAGTACAAGGGCCTCGAGAAGCTCTATCAGGACAAGAAGGACAAGGGCCTGGTCATCATCGGCTTCCCCGCCAACAACTTCGGCAACCAAGAGCCCGGCACCGAGGCCGACATCAAGAAGTTCTGCACCGCCGAGTACAACGTCACCTTCCCCATGTTCGCCAAGATCAGCGTGAAGGGCGACGACCAGCACCCGCTCTACAAGAAGCTCTCCGCTCAGCCCACGCCCGTCGGCGGCGATCCCAAGTGGAACTTCACCAAGTTCCTCGTCGATCGCAGCGGCAACGTCGTTGCCCGCTTCGACACCCGCACCTCACCCGACGACACCGAGCTCAATCGCCAGATCGACGAGCTGCTCGCCAAGAAGTAGTCGCGGCCGTCACTCGCTATTCGTTCGCCATCTCGCGCCTTACTCGTATCTCCGATGTCGCCCTGCGGCACCGGTGCTTGATGCTTCTTACTGCCCGGCCGCCGCGGGTATCCCGCCCGAGTGCTTCTCGCGGATCGTTTTCAGCCACGCCTCGGCCATCCACTTGGTCTCGTCGCTCCTCGGCGCGAGCACCATCGCGTCAATCGTCTCGACCGCCTTGGTGCTCCCCATCTCCGCCAGCGCGTCGCCCGCCGCCCGCACCACGCGAAGCTCGTAATCGCCGAGGTAGCCGATCAGCGACTTCTCGGCCTCGGACGGGTTGTGCTTGGCAAGCCGCCCGATCACGCTCACGGCGTTCGCCCGCGTCCGCGTCAGCACGCCCGGCTTAGCCAGCGTCATCGCCGCGCCCAAGCCGTCCGCCAAATCCGCCGCGGCCATCGCGTCCAGCGCCGCCTGGCGGAGTTCGTCGTCCTGCGAGTCTATCCGCGTCGATGCCAGCATCACATCCAAGCCGGCCGCGGCCTTGAGGTCGCCCAGACTCCGCAGCGCCGCGGCACGGACCCGGGTGCTCCGATCGCCGGCCGCCGCCTCACGCAGCATGTTCGTCACGCGACCCCGGGTGCGGCTCGCGCCCTCCTCGGGCGTCATGCCGACCACCCGCGCCAGCCCCCGATACACCGTCTCGCGCAGCCCCGGCTTGTTCAGCCTCGCCAGGGCCAGAGTCTCCACGCGGTTGAGGTCGCCCTTGCTCGCCAGGGTGTTGGCCGCCTCGTTGCGGAGGCTCTCGGGCGCGTTGTTGTCCATCGCGAGCTTCATCATCGCGTCGGACGCGCCGGGACGATCGGGCTTGCCCAGCGCCCGGATCGCCTGGATCTTGGCCGCGTGCGTCGGCCCGCGGCGCACCTGCTCCATCCAGCGGTCGGGGGACTGCTCCATGTCGAAGTTCATGAGGCAGGTCAGCTCGGGATCGACCGCGATGATGGTGGGCTCGGAATCGAGCGTGGTCGTGGCGCTGGCCGTCTTGCCGTCCATCTCGATCGTGATCCAGCGTCCGTTGGGCTCGCTCGTGGTCGAGATCCAGACGGGGATCGAGAGCGCGAACGCGGGGTTGTCGCCGTTGATGGTCTGCTTCTGCTCCGCGTTCAGGGTCAGCACGCGTGAGCGCGGGTCGAAGTCCTGCGTGACGACCACGTTCGGAACGCCGGGCTGCTCGCACCACTGCCAAAAGAACCGCTCGAGGCTCTCGCCCGAGACTTCCTCGAGGCAGCGTCGGAAGTCCGACGTCTCGACCGTTTTGAACTTGAACCGATCGATGTACAGGCGCACGCCGCCGAAGAACGCGTCGTCGCCCAGCCTGCGCCGGAGCATGTGGAGGACGCTGGCGCCCTTGCCGTAGGGGTTCGCTCCGCGCCGGAACGATTCCCACGGGTGCGAGTAGACCTTGCTGACCATGCCCGGGGTGTCGGGCGCCGTGCCGGTGTCACCTCCGATCACGCCGTCGAAGTACGCGCGGATCGTGGTGTCGTACACGTCGCGTCCGCCGAGCGGGGCGGCGGTGCGCTCCTGCCAGAGGGGCGTCATGTACGTCGCCCAGCCCTCGTTGAGCCAGATGTGCTCCCACGAGTTGCAGGTCATGAGGTCGCCGAACCACTGGTGGGCCAATTCGTGCGAGATCAGCCCGTTGAGGTCGCGGTCCTTGGCGGATTCCTCCGTGAGCACCGCGGTGTCGTAGAGCGTGGTGGCGCTGGTGTTTTCCATGCCGCCGTTGTTGAAGCCCCACACCAGCACCTGCGCGTAGCGATCCCAGGGATAGGGCTGGCCCAGGAGCTTGCCGAAGATCTCGATCATCTCGGGGGTCTTGCCGAACGTGCGGGCCACGTCCCCTCCGCGCCCCGGCGGCACATAGACCGGGATCGGGAGCGTCTTGGTGCCAAGGTCGACCATGTCGAACTTGCCGACGACCAGCGTCACGAGGTAGCTCGCGTGCGGCTTGTCCTGCATCCAATGGAACGTCTCGTAGGGCGCGAGCCGGCTGGTGCCGGGGCCCTGTCGTGCCTCGCGCTTCACGCCAAGCAGCGAGCCGTTGCTGCTCACGACGTAGCCCGCGGGCACCGTGACCTCGAGCTCGCTCGTCAGCTTGTCATTGGGGAAGTCGTGACAGGGGAACCAGTAGCTGTTGGTCTCGGGCTGGCCCTGCGAGTGCAGCTGGGCGGCGCGCCCCGGGTAGTCCTTCGACTCGATGTTCCACACCATGCCCTGAGGCGGGTTCTTGGCGGTGTAGTTGATCTCGAGCGTCACTTCCTTGCCCAGGGGCACGGGCGGCTCAAACTTGATCGCGAGTTCGTGCCCGTCGTGGGTGAATGTCGTCGTGTGCCCTTCGCAGGAGACGCTCTCGATCGCCAGCGACTTGGCGTCAAGGTCCAGCGTCTCGAGGTCCCAGCCCAGCGGCGTGAGCTTGTACGACTGATGCCCCTTGAACTCGCGCGTGTTCATGTCGTCGATCGTGATGTCGAGCTTCATGTGGATCATGTCCGCCGCGCGATGGGGCGGGTACGCCCTGGTCCACACGCCGGTCGTTTCGTCGAACGCGGGCTGCGCGACGATCGACGACCACCACTGGCGGGATTGCTCGCACTCGTCGCCCGGGCGAGCGCCGGCCGCGGAGGCCAGGAGCGTCGTTGCGGCGATCAGAGTCACGGAGAACGGCAAACGGCGGACGGATTGAGTCTTCAACATGCGGAATCTCGCGACAGAACGCTCGATCGTTGAATCGAATGGAACGAGTGAAGGACGGAACGTGCGGGCTATCGACCGACCACCATCGCGCCGGCGCCGAGCTGCACGGGCGCCGCGCCCAGCGACGCGGCGATGCGGCGGGCCTCGATGCCTGTGAGCGACGCGAGCGATGCCTCGCGCACCACGGGATCGAACGACGCATCCGCCGCCGCGCTCGCCAGCAACGCGCGGGCCTCGTCGTTCGGATAGGCCGCCAGGGCTTCGGCCGCGGCGACCTGCGCAAAGAGCGACGGGCCATCGCGGAGCTCGTTCATCCACATCGCCAGGGGCTTGGTGACCTTGTTGGCGCAGAAGATGGTGAGCGTGGGATCGACCGAGACCTGCGAGGGCTTGCCGGAGAGCTTGAAGTTCGCGGTCGCCTCGCGACCCTTGACGTCGAGGTAGACGTACTCGAAGTTGCCCCCCTCGAACTTGCAGAGGAGGGGCAGGCTGAACTGGTAGGCCGGGTTGAGCTTGTCGATCCGCTGAGTCTGCTTGGCGGCGACGGTCAGCGTTGACGTGGTGTCGTCGAAGGTAAGGTCGACATCCAGTCGGGGAAGGCCCGGACGCATCATCCACTGGTCGAAGAACCGCTCCAGCGAGCGTCCCGAGACTTCCTCGAGCGCCCTGCGGAAATCATCGGTCTCGACGTGGGTGAACTTGTGGCGGTCGATGTACAGGCGAACGCCCTTCCAGAAGACGTCGTCGCCCAGGCCGCTCCGGAGCATGTGCAGGACGATTGCGCCCTTGGCGTAGACGTCGTCGGACTTGGAGAAGTTGTCGTCGGGGTTGCGGTAGCGATTGCTGACGATGGAGGGGTAGACGGGGGCGTAGGCGTTGTTGCCGCCGCGCTGACGCCGGACGAACCCGAGCACGCCGCGCTGGTAGGCCTTTCGACCCGCCTCGCTGGCGGGCGCGACGTCACTGGTCTTCAGGATGTCGCCGCCGGCGGCCTCGACATTGGCCTTCTGCTCGTCCCAGATCGCTTCGCAGTAGCTGGCCCAGCCCTCGTTCAGCCACAGGTGCTTCCATCCGCGGCAGGTCATGAGGTCGCCGAACCACTGGTGGCCGAGTTCGTGGACGATCAGGCCGTCCTCGTCGCCCATCTCGGTCGACTCGGAGGCCCGCCGGTGGAGCGTGGTGCAGCTGGTGTTCTCCATGCCGCCCCAGTTGAAGTCGCGGACGATCGACTGGTCGTACTTGGCCCAGGGATATGGCTCGTCGAGCTTCTTCTCAAGGAAGGCGATCATCGCGGGGGTGGTTGAGAAGACGGTCTTGACGCGGTCCTCGCTGCCGATGGGCGTCCAGACGTGCATGGGCAGGCCGGGGCGGGCGGTGTTGTCTCCCCCGATATCGACGACGGAGATCTTGGCGATGACCAAGGTGACGAGGTAGTAGGGGTGGGGAAGGTCCTGGTCCCAATGGACGATCGACCGCCCGTCGGGCGTGGACTCCTTGGAAACCAGCTTGCCGTTGGACAGGACTTCGAAGCCCTCGGGCACGTTGACGATGAACTCGGTCGTGAGCTTCTCGTTGGGGAAATCGTGGCAGGGGAACCAGAGGTGATTGACCTCGGCCTCGCCCTGGGCGTGGATCTGGACGGCCTGGTCGGTCGGGCTGCCTTCTTCACGGGGCTTGGAGTAGGTCAGACCCAGGCCGTGGTTGGCGGAGAAGTCGCAGGTGTAGGTGATGACGACGTCGAAGGTCTGCCCGACGGCGGCGGGCTTTGCCAGCCTGATCTCGAGCGTGTCCTTGGACTTGGTGAACTCGCAGGACTGCCCGGCGATGGTGGCGGACTGGACCTCGATGCCCGGCCCGGCGCGCAGCGAGATGGTGTCGCGGGCCCTGCCCCGGGCGGCGAGGGTGATCGTCTCGGTCGCGGTGAAGCTGGCTTGCGACATGTCCGGGAAGTTCATGTCGAGCTTCATGTGGATGTGGTCGAAGGTTGGAGAGAGCGGCCAATTGGCCAGGTCACGCCCGGTGGCGGGATCGATGCGCGGGTCGTTGACGGGTTCGGCGTCCTGCGCGGAGGCCAGGCCGGCAAGGCAGAGCAAGGAAGAAATCGCCAGAGCGGCGGTGGATCGCAGGGTCATGCACGGACTCCGGTCCGACCTTTGGGGTGGACATGGCGTGGAACGGGTCCGGACGCCCGGACCGGCACGGTGCTCGGGATAGAGTATCGATTCGCGCGATGTTTCGTTCCGAGTTTTGCGCGCATCACCGCGAGATTGCGCACAAACGCGGTGATCGTGATACGATGTGGTATGCCCCCGTCGCCCAGCCAGCCGACACCCAGCCAACCCGAACAATTTGGAACGAACCGACCCACCCCCGCGGGCAACGCGGAGGGGGGAATCACCGGACGCCCCAACGCGTTCGTCGCGGCGGCGGAAACCGGAGGGGACTCGGAGTATTACTCCCCGATCCCCGAGGGCTACCAGCGCGGGCACCACAAATACGTCATCGTGCTGGGCACCGTCATGTCGGGCCTGGGCAAGGGCATTTTCTCCTCCAGCCTCGCCAAGATGCTGAAGGAGAAGGGGCTGGTCGTCGCCCCCATCAAGCTCGAGGGCTACCTCAACATCGATTCGGGCACGCTCAACCCCTACCGGCACGGCGAGGTCTTTGTGCTGGAGGACGGGACCGAGTGCGACATGGACCTGGGCACGTACGAGCGATTGCTCGACCAGAACCTGTCGCGCCGGAACTTTGCCACGTCGGGGCAGATCTTCAGCGCGATCCTTGAGCGCGAGCGTCAGGGGGCCTACCTGGGGCGCGACGTGCAGTGGATCCCGCACGTGACGGGCGAGGTCAAGAAAAAATTGCGTGAGCTGGCGGTCCGAGGCGACGGCCAGCGCCGCGCGGATGTCGTGTTCGTCGAGGTGGGCGGCACGGTCGGTGACTATGAGAACGGCTTTTACATTGAGGCGATGCGCGAGCTGGCCTTCGAGGAAGGCCCGGGCTCGGTGTGCTTTGTCGCCCTGACCTATGTGATCGAGCCGCCGGCCCTGGGCGAGCAGAAGAGCAAGGCGGCGCAGCTGGGCATCAAGCGGCTGATGGAGGCGGGGGTCCAGCCGCACATCATCGCGTGCCGGGCGAGCCATCCGTGCCAGTCGAAGGTGATGCAGAAGATCGCGATGTTCAGCAACGTGCCGCTGCGCCGGATCTTCTCGATGCACGACCGCGAGAGCATCTACACGATCCCCGAGGAGATGCGGCAGGAGGGTCTTGATCGCGAGATCATGTCAATCCTGAACCTGCACGATCGGGTCGACGTGTCGCACGAGGACCGGGCGAGGGAGCGTTGGACGGCGTTCGTCAAGAAGCTGACCGCGCCCAAGCCGCGGACCGTGACCATCGGCGTGACGGGCAAGTATGCGCACCTGCGCGATGCCTACGCGTCGATCGACAAGGCGATCGAGCACTGCGCCGCTCACGCGGGGGCGCGGGTGGAGTTGAAGTGGATCGAGACGACCGAGATCACGCAGGCCAACGTCGCGGGGCAGCTCGCGGGGCTGGACGCGGTGATCGTGCCGGGCGGCTTCGGCGCACGCGGCGTGGAGGGCAAGATCGCCTGCGTGCGGTACTGCCGCGAGACGGGCCTGCCGTATCTTGGCATCTGCCTGGGGTTCCAGGTCGCGGTCATCGAGTTTGCGCGGAACGTGCTGGGCCTGCGCGACGCGTCGAGCACTGAGTTCGTCAACGAATGCAAGGACCCCGTGATCAGCGAGCTTCCGGAGCAGAAGAAGATCGAAGGCCTGGGCGGCACGATGCGTCTGGGCGGGCAGGATGTTCTGCTCACGCCCAACTCGCTGGCCTCGCGATTGTGGGGCGGCGCGACGACCATCCGCGAGCGGTTCCGCCATCGCTACGAGGTCGATCCGGCCTACATCGAGAGGCTGGAGGCGGCGGGCCTGGTGTTCAGCGGGAAGCACCCCAAGCGCCCGATCATGCAGGTGCTGGAGCTCCGCCAGCCCGGCACGACGCTGGCGGACGGGTCGGCGCCGAGGATGACGCATCCGTTCTTCATCGGGGCGCAGTATCACCCGGAGCTGACGAGCCGGCCGCTGCATCCGCAGCCGTTGTTCCTGGGACTGGTGCAGGCGGCGATCCAGCGGAAGTTGGAGAAGAGCGACGCGAAGACGCCGGCGTTGCAGACGAATTAGGGGCGCCGGGAACGAGCGAAGCAGCGAGACAGCAGACAGGGAAGAAGCAAGAACTCTCTCCTTGATGGTCGGGCTACTGAACGACGGACGCCGAATGGCGGACCACAAAGAAGTGGTCGGTGGCACGCACCGATTCCCTCATGCACGCGTCACGCGATCCAGCGATCCAAGGTGCGGGCCGCGTCGAGAAGAATGATCTGAGAAAGTCGGTCGGCCTCGCCGGTGGCAGCGGTCGCGGCGTGCAACATGCCCGCGGCGTCGTGTTCGGCGTGCGTGTGCCCGAGCACGCCGCGGATGATGACCGCGTGGACGCCCCACGGGCGATTGGTCGCGTTGTCCGTTTGCACGTTGTCCATCAGCCAGTCGGCGGCGTCGATGACGCGATCGAAGAGCGCTGAGTCGCGGGAGGAGATGGCGTGGTTGATGGCCGCGTGCATGACACGCATCTCGCGCTCGGTCCACGATTCGATCGGCTCGCGCCCGAAGCCGGGCGTGAGCGCACCGCCGGCGGCGCGGAGCGCCCGCGGCGGGAACGAATCACGCGAGGCCAGGCACCACCACAACCGCTCGTCGGTCGGTAAAACGCCCGACGGCGCACGCACCGGACGGGAGAGCACGCAGCGCAGCAGGGGCTCGTCGATGGGGCGGCGGTGCCCGAACTCGTCGCGGAACGAGGCGATGAATCGGTCGCGGGCGTCGTCGGTGAGGAGCGACTCGAGCTCCGCGGCCATGACGCGGGCGGCGTAGCGAAGGCGATCGGCCCAGCGGCGGATCGTCGGGACAAGGTCGGGTTGCGCCGGGAAGCTCGCCATGTGTCACACGGTAGAACGCGACGAAGGGGCGGCGGGGATCGCCAGCTGAGATTCGCTCGTGCATGCGCCCGCGGCGTAGATGCGCACGACTGGAGTCGGCTGATCCATGGGCGAAAACAGGCCGAGCTTGCAGTAGATCGGGCCCGGTTCGTTGAAGCGAGCGACGCCCGGTGCGTCGGCCCACTTGCCAGGGGCGCGGGTGGGGTGGTGCTGGTGATAGACGATGATGTCGTGAACGCCGACGTGCGGGCGGGCCCCGGCGCCGTAGGCGCGGTGTGAGAAGTCGTCGTCCTCCGCGCCCCATTCGATGAAGGCCTCGTCGAAGCCGTTGACGGCCTTGGCGATCGCGAGGCGCACGGCGAAGTTCGCGCCAAGGATCTTGGGCTTGTGCCCCTTGGAGAAGCCGAGACGCCGAAGGAAGGCCTGGCGGCTCGAGCGGGCCTGACGCTTGTCGAGTGCCGCGAGTTGCTCGGGGCGGATCGCGGCCGGTGGGCGGCGATCTCGCACCGCGGCCTCGTCAAAGGACTCGGTTTGCTGGGGCGTGAGCTCGACTCGATGGGCGCAGACGAGCGAGATCGACTCCGGCAGTGCGGCGAGCCTGGCGGCGTGGTCGGGCGCGGGCGAGCAATCACCATCGATGAAAGCGAAGAGGTCCTGATCGGACGCGCCGAGCTGGATGGCGGCCCGCAGGCCGTTGTTCCGGACCTGGGAGAGGCGGCACTGGTTCTGGTGCGGGCGATCGACGAGCGTGATGTCGAGCGACAACTCCGCGGAGCACGCGGCGACCAGCGCGCGGATCGACTCGTCCTGCACATCGCACGACACGAGCACGCGCCGCGGGCGCGGCGACTCACTCGAGACGCCGAGCAGAGAGCGGCGGAGATGCCGCGTGGTGTGGGTCGTGATGATCAGCCAGGGCAGGGTCACGGGGCGAGTGTACGCGGGGGTTTTCGGACGGTCGGCGATCGCGTGATGGGACGTCGGGTGACGTGGGACGGGCCGCGTGGGCGTGACGCGCGGCGCGGCGGGCGGCGGAGTATCGGCCCCGGGGTCTTTCTGAAGGAGCGTCGGCGTGGGGCGTCCGATTTTGTCGGGGAGCACAGGAGGCGGCATGGGCGAGTCATCGGATTGGGGCATCGAGACAAGCACGACCGCGGCGGCACCCGCGCCACCGAAGGGCGCGACGTCGTTGCCTGTTGACATGCCGGGCATGCCCGCGGCGCCCGTGAGCGCGGGGCGGACGAAACTCCACCCGTTCAACGCCGAGCTTGACGCCGCGGAGCTTGATGAGCGTTGGAGGCCCGGGACGACGTGGACGGCCAAGGCGCGAGGCCTTGGTCGCTCGCACCTGGTGCTGCAGTCTCGGCGGATGACGTATGTGGGGCGTGTGATCGTGGCCGCGGTCCACCTGATCGATTCGGAGCCCGTGGCGCTGATGGGTCGGGTGTCGGTGTGCGAGTACGAGCAGGAAGGGTTGTATCGCATTGAGCTGGAACTGCTGCCGGTGCCCGGGCAGGGGCCTATCCGGGAGTGGGTGACGGCGAAGGGGAAGTAAGAGCAGGGAAGAGGCACTTGGGAAGAGAGAATCAGAAAGCTCCTGACGCCAGGCTCTCGGGGAAAGCCGAGCGTTCAGAGGTGACGAAGTGGCAAGGTTGAATCTTGAAAGCCGCCGAATCGCCGCCGATTGACGGCGGACTTGACAGGCGCGGCGTGGCGTACCACCCTTTCGGCGATGCGCGTCGTGACCACACATCTGGAACTGGGCGAGAACAAGCGGCGGGTGTTCGTTCCCACGATGGGGGCGCTTCACGCCGGGCACGCGTCGCTGATCCGTCAGGCGGCCGGCATCGCGCGAGCACACGGCGGCGAGGTCGCGGTGAGCATCTTCGTCAACCCGACGCAGTTCAACGAATCGGCGGACTACACGCGCTATCCGCGCACGCTCGAGGCCGACGCCGAGGTGTGCAGGGCGGCGGGCGCGGACGTGGTCTTTGCTCCCGAGGCGGCCGAGGTGTACCCGCCGGGCCGAGTGATCCGCGTGCCTGACCTGCCGCGGGTTGCGAGAGCGCCGGGGCTGGAGGACGCGAAGCGCCCGGGGCACTTTGCCGGCGTGTGCCAGGTGGTACTCCGCCTGTTTGAATTGGTGAGGCCAAGCGTCGCGGTGTTCGGCGAAAAGGACTGGCAGCAACTCCAGGTCATTCGCGCGATGACGGAGCAGGAGAATCTCGGAATCGAGATCGCGCCCGGCGCGACGGTGCGCGAGGCGGACGGCCTGGCGATGAGCAGCCGCAACCGATTCCTGAGCGAGGACGATCGAAGGCGGGCTCTTTCGATTTCGCGGGTGCTGCGCGAAAGCGGTCGGTTCGAGAGACGGCGCGAGTTCGAGGCGTGGATGGTGGGGGAAATGCAGGCCGCGGGTTTGACGGTGGAGTACGCGGTGGTGCGTGACGGCGCGACGCTGGAAGAGCCGGGAGCGGGAGCGATGCGGGCCCTGATCGCGGCGCGGGTGGGGAGCGTGCGGCTGATTGACAACGCCGGGGTGCGATTCGCGGAGTAGGTTGACTCGCGACCGCGACGTCTCGATTCTGGCCCCTGGCTCGCCGGTGGCGGCCTCTGGATCGGCGCCGGATGGTTGGCGCTTGCAGATCGGGTTCGGGGGCGCTAGCCTCAGCTACTTTTCGGTACATTTTTGGGAGGCCACCCGTGCAGCGCACGCCACTTCACAAGTTCCACGCCGACAACGGCGGCAGCATGGTCGATTTCGTGGGCTGGGAGATGCCGATCCGGTATTCATCGATCCACGAGGAGCACAAGCAGGTCCGCAGCAGCGGCGGCATCTTCGACGTGTCGCACATGGGGCGCGTCCGCTTCAGCGGGCGTCATGCGCGCCGTCTGCTGGAGCGGCTCTGCACCCGCAAGATCTACGACATGCAGAACGGGCAGTGCCGCTATTCGCTCGTGTGCAACGAGAACGGCGGCGTGCGCGACGACGTGATCGTCTATCGCATCGACGAGGACGAGTTCCTCGTGGTGGTGAACGCGTCGAACCGCGAGAAGCTGCTCGGGCACTTTGAGCAGGTGCGCACGGCGGGCGACCTCTCGGTGAAGATCAAGGACGAAACGCTCGACACCGCGATGGTGGCGTTGCAGGGGCCCAAGATCATCGAGATGGTGGGGCAGGTGAGCCGCGAGGTGCCGACGCTCAAACGGTATCGGTTCGCGATCAAGAACCTCCTGGTGATGAAGCTGATCGTGAGCCGCACCGGCTATACGGGCGAGGACGGCGTGGAGGTGATCCTGCCGGCGGGCGCGGTGGAGATGGGGCTGAAGATGCTCTTCCGCGACATCAATCTCAAGGCGCCGGACGCCATGGTGAAGCCGATCGGTCTGGGCGCGCGCGACACGCTGCGCATGGAGGCCGCCATGCCGCTCTACGGGCATGAGCTGGGCGAAGAGATCAACGCGCTGTCGTGCGGCGTGGACTTTGCGATCGCGATGGACAAGGACCAGGGCCAGCTCGGCGAGAAGTTCATCGGCATGGACGCGCTCCGCCAGACGATTGAGTCGGGCGGGCCCGCGCGGAAGCTGGTCGGGCTTGAGATCGAGGGCAAGCGCACGGCACGCCAGGGCAACGTGATCAAGATCGGCGACAAGGAAGTCGGCGTGGTGACCAGCGGGTGCTTGAGCCCGACGCTCGAGAAGGTCATCGCGATGGCGTTTGTCGACAAGGACAAGACGGCCGTCGGCACGGCGCTCCAGGTCGATATCGGGCGTGGCGTGCTGGAAGCGAAGATCGTGCCGATGCCGTTCTACAAGGCGGCGAAGTAAGAAGCACTGGGCACGGGTGCTGACCTCGCGTGAGATGAGCGATGATCTACCTCGACAACGCCTCGACGAGCTTCCCCAAGCCGCCCGAGGTGATTGAGGCGATCACGCGGTGCCTGGCCGAGGTCTCGGGCTCGGCGGGGCGCGGCGCCCACGCGGGCGCTCGCCGGGCGGCGAAGATCATCGATTCATGCCGGGATGCGGTCGCGGAATTGCTCGACGCGGAGCGGGCGGAGTCGATCGTCTTCACGCACAACGCGACGGACGCGCTGAATCTCGCGATCCGCGGCGTGATTGAGCCCCTGCTCCGTCGCGGCGAGTCGGTGCACGTCGTTGCGTCGGCGCTCGACCACAACTCCGTGCTGCGCCCGATTGAGTGTGTCCGGTCGCTCGGCGCGAGCGTGACGATCGTGGACGTGGGCGAGGGCGGAGTCGTCGTGCCGTCGGCGGTCTGCCACGCGATCCGCGGGGATACACGGCTCGTTGTGGTCAACCACGCCAGCAACGTGACGGGGATGGTGCAGCGCGCGGCGGAGATCGCGGACGCGTGCAAGTCCCGGGGCGTGCCGCTCTTGCTCGATGCGACGCAGACGCTCGGGCACATGGCGGTGAGCGTGCGTCAACTCGGCGTGGACCTACTCGCGTTCTCCGGGCACAAGGGTCTGCTCGGGCCAACCGGCACGGGCGGGCTGTACATTCGTTCCGGCTTTGAGGATCGCGTCGAATCACTGCGCACGGGCGGCACGGGCACCGAATCGGAGTCGCGAACGCAGCCGCGAGCGATGCCGGAGCGATTTGAGTCGGGCACGATAAACGTCGCGGGGCTCGCGGGGCTCGACGCGGGGGTGCGATGGGTGGCACGCGAGTGCGCTCACGACGAGTATTCGCGCGAAGGGCTTTCGATCGATGTTTTCATGGGAGTTCTCAAAGAACTTGGCATGGACGAGGCGGGACGCGGGGAAGTTGACTCCCCAACGCGCGGTCTGTCGATCGTCGGCAGGTCTGCGCCGGGCCACGCGAGTGTTGGTGTGTTCGCGTTCGTGCATGACTCGGTCGACGTGCATCAGGCCGCGGCCATGCTGGAGAGCGAGCACGGCGTTGTGACGCGGGCGGGGTTGCATTGCGCGCCCTTGGCCGCGGGCGGAAGAGCGACGCTCCGGGCGAGCTTTGGGCCGATGGTGAGTGTGGATGACGCCGTGATCGCGGCGGGAGCGATCGTCGAGGTGTTCAGGACGCTGGCGGACGCATGACAACCGTGTGCAAACGAAGATCCAAACGCACCGGCGGGGACCATCGGGCCACCCCGGATACGCGGACTCGAAGACAGTTCCGTCGCACCTGATGTTGCAGAATTGCAGCACTCACGACCGCGGGAGTTCGATCCACTTGGCCTCGGTGTGGCGGACGATCGCGCCGGTCATCGAGTAAATGATCTGCTCGGCCATGTTGGTGCAGTGGTCCGCCACAACCTCGCACACGGTCGCAACCTCGTGAAGGCGGAAGGCAAAGTCGACGGACATTTGTCCCTTGGCGATGCGTTCCTCCGCGTCGCGCAGGAGCGCGTCCTTGAACGCGGTCACCGCGTGCTGGCTCTGGAGCACGACCTTGGCGAGGGACGCGTCCTTCTTCTGGATGCTCACGCAGGTGTCGCGGAGGATGCCCACCGAGCTGTTGGCCATCACGCGGAACGTGTCGGGGAGCGGCGAGGAGAGCGACCGCATGTGGGCGGCCAATTCCGCGATCTCCACGGCGCAGTCCGCCACGCGCTCCAGTTCGTTGTTGCACTTCACGATCGTCAGGACCATGCGGAGCGAATCCTGGTCCAGCGTCGCGCCTTCCTTCACCGCGTCGCCGAGCAACGCCACAGCCGCCCGCTCCATCTCCACGTCGGCCTTGTCGACTTCGTCGTCGGCCGCGACGCAACGCTTGGCTTGCTCAAGGTCGCGATTGAACAGGCCGTTGAAGGCCATCTCGAGGAGCGATTGCACGCGCCGCCCCTGCTCAAAGAGCTGGGAGCGGAGCGTTTCGATGCGCTCGGGAAAGCCAGCGGGAGTGGTGGGCATGCGTTCCTCGGGCCCAAAGGCGGCCGGTGTGAGGGCGATTTTAGCCTCCTTTCGGCGAAAGCACAAAGGGAACGGCGAGGCGAATGACAAGGTCGATTCACGGCGCCGGCGTTCGTGAATCCGTTCGCACGGAGTTCGCGGAAAGGCGGCCGTCGCGAGGTAAGTTCCTTGGGGTTCACGATCGGGGGTGCCCGGGCTACGCTTGGCTTTCACGGCCATTCGCCTCCCCTCAGGAGCTCCCCATGTCGTTCGAGATCGTCTCCATTTCGGCCCGTCAGGTTCTTGATTCCCGTGGTAATCCGACGCTCGAGGCGGATGTCAGGCTTGAGAACGGCGTTCTAGGGCGGGCCGCGGTCCCGTCGGGCGCATCGACGGGCGAGAACGAGGCGGTCGAGCTTCGCGACGGCGATGCCAAGAGCTACCTGGGCAAGGGCGTGCTGAAGGCCGTCGAGAACGTGAACCTGAAGATCTCGCCGGAACTCGTGGGCTATGACGCCCGCGAGCAGGAGGCGATCGACGCGCGGATGCTCGAGCTCGACATGACCCCCAACAAGGCCAACCTGGGCGCCAATGCAGTCCTTGGCGTGTCGATGGCGGCGGCAAGGGCCGCGGCGGAAGCGTCGGGCCTGCCGCTCTATCGCTATCTCGGCGGCACGGGCGCGAAGGTCCTCCCGGTGCCCATGATGAACATCTTGAACGGCGGCAAGCACGCCGACAACACGGTCGACTTCCAGGAGTTCATGATCCAGCCCTGGGGCTTCGACAACTTCGCGGACGCGCTCCGCGCAGGTGTGGAGATCTATCACACGCTGAAGAAGGTGCTGCACTCGCGCGGCATGTCGACGGCCGTGGGCGACGAGGGCGGCTTTGCCCCCAACCTCAAGACCAACGAGGACGCGCTGAAGCTGATCGAGGAAGCGACCGGCAAGGCGGGGTACAAGTGGGGCGAGCAGATTTTCGTCGCGCTCGACCCCGCGACGAGCGAGTGCTGGAACGAGGCCGAGAAGATCGGCAAGCGCGGCTACATGATGTTCAAGTCCAGCAAGGAGGTCGTGTCGAGCGACGACATGATCTCGATGTGGGCGGATTGGGCCGCCAAGTACCCGATCCGCTCGCTCGAGGACGGCCTAGCGGAGAACGACTGGAGCGGCTGGGCCAAGCTGACCGCCAAGCTCGGCGCCAAGGTCCAGCTCGTGGGCGACGACCTCTTCGTGACCAACAAGAAGTTCCTGACGCGCGGCCTGAACGAGAAGTGTGCCAACGCCATCCTCGTGAAAGTCAACCAGATCGGTTCGCTCAGCGAGACGTTCGAGGCGGTCAACCTCGCGATGCGGAACGGCTACGCGGCCGTGCTGTCGCACCGCTCGGGCGAGACCGAGGACGCGACGATCGCGGACCTGGCGGTGGCGACTAATTGCGGTCAGATCAAGACCGGCGCGCCGTGCCGCAGCGATCGCAACGCGAAGTACAACCAGCTCATCCGCATCGCGGAAGAACTGGGCGATCAGGCGGTGTACGGCGGGGTGACGTGGCGGAGGTGATGCCTTCCGGCCTCAGCCGCGGTTGAGCACACGGTTGAAGAAAGAAACCGTCTGTGCCACCCGCCTGATGCAACCTGCGCAGGCCGAAACGCGACACGACGAAAAATACTCGCCGACCGCGAAGCGCGGTCGGTGGCACTTTTCGAACGCACTTCACTTTGCCGGGCGGATTTCGAGGCGCCAATCGACCGCGGATTGCTCGCGGGCAAAGCCGCTGAGGAATCGCTGGTTGCGGGAGGGGAGCTTGAGGAAGCGCCAGTCGGGGTTGTCGTTGAGCGGTACGCCGTTCTGATCGAAGAACGAGAAACGGTACTGGATGTTGAGGTCTTGGTTGTCGGTGAGGGCACGCACGGGCACCGTCACTTCCATCGGCTTGGTCGCGCTGACCTTCGGCGCGTCGTAGGCGATGTAGCCGCTCAGCCCCTCGGCCGCAACGATCTGTGGGTACGCGGCGGACGGGAGTGGATCGGCCTTGGCGGCGCCCGGCGCCTTCACGGGGTCGCACGCGCCGAGCAGGATCGGCGTCGCGAGGAGCATGGAGCGGACGAGCGTGTGGGATGTGCTGCTGTTCATGGATTCCTCTCCGGGGGAGTGATCGTACTTGTCGGGTTCGCGGGCATGGTCGTTGCACGGGCCGCATAGAACGCGGCGAGTTGCTTCACGCGGGCGGACTTGGGCTGGTAGGGCGGATGCTCCTGGCCGACGAGGCGGGCAAATCCGGTCGAGCCCGCGACGGGCGCGACGAGCGACGTGCCGCCGTTCAAGATGTGACGCTTCGGGCCGTCGATTTCATCCCCGGCGCGCCAGGTGATGCCCTCGTCGGTGTAGAGGTTCTGCAGGTCCATCAGCGACAGATTCGTGAGGTTGCCCGAGGCCTGGTACAGGCGCAGCGTCTCGGCGCTCGGTGTCCGGCAGCAGCGCCCGCCCAGGATGTATGGCAGGTCGTCGCCCGGCACGCGGATGGCGAGCGAGTCGGTCGCGTACACCACGCGCCCCGACGATGCCCACGCGGGCACGGGCTGCGCGGGCACACGCACGTAGACGACGCGGAGCGGCTCGGCGGCGCCGGGCCCGCGGACGCCGGGCAGGACCATGTCGAGGCCCGGGCCGTGGATGCCGAGCGTCGCGGAGCCGTCGATCGACGTCGCGCCGACCAGGATCGACGCGGGCATCACCTCGCAGTGACGGATGTCCGCCTGCGCGGTCGCCTTGACGGCAAGACCCGCGAGCACCATCGCGAGGCCGGTCGCGAGTTGGGCGTTGCGCCGCCCCTCGCTGCTCCGATTGTCGCTCGTTCCGGCGACGATCACGCCGCCCGCGATCAGGCCGGTGCCCAGAAGGCTTTTGAACTGGCGCACATCCTCGAGGTTGTTCCAGCGATGATCGTTCGCCATGGTCTGAACATCGCAGGCGAGGGCGGCGTTGCTGGGGGCGTTGTTGTCGATTGAGATCGAGAGCGAGTTGGCCGCGCCGCCGCCGCCCGCGAATCGCGTGAGCACATCGTCGGTGCCGTAGCGCTGCTTCGATGGACCGGTGCCGGTGTCGACGAAGACGACGGTGTTGACCCGGCCGCTGACGATGGCCTCGGCGACGGGGCGAAGATCGGGACGGAGCGTGAAGGCCTCGCGGAAAAAGTCGCGGGCTTCGGTGGCGCGGTCCGGATCGCTCCGCCCCAACGCGAAGTTCGCGACGCCAGCGACGAAATACCCGAGCGCGAAATCGGTCTTCACATTGGCGTAGCCCTTGTCGAGCCACGCCTCGTCCTGCGTTGCGGCCCGCTGCGCGAGGTCCGCCTTGCTCAGCGATTGATCGCCCTGGGCATAGCTGCGCAGCTGGAAGAGCGATGCGTTCGCCGCCGCCCGCGCGTTGTCCCACTGGTTCAGCATCGCGTAGCAGAGCGCGGTGTAGTGCAGCGTGAGCGCCTGTTCGAAGGGCTCGCCCTTCCAGAAAAGCTGGCCCGATTCTCCCAGCACCGCCGCGCCGACCTGGCGATTCTCGTTGAGCCCCTGGCGGCGGAGCGTTGAAAAGGACTCGGCGAGCCAGGGCTCGGCGGCATCGGGCCGCCCGTCGGCGAGCGTGACGATTCCCAGTCGCGAGCGATCGAGAAGGTACTCGATCGGGCGGTTGTCGTTGTCGCCGACAAAGCCGCGCAGCTTGGATTCGGCTCGTGCGTAGTCGCCGCGTGCGACGTCGGCGCGGATGTCGAAGTCCGGATCGCCGTTGGTGCAACCGGTCGACGCGGCGGCCAGCGCGACGCACACGACCGCGCCCGCTTCCCCCCAACGAGATGACGCGTGCGACAGCATGCCTAGTCGATCAATCGCCCGAGGGCGGAACGCTTGAACTCAAAGCCGTCGCTCCAGGCGACCTCGCCCGAGCGGATGTCGGTGATCCGATACTGGCAGTAGTACGCGTCCGTGCGGGCCTTGCCCGCCTGGTAGGTCACGGAGCGGAACGTCGCGTCCATCACGTGGGTCGGATCACGCTGCTCGCCCAGCGGCGGAAGGTCCGGGTCGCCGGCCGCGATGCGCAGGTCCTCCAGCCGCTCGCGCGGGATCACGACCTTGATGTTCTTGTTGGTCCGTAGCTCGCGCAGCGGCACGGAATCCAGCACGCGGTACATCAGGTACCAGCGCTCCGAGTCGCGGATCACGTCGGACGTGTAGTTCACGACCTTGCTCAGCGTGATCGTGACGGGCGGCGAGTTCGGCGTGCGGTCCTTCAGGAAATTGCTGGAGGCCAGCTTCTTTGCCATTTCCTTGGCGGTGTCGGTGATGTCCTCGAACGCGATGGTGGAGGACTCGCCCTGCATGTGGGCCGGACCCGAGGCGCACGCGGGGAGCAGCCAAAGGCCCGCCAGCGCCGCCGCCGGCGCGAGCGAGCGGATGAGGGCGTGGCGCCCACGGAATCCCACCGGGTTGGGCGGGGCGTGCATCACCGGTACGTCACCTCGTATTTGTGGCTCCACACGATCTCGCTGTCGCTGGCGCGCATGAGCTGGAAGTTGAAGTAGTAGCCGCGGGTCGTGCCGCGATCGAGCTGGAACGTGTTGCCGTTGAGGTAGTAGGTGAATGCGGGGTTGAGCACGCGGTTGGAGGTGATGGCGGTGTTGCGTTGGAGCGGGTCGGAGGCGCCTTCCTCGCGGATTCGCACTTGCTCGTAGCGATCGCGGCTCTCAACCACGCGGAAGCTCTTGCGGAACTCACGGCTCGAGAGCATCATGTCGCGCATCCGCTCACGGACGTACTCAAAGTCCGTGGTCGGCATGGCGCGGGACTTGTTCGCGATGTCGCCATAGACCAGCGTGCACTCGTAGTCGCCGCCCTGGCGCAGCTCGTTCTGCTGCAACTCGGCCAAGTCCTTGATGAGCGAATCGACCATGCGGTCGCTGGCCTCGCGCATGTCGGCGAGATAGATCTGCCCCGAGTCCTCCTCGGCGCGGGTGACGGCGCCGGAATCGACGCGCCCGTGCCCGGGGGCCTGGGGCGGCGTGCAGCCGGCCGAAAGGACGATCGCGCCGGCGCAGAGCGTGATCGCGAGGGACTTGGTGATCATCCAACCGTAATGGCCTGAGGGAAACATGGAACTCCTCTCCATGAAATGCGGTTCCTGCGGGTACCGGTCTCGCGGCGTACGCCATGCCGATCGGGACACGGCGAGCGATCTGGTCACTGGTTCTTCAGCCTGATGGTAACCCGGTCGCGCGTGCCGGCGTTCATGTCGAACACAAAGCCGGGCTCGTTGACGGATCGGATGGCCTCCAGGAGCTTGTCGGCGTCGCCCGAGTACATCACATCGAAGCAGGCGATCGCGTTGTCCTTGGCTCGGTCGAGTTCGTACAGCTTTGTGCCCGTCACGCCCGCGAGCTTCTCCATCGAGGCGCGAAGCCGGGTGAGTTCCTCGGGCGTGCGCACGTCGGTGACGAGCACCGACAGTCGGTGCGACGACGACCACGAGGAAATCAGGCCGTCCACGATCTGGGCGGCCAGCTCGTCGGCCATCGCGGGGGCGGCGCTCTCGACGGCGTTGGGCGAAGCATCCAGCAAGCGTGTCGAGGGATCGGTGGCGGCCAGCACTCGCCCGTCCGACGTGCTCTTGGCCCGGAACGTGTACGACACGGATCGCTGCGTGGGCGTGCCGAATACGCTCCCATCTCCCGTGAGGAGGACCTGCACGCCGAGCTCTCGCTCTACGAGCTTGGCGAGGTCCTCGTCGGATGAGATCTGAGACAGGCGGTCCTTGTCGCGAAGGATCGCGGAGCGCAGCTGCTCCTCATCCACGCACGCGATGCCGAGGTCGGAGAGACGCTTGAGCACCGAGTTCTGGATCGTCGCGGCGCCGTACTCGCGGAGCGCCGTCGTGTCATCGGTGAACGTGATCTTGGTCTGGTCGCTGTTCCAGTTCTCGCGCACCCAGCGCCACCAGACCCAGGTGGTGTTGTCGCCCGACATGCGGCTCACGAGCACGCCGACCTTGGGCTCCCCCGCGGAGCGATAGGCCTCGACGAGCGCCTGGCGAGCCTGGGCGTTGTTCGCGGTCGCGCGATGGAGCCACGGGCTCTCCGCCGCGGGGAGCGTGCCCAGCGTGATCTCGGCCTTGCCGTCGCGGAAGCTGGGGAGGGCGGCCCACTTGCCGAGCTCGGTCCACGCGCCGCTCTGCAGCGAATAGGCCAGGTCCGTGCCGCGCCCGGTGTACCAGAGCTGGTACTCGGCGCGATAATTGTCGCGAGTGATCGACTGAGCGCGGCGGAGCTGCACGTCCTGCACGCCCGGGATGCGACGGAGCAGCGCCGTGATCGACTGCGTGTCGGCGAAGCTGATCTCGCCCGAGAAGTCCATCTCATAGCGGATGCCGGCGATGGCCGCGTCGGGAGACGCGTAGAACTCGACAAATTTGTTCTTGATGTCGTCGGCGATCGCGTCGGAGTAGTAGCTCATGTCCGACGCGTCGAGCACCGACCGCCCGCCGCGCGGGTACATCTCGAACGGCCACTCCGCGACGATTTGATCGCGGCGCACGTCGATGACGCAGTAATGGGCCAGGTACTTCACGCCGTCGTTGCGGCCCTCCTGGGGCACGAGGGTCAGCGTGATGACGACGTCGGCCTTGGATTCGTCGGCGATGACGCGGGCGGCCTGACGCGGATCGGTCGCCGCGACCTCGGCGATGTCGTTGCGCTTGGCGACGCGGGCCGTCGCGGATTCGGGCAGGAGCGTCACCTGGCTGGAACGGAAGTGCTCGCGGGTGCGCCCGCCCAGCATGGAGATCTCGGCGGTCTCGGCGTCGCGCGAGCCGTCACGCGAAGGACGGATGTACTCGACGATCGCGAGCGTGGGACGACCCGCCTGCCGGTACGCCGCGAGGAACTCCGCGCCGGGGCCCGAAGGGCGAGCGACGACTTCGGTGGGCGGCGGCGGCTTGCGCGAGCCGGATTCCTGGGCAAGGAGTGACGGCGCGAGCGCCACGCCGACCAGGCCTGCGATGAGCCATGCCGCCGAACGAGCCGCTGAGTTGGAACGGGTCACGAGAAGACTCCTCGTGTGGTGCGTGCCGCCCGTCGTGATCACTCGTGGATCGAGCGTCGTCGGGCGGTCGGAATGTATGTCGTGCATCGGTCAGGAAAGTTGCGGGAGCGTTGATTTCCGCGAGCGTTTCGTCGAATGCACCCGTACTGTTAGGGAACGCTAACCGAAAGTCAAGCGGGCGTCAGCGCGGCGTAGGTGGGGGCGTTTGGAAACCCCGAACGCAGCAAATACCACATCGAAACAAGCAAGACCAAAGCCGGTAAATCTGCGCGATCCGCAGGCCGGCGTCAGAATTTGATCGGCAAGCCCTCGTCCTTGTACTTCTGGATGAGCAGCTTCAACTCCACCAACGTCTGGTCCAGTCGCTGCACCGTCTCGTTGAGCGAGCGATACAGGTCCGGGTTCTTGACCAGCATCCCCGCGGTGCCCTCGCCCTTGTTGATGCTCGCGGCGACCGCGCCGATCTCGGCCGCGGCGTCGCCGGTCTTTTCCAGCGTGCGCGAAGCATCCGCCAGCGTCTGCTTGCCCTGCGATGAGAGATCGGCGATCTTGGCATCGGCCGACTCCGCGGTCTTCTTGATCGATTCCGCCGTCGCCTTCGCCTCGTCCAGGAACTCCTTGGCCCGCGACACCACCTCGCGGACATCGCCGCGGATCGTGTCGTCCGCCAGCCACTTGTCGGCGTTGGCGATCGCGCGATCAACCCGCGCGATCGTGCTGCGGATGTTCGGCGCGGCGCCGCCGTCCACCTGCGCCGGCGTTCGCGGCTCGATCATGTCGTTGATCTTGTCTCCCATCGACGAGTACGTCTTGGCCAACGTGTCGATGCCGTCCGCGGCCTTGCCCAGCCTCGAGAGCGGCTCCTGCACCATCTCCTGAAGCGTCGTGAACAGGTCGCCCGCTTCGCGGTCGAACTCCGCGTTGGCGAGAACTTTCTCCTTCGACGGCGCCGGCTTTCCGTCCTGCCCGCGAGGCACGCCCAGACGCAGCGACGTCTGCCCGACGAACGAGCGATCGAAGTAGACGGTGAAGTTGGTGGGGACGCTGATGTCGTCGCGAATCCTGAGGGTGAGCCTTACGCCCCGCGCGGGGTCAAACGCGACACGCTCGACGTTGCCCACGTTCACGCCGTTGAGCGTGACCGGCGACGAATCCGACACGCCTCCGGCCTCGGGGACGTAGACGACGAAGTTGTACGTGGCGAAGAGCGACTTGTTGAGCTCTCCGAATCGCCAGAGCATGAAGATGAGCGCGAGAAGTCCAGCCAGCGCCGTCAGGCCGGTCAGGAAGTCGCGGAAGAAGGTGGAGGGCACGTTGCCCATTTTTTTCTCGCTCACGGCATGGCCTCCGGGGCGGGGGAATCATTGCGTTGCGGGATCGCCGGCATGACATCCTCGTCGGCCTTGTCGTAGTGGCCCTTCACGAAGTGCTGCACGTGCGGGTCGGAATTGCTCTCGATCTGGTCGTACGTGCCCTTGGCGGCGACCTTTCCGCCCAGGAGCATCACGACGTGGTCCGCGACCTTGCGGGCCGAAACCAGGTCGTGCGTCACCACGATGCTGGTGACGTTCATGGTCCGGCGGAGCTTGATGATCAGCTCGTTGATCCCGTCGGAGCGGATGGGGTCAAGGCCGGTGGTCGGCTCGTCGTAGAGCACGACCCGCGGGCGGAGCACGATCGCGCGGGCCAGGCCCACGCGCTTGCGCTGCCCGCCCGAGAGCTGCGCGGGGAGTTTCTGTTCAACACCCGCCAGGTCCACCATCTCGAGCGCTTCGCGGACGCGGTCGCGACGCTCCGCCGCCGTGAGCGTCGTGTGCTCGACCAGCGGGAACTCGATGTTCTGGAGCACGTTCATCGAGTCGAACAGGGCGGCCATCTGGAACAGCAGCCCGATCTGGAGCCGGATGCGCCGGAACTCCCGCTCCTTCAGGCGGTCGATGCGTTCGCCGTCGAAATACACCTCGCCGGCGTCGGGGCGGAGCAGGCCCACGATGTGCTTGAGCATGACCGATTTGCCGCAGCCCGAGGGGCCCATGACCACGGTGGTCAGGCCGGTCGGGATGTCCATCGTCAGGTCTTCGAGCACGTGCTGCTGCCCGAATCGCTTGTGAACACCGACAAAGCGGATGATCGCGGGCGCATCGGCCACCAGGGCGCTGGTTCCGTTCCGGTCTGGAGAGAGCTTGGGCGTCCGCATCGTGTCGCGCATCCCGGCACTATCGTCATCGGCATGGAGATCGCCGCCAACTGTAACGCCGATGGACGCCGGGTTCTTTTCAAGGGCGCGAAGTTCGACTTTGTTGAACTCTCGATCCCGGCGCCGGAGGGCGCGACGCTCCGCCGTCAATACGTGCAGCACCCCGGCGCGGTCATCATCCTGCCCATCCTCGAGGGGCCCGAGCCGATGGTGGTGCTCATCCGAAATCGGCGCCACGCCATCCCCGCCGATCTGTTCGAACTCCCCGCCGGAACGCTGGAAAAGGGCGAAGAGCCCCAGAAGTGTGCCGCACGCGAACTTCGTGAAGAAACCGGGTTCAAGGCCGCAACAATCTCGCCCCTCGGCTGGTTCTACACATCACCGGGCCTGTCGGACGAAAAGATGTGGGCGTACGTCGCTCGCGGCTTGACGGAGGTGGGCCAGGCATTGGAGCCCGACGAGCACCTGACGGTGCACCCGACACCGGCAACCCGTGCCCTGTCGATGATCCAGTCGGGGGAATTGGTCGACGCCAAGAGCATGCTGACGCTGATGTGGGCCGCCCGGCTCGGGCTCATCCCGGCCTGAGAAGCTCAAGACGTCTTGAGAGATCGAAATGGTCCGACCCTCGCACGATCCCGGCCCGCCGACGACGCCCCAGGGGGACGAGCCTTGGCACGGCCATTGGCGTGAGGACCCGATGCAGTGGTGGCTGCCGCTGCTGACCGCCGGGCGTCTGGCGGTGCGTGTCCACGTCCTGTTTGTGCTGTTTGTCGCCTTTGAGCTCGTGCTTTCGGTGTCGGGCGCGAGGCTCGGGCCTTCGCACATCGGGGCGGCGCTGGGTGCGCTGCTGCTGAACGTCTTTCTGCGTGAGGTCTGCCGCGCTTTGGCCGCCCAGTCGCTGGGTGCCGAGCCAATGCCCGTCGTCCTGTGGCCCTTGGGGTCGCTTTCGAGCCATGAAGTCCCCGGGCCGAGATTGGCGCGGATGGTGGTGGCGCTGAGTGGAACCGCGATCGGCGCCGCCCTCACGGTCACGCTCGCCGGGGTGCTGCTTCTGGCGGGCGTGAGCCAGGAACTGGTCTTTTTCAACCCGCTCGATCCCGCGGCCGTCGCCGCACGCATCGGTTCCACCGGCGTGCTTGTGCTCTGGTGGACTTACGCCGTCACGCTGCTGGTCACGCTGCTCAACCTCATCCCGATTTTCCCGCTCGACGCCGGGCGGGTGATTGAAGCCGGGGTCGCGGATCGCTCCATCCGCCGGGCCGGGATTATGCTCGCGAGTCGCGTGGGCCTGGTCGTGTCGCTCGTGCTCTTCGTGGCGGCCATGACCGCGTCGATGGTGCACCTGATGGGGCTGGCGGTGCTCGGAGGCATCATCTGCTGGCTGGAGCGGAGACGGGCGGAGTTCATCGCCGAGCCGGGCCGCCCGGCGTGGCGGGCACGCTCGAACCATCGGCGGCATGGTCCCGAGGAGATGGACCCGCTGGAACGGCTTGAGGCCGACCTTGATAACTTGGAGGCATTGGACCTCGACGACGGTACCGAGGCAGCCCCTCTTCCCGGCCCGAAGGCGCCCGTCCGGGATCCGGAAGCCCAGATCGAGGCAGAGGTCGACGCCATTCTGGCGAAAATCAGCCGTTCCGGTCTGGAAAGCCTGACGCCCGATGAACGGGCGACCCTGGATGCCGCCCGAGAACGAAAGCTCCGGGGTAAAAACCGGCCCGGCGACACTCCCAACAACCCATCGAAACACTGATGCCCTGGGCCTTGGGGAGCCGAAGCTACCATCTCACGAACCGCGCCCAAGGACGGGCGTAGTACCAGCGCCGGACCTGCCCGCGGGGTTGTCCGGTTTGCGTCGCACCGAGGGAACCGCCCGGAATGGGACTCTCCGATCGTCAGTATGCCCGTTCACCCGAGCCGAGCGGGCTCGCGTCGCGCTATTCCGTCAACACCTGGATCATCATCATCAACGTGGCGGTCTTCCTGATCCAGGCATTCGGCGGCAAGGCGGTCCATGACTGGGTTTTCGACCACGGCTATTTCTCCACCTACCAGCTCGTCCCACGCCTGCAATTCTGGAGGCTGCTCACCTTCCAGTTCCTGCACGGCGGGCTCATGCACCTGTTCATGAACATGCTCGGGCTCTGGGTCTTCGGCGGCATGGTCGAACGCCACCTGGGCGCGCGCCGGTACGCCGCGTTCTATCTGGTCTGCGGCATTTTCGGCGGCGTGATGTACGTGGTCCTCAACGGGCTCGGCTACGCGGCCCTCAAGATGTGGAATCTGCAATCCGCCCCGTTTCTGCTCATCGGCAGCCCGGAGACTCCGCTGGTCGGCGCGTCGGCGGGCGTCTTCGGCGTGATCATGGCGTGCGCGTTCGTCGCGCCGAACGCCATCATCCAGATGATCTTCCCGCCGATTTCGCTGCGCATGAAGGTCATGGCATACTGCTACGTTGGCATCGCCGCGTTCAATCTGCTCATCGGCGGCGAGAACGCTGGCGGCGACGCGGCCCACATCGGAGGCGCGATCGCCGGCTACTTCTTCATCCGTCGCTCTCACCTGCTCCACGATTTCTTCGACGTCCTGAACGACTCGCGCAAGGCCGGTCCCGGAAAGCGGAAGGCCTCGGGCGGCGATGGTCCCGATCAGGCCGAGCTCGATCGCATCCTGGCCAAGATCAGGGCCGAGGGAATGGGCGCGCTGACAGAAAAGGAAAAGGCGGCGCTTCGCTCCGCCACCGACTCGAGAAGGAGCGCGTAGGCAGCGGCGCGAATCGCCCGTCCAACCTATCGTCTTCCCTCGTGAAAACCGGCCCCGCACTGGACTTTGAGATTCTGCATCGCTCGGGTGCCAGCAGGGCCCGCGTCGGTCGCGTCACCACGCCGCACGGCTCGTTCGACACGCCCGCGTTTATGCCGGTCGGCACGCGTGCCAGCGTCAAGGGCCTGCTCCCGGGCATGGTCGAGGCGACCGGCGCTCAGATTCTCCTCAACAACACCTACCACCTCATGCTCCGCCCCGGCTCGGAACTCGTGCGGCGCATGGGCGGCGTCCACACGTTCATGCGCTGGAACCGCCCGATCCTCACCGACTCCGGCGGCTATCAGGCTTATTCGCTCTCGGAAACCAATCGCGTCGACGACGACGGCGTGACGTTCAAGTCCATCATCGACGGCTCGGAGGTCCGCCTCACGCCCGAGCGAGCGATCGAAGTACAGAACCAGCTCGGCGCCGACATCATCATGGCGTTCGATGATTGTCCGCCTTCGGAGGAAGCGAGGCCGGGGGAAGACGAGGAACAGACAACAAGGCGGCGCGAGCGAGGACGGGATGCCGACCCACGCTTGCAGAGCGCGATCCGTCGCGATACCAAGAAAAAAGGCTACGACCACGCCGCCCGGCTCGCGGTCGCCAATGAGCGGACCGTTCGCTGGCTCGAACGTTGCAAGGCCGCTCACGCTCGTGCGCAGGACCAATCGCTCTTCGGCATTGTGCAGGGCGGCACCGACCTGGATCGGCGGGCGTGGTGTGCGGAGCGGATCGCTGCGATCGACCTGCCCGGCTATGCGATCGGCGGCGTGGCGGTGGGGGAGCCGTTCGAAGAAATCGCCCGCGTCGTGCGCAACACGGCTCCGCTCCTGCCCGAGAACAAGCCCCGCTACCTGATGGGCGTGGGCTACGAGCGTGACCTCGTCGCCGCGGTCCGATCCGGCGTGGATATGTTCGATTGCGTGCTCCCCACCCGCAACGGGCGGAACGCCAACGCCTTCACGCGGACCGGGCAGATCAGGCTCCGCAACGCCAAGTTCGCCGAGGACCAGGGGCCGATCGAGGAGGGGTGCGACTGCCTGGCCTGCGACCCAGCCCGGCACGGTGCGAGCGTCGGCCCGGGGCCGTTCAGCCGGGGGTACCTCCGCCATCTCTTCATGGTGGGGGAAATGTTGGGGCCTATTCTGGTCAGTTTGCACAATGTGCGGCACTTCCAGCGGCTGATGTTGGACATCCGCCGGGCGATTCAGAATGATGGTTGGTTGGGGCTGGTTCGGAATTGGCCGGTAGCCGCCCAAGGGATCGAGTAACCTCATGCGCGGGCGGATTTACCGCCGCGCCGATGGGAATCCATGAGCATGATGCAGAGCACTGATGTGGCGTTCGCGGCTTGGACCGTGATTGCACAGGACCAGCCCGCCAAGGGCAATGCCGTGGTGATGCCCGGCATGGAGAACGAAGCCGCCGCCAAGGGCGCGGTCCCGCAACAGGCGACTGGGACCGGCACGCCTCCGCCCGGAGCCCCGGCGGGCGGCGCTCCTCAGAGCCCCTTCGGCGGTTCGAGCATGCTGCTCATCTTCGCCGTCTTCCTGGGCTTCATGATCCTGACCCAGGTGATGTCGGCCCGCAAGGAAAAGAAGCGTCGCGAGACCCTCATGACCGGCCTCTCCAAGGGCGACCGCGTGGTCACCATGGGCGGCATCATGGGTGACGTGGCCGAGATTGGCGAAGACTCTGTTGTCATCCGCCTGGAAGACGGGCGGATGCGTGTTTCAAAGGCCGCCGTTCAGTCGATCGTCCCGTCGCGTGAGCACGCCAAGGGCGGCACGGGTGAGCTTGAGGTGAAGACCACCTCGCGTGAGAAGACCACGGCCTGATCGAACTTTCCGGAGTTTGCTTTCCTTATGCGACCGATTCTGCGGACCGCGATCATCACCCTCGTTTTCCTGGGCGTCGCCATCTGGGCGATCATCCCGCCCAAGGAAAAACTGCGACTCGGCAAGGACCTTCGCGGCGGCGCGAGCCTTGTCTACTCCGTTCAGATCAAGGGCGGCGAGGACGCCAAGGCCGTGCTGGCCGAGACCATCGATGTTCTGCGCAAGCGCGTCGACCCGGATGGTCTTCTGGAAATCTCCATGGTGCCCCAGGGGCGCGACCGCATCGAAATCACGATGCCGCTCCCCAACGACGAGGTGAAGGCGCTCAAGAAGGCCTTTGAGGATGAACTCGCCAAGATCGGCCGCGGCGCGGTGAAGGGCGAGCGCCTCGACCAGTTGCTGCGCTTGCCCGCCGATCAGCGTGACGCGGAGATCCAGAAGCTCGCGGGCGGCGACGCCAAGCGCGTGGACCTGCTGCGTGCGGCCGGGACGGCGTGGGATGCCTCGGTCGCCAAGCGTGCCGAGCTTGATGCCGCCAAGGCCGCCGGAAAGTCGGGCGATGAGCTCGATGCCCTGGTCGATGCGGCGGCCGCGAGCGAGAAGGCCGCGGACGACGCGTCGGCGGCGGTGCTGCGATCGGCCGTTTCTCCGGAGGAAGTGCGAAAGGCGCTCCTGCTCTCCAGCCGCGAGCGCACGCTGCGTGACCAGGAAACCGGCGCGGTTGTTTCGCTGGGCAGCGCCCGCGATCGCGCCATCAAGAAGATCCGCGAGACGCACCCCGAGATCTCCGGCGATCTCGACAAGGTCATCGCCTCGTACGACACCTACACCAAGCAACGCCGCTCGCTCGATGACCCGCAGGACCTCATCCGCATGCTCCGCGGCGCGGGTGTGCTCTCGTTCCGCATCACGATCCAGCCCGGCTGGAATACGACGGAGGAGATGCGCCTCCGCCAGGAGCTGATCGACCGCGGCCCGCGCAACATCCGCTCCAGCGAGGCCCGCTGGTACAAGATAAACGACATCTCCACGTGGTACAACTCGACGAGCGAGTTGAAGCTGCTCGATCAGAACCCCGGGGAGTTCTTCCGCGGGCGCGGCTATGTCGGCGCAGAGCACAACGGCGAGTACTACATCCTCTGCTGGGACACCCGCAAGACCCGCCTGACCACCGCCGAGGGCGCGTGGAAGGTGGCCCGCTCCTATGAGAGCCGCGACGAGCTCGGTCGCCCCTGCATCGCGTTCGAGATGGACCCGCGCGGCGGCGTGCTCCTGGGCGAATTGACCAAGGACCATGTGCAGGAGCAGATGGCCGTTATCCTCGACGACGAGGTGTACACCGCGCCACGCCTGCAATCCGCGATCTCCAAGAGCGGCCAGATCACCGGCGATTTCGATCAACGGGCTCGTCAGTACGTGATCCGAACGCTCGCCGCCGGTTCGCTGCAGGCCAAGCTCTCGCCCGAGCCCATGAGCGTCAGCGTCCTGGGCCCCGACATGGGCTTCGACAACCTGCGCCTTGGCCTCAAGGCCGGCCTGTACTCGTTCGTCGTTTGTGCCGGCTTCTTGGTCTGTTACTACTTCACGTGCGGCGGCATCGCGGTCATGGGCCTTCTCGTGAACTGCCTCCTGTTGCTGGGGGCCATGGCGCTGAACAGGGCGGCTTTCACGCTCCCCGGCATCGCGGGCGTCATCCTCACTTTCGCGATGGCCGTCGACTCAAACGTTCTCGTCTTCGAGCGAATGCGTGAAGAGATCACCGGGCGTGGCGCCGATCTCCGCACCGCCGTGCGACTCGGCTACTCCAAGGCTCTGTCCGCCATTGTTGACGGCAACCTGACCAACCTGATCGTGTGCCTCGTGCTGGGTTTCGTGGGTACGGCCGAGATCAAGGGCTTCGCCATCACCATGGGCATCGGCGTGCTCACCACGCTGTTCGCTCAGCTCACGTTTACCCGTCTGATCTTCGACATCATGATCGAGAAGCTCGGCTGGTGTAAGACCTCGATGCTCCCGCTGGCTGTGCCCGCCGTGCAGCGCGCGTTCACGCTCAACGTCGACTGGATGAAGTTCCGAGGCCTGTTCTATGCCGTCTTCCTCGGGCTGATCGGCCTTGCAGTCACGATGATCGTGACGCGCGGCTCGAAGATGCTCGACACGGAGTTCGTGGGCGGAACCGCGGTCACGCTCCGCACCGGCGCCGACCAGGCCGGCAAGCAACACTCGCTCAAGCGTCAGGACGTCGCCGACCGACTTTCCAAGGCCGCGGAGCAGCACGCGGACCTCGCGGCGCTGCGCAACGCCGACGTGCAGGTCGTGAACCCCGAGGCCGACGGCGTGACGTCCCACACGTTCACGATCAAGACCTCGCTTACCGATTCCAAATCGATCTCGGGCGCACTCTCCGAGGTCTTCGGCGATGTGGTCGACGCACGCCCTCGCCTGCGTTTCGACCGCGTGGACGCCGCGACGCCCCGGGAGTCCCCGACGTATCCGATCCTCTCGCCGGTTTTGGGCCAGAGCATTGATCGCCCGGGCATCCGCAATTCCGTTCAGGATTTCATCGGCGGGCTGGCGATCGTCATCGACAACATTCAGCCGCCGCAGTCCCTCAATGTGCTGCGGGAGCGCCTCGACCAGACCCGCGACGAGCCTGAATTTGCCGCGACGCTCGGGCGCACGCACGAACTCGTCGTGATCGACGGTACCGAAGATCAGGTCAAGTCGGCCGTGCTGCTGGTGCGAGACGAGAACATCAACTACTTCAGCGGCGAGGGCATCTGGACCAGTGACCTCCGCGACATCGAGTGGAACGCCGTCGTCCAGGCGATGGCCGAGTCCACGACCTTCCTCAACGCCCAGACCATCGGACCGGCCGTCGCTGATCAGTTCACCGCCCAGGCGATCGTGGCGTTGGCCCTCTCGACCCTGCTTGTGGTCATCTATGTGTGGGTGCGGTTCAACTCGGTCCGCTACTCCATCGCCTCGATTGTTCCCACGCTGATCGACTGCCTCGCCGCGACCGGCTTGGTCGCGCTCGCGGAGATCATCTACGACACCAGCCCGGGGCTCGCGCAGTCACTGGGGCTCCTCCCCTTCAAGATCGACCTCACGGTCATCGCGTCGCTCCTGACGATCCTTGGTTACTCGATCAACGACAAGATCGTCGTGCTCGACCGAATCCGCGAGAACCGCGGCAAGCTTCCGTTCGCGAGCCGAAAGATCATCAACGAGTCGATCAACCAGACCATGAGCCGCACGCTCATGACGGGCACGACGACCATCCTCTCGACGTTCATCCTGTACCTGGTGGGCGGCGAGGCGGTCCGTTCGTTCGCGTATTCGCTGGGCCTGGGTGTCATCATCGGTACGATCTCGTCGGTCGCGCTCGGCGCACCGCTGGTGTGGGCCAAGAAGTACGACAAGGAAGCCGCCAAGGCCTGATCCGAGTTTCGACAGGGGCGGCGCATGGGCGCGGGAATGGAATCCCGCGGGAGGAACGCCGTGGTGCAGAGGCCCGAAAAGGTCGCCGCGGGTTTGTTGTTCCTGGTCGGACTGTGGATCGCCGTCTATTGGCTGTGGGAGCCCAAACGCCCCGAGATTTCGTTCGGCCATGGCCCCGACGACGTGATCGCCGAGACGGGCGGCACAAGCCCTTCGCCCCCGATTACGAACCAGCACCAGCCGCCGCGCCTCGATCAGGGGGGCGGCGCCACGCCGCCGAAGATCGACCCGGGCACGCTCGGTCCCATCAAGGTCGACAAGACCACCGAGCCGGTGCCGAAGGACCCGCCGGCGAAGCCGGAATCAACGCAGCCTCAGCCCGCCGTCATCGCGCCAGAGTTCGAGGACTACGTCGTTCAGAAGGGCGACACGTTCGCCGCTATCTCGACGAGGTTCTTCGGCACGCCGGTCCACGCCCAGGCGATCGTTCGCGCCAACCCGCTCATGGACCCGCGCCGCCTGATGCCCGGGCGAACGATCCGCGTTCCCAAGGACCCCGCGAATATCCAAGGCAAGCCCGTGGCGCCGCCCGCCAAGGGCGAGGAGGGCCAGGCCTCGGTCTATGTGGTGCAATCGGGCGACACGCTTTCCGGCATCAGCCAGAAGCTCTTCGGCACGATGAAGCATGCCGACCTGATCTTTCAGGCCAACCGCGATCGGCTCTCCTCTCCCGAATCGCTCCGCGTGGGCCAGACGCTCAACATCCCGCCAAAGCCGAAATCGGATTAGCCTGCACCGGGCAAAGGCATGACCTCAAGACCATCCATCCCCGATCGCGTCGATGTCGTCATCTTCGGCGGCGGCGTGGCCGGCCTGTGGGCCCGCTGGCGGCTCGAACATGCCGGCTACTCAACGCTCCTCCTCGAGCAATCCTCGCTCGGGAACGGCCAGACGATCGCTTCCCAGGGCATCCTGCACCGCGGCACGAAATACGCCTTCGGCAAGGACGTCGCCCAGGCCTCGGTCGAACTGCAACTCGCCCAGGAAGTTTGGGCCCGCGCCCTTGCGGGCACGGACGGCCCGGACCTCCGCGGCGTGACCGTCCTCTCGCCGACCACCGTCATGTGGACCAGCGAGAGCTTCCTTTCCCGCTTCACGGGCGCGGTCGCCGCGGGCGTGCTCAAGTCCGATGTGCGCAGGCTCGAAGGTGAACACCGTCCCGCGGCGTTCAAAGCCGCGCCCAAGGCCGTCGGCGTCTGGGAGATCGACGAGAAGGTTGTCGACTCCTCGACGCTCCTCCGCGAACTTACCCGCAGCGCCCGGGGACCCATGGCCCGCCTCTCGGCGGATGCCCGCCCACGCTGGGTGATGCCCAACGTCCTCTCGTGGAGCGACGTGAGCGGACACTCGCACACGACCCACGCGTCCGCCGTCGTGCTCTGCGCCGGGGTCGGCAACGAATCCCTCATCACCTCGCTCGTGGGCGATCGACATGGCTCGGGAGCCGACGCCGCCGCCAGTCACGTCGCGCAGCGCCGCCCGCTCCACATGGTGATGATGCGCGGCGCGCCGTGCGACCTCTTCGGCCACTGCATCCGGGAACTCTCGGACAAGCCCCGCCTCACGGTCACCTCCGCCCGCGACGCCGATTCCTTCGTGTGGTACCTGGGTGGCGCACTGGCGGAAGACGGCGTGTCGCACGACGGACCATCGCAGATCGAGGCGGCAAGGGTTGCTCTGCGCGAGTGCTTGCCGTGGATCGATCTCTCGCGTGCGACCTGGGCGACGCTCCGCGTTGATCGCGCCGAAGGGAAAACTCCCAGCGGCAAACGCCCCGACACCCCCATCGTCTCGCCCGTCGCCGCCGGTGCTCACACGCTCGCGGTCTGGCCGACCAAGCTCGCGCTCGCGCCCGCGGCCGCCGGTCGCGTATTCGACCTCCTCGAAACCGCGAACATCCGCCCTACCGGCGTGATCGACGCCGGCGAATCGTCGCTGGCGCCCGCGCCGCTCCCTTGGAACGAGGGAGGCGTGCGATGGAACTGAGGCCGCTGGGTTCCACGGGCCTCGCCGTCAGCGTCCTCGGGCTTGGCACCGTCAAGCTCGGGCGTGACCAGGGCGTGAAGTACCCCGGCGGCACACGAATCCCCAGCGATGACGAGGCCAAGACGCTCATTTCTACCGCCGCGGATCTCGGCATCACGCTCATCGACACCGCCCCGGCCTACGGCACGAGCGAGTCGCGCCTCGGCTCGCTCCTCGCGGGCCAGCGCGATCGCTGGGCCATCGTCACCAAGGTCGGCGAAGAGTTCGAGAACGGCCTGTCGCGATTCGATTTCAGGGCGCCCGCCGTGCGCACCAGCGTCGAACGCAGCCTCACGAGACTCCGCACCGATCGAGTCGAGTGCGTGCTCGTCCATTCCGACGGCCTGGTCGAAAATGCGCCTGAATTCGATGGGACCATCGACGAACTCGATCGCCTCAAGTCCCGAGGACTCATCCGCTCGTTCGGCGCGTCGACCAAGACCGTCCCGGGCGGCCTGCGGGCGCTCGATCGATGCGATGTCGTGATGGTGACGCTGAACCCCGGAGCCAAGGACGACCTTTCGGTCATCGCCGAGGCGAAAAGGCGGAACAAAGGCGTGCTCATCAAGAAGGCGCTGGCCAGCGGGCACGCGGCGGTGGGGGGCATGAGCGCTGGGGCAACTGCTCAAGGCGCCGATCCAGCGGCCGAGGCGATTCGCTTTGCGATCGGAACGCCCGGCGTTTCGAGCGTAATCGTGGGTACTTCAAGCCCCATGCACCTGGCGGCAAACTGCAGGGCCGCGGCGGGCGAATAGACGTCAGCCCATGAGCGAGAAGCCGCCATCTTTGCGACTGTGTGTTGACTGCGGGTATGACCTCGCCGGCCTGGACGGTGAAGATGCAATGCGCTGCCCTGAATGCGGCAAGAAGTTCGATCCTCGCACTGGTCCTTTCTGTTCCCCTTGGCCTCCGCTCTCGCAATACCCGCTGCACATCCTGAAATTGCTGGCCTCAACAGCGATTCCCATGGCGGGCACGTTTGTCGTCGCGCTCTGGCCTCGCTCGCCGCAACCATCTTGGGCGTTATTGGTCTTCTTTCTCGGCATCCTCGGGTTTGGCTACCTCGGGATTCGAATGTCCACTCGATGGATTGACTCCATGGTGAAGCCGCGCCTTTCGGAGCAGCGCCGACACGCACTCCGTTGGGTCTTGTGGCTGATCTCTGACGCCTTGCTGATTTGTAGCACGGCCGCGGCAATATTCATCGCATGGGCGGTACTTCGCCTGTCGGACTGATCCGACGACGCCCGACCATCAACACCACTATCCTTGCTCCTCACCCGGAGCCCCCGAATGTCCAACCCCCTCAAGGTCAAGCGGATTCTCGTCACCGGCGGCGCCGGCTTTCTCGGCTCGCACCTCTGCGACCGCCTCGTCTCGCTCGGGCACGACGTCATCTGCCTCGACAACTTCTTCACCAGCCAGAAGAGCAACGTCGCACACCTGCTCGGCAAGCCCAATTTCGAGTTGATCCGCCACGACATCACCCACGACATCTGGCTCGAGGTTGACGAGATCTACAACCTCGCCTGCCCCGCCGCCCCGGGTCACTACCAGTACAACCCGATCAAGACGATGAAGACCTCCGTCCTCGGCGCGATCAACGTGCTGGGAATGGCCAAGCGCTGCCGCGCCAAGGTCTTCCAGGCCTCCACCAGCGAGGTCTACGGCGATCCCACCGAGCACCCCCAGCGCGAGACCTACCGCGGCAACGTCAACCCCATCGGACCCCGCGCCTGCTACGACGAGGGCAAACGCGCCGCCGAAACCCTCTTCTTCGATTACCACCGCATGAACCGCGTGAACATCCGCGTGGTGCGAATCTTCAACACCTACGGCCCGCGCATGCACCCCTTCGACGGGCGAGTCGTTTCCAATTTCATCCGCCAGGCCTTGCGAAACGAGGACATCACGCTCTTCGGCGACGGCAACCAGAGCCGCTCGTTCTGCTTCGTCGACGACCTCATCGATGGCTTCGTGCGCATGATGAACGCCCCAGACGACCTCATCGGCCCGGTCAATCTTGGCAATCCCGGCGAAGTCTCGATGAAGCAGCTCGCGGAGATGGTGATCGAGCTGACGGGCTCAAAGTCTCGCGTGGTCCACAAGCCGCTCCCCGCGGACGATCCGTCGCGTCGCTGCCCGGACATCACCCTGGCGCGAACCCGCCTGAATTGGGAGCCGCGTATCGCGCTCCGAGACGGGCTGAAGAAGACCATCGAGTACTTCCGCACGCTGAACGTCGAGGACTTCCGTCCGCCCACGCCGAACTTCTGAACGCGTCCTCCCGTCGCCTCTCGCCAGCGCCACATGCCCCTCGAAATCGCCGTCGACAATCTCGCAGAGGCCGTCCTCGCCTCCCGGCACGCGGATCGGCTGGAGCTCTGCGCCGAACTCGATCGCCACGGCATGACTCCGAGCGACGAACTCGTCTTGGATGTCGTTGCCAGCGTCAACATCCCCGTCTTCGCGCTAGTCCGAGAGAGCGATGGCTACATCGCGGATCGCGCAACGCTCGGCACGCTGATCGAGAGCGCTCGGCGTGTTGTGATTGCCGGCGCGACCGGCATCGTGATCGGCGTGCTCACCCGCCGCGGCGAAATCGACGCGGCCGCGTGCCGCCAGATCATCGACGCCGCCCGAGCGAGCCGCGCCGATGTCCAGGTCGCGTTCCATCGCGCCTTTGACGACGCAGTCGACACTCGCGCCGCGATCGATACCCTCGCTGCCCTTGGCACCACCCACACGCTCTGCGCCGGCGTGCCTGGCCTCGATCATTCGGCCCGATCTTTAGCCGATCGGTCGGCCACGCTCGTTCGGGCACGCGATCTCGCCGCCTCTCGCATCGGAATCGTCGCCTGTGGCGGCGTGCGATCCTCGAATGCCCGCGAATTCGCGGCCGCTTCCGGAGGCTGGGTGCACTCCTCCTGCCGCGTCCACGGGCGATTTGATGAATCGCAGGCCCGCGAACTCGCCCGCCTCGTCCGCTGACGGGCCACCCCACGCCTGGCCAAGCGGTGATACGCTGTCGGTTTCAACTCGCACACCCGCCCGCTCTGGGCTCGAAGGGATGCTCATGAAGACCGCTCGCCTGCTCGTCGTCGCCGCCGGATCGCTCGCGCTGTCGTTCTCCGCCCTGGCTCAGAACACCAAGCCCGCCGAGAAACCCGCGGACAAGAAGGACCCCGCCCCCGTGAAGCAGCCGGAAAAGGCCGAGATCAAGGCGACCACGCCCGAGTTCCACGATGGCACGCAGAAGCGCCACGATCACTTCAACGAAATCTCCAAGGAGGGCAAGGCCAAGCTCGTCTTCGTCGGTGACTCGATCACCGAGGCGTGGGAAGGCCCCGGACGGGAGGTGTGGGAGAAGTTCTACGCCAAGCGCGCCGCCGCCAACTTTGGCATCAGCGGCGATCGCACCGAGCACGTGCTGTGGCGTCTCGATCACGGCAACTTCGACGGCCTGTCGCCCGACCTGGTCGTCATCATGATCGGCACCAACAACACCGGCCATCGCCAGGACAAGCCCGAGGACACCGCCGCGGGGATCAAGGCGATCATCGACCGCATCGAGAAGAAATGCCCCAAGTCCAAGATCCTCTTGCTCGGCGTCTTCCCGCGCAGCGAGACCGCCGACCACCCGCACCGCAAGCTGAACATCGCGATCAACGAGATCATCAAGAGCTACGCCGACAACAAGCAGGTCTTCTACAAGGACATCGCCTCAGCCTTCTTCAACGACAAGGGCGAGCTGACCAAGGACATCATGCCCGACTACCTGCACCTCACTCCCGAGGGCTACAAGCGCTGGGCCGAGGCCATCGAAGACGATATCGCCAAGCTGCTCGGCGAGAAGAAGGACGCGGAAGCCAAGCCGCAGAAGGCGGAACCTGCCCCCAAGAAGTAGACCCATCGACACGCGATTTTCACCCCGCGTCGCGCCTACTTCTTCGCCGACTCCTTTGTCGCGGGCGTCGTTGCTTTGCGTTCGGTCATGCTCTCCAGCAGGAACTCCGACGCATCCTTGAGCGTCCGCGTCATCTCGGGCATCTTGAAGCCATGCCCCTCGTTGGCGATGATCTCTGCGCGCCCGTTCACGCCGGCCCGCGTCATCGCGTCGAGCATTCCATACGCCTGGGTGTGCGGCACGAGCGGGTCCTTGGTGCCAAAGAACATCAGGATCGGCGAATCGTCCTTCGTGACGTACGTCACGGGCGACGCCTTCTTGGCGCGATCCACCTTTGACACGCCATCGATCGCGTCGTCCGCGCCGATCAGGCCGTTCAGGATCTGCGTCGTCGTCGGCGCGAAGTCCCTGCTCGAGAGATCGGTCGGCCCGAAGAACGCCACGCTCGCACGCACGCGGCCGGTCAGGGGCGAATCCGCGGCCTTCATCCCGAGCCCGTCGTTCTCGCCGCCCACCGCCAAGAGCATCGCCAGGTGCGCGCCCGCGGAAAAGCCGATCGCGCCGATGCGATCCGGGTCGAGCCCGTACTTCTCAGCGTTCTGCTTCAGGAATCGCACGGCGGCGGCACAGTCCTCGATCTGGGCCGGGAATCGGAATCCCGGCGTGAAGCGGTACGACACCGTCGCCGCGACGAAGCCCTGCTTGGCGGCCTCGCTGATGAGGAAGTTGAGGTCCTCTCGCTTTCCCGCGGCCCAACCGCCGCCGTGGATCGCGACGATGCACGGTCGCGCCTCTCCGGGCTTCAGGTCCGCGGGCTGCGCCAGGTTGAGCATGAGCTCGAGCGGCGGCGCACCCTCGCGCGGATACGACGTGTAGGTGATGTTGGGCGTGAACTTCGGCGCGGGGGCAACGGCCGGTGCGGCGGGCAAACTCGCCAGGGCCGCCGGTGCCTTGGCGGGAGTGGGGGGCTCGAAGAGTGCGGGGCCGAACGCGAGCAGGATCGCGGATGGGATGAGCATACGGGCAGTCTACCACACCGCGGTCCGGATCAGTAGCCCGAGCGTGAGCGAGGGCACTCATCTGATGTTCAGCAGCGTGATCAGCCGAGCTCAATCCAACCAATCCTTCGCCTTCAGCCGCTGCGGCACATACTCCTCGCTCACGTAGCTGATGTCCTTGGTGATCATGGCTTCGACTTCCATCTTGAAGCCGTTCTTGAGGAGCCCCTCGATCTCGCGCTGCCAGGCCTTGTTCTCGGCGAACCACGGGTAGGCGGCGATCTCGTTGGCGCGTTTGATGTCGTTGTCGGTCAGGTCGATCTTCACCGCGTCGTCCAGACCGCATTCCTTGAAGTCCTTGGCGCGTATGCCCAGGAACTTCGCGTCGGGGATCGCCAGGCGCGAGCTCTCGAACGCCAGCGAGATCGATCCCTGCTTGATCACGCTGTAGATGTAGTGCCCCCACGGGTCGTTATCGAGCACGCAGATGATCGGGAGCTTCAGCTCCTGGTTCAGGCGCTGCAAGAGGCGACGGCACCCACGCGGCGGCTGCCCCGCGCCGTGCGTCAGGATGCAGTTGTTCTTCTCCCAGAAGCGGTCCTCGTTGAACCGGTTCCACACCGTGCCCTTTTCGACGTGGAGCACGAACTTGGCCTCGCACTTCTTGAACTGGATCACGTCGGGCTCGACGATGCTCGGGAGTGCATACCCGCCGCTGCCCATGCGCCGGCAATCGATCTCGTCGCCCTTGTCGACGAGCGTGATGTTGCCGACCATCGACCCGCGATTCTCCGCGAAGACGTGCAGCTCTTCGCGCAGCGCGCCGAGCGTCACCTCCAGGTCCTCGAGGATCGGGTCGGATTCCTCCTGCCCGTCGAACGTGTTTTCCTTGGTGCCCGCGATCGTGTGCTTGGCCTTGTAGAACACACCGCGGAGGCTGCTGGTCTTCTCGGCCTCGATCAGGTCCTTGATCGTGCTTGCGTGCAGCATGGTCTGCATGAACTGCTTGGCCGTCTTGAGATCAAAGAGCGGGCGCTCGCTGGTCGAATCGCCCATCTCGAGGATGCCGCGTTTCCTGTTCCAGATTGTGTTGCTCTTGGAACGCGTCGGGATGTCGATCGACGGGTCCTTGCCCGAGAGCGACGTCTTCACCACGCGCTCCGCCAGCCCCTCGATCTTCTTCATCGTGCGCGTGTCACGCTCCTTCATCCGCCCCGACGCGCCCTTGCTGGTTCCCTTGGCCATCGAATCGATCTCCGTTCACTCCGCCGCGGAAATCGCGGCCAAACACCCCGCGCGGCTTCCCTGCCGCACGGGCGGAGTGTAGTCGAGCATCCCTCCCCGCGCTAGCCCGCCAGCCAGCGGAACGCGAGCGTGGCGAGCACCGCCTCGCCCGCGAATCGAACGTCGACCACATCGCGCAGCTCGCGAGGACGCCGCACCCGGACCGCGAGCGTCCCCGCGATCATGGCACCGCCCCACACCAGCCTGGCCCGCCACGGGCAAGGCCACGCCGCCAGCGTCAGCCCGATCAGCCCGAGGCGGATGAGCCCCGACAGCATCCAGAGCCTTTGCGGCCCGAGCAGCGTGACGAACGTGCGGGTTCCGTGACGTGCGTCCGACGCTTCGTCGTCAAGGTCGCACAAGGCCGCGTCGACCAGCACTCGGGCCATAAGGATCGTGAGCGTCGCGATGACGCCGGGGGCCGCGAGCGCCGTGAGCAACGCGACGATCGAACGGACCTCGTGCCGGGTGTGGGCCGCGAGCCCCGCGAGCGCCGCGAAAACGGAAATCCCCGCGGCGACGTAGAGGTTCTTCAGCCACGGCACGTCCTTCACCCGCGAGCGATGCGTCCTTGGCCTTGGCGCGTACACGATCACGCCCGCGGCGGCCATCACGCTCGCGAGTGGCGCCCAAGCGGAGATCGAGAGCCCGATCACGCCCGCCATCGCGATTGCGAGGAGCGCGGAGAATCGAACGGATCGAGCATGCGTGCGTAGAAACGCGTATCGCTCTGGCTGCGCCTCGATGTCCGCGGGATCGATCCACGCATCGCGGAGTTTGACGCGGTCGATCGCGTACGCGCCGGTCGCCGCGAGAAAGACCGAGAGCAGCAGGGGAACGTCGGGAGTATCTCCAAGGCCCGCAAGCTGCACGAAGCACGCGGTCGCCGCGGCACAATAAGCCCCCGCCCACGCGCCGACGTGTCCGATCGCGTCGATCACCCGGATGCCCGTATTGCTCCTCACATGTTGAGCGTATCGCCTGCAGGCGACATGCGACGCCGTGAAACACCGCAATGACCTCGCCCCTTCGCTCGCTATGGCTGCGCCAGCTCCGCCGTCTTGCCGATCGCAAGATCCACCTTCTGTCCGCCCGGCCAGATCAGCGTTGCCTTCTCCACGCCCGCGGGGATCGCGATCGAAACACGGAGCTTGCCGTTGACGAGTTTGCCCTTGGAGGCAATCTCGCCGCGCGGGCTCTTGAACGACGCTTCATAGCTCTCGAGCGTTCCGGGGTCGGGCTGAATAACCACTCGCTTCCAGCCGATGCTGCCGGGCTCCTGGCGGATCCCGGCCACGTAGGCAAAGTGCCACTCGACAAGATGCCCGAGCATGAGGTGGTTCAGGCTGTTGCCGGTGCCGGGCTTGGCGTCCCACGACTCGGGAAGCGTGGTCAGGCCGCTCTCGACCATGAAGCCGTAGCTGCCGCGATCGCGCCGCGCATAGACCTTGTGCAGGACGTCGTTCCGCCCCGACTCGGCGAGCGCACGGATGAGGAACACCTGCAGCACCTCGCCCGAGGTTTGCTGATATCCGCGCGCTTCGAGGTCTTTCACGATCGCTTCGACCGCGCGCCCGCGATCCGCATCCGGAATCAACCCCGCGCACAACGCCGTCGAAACGCCCGCCTGGCACGAGCCCTTGTTCAGCGTGGTCGCGGTGGCGGGGTCATAGAACTTCGCGCGGAACGTCTCGCGGATCGTGTTGTAGAGTCCGCGGTACTTCGCCTCGGCCTGCTCATGCCCCAGCACCTTGGCGGCATCCGCGACCGTCCGGGCGCCCAACGCCCAGATCGCGGTCGCGCTCACTTCCGCCGGCGTCCACTGGCTCGGGCCGTCGCCCTTGCCGTGTCCATAGTCGTACCAATCGCCGAGATTGCTCGTGATCACGCCGTCCTTGGCGGTCGACGAGAGATAGTCGACGAACTTCTTCATGCTCTCCAGCGACGCCGCCAGCGTCTCGCGATCGCCGTACCACTCGTACAGATGCCACGGCACCTGCACGCCCGAGATGCCCCACTCCGGCGCCTCGTTCCAGAATCCGTGAGGCGGTACGCCGACCAGGTAGTTCGGGCAGTTCGTCGGGATGTGCCCGTCGGGCAACTGTGTGTCGCGGACGTCGTGCAAGACTTTGGTCATGTACGCCTGCGTGTCGTAGCGATACGACAGCGCCCGGGCCATGTGCCAGTTCTGCTCCTGCCAGCCGTTCTTCTCGCGGTGCGGGCAATCGGTCACGACGTGCGCCAGGTTGGAGCGAATCGCCCAGTCGATGATCTTGTGCGCGTCATTCTGCATCTTCGACGAGCACGCGAACGAGCCGACGCTGTCGCACGCCGCCCGCACATGCACCATGTCGACCGACTTCATCACGGGCAGGCCCTTGGGATTGGCTTCGCCGGGCGCGACCGCGCCGTCGACCTCGACGAACTGCGCGCCCTCGTAGCAGAAGATGACCTGGTGGGTCTGCTCGCCGTCGCGCAGCGTGTAATCGTGCCAGATGTCCTTGCCCGTTCCCCACGTGTACGTGAACTTCACGCGCCCCGTCGCGGGGTCCATGTACTCGCAGGGCTTGAAGCGGATCTTCGCGCCCGCCTTGCCCTCGACCGTGAAGCGGATCAGCGACGAGCAGTTCTGGGGGAAGACATACGTCGAGACTCCATCCCCCGCGCCGCCCGCGATGCGGCGCTCCCGTGGCGAGAAGACCTCAAACTCTTTCATCGCCGGAGTCGTGAACGGCACGATCGCCGCCTTGGGCGCGTCGACGACCACCGCGGCATTCCAATCGCCCGCGGGCTTGCCCGGCATGTCCCAGCCCATCACTTCCCGTGTCGCGTCGTAATCTTCGCCCGCATAGATGTGCGAGAACGTGATCGGCCCGTCCGTCCACGTCCACCTCGGCCCGCTCACCACCCGACGGCGGCTTCCGTCCGAGAGCGTCACATCAATCGTCGCACGCACCAGGAAATTCCGACCCGCCGAAAAATCCGGCATCGCGTCGGTCTTGCTGAATCGCCCCTGGTCGTTCACCGGCCCGACATGCCAGAACGAATTGCCCAGCATCACGCCGATCGCGTTATCTCCTTTTCGCAGGAGCTTGGTGACGTCGAAGGACTGCTCGTAGATGCTCGTGCTGTACTCCGACCAGGGCTGGTCGATCACCGAAACGCCGACGCGTTGCCCATTGATCGTGGTCCGATGATGTCCCAGCCCGACGATCGATAGCGTCGCCTTGCTCACGTCCTGGTCCAGCGAGAATTCGCCGCGGAAGAGCGGGCACGCCCGGCCGTCCGCGTCAACACCGGTCGAAAGCCACGCGGCCTCATCACCCGCACCGGCCTCACCGGCCGCCATCGTTATGGGCACGATCGTGCATACGACGAGCATCAGGCACGCGAGCATGAACCAACGCCGACCGGCGCGCCGAGAATTCAGTGTTTCCATGGCCACAGGGTACCGACTTGCGGGCGAATCCGGCGTAACCGATCCGGGCCGTCCTCGCCTCGCACCTCCGTCCCACACCTGCAAATCAAAAAGCAAACCGGGCCCGAGGAAGTCCTCAGGCCCGGTGTGAATTCACTCGCAAGCAGCGGGGGTGCTTACTCGATCTTCCCGCCCGACATGTCGTAGATCCACTGGTCGCCATGGCGCGGCCAGTTCAGGACTTCGCCCGGGGCGAAGAAGAGCTTCAACTCGCGCTCTGCGGCCTCGGGGCTATCCGAGCCGTGGATAAGGTTGAACGAGTTGGACACGCCGAAGTCGCCGCGGATGGTGCCGGGGTTGGCCTTGCTGCCGAAGGTCGCGCCCATCATGTTTCGGGCGATCGTGATCGCGCCGTTGCCGCGGATCGCCATGACGACCACCGGGCTGGAGGTCATGAACTTCACGAGGCCCGGATAGAACGGACGCTCCTTGTGCGCCTCGTAGTGCGTCGCGGCCAGCTGCTGGCTGATCTGCATGAGCTTCATGCCGACCACCTGCAGGCCCTTGTCCTCGAAACGCGAGACGAGGCGGCCGATGAGCCCGCGCTGCACGGCGTCGGGCTTGAGGATGATGAGCGTCGTTTCCATGGTTCATTCTCCGAAATGCCGCGAGAGGGCGTTCGCCCGCGTCGCGATGGGTGAGGGGAAGTTTAGGCCGTCCTCTCCCCGGATTCGTCCGCCAAAAACAACACCGGGGCGCGACGAGCGCCCCGGCATTGTCGTTCTGAACTGTGGCAAACCAAAGTCAGACGCCGAAGTGGTCAGGATTCGGCGGCCGACGCGAGAAACTGGAACTTAGCGGCGGCGACGCCCGGCGACGAGACCGCCGAGGCCGAGGAGCGCCATCGCGCCCGGGGTCGGAACGACATCGCCTGTGAACTGCAGGTTGCGGTCGAACGTGCTGTTGATGAAGTAGGCGGTGAAGCGGAAGGTGCCGGACGAGCTGGTCGTGCCACCGTTGGCCGCCACGTTGCCAATCTGGACAACGCGGAACTCGACGTTGCCGCTCACGTTCGGCAGGGCGCTGAGGTCGATCGCCATGTTGTTGAAAGCGGTGCCGACCTGCGCGAAGGTGGTGATGGCAGTGGCGAAGCCGTCACCGCTGTAGTACAGGCCCATGAGACCCGGGCCCGTGTTCGACGAACGCGTGCCGATGTAGAGCTTGTCGAGGTTGACGGCATAGCCGGCGTCAACGCTGAAGCCCCAGCTGAAGTAGTCCGTGGTCTGCTGCGTCCAACCGAGCGAGCTGAACGAGTTACCGGCAGCGCTGACGCCAAGGCCGGTGCCGCGGGTGAGGTTGGTGGCCGAAACGTGAGTGATGCCGGAACCCGCCGTGAACGCCTGGTCACCAGGAGCGCCCGTGAGGTCCCACTGCGACACCGTCACCGACGCGGACGCAACGCCCGCGCTGGCCGCGAGAACGGCCAAAGCAAAAATCTTCATCTTTTCTACCCTCCTAACCAGCCAGGGAAGTAGGCCGCACGCGAGACCGGAAGAAGTCCCTCCTCTTCCGGGCGGAACCCCGCGTGAAGCACCTGTCTGGGCCCTCTCTGGGCGGGGGAAGTATAACGACCGCAGGATCCGTTCGCAGCCGTCGAATGCGTGATTTGCGCGAACTTCAAGATTGCCCGTACATACCCCAAATCATCGGCTGCCAAACCCCTTCACGACGCCGCCCGGCCACTTTCCGGCTCTCCCGCCATACACTGCCCGACGCAGATGCCAAGGAGGGCACGCCGCGATGTCACAGTCCCCTGTTCTGGAACTCCCGTTGGCAAAAGACGGAACGACGCCCAAGAAACCCACTCCCCGCGCGACGGCCGAATCCATGGCCGCCAAGCAGCGCGACATCTCCGTGTCGGAGTTCTTCGCCAAGAACCGGCACCTCTTGGGCTTTGACAATCCTCGCAAGGCGCTCCTCACCACGGTGAAGGAAGCGGTCGACAACAGCCTCGACGCGTGCGAAGAAGCGGGCATCCTTCCCGAAGTCGTGGTTGTCATCGAAGACCTCGATGAATCCAGCAAGTCGCCAAAGTCTCCAAACGCCAAGGATGACGCCGACGACGCCAAGAAATCCAAGGCCGCCAAGTCCGGGCGCTACCGCGTCACCATCGTCGACAACGGCCCGGGCATCGTCCGCAAGCAGGTCGAGAACATCTTCGGGCGTCTGCTCTATGGCTCGAAATTCCATCGCCTCAAGATGTCGCGGGGCCAGCAGGGCATCGGCATCTCCGCCGCCGGCATGTACGGCCTGATCACCACGGGTAAGCCCATGATGATCCAGACCCGCCCCGATGCGAGCAAGGCCGCGCACCACATCGAATTGGCGATGAACACCAAGACCAACCGCGCCGAAGTCACCGCGGACGACGAGACGGACGACTTCCCGCTCGCACGCCTGCGCGAGCTGAACCCCGCGGTGCGCGAACTCGCCGAACGCGGCGAATTCCTGAGCCCCGCGAGTTTCCCGACCGGGACCAGCGTCACAATCGAGCTGGAAGGCAAGTACCAGAAAGGCCGCGGCAGCGTCGATGAGTTCCTTGAACTGACCGCGATCGCCAACCCGCACGCACGGATTGTCTTGGTTCGCCCCACGCGCACGATCGAGGAAGAGGAAGACACTCCGCTCTTGAAGAAGGGCAAGCCCGCGGCCGGCGGCAACGACGTCGCGAGTGATTCCGTCGCTGACGCCCCGGGCTCGTCGACGAAAGCCCCGCCCGCGATCACCGAGGACATGGGTCCCTTGGTCGTCTTCCCTCGGGCGGTGAGCGAGCTTCCGCCCGAGACCAAGGAAATCCAGCCCCACCCCAAGGGCATCGAGCTGGGCATCCTGCTCCAGATGCTCAAGGACTACGAGGCCGCCGAAAAGGGCGGCACGCTCTACGCCTTCCTGCAGGAGAAATTCTGCCGCATCTCCGCCCCGACCGCGAGCGAGTTCTGTTCCAAGATCGGCGTGACCAGCCGCACCAAGGCTGCCGACATCGAGCCGCCGCAGGCCGAGAAACTGTACAAGGAATTCCAGGATTCCAAGCTCGCCCCGCCGCCGACGGACTGCCTGGCGCCGATCGGCGTGCAGCAGCTGCTCAAGGGCATGTTCAAGGGCGTGCGCGCCGAGTTCTACGCCGCTTCCAGCCGCGAGCCCGACATCTACCGCGGGCGTCCGTTCCTGATCGAGGCCGCGATCGCGTTCGGCGGCGAGTTGGCCGCGGACGATTCCTCGCGCGTTATCCGCTTCGCCAACCGAGTGCCCCTGCTGTTCCAGCAGAGCGCCTGCTCAAGCTTCAAGGCGGTGACGGAGACGAACTGGCGGAACTACGACCTGCAGCACCCGCGCAACAGCCTGCCGGTCGGGCCGCTGGTCATCATGATCCACATGGCCAGCGTGTGGGTGCCGTTCACCAGCGAATCCAAGGAAGCGATCGCCGACTACGACGAAATCCGCAAGGAGATGAAGCTCGCACTCATGGAGTGCGGGCGCAAGCTCGGCATCTACCTTCGCAAACGCGCCAAGATGAAACGAGAGGGCGAGCGTCGCGACGTCTTCCAGAAGTACATCGGCGAGATCGCCAAGGCGTGCAACGCCATCACGGGCGCCGACGCCAAGAAGCTGTACGAGGCGCTCCTCACGCAGGCCAAGTCCAAGACCGCGATCGCCGACGTCGAGCTCGACGACGAGGGCAAAGCGATGAAGGACGATCCGTCCGATCAGGACGGCGTGATCATCGTCGACGCTCCCTCGCCCGACACACGCGGGCGGGCCGCCGAGACCCCACCCTCGCTCGATCTCGATGACGCGTCGAAGCCCCGTGGCAAGCGATCATCGCGAGAGTCTCGCTCCTCAGCGCCCGAATCCAAGCGAGGCAGGGCGTCACGCGACGACGAATCGCCGCCGCTCGAGTTCTCCAAGGCCGAAGCCGCGGCATTGAAGGTGGCTTCGCTTCGCGACGAGGACACCCCCAAGCGAGGTCGGCCCGAGCCCAAATCAGACGCACGCCGTGAGTCGAAGCCCTCCGCCAAGCGGGATGCCAAACTCACAGCCAAGGTCACGCTCAGGCCGGACGCGAAGGCTGAATCGAAGTCCGCGGCGAAGAAGTCTCCCGAAAGGCCGTCGCGTGAATCGCCGAAGACCTCGTCGCTCGTGACCAAGGTCGCGAAGGTCCCCGAGGGGTCCGCCGCCAAGCCAAGCAAGCCCAAGATGCGCCTCGTCGACGGCAAGCTCGTGCCCGTGGACGACGGCCCGCGACTCTTCTGAGTTCAAGCCGCCCACGCCGTTGTGTACGCGGCTTTGGCGGCAACGCTCCCGGGTGCGGCGTTCCTGAGTGCCTATAAAAATCGCGGGCCCGCTCTTCTCAACGAGCCCGCGATGCGGCGCCCTCGAAGGAGCCAAGGGCGCCAACCACTCCCCCTCGTCTCTCTCTCGGCGTCATCGTGCGCGACGGAACACGAAGAAGCCCGCGATCGCCGCCAAGGCCCACGTTCCCGCGGAGGGCACGACTTCGAGTGAGGCAGCATCGAAGTTCAGGGCTCCCCAGGATCCGCCGCTCGTCAAGAATGACATCGTGAGCGGCAGGCCGATCGCGCTGCTGCCGTCGGGGATCGTGACGGACAGCGAAGCCAGGTTCCACACCCCCTCATCCAGCACCAAGTCCGGCGTGAAATCCGTCCAATCGCCGGTGGCGATCTTCAGGTCCGCCAGCAGGATCGCGCTGGCGTCGAATATGTCGGGGTTGTCGTAGTTTGGCGACCCAGCCCAGAGTTGCACCCGCCCGCCCTGGTTTGGTCCGCGAGCTCCGACATAGATGTTCGCTTCGAAAACCTCGCCGGCGGCGATGCTGTGCGACGTGACCTGGCTCAGGCGAGTATCCCAGTTGTTGATGAACGCATACTGAGTCTCGCCGCTCCCGCCAAAGTCAGTGCGGGCCAAGCCTGCATCGCGGCTGCCTTCGCCGAAGCCGACATCCGCCCAGCTATGAATCCAATCCTGGATGCCGTAGATCGAGTCGTAGTAGCCGGGAATGCTGTCATCGCGGGCGAACGCTTTCTGTTCGCCCACGCCCACCAAAGCCTGGCCCGTGTTCAGAATGGCGGGGTCTTCAAAGTCCGGATTGAACAAAATGTTCTGCGCGGACGCACCAGTTGTCGCCGCCAAGACAAGCAACGCCGCCAGCGAGTACCTCATGGATTTTCTCCTCTCTCGCCATTGATGATGACGGGGAGATCCATGGGCTCAATGAATCAAAAGGCCCAATTGTCTTTGCGCGCACTGATCGATTGGCTCTGTGTTGAACCACCGCCCCGCAGAACCACTGCCGGATTCTCTGAACGATGCCTGATCGCCGCGCCCCGGCCAGCGTCACGCCGACTCGGGCTTGATCACACCGACCACCGTCGGCTCCTGCGCCGCAATCTGATCGGCGATCTCGCGCCGGTTGATCTCAACCTCACGCGGGAAGTCGAAAGCCACTCTCACCCGCTCGCCCTTCACCGACGCGATGCGCACAATCCCGATCGGATTCCGCGGATCGCCGATGACGACTTCTTCGCCTTCACGCCGTGTAATGACCAGCATCGGAATCACTCCCACCCAAACGGCCCGAGTTCCATGGGCCGCTTCCCACCAATGGCGGAGTTATACCCGAAACACGCCCCCCATGGAAGCTCACGTGCGCATTTCCTAGGCCCGATATGTCAAGGACTTATGAAAATAGACCCGAACGATTCCCGTTCGGGCAGAAACTGCGGGCTCAGCCCACCGCCTCGACGCCCGTCACCTCCGGCACGTGCGTCCGTAGGTTCCGCTCGACCCCCATCTGCAGCGTCATGGCGCTCGAAGGGCATCCAACGCAAGCCCCGTGGAGTCGGATCTGAACCACCCCGCCGGGGGTGATGCCCACCAGTTCAAGGTCCCCGCCGTCGGATTGCACCGCCGGGCGGATCAGGTCAATGACCTTGGCGACCTTGTCACGAAGAGTGGGGGCGTTGGGGCTGTTGGCGGACATGTTCAAATGCCGAGGGGCGGACTCGAACCGCCGACCTCCGGGTTATGAATCCAGCGCTCTAAACCAGCTGAGCTACCTCGGCAGGACGGGGGAAGTGTACGCCCGACGTTTGCCATCGGCCAACGCTCTCGGGGCTTCGGGCACGATCTCCGCTCACTTGGCGGCCGGCGAAAGCTCAAACTCCAGCGTCGAGTATCCATCGATCTCGAAATACTCGACCGTGACGCTGATCTCGCCGTCCTTGTCGACCGTGAAGGTGCCGTCGTTCTTGGTCGGACCGTGCCAAGTCCAATTCTCGACGATTGGCTTCCCGTCGACGAGCACGCGGACGCCGTCGTCGCTCGTGGTCGTGACCTTCCACGTCCCCTTGGGCACGCGGAGCTTCGAGGTCGCGATGACGCCGAAATGATCGTTGCCCGGCGCCCCAGCGCCCAATTTGTCCTTCACGCCCGCCAGCGTGCTCGGCCCGCCCATCGCGAACTTCAGCGTGAGGTTGTCGAGCGTTGCCTTCTTTGCCTCGGCACCCGCCGCCAAGGCCCGCCACGCCTCGATCTTCTCGCGAGGATCGGTGTCCTTGGTCCAGGTGAAGAACGTCGCGTCCCACGACGCCGACATCAGCACGCCCTTCACGGCCTGCCGGAAGCCGGCCTGGCTGACCGTCAGCTCATAGGGATACACGCCCGGTGCCGCGGCCTTGATCGCGACGCTTCCGTTCGGCGATTCCTTGGTCGGCTTGACGATCGCGGGGCTTACGCCATCTCCCGAAACCTGGACGTCGACTTCGGGAGTCAGCTTGAAGAGGTCATAAGCGATCTCACCCGCGCCGACTCGCGACTGACGCACCAGCGGCGATTCGTGATCCCAGGGGCCCCATTCCGTCATGATGATCGTCTCGCGCCCGTTGAGCGTCTTGCGGGTTCCGACCGGGCGAGCGAGCCCCATCTTGTTCGGTTTGATCAGTTTGTACGGGGTCAGCGCGCGAGCCTCCACCAGCGAGACTCCGTCCGTGACTTCCTTTTCAACGACATTGGCACGCCGCGCGATCACCTTGTTCTGGTACCACCCCAGTTCGCTGATGCTGCCCCCGATCAGGTCGCGAACTTGCAGCGCGATGAACTTTTCATCGGGCCGGATGTTCGTGAACGGCATCTTTGGATCGAACGCGAAGGTGTTGCTCGCGACCTTATTCTCTTCTCCCTTGCGGTAATTGGCCTTGACGCCGGGCGTTTGCAGAAGCTCCTTGTCATCATCCCACCAGAGGTGGACGCCGGCGCGGTTGTCGACCATGGAGTTCACATAGATACGATTGCCCGAGCCGTGCTCGATGTTGATCGCGCCGCGTTCCAGCCCGTAGGCCATCCCGCCGTTGGCGTGGATCTGATTCTCCACGATGAGCATGTCCTGGGAATAGCCGCCCCAGATCCCGCAGATGGCGTTTTCCAAAAGTCGATTGCGAACGATCTGGTTCCCGTAGCTGAACGTCATCTCCAGACCGTGGGCCGCCGAGTAGGACAAATCGTTGTCCATGAACAAGTTGTCGTTGCAACCCTTTCGCTTGTAGTCGAAATCGGCCGCCGGCGCCGGTGTCTGGCCGATCGCCTCGATGCCCGCGAACCCGAAGATCCCGTCGCCGCAGTGTGTCACCGAATTCTCGAGCACCTGGTTGTCCGAGCATTGCTCGAACATCAGGATGCCCGCCGAATCCTGCCCGCGGTTGTACACGCCCTCGACGTGCCCACGCACGCAGAAGTCCAACGCATTGCGGCAGATCACGTTCCCGTTCGAACGCCACATCGCGACTCCCCAGCCCGAGAGGAACGAGCAGTCGTTGTCGTAAATCTGCGAGTCGTTCACGCGGTCCAGGATGATGCCGTTCTGACCCTCTCGCACCCGAATGCCGTAGACTCGCACCCGATCCGCTCGCTCGATGTACACCGCGGCGCCGTAGTTCTTCATCCATTCGTGGTCGTCGTTGTGGTGCGGATAGAGCCAGTCCGACGCGTCCTCCGCGGTGGGGGTGGACTTCAGCCTCTGGCGAAAATTGCCCGATGCATCGCTGTTGGTCAAACTGAACTCGGGCGTGTTCGAAGCGTACAGACCCACCTTGAACCCATGCACGCGAGCATCGCTCAGCTTCACGCCCTTGTGCCCGTCGATCCGTACGCCCACGCCGGTCAGCGTGTCCCACGCGGTCTCGGGCGCCGCCCCGCGCAGCTCCGTCCCATCCTCAAACTTCACCGTCACGTCATCCGCGTCAATCTGGATCACGCCGTTGTTGTCCGCGTCAGCGATCACGGTCCCGGGTGCGATCCGGATCACGCACGAGCTGGTGATCTTCGTATTGTCAGCCTTCACCTCGACCACCGGCAGCGACTCGCCCGCGGGCTGCGCCGGAACGGCCGTCTGAGACTTGGCGGGTTCGGCCTTCTGCGGTGCGGCCCCGGCCTGCGAAATCAGGGCGGCGATGGTCAGTGCAACGACGTTCATCTCAATCATGGCAGCATCCTATCCGCGCGGAATCCCAGCGCGAGACTTCACCATCGGCGTCAAGATCAGACGCACTTTGCGAAATCCCCGGCATGCTCATACTCAAATGTCTGAACGATGTGACGAGTCGATCAGTTCGTCGGTTCCGACGGCTTGGCGGGCGCAGCCTCAACGCCCTCCGCACGGCTCACCCGAACGTCGTTCCCGCCGCTCTGCAGCGGTGGGCGGTACGCCGGCGGCTGGTTCTGGGGCATCGACGCGGCGTGGACCTCGTCCTCCACGCCCTTCAGCCCTTTCTTGAATTCAACGATACCGCGACCCAGGCTCCGCCCGACCTCCGGCAACTTGCGTCCGAAGAGCAACAGGCCCAGGCCGAGGATCAGCAGAATTTCCCAGGGGCTCAGATTCTGGAAGAGGCCCAGCGTCAGCATGTTCAACTCCATCGCCACGAAACGTTCGGCCCTTCAGTACGGCCCGTGCGCCAATCCGTAACGCCGCGTCTCCATGATTCAAGCGTCACCACGCCCCGGTGTCAATGAGGCACAACGCTCATCCGTTCGGATTATTGCAGGGTTTTCGGCCAGTACGTCATGCCTTCCGGCACTTGGCCCGCCGTTCCGCCGCTTCGATCACATTCAGGAGCAGCATCGCGACCGTCATGGGCCCCACGCCCCCCGGCACCGGGCTGATCCACGACGCCTTATCCTTCACCGCCTCAAAGTCGACATCGCCCACCGTTTTCGTCTTTCCATCCGCGCCATGAACCCGGTTGACCCCGACGTCGACCACCGTCGCGCCGTCCTTCACCATGTCGGCCTTGATCAGCCCCGGCACGCCCGCCGCCGCCACCAGCACGTCCGCTCGCCGCGTCAGGACCGGCAACTCATATGTCCACTTGTTGCACGAGATCACCGTCGCGTCCGTGCGCATCAGAAGCACCGCGATCGGCTTGCCCACCACATCGCTGGCGCCGACCACCACGCAGCACTTGCCGCGCAGCTCCTGGTGCGTGTGCTCGAGCATCTTGACGACCGCAAGCCCCGTGCAGGGCGCCAGCGATGATCGCCCGTACACCACGTTGCCGATGTTCGCGGGGTTCACGCCCTCCACGTCCTTGTCGGGCGAGATCATGCACTGAATGCTGTACGGCTCCACATCCACGGGGAGTGGCATGTGCAACATGATCGCGCACACGTCCTCCGCACTGTTCAGACCGCGAACGCACCCCGCGATGTCGTCGAACGTGCTCGTCGAGGGCAGTTCGTGCAGGCGGTAATCGATCCCCAACTCCCGGCACGTCTTGCCCTGGTTCTCCGCGTACACCCGCGCCCCGTTGTCGCCCGAATCCACCAGCACGGCATCCAGCCTCACCACGCCGCCCGCGTCCCGCACCGCCTTGGCGCGGGCGCGGATGGATTCACGGTGCTTTCTGGCCAGTGCGGTGCCGTCGAGAATCTGCGCGGTCATGTCCCATCATACCGCTCGAATTCCAGACTATCCGCGCCGGATTGTCCGCCCCGGTACGATGAGCCCGTGAGCAAGGGACACACCCCATCCTGCGCGTCCACTGTGCCAAGCGAGATCCGCACGCGCGTCGAACATCTCCGCGATCTCCTCAACCGTGCCAGCCGCGCGTACTACATCGACGCCAAGCCGATCATGCCCGACGCCGAGTTTGACCGCCTGCTCGCCGAGCTCGCGTCGCTCGAAGCGAAGCACCCTGAATTGGCCGACCCGACCAGCCCCACGCAGCGCGTTGGCGGCGAAGCGATTGACTCCTTCCGCTCGGTCGCGCACGCCGTTCCCATGCTCTCGATCGACAACACGTACTCCGAGCCCGACGTGCGCGAGTGGTACGCCCGCGTCGCCAAGGGTCTCTCGTCCGGCGATTCGCTCTTCTCCGCATCGTCCGACCAGCCCATCATCCTCACCGCCGATCCCAAGATCGACGGCGTCGCGCTCTCCCTCCGCTATGAGCAAGGCCGACTCGCCCGCGCCGTCACTCGCGGCGACGGCAGCAAAGGCGACGACGTCACCCACGCCGCCAAGACCATCCGCTCCGTGCCCCTCTCGCTCGACACACCCAACCCGCCCGACGTGCTTGAAGTCCGCGGCGAGGTCTACTTCCCGCTCAAGGAGTTCGAACGCATCAACTCCGAGCGAGCGCTCGCCGAAGAAGACGCGTTCATGAACCCGCGCAACGCCGCCGCCGGCACGCTCAAACAGCTCGATCCCAGGGAAGTCGCCAAGCGCAGGCTCGCCTTCGTCCCGCACGGCCGCGGCGTCATGCCCGGCAACTTCGCGTCGTCGCACTCCGAGTTCCTCGCCAAGCTCAAGCAGTTCGGCTTCGCCGTCAATCCGCACGTGCGCACCTGCCGCGGCGTCGACGAAGCCCTTCTCGCCATCGAGGACTTCGATAAGAAACGCCGCTCGCTCGACTACGCGACCGACGGCATGGTCGTCCGCGTTGATTCCTTCGCGCAGCAGGATTCACTCGGCACGACCGCCAAGAGCCCTCGATGGGTGATCGCGTTCAAATACCCCGCCGAGCGAAAGCTCACTCGCCTCGTTCGCGTGGAGCACCAGGTCGGTAAGACCGGCAAAATCACGCCGCGTGCCGTCATGGAGCCCGTGCTCCTGGCCGGCACCGTGGTGCAGCACGCGACGCTCCACAACTACGGCTGGCTCCGCAGCATCCGCACCGACCTCTCGCTCCCGGAAGAAAAAGACCCTCGCACGCACCTGTGCGAGGGCGACATGATCGAGATCGAAAAGGCCGGCGAGATCATCCCCTACGTGCTGCGCGTCGATCTCTCGCAGCGCCCCAAGGGGGCGAAGAAGGTCCACGCGCCGGACCACTGCCCCGCGTGCAAAGGCCCCGTCGAGATCGAAGAAGACGCGGGCGAAGAGACCGGGCGATTCTGCCTCAACCCGTCGTGCCCCGCGCAGATCCGCGAGAAGCTCATCTGGTTCGCGGGCCGAAAGCAGATGGACATCGAAGGGCTGGGCGAGAAGACGGTCGATCTGATCCGCGCCAGCGCCGTCCCGCTCAATTCGTTCCCCGACATCTTCCGTCTGCGCGAATACGCCGCCATGCTCGTTACGCTCGACGGCCTGGGCGATCGCAAGGTCGAGAAGCTGCTCGAGGGCATCGACGCCGCCAAATCACGCGGTCTCGCCCGGCTGCTCACGGGCCTTGGCGTCCGCCATGTCGGCGATGTCACCGCCAAGATGCTCGCGCGTCAGTTCCCCGATCTCGACGCGCTCCTTGAGGCCGACGAGCGACTGCTCCGCCCCAAATCGCTGACAAAGAAGGAAGCCGCGGAACTCGGCCTGCCCGAAGATCCCGGCGAGCGAGCCGAGACCGGCCTTGGCAAAGACACCGCGCCCGCCGTTCACGCGTTCCTCCACAGCCCGCAGGCCAAGTCGCTCTTCAAGGAACTGCGAGCACTCGGCGTCAACGTCGCGTCGCACGATTACGCCGCTTCCAAGACCGCGGCGGCCGGCCCGCTCGCCGGCAAGACCTTCGTCATCACCGGCACGCTCGAGAAATACGAACGCGAAGACCTCAAGTCCATCCTCGAACAGCTCGGCGCGAAAGTATCCGGCTCAGTGTCAAAGAACACGAGTGTTGTCGTGGTGGGGGCCTCCGCCGGCTCAAAGCTCGACAAGGCCCGCGACCTCGCCATCGAAATCTGGGACGAGCCGCTCCTGCTCAAAAACCTCGCCTCGTTCGGCGTGGGCTGACCTCGGGCGCGGCCACACGCTCATCCCTCGCGTACCATCGCAGCACATGCCCCAGCCCCGCAAGCTTCACGACCGCTACTTCAAGCAGGCCAAGGCCGAGGGTTACGTCGCCCGATCGGCCTACAAGCTCCTCGAAATCAACGAGAAGTTCCGCATCGTCCGCGCCGGCGATCGCGTGCTCGATCTCGGCTGCGCTCCCGGCTCGTGGATGCAGGTCGCCGCCAAGACCGTCGGCAATAAAGGCCTCGTCGTGGGCGTTGATCTTCAGGCCGTCGGCCCCAACGTCGCGCCCGGCGCTCGCACCGTGCAGGGTGATATCTTCAAGGTTGAACCCGCGACACTCCTCGAACTCTCGGGTTCCCTCTTCAACGCCGTCCTCAGCGACATGGCCCCTTCCACCACCGGGCACGGCGATGATTTCCTCTCCGTCCGTCTCTGCCGCCGCGTGCTCGAGATCCTCCCGCCGCTCCTCGCGCCGGGCGGCTCGCTCGCCATGAAAGTGCTCGAGGGCGAAGAGTTCCCCGAGCTCTTGCGAGAGGTCCGTGCTCTCTTCGCCCGCGTCAAGGGCTTCAAGCCCGACTCCAGCCGCGATGTCTCGCGCGAGATGTTCATCGTCGCGGGCGGCTATCGCCCGCCCGTCCCCGCCATGCCGCTGGGGAGCACGTCGTGACGCTGCTCTCGCCCACCGCCGCGATCGTCGCGGGGGCGATCGCGCTGCCCGCGGTGCTGGCGTTGTATCTCCTGAAGCTCCGCCGTCGCCCCGTGCGTGTCAGCAGCACGCTCTTCTGGAGCGCCGCCAGCGAAGACCTGCAGGCCAACGTGCCGCTCCGCTGGCTCCGCCGCTCATGGCTTCTCCTCCTCCACCTGCTCATCGCGGCCCTGCTCGTGCTCGCGATCGGCCGCCCCGCCCTCTCCGGCGCGGGTTCCGCCGGTCGCCGCGTGATCATCTTGCTCGATCGCTCCGCCTCTATGAACGCACGCGACAGCGCCGCGTCCTCGACCGCCGCTCCAGCCGCGAACGCCGCGACTCCCGCCACCACCACAGTTTCCGAAGCCCAGACCCGCTTCTCGCTCGCCAAGAGAGCCGCCATGCGCATCGCGACCGACGCGATCGAGCAGGACGGCGCCAGCGTCTCGGTCATCGCGTTCGCGAAAGAGCCCGTGCTCCTTTCGCCCGACTCTCGCTCCACAAGCCAGGTGCGAAGCGTGATCGAAAGTGCTTCGCCGACCGACCAGCCCGCCGATCTCACCGCCGCGCTCCGCGCCGCCGAAGCACTCACGCTCGATGCACCCGAGAGCGCCGCCCCGCCGCTCGTCGCACTCGTCAGCGACGGCGGATTCCCCGAAGCCCGCGGCACGCTCGGCAACGCGACCTTCTCCTTCGTCTCCGTCGCCGGCGATCGCCCCCCCGACAACATCGGCATCGTCGCCTTCGCCGGCCGGCGTGAATACGCCGATCCTCGCACCGTCCGTCTTCTCGCACGCCTTGTCAACGCGGGAACCGCGCCCGTGTCCGCGCCGCTGGTGCTGCGCCTCGATGACCAGGTCCTGGCCCGTCGGGCGATCGAAGTCCCGCCCGCCCCCATCACTCCCGGCGCCGCCACATCCCCCCCTAACTCAACGCCCGGCGAGGCGACCGCCTCGTTCGAGATCGCGACGAGCGCCGCCGGGCTTCTCTCGCTGTCGATCGAGCGACCCGATGCGCTCGACGCCGACAACACCGCCTGGCTCTCGCTCCCGCGCGCCCAGCCGCCCCGGCTCGCTCTCGTCTCGCCCGATCAGGTCTCACCCGACGCGGGCGCTTCGGGCTGGGTCCTCGCCGACGCGCTCGCGGAACTCCCCGGTGTCACGCTCACTACCATGACCCGCGGCGAGTACGAAGCACGCGCCGGCGAACGTGGCCTCCCCGCCGTCGACCTTCTTGTCTTCGACGCCGTCACTCCGCGTGCCGTTCCTCGCACCCCGACGCTCTCGTTCAACGCCGCGCCGCCGCTTCCCGGCGTTTCGCTCGCCGACCCCGCCGCCAAGGGAAGCTACGTCCTCAGCTGGCGTCGCACCTCGCCGATCCTTCGCGATGTCTCGCTCGATTCCGTCTTCATCGCACGCCCGCGCACCATCCGCTGGGGCGGCGAAAACCTCCACGCCAAGCTCACCGAACTCGCCACCGGAAACGACGGCCCGTTGCTCGCCCTCGCCGAGCGTGACGACGCCCGCGACCTCATCGTTTCGTTCTCGCTCGCCGAATCCGATTGGCCCTTGCAGGTGAGTTTCCCCGTGTTCCTGGCCGCGGCGGTCGACACGCTCACCGCGCGTGCCACGGACCTGACCGAGCAGGCGACAACCTCGCGCGCCCTCTCACTTCGTGTGCCCGCGAGCATCGCATCCGTTTCCCTCGAGGGCCCGGAATCAATCACCGCCTCGCCGCAGGTCAGCGAGTCCGGCGCGATCGCTGTCTTTGGGGTGCCCAATCGTGCGGGCGTCTACCGCACCAGGCCCTCGATCGCGGGCGCCGACGTCATCGGCGTCTCGCTCCTGGACGCGACCGAGTCGTCGCTCTTTGCACGCCGCGAGCTGTCGATCGGCGGGCGGGCCGTCGTCGCGGGCGCCGCGAGCTCGGTCGGGCGCGAGGTCTGGGATCGGTGCGTCCTCGCCGCGATCGCGTTGCTCGCGATCGAGTGGCTCGTCTACGCCGCCCGCATGAAGGTGTGAACGGGCTCACCGCCCGCTCAACCCGCCCCACTCCCGCAGCGAAAACAGCACGCGCGATGGCTCGACCTGCCAAGGCAGCATCGCACGCGGCCAGCTCCCCCGCACGCCCCTCGCATCCACCCGCACCAGCCCGATCCTGAGCAGGCTCTCCGGCTCAACGCACGCCGCATCGATCGGGACAAACGCCGCCCAGCGCATGTCTTCCTTCACGAACTTTACGCGATCCACGATCGATCGCACGTCGTCGGGACGCTCCGCCTGGATCAGCGTTGCTTCGCCGATCGCCGCGAGTTGGATCACGAGCCTCGGATGCTCCCGCGGACCGATCCACACCTCGACCCGGTCCTTCGCCGGATCATCCGCGCGCGAAACGCGACGGCACTCAACCATCAAGTACCACGCGTCCTCGCCGCCCAGCACCGGCGCGCCCCGTGCCAGCATCGCCCGCGTGTCGGGCAGCGCCCACCCGTTGGTCGCGCTCGAGGGCGATCGCCACGAGCGGAGCGTAAGGTCGGCCTGCAAGCCGCCAAACGTTCGTCCCGGCGGACGGACTGCCACTCGCTCCGCCAAAGGAGAAAGCGACACGCTCCACGAGCCCGACGACAGCACGAGAGAAGGGCGCGATCCGCCCTGTTCGTCACCCACCGACGAAGTTCCCGGCATCGCGGCCGCGAGCGTCGTGACCCGCGACGCATCGATCGGCGAGAGCTCGGCCTGCGCGCCCGTCGCGCCGAACGAAACCGTCAATCCGCGATCGGTCAGGTTCGCAAGGTGGGCGCTGCTCACGGTGTTGGTGAGCGAATCGTCGAGCGCGTCGGGAGCCGAAAGCCCCGCGTCGTCCGCGAGCCACGCCACGATCGGCTCCTGCGACTTCAACCACGTCTCGGCCCGCGCGATCCGCCCGTCCGTCGAGAGATCGGGATCAACCAGGTCCGCAACCAGCGAGTCCAGATCGGCCTGATCGATCGTCCACGCCGGCGCCAAATGCCCCGCGCCAAAGTCAACAAGGCACGCGATCCGCTTCGCGAGCCGCTGCGCGAGTTCCGGCCGATCGCGCCACAGCCACGCGATCGCCACGCTCCACTTCGATTCGCCCTGGCGTGCCAGCGCCTCCAGGATCGGATCGGAAAACTCCGGGACGCCGACCGTCAGCCGCAGTTCCGCCTCGCGCCGCGGATCAAGCCCCGTCGTCACCAGCCGATGCCGCCATCGCCGAACCGGGCTCTCGGCCTCGGGCGACAGGAGCGCCCGCAGTTCAGGAGTCAGCTTCGCCGCTTCGAGCGGTGCGGGCCACCCGAATCGCCCGCCCGCCCGCACCAACGCCGACGGCGCCGGCAGCCAATTCAGCGGAAGCTTGCTGTTGCCGATCCACACGCTCTGCCCCGCCGCATCCGCGGGCAGTTGCATCACGAGCACCCACGTCGCGCCCACGCCGTCAGGCCCGCCCACCGGCCTCGTGTCGACGCTCCACTTCGCCGCCGGCGGCAGCCACGTCGCGGACGCACTCGGATCAAGCACCACCGAGACGCACCGAAGCAGCGCCTCGACCTTCCGCCCATCGTCGAGCCGCGCCTGCAACGATTTCACATTCGAGGTATCACCCACCACCCGCACCGGCGCAACCAGCATCGACCCTGCCACCACGTCGATCCGCGGCTCGATCGCGTCCACCACAAGCGGACCCCGCGACTCCGACTGCCCCATGGCCCGCCGCGCGATCAACATCACAGCAGCAAACGCGATCATCGCCACCAGCACAGCCAGCCGGGAATTTCGGGGACCGCGGTTCGACCATGCGGGCTCACGCCCGATCCACCGAGAGTCATCGCCCGCGTCGGTTCTCAGCAAACTCGAGGATGCGTTCGTTATCCGATTCATCTTTTCTCGGCGTTCTCCGCGTGCCCCGCGGTGATCTCTTCGTGCGATCACTCGCGTTGCAATCACGCTGCCTCAACCGGCAGCGTCGAGACCAGATTCTGCACGATCGAATCGGGCGTCACGCCTTCCGCGTGCGCCTCGAAGTTCAGGATCAGCCGATGCCGCAGCGAGTTCCCCGCCGCCCACCGGACGTCGTCGATCGCCACGCTCTCGCGTGACTCCATCAGCGCCCGGCATTTCCCCGCCAGCACCAGCGACTGCGCCGCGCGGGGCGATGCCCCAAGCCGCACGTACTGATTCACCATCGGCGTCGCAAACTCGCCGCCGATCGCCCGCGGCTGGGTCGCCAGCGTCAGCCGGACCGCATAGTCCTGCACGTGCGGCGCGATCGGCACCCGTCGAACCAGCGCCTGGTGCGCCAGAATTCCCGCCGCGTCCAGCGTGGGCGACACCTCCGCATCATTCCCGCGCGTCGTCCGGTTCAGAATCTCCGACAGCTCCGTTCGCCCCGGCGGCCCGACCAGCAGCTTGAAAAAGAACCGGTCCAGCTGCGCCTCGGGGAGCGGATATGTTCCCTCCTGCTCGATGGGGTTCTGGGTCGCCATGACAAGGAACGGCGCCGGAAGCGGGTGCGTCGTGCCGCCCACCGTCACCGCCCGCTCCTGCATCGCCTCCAGCAGCGCCGATTGCGTCTTGGGCGTGGCGCGGTTGATCTCGTCCGCCAGCAGGATCTGGCAGAACACCGGCCCGGGCTGGAACTGAAACACGCGCTGCCGCTTGGCCTCGCTCGCGTCGCTCTCAACCACCACCGTCGTGCCAGAGATATCCGCCGGCATCAGGTCCGGCGTGAACTGGACCCGTCCGAACGACAGACGCAGCGCCCTCGCCAAGGTTCGCACCAATAGCGTCTTTCCGATCCCTGGCACGCCCTCCAAGAGCACGTGCCCCGAGCAGAACAGGCACGTCAGCACCGCGTCCACGACCTCCCGCTGACCCACCACCACCCGCGCGATCTGATCACGCACGCTCGCGACATCCTCGCGGAACTCTGCGGCGGCCTTCTGGATCTCCTCGGGCGTCACGGGCGGCGAATCAGGCATGGCGGCTCCTGCGGCGTCGCGGTTCTCGGGCCACATGGTATCGCCCACCATGGACCCAGAACCGGCCCCGCAAACGCCGCACGTTCCGTCCGCCCCGCACACCTCTCGCGGACTCGCGCCCGTCGATCCTCCTCCGATCAGCCCCCGACCCGCTCCTGCCGATCTCGTAGCCCGGGGAGAGGGACGATCCATGAATGCCAGCGACCTTCGACACGACCGCCAGGCGGCGAGGATTCTGCGGCGCACCGGAAGCGCGACGCGATCCGGCGCCATGAGTCGCGGCACGTCCCCGCTCCTGGCCGAATCGCTCGAGCCCCGTCAGTTGATGACGTTCTCCTGGTCCGCCGAAGAGGTGTACCTTCTCGAACTCGTCAACCGAGCCCGCGCCAATCCCATGGCCGAAGGTGCCCTCCTCGGCCTTGACCTCACCAAGGACCTGACCGACGCCGAGATCGCCAAGCTCGTGCCGCAGGAGCCCTTGGCCCTCAACGAGGCCCTGACCGTCGCCGCACGCCTGCACAGCCAGGACATGGCCGACAACGACTACTTCTCCCACATCGATCTGCAGGGCAACTCTCCGTCCGATCGCGCCACCGCGCAGGGTTACGTCTACTCCGCGGGCGAGAACATCGCCGCCGGCTACGAATCGATCGACATCGTTCATCGTGCGTGGCTTGACTCCGTCGACCATCGCAAGAACGTCCTCAGCCTCTACGAGGACTTCGACGAGTTTTTCCACTACGACGAGTTCGGCGCGGGGCTGTACATCCCCGGCGCCGGCACGCGCTTTTCCAGCTACGACACCCAGATGTTCGGCTATCAAGGCATAAGCGACGTCCAGACCTACGTCCTGGGAGTCGTCTACGCCGACAACGACGCCAACCAGTTCTACACCATCGGCGAAGGCGCGGGCGGCGTACAGATCGACGTCCTCGACGCCGGCAGCGCCGTCGTCGGCACCTACACCACCGACGCCGCGGGCAACTACCAGATCGCCGTCCAGCCCGGCACCTACACCGTCCGATTTACCATCCTCGCAACCAACTACACGCTCGACCAGAGCGTGATCGTCGATACGACCAATGTCAAGCTCGACGCCCTCACCGATACCTTCAATCCTCCTGCTGACAGCGGCGGCGGCGGTGGCGGCGGAGATACCGGTGGCGGCGGCGGAGGAGGTGGTGACACGGGCGGCGGCGGTGGCGGTGGCGGAGGTGGTGACACCGGTGGTGGTGGCGGCGGCGGAGGTGGCGACACCACCAGCCGAAACCTCACCGGACCGGCCGGCACCGTCAACGGCTCTGTCTCCTCAAGCTCCGGCTCCGAGCAGCTCACCTTCGTAACCCGCGCGCCCGACAACACCGCCATCGCCTTCAAAGAAGGCGCCAGCAACACCTGGACCTTCGAAGACCTTCACTCCATGACCGGCTCGCCCGCGCTCACCGGCAACCTCATCTCCTGGGTCGATCCGACCGACGACCTCACCTACGCCGCGGCTCCCAGCGCCTCCGGCCTTCTCCTCTTTGTCCGCAACGCCAACGGCTCGTGGGCCTTCGGCAACCTCACCTCCTCGGTCTACGGCTCGGCCATCATCACCAGCGAGATCACCGCCTTCACCGACCTCAACAACGTCGTCCATGTCGCCGGCCTCAAGTCCGGCGGCGACCTCGTCATGTTCACCCGCGACGGCAACTCCACCGCCAACGGCCGCTCCTGGACCTACTCCAACATCGCCCAGGACCACCTCCGCGCCCAGTCGCTCGCCATGCCCGCCCTCGTCGGGCCCATCATCAGCTACGTCACCGACTGGAACGGCCTCAACATCGCCGGCCTCGATTCCTCCGGCAACATCCAGTCCATCTGGTGGGCGCCCGGCATGGACCTCTGGCGCACCGACAACCTCTCCGCCATCACCGGAGCCTCCCCCATCGCCGGCGGCCTCACCTGCTACCTCACCTCGTGGGGCGGCATCAACCTCGCCGGCGTCGACGCCTCCGGCGACGTCACCGTCAGCTGGTGGGTCCCCTCCTTCGCCGGCAACTGGGTCAACACCAACCTCACCAACGACTTCGGCGGCCCCTCCATGGTCGGCGTCAGCATCTCCAGCTACGTCACGCCCTGGGGCGGCCTGAACATCGCCGGCCGCGACACCAACGGCAAGCTCTCCGTCTACTGGTGGGCCCCGGGCCTCGACGCCTGGCAGACCGCCAACCTCACCGACGTCATCGGCACCGCCCTCCTCCCCACCGGCGCCATCCGCGGCGTCACCACACCCAACGGACGCATCGTCCTCCTGGGCGCCAACGACGACGGGCACGTCCTCCGCTACTGGTGGTCGCCCGACGCCTCCTGGCAGGCCGAAGACGTCACCCTCGCGAGCTAAGGCGCACCAAGCTCCGGGTGCCGTGGCCAACCTGTTGGCCACGCGCGATGCCTCCGCATTCAATGAAAAAGGCCCGCCTTGCACAGGCGGGCCTTCTCATTGCCGGGTTCATTCGAAAATCAGTTCCCCATCCACTTCGTCCACAGGCCGTCGTACTTGTCGACGTTCTCCTTCGTCACGATCGGCAGGTCATAGGTGTTCATCACCTTCTCCGGCTTCTTGTTGCTCAGGGCATAGTCCACCAGCATCGTCACCGTCGTGTGCCCCCACGCGTAGCAATCCTGCCCGATCAGCGCCTGCACCTGTCCCTTGCGCACATAGCCGAGCTGCGTCGGCAGGTGGTCCACGCTCACCACCTTCGCCTTGTCATACACGCCGTCCAGCGCGTTCTCCGTGAAGAGCGGCCAGCCGCCCACCATCGCCCAGCCCGTGATGTCCGGGTTCGCCGTCTGCACCTGCTGCACCATCGCCGCCGCGTCCGCCGGCGTTTCCTTGTGGTAGTAGACCTCCTTGAGCTTGATGTTCGGGTGCTTGGCCATCTCTTCCTTCACGCCCTTCACTCGCGCCTGGAGATTCGGCGCCGTCTGGTTGCCCGCCAGGATCGCGACCACGCCCTTGTCGCCCATCGCCTTGGCAAGCTCGCGCATCACCGTCTGACCCGCGATCACGTCGTCCGTGCCGAAATACGCCATCCGCTTCGACTGGGCCGAGTCCGAGTCGAACGTGATGATCGGCACGCCCTTCTCGACCGCCGCGTCGATCGGCGCCTTGAGCACGTTCCCGTCCGTGCAGCTCACCGTGATCCCGTCCACGCCCTTGGCCACCAGCTGCTCGATCGCCTGCGCCTGCTTCTGCGCATCCTCGCTGGGAGGCGTCTGCCAGTCGATCTTGATCTCAACGCCCAGCTTCGCCGACAGCTCCTTCGCCGCGTCGAACGCGCCCGTCTTCGCCGCCTGGAACACCGGGTTGCTCTGGCTCTTGGCGATCACGCCGATCGTCAGAGACTTCTTCCCGCCCGCCGGCACCGCCGGCTTCTCGCCGGCCTTGTTCTCCGCGGGCTTCGCATCGGCGGGTTTACTCTCGCCCGGCTTGGCCTCGTTCGCCGTCGGCGCGGGCTCGCTCTTGCCCTCGCAACCGCCGATCGACAACAACGCCACCGACCCGATCAACGACGCCGCAAGGGCCGACAAGAAACGTTTGGCTTCCATGAACATCCTCCATCGCTGCGGATGAAAAAAGCACTTTGATCGCGCGGCTACTTCCCGCGCGGCATGAACCGTGACTTCACCTGATCCAGGAACACCGCCGCCACGATCGCGGCCCCCATCACCACCTGCGTATAGCTCGTGTCGATCTCAAGAATGATCATCGCGTTCGAGATCAGCTGGATCAGGATCGCCCCGAGCAGCGCCCCGATCGCCGACCCGCGACCGCCCGAAAGCGACGCCCCGCCGATCACCGTCGCCGCGATCACCGGCAGCTCGTACCCCTGTCCCGCGTCCGGCGAGGCCGCGCCCAGGTAGCCGAGATACACCGCCGCCGAAAGTCCCGCCAGCATCCCGCACAGCGTGTACAGAATGATCTTCACTCGCCCCACCGGGATACCCGCATAGACCGCGGCCGTCTCGTTTCCGCCGATCGCATACGCCCGCCGCCCCAGCACCGTGCGCGACAGCACCACCCCGCCGATCGCAACGACCACCAGCATCAAGAAAACCGGCACGGGATTCACGCCCAAAATCGGCGCCTTGAAGAACCCCGACGTGAACGAACTCGGGAACCCCACGATCGAATCGCCGCGTGTCACCAGGAAGACCGCTCCGCGGATCACCGCCATCGTTCCGAGCGTGATGACGAACGGGTGCACTCGCAGTCCGACGATCATCGCGCCGTTCGCCAGCCCGCACACCGCGCCGACAAGGCAGCACACGCCGATGCCGACGGGGATCGACGTGAACCACGCCGCTCCGCCCTCGCCCGTCACCGAACCCGTCGCGGGGATGCCGAGCGCTCCGGCCTGAAGGTGCTTGAGCGCATACGCCCCCACGATCGCCGCCAGCGCATAGATCGATCCCACCGAAAGGTCGATCCCGCCCATCACGATGATCGCCGTCATCCCGATTGCCATGATGGCGATGAACGACGCGTCCTTGGCGACCAGAACAAGGTTATCGGGATCAAGAAACTTGTTGACCGTCGTCTTCCGCGTCAGCGTCTGCGCGCCGGGATCTCCGCGCAGCGACCAACCATCCGCGATCGGATACTCCGTGCTTGCGCCATTGCGAGACACGGATATTGCTCTTTCCGTCGTCCGCACCACCGCGTCCGCCGCAATCGGCAGCGACACCAGCTTCGGCTTCGACCCGCCGAAGATGGCCAGCAGCACGCCCGCAAGCACCACCACCAGCGCCAGCCCTGATTCCTGGGCCCGAAACAGGCGACGGAAGAACGAACTCGGCGATGAATTGGGCGGTGAATTCTGTTTCACGTTTGTTCGAGTGTTGGTCGCTCGCCCGCTCAGATTTCGGGCCGGGCCACAGGATAGCGGCTTCCTCCCCGATTCGGCGGCCCGCAGCCCCGCGATTCGTGGGGCGTTCGCGTCAGCGCCCCGCGAAACCACGACTTCCACCACGCACATGAGCTAGAAGCACGCTCCTCGACCCGTTACGATTGGTAGTCTCGGTCTGCGGAAGAGAGAGATTGCTTCTCGCCACCGGACATTCATGACAGCGCGGGCTCCGCGGGTGCGGCGTCGCGCGATTTGGAGTTCGTTCAACGTCATTTGACAAGGGAGTAAAGAAGATGAAGCTTCAGAACCGACTGACCGCCCTCGCCCTCATGACGCTCGCCGGCCAGGCCTCCGCTCAGGTCTCGCTCGACGGCACCAAGGACGCCGCGTACGGCGACAACCTCTGGGTCCAGAACCTGCCCACCCAGTTCGGCGACAACGTCGAGGGCGACCGCGACCTCTGCACCGGCTCCGAGCTTGACAACTTCTCCGCGGTCATCATCGGCGATCGACTCCACCTCTTCTTCGGCGGCAACCTCGAAACCAACTACAACAAGCTCACCATCATGCTCGACTGCATCCCCGGCGAGGGGCAGAACGTCATCCGCAACAACAACGTCGACGTCGATTACAACGGCATCAACCGCATCGCCGGCATGAAGCTCGACGCCGGCGTCGCCGTTGACTACTGGATCAACGTCACCAACGGCGCCGGCGGCGGCCCCTCCGGCTTCGACATGTACATCAACGCCGCCACCCTCCGCACCGACGGCGCCCTCTTCAACGGCAACGGCGGCGTCCTCGACTTCAGCGCCTACGTCGGCGGCGACAAGGAAGACTACAACCCGCTCTGGTTCGATGGCCCGCGCATCGACCCCCAGACCGGCAGCCTCCCCGCCGTCTATTGCAACTACGCCCCGCGCATCGCCAGCGAGTCCCTCCTCGTTGATCCCCTCAACCCCGTCGGCGGCACCGGCCTCCTCGGCGGCTACATCGACAACACCAACACCGAGGGCGTCGACGGCGGCAACGTCAACAACCCCGAAGCCGTCACCACCGGCCTCGAACTCCAGATCAACCTCGCCGAACTCGGCTGGACCGGCACCAACCCCATCAAGGTCGTCGCCTTCATCAACGGCTCGGGCAACGACTACCTCTCCAACCAGGTCGCCGGCGGCATGCCTGATGGCTACGGCAACCTCGGCGAACCCACCCTGATCGACTTCACCCAGATCCCCGGCAACCAGTACGTCGTCATCCCCTGCCCCGGCGACTTCAACCGCGACGGCTTCGTCAACGGCGATGACTACGACGGCTTCGCCAGCCTCTTCGACGTCGCCGATCCGGGCGCCGACTTCAACCACGACGGATTTGTCAACGGCGATGACTACGACGCCTTCGCCTCCCACTTCGACATGGGCTGCTGATCCCTGATCCGCTCCAACACTCCAAAGCCCCGGGCCATCCACCTGGGGTTTTTTCATGGTGCATCCGGGATTTCCGAGGGACTTCAGGCCGAAGGCCTGACCGTTCGTAGGCGGGGGTGGAGCGAGGAGTCTTCGACGAGCGGCGCCCCCGACAGATCGACCCCATGACCATGCAGCCTGAAGGGCTGCTCGTGGCGTTCGAATCGCCCAGCACACCCGTACCCCGCAAATACCAGAGGGGCCCTTTTACATCCAGATGACGTCATGCCCATCTGGTGTTAGTCCTCGCTTACAACCACATCTGTGCGCACCAAAGTGTCCGTGATTTTCGCCTCTTCCCGGATTTCCGAAAAAAATCCTCGCGCACTCCCGCCTCTCGCGCAACCCCTTCCCCTGCCTAGTCTTATTTCGCTATTGAGCGATTTGTACTTTGGCGATTTGCCCGCGCATCACCGCGTCCGTGCGCACCAGAGTGTCCGTCCGCCCCCTCTGTGGAGAGCGCGTGCGTGCCCCGCGCCCTCACCGAGGCCAGATGGCGGCCCATCACCCGCCGCGCAACCCCGGCGTCTTTGACAAGTGAATACTCCGGCTCTCGGGTGGCCCGGCGGTCCCCGCCGTTGGTTTGTGCTCCGGGTGCCGTGGCCAACCCCGCCTTGGGGGCTTGACCACGTTCTTCGGTTCACCGCCCCGTGCTCATGGTTCGCGCGTGCAGCCGACCGCGTCTTCGTGGTCGGTGCTCCCCATCACTTTCCCGGAACGATCTCGAACTCGTACTCGCCCGAGCCCACCTTCACCACAACTCGTCCATGCTCAACCGTCGCGCCCTCGATCGAGCGTCCATCCATCATCACCTTCGCCGCCTCACCGCCGGGCAACACAATCTCAGCCACCACATTGGGCGGCACAACCACCTTCAACACCACCCGTCCGTCAACCCGCTTCCACGTGGATTGGATCGTGCCGGCGATCGATCGATACGTCGCGCTGACATGCTCGAACGCCTTTCCTTCGCCCATCCCGCGCACAACCACCGGCGCGATCCGGACCCTGGCATATCCCGGCTCCGACGGCCTGATGCCCGCGACATCGCCGAACATGTAATCGCCCACCGCGCCGAACGCGTAGTGATTGAACGAGTTCATCCCCACATCCTGGAAGCCCCTTTCGGGCGTCCAGCCGTCCCACCGCTCCCACATCGTCGTCGCGCCCAGCTTCACCTGGTACAGCCACGACGGATAGTCGTCGTTGAACAACAGAATGTGCGCCACGTCATCGCGCCCCGCCTGATGCAGCCCCGTCAGCAGCCGCGGCGTACCAATGAACCCCGTCGCAAGGTGCCAGTTCTTCTTCTCGATCGCCGCCGCGTAGTGCTTCGCCGCGTCGACCATCCGCTCGTGCGGGATCAATCCCATGGTGAACGCCAGCGCGTAGCCGGTCTGCCCGCTCTCGCGCAGCGAGCCGTCCTCCGCGAGGAACCTCGCACGGAACGCCTTCACCGTCTCGTCCCTCGCCGCGTCGTAGGCGTGCGTGTCTTCGCTCTTGCCGATCACGAGCGCCATCTCGCTCATCATCCGCAGCAACTCGGCCCGGTACGCCGTGTCGATAAGGTCCTGCGACGTTGGATCGCCGAGATTGACCCAATCGCCGAAGCCACCCACCTTCGCGATGCCGCCCGTCGTCTTGGAATCGAGCCACTTCATGTAGCGCTGCATGGGCGCGTAGTTCTCGCGGATGATCCGCGTGTCCCCGTACGCGTGGTACATCCAGTTCGTACACACGATCGCCGCGTCACCCCATGCGGTCGACCCACCGCGCTCGTTCACCTTGGGCGCCACGTGCGCGAACGTGCCGTCCTCAAACTGCGCATCGTGCGCCAGGGTCTTCAGCCACCGCGACATGAACGCCGCGATGTCGAAGTTGTACGAGGCGGCCTTGACGAAGAACTGCGCGTCGCCCGTCCAGCCCAGGCGCTCGTCACGCTGCGGGCAGTCGGTCGGCACCTCGAAATAGTTGCCCTTCTGCCCCCAGATGATGTTGTGGAAGAGCTGATTCACGAGCGGATCGGAAGACTCGAACGTGCCGGTCTGCTTGATGTCGCTGTGCGCCACGATCCCCGTCACCATCGATGCCGGCGGCATGGAATCCAGCCCCGTGATCTCCACATAGCGGAAGCCGTGGAACGTGAAGGGCGGCTCGAGCGTCTCGCGCCCGCCCTTGAGCGTGAAAAAGTCCGTCGCAGTCGCGCCGCGGAGGTTCGACGTGTACAGCGTGCCGTCGGGATTGAGGAATTCGGCGTGACGCACCGTGAGCGTCTGCCCTGCCTTGCCGCTCACGTTGAGTTTCGTCCATCCGACCATGTTCTGTCCGAGGTCGAAGACATACCGCCCGGGGCGCGGCTCGCTCACCGACAGCGCCTGGAGCGATTCGAAGTGACGCACCTGCTCGGCGGGCTGGGGCTCGATTACGAACGCCGGCGCGGGCTTGTCGGGCTCGCCGAAGATCGCGCGCGTGACCGCGAGCTCGCCGCGCTCCCCGCTCCGCGGGAGGTTCAGCGTTTCTCCCTCGCGGAGCGAGACGGATTTCGTGTCGTTGCCGACCTTGTACTCAACGTCGAGCACCTTGGCGACGCCGTACGCCGGATCGCCGAGATTCTGCGGGTTGATCGCAAGCGACAGTTTGCCGTTCTCGATCTTGGACGCGATCTTCGCCGTCACGTCCGACGCGCGCCGCGCCGCCCGCGACTTCACGCCAGTGGCCGGCGCATTCCATTTCGACGCGTCGAACCCCGACGTCGACCAGTTCGGAATCTCAAGGCGTGAGTCGTACACCGAGCCCATGTAGTTGTCCGTGGCGCGGATCGGCCCGAACGCGGCATGCCAGCCGGGCCCGGTCGTGATCACGTCGTGCGAGCCGTCGGTGTAGGTGATCTCGAGTTGGGCGCGGAAGCGGGCGGCCTGCCCGTAGTAGTGCCGCTGCCCTGTGTAGCCCATGAGCCCCGCGTACCAGCCGTCGCCTAGCACCGCGCCGAGGCAGTTCTCGCCGCTCGACAGCATCTCCGTCACGTCGTACGTCTGGTGATGAACGCGGTGGTTGTAATCGGTCCAACCCGGCGTGAAGAGATCGTTTGACACGCGCCGCCCATTGATCTCGGCCCAGTAGAGTCCCAGGGCCGTGGAGTAGAGCGTCGCGCGGGCGATCGTTTTCCCAGGTGGCGTCGCGAACGTCGTGCGGAGGTACGGCGCCGGCGAGAAATAGTGCTCGGTGTTGCGGTTGCCGCCCCACGGCTGGCCCTTCACCACCTCGACCGCCTTCCACGACGACACATCAAGGCCGACGCGATCGGCCTCGGCCAGCGCGAGCCCCTCCATGAGCTTGAACAGGCCGTTGAACGGCACGCGCTGCACCTGCCCGTCCGCATACGTGACGAACAACTCGCCCGTGACGGCCGGATTGAAGCCGTCGTGATTCACGACGCGGATCGTGATCGCGTTCTTGCCCTTGGCGAGCGCCGCGGCGGCGTCGATCGGCCACAGGAGATTCCAACGCGTGAGCTGCCCGACGGCGTGCGCGTTGATCGACACATCGGCGATCATGTCGGCCGTTCCCGCGAAGAATGCGGAAGCGATCGGCGAATCGGCGCGGACCTCGAACTCCGAGCGGAACGTCGCGGCACGCTGCTCCCGCGCGGGCGGGCCCGCGAGCCTGATCCACGGCATCGCCCGCATCTCGTCGCGTACATCCTGGGTCAGCGGCGGCTTCGGCCCATCATCCAGACCAATCCACTCGCCCTTCCAATCCGATTGATCGAGCAGGCCGACCGAGAACGAGGCGGACTTGCTCCAGTCGCATTCGGCGTTGGCCTGATCCCACACGCGGACGCGCCAGTGGACGTGCGAACGCGAGGCCAGCGGCTTGCCGGCGTACTCGATCTGGTTGGTCGCCCGCGAATCAACCCGCCCCGAGTCCCACAGGTCCGCCTTGCCCGGCGCGAGCAGGTCGGGCGATGACGCGGCCAGGACCTGGTACGCCGCCTGCGACAGGTTTCGAGCGGACGACGAGGTCGCCTTCAGCTCCCACGACAGGCGGGGTATGGTGGTGCCGAGCCCCAGCGGCTCCGTGCGGTACTCGGCCCGAAGGTCGGTCGCGCGGAGCGAGCCCGACGAGCCGCATCCGCTCATCGGGAGCACGGTACAAAGCAGCACCAGCAGCAAAGCGACGCACGCGAGCGGGTGACGGAGCAGGTTCATCGACATGGGCAATCTCCCCGACTGATCGGGCGCGGCCCAGACGCCGCCACCCGTCGATCGCCATTATGGCGAATCGCGCGAAAGCCTGCGCGCGGGGGCGGGTTGCCATCAATAATGCCGTCCTTGCGACAGGAGTTCACCATGCGTCGAGTCTTCGCCCTCGCCGGGCTTGCGGCCGGAATCTCGGTTGGTTTCTTGTGCTCGTTCAACGTGTGCCTGGCCCAGGACACCAAGCCCGCCACGCCGGCGGGCAAGGCCCCCGAGCCCGAAAAGAAGAACGACGGATCGGACGGCAAGTGGGACGTCTCCAATCCGCCCAGCGACGGCTCGCGCGGCGGCTGGGGCTGGAAGGACGTCGCGCTCGACACGGATGAGGGGACGTGGATGTCGGTCGACGTCTCGCCCGACGGCACGTCGATCGTCTTCGACATGCTCGGCGATCTCTACACGATGCCGATCGAGGGATCGAGCGACGGGTCGCGGGTGAAGTGCATCGCCGAAGGCTTGCAGTGGGACATGCAGCCGCGGTTCAGCCCCAACGGCCAATGGATCGCGTTTGTCTCCGATCGCACGGGCGAGAACGGCAAGGGGGGCGACAACATCTGGATCATGAAGCCCGACGGCACGGGGCTGCGCCAGATCACCAAGGAGAGTTTCCGGCTGGTGACGCAGCCGGTATGGACGCCCGACTCGCAGTACGTCGTGGCGCGCAAGCACTTCACGAGCCGTCGAAGCCTGGGCGCGGGCGAAATGTGGATGTACCACGTTTCGGGCAAGGCCGACGGCGTGCAGCTGACGGCCAAGCAGAGCGAGCAGAAGGACACGGGCGAACCGGCGATCTCGGCCGACGGGCGGTATCTCTACTACAGCCTCGACGCCGCGCCGGGCGGCGGGTTTGAGTACGACAAGGACAGCAACCCGGGGATCTACGCCGTCGATCGTCTCGACATGAAGACGCAGACGACCGAGCGGCTGATCGCGGGGCCCGGCGGCGCGTGCCGCCCCGTGCCTTCTCCCGACGGGAAGAGCGTGGCGTTCGTGCGGCGCGTTCGCTACCAGACGACGCTGTTCGTGATGGACTTGGAGAGCGGGCGGACGCGCGCGGTGTATTCGCCCTTGGAGCGCGACAACCAGGAAACGTGGGCCGTCCACGGCGTGTACCCCGCGATGGCGTGGATGCCCGACGGGAAGTCGATGGTGCTGTGGTCCAAGGGGAAGATCCGGCGCGTGGACATGGCGACGGGCAAGGACACGGTGATCCCATTCCGCGTGAAGAACAGCCGCAAGGTGGCGGACGCGGTGCGTTTCCCGGTCGAGGTTGCGCCGGCCTCGTTCGACGTCAAGATGGTCCAGAACGCGACCGTGTCGCCCAAGGGCGACCGCGTGGTGTTCCAGGCGCTGGGGCACCTGTACATCGCGGGCTTTGACGGCAAGTCGGTCGGCGAGCCGAAGCGATTGACCAATGCGACGGACGAGTTCGAGTACTCGCCCAGTTGGTCGCGTGAAGGCGATGACATCGTGTTCGTTGCGTGGAACGACGAGCGCCTCGCGAGCGTGCGGGTGGTCTCTTCCAAGGGCGGCGGATCGAACAACATCACGACCGAGCCCGGTCACTACTCCAACCCCGTCTTCAGCCCCGACGGCAAGACGGTCGTGTTCGAGAAGGGCGGCGGCGGCTATCTGACCAGCCCGCTCTGGGGGCGTGACCCGGGCGTGTACGCCGCGCCCGCCGAGAATGCGCACGTGAACCCGGACGCGCAGGAGAAGCCGCACCTGATCTCGCGCCGCGGCGGCTCGCCGCAGTTCGGCTCGGCGAACGATCGCGTGTTCCTGACGGCGCGCGAGGGCGGGAGTGATTCGGACGGGGTCTCGCTGCTGTCCGTGCCCGTCGATGGCACGACGCCGAAGGAAGGCGAACGCACGCACTACAAGAGCGACTGGGCGACCGAGATGGTCGTGAGCCCGGACGGCAAGTGGATCGCGTTCGTCGAGCGGTACCGCGTGTACATCGCGCCGTTTGTCGACACGGGCAAGGCGGTCAGCGTTGGCCCTGGCGGCTCTGGGCTGCCGCTGGTGAAGGTGAGCAGCGATGCGGGCACCTATCTGCACTGGTCGGGCGACAGCAGCGCGGTCCACTGGACCATCGGGCCGGAGCTTTCGACGGTGCGCGTCGCAGAGGCGATGACGCAGTCCAAGTTCGCCAACGCCGCGGAGGAAAAGGCGGCGCCGGTGACCACGGCGACGATCAAGCTCTCGGCCAAGTACGACGTGCCTGTGAAGGGCGACGGCTCGGCGAGCGTAATCGCCATCAAGAACGTGAAGATCCTCACGATGGAGAATCCCGCGGGCGCGTTCGACGCGGCCAAGCGAGGGAGCAAGGTGATCGATCGCGGCGTGATCGTGGTCGAGGGCAACCGGATCAAGGCGGTCGGACCGGAGAAGGAAGTCGCGATCCCGGCGGGCGCGACGGTGATCGACGGCAAGGGCGGTGTGGTGGCGCCGGGCTTTGTCGACGTTCACGCGCACGGCGCGCAGGGCGAGAACGGGATCACGCCGCAGAACAACTGGAGCGCGCAGGCGAACCTGGCGTTCGGGGTGACGACGATCCACGACCCGAGCAACGGGACGGAGTCGGTCTTCTCCGCGAGCGAGCTCGCGAAGGCGGGGATGATCACGACGCCGCGGATCTTCTCGACCGGGACGATCCTGTACGGGGCGGCGGGCGCGTACAAGGCCGAGATCGAGAGCCTCGATGACGCGATCTTCCACCTCAAGCGGATGAAGGCGGTGGGCGCGTTCAGCGTGAAGAGCTACAACCAGCCGCGCCGCGATCAGCGCCAGATGGTGCTGGAAGCAGCTCGCCGGGTGGGCATGATGGTGGTGCCCGAGGGCGGCGCGCTCTACCAGCACAACATGACGATGGCGATCGACGGGCACACCTCGGTCGAGCACACGATGCCGGTCGAGGCGATCTATCGGGACGCCAAGACGGTCTGGGGCGCGAGCCAGACGGGCTACACGCCGACGCTGGTCGTGGCCTACGGCGGCATGGGCGGCGAGAACTACTGGTACGCGAAGACGAACGTGTGGGCCAATGAGCACCTGATGAAGTTTGTGCCGCGGTACGTGGTTGATCCGCGCTCGCGCCGCCGCACCGACGCGCCGGACGAGGAGTGGAACCACGTCATGGAAGGCCGCGTGGCGAAGGACATCCTTGACGCCAAGCAGGCGGGCGTGATCCGGTCGACGGGCAAGGGCGGCGGGCCGACGCTCGGCGCGCACGGGCAGATGGCGGGCATCGGGCCGCACTGGGAGCTGTGGATGCTGGCGCAGGGCGGGATGTCGCCGATGGAGGCGCTGCGTGCGGCGACGATCGACGGCGCGTGGTATATCGGGATGGAAAGCGACATCGGCTCGATCGCGCCCGGCAAGCTCGCGGACATGCTGCTTTTCGCCAAGGACCCGTCGCAGAACATCCGCGACAGCGAGAGCATCTCGATGGTGATGCTGAACGGGCGATTGTTCGAGGCGGCGACGCTGGCGCAGGTCGCACCGGTTTCGAAGCCCGGGCCGAAGTACTTCTTCGAGGACCTGCAGCGCGGCTCGGGCACGCCGCTGGCGGTGGAGGCGATCATGCGCAAGGCGGCGGCGGACGGCGCAACCTGTGTCGGCTGCGGGGAACGGCACTGAACGCGTGGCGGAAAGCGATGGCGCGGGATCGGTGTTTCAAGAAGGACCGGGCCCCGTGCGCCGGCCGGGCGAACGGGGCTGCTGGCCCCGCCGGGCGGTGGCGTGATATACTGGGGCTGCCGCGGGCGTAGTTCAGCGGTAGAACGTCAGCTTCCCAAGCTGAATGTCGGGAGTTCGATCCTCCTCGCCCGCTCTATCTGCCGCCGATGTCACACGATGACACCGGCGGTTTTTCGTTGACCCACGTCCAGTTTGGCCCGTGCAGTATCCGCGAGTTCCAGAGGGCGGGCGAAGACGGCGAGAACAGGGCCAACGGCCCGACGATGACAGAGAATGACCCGAGTGGACGCTCGCTTGTGCAAGCGCGTGTGAAGCGGTTGTGCAAGGTGTGGCGGGGATGAGGCTGCCGATCAGCGCGGCAGAAAGACGCGATCGTTGGAGTGGAGCTGCGTCAGTCTTCGTCGCGATCGGCGTCGTCGAGTTCCTCGATCCAAAGACGCTGGATTTCCTCGAGGATCCGCTCGTTGACCGGGTGGTCTGGATCGGCGGCAAAGCCGGGGAGGGCCTCGACCAATCTGCGAAGCTCGGTGAAACGGACGCGGAGCGGATCGACGCCCGCGTGTCGCTCGGCGAGTTCGCCCGCGATCACGTCGACCTCAAGCCAGCCGAAGCTGCGTGCCATGCCACGCCCTTTCCGTCGACCTGCTAGTGGGGGAGTTCCTTGACGGCGTTGCGGTTCCAGGCGGGAACGCGCACAACGATCGGCCCCTTGCCGCGAACATCGCACTGGCACGAGAGGCGGCTGTTGCGTTGCAGGCCTGGCGCTTCCTCGACGCGATCTTCCTCGGCCTCGGTGGACTCGCTGAGCTGGTCCATGCCTTTTTCGACGTAGATGTGGCAGGTGGAGCAGGCGCAGACTCCGCCGCAGGCGTGCTCAATGTTGATGCCGGCTTCGAGAGCGACTTCGAGGAGGTGCGCGCCGAGCGGCGCGTTCACGGTGACCTCGGGCTGGTCCTTGCCGGTGAGGCTGTGCGGGTCCTCCATGACGAAGGTCACGGGGACGATCGGCGGGTCGTTGATGTGATCCGAGTGGCGAAGGCCCATCAGTGGCTCCGTCGTGCTTTGGAGAGGTGGCGGGCGAATCTCGGCCGCGGTTGAGTATAGCGCCGCGTCAACATGCACCGTGGCGTGTCGGTGCGGGCGAACTCGCGCTTCGCGTGCGAGTCAGAGGCTCTGTGGAGATCGCGCGAGATCAACTCGACCTGCGCGTCCACAACCGAACTGGGCAACGGTGAAACGTGCGTGACCACGTCGCGAACCAGACAAACGGGTCTCGAAACCCGATGTGGGTGATTGGGCCTAGGCTTTGGGCTCATGACCGCAACGCCACAGGCCGCCCAGCCGAATCTTGAACGCGCCGCCGCGATGAGCCCCGACGCATCGGGGCCCGGAACGCCGCGCGTCTCGGTGGTGGCGCCCGCGCACAACGAGGAAGAGAACATCGAGCGGCTGGTGCGGGAGGTCCACGACGCGCTGGCTCCGCGGGGGATCTCGTTCGAGTTCATTGTGGTCGACGATGGCTCGACGGATTCGACGCGGGCCATGGTCCAGACGCTGATGAAGGATCGTCCTTGGCTGCGGTGCGTCGCGATGACGCGCACGCCGCCCGGCAAGGGCAACGGGCAGTCGGCGGCGTTTCACGCCGGGTTCCGCGCGACGCGGGGCGAGTACGTCGCGGTGCTGGACGCTGACCTGCAGAACGATCCGGCGGAGATCCCGCAGATGCTCGACCTCTTGGTGGCGCAGCGGGCGGACATGGTGCAGGGCGATCGCTCGCACGCACGCCAGGACAACGCGATCAGGAAGATCGGCTCGTGGGTCGGGCGCGTCTTCCGCAAAGTGCTGCTGGGCGACACGATCCGCGACACGGGCTGTTCGCTGCGCCTGATGAAGCGTGAGATCGCGGTGCAGCTGCCGCTGGAATTCCGGGGCATGCACCGGTTCATCCCGGTCACGGCGCGGCACCTTGGATACACGGTGATCGAGATGCCCGTGAAGCACCGGCCCCGCGTCGCGGGCGTGCCGAAGTATGGGCTGGGGATCATGCAACGCGCGATCCCGGGGCTGATCGACTGCTTTGCGGTGCGCTACATGCGGAACCGGCGGCGGCCGGTGAGCGGCGTGGAGGTCCCTCGCGACGGGACGGGCGCGCGATGAGCCAACCCCGCAAGCGATTGAAGTGGGAGCCCGGGGCCGCGATGGCGTTGGTGCTTTTTCTCGGCGCGTGGCTGGCGTTCGGGCCTTCGAGCGGGCCGAAGTTCGACCTCGTTGATGACTCGATCAAGCTCAACGTTCGCGTGGGGACGACGCGCGGCGTGCTTGAGGCCAGGGGCGTGGGCGAATCGGGCGCCGAGCCCGTGTTCTACCTGCACATGATGGGCGTGCCCACGCCGCACAAGTTTGCCGATGGGAACGAGGTGCGCGGCCTGTTCGGCGACGAGGTGTACGACACCGTCATCGCGCAGCGCCACAACTGGGTGTTCAAGGTTCTGAACATCACGTCCTGGTGGAACGTGGTGTGGGTGGGCATCGGGCTGGTCGGGCAGCTGGCGTTCTCCGGTCGCATGATCCTGCAGTGGCTGACGAGCGAGAAGCACCGGCGCAGCGTGATCAGTGAGTCGTTCTGGTGGTTCAGTCTGATCGGCGCGGCCCTGCTTTTCAGCTATTTCGTGTGGCGTCAGGACCCGATCGGGATCTTGGGCCAGGCCCCGGGCATCGTCATCTATGCCCGGAACCTGCGGCTGATCTACAAGCAGCGCCGGCGCGAAGCTCGCCAGGCGGCGGCCGATAACGGCACAGCAACCGAACCTTATCCGAGCGATCAATCGCCAAACAAGGGATGACATTTTCCGAGGGTGTGGTACGATGGTGGCCTCTTGGGGGACCGTCCGATGAGCATGCGCCTGCTTCTCGACAACGATGTGATCTTCACGCCGCGCGAGTCTCTTGCGCTGGCGTTGAAGACGGGCGTTGAGGAAGCCGAGCGCCGTGGCCGGATCATCATCGAGGTCCACGGGGACGGGCGCCCGCTGTCGGACGAACTGCTCAGCGCCCCACCGGACAACGCCTCGGGCATTCACGAACTGCGTCTCGTCTCGGCCGATCCCAAGCTGCTGGTCGCGGAAACGCTCATGCAAGCGGCGGACTCGCTGCGCCTGGCGCGTCAGCATCAATCGTCGGCGTCGGACAAGTTCCTTGCCAACGACGTCGATTCGGCGCTCGACGAGGTCAAGAACGCGTTCGGCGTGTGGCAGGCGGTGCGTGACGCGTTCGAGAAATCGGCCCAGGTCATCGGGCCGCACCTGTTCGAGGTCCGGTTCGACGTGGGGAACGGCGAGACGCGAGTCGCCCGCGAGGATGTCGACGCGCTGACCTCGGCGCTGCGCGAGGTTCGCGACGCGATGGAAGCGCAGGATTGGTCGGCGCTCGCGGACGCGTTGGAGTATGGGCTGTCGGGCGTCGTCGATCGTTGGGAAGTCATGCTGACGGCTATTTCGCGTGCGATCCGCGAAGGCCGCGCCGGAGGCCCGATGCGAGCATGACCGGCGCGCGCACCGCATCTTCGATCGATCGTCTGATGGACGAGGCCAGCACGTTGCTCGCGAAGGCGGAGTATTTCGCCGCGCAGAGCAGGTGCGAGCGGGCGGCGGCGATGGCGCGGCGTGCGAACGACTTCGAGCGTCTGGGGCGCATCTGCATGCCCTGGCAGGAAGCGCGAAGGCAGATCCGCCAGATCGCGGAGGACGCGGGCGTGCGGGCGGTGGTGGCGCGGGTGGACGAGTACACCGAGGGCGCGATCGCGCCGGGGTGCTATCTCCTGTGCCCGCCGGCGATCGCGATCGACGCCCACGAGCTGCGCGACCACGCCCGCCGGAAGAAGACGCCGGTGTATGTGCTGACGCGCGAGCCGATCACTAGGAACGGGCTGTGGCCGGTCGCGGCGATCAGCGCAGGTGGTGGGATCATGTCGCGCGCGATCCGCGTGCTGCGTCCCGCACCCCTGGGGATGGTCCACAAGCAGAACGGCACGACGCACGACAGCTCGATGACGCCGCCCCCGATCGAGTGGTTCCTCGAGGCGGGCGAGGCGCTGGGCAACGCGGCGATCGCGGCGGTGAAGGCCAGCGAGCCCGCGGCGTGGCGCGTCGACGACTTGCTGGAGGCGATTGAGGCGATCCCCGAGCACGAGAAGTTGTTCCAGACGCTGCAGAGCGCGTGCTTTGCGGCGGCGAAGGAACCGCTGCCCGACACGCCGCGGCGTCGGCCCGTGGTGGATGATCCCGGCGGGTTCTGATGGCGGCAATATTCAACATGCCGCGCCGACGTTTTACCGATCTGCCGCTGGTGGGTCGAAGATCGTGGCGACCAGATCGTTAATCTCTTCCCCCTTCTGGGCGCGATCGAAGATCTGACGCCAGAGCGTGATCCGCTTATCGCGTTCCATCGCCGCATAGCCCGCTGAGATGACCAGCGTTTCGCATGTGGTCCAGAGGCGGAGACTCCGGCCGCTCGGCGTTCGATGCGAATCGAGGAAACCGCGCTTGACGTCAATCCCGAACTCCGGTGTTGGCTGCGCGATGCCCAATGAGGCCAGTTCGTCGTGGGCACGACAATTCACCGTGGTCGATGAGAGTTGAATGCCAAAGAGAGAGAACCGCGTCACATTCGTGCCGTTGCCGACGACATAGACACTGACCCTCCTGTAGCCGAAGACCGCCGCGATTACGAGGAGCAGCACCGTCGACACAGATACCGCAAGCCGGAATCGACGGTAGTTTGAACGCTGATATGCGCGAGTCGACGATGCACGGATGTCATCTTGAGGAGCGATTGAGCGCAGGTTGTGGGAGTCCATCGTCACCTCGCTAAGGGAGGCACGTCGGCCTTTTGCACGAGCCGCAAGAATATACGGCAATCAAGCCCGGCGCGGGTGCCACCGGCGCGCCTCATCATTCCAATTTGGCCTTCTAGTCCTGCGCCGGCATTCCCGTGAACCCGACCGACAGAAGTGCCATCGCGGGGAAAAGCAGCGGGATCACGACCAGCCACGCCAGTGCCCACGCCCATCGCGCAGCCACAGGCGCGCGGCGTGAAAGCGTGCCGAGCAATATCGAGCCGACTGCTGGGATGACCAACACGAGTAGTGGGAAAATCACGTTGGGGAGTTCAACGTTGTAGATGCGCTCGGCCACGATATCGAGCACCGTGCATATCAGCGGCGACAGCATCAGGGCAAACCAGATCATCCAGCCATAATGAGGTCGCCGCATCCGAATGAGCGAAGTTGGCTCAGGCGGCGCAGTAGCGATGGGTTCGACCTGAGACGCTGGCACGGGAATCTCAATCGCGGTAGCGTGAGTTGCGATCGTTCTGGTCGCCGACGAACAGGCCGCCGATGCCGCCGATGATCGCGCCGATGGCGGCGCCTTCGCCCATGTTGCCGGACATGGCGCCGATGCCCATGCCGCCGAGCGCGCCCAGGGCCGCGCCGGAGAGGCCGCCTTCGAGCGCGTTGTTGCAGCCCGAGGCGAACATGAGGGAGCCGAGCGTCGCGGCGACCAGCACGCGACGGCCCGCGGTCCGCGACCCGAACGAACCGGCCTTCATTCCACGATTCACGACGCACGACATGGATTTCACTCCTTCATCCGAGGGGCTGGCCGAACGCCGGCCGTCGCCCCTGTACATCTCGACATTGTACCGCTTCGGTTGCACAAAGTTTAGACGCCACTAACCTGGGGGAGTTCCGCCTGCGGGGCCTGTGGGGGGATGGGGTGGATATGGGGCGGCGTGTTCGGGTTCGATTCGCATCGGGCCAACTCAAGCGGAAGCGAGTCCACAAGAAGAGAAACGGAACGGACACGCGCGGGCGCGCGAATCTCTGGGGAATCCCTCGAAATCCTGCGCGGCTCCGGCGGCCCTTTCCTGGGTGTTCGGCCCGGCTCGGATTTGACCTTGGTGCCTGATTCCCCGACCGTTCGCACCATGTCGACACCTTCGTCTCATTCCGTGGCTTGGGTACGGCCCGTTGAACTTGCTGATGCTGCGATCGCCCGAGAGATTCGGCTCGAGCCGCTCTTGCCCTCGCACGCGGGCGATCTGTTTGCGGTCGCCGACCCGGAGCTGTTCACGCACGGCTCGCAGGCGCCGCGCGAATGGTCGGTGCGGGGCTTTGAGGAAGAGATCGACAAGGTGCGATCGCTCGCGGGTGTGGTCGCGTTCGCGATCATCGCGCAGCGCGGCGAATCGGCGGGGCGTGCGATCGGGCGCACCACGTTTATGGACATTCGGGCGGAGCATCGCGCTCTTGAGATCGGGCGGACGTGGATCGGGCGCGCCCACCACGGGACGCGTGTGAATCCCGAATGCAAGTACCTGCTGCTGCGCCACGCATTCGAATCGCTGTCGCCCGGCGCGATCCGCGTGCAGATCACGACGAACGCGATGAACCTGCACAGCCAGCACGCCATTGAGAAGCTGGGTGCGGTGCGTGAGGGCACGCTGCGCAGAGCGAGAATCCTGGCGCCGTCGCTCGATCGAAGCGAGCCGGCGGTCCGCGACTGGATTTACTACAGCATCCTCGACGACGAGTGGGCGGGCGTGAAGGCCCGGTTGGAGCGCCGGCTGGACGCGATGAGCTAACGCGCGTCAGTTCCAGCTGCAGCCCTTGGGCCAGTCCTGTGGACGCTGCTTGGCGGCGCGGCGGATGAGGTCCTCCAGGCCGTGGAGCTCACGCTCGATGAGATCGGCGCGGCGTTGCAGGCTCTCCTCCGAGAGGAGCTTGTAGCGGAGCGTGTTGTCGGTGAGGATCGTGAAGGAGATGACCTCGAGCAGGGCGGCGGTGGGGATCTCGGGATTCCGCAGGAAGTCGAGCATCGGCTTGGCGACGCGCATCTGGGCGAGCGGGCCCTCGGCGAGAGATTCGCTCAGACGGCGGCGGAGGTCGGCGAGGTCGTCGGTTTCCTGTGTTTCCAGGCCGAACGGTTCGAGCATCGCCACGCGGTAGAGGCGATCCTCGCTGGCGGGGAGTTCCTTGACGATGCGAGCGCGGCACACGCCCTGAAGGATGATGTTGTACCGGCCGTCGTCGAGCTTTTCGTGCTCGACGAGCTGGCCGACGCAGACGGCGGGCTTGAGCGGCGGGCGGCCGTGGTATTGCTCTTTCCACTTGGGCCCGGCGAAGACGGCCATGGCGATCTGGCCCGAGGTGTCGAGGACCGAGTCGATCATCTGGCGGTAGCGCGGCTCAAAGATGTGGAAGGGCGCGATCTGCTGCGGGAGCAGCGTGACCGAATCGAGCGGGAAGAGCGGCATGGGACGCCCGAAGTTGACCTGAATGGATGATTCGGTGGTCACGCTCGCTGGCTCCGTGCGACGCTGCGATGGATTCGCGGGCGGAGTGCTCGCGGATTCTGAGGAGATCGACTACCCGAGTTAGCTCAGGGGATCGGGGCGGTAGAGCTTGGTCTCCAAGGCCCACTGCTTTTCGGTGAAGTTGCCGCCCAGGTCAAAGCCGCCGGTGCGGTCGGGGCGGGCGACGGCGACGGCCATGGTGGTTTTGGCGTCGAGGTTGTCGAGGATCGAGACGAGGATCGCCTCTGGTGTGGCGGGGAGCTTGGCGGCGCCAAATTCCAGCTCGCCGTGGTGCGACACGATGATGTGCTGGAGGACCATGATCGCGCCGGGGGGAAGGCGCTGGCCGGTCTCTCGCATGACCTGCTGGGCCTTGTCGTGGAGCATGATCGCCCCCTCGACGATGTGCCCGATGAGTTCGCCGCGGTCGGTGTAGGAGAACGCGCGGTCGTAGGCCAGTTCGCGGGTCTTGCCCAGGTCATGGAGGAACAGGCCCATCATCACCAGGTCGCGATTGATCTTGGGATAGAGCGGGCAGACGCGGTCGGCCAGCTTGAGGAGCGAGAGGGTGTGCTCGAGCAGGCCGCCGAGATAGGCGTGGTGCATGCTCTTGGCGGCGGGGCACTGGCGGAACGCGTCCATGAGGAACGCGTCGTCGAGGTAGGCCTTGGCGAGCGCCTTCATGGCGGGGTGCGCGAGCGTGTTCAGGAGTTCGAGCAGCTCGGGGAACATCTCCGCGGCCGGGCGCTTGGAGCAGGGGAGCAGGTCGCGCATCTGATCGGGCGTGGGCTCGATCGGATCGATGGTGTGGATGATGAACTGAAGCTCGCCCTGGTAGGGCTGGGTCTCGCCCTCGACCCAGACGAAGCCGTCGGTAGGGAGGCGACGGAAGGTGGCCTCGTCGATCGACCACATGCGGCCGGGCATCTCGCCGGTCTTGTCGCCCAGGAGGCAGCGGAGGTAGGGCTTGTCGTTGCGGGTCTTGCCCAGTTGCGCGTTGGCGATCGAGAACGCGCCGGCGACACGCTCGACGCCTGCGAGTTCGGCGATGAACTTTCGCCCCAGCGCCGGGGTGCTCGTGCTCTTCGGATTCGCGGGCGCACCAGTAGACATCGACATGCAGCTTCCTTCCCTCGGCGCCGGCGTGTCCGGCGCGAACTTCGTGAACGCCGAATGATAGCGGAACATCGAACGCGGCACGAGGGGATCGAACCCGAAAGCTCACTCGCGGCCTGTCAGCGCCTTCATCGCCTCGGCGGCGTCGCCCTCCAGCACGGGACGGGAGCGGAGGCGCTCGATCGCGGCCTGTTTCTCGCCGCTGCGGGCCATGAGCATCGAGGCCAGCGCATCGTGGTCGGGGTAGCGGAGCCAGTAGGCCTCGGTCTGCCAACGCTTGGGCCCCGCGAACACAAGCTCGCGGGCCTCATCGAACCGTTCCTTCTCCGCGGTCCGCATGGCGGCGACCAGCGCCAGGCGGCCGACGCGTCGGTAGAAGATCTCGAACTCCTGGGCGTCGGGGAGCCAGCCCTCGAGCATGACGAAGGAGTCGAGGACCGCGCCAGCGAAGTCGGTGGCGTCCTCGCCGCGTTCCAGCTTGTCGAAGGCGAGCGTGAGCATTTCGTCGGTCGTGAGCTTGCCCTGCTTGATGAGGGCGGCGATGTTGGCGGCGGCGGTCGAGCGGCTGGTGCTCGCTTGGGCGACCACCCCGGCGATGAGCTGGGGCTTCTGATCGCACGCGGGCAGGAATGGCATCGCGAGGCAGAGGCACAGGATGCGGATAGCGCGGGAGATCATGCGGGGATGTACCGGAGCCATGCAGCGGGGTTGCGGAGCGTGCACGCGCTTAGCGGCGATATCCCAGGGGATGCTCGACGAGTGAATAGGCCTCGCGCAGCACGCTCATGGAGTGGTAGCCCGCCAAGGCGACGGCGCCGATGATGATCGCCTCGGTGCGCAGGCCGGCGCCGAGCAGCCAGGCCACGCCGTAGAGCGGCATCCAGAGTGCGGAGTATCGCGGGAGTTTTTCGGCCATGCGCGGGCCGATCCCGAGGCCCATGGCGCGGCGTGCGACGAGCCCGGCCATGACGAGCGCGAGTGCCGCGATGACGCCGGGGGTCCAAGGCTCAAGACCGCGTGGCCAGAGCGTGTGCGCCGGCCTCCAGCCCAGCCACGCAAGACCGGCGGAGAGCGCGATCCAGCCGATCACGCTGGCGGCGAGAGCACGCGAGGAGGCACGCGGCGGCTTGCGTGACCAGAGATGCCCGAGGGCCGCGACGAGCGTGGTTTGCGTCAGGATGACCCACACCGGTACGACAAAGGCGAGGCGTGAGGCAGGGATGAACATGTGGGCGGCGAAGATGCAGCCCAGCGCGACAAAGCCGAACGCGGGCACGAACTTGGCCGCCCCGTTGAAGACGAGAATGGCGGCGGCGAGTATCGCGTTGAGCATGACGGCGTTGTTGTCGATGAGGGCGGCGCCAACGAAGCTGGCGAGAAGGGTGCCGGTGGCGCTGGCGACAGCGGCTTGCTCTGTGAGCAACCCTCGCGCGAGCGGGCGATCGGGGCGGAGCAGGCGATCCCGCCTGCGATCGAGGATGTCGTTGAGGGTGGCGCCGAAGCCAAAGAGCGAGACCGCGTTGAGGCCTGTCGCCAACAGCAGGAGCCAGAGCGGGCGGGTGGCGAGGTCGAGGTGCATGGGCTCGGTGGGTACGCCGCGAACCCAGAGGACGACGAACCACGCGTTGGCGACGACCGCGAAGGCCGACGAGACGCGGGTGAGGCGCAGGACGGGGGCGATGCGTTCGAGGAATCGCTGCACGGGAAGATGGTACGGGGGCTGCTTGGCCCGGCGTTCCACGGACGCGGAGCCGGTGTTTGCGGAGAGGTGCGATTCGGCGTCGGTGGGGGTCTACCATCGTGACCCATGCGAAAAGCAGGCCGAAATACGAGAGGCGGCGCGAAGGCAGGCGGCGCGGCGCGGGTTCTGATCGCCGTGAGCCGCTACAACGCGAGCGTGACGGACGCGATGCTCGAGGGCGCGATCGAGGCGTACACGGATCGGTTCGGCGCCGGGGAGACCCTGGAAATTGTCGGCGTCCCCGGCGCATTCGAGCTGACGGCGGCGGCGCGGGCGGGGGCGGTGTGCGGGCGATTCGACGGTGTGGTGGCCCTTGGGTGCATCATCCGCGGCGAAACGCCGCACGATCAGTACATCGCCGGCGCGGTGGCGGACGGGCTGACCGCCGTGAGCGTGAGCACGGGCATGCCGGTCGCGTTCGGCGTGCTGACCGTGAACAACGCGGCCCAGGCCCGGGCCCGCGCGGGCGGGAAGAAGGGCAACAAGGGGCGCGAGGCGATGGAGGCTTTGCTGGACACGATCGAGGTCGTGCGGGTGATCGAGACGGGTGAGGATGAGAGTGAGCAGATCACCGCGGGGCGCGTCATTCCCGACAAGGCGGTGCGGGCCGGCGGGACATCGCGCGTCGCGAAGGGAAGTCGCTGATGGCTACGCCGCGCGACATCCGCAAGCTCGCGTTCCAGTTGTTGTTCCAGCTCGACGCGGGCGCGACCGACGAGGCGATCCTGTCGACGACGGCGCCGGAGCTCGAAGGACTCCCCGAGAAGGACCGGTACAAGGCGGCGGACATGGCCAAGGCGGCGTTTGACGCCCGCGCCGCGGCGGACAAGGAAATGGCGGAGCTGGCGCCGCAATGGCCGGCGCACCGCATGGCGGCGGTTGATCGCGCGATCCTGCGGCTGGCGCACTTCGAGATCTCGTCGGGGCGCACACCGCCCAAGGTCGCTGTGAACGAGGCGGTCGAACTCGCCAAGGAATTCAGCACGGAGCGATCGCCCGCGTTCGTGAACGCGCTCCTGGACAAGGTGCTCAAGCGCGTGCTGCCCGCTCGCGAAGAGACTCCCGCGGAAGGACAATCGACCGAGCAGGTGTGACGCATGGCGTTCTTCAAGTCCATCCTGGGCAAACTCAAGCAGGGGCTGGCGAAGACCCGCGAGGTGCTGTCGGTCGGGCTGCGCTCGCTGCTCCTGGGGCGGAAGCTGGACGAGGCGCTGATCAACGAGCTCGAGTCGAAGCTCATCGCGGCCGACGTCGGCACCAAGACCACGTCGCGGCTGGTGACGCAGATTCGCGCGGATTTTCGGGGCGGCAAGATCACAACGGGCGACGAGGTGCTCGCGTACCTGAAGGACGAACTGAAGAAGCTGTGGCCCGAGGAGGATCGCAAGCTGCGGCTTGCGCCCGCGGGAAGCGGGCCGACGGTGATCCTCGTGACTGGCGTGAACGGCGTCGGCAAGACCACGAGCATCGCGAAGATGTGCGCGTACCTGCGGCACGAGGGCAAGAGCGTGCTGCTGGGCGCGTGCGATACGTTCCGCGCGGGCGCGGTACGGCAGTTGGAAATCTGGTCCGAACGTCTGGGTGTCGAGGTGGTGAAAGGTCAGCAAGGGGGCGATCCGGCGGCGGTCGCGTTCGACGCGTGCGCCGCGGCGAAATCACGCGGCGTCGACGTGCTGATCCTTGATACTGCGGGACGCCTGCAGACGCAGGACCCGCTCATGCGTCAATTGACGAAGCTCCGCTCGGTGATCGCCAAGCAGATCCCCGGCGGGCCTCACGAGACACTGCTGGTGCTCGATGCGACGACCGGGCAGAATGCGCTGCGCCAGGCCGAGGAGTTTGATCGGGCGCTGCGTCCGGCGGATGGCGGCGCGACGGGGTTGACCGGGATCTTCCTCACCAAGCTCGACGGGACGGCCAAGGGTGGGATCGTGATCGCGATCAAGGACACGACGAATGTTCCCGTGAAGTTCGTGGGAACCGGGGAAACCCCGGAGGATGTTCAACCCTTTGATCCGAACTCGTTCGTCGAGGCGCTCTTCGCGGAAGAGACGCCCGCGGCGTGACCGCTCGCGTGTAACCGACGCGGGACGGGGTTGTGCGTCGAAGATCGCTTCAATCACGTGCGAGACTGGCCGATAAGCGGGTGCGCGATCCGCGCGGGAGCTTTGGCCATGAACGAGATCAAGGGCATTACCGGTGACATTCTGCTTGACGCGGGCACCAACGAACTCGAGGTGCTGGTGTTCAGCTTGTGCGGCGGCTGGTTCGGCGTGAACGTCGCGAAGGTGCGCGAGGTGATCCGCCCGGTCTCGACGGTCGCCACGCCCCACCAGCACCCGTCGGTGGTGGGGATGTTCAACATCCGCGGGCACGTCGTGCCCGTGGTTGATCTCGCCAAGCACCTGGGGCTGACGCGTCCGGAGAATCAGAAGAAGACCGAAGGACGCGTGATCATCACTGAGTTTAACAGCCTTCGCACCGGGTTCCTGGTCGACACGGTCGAGCAGATCCACCGCATGAGCTGGTCGCGCGTCAAGCCCGCGCCGGACCTGTCCGTCGCTGGCGGCGAAGGGGCCACGTCGATCGGCACGACGACGGGCATGATCGAGATGCAGGACCGGCTCGTCCAAATGATCGACTTTGAATCGGTCGCGGACGCGATCCTGGTCGAGAAGCGCCTGCACATCGAGAAGGTCGACAACCCCGACAACGTGGCGCGCGAGAGCAAACGCGTCATCATCGCGGAGGACTCGCCGTTCATGCGGCAGCTCTTGCAGGACATCTTCGTGGCGTCGGGGTACACAAAGGTCGAGGTCTACGCCGACGGCGAGCAGGCGTGGAACGCCATCCAAAGGCCGGGCCCGACGATCGACGCGATCGTGAGCGACATCGAGATGCCGCGGATGGACGGCCTGCACCTGACCAAGCGGATCAAGGGCACGCCGGCGCTGGCGGGGACGCGGATCGTTTTGTTCAGTTCGCTGATCACGCCGGACAACCTGAAGAAGGGGCGGCAGGTCGGGGCCGACGCGCAGGTGAGCAAGCCCGAACTGGCCGAGATGGTCCGGCTGGTGGACCAGGTCGTGAGTGGGAAACCGATCGGCGGGAACCTGCAAAGCGCGGCGGCCTGACGACCCGGGGATTCACCCTGGAAACGGTAATTCCCCATCAATCTGGAACTTAGTAAATTGGAGTTGTCGGACCGCTTTGGACGGTGGCCGGTTTTCCACAGCCGCCCCGACACGGACGGGGCGAGTTGCGTATACTCTTGACTGTTCTCACAGCCCCCCGCGCGTTTGCGGCCGAGCAATGAGATCGCGGACGGGGCTTTGCCCGAGTTCTAGTTCCAGTCCGACTGTTCTTCTCGGGCACGGTAGATTCACATGAAGCTGTACGTTGGCAACCTCCCGTTCAAGGCCACGGAAAACGATCTGCGCGAGCTCTTCGCCCAGCATGGCGATGTCGCCTCGGCGACGATCGTGATGGACCGCGAGACCGGGCGTCCCCGCGGGTTCGGATTCGTTGAGTTCGCGAACGATGAGCACGCCCGCGCCGCGATGGCGGCCCTGAACGGCAAGAACTATGACGGCCGCGACCTGACGGTCAACGAGGCCAAGCCGCGTGAGGGCGGCGGCGGCGGTGGTGGCCGTGGCGGCTTCGGTGGCGGCGGCGGTGGCCGTGGTGGCTTCGGCGGCGGCGGTGGCGGCGGCGGTGGCCGTGGCCGCGGTGGCTGGTAATCAGTCGCTCCGAACCACTGAACATCGACCCATGTCGAATGAAGGCCCCGGCGACGGGGCCTTTTTCATTGGTGTGGAAGCAACACAGCAAGAGAGCGAGACAGGGAGAAGGCCAGGTCGGGCGGCACCTCATGCCCGGCCGCCGGCCTCGACCTTCACGACCGCACGATCGCGGTGGGAAATCAAGGCCGCGTCGAAGAGTCGATGGCTCAGTTCTACCTCGCCCGGCGTGGCGCAAGAGAACGGCTGCTTCATACCCGAGGCGCCGGCGGCGAGTTCGTCGCAATACGCGGCCCACATCTGCTGGATCGCGTCGGTGAAACCGAACTCGAAGATGCCGCCGGTGATCGATGGATACGCGGATTGATAGCCGATGTCCTCGCGGAGCCAGGCCTGCGGCTTGCCGCGCTCATAGAAGAGCGCCTCGAGCGTGCGGGGATTGCGGGTCGAGAAACGGGCGGATGCACGCGTGCCGTCGATCGCAAAGAACCAGGTGTTGGTGTTCCCCGGCGCGATGCGTTTCATCTCGAGGATCATTGGGAATTCGTCGTCGGGCCCGGCGCCACACGTGCAGGTGAGCAGCGCGTTGTCCCATGTGTCGCACGGGAGCGTGCCGCCCTTGGCGTCTGGGCGCTCCTTCACGACCTTGGTCAGGACGGCGCGGACATCGCGGGGCGTGAAGCCCAGGCGGAACGGCACATGCGCGGCGTGCAGGCCGAGGTCGCCCATGCAGCCGTACTCACCGTTGAACTTCGCCATGCGCTTCCAGTTGATGGGCTTGAGCGGGTCGAGGTCGCTGGAGTGGAGCAGGCCGCATCGGACCTCGAGCACGCGTCCGATCGCGCCGGATTTGACGAGCGAGACGATGCGCTGCACGCCCGGAAAGAACGGGAACTCTGACGAGCATCTCACCACCAGTTCGGGGCGATTGGCGAGCTCGGCGTTGATCGCGGCGTTCGCCGCCCGGTCGATACCGAAGGGCTTCTCGCCGAGAAAGTGCTTGCCCGCCCTGATCGCGGCGGTGTAGATCTCCGCGTGGAGGTGGTGGGGGACCGCGATGTAGAGCGCCTCGACATCGGGGCTGGCAAGCAGATGGCGATAGTCCGGCACGGCACGAACACCGGGGTTCGATTCGCAGAACGCACGCAGCACGGGCTCGCTGGTGTCGCACGCGGCGACGATGCGCGGATGCGCGACGTCGGCGGTCAGGTGGTTCCAGCGTGCGGCGGCGGACGCGAACTCGCGGCCCATCAGGCCGCAACCGATCACGCCGAAATTGATCTCGCGCCGGGTCACTTGGATGCTCCACCGACGATCTTCATGGCCTGCTCGGGCGTGGCATTCTCGTGCACGATCGCCATGAGGGCCTTCGTCATGCCCGTCGGGTTGGCGTGCTGGATGACGTTCCGCCCGTAGACGATTCCGCTCGCGCCCTGCTTCATCACGTCGAAGGTGCGCTGGAAGATGACCTCGTCCGGGGCACGCCCGCCGCCGCGGACGAGTACGGGGATTCCGGCCGCGGTCTCGACGACCTTGTGGTAGATCGAGAGGTCGTCGGTGGGATCGGCCTTGATGACGTCCGCGCCGAGTTCGACTGCCTGACGCACAAGTGGGATGATCTTCTTCGGATCACCGTCAACGCCGTAGGACTCGGTTCCCTTCATCACGAGCGGCTCGACCATGAGCGGCATGCCAGCGGCGTCGCACGCGGCGCGGAGCGAGGCAACGTTTTCGATGCACGCCTCGTGGATCGCGGGCTGGTTCGGCAACTGAAGGATGTTGCACACAACGCACGCGGCGTCGAGACGGACGGCGATCGCGACGGCGTCGTCGACCAGACGCGAGAAGAGCCGGGAGGAGAGCGGATTGCCGTAGACGTTGGCGACGTCGGTCCGCAGCACCAGGGCGGGCTTGACGCCCGTGCGATCCTGCAGATGCCGGGCCATTCCGGGCGAGAGCTGAACGGCGTCGGGCATTGCGCGGCACACGCGGTCGACGGCGACTCGCATGTCCTCGATGCCCGCCAGGAACGCGGGCTCGTCGAAGAAACCGTGGTCGATGGCGACATCGAAGCACTTGCCGTCGGCGGCGAGGAGACGGTTGAGGCGGGGGAGTGATGGCATGGGAGTCTCGGCTGGAAGACGGACAAATGGGAAACGCCCTCTCGCACGGTCGGGCTGCTGATCGGAGCAGGTCAGCGAACCAGCAAATCAGATTCGAGCCGCAAGCAGTACCAACGAGCGGGTGGGAAAGCGGTGCTCGGTTGATTCTTGCGATCAGTACACGCTGTCGGGGAAGTAGAACTGCTTGGCGTTGTCGGGCGTGACGAGCTCGACGTCGATCATGAGGTGCTTGGGGAGGAACTTGACGACCTCGTCGCGCTTGCCGTCGCGCAGGGCGCTGGCGGCCATGTGGATGCCCGTCGCGATCATCGACGGCGGATAGGTCATGTTGGCGGGGACCATCGGGTCCTTGTCCATCACCATCTTGATGACGTCCTTCATGCCCGCGCCGCCGACGATCCACATCTCCTTGGCGCGCCCCGCCTCCTTGATCGCCTGCATGGCGCCGAGGAGGATGTCGTCGTCCTGGGCCCACACGGCGTTGATCTTCTTGTGCTTGGCGAGCAGGTTCTCCATGACTTGCAGGCCCTTCTCGCGATTCCACATCGCGGGCTGCTGGTCGAGGATCTTGATGTCGGGATACTGCCTGAAGACTTCCAGCGCGGCGTTGACGCGGTCCGTGTCCACGGTGCAGGGGATGCCGGTGAGGATGACAAGATTGCCCTTGCCGCCCATCTGCTTGGCGACGAACTCGGCGCTCTTGCGTCCGAAGGCTTTGTTGTCGCCCTCGAGGAAGACGTCGGCGATGGGCGCCTCGCCCGGATTGCTGATGAAGCCGCGATCGACGTTGACGATGAAGAGGCCTTTTTCCTTGGCGCGGCGGGCGACGGGCGTGACGGGCGCGCTCTCGGTCGCGAGGATGACCAGGCCGTCCACGCCCTTGACCATCATGTCCTCGATGTCGGCGATCTGCTTTTCCGGGCCGCCCGCGGTGGCGTAGACCCAGTCGATCTCGGGGTGAAGCTCCATCGCCTTCTTGGCCCACCAACCGATGCCGGCGGTCCAGCCGTGGTCGGCGGCGGGAACGGAGACGCCGATCTTCATCTTCTTGGCGACCTTGGCGGGCTGGGCGGACTCGGACGTGGCGTTGGAGGAGCCGGTGTCGGTCGCGGTGGGGGCGAGGCCCGCGAAGAGAGCCAGGCACGGCACGAGCAAGAGCGAACCAAAGACGCGGCGGGTGAAGGCGGACTTCATGCGTTTTCTCCCTGAGCCGGCGCGGCCGGCGAGTGTGTGCGGGTTCTACTCCGTGGGCTTGCGGACCTGCAAGAGCACGGCACCGATGACGATCAATCCCTTGACCATATTCTGGTAGTACGTGTCGATCTGCAGCATCGTGAGCATGTTGGTCGTAACGCCGATGATGAGCACGCCGATCGCAGTGGTCCAGACGCGGCCCGCGCCTCCCTGAAGGCGTGTGCCACCGATCACGACCGCGGCGATGGCGTCGAGTTCATAGAAGAGGCCGGTCGAGGAACTGGCGATCGAGTTGAGGCGGCTGCTGGTCAGGAGTGCGGCTAGGCCCGCAGATAGGCCGCAGATCGCGTAGACCGCGGTGGTCACGCGCCCGATGTGGACGCCGGCGTATCGGGCGGCCTTGTGGTTGTCGCCGATCGAGTAGACCTTGAGGCCGAACGAAGTGAACGACAGCACGAGTTGGCCGATGATCACGCTCGCGAAGAAGGCAAGGACGGGATAGGGGAGCATGAGCGGGCTGCCGGCCGGTTCCTCGGCGGTCGTGTTGATGTGGATGAAGGGGAGCTCGACGAGGCCCGAGCCGATGTCGGCATACGACGAGACGCCGGCGCGGACCTCGCTGCCCTTGGCCGGGCCGAGGATGAGCGAGCGGAAGATGGCCATGGTGCCGAGCGTGGCGACGAAGGGCGCGATGCGCCCCCATGAGATCGTGAGGCCGTTGACGAGGCCCAAGAGCACGCCGCCGACGAGGCAGACGCCGACGGCGGTCGAGATGGCGAGCGTGGCGCCGTGGCCGGATTCCGCGACGGCGTTCATGGCGTAGATCGCCGCACCGCCAAGCAGCGCGACCATCGAGCCAACGGAGAGGTCGATCCCGCCGAGGATGATGACGTAGGTCATGCCCACGGCGACGATGCCCCACATCGAGTTCTGGCGCAGGATGTTGATGAAGTTCTGTGGTTTCAGGAAGGCGCGGTCTTCGACGGGGACCTTCCAGGCCTCGACGATCGCGGTGCCGACGATGAGGACCAGGAGCGCGAGGAGCGCGCCGTACCGCTCAAAGAACCAGCGCCAGCCGCGGGGCTGGGAACTGGAGCGGGCCTGTGGGCGGGGGGCGGGTGGACTGGATGGCGGCTCGGCGGGCATTCGGCGCGAAAGCTCCCTTGGCCGGGGCGTCCGGCCGGACGGGCATGGTACAGGGAGCGGGGAAAAAGTGGGAGGGTCGCCTTCCGGCGGTATTTGACGAATGAGGCGATGGCCGGAGTCGGTTCCGACGCATCCGCTCAGCTCTTCGTCGGGATATCCACACCTCGCTCGCGAGCGCAGCGTTTGGCGCTCTCGTAGCCCGCGTCGGCGTGGCGGAAGATACCCATGGCGGGGTCGTTGGTGAGGACGCGATCGATGCGGGCGGCCGCGTCACGCGTGCCGTCGGCGACGATGACCTGCCCGGCGTGCTGGCTGTAGCCGATGCCGACGCCGCCGCCGTGGTGGAAGCTGACCCACGAGGCGCCGCTGGCGATGTTCACGCCGAAGTTGAGCAGGGCCCAGTCGCTGATGGCGTCGCTGCCGTCGAGCATGGACTCGGTCTCGCGGTTCGGGCTGGCGACGCTGCCGCAGTCGAGGTGGTCGCGGCCGATCACGATCGGGGCGCGAACGCGGCCCGTGGCGACGAGTTCGTTGAACAGCAGGCCGGCCTTGTGGCGCTCGCCGTAGCCCAGCCAGCAGATGCGTGCGGGCAGACCCTGGAAACCGAAGCGAGGCGCGCAATGTTCGAAATCGCCCTTGAGCAGGGCGTCCGGATTCGCGTGGCACGACAGCACCCAGCGGCGCAGGCCCTCATGCTGGGGGAAAAGCTTCAGGATCTCGTGGTCGGTCACGTAGATATCGCGCGGATCGCCCGACAGCGCCGCCCAGCGGAACGGCCCGCGTCCTTCGCAGAACTGCGGCCTGATGAACGCGGGCACGAAGCCCGGGAACGCGAACGCATCCTTGAACCCGCGATCGAACGCACGCTGGCGGATGTTGTTGCCGTAGTCGAACGTGACCGCACCGCGGGCTTGCAGCGTCACCATCGCCCGGACGTGGCGTTCCATCGACGCCATGCTCATGTCGACATAGTGGGACGGATCGGCCTTGCGGACGCGGTTGGCCTCGTCGAAGCAGTACTCGATCGGGACATAGCCGTTGAGCGGGTCGTGGGCGCTGGTCTGATCGGTGAGCACGTCGGGCGTGATGCCCCGCTCGATCATCGTTTCCAGCAGTTCGACCGCGTTGCAATGGACGCCGATGCTGACCGCCCGGCGCTTCCTGGCGGCGTCGATCGCCCGCGCGATCGCGTCGTCGATGCTGGTCGAGATCTCGTCGAGGTATCGATCCTTGTGGCGGCGATCGAGGCGCGAGTAATCGACATCGGCGATGAGGCACGTCCCGCCGCAGAGCGTGATCGCGAGCGGCTGTGCGCCGCCCATGCCGCCGCAGCCCGCGGTGACGCACAGACGCCCGGCGAGCGAACCGCCGAACTTGGAGCGCCCGCACTCGGCGAAGGTCTCGTAGGTCCCCTGCAGGATCCCCTGCGTGCCGATGTATATCCACGAGCCCGCGGTCATCTGCCCGAACATGATCAGGCCCTTGGCGGCCAGGTCGTCAAAGTGTTTCTGCGTCGCCCAGTGGGGTACGAGGTTGGAGTTGGCGATCAGCACGCGCGGCGCGTCGGCGTGCGTGCGAACGACGCCCACCGGCTTGCCGGATTGAACGAGCAGGGTTTCGTCGGGCTCGAGACGCTTGAGTGTTTCGATGATCGCGTCGAACGCTTCCCATGAGCGGGCGGCCTGACCGCGACCGCCGTAGACGATCAGGTCCTCGGGGCGCTCCGCGACTTCGGGATCGAGGTTGTTCATGAGCATGCGCATGGCGGCCTCGGCCTGCCAGGTCTTGCACACGCGGGTCGAGCCACGCGGCGCACGCACGACGCGAGCGGGCGAATTCGTGGCCGCGGAACGGGGGACGGAACGCTTGGGCGATTGGATGGTGGCCATGTCAGGCTCCCGGCGGAAGGGGAAGCACGAGTCGACTCGATGAGCGTATGAGGTCAGCGGGGGCGGTACAAGAGGCGAGCAACCGCGGTGGCGCGGGGCCGCGTGCGTGATCCAGTTCAATCAGCCCAATTCCCCATCGCGGATCATCGCCACGATCGCATTGATATCGGGGGTGGGGGAGCGATCGAACGCCAGAGGCGGGACTTCCTTGCGGATCCGCGCGATCGCGTCCTCAACCACCGTGCCCGCCTTGAGCGGGCGGTGCAGTTCGATGCCCTGCGCGGCGCACAGCAATTCGATCGCGACCACATGCTCAGCCAGTTCGATCGCGCGCCTCGCCTTGGCGGCGGCACGCGGACCGAACGAGTTGTAGTCCTCTGTGCCCGCGCTGGTCGGGATGTTGGACACGCTGGCGGGCGTCGCGAGCCCGATGATCTCGTTGCACGCCGCGGCCGCGGTGTACTGCGCGATCATGAGGCCGCTGTGCAGGCCGGGCTTGGGCGAGAGATACGCCGTCAGGTGCGCCTCGGGATCGGTCGCCGCGAGCATGAGATACGTGCGGCGCTCGCTGATGCCCGCGACGTGTGAGACCGCGATCGAAAGCAGGTCGAGCGGGATCGCCAGGGGCATGCCGTGGAAGTTGCCGGCGGAGATGATCGCGTCCGGTTCGGCGAAGACCAGCGGGTTGTCGGTCACCGCGCCGAGCTCTCGCTCGATCACGCCCTTGACGTGCTGGAACGCGTCCCATGCCCCGCCCAGCACAGGCGGCATGCAGCGGAGCGAGTAGGGGTCCTGCACGCGGGGATCGTTCTCGATGTGCGAGCGAACGATCTCGCTCCCGTGCATCAGGCGGGTGAGTTCTTTCGCGACATACGCCTGCCCCGGCTGGCGGCGAGCCTCGTGAACCCGGGGATCGAGAAACGCGTCGGTGGCGCGGCAGGCGTCAATCGACATCGCGCCCGCGACGAGCGAGGCGCGGAAGAGCATCTCGAAATCATGGCACGCCAGCACGCCCTGCGCGGCCATGAGATGCGTGCCGTTGATGAGCGCCAGGCCCTCCTTGGCTTCGAGCGTGACGGGCTCGATGCCCCGAGATCGCATCGCCGCGCCCGCCGGCTGGGCCCGGCCGTCCACGGTCACTTCGCCCTCGCCGATCAGGGCCAACGCGACGTGCGAGAGGGGGGCAAGGTCGCCCGAGGCGCCGACGGAACCCACGGAAGGCACGACGGGAGTGATCCCCGCGTTGAGCATCGCGACAAGGCACTCAATGACCTCGACACGCACGCCCGAATGCCCGCGAGCGAGCGAGGCCGCCGTGAGCAGCATCATGGCTCGCACGGTGTCATTCGGTAGGGGGGTTCCGATCCCAGCGGCGTGGGAGCGGATCAGATTACGCTGCAACTCGCGGAGGTCATTGGCGTCGATGCGTTTGCGGGCCAGCGAGCCGAAGCCGGTATTGACGCCGTAATGCGGCAGGCCGTCAGTCGTGGCACGCTCAACGACGGCGCGGGCTCGTCGAACGATCTGTGCCGCGGCGAGCGAGAGTCGGACACGGGCATCCGATCTGGCGACGCTGACGACCTGATCGACCGGGAGCAGCGAACCGGAGAGATCAACGGTTTTCTCGGACGGCGTGGCGTTCATGCGCCGCAATCGTACGAGCAAGAGGATCGCAAATCGGGCGAATGCCCGTGTGAAATTGCGGAAGCCTGGTAGACTGGGTCGGCATGTCAAACCCCGAACTGGCCATCCTGTTTTTCCTCCAATACACGATCATTCTCGTAACGTGCCGTGTCGTCGGCTTCATCGTGAAGCGATTCGGGCAACCGCAGGTCGTGGGCGAGATGATTGCGGGCGTATGCCTCGGGCCTTCCCTGCTGGGGATCATCGCTCCGCAGGTCCAGCACTGGCTGTTCCCGAAGATGCTCCTGAACGGGGGGGAAGTGGTGATGATCGGCGCGACCAAGGTGCCGCACCCCTTGATGAGCGTGATCTACTGCTTCGCCCAGGTTGGCCTGGTGCTCTACATGTTCTGTATCGGGCTGGATTTTGACACCAAGCTCCTGAAGCACCGGGCCAGGAGCGCGATTACCGTGTCAATCGCGGGCATTGCCGCGCCGTTCGCGTTCGGCGGGCTGATCGCGTACATGAACCGCGGCGACGCCGCGCTCTTCACGCCCGGCGTGTCGCTCGTCGAGGAAATCCTGTTCCTCGGGGCAGCGATGTCGATCACGGCGTTTCCGATGCTCGCTCGCATCATCTACGAGCGGGGTTTGACGGGGACCTCGATCGGCACGCTCGCCTTGGCCGCGGGATCGAGCGATGACGCCGCCGCGTGGTGTATTCTTGCGGTCGTTCTGGCGAGCTTCAAGCACGACCCGATGATCGCGGCGATCGCCATCGGCGGCGGGCTTTTCTACGCGGTATTCACGCTCGCCGCGATCCGACCCTTGCTCGCGAGGCTTGCGGCCAAGCTCTCGCCCGGCGGCCCGTGGAACGTCTACTTGCTTCCCTTCACGTTTGTGCTGCTCATGCTGGCGGCGTGGTGGACGGACTTCGTCGGCATCTATGCGGTCTTCGGCGCGTTCATTCTCGGCATCGCCATGCCCGAAGGCCCGATCGCTGAACAACTCCGCACGAAGATCGAGCCCGCGACGACCAACCTTCTGCTGCCGATGTTCTTTGTGTTCTCAGGGCTCAACACCCAGCTCAACCTCATCGGAGCTGGCGGGCTGTGGGGCGTCACCCTGATAATTCTGCTCGCGTCCATCGCCGCGAAAGGGATGGCGTGCTTCGCGGCGGCCAAACTAAACGGCGAGCCCACGCGCGAGGCGCTTGCGATCGGCGCGCTGATGAATGCACGAGGACTAATGGAATTGATCCTGCTGAACATCGGGCTCGAGCGCGGCGTGATCACACCGGCGCTCTTTAGCATTTTGGTCATCATGGCGATCGTGACGACGCTGATGGCCACGCCGATCTTTGAGTTGGTCTACGGCCGCCACGCCCGGGCCAAGGGTGCAATCGGGGCAACCAAGGCCGCGTAGGTGGGCGGGAGATGGCTCCCAAGGAAGGCGAGACACCCTAGGCGGAACGTCCTATAATACACGTTATGTAGAACAGACTTGGCTAGGACTGTCCGGGGACGACAAGCCGCGTCTCAGAAACGCTCCCGGTGGCCGCTTCAGCCCAATACGAGGCGGAAATAGACGGTGGTCGGGTCGGGGTCGTCGTTGTAGCGATCACACGGCTTGAAACCCGCGGCCTCGTAGGTTCGGCGGGCCGCCAGCATGTCGGTGGATGAATCGAGGCAGATGGATGAGTAACCGATGGCTCGCGCCCGGTCGATGGCGGCGGCGAGGAGGCGGTGACCCAGGCGGCGGCCCCGGGCGGCGGGCTTCACGAAGAATCGCTTGATCTCGCACTCGGTCGGCGTGTGCGGGCGGACGGCAACGCAACCGAGGAATTCGTCCCTTTCCCGGGCGATCAAGATCGAACCGCGCGGCGGTGCGTACTTGCCGGGGAGGGTGGCGATCTCTTGGGAAAAGCCCTGGTATTCGAGGGAGAATGGCAAGCTGCGAGCGTACTCAAGGAACAGGTCCGCGGCTTGTGGAAGAAGCGAAGGGACCATCGAGGCATCAACGATGGTGACGGCGGGGCCATCCGTGGATGGTGGATGCAAGAGTGTTTTCTCGTTCGGGAGCGGCGAGGAATCGGGTGAGCGAAGTGGGTTCATGGAAGGCCACGAGCGAGTCGCCAGCCAGCGGACCATGAAAGTTGAGCGGAGGCGGCGGGCTCAGCGAACTGTGGGTGGCCGGCATCGGGCGTGGGTTGGCTTGAAGGATTCGGAAGGGCGGGTTGGATTTCCTCTCGCGGTGTCGGCGATAAGGCCGGTGTTGGCGTCGGTGAACTCGGATTGGTCGGCGAAGCTAATTCCGCGGGACTCGGCGGCTGCAACTGCGGCGCAGGAACAACGAAGTTTCGCATGGGATACGGACGATTGGCCTCGATCCAAGTCTTGACGGCAAATCCAGCAGCGGCCAATGCCGCGATCGAGAGGATCACCCCCCCCACCAACATGCCGGGCGATTTTCTGGGAGGCACCTGCCAGGGCGCGGCGTCGTCCATGATCGCGCTCATGGGCCGGGGGTTGGGTGAGTGGTCGACTCGACGCGCCACGGACGACTTGTGCTCCTTGGTCATCGGCCTGCCTTCCGGCAAGGCCTGACCAGGCACCTCCATCACCGCTCCGAGGCCGAGTCGTTGACGATCCTCCTCGGCGGTGAAAACCGCGCCGCAGTTGTTGCACGCGAAGTCGTCCGCGTGCGACTCTTCCTGACAGCTGTGGCACACGCCCAGGAGATGCGCCACGCCCGGCACCTTGCCAGCAAACATCCAGAACTGGCGGGTGGACGGGCCGCGGATGATCGTCGTGCGCGTGATCTTGCCGCGCTGAATGAGCGAAACCAGCGTGTGGTACGAGCAGCCGGGCCTGAAAGGCTGGGCCTCATCGCGGATGAACCACGGGCCCATGGTGTTCGTGGTCGCCTGGCGAGAGAGGGGATCCAGCAGGCCGCGGCAGTGGGAACACCGCGCGCCGGTCGGCGTGATCGAGCCGCAGTACGGGCACAAGGCCGCGGCGGGCTCAGCCTTCACGGGCGAGCCGGAATCTGAAACGGCGGTGGATGACGTTGATTCGATCGCGTCGCGCTGGTCATCGCTCATGACCGGACCCCTGATCCACAGACCCTGTCCGCTCGCCGAGGCACTCCCGGCGGACATCAGAGACTACCGATACGCTCAGAATCTGCATCGGTTGATCCCGACCCCGGAGGTTTGCATGAAGTTTGGTTCGCCGCGATTTTTGGCACAGTTCCTTGTGATTGCGGGACTTCCCTTGCTGGCGTCGTGCGCCGGGAGCGGCTCGAACCGCTTCATCGATCCAGAAAATGAGCCCCCCACTGCCGCCCAAGCGGCCAAGGCAGGTCCGGCGAAGGGTGATGACCGCCCGATCGCGACGGTCGAGGGCGAGGCTGTGTACGCGGATGATCTCTACGCGTGGATGTCGGAACTCGCAGGCGGCACGGTGCTGGAAGAGTTCGTCGTTTCGCGGCAGGTCGAGAAGGAACTCACTTCGCGCGGCCTGAAACTCGAAACGAACGACATCGACGCAGAGCGCAGGAACATGGCGGTCGCGACCGACCACAAGCTGAGCGACGCGGAACTCGCGGTGGCGATGCGGCGCGTGCAGCAGGCGCGCGGGCTCGGGCCGTCGCGGTTCAAGGCGTTGATCGAGCGGAACGCGGGCCTTCGCAGGCTCGTTCGCGACGAAGTGCAGATCGGCGACGCGGACGTTCGGAGCGAAATCGATCTGAAGTATGGGGCACGCACCCGCGTGCGGATCATCGTCACGCCCAACGAATCCGACGCGATCACGGCCCGCGCTCGCCTCGATGCCGCCGCGGCGAGCGAACGCTCAAGGCGGTTCGCGGAAGAAGCGGCGTTGATTTCGTTCGATCCCTCGGCCTCGCGCGGCGGGGAGATCGAGCCCCTGAGCGCGGCCGATCCGAACTACGCCCTGAGTGTGCGGCAAGCGATGACGAAACTCGCGCCGGGCGAACTGTCGCCGATTCTCCGCCTGGAAAACGGCTACGCGCTGCTCTTGTGCGAGGGTTCCGTGGCGGCCGTCACGCCGCCCGCGGACGCGGAGGAGCGTGCGAGGGAGCGAGTGAGGCTGCGCGAGGAACGGATCGCGATGGAGCGGCTGGCCCGCAAATTCTTGCAATCGGCGCAGGTCACGGTCTTCGACCGCACGCTCGATTGGTCTTGGAATGCACGACGCGGGCAGGGGCGGTAATCACCTCGCGTATTCGATCGCGCGGGTCTCGCGCAGCACGGTCACGCGGATCTCGCCCGGGAAGGTCATCTCCTCGCTGACTCGCTTGGCGATGTTGTGGGCGATGAGGTAGGCCTCGTCGTCGCCGACCTTTGACGCATCCACCATCACGCGCACCTCGCGCCCGGCCTGGATCGCATAGGCCTCTTCCACGCCCGGATAGCCCAGCGCGATGTCCTGCAGCTCGGTGAGGCGCTGGACGTACTTCTCCATGCTCTCGCGACGGGCGCCGGGGCGTGCGGAGGAAACCGCGTCGGCCGCCATGACGATCGGCGTGTAGAACGTTGTCGACGGGATATCGCCGTGGTGCCCGCCGATGGCGTTGAGCACGGCCTCCTTCTCGCCGAATTGCTTGGCGAAATCCATGCCGATCTTGGGATGTCCGCCCTCCATCTCGTGGTCCATCGCCTTGCCGATGTCGTGGAGGAAACCGCAGCGGCGTGCGAGCGTGCCGTCGAGCCCGAGCTGATCGGCGATGATCTGGCAGAGATACCCGACCTCGATCGAGTGGCGCAGCACATTCTGCCCGTAGCTGGTGCGATAGTGGAGCTTGCCCATGGCTTCGATGATCTTGGGGTGCAGGCCGCGGAGGTTGACCTCGAGCGCCGCTTCCTTGCCGTAGCGGAGGATGGACTCGTTGACCTCGGCCCGGACTTTCTCGACCACTTCCTCGATGCGCGAGGGGTGCATGCGTCCGTCCTGGATCAGGCGGCGCATCGCCTCGACGGCGACCGCCTGGCGCACCTTGTCGAAGCACGACACCACGATCACGCCCGGTGTGTCGTCGACGATGATGTCGACGCCCGTCGCCTTTTCGATCGCGCGGATGTTCCGCCCTTCGCGGCCGATGATGCGTCCCTTCATGTCGTCGGATGGGATCTCGACCGTGCGGACGGTGCCGTCCGACGCGTGCTCTCCGGCGTAGCGTTGTACGGCCATGATCGTGATCTCGCGAGCTTTTTCCTTGGCGTCGTGCTCGGCGTCCTCGACGATTTTCCGGGCAACCTTGGCGGCCTCCTGGCGGCACTCGTTGGCCACCCGCTCCAGCAGCATCTCCTTGGCCTGTTCCTTGCCCAGGTTGGTGATCTGGTGCAGTTTCTGCGTCTGCTCGCCGATGACCCGCTCGAGGTCGACCTCGCGGTGGGCGGCCTTTTCCTCGCGGGCGCGGATCGAGTCCGCCTGGCGATTCATGTTCGCCTCACGTTGGGCCAGCGACTCTTCCTTGCGATCGAAGAGGTCCTCACGCTTGGCGATGCGGCGCTCCGCCTCGCGGATTTCATTGCGCGACGACTCAAGTTCCGCGTCCAGCTTGGCCTTCCGATCGAGCAGCGTCTTTTCGGCGTCGAGTCGGGTCTTCTCCGCGGCGGCGGAGGCGTCACGCTCGGCCCGAGCAACGATCTCCTTGGCCCGGGCCTCGGCCTCCGTGAGCTTGCGGGCCGCGATCGCGCGATACGCGATCGCTCCCGCCACGCCGCCCACCAGAACACCGATCACAATGAGCGCCATCTCGAGCGGCTCAATGGCCGCGAGAATGAGCTGCGCGTTGTCCATGCACGTGCCTCCCCCGCGTGGGCCTCGTCAATGAGACCACGCGGTGTTCATGGCACGCGCCCGAACCCATTTCACGCATCGCTGGACTTGCCGAATCACCGTGCCGCGCTTCGAACACCTCAACATCGTCGGGCGTCGGGCGTCGCGTAATGCGATGCCCCGCCGCAGTGTGTGGTCATCGAAATGAACGAAATCCGCGTCAACACGATCAATTCACCATCCGCACGACGGCAGGCCGCCGGCGAGTTCGGAGACTCAGCATGTCCAACGAGCGTGAGGGGAGGACCCGCCGCGTGCCCGCTGCGACCCACACGCCGACCGTCCGGCGTGTAAGCCGATCTTCATGATAGGCAAAGTCGGCCCGGTCCCGTCAAGGCCCCGTTTGGGGCTTCCCCAAGTCTGCAGAGGACGGAACCCGATCGGGCCGATACATTGCACGTCCTGCGACCGGCCTGCGGTCGCCATGGGGAGTATTCCTGATGATCCGCACCGCCCTTGGTCTGTCGGTTCTGGCCGCCCTTTCGCTGACGCTTTGGGGCTGCAATTCCAGCCCCCGGGCCAACCGGGTCGAGATTTCGGGCTCCACGCTTGCCAGCTCGGGACCGCTTGCCGTGGACGTAGATAATCACGCCGGCGACGTGCGGATCGTGGTCGATCCCAAGCTCACCGAGCCGGTGGTCGAGGCTTACGCCTTTGACCAGGCCTCGGCGCCCAACGAGCCCGACAAAGCAGGCAAGGTCGGCCCGTGGGTGGGCGCCTCGCGCAAGGTCACCGAGGGCGGCACGGTCCTGAGCGTCATCTCGGTCCGCAATCCTGAATACCCGCGAGCGGTCGACGTGCGGATCCATGTGCCGTCGTGCGCAGGGGTGCGGGTCGTGAACGGCGGCGGGAACGTGATCGTGAAGGGCGTGACGGGCGCCGTGGACATCAAGAACGACGCGGTTGAAGGTCGCTGGTCGAAGCTCGCGGGGCACGTCGACGTCTCGACGGCCGGCGCGGTCTCGGGCCCGATCCGTCTTGAGTCAAGCGTGGGTGACGTCGAGCTCACGTGCGGCGGTGATTCCGACATGGCGTTCGAAGGCAAGGCCGACGGCAACGGACAGGTGCGAGTGATCGCGGGCAAGACTCGCCTCGGCTGGCTCTATCGTGATCCGGGCCAGGTTTCGGGCGTGCTCAAGAATGGCACGCATCACGTTCAACTGCTGACTCACGGCGGAAACTCGGTCCTGAAGCTCAACTGAGGCGGCGTCGGGGGCGGATCGAGTTTGAATTCGTGCCGCACGGACTGCGGTACGCCCAGAGATCACGGACGCCCCGGAGGCCCGCGTGGGCGATTACGCCTGGATTTCGTGGACGCTCTTCGGGCTTGACTGGCTCGTGCGCATCGCGCTTTCGCTGCGGGTCATCCTGCGTCGCACGCCGGTTCCGGCAACACTCGCGTGGCTGCTTGTTCTGCTGCTGATCCCCGTCGTGGGATGGGTCGCCTATGCGATGGTGGGCGAGAATCGTCTGGGCTCACGCCGGGCGGCGCGGGCACAGCAGATCGCCCGAGAGATCATGTCCCACGCAGCCCCACTCTGGACGCGCGGCACGCAGGAATTCCCGGAGACGATGTCGCCGTACGAGCACATCGCGTCCTTGTGCTCGCTGTCGAGCGGCACCCCCCCACTCTCGGGCAACAGCGTCGAGATCGTGAGCGAGTGGGAAGAGCTCGTGAACAAGCTCGTGCACGACATCAATGGATCGCAGCGCACGTGCCACTTGCTTTACTACATCTGGGGCGAAGAGGGGCGGGCTACCGATATCGCGGACGCGTTGGTGCGGGCCGCCAAACGCGGCGTGAAATGCCGCGTGCTGGTGGACGCCGTGGGCAGCATCGACTTTGTCGGGAGCGCGACGTGGGAACGGCTGGGCAAGGCGGGCGTGGAGGTCGTCGAGGCGTTGCCCGTGAACCCCCTGCGATTGCTCTTCGCCCGCGTTGATCTGCGCAACCACCGCAAAGTCGCCGTGATCGACGGGCGGGTCGCCTACGCGGGGAGTCACAACCTGATCGAGCCGGGTTTCAAGCAGCGGAAGTCGAAGAGGATCGGCTTCTACGTCGACGCGACGGTTCGTCTTCGCGGCCCGGCGGTGCAGGCGCTGCAGACCGCTTTCCTCTCCGACTGGCTGCTCGACAGCGAGGACGACGTCGCGGAAGTTGAGAAGCAGCTTTCGGACTTGCTCGCGCTCGACGAAGAGAAGCTGGACGGCGCGTCGATCGTTCACGTCCTACCGACCGGGCCCGGCATGGACCCGCTCGCGATCAACCACGCGCTCCTAGCGACGATCCACTCCGCCAGCGACGAGTTGATCATGACCACCCCCTACTTCGTGCCCGACGAAGCGATCAAGACCGCGATCATCGTCGCGGCACGGCGGGGCGTGGAGGTGACGCTCGTGGTGCCCGCCAAGTCCGATCACCCGATCGTGTGCGCCGCGGGACGGTCGCACTACCAGGACCTGCTGGACGCGGGGGTTCGGATCCGCCACTTCACGGCCGGACTGCTGCACAGCAAGACAGTGACCGTCGATCGACGCATCGGGCTCGTGATGTCGGCGAATTTCGACATGCGGAGCTTCTTCCTCAACTACGAGGTGTCGCTGTTCATCTACGACGACGACCTGGCGAGCATGCTGAGATTCCTGCAGGTTTCGTACATCGACAAGTCGGTCGAGATCACCCGCGACCAGTGGACCAAACGATCGATGCTCAATCGCTTCCTCGACAACACGGCCCAGCTGCTCGGGCCGCTGCTGTAGTGTGGACATCCGCGATACGAACACCCGCACCAGTTCTCACGCCCTTGATCTGCCACACGCCCCCGGGAGACTCGCCGAACATGCCACTCGCCGCAGATTCCCTCACCAACGCGACCGAGCGAATCCGCTCGAGGCCCTGGATCGCCCCGTTTGCGGTAGGAGCGGTTTCCATCTTCGTGACGTCCTCGATGGCCCAACCCGCGGCACCCACGCCCGAGGACCTTGCTTTGCGGGATCGATGGGTGAGCGAGCACTTTCCGATCGGCTCATCCGGGTTCACAGGCAAAGACCGCGCCGCGCCGGCGCCCGAGCCTTCGCTCCGCGTGCTGGCGAGCAATGGTCCGGTTCTGCCGAACGATGTGCCTGGCAAGGGGCTGAGCATCGCGGATCGCCCGTTCAAGCACGGCCTCTACTGCCACGCGCCGACCAGAATCCGGGCGCAACTTCCCGGCCCCGCTCGGGCGTTCGCCGCGACCGTCGGCGTGCTGACCAACCCCGATTCTCAAGGCGGGAGCGTTGTGTTTGAGGTGACGCGAGGTGGACGCATGGCCTACCGGTCGCCGGTCATGCACCGGGGCGAAGCGGGCGTGGAAGCGCAGATCGAGCTCGACGGGGCGCAGGAGTTCATACTGACGGTGGGCGATGCCGGCGATGGAATTACGAGCGATCAGGCCGTGTGGGGCGAAGCCACGGTAACGATGAACGACGGCACGATCATCCGTCTGAGCGACCTGCCGCTGCGCGATGCCTCGGCCGCGGATCGCAGCGATCCCACGCCGCCTTTTTCGTTCATCTACGACGACGTGGCGTCGGATCTTGTCCTGCCCTCCTGGGCCTTTGGGGAACGCGCGCCCACGAAGGTCGGCCCGAAGACCACGCGTGGACGCACCTACACGGACCCACGAACCGGCCTGCTCCTTTGCGCCACGATCGTGACCTACGCCGACTTCCCCACGGTCGAATGGACGCTGACGCTCAAGAACACGTCGGACAAGGACACACCGATCATCTCGTGCGTGCGCACCCTCGACACGCAGCTGGAGTACGAGGGTGGATCAGATCCGGTGTTGCACCACATCAAAGGAGATTCGTGCACACCTGACAGCTACGAGCCGCTCGCGGAGTTGGCCTCACGCGGATTCTCTCGTCAGTTCACGCCGCAGGGCGGGCGTCCGACCAACGGCGATTTCCCGTACTGGAACGTCGCGGGCGCTACGGGTGGCCTGATCGCATCGATCGGTTGGCCCGGTCAGTGGTCCGCGAGCTTCTCACGCGAGACGAGCAAGGGGATTCGTGTGCATGCCGGGCAGGAGCTGACGCACTTCCGCTTGCATCCGGGCGAGGAAGTGCGCACTCCGCTGGCCGTGCTCCAGTTCTATCGCGGCGACTGGATCCGAGGCCAGAACATCTGGCGGCGCTGGATGGTGGCGCACAACCTCCCCCGCCCCGGCGGGCAGCTCGTACCCACGCACTACGCGGGCTGCTGGAGTGACGACCTGCAGCCCCGGGCCGAGACCGAGATGGAAATCATCGACGGCTTCGCTCGCGAGAACATCGCCTTGGACTACTGGATCATCGACGCGGGCTGGTATCCCGACCAGGGCCAATGGCCGATCACGGGCACGTGGGAGGTGGATCACGCCCAGTTCCCGCGTGGCATCCGCGAAGTGTCGGACCACGCGCGGAAAAACGGCATGAAGTTCGTCCTGTGGTTTGAGCCCGAGCGATGCGCCGGCGGCACATGGCTCACGCGGAACCATCCAGAGTGGGTCATCGGCGGCTCCAGCGGCGGCCTGGTCAACCTCGGCAACCACGAGGCGTGGTCGTGGGTGGTGGATCGGGTCGACGGCCTGATCACATCGGAAGGCGTCGACGCGTACCGCCAAGACTTCAACATCGATCCGCTGGGATACTGGCGGAGCGTCGATAGCGAGGATCGCCAGGGCATCACCGAAACGGCGCACGTCGCGGGCTACCTCGCGTACTGGGACGAGCTCCTGCGACGCCATCCCGCGATGTGGATCGATTCCTGCGCCAGCGGCGGACGCCGCAACGACCTGGAGACCATGCGACGGTCCGTGCCGCTCCTGCGGAGTGACTACTTCGCCGACCCTGAGGGGCAGCAAGGGCACACCTACGGGCTCGCGCTGTGGCTTCCCTATTACGGCTCGGGCCTGGGTGTCAGCGACGAATACTGGTTCCGCAGCTGCATCTTTCCGGCGTCCCGGGTCGGATGCGACACGCGGAAGCCCGATCAGGATTACCCGCTGGTGCGGCGCATGCTCGGGGAATTCAGACGCGTGCAGCCTTACCTGATGGGCGATTACTACCCCCTCACGCCGTACAGCCTCGCCAAGACAGACTGGCTCGCGTGGCAGTTTGATTCGCCCGAGCGAAACGGCGGATTTGTGCAGGCGTTTCGGCGCGAGCAGTGCGACGCGGAATCGATGGTGCTGAAACTCCGAGGCCTCGACCCCGCGGCCGACTATGCCGTGGAGAACATGGACGACTCGACGACCATGATGCAATCCGGTCGAAACCTCCTCGAGCGCGGATTAACGGTTTCGATCCCGAATCAGCGAGGGAGTGCGCTCCGCGTGTACCACAAAGTTGAGCGACCCACGCGCTGACGCGGTCATTGGATTGGCGTTGACAATGAGTGGCGTTTCCAACCGCGGTGACGAAGATCGCGACCATGGTTGACATGGCCCGTCGAACCACGCCGCAGATTGATCACATCTTCCACAGGCCCGCCAGCGTCGTACCAATGACCCGGGCCGCCTCGTCCCCCGCCGCTTTGAGCAGTCGGGCCATGGGTTCGTGGGCCGGCTCGTCGCTGAGTTCAAAGGTTGAGTGGTGGATCGGGAGCAGGAACTCGCCAGGCATCTGCCGGAACATGTCCCACACCTGCTCGGGGTTGGCGTGGTTGGCGATCCAGGGGTCGTACGCGCCGATGCCGAAGATCGCAAGCTCGGAGCGCACGCCCCTGAACGCGTCGGTGTAGGCGGTATCGCCGGCGAAAAGCACCTGGGCTCTCGGGCCCTCGATGACGTAGCTGTTGTACCCGCGGTGGCGGTCCCAAGCCGTTCGCGCGCCCCAGTGCTTGGGTTTCATGGCGGCGATACGCAGGCCGTTGATATTGGTGGCGCGATCCCAGGGCAGTTCGATGACCTCGCCAAAGCCGGGCGGGATGAGCCGCTTGGTATTGGCGGCGGTAATGACGCGGGTCTGGCGGTCGACCAGGCGTCGGAGCGTGGGGCGATCGAGGTGGTCGAAGTGTGAGTGCGAGATCAGGACGAGATCGATCGGCGGGAGTTCATGGACGGGCGCGGGCTCTCGCCGGCGCAGGCCGAGCGTCCACGGCCCGAGTTTCAGCCCGATTCGCTCGGAGAAGACCGGGTCGGTGAGGACGGTCAGGCCGTCAAGGTTCAGGAGCACCGCGGCGTGGCCAAGCCATGTGGCGGCCAGTCGTTCGGAGGTCGGACGCGGGCCGGTGGCAACGCCGATGGGGTGGGACCCAACCGCACCCCGGAGCCCCTGCTGAATGCTGTGGGCGAGGTGACGCGGATAGCGACGGGCCGCCGATGCGGCGACCGCCCATGCCCTGGCCAGCCGGGAGTCTCCCGTGATGCGATCGGGACGGCCAGGATCGGGTTGGTGAGCGTCCATTCCCACGGGCAATCTTTCGGGGCCAGCGGCCCTCAGATGCACCAAACCTTAGGCAAACACCAGGGACGCTGTGCCCTGCCACAGAACTTTCTCGGACCTCCGATCGCATCGTAAGTAACTGCCTTTTCGATGGTTCGGAGGCCGATCTGCAAATCTCAAAAACGAAGTGGTCATTTTCCTGGCATTGGCACAGACCTGTGGCATGTTTCTGGTGTCTTGTCTCTCTCCTAATCGGTCGGCCGCGGGCGGAAACACGCAGCCGACTTTTCTGAAGGCCAGCGGCGGAAACGCCGAGGACTTTCGACGGATTGTCTCTCTCCTAATCTCGGTCGGCTGCGGGCGGAAACACGTAGCCGGCTTTCCTGAGGCGACGGGCGGAAACGTCAAGAACCTCGAAAAAGACTGTCTCTCTCCTAATCTCGGTCGGCCGCGGGCGGAAACACGCAGCCGACTTTTTTCTTTTTTTGCGATCGCGACTGCGACGATTCGCGGTTCACCCGCGAGATCGGTTCTGCTCGGCGCGTCGCCCCCACCCTCGTGAATACGCCCATCGGGGCCGGCTTGCCGATAGACTCGTGCGCTCGCACGCGGAGACGTGCGAGAGGTCGACATCGGCAGGAGGCCGCCCGTTTTCGAGACCGCTCTCTCAACTCATGTTTCGTTGGCCGCGCTGAGCCCGATGCTCGGTCAGGATGCAGGTGCGCCCAGGTTGGCGCTGGCGGACTGGCTAGTGCTGGCGGCGTACTTCGCGCTCCTGATCGGCTCCGGCGCGTTCTTCGCATGGCGGTCCAAACGCAAGCGGCTCTCGAGCGAGGGGTACTTCGTCGGCGATCACTCCATGCCCGTGTGGGCGGTCGCGGTCTCGATCCTGGCCACGGCGCAGTCGGCGGCGACCTTCACCGGCGTGCCCGAGCAGGCGTACACCGGGAGCATCGTCTACCTCTCGACTAATCTCGGGAGTGTCATCGCGGCCGTGGTGCTCGCGGCGTTCTTCATCCCGGCCTATTACCGCCTGGGCGTGACGACGCCGTATCAGCTGCTGGAGCGGCGATTCGGCCCCGGCGCAAAGCTGGCGGCGAGCTGGGCGTACATGTTCGGACGGGTCTTTGCCAGCGGCTCGCGGGTCTACATCGGCGCGATCCCCGTGTGCATGGCGATGTTCGGCGACACGAGCGGTGAGCACCTGGCCATCTCCATCGGCGCGTTCATGCTCTTTGGCATCATCTACACGCTCGCGGGCGGCATCACGAGCGTGATCTGGACCGACGTGATGCAGGTGTGCGTGTACCTCGGCGCCGCGGTGGTGGCGATCGCGATCCTCGCCTCGCGTGTGTCGGCGCCGTGGGGCGAGGTCATCGATGCGCTGACGCACGGCGGGGCGGGCGGCGCGAGCAAGCTGACCCTTTTCCCCACCGCGATGGGCTCGGGCGGCTTTGACTGGGCCAACGAGATGAACATATTCACGATCCTGAGCGGGTTCGTGTTGATCGCTCTGGCGAGCCACGGCACGGACCAGGACCTCGTGCAGCGCATGCTCACCTGCAAGTCCGCGGCGGCGGGGAGCAAATCGGTGATCACGGGGATTCTCGTTGCGATTCCGACGGTCGCGTTGTTCATGGTGCTCGGGCTGTTCCTGTGGGTGTATTACCAGCGGCCCGAATTGATGTCGCACCCGCCGGGGGCGCCGCCCGGGAAATCGAGCGAGGTGCTGCTGGGGTTCATCATGCGCGAGTTGCCGTCGGGCGCGGCGGGTCTGATGATTGCGGGGGTGATGGCCGCGGGGCCGGCGGGGATCAACTCGGGTCTCAACAGCATGTCGAGCACGTTTGTCTCGGACGTGTACCGCCCGCGGTTTGCCGGTCGAGACGAGAAGCACTACCTCCGCGTGGGGCGTCTGGCGACCGCGGTGTGGGGCGCGGTGCTCGGCATCTTCGCGCTGGTGTGCATCCCGTGGAAGGAGCACTCGGGCCAATCGATCATCGGCTTTGTGCTCTCCGTCATGAACTTTGCGTACGCGGGCCTGCTCGGCGTCTTCTTCTCGGCGCTTTTCACGAAGCGTGGGAACACGGCGAGCGCGATCGCGGCCCTCTTCGCGGGGTTCTTCACGGTGCTCGCGCTGCGCGGCGAGGTCATGGACAGATGGACCGCATGGCTCGGCGTGCAGGACGCGATCAACGTGCGGTTCGCGTTCCCCTGGCAGCTAGTGATCGGAACGCTGGTCGCGTTTGTGGTGTGCCAGCTCGGCGGCGGCAAGAATGAGAGCCATGAACGCCAGTGATAGCCAGTTCGTCCTGCTCCCCACGCCCCGACGCCTGGAACGACGCGGGGGGTTCGCGCGCGTGCCGGCTTTCGGCGGGGGTGTCCCTGTCCGCGATCGGGCGATGTTGGAAGCCGCCGAAGCGTGCCTGGGCGAACCGGGCCGCTTGGCGAACCTCGGCGAGCCGGCGATCGAGTGCCGGGTGAAGAGCGGCTTGATGCCGGGGATGGGCGATGGCTGGCGATCGATCGGCTCGCAGCGATACACGCTGACAATCTCCGATCATGGGATTGTCATCGACACGGACCACACGGCCGGCCTGAGACTCGCGCTCTTCACGCTCCGGCAGTTGCTGGCGAACGCGCCGCGCGAGGGCGGCCAGCGTCGGCTCGCGTGCGTCCACATCGAGGACGAGCCGTCGTTCGCCACGCGGGGCGTCATGCTCGACGTTTCACGCACGCGCGTGCCGAGGATGGCGCAGCTCTTCGAGACGGTGGAGCGGCTCGCGTCGATCAAGATCAATCATCTCCAGCTCTACACGGAGCACACGTTCGCGTACTCGTTCGCGGAGGACGTCTGGCGCGGCTGCGGCCCGATGACCCCCGATGAAACCCGCAGGCTCGACGAGCATTGCGCTCGGCTGGGGGTCGAACTCTCCGCGAACCAGAACTGCTTCGGGCACCTGCACGCGTGGCTGAACACGCCGAAGTTCGGACCGCTGGCGGAAACGCACGGCGATTGGATGTTCGACATCTGGCCTCGGCACGGGCCGCACTCGATCTGCCCGACCGATCCCGCGTCGGACCGGTTCGTCGCGGGACTGCTTGATGAGCTGCTCCCCTGCTTCTCGTCGCCTCTGGTGAATGTGGGGTGCGACGAGACGTACGACATCGCGTTCGGGCGATCGAAGGACGCCGTCGCGTCGCGCGGGCGAGCGGCGGTGTATCTGGACTTCGTCTCGCGGATCGACGCGCTGGTCCGGGCGCGCGGGCGGCGCGCGATGTTCTGGGGCGACATCGCGCTCTCGCACCCGGAGTCGATCGCGGGCGTGCCGCGGGAGATCATCGCGCTGGCGTGGGGGTATGAGCCGCAATCGCCCTTTGATCAATGGGGAAGGACGCTGCGCGAGCAAGGACGCGAGGCGTGGGTTTGCCCGGGCACGTCGACATGGCGGACGATCACGTCGCGGACCAAGGAGCGGCGAGAGAACATCAACAACGCGGCGCGGGAGGGTGCGGCGTACGGCGCGACGGGCTTCCTCGTGTGCGACTGGGGGGATACGGGGCACCAGCAGCAATGGCCCTTGACGATGAACGCGCTCGGGCACGCGGCCCAGGCGGCGTGGAACACGTCGAACCCCGACGCGACGCCGAACGCTCGATCGATGCACGCGCTCGGCGATTCGAGCGCCACGCTGGCGGCGTACATCGATGAACTGGGCGACGCCGACCTGCCGCTCCGCGAGACCTGCGGCGAGCTCTCTCGCCCGGGCAGGCCGTCGCGATTGCTCAACCAGACCGCGATCTTCATCGATATGCACAAGAAACTCGGCGAGGACACTCACGTCGGCGAGGTGCGCGAGTGGGACGGCACGCTGGAGCGTCTGCGCGGCCTTGCGTCGCGGATTCCGGGCGGGATCTCGCCGCTGGCGAGCGACGAGATGAGCCACACGCTGGACGTCGCGACCTTCGCGGCGGAACGAGGGACGATTCGACGGCGGGCGGGCGGGATGGGCGCGGGTGATCGGGTGCGTCTGGCCTCGCGACTTCGAGCGATCATGGACGAGCACGCTCGCCTGTGGCGCATCCGCTCGCGCGAGGGCGGCCTGTCGCAGAGCCTCGCGTTCTACCGGCAGATTCTGGACCGGTTTGAGGTCGGGCCGTGAACGATGCGGGCGGGTCAACTTCGCCGAGGAATGTACCGCGGACGACGGCGGGAGTTGACGGGGGCGCCTTGCGGGAGCGGATCGTCGCCGGCTGCATGACGGGAACGAGCATCGACGGGCTCGATGTCGCGGTCGTGCGGGTCACGGGTGCGGGTCTTTCGATGCGTTGCGAGCTATTGACGCTTCACTCCAGGCCGTTCGGCGAACTGGGGGCGGTGCTGCGGAGCATCGCGTCGGGAGGCCGGCACACGGCGGGCGAGATGGCCGATGCGGCCTGGACGCTGGGGGAGCTGCACGCGGAGGCGATCGCGGAGGCGATCGGGTCGCGACGGGCCGATCTTGTGTGCGTGCATGGCCAGACGGTGATGCACGTGCCGCCGCGTGCCGGCCTGAAGGACGACGCCACCCTCACGCCGCGGCGTGGGCGGACGTGGCAGATGCTCCAGCCTGCGCCGATCGCTGCTCGGCTCCGGTGCCCGGTCGTGTTCGATCTTCGCGCGATGGATGTCGCGCTGGGCGGCCAGGGCGCACCGATCACACCGATCGCGGATTGGGTCCTGTGCCGATCGAGCGACCGCACGCGCGCCGTGCTCAATCTGGGCGGCTTTGCGAACGCGACCATCCTGCCCGCGGGCATCGGCCCGGAGGGCGTGCGCGGCTTTGACATCTGCGCCTGCAATCAGCTCCTGGACGCGATCGCGAGGGGCCGTCTGAACGCGCCGTTTGACAAGGACGGCGTTGCGGCCTGCGCGGGGAGCGTCAATGAAGAGCTGCTCGCGGCTCTCGGCCGCCCGCTGGAGTCGCAGGCATGCGCGGGGAGGTCGCTGGGGAGCGGCGACGAACTGGCGGCGTGCGTGTCGGATTCGTTGGGCGTCCCGGCGCGGGACGTTGCACGTACGGCGTGCGAAGCGATCGGCGGGGTGATCGGGCGGACACTCGCGAGTGTGTCCGAGCCGCGCACGGTCGACGAGGTCTATCTCGCCGGTGGCGGGGCGTATAACCCGGCGCTCGTGGGCGCGATCTCGCGGTCGGCGGGCGTGGCGTGCGAGAGGCTCGATTCGCTCGGGATCGGGTCGCAGGCGCGCGAGGCGATGTGCTTTGCCGTGCTCGGCGCGTTGTGCCAGGACCGGGTTCCGATCACGCTGCCGCGCGTGACGGGCGTACCGTCTCCTGCGCCGGTATCCGGGGCGTGGTGCTTCCCGGCGTAGAGTGAGTGAGCCCATGACGAACGCAAGCCTGCCTCCCGATCGCGCCCATCTGCTCACCGAGCAGCGCAACCCGAGAACGATGCAGTTGCACGAGCTCTCGGTGCGCGAGTGCGTCGACCTGATCCACGAGGAGGATCGCGAGGTCTTCCGCGCGATGAAGCGGGCCGATCACCTGCTCGCAAGGCTGATCGCGGCGATCGAGCCGGGCTTTCTCCGCGGCGGGCGTCTCATCTATGTCGGCGCCGGGACCTCGGGGCGTCTGGGGGTCCTCGATGCATCGGAGGCGCCGCCGACATTCCAGGTCGATCCGGGCAAGGTCGTGGGGATCATCGCGGGCGGCGATGCGGCCCTGCGCCGCTCCAGCGAGGGGAGAGAGGACGACCCGAAGGGCGCATGGCCGGAGTTGGAGTCGCTCGACCTGACCGGCGACGACACGGTGATCGGAATCGCGGCGGGCGGCACCACGCCGTATGTCCACGGGGCGCTGGAATACTGCAAGACCAAGCCGGGCGAGGGGGATCGCCCGCTGACGGCGATGCTGGTGTGCGTGAATGTCGAGCCGCCCCCCCACTGCGACCATTTCATCGTGCTCAAGACCGGGCCTGAGGTGATTACGGGGTCGACGCGGATGAAGGCGGGGACGGCGACCAAGCTCGCGCTCAACACCATCTCGACGACGCTGATGATCCGCGCGGGGCGCGTGTACGAGAACCTGATGGTCGATCTGCGGGCGACGAACGACAAGCTGCGGGACCGGGCGGCGCGGATCATCTCGATGGCGACGGGCGCGGCGCGAGACGAGGCGTTTTCGCTGCTGTCGGCCGCGGACGGAAGCGTCAAGGCCGCGATCGTGATGCGGAAGCTGGGGGTCGACGCTTCGCGTGCCAATCACCTGCTGGCCCACGCCGGGGGTCGGCTGGACCGGGTGCTTTCCGCGGGATGAGCGAACCTTCGATGCCGCGCCTCGACAATGGTCGATGGAGAGGACAATGATGCGGGCAACCGATCGGGCGAGTGTGCGAATCGATCGGTGTCGACAGGACGTCAAGGACCAGCGCCATGGGACGGATCCCGATTCAGGCCAGCTCCGCGACCTCAGTCACGATCGAGGGGCGTGAACTCCTCGCGTTCGGCGGGTGCAACTACGTCGGCCTTGCCCACCATCCCGATGTGCGGATGGCGTTGCGCGAGTCGGTCGAGGTGCTGGGGCTCTCCACCACCGCGTCGCGCGAGACCACCGGCAACACCACAACCCACGAGGCGCTTGAGCGGGAGCTCGCGGCGTTCATGGGCTTTGAGTCCGCGATCCTGACTCCGGAGGGATACACCGCCAACATGGCGCTGGCCCAGACGCTGACGGAGGAGTTTGCGGTCGCCATCGTCGACGCCCGGAGCCACCGGAGCGTGACGCACGCCCTGACGGCGGCCGGTCTTTCGGTGATCCCTTTCGAGCATCTCAACGCCGCCAAGGCCGCGGAGCTGGTGGCGCAGCACTCGGATCGCGGCGTGGTGATCTATACCGATGGCGTGTTCGCAGCGGACGGATCGGTCGCGCCCGTCGACCGCTTGCTCAACGCCCTGCCCAGCCATGGCCTGTTGGTGGTGGATGACTGCCATGGACTGTGCGTCATGGGCCCGGGCGGTCGGGGCACCTGTCGGCACTTTGGAGTGTCGGACGATCGCGTGTGCGTGACGACCACGCTCGGCAAGGGTCTGGGCTGCTATGGGGGCGCGATCCTCGGTCCGAAAAATCGAATCCAGCGGGTCCAGCAGGAGTCGGGTGTCTATCGCGGCACGACGCCGGTCCCGCCGCCGATTGCCCTGGCCGCGCGGGCGGCGCTGCGCGTGCTGGAGCGTGAGCCGTCGCTGATCGACCGTCTCCGGGCCAACACGGACCAGATGCGGGCGGGCCTGATCGCCCTTGGACTTCCGATCCTGGGCGACCGGGTTCCGATCTTCACCTTTGCCCTCGAGCCCGAATCCCGCATGGATGTGGTGCAGTCGCGGCTGTTTGACGAAGGTTTGCTGGCGCCCGTGATCGAGTACCCCGGCACGGTGCACCCGCGGTTCTTCCGGATCACGGTGACGGCCCACCACTCTTCCGACCAGATCGATCGACTGCTGAACGCCCTTCGGGTCGCGATGAAGTCGTGATTTTGGGTGGCATTCGCGCGGTTACACGGCGTCAAGCCACCCCGAACGCCGATTTTGCGTGGGAGCAACGGTCGCTAAACTAGAACGACCGCGGATGTGGGCGCGCCCCCCGGGAGCCTTGCTTGGACCCTCTGGCATCGAACGACGTCACCATCCTGATCGAAGCCGCCGTCGCGGGCGACAAGCACGCCAGTGAGCAGTTGCTCCCGCTGGTGTACGAAGAGCTGCGCCGTCTGGCGTCCGCTCGTCTTGCGCGCGAACCGGGCGGCGGCGCCGGGTACACGCTCCAGCCCACGGCGCTCGTCCATGAGGCCTACATGCGGCTGCTCGGTCAGACCTCAGGCGGCCGGGAAATCCGCTGGCAGAGCCGCGGGCACTTCTTCGGCGCGGCGGCGCTGGCGATGCGACGCATCCTGGTCGACCGTGCGCGCCAGAAGGGGCGGGTGCGTCACGGCGGCGAGTCGAAGCGGGCCGCGATCGAGCTCGACGCGCTGGCGGTTGAGCCCGAGGGCGAGGAAATCCTGGACCTTGACGAGGCGCTCAAGAAGCTGGAGCAATCCGACGAACGCAAGTACCGCGTTGTGATGCTGCGTTACTTCGCGGGGCTCTCGATCGAGGACACCGCGTCGGCGCTGGAAATCTCTCCGGCTACGGTCAAGAACGACTGGACTTTCGCCCGGGCATGGCTGCGCCGCTCGATCGCCGAGGGCCGGGCTGGCGGCGCGGAGGGGGCCTCCGCGTGACCCCGGAGCGTCAGGCTCGCGTCGAGGAGATTTTCCTGGCGGCCGTGGAGTTGCCCGAACGCGATCGGCTCGCCCATGTCGACACCTGCTGCGCCGGTGATGAAGAACTGCGCCGTGAGGTGCTGTCACTTCTCGAACACCAGGAGGAGATCGATCAGCCGGGCGGGTCGTCGTTCATGGATTCCAAGGCCGCCCCGGGGCTGAGCCTGCTCACGCAGATCGGCGCGACGGCGCTCAAGGGCGATGAACTGCTTCTGCCTCCCGACCGTCGCCTGGGCAACTACACGGTGCAGGGCGTGCTGGGCCAGGGCGGCATGGGCGTGGTGTACCTCGCCGAACAGGAGCGTCCGCGCCGGACCGTCGCGCTCAAGGTCATGCGTCGCGGCGTGGGCTCAGACCGCCTGGTGCGTCGCTTCGAGTTTGAGGCTGAATTGCTCGGGAAGCTGCAGCACCCCGGCATCGCGCAGGTGTACGAGGCGGGCACGTTCAAGGACTCGCAGAGCGGCACCGCGCACCCCTATATCGCGATGGAACTGGTGCGCGGCAAGGCGATCACCAAGCACGCGGAAGAGCGCAAGCTCGGCACACGCGAACGCCTCGCGCTGGCCGCCCAGGTGTGCGACGCGCTCCACCACGCGCACATGTGCGGAGTGATCCACCGCGACCTGAAGCCCGCGAACATCCTCGCGGACGATACGGGCCAGACCAAGATCCTCGACTTCGGCGTGGCACGCACCACCGATCGCGATATCGGCGTGACCACGATGCAGACCAGCGTGGGCCAGATCATCGGCACGCTCCCCTACATGAGCCCCGAGCAGATCGCCGGCGACACCGACGACATCGACACGCGATCCGACGTGTACTCGATGGGCGTCGTTCTGTATGAGCTTCTGACCGGGAGGCTCCCGCACGAGTTCCGCGGGCGATCGCTCCCCGAGGCCGCCCGATTGATCAGCGACGAGGCGCCGATGCGGCTGAGCGTGATCGATCGCTCGCTGCGAGGCGATATCGAGACGATCGTGGGCAAGTCGCTGTCGAAGGACAAATCACGCCGTTACCAGAGCGCGGCGGAGGTCGCTGCGGACTTGCGGGCGTATCTCGAGGGGCGCCCGATCGCGGCGCGCCAGGACTCGGCGCTGTATGTGCTGCGCACCCAGCTCAACCGGTACCGCGGGGCGGTGGCGGCGGCGATCCTCTTCCTGTTCGCGCTCATCGGATTCGCTCTCTACGCCAACAACCAGGCCCACGAGAACGCGGCCCTGGCCGAATCGGAATCATCGGCGAAGCGATCGGCGCAGGATGCTCTCGCGGTCGCGACCCGCGAAAAGGAGCGGGCCGACACCAGCGCCGCGGAACTGCGTCGCCAGCTCTCGTACAGCAGCATTGAGCGCGGGCGTTTGCTCGGGCTCTCGGGCAACTTGAGCGGCGCCGAGGCCCTGCTGTGGCCAGAGCATTTGCGGAATCTCGATTCGCGGCAGACGTTTTACGCGCTCTGGGAGTTGTATTCCAACGCGCGCAGCGAGGCGACGATCGAGCCGGGAACGGGTTCGATCAATCGGCTGGCGCTCCGTCCTGACGGGCGGGCGATCGCCATGACTTCGAGCGAGCCGGCCGCGACGGTCTGGGATACCTCGACCTACGAGCGCACCTCGGAGATCAAGGGGCACGGCGGGTCGACCACCGCGATTGTCTTTCATCCCGGCGGCAATCTCGTCGTGGGCGACACGAAGGGGCGGCTCTGGATCGTCGATCCAGACACCCGCCAGGAAGTCCGCACGCTCCGCGAATCCGGGAGCACCGTGCTCGACGCAGCGTTCAGCAAGGACGCCGATCGCCTGCTGGTGGCCTGCGGCGACGGTTCGCTCTTCCTCTACGACACCACGGCGGTTGATTCCCCCCTGCTGCTGGTGTCCATGCCGCCGGTCGAAACCGGGCGCGTCGTTCGCATCCGCGGCATCGCGGCAAGCCCGACGTCGCGCGAGTTTGCGATCGGATCGGGCGATCAGAAGGTCAGGGTTGTTTCGGCCGACACGCTCGTGGTCTCCAACGAATTCTCTGTCCCGGACGAGGGAAGTCCCCGTTTGGACTACTCGCCCGACGGCGCGATGCTCTCTGTGTGCGGCATCTCGCGGCTGACCAGGCTGTATGACAGCAGGACCGGCGCGTTGCTCACGACGCTCGACGCGCCGAACGGCACGATCAACGACGCGCACTTCACGCCCGACGGCAAGAGCCTCGCGACCGTCGGCTGGTGGTATCTGCAGATCTGGGACCTGGCGTCAAAGCGAGTCTCGGCGGCGTACTCACTCACCGCCGGCGGTCGGGACATCGCGGTCTCGTCCGACGGACGGCACATCTGGACCAACATCGGCTTGACGGTCCGAGGTTGGGACATCGACCCGGCGTCGGGGCGAACCCGCATCGAGGTGCCCGACAAGACACGGACCCTGATCCGATTCACGCTCGACGGCAATCTCCTCGCAGGTGATTCCGACGGCGGCCTTCGGCTGCTCACGAGCCCGGACGGGAATGTCATCACCACGATCGGACGCCTGCCGCGGCGCGTTCGCGCGATCTCGCTCTCGCCGACGGCGCCTCTCGCCGCCGCCGCGTCGGCGGACGGCTCGCTCCTCTTCGTCGATCTGGAAAACCGGCGCACGATCGCGTCCTTTCCGCAATATCGCATGGTGACGAACGACGGGATCGGATTCAGCCCGGACGGCTCACGTATCGCCGTCTCGGCGGCCGACCTGTCGTTCAAGGTGCTCGACTTCCCCAGCGGCAAAGTCCGCCTCAAGATCCCCAGCGACGGCTTCGAGCCGCTCGCGGCACGATACAGCCCGGACGGCAAGCTGATCGCCACGACCACACGCCGCAACATGGTGTGCCTGTTCGACGCCGAGACCGGCAAGCTCGTGCGTGAATGCGAATCGCCCAACTCCTGTCCGTGGACGATCCGCTTTTCCGCCGACGGCACGAAGGTGCTCAGCGGCAACTGGGATCGCGCGATCTGGGTGTGGGACGTTGCGACCGGCAAGACGTTGCGACGTCTCGAGGGCCACCGCGGCCTGATCACGGGGCTGGAGTTCCGCCCGCGTGAACCCGACATCCTCGCGTCGTGCGGCGCCGACGGCCGATTGATGCTGTGGGATCTCTCTCTTCCACAAAACACGCCCGTGCTCACGCTGGAGGCGCTCGACGGCTGGGAGGCGTGGGCGATGGACTTTGACAAGTCCGGGCGGCATCTCCTGGCAACCAACTCCATCGGTACCACAATTACCTGGGACCTTCGCCACTTCAATCGGCACATCGGCGGCAACATGGAAGCGCAGATCAAGTCTCACCGCGCGAGTCTCGGCGACCAATTCAACGAATCCGCGGCGATGGAGCAGCGATCGCTCTTGCTCTCGCGCGGCAAGCGGACCTCCGCCAGCCCGGAGCAATAGCGAACTGCCATGAGCCAGTGGCTCGCCCCTCGAAGAACTACTCCGGCTTGGCCCGGCAGGTCGTGAGCTTCAACGGAATGTAGAGCGGGCACGTGCCGATCGCGGCAGTCAGCAGCATGATCGCGCCGAACGCCGCGAGCGCGAAGCCCAGCGGCGTGGCATTCATCACGTCAAACCGGGTGAACGCCAAGAAGACTCCCGCGATACCCAGCACCAACCGGGCGATGCGATCGACCACCCCGACGTTCCGGCAATTCAGCGGACAACTCATACGTGATCTCCTTCGGAGCGATCCCACGGATTCCCGCACTACCCAGCGACCGCCGCTTTCGCCTCTCGCTTCCCGATCAGCACGAACACGACCAGGGCCACGAAGGCAAGTGCCCCGATGACGAACCAGGGGGAGACGCCCATGATCTCAGGGAACGTGATCTTGCCATACTTGGCGATCGGCTCGATGGTGCGGGAGATTGCGGGGTAGGCCTCCGCATAGATCGCCGCGCCGACGAGTCCGCCCAGCACGCCGACGATCGCGTCGCGCGAGCCCTGGCCGATCGCGGCCAAGGCGGTGCCCGGGCAATAGCCCAGCAGCACCATCCCAACGCCGAAGATCACACCGCCGCCCGCGTTCATCGCGAGTTCCGCGGGTTTGACGGAGAGGCCCTTGATGAGGCCCATCTGGAGCATGGCATAGATGCCGATCGAGCCGACCACGATCGCCGTGAGCATGGTCTTGAGCACGGTGAAGTCGCGGAAGCGGAACTGGTTGACGATAACGTTGTAGCGGGTGACGCCGCCCTTCTGGAGCAGAAATCCGAAGACGAATCCCGTGACCGCGCCCAGCGCGAGGGTCCTGGGATCGGCGAAGAAGTTGCTAAGCATGCTTCACCTCCCCGCGCCCGCCGCGGCCAAACAGAAGAAACGCCGTCACCACACCACTGGCGAACATGCTCATGAAGAATGTCCAGCTCGATACGGCCAGTTGCCGGCCGCCGGAGATGCCGTGCCCGCTCGTGCACCCGCCCGCCATGCGAGCCCCGAAGAGCAGGATCGCGCCGCCCAGGAAGGCCGCGGCGAACCGCTTGGGGACCGACGGTCCGAACCGCTCGCTCCAGACGGTGGGAACACATTCGGCCTTGAGCGTTTCTCCCAGCCATGCCGCCAGCATCGCGCCGATCACCAGCGCCACGTCCAGGGCCATCTGCCAGTCGAAGATCGGCTTGAAGGTCTGCGTGCCGTCCGCGGCCTTGGCGCCGTACTCCTTGAGGAAGTAGGCGTTCTGCTCGACATGCTCGGGCGCGATGGTGCACACACCCGCTTCGACCGCACCCACGAACGATGTGCTGGTGCCCAGAGCCTTGCCCATGAAATAGAACGTCGCCCAGCTCAGCACGCCGATTCCGGCCCCCACGACATAGGGAGACCATCGCGGACTCTTCAGCGGATTCGTCATGAATCGCTCCTTGCCACGCCGACACCCGCGGCGTGCTGCTTCATTGGAGTCTCCATCGGCCCGACAGGTTCCCGTGCCGCCATTTTCTGTCGGTGACCCTGCGACCGTGACTTTCCACCCATCACGGGAACTTCTCTGGCTCCCATGGCCACGAAAGGGCGGTCGGTATCAGCGTTCCCCATTCAGGAGTTCAGCCCATGGTCCCCAATCCGAAGCACTTCTTTGAGAACTGGCCCTCCAATTCAAACGCCGCCAAGGCCCGCAACCCGGAAATCCCCAAGGCGTTCGGCGCGTTCTTCGGCTCGCTCATGAAGGAGGGCGCACTCTCGGTGCGTGAAAAGGAACTGGTGGCGCTGGGCATCGGTCTGGCGGCACGCTGCGAGCCCTGCATCTATCTCCACGTGCAGAAGTGTCTGGAAGCCGGCGCGACGCCCGAACAGATCATGGAGGCCGCGGGAGTCGCGGTGATGATGGGCGGCGGGCCGATGTTCACGTATGTTCCGGCCGTCGCGGCGGCGCTGGACCAGCTGACGGGCGCCAAGGCGCACTGACCCACTCGAGCGATGCTGCCGATCGCAGCGTCTCGAGTTGCCGGAGCGGGTCAAATAGATCTTCCTCGCCGCGGTTGCGCGCGGCGATTCACTGTGGCGGCGTTCCAGCGAGCGTCGCCACGACTTCATCGATGCCAGAATCGCCCGGTTCGTCAACGACAACAACCCCGTTTCCGCCGGGGTTGTCATCGGAGAGTTTCAGAGAGGTTCCGATCGGGGAGAGTGACCGATCGGGAGAGAGATCAGATCATGGGACCTTGGGCGTCAGGCCCGGCGGCGTCGCGACGCGACCAGACCGCCGAGGCCGAGCAGGGCGGCCGCCCCCGGCGTGGGGAGCTTGTCCACATGCCCGCCGATGTCCGGCACGATCAGGCCCGAGATCGCACCGCCGATGTCCTGCACCACGAAGTCGAGCGTGTTGACCGCCGGCAGGAAGCCGGAATTCGCCGAGAACGGCGTCGGAGTCGAGTACGGCCCGCAGTTGCCGATGAGATTGCCGTTCAGGAAGATCTGTCCCGTGTCGTCCGCGGCCGAGGCGCCGAAGAGCACCGCGGTGCTCGGGTTGTAGCCCGTGAGATTAAACGTGAGACGGAAGGTGACGGTCGCCCCCGGGTTCACGTTGCCGTCCGCGTTGTCGTAAATCCAGCGGGCCGAGGTCGTGTTGGGGAACCACACCCACGGGATGTTGGCCTGCTTGATGACCGTGCCCTGAGGGTTGCTGTTGTAGAAGGTGTTATTGCTGCTGAGGACCGAGTAGAAGAGGTCCGAGGCGCCGTCGCCCAGCGTGCCGCCCGAGCCGTTCGAGCCGGTCGGATAGAGGCCGGGGATGTTGGCCGCGCCGGCGGCGGCGGCGAGGGTGAGGCTGGCAAGGCCGACGATCAGGGTGGAACGGTTCATTGTCTTCTGCTCCTTCGTGTGTTCGTGCGGTGGATCGCGTTTCGTGTTCGGTGTCGGACGACGTGTCCGCACTGGGAAAGCGACACTTGCCCGCACGGCTCACGCAGGTCACACGGAAAATTCTCGAGCCCTTTCTGCGGTCTCCTACCCGCCCTGCGGCGGGCTCCGAAGCCGGCATATTGATGCCCGTCGATGTCCTACCGACTCCCTGCCTATACTCTGGCATTGCCGGGAGCCCCGGGTCGTTCATGCGTGCAAAGGCGCCAGACCGATCCAGAAAGGGAGTTTCGCGGCAAGAACGCCGCCCGCACGTCGCGGGATGAGCGTCTGTCGCACGGCCGGCTCTCGCACCTGGCCCCGAACCCGCCATGACGGCGAACGGGACCCAGCATCAAAATCGCGAGGTTCGTCCCATACTTCGGTCCGCCGCGGTCTTCGCGTCGGCCGGGAAAGTTCATGCTTTGTCTACGCCGATTCCGTCCCCGTCCACCTCGTCCGCTTCCCCCTCCACCACCACGTTCACCGGCCTGAACCTCGCCGAGCCCATCATGCGGGCGCTCGCCGACGAGGGTTATTCGACCCCAACGCCGATCCAGGCGCAGGCGATCCCGCTCGTGCTCGCGGGGCGCGATGTGCTGGGCTGCGCCCAGACCGGCACGGGCAAGACCGCCGCGTTCGCGCTGCCGATCATCCATCGCCTGCTCGAATCCCCCGCGCCGATGGCGACCTCGCACATCAAGAAGGCGCGAGTGCTCGTCCTTTCCCCTACGCGCGAGCTCGCCACGCAGATCGCCGACAGTTTCAAGACCTACGGCAAGCACACCCGTCTCTCCGGCGCGGTGATCTACGGCGGCGTGAGCCAGCGCATGCAGGAACGCTCGCTCCAGCGCGGCGTTGATGTCATCGTCGCCACGCCCGGCCGACTCATCGACCTCACCGAGCAGGGCCTCATCGACTACAGCGGCATCACGACCTTCGTGCTCGACGAGGCCGACCGCATGCTCGACATGGGCTTCATCAACCCCATCCGCCAGATCGCGGGTCACATCAAGAGCGAGCGTCAGACCCTGCTGTTCAGCGCCACCATGCCACGCGAGATCGAGAAGCTCGCGGCGAGCCTGCTCCGAAATCCCACTCGCGTTGCGGTGACACCCGTCGCGTCGGCGGCCCCCATGATCGAGCAGTCGGTGTACTACATCGGGCAGTTCCAGAAGCAGGCGCTCCTGGAGACACTCGTCTCAGACACCACGGTCCGCCGCGCGGTGGTGTTCACGCGCACCAAGCACGGCGCGGATCGCGTCTGCAAGAAGCTCGAGCAGGCGGGCGTTGCGGCGGTCGCCATCCACGGAAACAAGAACCAGAGCCAGCGCCAGCGCAGCCTTGACAGCTTCCGCTCGGGCCGCAACCGCGTGCTCGTCGCGACCGACGTCGCCGCCCGCGGGCTTGACGTCGACGGCATAACGCACGTCTTCAACTTTGACCTGCCCATGGAGCCCGAGGCCTATGTGCATCGCATCGGGCGCACCGGACGCGCCGGCGCGACCGGTATCGCGGTCGCGTTCTGCGATCCGGCGGAGCGACGTCTCCTCCGCGCCATCGAACGCACGACCGGTAAGCCCATCAAGACGAGCGACTTCCCGGCGAACTTCTCACCCAACGGCGATTCTCGATTCGAGCATCCCAACGCGACCGACCGCGACATGCTCCGCGAGATGAACCTCGACTACCGGCGCGATTCCCGGGACACGCGAGACCGCCGCCCGTCCAGGCCGCAGCATGGAGCAAAGCCGGTGCACGCACCGACGCGTTCATCGCCGGAGCACATCCCGGCCCAACCAACGCCGCCCATGCACAATCACCGCCCCGCGAAGCCCCACCACCCACACGCCGCGCCGCACAAGGCCAAGGCGAGCGCTGGCCACTCGGGCGGCAAGGCTTACGCATCGAAGCCCGCGGCGGCCCCGGCCGATTCGCGTGCGCCATTCCCGCTGGAGCCGCGCCAGTCGCAGGCGTCCGGCAACAAGTCCTTCAAGAACTTTCGCGGCAAGACCATGAACTCCGGCAAGAGCGGGCCGCAGGCTCCGAGCCGCCGCCCCGCTGATCGCGACGATTGGTTCTGAATTCCGGGCTCGTGAGAATCCTGTGAACCCCGGGCAAATGCCCGGGGTTTTTTCTTTTGGGATCACACACGCGCATTCCTCGCACCAGTACCGCGCATTGCGACTCGATCGCAAATCGAGATGCGACCGAGTCTCATGTGATGTGAATTCACCAATTCGACCGCGAATGCTCACCAACCCGAAAACAATCCGTGCCGATACGGAATCAACGCACAATGACGGCGTTCTTCCGGACGGAGTTCGCGTATGTCGGAGGTGCGACTTGACCAATGCGATCATCAAGCTTGAATCCACGAAGCAACTCATCTGGGACCTGCCCATCCGGCTGTGGCACTGGTTGCTGACAGGTGCGCTGGTCGGTGCCGCGGTCATCTCGCTCGCGCTCGGCGAGCACAGTTCTCTCTTCCCCTACCACTCGATCCTCGGCCTGGTCATGGGTCTCATGGTCGTGCTCCGGATCATCTGGGCCTTCGTTGGCACCCGTCACGCGCGCCTTGCCTCCCTCGCGTTCTCTCCCCGCTCGCTTCTCTCCTACCTGCGCGGGGCTGTCCTCGGCGGGGCCCCCCGCTTCGCCGGGCACAACCCCGGGGCCGCGTACGCCACGATCGCCATGCTGGTGCTGATCCTCGTCATCGCTGGCTCCGGCATCGCGCTCGCGCAGGGCGTGAAGGGCGTCAAAGAGATCCACGAGGTGAGCGTGTACGCGCTCCTAGGCGTCACGGGTCTGCACATCCTCGGCGTGATCGCGCACACCATCCGTCATCACGAGCCGATCGCCCTCTCCATGATCCACGGAAAGAAGCTCGCCGCCGAGGGCGAGGGCATCCGCACGTCTCGCCCGCTCGCGGCGTTGCTCTTCCTCGCGATCGTCGGCGGGTGGGCCTTCATGCTCGCTCGCGCGTACAACCCCGCGACTCAGAGCACGACGCTCCCGTTCACTTCCGTCACATTGGTACTCGGCGAAGCCGAGGGCGAAGACGGTGAACAGCACGAAGGCGCACGCGTTCGTGACACCCAGAGCGATCAGCGAGAGCCCGAACGCCGCTCGCGCGAAGACTCGCACGAGGAACGCGAAGATGACGATGACTGAAGCCGAACGACCGGGTTCTGCGCGTGCGCAAAGCGTCCGCATTCCGCTCGCACGCCGTTCGCATGAGTCAACCACGCCGCCCCCACCGCCACTTGCCGATCCGCGACGGCTACCCTGCCTCGGAATGAGTTCGCCTCCGCTCCCGTGCTCGCCTTCCTCCGATGCGTTGCTCCGCGACCTCAATCGCGGCATCGTCGACGCCGACCTTCGCTCCCTGCTCTCCCGCGTTGAATCGTTGCGTCACGCCTGCACGGCGATGGAGCAGGAGCACACACCGCACTTCGATCGGCTGGATGAGGATCGGCGGCGCAGCGCCCGCAATCTCGTCCACTACCTCGCACTCCGGAGCAACGACCTCCGCGACCTGCAGCACGCCCTGGCGCAGCTCGGACTCTCGTCGCTGGGGCGTAACGAATCGCACGTTCTGGCGAATCTCTCCGCCGTCGCATCGGCGCTCGCATCGCTGGACGGCATGGGCCACGCTCGCTTCGAGAGCAGCGAGGTCAGCGCCGTCCACGGGCGTTCGCTGCTCTTGGCCCGCGCCGAAGCGCTGCTGGGCCCCGCGCCCGAGGGGCGTGCCGTCCGCATCATGGTGACACTGCCCTCCGAGGCCGCGTACGACGAGTCGCTCGTCGAGTCCCTGCTCGGCGCGGGCATGACGGTCGCGCGGATCAACACCGCGCACGACGCGCCGGAGCACTGGGAGCACATGGCAAGCCTCGTGCGTACGGTCGCCGATCGCCTGGGCATGCACTGCCGCGTGCTGATCGACCTCGCCGGCCCGAAACTGCGCACGGGCGAGATCGAGCCCGGCCCGGAGGTGATGCGTCTGCGTCCGCGGCGTGACGTGCTCGGGCGGGTGACGACGCCCGCCAAGGCGATCCTGCTCCCGACCGGCGTCGCCCGGCCCGCCGGCGACACGACGCCCGCAATCCCCGTCCCCGCGGACTTTCTGAACAAGGCGGGCGTTGGCGACATTGTCGAGTTGTACGACGCACGCGAGCGACGCCGGCGTCTCATCATCGCCGAGCGTCGCGCCGACGGCTCGTGCGTCGCGACGTGCGACCGCACGGTCTATCTGACCTCGGGCGCACGCCTCGAGCTCATGCACCGGAAGCAGTCGATCGCGCGTGGCCGTGCCGGGCGATTGCCCGCCCTGCCGCAGACGATTCTCGTTCGTCCGGGCGATCGCCTGCTGCTCTCGCGTCATCCGGGCGTCAGCCGCTCTGCAGGCCGATCGTCGCCCGCGATCATCACGACCACGCTCCCCGAGGCCTTCGAGCACGCCAAGCCTGGCGAGACCGTGTGGTTCGACGATGGCAAGGTGGGCGCCGTAATCCGCGCCGTGGGCTCGGATTCGATCGAGCTCGAGGTGACCAGCGCGCTCAGCGAGGGCTCTCGCATCGCGGCCGACAAGGGCGTCAATCTCCCCGACACCGATGTTCGCGTCGCGGGCCTCACCGCGGACGACATCGCGATCCTGCCCGTGGTCGCTCGCTGCGCGGACATGGTCGGCATGTCGTTCGTTCAGTCCAGCGCCGACATCGCCGACCTTCGCTCGCGCCTGGCCGGGCTAGGCGGCGAGCGTCTTGGCACCGTACTAAAGATCGAGACTCGCCGCGCCTTTGAGAACCTCCCGTCGCTGTTGCTCGCGGCGCTGCAGGGCCCGTGCGCCGGCGTGATGATCGCCCGCGGCGACCTCGCGGTCGAGTGCGGCTTTGATCGTCTCGCCGAGGTGCAGGAAGAGATCCTCTGGCTCTGCGAGGCGGCCCACGTGCCCGTGATCTGGGCGACGCAGGTGCTCGAATCGCTCGCGAAGACCGGGCGAGTCTCGCGGGCCGAGGTCACCGACGCCGCCATGTCCGAACGCGCCGAGTGCGTCATGCTCAACAAAGGCCCGTACATCGCCGACGCGGTGCGATTCCTCGACGGCGTGCTCCGTCGCATGTCGGCCCACCAGGACAAAAAGCGCCCGATGCTCCGCGCCCTCAACGTCGCTCGACGTTTCGTCGACCCCGCGGGCAAATAGCGGCACGCCGCTCCGGTTCTGATACGCTCCACCCACCCCGCAAGGCGACGGTCGCTGGGCGGGCACGGGAGCCCGCGCCGTATGTCCGAATCCGCCCAAGCGTCGCCCTCGCACGACCTCCGCCGCCCGCATCCATCCGCGTTCGCGGCCCTCATCATCCCCTTCGGCGCGATGAGCGGCTTCGTCAGCGTTTCCATGGCGTTCCTCTGCACCCGCAACGGCCTGTCGGTCGAGGACGGGGCGCTGCTCGTCGCCGCCGGCATGTTCCCCCACATGTGGAAGTACCTCTGGGCGCCGATCGCGGACACGACGCTGACGCGAAAGCGCTGGTATCTCATCTCGGTCGTGCTGAGCGCGATCGGCATCACCGCCATGAGCGCGATCGCGATGAGCAAGGGCAACATGCACCTGCTCGAGGTCGTGATCTTCGTCGCGAACCTCGCATCAACGTTCCTCGGCATGAGCGTCGAGGGCCTGATGGCCCACATCACACCGCCCGAGCAGCGAGGGCGTGTCGGCGGGTGGTTCCAGGCCGGAAACCTCGGCGGAAGCGGTCTGGGAGGCGGAGCGGGCCTCTGGCTCGCCACCCACCTTCCCAGCGCGTGGATGTCCGGCGCGATCCTCGGCGTCGCGTTCCTCGTCGGCTCGCTCGCGCTGCTCTGCATGCCGGACGTCGCCGCGGAAGCCCGCGCCGGGTCGCTGCCTCGCGCCATGCTCGGCGTTCTGGTCGATCTGTGGCAGATGATCAAGACCCGGGCGGGCCTGCTCTGCGGCACGCTGTGCCTGCTTCCCATCAACACCGGGGCCGCCACCAGCGTCCTCGCCCAGGCCGAGGTCGCGGGCAAATGGGGCGCGACCGAGGACACCGTCGCGCTCGTGAGCGGCACGCTCAACGGCGTGATCTCCGGGATCGGTTGCCTCTTCGCGGGCGAGGTGTGCGCCCGCATCAATTCTCGCAAGGTCTACGCCGGCGTTGCGCTGCTCATGGCCGCCATCTCCGCTGGCATGGCGATGTCGCCCTTCACCAAGACCAATTACGTTGTGTACTCGCTCGTCTATGCCTTCGTCGTGGGCATGTCGTACACCGCCTTCACAGGCTTCGTGCTCGACGCGATCGGCAAGGGCGCGGCGGCCACGAAGTACAACGTGTTCGCCAGCCTCTCCAACACCCCCATCACGTACATGGGCCTGGTGCTCGCGTGGGCCCAGACCAAGGGGGGCGAAAAGGCCATGCTCTTCACCGACGCGGGCGCCGGCGTCGTGGGCCTGATCGTCCTGGGGCTGGTTGCGGCCGTACTCACACCCAGAAGTACACCATCACCGCCCGCCGCAGCGTGACGCACACCTCGTCAAATTCAGCACTGCGAGCTTACCAAGTCAGCGTGCGCTCGCGCCGGAGTGCTCGTCGTCCTTGGACGGCCTCGCGGCCCACCACGCCCAGCATTCGTACGACGCGAGCGAGCAGATGCAACCCACGATCGCCGCGCGGTGCTTCTCAGCAAACTCATCGCTGTCGGCGAGCGGAGTCGCGGCTGCAAACTCGTTCACATACTCAGCGAACGGCGGCTCCACTGTTGCGATGAACGGTTCTCGCTCGTTGGGAAGCTCTGCAAAGGCGGCGGTGGCCGCGCGAAGCCCTTCGAAGAACCGCCGATATGTCCCCTGGTAGTCCGCGGCTTGTGCGCAGAGCTCCGCGACGGCCCGCCCCAGCACCGTAATCCCCTCGGTGTCCTTGGCCGAAGGGGTGGCCCCCGCGCGAAGGAGGGCGTCGGTCTTCACGTCCTTGTCGATGCCGGTTCCGAACACCGCGTGGAACAGCAGCGACAGTTCGGCCGACTTACATGCATCGTTCCCGCATCGATAGAACTCGCACACAGCATTCGGATTCGCACCGGCCGCGCATAACTCTCGTACTTCAATCCCGGTCCCGCGGCTGATCGCGTACGCCAACGGCGTTTCTCCCAGGTTATTCCGGTGCTCCGGATCGACCCCAAGCTCCTTGAGATACGAGAAGATTGCCCGGACCGATTCCTCGCTGTTCGCCTCGCCGCTCACGTCGATCGCGGCATGCCACGCGTTGTACCCCAGTTCAGACACCACGTGAGGATCCGCGCCTCGCTCCACGAGCAGGCGATACACCGACGGATGGCGCGATGATCCGATCGCCGACATGAAAACGGTGTATCCGCGATCGTGAACCGCGTTCACGTTTGCCCCCGCATCGATGTACGCACGGATGCGTTCGATACCGTCCTCTCCATCGCTCATTGCGTTGCACAACGGGCCGCATCCGTACTTGTCCTGATCCTCGATCGGAAGCCCTGCATTCATCAGCACGCGGATCACGCCCAGCGACGCGGCGTAGTACATCGCCGTCTGCTTGCAGTCGTCACGCTGCATCGGGTCGGCGCCAGCGTCCAGCAGCATCCGCACACATTCCTCGCTCCCGCTCTCGGCCGCGCAGAACAAGGGAATCTGAAAGCTGGACGGCGCCGACATGCACTCCGAAAGCCGCTCGGCCTCCAGTTGCCTCATCGTCTCGTCCATCGACGTTTGAATCTCTCCCGACAGCTTGGGGAATAACCCTGGATGGGCGGCCCGCTGCGACTCCATCATCTGCACCATCGCAAGGTGGCCTTTCCTCGCCTCTTCGGGGTCAAAGTACCCACGCGCGTCGAGCCCGTGTTTCAGCAGCACTCGCAACCGCGCCGCATCTCCATTCTCGGCAGCTTTGCAAAGCACCCGATTGGCTGACGAGGCATTCGTCGGCAGCGGACTCCCCATGCTCAACAGCAGCTCCAATCGTTCCGTGTCGCCGCCCGGGCGATAGTTCCAGCCCAGCCCCTGGCAGGCACATGTCGCGGCGCTCCACCATCGCGTGCGCAGGGTCGGATCAGCGCCGAGTTCGAGGAGGAGACGCACCGTGGCTACGCTCGCGCCATCTCCAGACCCCGCCGCGACCATCAGCGCCGACATCTCGCTCGGATAGGCGCCGGGGTCGAGCCCCATGTCAAAGACCGCGTCGATCGGCGCGCCCCCAGCGACAACCTCGCGGATCTTCGCGTGATCGCCCAGCCGTGCGGCCGCGTGCAGTGCAGGCTCGCCGGGCTTGGGAGGCGGATACTGAGAGTTCGGCGGGGTCCATTCGTCCATGGACAAAGTCTACTTGCTTCACACCTTCCGCGCCAGCACCTGCACCACGTCCGCCGCTCCGCTGTGGAATTTGCCTTCCTTCACGTCCCGCACCAACGCGGCCTGGTGTTCGATCTTCAGGCCCGCCAACTCACCGATGATCTCCGAAAGCGGCGCGAGCAGCGCCGCATCCTTCGGCCCTCCGGTGTCGCGAGCAAGCTGCTCCGGCCCATACGCCTCGAGGATGAACACGCCGCCCGGCTTCAGCCACGTCGCCACGCGCCGATGTACCAGCGCCCGCAAGTCGGCCGGCAGGTGAACAAAGATCGAGCTCACCACGTCGAACGCCGCGGGCTCGCCCTGGAACTCGCGCAGGTCGGCCGCCAGCGTGCGCAGCGACAGCCCGCGCTTCCGAGCCAGCTCCTGCGCCTTGCGCATTCCGACCTCGCTCTGATCGACCGCGAGCACATCCAGCCCGCGGGCGGCCCAGAACAGCGCGTTCCGCCCTTCCCCAGCGCCGATGTCCAGCGCCCGCCCACGCGAAGCGCACCGATCCGCCATCGCAACGAGAAATTCGTTGGCGGCGTCGCCATACACGCACTCGTTGCTCCCGTATCGCTCGTTCCAGAAGGACTGGCTCATGCGAAAGCGTATCAGCCCTCTCAGGTACACTGGACGCCGACTCAACGGAGAACACCATGCCGATTCACGAGGACACGCTCGCGTACAACCAGCAGCAATCTCCCGAGGATCGACGCATCTGCGACGCGCTCGCCAAGGCGATCAGCCGCCACCTCAAGGGCGCGGAGAACAAGGTGTGGCACCGCCACCCCGTCTGGTTTCTCGACGGCAACCCCATCGTCGGCTACAGCAAGTTGAAGGACGGCATCCGCCTGCTCTTCTGGAGCGGCCAGTCATTCGACGAGCCGGGCCTCGCGCCCGAGGGCAGCTTCAAGGCCGCGGAGGCACGCTTCACCAAGGCCGACCAGATCTCGGCCAAGGACCTGAAGCGCTGGCTCGCCAAGTCGATCGAAATCCAGTGGGACTACAAGAACATCGTGAAGAGGAAGGGGAAGTTGGTGAGGGTGAAGTAGAGGGCCTGAGCCAATTCGGTCCGATCCAAACCGAACTCGAAAGCCTCACCGAGGTCTGCGGTGCGTGAGACAGAAGCAGGCACCTACACCTCCCGAACGACCAAGCCGCGCCGAGCACAACTGGGACGTCCGTTCTCAACTCCGGGCTGGCTCGCACGGCATCTCGTGATGCTCGCGCCGGCTTCATGTATACTATCACGATGCCCAGCCGAGCCATCGAATCCAATGAAATGCAACGCCTCCTCACGTTGGTCGAGGAAGCTACGCGATCGACTCAGGAGGGAGTCCAATTTTTCGTTGAGCCGGCCGAGGACGCACTGCGTCGCGCGACCAGCAAACGCCACCACTTCGTCTTTGGGAGAAGAGGTTCGGGAAAGTCGTCATTGCTCCGTAAGGCCGCAACAACACTGAGCCAGGACAGGCGCCCGATGGCTTGGGTGGACTTGGAGTCATTCAAGGGCCACAGCTATCCAGACCTGCTTATCAGTGTGCTGATAAAGACCTTGGAGGAATTCAAGCGTTGGCTGGAAACCGCCGCAGTCGCACCAACCAACAAGACTTCTTTCTGGAGGCGACTGGTCGGCGGCAAGCCGACGCGTCCACCATTTGACCGCAAGTCGTGCTTGGAGCTTATTGCCGAAATCGACAAGCATCTTGGTTCTCTAAAGGAGCAACTTCACGCTCAGGACAACGCCGACATTGAAAGGAAACTAGAGCACGAAGCGTCGACCAAGGAGGCGGTTGGCAGTACGATCGGTGGCGGCATCAAGGGTGGCGGCGCGAGCGTCTCGGCCTCGTTGCGCAGCAAGGACGAGCGAGCGACGACAGCGCACACCACGCACACCGAGTCGTTCAAGCGATCAAAGGTGGAGTTCCTTCGTCGCCATGTGATGGAGTTTCAGGCCATCTTCGATCGGATGGGGGGGTTGTCGGGCGGTGACTCGTATCTGATTCTCGACGATCTCTACCACCTTCGCCGTCAAGAGCAACCTCTTGTGGTTGACTACCTGCACTCGATCGCGAAAGGTCATCGGCTTTGGCTAAAGGTTGGAACAATCAAGCATCGCTCGAGTTGGTATGTTCACGGATCCCCCCCGCTCGGGATGAAACTGGGGGACGATGCAGACGAGATTGACTTAGATCTCACGCTTGAAAAGTACTTGATCGCGAAGGCATTCCTGCAGCGCATCCTAGCGAATCTGGCAACAAGCGTTGGGTTCGCAGGAGGACTCGATTTCGTGACGGACACCGGCCTTGACAGACTTGTCTTGGCGAGCGGCGGGGTGGCCCGGGACTTTCTGGCTATCTTCAGGCGTTCGGTGATTGTTGCAAAGGAAAGAGGTCAGGGATCGGCTCGCGGAGATCGAATCGGTGCAGAAGACGTCAATGCGGCCGCTGGCGACTACGAGCCGACTAAGCGCGAAGAGTTCAAACGAGACACCTACCACGAGGATGAATCTACCCTCGACCAAGCATTCCAAAACGTGCGGAAGTTCTGCCTCGAAACAGCAAACAGCAATTGCTTCCTCATCGACAAGGAGATCCGTGATAGTCGCGTTGGTGAGATTCACGAACTGGTTGACTTGAAACTGCTGCATCTCATTAGATCGCGAGTCACGGTCAACACGCGGCAGGGCCGGATCTTTGAGGCGTACATGCTGGACCTTAGCCAGTATGCAGGTGCACGCAAGAAGCGCGATTTGGAGCTCATCGAGTTCTGGAGCGAGTCAGCCAAGGATCAGTTGAGAAAGGTATCGCTGATCTACTTGGAGCGAGAGATTTAGGCTGAGCGGCGCATCGCAGCGTTGTCTTGTGCCGAGGACGGGAACGAGAAGGTGTGGAGACTTGCGGAAGCCCTTCCTGAATCCTCGCGTCAGATAACCGCCCCGCATCCGTTGCCGTCCCTCCTCGCGCTTCTGGTCTTTGGTGCGGCAGTTCTTGGGCGCGGTTCAGAACCAGACCGCAGAGCTCTGGATAACGTGACCAAGTGAATTTGTTCGTGAACGCCGAACGCTCCGACACCTGCCGATGTCTTCCGATCTACTGCAATCGGGGTGGGCGGATTCGAACCGCCGACCACGATTGCGCCCGCGGTCGGGCCTACCCAGGGATCTCCCGGGTCTGCGGACTCACGTCGAAACCCGCCCGGAATCCGGTCATGCCAAACTGCCACGTTCGGTCGCTCTCGGGCGACGGGCGGGTTTCGAATTGAGTCCTGGGGATTGGCATGTGCTCTCGCAAACGTGGCACCACACTTTCGGCCAGATGGCCCCCCCTTGTCAAGTCCAAGCGGCCACTTTCCTAGGGACCGCCGACCACGATTGCCCGTAAACTCCGGTGGCAGCAACGGTTGCAGATTCCAGATTTTCTCGCCCAGGGCCGCGTGGTCCGCGTGCGCGTACGTCCGCCTCGTCATCTCGGCCGAGCGGTGCCCCATCTGGGCTTGCCGCTCGCGCAGGTCGAACGCGTCGGCCGACGCCAGATACCTCGACGCGAAGTGCCGCAGCGAGTGCCGCGAGAACGTGCCGCGCGCTCCGCCCTTCTTTGTCAGGCCCGCCGTCTTCAGGTCGCGGTTGAAGCTGTCGAGCTTCGGAACGCGGTCAAACACGAAGCCCTCGCGCCCGCCGCCCGCCTGGCGGTATCGATCGAGCCGCTCGAACGCCTCGCGGGTCAGCCACACGTGCGAGTCGCAGCGGTTCTTGACGATCTCGGCCGGCAGCTCCAGCCAGGCCCGCCCGTCCTCGTGGTGCAGGTGCTCCCAGCGCAGGAGCCCGAGCGTTCGCATGCGGCAGCCGGTGGTGGCCGCGACCAGGTAGAGCAGCCAGCGGTCCCGCTTGCGCCAGTCCAGCGACGCGGCGATGATGAGCGCGACCATCTCGTCCCGCGATGGGCAATACCTCGCCCTGGTGCGCGGCACGCGGGCCCGCGGCACGGCCTTGGGATTCACCGCGGCGATCACGTGCCGGGCCTCGAGGAACGCCGTGAACTGCAGCAGGTAGCCGCGGATGTCGTTGCGATACTTCGGCGAGAGCGACCGGGCCCGGCACTGCTCGAGCCAGCGCACGATGTCGGCCTCCGTGATCTGGCTGGGAAAGACCCATCCCATCGCGGTGGCGGCGCTCCTCACGCCGCCGACACAGTCGTCGACGTGACCGTCGGTGATGCCGGCGATTCTCTTGGCCGCCTCGAAGTCGTCCAGCAGCGCCGCGACCGTCGGCGCGCTGGCGTCGATCCTGAGTGACGAAACGGGCTCGCGTCCCTGCGGGCCCCCGAACGTGGCAACGGGGGCTGACATGCCTGGCACCGTACCACGGGATTCCCCGGGGGCCAAGGTTATTTCCAGAATCACCCGCCCGGCCGCGTCGCGGGCGATCAGGCTGGTCGGGTACGCCCCCGCCGCAGGCGCCGCCGGCGGGCTGTCGTCGTCGTCGCGCACCAGCCTGAGCATCGTTCTGCCCTCCGCTCCATGGACCGATCACCTCCACCTAAACGTGTGCAAACCATGGTGATGTGACGGCCAAACCCATGGATTGATCCGGTGCGGAACACCAGACCAAACCCCCGAACCCGGGTGGCAGATAAACAAGTCGTGGCAAAGAACAGCATCGCAACCATCGTGCTCGGGGAGCTCTCGCGTCGTGGCATGACCGTCGTAGAGCTGCAGCGGAGAACGGGCGTGCATCGGCTCCGGATCGGGCGGTGGCTTTCGGGCTCGCGCGCCATCCGGTCCAACGACCTGGAGCGGATCTTGGAAGCTCTGCAGATCTCGATCGTGATCGGACACGGGCAGGCCTCGGGCGAGACACCACGACACATGAACGGAGACAGGAGGTCCCATGGCAACCAAGCAGCTCCACACCGATCGCGTTCGAGTTGAAGGCTCGACGGCCGATCCATCGAACACGAGCCGCGGCGGAGACGGGATGTCCGGCCAGAAACTGCGGACCGAGCGCGTTCGAATCGATTCGCTGAGGTCCGACCCTTCGAACGTCCGCCGTCACGACGCGCGGCAGATCGAGTTGGTGGCGGCCTCGCTCGCGCGCTTCAAGATGCAGAAGCCGATCGTGGTCGACGAGAATGGCGTGGTCGTCGCCGGCCACGGCGTGCTCGAGGCGGCACGCTCACTCGGATGGACCCACATCGACGTCGTGCGGTCGAGCCTGGCGGGCGTCGAGCGGGCTCTGTATGCGATCGCGGACAATCGCTTGGGCGAGCTGTCGTCGTGGGACGAGCAGGCCCTGGCCACCGTGCTCAAAGAGCTTGACGCGGCCGATCTGGACTCGCTGGGTTTCACGACCGATGACCTGGCGGAGCTGTCATGCGGCGCGGATGCGACGCAGGGCTTGACCGATCCCGACGACGTGCCCGAGCCCCCGGACGAGGCGACCACCAAGCCGGGCGACCTGTGGGTGCTGGGGAACCACCGATTGCTGTGCGGAGACTCGTCGAGCCCCAAGGACGTCGACCGCCTGCTAGGAGGCGTGCCGATCCACCTGGTCAACACCGACCCGCCGTACAACGTGAAGGTCGAGCCCCGCTCCAACAACGCCATCGCGGCGGGGCTCTCCTCGTTCAGCGCGACGCAGCGCAAGGACGCCAGCGCGGGCGATCAGCAGAGCGCCGACCTGCACCGCTACCCCGAGAAGTCCAAGCCCACGCACAAGAAGCTGCGCGCCAAGGACCGGCCCCTGGCCAACGACTTCGTCTCCGACGAGGCGTTCGACCAGATGCTGGACGCCTGGTTCGGCAACATCGCGCGCGTGCTCGTCCCCGGCGGCGGGTTCTACATCTGGGGCGGCTACGCCAACTGCGCCAACTACCCGCCGGTGCTCAAGAAGCACGAGCTGTACTTCTCCCAGGCGGTGATCTGGATCAAGGAGCACCCGGTGCTCACCCGCAAGGACTTCATGGGCAACCACGAGTGGTGTTTCTATGGCTGGCATGAAGGGGCGGCGCACCGGTTCTTCGGCCCGGCCAACGTGCCCGACACGTGGAGCGTCAAGAAGGTCAACCCCAACGCCATGGTCCACCTCACCGAGAAGCCGGTGGAGCTCGCCAAGCGCGCCATCGAGTACTCGAGCAAGCCGGGCGAGCACGTGCTGGACCTCTTCGGCGGCAGCGGTTCCACCCTCATCGCCTGCGAGCAGACGGGCCGCCGGGCGTTCCTGATGGAACTCGACCCCTTGTACTGCGACGTCATCGTGCAGCGCTACGAGAAGTTCACGGGCAAGAAAGCCAAGCTGTCGAGACGTGTCTGATCTGCCATCTGAAAAACCCCGTCGGTCCGATCAAGGACCCGCGGGGATCAAGAGCATCAGGCCGCCTGGAACGTTCCTCGATCGGCCTTGCGGAAGCGTGCGGCGTCTCCCTTGGTCGCAATCTCCCTGGTCATTGCGGCATACAGCGTTGCCTCCGGGGTCTTGCCTCCGGGGCTGGTCCAGAGCCCGCGGGAAGCCATCTCGGTGATCAGCTCCTTGGCCCGCATCGGGGCCGAGCTCGATGCAAGGACCTGGGCCGCCGCGTCCAGGGCGCTGACGCGCTTGGGCTTGGCTTCCTTGGTGGCCTTCTTCGCCCTGGCGGGCTTCCCGTCGATGCGGTCCTTGATCTCGGCCAGCGCGGCCTTCCGGAGCTTCTCCGTGCTCCCGCTCCCCTTGCCCTTGGAACCCTTGCGCGCGGCAGGACCGGTCTTCTTCGTGCTCATGCGAGTCTCCTTCATGTCAATCCATCGGCCCGGCGCACAGCGCGCCCGGCAAGCGTGGCCGCCGCGGTTCCCCGCGACGCCGCGTGCGCGACCCGCGGTTCACTCCGCGTCGTTCAGGAAGTCCTCGACGTGCTCCGGTTCCATGTTGGCCATGAACCCGACCAGGTTGACCAGGTCGCTGCGGACCTTTTCGAGGTTGCCCACCAAGCCCCAGTTGCCCGGGGCTTCGGCGTGCGCCTGGTCGTTGATCTCCAGGTGCATCTCCAGCACGTCGATCAGCCGGGCGATGTCCGTGCGCCGCGCCGCGTAGGTCTGGGTGGCGCTCGGCTGGCGGGCCTTGGTCTTCGTCGCTTGGGGCTTGGCGTTCATCGTTCCGGTCTCCTTGGCCCGCACGATCGCGGGCGATGACACATGACGGCCTGCTCGGTCGCGGAGTTCAAGCGATCTCGCGATCTTTCGAGCCTGATTTCTCGGCGAACGCAACGCGAAAACGCAGCCACCCCCAACGGGAACCCCCACCGGCGTCCGTTCGGAACGTCAATCAAGTTCGACCCCGTTTTCGCGGTCGAGAATCGCGACTTTTCCGAGTCGCGCCGTGGCATCCGTTCGGGTAGTACCTACCGGGGGGTAGGTACCCGTGGGCCGCGTGGGGCCCCGCTGTGGCGTCCGCCAAAACCCGCACCCCCCCTTCGGCCTCGCGGCGCGGACGCGTCCGGCGGCCTCCACGGCGATCGGCCATTCACGCGCGGTTTGCCACCCGCAGATGGCCAATCCGCGATCGACAACCAGCCCCGGGGTCAAACGGCGCGCGACAACCCCCGCCGCCCCAGCTCGCTGAAGAGCGCGCGACCGATGATCGCGGGCGCGCGGCAACGGATCGGTCGGGCCGCCCCCTCCATTCGCACGTTGACCTCCCTCGCCGGCGTCGATCGATCGATGCAACTCATCCCACGTTTTACACAAGAGCGCGACGCAACGACCTGACGGCATCGCCTCGACGTGCCGTGCCTGGCCCCCCGCCGGGTGGCCAACTGTCACTTCGTGACACTTTGTGTCACCCATGCATCCTTCAGCGCCTTGATGCACCCGCACTCGAGCCACCTGCGTGGCGATCGGTGGCCGGGTGCCAGAGCCCACAGCACCAGGCGGATCGGGTACGGCACGCCATACCACCGCAGCCCAGCCCACCTGGTGACGTGCCGAGCGCCCTCGGGGAACTTGCGTCGCGGGCACGGAGCGCCGCTCGCGTGGTCCAGGACGTGGCGTCCGGTGATCCCGCACCGGTCGGTGCCGCCCACCCAGAACGACCCGTCGTGCTCGCCCCTGCTGCACGTGGCGCACATCGCCAGCCGCTCGTGGATGACGGAGAGCTTCACCTCGCGGCCGCGGGGCGTCTCGATCGTGATCGACGTGTCGCCGCACCCGCAGCTCATAGCAGCTCCATCGCGCCCGGGAGCGCCGGCCCGCCCCGCCCCTGCTCGCACTCGATGAGCCTGGTGAACGTGCCCGAGACGTTGGTGGCGGAGACCTGGGAGATCCCGCACGAGCCCTTGTAGCGCTCCTGATACGTCTGGGCGAAGGCGACGCCGTCGCAGTTGATGGTGCCGGTCTGGGTCATCAGGCGCCCGCGCTGGGTGGCGTTGCATTGGGTGTTGATCGTGCGGTCGCACTCCACGAGCGGGTCGCCCAGCTCGGGGAAGAACCGCGTGACGTCGACCCACGCCAGGCAGGCGCCGGGCCCGTTGTCCGGCCACATGGGCGGTCCGTACGGGCGATATGACTCCTCGCGCGGGGCGGCGCAGCTCCCGAAGTACTCGCGCACCTCTGACATCCCGCCGTACCTGCGTGAGCAGACCTGCCAGCCGCAGGGGTCCTCGTCGGGGCAATAGTGCGAGGTGATGATGAGGCACGCGGCCCGCTTGGTGTAGCGCGAGCAGTGCTCGCCCGTGAACTCGTTGTAGGTGTCGGAGACGTACTCGCCGCTCCAGACGAACGCGTTGCGCCTGCCGCAGTCGCACCAGGTGCTGGAGTTGCTCCCGCAGTCGAGGCTCGGCGCCCCCAGCAGCCCGCCGCCGCAGCAGTGCGGGTCCGGGAACGGGCTCGAGCACGGCGAGTTGTCGCAGGTCAGGTCGGGGGCCAGGCAGGTGATCTGCCCGACGGGGTCGCCGATGTACAGGTTGTCGGCGTCGTCGCCCGGGCATGGCTCGCAGACCAGCAGCCCGTCCTGGTCGTAGTTGGGCTGGTAGCAGTAGCCGCCGAACTCGATCAACCGGGGCGTGTCGGGATCGTGGCACACGCGCCGATCGGCCGGGCAGTCGAACCAGATCGTTTTGGGGTGGATGCCGGCGTAGTTGGGCGTCGTCGGGCAGAGCGCGGCCGACGCGCACGACGTCTCGCCGCAGCACTCTGGGCAGTCGGGCGTGGCGAGATCCCCCTCGGCGCGCCGCATGACGCGCCCCTGGTCGTCGATCAGGATCTCGCGGGGCATGGCGGTCATGCGGCCTTCCACTCCAGTTCACCCTCGACGCGGGCGAGCAGGGCTTCGACGCGGAGAACGTACTCGGCGTGTGGGAGCATCTTGACCTCCCGGACGCCCTTGCCATCACCGCTCTTGATCGCCTGGGCCACGCCCTTCTCGGCGATGGTCTTCAGCGCGGCCTGCCAGGTGGCAAGCAGCTGGCAATACCGCATGAGCCTGACCATCGCGGGGTGGCTGTTGAGCACGGCCGTCGTGGCCAGGCGGTCCCACAGAACGCGGGCGTCCGCGCCGATGTCCCACAGGGGCTCTGGGGCGGCGTGCATGATGGACGGCGCGGTGCTCATGGCCTGATTATCGGCTCTGTGGCGGGGTGCGTCGGAAAGGCTTGGACGTTTGGGCCCGGTCGCGTATGCTGGTTTTACCACGATCGGCCCGGCGGCCGGGGAGGACACGATGGGAACGCAAGCCAGGGGCGTTTCGACGACCGACGATTCTCACGCGGGCACGCCGCTCACCAGAGAGGCGATGGCCGAACTGCTCGAGCTGCACCGCGCCGGCCAGCAGGTCGACCGCGAAACCGAGAGCGAGCGGCATGAGGAGTGGCTCCGGGCATTCACTGAGCACGCATCTACCGCGCCGATGCAAGCCATGATGACAGCCGTGTGCAATCGCCTTATCGAGGCCCCGACGTCTTTCGGAGAGAACCGCCGCTTCTACAAAGCGATCGAGAAAGCCGTGGCGTGGGGTGTTTTCAAGGGCGTGTTGGCGGTTCTCGGCCTGCCAATCGCGATCGTCGCTGTCATCTGGATCTTGGCGACCATTCCACCATCCAGCTCGTCGCGCGCGCCGGATTATGGGCAGGTGGAAAGAGACTCCGCGGCCCGCGATCAGATGGAAGAGGCCCAACGTCTTCGCGAAGAGGACCGCATTCGCCGTAAGGAGATAGACAAGATACTCCGCAACCGGTGATGCGCACGATTTCACGGCGAGAACCTCGCTGTTCCGTCCTGCCCCTGCTTGATGTCTCGCAGCGTCTGGTTGGCCTGCTGCAGGAGCGCGTTGGTCCGGTCGATCTTGCCCGGGATCTGGAACGCCATCGCCTGACCCTGGGACGCGAACGCTCCGGCCGACGACAGGTCGAGGCCGTCTTGGCCGGCGCGATCACCCTTCTGCAGCATCTCCCGCTTTGTGGCTTCCAGATCGGCCGCCGAATACTCGCCGATGGACCTGATCTGATCAGCCAGGACGTCATCCGGAACGCCGCGATCGAGGGCGTTCAGCCTGGCGCGCATCTCGAGCTGATTACGCTCGAAGGCGTTGCGTCGTTCCGCCGCGTCTATTCTCTCTTGCATCGTCGTGGCCGCCCTCTCGCTGGCGCGGATGCGGTACTCGTTCGCCATCTCCCTGGCATTCTGCTCGTCAACCCACGCCCTGCCGGCATCGCGGGTGATTCGCTCGTTTTCCGAGCGCCGCTTTTCAAATGCGGCGTCTTCCCGTTCCTGCTCATCCCGGCGCGCCTTTTCCATGCCGGCTTTTTCCCTGGCCCGAGCCGCTTCTTTTTCAGCCGCGACATCTTCGAGCGGCATCCCCGAGTCGGCCTTTTCCTTGATCTTGATGTACTCAAACAACCGGGCCGCCTCGAGGCGAGCCATGTCGGCCTCGTATTGCTTCCCCTGCAGCCCCAGGATCTCCGCCTCGAGCGCCTTCTGTGTTGCGAGAGACTGCTCCTTCAGACGCCCGGCGGCAATCCGCTTCAAATCGTCGCGATACGCGGCGTCGGCCTCCGCCGATGTCCCCTCGCTGAGAGGCGCCGCGTCGTTGCCGTTCAGGAACTCGAGCGGGCTTCCCTTGCCGAACAGGGGCGCGCTGTTGGTCCTGGTCTCTGGTTTCAGCCAATCCCCGACGGCGTTGATGATGCTGTTGTATTCGCCGAGAAGTCTGCCGCCATTGATGCCTCCAGAAAGCCCGCCGAGCAGCATCTCAGTCCCGATAGCCCACGACTGCTTGAACTGCTTGCTGACCTCGGTCAACCGTTCCAAACCGCGCTCGGCCTTCGGAAGCTGAGACTCGAATTCGCGCAGATACTCGGCCCCGCTCCGGAACGCCAGGAATGCACCCCCAAGCGCCCCGTACTTCAGAGACATGCCCGTCAGTTCCGAGGCGATCTTCCCGACTGCTTTCTGCGATACGAGGACATTTGAGTCAAAGGCGCTGTTCATTCGCTTCTGCGACTTGTGGACGGTGTCCTCGGCCCGGCGAATGCCCTGCCGCACTCCTCGATCGTCGATCCCCATCGTCACCATCAGGTCAGCCATTTGATCCGCCTTTCATGTCCTGGATGATCGCCTTGGCCCCGGAGACGTACTTCGCCGACATACGCGACACGCCGGTGCTGCGCGCCATCCGCAGCGCCATTGCGGCGTAATGCCACCTGCTTTCGAGGATGCTGGCGTGCGGCTCCAGGTTGCGCAGGATGAAGACCGACTGGGCGTCGTTCACCACGACACGGCCCGCGCCGCCGTAGACCTTGGTGCGGATCGTCGCCAGCTGGCGGGCCGTGCGTCCCTTGGTCCTTGCCCCCTTGATCGGGGTATAGATTCCGTCCTTGTTGTAAAGGCCGATGAAGAGATAATCCGGCGCGTCCATCGCGTGCCTCTTGGCCGCCATCGCCAGCTCTTCGCGGGCACGCTCCAGCCGCATCCGGGCTCCGCGAGGCCCCTCCAGCTTGCGATAGAGCTCCTGGTAATACACGCCCCGCATAGCCCGACCGGTGCGGCGAAAGCGCTCCTCGATCAGACGCTCGAGCTGGGCGACCCGCCACGCAAAGGCGTCCACCTGGTCTCCGAGAATCTTGAGGTAAGTGTCGGCGTACTTCGACCTCTGCACCGCCGGCACGGCGATCGCCGGAAGCCCCGCTTCGTTGCTCGCGATGGCCCAGCCGCGGACATACCGGTTGGTGTCCCGGCGTGCGTTCTGCATGATCGTCTCGGTGAACACGAGCGCGCCAGCGGCGGCCGCGGTGGTGCGGGCCTTGATCCGGCGGGCGGACGCCAGAGCCCGCATCTTGCCCATGAATCCGTCGGCGTTGAGCTTCGCCGTGATGGTGATCACGCCCCACCCCCCGCGCACTCGGCCACCACGACCTGCTCGGCGTCGCGCCCGCAGAAGACGTACAGCAGGCTCTGCGTGTCGCCCGCGATCGTCCACCGCAGGATGACCGCGGGCGCCCCGACCGGCGCGGGCTTGATCTTGACACCGTCGGGAAACGGGTGCCCCAGGTGGGGCCGCTGGTTGGTCATGACGTTCGTTTGCCCGCGCACCAGGGCCACGTTGTAGGTGATGAGCTCGGCGGGCACGCCCCCGGTGGCGTCGGGCGCCGGGCCGGTGTAGGCCGTGATTCTCGCCCACTTGGCGTCGTCGGGCATGAGGGCTGGAAGCATGCCCACGATCCCGCCGTCGGGCATGGAGAATTGCACGCCCGCGGCCGCGCCGATGCGGCGTACGGCCCGCACCACGTCGTTGTGGTCGCCAGCCCGGATCGCCTCGCTCGGCCTCACCTCACGCAGCACAGTCGTCTCCTACAGAATCCCGGCGAACGGGCGAGAGGTCCACAAACGGGCCGAGAATTGGGTGCCGATCGGCATCCCATCATGGTCCAGCTCGAACCACCTGTAATACGGCGATCCGAAAAGTCCTAGGCGGTGCGTCGCCTGCACCTTGCCCTTGCCGAGGGTCTCCATCTCAAAGCCCATGTACTGGGCCTGCTCGGCCGCGATCGAGTGCGGCGTCGAACCGTCGCGCACGGGCGGCATGGTGAAAGCGTCGCTGTTGAAGCACGCCTCAGAGGCGTACTGGGCCCATGTGTTTTTCTTGCTGTGGTAGTTGGCCTCGGAATAGACGGCCACCACGCGGGCCTCCACCACCCCCACCGTCTTTTGCGCCCCCTGGCCGTTGTTGATCGCGGGCAACAGCGTGTCGGGCACCCAGTTTCCGCCGGCGTAAACCAGACCGGTCTGCACCACGATCGAGGACTGGCCGCTGGCAATCTCGGTCCAGGCGTCGCCGACCTCGGGCTGAAAGAACGCCAGCCCCGGCGTGCGGTAGAACACCGGTACAAACATGGTTCCTGAGCGGTCCGGGGCACCGGCGCGGCCGACGATAAGCGACGGCGGACCGATCTTGATCACAATAAGGCTGGGGATTGCGGCACTCCACTCCGATCCGTGGGCCGGGAGCCCGGACGCGAGCATGGCTTCCTCGGGGTCGTGGGTGTCGACCATGTACCAGCGTTGCCCCTCCCACTCGGTGTTCGAGAGGCGCGCGAGTGTCTCGCGGGTCGATTGGCCCATCACCGAACCGCTGACTCTGGTGGCCGTCGCCATGCCTCACCTCACGACAGCGGCGCGATCACCGCCAGCCCCGAACTCCCGTAACGCCAGACGTCGCCCTCGATCACGATCAACTCTCCAACAAAGGTCTTGTCCTCCACGGTTCCCTCGCCCATGGTGCTGGCGAATCCCTTGGTCTCGATGACGTGGTTGTCGGCCTCGACGCCCCAGTCGCGGAATGCCGCCGCGACATGCGCCTCCAGGCCCGCGGCGGCGTAAGAGCCCTTGGCCGCGGTCTTGGTCTGCCCGACCCATCCAAATAGCGTGAGCCGAACCGTGGCGATGTCGGCGTTGGCGTCGCCCTGCATGGCCGCACGCACGGGCCGGTCCAAGCGGATGCTGTCGATGCGGAGGCACAGGACGGCGTTGCCCGGGATGGGCTCGCCCGGGTGCACGATCACGATCCCGTCCACTCCATCGAGGGTTTCCAGCCGCTTGCACAGCTCGCGCACGACGACGGCCTTGTCGATGATCGCCATGAGCGTCTCCTATTGCGTCGTCATCGTGCCCGTGGTGGTGCAGTCCAGGTCGTACACCTGGTCTCCCAGCCGCGACTCTGGCGCCTTGTCCAGGCTCCAGGTCCGGCCCTTGAACGTGACCTTGTCGGTGGCCTGGGGCCGGAAGGCCTGGTCCCCGCTGTCGACGCACTCCTCCGCCAGGATGGAGAAGCGGGCCCGCCAGATCGGTGTGTCGGAGGGCGACGTCGGGTCGACGCGGAACCGGCTGACGATCGCCCGCAGCGTGGCCGTCGTCGTGGTGGGCGTCCTCTTGCCCGTCGCGGTGTTGAACGCGCCGCGCGCGGTGACCCGCGTGATGGTGATGGAGTTCCCGTTCGAGAAAGAGTCCATGCCTCCGCGGGCCAACTCAAGCTGAGAAACTTCCCACCCCACGCTACACCTCCCCGCCGGGGAACGGGCGCCCGGCCTCGAGCGACGTCTCGACGTCGAGCGTCGCGACGATCTGTGCCTTGTGCGCCGACGCGTAGGACGTCGGCGTGACGACCAGCTCGGCGACGCCGACCAGGTCCGACGCCGGGATCGACGCCGAGCGTGCCGACGTCGTCAGCTGCTTGGGGGTCGAGAAGGCCTCGGGCTTCCCGCCCGCGTGCGCCTTCTTGATGTCCAGGTCGATCCACGTCGCGGAGATGAGGACCGCCGTGACGGTCACGCCGGCGCCGCCCGAGAGTGGAATACGCACGGTGTCGTAGTCCGCCATCTCGCGGTAGTTGGTGTCGGCCCGTAGCATGGCGCTGAATGGACGGCGTTCGATCATTCCCTGTCTCCTTCCAGCTTTACGAACGCCGCCAGGTGCGCCAGTTCACCGGGTGGGAGGGCCTCAACCTCGGCCGGCCGCAGGTGGAAGGTCGCGGCAACCTTCAGGATCACCCACGCCCAGGAGCGGCCTCCGTCCGCCCCCGCTCCCAGATTCAGTTTCCCTCGGCGGTCGCCAGCATCGTGTCGGGCGTGACGTCGGCCAGGGCCTCGTGGATCGCGTTGATCTCGTCGTCGTACAACAGCCCGCCCACCGCCACGGCGTTCCACGCCGCCTCCGCGTAGGCCGCCCACTTGGCCTCCGACTCGACCACTCCGGGCACAGGCAGCGGCTGCGCGTTGACCTCCAGCTCCAGCCCCAGGGCCACACATGCCTCTACCAGACTGACGCGACGCTCGCGGCTGGCGACGTCGCGGCGGTAGCGCGGGTCCTCGTAATCAAGCACGGCGGGAGCGGATGAGCCTTTGGTACGGTCGTATCCGACCGGGGGCACGGGCAGTGGGACGGACCGTCGCACCGCGTCCGTCTGGGCGACGGAAAGCCGGCGAACTTCGAAGGCCTTGCCCCTGATGATGACGCTTCGGGTGTCGACCTTGCGTCCCAATTCGGCGATGGTTGGCATAACTGACTCCCGGATGGGGTGTGAAAAGGGCTGGTCGTGCGGGGAAACTGCGGTTCGAGAATCCCCCCGCGCGGCGTCCGCATCACCACGCGGGGGGTCCAGGAGAACATCCGATCAGTACGGGGCGGGGTCGGACGCGCCGCGCACCTTCATCTTGATGCGGATGAGGTCGAACTGCTGGCCCGTGCTGAAATCGACGGGCTCGGAGAAGTGCAGGCCGGTCAGGGCGTACACCACGCCGGTGGTCGCCCCGGCGCGGTCGGGGATCTTGATGTTCCCCGTGTACTCCTTGATCGTGTTGTCCGTCGCGTGGCGGTCGTTCCACCAGGTCCGCACGTTGCTGGTCATGTCGCGGGTGGCGCGGGCGGTGAACTCCAGCTCGCCCAGCGTGTCGTCGCCCTCGAGCGGGGCCAGCTGCGTGCCGCGGTCGGTGTACTCGATCACCTCCTTGTAGGGCGGCTTGTACTTGACCGAGTCGTAGACGAGGTTCTTGAACTCGTACGTGTTCGTGCCATCGCTGATCTCGATGAAGCCGCCCGATCCGAAGCGGTGCGGCGTCTGGTTGATGATCGTGCTGGGCATGGGTCAGCTCCTTGGCAAGGCGTCGGGTGAAGTCGTCCGGTGCGTTCCGCGCCCGGACATCTGGGTCGTGTTCAGGCGGGGAGACGGGGATCGCGGCCGTAGACGGTCGCGGCGGTCCAGGTGATGGCGACCCCGCTCACGGGGTAGCGGATGGTGAAACCCTCGTGCAGCTCGGCGGCCGTGATGGTGAGGGGCTGGGTGAGTTCCGTCAGGTCCAGCTCGCCGCCGGACTTGCCGACCAGCGACGGGATCGTGCCGCCCAGGTACTTGACATAACCCCCCGGCAGGACCTCGAGGGCGACGGACGGCGGCTTGTCGTCGCGGCCGAAGATCACGCGCCCGCCGCCCTGGGCACGGACGGTGGCAAAGACGCGGTGGACCTCGATCGTCCCGTCCTTGGAAGCCTCGGCGAGCGTGCCGGACTCCGACGAGTATTCGGCGGTGCACTTGCCGCCCGCGACGCGCACGGTCTCGGCGTCGCACGTCTCGAGCAGGTCGAGCTGGCCCGACAGCTGGATGATCGTGGTGACGTCGCAGGCCGAGAGCACAAGTCGCCCGCCCTTGGTCGGACGCATCTCGACGTTGGCGATGACGGCCGCAGTTCCGCCCGAGATGTGGGCGAAGCGTCCGCCCCAGGCGGCGACCAGTTTGCCGGCGCCGGCCTTGTTGATCGTGACGTCCAGGTGATGGGTCTCGTCGCCCAGATCGCCCGTGAACGTCGGCTGCAGGTAGAGCCCGTCGAGGTCGACGGCCGGCATGGAGAGCCCGGCGGTGTAGGTCGCGCCCGTGCCCTTGACGTAGAGCACGTCGCCGTTGGCGGGCGCGGTGGAGAACGAAGCCGAGAAGTCGTTTCCGGTGTTGATCGTGGGCTTGGAAGCCATGGTTCATTCCTCCGGCGCTCCACGGTGGTGGGACGCGCGGTGCGTGCGGATCAGACGAAGCGTGCCTGGATCTCGGCGGTGGCCATCGTTCCGCCGGCGACAGTGGCGGCCTGCTCGACGCCCACGACGAACTCGTCGTATGCCTGGCAGTCGAACCAGTGCTCCTCGCGGACCAGGGCGTACTTCCAGGTCGCGCCGTCGTCGAAGTCGTTGGTGGGGTCAAGCGTGATCATCACCGAGGAGTCGCCCTGGGCGTTGATCAGTCGCTGCCAGGCGCCCGTGCCTCCCTGCAGCGACCGGCCCGCGGCCTTCACCTTGAGGTGCTGGGTGCACGAGGTGATGGCCCGCGGATACCGCAGCAGCAGCTGCATCGACGTGCCGAGGCCGAGCCGATCGATGCTGGCGCGGCTCGCGGCGGTGATCTGCGATTCCGGATTGGTGATCGTGGCGGCGTCGACGACCGTGGTGTCGGTCAGGATCGTCGAGAACGCCGACCCGATCGAGCCCTGGCGCACCAGCGTGATGCCGGGCTTGTTGTCGAACGTGGCTGAGATCTTCTGAGCGCGTGGCATGGGTGCTCCTTACGCGGCGAAGCGCGGGCTGCCGGGCTTCCAGCGGTTGCGGTTGCGGACGGGGTTCTGCCTGGCGCGGCGTCCGTACTGGTACGCGCCGTAGCACTCCGAGCCGTCGTAGGCCCGGCCGTTGATTCCGATGCCGATGTTGGGCGTGACGCGCTTGGTGTTCGACCGCCCGACGTAGTTGAGCTCCAGGGGCGACATGCCCGAGGAGTCGAGGTAGGGCACGACCGTGGTGTAGAGGCCATTGGCGTCGACGTTGGCGGCGAACAGCGTCTGGGTGTTGTAGCTCGAGCCCGACGTGTATCTGGTGCTCGCGATGTTGACGTAGTAGCAGTCCTTGAAGTCAAGGAGGGACGGCGTGACGGTGGTGTTGTTGTACGTCAGCTGGTTGAGCGGGCCCGATCCGCCGGCCGCGATGCGATGGGCGAAGATCGTCTGCCGCGCCACGATCTTCGAGTTGTACGCCACGATGTGATTGAAGAAGCCGCGCACGAAGTTCGTGGTGAGCTGGCTGGTGTTGAGCACGCTGCAGCCGATGAGCCTGGTGTTGGCGTACTTGGACCCGGTCGAGTTGCCGCGGACCTGCCACAGCATGGAGTGGTCGCCGGTCGCGATGCCGAGGTTGGCCCGGATGTCGCACCCATGCCAGAGCAGCTCGGTGTTGTCCGTGACCGCCGCGTTGTCGCCCAGGATGCCGCCGCTGGTGACGCGCGCCGCGTCGGTCGAGCCGGCCAGGGAGAAGTCGAGCACGGACCAGACCCAGGCGGCGGAGTCCTTGAAGAGCGAGAGCACGCCACTGGTCACGTTGCAGCGGATGAGCTTGGCCGAGTAGGTGAACCAGTCGTCCGGGTTGGTGGGGTACACCGTGTTGGCGATGCGATAAGCGCCCTGGCGGTTGGTCATCGAGGCGTGCGTCGTGCCCGTGTTGATCAGGCAGTCTCGGCAGGTGAACGCCGCGATGTTGTTCGCGCCGCCCGTGTGGCAGATGATCCCGTTGACCGTCGCGGAAGTGACGCCGCCAACGGCGACCGGATTGCCGTCGCGCCCGAGATACGGGCGGAGGCGGCCGTAGCAGTTCTCAAAGCCGCTCTCGAGGTCGATGCCACCCGTGTCGGCGTAGCACACAAAGAGCGAGTCGCCGTTGGCAGCGATGCCCCACGCGCCAGAGAAGTACTCCTTGTTGTTGCGGCAGGGCACGCCGTTGTACGACGTGAACCCCTGGGAGTGATAGCCGCAGTCGAAGTACTTGTTGCCGAACCCGGTGGAGTTCTGGCAGGTGTCGGCCTTGACGCCGTAGCCGAAGCCGGCCGCCGATCCGCACCAGAGGGCGAAGGTCAGGTTGGCCCACACGATGCCCTGCACGGCAGTCGATCCGGTGGTGCCCAGGGCCAGGCCGTTGCGCCCGCCCTGCGAGTACGCGACGGTGTACGTCGCGGGGTTCTCGCTGGTCGCGCCCGTGCCCAGGCGAATCGTCAGGCGGCCCGTCGTGTTGTTGTAGTGGAAGCTGTTGTCGCCCACGCCGACGGTGTCGACCGTGGTGGCGTCGGTCGCATCAACGCCGGTGTAGATCTTGGCCAGGAAGCCGTAGTGCTGACCGTAGCTGTCGATGAGCAGGTCCCAGTTGACGACCACGGCGGCGACGCCCTGGCCCGAGGCGCCGAGGCCGGCGCCGATGTCCTTGTAGTACGACCTGGTCCCCGCGTTGGCGGTCCACCCGGTCACGACCGTGTCGCCGCGAATCCAGGCGTCGGTCTGCCCGGTCCACTGCTGGATCGTGATGCGCGAGCCCTTGTCGCGGAGGTCGGTCGCCTCGCGGAACGTGCCCGCCAGGTTGACGATGCAGTCGGTGAGGTCGGCGACGGACGTCTTGAGCTTGTCCAGCGTCTTCCACGGCGCGCCGCTCGCGCCGGTTCCGGTGCCGTCGTTGCCGGTATCGCCGTGAACGTAGTAGTTGGTCGCCATCGATCACTCCCGATTCAGTGCCCGCTCTTCGCAAAGACCGAGAACGCCGCCGCCCCGATCGAGGTGAGGATGGCGAGGATGATCCCGCCCACCACCGTCTGCCTGGTCACGCGGCTGTCCTCGGCCCGCTCGTTGACCTGCTTCTCAACCGCCGCGACGCGCCCGATCAGGCCGACGGATTCGCCGTCGCCCCGGAGCATCACGTCGATCTTCTCCACGTTGGTCAGCACCTTGCGGATGTCCTCGCGCAGGTCGCCAAGCGTGGACTCGTGCGGACAGTTCGCCGGCTCGCTCATCCGATCACCCCTCCGCCCTTGGCGATGTTCGCCAGGGCAAGTGCTGCGTCATGGGTTGCGTCGATTTCCTTCTGGTGGTCGGCGCGATCCTTCCAGCCGATCTCCTTGCCCTCCGCCAGGCCCTGCTCTTTGCCGCGGGCCAGGCCCTCGGCGTATCCGGCGTCCCAGCCCTTGTTCTCGCCCGCCGCCTGCCCGGTCTGATTTCCGATGCGACGTCCGAGCCAGTGCAAGAGACCGGCCGAGCCGCCGATACCAAGCATCCCGAGGATGTCGTTCCCGAACGGGATCGCGCCGGCGGCGGCCTTGACGGCCCCGCTGTTCATCACGTTCTGGATGAACCCGGCGTTGGCTTCGATGTTCGAGAGCGCGATCGTGCGCGCGTCCTCTCGCTGCTGCCACCTGGCCTGGATGTCGGCGATCGCGGCGTTGGTGTCGATGGTGAGCTTGGCGACCTGCGCATCGCTGGCGTTCTTGATGGCCGCGATCGAGGCGGCGATCTGTTCGCCCAGGTCGTCGATCTGGTCTTGCGCGTCGGCCTGAATCTGGGCGACGTGCTCGGCGTTGGCGTTGTTCTGTCTCGCCACCGCCCGCTCGGCGTCGCGGGCGATCCGCTTGGCCTGGGCCAGCGCGACCTCCTGCTGCCGGATCTGCTCGTCACGGTCGGCCATTGCCCTCTTGAGCGTCGCGTCGGCGTCGGCCTTGACCTTGTCGGCCTCGGCCTTGGCCCGGGCGGCGTCGCGGGCCCGCCACTGGTCGATCTGGTCGGCGGTCATGGACGTGTCGGGCCGCCCATCGCCGTCGGTGTCGATCGGCTCCTTGAGCTGGCACCCCGCCGTTGCGACGGCCAGGCCGATGAGCACGAACGCCGCCAGGGCGACGATCAGGACTCGCGGCCAATTGACCGAGGCGGCGGCCCGGAGAAGTTGCTGCGCTGGTGTGCGGATGTACATGGCGTTCTCCTTCGTGGAAAACCGCGCCCCGGCCTGTGAAACCGGGGTGCGGAACAAACCCGCGGGCGTGAAGCCCGTGGGCGTGGGGGTCAAATCAGGCCGCGACGGACGCGAAGCGGAAGCCGCAGTCGGTGGACATCAGCTTGAGCTGCCACCACCACTCGGCCTGCACCCAGTCCGCGTCGGCGTGGTCGTCCGGGTACTCGGTGGCCGCGATGCCGGCGCCGGTCTTGCCCGTCCACATGAACGTGCGTCCCATCTGCCAGGGCCGCGTGTCCGGACCGTTGTCGACGACGGCCACGAAGGCATCGCCCACGCCGAGCTGGGGCGAGAACGACGCGGTCGCCCCGTCGTTGGCCGTGTTGATCCGGCTTCCCTCGACGACCAGCTTCTTGAGGCCGAGGGCCGACTCGATCGCCTTCACCGGGAGCACGCCCTCGATCACGCCGCCGTAGGTGTACTTGACGCGGTTGATGATCTCCGGGTTGGAGCCCAGCCCGTCGAAGCACTTCTGGCTGATGGCCATCACCAGGTTGTTCCCCGGCTCGACGCCGCGGGCGCGGAAGGCCTCGCGCGCGGTGTTCATGTCGGTGATCGGCGTGCCCGACGCGCCGCTCCAGGTCGCGGCCACCGTCAGGCCGGTGTAGCCCGAGAGCGGGAAGTTCGTGTTGTTGATGATGGTGTTGATGAAGTCGCGCTCGATCACGCGGTTCAGGTTGGCATGCACATCCTCGATCGCCAGGTTGCGCAGGCTGAAGTAGTCGCCGAAGGTCGCGGCCTCGCCGCGGTCGATGGGCGATCGGAACATGTGCTGGACGCACGCGAAGGAGTCCTGCGTGATCTCGCCCATGGCGTGGTTCGCCGCCGCGCCGCGGATCTTCTTGGTCTCGTACACCATGTGCGCCCGGGCCTTGTCGTACTTGTAATACGGGCCCGCGATCTGGCGGGTCATGAGCGGCGGCATCAGGTGCTGCCACGCGAAGGCCTCTTCGTTGTACATCCGCTGGACCATGATCCCCGTCAGGGTGGGATCAGGGACCGTTACGCTCGTTCCGCGATAAGCCATTGTGACCTCCTCGCGGGAGGCCACGACGGGCGCTCCCGCGGGCCGTCACAGGTCGGCCCGTCGTTGAACTGGAAAGATGGGTGAAACTCACACGTCCGCGCGCTCCCCAGCGAGCGGACGCGTGAAGACATTCGTGATCAGGCCTCGTAGCCCTTCCACAAAACCGGGATCTCGTCGCCGGCGGCGGTCGCCGCGTGCAGGGACTTTCCGATCGCGTTGCCGCTGGCGGCGTCGCTGACCTGCCCGGCCGCCGCGCCGTAGATGGCGGTGTTGACCGCGATCGCCTTGGACGCCGCGACCTTCGTGATCCGGTCGTGGCCCCACATGAGGACCTGCACCAGGTCGCCCGACGCCGCCACCGCGTCCTGCGAAACGCCGATCGATTCCTCGCCGGCGCCCGCGGGCCCGACCGTGCCGTCGCCGGTGAGCTTCACGCGGCACTTGCGGTTGATCGCCGCGGAGGCCGTGAACGTCACGACCGGTCCGTTGTTCTCAATGTTCATCCGAATGCTCCTTGTCCTGCGGGCCATCGCGGCCCGCGTGAATGCCTCGATGCGTTGGGTGGGCGGGGACGATTCCCCGCCTCGGGGTCAGCTCAGCCGGCCCGCTGGAAACGCAGCATGCCGACCTTGCGCTGGTGGTCCTGCCACTCGGCGTTGATCTCCGCGTTGTTGCTGGCGAGCACGGCGTTGGCGGCGAAGGCCGCGTGGATGCTCTCGTGCAGACCCTCGTTGGTCTCGCGCTGGCAGCGAGCCATGAACGCCGTCTGGGGCTGGCCGGTGGGTCCGGACGCCGGGGTTTCGGGCGAGGCCGGGCGCGCCGAGCTCGGGATGGCGGTGTTGCCCATCGGGGTCTTGGGCGGCTGGCCCGACGCGGCCTTCATGGTGGCCAGCTCGGTGGTGGCCGCCTGCAGCTGGGCCTTGAGGTCGTTGGAGAAGCGGGCGTGCGCCTCGGGCATCGAGAGCTTGGCCTTCATGCACTCGATCACGAACTTGGGGTTCGAGCCAAACTCGGACTCGAGCTCCTCGATCGACGCGGCCTGGGCCTTGGGGACCAGCGACTTGGCCTGGGCAAACTCGTTGCCGATGGCGTCGGCAAGGGCGGGTGCGTGCTGGCGAACATCGTCGGGCCGCAGCCCGGCCAGCATCTGGATCGTTTCGGGGGTCATGGAATGAGCTCCTTTCACCTTGGACTTGGACTCCGGCGACGGCGACGGAACACCCGACGCCGGCGGCTCGACTCGAACCTGTGTTGACTGGCTGAGGCTCGCGACGAACTGAGCGAGCGCCTGGTCCGGATCGGCGATCTCGTCGACCAGGCCGATCTGCTTCCCGCGCACGGCGGAGAAGAGGCCGCCGCGAAGGTCGCGCACCGCCTGCGGCGTCATCTTCCGGCGCGCCGCGAACTCGTCGATGTACGGGCCGACCTGGTCGCGGACCATGTCGAGCACGTTGGCACGCATGTCGGGCGTCACGGCGTGCATCGACAGGCCGAAGGCCTTCAGGTCCTGGTCGGTGATCGCGATGGACTCCACGCCGTTCTGCTTGGACCAGCCCGACCAATCCTCGACGCACACCATCTCGCCGATCGATCCGAGGATCGCGTTCTGCGAGGCGACGACCTTGCGGCACGCCGCGCCGATGAACTGGGCGAGCGAGCATGACTCGTGCGCGACGATGCACAGGCTGGGCTTGGCGGCCGAGAATTCGGCGACGGCCTTGATGATCGCCTCGGAGCCCGGCGTCGAGCCGCCGGGGCAGGCCATGCGGATGGCCAGGCCCTTGACGCGCGTGTCGTCCTTGAGGCGGCGCACGGTCTCGGCGAGCGCCTCGGTCGACATGCAGCCGAACACACGCCCCCACTGGGGGGGCATGCCGATCATGATCGGGCCGACGACGTCGAGCAGGGCGGCAGACCCGACCATCGTGACGCCGCCGGCGCCGCAGCAGTACCTCTCGCTCTCCCCCGAATCCATCACCGGCAGGACGGACGGGACCTGGGTGGACGCCATGCGGGCGGCCAGGGCGTTGGCCGCCGGATAGGTCATCATGAGCGTGAGCGTCGAGGCCAGGTACGGGCGCGACGCCGGGGCCGCGGGCTTCGTCGCGGTCGAGATGTTGGTGATTCCCGGCGTGAGATGGCTGGTCATGGCGTCCCCTTCAGGCGACGGAGCGCCCGCGCCAGGAACGCGCGGGACACCGGCTTTGACTTGGTGAGCGGGTCGCCCCCCTGATCGCGGAGCGGGCGCGGGGCCGAGGCGCCGGGGAGCTGCGGGTCTGGCAGACCGGCCTCGCGCCGGGCCTTGAGCTCGCGGGCGAGGATGTTCGTGTTGTCCGTGAAGTCGATGCCCAGGCGGGCGCACTCGCGCTGGTAGTTCGAGAGGCCCGAGGCGATCCGCAGCACCGCCGACTCGACGGCGTCCTTCTCGTCGAACTGGGGCGGCGCGGCGAAGATCCACTCGAACTTCCGGCGGTCCTTGTGGTCGGGCAGGCGTCCGGCGGAAATCTCCAGGTCCATCCACCAGGAGAAGATGCGATTGAGGATCGAGCGATGGGCCGATTGCCACGTCGAGACCGTGCCGTGATAGGCGAACGCGGCCGCCGCCTTGCCGCCGTAGAACGTCGTCTCCGTCGTGTCGTAGAGCCAGGCCTCGAGCGGGAGGCCGATGTCCGCGCCGATGCGGCGGATCAGCGTGGCGATGAAGGGCAGGTAGGTCTCGCCCGGGAACTGCACGGGGACCGTGCCGAAGTCCTCGTTGAGGCCAAGGTGCATCATCCCACCGGGACGCCAGAACGTGGTGTTCTGCGACTGGTCATCGTCGCGGGCCGCCTGGCCGTTCTCGCCGCGGATGTTGAGCATGTCCGCCTGCCTCTGGGCCGGGTCCGCGCTCTTGATGAACACCGGGGCGCACGCGCACATGCGGAGCGCGACCAGCACCGAGGCGTCGCACTCGTCGATCTGGTTCAGCTTGTCCAGCGAGCCCGAAAGGAGCGGCTCCCCCCGGACCTGGTCGGGCCGGATGTGGCGCGGGCTCCTGGCCAGGATGAAGTAACGGGGATCGATCTCGCGGGCCGACGCGTAGTCGATGCCGCCGAACTGGTTCCAGTTGCACACCTGGAAGGCGATCGGGCGCCCGAAGGAATCGAACTTGACGCCGTCGACGAGGTCGATCGAGCGACCGCCCGTCACGCGTTCGCTGGCGATGAGCTGGATGCGGCCCACGCCGCCGTCGTCGACCAGGTTGATTCCGATGTCGCCGTCAACGGCCATCGCCTCTTGCACGGCGTCGAGCAGGGCGCCCATCGGCGAGAGGCCCATGAAGTCAGCCTCGGACTCGCCATACTCCGCCCACCGCGCCTCGACCTGGGCGTTGTACGCCTCGTCCCCGCTCTTCATCTGGAGCTGCGTGCGTCCGGCCGCGATCAGGTCACGCAGCCGCGCCACGAGGGATCGGGCCAGCGGGTTGTTGCGGGCGGCGTCCTGCGATCGACGCCGGAGCGCGTCGTGCGTGCGCGGGCTGAGATGGCGGTGCACCGATCCGCCCGGAGCCGGCGGGTCCGGCCAGAGGCGGGAGGTCCCCGCGTTGTCGTAGCCGGACGACATGGTGAACAGGCGCGTCGCGTCCGACAGCACCTGGGTCGCCAGCTGGAAGCGGGCGCGGACCATCTCCGATCGGGCGATCTGCCGATCGAAGGACGCCCGCTGCACGAGGACGTCCTGGTAAGACGGACGGTCGACGTCCGGGCGGGCGGCGATCATGAGGTCCTCCGGGCGCTGCCAGGCTGCACGAAGGTCATGCCGCCGCCCTTGGCCCCGCGGGCCGCGAGCCGGTCCTCGTAACGCGCGACGGCCCGCTCGGTCGCGGCGACGCGCTGCTCGAGCGCGTAGTTGCTCTCCTGGAACCCGTCGGAGCTCTTCTCCTTGCCGATCCGCTGCTGCAGCTCGTCGATGAAGAGATAGCCCTGGGCGATCTTCTCCTCGAGCGTCGCCGCCGACCGCCAGTTGCTGTAGGTGTATGTGTCAGCCACCGTGGCTCCCAAGCTCCGTGGTTCCGTGGCTCCGTGGTTCAGGACGCGGAAGGTTGGATCTGCGATTGGGCGGCCGCCTCAGCCGCGGCGTTGATCTGGTCGAGCCTGATCCGGAGGAGCCGGAGCTCTTCCTTCTCGGCCTGGGCCTTGGCCTGGACGGCCATCAAGAGCCCGCGCTTCTCGTTGACCAGGCGCTGGAGCTCGACCGTGCCTTCCGCGAGCGCGATGTTGGCGGCGGAGAGTTCGGCGGACGCGACCAGCACCGGCGCGTGCGGGTCGCCCAGCTGCTCGATGCGGGCCCTGATCAGGTCCGGGTCGTTGTGCCAGTCGATGGCGACAGGCAACACCGCGGTCACGGCCGGCTCGGGCGGCGCCGGAGGCGGCGCGAGGGGCGTCGCCGGCTCGGGCGGCGCAGGGTCCGGGTTGGAAAGCGGCTCGGCGTCCGTGCCAGGCTCGGTTTGTCCATGTTCAGTCTGGCCCGGCTCGGCGCCGTCCTGGCCGCCGCTCATGCCCAGGGACGCAAGCGGGTCGTCCGGCTGCGTGCCGGGCTGCGTGCCGGGCTGCGTGCCGGGTTGGGCTTCCGGGGGGGCGATCGGCTGAACGCCCGGCTCGGTCGTTGGCTGAGTCGCCGGAGGCGGCGTGGTCTTGTCCGACGGTGTGGTGCGCTTCCCCATACAGGTACGCGCAGGTGAGGGACGATCGTCCCCACCCCACCTTCCCTCGAACTACTCCGGCTGGCCAAATCCCCTGATCATCTCGAGTGTTTCGCGGGCCGAGGGCGGCGCCGCGGCGCGCCCAACCGGCTTTGCCTTGGGGGGCGGCGGCGGGGCCGGCGCGAGCTCGACGTCGGTGCGGCACAATCGCCACCACTGCTCACGGTGCTCTTCCGTCAAGCGGTTGAGCTTGTACGCGCGGGTCGCGGCCGTGGCGTAGTACGTCGTGTCCAGGGCGTGGTTGTCGCCGTGGTCCTTCTTGGGGAGCCAGATCAGGAATCGGCGCCCGTCCTTCTTGCGCTCGACCAGCTCCTCGGCCGTCAGCTGGTGCAGGTACGCCTCGGGCACGTCCTCGGGGAGCACGCGGGCGGCGGTCATCGGGATCACACTCCCGGGGTCATGCTCGTCGTCGTCCTCTCGCACGGTGACGACGCCGACCTGGGCCATCACGACGTCTTTCCAGACGCGGGTGTTGAGCTCCAGCAGGCGGATGCCGCCGGGCATCGCCGTGCCGTCCGGGAACTTGTCGAGCGTCGTCTCCTTGAACTCCTGGGGCGTGCCCATGCCGCCGAACCCCTTCACGGCCCGCACCCACCTCCGGGGCTCCTTGTGGTGTTCGCGCACGAACTTGTAGACCTCGGCCGTGCGGTTGCCCTGGCCGGAGTCGATCAGCCAGAGCCACGGGCGGAGCGAGACGCCGCGCCGCTTGTCGCGGTTGAAGATCGGATATCCCCGGTCGAGGATCTTGGCCAGCTCGGGCATTCCCTCGCCCGGCCTCGAGGGGAGAGAGAAGAAGTCGACGAGGTACGAACGCTCGAGGCGAGGGCCCCACGCGTCGATCTGGACCCACAGGCGGTCCATCTGCGTGTCGGCCGTTCCGGTGAGGAAGACCGCGTCGGGCGGGACCCACCCGCGTTCGAAGCCCCCGTCGGCCACCTTCACCGCGAGCTTGCGCACGGACTCGACGTCGACGCGCCGCACGATCGTCTTCCACGGCCGACCAAGACCGTTCCAGAACTTCTTGCCCGGGTGGCCGTGGTCCTTGCAGAAGCCGGCGGCGAACTTCCCGAACGTGGCGAACCCGGAGATCTCGCCCTGGACAAAGAACCCGCGGTTGCTCGTGCGCGTGGCCGTGCCGCGCTCGACGCACTCGCCTCCGTGCAGCTCGATCCAGTTCCCGCGCGGGACCCACAGCCCGCGCTGCAGCATCGGCACGCGGTGGTGCTCGTGGATGTTCTCGCGGCAGTGCCGGCAGACATAGCGGGCCGTCGCCCGCGCGTCGTCCGGCCTGGCGTTCTTGCCGCCGTCCCACCGGATGCGCTCGAACTGCAGGATCTGGTACTGCCTGCAGTGCGGGCACGGAACCCAGTACCAGCCCTGGTCGCTCTGCGCGTACTGCTTGGCGATCCCCTCGTCCTCGTTGGACGGCGTGCCGCCGAAGATGATCTTGGCCCGATCGCCGTGGGCGGTGACGCGCTGCTCGGCCTCTTCTTCGATGCCGTCGGGGCACCGGTCGTATTCGTCGACGATGAAGACGCCCGCGGGCCAGGAGCGGATGTTCGTGTCGCTGCCGGCCGCGGCGAACCTCACGTCGCAACGGTCGAACGACAGGACCGAGGCCGATCGATCCTCCTTGCCCGTGCCCAGCCTTTCCTCGAGCCGGGGCGATCCGAGGATGGCGGGGAGGACGCGCTTCTTGGCCATGGCCCGCACGAGCTTGTCGTTGGGGAGCACGATCATCGCCATGACCGGCTGGTACTCCACCATCCACCCGATGATGTTGATGATCGCCTCGGTGAACCCGACCTGCGGCGCCTTGAGCACCGTGATCTGGCGGACCGACGGATCGCAGAACGCGTCCTGGATGCCGACGAGGTAGGGCGTGCGGGCGTTGGACCAGCGACCGGCCCGGGCCGACGTGCGGGCCGAGACGTAGCGCTCCTCCTCGGCCCACTGCGAGACGGTGCGGACATTCCGCACCGGGAAGCACTCGCGACGAACGCGGTCGAGGATGGCGTCGGCGCACGCGTAGCTCATGACTTCCTACCGGCGAGTGACTCCTTGGCCCGCGAGATCTCGGCCACAAAGACCGCCTCGACCTTGGCGCGCTGTTCGGGCGTGAGGGCCAGCTGGGTGGCGATCTCGTCGGCGGCGCGGCGGGCCGCGTCGTCCATCACCGAGGCGGCGTCCGTCGCCATCCTCCGCCACGAGTGCTCGACGTCCTTGGCGCTCACGAACTTCCCCTGCCGCACCGCCAGGTCGTGCTCGGCGGTCATCGCCGCGACCCACTTGTGGTACGCGATCGCCTGCCGCACGGTGACCTTCGTCGCCAGGGCCGCGCGATCCTCGCGATTCGTGCCCTGCACGAGCGTGTCGAGATCGACCTCGGCCCGGGCGGGGGGAGCGGCGTCGTGAACATCGGCGCCGTCCTGGCCATGGCTGTCCACGTCAAGTGATCGGGCCCGGCCCTGCTTTCCGCGCGGTCTCCCCGCGCCCGCTCGCACGCCGCCGTGGCTTGGGTGCCTGGCGTTCTCGATCCACGCGATGCATCGGTCGACGTCGAAGAGCATCCGGCGTCCGACCACGCGGTGCGGCATCCCCTCCTTGGCGTAGACGTGGACCTGCTGGCGCGAGATGCCGACCGCGGCGGCAAGCGCCGTCGCACCGACGTCGAACCGGCTCTGCCTGGGCGAGACCGTCGTCATGCTCCCCACCCGTCTTGGTCTGGCCCATCCCGGTCGTCGACCCTGGGAGCGATCATGTCTTCCGCCAGGAGGCCCTCACGCTCGATGCACCGACGCATCAGCCGCGCGAACGTCTCGCCGGCCTTGCGGACCGTCTTGGGGTCGAGGCCTGACTTGCGCGCCACGTCGCGGACGCTCATGCCCCGAGGCAGCACCCGGAGGTGAAGCACCGCGACGGCGACGCGATCGCGGCCATGCCCGTCCTTGCACCATCCGGCGGCGAACGCCAGCACGATCGCCCGGCCGCTCGGCGTGAGGCACTCGAGCATCGCCGGGAGTGTTTCCGAGCTGTCCTTTCCTGGCTCGTTCACGCCGCCCCCCACCGGCCCGCAACGCGCGGGCGCCTCGCGTCTAGATCGACGCGGATCGGGCGGCGATTCGGCGGACTCGTCCGATCATCTCCGGCGTGATGGCACGGAACGCCGCGTTGCGGGCTTCGGCGCTGGTGGCCGCCACGGAACGGGCGACCGAAAGCAGCTGCCGCTCCGACGCCATCACCTCGGGCGGAATGTCGGCCGGTTCCTCTCGTCGCACCGACCGTGCGGAGCGAACGCGGCAGGCGGCTTTGAGGGCGGCCGCCAGGCGCGACCGCGACGCGGAGATGGACATGCTCTGGACCGTCGAGGCCCGGGCAAGGCCGGCCGTCCTGGCTCCTCTGAACCCCATGCACAGATCATACCTCGTGTGTTACAACGCGCGTTATGGATTGCGCTGTTTCTCCAAGGCCTCGACGCGGTCCTCGAGCCTGGACAGGTCGCGCTGCGCATTCCGGCACACCTCTTCGAGCGCGCGAATCATCGCCAGGCACGCCACCAACGCCCCGAACGCGCACACCACCGCCACCACCACCAGCTCTTCCATGCTCATGCTCCATTCAATTCTGACTTTCCCCAGGCGATCGCGGCCTTGATCCTGATCGGGTCCTCGAGCGTGAAGAGCGTGCCCAGCCCGACCACGTCGATCGCGGCGCCGTCCTCGTATCCCATGCCGCGATCGCGCCGCACCCGCTTTTCGCGGATGCAGACGATGGAGTCGATCCGCACGTCCATCGGGACCCAGACCGGATTGAACTCCGGTTCGCATCGTGCCACCGTCAGCTTCACGTACGCCGATCCCATGTCATGGCCTCCTGACAAGCGTCGGCCGCCCGGCTTCCTCGATCGCCGCTTCCGCCGCCCGCTTGAAGTGGAAACGAAGCACACTGTTGAGCTTCTCGATGTCGACGTTGCGGCGCCTCTGGAGATACTCGGCGTCGTAGTCGAACGACAACCGGTAGATCGGCCCCGCGGGCCCCGACCTCTCTTCCATGGAGCACTCCATGACCGTCCGCTTCTTGATCTCGAGGAGCTCGTCCATCGCCCTGTCGGCCCGATCAGACTCGGACCGCAGCATGAGTTGGAGGCGCCCGACCTCGTCAGCAAAGGACTGTGCCATCGAGCTGATCTCGCCGACGATCTTCCACATGTCCTTCCCGCGGCGTCTCTTCGCCTTCCTGGCGCTGGTCTTCATGAGCCACCTCCGCCGGGGATGACAAGCGTCGGCTTTTCGACCACAGCCGGGGCGCCCACGACCTGGACCGGCCCGAATGCCGTGGTCACGACCGGCGCGTGCTTGGTTCCATCGTCGCGCCACGCCACGAGCTGGCGGACCTTCGCCTCGTCCAGCAGCCGCAGCGGCATGATCACACGTCGCCCGGCCTTGAGACGCTTCTCGGCCCGGAGCATCAGGTAGTCGATCGCGTAGCCCGTGCACCACTCCACGAGGTGGCGTTTCAGGTCCTCCATGAAACGGTCGGTGAACCACTCGCGCTGACCGCGCCGGGTCTCCTTCTCCATCGTCTCCATCACCGCCGTGATCGAGACCAGGCCCCTGGACGTCCGAATCGTCACCGACGCCTCGGGGACGTACGGCCGCGTCGGCTCCAGGTAGAAGGGCACCTGGTTGCGGTCGAGCATCTCGAACACGCGGAACGCGTCGGCGTCGTTGCCGACCACGCCGCCCGTGTCGAAGATGGTCAGGATGCCGGCCTGCGCCAGCGTCGCGACGTTGGCCGCCTCGCTGAACGTCCACATCGCGACCTCGAGGTGGTTGTCCTCGTTTTCCTTCGACCGGTGCGGGGGCGATCCGACGAACACCGCCGGCACGAGCCCGACGGCCTTCACGACCGACAGCTCGGCCAGGGCCGCAAACCGTGCCCCGCTGGCCGTTAGCGGCAGCGGCCACACCGGCTCGCAGCGTCGGCCTGGCGCGCCCGCGTACGGCCCGATGTCGTAGCCGCCATCCTTCAGGCCCATCGCGCGGTCGGCGATCCAGCCCGAGCCGGGGGCCAGCTCCGCCAGGCGGCGGGCGCTCATGCACCCGTCGGGCTGGCTGGCCCAGGCCGCGACGCTCATTTGCCGGGCCTGGCGGGTGAAGCCCTGCGGGTTGATCGTCGGCTTGATCTGGTCTTTGTTGGCGGCTTGGACGCTGAACGACAGAAGCGGGAGCTCGAGGTTCTTCACGGTGTCTCCTTCGTGGGGGTGGGCGTGGTGATGGGCGTGGTGATGGGCGTGGGGGCGGATTCGGGTGGTCATGCGTCCTCCGCGATGCGTTCGATGGTGATGAGGACGCCGGGGCCGGCGTCGCGGGCGGCGTAGTAGCGATCGATCGGACCCAGGTGGACCTGGCCGTCGTCCCGCCACATGTACCCCTTGCGGAGCACCGCTCGCTGCTCCTCGGTCGTGACGCGCTTGGGCCGCGGCGGGGTCAGGGCGTCGAGCACGGCCTTGACCAGGTTGTCGGCGTCGGGCTTGGTGCTTTTGCGGATCGGCCCGTCGCCGAACTTCTTGGCCTGCATGTAGCGCGGTCGCTCGAAGAACGCCTCGATCGAGACGCGGACGGGGCCTTGCCAGGGCTCGCGCGGGAAGTCCGGATGGCGGCGTGCGGCGCACAGGATCGCCTCGCGCCAGCGTCGCGTCTCCGGCAGGAGGTAGGTGCCGGAGAACACGCGGCCGTCCTTGGTGCGCAGTTGCCGCGTGCGGCGGTCCTGGGACTGCGGCTCGCCAGAGACGGTGATGGTGATGGGATTGCTCACTCGAACACCAGCCACGTCGGCTTGACCTTGATCGGCCTGCTTGGTTCGCTCGGAAACTCGCACGACATGACCTCCTCACGGGGGCAGAAGTTGCATGCCACGCGCCAGTACGGGCGACGGCTCACGCAGGTGAAGTACCGCCGAAGCTTCACCGCCGGCCGCCCGCAGCGCGGGCACTTGGGCGGGCGGTTCACGCCGGCCACCCGATGATCTTGCTGAACGTCCCGGCGAGCACCAGGATCGCCAGGTCGACGATGAACCACAGCCACACCACCACCAGCGCCGAAGCGCGGAGCGCGACCGTGCCATCCAGGTCCTGCAGCGCCTTCGACGCCGCGCGGTGAGACTTCATCACAAGCGCCACCGAGAACAAAACCAGTGCTACCCATTGAGCCCACAGCATCATGCACCCCTTTCGGCGTTGGTTGGCTCGATCTGCATCGCTTCCTCCGCCACGATCCGAACCAGGTCATCTCCGGCATCGCTGGCGAGAATCCAGGTGAACGAGCCAGTCGGACGCACATTTGGCACCGATTTCTTTCCCGTTTCTTTCGCGCCTCGCCTCAGCTCACACCAGCGCATCGCCCATGTCGCGATCGCCGCGGGCACGGCGTAGACGGCGGTGAGGATGACGGGATCGCCGCCCTTGAAGAACTCGGCGACGCCCAGGAGCGGCGCGGCGAACCGAAGGACGCACGTGCAGAGAGCCCACCACGCGGCCTCGAGCGGCCCGCCGTGCGTCGCCGAGCGATAGCGTCGCTGGTACACCACCGCCTCGATCACCGCGATCAGCGCGAGGTAGATCATGAGCCCTCCTTCCGCACCAGCTCATCGATCCGCTGCAGGAAGTTTCCGCGGTGGGTCGGGCGTCCCTCGACAAGCCCGCCCATGCGGGCGATGGCCATGTGGATCGCGGCCTCGGACCCATCGTGCGCGAGCTTGTATTCAGCCACGCACAGTCGGAGCGTCGCGATCTCCTTCTCGTCGGACCGCATGATCTTCGCGGCGTCGACGACCGCCGTGCGAACCTCGGACTCGATCGACTCCAGCTCTCGGATCAGCCGGTCCTGGTCGCGGCCATCGGTGGATGCGCCGAGCTCGCGCGTCAGCCTGAACCACCTGGCCCGCAAGTCGGCCAGGCGTTCCGCGATTTCGAGTCGTTCGCTCATCGCTTGTGCTCCTTCGGCAGCATGGCCAGGCCCGCGGCGAGCGACCGGGCGTATGCGTGGAAGTTGAGGTCGCCGCGCTCGCCCGGCAGGTACACGGCGTATCGCTTGGACAGACCGCCGGCGTCGGACCGCTTCACGCATCCGTACTCAAATCGTCCGGCGTCCCAGCCAGGCACCTCGCAGACATCGCCGTCGAACGGCCCGCCGTTGAACGTGATCGTGGTCATGGCGTGCCCACCTTGGGCCGTGAGCCGTAGTTTTTTTCTGTATCGAGTTCGGGCGTTATCAATTCTTCCCACGTCAACGCTCGACCCGCCTTGCGTCCGTAGTCGTACCCATCCCACGCGGCCTCGTTCGCGGCGAGGCGAAGGGCGGCGGCGATGGCGTCTATCAGGTGCTTGCGCGTCACCGGCATTCGTTCGTCGTCGATGAAGAACCTGTCGGCGATCTTCGTGGCAATCTCTTCGTGGTTCATCGCTTGTCCTTCTTGCGCTTGCGGCGCTTGACGCTCCGGTGGACGCCGATCCGGTTGTCGAGCGGCGCGAGCCGGCACTTCCCGCCGCGACCGCTCCCGCCCATGGGGCGGCAACCGCCCATCGGTCCGGCCATGGCGCCGGCGGCGAGCATCATCAACACCGAGCTCATGTGACGGTTCATCGCCGCACCATCCGGAACTCGCGGAGTAGCGTGTCAACGGCCCATTCAACGGCGTTGGAGATGTGGCAGTTGGTCGTGCCGCCCTGCTTGTAGATCTCCGCCAGCAGCGCGTCGATCGCCCGCTTCTTGATGATCTCGCGGGCGCTGGCCTTGATGACGATCTTGTGGTTGCCGTTCTTCATGGTGTTCTCCAATGCCTGCGCCGAGATCTCTCCCGGCGCGGGCGGTCAGTCGTTGGCTGGGATGTTGACGGTGAGGTCCTCGCGGATCTCGCCGCCGGCAACGGCGGCCGAGCACGCCCACATGCGGGCCTCGTCGAGCTTGGTCAGGGCGCACGATCGCTCGCGCGAGGGCGGGAGCTGGTCGTCGATGAAGATCGCCAGGTCGAGGCAGCGCTGGCGGATCTCGCGGAGCCGCCGCTGCGCGTCCTCGTCGGGCGCTCGGTGCGAGTGCGAGACGCGGAGGGCGTCACGCGAACTGTCGGTGCTGAACTTGGGCATCAAAACTCCTTGCGGCCGTGCCGCGAAATGGGAATCTCCCCGCGACGGTCTCCCGTGGCGGGGTGGGGGTTATTGCGGAAGTTCTTCCTTCCACTCTTGGCCGCAGTTCCTGCAGCGGTACCTCTGGATGTCGCCACCCGGATAGCCATCCATCTGCTCCCCAACCTCTTCGACATCACTGTGCTCGACCGGAGTTGGGTCGCCTGGCTTCCACGGATTCTGCGGCGTGCATTGATAGCGGTCCATTCGTACTCCTTGCGGCCGTGCCGCGGTTGGGGACTACCACTCGATCCAGAGACAGAACTGGAAGCGGGGAACCAGGACGTTGCAGATGAGCCAGTAGCGATACACGCCGCGACGCGGCGTGATGAACGCCCAGCGCGGGAAGCCGCCGTTGCCGGCGGGGAGCGTGCGGATCATGTGGCCGAGGCGGATCAACTCACCCTCCGAAAATCGAGCTTCTCGAGGCAGAGCGCGCACACCGCGTGCGGCAAGACGCCATCGTCATGCCCGAACGGGATCGTCACGACGCGTGCCGGCGAGCGGCAGATGCGGCAGAACCCAGGCTTGAAGATCCCGCTCGCGGCGTACGCCTCGAGGCGATGGTCCTGCGACATCCGGCAGCAGAGCGGCTTCTCGTCGAGGAGCGCGTTGATGTTCTCGACCTTCCCATCGGCGTACGCGGCGAACCCCTCCTGGCCGACCACGCGCTGGAGAGCAAGCAGCATGAACGGCACATAGCCGGCCGGCCACCCGGCGCGGAAGGGCTGTCCGTGCTTGGCACAGATCACCCGGTGAGGCTCATGCACGATTGCCGGTTGATCATCCATCACGCACGCTCCCTTCGCTGGTTCATTGCTTCGACCATCGCGTCGCGGCGGTCGGGCCACACGAAGTTGGCCCCGATCAGCCTGAACGCCTCGGCCTCCGTCGCCACCGGCACGATCTCCCCGCGGGCGTCGACCAGGTAGCCATCGATCGACGCCTTGCGGTTGGGATCGCCGACGGGAATCCCCATCCGTTCCTTCCACCGGCCAAGGAACCACTGGCCGAACTCGCTGGGCCCGGTCCTGCACAGCTTGGCCCAGCCGGCGTTGAGTGCGTCGAACCGGAAGACGTCGAGCCCGACCTCGACGCCGTACGCCTTGAGCTGCAGGCTCGCCGCCTTGAAGCCAGGCTTGAGCCCGCGGACCGCCGTGCCGAACGCTCGCGAGGTGTCGGGCTTCTCCGCGAAGAGCGAGCCCGAGCCGTCGACCCACGGGTTGGACACGCACAGGTTCAGCTCGCGGAACAGGCGGTCCTCCGACGACTGCACGCACTCGGGGTTGGCGGCCCGCGGCATGGGCGCGATGATCTCGATGTCGCCGATGTCGGTACGGCGCCGGCGGACCGAGCCGACGACCTCGACGCCTTCGCGGGCCGCGTCCTCGATCGAGGCGTATCCCAGCCGGCGCTGGAAGACCACGAGGACGAACGCCTCGGCCTGCTCGAGCGTGATGCGCGGGCCGGTGCTCATGCGTCCACCTCCGGTAGCTCCTTCGAGACCTCAGCTAAAAGCTCAATGGCAGACTTGAGACGCGAGACCAGGTGTTCGACGCTCGATCGGCTGTGAGCCAGGTCGTCGATCGCGCGCTTGGCTTTGCGGAACTTCGGACCGGCCTGGGAGGCGTAGTAACCGCTGATGTTGATTCCGGCGGCACTCTCGAAATCGGATATCTCCTTTGCAAGTGCGTCCTTCTCCTTCTTCAGCCGCTGGACGATGCTCTCCCATGTCGCCTTTGCGGATTCCTCGGCGGCGAGGATGATCCGATGCCGCTCCTCCTTCAGCCATACGTCCGGCGCGGTGAATGCCGCGGCCCTCCGCAGCATCGCCGCGACAAACCCACGGTCGAGTTGAGCTGGAGGAAGAGCCGGCGCCGGCGTGACGATCTTGGCCCTGCCCGAGTTGCAGGCGATGAGCCCCCACGTCGGGGGGAGCTCGCCTTTGTGCACGATCGATGCGTCCGATACGGCCACGTACCAGTGGTCCACGTACTTGGCAATGGCGTCCGCTTTTTCCGGCTGCTTCAGCTCGGAAACCCAGTCCGACCTGCTTACTTTGATCTCGACACCAGTGACGGCAAGACCGCGCGATGGCCACAACGACATCACGACGGCGTCGGCATGGCGCTTGGAGGCGCCGCCAGTCGTGCTTCCGACTTCTGGGAGGACGGCGTACGCACTTGACGGCCAAAGCTCGCAGAGGCAGCGATAAACGCCAGAGGCGGTGTTGACGGCTGTCGTGCTCACCACTCACCTCCCGCGGTGAGACTCGGCCCGTTCACGATCAGAACCTCGGGCGCTTCCTTGCGGCGGTTGCCGCGGCCGTTCTGGGCGTGGAGCAGCTTGGCCATCGGGCATGGCACGAACGTCCAGCCCTCGTACAGCACGCGGTAGCGCGGGCAGTCGTAGGTGCTGACCACGACGCGGGCCCGCTTGTACGAACGCAGCATTCTCGCCAGGCGGGCGTGGTGGTCCAGGCGGGCATGGTCGTCCGACCCGCCCGAGAACAGTCCGCTGTCGTGCTTGAACTCGTGGAGGTATCGACCGCCCCCGCCGCCCTTGGTCGGCGTCGCGTCGTCGCCGGCAACGTTGCTCCTGGTCTCCGCCGGATAGGGCGGGTCGCAGTAGACCGCCGTCTCCGGCACGTCCTCGAAGCGGTCGATGATCTCGAACGCATCGCGCCGCAGGATCACGACGTTGAGCAGCCGCCGGTGCCAGGCCGGGAGCGACTCCACGGCGTTCCGGAATCGCACGGTGGGAGACCCACCGTTCTTGGTCCAGCGCACCGCGATTTGGTAGTCCTGCCGCTCCGTGCCGGCGGTCCCGTTGCGGCCCATCCACGAGCCCAGGAAGTACCAGTACGCGCGGTCGAGCTGCGTATCGCCCAGGTCGACGAACGGTTCCTCGAGCTCGCGCCTGGCCTCGTCGAGCAGCCCCTCGCACATGACGACGCGGGAGAGGCGGTCGTAAAGCCGTTCGGCCGTCCCGACCTCCTGCACGCACATCGCCAGGTTGGTCAGGTCGCCGTGCATGTCGTTGACCGTCTCCTTCTGCGACGGCGGCTTGGCCAGGAGCACGCTCATCGCGCCGCAGAACGGCTCGAAGTACTGCGTGTGCTTGCCCAGCTCCGCGACGATGCGCGGGGCCAGCGTGCGCTTGCCGCCGAACCACGGGGCTAGGGAGTGGATCTTCATGGGCGAGGCCTCGCTCATTCCTCGTCCTCTGCGTCGTCGGCGTCATCACCCGCGTGCTCTTGCTGCTCGGCCTTGGCCTCCGCCAGGAACTGATCGAGCGTCGGCGCGGGCTCGACATCGACGCCCAGGGCCTTGGCCAGAACGTCGACGAAGCCGTTGTCCCGGTCTGCCCACGTGCTGATCGAGTCCAGGCGTCCGCGATGCTCCTTCTCGATCGCCAGGAAGTGCTGGAGCGTCGGCTTCTTCAGCTTCCTAATCGCTGACGCGACTGCGGGCGATGACGCCACTCGCCGCGCCTTCTTGCGGTCGTACGAATTGCTCATCCCCTCAAACGCCTTCGTCCTGAGAAGCAGGTCGAGCAGCAGGGCCGCCCCGGGGATCTTCGCGAGGGCCGCATCGATCGCCTTCCTGGCCTTTGTCGCGCGGTCCTCAAGTGCGGCGTCCAGCTTCCCCTCGGCCTCTCGCTTCCGCGCCGCGGCGGCATCTCGCGCCTTGGCCCTTGGATCGACCTTCGACGCAGCGGTCCGTCCGCCACTGCACGCCTTTCGATCACGGACCTTCTTGTCGAGTGCCTTGGGATCGACGTATTCCGGGACGCTGATGGGTTTGGCGGCGGGCTCGCCCTTCTTGGGCGTGTGTCGATCGACGATCTTCTTCGCCGCCGCGGAGATCGCGGCCTTCGCGGAGCGCAGCTTGGTTTCGTAGCACGAGGGCAGCGTGCACACTCCGGCGTCGGAGGCCTTGGCCGCGTCGATTGAGGCATACGTTCCGCGACCGGCCTTCATGTCCTTGGAGACGTCGCCGCCGTGCTCGAAGAGCCCGGGCGAGCTGATCGAGTTGTGCGGGCACCCCATGCATGGGGGTTTGCCGGCGAAGGGCACCTCGAGCTTCCACTGCACGACGTTGAGCGCGAACACCGATCGCCGCACGTCTTCCTGCAGTTCCTCGAGCTTGCCCGGCTCCGAGTCGCTGATCGACATGTCGCCACCGGCGGCGTAGTCCTCGGCCAGTTCGGCCCGGCGCTTCTCGTCGGCGAGCTTGGCGATCTCGCGGGCGTGGGCCAGCGGGAGCTTGCCATCGAGCACGAGCTTCCGTGCCTTGTCCGGCAGCCGCAGGAGGTACATGCGGTCTCGGACCCACGTCGCCGGCTTGGCGAGCATCGCCGCCACCAGCTCGCAGGCGATGCCGCGGACGCGGTGATCGAGCAGCAGATCGTGCCGGTTGGCGCGCTGCTGCTCGGCGTTCATCGCGTGGACGTCGTCCGCGCATTCGCGCGTGACCGTCCTGTTCGACCACGCCCCGCAGTGCTCCGCCAGCGGCCTGGCGTATTGCACCGCGGCGGGCACGGCCTGCAGCTCGAGGAGCTCGGATACCGCGAGCGTCTCCTCCGCCGGGGTGAGGTCCTGCCGCTGCACGTTCTCGACCGCGACGACGGTGCGCCGCACGTCGTCGGGCAGCGGGGGCACCACCACGGCCCGGATCGTGTCCCACTTCAGGATGCGGGCGGCGGAGACCCGCCGCCGTCCGAACACGCGGGCGAACCTGCCGTCCACGAGCCGCTCGAGCATCACCGGCTGCAGCTGGCCGACCTCGCTCATCGACTTGGCCAGGTGGCGAACGCGCTCGTCGTCGCCGTCACGCTCGAGGCGATCGCTGGGGAGTTTGGGATCGATGATCTTCGCGAGCTCGACGTCGAGCAGCTCTCCCTTGAGGTCGACTCCGAGGATCGGCGGGGCTTCGGCTTGCGGTTCCGTCGCCTTGGCGGCGGCCGGCTTGGTGTGCTTCCTGGCTCTGTTCGCGGCTGCAAAGCTCATGCGTGTTCTCCTGTGGTTTGGACCTTCCATGCCCTGCGGTTCTGCAGTGCTTCACTCAACACGTACGCGTCGGGGTCCCGCAGCCATCGCTCGATGAACGCGGCGTTGCCTTCGCCGCGGCGGGATGATGTGGGCGACACGTCGGCGTCGTCCTCGCCGTCGTCGGATTCGAATCCGCACTCCGGGCCCAGGTCGCACGGCGGGGGCGCGTCGACTTGGTCCGGCGTGCCATCCACGGCCGGCTCCCCACCGCGGCGCAGGCAAGAGATCTCGAACTCGGTCAACGTGCCGGGGCCAGCGGAGGCAATGCGGCAGTTGACCGTCGAGTGATCGGGCGCTCCGACGAGTGCGGCGACGTCGCGCAGGTAAAGCTGCCTGCCACCGTGCCGCAGCTCTCGCAGCGCGACGGTGATGCGGGCTCGCAGCGACTCGTACGCCGGCACCCGCGTCGGCCTTCCGCTGCGCGACGGACGGAACGCATCCGCCGCCAGCGCCGGATCGACGCCGAGAACGCGGAGCACGATCTCGACGCGCTTGTCCGCCAGGTCGATCATGGTTCTGGCCTCGGTCACGCCTCGCTCCCCTCGGCCTTCATCGCGGCCTTGCGGTGCTTGTCGCGGTAGAGCTTGACCGCCTTGGCGATGGCCTTGGCGTCCTTCGCCTCGCAGTCGAGCGCCTCGGACAGGTCGCCGTCCTTGCCATCGAGGATGTCCGCCAGGTGGCCGACCTTGGTCTTGCCAGCGTTCTCGCACAAGCCGATCAGGCGCTCGGGCATGTCGAGCTCCTTGACGCTGGCCTTCAGGTGCTCGTCGACCCCATCGCCCTTGCTGGGGTCCGGCTCCTCGGGCTTGGGCTTCAGGCCAGGACGCCCGACGGGGCGAGTGTCGCCGTTCAACGTCGGCTGCGCGTCGTCCGGCTCCGGCGCGCGGAACATCTCCTCCTCGGTCGGCCGCGCCGCCAGGGCCGTCACGTCGACCTCGTCGGCGAAATCGAACTTGCCCTGGTTGCCGTCGCGCACGATCCGCTCTGCGTCGTCGGCGAGCGTCTTCTGCCGGTTGCGCTCGTACTCGATCGCGCGGATGCACACGACGTACTCGCGCGACACGCGGAGGTGCTCGGCGGTGTTCCCGGCCCCCAGGTCGTTGAGCTTCCCGTCCAGGCCCTTGCGCTCCTGGATCAGGTCCTTCTCGCGGGTCTTGGACTGCTCGCGCGCCGCCGCGATCGACGACAGCACGCCCCACGCCTTCAGAATCTGCTTGCTCACGTGTTCTCCTTGGCCGGGCTCGCCGGCCTCTTGTGATGGCCGAGTCGCGACGTGGCGATCAGCCGCTTGAACTGGGACTCGTGGTTGCCGACGCACACCAGCGCCGCCTCCCTCACCAGGCTGGCGACGTCGGGGTCGGGCCGCGACCGCACGTCCGCGATCGACACGGCGCCGAAGGCCATCGCCCTCCGGCAGTTGCCAAACACCCGCGTTACCAGCGCCGACGACTCGCGGTCCAGGTGCGCGGCGAGGATCTCCCGCAGCTCGCCGGCGGCCTCCGTCGCTTGGCGGGCCTCGAGCTCCGAAACGACGTGGTCAAAGAGCGGCATGCCGCGTGTCGCAAAGTGCCAGCAGGCGGCCCGGATCGACTTGCGGATGCGACCGTGCCGGTGCTCGTACAGCGCGTTCTCGAGCGCGTCGGACGCCTGCTTCTCCCCGTGAGCCTCGACGAACCGCTCGGCGTCGATCCGTGCAAAGCGGCCCTCGGAGATCAGCCTTTCGATCAGCGCGCGCTTGAACTCGTCGTCGTCGTCGGTCTCTTCCATCGCCCCGCCGCCGGTCGGCACCGAGAGCACTCGATCGACGACGTCTTGTCTAAGTCTCAATTCAGAGGGGGAGTCCGCCGGGGCGGACGATTTGTCCACTGTGGCGGACGATTCGTCCAGCCGGGCGGACTGCCTCCGCCGCAATTCGTGCAGCGAGTCCGCCGGGGCGGACGGGCTCCGCGCGCCTGCGTGGGGTGCTCTCGTGGCGAACGTTCGGCCTGGGAAGATCACCCAGCCGCGCCCGCCTGGTCCACGACCGATCAGCTCGGCGTTGCGCTCGAGCTCGCCCAGGGCCTCGTAGATGGCCGACCGGGACAGACCGCTGGCGGACTTGAGAGCGGCGGCATCCGGGAAAGAAGTCCCGTCCTGACCCGCGTATCGCGCCAGCACGACCAGAACATTCCGCGCGGCGTTCGAGAGCGCCGCCCACTCACCCCGGTCGATGACCGAGTTCAGAATCCTGAACCACCGGCCGTCGTCGCGCGGAGCGAACGTCACGGACGCGACCTCCTGGTCGCTCCGGATGACGGTCGTGTGCTCCTGGCCCGTGGATGGATCGTGCGTGTTCATCGCGGAAAGCCCCCGCGCCGCTTTCGCGTCACGGGGACCGGAGGGTGTCGTCCCGCGGCCGCCCACCAGGCGGTCGCAAGCTCCGAAACCGGCGCCCGCAGGGTCGTGCGGGTCGCCAGGTGAGGCTTCCTGCCTCGTCACGCCGTCCGCCCCTGGAGTTGCCAGCGCGACATGCGCCGACGCGGCCCGACGGGTGCGGGGCGACGTGCCCCGCGGGTGGAAGGCCCCGGCGTGCGTTTCCGCACACGCCGGAGTCGAGATTGGAGAGAGACAATGCCAGGCCGGGGATTCGAACCTCCTGCAGCCCTGCCCGCGTCGGAAAGGCCTCACGACGAGAGCCGCTGCCTGGCCAACCGGGAGGCGTTCGCTATCGCAGCGGGATTGGCCGCGACCGCCCTGCAACACGCAGGCTCCCGGGTGTGTGTGACTTGGGTTGAGTGCGCTACTTCATGGCCCACCTCCCCGTTGAAACGTTGCCTCGAAGCTCCTCCACACCGATCTGTCAAGACCGGCCGAATGTCACATCGATCTAACCAAACGCCGTCACGCTTCACCTCCTCTTGGCGCTCGAACCGAACTGGACTCCTCGCAAGATTCATGGTGCCGCCTCGTCATTCAGAACGGGATGTCGTCGTCGACGAACTCCTTGGCCTGCTGCGAGATCGACGGACCGGCCGCGGTCGGCTGGCCGCCCACGGCGCCGCGCAAACTCGCGGCGGACGGGTTGCCCTGCGTGAGCGCGGGACGAGCGTCGATCACTTCGGACGGCGGGTTGTTGACGAAGTCGAGATAGGCCTTCATCGCCGGCACGAGCGTCGCCGGGAACGCGTCGAGCGCCTCGCCATGGGCCGCGGCGAACGCGTGCGCGTCCTTGTCCTTGAGCCAGCGGAGGAAGTCGTCGAAGTTCTTCCCCTTCCCGGCCAGGCCCTCCCGGAAGCGGCTCATGTGCTCGGCGGGGACGATCCTGCCCTTGCGCGACATGTCGAGCAGGCGATCGGTCTGCGGGATGCGGAGGGCCTCGGGCCTGGTATCGATCATGAGGCCTGGCCCGGTCTGCCCGCCGTTCTCCCACTGGCCGTGGTAGAGCGTGAGCTTCCGCCCGATCCACTCCTCGACGACCTCGGTGCCGAGTGAAATCGCGATCTTGGCAGCGCGGCTCTTGCCCTCGACCTTCAGCGGCAGGCGGTGCTCGTTGAAGTAGACGAGCCAGACCGCCTTTGCATCGGCATCCTCTTCGTTCGATGAGCGGCCGAACTGGCCGGCGTTCCCCCGCGGCTTGATGGTCGCCTGCTCCATCATCACGCGACGGATGGTCCAGTGAACCACCTCGCCTTCTGCGAACATGGAGTAGTGCAGGTGGCGACGTGGAAACATGTCATGGATCGTGGTCACAAGCTACTCCTGGTTGGCGGCCTCGAATTCCGCGATCGCCTCGCCGAGGCGTTCGGCCGCGGTGGGGAAACCAATCTCGTTGATCGGTGTGGTGCTGAGAACAAGCTTCGCGTCGCCCGCCATCCGCTTCAGGAGGTCGATGGCAAACGCCGCCTCTTCTTCCGCGATCGCTCGCAGTTCGTTGGTGCATTGCGTCGCCAGGCTCACGCTGAAGCCCGAGTCGCGGTTCTCGTTGTCGCGCCGGCGGATCTCCCACACTTCGCGGATGCGGCGGCAATCGGCCAGGCTGGGCTTGAGGTTGCAGCGGAGGCGCTCGAAGCTGTCGATGGGAACGAAGGGGCGTGACGTCATGACGCGTCCTCCTCGGCCGTGCTCATCTCGTCGACCCCCATCACGCGCATGAACTCACCCAGGCGCTCGTGCGCTTTGTTCGTGGCGTGGCCCAGTTCGGCCACCTGGGCGTAGATGAGGGCAAAGAGAGCGTCAACGGCCCATGCGAACGCGATCTTCTCGACGATCGTCGCGTCCGTGATCGGCAGTCTCGCGTCTTCACGCACGACAAAGACACGCCACACATCCTTCTGGCGGCCGGTCTCGAACTGGTGCCGCGCCCCGAAGTACTTGCCGGAGAATTGCACCACAAAACGCGTTCTCGTCATGAGCCAGCGCTCGGCGGCCGCGACCCGCGCCGAGAACGCGTCCGCGGTGCTCTGGTAGTTGGCAAGCGCCACGTCGACCTTGCGAACGATCAGGGGGGTCTCCGGTTCATTCGGCATTGAGCACCTCCCGCACCTGCGACTCGACGATCAAGCGGGAAATCGACATCGACGCGACCTTGAACGCGAGGCGGCCCGGGTTCTCCTCGTTGCTGGCGTGCCGCTCGAGGCGGTCGCGGATCTGGCGCACGATCTCGCTGTCCGCATGGTCGAGGCCGTCGAACGCCTCGGCCAGCGCGGCGTTCATCTGGTCAAGCTGCGCGATCAGCTTGGCGTGGGTGGAATTCACTCGGCACCCCCGACCTGGCGATTGACCAGCTCGTTGCCCACCCACGTCGTCGGGGTGTGCTGGGGCGAGCCGAAGTTCTCTTCGGCGCAGGACGCGCAACCGCACGCGGGCGAGGTACCGGCCGCGGCGACCGCCGTGCCCAGCTCGTTATGGCCGGCGTCGGGAGAGAACTTCGCCGGCTCGGCAGGACGGCCGACCGTGCCGGCGGCGAGCCGCTCCCTCGCCTTGCGCGCATCCTCGATCGCAAGCGCCTTGGCGTTGGCTTTCGCGATCCAATCGAGCGCGGCGAGGAGCTCGACCTGGTCGATGTCGTCGAACAGGTTGGCCAGGCGCAGCGCGTCCGAGGCCTGCTCGCCGAAGAGCTTGGCGAGCGATTCGCGGCCTTCGCGGATCGAGTTCTTCCGGTAGTCGGGGACCGCCGCGACCGCCTCGTTCATCTGCTCGAGCAGATGGCGGGCCAGCTCGTGGTACTTGTCAGCCGCCACCCGCAGGTGGTGGGCGACGTCCGACGGATCAACTCGCGTTGCGTGGCGGTCCTGATTCCGGCTGCTGATGGGGCCTTCCATCGCGGAGCTCCTTGAGGAGCTCCCTGAGAAGGCCGACCGCGGTGATCACCTCGTGGACCACCTGACCGACCACGATCGAAACGTGGTCGCTTTGAGGCGTAATCGGGGTGGGCGGATTCGAACCGCCGACCTTTTGACCCCCAGTCAAACGCGCTAACCAAGCTGCGCTACACCCCGTGCGGCCGGATGTCTCCCCGGCCAGAATGGGACAGTAGGCCCCGCCTCCCCGCCTGTCCAAATCCCGCGGGTCGCGTCGGCCCCTCCCATCACGCCCGCCCGCGCTCGCAGACCACTTCTCCGCTGCCCCCACTCCCCGCTCCCCTCTTCCTCTTCATTTGGCGATTTGGCCATTTGACGATTTGGCCATTTGTTTCCTTCCCCCGATATCCTCCCCGCATGGCCTCACTCCTGATCACCGGCGGGCGGGTGCTCGATCCTTCCTCGGGCCGCGATGAATTCGCCGATGTCGCCATTCGCGACGGCCTGGTCGCGGACATCGCCAAGAACCTCCCGCGATCGCCCGCCGACAGCGTCATCAACGCCGCGGGCTGCCTGGTCACGCCCGGCCTGATCGATCCGCACGTTCACCTGCGCGAGCCCGGGCACGAGCACAAGGAGACGATCGCGACCGGCTCGCAAGCCGCGGCCGTGGGCGGCTTCACCGCGGTGTGCTGCATGCCCAACACCAGCCCGGCACTCGACAGCCCGGAGCTGGTCCGCTTCGTGTATGACCGCGCCGCGTCGGCGTCGTGCCGCGTGTATCCCGTCGCGGCCGCGACCAAAGGCCGCAAGGGCGACGAGCTTACGGAGGTCCTGCTGCTCGCCGAGGCGGGCGCCGTGGCGTTCAGTGACGACGGCGATTGCGTGCCGACGGCGGGCATGATGAGCCGCGTGCTCTCGGCCGTAAAGCAGACCGGTCGCGTGTTCATGCAGCACTGCCAGGACCCGACGATGACGCGGGGCAGCTCCATGCACGCCGGCGCGATCTCGCAGCGCCTCGGGCTCATCGGCTGGCCCCGCGTCGCCGAGGAAGTCATCATCGAGCGCGACATCCGCATCAACCGCGGCATCGGCGCTCGCTATCACGTCCAGCACATCTCGTCGGGAGAATCGGTCGAGATCGTGCGGCGTGCCCGGGCCATGGGCCAGCCGGTCACCGCCGAGGCCAGCCCGCACCATCTCCTGCTGACGCACGAGGCGTGCGACCAGTACAACACCCTCGCCAAGGTGAATCCTCCCCTTCGCGAGAAGTCCGACATGGACGCGATCGTGAAGGGCGTGGCCGACGGCACGATCGGCGTGCTGGCGACCGACCACGCGCCGCACAGCGCCGACGAGAAAGCCCTGCCCTTCGAGGAAGCGCCGATGGGCCTGGTGGGCGTTGAACTCGCGCTCGCGCTCTACGCCGAGGCGCTCGTCCACTCCGGCGCGATCACGTGGAATCGCCTGATCGAGCTGCTCACCATCGAGCCCGCACGCCTCTGCAACCTCGATCGCGACGGGCTCGGCTCGCTGCGCATCGGCGGGCCGGCGGATGTCACGCTCATCAACCCCGATCTCGCCTGGACCATCTCGAACGCGGCCTTGGTCGGCAAGTCCAAGAACTCGCCCTTCGACGGCTGGGGCGTGCGCGGCCGCGCGATCGCGACGATCTGCCGCGGGAAGGTCACGCACCGGGTGGGCGTGTGAGCGTCGAGCCCGGCCCATCGCAAGGCCCAAGCACACCCTCGCCGACGCGATCGTTCCTCTCGCGAAACCTCCTCCTCGTCGGCCTCGCCAGCCTGCTCACCGACATGAGCAGCGAAATGGTGTACCCGATCCTCCCGTTGTTTCTGACCGCGACGCTCGGCGCGTCGCCGCGCGTGCTGGGATTGATCGAGGGGATCGTCGAGGCGACCGCGAGCCTGACGCGTGTGATGTCGGGCTGGATCAGCGACGTCATGGGACGGCGCAAGCCCTTCGCGGTCGGCGGCTACGCGCTCAGCGTGCTCGGCAAGCTCTCGCTGTATCTGGCGACGAGCTGGCCGCTGGTGCTGGGCGGGCGCGTGCTCGATCGGTTCGGCAAGGGCATCCGCACCGCGCCGCGCGACGCGCTGCTGGCCGAGAGTGTGCCGAGCGATCAGCGCGGGCGGGCCTTTGGCTTTCACAAGGCGATGGACACGTTCGGCGCGGTGCTCGGCGTGATCTGCGCGTATTTCCTCATCCGCGCCGGGCACACGGAGCTGCGGACCGTGCTCGAGTGGTCGCTCGCGCCCGCGGCTCTTGCGGTCGTCGTGCTCTGCTTCCTCCGTGAGACAGGCCGGGGACGCCACGCGGCCTCGAATCTCCCGCGAGTCAGACTCTCCGACGCGTGGCGCCGCGCGCCGTCTCGCCTGAGGCTCTTCTATCTCATCGTGTTCCTCTTTGCGCTCGGAGGATCGAGCAATCAGTTCCTGCTCCTCCGCGCCCGCGGCCTCGGCTTTTCCGACGCCGACACCATCCTGCTCTATCTCGTCTACAACCTTACCTACCTCGTGTTCTCGTACCCCGCGGGCAAGCTCTCGGATCGCATCGGGCGTGCGCCGCTGCTCATCGCGGGCTACTTCATCTATGCCGTGTCCTACGCCGGGTTCGCGCTCGTTGATCGCTTGCCCGCGTCGGGCACGAGCCTCTGGCTGCTCTTTGCTCTCTACGGTTGCTACATCGGCCTGACCGACGGCACGGAGAAAGCCCTGGTCTCCGACATGTCTCCGAGCGACGCCCGCGCCACGTTTCTCGGGCTCCACGCCACCATCACCGCGCTGGGCCTCTTCCCCGCATCGCTCATCGCGGGCTGGCTCTACGACTCCATCTCGCCGTCAACGGCATTCCTGTTCGGGAGCGTCTGCGCGCTGGTGGCGGGTGTTCTTGCGGTCGTGTTCCTGCGCCGCCCAACCTGACGCGATTGAGCGTTCGCAATCTGTATTTATCGACCGATCGATGGCTTGATTTCACAAAACTCGGGCGACCTCGCGTCGTGCGGCCTCGGCGATTTCCCGCAGTGATTGTGCGGGGTTTTTGAGCGACAATTCCCGCACGGACTAGAAGACCGCCCGCTCAACTTCTACGCTTGCGCGTCGGGCGATGCACCGCATCCGCCCGCGATTCGCACCAATCTCACGGAAGTGAAGCCATGACCATTCGCATCGGAATCAACGGTTTCGGTCGCATCGGCCGCCTCGTCTATCGCATGGCCGCGGAAGACCCCTCGCTCGAGATTGTCGCGGTCAACGACCTCGTGCCCGCCGACAACCTCGCGTATCTCCTCAAGTACGACACCATGCACGGGCGCTTCAACCTCGGCGGCAAGCCCGTCTCCGTTTCGGCCACGGAAAACTCGTTCACGGCCAACGGCAAGACCACCAAGACGATGGCCGAGAAGGACCCCTCTAAGCTCCCGTGGAAGGACATGGGCGTTCACTACGTGCTCGAGTCGACCGGCCTCTTCACCGACTTTGAGAAGGCCGGCCTGCACCTCCAGGCCGGCGCCAAGCGCGCGATCATCAGCGCGCCCACCAAGGCGGAGCCCGCGCAGGTTCCCACGCTCGTCATGGGCGTCAACCACGAACTCTTCGACGCGTCGAAGCACACCGTCGTCAGCAACGCGTCCTGCACCACCAACTGCCTCGCCCCCGTGACCAAGGTCATCGTCGACACCTTCGGCTTTGAGGAAGGCCTGATGACCACCATCCACGCCGCCACCGCGACCCAGCCGACGCAGGACGGCCCGTCGAAGAAGGACTGGCGCGGCGGGCGCAACGCGTACCAGAACATCATCCCCGCCAGCACCGGCGCCGCCAAGGCCGTCGCGCTGGCGATCCCCGCGGTCAAGGGCAAATTGACGGGCATGGCGTTCCGCGTGCCGACGGCCGATGTCTCCGCCGTCGATCTGACGTTCAAGACGTCGAAGGACACGTCGCTGGCCGAGATCAACGCCGCGATGAAGGCCGCGAGCGAGGGCACGATGAAGGGCGTGCTGGGCTATACCGACGAGGAGGTCGTGTCGAGCGACTTCATCGGCGACCGGCGCAGCTCGATCTTCGATGCCAAGGCCGGCATCGAGCTGAACAAGCGGTTCTTCAAGATCGTGACGTGGTACGACAACGAGGCAGGCTACGCCGCCCGCTGCGTCGATCTTATCCGCTACATCGCCGGCAAGGACGGCCTGAAGTAGAACGCAAAGCCTGTTCGTCGGGCATCGAAGATCAAGTGGTTCGAGCGATCGCACGAACTGGGCCGAGGGGCGTGAGCAATGAGGCGGGGACCCGGCCGCCTTCCTTGACCGTCGCGCCGTTGATCGGCCGTGCTTTGGCGGCAGGTTGCAGCGTGCGCACCGCCAAAGTCCTCCGCCGGGCGTTGGACGCGACCCTCGCTCGGCGGGGCAGGTGGGAAGGGTTATGACCCCGAGCACCTTCCCATGACCGGGGTGGATCGGTTGGTAATCGGACGATCCCGGGGGCGGTGAGGGGCGTAGGAGGGGTTGCCGGCGTCGGTTTGTGGGGTCGCGGGCGGATCGGGCCGATCTGAATTGGCCGGGCGCGGAGAGCGCCGGTCCCGCCGGATTTTTCTGGTTGCCGGGGGCGGAACGGAGACATGCTGCCATGTGCGGAATCGTCGCTTACGTCGGGTCGAAGCAGTGCCAGGACCTCATGCTCGAAGGGCTCAAGCGGCTCGAGTATCGCGGGTACGACTCCGCGGGCATCGCGACGATGCACAACGGCAAGATCAACGTCGTCAAGACGATCGGACGCGTCGCGAACCTCGAGGACAAGCTGGAGACCGTCGGCGGCGTGCGCGGCACGATCGGCATGTGCCACACGCGCTGGGCGACGCACGGCGGCGTGACCGACCCCAACGCCCACCCGCACACCGACGATCGCGCGGGCATCTGCCTCATCCACAACGGCATCATCGAGAACTACGCGTCGCTCAAGACCTATCTCCAGGAGAAGGGGCACACCTTTAAGAGCCAGACCGACACGGAAGTGCTGGCGATGCTGATCGGCGAGCTCTACGACGGCGATCTCGAGGCCGCGGTGCAGGCGGCGCTGCGCGAGGTGACGGGCGCGTACGGCATCGTGGTGATGTGCGAGAAAGAGCCGGAGACGCTGGTCGCGGCGCGGAAGGGGTCGCCCCTGATGGTCGGCGTCGGCAACGGGGAGTTCGTGATCGCGTCGGACGGCTCGGCGATCATCGCGCACACGTCGCACGCGTTCTCGCTCGAGGATTACCAGGTCGTGAAGGTCACCCCCAAGGGATTCCGCACCTCGACGATCCACAACGTGCCCGTGACTCCCAAGGTGCAGCAGCTCGAGATTGACCTTGAGCAGATCGAGCTCGGATCGTTCTCGCACTTCATGCAGAAGGAGATCTTCGAGCAGCCCAAGGCGCTGCGGAACACGTTCCGTGGGCGAACGGACCTTCGCGAGGGCAAGATCGTGCTGGGCGGCGTAGGCAGCTTCGCCAAGCAGCTCACGATGGCCAAGCGGATCGTGCTGACGGGGCAAGGCACGGCGCTGCACGCGGCGACGATCGGGGAGTACCTCATCGAGGACCTGGCCCGCATCTACTCGGTCGCGGAGTACGGGAGCGAGTTCCGCTATCGCAATCCGATCATCGAGGAGAACACGGTGGTCGTGGCGGTGAGCCAGTCGGGCGAGACCGCCGACACGCTGGCGGCGCTGATCGAGGCCAAGGAGCGCGGGGCGCTGGCGCTCGGCGTCGTGAACGTGGTGGGCTCGTCGATCGCGCGCGAAACCGACGCGGGCGTGTACCTGCGCGTGGGCCCCGAGATCGGCGTGGCGTCGACCAAGGCGTTCACGGGGCAGGTCGCGGTGCTGACGCTGGTGGCGCTGTACCTGGCGCGCCGGCGCCACATGTCGGCGGACCAGTGCGCGGACATGATCCGCGAACTCGAGCAGGTGCCCGACAAGATGGAGCGGATCCTGGAGCACGACGCGAGGATCCGCACGGTGACGGAGAAGTACATCGACCGCGACAACTGGCTGTTCCTGGGGCGCGGGTACAACTATCCAACGGCGCTCGAGGGCGCGCTGAAGCTCAAGGAAATCTCGTACATCCATGCCGAGGGGATGCCCGCGGCGGAGATGAAGCACGGGCCGATCGCGCTGATCAGCGACGGGATGCCAGCGGTGTTCATCGCCAACCGCGGGCGTCAGTACGAGAAGGTGATCTCAAACATCCAGGAAGTGAAGAGCCGCGGCGGACGGATCATCGCGGTCGCGACCGAGGGCGACGAGCACATCAAGACGCTGGCGGACGACGTGTTCTATGTGCCGGACGTGCCGGAGTGCCTGTCGCCGATGCTGACGGTTGTGCCGCTGCAGTTGATGGCGTATCACGCGGCGGTGCTGCGTGGCCATGACGTGGACAAGCCGCGGAACCTGGCCAAGAGCGTGACGGTGGAGTGAGCGCTGCTCAGAGCGCGGGCTCGAAGACGTTGTCCATGGCCCGGAGCGTCCAGGAACTCGTTGCGAATTGGTACAGGCGGTAGACGCTCAATCTCTCACCGAGGCAGCAGAGCCGACATCGGGGACATGAGGAGCGCGGCCTCTCCTGTCACACGCTCGTAACGCCTTCTCACGTTTTTCTTGACGACCGGGAACTCGCGGCTATGCTGTGCGTCCAATCGGCGGGTTCGCCGTTTGATTTTCACGTGTTTGCTCAGCTATTCATGGGAGTATCGCCGTGTTCGTGCACCTCAGTATTGATGAACGCCTGCCGCACTGCGAACAGAATCGCGGGACGTGGCTGCGTCGGCACGACGGCTGAGACTCGCTTCTCACAATTCGTACCGGCCCCGGCCTGCGACCTGCACGGCGATGGTTCATCGCTCTGCCGGAGTCATCGGGCTTCTTTTCGCATCCCTCGTGCGTGGTTCATTGCGCTCGCGGGTGTCGTTCAACCTCGATCGGGTTGTGCCGTCGCGAAACGGCACATGGTGCAACCGCGCCCGCGCAGCGTGATGATCACGCCCGGTCCCCAATGAAGGCTCGCCCGATCGCTCGCGACGTGGCGAGAACGTGTTTCGCTCGAGTGTTCCCTCTCGCCCGGGGAGATGGTCTTCCCTGCGCGCATGTCATGGTGATGTATGGAGAATGAGAATTCGCATGTGAAGTTGTTCGACGAAGTCCCGGGGCGGGTGACGGCCGCGATGGGGTTCCTCTGCCACTGCAAGCAGATCACGGACCCCTGCTGCCCCGACTCGGCGGTGCAGAACGCGCGGGCGCTGACTCCCTCGGAGCAGGCGACCGCGGACGCGGCGCTGGGGCTGCTGCGGTCGTACTTCCTCGGTGAGGCGGACATGGGCGGGCCTCCGGTCCTCCAGCCGCTCGCCGAGCATCGCGACGAACCCAAGGCCAAGCCGGACGAGACCTCGGGCGGCGAGGAGCCGAAGCCGACGCTCTCGTCGCGGATGGTGAAGTGGTTCGCTCGCTGGCCCTGGATTCGTCGGTGATGCGTGCGGCGCGAGAGCGCCGTGCGCGTTTTTCTTTGCGATGATCAGGACCCGACCGGGGGACGCCGATGCCACACGTCGAAGGTGCGCTCGAGGGCCGCGCCGACGCGGCAGACCGACGCCTCGTCGAACAGCTTTCCGATCACGGTGATGGCGTGGGGCTTCCCGCCGGTGGTGATGGCGCTGCGCAGGGTCAGGGCCGGGTGCCCCGTGAAGTTGGTGATGAGGCACGTCGGACCGACGAGGCTGGGAGTGATCAGCACGTCAACATCGTTCATCAGCGTGTGCATCATCGAGCACACGCGGCGGCGGAAACGATCGGCCTGGATCACCTCGTTCGCAGGGACGAACCAGCTCTGGCGGAAGGTGTTGGGCCAGGCCTCGGGCGCCTGCCAAGCGAGCATGTCGTCCTGGTTTGACCGGGTGAGATCCTCGAACGCCGCGGCGGCCTCGCAGGTGAGGATCGGCAGCAACGACTCGTAGGGCCAGTCGGGGATTTCGACGGTGCGCAGGTTGAGCCCGCAGGCGCGAGCGGCGTCGAGCGCCGCGCGGTCCAACGCGGCGTCGGGCCCGAAGAGCGACGGGAGGTACCCTGCGGTGAGGCCCTTGACACCCTGCGAAAAATCGACCTCGACGTGATGCTCGATACTCGAGGGATCGGCCGGATCGCGCCCGTTGATCGCCGCCAAAACCAGCGCGGTGTCGGCCACCCGCCGGCAGATCGGGCCGATCTTGTCGAGCGACCAGCAGAGCGCCATCGCGCCGGCGCGTGAGACCCGTCCGAACGTCGGGCGCAGGCCCGTTGTGCCGCAGGTGAAGCAGGGCGAGGTGATGGATCCGTACGTCTCGGTCCCTATGGCGAACGGCAGGAGCCCGGCGGCGACGGCGCACGCGGACCCGGCGCTCGACCCGCTGGAACCCTCTTCGGGTTTCCAGGGGTTGTTGGTGCGTCCGCCCTGCCAGATGTCGCCGTAGGCCAACGCGCCGAGCGACAGCTTGGCGACGAGCACAGCCCCCGCGTCTCGGAGCATGGCGACCACGCGGGCGTCGGAATCCGGGACACGGTTGACAAACGGCTCGGCGCCCCAGGTGGTGCGCGTGCCCCTGGTGTCCAGCAGGTCCTTGGCGCCCCATGGAACGCCGTGGAGCGGGCCTCGGTAGTTGCCGGCCGCGATCTCACGGTCGGCGCGTCGAGCGGCGTCGAGGGCTTCCTGTTCCATGAGGGTGACAACGCATTTGAGCTGCGGATCGAATCGCCCGAGTCGATCGAGGCAGAGGCGCGTCAGCCGCTCGCTCGTCACCTGGCGCGTTCGTAGCCACTCTGAAACCCACACCATGGGTGCGAAGGCGATGTCGGCCTCGCTGGAGTAGATCGGCGGAACCTCTTCGGCATCTCGGGTCACGCGCGCGGAGCCCGGGCGCGTGACGAATCCCGCCGGGCGGGGATCAAACACACAGGCGGGCGCGAGGCTGTTTGGGATAGGCCCGAGCTTCTGTCGCGCCGACATCGTGGAGATCTGATCGGCGAGCGTTCTGGACATCAGCTCGCGTTCGGGCCGGGTAAACGTAATGCCGGCGAGACGTTCCGCGTGCTCGATGACTTCAAGAGGGATGGGCGGCGCCGCCGGGGGCTGGGATGGGAGCGAACCGGCGGAGTCCGCGGAAGCGGCGACCGTTACGCCGCGATCGGCGCATCCGGAGCCCGCGGCGAGAACGGTGGCCCAGGCGAGAAAGGCACGGCGGTCAAGATCGGCGCGAGGAAACGCGGCTGGACTGGAAGTCATGACCGCAGGATACCGGATCACGGTCGGCCCGATGTGCGATCGGCGCTATTCCATCAACCGCCACTCGAGGATGCCGCCGGAGATGCCCTCCTGGAGCTGAACCTCGATGCGCAGGCCGGTGGTGCGGACGGGGGTGAAGGTGGTTCGGTTGTACTTGTCCTTGTCGACCGAGTAGCCGGAGGGATTGCTGACCTCGCGCCACTCGGTGCCGGCGTTCCAGAGGAGCTTCCATGACGCGGGGAGTTCGCAGCCGCCGCCGTGGTCTTTGTCGCTGAACCAGTAGACCTCCACACCGGAGATCTTGCGCGGCGTCTTGAAGTCGTACTGGACCCACTCCTTGGTGCCGTTGTGCGGCCACCACACGAAGTGGGTCTGTCCGCGCCCGAGGGAATTCTCGGGGTCCTCGCCGTCGTAGAGAGCCATGGGCGTCGCGTGGCCGGGGCAGAAGGACGCGGTAGCGGTGATCTCGGGGTCGGGCATGCGCTCGGCGAAGCCGCGGTGCTCGGGGATCCAGACGACCATCGGGCCGGGCTCGCGGTTGTCCCAGGCGTAGTACGGGATGGCGGTGAACGGGACGGCGAGCGCGGAATCCGCGGTGCGATAGAGCTCTCCGATCCAGGCGGAATCGTCACGCACCTCGGCGGTGCCCTTCAGGACCGTGACGCCGCCGAGGAGATCGGCAACGAACTCGGCCTCGATGGGCGAGGCGCGGGTGACGGCCATGGAGCGGATGTTCGGGCCGTTGTCGGCGCCCTCGAGGCAGTAGACGAGCGGGCCGCGCTGGAGCGCGAGGCGCCCGCGGTCCATCTTCACTTCCGGGTTGGCCTGGATGCGCTCGATCTGCAGTGGCATCTGGAACAGGACCTTGTCGCCGGCCTTCCACTCGCGCTTGATGACGGCGTAGCCGCGCTGCACGCGATACTCGGCGGGCTGACCGTTCACGTTGATCGCTTCGCCGCGTGACCAGCCCGGGAGGCGCAGGCGCAATTCGAACGTGACGGGCGAGGCGGGATCGATCTTGAACTCGACGTCGCCCTCCCACGGGTACTTGGTCTCCTGCGTGATCTTCACCGGGATGTCGGCGAGCTTCACGCTCGCGCTGCTGCCGATGTAGAGATTCACGAGGAGAGCGGCGTTGCTCGCGGCGTCGGAGCCGGTGGCGTAGATCATGCCTCCGAGCTGGCCGACGAGGCGGAGCACGTTGGGAGGACAGCAGGCGCAGCCGAACCACGGCTGGCGGTGATGATTCCCGCGGCTGGCGAGCGGGTTGACGTAGAAGAACGAGTCGCCCTTGAGGGACACGCCCGAGATGACGCCGTTGTAGAGCCCGCGCTCCATGACGTCGACGAACCGAGCGTCGGCAAACATGAGGTTCATGCGGTGGTTCCAGAGAACCAGCCCGATGGTGGCGCAGGTCTCGGCGTAGGCCTGGTCGTTGGGGAGGTCATAGGGAATGGTGAAGCCCTCGTTGCCGCCGCTGGAGCCGATCCCGCCGGTGACGTACATGTTCTTGAAGACCAGGTCGGCCCAGAGGGACTGGAGCGGGCCGGTGAGCGTGCGATCGCTGGTCGCCATCGCGATGTCGGTCGCGCCGCTGTAGAGGTACATTGCGCGGACGGCGTGCCCCACCACCGCGGTCTGTTCGCGGAGAGGCTTGTGGTCCTGGGCGTACTCGCCGAAGAGCTCGCGCCCGTTGGCGACGCCCCGTTCGTCGATGAAGAACTTGGAGAGCCTGAGGTAGCGTTCCTCTCCGGTCTCCTTCCAGAGCTTGACGAGCGCGAGCTCGATCTCTGGATGCCCGCAGACATTGCGGGTCTTGCCCTCTCCGAAGGTCTTGTCGAGCAGATCGGCGTAGCGCGTGGCGATATCCAGCAGCGTGGTCTTGCCGGTTGCCTGGTGATGCGCGACGGCCGCCTCAAAGAGATGCCCGGCGCAGTAGAGCTCGTGCATGTCCTTGAGGTTGCTGAATCGCTTCGTGGGCTCTTGCAGCGTGTAGTAGGCGTTGAGATAGCCGTCGGGCCGCTGCGCCGCGGCGATGGTCGCGATGAGTTCATCGAGCTTGGCGTCGACCCTGGCGCAGAAGGCGGCATCGTCGCTGGTCATCATGGCGAAGGCGGCGCCCTCCATCATCTTGTAGACGTCGGAGTCGTTGAAGAAGTAGCCCTCGTATTTGCCCTGGAGCTTTCCCGAGGCGCGGTTGAAATTGTCGATGCGCCCGGTGTCGGCGCACTGCTTGATGTTGGCGTTCAGCGTCGATTCCGCGTTGATCTTCTGTTTGGGCGCCCAGAACGCGTCGGTGATGCGGATGTTCCGCGCGGGCACCGGAATGAGCGTGCCGGGCATCTGCTTGGCGATTGACTTCTGCACGCTCTTGTCGCCCGCTTTGGCCGCGGGTGCGGTCGCGGGCTGGGCCGCGGGCTGATTCTGGTTCTGTGCTTGAGCCCGGGGCTGCGCGAACGTTCCGGCGGCCAGCGCGATCGCGGCAACCAGCGCGGGAACGGCGGAGGGGAACGAACCGGCAGGCCGCGAGCGAGCGAACGAAAGCAGCGTCATGGTCGGACTCCTGACTGGCGCGATGACACGCCGGGGACCAGCATACCGCGCCCAAACAGGGAGCGACACGGGAGCGAACAGAAGGGGCTTTGACGAAAAAGGGAGCGTGCGCCGCGGTACGTCGGCTGTCATGCTCGGACCGCGAACATCGCCCCTCCTACCGGCGATGCTAACACCACACACCCGATGCTCATCGGGCCTCGACCAGCGACCGGAATCCGGGTGTTTCCTTCGACACCAGTTTGCCATCGGGCGAGCGTGCTTCGAAGCGTGCCTCGCACCCCGGGAATTGGGCCATGATCTCCTCGAATCGGTCGATACCCGCGACGCAGAGGCCCGTGTCGAGCGAGTCGGCGACCGCCGCGTTCTGGGAAACGACCGTGGCGGCCGCGCGATTCGTCAATCCGAGTCCGGTGCGCGGGTCGACAATGTGCGAGTAGCGCATGCCTTCGATCTCGATGAACTGCTCGGTGTCGCCCGCGGTGGACACCGACTGGTTGCTGAGCACGAGGGTGACGACGCGATCGGGCTGGCCTTGATCTGGAGTGTTCCCGCCGTGCGAAACCGCGATGCGCCAGCCCCGTTCGCCGGGTGGCGGGAGCGAGCAGGAGATGTCGCCGGCGATCGCGATCATGGCGTGATCGATGCCTCGGACGCGGAGGAGTTCGACGGCACGCTGAGCCGCGTATCCCTTCACGAACGCGCCGGGGTCGAGTTTCATGCCGGGCTTGCGGAGTGCGAGCGTCGGGTGCGTGGGGAGCCCGGCGAGCTCGACGTCGCGCCAGCCAACGCACGCGACGGCGGCGGAGAGCGCGGCGGCGTCGGGCAGACGTTGTTCCTTGCGGGCGGTGCGCCAGAGTTGGACCACCGGGCCGACGGAGGGGTCGAACGCGCCGCCCGTTCGCTCGGAGACGACGAGGGAATCGCGGAGCACTTCGGCAAAGGCGGGATCGATCTCGGTGATGCCCAGGCCAAAGCCCTGTCCGGCGCGGCTGTTGACGAGAGAGAGTTGGCTGTCGGGGCGATAATCGCTGAGAAGCTGGTCGAGGCGTGAGATTTCACCAAACGCAGCGGCGACGGACTCGCGGGCCGAGTGTTCATCGCTCGCGTACACTACCGCGTTGACGCGCACGCCCATGGCAAGGTGGGAAAACTCGTGGCGTGTCAGGGCCTTGGTTTGCGGCGAGCAGCCGGAAATCAAGGCCAGCGCCGCGATGGACGCGAGCGAGGCACGGGGTGAAACTGTGCGATCGATCGGGGCGTACAAGCATCCGCCGAGCCGGATGGGCCGGGTTCGAACAGTCCACTGCCGCAGGAACACGCATCCCATGACGAGTCCGAGCATGAACACAATCCAGCGCCGAATCAAGAACACCTCCGCGTTTCTGTCGGTTGTCGGTCTCAGCGTAGCGATTGGCGCGGCACGGGCGGGCGAGCCGCCGATCATCCCGCCCGACCTGGTGCCGACCGCGCCGAGCGAGAAGCCCTCGAGCGTGACGGTAAAGCAGGACGCGCCGAAGCTGGAGCCTTACACCGAGACGATCTCTGGCACGGTGCTGACGATCGACATGGCGCCGATCCCGCCCGGCACGATCACGATGACCGACCCGGCCGACCCGACCAAGTCGGTGACCAAGGAGATCGGGGCGCTGTATTTCAGCACGGTCGAGATCAGTTGGGACCACTACAACGCGTTTCTGTTCGGACTTGACAAGCCCGAGGGCGCGGTGGGAACAACGGCCGCGGACGCGGTGACGAAGCCCACCAAGCCCTATGTCTCGGCCGACCGCGGCTTTGGCACGACGGGCTATCCGGTGATCTCGATTTCATATCGCGGCGCGGAGAACTTCGCGGCGTGGCTGGCGGCCAAGACGGGGAAGAAGTACCGCCTGCCCACGGAAGCGGAATGGGAGTATGCCTGCCGTGCCGGCGCGAACACCAAGTATCCGTCGGGAGACGACGCGGCGTCGCTCGATGCCGTCGCGTGGTTCGCCGACAACGCCGAGGCCAAGACGCATCTCCTGGGCACCAAGGAGCACAACGCCTGGGGGCTTCACGACATGCTGGGCAACGCGGGCGAGTGGGCCAAGGGGCTCGACAACAAGTGGGTCATCAAGGGCGGCTCGTTCGTCGCCGATCCCAACGCGATGCGCCCCGAAGCACGCCTGGCCAACACCGGCGCGCTCAACGCCAGCGACCCCAATATCCCCAAGAGCAAGTGGTGGCTGACCGAGGGCGGCTTTGTGGGGTTCCGCGTCGTTTGCGAACCGGACGCCAACGCCAAGCCCGCGGGCAAGTAGGCGCGTCCCCGGCCTTGATTCCGGACTGAAATCCAAACGACATTCGCCACGGGATCGCCCGTCCGAAGTTCGGCATTCATGAAGCCGCGGCGAGTTGGCAGCGGCCCTTGGGCGCTGTACGCTGTCGCATCGCCCGAGCGTGCCGCCCGGGCGTGGAGGCTTCTTTCATGAACGAGCAGAATCACCCCGAATCGTCCGGCCTGTCGCGCCGGGACTTTGTCCGCGTCTCCGCCGTCGCCGCCGCGGTTCCGGTGCTGTCGAACGGGCTGGCTTCGCCCTTGGTCCACGCCGCCGGATCGGACACGATCAAGATCGGCCTCATCGGCTGCGGCGGACGAGGCACGGGCGCGGCGACGCAGGCGCTGGCCGCCGACAAGGGCCTGGTGCTCTGGTCGATGGGCGATGTCTTCAAGGATCGCCTCGACGCGGCGCACAAGAACATCGGCGACTGGCTCGGCAACGCGGATGATCATCCGAAGGATCGCACGATCACCAAGGAGCAGCTCAATGTCGCCGACGATCGCAAGTTTGTCGGGTTCGACTCGTACCAGAAGGTGATCGACAGCGGCGTGGACGCCGTCCTGCTCACGAGCTATCCGTGCTTCCGCCCCGAGCACCTGCGCGCCGCGATCAAGGCGGGCAAGCACGTGTTCGCGGAGAAGCCGATCGCGGTCGACGCCCCGGGCTATCGCGCGTTCTGCGCCGCGGGCGAAGAAGCCAAGGCCAAGAACCTCGCGGTGCTGATCGGCTTCTGCTGGCGGCATCACCCGGGCATGAAGGCCGCGTTCGACAAGATCCTCTCGGGCTCGATCGGTCCGGTGAACAGCGCGTACACCACGTATCTCACCGGCACGCTGGGCAAGCGCCCGCGTCTGCCCGAGTGGAGCGACGTCGAGTTCCAGATGCGCAACTGGTGGCACTTCACGTGGATCTCGGGCGATCACGTCGTCGAGCAGGCGGTGCACAGCATCGACCGCTTGTGCTGGGCGATGGGCGATGAGATGCCCAAGAAGATCTCGTGCCTGGGCGGGCGGGCGGCCCGCGTCGGCCCGGAGAGCGGCAACGTCTTCGACCACTTCGCCGCGATCTATGAATACGCCGATGGTCGGCGCGCGTACCACGGCTGCCGCCAGATCGAGGGCTGCAGCAACGACAACAGCGATTACATCTACGGGAGCAAGGGCCAGGCGATCGTCGAGGGCTGGGCGCCCACGCTCAAGGCCAGCGACTACAGCGGCAAGGAGCTGTGGAACATCAAGGGCTCGAGCGCCGACGTCGGCGCGATGTACCAGAACGAGCACGACGAGTTGTGGGCCTCGATCCGCGCGGGCAAGCCCATCAACGACGCGCAGCGCAGCGCCAACAGCTGCATGCTGGCGATCGCGTCGCGCATGGCGGCCTACACCGGCAAGACCATCACCTGGGACGAGGCGATCAACTCGAAGGAAGAGCTCGTGCCCGCCAAGCTCGCGTTCGGCCCGATGGAGACGCCGGCCATTGCGATCCCGGGCAAAACGAAGATGATGTGAACGGAGGCACACACGCCGCGAGCCGTCGGTCGATGGCTCGCGGCGGGCGCCGTGAACAACCTCACGAGTGGAAGTTCATCCAGCCACGATCCAAGCCCGGCACTGCCGGGCTTTTTTGTTGGTGGGTAGGCGGAATGCCGTCGCCCTTCCCGGCAGAACGTCACACGCAGCCAGCTGATGTGCGACCAAGTCGCCCCGCTCCACGCCGTGACTCTCGCGTATCCTCTGGCATGCGCGCCATCGTCGTCTCCAAGCAGGCTTCGCCCGTCGCCCCGAACGTCTCGCTCGTGGCCGACTGGCCCGACCCGGCGCCGCCGTCGCCCGGCGAGTGCCTCGTGCGAACGCTCGCTTCCGCGTTCAACCAGATGGACCTGTGGGTGGGACGCGGCGTGCCCGGGCTCAGGCTCGCGTATCCGCGGGTGTCGGGCTGCGACGCGTGCGGCGTCGTCGAGGCGGTCGGCTCCGGCGTCGACCCCGCGTGGATCGGGACCCGCGTGATCGTGAACGCCGCGCTGCGCGTGCCCGAGCGACAGCACCCCGCCGATCCGCCGAGCTCCACGCTCTCGCCCAATTATGAGCTGATCGGCGAGCACCACTTCGGCATGCACGCGGAGAAGTTCCTCGCGCCGGCGGCGAACCTCGCGGCCGTTGAACCGACGCAGGACCCTGTGCCCGGCGCGGCGTTCGGTCTGTGCGCGCTCACGGCCTACTCAATGATCGTTTCCAAGGGCCGCCTTCGCCCAGGGCAATCCGTGCTGATCACGGGCATCGGCGGCGGCGTGGCGACGGCGGCGCTCGCCCTCGCCAAGCACTACGCGTGCCGGGTCGCGGTCACGAGCCGCCACCAGTGGAAGCTCGATCGAGCCAAACAACTCGGGGCCGACTGCCTCATCCTGGACACCGGGGCCGATTGGTCGTCGCAGATTCGTGCGTGGACGAACAAGCGCGGCGTGGACATGGCGATCGATTCCTCGGGCAAGGCGACGCACCTTTCGTGCGTCAAGTCGCTCGCGCGCGGCGGCGCCTATGTCACGCCGGGATGCACCAGCGGCCCGGATGCGGCGACCGATCTCGCCCGCGTTTTCTGGAACCAGCTCCGCGTGCTGGGCTCAACGATGGGATCGAACGACGAGTTCCGCGAGGTCACGGCGCTCTTCCGCGCCGGCAAGCTCGCGCCGGTGGTCGACCATGTCTTTTCGCCCGAGCAATGCCGCGATGCATACGCGAGGCTCGAAGCGGCCGAGCAGTTCGGCAAGGTCGTGATCCGCTGGGGTTGAGCTCGACGCGAGTCCCAACATCAAGATGCGCGGCGCCTCGCCGCCCGCCGCAGCACGATCCACGAGCTCCGCGGCGAGAACCCCGGCGCGGCGCGATACTCCGGGCCTCGCTCAATCGAACGCACGTCCGTGAGATGTACGATTGTGCCGAAGCGGGCGTGCTGCTTGCTGATCCAGTAGGCCGCATCGCCGCACGCCATCGCGTTGTATCGGCGGAAGAGCATCGCGATCAGGGGCGGCGTGAGATGTTCAAACTCATCGACGCTCGAAACGATCGCGCGAGCGCCGAAGCCCCCCGAGCGGGCCTTGAAGTACAGAACATCGCCGGGCGAGACACGCGCGAACGGCGCGCAACGATTCCGAGCGAGCCGGACCTCGGCTCGCTTGCGCCCCGCAAGGATCAGCGCGAGATACTCGGGATGAATGATGGCGACGTGCCGCACCAACGGAGTATCGGCGCGTCGATCGCGAGAAGAAGTCCAAGAAGTGCGGGACGATTGAGATTCCACCGAAGTCGGGGGTGGCTGCGGCCCGGGCGGTCGGCGTCACTGGCCGCGTGAGCGGTCCGCCACGAAGCGATCGCGATCGCCGGGCGACACGACCTTGGCTCGCGGGTCGCCCAGGCGGGTGAGCACCTGCGTTGAGCTCTGACCGTCGAGCATCGGCACGCGGACGAGCCGCCCGCCGTAGCTCTGGACGAACTTCGCGCCGGGGATCTGATCGGGCGAGTATTCGCCGCCCTTCACGAGCACGTCGGGCTTGATCTGCGTGATGCTCTCGCTCGGCGTGTCCTCCTCGAACACGATCACGGCGTCGACGCTCGCGAGCCCCGACAGCACCGTCACGCGGTCCGCGGCACAATTCACCGGACGGTTCTCGCCCTTGAACTGCCTGATCTTCTCGTCGGTGTTGGTCGCGACGATCAGATAGTCGCCCTCTTTCTTGGCCTGATCGAGCAGCCACACATGCCCCGCGTGGAGCACGTCGAAACAGCCGTTGGTGAAAACGACCTTTCCGCCGCGGCGTTTGACCTCCGCGACCTCGACCAGAAGCTCCCGCATCGTGCGGAGCTTCCCTCCCCCGGCCCGTGCGATCGAGAGCAGCGACAGATGCACCTTTTCCAGCGGGATGGGCTGCACGCCGAAGACCTCGACCTCGAGCCCCGCGGCCGCGTTGGCGAACCGCACCGCGTCGGCCCAGTCGATCGCGTTGGCGCGGGCCGCCGCCAGACCCGCGAGGAACATGTCGCCCGCGCCCGTCACGTCGTAGACCTGCCTTGCGATGGTGGGCACGCTCAGCGGCTCGCCCCCCCGCTCCTGCAGCATCGCGCCGTGACGATCGAGCGTCAGGACGACCGCGTCGAGCTCGCACTCATGGAGCAGCTTCTCCGCCAGCTCGCGGTTGTGCTCGTTGCTTGCTTCGCCGTGCGTGCGCAGGCCGGTCGCCGTTTCGGCCTCGGTGCGGTTGGGCGTGATCGCCGCGGCGCCGCGGTACTTGGAGTAGTCACCGAGCCGCGCTGGGTCGACGAACACCGGCTTGCCCGCACGCCGGGCGGCACGGATCACACCCTGGCAGAGCTCGGGCGTGCACACGCCTTTGTCATAATCCTCGATGCACACCACGTCAACGCCAGGGAGCGTCCTCTCGAATTTCACGAGCAGCTCCGACACGACCTCGGGCGAGAGCGGCTCGCGCGATTCGTAGTCGACTCGGAACATCTTCTGCGGGTGGCGCGCCTGCGCTTTGCCGATCAGGTTCTGCTTCACGGTCGTCGGGCGCGAGGGATCAACCACCAGCCCGGCAACGTCGACGCCCTGTGATGACAGCGAATCTCGGAGCGCCCGGGCCGCGTCGTCGTTGCCCGTCACGCCCATCGCGATGACCCTGCCCTTGAGCGCGACGAGATCGAGGCAGACGTTGGCAGAGCCGCCCGGACGATCCTCGCGCGACGACACATGCAGGATCGGCACGGGCGCATCGGCGCTCAATCGCTCCGCGTCGCCGTACACGAGCTGATCGAGCATGAAATCGCCAACGACCAATGCCGTGAAGGGCTTCCAGCGGGCGACATGCTCAAGCAGTGAGTCCATGCGGCGGGGATTCTCCGGATCGGCGTGATCGCCAACTCATTTTAGCTCACGGAGCGTGCCGACGCGCAAAGGGCGCTAGCCCTTCAGGCCTCGCCCGTCCCGCCCGCTCCGTCGTGCGCCAGCGGGCGGGCGGCCCGTGCGATCGCCGCCGCCAGCTCGCCCCCACCCCGCTCGAATTGCATTCCCAGGCGGGGCACCGCGATTGAGCAAGGCCAGGTCTCGGCCGGTACTTTCGAGAGCTTGCTCCAGTCCTTTTCCGTCACGACGATCATGTCGCACTTCTCCGCGGCCTTGGCGATGCGGGCCACGCTCGCCGCGTTGAATGGGTCGTGGTCGCGGAGCGCGATGCTCGCGACCAGGTCCCTCCCAACGCACTCGCGGGCCTGTGCCATGAAAGCCTCGGCGTTTCCGATCGCGCACGCCGCCACGACTCGCTTGGAGCCGAGCCAGTCCACCGCCCGCACCTGCACGTCGTGACCATGATGCACCCGAAGGTCCAGCCACTCGTGGCGGGCGCTCGCGAGCAGGGCGTTCGGCGACACCTCCCGCACGCGGCTCAGCATGTCGTCGACCACGCGGGACGCCACTCGCTCCGCGTGCGTCACGACCACGGCCTGCGCCCGCGCCAACGACGAAACGGGCTCGCGCAGCCACCCCGCGGGCAGCAGGCGGTCGAGAAACACCGATCGAGTGGCGTCGATCAGCACGATGTCGAGCTGGCGCGCCAGGCGGCGGTGCTGAAAGCCGTCATCCAGCACGATGGTGTCGACGCTCTCGCCCTCGCTGGTGGCAAAGAGCTCGATCAATCCCTCGACGCGATCGGGACGCGCGACAATCGGAACGCCCGCGCGAACGCGTCGGTAGAGCGCCGCCTCGTCCGAGCCATCCGGTCCAGCGCGGTAACCTCGCATCGCGACGCAGGGCTTCTTCCCCGCGTCGCGCAGCACGCCAAGCGTGTGCACAACCATCGGCGTCTTGCCCGTGCCGCCGACCGAGAGGTTCCCAACGCTGATGACAGGACGGTCGAGGTGGACCACGCCGCGTCCGGAGTCAAAGGCGGCGTTTCGAGACGCGATGACCTTCCCATAGACCACCGCGGCCAGGGCTCCGAGCGGCGCGAGCACACCGCGACCTAGCACGCCCGGCGGCGGGATGCCCTGCGAAAGTGCGCCCGATGCTGCCCCCGGTTCAGTTCCGATCGCTCGCGTCCTCAGCGCCGGCGGCCGGCGAATCGATCGCCGCCCCCGCGCGGACCGCACGCCGCGACAGGTTCTCATAGAACCCGCGCCGGATCTCGCGCTGCTCGGCCCGGTGCAGCCGGAGCGTATTGAGAATATCCATGCACGCCAGCATCAGCACGATCGCCACCAGCCCCAACACCGCCATCCATGACAACGCGAACGCGCGCGGAGCGGCCGGGGATGCGATGCAGAAGGCGTACACCGCCACGGGGATCGTCGCGAGCATGATCCAGCCGTTGACGCGCCGGATCCGACGACGGCTCTCGGGCATCTCGACCCGCGAGAGCAGCGCGACGTGCGCCGCCACGAGCATGAGCGTCACCACGCCCAGCGGCACGCCGATCCACGCATTCAGGATGGGCCCGGAAGCCAGCGTCATCATGCCGCCGACTCCGCGGCGGAGAGACGCGCGAGACGCTTCTTCAGCGGAGCGACCGGCAAGCCCATGATGGTGTCGGCCCGCCCGACGTACTCGATCGGCCAGCCGCCCGCGATCCGCTCGCTGAGGTTGTACGCGCCCGCCTTGCCCGCCCACTGGCCGCTGGCGATGTACTCGCGCACCATGTCGTCGGAAAGATCGCCGACGTTCACGCTCGCGCGATCAACGAACAGATCGCGGCGTCCGGTGCGCGGCTCGAGCACCGCGACGCCCGTGACAACCTCGTGCCGCCCACGCGACAGCCGACGCACGATCCGCTCGGCCTCCGCGGCGTCGGCAGGTGTGCCGATCAGCTCGCCGTCCTTCACGCACGCGGTGTCCGCGCCGATCACGACGTCGGCGTCGCTCTTGATCGATTCCATTCCCGCGCGGGCCTTGAGGTAGGCCAGCGCCGCCACCCACTGCGCGGGCGAGACATGCCCCGGCTCAAGCTCGGAATCTTCGATCCCGGGATGACCGAAGCGGTGCGGCAGCTCGGCCTCGTTCAGGAGCGCGCGCCGGCGCGGCGACCGGCTGGCCAAAAAGACCTCGCCCACGCCCTCGAGCCCGGTCCCATCCCCGGTCTTAGTTTCGTTCTCACGCACGCCCACAGTCTACCTCTTTTTACCAGGAACCCAACCCCAGTTAACGCCAAGGCTTACAACTTCGCCCTCCCACCCCCTCCCGACGCGCAAAGACGGCCCTCCCGGCCTTCGGTCGAACCCCTCGGCACGCCTCCTACGGTCCCCCCATGCGTTCCCACCTGCTCCAGACGGACATCTGCTGGCACGATCGGCAGAAGAACTTTGACCGGGTCCGGGCTCTGCTCGCCCCTGTAAGCGTGGCGGCGGGCGATCTCATCCTGCTCCCCGAGATGTTCGACAAGGGCTTCTCGATGGACATTCAGGAGACCGCCGACAAGGACGGCGAGACCCTGTCGTTCCTGACGTCGCTGGCCAAAGACTTCAAGTCCTACGTGCTCGGGCCACGCGTCGTTCGCGCCAGCCACTCCGCCAAGGCGTCCAACACGATCTCGATCATCTCGCCCGCGGGCGAACTGATCGATGAGTATCAGAAGATCCACCCGTTCACGGCCGGGCACGAGCACGAGGCCTTTGAGGGCGGCTCACGCGTCGTGACCTTCAGCACCGCGGACCCGGCGCTCACGATCTGCCCCGTGATCTGCTACGACCTCCGCTTCCCGGAGCTGTTCAGGATCGGGCTCTCACGCGGCGCGCAGGTCTTCACGGTCCACGCCAACTGGCTCTCGACCCGCCACGCCCACTGGCGGATTCTCGCACTCGCACGCGCGATCGAGAACCAGGCCTATGTCCTTGCGATCAACCGCGTGGGCAGCGACCCCAACGCGACCTATCTCGGCGGCACGATCGCCATCGGCCCGCGCGGCGACGTCGTCGGCGAGTTGGGCGACCAGGAAGGCGTGCTCTCGGTCGACATCGACGCGGACGAGGTCCGACGTTGGCGGGAGAAATTCCCCGCCGTCCGCGATCGCCGCCTGCTGCTTGGCTAACTGTTGCTTCGGCCTGCCGGGCGCTCATCCCTGCCCTGCGACCTGATCGACCTCATCGAGCGTCGTGACGCCCTCGGCCACGAGTCTCCAGCCGAACTGCGCCAGCGTTGTGAACAGGCCGCCCTCGATCACCTTCTTCATCGCGGCGATCGTCGGTTCGGTGAGGATCACGTCGCGCAGCTCGTCGGTGAAATCAAGCAGTTCAAAGATGGCCCGACGCCCACGGAATCCGGTCTTGAGGCATCGCGTGCAGCCCGTGGCGGTGTAGATCGACGTCTTCCCCTGCAGGTGCTTGCCCAGACGCGTCGCCTGCCCGGGCGCGACACGGATCGGCTGCTTGCAGTGATCGCACAGGTGACGCACCAGTCGCTGCGCGAGCACGAGATCGAGCGAATTCGCCACCAGGTACGGCTCGACCTTCAGGTCAAGCAGGCGGAACACCGCCGCGATCGTGTCTTTCGCGTGGACCGTCGAGAAGACCAGGTGCCCGGTCATCGCGGCCTGCATCGCGGTCCGGGCCGTCTCCTCGTCGCGGATTTCGCCCACGAGAATGACGTCGGGGTCCTGCCGCAGCACGCTGCGCAACAGGCCGCCGAACGAGTTGCCCTTGTGGTCGTCGACGGGGATCTGCGTAACGCCCTCGAGCTGGTACTCGACGGGGTCTTCGATCGTCACGACGTTTCGTCCGAGGCGGTCGATCTCACGAACGGCGTTGTACAGCGTCGTCGTTTTGCCGCTTCCCGTCGGGCCGCACACCAGGAGCAGCCCGTGGTCCTGCGAGCACACCCGCTTGATGCGGTCCATCATGTAACCGACGAGACCGAGATCATTCAGGCTCTGCGGCACGGCCCTCGTATCGAGGATTCGCACGACCAGCTTCTGCCCGTACACGCTGGGGGTGAAGCTGATGCGGAAGTCCACGCGCCGTCCGCCCAGGATCGCGGAGAAGTGCCCTTCCTGCACGGAGTCGCGCGCCTGGATCTTGATGTGGCACGCCGTCTTGATGAGGCCGTAGATCAGTTCGCCCACGCGCACGGGCAGGTCGATGATCGCCACCATCTGACCGTCGACGCGGAGGCGGACGTGATGCCGCTCGCCCTTGGGCTCGACGTGGATATCGGTGGCCCGAGCCTTGGAGGCAAGCTGGAGCAGCAGCCGCACCGCGTTGGGCCCGTCGCTATTGCCCGCAAGGGCCTGCGAAGGCTGCCCGCCCGCGTCGATGATCTGGATCGACTCCGCGGCCAGCTTGGGCGGGAGCGCGTCGATCATCCCCAGGATTTCCGCGACCCACGCGGCGCTCGCGGACGGCGACGAGTCCTCGTGGTCAGGGGCGGCATCGTCCGACACCGACTCGGAGAATGACGACTTGGTCGTGCCCATCGGCTCGAGCAAAAACTCGTGCCCTCCCACGCGCAGCACGTCGCCGGGCGAGAGTGGCGCACTGGTGATCTTGATCTCGTTAACCTTCGTGCCGTTGCGAGAGCCCAGGTCCCGCACGATGTAGTAGCCCCCGGCGGGATCACGCTCGATCACGCAGTGAAATCGGCTGGCACGCTCGTCGCGGATGCAGATGGTGTTGTCGGGGTGGCGTCCGATCGTGATCGACTCGGAGCCGAGCGTGACCTGCTCGGCCTCTCCGCGGATCGGCTTGAGTTGAAGGCTTGACATAGGGGCGGCGTTCCCTTCCGCCGGCACACCCAACCAGCGTCCATTTAGTTTATCCGAAATCGCCCGGGTCGGCCCTACACTCAGACCCCATGATCGACATCAAACTCCTGCGCGAGAACCCGGCCCGCTTTGCCCTTGGCGCCAAAGCCAAGAACATCCCGATCGACATCGAGCGCATCCTGAAGCTCGACGCCGAACGCCGCCAGCTCCAGGGCGAGGGCGACAAGCTCCGTGCCGAACAGGGGAAATTCGCCAAGGAGTCGGGCCCGCAGATCGGCAAGCTCAAGGGCCAGCTCAAGGGGCTGAAGGGCGCCGAGGCCGAAGCGGTGCAGAAGCAGCTCGACGAGCTTTCCGCCAAGCCGTTGGCGCTCAAGAGCGCCGAGGCCGAGATCAGCAAACGCCTCGCGGTGATCGACCCGGAACTCAACCAGATCCTGCTCCAAGTACCACTCCCGCCGGATTCGGACGTTCCAGTCGGCGCCTCGGCCGAGGACAACGTCGAGATCTCGCGCTGGAGCCCGGACGACTTCGACACGTCCAAGTCGTTTGAGTCGCAGCGCGGCTTCAAGCCCAAGACGCACCTCGAAATCGTCCGCGACCTCAAGCTCGCCGACTTTGAGCGCGGCGTGAAGCTCGCGGGCTCCCGTTCGTACATCCTGACGGGCGACGGCATGGCGCTCCACTTGGCCGTGCTGCGCTACGCGGTGGACTTCATGGTGTACAAGCAGGGCTTCTCTCCCATGAGCGTGCCCGTGCTCGTGAAGGAAGAGGCGATGGTGGGCACGGGCTTCTTCCCCGCAGGGCGCGAGCAGGCGTATCTCATCGACGAGACGCACCGCGCGGGCGACCCCGAGGGTTACGACCTCTATCTGACGGGCACGGGCGAGGTTGGGCTCATGGGCGTTCACATGGGCGAGATTCTCGATGAATCCGTGCTCCCGCTCCGCTATGTCACGGTCTCGACGTGCTTCCGGCGCGAGGCGGGCGCCGCGGGCAAGGACACCGCGGGCCTGTACCGCATCCACCAGTTCGACAAGGTCGAGCAGGTGGTGATCTGCAAGGCCGACGAGGGCGAGAGCCGCGCGTGGCACAAGAAGATGATGGGCTTCGTGCAGGAACTTCTGCGCTCGCTCTCGATCCCCCACCGCCTCCTGCAGTGCTGCACGGGCGACCTTGGCCCCAAGAACGCCGACATGGTCGACATCGAATCGTGGATGCCCGGACGCGGCGAGGTCGGGAAGGACGGCGTCCCCAGCGGCGCATACGGCGAAACGCACTCCGCAAGCCGCCTGTACGACTACCAGTGCCGCCGCCTCAACATGCGATATCGCGCCGGCGGCGCGGTGGGCAAGGACGAGACGGTCTTCTGCCACTCGCTGAACAACACGGTGCTTGCCTCGCCGCGATTCCTGATCCCGCTCCTTGAGAATCACCAGAACGCCGACGGCAGCGTGACGATCCCCGAGCCGCTCCGTCCCTACATGGGCGGGAAAACCAAGATCGGGTAAGCCACTTCGATCCTCGGCGATCCTCCGCGCCGCTCGCAGCGAATGGCTGGCACGTTTTCATGCGCGCAACGGCATCGCTTCGCGTCAAAAACAACACCGGGCGGATTGCTCCGCCCGGCGTTAGAAGTCACGCTACGAGTCCCACACCACAGGGCCCCGTCTCGCTCCTCTCAAAAGACAGTGTAGAAACGACGGCGCGCTGCGGCAAGACCAGGTGATTCGGTACGCGCCAAATCTCGATCGCCTGTCAATAGCGGCCAGTAATCGGGCCGGAGACCAGTGCGTCAGCTTTGTTGGTCATGATCTGTTCGGTATGGCTCTGGCAAGGTCGACCGTCGCTCCCGGGATCAGACCGGGGGACGAGATCGTCGTGCGATCTCGCAAGTCCAAAACGAGGTCCGCCATATCGCCACGCACAGGCGCGGTCATAATCATCCGCTGCTCCGTAATCGGGTGCGTGAACCCAAGAATGCACGCGTGCAGCGCCTGGCGTGCGATGAGCGTCTTTCCCGCGGCGTCGACAAACGCACGCCCGCCGTACATGTCGTCGCCCACGATCGGAAAACCCAGGAACGACAGATGAACCCGGATCTGGTGCGTTCGCCCGGTCTTGAGCTCCAGTTCGACCAGCGTGTAATCCAGGTCTCGCCTGGGATCCAATCCCGGAGCCGGCGGCAGGCGGTACCACTCGCGCACGCGATAGATCGTCACCGCGTGCTTTCCCAGTTCGTCGTGGCGCACGACGTACTTCTCGCGGTAACCCTTCTCCTTCGACGGGTGCGAGCCGATCGGCAGTTCGATCACGTCGGTCTCGGGCTCGATGCGCCCGTGGACCACCGCGAGATATCGCTTATCGACGCTGCGGTGCTCGAACTGGTGCCCGAGCTTCCAGTGTGCCTCGTCCTGCTTGGCGAAGACAATGCACCCGCTGGTGTGCCGATCGAGGCGATGCACCACGCCCGGGCGTGCGAAGTCCTTGCCCACACCCGACAGCGATCCGCCGCTCTGAGAGCGATTGCGGAAGTGGAACGCCAGGGCGCTCAACATCGTGCCCTTCAGGTGGCTGCGTGCCGGGTGAACGATAATGTCGGGCTGCTTGTTGAGCACAATCAGGTGCTCGTCTTCGAACAGCACGTTGAGCGGGATGTCCTCGGGCTGAATGGTCGACGAGGGCGGCGGCGGCACCACCACCTCGATCACATCCCCCCGCCTTACGAGCGTCGACGCCTTGGGCGAACGCCCGTTCACCAGCACGCCGCCCTCGCGCACCACCTTCTGCAACTGCGTTCGGCTCATGAAGCCGATGCGATCCGTCAGGTAGCGATCGAGCCGCTTGTTCAGGTCGCTCTTGATGTGGAACGTGATGCGACGAAGCTCGGCATCGTCCGAATCATCGCCGGCGGCGTCCATCGCCTCGCGCAGCGCACCGGCGTCGACCTTGCCGCCCGCGTTGATGAGCGACATCGCCGCATCGGACAGCACGACTTCGTCGTCGGCATTCCGCGCGTTCGATCGATTCTCGGGCGAATCCGGGCTCATTTCGGCGCGGGCGCTGGCGGCTTGGGATCCGCCGGAGGAGTGGCGGGCGGCGTCGCGGGAGTTTCGGCCTCTTCCTTCTTGGGAGCGTCGCCCGGCGCGCCGTCGGTCTTGGGCGCATCGCCAGCCGGAGCCGGTGTTGCCGCGGGCGCGTCCGTTTTCGGCGCGTCACCCGGAGCCGCGGGCGTCGTCGGCGTTTCAACCTTCGGCGGCTCGGGCGGCTTGGGAAGCTCCGCCGCCTTGTACATGTGCGGCAGGTCCTTGAGGTTTCCGAGGCACGCGATGCGCGCCTTCGCCAAGGTCGTGTGGATCGCCCACGGCCCCTTGTCTGTCAGCGCGACGATGTCCTCGTAGTGCTTCTTGGCAGTGTCGTACTCGCCCTTGCACTCCGCCACCGCCGCCAGGCCGTACATCGATTCAAGCCGCATGAGCGTGTACTCGGGCTTGCCCGCGGTCTCGCTGTAGACGCGCTGGTACATCGCCTCGGCCTGCGACAGGTGGTACGTCTTGTCCGAATCCGCCAGCACGTCTTCGGGCTTGGCGAGCGAGCCGTCGGCCTTCAGCTCCGCGCCGGGCTTCACGCCGGACCGGAACGTGTCCAGGTACGCGTCGCCCGCGCGCAGGCTGCCCTTGAGGTAGACGCCCGCGATCGACTGGTACTCATCGGCGATCGAGCGGAGCGCGTCGGGGCTCGGGTGAGCGCTGCTCGACGCGGCCTCGATTTCACTGAACGCCAGATCCAGCTTTTCCTTCTGCCCCCGGTCGTACCGCTGCTTGAACGCGTAGCCGACCGCGAGGATCGCCACGATCACCAGCACCGGCATGCTGATCTTCTGCAGGAGGTCGATGAACTCGCGATTCAGCCGCGACTCTTCGAGACCGGCGCCTTCGCGAATCTGAGTCTGTCGTTGGTCAAGAGCCATGCGGTGCCTTTGCAAGGGGCGACGGCCGCCCGCGTGAGGTCGAACCAGGATTCAAGTGCGAAGTTTAGCGCTCTGGACGGGGGTCGTCACGAATCGCTCGTTTGCCGCATCCGATCCGGCCCACCCGCATCGGGACCCGCTGGCGGGGTGTCTCCAGCCCTCTCTTCGCCTCTTCGTCCCGCTCACCCCGCTCCCGATTCCCGGCTCACCCACCCCAGTGACCCGCGGGGTATGGACTTCGTGACTTCGTGAATGCTTCCCCTACCAAAACTCCCACGCTCGAGGGTCCTTCATCGCGTCGTCGGGCACCAGCAGCTCTCGCGCCAGCTTCACCAGTGATTCGATCCCCTCTCCTCGCGGCACGCACACCTTCACGTCCGCCCGCCACATGATCGGCGTGAGGTCCGCGCGAAGGCCCACGCGGATCGAACTCCGCACGCTCATCATCGGCGCGGGCTCCTCGCCATCGCCGCACACGAGCACCAGGTCCGCGCGGTTCACCAGTTCCATCGCGGACGCCAGCGCCTGACGTTCGACCACCGGCGCGCCGATCCGCATGCCGGGCGTGTCGACATAGCGCACCACCACGCCGCCGAGGTCGAGCAGCACGCCGACGTGATCTCGCGTCGTGCCCGGCTCATCGGCGACAACCGACACCGCACGCCCCGCCAGTGCGTTGAGCAGCGTGGACTTTCCGACGTTGCTCGGCCCGACGGCAACCACGAGCGCCGGCTCGATCAATCGGTTGAGCGTTTTTGCGTCCGCCTCACCCTTGGGGCCGCGCCCCTGAGCCCGCTCGCGCCACCGCCTTGGTTGGTCGAGCAAGAGATCGACCGCTCGGGGGCTGTGCGCTTTCGCGAGCGCCGCGAGCATCCGGGCCTCGACTTCATCGCGAGCCTCGGGGTACGCGATCCTCGCGTCGATCTCTCGACGCTCTTCAATTCCATGTTCGCGCAGATGCTCGGCGATCTTCATCACGACCGCCGGCCCGGCGTGCGGCATGAGATGCACGAGCGTCCCGCTCCATCGCGCCGCGATGCCGCAATCAACGCCGAAGAAATCCGCGAGCCGCACGGCGCCGATACGAAGTTCGCCCAGGCCGTACGCGAGCAACGCCGAATCGATCGCCGCCCCGTCGCTTCCCGCGAGTTCAATCGCCGCAATGGCGGCCTGCCCGCCCACGGGCGACGCGAGACGCCAGACCACGCCACGAACCTCGTGCGGGGACGCAGCCACGCTCATTCCCCAGCATCTTCCGCGAGCGCCGCCTTGGCGCACACCGCGATGCCGCGCAGTTGCAGGTTAGGCACGACGTGCTCGACGATCTCGTCGTTCTCAAAGAGCAGCCGCGCGTCGCCGCCGGTCGCGATCACACGCGGGTAGCCGCCGTACGCCTCGGCATAGGTGTTCACGAGGTGATACACCGCGCCACGGGCCGCCCCGACCGCGCCGAGCGTCATCGCGTGGGCGGTGTCCTTTCCGAACGCGCCCCGCTCGGCCTCGGGCGCTCTCAGTTCCAGCATCGGCAGCGCCGCGGTCTGCTCGTGCATCGCGCGGAGCATCATTCGAACGCCCGGGACGATCGCGCCGCCCTGGAACGTGCCCTCCCCGTCGACGAAGTCGATCGTCATCGCCGTGCCGCAGTCGATCACGATGCACGCCTGCCGCGCCATCTCGAACGCCGCGATCGCGTTGAGGAGTCGGTCTTGCCCGAGCGTGGAATCATCGTCAATCGCGTGCTTGATGGGGAAGCCAAGGTCGCGCCCAAGGCGATAGATCGAGCCGCCGGTCCGCTCGGTGAGCATCGATTCGAGCTTGTCCGCGATCGCGGGGTTCACCGACGCCATCACGATCTCGGCCCCGGCGCTCCGGCTGAGCATGCCCACGATCAGGCCCGCGGCCTCCTCGAGCTCCGTGTTCATCGCCGCGCCAGTGTCCAGCATATCGAGATCGTTGAACGATGCGAACTTGGTTCGCGAGTTGCCGACGCTGACGGCGACAATGGCCATGCCGCCCGAGCCTCCGCCCGGATTGCCACCCGATCCCTCGTCGCCCACCCCACTGTTTCCCGATTGCGAGGATTGAACCATGGGCCAAGGGTAGACGGGGCCGCTGCGACCGAGCGCATCAGTTCGCAGAAATGAGGGCGGCCGCCTTAGGCCGCTTTGGAGTTCCCATCGGGGGATGCGTTGTCGGCCTTGGCGCGGGCGAGTCGCTCCTGGCGGAGCATCCACAGTGTGTGAAGCACGCGCGAGACCAGGATCGCGGCGGTGAAGCAGATCGCGGTCGCCGCCGCGGCGTCGACATTGAACTGCATCAACAGGTTCTGCCCGCCCAGCGCGATCACGTAAAAGAGCGGTGAGAGGCACGCCCGCTCGAACTGCACGATCGACGCATCCTTCAGGAACTGGGGCTTTGACGCGTCGGCGAGCTTCTCGCTCCGCCACGGCGAGTGATTCGCGAGCCAGTGCAGGCCGTAGTAGATCACGACGTCGAAGAAGATGTCGACGATGAACGTCATTCCGTTGATGAAGAGCTTCTGGCCTTGCGACATGTCCTCGGGCTCGGGCATGTGCGTCAGCGTCGTCATCAGGTGGATGATGCCCACCGTGGGCGCCATCGCAAGGAAGCCGGCGACGGCGATGTTGATGTTGACGTTGATGATGCGGCGCTGATAGAGGCGCCAAAGAAATTGCATGCGATGAACTCTACGCCTGGCGACGGCTCGGGTCCGATCCCCCGCCTTTGCCACGGTGTGGAGCATGAGACCCGCGAGTCATCATCCGACGGGTCGCAATCTCGACTGCTCGCGCGTTCAGGTCGAATCCGATCGCGTTTCGGCCGAGGCGCACCGCGGCCTCGATCGTCGTCCCGCTCCCGCAGCATGGGTCGAGCACCGTCCCGCCTCGCGGCGAGAACGCGCCGATCAAAAGAGTCAGCAATTCCAGGGGTTTCTGGGTCGGATATCCGGTGCGCTCCGCGGCCATGTTATTGAGCGACGGGATGTCGAGCACGTCGGTCGCCTTCTTGAGCTTGCCCCGGAGCCGCTGGCTCCTCGCGGGGATCATCGGCGGCTCAAAGAAATACCGCTCGGTGTCGATCGCGTACACGAGAATGTCGTCGTGCTTGCGGGCGAACCGACGGGGCGACGAGCCGCCCAGCCCGTACGACCAGATCAGGTGATTCACGAACTGGGCCTCGCCCATCAACTCGTCAAGCAAGAGGCGGATATGGTGGCAGGCGCGATAGTCGCAGTGGATCGCGATGACGCCCGAGCTCCTCATCGCGGGGAGTGTGGCGACGAGCCGCTCGCGCAGCCACGCGATGTACTCGCCCATCGTTTGCCAGCGGTCGAGATAGGCCGCGTCACACTCCCGTCCCCTGGCGGCGGCACGCGCGGGCGAAGAACGCGTCTTACCCGTATTGAACGGCGGATCGGCGTAAACAAAATCGACGGATTCACGTGCGAGCTGCGCCGCAGCGGCGAGCCAGTCCGAATGCAGCACGCTCCATGTTGCGACGCCGTCGCTGGGTCTTGGTGTCAATAGCGCGTCCGGCTCAACGAGCGTCTGTTCGCGCGATCGCCGCGTGCGACTCTTGCCCATGCATCATCCGCCGATCAGGCCTTCACCGGCGCGCGACCGACCGAGTAATAGTTGAACTTGAGGTCGGCCATCATCTGGCGGCGGTACAGATTTCGCCCGTCGAAGACCGTCGGCTCGCGCAGGCGCTTCCGCAGTTCCGCAAAGTCCGGGCTCTTGAAGTCATCCCAGTCCGTGCACACGACCAGCGCGTCCGCGCCGTCGAGTGAGGCGTACATGTTCGTGGCGAGCACGAGACCCGAGCCGACCTCGGCCGCAGCGTTCGGGCCGGCCACGGGGTCATAGCCGACCACTTTCGCGCCCGCCTGGAGGGCCGAGCGAACGAGCGTAAGCGCCGGAGCTTCCCGGATGTCGTCGGTTCGCGGCTTGAACGCCAGACCCCAGAACGCCAGCTTCTTGCCCGCAAGCCCGCCACGCGACTTGAAATGGTCCGCGATCTTCGCGAAGAAGCGCCCTCGCTGATTCTGGTTCACTTCATGCACGGCCCGCGACAGAAGCATGGGATGCCCGGTGCTATCCCCCATCATCATGCACGCCAGCGTGTCCTTCGGGAAGCACGACCCGCCGTAGCCCAGGCCGGGGTAAAGGAACTCGTGCCCGATACGACGGTCGGCGATCATGCCCTCGCGCACCTTGCCGATATCGGCGCCGTACACCTCGCAGAGCATCGCCATCTCGTTGATGAACGAGATCTTGGTCGCCAGGAAGTTGTTGCTGGCGTACTTCACCATCTCCGAAGAGAGAATGTCCATCACGATGATGGGGTGCCCGTTGCGGACAAAGGGGTCGTACAGGTCGCGGAAACGCTGGGCAGCGTCGTCGTCCTCCACGCCGCAGACCACTCGGTCTGGCTTGAGGAAATCGTTGACCGCGTCGCCTTCCTTGAGGAACTCGGGGTTGTTGGCGACACTGAACGGGACCTTTCCGCCCGTGCCCTCGAGGATTCGCTTCTTGACCGAGAGCGTCGTGCCGACCGGCACTGTGGACTTCACAACCACGGTCTTCTTCACCGCGCCCGGGCCGAGTGTTTTCATGACCGTGGCGATGTCGTCCGCCGCCTGGTGGACATACTTCAGGTCCGCGTGCCCGCGTTCGTCGCTGGGGGTGCCGACACAGACAAAGACCATCTCCGCATCGCGATAGGCCTCGTTCTTGTCGAGCGTGAACGACAATCGTCCGGCCGCGATGTTCCGCTGCAGGAGCTCGGTAAGGCCCGGCTCATAGATCGGGCATTCACCGGCACGCAGGCGCTTGATCTTCTCGGGGTCGATGTCGAGGCACACAACGTGATTGCCCGTGTTCGCCAGGCACACGCCTGTCACCAGGCCGACATACCCCGTCCCCACCATCGTCAGTTTCATGCAGGGAAACCCCTTCGGCGGGCGACGAGCCCGGCCATTTCGACCCAGACCCATCCAGCATAGCCCCCGCTGATTCGGCTATCCTCTTCGCCCCATGCCAGCCAAACAGACCAAAGGCAACGTCAAGAAATCCCGCCCCGCTCCCGCACGCCGTCGCGCGACCATCGCTGCGCGCTCGGATCGCCACGACCTGTACCAGCGCGCGGTGCAGGACGTGAAGGCCGAGATCGATTTCATCGACAAGTGGTTCAAGCGGATCACCGGACGGCTCCCCGCTCGCCTGCGCGAGGACTTCTGCGGCACGGGCAACACCTCGTGCGAATTCGCGCGGCGTCGCCCCGGCAACTCCGCGGTCGGCTTCGACATCGACCAGCCCACCCTCGACTGGGGAATCCAGTACAACCTGCCGAAAATACCCGAATCGGCACAGGAGCGGGTCAAGCTCGTGAACTGCAACGTGCTCACGCCCGCGGCCGCCGGGCGCCGGGCGGACGTCGTGCTCGCGTGCAACTTCAGCTACTGGATCTTCAAGGAACGCGAGCTGATGGTCCGCTATTTCCGCGAGGTGCATCGCTCGCTGGTCAAAGACGGCGTGATGTTCCTCGACGCCTGCGGCGGATGGGAGACCTTCAAGGCCCACCGCGAGTCACGCCCCGAACGCGGCTTCACCTACACCTGGCAGCAGGCCTCGTTCAACCCCATCACCCACGAGTGCCAGTGCTATATCCACTTCAGGTTCAAGGACGGATCGGCGATTCCCCGAGCCTTTTCGTACAACTGGCGAATCTACAGCCTCCCCGAGATCCGCGAAATGCTCCTTGAGGCCGGCTTCCGCCACGTCACGATCTACTGGGAAGGCGACGACGGCCGGGGCGGCGGCAACGGCATCTTCCTGCCCGCGACGACCGGCGAAGACTGCCCGAGCTTCATCGTCTGGATTTCCGCGGAGAAGTAGCTTGTCGCCCTCGCCTACCCTTTCCGAGATGCGAGGTGTGCTTGAAATCCCGGAGAATCTGCTCCCCCTGCAGGCCGCCTTGGCCCAAGGGCTCGAACGGGTTCAGACCCGATTCGACGCCCACCTTGAGTCGGACCTCCCACCGGTCGCACGCCTCTGCCGCCACGTCGAGCGTTACCGCGGCAAGATGCTGCGCCCATCGCTGACGCTGCTCTGCGGCCTTGCGGCAAGCGCCCGAGCCGCCGATTTCGAGGCCGCCTTGACCGAGAATCAGATATCCGTCGCCGCGGTGTGCGAGATGGTGCACATGGCGACGCTCGTTCATGACGACGTGCTTGACGAGGCAGACACACGGCGCAGCGGGCAAACCGTCAACCGCCTGCACGGCAATGAAACGGCGGTCATGCTGGGCGACTTGCTCATCGCATCGGCGTTCCGCCTGTGCGCCACGATCGACGCCCCCACGGCCCTTGCCGTCGGGCGCGCAAGTGTGGAACTGTGCGAGGGCGAACTGCTCCAGCTCCACCATCGCGATTCCTGGTCGATCGACGAGCCGACGTATTTTGAGATCATCAACCGCAAGACCGCGGCCCTGATCGCGGCCGCCTGCGAACTCGGCGCGATCCACGCCGGCGCGGCCCGGCCGCTCGCCTCTTCGCTCGCGACATTTGGGCGGCACCTGGGTATCGCCTTCCAGATTCAGGACGACCTGCTCGACATTCTGGGGGAGCGGTCGACGCTCGGAAAGCCCGTCCACAAGGACCTTGAGAAGGGCAAGCCCACCCTGCCCGTCATTCATCACCTCGCGGCCACGTCTTCCCGCGAGCGCTCGCGCATGCTCGACCTGCTCGACCACGCCGCGATCGAGATGACGCCCGACATCGCCCGTCGGATCGCGATCGCCCTGGAATCCACCGGATCGATCGAGCACGCACGCCAGACCGCCAAGTCACTGGTTGCCAAGGCGACCGCGGAGCTTGCCGGGGTCCCGGACTCGCCAGCCCGATCGCTGCTCCGCGTGATGGCCGATGCGGTGATCAGCCGCTCGCGCTAGCTCACGCCGGCCGCGATCCGCCCAACGAAAAACGCCCCGGGGCGTCCGGGGCGTCTTCTGTGGAGTGGACACCAAACGAAACGATCAGCCCTGGTCAAACGCCTCGGCAAAGGCGTCGTAGTCGTCGCCGTTCACGAAGCAGTCGCCGTTGTAGTCGGCGAGGGGGTTGGCCTGATCGAAGTACGACGCGAAGAGGTCATAATCATCGCCGTTGACGAATCCGTCGTTGTTGAAATCGGCACCGTTGGAGACGACGACGACGAGGTCGAGCTTGGCAGTGTTGCCGTTGGCGAGCGGGGACTCCCGGGTGTAGTAGGCGGAGTACGCGCCGCTGCCGCCGTCCGGCCCGCCCTGGGCCGGGAAGAGCGAGGAGACCATGAGGCGGACCTGGCCATCCGCGAGGTTCTTGCGGAGGTAGGCCTGGCTCGTGGGCTCGCAGACATTGAGGTCGAAGACGACCTTGCTGCCGACCGGGACCCAGGCGCCCGGTGCGAAGTTGGCGATCTGGCCGGTCGCCATGGGGGTCACGTCAAAGCGCTGGCGGACTTGGCGCGACACATCGGTCGCCACGCCGTTGGAGTCAAAGATGGCGCTGAAGCAGTTGCGGGCGCCTTCCGACGGGGGAACGATGGGCGCGCCGCCGAAGGTTGTGGTCTCGCCGAAGGTCTGGGCGGTCCAGCCGTTGCGGTAGCCCACACCGAAGACCTCGATGGGCTTGCCCATGTCAGGGTCCGCCTGGTACAGCGGATCGGAGTGCTGGAGCACCGTGCGGAAAGAGTCAAAGGTGGGGTCATACTGGAACTGATTGTCCACGGCGACCGTCAGGGTGAGCTTGGCGCTCACCACGCGGTACCGGGCGGCCGGCAAGCCAGCCGGGACCTGGCCCGAGGTCGTGAAGCCGAACAGCCCCTGGCCGTCACGATCATCAAAGCCGGGGATTTCAATGGCGCCGAAAATCGGAATGACGTACTCCTTGCCGGGCTGGCCGCCGAATGGATACATCCAGCGATCCACGGTGGGTACGGAATACGAGACTGAAATCGGTTGGGCCACGGCCCCCGATGCCAGCCAAAGACCGAACGCAGTCGCCGCAAGTGTCTTCGCCTTCATGTTTTCTCTCCAAACATGCCCAAGTCGTTGGGCGAGGCTTCCGAAACTCAGAGACTTGATGCTGAACTCTTCAAGACACAAATCTCCAGTTTCGAGTTTACAACACGAATGTAGTCGGGTAAAGTTGATTTGTCGATCCACGCATCAAGAATTATCTGAAAGTGGGCATTTAGGGGACACGATTTACAGAAGGAGGAAGTTCGATGAGGCTTCCGAATAACCGTCGAGCGTTCACTTTGATCGAGCTGTTGGTCGTCATCGCGATTATCGCCATTCTGATCGCGATCCTGCTCCCGGCACTCTCATCCGCGCGCGCATATGGCAAGCAGTGCCGCGAACTCGCCGGTGCGCAACATCTGCTGATGGCCTACACGCTTTACGCCGACGCCAACAACGGCAAGGTGTTGACGGGCTATGCGCCGAAAAAGTGGGTCAACGGCTCGATGCAGGTCGTCGACCAAGAGGGACAGCGAATCCAGAACGAGGAAGCCATGCGCTATCCATGGCGCATCGCCCCCTATTTCAGCTACGACTTCCGCGGACTGTACAAGGACGACAAGCTTCTGGCCCAGATGATCGGCCGCCCCGACTACCGCTATGTCATCAGTCTTTATCCGTCGGTCGGCGTGAACGCCACGTTCGTCGGCGGAAACGACAAGGTCGGCGAGTTCGACAAGGCTTTTACCGCCTTGTACGGGCGCACCTACGTCGATCGCTTCGATGAAGTGATCCGGCCCACGCAGCTCATGGTGTTCGTGTCGGCCCACGACCGCGAGTACCCCGCCGCGCCGGAGTTCGGTCGTCCCGAGGGCTATTGCCGGGTCGAGCCGCCGATCTTCACCGAAGCAGGCGGCCGTCTGTGGGAGGAGACGTACCACGAGGACTCCGAGGCCCCGGGACTGAACTCCGGCTTTGTCTCGCTGCGTCACCGCGGCAAGGCGGTCGCGACCATGGTCGACGGCCACGCGCAGATCATGAATTGGGAACAGATCAACGACATGCGCCACTGGGCCGACAAGGCCGATCGCCCGGATTGGGGCGTCAAGCCCCGTGGCCAGGCGGCCCACTGAACGATCGAACGTCACGCCACGCGGGAGCTGCTCTTCTTTCCCGCGCGGCCGAGCGGAAGGCCGTCATTCCGCCGACAAACAGGCCCTTTCAGAGCGAGCAGGGCGCGTCGAACTCATCGGCGACGCATCACCCGGCTCGCTTTTTTCTTGGGCAAAGATTGATCGCTCGGGAGAGACCGCATCGCCACGATGCACGGCGATCGATCGGGTTGGCGGAAGTCGGGCGAAACGCGGTCAGTTCCGCCGTTGGGCTTACGCCCGTCCACTCAGCACGTCGTCGCCGATCTCGGCCACCGCGTCAAAGGTGCGGCGCGCCATGACGACCAGACGCTCAATCTCGACTTCCTCGAAAGCGACGCCGCGCATCGATTGCTTGAACTCCTCCCACCTCTCGGGCTGCGCTTGGCCGTACGGGTCGAGCGACTCCGTGCCGGCGAGGCCCTCGAGTTGATATGCCCGGCGGACCATCTTGGCGATGAACTTTCCGCCGTTGGTCGCGCCCTCGAGGACATAGAGCGCGCCGAGCAGGTCCAAGCTTGAACGTGCCTCGGCGGACTTGAGGTCGTCGACAAATCGCGCGGTCGCCACGCTCGCTGCGACGGCCGACGGGTCCACGCCCAAGTGCTCGATATCGCGTCGGCAGCGCGGCTCGTGGTCGTGGTAGTCGCGGAGCACGACAGCGATCGCTGGCACGGCGCGGGACCGGTTGAGGGCCGCGAAAAGCTCGCGATGCACGATCATCAACTGAGCGGTCAACGCGGCGTACTGCCCGCGCGGGAGTTTCCCGATCGCCAGCGCGTGCTGAAGCGGATGACGCTCCGCCAGCCGGTGCTTCTCCCATGTGCGATCACGGAGCGTCTGCATCACATCCACCGCGGCGGCCTGGCCCATCGAGACATCTCCCTCAGTCCACGATCCACAGGCCCGCCAGCGCGGGCACAAGCAACCACAGCAGGCCCTTCACGAAGAAGAACAGAAAGCCGAGCAGCCCAAGCCTGCGAGTCCAGGGCGGCAGCGGACAGCGGGCGACCGCCTTCTCAGCGGCGGCCCCGAATTTGTTGAGACTCAGTCTCATTTGTGTCAAAGCGTACAAGCTGACTTCTCGGTCGTCAAGGCAAGCCCCAAAATCGCCGCTACCGTCAGGACCTATGCAGACGAAAGCCGACTTTCTCGCCGACATGCACGCCCGAGGCCTGGTCCAACAGAGCACCGGCGACGAGGCCCTGAAGCACCACCTCTCCAGCGGCACGCGGCGGGCGTATGTTGGCTTTGACCCGACCGCCCCCAGCCTGACCATCGGCAACCTCGTCGGGATCATGGCGCTGGTCCGCTTCGCCCGGGCGGGGCACCAGGCGATCGTGGTCGTGGGCGGCGCGACGGGCCTGATCGGCGACCCCTCCGGCAAGAGCAAGGAACGCGAGCTCAACACGCCGGAGACGGTCCGGGCCAATGTCGAGGGTCAGAGCCGGATCTATGAGGCGATCTGGGCGAACGCGGGCCTTGGGCGCCCCGAGGTCCGGAACAACTACGACTGGTTCAAGGACATCTCGTTCCTCGACGCGCTGCGCGACATCGGCAAGCACTTCTCGGTCAACATGATGATCCAGAAGGAGTCGGTGAAGGAGCGTCTGCACAACCGCGACCAGGGCATCAGCTACACCGAGTTCAGCTACATGCTCCTGCAGGCCTACGACTTCAAGCACCTGTGGGACAAGGACAACGTCACGATCCAGATGGGCGGATCGGACCAGTTCGGCAACATCGTGTGCGGCATCGACTTGATCCGGCGCAGCGATGAGGCCTTCCGCGCGTCCGTCGAGCTGGAAGATTCGCTCGTCTCGCGGTACCTCAAGTTCGAGGACAAGAACTCCGCCGAGGCCCGCGAGATCGACGCGAAGATCAAGGCCAACGAGAAATCACGGCTGGAACGCTCATCGCACGGGCTGACCTGGCCGCTGGTCACCAAGGCCGACGGAGGGAAATTCGGCAAGACCGAGAGCGGCGCGATCTGGCTGACGGCGGATCGGACGAGCCCGTACGCGTACTACCAGTTCTGGCTCAATGCCGCGGACGCGGACGTGATCCGCTTCCTCAAGACCTTCACGCTGCTGGAACTGCCCGAGATCGAGACGCTGGAAGCCTCGATGAAGGCCAACCCCGGCGCTCGCGAGGCGCAGCGGAAGCTGGCGCAGGAGGCGACGGCGCTGCTGCACGGTCGACAGGCCATGGAGCACGCCGAGAACGCGGGCAAGGCGCTCTTCAGCGGCGACATCGGGCAGCTGCCCGAGGCGCTGCTCACCGAGGTCTTTGCCAGCGCGCCGATAAGCTCGCACGCCAAGGACACGCTGAGCGCGGGCGTCGGGGTGCTCGATCTCCTGGTCGAGACGGGGCTGGCCCAGTCGAAGCGCGAGGCCCGCGAGTTCCTCACGTCGGGCTCTGTCGTGGTGAACGGGCGGAAGGTCGGCGTGGACGACAAGCTCCAGACGAGCGACCTGCTGCACGGCAAGGTGATCGCGATCCGACGCGGCAAGAAGAACTGGCACGTCACGAAGTGGGCGTGATGGTGCGTCCTCGCGGACGCCACTGCGTACCAAGGAATGCGAGCGCAACGCTGGTCCAGATCACGCCACGCCGCGTCTCGTGAATCGAGCGGCTGATGGCCGCCCGGAAGCCAGCCGTCGAGGTCGGTGAGTCGGATACTCCGGGGATGACCAGGCCACGTGCGGCCCAGAGGAAGGTAACGGCAAGGAGCATCGCGGTCGCTGCTAGTGAGCAGGACACTGACCGCCATCAGTCTGGTAGGTGTGGAGAGATCCAAAGCCTAACCACAAGGCCGATCTGCGCGAGCATCATGGGAAGTACAGGGGTGTACACCCAGAGCGGAATCCCGCGAGTTGGAACCCCAACCGGTCGCGTTGCCAGATCAATGAGTTCCACCACGGCAAGCGCGTAGAGCATCGCCGTTGCGGCAGGCCATGCGCTGAGGAGGTGCTGACGAATATCGAGCCAATGGGCGCTCGCGCCGATGGACATCGCCAACCAGATGGGTAACAACAGCAACTCCACATCTCCGAGCCCCGAGCCGATCGACACTCCTGCCAGAACACTGAGAAACAGATGCTCCGTCCAGAACCGTCGACTCGCCCGTGGGGGCCTAGACCTTAGACGGCGTAGGCGACGACCTTGAGGGCGGCCTCGCGATCGAACGCGCCGTCGCCCCACAGCGCGGTCGGCGTACATGTCGCCTCATCTTCTCCCGCAGCGCCCAGGCCTGTTTCATGTCGTGCGACGGGCCCCAATCGACCACCAGCGCCACCGGCATCACCGGCATCACCGCCGCGCACAGCACCCCGAGCATCACCTTCACGAACTTCGTCCGCGCGCGAGCGACCCGGGAAACAAAGTGCGCCGAGGCGCTGCTCACCTCCAGCCCCGTGCCGTCCATGGCCGCGTCCCGCGACGCGTGCCCGGCCTCGACGCGCCCGAGGCTCGCCAGCACCGAGTCCATCAGCGTCACGATCTCCGGGCAATCGGCGAAGGCCTGCAGGGTCGTGAAGCGCGGCACGTCGACCAGCCCGATCGCCTCGCGCACGCTTGGCATGAGCGTGAGGAACTCTTCGAGCTTGCGATCGGTGCAGCCGAGATGTCCCTTCAAGATCAGGCACGCGAAGAGCGGGGCTGCGTGAACTTCTTGGGCGCGAACTTGTGCGCGGCCAGGTGCCGCCGCGCCACCCGCAGCACCAGCGTCACGATCCGCACGATGGGCTATCCCCGCCCGAGTCGATCGCCTGCCCGAACAGCCCAGGCTCACGCCGCTTCTGTGCCATGCCACGCTCTACGCACGCCAGCGTACATCGCGGTTTTTTGATTCTGAAAGATGGCCTGGACAGAGCAAGCACAAGATTGAACTTGTCCATAAACACCGATGGCCCCAGCATTTGCTGGGGCCATCTGGTCTAGCGAATCGGGGTGACAGTACACCAATAGAACTATTCTTGGAGGGCGTTAGGGTCTGGGAGTCAGGAATGCGGCTTTTGGTCGCCGTGAAACCGTGAAACACCGGGCGTGGTGGGGGCGGAAGCCTGGGCGAAACTCGTTGACCCCGGCGCCACCGCAGACTCCCCCATCATCGCTTCACTGGGCGATCCGCGACGTTCGCATTCCTCACGATGGTGACCATGCCGAGCATCACCGCCGAGTACCGCGCTGCCGACGGCGGAAAGACGGGCCGTCCACATGCTCCGCTGGGTCTCCACCCGCGGCGAGAAAGGCCGGTGGAGCGAGGTCACGGCGGCGACGGTGGCGGCGTGGGGGTCGCTCCCCATTCGTTCGGATATCTGGATGAAACACATTCCTATGTAGTTGACACACCAGCGCGCGCCGATATACTCATCCCCCTCGACACTTGACAAGGCCCCGGTATCGGCGCGTCCGGCTGCCATTTCGGCAGGCTGATTAGTCAGTGTTCACGTACCGGCAGGGATTTGGGAGTACGAGGGAATCACTACATGCGGTTTTCAGCCCTCCGGCATGGGTTTGAGCAGGTGCGATGACCCGCGCGCGGCTGGCATCCCCCTTGCCATCATCCGGGGACCATGCCAGCACTCCGCACATACAAACTGTTCATCAGCCACGCGTGGCGATACAACGAGGACTACAACCGCCTTGTCCAGTTCTTGGACGACGCGAGCAACTTCGACTACGACAACCTCAGCGTCCCCAGCCATGCGGGCATCGACGCCGACGACACGGACGAGTTGAAGAAACTCCTGCGGAACCAGATGCGGCCCGCCAATGCGTTCCTCGTTATCGGCGGCATGTACGCAGCGCACAGCGACTGGATCGACTTTGAAATCGACTTCTCGAACTACATCGGAAGGCCCATCATCGGAATCTACCCGTGGGGGAGCGAGCGGATGCCCCGCGTGATCCAAGATGCCGCGGATGTGATGGTGGGTTGGAGCACAAAGACGATCGTCGAGGCGATCCGAACCTACTCACTGCCAGATGGCCGCTGATACCTTGCCCGTTGCGCCGCCACTGGATTGAGGAGCAGTTGCATGATCAGAGCGTTTCTGAGTTTCGTCCAAGAGGACTTGAGCCTCGTCAACCTCTTCCGAGGCCAAGCCAAGAACGACAACATCGACTTGGAGTTCGCGGACTACTCCATCAAGGAGCCGTTTGACAGCATCAATGCGGACTACATCAAGCGGGGTATCACCTCGCAGCTCAACTTGGCGAGCATCACCATTTGCCTTTACGGCCCGACAACGCACACCAGCAGTTGGGTGGACTGGGAGTTGCGGAAGAGTCTGGAGTTGGGCAAGCCCATCATGGGGGTCTGGCTGTACAACGATGGGAGAATCCAGTACTACCCGGCCCCGTTGGACGGGAAGCCCCGGGTGGGCTGGGATGTCGCCGCCATCGTCAGAACGATGCGTCAGATTGCGCCCTAGGCAAATTGCCTTCCTTTGGTCCTGAGCGAACGCCACATGAACAACGCGGACTATCCAGCACTGTGGCGTTCCGGGGACGCGGCTTCGCGGACTCGGCAGAAAACCTTCTTGGTGCTCGTCAGAATCCATCTGTCGCTTCTTGCGGCAACGGGCTTGATTGCGGCGTGGAACCCGACCGACCCTTTGCACGAAAAGATCGTGTCGTGGTCGGTCGCCGGGACCATGCTCGTGGCCCTCATCGTCAGCTTTGCCATCAAGCAACTGAAGTTGGACGATGCTTGGTTCCGGACGAGGGCATTCGCAGAAAACGCGAAAGAAGCCGCGTGGCGTTACATGATGCACCCACCCTCTGCTCCGGATGCTGGAGCGGATCCGGTCAGGTCCGCGTATCTCGATACCTTGCAGAAAATCAGGGAGCGATTTCCTGGATTGGCCAAGGAGATTGCGGCTGAAGGGGACACCGGCGCAGAGATCACCCAGAGAATGCAGGATGTTCGGGCGATGAGCATCGCCGATAGGTGCAAACTGTACCTGAATGATCGGATACAAGACCAGTTGGATTGGTACGCAAGCAAGGCCAAAGTGAACGCGAAGGCCGAGACTCGATGGTTCTGGTTCATTCTTGCGGCGGAGGGCACGGCGGTGTTGGCGGCCATCATCCGCCTGACGCTTGTCCAAGAGTTCAATCCGACGGGTGGCATCGCAGCGATGGCGGCCTGCTTGGTCGCGTGGTTGCAAACCAAGCGATTTTCCGACCTCGCGAACACCTATGCGGTGGCCGCCTTAGACTTGAAGATGATCAAGGAGCGGTACGGGCAGGCGACGACCGAGGAAACGCTGTTCAAACTGGTGGACGAGGCTGAGGCAGCGATTTCGCGCGAGCATCGCTTATGGGTAGAGAAACGCATCGGAACTGCGTGATCGTTCGGCTGGTCAGCGCGGAGCGTGGCCGGGACGTGTGTCAGCTAGTCGGGGTTTCAAGAGGAGTTTTGCATGACAAAGAAGCGCGTGTATGTGGCGTTTGACTTCGACGATGTTGACGCCAAGAACGAACTCATTCGCCAGTCGAGGTTGCCCGAGTGTCCCTTCGACCTCACGGATTGCTCGATCGAGAAACCCATCGACAAGGGATGGCCGAAGATCGCCGAGCAGCGCATCAAGGGGTGCGACTGCGTGATCGTCCTGTGCGGGAAGCAGACGCACCAAGCCGGGGGCGCATCGACCGAAGTGCAGTTCGCGCAAGCCGAGAAGAAGCGGATGTTCTGTGTGGCTATTCCGGGCATCGGCACACCAACGCCGCCTCAGAACGTCGCCAAAGGAACGCCGATCTACACCTGGCGTTGGCCGACGCTGACCACGTTGGTCGAGGGCGGAACGCCGCCGACGAATGCGATCATTCGCCTCGCGCCGTAGTCCGCGCTTGTTGTAAACGGCGCTGCCGGTGAAACTATCTTCGTTGCCGGTCAGACCTTGGCAGGGGGTCCCTTGGCTTTGGGTTCGCCGTCGCTATTACGCGAAGTGCCAGCGCCGCCGCCTGGCGGACTGTATTGAACTCGATCAAGGGCGGCAATCGCTCGCGTTGCAGCCTCGTGGTACTCCATCACTTCAGCGAGAGAGAGAGACGCTGCTTCGTTCCTCGCGTGCGCGGCTCGGTTCCGCAGTTCCCGCAGTCGATGCAAGACTGCTGCCGTCGGAGCGTCCAGGGTCGTCCATTGTTGTAGGAGTCCGATCTTCTTGAGCGGCGATACCTCCCATGGGGGATCGGCGGAAATGTTCAGGCGCTTGACGGCTCGGACGATCGCTTCTTCGACCTTGATCCATGACGTGAGCAATGCCGCTGGCGGCGAAATGCGTGCGAGTTCTTGGATAGTGTCCTTCTCCCCACTCCCTTCGTGGGCCGTAAGTTCTCTCGCCCCGGCTGGCCCGGTTTCGACTGGCGGAAGGCGTTTCGCGGCGGCGTCTAGTTCCTTGATCTCCTGATGAAACTCGGCTTCAAAGTCCTTCCATTTCAGGCGGTTCAGCGTCCCAAGGAGCTTGCCAATCTCACGACGGAGCAGGACAACCACGAGCAATACCGCAGTCGGCCAGGCCAGCGACGCGATCAGGCTCGATAACAGGGTCTTCCAATCCAATGCGTTTCTCCGGTCCGAAGTCGCTGAACGGCAACGCAGAGCACAACGGGGGATTCTACGCGGCGCGTGCAGAATCGGCAGTTCTCACCTCGTCACTGATGCGCCCGCGGCTCTGTGCCGTGGCGGCATGTGGTTCGCTATGCCGGGGCTGCCATTTCCGGGCAGGGAGAGGTGCGGCGAAGGCGGCACGCACTCTCTGCATAAGCGGAGCGGTACCTGTGGTAAGCGGACGCAGTTGAACTTGCCATAAACACCGATGGCCTCGGCACGTGCCGAGGCCATCAGGTCTGCTGAATCGGGGTGATAGGATTTGAACCTACGACCTCTTCGTCCCGAACGAAGCGCGCTACCAAGCTGCGCTACACCCCGTCGATTCAGCCCCAAGTATAGCCGCAGTCCGCGCCCGTCCAGCGGCACACCCTCAAACTTCCGCGGGCCCGACGCCTGCTCCTTCTCCCTCATGCATGGCGACATCGCCTTCGCGCCCGGCGAAAAGCCAGCGGCCCGAGCCACGACGATGACGCCGCGGGCGTGAGGCCGTCTCGCGACGCACGCGCCGTTCCGTGGTCCGGAGGCTTGGGAGGCCCGCCGACCGGCGCTTGCTGCGACGCGCAACGGCTACAGCATCCCGCCCTGAGGCTCGATGCCGGGGCCGGCAATGCCATTACCCATGCCCGGGCCGCTGATCGCACCCGCGGCGGGGCGAGACGCGGGCGGAGCCATCGGCGGCTGCGCGGGCGGCTGCATGGGCGGGCGCTGCTGCTGTTGCTGAGGCACGGGGCTGAGGCGAGCCTTGAAGATGTAGTCGGTGACGCGGTCGCGGACGAGTTCCAGCATGCCGTTAAAGATGCGTGAGCCTTCGCGCTTGTACTCGATGCGCGGGTCCTGCTGGCTGAAGGCGCGGTAGCCGATCGCGTCGCGGAGCTGGTCCATGGCGTAGAGATGGTCGCGCCAGAGCTGGTCGAGCACGTCGAGCAGGATGGTCCGCTCGAAGTGGAGCAATTCGGCCCGGAGCACAGATTCGACGCGCGAGCGGATCGCGTTCTCGCGGTCCTCGCCGTCGAGGTAGCGCATCGAGTCGGGCATGTTCACGCCCAGCTTCTCGCGCAGGTAGGTCTCGAGTTCGGCGTCGGTCTTGCACGCCAGCGCCTCGTCGATCGCGTGGCCCAAGCGGTTTTCGGCAACGAATTTCTCCGACGCGGCCATCAGTTCCTGGCGCGCCTTGGTCGGCGTGGACTGCTGCAGCGACTGCACGCTCCAGCCGAGATTGAAGCGACGATTGGTCCAATCCACGAGCTGCTCCGACGCGTCCTTGGGCGACTGACGCATCAGCATCATCGTCAGGTCCATGGCGAAGTCGATCGGGTACTCGATCTCGCGCTTGGTGTACTGCTTGGCGGCACGCTCGAGCAGCAGTTCCGCCACGCCGTCGTTCGAGACGTCCTTGGACTTGTTGATCTCCTCGACCGAGACCTCGATGAGGTACTTGATGCGGGCCCACTCGGAGAGCTGGGCCGCCCCGTAGTTGGGCGAGAGATACTCGGCGATGCCGGAGAGATCGGCCTCGTCGATGCGCCGCTCGGCGGCCTCGCGGAGCTTCATCTCGACGGCCTTGCGTTCCTCGGGCGAGCCGTGCGAAAGGTCGGCGGGGTTGAGCTCGACGCCGAAGCGCGTCTTGGCCCAGCCGACGAGGCCTGCGACGTCGAAATCGACGGCGACGTCGGAGCCCTCGGTGGGCATGTATTCGCCGAGCGTGACGTTGATGGTGGCGCTGGCCTCCTGCTTGGCGTCGACGCGGATCACCTCGACCATTTCGTCGAGGTCGTGGCCCTTCAGGCGATCGACGGAGATCAGGCATTCGAGCTTGGTGCGTGCGTACTCGGCGGCGCATTGCGCGGGATAGTCGGGGTCCAGGTAGAGGCCGACCGCGTCGTCGATGGCGTCGCGGATGTACTCGAAGATGAGACCCTTGACGTCGCGGCCTTCGAGGACGCGCTGGCGCAGGCCGTAGAAGCGCTGACGCTGGAACTCCATGACCTCGTCGTATTCGAGGACGTTCTTGCGGATCTGGAAGTTGCGTTCCTCGACCTTCCGCTGGGCGCGTTCGACGCTCTTGGAGAGCATCGGGTGCTCGATCGCGTCGCCCTCTTTCATGCCCAGGCGTGCGAGGACCTTCATGGTCGTCTCGCCCGCGAACATCTTCATGAGGTCGTCCTCGAGGGAGACGAAGAAGCGTGACGAGCCGCGGTCGCCCTGGCGGCCCGAGCGCCCGCGCAGCTGGTTGTCGATGCGCCGGGCCTCGTGGCGCTCGGTGCCGATGACGTGCAGGCCGCCCATCTCCTCGATGGTCGTGAACCAGTGGATGCGGTGGAGGAGGAATCGCCCGGTCTTGTCGAGGGCGTTGCGGAGGTCCTCGGCGCCCATGCGTTCGATGTCTTTGGCGTCGACCCAGGTGTAGGTCGTGGCCCACTGACGCAGGAGCATCAGCTCGAGCTCGGCGAAGGGGATGTCCTCGACCTGGCGCTTCTTGACGTCGAGGAACTGCGGCGCGAGCTTGCGGTACACGCCCTCGCGCAGCTCGTCCTCGGAGGAATCGACGGTGATGGTGCGCGGGCAGATGCCGCGCTTGAGCCAATGCTCGAGGAGCGCGGCGCGGGAGATCGCGCCGAGCTTGATGTCGGTGCCGCGGCCGGCCATGTTGGTCGCGATCATGACCGAGCCGAGCTGTCCGGCGTTCTCGACGATGTGGGCTTCGCGTTCATGCTGCTTGGCGTTGAGGACCTCGTGCTGCACGCCGTGGCGGCTGGCGAGCATGCGAGAGAGGCTCTCGGACTTTTCGACGCTGGTGGTGCCGACGAGGATGGGTCGCCCGGCGTCGTGGAAGTTCTTGATCTCGTCGCAGATGGCGGACCACTTGTCCTTGGCGTTGAGGAAGACCAGGTCGTCGAAGTCGCGCCGGATGACGGGCTTGTTGGTGGGGATCGAGACGACGTCGAGCTTGTAGATGTCGTGGAATTCCTGGGCTTCGGTGTCGGCGGTGCCGGTCATGCCCGCCAGACGCCGGTACATCTTGAAGAAGTTCTGGATCGTGATGGTCGCGACGGTCTGGGTTTCCTGCTTGATCGGCACGGCTTCCTTGGCCTCGACCGCCTGGTGCAGGCCGTCGGACCACTGGCGGCCGACCATCGGTCGCCCGGTGAAGACGTCGACGATGACCACGCTGGGAACCTGCTTGCCGGTCATCTGGTCCGGGGTCGGCGCGACGATGTAGTCGCGGTCGAGCTGGTAGACAACGTGGGCGCGGAGCGACTGCTCGAGCAGGTGGGGCACGTCCATGTTCTGATCGACATAGAACGAGCCGATGCCGGCGACGCGCTGGGCCTCGGTTACGCCGTCGTGCGTGAGGTGGCACTGCTTGCGCTCGGGCTCGACGTCGAAGTACTTGACGTGCTGGTTTCGCTCGGCCTCGAGTGCGGGAAGCTCGGCCTTGGCGGCGTTCATGCCCGCCTGGAGCTCCGGGATCTTCGTCTTGTCGCGGGCCTGGCGGATGTCGCCCTCGTAGCCCTTGATGCGCATCAGGCACTTCTGCACGTGCTCGTCGGCGTCGGCCCAGGGCTTGTGCTTCTGCACCAGGTGGCGCGCCAGTCGGTCGGCCAGGTCGTATCGGGGCTGGTCGTCGTGGGCCGGGCCCGAGATGATGAGCGGCGTGCGGGCCTCGTCGATCAGGATCGAGTCGACCTCGTCGACGATGGCGAACTGGCGGCGCTTCTGGACCTGTGCCTCGGCGGATCGCTTCATGTTGTCGCGCAGGTAGTCGAAGCCGAACTCGGCCGTCGTGCCGTAGACCACGTCACAGCGGTACATGACCCGCTTCTGGTCTTCATCCTGCATGTGCTGGGGGTGGATGGCGCCGACGGTGAGGCCCAGCGCGCGGAAGAAGGGCGCGGTCCAGTCGCGGTCGCGCTGCACGAGGTAGTCGTTGACGGTGACGACGTGGACCTTCATGCGCTCGATGCACGCGAGGTAGGTGGCGAGCGGGCCGACGATCGTCTTGCCTTCGCCCGTGCGCATTTCGGAGATCTTGCCCTGCGTCAGCACCATGGCGCCGATCAACTGCACGTCGAACGGGCGGGCGCGGAAGGGCGGGCGGCTCTCGGGATAGAGGGCCCGGACGGCTTCGTACAGCGCGTTCGGGATGTCGACCTGCATCCAGCCGGGGATCTCCTCGGCCCAGCCGGCCCACTCGCCCGCGGGCGGCGCGGGCGGGCAAGCGTCGATGGCGGCCTTGGTTTCGTCGTAGAGGGCGCGGGCCTCGGGCGGGAGGGCGGCGGGATCAAAGGCGTAGTGGGGGTTGAAGATGTTGCGGATGCCCACGCCGCGGTCCATGGCCTCGCGGGCGCAGGCCAGGGCCTCGATCATGAGGTCGTCGGCGCGGGTGCCCTTGTCGAGGCGGGCGCGGAAGTCGAGGACCTTGCCGCGGAGCTCGGCGTCGGTGAGCTTGCGGGTCTGGGGCTCAAGGGCGTTGATGGCGTTGACGCGCTGGTTGTAGCGCTTGACGAAGCGCTCGTTCCGCGTGCCGATGAGCATGTTGAGGAGCGGGCCGATCAGGGGGATGTCTTGCTTGGACATGGGTGTCTCTGTGATTCAGGAAATCGAACGGGGCGCGGAGTTCCCGCGCGGGAAGTCAGGACCGCCGGCGGAAGAACACGCCGGGCGCCGAGTGAATTGGATGGGAGGCGATCGCGCGAAAACGCGTCGCGTTGGCTCGCTCAGGCGAGCGCTGGCGGCGGGAGGTCCAGGAAGTGGGCCTGGAGCGGGCGGACCTCGTCAATGCCTCGGTCGGCGTCGGGCGTGCGGGCGACCCCGACGCGCTGGGCGCGGGCGATGGAAAGAACGATGGCGGGAACGACGCGGTCACGTTTGACGATGCGCTGGGTCGAGCGGACCGCGGTGTGGGTCAGCAGAGCGGAGCGATCGGGTGCCCGGTGGTGGCTCCACTCGGCGGAGACGGCTTCACGCGGCGCGGCCGCAGCGCTGAACGTGATCGCGACGATGAGCAGGAGAGACAGGCCGGCGAACGGAACGCGGACACGGGGCGACGACGCTGCCGGTGTATGAGCGGGCTGCCATGGGTCGTGAAGATGGGCGAAGCGGTCGGTCACGTTGAATCCAGATCGGCCAACTGTATCAGAGCGGATCGTGCTGCAAGAGAGATACGTCGGATTGTTCGTGCATGGTACCGAACAGAATCCGGGAGAGGAACAGAATCGGGCTCGGGGTGAGCGTTGGGGAATGTGGACGGCCTGTCCGGGATTGTCCGATATCTGGTCCCGGCGCGGAGAACGCTCGCCCCTCGCGCTCGAACGCTGCTACGTTGGCGGCATGTCAGAAAGCGGCGAGACAGGGATGTCGTCGGGTGCGGGGTACGGTGTACCCCGGGATCGCCCGTTAGCCCAGGAAGGCCAGCCGATGGTTTGCACACGCCATTCGCTCCCGACCACCCGCGAGTCCGTAACCCACAAGTTCGCGATCGCGCGGCACGAGGGGTACCTCACCATCGGGCTCTACGGCGACGGGCACCCGGGCGAGATCTTCATCAAGATGGCAAAGGAAGGCTCGACGATTAGCGGCATGTGCCAGGCGTTCTGTCGGGCGTTCAGCCTCGCGCTCCAGCATGGGCTGTCGGTCGACGATGCCGTGGTGCGATTCAAGGGCATGCGATTCGAACCGATGGGCTCGACAAGCAACCCGGAGATTCCCGAGGCACAGTCAATCGTTGACTACGTCGCGCGGTATCTGGAACTGCACTACGGGAGCGTGCGTTCCGGTCAGGTCCGATTGGGCTGAACTTCTCGCGGGCGAATTCGGTCCGCGATTCAACGAGAAACCAAATGCGAGACGTGCATGCTCCGGGGGGCATGCGCGTCTCGCGTGCGTTTTGGAGGGAAACGATCAGGGGGATTACGGGCGGCGGTTGTGCGTTCTGTGTGCCAACGCCGCGTCGCGGAACAACGATCAGCAACGAAAAAGCCCCCAGTATCCCGAGGGCCTTGGATCAGCGGTCATCTCCGAGCGTCGTTTTCTTGGCTCTCCCGTCGGTATCTTCCACCGATGCCTGATGCTCGATGCACGATGCCTCTTACAGCACCATGCCCTCGGGGAGGCGTGTGGCCGCAACGTACTTGCGGGCACGGGAGGTCTTGTCGCGCGGCGGGATGGGCGAGCCATCGGCGCGGAGGCGGACGACGCGACCCGTGCCGCAGAGCTTGGCGAGGGCCTGGTTCACGCTGCTGCGGATTGAGGCTTCGGCGGCGTCGGTCTTGTAGCCGACGTCCTTGAGGGCCGCGGCGATATCCTCTGTCGTGAGCGGATCGGTGTAGCGGTCGAGCGACCAGATCGCGAGGATCGCCTCGGCGAGGTTCTTGGGTGTGGCTCCGGACCGCATCACGGGCGCGGGACGAGACACCGCGGCGGGGGCTTCGGGCTGCCCGAGGATGCCGCTGAACGAGGACATCTTGCGCTGCTGGTGCTTGACGAGTTCCTTTGCGTAATCACGGATCCGCGCGATGTTGGACTCGGTCTCCTGGCGCACGCGGTCGTAGATCGCGCGGGCCTCGCGCTCGCGCACGCGCTGCGTCTCGATCCAGCCCGTGACTTTCTCGAGTTGCTCGGCGACTTCGACGAGCGAAAGGTCGGACGGGTCACGCCCTTCGCCGAACTGGCCGGCGGGAGTGGTCGATACGGGAGTCAATTCCATGTTTCTCTTCCCCGAGGGCGGCGCACAAGAGGCACACCGGTTGCGCCGATCCTCTGGCGCTCCACACACAGTGTTCTCGCGTGGTCTACATACAGGTTTAGACGCACGAGCGAGCGTTGTCAATGGAAGGGACCACCCGAATTTGTGGGATCACGGCGTCGTGCATGGGACGTGCCGCGATCGGACGAATCTGGGCAGAATCCTGCATCACGCGCAGGAACGGGGACGTAGAGGCCAGCGACGTCTGCTCGACCTTGAGGGGTCGGAAGGGTGTGGCGCGCTGGTTCTTTGCGCGCCGGCGGCCGATCGCTTACACTTACGTTCTGAAGGGCGTCCACGGGGCGTCTTTGGAGGTGCGCATGGTGTCTCAATCGGCCTGTTCCGCTCCGCGTCGCGGGTTCACGCTCATCGAATTGCTCGTGGTGATTGGGATTATCGGCGTGCTTGTGGCGATCGGCCTTTTCGTCGGGCGATCCGTCGTCGGCCAGGGCAAGCAGCGCGCCACCGAGGGGCTTATCCAGATCGCCGACAAGGCTCTCGAGGCCTACTACGACAAGAAGGGCGAAGGCCCAGCGCCCTCGTATGCCTACAAGAACTCGACGGGACAGGTCTACGAATTTGCGATTCTTGACGGGCGTTCGAAGAATGCGGGATTTGATCGTGACAAGGACCCCGCGTTCGATAGCTTTGCGCGATTCACGCTTTTGTGCCAGGGAGTGCCGGAAGCCGACGCGGTCATCAAGTCGATCAGCGACGCTCGTCAGGTTCGGAGCGTTGTGGTCGCGACCGCGTCCGAGGTCAGTTCCACAAGCGACCTGAGGAGCGTCGAGTTCATTGACGGTTACGGTCGCCCATTGCGATTCGTGCATCCCGCCTACGACGGCGGCTCTGGCCCGTTCCTGGATCAGGCCAAGAAGCAGGTTACGCCGCGCGATTTCAAACTGATCACTGAGAAGTGGGGTGCCGGAAACAAGACGCCACCGGTCAACCTACGTCGCTCATACCGCCCGTTTGACCCGGGCAACCTTGGGACTCAGGACCCAAGGACGGCCGTCGGCGATGCTGACGAGGGGATATGCCCCGGCTCCCGTGGCTACTTCTACTCTTCAGGTGTCGACCTGGATCCGGGGACGCGAGAAGACAACGCCTATAGCGTCAAGCCGAACTTTGCCTACGAGACTCAGTCGTTCAACTGAGAGAGCAGCGGTTGTCGATTCGCGCACGTCACGGTTTGGAGTATCTCCACGCCAGATGCGCCTGCGCAGCCAACGTTTAGGCGCCCGTATCCTTGACTGGCGGGCCGCTCCACTGCCGAGCCGGTGCCGGCCACCGGTGGTGGGAATGCCCACCTGGCTCGTGCGTGCGAAACCCCGGAGCCTTGCCAGCAACGCACACGAGTTGCGATGTCGTGACGTCATCGCACTCCATCAAGTGAGTCGAGTCCCCGTGGATATCACTGCAGTGTCCGGCGCCGCGCGCGAAATGTCGGCGCGCGGATTGCTGCGTCGTGGCATGACGCTTCGGGTCGTGACTGGCCCGCGGACCTGAGAGCCGCGGCACATCAGGGGGCGAGAAGAGTAGGGCCTCGCTCCCGCAGCGCACCGAGGTCGATTGGGCTCATCTCGGGTAGAATGGTCCGGGTGAGTTCGCGCTGCGTCCAGTTTGAAAGCGAAGCGGCTTCTTCTGCTTGGCTTTGGCGCGAGGTCTGGGACATCCTGCCGCACCTTTCCGGGGACCACCATGCGCCGAAACACGGTACGAGTTGCTGCTTGTCTGACGGGTGCCATCGCGTTCCTTGCCTGCGGCGTGCCGTCGATCGCGAGCGCGAAGGGCGCGGGCGTCGCGGGCGCGAGCATCGAGCCTGACGGCGCGCTGCTTCTCGAGGGGGTTTCGGCGATCCCGCCGGTGGGAACCGTGGGACAGGTCGCGGTGTGGGGCGAGGGCGCGTTCGCGGTCGTGCTCGGAAACGAGGGGCGGACGCGGGTGCCGATCGTGGGGGCAGGCACGCTCGGGCGCGGGCGCGTGATGGCGTGGGCCCACGGCTATGGGAGCGCCGGCGCGGCCGCACGGCTGTCGACGGGACGGCTCCTCTCCAATTCCTGCCGGTGGGCATCGGGGCGTCCGGACAGTGTCAAGGTCGCGCTGCTCGACTCTGATCTGGCCGACTATCTGGCGGCGCAGGGACTCCAGGCCGTGCGGATCGACGGCGGTGAGAAGCTCGCGGATCAACTCAAAGGCGCGACGGTGCTCCTATGCGGGCGCGTCGATCTCTCGGAGCGCGAGGTTCGGGCGATCTTGGCGTTCGTCGAGAGCGGCGGCGGATTTGTGTGCTTCTCGTGCCCGTGGGGATGGTCGCAGGTCCGGCACAAGCCCGTGTCGGAGATCCCGCTGAATCGCATCCTCACGCTCGCGGGCCTTGCGCTGAGCGACGGGTACGCGGAGCCGACGCGCGACGGCGCGTTCGACGCGACGGCACTGCCCGGCGCCGAGTTCAACGCGGCGCGAGCCCTGGACATTCTCGCGGAGGTGGAGCAGGGAAAGCGAAAGGGGGATGACCCGATCGTGAAGCAAGCGGGCGCGACGGCGACGCGCGCGGTCGAGGCTCTGCCGCCCGACGATCGGATCCTGAGGCCTCGGCTGAAGACGCTCTTGGCGTCGCACGCCAAGGAGCTGACGCCCGGGCCGGATCATCCGCTTCCTGAATCGCAGGCGCTCGAGCGTGTGCTGCTGGCGTTGCAATTGTCGGAGTTCAGGTCACTCAAGCCCGCGCAGGTGAGGGCGCATCCGGCGGGCGCGCTGTTTCCCGGCGCGGTGCCGAGTGGTGCGGCGGTGGTTACCCGGCGCGTGGACGTCGATACGAGCGTCCCGGCGTGGCACTCCACCGGGCTCTATGCGCCGCCCGGGCGGGTTGTCATCCTAAAGCTCCCGTCGTCCGTCAAGGATGCCCAAGCGATTGGGCTGCGTGTCCGGATCGGGAGCCACACCGACGAACTGTGGGATCACGAGCAGTGGCGGCGCGTGCCGCGGATCAGTGATTCCTGGCCCGTCGATGGGGCGCGGGTCGAGGTCGCCAGCGCGTTCGGCGGGCTTATCTACATCGAGGTGCCCGAGCGATGCAAGGCCGGTGTGCTGGAGGTTGAGATCTCCGGGGGCGTCGAGGCACCGCTCTTCGTCCTTGGCAAGACGACGAATCAGCAGTGGGTCGACGTGATTCGCGCGCGCCCCGGGCCGTGGTCAGAGTTGGCGTGTGATCGCGTGATCCTGACGATCCCGAGCGTGGTCGCCGCGAAGATTGATGACCCGACGGCGATCATGGAGCACTGGGTGAAGGTGCTCGACGCGGACGCGGACCTGGCCGGGATTCCGCGGGAGCGCGCGTACCCGCAGCGGTATGTGGCGGATGTCCAGATCTCCGCGGGGTATATGCACTCGGGCTATCCGATCATGACGCACCTGGACGCCGCGGGGTTCATGACCAACGCCAAGGGGCTCGTCGAATCGGGCTGGGGTCCGTACCACGAGATGGGGCACAACCATCAGGACGATGCGTGGACGTTCGAGGGGACCGGCGAGGTGACCTGCAATATCTTCACGCTGTACGTGCTCGAGAACGTGTGCGGCGTTGCGGACGCGTCGAAACAGAAGGTGCTCGGCGACGACGCGGTTCGCGCCCGTGCCAAATACCTCGCGGACGGCGCGCGGTTCGAGACGTGGCAGAGAGATCCGTTCCTGGCGCTGCAGATGTACGCGCAGGTTCGTCTGGCCTTTGGGTGGGATGTGTATCGGAAGGTCTTCGCGGAATACCGGGAGCTGCGGCCTTCGGACCGCCCGAAGAGCGACGAGCAGCGGCGCGATCAGTGGATGATTCGCCTGAGCAGGGCGACGGGGAAGAACCTCGGGCCGTTCTTTGAGGCTTGGGGCGTGCCGACATCGAAGAGCGCCCGCGATTCGATCGCGGACCTGGCGCCGTGGATGCCGGAAGAAATGCGTCGGAAGGAGTGAGCTTTGTCCGGCCGAGGGGCGATGGTCGCGGGTAACATGCGATCATGCGCACGATCCTTCGATTGGCGTACGTGGGCCTTGCTTTTGTCCTTCTGCTCGCCGCGGCGCCGGCCTTTGGCGATGAGACGTTCCCCGGCTACACGTCGCGTGTCTCGGGCGACGTACTCTCGTATCACTCGCCCGACCCGGAGGTGAGCGACGGCCTGCTGGTGCGTTCGCTGGATTCGACACGGGCGATCGAGTGGGAAACCGAGGCGGTCCCCGCTGATTTCGCGGGCGAGGCCGCGAGCTTTGTGTGGATGTTCGGGCTGGATGTCGACCCGGCGGCGCACCGATTCACGCTGTCGGTGGACGGCGAGGCGTGGTTTGAATTCCGCAACCCGCCGACCAACGAGGTCCGCGACTGGACACTGTCCGGCCCGGGCGGCGCCACGCTGCGCTTCCGCGCGACGACGATCGATCGGTTCGACGATCTGATGGGGTATGCAATCCTGCGCGTGCCGCGCCAGGCTCTGAAGCCCGGGCGGCCGCTGCGCCTGCGCGTTTCGGGCGAGAGCGCGCAGAGCTGGAACTGGTACATCACGTTCCAGTCGTCGATCTCCGATCGCGCGGAACTTCTGCCGAGGCCCGCGGTGCTGCGCGATCCTGAGGGCAACTACCGGCCGATCATTCTGTCGGTGACGCACGTCGGCCCGCCGGTCGAGGCGTTAATCACGACGTCTTGGGGGGTTCAGGAGCGCCGAACGCTCGAGCTGGGCGGCAATCGCATCGAGCTGCATCACCCCGAGGTCTCGGAGCCCAAGGACATCGCGGTGCGGGTGCGAATCGGGGACCGTGACGTGCACGTGCTTTCGTCGCGGGTGGAGCCCGTGCGGCATTGGACCATCAATCTTGTGCAGCACACCCACACCGACGTGGGGTACACGCGCCCGCAGACGGAGATTCTCCCGGAGCAGGTTCGATTCATCGACACCGTCCTTGATTGCTGCGACCAGACCGACGCCTTCCCGGCTGACGCGCAGTTCCGCTGGACCTGCGAGACGTCGTGGCCGGTGCGCGAGTATCTCCGGACGCGCACGCCGGAGCAGATCGGTCGCCTGCGCCGGCGCGTCGATGAGGGGCGCGTCGAGATCACCGGCATGTTCCTGAACATGTCCGAGGTGATGGACGAATCCGGATACGCGTCGTTCCTCGAGCCCGTTCGTCTCTTCCGCGAGCACGGCCTGCGGGTGACCACCGCGATGCAGGACGACGTCAACGGCGTGGCGTGGTGTCTGGCCGATTACTTCCCGACGATCGGCATCGATTACCTCGTCATGGGGCAGCACGGGCACCGCGCTCTGATTCCGTTTGACCGACCAACGGTCTTCTGGTGGGAATCGCCCGGCGGCAAGCGCGTGCTGGCGTTCCGCGCCGATCACTATATGACCGGCAATTTCTGGGGAGTGCACACGGGGCGGGTGGAAGCGGTGGAGGATGAGCTCTTGCGTTATCTTTCGCGCCTGGAGCGCTCGGGATACACGCTGGATCGCATCGCGGTGCAGCACTCGGGGTACCCGACCGACAACTCGCCGCCCTCCATCGCGTCGTCGGAGCTGGTGCGGGCGTGGAACGCGCGATACGTCTGGCCGCAGCTGCGATGCGCCCTTGCACGCGAGTTTCCCGAGCATGTGAAGAGGACGCACGGGGGCGAGCTGCCGGTGCTGCGGCAGGCGTGGCCCGACTGGTGGACCGACGGGTTCGGCTCCGCCGCACGCGAATCGGCCGCGGCCCGTGTCACGCAGGCTCGGCTCTCCGCGGTTGAGGCACTCCTTGCCATGCAGTCCGGCGTCGGTCTGGCGCCGTCGCCGAGGCTGAACGCTTCGGTCGCGGAAGCTCGCGACGCGCTGACGTTCTGGGGCGAGCACACGATGGGGTCGGCCGAGAGCATCCGAGAGCCGTTCTGCGAGAACTCGGTGGTGCAATGGGCCGAAAAGGCGGCGTACGCGTGGGACGCCGTCAAGCGCGGGGCGGCGCTGGACGAGGCCGCGATGGGACGGATGCAGGGCATCGTGAAGAACGCCGACTCGCCGCGGCTCTTGGTCATCAACACGCTCAACTTTGCACGATCGGGCGTGCTCGAGTTGTACGCCGATCAGGCGATGCTCCCGGTGGATCGCGAGTTCCGCATCCTCGACGAGCGGGGCGGGGCGCTCCCGGTCCAGCTGCTGCGCACCCGTGCCGAGGGGAGCTACTGGGCGATCTGGGCCACGGACGTTCCCGCGTTGGGCTGGCGCGAGTTCAAGGTCGACGTCGGCTCGTCCGCGAAGCTCTCGCGCACGCCGCCGACCCGCGCGGCGAACGAACTCGACAATCCGTACTACCACCTCAAGCTCGATCCGTCGCGTGGCGGGATCAGCGAGCTCCTCGACAAGGCGAGCGGTGTGAATCTCGTCGATCAAGGGTCGGATTGGCAGCTCGGGCAGGTGGTGCTCGAAACTCTGGGCAATCGCGAGCAGATGGAGGCCTTCACGCTGGACAACTTCGCGCGCCGGTCGATCGACAACGTGGTGGTGGAGGGCGCGGTCGACGGGCCGATCTGGACGAGCCTGAGTTGGCACGGCGAGATGCCCGGCTGCCAAGGGCCCGCGGGCGTTCGCTGCGAGGCACGGCTGTACCACACGGTGAAGCGTCTTGAGCTGCGCTACACGATCCAGAAGCAGCGCGTGCTGACGCCCGAAGGGATCTACGTCGCGTTTCCGCTCGCGCCCGCGCAGGCATCGGTCGCGTTCGAAACGCTCGGCGGTGTCGTTGACCCGACCACCGACATCATCCCGGGCACGGCCTCGGATTGGCAGGCGGCCCAGGCCTTCGCCAGCGTGCGCTGGCCCAACGGACAGGTTGTGGTTTCGAGCCCGGAGATACCGCTTTTTCAGTTCGGGGACATCAACACCGGGAAGTTCCAGCGGCGGGCGCGAGTCGATCGCCCGCACATGTTCTCGTGGGTCATGAACAACTACTGGACCACCAACTTTTGTGCGGGGCAGGAGGGTGAGTTCAGGTGGACCTATGCGCTGACCTCAACCGGCGAAGCGAGCACGAATGTCGCGACGCGGTTCGGTTGGGCGGCGCGGGTGCCGCTGCTGGGGAGGCTCGCTCCCGGCGGTGGTGCGGCACGCCCGCTCGAACATCGATGCGTGCTTCCGATCGACGCGCCGAACCTCATCCTCGTCGCGGCCCGTCTTTCGTCGCATGGGCGTGGCGTAATTCTGCATCTCCGCGAGGTGGAGGGCAAGGCCGCGCGAGTTGATGTCTCGGGGTGGCAGATTGCCGGCACGCCCGCCAAGGTGGATGAGGTCAGCGTCCTCGAGGACGAACTCGGCGCGATCGGGAGCGAGGTGGAGTTTGGTCCCAGGCAGACCAAGTTCCTGAAGGTTGAGCCTCGGTAGCCGCCGCGCGAGTTTCGCGATGACGTCGTCCGGCGCGTCCATGAAGCGGTCACGTTTGCGCGCGGAAGGCGCCCGTTCGATTGAATCCTGTGGCAGCCAATGAGCGCTGCTTGCTCGTGGCAGTGAGCGGACCGATCACCTTCGCCAGAAAACGCCTGAGTTCGGCCTCGCCGACGCTCATGTGAACGGAGTGTTCGTGGCGCGCCCGCCTCTTGCCCTCCGTCCCCGCCGTGCGTCGCGTGCTCACGCAACATCACGGCGTGGTCATGCCCGGCATGCCCGTGCGGTGCGTTCGCAGACGCCTTTGGGGGGACGACCGTCTTGTACCCAATGTCGTCCACGGCCTTTGCTGGCATCTCCGAGCCTGTGGCCGCCGCGTCAAACTTCACCGTCGCCACCTTGGGGCGAAGTTGACGCTGGCCGACTCGGCGCCGGGCTGCCTGGCGAGCCGCTTCTCGATCCGCGCCGCGCACGAGGCGCACGACATGCCCTCGTCTGGTAGGTCCGCCCGTGCCGAATGGTCCGCGTGCGTGCGTCGGGCGTCGTCCCAGTGCGCTCCCGCGCCGGGTTCACCGTGCGTGTGCTGCATCATGGTGGTTGTCCTCTCGGCCGGTCTGTGCGCCCGGCCAGTTGTTTCCTCGCTCGTCTGAGCTCATCTCGTGACCTTGCCGAGCAGGTCCAGCAACTCTTCGGTCATCTCGTCACGCTTCGCTCCGCCTTCGCGCAGGGCCGCGGCAGCGCAGTGCGTCAGGTGGTTGCGGAGCAGGTTGCGCGCAACCGCGTGCAGCGACTCGCGCACGGCGGAGATCTGCGTGATGATGTCGGAGCAGTAGCGGTCCTCCTCGACCATCGCGGCGATCCCGCGCACCTGCCCCTCGATGCGGCGCAGGTGTTTGAGGTTGGCCTCTTTGATGCCCGGTTCCACGCCGACGGCGTGAGCCCCAGGGCCGGTTCCTTCCGCGGCTTCCAACTGCACGCCTCCATCCGCCCGCCCCGTCCCACACCCGCACGCCGCCGTGCCGGTCTGCGGGGACAGGGGTAGAGCGCCTGTCTTTGTTGACTTTGCACGCTTAGCCATCGTGATCGACTCCTGTAGTTGTGCTTTCGTTCGTGGTCCTTCGTAGCATCGCTTCGGCGAGGATGCGGCTTGCCGCCGCTCAATTCCCGTAGTCGTGCCCGTCGAGCTTGGGCGTCTCGGCGGCAGCCGGCTAGGCGTCTTTCTTCGCCGCATCCACGGCCGCGATGTACTTCATCGGGTCCTTGAAGAGGTCCTTCTTGCAGCTGTTGCAGCACAGCCGCACGAGGCGGCCGGCCACAACGACGTTCACCGGTTCGCCCATGCCTCCCAACTCCTCTTTGCTCACGGGGCAGGTCTTGAGCGGGTAGTCCTTGCCCTGCGCCTCGATTACGGCCTTGTCGAGGTCAGCGAGGAACTTCTTGGGGTCCTTGAGGAAGTCGGCCTTCTCGCTCTCCGCGCCGAGGCGAATGAGGCGGTTGCCGTAGACTAACTCGAAGGGCTTGGCGGGCGCCACGGGAAGGTCCTTGCCGGTGCCGACCGAGGTCTTCAGAGGGTAGAACGGCCCCTGGTCCTTGATGATCTGATCGTCGAGCGCAGCGAAGCTGGCGGTCATGTCTTTCTCGAACTTCGGCGGGCAGGACTTGCAGCAGAAACGCACTTCACGACCGTCGTAAAGCCTGACGATCGGCTCGCCCATCGAGCCGAGCTTCTCGCCGGTGATTGGGCAGGTGGCAAGCGGGTACGGATCGCCAACTCGCTTGTCCTTCGTGGCAGGCTTGGAGTCGGGCTGGGACAAATCGGCCTTGGCCGGCGCGGGCTGGCCAAGGTCGTGGTCCGCGGGCTGGGCCAGCGCGGCGGCGGCCAGACCGGCGAAAATCGCGAAGGAGAGCGAGAACGTGTGGATGAACGTCGGACGGGTCTTCATGAGAGGCTCCTTGAATGAGGGTGCGGTGAGCGTGAAATGTCGCTGGCGTTGAGCGGCTACTTGGTTTCCGGCTTGGGGACGCAGCGGTCGCCGTCAGCACCGTCGGGGGCGCATTTGGCGCATTTGGCGCACTTGGCTTTCAGCGTCGAGCCCTCGGTGTAGACCGACAGCTCCGACTTGCAGTCCGGACACATGTGCGTGGTGATGGTCCTGGTCGTCGTGATGCCGGTGCGCGGCTGCGTGCTCCGCAACTTCGAGATCTCGTCGTAGCACGAGCGGCAGACCGCGACTTTGCCGTCTTCGGGTTGGGTTATGGCGTGCTTGTCAATGGAATACGCCGAGAGGAGAGACGAAAGCAGAACACCGAAGAGAACGGGGAAAAAAACACGGGAGAGACTCTCCATTGCTATTCCTTAAAGTGATCACGGCAGCCCGACACGCTCGGGCTGATGCTGGCGGAACTCGCGGCGGTGCTGCCACCGCTTGGCGAGGTAGAACACAACGGGATAGACGAGCAGTTCCATCACGAAGCTGATGAGCAGGCCGCCAATCATCGGGGCGGCGATGCGGCGCATAGTGTCGGCGCCGGTACCTTGAGCCCAGAGCAGAGGCACAAGCCCGATGAAGGCGGCGGCCACTGTCATCGCCTTGGGCCGGATGCGTTTGACCGCTCCGTCGTGTACTGCGGCGTAGAGATCGGCCAGCGAAGCCATCCGCCCTTGCTGGCGGAAGCGGTCGAAGCTGTTATCGAGGTAGAGCAGCATGACCATACCGGTCTCGGCGTCCAGCCCCGCGAGGGCGATGATGCCGATGACGACCGCGAGCGAGAGGTTGAAGTCAAGAGCGTGCATGAACCAGAACGCGCCGACGAGGCTGAACGGCACGGCAAGCATGACCACGCCCACGCGGAACCACGAGCGGCTGCTCACGTAGAGCAGGAAGACGATCGCCACAAGCGCGAGCGTGCTGGCGGCGACGAGCCTGGGCAGGGTCTTCTCCCAGAACTCAAACTGCCCTGAGAACACGAGCGTGTAGCCCGGGGGGAGCGGCACATCCTTCGTCACGACACGGCGGGCTTCGGCGATGTATCCGCCGAGATCGCGCCCCGCAATGTCCACGAAGGTCCACGCGGTTCGCTGGGCGTTCTCGGAGCGGATCATCGGCGCTCCGGGCGTCAGCTTGATCTTGGCGATCTGGCCGAGCGGGACCTGCGCTCGCTCGCCCTCGGGGCCAGGCGCGCTGCTGGTCACCAGCACTTGCTCCAGCGCCGGGATGTCGTCGCGATAGTCGCGGTGGTAGCGGATGTTGAGCGGGTAGCGTTCGACGCCCTCGACCGTGGTCGAGACGTTCATGCCGCCGACGGCGGACCGGATCACGTCCTGCACGTCAGAGACGGTGAGCCCGTACCGCGCCGCGGCCTCGCGGTCGATGTCGATGTCCAGGTAGTTCCCGCCGAAGGTCCGCTCGGCGTAGGCGGAGACTGTGCCGTCGATGGTCCGCACGGCCGAGGCCGCTCGCTCGGCGAGTTTCGACAGCACCTTGAGGTCCGGGCCCATGATCTTGATGCCCACCGGCGTCTTGATGCCGGTGGCGAGCATGTTGATACGGTTCTCAATCGGGAACGGCCAGGCGTTCGCCATGCCGGGGAACGAGACCACCGAGTTCAGGCCCGCGTGCATCGTGCCATCCGGGTCGGACCAGCCGAACTTGAGTTCCTCGGTGGTGATGGGCCGATCCGCGGGCCAGAACGTCGCGTGCAGCGGCTTCTGGAGCCACGACGGCCAGGAACTGAAGAAGTACTCCGGCGTGCGGGTCCGCCACTGGGTGTGGTCGGGGTTGAGTTGGACGACCGTCTCGATCATTGAAAGCGGAGCCGGGTCGGTCGCAGTCTCGGCGCGCCCGATCTTGCCGTGAACGCTGAGCACCTCGGGGAACGTCTTGATGAGCTTGTCGGTCTGCTGGAGCAGTTCCTTGCTCTTGGTGATGCTGATCGAGGGGTCCGTGGTGGGCATGTAAAGCAGGTCGCCCTCATCCAGCGGCGGCATGAACTCCGTGCCCATCTTCGAGAACGGATACCAGGTTGACGCCAGCGCGGCGGCGGCGAGGAGCAGCGCGACGAACGGCCGGGCCATCGCGGCTCGGAAGACGGGCTCATACACCCACTGCAGCGCCCGGCTGATGGGGCTGTGGTGCTCGTGGATGATCTTCTGCGGGAGCAGGAGCATCAGCGCCAACACCGCCCAGCCGCCCGCGATCCACCAGCGGAAGTGCTCCAGGTGCGGAAGGCTTGACGCGATCATGTAGAGAGCGGCTCCCGGAAGCAGAACCGCGCTGAGCGTGATCGCGGTGTTGGTCGCAGAGCCCCAGCGCTTCGGGAGCACGCGCCCGGTGATGAAGTAGTACATCAGCACGGGGATGATGGTGATCGAGAGGATCGCCGCGGCGGCCATCGCGAAAGTCTTGGTGAACGCCAGCGGCTTGAAGAGCCGGCCTGCCTCCCCTCCGAGCACGAACACTGGCAGGAACGAGACTGTGATGATGAGCAGGGAGAAGAACAGCTGCGGTCCCACCTCCTTGGCCGCGGCGGTCATGATCTCGATGCGAGGCGTCGGGGGATACCCCGCCGCGACCCGCTCCTCTTCGCGGTCGAGGTGCTTGTGCCCGTTCTCGACCATGATCACCGCTGAATCAACGACCACGCCGATGGAAATGGCGATTCCACCCAAGGACATGATGTTCGCATTGATTCCCAGGAGGTGCATGACCAGCAGGGCGGCCACGACGCTGGACGGCACGACGAACACGGCGACCAGTTCGCTCCGCATGTGCAGGAGGAACAGGATGCACACGAGCCCGACGACGATGATCTCTTCGACCAGCGTGTTGCGCAGCGTGGCCACCGAGCGATTGATGAGATTGGAACGGTCGTAGGTGGTCTTGATGGTCACACCGGGTGGCAGGCCATCCTCAAGCGAGGCCAGCCTGGCCTTCACGTCGGCGATGACCTTGTGGGCGTTGGCGCCGAAGCGAGCGACGACCACACCGCCGACGGCCTCCCCCTTGCCATCGAGCTCGCCCACACCGCGCCGCATCTCGCCGCCGATCTGGAGCGTGGCAACGTCGCCCAGCATGATGGGCGTGCCCTTCTCGCCGACGCCGACAGGGACCTTCGCCAGGTCGTCGAGCCCGCGGAGGTAGCCTCGGCTGCGGACCATGTACTCGTTCTCGGAGAGTTCGATGACCGCCCCACCCACATCGTTATTGGACCGCTGCACTGCCATCATCACGTCGCCGAGCGGGAGGCGGTACGCCTGGAGCTTGAGAGGGTCGAGCACCACCTGGTACTGGCGGACGAAGCCGCCGATGGAGGCGACCTCGGACACATCCTCGACCGAGGTGAGCGGATAGCGCAGATACCAGTCCTGCAGGCTGCGGAGCTGAGCGAGGTCCAGATTAGCCGAGACCAGCGGCGTATCGGTCAGTGGGTCCACGCCGGGCTTCTCAAATGCTCGCACCTTGACGAGCACTTCTTTCCGGTCCTTGGGCGCATCGTCGGCCGAGGCGTACCAACGGTCACGCTCCGGGTCACGCCAAAGGCCCTTGGGATGATCAGGGCTGTAGTAGCCCGGATAGAGCACATACTGGTACACCCAGCCGACGCCCGTCGCGTCCGGCCCGAGCTTGGGCTCAACGCCCTTGGGCAGGCGATCACGCGCGAAGTTGAGGTACTCCAGCACGCGGCTGCGGGCCCAGTAGATGTCGGTGCCGTCCTCGAACAGCACGTACACGAACGACTGCTCGAACATGCTGTAGCCACGCACAACCGTCGAGCCGGGCACCGCAAGCATGGCGCTGGCCAGCGGGTAAGTCACCTGCTGGTCAACCACTTCCGGGTTCTGCCCCGGGTACTCCGTGGTCGCGATGACCTGCACGTCCGACAAGTCGGGGATCGCATCCAGGCGGATGTGAAAGATCGACCACAGGCCCGAGCCGACCAGCACCGCCGTCAGCAGAAGGACCATGAAGCGGTTGCGGACCGACAGTTCGATGATGCGGGCAATCATGGCGCACCCCGTTTACTGGGCGCGAGCTTCTCGCCAACGCGACGCACGATCGTGCCGCATTCCTTCATGTCCTCGGCGTAGTAGGGGTTGGCCAGTTCTTCAGACCGCTGGAGCCAATCCGCCTTAGCCATCGGACAGTTTGCCACATAGAGGGATGCCGCCACCGGAGCCGACGGTGGCATCGCTTCAACCAGGGCGATCACCGCGGCGCTCACGCTCTTGAATAGTTCACGTTGCTTGTCCGTGCTCTGGGATTGCATGGCGGCCACCGCCTGCCGAGCGTCGGTGCCGAGTCGCTTGGCGTCTGCGCCCTCGGCCTTCTCCATGAGCCCATCGATGGCCGAGAGCAGACCGTCCACCTTCGCGGGAGGAGTGTCCGGCTGTTCCTGGCCGAGGGGCTCCGAGATGGCCATGTACTCGGCGATCACCCTGTCCACCAACACTGCGGGGGCCTTGGCGTCTCCGACCGAATCGTGCTCGGTGTGCTGAGCCGGCGATGCTGGCGGGACAGAAGACGAACTGGCATCTTGGCCGAGGAACTTGGCGATGGCCTCGCGGATGCGGCTCTCGGAATCCAGCAGGAACTGCCCGCTGGCAACAACCATCTCTCCGGGCGTCAGCCCGGACGTGATCTCGACCATTCCTCCGTCGCCTGAGGCACCGAGCGTCACGCGCCGTGGCTCGAAGCGTCCCATGCGCGTGCTCACAAACACCAGACGCGATTCCCCGGAGTCGATCACCGCCTCGCGGGGGACAATGTTGGCCTCTTGGGTTGCGCTCGTGTTGATCCGCGAGATCGCGTACATGCCCAGCCGCAGCGTCCCATCCGGGTTGGGCACGGCCATGCGCACCAGCGCGGTGCGGGTCAACTCGTCGAGATTGGGGTGAATGAAGATCACTTCCCCTTCGAACGCCTTGTCTCCAAGCGCGTTCACCACCACGTTCGCGTGCTGGCCAACCCTCAGGTGAGCAAGGGAGCCCTCGGGCACGCGGGCCTCCACCCACATCACCGACCGATCCGCGATCCGCATGACCATTTGGCCCGACATCACCGATGAGCCGTTGTAGATGTTGGCCTTGGCAACCACGATCCCGTCCACTGGCGACTCAAACGTGACCGTCGAGGGTGCGTGCTCCAGTTCTCCGAGTCGCTTGATCTGATCCTCGGACAACCCAAGCGTCTGCAGTCGAAGCTCTGCCGCGGCTACCAGTGCGTCACCAGTCGCGGACTGGGCCAGGGCGGTCCCCACGGAGCCATGCACAGCCCGCCGGGCGGTGATGAGTTCCTCAACCGCGAGCCGCAGATCCGGGCTGTAGAGATCAAAGAGCGGGTCGCCCTTCCGGACCGCCATCCCTTCGGTGCTCGCGTAGAGCTTCTGAATCCACCCTGACACGCGAAGGTTGACGTCGGTTCGGGCGGGTTCGGGTTCGACGATGTTGGCCGTCGCACGCACCTGCCGTGCCAGCACGCCCCGGATAACCGCGACCGTCCGCACCCCCATGTTCTGCACGATTGCGGGATCAATCACGACCGCCGCGCCGGCCGGTTTGGCCTCGTCCTCGTAGACGGGCACAAGGTCCATCCCCATCGGGCTCTTGCCCGGCCGGTCCGAGATGTACGGGGGGTTCATCATCGGATCGTGCCAGTATTTGACCTTGCGTTCACCGCTCTTGGGCGCCGTCGGAGACTGGGCCGTTTTGTCCCCGTTGCCCGAGTCGGCCGTGACGAGCGGCGTGAGCTTCATGTGACAGATCGGGCAATCGCCGGGATGGTCCTGGATCACCTGCGGGTGCATCCCGCACGTCCACAATTGCTTCTGGACCGCAGGTCGGCCTGATGCGGCTGTCGAGGCGTCGCTTGCCCCGGAGGCCGCCATCCGGTCACCCGGAACCAGCCATCGCTCGAAGGTCGTGTGCCAGCGCATGCCGATGTAGATGCCCGCGGCAACACCCGCAGCAACGAGAAGAACCAGGGCCATCCGCCCGCGGCGAGGTTGCAGGGCTGGGTTCCCCGCAGTCGTTCTGGTCTCAGCGGTCATGGTGAGTCTCCTCCCGTGTCTTCGCAGCGTGTTGGTCTGTCACTTCGGTTGCGGTCGTGTTTGCACCGATGGTCTCAATGTCAGCGCCGAGCAGCGCCTCAAGTTCAGCAAGCCGCTTGTCGCGGGATGCCCTGGCCTCGATCGCCATCAGGCGAGTCTGCAACACCATGCTCTGAGCTTCGAGCAGATCGAGGTACATCGTCGATCCGGCGGCATAGGACTGGCGGGCGTTCGCCAGCACCCTGGTCGCCAGCGGTTCGAGCGTCGTCTCAAAGAGCGATGCCTGCCGCTCGCTGTTCCGCAGGGCCAGCAGCGTCGCGACCAGCGTCGCAGCGCGGTCGTTCCGCGTCTGCCGGAGCATCGCGTCCCCGGCACGGACCATCGCTTCCGCTTCCCGGATACCGCCCCGAATCTCCGCGATGGTTGTGGGCAACATCACCGTTGCACCGAGTGCCTGCGAGACGCTGCCTGTGAACATGAAGGAGGGGTTGATGTCGGGAATCCACTGCATCCGGGCAAGTTCGAGCGCGTCGGCACGGCCCTCGACCTGCCGAGCGAGAGCAGCGATCTCCGGGTTCTGATCGACGGCCGCAGCAAGGATCTGTGCATCGGTGGCTGCAAACGACCGACCTGAATCGCTCAATCCGTCCAGTGGCGCCGAAGGGTCGCGTGCCAGCATGCCGTTGAGCATCGCCCTCATTGCCGACAACTCGGCCTCGGTGTTCTGGAGCCCGTTCTCCTGCGTTCGGAGCGATGCTTCGGCCCGGAGCAGGTCTCGCTGCACCCCGCCGGCCTGGGCCCTGGCGCGGATGGCGTCGATGTACAGCCTGGCCAGTCCCAACTCCTCACGCTGGATCGCCTGTTTGGCTTCCAGCATCCGCAATTCCGCCCATTGACCGAGCACACGCCGCTGCAGGTCGAACTTGGCAGTGCGGAATCGCTCGCTCGCGACCCTGGCCTCGTCCAACGCCACCTTCCCCCTCTGCTGGACCTTGGTGGGGAACGACAGGCTCATCGAGGGATCGAACCCGAACGCAAACGTCTGCCGGTCGAACGTCTTCATCTTCTCCGAGGAGAACATGTACGAGTACCCGACCTGCACATTCGAGTTTGGGTAGGCCGACGCCATCTCGATGCGCTGCACCGCGGCTTTCCACTCGAAGTACGACGCTTCGAGATCGCCGTTGGCGAGAAACGCCCTGTGCAGCACGTCCCGCCACGTTGGTGAGGCAGGAAGGTCGGGGAGAGAGCCCTGCTCGACTGGGGGCTCGTACGGCTTTCCCGCTTCCGCGAGCTTCGCTTGCTCGTGCTTCGTGCCTTCGGGTGTCAGGGCACAGCCCGACATCAAGCCCGCCATGAGCACGCTCGCCAGCAGGGCTGATTGGCGAACAAGTCCGATCGGCCTTTGAACCCGGTCGAAGCCGACAAAGGCCTGCGTGACGCCCGCGGGGCGCGACGCTGCAAAAGAAACTTCCATGGAATGTCGTCCTGAACTGCGTTTATTGGTTCGCCACCGCTTGATGAGGCGGGGGCACGACGGTGAATAGCGAGACGGCGATTCCCTGAGCGCGCAATGCGCCTAGGTATCTCGTCGCTACACCATCCAAACGCACAGGACGGACTGGATCGAATTCGTCGGCCGCTTCGCCGCACCGCCGACGCGATCCCAACGGACCTGCGCGGGCACCGGCTCGGGAAGCGAGAAGCTCAGAATGGTCGGGAGCACCGCTGCAAAGAGCTGCACGCGCTCGATCTTGGGCTCCGCTGGCGGTGACTTCGGCTCCTCGGGCTTTGGCATGCCGCAGCGGCAGACCGACACAGCGTCCCCATTGGTGCATTCCGACTTGCCCGATCCCGACTTCGTGCAGCACGGACAAGCCTCGTCATCCTGCGAATCACTCACCACCTTGGCGCGACTCGACATCTCGGCGCAACGCTCGACCGCAATCCCGGGCAGGGACTGGACGACGAGCATGAGAACCAAGATGAGACGGGTGACCACAGCCATCAGAGTATTATACCCCCCCGGGGTGTGCGTTGCTCGCCAAGAATATCGGCATGCTGCGGTTGAGACGTTTGCCGAAGACGCTGCATCCGGGCCACATCGGACGGAGTGCTCGATCTCCTGGTCGAGACGGGGCTGGCCCAGTCGAAGCGCGAGGCCCGCGAGTTCCTCACGTCGGGCTCGGTCGCCGTGAACGGGCGGAAGGTCGGCGTGGACGACAAGCTCCAGACGAGCGATCTGCTGCACGGCAAGGTAATCGCTATCCGACGCGGCAAGAAGAACTGGCACGTCACGAAGTGGGCGTGATGGTGCGTCCTCGTGGACGCCACTGCGTACCAAGGAGTGCGAGCGCAACGCTGGTCCAGATCACGCCGCGCCACGCGGCGTCTCGTGAATTGAGCGGCTGATGGCCGCCCGGAAGCCAGCCGTCGAGGTCGGTGTAGTCGGATACTCCGGGGATGACCAGGCCGCGTGCGGCCCAGAAGAACATGACGGCCACGAGCGTCGTGGTCGTGACGAGCGAGCGAATCACGGCTCGACACCAACTTGTCGAGCGTGAGGTAGTCAACAGGCGCGCGATCAAGCCGATCTGCAAGAGTGTCCAAAGAAGCGCGGGAGTTTCGGTCCAGATCAAGAAGTCCCCGGCCTGACTCCACTGCGGGCTCGATTGAGCATTGATGCACATCGACGCGCCGACGCCAAGGGTGGCGATCGCGGCTAGATGCCAAGTCGCGACGTTGTGTACCTGCACATCTGACCAGCGAACGCTGGTCCAGACGGACATCGCGATCCACAGGCTCAGCGCGATCATTTCAACGTCACGCGCCTCCGAGCCGACGCTCACGCCAGCGAGCACTGCCAGGAACACCACGGCTTCGAGGACCATTAGCACGCATCGCTTGATGACACCGGCTTTCTTCAGGCGCCTCGCTTCTTCGAACAACATCCCACACTCCGGGCAGACCTCGCTCGGGAGTCCTTCGGTGGAATAACCGCAATTGGGACAGGACGTTTCCACGCTTTTCCGCCAACCCAACCAATAGAAGGCCGGGAAGAATTGCCGATCGCATCAACGACGCGACGCGGGAAGCGACTACTGCACCAGTCCCTTCGTGAGGCGCATGAACGCGGTTTCCAGGTTCACGGGCTCTTCGGTGAACTTGCTGATGCGGAAGCCGTGGTTCACGAGAACATTTGGGATGTCCGACGCGCTGCGGCCCGCGGTTTCGTCGAAGGTGACGTGGATCAGGGGGAGCGTGACGCCCTTGTTCACCGCGCCGTCGGTCTCGGCCATCGCGACCTTTTTCACGCCCGGCACGCGCGCGAGCAGCTGGGCCGCGTCGGCGACGCGTTCGGTGACGCCGACGTGCAGAACGTGCCCGAGCTTGGCGCGCTTGACGATCTCGTCGACGCCGCCGTTGAACAAGAGCTGGCCGCGCTCGATCACCCCCACCACGTTGCACAGTTCCGCCAGCTCGGGCAGGATGTGCGAGGAGATGAGGATGGTCTTGCCCATGCGGCTCAGCTCCTTAAGCAGCTCGCGCATCTCGATGCGGGCACGCGGATCGAGGCCCGACGCGGGCTCGTCCATGAGCAGCACCTTGGGATCGTGGAGCAGGACGCGCGCGACGCTGAGACGCTGGCGCATGCCGCGCGAGAGCGAGTTCACCTCCGCGGTCGCCTTGTCGGTGAGGTCGGTCAGGTCGAGCACGTCGCCGACGACCTTTCGGCGTTGCATGCCGTGGATGTTGTACGCGGCGGCGAAGAACTCGAGGTACTCGGTCACGACCATGTCCTCGTACTGGCCGAGTTCGTCGGGGACATAGCCGATGAGGGGGCGGATCTCGCGGTTCTGGTAGCCGACCGTCAGGCCGCAGACGTTGGCCTGCCCGCTGGAGGGCTTGAGGAGGGTGGCGAGGATCTTGATGGTGGTGGTTTTTCCGGCGCCGTTGGGCCCGATGAAGCCGAAGCAGTCACCCTCATTGATGGTGAGGTTGAGGTTGTTGAGCGCGGTGAGTTCGCCGTAGCGCTTCGTCAGGTTGATGGTCTCGATGATCGGCACGCGAGCACTCCGATTGACTCACACAGGCAAACCCGGCCGAACCAGCCACGTCGGTCGGGAACAACATTCATCCGCCGCGATCCGTTGGCTTGGTGGGCGGCACCACCTCGTCGGCGGGCGGCGACATCGACGGTGGGTCATCGGGCAGGGGATAAACCCAGCGTACGAGCGTTCGGCCCAGCGTCGGCACGCGCTGGCCGTCGACAAAGATCGGCGTTGGAGCATCCGCGGGCTCGTTGCTCGTTCCGATCGCGCCGATGAGGATGACGCACGGCTGCGTGAACCACTTGCCGAGGTCGAGGCCCTGAGCGCCAGCGCGATTCGCGGCGGGAAAGGACGACGTCTCGTTCCGCGAGGCCTTGGGCGGATCAAGCTGAGAGAACAGGCTCAGGGCGGTGAGGTGATCGACAACCCGACCGGGGTCGGATCGGGCGGCTCCCTGGATGGTCGACGTGGATTGCGAGCCGAGCAACCGCTCCATAAGCCTGTAGGCGAGCGTTGATCCGTCGTTCGAAGCGGTCACGACCGACATGTCGAGTACTTGACCCGGCTGCCAGGGATTGGCGAGTTTGAAGGCTCGGGCGTCGCAGATCATGTTGTTGCCGAGCGGGCGAGGCTGGGGGCCGTCGGCGCTTGAGCTGACGAGCGAGGTCTGCCGCTGCACAACGATGATCACGGCGTCGTTGAGCGGCGCGGGCAACTCGTGCTTGAGCTTGCCGGTGAGCAGGGCCTTGATCGCTCGAACTGTGTTGAACCTGATCGCGGCGGTGGGCGAGGCGTCGCCCGCATCGTCGACGGGAACGGGCATCTTCCAGCGTGGTCCGCCAATCCAGTCGACCTGCCATTGCTTCACGGTCGAGCGTGTAGGCACGCGGACGGCGCTCGGGTTGCGTGCATCGACGACGTAGGGACGCGAGTCGGGGAATGCACCGACGCCGACCTTGGCATCCTGGATCGATTCCCAGGCGGCCGCGACATCGACCCCCTCGCTCTTGCCGGGGCCGGCGCCATCGGGCGTCGGAGTGGTGACTTGCACGGTCGCCTGGCCGTACCACGGGATCAGGATGCTGACCCAGGTCCGCGCCCGCTGGAGCGGCTGGCCGAAGACGTGATCGATGAACGAGAGATGCTGGGCTTCGACCTTTCGCGGACGGATCATCGTCGCGCCGCCCCATGCGATGCCGGTGAAGGCGAGTGCCGCGAGTGCGTAGACAAGCCAGCTGTGCTGGACCTGGCGGCGTCGCTTGAGGATCGCATAGCCGAGCGGGCCGGCGACGAGCCAATACGCGACGAACACCACGAAGCCGAGGAGCACGCCCGCGGCCGCCGTGCGGGTCTTGGCGATCTCGGCCGGGATGTCGGCGGCGAAGTTCACGCCGGAGCGCGACAGAAAGTTCTGCGATCGCATGGCATCGGCCTGCTGGGGCGTGGGCAGTTCGCCGCGCTGGCCCAGCACTCGGTTCCAGAAGACGTCGGGCAATGGGAGTTCCTGTTCGAGCAGGGCGCGATGGCCGATGTCGAGCCCGACGACCGTGACCATTCCCAGGCCCATCAGGCGTCGCGCGACGACGCACTCGCCTTCGGGGCCGTCGAAGACGCGGATCGCCTCGCCGCGTGCCGCATCGGGCATGGGCGTGAATTCGTGGACGACGGTCTCCTTGGGGAGTTTCGGCCTGTTCGAGTCGACCAGAAGCGGGCGGTAGCGCTCCATGTCGACGCCCTCGCGCCGGCGGACCGTGACGCGCGGGAACAGATCATTCAGCTCGCTCGCGCTCGGATTGGTCCAGTTCTCGCCGACGGGCGGGAGCACGATGACGAGGTGCCCGCCGCGGTTGATCCACTCCTTGAGTGCGGCCGCTCGCTCGCCGCGAACCTCGCCGGGCTCGCCGATGCCCCACACGATCGACTCGAAGGGCGCGTAGCCCATCCAGCGATCGGGGAGCTCCGCGGGCGTCATCGAGACGTATTCCTGGAGTTCGTGCCCGAGCACACGCCAGCGCTCACCCTGGTTCCGGACGCCGTAGCGAGTAAGGCTCATGGCACGATTGCCGACCATGCCCAGGAGACCGACGTCCGCCGGGACGTATCCCTTGGGCGTGACGCGGATCTGACCGAGGAGCTTCCCGGCGGGTGCCGTGCTGACGGCAATCGCGCCGGTGCGATCGCTGGCGCCGGATTCGAGAGCCTCATAGGCCGAGATCACGACGACGTCGGTCTGATCGAACCAGTGAGGGACGCGCCAGTAGAGCCAGGCGCCCTGCCACTGGCCGGGGTTGGTGGTGACGTCGCGCTGGTAGATCGGTTCATCGCCGTCGGGGTCGACGCGGGGAGAGAGGCGGAGCGCAACCTCGCGGGCCTTGGGCGAGCTGTCGTTGATGCGGATGCGCACCCCGGTCCAGTCGCCGGGCCGGATCGACCCGCCCACGCCGAACCGCTCGACCTCAATCTGGACCTCGCCGGGAGCCTCGGTCTGGGCGAACACCACGGGAGTCCGGCCCAAGAGAGCGATCACGGCCAGACACCAGGCAAGCATCGCAAGGACGCCGGGAATTCGGAATGTGGTGTGAGTTTCCGGACTTCGCACGTTGAGATTGTACTGAGAATGAAGGGGTCGGGTTTCACGGCCGATGGTTGAGGAATGCCGGCACCTTTCTCGATCGAGGCGTGGCTGTTCCTGGGGGCGTTGATCATCCTCGGGCCGCTGTGCGTGCTCTACACGCTCTCGGTCCACCAGACCAACAACCAGGCGGTTCACGACCTGAAGCTGCGGGTCTCGCACCTCAAATCCGAGTACGCGCGACGGGTCCGCGAGGCTCGCGAGGCGGCCAACGCCCACATCGACGACGCCGAGGTCGAGAGCGGCGAGGGCGACGTTGAGATCATCGAAGACGACACGGACGAGCGCCAGGCCGCCTGATCCCTCTTCCCCCGAATCGTCGAGCTCCGGCTTCCGGGCGCGAAAGCAAGTCCGCTCAACCGCCCAGCAGCTCGCCGATGAACGCGGCATGGCTCTTCTTACCCATCTCGAAGCAGTCGAGTTCAAACTTCTCGTTGGGCGAGTGGACGCGATCGTCGTCGAGCCCGAAGCCCATGAAGATCGTGTCGATGCCGAGCTTGTCCTTGAGCATGCCCGCGACCGGGATCGACCCACCGCTCTTGATCAGCGCCGGGGCCTTGCCCGTCGCCTTCTTGATCGCGCGGTTGGCGGCCTGCATCGCCTCGCTGTCGATCGGTGTCGTCACGCCGAACCCGCCGTGGTGGTCCATGAACTCCCAGCGGCAGCCTGGGGGCGTGTGGTCCTTGCACCATTTGAAGAACAGTTTGGTGATCTTGCGCGGGTCCTGGTTGGCGACCAGACGGAACGAGACTTTGGCCGACGCGTGCGCGGGGATGACGGTCTTGGCGCCCTGGCCCGTGTAGCCGCCCCAGATCCCGTTGATCTCGGCCGTGGGACGCCCCCACTCTCGCTCCATCGCGGTGAAGCCGATCTCGCCGATGTCGGCGGCGGGAGGCAGGCCGATCTTCTTCAGGGCCGCCTTGCTGTTGAACTTCAGAGCCTTCCAGTTGGCGCGCTCCTGCTTGGTGAGCGGCACGACCGCGTCGTAGAAACCCGGTAGCGTCACGCGCCGCTTCTTGTCGTGGAGTTGGGCCAGCACTCGCGCTAGCTCGGTGATCGGATTCGGGCAGCGCCCGCCCCAGAGCCCCGAGTGGAGGTCTTGATTGCTGGCATGGAGCGTGACCTCGGTGTAGGCCAGGCCTCGCACGCCATAGGTGATCGCCGGCTTGCCACGCCCGAGCATTCCTGTATCCGAGATGAGGCACACATCGCAATCCGCGAACTCGGCACGATTCTTCTTGACGAACGGCTCGAGACTGACCGAGCCCGATTCTTCCTCGCCCTCAAGGAGCACCGTGAACTTCACGCCGCCGGCCGGCTTTCCGCTCGCGCTCTTCCAAGCGCGGAGCGCCTCGAGGAACGTCATGACCTGTCCCTTATCGTCGACCGCGCCGCGGGCGACGATGCGTTTGCCGCCGTCCTCGCCGGCGCGGGCGTCGCGGATCACGGGCTTGAACGGATCGGACTCCCACAGGTTGATGGGATCGACCGGCTGTACGTCGTAATGGCCGTAAAACAGAACGTGCGGGCCCTTGTAGTCCTTGTCGCCCTCGCACTTGGCGATCACGATCGGATGACCGCCTCCCTTGGACAGGTTGCCGGGGAACTCGGGGTTGCCCGCCGGGCGAACCTCGGCCTCAAATCCGCACTCGCGGAACTGAGCGACTGCCCACTCCGCCGCTTTCTTGCAGTGCTCGGCGTAGGTCGGGTCGGTCGAGATACTGGGAATCGAGAGCCACTCCAAGAGACGCCGGACGGAGGCGTCGGTGTTGGCGGCGAGTTGTTCCATGGCGGCGGAGGTGGACATGCGGTCGCTCCTTTGCGTAGGCCGCGTCGAGCGCGGCACCGCACGATAGCACGTCCCGTGTGCGTTCGGTCTCGTGACGGTTCCGAAGGTGCCGGCCGTCCCACGCTCCGCCCAACCGATGGGTCCAATTTGCGGCAGCCGACAGGTGAATTTACGAATATGCAACGGGGCAGGCCCGAACCCCCGCCAACCCACCAGAGCACCAAAGCGCCGGCCGGGGCGCTATTATCCGGGCTTGTGCCGGAGCGGCGTGTGTCGCTCCCCTCGCCCGATACCGCAGGAGTGACGGATGCCGGCCTTTGAGTTGCCGACGGTCGATTTCAGCAAGCCCCTTCCGAGCCGGGAGGGGTCGCGCCTCATCCAGTTTCGTGAGGCGCTTCGTGAGGCCATGAGCGAGGAAATGCGGCGTGACCCGCGCGTGTTCCTCATGGGCGAGGAAGTCGCCGAGTACCACGGCGCGTACAAGGTTTCGCAGGGGATGCTCGAGGAGTTTGGTCCCAAGCGGATCATTGACTCGCCGATCTCCGAGAACGGCTTTGCGGGCATGGCCGTGGGCGCCGCGATGTACGGCCTGCGCCCCATCATCGAGTTCATGTCGTGGTCATTCTCGCTGGTCGCGGCCGACCCGATCCTCAACAACGTCCCCAAGATGCTCTACATGTCCGGCGGCCAGTGGGGTTGTCCGGTCGTATTCCGCGGCAACGACGGCGCGGGCGGGCAGCTCGGCTCCACCCACTCCTGGTGCGTTGAGGGCCTCTACGCGAACGTCCCGGGCGTCAAGATCGTCATCCCGAGCAACCCTTACGACGCCAAGGGCCTGCTCAAGACCGCGATCCGCGATGATGATCCCGTCTTCTTCCTTGAGTCGGAGCGCATGCTGGGTGACAAGGCCCACGTGCCTGAAGAGGAGTACTACATCCCCTTCGGCCAGGCGCGCGTCGCGCGAGAGGGCGACGATTGCACGCTCGTTTCCTTCGGGCGGCCGGTGAACTTCTGCCTGGAAGCGGCCACGGAGCTTGAGCGAGACGGAATAAGCGTCGACGTTTTGGACATGCGGACGATCCGCCCGCTGGACATCGACTCGATCCTGGCGAGTCTCCGCAAGACGAACCGGCTCGTCGTGGTCGACCAGTGCTGGCCGTTCGCCAGCATCGCGAGCGAAGTAGTGACGCAGGTGTGCGAGCGCGGCTTTGACTGGCTGGATACGCCGCCGGTGCGGGTGAACACGGAGGATGTTCCCACGCCGTACGCCAAGGGGTTGGAGTACGCATACCTGCCGAACAAGGAGAAGATCGTGGCAGCGGTGAGGAAGACTATTGGCTGATATGCCACGCATCACGTGCGTGCCGGGGTTCGATCCACTTCACGACTTCGAGCTCTACGCGTTCGCGGTGAACCTCGCCGCAAGCAAGGTTCGGCTCTTCATGGAAGGACACGTGGTTCGCGATATGTCTAAGAAGGACTGGGCAACGGACCTGGTCTTCCTCGATGCCGAGTTCACGGGAGTTTTGGGCTTTGAGTGCCGAGAACCACAGTTCGGGCAACCCAACGTGTTTTCCGGGATGTACGATCTGAGCGTCGCCGAGGCGAAGATGCACGAGATCACCAGCAAGTTTGCGGCAGAGCTAGACCCCAACTCGGAACGCCTCCCCAGTGACAGCACAGTTCGTATCTGGGTGCTCGATTCTTGCATGGGAATGGACGCGATGATCGCGGCGTCAGCCCTTCGGTTTTCGGAGCGATCTGATCGATGGACCGCAAGAGATTGAATTGGACCGCGACTCTCCGAAGCGGAGCGCGGAAACGAAAGATTAGAGGATCTCCATGGCAATCGAAATCTCCATGCCCCGCCTGTCCGACACCATGCAGCAGGGCACCATCGTCAAGTGGAACGTCAAGGAAGGCCAGGCGATCAAGAGCGGCGACGTCATCGCCGACATCGAGACCGACAAGGCCACCATGGAGCTCCAGTCGTTCGACGACGGCACGGTCGCTCGCCTGGGCGTCGCCGAGGGGCAGACCGTGCCCGTCGGAACGGTGATCCTGGTCCTTGCCGGCAAGGGTGAGGACGCCGCGGCGATCAAGTCGGGCGGAAGCGTCTCGGCCGCACCCGTCGCCAAAGCGGTGGTGAACGCGGTCTCCAATGCTCCCAGCGCCCCGGGGTCCACGGCGACCATCGAAAGTGAGGAGACGTTTGACGCCAACGGCGCACGCGTCTTCATCTCTCCGCTCGCCAAGAAGATCGCCCGCGAGTCGGGCATCGATCTTGCCTCGGTTCAGGGGAGCGGGCCCGGCGGGCGGATCGTGCGACGCGATGTTGAGGCCGCCATCAGCGGATCAACTCTGCGCCCCGCGTCCGCTGGCGCGGCCGCTTCTGCGGCTCCTGTCGCGAAGGCAGCGCCGGTCGTCAGCGCTTCGGGCACCAAGCTCTCGGGCGAGATCGTCTCCCTCTCCAACATGCGGCGGACCATCGCGCGGCGATTGGTCGAGAGCAAGACGATGATCCCCCACTACCAGGTCACGATCGAGGTCGCGATGGACGCGCTCATCGACCTGCGCAAGCAGCTCAACGAGCAGCTCGAAACGCAGGGCGTGAAGCTCTCGGTCAATGACTTCCTCGTGCGGGCCTGCGCTCTGGCGATGCACAAGCACCCGTACGTGAACAGCCGCTGGGTCGGCAACCCGGGGAGCGAGAACATCGAGCTGCTCGCCAACGTCAACATCGGCGTCGCGATCGCCCTGGATGAATCCCCCACTTCCAAGGGGGGCGGCGGCCTGGTCGTCGCGACGCTGCGCGACGCCGACCAGATCGGTCTGCGCCAGATCTCGGCGCAGTCCAGGGCGCTCGCCGACAAGGCGCGGACCAAGGGGCTGACGATCGAGGAAATGGCCGACGCGACGTTCACCATCAGCAACCTCGGGATGTTCGGCGTGGATCATTTCACGGCGATCATCAACCCGCCGAACGTGGCGATCCTGGCCGTGGGCGCGGCGATCCAGAAGCCGGTCGTACGGAACAACCAGGTCATGCCGGGCTGGGTGATGTCGATGACGATGTCGAGCGACCATCGCGTGGTGGACGGGGCGATGGCCGCGGCGTATCTGAACAGCGTCAAGGCGCTGCTGGAGAAGCCGGCGACGCTGCTGGTGTAGTCGATTGCCGCTGCTGGCCGCAAGCCGCGTCATCGCTCGGCGTGATCATTCATCCAAGAGCGAGTGCACATCGAATGCGGTCGTTCTCACGAGCCGCCGTCGGGGTCGGAGCGCTTGGCGGCCAGGACTCCCCTGAGTTGGATCGCGCCGATGACGGCCATGGCCACACCAAGAACCACCAGCACCGTTCCAAGAAGTGTCTGGCCGTAGTACAACCTCGCGAGCAAACCAAGCCCGACGAGCCCGACGCCCGACACGAGGCGGCTCCAGCCGATCGCAAGAAACTCCGACACGATCGCTAGCCCCAGGAGCGACCCGGCGAACAGCGGCGCCAACTTGAGATACCACCAGACGAAGGTGATCAGCCCGATCTCGATCAGGAGCGAGATCGCCTGATCACCGCGCGGCACGCGAATCAAGCCCCCACTTGCGTTTGGCATCGGAGCCTCCGATCTTGCTCCAAGAGCCTACCGCCATAGCCGCCTCGCTGTTGCGGGAATGAGCCCGCGTCTTGCAACAACGGCGCAACACCGCTCCGCCCGTGACGCGGACTTCATGTCAACGCTCCATGCGTTCCGGGCCGCTACTTTCCTTTTTCTTTCTCGGAGCGCCGGCGTTTGAGTTCGGCGTCGATGAACGGCTCGATCCCGCCACGGAGCACCATCTCGTAGTCGGATTCCTCGTAGCCGGTGCGATGATCCTTCACGCGGTTGTCGTAGAAGACATACGAGCGGATCTGCGTTCCCCAGCCCTGCTCCATCGCACCGCCGGTCGCGCCCTCGATCTCCTTGCGGCGGCGTTCGTCTTCCATCACCTGGAGTTTGGCCTGGAGGACGGTCAGGGCCTGTCGCTTGTTCTGCGGCTGGTCGCGGTAGGTGCTCGCGACGACCTGGATCCCCGTGGGCTTGTGAACGATGCGGATCGCCGATGCGACCTTGTTGACGTTCTGCCCGCCGGGGCCGGAGGCACGCACGAACGCGATGACCTCGATGTCCTTTTCGGGGATCTCGACCTCGGTCTCCTCGATCTCGGGGACGATCTCGACGGTCGCGAAGCTGGTCTGTCGCTTGCCCTGAGCGTTGAAGGGCGAGACGCGCGCGAGGCGGTGCGTGCCGCGTTCGCAGGAGAGATACCCGAACGCGTACGCGCCCTTGACGTGGAGCGTGACCGAGTCGATGCCGACTTCGGTGCCGAAGCCCTTGTCGACTTCCTCCATCTCCCAGCCCATCTTCTCGCAGTAGAAGATGTACATGCGATAGAGCATGTCGGCCCAGTCGTTGGCCTCGGTGCCGCCCACACCCGCCGAAATGGTGAGGTAGCAGTTGCGATGATCGTGACGCCCCGAGAGGAGCGAGCGGAGCTCGACCTGCTCCATCCGTGCTTGCAGCTTGAAAAGCTGCTCGTCGGCCTCGGCGAGCAGGTCCTTGTCCGCCGCCTCGCGCGACATCTCATACGCGACTTTGGCATCCTCAAATTCAACCATGAGCTTGGCGAGCGGCTCGACCTGGGCCTTCAGGGTCTTGACCTCGGCGAGCACCTTCTTGGCCTTGTCCTGGGAATCCCAGAAACCCTCACCGGCCATCTGGGCCTCGAGTTCCTTCAGCTGCTTTTGCTTGGCTGGGAAGTTAAAGAGAGTCGCGGATGGTTGTGATCCGCGCCTCAAGATCGTCGATCACGGGCTGGTGTGCGTCGTAATGCATGGGGCGAGAGTGTAGCCGGGTTCCGGTCGGGTGTGGTTTGCCCGCGGCGTCAGAATTTCCTCGGACATCGCGCCGGAACCGGGCCGCGGCGTCGTTTGGTTGGTAGAACACAGGAGACAGCCATGACGCGATTCAACACTCGAAACCTCGCCGCCTTTGTCCTTGCCGCCGGAACGACGCTGGGAGCGTGGACACCCGCGTGCCTCGGGCAGGCCAAGCCGGAAGATGCAGGGCAACCCGTCGCGATCCGCGTGAATCCGATGCCGATCAGCATCAAGTTCCCGGGCGGAACGATCGCGGAGTATGTGAAGGCCGTGCAGTCGCAACGCAAGGACAACTCCTGGCCGGTAAACGTAATTCTGGGGCCGGCCACCGAGCGGATCGTCGTTCGACCGATTGAGCTCAACTTTGTTTCGGTCGACACGGCGATGGACGTGCTGCGGTTTGCGGCCGAGTGCGAACCAGGAGAACTTCGCATTGAACATGTCAGTGCGCACGAGGATGAGTCTCCGACCTTTTCGATCCTCCAGAAATCGAACGACGCGGCGCGTGGTCGGCAAGAACTGGAGGTCCTTTCCATCGCTCCGCTCACGCGCCCGACGGTTGATGGAGTGAGCCGCGCCGACCTTGCGATCAATTCCGACGTCGTGCTTTCGGCGGTCGAACTCGCGCTCCCGCCGGGGGAAGAGACTGTTCGCCTGAAGTACCACGAGGAATCCCAGTTGCTCATCCTGCAAGGCTCGCCACGCGCCACCAACGCGGTTCATCAGGTCATCAAGGCGATGATCGACGATCAGAGGCAGCGGCTGGGAGACGCCGGGGTGTCGCTCAAGCAGATGATTGAGGCCAAGGCCCGTGTCGAACGATCGGAGATCCAGGCCAAGCGGAGAGAAGCGGAACTCGCCGCGATGCAGAAGAAGTTCGATCAGGTAAACAAGCTCGCTCAGCAAGGCACCGTAGGCACCTCCGAACTGCAAGAAGCCCGCGGGCAAGTCGAACAGGCAGAGGCCGCCCTGCTGACGGCTCGCTCCGATTTTCAAGAGGCCACCGCACTCTCGGAGTTGCTGACAAAGAAACCGATGGTCGCTGCTTCCGGGACGGCTTCCAACGATCTTGATTCGCTTCGAAAGCTCGTCGAGGATCAGGCCGCACAGATCAGGGCGCTCACGGATGAGTTGAACGCCCTTCGCCAGCAGAAGAGCGCCAAGTAGCCACCTCCAGGAGCCAGTGCCGATCAGCCGCGTCGCCACCATCGAGCACCTCGTGCCAAGCGCCACACCGACAGATCGGGCGAACGACTCGCCGGACGCGCGGGCGGCGGCGTGGTGCCGCGGCATCCGAGCCGGCGATCCCGCGACCTTCACCGACCTCTACCAGCACTGGTTCGATCGCTCGGTCGCGATTGTCCGTGCCCGCACCGGGCGCGACGAGAGCTTCGCGCTCGACGTGGTGCAGGACGCCATGATCCGTGTCGCGCGGGGCATGCCGAGGCTCGATACGGACGCCGATCTCTCGCGTTGGATGGTCCGCGTGCTCACGACCTGTGCCCTCGATCGCCTGAAGCAAGAATCGAGAGAGAACGCCAGGCGTGCCTTTGCCAGGAGCGCCGAATCCAGCACATCAACCGCATCCGTGATGCACGGCAGCGACCGCTCAAGGCCCACCGTCGATGAATCGATGGAAGAGCTTCGGCGGCACCTCGCCGAGCTCCAGCCCGACCAACGGGCCGCCTTGTCGCTGCGATTCTGGTTTGGGCGTTCGCTCGCGGCCATCGGGCGTGTGTTTTCGATCAGCGAGGACGCGGCCCATGGCAAGCTCCGCGCTTCGCTCCGAACGCTTCAGCGAGCATCGCAGGGAGAGGACCAGCCATGAACGATGATTCACCGCATCGCGATCGGAGAGGCGACATTCTGAGCACGGCGCTGCGCGAACAAGCCCTCGCCCAGCGCGGGCGTCGCGTGCTGTCTGCGGGCGCAGCTGTCATGTCGATCGTCGCCGTTGCGGGGATTGTGGCGTGGCGAGTCCTTCCGACAAGCTCCCCGATTTCGCCCGACAGTCCCATGGCGGAGTCGCCTGAAGATCGCGCGATTCGTGAGAAGATGGCCAGCCAGCCACGGATTCCCACACCGGAAGAAGCGGGACGGCAAGACCCTCGATATCGCCTCATCGCTCAGGAGTCGCCGCGTTTGATTGTCGATCGCGTCGCGACCACCCCCGGCATTTCCAAGAAGCTCGCGGCCAAGCCGACATCCTCGACCGTCTCGCTCGCGACCGACGAGGATCTCGCGGAAGCGCTGCACCAGACAATTCCAGGGTCCGGTCTCGTTCGGGTTGACGGGCGGCTGTACGCGGCCACGGGCGACACGCTCATTCGCCCCGAAGACTTGCAATCGCCGGGAGGCAAAGGCGACGAGCCGAGGTCGATGTCGGCGCCGCAGCCCAGCGCAGTTGGGGTATAGTGCGGCGGATGAACGCGATTCTCGTCGCCGCACTGGCCGTTGTCCACTGGTCGCCATGCCTCGCCCAAACGCGAGCGCCGGCCGAGGCGGTGCGCAGCGCCGTGTACCTGCTCATCCTGCTCATCATTATCGGCGCGTTCGTCGTGTCGGCCTTCGCGGTACTGATCAATCGACGTCGCGCCATGGCTCGCGCGGCGAAGGTGCGGAAGCCGTCGCTCACGCTCGACGCGTGGGCGGAGTCCGGGCGCCGCGCCGAGCCCGAGACCCGCATCTTCGATGCCGCGGGGTCGCCCGCGCCCGGAGATGCGCCGACCTCGACTGGTGCTTCGGCGCACGCCGAAGTGCGCAACGCCCAGAACTGGCCGAGCGGACAGCGCCCCGTTGTGATGATCACCGGTGCCGCCCGGCGCGTGGGGCTCTCGATCGCGACCACGTTCGCCCGCGCCGGCTGTGACCTGGTGCTGACGTATCACAACAGCATCGAGGATGCGAAGCTCGCGGCCGACGCCTTGGCCTCTGGCGGCATCGCGGTCCGGCTCATCCGCCTCAACCTTGCCGACATCGACAGTGTCGGCGCGATCGGATCGCTCCTGGCTTCGGAACTCCCACGCCTTGACGTGCTTGTACATAACGCGTCCGTCTATGCGCCGACTCCCCTGGATTCGCTCACTCCGGACCGGGCCGGTGAGGCGTTTCGCGTGAATGCACTCGCGCCGCTCGTGCTCACGCAGAGGCTCGCGCCCCGCCTCGCCGAGTCCACGATCGAGGGCGGCGGGAGCGTCATCGCAATGGGCGACATCCACGCGATGGGGCACCCGCGGAAGAACCACGCTGCGTACGCGATGTCCAAGGCCGCGTTGATCGAGATGGTGCGATCGCTGGCTCGCGATCTGGCGCCGCGCGTGCGTGTGAACGCGGTCGCGCCGGGCGTCGTGGCGTGGCCCGAAGAAGGGCCCGAGAGCGATGAGCTGATGCAACGGGCGTATCTGCAGCGCGTGCCGCTGGCACGCCCGGGTCAGCCCGAAGATGCGGCGGAGGCGGTGCGGTGGCTTGCGCTCGAGGCCCGGTATGTCACGGGCCAGGTCATCCGGATCGACGGCGGAAGATCGATCGGCTGACGCTTACTTTATCTGCTCCAGCATCTTCTTGGCGTTCGGCTCGCCCAGCACGCTGGCCCGCTGCGCGAATTTCCTGGCCTGATCGGGCTGGTTGAGGCGAACATACCACTCCGCCGCCGAGAGCGCGATGGCCGCGTTCGACGGATTCGCCTCCGACGCCGCGGCGTACATGGCTGCGGCGTCTGCTTGGCGAGAGAGCATGCCGTAGCACTCGCCCATGATCTGCAGGATCGCGGGCGAATACCGCTCCGCCTGATCGAGCCCAACGAGCAGCTTGATCGCGTCCTCGGGTTTGTTCGAGCGTTTGAACGCCCTGGCCTCGATAATCCTCCAGTCGGTGACGCCCGGTTCGATCTGACGCGCCCGGGCGATGTGCTGGAGCGCCACGCCCGCCTTGTTCTCGCGCAGGGCGAGCTCCGAGAGCGTCCCCCACACGACGGCCTGGTCCGGGTCGATCCTCCCCGATCGGAGGAGGTTCGCCTTGGCGTCGTCGATCTTGTTCAGCTTGATTTGCACCTGAGCGAGGAAGAGCGGGTACCTTGCCGTGCTCGGATCGATCGTCTGCGCATTGGTGTAGTGCGACACCGCCGAATCGAGCTTGCCCAGCATGCTCGCGATCGTGCCGGCCATGAACTCGATCGCCGCATCCTTGCCACCCACACGCAGGGCCGCGACATATTGCTCGTAGGCCTCGGCATCTTTCTTCAGAGCCAGCAGCACTTGGCCGTATTGAACGCGAAGGTCCCGTTCCTCCGGGAACCTCGCGATCGCTTCGCGCATGATCGCCTCGGCCTTTTCCGGCTCCTTCTGATTCACGTACGTCGCGGCCGAGCTCATCACGGCGTTCAGCGTCTCGCCGGCCGCGACCGCGGGCTGTGGCGGCTCGGCGATGTCCATGCCGCCCGCACGCGGCACGAAGAGCCACGTCGTCACGGCCGCCGAAGCGACGATCGACATCGTCGCGACGACCGCAAAGCCCGCGCGTCCGGGGCGGGCCGAAACCGGCGCGATGACGGGCATCACCGACGACATCAGAACAGGGCGCGTGACTAGCGGCATCCAATACCCCTCAACGTGCGGCGGGAAGCGCGACGGGACATGATCGCGTGCGGGCCGCATTTCCGCCACCACCCCGCCCGCCCACGGTACAGCGGGGCGACCAACCGGCCACCCCTCGGGCCCAAACCCGCTCCGGCTCGCATACCATGCGCTCATGTCCGACACCGCACAAACTCCGAGCAGCTCTCACGCCGAACTGCCCAAGCAGTATCGGCCCGCCGACCACGAGTCCCGCACCTGGACCCGATGGGAAGAGGCACGCGCCTTCAATGCCAACGCCGCACGCGTCGTCGCTGGGCAGGCAAAGCCCTACTCAGTCGTCATTCCGCCACCAAACGTCACCGATCGCTTGCACCTTGGGCACGCGCTGAACAACACGCTCCAGGACATCCTGGTCCGCGCCCATCGCATGCGCGGGCACGAGGCCCTGTGGATGCCCGGCACGGACCACGCGGGAATCGCGACTCAGGCGGTGGTCGAGAAGCGTGTCTGGAACGAGGAAAAGAAGCGTCGCCACGACTTCACGCGCGACGAGTTCATCAAGCGCATCCAGGCGTTCAAGGACGAGTACGAGGGTGTCATCACCGGCCAGCTCAAGAGAATGGGCTGCTCGTGTGATTGGGACCGCCAGCGCTTCACGATGGACGACGTCTGCGCCCGCGCCGTGCGCGAGGCGTTCTTCCAGCTCTTCAAGGACGGCCTGATCTATCGCGGCAAACGCCTGGTCAACTGGGACCCCGTGCTGCAGACCGCGGTCGCGGACGACGAGTGCTTCGACGAGGAGGTCGACGCCGCGTTCTATTACCTGCGCTATCCCCTCGTTCACGCCCATGGGCAGTCGACCGCGGGCGAGCGTCGCCACGGCAAGCTCCCGCCCTCCGACGCCGTGCCCGTCACATGGTCGGAGCTTTCGCGCCGCGGCCTTGCCGAGGCCGACAACCACCCGCCCGAGGACCCCGCGTACATCGTGGTCGCGACCACGCGTCCCGAGACCTATCTCGGCGATACCGCGGTGGCGGTGAACCCGCACGACCCGCGCGCCAAGGCGCTTCGCGGGCTCTGCGTCGATCTGCCGCTGGTCGGTCGCGTCATCCCGATCGTTGAAGATGAGTACGTCGTGCTCCCCGAGATCTACGCGCGTGACGACGAAGAACGCGCGGATCCAAAGGCGGCGTACGCGACGGGCTTCCTAAAGGTCACCCCCGCGCACGACGCGAACGACTATGACCTCTACCAGCGTCACAAGGACGTGATGGACATGTTCGCGGGCGGGCCGAACGCGGCACTCGTGAACGTCTTCGCGCCCGACGCGACCGTGAGCGACAAGCACGGCTGGCACGACGTGGGTAGCGCGCACCTGTTCGTCGGCAAGTCGCGCGACGACGCTCGCACGCTCGTGATCGACGAGTTCAAGGCACGCGGCCTGCTGGAACGCACACGCCCCTATCGCCACTCCGTCACGCACTCGGATCGCTCCAAGGCGATCATCGAGCCCTATCTGAGCGACCAGTGGTATGTGAAGGTGACCGACCCGCGCCTGGCGGCGGCCGCGAACAAGGCCCTCGCCCCGGAGCAACGCTCCAAGGGCTCGGGCGCCGCGAAACCGACGGGCAGCGACGGGCAGCTGCGCTTCCATCCCGACCGCTATGCCAAGACCTTCGAGCTTTGGCACGACAACATCCGGGACTGGTGCATCAGCCGCCAGCTCTGGTGGGGACATCGCATTCCGGTGTGGACCAAGTCCTCATGGACCAAGCAGGACGAAGCCGCGTTCCTGACGATGATCGACGGGCCAACGCTTGCCGGCGAGACTGTTCATTCGACGGTCGACGGGACAACACAGGTCTGCCTCCGCGACACCAATGATGAATCGCTCATCAGACTTTTGGAGTCTATCGGCTTCGTCCGCGACCCCGACGTACTTGACACCTGGTTCTCTTCCGCGCTCTGGCCCATGTCGACCATGGGCTGGCCCGACCCCAAGGCCGCGGGCCCCGCGTTTGACGGCTTGCTCGCCGCCTTCAACCCAACCTCCACACTCTGCACCGCGCGCGAGATCATCACCCTGTGGGTCTCGCGCATGGTGATGATGAACCGCTACCTGATGCCCGAGGGCTGGAACGCCGCGCGCGCGGGCGAGACCGCGTCGCTCGTCAGCCACGGCAAGGGGCACGGGCCGCTCCCGTTCCGCGACGTCTTCATCCACTGCGTCATCCAGGACGGTCAGGGCCAGAAGATGTCCAAGAGCCTGGGAAACGGCGTCGATCCGCTCGACATCATCGCCAGCCACGGCGCCGACGCGATGCGATTCACGCTCTGCAACATGGCGACGCAGACGCAGGACGTCCGCATGCCCGTCGACCTCATCTGCCCGCACACCGGCGCGATCTTCACGCCCAAGATGTTCACCAACAAGGACGGCTACGTCGTCCCCGCGCCGATCCAGGAGTGCCCCACCGACAAGTCGAAGAAGATGGTGACGGTGTACGGCGTCGCTTCGGGCGAGGCCAAGCCCACGCCCGACATGCCCTTGGCCAAGAACACCTCGAGCAAGTTCGACCTCGGACGCAACTTCGCCAATAAGTTGTGGAACGCGGCGAGATTCGCCGTGTCGATGCTCTCGTCCGGCACGCCAGCGGCGGAGCGCGTCGAACTGGCGAAGCTCTCGCTGGTCGATCGGTGGATGATCTCACGCCTCGCCGCGGCGACGCGCCAGATCGACGAATGTGTCGCGCAGTTCGATTTCGCGGGCTACGCCCAGACGCTGTACGACATCGTCTGGCGAGACTTCTGCGACTGGTATCTCGAGGCAATCAAGCCGACCGTCACCGCCGACACGTCGCAGAAGCTGGTGCTCCGCGCGACGCTCGACGTGCTGCTACGCCTGGCGCATCCCGTGATGCCGTTCATCACCGAGACGACCTTCGAGCATCTTCGCTCGACGCCCATGCACTCGCAATCGTGGTTGGTGCTCGACGAGTCGCCGTCGGAGCTCTTGTGCCGCGCCGCGTGGCCGCGTTTCGCCGCCGGCGCGGAGGACGCGAACAGCGTTCACGAGTTCGCGCGGGTGCAGACGCTCGCCACCGCGATCCGCGAGGTTCGCGCCCAGCACAACGTACCGCCCAAGCGGAAGATCGTGCTCCACGCGCCATCCGCCTGCTCGACACTGGTCGAGTCTCACTCGCCTCTCCTCCTCGCGTTCGTCCCGATCGAGTCGATCGAGTCAATCACGGGCGACGGCGTGAAAGGACCGAGCGTCGCGTTCGTGTTCGAATCCACCGAGTGGAAAGCCTCGAGCCTCGCCGACGCGGTGGACGCGGGCGCGGAGCGATCACGCCTCGAGAAGGCGATCGCGGACAAGGAGAACTCGTTGCGCACGCTCTCGGCCCGCCTGGCGAACCCCGGCTACGCCGACCGAGCGCCCCCCGCGATGGTTCAGCAGACGCGGGACCAGCTCGCCAAGGCCGAGGCGGAACTCGCCGCCAATCGGGCGGCGCTCGCCTCCCTGGGCGCATCGTGTTGACGCGGCGGCGGATGGCGCCCGCATTTTCGTGCCGCGGTGCCATGTCACACCTCGCGTGGTGGCGTCGCTTTCCAGACCGACGCTCCTTCACGTCAAGCATGTTCTGCATGTTCGCCCTTCTCGCGCCGGTCTCGTGCTCATCTCACCCACCGGCGCACTCCGAGGCCCCGACTCCTCTCGACGGCGCAGGAGCACCGTCTCCATCTCGCCCGAATGTCGTCGTGTCCCGCGAGGCGTGGACCTTCGGTCCTTCACGCGGCGTCATGATCCGCACGCCGTCGTATCGCCTGTTCACGACGATCGCCGACGAATCGGTTCGAGCGCGGCTCCCGGTCTTCATCGAGGCAGCGGGCGAGCAGTATCGCGGCGCGATCACACCGCTCTCGCCGCCGGCCCTGGCGCTCGACACCTATGTGATGTCGGATCGCGACCAGTGGGAGAGCATCGTCACGCAGCTGCTCGGCGCCCGCTCCGACGTTGTCGCGAGCATGAACCGAGGTGGGTTCACGCTTCAAGGGCGATCGATTCTGTATGAAATCGGCTCGCACGACACGTTCGTGCTGCTCGCGCACGAGGGCTGGCACCAATTCGCCCAGGCGTCGTTCAAAGAACCACTCCCGATCTGGCTTGATGAGGGACTGGCGACGTGGTTCGAGGGCCATCGATGGAACGGCACGACGCCGCAGTTCTCGCCGCGCGACAATCCCGATCGCATGACCGCCTTGCGGAACGCCGCTCGTGCAGGAACGCTGATCAGGCTCGACCAACTCGTGAGCACCACGCCGCAGGACTGGATCGCCAAGGGAGGAGATCGGGCGCTGACCTATTACGCGCAGGTATGGGCTTTGACGCGCTTTCTGATTGAGGACTCGACGCGTCGGGAGGCGCTTTCGCAGGTCCTCACGCTCGCGTCGCGCGGGCAGCTGCGAACCGAGCTCTCACGCCGGGTCGGCGACCGTGCCGCGGGCATCGCGATGTCACGCCGCGTCGGCTCCGCCGTGCTTGAGTCGTTCGTCAATCGAGATCAGGGAGCATTGCAGCGCGAGTACGCGGCATTTGTCTCCGCTCTCGGCGAATCTAAGTCAGGAGAAGCCGCCCCGGCGTCGCGTTAGCGCTTCGCTCCTAGGAGATTTGGCCTGGTTCCCGCGACGCCCGGTCGATGCGTCGCTCATTCCGCATTTCATCGCATGAAGCGACCCCTCCCCGTGAGCGACGGGGAGGGGCGCGCGGTTATCCTGTTCGAATAGCGTCCGTTCAGCAGCCGCCCTCGAAGTGCTCGGCGAAGCCGTCGTAGTCGTCGCCGTTCACGAAGCCGTCCGCGTTGAAGTCGGCCTTAGCGTCGCCGACGTCGAACGCGTCCGCGAAGAAGTCGTAGTCGTCGCCGTTCACGAAGCCGTCGCCATCAATGTCGGCCCAGCACTGCGGCGGCATCTCGAGGCGGCCGACGGTCGAGATCACCGTGCCGCATTCGTTGGTCACCATGACGTAGTACGCGCCCGCATCGGCGTAGGTGATGTTCAGCACTTCGAGCGTGTCGTCGAGCGTGGTCGCGATCTCCACGCCCTCGTGGAACCAGTGGAAAACGGGGTCGGAAGTATCGCCAAGATTGTTCACACGCACGCTGAAGTCGATGTCATCGCCGGGCACGCCGAAGGTGTCCGCGGGCTGCTGTTCGATCACCAGCCCGCCCTCAACGCAGCCGAGGGTGTTGAGCGGAACGGCGTTCATGATGGTGCCGCCGTAGCTCCCGACGTGGTGCTGATTGCCGTAGAAGCTGTCGCGATAGACCTCGTACGAGAGCACCGCGCTGGCGATGCCGTCGCCGCCTTCAAGCTGGCTGTAGGTCAGCGTCTGCCCATAGTTCAGGAGCACGGGATTGAGATCCACGTCCTCGGAGTTCTGGATCAGTGGCTCGTCGACCATGAGCTCTTCGAGGGAGACGACGTATTGCACGTTGGTCACTGAGCGCTTCACCCACATGCGCCGGCCCCACGGGTCGAGGTTGGTGATCTTCTCGACGAGCACCGGGTCGCCCTCGTTGTTGATCCCCGGCGTCGCGGTGATCTGCGGCTGGAGCGGATTGGGATTCACGCCCGCTTCCTGGCCGTCCTTCATCCAGCGGAAATGGGGCGTCGGATCGCCGCTGAAGTTGCGCAGCGAGATGCCGAAGTGCTCGATCGAGCCGGGCATCGTGAGATGGCGCGGGTTCGCGTATCGAACGAGCGTGCCGTAGGTCGTCGCGATGATCTTCGGCGCGCCGTAGTTCGGGTTGGTGTAGGTGTGATAGACGTCCTCGGGGTTCGGGCCGTGGAGTTCGATTTCGAACTCATCGCAATCGTCATCGGTCTCGTTGGGGCAGTCGAAGTTCGATAGCCCGCCATAGATCGTGACATCCGCCAGGGCGGACAGGAACGTGAAGCCGGACGCGGCAAGACCAGCCAGCAACGCCAAGGTACGGTGTGTGCTCATCGGGAGAGCTCCTTTCGAGCCAACAGGAGCCACGGGTCGAATGCCTGATACATGCGCCACGAGAAATTCTCGGTCCAGAGCCGCACGCGCAAGAATCGAACTCCGACTTCACGATCGGGAACTCCGCGGATAAACTCCGCCTCTGACTTGAGCCGGGCCAAACGCCCGGCCGCCCGGAGCGTGGAATGCAGGACGGCGACGTTGCCCTCATCGAGCGATGCCTGAAGCGCGATCAAATCGCGTGGCGCGAGCTTGTTGAGAAGTACAAGCGCCTCGTCTATTCGATCCCGCGCGGCTACCGCTTGCCCGACTCGGCGTGCGACGACATTTTCCAGGGTGTTTTCTCGTTGCTCTTCCAGAACCTCGGCGGGCTGCGCGACACGCGCACACTCGCCAAGTGGCTGATGACAACGACCCAGCGCGAATGCTGGCGGGCCGCCCAGTCGAATTCAAAGGCCGCGTTGCGCCTCACGAACTTCCCGCCGCCGGCCCTCTCACCGAACGAGCCCGCGCCCGACGAGCTGGAGCGTTGGGAGCGCCGGATCGCCGTTCAGAACGCCTTGACGAAGTTGGGCGGACCGTGCGAGCGATTGCTCCGCGCCTTGTTCATGAACACGGATCGCCCGAACTACTCGGACATCGCCTCGTCGCTGGGCATCCCGACCGGGAGCATCGGGCCCTCACGGGCTCGCTGCCTCGCCAAGCTCGGGGCGATTCTCGGCGAGTCGTCCGCGGCAAGCCCGGAGGCCTAAACCAGCGCGGCAACCGCTTTTCACACCAAACAACCCCCTATTGTTGCTGTGCGAATCTTGGAATTTGTGTATCCCGGCAGGCCCAAGTGCCCTCTCTGTTGTGTGACGGCGGCTGGCCGTTTGCCACGGAGGAACGCGTGAATCAATCTGTTTCCAACGAAGATCTGATCGCCCTGGCCCTCGACGAGCTCGATCCGGCGCGGCGTTCGGAGGTCCAAGCTCGCATCGCGGACTCGCCCGAAGCCGCTCGCACGCTCGCGTCGATCACGCTCGCCGTGCGAACCATGCGGACGGACGACTCGATCGCGCCACCGGCGGAGGTCGTGCAGCGTGCGATCGGCCTGATGCGCGCCGATGCGCCGGCATCGCCCTCGCTCATGGACATCGCTGCGCGGGTCGCGGATCACGTGCAGGAGTATCTCTGCCGCCTCGTGCGCGACACGCTGGCCGAGCCCGCGCTCGCCGGCTTCCGAGGCACGACCGAATCGCGCCACCTCAGCTTTGAGTGCGACATCGCCGAGATCGACATCCAGGTTTCCGCGAACGAGAACAACACCCGGCGCACCATCCGGGGCCAGGTCGCGCCGCTGAGCGACGACATCGTCGCCCGCATCGCCTGGCGCTCCACGCTGACCGGCTCGCCCGAGCAGGAAGTCCCTGCCGACGCGTCCGGCGTGTTCGTTCTCGAATGTCCCGTCGGTGTGTACGAACTTTCGGCCCGCGTGGGCGACAGCGTGGTCCGCATCCCCCCGATCAACGTTGCATGATTGAACCCGCATGACCGCCCCCGCGAGCGATCTTTCGCCCCTGCTCGATGAACTGGCCGGATTGACGCCGGCAGAGGCGATCGCGCGCGTGCGTGCGGCCGGCGATGCGCCGCAGATGCTCGGTCGGCTCTCGGACGATGTCGAGCGGATGGCGATGTCGAACCTGACGCGTGCGCTGGCCGCCGCGCCGTCGCTCGTGAGCGCCGCGGATCAGCTGGCCGAGCCGCAGGTCCAGGCCCGCACGCGCCGGGCGCTGGCGCACGCGCTGGCGTACGCGAATCGGTTTGATGACGCGCTGGCGACGCTCGCGGACGCCGTGCAGGCCGCGGATCGCTCGGACGACGCTTTGGAGGGCGCTCGCGTTCGCATGGCGACGCTGCACGCGCTGGCGCGCAAGGGACGATTGAAGGAAGCGATCGAGGCGGGCGAGGCGGCGCTCGCCGCGTTCACGCGCGCGGGCGAGTCGTTGCTGGCGGCTCGCGCCAACATCAACCTGGGCGTCGTTCGCCGCATGTCGGACGAGCCTCGACGCGCGGTGGAGCACTTCGATCGCGCCCTGACGCTCCTGGTCGACCAGCCGATGTTGGCCGCCCAGCTCCAGAGCAATCGGGCCGAGGCGATGCTGGACCTGCACGACTTCCGAGCCGCGGAGGACGCGTTCCGCGCGGCGCTTTCGGGCCTTGAATCGCTGAAGGCGTCGCGGGCGGCGGCGATCGTTGAGGGGAATCTCGCCGATCTGACGAGCCGACAGGGGCGGATGCAGGAGGGGCTGGCGTATTTCGAGGGAGCGCGTCGAAAGCTCGCGACGGACGGCTCGCCGGGCGACGTCGCGCGATTGTGGATCGAGCAGGCCGAGGCGATGCTCTCGCTCGGCGCGGCGACCGACGCCGCCGACGCGTTCCAGACAGCGATCCCTGCGCTACGGCAGCACGGCATGTCGCAGGAACTGTCGAGGGCGTTGCTTGGGCTCTCGCGTTCGCAGATTGAGCAGGGCAAGTGGCGCGAGGCGCGCGAGTCGATCGCGGAAGCTCGGTCGCTCCTGACCCCTATGAACAACAGGACGGGCTTGGCCAAAGCAGACATGCTCGAAGCCCGCGTGCTCGTGTCAAACGGCGATCTCGAGGGTTCGCGGGCGCTGCTCCGAGAGGCGATCTCGCTCTTGGAGGATCGCCCCGCGGATGCGGCGCTGGCGCATCTCCAGATCGGCGACCTGCTCCTGCGATCCAACGAGCTGGCGGGAGCCGCGGAGCACATTGAGTGTGCGATGACCGTCGCGGAATCGCTCGACCTGGCGCCGCTGAAGGCCGAGTTGCATCACGCACGGGCCCGCATCCGCGTCGCGGCGAAGAAGCATGACGATGCCGCCAAGGACTTTGCCGCGGCGATCGATCAGACCGAGCGGGTGCGCGGAACGCTCAATGCCGAGGCGCTGCGGGCCGCGTTCCTTGGGCGTCGTTCGAGCATCTATGCCGACGCCGCGTCGTTCGCGCTCGACATGAGCGATGTGCCGCTCGCGTTCGATCGAATCGAGCGAGCGAGGGCACGCTCGATGCAGGAGGCCGCGGCCCAGGCCGTGTCGGGACGTTCGCTCGCGCAAAGCGGCCAGGAAGATCGCGACATCCTGATCGAAATCGATCGACTGCGCCGCGAGCTCACGGCGTTGTACTCGCGCACGGGCGATGTCGGCGCATCGGCACGCGGGAGTGCCGCGGACCGCATCGCGGGCGTGCGTCAGCGTGAGCACGCGCTTCGACTCGCCGAACAACGGCTCGCATCGCGATCGCCGCGGCGTGTGATCGACCGCGACCCGACGCCTCTGCGTGACGTGCAGCAGGCGATGATCGCCGGGCACGCGCTCATCGAGTACTTCGAAGAGGGCGCATCGCTGTCGGTGTTGCTGGTGACGAATCAGGGCGATCGCGTCCATCGGCGCATCGCGGACATTGAACAGATCCGACGGGCCGTGGGCGCACTCGCGTTTCAGATCGATCGGGCCGTGATCCGCGGCCTGCCCACGGGCCAAGCTGGCCAGCGCCTGACGCGCGATGCCGAGAAGGCGCTGCGCGAGCTGCATTCGCACTTGCTCGCCCCATTAGCGGCGGACCTCGCGGGAGTTCAACGCCTCTCGATCGTTCCCTTCGGCGTGCTCCATCATGTCCCGTTTCACGCGCTGATCGACGAATCTGGCCAGCCCGAGCTCGCGCGGCGCGGGGTGACGATCGCACCGAGTTCGAGCATCGCGATGCTGCTCCGCGCGCGCACGCCGAATACGACGTCACGGCCGCTGGTGATCGGCGTGTCGGACGAGGCGATTCCCCATGCGGAGGACGAGGCCCGCGCCGCCGCGAGCATGATCCCCAACGCGGAGTTGCTTATCGGAAGCGATGCGACAGTTGAGAGCGTGTCTCAGGCGATGCGCGACCGACCGCTGATCCATGTCGCGTCTCACGCTCGCTTCGTCGCGTCGAACCCAGGAGCTTCGGGCCTGCGGCTCTTCGACGGGTGGATTTCGGCCTGGAATCTTGGTGCAATCGATCTGGGCGGGGCCCAGGTGGTGCTGAGTGGATGCGGGACGGGTCGGGCGGGAACTTCGCCCGGCGACGAGCTTCTGGGGCTCGTTCGGGCGTTCCTGGCCGCGGGCGCTTCGTCGCTCGTGCTCACGCACTGGGCGTTGCACGATCAATCTGCGAAAGAAATGGTTGCGGCCTGGTATACCTCGATGTACGATAATCCGAGGTGTTTCTCCGCATTGCCCGCGGAGGCGCTCGGGCGCGTCCAACTGGAGATGTTCCGCCAAGGCCACCATCCCGCGGGGTGGGCGCCTTTCTTCGTGATCGGAGCCGCATGAACCACGCTTCACTTCGAGCCCACCTTACGCCCGTCGCCGCACTCTTGATCGCGGCGTGCCTGGCGCCGTCGGCGCTGGCGTTTGATTCCGGCGACGCGCTGGAGCATCAGTTCATCGTGCGCCTGGCGCCGAATCAGAACATCGAAGACGTGGCCGCGACGTACGGCGCGATCGTGCTCGCGAGCTACGAGCCGCGTGGCCTGTATCTCCTGGGCACGGACCCAAACGTGCCGGACGCCGACCAGGACTCCGAGTTCGACTTTGACGACAGGATTGAGGGCGACGAGCAGAACGCCGCGAACTGCATCGCCGAAGGGCACACTCAGAGCTTTTTCGTTCGCATCGCAGAGCAAACGGTCGGCAAGCAGCCGGTCGCTACCTTTGTCGCTCTCCCGTATGCCCATCGTCTCTCGACCGGCGCGGGCGTGATCGTCGCGGTGCTCGACACGGGTGCTGCCCCCCACGCTTATCTCGCGGGGTCCATCGCAACCGGCGGCTACAACTTCCTCGACAACAACTCCAACGTCAATGACACGGGAACGGGCGTGATGTCCGGGCACGGCACGTTCGTTTCTGGCCTCATCCACATGGTCGCGCCCGAGGCGAAGATCCTCCCGATCCGCGTCATGGACTCGACGGGCATGGGAACGGCGTTCACGATCGCCGAGGGGGTCTATCACGCGATCGATCACGGCGCTCGCGTGATCAACATCTCGATGTCGTCGCCCAAGAACTCGATCATTGTCGCCGATGCCATCGCCGAAGCACAGTCGATGGGGATCATCGTGGTCGCGTCGGTCGACAATCGCGACAGCGACGACAAGGTGTACCCGGCCGCCAACGCGGGCGTGATCGCGGTCGCTTCGACCGACATGGCGGACGTGAAATCCGCATTCTCCGGGTTCGGCTCGTACGTCGATCTCTGCGCGCCGGGAGAGGACCTCGTCAGCATTCTCCCGAACAACCAGTTCGCGGTCGCGAGCGGAACGAGCTTCTCCGCGGCGCTCGTCAGCGGCACCTCGGCGCTTGTCACGGCCCGCTTCGATTCGCAGGGCTTCTCGACCATCAACACGCAGCTGCTCGAATCGGCGCTCGACCTGACACCGACCAACGGTGAAAGGGCCGAGGACCTCGGTTTCGGTCGTGTCCGCCCGTGGCAGGCGCTGCAGCACCTCCGCCCGCCTCTCAAGCGAACGCACTAACGTCCGAACGGATCGTTCAGGGCACTGCAGAAGGTCTGAAACCGAGCTGCACCTTGGACTGTGCCTTCTCCAGTTGGTACAGCGGACCGGAGCTTCGTCCGTGGGCTACAACCGCAGCCTCGCGCGGCAACGGCACGACGCCTATCGAGCACACCGACGCCGCACGCCGAGCGTGCGGGGACAATCAACATTCCGTCATCGTTCGACTCGCCGGTCAACTTCGCCGCTCGATCGTGACTCAACGCGGCGCAAGGCGTCAGCAACCCGCGTCGAAGGCGGAAGCGAAGAGGTCGTAGTCGTCGCCGTTGACAAAGCCGTCGGAATTCAGGTCCGCACCCGAGTAGGCCTCGTCGAACAGCTCCGCGAACTCGTCGTAGTCGTTGCCGTTGACGAAGCCGTCGCAATTGAAGTCGGCGATGCAGACGCTGACGAACGCGGGGTCGCTGGTCGCGTGGCCGCAATCGTTCTCGATCACGCAGTCATAGCTGCCGGAGTCCGCGGCGGTGGCGCTCCAGATCGTGTAGGTCTGATCGTTGGCGCCGAGGATGTCCTCGCCGTCCTTGCGCCACTGATAGTCCATCGGCGCATCTCCCACGGCGGTGAGTCCGAGCGTGATGCTCCCGCCCGGGCAGGTGCGGGCGTTGTGCGGCTGATCGGTGATCGTGGGCTCGCAGCCATACGAAATCGTGAGCGTTGCGGGCGCGGAGAGGTCATCGCCGCACGCGTTGGAGACAAGGCAGGTGTAATCGCCCTCGTCGCCCTGCGCGACGGCCTGGATCGTGTAGTTCGACGCGCTCGCGCCGTCGATGATGGAGCCGTTCTGGAACCACTGATACCCAAGGTCCGTGCCGGTCGCGGTGACGCTGAACGTCACGGGCGAGCCGAGTGAAATGGTCTGGCTCGACGGCTGGCCGGTGATCGTTGGAGCGATGCAGCCAAGATCGACCGTGAGGGTGGCGACGTTGGACGCGAGCCCGCCGCATGAGTTCGAGACAAGGCAGAAGTAATCGCCCGCGTCGTTCTGCACGACGGAGTTGATGGTGTACGAGGAAGCGTTCGCGCCACCGATGGTCGCGTTGTTCTTGTACCACTGGTACTGGAGCGAGGGGCCGGTGGCGACGACGCTGAACGTCACGGGCGAGCCGAGAGAGATCGTCTGGCTCTGGGGCTGGGTGATGATCGCGGGCGCGTCGGTGCAACCGAGGTTGATGTACCAGCTCGTACCCACGCCGTTGTGGATGCCCCAGCCGGCCATCGCGGTCCCGCCGGCGCTGATGTCGGCGGTGCGGAGGGTCCATCCCGAAATGCTCACGCCGCGGGCGGTGAGGTAGTCGGAGACGCGCTGGCCCACGCCGTTGATCCAGATGATCGCGCTTTCACCGCCGCTCCCCTCGAAGCCGTAGCCCACAATAACCGAGCCATCGCCGGTGATCCCGCCCGCGGTCGAGCCGGTGATTCCGGCGGGCGGGGTGAGTTCCTGCATTCCGCCCGCCGTGGACCAGCGGAAAGAACGCGTGTTCTGCCCTTGCATATCGGCGCAGTATCCCACGATCACGGAGCCGTCGGTGCTGCAGTCGCCGGGCACCGATTCGGCGCTGCCCGCGAGCACGCCGAGGCTGATGATGTTGCCCGCGGAATCCCAGCGGCACGCGGTCGGCATGACAAGCTGCGGTGCGTTGTGATAGCAGTACCCGAAGAGGTACGAGCCGCTGGGCGTGATACCCAACGCCAGCGATTGATCGCACCCCGGCAGGATCTGCCCGAACGCCTGCAAGCCCGTGGCCTGCGTCCAGCGGAACGCGCGCTGTAATCCGCCGAGATAGCCATCGCCGACGATGACCGTGCCGTCGTAGTTGGCTCCGAACGCGAAGGACGGTGAGTTGCTGGCAAAGCCGCCGATGGAGACCATGCCGGTCGCCTGGGTCCATCGGCAGGCCTGATCGAAGCCGAGGCCGCTGTCGCCGATGACGACCAGGCCGTTGCCGCTCATGCCGTAGCCGTAGGAGTGATCCGCGCCGCTGACGATGCCGAGATTGACCAGCCCGCCGGCGGCAGTCCAGCGATAGGCTCGCGCCTTGCCGCCTGAGACATCGGCGCTCCCGCAGACGACGCTTCCATCGTCGGAGAGCGTGCTGGCGTAGTTCCATGCGCCGCCCGGAAGCTTGCCGAGATCGACGAGCACCTGGGCGGAGGCCATTCCCGCCATGCCCGCGAGGGCCGCCGCCGAGATCACGCCGCGCAACTTGTTGTTCATACTTTCAACCCTTCCTGAGATCGGTCGTATTGCGCGGCGCAGAACAAAGCCGAGCCGCCCAGCCGGGCACATCGGTTCAGTCATTCGCGAACGCGGCGGACGGGCTCCGCGGGCGTCACGATTAGATCGTGTCGCTTCGCTCAGCAGCCCGCGTCAAACGCCGACGCGAACGCGTCATAGTCATCGCCGTTCACGAAGCCGTCGGCGTTCAGGTCCGCGGCGGGGTCCGCGACATCGAACATCGACGCGAACGAGTCATAGTCGTCGCCGTTGACGAAGTGATCGCAGTTGTAGTCCGCGAGGCAGACGGTGAGCGTCGCGACGCTGCTCGTAGCGCTGCCGCAGGCGGTCGATGCGCGCCCGACGAAGCGGACGACATTCGCGTGTCCCCGCAGCTTGAGGCCCGACACCTGCAGGGTCGCCTGATCCACGCCACTGGCGTTGAACTCGAGCCCGGTGTCGCCCTCGAAGAATGTCGGGCCGCTGAGCACGACGTAATTACCGCTGTCGGCGGGCGATTCCACGCTCCACTCGTACGACGGCGTGTCGACCGAATCAACGCCGAGCGTGAAACTCGCGGGCCCCGCGGGGCACGACGACGCCGACGCGGGCTGGCTCGTGATCGTGGGCGCCGAGCCTCCCGCCCACTTGGCGAGATACGGCGAGACGACATCCCCCGCGACGCTGAACCCGCCGCCAGCCCACAGTACGCCGCTGGAATCGACGGTCGTCGTCATGACATACTGATCCATGCCCGTGCCCATGGCGCGCCAGTCCGTGCCGTCGAAGCGAGCGACCTTGGGCACGCTCGTCGCGCCGGAGGTGAAGAAGTGACCGCCGGCGATGATGTCGCCGTTGGGCATTTCGGTGAAGCAGAGTGGCTGGGCGTTGAGCCCGGAGCCCATGAGGAACCAGCCGGAGTCGCGCCAGCCCACGACGCGGGGCGTTGGGGTCGTGAAGATGCCGCCGACGATGACGTCGCCGTTGGAGAGTCCGATGAGCGAGAGGACGGTTGAGTTGGTACCGCCCGACATGCCGAACCACTGGCCGCCGGTCCAGCGGGCCAGGCGGTTGACCGTCTTTCCGCCCGCGGTGGTGAACGAACCGCCGACGACGATGTCGCCGTTCGGGCGGGACGTGATCGCCCAGCCGATGTTGCCAAGGCCAGAGCCGAGCGCCGCCCAGCCGGTGCCGGTCCAGCGTGCGATGCGATTGGCGGGAGTACCGCCCGCGGTCGTGAAGAAGCCGGTGGCGAAGAGCTCGCCGGTCGTCTTCGAGACGGTCATGGCATTGACCTGGTTGTCCATGCCTCCCGCCATGCTGACCCACGCCGAGCCGGTCCATCGTGCGATGTAGGGCGTGCTCGCGGCGCCGGCGTTCGTAAACGTGCCGCCCGCGACGAGATCGCCGTTGGGAAGCGCCCCAAGGCTCGTGACCCAGGAGCCCGCGCCACCCAGGCCGTCGCCGAGCGTGGACCAAGTCCAGCCATCCCAGACGACGATGTTGTTGGCGGGCGTGCCATTGAAGGAGAGGAACTCGCCAGCGATGACGAGCTTTGGCTGTTGCGGGCCGCTGCCGTCGGGGTCCCACATGGTCGAGGCCAGAACGCCGGTGTCGCCGCCCGCGGGGCCTCCGACCGCACGCCACGCGGGATCGCACTGCGCCGATGCGGCGTGGATCGCAATGAGCGAACCGGCGACAAGCGTCAGGCGACGGGCAGACTTGAAATTGCAGAGTGAGCGTGAGCGCATAGTGATTCTCCCGATGATTCAATCCACAGACTCGGAAGATGAGAGCCACGGCCACGGACTAAATACCGACATATCTGCAATTCCCCGTCTGATAACGGCAATCACCCTACCAATGGACACCTGACGACCGCACCTCGACGGCTGCGGGCGGCATTCCCTGAATGCGAACAGTCCAAGAACGCCAGATTTCAGCCGCCGAAGGCCTTCTTGTAGTCCTCAAGAAACTTGGCGATGCCCATGTCCGTGAGCGGGTGCTTCATGCAATCCATGATGACCTTGAAGGGGACGGTCGCGACATCGGCGCCGGCCATCGCGCAGCGGAGCATGTGCTCGGTGTGGCGAATGGAGGCAGCGAGGACCTTGGTGCGCAGGCCGTAGTTGTCGTAGATCGTGCGGATCTGGTGGATGACGTCCATGCCCTCCTGGCCGATGTCGTCGAGGCGGCCGATGAAGGGGCTGACGAGATACGCACCGGCCTTGGCGACCATGAGGGCCTGGAGGGCCTGGAAGCACAGGGTCATGTTGGTCTTGATGCCGAGGTCGGAGAGGTGCTTGCAGGCTTTCAGGCCGTCCATCGTGCTGGGGAGTTTGACGACGATGTTGGGGGCGATCTTGGCGCGTTCCTGGCCTTCCTTCATCATGCCGGCGAAGTCGGTGGCGATGACTTCGGCGGAGACGGGGCCCTTGACGACCTTGCAGATTTCGGCGAGGCGCTGGCCGTAGTCGACTTTTTCCTTGGCGATGAGGGTCGGGTTGGTGGTCACGCCGTCGAGGACGCCGAGGTCGGCGGCCTGCTTGATCTCGTCGATGTTGGCGGTGTCGATGTACAGCTCCATGGCGTGATCTCCGGGTGTGGCGGCGTGGGTTGGAAACGGCGCGGGCGCAGGGTAGCTCAGGAATCCAGGAGCTTCTTCAGCTCGCGGCGCATGATCTTGCCGGTGGGATTGCGGGGGAGCTGCGGCAGGTGCCTGATCTCGTCGGGGACCTTGTAGCCCGCAAGTTTCTGGCGGCACCAGCGGATGATCTCCTTCTCGTCGAAGGCGGCGTCTTCCTTGATCTCAACGAAGGCGATCGGGAGCTCGCCACGCATGGGGTCCTGGCGGCCGACGACGCCGGAGGCCATGACGGAAGGGTGCTGGTTCAGGACTTCTTCGATCTCGCGAGGGAAGACGTTTTCGCCGCCGATGATGAGCATTTCCTTGAGGCGGCCGGTGATGAAAAGATGGCCATCGGAGTCGAAGCGTCCGATGTCGCCGGTGCGGAAGAAGCCTTGTTCGTCGAAGGCGGCGGCGGTCTGGTCGGGGAGGTGGTAGTAGCCGCGCATGACGTTGGGGCCCTTGATGAGGATTTCGCCTTCTTCATCAGGGCCGAGCGGCTGACGTGAGTTGATGTCGACGACGCGTTCGATCACGCCGGGCAGGGGCGGGCCGACGGAGTGGCGGCGCCAGCCGTCGGGGCGGCACCAGTTGGTGGCGGGCGCGGTCTCGGTCAGGCCGTAGCCCTCGGCGAGGCGGACCTTGAATCGCTCGTTGAAGCGTTCGAAGGTGCTGTCGGGGAGGGGCTCGCCGCCGGAGATGGCGTACTTGAGGGAGGCGAAGTCCTCGGGGTGGGCGTCCTTAACGGAGAGGAGCGCGGTGTACATGGAAGGGATGGCAACGAGGATCGAGGGGCGATGCTCGCGGCAGAGCTTGACGATGCGCTGCGGGACGAAGCGCGGGGCGTAGACGACCTTGATGCCGAGCGTGAGGGGGAGGAGCGTGAGCACGGTCATGCCGAAGCTGTGGAACTGCGGGAGCACGCCCATCATGACGTCACGGCGGGTGAAATGGACCCACTCATCGACCTGCTGGATGTTGGCGGAGAGGTTGGCGTGGGTGAGCATGACGCCCTTTGGTTTGCCGCTGGTGCCCGAGGTGTAGAGAAGAACGGCGAGGTCTTCGTCGTCGGCGATCGCGGGACGGATGAAGTCGGGGATGCCGGCGAGGTTGAGCTTCTCGAGAAGGACGAGGTTGTTCACGTTTGGCGTGAAGCCGGTGAATTCGAGCATGGGGCCGGCGGTGACGACGGTGTCTGTGCCGCAATCGTCGATGACGTACTGGAGCTCTTCTTTCTTCAGCAGGTAGTTGAGGGGGACGACGGTCTTTCCGAGGGCCCAGGCGGCGAGGGCGACGATGGGAAAACCGCCGCCGGTGGGGAGCATGACGCCGAGCGTGGGCGATTGGCATTTGGATTGGAGCGCGGCCGCGAGATTCATGGCGGCGATGAGGATCTCATAGCCGCGGTAGCTTCGGCGGTCGTCGATCGTGGCAACGGAGAGCGGCGAGGAGAGAAGGCGGCGGATGATGGGCCAGTGAACGCTCACGCGGGTCTCCGGGTTGGCGGCGCGGCGGGGAAAAACGGCCCGTCGCATCGGCTGGGGCGATATGCTACTTGCACTTGGGGTTGCTCGCCCGAGCGAAAGACGGAATGTCGGGCCCGACACCGGCCATGACCCCTTGAAACGAAGGATTCGACCGTGACCAAGTCGCGAACAGGTTGGAAGGCGGGAGTCGAGAGAGCTTGCGGCGTGCTGTGGCGCGGCGTGGGGCTCCGCATGAGCGTGCTGGTTCTGGCGGCCGTGACGATCGCGGGCGCGGCGTTGCCCGGGTGCGGCTCGACCGAGAAGCCCAAGGACAACGGCATTCCGGCGATGCCGGACTACATGCAGGCGTATCGCAAGAACGAGTTCCGCAAAGCGCTGGAGCTTGCGTCGAAGGCCTATCGCGACGAGCCCGAGGGCGTGAAGCGGGATCGCGCGGCGGCGGTCGCGGGCGATTCGGCGCGGTGGCTCGGGCGGAACGCTGAGGCGGAGCGATGGGTTTCGCCGCTGCTTGCGAGCTCGGACGAGACCGTGTCGGGCTGGGCGAACTCGACGCTGGGGATGGTTGAGAAGGAAAAGGGGATGTACCGGCAGGCGGCGGACCACCTGCTGGTTGCCGCGGGAAAGCTGAAGGGGAGTGAGTCGGCGTCGTCGTGGATGTACGCGGGCGATTCGCTGGCGGCGCAGGGTCGGAAGGACGAGGCGAAGCAGGCGTATCTGTCGGGGCTGGCGGCGGTGCCGGCGAGTAACCCGCAGCTCAAGGGGATGTTGGACCAGCGGCTCGGGCAGGAAGCGCCGACGCAAGACGGCGGCGGGCGGTACACGATCCAGGTCGGGGCGTACTCGAGCCGCGACCGCGCCCAGGCGGCGGCGGATCGGCTGCGCGGCAATCTCGCGGGGACAAGCCTCGCGGCACCCCGGATCGTGCAGGTGTCGAACAAGGGGAAAATCCTGTACACGGTCCGTGTGGGGATGTTCCAGACGCGGGACCAGGCGGCACGCGAGGCGAAGCGGCTGGGAACGGATGCGACCGCGACGCTGCGGACGGGTGAGTGAACACATGGCCGCATGGCAGACTCGCACCCCTGACGAAATGGGCGGCGGCGTTCTATGGATAGGGCGACATCTTCCTAGAATTCACGGTGGAACCCGAGGGTAACCCGAGCGTCTAACCGAACACGCCCCGGACGGACCGCGGCGGGTGGCAAGGCCTTGCGAGGAATTCACCATGAGACGCGCTTCATGGCTGACGGCTTGCGTGATGGCGGTGATGACGTTGCCCTCCGGCGCGCAGGAGTCCAAGGGGCCGATCGAGACGATCGGACCAGACACGACGATCACGCCCGAAGTGGATGCGGCGCAGCGCGAGTTTGCCGCGGCGAAGAAGAAAATCCGCGTGCTGGAGCAGGAGCTTCGGAAGCTGCGGCGGGCGCACTTCGGCACGATCAAGCGCGTCGACATCCGGCAGGAAGGTCTCGCGAAGCTGCGGACGTACACGGAGCCCGCGATCTTCGCGTCGCTGATCGAGATCTTCAAGAACGATGCGGACGACGTCCGGACCACGGTGCTCGACATCTTCAGCGATTCCAGGTCGGACTCGGGTGATGCGGCGCTGGCGTGGGTCGCGATGACAGATCGAGATTCGAACGTGAAAGCCGCGGCGTTGGATCGGTTGCAGCGCCGGCTCGCCGCGGTGGGCGGCGCCTCAGACCGCATCAATCTTGTGGTTCTCAAGGCGCTGCGGAGCGGCGACGAGGCTCAGATCGCGGGAGCGGCTGAACTTGCGGGGAATATCGGGCTGTATGAGGTCATTCCGTGGCTGATCTCGGCCCAGGTTGCTCAGACCGCCCGCGCGGGAAACTCGGGGAGCGGGCAAGATCAGGGCGACCTTGCGTACATCTTGCTCGGGCAGCAGGTCGCCTTTGTCTCCGGGCTGACTCCGGTTGTGAGCGACAACGCGGTCGCTTTCGATCCACAGGTAAGCGTCGCGTACAACGGCACGCTGCTCCGCGTGAATGACGCCGCAGTGACGACGTATCGCACTGAGGTGCATACGGCGCTGGTGGGTCTGTCGTCGCGCTACACGGGCAGGCCGACGATCGGCATGGGCTGGGACCAGGACAAGTGGTGGTCGTGGTACAAGGACGAGTTCATGCCGCTGAAGAAGGCGCGGGCCGCGGAAAAGGCAGCGGCCGAAAAGGCCAAGGCGCCGGAAAAGAAGTAGCGGATCGCGCGGGCGTGATAGGCTGGGCCGGTCGGACTGACCGGGACACGGCCTTCATCGGAGCCCTTCGCGACATGCTGACACTTGAACAACTCGGAAGTGATTGGCTGAGCCCCTCGCGCGAGGAGGATTTCAGCCTGCCCGCGATCACGAACTTTCGCGGCGTGGTGCAGTGCGCGTGGGACATCTCGGGCATTCAGAACTGGGTGTGCGCGCCGACGGGGATGGCGACGCCGACGGCCCAGCTCTTCGTGAGCGAGGGAGGGCGGATCAGGCGATTCCCGCGGAAGGTGGAGTATCGCTGGAAGGCCTATGAGATTGAACGTCGCGGCGGGGGCGTGCGGAGCGCGGTGCGCATGCCGGAGGGGATGGCGTGCGTGATCGGGCGGCTCAATTTCGACCGCGCGATGCGCGTACACCTGGCGTTCGGTGGATTGCCCCGGGTCTGGCGGTTCACGGACTATTGGAACGTGCCGCCCGAAGATGTGCCGATGCTGAACGTCGCGGCACGCGACGGACGATTCGTGATTGACGACACCAAGACGTTCGGCATGGCCGAGTTCTTCGTGGGCGGCGAGCGGCGCGTCTACACAGACCTCTCGGCGTGGCTGGACGGCGAGGCACCCGTCGAGCGGGGCCGGATCGGCGTCGCGACGTTCGACGTGCGCGAGGGCGACGAGATCGTGTGGTACGGCGTGCAGGGGTGCGAATCGAGCGGAGGAATCGAGGTTGAGGCGGCGTGGGAGTCGGCGCGGACCCATTGGGAGCGCACATGGAAAGCGGCGTTCACGCCGGGCAACCGCGTGTTCTCGGGGTACATGCCGTCGCGGCGGGGGAAGCTGGAGCGGCTGTATGACATGTCGGTGCTGTCGCTGCTGATGACGCGGCGCGTGCTTCCGGCGCTCGGTGCGAAGGCGGGCGTGGCGACGGGCGGGCAGTGCATCTGGAACGAAGAGCCGCGGCCCGTGGAGACGGCGTACGTCGTGGGCGGGCCGGAGGGCGCGCCGACGACGTGCTTCCTGTGGGAGTTGGAGTTTCAGGCGCCGGTGCTGGCGCGGCTCGATCCGGCGGTGCTGCGGGCGCAGATGGAAGCGTTCATGCGTGTGGACCTCCACCACCACTGGGGCGTGGAGACGGTGAGCGGGCGCGGCGCGGGGATGGTGTACGGCGTCAATCCCGGCGTCTTCCTGAGCGCGGTCTCGGACTATGTGCGGATCACGGGCGACCGCGCGTGGGCGGTGCGGCATCTGGAGTATCTGCGGTCGTGCGCACGGCCGGAGCTGACGGATTACGGGCACTTCCAGCACATCCTGGAGTGCGTGAGCACGTATGAGCACACGATCGCGGCGTTCAACGCGCTCAATGTCGCGGGGCTGCGGTTCCTGGCGGAGTTGACGGGCGAGGCAGCGTACGGGACGCAGGCGGATGAACTGGCGAAGAAGGTGCTGTCTCTCTACGCGGGCGGGGCGTTTGCGTGCGTGCAGCCCGACGGATCGCGGCGGGTGGTGAAGACGGTCCTGGATTTCGTGTACGTCGGGCGGTGCATGACCCGGGACCTTCCGGCCGAGGTGCGAGCCGGGATGGCGGAGTTCTTCCGGCGTGAGTTGCAGACGGAGGACTGGCTGCGGGCGCTGGCGGAGAGCGATCCGAATGCGATGACGCGCGAGTTGCCGTCGTTTCAGACGTATCGGGCGGATCACCAGGCGACGGGGTCGTACGACGGCTGGCCGGCGCGGGCGGCGTCGGTCTTGGCTAAGTTTGGATATCGGGACGAGGCGGCGGCGTGGCTTGGGAGGCTCGAGCGCGTGACGCGCGAGGGGCCGTTTGGTCAAGCGCACTTTGTCTGGCCGGATGGGGCGCGGAAGGCGAGTTTCTTCAACGGGAACATGTACCTCGAGAGCGCCGGCGCGGCGTTTGCCGCGACGATTCTGGATGATCTGGAGTTGGATGGACACTCGTAGGGACGGAGAGGGCGGCCGCGATCGGCGTGCTTTGGCAAAGGCAATTCAGGGGGCGAAAAGCGGGTGCATGTAGCGGGCATTGGCTGCGGCCTGTACCATGTCGATCCCGGCTTGTCGGCCGGGCGATGACGGGGCGGGACTCGTCCGCGGGGCAATTCTCCCATGGAGCAACTGAAGCAACTCCGTCAGCATCTGCTCACGGGCGTGTCGTACTCGATCCCGTTCATCGCGTGCGGCGGCATTCTGATCGCGTTGTCGCTGGCGTTTGCGCCGATGGGCGCGAGCGGGCCCGACATGGATGGGATCCAGCCCGAAGCGCTGCGGAACCTGCTCAAGCTGACGCTGACGGTCGGCGTGTCGTCGTTCGGGCTGATGCTGCCGATCCTCGCGGGGTACATCTCGTACTCGATCGCGGGGAAGCCCGGGCTGGTGGCGGGGATGATCGGCGGGTATCTGAGCGGGCATCTGCGCGTGCCGTGGGCGGGCGCGGACGTGAAAGAGGTGAGCGCGGGGTTCCTGGGCGCGCTGGTGGCGGGCCTGGTGGCGGGCTATCTGGTGCAGGGGATCAAGAAGATCCCGACGCACAAGCTGGTCAAGCCGATCATGCCAATCCTGATCATTCCGGTGTTCTCGTCGGTCGCGATCACGGCGCTGATGCTGCTGGTGATCGGGCCACCGATGGCGGGGCTGCTGCACTCGTTGGGCGAGGGCCTGAAGTCGATGCAGACGGGGAACGCGGTGGTGCTGGCGATGCTGCTGGGCGCGATGATCGCGTTTGACATGGGCGGGCCGGTGAACAAGGCGGCGTTCTTCTTTGCGTCGGGCCTGATCGCGCAGGGGAACTTCTCGGTGATGGGCCCGGTCGCGGCGGCGATCTGCACTCCTCCTCTCGGCATGGGGCTGGCGACGTTCATCGGGCGCAAGCTGTGGAGCGAAGAGCAGCGCGAGTCGGGGCTGGCGGCGTTCGGCATGGGGATAATTGGCATTACGGAGGGCGCGATTCCGTTCGCGGCGTCGGACCCGTTCCGAGTGATTCCGTGCATCATGCTGGGATCGATGGCGGCGAGCACGGTCGCGATGCTGGCGGGCGTGGGCGATCACGCGCCGCACGGCGGCCCGATCGTGATCTTTGTCGTGGAAAACAAGCTGATGTATGTCGTCTCGATCGTGATCGGCACGGTGGTGACGGCGGTCGCGGTGAATATCGTGAAGAAGGTCTGGCCGTCAAAGATCGAAGCGGCGGCGTGAGTTGATGGTGTCTTGATCGCGGCCCGGGCGCGGGCGTGCGTTGGGAGGATCGACAGTGAAGATTGTGGCGGTCACCGCGTGTCCGACGGGCATTGCGCACACGTACATGGCGGCGGAGCAGTTGGAGAAGGCCGCGAAGGCCGCGGGGCATGCGATCCGCGTGGAGACGCAGGGCGCGATGGGGATCGAGAACGAGCTTTCGGCGAAGGACATCGCGGAGGCGGAGGTTGCGATCTTTGCGGTGGACATCGAGGTGGAGCACCTGTCGCGATTCAACGGGAAGAAGGTGGTGCGGGTGGGCGTGGCCGAGGCGATCAAGAACCCCAAGGGCGTGCTGGCCAAGGCCGGGGCGTGACGCGGCGAGGCCGATGAAATTGGGCGGAAGAAGCGATGCCCGTTGAGTTTCGATTTTCGTGCCCGCTGGTGAACGGGATCCACGCGCGCCCGGCGAGCGTTCTGGCGGATGTTGTTCGCGGGTTCAAGGCCCGGGTGACGATCTCTCGCGACGGCGCGGCGGCGGTTGAACTCGTCAGCGTGCTGTCGGTTGTCGGGCTTGATATCAAACTCAACCAGGAGTGCGTGGTCACGGGTGAGGGTGACGATGCGGCGCAGGCGATCGCGGCTCTGACGAAATTCGTCAGAGAGAAACTCGCGTCGGTGGATGACGTCGCGGAGGCAATCGCGGCCCACGGTAAGGCCAGCGAGACGGCGGCGACGCTGCCGGTGGCCTTGCGCTCGCACGACGTGGCGTTCGCGCCGGGGCGGGCGGTGTGCGGCGGGATCGGAGTGGGCTCGGCGGTGATCGTGGGCGGCCTGACGCTCAGCGATGCGGCGCTACGGGGCGTGCCAAAGTCGGTCGAGGCGGAGGTCGCGGCGGCTCGGGATGCGATCGCGAGGACGCACGCGGAGTTGCTCGCGAGGTCAAAGACGGCCCGGGGGATGGCGGCGGACCTGTTGCGGGCCCACGCGGCGATCGCGGATGACCCGGCGCTTCGGGCGGAGATCGAGAAACGGATCACGCGCGAGACGACGGCGGCCCGGGCGGTGGTCGCGGCGGGCAAGTCGTTTGCGGGCGAGCTGCGCAAGGCGACGAGCGCGTACATCCGCGACCGGGCCGTGGACGTGCTCGACGTGTGCGAGCAGGTCCTGGAAAAGCTCGGGGCGCTGGGGGGCGGCGCGGGCGTGGAGTTGCGTGACGACAGCGTCGTTTTCGCGGAGACGCTCACGGCGAATCAACTGCTCAAGATGGATCGGAGCAAGCTGCGCGGGCTGGTGATGGGCGGCGTGGGCGCGACGTCGCACACGGTGATTCTGGCGCGGTCGTTCCGGATTCCGACGGTGATCGACGTGCGCAATGCCGCGGGGCTGGTGGCGGCGGGAACGAGCGTGATCGTGGATGGAGAGGGCGGGCTGGTGCTGACGAGCCCGGGCGAGGCCGCGAGGCGCTATTTCGGTCGCGAGATGCGGGCGAGGGAGCGTGCGGCGGAGCGAGTGCGGGCGCTGGCGCAGGGCAACGCCGCGACCATCGATGGGCAGGGGATCGAGGTCGGCGTGAACGCGTCGACGCCCGATGAGGTGCGCGGCGCGACGGCGAACGGCGCGGACGGGGTGGGCCTGCTCAGGACGGAGCTGCTGTTTCTCGATCGCGCCACCGCGCCGAGCGAGGACGAGCAGTACGCGGCGTACGCGGGCGTGGTGAAGGCGGCGATGGGACGGCCGGTGATCATCCGGACGTTCGACATCGGCGGCGACAAGCCGGCGGCGTACCTCCACATGCCCGAGGAAGAGAACCCGTTCCTGGGCGTGCGTGGATTGCGGCTGTACGAGGAACATCCGGGTGTGTTGGGAGCGCAGCTTCGCGCGATTCTGCGTGCGGCAATGGTCGGGCCCGTCAAGATCATGGCGCCGATGGTGTCAACGCCGGAAGAGGCGGCGTGGTTCCGAGATCGCGTCGAGGCGACGCGGCGAGAACTGGCGGCGGAGGGCGTGGACGCGCCGAGCGTTCCGATCGGGATCATGGTTGAGGTGCCTTCGGTCGCGACGGTGATGGACCAGTTGTGCGAGGCCGTGGACTTCTTCAGCATCGGGACCAACGACCTGTGCCAGTACTGGATGGCGGTGGATCGCGGGAACGCGGGAGTCGCGGAGCTGTACAACGCGAGACGGCCGTCGTTCCTGAGGCTGCTGAATCAGATCGTGCGGGGCGCCAAGGCGGGCGGGCGTTGGATCGGGATGTGCGGGGAGATGGCGGGCAAGCGCGGGAACCTGCCGCTGTTGCTCGGCCTGGGCCTGGATGAGATCAGCGTGGCGCCGGGCGAGGTCGCGGCGATCAAGGCGATGGTGCGCGAGGCCAAGGGGCCGGAGTGCCGGGGCCTGTTCGAGCGGGCGTGCGCGTGCCGGACGCCGGGCGAGGTCGATGCGCTGGTTGCGGCGGGCGGATGGAGGGCGGCCTCGGGCGCGGGCACGGCGATCGTGGATCGCTCGCTGGTGATGGTCGAATCCAATGCGGCGAGCAAGGAAGAGGCGATCCAGGAGGCGATCGGCGTGCTTTTGGCGGCCGGAAGAGTTGAGAGGCCGCGGGACGTTGAAGAGGCGGTGTGGGCGCGGGAGGCGACGTATTCGACGGGGCTCGGGTTCGGGTTTGCGATCCCCCACTGCAAGAGCGACGCGGTCACGAGCCCTTCGCTTGCGGTGGTGAAGCTGAACAACGGGATCGAGTGGGGCTCGCTGGACGGCGAGGCGGTGACGATGGTGCTGCTGCTGGTGGTGCCGAGTTCGGACGCGGCGGGCAGCCACATGAAGGTGTTCGCGAAGCTGGCGCGGAAGCTGATGCACGAGGAGTTCCGCGGCCAGCTCATGGGCGCTGGATCGGCGGGCGAGGTTGAAACATGCCTGCGCCGCGAGCTTGAGCTTTCATAAACGCCGGGCGACCCGCGGGTGCGGATTGGTGTGAAGGCGGGCGACGATTTCGGGCTTGATTGGGCCCGAATCGACTACCATGTGGGCGGTGATCTGACGCGCGGGCGCGCCCGGCCGGGATGGCTGTGTGCGCGTGCGTGCGAGTGTCAACGCAGGAGCATGAACATGACGCTTTGGAAGCTTGGTCGGGCGGCGGGAGCGATCGCGGCGATGACGGCGGTGTGCGGCGGGCTCGCGTTTGCGCGGCTGGCGGAGGAGCCCAAGGCCAAGAACGGCGAGCCACCCAAGAACATCCCGGACCTGACCAAGCAGCCGACGCTGTTTGTGGTCGGCTATGCGCACCTGGACACGCAGTGGCGCTGGACGTATGTCGACACCATCCGCGAGTACATCCCCAGCACGCTCAACGACAATTTCAAGCTGTTCGAGAAGTACCCGTCGTACGTCTTCAACTTCAGCGGCTCGCGGCGCTACCGGATGATGGAGGAGTATTACCCCGACGGGTTCAAGACGCTGCACAAGTATGTCGCGGAGGGACGCTGGTTCCCGTGCGGCTCGTCGGTGGATGAAAACGACGCGAACGTGCCCTCGGCGGAGGCGCTGGTGCGTCACGTGCTATACGGCAACAAGTACTTCCGCAAGGAGTTCGGCGTCGCGAGCGACGAGTACATGCTCCCGGACTGCTTCGGCTTCCCGGCGGCGCTGCCCAGCGTGCTCTCGCACTGCGGGATCAAGGGCTTCTCGACGCAGAAGCTGACGTGGGGCGGCGTGGTTCCGATCCCGTTCAAGGTCGGCAAGTGGTTCGGGCCCGACGGGCACGGCGTGATGGCGGCGCTCGACCCCGGCGCGTACGTCGGCGAGGTGAAGGAGAACCTGGCAAACAGCCAGGGCTGGCTGGAGCGCATCAAGAACAGCGCAAAGACCTCGGGCGTGTTCGCCGATTACCACTACTTCGGCACGGGCGACACGGGCGGCGCACCCAAGGAGCCCTCGGTCGGCATGGTCGAGGAGAGCACCAAGACCGACGGCGCGATCAAGGTCGTCTCCGGGCCGGCGGACTGGCTGTTCAGGTCGATCACACCCGAGATCGGCAAGAACCTGCCGACGTATCAGGGCGAGCTGATGCTGACCGAGCACTCGGCCGGCTCGATCTCGTCGCAGGCGTACATGAAGCGTTGGAACCGCAAGAACGAGTTCCTGGCGGACACGGCGGAGCGGGCGTCGCTGGCGGCGTGGTGGCTGGGGGCGCGTGAGTATCCGAGCCAGAAGCTCGAGGACGCGTGGTACCTGGTGCTGGGCTCGCAGATGCACGACATCCTGCCGGGCACGAGCCTGCCCACGGCGTATGAGTATTCGTGGAACGACGAGGTGATCGCGGCGGGTCAGTTCGCGACGATCATCGAGGATGCGTCGAACGCGGTGATCTCGGCGATGGACACGAGCGCCAAGGGCACACCGGTGGTTGTGTACAACCCGCTTTCGTTTGCGCGCCAGGACGTGGTCGAGGCGAGCGTGCCGAGTCTTGCGGGAGTCGCGGGCGGCGCCAAGAGCGTGAAGGTGACGGCCCCGGATGGTTCGAGCGTGCCGGCGCAGATTCTGGGCGCGGACGGACTGAGGACGCGGGTTGCGTTCCTGGCGCCGGTCGGCTCGGTGTCGTACGGCGTGTTCGACGTGCAGCTCTCGACCGACGCGTCGGCGGCGGGCTCTCTCAAGGTGAGCGAGTCGCAGCTCGAGAACGAGTATTTCGTCGTGAAGCTCGACTCGAACGGCGACGTCTCGTCGGTGTATGACAAGCAGGCCAAGCGTGAGACGCTGTCGGCGCCGATGACGCTGAGCCTGAATTATGAGAACCCGCGGAACTGGCCCGCGTGGAACCAGGACTGGGCGGACCGGCAGCTCCCGCCCAAGGCGGTCGTGGGCGGGCCGGCGAAGGTGCGGGTGGTTGAGAATGGAGCCGCGCGGGTCGCGATCGAGGTGGTGCGTCAGGCCGAGGGGTCGACGTTTACGCAGAAGATCGCGCTCTCGGCGGGCGACGCGGGCAAACGCGTGGAGTTCCACACCGACGTCGATTGGCGGACCAGGGAGCGGAGCCTGCGGGCGGCGTTCCCCTTGGCGGCGTCGAACCCCAAGGCGACGTTTGACATCCAGACCGGTGCGATCGAGCGCGAAAACTCGCACGCCAAGCAGTACGAGTATTCGTTCCATCACTGGTTTGACCTGACGGACACGAGCGGGACGCACGGCGCATCGGTCATGTGCGACAGCAAGTACGCGAGCGACAAGCCGAGCGACAACACGGTGCGGCTCACGCTGCTCTACACGCCCGGCACGCGCGGCGGGTACCCGGACCAGGCGACGCAGGACATCGGTCGTCACCACATCGTGTACGCGTTCTATCCGCATTCGGGCGATTGGCGGCAGGCGCAGAGCTATGCACAGGCCAAACGCCTCAATCAGGCGATGACGCCCATGGTGGCCAACTCGCACGCGGGCAAGCTCGGGAAGACCTTCTCGATGGCGTCGTGCAGCGACGCGGCGGTGACGATCAACGCGATGAAGAAGGCCGAGGCGACGGACGAGGTCATCGTGCGTCTCCGCGAGCAGACCGGCAAGAAGGTGGCGGGCGCGAAGATCGCGTTCAACCGCCCGATCGTGTCGGCGCGGGAGGTCGACGGCCAGGAGCGCGACCTCGGAACAGCGACGGTGAAGGACGGGCAGCTCGTGACCGACATCGGCGGCTATGAGCTTCGCGCGTTCGCGATCAAGCTGGGCGAGGCGCCTGTGAAGGTGAAACCGGTGGAGTCCAAGGCGCTCGACGTGGCGTTCGACGCGGACGTGGTGAGCACCAACAAGAGCCGCGGCGACGGGGCGATGAGCCCGACGCTGGGGGCGATTCCGGCGGAGCAATTCCCGCAGACCATCTCGGCGGAGGGCGTGGCGTTCAAGCTCGGCTCGGGCGCGGACGGCGCCAAGAACGCGATGACCTGCCGAGGGCAGGCGATCGAGATCCCGTCGGCGGGGTACGACCGCGTGTATGTGCTGGCGGCGGCGGACGGCGATGTTTCGTCGAAGATCGAGGTCGACGGCAAGGCCACGACCTGGAGCGTGCCCAACTGGACGGGCTTCATCGGCCAATGGGACACGCGGCTGTGGCCCGGCGACATTCACGATCCGGCGTATCGCTGGAACGAGCCGCCGATCGGGCTCAAGCCGGGGTTCATCAAGGACGCGGACGTGGCGTGGTACTGCTCGCACCGGCACACCAGCGCCGGCGATGCGTTCTATCAGTACTCGTACATCTTCCGGAGCGTGATCGACCTGCCCGCGGGCGCCAAGCAGATCAAGCTGCCCGACGATCCGCGGATCAAGGTGTTCGCGATCAGCGCGGCGAAGTTCGGTGCGGATCGCGCCACACCGGCCGCCCCGCTGTTCGATACGCTGCAGGGGCACGACCAGGACGCGCCGGTGATGGTGGGCGCCGGGTCGTACAAGGACACGATGATGGCGTCGATCGAGCCGGGCCTGTACTGGCGCGACGGGGCGATCCGTTACACGACCGACGGCTCGGCGCCGACGGCGACTTCGCCGGTGTTCGGCGGGCCGATCGAGATCAGCAAGCCCACGACGATCACGGCGGCGGTATTCGATGCCGCGGGGAAGCCGGGTCCGATCGCAAGCGGAAAGTATGACGTGAACGACACGACGGCGCCGAGCGTGAAGCACGCGGACGCGGTTTTCGAGTCGAAGATGATGAAGGTCGAGTTCTCGGAGGCGGTTGACGCGTCGTCGGTGACGGCCAAGAGCTTTGCGATCACGCCGGCGATCGAGGTCTCGAAGGCGGAGGTGAGCGCGGACGGGCGGACCGCCACGCTGACGCTCGCCGGTGCTCCGGCCACGGGGACGGCGTACACGGTCGCGATTAGCGGTGTCAGGGACCGCTCGCCGGCGAAGAACACGCTGACGAAGGCGACCGCTGAATTCTCCGTCAAGGGACCGGTGTTCGCGCTGGCGGAAGTGACCGCGGCGGACAAGGGTCGCGTGATCAAGGACGTGCCGGGCCTGCCCACCAGGGCGAAGGACCCGTGGACGCTCAACTTCTTTGTGAAGGCGGACGGCCAGCCGGAGAATCGAACGGTGATCGCGGGCTTTGGACGCTGCGAGGATTCGACGGACGGCGCGGCCCGCTACATCTGCAAGTTCCCAGGGGGCATCCACTTCTGGAGCCGCCTGCGCGATGTGCCGACGGGCACGCCCCTGTCGATGGGCGATTGGCAGATGGTGAGCGCGACGTACGACGGCACGACGCTGCGGGTGTACCGCAACGGCCAGAAGATCGGCGAGCGAGGCCTCGGCCTGGCGGATGATCAGAATATGATCGAGATCCTGCCCAAGGACCCGTGGGAGCAGAAGCGGCAGTTTAACGGGCAGGTCCGTCAGTTCACGGTCTGGGGCAACGCGTTGTCGGAGGATGCGTTGAAGACGATCTTTGCGGCCGGGCCCGGCGGCAAGTAATGCTCGGCTTGATCGAACCATTCCGCCGCTCGAGTTTGACCGCTCGGGCGGCGTTTTTCTTGGGCGTGCTGGCGGCGCTCCTGTGCTTTGGACGCGGGGCCCGGGCGCATCCGCCGGTCGCGACGGCCGCGATCGTGAAGGTGAGTCCATCGGGCGAGGTGGACCTCACGCTGACGCACGACGTGCTGGCGTTCGCGCTGAACGATCAATCGCAGAATATTCCAGATGGCCCGATGTTCGATCTGCTGAACGGACCGGAGGAGGTGCTGGCGCCGTCGCTCCGCGAGGCGGCGACACGGTTCGAGTCCCTGTGCGTTCTGACCGCGGGCGGAACACGCGTGCCGCTGCGAGTGCTGTCGTATCCGAGCGCGGCGGAGGTGTACGGGGTCAAGGCCAAGAGGGCGAAGTACCCGCTCCCGATCAAGCTCGAACTGCACGCGACGGCGTCGATCCCGGCGGATTCAACGAGCTTGAAGATCCGGTTCCCCGAGATGCTGGGGATCGTGGTCGTGACGATCGATCGGCCGGGCGCGGAGCCGGTGGCGCTGCCGCTCGAGCCCAATGAGCCCTCACCTGACTTTGAGCTGTCCTTGCGAGCTGCGGATTCGGGCAGCCCCACGGCCAGGGACGTGAGCGATGATCTCGCGAAGGGGCATGACGCGAACCGGGCGAGCGGGGCGAAAAAGGCGAGCGACTCGCGCAAGGCGGGCAGTGTCGCGGGTGCTTCCGGCACGAAGGATGGTGACGCCGAGTCCGATCCACCGAAGGGCGCTGCGTCGAAGCGATCCGACGGCACGGGCTGGTTGAACGTGTTCAAGCGATTCGCGATCCTGGGCTTCGAGCACATCATTCCGGGCGGGCCCGACCACGCCCTGTTCGTGCTCGGGCTGTTCCTGCTGAGCCCCAAGCCTCGCCCGGTGATCCTGCAGATCTCGGCCTTTACGGTGGCGCACACGATCACGCTGACGCTCACCTCGCTCAACATCATCGGGCTCTCGCCGAGCATCGTGGAGCCGACTATCGCGGCGTCGGTCGCGTTCGTGGGGATCGAGAACCTGTGCACCACCAAGGTCCACGCGTGGCGGTCGGGCGTGGCGTTCCTCTTCGGGCTCGTGCACGGGATGGGGGTGGCGTCGGCGTTCAATGAGGCGGGATTCCCGCCGGGTCAGCTCGTGTCAAGCCTGGCTGCATTCACGGTCGGCGTCGAGGGGGGGCACCTGGGGATCTTGGCCGCGGCCTTTCTGTTCCTTGGTTGGACGAGCCGGAAAACGTGGTATCGGGGGCGGATCGCGATGCCGCTTTCGCTGGCCATTTCGCTCATCGCGCTCGCGTGGCTCGTGCAGCGACTGGGCGCGTGACTTGCGATCATCGCAACGAATTCCAAATCCGTGAAACCTCGGAAGGGCGATCGACCTCCAAGGATCGGGCATTACGACCTGGTGGAGGAATCGAGCATGAAGCGGACACTCGGTGGCGTTGGAATGTTGCTGGCCGCGGCGGGACTCGCGGCGTCTCTCGGGCTCGTGTCGTGCGGGCAGAAGCAGTGTCGCGGCGAGACGCAGGGCGAGGGCGTGGCGATGGCCGCCCAGCCCGGCACGCTCGCGTATGACCGGGGAATGTGGCAGCAACTGCTCTCGGATCACACGAGGATCAGGCGTGTTGTGAAGTTCACGGAGTCTGGCGTCGAGGCGACGACAGAGTCGGACGATCCGGAGGTGGCGGGTCGGATCATCGACCACGCGAAGGCGATGCAGGAGCGTGTGAAGGCCGGAGCGCAGGTGCGCGTATGGGACCCGGTCTTTGCCGATCTGTTCAAGCGGCATGAGTCGGTAACGCTTGAAATCACGCCCACGGAAAGGGGCGTGACGATCCTTGAGAAGAGCGACGATCCCGAGACACTGATGCTGCTGCGCTCGCACGCGCTGGGCGTGAACGACTTTGTGCGGAATGGGCACGAGTCGGGGCGGCGGGAAACGCGGCGACTCAAGGTCGGTGATCCGGTGCCTGTCTCCGAGGTCGCGATCGGCGGCGTGCCCCACCGATTCTTGATGTCTCAGCCCGACGCGGGGCAAGTGACGATGCTGAAGAACGCCGGGGTGTCGCAGCTCGTGAACTTTCGGAAGCCCGCGGAGCACGCGAACTATGACGAGGCGGGTGCGGTCAAGGCCGCTGGAATGGAGTACTGCAATCTGCCCTACGCCGGCCCGCAGGAGTTGAATGACGAGCTTCTGGATCAGGCGAGGGCGGCGATCGGAGATGCAAACAAGATCGGTCGTAGCGCGGCGCTGCACTGCCGCACCGGCAATCGCGTCGGCCCGGGCTGGGCGTCGTACCGCGTGCTGGATCAGGGGGTGCCGCTGGCGCAGGCGCTGGCGGAGGCCCGCACGATCGGGACGCACGATCCGCTGATGGAGAGCAAGACGCGCGACTACATTCGGCGCAAGTCGGGCGACGGCGGATGGGCGACGCTGTCGCCAGACTCGATGAACGATGCGCAGAAGTCGATCTATGGGAGGGCCATCGAGGCCCGCGACGCGATGTTCCAGCGGCTTTTCGCGGCGCTCGGCGAGGCGATGGCCAAGCCCGCGCCCGAGGGCGGGCCGGCGGGTGCGATCGGCGTGTGCAAGGAGCAGGCGCCGAAGATCGCGCAGCGCGTCGCGAAGGAAATGGGTGTGATGATCGGACGCACCAGCGCCAAGCTGAGGAACCCGATGAACGGTGCACCGACATGGGCGGCGGGCGTGCTTGCCGCGACGCCGACTGAGCCTCGCGTGATGACGAACGCGGACGGCTCGATGGGCGTGATTCTGCCGATCAAGCTCTCCAGCGCGTGCCTTGGGTGTCACGGCGATCCGGCTTCGATGGAGCCGGGGGTCACTGCGGCGTTGCACGAGAAGTACCCGAAGGACCAGGCGACGGGCTTCAAGGAGGGAGATCTGCGCGGATGGTTCTGGGTCGAAGTGCCGGGGAAATAGTGACACGGGCTGACGAGACTTGCGGTGGAGCATGCGAAAGCGAGTTGCCGGCCGCGGCTCTGCGGCGAAGGGGTCGTATGTCTCACGATTCGTCAAATATCCTGAATCCGTCGGAGTCTTCGTTCGAGGCGCAGGTCCTTGAGAGCGACGTGCCGACGCTCGTCGATTTCTGGGCGCCGTGGTGCCCACCTTGCCGGATGCTGAAGCCTGAGCTTGAGCGTCTAGCGCCGGAATTGGCGGGGCGAGCGAACGTCGCGTTCGTGAACGTTGATGAGCATCCAGCGATCGCGCAGGCGTTTGGCGTCAGCAGCGTTCCGGCGGTGTTCGTCGTGAAGGGCCGCAAAGTGGTGGATGGATGGGTTGGATACACGCCGCGGGCGGCGGTGATGGCGAGGCTTGAGCCGCACCTTGGCGAGTGACCGAGGGATCGATACGTTCGAGCTGACCTGCGGCCGACCACACTCGACATCACGCGAGTGAGTTGGTCGCGGAGTGACACGATCGATCTGGTTCGGTCGGCCCGCATCGCCTTCCGCCTACGTTGCCGACGCGGCGCACGTCAACGCTTTCGCGCGCCGCGATCCCGCGGAGCGCTCCTTGCGCGGGGCTGGGCGCGAGGCGATGGTGGTGATGACCCACCACTCTGTTCGATGGCGCGCTTGATCGCGATACGCAGGGATTCCGGCAGGTCCCCCTTCCCGAGTTCGGAGCACGCGTCCTGCACGAGGTCGAGCTCGCGGAAGACGGCGCGGCAGCGAGCACATACCTCGGCCTGTGGCACGCGGAACCCGGCGGCCGTTCCGCCGCGGTCCATCGCGTCCATCTTGGCCTTGAGGAGATCGAGGCAGACCTGTTTTTCGTAGATGGGCACCGCGGCGGGCACGTGCGAGGCCTTCGCGGTCATGATCTTGCGGAGCGCCAGCCTCGCGCGATGCAGGCGTGTTTTGACTGTATTTTGGACCAGCCCCAACGCTTCCGCGACGTCCTCGATCGACATCTCAAGAACGTCCTTGAGGACCAGCGGCAATCGCAGATGCTCCGGCAGACGCACGATCGCGCTCTGCACCGAGGCGATCGCCTCGTTTCGCTCGGCGATGTCCTGCTGGCCCTCGGGTGCCGCCGCGACCTCCATGACGGTGGTCTCGGCCCACGGCATGAGCTGCGAAACCGCGGGGACGCGGCGATCAACCCCACCCTTGCGGCGCGAGCGATCGCGGCACGAGCGGGCGGCGATGGCATAGAGCCACGTGCCCGGGTCCGCCTCGCCGCGGAAGAGGTGCCACTTGCGGAAGGCCTGCATGAAGACGCTCTGCACCATGTCATCGGCGTCGGCCGCGTTGCCGCAGAGCCGCAGGGCGAGCGCGCGGAGTCTCGGCCCGTGCCTCTCGAGGAGCACGGGGATCGCGCGGGCGGGGTCGGAGCCTGGCATGATGGCGGCGGATGGCATGGGGCGATGATATCGAGTCATCGCGTTCCCGGGGCGAGTTCCATCGCGGACGGCTCTCGAATCACGTCGTCGGCTGCGGTACCGCGGCCTCGCGCAGCAGGTGGTCGACATGGTCGAGCGTCATCGCCTGGCAATCGGCGAGCGCCTTGATCTTCTTGGTGAGCTCGCGCACCTGTGCATCATCGAGCGAGAGGCCGAGCTGCTCGGCGCGGCTCTTGACCGCGTTCCAGCCGGTGAGCCGGTGCGCGATGTGGACGTAGCGGGTCAGGCCGAAGTCCTCGGGTCGCAGTGCCTCGTAGGTAGTCGGATCGTTCAGGACGGCCTTGGCGTGGATGCCCGCCTTGTGGGTGAACGCGCTGAAGCCCGTGATGTAGTTGTTGAAGGGCACGTCGACGTCGACCCACTCTGCGACGGTCTGGTCGATCGTGCGCAGGAGCGGCAGGTTGTACTTCCGCACGGAATCCGGGTTCGTCACGTACATGCGTGCGATGAGGCCGCCCAGAGACGTGATGCCGTTGCGCTCGCCGATCCCAAGCACGCTGGTGTCGATGTGCGTGGCGCCGCCCTCGAGAGCCGCGAAGGCGTTGGCGATGGCGCAGCCGGAGTCGTTGTGCCCGTGGAACTCGATGTCGGCCTTGACGCGGGCGCGGAGCTGCGACACGAGGTCGTAGATCTGCCGCGGCGAGCCGATGCCGACGGTATCGGCGACGCCGACGCGATCAACGCCCATCGCGTCCACGGCCTCGTAGACGCGGAAGAGGTCCTCCCACGAGCTGCGCAGGCTGTCTTCGGTGCTGAATCGCACCTCGACGCCCGACTCGCGGAGGAACGGGATGACCTCGCTGGCGATGCCGATGATCTGATCGATGGTCCGCCCGTGGCTGAAGCGGCGGAGCTGCGAAGACGTGCCGATGACGACATCCACGCCGTCGACGCCGGTCTCGACCGCGACGCGCGCGTCGTCGATGTGGCAGCGGGTGTGCGTGAGGATCTTTGACTTCAGGCCCAGCGCGGCGATCGCCGAGCAATCGTCGCGGCTGCGCGGCGAGGCCATGGGGGAGGTGAGCTCGAGGTATTCCACACCGAACTCGTCGAGCATGCGTGCGAGCTGGATCTTCTGCTCGGTCGTAAAGAAGGCGTTGACGAACTGCTCGCCTTCGCGGAGCGTGGATTCGATGATCGAGAATTGGTCGAGAGGCATTCAGGACTCCTTGGGTGATTGGCGGATTACCTGGACAGTGAGCTGGTCTGTGCGTCTGTGTCGGCGGGGCGTGGATCCGGGGACGCCAGTTCGGTCGCGAGGGATTCGAGGGCCTGCGTCAGCACTCGGGCAGCACGCAGGTACTCGCTCAGGCTGATGTGTTCGTTCGGCGTGTGGTCCAGCGCGCTGTCGCCGGGGCCGTAAGCGACGATCGGGCATCGCCAGCGGGGCGCGACGACGTTCATGTCGGACGTTCCGGTCTTCACGCGGAGCACGGGGCGCTCGCCCTCGCGGCGGATCGCGGCGGCGAGGTGACGTGCGACGGCGTTGTCGCGGGGAGACACGTGCGCGGTCTCGTGACCGAGGAAGTCCAACTGCCCGGTGGATGCCAGCGGCACGATTGCCTGCTGCAGCACATTGGGGTCAACGTGGGGCGGAAGGCGGAACCCGGCGATAAGAGACGTCTGCTCGGTCAGGCCGTCGCCTGATGTGCGCAGCTCACGGAGGGTCGCCTGGATGGTGTCGAACGCGCCGGTGCGCCCTTGATTGAGGGTGTTGATCCCCGTGAGCACTCGTTGCCAGAATGCAAACGCCTCGTCGGCCGCGCTGCCGGTCGGCCCGGCGGTATGCGAGAGATCCCGAGCGATCGAGTATTCCATCACGAGCCGGCCCTTGTAGCCGATCGTGATGCCATTCCACGCGCTGGGCTCGCCGATGACGCACGCGGCGGGACGGAAGCGGTCCACCACCGCCCGCGCGCCGCGCGAGGTCGGGGTTTCCTCTTCCACCGCGCCGATCACAACGATCGCGGTATTGGGCGGGAGTGAGGCTCGCGACGCGGCGACCACGAACGTCGCGAGCGGGCCCTTGGCATCGACGCTGCCGCGGCCGAAGAGCTGATCGCCCTCGATGCGCACCGGGATCATGCCGGGCACGGTGTCCATGTGTCCGAGCAGAGCGATGACTTGCTCCGCGTCGCGCGGGCCGCGCCATCCGATCGCGTTGCCAGCGGCGTCGATCTCGCTCACGAATCCGCGGCGTGACATCTCCTGCGACAGCAGGAGGGCGACTGCGCTCTCGTTGCCCGAAGCGCTGCTCGTTTCGACCATTCCGCGGAGGAGGTCGACGGCTTCCGTGTCGCTGATAAGCGGCGTAGTACCGTTGCCTTGCGTTCGTGCCGCTCCATCGGTCATGCGAACACCGTTCCGGCGCCTTCGATCGCGCGAGTGATCGGGTCTGCCGCACGGGCATCGCCGATGATGACGCGGGGCACACCGGCGAGCAGAGCTTCGCGGGCCGCGAGAACCTTGTTCTTCATGCGCCCCTGCGCCAGCGATTCAGCCTCGTCCAATCGCTCGATGTTTATGCTCGGGACAAGCGAGGATTCGTCCGGATACGCGCGGAGGAGTCCCGGCACGTTCGACAGCAGGCACAACGCCGAGGCGCGGAGCGCGGCGGCGGTCCGTGCCGCGGCGCGATCGGCGTCGACATTGATCGGTTCGTCTGCTTCGCTCAGCCCCGGCGGCGAGATCACCGGCGTACATCCCGCGTCGAGGAGCGTGCCGAGCAGCGAGGGGTCCACGTGATCGACCGTGCCGCTGTAGTCGTCGCGGATGATCCGGGTGCGGCCATCCTCCAGAGCGCGAATGGCTGTCTTTCGCGTGCCACGCCAGAGCGAAGCGTCGATGCCCGAGATTCCGACAGCGCGCACGCCGCGACGCACGAGCCCGAGCACGAGCGATTGGTTCACGATTCCGCGGCAGGCCATCTGGAAGATCCCGAGCGTTCGGGGATCGGTGCGGCGGCTGGTGTGGCCGGAGGGAGAGGTGATGAACTGCGGCTCGTGCCCCAGCTGACGGGCCAGGGTTGTGGTGGCGTCGGACCCGCCGTGGACGATGACGAGGCGTTCGCCTCTCGCAACAAGCGCCGCCGCGTCCGCGCACAATGAGTCGTGGCTGATTCCGGCGGCACCGCCGATCTTGACAACGATCACGGGACTCTCCCTTCGATCACAGCGGGTGAAGGCCGGCAAAGCCGAGCCCTTCGGTTTCCTCGAAGCCGCACATCAGGTTCATGCACTGCACGGCCGATCCGGCGGCGCCCTTGACGAGATTGTCGATCGCGCTCACGACCACGATGCGGCTGGCGTCGGGGTCGACATCGAAGGCGACGTCGCAGAAGTTCGTGCCGCTGAGCAACTTCGGCTCGGGGTAGCGATGCAGCCCCGACTTGGCCTTCACAACCCGAACGAACGGCTCGCCCGCATACGCGGCGCGGTAGATCTTCCAGAGGTCCTTCTCGCTCACGGCACGGGTCGGGACCACGTGCGCGGTGCACTGCACGCCGCGAACGAGTTCGACCGAGGTGATGGTCGTGTGAAGCTCGAATGTGCCGAGTTCCTGTCGCACCTCGGCCTGGTGGCGATGTCGCATCGTCGCGAAGGGTCGGACGCGTCCGGCCCGCTCGGGATGATGGCCGGTCGGCGATGGCTCGGCGCCGGCCTCCGACGAGCCGACCTTGAGATCGGCGATCGCGAGCTTGACGAGACCCTCACGCGCGAGCGGAAGGAGCGCGAGGTTCATCGCGGTCGCGTTGCAGCCAACTCCGGACGCGAGGCGCGCCGTCCGGAGTCGCTCCCGCCGCGTCTCCGGCAGGCCGTACACGAAGCGATCGAGCCACGCGACGGCTGGGTGCGCGGAGCCATACCACGCCTGGTACTCCTCCGGATCTCGCAGGCGGAAGTCCGCGGACAGATCGACGATCCTGGGCGCCAACGCCGCCCAGCGTTCGATCTGATGTGACGACTCGCCGTGCGGCATGCAGAGAAAGAGCACATCGCACGCGGCGACGTCCTCGGGGCGACAGAACTCCAGCATGGTCCTGCCGCGGAGGTGCGGATGGATGCTCGCCACGGGCATGGTCGCGTTGCGGCGCGAACTGATCTGCGCGATCTCTGCGTGCGGGTGGGACGAGAGCAGCCTCAGGAGCTCGCCGCCGGTGTAGCCGGAGCCCCCCACGATCGAGACACGCACACGCGATCCGGGAGCGGTGGTCATGCGACCTCCGTGCGTGAGTGCGCATCGAACGCGGCCCAGTGACCGAGCTTGAGCTCCTCGATGACCGACGCGCGATTGCGAGGCGAGGGCGCATGAGCCGCGGGACCTGATGCGGCGGCCGGCGCACCGTCGCTCGAAGCTGCGCCGCGTGATGACGGAGCGTTCGTTGTCGCGACAACCCACTCGATCATACGACGAGGGATATTGACGCCGGTCGGCGCGATGGAGTTGCGGAATTCCATGGTGTGGTTGATCTCGCTGACCAGAAGTCCGCGACCGGGTGCTTCGAGCAGGTCGATCGCGAGCAACGCCCCGTCAGGGCCCGCCACGGCACGAGCGGCCCGGGCGCACAGCTCCCGAATCTCCGGCGTGATTTCAAGAGCGGATGCGGCGCCGCCACGAGCCGTGTTCGTGATCCAGTGCGCGGAGTGGCGGACGATGCCGCAGATGGCATTTTCGCCCACGACGAAGACGCGCAGATCACGATCGGGCTTCTGCACGTACTCCTGCACGTAGAAGACCGAGTGTTGCACCGACCCGAGGGTGCTCTTGTGCTCCACCACCGCTTCGGCGGCGTCGCGATCGTTTACGCGAGCCAGCAAGCGACCCCACGATCCCGTCGTGGGCTTGAACACCGCGGGGTATCCGATACGCTCGACCGCGGCCAGCGCCGACGCCTCGTCGAGCGCGATGCACGTTCGCGGCGTGGGGATGTCGTGCCGAGCCATGAGGAGGGAGGTCGTGAGCTTGTCGCCGCACGCCTCGATCACGCTCGCGGGGTTCACGCTGCGCACGCCGAACCGCTCGAAGACGCGAACGGCGGCGAGGGCCTGTGTCTGGCCGATACATCGATCGATGACGGCGTCGAACGCCGTCCATCTCGATGGGTCGTGGATGTCGAAGACAAGCTCGCGCACGTCGATCAGCTCGTGATCGATCCCGAGCGACGCGAGTTCGTCGAGGAGCAGCCGTTCCTCGACACGGATCCGCGAATGAAGCAGGGCGATTCTCATGGGTCCTCCTAGCGGGTCTCGGTATTCACTCGCCCCAGTCTTCCTCGACTTCGGGCGCCAGTTCGACGCGCACCGGGCTCACGCTGGTGACCTCGAGTTCGGCCTGACATTCACGGCATCGGACGATCTCGCCGCAAAGCGGCTGACGCTGCAGCGGGATCGAAGCGGCGCACTCGGTGCACTCAACGGACTGGGCTGATGGCGGCGTGGACGCGGTCGGGTTCATGGTTTCTCCTTGAATTGCTGCGTGCGACGCAGACGCGGGCGAGGCAACATCCGTGGCTCGTGCGGCGGCGCACGGCCAAAACGACATCGGGCCCGTCGGATCCAGTTCCGACGAGCCCGTTTGAGTTGATCTCATCCCCTGCCGGGGCAATCACTCGAGGCTACGGCGAAACTCGGACCCGATCAGGGCCGGACGCTTTTTTCTCGAGTTTGGATTTGAAAGACACGACCGCGCCGCCCGTTTGTGAGAGCGAGAGAAGCGAGAACTTGGCGGTGCGAGTCATCATGGCGTCGTGAAAAGCCCCGCTTGGGGCCGAGGATACTAGCGGGAACGACCCGCGAGTCAAACTCATCGGCGTGCGTCGGCGGGGAACTTGAGGACAAGAAGGGGCGTATTGACGCTTGGGCTCATTCGTCTCGCTTGGAGAGTTGCCCCTGGAGCGCGACGAACGCGAGCACGAGCAGGCCGACGACGATGCGGGTCCACCAGGAGCTGAGGTTTCCCTGAAATGTGATGATGGTCTGGATGAGCCCCAGCAGAAGCACGCCCAGGCCCGTGCCGAGCACGGAGCCGACCCCGCCGCGGAGAAGCGTTCCGCCGATGACGACCGCGGCGATCGCGTCGAGCTCGAAGCCCTTGCAAGCCGCCGGGTCGCCCGACTGCTGGTAGAGCGTGAAGACAACGCCCGCCAGCGAGGAGCAGAGGCCCGAGAGCGTGAACACGCCCAGGCGGGTGGCGCGGATGTTCAGGCCCATCAAGAGCGCGGAACTCTCGTCATCGCCCACGGCGTACACGGAACGCCCGAAACGAGTAGAACGGAGCACGATGGCTGCGACGGCCATGGTGAGGATGGCGATGTCGACCGTAACGGGGATCGAGACGCCCCGTTCGCGGAGCGGCAGGACGAAGCTGAGCTGATCATTCAAGACGTTTCCGACGAACGCGTGCTTGATGCCAACCGACTGTGGGAAGATGAGGAACGCCGCCCCGCGCGCAAAGAACATGCCGGCGAGCGTGACGAGGAAGGGCGGGAGCCTGAACACGTCGATGATGACGCCCTGGCACAGGCCGAACAGGCCCCCGGTGACAAGCGCGATGGCGATCGCCACGACGGGATGCACGGCCTGCTTCTCGATGAGCGATGCGATCAGGATACTCGTGAACGCCATCACCGATCCGACGGACAGGTCGATCGCGCCGGAGAGAATGACGAACGTTGCCCCGACGGCCGCCACGGCGAGGAAGGCGTTGTCGACCAGCAGGTTCCGAACGACGCCGATGGACGCGAAGTTCGTGTACGCGATCGAGCCCGCGAGAAACGTTACGACGACCAACGCGAGCGTGGTCAGGATCGGGACATGGCGGCGTGCCACACGCATCATGCACGCCCCCGATTGAACGCGCCCGCGATGCGGCCCTTCACAACGGGCGACTGGAGCACGCACACCGCGAGCACGGCGATCGCCTTCGGCAGCGGGGCGACGTCCGCGGAGACGTCGTGCATGTACATCGTCTTGGTCAGCGTCTGGATCAGCACGGCGCCGGCGAGAGAACCCGCGAGAGTGAACCGCCCGCCCGAAAGCGACGTGCCGCCGATGACCACGGCGAGGATCGCGTCGAGCTCGAGAAACAACCCCGCGTTGTTGGCGTCGGCGGCCTTGATGTACGAAGTTTCGATGAGGCCCGCCAGGCCGGCGGACACGCCGCAGAATGTGTACGCCACCAGCTTGATCGCACGGTCGTTCACGCCCGCGTAACGGCAGGCGCGATCGTTGTCACCCACTGCCTCAACAAACAATCCGGCGGCGGTTCGCCGGGCGCACAGACCCGTCAGAAGCGCGAGGGCAATGGCGAGCCACGCGGGAATCGGAAGGAATGCGAACGAGGTGTTCGCGAGCGAAGAGAGGGCGCGGTGCTCGAACGTGATGATCAGGCCGTCCGTAATGAGTTGCGCCACGCCGCGCCCCGCGACCATGAGCACGAGTGTCGCGACGATGGGCTGCAAGCGCAGGCGTGCGACGAGGAAGCCGTTGCACAAGCCCGCGACCCCGCCCGCGCCGAGTGCCGCGAGGATCACGATCGGGAACGGCGCCTGCGTGCGCGTCACGAGCATCGCCGCGATCGCGCCGGCGATGGCAACGACCGCACCCACCGAAAGGTCAACGCCCCCAGTTGCGATGACGATGGTCATGCCCACGGCGACGATGGCGACCTTCGACGCGTGATTCAGGATGTCGATCGGCGTGCCAAAGAGGCGGCCGTCGCGGAGCTCGATGCTGAAGAACCCGGGCGTAAAGGCCAGGTTGAAGAGCACAAGCAGCCCGAGGGCGGCCACGGGCCACGCGAGCGAGGCGATCGCGGGATGGACTCGCCTGAGGCTAGCCATGCGTGGCGATCGCCTCCATCACACGCTCCTCCGTCAGTGAGTCTCCCGAAAGCGACGCGACCGTTCGCCGATCGCGAAGAACGCTGACGCTCGAGCAGGCGCGGACGATCTCGGGGAGTTCGGAAGAAATGAGGAGAACGCCCATGCCGCGATCGACCAGGGACTCGATGAGGCGCTCGATCTCCTGCTTGGCGCCGACGTCGATGCCGCGTGTGGGTTCATCGAGGATGAGCAGCGTTGGATCGGTGGCGAGCCATCTCGCGAGCAGGGCCTTCTGCTGGTTGCCGCCCGAAAGCGATGAGATCGGCACATCGGCGCTGGCGGCTTTTATTCCGAGTCTGGCGATGAGTTCGGACGCGATCTCCTGCCGACGGCGTGCGGAGAGCGAGCGCCACACGCCGCGCCGGGCCTGCAGCGCCAGCACGATGTTCTCACGCACGCTGAGGTTGGGCACGATGCCTTCGGTCTTGCGGCTTTCGGGCGTAAGAGCGACGCCGCGCGCGATGGCGTCGCGCGGCGATCGCGGCGAATATGGCTCTCCATCAAGGCGCATTGTTCCCGCATCGGCGGTGTCCACGCCGAAGATGACTTTCGCGAGCTCCGTGCGGCCCGAGCCCAGCAAGCCCGCCAGGCCGACGGCTTGTCCCGGCGCGATCGAAAGGTCGGCGTGTTCGATCGAGCCCGGGCGAGACAGGGAGCGGACCGAAAGAAGCTCTCGAGAATTGCCAGGCGATGGCGTCCGTGTTGACGAGACCGGCCGAACCTTGGCTTGAGGCGTCGCGGGGGAAGAACCAGCGGCTCGCGATGCTTCCTGGCACGCCGGATCGACCTGCGCGGTCGCCGATGTGGGCCCGATCGCGCGGCCAAGCATGGCCGACACCAGCTCGAGGCGCGGGAACTGGCTTGTCGCGCGCGTCGTGACGTGCTTGCCGTCGCGCAGCACGGTGATCTTGTCCGATACCGCGTACACCTGATCGAGAAAGTGCGTGACGAACAGCACGCCCAGTCCCTCGTCCCTCAGCCGGCGCAGGATCTCGAAAAGCTGATCGGTCTCGGCGCGGTCGAGGCTCGAGGTTGGCTCGTCGAGGATCAGCAGCTTCGCTCGCACGTCGAGCGCCCGCGCGATCGCGACAAGCTGCTGCACCGCGATCGAGCACGACCCGACCTCCAGAGCCACGTCGATCGACAGGCCGAGACGGGCGATCGCGTCCGTGGCGCGTCGCTTGGCGCCCTTGCGATCGATCAACCCCATGCGGAACGACTCACGCCCGAGCGTGATGTTCTCCGCGATCGACATGTGCGGGATGAGATTGATCTCCTGAAACACCGTGCTGATACCAACGATCTCGGCATCGCGCGGTGACCCGGGGTCGCACAAGCGACCTTCCAGAACGAACTCGCCCGAATCACGGCGAACCGCGCCGGTCAGGCACTTGATGAGCGTGCTTTTGCCCGCGCCATTCTCGCCCATCAGGGCATGGATCGAACCGCACGCGACTTCAAGATCGACCGCGTCGAGCGCGACGAGGCGCCCGAAGCGCTTCGAGAGCGAGGAGATTCGAAGCAGCGGCGGTGATTCGCTCACGAGTTCGTCCAAGGCATTCCAAAATGACCACGATCGCACGACCGCCCATCCGACATCCGCCAAGGCACGACGACGAGGCACACGCACCGATCGCGTCGACGACTAGTACTGGCGCGACTTGATCGCCTCCGCGGCCTGGGCCTGCTCGAACATACTCTCCTTGGTCACGATCCGCTTCTCGACCGGCTTCTTGGCGGCGAGCGCCTCGACCGCGTCGAACAGCTGCGGCCCCAGGAGCGGGTTGCACTCCACGGTGCAGTTCAGCTTGCCGGCGACCATCGCATCGAACGCAGCACGAACGCCGTCGATCGACACGATCTTGATGTCAACGCCGGGCTTCTTGCCCGCCTCTTCGATCGCCTGGATGGCGCCCAGCGCCATGTCGTCGTTGTGGGCGTAGAGAACGGTGATCTGCGAGCCCTCGCTGCTCTTCAAGAAGGTCTCCATGACTTCCTTGCCCTTGGCGCGGGTGAACTCGCCCGACTGGCTCTTGATGATCTTGATGTCGGGGTGGGCCTTGATGACTTCCTCGAAGCCCTTCTTGCGATCGATCGCGGGTGCCGAGCCGGGCGTGCCCTGCAATTCCGCGACCATCGCCTTGCCGCCGGTCGCCTTGACGACCCAGTTCGCGGCGCGGCGCCCCTCCTCAACAAAGTCCGCGCCGATGAAAGTCACGAAGAGGTTGGGATCGGAGACGTCGACCGCCCGATCGGTCAGGATCACCGGGATGCCGGCCTGCTTGACCTCCTTGAGCACGGGCTCCCAGCCCGTCTCAACCACGGGCGAGAACGCGATCACGTCGACCTTCTGCTGAACAAAGCTGCGGATCGCCTTGATCTGGTTCTCCTGCTTCTGCTGGGCGTCGGCGAAGACCAGTTCGACGCCGCGCTTCTCGGCCTCGCTCTTGATCGATTCGGTGTTGGCGCGGCGCCAATCGCTCTCGGCACCGATCTGTGAGAAACCGACACGCAGCTTGGCGGTGGGCTTGTCGCTCGGCGCCTTGGCCGCGGGGGTTTTCGGTTCCGCGGGCTTGTCTTCGGACTTCTTCTCACAGGCCGCGAACGAGAGACCTGCCAGGCAGAAGGCCGCGAGCAACGTGCGGCGGGTGAGTCCTTGGATCTGCACGGTTCATCCTTTCGATCTCGCGCGGGGGGCGACGAGTTCAGTTCACGTCGAGGGAAAGCAGCGTCACGCTGCACGCATCAAGCTCAAGCGTATCCGAAACCGCCTTGACCGGCTCTTCGCGGATCACGACCCGGGACGGATCGGAGGGATCATTGTGGGCCTTGGGATCGCCCGCGATGACGTATCGCGTGCCCGTTCCGCGGAGGGATACGCCCTCCATGGAGAGAGGCACCTTCGCGGGCGAGGTCGTGGCGTTGACGACGGCGATCGTGAACTTCCGCCTGTCGGCGCTCCACGCCGCGGAGGCGTCGATCGTGGCGCTGGTCGTTACCTTGACCGGCAGCGTGCCGAACTGGTGGCGATAGAGCTTGAGGACCAACCCGGTCGTTTCGAGCGCCGCGGACTCCTTGCTTGTCTTGATCGCGCCGATGACGTTCACGGTCTGGGCGTAGTTGGCCATGAAGAAAAGGTCGCTGTTCCGACTGAACTCGTTGAGCGCGGCGGCGCACCCGAGCGCGTCCTTCATGAAGTAGCGCGTGCCGATCTCACCGAAGATGTCCGGGCCGTACCAGTAGTTCCACTCGTCCTGCACGATTCGGATGTCGCGTCCCTTCAGGTTCGGAAGATCGCGCCGGTAGGCACGGTGCGCATCGGCGATGCGGCGGAGCGAATCGGGCGCCTGCTTCACGTGGCTGAGCAGGCCCTCACGCTCCTGCCAGTACACGTGCTCGGACATGTGCGTCATGTGGTCGGCGCAGTTCTCCAGCATCACGCGGCTCCACTCGCCCGCAGCCCCCACCGCGATCAGCGTCGCGCGGGCATCAACCTTTCGGATCGCGTCCACGAACGCGTTGTGCCGCTTGACGTAGTCGGCGAGCGGCACATTGCCGAGTTGCCACGATCCGTACATCTCGTTGCCGATCCCCCAGAACTTCACGCCGAAGGGCTCGACGCTCCCGTTCCTGGCGCGGATCGCGCCCATCGCGGTGCCCGCGGCGCCGTTCGCATACTCGACCTCGCTCGCGCCGCTCTCGACCGAGCCAAGCCCCGTATTGACCGCGATGTAGGGGTCCGCCTTCAGCAGGCGGCAGAGCGCGATGAACTCGTGCATACCCACGTCGTTGTGCTCGATGCCGCGCCACGCGGGGTTCTTCCGGGGCGGGCGCTTATCCGGATCGCCGATGCCGTCGTGCCAGTCGTAGCCCGAGACGAAATTGCCGCCCGGCCAGCGATACACGGGCGAATCGAGCTCCTTCAGCAATCTCAGAGTGTCGGCACGGAAGCCCTGCACGTTGTCGTCGGGCATCAGAGAGAGCGTGCCCACGCGGAATTCGCCGTTGCCACTCCCGGTGATCGAGATGGCGGCGTCGCTCGCGACCGGCGCATCGTTCGGAATCGTGAATGTCAGTTCGTGACGAGTGAACTCCTTGCTGATCTTCGGGAGCTCCACGGTGAATCCGGAACCGTTCCACGCCGGCGATTTCATCTCGACCCGGATCGGGTTCGCGGCGGCATCGCCCGCGACGTAGACTCGCCCGACATAGCGATGCCCCGGCTTGATGAAGAGGCCCGACTGCTCGATGCCCGCACGCCGGCCCTTTGCGGCCGGCTTCACACGTGGCGAGTGCTTCCCCACGAAGGGCGAGGCCTCGTCCATGACGACCGCCGCGTTCACGGCGTGCCACGGCGATTCGCCCTGCCCCACGGCATCGAAGAACTTGCGGTCCTCGAGCATCTCGGCCCAGATTCCGCCGTAGATGCAGCGGCCGAGGTGCTCGATGAACTGACCGTAGATATAGGGACTGATGGGCTCGCGGACCTGCGACGCATCGATCGCGATGGTCGGCGCCGGGAGCGAGCCTCGCTTGACGAGCGTGAGCGAGACATCGTCGAACCACGCGGTGCCGGTGGCAAATCCCCAACCGCCGAGCAGGCAGTTGATAATCGCATGGTCCTCATAGCCGCTCTCGAACTCGACCTCGGCATAGGTCCAGTCCGTCGTGCCGGTGACCGCCTCGGTCTGCACCGGCTGCACGTTGTGAACATTGAACAGGGCGCCCCTCGCCCCGCCCTGCGGCTTCAGGTTCTCTGTTTTGATCCAGCCCGACAGCTTGTAGCGCGACATCATCTCGACCGGCACGCTGCACTGCCATGAGATGTCGCCGCCTTTCTCCGACGTGATCCTGACCGAGGACTTGCCGGTGCGGGCGACGTCGCTGATCGCAAAGACCCCGTCGCCATTCCAACGCGATTCATACCACGGCTCGGGCTTCGAGCCCTTGACGTCTTCAAAGCTTGGATTGGGCAGGAGATTCGCCGACGCGCCCGGCGCTGCTCCGGCGGCCTTCGGCGCCGGGTGCTCTTCGACGCGAACGAGGCCAACGTCAATGAACTGACCGCCGCCGGTCTGCTTGCAGCTTGCGGCGAGGATGTTGCTTCCCTCTCGGAGCGCTCGCTTGGCGGCGTCGGGGATCGGGACCAGTTCATAGTCGTGCGTCCAGCCGCTCAGCTTCGCGGCCAGCACGCCGTTGACAAAGACCTCGCAATCCTCGTCGTGGTGCAGGAGCAGGTGCGTGGGCTTCTCGTCCTGCGGGTTGTGCGAGAACTCGCGGCGGATCCAGATCGCGCCGCTCTTCCAATCGGTGCCAACAACAGCGCCGGGCGTGCCCTTGGTGCCGAAGCCGCCGGGCCCCTGCTTCCATGCCGAGTCATCAAAGCCGGGCTTCTCCCAGCCGTCGGCGGGCTTCGTTTCGCTGAACCGCCAGCCCTGCGCGTGCGATTGCGATGTGGGCACGACGTCGGTGATCGTCGGGGGCGGCGGCATGAGCGAGAAATCGCCGCGGTTGGCCGCCTGCACCCGATTGAAGTCGGGCTTCAGCACGCGCCGGTCGTAGGTGTAAAGCCCGTTGGCCTCGACCTCCACGTCGGTGATCTGCGTGTAGACCGCGGCGCACAAGCCCTTCTCGCGCAGGTCATAGGCTCGCTTGAGCAGGGACTCGTAGCGTGCCGTGAGCTGCATCGGGTCCTTCATCGCCTGGTAGCCCCAGTGGTCCTTCTTCCACATGTGATCGGGCACCGGCAGGCCCAGGCCGCCGAACTCGCCGAGCACGCACGCTCGCGATTCCTCGGTCTGCGGGCAGTTCGGGTCGGGATAGCTGTGGATGTCGACGACGTCGCCGACCTTGTTGTCGGTCCAGCCGCTCGCGTTGTTCACAAGGCGCGACGGGTCAAGCTCCTTCACGAGCTTGGTGAATCGCGGCGTGTCGAACTGGCCCCAACCTTCGTTGAACACAACCCACATCACGATCGAGGGCGAGTTGAATCGATGGTCGATCAATCGCCTCAGTTCGACCTCGTACTGCTTCTTGCCGGCCTCGGTATATGTCTCCTTGGGCGGGAGCGGGCTGGGCATGTCCTGCCAAACGAGCAACCCCTCGTGATCGGCCCAGTAGTACCAGCGGGCAGGCTCGACCTTGACGTGCTTCCGCGTCATGTTGAACCCGAGCATCTTGGTCTGCACGACATCGAACCGAAGCGCCTCGTCGGTCGGCGCGGTGACGATGCCGTCGGGCCAGTACCCCTGGTCGAGCGGGCCGACCATGAAGCACTCTTTACCGTTGAGCATCAATCGATTCACGCCCTTGTCGTCCTTCGCGACCTTGATATCACGCAGGCCGAAGTACGAGCGGACGGTTTCGCCGGCGTCGATGGTAATCGTGAGCCCATACAGGAAGGGATCGCTCGGCGACCACAGCCGCGGCGAATTCACCTTGACCGTAATCCACTCGCCCGCCGTCCCCGACGACTCGCCCGCCAGCGCCTTGCCCGCCGTCGCGGTGATCTTCAGCCCGGCGTTCGCGTTCACGCTTGTCGTGACCCTGACCTTCACCTCGCCGCGCTCGGCGCTGGGCACGATCTTCAGATCAGAGACGTGCGTCGCGGGCGCCGCCTCGATCCACACGCTCTGCCAGATCCCCGTGTGCGGCGTGTACCAGATTCCCTCGGGCTTGCGCACCTGCTTTCCGCGCGGCTGGTCGCCCGCGTCGGTCGGATCAAACACACCGACGACGAGTTCCTGCGTCGCTCCGGGCTTGAGTGCGTCGGTGATGTCGAAGCTGAACGGGTCGTAGCCGCCCGTGTGCTCGCCGAGCCGCTTGCCGTTAAGATAGACGACGGTCTTCCAGTCGACCGCCTCGAAGTTGAGCAGCACGCGCTGGCCGCCCCACTTCTCCGGGACGTCGAACGACCGCGAGTACCACAACTTCTCGTGGTGCTCGCCCACGCCCGAGAGCGCCGACTCGATCGGGAACGGCACGAGCACCTGACGCTTGAACTCGCCCGGCGCCGGCGGGGTCGCACCCGCGATCTCGCCCTCGCGTGCGTCAGGTGTCCATGACCACCGCCCGTTCAGGCTCTTCCATGCCTCTCGCTCGAGCTGCGGCCTTGGATACTCGGGCCACGGCGCTTCCGGGCTCACCTTCTCGGTCCACGGCGTGGTGATGACAGGCTTGGGCAGCACCTGCGCTGTCGCGCTCGCGCCGAACAATCCCAGGGCCGCCACGATCAGAGTGCGAGAGAGCTTTGACATTGCCGCTCCATTCACTTGCCCGAGAGCATCCGAAGATCAAACACACCGCCCGCGATCCCCCCGTTGGGCGACGCCTCGAACCGCACGACCACCGATTCCTTGCCATCCGAAAGCGATCGTGGCACGGTGTATTCCTCGAAGCAGAATCGCCCGTCCGCGTTGGCGTTGAGACGCTCGCTGGCAATACGCACGCCGTTGACGAGAATATCAAACACGCGCGGCCCGCCGTCGCTGCCCCAGTACATCACGGAGAGGCGATTGTCCTTCGAGCCATCGACCTTTATCGTGTACTCAAAGAAGCCGGGCTTCTCCGCGTGCCTCCAGTGATAGTCATTGAACACGCCCGCGGCCGATCGCTCGGCCCTCATCGCGTGCGCCCTTTCAGACGCATCATCGCCGATCAGAACGCGATCGAGCGTGCGTGCATCTCGCTCTCGCGATTCGGCGATCGCCTGCTCATACGCCTTCTGACGCGAGCCGCCGGGCGCACCGAACGGGAAGTACACGCCATAGCGTTCGTCCACAATTGTGTGGAGCGGCTTGAACGTCATATCGCTCGGCAGGCCGCGCGTTCGCCATTCCAGCTTGCCCGGCACACGCTCGAGCCACGATTCCGGTCGGAGCTTGTCGCCCGTGATGGGCGGCGTCGGAACGCCCGGGAGCAGTTGCTCCGTGCCGACAAGCCCCGCGAGCACCATCGGGCCGTAGGTGATCGCGCAGAGATTGGGGTCGTCGTTGATCGCGACAACCTTGAGCGACATCGGGAAGGCGGCCCGGATCGTGTCGTTCTTCTTCCACCTACGGCGAATCGTCATCCATCCGCCACGAGCGATGTCCTTGGAACATTCCAGCCGTTCATCATTCACGCTGAACGCGGCCCGTCCCTCGCACCACGACGGCACGCGGATCGCCACGCCAAACTCAGCGTCATGCTCAGGCTCAACGCTGAACATCACACTCTCGACCAGCGGGAACGCGCTGGTCTGCGTGAGCTTGACCAATCCGACGGACGAAGACCAGTTCACGCTCGAATCGACGAACAGGTTGACGAAGATCGTGTCCTTCGCGTGGAAGTAGATGTTCTGGGCGAGCGACGCATACTCCTGGACGCCGGTGCCATAGCAGCACGTGAAAGTGTCCTCGGCATTGCCGTGCTCTTTCCTCAACCCCGCCCTGAGGGGCATGTAGTAGATGAACATCCCGGTCTGGGGATGCTGCGAGACCATGATCCCGTTGTAGAAGACGCGCTCGATCATGTCGGCGTAGCGTGTATCACCGCTCCAAGTGAGCAGCGAGCGATTGACCTTCTCCCAGTTGTAGCTGGTGCAGAACTCCTGGTTGGTCGCGGTGAGCGAGTTGGCGAGCTGATTGGGCGGGCCCCAGTATTCGCCGTTGTTCGAACCGCCGGTCGCGTAGCTGTGCGACGTCCAGAGCGTCCGCCAGAATTGCTCGGCGATCCGCCGCGAATTCTCGTCGCCCGTCAGTTCGTACTCGCGGCACTGGCCGATCACTTGAGGCAGGTGCGTGTTGGCGTGGATGCCCGCGAGCGGGTCATCGCCCCGCGCCAAGGGCTCCAGGAACGCCCGCTTCTGGAATCGTCCCGCGAGTTTCAGATGCTCTCGCTTGCCGGAGCTGCTGTAGACGTTGAGCAGCGCCTCGTGCATGCCGCCGAACTCGTTGCCCAGCATCGTCTGCATGTGCGCATCGTCGAGCTTCGCGCATCGGGAGTCAACCCAGTCAACCAGGCGGGTGACGACGCCGAGCGCCCTTCCGTCGCGGGCGTACGCGTGCATCTCCCACAGGCCGAGGATGATCTTGTGCAAGGTGTAGTACGGCGCCCAGACCGCCTTGCCGGCCTCGACGCGATCAAAGAACTCGCTCGGGAACGCCGCAACATAGCCGTCCCCAAGCTTGTCCTGGCACTCGGCGATCCCCGCGACCACCCTGGCGGCGTTGGCTTTCAGCGTCGCATCGCCAGTCTGCGCGATCACCCTCGCGCACGCAGAGAGGTAGTGCCCGACGAAGTGCCCGCGGAGTTCGACCTCGGCGCCCTCCCATCCGCCGTAGGGTGTCGCGGGCGCGGGCAGGCCGGCCGTCTTGCGAAAGCTCCAGAGAAGCCGGTCGGGGTCGAGCGACTTCAGGTATCGCACGCTAAGCTCGAACGCGCCCTTGATCGGCCCCGCGCCCAGTTCCACGCTCCCGATGGGCATGGGCTCCATCGCGCGGGCGATCGCGTTCGGCACTCGCACGCCATTCCCGTCGCTCGCGGTCGCCGGGAGCCCGGGCTGCGCGTTTGAAACCGCGGTGGTCAGCAGTGCCGCGGCTCCCGCCATGGCCGACCCGCGCAGCCGCGTGCGGCACGCCGACACCATCGCCCGAATCCTCGATCGCTTTGATCTCATGGCCGCTCCGTGGGTCGCGGGTGAGGGGTTGGAGCGCGAAAGAAAAGGCTCAGGCCAGTGCCGTCGCGTCCTCGGCGACCGCGCCGCCGTTGCTTCGTGCCATGCTCTCGTCGGTCACGGGGAACATCACGCGATCCAGCCCGGCCCAGACGAGCCCGGCCATGCGGTGCCGATCGCTGATATCAACCGCCACCTCGCCGAATCGCCCCCACATCGCGCCGCGCGAGATCGACGACGAGAGCTGATGGGCCACGACCTCGGGCAGGTCGTTGATCCACCCGCTCATGACCACGCGCCGTACACCCAGCACGTTCATCGCACCGGCGATCGTCGCGCCCGCCACTTCGAGCGACTTCGACAGCCAAGGGCGGATGCCCTTTTCCTCAACTTCCTTCTTCACCGCGGCCCACGTCTTCGGCGCTTTCTTGTTGGCCTCGGCGAAGCTGGCGATCAGCCCGTTCTGCGAGAGCAGCGTTTCCATGCAGCCGGTCGAGCCGCAACCGCATTTGCGCGAGTTGCCGATGATCGGCGTGTGCCCAAGCTCGCCCGAGAGCGGGAGCGGCCCGTTGTACAGGCGGCCCCGCACGACCGCCGCTCCACCCACGCCATCGCCCAGTTCCACGAGCAGGAAGTCGTCGCCGTCCGGGTCGAGCGCCAGTTGCCCGAGCGCCATCGCGCGATTTTCCTGGACCACCACGGTCGGCGCGTCGAACAGCCCTCGCAGCAGCCGCGAAATGTTCACCCGCTCCATCCAACGGATGTTGGGGCACAGCAGGCTCCTCCCGCCCGCCTCATCGACCACCCCCGGCATCGACACCAGGATCGCGTCCAGCGGCATATTCGGATCACGCGGCAGGGCCTTGCCGAGCTTTGAGAGCAGTTCCTCGGGGCTCTTGGGAGTCGGAATCTCGTGCGTCCACTGGTCCTCGCGCTGAGCGGCCACGGGCAGGTACGCCGCCCGCGTGCGAACCACGCCCATCTCGACCGCAAGGAATCGCGTACGCGAACGATTGAGACGCACCATCGTGCCGGGGCGACCGATCTTGGGGCGCTCGCTGCGTGAGGACGGATCGACGCCGAGCGAGGCATCCTCGAGCACCGACGCGGCCAACAGATCATCGACGATCTTGCCGGCCGTGGGCTGCGAGAGTTCGGTCAGTCGCGCCAGATCAGCGCGCGACGCCGTGCCGACCGACAGCAGCGCCCGCACGACCTTGCGCTGGTTGATCCGCCGGAGCGATGAGGGGGTCGCCATGGTCTTCCCTTCGAGGCCTTCTGGGGAAGGCTTTACTTCCTAAAGCTCAATAACTATGTTAGCACAAACCCACCCCGACGCAAGCCCACCCGCCCCTCCACAATCCCGCCTCTTCAGGTACCCTGACCCGCCACTCGGAGAACACCCCATGCAGAAGCTCTGCATCGCCCTCGTCGTTGGAAACCGCGGCTTTTTCCCCGGCCACCTCTGCGAAGCCGGGCGTGCCGACATGCTCGACGTGCTCGCCAAGGCCGGGTTCGATGTCGTCACGCTCTCGACCGCCGACACCCGCTTTGGTTCGGTGGAATCGCTGGACGACGCCCAGAAGGCCGCCGACCAGCTCAAGGCCCACGCGGGCAAGATCGACGGCGTGATCGTCACGCTCCCCAACTTCGGAGATGAAAAGGCCGTCGCCAACACCCTCCGCTGGTCGAACTTGCGCGTCCCCGTACTCGTCCACGCGTTCAACGACGACCCCGCGAGGATGACCATCAAGGACCGTCGCGACAGCTTCTGCGGCAAAATGTCGGTCTGCAACAACCTGCGCCAGTACGACATCCCCTTCACGCTCACACGCCTGCACACCGACGACCCGCGCTCCGCCACCTTCGCCGCCGACCTCGCGGACTTCGCCGCCACCTGCCGCGTCGTGCGCGCGATGCGCGGCCTGCGAATCGGCGCTCTCGGCGCCCGCCCCACCGCGTTCAATACCGTCCGCTACAGCGAGAAACTCCTCGAGCAATCCGGCATCAGCGTCGAGACTATGGACCTCTTCGACTTCTTCGGGCGTGTCAACAAGCTCGCAGACTCCGACCCGCGCGTCGCCGCCAAGCTCAAGTCGATCCAGGGCTACGTCAACACCGGCAACGTGCCGCAGCTCCCGGTCATCAAGATGGCCAAGCTCGGCGTGGTGCTCGACGAGTGGAAGCAGCAGGCCCGCCTCGACGCCACCGCGATCCAGTGCTGGACCGCGATGGAGGAGTTCTACGGGGTCGTTCCCTGCACGCTCATGAGCATGCAGTCCAACGATCTCTCGCCCAGCGCCTGCGAGGTCGACGTCGTCGGCACCGTCGCCATGGTCGCCCTCGCCAGGGCGAGCCAGAAGCCCGCCGCGCTCGTCGACTGGAACAACAACTACGGCACCGACCCCGACAAAGGCGTCGTCTTCCACTGCTCCAACCTGCCCAAGGACATCTTCGTCAATAACGCGCCCGCCATGGACTATCAGGAGATCATCGCGGGGACCGTCGGCAAGGACAATACCTATGGCACGGTCGTCGGGCGCGTCGCCGCCGCGCCGTGTACGTACCTCCGCGTGGGCACCGATGACCAACAGGGACGCGTCCGCGCCTACCTCGGCGAGGGACAACTCACGAGCGACCCGCTCAACACCTTCGGCGGCGTCGGCGTGATCCAGGTCCCGCGCTTCCAGGAACTGCTCCGCTACATCTGCCAGAACGGCTTTGAGCACCACGTCGCGATCACGCCCAGCCTGTGCGCCGGCGCGATCCGCGAGGCGCTCTCGACCTACCTGGGCTGGGACGTGCATCACCACCGGTAGCACGCCAGACCGGCGCGACCGGGCAGGGAACGTGCGACGACAAGCCAAGTCCCCGACTTGCGTCGGGGCTCTCGATATCGTCCGGGCACTTCATGTTCACTCGCCGCGGCCGAACCACGCGAGAATCCCAGCAGCTCAGCTCGCGATGATCTTGTTGAGCATCTCGGAGAGTTGCTGCATCCGCTTCACGTCGCCGCCGCCCATCTCGATCGTCGCCCAGCCGCCCTCGCCGCTGGTGTAGCCGACGTCGTCGAGCGCCTTCATCACCACGGGCCAGTTGTTGTCGCCTTCAAGCAGGTCGACCTCAAAGCCCTTCCAGGTGCCGTTGTCGTTCATCTTCTTGCGGCTGAATTCCTTGATGTGCAGCTTGGCGAGGCGGTTGCCCAGGATGTGGATCCACTGCTCGGCCCAGCCGTACCTGGCGATGTTGCCGATGTCGAAATGCCACTTCACCCACGGCGACTTGAACTCGTCGACGTAGCGTGCCGCTTCCATCGGGCTGAGCAGGAAGTTGTTCCACACGTTCTCGATCGCGATCTGAACCTTCAGTTCTTCCGCGACCGGCAGCGCCTTCTTGATCCCTTCGACCGACAGTTCCCAGGCCTTGTCGTACGGCATCTTGTCGTTGACCACCGCGGGAACCAGCAGGATGCTCGTCGAGCCGCACGCGTGCGCGTCGCGCAGGCACTGGATCATCCCCTCGAGGCCCTTCTGGCGGACCGCGGCGTCAGGGTTGTTGAGGTGATGCTGCCAGTGGACCGAGTCCACCATGCCGTGGACCTTGATGCCCGTCGCCTCCATGGCCTTGGCGACCTCGCTCATGGGGATGGAGCCGGGGCTGTCCATTTCCACACCATCAAAGCCAGCGTCCTTGATGATCTTGAACTTCTCCATCACGTTGGCGCCATCGCCGCACATTCCCAAACCGACGGCCTTGCGGAGCTTGCGCGGGCCTGTGTTGGGCTTCACGGGCGTGGGTGCTGCGTTGGCACGCGTTGGCGCACCCATCGCCGCCGAAGCAACCGAGGCCGAGCCCACGGCCGCGATCGCGGCGCCCGCGGCGACATTCACGAACGAACGACGAGACAGTTCCGACATCCGACACCTCCGCCAGCCGAGTCAACGTGAACAACGCGGGCGCTCGCCCGCGAACAGAATCATCCTTGTCCAGAATAGCAGAACCGACTCACGCGGCGGGGTTGGGCCGCTCGATGCCGCCGGTCATTGATTCTTCGGTCCGCTTCACGAACCCAAACCAGATGATGAGAAAGAGCGGATACAAGAGCCCGAAGAGCGCCCCGATCACAATCCCAATGACGAGCCCGATGCTCCCCATTGGTCCCTGCATCGCTTTGGCCGTTGGATTGTCAGGGTTCTGGGACGCCCACTGCTGCATCACCGCTTGCTGCTGAATCTGCAGCCATATGCCGATTCCAAAGAGGACAACCGCGAACCCCGCGTACGCGAGGTGCAGATGCCGCCCCGCAAGCTTCCGACCGAGCGTCATGCCACCCGCGACGATGAGCAGGATGTCCGCCGCCACTCCCGCCGCCATGTGAATCATCATCCCCGGCGAAATCTGGCTCGGCGGCATCTGGTTCTTCATCTCCGGCGGCATCATCGCTTGGCCGAAGATCGCACCGATCACGCCGCACCCGGCGCACCCAATCATGACGGCCCCGATCACGATGCTCGTGATCCCGACCGCCTTGGGCCACTTCGGCGGCTCGATCATGTCCACGTCGTAGTCGAGCACCGGCGGCGCACCCTGGCTCATTGCGATCCCTTTCAAGACGTCCAAACAAACCCAAGACACCGGACTCCAACAGTGTACCGGCCCCACAAGCAGCGGTTTCCGCCCGCGCCGACAGGCCCGGTGGCTCAAATCTGACGTCTTTTGGTTTGGCGGATGAGCAGTTCTCCTTTATCATGAGGCCTTCCGCCCATTCTTCTTGAGAGGAGAGACAGATGCAGAGGATTCATGTTGGGGCTGTGGCCCTGTCGGCCGCCGTCATTGCTTCGGCCTCCGCCGGCGTCGTTCAGTTCATGGCGACCGACGGCAACAAGCTGTTCCGTGCCGACTCGATCGGCAACGTCGATGCGCCGATCACCTTGTCCGCAGACATTCAGTCGCTCACGTTCGTACCCGGCGGCTTCTCCATCCCGGGCGCGGGCGGCGGCAGCATTGTCGCGTGCGCCGCCGATCCAGTCGCGGGAAAGTGGGCCGTCTATCGCATGGACGACCCCTCCGGAGCCGCCACACTCGTCAAGATCGGCGAGACCACCTTCAGCGTCGGCTCACTCGCGTTCGGCAATGACGGCATGTACGGCGTTGACGCTTCCGCCAATCCCATCCGCGTTCGCAAGCTCAGCTCCACCGATTTCTCCATCACGCAGACCTGGTCCACGGGCGTCAACGTCACGGGTGGCGGCGGCTTGGCCTTCGACCGCGCCAACGACCGCTTTCTTCTCACGGACGCCACCAACAACCGCCTCATGAGCTGGACCCCGGGCAACAACGCCACCAACATCGGCGCCGTCGGTTTCGGCTTCCTCAACAACGGCCTGGAGTTCATCCAAGGCGATCTCTACGGCGCGCTCCGCCCCGATTCCGCCGGCAACACGCTCCGTATGGGCAAGTTCAACACCGCCACCGGCGCGTTCACCACGCTCGCGACCGCCACGGGCGTTCTAGGCAATGGCACGGGCTTTGTCGCTATCCCCGCGCCCGCCACGCTCGCCCTTGGTGGGCTCGCACTGGTCGCCTCGCGCCGACGCCGCTAAATCCACAGGCCGAAACAGCGTGCGGCTCGGGCCGAAACACCATAAAGAACCGCCGGGGCAATTGCCTCGGCGTTTTTCATATGCTGTTGCACGCGACACTTCGCGAAATTGAGCGTTTGCTCGATCAGTCCTTGAATCCGTCGGCGTGCAAATGGCAGTTTGTGCAGGTCCGCCCCGAGTTGTGGTTGTGCGAAGTCGTGACGGTGTAGCGGTGCCAGTCTGGGCTGCTCCGATGGCAAGTGTCGCAGACGTTGTCGTAGATGCCGTCGTGATCGCCGTCCTTGTCGCAGAAAGAGTGGAGTGCCGGTTCGCCCACGTCGGTGCCTCGGCTCTCAAACGTGACCGGACGCTGGAGGGTCGTATCTTTGGGCGTCACGATCGCCCGCATCATCTTCAGGTTGCGATTGCCGAAGCGATTGAACTCGCCATCATGCGGATTGTGGCAGACGACGCAGGTGTGCCCCTTGTGGTTCTTCGCCTTCACGGGCGACGAGCCTGCAGGCCCGTGGCACGACAGGCAGAGCACCTCAACGTTGGTGCCGATCAGCAGGTTCGGCGACGATCCCTTGTGCGCCACGTGGCAGTCCGAGCAATTGTGCTTCGCATTCAGCATGGATACGGGCACGCTCGACGGGCGTCCGAGGCCCGCCAGGAGCGTCAGGCCCGCCACAGCCGCCACCGCAACGCCCACCGCAAGAAGAGTTCGGTTCATCACTTCTTCCCCCCTTCCGCGATGACTTCCACGCGACGCGTCTGGTTGCTGGTGATGTACAAGTCCTTGTTCTCGCCGTAGATCACGACGTCCAGCGGCAGGCGTAGCTGCCCAGGCTTCTGACCGAACTCGCCGGCCGTCGCCACTTCCTCGCCTGTCGCCCGGTCCATGACGGCAACCCGCCCCAGAAACGCGTCGACGACAAAGACATGCCCGGACTCACCGAGCGCCAGGCCCTGGGGCTTCGAGAAGTAGTAGCCCTGCGTACCACCGCTCCCGGAAATCATCCCGTGGTACGTGCCGTCGTAACCGAAGACGATGATGCGTGGCTCGATCAGATTATCGATGTCACCACCATCCGCGACGTAGACCTCCTGCGCCGCGGCGTCGACCGCAAGCCCCGTGGGGTGCTGGAGCAAGTGATTCGCGAGCCCCGGCCCTGAGATGGTCGAGACCAGCGCTCCCATGCCTCCAAGCGAGAACGCGCGGATGCACTTGGCTCCGGTGTCAACCGCGAAAAGCCGGTCATGCTCCGCATCGATCGCAAGTTCGGTCGGATCGGTAACGGCGATGCCTCCGAACTGGCCGAGGTATACGCCCGAGACATCGAACATCTCGATCCGATCAAGCGTCTCGTTGCCGACATAGACCTTTCCGCCACCCGCGGCCAGGCCCGTCGCCTTTCCTTCGACCCGCATCGACGACAGATACCGCCGATCGCTGGGGTCGATTCGCACGACCGCCTTCATGTTGTAGTCCGTGACGAACATCCGCCCGCTGTCGTCGACCGTAATCCGCGTCGGCGACTCGAACCTCTGGAGGAGCAGCGCTCGCCCCCACTGGGCCGACGCCGTCGACGCCATGCAGAGTGACACAAGCACCCCGGCCGCCACGAGAGATCTCAACTTCACGGGGACCACCTTTCTCCAGCCACGCTGAATCGGCAGTCACAAGACGACCGACATGTCCTGTATATCCAGCCGCTGCCGGAATCGCAAGCGGACTCGTTTCTCCTCAAATGAGGCTGTGTTCGCCCGCCAGATACCGCTCGCACTTCAAGATGCCAACTTGAGTATCCATCGCTTTATCCGGATCAACGGATGGACGCTATACTCCCCCATGCCAAGCCCATTCCTCGAGCGTCTCTCCCGCGGCATCGTCGTCTTCGACGGCGGCATGGGCACCCAGATCCACAAGGTCAACCTCTCGCTCGAGCGCGACTACTGCGGCTGCGAGAACTGCACCGACATCCTCTCCGCCACGCGCCCCGACGTCATCCAGTCCATCCACCAGCGCTACTTCGAGGCCGGCGCCGACGTCGTCGAAACAAACACCTTCGGCGGCTCCAAGCTCGTGCTCGCGGAGTTCGGCATCGCCGATCGCACCTACGAGATCGCCAAGTCCGCCGGCGAAGCCGCGCGGGCCGCCGCACGCAAGCACTCCACCAAGGACAAGCCGCGCTTTGTCGCGGGCTCCATGGGCCCCGGCACCAAGCTCATCACGCTCGGTAACACCACCTGGGACGCGATGCTCGACGCCTATCGCGAGTGCGCCCGCGGCCTGATCGATGGCGGCGTCGATCTCCTCATCATCGAGACCTGCCAGGACCTCCTTCAGGTCAAGTGCGCAATCAACGCCGCCCTCGCGGCGCTCGCGGACAAGAACAAGTCGCCGCTCGACATCCCGATCATGGCGAGCGTCACGATCGAGAACACCGGCACGATGCTCCTGGGGACCGCGATCGAGGCCGCCGCCACCGCACTCGCGGGGTATCCGATCATGTCGCTCGGGCTGAACTGCGCCACCGGCCCCACGGAAATGACCGAGCACGTCCACTGGCTCGGCAAGCACTGGCGATCCTCTGCGCGATCTCTCTCGGTCATGCCCAACGCCGGCCTGCCCGTGCTCCACGAAGGCCGAACCGAGTACCCGCTCAAGCCCCAGCCGTTCGTCGAGGCGATGCAGCGCTTCATCGAGCAGGACGGCGTGAACATCGTCGGCGGCTGCTGCGGCACGACCCCGGATCACATCAGGCTCCTCGCCGAGTGCGTTGAGCAGAACCGCCGGCACTCCGCCACTTCGCCACTTCGCCACCCGACCACTTCTCTACCGAAGGGTGTCACTTCGCTCTACTCCGTCGCGGACTATCGCCAGGACAGCTCGTTCCTGATCGTGGGAGAACGGATGAACGCCTCGGGGAGCAAGGCGTTCAAGCGATTGCTCGAGGCCGAGGACTGGGACTCGATCGCCTCCCTCGCCAAGGAGCAGCTGCGCGAGGGCGCGCACGTGCTCGACCTCAACGTCGACTACGCGGGGCGCGACAACGCACGCGACATGGCCGAGATCGTGAAGCGCGTCGTGCGTCAGGCCGACGCGCCGCTCATGCTCGATTCGACCCAGATCAAGACCATCGAGGCGGGCCTGCGCCACGCGGGCGGCAAGTGCATCATCAATTCCGCCAACTTCGAAGAGGGCGAGCACAAGTTCGACGAGGTGATGCGTCTGGCCAAGACCTACGGCGCCGCGGTCGTGATCGGCTCGATCGACGAGGACAGAGAGGCCAGCATGGCCCGCACCGCGGATCGCAAGTTCTCGATCGCGGAGCGCGGCCTGCGTCGCGCGGTCGACGTCTTCGGGCTTGATCCCGCCGACATCCTCTTCGACCCGCTCGTGCTGCCGATCTCGACGGGCATGGAGAGCGACCGGCGCAGCGCGCTCGAGCTCGTCGACGGAATCCGCCGCATCAGCGCCGCGTTCCCCGAGTGCCAGACGGTCGTCGGCCTCTCCAACGTCTCGTTCGGCCTGAACCCCGCCGCCCGCCTCGTGCTCAACTCCGCATTCCTGCACGAACTCCGCGACGCGGGTCTCACGGGCGCGATCGTTCACGCCGGCAAGATCCTCCCGCAGAACAAGATCCCGGACCAGCAGTGGGCCGCGGCGCTCGACCTCATCTATGACCGGCGCGAGAATGGCGACCCGCTCGCCCGCTTCATCGAGCTCTTCAAGGACGCAACCGCCGCGGCAACGACGCGCGTGGTGAAGAACCTCACGGTGGAGGAACAGCTCCGCGCCCACATCATCGACGGCGAGAAGCAGGGCCTGAAGGACACGCTCGACGCCGCCCTCGCGAAGTACCCGCCGCTCGACATCATCAACGACCACCTGCTCGACGGAATGAAGACCGTCGGCGAGCTCTTCGGCTCGGGGCGCATGCAGCTCCCCTTCGTGCTGCAATCCGCCGAGGTCATGAAGATGGCCGTGTCGCAGCTCGAGCCGCTGATGGAGAAGAAATCGGGCGCCGCCAAGGGCTCGATCGTGCTCGCGACCGTGAAGGGCGACGTCCACGACATCGGAAAGAACCTGGTCGACATCATCCTCACCAACAACGGCTACCGGGTCATCAACATCGGCATAAAGCAGCACCTGCCGCAGATCATGGCCGCGTACCACGAGCACAAGCCCGACGCGATCGGGCTCTCCGGCCTGCTCGTGAAGTCCGTGAACGTCATGGAAGAGAATATCGACGAGCTGAACCAGGGCGCCGATCGCCCGCGGCTCATCCTCGGCGGCGCCGCGCTCACACGCCACTACTGCGAAGGGCACCTGCGACCCAAATACAAGGGCGAGTGCTACTACGGCAAGGACGCGTTCGACGGCCTGCGCATCATGGACCTCCTCACCTCGGGCAAATCCGGCCAGCTCGCGCTCGAGATCGAAGAACGCCAGGGCAAGCGATCCAAGGCCGAGGAATTGATCGTCGCCACTCGCGTCGCCAAACTCGCCAGTGCCCAGCGCAACCGAGATGAACCGGAGCCCACTCCGACGGGCACAGGCCTATCGACCGCTGCGTCAAGGGTCCGATCCGACGTGAGCACGAGTATCGCCGTCCCCACTCCTCCCTTCTGGGGCACTCGCGTGGTCGAGTCGCTCGACCTCGACGACATTTATGCCTTCGTCAATCCCGTCGCGCTCTTCCGCGGGCAGTGGGGATTCAAGAAGGGAGCGATGTCCGACCGCGAATACGACGCGATGCTCGAGGACAAGGTCGTGCCGATCTTCAACCGCGTGAAGTCGCTGTGCAAGAGCGAGCGCATCCTCCAGCCGCGCGTGGTCTACGGCTACTTCCCCTGCAATTCCGACGGCGACGACCTCGTCATCTGGAATACGCCGTCCGACTCCCCCACTTCACCGCGGCGCGAACGCCTCCGCTTTACGTTCCCGCGCCAATCCGACAAGCGCCGCCTCTGCATTTCCGACTTCTTCCGTCCGATTGAATCCGGCGAGGTCGATGTGATCGGCATGCACTGCGTGACGATGGGAAGGCACGCCAGCGAGGCCGCCAAGGCCCTCTACGCCAAGAACGAGTACCAGGAGTACCTCTACCTGCACGGCCTGGGGGTCGAGACGGCCGAGGCGCTCGCGGAGTTCTGGCACAAGCGCATGCGCCAGGAACTGGGAATCGCGACCGAAGACTCGCCCAGGATCAAGGAGCTCTTCACCCAGCACTACCGCGGCAGCCGCTACAGCTTCGGCTATCCCGCGTGCCCCGACATGAGCGATCAGGAGAAGCTCTTTTCGCTGCTCGATCCATCACGCATCGGGTGCGAACTCACCGAGAACCACCAGATCGATCCGGAGCAATCGACCAGCGCGATCATCGTGCACCACCCCGAGGCGAAGTACTTCAACGTGTAATGGCGGCCGCAAAGAAAACAGCCGCGACTTTCGCCGCGGCCGCATTCGATTTCACTCAGTTCAGATCGCGATCCCGACCGAGCCTCACTTGCCCTTCGCAAGCTCCTTCTCGATCAGTTCCTCGATCTGCTTCTCGGCCTCGTCGCTCACTCCGACAGTCGTAAAGAGGATCTTCCCCTCGCCGTCGACCAGAATCAGCGTCGGGATGCCCGGCACGTTGTACGAGCTCGCCAGGTCATCGCCGCCCAGGAGGCACGTGTAGGTGTACTTCTGGTCCTGCATGTACTTGACGGCCTTCTCGTCCTTGCCGCGCTCCCACGTGTTCACGCCCGCGATCGTGACCTTTTTGTCCTTGTACTTCTCGTGGAGCGCCTGGATCTTCGGCATGGCGGCCTTGCACGGCCCGCACCAGGTCGCCCAGAAGTCCATGAGAAGCACGCGCCCCTTGAAGTCCGCGAGCTTCCACACCTTGCCGTCCGCGTCCTTGAGCGCAAAGTCCTTGGCCGTATCGCCGGCCTTTGCCGCCAGCTTGGGCTCGGCGTTCGCCAGCTCCTCCGCGGTCATCGTCTTGGTCTTGTAGCCCTCGGGGGCCGCGAGCGCGAACACGCTGTCCGCGGGGGCGCCGTCGATCTTCACGTCGCGGAACGTCGTCACGTTCCGCATCTTCTCGCCCGGCTCATCGCCGCCTTCCTGCGTCACGATCATCTCAACCCGGCGCGGCAGGTGGTCCGCCACGCCCAAGACGAGCGTCTCCGCTAGGATGTACTTCGTGTCTCCCTGCTCCATGACGCGGGTGCGAACGACCGTGTCGCAATCCACGCCGTCCACCGCCTGGCGCTCGCCCTTCATGATCGAGCGAACGCTGACGCCGGGCTGCTCGGGCATCCTGGCCTCGAGATACCAATTGGGGACCAGCATCCCCGCCTCGTCGCGCGGGAACGCCACGCCGTTCTGCGCCGGCATCTCGACCAGCTGCTTCTCAACGTGATCGATGGTGCGCAGCACCTTCCCGTCGAACACCGCGGCGAGCTTCTTGTCGCCCATCGTGCCCTTGAGCGAGTAGTTCCCGATCGGAAGGCCGGCGGCGCCGTCCTTGAAAACGACGACGATCTCGCCCTCGACCGGCTTCTGTCCGTCGTACGAGCTCGTGACCTTGCAGGAGAGGTCCTTGACCTTCTTCGCCGCGTCACGAGCCGCGTCGTACAACGCCACGCCGTCGCCCACGATCTTCTTGGGTTCCTCGGCCTTGGTCGGTGGCTCGATCTTGGTCGCGGGAACGCTGTTCTGCGCCAGGCACGAACCGGACACGGCGAGCAGAAGAGCGACGCACAGCAGCGGACGTTTCATCGTGATTCCTTTTCAGTTTCGGTCGATCGCCACACACGGCGATTCGTGACGACGCAAGCACTCAGGGCAACGCCAACACAAGGCACGGGTCTGATACAGGGTAGTGCGCCACGGGTGCGCAGACTTCCGCACGCTATCCCCCAGATTCTCACGAGAAAACCCGACCTCCGACCTCAAATCGCCATCCGGATCGCCGCGCCGAACAGAATGATCGTGAGCACGATCCGCACGACCCGCAAGGGGAGCGTGTGAACCAGCTTGGCGCCGATCAATCCGCCCAGCATCGCCAGAGGCCCCAGCGCTACCACGAGCCGGAATGCTTCCGCGAACGTGTGCCCCTGCGAGCCCAGCGTCGCGCCCTTGATCGCCGCCGCGATCGCCGCCGTCACCACGATGATGGAACTGCTCACACCCACCGCGACGCGCAGCGGCACCTTCGCGAACACCTCGAGCCCCGGCACCAGCAGCACGCCGCCCCCAATCCCGAGCAACCCGCTGAACATCCCCGCTCCCACGCCGATCAGCGAAAGCACGCCCTTGCGCGCGTTGCCCGCGTGCTCCCGCTCCGGCGATTTCCTCACGACGCGGATGAAATTCCACACGCAGTACGCAGCGATCGCGCCCGCGAGGATTCGTTTCAGGTGCGTGCCCTCGATCACATTCGACAGCAGCACGCCCGCGATGACGCTCGCCGCGACGATCGGCATCAGCATCTTCACCCACTCGCGCTTCACCACGCCCGCGCGCCGGTGCTGCATCACCGACGGCAGCGTCACGAGCACATTCACCGCCGATGCCGCGGCCTGGTACACGTGCTGCTCGCTGTGCGTCGCGTCGTGATACCCAAGGAAGAGCGCCAGCCCCGGCAACATCACCAGCGAGCCGCCGATGCCCGCCAGTCCGCCGGCCAACCCGCCGCACAGCCCGATCAGGCCAGTCACAATCCAGAATTGAAGTCCATTATCAGGCATCGGTTGCGCTTCGGATTTTCCCCACCCTGCCAAGCACCGGGCAAGTCCCGGACATCGACGTTCATCGATGCCTCCTGCGTCGGAATAATCGGCACAATCGGCATAAACCGCACGAAATCGCCCTGATTTTCCGGGCGAAACTGAAGATCGCCCGCTTGCACCGGGTCCCCGTTGTATGCTCTTTCCACTTTCGCTCGCAACCAGAGACGCGCCCGTGCCTTGGGTGGGACTTAGGCCGGGTCGGGCCGATCGGCCTCGCGACCCTGGTTGCCGGAGGACGGTGGGTGCTTCCACAATTCCAGATCAGCAACGCCATCGCGCGCTCGCGCTGGGCTCGCTTGGCCCTGAAGGCCGGTGCGACCCTCGCCACGCTCTCACTCGTCGTGGGCTCGGCCATCCTTGCCAAGGAATGGCGCAGCGCCCCGCCGCTCGCTCGTGTCGTCGAGATCCCCGGCTCCGCCAACGCTGCCATGGAGATCGAGCCCTTCGAGGTCGATTCGTCCATCGACCCGCAGGCGGCCATCGACGACATCTCGCTCGACGACACCGACACCGTCGCCGCGTCGGTACCCCCCACGCTCAGCGAGCCGATCGCGAGCGAGCTCCCCGGCGGCGCGATCGAAAAGACCGCGAACATCGATCCGAACACGCTCGATCCACACACCCGCTGGTTCAACGGTCGCCCCATCAAGCCCGCGCGCCAGATGTGGATGATCGTCACCGGCTACTCGCCCGATTCGCGGTCCTGCGGCGAATCAGCGGACGGCATCACCGCCACCCTCCACTCCGTCGAGACCAACGGCTTCAAGCTCGTCGCCGCCGACCCGCGCGTGCTTCCCTACGGCTCGATGCTCACCATCCCCGGCTACGACAGCGACCTCGTCGTCCCTGTGCTCGACTGCGGCAGCGCCATCAAGGGCAATCGCCTCGACCTGCTCTTCCCCACCCACGAGCAGGCCCGACAGTGGGGAAAGAAGAAGCTGCTCGTCACCATCTGGGCCTACGCCGACGGCAAGCCGGCCGACAACCCCCGCAAGATGCGGTGAGCATGGTTGTCGTGCCACGGACACCTCCCCGTGTCCGTGCTCTTCGACCTCATCTTCCCAGTGCCGCCAATGAAAAACGCCCGCAATCGCGGGCGTTTCTGCTTCAACCCGATGGCCCGATCAGGCCTTGGCCGGGGTCGCCGTGCTCGCCTTCTTGGCGATCTCAACGAGACGATCGAAGAGCTTGGGGTCCTCGATCGCGACCTGGCTCAGCATCTTGCGGTTCAGGACAACGCCCGCCAGACGCAGGCCGCCCATGAACAAGCTGTAGCGAGTGTCGCGCAGGCGGCAGGCCGCGGTGATTCGCGTGATCCACAACGCGCGATAGTCACGCTTGCGGTTGCGACGGTCGCGGTACGCGTACACGCCAGCGCGGATGATCGCGTTCTCGGCGCGGTACTTGTGACGGCTGCCCGTGCCGAAATAGCCACGAGCGGTGCGGAGAATTCTCTTACGGGCCTGGGCGCGAGCGGCGCCTTTACGAACGCGAGGCATGGACAAACTCCCAAACTGCCGGCTCGTGCGGGGCGACGGGAAACTCCCGACGGCTTGAACCCGACGCGCACGGGAAACTCGATCGGATTACTTCGACGCCTTGGCCTTCTCGGCCTTCATCGCCTTGCTCTGCGCGGGCGAGGGACTGCGACGCAGCGCCGCACGAGGCTGGTCACGACCACGCAGGCGACGGAACAGCAGCTTCTCGAGCCGCTTGGCGTCGGCGTTGGACATGTACGGATCCTGACGCAGGTGACGCAGACGCTTGCCGCCCTTGCCCGAACGAAGGTGCTTGTGATTGGCCGAGCGGTGACGGAGCTTGCCGGACTTGCTGATCCGAACCCGCTTCAGAAGGCCTTTGTGGCTCTTGTTCTTCATGGCTTCACCAACACTCCAACTCAGGCAGGCGAACCCTCGCCCGCGAAACGTCACGACAACCCACAGCCCTTCGGATTCGACACCCGAAGCGCTCAGGCAGGGCCCGGATGGTAGACCTCTCCCGACGCCCCAGCAAGTTCCAGACAAATCACCGCATCCGATCGAGAACCGAACATGCGGGCCACCCCGGACATCTCGGCTGGCTGCCCGACCGATCACGGCCCGAGGAACGCGTCCGCCGCGGAATCCGGTGCCTCGACGCCCTTCAGCGTCGGATCGGCGGTCATCATGGCCGCCCTGATCTGGTTCTCGACCGCGCGGGGCAGCCATATGTTGTCGCCGTTGGACAGCACCGGCGTCGAATGCCACACCACCGAGCCGTCGGCAAACAGGACATCCTGCCCCTGGCGCATGTGGTTGCACGAGTTCTCGAATGGGTAGATCACGCCTCCCGACACGGCCCGGCGAACGACCGGCGAGCGGTCGGCCAGGATCGCCGTGCGCGAAGGCTCGCTCAGGCGGGAGCTCTCATTCCCCTTCTGGATCTGGTAGCTGAACGAGACCTCGTCGAGACACTTCCAGTCGATCGCGTGGGGGTCGTGCATCTCGGTGCAGGCGACCGGATTGCCGGGGCACGCCAGCGCCCTGAGCGACGCGAATCCGCCGCGAACCAGCGTGTAGAGATTCGCGGAGTTGGACGCGGACGTGCCCACGTTCCACCAACGCTGATCGCCGCCGCCTCCCAGCGACGCCGTCGCGATCGGCATCGAGTCCCGATACTGGTTCGCGTACTGTCCCATCGCCCCCGCGACATCGCGCAGGTTGCTGGCGCACGCGGCCCGACGCGCCTGATGCTCCGTCGCCGCAAGGAGCGGCAGGATCACCGAAGCACCCAGGAGCAGGGTCGCCGCGATGGTCACCAGCTCGCGCCAGTTCCAACGCGATCCGCCGCCCGTCGGGGCCGGCATCCGCAAACGGCGCTGCGACTCTTCCGCGAGCATGATCAGGTCGAACGTGCGATCGCACAAATCCTGATCGAAGGCGATCACGGGGCTCTTGGAAACCACCAGGGCGCGGAGCGAGGCATGCCGCGTCGCACGCGAGTCCGCCGCGATGATCTCGCGCTCGGGCGGGTTCAGTTCCATGAACTGAACGTCGTCGCCGGAGAGCGAAACACCCAGCGGGCGCGAGTGGTCGCGCACCTTTGCCATGATCTCGTCGGTCTCGTCACGCCCCTCAAAGCTCAGCGGCACATCCAGCAGGCCCAGCATCGCGGCCAACTTCTCGGCCCGCGCCCGGTGCTGCTCCGGCACGCGCGACACCTCGTACCCCGCGTCGATCAGAGCGTCGAAGGCCGCCCCGTCGGCAGGCGACAGGGCCGCCTCGAAGCCGTCGGGCCGATCGCCCGAATCAGGCCCATTCGCGGGCTCGCGCCCATCACCGGACTCGGGTTGGTTCGGTCGTTCGATCATTCCTCACGGTTCTCCCTCTCGCCGTTGGCTCCTCCAGAGCCGTCAGCCACGAGCGCCATCCACTTCTTTCCGAACGCCGCCACCGCCGCGTGAAGCCTCGACTTGACCGTGCCGAGCGGAATCCCAAGGTCTTCCGCGATCTGGGCGTAGCTCAATCGCTGGAAATAGGCCAAGAGCAGAATCTCTCGCAGCGGCAAGGGCATCTCCGCCAGCACCCGCTGCACTTGCGTGTCCCGTTCCTGAGCATCCATCGCGGCGTCGGGCGCCGGGATATCCACCTCCAACAGATCGATGTACGTCGTTCCTCCGCCGTCCTCGCCCCCCCCGCCCGATCGAGACGAGACCGGAGCGGACAAATCGAGCATGGGACGGCGTCCTCTCTTACGCAGCATGTCCCGTGCTTTGTTCGCCGCGATCGTGAACAACCACGGACGAAACTTCCGAGAACTGTCGAACGAGTCCGCGGAGAGGTGGACCTGCAGGAACGCTTCCTGGAAGGCGTCCTGGGCCCCCGCTCGGTCGCCCATGAGGCGATAGAGGAACCGCAGGAGCTCTTCCTGATGGCGTTCGATCAATTGCCGGAGCGCGGAATCCTCGCCACGCCGGTAATAGTCGAAGAGCTGTTCGTCGGAAATCTGCTTCACTTGGGAGAAACCTCGAACGCCAACCACCCACAAGCCCGGCCTTCGGGCTTACCCGGCTCCTTCCGATACGCTCCGCTCCATGGAAACGCCCATCTGGGGTCCGAATTTCGCCAGCCCTTCCGCCCGGAGTGCCGGGGCCACCTCCCGGACGTATCGGTCAAATGACTCCCGGCTCGGGAAGACATACCTCGCCATGATCCGCGGCCGCCCGCTCGTCCCCACTTCCCGCCAAGCAGAGCCTTCGGTCGCCCCGCCCTCCAGCACCCGCCCGATGTGGCTAGGGTGTCCCTCGGTCAGCCAGGCAACGTAGTCCCGGGCCAGGTCCTCCCGGGGCAGAGTGGCACAGACGGAATAGACGACAGGGGGCATGATCGGAATCCTAACACTTCGCGGTGAGGTTCGTGGTACGAAGCAATGAGACGCCGGGATCGTCGTTTGACCGATGGATGAGACGCGTGGCGAGCCGAGACGACCGAGAACCTGACGCGGGCGAACGGTTAGCCGACTTGCTGGCGCGCGCATCCACGGGCGACAACGACGCTTGGCGGTCGATCATCGACTTGTACGCGCGACGCGTGTTCGCGCTGGCCAAGAGCCGTTGCGGGGATGCGGTCTTGGCCGAGGAAATCACCCAATCCGTCTTCGCGACCGTCGCCAGCACGCTGGGCGCGGGCGGCTACAGCGAGCAGGGCCGGTTTGAACCTTGGCTCTTCCGCATCACGATGAACCGCGTCCGCGACGAGGCCAGACGGGCCAAACGCGCGGGCGTCTCGCTCGAGAGCACCGCCGCCCCGATCCTGGCGGCCCCGGTGCCCACCCGCGGCCTGGGTGCGTCGATCGTCGCCAAGCTCCGCGAGGGGCTGAGTGAACTCTCCGACGCCGACCGCGAGGTCATCGAACTGCGGCATCACGCGGGCCTCTCCTTCAAGGAGATGACCGAGATTCTGAACGAGCCGCTCGGGACGCTTCTGGCGAGGCATCACCGGGCGCTGAAGAAACTCCGGACTTTTCTCGACGCCTCGGGCATCACATCGCCCGTCGGCGACGACACGATGGAAGACTCCACGGGGGATGGGATCGAATCATGAGCAACGACACGAACAACCAGCTGCGGCTCTCCGGCGATTCGGGTCCCGATCCGGCCGATCGCGTGATCGAATCCGCCCTCGACCAGCTCGGGCAGGCGGAGCGATCGAGCGCACCAACGACGCTCGAGAGCCGTGTACTCGCCTCGACCCAGGCTCTGCTCGCCAGGGCGGGCGCGGCTGAAGCTTCGCCCGCGGTCGCACGAGTCAGCTCTTTCTCGTGGAGCCTGCGCATCGCGGCCGCGATCGCCGTCATGGCGTGCGCGGGCGCGGCGTGGCTCGCGGTGCGTCCGGCTCTGCCCGCGATCTCGCCCACGGCCGCGACGACGCCGAGTGTCGCCGCCCTCGAAGAGGACATCGACGCGATCATAACGACCGCGTCCTTCACGGACGCGAGCGTCGCGGACGAACTGGACAAGCTCGACGCCGACACGCTCAACTTTGGCCAAAGCTCGGCCAGTCAGGACTGGCTGGATGTGATCGAGGAGGCGTCGCTGTAGTCACGCGGTTGTCCGCGCGGTTCTCGTGGGCCGATCCGGGCCCGTGTTAGGTTGGGGGTCAGGAATGAACGCATCTCACGGAAAGCTCCTCGGCGCGACGCTCTCGCTGCTGCTCGTCGGCGCCGCATGGGCCCAGCCCGAACGCCGCCAGGAACGAGCGGGGAATCGCGATCGCGGCCCGGACCAGGCCGTGCAGCCCGGCCCCCAGGACCGCCCGCCGCCGGAAGACCGCGAGGCGATGGGCCAGCCGCCCATCGATCGCGAGAAGCTCAAGGAAGAGCTGACGCGCCGCATCGAGGAAACCAAGCGCACGCAGGCCCGCCTTGAGCAGGCGCTCGCACGCTTGAACGAAGGAGGCGACCCCGCGGAAGTCCGTCGCGAGACGATGCCCGGACGATTCCGCGATCGACTCCGGCGCGGCGCCCGCGACAACGCGCCCGGGCTTGATCGCCCCGTCGACGCGCCCCGAGGCGAGCCCGGCAATCCCCCGCGGGGCCAACAGGGTCCGCAGGGTCCGGGCCCCAAGGGCGAGCGAGCGGCGCTCACGCCCGACGATCGCGAACGCCTGCTCAAGTTCCTCGACGAGCACATGCCGCGCATCGGCGCTCGATTCCGCGAGGCGATGAAGGACAGCCCGCAGGCCGCCGAGGGCCTGCTCAACAGGCTCGCGCCCAAGTTCCGCGAGCTCGAAGCGACCGAGCACTCGCAGCCCGAGCTCTTCAAGCTCAAGGTCGAGGATGTCCGTGCCGCCATGACGCTTCAGGAAACCGCCCGCTCGTGGCGCGTGAAGCTCCGCGACAAGAACGCGACCGACGACGACAAGCGTCAGGCCCGAGAGGCGATCAGCGACGCGGTGGCGGCCCAGTACGACGCGCGGGCCGCGCTGCGCGAGCAAGAGCTCAAGATGCTCGAGAATCGCATCGGCGAAGCGAAGCGAGAGATCGACGACATGCACACCAAACGCGATCAACGCATCAGCGACGAGGTCGATCGCTGGATCAGCGACCTCTCGGCCCGCGAGCCCAATCGCGACGATCGCTGAGACCAGTTCGCGTCAAACATCGCATGAGACAATCGGTCGGATTCGGCCGCCGGGTCTGACGCAAAGCGAAGGTGCGGCCTATTTCACGCTGATCGCGACGCGACTTACGACACGATCGAGCCGGGCGCGATGTCCGCCGACGGGCTAAGCACCACAACGCGCCGGGGCGTGTCCGCGGCGGCGTCCTTGGGAACATTGCTCGCCGCCAGCAGCATGCCGCGTGATTCCTCGCCGCGGATCACGCGCGGTGCGAGGTTCGCCACGATCACGATCAGCTTGCCGACCATCGATTCCGCGGTGTAGTCCGCGCGGATACCGGCGCAGATCTGCCGCGGCGTGCCGCTCCCATCGTCGAGCGTCAGTTTCAGCAGCTTGTCGGCCGACGGGTGATTCACCGCCGCCACCACCCGCGCGACGCGCAGATCGAGCTTGGCGAACTCGTCGAACGTGATGGTCGGCTTGGCGTCGGGCACCGCCGGAGTCGCGGGCTTGATCTCGGGGCTGGTCTGCGGCGCGGTCTGCGGGGCGTCGGCCATGGCTCGGTTCCTTCCTGTCACGCGGCTCATCCGCGGGGCAAGAGTGTACGCCGGGCCAGAGCCAAAGCGGTCGAACGCCTCAACCCGCGGACTGCTGGGGCGGGGACGCCTGCGGCGCGACGGGCTTTGCATCCGGCCTTGCGTCTGGATCGTTCGGCGCAGCGCCGTCCTTGGGCTTTGCGGCGGGCGCGAAGGGCGAGATCGGCCCGGGCTGCGTTCCATCAACGCGATACCAGCCGCCGTCCTTGAAAATGAACGCCTGGCTGTCAAAGCCGAGCACCTTCGACAGTTCTTCGGGGTCGGGATCATCGAGCGGCAGGCCGTGGTCCGCCGCGAGCTGCGCCGCCCACGAGCGTTGCACGCCGTGGAGCAAGCGCGCTTCAAGCCGCAATTGCAGGATGACGGCGTCGTCACCCAGCGACGGCCCGGGGTTTCCGCTGCACGTCGGGCACAGCTTGTACTGAGGCTGACGATCGACAACGGTTCGCACGACGCGATCGTTGCGGCACTCCGGGCAAGGCCAGCGGGCCGCTTCCTTCTCGAGATACGCCAGCCCGCCGGGCTCGCCGATCGTGCTCAGCAATCGCTCGTGATCGAGCAGGATCTGTCGAACGCCCGGCTCGTTGAGCAGCTGGCGTGCGGCAAGCCCATCACCCGCGCGAACGAGCCCGACAACGCAGGCCGCGTTGTACGCCGCTTCCGCGTTGTAAGCCTCGTCGCCCTGTCGCAGCCATGACCGATTGGCCGCCCCCGCTTCCATCGCACGCGCCAGCGCGGCGAACCAGCGTCGATCGGGCTCGCTCGTCGAAAGCTCCGCCAGGAGCAGGCACGCGCTGGCGGCCACGCGACCGCCGACGCTCGCGCGATCCACCTCGATCGCGCCCGCGAGCATCCGCCTCGCCACACGCACCGAAAGCGGCGACCCCATCGCGACGAAGTCCTCGCCCGCCCGTAAGAGCGACTCCGGATCGCCCGGCGTGATCAACTTGAGCCTCCCGAGAATCTCCTCGGTCAGCACGGCATCGCCGCGCCATGACGCCGGCGCGGACACCACGGGCGGCTGCGTCGCCGGTTGCTGACTCTGCGTGCTCGTCGCCGCGGGCTTGGCCGAGTCGCGGTTGCTTGGGTCCGGCTTCGGAGGCTCGGCGGACTGCGCCAGGACCGGGCCGCACAGGGCGAGAAGCGTGAGCACGCTGATGCCGACGCGATCGCGTTTCATCGCCCGCCCTCCAGCCGGATGATCCAGAGCTCGAGCATCGCCCGCTCGCTGTCGCGCAACTGCGTCATCACATGCTCCGCGGTTCGACGTCGCGTCGAAAGCTCGTCGAGGACTTTCGCGATGTCGCCCGACCGCGCCGGGCGCTCGCACGCGATCGCGTACGCCATCGTCTCGGCCAGCGTGACCTGATCCGCCGCAAACTTCTGCACGATCCCGCTGGCGTTCTTGGCCCTCGCCTCGGCCCGTCGCTCGACCTGATCGAGTCGCAAGGGCTCGCGCCCCGACGCCGTCAGCGATCGCGCCAACCGATCCCACGCGGAAAGCGTCTTGCGCAGCGTGTCGATCGGAGGACCGGCCGCCGCATCGGGGGGCAATCGGTCGGTCGTCGCCGCCACCTGTCGGCCCGCGTAGGTCAATGCCAGCCGCTCCGTCAGCGCGTCGATCGCGCCGTCGTCGCCCTTGGACGCGAGCAACTGGAGCAGCCGCTCGACCAGCGCCCGCCGAACCGCCGCTCGCCAACCGACGTCGCGCGTGGGAGGGAGAGAGGACGACGAGACCAGCTCCGCAAGGTCCACGACTTCGCTGGTCTTGGGCAAGAGATACGCCTGCTCCAGCATCGCGTTGACGATCTGCGGCGTGCGAGCAAGCCGCCTCACCGCCGTGTCCGCCGCGCGACGGATCGAGGACGAATTGCCGCGGATCGCCTCGACCATCAGCACTTCCGCGTCCGCGGCGCCGATCGAATCGCGCGTCGCAAGCTCGCCCAGCAGTCGCAAACGATCCGAAGGCTGCGCCTTGGCCGAGATGTACCGCAACGCCCACTCGCCGCCCGCGTCGCCCGAGAGCGTGCCGGTCCCGGTGCCGCCGGGGTTCAGCAGATTGGTCACGGTCGCTTCCGGCGCCTTGACGATTTCCGCGGGCGTGATGTCCTCGCCCGTCCAGATGCGTGCGGCCGCTTCGTTGAGTCGAGAGAGGACGACCGCTCGCGCCAACGACTCTCCCGCGGTCGCGGTCGATTCCGTGCTTTCGGCGTATTGCCTCGCGACGTTGATCCACTCGGAGATCAACTCGTCCTTGGGGCGCGCCGCCCCCGCGCCCCACGCCGCCTCGTACACCTCGCGGAGACGGTCGCGCTGCGCCGGATCGGCATCCCGCGCTAGCACCATCGTGCGATCAACGCCCGGAGCACTGCTCTCCGCGATCACATCCGTGATCAACGCCAGATCCTCGGGCGTGATGCGGGCGTCGCCGAACCACCCGATGACCCGCCGCCGCGCCGGGCTGTCCTCGCGCCACGAGAGCTTGGAAACAAGCCGCCTCGCCACGCTCTCGCCCGCGGGGTTCAAGGGCTCGGGGAGTTCGATGAGAATCGACTCGATCGCGCCGGCGATCAGACGTTCGCGCACCGACTCGTCCGCGCCCGAGACGGCGTCGATCAGACGCAGCCACGCCGCCCACGGGTCATCGCCCGCCCCCGGCGGTGAGCCGTTCGCGGGCGTCGCGCTGGTCGCCAGCGCCTTGACCATGTCGGTCGACACCCGCGCCAGTGCGGCCCGGGCGCCCATGCCGAAGGTGTTGCCGCCGGTCAGGCCGAGCGACGTGACTCGCGTGCTCACTTCGCTCGCGATCGCGCCGGGCAGGTCGCTCTCACGCGACAGCCTCGCGAACACGCCCGCCGCAAACGCCCGCTTGGTGATCGACTTGGCGCTGATCGAAGCGTCCGACATCGCGCCGATCGCCTTCACGAGCTCGCTCGTGCTCGAGGCATCGCCCCCCACGCGATACACAAATTCGACAATCCGATCCTGGGCCGCGAGCAACTGGTCCGACGCCAGTTGATCCCAGCATTCCGCGAGCTTTCCCAGCACATCGCCGAATCGCGCCGTCGCCGCCGACGCATCGACGTTGATTTCTTCCAGGCATGTGCCGAGCTGATGCACCAGCGCCGGCGCGTCTCCCGTCGCCAGCGGCGCGGGCTTGGCCGCTTCCTTGGCCTTGGCGGCTTCCTTTGCTTTCGCCGCTCTTTCGTCGTCCGAGGGAGCGGGAAAGTACTCGACCCGCGGCGCATCGGGCTTGGCCTGCTCGTCGCCCGTCTGACCCGTGGCGACGCTCGCCGGCGCCGTCGACGAGCGAACGATCGCGACCACCACGCCCGCCATCGTCAGGAGCGCGACGACCGCAACGCCCGCGATGATCACCGCGTGCTTGAGCGTGCGCGTCGCCGGATCGATGTCCTCGGGCAATTCACCCGAACGAACGACCTCCTCCGGGCGCAGCGGCGGTTCAACCGGCGTCGCGACGGGTTTCGAAAGGCCGCGCGGCACCGGCTTGGCGGGCCCGGGCTCTGAAGCCGGCGGCGACGCGAACGCCTCCACCAACTCGGCGAGTTCAACCTCTTCACGCTCTGCCAGCGCCGACAGCTCGCCCATGGCTTCACGCGTCATCCCGCCGTGACGCGCGACGATCACCTGCATCTCGGCGAGCACGACCGGTGCGATGAGCCCTCGCGGCGAGGTCTTCGTCTCGCTTGCCCCGTTCTTCACGTCGCCCGGTGCGCCCAACGACAGCGCCTGCTCCGCGGTGCGCCGCTTCGACATGAGCTGGGCCGCGGCCGTGTGCAGGATCATGCGGACCTCATCCGCCTCTGGCGTGGAGTTCTGCGGGTGAGCCGCGACCTTGGCCAGTTGCTCGTTGAGCGCGCGAAGAACAATCGGGTCCGGGTGCGCGAGCCTTTCAAGCCCCAGTACGGCGAACGCGTGCCCGGGCGCCGCAGTTTCGCCCAGGAACTTCACGAGCGATTCGACATGACGAGAGTCGCTCATTTCTTCGTGCTTCCCGCGGGCTCATTCTGATTCGTGCCGCCCGGCGCGGGTGTGCTCGCAACACCCAGGCGCACCGCGATCTCGCGGATCTTGTCGTTCCAGGGCTTCGATCCCCAATCGGGGTACAGCACGCGGTACTGCTCACAGATCTGGCGGGCCTTCTCGGGCTCCGACGCGGCGATGAGCCGCAGTGTTTCGTAGCGTGCCTCGAACCAATCGCTCGATCCGCCGGGCACGCCACCCAGGATCCGCTGCCAGCATTGCAGCGCCAGCACGGCGTCTCCCGCGTGCTCGCTCAGCCGCGCCAAGCGGCGCACCGCCGTCGCCGAAGGCGTGCCGCCCTCGAACGCCTTGCGATCGATCTTGATCGCGGCGTCGCGCATCGCGAGGTCCTTGCCCTCTTCAAACACGATCGCCGCGGCCGCCGCCACGTCGTTGCACACGCCGAGCGTCACCGGCTGCTGGAACGCCGGATCGCCCGCGACGAGCTGCTCCGCGACGGGCGTGCCGAAGCGCACAACGGCCCGCGCCGCGTCCACCGACCTTGGCTGCCCCTCCCACGCCTTCACCGCGTGCTTGTACAAGAGCCGCTCCGCGCTCTTGCGGAACTGGCTCGGGCCGAGTTTCTCATAGGCCTCCACCGCGGTGTCGACATCTCCCTGCACCAGCGCGATCTGTAAGCGTCGGTACGCGAGCTCCTCCGCCGCACCGCTCCCGCCGAGTCCGAGCTCGTTCGCAAGATCGCTCCACTGCGCCAGCACCCGCTCGACCGTGCTGACCTCGGGCGGCGACGCCGACAAGCCCACCTCCGCGATCTGCCGCACCAGCCGGAGCGCGGTCGCGGGCAGGTCTTTGTCCTTGGGAGAGAGCCGACACTGCACGATCAGCGGGGAAAGCGCTTCGGTCGAGATGTCCATGAAGCGGCGCGTCAGCACGCGATCGCCGGGGGCGCGGCGTTGCATCCTGAAGAGCACAAACGCCGCCTGGCGCCGCGCCGATTCGAACATCGGCGAATCGGTCGGCGTGGCGAGGAGGATGTCGACGACCTTCGCATCAGGGATCAGCCCGTCGCCCGCGCGACGCAAGAGCAGCTTGGCCGCGTTGGGCGACGCGGGAAACGTCGTCAGGAAAAGCGTCGCGACGCGATCACGCTCGCCCACCAGCGACTTCTTGCCGTCCTCGACCGCGCGATCGAGCGACACGATCGCGTACCACAACGCTTCTTCCTTCAGCTTGGCGTCGGTCGCGGCGTTCCCCACGCTCGTGAAGATCTCGCTGGCCCGCGAAAGATCACCCGCGTAGAACAACGCCAGCCCGCGGAGCATCGACGCCCGCCCCGCGTCGGTCGAATAGCGGAGCGCGTCCGAGGCGCCGCTCGCCGCGGCGAAGACTTCCGCCGCCTGCCGGTACAGGTTCGCGACCGCGTCGTCCTTCACGGGATCGGTCGCGGCCGGGTCGAGCTTCTTGTGCGCATCGCGGGCACGCTCGTACGACTGCAGCCCACGAACGTACACGACGATGAATCCGTCCTGTCCGATGGGGTTGGTCCCGTAACGATTGACGATGTCGAGCACGTCGGCGACGCGTCCCTGCGAAACGAGTTCCGCCAGCGCGATCTGCGACAACGCCTCGATCTGCATCCGCCCGGGCTTGACGCTGTCCCCCTGCGCCGACGCCGCGTCGAGCGCCAGCACCGCCAGCAGACGCGCCTCGGAGGGCGAGAGCAGCGCCTGGTCCTTCTTTCGATCCGTGGAACGTCGCTTGAGCAGCAGTTCCAGGTCCGACCATCGCTTGGCGCCCGCGAGCACCACCATGCGACGCGAGAGCAGCTCGGCTTGCAACGCCGGCGAAATGCCGTCCGTCGACTCGATGAGATCGAGCCATCGCATCGCCTCTACATCGTTGTCACGCAGCGAGGCGCACATCGCGACTCCCACGGCCGCCCTCGCCACGTGCTCGTACCTCAGAAGTGTCTGCGGCACGCGATCGATCTCGGGTATCTTTCCGCCGCCGGAGTTCAACAGCCATCCGAAATCCTGCATGGCCTTCAACGCGGCGCCCTTGTTGTTCGAGAGCATCGCGCCGTAATACCCGCACCAGCCCGCGTAGTACTGCGCCAGCGAGCGAACGCGGCGCGCCTCGGCCAGCTGCGCCTTGGTCTCTTCCAGATCGTCCTGGCGCGACCCGGATTCCTTGCGCTCCAGCAGCTCGATCCGATGGCCCACCCGCTTCGCGATGTCCTGGAACTGCGGCGCGACCAGCCGCAAGAGCCGATCGGCCTCCTGAAGCTGCGCCTCCCCCACGATCCGCACGCGGAATCGCTCGATCAGGTCCTCGGCCCGCAGATACGACGTCTTCGCGAAATCGATCCGTAGCTCAAAAACCGAAGACTCGGGCATCGATTCGAGCAGCACCCGTGCCGCGTCCTCGATGACGCGCCGCTCGTCGGGTGTCTTCGCGGCCGACATCTGCCGCACGTACACCCGCCCCAGCTGCTCCGCGATCTCGTTGCGGGCCTCGCCCGACGCCGTCGCCAGCCGCCCGCGCAGCTGGGCCGCCAGGAGTGTCGAAAGATCGCGGCTTTCCAGGTAGCTCTCGAGCGCCTCGTCACCCCCGGGCGGCGACGCAGTCGACGCATTGAAGCCGATCGATGCGCCGGCCACGATCCCCAGCAGGACCCGCCGCCTTGTCGTGGCTGCTTGCGTCATGGCGTGCCCCCGGCGTGTGCGCCGGCCGCTGGCGCGGCCACGCTGTTTGGACCACCGCGAGCCGGCCAATCACGCACGCCCGGCCAGTCGAGCGCCGGGTGCGCCGGGTGATCTCTCAGCAGCTCCGCGCGAATCACGTCCGCGCCGTCACGATCGCCCAGCTCGAGCAACGCCCGCGCCGCCTCCGCCAACGCGATCCCAGCCAGATACGGCGAATCCGAAGAGAAACGCGCCGGCACATGCAGCAAATGCAGCACGCCGCGACGACGAACCTCCGGATCACTCTCCTTCAGCATCGATCGCCCGACCGCGGCCCGGACCCACGCCTCGAGCCACGCCGGTGGCGAACCTTCCAGCCTCTTCAGAAGATCGCGCCGCGCCGCCTCACGGGCATTCGTCTCTCCCGCCCGCGCGATCACGATTTCCGAAACCAGCTTCGGCCCGTCGAGCTTCAGTTCAAGCCCGCCGACATCGACGGGCGTGCCATCGACCTCAAACCTCGCCGCGGAACGATACAAACGCTCATACGCCGTCGAACGCCGTTCCTCGCCCTCGCGCAGCTTTTCGCCCGACCGCACCCACGCCTGCACCGACGGCACGTTGATCCAGATCGGCGGAAGCGTCGAGAGCAATCCCGAGGCGGCGTCGATCGACAGCGTGGGCCAGCGATCCGAGAGCACCGCCCGGCGCGACGCCAGGTCCGGCGCAAAGCTTGAGGGCAAGGGTTCGGAATCGTTCCCGCAGTCGTACCACGCCAGCCAGGATTCCAGCGCCCCGGTCTGCGATCCCCGCTTGACGCGCACCCGTGTCAACACCTCGGCCACCATCGCCACGGTGGGCCCACGCCTGCCCGCCAACTGCGTGAGCAAAGGCTCGGCGATGACCTCCGCGCCGGCAAGATCGCCCCGTTCGAATCGCTGGCGCACGCGCCACGCGTCGTCGGCCGCGCTCGCGATCACGCCCCAAGGCTTGGCAAACTCGCCCTCAACCGACCTCACGCGATCGAGCCCGAGGAGCGCCCCGCCCATGCGCACGCCCTCGATCGACACCGCCTCGACCGGCGATCCGGGCTGCGAACCATCGCGCAGCGTGACCTGCGCCATCGACCCCGCCAGAAAAATGACGCCGAGGATTTCCGTCATGGCCTTGGGCCCGGCACGAACGTATAGGTCCCGCCGGACTTCTGCGCGATCACCTTCATCATGTCCGCCGAACCGTCGCTCACGAAGCAGATGCAGTGAATCGGAACCTTGAGTTCCGAGTTAAGGGCCATGATCTGCGAAGCGGCCTCCTCCGGGAACTCTCCGTCGGTCATAAAGTAGATCGCGTCGGGACGCGGCTTCATCGAAAAGATCATGACGAACGCCGGGGCGGGATTGGTGCCTCCGTTGGCCCGCAGCGTGGCGATGTTCCGGACGACGCCCTTCTTGTTCCGATCGTTCGCGTCGATCCACGTCGCCTTGCCGTTCGTCGAGCCGAGCACGTCGAATTGCGACGAGAACGGCACGATCGTGATCGACGAAGTCTCGAGAAGCTGGTTGACCGACTGGGAGAGCTCTCTCTGGAGGGCTTCGAGCTTGCCGCCCACGCTCATCGACCCGGACACGTCCACGATGTACGCGAACCGATTGCCCTGGGCCTCGACACCGAAGAAGCTGGCGCCGCCTCCCCCGCCGCCGCCACCACCCGCGCCGGCCCCGACCGCGCCGTCGCCCAGGCTCCCGCTGATATCCGACGCGGAGAACGCCGTGCCCGGCGCGTCACCGCCGCCGAGGAGGTCCGAGGCCTTCATGTCGTCGAGCGTCAGGCGCGTTCCGGGCGATTCGCTCGACACGCCGTCGCCGATCGGCGCGGGCACGTCGGAGATCACCTCCGCCCCGCGCTGCAGGCTGGCGAGTTCGGCCTCGCTCACCACCGCGAACTCGACCGGCGCCTTGGTCCCGGTTCCCGTGCCCGGCCCGCCGCCCAGGCCCAGCCGATACACCGACGCGAGCATCAGCCCCGTCAGGTGAAAAACGACCGAAATCACCAACGCCGCGACCAAAACCCGCGACGCCCACGTCCTGATCAGCGGGTTCGCCGCCGACTTCAGGATCGGATTCTCGCTGCCGGGGTTTGGAATCGACGACGCCATCGTAATAACCCGTATCGGCCCGATCGGATCCCCCGCTGGAAACCGGCCGGAGTCGGCATTCGCACTCCCAGCCGACACCGCCCCACTTGCCCGCGGCCATCCCCCCTTGGGTTCGTTCTCTGCCGCCGGGCGGTTCTCCCAACCAGTGTACTACCGACGGAAACCCGTCCGGTTCCCACTTCGGGCGGGTTGACGATCCATTCCGCGGGGCGTTCAATCGCCGAACCGACAGGAGACCCGATGCCGCCCACCAAACGCTCACCCAAGTCCGGCCCATCCTCGAAGCGCCGGAGCGACTTCAAACGCGTCCTCCTGAAGCTCAGCGGCGAGTCCTTCTGCAAGCCGGGTGGCTTCGGCATCGACCCCGACGAGGTCGAGGCCATCGCCGCCGAGGTCAAGGACGCCTGCCAGGTGGGCGCCCAGGTGGCCGTCGTCGTGGGAGGCGGGAACATCATCCGCGGCGCCTCCCTCGCCGCCGCCGGGCACATCCCCCAGTCCACCGCCGACTACATGGGCATGCTGGGCACCGTGATCAACGCCATGGCCCTGCGCGAAAAGCTCGTCAGCATGGACGTTGACTGCCGCGTCATGTCCGCAATCGACATCAAGGCCGTCGCCGAGCCGTTCATCCGCAACCGGGCGATCCGCCACCTGGAAAAAGGCCGCGTCGTCATCCTCGCCGCCGGCACCGGCAACCCCTTCTTCACCACCGACACCTGCGCCTCGCTCCGCGCCATCGAGCTCGAGTGCGACGTCATCCTCAAGGCGACCAAGGTCGACGGCGTGTACACCGCCGACCCCAAGAAGGACCCCTCCGCCAAGCGCTACGACCGCCTCACCTTCTCCGAGGCCATCGCCAAGAACCTCAGCATCATGGACATGACCGCCCTGGCCATGTGCCAGGAGCACCAGCTCCCCCTCCTGGTCTTCGACTTCAACGTCAAGGGCAACATCCGACGAGTCATCGAGGGCAAGAGCGTCGGCACCATCGTGACGGCCGGCTGATTCAGGCCGGCTGACTCAGGTTGCTTCCGGGTGGCGTGGCCAACCTGTTGGCCACGCATCCGCCAGCCGGGCCCCACCACGCATCGCCGATGGCCCCACCCACCGACGTATGATGGCCCCAGGGTCGGCTCTCCGCCCCTGACAAGGAACACACCATGAGCGATCCTGACACGATTCTCCTCGAGACCGAAGAAGCGATGGAGAAGGCCGTCGAGTATCTCAAGCACGAGTTCCGCGGGCTGCGCACCGGCCGCGCCACCACCGCCCTCGTGGACTTCCTCAAGGTCGATTACTACGGCTCGATGACCGAGCTCAAAGGGCTTGCCGCCATCAGCATCCCCGAGCCCACCCAGATCCTCATCCGCCCCTTCGACCAGGGCTCCATCAGCGCCATCCGCCACGCGATCGAAGCCTCGGGCCTCGGCCTCAACCCCATCGTCGAGCCCAAGCAGATCCGCCTGGTCATCCCCGCGCTCTCCGCCGAACGCCGCCAGCAGCTCTCCGCCCGCGTCAAGAAACTCGGCGAAGAGACCAAGGTCATCCTGCGCAACGGGCGGCGAGACGCCAACAAGCACGCCGAAGCCCTGAGCAATCAGCCGGGCGTTCACGTCCCCGAGGACGAGATCGAAACGCTGAAGGAAGAGATCCAGTCGCTCCTCAAGAAGTACGAGGAAGATGTCGACAAGCGCGTCGACGAGAAGACCAAAGAGATCATGCAGATCTGAGCGGCGTGCCTTTGCACTCTTCGCCCTAACGAGCCCGCCGCGCCAGCAAGGGTCTTCGCCTAGACATGCCGACGCGCCAGCCAGGACCTTCCGACTTGGGTGGCCCGCTGGTCCCGGGTTTCACATGCTCCGGGTGGCGTGACTCCGGGTGGCGTGGCCAAGCCCGGGCTCTGTCGGGCCTGACCACGTTCTTGCGGCCTTCATTTGCCCTTGGCTACTTGCCCTTTCATTCCTCACCGCAGCGTGTCCTCAGTCTGACCGGTCCCGCGGCCATCGGACTTCTCGCTCGCCGCCGCGCGTCCGTAGCGCCCGCGTTCCTCGACTTCTTCGTCTCCTCATCAGGAGCCCGACCGTGAGGGAGGGCGCATTTGCCTCCGTCTCCACTATCGCCAGCGACTTCTCCTCGGTTCGTCTCTGCGTCTCTTCGACTCCTCCCAGTGCCCAGTACCTGTTTGCTAGTACCCGCTTACAACCACTTCCGTGCGCACCAAAGTGTCCGTCTTTTTGGCCGTTTTCCAGATTCCAGAAAGAAATCTCCGCGCACCCTCTCCCCGCGCGCAACCCCCTCCGCGGCCTTGTCTTCTGTCGTCCCCTGGTGCCAAGTGCCCAGTGCCTAGTGCCTACTTACAACCGCTTCCGTGCGCACCAAAGTGTCCGTCCGCCCCCTGTGTGGAGAGCGTGTGTGTACCCCGCGCCCTCACCTGGGCCAGGCCGCGGACAAGCCCGTCCGAGGCGCAACCCCGGCGTCTTTGACAAGTGAATAAGTCTGCCGGACCGGGCTCTGGGCGGCGTGGTCAACCAGTCGACCACGCGCCTCGCCACCGATGTCGTCCGCGACTTCGGTCGCTCTTCCGTTCGCTCGACGCCGTGCTCAATAGACCAGGTTCGCGTTGGGGTCGCTCTCGAGCGCGCCCATGCCGCCGCCCGAATTGCCGTTGATCAGCGCCGCGTTGGCCGCCGCGACCCCGATCGTACCAACGTGGTTGCCCGCGATGACGTAGAAGTTCGCTTGGGTGCTGCTCCCGACCTTGTTGCGATAGATGAAGTTATTGGCGGCACCGGCGTAGATTCCATACCCGTTGTTCACCACGTCGTTCCCCTCAACGTGGTTGTACACGCCCGTGACCCAGATGCCCGCCATGCTCGCGCCGCCGTTGCCGTGTACCTGGCACCCGGTAATCCAGTTGTCGTTCGCGCACACGATGCCCTGCGATCCGTTCCCGACGGCTTGGCAATCCACCACTTTCGTATCAACGCTGATGTTGAACCCGATTCCGGTGTTCGACTGCGCGGCGCATCGCTCGAAGTGGTCGCTCTGCTGCGACTGGAATCCCACGCCGTTCCAATACGAAGTGCAATCGCGGAAGAAGACGCCGCCCGAAGAAAGAAACCCGGCGTTCGTGCAATTCGACGCGTAGCAGTTCAGCACATGGGTGTTGTTGCCCACCCAAAGCCCGTAGCCGTGGTTGCCATAGAGCGAGATGTCCTCGACATCACACTCGACGGCCGTGGACAGATTCACCCCGTTGCTCCCACAGGTGGCGACCGAGCCGTTCCTGACCTTCACGGTCGCCGGACTTCCGCTGAGCGTGATCCCCTCGATCGATCCGGTGTTGCCGACGACCGCAAAGCCGTTGAGGTCGATCGTCACTCGGGACGCGCTCACCAGGATGCCGTTCTTCCCGCTCGGCACCGTGACATTCGCGGGCAGGTAGTACGAGCCCGGCTGGCTGATGATGAACACGTTGGCCCCGTTGCCGGGCGCATTCGTCGCGTTGATCGCAACTCGCGGCTCAACCTCCGACAGCGTCTTGTACGTCGACGCGACCGAGCCGCCGGGCGGATTCAATGGGCCCGCGATCAGGTAACCGACCGAGCCAACGGCCAATGTTCCAGCGGCAACCAGCGCGACCTTGAGCTTCATCGATTGATCTCCGGCGTTGTTCGTGCGATGTCAGGCAATCGGCGGACATGGGTCAATGGGCGTCCGCGCAGCGCGGGCGTCGCTTCACACTTCAGTGCGGCAAAAAAGGACATCGGAGATAGCCTCTGGACTGTTCTCGGGCGTTCCCATCGCGGAATATGGTCGCAGGACCCGCACACGCGTCACCGCCAACCGCCGCTCGCAGGCCCACTCTTGACCTGCCCTTCGCGCACGCCACGAGCGACGTTCAGTTCCATCGCCATGCCATACGATGGCGGCCTATGGCCTCATTCCCAACGTTCGCGATGTTCCTTCTCTGCTTTGTCCCGATGGTGATCTGCACGTGGGTCGGGATTCACCTGGGACGCAGGGTCGCGCCGCACCTCCGCCCCGAGAACAACCACCTGGGCACGATCCAGGGCGCGTTGCTCGGCCTGCTCGGCCTCATGCTCGGCTTCGCGTTCTCCGGCGCGATCTCACGTTTCAACGAGCGTCAGAGCGCCCTCTACGCCGAGGCCAACTCGATCGAGACCGCGTACGACCGTGTCGAACTGCTCCCCACGCGCGACCAGATCCGCCCGATGCTCCGCGAGTACGCGGAAGTCAGGCTCCGCCTCTTCAATTCCAGCGACGATGGAAACGACCCCAATCTCGAGCGGCAGTTGCAGGCCAAGTACGACGCCGTGCTGGCCGCGTGCATGGACGGCGTGCGCCAGACGCCCGGTCTGGCGAGCCTCGAGATCCAGGGCGTCGAGGCGATCAACGACCAGTTCGGGCGACGCATGGCGCTGGCCCGCCGCCACCTGCCGGTCGAGTTCGTGATCGTCATGTTGATCTGCTCGGCGGCGTCGCTGGGCACGATCGGGTACGGCGCGGGGCTCGTCGAACGCCGCTCCACGGGCGTGACAATGTGCCTGGCGCTGCTCACGGCGACCGCGCTCTTCGTCACGTTCGATTTCGATCGCCCGCGACGCGGCCTGATCCGTCTCGACGCCGCGCCGCTGAGCGAGCTTGTCGAGAAGCTAAGCGATAGGAAGTAGCCGCCCGATCCATCACGCGCCGATGGGCCAACAACACCCTCGCTTCTTCAGATCGAATCCGGCGGCGTTCAGTGCGTCACGATCACGCTGGGCGTCATGAGGATGACCGGCTGCTCGCGCAGGAGCATCATCGCGTTCATGCCGTCGCGGAGCGCGGGCCACGCGTGCGGCCCGACGATCTCGCGTGCCATCGCCGCCACCGGCTCCATCGCCGCGTTCCCGCGGACCGGCGCGGAGGCAAAGCCCTTCATCGCGTCGCGGATGACTTCCTCCAGCGGCTTGGGCCCGGGCAGGTCCATCACCTCGTAGTCGGTCATCGACAGTGAGTCGGCCATGTCGGCGATCGCGTCGGACAGCCCGCCCACCTTGTCGGCCATCTTCATGCCCACCGCGACCGAGCCCGAGAACAGGCGGCCCTCGGCCGTCTTGGCAAGCTCGATGCCCTTGCGACCGGCGGTGACGCGCGACGTGAAGAGGTCGTAGGTCTCCCTCATCTTGCCGCGCACGAGTTCGAGCTCTTCGGGGGACCATGGCGCGGTGGAACGGAACATCGCGGCACGCGGGCCACGCGAACGCGTCACAACGTTGACCTTGAGCTTCTCATACAAGCCCTGCATCGCGATCTTGCCGCCGACCACGCCGATCGAGCCGACGATGCTGGAGGGGTTGACGTAGATCTTGTCGCCCGCAACGGCGCAGTAGTACCCGCCCGACGCGGCCATCGATCCGACGCTCACCCAGACCGGCTTCTTGGCCGCCAAGCGACGCAGGCCCTGCCACATGACCTCGCTCGCGGTCGCAGAGCCGCCGGGCGAATCGATGCGGACGATGCACCCCTTGAAGTTATCGTCCTCAAGAATGTCCTCGATGGCGTTGCGGATGGTGCGGCTGCCGACGTTGGACTCGCCGCCGAAGAGCCCGCCGGAGGAACTGTCGCCGTCGACGATCACGCCGTCGATGTGGAGGATGGCGATCGCCTGGCCATCGGGGCTGGTCTTGGGCTTCTGCGAGAGCTTCTGAAAGATCGCGAAGGGATTGTCCATCGACATCTCGCTCGCGGGGCGCTTGATGAGACCGCCGGACCAGGCGATCGTGCCGCCGAGCTGCTTGGCGAGAGCGTCGGAGAGATTCGGGAGGTCAACCACGCTGTCGACCAGGCCGAGCTTGCTGGCCTGCTGGGCGTCGGTCATCCACGAGCTTTCCATCGCGGCGTCGAGCTGCTGATCCGACATCTTGCGACCGCGCTTCATCTGCTCGCGCAGATTTGCATACTGCGTGTCGAGGAGCTGGTTGATGTTCTGGTCCCACTGAGGGCTGGGCGCGGCACGTCCCATCTGCTCCGACGCGCCCTTGTAGTCGCCCACCTGCACCATGTCGGCCTTGAGCCCCGCCCACGCGAGCGTGTCGGCCAGGAACATCTCTTCCATGTAGAGCCCGGGCATCGAGAGCGGCCCGCCGGACTGCGCGATCACGCGGTCCGCGTACGAACCCAGCAGGAGCTCGGCGTTGCCGTACGCCTCGCCGAACACGATCACCTTCTTGCCCGCGGCCCGGACGCGACCGATCGCGGCTCCGAGCTCCTCGATCTGAGAGATCTTCAACTCCGGGTCCTTGAGACGAACCAGGATCGCGTCAATCTTGTCCGAGGTGGCGGCGTCGTGCAGCGCGTTGATCACCTCGCGGAGCGTGGGCTCCGCGTCGCCCTCCATCAGCCAGTCCATCGCGCCCGGGCGCTCGGGCATCGCGCCCTCAACATCCAGGGTCACAACCCGCGGCCCGGACTTCGCGTTGTCCGCTGGTTGCGCCAGCGACATGGGCATGATCGAGGCCAGGGAAAGCAGGGCGGCGGACAGGAGACGACGCTTCATCGCATACCTCCATGAGCGGTCGGAATCTCGACGTGAATGGTACCGGCCACAGGGCAAGCGGGATGCAGAGACCCGCCGCGAACGGATGACCAGCGGAGACCACAGGAACAGCTCGTACGAACAAGGTCCAGGACCTCGCATTCGCTCGCGGGCGTTCTTTGTAGGTGCATGGGGAGCCTGCCCTCGCTGGCGTTTCGGGCTCGTCAAAGGCACTTTGCGTTAGGCGTAGCCAAGGCGATCGAGGTCGTCCTCGTCGAGCCCGAACTGGTGGCCGATCTCGTGCAGGAGGGTGATGCGGATTTCCTCTTCGAGCGCCGCGCGGGCATCGGGCACGTCCCATCCACCCACGAGGTCCAGGATGCCGTCGCGGAAGAGGTGGATGTCGCTGGGCATGTCGGCGGCATCGACGGAGCGGTCGGTGTTGGGGATGCCGGTGTGCAGGCCGCAGAGGGAGAGCACTTCATCCTCGTCGGCGGGGTCGATGCCCAAATCGCGGAGTTGATCGGGCGAGGGGCGGTCCTGGACGATGACGGGCACCTCGTCGAGCAATTCGGCGATGTGCTCGGGGAGCGAGTCGATCACTCGCTGGAGAATCTCGTCAAACTCTCGCTGCTGGCGTGGTGTCATGGCTGCGAGGGGTCATCCGCGGCGATCGTGGGGTGTGAACTCCGAACCAGTACGCGGCCCGAGCACATCCTGCACACCGATCGGCGTCGTGATGATGGCAGGGAGGATGCGCACGCCGTCGATGAACAGCCCGAGCAAGCCGAAGGTTGTCAGAAGCGACCCGACGCCAATGAGCGCGGTGCCGGTAAGGCGGGCGATCGAGCCAAGCGAGCCGATGCCCATGGTGCTGGCGAGGTGGATGAGGTCGCCGAGCATGGCGACGCCCACCGCGCCCGCAAAGCCGTACAGCGTCTGCCGATCGACTTTCCCGGAGCGAAGGAGCATGGAGCGTGCGACGAGCAGGCGGGCGTTCGGGCGGACGCCGAGCGCGACAACGATGAGGCACGCGCCGATGGCGAGCCGCAGGAGCACTCGCGTCACCGAGACCGGCGACGCACCGAAATACGGCGTGGGAATAGCGATGTTGAAGATGGAGACCAGGCGGTGCAGCGCGATCACCATGGGGATGTAGGCTACCGCCGCCACGGCCGCGAAGAAGACTTGGCGCCCGGGGATTCCCGCGTGGGGGCGGATGAACGCGATCGAACCGAGCCCGGAGATTCCGACCAAGGTGACCGCCAACTCGCCAAGTCGGCGTGAGACACCCTCGGACACCGGCGATGAAACGCCGAACAGGGTCGCCAGGTCCTCGGTTCGCAGCAGCCACAGGATGCAGGCGGCGAGCAGGCCCGCCGCGGCCCAGACCACCAAGCCCAGCGCGATGGGCACGCGCCACACAATGGGCTTCAGCTCGGCGGCGTGGGGATCGACCTTGGCAAGGAGCGTGGCGGGGATCGCCATGCCGCATTCGGGGCAGACGGATCGGACGGAAAGGCCCTTGAGGTTGTAGCCGCACCTGGCGCAATGGAGATCTCCGGTCAATTCGCGCGCAATGGAATCCGGGCGCGCGAATTGATCGGACAGTTGCCCTGGATGTTCAGACCCGTCGCTGTTCAACGGTTCGGACGTCCTTCCGCGTTGCAGGGCGGCCGTATACTCCCCGCGAGGCAAGAACAGAATACCCGAGGACGGTGGATGACGCACGCCCGAATGACCGAATCGACTGAGCGAATTCGCGCCCTGCGAGACAACGTGCAGCGGGTGTTTCTGGGCAGCCGAGAGGCGGTCGATCACCTGATCTGTTGTGTTCTGGGACGCGGGCACGTACTGATCGAGGACGTGCCGGGCGTGGGCAAGACCGTGCTGGCGACGGCCTTGGCCCGGAGCATGGACTGCACATTTTCCCGAATCCAACTGACACCGGACATGCTCCCCTCGGACGTGATCGGCGTGTCGGTGTTCGATCGTTCGACCGGCCAATTCACGTTCAAGCCCGGGCCGATCTTCGCGAACATCGTGCTGGCGGACGAGATCAACCGCACACCGCCACGCACGCAGTCGGCCCTGCTCGAGGCGATGAACGAGGCGACGGTGTCCGTGGACGGGCGCTCGATCGAGCTCGAACGCCCGTTCATGGTGGTCGCGACGCAGAACCCGTACGAATTCGAGGGGACATATCCGCTCCCCGAGAATCAGCTCGACCGATTCCTGATGCGGATCAACGTCGGGTATCCCTCGCCCGCGGATGAGCTGCGTGTGCTGGACGTCCGCCCCGCGAACGGCACGCTGCACGATCTCAAGCCGGTCATCACACGGGCGCAGGTGATCGAGCTTCAGGACCGGGTCGATCAGGTGAAGGTCGAGACCTCGATCCTCGAGTACATCGTCGCGTTTGCGGGCGCGACGCGGAAGCACGAGGCGATCCACCTCGGACTCTCGCCGCGCGGAGCGCTGGCGCTGGCGCAGGCGGCCCGCGCGACGGCGCTGTACGCCGGCCGCGACTATGTCGTGCCGGATGACGTGATCGCGAACGTCGAGCCGGTGTGCGTGCACCGCATCATCGCCAGGGGCGGCGCGGGACGCACGGGAACGCCGGTTGTTGATCTGGTGCGAACGGTGCTGCGGTCGGTGCCGAGCCCGGCGTGAAGAGCCACAGCAGCACATGGCCACACATTCTCAGCAACTCAGAGAATGATCCATGCGGACTCGGGCTGTTCTCCCGTTGATGTTCAGCGAGTCAGTTGCACAGAGAGCAGGAACATATGGCACGACGAGTCACCTTTCACGCCACGGCCTCGGTCAAGCTCGATCCATCGCAGTTTCCGCGAGATGAGCATGGGAACCTGAAGCCGATCTCACTGTGCGCGTGCGGCGTGTCGCAGAAGTTCCCCCTCTGCGACGGTTCGCACAAACGCTGCAAGGACGAATCACCGGGAATCTTGTACGAGTACGAGCCGGCAACGCTCGAACGACGCGAGATCGGGACGTGCGAGGAGCCGAAGCCCGACGTACCGGCGTGATGACTGGGTAATACGCGACGAATTGCATCACATCGCTCGCTGGTGAAAGAGCGAAAGCAGGCCGGAGCGTTTGAATGATCGGGCTACTGACGTTCCGCGGACTCGCGATCGGCGCACCAGACCTGGTCGAGCAGTTGGATCGGGTGGAGCGACGCCGCCCCGACGCCGTCGTGGATCTGGTGGCGGCATGAGGTTCCCGGCGCAACCACGATCGAGCCCGGCTCGGCGCGACGCACCGCAGGAAAGAGCGAGAGCTCACCGATCTTCATCGAGAGGTCGTAGCGCGAGCGGGTAAAGCCGAACGAGCCGGCCATACCGCAACAACCCGTGTCGAGCACCTTCAATCTCGAACCCACCGCTCGGCGCAGCGCGGCGGCGCTCGATTCGGAACCCCACAGCGATTTCTGATGGCAGTGCGCGTGCAGAAGCACGGGCGGGCCGTCGGGCTGGGGCTCGGGGCGATGGGGGTGCGAGTCCCATGCGGACCCAATGAACTCTTCGACCAGCATCGCCTTCTTGGCGAGCGATCGGCGGAGGGTGATCGGCGAACGCAGCTTGAGCGAGAGCCAGTCATCGCGCACGGCCGAGAGACACGAGGGCTCGAGAAAGAGGATCCCGCGAACATCCGGATCGTCGATGTGCGGGCGCAAGCGCGCGAGCGTCGCGTCGGCTTCGTCGATCGCCTCGGCGAGCAGGCCCATGGAGATCTTGACGCGGGCGCAGCAGCCGGCGTCGGCGAGCGAGACGCGATAGCCCAGGGATTCGAGCACCCGCCGCGCGGCCATTCCGATGCCGCTCTCGTTGTACATCGTGAAGCAATCACCAAAGAGCACGACGTGCGGACGTGCGCGGTCCGGGGCCCCGATCGACGTGCCGCACGAATCCCAGATCGATGCGAGCGACGCGCTGAACCGGGGGAGCGAGCGGCGCGGATCGATGTCGGCGACGGCGCTGGCGAGCAGTCGCGAGGGCCACAGTTCCGCGATCATGTTCGACATCGCGGGCGCGAACGAGCCCAGCCGGTTCAGCGTGCGCAGGTTCGCCATCAGTCGCGTGCCGAGCGATGGTCTTTGCGTTCGATGGCGCTGCGCGGTGAATTCCGCCTTGAGCTTGGCGATGTCGACGTTGCTCGGGCACTCGGTCTTGCAGGCCTTGCACGAGAGGCACAGTTCGAGCGTCTCGATCGTTCCGGCGTCGTTCCACGCGGCTTCGGGCGAACTGAGTTGCCCGGTGATCGCCAGGCGCAGCGCGTTGCCGCGGCCGCGTGTGGAGTGACGCTCGTCGAGGGTCGCCATGTAGGACGGGCACATGGTGCCGCCCTGCTTCTTCCGGCAGACACCCGCGCCGTTGCACATCTCGACGGCGGAATCGAAGCCGTGCTGTTCGTCATAGCCGTAGAACGTGTCGACGCGCGGCACGGAGAGTTGCGGGCGCGTGGGCTCGGGCATGATGCGCAGGCGCGTCGTCATGCTCGCGACGGGCGCGGGCGGTGCGTCGACCGCGACGATGTTGCCGGGATTGAGGAGGTTGCGCGGATCGAAGGCAAGCTTGACGTCGCGCATGGCGCGCATGAGTTCCAGGCCGTAGAAACGCTCGAGAAGCGGCGAGCGAACGCGCCCGTCGCCGTGCTCGCCCGACATGACGCCGCCCAGCTCGCGAGCAAGATCCGCGATCTGCACGGCGATGGATCGCATCCGGGCGCGGTCTGCCTCGTCGTGCAGGTCGAGGAGCGGGCGCACGTGGAGCACGCCGACGGAGGCGTGGGCATAGAACGCGGCACGTGTGCCATGCTGCTCGACGATCGCGCGGAATCGCTTGACGAATTCGGGGAGTCGCTCGACCGGGACGGCGTTGTCCTCGACGAATGTCAGCGGCTTGCGATGCCCGGGAATGCCGTGGAGCAAGGGCTCGCCGGCCTTGCGGAGCTTCCAGGCCTGCAGCATCGCGGCGGCGTCGGTGTGACACGCGACGGCCTTGCCGGGGACCGCTCGTTGCAACGCCGCGAACTTCTCGGGGAGTTCGTCGCGCGACGACATCGCGGAGTACTCGACATAGAGGATCGCGCGGAGCGCGCCTTCGCGCGGCGCGGGCATGAGGTCGACGTAGCGCCGATATTCGGTGTTCGCGCGGGCGAGGTCGATGACGGTGTCGTCGAGGAGTTCGATCGCGGTCGGCCCCGTCGTCAGGATCGGATTGACCGCGTCCATCGCGTCGTCGAGCGACGAGAATGCGACGACCGCGAGGCCCCGCGCCTTGGGAATCGGATGAAGCGCCAGCTCCGCGCCGAGCGTAACGGCGAGCGTTCCTTCGCTGCCGCAGACCAGGTGCGCGAAGTTGACGGCACGGAGCCACGCTTCCATGTCCTCGGCGCTGAATTCCGCGCGAACGGGCGCGGCACGGTCCATCTGCGCAAGGATGAGATCGAGGCTGTAGCCCGCGTTGCGCCGGACGGTCTTCGGATAGCGCTCGCGGATGAGCGGCGCGTGGTTGGCGATGATGGCGCAGACGCGCGAGGCGATGATGCGGAGCGTCGGGTCGGCCGCGCACGAGCCCTCGGCGAGTCGATGGCGCGAACCATCGGCGAGCGCAACGTCGACCGCGACAAGGCTCTCAGAAGTTCGCCCGTAGCGGATGGAGCGGGCGCCCGCGGCGTTGTTGCCGATGCACCCGCCGATGTTGGCGTGGCGCGAGGTCGCGGGGTCCGCGGCAAAGAACAGGCCGCTTGACGCGATGGCGTCATTGAGATCATCGACGGTGATTCCCGGCTCGACGCGCACGCGCCGGTTGGCCTGATCGAGGGCGAGGACCGCGCGGCAGTTGGGCGAAAAATCGATGACAACGGCGCGGTTGGTGCATTGGCCGGCCAGGCTGGTCCCGCCGCCACGCGGAAGGATGGGGAGCGACCGGGCGGCGCAGAACTCAACGGCACGGACGGCGTCGCTCGTGTCGGATGGGATGACGACTCCGATGGGCTCGACCTGATAGAGCGACGCATCGGTCGCGTAGAGCATGCGGTCGTGGGCGCCGAAGCGGACCTGGCCTTGAACTGAATTGATCAACTCACGCGCGATCGCGGCGCGTTCGGATTCGGTGAGTAACGGCAGGCGATCGACCGCGTCCGGCGTCGTGCCTGCGGCGGGTGGTGGCGTCATGCGGCGTGACTATACGAGCGGCGTTACGAGGGCGTGACGAACTTTCGGGGCGCTCGCGAGTACATTCATGCCAGAGCGGTGGACGGGCCGACAATGCTCGTGCCGCTTCCTTCTGGAGAATGCTCATGCGCATCACGCGTCGCCCGTTTGCCCCGCTCGCCCTGGTTTCGATCGCGGGGCTGGCCCTTGGCATCGCCTTCTTCGATCGGGACACGAAGGCCGGGCTGCCCGCCGGCACGCAGAACGGAGCGCACGGGGCGGCGCCGGCCAGCGCACCCGCGGGGGGCGTGCTGTTCCACGAGCCGATCGCGGTCAAGGACACGCTGGCGATCCGGCGGATCGTGATGTACCGCTCTGGCGTGGGTTCGTTCGAGCGGCGCGGCACGGTCGAGAACGACGCGGATGTTCAGCTCCGCTTCAAGACCGACCAGATCAACGACATCCTGAAGTCGATGGTGGTGCTCGATCTTTCGGGCGGGCAGATCGCCGGCGTGAGCTACGGGTCAAAGGAGCCCTTGGATCGCCGGCTGGCGTCGTTCGGCATCGACATCTCGAGCAACCCCAGCATGACGGACCTGCTCGAGCAACTCCGCGGCTCGAAGGTGAGCGTGACAACGGCGGACGGCGCGGTCAACGGCACGATCCTCGGCGTGGAGATCAGGGCCGAGGCGCAGGGTGAATCGAAAGAACCGATCAAGGTGCATTATCTCAACCTCGTCACGGACAAGGGCATCCGATCGGTCAGCCTGAAGACCGCGACGAATGTGACGCTGGATGACGCGGCGCTGAACGAAGAACTCACCAAGGCGCTCAGCACGCTGGCGGAATACCGCGCGGACCGCACGAAGACCGTCGACGTCCACCTTCGCGGGCAGGGCTCGCGGAATGTGGTGGTGAGCTATGTGCAGGAGATGCCGGTGTGGAAGACGAGCTATCGCCTCGTGCTCCCCGAACTTGGCCAGGACAAGAAGCCCAAGGTCGTGATGCAGGGATGGGCGATCGTCGAGAACACAACCGATGAGGACTGGAACAACGTGTCGCTGTCGCTGGTCAGCGGACGCCCGGTGAGTTTCAGGATGGACCTGTATGAGCCGCTCTACATGGGGCGGCCGGAGGTTCCGGTGCCGACGATCCCGGGCGTGATGCCGCGGATTTATGCGACGGGGACGACGGGTGAAGGAAGAGCGGTGGTGAACACGCCGGGGAATGTGCCGCAGTTTGATGATGCCGGCGGGATCGCCGCGTCGAAGGAGGACGCGGAGTACCGGAAGGACAAGGCGGTGTTGAAGTCGAGGTCCGCCGGGAGGCCGGGTGCGCCGGCACCGACGACGGCGCCTGCGGGTCTGATGGAAGCGGGCAAATCGGCGCTGGCTGAACGGATGGTGAGCGGCGGCGACATGGCAAGCTACAGCGCCGCGGCGATGGCTCAAGGCCAGGAGTCGGGCGAAGTCTTCCAGTATGAGCTGACGTCGCCCGTCACCATCGAACGCCAGCGCTCCGCAATGCTCCCCATCATCAGCGGCGATATCGAGGGACGGCGGGTCAGCATCTACAACCGCAACGACAACCCGACCAACCCGATGCGCGGCGTGGAGATCAAGAACACCACCAAGCTCCAACTGCTCCCCGGGCCGATCTCGGTGTTTGACGGGGCGGCGTACGCCGGCGACGCGCAGATCGGGCACATCGCGCCGGGCGACCGTCGCCTGCTCGCGTACGCGGTCGACCTGGACGTCGTTGCGTCTCTGGAGGAATCCTCCACGAGCGATGTGCGCAAGCTGAAGATCGTCGACGGCCTGCTCCAGCAGACCACGACGACGCGCACGACGCAGAAGTACACGTTTACGAACAAGGACACGGCCCGCGAACGGACGGTGGTGGTCGAGCAGGCCCGGATGATGGGCTGGACGCTCGTCGAGCCGCAGAAGCCCTCGGACCAGACGGAGGTGCTGTACCGGTTCGACGTGCCGATCGCGGCGGGCGGGAACTCGCCGCTGTCGATCACCAGCGAGATCACGCAGGGGCAGAACATGCAACTGCTGTCGTATGACCTCAACACGCTCCTGCAATACTCGAAGAACGGCAAGGCATCGGACAAGGTGGTCGAGGCGTTCCGCGAGGCCGGGAAGCGCCAGGCCGCGATCCAGGACGTGGAGCGCACGATCGCCAAGCTCGACGCGGAGCGGAACGAACTGACGCAGGACCAGGGTCGCATCCGCGAGAACATGGGGCGCGTCGATCAATCCAGCCAGCTCTATCGCAAGTACATGCAGAAGCTGACGGACCAGGAAGAGCGGATGGACAAGCTCGTGACGGAGCTTGACGCGGCCCGCAAGTCGCTGACGGCGGCGCAGAGCAACCTTGCCGAGTACCTGCGCGGGTTGAATGTGGAGTGAGGAGCGAACCCGCGGCGCAACACAACGAGGACCACGAGCGAGCCCTGCGCGAAAGCGCGGGGCTTCTTCTTGGATGCGCGGTGCTTGCCACGGGATCCATGATTCGAGGGCGGACGCGGATCGGGTGTGAAGCCGGATCCGGATGGCGACGGAGGGTCCACGAATGCGCGGGTCTGCTACCATGACGGCCTATGGGTCGATCGGTCGTCCTAGTCGTGAATCAGAGCAAGCCCGAGGCGCGCGACGCCGCGGGGCAGGTGCGTGAGATGATCACGCGCCGGGGCACGCTGGTGCGGGAGCGCGACACGCACGATCCCGAGCCGTTTCCCGAGTGCGATCTCCTTGTGGTTCTGGGCGGCGACGGCACGCTGCTCGGGCAGGCGCGACGCCTCGCGGGCTCGCGCGTGCCGATGCTGGGCGTGAACTTCGGCAAGCTTGGGTTCATGGCCGAATTCGACCTTGAATCGCTCGACATGCACGCGAACCACATCTTCGGGAACGGCTCGCTGAGCCTGAAACGCATGCCCAAGATCTCGGTGCGCGTGTTCGAGAGCCACGCGACAACGGCCCGCTTCGAGGCGGTGTGCCTGAACGAGGCGGTCGTGACCGCGGGCCCTCCGTTCCGCGTGATCACGGTCACGGTCGCGATCGACGGTGTGACGGGCCCGACGTTTAGCGGTGACGGGCTGATCGTGTCGACGCCGCTGGGCTCGACGGCGTACAACCTCTCCGCGGGCGGGCCGATCGTGGCGCCGGGTGTGGACGCGCTAACGCTCACGCCGATCGCGGCGCACACGCTGAGCTTCAGGCCGCTGGTTGTGCCGTCGGACAGCCCGGTGGAACTGCGGCTGCATCGGGTCAACGAGGCGACAGCCGAGAACCAGGGCACAACGCTCGTGCTCGATGGGCAGATTCTGGAGCCGCTGCGCGAGCACGAGCGTGTCCGCATCGAGAGCTCGCCGGACGGCGTGTGGTTTGTGCTGAATCCGCGAGCGACGTACTGGGACACGCTCATCAGCAAGCTGCACTGGGCGGCGTCGCCTCTGGCGCCGGAGTAGAGCGACGCATCATCGCTGAAGCCGTCGCTCCGCGGCACGCGCGTGCGCCTCGAGCCCTTCGATCCGGCCGAGTTGTGCTGAATCGCCGACAACGCTCGCGAGCGAGGAAGCGTCGCCGAGTTTCATCCACGTGCGGACACGAAGGAAGTTGAAGACCGAGAGGCCGCCGGAGAAGCGGGCGGTGCCGCCGGTGGGCAGCGTGTGGTTCGGGCCGACGCCGTAGTCGCCAAAGACCTCCGCGCTGGATTGGCCGACGAAGATGGCGCCGTAGTGCCGGAGCAGCGGGAGCAGGGAGCTTTCATCGCGCACGATGACCTCCAGGTGCTCGGGCGCGATGCGGTTGCAAGCTTCCGCCGCGAGCGCGAGCGATTGCGCGAGCACGATCGCACCGTTCGCAAGTGCGTTTCGTGCCGTGGCGGCGGTCGGCAGCGTGGCGAGCTGCGATTCCAGCTCCTGCTCCACACGGCCCGCGAGCGATTCGCTGGTTGTCACGAGGATGGGCACCGCGTCGTCGTCGTGCTCCGCCTGTGCGAGCAGGTCCGCGGCGACGATCGCGGCATCGGCGGACTCGTCGGCGAGGATCGTGAGTTCGGACGGGCCGGCGAGCATGTCGATCCCAACTTCGCCCGCGAGCAGCTTCTTCGCGGCGGTCACGTAGCGGTTGCCCGGGCCGGCGATGACGTCGCACGCGGGAACGAGCACTCCGAACGCCATGGCGGCGATCGCTTGGGCGCCACCGACCGCCAGGAGCATGTCCGCGCCCGCGATCGATGCGGCGGCGAGCGTTGCGATCGTGGGCTTGGGAGACGCGACCACGACCTGCGTGACGCCCGCGGCCCGGGCGGCCAGCACGGTCATGAGCACGCTCGAAGGGAGCGGGAACCGCCCGCCGGGCGCGTAGCAACCCGCAGCGTCGACCGGCGCGACGGTGTGCCCGGCGCGCCCGGCGGGGACGCTCAGGTCGAGGTCGCGCAGCGACGCTCGCTGCGCCTCGGCGAAGGCTCGGATGCGAGCCGCGACGCGCTGGAGCAATTCGCGATCGCGGGACGGGACGGCTCGCTCCGCGGCGGCGAGATCGTCACGCTGGTAGATCGTCTGCGCGCCGGGCGAGAGATCGCCGAGCGACGTTGCGATGTCGAGCAACGCGGGCTCGCGGCCGGCTCGCACCTTTTCGATGATCTCCGCCGCACGCGCGAGCGTGCCGGCATCGACCGATGAGCCGCGCTTGGGCACGAACGTGGCGGCGGCGGTTTGTCGAAGCAAGGTCATGACGGCGACTCCGTGGAGCGTTCCGACGTCGAAGGTCCCTTTGGGGATGGCGTCTTGTCCGGTGTTGTTGACACTGGCGGCTTCGCGTTGCCCGGGCGGCGAGTGACCTTGAGTGCGCGGCGATCAAGCTCCGCGGCGACATCGGAGAGTGACCTGCCGGAGGAGATGAGCTTGGCCAGCGTGAAATACAACACGTCGGCCGCCTCCGCGACGACATGGTCGGGATCGTGAGCCTCGACCAGCTCTCGCGCTTCCTCGGTGATCTTCGACGCAAGGAGATCGTGATTCGTGAAGAGACGATGCGTGTAACTGCCCTCGGGCGCGGCGTGCTTGCGCGCGAGGAGCGTCCTTTCCAACGCCGGGAGACCCGGGCCGACACCGGCGCTGTCGCCCCAGCACGTCGCGGTGTTGTTGTGGCAGAAGCCGGGGGGGCGTTGACGCACGATGAATCGCAGCGCGTCGCGATCGCAATCAAGATCGACGCGGAGGAGATCCTGTGTCGCGCCGGACGATTCGCCCTTGATCCACAGGCCACGCGTGCGCGAGCGATACACGCCGCGGCGGAGGCGGATCGCTTCGCGCAGCGACGCAAGATCGGAATACGCGAGCCCGAGGGCCACGCCGTGCTCGTCGACGACAACGGTGGGCCACAGGCCGTCGGGGCGATCGGAGCAGAGCGGCGCGGCGATGGCGTCGGCGAGTGACATGCGCCCGGTGTAGATCGCCATGCCGACCTGCGCATCCGCGCCGAGTCGATCGAGCGTGGCGACTTCTTCGGCGCTCGTCACGCCGCCCGCGATCGTGACGCGCACGCCGCCCGCGGCTTCGATCACAGACTTGGCTTGGGCGACGTCCAGCCCCACCATCCGCCCTTCACGTTCGACGAAGGTGACGAGGAAGCCGGACACCAGCGGCGCGAGACGACGGAGCACCTCGCTCGCGAGCTCTCCCGTGCCTTCGCGCCAGCCCTTGATCACGACCCGCCCATCGAAGCAATCGACCGCGGCGATCAGACGCTCGCGGGGCAGGCGCGAGAGGAGTTCGGGCTTGGCCGCGGTGCCGAGGATGATCTTGGCGGCCCCCGCGTCGAGCCATCGAACCGACGTCTCGAGATCCCGGATGCCGCCGCCCACGCGGCAGGGCGCGCGACGCACGAGCGACTCGATCAACTCGCGGTTGCTCCCGGTCCCGATCGCGGCGTCGAGATCGATGACGGCGACCTCGCCCGCGAGCGAGAACTGATCGAGGATGGGGCGTGGATCGCCCGCGTCAAGGGCCTTTTCGCGGCCGCCAACGAGCTGGACCGTCGAGCCGCCCATGAGATCGATCGACGGGATGATCATTCGTTGATCTCAATGCGGAGCGGGATGCCCCGCTGCGCGAGCCATTGCTTGACGCCCGCGACGGTCCACTTCGCGTCGTGGAAGATTGAAGCGGCGAGCACGGCGTCGGCGCCCGCGTGGATCGCGTCCACCAGATGCTCCGGGCCGCCCGCACCGCCGGACGCGATGACCGGCACATGCACGGCGTCGGACACGGCCCGGAGGAGTTCGAGGTCATAACCGGCGTGGGTGCCGTCGCGGTCCATGCTGGTGAGGAGGATCTCGCCCGCGCCCCGCTCGACGCACGCGCGAGCCCAGTCGATCGCATCGAGGGTCGTTGCCTCGGTCCCGGAGCGTACGACAACTCGCCACGCGGGATCGGCTCGCGAGTGATCCCGCTTGGCATCGATCGCGATGACGGTGCATTGCACGCCGAACCGCTCGGCGATGGAAGAAGTGATGGACGGGTCGCGCACGGCGGCGGTGTTGACGCCGACCTTATCCGCGCCGGCGTCCAGGAGGCGCATCGCGTCGTCGATGGATCGCACTCCGCCGCCAACAGTCAGCGGGATGGACAGGCGGCGGCGGATCGCGCGGACGGTGTCTGTCGCCGTGGCGCGGGCGTGGGGCGTCGCGGAGACATCGAGCATGACAAGCTCGTCGGCTCCGTGCGATTCGTAGAGCGCGGCGAGTTCGGCGGGATCTCCGGCATCGCGGAGGCCTTGGAATTGCACGCCCTTGACGACACGAGAGTCGCGGACGTCCAGGCACGGGATGATGCGGGTGCGCTTGGGCGAGCCGGCCGCGTCGGGACGGGAGGAGAGGAGCCACGGCGAGAGTTCGCGTGGTGGCGAGGCGATGCTCGCCGACGGCACGTTGCGCGTGGGCCCGGACGGGCCCTCGAGCCATTCGCGCACGAGTTCAAGGCCGGCGAAGCCGGAGAGTTCGGGGTGGAACTGGCACGCGAGCACGCCGCGATCGCGGAAGCACGCGACGAACGACGCGTCGTAGTGCGAAGTGGCGCACTCGGCGCCCGGCGGCGGCGCACGGAGGCAATAGGAATTCGCGTAGTACGCCCAGAAACCGGCGCGGGCGTTCCACGGGCCCACGAAGTTCCAGCCCATCTGCGGCACGCGCAGCGGACTCTCCGCGCCGCCGCTTTGGAAGCGTGTGATGACGCCCGGGATGAAGCCAAGTCCGCGAACGCCCGGCGATTCCTCGCTCGATTCGGCGAGCAGTTGCAGGCCCAGGCAGACGCAGAGCGTTGGCCGGCCGTCCCGCAGGCGCGCGAGCAGCGGCTCAATGAGGCGGTGCTCGTGGAGTGCGGCCATGCCCGCGCCGAACGACCCGACGCCGGGAAGCACGACGTGGCTCGCGCTTTCGACATCGCCCGGATCGCTGGAGAGTACCGGCGATGCCCCGAGGCGCCCGAGCGCCGCGAGCATGGACGCGGTGTTGGCCACGCCGGTCTTGATGACAACAGCGTCGCTCACGACGCGAGCACTCCCTTGGTGCTGGGGATCGAGTCGCCCTCGATCGCGATGGCCTGGCGCAGCGCGAGGGCAAGGGCCTTGAACGTGGCCTCGGCCTTGTGATGATCGTTCTCGCCTCGGAGGACATCGAGGTGGATCGCAGCCCTCGCGTTGCAGGCGAGCGTCTGCACGAAGTGCGAGATGTTCTCACACGCGAGTGCGCCGAGCATCGGACGGCGAAGGTCGAGTTGCACGACCGCCGACGCTCGACCGGAGAGATCGACGACGGCGCGGGCAAGGGACTCATCGAGCGGCGCGTACGCGGAGCCAAAGCGGGCGATACCGCGGCGATCGGCGAGCGCGGCGTCGAGCGCCTTGCCCAGCACGATCGCGCAGTCCTCCGCGGTATGGTGGTCATCGATGTGCAGATCGCCCTTGGCGGAGAGATGGAGGGAGATCCGGGCGTGGGTTGCCAGTGCGGTGAGCAGATGATCAAGGAAGCCGATGCCTGTCGAGATGTTGGCATCGCCCGGCGCGAGGCACAGCGTGGCCTTGATGGCGGTTTCCTTGGTAGTTCGTTCGATCGTGGCTTGGCGCGTGGTCATGGGCGGCTCCGTGCGGCGGGTTTGATGCAGTTCCGCGGCGTGTGCGGAAAGGATGCCTTGCTTTGCATGGCTGCAGGGCGCGGTCAACGCCCGAGAGCCGTTCAGGTCGATCGGCTGGACGCCTTGGATGTGATGACTGACTCGAGGGACTCCGAAAGACGCGCCAGATCGCTCTCGCCGACCGGGATGGTGATGCGAAGAGCGTCCTCGAGGCCGGGTCGGTTGGTCCAGCGACGCACAGCGATCCCGCGTGCGGCGAGGGCGGCGTGGACCTCCGCGGCGTGCGGCGTGCGCAGGAGCACGAAGTTCGCCTGGGACGGCTGCGTATCGGCCCCCCGCTGCCGGAGGAAACTCGCGAGCGCGTCGCGATTCGCCTTCACCCGCCGCACCTGATCAAGCATGGCGTCCCGCCCCGTCTCAAGGACCCGCAACGCGACCGCGAGCGAAAGACCCGACACGGGATACGGCCCGCCCGCGACACGAACGCACGAGATCAACTCCTCAGGGCCCATCGCGTAGCCGACGCGAAGGCCCGCGAGCGCCCATGCCTTTGAGAACGTGCGGACCACGATGGCGTTGCGATGGCGCAGGGCGGCGTTGGTCAGGTCCTCGTCGGCGAACTCGGCGTAGGCCGCATCGACGATCACGAGCGGGTTGCTCCCGGACGTTTCCGCGGCGGCGCATACCGCATCGACATCGGCGCCGGTCGCAACCGCGCCGGTGGGGTTGTTGGGGGAGACGATCGCGATCGCGCCCGTGCGGGGCGTGATCGCGCGAAGGACTTGCTCGCGTGGAAACGGGCCGCTCGGCCAAGGAACGCTGTCCACGGAGGCTCTCGCGAGTTCCGCGTAGCGTCGGAACATCTCGAAGCTCGGTTCGGGGAGGAGCAGCGAACGCGTGGAGGAGAGCGTCATGCGGCAGGCGCGGTCGAGCGCGTCATCGCCACCCGCCGTGACGATGACCTGCGATGGCTTCACGCCGAATCTCGCGGCGAGGGCCGCCTCCAGTTCCGCGGCGCTCGGATAGCGGCGCACATTCCGGGATTCGTGGATGCAGTCGTCGAGACCGTGCCAGGAAACGTCGCCTTCGTTGGCGTCGAGGTGGAGGTCGATCGGCCCCGGGGCGCGGGGCACGCTGTACACGCCGCGGGATGCGATCGCGGCGTGGACCGCGACGCGCGAGATCGCCAGGGTGGTCGTGGAGTTCTCTGTTGTCATGCGGACTCCGATCGGCGCCGCGCGAAATCACGTCGCGTGCGAGCGTTGGGGTTCGGGCGATTCACGGGACGATCTGCGCGACGGGCGACACGACGATATCCGTGCCGCCCGCGGCCTTGATATCAGGAATCAGCTTGGGGAGTTGATCGCGCGGGACGGCGGCCTTGACGGCGTACCCCGATTCGGCGTGCAGGGTTGAGATCGTGGGCTCGCGCATGCAGGGAATCACGCGGCAGACGGCCTCGAGACGATCGCGGGGCACGTTCACTTCCAGCATCACGCGCTTTCGCGCCTCGAGCACGGAGCGGAGCAGAAGCACGAGGCGGTCCGCGAACTCGCGGGTTTCCGGGCGGCGCAGCGCGGCGGGATTGGCGTAGAGGCGTGTGGAGCTGGTGAGGAGTTGATCGAAGATCTCCAGGCCGTTAGCGACGAGAGTCGCGCCGGTGGCCGCCACGTCGACGATGCAGTCGGCGTCCTCGGGCGGGAAGACCTCGGTCGCGCCGAACGAGCGCACGTAGCGAGCGTCGAGGTTCCGAGCGGCGATCCAGCGCCTGGTGAGGCGCTCGTATTCGGAGGCGACGACGATCGGGCGCACGGGGACGCGGCCGCGATCGAGAATCTCGGGAGGGGCGGCCGCGACGAGACGGACGAGGTCAAGGCCGGTGTCCATCAGCTCAACGAGTTCCGCGCCCAGCTCGGCGACCCAGTCCGCGCCGGCGAATCCGATGTCGCGCGATCCGGCGTGGAGCATCTCGACGATGTTCTGGGGCTTTAGGATCTTCGCATGCACGGGCGCGGGGGAGCCGGGGATGATGACGTCGGGGCGATAGCCGCGGCTGCTGGCGCGCAGCACGACGCCGGCGTCCGCGAGTAGGGCCTGCACGCCCTTTTCCATGCGTCCCTTTGGAAATGCGAGTTTGATCGAGTTGTCGGGTGCGGGTGACATGTCGGTTCCTTTGCGGCGGGTTTGACGTGCGATTCGTGATCGGGCTTCGTAGTCGGGCACTGGTCGGCAGGGAGGATGCGGGACGCGAGACGCGGGCAGGGACAAAAAGAACAACGCCGGTCTCGATTGAGGCCGGCGTCGGTGAATGCCTGAGGTTGAATCAGGTCACGCTTACACGGCCCCACGGATCGCGTGGTGGTGGTGCTTGGCGTGATGGTGGCGAGAGTTGGTCACGAATGAAGTCTTGGCGCGCGGGAGTGCGGCGTCAAGCGAGGAAGCTGGCAGGGAGATTGATGAAAGTCGATATGCAGGTCCGCGTGGGCCTGCTGGTCGGGACGGGATTGGGCGGTACACTCGGCCCGTGCGGCGTGCGTTCTCGCTCATTGAGTTGCTGGTGGTGATCGCGGTGATCGCGATCCTGATCGCGACTTTGCTGCCGACGCTGGCCGCGGCGCGCGAGAGCGGAAGGCAGGCGGCGTGCCTGTCGAATCTGCGCCAGGTGTTCATCGCGTTTGACACCTACGCGGATGCGTACAAGGGCCTTTCGCCGGGGCTGGGACGGCCGTACACGACGATGCCGAACTGGGCGGTGATGGTGCAGAAGGAACTCGGCGCGGCGGGCGAGACTTCGACCGAGCTCTACGCGACGAAGCTGGTGCTCGTGTGCCCGAGCGTGCGGGCGTGGTATGGCCTGCCGCTCACACGAACGTACGCCGTCAACGCGACGGGCCATTCGGGAATGGCGGGTGACCCCGACGACTATGACAATCCACCGGCGGGCAAGAGTGTGCACGCGAGGCTGCACCTGATCCAGTCGCCGGGATCGGTTCCGGTCGCGCTCGATTCCGCGATCGTGCAGTTGGACGAGGGGCCGCCGCCCACGCAGACATCAGGCGTGCTTGATTTCAGGCGGGCGGAGCATGAAGCTCGCATCGGGCGCTTTCACGCGACGAAGTCGGGAAAGCTCGGAAAGTTCGACGCGTCGTTCTACGACGGCTCGGCGCGGATCTGCAATCCGGACGAGAAGTTCCTTACTCCCTTGCCTTGAGGGCTCGGAACTCGCACCTATGCGGGCAAACCGGCGCCGACGCCCAAGGGCAAGCAGGTTCGATCACTTGCCCCGCTCGATCATGCCGAGATCGATCACCACGCCGTCGGGTTGATAGAGATCGACGTTCAGACGCCCCTCTGCGACACCGCTGAGCACCAGACAGGTTCGCCCGAAGCGCGACGCGAACTGCAGGTCTTCGACGCTCGGCCCGGCGAAGTCGGAGTTGCGCCAGGTCTGCACATGGAAGTGGTACTGCGCGAGCGCCAGTTCGCTCGCCTCGATCAGTTCCTGCGGCGCGAAGAAGCGGCGATCTCCCGCCCGCTCGCTCCCACGCGGCATGTACATCACGAGTCGCGCGAACGACGCCTGATCATCGCGGAGGGTGATGATCCCGCCGTATTCGGTCGTGTCGTCGCGCTGGTCCGCCTCGACCTGCGTAAAGATGGAGCTCTCGGCCGTGGAAGAGCGGATCGCATCGTCGACGACGAGAATCGTCAGCACGTCGGCCCAGGATAGCTGCTTGGTCCAATCGCGCAGGCGCGAAGGCACGGGACGCTTGAAGCTGGAGGTCTCGCCACGGTCGCGGAATTCGCGGGTCTTGAGGCGGGCCTCAAGCACCGCGAGAAGTTCGGTGCGGCCGGCCGCCATCCACGCGCTGCGATTCGTCGATGCCCAGCGTATGGGCTCGAGATGGCGCATGCGCAGGCCGTCGGCTTGCTCTGGGCGGAGCGACGAAATCACGGGAGTAGTTTGCGCGAGCCACGCGGCGGCGGCGGTGTTGCTCGGGCTCAAGAGCGAAGTCATCCATGTGATCTCCCCGCCGGAGATCGGCACGACGCGGAGATCGCTGAGCAAGCGGCGCATGTCGCGTACGACGGGCTCATCGGGCGAGGCGCCGTCGAGCCACTCGCGACGTTTCGCGCCGGTCGGGTCGAGACGGGCAAGGAGGTCCCACGCGGACTGACGCGTGCGCTCGCGGAGCTTGATCGGTGCGTCGGCGGCGTCCTCGGGCGGATGGAGGAAAACGTCGAACGCGACCCGCTCGGGCGTGGAGTTCGGCGCGATGGACTGCAGTGCGATGCGTTCGGCCCGCTTCTCGTCGGGGACCTTCTCGACCTCGCGCGAATAGCTGCGAACGAGCGCCGGTCCGAATTCGGTCCACTGGCCCGCGACGATCTTCCGGCAGATAGCAGAGACCACCTCGCGGTCGGGCTCGACGGGGAGCATGCCGCGAAGCTCGTTCCGCGTATCGGCCAGGCCGACGGGGTCGGTGTCGCTGGCGAACGTGTCGATAATCGCGACGCGGACCTCGGGCGGTGTTTCGTGGGACCACATCTGGTCCTTGAGCGACTCGCGGACGCTGGCGCGGCGGGCGGCGTCGCCCTCGGCCCAAGCGGCCTTCACGGCGTCCACCCGACGCCAGTTTGCAAGCTTGTCGTTCCGCGCGTCGACCAGCGGGTCGCCGGACGTCTCGCCCGAGCCCGAGCAGGCGGGAAGCAGCACGAGCGGCACGGCCAGTATGAACGACGCCAGAAAGGGCGCGGAACGGGCGCGAGGGGGCAGGAAGTTCGGCGCGGAGTGGTCGTGGCGCATGGGCGCAGTGTACTCGCCCGGCGCGTGGTGCGCGTGAACCCCGCCTCACAGGCTAGTGGCGGAGCTTGAGTTCCTGCGTCTCGCCGTCGAGCGATTCGAGCGTCACCGAGCCGGTCTCGGGGCTGATCTGCTTGATCGTCCAGCGATCGCCCACTCGCGCGCCGATGCGGAGCAGCTTGCCGTCGATGATGGCGAAGGGCTCACGTCCCGCCATGATCGAGCTCAGGACCAGCTTGGCTTCCTTGGACTCGGGGCGTTTGGGATCGGTGGGGAGCGCGGGCTGGGCGGGCGCCTTGGGCGCGTAGAAGACGGTCGCGAACTCGCCGGGCGTGGATCGCTTGGCGACTTCGGCGACCAGCGCATCGTTGCCCGCGACCTGCGGGTGCTCGTAGCGTGGCGAGATCGGGTCGACGGGGTCGGCCTTGGTCGGGTCGGCCTTGGCCTTTGCGGGGCCTTGCCCTTCCGCGATCGCTCGGGCCGCAAACACGCCGAGCGCCAGTGAGCACATCCCGCCGAGCACCAGGAGGGTGTCGAGCAGCTTGGTTCGTGTCATCGCCCGGACTCCTTGGAAGACGCTGGCTTGTTCGGCTTGGTGGACCCGGCCTTGTCGTGCGACGCCGTGCTCGCGGCACCGGATTTGGCGGGCTGCTTGGTCGATTTGTCGGCCAGCCGCATGTGCGTGGTGTCGAGCGTTGCGGTCAGCTGTTCGCCCTGCGACCCGGGGATCGGCGAGAGACGGACCGCGCCGACTCGGCTCATGCCAAGCTCGGTGTCGATCGCGGTAAAGAAGTCCGCGAGCTGCGACATGGTGCCCGTCGCCTCGATGGCGTGGACCGCGCTCACCACGACCTCGGGACACTGGCTCACGACTCCGCGCCCGCCCTTGCCGGGCTCCACGCGTTCGAGGCGCACGCCGGCCTTTGCGGCGAGGGCGCCGAGCGAGTCGTAGACGTGCGCCGGGTTTGCACTTTCGGCGAAGCGAGATTCGATCCCGGCTCGCCTGGCCTTGAGATCGGCGCCAACCTCCTCGGCGGAGAACGGCGTGGAGCCGAAGATGCGAGTGTGCTCGTCGATCTCGACGGCGAACGCGTCGAACGCGGCCCGCGCCTGGCGGAGTTCGTCGGTCATGGGGCGGATCGCAAAGTACCAGATCGCGCCGGCGGCCGTCGCGAGCAGCACGGATTTCGATGCGTAGGTTCGTGCAAGCGTCGGGTTCACTTGGAATCCTCCCCCACAAGTCCGAGCGACGTGCGGCCCGCGTCGAGGTGAACCGCGCGGACCTGGGCGTTGAGCGAGAACTGCTTGGCCGCACGCCCGTCGACTTCGATGCGGCGCGTCGCGCCCACCTCAACGCCGGACACCAGCGGCGATCGCTGGATCGCCTCGATGAACTGGCTGAGCGGGTCCACCTGTGAAGACTGATCGAGAAACACGATGCCCTTCAACGACCACGAGGTGCCGCCCGGAACAATGCTGGTCGAGAGATCGGTCAGACGCACGGAATACGCCTCGCAGAGGGAGGAGAAATCGTGGAACACCGCGCGCCACGGGGTGTGCTCGCCGCCGGTTTCGTCCACGCCCTTTTCGAGTCGGACAAGGTCCTTGGAAACAACGCCCGCCTCGCGGCGCGCATCGACCTCCGCGTGGATCGCGTCGACCTTGGCCTGACGCTCCGCGAGCACGACGCGTTCGGCGGTCAACTCACGAGAGACCGAAACGCCCTCGTACACCAGCAACCCCGCTGCGATCACGCCGCCCGCGATCAGCGAGGCGCCGAGCAGGCTACGCTCGCGACGCAGCACTTCGCCCGCGGGAACGATCCACTCCATCGCGGGAAGGTGCGTGGCGGCAACGGCCATCGGCGCGCCCGTGAGTTCCGGGCCACCCGATTCACAGACGACCTCGAGATCGGTGTGAGAGCTGAGCGTCGGCGCGAGGTTCGGGATCGCGGAGCCCGGGCCCCCCACTTCGATGCGGCATGTGACGGCGTCGGTCTCCGGCAGGCCAAATCGGATCGTCTGACGCATCTCAACGACCAGTCGCTGCACCGCGGCCCTCATCAAGGGCTTCATGGAATCATCGACGGCGCCGTTGCTGATCGCCGAGAGATCGCCGCGCGGGAGCAGGCCGATCTTCGCGAGCACGGCGGCTGCGGCGTCGAAGGCCATGTCCTCGTCGCGCCGGGAGGACTGCGAGCGCATGATCGCCTCGATGAACGCGTCGTACCCGAGATCGACGCAGCGGAGCGAGGTAATCTTGCCGTCGTGGGCCGTCAGAATCGCGCTCGAAGTCGCGCCCAGTTCGACCAAGCAGCGCGCGTGGGAGTCGTTGTCGGCGGCGAAGCGGCGTGTGACGCCTTCGATGAGCAGCGAGCGATCGGTGAGCGAATCGGCGATACGGAAGCCGTTGCGGGTCGCGAGCGCGTCGAGCAGATCGGTGTTGCAGCGGCGCTCCGCGAGGCCCATGTACCACACGCCGGACCTGGCGTTGACCTTCAGACGCTGCACGCTGGAGACGGCCTCGGCCCAGGGGAACGGCGTGGACTCGGCCAGCGCCAGTCGAGCGGGTTCGCTGAGGTCGCCCGAACCCACCTTCAGGTTGATGGTCTCGGTCACGCTGTCGGGCGAGCGATAGATGAAGCGAAGACTTGATCCCGCGCGGACGCCGACCTGCTGCAACGCGACGGCGAGGGGCTTGTCGAGCGGGCGCAGCGATTGATTCCACGCCGCTTCCATCGTCGTTTCGCCGAGCGAGACGCGCGCCACCTGCCTGGCGACTTTGCCCGAGACGCGCGCCACCTCAAGGCACGATGGCAGCAGCACAACGATCGCATCGATCTTTGACACGCGACAACTCCCGGGACGCCGGTCCAAGGCGAATCCCGCATCGGATATCGGCCCGTGGAACCACCGACTTGCTGGTCCGGCGCGGTTATTCGCTGACTTCGGCGGTGATGTGAACGCGCCGGAACGCCATGCCGCTGCGCCCGTCTATCACCAGAGTCCGCGTCGCGCCGGTGGTCGGGACGCGCGTAAAGGTGATCTGCCCGGTGTCGAGCGAAAGAACGTCGCCCGCGGTCGGGGTCGTCTTGTCCTCGCTCAGCAGTTCGACGGCGATGATGGAGCCGGCCTCGGCGGCGTAGAACGCCCGGACGGTCTCGACGCGGATCGCGGCGCTCATCGCGTCGTCCGTCCCGCCGTCGAGCGAGGCGATCACGACGAGATTGATCAGCGCGAGCACGATCACGACGGCCGCCACGGCCATGCCTCGCCTGTTTCGCGAGAGACTGCGGCGGTTCATGATGCACCTCCGGATCGCACGCGAGCGAACGCAGCGCCGCGAAGCTCGAAGTTGCCCGATTTGATCGTGACGCTGAATCGCTGGGTGGTGGTCGGCGTTGCGATGGTGCTGGTCCGCCCGTCCTCGGCGAGGTACTTGATCTCAAAGGCCTGCACATCGCGGCACAGCGGTGCGTCTACGCCGGAGTCCGTGAGAATGATCGCGCCGGATTCGAGACGGAGGCTTCGACCGTCGCTGAACGTAATGCTGTCGTCTCCCGCGCTGGAGATGCCGACCGTGCCGTCGCTCGCGCCGAGCGGCACGTCGCGGAGGAGGCGGAGCGTCCGCTCCATCGCGTAGGCGACGCGTTCGGAGGTCTGGCGTGTGCTGACGGACGAGCCATAGGCATCGGCGGCACCGTGGATAACCGGGATCAGCAGTGCAGCCATGATCGACATAACGACGACGGTCACCGTCAGTTCGACGAGCGTGAAGGCACGGGGTTGGATCGAGCGCGGTTTCATGACAGGTCGGCGATTACGGTTTCGACGTCCATCGCGGCGGTTGTACCGTTGCTGAGCTGGAACGAGACGGTAACTTTCACCTTGCGGAACAGGTTCAGCGTGGTGTCGGCGTTCACAGCGCCGGCGGAGTCCATCAGGGCCCCGATGGTGAGCGTGTACGAAAAGCCGAGAGACTCATACGGGGAAGAGATGGTGGAAAGCCTGGCGCGGAGGCCGGTCGTGGGCGTGTCGACGTACGTCGCGGCGTCGGCGAAGGCCGAGAAACCCAGGCCAGCGGTTGTGCTCATGGAATCGGCCATGATGTTCTCGACGACGCCCTGTGCCAGCGTGATCGCGCGGATTGAGTTCACCTGGTCCGCTCGCTCGTCCGCGACCTGCGCCATCCACGAGAGCGTGGGCGGCACGGCCAGCGCCAGCACCACGACGACCACGATGCACTCAAGGAGTGTCGAGGCGCGGCGGCGGGCTTTGGCGATGCGAGCGGTCATTCCTGTTCCACCAACCCCGAAAGTCGACGTATGGTGATCGTGCGTCCATTGCTCAGCGTGATCACGGCGTCCTGGCTCGCCGACACGGGCGATCCGCCGTCGGCGTCGCGCGTCTGCGGCTCGCCCTCGAACGAGAACCAGATCGTGCCATTCCCCGTGCCCCCGTCGGTGTGCGTGAACGAGGAGATCGAGACGCCGCGGAAGGCGCGGGGCAGGTACCACGCGGCGGAGAGTTGCCCGAGCGGATCGCGGGCGGCCTGGGCCACGCCGCCCGGTCGCTTGCTCAGCATCTCGAACTCACCGGTGCTCACGGTGATGCGCAACCCGGTCGCTTCACCCACGGCCAATGCGTTCTGGCGGCAGAACTGCAAGCGCCGCTGGACTTCCTGGGCCGCCGCAGCGCCGCGAGCGTCGTCCATGCTGGAGAGCGCGGGGATTACCGACCCCGCCATGATCGCCATGATGACCATGACGACCACGAGTTCGAGGATTGTGAACGCGCGGTGCGGCGTGGATCGGGTTGCTGCGAGCGTCATCACAGTTCGTTGGCCGTCTTGTACCCGCCAGCTCCGTCGCTGACGGTCGTGGCGGAATCGGTGTTCGCGTAAAAGATGCACTGGGGGGGCGTGGACGAGTTGTCGACCCAGTAATTCCAGCCGTATTGGTCAGGGCTGCTGACGGTGCGAGCGGCGGCGGCAACAGCGCTGACCTCATGAACAGTGCTCAGACCGGTGTACGGGTTCTTCGGGATTTCCTGCTGAACGACGGTGCCGACGGTCGTGAGTTGAGCGGCGGTCGGGAACGCGGAAGTCCCCGAGATGACGGCCTTGGCGCGGAAGCTGGCGATGGAGGACCGCACGCCGCCCAGCGCGCCCTGCAGCGCGGACGACTTCGCGTCTTCGGTGACGCCGCCGAAGCGCGGCACGACGATCGCGGCGAGGATCCCGATCACGATGATCACGACCATCACCTCGAGCAGGGTGAAGGCGCGAACGAGCGTGCGTTGGACGAAGCCTGGAATCACGGTGCCTCCGGAACTCGGTCAGTGCTTGATCTTGACCATCTGCCACATGGGCAGGAACACGGACAGCGCGACGAGCAGCACGATGCCCGCCATCGCGACGGTGAGCAGCGGCTCGATCACGGTGTTGATGTTCTTGGTGAGGTGCGAGGACTCGCGGTCGAAGTGCTTGGCGACGATGCCGCAGGCGCGGGACAGTTCGGCGGAGTCCTTGCCCGCCACGAGCATGCGCTTGGCGAACGGCGGGATGTACCTGGTTTCGCCGAGCGCGGAGGGCAGTTCCTGACCGCCGCGGAGGGCGCCGGCGACGCCGTCGCATTCGGCGCGGATCACGGAGCGTCCACTGGCACGCCCGCCCAGTTCGATCGACTCGATCAGGCCGAGGCCCGACGAGAGTCCGATGGCCATGACGCGGGTGAGCTGCGCCACGGTGGACGATACGACGATCTTGCCGAGGTATGGGATGCGGAGAAGGAGCCGCTCGAAGAAGTCGTGCCCGTCGGGGCTCTTGGCATAGCCGAGAGTGGCTGCCAGGATCGTGCCGAAGCCGCCGAGATAGGCCCACCAGTACGCCTTCACCGACTCACCCAGCACCTGGATCCACCTGGTGATCGTGGGGAGCTCGACACCCTGCGAACTGAAAGTGTCGGCGAACTTGGGGACGACGAACACGACGATGACGGTGACCGCGGCGACGACGACGCTCAGCACGATGGCGGGATAGGTCATGGCGCGCCGGAGCTGCTGAGACGATTCGATCTGGCGGTCGAGCAGTTCCGCGAGATAGCCCATGACTTCCGCGAGGTTGCCGGATTTCTCGGCGGCGCGGAGGGTTTCGAGATACACCTCGCCGAAGGCGTCGCGGTACGGGTCAAGCGCGTGCGTCAGGGGCTCGCCCGCCTCGATCGCGGTGGCGATGCTGCGGATCATGCTCGCCAGCGCCGACTTGGACTCCTGCTCCGCGATCGAATGCAGGCTTCGGGCCAGTGGGATCTTGGCCTCGATGAGCACCGCGAGTTCGCGGGTCACGTCCGCGATGTCCTGCGTGCTGACGCGCTGCGAAGAGAAGATCGGGCCTCGCTTGCGCCGCAAGGATACCTTCAGGGGCGTGAGGCCGCGAGCGCTTAGAGCGCGGCAGGCCTCCTGCTCTCCGATCGCCATCACTTCGCCGCGGACCTTGGAGCCCGAGGCGTCGAGGGCGGTGTACGTGAAGAGCTCGCCGTTCATGCCGCGACCCTGCCTTGCGTCGTCTCTTCGACGTCGATGATGGTGCGGAGCTTCATAAGTTCCTGCCAGGTGGTCTGAGCCTTGATCGCCTTGGCGACACCGTCGTCCCACATGGTGCGCATGCCCTCGCTCAGGGCGAGACGCCGGAGGTCGGTGACGCTGGCGTTCTGCTCGATGAGCTTGTGGACCGCGGGCGTGATCCGGAATATCTCGTAAACGCCGAGGCGCCCGCGATAGCCGGTTTGGCCGCACGCGTCACACCCCGCGCCGTAGCGGAATCGTTGCGCGTCGTCCGGCTGCACGTTGACGTGGTCAAGAACCTCCGACAACGCCGGGGCCTTCTGACGGCACGAGCTGCAGATCTTCCGAACCAGACGCTGCGCCAGAACGCAGAGCAGGCCCTGGTTGATGCCGAACGCGGGAACGTCAAGGTCTCGCAATCGCGCGATCGCCCCGACCGCGTCGTTCGTATGGAGGGTCGAGAAGACAAGATGTCCGGTCATGGCGGCCTGGATCGCGATGCGGGCAGTTTCGCTGTCGCGGATTTCGCCGACGAGCACAACGTCCGGGTCCTGGCGGAGGATGGAACGCAACGCCGTCGCGAAGGTCAGCCCGATCTCGGTGTTAACCTGCACCTGGCGAACCAGGGGCAGGCGGATTTCAACGGGGTCTTCGATGGTCACGATGTTCCGCTCGGGGCAGTTGATCTCGGCGAGCGCGGTGTAGAGCGTGGTCGTCTTGCCCGAGCCCGTCGGGCCGGTGACCAAGATCATCCCGTGCGGGCGCGAGATGGCGTCTTCGTAGGCCTTGCGGACATCCTCGGGCATGTTGAGGTCTTCGATTCGCCCGATGGTCGTGCCGCCGCGGAGCAGTCGCATGACAGCGTTTTCGCCGTGGATCGTGGGCAGGAGCGAGAGTCGGATGTCGACGGGATCGCCGGTGGCGGGCGTGAAGCGGATCTTGCCGTCCTGGGGCTTTCGGGTCTGGGCGACGTCGAGCTTGGCCATGACCTTGAGTCGCTGGACAAGGCCGGCGTGCATGCCCTTGGATGGTCCGTGCAGCGTGCGCATCACGCCGTCGACGCGATAACGCAGGTGCAGGGCGTCGTCGTCGGGGTTGAGGTGGATGTCGCTGGCGCCCAGCTCGATCGCGGTCACGATGATCTGGTTGACGGCGGCCACGACGGGCTCGTCGCCGCTCGTGGTGTCCTTGTCTTCTTCGACGCTCACGGTCGCGTCGGCGCCGCTGGTGCGGACCAGCGAGTAGGCCCGTGTAATCAGGGCGCTGAGCTGTTCGGCGTCGCAGATGACCGGGTCGACTTCGCACTTCAGGAGCTGGCGGACCTGGTCGATCGCGCTCAGGTTGAGCGGGTCCAGCATCGCGACGGTCGCGCCGTTGTCGAATTCAAACAGCGGAAAGACACCCAGTTTTTCCGCGGTGGCGCGCGGGATGCGCGCGGCGTGGCGCAGGTCGATGTCGAACTGCGCCAGGTCGACGAACGGGTACTCGCAGATCTTGGCGCGGAAGATCGCCAGCGTGCGCGCGCTCACGGCCCCTCCCGCGACGAGCATGTCGAGCGGGTCGCGCCGCTGCGTCTGGGCCGCCTGGTGGGCGCGCTCGACCTCGGCCTGGGTGATGACGCCCTCGGCCAGCAGGGTGCGGATCAGGAAGTCGCCGGAGTCTCTCATGCGTCCTCTCCTTCGAGCAGGTTGAGGACTTCGGCGATCTTGTCTTTGATCGTGTCGCTGGGCTCATGCCAGCCGAGACCCACCAGGTAGGCAGGACGACGGTCGGTCATGACGACGCGATTGACTGTGCACTCCACGGCCAACAGCGTCTTCGGCGATTCCGGATCGCCCGCAAGCACCTTGACCCACACGCGGCAGTTGCGCGGGAAGAAGCAGCTCGTGATGATGCCGATGCCACCGCCGGAGAAGTCGATCACATCGCACGGAAGCCAGGCGTCGCGGCCGCCGAGCGCCTGTGACAGACGCACCTTGGTACGGTGCACCGGCGACACGCTGACCAGTGCACGGAGACTGACGGCGTGGCGCGTGGTACGGCGCAAGAGCATCTGATCTGGTTCGCGCATCGGAGCAGACCCCATCTCAGCTACAGGCGATTCCCCTAGGTCAATCGTCGGCGATCCGAGAACCAGACTTCAGGCCGGCCCGAAGATGCGCAACCGCCGCGCCCGGAGCGCCCGTACGCACACCCTAACCATGTCCGTATTTGGTCGATTCGATCGGGAGATTGCCCGATGGCCCGAACTGGTCAAGTCGCACCTGAATTTGCCCAATCCTCCGGGCGACCTATAGTCGGGGGCATTCTGCTGATCGGGCGGACTGCTTGGAAACGCTGCTTGTCGCGGCGCTTCCGTGTCCTTGTTCAGCGGCCTTTGCCGCATTTGAAGCGCCCTTGCGCGATCGTTCCTTGCCGGAATCTCCGATCCGGTCGCCGGTGTCGCTGCCAGAGGATTGAGCCATGTCGAACACGCTCGTTCAGGACTTGATTGAGGCCGGAATTCACTTCGGCCAGCGCTCCAGCGGCTGGAACCCGAAGATGCAGCCGTTCATCTACGGCAAGCGGAACGGCATCCACATCATCGACATCAAGGAGACGGTCAAGGGCCTGCTCCTTGCCAAGCGATTCATCGCCAAGATCGTGAGCGAGGGCAAGGACGTGTGCTTCATCGGCACCAAGCGTCAGGCCAAGAGCGTGCTCGAGACGCGCGTCGCGGACGTGAAGATGCACTGGGTCACGGAGCGCTGGCTGGGCGGCACGCTCACCAACTTCCGCACGATCCGCCTTCGCCTGAAGCGCATGGAAGAGCTCGAGGCGATCGAGAAGAACGACAACTTCGCCAGCTACTCCAAGAAGATGGAGAGCCAGCTGCGCCGCGAGATGATGAAGATCAAGCGCAACCTCGAGGGCATCCGGCACATGGACAAGCTCCCGGGTGCGCTGGTCGTCGTCGATATTCAGCGCGAGGTCACCGCGATCCGTGAGGCCCGCAAGCTCGGCATCCCGACGATCTGCCTGGTCGACACCGACGGCGACCCCGACATGGTCGACATCGCGATCCCCGGCAACGACGACTCGATGCGCTCCATCGACGTCGTGATCCGCGAGCTCTGCCTCGCGGCGGCCGAGGGCAAGCAGCAGCGCCAGGGCGGCGGCGAGATCGAGACCGAGGCCGGCCAGGGCGGCGAAGCGGGCGGCCCGCGCCGCAGCCGTCGCGCCCAGTTCCGTCGCGACGAGCAGGACGCCGCCAAGGACGCGCCGCGTGGCAACGATGCGCCGGCCCCCAGCAACGCCTGATCGGTCCGGTGCCGCGAGTGATTGAGGTATGAACCAGCGCGGCGTGTCGGCACGGCCGGCATCGTCCGCATTTCGTCCCAGCATGGCGGGCCCACCGCCCGCGTGGAGTGAGCAATGGCCGAGATCAATTCCAAGGACGTGATGAAGCTCCGCAATCAGACGGGGCTCCCGATGATGGCGTGCAAAGCGGCGCTGGAGAAATCCGGCGGCGACTTCGAGAAGGCCGAGGAGCTCCTGCGCAAGGAGCTGAAGGGCAAGATGGACACGCGGACGGACCGGGCCGCGGGCGAGGGTCGAGTGGCGATCGCGCTGAGCGCCGATCGTTCCGCGGCGGCGCTCGTCGAGGTCCGGGCCGAGACGGACTTCACCGCCAAGAGCGAGAAGTTCGACGCGATGATGAAGAAGGTCGTGGGCGAGGTGCTGGCGGGCAATGCCGGCGTGGCCACCGCGACGCCCACGATCACCGGTGCGGTCGACGAGGTGCGCATCTCAACGGGCGAGAACTGCTCGTTCGCGCGGGGCGAGAAGCTCGTGGGCGCGCCGGGCGCGTTCGCGTTCTATGTCCACCACGACGGGAAGACCGCGTCGCTGGTGCAGGCCAAGGCCTCGCAGGATGAGGTGGTGCTGAAGGACGTGTGCATGCACGTCGTCGCGGCCGTCCCGCGTCCGCAGGGCCTTTCCGCGGCGGAAGTGCCGGCGGCGATCGTCGAGAAGGAGCGGAAGTTCCGCATCGAGCAGGCGATGGAGTCGGGCAAGCCCAAGGAGATCGCGGAGAAGATGGTCGAGGGCGGCATGCGGAAGTTCTTCGAGGAGATCGCGCTCTTGGAGCAGCCCTTCGTGAAGGACCCGACGAAGAAGATCAAGGACATCGTGGGCGGCGCGGACAAGCTGGTCGCGTTCCGCCGCTGGGCCGTGGGCGAAGGCGCCTGAGCCGATACTTGTACTCGATTGCTCGAAAGGCCCGGGATTCCCGGGCCTTTTTCATTGGCGCGAGGCGGTGACGCACGATCGCGCAGCCAACCGGTACGAGATCAGTCGTTCCACGCTCGCCCGGTCCACGATTCAAAGACCCGCTTCTGCACGGGCGATGGGTTCTCCACACGGCGCACTCGCCACGACCCCCCCTTGGCCTCGTCGAGCGTGATCGCAAGGCGGCGCAGCACGTTCATGCGGAAAAACGTCAGCTCTACCGTCGCGCCAGCGGCAAGTTCCTGCATGCGGGTCGAGACCTCGCCGCCACGCACGCGCCGATCGTTGAACGCAACGATGACATCGCCGACGAGGAGGCCGGCCTTGGCCGCGGCGCTGCCCGTTTCGATCGATGAGATGCGGGCACCGCCGTCGGCGTCATCGAACGTCGCCCCAATGGTTCGCCGCGCCGGCGCGTCAGACAGAGAGACCTCGAGGCCCGCGGCTCGCAGCGCCGACTCGTAGTCAATCGGATCGGCGCGAGCGACGTGACGATCGAAGAACCACGCGAGATCGACGCCCGCGGCCTTGTTCGACAGTTCGCGAAGGTCTCGCGACGAATACGCCAGGCCCGAGAGCGGGTACTTCTCATAGAGTTCGCGCATGACATCGTCGAGGCTGCGTGTGCCCGACGACCCGTTGCGGATGAGAAGATCGAGCACCATGCTGAGCTGGGCGCCTTTGTCGTAGAACGAGACAGTCGTGTTGGCGTCGTTGGGACTCGGCCTGTTGAACTTGATCCACGCGTCAAAGCTCGATTCCTCGGCGCTCTGCACTTTCGAACCGATCCGCTTGCGATCGCTCTCGACCAAGCTCGAGAGGACATCGATGAACTGCGACGGTGTCGTAAGCCCGGCGCGCACCAACGCGACATGCTCGTAGTAGCTCGTCGCGCCCTCCGCGACCCACAGCAGGTCCGTGTAGTTCTCGCGCTGGTAGTCGTAGGGCTTCAGACCAGCGGGGCGCAGCTGTTTGACGTTCCAGGTGTGGAAGAACTCGTGGGCGATAAGCGTCAGGAAGCCGTGGTAACGCGAGTCGTCCTCGAACGCGGCGGGCGGGCAGCCGACGATGGTGGAATTGACATGCTCGGTGCCCCCACCGCCGCCCTGGTAGCAGTGGACGAGGAAGACGTATCGCTTGTAAGGGAAAGAACCGAAGACGTCGCGCTCGGCGCGGATGATCTTCGTGAAGTCCTCGGCGAGCTTCTTCTTGTCGAAGTGCCTGCCGCGGCGGGAGGGCTCAATGCCTGGCGCGACGCCCCCCCACCACACGGCGATCTGGTGCGGAGTGCCGTCGACATCGAACTCCACCAGATCATGAAAACCCGCCTCGATCGGCGAGTCGACGAGGATGTCGTAGTCCGGCGCGAGCAGAGCGGACGCGTCGCCGGGATCGGGTTCGAGGCCGCTGGCGATCTTCCAGCCCTCGGGCATGCTCAGGCGAACGACCAGAGGCTCCTGCCGCATCGACGGCGCGTACATGAACACCGACGCGGGCGAGAGGAACGCGTGGGATTCATCGGCGTGGCGCGTGCGGTCGCCGATCGAGTTGGCATAGACGCGATAGTCGATGATGATCTCGTCGTCGCCGGGCGCGATGCTCACGTTCCAGGTGGCCTTTTCGACCTTGCGGATGTTGCGTGGCTTTCCGTCGCCCGCGCGGGCCGCGACGCCCGTGATCGAACTCGCCATATCAAGAATCTGGTAGCGGCCGGGACGCCAGACCGGGAGACAGAGTTCCAATTCGCCGGGGGGCACGCCGCGCAGGATCATGCTGACGGTGATCGTCTGCGTCCTGGCGTCGGTGAGGCCGACGACGTACTCAACACGGCGCGGCGGATCCCGGCGAGGAACAGCGAGCACCGGGGATTCGGTCGCGGAGCCGCCGAGCATCGCGCAGCTAGCAAGCATCATGAAGGTGATGGCGACAGCGAGAACGGATGTGCCGAGCATGAAACCTCCCGGATGTGGAGGCGGAGTTTACCGGATTGACGGCGTATCGGCGAAGGTGAAGCAGGTCACCCCGGGGCGGCCTCGCGACCGCTCACTCCCCGTGCGCCTCGACCTGGCGCAGCAGCGCGTGTGATCGGCCCGCGAGGTGCTGCCACACCATCGCCAAGGCGGCGGTGCATGACCACGAGCGCACACTCGCGCGATCGCCGGCCATGGAGAATCGGCGGGTGCCGCCGCCGCCCGCGTGGGCGAGCGAGATCCAGACGGTCCCGACCGGTTTGGAGGAGGTACCGCCCTCGGGGCCCGCCACGCCGGTGATCGAGATCGCGATCGAAGCGCCGGATCGCTCGCGCCCCCCTCGGGCCATCGCCCGCGCGACTTCACGGCTCACCGCGCCCGGGCCGCCAGGCGCAAAGAGCTCGCTCGGCACTCCGACGAAGGCCTGCTTCATCTCGTTGCTGTAGGTGATCCACCCACCTAGCACACTTGCCGAGGAACCGGGGATCGCGGTGAGTTCTTCGCCGAGCATGCCGCCGGTGCAGCTTTCGACGACCGCGATGGTCTGCCCGGTCTGCTTCAGCGTGCTCAGCACGACGCTCGCGAGCGATTCGTCGCCCTCGCCGAACACAAACTCACCCGCGAGATTCAGCACCTTGTCCGCGGCGTCATCGACCGCGGCCTTCGCCTGCTCGCGCGACGCTTCTCCCTCGTAACGGATACGGATGCTCACCACGCCACCGCTGGCGGTCGTACCAACCAGCGGGGCGCACGCGCGATCCATGAGCGGGCCAAGGCGCTGCGCGAGGTCAGACTCGCCGATGCCGACGGAATGAAGCACGCGCGTCTGGATGACCTTGCTCTTCGGCGGCCGAAGCGACGGACGCACCGCCGCGTCGAACATCGGCATCATCTCGCGCGGCGGGCCCGGAAGACAATACACATCGCATTGGCGGCCGGACGAATTGATCGACGCGAAGAGTCCGGGCGCCGTGCCGTGCTTGTTTTCGAGCAGCTGGCCTCGCGAGGGGCGTTGCGCCTGCACCATGTTGATCGACGCAGGCGATCGCCCTCGGGCGGCGAACCACGCACGCACCTGCGCTTCTCCCGCGGCGTCGTGCACGAGCGAATCGTGCGAAGCGATCGCCAGCGCCTGGCGGCTCAGGTCGTCGGCGGTCGGACCAAGGCCCCCGGAACTGATGATGAGATCGCAGCACGTGGAAAGGCGAACGAGTGCGGCAACGTGGGCGTCGAGGTCGTCCGGGACCGTGGCGTGCTCGGCGATCGAGATTCCCAGGTCGACGAGTTGCTGCGAGAGCCAGCGTGAGTTCGTGTCGAGCTTCTGACCGAGCGTGAGCTCATCGCCGATCGAGAGAATGGCGGCCAGCCTGTGCTCGTGCGCGGCGTGCGTGGTCATCGGGCAACGCTAGGCGTTCTCGACGGATCACGCGCGTCGCACGTTCAGGCGGATTGCGTGCGGAAGCCGGTCGGCTCTCCCACGCGGTGGATCGCGATGCGGTTCGTTGCCTTGGCCTGCCCGAGCGGGTGTCCCGCGACGAGCACCAGCGGATCACCATGCTTCGCCAGCCCGCGGCGCAACATGAGCTCGTCCACACCCTCGTTCCATTCGGCCAAATGCCCCGAAGCGGGCGGCTTGGCGCAGACGGGGATAACGCCGCCCAGGATCGCCATGCGGCGAGCCATGACGGGGTTCGACGAATACGCGACGATCGGCACGTGGACCTCGTTCTGGCTGATGTAGCGCGCGGTGCCGGCGTTTTCAGACCAGCACACGATCGCTGGCGCATGAAGATCGCGTGCGACCTGGGCCGCGCCGTGCGCGAGCGCCGCGGTGTCACGATGCGCCTCGCTCACCTGCGTGGGAGGCGAGGCGCCGCGGCTCTGCTTCACGCTGCTCGACTCCGCGACGCGCACAATACGGCTCATGGTCTCCACGACCAGCGCCGGATGCTTCCCCGTCGCGGTTTCGGCCGAGAGCATGACCGCGTCCGCGCCGTCGAAGATCGCGTTGGCGACGTCGCTCGCCTCGGCGCGGGTGGGGCTGGCGTTCTCGATCATCGTCTCGAGCATCTGGGTTGCGACGATGCAGGGCTTGCCGTGCGCGGCGCAGCACGCGACGATTTCCTTCTGGGCCACGGGCACACGCGCGATCTCCATCTCCACGCCGAGGTCGCCGCGTGCCACCATGATCGCGTCCGCGGCGGCGACGATCGACGAGATGTTCGCGACGGCCTGGGGCTTCTCGATCTTGGCGACTACGGGCATCCACTGCGCGAGATGACGCGGGTCACCGTCCGGATAGCGGGCGCCGAGCTCACCGAGTTTCCGCTTGAGTTCGAGCACTTCCTCGGCCTTGCGCACGAACGACAACGCCAGGAAATCAAGGCCGTTCTCGACCGCCCACGCGACACACTCCCAGTCGCGATCGGTGATCGCCGGCGCGGAGATCGCGCTCTGGGGCAGGTTGATCCCCTTGCCGCTGGTGACGAGCCCGCCGACCGTCACTCGGCATCGCAGCTCGCCCGCGGCGCCGTCACTGGAGACGGCGAGCATGCGGATCGCGCCGTCGTTGATCAGCACCTTGTGCCCCGAGTGGACCTCGCGCACCAGCGGCTCGTAGGTCGTGGGCAGGTACGCGACGGGCTGGGACGCGTTGGCAGGATCGACATAGGCCAGCGGGAGCCCGAGCTTGAAGCACACGTCCTGGCCCGGGCTCAGCACGATGCCTCCCTCGGGCACCTTGCCGACGCGGATCTTCGGGCCTTGCAGATCGCCGAGCGCCGCGATCGGGCGATCGAGCTGCGACGCGACCTCGCGCACCACATCGAGACGCTTCTTGTGCCCCGCGAAGTCGCCGTGCGAAAAGTTGAAGCGGAAGATCGAGACGCCGGCCTCGATCAGCTTGCGCACCATCTCGGGCGAGTCGCTCGATGGGCCGATCGTCGCCACGATCTTGGCAAGCATGGGCGGGGAATCGTCGGCACGCTCGGAACTCTGGGGCATGATCGGCTCCGTGGCCTCGGTCGGAACAAAGGCGATGTGTGACTGGCGCGTCGGCATCCTTCATTCATCGGCCCGACGGTGACGGCGAGTGTTCCGCCGCGGGCGAGGTCTGTGATGCCTGCGACGTCGGGAGGGCTCGCGTCCGCGAAATCTCGACGATTTGGGCGTAGGTCCTGCGGAAATACCGGACGTAAGAGACTTCCGCCGTCTGGCGAGCCTTGGCGTCGCGCCAGTCGTCGCGGATGGCCTTCATCGTCTCGGGGCTGAACTTGATCGTCTCGCCCTTTGCGGTCACGTGCGGCGGGAACGAGAAGAACATTTCCTTCATCACCGCGACAACTTCGCGAGGGAACGCCGCGTCCTGCTCGGCCGCGATGATGGCTCGCCATGCTTCGCGCTGCTCGTCGGCGGTATCAACGGCGCAGGCACCCAGGATCGGCCCGATCGCCGATCGCCAGCCCGCGGGCTTGTTGCTCGTCGCCGCCGCGAAGGGCTCGACCTTATCGATGAAGAACGACGCGTACGACGTGTAGAAATCGCGCCGCACCGGCATGCGACGCAGTTCGTATTGGTCGGGGCCCATCGGCTCGCCCGCGTCGTTCTTGGGATTCGCCGCGGCACGCGGGTCGCCCCTGGCGTGGAACTGCCAGAGCGCCTGACCCTCATCCGTCAGGCAAAACTCGATGAACCGGCGCGCCAATTCAGGGTGCGGCGCGCCGCGCAGCACCGAAACCGGATCGGCGTCGATGTACACAACCCCGGGCGGGTCGACATATCCGACGCGGCTTTCGCTCGCGTCCTGGCCCGGGCGCAGGATCGATTGCGCCTGGCCGCGACCGTAGAAATCGATCGCAAGGCCGATCGCCGCCTCGCCCTGGCTCACGTCGATCGGCGGCTTGGACGATGCGGCGGTGTAGTACCGCGTGTTGGCGCACATGGAACGCAGCACCCGCCAGCCTTTTTCCCAGCCGTAGGCGCTGAGGATCGCGTCCATGCTGGTCGTGATCGAGCCCGACAGGCGTGGGTCGGCCAGCGCCACCAGCCCCACGAATTCAGGGCGACCCATGTCGTCAAAGCTCGTGGGCTCGGGCAAACCGAGCTTCTTGAGCCAGTCGCGGTTGTACACAACGCCGAAGCTCGAGAACGCCACGCCGATCCAAGACTGATCGGGGTCATAGATCGTCTGGGCGCCGATCACGTTTTCACCGATGAGTGCCTTGAGCTGCACCGGATCGAGGCCGGCAGGCGCGGACATCGAGACCTGCACCTCACGCTCGGCGCGCGAGAGATCGATCTTCGCGGAAACCGAAGCATCGGCCTTCAGCGCCCCCACCACGCTCGGGCCCTGCTCGATTGCCGACATCGGGAGGCGGACCACGATCGCCTTGTCTCCCAGCGAAACAGGGAGCGTGACTTCCTTGCTCGCCGCGAGCTTGTCGGCGTCGGCTCCCTTGGGGAGCGGACCGATCTTGACCTCCGTTACGCCGCGTTTTTCCCAGGGCTTGATCCACACCGCGACGTTGGCGGGGTCCTTCAGCCGCCCGTGGTCAAAGCTCCCGCCCCCGAAGACGATGTCCGCGTCCATCGAGCCGGCCTTGAACCGATCGGCGATCGAGAGCTTGGGGTCGCTCAGCGCTCCGGGATCCTGGGCCCCAAGTTCGTCCAGGACGCGGATCGCGTGGGCGGAGTACACGGACTGGAGAAACCGGATGATCTCGCTGGTGCCGCCGGGCGTGCGATAGTCGATCGAAACGCCGCTCCCGTATTTTCGCTTGTGCCAGCGATCGAACGCCGAGGCGAACTCGGACCTGATCTGGGGTACGTGCGGCGTGATAACGACCAGCGTCTGTTCGGCGGCGACCTGCGTCGACGCCGCCGACGGGCGCATGACAAGCGGCACGCCCAGAACCGCGAGCAAACCGATGATGACCAAGGCGATGGAACGATTCATGCAACCGCGAGTGTACGGGCACGACACGGGACTTGGGTGTGCCTAGCGTGAGGCATGGCACGGGATATGGCTCCGAACGATCCAAGCGTCAAGGTCGCGCTCGTCACGGGCGCCGGCTCCGGGATCGGGCGGGCGACCGCGATCGCCCTCTCCGACCTCGGCTACCGGCTCTTTCTCGTCGGGCGGCGTCGCGATCCGCTCCTCGAAACCGGCTCACTCCTCAAGGGCGAGTCGGCGGCCTATGCCTGCGACCTCACGGACCCGCGTGCCGCGTCGGCCTGCGTCGATGAGGCCATCCGCCAGTTAGGCCGCCTCGACGTACTGGTTAACAACGCCGGCTACGCCGCCCTGCTCACGATCGACCAGCACACGCCCGAACTGATCGAAGAGACATTTCGCGTGAACGCGATCGCGCCCGCGGCGATGATCGCCCGGGCCTGGCCGCATTTCGCGGAGTTGTTCACGTCGGGGCGCGGCGCGGGGATCATCGTGAATGTCTCATCGTTCGCGACGATCGACCCCTTCCCGGGCTTCTTCGCGTACGCGGCGTCGAAGAGCGCGCTGAACATGCTGACCCAACTGGCCGCAACCAACGGCGAGGCGATCGGCGTGAAGGCGTTCTGCGTGGCGCCGGGTGCGGTGGAAACACCGATGCTCCGCTCGATCGTGGATACGGGCACGATCCCGGAAAACCGAACCCTGGCTCCGGAATCGATCGCCCGCACCATCGCAGAATGCGTGCGAGGCCAACACGACGCGATGAACGGCGACCTCATCCCCATCCCCAACCGCTGATCGACACAGGGCGGGTTTTCGCAAATATCCGACCTATCGCCGAACGGGGTTTTCCTGTATCTTGGTCGACATGCGCTCATGGCATGAAGTCACGTGGTGTGCCGCAATTACCGCGGCGGGGATTGGACTCTTGGCGACCGGCTCGCTCGTGCCCTCGGGCGAGGGCAAAGGCTCGGCGGCAGGACCTGGTAACACGCCGCCGTCGACCGCAGCAGGCAAGGAGCCGGGCGAGACCGACGCGAAACTACGCCTGCGCTACGGGCGGGACATCCGCCCGCTGCTCTCTGATCGCTGCTTCAAGTGTCACGGTCAGGACCCGGGTTCACGTCGGGAGGAACTCCGGCTGGATGAGCGCGGGTCGGTGACGATGGAGCGCAAGAACGGGCGGGTGGTTGTCCCAGGCAAGCCCGACGAGAGCCTGCTGACCGAGCGGATCCTGACCAACGACCCCGACGACATCATGCCGCCGCCCAGCGCGGGCAAGAAGCCGCTAACCGCGGACGAGAAGGCGCTCTTGCGGCGTTGGATCGCGGAGGGCGCGGAGTATGAGCCGCACTGGGCGTTTGTGCCGCCAACGCGTGGCGAGACTCCGAAGGTCAAAATGCCGGGCTGGGTGAGGAACGAGATCGACGCGTACGTGATGTCGGCGCTGGAGGGCGTAGGCCTCACACCTTCGGAGCCCGCGGACAATGAGACGCTGGTCCGGCGCGTGTACCTCGACCTCACCGGGCTACCGCCGACTCCCGAGGAAGTAAAGAAGTTCGTGACCGACGACTCGCCCGAATCGCTTGAGAAGCTGATCGATCAGCTCTTCACGCAAGAGCCTTACCGCACGCGCACGGCCGAGCGCCTCACCATGCCCTGGCTGGACCAGGCCCGCTACGCGGACACCAACGGCATTCACATGGACGCCGGGCGGCAGATGTGGCTGTGGCGCGACTGGGTCATCAACGCCTTCCGCGACAACATGCCCTACGACCGGTTCATCGTCGAGCAGCTCGCGGGCGACCTCATCCCCGACGCGACGGTCCAGCAGAAGATCGCCAGCGGCTTCAACCGCAACCACGTCGCGACCGACGAGGGCGGCGCGATCCCCGAGGAATACCTCGTCGAGTACGCCGCGGAACGGACCGCGACGACGTCGTCGGTGCTGCTGGGTGTGACGATGGCCTGCGTGCGTTGCCACGACCACAAGTTCGATCCGTTCACGCAGAACGACTACTACTCGATGTTCTCGTTCTTCAACTCGATCGAGGAGCCGGGGCTTTACTCGCAGCTCCCCGATCCGCAGCGCGCCTTTGAGCCCATTATCGTCGTGCCGACGGCCGAGCAGGTCGCCAAGCGCGAGGAACTCGCCAAGGCGCTAAGCGATCTGAAGGCGCGGCTCGAATCACCGTCCCCCGAGGAGGATGCGCAGCGTCAGAAGTTCTTCGCCGACCTCTCGGCCGAGAACGCCGCACGCTGGGCCGACGCGACGCTCGTGTCCGCCAGCGCCCGCGGCGGCGGCACGCTCACTCCCCAACCCGACCAGAGCGTGCTCGCAAGCGGCGAGAATCCCGACAAGGACGAGTTCACGCTGGTCTACAAGACCAACGCCACGGGCCTCAACGCGATCTCGCTCGAAGCAATCCTCGATCCCAGCATGTTCCAGGGACGCCTTGGTCGCGCGTTCAACGGGAACGCGGTGTTGTCGAAGCTCTCCGCCAAGGTCACGTCGCTGGCCGACCCCAGCCAATCGCGCGACATCATTTTCAACTGGGCGTGGGCGGATCACGAGCAGCCCAACGGTGATTTCCGCATCGTCGCGACGTTCCATCCCTCGCCAGCCGCCGGCTGGGCGGTGCAGGGCTACGACATGAAGGAGGATCGGCTCGCGCTCTTCCGCGCGTCCGAGCCCTTCGGCTTTGAAGGCGGGAGCGAAGTCCGCGTCACGCTCTCGTTCGATTCGCAGTACGACAAGCACACGCTCGGCCGCGTCCGCGCCAGCTTCGGCGGCCTGTCCAACGCCGATCTCCTCCCCACCACGCTCGGCTCGTGGCATCGCGTCGGCCCGTTCATGCAGGGCACGACCGAAGAGGCCTACACCAAGCACTACGGCCCGGAGGACTTCAACTCGCTCGACCTCACCCACGACTTCGGCGGTGGGCTCAAGTGGTCCTTCCCCGGGCCGCTTCCCGACGGCGTGGTCTCCAACTCGCTCTTCGGCGGCGCGGCGGTCACCTACCTCGGCCGCTATGTCTACGCGCCCAGCGCCCGCAAGGTCACAGTTTCCCTCGGCTCGGACGATGGCTTCCAGCTCTTCGTGAACGGCGCCATGGTCGCCGAGAACCGCACCGACCGCGGCGCCGCGCCCGACCAGGACAAGGCGACCCTGGACCTCAAGCCCGGCGAGAACCTCGTCGTCATGAAGGTCGTGAACACCGGCGGCCCCGGCGGCTTCTACTTCCGTGTGCTCGAAGACGGCCGGGCCCTTCCCAAGGACCTCGTCGCCGCGCTCGCGCCGCCCGCCGCCCGCAGCGAGGGACGCACCCATGCGATGAACACCGCGTGGAAGATGCAGTACTCGACGCGCTACCGCGACCTCACAAAGGGAGTCGCCGCCAACGAGCAAGAAACCGCCATGCTCGACGCGGCCGCGCCGAAGACCATGGTCATGAAGGACCTTCCCAACATCCGCGACACCTTCGTGCTGAAGCGCGGCGACTACGACAAGCCCGACAAATCGCGCCCGGTCGGCCGCGCCGTCCCCGCGGTGCTCGGCAAGCTGCCGGATGGCGCGCCCTTCAACCGCCTCGGCCTCGCGCAGTGGATCGTCTCCGCGGAAAACCCGCTGACCGCCCGCGTCGTCGTCAATCACTACTGGGAAATGCTCTTCGGACGCGGCATCGTCCGCACGAGCGAGGATTTCGGCTATCAGGGCGAATGGCCGTCGCACCCTGAATTGCTCGACGCGCTCGCCGTCGATTTCCGCGAGAGCGGCTGGGACCTGCGCCGTCTCCTTACGAAGATGATCACGAGCAACACCTACCGCCAGTCGTCGAAAGTCCGCGACGACGCCAAGGCCAAGGACCCCGACAACAAGCTGCTCGCGTACTTCCCGCGTGTCCGCCTCACCGCCGAACAGATCCGCGACCAGGCGCTGTATCTCTCTGGCCTGCTGGTGGAAAAGGCCGGCGGCCCGTCGGTCAAGCCCTACCAGCCCGAGGGGCTCTGGCAGGAAGTCGCGATGATCCAGTCCAACACTCGCGTCTACGAGCGTGGCAAGGGGCCGGACCTGTGGCGGCGCAGCATGTACACCTACTGGAAGCGTGCCGCCCCACCGCCCTCGATGCTGACCTTTGACGCGCCGACGCGTGAGTCGTGCACCATCCGGCGCATCGCGACCAGCACGCCGCTCCAGGCTCTCGCGCTCTGGAACGATGAGCAGTTCGTCGAGGCGGCCCGCGTGCTGGCGGCCCGAATCCTCAAGGACCCCGGGAGCGACCGCGATCGCCTCACCACGCTCATGATCCGCTGCACCGGTCACTCGCCGAGCGACAAAGACCTCGCGGTCTTGACCGATACGCTCGCGGCCTTCCGTGATCGGTTCAAGGCCAGCCCCGACGACGCGACCAAGGTCGTCTCGATCGGCGAGGCCCCCAAGCCCACCGACCTCGATCCTTCCGAACTGGCGGCCTGGACCATGATCTGTAACGCGGCGCTCAACCTCGACGCCTGCATCACCAGGGGATAAGCATGCCCTTTGATCCGCTCGAAGAACACCTGCTCAACCTGACGCGCCGCCGGTTTTTCGGCAAGGTCGGAAGGACCATGAGCTCCGCCCTCGGCGCCGCGGCGCTGACGTCGATGCTCACCCGGGCCGCGGGCGCGTCGGGCGACCAGCCGCGCCTCGTTCTCCCCCGCGGGCCGCACTTTGCGCCCAAGGCCAAACGCGTGATCTACATGCACATGGAGGGCGCGCCGAGCCAGCTCGACCTCTACGACTACAAACCCACGCTGCGTCAACGCTTCAACCAGGACCTGCCCGACTCGATCCGCAACGGCCAGCGCCTCACGGGCATGACCAGCGGGCAGACCCGCTTCCCCGTCGCGCCCTCGATTTTCCGCTTCTCCAAGTACAAGAACAATGAGGACGGCGTGTGGCTGAGCGAATTGCTCCCCCACACCGCCTCGGTCGCGCACGAGATCTGCTTCATTCACTCCATGCACACCGAGGCCATCAACCACGAGCCCGGCATCACGTTCTTCCAGACCGGCACGCAGCAGCCGGGCCGTCCCTCGTTCGGATCGTGGGTCAGCTACGGCCTGGGAAGCTCGAACGCCAACCTTCCCGACTTCGTCGTGCTCATCACACAGGGCGTCGGCAACATGCAGGCCCTCTCCGCCCGTTTCTGGGGATCCGGCTTCCTCCCCAGCGAGCACCAGGGCTGCCGCCTCCGCTCGGGCGGCGAGCCCGTTCTGTACCTCAAGGACCCCGACGGCATGAAGCGCGACGACCGGCGCGCCATGCTCGATCTTGTCTCGAAACTCAACCAGACCGAGTTCGAGCGCACGCTTGATCCCGAGATCCAGACGCGCGTCGCGCAGGCCGAGATGGCCTATCGCATGCAGATGTCGGTGCCCGAGCTGACCGATCTTGCGAGCGAGGACCAGGAAACGCTCGACATGTACGGGCCCGACGTGAAGAAGCCCGGCTCGTTCGCCGCCAACTGCCTGCTGGCACGCCGATTGGCCGAGCGCGGCGTGCGTTTCATCCAGCTCTACATGCGCGGCTGGGACCAGCACGGCAACCTTCCCGCCGAGATCAAGGCCCAGACCAACGCCGTCGACCAGCCCCAGGCCGCCCTCATCAAGGACCTGCGTCGCCGCGGCCTGCTCGATGAGACTCTCGTCATCTGGTCCGGTGAATTCGGTCGTACGGTTTACAGCCAGGGCACGCTCACCACCGAAACCTACGGGCGAGATCATCACCCGCGCTGCTTTACCATCTGGCTCGCGGGCGGCGGCATCAAGCCCGGCATCTCCTATGGCAAGACCGACGAATACTGCTACAACATCCTGGAAAACCCCGTCGACGTACACGACCTGCACGCCACGCTCCTTCACCTCCTTGGCATCGACCACGAACAGCTCACCTACCGCTACCAGGGACGCGACTTCAGGCTCACCGACGTCGCCGGCAAGCTCCTCAAGCCCATCGTCATCTGAACGCTCGATCGCGTTGCTCGCCTCGCACGACGCGGAGGTATTTCCGTGCAGGAACTGATCCAGGTCTTCGGCCGATTCCACCCGCTCGTTCTCCATGCGCCGATCGGAATGCTCGGCGCGATGGCCGTCATCGAAACGCTCAGCCTGAAGAAACCCGACGAATCGATCCGGCGCATCTTCAGCGGGCTGGCGTGGCTGACCGCGCTGGCCGCGATCGTGTCGGTCGTGAGCGGCTGGGTCCTCTCGCGCGAGGGCGGCTACGACCAGACGACCGTCGATCGCCACTTCAATCTTGGGCTGGCGACCGCCGTGCTTTCGGTCCTGCTCGCCGTCGCCTCGCACTTCAAGGCTCACGCCTCGCCGCGCCGCGGCCTGCTCGTGCTCACGCTCCTGGTCCTCGTGCCCACCGGCCACTTCGGCGCATCGATGACCCACGGCGAGGATTTCCTGCTCGAACCTCTCGCCAACAAGGGCAAGTCCGACTCCAATCACGCCGTCAAGAGCGACCCGACGAATGAGATGGCGTCCGCGGAGAAGTCCACTCCTTCGATGCGAGAGTCTCCCGCCGCCAACGTCTCGACCGCGAAGCTGACCGACAACGCGCTCGGTGCCGCTGCCGCGTGGCAAACCGAGGGCTCCGAGGTCTACACCAAGGAAATCGCGCCGATCTTCAACGACCTGTGCGTGAAGTGCCACAGCGCGACCAAGATGAAAGGCGGCCTGGCACTCCACACGCCCGACGCGATCTGGCTCGGCGGCGACAGCGGCACGGCCCTTGAACCCGGCCGACCCGAAGACAGTGAGATGCTGATCCGCATGCGCTTGCCGGTCACGAGCAAGGACCACATGCCGCCCAAGGGTAAGCCGCAGCCGACCGAGGCCCAGATCGCCGCGATCGAGGCGTGGATCAAGGCCGGTGCGCCGATGCCCGGCGCGTCCGCGAACACCGCCGCCGCTCCGGATCACTCTCACGACGCGAAGCCCGCCGACTCAAAGTCGACAGCCGAAATCGCGGCGACCGACGCAACGCCTGAGAACAAAGCTGACGCGAAGCCCTCCGAGGCCGAAGCGTCACCCACCAAGCCCGCGGGTCCGGCGCCCGCCAGCGCCGAAGCGATCACCGCGATTCGCTCATCACTCGTGCATGTCGAGCCGCTGGCGGCCGACTCCACGCTGCTGGTCGTGAGCTTCAACGCGATCGCGCCCACGGTCGACGACGCGATGGCCGCTCGGCTCCTCACGCCCATCAAGGACAACCTCGCCGATCTCTCGCTCGGCCGCACCAAGATCACCGACAAGACGCTGGAAGTCCTCGCGGCCATGCCGCACCTGCGACGACTTGATCTGCGCGCGACGCCGATCACGCCCGCGGGCGTCGAGAAGCTCGCCAAGTCCGGATCGCTCGAAGAGCTCATCCTCGCACAGACCAAGCTCTGCGACGACATCGTCCCCACTCTCTGCGGCATGACCAAACTCTCGCACGTCTATCTCTGGAGCGCCGGCGTTACGCCCGAGTCCATCACCAAGCTCCGCGCCGATCGTCCGGAACTCGAGGTCGACGCGGGCGATCGCCTTGTCACGCAGAACCTCGGCACGGAAGACCCGCTGAAATTCTCGAGCGACGCTCCGCTCCCGGGCGCCTCCATCTCCACTCCCGCGACTTTGGAACCCATCAACAAGGTGTGCCCGGTCACCGGCAACCCGATCAATCCCAAGTACCTGGTGCTCTACGACGGCAAAGTGATCGGATTCTGCTGCCCCAACTGTCCGAAGGAATTCTGGGCCAATCCTGAGGCCTGCCTTGCGACGTTGAAAGCCAAGTAGGCTCAGAAACGCACCATTCGATTTGTCCGTAAAACGCTGAAAATAATGCAGTTACTGATTGTTGACTGAAAAATCATCAATCCGTGTTGACCTGAGGTACAAATGCACGATATCTTTGTACAGATATTGTCCATTTGCACACGAGGGCAACATGGCCACCAAGACGTCCGAAAACACCGGTGTTTCCGTTCCGGTTCATTCCTCAAACGCATCCGAATTCGCCAAGAGCGCCCTGATCGCACTCGCGATTGTCGCTCCATTCGCGTATCCGGTCTGGCGCAGCGCCACGGCCGAGCCGCCGCGCCCCGCGCACGAGATCCTGCTCACGGGCGCCCCACTCCCGGTCGTCTCGATCGATGACGCCGTGGCCGGACGCGAGATCTTCCTGACGACGTGCGCCGCGTGCCACAAGCCCGATGGCACGGGCATGCCCAACCTCGGCAAGAATATCGTCAAGAGCGACTTCCTCGCGTCGCAGACCGATGCGGAGATGGAAGCGTTCATCAAGATGGGTCGCCCCGCCACCGACCCCATGAACACGACGCGTATCCCGATGCCCCCACTGGGCGGGCGATCCTCGATGTCGCCCGACGAAATCCGCGGCGTGATCGCGTACATGCGTGGCCTGCAGGACCCGCGGCGTATGCCCGCACTCCCCCCGTATGTCCCGCCCGCCGACACCACGGCCGCCGTCGTCGAAATCCCCAAAGACATGGACCCCGACGAAGCCAAGTTCATCGCCAGCGGGCAGAAGCTCTTCGCCAATTCCTGCGTCTCGTGCCACGGCAAGGACGCGCACGGCATGCCGGGCCTCGGCAAAGACCTTGTGAAATCCGAGTTCCTCGCCAAGCTCTCCGACGACGACGCGCTGGCGTTTGTCAAGAAGGGCCGCTCCACCAGCGATCCGCTCAACACGACCAAGGTCGATATGCCCCCCAAGGGCGGTAACCCCGCGCTCTCCGACGATGATATCCTCGACATCATCTCCTTCGTCCGATTCCTGCACAAGACGCAGACAACGGGCAAATGACAGCCCAACACGGTCTCGGCGGCTCGCCGGGATCGTTTTTCATTTCTCGAGAAAGGAAGACCTATGACCCGCAAACCTCGTGCTCATTCCTCTCGCCTCCATGTGGCGCTCGCCGCGGGGGTTGTGTTGACCATTCTCGCGGGCGATGCTCTCGGCCAGGACACGACGCGCCGGCGCCGGCGCGAAGAAACCGCCAAGCCGATCGAACTCACGCCCGCCCAGGTCGCCGACCTCACCAAGCTCGCCAATTCGCGCAAGCTTTCCGTCGACGATCTCGTCGCCGCCGCCAAGACCTACATGCCCAGCGGACGCCACGACGACTACGTCCTCTTCTCCTCCGGCGGACAGAGCGGCCAGGTCTTTGCCATCGGCGTGCCCTCGATGCGCCTCCTGCGTTCCATCTCCGTCTTCACGCCCGAATCGTGGCAGGGCTACGGCTTTGCCGGCGAGCATGATCCCGTGCGCGAGCGCCTCAAGATCAACGGCAAGCCCGTCGAGTGGGGCGACACTCACCACCCGGCTCTCTCCGAAAGCGCCGGCGATTACGACGGTCAGTTCCTCTTCATCGGCGACAAGGCCAACGCCCGCCTTGGCGTGATCGACCTCCGCGACTGGGAAACCAAGCAGGTCGTCAAGAACCCGCTCACCGTCAGCGACCACGGCGCCGCGTTCGTCACGCCCAACACCGACTATGTCATCGAGGGCGGCCAGTACGCCACCGTCCTGGGCTACGGCTACGCCACCCCCGAGGACTACAAGAAGTCATACCGCGGCATGGTGACGATGTGGAAGTTCGATCGCGCCAAGGGACGCATCGATGAGACGCAGTCCTTCGCGCTCGAACTCCCGCCCTACTTCCAGGACCTCGCCGACGCCGGCAAGCTCGCCAGCGATGGGTTCTTCTTCGTCAACTCGTTCAACACCGAGATGGCGACCGGTGGTATCGAGAGCGGCAAGCCCCCCTTCGAGGCCGGCGCCAGCCAGCGCGACACCGACTACCTCCACATCGTCGACTGGAAGAAGGCCGAAAAGGTCTTCAAGGACGGCAAGGCCAAGAAGATCAACGGCTTCTCCGTCATCACCATGGACACCTCGGCCGCCGAGGGCATTCTCTACTTCGCCCCGGAACCCAAGAGCCCGCACGGCGTGGACGTCACGCCGAACGGCCAGTACATGGTCGTCGCCGGCAAGCTTGATCCGCACGTCACCGTCTACTCCATCGAGAAGGTCAAGAAGGCCATCGCCGACAAGAAGTTCAGCGGCAAGGACGATTACGGCATCCCGATCCTCGACTTTGACGCGGTGAAGGAAGCTCAGGTCGAGTTGGGCCTCGGGCCGCTGCACACGCAGTTCGACGACAAGGGCTACGCCTACACCTCACTCTTCCTCGACTCGGCCGTCGCCCGCTGGTCGCTCGGCGGCGAATACGCCAGCAAGCACGCCGAAGAGCCGTGGAAGCTCGTGCAGAAGACCCCGGTGCAGTACAACATCGGACACCTCTGCGCCGCCGAGGGCGACACGGTCAGCCCCGACGGCAACTACCTGATCTCCATGTCGAAGTGGTCGGTCGATCGCTTCCTCACCACCGGCCCGCTCCTCCCGCAGAACTTCCAGCTGCTGGATATCGCTAACCCCGGCACCACCATGCCGGTGATCTACGACGCTCCGATCGGCGTCGGCGAGCCCCACTACTGCCAGATGATCAAGGCCGACAAGCTCAAGAGCTGGGACGTCTACCCCGAGATCGGCTGGAACCCGCACACCCAGTCGCTCGATCCCAACTCGCCCCAGAAGGGCAAGGAAGGCGTCGTGCGTGACGGGAGCACAGTCACCGTCAACATGACCGCCATCCGCAGCCACTTCACCCCCGAGCACGTCATGCTCGAAGAGGGCGACCACGTCACCTGGCGCATCACCTCGACGGAGCAGACCAAGGACGCCACGCATGGCTTCTGCATCGGCGGCTACAACATCAACCTCTCCCTCGAGCCCGGCGAGTTCGCCGAGTTTGAGTTCACCGCCGACAAGCCCGGCACTTATCCCTTCTACTGCACCGAATTCTGCTCGGCCCTCCACCTCGAAATGATGGGCTACATTCACATCAAGCCCAAGACCGCGCCCAAGGCCGACGCGAGCGACACCAAGCCCGCGACGACCGCCAGCGCCAAGTAAGCCTCCTCGTGTGCGTGCCGTGCGGGCGGAAGTTCGCCCGGCACTTTGTCGAGACAACCCGATTCCTCAACGGAGGTCCGTCATGTCCGCATTCTTCTCCCGACTCATCGGCCCCCGCATCCCCGATGAAGAACTCCGCGCCCATCGCGCCCGCTACCTCACCCCCACCGTCACCTTCATGGTCGCGCGCATCCTGCTCCTGGTCTCCATCTTCTTCCCCTACTGGCACATGGAGCTCGAAGCGCCGCAATATCCCAACGGCCTGTTCCTCACCGCCTACGTCAACAACCTCACCGAAGACGTCAAGGAAATCGACGGGCTCAACCACTACATCGGGATGCGCTCTCTCAAAGAGGCCGCCTCCTTTGAACGCTCCGCCTCCGTCTATCTCATGATCGCCATGGTGCTCATGGTCGAGGTCGCGGCCTTCGTCCACAGCAAGTGGGCCGTGCTGCTGGCCATTCCTGTCATCGGATTCCCCGTCGGATTCCTCGTCGATCTCTACTTCTGGATGAGACACTTCGGGCTCAACCTCGATCCTCACGCGCCACTCTCAAACTCCGTCAAGCCCTTCGTGCCCACCGTGCTCGGCGAGGGCGGCATCGGGCAGTTCAAGACCTACGCGGAGCTCGGCACCGGTTACTGGCTCGCCGTCGCCAGCGGCGCGTTCATCATCGTCGGCTTCTTCTTCCACCGGCGCGCCTACCGCCCGCTTGCGATGGCCTCCACGCAGAACCTCAAGGCCGCGGCATGAACGCCAACCGTTCCATCTTCGCCCCCACCACGCGGGTCGCCGCCATGATGGCCGCCGCACTCATGGGCCGCGTGATCCTGATGTCCACGTCGGCGCTCGCGCAGGATGCGATGCAGGGACCCGGCGGTTCGCCCGCAGCCGCGCCCGCCGCCCGCGACTCTTCGGGCGTCGAGATCTACTCCGGCACGCTCGGCAAGCTCATCGTCGCCGCCAAGCCCGGCGACACCATCCATGTCCCCGCCGGCGTCTATCGCGAGCACATCCGAATCGACAAGCCTCTCTCTCTCATCGCCGAAGGCCGTGTCGTGATCGACGGCATGGCCTCCGGCGACATCATCGAGATCGGCGCGCCCAACGTCACCTTCCGCGGCTTTATCGTCCGCGACACCGGCATCGACCTCGACAAGGAAAACGCCGCCATCCGCGTCCTCGCCGACCACGCCGTCATCGAGAACAACACGCTCGAAGACATCCTCTTCGGCATCGACCTCAAGCAGGCGCCCGACGCCATCGTCCGCGGCAATTTCATCGGCGGAAAGGACCTCGACATCGCGCGGCGCGGCGACGGCCTCCGCCTCTGGCGCTCCGACCGCGTCCTCATCGAGAACAACACCATCCACGATGGGCGTGACGCCATCCTCTGGTACTCCCAGAACGTCACCGTCCGCGGCAACGTCAGCCGCCGATGCCGCTACGGCTTCCATCTCATGTACTCCGACGACGTGGTGATGGAGAACAACGAACTCACCCACAACTCCGTCGGCATCTACCTGATGTACAGCAAGGTCGTCACCATCCGCGGCAATCGCCTCCTCTCCAACCGCGGCCCTTCGGGCTACGGCATCGGCCTCAAGGAAACCGATCAGTTCTCCATCAACGACAACCTCATCGCCGCCAACCGCGCCGGCATCTACCTCGACGGCTCGCCCTTCACCAAGCTCAAGCCCGGTGACATTTCCCACAACACCATCGCCTGCAACGACGTCGGCATCACCTTCCTCCCCTCCGTCAAGGGCAACGTCATCGCCGCAAACAACTTCGTGGACAACATCGAGCAGGTCTGCGTCTCGGGGCGCGGCGAACTGACGGGCAACGATTTCGCCGCCGGCGATCGCGGCAATTTCTGGACCGACTACGCGGGCTACGACGCAAACGCCGACGGCGTCGGCGACTTCGCCCACGAGTCTGTGACGCTCTTCGAGAATCTCCTCGACCGCGAGCCCAAGCTCCGCCTCCTCCTCTTCAGCCCCGCGCAGCAGGCGATCGAATTCGTCGGGCGCGCCATCCCCGCCATCCGCCCGGAGCCCAAGTTCTTCGATCCATCGCCGCTCACCAGGCCCGTGCCCATCGCGAACAGCGCCGGAGCCGCGCCGTCGCGCCTCTCGCTCGCCGTCTGCGGCCTGGGTCTCGCATCGATCGCTTCACTCGTCTACGCCTCGTCCCGCGCGTTCGCGCACACCACCCGCCGGAAGGGAGTCGTGGCATGATCCGCATCGACCACCTCACCAAGAAGTTCGGCAAGTTCACCGCCGCCGCCGACATCAGTCTTTCGCTCTCCCGCGGCGAATCGCTCGCCCTCTGGGGTTCCAACGGCGCGGGCAAAACCACCATCATCCGCTGCGTGCTCGGGCTGCTCTCATTCCAAGGCACGATCCAGGTCGGAGGGCGCGACGTCGCTCGCGACGGCAAGCGTGCCCGCAGCCTGATCGGCTACGTGCCGCAGGAGCTCGCCTTCTATGACGACCTCCGCGTTTGGGAAGCGATCACGCTCTTTGCCCGCCTGAAGAACGTCGCCCGCGTCGACCTCGACGCCACGCTCGATCACGTCGGAATCCCCGACCAGGGAGGCAAGCGGATCCGCGAGCTTTCCGGCGGCATGAAGCAGCGACTCGCCCTCGCCATCGCCCTCCTCGGCGATCCGCCGCTCCTCGTGCTCGACGAAGTCACCGCCAGCCTCGATGTCTGCGGCCGGGCCGAGCTCGTCGCATTGCTCGGACGCCTCTCGGGCCAGGGACGCTCGCTCCTCTTCGCCTCTCACCGCGCTGATGAGGTCACCTCGCTCGCCCAGCGTGTGCTCATGCTGGAAAAAGGCAAGGTCACCGCCGAGGTGCCGGTGTCTCAATTCGTCGCCAGGCTCGGCGCGGGCTCGGTGCTCCACCTCCACATGCCCGAGCCCTCACGCCCCATCGCGATCGAACTCCTCCGCGGGCACGGCTTTGCTCCCACGCTCAACGGCGTGGGCATTCTCGTCCCGGTCCCCGCGACCCAGAAGGCCGTCCCGCTCCGCCTGCTCGCCGAGGCGCGCGTCAGCGTCGATGACTTTGAGTTGCTGTCGCCGCGCGACGCCAGCCTGAGCCAGGAGAACCACGCGTGAGCACCGCCACCCTCCCATCCAGTGAAGTCATCCCGGCCCACGCGCCCACGTTGCGCTCCAACATCCTCACGCTCGCCTGGCGCGAGCTCCGCGACGCCCTCCGCGCACGCTCGTTCCTGCTCTACTCGCTCGCGTTCCTCGCGCTTGGCCTTGGCGTCTCGTATGTCTCGGCCGCGGGCACGGGCTCGCTCGGGCTCTCGGGCTTCGGGCGCACCACCGCCGGCCTCATCAACATCGTGCTCCTCGTCGTCCCGCTCATGGCCCTCACCACCGGCGCGTCCGCCATCGCCAGCGATCGCGAACGCGGCATGCTCCTCTTCCTCCTTGCTCAACCCGTCTCGCGCCTCGAGGTTGTGCTCGGCAAGTTCCTGGGCCTCTCCGGCGCGCTCATCGCCTGCATCACGCTCGGCCTGGGCGCCTGTTCGCTCGTGCTCGCCTGGCAGGGCGGCGCCACCGAACCCCGCACCATGCTCTGGCTCGCCGGCCTCTCGGTACTCCTCGCCCTCTCAATGCTCAGCGTCGGCATGCTCATCTCGGCCCTGGCCCGCAAAGCTCCGGTCGCCGTCGGCACCGGCGTCTTCCTCTGGCTTGCCCTCGTCTTCGTGACGGACCTTGGCCTCATGGCCGGCACGCTCGCGCTGCGCCTGCCCGTCAAGACGCTCTTCTTCCTCACCCTGAGCAACCCTTTGCAGGCCTTCAAGATGTGGGCGCTGCACTCGATCGACGCATCCATCGACGTGCTGGGTCCCGCCGGCCTCTACGCCATGGATACCTACCATGACGCCCTGCCTTGGATGTTCGGGGCTAGTATGGTTGCCTGGATTGCGTTCCCGCTCCTCGCCGCAATCCTGATTTTCCGCACGAGGTCCCCGGTATGAAGACCCACTCACGCACGGTCGTCGCATTAACCACCGCTCTCCTCGGTCTTTGCGGGCTGGTGTCCTGTCAGCAGGCGCCCCTTTCTGGCCCGCCCGAGCTGAAGCTCGGCCACCAGGAATGCGGCGACTGCGGCATGCTCATCAACGAAGACCGCTGCTGTGCCGCCATCCTCGTCGACTCTGACGGCAACCACCGCGAGCACATTCTGTTCGACGACCTGGGGTGTTTACTGGAGTACAAGACCACCAAGCCCCAGACCAAGATCGTGGAACACTGGGTCCGAGACTATTCCGCCCGTACTTGGCTGAAATCTGAATCCGCTGTTTACCTCATGTCCGAAAAAATACGGACCCCCATGGGGTCTTGGATTGTCGCGTTCGCCAGCCGGCAGGCGGCCGAGGCGGTCCAGAAAGAGAACGAAGGCCGCATTCTCAGCTGGGATGAGGTCATCGTCGCTCGCCGCGAGTGGATGGAAGCCCGTTACGGCAAGCGCCCGGGCTAGTTCGGAGGTTTGATGTTCTCGCAGACCGTGGAGTACGCCCTCCGTGCGATCGTTTTTTTGGCCGCCAGCGACTCCGGGCCCGTCAGCAGCGAGAAGATCGCCAGCATCACCCAAGTCCCCGCGGGCTACGTCTCCAAGGTCATGCGAGACCTCGTCGTCGCCGGGCTCGCCGCATCGCAGCGCGGGCCCAATGGCGGCTTCACCCTCGCCCGCACCTCCGACAAGATCACCATCCTCGACGTCGTCAACGCCGTCGATCCCATTCGCCGCATCAACGCCTGCCCGCTCGGCAACCCGATGCACACCAAGCTCTGCCCCCTACACTCGCGTCTGGACAAGGCCATCGAGCAGATCGAAAGCTCCTTCCGTCAGACGTCCATCGCCGATCTGTTCGTCGGCTTGAACGGCAAGGACCGCTGCTCCGCCCTGTTCATGATGCCCGTCATCTCCGCGACGAGCAGGGAGCAGACCGGTTGACCTCACTCGCAGCGTCCGTCGCCGCCAAGATCGCCCTCATGCTGGAGAAGGGCGGCCTGCCGCCCACACTTCCCGATGAGCCCATGACCACGCTCTTGGCGTGGTTCGACGACGCCGCGAAATCCGGCAAATACGACGACCCCAACGCGATGACCCTCGCGACCGCCGACGCCCAAGGCCGACCCTCGGCCCGAACGGTGCTCTGCAAGTCCATCACCGTCCAGCCGCCCATCGTGAAGTTCTATACCAACCTCGAGAGCCGCAAGGGGCGAGAGCTGGCGGCCAACCCCAACGCCGCGTGCCTCTTCTTCTGGCCGCACGCCAGGCGTCAGGCCCGCGTCGAGGGCAACGTCACACGCCTCTCGGACGCCGAAAACGACGAGTACTACGCGTCGCGCGCCCTGCTCTCCCGCCTGGGCGCCTGGTCCAGCCATCAGAGCCAGTCGCTGGTGTCGCGCGAGAAACTGGTCACCGACACGATCGAGGTCGCACGAAAGCACAACGCCCTGACCGCTCTGCTTACCGGTGGCGACGCCAAGATCCCGCGCCCGCCGCACTGGGGCGGCTTTGCCATCCACGTCCGCGCCATCGAGCTGTGGGTTGGCTCCGAATCCGGCCGCCTCCACGACCGTGCCCGCTGGACCCGCACCAGCCCGGAGGATCAACCCGCTTCGTGGACACGCGAGCGATTGTGCCCGTGATCCTGCGACGCGCATTCACGCCTTGACCAGCCCGTATCGCGAACGAACGCACGTCGATATTGATTCGCGTGGGTGCCCAGTCATCACGGCCGCCCGATTTCTTGCCTTCATGTGGTCATTTGGCGATTTGGCCATTTGCGCTCCGCCGCCCCCCTACCCTTTCTCCCCATGTTCGTCGATCAAGCCATCATCACCGTCCGCGCCGGCAACGGCGGCAACGGCTGCGTCGCCTTCCGCCGCGAACTCGGCGAGCCCAAGGGCGGCCCAAAGGGCGGCGATGGCGGCGACGGCGGCAACATCGTCCTCCAGGCCGAAGACGGCCTCCACACCCTCTACGACTTCCGCGGACTCACCCTCTGGAACGCCGAAAATGGCGAGCCCGGCGGCGCCAAGCAGTGCACCGGCAAGAACGGCCGCGACTGCATCATCCGCCTCCCGCCCGGCACCCTCATCTTCAACGCCAAGTCCGGCGACCTCATCCACGACCTCAAACCCGGCGACCGCGTCGTTGTCGCCAAGGGCGGCAAGGGCGGCTGGGGCAACGAGCACTTCAAGAGCCCATCAAACCAGACGCCGCGCAACGCCGATCCCGGCGAACCCGGCGAAGAGCTCGAGCTCCGCCTCGAACTCAAGCTCATCGCCGACATCGGGCTCGTCGGCAAGCCCAACGCCGGAAAGTCGACTCTCCTGGCTGCGCTCACGCGCGCGAATCCCAAGATCGCCGACTATCCCTTCACGACGCTCAGCCCGCAGCTGGGCATCACCGAGCTCGACCCCGAGCGTCGCCTCGTGCTCGCCGATATCCCGGGCCTGATCGAGGGCGCGTCCAAGGGCGCGGGCCTCGGGCACGATTTCCTCCGCCACATCGACCGCACCCGGGTGATCGTGCACCTGGTCGACCTCCAGCCCGCCGACGGCTCGGACCCGGTCGAAAACTACCGCGTCGTTCGCAAGGAACTCGCGCAGCACTCGCAGACCCTCGCGGAGAAGCCCGAGCTGATCGCGCTCAACAAGACCGACCTCTTCATCGACGACGAGGAAAAGAAGATCGCGATCGCGTTGGTGTGCGAGGGACTTGGACTGGTGCCCGGACGCGACACGATCGACATCTCCGGCGCCGCACGCCAGAATCTCCGCCCGCTGCTCGAACGCCTTTGGCGATTGGTGCACCCCGAGGGACACGCGACGCCAGGATGGAAGCCCTCCGCCTCAACCGACAGGCACGACGGGCAGTTTGCGAATTGAGCCCCCGGTGTGTTCGTGCCACTCCGCCCCACCCGCACTGAGTCGGAACGGGCCAATCCGTGCTCTTGACCCGTGCCTTTTCGCTTCTACGCTTTATCCGGATCAACGGATGAAGCGAGCCACCGCCCCCAACCTGTCCGACCAGCTGACCGCCCTTGCCGAGCCAACACGCCTGCGCGTGCTGCGGATTCTCGATGGGCACGAACTGTCGGTCGGCGAACTGGCGCAGGTGGTGCAGCTCCCGCAATCGACGGTAAGCCGACACCTGAAGGTGTTGACCGATTCGGGCTGGCTGGTGCGTCGATCCGAGGGGACCGCGACGCTGTACCGAGTCATCTTTGACGAGCTTGATCACTCCGCCCGCGCTCTGTGGGTCGCGGTGCGGGACGAGTTCGAGCGTCGTCCGGACGCGAACGAGGGTCGCGAGGACAAGCGGCGTCTCAAGGCCGTGCTCGCGGCACGGCGCACCGACAGCCAGACGTTCTTCGGACGCGTCGCGGGCGAATGGGACACGCTGCGCGCGAGCCTCTTCGGCGATCGGTTCACGGGCGAGGCGCTGCTCGCGCTTCTGCCCCGGGACGCCGTCGTCGCCGACATCGGCTGCGGCACGGGCAACATCGCGGAGCAGGTCTCGCCCTGGGTTTCACGCGTGATCGCGGTCGACTCGTCGGAGCCGATGCTCGACGCGGCCCGGCGGCGTCTGGGCGAACGCACCAATATCGATTTCGTCCGGGCGACAGGCGAATCGCTCCCGCTCAAGACATCGAGCGTTGACATCTCGATCGCGGCCCTGGTTCTTCATCACATCAACGAGCCTGCCTCGCTGCTCCGCGAGATAGCCCGCATCACCAGGCCCGGCGGGCGGGTGGTGCTGATCGACATGCTCGATCACAACCGCGAGGACTTCCGACGCGTGATGGGCCACAAGCACCTTGGCTTCGCCCGCAAGGCCATTGATGCGATTTTTCGCGAGACGGGCCTTTCCCCGACCACCTTCCGCGAGCTCTCCCGAGAGGTCGACGCCAAGGGCCCGGGCCTGTTCGTCGCCATCGGAACCAAGGAATCCTGATCGCACGCCTTTTCCGTATCACACGGTGTTCAATCGCCGATCACCCTCATTGACCGACGCAAGCGTCCGAGAAGTAAAGGAACCACGATGACCGCCCTGAGCAGCAAGCCCACCGGCCCGAAGACTGTCTCGAAGACCTCCAAGTCCACGAAGCTCGAGTTCAAGGTCAGGGACCTTTCACAGCACGAGCTTGGCCGCAAGGAAATCCGGCTCGCCGAGCACGAGATGCCGGGGCTGATGGCGCTACGCGATCGCTACAAGGGCAAGAAGCCGCTGGCCGGCGCTCGAATCTCCGGCTCGCTCCACATGACCGTGCAGACCGCGGTGCTGATCGAGACGCTCGTCGAACTCGGCGCGGACGTGCGCTGGGCCAGCTGCAACATCTTCAGCACGCAGGACCACGCGGCCGCCGCGGTCGCCGTCGGCCCGACCGGCACGCCCAGCGACCCGCGCGGCATCCCGGTCTTTGCGTGGAAGGGCGAGACGCTCGAAGAGTACTGGTGGTGTACCGAGCAGATCCTGAAGTTCACCGACACCAAGGGCTCGATCATCGGGCCGAACCTCCTTCTCGACGACGGCGGCGACGCGACGCTCCTGGTCCACAAGGGCGCGGAGTTCGAGAAGGCGGGCAAGGTCCCTTCGTTCAACGCCAAGTCCGACCCCGAGGAATGGGGCGTCATTCTCTCGGTTCTCCGCGACAGCCTGAAGAACGATGCGACCTACTACACGAACATCATCAAGAACATCAAGGGCGTCTCCGAGGAGACGACCACCGGCGTGCATCGTCTCTACGAGATGCAGAAGAAGGGCCAGCTCGCCTTCGCCGCCATCAACGTCAACGACAGCGCCACCAAGAGCAAGTTCGACAACCTCTACGGCTGCCGCCACTCGCTGGTCGACGGCCTGAACCGCGCCACCGACGTCATGCTCTCGGGCAAGGTCGCGATGGTGCTCGGCTATGGCGACGTGGGCAAGGGCTGCTGTCAGGCGCTGCGCGGCCAGGGCTGCCGCGTCATCGTCACCGAGATCGACCCCATCAACGCGCTCCAGGCCGCCATGGAGGGCTACCAGATCGCCACGCTCGATGACGTCGTGGACACCGCCGACATCTTCATCACCGCGACGGGCAACAAGAACGTGATCACGATCGATCACATGAAGCGGATGAAGGACAAGGCGATTGTGGCGAACATCGGGCACTTCGATAACGAGATCGACATGGCGGCGCTGTACGCCTCGACCAAGGCCGGCAGCGTCGAACGCGTCAACATCAAGGCCCAGTACGATGAGTTCGTGTTCAAGAAGTCGGGCAAGAGCATCCTGGTGCTCGCCGAGGGTCGCCTTATGAACCTCGGCTGCGCCACGGGGCATCCGTCGTTCGTGATGTCAAGCTCGTTCACCAACCAGACCATCGCGCAGCTCGATCTGTGGTTCAGCGCGAACAACAAGCCGACGCTGTCCGGCCTCAAGTACGAGAGCGGCAAGGTCTATACGCTCCCCAAGAAGCTCGACGAGGAAGTCGCCCGCCTGCATCTTGAAAAGCTGGGCGTCCGCCTCACCAAGCTCACGCCCGAGCAGGCCGCCTACCTCGGCGTGTCGGTCGATGGCCCGTACAAGTCCGACCACTACCGGTACTGATCCGGAATGGCTAACCTCTGGGCGACGCCGCCTTCGCGGGCTGCGTCTTCCCTTTCCCCCTCGGCATGGAGCGCCCAATGCGAACGATCGGCTACCTCTCGATGGAAATCGGCCTGGACGCTTCCATTCCCACCTACGCGGGAGGGCTTGGCATCCTCGCGGGCGACACGGTTCGCGCAGCGGCCGACCTCGGGCTTACGTTCGTCGCCGCGACGCTCCTCTACCGCGACGGCTATTTCACGCAGCGCATCGACGCGCAGGGCCAACAGACCGAAGTCCCCACCGCGTGGAACCCCGAGCGCCAGCTCGAGCCCGTCGATGCCCTCGTCAGCGTGCCGATCTTCGGGCGACGCGTCTATGTCCGCGCCTGGCGTCGCCTTGTCCGCGGCGTGTTCGGCTCGGAGTCCTTCGTCTACTTCCTCGACACAAACCTCGATCTCAACCACCCCGACGACCGGAACATCACCGACGCGCTTTACGCCTCGGCAACCGACAAGCGTCTGGCGCAGGAGATCGTGCTCGGCATCGGCGCGCGGCGCATGCTCCGCGCCATCGGACATCAGATCGATCTCTTCCATCTCAACGAAGGGCACGCGGCGCTGCTCGCCGTCGAGCTCCTGAGCGAGCAGCTCGCAATCCGCAACACCGGCGTCATCGACGACGCGATGGTCCTCGAAGTGCGGAAGCACTGCATCTTTACGACGCACACGCCCATCCCGGGCGGGCACGACCAGTTCCCACTCGAGCAGGTCCGCGCCGCCGTCGGCAACCACCCGATCTTTGATCGCCCCGACCTGTGCACGCAGGGCGGCATGTTCCACACGACTCGCTTCCTCATCAATCTCGCCGGCAAGGTCAACGGCGTCGCACGCCGCCACGGCGAAGTCACCCGCAACATGTTCCCCGGCGCATCGATCACGCATATTACCAACGGCGTGCACACGGCCACGTGGGTCACGCCGACCATGGCCGCTCTCTACGACTCAGTCGCGCAGGGCTGGCGCGCCGACTCCGCGGAACTCATGCAGGTCCTCGCGGTGCGCGATGACGACATGCTCTCCGCCCGCTACGAGGCCAAGGAGGCGCTCGCGGGCATGGTGCAGAAACACGTTGGCGCGTCGCTCGACCCTCGACTGCTGACACTCGGTTTCGCACGCCGCCAGACCGAATACAAGCGACCCGCGATGCTCCTCTCCGATCCCGCCAAGCTCGCCGCGATCGCCGCCAGCGCCGGCGGGCTGCAGATCGTCTATTCGGGCAAGGCCCATCCGGGCGACGGCATCGGGCGCGGCATCATCCGCGAGATCCACGCCGCCGCCGAGCGACTCCGCGATCGCGTCCGCGTCGTTTTCCTGCCCGACTACGACATGGAGCAGGCGCGAACCATCGTGTCGGGGGTCGACGTGTGGGTCAACACGCCGCGTCCGCCGCTCGAAGCGTCGGGCACCAGTGGCATGAAGGCCGCCGCCAACGGCGTTCCCTCGCTCTCCACCCCCGACGGCTGGTGGCTCGAGGGCTGCGTCGACGGCGTCACGGGCTGGTTCGTCGGCGCCGAAGGACAGAGCGACGAGCAAGACGCCGCCGATCTCTTCGCGACGTTGGCAACGCGCGTCCTCCCCGCGTACCGCGATCGCGCCACATGGGCGTCGATCTGCAAGCACGCCGTCGCGCTCAACGGCCCGCGTTTCTCGGCGCACCGCATGATCCAGGATTACGCGTCGCGTCTGTACTTTGGCTGATCCCTTGATCGGAGACCAGGCTTCCGCCATGCACCTGATCGACGCCTTCAACGCCCGCCGAACGACCTTCTCGTTCGAGTTCTTTCCGCCGCGCTCCGAGGGTGCGTCGGCCGATCTCCTCGAGAACATCCGCGAGTTCGAGAAGCTCAAGCCCACGTTCGTGTCCGTCACCTACGGCGCCGGCGGGAGCACGCGCCAGATCACGCACGACTTGGTCGTGAAGCTGCGCTCCACCACCGCCCTCGACCCCATGCCCCACCTCACCTGCGTCGGGCACTCGGGCGAAGAGATCGACGCGATTCTCGAACGCTACGCCCAGGCGGGCATCAACAAGCTCCTCGCCCTCCGCGGAGACGTACCCAGGGACACGCCCGCGGGCGTCAACATCTACAAAGACCTCCGGCAGGCGGCCGACCTCGTCGCACGCGTGCGCAAATTCAATGAGTCCGGGTGTCACTCCGAGCGCCGCGGCTTCACGATCGGCGTCGCGGGCTACCCCGAGGGGCACGCGGAAACCCCCAACCGCATGCTGGAGATCGAACGCCTCAAGGCCAAGGTCGATCAAGGTGCGCACTTCATCATCACCCAGCTCTTCTTCGACAATCGGGACTTTTACGACTTCCGCGATCGCTGCGAATTAGCCGGCATCCGCGTGCCCATCATCGCGGGAATCATGCCCATCACGTCGCTCCAGGGCATGAAGAAGATGGCGGAACTCGCCGCGGGCTCGCGGTACCCCGCGCCCCTGATCCGTGCGGTCAACCGCGCCGGCGGCAACGACGAGTCGGTCCGGCGCGTGGGGACGCACTGGGCGACCGAGCAGTGCCGCGACCTGCTCGACCACCGCGTCGCGGGCATCCACTTTTACACGCTGAACAAGTCGACCGCGACCCGCGACGTCTACGCCACGCTGGGTGTTCAGGACTCGCTCGGCCTTCTGTAGTGGTACACTCCACGCCATGTCGCTCAAAGGAGTCATCGCGCTGCTGGTGCTCACGATCGCGCTGGCGATCCCGACGTGGATCGTCACTCGTGCGCCGCGGCCCGCGGACGCGCCGACCAGACTCTTCGCCACCACCGATCTGTCGAAATCCGATGCGATCGAGCTCTCGCACAGCTCGGGCAAGTCGATGAGGATCACGCGGATCGACGCCGCCAGCGATCGCTGGATGCTCACGTGGAAGGAAGGGAACCAGGATCGAACCTGGCCCGCCTCCACTCCCCGCGTGCGCGGCGTGCTGCGCCTCCTCTCCGGGCTCGTGACCGGTTCGCCCTCGGATCGTTCACCAACGCAGTCATCGGGCCTTTCGATCACGATCGGCACAACCAAGGTCCACGCCGCGATCGACGAAACGCTCGTGTCGGGACGCGCCGCGCTCCGCCTCGACGACAAGTCCAGTTCGCTGATCGATACCGGCCTGCACTCGGTGCTCACCACGCCCGATCCCGCGGTGTGGCGCGATCCGACCGCCTTCGCGTCGCCGATCGCCGACGCCTCGCGCCTCTCCATCTCAACCGGCGGCCAAGAACTGTCGCTCGCCCGGGTCGGCCGGCAGTGGGCCATCGTGAAACCCGTCGCTGAGCCCGCCGACCGCGCCCTGGTTGATGAACTGCTCAAATCGCTCGCCTCGATCCAGGCTCAGCGATTCGTGCCCGATTCCAACGCGGATTGGAGCGCGCCGACCGCCAACGTCCGCGTCGAACTCGATCAGCGCACGCCGAGCGGCGAGGACGTCATCCGCTCCACGCTCGCCCAGGAACTGCTCATCGGCGGCACGGCCGACGTCGGGGGCACGACCATCCTCGCGCGTGCGGCCGCTTCGAACGTGGCCGATTCGACCCGCGTGCCGCTCTGGGGCCCTGCGCCTCTGGTTCTCTCGCGTCAGGCGCTCGACACGCTGACCACCGACCCCGCAAGCGTCATCGCGCGCTCGCCCGCGCCCGGCGCGCGGGCCGACGTGGCCAGGATCAGGCTCTCGCCAGCCGATGTGCTCGGCTCCAAACCTGTCGAGTTCATCCGAACGCTTTCGGGCTGGGCCCGCGACAACACGCCGGTTTCGGAAGTAGACGCGAAGGCGATAGACGCGCTGCTGACGCTGGTGTTCGATGTGCGGGCCGACAAGGTTCGGTCGAAGCCCGCGCCGGGCGCGGCATCCTTGGGAAGCGTCGCGCTCCTCCGGGAAGACTCCTCACCGATTGCGACACTCGACCTCTCCCAGATCACGCAGGGCGCCGATGCCGGATTCGTCGCTTCGCGCGACGTGTTCCACTGGACCTACGCGCCGAGCGCCGCGACCAAGGGGGTCTTTGCGTGGGTGATGGCGCGGGCCGCCGGCACCTGAACGAAATCGATCGGCCAAGCCTCCCCCCGGCCGGCACACGCCCCGCCCGCTCGTCCGGCGTGGTAACCTCCATTATGCGCACGTGCATCTCGGTCGCCAGTGCCCTCTCGCCGTTCGTGGTGGTCGTCCTCACGCTGCAGGGCCCAGGTTGCACCGGCACTCGGCCAGCCGACCAGGTCTCAAGCCCGCAGCCCTGCACGGACCCGTATCTGCAACACCTGCTCGGCAGCTGGCACATCGAGCGGGCCATCCGCGGCGAGATCGTCACCAATTCGATGGACGTCGTGCCCATCCTCGACGGGAAGTTCGTCCGCATCCACATGCAGAGCACGACGCAGGGTCAGCCCTACGAAGCCGTCGTGCTCGTCGGGCACAATGACCCGACCGACGAGTACGTCGCGTACTGGTGCGACTCGTTCGGGGCGGAGTATTCGGCCGAGGGTCGCGGCAAGCGTGTGGACAACACGCTTGAATTCACCTTCCGCTATCCAAACGGGCCGTTCTTCAACACATGGACGTTCGATCCGGAGCACGACCGTTGGACGTTTGTCGGTGAGTCCGGTGCCTCCGACGGCACGCGGCGGCTGTTCGCACGCGATGGCGTGACCCGCGCACCGAAGCGACAAGATCGCTGACCGCCAGCCCCCGAGCTTCATGGCGCAGACGATCAGCTTGCCAGCGGATGGCGGCCCACCCATGCCCGTGGGGTCCAGAGGTCTCTCCGGCGACATCTCCCAAGCCGCACCGACGTGGCCGGTCAATCGGCGCATCCGCGCCGCAGCTACGCTTGGCCTGTCAGGTCTTGATGGCCGCCCGATCTCAATCGCACCGTCTCACGAGCGCACGAACATGGCGAGAGTCTTCGAACCGTTTACACTCAAAGGCACCACGCTTCGCAACCGCATCGCCGTGCCGCCGATGTGCCAATACCAGGCGGTCGACGGCGTACCGAACGACTGGCACCATGTGCACTATCCGGCGATCGCACGAGGCGGCGCCGGGCTGGTAATCGTCGAGGCGACGGCCGTTTCGCCCGATGGGCGCATCACTCCCGGGTGTACGGGTCTCTGGAACGGCCAGCAGGCCGAGCAGATGGCGCGCATCGCCCGCTCGATCAAGCGCGCGGGCGCGGTCCCCGGAATCCAGATCGGTCACGCGGGGCGAAAGGCGAGCGCGAACCGCCCATGGGAGGGTGACGATCACATGCCCGCGAACGATCCACGCGCCTGGGAGACCATCTCGCCGTCCGCGGTTGCGTTCGGCGCGAATCTCCCGCGGGTGCCGCGCGAGATGACGAAAGCGGACATCGCCCGCGTTACAGCCAATTTCGTCGCCGCAGTTTCGCGCGCCCGCGACGCGGGTTTCGAATGGCTCGAACTCCACTTCGCCCACGGCTACCTCGCCCAGAGTTTCTTCTCCGTCCACGCCAACAAACGCACCGACGAGTACGGCGGCGATCTCGAAGGGCGAGGGCGATTCCTTCGCGAGACTGCGGCCGCGACAAGGGCCGTCTGGCCCGACAAGCTCCCGTTCACGGTGCGATTCGGCGTGATCGAGTTCGATGGGCACGATGAGGAGTCGCTCGCCGATTCGATCTCGCTCTGCAAGAGCTTCAAGTCGCTCGGCGTTGACCTTCTCAGCGTGACGATGGGGTTCTCCACGCCGACTGCAAAAGTGCCGTGGGGACCCGCGCTGCTCGCGCCATACTCGCAGCGTGTGCGCCGCGAGGTCAATGTCCCCGTCGCCTCGGCGTGGTGCATCGACTCGCCCGAATTAATCCGGGACGTTCTCGCAAACGAGCAGATGGACTTGGTCATGGTCGGGCGGCGTCACCTCTCGAATCCTCATTACCCCTATGAACTCGCTCAGGCGCTTGGTGAGCCCAACCCCGCCAAGCTCACGCTCCCGGACTCGTACGCGCATTGGCTCGCCCGCTACAAACCGAGCGGTGCTGCGACTCGATAGCAGACGCGACGAGCGTGGGCACGTGCCCCGCATTGGGGGCTTGCTGAGAGCCCGATTCGGAGTCATGTACCTTCTCGCGGCCGCTGAAAGCGGAGCCCGCACGCGTACGCCGGCATGCCTGACCACGGCGCGATGGGCACCGACAAGATCCGCTTCAGCTGATCGCCGATCGCACCATCTGAATCACAACGGCCTCGGCGAAAGCCGCGACCGTTTTCGTGTCGTCGGCTCTCTCAACAATCTCAACCAGAACTGCCTCGGCGTCCCGCTGCCTCGATCGTGCGATCGACTCCAAATGAACAGAACCCCGGACAACGACGTGGATTGAAAGCTGTTCCGATCCTGGCCGCCTCCCCAGCAGTCTCGCGGCGGAATGTTCCCGCCAACAGGAATCGCTCGGCGAAGTGATGGGCGCTTCGCGGGTTGCGTCACTGTTTTATTTTCTTAGAACCTGCGCCTGCAGTGTGGGAAAGAGCCCAAGCGGAGCGTTGCAGTACCCCAAGCTCATCGCCGTGTATAAAAGAGACTCCGTATTTCTGGCGCAAGCGAATGGGGCCTATCCGTAAACCGCGCAACCGGTGTCGATCGGTATGCGAATGGCATCGCATGGCGATGCGACTGAGCGAAGAACAACTCGATTGGCTGGCGGAACGGGTGCCCGACGCGCCGGTGTCTCCGAAGGGCGGACGCCCGGCGATGGACAAGCGTCAAGCCCTGTGCCGCATAACCTGGGTCCTCGACAACGGCGCGAAGTGGAAGGGCTTACCGCGCGTGTACGGCGCCAAGAGTTCTGTGCATGAATACTCCACACTCTGGGGGCGCGAGGGGGTCTTCGAGAACCTGATGCGTGACGCGGGCCGGCTGGTCGAGGATCGCGGCGGCTTCCGCCTCTACGAGTGCTCCATCGACGCGACGTTCAGCAAGACCCGCGGCGGCGACGACATCGGCGTTTCCAAGGCGTGAAAATCATGGTGCTGGTGGATGCGCGGGGCTTTCCGGTGGCGGTGGACACCGCGTCGGCCACGCCCCACGAGAGCACGCTCGTACAGGGCCTCTTCGACTTCATGCTAACGCGCGTGACGCCCGACCGCATCATCGGCGACAAGGCCTACGACAGTGACTTGCTCGACCACGACCCGGCCCAGCACGACATCGAGATGATCGCCACGCATCGCTAGAATCGCAAACCCAAGAACACCACCCAGGGCGGCCGCCCGTTCCGCCGGTACAAACGCCGCTGAATCGTCGAACGCACGATCAGCTGGTTCCAGAACTTCCGCCGACTCCGCATCCGCTACGAAAAGTCCGCCACGCTCTTCCAAGGCTTCCTCCACCTCGGTTGCTCAATCTTCCCGCTCAAACAGGTTTACGGATAGGCTCGAAGCAGATCGCCCCTCTTGGCCCCGAGCGGAAGGAATGACATCCAAAGCACGATCGTGCCTGGTTCTTCGCGGTCAAGGCCGGCCTCGGCCAGAAGGGCTCGCTGACGAGATTGTGAGCCTCGAAGTACTCACGTCCGTGTGCCGCCAGGCAGACCCGAATCGAGAACCCGTACCTGTGCACGCGGTCGACCTGGCTACCCGTGCCCCTTCGCCGCAGGAGGCCCGGCGCGTGAACACCGAGACCATGATTGGGTCGCCTAGGGTCCTGTCGCCGCAGGTCGCGGGCGACGCTCGTATCGCTCCGGCCCCAATTCGCACGGGCTTGCATGTGAGCAAGCGTCCGGAGATTCCAGCGGACATCATGCTCAGCATCCTCCGCCCTACGGCTTGGAGCTCAACTTCGTCGAGCGGCTCTTACGGTGGCCCCAGAACTCCCTCCCGAGCAACGCGCTTGATCGATGACAGGCAACGGCGCCACACCAGCGCCGGCTCCTGCCCCGCGCTGGAGTCGCAGCGAGGCCTCCCGAAACCCATTCGCGCCGCTCCCTGCTCGTGCCCGGAATCCGGTTGTCACCGGCATGACTTCGAGACACCGTTGTTCCGTGACTTCTTCGTCCAAAGTGCCATCATTCCAAAAAGACACGCCCCCGACACAAGGCCGGGGGCGTGCATCAGATCAGATTGATCCGCGAGGCCGTATTAGCGGCGACGACGGAGGCCGACCAGGCCGGCCAGACCCGCGAGAGCCGCGGCTCCCGGAGCCGGGACGATGTTGCCGTTCACGAGAACCGACACATCGCGCCAATCGCTGCTGAAGAAGCCGTTGTTGCCGGCCGTGAAGAGCTGCACGAGGGCGCCCTCGAACTCACCGGCGAAGGTCGCGAACGAGCCGCCAGAGGGGCCGTCGAACGTGCTGGCGCTGTTCGAGAACATGACGTTCGTGAGCAGGCCGTCGAAGAAGTACACGCCGAAGCCCGGGGTGTTCCAGGTGCCGCTGATGTTGCCGGTGAGCATGTCGCCATCGGCGTCAACGATCGAGAACGAACCGGAGCCGTCGGCGTTGTTGCCGACCTTGTTGGTCACATCGATGTTGAGCGACACCGAGCCCGAGGCGAAGCCCGGGAGGTAGTTGGCCGTGCCACCCGCGCCGACGAAGCTGGTCACGTCGCCGGAGGTGGAGAAGGCCGTGGTGGTGCCATTGACGGCGGCGAACTGCTTGGTCGTGTTGTTGTACGAACCAACCAGATCGTTGAAGCCGAACGTGAGGATCACGTCAGCGGAAGCGGCCGAACCAGCGGCAGCAACAACAGCAACAGCAGCGATACGCGCAAAATTCTTCATGTCTCGTCTCTCCTTATGCTCTTCTTTGGACTCAACAAATTGTCCAAAACTCTTCTCAAACCCGCGGAAGGGTGCGCCGGTCTCACCCGGCATCACCAATGTATCAAACGAAATCCGCGAGTCAATCAATCCCTGGGTCACAACGGCGTGGGGAATGGTCTATGACGACTGCGACGCCGAGCACCGCCGTCAGAGAGTTCTCGTCTCGGAAAACAGGTCCCGGGCACAGGACGTGCCCGGGACCCGGAGAAGAGACGAGATCTCTTCAACTCACGCGTGGGTCAGCGCGAACGACGCCGAGCCGCCAGGACGCCCGCAACGCCAACGAGGGCGAGCGAGCCGGGGGTCGGAACGACGTTGGCCGAAACCAGCGTGGTCACGTTCGAGAATCCGGTGTTGAAGAAACCAACGCCGGTGCGGGTGAACAACTGAACGAGGGCGCCGTTGAGGTTGCTGTAGGCCGAGAAATCGCTCGAGAACGAGCCGCCGCCGGGGCCGTCAAAGGTCCCGTCGCTGCTGTTGTCGGTGACCGTCACGGTGTCCAGCAGACCGTTGAAGTACACGATGCCGAAGCCGGGGGAGATCCAATCGCCGGTGATGTTGGCCTTGATCGTGTCCCCGTTCTTGTCGGTGATCGTCACGGTACCAGCGCCCTGGGCCGTGTTGCCGACCTTGTTGAACACCGAGATGTTCATCTGGTAGTCGGACGAGTCAGCACCCGACACGAAGCCGTCCTGGAAAAGGGCGGTGCCGGTCGTGGCAACCAGACGCGACACGTCTCCGGTCGTCTGGAGGTTGCCGTTGTTCTCGGCCTTGGCCGTGAACTCCTTGCTGATGTTGTTGTACGTGCCGTTGAGCTCGGTGAAGCCCCAGGTCAGGATGACGTCGGCAGACGCCGTCCCAGCCAGAGCAGCGAGCGCCCCGACAGCCAAAAGTCCACGAATCTTCATAGTGAATCTCTCCTCTTCTTCTCGATCTCTGGTCTCTCTGCGTCCTCGGAAACACACGCCGGGCGCTCGGAGACCTCGGAAACTACGTCTCTCAAGAGTCAGAGTATCCAAAAATGGGGTGCAGTCAATGACTTTTGTTGGTCTCGGGTTGAATTTTTCAGACGGTAAAATGGGCAAAGACCAACCAGTCCTCATCATTTTCCCATTTTCACACCCATAACCATTGAAATCACAGGTTATTGCGCGAAATGATCCGCGCCGAATCGGTTCTCGGCCCGCCTGAAATCGCCCGGAATTTTGACTAGAGATAACCCTGGGATCTCTGCATTTCCGCAGACCCCCGTGCGGTCTGTGGAAAAAAAGACCCCCGGGCCGTGGTGGGCACGCCCGGGGGTACAGGGAGGCGAGGCCGCGGGCGATGGGGTGGGTGGGAGTGCCCGGCGGCCCCGCAGGGTGGATGCGTGAAGCTTCTTTATGCACAACGAGCAGCGGTTCGGGACGCCCGGGAACGTTGCGCCCGACCTGGTGGGGTTCCCTGACGCGGCCGACCGGGGTCGGCTGGCGCTCCATGCGCCTCGTGCGTGCTTCACCCCTGGTGGCGAGCAGAGTGGCGGGTCGGCCCGCTCCGCGGGTCCGGCCCCAGCCGGATTCCGTTCTCGTGCTGCCTCCCGTTGGTCCAGGCGTCGCCGTTCCGACGCTCATCCATGCTCGAAGCTTCCGCTCCAACACCTCCCTTCATCGCGCGTGCGTGCGGCACGCGCGAAGCGAAACCACTCACGCCCGATCGCGGGCGTGTCTCATCAGCTGCATCCCATGCTGGCGCCGCAGTTCAGGCACTTGTAGCAGGTGCCGCTGCGCACCGTGATCGTGCCGCAGACGTCGCACGCCGGCGCATCGCCCATGCTCTCCATCGCGACCGACAGCGTCGAGGAGATCACGACCGTTTCGCCCGAGCCCGACCTGATCGATCCCCCACTGCTCGCGGGTCCGTGCGGGTGAGGCGTCGCCGCGCCGTGATGCGAATCGGTCGACGATGACAAGCCGGAGTTCTTCCAACGCGAGTCCTCCTGATGCGACGCCATGCGATTGGCGGGCGCGTCGTGCGCCGCGTGGATGCTGATGCGGGGCGTTTCAACGATCGGCGCCGCGTGCGTGGGCTCGGGCGCCTCGCGCTTCGGGGCGTGGGCCTCGCGGTAACCCTGGATGAACTGCATGCCCATCCAGCGGAAGATGTAGTCAACAAGGCTCTTGGCGAAGGGGATGTCGCCGTTCTCGGTCATGCCCGCCGGCTCGAAGCGCTGGTGGCTGAACTTGGTGACCAGGCTCTCGATGGGCACGCCGTATTGGAGCGCGACGCTGGTCGCGGTTCCGAGCGAGTCCATGAGCCCGCCGATGGTCGAGCCTTCCTTGCTCATGGTGATGAAGAGTTCGCCGGGCCGCCCGTCGTCGTAGAGGCCGACGGTCAGATAGCCCTCGTGCCCGGCGACGTTGAACTTGTGCGTGAGGGAGCGGCGCGTATCGGGCAGGCGCCGGCGGTTGGGCCTGGGCGGCGACGCGAACGACTTCTCAAAGTCGGTCGGGACACTCGAGACCGCAGCCACCAATGTCTCTGCAACGGCCTGGGGGCTCGACGTGGTGTCCTTGGCCTCCAACGTAGGGTGTGAGGAGGCCTCCGCCGTGCCGTCCTTGCTCTTCTCCTGATCGCTGGTGCTAGAGAGGGGCTGGCTCAGCTTGCACCCGTCGCGATAGAGCGCGTTGGCCTTCAGGCCGAGCTCCCAGCTCATGCGGTAGCAGCGCCCGATGTCCTCGACGCTCGCCTTGTTGGGAAGGTTGATGGTCTTGCTGATCGCGCCGGAGATGAAGGGCTGGGCGGCGGCCATCATGCGGATGTGGCCTTCGGGGGCGATGAACCGCTTGCCGATCTTGCCGCAGGTGTTGGCGCAGTCAAAGACCGCGACGTGCTGGGGCGTGAGGTGCGGCGCGCCCTCGATGGTCTGCGTGCCGCAGACGAGCGTGTTCAGCTCGTCGATCTGCGCGGACGTCAGCCCGAGGTTCTTGAGCAGGTTGAACGAGAAATCGGCCTTGGCCTTGGCGGCGTCGACGCCCATGCGGGCGAGCGCCTCGTCGCCCACGCTCCAGGCGCCGAACGCGAACGAGAGCTCGAAGACCGAGGGCAGGGCGCCCTCGAGCGTCTTGATCTCGTCGTCCTTGAGGCCCTTGCTCAGGAGCCACGCGCGGAGCGTGCCCTTGAACTTCGTTCCCGCGGGCATCGGCACGTCGAAGCTGAGCGAGCCGAGCAGATAGGTCATGATGTCCCTGATCTGCGACGCGGTGTAGCCCATCGCCGCCAGCGCGGGGGCGACCGATTCGTTGGCGATCTTGAAGTACCCGCCGCCGGCGAGCTTCTTGAACTTCACGAGGGCAAAGTCGGGCTCGACGCCGGTGGTGTCGCAGTCCATGAGCAGGCCGATCGTGCCGGTGGGCGCGATGACCGTGACCTGGGCGTTGCGATAGCCGTACTGCTCGCCGAGGCTGAGCGCCTCGTCCCACGCGACCTTGGAGCGCTCCGCGAGGTCCTTCACGTTCGCGAGCGGCACGCCGCCCGCCGCGATGAGGGCGTGGTCGATCGGCACCGGGCGGATCTTGAGGTTCTCGTAGCGGGTGCTGTCGCGGGCTTCGCCGTGGGCCGCGGCGCGATGGTTGCGGATGACGCGGAGCATGTTGTCGCGATCGGGCTTGAAGCCGGGGAACGGCCCGTGCTCCTTGGCCATCTGGGCGGACATGCGGTAGGAACGCCCGGTCAGGATCGCCGAGAGGGTGGCGCAGATCGCGCGGGCCTCTTCGCTGTCATAGGCGATGCCCGCCTGCATCAGCATCGCGCCGAGGTTGGCATAGCCGAGCCCGAGCGTGCGATACTTGTACGAGAGCTCCGCGATCGGGCGGCTGGGGAATGCGGCCATCAGCACGCTGATCTCCAGCACGATCGTCCACACGTCGATCGCGTGCTCGTAGCGCTCGACGTCAAACTGGCGGGCCTTGGCGTCGTAAAACTTCAGCACGTTGAGCGACGCCAGGTTGCACGCCGTGTTGTCGAGGAACATGTACTCGCTGCACGGATTGCTCGCGTTGATCCGGCCCGCGCTCGGGCAGGTGTGCCAGGCGTTGATCGTCGAATCGAACTGCACGCCGGGATCGGCGCAGCGCCACGCGGCGTAGCAGATCTCGTCCCACAGACGCTTGGCCTCGTAGCTCCGGGCCGTCTTGGGGCTGGTGCGCCAGGTGGTCTTCCACTCGGCACCCTGGTCGACGGCGTCGAAGAACGAATCGGGGATGCGGACGCTGTTGTTGCTGTTCTGGCCGCTGACGGTCTGGTAGGCCTCGCCGTTGAAGTCATAGTCGAGCGTGAGCCCGAGCTTCTCGCAGGTTTCCGCGAGGTCCTTGTCGCTCTTCTTCAGGAGGCGCAGACCCTCCACCAGCGCCTGGACCTTGATCTCCTCGCGCACCTTCCAGTTGATGAAGGAGGAGATGTCGGGGTGGTCCATGTCGAGGCAAACCATCTTGGCGGCGCGCCGCGTGGTGCCGCCCGACTTGATGGCGCTGGCGGCCCGATCGCCGATGCGGAGCCAGGACATGAGCCCGCTGGACTTCCCGCCGCCGGAGAGCTTTTCGCCCTCGCCGCGCAGGTGGGAGAAGTTGGTGCCGGTGCCCGAGCCATACTTGAAGAGGCGGGCCTCGCGCACCCACAGGTCCATGATGCCGCCCTCGTTGACGAGGTCGTCATCGACGCTCTGGATGAAGCAGGCGTGCGGCTGGGGGTGGGTGTACGCGTCGTCGGCGAGGGAGACTTCGCCGGTGCGCGGATCGACGACGAAGTGGCCCTGGGCGGGGCCCGTGATGCCGTAGGCGTAGGCGAGCCCGGTGTTGAACCACTGCGGCGAGTTGGGGGCCGCCATCTGGTGGACCATCATGTAGACGAGTTCGTCGTAGAACGCCTGGGCGTCGTCGGTGGAGTCGAAGTAGTGATGCTTCTCGCCCCAGTGGCGCCAGCAGCCAGCGAGGCGGTTGATGACCTGGCGCGCGGACTTCTCCGGGCCGGAGGACCCGTCGGGCATCGGCACCCCGGCCTTGCGGAAGTACTTGCTCACCATGATGTCGGTGGCGAGCTGGCTCCAGGTCTCGGGGACCTCGGCGTCTTTCATTTCGAAGACGACGGAGCCGTCGGGGTTCGTGATGCGCGACGAGCGCCGCGTCCACGCGACCGAGGCGAATGGGTCCTGACCGTCCTTGGTGAACTTACGAGTAATCTTCATCGGCAAACCTCGTCCTGAATCGAACCCCAAGAAGGCATCAAGGCACGCGGCATCCAGGCATCCAGCCCTAGCCGCCCAAGCTTCTGATCAACCCGGCGAGAACATGCTCCGCCACGTCGAGTTCTGATGTCGTCCACGCTGTCAATCGAAATCGATCAATCCACCTTCGGCAGCGTCAAGCCGCCCTGATCCTGGTACTTCCCGCCCTTGTCCGCGTAGCTCACCTCGCACACCTGGTCGGCCTTCAGGAACACGAGCTGCGCGACGCCCTCGTTGGCGTAGACCCGCGCGGGGAGCGGCGTGGTGTTGCTGATTTCCAGCGTGACCTTGCCGCGCCATTCGGGCTCGAGCGGCGTGACGTTCACGATCAGGCCGCAGCGGGCGTAGGTGCTCTTGCCCAGGCACACGACCAGGACGTCGCGCGGGATTTCGAGGTATTCGACGGTCTCGCAGAGCGCGAAGGAGTTGGGCGGGATGATGACGTACTGGTGACCCTCGGGCTTGGAGCCCACGTCGACCTCGACCATCATCTCGTCGCTGAACTTCTTGGGATCGACGACGGCGATGTCGCCGGTGCGCGGCGTTGGGGTGAAGATCTTGAAGTGCGTACCGACGCGGACGTCGTAGCCGTAGGAGGAGACGCCGTAGGAGATGCGCCCGGGGCGCTTGGTCGCCATCTCGAAGGGCTCGATCTTGACGAGCTGCCGGATTTGCCTGTCGGAAAGGACGCCCACGATTCACTCCCGCTGAACTTCCGTACGGACACGAAGACTCACGCCGCGCATGGCGCAGCGACGAACTTGCCTTGGCGGCGCGCGATCGAATGCGATCACGCGATTCGCCGTGGCGTTTGGACCTTTAGTTCTGTTTTCCCACCCAACGCGATCGGAGCGACGAACGCTCCATCAACCCCTGCCCACTTTCGCTTTCCCGTGCCGCTCTGACGCACACCCATCGCATGCCCGAGCCCTCACGCACCAACCGACCCACGCTCCGCGACACCCAAAGCCCGCACGGCCTCGAACGCCGCCAACACACCACGCCGAGCACCAGAGATTCCGATGCCCTTTCAAGACCCGATCGCAATCCTATCAGATCTGGCTTGACTTGAACAAATACCTCCGACCGAGACCCGGTCGCCCTCGCGGCTCACTCACCGAGGGACCAACAGGATACCACTACAGATCGTACCTGCAAGTCGCCAGGACCACAAAATGCTGTTGACAGGGCTATCGACAGTTGCCGACAGTCTGTAAACCGCGAGCCAACGAGAACTTATGGGAGCGAAGATCATTTCTTGAGGATCATCCACCACGACAGGTAGTGTCGATTCAGGCGGAAGCCCCGAGGGGAACCCATATCCATTGTGGATAACTTGGCAAGTCAACGTCTGTTCGGGTCTTGCGCTGTCATTCTTGACGGGCCCATCGGGTGTTTGGGCCAATCACGCATTTGGACAGGCAATTTCATCGCACCCGCGGGTGGGCGGAACTTCGTACAGTGTGCCCCCTGGGTGTGGAGCCGCGTCGGATGACGCGTGAACCCGCCCGCGTCCCCGGCGTCCAACCGGCCCGGGATCGGAGAAGCGCATGAAGTGGCGGCGGAGCGCGGTGTCGCTGGGTATGGCGTTGGTGGCGGCGTTCGGCGCCGTCATGATCGGGGCGTGCGAATCTTCCGAGCCGGTGAAGGCCAAGGAAGTGAAGCCGCTGGTCGTGCGCGACGTGCCGGACCTCTTGCGCGAGACAATCGGGGCCCAATCGACGCTAGCCGGGACTGATCCGACGTTGGTTTCGGGCTATGGGATTGTGGTAGGCCTGCGGGGCACAGGCGGCCAGAGCATTCCGGATCGAATCGGGGCAACGATGGAACGCCAGATGGGCCTCAACGGCATCGGGCGGGGCAACGAGCTGCGCGGCACGCCATTGGACGGAAAGTCGCCGCGTGACCTCCTTCGGGACCCGAATGTTGCGGTGGTTCTGGTGACCGCGTCGATTCCGCCGGGATCGCCGCAGGGGTCCACCTTTGACGTGTTTGTGCAGGCCGTGAACGCCACGAGCCTGGAGGGCGGCACGCTGTGGACGACCGAATTGCGGCTGGGACTGACGGGAACATTTGGGCAAATCCAGACTCAGAAGCTCGCGGAAGCGAGAGGTCCGGTTTTCGTGAACCCGTTCATCGACCCCTCGAAGATGAGCCGGACGTCGGGGCGGATTTTGGACGGCGGGCTGACAACTTCGCCGTTCAAGATCGAGATCAGGCTCGACAATGAGTCGCACGCGGTGGCGAGGTCGATGGTTTCGTCGATCAACTCACGTTTCCCCGAGGGGATCGGCGACCGAGAGCCGACGGCGGTCGGGCGATCGGGCAGCAGCATCGCGGTACGGATTCCATCGGCGTATCGCAACCGGTCGATCGAGTTCCTGGACCTGCTCCGAGCGGTCCGTGTCGACGATCGCACGCCGGTCGAGGAATGCGCGCGTCGGTACGCGGAGGGATTCAAGAACCAGCCGGGATTGTCCAACGAGTTTTCGTTGTGCATGGAGGCGTTGGGGCCGAAGGCGCTGCCGTTCCTTCGGGACTTGTACGACTATCCGGAGGTTGGGCCGCAGTTTGGCGCCCTGAGGGCGGGCGCGAAGCTTGGGGACGCGCGAGCGGCGGTGTTCCTGAAGAAGATGGCGACGGAAGGCGCGCCGGCGCTGCGTCCGCGAGCGATCGCGTTGTTGTCGGGAATCGAGGCGGGTCCGACGATCGACATGGCGCTGCGCGGGGTGATCTCGGATTCAGAGGATCTCCTGGAACGGGTGGCCGCATACGAGGGGCTTGCCAAGCGGGCCGAGGCGGCCATGCTGGCGCGGTATGTGAACCAACTGCGGGAACGCGAGGATAACCTTGCCTCTCAGATCCCGTTCGCGTATCTCGAAGCCAGATCACAACTTGTGCTTCCCGGCGGGGGTTTACAGGGGCTCGCGCGCGTACCCATTCGGACCAAGGCGGGGAGGGTCAAGTACTTCGTCGATGTCGTGCCGTTCGGCAAGCCCATGATCTATGTGACGCAGGCCCGCGTGCCGCGGATCGTGCTCTTTGGCGAGCAGGCGGAGTTGAAGCGGCCGCTCTTTGCGTCGGCGTGGTCGGACCGTTTCATGCTGGACGGCGGCGGCCCGGGCGAACCGATCAGAATCTACTACCTCGACGAACGATCGGGAGAGGCGACCAAGGGAACGGTCGAGCCATCGCTGGTGCTGTTGACCGAGTACCTGGGGCGGGAGACGACGGCGTCGGATCCACGCGCGGGGCTCGGGATGACGTACAGCGAGGTGGTCGGCACGCTGTACTCGCTTCAGAAGTCCGGCGCGACACCCGCGGCGTTTGCGACCGAGCAGGACCGCCTCATGAGCGAACTGCTTTCGGCCCAGCAGGCGACGCGTGTGAAAGAACGCCCGGAGACGGCGGACGACGTTCCTGAATTGACGGTGTTTGACGCGGGCTCGGTCCGTCCGACCGGCTTGGACGAACAGCCCGACGTGAAGCCGACGATCACGCCGATCGCGCCGCCCAAGACGGACTGACACGGGCGGGCAGGTGATTTGATCCGAGAAAACTCGCGGAGGGCGGCGGTTTCCGCTACCATGCGGAACGCCCGCTCCCGGCGGGATGGCGATGGATCGCCTGGACGAGGATCGTCCATGGGGCGACAGGAGGTTGCCGCGGTATGCGTTTGGCCAAGCTCACTCTCAACGGCTTCAAGTCGTTCGCCGACTCGGCCGAATTCACCTTCGATCGCGATATTACCGGCATTGTCGGGCCCAACGGGTGCGGCAAGAGCAACGTCGTGGACGCCATCAAGTGGGTGCTGGGCGAGCGGTCGAGCAAGAGCCTTCGCGGCACGGAGATGCTGGACGTGATCTTCGCGGGTTCGGCGGCGCGCAAGCCGTCGGGCATGGCGAGCGTCACGCTGACGTTTGAGAATCCGGTGATAGAAGAAGGCACCGGGCACTTGGCATCGGGCATTGGGGAAGAGAAGGCCGCAGAAGTCATCGGGGATCAGGCGGCGGGAATTGGGCAGAACGGCGCGGTAGAAGAGAGGACGGGCGAAGACCCGGGAGTCGGCGCTGAAGACGCTGCGAGTACCGCGGCCGAGACTTCGGTCGTTGAGGCGCATGTTCGCGGCAAGCGCGGTCTGCCGATCGACGCGGACATCGTTGAGGTCGAACGACGCCTGTATCGCGACGGAACAAGCAAGTACTTGATCAACGGACGGGTGGCCCGTCTGCGCGACATTCGCGATCTTTTCCTCGACACCGGCATCGGCGCCGACGCGTACTCGATCATCGAGCAGGGCAAGGTCGACGCGATGCTCCTGGCCAACCCGCAGGAACGCCGCACGATCTTCGAGGAAGCGGCGGGCATCGCCAAGTACAAGCAGCGCCGGCTGGAGGCGCAACGGAAGCTCGATCGCACGCAGGTCAACCTGACGCAGGCGCGTGATGAACTCGACTCCACCGAGCGCCGCCTGCGCCTGGTGCGTGGTCAGGCGGCCAAGGCCCGCAGGTTCCAGTCGCTCGATCTTGAGCTTCGCTCGTGGCGCATGGCGCTGGCGTTCGAGAGCTACGACGATCTTCGCCAGCGGCTCGAGGGGCTGACCTCGCAGCAGGCGCACCTGGAGACGACGCGGCAGGAGGTGTCGCAATCGCTGAGCGAGGTCGAGGCGCAGAAGCAGGAGCTGGACCTGCGCGTGCATGAGGCGATCGAGGAACTGAAGAACGCCGAGCATGAAAGGCTGTCGGCCGAGCACGAGCGGGTGCAGGCGACGCAGCGTCGCGAGATGACGCAGCGGGCGCTCGAAGGCGCTGAATCGCGGCTGGTTTCGGATGCTCGTCAGCTTGAGTCGCTGGCGTCTCGCCTTGCGGAGACGGAAACCGCGACGGTCGAGCAGCGCGAGACGGTGGCCGCGATGGCGGAGCGGCTCGGCGAGTGCGAGCGAACGCTGGCGGCGGCGTCGGGCGAGCGGGCGAAGGTGATGTCGGAGCTGACCGAGCGTCGTTCGCAGGTCGGCGAGCGCCGGGCGAGGGCGTCGCAGATCGACCGCGAGCGGGCGGTGCTGCAGGCGTCGATCCAGGCGGAAGAACGGCGTGCCGACGCGGTGCGCGAGCAGTGTGATCGCCTGGCGTCCAAGGGCGAATTGCTCGGGACCGAGGCGGCGTCGATCGAAGAGCAGGCGGTGCGGGCCGCGGCGCAGCTGGAGGCCGCTCGCGAGCAGATCGCGTCGTCGCAGAAGCAGCTCACGGAGCACGACGAACGCCTGGCGCACCTTGCGAGCGGGCGACGGGAGCGGGCGGCGGCGGTCGCCGAGCTCGAACAGGAATCGGTGCGGCTTGAATCGCGGCGTGCGACGCTGCGCGAGATGGCGCAGGCGCGTGTGGGCTATGCGCAGGTTGTTCGCGAGGTCATGGATGCTCGCGATCGCGGCGAGGCGTTTGCACGCGTCGTGGCGCCGCTGGCGGAGTTGATCCAGACCGAGCCGGGGCACGAGGCGGCGGTCGAGAGCGCGCTTGGGCCGCTCTTGCAGGCGCTGGTGGTACCGACGCTTGCGGACCTGCCGCCGGCGGAGGAACTGGCGAAGCTGCGCGGGCGAGCGACGTTCATCGCGATGGAGTCGGTGGGCGCGACCGCCGTGCTCGTCGCGACGGAATCCCTGGAAGTGCTGAGCGCGGGGCGGATGACGCGACTGCGCGAGATGGTGAGGCCGCGCGGCGACGGCGCGGAACCCGGGAAGATCGACTCTTTGCTTGATCGCGTGCTGGGATCGACGCTTGTGGTCGAGCACGCGGACGCGGCGATGCTGCTTGGCGCGTCGCTGGGGACGCCGGCGCGGTTCGTGACGCGGGACGGACTGGTGCTGGAGCCCGATGGCCGAGTGATCGCCGGGCCGCTCGGCGCGGGCGATGAGGGCGGGCTGCTGCAGCGGAGAGGCGAGCTCGAGCATCTCGACACGGTGCTCAACGAACTCGCGGTACGGCTGGACGCGGCTCGTGTTGAGCTTGCGTCGGTGGACGGCGAGGCGGCGGCGCTCAACAAGCAGGCGAGCGAACTTCGATCTCGCCTGGCGGGCGAGCAGCGCCAGTTCGCGGCGGATCAGGCGCGGCTGGAGCGGCTCGAGGCCGACGCGGCGCGCTCGAAGCGCGAGCATCGCCAGAGTGCCGAGGAACTCGCGCAGCTGCGCCAACGCATCGCGAAGATCGAGAGCGATCGAGCGGGTCTGCGGGAGCGTGCGGAGAGCCTGGCCCGACTGCACGACGAGCAGGTGCGTGAGGTCGAGCAGCTCGAATCGGGGCTGGGCGAGTTGACCCGTGTCAGCGAGGCGGCCGCGGAGCGGATGACGAGCGCGAAGGTCGAGGTCGGTCGGCTGGCGGAGCAGGTGCAGAACGCGAGGCGCGAGGCGAGCCGACTGGAAATGACCCGTGACGATCTGCTGCGTCAGCAGCGTGATCTCGCGGCCCACGTCGAGCAGGCGAAGGCCTCGATTGAGCATCACCGGGCTGTGGCCGCGGAGTCGGTGGCGAGGATCGAGTCGGCGACGCAGAACGAGGCGGCGTGGAAGCATCGCGTCGATGACATGCGCGGGCAGGTCGAGGGCGTGCAGCGCGAGGTGCAAGAGGTCGGCGAGCGCGTCGCGAGCGTGCGAACGCAGGCGCAGGGCGTCGAGCGAGACTGGCACAGTCTCGAGGTCGCGCGTCGCGAGCTTGAGATCAAGCGTGAGAACATCGAGGAACGCACCCAGGAAGACGCCGGGATCGACCTGTCGTTCGAGTACGCGGATTACCGCGAGATGATGCGAGAGGGCGTGGCGCGGATCGCGATCGATGAGGCGCAGCGCCAGGTGGACACGCTGCGCGAGCAGGTCCGCTCGCTTGGAAGCGTCAACCTCGACGCGATCGGCGAGGAGTCGCAGCTCGCGGCGCAGAACGACGACCTGGTGCGTCAGGTCGCGGACCTGGACGCGGCAAAGGTCCAGCTCGAGGACCTCATCGCGAAGCTGAACGAGGTGAGCCGCACGCTGTTCGCGGAGGTGTTCGAGCGAATCCGCGAGAACTTCGGCGGGCAGGACGGGATGTTCCGGCGTCTCTTCGGCGGCGGTCGCGCGGAAGTGCGTCTGATGGGCCTCGTGAAGGAAGTCGAAGGGCCGACGGGAATCGAGCGTGTGCAGACGGACGAGATCGACGTGCTGGAGTCGGGCGTAGAGGTCATCGCCAAGCCGCCGGGCAAGGAGCCTCGCTCGATCAGCCAGCTGTCGGGCGGCGAGAAGACGCTCACGGCTGTCGCGCTGCTGATGGCGATCTTCCGATCGAAGCCTTCGTGCTTCTGCGTGCTGGACGAGGTTGACGCGGCGCTGGATGAAGGCAACGTGACGCGGTTTGCGAGCGTGATCCGGCAGTTCACCGATCGCTCGCGGTTCATCGTGATCACGCACAACAAGCGGACGATGCAGGCGACGGACCAGCTCTTCGGCGTGACGATGCAGGAGCGCGGCGTGTCGAAGCGTGTCAGCGTGCGCTTCGAGCAGGTGGGCAAGGACGGTCAGATTCACGGCACGGCGGATGCGAGGAGCGAGGCGGGCGCGGAGGCTCGCGGGGATGCCGGCGTTGGTGCAAAGCGAGAAGCCGTCGCGGTCGCCGTGGCCGAGGAAGCATCGCCGACGGTTGTGCCGACCAATGCGCCGGTGATCGAGACACCGCGGCCAAGAAAGAAGACCGGCTCGCTGAGGGACGCGCTGGCGCAGATGCGGGAAGAGGCGAGCGAGCAGGCGAAGTTGAATTGAGAAATCACGCAGTCACGCAGTCACGCAGTCACGGAGTGACGGAGTGGCGGAGGGGTGAAGTGCTGGAGCCAATCTGATCGTGATTCGTGGGTGGCGACTTGTGAATGCCGAGACGCGAAATGAGAGATCGAGTCTCTTCACACCTCTGGATTCCGTGTGAAGCCTAGGCAAAGCCGCCGCATTCAGGGCTTGAGCAATTCGCCGATGATCGCGCTGGCGACCTGATCGGTCGCGGCGGCGGCGTCCAAGCCCGCGTTGCACGCCACCAGCACCGCGAAGTCTTTCTTGGGCGCGATCCACACGACACAATACCACATCGTGTTCGAGCCCGAATGCGTAAGCACGCGTCCATCGGCCCACGGGCGTGCCGCGACTCCCCAACCCATCGCATAGCCCGAGGTATCCGTGTTCTTCACGTTTGCGCCCTCGCCGTCGAGCGCTTGATGAAGCTTGGCCATCGACGCCTTACTTACAAACGCGAAGGCGGGATCGTTGGCGGGCTTGTCGTCCAGGAGCGCGTGGTCGCCTCGGGAGTGCAGCGCGATGAAGCGCGCCCAATCGGGCAGGCTCATGTGAACCGTGCCCGCCGGCCCGATCGCGGGCGGGTTGTCGGCGGCGACCCCCGGCGGAACCGGCTTGTAATTCGGCGCGGTGCGACGATGCCCGCGAGGCTGATCGACGACTTCGGCGACGCCCGGCGCGCCGAACCCCGCACTGGTGATCCCCAGCGGCGCGAACAACTCGTCGTTCATCAAGTCTTCCCACGCTTTGCCGGTCACCTTTTCGGCCATGGCACCGGCGATCGCGAAGTTCTGATTCGAGTAGACAAATTTGCTCCCTGGCCCGTACTCGGGCGCGGCAGCACACACGCCATCGAGCAGCTGCAGGCGTTGTTCGGTCGGCGTGCCGAGGCGGAGAAAGAGTCTCGACCAGAGAGCGTCGGGTGCCTCGCGCTGCAGGCCGCCGCGGTTGGTGAGGAACTGATCGAGGCGGACGGCGCGGAACTTCTCGTGAATACCGGGGCGACCCGCGAAGACATCGCCCAGCGTCATATCCCATCGCATCAGACCGCGATCCACGAGGCGGGCGATCATTGTCGCCGTCATGGCCTTGGTGCATGAGCCGAGATGGAACTTGTCGTTGATCGTGGCTTCGTCCGGAGCGGTGACAGCGCGAACGCCAACGCAGCCTTGGGCGATGATATGGCCGTCCTTGATGGCGACCGCGGCGATCGCGGGAACGGCCGCCTTGTCAAGGATGGGCGCGAGAAGGTCGTGGAGGTCCTTCGGAGGGGGCTGGTCCTGCTTGATTGTCGATGGTTGGGGAGCGGCTTGCGTCGGTTGTGCGGCGGCCGGTGAACTTGCGACGCCAAGTGCGACGCCAACCGCGACAAGCAGCCGGCGAAGGCGATGGCGGCTTGCCGGATTCTCGATCGAAGAAATCAACGTGAGTCCTTTCGGCGACTCTCTGAATGGCCCGTGCGGCCGAACGAGATCGGGCTATTCGAGCTTCACGCCCCCCACCAACTCCGAGATGCTGGCCGCCCCCTGGGCCCAAGCCCATTTTTCAAGGCCGGTGATCACCATGAGCGGCGAGCGTGGATCAACGAAGAGCGACGTGCCCATCTCGACGGCGGATGCGCCGGCCAGGATGAACTCCGCGGCATCTTCCCACGAGAGCACGCCGCCGATGCCGACGATGGGCGTGGAAGTGTCCTTGGCGATCGCGCGATAGCAGTCATGCACGAGCTTGACAGCGATGGGATGAACGGCGGGTCCGGACAGGCCGCCCGTGATGTTGGCGAGGCGCGGGCGGCGTGAATGGACGTCGATGGCCATGGCGGGCATGGTGTTGGCGAGGCAGATGGCGTCCGCGCCGGGTCGGGAGTTCGGCCCGGCGGGCTGAGCGCCGGCCTCGATGGCGGCCCGCGCGACATCCTTGATCGGAAGCGGGCCGTTGGCGATGGGGCTGAGCTTCACGAAGAGCCGGGCGCGGCTGAGCACGGGACGCAGTGCGCGGACGAGCTCTGAAAGAGAGCGAGGGTCGGCGCCGAATTCGGTCCCGCCGTGAACATTCGGGCACGAGACGTTGATCTCGACGGCCTGGATCGCATCGCAATCGTCCATCGCGGCGGCGACGGCGACGTAATCATCGATGGAGAAGCCCGCGATCGACCCGATCACGGTCGTCGGCACGCTCGCGATTCGCGGCGCGATATCGCGGGCGAAAGCCTCGACGCCGACATTTGCAAGGCCGATCGCGTTCATCATGCCGGACCGGGTTTCGATGATGCGCCAGGTGGCGTTGCCGTCGCGAGGGAGACGGGTGATCGACTTGGTGACGACGGCGCCGACGCGGGCGAGGTCGACCGCGTCGTTCATCTCGTCGAGATAGCCGCAAGTTCCGGCCGCGAGGATGACGGGGTTGCGGAGCGCGACGCCCGCGAGGTTGACGCCGAGGATATCGCCGGGTCGGTTCACGGAGGACAGGGTAGCGAAACAGCGACGCGATCGCGCGGCGGAGGATCGGAGCGATCCTGATCGAAAAGCCGACAAGGGAAGGCGTTTGCCCGCGACGCGTGGGCGGGTTCCTATCATCGGGCATGGACATCGCGCAGCGCATCGCACAGTTTGAGAACATGGTTCAGGCCGACCCCGAGAACGACATGGCCCATTTTTCGCTCGGGCGCGTGTACGCCGAAGCGGGGCGGGCGAGGGAAGCGGCGGAGTCGTTCCTCCGCTGCTGCCAGATCAACCCCGCGATGTCGAAGGCGTATCAGCTCGCGGGCGAGCAGCTTCTCGCGGCGGGCGACCACGCGATCGCGGGCGAGGTGCTGACCAAGGGCTTCACGACGGCGGCGTCCCGCGGCGATCGCCTGCCCCAGAAGGCGATGGGCGAGTTGCTCACCAAGCTCGGCTTGCCCGTGCCGCAAGTCGGCGGGGCGGCGGGCGCGGCGGGCGAGATCACGGGCGCGTTTGTGTGCAAGCGGACCGGGCGCCCGGGGAGCAAGCTGACGCGACAGCCCTTCCGCGGGCCGGTCGGCGCGTGGATCTTCGACAACATCTCGGCGCAGACGTGGGACGAGTGGATCCGCCAGGGCACGAAGGTGATCAACGAGCTTCGCCTTGATCTCTCTCGCGATCAGGACGCCGCGACGTATGACCAGCACATGCGCGAGTACCTGGGCATCGACGAGGCGCTGCTCGCGGAGCTTGAGAAGGGCAAGGCGTGAACTACTACGAGATCTGGTGCGATCTGCGCGAATCGCGGCGTGATCTTGAGTTCGTCAAGGCCGTGCAGCACTATCTCGACCACCTGAAATCGCAGGGGAAGCTCGATCACTGGCGATTGACGCGGCGGAAATTCGGATTCGGTCCCGAGGGGCTTGGCGAGTTTCACATCACGCTGGCGTTCAAGGACCTGGCGCAGCTGGATCACGCGTTCGACCTGGCCGCGACGCGCTCGGGCGAGGTGGAGCGCCTGCACCACCCGGTGTATTCGATGGTGACGAACTTCAGGTCGGCGCTGTATCGGGATTTTCCGGACCCGGTGCGGGCGGCGGGCGGCTGACGCGGCGTGTGGATAGAGGTTGCGAACCGTGGTGATCCTGAAGTGACTTTCACCGCGGAGAGCGCGGAGAAGGCAGAGAATTTGCAGGGCGGGAGGCACTTCATGCCGCGGCGGGAGTGGAACGAGGGGCTTGTGCGATCGTGCGTCGTGCTGAATGAAGACACCGTTTGCTCCAACTGATTGCTTCATCGCGCTGGGGTCAAATCTCGGCGATCGCCATGCGCATATCCGTGCGGCGGTTGAATCGCTCACGCAACTCCCGGGCACGGAGTTGATCCGGATTTCGACGATCATCGAGACCGAGCCAGTTGGGCCAGGAGATCAGGATCGCTATCTCAACGGCGCGGGACACCTGCGCACGACGCTCTCGCCGCAGGAACTGCTGCAGCATCTGCTCCGCATCGAGCTCGAACGCGGGCGCGATCGGGCCAACTCTCCGCGATGGGGAAGCCGGACTCTCGATCTCGATCTTCTTCTGTTCGGCGATCACACCATCGATGAGCCGGGCCTGACCCTGCCCCACCCTCGCCTGCGGGAGCGGCTGTTCGTGCTCGAGCCGCTCGCGGAGATTGCGCCGGATTGGCGGGTGCCACCGGATGGTCGAACGCCGAGGGATCTGCTCGATTTGCTCCGGCGTGGAACCGGGGGTGCATCCGTGCGTCCCACGAACGGGTAGAGGTCTGCCGCGGCACTCTATGAGACCAGCCCTTGTCACAATCCGAGTCCTTATCAACCCGTGGGCGTTCATCCGCCGCGCGGTCATGGTGGTTGGCGTGTTCGGGATGGTCTTGGTGTCGGTGGCCATGACGCCAACGGCGCTGGCCGCGCCGCAGAACGGCGGCAACCACTCCAAGCCGCTTGACGCTGCCGAGGTGCTGGCGCGGATCTCGGGCGCGTATCGCGAGGGCGTGTGCGCCGATCGGATTTCGCTGATCGCCACGCCGTATCCAATGATCGAGGGTCCGCTGCCGGCACGGGCGATCCGCCGCGCGGTGGCGATCGTGCGCACGGCGCGATCCACAACGCAGCCCCCGATGGCCAAGCTCGAACTCGGAGAGCTTCGCATCTGTGCGCAGGCCGGGACCATCACGGCGGTTCGCCAGGGCGATCGCGAACACGCCGCGAGGTTTGCGATCGATGGCGATCCGACACCATCCAAGCTTGCCCAGCATCTTCCGATGCTGGCATTCCCGCAGCTGTGGCTGGCGCTGGGGCACGAAACCAGCGAGCCGCTGACCTCGCTGACGGGTGTGGTCATGTGGGAGAGCGCCGAATCGATCGCCGCGGGCTCACGGCGATTGCTGGTGTTGCGGGGGAAGAGCGCAACACACGCTGTGGTTCTGTCCGCGCTGGCGAGCACGGGGCGGCTCGATTCGTTCGAGATCACACCGATCGGCGTGCCGGGGGCGAAGATCGTCGGGCGCTGCGCCGCGATCGCTCCGGGCGATGTGGCGTCATGGGGGATCGAACTTGCCTCTCGCACGATCGTGAAGACGCTGAGCGAGCTGCGTGCGACCCCGGGCGTGATCGAGCCCGGCGCGACGATTCTCGATCCGCCCCTGCAAACGATGGACCTCCGGGCGTGGTCGCTCCTCGGGGAATTGAAATCGAGATCGAGCCAGCGGCCCGCGGCGGCGGCGATGATCCTGTTCACGCGCGACGCCTCTTCGGCGATGATCGATAGCGCGATGGCGGGCGTGCTCAGGGCGGAGGTGGCGCTCGACCTTGAGGCGGCCGCCCCCACGCCGCTGGAATCGGGCGCGGGGCTGACAGCGCCGCCTTCGCTGCTCTCGCTGGGCGTTGCGTGTCTGGCGCGAAACGGCTTTGAGGCAACGGCGCTCACGAAGATTGGCGAGGCGTGGAAAGAAGGGACGCGGGGTGTGCTGACGCGTGTGCTGCCGCAGGCGACGCCGGAGCCGGTGCTGCTCACGTGGACGGGGGCGAGCGACGAACTGCTGGGGCATCTCGCGCCCGGAGCGGCGTGTGCCGTCGTCGTCGTCGGGGATGACCTGCGATTGCTCGGCGTCATCGAGCCGGAGGGGAAGGCGGGCGAAGACGCGATGATCGCGGATCAGATCAGGGCGATCGCGGGCGAACTACGCTGGCCGATCTCGGTTGAGTGACATTGCGACGGTGATGCGAAGGGCGGTCCGGGCCTTGTGCCGAAGATGGACGGCGCATGGGACATCGCGCGTCGCGAAGTCCGCGCATGAAAAATGACGATGGACTGGGCCATCGCCTTTCAGGTCAATTCTCAGATTTCAGAGTTCGGACCGCTGATCTCGAATCTCAGATCCCGAATCTCAGGTCGAAGTTCGCGACCACCGATTGCGCGCGTGGAGTCTCAGCTCGCCTGCGCCCTGGGATGGGCCTTGTTGTACGCGTCCTGCATGCGCTGCGTCGTAAGGTGCGTGTAGACCTGGGTCGTTGAGAGGGACTGATGTCCGAGGAGTTCCTGCACGCTGCGCAAGTCCGCGCCGTTATCGAGCAGGTGGGTCGCGAAGCTGTGGCGCAGCGTGTGGGGCGAGATCGTCGGATCAAGGCCGACCTGCTGCAGGTACTTGTCGAGCTTGCGGCGGACCGATCGCGAGCTGAGGCGCCCGCCGTGCTTGTTGAGGAAGAGCGGGCGGGCCTTGCCGTTGTCGGCCCAGAGGGGCGCGAAGCGAGGATCGGCGCGGAGCATGTCGGCGTAGCTGCGGATCGCGGCCAGCGCGTGCGCGCCGAGCGGGACGATGCGTTCCTTCTTGCCCTTGCCGCGGACGCGGAGAGCTTCGCCGGCGTCGTCAAGGTCTTCGAGGTTGAGGCCGATCAGCTCGCTCACGCGGATGCCCGTGGAATAGAGCGTTTCGAGCATGGCGCGATCGCGCCGCCCCAGCACGTCGGCGTCGCCGGGCGCGGCGAGCAGCTTCTCGATCTGTTCGATCGTGATGGCCTTGGGCAATCGCTTGCCCTGTCGCGGCGTGCGGATCATGGTCATCGGGTTGCTGTCGGACAGGCCGCGACGATCCGCCCACTTGTAGAAGCTGCGGAGGGTCGCGATCTTGCGGGCCATGGTGGCGGCGGAGTACTGCTGCTCGCCGAGGAACGCAAGGAACGCGCGGATGGAATCCGCGGAGGCGTGCGAGATCGCCTGGGTCACGGTGGCGTAGGGGAGCGATGCGACGACGGCGGGGCGACCCTGCGAGGCGCGTTCCTGACGCTCGTTGAACGCCGCACGCTCCTTGACTTCGTCCAGCTCCAGGTTGTGCTCCTGGGTGAGGAACTCGATGTACTGACGCAGGTCAGCGCCGTAGCAGCGCGCGGTGTACGGGCTGAAATGGCGCTCATCGGAGAGGAAGCTCGCGAAAGCGTCGGTGATCGGAAGCGTCGACATGGGCGTATCTCCCGGCATGATGATCGGTCCTGTGCAATCCGTTGCTCGGGCTCCGCCCGTCTGATTCCAAACCTCGCGGCGTCCCTGCCGCCCTAATTCCGTGCCTCTTCCCCTCGCGCCTCGTGCCCCGCCAGACGGATCCACTCGCTCTGGATCATGCGCCCGACGACGTACGACGCCGCGAACTCGCTGAACAGGTCCATGCTCGCCAGGTACCGACGCCAACCCAGGGCCGAGAGGGCTTCGGTGCGTCCCTCGGCGTAGTTCTTCACGTCCATCTGAACCTGGTGGTTCTTGCCGTCGAGGTTCTCAGAGACGAGGGCCAGCGGACGATCACCGTTCTCCGACGGCACCGCGTTGTCGACGGGGCTGGAAGAGAGCGTGCGGGCGTCGAGGGCTTTGGTCCCCGCCTGCCCGAGCGTGCCGGGCTTGGCATAGAGCGCCAGGTTCAGCCCCAGCGTCGGCGTGTACGGGTCGTAGGCGGTGATCGAGCCGACGAGCAGCGCGTCCACGCCGAGTTCGGCCCGCAGCGCCTGCAGGTCCTGCGGCGTGCGCACCTCGTTCATCTTGAGGGCGCGCATCGCGTCGATCGCTCGATTGAGGGGCATGCAGCGGACGCCGCGGATTTCCTCCGCCGCGGCCACGACCTTGTCGCTGATCGAGTAGCGATCGAGCACCGTGGCGCCGGACTCGTTGCGGAGGGGCACAACACCCCAGAGCACTTCGCCGCGTGTGGCGTCGTAGGGAGCGACGGTGACCTCCGGCGGACGAAGCTCCGGTCCGTTGGAGCAGCCGGGCAGGAAGAACAGAGCTCCCAGCACCGCCGCCCAGACGACCAGCGCCGTCGCCAGCGCCCATCGTTCCCCACGCTTTGTGAGCATGGTCTGTCCACTTGTCATGGCGTCCTGCCCTTCTGAGCGCGCGCTCCATCGCGCCGATGTGCCGTCCTTGGCCTGTCGCCGGGCACTCCGCCGTCCTTGACGGTCATGCCCGGCCGCTGCTTCTGCCCTTGCGGGCAATCGATCGGGGCGAGCTTTCGCCCGACCCGCCGCTGTTCCATTCACCGGCGTCAGTTGCCGGGAGCTTCCTCGCCCGTGGACTGCTCCGTAGGAGCGGCCGTCACGTGCGTTTCGGACTCCGAAGGCTGCCCGCCCTGGGCGAGCACCGCGGGCTTCATGTCGATCGACCAGATGTTCTCCGTGCCGTCGAAGTTCGCGACAAAGACAACGCGCCCGCTCCGGCCCCAGAAGGGGAGGATCGAGGAGCCGCCGGAGCCGGTCAGATCGACCTCGCCCGTGCCGTCCACGTTGACCAGCTTGAGGGTCGCGACGTTGGGGCGAGAGAGGTTGAGGGCGGCCTTGACGTCATGGTCGCCCAGGCTGGCGTCGAGAGGAATCTGTGAGTAGACGACCTTCTGAGCGTCGGGGCTCCAGGTCGGGTTGATGCAGGCGGTAGTCGGGCTGGCGGCGATCTCGGTCAGGTTGGAGGTCTGGCCGTCCTTGTAATCAAGCGTCCAGACGCCGAAGGAGCGCTGGCCGCGCTGGCGTGCGAGCTGGAAGAGGATTTTGTCGGTTCCGCCGGAGCCGGTGCCGGCGACGGGGCTCCACGAGGGGAACAGGCCGTAGCCGATGAAGTGAGACACGGCGTTGTTGCCGGGCTCGGTGACCCACATCTCCCAGCGGCCGCTGGCGGCGCCAAGTCGAGAGAACACAAGCTTGGCGCCGTCGGGCGACCACGATGGATGGAGTTCGTCACCCGAATCGGTCGTAACCTGCACGGCAGGCCCGCCCGAGACGGGCATGACATAGATATCCCAGTTGCCGGATCGGTTGCTGGCGAAGGCCAGGCGCGTGCCGTCGGGGCTGACCGAGGGCATGGCGTCGTCGCCCGGGGCGCTCGTGAGCTGCGTGACGACGCGGCCATCGACAGGCTTGGAGTAAAGGTCAGAGGTCGGGCGATGCTGCGTGCCCGCGAAGACCAGCGTCTTGCCGTCGGGCGTGAGCGTCGGATCAAACGCGGAACCTTCGCCAACGAAGGTGACTTGCGCGACGTTGAAGGGCGAAACGCGGGTGGAGTCCTGATCGCCGCCGGTGACGGGGATCACACCAAGACCCATCGCCCTGGCGTCGATCACCGCGGGGCTGGGGATCGAGTTCATCGGGTTGAGCACCGCGAGCGGGCCGGGCGCGGGAGGCTGGTTCTGATTCGGAGACGCGGTGGCGTCCGAAGTGCTCGGCGTGGGGGCCGAATCGCGACTGGCCTGCGATGACATCGAGCACGACGCTAGGAGAAGCGCAACGCCGCTCAGGCCGGTCATCCCGATTCGATTCACAAGAGTTCGGCGAGCATCCATCGGGCGGGTCTCCGAGCTGATCCCCCTGGGGACCAGACGCGCGGCCGGGGTCGCCGGTAGCGTCTTATCGGACCGCCCGAGGCGTCGGCTTGAACCGGCCCGCGGCCCGACTTGTCCTCCATCGGAGGTTTCCGGGCCTGGGTTGAGTCCGCATAAGAAATCGCTCGATAATCCGCGCGCGCCACCGGGCCGGGGACCCCACCACTGCCCCCGGACCCGGCCGCCCGATCTCTGCTTTTCTCTTAGTCGATCGACTCGCGCGCCATGATCGCGGGCGTTTCGCCAGTGCGCACCCAGCGCGAGTCTCGCCCGCGCGGCTGGGTCGCCATCGCCAGCCGGTCGAGGTAATGACGCAGCGACTCCTCCGCGAATCGAGCAAGGAACCCGGCCGTCGCAGTCGGGTTGAGCTCGATGATCTGCTGCATCAGACTTACCTGCGGCACGCGCCCCTCCTGGGCCTCGCTCGAACCCGAAGCTCCGTCGGGCCACAATGCGAGTTCAACCACCATGCACGACTCCGTTCGTTTGAGCCCGTTCACTTCGGTTCGCCGGGCTCTTGAACTGGATCGTGTAACCAACCACGGACGTGGGCGCGATTTCGACGGAAGCTCGGAACTACCCTCACCTCGCATGGGCACACTCGGGACTCAACCCATTTTCACGCTCGCGGCCGCACCGACCGGACGTTCGTTCGCGATCACGCACGACGGCGGCGTGTGGGGCGCGATCGTGGACTCGGACATCGCAACGGACCCGAGTTCGCCCGCGTTGCGCGGCGAACTGGCGAAGCTTGGCGCCACGCGGATCGTCGTCGCGCATGCTCGGCCCGGCCATGAGGGCGATCGACCGGCGCTGGCATGGACCCGCGCGTCGGTGGAGGCGCTCCACGGCGCGTGCCAGCGGTGGCTGGGCGCGGTCGCGCCGGGGGCGACGCTCCTGCTCTGGCCCCGCGCGGATCAGCTCATCTCGGACATCCCGTCGGCGTGGTCGCTGCTCCGCACGCTCGAGACCGAACGACTCGGGCTGTTGCTCGACCCCGACGCGATGATCACAGAATCCATGCGCGTGCATCGCGCGGACCATCTCCAGCGGTTCGCGGATTCCCTGGCCTCCGAACCTCGCACGGCACTGCTCATCGACCGCGGCGGGCTACCCGGGGATTACGCGCCCCAGCTGCCCAGGCTCCGCCAGCCCGAGATTTCCCACGCTGCTCATGGAACCTGACCGGCCCCGACCGAGGGCCGATTCTCCGCCCTACACTGGCGTCACACGTCTCGACGGAGTTCAGGATGACGACCCCAACGCTCGATCACCCGACGTTCAAGCTGGTCAAGGAAGCCTTCCCGGGCAAGAAATTCCGCGCGACCGAGTTCCGCGGACAATCGACGCTCATCGTCGAGCCCGCCGACCTGCACGAGGTCATGGCGTTCCTGAAATGCGACCCTCGCGCGGACTATTGCTTCCTCTCCGACGTCTCGGGCGTGGACTATCTGAATTACCCGGCCGAGATGCCGGGGCGTTTCGCGGTTCACTACAACCTGATCTGCTTCAACCGCGACGATCGCTTCTTCGTCAAGACGTTCGTGAATCCGTCGCTGCCCACGGACGGCATCGTGCCCGACCCGGCGCTGGTCGTTGATTCGGTGTGCGATCTCTGGGCGGGCGCCGAGTGGATGGAGCGCGAGGTCTTCGACATGTTCGGTGTGCGCTTCCGCAATCACCCGGACCTTCGGCGGATCCTCATGTGGGAGGAGTTCCCGGCCCACCCGCTCCGTAAAGACTATCCGCTCCGCGGGCGCGGCGAACGCGACCAGTACAGGGTCGTGGATCGCACGTCGGGTTGAGCCGACGGGGGCAGCGCCCTTCGTGCTATTTGCTGGCGAGTTTGGCGAGTTCCTCGCCTCGAGCGGCTCCCGCGACGATCGCGTCGGCGATGGCGCGAAGTGCCTCGCGCTGGTCCAGCACTCCCACCGCGGCGGCGGTGGTCCCGCCCTTGCTCGTCACCGCGGCGCGCAGCGATTCGGGGGCCTGATCCGAACGCGAAAGGAGCATCGCGGCGCCCAGGAGCGACTGGCGTGTCGCGCGGTTCGATTCCTCGTGCGAGAGCCCGGCGCGCACGCCTCCCTCGATCATGCCCTGCGCGAGGTAGAAGAGGTACGCGGGCCCCGAGCCCGCCATCGCTGTGAAGGCGTCGAACTTCGATTCCTCGAGGCGCATCACCATGGGCCCGACGGCGCGGAAGATCGCGTGGGCCACGGCGTCGTCGTCGCGGCTCGCGCCGTCGCCGAGGCAGATGGCCGTCACCCCCTGCGAGATCGAGGCGGCGAGGTTCGGCATGGCTCGGACAACCCGCGCGTGCTCGCCCAGCGATCGCCTGACGACGGAACTGGGTGTTCCCGCGAGGATCGAGATGACCACGCGCGGCGAAGCGAACGCGGCACGGATGTCCGCCGCGGCTTGCGGGAGCATTTGTGGCTTCACGCACAGGACAACCTGAGCGCGGTTTGCGGCGTCGCGTTGCCCTTGACCTCCGGCGACTTCATCCACCGAGTTGATCCACGTCACGCCGTCGGTTGCGCTGGCCGAGATCCGCACTCCCAGTTGGTTCAGGTCCGCGTGCTTGGCGGTGTCAGGCTCGACGACGAAGACCCGCGATGCGTCGATGACGCCGGCCGCGAGCCCGCCGCGAAGGATGGCGCCGGCCATGTTTCCGCCGCCCACGAAGAGGAGCGGCTGCTGGATTGGCGTCGCCCGCGCATGATCGCGATGCCGATCCTGAAGTTGATCCGCGGGTCCGGTTGCTTGGGCGTGCGCTCGGTCGGGTGGTTCGGCGTGGGGTTGGGTCGTCATGGCTGTCTCCGGGCGTGTCGACGCCGGAAGCCTACCCTTTCTGCACGATGTCCAGCTTTTATCGCCTTGAGTTTGAGAAGCCGGTCCTGGAGCTTGAGAAGCGGATCGAGGCAAGCGAAGCGCGGCTGAACGAGGCCGCCGCCACGAATCCGCCGGGCGAGGGCACGGGCTCGCCGGAGGTTGAGTCGCTGCGCGCGGAGGTCGATCGCCTGCGCCAGGATCGTCACAAGCTCCTGAGTGATCTGTACGCCGACCTCTCGCCCTGGAACACGGTGCGCGTGGCTCGCCACCCGCTGCGACCGCAGACGCGCGACTACATCGACATGATCTGCCGCGACTTTGCCGAGCTGCACGGCGATCGTCGCTTCGGCGATGATCCGGCGCTGGTGACGGGCTTTGCGCGCATCGGCCCCATCAAGTGCATGGTGATCGGGCACCAGAAGGGACGCGACACGCAGGAGAAGCTGGCGTGCCATTTCGGCTGTGCGCACCCCGAGGGGTATCGCAAGGCGCTGCTGAAGATGGAGCTGGCCGAGAAGTTCAACGTGCCGATCGTGACGTTGATTGACACGCCCGGCGCGTATCCCGGGTTGGGCGCCGAGCAACGCGGACAGGCGGAGGCGATCGCGGTCAATATGCGCGAGATGAGCCGCCTGCGTGTGCCGATCGTGAGCGTCGTCATCGGCGAGGGCGGCTCGGGCGGCGCTCTGGGAATCGCGGTCGCGGATCGCGTCGCCATGCTCCAGTGTTCGTGGTACTCGGTCATCAGCCCCGAGGGCTGTGCCGCGATCCTCTGGAAGGAAGCCAACGAGCAGACCAACTCCGCGGCAGCCAAGGCTCTGAAGCTGACCGCCCGCGACAACCTCGAGCTTGGCATCGTAGACGATGTCATTCCCGAACCCGTCGGCGGCGCGCACCGTGACCCCAAGACCACGGCGGAGAATCTGCGCCAGTGGATCGTCTCACGCGTGCAGCAGCTCCGCCAGGTCGACCCGGAGGCACTGGTTCAGCAGCGCTACGAGCGCTTCCGCAAGCTCGGGCAGTACACGGAGCATGCGGAAACCGCGGGCAATCCCGCGTAGCAAACCCTCCCTGTTGCGGTGCTGTTGGGGTGCAAAGCCCATTGGGTTGCGCTTTGACATTTTGAACCCGATACCTTATCGTTCGCACCCTTTCCGGGTTCGGGAGGGGATAGGCCCTGTATTGGCCCAAGGCCCGTATTGGCCCAGGGGGAGTTGCAGTTGCCCAAGAGCAAGCCCCAATCCAAGAAGCCCGCCAAATCCGTGGCCAAGCCTGCTGGCAAGCCCGCGCCCAAGGCACCGACCAAGCCCGCCAAGCCGGCACCCAAGGTCAAGCATCCGGCCCCCAAGCCCGCGCCCAAGGCACCGACCAAGCCCGCCAAGCCGGCGGCACCGGCGAAGCACAAACCCGCCCCGCCCGCGAAGGCGCCCGCCAAGCCTGAAGCCAAGGGCAAGGCGCCCGCCGCGAAGACTGCGGCACCCTCCAAGGCCCCTGCGAAGCCTGCGGCACCCGCGCTCGGAGCGGATGGCAAGCCCGTTCGCAAGGGCATCACGATCGTGACGCCCAAGCCGATCAAGAAGCCCAAGCCCAAGATCATCTCCGTCGTGCCCGCGTCGGTCGGGCAGCTCGCGGGCACGCTCCGCAAGCCCCTCATCCCGAGCGGGCCGCACGCGTCTCCTTCGCGTCCGCTGGGTGCGCAGGGCGAAGCGCCGGAGACCCAGGTCGAGGCCGGCAAGAGTCCGTTCAACAAGAAGGAACTGGATCAGTTCCGCGCGATTCTGCTGCGGAAGCGGGCCGAGGTCGCGGGCGACATCCACACGATGGAGTCCGAGGCGCTCAAGGGCGAGAGCGGCGCGCTGTCGAACCTGCCGCAGCACCTGGCCGAGCAGGGCTCGGAAACCTACGAGCAGACTCTGGCGCTTGACCTGGTCGCGGCCGATCGTCGGCTCGTGAAAGAGATCGACGACGCGCTCAAGCGGATCAACGACGGGACGTACGGCCTGTGCGAGCTTTCGGGCAAGCCGATCAAGGCCGAGCGTCTCCAAGAACTGCCGTGGGCTCGATACTCGATCGAGGCGGCCCGTGAGCTCGAGCGTCGCTCGATGCGTCAGTGAGACCCGCCGGAAGCCATGGCGTGAGCGGGGCGAGCAACACCAATCAGTCGGGTCCAGCGAGCGTGCAGGCGACGCACTCACCGGCGTCGAAGTCGCGTGCTGCGTGGGTCGTGCTGATCATCACCACGCTGTTCGGGCTCGTCACCGATCTTGTGAGCAAGGAGATCGCGTTCCGCTCGATCGCGGGGACGCCGGTTTCGATCGACCGCCAGGCCGTGCTCGCGACGGGCAGCCTCGGCAACCTGATCCCATTCCATCGCCCGGTCGTGGTCCTGCCCAAGGTGCTCGATTTCACGCTGGTGCTCAACCCGGGCGCGGTGTTCGGCATCGGCGCGGGCAAGCGGTGGTTCTTCGTGCTGTTCACCGCGATCGCGGTCGTGTTCGCAACCGGGCTTTTCGCGCGATGGACCAGGGCCCGCGATCGCTGGGCCCACGTCGCGATCGGGCTCGTCATCTCGGGCGGGCTCGGCAATCTCTACGACCGTTTGCTCTACGCGTGCGTGCGCGACTTCATCCACCCGCTCCCGGGCGTGAAGCTGCCGTTTGGCTGGTCGTATCCCTTCGCGAGCGGGCAGACGGCCCGCGAGATCTGGCCGTATGTCTCGAACCTCGCGGACCTGTGGCTCATCATCGGGATCGTGATCCTCGTGATCTACACGTGGAAGTCGGGCACGCGGGCCGACGCAGAGAAGGCCAGGTCGAGCTGACTCACCGCTGCCACGCCGCGGCCTTGGTGCGGATGCCGTCGATCAGCGATCGCACCTCCGCCGCCATCCGGCTGTTGGGGAACTGGCTGATGATCTTGTCTCCCAGGTCGGCGGCCTCGACCCATCGCTTGTTGTACACCGCGAGCTTGAACGCCGCGCCCAGGTTGTCGCGGGCCTTGCCGATCACGCCTCGCGCCACTTCTTTGTAGGGGGCGGCCTCGCTCTCGGTGAGATAGGCGTCGAGCTCGGCCAGGAGCTTCATCGCGGTGTCGACATCACCGTCGCGCGTCGCCTCGAGGAAGCGGCGCTCCACGTCGGCCTTGTAGTGATTGCGTGCGTCCTCGACGCGCGGACGAAGCGCCGCGACGCGTGAGACTTCGGGGAAGAGTCGCGCGATCTTGTCAGCTTCGGAAATCGCGCCGTCCCAGCGGCGCTGCATGATCAGGCCGTCGAGCACTGAAACCGCTTCGCGATAGCGACGATCGAGCGTCTCGGCCCGCGCGGTCGTGATTCGAGCGCGGAACTCCTCGGCGTCGGCGCGATAGCCGAAGCGATCGGCGAGCTCTTTCACGAGCACCATCGCGGCGTCCCAGTCCTCGCGCCCCATGTCCTCTTCGATCGCGCGGCGGAGCAGTTCGCGCTCACGGGCGCGGTTGATGACACGCCGCGCATCATCCGACAGCGAGTTCTGCTGAGCCAGATGCTCGACCATCGAAGTCAGATTCTGGATGCGCTCCTCGACCGCGGCAACGCCCGTGCGGCGCAGGATGAGCGACAGGAGGAAGAGAACCCACACGATGACGAGGCCAAGAATTCCAAGCCCGGTAATCACGCTGAATGGCTTGCCCGACGTGCCGTTGATGACCAGAAGCACGCTGAGGGCGGCGGGCACGCAGACACCCAGCCACCAGACCAGCGTCTTGCTGGGATCGGTGCCGGCGGGCGAAGGCTGTCCGAAGTCACTGCGGTTGTTGGAGTTAGGCATGAAGGTCCCTCTCGGTTGGCGATGCCGCGTCCGGGCGGCACCCAAATCAGTGTACCTACCATCGGCCGATGGTCGAGCCAAACTCGAACGGAGGCCAAATCGCGATCAAGCCCTTTGTGCTTGGGCCGTATGAGACGAACTGCTATGTCGTAACGACCGGGGACGCTCGCGATTGCTGGATCGTTGACGCCAGTTTTGATCCGGGGGATCTGATCGCCCATATTCGGCGGTTGGGCCTCTCCCCCCGAGCGATCCTGCTTACCCACGCCCACCTCGACCACATCGCAGGTCTGGGCGAGATTCGCCGGGCCTTCCCCGGGGTTCCCGTGCTTTTGCACCGAGCGGAGCACGAATGGCTGTCGGACCCGGTGCTCAATCTCTCGGCGATGACCGGTGAACCGATCCGCGAGGGCGAGCCCGACGGCGAACTCTCCGACGGGCAGCAGCTCACGCTCGGATTGTCAACGTGGATCGTTCGGCACACGCCGGGCCACTCGCCGGGCGGCGTGACGTTTTATTGCGCGGAGGCGGGGGTCGCGCTGGTGGGCGATTCTCTGTTCAACGGCTCCGTCGGGCGAACGGACTTTCCGGGGAGCAGCCCGCAAACACTGGCCGATTCGATCCGGCGCGTGCTGTATCAACTCCCGACGACGACGCGCGTATTCCCCGGGCACGGGCCGCCGACCACGATCGGACGCGAGATGAAGAGCAATCCGTTCGTCCGGGCGTAAGTCGCCGCGCCTCACGCGTTGCCCAGCCCCATGCACCGACGCCACGCGCTGACCTGTCCCATGTGGACCGCGATGTGGTTGTTCATCATGAACATCGCCATGCCGCCCACGAGCGGGAGGAATTCGCGATACCGCTCGACGGGGGTGGGCTTGGAGAGATCGGCGTCGGAGATCGTGAGCACAACGGACGCGATCGCCTCGTAGCCCTTGGTGTACGCGTTGACGACCGCGCTCATCGCGGGATAAGTCCGGGCGTCCGCGTCATCAACGCACGGCGTGCCGTCCTTGAACAACGCCTCCCAATCCCCGGGCAGCGCGGGCACGTCGGAGGCCCGCCCCAGCGCGGTGGCGATGCGCTGCGGATAGAGGCACAGGTGGCCATACACCCACGCGGCGTGATTGGTCTCGATCGCTTTGCCGTTCACGACAGCCTTGCGCGCGAACATCGCGGGCGAAACGTCTTTCAGCAGACGCTGGGCGTAGCTCTGCGTGCGGCGGTGCCCGGCGACGATCATTTCGGCGAAAGCTCCCATCGTGTGTCTCCTCCTGCTTCGCGGCGGCACGCGCCGCGTGATGCTCGACGAATGTGTGGACCTCTTCTACTCAACGCGGCCGGATTCCAACGCGGGGCGACCCTGGTTCTGGCGGACCTTTCGCCCTTCCGCTCCATCGATCATAGACGATTATCGATATGTCGTACCAATCTACGCTCGAATGCCCTCGCATCGCCGGCCGACTGATGGCCTGCCGATCATGCACCCACGTACTTGGCGTACACACCTCGGGCGCGGGCGGGGTCGGCGGTGCCGGCGACGATCGCCCGCCCGTCGGAAAACAGCGAGAGTTCCAGCGAGCCGTCGCCTTCCGCACGTTCGCCCGTGAGACACACGCGGAGAAGCGAGGGCGACACTCGCTTCGGGGCAAACTCACGGAGGCGATCCGCCGCTCGATCCAGATCGCACTCGCAGCCGGTCGAACCGATCTGCACCGCGAGCTGGCCGCAGAGCTTGATCGCGTCGTCGTCGTGCTTTCCATCGAGGAATTCGAAGGACCGCCCGCCGCAGCACGGGCAGTTTCGGCGGGTGGCGGCATTGCACATCGCGGAGAGATCGAGGCGGCGACGCTCGCCGGACCAGAGGTCGAACTCAAGCAACGTGGGCTTGATGAGATCGCGTCGGCCGATCAGCAGCTTGATCGCGTCCGCGGCCTGGCAACCCGCGACGATCGCGACCGCGGCGCCGAGAACGCCCGCGGTGTCGCAGGTCGGCATCGTGCCCGGCGCGGGCGGCTCTTCGAAGACGCAGCGGAGGCACGGCGAGGCATCGGGGAGGATCGTCATCTGCATGCCGCGGGTGCCGATCACGCCGCCGTAGACGAAGGGGACGGCGTGGCGCACGGCGGCGTCGTTGAGGAGGTATCGCGTGCCGGCGTTGTCCGTGCCGTCGATGATCACGTCGGGCCTTGCTTCGCGGAGCAGGCGCGGGAGCGTGCGCGAGGTGACGTCTACCACGCGGGACTCGATGCGGATGCCCGAGTTCACGCGAGAAAGGCGCGCGGCCGCGGCTTCGGCCTTGGGTCGGCGATCGATCGCGTCGTTTTCGTCGAAGAGGCACTGACGCTGCAGATTCGAAAGTTCGACCACGTCGCGATCCACGAGCGTGAGGGCGCCGACGCCGGCGCGCGCGAGGAGATCGGCGGATGCGCAGCCGAGCGCGCCGACACCGATAATGGCGGCACGCGACGCCGCGAGCTTCTGCTGTGATTCCACGCCGAACTCGGGCAGGATCGTCTGCCGCCGGTAGCGATCGAATTGGGCTGGGCCGTCGGTCACGCAGGATTGTTGGGCGCGGAAGGAGCCCGCGTGAGGGTGATCTCAACGATCTCCGGCGGCACTCCGAAGCGCAGCGGAAGGATCGACATGCCGACGCCGCGGGAAACAAGCACGCGGCAGGCGGGGCCTTGAACGAGCCCGGCGGCGTACTTGCTTCCGTAGCGGCTGGGCACGACCGGCGTGCCGATGAAGGGCAGGCGCACCTGCCCGCCGTGCGTGTGCCCGCAGAGCATGAGGTCGATGCGCGGCGGGCGCGGCAAGTGCAGCTCGGGCAACTCCGCGGTATCGGGGCGGTGCGCGAGCATCAGGCGTGGCATGGATTCGGGCACGCCCGCGAGGGCGGCGTTGAAGTCGACACGGTCTTCCTTTAGATCACCCACGCCGCACAGACAGAGTCGGTCGCGGCGCGAGGACTCGAGAACGGCGCTGAGCGTGCGCGACGCGCGGTCGAAGAAGCAGCGCGAGTTGTCGATCATGCGGACGCCGATGTGTGTAAGGGCCTCGCTCATGCGCTCGCCGCCGGCCCACCAGTCGTGGTTGCCGAGCACCCCCACCACGACGCGCCCGGCTTCAATGAGCGGCTCGAACAGCGTGGCCGCAGGCGTGATCCATTGCGGTCCGTTGTGCACGTAGTCACCCGTGAGGAGCACGATATCCGGCGAAAGAGCGAGCGTCCGCGCGACCGCCTCGCGAATGAACGAGGCGGGGATGCGCGGGCCCAGGTGCGTGTCGCTGAGTTGCACGAGCTTCAGGCCCACCAGCGAATCGGGCAGGTCCGGGATCGGGATGTCGTAGCGTGCTATGCGCAGGTCCCACGGCTCGACGAGCGTGGCATCAGCGCCGATGCCGAGGGTTGAGACGCAGCCAAGGCCCAGCGTGCCGTCGAGGAGAAAGCGGCGTCGCGAAGGCAAGGCGGGGGCGACTACCTGGGCGGACCGGGCGTTCGCTGGTTCGCGCGACGATTCGGCCGCAGATCCGCTCGTCCGGGGCTGCCGCAGAGTGCGGGTTGGACGATCAGAGCCGGCCGTGCACAAGAGGCGGCGGATCGCGGCGAGCACGCCGATCGCTGCAAACCAGCCTGTCCACGAAACGCCCGCGGCCAGGGTCGCAACCACGACCGAATCCATGTGCCAATGGCCGGTCAGCATGTTGATGATCCCCCACCCCGGCGCGCACATCGTGTTGAAGATGTTGGCAAGGCACTTGACGATCATGCCCGGTCCGGCATCATCGCCATCCAAAATGCGAGTCGTCGCGATCCAGACTGCCCAGTGACTGGCGACCGAGATCGCGACGAGGCCCAGCCACGCACTTGCAAGGATTGGCCAGCGGCGAGCACGGCTTCTCGGACTCTGCGGAAGACTCGTTGTCGGGATCGACGGAGCGTCTTCGTCTCGCGAGGTTCTGTCCTCGAAATCGCTGGTCTGTTCGGTGGCTGGCTCGCTCATCGCTCGCTCGTGAACCTATTTCATCGGCTCGAATCACCCGCGGCTGGCGGGCATACGTCGCGTGCCGCGCGCTGGTTCACGGCGAAGATGGAAGCGGGAGCAGATCGGCCTGCGTCAGCTTGTCGGGGAGCTGATCGAGGCGGACGGCCTGTTCGATCGAGAACTGGCCGCTCGCGGTGCGACGCAGCGAGGAGAGCATCCCGCCCAGTCCGAGCGCGGCCCCGAAATCGCGTGCGAGGCTGCGGATGTACACGCCCTTACCGCACTCAACGACGATGGAGAGCTTCGGCCATTCGAACGCCTCGACACGGATGTCGTGGATCACGACCTTTCGCGACGCGAGTTCGATCGGGGTTCCCTCTCGCGCCAATTCGTAAGAACGCCGGCCGCCGACGTTGATCGCTGAATACGCGGGCGGGCGCTGGTCGACCGTGCCGATGAACCGCGGCAGGATTCGATCGATATCCTCGCGTGCCGCGCGGAGCGCAGGGTCGATGGGCGTGCATTGGCCCGCCTCGTCGTCGGTCGTCGACAGGCGCGACAGATCGATGGTGGTGACGTAGGTTTTCCGCGTCGCCATGACCTGATCGCACAGGCGCGTCGCCTTGCCGATGAGCACGACGAGCACACCGGTCGCCAGGGGATCGAGCGTCCCGCCGTGCCCGACCTTCACGCCCTTTGGCGCACCGGCGCGGCGGAGGCGGGCGCGGATGATCGCGCACACGTCCATCGACGTGAAGCCCGGCTGTTTGTCGATGATGAGCAGACCGGTTGGCGAAACGGGTGTCACGGACGGTGAGTGCGAAGACGAATCGGGGTGCGCCGGCGGACTCGCCTGCGCAGGCTGATCTTGCCGCGACGGTGGCTGATTCGATGCGCCGCTCGCGTATTCAGCGTTGCCGTGCGGTTCATTCACTTTGCACCCCGAGTCCACACGCCAATGTCAACCAGCGTTCCCCGGCCGAGGTTCACTCCGCGTGTGCGGAAGTCGTCATGCCAACCTGCAGCACGAAGCGACTCGCCGGCCCGCGATGATTCGATCGGCGCGATGATAATCCCTTCAGACTGCGTCGCGGCCCATTCAGCGATGGACTCTTCCGGCACCCGTTCGATCCGTCCGCGCGTGGCGAAGACGAGGCTGTCTTCCTGATACCCGCTGCACGCCAGCGGTCGCGAGTGATCGGGGTCGAGCGACCACACGTGCTCGATCAAACGCGGGCTGAGTGTTGTCGCGCTTGGCAAGAGCACGAGAAAGAACGGCACCAGTGCGAGCACCCCGGCGATGATGCCCAGGCCCTGGGCACGCAACGCAAGCGATCGAAACGCGGCGCGGCACGCCATGATGATCACGACGAAGGCCGCAAGGCTGAGCACTCCGGCCACCGCGATCAGCGGAGTCTGTGAGTTGACCAGCGACAGAACTACGGGCGCCGCGGCACTCAGCACCGCGCCGATGATCGCCCACGGTAGCCACGCGATGGGCTTGGAAAGGTCGTTCGCGTACGACCTCGCGGGTGCTTGAAGACCCGGCCCGCTCGCAATCGCTGGCGACTCGCCGGATGGGCCTGCACGCATCGATCGTGGGAGCCGCTTGCTTTCGGACTCTCTCGTCGCCGCAGATGTGATCGCCAGGAGGCCGCGCGCCGAGAGCAGCGCGATCGCGGGATAGAGCGGCATGGTGTAGTGCGGGAGCTTGGTCCCCACGAACTCGAACACAATCCACGCCGGAACAAGCCAGCCCAGGCAGAACAACTCACCCGCGCGACCCGCGAGTCGCTTCCAGCGCTGATTGGGCGACGCACGCGGCAGTCCACGACGGATCGCTCGCACGATCGACGCCAGCGTCGCGAGCGAGCCGGGCCAAAACAATGCCGCGAGCAGCAACGTGTGGTAGCCCGGCGGGCCCCAGTGCCCTTCCTTGGCTTCCACACTCCTACCGAGCGTTTCATCGAGGATCAGTGACCAATAGGAGGCCCAGCCCACCCGCTCGCCGACCGCCCACACCCACGGCCCGACGCACGCCGCGATGATGAGCACCCCAAGCACGGGGCGAAGATCGCGGAGTCTTCCCCACGACCGTCCGAACACGCACTGCACAAGCACGGTCAGCAGCGCGATCAGGGGCGCGATCGGCCCCTTGGCCATGATTCCCACCGAGATCGCGAGCCAGAACAGCACGGCGTGCAACCACGTCGCATGCCCCTCATTCCACACTCGCCACAACGCGGCCTGCGACAGCACGACGCTGAACAGCAGCAATTGATCCGCGCGGGCCTGGTGCGCGTCGAAGGCGACCAGCGGGCACACCGCGAGGAGCGCGGCACCTAGCCAGGCGGCCCTTGGATCGAACATCCGACACCCGAGCCGCCATGTCACGAGCACCGAGCCGATCGCGCACAAGAGGCTCGGGATCCGGTACATCCAGATCGCGTCGCGCGCGGGATCGCCCAGTGAAAAGAGCCATGCTGACGCCGCTTGCAACCAGTAGATGAGTGGCGGCTTGTTCAGGCGGTGCTTGTCCTGAACCATCGGGATCACCACGCCGCCGGAATGCAGACTCGGCGACCGCTCCCTCTCGGGAAGAGCGACGGCCTCGAACATCTGGCGGCTCGCCTGGGCGAAGCGAGATTCGTCGCGGTCGATGGGCGGGGTCTGGATCAGCCCGGGGACATACACTGTGAGGCAGATTAGCGCGAGCAGGACGCCGGCGCGCCAGCCGCGCGCGTGCCGCCACCGGGCGGCGACGAGCGACCACACGCTCGCGAGCACACCCGCGGGGGCAGAACCGAGCTTGAGCGGCCCATCACCATTCCGCATCGCCCGCGACTATAACCGCACGCTCGCCGCGCCGGTGCGGGTGGTCCACGTCGCCCTTGGGTTCGTGGGCAACATCCTCCGAACGCCACCCGGAACATGGACGCTCGATCCGGCGCGTCGCTGGTGGACCGTGCCGCTCGTGGCCGGGGTCGTGCTGGCCCTCGCGTTGTACCCATTCGATGGAGCAATCTCGGCCTGGGCACGCTCGATCAAACTCGGCGGCGACATCAAGCGCGAATTCGAGGCCCAGCAGCAATTCGGGCAACTCGTGTCGATCGTGCTGGTCGGTGCGGCGATGTGGCTGGTCGACAAGAGCCGCCGGGACAAATTGTGGGATCTGGCCCTGTCGGCCGGCGTCGCGAATCTCTTGGCGAATGCGGTCAAGGTGCTCGTGGGGCGGCCAAGGCCAAGCCTCGATGATGCTCGCGTGTTTCTGGGGCCTTTCGGGCAGTACCCCGTTCCGACCGACGCTGGGCCGGTGCTTCGCCATGCGTGGGAACTCGCCCCCGGCGTGAGCTACGCGCTGGGTTCGATGCCGTCCCGCCACGCGGTCTCGGCGGCCGCGACCGCGACATTCCTCGGCTTGATTTATCCGCGGATCAGGCCGCTTTGCTGGGCGCTCGTGATCTTCGTGTGCGTGGCGCGCGTCGCCCTCGGCGCTCATTACCCGACGGACGTGATCGCCGGGGCGCTGCTCGGGCACCTCGCGGCCCGCTGGGTAACCGATCGCTTGCTCGGGGTGCGACTGGCCGATGCAATCGCCCGGAAGGGCGCCGGGTCGACCAGAGGGGCATCGGCGGGCTAAACTGTCGGTCCTTCCCCGGAGAGGTGTCCGAGAGGCTGAAGGAGCAGCACTGGAAATGCTGTATACGGGTAACCGTATCGGGGGTTCGAATCCCCCCCTCTCCGCTTGATTTGACCCCTGTTCCATAACTGCTGTATTTTCAGTGGTTTGAGACGGGCCTTCCGAGGCCGAAGGGGCCTGAGACCCAAATAAGACCCAAGAACCAGCCTTTTGCGCGCCCCCGGTTTTGCGGACGTTGCCGATTTTGAGCTGTTGTTGACTGGCGGCGCTGACCCACGCCAAGGGCATGCCGCTGGGGGCGCTGCAGACAGCGGGCAGGAGAGCGAGTCCAAGCAGATTGAGGCCGTGATGGACACCGCGCGCATCGCGCGGCGGCGTCGTCCGGTTGCGGTCGCGAGCGACGATGGGTACAGCGCGGGCCGCCTCTGGGCGTAGTGCGTGCGGCGAGGCATCGAGACAGACATTCCAACCCGACGTGAGGAGCGGCGACATCCGCTCGACCGCCGCAAATACCGACGCCGCGATGTGGCCGAACGCTGCATCGGGCGGCTCAAGTGCTGCCGCTGAATCGCCACCCGGCACGAGAAACTGGCAACGGCGTTCCTCGCCCCGGTCGAACTCGCATGATCCAACGTTGCCTACGAATGCTTGACCCGTGAGACACAACACAGAGCCGCAACGTCACACTCGGTCCGCCCGGCCGAACCCGGCTGAGCTTCATCTGGGTGAGCTGAATGTGATGGTCCTCTGGCTCATTCAAGCCCCCGTCGGTATTCCGGCGGGGGCTTTTCGTTGGCAGAGGTCGCAGACCCTCAGCGCGGCGGCTTGGCACCACGGTGGCTTCCGTCGGTTGGATTTCAGATCGAGTATTTGCGCCATTTTTTCGCTTTGGCGCGCAATCGCGCGCGCGGATGGAGTTTCAGTGGGTACGCGCCCACCTCACGATCCGCATTGGCGGGTTGGGGGTTGTCAGGCCGCCCTGGAGGCTGAACATCATGCGAACCGAATCTCGTGCGTCCCTGGCCCTCTTGCTCGCGGTGTGCGGGCTGGCGTGTTCCTCGGCCAAGGCCCAGGACATCATCGCCGGGCCGTTCTCACGCGGGAGCAGCCAGTACTACCTGACCTCACTGACGTCGTGGGCTTCGGCCGAGGCGCTGGCGGTCAGCATGGGCGGGCACCTGGTGACGATCGAGACCCAGGCGGAGAATGACTGGCTAGGAACGACGTTTCAACCGCTGCTGACGACCTATACCGGCGGCCCTTGGATCGGGCTTCATGGCGGGGGCGGGGCCTCTGGCACTTGGTCATGGGTGTCGGGAAGCAGTTCGACTTTTCGGTTCTGGGACGCTGACGAGCCGAACAACCTCTGCGGCAACGAGACAGTTGTCCACTTCCATTGGGGAGCAGGCAGCGCGTGGAACGACATCGCCGACGACCCCAACGACCAATGCGCAAGCGGCACTCTCCCGTTGAACGGCATTATCGAAACGGCCTGCACCACCAACTCCACGGTCAATTGGACGAACGCACAGGGTGGCAGTTGGGACGTGGAGAGCAACTGGGACCCCGAGGGACGCCCGGACTCCTCGGTCATCGCCACGTTCTCGCTCGACGAGCAGTACATCGTCACGCTCCCGGTTGATCGCGAGATCGCGGGTGTGGTGGTCAACGCGGGATTCGTGTACTTCAGCTTCGGCACCTCTCAGTTGGGGCCACCTTCCGCGGGGTGCAGGCCGGATTTCACGCTCGTGACCTCGCCCGACATCAGTTCGAGCAGCAACCTGATGGTCACCGGCGGCTGGCTCACCAGCGACGGCCTGACCTCGATCGCCGCCGGGGAATCGAGTTCGTCGAACCTCGGCGTCTTGGCCGGCGGCAAGATGGACGCCACCCGCGACCTGCTCCTCGGACGCGGCAACGACTCCACCGCGACACTCCTTCTGGAGGACGGTGAACTCAGATTCTCCTCCAACCTCTCGGTCGGCGCCGGCACCCGAGCGACCGGAACGATCACGATCAACAACGACGGCATGCTGACCGGCCCGCGCTCATCCACCAGGGTCTATCTCGGTGACGCCCAGGGCGACGGCAATGTCACCACCGGGATCGTGAACCTCAACGCCGGCGGCCTGCTCCGCACCGGCGAGCTCGTGCTGGGACGCCGCCCCGCGACGTCGGGACGGCTCTATCTCAACGGCGGACTGCTGCAGGTCGATTCGCTGGTCATCAGCGACGAGGGCGCGGGCTTGCTCGACTGGACCGGCGGCACCATCGAGAGCCTCCGCTCGCTCATCATCGCCAAGGGCTCGGGCTCGGAAGGACAGCTCAACCTCGACGGCGCGGGACGCTCGCTGGTCTTCACCGGCGCGGGAGGCGTGGCCCACATCGCGGTCGGCGATCAGGGGCACGGCACGCTCCGCGTCGAGAACGGCGCCGACATCTCGCTCGCGGCCGGTGAACTCCAGGCCCTGGAGATCGGCGCGCACCCCTCGGCCCGCGGGCACGTCCTGGTCAACGGCGCCGAGTCCAGCGTCTTTGGGAGCGCCAACTCCTCCAACGACACCTCGTCGCTGGTGGTCGGCAACGCCTTTGGCACCGACGGCACGCTCCTCATCGACAACGGCGCGAGCGTCACCTTCGGCAACGTCCTGTGTGGTTCGAGCATCACCGCGCCCGGCGGCGGCGGCATCATCGTCCGCAACTACTCCAGCCTCACCAGCCGCGGGCTGGGGGACGCCTTCGAGACGCCCTCCACCGGCCTGCGCGTCGGCAACCCGGCCGGGACCGCGTCCATGCAGGTCAAGCTCGGCGGCGTGGTGAACGCGCACAGCGCGATCTTCGCCGGCACCTATGGCACGGAGCCGGTTGTGACCGTGGAGAACGCCGACTCGACCCTCAACGTCGACGGCGCGCTGTACATGGTCAGCTTCGGCGGCCCGAACGCCGGGGAGCTCAAGGTCCGGGGCGGCGGGCGCCTCAACACCGGCGACGCCACCATCGGCACGGGCGTGGGCGGCGTGAGCAACTCGGGCACCGTCACGCTCGAGGGTCCGGGGCTGGTCTGGGTGAACTCGGGAACCATCAACGTCGGTGACCCGGAAGATGCCGGCGCGGTCGGCACGCTGAACCTCGTGAACAACGCCGAGGTGCAGACCCACCGGTTCCATCCCGGCGCGACGGCCCACATCACGGGCGGCGCGACCGGCAACCCGCTGATCCAGGTCGGGAGCAGCCGCGCGAACGCGGACATCAGCTGCGACACGCTGCTGATGAGCCCTCAGACCGATCTGGGTGCCCTGAACCTGACGATGGGCGTGGGCGCGGGCATCGGCGGCAACGGCACATGGCCCGGCGACTTCACCGCGTCCTTCGGCGGCGAGGTCGTCGCGGAACAGGCCGTCCCGTTCCCTGATCCCTGGGCGGACCACTCGGAGTTCACGATCGCCGGCTCTTTGACGCTGGACTCCACATCGACGCTGGATGTGGCGTGCGGGTTTCTTTACGACTTGGACACCGATGTGTCCTACTCGATGTCCTCCCGCGTGAATGTCCAAGGAACGGCCGCGATCGACGGCACACTCCGGATTCAACAGTGGGACCTCCCCGGCTTTTTCGACCACATGACAAGTCGCTATCGGACGATCGGCAGCACGTATGAGGTACTTTCGGCAGCTTCCGTTGTCGGCACCTTCGACGAGCTCGTGCTGGCCCCGGACTTTGTCAGCAACCGCGCCCACCTGACCTATGAGCCCGACCGCGTGCTCGTCACCATCGACCCGCCGGTGTGCAACCCGGCCATCACCGCCCAGCCCGTCGGCGGCCAGACCTCGCCCGGCGGGACCATGACCCTCACTACCGGCGCGACCACCGAGTTCGGTCAACTCGAATATCGCTGGGAATGGCTCAACCTGGCGAATGACAGCGTGTGGGAATCACTGGCAACGGACGGCACATCGAACGGCGTGCTGAGCGCGACCGTCGTCTCGCCGGGCACGATTCAAGTCACAGTCGATCCGGCGTACTTCTACCACGGGTACCCGCTGCCGAACGAGCTGCGCTTGCGCTGCTTCGTCGGCGCATTAAAGTGCAACGAATGGCTCCAGAGCGACAACGTGGTGCTGATCGTCTGTGGCGCGGACGTGAACCACGACGGCTTCGTCAACGGCGATGACTACGACTCCTTCGCCGAGGGCTTCGAGACCGGCGACCCCAGCGCCGACTTCAACCGCGACGGCTTCGTCAACGGCGATGACTACGACGCCTTCGCCGAGCACTTCGAGGTGGGGTGCTGAACTCCGGCTCGCGGACGCCCAACATCCTTCAAGCCCCCGTCCGTATTCCGGCGGGGGCTTTTCGTTGGCAGAGGTCGCAGACCCTCAGCGCGGCGGCTTGGCACCGAGGTGGCTTCCGTCGGTCTGATTTCAGATCGAGTATTTGCGCCATTTTTTCGCTTTGGCGCGCAATCGCGCGCGCGGATGGAGTTTCAGTGGGTACGCGCCCACCTCACGATCCGCATCGGCGGGTTGGGGGTTGTCAGGCCGCCCTGGAGGCTGAGCATCATGCGAAACGAATCTCGTGCGTCTCTGGCCCTCTTGCTCGCGGTGTGCGGGCTGGCGTGTTCCTCGGCCAAGGCCCAGGACATCATCGCCGGGCCGTTCAACCGCAATAACAGCCTGAACGACCCGACCTCAACGGCATCCTGTTAGGTAACGGTGAAGGCCGTTCAACATCGTCAGGGATCAATCGATCCCGTGCTGAGGGGCCTCTTGGAAGTAGATAGGAGAAGGAGTGAATTATGAACCGTTTGATCTCGATCGGTGTGGCCATGATCTGCGTCGCGGGGGCCACGAACGCCACCGTTGTCTCGTTCGGCCCGATTCGCGCCGGATCGACCTACCGCCCAACGAATAGTCCCGGCGCTCCGGTGTTCGCGACAGAGCCGCACTCGCCTCTTTTCGTGGTCCGCGGGGGCAGCAACATCCACCGTGGCTTCATGGTCTTTGACCTCTCGGCCGTGCCGACCGGGGCGGAGATCACGTCCGTCACGTTCGCGTTCACGCAGCAAGGCACGGCCGGCACGCCCACCATGGAGGTCTGGGGCAACTACCAAAGCGGCGAACTGGCGTACGACACCTACTTCCCGATCAGCGGCCTCTCCGGCTGGACGCAGGTGTACCCGAACGACACTCCCTTCCATTCCATGACCAACGACGGCTCCCTGTTCGGGCAAGCGCACCTCACCAACGGCGATGGATTTCCCCGCGACATCACGCTGAATGGCGCGGGCGCGCTGGCCTATTTCCAGTCGCAGATCGGGAACGACGTTCTGCTGTTCCGCCGACTGGCGCACGACATGGACTACTACGACGGTGCACACGGCAACGGCTCGACCCCACGCCCCACGCTCCGCGTGGAATACGTCTGCGCCGCGGACGCGAACCATGACGGCTTCGTCAACGGCGACGACTACGACGCCTTCGCCGAGGGCTTCGAGTCCGCCGATCCCAGCGCTGACTTCAACCACGACGGCTTCGTCAACGGCGATGACTACGACGCCTTCGCCGAGCGCTTTGAGATGGGGTGCTGAACTCCGAATCGGGCACACGCACACGGCCATCATCATTGAACACGGCGAGGGCCGGCGGCGTTCCCGCTGGCTCTCGTCGGTTTCAGTCCCACGAGATTCGCGTGCAGAGTATCGAACGTGCAATCTGTCGGGCCAAGCGATCCGAAGCAGCGCTGCACCCTTTGTGTTCCCCACTGACCCCACACTGACGCCCGCACGACCGTTCCGAGACCCAAGCTGAGACCCAAATCTCGGGCTCAAGATGGTAAAAACTGGTAAGCCACGAGCAGTGTCCGCAACTGCGCCAAATCGGCCCGCGACAGGCAGTTAAGGCACAACTCCAGTTCTTCCTGCAGCTTGCGGATTTCGCGCCGGGAGAATCCCCCCCTCTCCGCTTTGAGAATTTTTTGCCAGCGCTGGCCTGCGCTGCCTGTTCTTTACTGTCTTTGACTCGAATCGGCCCGCACGGAGAGAGGGCAGGATTCTCCGCGATTGGTGACCCCCACCGCGCAGCGCCTGGAATTTCAGCCGTTTCCAGCAGACACTCCGCGGCTGAAGAGCCTGAGACCCAAATGAGACCCAAGAACCGGCCCTTTGCGCGCCTCCGGTTTTGCAGACGTTGCCGGTTCTGAGCGGTTGTTGACCGGCGGCGCTGGTCCCGCCGTTGGTCATCGCCAGCGCCTGCATGGCCTGCTGCGAGTCGTCGTCGCTCAGCTGGCGGTACAGATCCAGGGATGCCGGAGGATGAGTGAACTCCCGGATCGGGACGGTTTCAAACGCAATCTCCACCCCCGGAGCCGGGGTTTGCCATCCGATACAGGGTTAACACAATCATCTCTCGCGGTCAGATGCTCGCGTGAGGTGGGAGTTGACCCGAGCACAGGAGCTGGCGCCAATCCAATCCACGGTGGTTAACGGCGTTGCGCGCTCAGCTCGAGGTATTCGGCCTTCCTCAAGAGTTCATCGGACTTGGCGGCGTTGCCGATATCTTTCCAAACCGCTGAGAGGCCGAAGTAGGCGCGGGCGCGAGTGGCGTCGAGTGCTGGCCCGACGGCCTCGCATCGCGCAACGACATCCTCGAGCGCGACTCTCGATTGTTCCGCGTGCGAAGCGCGACGTCTGGCTTCCGCAAGGTCGACACGCGTATCCAACGCCTCGGGGCTGTCGAGGCCCAGGCGATCGGCGAAGAGGCGAGCCGCCATTTCGAAGTGCGAGATACAATCGGCGGTCTTGTCGAGCATGCCCAGCACATTGGCGAGGTCAGCGTGCGCCCGCGCGAGGGGAATCGCGGGTGCGGCATCTTCTGGGCCGTATTCTGCGATAGCCTCGAAAAGGAGGCGGCGTCCTTCCTCCGCCTTGTTCAGCAGAACCGCGACTTGGCCAAGATTGTGAAGTGACTGAGCGCGAAGAACGTGCCCATGGTCAAGGAACTTCTCCCGCAGCGTACGGGACTCGTCGAGGAGCGTCTCGGCCCGGGCCAGATCGCCGCGGGCGAGCCACACTCCCGCGAGGTTGTTGAGGGCGTCGGAGAGGGCGAGCGGCGGACGCTTCATGGCGCGGTAGATCTCGATCGCGCGCGTGAGTGACTGTTCAGATTCGTCGAACTTGCCCCGCGCGCGCAGGATCGCGCCCAGGTTGCTCCAGGCCTCGGCGGTATCGGGGTTGTTCTCGCCGCGTTGGTCGCGGTGGCGTACGAGTGTTTCGCGGGCCAGGGATTCGGCTTCATCGAGCCGATGCTGCGCAAAGCGGAGTTCGGAGAGTTCCTTGAGGCTCTCGATGCGATCATGGTGGTCGGGCGGGAGCTTATGATCGCGGATGTCCTTGGCGGTCTCGAGTTCGCGTGAGGCCTCGTCGAGCAGACCCAGCGCCATGTACGTGCGTCCTATGGCGCTGCGGAGGCGTGCGAGGATAACAGGGCGATCACCGAACTGGGCGAGCAGGCCGAGCGCGGTCTGGTCGACGACGGCGCGGATCGTCGCGTTGCGCCCGATCCCTTTGGGGTCGGCAGACGCCAGCATCCGCTCGAAAAATGAGACGACCTCCTCGGATTGGTCCCGGGCTTCGAACGCGGCGTCACGTTCGCGCGTGGCGATCTGCGCCTGGCGCCACACGGCGGCCGTGGAGCCCACGGCGAAGCCAAAGACGATGAGGCCGGCCACGCACACAGCGGTGTTACGCCGGATGAACTTTGCGGCGCGGTAGCCGAGCGTGTCCGGGCGGGCGGCGATCGGGCGGTCTTCGAGATACGCACGGATGTCCAGAGCGAGCAACTCCACGCCCGCATAGCGACGCTCGGGTTCCTTGCGGAGCGATGTCATGACGATCGTGTCGAGATCGCCAGCGAGGTGGCGTGAGAGTCGGGCCGGCGAGGTCTCGCGAAAGCTGGTGTGGTCGTCGCCTTCTGCCGCCACGCGGGCGCTGGGAGGGGGAGGGACGACATCGCGGATCACCCGCTCGATCTCCGGAGTGGAGTGGCCCGTGAAGACGTGGGCCCTCGCGCCTGTGACGAGTTCGTACAGGACCGCGCCGAGGGAGTAGATGTCGGATGTGGTGCCGATTGGGCCACCGAGAACCTGCTCGGGGCTCGCATAGTCTGGCGTGAGGCGCCGCTCGGTGGGCGCGGTGATGGCGGTGGTCCCGGCCGGCGAAAGGACGCCCGCGATGCCGAAGTCAAGCAGTTTCGGCTCGCCCTGAGCTGTGACGATTATGTTGGCGGGCTTGAGATCGCGATGAACGATCAGGGCGCGGTGGGCTGAGGCGACGGCGGCGCACACCTTGTCGAAGATCACCAGGCGTTCGCGCAGAGTCAGGCGGTGCTGGCGGCAGTAGGCGTCGAGCGGCGTGCCGTCGACGAACTCCATGACGAGGTAGGATCGCCCGTCGGGTGTTATGCCGCCGTCGAAGAGGCGCGCGATGTTGGGGTGGTTGAGGGAGGCGAGAGTCTGTCGTTCGCGACGGAAGCGGCGGAGGATCTCCTCGCTGTCCATGCCGCGCTTCACGACCTTGAGCGCGACGGTCTGCTCAAAGTCCGCGCCGGACCGCGCGGCCTTGTAGACCGAGCCCATGCCGCCGGAGGCGACGCGCGAGAGGATTGTGTAAGCGCCGATGTCTCGCCCGATGAGTTCGTCGGCGAGGGGATTGTCGACGGCGGAGGTGAGGGTGAACGCCGGGCCCATGACGGGGGTGGCGAGAAAACCGCCCATCGCGCCGGAGTGCGCGAGAAGTGATTCGACCTCGGCGCGGAGGGCCTGATCGTTGGCGCAAAGGGCGCCCAGCGTGGCGGCGCGATCGGCTTCGGGCGCGTCGAGGACTGCGGCATAGACGCGCTCGATCTTCCTGAGGCGATCCGGCGTCAAGTTTCCAGCTCCCGGCTGATCTCGCGATGGAGCCACGCACGCGCGAATTGCCAATCACGAGCTACGGTGCTGGGCGACACGCCGAGCACCAAAGCGACCTGATCGCCGGTCAGCCCGGCGAAGAATCGAAGCTCGACGACCTTGGCCTTCTGCGCGTCGAGGGCGCCGAGCTTCTCCAGCGCGGAGTCGACGGCGACAAGGTCGAGTGACTCGTCCTCGGGCGCCGCGATGGCGTCGTCGGAGAGCGGCACGGGCCTCTCTCCCCCGCCGCGCTTCAGGCGTCCCTTGGTGCGCGCGTGATCAGTGAGGATGCGTCGGATGGCGCGGGCGGCAGCGCCGAAGAAGTGGGCCCGGCTTTCCCAGGTGACCTCGCCATCGCCCACCAGGCGCAGGTACGCCTCGTTGACAAGCGCCGTGGGCTGGAGTGTGTGGTTGCGGCGTTCCTGGGCTAGGTGCTGCTGCGAGAGTGCGCGGAGCTCCTCGTAGACGAGCGGGAAGAGTTCATCCGTGGCGTGACTGTCGCCGCGCTGCGCGCGGGCGAGGAGGACGGTGATGTCGTGTCTCCCTGGCGAGGTCATGAGGCGGTCCTGGAAAAAGAAGAAACATGATTATCGACGAGGCGCTTCGACGCATGGTTGCGGTCCACCCACTCGATCCGTTGATTTGACCCACGAGCGGGGTATCCGTCAAGCCCGAATTGAGCAATCGGGAGGCGTGATTCGGAATCGGCTCAGGAATGACACACTCCACGCACTGAAAGGGAAGAGAATGATGAGGAAGCACAGCATTTCAGCTTTGGCCCTGGCGGCTCTCGCCGGTTCGGCGCTGGCGGGCGTGAGCTTCGGCCCACGCACCGACATCGCAGCGGCGCAGCGCCCGAGTTCGAGCGTCGTGGCCGACTTCAACGGCGACGGCCTGGGCGACCTGGCGGTCACCACCGACACGCCCGACAAGGTCCTAATCTATCTCAACAGCGGCGTGGGACTGGGCGCGCCCGCGACGCTCCTGACCGGCGCGGGCACGGGCCCCGATTCGATCGCGGCCGCCGACCTTGACGGCGACGGCGACCACGACCTCGTCGTCGTGCTCAAGAATATCGGCACGATCCGGGCGTACATGAACACCGGCGGCGTGTTCGCGGCGGGGGCGTCGGGCGCGATCGGCACCGATCCCCGCGCCATGATCGTCGCCGATGTGAACGGCGACCTGCGTCCCGACTTCATTACCGCCAACCGTGACTCGAACGACCTCTCGATCGCCAGTTGGAACGGCGCGGCGTTCGTAGTGTCGAGCGTCGCCACGGGCCAAGAACCCTTTGGCGTGGCGGCGGGCGACTTCAACGGCGACGGCAAGGTTGACCTGGCCGCCACAAATCACCGCGATCGCAATGTCTCGCTCTTTTCCGGCAACGGCGCCGGCGGATTCGCGGGCGCGGGCACGCTGAACGTCGGGAATCCGTACCGCCCGGACGGCGTGGTGTTCACGGATATCGAGCGCGACGGCGACCTGGACCTGGCGGTGGTCGCGTCGGACAACGCGGTCGCCAACCAGGTGTTCGTCTTCCGCAACGCCGCGGGCGTGTTCGGCGCCCCGACTCTGAGCGCGACCGGTGGTATGAACTCCGGGCCGATCGTGGCGGCGGACCTAGACCGCGACGGCGACGCTGACCTCGCGGTGCTCAACGTCGACAGCGCGTCGATGTCGATCCTCGAGAACCTCGGCGGCACGCTGGCGGCCCCGGCGAGCGTCGCGACCGGCGCGACGCCCTCGCACATCGCGATGGGCAATCTGGTCGGCTCGCACTCGGCGGAGCTGATCGTGACCGGACGAGATTCCAACATCGTGTCGATCTACGAAAACCTCACGCCGCCCTGCCCTTCGGACGTGAACGCCGACGGGTTCGTGAATGGCGACGACTTTGACCAGTTCGCGAGCTGGTTCGACTCGGGCAGCGCCGCCGCCGATTTCAACGGCGACGGGTTCGTCAACGGCAACGACTACGACGAGTTCGCGCAGGCCTTCGATGTTGGTTGCTGAGACTCTCTTTGGAGTGCCCCACACTCCCTTGGACGCCGACCACCAGCCGGGTCGGCGTCCATTTTCGTGGACCGATAGCCGCTCCGCGGGCCAAACACCCGCCGGACACAGGACGAGCGCTGACAGAACCAGACGGGGTTCGTCGCATGGAAGCGGGTCGGGAGTCGACATCCGATGAAGTCGGATTATGGTTGTTGCAGCGTGGGGTGGAGGTCGCCAATGAGTTGCATCAAGAGAGGGACCGCGGCGGGGGCCGCGTTGCTGATGGCGTGTGCGGGGAGCGCGATCGCGCAAATGGCGACGGCGGTGTTCACCAAGCATCCCTTGCATCCGACGTCGATCGTGCCCGGGGCGCGCAATCTGGCGGGCCAACTGGTCGCGACGCGTTTCAAGTCGATCGACACGTTGACGCTCTCTCCGGACGGCACGACGTGGGTGACGGGCGGGCTGACGCAGCAAGGCCCGGACGAGGAGTCCGTGCTGGTGCTCGGCCCCAACCCAGCGCCGAATGTGCTGGCGCAGGAGGGGCAGCCGTTCCCGCAGGGCGGGATCAGCGAGACCTATGACCTGATCGGGCGCGGGAACTTCAATCGCCGAAATCGCTACGCGTTCACGACGACCTCGCGAATCGGCTTCAACAACGGGCGCTACGCGGTCATCTACTGGGACGGCTTTGGCTTCACGATGACGCACGGCGAGGGCGACGCACTGTTCAATTTCGTCGACATCCCGGCGGACGACGCCGGCGACGAGGTCATCGGCACGTTCATGGACTCGGCCCATCCGCTCGACGACGACGCGGTTGGCGTACACCTCGAATCGATCGTCAACATCGATCCCACCCTGGAGTCGGCGCTGATCTATGACCATAACGCGTTCCGACAGGGCGGCGTGTCGCCGGTCGTTTCGCTCGACGGCCTGTCCAACCCGACCTGGGACAAGTGGACCGAGCGCGGCTTCTTCACAACCGCCGACGGGGCCCACTGGCTCGCTAACGGGAAGATCATCGAGGACAAGAACTTCGACGAGGTGCTCGCGATCGACTCGCGCGTCGTCATCCAGCAAGGATTCGCCATGCCGGGAACGGGCGAAGTCCCCGACGGTATCACCCACGCGGCCATGAACCAAGGCGGCGATTGGATCGCGCACGGCCTGCTCACGGACGGCGTTTCACACTACGCCAACTTCAACGGCGTGGTCGTGGCGCGCAGCGGATCGGCGATCATTCCCTCGGGCGGAACGTGGTCCGCGCCGTTCTACGCCATCGCGGTGAGCGGCCTGGGTGAGTGGCTGGTCGCGGGCAGGACCGCCGGCGCGCCGGCCAGCGACGACGTGATCGTGCATTCCGAACTGGGTGTCGTGATGCGCGAGGGCGATCCGGTCGACCTCGACGGCAATGGGCTTGCGGATGACGACGCCTTCATCGGACGCGGGAATCCCGCGCTCCCCGCATTCGCGCTCGACGAATTGGAGATATCCAACGGGCGAGTGCTGTACGTCATCGCCAATCTGCGCAACGGCGCGGGGCAGGACATCAACTCGATCCCGGCGTTCGGTGAGCCGCACGCGCTTGTGAAACTGGAGCTCCCGCCTCGATGCGCGGGCGACTTCAATCGCGATGGATTTGTGAACGGTGACGACTACGACGCATTCGCGTCCGTCTTCGACGCGGGTGACTCGGCGGCGGACTTCAACCACGACGGATTCGTGAACGGCGACGATTACGACGCCTTCGCCGAGCGGTTTGATCTCGGCTGCTGAGTTTGTTTTCCCGGATTCTTGACAAAGCAGAGCTTGATTCGGCGCATAGACACGATCCAACCCCGGCTCGATGGCCGAGGCGGGTGAAGGAGTAGATCATGCGCCGTCAGGCATCCGTGTTATTGCTGGCCGCCCTCGCGTTCGCCATCCCCGCGTCCGCCCAGATGAGCATCCTGATTCGGGACGCCTTTACTCTCGGCCCGCGCCCCAAGGGAAATGGCCGTGAGAGAGATGCCGGCGTGCATACGAACTTGCACGATTTCTGGACGCAGATTCCATCCGATGGCTCGGTTCGATGGACCACCGCCGACAATGGCGGCCCCGGCTGGTTCTTCGCGGCGTCCTCCGTGGATGCCTTCGAGTGGCCGGAGGACCAGACATATTCCAGCAACGGCACCATCGCGGGTGAAGGTCATGCCGATTGCTTCGTGCCTTTCGTGCCTTCCGGTGCGTTCGCGGCAACGGTGCATGTGGTTGACTACTACTTTGCCAACGATGGCGTGGCCATCGGCGTTACAAGGTCGGCCACACCACTGGAGGACAACCTGGCCGCGAACGGCGAGTTCTGGCTGGTTTACCACGGCGTGGGAGATTGGGAACTCGTCGCCAAAGCACCGTACGGCGTGCTCGCATCGGGCACAGGTGCTTCGGGCAACGCCTTCAGCGGCTTTACGCCGGTCGGTATCGCCTACGACCCTGCGACAAATCACGTTTCGGTCAACGCCAACGCGCACTGGATCGCCGAGGTCACGCTGCCCTTCACGCCCAGCTTCGGGTTTGTCGCTCTCGAGGCAAGGAACGAGCTTGTGCCGTTCCAGGTCGCGAACAACTTCGTGGTGCGGTCCGGGCCGCGCTCGCTCTTCACCCAATCGCCCGGAGACGAGCAGGTTCCAACCGGCGCGAGCGTTGCCTTTGATTGTCAGGTCTCGCCGCCGGAGACGATGCTCCGCTGGTGTCACGACGGCCTGCCATTGCAGGATGGACCGACGACGTCAGGCTCGATCATCTCGGGCTCTGGTACATCCTCGCTTCACCTTGACGGGGTGTCGACGCTGGATCAGGGTTCGTATGAGTGCCTGGTCATCTCTCCCGCGGGATCGGAGTTCTCGGATGGTGGGACGCTCACCATCTCGTCAAGTTGTGCGGCGGACTTCAATGCTGATGGCTTCGTGAATGGTGACGACTTCGATGCATTCGCATCCGCGTTCGAGAGCGCGGATCCCGCCGGTGACCTTAACCATGATGGCTTCGTGAATGGTGACGACTACGACACGTTCGCCGAGCATTTCGAGGGCGGGTGCTGACGCGGTCGATGACGGACAGGGATGAGTTCTCGGGCCTGGCGGGTTGGGGTGGGAGACCACCCGGATCTGAAATCAAAAACCGGAGGATTGAGGGCAAGCCCAGAGAACAGTGACATCGGCATCCCGAAATCGTCGCATGGACAGGTGCAGGATCGTGGCGCCTGCGACGGAGGTGATGTCATGTGTGTTCGGCAGTTGGTCCTTTTCGCTCTGGGCTTGGCCACCGGGTCGGCGTTCGCCCAGCCCGCCTATTCCTGGCGTTACTACCGCCCGGGCAACACGGGAATCCAGGGTGACTGGAACGAATCGATCTGGATCGGGCCCGATTATGACCCTTGGATCGGCGGTTACAGCCCGAGCTTCGAGGAAGGCGGAATCGCCAAATTCGTTCAGGCCGAAAACCGTTGGATCAACGTTTCGAACATCGATTACCCCATCATCGGGCATCCCAACGACGTCGGCACGACGCGCGTGAGCGACATGGTCTCCGACGCGCAGGGCAACCTGTGGCTGGGCACCTGGCGAGGCGTGATGCGGATGAATCTCGCGGCGGGGCCAGGTTCGCTCGTCAAGTACGGCCCGGACAACTCCGCGCTCCCCGGCGGACTCACCCGCGACATGACAATGGCGCCCGACGGCACGCTCTGGGTGTCGGCCGAGTCTACCATCTGGGGCGGAGGCGGGCTCAGTCGCTACCACCCCGAAACGAACACCTGGACGCACATGGACGGGCGCGGCGGTGGCAAGATCGCGGCCCAGCTCAAGCCGGGCGGCGGATACTACATCTGGACTTCACTGAGCGGGCTCAGCCCCGTCGAGCGTTGGGACAGCACGACTAACTCGTGGACGAGCTTCTCGCCGACGGCGGGGAACCCGGCGGCGCTGGCGTCACTCGACTCCGTGGACGCCGCCGGCAACATGTGGATTACCCGGTGGTACGGGGATCAGGGCCAATCTCGCCTCGATTGCCTGCGGCCCGACGGCACCTGGGTCTCGCCGCCGCTCCCGCCAGAACACCCCGTGGTGCCGGTTGCGGCGCTCCGCGCATTCGGGAACATGCAGGCGCTTTTGATCGACGGCTACGCGCACCTGCACCGCTTCAACGGCACGTCGTGGACCGACCTTGGTCCCGTGCCCGACATCAATGGCTTCATCGACGATCTCGACATCGCGGGAGACGGCACGATCTGGCTCTGTGGTTCGGGCCTCGGCGGCGCGCTCCGGCGCGACGCGAATTCGGGTGAGTGGCAGCGCTATCGCGTGACAAACACCAGCCAGTTCGATTTCTTCAACGGAGACCTTTCAATCGATCCGCACTCCGGGGATGTCTACGCCTGCGCGAACGCCGCCCCGGGTATCGGCGGCATGGTCCGATTCGACGGACTTCGCTGGACATGCTGGGACCAGTACACCTACGGCCTTGGCTACGACTGGCCCTTCCCGACCGACAACAGCGAGGCGATCTGCGCGCGTGCCTCCACAGGCAAAGTCGCGGTCAACCCGATGTTCAGTTTCACTCACGAGTACAGCCCGCTGACGGACAGCTGGGCGTCAATCCCCGGCTTTGTCGATTCGATCCGCCAATACCGCGAGGACTCGCTCGGAAGGCTCTGGGCCATCGGGCACTACGCGGGCCTCGGCTACTTCCAGAACGGCACGTTCAACTCGATCGGCAGCGGTGGATGGGGCATGTCGCTCCAGCCCGACCCCGATCGATCCGGCACGGTGTGGGCCAACCAGGACTATCAACTCACGCGCACCGACGGGAACTATGTCTTCTCGCGCAGCGCGGACGACTTCCCGGGAAGCGGGCTCTTCACCGGGCTGGCGGTCGACCACAACGGCATCGCGTGGATCGGCAAATGGGCCCAGTTCACCAGCACCGGAAGCACGCTCCTCCGCATCAACGCTAACAACGGGACCTATCAGGCTTGGGAGTATGACAACGGCTGGCCTTTCCCAGGCGAGCATGTCCGCCCGCTCGCGGTGACGCCAGACGGTCGGGTGTGGATGAGTTACGACAGCGAGTATCCCTCGACCGAGATGGGACTCCTGTGGTGGGACGGGACGAGCGTCGGCGCGTTCCCCGCGCCGCCGAACGGCGAGCCGCAGTGGGGCGGTCTGCCGCACGCGTCGATCTGGGACTTGGAGGTCAAGCTGATCCCCGGCGGCTATGAACTCTGGATGAGCTGCTTGTCGCGGGGAATCGCGGTGCTGAAGGTCACCGGGACTATGTGCCCCGCCGATTTCAACCACGACGGGTTCGTGAACGGCAACGACTACGACGAGTTCGCGGTGCTCTTCGACATCGGAGACCCCGGCGCGGACTTCAACCACGACGGCTTCGTCAACGGCAACGACTACGACGCCTTCGCCGAGGCATTCGACGCGGGCTGCTGAATCCGAACGCTCTTCGCCGCGCCGGGGCTGAAATGCCCCGGGCGCGGATTGGCTGAGTCACGATGTTCGAAAGGAAGCGCCCCATATGAACCGCCGCCGCATCGCCCGACTGACATCCGCCGCCGTCGTGCTCTCGCTGGCGGGCCACGCCGCCGCCCAGGCCCGGTACGATTTCATCCTCGTCGACTCTTTCAATCCCAATTACGGCCTGCGCGAGACCTATCTCTGGGACATCAACGACGCCGGTGTCGCCTGCGGCATCACCACCAAGGACAACACCTTTGGATACCCAGGAATCATCTGGGATCGCGCGCACGACAAGACCATCGTTCCGGTGTCATACCCGCGCGGCGTCAGCAACACGGGCATCGTGGTCGGAAACCTCACGGTCTACGACACCACCACCGGAGAGACGTTCAATCCGCCGCTGCTTCCGCAGACCTACATCGGCCCGAACATGAGCGGAGTGAATGATGCCGGCGTCGCGGTCGGCATGATCCAGACGTGCAATTGCTCGAACTCCGGGGGCACACTGCAGATTCCCTATGTGTGGGACAAGGTGGCGGGTGCCCGCACCATCGGCGTGCCCAACGCCAAGGGACTGCTGCGGATCAATAACTCCAACGTCGCCATCGGCTGGCTCGGCGGCAATTCATCGATGGACGGCTTCTTCATCGATCTCGACTCCGGCGCCTATACGCTCATGAACTCCGTGTTTCCAAGCAACTTCGGCACCGGACCGACCCGCGCGTACGACATCAATGAACAGGGGGCGATCGTCGGCACACGCTATGGCACGTTCCCGATCTCCTTCTATGGGTACCTATGGTCGCCGAGCACCGGGCTTCATGTTCTGCCATTCCCGCCCGCGGGCTACCAGAAAGCCGTGCGTCCGCTCGGTCTCAACAACGACGGCATTGTGGTTGGAGACATCTTCACCGACCTGGCGTCCCAACACGCCTTCATCTTCACCGGCGCCGACGGTGTGCGCGATCTCAACGACCCCTCGCTCGTGGATGCCATCCCCGCGGGCTTCACCATGATGTCGGCCCAGAAAATCAGCAACCACGGCTGGATCATCGGCTATGGATACGGCGGCGGCGGCATGTACAAGTCCTTCGTGCTCGTGCCCAAGGGTGGTTGCCCCGCCGATTTCAACGCCGACGGCTTCGTCAACGGCGACGACTACGACGCCTTCGCGTCGTTCTTCGACAGCGCCGATCCGGCCGCGGACTTCAACCACGACGGCTTCGTCAACGGCAACGACTACGACGCCTTCGCCGAGGCCTTCGACGCGGGCTGCTGAACGTGAACGCTCATCGCCGCGCCGGGGCTGAAATGCCCCGAGGGCGGATTGGCTGAAATCGAAAGAAGGGAACCACATGGCACGGAATCGAATCGCTCGCGTGGTGTCTGCCGCGGGGCTGTTGGCACTCAGTGCGGGCCACGCTCTGGGTCAGTCCATCACCGTCACGACCGCCGACGACATCGTTGATTTCGGCGGTGGGCAGACATATGCCGACCTACCGGGACCGGATGGGTTGGTCTCGCTGAGCGAAGCGGGAATTGCCTCCGACAACACGCCCGGGGTGCAGACCATCGCCTTTCATGTGCCGCAAAGCCAATGGCAATACCAGTGGTTGTACCCCGGCCGTGCCGTTGTGTTCTGCTTTGGCGGACTGTCAACGTCGCAACCTGTGATCGTGGACGGCACGACCCAAACGGCCTTCACGGGCGACACGAACCCCAGCGGCGCTGAAGTCGTCATCTGGAACGGAGCGTATATCGCAAATAACATCGGTGGTGCGGTACTCGGCCTTGACAGCACCCAGTTCCAGCTCATCGGCGGCTCCGGCAATCTCGTCCAAGGAAACAGCAATTGTGGTATCAACATCTATGAGTCCACCGCCAATCTGATCGGCGGGTCCAATCCCGCCGAAGGGAACACAGGCGGTGGAACCGTGCAGATCATCCAGTCGCGCGACAATGTCATCGTCGGAAACACCCTCGATCGCATCCGGATCGTGCGCTGGTCCGGCAACGTGCTCTCCACCAACAACCGCATTGGCGGCCCGACGCCGGGCGAGCGGAATCGCATCGTCGGCATGGGGTCATGGAACAGTCAGGGGAGCGCCGGCGGGTTCGCGATCGAGATCTTCGACGCCCAAGGCACGATCATAGAGAACAACCAGATCGGCACCACTCCCGATGGCATGAGCGTGGGACACCTGGCGGTCTTGTCCGGCATCTACTTCAATGGCGAACACCACAACACCACTATCCGCAACAACACGATCGCCGGCATACTTTCCGAGCAGCGCCCTCCGCACACGTCGTGGTACCGAGTGGGCTACGCGATCCAGATCAGCGGCACGGGGAGCGGCGTGTTCATCAAGGGCAACAAGTTTGGTTTTGACGCCAATGGCGATCCGCTGCTGGGCAGCACCAACGCCATCCTGACCGTCAACCAAGCCAGCCCCGTCAGCAACATCGTCATCGGCGGAACCGCGCCCGGCGAAGCAAACGAGATCGCCGGACAGCTCGGCGCGGCGATCATAGTGGCAAATGCATTCGATGGCGTCCGGATCACTGGGAACTCCTTCCATGACAACGCTGGGCTCGCCATCGATCTCGTGACCAGCACCTTCCAGTACGGCGTGACGCCCAACGACTCGGGGGACGCCGACACCGGAGGCAACGGACTCCAGAACTTCCCCGTGCTCACCTCGGCCACCAGCAACTCCTCCGGCACGCTGGTCGAAGGAACCCTCAACAGCAACGCGAACAAGTCATTCACCATCGAGTTCTTTGCCAACCAGACCTGCGACGCCTCCGGGTACGGCGAAGGGTCCGTCTTCCTCGGCTCCGCCGGCGTGACCACCAACGCCTCCGGCAACGCGTCGTTCTCATCACTCCTGCCCGTGCAGGCACCCGCCGCTTGGTATGTCACCGCGACCGCCACTCAGAACGCCAGCGGAAGCACCAGCGAGTTTTCGGCGTGCGTCGCCGTGCAGGGCGGCGGCTGCCCCGCCGACTTCAACGGTGACGGATTCGTGAACGGCGATGACTACGACGGGTTCGCGTCCGCGTTCGATGTAGCCGACCTCGCGGCCGACTTTAACAGAGACGGCTTCGTGAACGGTGACGATTACGATGCCTTCGCCAGCGCGTTTGATGCAGGGTGCTGACGGGGGCGCGCGTGTGACTGCGGCGTTCCATGTCGTCGGGGCCCGGAGTCGGGAAGACTCGAACCCGAAGCCGGCGTTGAATCATGACGTGTCAGCCGACTGAGAGTAGTTCGCCCGGTGTTCGGCTGCTCCGACACGCGCGATTTTGAATGACGCCATCCTGACAAAGACATCCGCTGAATGTCGCATGGAAGTACGGGGACACTCACCGATGGGAGATCGAGCCATGGCGACGAAAGCCTGGGCGTTCATTGGCATGTTGACTCTGGCGGGATCGGCCTCTGCCACCGATCCTACCTACTCCTGGCGCTACTTCCGTCCCGGCAACACGGGCATTCAAGGCGACTATTGCGACGCACTCTGGATCGGGCCCGATAACGATCCGTGGATCGGCGGCTATGACCCCGGCTTCGAAGAGGGCGGCCTTGCCAAGTTCGTGCAGAGCGAGAATCGTTGGGTCAACATCTCAAATGTTGACTATCCAGAAATCGGCCATCCCGAAAACACGGGCACCACGCGCGTCCGGGACATCACCCCCGACGCTCAAGGAAACCTGTGGATGGGTACCGGACGCGGCGTTCTGAAATTCAACCCCACGATCGGTCCAGGTTCACTCAAGCACTACACCACAGCCAACTCGCCGTGGCCGGGCGGATGGGTCACCAACATCGAAATCGCGCCCGACGGCACGATCTGGGCCAGCGGGTACGCGACCGTGTGGGGCGGCGGCGGACTGATGCGATTCAATCCCGCGACGAACACATGGACCTACCTCGGATCCTCGCGCCCAGAGAACCTTGCTATCCAACCCAAGTCCAGCGGCGGGTACTACGTCTGGGCCGCGGATGGTCCGAGCTCCATCGGTTTGACTCAGCGATATGACAGCACGACCCAGGCATGGACCACGATCCCGGGTACGAGCGGCAACCCGCGCAATCTGCCGGGGAACAAGTGCGTTGATACCAGCGGCAACATGTGGATATACCGAGTCCTGCCCGACAACTTCAACGCCGTGCTGGACTGCCGTCGCCCCGACGGCACGTGGGTCGGCGTGCCCCAACCGCCCGGCGGCGGTGGAGACGTGCTGCGTGTCACCGGCCCCAACCAGTCGCTGGCGATCAGCAACGGCCAGGTGCGGCGATACAACGGCGCGTCGTGGCTCTCGCTCGGTGATTGGGGCAATGTCGGTTGGACCTACGACCTTGCGATGGACTCGAAGGGCGCGGTGTGGGCCAGCGGCGTGGGTGGTGCGGCCAAGCGCGATCCGTCGACCGGCGCGTGGCAACGCTATCGAATCACCAACACCAGCCAGTTCGACTGCTTCAACAACGATCTCTCCATCGACCCCGTCAACGGCGCCGTGTACGCCTGTGCCAACGCCGGGCCCGGCGCGGGGGGCATGGTCAAGTTTGACGGTGTGCGCTGGACGGGCTGGAATCAGTTGACCTATGGGCTTGGCCACGACTGGCCGTTCCCGACCGACAACAGCCAAGCGATCTGCGTTCGTCCCTCGAACGGCAACGTCGTCATCAATCCTATGTTCAACGGCACCAAGTCGTACAACGGCTCGGTGTGGTCCAACATCTCCGGCGGCTCGAGCGACGTCGTGGCCTACACCGAAGACTCACTCGGGCGACTCTGGGGGCTCGGCGAGTACTTCAGCCTCGGCATCTATCAGAACGGCGGGTTCGCCAACTACCAGATCGCGGCCTGGGGGCAGTCCATGCGCCCCGACCTCGATCGCCCCGGCACGGTGTGGGCGAACGCCGGATACGAGGTCACGCGTACCGACGGTGCCTACCGGTTCTCGCGCACTGTCGACAGCTTCCCGGAGTTGACTAGCCAGAGCGACACCTTCTGGGGCATGGCACCCGGGCGCAACGGCGTGGTGTGGCTGGGTTGCAGCGTCATGCTCGGCGCGGGCGGCTCGGGTGGTGGGCTCATCCGTCTCGACGCCAACACCGGCGCGTACACGATGATGAAGTTCGAGGACGGCTGGACGTTGCCTGGCGCATATGTCACGCCGCTTCTCACCTCGCCAGACGGACGCGTCTGGATGGTGTACGTCAGCACGTACCAGTACTTCGACGGCGGGCTTTGCTGGTATGACCCAGCGACGGGCCAGGTCGGCACATTCCCGGGACCCATCGACGGCGCCCCGCAATGGGGTGGCTTGCCTCACACCCAGATCAAGGACATGGAAGTTCGCGAGATCCCCGGCGGCTATGAGCTGTGGATGAGCTGCCTGTCGCGCGGAATCGCGGTGCTGACGGTCACATATCCATCCTGCCCCGCCGATTTCAACCACGACGGCTTTGTGAACGGGGACGATTACGATGCGTTCGCGGTGCTCTTTGACGCCGCCGACCCCGGCGCGGACTTCAACCACGACGGGTTTGTGAACGGGAACGACTATGACGATTTCGCTGGCGCGTTCGACGCGGGGTGCTGAACCCATCTCTCATGCAATCCAATCGGCACTGTCCTCGCGCTTGCACGGCCGACCAAATCTCCAGACTCGAGCCTTGCCCCATCGGGCCACCGCAACGGAGTGATGCCATGAGTACGACGACCATGATTCTGATGCTAGCGACCGCGACAACCGCGCTCGCAAACCCGCCGTTGTACGAACTGCAATTCCTCGGACAGGGCTTCGCCGGGGCACGAATGAACTCGCGCGGGCACGTCGCGGGATGGGTCGTGCCGACTCAAGGTCCGACCCGGGCCCATATCTCTTTCGGCGGTCAGACGCCGGTCGCCCTTCCCATGCCTGGCGCCTTCGTTTCGTCGGCGGCATATGACATCAACGATCGAGGCGATGCCGTCGGCGTTGTCAGCATGGTCTCGCATCCGACCCTCGGGAGCACGACGCCCGTGGTGTGGCGCCGTGTCGCGGGCGGCTATGAGGTCCACGTGCTCTCTCCCCTTCAAGGCGACACCGTGTCCTACGCCATCGCCATCAACAACTTCGGCGACATCGTGGGCGGTTCGGGCGGGATCTTCGGCAATTCACGCGGCGTGCTGTGGACCGATGCAGGCCCGGTCAACCTTACGCAGCTCGGCAGTGCTGCTGCCGACATCAACGACCACCGCGTGGTGCTCGCCAACCAGGTGCTGCTCGATCTCGACACCATGACGACCCAGACGATCGATCCGCCGGATCGCATGTCCGCCTCGGGTGTGCAGATCAACATCCAGTCCAACCTCGTCGGGACTGTGGCGTCTTACTCAAGCTCCTGCGCCAATTTCCCCGCCCGATATCTGCAGGGCATCGGCTGGGAAATCATGGGCGGATGTTCCAACTCCGCATCGGGCAACTCGATCAACGACCTCAACGACGTGACGTCGTATTACGCCTCGACCTACGCCGCGTGGGTTCATCTCGAAGGTGAAGGCGACTTCGGTATCGCCGCCCTCGTCGCCCCGGGGCAGGGTGCCTGGTACTTCCAGAGCTCGGCGCAGATCAACAACCGCCGCCAGATCGTGATCGCGGGCTTCGACAACAACTCGACCCGGCGCGGCGCCGTGCTCCTTTCGCCAATCGGCATGTGCCGCGCCGATTACAACGGCGACGGGTTTGTAAACGGCGACGACTACGACGCGTTCGCCGAGGACTTTGACGAAGGCTGGCCCGGCGCGGACATGAACCATGATGGGTTCGTCAACGGCGACGACTACGACGCATTCTCGTCCGCGTTCGACGCCGGTTGCTGACTCCGAATCGCTGAACCGGTCAGGACTCAATACGCCCATCGCGGCGAGGCTGTGCGGTGCACCGACATGCCAGCTCGCTACTTCGAGCCATCCGGCCGCGATTCCGTCCGCGCCCGCCGAAGCAGCTCAAGCTCCTCATCGAGCTTGGCGCGCAGTTCCGGCGGAACGCCATCGCCCTTGGCGTTCTCGCTCGCTGTGCGCATTACACGCTCGCTCTCGTCGAGGCGGCCCGCCAGACGCAACGTCGACGCGAGAAAAAGCCTGACTTGTAGGGACCGCGGGTCCGACGGGCCGAGTGCCTGCTCGCGCGCGGCGACCGCACGCTCGATAAGGGGGATCGCTCCGGCGTAGTCCTTGCGATTCACGAGCACGAAGCTCAGGCTGTGGAGCGTCGTCGCCAGCTCAGGGTGGTTCGGCGCGAGCACTTTCTCCTCGATCTCGATGGCCCGGCGGAACATCCGCTCCGCCTCATCCGCCTTGCCCAGCGAGTACGTCATCACCGCGAGATTCGCGTAGCCCTGCGCGGTGAGCGGATGCTCCTCGCCCAGCACGTGTCGGCGTATCTCGAGCGATCGACGCACCGCGTCTTCCGCCTCGGAGAGCTTGCCCTGCTGCCGCAATACGCCGCCTAGGTTGTTCAGGCTCTCCGCAACCTCGGCCGACTCGGCGTTTCCCATCTTCTCGCGAGCGGCCAGCGATTCCCGGTGAAACCGCTCGGCCTCGTTGAGGCGATTCTGCGCCCGCAGCACCGCACCCAATGACGACGCGACCCGGGCCGTGTCGGCGTTGTGATCGCCCCGAATCGCGCGGAACACATCCATCGCCTCGCGCAGCAGCTTCTCGGCTTCGGGGTACTTTCCCTGCGCATACAGCAGCGCGGCCAGATCGTGCTTGCTCTCCGCGACATCGTGATGCCCTTCGCCCAGGAGCGACACGCGCTGCTGAAAGGCCGCACGAAGATGCGACTCCGCCTCGTCATACAGCCCGAGGCTGAGATACGTCGCGCCCAGCGTGTTGCGGATCGAGGCCTGGGTCAGGGGGCGATCACCCAGCTCGCTCGAAATCCGGCCGCCGGTTTCATCGAGCAACTCGCGGACGCTCACGTCGCCCGTGTGCCGGGACGGGTCGGCGGAACGCAGCATGTCCTGCAGAAATGTGTTGATGGCCTCGGCCTGGTCGCGGGCATCGAACGCCGCGTCCCGCTCGCGGGCCGCGATCCGGGCCTGCCAGAACACGGTCGTCACAACCGCCGCGAGTGCGAGCACCGCGACCGAAGCCACCAGCGTCGCCGCGGTGTTTCGGCGAACAAACTTCACGACTCGATATCCCAGCGTGTCCTTGCGGGCGCTGATCGGAAGGTCCCGAAGGTAGCGGTCGATGTCGGCCGCGAGCTGCTCCACCGTCGGATATCTCCGCGCCGGGTCCTTGCGCATCGCGGTCATGACGATGGTGTCAAGATCGCCGCGGAGCGATCGGCGCAGGCGATCGGGCGCGATCGAGCGGCGCATCCCGTGCGGAGGAGTCGCCGCGGGGAGTGATGCCCCACCGGGGTCCGTTGGTGCCGCCGGAGCGCGGGTGACGGCGTTGCTCGGAAGCAGCGGCTCGCTCTTGGTGATCACCCGCTCGATCTCAGACGTCGTGCGTGTCTCGAAGTGATAGGGCCGCCGACCGCTGAGCAGTTCATAGAGAACCACGCCAAGCGAGTACACATCCGCCGCGGTTGTCACCGGTCGCCCGGTGATCTGCTCCGGGCTCGCGTACTCGGGGGTCAGCCGGCGCTCCTGCACCGTCGTCATGGTGGCGTCCGGCACGCCGACGTTCGACAACACCTTGGCGATGCCGAAATCCAGGAGCTTTGGAATCCCAGCGTGTGTCACCAGGATGTTCGCCGGCTTCAGGTCTCGATGCACCACCAGACGCTGGTGGGCGTATCCCACCGCGTCGCAGACAGCCCGGAAGAGCGCCAGCCGCTCTTCGATTCCCAGCGCCTGTTGGTCGCAGTATTGATCGATCGGCACGCCGTCGACAAACTCCATCACCAGATACGGCCTGCCGTCGGGAAGGGCTCCGCCGTCGATGACACCGGCGATGTTGGGATGGCTGAGTGCCGCCAGCGTCTGCCGCTCGGCGCGGAATCGGCGGAGAATCTCGTCGGTGTCCATGCCGCGCTTCACGACCTTGATCGCGACGTGCTGCGTAAACTCGCCGTCACGTGTTGCGCGATAGACCGTGCCCATTCCGCCGCTCGCCAGGCGCGCGTCGAGCCGATAACGCCCCGCCACGGTCCCGACCAGCTCGTCGGGAGTCGTGGCGCCAGAAACGGCGAAGCCTGCTCCCAACGCCGGCGCTTCCAGGAAACCGCCGACCCGCGTGTCGTGGGCCAGCAGCACCCGCACCTCTCGCGCCAGCTCGGCGTCGTCGGCGCACACCGACTCCATCGCCCGCTCACGCTCTTCCGCCGGGAGCTCGAGCATCCGAAAGTACAGCTCTTCGACGCGGCGCAGCCGCTCGGGGTTCATGGCGCGCCCTCACCCGTGATCTTCGCGTGCAGCCACACCCGCGCAAACTTCCAGTCGCGCGCGACCGTGCTCGCCGAGATGCCCATGGCCTCGGCCGTCTCCTCGCCGGAGAGTCCGCCGAAGAACCGCAGCTCCACCACCCGCGCCTTTTGCGGGTCAAGCTGGGCCAGCGCCGTCAGGGCCTCGTCGAGCGCCAGCAGCTCGTCGTCTCGCGCGGGCTCCGCGATGTCGCCGGCGTCCTGGAGCGACATCGCCCGAACCGGGCCGCCACGCTTCAATCGTGCCCGCCCTCGTGCGCGGTCGGTCAGGATGCGCCGGATCGCCTGCGAAGCGGCGCCGAAAAAGTGGGCCCGGTTCTCCCAGCCCCGATCCGATGGGCCGACAAGCCGCAGGAAGGCCTCGTGGACCAGCGCGGTTGGTTGCAGCGTCTGCCCGGGCCGCTCCTTGCCAAGAAACCGCTCAGCGATGACGCGCAGTTCTTCATACACAAGCGGGAAGAGCTCCTCGGTCGCGGACCGGTCGCCCCGTCCGGCGCTCGCCAGAAGCTGGGTGACTCGGCTTGGAATGCCATCGGAGGACTCGGGCATAACGACATTGTTGGCGCCCGCGGCCCGCTTCCAACTCCGCCGTTGAGGTCCAATTTTGGACCCCACTGGGCGGGCACGGATCGACCGAAGCGACGAGGCCGCCAGGCGGGCGCTCGCCGACGCTTCTGATGCTCCAGAAAACGTGCCGCGTCGCCCGCGAACCTTGACATACGCTGCATCGATCCATCGCATGGAAGGGGATGCTTCGGCGCAGGAAGGAGCTTTGTCTATGAGTCGTTGCGGAAGAATCGGCGAGCTTGGCGGTCGGAGTATGGGCGCGTGCCTCGGTCGGCATGAAACCCGAAATGCACGGCAGCGTCCGCCGACGCTCGGAGCACTCTTCGAGCCCCTCGACCCGCGCACCCTCCTCTCCGCCAACTTCGCCGGCGTCGGGCTCGCCGCCGCCGACTCCGACACCTACGCCGCCTGGTCCTATGTCATCGAGGGCTCCGTCTCCGACCAGGGACAGACCACCGCCTCGTTCGTCGATTCCGGAGGTCCCAACACGCCGGTCGCCCTCGGTCCAATCAGTGGCATCTCGCTGGCCCGTCTTGGGGGCGGGCGCATGACCATCAACGACAAGGGATGGATGGACCCCGCCCGTCCCGTCGAGGACGTCTCCGCCTCCAGCTTCTTCGCGGCGTCAGGCAACGCCGTCGGCTGGACCTACGCCGAATACGTCCAGGACTGGGCCGTCGATGAAGAGTTCTTCCTCTTCGTCGAGCGCCCCACCAGCGCCACCATCACCGACCTCGACGGCTCCTGGAACTTCCTCTGGATCGGGACGACCACCAGCGGCGACGACTTCGAGGCCTTCATCGCCGAAGGGAACACCGCCGTCTCCGGCAGCACCATGAGCTTCAACTCTCTGGCCGGCGACGACGATCTCGGTGCCTTTAGCGTCACAATCAGCGGCGTGACGACCGACGGCAGAGTCTCCCTCGCCGAAGACCCCGAGTCCGTCATGTACCTCAACGCCGCCAAGAACTTCATCGTCTTCGCCACCGGCGGCCTGGAAACCACCGACCCCGGCGTCGGCCTCATGTACCGCACCGCCAGTCCCACCAGCCTGAACGTCGTTGGCTCCTATCGCTGGACCCTCGACGACAACGACGACTCCGGTCAGAACTTCGACGACTCCGGCGGCGGCGGCAACGAAGACGGAATCCTCAGCATCAAGGACAACGGCACCTTCACCCTCGTCGGCTCCTCCTCCTACGACGACGGCTACAGCGATGACGACTCCGGCAAGACCGAACGCTCCGGCACCTGGGCCATTCAGTCCGGCCGCCTCGTCCTCACCACCACCGACGACGACAGCAACGTCTCCACCGCCTCGTTCGTACTCGGCGCGGACGGCAACACGTTGATCTCGAGCTCCTCCGACGACTCCGAGGCCTACCTCAGCATCGCTACCCGCATTATCCCCACCAGCGTCACTTCCGACACCGGAACCGCCGTTGCCACCTACGCCTCCCTCGACGACTCCGGGCGTCCGCGGATCTTCGAACTCGGCGACGACAAGTACTGGCGCGACGTCGACCTCTCCGCCTACGGCCCGGATTCGGTCAGCGATCTCGCCTCTTGGTGCGATGAAGACGACGGAAGCACCTACGCCGTCGGCGCCGGAGACGACACGACCTACTACCACCGGAACGACGATGGCTCATGGTCCGGCACCAGCCTGACCCAACTCGTCAGCGGCTCGACCGCCATCGTCAGCCAGATCGAGGTGATGGAAGACAACACCGGAAACGTCCACATCCTCGGCCTCAACGCCCAGGGCCACATCGTCCGCTACACCCTCCCCGCCGGCTCATCAGAGTGGGAATATCACAACGTCACGGTCGAGGACCTCTCCGCCAACAGCGAGGACGTCCCCGTCTTCGTCGGAAACCTCATCTCCTACGACACTTCGTGGGAGGGCCTCAATCTCGCCGGGATCGACTCGAATGGTGACATCTGGTCCGTCTGGTGGGCGCCCGGCCTTGGCTACTGGCAATCCGACAACCTCAGCCAAGTCACCGGCGCCAGCTCCATCAACTTCGTCGGCGGTCTCACCGTCTACCTCACCTCCTGGGGCGGCATCAATATCGGCGGTGTCGATGACTCCGGAGACATCCAGGTTGTTTGGTGGGTCCCCGCCTTCGGCGGCGACTGGGAAATCAGCAACCTCACCGACCAGTTCAGCGGCCCAAGCCTCACACCGACATCCGTCAGTAGCTACCGATCTTCGTGGGACGGCCTGAACATCGTCGGCTTCGATCAATCTACCGGCGAGGTCAAGGTTTACTGGTGGGCCCCGGGCATGACCGACTGGAGCATCACCTCCCTCTCCAGTACCGTCGGCATGAACGCGATCGATCCCAGCACCGCTCTCCGAGGCATCGCCGGCGCCGACGACTCGCTCAACGTCGTCGGACGCTCCGACGACGGCGAGATCGTTCGCTATTACTGGGAGCCCGAGTTTGGCGGTCAGTGGATCGTCGAGAATCTCGACGATTCCGCGTATGAAGTGAAATAGGCGTTCTCGCCGGGAGTGTGTTGACTAACCCGGTCCATCATCAGGTACGGTTGACCAGAGCTGGACCACGGCGTGCGAGCTTGGTGTCGGGGCAGCAGTCCGCCGCGGAACAGATCATTTGGAAGCAGCCGGGATCCGCCACGAATGAGCGATTGAAAGCGGAAAATCGCAAGCGCGTTCGGCCTCCGCGACTGGATAGGTCAGGGCGCCGCGTTCCAGAGCGGATTCAATTCAAGTGGCGCGGCTTCCCTTTGGCCATTCCCTATTGCCCATTGCCGAAGGCGCTCCACATTACGCTCGGCTCCAAGCAAACCCGCTCTAGCGACCGGGGACTACGGCTCAAGGCGGGATCGTGGGGTGCTGCACGAGTCGGTGATCGACTAGGTCGTTGGCGGCGCATCACGCGGCGGAACGAGCGATCGTGGCGCCTGATGCATCGAGCAGTTTTGTACGACCGTGTGCAATTTCCCGCATACGCATCGAGCACGAAACCAAGATCAACAGCAAATGCCCCGGGGCGGCCTCGCGCGCAGGCACGGCCGGAACTCGGTACGCTCTCCGCCGCGATTTTCTCACATCACCGACGGAGGCATGAACATGATCCACACACGCACGGCGGGCGGCTTGATGACCTTGGCGACGCTACTCGTGACCGGGTGCGCCCCGGCGTCACACAAGCCGGAGTATTACCTGTTCCGTCCCGAGGTTGAGAAGGCCTATGGCTACACCCACGCCGTGCGGATCGGCGACGACATCAAGATTTCGGGCGCCGTCAGCATGGACAACCAAGGGAATCTGGTCGCGTCCGGCAACCTTGAACAGCAGATGAAGAACTGCTACGCCGACCTCGCGAAGATTCTGTCGCACTACGGCCTGACGTTCGACGACGTGACCGCCGAGAACATCTACACCACCGACATGCAGGGGTTCATCAAGGTCGCCGGGTACCGCAACGGGCTTTACAAGGGCCGCTTTCCCACCGGCACCTGGCTGGAGGTCAAAGGCCTTGCGCTCCCGGGCCAGCTGATCGAGATCGACATGGAAGCCCGGGCCCGACGCTGACGGATCGGACCGATGGAGTGCCCGAAATTCCTCCGCGGCACGATCGCCCGCGGCGAGGCGGGAGATCGCGTGAATCAGTGCGCCTCCACCGCGGCGACGGCGCGCAGCTTCGTCTCGATCGTGGGCCGCTCAGGTCGTGCGCGGTGCGACAGGTAGCGTCCGAGCGATCGCATCGCCTGGTCCGCGGAGCGGAACACGGGGATGCCGCATTCGCGCAGGCGTCGCACGAACGGGAGATACACGGAGCCCGAATCGACGATGGCCGCGATCGGCTTGTCGCTCGTGGCCGCGAGGCGAGCCAGCACTTCGGCCAGCGACTCGTGGGCCGCGAGTTCCTCGGCCGTGGCCGAGAGCGCCGGAGTCAGCGGCACGGCCGAGACGAGGATCGCGTCGATCTCGTCGCACTCGAGCATGGCACGGGCCGCCCCCTCGTACGCGGGTTCGCCCGCCATGGGCGTGAGATCGAGCGGATTCCGCACGTTGACCAGGCCCGTGAGGCGGTTCTTCTCCATCACGCCCGCAATCTGGGCGCGGGTCGCCTCGGGGAGCGCGGGGAGCTGCACGTCGTACTTGGGCCCGCGGATGCGATCGGCCATGCCCACGGTCTCAAAGCCCGCGTTCGAGATCGCGCCCAGGCGCGTGCCGCGCACACGCCGATCGTGGAGCGCTGCGCTCAATTCGAGCAACTGCTCGAACTCCGCGAAGGTGTCGGCGACGAGCGCGCCGGCGCTGGTCGCGCCCGCCTCGCAGATGTCGTAATCGCCCGCGACCGAGGCGGTGTGCCCCGCCGCCGCGTCACGCCCCTGATCGGTGCGCCCGGCCTTGTAGAAGACCACGGTTCGCCCGGCTTCGGTCACGGCACGGACGGCCTGGAGCATGTCGAGTCCGTCGAGGTCGTTGAAGCCCTCGACGTAGACGCCCAGCGTATGGATATCCCCGCGCGCACCGACGGAGCGCAGCACATCGGACACGGTCAGGTCGACCTGATTCCCGAGCGACACGGTGAGGAGGGGGTCGAGCGTTTCGAGGTTGCTGAGGCGAGTGATGATGAACGCGCCGCTCTGCGACAGCAGGGCCACGCCGCGGCCGACGCCCGCACCGCGACGCTTGTCGAGCTTGTTCTCCGGGATGAAGAACGTGTCGTAATGACCCGGGCGCGACTGTACGCCGAGACAGTTCGGACCCAGCAGCACCGGCGTGCCCTTTCCCTGCTCGCGGGCGCGGGCCAGCGAATCACGGATTCGCCGCGGAATATCGCGGCTTTCCTGTGTCTCACCGGCGCCGCCCGGGATCACGATCGCGGAACGCACACGCCCGCTGGCGATGCATTCATCGACGATGTCGGGGAGTTGCCCGGCGGCTGCCGCGATCACGAGCAGGTCGGTTTCCCCCGGGAGCGCGGCGATACTCGGCACGCACGCCACGCCGTCGACCTGGTCAACGCCCTCCTTGATGACGCGGAGGGCGGACTTGTCGAAGCCCGACGCGGCGATGTTGTTCAGGATGATGCGCCCGAAGTTCTGGCCCTTGTTCGAGACACCGAGCACCGCGATCGAGCGCGGCTCCAGCATCGCGCCGATCTGTTCCACGGGGCGCGGTCGCGGGCGGAGCGTCGCGGTCGCCAAGCGTCCGCGGCCGTCGAGCGGCGTCATGTGCTGGCGCCGGAATGCGAACGGATTGACTTCGAGTTCGGCCATGTCCGGGCCCGTCACGCCACGATCCACGCAGAACCTTCGCGCCAGTCCGATAAACGCCCGGAAGCAGCGAAGGAGTTCACCATCGGACACGATGCGCCGATGCCCACGGGCCTGACCTGAGATCATCTCATAGGCCGCGGTCTGCTTGAAGAGCTCGAAGAACTCCTCGGCGCTCGTCTCAGTGGCAACGGCCTTGGCGACGGCAACGCCTGGCTTCATCACGCGCGCGAGGTACTCGGTATCCACGCCGCCCAAGCCCGCAGCAACCACGGGGCCGAATTCGCGGGTTGCGCGGATGCCGACGAACAACTCTTCGCCGAGCCCCTGCCCGCCGCGCTCAACGAACTCGATCACGAGCACGCCCTCGACGTGCGCGCCGCGCGCGCGGTGGACGGCGATCAATCGGTCGATCTCGTGGCGCACAGTTTCGTAGCGCTTCGGGCAGAAGACCACGCCCCTGACGTCGGACTTGTGCACGACGTCGGGCGAGACGATCTTCAGCACGACCTGCTCGCCCGGGAACGCCGCGAGCGCCTCTTCGGAGATGAGATTGTCGACGCCCAGGAACACGTGCTGCGGCGGGGAGATCGCGCCGACGAACTGGACAATCTGATAGACCTCGTGCTCGAGGAGCTGACGACGCCCGGCTTCGTGCACTTGCGCGAGCAGCCGCTCGACGGCGTGGGCTTCCGCGCCGGATAGGCGATCGTCAATCTCCCCTGGGTCAAAGGCCGGCCCGCTCCCATCCGCCCACGCGAGCAGATCGTCCGCGCCCAGCGAGTCAACCCAGTGGCGGACAACGCGCGACGATCCCCCCACTTCCAGGCCGCTCATGTACGCCCTGGCGGCGCCACGCCCCAGGCGGAGCGCTCGCCGGCCCGACTCGATGACCTTGTCGCCCTTGCCAGCGAACATCGCGCCGATCGCGCTCTCCAGGTCCGCCTGGGTGAGGCTGACGAAGAGCGAGGCCGCACCGAGCATGACCATGTTGTCGGCGCGCGTGGATCCCGCGGCTCGGGCGAGGCGTTGGGCGTCGACCACCACGTGGCGCGGCGTCGACGTGATGCGGTCGATCACCTGCTCGACCGGGGGATAGTTGCCGATGTTCGCGAACGCATTGGCCGACGCGACGACCACGCCGTCCGGCGCGAGCAGGTGGACGTAGCGCAGGGCCTCGAGCGGCTCCACGGCGATGAGTACGCTTCCGCGCCCAGCGGGGATGAGATCGGAGTGGATCGGTTCATCGGAGACGCGCAGGTGCGACTGCACCGCGCCGCCGCGCTGGCTCATGCCATGTACCTCGGCCTGCTTGACGTGCAGCCCGCGCTCGACGGCGGCTCCGGAGATCGCCTTGGCGATGGAGAGAATGCCCTGCCCGCCGACGCCGGCGATGATGATGTTGTGCTGCATGGATCGCTCCTGGGGAGCTAGGCCGGCTGGCCGGCCGGAGTTGAGATGGTGCTGGTGGAGTGAGACGTGGAGCCGTTGGTGCCGCAGGCGCACCCGCACGAGCCCGCGCAGGATCGCTCGGGTGTCTTCGCATCGGCGGGCATGGCGTCTTTCGACTGGCGCTTCACGTGGATGCACGCGCGGCGTGGGACGATGACGCTCAGCCCGCGATGCTCGATCTCGCGCCGGATGAGGGCGACGTTGGCCTCGTGGTGCTTCGGCAACGGTTCGATCACGTGCAGGTGCTCGGGCTTGACGCCCAAGCCGCGGACGATGTCGATCAGCGCCTGCCCACACGACATGGATTCCTGGGCGCCGGTCATCCCCACGGTGGCGTTGTCGAGGATGAACACGGTCATGTTCGCGTCGGACCGGGCGGCGCCGACGAGCGGCGAGAGGCCGGAGTGGGCGAAGGTCGAATCGCCGATGGTGCAGATGACAGGGTGCGCCCCGGCCTGGGCCGCGCCGTGCGCCATGGAGATCGACGCGCCCATGTCCACGCACGAATGCACCGCGCGGAAGGGCGGCGCGACGCCCAGCGCGTAGCACCCGATGTCGCTGAACATGTAGGCGTTGCCCAACGGCGCGGCGGCCTCCACGATCGCGCGGAAGCTGTCAGCGTGGGGACAGCCCTTGCACAACTGCGGCGGGCGCGCGGCAAGGTCGGCGAGCGGGAGCGTCGGGCTGACGTACGCCGCGCCGAGCGCCGCCGCCACGCTGTCGGGCGTGAGCTCGCCGTCGAGCGGCAGATCGCCGGTCAGCTTGCCGCGGATGGTCTTGCCGGGAACGCCCATGATCCCGTTGAGGCGGCGTTCGATGAACGGATAGCCGTCCTCGAACACGAAGATCTGATTGCAGTGCTCGACCAATCGGCGGATCATGGCCGTCGGCAACGGGTAGCGACCGATTTGGAGGAGTGAGTCGTCCTCGAAACCCGCGAGCGCCTCGGCAACGTAGTTCTGTGCGATACCCGCGGCGATAATGCCACGCGGGCCGGCCAGGCGCAGACGATTCTCCCGCGCGTCTTCGGAGTCACGCAGCAGTTGAGGCTGAAGGTCCAGCAGGCGGCGGTAGCGGCGACGCGCGTTGGTGGGAACCAGCACCCAATCGTTCGGATCGGGGCGCGGATAAACAGGGGGCGACAAGCCCGCCCGCGCGGCGCCGGCGCCCGGCCCGGGGAACTCGGGATCAGCCTCGCGGCGCGGCGTCACGTTCGCGCGGCTGTGGCACAAGCGGGTCACCATGCGCACCATGACCGGCAACCCCACGCGCTCGGAATAATCGAACGCATCGAGCACGGCGTCGTACGTCTGCTGCTGCGTGCCCGGCTCAAAGAGCGGGAGCTGGGCGAACTCGTGGTAGTAACGCGTGTCCTGCTCGTTCTGCGAGGAGTGCATGCCGGGGTCGTCCGCGACGATCACGACCAGGCCCGCGTTGACGCCGGTGATGGCCGAACTCATGAAGGGATCGGCGGCGACGTTCAGCCCCACGTGCTTCATGCTGACCAGGGCGCGCCTTCCGGCATAGGACATGCCGAGCGCTTCCTCGTAGGCGACCTTTTCGTTGGCCGACCACAGGGCGCTGATGCGGGCCGCGGGCCCGGCACGGCCGGCGTATTCCTCGATGTACTCAAAGATCTCAGTGGCGGGCGTGCCGGGGTAGGAAAAGGCGCCGCCGATCCCGGCATCGATCGCCGCTCGGGCCGCGGCCTGGTCGCCCAAAAGCAACTCGTGGCGCATCGCTGAACCTCCGCATCCTGCCCCGAAAAGAAGCGAGGGGGCGAGGATTTCTCCCAACACCAACCACTATATGACGCTGCGGCGGACAATGGAGAAATCCGACCGGTTTTCGGCATTGCAGACGAAACCGATCGCAAACTGGGAGTCTGATCGGGCGAGAAACAACCGCTGCGGCAGGGGAGCGGAGAGGCCGATTCCCAAAGCAGCGCGGTGCGGCTTTCCTTCCATGCGCCGCCACGGGACGAGATCGCGCATTCGTCGCCACCCGCGCCGACGAGCTTCGCGTGCTCGGCTTCTCGCGACCGACTGCCGCTTCGATACCAAGCGACGCCTTTCTCACGAACTCGAAGTACCCGCCCGCGCTCCGGCTGGCTGTAGTTCAGAGCATCATTGCAAGGCGTTCCAGATTGATTACCCGCGGCTGTCGGACACTGTAATCGCTGCCTCAACGTCGAAGGCTGCCCGTTGTCAATAGGTTGAAGTGTGCGTACCGGCTTCCGTTTCATTCGTCTACCATCCCGCGTGACCACCTCCCTCACGCCCGCCGCCGCCGTTCACCGCGTCGAGGTCCGCGTCCGCGAAGGCCGCCCCGACGCACGCGCCAACTCCATCCTCCGCGCCGCCGCCGCCCGAGGCATCCACCCCGCCTCGCTCGTGGTGCGCAACGTCTACTTCATCGAATCCGACCTGTCTCCGTCGGACCTCGCGACCATCCGCTCCCGCTTGCTCGCCGACCCTGTCGTCGAGGATTCCGCGCTCGGCGCCGCCACGCCCGCACCCAGCGCCGCGGTCGTCGAGGTGCATCCGCTCCCGGGCGTCATGGACCCCGCGGCCCATTCGGTCCGCAACGCCATCGCCGAACTCCTCTCGCGCAGCCCCGATTCTCTCGCCGTCTCGACCGGGCGTCGATACGACTTCCAGGGGCTCACGCCCGCGCAGGCCGTCGACCTGACGCGTGCGCTCCTCGCCAACCCCGTCATCCAGGAAGTCCACGACAAGCCGTGGACCCCCGCGTCGCTCCCCAAGGGCACGCCGACGTCGTTCAAGCTCCGCCACATCCCGATCCGCGAACTCTCCGACGACGAGCTCGCCCGCATGTCGCGCGAGGCCCACCTCTTCCTCAGCCTCGACGAGATGCGCGCCGTCCGCGCCGAGTACCAGGCGCTCGGCCGCGAGCCTACCGACATCGAGCTCGAGACCATCGCCCAGACCTGGTCCGAGCACTGCGTTCACAAGACGCTCAAATCGCAGGTCCACTACACCGGCGCCAAGAGCGACACGCTCGACTTCGCCGATCGCCCGGGGCACACCGTCAATCCCGACGGCTCCGTCACCATCAACAACCTGCTCAAGTCCACCGTCGCCGCCGCCACGCACGAATTGATCGAGGACGGTATCGACTGGACCCTCTCGGTCTTCAAGGACAACTCGGGCGTCATCGCCCTCGACGACGACTTCGGCGTGTGCATCAAGGTTGAAACCCACAACCATCCCTCCGCCCTCGAGCCATACGGCGGGTCCGCCACCGGCGCGGGCGGCTGCATCCGCGACGTCATCGGCACGGGCCTGGGTGCCAAGCCCATCGCCAACACCGACGTCTTCTGCGTCGCCGATCCCCGCCGCACCGACCGGCCGCTCCCCCCCGGCTGCCTGCCTCCCCGGCGGATCCTCACCGACGTCGTCGCGGGCGTCCGCGACTACGGCAATCGCATGGGCATCCCCACCGTCAACGGCGCGGTCTACTTCGACGATCGCCACGTCGGCAATCCCCTCGTCTTCTGCGGGTGCATCGGCCTCATCCCGCGCTCGCTCGTTCACGGCAAGACGCAGCCCGGCGATCGCATCATCGCTCTCGGCGGCCGCACCGGCCGCGACGGTATCCACGGCGCCACTTTCAGCTCCGCCGAACTCGAGCACACCGCCGCCGACGAGTTCTCTCACGCCGTCCAGATCGGCAACGCCATCGAGGAGAAGCGTGTCCTCGACGCCATCCTCCGCGCCCGCGACGAGGACCCCGCCGGCCCGCTCTACCACGCCATGACCGACTGCGGCGCCGGAGGCTTCTCCTCCGCCGTCGGCGAGATGGGCTCACAGATCGGCGCTCGCGTTCACCTCGAACGCGCCCCGCTCAAGTACGCCGGCCTCTCCTACACCGAAATCTGGATCAGTGAAGCGCAGGAGCGCATGGTGCTCGCGGTCCCCGAGAAGAACCTCGCGCGTCTCGCCGCCATCTGCCGCGAAGAGCACGTCGAGCTCTCCGACCTGGGCGTCTTCGGCACCGAAGACGCCACGCTCCAGCTCTTCTATCACGAGCACAAGGTCGGCGAATTGCCGATGCACTTCCTCCACGAGGGCATCCCCACGCCCGTCCGCCGCGCCGTGTGGTCGCCGACGTCGCCTCGCACCTCGGCGGGCGCAGGCACCAGCGTGCCCGCGACCGGCGACGCGCTCACCAAGCTCCTTTCGCATCCCAACATCGCCAGCAAGCACTGGATCATCCGCCAGTACGACCACGAGGTTCAGGGCGCGACCATCGTCAAGCCCCTCGTCGGCCCGCACTCCCGCGGCCCGGGCGACGCCAGCGTCCTGGAACCGCGCCCCGGCACCAATCGCGGCATCGCGCTGGCGTGCGGCCTGCAGACCCCCGTCGGCGATCCCGACCTCGGCGGCGATCCCTATCACATGGTCCTCTCCGCCGTCGACGAGTGCGTGCGCAACCTCGTCTGCGTCGGCACGGACCCGTCGCGCATCGCGATCCTCGATAACTTCTGCTGGCCGAGCTGCGAGAAGACGGAGAACCTCGCGCGGCTCGTCCGCGCCTGTGAGGGGTGCTACGACGCCGCCAAGGCCTATCGCACGCCGTTCGTGTCGGGCAAGGACTCGCTCAACAACCAGCTCCGCTACGAAGACCCCGCGACCGGCGAGAAGCACGTGATCGAGATCCCACCCACGCTCCTCATCACGGGCCTGGGCATCGTGCCGAACATCGGCCGCTGCCTCACGATGGACGCCAAACACCCCGGCAACGCGCTGGTCCTGGTCGGCACGACCACCGATCACATGGGCGCGTCGCTCTTTGCCTCGATGTTCGGGCACGCGGGCTCCGACGCCGCGATCCCGACCTTCGACCTCACCAAGGGCCCCGCGTACGCCGCCGCGATCGCCACGCTCGTCCGCGACGGCCTGATCGTGTCCGCGCACGATTGCTCCGACGGCGGGATGCTCGTCGCCCTGGCGGAGATGCTCATCGCCACGACCGGGCCGCGATCGAGCGGCGGGCGCGAAACGTCGTCCCCGCTGGCTTCGCTGCTCTCGTCGAGCGTGAGACCCACGCAACCTCTGGGCGCGCAGCTCTCGACACCGGCTGGCGCGATGCTGGAATCGCACGAGCTGGCGTTCAGCGAAGCGCCGAGCCGCTACATCCTCGAGGTTGCGCCCGAAAATCTGCCGCGCCTGCGCCAAGTCCTACGCGATCACGGCGAGCGCGTCGGCGGCCTGTTCCACACGGTGCTCGGTCATCTCAACGACTCGGGGCGCCTCACCTGGCCCGAGGCCGACCTCGACGCCGATGTCAACGCCCTGGCCGATGCGTGGCTCGCGCCCTTGGACTGGTAGTGGCTTCCGCTCTTCACTTCGTCTCTTTCCCTCTTGCCTAGTGCCTTCTCCCACGTGCCCAATGCCCAGTGCCTTCCTTCTCTACGAATCCTGCGTGCAGAACCCCGAGTTGGCGGTCAAGCTGCTCCGCGGGATTCACAGCGCGTCGCCTCGCATCCTCGCGGAGGATTTCTGCGGAACGGCCGCTCTCTCCCGCGCGTGGGTCCGCGCGATCGAGAACTCCCGCGCCATCGCCGCCGACATCGACCCCGCGCCGCTGAAGCGTGCCAAGGCCGAGATCGCCAAGCTTCGAGGCAAGCTCCGGGGCAAGGTCGGCGGAAAGGTCCGCGGCAAATCTCTCGCTCCGGCCGCCAAGGCCGTAGGCATCCTCCGCGCCGACGTGCTCACCTCCGCGCCGCTCGCTAGGACACGCGCCGACGTTCTCTTCGTAGGCAATTTCTCGATCGGAGAGATCCACGATCGCGCCACGCTCGTCCGCTACCTCGCCCGCTCGCGCAAGCGGCTGTTCAAGGGCGGCGTGTTCGTCTGCGACATCTACTCGGGCGAATCCGCCTTCCGCGTCGGGACCACGCAGCGCGAGCACATCCTCGCCGACGGCACGCGCGTGAAGTACACCTGGGAACAACGCTCGGCCGATCCCTTCACCGCGCGGGTTGAAAACGCGCTGCACTTCCGCGTCTTCAAGGGCTCGGAGCTTGTGCGCGATCTTCGCGACGCGTTCGTCTATCGCTGGCGGCTGTGGTCGATCCCCGAACTGCGCGACGCGATGTTCGAGGCGGGCTTCGACCGCGTCGACGTCTACGCCCAGCTCCCCGACGCCGAGGACTCCGAGGGAAACGTCTACGCCTCGCCCGTCGATGACCCCGCAGAGCTTGGCCCGAGTTTCATCGTGTGCGTCGCGGCGCGGACCACGTCCCAAAAGGCCGCGGGCCCCGGAGTTCGTCCGAGGCCCGCGAAGCGGTCAGCGCGGCGATAAGCCGAGTTCTGTTGAGCGCCGGTTTCCCGGCGCCCCGACGACCATTTCTCTGGGCGACGCGTCGCCGCGCCGCTCGAGCAGTCGACCCGCTCCCTTCCGCCCGGACAGGGCGTCCCCGTGTTTCCACGGAGCGGGAGCTGCTTGACCTTGCACGCGGTGGGGTCTGCCCTGCCCCGCGTGTCACCACGCGGGCGGTGCGCTCTTGCCGCACCTTTTCACCCTTGCCTGATCCCTTTCGGGCCATCGGCGGTGTCTTTTCTGTGGCACTTTCCCTCGCCCCCGACCGTCGGGGCGGGTGGGCGTTACCCACCACCGTGTCCTTTCGTGCTCGGACTTTCCTCAGGAGGCCCGACAGCCTCCCGCGGCCGTCTGCCGCACCGTTGCAGGATGATACGACGACCCGCCTCACCACGCCGGTCCCCCACCGGCGGCCCGCGCGCGGTACCATCTTCGGCCGTGCCGACGCCCGCCTCCCATCGCGTCATCGCTTGGCTGCGCCCCGACCAGGTCGCGCTGGCGCGCGCCGTCGCCGAGGCCGCCGGGCTCTCATTCGCGGCCGCCGGCTCGCCCTCGCGCGGGCAGGCGACGTCGATCGCAGCCGAACTCGGCTGCCCCGCCATTGACGATCTTCGCCTGGCGATCGCGACGGCCCGTCTTCCCGCGCCCGACGCCGACGCTTCGCCCGATCGCGCATCGATCGTCTGGATGCTCGATCCGGGCGACTTCGCAGCCAATCCCGGCGACGACGACACCAGCGCCCTGCTCGCCGCACGCGAACGCGGCGTGCGCGTCGCGTCGCTCGAACCCATCCCCGCGTCGGCACTCGCCCTGGGAGGTCCGGGCCTGGCGGGAGAAGAGCCGCCGCCAGCTCGCCCCACCGATTGCATCCGGCTCGTGCCGCTGATCCGGTTTTCATCCGCCTATCGCAACGCGGCCGACATCGTGCAATCGCTGGTTCCGCCGCGACTGCTGGTCCACGAGGCCTGGGCCACGCCGGCCGAGGGCTCGCTGGGGGCTCGTCTGTTTGCCGCCATGGACCTCGTTGTCGCGCTGATGGGCGAGCCTGAGACGATCGACGCGGCGTACGTCGGCCCCAAGGCCGCCGGGCTCCACTCGCTCCCGGGTGAATCGCTCCGCGACTTGCACGGCGATCTGACGGTGAACATGCGCTTCGCCGACGCGCGGGCCGCGTGCCTGGCTCTTTCCAACCAGGCCGGTCGATTCAACCGCAGCACGACGATCATCGGCAACGCGGGACGACTCCGGATTTTCGAGGACGGCTTTGAGTGGACGGATCCCGCCGGTCAGAAGCTTGACGAGTCGCGCCCGGCCTCGCGCCGGAGGGGCTCGCCGCCACCCGACCATGCCGCCGCCACCTTGGCGGAGTCCCTCTCCCGATTGCTGGAGCCCGGTCAGCCGGACGCCGCCCCGGTCAACCTGGAATCAGCCCTGGTGCTGAGCCAGACGGCCCTGCTCTCGGCCCGAACGGGGCAGGCCGAGTCCCCTTCCAGCGTCCGGCGCATGGCCGGCATCGCGTAGGCCCTACCCTTGTCGTGGGTCGGGCTCCCCCGGGCGGCATCCGCCCGATGGATCGATTCGTACTATTTGGGAAACCCGGGTCCCGCTCAGCGGTATTCAGTGTCAGAAACTTCACGCACCGGACAGGAGAATCGCATGGCAACCTCTCGTTGGGTGATCGCCGCAGCCGGCCTCTCGCTGGTCTCCAGCGCCTGGGCCCAGCCGGCCATCACGTACCCCAAGGCCGAAACGTACTTCGTCGACTACTACCACGGGACGCCCGTCGCTGATCCGTACCGCTGGCTCGAGGACTCCGACTCGGCCCAAACCCGCGCATGGATCGAGGCGCAGAACAAGATCACCATGCCCTACCTGGCCGCGATCCCGCAACGCGACGCCATCGAGGCACGCGTCAAGGAACTCTGGAACTACGAGAAGTTCAGCGCGCCGGGCAAAGACGGCGGCAAGTACTTCTACAGCTACAACTCCGGTCTTCAGAACCAGGGCGTCCTCTATGTCACCGACAAGCTCGATGACAAGGGGCGCGTCCTGCTCGACCCCAACACGCTGAAGGCCGACGGCACGGCCGCCCTCGCCGGCACCTCGGTCACCGAGGACGGCAAGTACATGGCCTACGGCATCGCGGAGGCCGGCTCGGACTGGAACATCTGGAAAGTCCGCGAGATCGCCACGGGCAAGGACCTGCCGGACGAGCTGCGCTGGGTCAAGTTCTCCGGCGCCAGCTGGATGAAGGACGGGAGCGGCTTCTTCTACAGCCGCTACGACGAGCCCAAGCAGGGCGCCGAGCTCACCGCGGTGAACTACTACCCGAAGCTCTACTTCCACAAGGTCAACACGCCCCAGGCGCAGGACGTCCTCATCTATGAACGCCCGGACCAGAAGGAATGGGGCATCGGCGGCGGCGTCTCCGAGGACGGCCGCTTCCTCGTGCTCAGCATCTCGCAAGGCACCGACCCCAAGAACCGTCTGTACGTCCGCGACCTCAAGTCGCACCCGCTGACCGCCGCGCCGACCGACCAGGACAAGCAGATCCGCGCCATCGAGACGCAGATCCAGTCCGGCGTCGCCGCGCTCGATGCCGGCGCCGACAAGGCCAAGACCGAGGAACTCATCAAGGGTCTTCGCGCCAAACGTGCGGAGCTGGTCGCTGCGCAGGGCAACGCGTCCTTCGGCTTCGTCGAGTTGCTCAACGACTTTGACGCCAGCTACGAGTGGGTCGGCAACGACGGTACCAACGCCTATCTGTCCACCAACCTCGATGCGCCGCGCTCCCGCGTGATCTGCATCGACCTCACCAAGCCCGCCCGCGCCAGCTGGAAAGAGCTGATCCCGCAGGCGCCCGAAACCCTCCAGAGCGTCGGCATGGTCGGCGACTTCTTCTTCGCCAACTACCTCAAGGACGCCAAGACCCAGGTCAAGCAGTTCGACACCGCGGGCAAGCTCGTCCGCGACGTGAAGTTCCCCGGCATCGGCACCGCGGGCGGCTTCGGCGGCAAGCGCACCGAGTCCGAGACCTTCTACTCGTTCACCAGCTACAACGTCCCGCCCCAGATCTTCCGCTACGACGTCAAGACCGGCGAGAGCAAGCTCTGGAAGGCGCCCGCCGTCAAGTTCAATCCCGCTGACTACGTCGTCAAGCAGGAATTCTACGCCTCCAAGGACGGCACCAAGGTCCCGATGTTCATCGTCCACAAGAAGACCGCCAAGCTCGACGGCAACAACCCCACTCTGCTCTACGGCTACGGCGGGTTCAACATCCCGCTCACGCCCGGCTTCAGCCCCGGCACCCTCGCCTGGCTCGAGATGGGCGGCGTCTACGTCGTCGCCAACATCCGCGGTGGCGGTGAATACGGCGAGGACTGGCACAAGGCCGGCACCCTGACCCAGAAGCAGAACGTCTTCGACGACTTCATCTCCGCCGCCGAATACCTGATCGCCCAGAAGTACACCAGCAAGGGCAAGATCGCCTGCCAGGGCGGCTCCAACGGCGGCCTGCTCATCGGCGCCATGGTCACCCAGCGCCCCGACCTCTGGGGCGCGTGCCTCCCGGCCGTCGGCGTGCTCGACATGCTCCGGTTCCAGAAGTTCACCATCGGCTGGGCCTGGAAGAGCGACTACGGCGACACCGAGGCCGACAAGGCCGTCTTCGAGGCCGTGTACAAGTACAGCCCGTACCACGTCGCGCTCCGCACCAAGGACGCCAAGTGGCCGCCGACCCTCATCACCACCGGCGACCATGACGACCGCGTCGTGCCCGCGCACAGCTTCAAGTTCGCCGCGGCCCTTCAGGCGAGCCAGACCGGCCCGTCGCCCGTGCTCATCCGCATCGATGTCCGCGCCGGGCACGGCGCGGGCAAGCCCACCGCCAAGCGCATCGAGGAACTGGCCGACACCTGGGCCTTCCTCGCCAAGAACCTAGGCATGAGCATGAACTGATGAGGCAAACGCTGGGCTGATCATCGCGGCCCGGAGCAACCCGAATCAGATCCAGGAATCAGTCTCCACTCACCCCTCGCCCCGCGAGGGGTTTTTCGTTGGGCCTCGTCGCCGCCTTGAGCCAGCGCAGCTCTGCCGCTCAGCAACGGTGTTTGGAATCCAAGCACGCTCATGCTGCTATTGTGGCCGCGATGTGCGGACGATTCACCTATCGGTACACATGGCGGCGGCTCGCCGAACTGATGGGCCTGATCCGCTGGCTGAGCGTTGAACTCACGCCGCGCTTCAACGTGGCCCCCAGTCAATCGGCTCCGGTGGTCCGTCTCTCCGCCGACGGCACGAGGCAGGGCGATCTGCTTCGATGGGGGCTCCTGCCGTCCTGGGCGGACGACCCCGCGATCGGCAATCGTCATGTGAACGCGCGCGCGGAAACAGTCGGCGTCAAATCGGCGTTCCGCGTCGCGTTTTCGAGGCAGCGCTGCCTGGTTCCTGTGAGCGGTTTCTACGAATGGCGCGTGCTCCGGGACAGGAAGACCAAGCAGCCCTATTTGATCGCTCGCGCAGATGGCGAGCCCTTCGCACTGGCGGGGCTCTGGGATCGCTGCGTCATCGACTCGACATCGATCGAGTCTTTCACCATCATCACCACTTCGCCCAATGACCTGATGTCACGGCTGCACGATCGCATGCCGGTCATGATTGATGAACCCGACTTCGATCGGTGGCTGGAGGGTGTGGCACTGGGAGACGCAGAGAGGGCCCGGCTGCTGGAAGCCAGGTCCTGGAATGGCTTTGAGATGTTCCCCGTGCGCCGTCTCGTGAATAGCCCCACGATCGACGCTCCTGAAGTGGTGGGCAGGATTGCGGAGCCCGATGAGAGTGAAGGTTTTTTGTTTTGATTTCGTTCGGGTCTTTTGATACCCTAACGGAATGCTCCCATAATCGGGAAAACGACCGCGATCAAGCAGCTTGCCGAGCGTCTCCGTGCGATCGAGACCTCCGGCCGAAACGCTGCGACGGCGCCGATCAGGACCGGGTGGATGCAGGTCGATTCCGCATTGGCACGCGGGGTTGAGTAGCGGTGCGATTCACGAGTGCTACGGGATCGGCGGTCGACGAAATTCGGCCTGCGATTGGACCCCTCCACTTCTGATCGTCGCGCACCTGATACGTCGAGCCTATCAATCCCAAGCGGGTGAACCTCGCTGGTCGGTCTGGATCGGTCGGCGTGTGTGGCTCTTTGGCCAGGCCGCCGTCGCCGCCTGGGCGCCACGGATCGCGCGCTGTGGGTCGATGCGCCCGAGGCGGGGGCGCGCCTGTGGCTGGTCGAAGCTGCGTTGCGATGTTCCGGAGTGGCCGTGGCAGCCGAGACGGATCGGGGTTCGACGCGGCGGCCTCGAGACGCTTGCAACTGGCGGCGACGTCGTGCGGCACGTTCGCGATCCTGGCGCGTCCGGCGCACCCAGGAGGGACAGCGTGTGAGCGTCTCGGGTCTGGTCCTGGTTCGGCAGCGCCCCGGCGCCGCCAGCGGAATGGTGTTCATTACGATCGAAGACGAAACCGGCATCGCCAACCTGATCGTTCGCCCGAAGGTCTACGAGCGGTACCGTGCCGCCGCCCGCCACGCCCGTGTACTCGCCGCGACTGGCATCGTCGAGCGAGAAGGAGAAGTCGTTCATGTTGTGGTTCACCATCTCCGCAGCATCCAGATCGCTAGCACGAGCATCGCGGCCGCAAGCCGCGATTTTCACTGAAAATTGCGCACACTCGTCCGCAAACCCACGCCGCCACAAAACCCGACGTGAACACCGTCCCCTCGATCAGATTCCGGCCTCGGGATACGGCAGCTCGGCGGGCTTTGCGATCGTGGGGTCCCAGTGCTTGCGGATCGCGGCGTCGGTGATCACGTACCCCCAGTTGATCAATCGCTTCTGCAGGTCGTCGTCCATGGCGTCGAGGCGCGTCGGGATGCGGGCGAGCTCTTGTGTGCGATCGAACGGTGCCGGGAACGCGTCCGCAAGCTGGTAGTTGGCGATATCGCTGCGCACGCTCCAGAACGCGCCGCTGCGGCGGTGCTCGGGGTCGCTCGAAGAGAATGCGTCGAGCAGTTGACGCTTGCGCAGGCTGCGCACCTGGTTGTCGACCAGGTCGAGCACGCGCTTGCTGTGGCTGGCCCAGTTTTCGGCGGGGTCCTCGTCGGCCTGCATCTGCCCGCCGGCATCGCTGACGAGAAGCGTCCGGCAGCGTTTGAACGCAGTTTCCAGGCCGAGGTTGTCGTACACACCGCCGTCGCTGAGCACCATGCGCGTGGTGAAGGGCGGTCGCTGCAGGCCGCCGCCCGAGTTCGGCTCAAAGTCGCTCTCTTTGAACTTCAGCGTGACGGGCGAGAGCACGGGCGGGAACGCGGATGACGCGCCGACCGCGACGGCGAGTTCGGTGCGCGGCGAAGGCACCTTGCCGACGCGCCAATCCCAGATGTAGGGCTTGCTGAAACGGACGAGCGCGCCGCTCTGCACGTTGGTCGCGTTGAACACGAAGCGCGGCGAATCCGGCAGCTCCTGCAGTGTCGCGTTCCCGAAGAGCACCTTGCGATACTCCCGCGCGACCATGTCGCCCACGGTGACGGCGGGAAGGATCATGCCGATGAGGATCGACTCGACGTCGACGTTGGTGGCGGCCATCGTGCGGAGCGGCGTGACGACATGCTGGATGAATGCGGCACGAGAGAATGCGCCCGCCGCGAGCTTGGTCCACGCCAGGCCGAGCGCAGCGCCGGTAATCGAGCCGCCCGACACGCAGGAGACTCGCGAGAGTCCGGGGAGCACGCCCGCGTCGTTCAGCCGCCAGAGTGTGCCGACGTGGAAGATCATGGCGCGGTACCCGCCGCCCGAGAGGCACAGGGCGATGGCGTCCTCGAGCTTTGAGTCGGCTTCTCCCGCGGCCTCACCGATCATGCCGGCGTGCTCGGAGTTGATGCGGAGAGCGGCATTGTCGTTAGCGCGGGACGTGCCATTTGCCATAGATCCCTCCTTCAGCGGCTAGGATATCGATAGCGAGATGAAGTGCAAGTTGATGTAATACTCACGTGTGATGACTCGCAAGGCGCAGCTTTGGCCGAGCGTTGCCGTCGCTGGTTCGTACCGATACCGAACGCATGGTTGCCGAGCCCGCGCGTGCGTGCTGTGTCTAGATGGAGCGGCCTCGAGCTCGCGGACAGGCGCCGGATGCACCCGTCAGAAGTCGAACTGATCGATATTGCTCTTGTCGAATGTGAAGGGCGTACCGAGCATCACGTTGTCGCCAACAACGTCCTTGGTTCCGAGCTTTCCCGCCTTGAGTTGCGATTGGCCCGGCTTCAGCTCGCCACGGCAGATGGCGTTCGCGGCGTGCACCGCGAGGTATCCGAGGTCCATGGTGTTCCAGAGAACCACGCCGTCGGTGATGCCTTCCTTCACGAACCGCTTGTTGTCGTTGGGCAAGCCGAGCCCGATGACCTTGACGTCCTTTCGCCCGAGTTGCTTCACGGCCTCGGCGGCGCCGGGAACGCCCGGTGAGCAGATCGCCATGATGAGCTTCACATCGGGATTCGAGTTGAGAATCGACGTGGTGACTTCGAACGCCTTGCTCTGCTGATCGTCGCAGGGCTGAACGCCGGCGAGCTTGATGTCGGGGTACTTCTCCTTGAGGCGAGCCTCGATGTGCTTGCGCCACTCGTTCTGATTGGCGGCGGTGAGCGACGCCGTAACGATCGCGAATTGACCCTTGTTGTTGAGGAGGCGGGCGGCGTTGTCCATGAGCGTGAAGCCGATGCCCTGGGGCGTCGCCTGGTTGACGAAGAAGTCGCGGGCGTCTGGCTCGGCGTCGGCGTCCCAGGTTATGACCTTGATGCCACGCGAGCGCGCCTTGCGCAGCACCCCCGAAAGGGCCTCGCGGTTCTCGACCGAGACGGCGATGACATCCACGCCGCGGGTGATCCAGGCGTCGACGACCTCGCTCTGCTTGGCGGGATCGGTCTCGGTCGGGCCGTCCCAGATCAGATCGATACCGAGGTCCTTGGCCGCCTCTTCCGCCCCCTTCCGGCAGGCGATAAAGTACGCGTTGCCTTTGCTCTTGGGCATCATGGCAACGGTGAGGGGCTTGCGTGCGGGCTCGGGCGTTGGTTCCGCGGCCCGCGTTGAAGGATTCGGCGCGGCCTTCGTTTCCGTGGCGTGGTCACGCACGCTCTGGAATGATCGGGCGAGCATCCAGTTGCTTCCCGCGACCAGCCCGGCCGCCACGAGGATCACGACGCACAACGCCGCCAATTGCGAGTTCTTCATGTCAAGCTCCGCGTCTTCGGCGTGAGATCTCGCGCCGGCTTCCGCCCGTTTTCCCGCACGATCCGCCGCGATGCTCGCCAGGAGCACGCCGCCCGTCAAGACGCCGGCGAGTTCCGCCGGGCCGTCGGCCAATCGAACGCCGTTCTGCAGCACCGCGATGGTGAAAAGACCAAGGAGGGTGCCCGCGATGCTCCCGCGCCCGCCCGCGATCGACGTTCCCCCGAGCACGACGGCGGTGATCGCGGAGAGTTCGTAGCCGCTTCCTGCGTCGGCCTTGGCTTGCCCGATGTGAGCGACGTAGACAACGGACGCGAGGCCCGCGGAGAGGCCGCTCAGCGTGTACGCGAGCGTGAGCGAACGCTCGACGTCCACACACGCGTGTCGTGTTGCGGATTCGGAGAAGCCGATCATGGTCCAGGTGCGGCCCGCGATCGCGCGGTGAACAAGCAGCCAGAACAGGATGGCGGCGACGATCAGGATGGGGAGTTGCGTGGGAAATACGCCGCCGAGATAGCCCTGGCCGAGCGAGAGGAACCAATCGGGAAAGCCGGTGACGGTGTCGACGCCGCGCGTGATGGCCTCGGCGCTTCCGCGGAAGAGCCAGAGCGTGCCGAGCGTGACGATGAGAGGCGGGATCTTGGCGCGCGTGACGAGCGTGGCGTTGAGGAGCCCACCGAGGCCGCCGACGGCGACGCCGGCGCAGGAAGCGAGCGAGAGCGGCCATCCGGCGTCACGCCACAGGAGGCCCATCACGACGGCGGAAAGCGCCATGAGTGCGCCGACCGAAAGATCGATGCCGCCGGTCATGATGACGGGCGTGAGGGCGAGCGACAGCAGGCCGAGTTCGACCGAAAGACGGCCGATTTCGAAGGCGTTTTGAGCCGTGAAGAAGTTCGTGCCGATCACGCCGAAGAACGCCACGAGGAGCGCAAGAGCGATCGCCAGGAGCAGGCTGCGCGGCGCGACGGTGGTCAAGGCTGGCGTGCTGGTGGCGGGGCTGCTCATGCGCGGGACCTCCGCGCTGAAACGTCTGCACCAACCGCGATCAGGATGATGAGCCCCTGGATCACGCGCTCCCACTGAGGTTGCACTCCCAGGAAGACGAGCGCGGGCCCGATGATTGACAGCAGGACCACGCCAAGGAGCATACCGAGCATCGAGGCCCGACCTCCCGAGACCGCGGCGCCGCCGACAACCGCGGCCGCGATCGCGCGGAGTTCCAGCCCCGCGCCCGCGCCGGGATCGATGTCGCCGAAGCGCACCGAACCGAGGACGGCGGCGAGGGCGGCGGTGATGCCGCTAAGAACGAACACGCCGACGATCACGCGGGTTGGTCGGAGCCCGAGGAGACGAGCGGCTTCTGGATTTGAGCCGACAAGGAACACGTCGCGCCCTGGATGCGTGTAGCGTGCGGCCAGTGCGATCGCGCACCAGAGCGCCAGAGCGGTAGCGACAACCATGACTTGGCCGCTGGTCTGCGAAAGCCCGAACCACTGAAACCCCGCGGGGAGATTGTGAACGAATTCGCCCTCACGCCACCAGCGGAGCAGCTCGCGCCAGATGACCATGGTGCCGAGCGTGGCGACGATTGCCGGGAGCTTGACGACGCCGACGAGAAGCCCATTCGCCAGGCCGAGTGCGGCGCCGAGGAGGACCGCGGCGATGATGGCAAGCGGGATCGGCACGCCCGCGGTCACCATCATGCCGGCGCCGACGGCGCACAGGCTGAATTGCGACCCGATCGAGACATCGATCTGGCGCGTGACAATAACCAGAGTCGCGCCGATCGCGGCGACGAGGAGCGGGGCCGCGCCGACCACGATGGAGAGCACGTTCGCCAAATCAAAGAAGCTGGGGGCACGCCACGCCAGGAGCGCCAGCAGCACGCCGATCGCACCGAGCAGCGCGAGCGTTCTGGCCCATGTGGAACTCATGCCTCGCCCCCCACCGCAAGGGACATCACGCGCTGGGGCGTTGCATCGGCTCGGTCGAGCACGTCGACCAGGCGCCCCGCGTGCATCACGCCGACGCGGTCGCTCATCGAGAGCACCTCGCCGAGATCGGACGAGATCATGAGCACGCCGGCGCCGGCGCTCGCCATCTCGCGGATGATGCGATGAATCTCGGCCTTGGCGGCGACATCGACGCCCTGCGTCGGTTCGTCGAGGATCAGGATGCGTGGCTTCGCGGCGGCCCGCTGCGCGATCGCGATCTTCTGCTGATTCCCGCCCGACAAAGAAGAGACGAGCGCGTCCGCGGCCGGTGGGCGCACGTCGAATCGCGAGATCGAGTCCGAAGCGGAGGCACGCTCTCGCGATCGATCGATAAGCCCGAGCAGCATGGAAACGCGATCCGTGCCCGACATCGTTGCGGCGTTGACGTTTTCTGTGACCGTCATGTCGCCGATTACGCCGTCGCGGCGACGGTCTTCGGGCAGATAGCCGATCCCAAGCCTTGCCGCATCGAGCGGCGAGCGTACTCGGCATGCACTCCCTTCAACGAGCATCTGACCACTGTCGGCAGGCTCGTGCCCGGCGATGACGCGTGCCATCTCGGTTCGCCCCGAGCCGACAAGCCCCGCGATGCCCAGAACCTCGCCCGCGCGGATCGCCAGCGAGACGTCGCGCACGCCGGACGCGGAACACGAAAGGCCCTTTAGCTCCAGGAGCGGCGGAGCGCTCGCTGGTCGCTGCGATTCATCGCTCCCGGTCGCGTCGTCGTCGAAGGCGCGTGGAGCGGCACTGGCTTGCACGGACCTTCGACCATTCGCTGATGCAATCGCGGGTGCCGCGTACTCCCGGCCGACCATGAGCGACACGATCGCATCGCGCGAGAGCTCGCTCATCGCACGTGTCGCGACGTGCTGGCCGTCGCGCAGCACGGTGACGCGAGACGCGATCGCGGGGAGCTCTTCGAGGCGGTGCGAGATATAGACGATGGCCGCGTTCTGCTGCTTGAGCTTGCGGATCAGATCGAAGAGGCGCTGCGCGTCGTCAACACCCAGGCCCGCGGTCGGCTCGTCGAACAGGATGATCGACGCGTCGCCCGCGAGCGCCCGTGCGATCTCGACGAGTTGCTGCTGCGCGAAGGAGAGCCGCCCCGCCTCGGTCTCGGGCGTGATACGCGCGCCGATGCGCTCGAGCACGTCCTCGGCCCTGCGTCGGCGCTCCGCGTGGTCGATCATGGCCGCCGCACGCCTTGACTCCCAGCCCATCGCGATATTCTCCGCGACCGAGACGTGCGGGAAGAGCGAGGGGTGCTGGTGGATCACGGCGATGCCCATCGCCCGCATGGCGTCGGGGCTTGGATCACCGACAATCCGGCCGCGAACGCAAAGCTCGCCCGCGTCGGCTCGGATCGCGCCGGCGACGATATTGATGAGCGTCGATTTACCCGCGCCGTTCTCACCCACGAGGGAGTGGACCTCGCCGGGTTGAACATCGAACGAGACGTCCCGCAGGGCGCGAACCCCGCCGAAGGACTTGGACAGATTGGACAGCCTGAGCGCGTCCGGCACGAGGTCCTCCCTCACGTCGGCCGCAGCTTACCCGCGCCGCGACAATTCGTCGCGCTCGTAGCGTCTGACCTCGGCCAGCCACGCGGACTCGACCGGCACGCCGCTCCGGCGGCAATGCTCGTCCCAGAGCACGCCGTACGGCAAGAGCCTCGCGGCTTCCTGGAGGGCGAGCCGCTCGGTGTAGTCTCCGGCGGCTTCCGCCGCACCCAGCTTCGCCCTCGGCGACAGCAGCGCGATCAAGATCGCCTTGAGCAATGCGCGGGCGCCGATCGCCAACGCCGCCACGCGATTGATACTGGCGTCGAAGTAATCGAGCCCGAACCGAATCCGTTCGCCGGCGCGGACGCCCTCGGTCGCAATCTCGCGGAGGTCGTCGGTCAGCGTAACAACGTGGTCGCTGTCCCAGCGCACGCCCCGCGAGACATGGAGCAGGATGCCGTCGACCCACGGCAGGGCGGCGGAGATCTTATCGGCGATTCCCTCGGTGGGGTGGTAGTGCCCGGCGTCGAGGCAGAGCATGATCTTTCGTGCGGCGGCGTAACCAAGGTAAAACTCGTGCGAGCCGACGACGAACGACTCGCTCCCAATGCCGAAGAGCTTGGGTTCGACGCAATCGCGGTGGATGGAGCGATCGATTGGCTCGGCGAAGACCGCATCGAGCGAAGAGACGAGACGCTCGCGCGGAGCCCAGCGGTCCGCGGGTGTGTCCTTCATGCCGTCGGGTATCCACACGTTTGTCACGCACGCGGAATCCAGCGCGCGACCGAAACTCGCGCCGATGCGCCGGCACGCTTTCCCGTGGTGGATCCAGAAATCGCGTACCTTGGCGTCTGGGTGCGCGAGCGTCATGCCACTGCTTGCGAGCTTGTGTGCGAAGTAGGTCGGGTTAAGGTCCAGGGCGATGCCGAGCTCATGGGCCCAGGCGATCCAGCGCGCGAAGTGCTCGGGTGCGACCGCGTCGCGATCGATCTTCTTTCCATCGGTTTCGGCGTAGATCGCGTGGAGGCTGAAGCGGTGTCGGCCCGGGATTAGGCTCATCGCCTTCGCGGCGTCCTTGCGCAGTTCGTCGGGCGTGCGTGCCGCGCCGGGATAGGAGCCGGTGACCGCGAGCCCGCCGCCGAGTGATTCGCCGGCGTTCTCAAAGCCGCGCACGTCGTCGCCCTGCCAGCAGTGAACGGAGACGGCATACTTCGACATCGCGCGCAGGGCGGCCTCGGCGTCGACGCCCATCGCGGCGAACTCGGCGCTGGCATCGGAGAATCGTGTCGGCGTGCTCACCTGGAAAGCTCCCGCTCGACCATGAGCTTCTTGCGATAGTCAACGTCCGCGCGTGCGCTCATGCGCCGGACATCCGCGTCGCTCATGAAATTGAGCCCACCCAGCAGGGCGGCCGCACTGCGGACCTTCGCGCTCTTCACCGCCATCATCGTGATGTTCAGAACGTCGCGCGCGCTGGAGCCGGCCGCGATGAACCCGTGATTCTTCAGGTAGATCGCCCTCGGAGGCTGGCGGTATTTTTTCAGATACTCGCGTGCACCCTCGCGCACGGCGAGTCCGAGCGGCACGCCGGGGTCGGCGTACTCGACGAGCAGCGACGCGGGCCCGAGCACGACAACCTCCTCAGGAAACACGCGACCGGCGAGCAACTCGCCGAACCGCAGCGAGCATGTGATCGCGTTGATCGCCGAGGGATGCGTGTGCCCGACCCATGACACGCCGTCGAACTCCAGCAGCGCGGCGTGCATGGTCGCTTCGATCGAGGCGCGGGTGGTCCGCCCGTCGTCGACTTTCGACCTGCGGAGACACTCCGCGACCTGCTCGTCGCTGGCACGTTCGTTGAGCAACCGAGTGATCGGCTCGCTTTGCATCCTCACCAGTTCGGTCTCGCCGAGCGTCGCCAGGCATGCGCCACTGGCTTTGATCCAAAACGTGCCGTCGTCGGCGCGGCACGAGGCGTTCCCCTCGCTCAGGATCGCAAGATCGGGATCGCCTAAAGCCCGCGACAGCTCGACCAGGTCCGTGGGCGGTGTTGCCTGCTTCTTCATCGTGTCGTCTCCAGCGCCCGACCGACCAGCCGCCCCCAGCCCGGCTCGCGTCTGGGCGAATACTCCGTCGGCTGACACGACTTCCGAACGACCTCGCGCGCCTGCGCGAGGCCGGCGACGTCGCCGAGTCCCATCAACTGCACCATGACGTTGCCCATCGCGGTCGCTTCGCTCGGGCCCGCGAGCACACAGCGGCCGGTCGCGTCAGCGGTCATCTGGTTCAGCAGCGTGTTCTTCACTCCGCCGCCGACCAGGTGGATCGTGGCGATGGTTCGGCCCGTGATGCGCTCGATCTGGTCGATCGTCCTCGCGTAGGCGGCCGCGAGCCCTTCGAGGCACGCTCGCACGAGTTCGCCGGGGGTGGTCGGTTCCGGATCACCGACCTGCTTCGCGAGGGACTGCACTTTCTTGATCATGTCGCCCGCGAGCGTCAGTTCCGGCGCGTCGACGTTGACCCGCGAGCGGAACGGCGCGGCCCGCTCGGCTTCGGCGGCGAGCTGCTCATAATTCATGTCCACGCCGCGGCGGGCCAGGTCGCGCTTGATCTCCTGCACGAGCCAGAGCCCGATGACGTTCTTGAGGAAGCGGGTCGTGCCCGATACGCCGTGCTCGTTGGTGAACTCGGCGGCGCGGGCCTCGTCGCTGACTATCGCGCGATCGAGTTCAACGCCGAGAAGCGACCACGTGCCGCTGGAGAGATAGCAACTCTGCTCGCCCGAGAGCGGCGTGCCGACGACGGCGCTCCCGGTGTCGTGCGCGGCGGGCGCGATCACCCGGATGGAGGGCGCAAGGCCCGTGTCTCGCGCGATCTCGGGAAGCAATGGGCCGAGCGACGTGCCGGGCTGGGCGATGCTGGGCAGGATCTCGCGGGGCAAGCCGATCGCTCGCAGCACGTCGCCCGACCAATCGCGCGTCCTGGCGTCGAGCAGCTGCGAGGTCGAGGCGATCGATTGCTCCGTGCACGCCACGCCGCTCAGCATGAAATGGAAGAGGTCGGGCATGAAGAGCAACCGCCCCGCGGCCTGGAATATCGACGGTTCACGCTCGATCCAGCCCGCGAGTTGCGAGGACGTGTTCAACGCCATCGAACGGATGCCCGTCAGGCCATAGATCCCGGCCCGGCCGAGTTTCTTGTCAAGCAGGGCCAGGCCCTCGGCGTGTTCCGGATTGCGATAGCAGCGCGGCAGCGCGAGCATCGCCCCGTCCTTGCCGAGCAGGGCAAAGTCCACGCCCCAGGTGTCGACGCCGACGCTTGCAATTTCCACGTCGTGCTGAACCGCCCAGCCCGCGGCACGCTTCAATCCTCCGCGGATTTCACGCCAGATGAGCGGGAGGTCCCACGTTTGAGCGCCGGGCATGGGCGCCGGCGCGTGGAGAAAGCGGTGCGCCTCGTGGAGCGACAGTTCGCCCGCGCGAAGAACCCCGACCATGACGCGCCCCGATTCCGCGCCAAGATCGATCGCGATGGACCCGCGTGCCACCAATCAGAGTCTCCGACCGCGACCGGAGCGGCCGCGGCTGTGCTAACGCATGAACGCCTCGACCAGACCGCCGTCCACGCAGAAGACCTGGCCCGTCGTCTTCGACGAGCGATCGCTGGCCAGGAACCAGATCGCCTCGGCCTGATCGGCGGGCGTGATCGGCGTCTTGGTCAGCGTCCGCTGGGCGTAGAAGTCGGCGAGCTTGGCGCGCAGCGCCTCGGTGTCGGCCTTCTCGTCGAACGCGATCTTGTACTTGATCAGCGAGGCGATCACGCGATCGCGCGGGAACATCGTCGAGCCCGCGACGACGGTCGCGGGCGCCACCGCGTTGACACGCACCAGCGGCGCAAGCTCGATCGAGAGCTCTCGCGCCAGGTGATTGGCCGCAGCCTTGCTGGTGTCGTAGGCAAAGCTGCCGCGCTTCGACACCATGCCGTTGACGCTGGTTGTGAGCACCATGCTGGTGCGAAGGCCCTGCGAGCGGAAGAGCGCGGTCGCCTCGTCGGCGATGAGGTACGAGCCCATCACGTTGACATCAAAGGTCTTCTTCCACGCCTCATCGCTGATCGAGCCCGCCGCGTCGGGCGCGACATAGACGCCGGCGGTGACGATGAGCATGTCGATCCCGCCGTAGGCCATGAGGGCGCGGCGGAGCATGGCGCGAACACTGGCGCGGTTGGTGATGTCGACCTGGGCCGCCAGGGCCGGCCCGCACGAAGACACTCCCGAGCCCGCGACGCCGATCCCCTCGCCGTGCAGCTTGACGAGCTCGGCGGCGGTGGCTTCCGCGTCGTTCATCGCAAGGTCGGCGCAAACGACATGGGCGCCGTCCTTGGCGACGCGGTGCGCGACCGCCTTGCCGATACCGTTGCCCGCGCCGATGACCACCGCGACCTTCCGGCCCATCTCTGGCTCGGGCGGCATGCGTTTGAGCTTGGCCTCTTCGAGCAGCCAGTACTCGATGTCGAACGCTTCCTGCTCGGGGAGCGCGATGTAGCGGTCGATCGCCTCGCTCCCGCGCATGACCTCGACGGCGCAGTTGTAGAACTCGGCCGTGACGCGCGACTCACTCTTGTTCTTGCCCCACGCGATCATGCCCACGCCGGGGATCAGGATGACCGTCGGGTTCGGGTCGCGCATCGCGGGCGAATCGGGACGTTTGCAGCGCTCGTAGTACGCCGCGTAGTCCTTGCGGTACTGCGTCAGGCCCGCCTCGAGCGCGGCCCTGAGCTGATCGATCGACTGGCCGGGCAGCCAATCGGCGAGCATGGGGCGGATCTTGGTGCGGAGGAAGTGGTCGGGGCACGAAGTGCCGAGCATCGCCAGACGCGGCGCGTCGCTCGAGCACACGAACCGCAGGATCGTGTCGTCGGTCTGGACCGTGCCGATGAAGCGACGCTCCGCGGAGATCTTGCCGCGCAGCCAGGGAAGGATGTCCGCCAGCAATTCGTCGCGTTTTTCGGCGGGCATGGGCGCGCAACGCGGGCCGCCGAAGGTCTTGTCTCCCTTGTCGCGGGCCTCGATGAACCGGGCGGCCTTTTCGATCAGCTCGAGGGTCAGCTCGTAGCACGCCTTGTCGTCGTCGGCCCAGTTGATCAGGCCGTGCTGGCCCAGCACCACGCCCCTGGCCTTTGGGTGCTTCTCGCAGATGTTCTTGAGGACGAGGCCGAGATCGAAGCCCGGGCGCTGCCATGGGGTCCAGATCACGTCATCGCCGTAAACCTCGCGGGTTAGTTCTGCGCCGCGGGCGCACGCCGCGATCGAGATCACCGCGTTCGGGTGCATGTGATCGACGTGGCGACGCGGCACAAACGCGTGGAGGGGCGTGTCGATCGACGAGGCGCGCGGATTCAGGTTGAATGTGCAGTGCGAGTATGCACCGACCATCTCGTCTTCGATAGGGGTCTTCGGGCCGCGGGTCGGAGCGTTGCCCCAGACACGCTGGAGCCCCTCCAGCTTTGACATGTAGAGCGAGGCGAAGAGCCCCTTGTTGGCGGTGCGAAGGTCGCCGCCGCTGCCCTTGACCCAGAGGACGTCGAGCGTCTCACCCGTGAGCGGATCGCGTTCCCGGATCTTGGACGACGTGTTGCCGCCACCGGTGTTGGTGATGCGTTGATCGCTTCCCAGGATGTTCGAGCGGTACACGAGGCGGGCCAATGGGTCCATTGCCCCGGCCTTGGCGTCGTCCCACAGGTGGCGAACATGACGGTACTCTGAAGGCTGTCGTGACATCGCTCCCCCATCAAACCAGACAGAACACCAACTCGCAACCGCCGGCGAACAGTTGGCGCGGCGAATCGTGCGAGCCAGACACTTTCCGCTTGCCAAGGTTACGGGATATCCCAACAATTTCAAGCATATTCAGTCAAAATCGGGCATCCGTGTCTCAATCCCAAATCAACATTCCCAGCCAAACCGGTCATCCCAGCCTCCCCACTGCGTTGCGGGCGGGTTGAAAGGCCACGAAAAACCCTTGAACGTCGCTCTTTTCATCACCTGCCTGACCGAGCAATTCGCCCCGAGGGCGGGCGTGGCCGCCACGCTGGTGCTGGAGCGGCTCGGCTGCCGCGTGCACTTTCCGTCGGCCCAGACCTGCTGCGGACAGCCGATGTTCAACACGGGGCACCACGCCGACGCGGCCGTCCTGGCGAGGCGCTGGATCGACGTGTTTGAAGGGTTCGACGCGATCGTCACGCCGTCGGGCTCGTGTGCGGCGATGATGAAGGTGCACGCGCCGGAGCTTCTGAAGGACGACGCGACGTACGCCGCCCGCGCGAGGGGGCTGGCGGGGAGGACCTATGAGTTCGTGGAGTTCCTCTCACGGGTTCTGCGCGTCGACCTGGCGGCGATGGGCGCTCGCCACGATTCCTCCGCGACGATCCATCCGGCGTGTCACCTACGCGAGCTTGGCCTGATGGACGAGCCGGCGAAGGTGTTGACTCAGATCAGGGGCCTCGAGCTCCGCTCGCTCCCGTCGCGCGACGAATGCTGCGGATTTGGCGGCGCGTTCAGCGTCAAGCACCCGGCCATCTCCGGCAAGATGGTCGAGAACAAGGTCGCCAATGTCGCGTCCACGCGCAGCGACGCGCTGGTGTGCAGCGACGCGGGTTGTGCGATGAACATCGACGGCGCGTGCCGAAAGCGCGGCGTGCGTCAGCGGATCATGTCCGCGCCGGAACTGATCGCCGAGTCGCTCGGGCTCTTGGAGCGGGAGCCCCTGCTATGAACGAGGGCCTGCTGTTTCCGCCGCTCCCCCACCGCATCGAATCGCGTGCGCCCGCGGCCGCCCGCGACATCAGCCTGCAGCAGTTCGTGCGCCACGCGACCGTGACGAAGGACGTGGGGCGCATGGACGCGTGCCGGGCGGCGTTCGGCGAGCGATACGACGACCTTCGACGGCACGCGGGCGCGATCAAATCGCACACGCTGGATCACCTCGACGAGTACCTCGAACGATTCGAGGCGGCCGCGACGCGCGCGGGCGCGACGGTGCACTGGGCCGCCGACGCGGCGAGCGCCAACCGCATCTGTCTCGACATTGCGGAGAGAATCAACGCGAGGGTCTGCGTCAAGAGCAAATCGATGGCGACGGAGGAGACGCGGCTTCTTCCCGAGTTGGAAGCGGCGGGCGTCAAGACCATCGAGACCGACCTGGGCGAGTTCATCGTGCAGCTCGACGGCGATGCGCCGTCGCACATCGTCACGCCCATGATCCACAAGAACCGCGCGTCGGTGGCGCGGGCGTTTGTGCGCGACCTCGATGCGCCGTACACCGAGGACCCCGGCGAACTGACCATGATCGCGCGGGCGCACATGCGCAAGCTCTTCGAACGCGCGGACCTTGGCATCAGCGGCGGGAATTTCCTGATCGCAGAGACCGGCTCGCTCGTCATCTGCACCAACGAGGGCAACGCCGACCTGACGGTTTCGCTCCCGCCCGTTCATATCGCGCTGGTCGGCATCGAGAAGCTCATCCCGTCGATGGAGCACCTTCCGATCTTCCTGAAGCTGCTCGCGCGGAGCGCGACGGCACAGCCGCTCACGATCTATACGACCTGCGTCACGGGCCCGGCGCGATCCGCTGGGCGGGGGTCGGGCGCCGACGCCGACGGGCCTCGCGAACTGCACATCATTCTGCTCGACAACGGCCGATCGGAACTGCTGCGAGCACCGACGCGTGAGCTGCTGCGTTGTATCCGGTGCGGCGCGTGCCTAAACGCGTGCCCGGTGTACAAGGCGGTGGGCGGCGGGCACGCGTATGGCTCGGTCTATTCGGGGCCGATCGGGGCGACGATCACGCCGCACCTGAAGGGACTGCACAACTATCCCGATCTTGCGACCGCCAGCTCGCTGTGCGGCGCGTGCTTCCACGCGTGCCCGGTGCACATCGATCTGCCGTCGCAGTTGATTTCGCTGCGAGAGCAGGCGGCCCAGCGGCACATCAATCCCGCGCCGGAACGGGCGGTGATGAAGTTCTGGCGCTGGATCATGCAGTCGCCGACGCGGTACCGAATCGCGTCCGAGCTCGCGAGGTTCGTGCTCGCTCGCCTCGAGGGCGTGGATATTCCGCTCCCGGGCCCGCTGGGCGCGTGGACCTCGTGCAGAACAACGCCACGCCCGGGTGCGATCGACTTCCGCGCATGGTGGAACGATCGCGAGCGAACAAAGGGCACCGACGGGCGACCCGCGAGCGATCGGGGGCGGGCATGAATGACCGCGAGCTCATTCTGTCGCGGGTGCGTGCGGCGCTCGGCCGATCGAACGTGGTCCCGTCGGGCGTGCGGCCGCCACATGCCGAGGATTCGCTGGCTCGCCTAGGTCGCGCCGGCAAGGACATTTGCTCGCGGTTCATCGAAGCGGCCAATCGAACGGGGATGAAAGCGAGCAACGCCTCGCGGGAGTCCTTGACCCAAGCGCTCGAAGTGATTGTTCGCACCGAAGCGCCGAATCGCGTGCTGGTAGATGTCTCGGACCCCACACTCCGCACGCTCGCCGACAACGCGTGCCGATCGCTGGGCGCCCTGATGAGTGCCGACCCCGGATCGCGTGCGTTTGATGCCGATCTATCGATCATCGACGCAACCGCCGGCGTCGCCGAGACCGGCTCAGTGCTGCTCGCGAGCGATGGGCGGCGGCGCTGCGCGTGGATCGTGCCGCCGAAGGTCGTGATTCTCGTGACATCGCAGACGCTCGTGCCCGATCTGCTTGATCTGTGGTCCAGCCCGCGCTCGCCGGCGTGCCCGCACGCGAAAGTCCCGCCGACCGCGATGCTGCTGGTCAGCGGCCCGAGCAAGACCGCCGACATCGAGGGCGTGCTCGTGACGGGCGTTCACGGCCCGGGCACGGTGCATGTCGTGCTCGTCGAGGAAGTCCATTGAAGACGCGCGACCATCCTCTCGGCATATGCCCGCGAGTATTCTCGCTTACCTTCGGCACACTCAAGACCGAGACGCTGCCGCAATGCGCGGCGCCAGGATGTTTCAGGCTCGAGAAGGGCCGATCCGCTCGATGAGCTTGCCCCGGAGTCGAGCGCCATGTGGATCGCCGCGCCAACGGGCCATGGAGGATTGACGCAGAGAGAACTCAACAGTCGACGTCACGCCGTCCGAGCAAATCCGACTTGCTCAATCCGCGATCACCGACGCAATCGCGTGCGACTTCGAATGGCTGAGCGAGATGTGCCAGGTTGCGATGCCGAGTCCGGCCGCGATCTTCGCCGCCTCGCCAGCCACGCGGAGCGTGGGCCTGCCCGATGGCTCGGGCGCGACCTCGATATCCGTCCACGCGATGCCATCACGCCAGCCCGTGCCCAGTGCCTTGAGCGTAGCTTCCTTGGCGGCGAAGCGCGCCGCGAAGCGCTCGACGCGCGTCGGCCCGTTGCCGCAATACGCCGCCTCGCCGGGTGTGAAGCACTTGGCGATGAACCGCTCGCCGTGCGATTGGAGCATCTCGGCGATTCTCGCGATTTCAACGATGTCGACGCCGTGTCCTTTGATCGCCATCGCGTGGTTCCCGTTCGCCCCGCCGATCGCCGCCAGCGCCGCCACCCGCGACGGCCCCACGCTCAGCGATCACGCCGCCGCGTCATTCTACTTCTTGCCCTTGCCACCCGGCTTGCTCGCGCTCTTTGTCGACTTAGGCTCGCCCGCGGCCGCATTCCTGGCGTCCGACTTTACAGGCTTGGACTCGGGCTTCGCCGATTCGACCTTACCCGCGTCGGGCTTCGCGCCGTCCGTCTTCGCCTCGATCTTGGCGCCGCTCGAAGCCTCGCCCGGAGTCTTGGCCTCTCCCCCGCCGCTCTCGGCCTTCGCGGCCTTCTTGTACGACTCCGAGCGATAGTCGGTCTGATAGAAGCCCGAGCCCTTGAAAACCAGCGCCGCGCCCGTGCCGATGAGACGCTCAAGGGCGCTCTTGCCGCACGCAGGGCACTTCTTCTTGACGGCCTCGGTCATCGACTGGAAGAGCTCGAACTCGTGATTGCAGGCCTTGCAGCGATAGTCGTAGGTGGGCATGGGGGAATCCAGACTCAAATCGTCAGTGCGAGCGACTCGATTCGAACAAACTCTCAGAGCACAGGCTCACATCGCACATGTTCACATCGGACATGTGCATTCGACACCCTTCACCGCGGACTTCGAGGACGCCACATCTCTTTGGGCCGCTTTGACACTTGACCGCTTGGTCATTTCTTACGGCGCCACCGCCACCTTCGCCGGGCGAACGACGCGTTCGCCGAGCGTGTAGCCCATCTGGAACGTTGAAACAACCCGGCCGCTCTCCACTCCCTCGCCCGCCTGCTGCATGATCGCCTCATGCCTGCCGGGCGTGAATTCGTCGCCCCTCGCGGGATTGATGAGCCCGACGCCGTGCGATTGAAGCACGCGGATGAACTCCTCGCGGATCATCTTCACGCCGCCCACGATCTGCTCGGCCGTCGCCTTGCTGTGGTCCTGCGAGAGCGCGATGTCAAAGTGATCGAGCAAGGTCAGGAGGCTCTGCACCACCGCGGTGCGACCCTGCACCTTCGCCTCCTGCTCGTTCGCGAGCGCCCGACGCTGGTAATTCTGAAAGTCCGCGAGCGCCCGAAGCCGGGCGGCCTCGGCCTCGGCGAGCTTCGCCTCAAGCTCCGCGAGCTTGGCGTCGACCCCGTCGCCGCAGCACTCGCCCGCATCGCCCGCTTCCGCCCCCTGGCCGCACGAGCCGCCGCCGCAGCAGCAACCTTCGCCCGCCGGATTCGACTGCCTTGCCTGATCGTTCACGTCTTCACCCTGCGAGTGCTGGTCCGCCGCGCCGGGCTCTCCCGGCTTGGCGTCGCGGTCCTTGTTCTTCCACCATGCGCTCATGCGTCACCAACCCGTTCGGCCTCAGCCGCCGAAGATGTCCTTGATCTTGTCCATGAATCCGTGGCTTTCAGGAAGCACGGCCTTGTCTTCCGTCTCCGCAAAGTCGCGCAGCAGCTTCTCCTGCTTGGCCGTCAGCTTGCGCGGAATCTCCACCTTCACACCAACCACCAGGTCGCCGCGCCGGCCCGAGCGAAGGTCTGGCAAGCCTTGCCCGTCCAAGCGGAAGATCGCGCCGTGCTGCGTGCCCTTGGGGATCTTGAGCGAGCTCTTGCCCTCCAGTGTGGGCACGTCGACCTCCGCGCCGAGAGCCGCCTGCGTGAAGCTGATCGGCATCTCCATCCCGAGGTGATTCCCCTCGCGGTCGAAGAGCTCGTGATCCTCCACGCGCACCACGACGTGCAGATCGCCGCGCATCCCCTCGCCGCTCGGCGACATTTCCGGGGGCGGCGGCTCACCCTCGCCCTGCACGCGCACCGCCTGCCCGTCGCTGATCCCCTTGGGAATCTTGACCGAAATCGTGCGCTTCCGGGGCACGCGCCCCTTGCCGCGGCAGTCGGGGCAGAACTCCGCGACGACGCTCCCCCGTCCGCGGCACGCCGGGCACGCGGTCACCATGCGGAACATGCCGCCCAGGCCCGATTGCTGGACTTTGCCGTGCCCGCCGCACGTCGGACACTTCGTGGGCTTCGTGCCGGGCTTGGCGCCCGAGCCCGTGCACTTCTCGCACACGTCGAGGCGCGTGAACTCAACGTCGCGCTCCGCGCCCTTCAGCACGTCGTCGAACGTGAGCGAAACCTCAGTCTCGAGGTCATAGCCGCGCGACGGCCCGCGCCGCCCGCCGCGACCACCGCCGCCGCCGCCCATGCCCGCGAAGATGTCCTCGAACATCGAGAAGATGTCGGTGACGTCCATGCGCGAGAAGTCGTGCGTCGCCGGCCCACCGCCCCGACGCAGGCCCTCGTGCCCGTACTGGTCGTAGATCTTCTTCTTGCCCTCGTCGGCCAGGACCTCGTAGGCCTCGGCGGCCTCCTTGAACCGGGCCTCCGCCTCCGTGTCCCCCGGATTGCGGTCCGGGTGGTACTTCATCGCCATGCGCCGGTACGCGCGCTTGATCTCCTCCGCGTCCGCGGTTCGCTCAACACCAAGAACTTCGTAGTAGTCGCGGGCGGTTGGCATACGTCAGGCACTTGGCACTAGGCACCTGGCACTAGTGTCCTTCTACTTGATCTCGCGCGGTTCTCAGCCGTTTGATCTCTTCAGGCGTCATCGCCTCATTCGCATACCAGCTGCGATCATCCAATCAGCCCCGTGCGCCTTCGCGCACGAGGCCGTCATTCTTCTCTCGGGCCTAGTGCCAAGTGCCCAGTGCCCCTGCCCGGTGCCTCTTCCCTTACGCCGTCGCTCCGGTCGCGGGCGTAGTTTCTTCCTTCAGTTCCGTGATCAGAACATCGGTCGTGAGCATCAGGCCGGCCACGCTCGCCGCGTTGATCAGCGCCGTCTTGGCGACCAGCGCCGGGTCGATGATGCCCATCTTGACCAGGTCGCCATACTCGCCCGTCGCGGCGTTGAAGCCGAAGTTGTTGCTCCCGTCCTTCACCTTCTCGACCACGACGTCGCCGTCGAAGCCCGCGTTCTCGGCGATCTGGCGGCAGCAGCTCTCGACCGCGGCCGCGACGATGTCGTAGCCGACCTTCTCGTCCTCGGTCACGCGCGCCTTCTTCTGGGCCGCGTTGATCGCGTTCTGCGTGCGGACCAGCGCCACGCCGCCGCCGGGCACATAGCCCTCCTTGGCCGCGGCCCGGGTCGCGTGGAGCGCGTCCTCGACCAGGTCCTTCTGCGACTTCATGGCGACCTCGGTCGCGCCGCCGACCTGGATCATCGCCACGCCGCTCGTCAGCTTCGCGAGGCGCTCCATCAGCTTCTCACGGTCGTAATCGCTGGTGGACTTGTCGTGCTGGCTCTTGATCTGATCGGCGCGTCCCTGGATGTCGCTCTTCTTGCCCGCGCCCTCGATGATCGTGCAGTTGTCCTTGGTCACCACGATCTTCTTGGCGCGACCGAGCTCCGCGAGCTCGACCGACTCGAGCGTGCGCCCGAGGTCCTCGCTGATGAACGCGCCGCCCGTCAGCACCGCGATGTCGCCCAGCATCGCCTTGCGACGATCGCCGAAGCCCGGCGCCTTGACGGCGCAGATCTTCAGCGTGCCGCGCAGGCGGTTCACGACCAGCGTCGCCAGCGCCTCGTTCTCGATCTCCTCGGCGATGAGCAGCACCGGCTTGCCGGTCGCGACCACCTTGTTGAGGAGCGGCAGCAGGTCGGGAAGGTTGCTGATCTTCTTCTCGTAGATGAGGATGTAGCAGTCCTCGAGCACGCACTCGGCCGTCTTGGGATCGGTCATGAAGTACGGCGAGAGATAGCCCTTGTCGAACTGCATGCCCTCGACGTAATCGAGCGTCGTCTCGGCGGTCTTGCCGTCCTCGATCTCGACCACGCCCTCAGGCCCGACGCGATCGATCGCCTCGGCGATCAGCGCGCCGACCTCCTGGTTGTGGTTGGCGGAGACCGACGCGATCTTCTTGTAATCCTCGCGACCCTTGCACTTGGTCGCCATCGCGTCGATCGCCTCCGCGGCCGCATTCGCCGCGGCGTTGATCCCGCGCTGCAGCAGCACCGGGTTGCGTCCCGACGTGACGTGACGCAGGCCCTGCGTGAAGATCGCCTGCGCGAGAACGGTCGCCGCGGTCGTGCCGTCGCCCGCCTTGTCGGCGGTCTTCTTGGCGACCTCGTTGACCATCTTGGCGCCCATGGACTGGAACGGCTCGGGGAGGGTGACCTCCTTGGCGACCGAGACGCCGTCCTTGGTGACGTGCGGATTGCCGTACGACTTCTCGATCACGACGAAGCGCCCGCTGGGGCCCATCGTGCACTTGACCGCGTCGGCCAGACGATCCACGCCCTTCTTCATCTCCAGAAGGGCGGCGTCGTTGAACATCAGCTGTTTGCTGGACATCGTGAACTCCTCAGGCACTTGGCACTAGGCACTTGGCACTAGGGCCGATTCACTTCACGTCGGCTCCGGAACGATCTTCGAGGCTCCGGATGAGTCCGACCAGGATCCGGCTGCACTCGTTCAATTGACTCTCAAGTTCCTCGAACTTCTCCGCGGACATAAATCCAAGACGAGACGCGATGAGCAACTGGGTATCGACCTCGTACACCGATCCCCGCGCCGTGCGCAGGAACCGGATGTAGTCGTTCGTCGCGCCCCGCCCGTATCCCTCGGCGATGTTGCTCGGGACCGACACGCACGCACGGCGGAGCTGAGACACCAGGCCGAACTTCTCACTCTCCGGGAACGACTTGCTGATCGAGTACACGTCAAGCGCGAGCTTCACCGCCTTCTGCCAGGCGATCAGATCACGATGGGAGCGCACGTCGCTCACGTCTTCCCCTAGTGCCAAGTGCCTAGTGCCCAGTGCCTCCGCATCAGCCCTCGATCACACCGAGCAGTTCACTCTCCCTCAGGATCAGGTGCTTCACGCCCTTGATCTCGACCTCGGTGCCCGCGTACTTGCCGTAGACCACCGTGTCGCCCTTGGAGACGCTCATCTCGGCCCGCTTGCCGTTGTCCAGGCGCTTGCCCGGGCCGACCGCGACCACCTCGCCGCGCACCGGCTTCTCCTTCGCGGTGTCCGGCAGATAAATCCCCGACGCGGTCTTGGTCTCGGCCTCGATGGGCTTCACGAGCACGCGATCTTCCAGCGGTTTGACGGCCATTTCGTATCTCCAATTTCCGCCGAGCGTTCAACTCGCCCGGCCAGGTGCTTCAGTTCACGCGGCGCCCTTCGACGCCGCACGCTTGTGCTTCACAAACTCGACCATGACGGGGATGAGCGAGACCACGATGATCCCGAGCACCACCGCCTCGAAGTGCTTCTTGACGAACTCGATGTTGCCGAAAAACCAGCCCGCGCCGCTGCACAGGCCAACCCACAGCACGCCGCCCGTGATGTTGAAGAAGATGAAGCGCCCGTAGTTCATCGCCCCTGCGCCCGCGACGAACGGGCAGAAGGTCCGCACGATCGGCACGAACTGGCCGATCATGACCGCCTTGCCGCCGAACTTCTCGAAGAACGCGTTGGCCTTGTCCAGGTGCTTGCGATTCAGCACCCGCTCGATCAGCGTCGGACGCTGCCCGTCCGACGTGTCCTTGCGGAAGACGCGCGGCCCGACATACCGACCGATCCAGTAGTTCGACGTGTTCCCCAGCACGGCGGCCAGGAGCAGGAGCCCCGCCGCGACCCAGATGTTCATCGATCCCCGGGCCGCCAGAGCGCCGACCGTGAACAGCAGCGAATCGCCCGGGAGGAACGGCGTGACCACGAGCCCGGTCTCGCAGAACACGATCACGAACAGGAGCGCGTAGACCCACGGGCCGTGCTGCGCGATGAATCCGTCCAGGAATCCCGGAAGGTCCCGCAGGATCGCGATGAAGTTGTCGAGGAGTTCCTGCATGCACGGCCTTCGCTCTACACCCTCTCCGCCTTGACGCGGACCGATCGATTAACCTTCACCAGACCATTCACCAACTTCCGAATCGCACCGCCCGCTCCCGCCTTTCGCCAGTCAACCCGCAATCGCGAGTAGTTGATCGTGCTGTAGCTCTCCCACACTCCCGCACGCGTCAGTGCTTCCCGCAAGCGACGATTGGCATCAGGATCGCCCGACATCGTCGGGAAGGCCACCTTGTCGTAGGCGCGGGCGGTGATGCGCCACGCCGCACCAGCGAGCGTCACGGGCTTGGAGCCGTCGATCACCGAGGCGAGCGAGGCCACCAACTCTTCGCGGCGCTCGACTCGAGCGCGCAGCTCGTCCCGAAGCTCGCCGATGCGATGCTCCAGTGTGCCGAGTTCGTCAAGGAGTTGGGAGGTGATCATTCTGAGAATTGTTCAAATGACCCGAACCAGCGATTAGATCGACAATTTTTTCATGCGCTTCATCTGTCGACGGATGATGCCTCGAAGCTCTTCCGTCGAATCGTACTGCCGAACCTGAAATCCCGAAACGTTGAAGTGAAGCTGCGTACCTAGCTTGGCAACAAAGAGCATGTGCTCAGCAAGGTGCTCCCTCGCCATCAGCCATCCGATTTCGAGATAGACGTTGGGACGCTCCTCTGTGAGATCAAAGACTGCGAACTCGCAATCATCGAGCAGACCTGTGATGCGATCAAAGACCGGGTAGGCACCCACTCCCTTGTCTGCACGCTTGGCCGTCAGCTCGAGCAACGCGCACTCACTCTTGATCGCCGAATAGACCTCGTCGCCGCCGTTCATTCCAAAGGACATCCCAACGAAGACGATTCCTTTCTCGAAGCGGTAATTCCCGGTTTTGGAGAAGAGGCGTCTCGACATCGCGAACTCCGCGCAACCTAGAACCCCATGCCACCCATGCCACCCATCCCACCCATTCCGCCCATGCCACCCATGCCGCCCATGCCCGGCATGCCGCCGCCGGCGGGGGCCGCTTCCTTGGGCTCGGGCTTGCTGGTGACGAGGCAGTCGGCGGCGAGGAGCATGGTCGCGACGCTGCACGCGTTGTTGAGCGCACAACGATCGACCTTCGCGGGCGTGATCACGCCCTGCGAGACCAGATCGCCGTACTCGCCCGAGAGCGCGTTGTAGCCGAAATTGGCCTTGTCGCTCTCGGCAACCTTCGACACGACCACGGTGCCCTTGGCGCCCGCGTTGTCCGCCAGCGTCTGGAGCGGGACGGCCAAAGCGTCGAACACCACCTTCACGCCCGACGCCACGTCGAACTTGAAGCGGCCGACGTCCTCGGCGCTCTTGTCGTCGTCCTTGGTGCCGGCCTTGCCGAACACGCCCTTGTATTCCTTCATGCCCGCGATCGCCTTGCGGGCGCGGATGAACGACACGCCGCCGCCGGGGACGATGCCCTCGGCCACCGCGGCGCGGGTCGCGTGGAGCGCGTCCTCGATGCGGGCCTTCTTCTCCTTCAGCTCCGCTTCGCTGGCGGCGCCGACCTTGACTTGGGCAACGCCGCCGGCGAGCTTCGCGAGGCGCTCCTGGAGCTTCTCGCGGTCGTAATCGCTGGTGGTCTTGTCGATCTCGGAGCGGATCTGCGCGATGCGTCCCTGGATGGACTTGGTATCGCCCGCGCCCTCGATGATCGTCGTGTTGTCGGCGTCGATCTCGATCTTCTTGGCCATGCCAAGGTGCTTGAGCTCGATCTTGTCGAGTTCGAGGCCCAGGTCCTTCATCACGGCCGTCGCGCCCGTCAGGATCGCGATGTCCTCGAGCATCGCCTTGCGACGATCGCCGTAGCCCGGGGCCTTGACGGCGGAGACATTGAGCGTGCCGCGCAGCTTGTTGATGACCAGCGTGGCGAGCGCCTCGCCCGTCACGTCCTCGGCGATGATGAGCAGCGGCTTCTTGGCGGCCATCACCTTCTCGAGGATCGGGACCAGCTTGGTCACGTTCTCGATCTTGTCCTCGTGGATGAGAACGAGGCACTTGTCGAGCTCGACCTTCATCTCTTCCGCGTTGGTGACGAAGTTGGGAGAGAGGTAGCCACGGTCGAACTGCATGCCCTCGACGACGGTCACCTCGGTGTCGAGGCTCTTGCCCTCTTCGACGGTGATCACGCCGTCCTTGCCGACCTTCTCGAACGCGTCGGCCATGATCTTGCCGACATCGGCGTCGTTGTTGGCGGAGATGGTGGCGACGTTCTGGATGTCGGCCTTGCCCTTGACGGGCGTGGCCATGTCGTCGATCGCCTTGCCGGCGGTCTCGACGGCGAGCTTCATGCCGCGGATCAGCGCGTTGGCGTCGACGCCGCTGGCGATGTGCTTGAGCCCTTCGCGGAAGAGCGCCTCGGCCAGGACGGTCGCGGTGGTCGTGCCGTCGCCCGCGTCGTCGCTGGTCTTGCTAGCGGCCTGCTTCACGAGGAGCGCGCCCATGTTCTCAAACTTGTTGGAGAGTTCGATCTCCTCCGCGACCGACACGCCGTCCTTGGTGACGGTGGGCCCGCCCCAGGACTTGTCGAGCACGGCGTTCCGGCCGCGCGGCCCGAGGGTGGCCTTGACCGCCCGCGCCAGCTTCTCAACACCGGCGAGCAGGGACTGACGAGCATTCACGTCGAAGGCGAGTTCTTTCGCACCCATGTCTCAAAGCTCCAAATAAAACCCGAATCGAGTTGGTTTGACGGTCACTTGGGCGAGCATCCCGGCGGAACAACGGAGCGTCCCGAGAGTGATCGCGCCGAGTTCTCGGGCAACCACTGTGCCAACGCGGGGCAAACCGGGGCACGCGAAATCCGCGCGTGAGCCCGCGAAACCCGGCCCTTTGCGGATCACGGGCCTGTCAGGCCGCGTGGACGCCTCCCGCGGCCTGCCGAGTTGGCAGGGAGGGGTCGTTCGGCGTCGGTGTGGCAGGCGGGCGGGGCGGGGCTATCATCGGGCCTCATGCCCAATCTTCTCGCCAACTCCGACCTGGCCTCGTACCTCCCCATCTTCCTCGTGACGCTCATGGCGGCGGGGTTTGCGATCGCAAACTTCTTCATCACGATGATCCTGGGGCCCAAGCGCGACGGCAAGGTGAAGGGCGAAACCTACGAGAGCGGCATGGTGCCGATGGGGAGCGCCCGCAAACGCTTCAACGTTCGCTTCTACCTCATCGCGATGGTCTTCCTTGTCTTTGACGTTGAGATCATTTTCCTCTATCCCTGGGCCACCACGTTCCCCAACCTGGCGCACGGTGATTCCAACGCGATCATCTGGCTCTCTCGCATCTTTTTCTTCCTGCTGACCACGGTCGTCGCGTACGTCTACGGCTATCGCAAGGGCGTCTTCAAGTTCGATTGAGCCGCGTTTCAGCGCGTCCGCGAACTCGCCCGAGCCCTCGCAGGATTCGATAACCCACGGATCTACACGCGTCATACTCCGCAATGGTTGTGGCGTGCGCACGGTGAACCCCCATCTCTTGGCGACGCAAGCCCCGGTTCGCCCGGCGTTTGCCGATGACCAGTCCGCACACGAGGCCGCGTGTCGGAGAGTTGATGGCAGAATCAGGACCCATCCCGCCGGTGCCCACGCACCCGTTCCCCATCAACGTGGGGAATACGACGGCAGCATTCCAGCCGATCGTGGACGTGACGATGGGGACCATCGCGGGTTATGAGGCGCTGACGCGCCCGGGCCCGGGAAATCCGTTCGGCAACCCCGGGCAGCTCTTCGACTGGGCCGAGCAGAACAACGTGCTGTGGGAGACCGAGGGCGTCACACGCGGGGTATCGATCGAGGCCGCAACGCAGTGGCCCGCGGGCGTGCAGCTCTTCCTGAACAACTCGCCGCAGGTCTTCGCCGATCCGCGATTCGCCGACGCGCTTTTGGAGAGCGTGCGTCGGACGCCGGGCCTCACGCCCAGCCGGATCGTGCTCGAGATCACCGAGCGATCAGACCAGCAGCACGTTGACGGCCTGGAACTCCAGCTCCGCAAGCTGCGCGAGGCGGGATTCCAGATCGCCATCGACGACGTGGGGGCGGGCACCAGCGGCCTGAACCGCATCATGGCCCTGCGCCCCGACTGGCTGAAGATCGACCGAGAGCTTGTCGAGGGCATCGACCAGGACCGCGTGAAGCAGAATCTCATGCGATTCTTCGTCCACTTCGCGCGGCTTTCGGGCGTGCGGCTCATCGCCGAGGGGATCGAGCGGCGCGAGGAGCTCGTGACGCTCATTGAACTTGGCGTCACCTATGCCCAGGGCTTCTACCTCGGCAAACCCGGATCGCGCGAGCAGACGCTCGACCCGGCCATCGGCGAGTGGCTGCGCGAGCAGTGGCGCGACGCGGCATCGGAGCGATTCCGCGATCCACGCCGCACCCGTGTGCTCCGACTTGCCAAGCAGGCGACGACGATCTCGTCGGCCGCGCCGGTGCGCGAGGTCGCCAGCCAGTTCCTGCGCCAGCCGGCGCTGGCGGGCATTGCGGTCCTGGACGGCGGGCGTTTCGTCGGGTGGTGCGAGCGCGATCAGGTGCTCCGCGCCGCGGGCGACCTGCGCGCGTCGCAGCCGGTCGGCTTCCTGGTCTCGGCAGAATCGATCACGGCGACGGGGGAGACAACCGTGGTCGATGCGCTGGACCTGGTGCTCTCGCGGGACGATCGCTCGCTGGGCCGCCCTCTGGTGATCATCGACGAGGGACGGGTCGCGGGCATCGTGATGATGCGTGATCTCTTGCACGCGGTGGCGGACGTGGCGAGCGCGTCGCAATCGCGGCTCGCGCCCGTCACGGGGCTCCCGGGACGAGTCCGCGCCGACGAGCATGTGCGAACGCTCGTCGCCCAGCACGGTTCGCCGCCCATGGACGCCGCGCTGGTCGATCTCAAGAACTTCAACCAGTACAACTCGAGGTTCGGCTTTGACCTCGGCGATCAGTTGCTGCGCCGCGTGATGACGATGCTCCAGTTGCTCGTCACCAAGAGCGAGCCCGACATATTCATGGCCCATCTGGGAGACGATCGGTTCCTGATCACCGCGCCCGCGGGGCGCCTGGCACGCCGACTGCCGATCCTGCTCCAGCAGTTCGACCGCGAACTCGATACCACCGGTGCTTCTCTTGCGCCCACGACGGCGGGCACGATCGCGCCGGATTCAACGAGCGTGGGCCTGCGCGCTGTGCTCTTGCCCACGCCGTTCGGGCTGGTCGAATCCTCGCGAGAGCTGATCCACGCCGCCATGCAGGCGCGGACGCGTCACACCACGGATTTCGGACACTCGGTTCTGATCAACGCGATCGTGCCTCCCCCCACCGACGCACGCCGCCTCGCCTGATCCCGGCCGGCCGCCGGGTCCTTTCCTCCTGCGCCCGCCCCTAGGATTTGGTGGGTGCCAACCTTATCGCCAGCCCGAATTCCATTGCTGAGCCGGCTTGCGGCCTGCTTGGTCGCGGTTCTGCTGCTCGGCCTGCTCATCACTGCCGCGTGGCTGAAGCCCGCCGCGGCGGGGCACGGCACGCACACCCAGCTCGGGCTGCTGCAGTGCGGGTGGGTCGCCGCGATCGGGAAGCCCTGCCCCACCTGCGGCATGACCACCGCGTTTGCCTGTGCCGCACACGGGAACATCGCCCGCTCATTCGCCGTCCAACCGATGGGTGCGATCCTGGCGCTGGCGTCGGCGGCGGGGTTCTGGGGATGCCTGCACGCGGCCTTGTTCGGTTCGCGCGTGGGCTCGGCGGCTGGCGGGCTGCTTTCGCCGCGGGTATTGTGGTGGATCGCCGGAGCAACCGTGGCCGCGTGGGCGTACAAGCTCTGGACCTGGCCGTCCTGACGAAGCCACACGAACGGGCGATCGGATCGCCCGCCAAACGCAGCCCGAGCTGGGCACGATCAAAGGCAGATGATGACTCGAACTCGAAACTGGCGATGGATGATGCTCTCCGCCCTTGCGCTCGCCGCGCCGATTTCCGGCTGCGAACTCGTGGGCGTGCTGGGCACCGCCTACGAAGAGAACGCGGACCACCTCGTTCGCGCGCAGTACGAAGGGCTGAAGGGCAAGACATATGCCGTGCTTGTGGTGAGCGATCGGGGGATTGAAGCCGATTTCCCCGGTGTGACGGCCGAGATTGCCGCCCGCATCAACGATCGCCTCGCCGACCCGATGAACGCGGTGGGCGCGACCGGGCACATCGAGTCCAAGGCGCTGCTGAAGTACTTCTTCAACCACCCCGAGGCCTCAACCAAACCCGGCGGCAAGCTCGCCGAGGAACTTGGCGTCGATCGCGTGGTCCGCGTCGATCTCTACGAATTCCGGATCAATGACCCGGGCAATCAGTATGTGTGGGATGGGGTCGCTGCCGCCTCTGTCGGAGCGATCGAGCGGGATTCCATCACGCCCGACGAGTACGCCTTCCGTTCAACCCAACGAGTCACGTTCCCAGACCAGTCCGGAATTACGCCCACCGACCTCTCGTCGCAGGTCGTGATGTCGGCGCTCGTCAAACGCATCACCGATCGCGTGACGTGGCTCTTTTGCGACCACAAGGAACCGATTAAGATCACATACTGATCCGGCGCGAGCCTCCACGCCACGAACGCAAAGGCCACACTCCGCATGATCCGCCGCACGACATCGATCTCGCGTTGCACCCGTCTCCACCGCGTTGCGCTCGGCACGCTCGCGGCGCTGGCGCTCGGCGCCCCACTGCTCACGAGCGGATGCAACTGGGTAGCCGCCGGCTTCCTGCTCGTACACGGACCACCGCGCATCGAGGCCCGCCACGAATTGCAGAAGGAGCGCACGACCGTCATCTTTGTTGATGATCGCGCCAACCAGTTGCCCACGCGCGCGCTACGCGACGTGATCGCCCGATCAGCGCAGGAAACGCTGCTGGCCGAGGGCGCGATCATCAACGTCGTGGATTGCAAAGCGGCATTCAGCGCGGTCGCCTCTGAGAAGTCCAGCGAGCCAATGGACCTGGTGGCACTCGCCAAGGCCGTGCAGGCGGAGGTACTGGTGTACGCCGCGGTTGAGTCGTTCACGCTCTCGGAGGACGGCGGGAGCGTGTCGCCGAGCATCGCGATGCGCGTGAAGGTCATGGATGCGACGCTCGGAAAGCGGGTTTGGCCCGAGGAAAAGCCGGGCTCGTCGGTCGTCTCCACCAGCAGGACCGGCTCGGGCTTCACGCCCACAAGCCGATCGGATATGGCCAAGATGGAACAGGAAGCCGCCAAGCAGGCGGGCGTCGCGCTGGCGCAGGTCTTCTTCAGCCACGAGCGCGAGTCGTCCGGCCTCAAGAGCCAGTGAACGCGGAGCGACACGATGCGAGTGCTGCACCTGGTCGCGCCACCTGATCTTGCTCGCGCCGAGCTCGCGCCCGATCGCAGTGATGCCGCGGTCCGCATGTGCGTCGATGTCATCGATCGCGAATCTCGCCTCGGACACGCGAGAGACAAGAGCGCCGTCGCCCTGATCGGCGGGGGCGGCGTCGAGCGCCGCGCGTGCTCGCTCGGGCTCTCGTCCACCGATCGCGTCGCGCCGCCCGCCGGTGTCGCGACACTCGCATGGCGTGGTTTGCGCCGGCTCGCACTCGCCCGCGGCCCGTTCGACATCGTTCAGCCTTGGTCGGATGATCTGGTGCGTCTCGCGCACATGATCGGGGCGGGCCGCGTCGCCCCGCCGCCGCGTGACCTGGTCTGCACGCCAACGCGGCACGACCGGGCGGAGACTCGCGCGGCGCTCGGCGTGCATGACGATCGCCCGCTGGTGCTCATGCTCGCGGACCCTCCCGCCTCGATCGACGTGCGCCAGTGCTGGTTCCTCGCGGGGCTCTTTGAGGTTGCGGATTGGGCCGGCCAAGTCGTGGTTCCCGCGCGACCGACTTCGCGCTCGCGTCGGCTTTCGGCGCCGATGGGGCTGGCGCACGCGACGCTGACCGACCTTCCCACTGCGGCGCTCGTCCATGCGTGCGACCTGGCCGCGATCCTTCCACCCTCGCACGGCCCGGTGTCTCCCGATCATGCCGCGATTTCCGCGTCGCTTGAAATGGCGTTGCGCGCCGGGCTGCCCGTGATCGTGCCTCCGAGCTCACCCCTGGCCAACCGCGTCGGCGCGATCGATCCGGCGCTGGTCGCGCTCTGGAACACGGGGGCCGCGATCGCGACGGCGCTCGGACCATTGCTCTCCGATGCCCTTCGCCGCGACGCGCTCTCCCGCGCCTGCGCGGCGGCTGCACGCCCCGTGAGTTTCGAGCACGTTACGGGGGCCTGGCGAGCTCCTTCGCGCGTACTCTCCCACGCATGACCAGCCCGACCGATCCAAACCAGCCCGCGAAGATTGGGGTTCTTTTCGTGTGCCTCGGGAACATCTGCCGCTCGCCGCTCGCGGAGGGAATCTTCATCCACCTCGCTCGCGAGCGCGGACTGCTTGATCGCTTCGACATCGATTCCTGCGGCACGGGCGCCTGGCACGTCGGGCACGACGCCGACAGCCGATCCATCCGCGTAGCGGCCAAGTACGGCATCAAGCTCGTCCACGAAGCACGCCAACTCGAGCCGCACACCGACTTCGCACGCTATCACCTTCTCTTGCCGATGGACCGGTCCAACATGCGGGGCGTGCTGGCCGCGGGCTCGCGTTACTCGATCAACCCATCGCGTGTCCGGCTCATGCGATCGTTCGACCCCACGCACGTTGCGACGGCGGACATACCGGAAGTTCCGGATCCCTACGAGGGGAACGACGACGGCTTCGAACGTGTGTTCCACATGCTCCATCGCGCGTGCGGCGGGCTGCTCGACAGGCTCGCCGAGCCCGCGGGGCTTGATGCGATCATCAATCGCTGACTCGCGTTACGCCGAGATCAGAGGCCGAGCAGCAGGCGCTGGGGGTCCTCGATCGCCTGCTTGATCTTCACGAGGAACTGCACCGCCTCGGCGCCGTCGATGATGCGATGGTCGTACGACACCGCGAGGTACATCATGGGACGCAGCGCGATCTGGCCGCTCCCCGCCGGGAACTCGACGGGGCGGTTCTTGATCGTGTGCATACCCAGGATGGCCGACTGCGGCGGATTCAGGATCGGCGTGCTCATCAGGCTGCCGAAAATACCGCCGTTGGTGATCGTGAACGTACCGCCCTGCATCTCTTCGAGGGAGAGCTTCCCGTCGCGGCCGCGCACCGCCAGGTCCTTGATCGCGTTCTCAACGCCCGCGAACGAGAGCGACTCGCAGTTGCGGATAACCGGGACGACGAGGCCCTTGGGCGTGCTCACCGCGACCGCGATGTCGCACGACTCGTGCTTTTCGATCAGGAGCTGCCCGCCCTCCTCGACGATCGAGGCGTTGACGAGCGGGAACGAGCGGAGCGCCGCGACGGCGGCCTTGACGAAGAAGCCCATGAATCCAAGGCCAATGCCGTTCTTCTTCTCGAACTCGTCCTTGTACTGCTTGCGCAGGTCCATGACCGCGCCCATGTCGACCTCGTTGAAGGTGGTGAGCATGGCGGCGGTGTGTTGCGCCTGAACCAGGCGCTGCGCGATCCGCTGGCGGATCATCGTCATCTTCTCGCGCGTCGCTCCGCCCGAGCGAGACGTGGGGGCGGACGCCGCGGCGACACTCATCGATGCCGCGGGCGCACTCGGCGTGTGGGAACCGTTCGACGCGGGCTTGGCGGCGTGGATCACGTCCTGCTCGCGCACGCGACCGCCCGGGCCGGTGCCTTGCACCTTCGACAGATCAACCTGCAATTGCTCGGCCGCCTTCTTCGCGAGCGGGGTCGCGCGAACATCGCTCTCGGCGTGCGGACTCGCGGCCGGCACCGGGCTCGCGGCCTTCGCCGCAGTTGTCGCGTTCGCGGCCGCAACGGGCGCGGGGGCGGGCACACTCGCGGGCGCCTCGCCGGGCTCAACATTCCCGACGACCGCGCCGACGGCGACGGTATCGCCCTCCTTGGCGCCGCGCTTCAGGATGCCGGCCGCGGGCGCTGTTACCGCCAGCGTCACCTTGTCGGTCTCGAGGTCGAGCACCTCCTCGTCGCGCTTGACGAAATCGCCGTCCTTCTTGCGCCACGCGGCGATCACGCCCTGCGTCACCGATTCGCCCGCCGATGGGATCACGATGTCCACCGCCATGCTCACGCTCCTGCGTTACCGTGCCGTCCTGGCCGATTTGCCCGCGGACTGCTCCGCCTTGCCGATCCGACCCGCGACCGACTTGCCCTCATCTCCCGCGGCCTTGCTCGGGCCGCCCGGTCCGATCGCCGCGGAGAGGATCTTGTCCTGCTCCTTGCCGTGCTGCTTCTCGGAGCCGGTGGCGGGTGTGGCGCTGGCCTTCCGCCCGATGTACGCCAGCTCGATCCCCAGCTTCTCGCGGAACACGTCGGCGATGTACAGATACGCGCCCATGTTCCGCGGCTCTTCCTGAACCCACACACGCTCGGCGGCCTTCGGATACTTCGCGTCGATCCGCCGAGCCAGCTCCTCGTGGAAGGGATAGAGCTGCTCGACCCGCACGATCGCGACGTCCTTGCGCCCCGCGACGTTGCGGCGATCGTTCAATTCGTGATAGATCTTGCCCGAGCAATAGACCACGCGAGTCACGCCCTTGGCGTCCGGCGCGGTCGGATCGTCGATCAGGTGCTGGAACGCGCCCGCGACCAACTCGTCCACGAGCGCCGTCTCAACGCGCAGGAACTTCTTGGGCGCCATGACAATCAAGGGCTTTCGGAAGTTCCGCATCGCCTGGCGGCGGATCATGTGGAACGTCTGCGCACCCGTCGAGGGATACACGACCTCCATGTTGTCGTCGGCGCACAACTGCAGGAAGCGCTCGAGGCGCGCCGAACTGTGCTCGGGCCCTTGGCCCTCGTAGCCGTGCGGCATGAGCAGCACCAGGCCACCCCAGCGATCCCACTTCGACTCGCTCGACGCGAGGTACTGATCGATGACGACCTGGGCGGTGTTGGCAAAGTCGCCGAACTGTCCTTCCCAGCAGACGAGCGTCTTGGGCGAGCCGCGGCTGTAGCCGTAGTCGAAGCCCATCACGCTGTATTCCGAGAGCGGGCTGTCCCAGATGTTCGCCACGCCGCGCTGGTTCGGATAGACATGGTTCATGGGTGTGTAGCGCACGCCCGTCTTCTCGTCGCGGAGCACCGCGTGGCGCTGCGTGAACGTACCTCGCCGGCAGTCCTGGCCGCTCAATCTCACCGAAGTTCCCTCGGCCGCCAGCGACGCGAAGGCGAGCACCTCGCCGTCGGCGTGGCTGAGCTTCTTGGTCGTGGGCAGATTGGCACGCGAATCTAGCAGGCCGCGCAGTTTCGGGTGGACGTTGAAACCGTCGGGAACTCGTCCGAGCGCCGCGCACACGTCCTTGAGCATCTCCGCGGGGATCGCGGTCTTGGGTTGATCGAACGAGTACTTGCCCACGAAGCCCGTCCACGAGCCCTTGCCCGGGGGCGGCACGGGATTCCGCGGGGTCGCCTTGGCGCTCGTCTGCGACACATCCATGGCCGAATACACACGCTCCACCATCGAGTCTGCGTCCGCGCTCGTGATCACGCCCGCGTCGATCAGCCTCGTCGCGTAAACGGCCCGGGTGCCCGGGTGTTTGTCCACGTGCGAGTAGAGCGCCGGCTGCGTGTAGCGCGGCTCGTCCTGCTCGTTGTGCCCCCACTTGCGGAAGCACACCAGGTCGATGAAGACGTCCTTACGGAACTGCTTGCGATAGTCGACCGCCAGACGCGCCGCCCACACGCACGCTTCCGGATCGTCGGCGTTTACATGGAAGACCGGCGCGTCGACCATCTTGGCGACATCGGTGCAGTAGCCGGTGCTGCGCCCGTCGGAGGGATCGGTCGTGAACGCGACCTGGTTGTTGATGACAACGTGGATCGTGCCGCCGACGGTATAGCCCTCGACGCCCGCCATGTTCAGGGCTTCGGCGACCACGCCCTGCCCGCCCACCGCGCCGTCGCCGTGGATGAGGAGCGGCAGCACCGCGTCCAGCGCCGCCGGGCCGCCGCCCAGCGAATCCTGCTTGGCGCGACACTTCCCGAGCGCGACCGCGTTCACGCTCTCGAGGTGGCTGGGGTTGTTGAGCATGGAGAGATGGACGTACGTGCCGTCGGGCATCGCCTGATCGCCCGAGTACCCGCGGTGGTACTTCACGTCGCCGCCCGAAAGGTCGCGGCCTTCCACCCACGAATCCTCGAACTCGGTGATGAGCTGCTCGGTCTCCTTGTGCAGGTAATTCCACAGCACGTTGAGACGCCCGCGGTGGGCCATCGCGACGATGATGTCGCGCGTGCCCGTCATGCCCGCCCGCTCGGTGAGGAACTTCAGCAGGGGGATCGTGGTCTCGCCGCCCTCGAGGCTGAAACGCTTCTTGCCCTGGTAGCGCTTGCCGAGGAACTGCTCGAACGTCTCCGACGCGGTCAGGAACTCGAGGACGCGCTTCTTGTCATCGCCGGAAAGCTCCGCGCCCTCGCGGGTGCGCTCGAATCGCTCGATGAACCACTCGCGCTCGGCGGTGGTCTCGCAATGCTCGAACTCCACGCCGATCGTGCCGCAGTAGATGTGCTCGTAGTGCTTGACGAGCTGGCCGAGCGTCTTGCCGTTGACGCGCCGGTCCAGGTCCGCGTCCGTCAGGCCGTAGTGCGCCAGCGTGAGTTCCGCGGGGCGTTCGCGCGGCATGCCGAACGGGTCGATCTTGGCCGCCTGGTGCCCGAGGCTTCGGTAGTTCTCGACCAGCGCACCAACGGCGCGGTCAAAGGCCGAGCCGCCCTCGCCGCCGGCGGTGCTGGCGGCCGCCGGTGCCCGGTCGTTGCCGAGCTCGAAGCCCATGAAGAACGCCCGCACGTCGGGCGCGACCGACTCCGGGTCGGACTTGTACTGGGCGTACTGGGCGTCGATGTACTCGGCGCTCCATGCATTCACGGACGACGGCACGGCACGTGGCGAGGAACTCATACCACTCCCTGTGAGGCTAGGCATCACCTGACATACCCCGCACATCCGCTCGGCGCGAGGGGCGAAGATGGTAGGCCCGGCGCGCTGCGCGCCGGCATCCCCTTCATTTATCGGCCAAGTGAATCGAAGAGTTCGGGGCGACCCGCGACCCGGAATACCCTTACATCAACCGAATCGACCGGAGACGTAGTCCTCGGTCTCGACCAACTTGGGACGCTGGAAAATCTCAGAAGTTGATCCGTATTCGACCAGCCGCCCCAGGTACATGAAGGCGGTGTAGTCGCTGACGCGGGCGGCCTGCTGCATGTTGTGAGTAACGATCAGCACGGTGTACCGCTCGCTGATCTCGTGGATCAGGTCCTCGATGCGGAGGGTCGCGACCGGGTCGAGGGCCGAACAGGGCTCGTCGAGCAGCAGCACCTCGGGATCAGCGACGATCGCGCGAGCGATGCACAGCCGCTGCTGCTGACCGCCCGACAGGCCGAGCGCCGACTGGTTCAGGCGGTCCTTGACCTCTTCCCAGATCGCGGCGGCCTTGAGGCTGCGCTCGCAGGCCGCGTCGAGCACGGAGCGTCGGTTCTCGCCGTCGATCCGCAGTGGGTAGACCACGTTCTCATAAATCGACATCGGGAAGGGGTTGGGCTTCTGGAAGACCATGCCCATGCGTTTGCGCAGGTCGATGACGTCCACGTCGTGGGCATAGACCGGCCGCCCGTTCAGGATCATCTCGCCCTTCACGTGCACGCCGTCGATCAGATCGTTGAGGCGATTGACCGAGCGGAGGAGCGTGGACTTGCCGCAGCCCGACGGGCCGATGAGAGCTGTCACGCGCCCTCGCGCGACCGGCATATCGATGGAGTGCAGAGCCTTGGCCGCGCCATACCACAGGCAGAACTGGCGGACCTGCAGCACATGATCCTCGGCGAGCACGCTCGCGTGCGTGCGGGATTCCACCGCCTCGCCGCGCCGGATCGCGTCGATCACCGGGTAGCGCACGTGCGGCGTAGCGCCACCCTCGCCGCCCGCGGGCATCGTCACTCGGGCCGGAATCGCGCCGCGATCCTTGGTCATGGCACGGATCATAACGCGGCCGCCCTCCACGGTTTTGGATTCGACGGGAGACACCACTAGAACACCCCCGACTTCATCCGCGAGCGGAGCGAGGCCCGCAGCCAGATCGCCGCCACATTCAGCGTTGCAACCACCGCGATGAGCAGGAGCGTCGTCGTCCACACCAGCGGGCGGGCGGCCTCTGAGTCCGGGCTCTGGAAGCCCAGGTCATAGATGTGGAAGCCAAGGTGCATGAAGCTCCGCTCCAGGTGAACGAACGGCGCGGACGTTGAGATCGGAAGGTCCGGCGCGAGTTTGACCGCCCCAACGAGCATGAGCGGAGCGACCTCGCCCGCGCCGCGCGCCATGGCCAGGATCATGCCCGTCATGATGCCCGGCATCGCGCCCGGCAGCACAATCCGCCGGATCGTCTGCCACTTGCTGGCGCCGCAGCCGTAGCTTCCCTCGCGCATCGAGCGTGGCACGGACGCGATCGCCTCTTCGGTCGCCACGATCACGACGGGGAGCGTCATGAGCGCCAGCGTGATCGAGGCCCACAGCAGCCCGCGCGTGCCGAAAACCGGGTTGGGGGCACGCTCCGCGAAGAAGCCGTGGAAATACGGCGTCGAGAAGAACGCGGCCACGCCAAGGCCCGCGGCGGCAAGCCAGCACGCGCCCGCCGCGAACGCCATCACGCGATGAGCCCGGCGGGCCGGCGCGCCGGGGGTCGGCTTGGCGAGCACGGCGATCGAGATCGCCGCGATCGCCGCGGCCCCCGCGCCGCCCAACGTCAGCCACCAATCAAATCGCATCGCCGGTGCACGCGGGCCTTGATCGATGTACTGCCCGAGCGTGTAGCAGAAGAACCCGAGCCCGAACACGCCGTAGACGATGCTCGGCACGCCCGCGAGGTTGTTCACCGCGATCCGCACGATGCTCGTCGCCAGCCCCTGCCTTGCGTACTCGCGGAGGTAGAGCGCCGCGACCACGCCCATCGGCACGACGAGCAGGCTGAGCAGAAGCGTGAGCGAGACCGTGCCGAACAGCACGGGGAACACGCCTCCCGCGGTGTTGGTGTCGCGGGGATCGCCGCTCAGGAATTCAGCCCAGCGCGACAGGTACACGGCGCACTTGCCGCCGGCCCCGAGCGAATTGGGCTGCACCATCCGAACGATCTGCGAGAGCATCAGCGGCTCGTCCGGCGTCGTCTGGCGGACCGGCGCAAAGCGCCCTCCCGCGTCCTCCACGATCACGCGGTACTGCTCGTCGAGCTTGCGAATCTCGCTGATGTGTCCGATGGCCTCGTCGTAGGACGACTGCAGCTTCGCGAGCGCCTCGTCCGCCTCGCTCTTCACCCTCGAGACATCCGCGTCGGTCACGTTCCGGTGCGACCAGGGATTCTCGAGCACGCACCAGAGCCCGAGCACACACGCGAGCACGAGGACCGCGGGACGCGCCACCCGCATCATCGGCTCGCGATGATCCGCCCGGCGGCCGAGCATCACGCTCAGCCCCGCCAGCGCGATCACGCCCAGAACCGCCGCGCCCCACACGGGTAATGCGAGCGAATCGCGCAACATTCCGCCCTTGTCGGTCGCGGACCGGTCACGCTCGATCTCGGCCTTGCGCACGCGGAGCCGCCAGGACTCCATCTCGTGATTGACCGCACCGATCTCGCCCTTCTCGATCGACGCAATCTTCTCGGCGCGATCCAGGGCCTCTCGATGCTGGCGGTCGAAGAACTCGCGATCGATGGTCGGAGCATCGCCGGCGTCGCTCCCGGCCACATACACCCGCTGACGCATCACGCGCGTGCCGTCGGACTCCGTGCTCAGGACCTCGCGGACGACGGGACGCGGCCCATCGGGCGTGTCGATCGATCCTCTCTTCTCGATTTCGCCCGAACTTGCGGGAACTTTGATCGTCTCCTGCTTCACGAGTGCGCGGGGCACGCCGATCCACACACCCCACTCCTGCCGCTCCAGCATCGCGGCGTCGGACGGGCGCTCGATCGATTCGATGTTCGCCAGTGTCACCCAGCGGAAGGGCTCCTGCCCCACGTCGCGATTGCCGACGCGATAGAGGCGGCGCACCGGCCGTCCCTTCTCGAAGGCACCCTCCATCACCTTGCCATCGGCACGCCGCGCCTCGATCGCCTTTCCCTCATCGCCCGATGCGTCGAACGCCTCGTCCTGCATCGGCGTCCCGAGCAGTCTCTCGCCGCCGACCAGCGTCACCAGTTCGATCGGCCTTGGCCAGAACGTGCGAAGACCTTCGCGCACGATGACCGCCATCAGCGCGACGACCAGCGTGATGCACAGGCAGAGCGCCAGGCCCACCAGCCACACCGCGGGCTCGCCGCGTGCCGAAAGCGGGGTTCGCCTCGATGAAATCAAGACCTTCGCCGGTGAGGGCTGATCGCGATCGGCGTTGGATGATTCAAGGGGGCTCATGGCTCGGTGAATCGCTCGCTCAACAACTACAGGGCCGCACTCCTCTTGCGGAATCGCTGGCGAACCGCCTCGGCGGTGGTATTAAGGATGAACGTCATCGCGAACAGCACCAGGCCACAGAGGAACAGCACGCGGAAGTGCGCGCTGCCGACCGGCGCTTCGGGGAGTTCGACCGCGATCGTCGCCGATAGCGTGCGGAAGCCCTCGAAGACGTTCCACTTCATCGTCGCGGTGTTCCCCGTCGCCATGACGACGATCATCGTCTCGCCCGCGGCACGCCCCAGGCCGATCATCACCGCCGAGAAGATCCCGGACGCCGCCACGGGCATCACGATCCTCACCGCGGTCTGCCACGGGGTCGCGCCCGCGCCCAGCGACGCGGAACGCAGCGTGTTCGGCACGCTCGACAGCGCGTCCTCGCTGATCGTGTAGATGATCGGGATGACGGCAAAGCCCATGATGATGCCGACGACGAGCGTATTTCGCTGATTGAACGAGCCAAAGAACGAATCTCGCGGGTCAAGCCCCGCGCTGGAGAGCAGCGCCGCGACACCCGCGCTCACGCCCAGCGTCGCGCCGATCAACGCCGCGAATCGCGCCGTCTCCGCCAACGCTGCCGTCAGCCTCGGCAGGTGCAGCAGCCTCTCGTGAAAAGCGCGGCTCACGAACTTTGCATTCAGCACCGACAGCACGACCGCCACAGGCCCGATCAGCACCAGCACCCAGCCCGGCCATGGACCGCCGAATCCGCCGTCCAGCCAGGTGCGGATGCTGGGCGCGGCGCTGGGATTCTGGGCGAGCATCGCGTCGATCTCGGCCTTTTTCGCGTCGCTCGGCTCAACCGCGCGGACGAGCGTTCCATCCTGGAAGAACAGGCCGTTCTCGACACGCAGCCTTCGCCGCTCGTCGGGCGACAGGGATTTCAGATTGCCGAGCCACGCCGGGCGTTCCGAATCGCTCACGGGCTCGACCGATCCGGCCATCGCCCAGCGCTCGGGGTCCGAGGGCTTGAAGAGTGCCCGCTCCACCGCAGGGCCCGTCAACGCCGCCAGCGCCAGCGAGCCCGCCGCGATCACGAACATGAGCGTCAGCTTGAGGCCGGACCGGACCTTTCGCGTCGCGGGCGGTGGGACCAACTGCCACGCGTATGCCGCCACCAGCATCCCGAGCGGCACGACGAAGAAGCTCATCAGCACAGTCGGCAGGATGTCCCGCACCAGCGGCGCAACCACGATCGCCGCCACAAAGCCCAGCACCACGGAGGGGAGCGACGCCATCATCTCGATCGTCGGCTTGACCACGCGGCGCACGTGCTTGTCCATGAACTCGCTCGTGTACACCGCCGCCAGCACCGCGAGCGGCACGGCAAACAGCATGGCGAAGACCGTCGCCTTGATCGTTCCGAAGACCAGCGGCACCAGGCTGTACTTGATCTCCGACGTGTCCTCGCCCGCCGACGATTGATACACAAAGCTCGGCTCAGGCGTGCCCTCGTACCAGAGCTTTCCGAAGAGCGAGCGAATGCTCGCCTCCGGGTGACCCATCTCCGCCGCCCACACGCGATACTGACCCTCACCGCTGAACGCGAGGATGCCGTCGAGCTTCGGCGCCGGCAGCGCCGCCGCGACCTCGCCCTCGAACGCGCCCATCCCGGACACGAGCTCCTTGCGGCTCGTCGGGTTGAAAACGTGCACCTTGCCCGCGGCATCTCCGACCACCACGGTGCGATCGCGATTCCCCACGCCGATCGACGTGATCCGCGCGTCGCCAAAGTGATGGCGGTACGCGACCACCAGACGCCCGCCGTCGGCGGCGCCCCTCGCGGGGTCCACCGCGACGAACGCGCTATGTACGTTGCCCTTTTCGTCACCCAGCAAGAGCGTCAGCCCGCCGAGCTGCATCGACGCCGTCGTGATCGATCCTTCGGGCACGAGATCCGCGGTTTCGATCGTCTCGAATGGCTTTTCGTACACGTTCGGGGAGTGATATCGCTGGCACAGGCCGTCGCGCCACAGGAGCAGAATCTGATTCTGGTCTCCTGTGACGAACGTCCAATCGGGCTTGGCGCGTCCGTCGGGGAGGGCGATCTTGACCTCGACCGGCGAGAGCGAGGTCTTCGGCGTGCCGCCACCGAGCGGATGCGTCACGCTCACCAGTTCATACGAAACCGAGCCGTCCTCGCGCATCGCGACCAGGACCTCGTCGGAGCCGCGCGTGCGCAGGTCGACCGAGATCACGCCGCCCTTGCCATTCTCGAGTTCCGCCGGCTCGCCGAACTCGATCTTCGGACGAAGCACGCGGAACTGGGTCTCGGAAATCCTCTCGACGACCGCACCCCACGCGTCGTCGCCGCTCGGGGGCACCACGCCGGACTTGCCGATCTCGAGCGAAGCGACACTCGCGGGAATCTCGTTCTGCCCGAGCGTCTCGCCCTCGATCTGAATCTCGCCCGTGCGCACCGAGCCGTCGTCCTGGCCGATGGCAACTCGACCCGACGAGCTCTCGCGCGACATCGCCGTCACGCGCCGCCCCTCGCTCGCCAGCGTGCCTTTCGAGACCACGCGCCCGTCGCCGAGGTTCACCAGACACGCGCCGCCCTGCGCGTCGATTAGGAGCGCCGATCGCTTGTATTCGTCGCAGACAACCAGGCGTGGCGAGGTCGCGGGCGTTGAGACACCGGGCGCGTCATGCACCGTGGCGCCGCGGAAGAGCGGCAGGACTTCTGCGACCAGATACACGCAGATACCGAGCACCGCGACGATGACGAGGAACCCGCCGACCGAGATGAAAACGCCCGCGAGATGATCGACCGTGTGCACATGCCGCCGGGTCGCGCGTCTCGACAGGCTGTGCTCGGTCTCGCTCATGCCGCCGGGGTCCCCGTTTCAGGAAAACAGACCGGCCGCCTTGGGCGACCGGTCCGCACGTTACTCGATCCGGGCGTGCCTGTCAGGGCCCGCCGCTTCAATCTCTCGAGTTCAGAACTTCGCCTCGAGGCCGACCTTCTTGAGGTCCTCGCGCGCGGTGTCCGCGGTGATCGGGATGTACGCGTCCTTCACCACGCCCTCCTGGCCCGGGCGGCTGAACATCATCTTGACGAACTCGGCGCGGAGCGGGTCGAGCCCCTTGCTTTTGTCGTAGTTCACATAGACATAGAGGTAACGCCCGAGCGGGTAGGTCCCGTTGTAGGCGTTTTCAACGCTCGCCTCGACCGGCTTGCCCTTCTGCGCCACCTTGAGCGCCTTAACGTCGGCGGTCTTGTAGCCGATGCCCGAGTAGCCGATGGCGAACTTGTCGGTCGCGACACCCTGAACCACGGCCGACGAGCCGGGCTGCTCCTTCACGGTCGCCTTGAAGTCCTTCTTGCCCAGCGCATGCTCCTTGAAATAGCCGTAGGTGCCCGAGGCCGAGTTGCGTCCGTAGAGGCTGATGGGCTTGCCCTTGTAGGCCGCGTCGGTCACGCCGAGCTGGTCCCAGGTCATCTCCGGGCCGGCGACCGAAAAGACCTTCTGGAGCTGCTCAAAGGTGATCTCGTTGAGCGGGCAGTCCTTGTGAACATACACCGCGAGGCAGTCGATGCCCGCCCGGAGCGCCGTCGGCTTGTAACCGAATTTGGCCTCGAACTTGTCCATCTCCTCTTTCTTCATTTCGCGGCTCATCGGGCCGAACTGCGACTGGCCCTCGATCAGCGCGGGCGGCGCGGTCGCCGAGCCCTTGCCCTCGATCTCGATGTCCACGCCGGGATAGAGCTTCTTGAATCCCTCGGCCCAGTGCGCCATGACGTTGTTCATGGTGTCCGAGCCGATGCTCTTGAGCTTGCCCGACACGCCCTGCGCGGCGCTGTAGTCGGGGAGCTTCGGGTCGATCTTGGTCTGGGCCTGCGTCGTCGTCGCGATCGCCGCCACCGCCACCACCGCCGCGAAAACCTTCCTCATGCCAATCTCCTTCAGGGGGTTGGAACTCCGCTCCACGAACGAGAGATTGTTCTCACTAGTGACGCGATCCCCAAGCGCAGCGCCCATGAAGATTGGCCGCCCGACGCGCTAAGGGAGCGCTAAGGGGGGCCCCCCGCGGCGACCTTTTCCCGCCAGAACCAAGAAAAAACCCCGGGCCTTTCGGCCCGGGGTTTTCGAGTGTCCACGAAGATTCCGGAAAATCAGCAGCCCGCTTCAAAGTGCTCGGCGAACAAATCGTAGTCGTCGCCGTTCACAAAGCCGTCGTTATTGAAGTCGGCGCCCAGGTCGCCGATCTCAAAGAGGCTGGCGAAGCCGTCATAGTCATCGCCGTTCACGAAGCCGTCGTGGTTGAAGTCGGCCGGGCAGTTCGGAGCGGCCGGGCTCCACATGATCGCGTGCGGGATCATGAACATGCCGTCCGTCGTGTAGGCGATGCCGACGATATCGCCGGTGATCGGGTCGATACCCGTGGCTTCCGTCTGGATGTACTGAGCGCCGAGCTGGTCGGTGACAAAGTGGTGCAGGTCTTCACCCGACGCGGCCGTGCCGTGCCACACCATGGCCTTGCCGAAGCCGCCCATCGAGCCGACGTAGTTGCCGACCTGCGTGCCATTCCAGCACGCGACCAGAGAACTCGACGCCGCACCGGCCGGGTGCAGATCGACGGCGCTGTTGGCAGTGCCGGACCACATACAGGCATGGCCCATTCCAGCCGAAGGCCAGAGCACGCCTCCGACCTGATTGGTCTCGTCACAGCCCGCGACCGCCGCCGAGGTGGCGCCGGACGGTGTAAGGTCTGCATAGCTGGCTGCGGTTCCGTAGGTGATGAAGGGGTGCCCAAAGCCCATGAAGCCTTGGAACCCGTTTCCGACCTGATAGGTGCTGGAGCATCCGGCCGCGGCCGCGGAGACCCAGCCGGGGGGGGTGAGGTCGACCGCAGAACCGGCGGTGCCGTGGAACATCATCATGATGCCCATCATGGAGCCCATGCCGGAGCCGACCTGCGTGTTCGTCGCGCCGTTGACGCCCTGCATGCCCACCGAGGGGTTGGTGCCGGTCAGGTCCACGCACGACTCGTCCGAGAGCGTGAACAGATAGCCACGCCCCATGCCCACCGTCGCGCTGATGACGACCTGATCGCCCGAGATCGCATTCGCGGCGGCCGACGTCCAGCCGCGACCGGTCGAGATGTTGTAGTAACTCGCCGAGCTGCCGGCCCACAGGAGCGCCTCGCCCTGCATTCCGAAGTTGGCGTATCCGCACTGAACGCCGCCGTACGCGCCGAGCGCCTTGGACTGGCCGGCCCCGGAAGGCTCGAGCTTCGTGACGGTCCAGTCGGCGGCGATCGCCTGCCCGACCACGCCAAGAACCATACCCAAGACAGCGATGGAAACACGTTGATTCCGATTCATCTTCACGACCTCCACTCGACGGTGACATCACTCCAACCGGGGTGAGACGCTCCGAACGCCTCTCTCTTCCCCCAGCCACAAATTCCAATCAGCGCAGTATGGTCCGGAAAGCGCCATTTGTCAATAATGTTTTTCACGAACAAACGGGCAATTGCCGGGACAAATCAAATGAGATACGTTCTGGTCGAAATGAAGGCACGGTCGTCAAAGTCCGATAACCATAAGGCCATCGTTGGCGACCGCGTCATGGGGGACGCCAGGGCGGTTCTTGGCGAACTTCGGGATGCCACCCGCTCTTTGGTGGAGGAAGCCCCCGCCCGGATCGGGCGTGCCGCCGATCTCCATCGGGCTCTGGATGTCGATGCGCCGCTGGGCTGGCAGATCTACCGGATCGCGATCGCCAGCGACCCACTCTCGACCTTGCCGTTTGTGCCCCGCGCGGGCTCGATGCAACGCGTGCTCCGCCAGGCCCGAGAGAGGGGCTGGGACGAGGGTGTCGTGCGCAAGGTCGCCCAGGCCTACGAGCACTTCAATGATTTCGTGAGCCGAACCTCGGGCTCACGCGGCAATTTTGATGCGCTGATCGCGAGCTTTGAAAACGAAGCTTCCGGGCAGATCCGCATGAGCTACCGCGCCGCGGCCTTCCGGGCCAATGCGCGCGTCTGGGGCATCCGCGCCCGGACCGATTACCGCGCCGTGATTTTCCAAGAGGGCTCCAAGCCCGGGTCTGAAACGCTCTCCCTCATCCACGGCAGGGTGGACGTTCAGAGCTCTCGCCCGAACGCTGTCCTTGCCCTGCGCCGGGGCGTCATCTACGACATGGGTGGCGCGCCCGTGGGCAGCCTCGGAACCACCCATGTGCTCGAGGAGTTCTGCTCGAAGCCCTGCCCTCGCTTGGAGACGCTCAAAGGCACTGACGGCGAGTCCGAGGTGCTCCGCCTCGACCTGCTGGAGACAGGCACGCCGGCGACCTTTTTCGGCCACCAGCTTTTCCCGAACTGGGGCGCCGGGGAGCCGCAGACCTGCTGGGGCGTCAAGGCCCTCTCGACCGTTCCCGCCGAGGTGCTGCTGATCGATTTCCTCGTCCCGCGAGCATGGATCGACCCGAGGACAGCACGAGTCTCGGTCCACGGCAATCTCGCCGACATGCACAGCGTGTATGTCGATTCGGAGACGTTTACGATCCCCGCCAAGGAGCAGGTCAAGGCCCTGGGCTCCGACCTTCAGGCGATGCACACGCCCGACGTGCCGCGTTGCCCCGAGTTGGTTGGGAAGATGTTGGCGTCGCTGAATTGCTCGCCCGGGGACTTTGAGATTCTGCGCTGCCGCGTTCGGTATCCCATTCTGCACTCACTGACCTGGCCGATCGTGAGCGCACCGCAGTAGCATCGAGTCGCGCGATCTCCGGCGAGCACCGAGGCCTTACTGCGTCAGCTTTCCCAGGCGCAGCGTGCTCCCGCCCCGCATCTTGACGATCGCGCCCTTGACGGGCGCAAACTCGGCGGTGAGGTCGGCGTGTTGGGCCTCGATGCGGTCCCCGCCGTTTTCAAGCAGGCTCAGGCTGAAGACATAGCCCGGCCCTGCGGGCATTCGGCGGCGAGCGGCCGCGACCTTGTCGGGCGGGATCTCCCACTCGCGGAGCAGCTTGCCTTCCTTGGCGCCGTTCAGCTTGAAGGTGAACGTCCCGGGCACGTCGAGCGGGATCGGGTAGCGATCGTCGAACACGAAGATCGTCAGGTCGATCGTGTCGGGATAGCCGTTGAGGTCGGTATCCTGCGGAAGGGCCGCCGAGATTGTCATGCGCGACGGCACGACTTCGGCCGGCTGCTGGGGCAGCGGCTTGTTCCCGGGCTTGTTCCCCGCGCAGGCCGACAGCACCATGCATGCGCCGGCGCACAACGCCACACGCGCGAATCCCGCGCCGCGATGCGTGGTCATGCTGATCATCGCGGCGACTCCTGGGCCTGCTGGGTCGGCCTGGCGAACGGCACGCGCACGACGCCCTTGTCCTTGGCCGACTCGGGCGACGGCGCCGACTCCTGCAACTCGTCGACCTTCTTCTTGACCTCGTTGAGGTACTCCTTGACGCGCGTCGGGTCCTGCAGGCGGTTGATCATCTGCTCGTTCATCCGCTCGATGCGACCTTCCCAGTCCGCCTCCTGTCCCGGGATCACGCGCGGCGTGAGGATCACCATCAGTTCGGTCTTGGTGTTGTTCTTGTCGTTGCTGCGGAAGAGGCTGCCCACGAGCGGGATATCGCCCAGCCCGGGCACCTTGGTGTCGCGCGTCATGTCGTTGGTCTGCAGAAGTCCGCCGATCACGATGCTCTGGCCGTCCTTCACCGTCACGATGGTGTCCAGCGTTCGCTTGTCGATGATGGGCGCGACGAAGTCCTCGCTGATCTGCGTCGTCTTGCCCGAGACCTGCGAGATTTCGGGCTTGATCTCCATCCGCACGAATCCATCCGCGCTGATCGTGGGCGTGACGTCCACGATGACACCGACGTCCTGACGCTTCACGTCAGACCTGGTGTTCCCCTGCGGCGTGCGCTCCACGCCCTGCACGATCGCCACGTTCTCACCGACCTGGATCGACGCGTTCTGGTTGTTGCTCACCAGCAACTGCGGGTTGCTCAGGATCTCGAGCTTGCCCTGCACCTGCAGCGAGCGGATCAGGAGGCTGAAGTCCGCGCTCGACACGGAGAGGTTCGGCACGCCGATCGCCGTTCCCACGCCGGCGCCCGCGCCCAGGAGCGACGTGGTGTAGTTGTCGCCGCCGAACGGTCCGATCTTCAGGTCGGCCCCCCAGTTGTTCTCGCTGTCGATCGTCACCTCGGCGAGCAGCACCTGGATCATCACCTGCGGCGGGGCGGCGTCGAGCTCGCGCACGATCGACAGCACGGTCTCCGTGAAGCGCGGTGCGCTCGAGATCACGAGCTTGTTGCTCTTCTCGTCGCCGATGATCGTCACTTCCTCTTCGAGCTGCTTGATCACCGAGCCCGACAGCTGCGGGCCGAGCGTTGACTTCTCGAGCGTGGACTCGCCCGCGAAGTACTTCTGCAGCGTGGCCTCGATGTCCTTGGCCTTGGCGTTTCGCAGGTGGAAGACCGTGCGCTCGCGTTCGTTGGCGACGATGCTGTCCAGGCGATTCACGACCTTCCGCACCAGCTCCATGTACTGCTCGGTGCCGCTCACGATGATCGTGTTGGTGCGTGCGTCGATCGCGATGGAGAGCTGCTGACGCTCGTCGGGCACCGTGGTCACGCTCGTTCCCGTCAGCGCTCCGCCCGCCTGCTCATCGGTGTTGGGCTGGTCCGCGTCGCTCCCGGCGCGGCGGGCCGGCACCAGCACATACGCGTTCCCCTGCTGACGCAGGTTGAACGTGTCACGCAGGAGCTCGGCCATCTGGCGTGCGTCGGCGTTCTTGAGCTGGAATTCCTCGATCTTCCGCAGGCCCGCGGAGGTCGTGTCGAGGTCCGTGATGATCTCCTTCACCAGCGCCACCACCGACGACGGCGCGGCGATCACCACCGAGTTCGAACGCAGCTCGGGCGTGAGCGTCACCTGGTCCTTGATGATGCCGTCGATCTCGGCCTCGGTGGGCGGACGCCCGGCCTGGTTGACCTCCTGCGCGATCTGCTCGCGGAAGAAGCGGACCTTGGTCGCCTGGCGTGCGCCGATGCCGCTGGCGCTCCCCAGCGGCCTGCCGGCCAGCACGTTTTCCAGCAAATTCACGACCTCGAGCGCGTTGGCACTCTTGAGCTCGATGCGTTCGATGTCGCGCGTCACCTGCACCTTCGCAGTGTCGAACTGCGCGACAAGCCCGCGGATCGCCTTCACGTCTTCTTCCGTGCCGCCGACCAGCAGTGAGTTGAGGCGGTCGTTGGCAACGACCGTGACCGAGCCCTCGCCGCGCTTGGCGTTTTCCTTGTCGACGTAGAGCTGCTTGAGCGAGGCCATCATTTCGGCGGCGGGGATCCGCGCCATTTGGATGATGGTCGAGCGGGCCTGATCGTCGAGCAGCTTGGCGTCCTTCTGGATCGCCGCGAGCAGCTCACGCACGACTTGCACGTTCTCCTCGCTGGCCGCGACGATGAGCAGATTGTTGGTCGGTTCGGCCTCGATCGAGAACGCGTCGGTCGGATTGCGCACCGATCCGCCGCGGATCGCCGCTTCGATCCGCTCTCGCATCAGCCGCTCGAGGCGCGGCGCCAGCAGTTTCACGTCCGTGCCGTTCACCGCGATGACCTGCACGCCCACGCTGGGAGAGGCCTCCTGCGAATCGAGCGTCTTGAGCAGGCTCTCCAGGATCGCCAGGCTGCGCTGGCTGGTCGAGACCAGCAGCGTGTTGGTCCGCGAGTCGGCGGAGATGATGAGCTTGTCCTCCGGGCGCGGCGCGCCGGTCTCGGCGGCCTCACGCTGACGGAAGATCCCCTGCACCAGGTTCGAGACGCGCTCGGCCGCGGCGTACTTGAGCGGGAAGACCCGCACCGCGTTGCTCGCAGCCGCCTGCTCGATGTCGAACATCGTCACGAGCTCGCGCACCACCGCCGCGTTGGCGGGCGTGCCGATCACGATCAGCGAGTTCGAGTATTCCTCGGGCGAGATCACCAGCCCCGAGAGCGGCGCGAACAGATCCGCCTCGATCGTCGGGGGCTTCCCCTCCGCGCCCTTGCCCGCAATTGCCATGCGCAGCCTGCCGAACTGACGCTGGATACCCATCGCCTCCGGCGTCGCCGCGAAGCCCTGCACCAGTACCTCGCGCAGCTTGCGCGAGAGCGGCACCGCGTCGGCGTGCTTCAACTGGATGATCGATGGCTCGATCCACTTGCTCGTTTCATCGCTGTCAAGGTCCTTCACCAGCACCTCGACCAGCGCGAGCGCCTCCTCGCGCCCCGCCGCGATCAGCAGGTTCGTCCGCTCGTCGACGCTCACCGCGATGTCGCCCGCGAGCGCCTGGCCCGTCGCGGTCGTGGGCAGGCCCTGGCGCTGCGTGCCGGGCAGGCGCCGGATCGCCTCGCCCTGCTTGAAGAGCTCGTCGATCACGCCCTTGATCCGCGTCGCCGACGCGTTGGAGAGCGGGAACATGCGGATGACGATCGCCTCTCCCATCGGGAGCGTGTCGAGCGTCTTCACCACGTCCTGGAGCGCCGCAACGTTGCCGGGCGTCGACGCGATCACGACCGAATTGGTCGTCGCGTCGGGAATCAGCCGGATCGGCTTGGCCAGGTCGACCTTCGTCTCCCCGCTCTGCAGCGTGTTGTTCGAGATCGCCAGACGCCGCACGTGCTCGGCCAGCGCCCTGGCCGGCCCGGTGTCGGACTGCTGCTCGCTCGGATTCAGCATCTGACGAAGGGTGCTGACCACCGCGGCCGCCGTATTGCGCTTCAACGCGATCACGACGGCCTTCTGCTCGGACTCGCTGGGCTCGGCATCGAGCGCCTTGACAAGCTGCGAAACCGCCTCGCCGTCGCCGGGATTCGCCAGCACAGCGATCGCGCGACGCGTCGTCATCGGAACGAGCGTCACAGGATCGCCCACCACGCCCGGGCGGTCAGCGGCCTGCGGCTTGGTGACACCCATGCCATCCAGCAGCTTCACCATGTCCGCCGGCGAGTTGTTCGTCACGTCCACGATGAAGACGCTCTGACCCAGGCGCGTCGGCTGCCCGTTCGCGTTGTCGCCCGTCGCCAGGTTGGCGATGTCGAGCTCCGCGATCACCTTCTCAAGCTCGGCCTTGAGCCGCGGGCTGCACATCACGACCAGCGAGTTGCTCCCTCGCTCCACTTCGATCGCCAGCGCCTCGCCCATCGACTGGGCCAGGGGCTGGAACGTCGCGATCAGCGTCGTGCGCAAGCGGGCCGCGGGGACGTACTTCAGCTTGATCACACCGGGCACGGCGCGGCCGATCTCACCCTGCTGCTGAAGCGTGTCGGCGAGCGCCTTGATCTGGGCGAACTCGGGCTCGTCCGCGCGAACGATGATGGCGCTCGACGCGTCATCGCCGATGATCACGATCGAACGGGGCCCGCGCCGGGCCATGTTCCCCGCGCCGCTCATCGCGAACAGCTCGCGCATCGTCGATGCGATCGCGCTGGGCTTGCCGGTACCGACCACCGGGATCACCCGCGCCGGCGGAAGATCGGCGAACCCCGGAACATCCAATTGCTTCACGATCGACTCGATCCGATCAAGATCGCGCCGCCCCGCGAAGACGATCAGTGAGTTAGTCTGCGGCTCGGCCGACACGGTCGGACGGCCCTGCGTGTCGACAAGCACCGTCGGCGAGAAATATCGATCGTCGTTCCGGCCGTCCTGACCGCCTCGCCCGCGCTGGCGTTCGATCTGCTCGCGCCGCGCCTGGTCTTCCAGCGGCGCGCGGAATCCCTCGTTCAGCGCGCGTGCAACTCCGGCGGCGTCCGCGTGCTTAAGCCCGATCACCGAGAGCTGCTGCGTCGCGTCGTACTCCTTCGAATCGAGCTTCGTCAGCAGGGAGCGGATACCCGACCATTCCTTCTCGTCGGCGCTGATCACCAACGAGTTCGACGACGGATCGGGAACGATCGTGACGGAGCGGGCCGCGGGGGACGCCGCTTCCGGCGCGTAGCGCCCGTAGAAGACCTCGAGCGCCTTGGCGGTCTGCTCCGCGTTGGCGAACTCGAGCTTCACGAACTCCGTCTTCCGCGTGGCGGCCGCGGGGACATCGAGCTGCTTGACCATCTGCTCGATTTCCTCGATCTGGTCGGCGGGAGCGGAGATCGCCAGCGTGTTGTCCTGGCGCGAGTAATCCACGCTCGTCTGCTGACGCCCGTCGGTGTCACGCGGGCGCAGGCGGAGCATCTGCGTCACCGTAAAGAACACGTCGTCCGCCATCGCGTTCTCGAGCTTGATCCGCTTGAACGCGAGCAGGCTCTTCACCGGCACCTGGTCGATCGTCTGGATCTGATCCATCGCCAGCTTGATCGCCTCGTTCGAGCCCGTCAGCAGGAGCGAATTGCTCCGGGCCACGGGCGTCACGGTCACCTTTACGTTGGGCGGCAGGGCCGACTTCAGCGCCGTCGCAACGTCCGCCGCCTTCGCCGCGTTCAGCGTCACCGTCATGATCTTTGAGTTCTCGACCGTCGGCGGCGCGTCGAGCTGCTTCACCAGCGCGTCAACCTGATCGAACACGGCGCCCGGAGCCGACACGATCAGCGTTCGGCTGCTGGGCTGCGGCGTGATCACCACCTGCTCTTCGCCCCGACCGAGGCGGTTGAACATCGCGCGCAGCGTCCCCGCGGCCTCGGAAACCTCCGCGTTCTGCATGTAGTACATCTCGAACCGACGGTCCTGCCCGAGCGCCGGCTGATCGATCTGCGCGACCAGGTCCTTCACGGACGCCGCGTTCACCGGGTCCGCCGACACGATCAGCACATTCCCATCCACCGAGCCGATCACCGACACGCCCGACTGCTGCAATCCCTGGGCGCGGGCTCGCTCATTGAAGAATCGATTGAGGCTCTCGGCCGCACGGTCCGCCCGCGCGTGCTGCAGCGTGATCGACTGGATCTCCTGCCCGCCGCCGGCGCCGGCGTTGTCGAGTTCCGCGATGTACTTGGCGGCGAGCTCAACCCGCTCGGCCTTGCCGACCAGGATCAGTGCGCGGCGCTGCGCGTCGGTCTGCACGGTCACCGCGTCGGGGTCCTGCCCGCGCCACGAGCGCCAGCCCGGCGTCACCATCGCGCGCTCGATCGCCTGCGACACCGCGCGCGGATCCGCACGCTCGAGCATCACGGCCTTCACGGTCATGGCCACCCGCTCCGAACCCGGCTGGTCCAGCGAGCCGATGATCTTCTCGACCGTCTCGAGCTGATCGTTCGTGCCGACAACCACGATCGCGTTGGTCCGCTCGTTGGGCTCGATCAGGACGGGGCTCTGTTCGCTCTTGCGCTGCCCGATGCTGCGCTCGAAGCGCAGCGTGTCCGCGATGTTGCGGATCGTGGGCTCGATGTCCATCACGCGCGCGTTCTTCAGCGTGATGATGCGGAACTGCATGTCCTGCGAGGTCGCGGGCGTGTCGAACGCACTCGCCAGCGACTTGACCTGCTCGAAGTCCTTGTCCGACGACGCGACGACGAGCGAGCCGCTCCGCACATCCCCCACGACCGCGACGCGATTCACGACCTTCTGCCCCGGGCGCGACGAGACCTGCGCCCGCTCGTTAAAGAACTTCTGTAGCGCCGTCGCAACCTGCTGCGCATCGGCACGCTCGAGCTTCACCGTGCGCACCGGCAGGCCGTTGGTCTCCGCCGAGTCGACCTGCGCGACAATCTTTTTCACTTCGTCGATGTCGTCCTGCTGCGCCCGGACAACGAACAGGCTCGACGAATCATCCGCGGAAATCCGTATTTTGCTCGCCTTGGCCTGGTCGCGTCCGATCAGCACCTCCTCGACGATCCGGCGCACTGTCGCCGGGCTCGCCTGCTGGAGCGGGATGATCGCCATCATCATGCCGGGCTCTTCGGCGCTGGCGTCGGCGGTCTCGAGGAGCCGCTTGATCTCCGAGTGCTGCGATTCCGACGCCGTCACCAGGAGCGCGTTCGTCCGAGCATCCGCGACGAGGTGGGCCTGAGGCAGCTCGCTGGCGTTCGGCCCTTGCCTCTGCGCGTCCATCAGCTGCTGGATCGTCTGCGACAGCTGCTGCGCCCGCGCGTTCTGCAGCGGATAACGGCGGATCGACAGGCGGTCCGTCACCGGACTCTGGTCGATCATCGCGACAAACTGGTCGATCAATCCCATCGACTCGGCGGGAGCCGCGACGATGATCGCCGTGCCGCCCGGGCTCGCGCTGACTCGCACGCGCGAAGGATCGAGCTTGGCCGTCATCTCGCCGTCGCCGGTCTTCACGGTCATCTCGAGCTGGCGCATCCGACGCGCCTGGCGCCCGCGCGGTTCGGCGCTGAACAGATCGTTCAGCGACGCCGACGCCTTCGCTGCCGTCACGTTCTCCAGCGGATACACCTTCAGCGATACGCTCTCGGCCCGCCCCACCTGCGTGATCGACGTGATCAGCCGGCTGATCGATTCAAAGTCCGTGTCGTTCGCCAGCACGACGAGCGACGCGCCCGCGGGGTCCGCCGCCACCGACACCGGGCCGCTGAACCCGCCGGGGTTCTTGGTCGACGCACGCCCGACCTGCTGCAAGGTCGAGTTCACCATCGGCGCGATCTGCGACGCATCAACCGTCGCGGGGAGCGTCACCACATGCACGCTCGTCGGCTCGGTCGGCATTTGCTTCTCAAGCTCGCCCACCAATTCCGCGAGGCGATCCGTCATCCGCGGCGACGCCAGGATCACCAGCGAGTTCGTCGACGGGTCCACCGCGATCGTCACCGTATCCTGCTCCGGCCCCTCGGTCGCCGGCACCGCGACCTTGGGCGTCGCGGACTTCGTTGCCGCCTGCTCTCCCGCGGCCTTGTCGGCTACCGGCTTCTCGCTCGCGGGTGGCTCGGGCGACGCTTGCCCTAGAAAAGCCCCGTCTGAGTCAACCGCGCCGATCACCAGCCACGCCCACGCGGGCAGGCCGCCCTGCGTTCCCTCAGTCGGGCCCGAGGTGACGCCGCCCGCTGAATCGCGAGAAACACCAGTCACGCCCGCGATTTGCGTCGCGCTCGTGCTTTCGTCCGCGGGCTTCATGCTCTGCGGCTTCTTGCCGCCTTTGGGCCCGGGCTTGGGCTTGTCGCCGTCGGGCTTCTCGCCGCCCTTGCCGTCCTTCTGCTGGCGCTCCAGCAGTTCGTCCGTCGAGATCACCTGCACCTTCACGCCGCCCTGCTGCTCGAGCAACCGGCGCAGCGTCTGGGCCATCAACTCCGCGTCGACGCGCGAGCGATCGACCGGGATCATGCGCATCTGGCGGCTCGTCGACAGAGTCGCCTTGTCGAGCTTGCCCGCGAGTTCTTCGATCGTCGCGAACTGCTCATTCGTCGCGCGCACGATCAGCGAATTGCTCGCCTTGTCCACGCGGACCGTGGGCGGCTGGTCGGTGCTCACGTCTTCTTTGAAGACCGCCTCGATGCTCGTCGCCAGATCCTGCGCGTCGGCGTTCAGCAGCGAGATGAGACGCACCGCGCGCGTCGTCTCTCCGCCGCGCGTCGCCGGGTCCGCGTCGAGCTCGCTCACGACCTGCTCGGCGACCTCAAGGGCCGAGACCGGCCCGCTCACCACGATCGCGTTGAGCCGCCGCTCCGCCGCGACGTGGACACCGGCGTCGCCCGGCGCCGTGCCGGGGCCCTTCTGCGTCAGGTACTGCATCCGCTGATACTCGGGGATCAGCGTGAGCATCGAGTCTCGCTTCATGATCTGCTCTACGACCGGCTGCACGGTCTCCGCTCGCGCGTGCTTCAGGAACACCGTGCGCACGCCCATCGCGTCGGGCTTCTGCCCTTCGTCCATGGGCTTGATGAGTTCGGCCGCACGCTCGAGCTGATCCGACGATCCGCTCACGACCACCACGTTGCTCGATGGCTCCGCACTGATGGTGGGCTTGGGCTGCCCGGGCTTGACCGACGCTTCGAGCCCCGCGCGCAGTGCCGTCGCGACATCGCCCGCCGAGGCCCTTCCGAGCGGGAAGACGCGGACGTCGACCGTCGACTGCGTCGCCGGCTTGTCGAGCGTGGCGATGAGTTCACGCGCGATCGGCGTGAGCACCGTGGGCGCGCTCACGAGCAGCCGGTTGCTCTTGCTGTCCGCGTTCACCGTCGGCTGCGGCACATTCAGCGAGGCCTTCTCCGCGCGCCGCAGTTCTTCCGGCCAGCGCGAGCGGTCCGACAGCATTCCCTGGACGGTCGACGCGACCGACGCCGCGTCCGCGTTCGCAAGATCGATCACAGCCAGTTCGACCGCGGGCGCGAGCATCGAGCGATCGTCCATCTCCGCCAGTCGCTTGAGCGCCTCGCCCACCTGCTCGGGCGTGCCGATCGCCAGGATGCTCCCGGTCTTTGGCTCGGGCACCAGTTCCAGCGCCGTACGCCCCACGGGAACCGTCGCATTGACCATCTTCAGCACGCTGGTCGAGAGCTGCTGCAGGTCGCCCTTGCTGGGTGTGTACGTCGCCGCCGTGCGCTCGCTCGGGCCCGCGGGCTGATCCAATCGCTCGATCACCGACTTGGCGAGTTGGATCGTCGCGGCCGGCGCGGACACGATCAGCGAATTGCTGCGTGTCTCGGCCTCAACCTTGATGAGCGGCTTCTTGAACAGGTCCTGGCGCGCCTGTCGCGCCAATTGCAACTGCAGCGACAGCACGCGAGGATCGAGCTGCTGCTGCTCGACCAGCAGCGCCTCCACGGTCTTGGCGATCGCTCCCGCGTCCGCGTTCTTGAGCGCGAACGTCTCCACGCTCGGCGTGTCCTGGTCCGTCGGACGGATGTCCAGGGGCTTCACGAGCTCTTCGATCTTTGCCAAATCCTGCGGCACGCCCGTGATCAGGATCGCGTTGGACCCCGGCGCCGCCAGCACCGTCACCTTCCCGCCGCTCGGAAGCTCGAACGTCGGCATCGCCTGGTTCAGCGTCTGCGCCACCTGGCCCGCCTCGGCGTACGACAGCGGGACGACCCGGATCACCGAGCGACCGCTCGCCGCGGCCTCGGAATCCAGCGACTGGATCAACTGCTCCGCAACTTCCTGGATCGCCGCGGGCGCCGAGATAATCAGCGTGTTCGAGCCCGCGTCGGCCGCGACCTCCAGCAGCGACTTCACGTCCGCGACCGGCCGCCCTTCCGTGTCCTGGATCTCGCGCAGGCGCGTCGTGAGCAAACGTTCCAGCAGCGACTGGAGGCGTTCGGCCCTGGCGTGCTTGAGCGTGTACATCTTCACGTTCGTGCCCGGGCGATTCGCCGGCCCGTCCATCTGCTGCAGCACCTTCTCGACCGACGCGAACACGCTCGTCGGCCCGCTGACGATCAGCGTGCGAGTCGTCGGCTCGCTGTCAACCGTGACCGGCGTCGCGACTCCCGGCGCGCCCTGCCCGTTGGCATAGATCGCGCCCGTCGAAGCAAGGTTTTTCAGCGTCGACACCACGCTCGCCAGGTCCGCCCGCGCCACGCGGTAGGAACGGACCTCAACGTTTTCCGCGAGCTTGGTCTGGTCCAGGCTCTTCACGATCTGCTCGAAGCCCGCCAGGCGCTTGGCCGGCGCGTCGACGATCAGCGAGTTCGTCGCACGATCCGCCCGCACCACGATCTCCCTGGTCCGCTGCAGGTCGGGGCGCGGCTGCCCGTTCCGCGGATCACGCGGCATGGGCGGCTCGGGGTACATCTGGTCGATCGTCTTGGCGAGTTCTTCGGCTCGCGCGACCTTCAACGGGAAAATCCGGATCTCGCGCCCGTCGACGTCCACCGCCTGCTGCTCGTTGAGCTGCTCGATGACCGCCTCGATCTCGGGCAGGATGTCCGCGTGCGCCGACACGATCAGCGTGTTGGTCGCGGCGTCGGGCTGGATGTCCACCGGCTGCTTGAGCTTCATCTCGGGCGTGCGCTTGTCGTACGCCTGCGTGAGAATCTGCGCCATGCTCGCCGCGTCCGTCGTGCGCAGCTTCATGATGCGCATGGGCGGGCGCTCGGCGGTCTTCTGGTTGTCCAGGTTCTTAACGAGCGCCTCGATCACCGAGAACTGCGCGGGCTGGGCCGCGACAAGCACAGAATTCGTGGTGTCGATCGCCTCGAACACCGGGTCCGGGCCGCCCTTGATCTGGAGCGATTTGCTCGAACGCAGCAGTTCCTCGAGGAACGTGACGACTTCCTTGGCCTTGGCGAGCTTCAGCTCGATCATCCGGATCTCGCGCGCGGGACCGGCCTGGCGCGAGAGCTCGTCCATGACCTTGGAGAAGCGCGTCATCCCCTCGGTGTCCGCGACGACCAGGAGCGAGTTGGTCGTCTCGTCGACGTTCAACTCCACCGGGTTCGCGCCGGGGATCTGCGCGATCTGCGCGTCGTAGATCTGCTTGGCGCGATCCTTGATGTCCGCGGCCTTGGCGTTGGCGATCGGGAACACGCGCAGCGACTTCTCGATCGGGACCGCCTGCAGTTCCTTGAGCATCGTCTCGACGCGCTCGAACGTCACGGTGTCGCCCGCGACGATCAGGGTCGAGCTCTTGGGCTCCGACTCGATCAGCACCTGCACCGCCTGCTTGCCCGGCTGCGCCGGCGCCGCCAGATTGCCCTGTCGCGACAGCGACTGCAGCGTCTGCACGATCGCGCCCAGGTTCGCGCCCACCACGCGGTACGTCCGCAATTGCGACTGCGGAGGAAGCTCCACGCGATCGAGCTGCCCCGCCAACGCCTGGATCGATTCCATGCGCTCCTGCGGCGCATCGATGATGAGCGAATTGCTCGACGAATCCGCCGAAACCGTCACTTCCTTGGGCTGCTGCGCCCAGGGCATGGGCCGCCCGAGGCGATCGACCGGCATGGGCGGCTGCGGGTACAGCTTCTCCATGGCGCTCGCCACGTCCGTCGCCTTCGCGACCTTGAGCGGGAAGAGCTGCGTCACGCGCCCCGTCGTGTCCTTCTTGTCCTTGTTCAGCTCCTCCACGAACGCCTTGATCTCGTTGAAGAGGTCCGGGTGCGCCGAGACGATCAGCGTGTTGGTCGCGGCGTCTGCACGCACGTCGACCGGCTTGGCCGATCGCTCCGCCTGCGCCCGCGAGCCGTACTGCTGCGTCAGCATCGACGCGATCGAGTTCACGTCCGCCGTCTTGAGCTGCAGGAGCTTGAGCGGCGGGAGGTCGGTGCGATCCAGCTTGTCGAGGCGCTTCACGTAGTCCTCGATCACCCGAACCTGCAGGTCTTCGCCCGTCACCAGGAGCGAGTTCGTCCGCTCGATCACGCGCATCGACGGCGGATCGACGCGCCGCGCCGGGTCCGACGGATCGCTCCCTGCCAGCAGTTCCGTGATCTGCGGCACCAGCTCCTTGGCCGCCACGTTCTGCACGTCGATCACCCGCGTCGTCCGCGCGGGCGGCACCAGCTGCTGCGCCTGCGTGATCGCGTCGGTGAACATCCGCATCGCGTTCGAGCGGGCCGTGATGAGCGCCGAGCCCGACTTGTCGTCAAACTCCCACGTCACCGGGCCGGCCTGGTCCTCGGACAATCCCGCCGAGCGCTGCGCGTACAACTGCTCCGCGCGTGCGAGGAGTCCCTTGGGGTCCGCGCCCGTCAGCTTCACGACACGCAGTTCGCGCGTCGACGGATCGTCCGCGTCGAGCCGCTTCACCAATTCGGCGAGCGTCGCCATCTGCGCCGGCTCCGCGCGCACGACCAGCTTGTTCAATTCGTCCACCGGCTCAACGCTCGGCTCGTGATACGTGCTCCCGTCCGTCGGCGCCAACATCGGTCGCGCCAGCCTCGAGAGCTTCGGCGCGATCACCGACGGGCGAACCTTGGCCACGTCGAAGGTCCGCGACTCCTGCACGACCTGCGCGTTCTGCTGCGCATTGACGAGCAGCGTGTCGAACGCCGTCAGCGCCGCGCGCGAACCGATCAGCGTCACCGAACGCGTCGGCTCGTCAAGTGTGGCAGCCACCGGGTCGGTCTCGCTCTTGCCCGTTGCCGAATAGAGCTGCGTCGCGCGGTCCAGCACCGCCTTGGGATCGCCGCCAGTAATCCGCACCAGGCGCACTTCCTTGTCCGTCTGCGGCGCGACGTCGATGCCCTGCACGAGCTGCTCGAACGCCTTGAGGTCCGCGTCGGGCCCCGTCGCGACCATGCCCTTGGAGTCGGGCGTCGGCGCGAACTTTACCGCCTGCATCTGGCGCGGCGTGAGCAGCTTGCCCGCGATCGCCTCGATCTGTGTCGGTGTCACATACTTGAGGCGCACCGTCGTCGCGCGCCGCTCGCTCCGCGGCTGGGCGTCGTTGCCCGCGCCGGGGTCGATCTCGCCCATGAGCGCCGTCGCCTGCAGCAACAGGGATTGCGCGCCCACCAGCGTCAGCTTGCCCGACTCCGGGAGGGGGAGAAGCACCGGCTTGTTCTTGGGCTGAACGCTCGCGAACAACCCCTCGATCTTCCTCGCGGCGTCCTCGGGGGTCAGCGTGCGCAGCGTGAAGGTCACCATCTGCGTTTCGCCGGCCGCCCCGCCGTCTGGCTGGTCCAGCAGCTTCACCAGTTCTTCGCACGTCTGCAGGCGAGTGACGGGCCCGACCGCGATGATCGAGTTGGTGCGTGCGTCGGGCTGGATGTTCATGCCCGAGATGCTGATGTCCTGCACGGTCGTCTGCTTGCCGTCCTTGTCGATGAACGTCTGCTTCACTCGCTCGCCGATCAGGCCGCGCAGCGCGTTGTAGACCGCGTCCGCCTGCGCGTGCTCGAGCTTGAAGAGCTTGAACTGCGTGTCCACCGGGCGAACGTCGTCGATCGTCTGCACGATCGATTGGATACGGCGGCACTGCGCCGCCGACTCGACGATCACCAGCATGTTCTGGGCCGGCACGCTCGTCACCGCGCCGAACGGTCCGATCATCGGCTTGATCTGCGTCGCAACCAGGTCCGCCGCCGCGTTGCTCAAGGGAAGCGTCAGCGTCAGGAACTGCTCGGGCTTCATGTCCGGCGGCACCTTCTCGCGTGCCACCACGCCCGCCTTCTGGGCCGAACCCTGGAGCGTCGACAGGTAGAGGAACTGGTCCTGCCTGCGAAGTTGCACGCCGTGCATCGCCAGGTTCAGGTTCAGGATCGACAGCGCATCATCGAACGCATACGCCGACGCGCCGATGAACGTCATGTTCCCCGCGGGCACCGCGACCTCACGGATGATGGGCAGGCCCGACTCGCGCGAAAAGAAGTCCAGCACGAAATCAAAGGGCACGTCCTTGAAGTTGAACGTGATGCCCTTGGGCGCGGGCGGCTGCACTGGCTGAGCGGCCGGCTGTGCCGGAGGCTGAACTGGCGGCTGGGCCGGCGCCGTGGGCTGCGCGGCCGGCTGCGCCGGCGCGGGCGTTGGGGCCTGCGCGGGCGGCTCCTTCGCTGGAGCGGGCTGCGCCGCAGGTTGTGCGGCGGGCTGCACCGCGGGAGTCGCCTCCTGGGCCCGGGCCGACCACACCGGAACCACCGTCCCCGAGGCTGCGATCAACGATGCCGCCACGATCGCCGCCCGGCGTGCGCGCATGGACGTCCCACTCGCCGCGCCGATCGATTCACGTGCGTCGCTCTCGTATTCCATACCTACCTCCACACCGAGCCTCCGGCCCGGATCGAGTTGTCCCACGCCTCGCCAGTCTACTGTCCCGGCGACTGTTCGGCCGGCGTTCGTACGCCCAGCACCTGACCATTCACAAACGCGAACTTCTGCCCGCCGATGTCGAACACCGCGCGCTCGCCGGTTCCATCGACAAAGGTCAAGTCCAGCACCTTGCCGCCCGGCGGCAGCACGGCACGCTCATTGGTCTTGGTATTCAGCACCCAAGCCTCGACGCGCTTGGCCGTCCGCACCACCCCCACCAGCTTCCAGTCGTTGTACGGCGGAGGCGGAGGGGGCGCGGGAGTCGGCGCGGGTGCCGGGGTCTGCGCCACCACGGTCGGGGGCGGAGCGGGCGGCGGCGCAGGGGGAGGCGGCTCGCGGAACATGTTCTTCCCCGCCACCGCGCTCCACATCGCCTCCATCGCCTGCGGCGCGGGGACCACCGTCGGCTCCTTGTCCGCGGTAACCAGGCTTGGCGCGATCATCGTCGACACGCTCACCAGGAAGTCAAACTGGTCGCGCTCCTTGCCCCTGGGCTTGATCGAGAAGTCATCAACGCGATGCACCCACGCCTGCGCCTGCACCGATGCCAGGGCGCGCAGCACCTGGTCCAGCGTGCCGGTTCCCTTCAGCGTTCCCTCGATCACCTGGAAATCGCCGTCCTTTGACTGCTTTCCCAGCGCGGTCTTGAGCGACGATTGCACGCCCTTGGCGGAACGCAGCGGGCTGGGGTGCGACTGCGGCACGCCGGTCTGCACGACCACGCCGCCCAGGCCGCACTGCGCCGCGATCTGGTTCAATCCGTCGCGGAATCGCTTGTCGACCACGTCGAGCTTCTTGCCCAGCGTCGTCGCGCCGAACTCCGCCAGCTTCTTGCTCACCACCGTGCGTTGTTTCAGCAAACCGACCAGGCGCTGCTCTTCATCGCGGGCCGCCTTGATCTTCCCGAGCAGTTCATCGCGCGGGTTTGCGTAGACGAAGAGGTACGCGCCGAAGATCGCCGCCGCCGCGCCCGCGCCGCCAAGCCACCACTTGCCCCGAGACGCCAGGAGGTTCATGAACCACCTCCCGCCTTGGGCGCTTCGGTCGGCTTCTGGTCCGGCGCAGGCTCAGGAGGCGGAGCCGCGTTCGCCTTGTTCGCGGGCGGCGTCGGATTCGCCGCGGGAGTCGCGGGCGTCTTGGCGCCGGACTTCGCCTCCTTGGACTTGTCACCCGCCTTGTCGCTCGCCTTGACCGGCGGCTTCTCTGGCAACGCCATCGGCGTGCTCAACTCAAAGCCGAACCGGTCCGCGACGTCCGCGCCCTTGCTCTCCACGCGGTACAGCTCGCTCTGCACCAGCGTCTCGCGCAGCCCCGTCGCCACCGCGCGCGACTTCATCGTGCCCTCGATCGAGAGCGACGCATCGCGCACGGGTTGCCACTTTCCGTCCGGGTACCGCGTGCCGCTCGGCACATACTCCGCCGAGGCCTTGAGGTGCCCGGCCAGATCGTTGAGGATCGACTGATTCGTGGGCGGGAAACGTTCGCTGATCGCGTTGATGTGCGGGAGCCACTGCACGCCCGACTCGCGCCACGTCTCGATGTGCGAGAGGCGCGCGTGCTGCACGAGGAACGCCTCGTAGTCCTTCGCCTTGCCCGCGGCGTCGCTCTGCGCCTGCGTGACCTCGCTCTCCAGCCGGGCCAGGCGCTGCTCCGACAGAACCACGCCACCGCCGCCGAAGACAATCAGCCCCAACACGCCCAGAAGTGCGGCCTTGCGAACCGCGGCGTTCTTATCCGGCGCCTTTCGAGGAGACGCGAAATCCAGCGTCGGCGCGCCCAGCACCCACTCATACAACAGGCCCGCCAAGGGCGCGATCGCGGTGAGCTCGTCCGGGGAGATCGTCGCCTCGCACGTCACGCGCGAGGGCAAGCCCGTCAGGCTCCACGACGCCTCGAGCTGCTTGCCGCAGCTCTCGCCCGCCAGCCGCGCCGTCTCGCCCGCGCCCAGCACCGTCACGCCGCCCAGATCAAGCCCGGGGCTCGCGGCCCGGTGGCTCGCCCAGGTGCGCTTGGCCTCGACGCTCAATCGCTCCGCGAAGCTCTCGCGTTCCTCCGCGCTGCGAGGGAGCGCGACGTCGACCGAGCGGGCGAACGTCATCGCGCCGTCCTCGACCACGACGAATTCCGCCGTTGCGCGCCCGAGCGTCACGCCCAGCACACCCGCGCCCTGGCGGATCGACGACTCGGTCAGCATCGCCGCCGTCCCCGCGCCGCGCATACCGATCCGGCGCACCGGCCAGCCCAGCCCCTCTCCCAGCGCCCGGAACCATGCCGCCCGATCGCCCGGGATCGCCGCCGCCATGACCGCCAGCGTTGGGTGCCCGCTCGCGTCGGGCGTCGCCAGCCCGGACTTCATCGGCACGTAATCGATTGACGCGCCCTCGGCCGACACCGCCAGCTGACGGCTCATCTGCAGCGCCACCGCGCCCGCAAGATCGCCCTCGTCGGTCTCCTCGCTCACCGGGAGCGTCAACCGCTTCAGCACCACATCCGCGCGCGGCACGCCGAGCACGACCTTGCTCTTGGCGAAGCCCGCGTCGCGCAGAACACCCGCGATCCACTGCCCGCAGCGCGCACCGTCCTCGATCGCCACTCCCTCGGGCGCATCGGCGACCACGACGCGCCGGATTTCGACGCCGCCCACGGACGCCACGCCCTGCAGCGCCGCGACGCGCCCGCGTTCGAAATCGACCACCGTGAACAGCCCGCGCGTGCTCATGGTGACACCCCTCTCTGGCCGCCGGGCCGTCCGCGGGTGGACCAGCGCCCCACGCGGTCATCCCCGCGCTCGGGAGCCTTGGGCGCTGCCGCGGGCGGCGTGGGCGAGTCTCGGTCTGAATAAGGATCGATCGCGCTCGTCATCGGCTCGGCGTCCATGCCTTCCAGCGATAAGCCGGCGTTGATGTCCCCGGTGTCCAAGGCGAGGTCCGCGTCAGACTCGCCATCCGAAAACGGTACGCCTCCCGCGCTGTCGCCGGACCCCGAATCCCCCAGTCCTTCACCCGAAAGTCCCGCGTTCAGACCCGGCTCAGCGGGCGCCGCCCGTCCTGGAAGCAGATCGCGAATCTCGTCGAGCGTCACGTCGCGCAGGTACGCCACGCGGGGGCGTTCCGCCGCCACGTCGATCACCGCCTCATAGACCACGCGCCCCGCCCAATCGTCGTTCGCCGTCCGCGACTCGTTCGTCATCGCGCCGGCGCGTCCACCATCCCCCGTCGAATCAAACGCAAAGCCGGTCCCGGAGTTGTCGCGTCCCGATCCGCCCGAGATGCTGGCGGGCACGCCGCCGATCACCATGCCAGCCTCGATCCGCACCCGCCACTGCAGGCAGCGCGTCGTGATGTGATCGACCGCGGCCTGGAACTGCTCGACGTTGATCAGGCCCTCGCTCAAGGGCCACGTCACCAGCGCCCGGCTCTCTTCGGTCAGCCGCGAGCGGGCTCCCACGATCGCCTCCGCGATCTCGGGCGTCATTCCCGGCACGCTCGCGATCACCATCGCGCTGGCGCGGTTGATGTCCACCCGCCCGGGCACGAACGAGTCCTGGGTCGCGCTGTACGCATCCAGCAACACGCCCCACTCGCCCTCGGGCACCGCGAGCTGCCGCAGCACCGCGACGATGTCCGACGCGCTCCCGAACTTCGTGCCCGCGGTCATCACGCGCTCGACCGCCTGCGCCCCCTCGGCCCCGAACCGCGCCGTGATCTGCTCGCCCAGTTCCTTCGACCAGCCGCTCGCCAGGTTGATGCGCTTACGCCCCGCGTGCTCATCGCCGCCCGGACCCACGCCCGCCTGAACATCCGGGTCGCACGAGATCGCCGTCAGCACCCGAAGCGGATCGGCCCGCCAGGAGTCGTCGGCTCCACCCGTTGGTGTTGTTCCGCTGGACCCTGAACTCGCCGCGGCGCTCGGGCGCGAGTCCGGCGTCGCTCCGCCGTCGGCCTTCAGCGGCGAGAGATCGATCGATTCCACGGCCGCGATCACGCCGCCCTGCCTTGCCGCGATCACCGAGCCCGCCGCCGGCCCGACAAGCGTTCGAAGCGATTCATCGGGCGTCGTGTTCACGTTGGCCCGGGCCGCCTCCGCGATCGCGTCGCCCTCGGCGTCGAGCGACACCAGTCGCACCACGCCGCGCCGACCGTTGGATTCAAACAGCGTCCACTCGCCGGTGAGTGTGGGCGTCGCGCCCTTGAGCATCGCAATCCGCTGGTCGGAAAGCTCAGCCATCGCCGCTTGCACACCCGACCACGCCAGCGCCCGCGCCTGACGACGAGACAATGACGCGCTCGCGCCGTGCGCCTGCGCGCCGGTCGCCGCCGTCAGCGTCGCCCCGATCAACGCCACCAGCACCACGATCAGCATCACCGCGGGGAGCATCACCGCGCGGCGCGATCGCTTCGAAGCCTCGGGATGAGCGCGGCGGATCATGCGCCCTCCTTCCAGCCCGCGCTCGGCCCGTCGGGGATACAGATCACGCGTCGGCGATCGGGCGGGTCGATGTCCGCGTCCTGCGTCGTTCCCTCCACATCGCGCCAGCCGCGCCCCGTCGTCCAGATCGCCACCTCGACCGCGACCGGCAGCCCGCGCTGATCGCTCGAGAACGACGACAACCACGACGAGCCGTCGTAATAGCGGAACCGCACGCGCGAGACGTCCTCCGCGATCGTCTCGGGGCGCGGAGTGCGCGAATCGTGCTGATCGCGCCGCGCGACGTCGATGCGCCCGCCGCCGAAGTCGTATCGCGAGAAGATCCCGTCGCTCCTGGTCCCGCCCGACACGCCGCGCGTGAAAATCGACATGGAGTGCGCGTCGCCCTTGATGCCCGGCGAGCCGTCCGGCGCGACCGCGGCGCACGCGAACAGGTCCGACTCCACCGAGTCCAACATCAACTCCACGCCGCGATCTCGCGTCATCGCACCGATCACTCGTTCGCGCCGATCCGACAGATCGCTGATGAACGCGAACACCAGCGACGACAGGACGATCAAGAGCGCGAGCGCGAGGATCGCCTCAAAGAGCGTGAACGCTCTCGATCCGCGACAGGGAGTGGTCGCACTCGCCTTCATCGGCTCCTCCCCGCGGCATCGCGTCCGACCGTGTCCGCCGCGTTCTGACCGAGCCGGACCAGCTGGTGCATCGTGAACGACGCCGGCGGCAGCGTCGGATCATCGCGGCGAGCCGTGACCGAGACCTTGGTGAGCCCCGGGAACTGCGAGGCCTCGGTCGCGATCTCGATCCGCCACGCCCCCGTGGGCGGCGCGTCGTCGAACCCCGTCGGCGCGTCCGGGTCGTCGCTCGGCCAATCGGGCACCGGACCGTTCAGCGACTCAGGCGTCGCGAGCCCCGACTCGATCCGCGCCAGCGCCGATTGGGCCAGGTCGGCCGCCATGTGCTGGTCGCGCGTCTCGCGCAGCGAGTCCTGCGCGCGTCGGACGATCGACGAGATCGTGATCGCCGCCGCGACAAAGATCGCGACCGAAAGCAGAAGCTCGAGCAGGAGCTGGCCTCGCCGAGTGCTCATGAGCCACCTCCCACCGGCGAATTCTCGCCCGCGGGCGTGCTCGTGGATTCGGCCTCGGGTGCGCTTCCGGCGGCCTCATCCTCGGAGCTCTTTCCCGGCAAATCCGCGCTCGGCGTCGTGTCGATCGTGCGGACGCGCACGTTCGATGTCCATTCGCTCAGGCTGAACCGCGTCCGTCGCGTCGCGGAGGTGACCAGGTCGAATTGCCCGCCCGCGCACCTTCCATCGGGGAACGCAAGCGTGAGCGTGGTCCGCGCGCCGGCACGCGTCACGCCGCTCTCCTCAATCGGCGTCGCGCCGAACGCGTGCGATTCCGAGCCGCCCGTGGGCGGCGTCGACTCTGAAGCCTTGGCACCCGGGCCCGTGATCGTCATGCCGCCGGGCAGGTCGATCGAGAAGAGTTCCCGCACGATCCCCGACTCATCGTCGCCCGTATCCACGCGCGATCCGACGAGCCTGACATGGTCGATCTCCGACACGGCCGCGAGCAAGATCGGGACTCCTCTCCGCTGCGATTCGCTGCTGGCACGCGAGCACGCGGCCTTGGCGATCTCCACCGCCTCACGCTCGGCGCGACCCCGCGTCCGTTCCAGCATCGACGGAAGCACCAGCGCCGCGATCGCCAGCAGGATCGCGATCGCGATCACGACCTCGATGAGCGTGAACGCGCGGCGTCCGCCGTCGGCCGTGCCGCGGCTTTGAGGTCGTGTGTTGGATCGAAGGGGATGCACGACGCGTCCCCCGCGCACGAGGGCGTCAGCCGCCCGTCGTGCTCGAGCCTCCGGTGTTGGCGGGCGGCGTGGTGGAATTGGTTCCGCCGGTCTCGGCGTCGTCATTCCAGTTCTTGATGTCGTCCTCCGTGCCTTCCTGCTTGTCAGGGCCGTTGGACCACAGGTCAAACTTGGTTTCGTCGCCGTGCTCGCTCACCGCGCGATAACCCCAGGGCGTACCCCACTTGTCCGTCGGGATCGGAGCCTTGAGTTCCGCCGACCACTTGGTCGCGTCGGCATCGGCCGAGAGAGTGTCCTTGGACCACAGCACCGCCAAGCCTTCCTCGTCGGTCGGCCAGCGGTCGAACTTCAGGTGGAACCCTTCCAACGCGCTCTCGATGCTCTTGATCTGAACCTTCGCCAAGTCCTTGTCGGCGTCCTTCTTACGCGAAAGCACCGACAGACCGACCAGCCCGCCGATCGCGACGATGATCGCGATCACGATCATGACCTCGAACAGCGTGAACGCTGAACGGGCATACTTCGACTTCAACTCCATTCGACTGCTTCCTTTCCGGCGCTGGACCTTTCGGCCCGGGCGCCACAAGTCCTGGCGACGGCGGCATCCTGCCCCCTTCGCCACTCTCTCAGACTAGCAGACCGGCCAATCGCCGCCAAGTTGCGGCGGCGCATCACCTCGATTTAGCAAACGTCCGCTTGACATACCACGAACATCACCGCGACTTTGCGCACCAAAGCGGTGATGCGCGTGGAAAAATGCGATGTTGGTTCGTGTGTCCGAAGCGAAAAAAACACACGCCGTTCACCCTCGCGAGGGTTCAATTCGCCGCGCATTTGCGGGAGTTGCCCCATGAAATCGGGCTCGAATTCCGCCGCGGATCGACCCCATCGCTGCTCGTGACCCGCTACTTCCCGAGCTTTGTCATCGGCAGAATCAGCGCCACCGCGACCGTCGCCACCATGCCCGCCATCACCAGGAGCAGCGACGGCTCGATGAGCTTGACCAGCGAGGTCAGCAGGCGATCGACCCGCTTTTCGATCGTCTCCGCGATCGTGATCAGCACATGGTCGAGGTTGTTGGCCGACTCCCCCACCGAGATCATCTCGATGATGTCGTCGTCGAACAGCCCGCTCTCGCCCATGGGCGGCGCCAGCGGGCGGCCCGAACGAACCGCATCGGCCGCGTTCTCGATCGCCCGCTCCATCAGCCGGTTGCCCGCGGTCTCCTTGGCGATCTGCATCGCGGCAAGGAGCGGCACGCCGTTGTCGAGCATCGTGCCCAGCATCCGGCAGAACCTCGCCGCCGCCAGCGACCTGGTCAACGGCCCGACCATCGGCGCAAACGTGCGCCAGTACTCGATCTTCTCTCGCACCGCCGGGCGCTTCAGCAGCCAGCGCACTCCGAACACGCCCGCCGCCAGCACGATCAGCGTCCACATCCACCAGCGCGACACAAGATCGCTCAGGGCCAGGACGAGCTTCGTCACCGCCGGCAGGTCGGGCACCGATTCAAAGAGCACCCGAAACTGCGGCACAAAGACGATGAAAATCACCGTGAGCGCGATCGAGCCCAACGCCGCCAGCAACGCGGGGTAGATCAGGCTGCCGATCACCTTGCCGCGAAGCTCGGCCTGGGACGTCACCAGTTGCCCGAGGCGCTCCACGACCTTCTCAAGAAACCCGCCTCGCTCGCCAGCGCGGACCATCGCGACATGCACGGACGGAAAGATGCGCGGGCGGCGCGACATCGCCTCGGCCAAGTCCCCGCCGTCCGCGACCGACTCCGTCAGCTCGCGGAATGCCGCGGCCATCGCGGGATCACTCTTGCGCCCGCCGAGCAGCTTGAGCGATCGAAGCAGCGGCACACCGGCACGCAGAAGGTCGGCGAGCTGCAGATAGGTCTGGCCGAGGCGTCGCGGCGAAACGCCCTTGCCCTTGGCCGCGGACTGTTCGGCCTGCTCGATCGTGATGGGAAGGAGGCGCCGCCCTTCGAGTTCCGACAGAACCGCCTGCTCGCTCGCGCCGGCGAGCTCGCCCTTGATGCGCTTGCCCCCGGCGTCGAGGGCGATGTATCGGAACGTGGCCACGAGAAGAGTTTAGCGGAGAAAGGGATCTGGCGAGGCAGCGGCGCAGCGAGTCAGAAGGGAGGAGCTGGTCAGGCGGACGAGTGGCCCGGCGCCGATCGCTCATCTCGTTCAGGGTCTGGCCATGCGATCGATGCGTGCCGAGAGGTCCGCGATCACGTGCTCGTACTCGCCGATCGCGTGATTGAAGCCCTCGAGATCCTTGTCGCTGACCGCGCGGCGCAGCTCGGGGAGCATCCACGCCGCGTATCCCGAATCACGATCCGGGGCGGCGTACAAGTTCTTGAACCAGGCACGCCCCGTCAGGCCGACGTCGCGTTTCCATGCGCGATCGCACGCCATCAGCTCGCGATTGGCCGCGTCGATCGCGCCAGCGTCCGTGATCGCCGCGAGGCGTGACCGGACCGCGTCACCGATCGGCGTGAGCGCATTGCATTTCTCGATCAGCGCCTCGACGCGCTCCACCGACGCGTGCCACTCCACGCCGAGCTTGGCCGCGTCATCGCGGATCGCGCCGAGCAGCCGCGCCGTTTCGCTCCCGTATCGCCAGGGCTCGAGCGGCACGAGCGCCGGCCCGCCCGCGAGCGCCGCCGCCGTCGCCGCCATCCGCGTCACCATAAGCGCCGGCTCATAGTCCTCGCCCACCACCTTGCGGTACCAAGCGCGGGTGTCATAGATCGAGTGGTACGACGTTCCCGCCGCACCGCCCGCGCCGAACGCGGCGCTCGGCACCAGGGCGTGACACAAGAAGCCGACATGGTCCGATCCGCCACCGAGATCGCCGAATCCCCCCCCGCCCGCCTTCCACGCGTCGAACACGGTGCGCGTCGCCTCGCGCGCCAGCGGCACGCGCTTCATCGCTTCTTCCACGATCCCCTGCACCGAAGGCGACGCCGCACTCCCGAAGCTCGGGCCCATCGACGCCATGTCGAGGTTGATGTACATCACGCCGTCGCGTTCGAGCGTGTCGCGCCGGCTCTCGACCCACTCCGATGAGCCGATGATCCCCATCTCCTCCGCGCCCCAGGCGGCGAACACGATCGATCGCGCCGGCTTCCAGCCCTGGGCCCGCATGTCCGTGAGGGCCCGGGCGGCCTCGATCAGCGTGATCAGGCCGCACGTCGGGTCCGCCGCGCCGAATCCCCACGCGTCGTGATGGCAACCCAGAACGATCGTCTCCTCGGGATACGTCTCGCCGCGCATCGTCGCGACGACGTTGGCGGTCGCCGTGATCTCCCGCTTCTGCTGAACCGCCACACGCACTCGCACCGCGCCGTTCCCGTCAACGCGATACGGCAGGGGCAGGCCCCCCTGCCAACCCGACGGCACCGCGGCGCCGCGCATCCGCTTCATGATCTCGACCACGCCGCTCCAGGCCATGGGCTGCACGGGGATCGCGGGCATGGCGACCGACTCGATCGCGACGCGCGGCGCGTTCATCGTCGCTTCGACGCCGGGCGTGAGCGGATCGCCGATGTAGTCGAGCGTGAGCAGGCTGCCGCGCTCGATGCAGGTCTCGTTGGCGAAGCCGCCCTCGGGGTACATGAGGCCCCGGGCATAGCCGGAGTCGGCGGGGTCGGTGTAGATGATCAGCGCCGCCGCGCCCGCGGCCTGGGCGAACTTCGCCTTGTATCCGCGGAAGTTCCCGCCGTATCGAGCGATCACGACCTTGCCGCGCACCTCGACCCCGAGCGACGCGAGCTTTTCATAGTCCTCCTTGCGACCGTAGTTCGCGTAGACGACCTCGCCCGTCGCGTCGCCGCTCCCGCTGTAGCCGTTCCAGCCGAAGGTCAGCGCGGTGTTGAGCGTGTCGGGGTCCTCGGGGAGCGACTTTTCCTTGAGCGGAAGCTCGCCCCGCCCACCGGGAATGTCGGGCGCGATCACCTCGACCTTGGCGGACACCGGCGTCGGGAGCAGCGGCCAGATGTCGTGGCGCTCGACCTCGAGCCCCAGATCGCGGAATGTCGAAACCAGTTTTTCGATGACGTGCTGATCGCCCTCGGACCCCGCGATGTGCGGCTCGGACGCGACCAGATCGTGCCACGCGCGAAGCCTGGCGGCATTGGGAATCGAGACCGTGCCCTCGATCCCCGAACGATGTTGGGCAACCGCGGGTTCACCGCCCATGCCCAGGGCGGACGACGCCAGGATCGATGCCCCGATGGAAGTGGTGATGACCGCCCGGCGCGCGATGCGCGACACACTCGCCACGTACTTCATGCCGCGGCCTCCGTTGACCTGCCGCGTTTCACCGCGGCCAGCGCCTCAAGCACAAACACGCACGCCAGCGCGAGCAGCGCGATCGCGACGCCCGCGTTCAAGAGCGGCGCATCGATCTTCCAGCCGGACGCGGCCGCCCCGCGGTACGCCGCCACGATCTGGATGAGCAGGGCGGTAACCGTCACGCTCATCACCAGCACCATGGGAATCGCGACATACCAGATCCGCTTGCGCTGGCGCCACAGCCAAACCGTGATGCCCAGGAGCGTGAGCGAGGCCAGGAGCTGGTTCGACGTGCCGAAGAGGGCCCAGAAGTTCTTCCACGACCCCGGCGTCGCGGTGCTAAGGATGATGAGCGGAATCCCCGCCGTCAGCAGGCCGGCGGCAACGCCCGCGCCGCGCCCCTTGAATCCCGTGAGTTCCTGGAGCAGGTAGCGGCCGAGCCGCGTCGCGACGTCGAGCGTGTCGAAGACGAACGTCGCGATCACCATCGTGCCGAAGGTTTTGGCATAGATCATGTGCTGATCGCCGAAGATCGCGGCAAAGAACCGCGCCAGCCCCTCGCCGTAGAGCACCCCCGGCGCGGTCGCGAAGCCCTTGGCCTTGTCCGGCGAGACGATCATGACGGTCGCGAGGGCGATGATCGCGACGAAGCCCTCCATGAGCATCGCGCCGAAGGCGATGGGGGTGCAGTGCGATTCCTTGGCGATCTGCTTGCTGGTCGTCCCGCCGCAGACCAGGCCGTGGAAGCCCGAGCACGCCCCGCAGGCGATGGTGACAAAGAGGAAGGGGAAGATGAGCTGCGACATCGACGCCGCGTTGCCGCTCGCGAACCAACTGAAAATGTTGCTGCTCCCGGGCGCGATGGCGGGCTGCTCGATCTTGAACCCGCCGAAGAGCAGTCCGAACACGCCCAAGGCCAGCGAGACGTACAGCACGAAGCCGCCGAGATAGCCACGCGGCTGCTGCAGCAGCCAGAGCGGGAGCAGCGACGCGACGAAGCAGTACGCGAGAATCCCCGCGTGCCACACCCGGATGTCGTAGACCATCGCGGTCGACATCTTCGTGCCCAGCCACACCATGGCGAACGTGCCCGGCACGAAGATCAGCGTGACCAGCCACATCGGGGGCTTGAGCTTCCACTGCACGAGCCCGAGCACCAGCGCCAGCGCAAGGTACAGCACGCTCGCCGCCGCCACCGCTCCGCCGCGGTTGAAGTCGGCCTGGATCGCCTGCAGCTCAGGGTCGTTGCCGACGAAGTTGAGCGCCGTCACGTCCGTGAACGCGGTGATGACATAGAGCAGCGAGATCCAGATGAACGCGACGATGGCCAGGTACGCGCGCCGCCCGAGGTTGTGCCGCGCGATGTCGGCGATCGAGTGCGCTCCGTGGCGAACCGACGCGACCAGCGCCGAAAGGTCGTGCACCGCGCCGATGAAGATCACCCCGATCACGATCCACAGCACACAAGGGAGCCAGCCGAACGCCATGCACGCCGCGATCGGGCCCACGATCGGCCCCGCGGCGGCGATCGCGGAGAAGTGCTGGCCCAGCAGGTAGAACGGCTTGGTCGGAACGAAGTCCACGCCGTCGTTCTTGGCGACCGCGGGCGTGGTGCGGGCGTCGTCGAGGTTGTACTGGCGGGCGATGAACCGCCCGTACACCACATACCCGACGGCGAGAATCGCGAGGATGGTGAGGGCCAGCGCGGATAGGCTCATGAGGACGCGAGTCTCCTACAGCCCGGCGGCGGACTTCTCAGGCCCGGCCGGGTGCCGCGGCAGGATACCGGAAACCCGGCACGCTGAACACGCCCCCCGCAACGACGCGGCCGGTCGACACGAAAGGCTCTGATGATTCCGAACCTGATCAACCGGGCCGAACCGCGCAGCGTCGCGCTCGAGACCACCCTACTCCTCCACGGCGTGCCCCGCACCGGCGCCGCCGAACTCGCTCGCTCGCTCCAGGAAATCGTCCGGACGCACGGCGCGTCCCCCACGCTCATCGCACTCGTCCGCGGCCTGGCCATCGTCGGCCTCAGCGACGCGGAACTCGCTGAACTCCTTTCGGCCGCGTCGGTCCCCAAGGCCAACTCCGCCAACCTCGGCGTGCTCATGCACCGAGGGCAGCACGCCGCGACCACGGTCAGCACCACCATGGAAATCGCCGCGTCCGCGGGCGTGCGCGTCTTTGCGACCGGCGGCCTTGGCGGCGTCCATCAGGGATGCGCCGAGCACTTTGACGTCAGCTCTGACCTCGCCGCCCTCACCCGATTCCCGGTCGCGGTCGTTTCCAGCGGGGTGAAGTCCATCCTCGACGTCGAGGCAACCCGCGAGGCCCTTGAAGCCCTGGGGGTGCCGGTCGTTGGTTTTCGGACCGATCGCTTCCCAGCGTTCTACCAGCGGGAGAGTGCCGCCGGGGTCGACGCGCGGTTCGACGCCACCCAGGACCTGGCGGAGTTCGTGCGCGCGGAGTTGGCCCGATCGGGGCGCGGGGTGCTGGTCGTGAATCCGGTGCCCGCCGCGCACGAGATCGACGCGGGCAAGTGGCGTTCCTGGCTGGACTTGGCGATCGATCGTGCCCGGGCCAAGGGGGTGACGGGGCGCGACCTGACCCCGACACTCTTGGCCGCGGTTCACGAACTGTCTGGGGGAGAGACCCTCCGCGCCAACGTGGAACTGGTGAAGTCCAACGCGGCGCTCGCGGCGCAAGTCGCGGCCCGGCTGTAATCCCCCAAAGAACCAAGCGCAAACTTCACGCTTTTGGGCCGGGGTCTTCGCCCAAGCGGGGGGCCGCGCGGATACAGTTTGCTCCCCTGAGCATTGCGAATCGAGGGGTCTCGATCGTGGGTCTTGGTTGTGTCGTCGCGGTGGAGTCGCGGAGGCGGAACACGGCCCTTGGTTTGGTCTGACCAGACCCGTCGTGCTCAGGCTTGCGGTGAACTGGTGTCTCGAGTTTCTCTTGGAAGGAGATCAGAGGATGAATCGTCGCATTAGCGCTCTTTCGCTTTTGGCCCTCGCGGGTCTGGCCGCCCCGGCGTTCGCTCAGGACAGCGTGGACAAGTATGCCGCGGGTCTTCCCGGTGACGCGCTCGATCCCTGGACCGCTGGCGTTCCGAATCAGCAGGCCGCGTACGTCGTCGACCTGACCCCGCTCTACACCTCGTGCGGCACGCGCTTCGGCATCGCGCCGCTGATCAAGACCAGCCGCACCAATCCCGCGTTCTTCGGCAGCCTTTTCAGCGCCCAGAGCATCAGCTCGACTGCTCGCAACGAAGTCTCTCTCCCCTCTGCCCAGTACAAAGCCTGGAACACCGCCGGACAGGGCATCAACCCGACCAACAACAACTCCGCCACCAGCATCGTTCCCAATCTCTTCGCCAATGGCGCCACCACCCAGTTCGGCGTGGTCATGTCTGAATTCTCGACGGACGGCGGCGGCATGACCTCAAACAGCGTGCTCAGCGCGCGGGTCAACTATGACCCCGCCCGTCCCGGCCGCCTGTATGTCACCAAGTCCATCGCCGCCACCAACGAGACCGGCATGGGCGCCGGCTCTGATGCCGCACTCGGCATCGGCAGCGTTGACTCCGAGGGCAACGTCTACTTCCGCGCCGACAACAACGCCGTCACCGGCGGCAACCCGCTCACCGCCTACAACTTGTTCCGCACTCGTACGCAGAATCGCAATCCGGCCATCAGCAACGCCATCAGCAACGCGGGCGGCGCCGACGCCGGAGCGACCAACTGGCTCGTCGTCAACGACGCTGCCACCAATCACGGCCCACCCCAGAACGTCCCCTCCGAGATCATCGCCAACGGCCGCTATATCGGCGCCAACTTCGCCTCCCAGTACGAATGGGAACGCCCGGGCAACCCGCTCGGCACGAGCGTTGCGCACCGCCCCGGAACCACCGACCACCGCGGCTCGGTCGCCTTCTACCCCGTCGGCATGTTCGGCGGCGGCACCGTCGGCACCAGCGGAGTGCTCAGCGTCGTCACCGGCACGAACTCCATCTCCCTCTGGGGCGTGAACCCGGACGGCTCGGTCAACGCCGCCACCGCCCGCACCTTCACTCTCCCCGCCAACCCGACGGACGTGTGCCCGGCCTATTCCTTTGACAATGACGCCACGAGCTTCTTTGAGAACTACCGCTCGCAGGTCGCGTTCAACGGCCCCGTCAGCCAGGTCGCCATCGGCCAGGACAAGGCCGGCAACGGTCTCGCCGCCGCCATGATCGCGAGCACCGCCAGCGCTACCAACCCCTACAACGCGATCGTCGCTGCCCGCTTCAATCCCGCCGGCGGACAGCCCCAGTGGCGCCTTGTCGCTTGGAACGATGTCACCAGCCACCAGGGCAAGCCCATCAAGGGCGACTACGGCACGGACGGAATGCCCTTCACCGGCGACGCCGGCGAGTTCGACGGCGTGTGCGACGCCCTCGACGGCCCGATCGGCTTCCTCGCCCTCATGTCCGATGCGGGCTTTGGATTGGCCGGCCCCTCGATCAGCTCTCCGGCCATTGACGCCGCCGGAAACGTCTGGTTCATGTCCGTCGTCGCCCTCAAGAAGATGGGGAGCGACAACGTTCCGTACATCGACTATGACAGCGCCATCATCCGCGCCGTCTACAACGGAGCGTCTTTTTGCTGGGACCTCGAACTGGTCATGGAACTCGGCGACACCTTCACCGGCAAGAACTCCCAGACCAAGTGGCAGCTCCAGTTCATGGAAGTCGCCGACAGCAACTCCGTCGCCTCGGGCACCATGTTCTCGAGCAACCTGATGCCAGGCACCTGGAACAACACCAACTTCGGCAGCGTCCCGAACTCGGCCTCCACCAACCTCGGCGGCCTGGTTCTGGGCGCCAAGATCGTCTACGACGCGGACAACGACGGCGACTTCTCCGATCCCACCTCCTCCTCGGGCGACCCCCTCAGCCACGACGAGGCCTACAACGTCCTTCTCTACATCGGCAACATCGACAAGCGCTGCGAGGCCGACTTCAACGGCGACGGCTTCGTCAACGGCGATGACTACGACGCCTTCGCCAGCGCCTTCGACATCGGCGACGGCGCCGCCGACGTCAACCACGACGGCTTCGTCAACGGCGACGACTACGACTACTTCGCCAGCTTCTTCGACGCTGGCTGCTGATCCTTCCGTCTGATTCAACCGGGCTCTCGCCGACGCGGGAGCCCGGTGTTTTTTGAGAGGACACCCGGCTTCTCGGCCCTTGGAGCGGGCCGGTCGCCCGGATAGCATGATTTCCACTCCCGGTTTCCGGGGGGAAGAGGGAGTTGTCGCATGAATCGTTGTTGCAACGTGGTCTCGGCGTCGTTGACACTGGCTCTCGTGGCGGGCGCTTCCGCCCAGTGGAATCCCAACGCCGGCCAGTGGGGCAAATCCGATTCGCGCGACGTCCGCGTCATGACCTGGAACGTGCTGGACTGCATCTGCCGCACCAACAACAAGGTCGAGGACCTCAACAACTGGTCCGCCCTCGCCCGCATCGTCGCCGCCATGAAGCCCGACATCCTCCTCCTGCAGGAGACCGGCGACAACTCCGGCAACGGCACGGGCTCCGGTGTCGACTCGACCTCCCAGCTCACCACCACCATCGGCTACCTGTTCCACGGCGGGAACGATTCGTTCAAGAGCAACGCCGCCATCACCTCGTGGGTCCAGAAGTACGCCCCCACCTTCGACATGCCCTACATCTACGTCAGCTTCAGCAGCGACGGCTTCAACCGCAACATCGTCCTCAGCCGCTTCCCCTTCACCGACCTCACCGGCGACGGATTCAACGCCGTCAGCACGTGGAGCTCGCTCCCCGATCTCTACGCCCCCGGCGGCACGCCCGGCATCCGCGGCTTCATCTTCGCCGAAATCAACCTTCCCGACGCCGACTACGCCGGGAATCTCGTCATCGGCACGGCCCACCTGAAGGCCGGCGGCACCGCCAGCGACAAGCAGGAGCGCCTCGTCGCCTCGCAGAACATCGCGTACTACATCGACTACATGCTCAACGGCGGCGGCACCGCGACCCCCGACCCGCGCGACATGATCCTCGACTCTCCCGCCGCCACCCTCATCCCGACGCCCTCCACCCCCGTCATCTGGGGCGGCGACTTCAACGAGGACGAAAACTCCAACGGACGCGACGGCCCGGCCTGGTGGATGACCAAGGCCCAGGTCAACGGCGGCACCGACGGCACCGATCGCGACCGCACCGACGCCACCTTCGACGACGCCCGCGACTTCTTCACCAACAACCGGAGCACCCAGTCCTCCAGCAAGCTCGACTACATCTGCTGGCAGGACTCCATCGCGACGCTCCGTCGCTCCTTCATCTTCAACTCCGTCAATTGCAACAGCACCACCACGCCGCCCGAACTCGTCGGCTACGTCGGCGGCTTCACGCTCTGCACCAGCTTCGCATCGGACCATCGCCCCGTGATCGCGGACTTCATCCTGCCCGCCACCGTCACCCAGCCCGGCGCGTTCAACCTGCTCACGCCCGCCGACAACACGGTCAACACCAGCCTGACCACCTCGCTCACCTGGAGCCCCTCCTCCAACGCCACCAGCTACACCGTCAAGGTCTCCCTGTCGCCCGATCTCTCCAGCCCGATCGTCAACGCCAGCGGCCTCACCAGCACCAGCTACGTGATCGGCGGCGGCGTGCTCGCCGAATGCGGCCAGTATTACTGGGGCGTCACCGCCACCAACTCCGCCGGCTCTCGCGCTTCCTCGCCGACCTCCTTCGGCTTCAAGACCAGCTTCCCCGCCGATCTCAACGCCGACGGCTTCGTCAACGGCGACGACTACGACCTTTTCGCGTCGTACTTCGAGAGCGGCGACCTCGGCGCGGACATCAACGCCGACGGCTTCGTCAACGGCGATGACTTCGACACCTTCGCGTCACACTTCGAGGCGGGGTGCTGAGAGAAGGCACTGGGCATGAGGCATCAGGACGAGGCCCCGAGGCATTCGGACTGAGCCGAATCCCTGCGAGCCCCGAGCGCCAGCGACGGGGTTTCTCGTCGCGCGATTCCTGAGCGAGGAATGGCCGCACCCGCCTGCGCGTCGTTCTATCCACATTCGCGATGTCCACATGTTCACATGCGCTGATGTGCTCATGTCCACATGTGCTCAAGTGAAAATGTGACCCAGTGCCACTACCGCGGCGGGAGTCCCGCGCCGCTGGCCGCCCGGAGTTCGGCCAGCGTCTTGTTCAGCTGCTTCTGCAGGATGCTGAGGCGCAGGAGCGACTTCACGCGCGTGAGCAGTTCGACCTTCAGCACCGGCTTGGTGAGGAAGTCATCCGCGCCGCACTCGACCGCTCGCTCCACGTCGCTCACTTCCGACAACGCCGTCACCATGACGATCGGGATCTCGCGCGTCGCGGCGTCGCCCTTGAGCTTGGAGCAGACCTGGAACCCGCTGACCCGCGGCATCATCACGTCGAGCAGGATGAGGCTCGGGTGCTCCGCCGCCACCGCCGCCAGCGCCTCCGTGCCGTCCTTGGCCGTCTTGACCCGACACCCAAGCTCGGCGACGTAGTCCTCCAGCAGTTCGAGGTTCTGCTCGTTGTCGTCGACCAAGAGGATCAAAGCCGAAGAAAGGTCCTCAGCGGAAAGATCGGCGGAACTGGGGCCCGGCGTGCTTGGCGAAGTCATACGAACAAAGTCCTTTCGGACGCGGTCCGGACCCGGGCTGACGGCGTTCGTCCGCCGCACGTCCGGGAATGGACCGGCGCGGGGTATGGTACTAAAGATCATAGTGGGCTGAGTTTGCGCCCGCCGAGGTGGGCTCGGTACGGATTGGCGCGCGGGTGGACGGGGCTGGTGGGGTCGGGCTGTGGGGCTCGGGAAGGAATTCGGATGGCTTCGGTCAGCAAACCACGCGCGGCGTGGGAAGATCGATTCCGCAGGCCGACAGTGGATGAGCTCTTCGAGGGGCTCAATAAGCAACTGTCGTCGCTGGCCGAGTCGTGGCGCGAGCGCATGCGCGAGACGCCGGGCATCCGCGAAGAACTCTCCTGGCAGGGGATTCCTTTCCGGTGGACACTGGTCTATCGGAACGACGCCCGTCCCGTTGCCTACCTCGTGCCGCAGCCCGTGAAGGCCTACGTCGCGATCCCAATCGCGAGCGACGCGGTGAACCGCCTGCCTCTCCGGAAGCTTTCGAAGCCCGTGCGCGATTCGCTCGGCGCCGCCAGCCTCGTCAACGGACAGTACTGGGCCCAATGGGAGCTGCAGTCCAAGTCGCAGCTCGACGAACTCCTGCTCATCGCGTCGGCGTGCCTGGCCGACGACACCGTCGCGGTCTGAGCAAACTCGCACCGCGCCTCATCCGCTTGTGCAGACCTCGCCTCTGCTTGGTCGATTCGAATACCCTCGGGAAAGCACCGTGTGGAGAGGGATCGATGCGGCATGTCATAACGGCGTGGCGACGGAACATGATCGGGGTTGGCGTGATGGCGCTGGCGGCGGGCTCGTGCCTGGCGCAGCCCCTCAACCTCGTGATCGAAAAGACCATCTCCCGCGCCAAGCTCGGCACGTCGGTCACTTCGGTCTATGCCGTCGACCTGGCGACCGGAACCACGCTCGCCTCGGTCCGCGCCGATGAGGCGATGACGCCCGCCAGCAACCAGAAGCTGCTCACGACCGGCACCGCGGTGCTCGTGCTCGGCACCGACTTTGTCTTCAAGACCGAACTGATTCTCGACGGCACGACGCTCGTCGTCCGTGGAGCGGGCGACCCGGCCCTGGGCGATCCCGAGCTGCTGGCCAAACGCGACAAGCCCCTGGCCGTCGACGAGGTGCTTGATTTCCTCGCCGGCGCCGTCGCCAAGGCGGGGATCACCAAGGTCGATAACGTCGTGATCGACGATCGCGTCTTTGATCGCCAGCTTGTTCACGCCAGCTGGCCCTCCGACCAGTACGAGCGGACCTACTGCGCCCAGGTCAGCGGCCTGAACTTCCGCGCCAACACCCTCGCCATCTTCGTCCGTCCTGGCGCTGGCGCGGGCGCTCTGCCGCTCCACACGACCGAGCCGGCGGCCGGCTGGATTGATGTGGACAAGCGGAACATCCGCACCGTCACCGACGGCAAGAACATCATCTCGCTGACGCGTCCGCCCAACCAGAACCGCTTTGTTCTCCGCGGCGAGGTCAAGGCCGCCACGCAGGCGCCGATCGAGATCACGCTCGATCAGCCCGGGCTCTTCTTCGGGCGCGTGCTGGCCGACCGCCTGCTCAAGGCCGGCGTCGCGGTGGGCGGGCGCCCCGCGGGCGATCCCCGCCAGTTCCAGGATCCTTCGCCCGACGTGAAGATGATCGACGCCGCCGCCCCACCCACGCAGGGGCGCGTGATCGCGCAGGTCACCACGCCGCTCATGGACGTGATCCACCGGTGCAACGTCGATTCGCAGAATCTCTACGCCGACTGTCTCTTCAAGCTCGCGGGCCAGAAAGTGACGGGCGAGCCGGGCACCTGGGACAGCGGCGCCTCGGTCGTGCGCATGATGCTCAGCCAGAAGATCGGCCCGCAGTCCGTCACCGGCGCGACCATCGTCGACGGCTCTGGCCTCTCCCGCCTCAACACCGTCTCCACCCGCTCCATGGGCTCCTGGCTCGCGGAACTGGCCAAGGACCCGCGCGCCGGCGACGCCTTTGTCGCCACCCTCCCCGTGCCCGGCGAGGGAACGCTTGAAAAGCGCTTCCGCGGCAAGAAGCCCGCCGCCGAAGTCCGCGGCAAGAGCGGCTTCATCAACGGCGTGCGCAGCCTCTCCGGCTATCTCACCGCCAAGGACTCCGGGCACCGCATCGCCTACTCCATCATCATGAACCAGGTGCCCGGACAGTTCGGCGGCGAAGCCAAGGATTTGCACGAGGACATCATCCAGGTCCTCGACCAGTGGCTCTCCCGCCAGGACGACGACCGCTCCCGCGTCGGCGGCTGAGCGAAACGATCGACCAAACGAGATTTCGATCTGCTGCGAACCCGAAAGCCTGAGGTTGAGCGAGCCCGCTTCAACCCTGGAATTCGTCGATTCCCGAAGGCCCGGACTTCGGGATGATCATGCTTGAATCGACCGAGTGCCAGATTTCTCAGAATCTGCGTGCAACCCATTCGCAATTCATCGCTATCACGCAGTGCAGCAAATCCCTGACAGGAGTCCGCATGAACACTCGGCAGGTCTGGCGTCGCATGGCGGGCGTAGTTTCCTTGGCGGTGATCTCGTGCGCCGCGCTCGCGTGGCAGGCGGTCGCTTCGCCCCGGTCCGCGCAAGCCCAGGAGCCGCCCGCGCCCATCATCTCGCTCGACTTTGACGCCAACGCGATCGGCTCGCCGCCGCTTGGCCTCACCGTCACGACGCCCACCTACAAGGCCGAGGTCGTCGACGACAACGCTGGCGGGCGATGTGTGAAGGTCACGCGCACCGGTGAGGGCGACACCGGCGTGCTGCTTGCCTTCCTCGACGCGACGCCTCACCGCGGGCACAACGTCACTCTCAAAGCCACAGTCCGAACGAGTGAAGGAACGCGGGCCGGCCTGTGGCTCCGCGTGGATCGCCAAAACGACACGCAGGGCTTCTTCGACAACATGGCCGATCGCCTGATCACATCGAGCACATGGGGCGAGCACGAGATCACCGGCGACATCGCGCCAGACGCGACAAGCATCGTCTACGGCCTGCTGGTCTTCGGCCCCGGGCCCGTGTGGCTCGACTCGCTCACCATCACCGACGCCGGCAAGGCCGAGGCCCGCGAGCCCGACGTCGCGCCGCTCACCGAGCGCGGGCGCGACAACATCGTCGCCCTCACGCGCCTTGTCGGCGTGCTCCGCAGCTTCTCCCCCACCACCGAGTCCCGCGGCGTAAATTGGGACACCTACACCATCGACGCCGTCAACGCCGTTGAACCCTGCAAGAACGCCGACGAACTCGTCGCGGCACTCAAGGCCTGGACGCTCCCAATCGCGCCGGGCGTTCAGTTCTGGCGCGGCCAACGCGACCAGGGCCCGCCCGAATCGCCGCGGCCGGAAAACGCCACCGGCGCCGTCGCGATGGTCCACCAGGGCTTCGCTGATCCCGGGCTTGACCCGTCGCAACGCCGCATGAACATCTATTCAAGCGAGCAGGTCCGCATCGATCTCAACGCTCAGGCGACCGACTCTCGCCCCGCGCCGGGCGAAACCGCCACCCTCTCGCTCGGCGGCGACGTCTTCGCCCGCGTGCCGATCGCGCCCTATGTCAACGCCGATCGCACGCTCCCCGAGGCAACCACGGAACTCCCGAAGCCCGCACACGAGCGGAGCAAGTCGTGGCGTCCCACGCCTGCCGAGCGTGCGGTCCGATTCGCGGTGCTGATTGAGGCGTGGAACACGCTCAACCACTTCTACCCATACTTCGACGTCTCGGAAACGGACTGGGTCGCGGCCCTTCCGCCCGCGCTCGAAAAGGCCGCAACAGATCCGACACCCGAGCAGTTCTGGCGAACGCTCGCCACGATGCACGCCAAGATCAAGGACGGGCACGGCTGGGTCGGTGGCCCGGGCCAGTTCACCGTCATGCCGCATCCTTATTCCAGCGAGTGGGTCGGCGATGAAATCGTCATCCGCCGCGTCGCGGACAACGTCGCCGATCGCCTCTCGCCCGGCGATGTCGTCGAAGCGATCGACGGCGCGAGCGTGCGCGATCTCTACCAGACACTCGAGCCCACCATCTGCGCCGCGTCCGAGCAATGGACGCGACACCGCGCCCTCTCGCAGATCGGCTGGGGGCCGGGCAAGAACGATGTCACGCTCTCGATCAAACGCGGCTCGTCAAGCCTTGAGGTGTCGATCCCGCGCGGGCCGTACAAGGAGCCCGCGATGCAACGCCCCGAGAACGGGAGCGAACTCTCGCCCGGCATCGTTTACTTCAATCTCGACGCCACCAACCTCGCGACGTTCTCCGCGAACCTGCCGAAACTCGCCGCCGCCAAGGGCATCGTCTTCGACCTGCGCGGCTACCCCGCCGACGCCGGCTCCGCGATTCTGCCCTACCTCTCCGACACGAACATCAAGAGCGCACAGTGGCGCGTACCGATCATCGCGCGCCCGAACTATCAGCGTGTGCGCTTCAAGGCCAGCAACTGGGACCTCCCGCCGCAGAATCCGCGTCTGACGAGCAATGTCGCGTTCCTGACCGACGGGCGCGCCATCAGCTACGCCGAAAGCTGCATGGGGATCGTCGAGGCCTACAAGCTGGGCGAGATCGTCGGCTCAGCGACCGCGGGCTCGAACGGCAACATCACCACCGCGCAGCTCCCCTGCGGATATTCCGTCACCTGGACGGGAATGCAGGTCCTCAAGCACGACGGCTCGCGCCACCACGGCGTGGGCATCCGCCCGACCGTGCCCGTCGCGCCCACGAAAGAAGGCCTCGCCGCCGGACGCGATGAAGTGCTGGAGAAGGCGGTCGAGGTCGTGAAGGCGAAGCTCGTGAACTGATCCGCCCGCTTACCGACACGGGAAAACACCACGCTCACGCGCCCAGGATGTTCACGCCGCTGTCGACATAGATCGTCTCGCCCGTCACGCCCGCCGAGAGGTGCGACGCCAAGTACACGCCCGTGTCGCCCACGTCGCTCCCCAGCGTGGCGCGGCGCAGCGGCGCGCGCTGCGCGACCGCCTCTTCCATCGTGTCCGTCCCGCCCACCGCGGAACTCGCCAGCGTGCGCAGATATCCGCCCGAGATGATGTTCACGCGGATGCCGTGCTGCCCGAGCTCGCTGGCGAGATAGCGCGCCGTGCATTCGAGCGCGGCCTTGGCGACGCCCATCACGTTGTAGCCAGGGACCACTTTCTCTCCGCCGTAGTACGACATGCCCATGATCGACCCGCCGCCCGAGCGGGCCATCAGGTCCTTGGCCCGGTTCGCCATCGCCACGAGCGTGTACGCCGAGATATCCAGCGCCTGCACGAACGCAGCCCGCGGCGTCTCGGTGAACTTGCCGACCGCAAGCCACTCGCGCTCCGCGAACGCGATCGAATGAACCAGGAAGTGCATCGCGTCGAACTTCTCCGCGTAGGCCGCGAAGGCCTTGTCAAGGTCCGCGTCGCTCGACGCGTCGAGCGCCACCAGCCACGGATCGGAGACGCCCAGCGCCTCCACCGCGCGGCGCGTGCGCCGCTCGTTCTTCTCGCCCGGCAGGTGCGTGAACGCGCAGCGAGCCCCGTGCTCGATCATCGACTTGGCGATGTGCCACGCGTACGACCGTTCGTTGGCGATCCCGACGATCAGTCCCGTCTTGCCGGTGAGCAGAGCCATGCCGCCTCCCAAGAGTGACGCGCCCCTCGGCGCGAATCGCCAAGTATATCCGCACATGCTCGGCAATGGGTCCGTGCTATCTTTGTTCGTGCCCACGCCGGACCTGAACTCGCTCCCGCTCCCCGACCTCTATCGCGAGCTCGCCTCGCGCCGCGTCGCGGGCGGCCCGTCGTTTGTCTGCCGCCTGCTCGAACTGGCTCGCGACGAGGACCTCGGAGAGCAGGGCGACGTCACCACCCGCGTTTTCGCCCAGCATGGCGCACAATCCTCGTGCGAAATCGTCGCACGCAGCCACGCCGTCGTCGCAGGGCTCGAGATCATCCCCGAGGTGCTCTCGCTCATGGGTGGCGGCACGTTCCGCGCCGCGGCACGCGACGGAGATCGCGTCCAGCCCCGTCAACCTCTGGGACGGCTCGACGGCGATTCACGCGCGATCCTCGCCGCCGAACGCCCCATCCTGAACCTCCTCGGGCGGCTCAGCGGCGTCGCCACCCGCACAGCCCACTTCGTCGCCACCATGGGCGACGGCGTTCGGTCGAAGCTCTTTGACACCCGCAAAACGACGCCCGGCCTTCGCGTGCTGGAGAAATACGCCGTCCGCTGCGGCGGCGGGATGTGCCATCGCATGGGCCTGCACGACGCGGTCCTTCTCAAGGACAATCACCTCGCGGGCGTTTCCAGCGCCGACCTCGGGCGCTTCGTCACCGATGCCGCCGCCCGCGCCCGCGCGAATTGCTCCATCTCCTTCTTCGAGGTTGAGGTCGATCGCCTCGATCAGTTCGAGTCCATCCTCGCGGCCCAGCGCGGCGCGTCCGCGTCCGCCAAGGTCGACATCGTCCTCCTGGACAACATGGGCCCCGACATGCTCGCCCAGGCGGTCGCCATGCGCGATAAGTCAGGTCTGTCGATCGAACTCGAAGCCTCGGGCGGCGTGCGCGAGGACACGATCCGCGCGCTCGCACTCTCCGGCGTCGATCGAATCTCCGCGGGCACGCTCACGCACGGCGCCACATGGGTGGACTTCGGCCTGGACGCCGTGCCGTGAACGCCGTCGTCGACGAATTCGCGCGCTTCCTGAAAGCCACCGAACAATCAGGCCGACGCGCCACCATCGTCAACCAATGCGCTTCGACCCAGGACATCGCAAGGGAGTCGGGCCCGGGCGCGATCGTCCTCGCTCGACGCCAGACCGCCGGCCGCGGCAGGCTCGGACGCACCTGGGCCGACACCGCCGACGCGGGCCTTGCGCTATCCCTCACGCTCGACGCACGCACGATCACCGATCCGGGCGTCCTCTCGATCGGCGTTGGGCTGGCGGCCTGCCAAGCATGCGAGCAGGTATTGATCGATCCACAGAACTCCGCCATCACAACACCAGCAACAACCGCCCTCGGCCTGCGCTGGCCGAACGACGTTGTCGAGCGAACCCATGGCCGAAAGCTCGCGGGTGTTCTCATCGAGCGATTTACCGACATTTTCGTTGTGGGTGTTGGAATCAACTGCCTGCAGGGCGTCGGCGACTGGCCCGACGCTCTCCGCGGGCGCGCCGTGTCGCTCGCCGAGCTTGAGCCGCGCCTTGATCGCAACTCTCTCCGCGCTCTTGTCGCGATCGAGCTGATCCGCGCGATCGATCGCGTGCTCCCGATGTCGCCCGACCGGATTGCACGCGATTGGTCAGCACGCGACACGCTCGTCGGGACCCGACGGGTCTTTGAGCACGTGGGCGGTCGCACCGCCGGCACGGTCGTCTCCGTCGATCCGCTCAGCCACCTCCTCGTGCGTGACGACGCCGGCACACTCCATCGCCTGCCGGCCCTCACCACCTCGATGGTCCACGACGCCAGCGCGTGAACACTCCGCCTTCGCCGCTCGCTCCCTGCGTTCCACGCTAGAACTCCGGCCGGCTCTCCAACTCCACACGCCGGCCGGTCGACGGGTCCATGAACGCGAGAAAGCTCGCGTGCAGCATCAACCTCGTCGCGTGCGGCGGCGGCGAGTACAGCACGTCGCCCACGATCGGGTGCCCCATCCCGCCCTCCTCGCGCGGCGTGGCCGCGTGTACCCGCAGCTGGTGCGTGCGCCCCGTGATCGGCTCAAACTCCACCCGCGTCCGATCGACCTCGCGCGAGAGCACGCGGAACAGCGTCGTCGACGCCTTACCGTGAACATGATCCACGATCTGGATCGGGCGCCGATCGATGTCGGGGCGGATCGGAAGGTCCACTCGCCCCCGTCGGCGTCCACTAGACCGTGCAGCAGCGCGACGTATTTCTTGTCCACCATCCGCGCCTCAAACTGCATCGAGAGCTCGCGCTGCGAGTCTTCATCCAGCGCGACGAGCAGAATCCCCGAAGTCTCCATGTCGAGGCGATGGACCACCATCGGCCCGGTCGCCTCGGGGAACATCCGCCGCCCGATCTCAACGCAATTTGGCACCTTCGGGTTCTTGCCCGGCACCGACAGCACGCCGCTCGGCTTGTTGATCGCGACGTAGCCCCGCCCGCGATGGATCACCTCCAGCACGGGGTCGGGTTCGGCATGTCGGGGAGGTGGGATCACGTCGGGCGGCGATTATTGGGCGGATGAGCCGAAAACCGGGCGTGGCGAGGTCGCCTCCCCGGATCGATAGGATGCGCTATCGTTGGGTATCAGAACTGTACCGCGGCGACTCTTGTCCGCGGAAGGAGCCATCCACGATGCGTAGCTTGAAGCCGCGGCCTGGAACCAGCGTCGGTGTTGGTTTGGTTATGTTCGCCCTTGCCGGGTGCGCCACAGGGCAGCCCGCCAGTTCAGGATCACAGCCGTCCCAGCCCGGCGCGCAACCGGGCGCCCAGCCCGCCGCCCAGCCGCCGCTGGATTGGGCCAAGGAAGAATCGGGCCTGCTCAAGAATTACGTGCAGCTCACCAAGCGTGAGCAATTCGTGAAGGCGGGCGAGCAGTACTTCAACTCCGACGCCAGCTGGATCATCTTCCAGGCCGTCCCCGTCCCCGAGGCCGGCAAGGAACCCGCCACCGCGTACCTGATGTACGTCGCCAAGGTCGACCGCGATTCCGGCGGGCACGTCACCGGCCTCTCGCAGATCACCAAGCTCTCCGCCGACGGCAGCGCCAACACCTGCGGCTGGTTCGACCCCGTCGACCCCACCCGCGTCATTTATGGCTCGACCATCGACCCGCCCGCACCCACCAACAAGCCCGGCTATCAGGGCCCCACCGGTCGCTACATGTGGTCCTTCCCGCACGAGATGGAGATCGTCACCCAGATCCCGCTCCCGCTCTGGCGCGAGGTCATGGCCAAACGCGGCGAGAAGAAGGACGAGGCGCTCTGCGGCAATCTGTTCCTGCCCTCGCCGCTCTTCAGGATCGATGGCTACGACGCCGAATGCTCGTTCTCTCGCGACGCCAAGTGGATGATCTACACCCACGTCGAAGAGATCCCGGGCGAGAACGGCGCGCCCGCACGACCCGACGCCGACCTCTGGGTCTACAAGATGGCCACCAGCGAACACCGGCGCATCGTCCAGGCCCCGGGCTACGACGGCGGCCCGTTCATCAGCCCCGACGGCACCAAGATCTGCTACCGCTCCGACCGCAAGGGCAACAACGAATTGCAGCTCTTCATCGCCGATCTTGAATTCGATTCCGACGGCGTTCCCACCGCCACCAAGAACGAGCGCCAACTCACCGACGCCAACGTGAACTGGGCGCCATACTGGGACCCCTCGGGCACGTTCCTCATCTTCGCCAGCAGCCAGTTCGGGCACCAGAACTACGAGGCCGTCGCGATCGAAGCCAACACCAAGAAGCCCATGTCGGAGCTGCGCACCCGGCGTATCACCACCGCGACCGGCGCCGACGTCCTCCCGGTCTTCAGCAACGACGGCAAGCTCATGATGTGGACCTCGCAGCGCGGCCCGAAGATCGCCGGCGAGGAACGCCCGTCCAGCCAGATCTGGTGCGCCGAGTGGATCGGCGGCAAGAACGCCAACGAACTCTTCGGAAGCAAGAAGTAGACGACACCGAACTCCCCACATTCCCTGGACGCTCGCCTCCGTTCCACGCTGATGCGACGCCGGTGATGCAGCGCGCGGAACCCGAATGAGATCAATCTGATCTTGAGGCGGCCCCGTGATCGCCGCCGTTCCGCGCGTCAACCCACACCATCCACCCATCCAAGTTTCCAGCTGCGCACTTTTTGCTCATCCAGATAGCGATTTTCAACAGCCTCTCAACACCACCCGTCCGCGCATCACCGCGAAATTGCGCAATTCCGTTGATGTTCCAAATTCCGCGCCCGCGGCACGCAACAAACCGCCCACCGCGAAGTAATCTCATCCAGCAACTTGGGAGATTCGACATGTCGCGATCTTCTCCTCGCCCAAAGCAGACCCGCAACGCCAAGCGCCGCACCAGGCAGGCCGAAGCGCCGGCGATGGCCCCGGCCCCGTTCGCCGCGCCCGCCATCCCTGATCCCGCCAAGCGTCGCCTCCGCGTCTTCGCGTTCGATCCTTCGCTCGCCACCCAATTCCAATTCGCGGCCATCAACACCGCCACCATCCAGGTCCCCTGGGAGCCGCCGCCTCCCACCGCCGCCAGCTCCGACAACTCCGCCGGCAAGAAGCCGCTCACGCTCGGCCCGATCGGCGACTACGTCGAAGTCATCGACCACGATCCCGGCTCGGGCTGCTTCTATGAGCCCATCGATCTCAACGACCCGCGTCTCCTGGCGCAAGACGGCCTGCTCCCCGACGAAGCCAACCCGCAGTTCCATCAGCAGATGTGCTACGCCGTCGCCATGCGCGTCATCAACGCGTTCGAAGATGCCCTCGGTCGTCGCGTGCTCTGGTCGCCGCGTGGTTTCGATCCCGCCGTCAGGCGTTCGTGGAGTGATCAGTTCGTCCGGCGCCTGCGCATCTATCCGCACGCGCTCCGCGAGGCCAACGCGTTCTACAGCCCGGAGCTGAAGGCGCTGCTCTTTGGCTATTTCCAGGCCGGCCCGAAGGACCCCGTCAATCTCCCCGGCGCGACCGTCTTCACCTGCCTCTCGCACGACATCATCGCCCACGAAACCACCCACGCCATCCTCGACGGCGTACACCCGCTCTACCTCGAAGCCTCCAACCCCGATGTCCGCGCCTTCCACGAGGCCTTCGCCGACATCGTCGCCCTCTTCCATCACTTCTCGATCCCCGAAGCGCTCGAGCACCAGATCGCCCAGACCCGCGGCGACCTGCGTGCGCAGAACCTCCTCGCCGAACTCGCCCAGCAGTTCGGCAAGGCCGTCAGCAAGCGCGGCGCGCTCCGCAGCGCGATCGGAACCAAACCCGACCCCGAGGCGCTCGAGCGCGAACTCTCGCCCCACGCGCGAGGTTCCATCCTCGTCGCGGCCGTCTTCGACGCGTTCCTCATGATCTACGAGAATCGCACGGACCAGATCGTGCGCTTGGCGACCGGCGGCACGGGAACCCTCCCGCCCGGGCGGATCCCCGAGCTCCTCGTGCGCGAGCTGGCGGCCCAGGCCGCGACCAGCGCCCGCCATGTGCTCCGCATGTGCATCCGCGCCCTGGACTACTGCCCGCCCGTCGATCTCACCTTCGGCGAATACCTCCGTGCCCTGCTCACCGCCGACATGGACGCGTACCCGAACGATGAGAACGGGTACCGCATCGCGTTCGTCGACGCCTTCCGCACCCGCGGCATCTACCCGAGCGGCGCGCGATCGCTCATGGTCCGCTCCGTCGCGTGGCAGCCCTTCACCGCCAGCCTGCCCGGCATGGACTTCTTCAAGAACGGACTGGTTCAAGGGGTCGTCGACGACGACGAGTTCGCCAGCGACGACGAACGCGAGTACATCCGCAAGCAGGACAAGCCGATGGACCCCGAGCGCGATTTCGGCTCCGGCGTCGATCGCTTCATGCAGTTCATCCGGGCCCAGACCTACGCGCGTCGCCTGGGTCGGCATTGGCGCCCAAGTTTGCACGACCACCCGGAAGTCGGGCCGTTGCTGGGGCTGGCGCTGGGCGCCGGCGCGCCGCGCACGCTGCGTCGGCGCAGCGCGGACAACACGGACGAGGGCGTGCCGTCGATCCGCATCCGCTCGGTGCGCCCCGCGCGGCGCGTGCACCAGGACGGGCGGACCGTGATCGATCTGGTGGTTGAGATGACGCAGGATCGATACTGCTACATGGACGCGGAGCGCCAGCGCGTCGCCGACATGGAGGGGCCCGAGCACGACAAGGACGGCAGGGCGATCGGCTACGACTTCATCATGCGCGGCGGGTGCACGCTGCTCATCGACATGGAGAAGGGCCAGTGCCGCTACTGCGTGCAGAAGAACATCCTGAGCCAGGAACGCCTTGAGGAACTGCGCCGCTGGCGGGCGGGCGGCGCGGACGTCGGCGCCAAGGCGGACATGCGGATCGCCGAGCCGTTCGCGATGCTGCATCGGGGTTTCTGAGCGAGCCGGCGTGACAGCGAGGCAGGGGAAGAGCAGAGGCGGTCGATTGAGGGCATGACCTATGGCCAAAGCAAGCGGGAACGCGAAAAAGAAGTCCACGAAGAGGACGAGCAGGAAAACCGCGAAGAAATCCACGCGGCGCGCGGGCGGCACGTCGCGAGCCGGCGCCAGCGCGAAGGCCAGCACGCCGGGCGGGACGTTCAAGGCGCCGGCGGGCGGCATGAAGATCCGCATGTACCGCCAGGGATTCGGCGATTGCTACCTGCTCGCGTTCGGCGGCGAGAGCGGCGCGCAGACCTACGTGATGATCGACATGGGCGTCGTGTACGCCGCCCCGGGCAAGCCCGCGACCATGAAGAGCATCGCGTCGAGCATCCACGCCGCCACGGGCGGGCACGTTGACGTGCTGGTCATCACGCACGAGCACTACGACCACGTGTGCGGCTTCAAGTTCGCTGAGCAAGAGTTGAAGAAGATCACGTTTGATCGCGTGTGGCTGGCCTGGACGCAGGACCCCAAGGACTCGCTCGCCAAGTCGCTGCACGAGGAGTATGGACAGCAGCTCAAGGCCCTGCGTGCGGCGGCGGTGAAGCTCAAGGCCGCGGCGGACCAGGCGGGCTCGGACCGCCTGCGCCAGTTCCTGTCGTTCGACGGCGAGTTGCTCGGCGCAAAAGAGGACTTCAGCCCGACGACAAAGGAATCGCTGGCCATCGGCGCGAGCCTGGCGGCGGAGCGCGAGTGCTACAGGCCCGGGCGAGTGATCGACGACGTGATCGAGGGCGTGCGCGTGTACGTGATGGGCCCGCCGTACAGCAAGGAGAAGTTGAAGGAGACCGAGCCTGAGAAGAACGAGGCGTACTTGGCGGAGCAGGCGGCGCTGGTCGGGTTCATCGGCGCCTTGTCGGATGGGAACGCCGAGACGCTGCGCCCGATCGACAAGGCGTACGCGATCGACGAGAAGGCGGCGGGCACGCACGAGTTCTTTGCACGCGAGTACTTCGGGAACTCGGCCAGGAACGCCGACGAACGGGCCAAGCGCTACGACTGGCGCCGGATCGACGCCAGCTGGCTGCGTGCGGGCGAGTCGCTGGCGCTGCAGATGCAGAACGCGACCAACAACACGTCGCTCGTGCTGGCGTTCGAGCACGTCCGGAGCGGCAAGGTGCTGCTCTTTGCGGGCGATGCGCAGCCCGGCAACTGGCGCTCGTGGAAGGACGTGAAGTTCAACGTCGCGGAGAGCGCGATCGACCGCGACGCCGACGGCGTGGTGACCAGCGACGACCTCCTGGCGGCGACCGTGGTGTACAAGGTCGGGCACCACGGCTCGCACAACGGCACGATGAGGGGCGAGGGGCTGGAAAAGATGACCTCACGCGACCTGGTGGCGCTGCTGCCGACCGACAAGGTGCAGGCCGAGGCGAGCGGCTGGGACAAGATCCCCAAGCCCGAATTGGTCGAGCGGTTAATGCAGCGAACGCAGGGGCGGGTGCTGAGCGCGGACCACGAGGCGAAAGCGCCTGACAAGAACCGACCGGCGTCGCAGGCCTCGAGCCAGCGGGCGTGGCAGGCGTGGGTCGATCGCGTGAGCGAGCCCGAGGGCGCGTTGTGCTATGACGTGGAGGTGTGAGCAAGAGCCAGACAGCGAGACAGCGAGACAGCGAGACAGAGGGAAGAGAAACTCGTTGGCGTTGGTTTGGCGAGGGAGGATCGGCGAGCGCGATGCGGCGGCGAGAGGGCAGGACGGTGAAGGATCGGGACGAATGGTGCGGTGAGCTTCGGTGGAAGATTCGTGGATTGTCCGGCGGGCGGCTTGACAACCGGACCCAACACACGCCATACTGGGGTGGATGGGTGACAGGACGTCGCCCGCTTTGTCGTTTTCCGTCTCGAAAGGACGCCACGGATGGCCTCCAGCGAGCTTCGAACTTTTCGCGCACCGACGATGGCGCAGGCCTTGGCCGAAGTGAAAAAGGCCCTGGGCGGCGACGCGGTCATCCTGCACACACGCTCGCACAAGGTGGGCGGCGTGATGGGTGTCGGGGCCAAGCAACTGGTGGAGATCACGGCGTCGGCGTCGAAGGGGTCGGCGGGCGGCCTGCAGGTGCGGGTGCCGGCACGCGCGGCGCGGAGCGCGGTTGGCGCGACATCGGGCGGGGCGGTTGGCGGGGCGGGCGCGAAGATCGAGGCCAGGCCCGCGCGAGTGGCGGCGGCCGTCTTGCAGGCGTCGGGCGCGGCGACGGTGCGCGAGCACCCTGTTGAACTCGTGAGCTCGCGCGCGACGGCGACGCTGGAGCGGCCTGTTGAGCGGCCTGCGGGGCGGATCGTGGAACGACTGGCGGTGCGCACGCCGCTCTCGCCCGAATCGACCAAGGACCGCATTATTCTCGAGGATGAGCTGGCGTCGATCAAGAAGCTGGTCGGGCAGGTGCTGCAGTGTTCGCGGCAGACGGCGGCGCACGTGAGCCACTCGTCGCGCCCGGGCGCGAGCTCGGCGAGCGCATCGGCGGTGCTCGCGCTTGGGCCCATGTCGGAGCCCTTGTTTGCGAACTACATGCGGCTGTGCGACGCGGGCGTGCCGGCGGAACTCGCGGAGGAGATCGCGTCGGATGTCCGCGGGGCGTTGACGCCGTCGCAGATCGGTGATGCGGCGGTGGTGCGGAACGCGGTGCTGACGAGGCTGGCGTCGATGATGCCGGTGGTGGGGTCGATGGAGACCGCGGCGCCGGAGGACGGCCGGCCCCTCACGATCGCGCTGGTCGGGCCGACGGGCGTGGGGAAGACGACAACGCTGGCGAAGCTGGCGGCGCTGTACAAGCTGCGGTACGGGAAGCGCGTGGGGCTCATCACGAGCGACACGTACCGCATCGCGGCGGTGGATCAGCTGAGGACGTACGCGCAGATCATCGATGTGCCGCTGAGCGTGGTGATGACGGTTGAGGAGATGGCGGAGGCGTGCCGCGGGATGCGCGGGTGCGAGGTGGTGCTGATCGACACGGCGGGGCGGTCGCAGCACGACGCGACGCGGCTGGACGAGTTGCGTTCGTTCCTCGAGGCGTGCGTGCCGCACCAGACGCATTTGGCCCTGGCGGTGACGGCGGCGGACACGGTGATGTACCGCGCGGCGGATCGGTTCGGCGCGATGTCGCCGGATCGGATTCTCCTGACGAAGCTGGACGAGGCGGTGAACTTCGGGGCGGTGGCGGGGCTGTGCCGTCGAACGCAACTGCCGGTGAGCTTTGTGACGCTGGGGCAGGAGGTTCCCGACCAGATCGAGCTGGCGAAATCGGAGAAGCTGGCGCGGACGGTGCTGGACGGCGAGGTCGTGGCGTGAATGATGGCGCGGGCCATGTCGCGGCGAGCGCGAGCCGGATCGGCCCGTCGCTGTCGGGCGAGGACCAGGCGTCGCGCCTGCGCGCGATGGTGGGGCAGACGCTGTCGGCGGGCCAGGTCAATCCGGGAGCGATGGGGCAGTTGGGCCGGGCGATCACGGACGCGGCGCGCGAGGGCGAGCCCCTGGCGTGGCGGCGTGCGGGGCACGCCGGCGTGCCGATCGTCGCGATCACGTCGGGCAAGGGCGGCGTGGGGAAGACCAACCTGGCGGTGAACCTGTCGATCGCGCTCTCGGCGCGGCGGGCACGGGTGACGCTGCTGGACGCCGACCTTGGGATGGCGAACACGGACGTGCTGCTCGGGATGACGCCGACGCGGCGGATTGACGCGGTGGTGGGGAATTCAAACGTTGGGAGCATGAGCGGCGCGGGGCGAGGGGTGGGGTCGCTGGCGGGGTTGTGCGTGGAAGCGCCGGGCGGGTTCAGGCTGATCCCCGGGTCGGCGGGCGTGGCGCGGATCGCGGACCTGCCGCGGCAATCGCGGGCGGCGATGATCGACGCGCTATCGACGCTGTCGGACAGCTCGGACGTGGTGCTGATCGACACGGGGGCGGGCGCGCACGCGGGGGTGACGTCGTTTGTGCGTGCGGCGGACCTGGCGCTGGTGGTGGTGACGCCGGAGCCGACGTCGATCGCGGACGCGTACGCGATGGTGAAGTGCCTGACGGACGCGGGTCGGATGCGGGAGAACATGCCGCGGGTGATGCTGGTGGTGAACCAGGCGCGTGATGAGGAGGAGGCGCGGGCGGTGCATGCGCGGATCGCGGCGGTTTCGGCGCGGTTCCTTGGCGCGGAACCGGGGATGTTCGGATGGGTGCCGAGCGATGCGGGGGTTTCGATGGCGGTGCGGGCGCGCACGCCATTTGTGCTGAGGGAGCCGCGGGGTGCGGCGTCGCTGGCGGTGATGCGGCTGGCGGAGGCGATGGAGGCGAGGTTGATGCCCCGCCGCGCCGAACATGCTCCGAACGAGGGTGGGTGGCTGGCGCGCATTCTGCGCGGACTTGCGGGTCATCGCGATGGCGCGGTGGGCATGGCGCGCTGATTGCGAGAGTTTCTGATGAAGGCGTGAAGTTGGTGGCGATCGCGGCCGATAGAGGCGGCGCGCGAGCGCGGTCGGTTCTGGGACTGGCCGTGGGGTTTGGCGCCGGGGAAGAGGCCGAGGTTTCATTCCGAGAATGAGGCAGAGGTCGGGGAGACACCGTGCCACAGATGGTTCGCACGATCGCGGCGTGTCTTGCCCTTACGGCGTTTGCCGTGGCGATCGCGGCGGGCCTGCTCGCGCATAACCCGGCTGGACTGGTGCTGGGGCGAGCGCTGGTGGCGCTGGTGCTGGGGAAGGCGATCGGGCTCTTGATCGGGCACGTGGGGACGCGGGTGGTCGAGGATCAGCTGCGGGCGTATGTGTCGTCGAACCCGCACGCGGGGCGTCGAGAAGTTTCCACGGGTTCTCCACCGATCGAAGAGAATGATCGAGTTGCGGCATGACGCGAGTTGCAGGTGCGCGCGAGATGTGTACAATCGTGCGTGCGGTCAAGGATGATCGTCACACAAACGCGCGTCGGGTTCTTTGACGCGTGACAATCTGATCGACGCCGGGTTCAATTCATGAACACGGCACGCCACGAAGGGTCAAGGAGTCGACCATGGCGAGCGCCAGGGCAACGGGAAGAGCGGGATTGAGGGCGGCGGCGCGCTTCGGCGCGAGGCACGCGGAAGCGTCGAAGGCCAAGACGCCTTTTGACGACATCCCCATCAACAGCGTCTGGAAAGAGTACAAGAAGACCAAGGCGGAGCCGATCCGCAACTTCCTGATGGAGAAGTTCCTGCCGCTCGTGCGTTACAACGCCGAGCGGATCTACGCGCGTCTGCCCGACGAGGTCGACATCGAGGACCTGATGTCGGCGGGGATCTTCGGGCTCAAGGACGCGATCGCGGCGTTCGACCTGGAGCGCAAGGTGAAGTTCGAGACGTTCTGCGCCCCGCGTATCCGCGGCGCGATCCTGGACGAACTGCGCTCGATGGACTGGGTGCCGCGGCTGGTGCGGCATCGCACGGCGCGGTTCGAGGGCGTGCGTCAGCAGATCGAGATGGAGACGGGCCAGCCGGCGACCGACGCGCAGGTGTCGGAACGGATGGGCCTGCAGGGCGAGGAATTCGACAAGCTGAAGCGCGACGGCTCGCCGGTGAACATCCGCTCGATCCACGGGCGGTGCTTCCCGTCGGACTCTGGGCGCGACGTGCGAGAGATCGACGTGATCCGCGATGACTCGCAGCTGAACCCCGTGAAGGAAATCCAGCGGCGCGACCTGAAGGAGCTGATCACCAAGGGGCTCTCGAGGGCCGAGCGGCTGATCGTGCTGCTCTACTACTACGAGGGCATGACGATGCGGGAGATCGGCGCGACGCTGGACCTCTCGGAATCGCGGGTGAGCCAGATGCACACGTCGATCCTGCTGCGGCTCAAGGCGCACATGCAGCACCGGTCGATGGAGCTGGAGCCGCTGGAAGACTGAGCGGCTTGAAGCGAATGGAATGACATGGGACACCCGCGACGAGCGGGTGTTTTTCTTGGGCGGATGGAGCGGGGCGGACGGGACCGGAGTCGGGCGGGGGTGTGCAACGCGATGGGATAGTCGCTGGTATTCTCTGAGGCACGCATGAACGCGATCCCGACCACCACCGTTTCAACGAGGCCCTGGGCCGTCGATCTGTCCGACGTCGCCAAGACCTACAAGGGGCGGATCCAGGCGCTCCGCGGCGTGTCGATGAAGGTCGCGATGGGCGAGATCTTCGGGCTGCTGGGGCCCAACGGCGCAGGCAAGTCCACGCTCGTGAAGATCCTCATGACCGTGATCAGTCCGAGCCGCGCGAAGGGGTCGGTGCTCGGGCACCCGGTGGGGCACAAGCCGACGCTGGCGCGGGTGGGATACCTGCCCGAGCATCATCGGTTCCCGGATTACCTGACCGGCGGGCAGGTGCTGGAGTTCTACGCCGGGCTGTGCGGCGTGGGCCGGGTCGATCGCAAGAAGCGGCGCGGCGAGCTGCTGGAGTTGGTGGGCATGACGCGCTGGGGGGACACGCGCGTCAAGAGCTATTCCAAGGGCATGCGCCAGCGCATCGGCATCGCGCAGGCGATGATGAACGATCCTGATCTGGTCGTGCTCGACGAGCCCACGGACGGCGTCGACCCCGTGGGGCGGCGTGACATCCGCAACATCCTGCTGGAAGTGAAGCGGCGCGGCAAGGCGGTGTTCCTCAACAGCCACCTGCTCAGCGAGCTCGAGATGGTGTGCGATCGGGTCGCGATCCTCGTGCAGGGCGTGGTTGCGTCGCAGGGGACGATCGGCGAGCTGACCGAGGGGCGCCACTGCTACGAGATCGAGCTGGGCACCGATCGCCCGCCGATCGAGGTGCTGCGCGAGCTCTCGCCCGAGCTCGCGGCGGCGGGCGCGCTGGCGAGCGGCGAGAAAATCGAGCACACGCCGACGATGCTGCGGGTCGCGACGGGCGATGCGACACGCGTGCAGGGCCTGGTTGATCTTTTCCGCGGGCGCGGCGTGGTGATCCACGCGTTGCGGCCTGTTCGGCCTTCGCTGGAGGATTTGTTCATGCAGGCCGTCACCGATCCGAACACCGGGCAGGTCCTGGAGCCCGGGGCGGCGGACGACAAGAAGGCCGGCGCGCGGGCGGGCGGGGGTGTGGCGTGACGCAGACCATCGCGCTGCTCGTGGATGCGTACCGGGAGCTGAACGCCAAGAAGCTGTTCTGGGTGACGCTGATCTTGTCGGGCGTGCTGGTGGGCGCGTTCGCGTGCGTGGGCCTCGACGCGCAGGGGATCACGATCTTCAAGTGGTCGCTCCCCGTGCCGATGTTCAACACGCGCACGATGAACGTCGGGTTCTTCTACAAGTTCCTGTTCCTGCAGTTCGGCGTGGCGCTGTGGCTGGCGTGGGCCGCGATGATCCTGGCGGTGATCTCGACGGCGGCGATCATCCCGGATTTCGTGTCGGGGGGAGCGGTCGAGCTGGCGCTCTCAAAGCCGATCGGGCGGGTGCGCCTTTTCCTGACGAAGTATGTGATGGGCCTCCTGTTCGTCACGCTGCAGGTGGGTGTCTTTTCGCTGGCGTCGTTCCTGGTGATCGGGCTGCGGGGCGGGGCGTGGGAGGTGCGGCTGTTCCTCGCGGTTCCGATCGTGGTCGGCGTGTTCAGCTTCCTGTTCTGCGTGAGCGCGCTGGTGGGCCTGCTCACGCGCTCCACGATCGCGGCGCTGTTGCTCACGCTGCTCTTCTGGATCTTCCTGTTCATCCTGAACGCGGCCGACTCGAGCACGCTCATGATCAAGTCGCAGAAGCTCGCGCAGGTGGCGCGCCAGGAGCGGATGATCGAGCGGCAGAAGAAGGAGATCGAGCGGCTGGAGCACTGGGCCGGGTCGCAGCTCGACGACAAGGCCAAGGCCGATGCCCTGGCCAAGGGCGAGACCGAGCCGGGGCCCGGCGCGTGGACCAGCGAGCAGCTCGAGCAGGCCAACCCGCAGATCGCGGGCGTGCGCAGCCAGATCGCGGCGACGGAAAAGGACATCAAAGAGAATCAGGACGACGTGCGTCAGATCGAGCGGTGGAACCGCGGGTTTGTGATCGCCAAGACGGTGCTGCCTAAGACGGCCGAGACGACCAAGCTGCTCGAACGCGTGCTGCTCTCCGAGGAAGACATCGAGAAATTCCGGCGCACGACGGGCGATGACCGGCGGGCGCGGGACGACGAAGAGGACGCGCACGTCCGCGGCGCCGAGATGGCGGAGAAGGTCCTGCGCTCGCGCTCGGTCGGCTGGATCGCCGGGACGTCGCTGGCGTTCGAGGGCGTGGTGCTGGTCCTGGCGTGCTGGATCTTCGCGCGCCGGGATTTTTAGGGCGATTTGAGGTGTGGGCGGCTTGTGGCGAGGGGGGCGGACGGCGGCCCGAAGGGTCGTCGCCCGTGCGACGTCATTTCGGCTACCATCGGCGTATGCCGACCCTTCGAAATTCCGTACGGACATCTGTTGGCCGCGTCCTGCTGGGCGTGGTGGTCGCCGCGTCCTTGTCGCTCGCCTCGCCGCGGGCGAGCGCGGACGAGTTCCTTGACAAGCTGAATGCGAGCCTGGCGGACGTCAAGAACCCGCAGCGCAGCGACCTGGTGCTGTTGCCGCTTCTGGCGAAGATGCAGCCGGCGCCCGCCAAGTACGGCAAGCTGGAGTCGCTGGCGCCGCTCTACCCGGGCTCGCCCGCGATGGCGGAGCTGGCGGCGTGGTGCAGCGCGCCGACGCAGAAGGCGATCCTCGACGCGATCGCCAGCGTGACCAAGGAAGACGACTACCGCAAGGCGATGGCGTTCGCCCAGCCCTACGGCGTGGAGGGCGTGCCGGTTGAGATGGTGTCGACCCGTTTGTACACCGAGCTGGGCGATCCGCCGACGCTCGCGGGGGCGAAGTTCTACTACATGGACTCGATCCGTGCGATGGAAGTGCTCGTTCACGCCGACGCGATCCGTCGCGCGGGTGAGGGCGACACGATCGGCGCGGTCAAGCTGCTGTGCGACTGGACGTTCTTCTGCCGCCAGATGGCCGATCGGCGGTTCTATCGCGAGGTTGTGTGGGCGTACGAGGGCATGATCTCGGCCCAGGAGCGTCTGCGCGACATCGCGTACTGGGACTCGCGAACCAAGAAGGCGCTGGACCAGCCGGCGCAGCGAGATCAGCTCCCGGCGCTGGTGGCGCGGATCGACGAGGGCAAGGGGTACCTCGAGATCTCGCGGCTGCGCCTGCCCATCGGCGATCGGCTGGGGAGCGAGCAGGCGGTCGCCCGGGTGTACCAGCCGCGCGGCGGGGTCGACGCCAACGTCTTTGCGACCACGATGTCCCGCATGGGCTCATCGGAGTATCCGCTGCGTCTGTTCGGCGAGGCGGCCCGCTGGCAGTCGGTCGCGGGCACGCAGAAGAACTGGTTTGAGATCAACGACCAGCTTCCCAAGCTGTACGTCGACTGGGAGTCGCGCTGGCGCCTCGAGCCGTTCGACAAGCTGATGGAAAAGCCGTTCGTTTACGCGACCTTCGATCGCGGCGGGTTCGCGGTGCTCGACGCGACGGCCCCGGACATGGGGACGCTGTTCACGCTGCGGCAGCAGCTGCAGGTGGAGCTGGCGGGCACACGCCACGCGCTGGCGATCGTGGGATACACGGCGGCGGCCAAGGCGTTCCCGCCCCAGCTGTCGTCGGTCAGGCCGCAGTGGATCAAGGCGTTGACGGTCGATGCGTACAACCCGAACCGGGCGAGGGGCGCGGTGCCCCCGTTCGAGTTCTTCGTGCCGATGCGCGACCAGAAGGTCGATGCGCGGGGCGAGGCGAAGCCACACGAGGTGAAGGTGTTCGTCGCGGGCGGCGCGAATTTCGACCTGAAGCTGCGCGACGATCAGTTCCTGCTGTACTCGGCGGGGCGCGACGGCGCGAACAACTACGCGGGGCGCGTGGACAACCGTCCGGACGCGGGCATCGGAACCGACTACCTGATCTGGCCGCCGGTGTCGTCCTTGTATCGCCAGCACCTGATGGACCTTGGGCAGATCAAGTAGCCAGGCCCGCTCGGCTTGTCCAGCATCTGAACTCGCATGAGGGGGCGGCGTAAGGACATCGGAATCAGCGTGTCGCCGGGTGGCTGCCCATCCGCGGTGTGCTACGTTGTGGGTTCTGCCCCGGTGCGGGGTGCCCGCATCGGTCCGAAGTCCATGCGCGAGCGAGCCTCGCGTAAACGCTTCCGCACGTACTCTGAGAGCGATCCATGACGACCAGCGAAACGCACAAGCTCGTGATCATCGGTTCGGGCCCTTCGGGTTGGACGGCCGCGATCTACGCCGCCCGAGCCCAGCTGCAGCCGGTCGTGTATTCCGGCGTGCCCAAGCAGTACCCGTCGATCGTGCTCCCCGGCGGGCAGCTCATGCTCACAACCGAGGTCGAGAACTATCCGGGATTCCCGCACGGCATCATGGGCCCGGAGATGATGGCCAAGTTCCAGGAGCAGGCCGAGCGGTTCGGCACCCGGGTCGTGGGCGAGGATGTCGAGCGTTGCGATTTCTCCAGGCGTCCGTTCGTCCTGCACACCAGCGACGGAAAGCAGGTCCGGGCGCACGCGGTGATCATCGCGACCGGCGCGACCGCCAACTGGCTGGGCCTCAAGAACGAGATGCGTCTGGCGACATCGGGCGGCGGCGTGTCGGCGTGCGCCGTGTGCGATGGGGCGCTCCCCGTGTTCCGCGATCAACCGCTGGCGGTCGTGGGTGGCGGCGACACCGCGCTGGAAGAGGCGACCTACCTGACCAAGTTCGCGTCGACGGTGTACATCATTCACCGGCGTGATTCACTCCGCGCCAGCAAGATCATGCAGAAGCGGTTCCTCGACCGGCCCAACGCCAAGGTGCTCTACAACAAGGCGGTGGTCGACGTGCTGGGAGGCGACCGAATCAGCGGCGTGCTGCTCGAAGACACCGTGACCAAGCAGCGCTCGGAGCTGACGCTCGCGGGCCTCTTTGTCGCGATCGGGCACACACCCGCGACTTCGTTCCTGAAGGACAGCGGCGTCGAGCTCGATGAGGGCGGCTACGTCGCGCTCAAGTCACGCTCGAGCTACACCAATGTTGAGGGCGTGTTCGCGGCCGGCGACGTGGCGGACAGCCACTACCGCCAGGCGGTGACGGCGTCGGGCATGGGGTGCCAGGCGGCGCTCGACGCGGAGCGCTGGCTGGCGGCCCAGGGCATCGACTAACGCAGGCCGAGCACTCGCGAGTTCATCGCAGCATGCCGGTCTTGCGGAGCGAGGAGATGACGAGCGATTCGACGGGCGTATCGGTGGGGACGAGGAGGTGCGCCAGGCCGCGAGCGCGGCAGTCGGCGCGGAGCTGGTCGGTGTATCGCGAGACGGCGGCGCGATAGCGGGCGATGATGCGCGGCGAGATGGAGACTTCGGTGGTGCGGCCCGACTCGACGTCGGTCAGGCGGAGATCGCCGAGCAGGCGCGGCTCCTGCTTGGTCGGGTCCAGTTCAGACGGCGCGAGTGTCTGGAGGCAATAGACGTCGTAGCCCGCGCCGGAGAGTGAGGCGAGGGCGTTGAGGCCGGGCGCGAGGCCTTCGGGGGCGAGGAAGTCGGAGATTACGACGAGCACGCCGCGGCCGGAGGCGGAGGCGGCGACGGTGCGCATGGCGCTGGCGAGGTCGGCGGGCGCGGGAGCGGCGGGCGTGTCGGACGCGGTTTTGAGCGTGGTGAGGAGGAGATCGGCGATGCGTGCGACGGCGGGACGGCCGCGGATGGGGGCGAGGCGCTTGAGGGGCTGGTTCGGCATTCCGAAGACGCCGAGAGAGACGCGGTTCTGGTTGACGACGCCGATGTAGGAGAGGGCCATGGCGAGCTGGTGGGCGAAGACGAGCTTGTTGGGAGTGCCCGCGTTCATGGAGGGCGAGGCGTCGACGAGCAGGTGGAGCGAGAGGTCTTCCTCCTCGCGGAAGAGCTTGACGACGAAGCGATCGAAGCGAGCGAGGATGTTCCAGTCGACGTGGCGCAGGTCGTCGCCGGCGACGTAGTTGCGGTAGTCGTCGAACTCGACGGAGCGCCCGCGGCTCTTGGAGCGGCGTTCGCCGGGGAGTTTTCCGGCGAAGATCTTGCGGGAAAGAAGGTCGAGGCGGTCGAGCTTGGCGGCGAGGGAGCGGCCGAGGAGCTCCTCGAGCGAGGTGGGCAGCGATGGCGCGGGGCTGATGATCACTTGCTGAGCGGAGTGTATGGGGCATCCCGGAGGCGGCGGGCGCGGTATGGTTTTGGCATGAAGACGAACGCGATCGGCGGAGCGGCGGGAGTGGTCGGCGCGGTGGCGGCGGTCCTGATCTTGGCCGGAAGCGGGGCCGGAGCGGGGATGGGCGTTGCGCTGGCGCAGAACGGATCGCCGGCGAATCCGGCGGGTGGGCAATCGAGTGGTGCGCAGCCGGCGACACCGCCAACGGGCGATCAGGAGATGATCGCGAAGCTGAAGAAGGAACTGGAGCAAGCCCGTTCGGAGATCGCGGCGCTCAAGGCGCGGATCGCGGAACTTGAGGGGACGGGGAACGGCGCGGGGGACGTCAGGGCGGTCAGGCCGTCGATTCCGATCGATCCGTTGTCGTGCCCGCCTTCGATGCTGATTGAGTTGAAGCGGCGGTACGAGCGGGAGCTGGGCTCGTATCCGACGGCGACAGCGTCGCAGCGCGAGCGGCTGATCGAGGACGCGAAGAAGTGGTGCCGCGGGCTGGGGCGGGAGCTGCGCGGGAAGCGCGTGTGGCTGGCGAAGATCGAGGATGTGCGCGCGAGCGAGGGCGGCGAGCGCGAGGCGTTTGTCGCAAAGGTGACGGCGCTGGATGAGACAACGCGAAAGCCGCTGGGAGACGGCGTGAAGGTCGGACTGCCGGGGAGGTTCGTGGATCGCATCCGGGCGGTCGAGCGTGAGCGGCGGGTGGGCGATCCGAACGTCGACCCCGCCACGCAGGGCGCGTGGGCGTGGGAGCTGACGGCGATCGTCGCCGCGGCGCCGGTGTTCGACGCGGAGCGGACGGAGGCGGGCGTGTTCAACGCGCCGGCGTTTGTGGGGCGGCACGTGGTGTTCGGGATGGAGCTTGAGGTGCTGGGGCTGACGGATATCGATCTGCCTGCGGAGAAGAAGGCCGAAGAGAAGCCGGTGAAGGCGCCGAACCTGGATCCGGGGCGGTGAGGAACGAGGCAGTAGGCAGTAGGCAGTAGGCACTGGGCACTTGGCACTAGGGAAACACAGAGAGCGGCATTCGGCATTCGGCATTCGTGATTCGGCATTCGAAGAAGAAGAGTGCGATGTCGGACGGTCGGGCTGCTGATCGCGTGCGAATTGGCTGCGCCTGAAGCAGGCACCGAGGCACGCGGCATTGAGGCATCGAGAAATGACGTTGAGAAAAGAAAACAGGCCGCCCCGTGATGGGACGGCCCGTGGCATGGATCAGAGACTCAGCTCTTGGCGGCTCGGCTCAACGGAGTTGAGCGTTGCGCCGCTCGCGATCAGCGAACGGCGCGCTTGAGCTGCTCGGCCTCGGAGGCCTGCTCGCCGAAGGGGCGGGCGCGGCCGGCGGACTGGTTGATGACGGTGGTCGAGGGGTTGTAGATGTACTGGGCGTCGAGGACCTTGGCGACGCGCTGCTTGACCTCGGCGAGGTGGGACTTGGTGTAGGGGTCCATGGAGCCGTCGCCGCTCTTGAGCGCCGAATCGACCTTGCCGGCCAGCTCGTGGAGCTTGGCGGAGGCGAGGGCGGAGATGGAGCGGGTGGAGGGCGACGTGCCGTCCTGGAGCGTGAGGTCGATCATGCGGTCGACGTATTCACGCTGCAGGTTTCGGCGGAGAGACGAGATCATCGGCTGACGGGCCGAGAACTTGCTGCTGGCGTTGCTGTCGAGCTCGGTCCAGACGGCCTTGGAGATGGTGTCGAGCATCTCGGGCAGGGTGAAGACGTCCTTGTCGGCGGAGGAGTAGAGCTCGGCGTCGTAGACGCGGCGGAGCTTGGTGGGGTTCATGACCATGGTCATGACCGAGGCCTGGATGCCCGAGATGCGATCGTGGATGGGCCACGTCGGCTCGGCATCGGGGGTCTCGTCCTTGTTGATGGTCATGCGGTTGAGGAGCTCGGGCGTGAGGCCGAAGGCCTGATCGACAAACGAATTGTCGATGCAGAACTTGAGGGCGGCGCGCTGGGCTTCGGCGGAGATGGGGGTGATGGGCTGGCGGTTGCCGGCGTCGCCCTTGCGGTCACGGTTGACGTCCACGCCGCCGATCCAGTTGGCCATGATGTTGATGGCGCCGAGCTGGGTGGAGAGGGTGATCTCGTAGCCGCGGCGAGCCTTGGACCACGGATCGCCGTCCTTGACAAACTTGTCGAGAACCTTGCCGCGAGAGAAGTTGGCGAGGGCCATCTGGCTCTTGGCGTAGTCGAGGGGGTCCTTGGCGAAGTCGTAGCGACGGGCGAGGGGGTCCGGGCCGCCGGTGTCCTCATCGGTCGCGTAGGTGTTGTTGGGGTCGGAGACCTTCTTCAGGACTTCCTTGGGATCGCCGAGGGTGTAACCGTATTCGATGGCCCACATGTCGTAGGGCCCGATGCCGATCATGTTGTAATCGCCCTGGACGGCCTTGTCGTCCATGTTGATGTTGACGGGCGTGTAGTCCATGACGGAGCCGACGATGGCCTTGCCCTTCATGGCCTCGGAGTTGATCTCGGCGAGGGTGTGGATGGAAGAGGACTTGAAGTTGTGGCGGAGGCCCAGGGTGTGGCCGAGCTCGTGCACGGTGAGGTGCGCGAGCGCGGGCCCGACGAACCACTCGGGGATGCCGTCGAGCGTGTCTTCCTTGGGCTTGTCGTCCTTCTTCTCGTCCTTCTTGTCGTCGGGCTGCTTGTCGCCGCGGTGGGGGCGATCGCCGGGCTGGGCGAGGTCGTCGGCATCGATGAGGCCGGCGGCATCGAAGTAGAGGCCGGCGATGGCCATGTCACGCGCCATGCCGTCGGACATCATGCAGAGCCCGCCGCGCGGGTTGACGTACTGGGAGAGGCGCTGCAGCTCGGGGTTGGCCAGGACGGTGAAGTCCAGGGGCGAGGAGCTGTAGCCGTAGACGCCGCGGCGGGCGGCCTCGGAGCGGCGCTGGGCCAGGACCATGTCGCGCTTCTCGGGGGACGCGAGGCGGACACGCGGGTCCCACTGCGGGCGCTCGTCGAGCCACGCGAGGGTCTCGGCGTTCATGCCCTCCATCGCGGTCTGCGGGAGGAGTTCGTTGGTCTGGTACCAGAAGTGGCGGATCCAGCCGTCGGTCAGCACGATGTCGGCGTCGAGGATCTGGCCGGTGATGGGGTGAGCGCGGCTCGGCCCGATGGCGGTGCCGATGTCGTTGGAGAGCCAGCGAATGAAGTTGTAGCGCACATCCTCCGGGTCCTTGTCCATGTGGGCGCCGGTGGACTTGTCCTGGTAGTAGACCTCGATGGCGTCGCGGATTCCGACCTGCTCGAAGGCCTTGTTCCAGTAGAGGATGCCGTCCTTGACCCAGCGGCGATAGCGGACGGGGACGGTGTGCTCGATGTAGTAAACGAGCGGTTCCTTGGGGGGGCTCATCTTGAGCTTGGGATCGGCCTTCTCGATCAGCCAGCGGTTGATGTAGCGGGTGTCGACCTGGTCGTCCCGGAACTTGCCGAGGTCGCGGAAGGTGGTTTGGAAGTAACCGACGCGTTCGTCGGCGACGCGGGGCTGGTAGGCGGGGTTCTCTTCCAGAAGGCTGAGCGAGTAGTGGAACTTCTTGATCTGGCCGCCCGCGACGGGCGCGGTGTAGGCGATCTCAACGTTCTTGGGGAAGGCCTTGGCCTTGGAGATGGTGGCGAGGCGCGGGTTGGCGCCGGCGGCGAGCCCGCCGTAGAAGAGGCTGGCCTGGCCGACGAAGAGGGCGTCGAGGTCGATGACGGGCTGGCCGTTGGGGCCCATGCACTCGATCGGAACATCGACAAGGACGCGGTCGGTGAAGTGATTCTGGATCGAGTCCTTGCTCTCGCGGTCGCCCGTGGAGCGGACTTCGGTGTTGGGCATGATGAAGGCGATGCGCTTGTCGTAGCGCTTGATGTAGAAATTGACCTCGCCGGCCTGGAGGCCCGCGAAGAGCTCGCCGGTGGGCGTGGTGGTGGCGAGCAGATACTTCTGGCCCTGCCAGCCGCGCGGGAGCTCGGCGAGCATCTGGCCGTCGCGATCGCGGGTCCAGATGTTGAAGAGGGAGGGCTGGCCGTCGGCGGTGGAGACGACCTGGGTGTAGTCCTTGGAAACTTCGGCGAAGGGACGGAAGTCGTCCTTGCCGGAGTCATCGCCGCCACCGCCGCCGCCACGACGCTCCATCATGCGACGGATGTCGTCGGCTGAGGGCTGCTCGGTCTGCGAGGGGGGCTGCTGGGCCTTGGGCTGATCGGCGGGAGGCTCACCCCACGCGATGGCGTAATTGGCGAGGCCCGCGAGCGCGGCGAGCGCGCCAGCGGCTGAGGCACCGAGAACGATTCGCTTGTACAAACCACCCATGACGAACTCCTTGAGAATCGGGCGATGACAGCCCCTGACCGGCGGTCCGGTCAAGTCGGAAAGGCCGCGTGCTTGGCCACGATCGACCCGCAGCTTAGCGAAAGCGCGGGACCGGCGTGGGCCGGAAATGGATGGAACCGGCGGCGTGGGCGCGGGTTGCGGAGAATCGGGAGTTGGCCCGTGATTCAGGCGCGATGATGCGACGCCCAGATCGCCAAGAGGGTGAGGGCGACGAAAATCGCGACGGCGGCCTGGAACGGACGGTCTTTCGAGGCGAGCTCGGTGGGATCGTCGTAGATACCGCGTTCGACCTGGACGATGCAGCGGAGCAGGCCGTACGTCGCCGGCAGGACGGTCATCCAAAGGAGGTTGAAGCCCCAGGCGCCGAAGATGTGGGAGGTGTATCGCTCGGCCTGGGCCTGGACATAGCCGGCGTAGGTGACGAGGCAGGCGACGCCCGTGACCACCACGACCATCCGGAGAAGGTCGTCGGTATAGGCGGACTGCACCGCCCGGACGGCGGAGACATCGGCGCCCATCGTTCTACGCTCTCCCAATCGTTTTCCGAACGCCAGGAACATGGAGACGAAGAGGGTGGAGTTGAGGAGCCACGTGGAGGGCTCGACCCCGGCGGCGGCGCAGCCGGCGAGCACGCGAAGGACGAAGCCCGAGGCAAGGCTGATGACGTCGAGCACGACGACGCGTTTGAGCCCGATGCTGTAGAGCGTGACGTTCAGGACGTAGAAGACCAGCCAGAGACAAGTGGGCAGGGCGACAGCGGGCGAAACACCAAAGGTCGCGGCGACGCCGGCGAGGGCAAAGAGCAGGATCGACAGGACCATCCCCGCGTTCGACGAAACCGAGCCTGCGGCGATGGGACGATGGCGCTTGCGCGGGTGGGCGCGATCGGCGTCGGCGTCGCGGATGTCATTGATGATGTAGCACCCGCTGGAAGCGAGCGCGAAGGCCACGATGGCGAAGGCGACGGAGCGCCAATCGATGGACTGCCCGGCCGCGTAGCCGTAGAGCGGGCCGATGAGCACGAAGACGCTCTTGGACCACTGCTTCGGGCGGGCGAGTTTGATGAGGTCGAGGAACACGAGGGGGAAGATTGACTCCGGGGCGGTGTATGGCCTTGCGATAGACTATCGGCCTTGGCGGCGGGCCGCCTTTGGTGGCACAGCTCTCCAGAGCTGTGATTCATGCGAGCGGACCCGCGGGGGCTGGCCGGGCGGCCCTGGCGGAGAAGCGTCGGGGGCTGCTTGATGGACGACCCGCGCTGCCCTGGAGAGCGGCGCGCGTGGAAGCACACATGTCCTACGACAACGGTGAGATCCGGTTCGCAGCGGGACGATCCGCCTGGGCACATCGACGCGGATGGTTGGTCGGGCTGGTGCTCGCGGTCGCGATGTTTGCGGCATCGGCGGTGACGATCGGGAAGAACTGGGCGGCGACGTCGCGGGCGGCGTGGGACCAGGACAAGTACCACCTGATGGCGATCCAGCAATTCGCCCACGATTGGCCGCACCCGGACCTGATGAACTATCGCTCGGCGACGACGCCGGGCTATCACCTGACCCTGGCGCTGGCGGACCTCGCCGGCGCGCGGGACACCAGCACGCTGCGCCTGATCGGGTCGCTGTTTACGGCGGGGCTGATGCTGACATTCGGCGCGGCGCTGGCGCGGCGCGTGGGCGGATGGCAGGCGATCGCGCTGGCGCTGCCCTTGGCGTGCTCGCTGTATGTGTTCAGCTCGGCGGCGTGGCTGCTCCCCGACAACGCGGCGTGGTGGGGCGTGCTGGTCGTCATGCTGCTGGGGCTCGCGTGGCGCCCCGCGATCGGCTGGTACCTCAGCGCGGGCGCGGTGTTGCTCGCGCTGGTCTTCTACCGCCAGGTCCACCTGTGGGCGGCGGGGGTCGTGTGGCTTTCGGCGTTCGTGGGCGACGAACGGATCAGGCATCCGTCGTCGCGCGGCTTGCGGGTGGTGCAGGCGGTGCTGGTGACCGTGCCGGCGCTCGCGGCGGTGTGGATGTTCGTGCGCCTGTGGGGCGGGCTGGTGCCGCCCTTGTTCCAGACGGGCGCGTTCGACTCGGTGACGGGGAAGACGCAGGCGCCGGCGAGCGGCGGGAACCTGGCGACGCCGGCGTTCATGCTGACGCTCGTCGCGATGTTCGGCGCGTGCTTCGTGGGCTACTTCCGCGCGGGCGTGCGACGCCTGCTTGAGCGCGACGCGGGCGCGTGGCGGGTGGTTGCGTTCGGAGCGATCGTGGGACTCTTGCTTGCGCTCCCCCCCACTTCACTCAACGAGAGCGCGGGGCGCTACAGCGGATTCTGGGCGATCGCGGGCAAGCTGCCGACGATCATGAACCGCTCGCTCTTCATCGGCGCGGGCTCGATCGCGGGCGGCGCGCTGCTGGGGCTCGTGTGGCTGTCGCTTTCGCGTCGCGACGCGATCATCGTGGTCGGCGCGCTGGCGGGGTTCACCCTCGCGGCGGCCGCGAATTTCTATGCGTGGCAGCGATACCTCGAGCCCATGATCCTCATCAGCATGGGGCTCGCGGCGTCGCTGGCGACGGTGCGGGGCGCGGGCGAGCTCGATCTGGCGGCGAAGCGCGGGCCGAATATGGAATGGCTGTGGCGCGTGCGAGCGGCGGGGCCGGTGCTGCTGGCGATCGCGCTGGCGGGGATCACGGTGATGACGCTGAGGAAGTAGCGGGGTCGGGAAAAGCGAGACAGCGAGGTAGCGAGGCGAGGAAGAGGGGAAGAGCCGGAGTGGTCAAGTGGTCGGGTGGTCAAGTCAAGCAGGCGCGTCTGTTGGCTGAGGCGAGCCTTGTGTGGCACTCGCGATTGGCGCATGAACCCGGACCGTTACTCGCGGACTCGCTCAGGTCCGGCGTCTGAGTTCACCTACTTACGACGGCCCGATTGGGGTCAATGGCGCTCAACGCGGTAGAGATTGGCCGCGGTGATGTAGACGCGGACCTCGGGGTCGATGAGTTCGTCGAGTTCAGGCGAATCGGGATTGCGGGCAAGGATCTCGCGCACATGCGTGGAGGACGTCTCGTTGCTGGTGCGCGTTTCGAGGCGTGTGGACCACTTGGCGAGTTCCTCGTCGCTCCAGAAATCCGCCTTGCGCATCGCGGCGAGCAGGTGCCGCCCGTGCGTGTCGGGCGGGCGGAGCATGACGATCGGGTCGGCGAGCTCGATGATCTCGCGCGGCTGCTTCCAGCGATGGAACTCGCGGGCCTGGTCGCTGCCGATCAGGAGGCGCATGGTCGTGTCGGGGCGCTGCTCTCGGGCGCGCTGGAGCGTGTCGATGGTGTAGCTGGGTCCCCCGCGGTCGATCTCGTCGGTCCACACGAAAACGTTGACGCGGCGCTTGGCGGCCAGGCGCAGCATGGCGACGCGATCGGCGTCGGAGGCGATGGGATTGGACTGCTTGTGGGGGGAGCGGGCCGCGGGAATGACGACGAGCGCGGCGTCGTCGCCCATCCAATCATCGCGGACGGCACAGGCGAGGTCGAGATGCGCGGCGTGGGGCGGGTCGAAGGTGCCGCCGAAGAAGAGGGCTCGCTCGCAACCTTCGGGGATGGGGATCGGGGTTGGGCGCGGCGCGGACATGGGGAGATGCTAGTGTTCTTCATGTCCGCCTGCGCGCGAAAGTGGCTGATGGTCTCGCGGATCGCGCTGGTGCTGGGTGTAGTCCTGGCCGCGGTGTGGGTCGTCAGCGCGAGGTGGGGCTTCGTCTATTGGGGGCGACCGGGCGCGTGGTCGGGAGTCGGCTGGGGCAATGCATACTTTTGCTGCGAACGCACGAATGATCCGGAATCCTGGGAATCGGGTTGGGCGATCGTCGATGAACGCAATTTCAGTTGGTCGCTGCATTTTGATTGGACTGACAGCAGTATGTACTATGTGTTTGTTCCCCTCTGGATACCAGTGCTTGCGCTGCTTTCCTTCGCAGGTCTCGCGTGGTGGATGCACGATCGGCCCCGGCGCAGACTCGCACATGGCTTGTGCTCCGAGTGTGGATACAACCGCGCCGGGCTTGGGAAGGAGCGGCCTTGCCCGGAGTGCGGCGCGCCGTCTCCGGACGTGGGGTGACGCTCACTCGCTCAGCCCCGGCAGGCCGTCGAGGCTGGCGGCGTTCTTCTTGCGTTGGTAGTCGCGCACGCCTTCGTCGCCCTTGGCGCGGGCCCAGTCGTCGAGGGTCGGGCGTTCTCCCTTGAAGTCCATGAGCGGCACGCCGAAGCCGCACGAGACGGCGACGCGCGCGACGTCGATGCGGATGATGGCCCGCGCGCCGGGGCGTGCGGGGAAGCGGGCGGCGAGGGGCGCGAATTCGGGGGATGAAGCTTCGATCGCGCGGCCCGTGCCGTGGATGCGGACGATCTTCGGCGGGCCATCGAAAGCGCAGAACATGAGGACGATGCGCCCGTTCTCCTTGAGGTGGGCGATGGTTTCGACGCCGCTGCCGGTGAGATCGAGGTAGGCGACGGTGCGCGGGTCGAGGATCGCGAAAGTGTCGAGGCCCTTGGGCGAGAGGTTGATGTGCCCGTGGGGCGAGAGGGGCGCGGTGGCGACGAAGAAGACGTGTTGGGCGCGGAGAAAATCGGCGAGCGCGGGATCGATGGAGTTGAGCGGGGTAGCCATGAAGGATGGTGGCGGAGGAGGGAGGGGAGGTCAAGAGCCCTGCAAGGATCAGGATTGCAAGCGATCAGGCGTGGGTGAGCAAGGCCGCACAAATGGACCGCCCCATCGACCCGGATCATCGGCGAGGACGGCTCAGAAGACGGCTCAGGTCGCTCTGTCGAATGCGGTCGGTCGGCGGGAGCACCCCTTCGGGGTGCGATGACAATGGGGCGCCTCTTCCAGGGGTTTCGCTCGCGGATCCGCTCAGCCCCTGGCTACGGACGAACAGCCCTCCGGGCTGGAAGCGCGGAATTCAACAGAGCGCCTCAGGTCCGGCGTCCAAAGACGGAGCGTTCGACACTCCCCCACCCTCGATTACCCCTTCACCTCGACCACGCGCTTCTCGCCCGAGCCGGCGAGGGACGAGCGTTCGTGGGTGGCGGCTTGCCGGCCGTCGTCGGTGATGGTGTAGACCAGGCCGATGGTCTTTTCCGGCACGTTGTTCAGGAGGCGATCGACGACCTCGACGCCCTGCATCAGCGTGTGGTCGGTGTTGGCGACTTCGTACTTCCACATGCCGAAGCGCCCGCGGCTGTAGATGCCGCGTGATTCCAGCCACGGGATCACCTGCGCGAGGATGGCGTCGCGGTCGACGGTCGGCGTGGGGTAGCTGTAATCGGCGTAATAGGTCCAGGTGCTGACGATGTCGTCGCGCTCGCCGGGCTCCAGGAGCCCCGAGCTTTCCAGGCCCCTGATCGTGTCTTCGACGATGCGCGAGGCGTCGACCGGCTTGAACTCGCTGCAGCTTGTTTCGCAGAGGAGAGAGTAGAAGCGTCCGTTGCGCCGGCCGGCGGCGTCGGTCGTGTACGGCTCGGGCGTCATGAAGGGCGAATAGTTGCTGAGGTAGGTCACGCGATAGAACGGCGAATCGGAATCGGGGAAGTACATCCACGACTTGGTCGAGGGGCACGGGCGCTTGAGGCCCAGGCCCACCATGTAGCCGGAGGAATGGCGCAGGCGGCAGGCGGCGTCGCGGATCGTCGCGGGGACCTCGCCCTTCAGGATGTCGCGGCAGAGCACGTCGAGCGGCAAGGCGGTGATGAGCGTGTCGTAACGCTCGGCGCCGCCGTCGGCGAAGGTGATGAGCCGGGCGTCGACATCGATCGACTTGACGGTGCGCTGCAGGGTGAAATGGCCGGCGAGGGGCTTGGCGAAGCGGTGGTAGAACTCGCCGGTGCCGCCCCTGAGCGGGAACTTGAAGCGGTTGTTGGGGCCCCAGCCGAAATCGTCGAGGCCGAGGACGACGTTCTTCAGGGCGCGTTCGACGTCGATGACGGCGACGCGTTCGCCGATCCACTGCTTGTTCATCATCTCGGGCGGGTGGGCCCAGACCTTGAAGTTGTACGGGCGCATGAAGTGCTTGGCGATGCCCTCGCCGAAGACGGCGTCGATGAACTCGCCGAAGTTGGCGGCCTCGGAGTGGTGCTTGGTCGTGCCGCGACCGGACTGGGCGCCCAGTTGCGCTTTGATCAGGCCGCTGAGGCACTCGTAGCAGGCTTGGGGCGGGAGGTGGCGGATGTTGTTCTGGAAGGGGTACGGGACCCAGCGCCCCATCATGCGGACCCAGCTCTCGCGGTCGTTGAGGGTGTAGTCGTTGCCCATGAGGGTGTCGAAGCATTTGTCGTAGTAGTCGTAGTGGCTGAACATGACGTGCCCGCCGATGTCCCAGGTGAAGCCGACGGGGTCGACGAAGCTGTGCGACAGGCCGCCCAGATAGGGGTGGCGGTCGTACATGTGGAAGTTGGCGTAGCCGAGTTCCTTGAGGCGATAGGCGGCGCCGAGACCGGTGGGGCCGGCGCCGATGATGATGATGCGGGGCTGGGTCGTGTTTGTGGAGTTTTGCGTGGACATTCGGGTGGATCATTGGCAGGGCGGGGCGAAGAGGCCAAAACGCCACAGAAATGTGGCAAGTGGCGATGACGCGATGAATCGTGAGAACTCCGCGAGGGACTCTGCTCGACACGGCGCGGAGCATCCCCGATGTTCGGGGCACCTCTTGGGGGTGTCTCATGACGGATGCGAACGACGGCGGGCTGTCGAGGGTTCGGGTGGCACGGATGGAGCGGCTGTGCGCCGCGGCGGAGCGATTGGGCGAGATCGCCATCGCGCCGTCGCCCTACTGGTGCGAGTCCATCTGCGCCGCGATCGCGACGGGCATGAGCACCAGCGGCGGGATGGCGGCGGCGCTGGCGATCACCGGGAAGATCGACGGCGCGGGGCGCGTGGTCGAAAGCGAGCTCACCGGCGTGTGCGTCGACGGGGCCAAGCGCGGGGCCGGCGGTAAGAAGGATGACGCGAGCCGCGACCCGCTCGCGGGCGAAGCGATGACGCACGAGCTTCGCGCCAGGCTCCGTGGCGTGCGCTCGCTGGGGGTGTGCGTCGACGGACGATGGCCGATGGTCGTTCCCGTGGAGTGCCCCACCGCACCCGCGACGTCGCTCGCGGGGTTGGCGGCGGGAACGACGGCGGGAAAGTCGGCGCGGCACGAAGGCAGGAACGGAGCGGCTCGCTGCGCGGCGCTGGCGTTGTGGGACGTGGGACAGCGGCAGATCGCGGTGGTCCTGCGCGGCGGAGAGCCAGGCGAGGCGGCGGAGATGCTGTGGGTGCTCATGCCGAGCATCGCGCGCCGGGCCGCGATGGCGCTGGGGGCGAACATGCTCCACCGACGGCAGTGGCTGAGCCCGTTGGAATATCGAGTGATGGAGATGCTGTCGACGGGGCATGATGTGCCGAGCATCGCGAGGAAGCTCGCGCGGAGCAGGCACACGATCCACGATCACGTCAAGTCGCTGCACCGCAAGATGGGGATCAACTCGCGCGCGGAACTGGTCGCGCGGGCTTTGGGACGCTTGCCGTCGGTGCTGGGAACCGATGAATCCCGACAACAGCGAGTGACATTTGACCCGAAAGCTCAGGGCTTGCCGGCGTCGACGGACTCGGTGGTTGACTGAGCTTCGGCCGAAGTGGGCTCGTTCGGCGTGGGCTCGTCGGGGTTCGATGCAGGGGTTTCCGGCGCCGCGAGTCGCTTGGCGATCTCGCCGGCAATGCGGGCCGCCAGGGCGCGGTCCTCCTCGATCGCGACGTCGTAGGCCGGCCACATGGCGCGCTGCGCCAGCGCGGTGTCCTGCGTGAGCGACGCGGTCCGCACGCTCTTGGCGGGCACGCGGATACCGGGGCGGTAGCGCCGATCGACGACGACCGTGACGCGCCCGAGCGCAGGCTCCTGGCTGCCGGGCTCGCGTTCGAACACGACGCGTATGGTGCGTCGCTGGTCGGCCGCCAGGTCTTCCCATTCCTGCTTGAACGAGGACTGATCGCTGTCCCAGGGAGTGGCGAGCCCTGCGGATTCCTTGGGGAACGAGCTGATGACGCCGGCTTCGGCATCAACGCGATCGATCGAATAGAACTGATCGCGCAGGGTTTCACGCGCGGTGTTGAAGGCGCGGGTGTACTGGCCCGGCGCGACGTCAAAGGTGGTGGGGCCTTCGGACGACGCGCAGCCGGCGAGGTGCAGGGTCGCAAGGAACAAGGCCGGGAGTTGGAGCAGGGTGCGGAGCGGGTTCATCGGTGTCAGTGTATCGGGCGGGTGGCGTTTGTGCCGCCCGATCAGCGGTGTGATGCCTGAACCGTCGCGGGCGGGCGTAACAGGCCTGTCACAGGCGCTTTGAGGGAACAACCCGCCCGATACAATCGTCGTATCGGAAGGCGGCAACGCAACCCACGACCGGAGGTTCGCGATGGCGGCACGCATGATTCTCGGGACAACCCGTGCGGCGGTTCTCGGTGCGATGCTGATGGCGTCGCCGTCGCTGGCGCAGTCGAAAACCCCGGAGCGGCCTGTGCCGCCCTCGCTGCAGAAGCCCGCGGACAAGGGCAAGGCGCCGTCGGTCAAGGCCGAGGACCCGAAGGCGATCCTGGGCAAGGCCGCGGACGCGATGAAGAAGGCGAGTGCGCTGCGTTACCGCGCGAACACGGGCGGCGAGGGCGCGGGCAGCTTTGCCAAGACGGGGGTGTCGTTCGCCAAGGCCGAGGCGGGCGGTTGGAAGGTCAGCGTGGTGGGCGAGCTCTTTGCCAAGAACCCCGACGGGTCGATCAAGAGCCTGCGGAACATCGAGGTCGCCTACGACGGCATCACGGCCCGCTCGATCAACCAGAACGAGAAGTTGGTCGCGGAATACGACGTGCGCAAGCCCGAGGATCTGCGGCTGTTCTTCAACAACCACGACGCGGGCGCGTCGGTCGTCTGGGAAGCGATCGAGGACGCACCGTTCGCGTCGGCGCTTGCATCGCCGGCGCTCAAGTCAATCGGGACGGAGAACGTCGAGGGCGCGACGTGCGACGTGGTGCAGTTTGAGGCGACGGGCGCCGACGGCGCGACGCAGGTCGTGGAGCTTGCGATCTCGATCGACGACCACCTGCCGAGGCGGGTGTCGCGGACCTTCAAGCCCCCAAAGGCGGAGGCCAAGCCCGAAGCAAAGCCCGACGCAAAGCCCGACGCGAAGCCGGAAGGGAAGTCCGGCGATAAGCCCGGCGACAAGCCCAATGACAAGGCCGGCGAGAAGCCCCAGGAGAAGCCGACCTCACGCGTCACGACCATGACGGAGGTCACGGCGAACGACGGCGTGCTCGGCGCGTTCGTGCTCAACACGCCCGATGGGTTCATGGTGAAATCTGAAACGCCGCGGAAGCCCAAGCCCGAAGCGCCCAAGCGTGAGCAGGGCCCGCAGCAGCCCATGGCGGAGCGCGGGCTGCTCGCCAAGGGGACCGAGGCGCCGGCCTGGACGCTGAAGGACAGCGATGGGAAGGACGTAAAACTGTCGGACTACAAGGGCAAGGTGGTGGTGCTGGACTTCTGGGGAAGCTGGTGCCCCCCGTGCCGTGCCGCGATGCCGGGGATTCAGAAGCTGCACGAGAAGTTCAAGGACAAGGGCGTGGCGGTGGTCGGGATGAACTTCGAGCGGAACGCGGCGGCGAATCCGGCGAAGTTCATGAAGGACAACGGGTATACGTACAACCTCGTGCTGAAGGCCGACACGATCGCGGACAAGTACAAAGTGAACGGCTGGCCGACGTTCTACATCCTGGACAAGCAGGGCAAGGTGCTATGGAGCGCGGTGGGCCACGATCCGTCGCACGAAGAGCAGATGGCGAAGGTGATCGAGGAGGCGCTGAAGTAGGCGAAGGGCGTACACAATGACCTTCAGGCAGACGTGGTATCTGGCTTTGATGGTCATTTCCTCGCTCGCATCGATCGCCGTCGGGTCGTTCGCGGTCAGTGCATGGTGGGATTTCTTCCATCGATCGAACGGCTGGCGGACGATTGATCTTGACAGCCTCCCCGGATCGAGCCGCGAACGGTACGTGGTCGCCCTGGGCTTTCCGAAGCGCACCGCCGGAGCCACGGCGCGACTCCGGGACGGCTCATCCGGCGGCGCTCTCATCCACCGAGCGGCACGATTCAGCATCGACGAGTGTCGCAGCATCGAGAGCGATCTCGACGACCATGGACGGGCCCTCGCGACGTTACGCGACGCATGGACCGCGGAACCCCCGGCCGATTGGCGAGCCATGATCGACGCGCTCGAAGCGGAGTACCGATCTCGTGATAGATCACTCAGGCACCTTGTTTCGCTGGACTGGAAGCAGTTGACCAACGAGACGAGGGAGTTCACACTCATCCTGCAGGATGGCGACCAGCATACTCGCAGCAGGTATCGGGCCGGCAATGATCTCTCGTCGGTGCAATTGATCGAACTTGCACACTGCGATACGCGTGCTGATGCGGTGGATTTTCTTACGCATCTCGTTCCCGCGTTGCTCGGGACGGTTCTCGCGGCCTTGGGCGGTATGATCGCGTTCAGCGCCATGCGTGCCGCGAGGTAACTCGACTCGGCAATTCTTCGAGGTTCGTCGGCTCACGCCGCAACGGTTTGCGCGCCCTTGTCGCTCGTCTCGGGCGGCATGACCAGCGCCATCGATTCGACCTCGACGTTCGGCGTCACCTCGTTGTAGCCCAGCACCGCCACGGTCGGCACATAGGGCTCGACGATCTGACGCACCACCGCGCGGACCTGGGGCGAGGCGATGACGACAGGCAGGTGCCCGCCGGCCGTCACGAGCTGCAGTGCCTTGGCGATCTGGTCGGCGACGCGCGAGGCGATCCGCGCGGGCATGGTGACGCTGGTGCCGGCGGCGCCGCGATCGACGTAGGAGTTGATGAGGTCCTCCATGGTGGGGTCGAGGGTGACGCAGATCAGTCTCTGGCGGGCGGCGTCGGGCGTGATGTACTGGGCGCAGATGGTCCGGCGCAGGCTGTTGCGCACGTACTCGGTGAGCACGTCGAGGTCCTTGGTCTTGGGGGCCCAGTCGGCCAGCGTCTCGAGGATCGTTTCCAGGTCGCGGATCGGCACGCGCTCGCGCAGCAGGTTCTGCAGGAGCTTCTGCAGTTCCGCGGGCTTGACCAGCGCGGGCACGGTCTCTTCGACCAGCTTCGGCGCCTTGGTCTTGAGCTGCTCGAGCAGGTTGTTGACTTCCTCGCGGGTCAGCAGTTCGTCGGCGTGCTTCTTTACGAGCTCGGTCAGGTGCGTCGCCAGCACGCTCGACGGATCGACGACGGTGTAGTTCATGGTTTCGGCCCGGGTCTTCAGCGACGGGTCGATCCACCAGGCGTCGAGCCCGAACGCGGGCTCCTTGGTGCGCTCGCCGTCGATCGGGCCGGAGGCGATGCCGGAATCCATCGCCATGAGGCGCGTGGGGCGAGTCTCGCCCTGGGCGATGGGGTTGCCGCGGATCTTGACGCGATACGCGTCGGGCGCGAGCTGCATGTTGTCGCGGATGCGGACGGGCGGCATGACGAGCCCGATCTCGGCCGCGAGCTGGCGGCGCACGGCGGAGATCCGCTCGAGGAGGTCGCCGCCCTGCGCGGTGTCGACGAGCGAGACCAGCGCGTAGCCCACCTCGAGCTCGAGCACGTCGACCTTGAGCAATGTCTCGACCGGGGCCGGCTCGGGCTTGCTCGCGGAGGCCTCGGCGGCGCTCGCCTCGGCCTTGGCCTTGCTCGCGGTCGTGCGGCGCAGCGCCCAGGCGACGAACGCCAGGCCCGCGGCGGTAGAGAGCAGCGGGATCGTGGGGAGCGGCGTGAACGACAGCATGACGAGGAAGACGGCGGTGATCAGGAGGCCGCGCGGCTGGCTGACGACCTGGCCTGTGAGTTCATCGCCCAGCTGGGCCTTGGTGCCCGAGCGGGTGACGATGAGGGCCGAGGCGATCGAGATCACGAAGGAGGGGATCTGCGAGGAGAGGCCGTCGCCGATCGTGAGCTTGGTGAAGACGGCGGCGGTATCGCCGGCGGGCCAGCCGCGCTCGATCATGCCGACGCCGAAGCCGCCCGCGATGTTGATGGCGGTGATGATGATGCCGGCGACGGCGTCGCCGCGCACGAACTTCGAGGCACCGTCCATGGCGCCGAAGAAGTCGGCCTCCTGCGCGATGCGTTCGCGCCGGCGGCGGGCCTCGGCCTCGTCGATCACGCCGGCGTTGAGGTCGCTGTCGATGGCCATCTGCTTGCCGGGCATGGCATCCAAGGTGAATCGCGCGGCGACCTCGGAGATGCGGGTGGCGCCCTTGGTGATGACGACGAACTGGACGATGTTCAGGATGAGGAAGATGACGACGCCCACGAACAGCGAGTCGCCCGCGACGAAGTTGCCGAACGCCATGATGACGTGGCCCGCGACGGACATGGCCTGCTCGGGGCTGCTGGCGTTGGCGGTGAGGATGAGTCGGGTCGACGCGACGTTGAGCACGAGGCGGAAGAGCGTGGTGGCGAGCAGGAGCGAGGGAAACACGCTGAAATCCAGCGGGTGGTCCATGTAGATCGTGGTCATCAGGATGATGATGCCCAGGGAGATGTTGAGCGCGATCAGGACGTCCATCAGCACCGGCGGGAGCGGGACCAGCAGCACGCCGAGCATGAGGATGAAGGAGACGGGAACGATCAGGCCGCGGTACTGACGCAGGCGGCGCATCCACGGCGGGAGGAGCGTGCCGACATCGACCGCGGGCGCGGGGGGCGCCGGTGCGGGCTTGGGGGCGGGCTTGCGTTGGGCGGGAGCTTTGGCCATAGGGAAAGGGAGGAGGCACTAGGCGGTTGGCACTGGAAAAACGAAAAGCACGGAATCGCTACACGGCGGCGGCCTTGTTCCTTTCGTTGAGGCGGTAGACATACGCGAGAATCTCGGCGACGGCCTGGAAATGCTCCTGCGGGATCTCGCGCCCGACGTCCACGCCGTAGTACAGCGCTCGCGCCAGCGGCGGACGCTCCACCATCGGCACGCCCTCGAGGCTCGCGATCTGGCGGATGCGCATCGCCATGAAGTCCACGCCCTTGGCGACGACCTTCGGCGCGTCCATCGTGTCCGCGTCGTACTTGATCGCGACCGAGAAGTGCGTGGGGTTGGTCACGATCACGTCGGCGGTGGGCACGGCCTGGTTGAGGCGTTGGAGCGCGATGTCGCGGGCCATGCGGAAGCGGCGTGCCTTGATCTCCGGGTCGCCCTCCATGCTGCGCCGCTCGTCCTTGACCTCCTGCTTGGTCATGCGGAGGTCCTGCATGTGCTGCCAGCGCTGGTAGGCCCAGTCCGCGACGCCCATGAGGAGCATGATCGCCAGGAGCCAGATCGCCAGCTCGACCGCGAGCTTGCCGCACAGGAAGAGCGCGGGCATCATCGAGAGCTCGGGGAGCGTGACGACGCGGGCGAGCGTCGCCCGGATCCACAGCCACGCGACGAGCAGCACGATCGTGAGCTTGGCGGAGTTGACGATCGTCTTGACGAGGTTGCGCTTGGAAAAGATCTTGCCGAGCCCCGCGATGAAGTTCAGGCGATCGAACTTGGGCGAGAGCGGCTGGGTCGTGAACATCCAGCCCACCTGGATCGCCTGGGCGAGGTAGGCGATCAGCCCCGCGATGAGCAGGATGGGCCCCAGGGCCTTGGCGCCCTCGATCGCGGCGGTGCGTGCCAGATCCTCGATGTCGCCGACATCGAGCAGGCCGCCGGCCGGGCGCGCATCGAGCACGCGACGCATCAACCCCGAGAGCGTCGCGACCAGGAATCCGCCGATCGAGACGATGAGCACCAGGGCCGCGGAGAGCTCGACGGCGGCGGAGAGGTCCTGGCTCTTCACGACTTGGCCGCGCGAGCGAGCTTCCTCGAGCCGGCGCCCGGTCGGTTGCTCGGTGCGTTCGCCCATGTCCTCGGCCACGACGGGGTTCCTTTAGCGGAGCGTGGGCGTGAGGGAGGGCGCCCACTGGGTGATGCGGGAAAGAACATCGCGGACTTCATCGCCGGCGACGGCGGAGATGACGTGCGTCGCGGCCGCGAGGATCGAGATCGCGCCGACGATTTTGAGCGTGAAGCCGACGGCCATGATGTTGAGCTGGGGCATCGTCTTGCCGACCACGCCCAGTGCGACGACCAGGAGCAGCGTCATGCCTGTGACGGGCGCCGCGACGCGCATCGCCAGCTCAACGCCCGAGGTGATGACGCCCAGGAGCATCTCGACCGGGGGCGTGATCGAGAGCATGCCGCCCGGGGGGACGCGGTGGAAGGTGTCGGCGAGTGAAACGAAGAGCGTCTCGACGCCGTTGAGCGAGACAAACGCGCCGATCGCCAGATAGAAGAGGAGCTGCCCGAGGATGTCGGTGTCGCCCTCCATCTCGGGGTTGTACACGCGGGCCAGGCCGAAGCCTACTTGCTGGCCCGCGACGATGCCCGCCATCTCCATCGCGGCGAGCGGCACGGCGGCGATGAGCCCCATCACGAACCCGATCGCCAGCTCGCACACCACCAGCGGGAGCAGCGAGAAGAGATCAAGATCGGGGGGGGCTGCGTGCGGCAGGGTCGGGTAGAGCGAGCCGGCCATCGCGATGACCATCAGCACCTTGAAACGCGGCGGGACCATCGTGCTCGTCAGCATCGGCGCGAGCAGGAACATGCCGCCCAGCCGGAACGCGACCAGAACGAACGGAACCAAGTGCGGGAGGATGGCGTCGAGCGATGGCATGGCTAGCCGGCGGTCAGCGTGAGCAATTCGCGGGAATAATCGATGAGGCGCTGGATGATCCAGGGCGTGAGCACGGCCGCGACCAGGATCATCACGATGATCTTGGGCACGAACGAGAGCGTCTGGTCCTGGATCGACGTCACGGACTGGAAGATGCTGATGACCAGCCCCACCACCACCCCGGCGGCGAGGATCGGCGCGCAGATCTTCAGCGTGATGAAGAGCGCCTGGCGCACCATGTCGATCGTGATTTCGTCGTACTGCACGCGGCGATTCCTACGCAAAGTTCGGCGAGAACGGCGACAGGAGCAGCGACGCGAGCGAGGGCGTCGGCTGGGCGAAGCTGTTCATGAGGCTGCCAACCACGAGTTGCCAGCCGTCCACGAGCACGAAGAGCAGGATCTTGAAGGGGAGCGAGATCAGGACGGGCGGGAGCATCATCATGCTCATCGAGATGAGCAGGCTGCTGATCACCATGTCGATCACGAGGAAGGGGAGATAGACGCGGAATCCCATGAGGAACGAGGTCTTCAGCTCGCTCAGCATGTACGCGGGGACCAGCGACACCATGTCCACGTCGGCGCGGGTGAGCTTCTCCGGGGCGCTGGTGTCGACGCCGCGATAGTTGAGGACCATATACACCGACGACCAGTTGTTGGTCGCGTCGATCTGGGCGAACATGAAATCGCGGAGCGGCTGCTTGGCGCGATTCCACAGGTCCTCGTGGTCGGTGATCTCTCCCCGCTGATAGGGCACGACCGCCTCGGCGTAGACACGCTCGGCGGTCGGCGCCATGACCAGCATCGTCATGAAGAGCGCCAGCCCCGTCACCACCTGCGGCGGCGGGATCGTCTGCGTGCCCATCGCCTGCTTGAGCAGGCCCAGCACCACGATGATCCGCATGAAGCACGTCGTCATGAGCATGATCGACGGCACAAGCGAGATGATCGTGAGCAGAACGAGAATATTGATCGCGCTCGAGAGCCCGCGTGGGCGATCCGGCGAGGACGAGGGCGACGGCGAAGTCGCGGGCTCGCGGGAAGCACGGATCATGTCGGCCGCGTCGCCCAGCATGTCGAACGGATTCATGGCGCTGGGCTCCCGCGAGATCAGCGGCGAGCCCGGGAACGCGATGGGCGAGGAGGGCGAGCTCCCGGTGATGTCAGGCTTGGGCGGGCCCAGGCCCTGGGCCCGCGCCGGGCCGGCGACGAACATCGCGATGAACACCGCGGCGGCGACAACGCGAAGGAGCGCCGGATGGGTCATGCGGAGGTTCATGACGCACGCTCCTCTTGATCACGCCATGCGTCGAGACGCCGGCGGAGCTGCTCCGCACCGGTCAGCGGGCGCGACACGCCGGTCGCGGAATAGCCGCGGGCCGGCGCGGGGTTGCCCGGGCCGCGACCGGGCTTGCTCGGCGCCTGACGCTCGCTGGGCTGCGAGAGACGGGCCGGCGCGTCGTCGCCGATGTCACGCCGAGACGCCGCGTCGCTCTCGCTCTTGCGTGCCAGCGGCACGGGCCTCGATATCGACGCCAGCTCCACGGTGTCGCCCGACGATGTGCGGAAGACCTGGCGGCCCGCCGATTCCAGTTCCTTTTCCATCGCGCGATCGTTCGAGGAGAGCAACGACTGGAACCGGTCCGCGATCGAGCTTCGCTCGTTCCGGCTTGCCTTCAGCAGGATCGACGCGACCTGATCCGGCTCGTCGATCTCGCACAGCGTCTGCATCGATGCGCCCGAACGCGACACGGATTGGGACACCAGCAGCACCCTCGCGTCGATCTTGAGCAGGACGAGCGTGATGCCGCGGGAGAGCGGGTAGCGCCCGAGCACTTCGAGCACGCCCGAGGGCGACGCTCCGCCCGCGCCGATCGCGGCGGCCAGCGTGCCACGTGCGCGAGCGAGGCGCTTGGTCATCCACGCCAGCCCGACCGCGATTCCCAGCACGGCCGCGAGCGCCCCGCCGGTGCGCCACATCGACTTCATCATGTCCGCCGGGCTGGTCGCTTCGGACTTAGCCGCTGGCTTGGCGGCCGGCTGGGCGTCCTTTGACGCCCGCGGCGCGCCCAATGCTCGCGATTCGATCTCGGGACGCGGCGGTGTTGATGCAACGGACGCAGGCGGCTGCGCGACGATCTCGGGCTCGCTCGGCCCGGCGCCGGTTGGCACGCCGTATGCGGATGCAAGCCTGGACAGGAAGAGGACGCCGCTTGCGCCGAGGGCGGCGGAGAGAGCAAGAGCGCGGGATTGGCGGCGATGGTGCGGCATGAGCCATCCTGGCTGGGCGGGACCGTGGTCCGCGTGCGACTCCGTCGCACGCCGGCATCATGCCGCGCGAAGAGAAGCCGGCGCTAGGCGCTGGCCTTGACGCCTCCTTCGAGCGACGCTGGATCGATGATCTCGTTGATGCGGACGCAGAAGTTGTCGTTCAGAACGAGCACCTCGCCCTTGGCGACGGGGCGATCGTTGACATAGATGTCGACGGGGTCGCCGGCGAGCTTGTCGAGCTCGATGACCGAGCCGTCGCCGAGGCGCAGCACGTCCTCGACGAGCATGCGCGTTCGTCCAAGTTCGATTCGCACTTTGAGCGCCACGTTGGCGAGCAGATCGATCGCCTTGGGCGGAAGCGTCGCGCCGCTGGGCTGGAACTTCGGAAGCTCCATCGGCGTTGCGGCGGGCACAGGGGCGGGCGCTGGAGCCGACGCGGCGGCAGGTTCAACGGGTGTTGGCGGCACGCCAGCGGCAGCTGCGGCGGCATCGCTCGCCAGCGACGCGATCGCCTCTTTGGCGGCGCGGAGGGCGGCCTCGGCGGCGGCATCATGCCCGCCACCCTCAGACGCGTCCGCGTTTCGGCGTTGGGATCTCGACCAGTCGCTCATCCTGAGCCCCTCGATCGCCTGGCCTTGCCTCGGGATCGCCCGTGACACGGCCTTGTAAACCCTCGGCGGCCCGGCCTCGCCTCCATGCGTGGACCGATAACCACCGCGCCGGGCACTTTGGCCCAGCGACGAGGGAGCATCGGACAACTCGGCGCGCAGCCGACAGTTTTCGAGGCTGGATCGTGGCCCGATTTAGTCGGCCTGGAACCCGCGGCACTTGGGGATGAGTACCCGCTCGATGATCGGGTTGCCCTCGTGGTCGTTGCCCACGATCTTGCCCACAAAGGCCGTCAACTGCCTATTGAGGGTCTCTAGGCCAGGCTCACGCAACTGGTTGTGGGTGGCCTTGCGGAAGATCATCGCGACGCCTTCCTTGATCTCGGCGTTGCGTTCTTCCAGGAGCGTGGTGATCTCCGGCTCGTGCTTCTTTTTGACCTTCAGCACGATGGACGCGTCCCACAGCCACACATTGTTGGTGGACATGTTCTGGAACTTGTCCTCGATGAGCGGGATCTCGACCTGGGAGTTGGCCAGGGCCGCCTCGCCGCCTCCCTCGACCTGGTGGGCCTCGGCGTCGGCGGGCTTGTGCCCGAGCATGTTGACGAGGAAGTACACCCCCGCGCCCTCGACGATCATGATCGCCGCGATGATGATGGGCAGCTTGGAGCCCTTCTTCGCCTCCCCACCGGCGGCTGCCCCTTCGGCGGGAGCGGCTTCGGACTTCTTCTCTGCCTCAGGCTTGCTGCTCACGCCGTGACTCCCTTCGCGGTTCGCGCCGAATATCGCGGCGCATGGTGCGCTGGATGGATCGGCGGAATCGGCGCGGGTCGTGGGCGGACGTGCGCGGTCGGTCGCCCGCGTGAACCAGACGGGCGGCGCGGGCGGCGCACTCGCTACGGTCGGCGTGGTTTGCGGACGTGTCGATCGCGCCGGTCATGCCGCCGCGCGAACCTGCGAGGGCGATGCGTGCGACGAGGGCACCAGCTCGCGCAGGCGGTCGCGGATCGCGGCGGGAGGCTGACCCTGCGCGATCAGCACGAGGGCGGCCTCGATGAGCATGAGCTCCATCAGTCGGGCCGTCTCGGCGCGGGGCAGGCGCTCGAGCAGCGGGATGCCGAGCGTCACCCCCGCGAGCCCGGCGAGCAGGGCGACGAAGGTCGCCGCGGCGGACCAGGCGTTGGTGGAGCTCGGCGTCGCCATGATGTGCGCCGCCGCGAGCATGAACACGATGAGGAGCGCGATCGGCGCCAGCGACGCGAGCACGGCGATGCGCCGGCGGTGCGAGGCCCGCGTCGCAAAGCGGTTCATGTATTGGTCGATCGAATCGCGCAGGCGATCGGCGTCGGCGCCGCCCGCCAGGAGCTTGGCGCCGAGGCGGAAGGCGGGGTCGTGCTTGATCGCTTCGGGCGCGGCAACGCTGGAGGCCCGCCCGCCCGCGACCTGCACGAGCACGGCGTATTCGACCAGAGCGTCGATGAGTTGCCAGGGCTTGCCGCTGGTGCTGTAGACGAGGCGCTCGATCAATTTCGGGCCTCCGAGCAGCCGCGCGAGGAAATACGCGGGCACGATCAGACCGACGCCGGCCAGCGCTTGCCACGGCCAATCGGACCAGAACGATTGAGCGAAGAGACTCGGCACGCAACGACTCCCAGGTCCCCGGACGCTGGGAGTTATCGGGGGGACAGGCCCCCGACTTGAACGGGCTTTAGCGGGCGAGCACGAGGAGCTGCTGGAAGAGGTCGTTGGTGGTCTGGATGACGCGTGACGAGGCCGAATAACCGGTCTGGGCCACGATCAGGTTGATGAACTCCTCGGCGATGTCGACGTTGGAGAGTTCGAGCGAGCCGCCCGCGATCCGCCCGGCGCCCAGGTTGCCGGGGCTGGTGACGACGGGCGAGCCGGAGTTGGGTCCGACGCGGAAAAGGTTGGGGCCGGCGTCGACCAGGCCGCCGTCGTTGGTGAAGTTGGCGAGCGCCACGCGCCCGAGGGTGCGGGTCATGCCGTTGGAGAACGAGCCGGTGATGGTGCCGTCGGCGCCGACGCCGAACGACGTCAGGGTGCCGATCGGAACGCCGTCGCGAGAGGTTGCGGCGACCGAGGACGAGGTGTCGGCCAGAGCGGTCACGTTGTCCTGTCCGTCGCGGAGGCGGATGGAGATGGCCAGGGGCGTGTCCGCGCCCGAATCCGTGCGGTCGATCGCGATCGAGATGGGCTCGGTGGTCGCGAGCTGCCCGCGGGTGTCGAACTCGACGGTTCCGGTCGCCAGCTGCAGCGCGATGTCGCTGTCGTCGGCGGATTCGGCGTAGTAACGCCACGTCGTGCCGGTGTTGCCCCGGGATTCGAGCACGAACGTCATGTCGACGTTCACCGTGTTGCCGAGCGAGTCGTACACGAAGAAGGTGGTGCGCACCGCCTCGCCGTCGGCGTCGGCGGTCTTGTCGGTGTAGAAGGGGATCTTGTTGTACGTGCCGTCGGCGTTGAGCAGGCGGAAGTCCGAGGGCTCGATCGAGAGGTCGTTGGTCTTGCCCGCGTTCCCGACGATGGTGATCGCGCCGGTCGTAGGGTCGAGCGAGACGCCGGGGGTCTTGCCGTCCGGGTTGTTGCCGGCGTCGGTGTTGATGCCGAGCGTTTGTTCGATGAAGTCGAAGAGGTCCTGCACCGTGGTCGTGTCGGTGATCTCGAGTGTCTGGGTCGGGAGCTGCTTGCTCCCCTTCTCGGCCTGGCGGACCTCAAAGAGCTGGCCCACGGCAAAGAGCGGCGTGTCGGACGCGGGGAGCGCGGGGTCCTCGATGTCGACCAGGCGCGTGTCGGTCTGGAGCACGTTCCCCGTGCTGAGCGGCGGATTCGCCGTCGTGATCGCGCGAAGATGGTTCGTCGCGTCGCCCATCAGAAGCGTCGACGAGCCCTGCGACGGAACCGCGCCCGCGGCGTTGAGATTGCCCGAGAGGCGCACCTTCGTCGACGCCTCGGCAATCTTCATCGTTCCGATCGGCACCTTGATCGAGGTGAGCTCGGTCTCGTTGACGTTGAAGTTCGCGTCGATGCCGAAGCCGAGCACCCGATCACCGCCCGAGGTGACCAGGTCGCTGTCGGAGTTGGTGGCGAAGGAGCCGTCACGGGTGTAGAGCTGCTCGCTGTTGTGGTCGACGACGAAGAAACCGTCGCCCTCGATAGCCATGTCACGCGGGTTGCCCGTGGGCGAGATCGTGCCGCCGGTGAATTTGCGCTGCGTCCCGGCGATGGTGACACCCAGGCCGATCTGCCCGGGGTTCTTGCCGCCGGTCGATTCGCCGGGCGCGGTGCCGGTCGAGAAGGTCTGCGAGTACATCGACGAGAAGAGGAGGCGGGTGGACTTGTAGCCGGTCGTGTTGACGTTGGCGATGTTGTTGCCGATCACGTCGAGGTTGCGCGCGTTGGCGTTCATCCCCGAGAGTGCCGTGAACATCGCGACGGTGGAGGCCATGAGGGAGTTCCTTGGCGCACGGGCGCCGGCGAAGTTCAGCGTTCTACGCGGCGGAGGACTTGGACAACGCCGCCAGGAGCGACGGGTTCTTCAGAGGCAGCGTTCGCGAGAGAGGCGAGGCGGAGAGGATCGCGCCCGACGCGTTGCCAGCGGCATTGCCAGCACTCCCGGGCGAGGCTGCGGAATCGGGCACGCGCATCACGGCATCGACGCCCGTCACGGGCACACCCGGCTGGATGTCGACCTTGCCCGTGATGCTGCGCACGCCCACGTCCAGCATGAGGTTCATGCCGTCGATCGTGACCAGCGCGCGGTTCACGCCGTGGGCCTGCGCCACGTCGGCGGCGGCGGCGATCCGCTGCAGTTGATCGTCCGAGAGCTGCACGCCCGCCTCCGGCGCGACCGTGACACCCAGGCCGCTGTGGAAGCCCTCGGCCTTGACACGCTTGAGCATCGCCTCAAAGTCGAGCGATTCCACGCCGACCTTGGACGCAGCGGCGGTCGGATGCGCGCCGCGCCCCGATTGAAGCGCCCGCAGAAGTTCGGAGCCCGAGAGCGACGGAGTCATGTGGATCACCCCTGCGTGTTGCTGTTGTTCTCGCCCGTGTAGACCTTGATCTCATCGACCTTCGACATCGGCACGCGCTCGCCCGAGAGCAGCGTCAGCACCGCGCCGGTGTCGGTTCGGCTCACGGCGGTGACGATCCCCGTCACGCGCGCGTTCGTCTCGGTCAGGCCGCTGATGTTCGTGCCGATCAGACCCGCGGCCGTCGAGAATTGGTCGTCCTTGACCAGCGACTTGAGAGTGGAGGAAAGGTCGATGTCGGACTGGATCGAACGGATCTGGGAAATCTGCTGGATGAGCGCGGAGGTGTCGTTGGGCTTCAGCGGATCCTGCTTGGAGAGCTCCGACAGCACGATCTTCATGAAGTCGTCGCTCGACATCCCCGAGAACGAACTGACGCCAGAGGCGCTCGTCTGGTTTCCGGTGAGTGCGTCGACAGTCGCCATGACAACCCTTTCGACTGGTCCTTGCCCGGGCCGGTCTCTTGTTCATCCGCGGGGCGCCGCGAGGGCGCGGCAGCTACGCCACGGCGTCCAGACGCAAGCGGCGGGCCATTCCGGATTCGGAGGGCGATTCCTCCATGAAGATCGCCGCCGAACCGATCGAATCCGGGAGCAGTTCGGTGTCTGAGGCCTGCGCCTGCTCGCCGGCCGCGGACACGCCCGACGTGCCCTGCGCCCCGAGCCCTTGGCCCGGGCCACCCTGGCCCGAATGCGACCCGGACTGCGAGTCGAGCTGTGACGCCGTCGCGTTCGGGTCGCTCGGCTGGTTCTGCCCCTCCGGCGAGTTTGATTGGTGATTGGAATCGCGGAGCGACTGCTCAAAGTTCGCGAGGCCCGTCGGCACGACTTCGAGCCGCTCGACCACGAGCCCCCGCGATTCGAGCGCGGCACGCAGCGACGCGAGCGACTGGTTGATCGCGTCATGCGACGCGTCGGAGGACGGCTGGAACGTCGCCCAGACGTGCGCGTCCTCGATCTTGAGATTGATCTTGATCTGCCCGAGTGATTCGGGGGTGAGACGGATCGTGACACTGCCGCCCTGATGCCGAAGGAGCGTCGCCAAGCCTCGCGCGACCTGGTCGGGCAGAGAGCCCGTGCGAGGGGCGGCCTGATTCGCCGGCAACTCTGCGGTGAAACGCACGCGGGAGGAACGCGCACCGAGCGCACCGAGTGCCGCCATCGGATCGGCCTTGACCGATGAAGCTCCCGTCGCGGAGCCGGGTGTTGCCTCGATCTTCCCTGAAGCAGCAGAGGCTTGCCCGTTGATGGGAGCCACCGTCGAGTTCGTCGGAGTTGCCAGGGGCGCGGCCGCGGCGGTTTGAGCGCCTGCCGTCGAGTTGCTCGCGTTCTGGCCCCCCGATTGGCTGCTCGCGGTGTTCGAACCGGCCGAACCGCTCGAACGAGCCGCGGTCGTCGTAGATCCGGCTTCCTGCCGGGTGTCCGCTTGGTCCGCAACTCGGGGCTCGTCGCGCCCGCCTGGCGTTGGAGCCGACGCGGTTTTGCCGGGGAGCAAACCGGGATTTACTCGCTCTTCGATACTGTCGGTGGCCGCGGGGTCGGACAGCGTCGGAGCGTCGTTGGCCGCGCCGGAGTCGCTGGCGCGGCGCAGTTCCTGTCGCGCGTGCTGCGCGGCCGACATGGGCGTGCTCACATCCAAGACCGCCGGATCGTGCGGGCGATCGTCGGCGAGCGACCGCGTTGCCTCTCGCGATTCGGGTTCCGTCAGTTTCCGCTTGGCCTCGCTGCGGCCCGTCGGCGCGGCGGCGTTCGAGGTCGCGGGGATCCCGTTGAGCGCGGGCATACTCCCGGGCGCAAAGGTCGCGGCCACCGACGCCAGAGCCTGCGCGAAGAGCGCATCAATCGACGCGGAGCGCGAAGAAGACCCCGCGTCGGACGCGCGGGGCTCAACAAGGCGGGATGAGGTCGAATCGGGCTGAACCCGGTTGTTCACTTGGGCGGCGCTCCGGGCGCGGTAGTACTTGGTTTGGCCTTCTGGCCCCGCGTCCGCAGTCCTTCAAGCAATTCCGCTGCCAACTTCGGATCTTCCTTGATGAACTCGTTGATGACCTTGCCGCGAACACCCTCGTCCATCTGGTCGAGATAGCGCAGCGCCTGGGCCCGCCCGTCGGCGCCCTCGTCGATGAGCTGCTTGAGCGTCGTCTTGGCCTGCGCGGGCTTGAGCGACTCGAGCGTGCTCAGCACCTTGCGCTGCTGGACGTTGCCCTCGGTGTCCGCGATCGCCTTCTGGGCGGCCTCCAGGCTCTTCTTTTCGTCCGTCAGCGACTTCTGCTTGGACTCGATGGTCGCGATCTGCTCCGACAGCGCCTTCTGGAGGAGCGACGCCTCCGAGCGAAGACGTGCCGCACGCTGACGATCCAGCTCGATCTCTTCCAATCGCTCGCGGAGCTGCTGCTCGCTCGACGTCGGCTGGCGCTTCAGCTTGGCGTCCTCGGCCTGCTTCTTGGCGTCGTCCTTGGCCTTGACTTCCTCGGCCGCCGCCTTCGCTTTGGTCACCGGCACCGGCTCGGTCAGGATCTGCTTGACCGCCAGCACGCGCTCCTTGTCCAGACGCTGCGTCGCGCCCAGCCACGCCACCAACCCGCCGATCGCCAGCAGGTTCGCCAGCGCCAGCACGGCGATCAATGTCCACAGTGACTTCATGCGTCACCCCCGTCGTCGGACTCGCCCTTCCGGGCCGCACGCATCACCGAGAGCTCATCGAGCATGCGTCCCTCGATGGAGGCCTGCTCGGCCTTCCATTCTTCAAATCGGCGCTCCTTCAGCATCTCCACGCTCTTGCGCTTGGTCGCGGCGTCGAGCAACTGCAGGCGGGCCGCGTCGAGACGCGAGTGCACGCCCGCCAGCTGCAGCACGGCACGCTGCGTCCTGGCGACCGCGTCGAGCGACGCGCCGGCCTGCAAGCGTACGGATCGCAGATCGACCCTCGCGCCGTCTCTTGCCGCCAGCAACTGCTCGCGCAGGTCTTCCTTCTCGCGCACGATCTGGCGCTGCATCTGGCGGATCGTGTCCTCCAGCGCCAGACGCTCTCGCTCGATCGACGCGACGGCGAGCTGGCGGGCACGCTCCACGGCACGCCGCTGCTTCAACACCGCCTCGAACTGGAATACAAACTTCGCCACGCGTCACTCCCCCGCTACTTCCGACCGCGCCCCACCTTGGCCAGCATGTCCATCGCCTGCTGCGCCAGCTTCAGCAGACGCATCCGCGCCGCGGCAAAGTCCGTCGCGTCCTCACGCGACTGCCGAAGGAGATCGATGATCTGCGGCTGCAGCTCGATCGCGACGTCGGTCTCGGGGCTGCTCCCCTTGGCGTACGCACCGATCTGCACGAGGTCCTCGACCTCCTTGTACATCGCCATGAGCCTCAGCACCTGCCGCCGCGCCGCCAGGTGCTCCTTGTCCGCGACCAGGTCCTGCACGCGGCTGATCGAATCGAGCACGTCGATCGCGGGATAGTGCGCCTTGTGCGCAAGCTTCCGCGAGAGCACGAGGTGCCCGTCGAGGATACCCCTGGCGGCGTCGGAGACCGGCTCGGTCATGTCGTCGCCCTCGACGAGGATCGTGTAGAGCCCGGTGATCGAACCGGCCCGCGTGCCAGGGCCCGCGTCGACCGAGCCGGCGCGCTCCAGCATCAGCGCCATCTGTGAAAACACGCTGGGTGTGTACCCCTTGGTCGTGGGCGGCTCGCCCACGGACAGGCCGACCTGGCGCTGCGCGTGCGCGAATCGTGTCACCGAGTCCATCATCAAGAGGACGTTCCGCCCGAGGTCTCGGAAGAATTCCGCGACGGCGCAGGCGTAGCGGGCCGCCCGCAGACGCATCACCGGTGACTCATCGCCCGTCGCGACGACCACCACGGAGCGTGCGACGCCCGCGGGGCCGAGCGAGTGCTCGACGAATTCACGCACCTCGCGGCCGCGCTCGCCGATGAGCGCGATCACGTTCACGTCCGCGTCCGATCGCCGCGCGATGGTCCCGAGCAGTGTCGACTTTCCCACGCCAGGGCCGGCGAAGATGCCCATGCGCTGCCCGCGCCCCACGGTCGTCATGAGATCGATCGCACGCACGCCCGTGTGCAGGGGATCGCGGATGATCGCTCGCCGCAGGGCGGTGATCGGCTCGGGGTTCAGCGGCACGGGCGTCGCGCCGACGATCGCACGCCCGTCGTCGATCGGCCTGCCCAACGCGTCCACGCACCGACCGAGCAGCGCCTCGCTCGCGGGCACCGTCGGCGCCGCCTGCAGCGCCATCGCCGGGTCGCCCGCACGCAGCCCCGCGGCCTGGCCCAGCAGCATCACGATCGTGTGCTCGCGCGTGAAGCCCACCACCTCGCCCAGCGCCGCCTCGCGCGTCGCGTCGTGCCGACCGAGCTTCACGAGCGTGCCGACGGGCGTGGGAAGGTCCTCGACCAGCACCGAGAGGCCGCGCAGCGTCGCCACGCGCCCCGAGAGCTTGATGGGCTGGGCGGCGTGAACCGTCTGGAACGCGGCGGCGAGCGTGGTCATGCGCCCTCCGCGGGTTCTCGCGCGGGAAGCAGCACGTCGCGGATTCGATCGATCTGGGTCGTGAGCGTGGCGTCGATCTCGCCCCCCACGGGCGTGCGAAGCATGCACCCGCCACGAGCGACCGAGGCATCGGGGATCAGCTCGATGTCGTGCGAAGCGCCGAGCGACGAGAGAATGCCCGGGATCGCGGCCTTGATCAGCTCCTGGTCCTCAGGATTCACGAGCAGTTTCACCGACGCGCGGGCCGCGAGCAGCGCCAGCGCCGCCTGCGCCTGCGACGCGGCGATCGACGGATCAAGGTCGAGCGCTCGCTTGACGAGGCGCTCCGCGATCGTGAGCGACAACCGCACCACGTCGTTGTGCGCGTCGGACCACAGCTGGCGACGCTCGGCCTGGAACGATTCCAGGGCCCGCGCCCAGGACTTGGTCAGCGCGTCGAGCCGCGCCTGGTACTCCTTCATCGCCGCGGTGCGTCCCTCGGCGTGCCCCTTCTCAAGCCCGTCGCGTTTCCCCTCTTCGAACCCCTTGGCACGCCCGACCGCGGCGGCGTCGGCGATCAGCCGCTCGCGCTCCCTCGCGGCCTGGTCGATGATCGACTGGGCCTGCGCCTTGGCCCTCTTCCGCGCCTCCTCAGCGCTGGCGGCCAGGTCGCCGAAGTCCAGCACGATCGCGTCGCGCAGGTGCGGGGCAGACTCGGCCTGTTTGATGAGCGCCATGAGCCGCGATCCTCCGCGTTACACGATCAGATCGGAGTCCCCGCCGCGACCCTGGATCACCACGTCGCCCGCTTCCTCGAGGCGCCGCACGATGTCGACGATGCGCTGCTGCGCCGCTTCGACGTCGCTGACACGCACCGGACCCATGAACTGCATGTCTTCCTTGATGAGCGCCGCGGCACGCTCGGACATGTTCGCGAAGATCTTCGCCTGCAGCTCGGGCGACGCCGTCTTGAGCGCCAGCGTCAGCTCGTCGTTGTCGACTTCCTTGAGCACCGACTGAATTCCCTTGTCGTTCACGAGCATGATGTCCTCGAACACGAACATCAGGCGGCGGATCTGCTCGACCAAGTCCGGATCGTCGGCCTCCAGGCCCTCCAGGATCGCCTTCTCCGTCGCGCGATCGGCGAGGTTCAGGATCTCCGACACCGTCGGCACGCCGCCCGCCTTCTCCATGCTCTGAACCAGCATGTTCGCCAGGCGGCTCTCCAGGCCCCTCTCGACCTCGCGGATCACCTCGGGGTTGGTCTGCTCCATGTTGGCGATGCGCTTGATGACCTCGATCTGCTTCTGCATGGGCAGGCCGCCCATGATCTCCGCGGCCTTGTGGTAGGGCAGGTGGCACACGATGAGCGCGATCGTCTGCGGGTGCTCGTCCTGGATGAACGTCAGCAGGTTCTCCGACTCGGCCCGCTGCAGGAACGCAAAGGGCGTCTTCTGCACCTGCGTCTGGATCTGCTGGAGCACACGCTCCGCGGTCTTTGCCTCCATCGACTGCGTCAGGATCTGCTTCGCGAACTCGAGGTTGCCCTCGTTGGCGTATTGCGACGCGATCATCGTGTGATAAAACTCGGCGATGACCGAATTGAGTAGGTCGGGCGGCACGCGCCCAAGGCCCGCCAGCTCGCGCGTGACCTCCTGCACCGTCTCCTGATCGAGCTGCTTGAGCACAATCGCGGCGTTATCCGAGCCGAGCGACAGGAGCAGAATCGCCGCCTTGGTCAGCCCTTCGAGCTGCGACGCGTCGGACGGGAGTTTTTCACCGGGCTTGCGGGGCACACGCCCTCCTCAGGTTCAGTTCTCGACCGCCACCCAACGCTTGATCATGCTCGCGGCGCTGTCCGGATTGGTCTTCGCCAGGTCCTTGACCTGATCGAGCATCTTCTGGGCCGCCACCTCGGACTCGTCGAGCTCGATGCCCGCGAGCGGCGAATCGCCCTCCTCGGCCTCGCCGATCAGGTCGCTGCGCGACTCGAGCGTGGGAGGCAGGCCGACGATCTCCTCGGCCGTGGGGAGTTCGATCTTCTTGGCGGTGCGGCGCGTCATCATGAACATGAGGCCGAGCGCGACCGCGGCGAGCAGGCCCAGGAGCGCCTTCTCGATCAGCCCGCCGCCCATCGCCAGGAATCCGCCGCCCGTCTCCATGCCCATGAGACCTCCGCCCCCACCGCCTGTCATCGGCGCGATGTCGAGCGGGATCAAGCTGATCGCGATCTGGCTCTTCAGAAGTTCCGCGATCTGGGCGGCATCGCCGCCCTTGGCGACATCGGCGCTCATGGCACGCACGTGCGGCAGGATGCTCTCCTGGAGCTTGGGCTTGATGTCCTTGTCGAACTTGGCTTGGATCTCCTGCTCGGAGGGCTCCGGAGTCGGCTGGGCCGCCGCGCCGCCCGCGCCTTGGGCCGCACCGGCCTTGGCGGCTTCTTTCTTGATCAGGTCAACCACGTAGGCGCTCGGGACTCCCACCGACACCGCGACCATCGTCGGGTTGCCCTTGGGGTTCACGATGTGCTCGGTCGTCGAGCCCACATGGTTATCCATCTCCCGGTTTTCTTCCGTCTGCTCTGACTTGTTACCCGAACCGCCCGCGCCCTTGTTGATGTCCGCGGCCTGGTTCGACCTCACTCCGGGCTCGGCGCCGCCCTGAGCCGCCTGGGCCGACGTCGTCGTCGATTCCTTGGTCGTCTTCACCAGCGCCGTCGTGCCCTCACCCTTTTCAAGATACTTGGTAACGGTCGAATTGCTCCGCGTCACGTCGACCTGGGCGGTCACGGCGACGATCCGCCCGGGGATGTATCCGAGCAGTTCCATCAGCTTCGATTGGAGCGAGCTTTCCATTTTGGTGGAGTGCTCGAGATACGTGCTGCTCGTCACGTCCTCATCCGACGAGGACTTGCGCTGCCGCCCGCTGCTCCCGTCGATCACGCGCACGTTCTCGACGAGCAACCCCGCGCGAGCGCCCGCGATGAGCTGCGCGACGGCGTCGACCGTGCCCTGATCGATGGGCTGCCCGCTCTTGGAGAAAACGGTCGCCGACGCGGTGGGCTTGAGCATGGTGCGCCCGAAGCCGGCCGAATCCGGCGAGTCGATGATGACCGTGGCGGACTTGATGCCGCGGAAGTTGGCGATCACGCCCGCGAGCTCGTTCTGGAGCGCGATGGCGTAGAGGCGATCATTCTGCTGGCGAGAGAACTGCCAGCTCTGCTTCTCGATGATGTTGCGGAACATGAGGGCCGCGTCGGCCGGCATCGCGCCGGACTGCGCCAGCACCGCCTGGGCTCGCTGGCGATCCTCGGCGGGCACCGTCAGCTTGTCGGCCAGCTTCGCGTCGATCCCCGCGTTGGTCAGAACGATCTGGGCCGCCTGCTGCTCGGCGAGCGTCGAGCCCGGCAGCACCTCGGCCCACGAGGCGCGCCCGGCGTACTGGGCGACCAGGAACAGGACCATGCCGGCGATGACCGCCAGGCTGCCGATCAGCAGCTTCTGCGTCGTGTCCAGTCTGCCCAAGGCCTTGGCGATCGTCGCCAGCGCCTTGCGGAGCCTTTCCATGCCCGGCCTCCATGCCGATGCGCGCGGTCCCCGCGCGGCGGATGGGCGACCACTCGCGGGCACCCGCAACTACTCCATTCGGATCGCCGGGGCGATCCTCTTGAATGTCGGTGGATTGCGCCGACGCGCGGAGCTTGCGCCCTGCCCACGCCAACCTTGCGCCGGGTGGTTCCACGGCGCTAGACACGTGTCTGCTTGACCTCTTCGTACGCCTCCATGACCTTGTTGCGCAGGGCCTGGAGCATCTGGAACGCGGTGTCCGCCTTCTGGGTCGCCAGGATCACGCCCTCAAGGTCCGATCGTTTGCCGGTCTGGAGGTCTTCCATCGCCTTGGTGGCGTCCTGCTGGAGGTTGTTGACCTCCTTGAGGTTGTCGAGCAGCACGTCCTTGAACGACGGGCCGTCCTGCTGGCCGGATTGGGGCGACAGGCTCCGGGGCTGGATGCTCCGGGCGGCCGCGGCCTGATTGATGAACCCGAGAGGGTCCGCCATGGTTCTGCTCCGCCGGGATACGCCCAGCTTCCGTCACGATCACGCGCCAGCGACACCGGAGTCTACGCGAGGAGACGCAGGGCCTGCGCGATCATCGCTTTGGAGGCCTCCGCCGCCGCGATGTTTGCCTCGTATGCACGCGACGCCTCCATCGCGTTGATCTGTTCGGTCACAATATCGATGTCCGGGTCGGGCACATAGCCGGCCTTGGGCCCGGACTTGTAGGCATAAGGGCTGGTCGGGTCCCAGTGAAAGCTCATCGGGCCCTCGTTGATCGAGATGTCCGACAGGTGAACGCCAAGCTGTCGCCCTTCCTCGGTCGCGGCGCTCGGGTCGCCCACGGCGAACATCGCTTCGCGCCGGCGGTAGGGGTTGACCTGCCCGTTTTCGTCGAGCATCACGTTCCGGTTGGCGATGTTCGAAGCGATCACCGCCATGCGGTTCCGCTGGGCGATCAAGCCGCTGGTCGAGATGTCGAGCGAGCCGTACACGATGGGTCCTTACGCGAATGGGATGCCAGAAGAAGGCACCAGGCACTGGGGACTAGGCACTAGGAAAGTCCAAGAACACCTACACCCGCTGCGAGATCGCGCTCTTGAGCAGGGCAAAGCGGCTGCGCAGCAGGTCGGACGCGGCCCGGTACGCCGCCACGGTCTCCGCCTGGTCGGCCATCAGCCGCTCCAGGTCGCGGTTGTTCCGGTCGTGAAAGAGCACATTGCCCGAAGGGGTCTTGGGGGTAAACCGAAGCGTTCCCCCCGCCATCATCTCGATCTCGCTGGTCTTCTTCAGTTCCAGGGGCCCCTGCTCGCCCCCGGTCGCCTCGCGCCGGCGCTCGATCGCGTCGGCGAGCGTGGCCTGAAAGTCCTTGACCGACAGGTCGACCGGGCGGAAATCGGGCGTGCTGATGTTTGCGATGTTGTGGGCGAGCAGCCGCTGCCTCTGGGCGGCGAACCGCATGCCCGCCTCGAGCGTCGGCATCGCGCCAGAACTGAAGATGTCACCGATGAACACGTCGGCCTCCTGCCTCGGCTGTTCACAAAGCCCGTGCCGGCCGCCCCATCCTTGGGACGGATGACTTTCCTGTTGACCCCGCAAACCCGGACCCCTCACCGGTCCTCGGGGCTCGCATCGCTCGCTTCGTCATCTCGCCGTTACAGCGTGGGCGGGACGATGTTGAGTTCCTTCCACTTCTTGATCTTGAGCCCGAGGGTGCGCACGCCGATGCCGAGGGCGGCCGCGGTCTTCTGGCGGTGCCCGTCAAACCGGTTGAGCGCCCGGAGGATGGCGTCACGCTCGATCTCTTCGAGCGTGCGGCCGTCGATGTCGGGCGTTGACGCGAAGGCGCCGGTCTTGGGCTCGACCAGCGGGCCGGCGGCGGCCACCGCGGTCGTGGGTGTTTCACGAAGCCACGGCGCGATCATCGCCAGCGGGATCGAGGTGGCCTTGGACGAGGTGAGCACCACCGCCCGCTCGCAGATGTTCTGAAGCTCGCGGACGTTGCCCGGCCAGCGATAGGCCGACAACGCGTCCAGCGCCGGGCCCTCGAACGAGAGCACGGGACGCCCCTCTCGCTTGCAGATCAGCAGCACGAAGTGCGACGCCAACGCGGGCACGTCGGTCGCCCGTTCGCGCAGCGACGGGATCGACACCGGCAGCACGTTCAGCCGGTAGTACAGGTCCTGACGGAACTCGCCCATCGCGACCGACCTGGGCAGATCGCGGTTGCTGGTCGCGATCACGCGGACGTCCGAGCCGATCGTCACGCTCGATCCGACGCGTTCGAACGCTCGCTCCTGCAGCACGCGCAGGAGCTTGGCCTGGACCCGCGGCGAGATCTCGCTGACCTCGTCGAGCAGCAGCGTCCCGCCGTCGGCGAGTTCGAAACGCCCCTTGCGGAGCTTCTCGGCGCCGGTAAAGGCGCCGCGCTCGTGTCCGAAGAGCTCGGATTCCAGCAGCGATTCGGACAACGCGGCGCAGTTGACGCCCAGGAACGGCGCCCCGGCGCGCGGGCTGGACTCGTGGATTGCGCGGGCGACGACTTCCTTGCCCACGCCGGATTCGCCCGTGATGAGCACCGTGCCGTGCGACGCGGCGATCGAGGCGACCTGTTCCTTGAGACGGGTCATGGCGTCGCCGGCGCCGACGAGGCGATCCACGCCGCGCGGACCCTGGGCCGGGGCCGAGCCGCGCTCGCCGGACTCCGCGCGGAGAATCGCGTTCTCCTTGGCGAGCCGGGCGGCCTCACAGGCGCGCTTGATCGTGATGATCAGCTCGTCGCCCTCGAAGGGCTTGGTGAGATAATCGAACGCGCCGGCCTTGATGACCTTGACGGCCGACTCGATGCTCCCGAACGCGGTCATGATGATGACCGGGAGCTCCTGGTCGATCTGCTGGACCTTCTCGACAAGCTCAAGGCCGGTCATGCCGGGCATCTTGAAGTCGGACACAACGCAATCCGGACGTTTCTTGGCGATGAGGTCGAGCGCCGCGGGCGCATCGGGGGCGGCGACGACGTTCATGCCTGCACGCTGGAGCGTGGAGGCGACGCTGTCCCGCATCATTTCCTTGTCGTCAACGACCAGGATGGTTCTCATCGTGCGAGCTCCCCTGCCTTGGCGGGCACGACCACGACCGACGCGCGTTCGCTGTGCCGGGCCGCGCCGTCCGGGCGTGGCGGGGCACATGGCACCATCAGAACAAAAATCGCGCCGTTCGTCGAGTCGGAATCTTGCCGGTTTTCCACAACAATTCGTCCTTCGTGCGCGTCGATGATGCGATGAACGATCGCAAGACCGAGGCCAGTCCCCGCCGAGCGGGTGGTAAAAAACGGGTTAAACATCCGTGCCCGCACGTCTTGCGACACGCCGGGACCCGTGTCCGACACCCGGATCGAGGCCATCCGGCGACGCCGAGACTTCCCGGCCGCCACCATCCGGCGTTCACATGAAATATTGAGAAGGTGCCCGGAAGAGGGGGGCTTACATTCCGCCATCGCCTCGAACGCGTTCCGTATCACGTTCACCAGGGCCTGAATGAAGAGTGACGAGTCCACAAAGAGCTCGACGTCCGGAACGTCGACATGGACCGGGATCACGCTCGCACCTGGCACGCCGTCATGGCGACAGCACTCCAGCGCCCGTTCCACGATCGCCGAAGCCTCGACCGGCTCGCGCCGAATCCGGAACTCCCGCGAAAACGTCAGCACGTCCCCCACGATGCCGTCCAGGTGCTTGGCGGCGGCCGCGATCTTCCCAACCGTCGCCCGCTCGCCGGGGCGATCGGTCAGGTCCTGATCCAGCAGGCGGGCGTAGAGCCGGATCGAGCCCAGCGGGTTCCGCACCTCGTGCGCGATGCCCGCGGCCATTTCTCCCAGGGCGGAAAGCCGCCGCGCCCGCTCCAACTGCTCGTTGGCGCTGTTCAACTCGCTGGTCAGACGGGCGACCTCGCTCCGGAGCTGATCGTGCGTCGCCTCCAGACGCGAGGTGACCTGGTTGAACGCCGCCATCAGCTCGGCCAGTTCGCCGGGCGTGATCGCCTTGCTCTCCGCTCCTCGAGGTTGGCTGGGCATTTCAAGCATCGTCAGATTTCGTGGTCCTGGAAGCGGGCGCCGGGCGTGCTGGGCTTGGACTCATAAGCGCGGTTGGCTGACTGGCCGCGGGTGATCGCGGCGAGGTCGCCCGCCAGCCGCTCGCGCTGACGCTTGAGTTCCTCGAGGTACCGAGTGTCGGCGGAAGTAACCCTGGCCGCGAGCAGCGCGGTCGCGTCGAATCGCTCGGCGACGGCCCGGCGTTGCACGTCGTCGGCGTCGGCTCGCTGGGCCCACTCGCGTCGGAGAGTCACGACCTCGGGCTCAAGCCCTGTCAATTCGTCGATCAGTTCCTGCCGCGACGAGAGCACCTGGATGAGCGATTCGGGGTCCTCGCCCTCCACCGCCTCCTGCTGCCGCGGCGACATCTCCGAAAGCTGCGTGAGCAGCTCGCGCTGGCGATCGAGCACGCGGCACAGACGCGCGTACAGGCCCTGCGTCGTCGGGTCGATCGTTCGCGGCCTGGAGTTGTTGCTGGGTTCCCTGGTCATCCTGACCTCACAGTCGGCTCCGCCGACGCCGTCCTTGCTTTGCTGCTGGGCTCTGCTATTGGCCTTCCTGCCCGCCGGCGCTGGCCTGGCGATTGAGCGTTGCGGTCGCGTCGAGCCACCGCTCCCAGTCGCGCCGCGCGATCGGGAGCGACGGGTCATCCCACACGGTTTCGGGGAGCGACTCATAGAACGCCCGGGCACGGGCGTTGGCCGTCGTCGCCCGGGCGGTGTCGCCCTGCTTCAAATAGACGTGAACGACCTGGATCATCGCGACCATCGACGCGGGCTCGCCCTTGTAGCGGTCCTTGGCGGCCTCGTAATGGACCACCGCCTGATCGAACATCTTGGGGTCGTACTGGCCAAGGTCAAAGGCGCAGTCGCCCATGTAGAAGTACGAGTTGCGCAGGCACAGTTCCTCGAGCGCCGATCGCTTGGCGCCGGGCTTGTCTTCGAGCGTGGTTCGCACCTGACCGAAGAGGTCGAGGGCGCGGGTCAGTCGATCGCGCCGGGCGGCCTGAAGCTCGCGGGCCTCGGCCCCGGAGTTGGCCCGCTGACGCAGGTCTTCATCGATCGCCAGCGCGGAGTTCCGCAACGAATCGGCGAGCTTGTACTGCGCCACCGCCAAGCGCGGCGAATCGGCGAATCGCTGCGTGAACTCGGTCAGACGCTGGATAGCCGCGGCGTGGTTGCCCGCGTCGTGGTAGTGGCTGCCGAGCAGGAGCAGCGCCTCGCGGAAACGCGTGGTGCCCTGGCCGCCGATCTTGCCGTCGACGACGTTGTTGAGGAGCTGCTCGGCCGTCGCGTCGTTGGCCGCATCGTTGTCCATAAGGAGCGTTTCGGCCAAGGGCACGAAGCTCGCGTCGCTCCACGGGCCGCTGCGCGCTTCGCCGCTGGCGTTGGCGGCGTCGATCAGTTCGCGGTACAGGCCCGCGGCCTGCTCGAGCTCGCCGCGCGCCTGGTGCGCCCGGGCCAGGCGGAACTTGGCCTCGGGCTGGCGCGGATCGGACGGGAAACCGTCGACAAATTCCTGGAACGCCGCGATCGCGCTCTCGCGATCGCCCGCCAGGTCGTAGGCCAGCCCCGACGACCACAGGCTCTTGGCGTAGTCGTTGTTCGACACGAGAATCACGCGGCTGGCGTGGGCGCGGTACGCGGCGCCAGCGTCCATCAGGTTGCGCTGCACGTCGGCGAGCACGGCCGAATCATCGATGGTCGGGCGGATGCCGTCCGGGTCTTCGGGCGGGAGCTTCTCCTGCCCCAGCGCCATCGAGGCGTCGCCGATCGCGCGGAGCACCTCCGGCGGCATGTCGTCGCCCTTGTACATCGACTCCGCCAGGCGCACGTAGTGCAGCGCATCTTCCATCTCGCCCGCGGCGTACCGCTCGTTGAATCGCCCGAGCAGCGAGCCCGTCACGCCGTCGCGGGTCACCTCGCGCGTCGACTTACCCTCGTTCAACTCCGACACCAGCTCGGTGTAGGCCTCGAGCGATTCCTTGGTGTTGCCCAGGGCGGCCTCGGACTCCGCCAGGCCCTGGCGAGCGTCCAGCACCGCCTCCGATCCGCCGTATCGGTTGATGACCTCGGCGTAGCGGTCGCGGGCCCGCTCGTGCGACGCCTCGTCGCCGCCCGTCGCTTCCTCGACACGCGCCTGCATCACCAGCACCCGCGCGTAGTCGTTCGACGAGGGGTTCATCAGCTCCGCGGCACGCTCGGCCTGCTTGGCCGCGTCCGCGGTCGCGCCCGTCGCCAGGTACGCCTCACCCAGCAGCATGTACAACTCGCCCAGGCCCTCGCTGCTGGTCACTCCAAGTCGCGGGAGCGATCGGAGCAATCGGGTGATCGCCTCGCCCGGCTTGTCGTGATCGATGAACAGCTCGGCCTGGCGTGCCGTCGCCCACAGGCGATCCTCGCGCGGGATCTCGGGCTCGCTCAGCATCGCGGCCAGCAGCTCCGCGCTCACCGCCACCGCTCCCTTGTTCTTCAGCGAGGTGTCGATCAATCGCCGGTAGAGCGAGAAGCGCTGCGCGGGCTTGATCCCCTCGACCTTGCGCATCGATTCGATCGCCTCGTCCAGCTTGCCCAGCATCGCCAGCGTGTCGGCGAGGTAGTACTCGTCGTTGGGCGTCAGCGGCGCGCCCAGTTTCTCCGCGTCGTGATACTCCGAAACCACATTGGTGTGGTTCGCCGCCACGTCCAGCCCGCGACGCTGCTGCTCCAGATAGAGCGACCGCGCCACCAACTGGTGGAACTTGGCCTGCATCTCGGGCGTGACGTCGGAGCGGCTCAGGTGCGGCAGGACATTGGCGTTCAGATAGTCGAGCGTCTCGCCAAATTTGTCCTCGTCGAGCATCGCCTCGGCCTTGACGAGCGTGCCCTCGACGTCGACCTTGGGCTTCTTGGAAATGAGGTAGCCGACGCCGCCGACGAGCATCACGCCCGCCAGAACCAGCAGCGGGAGTTGCCACACCTCCCGCCAGCTGCGGGTATTCGGCGCTGGTTTTTCCGTGCCCGGCTGCTCCACGACGCGGGACCCCGACCTTGCAACGCCCACACGACAACAGGCTCGGCGGATCCTCCGCCGACTGGTAGCCTGCGACGCTATGTCTGGGTATCGGTCGGACCCCGCGCTTTCCTTCAGCGATCGAACACTGACCGAACAAATTAGGCGTCGTCCGCCGGCTCGGGCTCGTCGGCGTCGGGGTCATACTCCACCACCACCGCCGTGCGGGTCAGCAGGTCCACCCGCGAACGACGGCTCGGCTCCACCAGCGCCAGCATCGAGAGCGGCGGGAGCGCCCACTTCATCGCGTTGCGAAGGAGCACCTGCCAGAGCGCGGCACGCGCGGGCTCGCCGTTGGGGGTGGCGCGAATCACGCGACAGCCGGTGAACGCCTTGCCGATGCTGCGCCCGGTGAGGTACTCAAAGATCACGCCGAGCGCCGCACCCGCGACGATGCCGATCGCCAGCACCCAGACCAACTCGCCCGTGACAAACGTGCTGGGCGACGTCAGCTCCAGCAGCGGCGTGCCGCGAAGGCGCGAGGCGACCACCAGCGCGATCACGCCGTCGACGAGCGAAGCGGCCATGCGCCGCCCGGGATCGGCGAGCGCCATGCCGGGCGGAAGCGAGATCTCGGTCTCGTCGCCGCCGCGGATCACGAGCACAAGCGCGACACCCATCGCGACGATCAGCACCAGCCCGAGCAGGCCAAGGTCACCGGGAGTGACCGGGCCGTCGGCTCGGCTCGGCGCGTCGTACAGAACTCGCCCCGTGTTCGCCGAGAGCTCGATCATCTCGACGACGCGCCCGCTCAGGGGGGGCTCGCCCGGACGGCGCGGCGTCCCCTCCGCCCGAGTCCACGCGACGACCAACCGCCCCTGGCTATCCAAGGGCGCGATCGCGGCATCGGGCTCCAGCCCTTCGAGCCGGGCAAGGGTCGTCGAACCGCTCGCGTCCACGCCCGACAGCACGCGCACGCCCGGACCGCCGGGCGTGATCGAGAACAACCGCCCGCCCACCGACACGAATTCAACCGGTGAGGCCCCGGTCGGGATCGAGCGATCGCGCGCGAGCACCCCGTCGCGCCACGTGACCGCGGGCGCGTGCTCGCTTGCGTCGCGGAGCGACGCGGACCACACCCGGGCCGACCCGGAGTCATCCGGCGCAACGAGCGTGAACCCCTCGCGTGTCGCGACGCACCGCAATCGCGCGCCCCAGTTGTCGATGTCGCGCGGCGTCTCAAGGTCCTGCCACTCACCGCGATTGAGCCAGAGCACGCGCACTCGCGACACCGGAGAATCCGCCGCGATGATCGCGACCAATCCGGCGCTCGACGCGGCCATCCCGACCAATCGCCCGTCGGCGGGGAGCGAGCGAAGCGACCGCAATCCATCGGCGGGCTCGTACGACCACAGATCACCCACGCCCGTGTTGACGGCGCGCAGGGTCCACACGCGACGAGCGGCCTTGCCGGTTTCGTCGACGTCGTCGGCCGCCACGTACACGTCCTCGCCGAACGCCGCCAGCGCGGAGGGCTCGATCGAGAGCGACGCGGCCCGGCGCAGCGTGCCGTCGGCGGCGCCGCGCGACTTGCCGTCGGGAGGCATCGCCTGCCGGCGCGGCGGGACGTGCGCAATGATCCACTCGTTCTTGGATGGAAGCGAAATCCACGCGTGCGAAGGGGCGGAATCTGCCGCCGGCGCGCCAGCGCCGCGCGTGGTCATGGGCGGTTCCGCGCTCGCCGTCATCGCGCAGAGCGCGAGCACGCAGCAGGTCACGATCGCGAGCATTCGCGCCGGCAAGATCCACGGGCTGATCCGGATGCGCCGCGTCATCTGATCTTCACGCCGGCGTACGGCGTGGGCTTGGGTTCAACGTCGCCCTCCATCAGGCGGGCGTCCTTCACACCGTAACGCTCGAGGAGAGACTTGAGGTCGAAGGCCGACGCCGAAATGCCGTCGCGCCGATTCTCGGGGTCGTGGAGCGACATCTTCGCGCGGGCCTTGCTCGCGGGCACGTCGATCTCGATCTCGGTCGCGATCGTGGCGCTGGTCTTCTCCAAGCCCTTCACCTTTACGGGCTCGTCCTCGCTCATCGTCGCCGACAGCACCAGGGCCCCTCGACCGTCAAACGCCTCGACCTTCCGCGGCACCAGAGTCTTGGGATCCAGGAACACGCTCCGCTGTCCCCATCGACCCTGCAGCGTCACGCGGACATAGCGTCCGTCGGGCGTCCAGTTGGGCGAAGTGATCGGCTTGTCAGGGAACGGCAAGAGACACAGCACGTCGATGAGATCGAGCGGATGAACGGGGAGGCCGAAGCGGGCCGCGGTCCTGGGCGTCGCCTTGGCGTGCTCGCCCACCAGCGCGACCTTGTGGTCGCTGTCGGAGAGGTCGATCCACCAGAAGAGCGTGTCATTCGAGCCGAGCTGGAAATAGGTCTCGCCGAGCTTCTTCACCGCGAGAAAGAGCTTGCGATCGCGGATGTACTGCACGTGCCCGTCGGCCTCCTCCTCGTTGGTATCGCCGTTCTTGTCGATCGTGTAGAGGCGGAGCGTGGCGCGGGCCCACAGGCGATCGAGGTCCGCGACACGCAGCGACTGGGCCCGCGCGATGTCCTCATACGACGGCGCGGGCTTCATGGGCTTGGACACGACACCCTTGTCGCCCGGCTTCACGGGCTGCTCGCCGCAGGCGGGAAGCACCAAGGCCGCGATCGCAGCGAGAAGAATCATGGCGAAGCGAGAGACGCACCCCAATCGCAAGGATCGGAGGACAGGCCCGTGGCTCCAGGACCACCCCGACCGCATACTCGCGGTCGGTGGCACGGCCGACGGCCCGCGACCTCGACGTGCTCCGCCGCGATCGCTCATGCGCCCTCTCCGGCGGGAATCTCTGGCGCGGGCTTGGGTTCCACGCCCTCCGGGGCCTGCGCCGTCGACTCGATCCCCATCAACTCGCCGATCTGCTGCATCGCGCCCGAGAGCGTGTCCTCGTCCAGGCCCGGGTCGACGACTTCCAGCGTCGGCATCTCAGCGCCGGGCGCCGTGGGCTTGCGCGAGACGAGCATCTTCGACCCCGGACCGCGCCCGCGGACGCCGGAGTACCGCAGCAGCTTGCGGCGCACGAGCAAGAGGGCGAGCACATAGCGGAACGCGAGCTTCTTCTGGTCGGTCGACTCCGAGAGCTGCTCGAACAGATCGAGCAATTCGTCGTCGCTCATCACGAGCTGCTTCTTCGGCGCCGTCAGCTCGGGCATGACCGAGCGCCACGTCGCGAACACACGCCCGGGAGCCGCGGGACGCGCGCCGACTTCCCACGCGTCGAGGGAAAAATCCTGGCGCACCATCGCGTCGCCGTCGGGCATCTCAACCAGCACCGCGACGTACCGCTCCCCCACCGCGAGCGACCGCCCGCTGGCGGCACAAACGCCCGTGGGTCTCGAAAGCGGATACGAACCGGCGCTGGGTGTGCTCATGCTGGGCGAGTGTACGAACGCCAAACGCCCGTGGTGCTATCGGCGGCAGGAGAGTTCGAAGAACCTCTGCGACGTCCCGCCGTCGCCGACGCGGAACTTCATGCACTTGCCGCACGTCGGACATCGGGCCGTGTAGCCGTCGCCCGCGCGGTCGCGGAAAACGCGGACGTACTGGTTGGCGCAGGAGAAGTAGACTCGCAGGAACGGACGATCGCCGTCCGCCCTCGTCGGACCGTCCGCCCGACCACCCGACCCCGCGGGCATCGCGCGGCGCGGCCCGCCTTCCACGATGTCCAGGGAGAATGACCTTGGAGCCTCGCTCACGATCGCACCTCGTCGCCGGTTCGGCCACGTCTTCATCGGCCGAACCGCGGCGGGACGTGGAACGCCGATCAAGGGTGCAAGGAGCAGCGCCGGTACGCGCGGTCGATCGCTCCCCGACCGTTCCTTGCGTTCGGATTATTTTCGGCATTGTTGCCGAATCATCGTGGAACGAACCGTCAAGCCGATATAAAGTGTTCCCTTCCGCGGCCCGGTCCGCGGCGTGCCGCACGAAGAAATGACTGGCGCCCTGACCATCCTGCCCGATCCCCCACCCCCGCCCACACCCGTCGGCCTCATCGCCGGCGGCGGAAGATTGCCCATTTTGGTGGCGCGCGGGCTTCGTTCGGCGGGACATCCGGTCCACGCGCTCGGCCTGTCCAAGCAATACGAGCCCGAGCTTCCCACCATGTGCTCTTCGTTCCGCGAGGTCGGCGTCCTCCGCGTCGGCACTTGGGGACGCATCCTTTCCGGCATGGGCGTCCGCCACGCGATCATGGTCGGCAAGGTCGACAAGGCCAAGCTGATGCACGACCCCCTGCGGGTCCTGCGCAACATCCCCGACTGGCGCACGCTGGTCGCTTGGTACCGGCACCTTCGCCACGACAAACGCTCGCACGCCGTGCTGAGCGCAATCGCGGAAGAACTCGACCGCTGCGGCGTGGCGCTCCTCGATTCCACCGCGCCGATCCCCGACGAGCTCTCGACCGAGGGCGTCATGACGCGCCGTCAGCCGACGCCCGAGCAGCGGGCGGACATCGACTTCGCATGGCCCCTCCTCGCGCAGACGCTGAGCCTGGACATCGGGCAGGCGGTCGCGGTTCGCGAGCGCGACGTGATCGCGGTCGAAGCGGTCGAGGGCACGGACCGAATGATCGAGCGCACCGGGCAGCTCTGCCGCTCCAAGGGCTGGACGCTCTGCAAGGGCGCGCGGGCCGGGCACGACCGTCGCTCCGATGTGCCGACGGTCGGCATCAAGACGATCGAGAACCTGGCGTCGAACGGGGGCGGATGCCTGGCGCTCGCCGCGGGCGAGGTCATCATGCTCGACAAGTCCCGCATGCTCGACGTCGCCGACGAACTCGGCGTGTCCATCGTCGGCATCCCGGCGGCCCACCACTAGGTGCGGCATGTCCGCGACGCGAAAAGACCCTGACAATCCATACGTCAGCCGCGGCGGGCTGAAACTCCGTCACGCGCTCACGCACTTTTCGATCGAGCCGCACGGGTTCGTCTGCGCCGATCTTGGCTGCAGCACCGGCGGGTTCACCGATTGTCTGCTCCAGGCAGGCGCCGAACGCGTCGTGTCGGTCGACACGGCCTACGGCGAGTTCGCGTGGAAGCTCCGCAACGATCCCCGCGTCACGCTGCGCGAACGCACCAACGCCCTTCACACGACGCCGATCGAGGGCGGCGTGGACCTCGTCGTCATCGATCTTGGATGGACGCCGCAGCGCCTGGTTGTGCCCGCGGCACTCAAGTGGCTGCGCCCCCAGGGGCGCATCATCACGCTAGTCAAGCCCCACTATGAGCTGAAGGATCAGGGCCAGGAACTCCCGCGCGGCGGCGTGCTCTCGCCGGAGTTGGCCGAATCGGTCCTCGCCGGAGTGATCGAGAAAATGCCGTCGCTGGGCGCTCAGGTGCTGGGTGTGGTCGAGTCGCCCATCCTGGGAGGCAAGGCGGGCAGGAGCTCCGGCGGCACGGGCAATCGCGAATGGCTGACGCTGCTGAAGAAGGCAACTGGCACTGGGCAATAGACGCTGGGAAGAGCCAACACGGGGAGACATCCAGACAGGCAATGGGACTTCGGGAATTCGCAGACCGTGCGCAGAGCCGTTCACCGTGCCGCTCCGCCACCTCGCCATGCGTCACTCTGGCCAGGCGGCTCCGCCCGTTACGTCCGGGCTTTCCCGATGCCCGATGCCTACCTCTCCAACAACCACCAGCGCCGGCGGAACGGGCGCTTGAGCGTTTCGGGGTAATTGGCATCCACGCCGCGTTTGATGTGCTCCATCGCTTCGTCGGGCGAGTCGGTCAGGATGAGGAGGTCGAGGTCGCCGTGCCCGATCGTCCCCATCGCGAGCATCTTGTCGCGAAGGAAGTCGATCAAGGGGGTCCAGAACGAAACGCCCATCAGAATGACGGGGAAGTTCCGTATCTTCTGGGTTTGGACGAGCGTGATGGTCTCGAAGACTTCGTCGAGCGTGCCGTAGCCGCCCGGGAGAACGACGAATGCATACGAGTACTTGACGAGCATCACCTTGCGAACGAAGAAATAACGGAACTCGATCCATTTGTCCAGATATGGATTTGGTTGTTGCTCTTTGGGGAGCGTGATGTTACAACCAAGCGAGCGCCCGCCGCGTTCCTTCGCGCCGCGGTTGGCGGCCTCCATGATTCCCGGCCCGCCGCCGGTCATGATCGTGAGGTCCAGTTCAGCGACTCTGCGTCCGATTTCGCGCGCCAGCGCGTAGTAGGGGTGATTCTCGGGGAATCGTGCCGAGCCGAACACCGTCACGCAAGGGCCGACAAAGTGCAGCGAACGGAAGCCCTTGATGAACTCGGCGAAGATACGACAGGCGCGGAGAAACTCTTCCCCGCGTGAGAGCGGGCCGGCGAGGAAGCTGTGCTCGTCCGGGTGAGACGGCTTAACCCAGGCCCTGTTCCCGTTGAGGATGTTTGGAGTTTCGCCAGGAGTCATGAGTAGGAGACCGGCAATTCAGGAGGTGTATCGCCTGAAGGTAGGAGCCTCAAGCCACGGAGCGGGCGACGAAAAAGCCCAGCGCAACGGAGATGAGACCGAGGAACAGATTCGCGAACACGAACGCCGCGGCCGTCGCCAGGCGCTGGTCGCGGAGGAGTTGGAAAACCTCGCAGCCAAAGGCGGAGAACGTCGTCAGCCCACCGAGGAAGCCGACCATGAGCGCGAGACGCAGAGTTTCATTCAGCGGGCGATACGTCTCAAGGAAGGCGAGTACCACGCCGCCGAGCAGGCAGCCGATGACGTTGACGGCGAGCGTGCCCGCGCCCAGGTGGGCGGGGAAGCGAGCATTGACCCACGTCGATAGCACGAATCGAGTGATCGCCCCAATCCCGCCAAAGATCCCGACGATGATGCACTCTCGCCACATCGCGGCCATTCTAGGTAGACTGTTTTTTGGTCTAACCGCGCTCAGGGAAAACTCTGGTTTCCGCCGGAAAGTGCATCCGAGCGTCCATCATGGCGATATTTTCAGATAAGTTTCGGTTCTTAGTCCATCGGTCGGCGCGTCCTGGCGCTTCTTACTCAGGGCGACTCGACGCGACTGCGTGAGGCACGGAGACTCTGGAAGCGAGCGAGGTGGTTTAGAAAAACGGGCCGCCGGGCGTGACCGGCTCAACCCGTTGGAGCTTTCGGTGCGGAGATCGCGTTTGCGATTTTCATGGGAGGCCCGAGAGTAAACGTCTGGAACGGATTCTCGACGGGAAGTGCGTGGGCGCTGTCCCCGTGAGGATTTTGTGGGGAACTTCCATGCCTGACGAGCTGGTGATCTGCGAAGGCTGGTGTCCGGACCAGAGCCCGACAAGCGACGTGTCGGTTCTCTGGCAGCTTCTGTTCTACACGAGCAAGGGCCCGGTCTCGATCATTGACGTCAATGGGCGGTTCTTGGCCGCCAACGACCTGATCGAGCGTGCATTCCAGGTCGCGCCGGGCGGACTGGTGGGAAGGAACCTCGCCGAGTTCATGACGCCGGAGATCTTCCAGGATCGGATCGAGGTGATCCGGCGAGTGGCCACGTCGGGCCGCCCCGAGAACACCGTGGGTACTACATGGGGCGTCACGTCGCAGTGCGCTTTCCGTCCTCTCCCGACGCCGCCCGGCGGCATTCCCCGCGTGCTTCACGTGCTGGGCCTCGCCGGCCGCGACCCGCACGGCGTAACCACGACCCGCCTGCGCCACGACGACTTTGGTGAACTCGAAAAATTAACGGATCGCGAACGCGAGGTTCTGTCGCTCATCGGCGAGGGACTTTCCACGGCCGAGATCGCCAACCGCCTGCACCGCAGCGTCAAGACCATCGAATGGCACCGCGCGTCCCTGGGAACAAAGCTCAATGTCTCGAATCGCGTCGAACTCGCCCAGATCGCGATGAGGCTCGGCCTGGTACGAGACTCCGAAACCGTGCGGGTCCACGGCGCAGTCGAGGGCGGCTGACCGAACGACCGACAAGTCCTTGACCAATCCTGCTCAAACGGGTAGGCTGACTCTCGTGAGAATCGATTCTCATTGAATATCAGCATGGCAGGGTCTTTTCATCCATCGCGATTGGTGGCTCCCCCGCTCGGAAACTGGTGGCGGTGGTTATCACTCGCCTTGATCGCTGCAATCTGCTTCGGCCCGGGAGGGCTGGATCGCCTCCACGTCGGAATCTCCCACGATCACACGTCTCCCGGGGTCCGACACCACTCTCTGGCGGAAACTCCCGCCGAGACGTTGGGCGATGGTTCGGAACGGGAACTGTCGGCCCCGTGCGAAACCTGCCGCGAGCTGGAATGGGCCCGGATCGGACAGACAGGCGCGGGCTCGCCGGTTCTCGTCTACGCCCCCACCGATCTCGTTGTTGATCGCGTCATTCCGATCGCCGAACAAGTGCGATCGATCCCGTCGACGGCCCTGATCCGCTCGCGTGCACCGCCGACTATCTGAGCCACAAGTCACCTTTCTCTCTACCTCGAACAGGGGGACGGCCGCACGTCGGCCCGTCCCGGTGTGGCTTTTTCCAGCATCTCCGCCGATGCGATGAACTCGCTCGGTAACGGACTCCACCCATGTCATGCATTCCCGGATTCGCCCGTCTCGGGCGATCTCGGGCTCGCGCGGCGTTTACGCTGATCGAGCTCCTGGTCGTCATCGCCATCATCGCGATTCTCATCTCGATCCTGCTGCCCGCGCTCTCGTCGGCGAGACGCTCGGGCCGCACGGTCAAGTGCCTCAGCCAGGTGCGTCAGTTGGAACTCGCCCACGAGTTCTACATGGACGCGAACAGGGAGGCGTTTGTCGACGCCGCGCTGTCGCACGGCGGGAGCGCGACGTTGGCCGAGGTGAAGCGGGCGTGGCCCGTCACGCTCGCGGAGTACGCGGGAGGCTCCTTGATCCTGCGTTCACCCGGCGACGATTCCCCGAAGTGGGCGATCAAGCAGGGCGGGCAAGACCCGGGCATGACATTCGATGATCTCTTGGCCGCGGTGCGGGACGGCCTGTCGCCCGACACGCGGAAACTGGCGCGCTGGACCAGCTACGGATTGAACAACTGGCTCACCCGAAGCGTGAACCCGGGCTTTGATCCGAAGAAGGAGCCCTATGACCGACGCACGAAAGTACCGTTCCCGGATTCCACCGTTCATTTCGTGATGATGAACGAGGGGCATACGGGGAGCGACTACGCGAAGTCGGACCATATCCACGCCGAAGGATGGAGCGACGGCGGCGACGAAAACGCGCCGAGCGTCGCCAGTTCCGAATTGGAGCTGAACGCCCACGGCGGTCCCGAAAAGTCGTTTGCGAGTGTCGCCAACTACGGGTTTCTTGACGGGCACGCCAAGACCCTGAAGTTCGGCGAGGTGTACACGGATTTCGATCACAACAAGTTCAACCCCGGCGCGACGCCTTATTCCAAGTAGGCCGCGTCGGAGGGTCCTCAGCACATCCGACTGAATCAGGAGATCGACATGAACACACTGAACACGGGCGTGGTCGCGGCTGCGACGCTCGCCATCTTCGCGGGGAGTGCGATGGCGCAGCTCCACGCGGGCGACATACTGCTCTACGTCCAGAGCAACAAGATCGTGACCGGGCAGGTCAACGTCGACACCGGGCTTCCCGAGCTCGGCATCCGCGTCTTCCAAGCGGATTTCGGCGAATCGCCGAACTTCACCAACGACCCCGGCATGGACTCCGAGGACGGGACGTTCCCCGCCGGCAGCGGCGTGGGATTCACCATCCGCAAGGCGCTTCGAAAATGGGACGGGCTCGACTTTGACGCGATCCCGGACGAGCGGATTCAGATCAAGCTCGGCAATCTCGGGCCGATCCTGACGCCGCTGAACGACACGACGGTCACCGGCTTCACGCTGGCGGCAAACTCGTTCGGAAAGTTCCATCACCATTGGGGATACACGCTTCTCTCGCCCGCGAGCAGCGGCATTTACCTGCTGGAGCTTGAGCTCTGGAGTACCTCCGGTATCCAGACCAGCGATTCCTACTGGCTCGTGTTCAACCAGAATGACACGCAGGAAAACCAGGACGCCGCATTCGCGTGGGTAGAGGACAACTACCTGGGAGGCGGATGCGTTGCGGATTTCAACCACGACGGATTCGTCAACGGCGATGACTACGACGCATTCGCCAGTGTCTTTGACATTGCGGACCCGGCCGCGGACATCAACCACGATGGATTCGTCAACGGCGACGATTACGACATGTTCGCCAGTGCGTTCGATGCGGGATGTTGAGACAGAAGGCACTAGGCACTAGGCACTAGGCACTTGGCACTTGGCACTTGGCACTTGCCACGAGGAAGAGAGAGAGAGAGAGAGAGAGAGAGAGAGAGAGAGAGAGAGTCGCGGGCGGTCTTCGGCGTCGTGTGTTTCGATGGTCCGCTCGCGGAACCCAATGCACCTGAGAACTCGCGCTCGTCGCGAGAAGGAGAGAGTCAGATGAACGTTACTTCGAGCATTCTGGTGGCGGTCGCGGCGGCTTCGATGACCGGGGGCGTGCTGGCCCACGGCGGCGACATCGGCTTCAAGATCGTCGGCAACTCACTGAAGACCGGCGGGGTCTTCGACGACGGTATGGGAGAATACGTGCTTCCCGGACAGCGCGTCTTCGGCGGTGAGATGCTCATCTCCGATGGCGTGAGCGACGAGCCCGGCTTCTATGCCCAGGCAGGCACGCTCAATGCCGGCGAGGTCATCAGCTTCAACGTCCGCAAGGCCCTTCGCGTGTGGAACGGATCGGACTTCAACACCATTGCCGGCGAGACGATGCGCATCGAAAATCCGGCGGGCACGGCGTTCGTCGACACGCCGTTCGTCGATCCCTCGTCGCCCATGGCCGCCGGCTGGGGATTCTCGTTCCCCGGGTCGGGCGAGCTGGACGACCATCCGATCTTCTATGTGAATGGCCGAACCGGGCCGGGGATTTATCTGCTGGAGCTCGAGCTCACCACAACGCAGGCGGGCATCATCAACTCGCCCAGCTTCTGGGTGGTGTTCAACGACGGCGCGGACGACTCGCAGCATGACGCGGCGATCGACTGGACTCAGGAGAATCTGGTTCCCGTGCCTGGAGCTGCGGGGGTGCTCGCGTTCGGCGGGCTGATCGCACAGCGCCGACGCCGCTGATCGAGCCCGTGGGAGAGAGAGCACCCGGCGCGGTGCGAAATCACCCGGCCGGGATTGGACAAGGAATGGACCGGCGACGCCCGGTTCCGCGTACGCTTCCCGGGACGCTTCGCACGCGGCCCGAGGGGCGAAGGCACGAGGACAGAAGCACGATGACCAACACACCCAAGCTCCGCGATGAATCGGGGGCCAAGCCCCCGGCCCTCTCCGTACGAGGCCTGCGATTCCGCTACGTCGGCGCGGTCGATACGCCCGCCGACGCCTGGACCATCGACCTTCCCTCGCTCGACGTCGCGCACGGCGAGCAGGTGCTCCTCACCGGCGGCTCGGGCACCGGCAAGAGCACGCTCCTCCATCTCATCGCGGGCCTCGTCGATCCCGCCGAGGGAACGGTGCTCGTCGACGGGACGAATATCCACTCGCTCGCCGGGGCGCCGCGCGATCGCTTCCGCGGGACCAAGATCGGCATGATCTTCCAGACCTTCAACCTGCTCTCAGGGTTCTCGGCGCTCGAGAACGTGCTGGCGGCCTTGATGTTCTCGAGCGTGCCGCCCGGCAAGCACCAGGAACTGGCGGAGGCGGCGCTCGCGCGCCTCGGAATCACACGCATCCACGCGACGCCGGAGGAACTTTCGGTCGGGCAGCAGCAGCGCGTCGCGGTGGCGCGGGCGGTCGTGTGCCGCCCGGCACTCGTGCTCGCCGACGAGCCGACCGCCAGCCTTGATCCTGAGAATGCCGAACACGCGATGGACCTGATCCAATCCGTCTGCCGCGAACTGGGGGCGGCCATGGTGTGCGTGAGCCATGACCCCGCGATGTCGGCGCGATTCGAGCGGCGCGAAAGGCTCGGCTCGCTGGTGAGGACCGCGACCAGCCCCGCGACGGTCGCAGCAGCAGGCGCGGGAGGCTCGCGATGAACGACTGGACCATCATCCTGCGAAGCCTGCGGGCACGCCTCTTCTCCACCATCACCACCGCGGCCCTGGTCGCCATCGCGGTTGCGCTCATGCTCGTCCTCTTGATGATGCGCGACGCGGCCCAGCAGGCCTTCCGACGCGGCGGGGGCGACATGCACCTGCTCGTCTCCAACGACCAATCGTCGATGGTGTCGTTCCTCAACGGCGTGCTCTACGCCAACCCGCCGAGGGCGCCGATCCCGTGGGCCCGCTATCAGCAGTTGCGGAAGGATCTGCCGCTCGGCGACAACGGCTACGCGATCCCCACGCAGATGGGTGACAGCTTCCACGGGCAGCCCGTGATGGCGACGGATGCGGAGTTCTTCTCCAAGCTCAAGCCGAATCCCGGCGGGCCATGGGTCTTCGCGCAGGGGAAGGCGTTTGATGGCGACTTCCAGATCGTGCTCGGCGCGCAGGCGGCCCGCGCGACGGGTGTGCAACTCGGACAGAAGATCGTGCTGTCGCACGGCGCGGGGGGCGCAGGTGAACACGCGCACGATCACGACGAGTTCAAGTACGAGGTGGTCGGCATATTGGCGCCGACCGGCGGGCCGCACGACCGCGCCCTCTTCACCTCGGTCCAGAGCACGTGGATCATCCACGCCCACGAGCGGCGCGAGCGCGAGGCCGAGGGCAAGGAGGTCCAGACGACGCCGGCGGACCTGACCGACTCGGATCGCAAGATCACGGGCGTGTACGTGCGCCTCGCAACGCGGAGCGACTCGGACGTGCCCGCGAACCTGCCGGCGGTGTTCGATGCGCTGCGCAAGGACTCGTCGATCGTGGTCGCGTCACCCTCGGACGAGGCACGCAAGCTGCTCGTCATCGTCGGGAACATCGACATCGTGTTCCGCGCCATGGCGGGCGTGGTACTCGTGTCGAGCGCGATCTCGATCATGATCGCGCTCTACAACTCGATGGAGCAGCGTCGACGCCAGATCGCGGTTCTCCGCGTGCTGGGATGCAGCCGCCCGCGGATCTTCGGGTTGGTGCTGACCGAGTCGGCGGCGCTGGGTGTCATGGGGGCGGCCGCGGGACTGATCGTCAGCCTGCTCGGCGTCCAATCCGTGGTCATGCTTATGAAGACCAAGTTCGGTCTGGTGGTGCATCCGACGCTCACGCCCGACGTCGCGATCATCGTCGCGGGGGCGGCGGTCGCCCTGGCGGCCTTGGCGGGGCTGGTCCCGGCGGTGATGGCCTACGCCACTCCGGTTGCGAAGAATCTCAAGCCGCTCGCGTAGGTGGTCGGAAGTTCACGGCGAGGAGTTGAGCCATGAAGGTGTTCTGGGCGATCATCGGTCTGCTCTTGATCGGCGCCGTCGCCATGCTGCTGTGGACCGATCGCGGGATGTCGTCGCCCAAGGCCGTGCCGACAGGCGGGCCAGCGGCCGTGACGCGCACGCCCAACGAGCCGCTCCCCGAGCCCGGCGAGCGGAATCCCGGCAAGGACACACGCGTGCTGGTCAAGCCCGAGCCCGCGCCGGAGGCGAAACCGGACGCCAAGCCCGAGGCCAAACCGGAGACGAAGACCGAGACCAAACCTGCGGAGACCAAGCCAACAGAGGGCAAGCCCGAAGCGCCCTCCACTTCCGCTCCCTCCGAAGTGAAGCCCGCCGAGTCCAAGCCAACGGAAACCAAGCCGACGGACGCAAAGCCCGCCGAATCGAGCGTTTTGGAGAACAAGCCGGTCGATCCCGCGGCAGGCAAGCAAGAGAATCCGCTCGCCGCGCCCGAGGCCGCACCGCTCCCCGCGGTGAAGATCGAGAAGAAGGACGACGGCTCGATGGTGCTCGACGGTCGATTCACCGTGAAGGGCGCGGGCACGCCGGAAGACCCGTACATCCTGCCGTGGGACTTGTTCACGTCGGTGGAAGAGGTCTACAAGCCGCAGCAGGGCAAGAAGGATCTGCCCGGGCGGATCATGATGTTCGACGGCAAGTTCGTGCGGATCGCGGGGTATGTTGCGTATCCCATGTTCGTTGATCAGCCGCGTGAGCTGCTCTCCATGATCAATCAGTGGGACGGCTGCTGCATCGGAGTCCCGCCCACGCCGTACGACGCGATCGAGGTCAAGCTCGCGAAGGTCGTGACCGCCAAGGAGCGTCTCGCGACGTACGGCACGGTCGAGGGCAAGCTGGGCGTGAAGCCCTACCTCGCGGGCGACTGGCTCGTCGGGCTCTACCTCATGGAAGACGCGAAGCTCAGCGTGAAGGAATACAACGTCGGGAGTTGAAAACAGCGGGCCGGGCGTGTTGCGTTTGCGCGTCGGCGCCGGAAGCACCGCGACCTCGCACTCGCGGGCGAATCAAGCTACGCTCTCCCCGTGGCCAAGGCCCCTTCCAGCAAGTCCTCCGCGTCGAAATCCGACGCGTCCAAGCCCGCCGGCAAGTCAGGCGCCAAGGCGACTTCGCGCGCCAAGGGCACGGGCCTGATCGAAGAAGCGCCGGCAAAGAAACGCGCGGAACTCCCGCCGGTCGTTGTCGGCTCCATGCGCGACGTCGTCGGCCAGGATCGCGCGATCGGCGTGCTCCAGAAGTCCCTCGCGAGCGGACGCATGCACCACGCGTGGATCTTCCACGGCCCGGCAGGCGTAGGGAAGTTCACGACCGCCGTCGCCTTTGCCGCCACGCTTCTCGATCCCACCAGCCGCGCGGGCCTCGATGCCTTCATCGAACCCGACGCCAAGAGCCACGTCGCGCGATTGCTCAAGAGCGGCACGCACCCGGACCTGCACGTGATCGTGAAGGAACTCGCGAGGTACCATCCGAATCCAAGGATCAGAGCACAGAAGCTCGTTCAAATCCCCAAGGAAGTCATTGACCACTTCTTGATTTCCCCGTCTTTGCTCGCGGCTGCCGTTCCGCCAGGCGGCCTAGCTTCCAAGGTATTTGTTGTTGACGAAGCGGATCGCCTTGAGCGAAACGCTGCTGCGCAGAACACGATCCTGAAGACGCTCGAAGAGCCGCCGCCGGGCACCGTCATCATTCTGGTCACGTCGAACGAGGATCGCCTCCTGCCAACCATCCGCAGCCGTTCGCAGCGGGTCGCGTTCGCGCCGCTCGACGACGACGCGATGAAGAAGTGGATGAGGGCGCGGGGTGTTGAGCTGCCGCGCGAGCAGGCGACCTGGCTGCTCGCGCACGCCGCGGGCTCGCCCGGTGCGCTGCTGGAGGCGCTACGAGACAATCTCTTCGAGTGGCACTCGGCCCTGGACCCGAAGCTCACCGCACTCGAACGCGGCGGGGCGGCGCCGGAGCTTGGGCCCGTTATGACCAAGCTCGTGGATGAATGGGCCGAGGCGTTCGTGAAGCGCGACGCCAACGCGAGCAAGGAAGCGGCGAACCACGGCGCGATGGACGTGCTCTTCCGTATGCTCGCGGAACGCTGTCGCACGGGGCTTCGCGAGGGCGGCCCGCGCGTGCCTTCGTGGCTTGCGGCACTCGATCACATCCGGAACGCGGAGCGCCACGCCGGGTCTAACGTGAGCGCGGGCCTGCTTCTGGGAAATCTCGCGGCCCAGTGGGGCGCGGCGTTTGAGACCGTCGATCGGGGTTGATTCGCCCGAACAACGCACTTTTCAGTCTTCAATGGCCGGGATTTGCGCCGAGAAGTCCCGCCCGCGCGAACCCGGCGTCGATCGTTCGGTATTCTGTTGCAGGCGCTGCTCGCGACGGCCGAGGCGAGCGCCGCACGCTGATCAACGCCGTCATGGAGCTCTCGCGTATGAAACGGATTGTCGCCGCCTCGATTCTCTCGCTTGCCTTCCCCGTCGCCGCCCTGGCGCAGAACGCCGCCAAGCCCACCGAAGCCGCCAAGCCCAAGCAGGTGCAGCCGGCGGGCAAGCCCGACGTCAAGAAGAAGGACAAGGAGGCGGAGAAGCAGGCGGTCACGCTGAAGGTCGGCGACAAGGCTCCCGAGCTCAAGATCGACGCTTGGGTCAAGGGCGAGCAGATCACGGGGTTTGAAAAGGGCAAGGTCTACGTCGTCGAGTTCTGGGCGACCTGGTGCGGCCCGTGCATCAAGAACATCCCGCACCTCACCGAATTGCAGAGGGAATACAAGGACGTCGCGTTCATCGGCGTGGCCGCGTCGGAGCACGAGAAGGACGCGAAGGCAGCCCAGGAGAAGGTCGAGAAGTTCGTGAAGGAGAAGGGCGACGAGATGGCGTACCGCGTCGCCTTCGACGGCGATCGCGAGATGTCGAAGGACTGGATGCAGGCCGCCGGTCAGAACGGGATCCCCTGCGCCTTCGTCGTTGATGGCGAGGGCAAGGTCGCGTTCATCGGGCATCCGGCGGGCGACGATTTCAGCAAGAAGCTCGCGGAACTCGCGGGCGGCGACACCAAGAAGACCGACAAGCCGCACAACGAGAAGCCCGCGGCGACCAAGCCCGAGAAGCCCAGCAAGAAGTAATCAACTCGCCACCACGCGCGCATGAAATGACGCGGGCCGCTCGGAATCTCCGGGCGGCCCGTTTTCATTCGGATTGCTCGATCGTCAACTTGCTCCGCCTAGGCGCTCAGGCTGACCGACACGCGAGGCGGAATCTGCCCGCTCGTCGGAGCCGACACCGACGCGACGCTGGCCGCCGGTGCGATCGTGCCGATCGTACCCGCGGCCCGTTCCTGCGCGATCTTCTGCATCGCCAGCACCCACGTCTCGCGCTCGAACTGCAGGATGTCGATGACCTTGTCGAGACGCGTCGCGTTCTTTTCCAGGCTCGCCTCGGTCAGTTCGGTGAACAGGAACGAGAATACGCCGCGAACCTTGGCAGCCAGCTCCGCGTCGACCGTGGGTGCGATGGTGGTCATAAGCTCGACCACGATATCGCGGCACTGCGAGATGCCGTTGAAGCTCATCTCATAGTTCTTGGCGGCCAGGCCCTCGCGCCCCTGGGTCGCGAACTTGATCGCGCCGTCGAGGAGGAGCAGGCGCAGCTCCTCGGGCGGGGCGGTGAGCACCTTGGTGCGGAGATACGCGTTGACGTTGGCGTTCTGGCTCATCGGGAAGGTCTATCGGAACTCAGCAACCGCGACTTTACCGGGCGTTTGCGGAAGGCGGGCTTCACCCCAGCGAGCCCAGGGCCTGCTGCTGGGTCTGCATCTGGCCGATCGCCTTTTCCATGGCGATGAACTGATTCTCAAGGATGGCTCGACGGTCTTCCAGGCGAGCGGTGAAGTCGTCGATCCGCTTGTTCTGGGCGCTGATCTGGTTGTCCACCGACTTCTTGCGAAGGGTAAGGATGCCCGAAGAGCTGTCGACGTATCGAGTCGCGAGTTCCTCGAACGCGCTGGCGAGCCCGAGCTTGGAAAACGACTTGCCGTAGTTCGGGTTGCGGGCCTTGACGCCCCCGCCCAGGTCGATGTACTCGTCGCTGTCGACCTCGCGAGCAGCGAAGAGGTTCTTCACTGCGTCGGGGTCGTCCTGGAGCGCGGCGCGGAACTTGTCGGAGTCGAGCGAGAGGCTGCCGCCGTCGCCGATCGTCACGCCGATATCGGTGAGACGCGTGTACTTGCCGGTCAGGCCCTTGGCGGGCGTCTGCACGAGGCGGAACAGCGAGGAACGCAGCTCCAGCGCTGTGGAGTCGCCGAGCAGCGCGCCCTTCTGCTGCGTCGTTTCGTCGTAGCGCATGTTCTGGTTGATGCGGGTGATGGCGGTATTGAACGAGTCGAGGAAGACCTTGACCTGGTCCTCGATCGCCTGGGTGTCGCGCGAGATCGTGAGCGTCTCGGGGTCAGGGCTGGTGCCCTTGAGGTCGATCTTCACGTTCGAGATCACGCCGTCGAGGGTATTGGTGGAGCTCGTGAGCAGCACGGCCTTGGCGGGATCGGTCGATCCGAAGAAGACCTTGGCGTCCTGGCCCTTGTCGATCGTCGACAGGCCGAGGTTGAACGAACCGGTGTCGATCAGCACGCGCCCGTTCGAGCCCGTCGATTTCGACGTCAGGCTCAGGCGATACGGCGCGACCGACGAGCCGTCGTTGATGATGGTCGCCGACACACCCACGCTGGCCGCATTGATCTTGTCCATCACCTTCTGGAGTGTGTCGGACGACTCGAATGTCACGGTCTTTTCCAACGAGCCGTCGAGCTTGTTGCTGGCGTCGGTGCCCGAAGCGGTGCCCGAGATGCCCAGGAGTTTGGCGACGCTGCCCGACTGGTCCTCGATGCTGATCTTCACGGTGCCGCCCGTCGTGCGCTCCTTGATGACCACGCCATCGCCGTTGCTGTTGATGGACGCGACGAGGTTGAGTGATCCGCCGCTGGCGGCGTTGATCTCGTCGATGACGTCGCCCAGGTTTTTGGCGTCGTCGCCGATGTCGACGATCGCGGTTCCGCCGGACGAGTCCGTGAGCTTGATCTTGCCGGTCCCGATGCCCTTGCCGCTGTTGAGGTCCGCCAGGCGCGTCGAGCGCGCCATGTACTGGTGCTGCAAGTTGGAGCCGGTCACCGTCGACGACGACACGCCCAGCGCACCCGTCGAGATTCCGAGCGACTGCGCCGTGTCCGCCAGCGGCGAGCCGGTGATGTAGAGGTTGCTCGTGCCGCCCGTGTTGTCGGTGATCTGCAGGCCCGTGCCCTTGTCGGCAACGCTGACCGACAGGCGCGATTTGCCGTTGGAGCCCGTGCCGGACGCGGTCTCGATCTGGCGCATGATCTCGTCGAGCGAAGCGTCGGAGGTCAGGTTGACACTGAAGGAATAGCCGTCGCGGGTGGTGAAATTCACCTGCCCGTCACCGCCGATGCCCTGCCCGCCATTGAGTGTGCTGGCAAGCGTGCTATTGATGCCGGCCAGGACCCGCTTGCCCGTAAGCACGCCGCTCACATCCGAGTTGCCAAGGATCCCGAGGTCCTTGGCGGTGGTGCTGTTGTTCTCGGCGACCGTGATGACCGACGACGCGGTGCCGGTGAGCTTGAACTTGCCTGTTTCATCGATCGAGGCGACGACCTCGGAGTGCCCGCCGGCGGTCAGCGCGTCGTTGATGCGCTTGATCACGCCGCCGATGGTGGTGACGGCGCTGTCGGTCTTCTTGCTGTCGCTGTCATAGACGTCGCCGACGTTGACCTTGATCACGTTGCCGTCGACGTTGATCGAGAAGTTGTACGCGGCGTTTCCGACGGTGCTCTTGATCGCCACGCCGTTGCCGTCGTTGAGCGTCGAGAGCAGCGTGTCGCTGTGGGCGCGATAGACCGTGGAGCCGGTCGACGTCGCGCCCGCAACAAGGCCCGTGGCGGCGATGCCCAGGCTCGTGGCGGCCGTCGAGCCGGTCGCGTCGCTGATCGACCATGTGCTCGCGCCGCCCGCGGTGTCCTTGATCACGAACTTGCCGTCGCGCACGCTCGCCGTCACCTTCGCCACGCCGTTGCCGTTGATCGCTTCCAGCACGTCGTTGACCGTGGCGGCCTTGGAAAGATCGATGGTCGCGGCATTGCCCTTGGAATCCGTGATGACGACCTTGCCGCGTTCCACGCCCTTGCCGTCGTTTAGGTCCGACAGCGACATGTCGCGGTCAAGCCGCGCTTTGCCGGATTCAAAGCTGAACGAGGTGGCGCCCAGGCCGGTCGTCGTCTTGTCGGCAAAGCCCTTGGATAGGCGCTGCTGCGTGCTGACGAGGCGATCGACGATGAACGTGTACGAGCCGATCGCCGCGTCGGCGTTGGCCGTCGCCGTAAGCACCTTGTCGTCCGAGCTCGTCGCCGCCGCGCTCCCGAAGATGTTCTTGGTGCGGATCGAGTTGGCGGCCGTCTTGATCGCCTGCATCCGCGAGCTGAGATCGAGATACGCCGCGTTGATCGCCTGGAATTGAACGAGCCGGGCCTGCGCCTGCGTGCGCGGCTGGGCCTCGATCTGGAGGAGCTGGTTGATGATCTGGTTGCGGTCGATCCCGCTGAACAGTCCGACGCCGGAGGTCACGCCGCTCATCGCATCTTCTCCTGCCCGCGCCGAGGCCGCGGACTCATGAACCCGATCTCACGCCGCCCGACGGCTCGTTCGCCATTGGGGCAACGCGTTTCCAGACCACTGGCGAGCGCACCCAAGGCCGATCGCACCCAGCGACGCCGCTCGTTCGGCACGGCGCGCACTCGGTCGATCAAGCCCCGCCGCGCGGAGCGACAAGAGGTCCACGGCCCAGGCCGAAAGCACCCGTCCATACATCGACCGAACGTCGGCAAGAGCTTGACACTCGCCGAAGCGGAACGACTCGGGGCTCTTGGCGCTGGAACTCATGGAAACTCCGCTGCTTCCGCCATGAAGATCGGGCCGCGCGCACCCATGGCTGGAGTGGCGACGCCGCCGACCAGCCGATTCACTCCGCGAATGACGGGCCAAGCGACCCAGATTCACCCGAGAGCCCGGCTGGTTCCGAGAACATCGGTTGGCCGACCGGCTTGATTCAGACCCCGTGCCCAAGGACTTGGATACTCGACCCAAATCGGCTCCCGCACCGCGCAGGCTCCGCGCGTGAGGAGTCGCGATCCGTTAGGATCATCCCAACGAATCACCGAGAACCAACGCCCGCTGGCCGATGTATGACTCTCGCGTGAGTCGCTCGCGATTTGCTCTGCCAGCCCTTCCACGCGAGGATTCCCGGCAGCGATCCCTCGCTGTGTGTTGAACCCCTCGGAGACCGGCGCATGACCGACGCTTCTGATCCCGCCGCCAGCCTTTCGCCGCCCGCTCGCCCGGTGCCCGGACTGATCCGCGGCCTGACGGGCTTGCTCTGCGGCCTGACGCTGCTTTCGGCGCTCGCGGGCGCGTACTGGGGGCTCGCCGGGCTCTGGCCGCGGGTGTCCTGGCCCCTGGTCGCGTTCGAAATCGTCACGGTGCTCGCGTGCGTGTTCGGCCTGCTCGTCGCTCGCGGCAAGTTCGCCGACGGTCCGGGCCTCACGATCCTGTGCATCGCCGGGCTCATCATGACCGGCGGCGTGCTGGCCTGGCTCGGCGCCAACAAGGTCCACGCGGGTGTGAGCCTCAAGCCGTTCATGCTCGCACGCCTCGGCGTCGCGGGCATTCTCTACTCACTGGCGGCGATCAGCGAGGTGTGGTACTCACCCACCGCCGCCAAGACCCTCGCCAAGGCCATCGTCTACGCCGTGGTATTTGCCGCGATCGTGGCGGCGTTCGCGTATTTCCGAAACGCCCCGATCATGGACAAGATGAACGGCTGGCGGGAGGGTGTTCGCCTCGCCGGACTGGGGATCGCATCGATCATCGCGGTCATCGGCGCCTGCGGCGGCGTTCACCTGGCCGTTCGCGCGTTCACGATCGCGCGCGAGCCCGAATCCGCGGCATGATTCTCCCGTTTTTCTCCTGAACATCCGGTTGAATCGCGGCTCTCGCGAGCGCCCCGCCTCGGGTACCATCTGCCCGGAGGAACGCCCGTGGGCGAAGCGCCGAGCAATCCCGGTCATCCCGATGCCGCGCCGGCACGCCGCCCGATCCGCGCGCTCCCCGAGCTGCTCGTCAACCAGATCGCCGCGGGCGAGGTGGTTGAACGCCCCTCGAGCGTCGTGAAGGAGCTCGTCGAGAACTCCATCGACGCCGGTGCCGCCCGGGTCACCATCGAGATCGAGCAGGGCGGCATCGAGCTCATCCGCATCACCGACGACGGCGCGGGCATCCCGCCCGAGGAGCTCGCGCTCGCCCTCGCGCCCCACGCGACCAGCAAGATCACCGCCGCCGCCGACCTCGACCGGATCGCGACCATGGGCTTCCGCGGCGAGGCGCTCGCCTCCATCGCCAGCGTCTCGCGCCTCTCCATCCGCTCACGCACGCGCGATCACACCGGCGCGACCGAGATCGAGAGCGAGGGCGGGCGCATCGTCGGCCCACGCCCCGCGCCGGGCCCGATCGGGACCTGCGTCACCGTACGCACCCTCTTTTTCAACACGCCCGCACGCCGCAAGTTCTTGAAGACCGTCGCGACCGAGCAGGCGCGCTGCGTCGACACCGCGCGTGACCTGGCGCTCGGGAATCCGGCGCTGGGAGTGACGGTGAAGTGCGACGGGCGCGTGGTGCTCGATCTTCCGCCGGGCGGCGGGCCGCGCGACCGCGCGCTGGACATCCTGGGGCGCGAGCTCGAATCCGAATTGCTCCAGGTCCACGCGGATCAGTTCGACGACGCGCGGGGGCTGGCGCTTTGGGGCATGGTCGGCCGCCCGAGCCTGGCGCGCGCCACGAGCAAATCGCAGTACGTTTTCGTCAACGGCCGCCCCATCCGCGACCGCATGATCCAGCACGCGATCAGCGAGGCGTTCCGCGGCCTGATCGAGCCCTCACGCTACCCCACCGCGTTTCTCATGCTCGACATGAGCCCCGAGGGCGTCGATGTCAACGTGCATCCCGCCAAGGCCGAGGTGCGATTCCGCGACGGATCGATGGTCCACGGCACGATCCTTGGTTCCATCAAGCGGTCGCTGCGTGCCGCGGACCTGACGCCGAGCATCCTGCCGCGCGTCGAGCCCGCGACACCCGCGTGGGGAGGCCGCGCGGTCCTTCCCGGTGCATCCGAGCTTTCGCCGCAGACGCCGACGAACGCGGCCCAGCGATTCGCGGACTATCTGAAGCAGCTTGGCTCTGTCGCTCGCGGCACGCCGAGCGTCGGCGAGCTGCGCGAAGCCGTGCAGAGCGCCGCATCCATCCCCAGCGCGTTCGGCGACTTTGCAACCGGCTCGCCGAGCGGGCCGATCGCGGGCGAAGTCGCGAGCGCCGCCGCGCGAGTTGAAGGGGCGTCGCCGTCTCATCCCGAATCAACCGAAATATCAGGCGAAATCACGGCCGACCCCTCCTTTGGGGTCTCTTCGCCGGCGGAGGGCCTGCCGCCCGCGGACGATCCGATGCTGGTCGCCCCGCCGCGTCCCGCGACACGCGTGCTCCAGGTCCACAAGAGCTACCTGGTCTCGCAGGACGAGCAGGGCATGCTCATCGTCGATCAGCACGCGCTCCACGAACGCGTGATGTTCGAGCACCTGCTCTCGCGCGTCGGCTCGGGGGCGCTCGAGAGCCAGCGGCTGCTCGTGCCCGCGGTCGTTCCCGCGACGCAGTCCCAGATCGCACGCCTGGACGAACTCAAGCCCCTGCTGGATCGCATCGGCGTTGACGCGTCGCCGATCGGCCCGACCGACATCGGCGTGCACGCGTTCCCGACGTTCCTCTTCGACCGCGGCGTGGAGCCGATCGAGTTTCTCCGCGACCTCTTCGAGCGCGCCGAATCTCAGGCGTTCATGCCGGGCTCCGAGCAGGCGCTGCGCGACGTGCTCGACATGATGGCGTGCAAGGCCGCGGTGAAGGCGGGCGATCACCTCGCCGACACGCACCTGCAGGCGCTGATGGAATTGCGCGAGGACGTCGAGCGATCGAGCAATTGCCCGCACGGACGGCCGACCAGCATCCGCCTGACGATCAGGGAACTCGAGAAGCTCTTCGGGCGATCCTGATTTCTTGGCGAGCAAACGTACCGGCGGAAGGCTGCCTCTTCGTCTCTTCTCTTCCCCACTCCCGCTTTCCTCCACAACTCACCACGCACAACTCACGAGGTCCTGGACTTCGTGACTTCGTGACTTCGTGACTTCGTGACTTCGTGACTTCGTGACTTCGTGACTTCGTGACTTCGTGACTTCGTGACTTCGTGACTTCGGCTATCTCGCGACCGACAACTTCACCACGTCGACCGGTGTGCGCCCGTTGTCGATCGTAAACTCCGAGTTGAGTCCGATGGCCTCGATCTCAAAGCCCAGCGCACGCAACCGCTCGATCGCGCGGGCCGGGTCCATCGTCGGAGGTTGCGTCCGCCGGACCAGCATCGTGACCCGCCGCGCGGGGTCACGCTCCAGGTCCGACCTGAGGTCCGCGAGCGTGCGCGGCCCGACGAACCGGATGCCCGGACGCTCCGCAACATCCAGCAGTGACTCGATGTTCCGCTCGGCGTAGTAGTCGATCGCCGGCGTGGAAAACTCAAACGTCACCAAATCACTCGCGCTCGTGCCGCGCGCCAAGAGCTCACGCACCATCGCCCGCGGCGAGCGATCGTGCTCCTGCGCTTCGAGGCCGAAGGCGTACCACCAGCCCTGCGACAGCCCGAGCACGACCACACCCAGCGTCCAGCCGATGCGCATCGGCACCGGGTTGCGGAAGTCGCGGATCGCCGCGCTCACCCACGCGCCGCCCATGATCGCGATGCCGGGCCAGACCGGCGTCAGGTACCGCGGCACGCCCTTGCCCAAGAGCGAGAATGCGACCAGGCCCAGGCCCGCCCACGCGAAGACCATCGACATCCCCAGCGGAAAACGCGGGCGATCCTTGATGAACCAGATGATCGCGATGATCGCCGCCGCCGAGCCCATCGCCACGCCGTACGCCGCGGCCCCGAGATTGATGAGCGGCGAGTCGGGCACCAGCAGGCGCAGGTTGTCCTCGATCTCTTCCGCGACCGACGACGCGAGCCCCGAGTTGCCGATGTGCGTGGCGACCGCATGCGACCACCACCAGAGCACGCCGAGCCCCGCGCCGATCACGCCCACCGGGTGCGTGCGAGCAAAGAGCACAAAGAGCCGCTTGAACGCCGCCCAGCGAATCAGCGGGAGTAGCGCCCACGCCGTCCACGCGGCCAACGCGCTCATCATCACCACGCCCACCCAATCGGCGCGCTCATCGATCTGTCGTGCGCTGAAGTACGCGACCGCGACCGCCGCGGCCAGGCACGCCGGCCACGACATCGCCGCCGGCATCGCTCGCTCGGCGCGTGATCGGTGCGCGACCAGCAGCGCCATCCCGCCGTACGCCGCCAGGCCGAGCGTCAGCACGCCCGGCGGGCCCTTGGCCATCGCCGCGCCCACCGCGCACGCCGCCGCGCCAGCAACCGCGGCGAAGTTCGTTCGCTTTCTCTCGATCGCGGACTTCCACGCGATCGCCAGGAGCGCCACCGCCGCCGACGTGAAAGGCACGAGCAGCACATCAAGCTCGCCGAACCGGCTGGATCGCACGTACAGCGTGCCCGTCCCCAGCATGGCCGCGCCCCAGAACGCGCCGCGCCGCGCCCACCGCTCCGCGTCGGGTTGCGGATGCTCCGCGTCGTGAAGCGACAGCACGCGGCGCCCCGCCCAATAAGTCGCGAGCACGCCGAGCCAGCCGGCGATCGCGACGGTCAGACGCAGATCAAGCTCGCTCGGGCGCTCGCCGCGCACCTTCGCCAGCGCGACCTGGCACCAGTAGATGAGCGGCGGTTTGGCCAGGTACGGCCTGCCCCCGTCGGTCGGCACGAGCCACGCACCCGAATCCGTCCGCAGCCGGTCGTACATCTCGCGCGCGACGAGCGCCCGCTTGGCCTCCTGCCAGTTGGTCAGGCCGAACGACGCCGGCGCGATGAAATAGACGACCGCCGAGAGGAGCGTGAGGATCAGGATGTCGCGGAGCGTGCCTCGCGTCATCGGGATGGTCCGAGATCGTCGATCAGTTCACGGGCTTGTCACGCCACTCTGTCACGACTCACGACTCGAGCTCAGCTCAGTTTCCCTTCCATCAGCCCCGCGAGCACCTCGAGCCCGCGCGACAGCTTCTCCATCGGCGTCGCGTAGCTCAGGCGGAAGTGCGTGTCACGCGACGAGAACGTCCGGCTCGGCACCACCAGCACGTTGTGACGCACCGCGGCCTGGAAGAACTTCTCGCCACGCTCGTGCTCGCCCCCGAATCGCTCCGGGACCGCCGGGAACGCGTAGAACGCGCCGCCGGGCGTCGGGATGCTGGTGTGCGGCGAGAGCGCCCGCACCACCACGTCACGCCGACGCTGGTACTCGCTCACGTGCCCCGACATGTCGACCTCGAACGCCTTCATCACGCCCCACTGCAAGGGGTGCGGCGAGCTGACGTACACGTACTGCTGGAGCTTGGTCATCTCCTCGACGAGCCAGCGCGGTCCCACCGCATAGCCGAGTCGCCAGCCCGTCACGCCGTACGTCTTGCCATAGCCGCGCACCACCAGCACGTGCTCCTGAGCGCCCGGCAATCGCGCCGGGCTCGGGCACATGAGCTTCTTGGGATTGCTCGCCATGGGTTGCGTGCGGAACTCGTCGTAGGTGAACTCGTCGTAGATCTCGTCGGAGAGCAGCAGGAGATTCCGCTTCTTGCAAAGATCGAGCAGGTCCGCGCACTCGCGCTCGCTGGCCACCACGCCCCCCGGGTTGCCCGGCGAGTTGAGCAGCACCATCTTGGTCCGCGGCGTGACGAGCTTCTCCACGCGCTCGGCCGTCATGCGGAAGTCGGGATAGACCGGGCACTTCACCGCCACGCCGTTCGACAGCGTCGCCAGGTACGGATACAGCACGAACCACGGATCGGGGATGATGATCTCATCGCCCGGATTCAGGAGCGCCATGCACGAGAGAATCAGCGCGCCCGACGTGCCCGATGTGACGAGCACGCCCGGATCGCTCGCCGAGGGATTCAACGGCAGGCCGCCGATCGACCAGCCCAGGTCGCGCTTGATCTGGTCGGCGATCACCTCGCGCAGCTCGACGATGCCGCGCGTCAGCGGATAGCCGTTGCGATCTTCCTGGATCGCGCGGATCGCCGCGTCCTTGATCGCCTGCGGCACGGGGAAATCGGGCTGCCCGATCGAGAGATCGATCTTCTGGGCCGCGGGGATGGTGGCGCCGATCTCGAAGACGCGCCGGATGCCCGAGCCGTTGATCGTTTGCGAACGCGACGAGAGAAGGTTTGGACCGATCACGCGCGCCTCCAATGCCATCGCGCCCGGCGCACCGTGGGATGCGCGGGCGATTCAGGCGATGTCGCCCGCCAACAACGACCCACACCGCGGCCCACGCAGGGTCCGGACGGGGTCGTTGCCGCGGTACACGTTAGGCCTTGGGAACGAGCGTCTTCGGGATGCCCAGCACGCTCTGCTTCGCCGGATCGAGCTTCTTGTCGGCGACCATCTTGGTGATCCGCTCGGCGCGCGTCATCACGCTCCGCTTGCCGCCCGTCTTCTTGGAAACCTTCAGCGAACGATCGATGCTCATCGCGCAAACTCCCGTCAATTCGGCACGCGATCGCGCACCGTCGTGCTCACTTGACCCGACCCGAACCCCGGAACCTCACGGGCCCTGGAGAAGCTCCCAATACGTCTTCGCAAAGCTCCAGCGGCTCTTGGTATCCCGCAGCCAACGCTCATTGAGCCCGGCCGCGGCCTGCTCAAGGTTCATCCTCGACGGGTCCTTGTCGCGGAATTGCTGCCGCGAAATGCCCCCGACGCAGACCACTTTGAACAGGGGTTGATTGTTGACCACATGCCCCGTTCGATCAACCACGTTCATCGGGACCCCAACGGCTTCCAGACCGTTGGCCGACAGGTACGCGATCATCGTCCTGGCTTCGTCCCGGGGAAGGCCCCCCACCAGCACCATGTAGTTCATCCCCGGCTGGCGTGGGTCGGCGTCGACCGCCCCCTTCGAGGTCAGGACCGGCTTGGCCGCGTCATCGACCGGGAGCGTGATGAGCAGCCCTTCCTCGGCCTTCTTGCCGGCCTCAGGCTTGGGTGCCTCAGGCCTTGGCTTGGCCTCGGGCTTGGATTCTGGCTTGGGCTCGCTCTTGGGCTCGGGCTTGGGTGGCTGGGCCCCAGTTGGCTTGCTGGCGTCCTTGGGTGCCGGGGGCGTTACGCCCGTGGGCCTTTCCAAGGGCTTGGTCACATTGTCCGGCTCGTTGACCTTCGGCTGGTCCGGACGCGGCCCGCCGACCAGCGACCCGGCCAGCTCCTTTTCCGCCGCCCCGTGCCCGCTGCGATACGCGATCACCCACGCCCCCGCGACCAGGGCCAGCACGATCGCCACGCCGAAATACACCCACGTCCGCGGCACAGTGACGTACGCCGACCGCGCCCGCCCCGTGTCGCCCGGCTTCAGCTCGCTGAACGTCGCGCTGGCGCGACGCCCGAACATGCCGGCGCCCGTGTCCTCGCGGAGAAGCTCAAACAGCGGCTTATTGGATCGCCCGGAAGCCATGCGGACATCGTAGCAGACGCCAGCCTCCCATTCAGAACCCGGAAAACTGGCCTCCGCGAGCGGTATACTCTCCGCGCATGGCCATCCGCGACCAGGACATCGTCACCATCAAAGTGCCACCCATGACCCGCGCCGAGGCGGTCTATCTCCCCGAGATCGTCAAGGGGTTCGGCATCACGATGCGCCACTTCTTTACCAGCTTCGGCCAGGGACGCACCAGCCGGGCCCTCCAATACCCCGAGGAGCGCCGCGAGCACTTCTCGCCCGAACAGGCCGGCTTTGAGCCCAAGAACTTCCGCGGCGTGCACCGCCTCAACCGCGACGAGAACGGCCGCGTCAAGTGCGTCGCGTGCATGATGTGCCCCACGATCTGCCCCGCCCGCTGCATCCACATCGAGGCCGCGGAGTCCCCCTGGAACGACCGCGAGAAGTACCCCAAGAAGTTCGAGATCGATGAGCTCCGCTGCATCTACTGCGGCATGTGCGAAGAAGCCTGCCCCGTCGACGCGATCGAGCTCACCACCGAGTACGACATCGTCGGCCTGTCGCGCCAGGAGATGGTCTTCGACAAGGAAAAGCTCCTGCATATGTACGACGTCACGATCGAGAAGAAGCCGATGTGAGACACGTCGGCGATTCGGCGGCATGATCATCCCGATCGCGGCCCCATCTCCCGAGTGAATCCGCCAAGAGGCCCGCGAGAATCGCGGGCCATTTTCGTGCGCAAGGAACGAGGAATCGCCTACTTCCGTCGGCGGTACGAATACTCTGCGGTTTTGGTCCACGTCGCGCCCTTGTCGCCCGTTGATTCCCAGATCAACGAGAACTCGTCGGCGTTCGCGCCCGGCTTCTGCGTGATGCGAGTATTCCAGTCCTTGCCGCCCATCACAAACGCGGTGCCGCCCTTGAGATTGCTGACCGAGATGTTGCCGTTGTCGATCGTGCCTTCGTAGACATCGGCAAGCGTGACCAGTTGGTCATACCACACGAAGCGGAACGTCTTGCGGAACCGGTCGTAGGACCGGACCCCAACCAGCGGGTTCTTCAGGCCGCCCGGCCCCGGCGCGGTGATCTTCTCAAGGAGGAAGCACCCTCCGTTGAAGGGCTCGATCACCGAATCGGTCTTGAAGACCGTTTCCGGAGCGCCCGGCATTGTGTATTTCTCCTCCACGTCCCACGTGCCCACCATCCACCCCAGCGCCTTGATCTCTTCGTGGACCCCGAGCCCGACCCCCCACGGATCGGCGGGGTTGAACTTCGGCTGGGGTTTCCTTTCAGGTTGGGCTTCCTGCGCCTGCGGCAAGCCCGCCAAACCCAACCCCATCGCCAACACTGTGAGACCAATTCCCGCCACGAGTAGCCCAGTCTTCATGATGAGGCCTCCTTCGTGCCAAGGTGAACCGGCGTTGTCAAAGCTCAGTTTCGCCCCGCCCCTGATTTGGTGCTGGTCTGGTGCTTCACCCGGTCCGCGATTCAGACGACCAACCCCGAAAATAAAACACGCCGACAGCTCCGGATATGCCGCCTGCAGAATCTGCAACAAATCTGACGACTTTGCTGGCATGTCCCAAAACCTGGGGCACCTTCCCACTGGAGCGCGAGAACCGCGCCCCGGGTTGCGCTCACCGAGCGCCCCGGGGTTGTGTGGCGTCTCGCGGAGGAAGGAGCGACCGTGAAGTACACCCTTGCTGCAATGGCCGGGATGGCCCTCGTTGCTGGACCCGCGAACGCCGCGTTCTTCAGCTTTGCGTCAGACACCGCCGACCACCACTGGACGTTCTTTGGCGGCCCGACGCCGAATCACTTCCACGACGGCATCCTGCCCGGTGGAAAGCTCGATCTCGAGATCGACGATAACAACGGCCCGCTCCCCACACTCACCTTCTCCACGCGCCTCCAGGCGCAATTCGACCTGTCGTACGTCGGCAGCATCCCACTGGGCAACGGCGACTACTCGCACAACTACCTGGTGTCGGGCGAGTTCACCTTCATCGACCTCGCCACCCTCAATCCGCTCCTGGTCACCAGCTTCTCAGGCGGTGTCTTCACCGCTCGCGGCGGGCAGAACTCCTGGTACAGCACCGCCGGCTTCGGTGCCGACAACTTCGGTGCCGCCAACATCCAGATGTCGTGGTTCGGCGGCTCACTCCCCGGCTACGGTCTGCAGCCCGGCGCGTTCGTCGATCCCCAGGGATTCCAGTACACCCTCTCCGCCATCAACACCAGCGGTCAGCTCCCTTACGACATGAGCAACCCCGGCGTCAAGCTCGATCAGGCCATGTACCCCGCCCAGCAGTGGTTCGCCGAAGGCTCGTACTCCGCCTCCAGCAACGTCCCCGCGCCGGGCGCTCTGGTCCTCGGTGGCATGGGCATCCTCGCGGCCGCCCGCCGTCGTCGCGCCTGAGTTGATCAGACTTCACATTGGTTCTCGCGGCCCGGGGTCGAAAGGCTCCGGGCCTTTTTTTTCATCCGCGATCTCGCACAAACTCGCCCGCATTGGTGGCAATCCCATCTATCGGACGCACCTTCGATGGGGGTAACTCAATCGGAGGACCTTCGATGACTCGGGCCGCCATCGCCGTCGCATCGCTTTCGCTCCTCTCCGCCGCCGAAGCCCATGCGGCCACGTTCAGCTTCGCCGGCGACACCGCCGACCGCGAATGGATGTTCCTCGGCGGACCGGACAACCAGCAATTCAAGAGCGGCCTCGACATGTTCGGCGCGAACGAGTTCTGCGTCGACGACGGGAACGGCCCGCTCCCGTTGATATCCCAATCCGCTCACTGGTCGTCCTCGTGCTGGCTCAACTACCTCGGCACGATCTCGCTCGGCAACGGCGATTACGTGCACAGCTACCGCGTAGAAGGTCAGTTCCGCGTCCAGGGTCAGGGCGTCGGACTCATCGCCAGCTTTGCCAACGCCATCTTCAGCGTGCGCGGCGGCGAGCAGTCGTGGTACACCGGCGCGACCTTCGGTTCAGACAGCATCGGCGAGCCGTCGCTCCAGTTGAACTGGTTCGGCGACAGCCTTCCCGAATACGGCCTTGTCCCCGGGCCGCTCGTCGGAAACTACGGATTCCAATACGCGCTCAACATGATCAACACCAGCGGCGTCACGCCCTACGACATGTCGCAGCCGGGCGTCCAGCTCTCCGAGACCATGTACCCGAGCGCCGAGTGGTTCGCCGAAAGTTCATTCTCGGCTTTCGGCGGAAATGTGCCCTCGCCCGGCTCGCTCGTTCTCGCCTCCGCCGCGAGCCTGCTCGCCGCCCGACGTCAACGCGCATGAGAGGTGCATATGCGGCGCGTGAGTGGTTCCTGAACAGCTCACCCTCAATCGAACTCGCACGGCCGCGCCGAAAGCCTGACAGCCCACTCGCGTCGGCTCCAGCGTGTCACGGCCCTGCCTTCAGGTCCGTGCAGACTCATACATCGTCGCGCTCGCGCTCCGCCCCGGAACCTCGTGCTGCGATGCCATTCACGTCTTCCCGACTCCCGACTCCCGACTCCCGACTCCCGACTCCCGACTCCCGACTCCCGACTCCCGAGGTATTGTCTTCGTGACTTCGTGACTTCTACTTCATCTCTCTCAACTCTTCCCCCAGCTTCCTCGCCGCCGCGGCCACCCGTTCGTGCCACGCGCCCGCGCCCTCCGCAAAGATCACGGATCGGCTCGCGTTGACCAGCACACCGCCGCCATCGCGCGTGCGCAGCCGCGCCACATCCGCCGCCGTCCCGCCCTGCGCCCCATAGCCCGGCACAAGGAAGAACTGCGTAGGCATGCGCGCCCGCAGCGCCGCGCCCTCCGAGGCCTTGGTCGCCCCCACCACCGCGCCGACGTCGCTCATGCCGCCCGCGCCCATCCACGCCGCCCCCAGCGCCGCGACGTGATCCGCCATCATCTCCGCGACGCTCCGACCATCCGCCAGCTTCGGCGCTTGCACGATGTCCCCCCCGGGATTGCTCGTGCGCACCAGCACGAACACCCCGAGCCCCGCCTTCAGATACGGCTCGATCGTCTCCGGGCCGAGGTACCCGTTCAGCGTGATCGCGTCCGCCGAGGCGTGCGCCGCCGACGCCGCGTAGTGCTCCGCCGTCACGCCGATGTCGCCGCGCTTGGCGTCCAGCACCACCACATACCCGAGCGACTTCGCCAATCGGCACGTCTTTTCCAGCGTCGCCACGCCCGCGGCGCCGAACCGCTCAAAGCACGCCGCCTGCGGCTTCACAACTCCCACATACGGCCGGCACACCTCCAGCACCACCCGGCAGAACTCCGCGAACGCCTCCGACGGCTGGTGAAACCGCGCCCGCAACTCCTCCGGGAGCCTCTCCAGCACCGGATCAAGCCCCACGCACGCCGGCGATCCCGACGCGCCGATCGCCTCCACCAACCGATCCGAAAATCGCCTCGACGCCTGGCCCGCTCCCGTGCTGTTCATGCACCAACAATACGAGCGTGAGCACACCAACGAAACTCGACCTCAAGAAAGACCGCGGCCTCTCCATCGAGTGGGACGACGGCACGACCTCGTACTACTCCATCGCCTACCTCCGCAAGATGTCGCCCTCCGCCGACATGAAACACCTCCGCGAGGAGATCGCCAAGAACCCGCTCACCGTGCTCCCCGCGTCCGCGGTCTCTCGCTCCGGCCCGCTCGTCGCCACCGACGCCGAGCTCGTCGGCAATTACGCCATCAAGATCCGCTTCAGCGACGGGCACGACACCGGCCTCTATTCCTGGCAATACCTCCGCGAAATCGACCCGGCACAAAGGCCACCATCCAAACCCGCGTCGCCCCAGTGACCCTCACCAGGCCCGCTTCGCGTCCTCGACACTTTGCCACTTCGCCTCTTTGCCGCTTCGCCTCTTTGCCTCCTCCCCACTCCCGCCCTTCATGCCCGACGCCGCCTCCATCTCCCTCACCTCGCCCCTCGCTCCGATCAAGGGGATCGGCCAGCGCACCGCCGACCAGCTCGCCGCCCTCGGCCTCACAAACGTCGGCAAGCTCATCGCCCACATCCCCCTCCGACACGAGCGCCACGAGGCCGAGGCCAACGTCCGCGAGCTCCTCCCCGGCCAGATCGTCAGCACTCGCGGCGAAATCGTCGCGACACGCCCCGTCGGCAACGGCAAACGCTCACGCTTCGAGGCCGTCCTCATGGACGCCACCGGCCGCCTCGATCTCGTCTGGTTCAACGCTCCCTACATGCGCGACAAGGTCATCCCCGGCATGCGCGTCCGAGTGCAGGGCAAGGCCAAGTCCTTCGGCTACGGCCTGCAACTCACCAACCCCAAGCTCGAACCCCTCCGCCCCGAGAACTCCGAGCCCGATCGACGCGAAGCCAGAATCCGAGCCGTCTACCCCGCCAGCGAGGAGATCGATAGCGCGCGGATCGAGCGCGCCATCGACGCCGTCCTCGACGAAGCGCTCCCGCAGCTCGAGGACCATTTGCCCGAGTCCTTCCGCGCCGCGCGCGATCTTCCCGAGCTGCGCGAGGCGTACCGGATGCTCCACCGCCCGGAGACCATGGAAGAAGCGGCGCGGGCCGTTCGCCGCCTGGCCTACGACGAGTTGCTGATGCTCCAGGTCTCCGTCGCGCTCAAGCGGGCCGAGCTGCGCACGCGCCTGCGCGCCCCCGCGCTCCCCTGGAGCCCGAAGCTCGACGCGCACATCCGCGCTCGCTTCCCCTTCCAGCTCACCGCCGCGCAGAACGAAGTGATCAAGGAGATCACCGCCGATCTCTCCTCCCCCGTGCCCTCCAACCGCCTCATCCAGGGCGACGTCGGCTCGGGCAAGACCGTCGTCGCGCTCTACGCCATGCTCCTCGCCGTCGCCGACGGCCATCAGTCCGCCCTCATGGCGCCCACTGAGCTCCTGGCTGAGCAGCACTTCGCGTCGATCTCGCGCATGCTCGATGGCTCGCGCGTCCGCGTCGCGCTCCTCACCGCCAGCGTCACCGGCGACGCCCGCGACGCACTCCTCTCGGCCCTGCGCGAAGGGCAGATCGACCTCCTCATCGGCACCCACGCACTCCTCACCGACCAGGTCGAGTTCAGGTCGCTCGCCGTCGCCGTCATCGACGAGCAGCACCGCTTCGGCGTGCACCAGCGTGCCGCGCTCCGCTCCAAGGGCGCGGTCTCCAAGGAGGACTCCCCCGGCGCTCAAGGCGTCACGCCGCACGTCCTGGTCATGACCGCCACGCCCATCCCGCGCACGCTCGCGATCACGATCTTCGGCGATCTTGATGTCTCAACCATCCGCTCGCTCCCCGCGGGGCGCAAGCCCATCCGCACCCGCGTCGTCCAATCGCCGCAGCGCGACGAGGTCTATTCGTTCGTCGACAAACGCCTCGAAAAAGGCCAGCAGGCCTACGTCGTCGTCCCCGCCATCGACGCCAGCGAGGACGCCTCCGGCGCCGACATCCGCGGCGTGACCGACGTGCTCGAGCAACTCACCAAAGGCCCGCTCAAATCACGCCGCGTCGAAGCGGTCCACGGGCGGCTCCCGTCGCGCGATCGCGAACGCATCATGCAGTCCTTCCGCGACGCCCGCATCGACGTGCTCGTCGCGACCACCGTCATCGAGGTCGGCGTCGACGTCCCCAACGCCGCCGTCATGGTGATCGAGCAGGCCGATCGCTTCGGGCTCTCGCAGCTCCACCAGCTCCGCGGACGCGTGGGCCGCGGCCCGCACGAATCCGTCTGCATCCTCATCGCCGACCCAACCACCGAGGATGCCCGCGCACGCCTCGCCGCCATCGCCGCCACCGGCGACGGCTTTGCGCTCGCCGAAAAGGACTTCGAGCTGCGCGGCATGGGCGAGCTCTTCGGCTCGCGTCAGTCCGGCGCGCCCGCCTTCCGCGTCGCCGACCTCGTGCGCGACCGGGACCTCCTCGCCATGGCCCGCCGCGACGCGATGGACTGGGTCGCCCGCTCGCCGACCCTCGACCGCCCCGAGGAATCTCTGCTGAAACGCCGCGTCCTCAAGGCCCACGGCCAGGGCCTCGCCCTCGGCGACGTCGGCTGACACCTCACCACTGCTCTGCTGGAATCCGCTCCCCAGCCCGGAGGGCTGGCCGTTAGCAGCCGGGGGTTGAGCGAGTCCGCGAGCGAAACCCCCGAAATGCACGTCCCATTGTCATCGCACCGCGAGGGGGTGCTCGTGCCGACCAGCCTGAGTCAACACGGACTCAAACTGCTCTTCCGAATGCCGAATCACGAATGCCGCGGCTCACCTTCGAGCCCTTCGAGTTCCCTCACTTCGTTCTCCCCACTCCCGACTCCCCATTCCCCACTCCCGCTCTCTCGGTTAGCCCCCGCCTACAACCACCTTGGTGCGCACCAAAGCGTCCGTCTTTTTCCCCTCTTTCCAGATTCCCGAAAAAAAATCTTCGCGAGCGTTCTTCCCTCGCGCAACTCCATCCCCGGCCTGTATTTCCGCTCTTCCCTAGTGCCAAGTGCCTAGTGCCTAGTGCCTACTTACAACCGCTTCCGTGCGCACCAAAGTGTCCGTCCGCCCCCTGGATGGAGAGCGTGTGTGTACCCCGCGCCCTCACCGGGGCCAACCGGCGGCCCATCACCCGCCGCGCAACCCCGGCGTCTTTGACAAGTGAATACACCGGCATTGGCGGGCCCCAATTGCGACAGAGGAGGTCTTGCTCTGCGTGGCCCGGCGTTCCCCACCGGGCTCTCGCCCCGCAGCCGCCAGCGGAACACCATGTTCACCGAGGCCGCGCGAAGGACGATCGACTGCATCCTGAAGATGTGGTCCAGTCACGATCGATGCCGGACTTCGGGAGTACGCTGATGCCCAGAACTCCTCCGATCGCGCCTCGCGCAACAACGATTCCACCCGTCCAGGGTGGGCGATTCTGAGGCTGTGAATTCAATCAATGGCGCAGCGGCGTGCCACTGCCGCTGTATTGCAGCGATCTCCCATACTCCGGCACATGAGGAAAGGCGGACGCTCCGGCTTACTTCTTCGCGTGCTCCAGGATCAGCGGGACAACTCGGTTGTCCTTCATCCCAAGGGCCCCCAGGAGCGCCGCAGCCGCATTCGCCTCAGCGTCAGGGCCCTTGGCGACCAGCTCGACAATCTGATCAACATGCCGCGGCTGGAGCATCGAGCCGAAGCGCCGGGCCGACGCCGTCACCTTGTGCATGAGCGCGACGCGCTCGGCGCCCGACGACGCCATGGCGGCGTCCATCAGCGCGATCTGCGAGCGATCCTGACCGATGCGGGCCAGAATCTCCGCGATGTCCAGACGCATCGCGCCCTTCCGCTCGCCGAGCGCGGCGATCAACGCCGTGGTTGACTCGGATACGTTCAGCACCGAGTTACCGGACACCGCGAGGTCCCGCAGGGCAGCGAGCGAACGCTTCGCGTAAGAAGAGGCTTCGTCGGCGTTCAGCGCGCCGCCCGACGCCTCGTCGATCAACTGCTGGATCGCCTTGGCGACCGCCGCCTCGGCAAGCGCACTCTGGCGCACCGCGACCGTCTGGTCGGTCTCATAACGTCGGCGCAGCGACTGATACACGTCGGCGCGGGTCAGCACCATGATCGGGGCCGCGGAAACCCGCGACGTGCCACGCACCTGATCGATGAACGCGGGAGTCGCATCACCCGAAAGATTGGCGGACACCACGAGGTCGACGCTCGCCGACTCCGCGATCGCCGGCGCAAGCTCGTCCAGCGTCTTGCCATAAGGCAGCACGGAGAACTTCATGCGCTCCAGCATGCCGCGCACGGCCTGGTACGTTTCGTTATCCGGAGCGACCACGGCCGCGACCATGTTGGCGCTCTCGTGGATCGCGCCAGCCAGGATCGGAACGACACGCTCCGAACCGTCGAACGCCGTATTGGGCTGGGCGGCCGCAAGTGCCAACGCAGCATCAAACTGGACGCGCCGGTTCGGGTAAGTCAGAGCGGCGAGAAGAGGCCGCTGCCCGGCGGTGTCGGCCCACAGCGAGGTGCCGCCAGCCGTCTGCTCGATTGCTGCGATCGCACGACGCGCCAGCGGCGTGTCGTTGGTCGCAAGGGCACGTCCGAGAACTCGCTGGCCCACCCCGGCACCCGAGGCGACGGCATAGTACATCGCGTCGCGGCGCCCCTTGGCGTAGGTCGGGTTCTCATAGCCAGCGGGGGTGTCGATCTCTCGGGAGAAATTCGACGAAACCCACAAGGCCAAGGCATCAGCGTTATCGGGCCGTAGCTCGAGCGAGCGGGTCGCCAGCCGCATCGCCATCGCCTCGTGGTAGACCGGCGTCCGGATCGCGCTCATGAGCAGGCCCGAGCCCGGATCGAAGGACCAGAGGAGCTGGAAATCCTCGCCCGCAAAGCTCGTAAGTTCCTTCCGCTCCTGGTAATAGCTCTCAGCCAGCGACTGGTACAGCCCGGCAACATCCGCTCCCGCTGGCGCGCCGCCCAATCGCTCGATCGCGCGCTGGCACGCGTCCTTCACCGGCTGGACCGAGCTGCTCGCGGCCAGATCGGAAAGGAACGGGATCGATGTTGCGTAAGGAACGTCAGCCACGAGATTTACAACCAATTCCTGCTGCTCCGCCGAGAGCTTCGGCAGAGCTGTCACCAGCGGAATCACCGCGTCAGAACCGAGTGACACGATGACCTGGCGAACCTGGCTGGAGACCGCCGGGTTGTTACGGTCGAGGAACGAGGCCAGAAGCTGCGGCATGGCGTACTCGCCCGCCATCTTCAGGCGCTCGCTGCCCATGAGCCGCCCACGGATGGTGCCAGACAAAAGCGCAATATTCGCCTTAATCTGCTCCGGGTCGCGGGCCCGTTCGAGCTTGCCCTGCTCGTAGGTCTTGAAGAGCCAGCCAGCCAGCTCCTCAAGCTCCGCTTTCCGCATGGCGCGGGGGACAGTCTGCTCGAAGCGGTCCTTCTGGTCCGAGCCTTCGACGAGCTGCACGAGCTCGACGGGCTTGAGGTTCAGGTCCTTCAACTGGCGGAGATACCCCGCGGCGACCTCGTAGTTGTCGATGCGGGTGTAGTAGATGAAATCCTTGAGCAGATCGGCGGGGGCCGCCTTCTCGGCGGGCTGGGCCTCATTCGCGGGCGCATTCTGGGCGTGCGCGATGCCGGCGGGCAGGCCGGCCAGAGAGAGCAGAACAAGGGGCAGGGCGGAAAGAACCGGGCGGCGGGCAAACTTCGACACGATTGGCTCCTGCTCGGCGAGGCCGGAACGAACGGGAATCTTCGGGAAAACGCCACGCAGGACGGGTGGTTGGCCCGAGGTCGCGTGGACGGGGGAGCGGCTTTGGTGCGGTCGCTCCGCCCGATAGGTTGGCCCCGATACGACACCGAGCCCGCCGCTGATGCGTCAGGGGTGCGAATCGAGGGGAGGTCACTGTAACGGGGCGTGCTTGGGCATGTCAATCCGGGGGGTGTCCCGAGGGTCCCAGAACGGGAACTTTCCGTCGGGATCGATTCTGCGGTCAAGAGGGGTTGGATTGACGCCGATCTACCGGAGTCTCCGGGGGCCGAGTGCTCGGCACGCCCACCCCTGCGTGATTCGAGGTGAGACGATGCCCATCGAAAAAGAAGTCCTGACGACCGGTGAAGTGGCGAAGATCTGCAACGTGGCGCCGCGCACCGTCTCCAAATGGTTCGACTCCGGCACCCTGAAGGGGTACCGGATCCCGGGCTCGCGTGACCGACGCATCCCGACCGCCGAACTGATCAAGTTCATGAAGGCGCACAACATCCCGCTGGAGGGGATTTCGAGCGGTCGCACGCGCGTGCTCATCGTGGACGACGAACGCGAGATCGTCAAGACCATGGAGAAGATCCTCACCGAACAGACCAACTACGAGGTGCGCACCGCGCTCTCGGGGTTCCAAGCCGGCATGGAGTGCGAACGCTTCAAGCCCCACTGCATCCTTCTCGATCTCCACATCGGAGGCGAGGGCGACGGCAAGGCCTTCATGGACATGGTCCGAAAGAACGAGCACCTGCAGTTCACCAAGATCGTCGCCATGAGCGGCAAGCTCACGGACGGCCAGGCCCACGGCCTGCGCGGGCAGGGCTACGACGGTTTCCTCAAGAAGCCGTTCCAGCTCCGTCAGGTCATCGAGTCGATCGAGGCCGCCACGAACCTGGTGCATTGAGACAAGGTCGGTCCGCCTGCGTCGCGCGGGGATCGCGCGATCGCACATCCAACACGGGAATCACCCGCGCCGATCGCCGGGAGGGTGGTCGGCGTGTTTTTTTGAGGCATCGGACGCGGGATCGTCGCGGGTTGAGTCGCATGCACCGACGCGACCACGGAAAAAAGAAACACGGACCCGAAGTCGGGTCCGTGAGGTGATTCGTTCGATGCTCGAGTCGCGAAGGTCCGCGATCGCTTGTTCGTTTATGCCTTCGCCATGTACGCCGCAAGGATATCGCGGGCCGCGGCCAGGTCCTTCTTGTCGATCATCTCGGTCACAGTGTGGATGTACCGCGTGCCGACGGTGATACCCAGGGCCCGGGCGCCCGCCGCCGCCTGCTGGGCCGCCGCGCCGTCCTGACCGCCGGCGGCCAGGATGGTCCGCTGGTAGGCGATCTTCTTCTTCTTGGCGAGTTCCTCGAACTCGGCGGTCAGCGCGTAATCGCTGATGAACGACGAGTCCTTGATGTGCAGGCCGAACCCGCGCCCTTGCACGGTCACCGCTTCTTCCTCGGGCACGCCGGGCGTGTCGCAGGAGAGGGTGACGTCGATACCCAGGCCGACATCGGGAGCGACGGCGTGGGACGCGGTCTTGGCGCCGCGGAGCCCCACTTCTTCCTGCGTCGTGAACGCAACGACGACCTCGCACGAGTTGCCTTCACCGGACTTGTCGAGCTGGCGCACCGACTCGATGCCCAGCCAGCACGCGACGCGATTGTCCATCGCCTTGCTGACCAGCTTGTTGCCCACTTCGATGAGCGGCTCGTCCATGACGACGTAGTCGCCAACCTTGATCTTCTTCTTGACCTGGTCGCCGGGCAGGCCGATGTCGACGAAGAACTCCTTGACCTCCGGCACCTTCTCACGATCCTTGGGCGACGAGATGTGGACCGGGCGTCCGCCGGGGTTCATCACGCCCTTGTAGTCGCCCGAATCGGCGCACACGAGCACGCGGCGCGAGAAGAGGTTGCGGGTGTCGAAGCCGCCGGCGGGGTTCATCCACAGGAAGCCCTTGCTGTCGATGGCGGTGACGTAGAAGCCGATCTCGTCCATGTGGCAGAGGAGCATGACGCGGGTCGGGCGAGCGTCGGACTTCTTCTTGGCGGGCTTCTTTCCCTTGCGCGGGTGGCGGGTGCAGATGAGGGAGCCCATGGCGTCGGTGCGCACCTCGTCGAACAGGCCGCTGATCTCGGATTCGATGAGCTTGCGGACGCGTTCTTCGCGGCCGGGGACGCCGGGGGTTTCGCAGAGACGCTTGAGAAGATCGATATTCACGAGAGAGCCTTTCAATCATCGCCGCACACTCGCGCGGCTGGAAGAGCATACCCTCGCGCCGGGGACGAAGTTGCCGATTTCGACGGGAGAACGCGATGGGACGCCGGACACCGCTGCGACCACTTCACGAACAGGCCGGTGCGATGCTGGCGGTGTACGGGCCGACCGAGGGCGTGGGCGGCGTCCCAGTGGACGTGCCGCAGATCTTCGGCGAGCTCGAGATCGAGTACGCCGCGATCCGCAAGCACGCGGGCCTGCTCGACCAGGCGATGCGAGCGACGATTGAACTGACGGGCGCGGATCGCCTCGATTTTCTGAATCGCATGTTGACGCAGGAACTGAAGGGTGTGCAGCCCGGGTCGGTGCGACGCGCGTTCTGGCTCAACCGCAAGGGTCGCATCGACGCGGACATGCAGGTCGTGCATCTGGCGGGGCGCACGCTGATCGACGTCGACATTCTCGCGCTGGAACGCGCCGCGACCAGCCTTTCGTCGTTCATCATTACGGAGGACGCGAGCCTGCGCGATTTGTCAGGCGAGACGTATCGCCTAGCGATTTACGGGCCGACGACCGCGGAGTTGCTGGCGGGTTTGGGAGCGTCGCTCCCGCCCGAGGGCGGTGCGATCGAAGCGGAACTCGCGGACGTGCCAGTGACCCTGTGGCGCTCCGACGCGACGGGCGAAATCGGCGTAGAGCTCCTGTGCGCGATGGATGACGCGGCACGCCTTTACGAGGCGCTGATCGAGCGAGCGGGCGAGCGGGAATCCGGCGCGGCCGCGTTGCGGTCGAGCGAGCCGGCATCACTGAACCGACGCGTGGGGCTCGCTCGCGTGGGCTGGCACGCGTTCAACATCGCGAGGATCGAGGCCGGCACGCCGCTCTACAACATCGACTTCGGGCCCGAATCGCTCCCGGCGGAGTCGGGCGTGCTCGCGGATCGCGTGAGCTTTACCAAGGGGTGCTACCTCGGGCAGGAGATCGTGGCGAGGATGCACAGCCGCGGGCATCCCAAGCAGTGCCTCGTCGCGCTACGGCTTGACCGCGTGATCGATGAGGCGGCGGGCGAGCCGGCGCTCCCGGCGGGTGGAGCGGCGGTGCTGGACGGCGCCATTTCTCCTGAGGCCGAGGGAACGGTCGTGGGCGCGGTGACGAGTTCAACGGTCGCGCCGATGCTGGGCGCAGCGCCGGTCTGCTTTGCGCAGGTGAAGTGGGAACGCTCCACGAGCGGGACCGCACTGGGCGTGCAGACCAATGCGGGCGTGATCAAGGCGACGGTGCAGGAATCGCTGGCGTTCTGGAAGCGGGGGTCGTAGCGGGGCGAGGGCGCTTATTCGGAGCGCCGCCGGTATGTCACTTCGATATCGTCGCCCACGCGCGTAACGCGGTGCACACCGAAGCGCGGCACGCCCGCCAACGAGCCCACGATGTGCCCCTCGATCGACGATCGCGCCATCTCGTCGCCGAAGAGGAGCGGCGCGATGTACACCACCGCCTCGTCGATGAGATCGTCACGCATCAGCGAGCCCAGGAGCCGCGGCCCGGCCTCGACCAGCACGCTTGAGACGCCGAAGTCCGCGGAGAGCCGCTCGAGCATGTGACCGAGGTCGATCCCGCCGCGTTCGTCGGCACGAACGCCGATGATCTCAACACCCTTGTCGCGCAGCATCGTGCGGCGCGGCGCCGTGATGCCGCTGCTCGAGAGGTCCTGATCGCAGGCGACGATGGTCGGGATTTCCGAGGCCGTGTTCACGATGGCGCACTCGGGCGGGATATCGAGGTCGCTGTCGACGACCACGCGGCGCGCCAGGCGGCGAACGCGTCGCACGTCGCGGGCGTTGAGCATCGGATCATCGGACAGGATTGTGCCCATGCCCGTCAGCATGGCGTCGACGCGGGCGCGCATGCAGTGCACGCGGATGCGCGAGCGCGGGTTGCTGATCCACTTGGATTCGCCGGTGCGGGTCGCGACGCGGCCGTCGATCGTCTGGGCCCACTTGGCGATCACCCAGGGCCTGCCCGTCGCCAGTCTCCGCAAGAACGGCTGGGCCAGCGAGCACGCCAGCGGGCTCTCACGCGAATATTCGACCGACACACCGTGCGACGACAGGCGGGCCGCCCCGCCCGACTTGCCCGGGTTCGGGTCGGCGACGGCGTAGACGACGTGCGCGATCCCGGCGTCGAGCAGCGCGTCGACGCAGGCCGGCTGCTTGCCCCGGCCGTTGCAGGGCTCGAGCGTGACATAGGCCGAGGCGCCGCGTGGTTCGTTCGCTTGCCGCTTGCACGACGCCAGCGCCTCGCGCTCCGCGTGCAGCCCGCCGAACCTGCGATGATGCCCGATGCCCAGAACCTGATCGCCCCGCGCGATCACGCAGCCCACAAGCGGATTGGGCTCGACAACACCCGCGGCACGCAGCGCGTGGCGGGCGGCAAGATCGAGCATGCGTTTGGCGAGACTCATCGGGTGACTTTACGCGTTGCGGACGATCGCCGATCGCTCGGCATCGCTCAGGATATCTCGGGCGTCGGCGAGCCAGCGTCGGGCGTCGAGCGTGTAACCCGCGGTGGGCTTGAGCTCGACGCCGAGGTCACGGGCCCGCGCACCGAAGTAGCGGTTGAAGCGGGCCATCAAGAGCTCCCGCGCGTACTTGGCCGTCATCGAGGCGAGCGCGACCGGAAAATGGGCCGATTCAGCCTCGGTCTGGAAGTGAACGATCACCACGCGCGAATCCGTGAGCGTGATCGAGTATCGGCTGTGGTGCTCGGCGTGTTCCAGGGGCGTGATGCTCGCGCCCGGGAGCATTCGCTCCAGGGGCTTGGTGTAATCCTCGCGTCCACCCAGGCGATCGCATACGATGCGGATCGACTCCGATGGGTCGGTGCTCAGAGCCAGCGCCTGATGGATCAGCTCACGCACCGCCCACAACGACACCGACGCCTTGGAGCCGGTCTTCTCGATGATCGAATTGAACTGCGGCTCGTCGATCGACAGGCACGACAGCCCCGCCATAGAAACACCCGCGCGATTCATCGCGGGCGTGAGCTGGTTCACCGCGATCGAGAGCTGCTCGGGCCGCCACGCGGTGGGGAGCGGCGTGGGCTCGCCGCGATAGCACGGATGCCCGGGGATCGAGAGCTTGATCGCGTCGAAGAGCGCCCGGTCATCGGCCGGCGGCTCGATCCCCGATGCGCGGAGGAACGAAAGCACGCCGCGCTCGAGGTGGAGCAGGGGCTTGCCGCTCGCGACGGAGTTGGGGAGTTTGAGCCGCTTGGAATCCGCGACCGGGATCGGCGTCACGCCTTTGGACCGCGCGGGCTCGCGCGACACGATGGGTTCCAGCATCGACCAGGGATCGGGCGGCGGATCGCCGTCGCGCCAGGGATCGATTCGGAGCGCGCAGAGCGCCACGCACATCGGGCCCAGGAGCGGGCCGAACCCGGCTTCATCGATACCGGCGTAAAGGAGAGACACGCCCACAGCCTACCGCGCGAGGGCGTCCGTGCGAAGCGTCACGACTCGCAAGCTACTTGTCGCCGCCGGGCATGCCACGTCGATTGCTCGCGGGCCTTTCCTTGCTTCCGGGCGTGACCGAGGTGGGTGCCGGGGGAGCCTTCGCCCCGTCAGAAGTCCCCCCGCCGCTGCCGCCCAGCGTGTACCAGCCGATGACGCCCATCGCGACGACAAGCACGCCGATGGCGAGGAAGAGCTTCATCTTGTCGGTCCTTTCCATGTCAGCAAAGCCCATGGTCGAATCCTCCGAGGGCGGTGAATCAAGAAAATGCGGCTGAGAGGAGTCGAACCTCCACGGGTGTTACCCCACTAGAACCTGAATCTAGCGCGTCTGCCAGTTCCGCCACAGCCGCAAGGTGTGGACGGATAGGTTAGCCCGGCGGACGGGCGTCGGCAAACCCAGCACGATCGATCTCTTCTATTCCAGCGCGTACGCCTCGGGGGTCTGCAGTTCGTGGGGAGGCAACTCGCCGTCGCGTGCGTACGCGATCAGTCGATCCAGCAGGTACCCACCCGACACGGACACGTGATCGATGCACGAGACGACCAGCATGCCGCGCCCGATCCGGGTCGAGAAAACGGAGTCGAGTCGCTTGGGGACGCCGGCGTCGTGGGTGAAGACCAGACGGATGATCGGCTCGATCTGTTCGAGCAGGCCGCGGGCCTCGGTGGGGATCGCCCGCGCCGAGCGTAGCGATAGATCGTGATGGATCAGGTCCACGATCCAGTCGCTCTCGCCCCCGGAGATGGGCCAGGCCCGCTCGCTTCCCTCGATCACCAGCGGCACCTGCCCGTAGAAATTGATGAACGCGGACTCCATGCCGCCCTTCAATCTCGACGCCAGCAGGACTGCACGCCCGCCCAGCGCGATCCAGTTGATGATTCGGCTCGTGAGCCGGTGCGTGACCAGCACCTTGGCGTCCAGGTGCGATTCGTCGCACGCCGCGACACCGGGCAGGAGCGCCGCGGGATCGGGCAATCGCGGCGTCCACGAGACGCACCGCAAGCCCCAGCCGCTGCTGTAAGACCGCTCCTCGAACTCGATCTCTCGCTCGGCGTCGCTGAACGGCGCGCCGGCGAACACGCGGACGCCGTCGCTCGCCCGATATTCGTGGCGTTTCGGAAAGATCCAGATTCCCCACGAATTCGTGGGCACGCCCGCGAGCTTCGCCTCGATCGTGCGTCTGGTCGGCACGCGAACTTCGGGGTGGTTCAATTCGAAGGGAACATCCGCGACCGAGCCGGATTCGGCCGCGATAGTCGCGGCCTGGTGCTCGCCGAAGTCGTCCGCGAGCGCGATCTCGCCCGCGATATCGCGACCGGCGAAGTTCGCCAGGCGAATGGCGAGCGTCGCCGCGCCCGGATACGTCGCGAGCGACTGGCCCGGCATGCGCAGGAGCAGGGTCGCGTCGGCGAGCCAAGGGAGCGTCTGCTCGGGAGTGTAACGCCAGCGATCCAGGTCGTCCATGTACCCGCAGCGGCAGGCCGGCACATCGCGGATGTGGTTCATCACCCAGCCCGCGTGATTCTCATAGGCGCGGAACGCCTCGACCTGGAACTTGCGGATGCCGATCGTGAATGCGTCAGCCTGACGCCGGAACCTCGCGAGAGTCTCGCTCCCCCAGCGCGCTTCCACGCGGGTTTCCAGCGCCGCACACTCATCCATCCCCTTGGTCAGATACCAGGGACGCGGCGACTGCTTGGCTAGCGCCGCCAGCGCCCGCGTGTCGGGCCACGCGTTGGCGATGATCGTCTCGCCCATGATGAACGGCCGGGGCGTGAGCCCCGCGATCTTGGCCTGCACGTCCTCCAGGAAATTGATCCAACGCCCCGAGTTGTCGTACACGTGCTCGTCGTAGAGATCGACGCGATCGGGGTCGGCCCAGTCGATGAACGCCGTCTGCACCTGCACGAGGCGATCGGGCAGTTCCTCCTTGGCGCGATCCCACCACCATGCGCCGAGCTTCTTGTTGAAGTTCTCGTGCTCGCAGCTCCCGCTGACGAGGATGACCGACGGATGATTGCGGTCGCGTCGGAAATACTCCGCAAACAGTCGCTGATACTCCGGGATGTGCTCGTCGCCCATGGGTGACTTCCACACGGGATGCTCCTGCCAGATCAGCATGCCCATCTCGTCAGCGAGGTTGTAGTAGTACTCGGGCATCGAGACCATGCACAGGCAGACGCAGTTGAATCCCATGCGGCGGAGCATCGCGAACTCGGCCCGCACCTGGCCGCGCGAGGGCGTAGGCGAGATGTGCGCGGGCTCGTGCCCCCAGTGGAGCACGCCACGGATCTGGAACGGGTGGTCGTTGAGCAAGATGCGCGAGTTGTTAGGCCCGCCGACACGCACGCTGCGGAAGCCGAAGCGAATGTCGCGTGCGTCCGAGCACGCGCCCTTGCACAGGACCTCCACGCTTGCGTTGTAGAGCGACGGCGTGTCCGGGCTCCAAGGGGATGGCGAGACCACGCACCCATGGAGTTCCAGGGCCGACGCGCCGTGCGGAATGTCGCCCTCCAGCGTCGCGACCTCGTGCCCATCGGGGTCGGCGATGCGGACGCGCAGCGACGCGGGATGCGCGTCGACCAGCTCAACCAGCACGCGCAGCTTGCCGCTCTCGGGATCCGCGATGATCCGCACGCCGCCGGGGCGGATCGCGCTGGCTCCGGTCACGCGCATGGTCACGCGGCCCCACAACCCCGCGTGCTGCAGACTCAGCACATCGTGGAAGCCCTTGGTGATATGCCCGTTCTGCACCAGAACGCCCGGCGCGGGCGGCGGCGCATGAATCTGGTCGACCCGCGCCACGATGTTGAGCATTCCATTTGCGGCCCCACTCGCGACTTCCTTCGGCACTTCGAACTGGAATGGAATGTAGTCGCCCACGTTTCGACCGATGCTCGTGCCGTTGACCCAGAATTCCGCGTCGGTCGCAGCCGATTCGCAGCACATCCAAAGCCGCTGGCCCGGCTCGAGCACCGGCGCGGGCTCCTGCCGCTGATACCACGACACGCCCTTGTGACCCACCCCGAGCGCCCGCTGGGCCGGCGCGGGCAGATCGATGACACTCCAGCCCTCGCTCGGCGTCGAAACGAACCAGCGATCTCGCACGCCGCGATCGTCCGCATCCGCACGGCAGCGCCAGGCGCCGCCAAGATCGATCGTTCTGCTCATGACATGCTCCCCACGTGCTGCGCGACCATCGCGTCGACCTCGGCCTTGTGCGGGAGCGACGGGATCGCGCCCGCCTTGGTCGTCGCCAGCGCCCCCGCCGCCGACGCCATCGCCAGCGCCAGGTCGAGCAGCGCGAACTCGTCCGGGCTCTTGGCCCTGAACGCGGCGTGGACCGCCGGCCAGCCGAACGCCAGCGCGCCGGCGAACGCGTCGCCCGCGCCGACCGAATCCATCGCCTGCACCGAGAAACTCCCCACACGCTTCGGACGATTTCGGTACGCCACCACCGCGCCCTGGCTTCCCAACGTCAGCACCACCGCCGTCGGCCCGGTATCCGCCAAGCGCAGTGCCAGCCGCGACGGCTCCACGCTCGGGTCCAATCCGCCCAGGATTCCCGCCTCGGTGCGGTTCACGATCAGCACGCTCAGCAATCGCGACAGTTCAGGCGGGATCGCGCGGGCCGGCGCCGCGTTGAGGATCACGGGCTTGCCCGCGTCGGACGCGATCTTGGCCGCCGCGAGCACAGCCGACGTCGGCGTCTCGAGCTGCATCAAGAGAACATCGCTCGTTTCGATCGCGGAGCGTGCCAACGAGACCTCGTCCGCGCTGAGCGTCGCGTTCGCGCCCGGAGCGACGATGATGGTGTTCTCGCCGCCCTCCGCCACCGTGATCATCGCCAGCCCTGACGCCCGTCCCGAGCGGACGAACAGGTGCGAAAGGTCAATCGCCTCGCCTTCGAGCGTCTTGACCAGCTCGCGCCCGTGCGCATCGTCGCCCACCGCGCCGACGAAGGTGACCCGAGCCCCCAGCCGTGCCGCCGCCACCGCCTGGTTCGCGCCCTTGCCGCCCGGGAAGGCCTTGTACGAGCTGCCCAGGAGCGTTTCGCCGGGCTTGGGAAGGCGCGGGCAGCGCACCACGATGTCCATGTTGACGGAACCCACGACGCAGACCTTGGGGCCGGTGCTCATGCCCCAAGCCTAGTGCCAAGCCCTGCCCCGTGCCGTGGTATGGCCGAACCGGTGGGAATTGCCCAAATCCCGGGCGGAAGCCCCATTGCCGGGGTTTCCATGGCCTGACCCTTCGCCCGACCGGCGCGGAGATTGCGCGGGCGTGTAACGCCCCTCAGATTCTGAATACGCCGGACGAATTGTGCGTATCGAAGTCTGGAGAGATCGCGGGTCCGAGTTGTGCGGGGCCCGCCCGGTGCCGATAGGACGATGTGCGCCAGCACGCACCGCCGGTCTGTCCATCTGCATGGAGGCTCGCCCATGAGCGAAGAGCTGGTTTCACTGATCGAGTCACGCCTTGATCGGCGTCGTTACCAGGACCAGCACTGGGCCGGCACGTTCTGGGATTACCTCGACATCTGCCGCGAGAACCCCGGCGTCGTCCGCAATGCCTACCAGCGCCTCTACGACGCCATCATGTCGTACGGCTGCGATCGCTACCGCCTCTTCAAGAAGGAGTGCATCCGCTATCACTTCTTCTCCGACCCCTTCGACAACGGTGCCGACGGCATCTTCGGCCTCGACTTCGCGCTTATGCAACTCGTCGATTTCCTCCGATCCGCCGCCGAGGGCTATGGCACCGACAAGCGCATCCTGCTCCTGCACGGCCCGGTCGGTTCGAGCAAATCGACCATCGCGCGCCTCCTGAAAAAGGGCATCGAGGCCTACTCGCGCACCAGCGACGGCGCGCTCTACACCTTCAGCTGGATGCTCGATGAGCACTGTGAAGCATCTCCCGAGCCCGATTCGCCGCCCAGCGGTCAGGGCAAGCGCGCCAGGAAGACCCACGAATATCCCTGCCCGATGCACGAGGAGCCCCTGGTCCTGATCCCGCGCGAGGCCCGCGACGAGGTCATGGTCAAGCTGAACGCCGCGTTCAAGCCCAAGCACCACAACGGCAAGCTGCGGATCGCGGGCGAGCCCGACCCATTCTGCAGGCGCGTGCTCGACAACCTCATGGAGTTCTACGAGGGCGACTGGCGCAAGGTCATGGGGCATGTGAAGGTCCGGCGCATCGTGCTCTCCGAGAAGGACCGCGTCGGCATCGGCACCTTCCAGCCCAAGGACGAGAAGAACCAGGACTCCACCGAACTCACGGGCGACATCAACTACCGCAAGATCGCGCTCTACGGCTCGGACTCCGACCCGCGCGCCTTCAACTTCGACGGCGAGCTGAACATCGCCAACCGCGGCGTGTGCGAGTTCATCGAGCTCCTCAAGCTCGACGTCGCGTTCCTCTATGACCTCCTGGGCGCGACCCAGGAGCACTCCATCAAGCCCAAGAAGTTTGCGCAGACGCACATCGACGAGGTGATCCTCGGGCACACCAACGAGCCCGAGTACAAGCGTCTCCAGTCCAACGAGATGATGGAGGCGTTCCGCGACCGCACCATCAAGATCGACGTCCCCTACAACATCCGTCTCGACGACGAGATCCGCATCTACCAGAAGGACTTCGGCGCCGATCGCATCCGCAACATCCACATCGCGCCGCACACGCTCGAGGTCGCGGCCATGTGGGCCGTCCTCACCCGCCTCGAAGAGCCCAAGAAGGCGGGGCTCACCGTGCTCCAGAAGCTCAAGCTCTACAACGGCAAGAACATCCCCGGCTTCACCGAGGACAGCGTGAAGGAGCTGAAGGAAGAGGCCCCGCGCGAGGGCATGGCCGGCATCTCGCCGCGCTACATCCAGGACAAAGTCAGCAACGCCCTCGTCGGCCGCCAGGCGATCGAGGACAAGTGCATCAATCCCTTCATGGTTCTCAATGAGCTGGAGGGCGGGCTGTCGCATCATTCGCTCATCAGCGACGAGAACACCAAGAAGCGCTATCGCGAGCTGCTCGCGGTGGTGAAAGAGGAATACGAGGACATCATCAAGGGCGAGGTGCAGCGCGCCATCAGCGCCGATGAGGACGCGATCCGACGCCTGTGCGTCAACTACATCGAGAACGTCCGCGCCAGCACCCAGAAGGAAAAGGTGCTCAACAAGTACACCGGCAAGTACGACGAGCCCGACGAACGCCTCATGCGCGCGATCGAGGAGAAGATCGACATCCCCGAATCTCGCAAGGACGATTTCCGCCAGGAGATCATGAACTACATCGGCGCGCTCGCGCTCGACGGCAAGAAGTTCGAGTACAACACCAACGCTCGCCTCTACCGCGCGCTGGAGCTCAAGCTCTTCGAGGACCAGCGCGACACGATCAAGCTCAAGAACCTGGTGAGCAGCGTCGTCGACGACGAGACGCAGCAGAAGATCGACATCGTGAAGCAGCGCCTCATCAAGAACTTCGGCTACAACGAGACCTCGGCCGCGGACGTCCTGAACTACGTCGCGAGCATCTTCGCGCGTGGGGACAGCAAGGGGAGGTAGAAAGCCCTGACGTGCGCCGACGGGCCCGATAGGCGGCCAAAGTCAAGGGTGCTTGATCATTGGCATCCTTATCTTGAACGTGCGATATTCCCCCCCACGCCTCGGCGTGGGCGACGAGGCTGCCGAAAGGCGGCCTCTGCACTTTTGGTACCCTTGCGGCGTGGAGCGAACGTACGTCTATGCCGACGGCTTCAACCTCTACTACCCAACAGAGCCTGCCCGCCGCCATGTGCCCCGAATGCGGCCGGCCCATTCCGCCGTCAGATCGCTTCCGCCAAATCTGACTTGCCGATATACTCCATTCGCATGGGTTGGAACCGGCTCATCCTGGGGAAGTCGCTTGACGATCGCGGGCGGCAACTGCCCCGCGTAAGGCCGGGCAGATTGATCCGCGCGATCTGGCCCAGAGGGAAAGAACCCGCTCGATATCGTCTCTTCAACTTCTGGATGCGGCTCATCATCGTGGTCGCAACGATCGGTTCCGTCGCCTTGTTCCTGTCGAATCCCGCGCAAGCCCTATCACAACTCGCCGCGATGACGCCGTATCAGTGCATGATGCTGTGCGTCCCCTTCACATTCGCGATCTTGTTCACCTTTGCATCGCGCATCTCCGGCCCATTCCGACAGCGATTGCCACAGCTCACCGCATGGCTCTCGGCCCACCAACGCTGCGGCGTCTGCGCGTGCGATCTTTCCAAGTCGAGCGCCGACGAGGACGGTCTGGTCATCTGCCCCGAGTGCGGCTCGGCGTGGCACCCCGATCGCTGGACGCTCAAGTCCGACAACATCGCTACGAGCAACCTCACCGTCGATGTCCTGCTCACCCGAACCGGCACGACCTTTGAGTGGTGTACCGACGACCGCGGAGTGCCCCTCGACCTCCGTGGATTCTCCATCCTCAAATGGTCCAATCAGCCGCGAGCGTCAACCAAGCTCGCCGCCAAATTGCTGCGTCAGGAATCGTTTGAAGGCCAACGCCGCCTCCGCCGCGCATTCCCAATCACCATCCTGGGATGGCTCGCCTTCAACGTCGCGATCTTCATCATCCGCAATCCCGCCCCGCGCGATCGCGTCTTCGACATCGTGTTCGTCGGCATCGTGACCGCCCTCATCGCGGGCGTCGTGCTCTACGTTGCGCGCCGAGGCATCGTCAATCCCCGCCGATTCCGTGCAACGCTTCTCAGCCATCACGTCTGCGCCAACTGCGGAGGAGAACTCGACGAATTTCCCGCGCCGTCCTTCGACGGTTGCACCGCCTGCGCCCACTGCGGGCGTGCCTGGAATCTCGGCGAGTTCGAACCCATCAACCCTTCGGCACCAGCTTCCCCACCGTCACCGGCCTGATCGGATACGCCGCCGCCACGGCGCGAAGGTCATCCAGCGTCACCTTCGTGATGCGCTCCAGTTCCGCCTCCAGCGGGCGGTACTGCGCCGTTGTCGTCCACAAACGCCCAAGCCGATGCATGCGATCGCCCGGGCGCTCGCCGCCCACCGTCAGTGCTGTCGCGGCCTTGTTGCGCAGCCGCTCCAGATCATCCGGCGTCACCGCGTCGATCAATCGGTCGACCTGCGTTTGCACCTGCGCCCACACGTCATCGATCCGCGCCGGGTCCGCCGAGGCGTAGATGAAATAGTGCCCCACGCCGTCGTGGGCATCGAACGCGGCCTGGGCTTCTTCTGCGAGCCCAGTCTCGATGAGCGCCCAGTGGAGCAGGCTGTTGTCCGGCGATCCCAGAACCTGCGCCAGCATCCCCGCCGCGTACCGCCGCTCGTCCTCGATCGCCGGCGCATCGGCCAGCCCGAGGATGTACGCGCGGCTCACCTTTTCGTCTTCGATCGTAAACTCGCCGCCCACGGGGCGCGGGCGGTTGGCGTCGCGGACCGCGCCCGTGCGCTCCCACGAGCCGCACATCCGCTCCGCGAGCGCGACGAGCTTTGCAAAGTCCACGCGCCCCGCCGCCGCCAGCGTCGTGTTGTCCGCGGAATAGCGCGCCCGGAAATAGTCCATCATCTGGTCTCGCTGCAGCGCCGTGATGGTCTCGGTCGTGCCCAGCACGCGGTGCGAGAGCGGGTGCGTGCCGAAGTGCTTCTCGATCGCGGCCTCGTACAGCACCCAGAACGGGTTGTCCTTGTACATCGCGATTTCTTCGAGAATCACGCCCTTCTCGGTGTCGAAGTCCGCCTGGCGGAGCGCCGGGCGCATCATCTTGGCGAGCAGCGACACCATCTCGTCGAACCGCTCGGGAAGCACGCTCGCGTAGAAGCAGGTCATCTCGGCGCTGGTGAATGCGTTGTTCCGGGCGCCAAGATCGTCGAATCGCCGGTTGAGCTCCTCCGCCGAGATGTCGTCGGTGCCCTTGAACATCATGTGTTCAAGGAAGTGGCTGACACCCATGACCGGGGCGGCCTCGTCGCGCGCGCCGGTCTTGACGAAGAAACCCGCGGCCGTCGTGTGGGCCGAGGGGTCGGTCTCCGCGATGATCGTCAGGCCGTTGGAAAGTCGATGCTGCTGAAAGGTGACGGGCATACCGGAGTGTATCGGCCCGCGACGCCGGCGCAAATGAGCACCTACCGCTTGAACGCCGCGACCAATCTTTCGCACACACCCCGCGGGTCGCTCGACCGACACACGGCGCCCGACACCGCCACGCCGCGGCAGCCTGCCTCGACCAGCTCGCCGACGTTGTCCGGGCCGATGCCCCCGATCGCCAGGTGCGGCACGCTTCGGCACGCCGTCTCCGCGAGATACTCCCGCAAGTATCCGACACCCGCGGGCGCCCGTTGCTTGGTCGTGGTCGCGAACATCGGGCCCACGCCGCAGTAGTCCGCGCCGTCCGCCGCCGCCCGCCGCGCCTGCTCCGGGTTCGTCGTCGAAACGCCCACGAGGAGCGACGAGCCCGCCAGCTTTCGAACATCGCGCACCGAGAGATCGCCCTGGCCGACGTGAACGCCCGCCGCGCCGGCGAGCATCGCCAGGTCCGCGCGATCGTTGACGATGACCGGCACGCCCGCGGGCCTCGCGATCTCCATCACGCGCCGAACCGTGCCGAGGAACTCGCGTGCGTCCATGTCTTTCTCGCGCACCTGCAGCGCCGACGCGCCGCCCTCGAGGCACAGCTCCGCGACGCGCGACAGCGAGTGGTGGGCGCACATCGACGTCGTGAGCAGAACGCACAGCGTCCACTGGCCCGCCCGCCCGGCGGAAAGGCGTTGCAGCAGCACTCGCTCCAGCTCATAGGACTCGTAGCGGATCGACTCGAACGCTCCGGCGGCCTTTGACGCGGCTTTCATCCCCGATCCCACGCGCGCCGAATCTCGGCCGTCCCCTTCCGCGCTCACACCGGCGTTTCCGCCATCACTCGCGCCCGCGTCCAAGCCCTCACCCATCGCCTTGCTGCATTCCTCCATCGAGCGCAGCGCTTCCTGCAACCGCCCGAACGCCGCCGCCGCGATGTCGCCCGCCGTCGTGCGCTGGTACTCGCCGGGAGCGCTGACATGCGTCCCCACGTCGCCCGGAGTGTCGCGCCATGCCAAGAGCGAGGTCCGATCGATCGGCAGCGACTCCGCGGCCTCAACCAGCCCATGCCGCGCCCGCTTCAGCCGCGTGCAGATCGCTTCATCGTCCAGCACGAACCGCGCCAGGTCCTCGAGCGTGCGGAGCGCTTCTCGGGCTCGGTTCAGGTTCGCGTCGATGATCCGCGCCAGAGGTGTCACAGAATCTCCCGCCGTGGCTTTGCCCGAAACCGCCTACGCCAGCCGGGTCCCCCACAAAAGGCGTCCCTCTTGGGCCAGCCCCCACTGGCGTTCCGCCCTTCCAGCGCCCACAATAGCCGGAGCGATGATCGAATCGTACGACCTTGTCCCCGAGCCCGTCCCACCCCGCCTCCCAGGGACGGTGATCGTGCGCCAGGCCGCGGACGACGCGATCGATGCAGCCGCCGCGGACCTCCTGATCCACTCTCGCAACTGCGTTCGAGCGTTCGGCGATTTTCACCTGGCGATCTCGGTATCGGCGCCGGTCGCGCCGCTGCTCCGGCGCCTGATGTACGACCCGCCGCTCCGCGACATCCCGTGGAAGCGAACGCACCTGTGGCTCGTGGATGAGCACACGTCGCCGAGCCCCGCGCGACCCGCGAATTTCGAGATGCTGGCTGGCCTGATCGTCGACCAGTCCGACATGCCACCGGAGCAGGCCCACGCCGTCACCTTCACATCCGCCGATCCCGCGCTCGAATATGAGCGTCAGCTGGGCGAGCACTTGGGCTGGCGCGAGAAGGGGCACGATCGTCTCGACTTCGTACTGCTCGGCGTGCCCACGCCCGAGGAGGTTGCTTCGCTCCGCGCGATGCCAGCCGACCCCGAGGACCGTCTGTTCTTTCAGCGCCCGCTGGACGAGCGATTCTCCATGACGCGGCGCATGCTCAACGCCGCTCGCTTTGTCGCGATGCTCGCGCCGGGCGAGTCGTGCCGCGCCACGCTCGAAATGCTGAGTGACGCGCCGCCCGCGACACTCCATCCCTGGCTGGCGGTTCGTCCGGTGGGCGGCGAGCTCCGCTGGTATCTTGACCATGCCGCGTGCGCGTTCACGCCGCCAACAACTTGAGGTGCGTGTGCCCACGTTCAGCGTTCAGCCCAACGGCAAAGTCACGTTCAAAGTTCTCTTCGAGGACGACGCCCTTGTCGTCGTCAACAAACCGCCCGGCACCGTGACCCAGCCCGGGCTGGCCCACGAGGACGACTCGCTGCTTAACGGCCTGTTCGCCCGCTTCGGCCCGGCGCTCCAGAACCTCGGGCAATCACGCGATTTTGGACTCCTCCACCGCCTTGACCGGGCCACCAGCGGCATCCTCATCGTCGCGCTCCGCACCGATTCCTATGACAACCTCCGGGCTCAGTTTGAGAACCACGCCATCAAGAAGTTCTATTGGGCCGTCGTCAAGGGCGCGCCCAAGGAGCCCAAGGGCGTGCTGCGCATGCCGATCGCGGAAGACCACACGCGCGATGTCTCGCACCGCCCCACCGGTAAGCCGCGCCTCGCCCGCATCTCGCGCGCCGGGAAGCCCGCGATCACGGCCTACCGGGTGCTGGAGACTTCGCGCGTCGCGTCGCTCGTCGAATGCCGCCTGCTCACCGGACGCCTCCACCAGATCCGCGTCCACCTCAACGCCATCGGCTGTCCGGTCCTTGGCGATGACCTCTACGCACCGCCCGGCGTGCGCGACGCGGCGCCGCGCCTGGCGCTCCACTCGCACCGCGTCGTGCTCGATCACCCGCTCACCGGCGCGACGGTCGATGTCCATTCGCCTTGGCCCGGCGACCTCAAGGGCCTGCTCAAGAAGCTCGGGCTGAACAAGCCGACGGCCACGCCTCCCGTGGCGTAGCCACCGCCCGACCGGCATTGCGATTGGTTGATTGCACTTGAATTCGCGCCGGCCGTCGCGAGCGCTCAATCCGCGATCGTCACGCCGCAGACTTTTGCGACACCACGCGCACCGCGTTGCCGCCCGACGCGCGCGACGCCTGCAGACCCTTGGTCGCCGCTGTCAGCAGGTGCTCAACGCTCTGGAACGTGGAGTTCTCAGGCTCGTGCAGCGCCACGCCGATGCTCGCCGTGAACGTGCTCCGCCCCTGGATTCGGCCCTTCAACCACACGCCGGACGCGCGGACCAGGTCGGCCCGGAATTCCTCGCACGCCTTCGCGAGTGATTGCTTGGTCACGCCGGACATCGGAATCGCAAACACCTCGTCCGACACACGGCAAACCACGCCGCCCGCGGGCTCAAAGTGCTTCTTGAGCAGTGCGGTCACGCCGATTAGCGCCTCGTCCGCAAGGTCGGGCACCGCCTGTCGGATCGGCTTGAAGTCGTCGATCGTCAGTTCAAGCAGGCCCATCGGCTCCTTATTCTCGACCGACGCACGGAACGCCTCGCGCAACGTCGAGTCAAAGCCCTCGCGACTCACCGCGCCCGTCAGCGGATCGTGCTGCAGACCCTCGAGGAGCTGCGAGCCATTCCCGCCGTTCTTCGTGATCTCCAGCAATTGCCTGCTGGCGTTGGTCAGGATCGCTTCCGCATCCGCCGCAAGACCCGTATCCAGCTTGAAGAGCGTCGAAAGTTCCTTGGCGGCCTCAGCGATGCGCCGGAGTAACCCGTCCACCGTTGATGCCGTCAACCCGAACCACTGCTCCGCCCGCTGATACAGCCGGCGCAGCGCCGGACCCGGATCAGGATCGCTCAACACGTCGTGCGCCAGATTCCCAAGTCCGACCAGGCGCACCAGGTCGGTGCATTCCTTCGGGGCCGCCGTCGGCCGCTCGTGATACTTGACCGGAAGCACCAGGTCCTGCGGGAGTTTCCAGCGCTCGGTCAGCATGGCGCCGATGTCGGGGTGCTGCACTTCAAGATCGGTCAGCTCGAACTTCACCAGCTTGCGATGGTCGCCGCCCGCCTGCTTCATCACGTCCAGGTAGCGGTTCCCCAGGGCGCGATACAACGCCATCACGCCAACGTCCTGCAGAAGTCCGCCCAGGAACGCCTCCTCCGAGCACTTCTTCTTGGCGGCCTCGGCGAACAACTTTGACGACACCGCGGTGTACAACCCGCGACGCCAATAGTTCACGTAGTCGAATCGTGCGTCCTGCTCGCCGATCGATGAGACCAGCGAGAATCCGAGCGCCAGTGTCTTGACCGGTCCAAGGCCCAGCATCACCAGCGCCTTGCTGATCGTCGCGCACCGAGTCCGCAGCCCGTAAAAGCTCGAGTTCACCGTGCGCAGGACTTTGGCGGCCAGTGCCTGATCGTTCTCGATCGTCGCCGCCAGCTCCTTCATCGAAACGTCGGCGCTGGCCGTCAGTTCGATGACCCGCACCGCCACCGCCGGAAGCGAGGGCAACGAAGGGCAGCTCAGGATTTCCTCAAGCAGCTCGCGATTCATGAACGCTCGACCTTCCCTGGTCTCAACAACGGAGCCGAGATCGGCCTCAACCCCGACCACTATTCATCGACCGGTGGTTTCCCCCCCTTCAGCAGACCTTCCAAGGTTGGAGTGGGCAATTCCGGCGTACACCGACCGAACCGTGGTGGGCCAATACCCGAGCGCCACGAACCAAAAGCTCGCAAGCAGCTTCCCAGCCCGCGCAATCACTTCATCCCCTACGTCGGGGTCCGAGAACCACAACGACACCTCTTCAGGGGACCACTGCTCTCCCACGCGTCGGAGAAACCGCACCGTCTCGGGGCGAATTCGCCACACGTCTCCACGCTCGGCACCAACAACCAGCCCGCCGCGCGAGGGATCAAAGGCGAGCGGCGAAGTCGCCGCCAGATCAATCACCTCGCCCGTCACCACATCGCGATCCAGCGCCGGCGCAACACCTGTATCCGCCAGCGCCGCCCACTGCAGCCACACCAACGACCGCGCGACCTCGCCCGGCGTCGCGAGCCGCTCGAGCGCTGCCGACAGCACGTCGAACAGGCGCGGATGGGGATCATGCTCGCGAACCGCGCGCTGCGCGATGTCGATCATGTACATCGCGGCATGGAACGCGCCCAGCGAGCGACGGATCGCCGGATACGCCTCCACGAGTCCCCACGCCGTCAGCGTCGCCATCGCGTCACCCGACTTCAGGATCATGACGGCCTCGCCCCGCGTCGCCAGTTCCAGCCCGCCTGAAAACGGCGCGCCCTCTCGCCGCGCACCCTTCACCACCGCACGCACCAGCCCATGCTCTCGGCACAGAATCGACACCGTCTGGCTGGTCTCCGACCAATCCCAGTGCCGCACGCAGATCGCGATGTCCTTCACGCTCGCCACGCAAAATCCTCATCGCGACTTCGCTCGCGCCGTCCCATTCAGGGCTCTTCATCAGGAGCCCGACCGTGAGGGAGCGTTTGTCCGGTCTGCCACGTCGCCGCTTCAGTCGAAGCGTACCCGCGCCCGCGTGGCCCGCCCGGGGTATCGTCTCCCCATGCACTTTGACCTTGTCGATCGCGTGCTCGAACAGTCCGCGGACCGGATCGTGACCATCAAGCACGTCTCGGCGGCGGAGGAGTATCTGCAGGATCACTTCCCCACCTTTCCCGTGCTTCCCGGCGTGATGATGCTGGAAGCGATGGTGCAGGCGGGGCGAAAACTCGCAAGCCTGGGCCGGACCGATCCCACACCGCTGGTCCTGGGACGCGTTCGTGCGCTCAAATACGGCAAGTTCGTCAAACCCGGCGCCACGCTGCAGGTTCGCGTCGAGCGGGCCAAGCCCGCGGCTGGCGACGAACACGACCTGAAGGGCGAGGTTTTGCTGGTCGAGCCCGGCTCGGCAACTCCGGAAGTCGCGTGCTCGGGACGTCTTACGCTCCGCCCCGCCCGCGTCGCTCGGAGCTGACGATCTGTCGATTCCCGCACGACGGATGCCGAATCTATCGAATCCTCGAACCGGGTTTGGGTCGGCCGCGCGCATCCCATCCACACCCGACGCGAAATCCCATGCCCGTCCCCTTCGCGTAGTTCGGAAAATGGACGGGCGATCCGCGAGCTATCATGGGGACTTATCGGATTGAAGCTATTCGCCGGCGTGGGGGTCCTACGCGTGGCGAGGCTGGATCGCAGGAGCCGCGTGCATGACTCGTGAGGAGATCTTCGGAAAGGTTCGCGAGGTGCTGGTTGACGCCCTCGGTGTCGACGAGGACGAGGTCCAGCCCAACACCACCCTCACCGGCGACCTCGGCGCCGAGTCGATCGACTTCCTCGACATCGGCTTCAAGCTCGAGCAAGCCTTCGGCTTCAAGATCGGCCAGGCCGAGCTGTTCCCCCAAGGCGTGTCGCAGGACCCCGAGTACGTGAAGGACGGCAAGGTTACGCCCAAGGGCATCGCTGCGATGAAGGAGAAGCTCCCGCACTTTGACTTCTCCGAATTCGAGAAGGACCCGCAGCTTGCCAAGGTCGCACAGGTCTTCACGGTCGACTCGCTCTGCCGCTTTGTCGAGCGCAAGCTGAGCAAGGCGTAAAACGATGCGTTGGATGTGGATCGACCGCGTGCTGGAACTGACGCCGCGGACGCGCTGCGTTTCAATCAAGCACGTCAGCCTCGCGGAAGAGCACCTCCACGATCATTTCGCCGGCGACGCCACGCGTCCGCCCATGCCCGTCATGCCGGCATCGCTGATCGTCGAGGGCATGGCCCAGACCGGCGGCATCCTCGTCGGGCACGCCGGCGCGTTCAAAGAAAAAGTTGTCCTCGCCAAGGTCGGCAAGGTCGAGCTTTCGCGCGACGCCATCCCCGGCGACACGCTCCGCTACACAGCGAATATGACACTGTTTGACGCGGCCGGCGCTTCGGTCGCGGGCGTCGTCGAGCTCCTTGACCCCGCCAGGCCCGGGAGCGCCGAGCAGATCGGGGCGATCGACCTCATGTTCAGCCACATCGATCAGAACATGTCCGGCATCGAGTTCCCGTCCCACAATTTCGTCTTCAGCGAGAGCTTCCGCACGCTCCTCCGCTCGAGCGGCCTGGCCGCCGACTTCTGAACCACGCAATCGCGTCACATCGCACAACGCGATGCCGACACCTCAACTCCCCAGCGCCGCAATCACCGTCCGCCGGAACGATTCCATCGGCGAGGGCTTTCCCGTCCAAGCCTTAAACTGCAGCGCGGCCTGGCGCACGAACATCTCCAGCCCCTCGACCACCGTGCAGCCTCGCTCCTTTGCCTTCTTCACCAGCGGCGTCTCGCGCGGCGTATAGACCGTGTCCATAACAATCGCGCCCCGCGAGAGCGCCGTCTCAGGAATCGCCAGCGTTTCGGGCGCCGGGCCGTTCTTCATGCCGAGCGGTGTGCAATTCACCCATACATCGCACGACGCGCCCGCCATCACTTCCCACGCCTCGGCCCGCGCCGCAACTCCGGTAGCGCTCGCAACCGCTTTGGCCAAATCGTCCGCACGTGCGCGATCTCGATTGAAGATGATCGGGGTCGCGCCCGCCATCGCAGCGCCGAATGCGATCGCTCGCCCCGCCCCTCCCGCGCCGACCACACCGATCGTCAGACCCACGATCGAGCCGCCCTTCGTCACGCTCTTGATGCTCTCGATCGCTGCGGGCGCGTCGCTGTTGAAGATGCGCACGCTGGCCAGTTCACCTTCGCGTGTGATCACAACCGTGTTGGCCGCGCCGATCATCGCGGCGCTGGCGTCGACCTCCCACCCAAGCTCGCGCGCGATGCGCACCAAGCTCTCTTTGTGCGGGATCGTCACGCTGCACCCACTGAAATCCAGCGGGGAATACTCGACCAACTCCCTCAGCGTCGCCTTCAGGCTCGCATCGTTGTCCGGCGCCGTCGCGCCGCCCGCGATCGGCAGGGGCAGGTACACCGCGTCGATGCCGAGCTCGCCGAAGCCCGCGTTGTGAATCCGCGGCGAGAGAGAGTGCGAAACGGGCCAGCCGATCACGCCGTACACCCTCGTCGACGCGCGGATCGAGCGGAATCGATACGCCTCAAGGAGCTGCGCGACCGTCGGCTGCCCGGGCGCGGTCGCGGCTGAATCGCGCAGGCTCGCGAACGTGAGGAACGCCCCGAACTTCGGCGCCAGCACGCGGCTCATCAGCCCGAACTCGCCCATCCCGAGCGCGATCATCGGGCGGTCCGCGTGACGCACCAGCTCGAACAGCTCGATGTTGTCGCGCAGCGACCGCGCGCGAAACGCCACCTTGTGAACACGCGACGCCTCCTGAGAGCGCATCGAGAGCATGCGCCGCGTCAGGTCGGCGGGGCGCGAATCAAAGTCGTGCGACGAGAGGATCAACCCCGGGGCGTGCTCACGCTCGCGCGGATCAACGCACAGGTTTACCTTGAGACGAAGATTGTCCGATCGGTTGTACGCCGCGAGCTCGACATCGATGTAGCGGGGCGCGTGCTCGCCGCTCTGGAGACCCACGCACGCACGCTCGAACATCGCGACGCGGACATCGTCGTCGCCGTCGTAATGCCCGCCTTCCCACGCCGGGCGGCAGGTCAGGATGCACGGGAGCGGCGAGCGCGACACAAGCCGCGCTATTCGGGCCGCGTCCTCCGCGTCGCCAGTTCCCGCAAAGAAGTCGTCGACGCGGAACTCGACGATGTCGGCGCCCGAGTCTCGTGCGGCGGCGGCGTCGCGCAGCGCGCTTGCCTCGTCGGTCACCATGATGGGAACGCAGACCAGTGTCGCCATGAATTGAGTGTACGGCGATCGCACGCCCGATCATCGCGGCGGTCAGCCCGAAGGCTGTCCTTCGGACGCCGGAATTGAGCCTTTGCGAAGTTCCGGGTGCAGTGGCGCTTCGATCACGGCGCACATGTACGACTGAGCCTATCGAGCGTCTGCCTCGCGGTTTCTCTCACCATCGCATCCTCGCCCTCATCGCCGGCGATCTCCCGCAGCCGGGCGGCGAATGCGCCGCGATGCTCGCCGCGGAGCGTGTTCGCACCAGCGATGATCGCGTTGCGCCGGAGCATCGCGAGCGTCGCTCGCTTCATGGCCGAGCCCGAGAGCACGCGTGAGCGGTCCTCGATCTTCCAGTTGAGCACGTCGAGCAGCGGGAGCGAGCGGCGTTTCTCCGCGTATTCCGCCGGGATCGGCGCGTGGTTCGCGCGCGCGTCCGCCTCCTCGCCGTCGATCCTGTCGCTCGCCGCGACCCGGGCCGAATTGTGCGGGCAGACCTCCTGGCACACGTCGCACCCGTAGAGCCAGCCGCCGATCGCTTCGTGGAACTCGGCGCTGATTACGCCACGGTGCTCGATCGTGAGATAGCTGACGCAGCGCGAGGCATCCACGGAATGCGGCGTGATGGCTCGCGTCGGACAGGCATCGATGCACCGCGTGCACGTGCCGCAGTGATCGGGCTCGGGGCGTCGCTCGGGAGTGGCGGCAAGGTCGAGCGACGTCGCGATGCCGCCGAGGAAGAAATAGCTCCCGCGGCGCGGGTGGATCAGGAGCGTGTGCTTCCCGATCCAGCCGAGGCCCGCGCGGGCCGCGTGCTCGCGCTCCAGCACCGGCGCGGTATCGACAAACGCGCGGAACAGCTCGCCCGGATACTCCCCTCGCAGCGCATCGCACAGTTCATGGAGGCGGCACTTCACGACGTCGTGATAGTCCCGACCACTCGCGTATCGCGCGATCTTGCCATGCCGCGGATCATCGCACTCGCCATCGCTCGCCGCGTCCTGGCCGCGTGCCCAGTACTGGTCCGCGACCACCACCAGCGAGCGAGCGCCGGCGATCGCCTTGGCAGGGTCCAGTCTTTCCACGACGTTGGCGGCCAGGTACGCCATGCTCCCGTGCTTGCCCGCCGCCAGCCACGCGCGCAGCTCGTCCGCCCAGGCCGACGGCTCCACCGGCGTCACCCCCGCGTCGGCAAATCCGCGCGACATCGCGAGGCGAATCACGCGGCGCGAGAGTTCGAGGGCGGAGTCTGGCACGCGTGATCTTTCCCTTCAAGAGATCAGAATCGACGATCTTCTCGGACCTTCAGGTCTGGTTTGCTGATTTTCGGATGCACTATTCTTGATTCCTGAGTCGCGGGTCCAAAGCTTTAGGCACGGGCGATTCGGCGGCTCGTGAGGGAGGCGTTCACCGGTGGCCAGGCTCCACGAACACGAAGGAAAAGCCGTTCTGAAGGCCCGGGGCATTGAGGTTCCGCGCGGCGGCGTCGCGGCCAGCCCAGAACAGGCCGCCAAGCTCGCACGTGACCTAGGCGGCCCAGTCGTCGTGAAGATCCAGGCGTGGACCACCGGTCGGAAGGCCATGGGGGGCGTGGTCTTTGCCGCCAGCGAGGCCGAAGTCCTCGATGCGGCCAAACGCCTGCTCGGGATGAAGGTCGGCAACTTCCCCGTCACGCACGTGCTGGTCGAAGAACAACTCAAGATCGCACACGAGCTCTTCATCTCGCTCACGATCGACGACTCGACCCGTCGGCCGATGCTCCTCATCGCAGGAGGCGGCGGCACGGGCATCGAAGAACGGGCCGCGACGGTCTCGCGGATCCCCTGCGATGTCGCCGCGGGCCCGGAGAGCGCGGCGCTGGCGGCGGCGATCGCCAAGGCCGGCGTGCCCGAGGCCTCGCGCAGCAAGCTCGCGGACGCCGCACGCAAGATGTTCGACGCGGGGCGCGCCGTCGAGGCGCGGAGCGTTGAGATCAACCCGCTCGTGGTGCTGGCGGACGGGCGCGTCGTGGCGGCCGACTGCCGCATGACCATCGATGACTACGCCGTCTTCCGTCATCCCGAGCTGGGCATCGAGATCGCGCGTGAGCTCGATCATCCCCCCACTTGGCTCGAACGCATCGCGTATCGCATCGAGCAGGAAGACCACCGCGGGACATTCTTCTTCGCGCAGATGAACACGCAGGCCAAGCCCGGGCCAGCCCAGACCAGCAAGGGGCTGATCGGCTTCCACGGTGCGGGCGGCGGCGGCTCGATGATGTCCATGGACGCCATCGCCGCCGAGGGCTTCACGCTCGCCAACTTTTGCGACACCAGCGGCAATCCCTCGGTCGCCAAGGTCTATCGCGCCGCGCGCATCATCCTCAGCCAGCCCGGGCTCGTCGGCTATTTCGGTTCGGGCTCGGGCGTCGCGAATCAGGAGCAGTTCTGGAGCGCGTACGGCCTGGCCAAGGCCTTCAACGAAATGAAGCTCGACATCCCCGCCGTCATCCGCCTGGGCGGTAACGGCGAGGATCGCGCCGTCGACATCCTCACCAGCGCCTGCCGCGCCCTGTCCGCGAAAGTCGAGGGGTACAAGAAGACCGACCCGCCCGCACGCATCGCGGCCCGTTTCGCCGGCCTCGTGGAAGAACGACGCGCCGCAGACGCGACGCTCCCGGCGTGGAAACCCCGCAAGCCCGTGAGGCCCGCGTTCGTCGGGAGCGGAGTCTCGATCGAGGTTCGCGGCGGACGCGTGTGGATCGACCCCGCGGCGTGGCGTTCGAACGCTCCGGCGATCATCGCCCGCTCCGGCGGCCTCCTGCGCGACGAGAGCGGCAAGCCGGTCGCGACCGTGCCTCCCGAGCAATTCGCGACCAAGGACAACGAGCTGATCGCCTGCGAGGTCGAGTGCCTCCGCGACGGGATCGGCGGTTTCTTTGTGGAACTGGACATGCCGGAGTTGGAACCGGCCGGCACGGGCGCGCATTGAAAGGGACGCGTCCGCGTCGATGAGCATTCAAGGAAGATCCGTATGAGCCGCGTCAATTCGTTCGATGAAGCCGTCTCGCTCATCAAGCCGGGGATGAACGTCTTCGTTCACGGCGGGAGCGCCACGTCTTCGCCCATGCTCGAGGCCCTCTCACGCCGCAAGAACATGCACGGCGTGCGCCTCTACCACCTCCACCTGGCCGGGCCTGTCGGCTTCGCCGCGCCCGATTACAAGGACGGCATCACCTCGTGCTCGATGTTCGTGGGTCAGAACATGCGTGAGGCGGTGCGCGAGGGGCGCGCCGAGTACATCCCCGTCTTCCTGTCGGACATCGCGGGCCTCTTCCGCTCCGGGCGCATCAAGCTCGACGCCGCGGTCGTGCAGCTCTCGCCCGCGGACCGCCACAACCTCTGCACGCTCGGCATCTCCGTCGACGTCGCCCGCGCCGCCGTCGACTCCGCGAGCCTGGTGATCGCGGACGTCAACCGCCAGATGCCGCGCACGCACGGCAACACCGTCGTGCCGCTCAAGAAGCTCGCCGCGTGGGTCGAGTCCGACCACCCGCTGCACGAGCACCCGCCCGAGACCAGGACCGAGGTCACCGATCGCATCGGCGAGATCATCGCGGGATTGATCGAGGACGGCTCCACGCTCCAGATGGGCATCGGCGCCGTTCCCGACGCGGTCCTCGCTCGCCTTGGAAACAAGCACGAGCTGGGCATCCACACCGAGATGTTCTCCGACGGCGTGGTCCCGCTCGTCGAGGGCGGCGTGATCACCAACCGCACCAAGGGCGTCCACCCCGGGCGCAGCGTCACCAGCTTCGTGATCGGCAGCAAGCGTCTCTTCGACTTCGTCGCCGAGAACCCGCTCGTCGAGTTCCATCCCGCCGATCGCACCAACGACACCTCGCTCATCCGGCGCAACGACCGGACGGTCGCCATCAACTCCGCCCTCCAGGTCGATCTCACCGGGCAGGTCTGCGCCGACAGCCTCGGGCACAACATCTACTCCGGCATCGGTGGGCAGATGGACTTCATCCGCGGCGCGGCCCTCTCCCGCGGGGGCAAGGCGATCATCGCCCTCCCCTCCACCGCGGCGGGCGGGCGGCTCTCGCGCATCGCCACCGAGCTCACGCCCGGCGCGGGCGTGGTCACCACCCGCGGGCACGTCCACTGGATCGTCACCGAATACGGCGCGGTCGACCTGCACGGGCGATCGCTCCGCGAACGCGGCGAGGCCCTGGTCTCGATCGCGCACCCCGATTTTCGCGCGGAGCTTCGCCGAAGCCTCGCCAGCGTCCGACACTACATCCTCGGTTGAAGCGCAGGAGCACGCGAGCCCGCCATGGCCATCCTCATCGACCAGAACACGCGCGTCATCGTCCAGGGAATCACCGGACGCGAGGGCCAGGCCCGCACCCGCCTGATGCTGGACTACGGCACGAACGTGATCGGCGGCGTCACGCCCGGCAAGGGCGGCGCCAGCGTGCTCGGACTCCCCGTCTTCAACTCGTGCAAGGACGCCGCCGCCTCGCTTGGGCCCCTCGATCTCTCCGTGCTCTTTGTTCCCGCGGCCGGGATCAAGGAAGCCGCGCTCGACGCGATCGACGCGGGCGTGAAGCTCCTGGTCCTCGTCGCCGATCGCGTGCCCGTGTGGGACGCGATGGAGATCGCCAAGGCCGCCGCCGCCAAGGGCGCGAAGTTCGTCGGTCCGAACACCCTCGGTATCGCCAGCCCCGGGCGGGCCGTCGCCGGCATGATCGGCGGGCGCGCCGAATCCGCCCGCGAGTGGTTCAAGCCGCCCCTCCCCGGGGGCACGGGTGTCGGCATCATCTCACGTTCCGGCGGCATGTCATCCAGCACCGCTTATTACTGCGGGCAGGCCGGCGTGCGCATCAGCTCCATCGTTCACATCGGCGGCGACGCCGTGCTCGGGCTTCGCATCCCCGACGTCGCCGCGCTCTTCCAGGACGACCCGCAGACCGACGCGATCGTCGTCTTCGGCGAGATCGGCGGGTCGCAGGAAGAAGAGCTCGCCGAACTCATCACCAGCGGCAAAGTCACCAAGCCCGTCATCGCGTACATCGGCGGCAAGGCCGCCACCAGCGGCACACGCTTCAGCCACGCCGGCGCGATCATCGAGGGCAACCGCGGCACGCACGCGGGCAAGGTCGGCGCGCTGCGCGGCGCGGGCGCCACTGTTGTCGAGGCGTTCGGCGAGCTTCCCCAGGCCGTCGCGGGCGTGCTGCGTTCGCGCGGGAGCAGGAGCCTGATGACCGACGCGGAGCGACGCGCTGTATGGACCACCGCGGTCACGCGCATCGAGCCGAACTCGGTCGCCGTGCGTGGGCACGACATCGCGGGCCTGATGGGGCACACGAGCTTCGGCGCGACGGTGTATCTCATCCTGACCGGCAAGCTCCCCGACGAAAAGGTCGGGCGGCTCATGGACGCGATCCTTGTCAGCAGCATCGACCACGGCGCCACGCCGCCGAGCTGCCTCGCCGCACGCACCGTCGCCAGCACCGGCGCAACCCTCTCCGCGAGCGTCGCCGCGGGCATCATGTCGATCAATCGCCACCACGGCGGCGCGATCGAGGACGCGGCGCGATATCTCGGCTCGCTGCTCGCCAAGGCCAGGAACCATTCCACCAGCGCCCCCGCCGACTTCGCCGCAACGCTCGACGCGATCGCGACCGAAGAAGTCACGCGCATCAAGTCCAGCGGCGATCGCATCAGCGGGTTCGGCCATCGCATCCACACCAAGGACCCGCGCACGGCGCGGCTCTTTGAGCTCGCCGCCGTCGCCGGGCTGTCGGATCGCGGGCCCACGCACATGGCCGCCGCCCGCGCCGTAGAGCGTGCCTTCGCCGCGATCGGCCGCCCGCTCCCCATCAACGTCGACGGCGCGCTGGGCGCGATCCTCGCCGACCTGGGCATGGATCCGCGCGTCTTCAACGGGATCTTCATGATCGCGCGAACGCCGGGCCTGGTCGCCCACGTCGTCGAAGAGCAGACCCGGGAGAAGCCCATGCGCCGCATCGATCCCGTCAACCACGCGTACGACGGCCCGAGCGGGAAGTGAGGCCAGCCTGACCACCGCCTCCCCGCCAACCCGAATCCCCAAATCGCTGCGGGCGCGTCACATGCTCGAGCAGCCGCCCGCGATACGGAGAATCGTCGAATCGCTCCGGGCGACGGTCCTCGCCGCGGCGCCCAAGGCCGCCGAGGCCTTCAAATTCCGAGTCCTCTGCTATTTCCACGACGATGCCTATTTCGGCGCAATCGGCGGGAACATCTGCATGATCGAGATCAAGACGGGCGGCGTGCTCCTGTCGTTCATCCACGGCTCGCTCCTGCCCGACCCCCGCGGGCTCCTCCTCGGCAAGGGCAAGTTCAAGCGTTTCGCCCGCGTGCCCGATGAAGAGACAGCCCGGGGCGGCGCGATCAAGGACCTCGTGCGGGCGGCCGCCAAACTCAGGCCCTGGGATTGAATCGAAGACAGCGCGTGTCGAGCGTTCAGCGACACCCGACGGAGAGAACACCATGGCGTATTCAACCAGAGAGATCGCGGAACTTTTCCCCAACATCATGGACATCAGGGACGCGGCCCTGCGCGACAAGGTCGCCGCGGTGTGGAACGAGTCCCTCACCTCGGGCTGCGGCGGAAAGGGCTGGACCTTCGACGAGATCCGCGCGATCCCCTTCACGCTCCTGGCCGGGCCGATCGACCTGCGATTCGTTGAGCACCTGAACTCCTGCTGCAAGCAGTGCATCGCGATCGCGCGCGTGCTGGGCGAGGTGTTCGGCCCGCGCGTGCCCGTCCATCTCGACCACCTCATCGCGGGCTCGCTCCTGGCCGACGTCGGCAAGATGCTCGAGTTCGACAAGGACGCCGCGGGAAAGGTCATCAAGGGACACTTCGGCGACATGCTCCGCCACCCCTTCAGCGGCGTGGCGCTCTGCTACAAGCACGGGATTCCCGCCGAGGTCATGCACATCGTCGCGACCCACAGCCACGAGGGCGACAAGGTCGAGCGCACCATCGAGAGCTGGATCTTCCACCACGCGGACTTCATCGATTTCGACATCGCCAAGGTTCTGGGCAAGAAGGCGCTGGCCGCACGAAAGGAAGGCTAACTAAAGAGCGGAGAGAAACGCGCGCCCCGCGCTCGCGCGCGGGAACGCTACGATCCCGCCCCAAACCTACGGGAACACACCACCATCATCAGGAATTGAGCGGAGGTCAACATGAAGCGCGTACTTGTCCTTGGCGGCGGCAAAGTCGGAAAATCGGTCGCGGAGCTTCTCCTGGCGTGCGGCGAGGGCGCGTATTCCATCGTGATCGCCGACCGCGACGCGGGCAACCTCAAGGAAACCGAGGCCAACCTCGCGCGCCTTAAGACCCTGGTCCCGCACAAGATCGAGTTCGCCACCAAGCAGGTCGACGCGACCAACCGCGCCGCCGTGCGTGAACTCCTCAAGGGCATGGACTACCTGATCTGCATGCTCCCCTTCGACCTCGTCTCGGGCATCGCCGAGGACGCCGCCGCGCTGGGCGTTCACTACTTCGACGTCACCGAGGACGTCGAGACCACCGACCGCGTCCGCGCCATCGCCGACGGAGCCAAGGTCGCGCTGGTCCCGCAGTGTGGCCTGGCGCCGGGCTACATCGCGATCGCCGCCTACGACGTCGCGCGAAAGTTCAGCGAAATCCACGAGCTCACCCTCCGCGTCGGCGCGCTCCCGCAGTTCCCCACCAACGCCCTCCACTACAACGTCACCTGGTCCACCGCCGGCGTCGTCAACGAGTACTGCGAGCCCTGCAACGTCATGCTCGACGGCAAGATGACACGCCTCCCCGCCCTCGAAGGTCTCGAGAACTTCAGCTTCGAGGGCGTGGAGTACGAGGCCTTCTACACCTCGGGCGGCGTAGGCAGCCTGATCGACACGCTCCAGGACGACAAAAAGGTCGTCGACGAATCGCGCATCGCGTACAAGACGATCCGCTACCCCGGGCACCGCAACCTCATGAAGTTCCTGCTCCAGGACCTGCGTCTGGGGATCGAGCACGCCCGCCCCGACGCCAACGGCCGCGTCTTCGATCGAAAGCTCGCGATGGACCTCCTCGACCACGCCATCGCTCGCACCGTCCAGGACGTCGTCATCGTCTTCATCAACTGCATCGGCATCAAGGACGGCTATCGCCAGCAGGTCAACTTCAAGCGCGCCGTCCGCGCCGTCAACATGTTCGGTCGCGTGTGGCCCGCCATCGAGCTCACCACCGCCGCCGGCGTGTGCGCGATGGTCGATCTGCACCGTCGCGGCGTGCTCCCGCAGACCGGCTTCGTCCGCCAGGAGCAGTGCCCCCTCGACGCGTTCAACAAGACTCCGTTCGGCCGTGCGTACGAATCGCCCGAGTCCCTCGAAGCCTCGATCCAGCGCAAATCATGAAAACCATCATCGAGCCATTCCGCGTCAAGTCGGTCGAGCCCATCCGCATGACTACCGCGGTGCAGCGCGAGGACATCCTCCGCCGCGCCCACTTCAACACCTTCCTCATCCACGCCCAAGATGTCATCATCGACCTGCTCACCGACTCCGGCACCAGCGCCATGAGCAGCGAGCAGTGGGCCGGGATCATGCGCGGCGACGAGTCCTACGCCGGCAGCCAGTCTTTCTTCCGCCTCCAGCACATCCTCAACGAGCTCACCGGCTTTTCGCAGATCCTCCCAACCCATCAAGGACGCGCCAGCGAACGCATCCTCTTCGAGCTGGTCGGCGGCAAGGGCAAGGTCATCCCCAACAACGCCCACTTCGACACCACCCGCGCCAACGCCGAGCACTCGGGCGCCGAGGCCGTCGATCTCGCCATCCCGGAGGCCCACGACGCGCGCAGCCGCCACCCCTTCAAGGGCAACATGGACATCGCGGCCCTGGAACGGCTCATCGACAAGGTCGGGCGGGATCGCATCCCGCTCATCATGCTCACCGTCACCAACAACACCAGCGGCGGACAGCCCGTCTCGATGCAGAACATCCGCGATGTCCGGCGCATCTGCGACCGCCTCAACATCCCCCTCTACCTCGACGCCTGCCGCTTCGCCGAGAACGCCTGGTTCATACGCCAACGCGAGCCCGGCTTTGAGAATCACTCCCCGCGCGAAATCGCCAGGCAGATGTTCGAGCTCGCCGACGGCGCCACGATCTCCGCCAAGAAGGACGGTCTGGTCAACATCGGCGGCCTGCTCCTCATCCGCGATCACGACCTCTTCCGCAAGGCCTGCAACTCCCTCATCCTCACCGAGGGCTACGTCACCTACGGCGGGCTCGCCGGGCGCGACCTCGACGCGATGGCACAGGGCTTCGCCGAAGTCGTCGAGCCCGATTACCTCAGCTACCGCGTCCGCAGCGTCGAGTATCTCGGCGAGAAACTCCTCCGCGCCGGCATCCAGATCATCGAGCCACCGGGAGGGCACGCGATCTACATCGACGCGTGCCACTTCGCGCCCCACATCCCGCGCGAGCACTTCCCGGGCCAGGCCGTCGTCTGCGGCCTGTACCGCACGGGCGGCATCCGCGCCTGCGAGATCGGCAGCGTGATGTTCGGCCCCAGCCGTCGCCCCGACATGGAGCTCGTGCGCCTCGCGATCCCGCGCCGCGTCTACACCCAAAGTCACATCGACTACGTCGCCGAGGCCGCCGCTGCCCTCTTCGCCAAGCGCGACGAGCTGCGCGGCATTCGCATCGTCGACGCCCCCGACGTGCTCCGCCACTTCACCGCCAAGTTCGAAGAGATGTAATCACCATCCTTCCGCATCACGCACTCGGCCTTCCCGGCCACGGACAACCAGCCATGCCGCTCACGCTCGTTGAAAAGCTCGCGACGCGTCACGCCGAGGGCCTGCCCCCGGGCGAAGCCGCGCACTGCGGGGACTTCATCCTGATCCGCCCGCGACACGTCATGACCCACGACAACACGGGCGCGGTCATCCCGAAGTTCCGCGAGATCTTCAAGAGCGCGGGGCAGACGCCCAGGATCCACGACCCGCACCAGCCCGTCTTTGCGATCGACCACGACATCCAGAACACCTCGCCGGAAAACCTCGGCAAGTACGCAAAGATCGACGCCTTCGCCAATGAGCACGCCGTCGACTTCTACCCCGCGGGCACGGGCATCAGTCACCAGGTCATGGTCGAGCAGGGCTACGTCCGCCCCGGCTCCATGGTCGTGGGCAGCGACAGCCACTCCAATCTCTACGGCGCGCTCGCGTGCCTCGGCTCGCCCGTGGTGCGCACCGACGCCGCCAGCCTGTGGGCGACCGGCACGACGTGGTGGCAGGTTCCGCCCGTCGCGCGCGTCGTGCTCAAGGGCTCGCTCCGCCCGGGCGTCGTCGGCAAGGACGTGATCGTCGCGCTCTGCGGCATCTTCAACAAGGACGAAGTGCTCAATCACGCCGTCGAGTTCGCCGGCGAGGGCATCGCCGCCCTCTCGATCGACCAGCGGATGAGCATCGCGAACATGTCGACCGAGTGGGGCGCGCTGGCGGGCGTCTTCCCGTTCGACGAGCGTCTCCGCGACTACCTGCTGCGGCTCGCGGATTCACTCGCCGCGCCAGGCCGCCCCGGAGTCCGTCGCCCCGGCTCGCGCTCGGGCTACACGCGTGCCGAGGTCGAGGCTTGGTGGAACGATCGTTCCACTCTTTCCGCCGACGCCGATGCCCGCTACGCGGTCGAGCTCGAGATCGATCTCTCCTCCATCGTCCCCCACGTGTCCGGACCGAACGACGTGAAGACCATGACGTCGCTCCCGGAGATCGAGGCAAGGCACGTCAAGATCAACAAGGCGTGGCTCATGTCGTGCGTGAACGGGCGGCTGGAGGACCTCGCCGTCGCCGCCGACGCCGTGCGCGGCAAGCACGTCGCGCCGGGCGTTGAGTTCTACGTCGCCGCCGCCAGCGCGAGCATCCAGCGCGACGCGGAGAAGCTCGGGCACTGGAAGGCACTCATGGACGCCGGCGCCATCCCCCTCCCGCCCGGCTGCGGCACCTGCATCGGCCTCGGGCGCGGCACCATCAAGGCCGGCGAGGTCGGCATCAGCGCCACCAACCGGAACTTCGAAGGTCGCATGGGCGACAAGAACGGCCTGGTCTACCTCGGCTCGCCCGCCGTCGTCGCCGCCAGCGCCGTCGCCGGCCATATCTGCTCGCCAACCAAATTCACGCCGGCCACGATCGTCAGCAGCATCAAAGCCGCCGCTTCGGGCGCGCCCAAGCCCGCCCAATCCGCGGCCCGACCAGCGGCCAAGTCATTCGAGGTCATCACGGGCTTCCCCGCCGTCGTGCGCGGGCGCGCCTGGTTCCTCGACAAGGACAACCTGAACACCGACGGCATCTACGCCGGCAAGCACACCTACAACGATTCGATGACGAGCGAGCAGATGGCCGCCGTCATCTTCGAGAACTACGACGCCGATTTCCGCGCCAAGGCCAGGCCCGGCGATGTCGTCATCGGCGGGCTCAATTTCGGCACCGGCTCAAGCCGCGAGCAGGCCGCCACCGCACTCAAGCACTTCGGCGCCCCCTGCGTCATCGCCGCCAGTTTCTCCGAGACCTACAAGCGCAACGCGTTCAACAACGGCTTCGTTGTCTTCGAGTGCCCGGCGCTCGTCTCCTACATCCGCTCGCTCAAGTCCGCCCCCGCCGGCACGCGAACCATCGACGCCGGCGCGATCGAGATCGACTTCACCAAGGGCTCGCTCACGCTCTCGCACGCGGGCACGAGCAAGTCCTTCCCCTTCCCCGCCCTCTCCCGCGTCGCCCAGGAACTCGTGGTTTCCGGCGGCGCCGAGGCGGTCGTCGCGTCAAAGCTCAAGAAGTAATATCACTTTCGCTCTCACACGGAGATTGTCATGTCCAAGTATCGGATCGCGTGGATGCCCGGCGACGGGATCGGAAACGACGTCATGGAGGCCGCCCGCATCGTCCTCGACGCCATGAAGTTCGACGCCGAGTACATCCACTGCGACATCGGCTGGGAGTTCTGGTGCAAGGAAGGAAACGCGCTCCCCGATCGCACCATCAAGGCCCTCGAGGGCACGACCTGCGGCCTGTTCGGCGCCATCACCAGCAAGCCCCAGGACGACGCCAAGCTCGAGCTCGCCCCCGAACTCAAGGACAAGAAGCTCGTCTACTTCTCCCCCATCGTCAAGCTCCGCCAGATGTTCAACCTCCACACCAACATGCGCCCGTGCAAGAGCTACGCCGGCAACCCGCTCAACTACCGCGGCACGCGCCTCGCCAACCCCTCCGCCGAAGACGTCCTCGTCGATCAGGTCATCTTCCGCGAGAACACCGAGGGCATGTACGGCGGGATCGAGTTCCACCCCGTGCCCCAGGCCGTCTACGACGCGCTCTGCCTCAACCCCAAGATGAAGCCGTGGAAGGACAAGGGCCTCGAGAACATCGCCCTCTCCACCCGCATCGTCAGCATCCAGGGCTGCACCAGCATCTGCCGCCAGGCCTTCGAATACGCCAAAGCCACCGGCCGCAAGCGCGTCACGCTCGTCGAAAAGCCAAACGTCCTCCGCGAGACCGGCGGCATGATGACCCGCGTCTTCCGCGCCATGGCCGAGGAATACAAGCAATTCGGCATCTGGGCCGACGAAGCCAACATCGACGCCATCTGCATGTGGATGTTCAAGAACCCCCAGGACTACCAGGTCCTCGTCGCCGAGAATATGTTCGGCGACATCGCCAGCGACCTCTGCGCCGGCCTCGTCGGCGGCCTGGGTTTCGCACCCAGCGCCAACATGGGCGACAAATACGCCGTCTTCGAGCCGACCCACGGCAGCGCACCCAAGTACGCCGGCCAATACAAGGTCAACCCCATCGCCATGCTCCTCACCGTCAAGATGATGTTCGACTGGCTCGGCAACGGTCACGCAGGCGGCGGCGCCAACGAGAAGGACATGGCAACCCGCCTCGAAGCCGCCATCGCCCGCGTCATCAAGGAAGGCAAGGTCCGCACCTACGACATGGGCGGCAAGAACACCACGCTGGAGGTGGCGAAAGAGATCGCGAAATACACGGGGTAACCCATGTCCATCCTCTCCGCCATCGGCAACACCTCCCTCACCCGCCTCCAGCGGATCGCCCCCGCCCGCGCCGGCCTCTTCGCCAAGCTCGAGTGGGAGAACCCCACCGGCAGCATGAAGGACCGCATGGCCGCCGCCGTCATCGCCGCCGCCGAGCGTGATGGCCGCCTCCGCCCCGGCGGCTTCGTCGTCGAATACACCGGAGGCAGCACCGGCGCCTCCCTCGCCTTCGTCTGCGCCGCCCGGGGCTATCCCATCAAGATCGTCACCTCCGATGCCTTCAGCAAGGAAAAGCTCGCCCACATGGCCGCCCTCGGCGCCGAACTCCACCTCGTCCCGAGCGAGGGCGGCCTGACCACCAAGAAACTCATCCTCGACATGATCGAAGCCGCCCGACGGATCAGCCTCCAGCCCGGCGCCTTCTGGCCCGATCAGCTCCGCAACACCGACAGCATCGCCGGATACCACGCCCTCGCCGAAGAAATCTGGGCAGAGACCAACGGCCGCGTCGACGCCTTCATCCACAGCGTCGGCACCGCCGCCTCCATCCGCGGCGTCGCAACCGCGCTCAAGCGGCACAACCCGAAGATCCGGATCATCGCCGTCGAACCCGCCGAATCCCCGGTGCTCCAGGGCGGCCAGCCCGGCCCGCACAAAATCGAGGGCGTCGGCATCGGCTCCATCCCGCCGCTCTGGGAGCCGAGCCTGATCGACGAGGTCGTCTCGGTCAAGACCGACGACGCCAAGGCGATGGCCCGCCGCCTCGCGCGCGAAGAAGGCCTGATGGCCGGCACGTCGTCCGGCGCCAACGTCGTCGCATCGCTGCGCGTCGCCGATCGCCTGCCCACCGGCGCCACGATCGTCACGCTCATGTGCGATTCAGGCCTGAAGTATGTAAGCACCGATGTCTATGCGCGGACTGGTGCGTAGCACGATCGACATCCGCGGTGTGTGCCTTCGGAGCAACCATTGACGACACCCAGCCATCGCGCCTCGGTTGATTCGCACGCCGCCGTCTCCCTCCATCTCCGCATCCGCGTCGCGCCCGACCAGCGCGAGCCCTTCTTCGCCTTCCTCCGCGAGGCCATCCCCTTCTACGAAAGCCCCGGCGGCATCCGCATCGAGCTTCTCTCCAACACCGCCGACGACCACCGCTTCATCGAAGCGGTCCACTACGCCACCGAGCACGCCTACGAGCTCGACCAGAAGCGAGTCGCCGACGACCCCACCATGAAGCAGTTCCTCGCCCGCTGGCGATCATTCCTCGCCGAGCCACCGATCGTCGAGACCTATCGACGCCGCACGCCGTGAAGCACTGATCCACGAACTCGGAGACTCTCGTGCCTCATCCCGCCCGCCCATCTCTCGCCATCCTCGCCATGCCGTTCTTGTTGCTCTCGGCCGCAACAATCGGCCCGCCCGCGTGCTCAACCACGCCCCGGAGTTCCGACTCTTCATCCTCCCCAGCGCAGCCCCCCACGAAGCTCGACGCACGCACGCAGAACCGCTGCGAAGACCTGAAGCTCATGCTCGACTGCGTCACCGCCAAACACGCCGATCCCTTCTTCCGCACCGCGAAGACCGAGTTCATGGCCGCCGCGGAGGCGCTCAAGTCTCAGGCCGGCACGCTCGACGAACACATCTGGGCGGTTGAACTCGCGAAGCTCACGGCCATGATCGGCGACGCGCACACTCGCCTCGTCCTCGTCGCGGGCTCGCCGCCCTGCCAGACCAGCACCACCATCCACTTTGTCGCGCTCTCAGACGGCCTCTTTGTCGACGCCGCACCATCGAATCACCTCGATCTGCTCGGCGCCCGTCTGATCGCCGTCGACGACACCCCCGTCGAGCAACTCGCCGCTCGCTTCCGCCGCTTCATGGCCAGCGAAACCGATGCGGACGCCCGCCTTGTCGCGGCCGCCTACCTCAAGTACGACCACGTTCTCCACGCTCTCGGCGTTCTGGACGCGCCGGGCCGGATCACCTACGTCGTGAGCAGCGCCCGGGCCGCCGCCGAGAACCACGCGACCGACGGGGCTTCACTCCGCCGCGTCACGCTCGAATCGGCCCCGGACGAATCACCCTGGTCCGGCGCGGTGCTCCCCGATCCGCGAACGACCCCGCTTCCGCCCGGCCGTCAGGTTCGAAAGGAACTCTACTGGAGCGAGCTCCTCGAGCAGAATCGAATCCTTCTCTGCCGGTACGACCGGTGCGCCGACATGCCGGATAAGAGCGTGTCGGCCTGGGCGCTCGAAGTCATGCGCGACGCGGAAAAGCACAAGCCTCGCGCGATCGCCGTCGATCTTCGCCGCAACTCCGGAGGCAACTCGGGCCTCCTCCATCCCTTGATCGATCGCCTTCGTTCCTGGAAGCAGAGCGATCCGACACGACGCGTCTACGCCTTGGTCGGCCCCATGACATTCTCGTCGGGCGTCACCAACGCGCTCGACCTGCGCAGTTTCGCGGGCGCGATCCTGGTCGGCGGGGAGCCGGGCCAGGCCATCGGGAGCTTCGGAGAAGTGCGAAAGCTCCACCTTCCCGGGTGCGGGCTCGACGTGACCTACGCCACCACCCGCCGGGATGATCCGCGAGCGCCGCTACCTGTGATGATCGATGTGTCCGCGCCCATGACCAGCGAGGCGTACTTCGCGGGCCGCGACCCGGCGATCGAGGCCATCGCCGCGCGCGACGATCGCCCGTAGACGCCCACATATCGCAACCATACCATCCGAAATTGGAGGCTCAACGCATGTCGGCACCCGCAACCCCCGCCAAGAAATACGTCTCCCATTCCCTCGCCGAGTGGGCCACCTCGCTCCGCTACGAGCACCTCTCCCCCGCCGCCGTCGAGAAGGCCAAGCTCTTCTGGTTCGATTCGCTCGGATGCGCCCTGGGCGGCTCGCAGCAGGAAGACGCGCACATCCTCCTCGCACACCACAAGGAAATGGCCGGAGCGAGCGCCTCCGGCCCCTGCACCTGCTTCGTCTCGGGCTTCAAGACCAACCCCGTCGACGCCGCCTTCCTGAATTGCCACATGATCCGCGCGATGGATTACAACGACATCTACTGGAAGGCCGACCCCTGCCATCCCTCCGACATCCTCGGCGGCCCGCTCGCCCTCTGCGAGATGCTCGGTCTCTCCGGCAAGGAACTCATCCTCGCCAGCGTCATCGCCTACGAGGTCGAGCAGCGCCTCTGCGAGTTCGGCGTTCCCGGCGTACGCGAATACGGCTGGCACCACGCCACCCTCACCTGCTTCGCGGCCCCCATCGCCGCCGCACGCGTCCTCAACCTCAGCGTCGATCAGATGGTTCAGGCCATCGGCATCAGCGCCGCGCGCACGTTCTCGCCCGGCGCCGTCACCGCCGGCAAGCTCACCAACATGAAGAACACCGTCGATCCCTGGGCCACACGCATGGGCGTCGAATCCGCCCTCCTCGCCAAGCGCGGCTACTCGGGCCCCGAGCACATCTTCGACGGCAAGGAAGGCCTCTACGCCGTCTTCGGCCACGTCCAGTACAAGGGCTCGCCAGCCAAGTTCGACACGAGCATGCTCCTCGACAAGCTCCCCAAGGGCCCGAGCGATCACTACCGCATCCAGGACTGCGGCATGAAGTCCTTCCCGATCGAAGCACTCTCCCACGCGCCCCTCACCGCCATGATGAAGTGCGTGAAGGAAAACGCCATCAAGCCCGCCGACGTCGCCGAGATCAAGGTCGAGGTCATCGCCCGCGCCGCCGACATTCTGGGTGATCCGCACAAATATCGCCCCGACTCCAAGGAAACCGCCGACCACTCGCTCCCCTACTGCATGGCGGTCGGCCTCATCGACGGCATGGTCACGCCGCTCCAGTTCAAGGAATCGCGCGTTCTCGACAAGTCACTCATCCCCGTGATGGACAAGGTCAAGGTCGTCGCCAACGACGAGTTCGAGGCGCTCTTCCCGAAGTTCCAGCCCTCGCGCGTCACCATCACCACCACGTCGGGCAAGTCCTTCGCGACCCGCGTCGACGTCCCCAAGGGCGACCCGCGCGACCCGATGACCGCCGACGAGATCAGCGTGAAGTTCCACGCCCTGGGCGACGAGATCATCGGCCGCGCCAAGTGCGACTCGCTCGCCAAGGCCGTCATGTCGCTGGAAACCTGCGCGAACATCCGCGACTTCACCAAGCTCGCCGTGAAGTAGCGTGCGCTCTGCCGCTCGTGCCACGAACCAGTCCTCAGGTCCGTGCTGGTTTCCCGTGTCACGGCCCCGTCATCAGTTCGGCCTTCTTCACTTCTCCGGTCGGCGTCGCCCGCCTACAGACCACCCGCCCACCGCTCACCTCGCCACGCACTCCACCAGCGGCGTCACCCGTTCGATCGTGCCCTTGCCGATGCCGCGCACCCGGTCCAGGTCGTTCGGTGAGCGGAACGCCCCGTCCTTCTCTCGCGATTCCACGATCCTCGCCGCCAGCGCCGGCCCGATTTCCGGGAGCAGTTCGATCTCCGCGGCGGAGGCCGAATTCAGATCGATGAGCGATGCTGGCGACGTATTGCGATTCGGCTCATCCGCCGGACGGTCTCGACCGAGCAGCACCACGCCGACGACCACGGCGCACGCGATGCACAGAGCGATCGCGATGACCCGATCGGCACGGAGATCGAGTTGCGAGCCTTCGGGTTGCACGCCTCACACTCCGGCGAGCGCGGCGAACGACTTGCCCGCCCGGAGCGCCTGTCTGATCTGCGCCATGCGCAGCGCCGCGGGCTTGGGCGTGCCCGCGTTGGTCGCGATCCCGCCGCCCGGCATTTCCGCGCGTGGGGAGCCATCGCCCAGGTCCTGCCAGCACACGCTCTGCACGTAGGGCTTGGACACGCAGATCGCCAGGAGTTTTCCGAGCCAGTCCGCCTGCGTTGTTTCGTTCCACGCGGTGCGCCAGAACCCGCCGTCGCGCGCCGGCTCGCCGCTCGACGCTGTCGGCGCGCTGGGCACGCCCGCGGCGGTAACCACCAGCGGCTTCTGCAGCGACGCGTAGCGATCCAAGAGAGACGAGATCGCCATGAGATCGCGCGTGGTGCGTCCCTGGGCCGCGTGCCCCATCTGCAGGCGCAGGCCGATCGCGTCCACCGCCAGACCCGCCTGCACGATCGCCTCGGCGTACATGTGCGGCGGGAGGCTGCGCTTCTGCTCGGCGTGGTAGTCGCCCCAGGGCTGCGCGATGTCGACCTCGATCTTCGCCGCCGGGTGCAGTTTCTTCACGACCAGCACGCACAGACGCGTCAGGTCCATGATCTGCTCGAAGCTCAGCTTGAAATTCGTGTTGACGTGCAGCCCCGAACAGACCGACCAGCGCGAGACCGTCCGCCGATAGCGAGTGACGATCTGTTGCACGTGGTCGTACACAAGCTCGCGCAGCGTCTCGTAGTCGTTCTCCCAGATGTACAGCCACTCGGGCACGCACGACGCCCGCAGATCGATCAAGGGCCCGCCGAACACCGGCACCTTGGCGTGGCGAACCGCCCATTCGATCCATCGATCCGTGGGGGCAAAGTCGTACTTGCCCTCGCCGGGCTCGAGGTCGACCCAGCGCATCGGGCAGCGGATGAAATCGCACGCGCCCGCCGCCACCTTCTGCAAGCCCTCGTTGAACTGGTCGGGCGCGACGGCACACCCCACCATCGGCGCGCCGGAGAGCACCGCGTAGTCCGTTCCCGGCACAACCACCGCGTGCCCGGGCGTGGGCGCTTCGCCCACGATCGACGTGTACTGCTGCGACGCCTTCGCGTAGGCCTTGCCCGAGAGCCGCAGCTCCAGCGCGCGGTCCGCGTGGCGCATCGCCAGCTTGTCTCCCGCGTCGATCGCCTGCGCCAGCGCCGCTCGCGCCAGTCGATCCGCGTCGATCGCCGCGCCGTCCTTCGAGCCGCGCTGCGCCACGATCGCCTGCGTAAAGGTCTGTCTCGCCAGCTCGAACTCCTGCAGCACCTCGTCGTCCGCGGGCAGATCGAACATCCCCCACTCTTCGAGGCGGTTCAGGAACTCCATGATCCGGTGGCGCGCCAGCTCCAGCGACAACAGATACGGCGTGTCGCGCTCGGGCAGCAGCGTCGTGCGGAGCGTGAGCAGCCCCTGCGTGCCGTCGCCACCCTTGGGGATCGCCTGCTCGCCCGTCAGTTTCCGCAGCGTCGGAGAATCGACCGGGTACTGCACCGTCAGCGCCGCCGCGTCGGTTGACGCCTTCTCGCAGACCAGCTTCCCCTGGTCGAGCCTGACCGGCGACTGCAGCGGCAGCTCGCCGGCGATGCTGGTGTACGCCAGGCGCACCGGCCACTCGCGCAACGGACCTTCGGAATAAAAAACCGCGAAGCTGAGCATGCCGCGAGCCGACCTCCAGGGGCGCGGCACGAGGCGCCGCGCGGGAAGAGCATCATTGTCCGCTTCCCGGCCCGGGCCGCAAGTTGCCCCCAAGGAATCTTCCTGACTTCCCCCACCCCCGGGACCCGACAGGTCCCGACTATCCTTGGGCCATGACCTCCGCATCGAACTCCTCATTGGCGTCCGGCCCCGGACTCTTCCACACCGACCTCTCCCTTCCCGGCATGCGCCGAGGGAAAGTTCGCGATGTCTACGACCTTCCCGACTCGCGACTCCTCATCGTCGCCTCCGACCGCATCTCGGCCTTTGACGTGGTCATGCCCACGCCCGTCCCGGGCAAGGGCCGGCTGCTCACCAGGCTCTCGCTCTTTTGGCTGCGGTTCATCGAATCGCGCGGCCTGGCCAGAACGCACCTGCTCAGCGACGCCGTCGGCGACATTCCAACCTCCGCCTTCAAGGGCTCGACCCGAGCGATCGACCTCGAGGGACGCGTGATGATCGGGCGAAAGTGCCGGGTCGTCCCCATCGAGTGCGTCGTCCGAGGCTATCTCGAGGGCTCCGGCTGGAGCGAGTACAAGTCCACCGGCAAGGTCTGCGGCATCACGCTCCCGTCCGGACTGCGCCAGTGCGACCGCCTCCCACAACCCATCTTCACACCCGCCACCAAGGAAGAACTCGGCAAGCACGACGAAAACATCGATTTCGCCACCGCCTGCGCCAAGGTCGGCGAGCCCGTGATGAACAAACTCCGCGACATGTCGATCGCGATCTACAACGCCGCCGACGAGCACGCCCGCTCCCGCGGCATCATCATCGCCGACACCAAGTTCGAGTTCGGCATCCCCGAGTCGGGCGGCGACCCCATCGTGATCGACGAGGCCCTCACGCCCGACAGCTCGCGCTTCTGGCCCGCCGACGCCTACGCGCCGGGCAAGGCGCAGCGCAGCTTCGACAAGCAGTACCTCCGCGAGTACCTCCAGGACCTCGTCGACCGCGGCCTGTGGAACAAGCAGGCGCCCGGGCCGGAACTCCCCGACTCCATCGTCAACGCGACGCTCGAGAAATATCGCGAAGCGTGCGAACGCCTCGTGTAATGATCGGCGCCGCTGAGGAAACGACCGGGGCCCGCGCTCTCGCGCAGGCCCCGGGTTGGGTACCCCCACAATCTCTCTTCTCATTCGTCGGCCCGCGGCCTGTCGCGGGCGTCACTTCTTCTTCAGCGTGATCCGCTCACGAACCGTCTGGCCTGGATGAACCAGCGCAAGCCCGTGCCCGCGCCCGACACCCTGCTTACCCGCCTCGAGCAGGTAACGACCCGGGCGCACGTCCTTGAACACGTAGTGCCCATCGGCGTTGGTCATCGCGTGCGCGACCACTTTGTCTCCGTGCTTGAGGACGACGTGCGCATCGGCGACGGGGTTGCCGTCGGCGTCAACGACCGTACCGACGATCTTGCCCGGCGCGGGTTGGGCGCCGGCGGTGTCGGGCGTCGCGAGCATGAAGATGCCGACGATCGCCGCGATCAAGAGCGAGAGGAAATTCCGTTTGTTCATGGCGCGTGCTCCGGCCCGAGTGGTGTGTCAACGGCACACCCCGCCGCACCCAATCGCAAGTGCGAACCAGCCATTCGGGGTATGCCGTTGTGCTCTCGTGCCGACAGCCAAACGCCGCCGACCGTCGTTCTATTTCACCGTCGAATACGAAAAGAAGTTGCGGAACAAATCACGATTCCGCAAGACTGCAACAGCCGATCCGAATCAGCATCCAACACCAAAGCCCGGGGGTATACTCCCGGCACTCGTGGGAACCGATCAAACGCCGACCCATCGGCGGCGTCCCCGGCAAGGGTTTGCCCGGCGGACGGCACGGATCATCAGTTCATGAAGCTCGAACGCAAGAAAGGAATCGTCATGCCGGTCGCCTCCCTCCGCACCCGGACGCTCTGTCTCTCCGCCGCCGCCCTGGCCCTGCTCGCTGGCCAGGCCCGCGCCGACCTGCCCCCCGCGCTCGATCGCGCCCCGGCCAACATCCCCGTCGTCGTCGCCGTTCGCAACGCGGATAAGTTCGTCACCAGCCTCGACAGCCTGATGAAGCTCGTCAAGCCAGACGCCGGTGCCGAAGGCGGCGAGGCCCTGTCGGAAATCCGCACCGCGCTGGCCTACGAGGGCGTGAAGAAGGACGGCTCGTTCGCCTTCGCCGTGACCTCGATGCCCAAGCCCGCCGACCCCAACGCCGGCATGGTCGAAGAAGAGAAGCCCGACGCCGTCGTCCTCATCCCCGTCTCCGACGCCGCCGCGTTCATGAAGAACATGGGCGGCGATGGCGCCAAGGGCGTCGTTGAGCTCAAGGGTCCCAAGGACGCCAAGGACTGGGAAGGCCCGGCCTTTGCCAAGGACATCGGCGGCGGCTATGTCGCGATGGCCAAGCACAAGGAGGTCGTCGAGAAATTCGAAGGCAAGGGCGGCAACCTGGCGGCCCACAAGGCCGCGCTCGGTGCGCAGGGCAACAAGCTCGCGGATCACGCCGACGTCCTGGTCATCGCCAATATCCCGCTCCTCCAGGACCAGATCAAGGCCGGCCTCGACCAGAGCATGCAGCAGATGTCGATGATGGCCGCCATGGCCGGCGGCGGCATGGGCGCCGAGGGCCAGGACCCCGGCAAGAACATCAAGGAAACCGTCGAGAGCTACATGCGCGACGCGACCGTCGGCATCGTCGGCGTGGGCATCGACGATGGCGGCATCTGGCTCGACTTCGGCTCGCAGTTCAAGGATGGCTCGGAGTGGGCCGGCATCTGCCAGGGCAAGGGCAAGCCCGGCGCGCTCATGTCCGCCCTGCCCAACCAGCCGTTCCTCTTTGCCATCGCCGCGGACACGAGTTCCGCCGGCGTCCGCGCCCTCGCCAAGAAGTTCGCCTCCGCCGCGGCCCAGGAACAGGCCCAGATGCCCGGCATGATGAACACCATGATGAACATGTTGGACAAGATCAACGGCATGTCGATGATGATCGGCGCCACGCCCTCGATCATGGGCGGCGGCCTGCTCGCCAACAGCGTCCAGTACATCTCCACCAACGACGCGGCAAGCTACGCCGGCGCGATGAAGAAGGGTTTCGAGGAGATGAACGGCAAGACCATCTCCGGCATGACGGTCCAGTCCAAGTACGAGCCCGCCGCCGTTGACGTCGGCGGCACCAAGGTCGACCGCTGGTCCATGCTCATGCAGGTCGATCCCAACTCACCCAACGGCATGCAGATGCAGCAGGGCCTCATGATGCTCTACGGCATGGGCGGCGGGCCCGCCGGCTTCATGAGCACCGTCGACAACGGCGTCATCATGACCTTCGCCAACAACACGCCCCTCATGACCATGGCCCTCGACACCGCCAAGAAGAAGAACGGCGTCTCCGAGGACGCCGGGCTCAAGGCCGTCAGCGCCAAGCTCCCCGCCGATCGCCATGTCGAGATGTACCTCGGCACCAAGTCGCTCATCGAGACGCTCAACGGCTTCATGGCCATGATGGGCGGCGGTGCGACCTATACACCCCCCGCCGATCTGCCCCCGGTCGGCATGGGCGCCGCAATGGACAACGGCGGCATCCAGTTCCGCACCTTCGTCCCCACCGCCGTCTTCAAGGCCGCCGGCGAGATGATCAAGACCATGAATGCGGCCGACAAGGGCGGCGAAGAGGGCGAGGCCCCCGCACCCGGCGACAACAACGGCAAGCCGTCACGCTTCTGATGCTGGCGCCACCCGGACATGAAAGTCCCGGCGCTCGCCGTCGGGATCAATGTTGATTGCAAAGGCCCGCCCGAAAAGGCGGGCCTTTTTCTTGCCGCACGCGCACCGCTCCGCCACGGCTCCGTGCCGCGATCCTGCCTCAGGTCCATGCGATTCTCATCATCCGGCCGTCCGGCAGCCTCTCGCCGTGCCACCGATGTCGCCTTCGACATCGGTGCTCGTCAGCGCCCGATCCTCCCCGCCAGCCTCGCCGCGCCCCGCGCCGCGTGCAGCAGGTCATCGCCCGCGTGCAGTTCCCATCCCAATCGCGCCAGCGACGTGAGTTCGTCGCCCACTCGCTCGCGGATCTCCGGCACCAGCCGCTTCAGCGCCACGCCGATGCCGCCCAGGAGCGCGACGTGCTCGGGGCGATAGATCGCGTGGACGATCCTGATCGCGCGCACCAGCGCCCGCACCGGCGGGTGATCGATCGTGAACGTGGAGAGCACGTGCTCGACGTGCCGCCCGTACGCCCGCACGATCGCGGGCAGCCCGATGTAGCCCTCCAGCCCGCCGCGCCCGCCGTCCGGCCCGAGCGGAACGCTCGAGAACCCGGGGCCCAGATGCTCGCCCACGTCGATCTGCCCGAGGTGCCCGGGTGATCGCCCCGACACCAGCAGCGGCACGCCGCTATCCAGCACCGCCGCGCCGACACCCGTTCCGATCGAGATCGCGACCACGCGCCCGCTCAGCCCGCGCGACATCGAAAAGTCATACGCCGCAGCGTGCGCGTCCGTGAACACCCCGATCGACCCCGCGCTCGCACCGGTCATCGCCGCCAGCTCGTCGCGCAGCGCCAGGGCGCACAGCCCCGTCAGGTTCACCGACTTCACGATGCGCCCGTGCTCCTGGTCGTAGATGCCCGGCGCACACACGCCGAGCGCCGCCGGGGCGCCGCTTCCGATCTTGCTGAGGACCCCCGCGATCGCGCCCCGGATCGCGTCCGGCTCCGGGTTCTCGTAGCGATCGCTCTGCGCCGTCGCCGCGACCTCGCCGTCGCGCAGCCGTGCGCCCTTGACCGACGACCCGCCGATGTCGATGCCGAGCCAGTCCATCGTCTACTCCGGCTTGTTCTCGTTTAACTCGTGCCCCTTGCCGTCCATCGCCGCCAGCGCCCGCTTCACGAAGAACAGGCGTGTCTTTCGCTCCTCGGCCGCGTCGAAGCCCTTGCTCTGGTTCGGGTCCGCGCTCTCGAATAGCGAGGAGTACGCGAAGATCGCGACCGAGGGCGGCGTTCCGACCAGCTCACGCGTGATCCCGATCTGGGAGGGCGTCATCGCGGGCTTGATGAGATAGACCCCCAGCCCCGGCGCGAGCCTTGCCTTGGGCGTCGCCGCCCGCCACGCCTTCAGGTCCGACGTGAACTGCTCGTCCTTGTCGGTGTAGATCATGGGCATGCCCAGGTCCAGCACCTTGTCGTTGAGCCACGCGGGCGAGTCCTGCAGGAACGTGTCGCGCGCCAACTCGGGGCGTCGCCAGATGGCGGCCGAAAAGACCACGCCCTCGCGCGCCCCCACCGCTTCCTTCCTGATCCGCACGACCAGGTCGGTGATGCGCTGGCGCACGTACGCCTTGAGGGCCGCCTTGTCCTCCGGCGTCGAGATTCCCTCGCGCCCCGTCGCCTGCTTGAAGAGCAGCTGCGATTTCTCGTCGGCGGGGTACACGTCGTCCTTGCCCATGAGCTCGCTGACGAAGCGCACGTAGTCCATGTGCAGCCCGTCGACGTCGTAGCGCGTCACGATGTCCTTGAAGACGCCGACGAGGTAGTCGTGCACCTCCGGGAGGATCGGGTTCACGATGACGTAATGGTCGTTCAGCGGCTGGACCTCGCCCCGCTGGTTGACGAGCCTCCATTCCGGGTGCGTGTAGATCAGGTGCTTCTGGTTCGTGGGCGGGACCTTGCCCTTCCACATCGGCATGACGTTGACCCACGCGTGAAGGCGCAGACCGTCGGCGTGCGCGAGCTCGACCGCGACCGCGAGCGGGTCGAACCCGGGCGTGGTCGCGCCGTCGGGCGCGCCCTTGAGAATCTCATCGCCCCAGGGTTCGATCGAGCTCTGGTAGTAGGCGTCCGCCTGGCCGCGGACCTGCCAGACGACGTCGGTGAACCCCGCGGCCGCGGCGCGCTCCATCACGTCGCGCACGTCCGCCGGCGCGCGATAGTCCCAGCGCGTGACCCACAGGCCGACGAACTTGTCCTCGGCCCCCGCCCGCGCGGGCGCGACGAACAGCCCCAACGACAGCAGCACGATCGCGGCGAGCAACGATCGCCACGGTGTCGTTTCCGCCCGCATCGCACCGATCTCCGCTCTTCCCGCCGTCGTCATTCGATCCTCGCTTTCGGAGCCCGCCGCTGGGCTTTTCGCCCGCTCGCCGCCGCGGGCACAAAGAGGCTAGCCTGTATCGACGCCCGGGCACGGGCGGCTTCGAAAGGAACTCCCATGCATCCCCGGCTCGGCGCGTGCTCATGGTCCCTCAAGTGCGAATCCCCGGTCGAACTGGCCCGGGCCCTGGGCGAGGTCGGCGTGTCGTGCGTGCAGCTGGCGCTGGAGCCCCTGCGCTCCGGCGCGTGGCCGATCGAGGAGACCACCACGTCGCTCCGGCGCGCCAACATCCGGATCGCCAGCGGCATGATCGGCACAAAGGGCGAGGACTATTCCACGCTGCAATCGATCCGCGAGACCGGCGGTGTGCGCAGCGACACGCACTGGCTGTGGAACCTCTCGATGGCGGAGGAATCGGCCGCCATCGCCAAGAAGATCGGCGTGAAGCTCGTCACGTTCCACGCGGGGTTCCTGCCGGAACGTAAGAGCGACAGCGGGCGGCGGAAGATGCTGGGGCGGATCGGGCAGATCGCCGATCGATTCGCGGCCCAGGGCGTCAAGCTCGGGCTTGAGACCGGGCAGGAATCGGCCGAGACGCTGCTCGACGTGATGAAGGAGCTTGCGCACCCCAACGTCGGCGTGAATTTCGACCCGGCCAACATGATCCTCTATGACATGGGCGATCCGGTCGCGGCGCTCGACACGCTGGCGCCGCACGTGGTGCAGGTTCACATCAAGGACGCGCTGCTCACCGAGAACCCCGGCACCTGGGGGAGCGAGGTCGTGGTGGGCACGGGCGACGTGGATTGGCCGAGCTTCTTCGAGGTCGTGCGCGAGCACGGTCTGGCGTGCAACTTCATGATCGAGCGTGAGGCGGGCGAATCGCGCATCGCGGACATGATCGCGGCGCGGACGCTGGTCGGGCCGCTGATCGAGAAGCTGGTCGGGAAGCTGGGATAGGTCGGACCGACGTGGCTGGGATTGGTGCGACCGGGATTGGCCTGGTGTGGTGCGCATGGGGTCCTCCGAGTTGTCCCTCCACAGAGGGGCGGACGGACACTTTGGTGCGCACGGAGGCGGTTGTAAGTAGGCACTAGCCACTCGGCACTGAGCACGAGGGAAAGGCAGAAGACAAGGCCGCGGAGGGGGTTGCGCGCGGGGAGAAGGCGCGCGAAGATCTTTTTCGAGAATCCGGAAAACGGCCAAAAAGACGGACACTTTGGTGCGCACGGATGCGGTGATAAGCGGGCACTAACCGGGAAGAGCGGGAGTGGGGAATGGGGAGTCGGGAATGGGGAAGAGAAGAGGATTCAACGCAGAGGACGCAGAGGGCGCGGAGGAGAAGAAGGTGAAGGAGAGGAGAGGAGTAGGTAGAAAGGGAAGGCGTCGGCGCGGAGCGCCGACCCACCAAAGCGCGAAGAGAAATGCACCGATGTCGCAGACGACATCGGTGGCACGGCGAAACTTGAACTTGGCGAGTGGCGAGCGATCAGCGACGGCGACGCGGCGTCAGGGCGAAGAAGGAAGTCAGCGCGACGAGGGGCGTGGAGGGCTCCGGTACCGGCGAGGCAATCCGCAGCCCTTCGAGAGAATTCACGAGGCTTGCTGTGCGCCGGTAATTGAGCATGTCGTCGAAGAAGTACAGCACATCACCGGCCATCGATCCGCCCAAACTGACTTCTCCCGGGTATTGGGTTCGATTTGACGTGAAATCTCTCGCCGTTCCCGAAACATCGATCAAGCCCCACGGCGACTGCGTAGCGGGATACTGGCCGAGATTCCATCCACCCAGTCCGCGCGATTAATCCGTTTCCCAAAGCGTGTGTCCGATCGTCTCTGTCATGGGCGTCGGTAAGGTTGGGAGTCCAGCGATCAGATTGCGATCCGTGGAGTTCGGGCGCGTCCAGTACTTCTCGATTTTGGGGTCGTAATAAACGGCCTTGATCCACTCGTCGAGATTCGGAATCCAGAACTTCGCGCCGGGGCTTGGGTCGGTCTGGTGGTGGTACACGCCGTTTGCGTCGCGATAGAACGTGCTGGTGTCGTAGACTCCCTGCTCGAAGCACGCGGGCGAGTCGGATCGTTTGTCGTTCTGGAGCCAGTTGACGTAGCGGGCGGCCATTTCCCACGTAATTCGCGCGCCGTAGTGCCCCGCGCCTTGGCGCGGGAAGAACTCGTACGTGCCGTCGTCCTTGGTTCGCACCTTTCCCCAGTAGCCGACGTACCTGATGTCGCCGACATCGCGGGTGTAATAGGGCGTATAGGCGGTGAGGAACTGCAGGTACTGGTTGACGTTGAGCTTGGACTTGGTGATGCGGAAGGAGTACGGCATCGAACCACGATTGAATGCTAGCGAGTTCTCACCGAACAAGACCTCTTCAGCAGTCGCAGGTCGATTTCCCGGAGCGCCCACGGTCACCCATTGAAAGTCGTAGTCTTGGGCGAGTGTGGGTGCGGCGAGGGCCATGCACGAAATGGAAGCGAGGATCGAACAGAACTCGCGGTTCATGTGATCTCCATCGGCGGAGCGTACGCGCGGCGATCAGGAATGAAAGGGCAAATAGCCAAGGGCAAATGAAGACCGCAAGAACGTGGTCAAGCCCGCCAGAGCCCGGGCTTGGCCACGCCACCCGGAGCCACACCACCCGGAGCCACGCAAGCCCGAGCCACGCCACCCTGAGCCACGCCACCCGGAGCATGTGAAGCCCGAGACCAGCGGGACCGGCGGGACCGGCGGGCCAACCGAGAGGGAAGACCCTTGCTGGCGCGGCGGGCTCGACAAGGTGAAGGGCCCTCGCAGGCACGTCGGTGTTATGCTTGAACGAACCGGCGGGGATCGCCGGGGCAGTGAAGATCGCACGCCGCACGAGATTTCATGGGCCGAATCCTCGAATCACTCCCGGGCCTTCTGCTCCTGCTTGGCGAGGGGCTGCTGGTCGCGCTGGTGGCGTTGATCCTGCACACGGCGTGGACGATCACGCACCCGCCGCGGCGGACGTTCGCGACGGCGCTGGCGGCCGGCCGCCCGACGGACCCGTCGAAGCTCGAGATCCCTCTGGCGTTCGAGGAGTGGAGGTTCCGCGCGGCGCGGGGCTCGCGATCGCTCGAGTTGCCCGTGTGGGACATCAAGGGTCGGCACGAAACGGGGCCTGTCGTGATCCTCACGCATGGCTGGGGAGATTCGCGGATCGGAGCGCTCGCACGCATCCCGAGCCTGGCGGATCGCGTGTCGCGGATCATCGCGTGGGACATGGCGGGGCACGGCGAGGCGCCGGGCACCTGCTCGCTCGGGCATCGCGAGGTTGACGACCTGCTCTCGCTCATCGAACGCGTGGGTCGCGAACGGGAGATCGTGCTCTTTGGCTGGTCGATGGGCGCGGGAGTATCGATCGCGGCCGCGGCGCGCGTACACGAGTTGAAGGACCCGCCCACGATCTCGGGCGTGATCGCGGAATCGGCGTCGCGGTTCGTTGACACTGCGCCGCGGAACGTCATGATCGCCAAGGGCCTGCCCCACCGCGTGAATCTGCCGCTCGCGCTGCGGTGGCTCGGGTGGCGCAGCGGCGCGGGCGCGCGCTGGCGCGGCTTCGATCGCGTGCCCATGGCGGCGATGGTCTCGTGCCCGCTGCTCTTCATTCATGGGCAGGATGATCCGATCTCGCCTTTGGACGATGCGTTTGCGCTGGCGGGGGCGGCCAAGAACGCGCGGGTCGACGTCATCCCCGGCGCGGGGCACGTGGGGCTGTGGAGCGACCGCGCGAATCGGGCGAGGTGTGAATCGGCGCTGGATTGGGTGATGGCGCGGCGGGAGGAGGGGCTGTAGCCAGGGAGGAATGAGCGGGCGAGCGAAGAACTCTCTTCAACGTGCGGAGCACCGAAGTCCAAACGAGTTCGGTGGCACGGGCGGCACGGGCGGCCCTGCCAGCCACCCAGAAGCGTCACGGGCCTTACAATCGTGGCATGTTTGAGAGCCCCAGCGTTGACGCCGTCATGGCCGCGGAGCGAGCGGCGAGTTTCACCAAGCGATCGATCAAAAGCGACGCGAAGCGCGCGGGCCTTGAGCTGGCGCTGTCGATGCTCGACCTGACGACGCTGGAGGGCAAGGACTCGCCCGAGAAGGTGCGGGCGCTGTGCCGAAAGGCGATCACGCCCGACGCGAACGACCCGGCGCTGCCGAGCTGCGCGGCGGTGTGCGTGTATCCGGCGCTGGTGAAGACGGCGCGGAAGGCGCTGGCGGGCTCGGGCGTGAAGGTCGCGTCGGTGGCGACGGGGTTCCCGAGCGGGCAATACCCGCTGGAAATCAGGCTCGAGGATGTTCGGCGCGCGGTGGGTGACGGGGCCGACGAGATCGACATGGTAATCAACCGCGGCGCGTTTCTCGCGGGGCGATACCGGGAAGTCGCGGACGAGATCGGCCTTGTGAAGGAGGCGTGCGACCACGCGCACCTGAAGGTGATCCTGGAGACCGGCGAGCTCGAGACGCTCGATAACGTTCGGCGGGCGAGCGACCTTGCGATTCGCGCGATGAACGAGGCGGGCGGCGCGCACGGGCATTTCATCAAGACCTCGACCGGCAAGGTTCAGCCGGCCGCAACGATGCCCGTCACGCTCGTGATGCTCGAGGCGATCCGCGACTGGTTCCTTGAAACTGGGCAGGTGGTCGGGATGAAGCCCGCGGGCGGCATCCGCACGGCGAAGCAATCGCTGCACTATCTGGTGATGGTGAAGGAGACGCTGGGCGGGCTGATGCCAAGCGCGAACGAGGCGGGCGGAAACGACGGGAGCGGCGAGCACTGCCCGTGGCTGACTCCCGATTTCTTCCGCTTCGGCGCTTCGACGCTCGCGAATGACGTGCTGCGTCAGCTGGCGTGGCTGAAGCGAGGCGTGTACATGGCGCCGCACGATTTCAGCGAGGCGTGAGCGCGGAGACCAAGTGGCAATAGGCAATAGGCAATAGGCAATGGGCAATGGGCAGTGGGCAATGGGCAGTGGGCAATGGGCAGTGGGCAGTGGGCAGTGGGCAGTCGGCAGTGGATAGTGGATAGTGGATAGTGGATAGGAACGTATGCGTGAGGACGGCGCGACAAGCCATGCTGGGCGGATCGATGGCGTGAGCGTCGCGGCAGCGGCGCCTCGGCGTCGCCCGCCTTCGACGGGGCTGACGCTGCCTTTGCTGGCGGCGCTGATCGTCGGCGTGATCGCGTCGTTCGGCGTGGCGATCGTGGGGACGTTGCTCACCGAGCCGCTGGCGAGTGCGCCGACCGAGAGCGGGCCGTATGTGACGGAGCCGGACGGCACGATGAAGCTCGCGCGGGGCTGGATCTGGCCGGCGCCGAAGGAGTGGGGAGAGCCGGATCAGTATCAGCGGCAGGGAAATTGGCTAACGACACTGGAGATGGCGGCAACCTCCAAGCCGGTTGAATCTCCAAGCGATCCCTCGATTGACACATCAGTGCGATCGAAGTCACAGCTGTTTCGACCGAGCGCTGGGTTTCAGCAGCGATTCTCTTGCGGATGGCCGGCAGCGGTTTTCGATGTACGCGATGCCGTGGATGGGCGGATACTCTCGCATACGTTCACCTTTGCCGCTTGGCGATTCGAGTATCGCGAGCCCGGCCCAACTCTGTTGGTATACCCATCCGCACGCCAAGGCTCGGGGCCAGTTAGGTTTCCGAAGTCCATGCCCACTCGCGTCTACTGGCCGGGCCTTGCGTTCAACACGCTCTTTTTCGGCGTCATGTTCCTCGTCATGTTCATCCTGCCGGGGCGGGCGAAGATCGCGCGGCGGCGACGCCTCGGCCTCTGCCTGGCTTGCGGCTATGACCTCGCGGGGCTTGCGATGTGCCCGGAATGCGGCCTTGCGGCGGGTGACGAGAAGCCCGCCCATTCCGCGGCGACGCCATCGCCCGTACCATGATGCCATGGCACGCACCACGCCCAAGCGGACCTCGCCCACCAAGAAAGCACCCAAGCCCGATCGCGGCACTCCACGAGGCAAGGCGGGCTCGCGCGGAGCGGCTCAGGCAACACCGGCGGCCTCGTCAAAGCCATCTCGCGGCGGCACCTGGGACTACGCGCCCGCGCCCGAGACGGTGAAGGTTGCGATCGCGGAGCACTACGATCTGTTCATCAACGGCGAGTTTGTGCCACCGAGTGAGGGCGACGCGTATTTCGACACGATCAACCCCGCGAACGAGTCGGTGCTGAGCCGCGTGGCGCAGGGTTCGCCGGAGGATGTTGATCGCGCGGTGCGTGCGGCGCGGGATGCGTTCCCGGCGTGGAGCGGCCTCAAGCCCATCGAGCGGGCGAAGTACATCTTCCGGCTTGCGCGGCGGATTCAGGAGCGGGCCCGCGAACTGGCGGTGCTCGAGACGCTCGACTCCGGCAAGCCGATCAAGGAATCGCGGGACGTGGACCTGCCGCTGGTCGCGGCGCACTTCTTCTATCACGCGGGCTGGGCCGACAAGCTCGCGTACGCGTTCCCGGGGCGCACGCCGCGCCCGATCGGCGTGTGCGCACAGGTGATCCCGTGGAATTTCCCGCTCTTGATGGCGGCGTGGAAGCTGGCGCCGGCGCTGGCGTGCGGCAACACGTGCGTGCTGAAGCCGGCGGAGACCACGCCGCTTACGGCGCTGCGGCTCGCGGAGATCTGCCGCGAGATCGAGCTGCCGCCGGGCGTGGTGAACATCGTGACGGGCGACGGGCGGACGGGCGCGGCGCTGGTGTCGCACCCGGACGTCGACAAGGTCGCGTTCACGGGCTCGACCGACGTGGGCAAGCGGATCGCCCGGAGCGTCGCGGCGACGAGTAAGCGGCTCACGCTCGAGCTGGGCGGGAAGTCGGCGAACATCATCTTCGAGGACGCGAGCATCGATCAGGCGGTCGAGGGAATCATCAGCGGCATCTACTTCAATCAGGGCGAGGTGTGCTGCGCCGGTTCGCGCCTGCTCGTGCAGGAATCGATCCTCGATCGCGTCGTGAAGAAGCTGCGCGTGCGGATGGCCTCGCTGCGCGTGGGCGACCCCATGGACAAGAACACCGATGTCGGCGCGGTGAATTCGAGCCAGCAGCTGGCGACCGTGAAGAAGTACCTCGCGCTTGGCGTCGAGGAGGGCGCGGAGCTGGTTCTGCCGGGCGCTGGAGGCGAGCCCGGAGCGCTGGCGCCGACGCGGGGCTTCTCAAAGGGCTATTACTGCAGGCCGTGCTTCTTCACGGGCGTGCAGCCTTCGCACACGATTGCGCGGGAGGAGATCTTCGGCCCGGTGCTGAGCGTGATGAGTTTCCGCACTCCGGAGGAAGCGATCGGTCGCGCCAACAACACGCCGTACGGCCTGGCGGCGGGCGTGTGGACCGACAAGGGCTCCAAGATCTTCGACGTGGCTCGCAAACTGAAGGCGGGCGTGGTGTGGATGAACACGTACAACAAGTTCGATCCCGCGTCGCCGTTCGGCGGATTCAAGGAGAGCGGCTTTGGGCGCGAGGGCGGCGTGCAGGGGTTGCGGGCGTATGTGAAGCTGGATTCGTGAGGAGTTCACCGCGGAGAGCGCGGAGGACGCGGAGAAGAGAAGAAGAGGAGAGAATCTGAATAAGTCACTCATGCATCCTTGTGCGACTTGACGGTTGTGACGCGGACAATGGGTAGGCGAGGTAGAATCATGACTGTCGACATTCACATAGGACTTGAGCACGAGGCCCTCACCCAGCGGATTATTCGCTGCGCGATCGATGTGCATCGTCAACTCGGCCCGGGGCTCCTCGAGAGCACATACGAGGCTTGCCTTCAGCATGAGCTCGTTCAAGCGGGACTTCGGGTTGATCGCCAACCCGAACTGCCCGTCACCTACAAGGGGCTCCGCATAGACGCGGGGTATCGGATCGATCTGCTGATTGAGAACACGGCCGTCGTCGAACTCAAATCGGTCGAAAAGCTGCTGCCGATCCACGAGGCGCAGCTCATCACGTACCTGCGACTTGCCGACAAGCCCGTCGGTCTGCTCCTCAACTTCAACACGCGCGTCCTCAAGGATGGAATCATCCGACGCGCCAACACGAGGTCTCCTCTCCCCGCTCTCCGCGATCTCCCCGGTGAAAGATGACGGCACACGACCCCAACCAACTCCCCGCGGACCTGCCCGTGCCGATCGATGACGGCGCGTGCCTGCACCTGCGTGGCGGCGAGCTGCCCGATCTCTCGCTGCCGTCGACGTCTGGCGAGCGTGTCTCGCTCCGATCGCTGCGGTCCCCCACCGTCCTGTTCTTCTATCCGCGAACGGGCGTGCCGGGGCAACCGCCGTCGCTGGGGTTTCGGGGCGAGGAGTGGGACTCGATCCCGGGCGCTCGGGGATGCACGCCACAGTCCTGCGGCTTTCGCGATCTTCACGACGAGTTTCGCGCGCTGGGCATCGCGGTTTTCGGCGTGAGCACGAACACGATTGAGCACCAGCGTGAGTTCAAGGCACGCCAGCACGTGGCGTTTGAGTTTCTCAGCGATGACGAGCTGCGCCTGACGCGCGCGATGAACCTGCCGACGTTTGAGTTTCCGGTCGAGAGCGGCGGGCCAACAACGCTGCTGCGGCGCATGGCGTGGTTCATCACGCCCGATCTTGATGGCCGGCCGCGGATCAGGCGAGTGTGGTACCCGGTCTTTCCGCCCGATCGAAACGCGGCCGATGTGCTGGCGTATGTGAAGCGTCGGGCGGCGGTGGTCGTGCGCGAGAAGCGGGCGGGCGATGCCGCGTTCGTGCGTGAGGAATTGACCAAGCACTGGGGCGGCACGCAGATCTGGTCGATCGGGCGTGCGTTCGCGGCGGACGAGATCCCGGCCCTGATCGCGGAGGTCGATGGCAAGCCCGCGGGGCTCCTGACCTATGACGTCCACCCGGGCGGCTATCAGTTCGAGGTCGTGACGCTGAGCACGCGGGTTGAGCGGCTGGGCGTTGGGGCACGATTGCTCGAGGCCGCGGAGGACATCGCGCGGCATGCACGCTGCACGCGCATCTTCCTCACGACGACCAACGACAACACGGGCGCGATGACGATGTACCAGCGCGAGGGTTGGGAGCTGGCGGCGCTGCACCGCGGCAACGTCGATGAGGCGCGGAAGCGCAAGCCGCACATCCCGCTGTTCGGCAACTTCGGCATCCGCGTGCGGAGCGAGCTGGAGCTGGAGAAGTGGCTGGAGTAGGGAAGTGGCGTAGTGGCGAAGTGAAGAAGGAATGAGGGCATGAACCGCGAAGAGCGGGCCCCGCGGCACGTGCGTCTGAAAGCCCTAGAATTAATGAACGAATTGAGCCGCCCCGCGGCCTTCGGAGCCAGCCATGAGCGATCGCCTTGAAGTGCTGAAGACCTCCAAGCTGTTCATCGACGGCAAGTTTCCGCGTTCCGAGAGCGGGCGATCCATGGTCGTTCACGATCGCGCCGGCAAGGTGCTGGCCCACGCGTCGCGGGCGAGCCGAAAGGACCTGCGCGAGGCGGTCGAGGCCGCTCGGCGAGCACAGCCGGGATGGGCGGGCGCGACGGCGTACAACCGCGGGCAGGTTCTGTATCGCCTCGCGGAGATGGTCGAGGGAAAGGCGGCGGAGCTGGCGGCGTTGATCGATGCGTGCGAGAGCGGCGCACCGGGCACGGCGACCGAGGGCGGCGCGGGCGAGGTTCGCGCGTGCGTGGATCGCCTCGTCGCCTACGCGGGCTGGGCCGACAAGTATTCGCAGGTGCTCGGGTGCAACAACCCGGTCGCCGGTCCATACTACAACTTCACGGTGCCCGAGCCAACCGGCGTGGTGTGCGTGCTCGCGCCCGCGTCGCCTTCGCTGCTTGGCCTGGTGGCGCTCGCGGCGCCGGCGTTGTGTGCCGGGAACGCGGTGGTCGCGGTCGCGAGCGGCGCGAGCCCCCTGCCCGCCGCGGTGTTCGCCGAGGGAGTCGCGACCTGCGACCTGCCCGGCGGCGTGCTGAACATCCTGACGACGCAGCAGGACGAACTGACGTCGCACGCGGCGAGCCACCGCGATATCGACGCGATCCATGCCGCGGGCCTGGACGCGAAGAACGCCGAGCTGGTGAGGGCGGGCGTTGCGGAGAATCTCAAGCGGGTCGTGGTGCGGTCGCTCGATCGCGCGGACTGGTTCGATCCGCGCCTGTGCGAGAATCCGTGGTGGATCGAGGGCTTCGTTGAGATGAAGACGATGTGGCACCCGGCGAGTGTGTGACGCTCACACCACGATATCGATGATCCCGCCGCGTTTGAGCATGAGCGTCTGATACGCCGTCACTCGGGTGACGCGTTCCACGCGCGGGGCGTCGATCGCGGGGCGATCGGCGATGCGCGGGCCGCGAAGTTCCGGTGAGGTCGCCCTCGCGTCGCTCGACTCGGAGGTCGCCCCCTTGCAATCCTCCGCCCGGCTGTCCGCCCGCCTCATGGGGGGCGCGGGGGTCTCGTGCACCCCCGCGGCCGCCCCGAACACACCGCGCACGATGCCCGCGGCCAACAAACGAGCCACGACCTCCGTCTCGCGACGCGCCCGCCTGAACTCCTCGTTCTGACGCTCGAGCGCTTCGCTGAAACGGACCGGGCCCGCGGGGCGGACAGACTCGGCGCGATCGCGGCGAGCGCACACCTCGCCGTGAAGAGCACCGATCTGTCCGATCCGCTCGACCATATCTGCTAAAACACAGTCGAAGGGCGTACCAATCGCGCGGATTCTCGAACCGACCGATAAGATCGCGGGCCGCGACGCGGGAGCAGGGTTGGCCCGCGCGGGCGGCGTGCCGTCGGTTCGGGGGCGTGGCGTTCCCGCAACACGCGGCGATGCGTGGAGACAACGTTGCTGCCCACCAGCGCGCTGGAATACGAGCTTCCCGAGGACCTGATCGCGACCCGCGCCGCCGAGCCGCGTGATGCCGCCCGCCTCATGGTGGTGTCGCGCGGGGGCGAGCGCGAGCCGGTGCACGCGCGCGTCGCAGACCTGCCGGGCTATCTACGCGCGGGCGACCTGCTCGTCTTCAACACGACGCGTGTGATCCCGGCGCGGCTGGTCGGACAGCGGCGCGACACCTGCGGGCGGATCGAGGGGCTGTTCCTTTCCGAGGACCCCGTCCATCCCGGGAGGTGGATCCTGCTCGTTCGCGCGAAGCGCGCCAAGCCCGGTGTCGTCCTGGACCTCTTCGAGCCAAACGAGTCCGTCGGCGCCTCGATCCGCCTGATCGAGCCGGCGGGGGACGAGCCCGGCGCGTGGACGGCGGAACTGATCAGGCCCGCCGCGCCGACCCTCGACGTGCTGGCCCGGGTCGGACGCACGCCGCTCCCGCCGTACATCCTGAAGGCGCGCCGGACCGCGGGGATCGACGTGGGCGACGCGCTGGACCGAGAGCGTTATCAAACGGTGTATGCCGGGCGCTCGACGGGCTCGGTCGCGGCCCCCACCGCGGGCCTGCACTTCACGCCCACGCTGCTCGAACGCCTTGCGGCCCTGGGGGTCGAGCGTGCCGACGTCATGCTCCACGTCGGCCCGGGGACGTTCCGCCCGGTCGAGACCGATTACCTGGAGCAGCACCACATGCACGCGGAGCATTGCGAGGTCTCGCCCGAGACCTGGTCGAGGATCGTGGCCGCCCGGCGCGGGGGGCGACGCGTGATCGCGGTCGGGACAACGACGGCGCGGACGCTGGAGTCGTACGCGCTCCACCTGGAGGGGCTGAGCCCGAGTCTGCCCGCGGCGCACCCGGCGTCGGTCAACACGTCGCTGCTGATCGCGCCGGGGTATCGCTGGCGCGTGGTCGACGGGCTGCTCACGAACTTTCACCTGCCGAGGTCGACGCTTCTGGCCATGGTGGGCGCGCTGTTCGAGGGCGGGCTGCCCCGCCTGATCGCCCTGTACCGCTCGGCGGTGCAGGGTGCGTATCGTTTCTACAGCTACGGCGACGCGATGCTCGTGCTCCCGGATTGAAATCTGGGGCGTGGGAGTTCGGTCCGCCGATGATCCGCCGTCGCGAATCGCCGCACGACGCGGCCGCTCGCGGCGCGGGGGAGCGCCGGCGCATGAAGCTTGGCGATCTGGTTGCGAATCTGCCGACGCCGGTGTCGCTCGAGGGCGACGCGGGCGTGCGGGTGTGCGATCTCACGGAAGACAGCCGCACCGTGGTGCCGCACTCGCTGTTCATCGCGCGGAAGGGCCTGAAGGCCGACGGTCGCGTGTTCGCGCGGGACGCGGTCGGCGCGGGCGCGGTCGCGATCATGACCGATGACCCGGCGCTGGCCAAGGCCGGGCTGCACGTGCCGGTCGCGGTCGCGCCGGACATCACGCTCGCGTCGGCGCTGGTCGCGGAACGGTTCTACCGCGACCCGACGTCGCGGCTTTCGATCGTCGGCGTCACCGGCACCAACGGCAAGACCACGATCACCTATCTCATCTGGCAACTCCTCAACCACCTGCACCGGCGCTGCGGTATGGTGGGCACGGTGCAAATCGACGACGGCGTGACGCTCGGGCCCGCGGTGATGACCACGCCGCCGGCGATCGAGATTTCCCGCACGTTCTCGCTGATGGCGGACGCGGGGTGCAAGGCCGCCGCGATCGAGGCGTCGAGCCACGCCCTGGACCAGAAGCGATTGGACGCGACGCGGATGTGCGTGGGCGTCTTCACGAACCTGACGGGCGATCACCTGGACTATCACAAGACGATGGAGAACTACGCGCAGGCCAAGGCCCGCCTGTTCGAGATGCTCCCGCCCTCGGGCGTTGCGATCGTGAACGCCGACGACCCGTGGCACACGCGCTTGGTCCGCGATTGCAAGGCGACGGCGTGGAAGTGCTCGCTGGGCAACGACGCGGATTGCACGTGCCGCGTGGTCTCCGCGGACATGGGCGCGATGCGGATCGAACTGCGCGGTCCGTGGGGTGTGATCGAGCAATCGGTGAACCTGATCGGGCGGCACAACCAGATGAACGTGCTGCAGGCCGTCGCGTCGGCGTGGGCGCTGCGCGAACGCGTCGGCGGCTTCGAGCTGCACGACCTCGTGATCGCGCTGGCGGAGGTCAAGGCGCCGCCGGGGCGGCTGGAGCCCGCGGCGATCAAGAGCAAGGCGGCGCTGCCGCGCGTGTTCGTTGACTATGCCCACAGCGACGACTCTCTGCGGAACGTGCTGATCGCGGTGCGGAAGGCGATGACACCATCGGACGGCAAGCTGTGGGTCGTGTTCGGCTGCGGCGGCGATCGCGACCGCACGAAGCGCCCGCGGATGGGGGCGGCCGCGATCGAACTGGCCGACAGCGTGGTCGTCACCAGCGACAACCCGCGCTCGGAAGAGCCGATGGCGATCATCCGGGAGATCATGCAGGGCGTGCCGGGCGACATGCGGGCGCGGCTGCTGATCGACCCCGATCGGCGAGCGGCGATCCACGCGGCGATCGCGAAAGCCGACGCACGCGACATCATCGTGATCGCGGGCAAGGGACACGAGACCGAGCAGATCACGCTGGGCGCGAATCGGGAACTCGTGAAGCACCACTTCGACGATCGCGAGGTCGCCCGCGAGGCGCTCGACGCCCGCGCCGGCAGCGCGGACGTCAAGTCCGGCCCGGCGCTGCGGTCACCGACGCGCGAGACGAAGTAGCACCTACCACGCCCGCGTTCATCTCAACGGGCAACCCCTCGCTCGCGCTCTGGACGCGCGATGCCCGCGCTGCTTCCTACTTCCAATCGAGGCCCTCGGGGAGCGTGTTGAGGTTGATGCAGCCATCGCGCGTCACGATGACCATGTCCTCGACGCGCACACCGCCGTAGGCCCGAGAGTAGAGGCCCGGCTCGATGGTGAGCGCATCGCCGGCGACCAGGACGGGCGCGCCCATGTCGAGCAGGGGCGGCTCGTGCACATCGAGGCCCACGCCATGCCCCGTGCCGTGCTGCATCGACGTGTAGGTTTCGGGCGAGTCGGCCTTGGGAAGCCCGCGCTCAAAGCCGTGCTTCTTGAGCGAGTCCATCGTCGCGCGGTGCACGTCCTCTCCGGTTCGTCCGGCCCTGGTCGCCGCGATCGCCGCGGCCTTGGCCTCGACGACGGCCTTGTGCATCCGAATCAGCTCGGCGCTGGGCGTGCCGTTCACGACCGTCCGCGTGCAATCGCCGTTGTAGAGCGTGGTCTGGTTGCGCGGGAAGATATCGACGATGATCGCCTGGTCGGCGAAGAGCTCGCCGTGCCCGTGGTCGTGGCAATCGCCGCCCTGGCTTCCGCAGGCGACGATGCTGGGCGGGTTGAAGTAGCCGCGTTCCATCAGGAACGTCGCGATCATCGAGCGGACGCGTTCCGCGGTCAGCGTCGCGCCGTCGTGGCTAAGCAGCCCGCCCTTGCCGGGCTTGGCCCGCGCGATGGTGCGGCAGGCCATCTCCATCGCCTCCTCGGTCGCGCGCTGCGCCTGGCGCAGCATCTCGATCTCTTGCTCATCCTTCGATCGGCGCGACAGCACGCCCATCTCAACGTCGCACTCGACCTCGATGCCCGCCTGGCGGATGATGCTCGCGAAGATCAGGGGGAGCGTGCGGTCCGCAACGACCTTGCCCACCTTATTCCGCTTCAGGAATTCGGCGACGGACTGCGCCGTCGCGGTCTCGCGGTCGCCCGAGAGCCCCGAGGCGGGCGCGGTGTCGGCCGGAGAGATCACCTCGTCGGCCCGCGCGTACTTCTTGGCGCGGTCCATTTCGATGTCGCGGATGATGAGCGTGGACTTCCGCGCGCCGCCCTCACGCGGGATCTCGATGATCGCCACGGGGTCGCCCACCAGGAAGCGGATGCGCCGGTAGAGCGACATGTTGGTCTGCGGGATCCCGGCCATGATGGTCGCGGGGCGGCTCGTGCTCATGGATGCTCCTCCGTCGCCGCGCCGTGCAGGCGGGCGAAGTCCTTCCAGAATGTCGGGTACGTCTTGGCGACGCACGCGGGGTCCTTGATCACCACGTTGGGCCGGCGCAGCGACACCAGCGCCAGCGACATGGCCATCCGATGATCGTCGTAGGTGTCGAACTCGACCTCGGGGCAACTCTCCGAGCAATCCACGCCGCCCTTGGGTGGCTCGACGTAGATCGCGCCGTCGTCGCCGGGCATGGTGCCGATCGCGACGCCGATCTTGGAAAGCTCGGTGATCATCGCGGCGATGCGGTCGGTCTCCTTCACGCGCAGCGTGCGCAGGCCCTTGATCACGCTGCGCCCGCCGGCGAAGCAGGCAACGGCCGCCAGCGTCATCGCGGCGTCGGGCATGTCGGTCATGTCCGCGCCCAACGCTTTCAATTCCTCGGCGCGTGAGACGCGGGTCCACGCGGGCTCGGCCGCCCGCGTCACAGTCGCGCCCATGCGTTCCAAGAGCGAGGGGAACGACGCATCGCCCTGGAGCGAGTGAACACCCAGCCCCTCGACGCGCACGGAAAGATCGTCGCGGATCGCGCCCGCGCCCCAGAAATACGTCGCGCCGCTCGCGTCGGGCTCCACGGGATAATCGAACTTCGCCACGCCCTCGCGCCCGCCCGCGCCGACCCGCAGCACACGCAGATCGTCGGACGCCCGCACCGACGCGCCCAATCGCGCCAAGAGACCCAGCGTCATCGTGATGTAGGACGGGCTGGTCACCTCGCCCGAGAGCTTGATCGTCATCCCCGACGGCAGCCACGGCGCCACGAGCAACAGCGCCGAAATGAACTGGCTGGACTGCGTGGTGCCAAGCTCCAGCACGCGCCCCGTCAGCGCAAGATCTCGCGGCGGCGTGATCCGCATCGGCGGAAAGCCCGGCGTGCCGCGATACTCGATCGTCGCGCCGAGGCGCTCGAGGGCCTGGCCAAGCTCGCCGATCGGGCGCTGGCGCATGCGGGCGTTGCCATCGAGCGTCACGGGAACCGGCGACAGGAGGGCCGCGGCCGCGAGGAACCGCGTGGCCGTCCCCGCGTTGCCAAGGTCGAGCACGACGTCGGGGTCGCGCGGCTGCCAGCAGCCATCCACGCCGGTGACGAGGAGATCACCGGATGCGTCGCGGGCGGGCGCGATGCGGGCCCCGAGCTGCTCAAGGGCGGCGGCCATGCGTTTGGCGTCCTCGGCGTCCAGGAGTGCACCGCGCACGCGCGACACCCCAGGGGCCAGGGCCGCCAACAGCACCGCGCGATTTGTCAGGCTCTTGCTCCCCGGCGGACGGACCGAGACATTCCCGCCGGCGTTCGGCGGGCGCAACGCCAGCCGCGCCGGGAGGGCGGCGAGGTCCTGCGACAGTGTGCCCGCCAACTCTCCCACTCGCCCGTCTCCTGCGCGCCCGACGCCGAGGCGTCCAGACTCATTCTTCCGCGCCGGCCTTGCGGAAGACCGCGACGATGTCCTCGATCGGCACAACGAACAGACGGTTGTCGCCCTCAAAGTCGACGGGGATCGCCTGCTTGGGGTTGAATAGGACGCGGTCGTAGCGCTTGATGGGGTAGTTCTCGTCGCGTTCGATCTGGGCGCTGATGGCGACCACGCGCCCTGTGAGCGTGGGGATCTCGATCTTGTCGGGCAGGTGAATGCCGGACTTGGTCTGTTTCTTGTCCTCGTCCTTGCGGATCAGAACCCGCTTGCCCACGGGCTCGACGGTCTCGATGCCGCCCTTGGCGGGTGTCCGCGACGGTTTCGATGGTTCCGAAGCGCTCATGGCGGACTGTAGGACGCCCCCGCCATCGACCCGATATCCTCGGAGGTGCGAGAAGGGAGCCGCCATGGCCGTCACCGACCTGCGACCGTTCATCCTCGATGTGCCGGACTTTCCGAAGCCGGGGATTGTGTTCAAGGACTTCACGCCACTCTTGGCCGATCCGCGGGCGCTGGCGCTGGCGGTTGAGCTGATGGCCAACCCGTTCCGGGGCATGAACGTCGACCTGGTGGTGGGCGCCGAATCGCGCGGTTTCATCTTCGGCATCGCGATTGCGCAGGCGCTCTCCGCGGGATTCGTGCCGGTGCGCAAGCCGGGCAAGCTGCCGAGGAAGGTGCGGGCGGTCGACTATTCGCTCGAATACGGCAAAGACCGGCTCGAGATCCACGCCGACGCGATCCTACCCAGGCGCCGCGTGCTGGTGGTCGACGATCTCTTGGCGACTGGCGGCACGCTGAACGCCTGCTGCGACATGGTCAAGCAGGCCGAGGCGGAGATCGTGGGGACCGCGGTGCTGATCGAACTGTTGGCCCTGAAGGGTCGAGCGCGCGTCGAGCCTTACGGGTCGGTGCACGCGGTGCTGAGGCTCTGAGCGCGACGCGGCGAGCGGGGTGAATCTGAAATCTCAGATTTGAGACCGGGTTTCGGCGCGCGGGTGTTGCTCGCCCGTTGAATCGACAGGCGATTCGCGAGGGTGCATCGCGGCTGCTGATTCCTGTGCCGTTCGGGAACACGGCCACTTCGTCTCTTCTCTTTCCCACTCCCGCCGAATGACGCGCGTCACGACGTGCGGACCTTTCGACTTCGTGACTTCTGCAAAACGAACAACCCCTCGTTGCCGAGGGGTTGTCGGGATCAGTCATTCGTGCTCAGCGGTTCTCAGAGAGAGCCGTGAGGAGTTGTCGACTTAGCGGCGGCGACGGCCGGCGACCAGACCACCGAGGCCCAGGAGAGCCAGCGAGGCCGGAGCGGGGATGACGACGGTAGCGCCATCGGTCGCATCGAAGGTGATGTTGGAGGGCGAGCCGGTCGTGTTGGTCGCGTTGGTGTAGACGCGGTAGCTGTTGATGCGGTCGAGCGGGGCATCGAAGTGGATGTCCGTGGCCTGGCCCGCACCGATGACGAAGGTGAACACGTAGCCGAGCGAGGGGTTGCTCGAGTCGAACAGGGCGCCCGAAGCCGAGGGAGCGGCCTGCTTGACCGAGATGCCGCCCGCGGCGAGGTCGCCGTCGTTGGCAACGTCCGCGATGCGGAGCGCGTTGCCGGAGCGGAAGGCCTTCTGGGTCTGCGCACCGAAGTTGAAGCGGCCGGCGCGGTTGTCGCCCGTATCGAACACGGTGTTCGAGGAGCTGAAGTCAGCCGAGGTGATGTTGTGGATCACCGTCGAGAGACCAACAGCGGTGCCGGACGTGGGGTTGCCCCAGCTGTACCAGCACTGAACCTCGATCGTCTGGCCGGCCGTGCCGGAGACGCTGTTACCCGCAGCGCCACCCGTGGTGACGTTACGGACGAGGATGTCGATCTTGCCAGGGCCAGCGTTGGCAGCAGCGGCGAGACCAGCGATAGCGACGAGAGCAGCAATCTTCTTCATAAGTCGGAACCTCCTTGCCCCAAACATGCCACACGATCCAGGCTTTGCCACCCTTCTGCTCGGAATATTTCGCGCGGTCGTCAAATTCCCGCTGACCGCGCTAGACGTCACAGACGGACTCGCCGGGAATCGTCGGCCGAAGGGGGTAGAAGGGCCTATCGCGAACAAAGCTCGTTCAGACGGGCCGCGAGGCGACGTGCCGTGGGTCCAAGAAGGGCCTCGGACTGCTTGCCGTTCGTCGGACGCGGTGCGCGGTCCAGCGGCGGCGCTCAAAGCCGCGACCAGCCTGTGAAGTCCGAGAACGTCATTGTCACGGATGAAGAGCTCGGGGCCAGGCCATGGAATCGTGTCCACACGACAGTGGAACAACGGACGGCGTCGGAATCACACCCACCTCAGGCTCGTCGCGACCGGCTGAACCCGCAAGCGAAGGTCGCCGACAACCGCCGCGACGCTCTCAACCCAGCGGTTCGCAGCGGCACACTGGCAGAAGTACGACCGCGGCGTGCGTCTCGTCCGAGCTGGGTCTTTGCGGCCTGAAAATCCGCAATGCGCGCAGATCATGGATCAACCATTCATTCCAAAAACACAACCCCCCAGCCGAAGCCGGGGGGTTGGTTGGATCAAGTCCAATCGCAAGGTCAGAGACTCTTTCGAGTCAGAGACCCACCGCTGGATTAGCGGCGGCGACGGCCGGCGACGAGGCCGCCGAGGCCCAGGAGGGCCAGCGAGGCGGGAGCCGGGATGACGACGGTGGCGCCGTCGGTGGCATCGAAGCCGATGTCCTTCGGGGTGCCGGTCGTGTTGGTGCCGTTGGTGTAGACGCGGTAGCTGTTGATGCGGTTCAGCGGGGCATCAAAGTTGATGTTGGTGGCCTGGCCAGCGCCGACGACGAACGTGAAGACGTAGCCGAGGGCGGGGTTGTTGGCGTCGAAGTTCGAGCCCGAAGCCGAGGGGGAAGCCTGCTTCACGGAGATACCACCCGCAGCCAGGTCGCCGCCGTTGGCAGCGTCAGCGATGCGGAGGGTGCTGGCCGTGCGGAAGGCCGCCTGGGTCTGAGCGCCGAAGTTGAAGCGACCAACGCGGTTGTCGCTGATCGAAAGGCTGTTCGAAATATCGAAGTCGCCCGACGTGATGTTGTGGATCACGGTCGCGAGGCCGAGACCGGTACCGGTCGAGGGGTTGCCCCAGTAGTACCAAGCCTGAACTTCAACCGTGTCGCCGACGCTGGCGTTCACGCTGTTGCCCGCAGCCCCACCCTGGGTGAGGTTACGGACGAGCAGGTCGATCTTGCCCGGACCAGCGTTGGCAGCAGCGGCCAGGCCAGCGAGCGCAACAAGAGCAGCAATCTTCTTCATCTGAAAATCTCCTCACTAATCTCTCTGTGAAAAAACACTACCCGAATACCACAGTTCCGTTGAGAACGAACGACTCGTTCCTGACCCACCATGACGATACGGGCAACCGCACGTCTTTGCAACACCATTTGTCACGAGTTTCTGGCGTTTTTTCTCAAGAGCGGAATAAACCCTACCTCCCTTCCACCCCCGGACAAAGCAGCAGAAAGACGCGACGTCCGATACGCACCGATCGGGCCGCGGCTCGCCAGAACTCCGTATTTTTCAGGGACTTAGCCGGGAAGACCCAGCATCCGTGCTTTCTGGGCCCATTCCGCCTGCTCGCGCTTGTTGTCCGTGCCCAGCCGACCGCCATGGCCAGAGATCGCCTCTTTTAGGGCTTCTACCTCCAAGCGACTAAACCTAACGGATTCCAACTCGTAATCGCGCCAAGCCTCGACGGTGATTGGCACCACCTCTTGGAGGAGCGCCAGCATGGCCGTCGCGTAGTCCCGGATCTCGGCCTGGGCGTGGGCATCGATGCGTAAGCCAAGGAAACGCAAGGTGTTATGCAGATCGCACTTCCAATACCACTCCGTATACATGTTGACGGGGAGGGCAATTCGGGCCAATTCGCGGCTCACACCCTGCTCGGTCAAACCCAGGTATCGCGGGTAAAACTCCTCGACGGCCTTTAAATAGTCCAAGAACTGCTGGGCGGTCTTGGATTCCTGGTCATCGTCGGTCTTGAAGAGTTCTTCGCCGCCCTGGCGATTTGAGCCTGACTGCTTACGCACGGCATCAAGACTCGGCACATAGAACCGATCGGGCAGGATTGAGTAGCGCGCGGAGTACTCGTTCACGTTCGCCGTGCGATGACGGATCCACTGTCGCGCCACGAAAATCGGCATGGCAACGTGGAATTTCAGCTCCACCATCTCAAACGGCGTGGTGTGCCGATGGCGCAAAAGGTACCGGATCAGGCCGCGGTCTTCGTTCACCTGCTTGGTGCCAGCGCCGTAGGAAACGCGGGCCGCCTGAACGATGGCGGAATCGGCGGTCTGGCCCTGGGGCACGAGGCGGGGCATGACGTCAACGAGCGCGAGGAAGCCGTGCTCGTGGACCTTCGCCTCGCGGCGCGCGGCGCCACCCATGACGTCGACCAGCGGCGTTTCGGGCGCGATGGATCGAATCGACACTCCCCCACTCATGCCAGCCTCCGTGTTTGGCGTCGCGTCAACCCGCACGCGCGCACCCTCCTTGGTGGTGTCGCTCATGCCGCGAGAGTATCGCGGAGCGCGCCGATTTTCACGCGTGAATAACGAGCGCGTCGGCGAAAGAGCGAGGCAGCGAGACAGGGGTTAGGAAAAAAAAGGCGGCGCGTGCGAAAGCACGTGGCTTACCGGAAGGAAAAACCGTTCCGGCCGCGCAATCGACAGGATGTTCACACCTTGGGGACGAGCGTGATGGTGGTCGTGCCCTGGAACTTGCCGCGGCGGTAGGTCAATTCGACGGGCTGGCCGGGCGCGTAGCCGCCGAGCACGCGGACGAGTTCGGCGATGTCGCGCACGGGCTTGCCATCGATCGCGGTGATGATGTCGCCCTTGCGGAGGTCGATCTTCGGGCCGCTCTTGCGGAGCCGGTCGGGCAGGGCGGACACAATCGGGCCTTCGCCCTGGCCCCAATCGACCTCAATTCCGAGGCTGGCGGCGCCGCGCGGGATTTCCTCGGGCACGGCCTGGAGCGCCTTCAACCAGGTGCGATAGTCGAGGTTGATCTGCTTGATCGGCTTTTCGAAGACGGCCTCGAACGCCGCGACGCCCGTGGGGTCTTTCTCGAAAGTCTCGCAGTATTTGGCGTACCACGTGCCGAGCTTGCCTTGATCGGAGAGATAGAGGAAGAGCGTGCGGGCCTGGGCGTACATGGCCAGCGGGCGGCCCGTCATAAACTTCTCGCGGGGGAGGGCGCACAGCTTTTCGATGGGGATCAGCGCGCCGGCTTTCTCAAGCCGCTTCACGGTGTTGGATCGCCAGCTCGTCGCGGGCACGAGCTTTCCGTCGCGGTCGAGGTCGTAGTCTTCGACGAGGCTGCAGAGGCCTTCCATGACCCAGATGGGGTGCATCTGTCCGCGGCGCGTGCAATCACGCCAGTGGAGGACGTGCATGAATTCGTGACGGAAGCTGGAGCCGAGGTCCTGGGCGACCAGGCGCTTGTCGTCGTGTGAGTATGAGCCGCCGATGCCCTGACCGTTGCTCATGGCGATCTGGCCGTAGGTCGCGAATGCCCAGCGCAGGAACTCCTTGCGGTTGGGGAGGATGACGACGGCCCATGCGTCGTTGGCGGCGGCCTCGGGCGTGACGTCCGTGAAGAGAACGTCCTTGGCCCAGCGCCCGATCAGTTCGATCTCGGATTTGGCGGCGTCGAAGGACTTGGGATTGAACGACGAGAGATAGACCAGGCGCAGGTCCTCGTTGAGGCCCGCGTCCTTGGCGCTAGGGAAGTCCTTTTTGGCGGCGGCGGCGTTCGCGTCGCGATGACGCTTCAGCACCTCACCCCAATTGGTGATGAGTCGATCGAACTGCTCGCGCGTCGCGGGGTCGGTGCGGACGGATTGGAGGAACGGGTCAGCGACAATCTGGCGGCGATCGACAAAGCCGTGCTCGATCGAATCGACGACGGCCTCCATCGCCTCGGCGGCGCGGCCCTGCATGGACAGGGCACAGCCCAGGTTGTAGCGCGGCACGAAGTTCTGCTCGTCGAGCGGGATCAGGGCGCGGAGGGCTTCCTCGGACGCACGCCAGTCCTTCTTCTCGAAGGCGTCGAAGGAGCGCTTGGTGAGTTCGGCGATGCGCGCCTCACGCTGCTTGTTGGAGGCGGCGGCCGGGGCGAGGTCCTCGATTTCGGGATCGGCGTTCTGGGCAAACGCTCGCGTGGGACAGCCCGTCACGAGCAGCGGAGCAACGAGCGCAGGGGCAGCCATCGCCGCGGCGTGGATGACGGCGGAGAGGATCCGGCGGGAGGCGGTGGGGATTTGATGATTCTTGGCCATTCGGAGGGTGCCGGGTGTTTGACGCTTGGTAGACGTTTCCGGTTCGCCAGGCCGAACTCGGAGGGTTCTTCGGGCAAAGAAAGTCCTCGCTCACGCTCGGGCTTCTGAAAGGGCAGGGCGCTCATCCGACCTTCAGTAATTCGGCAATCGCGGCGGGATAGGCGAGGCATTCCTGCTCGAAGACGCGGGCCGCGAGGGTGTCGGGCGTGTCGCCGGGGAGCACGGGGCAGCGGCGTTGGAGCAGGATCTGGCCCGAGTCGTAGCGATCGTCGACGAGGTGGACGGTGCAGCCCGATTCCGCCGCGCCGGACTTGAGCACGGCCTCGTGCACGTGATGGCCGAACATGCCCGGACCGCCGAACGCGGGGAGGAGGGCGGGATGGATGTTGATGATCCGGCCGCGATATCGCTCGGGGACCTCGATGAGCTGGAGATAGCCCGCGAGCACGACGAGGTCGGCGTGGGCGTCGTTGAGGAGCTTGGCAAGGGTGTCACGCGGGATGCGGCCGGGGACGATGGTGGTCTTGAGGCCGCGGGCCTGGGCGCGATCCACGCCGGCGCAGGGGCGCGAGGCGATGACGAGCGAGACGCGGGCGCGAAGGGTGGCGTCGTCGATGCGGTCCTGGAGGTTGAGGAGCGTGCGCCCGCCGCCGGAGAGAAGCACGACGAGATTGGCGGGAGAGGAGGGCATGGTCGCAAGAGTCGGGAGTCGGGAGTCGGGAGTCGGGCCGGATTCTGCTGACGGGAGTGTTTTTTCCCCTATCTCGCTGTCTCGCTGTCTCGCTGCCTCGCTCTTGATGTGCGACGTGGAATGTGCGTTGTGGCCCTGGGAGTGATCGCCCTCGCTGGCGCTTCGGGCTCGTCAAGGCGAGGCCCTCTCTCAGGATCGGGCTCCACATCGGAACTACGACAGGGCTTTCAGAGCCGCCGCCTGATCGCCCACGATGGTGATGATGCGGTCGAGGCGTGAGAGCTTGAGGGACTCGAGGATTTCCTCGGCCATGTTAAAGACGACGAGCTTGCCGCTGTTGGCCTTGCAGTTCTTGTTGAGCGTGACGAGCGCGCCCAGGCCGACGGACGCGACGAGCATGACTTCTTCGAGGTCGAGCGCGATCTTCCATGACGCTTCGCCCGCAACATTGGAGATTTCGGCGAGCATGACGTTGGACTCGCGCTCGGCGAGCTTCTCGCACTTCAGGCGGCCGATCAGTGCGGGCGCGACGTGTTCGAGCTTCAGGTAGGTTGATTCCATCGGGGTTGATCTCGTGAGCGTGCGATGTGTGGCTAGACGCTGGGGGCGGAATTGAACGGGATCGGCTGGCCGCCGGCGTCGACGGCGACCATGGTAAGGGTTGCGGATGTTACCGGCACGTGCTGCCCGCTGGAGTATCGCTCGGCCTCGACCTCGACCTGGACGGTGACGGACTTGGTGCCCGTTCGGACGGTGCTGGTGTAGAAGTTGACGGTGTCGCCCAGGTGGACCGGGGCTTTGAAGTCGACGCGGTCGATGGCGGCGGTGACCCAGCGGTGGGCGCCGTGGGTGCGGGCCTGGAGGAATCCGGCCTGGTCGATGTAGGAGAGGATCACGCCGCCGAAGATGGTGCCGTAGTGGTTGGTGTCACGCGGCATGGTAACGATGCGGAGGGTGGCGAACCTTTGGGGTGACTTGGCGTCGGACATGGCGAACGGTAGCGGGCGAGGCGGGGAGCGGGGGTTGGGGTCTGCAAGGCCGTTGACCCGTATGATCGATCGCCCCCAGAGCGGCGATGGCCAGCGCCATGCCACCACCGGGGCCGCCACCGGGGCCGCCGCCCCCCACCGACCCACGGGAGACCCCATGTCGACCGCACAGCGCCCCGGACACAGCCACGAGCACGGACACAGCCACGAACACCAACATGGGCACGGGCACGCGTGCAAGGGCGACGGGAGTTGCGGCGGGAAGGGCGAGTGCCGCTCTGGGAAGCACGACTGCAAGCATGAGCATGGGCACGGACACGATCATGGGCATGCGCCTGACCATGCCGGGCAGCCGGCGGAGCGTGGCGGGTACATGGGCCCGGGTGTGTCGGCGTTGCCAGCGCTCGAGCCCGCGTCCCAGTTCAAGGCCATGACCATCCCGGACCTCTTGCGCCGCTATCGCAAGGGGATCGAGAACTTCGATCGACGGATTTTCTGGCTCGACCCGAAGCAACTGGACCACGCGTTCCTGCCCGAGGCGGATGTCGGGCGCTGGCCGGTGCGGGTGCTGCTCGGGCACCTGGCGGACGCGGAGATCGTGTTTTCGCACCGGATGCGCCGCGCGGTGGGCGAGGAGAACCCGGTCCTGTCGGTGTGGGACGAGAACGCGTTCATCGACCACGGGATCTACGGCGGAATGGACACCGAGGGCCTGGCGCCCGAGGCGGCCCACGACCGCGTGGTGCGCGCGGTGGGCGGCGCGGTTGCGATGATCCACACCACGCGGCAGTGGACGGGGGACTGGCTGCTGTCGCTCAAGCCTCCGCAGTTTGATCGAATGGCGCTGCACCCGGAGCGCGGGGGCGAGAGCGTGAAGCAGATGCTGGCGTATGCGACGTGGCACCTGGAGCATCACGCGCGGTACCTGGCGTGCAAGCTGGATCGCCTGGTCGGCAAGGACACGCTGCCGCCCAAGGCGCCGGCGGCCGGCGGTTCGGGCGGTTGCGGCTCGGGCTGCGGCTGCCAGGGGCATCACTAACACGACTCCACTCCGAGAACTGACCATCGCATGAACCACGTCTTCGACGAACGCCGGTACCTCATTCCCTTCCGCTCGACGCTGCTCCCGCAGATCTTCGTCGACACGCTGGTGATCGGCGCGGGCGTCGCGGGCCTTCGCGCGGCGATCGCGGCGTCGGCGCACGGCGAGGTCATCGTCCTGGCCAAGACCGAGCTGAAGATCTCGAACACGTCGTGGGCGCAGGGCGGCATCGCGGGCGTGCTGGATTCCAAGGACACCTTCGACGAGCACGCACGCGACACGATGACCGCGGGCGCGGGGCTGTGCGACGCGGACGCGGTGCGGCTGGTGGTCGAGCACGGGCCGAAGCTCCTGCACGAGCTGATGTCGTGGGGCATGAATCTCGACCATGACCGGTCGGGCGCGCTGTCGCTGGGGCTGGAGGGCGGGCACAGCAGGCCGCGGATCATCCACTCGGGGGGCGACGCGACGGGGCACGAGCTGGCGCGGTGCCTGCTCGCCAAGGCGAAGTCAATCACGAACATCCGCCTGTTCGAGAAGTGCTTCGCGCTCGACCTGATCACGGCGGGCGCGACGCCCGGCGCGCCGGTGATGGGCGCGATCACGTGGCACCCCAAGCACGGGCTCCAGATGATCTGGAGCAAGGCGACGATCCTGGCGGGCGGCGGCGCGGGCGTGGTCTTCCGCGAGACGACGAACCCGCCCTCGGCGACGGGCGACGGCATGGCGCTGGCGTATCGCGCGGGCGCGTCGCTGGCCGACATGGCGTTCATGCAGTTCCACCCGACGACGCTGTACCTGCCCGGCGCGCACCGCTCGCTGATCTCGGAAGCAGTCCGCGGCGAGGGCGCGCACCTGCTCGACGCCTCGAAGCGCCGGTTCATGGTGGGTGTGCATCCGCTGGCGGAGTTGGCGCCGCGCGACATCGTCAGCCAGGCGATCGTGCGCCAGATCGCGGAGCAGGGTGGGCGGCACGTGTGGCTCGATTGCCGTCACATCCCGAACTTCAAGGTTCGATTCCCGAGCATCGCGGAGGAGCTTTCGAGATTCGACCTCGATCCGGCGACGGATCTGATCCCGGTTCACCCCGCGGCGCACTACATGGTTGGCGGCGTGCGGGCGGACCTCTCCGGGCGCACGGACGTGCCGGGGCTCTACGCGGTGGGCGAGGCCGCGTCGAACGGCCTGCACGGGGCCAATCGCCTGGCGAGCAATTCGCTGCTGGAAGGGCTGGTGTCGGGCGAGATCGCGGGGCGCGCGTGCGAGGAGATGAAGACCGGCGCGCCGGAGATTTGGAAAACGAGCGTGCCGCACGCGCCGATCCCGGTCGTGAGCGACATCCGCCCGAGCGACCACGGCGAGCTTGACCTTGCGGACGTGCGCTCGAGCCTGCGTTCGGCGATGTGGCGGAACGTGGGCGTGGAGCGAACGGGCGCGAAGCTGCGCGACGTCGCGGACATGCTGGATTTCTGGGGGCGCTACACGCTCGACAAGATCTTCGACGAGCCGATGGGTTGGGAGACCCAGAACATGCTGCTGGTGGCGGCGATCATGGCGAGATCGGCGCTTTGGCGCGAGGAATCGCGGGGCTGCCACGCACGCACGGATTACCCCGAGCAGGTCGAGGCGCTGCGCGTCCACGACCTGTGGCGGCGCGGCACGCCGGGGCCGAAGATCGTGCCGGTACATGGCGAAGCCGCGGTGGATGCGCGCGCGGCGATGGGCGCGGGGGCTCGCTTGTGAAGCGGGTTCGGTTCATCGCAAGGGGCGCGTGCGCGGCAAAGGCGTTTGCGCCGACAGAACGCTTGGGAACGTTGGTGGGCTTGCTCTTGGGTGTGCTCCTCGGGGCGTGCGAAGAACGGATCGTGTCGTACCATCCGATGCTCGCCGGGCTTCCTGGGGCGGAGTCTGGAATGGAAGTCACCGGCCCACCCGGGCTGAAAGTGGACCCGACCGCGGTTGCGGGCAAGCTGCGCCAGACCGACGAGAACGGCAAGGTGACGCTCTTGGCTCGCGCGCCGCGCCACCTGATGAGGCACATTTACGACACGATCTTCAATGACGAACCCCGCCTCTTTGTTGACCAGGTCCTGAGCGAAGTGACCAAGAACGAATACCTCGATCGCGGACTCGATCCGGTGGAAGCGTTCCGGACACTCGGTGATCGGCGCGAAGATATTCACGCGCTCTTCAACGCCATGCCACAGGGCGAACTCACGCCCGGGCTATTCCTCGAACCGGTGGGGAGCAACGTGCAGCGTTTGTGCGTGTACGGCCCGATGGCCCGCAATCTCCGCTGGAACGGCTTCGATCTGGTGATGGAGCAGGGAAACTGGAAGCTGCGCTGGTTTGTGAACAACCAGCAATGATCACTGCCCGCCGCGCGCCCGGGCCGCGAGCGTGCCCTTGGCTTCCATCTCCTTGCCATCGCGGCGGAACGTAACGGTCACTTCGTCTCCGGGCTTGCCCGCCATGAGGAGCGGCATCCACTCTTCCACGCTCTTGATGTCCGTGCCGTTCCACTTGATCATGAGGTCGCCCTCCTTCAAGCCGGCCTTGGCCGCGGGAGAGCCGTCGGTCACGCCGCCCACCAGCACGCCCGGCTCGGTGCCCGAGTAATCGCCCGGGCGGATGCCGAAAGTGACGCCCGAGCGACGCGGGCCGGAGGGTCGATCCCCCTGATCGGCCTGCGGCTGCGAAGACCCCTCGTACGGGAAGCCTTCGGCGCGCAGCGCGGTGTCATACGCGAGGCGATCGACGACGTCGATGATCTGGGCCGCCCCTTCGTTGTTGATGAGCGACGCGACGTCGGTGGGGTTGTGATACTGCTCGTGCAGGAGCGTGAAGAAGAAGAGAACGGGCACGCCCCAGGAGTAGAACGACGCGTGGTCAGAGGGGCCGGAGCCGCCGGGCTTGAGCGCGACGTTCCAGTCATACGCCTTGAGGTAAGGATCGACCCAGTCGTTCAGGCCCTTGCCGGTGCCCACGCCGTCGAGTTCGAGGCGCCCGTCGCGCAGCCGCCCGACCATGTCGAGGTTGATCATGAGGTCGTGACGTTCCTTGGGCATGATCGGGTGGTTGGTGTAGAAGCGCGACCCTACCAGCCCCGATTCCTCCGCGGAGAATCCGAGGAACAGGATCGAGCGGGCCGACGCGTCCGCCGGCAGCTTTGCGTAGCGATCCGCGAGCTTCTGCGCCACCACGAGCATCGCCGAGGTTCCCGACGCGTTGTCGTCGGCGCCCGGGTGGATCTGTCCGACGGCGTTCGACATCGAGCTGAAATAGCCGTACCCCACGTGGTCGTAGTGCGCGCCGATCACGATGAACTGGTCCTTGAGCGCGCCGTGGCCCTCGAGGATCGCACCCACGTTGTCGGTCATCACCGGGCTTCGCTCGAGCTTGGTGCGGAGCGAGACCTTCGCTTTGGGCAGGTCGACCACCGCCGCGCCCGCATCGGCCAGACGGCGCAGCTCCATCAGCGAACGCCCCTGCGAGTCCGCGGCCCTCACCAGCGCGTCGGCCTGATCGATCGACATCATCACGACCGGGATCGACAGGCCGTCACGCAGCGGGCGCACGCTCGTCAACGTCTCGAGCTTGGTCGCGCGCGGATCATCCACACCGGGTGGGTTCACCAGGATGATGCCCGCCGCCTTGTGGTCGGCCAGGCTCTTGAGCTTGGGCTCAAGGCTCGCCGCCGGCGACCATCGCTGGTCGACCCACAGGCTCTTCCCCTCCGCGTTCATGGGCTCAAAGCGCAGCACGATCGCGATCTTCCCCGAAAGGTCCGTCCCCTCCGGGAAGCCCTTGTACCCCTTGTCACCCTCCTCGATCGCGTAGCCCGTGAAGACCGGTGTGCCCGTCGCCTCCGCGGCGCCCGCGAACGCGAGCGTGACGTAGTCGCTCCCCGAGCGGAGGACCGTGGTCTTGTCGTTCACCGAATAGCTCGCCATCTCGTCCGCGACCTTCAGCGTCGTGCCCTGCTGAAAGGGCTGGCGATACGTCGATCGCTCCGCCACCTTGGTCGCGCCCGAGACCTCGACGTCCTTGGGGAACGCGGGAAGGAGCCCGATGCGCCTGAAGTGGAACTCGAGATAGTCGGCCGCGAGCAGATTGCCACGCGTGCCCGGGGCACGCCCCTCAAAGAACACGTTGGAGAGCGTCGTGTCGTGCTGGCGGAACGCGAACATGTCCGCCTCGCGCGCCTCGTCGCTGTTGGTCTGGGTGTTCTGGGTGTGGGTCTGGTCCTGAGCGACCGCCACGGGCAGACCCGCGAACGTCAGGCAGGCGGCCAGCGAAAATCGACGGGCAACAGCGAGCATGGACGGCATCAGCAAGCTCCCTTTTTGTGCGGACGTTCGGGCGTGCGGGGCGATCCGGCGTTTCCGCCAGCGCCCCGGGCGATTCCAGGGCCAAGTCTACTCGCCCCGGGCCGCCCGTTCGCAGGCGATCCGGGACGTGAACCAATGCCTACCGCCGGGCGGGCGGGGGTGTTGCACGGGCCGAAAACGCCCATCCGCCGACCTACAATTCGCGATACCCATTCGGGCGGTTTGCCTCATGCCGCGACTCCCCGCGTCTGTGCGCCGGGGGCGGCCTGAACAGTCGCCCGCCAACGCAGGCCACCACACATGCCGACGACCACCGCTCCGACGTCCGCGGCCAAGGGCAGCGCGGAAAAGAACTCGACCAGCCCCGCAGTGGACCCCGCGATCCTCAATCCGTCCGACACGTTCTGGCACCGGCACATCGCGCCCAGCGCCGCCGACCAGGCCGCCATGCTCGCGACGCTCGGCTTCAAGTCGCTCGACGACCTGACCAACGCAACGGTCCCCGCGGCGATCCGCCTGAACCGCCCGCTCAACATCGACGCCTCGGGGGCGGGTCGCCTTCTGGGTGAGAGCGAGTGCGTCACGATGCTCAAGGGCATCGCGTCGCAGAACAAGGTCTTCAAGAGCTACATCGGGATGGGCTACTACGACACGATCACGCCCGGCGTGATCCTGCGCAACATCCTCGAGAATCCGGGCTGGTACACGCAGTACACGCCATACCAGGCCGAGATCTCGCAGGGACGCTTGGAAGCGCTCCTCAACTTCCAGACAATGGTCGCGGACCTGACGGGCCTGCCCTTGGCCGGCGCGTCGCTGCTGGATGAAGCGACCGCGGCCGCGGAAGCCATGGCGATGTGCTTCGGCGCCGCGGGCGGCTCCGAGGGCGACAAGAAGGCCTTCTTCGCCAGCGACGACTGCCACCCGCAGACGCTCGCGGTGTGCCAGACCCGCGCGGGTTCGCTCGGCATCGAGCTGCGCATCGGCGATCTTGCCAAGGTCGACTTCTCCAAGAACGACCTGTGCGGCGTGCTCGTGCAGTACCCGAACACCTCGGGCGAGATCAAGGACTACCGCGGCCTGGTCGACGCCGCCCACAAGGCCGGCGCGCTCATCGTCGCTGCGACCGACCTGCTGGCGCTCACGCTCATCACGCCGCCCGGCGAATGGGGCGCGGACATCGCGGTGGGCTCGGCCCAGCGCTTCGGCGTGCCGATGGGCTTCGGCGGCCCGCACGCGGGCTTCATCGCCACCAGCGAAGCCTACGTCCGCAAGATGCCAGGGCGAATCATCGGCGTGTCCAAGGACTCGCACGGCAACGTCGCCTATCGCATGGCGATCCAGACGCGTGAGCAGCACATCCGGCGCGAGAAGGCCACGAGCAACATCTGCACCGCCCAGGCACTCCTGGCGATCATGGCCGGCATGTACGCGGCGTATCACGGGCCCAGCGGCCTGAAGCAGATCGCGACGCGTGTGCATTCACTCGCGTCGGTGCTCGCGGGCGGCATGAAGTGGCTGGGACACCAGGTGCTCACACCGACCTATTTCGACACCATCCGGGTGCGAACCGTCCAGAGCGACGCGATCAAGAACGACTCCACCGCCATCATCCGCCAAGGCCAAGCCCAGGGAATGAACTTCCGCGACTTTGGCGACGGCACGATCGGGATCTCGGTCGACGAAACCACGACGCTCGAAGACGTTCGCGCAGTGCTCGGCGCCTTCGGCTGCGGACGGGGCTTCATGATCGACGCCTCCGCTCCGATTCCGACCGACACCTCCCGCCTGGCGTCGCCCCTAGCCCGCACCTCCGCCTACCTCACCCACCCGGTCTTCAACCGCTATCACAGCGAGCACGAGCTGCTCCGCTACATCACCAAGCTCCAGTCGCGCGACCTCTCGCTGGCCCACAGCATGATCTCGCTCGGCTCGTGCACCATGAAGCTCAACGCCACCTCGGAGATGATCCCCGTGACCTGGCCCGAGTTCGGCAAGGTTCATCCCTTCGCGCCCGCGGATCAGTGGCGCGGCTACGCCAGGATGTTCTCCGACCTTGAGCGCTGGCTCGCCGAGTGCACCGGCTTCGCCGCCGTCTCGCTCCAGCCCAACGCCGGCAGCCAGGGCGAGTACGCCGGCCTCCTCGTCATCCACGCCTATCACAAGTCGCGCGGCCAGGGGCATCGCAACGTCTGCCTCATTCCCACCAGCGCGCACGGCACCAACCCCGCCTCCGCCGTCGTCGCCGGCCTCAACGTCATCCCCGTCGCCTGCGACAGCCACGGCAACATCGACGTTGCCGACCTCAAGGCCCGCGCGAGCGAGCACAAGGACAACCTCGCCGCCCTCATGGTCACCTACCCCAGCACGCACGGCGTGTTCGAGGAGGCGATCCGCGAGATCTGCCAGATCGTCCACGACTGCGGCGGCCAGGTCTACATGGACGGCGCCAACATGAACGCCCAGGTCGGCCTCACCAGCCCCGGCTTCATCGGCGCCGACGTCTGCCACCTCAACCTCCACAAGACCTTCTGCATCCCGCACGGCGGCGGCGGCCCGGGCGTCGGACCCATCGGCGTTGCGGCCCACCTCGCGCCCTTCCTCCCCGGACACCCCGTCGTCAGCCCCTTCGCCACCGGCGATTCGTGCTGCTGCGGCGGGGGCGGTTGCGGCGGCAAGGCCAAGGTCGGCGCCAGCGCCATCGGCCCCGTCTCCGCCGCTCCGTGGGGCAGCGCGAGCATCCTGCCCATCTCGTGGGTCTACATCGCGCTCATGGGCGGCGAAGGCCTCAAGCTCAGCACACAGGTCGCCATCCTCAACGCCAACTACATGGCCAAGCGCCTTGAGAAGCACTACCCCGTGCTCTATCGCGGCAAGAACGGCACCTGCGCCCACGAGTTCATCCTCGATTGCCGCCACTTCGAGAAGACCAGCGGCGTGAAGGTCGAGGACATCGCCAAGCGCCTGATGGACTTCGGCTTCCACGCGCCGACCATGAGCTTCCCCGTGCCCGGCACGCTCATGATCGAGCCGACCGAGAGCGAGCCCAAGGGCGAGCTCGATCGCTTCTGCGACGCGCTCATCGCGATCCGCGCCGAGATCCAGTCGATCGAGGACGGCAAGCTCGACAAGATCGACAATCCGCTCAAGCACGCGCCGCACACGATCGCCGCCGTGTCCGCCGACAACTGGCCGCACAAGTACCCGCGCGAGCAGGCGGCGTTCCCCGCCAAGTGGCTCTACGACGCCAAGCAGTGGCCCACCGTCGGGCGCATCGACAACGCGTGGGGAGACCGCAACCTGCAATGTGCGTGCGTGCCGATGAGCGAGTACACGAAGTAGGCGTCTCCGCGAGCGGGAAGCGCTGAGCGATGGACAATCCGATGGTCAAGTACACGGACCGGCTTTCGGTCCGTGTTTTATTCGGCGCCTCATCGCGCACCGATGCGGATTTGCACATGAGCAAGTGCGGGCGATCGTTCGATCATCGTCAGGCCTTGGATCGCAATGCGAGAGGCCTCGTTCGGGCGCTCGCAACGCCATTGTCTTTTTGTCGCCGCCGCGTAGCATTTTCTGACTATCGCCGAGTCTCGCGGGAGAGTTCCGCGAGGGCGGGGGACCCAATCCGTCGGGGCGAATCGCAGTGTGCGTAGGGCAATTCCTTCGGCCCGAGCCCGTCAGCTAACCCCGTAGGCGTCGGAGGGATGAACCACCCGGAGTAGCCGGAGGTCATCCTCTGCTCTTCGGGAGCCCACCATGCAACGTGACAATCCGGTTCCGCACACTTCCGGCGCGCCCGCGGCGTCGGAGGCGGGGCGATCACTGCGCCAGCGTCTTCGCCGCGCGCTGATCGGTTCGCCGCGCTCGCTCAGCGACAAACATCTCTTCCATCGCGTCTCGCTCGTTGCGCTCCTCGCTTGGGTCGGTCTCGGCGCGGATGGCCTGTCCTCATCGGCCTACGGCCCGGACGAGGCGTTCCGCGCCGTCGGCGCGCACACCTATCTGCTCCTCGGACTGGCCGCCCTCACCGCGTTCACGGTCATCGTCATCTCCATCGCCTACAGCCGTGTGATCGAGCACTTCCCCAGCGGCGGTGGCGGTTACGTCGTCGCCACCAAGCTCCTGGGCGAGAAAGCGGGCGTGGTGTCCGGGTGCGCACTCCTCGTCGACTACGTCCTGACGATCGCGATCTCCATCGCCGCCACCGGCGACGCGCTCGCCAGCTTTCTCCCGCCGGCCTGGGCGGAATGGAAACTCCCCGCCGAATCGCTGCTCATCGGCGTGCTGATCGTGCTCAACCTGCGCGGCGTCCGCGAGTCGGTGCTCGTGCTCGCGCCCATCTTCGTCCTGTTCGTCGTCACGCACCTCGTGCTGATCGGGGGCGGGCTCATCGCGCACGGCAGCCAGTTGCCCGCGACACTCTCGACCGCCGCGACGGACTTCCGCCAGGGATACTCAACCCTCGGCGGTGTGGGAATGCTGATGCTCTTCGTCCATGCGTACTCGCTCGGTGGCGGCACCTACACCGGAATCGAAGCGGTCTCCAACGGCCTGGCGATCATGCGCGAGCCGCGCGTGCGGACGGGCAAACGCACCATGCTCTACATGGCCTCGTCCCTGGCGTTCACAGCCGCGGGAATCCTCGTGCTCTACTTGCTGTGGCAGGTCCGCCCCGAGGATGGAAAGACCATGAACGCCGTACTCGCCGAACGCATCGTCGAGGTCGTGCCGCTCGGGAAGACGTTCGTCGTGCTCGTGCTCCTTGCCGAGGGGCTCCTCCTTGTCGTCGCGGCCCAGGCGGGCTTCATGGACGGGCCCCGCGTTCTGGCCAACATGGCGATCGACTCATGGGTCCCGCGTCGCTTTGCAAGCCTCTCCGAGCGGTTGACCACCCAGAACGGCGTGATGCTGATGGGCCTCTCCGCTCTCGCGGCGCTGCTCGCGACCCGCGGCGACGTGCGTGTGCTCGTCGTCATGTACAGCATCAACGTCTTCCTCACATTCTCGATGACCGAGCTCTCGATGTGCAAGCTCTGGATCGGCGAGCGCCGAACGCGCCGAGACTGGAAGAAGAAGATCATCATCCACGTCGTGGGCCTCTCGATGTGCCTTACGATTCTTGGCGTGACGATCACGCAGAAGTTCGCCGAAGGCGGCTGGGTCACGCTCGCCATCACCGGTGTTCTCGTCCTCGTGTGCATGCTGGTCCGGCGTCACTACACGAGCGTGAGCGGGCGCCTTTCCCGTGCGTTCGACGGGATCGAGAAGCTCCCGGCATCCAGCTCCGTTGTCGCGAGCGATCCCGATCCCGAGCGCCCCGTCGCGGTTGTGCTCGTCGGCGGCTACAACGGGTTCGGCATCCACACGACGCTCAACGTGTTCCGCGCGTTTCCCGATCACTTCAAGGGCCTGATCTTCGTTTCCGTTGGCGTGGTCGATTCCGGCCGATTCAAGGGTGAGGACTCGATCGATCGCCTGCGTGCGGACACCGAACGCGCGCTGGCCCGGTATGTCGAGCTCGCGCACAAGTTCGGCGTGCCCGCTGCGACGCGCTGCGATATCGGCACCGACGCCGTCGAAACCGCCGAGACGCTCTGCATGGGCGTCGCACGCGAGTATCCGCGGGCCGTCTTCTTTGCCGGTCAGGTCGTGTTCTCGAACGAAACGTGGCTGAGCCGCGTGCTCCACAACCAGACCGCGTACGCGATCCAGCGTCGTCTCCAGTTGTCGGGGCAGAACCTCGTGATCCTCGCGGCCAAGGCGTAAGCGCGGGCTACACGCCGAGCGAGGCCGGCTCGCGCACCAGCGCGATCAGTTCCTTCACCGTGACGTGCGCGCCCACCGCGCGGAGCTCCGACTCCGCGTGCGTGGTCGCCACGCCCACGGCCCGCATCCCCGCCGCCAGCGCCGCCTCGACCCCCGGCGGCGCGTCCTCGATGACCGTGCAGAGCGCGGGCGCGACGTCGAGCCCTCGGGCGGCCTGCAGGAACACGTCCGGCGCGGGCTTGCCTCGCTTCACCTGCGAGCCGTCCACGATCGCGCCGAAGTAGGGGCGGATGCGCCCCTCGTCGACGATCTGGTCGAGGTTGGCACGCGGCGCCGACGATCCGATCGCGATCCTTACGCCGCGCGTGCGCAGCAGTTCAAGCAATTCCAACGCTCCAGGCGCCAGCGGCACGCGCCCGCGGATCGCGTCGCGATAGCTCGCCTCCTTCGCCTCTGCGATCTCGCGCTGCTCGTCCTCGGGAATCCCGTTTCCGAAGATCATGCGGATGCAGTCGGGGTTGGTGCGCCCGAACGTTTCGTTGAAGCGGTGACGCGAGAGGGCCACACCCCGCGCCGCGGCGACCTCGCGCCACGAGTCGAAGTGCGCATCGCCGGAGAGCACCAGCACGCCGTCCATGTCGAAGATCACCGCGCGGCCTTGGAGATTCGGATCGGGCATGGGGCGATTGTTGGCGGGCGCGATCTTTCCGCCCACGCGCGGGCGATCGCCGATGGAAGAGTCGCATGCCTCCCTTGCAACTCCCGCTCTGGTTGGTCTCCACGCTCGGCTGGTCCGGCACGATCCTGATCTTCTCGGCGTTCCTCTTTAAGGACCGTTTTCCCAAGAAGCTCCTGGCGATCATGAACATCACGGGCTCGGTGCTGTTTGGCATCTCGCTGGTCGCGCGCCAGTCCTACGAAGGGCTGTTCCTTCAGGTCGCTTGGATCATCGTCGCGATCGGCGATTTCCGGCGCGCAATGAAGACTCCGTCGAGCTCCGGCGCGTAAAACAGAATCGCCGCCCCCACCATGTCGTTGGAGGAGCGGCGTCTGGTCAGGAGAACTGCGCCGTGTCAGGACCAAGCCGGGCAGGTTCGTGATCCGCCGGGCGGGCGAGCGTCTCGCGTCGGCGGTGTGTCCTGCTGCGATCAATCGCCGCTGCCTGAGTGGATGATCCGTCCGCCCACGACGGCGGTGGCCTCTTGCTCTCTGAATCCGTGGATCTTGCTGTCCTCGACGGACCCCGAAAAAGTGACGTATCGCCGGCCCTTGACCTGGGAGACCTGCTGGCGGGCGCTCGGCCAGAAGGAGTAGCCGTTGAGGGCGCGGTGCATGTAGTCGGGGGCGTTGACGATGAGCGCGCTCTGGAAGGTGCGGATCGTGCCGCCCGTGCCGCCGTTGTCCACCCACTGCTCGGTCTCGACGAGTTCCTGGATGAGCGAGATCAGATCGGTGGTCTTCTGCGTGCGATCTCCGAAGTTGGTGCTCTGGTTCTGTTGGTTGCCGCTCTGGAAGGGGCTCTGGCCGCTGCCGCCGCCCTGCCCGCTGCTCTGCAGCGCGGCGGAGAGGTCGAACTGAGGGACGTTGTTGTACCGCGGCACATCGATCAGCAGGTCGGCGATGTCGTAGATCTCGAGACGCTTGTAGGCGTTGAGGCGGACCTTCGGGCCGATCTGCAGCGCGCCGGTGTCGCTGAGCTGCCAGGTGTTCTCGCCCTGGGTCGTGCCGCCCTGGGCCTTCTCGAGCACACGCTCCAAGAGCTTGAGGGCGCTGGCGCCGTTGCTCTTGAGGTTGATGATCGTTTCCTTGTCGAGGCCCGTCGTGTTCTGCTCATCGGTCCAGAGGACTTCGATGTCGGCCCCGGTGACTTCGCCGAAGAACTTCATCACGTCCTCGAGGCGCTGCTCGCGGAACTCGACCTGCACCGGCTTGAGCATGCGGGCGAGCGTCTCGCGACGCGGGTCGACCGTCACGCGCACGGCCTGGGTGTTGGCGGCCGAGTTGGTTGCGGTCGTGGGCTGGGGCTTTTCAGTGGCCTGCGCCGCGGAGGTCATGGTCATGGCGGTCATGGCCAAGCCAGCACTAGCGACCACCAGCAAACGACCCGTGAGCTTCGACAACCGATTCATGCCCGACTCCTTCGTCTGATCGGCCCTGGCCGACCCGCCAGAGAATCCGGCGGCCAACAGGTCAGATTCCCCGGCACGTGGAAAGTTCGCGCGGGAACACCCCTTTGCCTGTCGCTACACCCTATTCGACCAGATTGTCCACTCGATTTCAAGCAGATAAGGCGAAAAAGGCCGGGAAATGTACGGATACTCATGCCGGCCCGTCCGTTCGTAGCACTTCGAGAACTTGAATTATTTCTCCTCAGGCCTTTTGCGGTACCCCCGCCAAACGCGATTGACCCGATCGCCGATACACCGCTTGCCGAGGGGCCGTCGACGGAATCCACCGTCACGAATGGCCCGCGTCTTGCGTGACCCAGACGAGCGGCAAGGAAGCCACGACCGACCGAAGGGCCGGGCGCGATCGCTTTGTCCCTATCCGGGAGCGCGAACTCCCGTTTCGGGTGATTGAGAGTTCCAAGAGAAAGGATTTCTGATGACGACGTCCACTCCCTCGTGCCCGACCACCAATCACGGCGTGCCCTTCGGCTCGCAACCCGGCTATACGCACGGCCACACCCCGACCAACACCCCGGGTTACGTCCCCGGCCCGTACAACACCACCCAGGGCTGCCCCGTCAATACGAGCCCCACCACGACCAACACCACCGAGACGACCCCCTCGTCGTTCGTCCCGGGTTTCAACCCCAGCGTCTATCCGACCAACTTCTTCCCCGGCAACTTCTACCCGACGAACTTCTACCCCTCGAACTTTGTGAACACCTGGTCGTTCAACACGCCGTTCGGCTCCAACTGGAACGCCCCGTTCAACACCAACTGGAATACCCCGTTCAACACGACCACGCCCTTCAACTACGCGTGGAACACGCCGTACTTCTCGCCGTTCTTCAACCAGTTCCAGAACCACAGCAACTGGAACACGCCGTTCAACTACGGCTGGAACACGCCGTTCAACACCAACTGGAACAACCCGTTCAGCCAGTACGTCGGCCAGACCTGCCCCGTCAACGGCGCGCAGTACACCCCGAGCCACTACTTCGGGCACACCTGCCCGATCACCGGCGTGCAGTACACCCCGAACCAGTCGTTCAACTCCACCAACCAGTTCAACACGCCGTTCAACGCCACCTGGAACAACCCGTTCGCCCAGTACGTCGGTCACACCTGCCCGATCACCGGCGTGCAGTACACCCCGAACCAGTCGTTCAACTCGACCAACCAGTTCAACACCCCGTTCAACGCCAACTGGAACAACCCGTTCGCCCAGTACGTCGGGCACACCTGCCCGATCACCGGCGTGCAGTTCACCCCCAGCCAGTTCTCGAACTTCTTCCCACAGCAGTTCGCCCAGAACTGGAACGGCTACAACCAGCCCCAGTTCTACGGGCACACCTGCCCCGTCACCGGCATCCAGTACACCCCCAGCACGTTCTCGAGCTTCAGCGGCCAGCCCTTCGGCTTCGGCTACTCGCCCGTGAACAGCTGGAACAACACCTTCAACACCCCGTTCAACAGCCAGAACTCCTCCACCAACTGCTGCACCCCGTGGTCCAACACCACCAACCCGAATTTCGTCGGCACCACCAACCCCTTCGCCTACGGCCCGTACAACTTCAACTCCCCCTTCAGCCCCACGCAGTTCAACAGCAACTGGAGCAACCCGTTCTGGTTCCAGAACTCCTTCCAGACCACGCCCTTCAACTACGGCTACACCCCCTTCACCAGCCCCTTCAACACCAACACCCCCTTCGGCTATCCGACCAACACCTTCGCGGGTGTTGACCTCAAGGACAAGTACGCGCCGCGCGGGTTCGGCCTGAACCGCGACGCCGCCTGATCGTCATCGTGCCTTTCTCATTCTCACGACGCGGCTCCGAAAGGGCCGCGTTGTGTTTTTTGGCGACCCCGCGCCGGCCCCGCGCTCATTTCCGCGGGCCATCGCCGATCGCGTGATGCGCCAAGAATCCCCCCCGTGCCCGGCGAATGGATCCTCACCCCTGCGTTGTTGTCCGAAGCGATGGTCGCCGATCGTCGCCGCCTGGCCTCGCGCTGGGGACAGCTCCAGAAGCACTGGCAGTCGGGGCGCGCCCCCGACCCCCGCGCGATCGATCAGGTCCGCGACGAGTGGGAGCGGTCAGCCGCCGCGGCCCGACTGCGCGAGCAGAACCGCCCCAAGCCCGACTTCTCCACCAGACGCCTCCCCATCCTCGACCACCGCGACACCATCGCCAAGGCGATCCGTGAGAACCAGGTCTGCGTCATCTGCGGCGAGACCGGCTCGGGCAAGACCACCCAGCTCCCGCAGATCTGTCTGGAGCTCGGCCTGGGCACGCGCGGCATCATCGGGCACACCCAGCCCCGCCGCATCGCCGCCCGCACCCTGGCGGCCCGCATCGCCGAGGAGCTCGACGTGCCGCGCGACTCGCGCGCCGTCGGCTACAAGGTCCGCTTCGGCGATCAGACCGATCGCTCGACCTATGTCAAGGTGATGACCGACGGCATCCTGCTTGCCGAGACACAGGGCGACCGCCTGCTCGAGCAGTACGACACGATCATCATCGACGAGGCGCACGAGCGCAGCCTCAACATCGACTTCATGCTCGGCTACCTGCGTCAGCTCCTCCCCAAGCGCCCGGACCTCAAAGTCATCATCACCTCCGCGACGATCGACCCCGAGCGATTCAGCCGCCACTTCGGCGGGGCGCCCATCATCAGCGTCTCCGGACGCACGTACCCCGTTGAGATCGTCTATCGCCCGCTCGATGAGACCGCCGAAGGCGAGGTCGCGGACGCGCGCGACCAGGAACGCGGTATTGTTGATGCGATCGACGAACTCACGCTGGGCGACGGCGGGCGCGGCGACGTGCTCGTCTTCCTCTCCGGCGAGCGCGAGATCCGCGAGGCCGCCGAGGCGCTCCGCAAGCACCACCCGCCCGGCACGGAGATCCTCCCGCTCTACGCGCGATTGAGCCCCGCGGAGCAGCAGCGCATCTTCCAGGCCCACGCCACGCGGCGCATCGTGCTGGCGACCAACGTCGCGGAGACCTCGCTCACCGTGCCGGGCATCCGCTACGTGGTCGACACCGGCTACGCGCGCATCAGCCGCTATTCGCCGCGCCAGAAGATCCAGCGCCTGCCGATCGAGGCGATCTCGCAGGCCTCGGCCAATCAGCGGGCGGGTCGATGCGGCCGCGTCGAGGCGGGCGTGTGCGTGCGTCTCTACGCCGAGCAGGACTACAAGAACCGGGCGACGTTCACCGAGCCCGAAATCCTGCGCACCAACCTCGCCAGCGTCATCCTGCAGATGAAGGCGCTGCGCCTCGGCGCCGTCGAGGAGTTCCCGTTCGTCGAATCGCCCGATTCGCGCCTCATCAAGGACGGCTACGAGACGCTGCACGAGCTGGGCGCGATCGACGAGCGCGGCGAGCTCACGCCCACCGGGCACTCGCTCGCCAGGCTCCCCGTCGATCCGCGCATCGGACGCATGCTCCTGGCCAGCGACGCGGAGGGATGCCTCACCGAGATGCTCATCCTCGCCGCCGCGCTGTCGGTCCAGGACCCGCGCGAGCGCCCGAGCGAGAAGCAGGACCAGGCGGACCTCACGCACAAGCGATTCGCCGACGAACGCTCCGACTTCCTCGCCTATCTCAACCTCTGGCGCTACATCCGCGAGCAGGAACGCCACCTCTCCGGGAGCAAGATGCGCCAGTTCTGCCGCGACAACTTCCTCTCGTTCATGCGCGTGCGCGAGTGGGAGGAAGTCCACTCGCAGCTGCGCGAGCTCGCCGGCGAGATCGGCCTGCGCGCCCAGGCCAAGCCCGCGTCCTACGAGCAGATCCACCGCGCCCTCCTCACCGGCCTGCTCTCCAACGTCGGGAGCAAGACCGACACCAACGAGTACCAGGGCGCGCGCAACAGCAAGTTCCTCGTCTGGCCCGGCTCCACGCTCTTCAAGAAGAGCCCCAAGTGGATCGCCGCCGCGGAGATCGTGCAGACCTCCAAGCTCTACGCACGCTGCTGCTGCCGCATTGTGCCCGAGTGGATCGAAGAGTTGGGCGGGCATGTGCTGCGCCGCTCGCACTCGGATGTCCACTGGCTCCGCGAGGAGGGCCACGTCTGCGCGTTCGAGCGTGTCACGCTCTACGGCCTGGTGCTCGTGCCACGCCGGCGCGTGCAGTACGGCCCGATCGATCCCGCCGACGCACGCGACGTCTTCATCCAGCACGCCATGGTGCAGGACGAGTGGGATTGCGAGGCGCCGTTCGCCCAGCACAATCGCGCCCTGGTCGCGCAGGTCCGCGAGATGGAGGCCAAGATCCGCGTGCGCGACATCCTCGCGGAGCAGAAAGCGATCTACGAGTTCTACGACAAGCGCCTGCCCGCCGGCGTGTACTCGGTGCCGACCTTCGAGCGCTGGCGCCGCGACGCGGAGCGCACCAACCCTCGCTCGCTCTACATGACCGCGGGCGACGTCATGCGCCGCGATCCCTACGAGATCACGCCCGAGCGATTCCCCGACCGCGTCCACGCCGCCGGCACCTCGCTCAACATCAGCTACAAGCTCGAGCCCGGCGCCGAGGACGACGGCCTGTCGATGGACGTGCCCATCGAGAACCTCCCGCAGTTGAGCGCCGAACGCTGCGAATGGCTCGTGCCCGGCATGCTCCGCGAGAAGATCGCGGCCCTCATCAAGAGCCTTCCCAAGCCGCTCCGCGTGCAGATCGAAGCCGCCCCCGTCGCGGAGTCTCTGGCGGTGGCGCTGAAATTCGGCGAGGGCCCGCTCGCCGACGCCCTCTCGCGCGAGCTGTCGAAGCAGCGCGGCATCGACATCCCCGCCAGCGCGTGGCAGTTCAAGGGAATCCCCGATCACCTGCGCATGCTGATCCGCGTCATCGACGACCGCGGCCAGGTCGCCGCCGCGGGGCGCGACATCGCGGAATTGCAGGCGCGATTCGCGCAGCGGGCCAAGCGTCAGCTCGAAACCCTCGCCCGGCGTTCTTTCGGACGCGAGGGGCTCACGGCCTGGGAATTCGACGCGCTCCCCGACACGTTCCAGACCACCCGCAACGGCGTGACCATCGTCGGGTGCCCCGCGCTCGTCGATCGCACCGACTCGATTGCGCTCACGCTCGTTGACACGCCCGCGCACGCGAAGTTTGCGACCTATCGCGGGCTGCGCAGGCTCTTTGCGCTCCAGGCCGCCAACGAGATCGAGGCGCACCTTTACGCCCAGAAGAACCGCGACCGCCTCGCGATCCTCTATGGCCCGCTTGGCACGCCGTCGCAGCTGCAGTCCGACCTTTCGTGCCTGATCGCCGAGCGTGCGTTCCTCGCCGGGCCGGGCGGGCACGACGCGATCGTGCAGCAGGTCCGCACGCGCGACGCGTTCGAAGAGCGTCTCGCCGATCGATGGGGCAAGGTCGGGCTCGTCACGCGCGAGGCCTGCGAGTTCGTGCAGACGCTCCTTTCGCTCCGGCAGGCGGTGGCGCTCCGCCTGGAAAAGCCGATCCCCGACACGTGGGGCGAGAACGCCAAGGACATCAAGGACCAGCTCGCTCGCCTCGCGTTCCCCGGGTTCCTGGGGCGGGTGACCGACGATCGCCTGCGCGAGTTGCCGCGCTACTTCGACGCGATGGCCCTCCGCCTGCGCAAGCTGGAGAACGGCAACGCCGGGCGCGACCTGCGCGAGCTCAACGCCCTGCGCCCCCTGTGGAACCGCTACTTCAACGCGCTCGCCGGCACGGAGGCGGGCACAAGCGGCACGGGCGCGGCCGGTCATGCCAGCACGTTCTGGCCCGACCCACGCATCGATCCCGCCGAAGTCGAGCAGCACCGCTGGCTCCTGGAAGAGCTGCGCGTGTCCATGTTTGCCGAGCGGTTGGGCACACGCGAGCCCGTGAGCGCCAAGCGAATCAACGAGCATTGGGAATCGATCAAGCCCGCGCCGGGAGCCGAGCAGGGCGCGCACGCCGCCAAGCACTCCAAGCACGACAAGGGAAAGCCCGGCGCCGGGCATCACTCGCGCCCCGACTCAAACAAGCACGACGCGAAATCGGGCGATCCAACGAACGCCGGCAAACCCGCGGGCGACGCCGTCCCGCCACGCTCGACGCCGATCGATCCGAAGTCGATCACGAGCGCGCTCACGCTCGGCCGGTCGTCGATCCATGTGCCCGGCAAGCCGAAGACCAGCAAGTAGCCGCGCGTCGCGATCGCGCATGGAGCCACCTCAGGGATTTGAACCCTGGACCTATGCTTTACGAAAGCATCGCTCTACCGCTGAGCTAAGGTGGCGAAAAGCCCTGTACGGCCGGGAAACAGGCCCGGCGTCCGACGGACGCGGCATCCGATCGGGAGTCAAAGGTATGCGCGAACCCCCCGGATTTCAATGCGGCGGGCGTGCGGCACTCCGACGAGCATACGCACGGACGGCGAGAGGTCGCTGCCCTAAGGCGAGAATCCGAGGGAAGCTCCGGACCACCAAAATACCTAGGCCGCGCGACGCAGGGCGCGACGCGAGATGTGGCGCAGCAGGCGCTCGCGATCTCCGGCGCGGGCAAAGTTGGTGAATGTGACGGCCATGCGCGTGGGGCCCACATCGCTGTCGTCCAGCCACACGACGTTGGCGAAGACAAAGAGCGCGCGGCCGGGGCCGATGTCGCCGGTGTTGTTGAATCGCTGGTCGGGGAGATCGATGCGGAGGACGACGCGCGAGCCGGGCTCGAAGCCGCGGTCGAGCTCGAACTGCATGCCGCCCTCGCTGATGTCGTAGGCGTGCCCCTCGTGCTCGAACGTCTCTTCGTCGAGCGTGCGGAGCGCGATGCTCGTGTACATGGGCGAGAGCGCGAAACGCTCGAACTTGCGGCGATTGATCTGCAGCGGGTTGGTGTTCGGCACGGCTGATCTCCGGATGGGGCGCGCGTCACGCGCCATCGGGAGTATCGGACGCCCCCCGGGCGGGATTGAGTCCGCGGCCGAGTTATCGGGGAGATCGGGCGGTTTTCGGATGAACGCCGGGGCTATTCCTCGTCGTCCTCGGGCGGCGGGTTCTTGGGAGCGCCGAAGATGGCCGTCCCGATCCGCACGATGTTGGCGCCCTCGGCGATCGCCGCCTCGAAGTCGTTGGTCATGCCCATGGAGAGCAGGTCGAAGCGCCCCTCGCCGATCCCGATCTTCTTCATTTCCTCGAACAACTCGCGGCAGCGGGCAAAGGTGGCCCGGGTCTCGGCCTCGTCCGCGTCGAGGGCCGCCATCGTCATGAGCCCGCGCACACGGACGTTGAGCATGGTGTCGATCTGCTCGGCCAGGGCGATCGCGGCGGGCACCGGGCAGCCGAACTTGCTCCGCTCGCCCGAGCAATTGACCTGGAGCAGCACCTCGATCGACTGCTCGCGGCGGAGGGCGATCTGCTGGAGCTCCTCGGCGAGGCGAAGGGAATCAACGGAGTGGATCAGGCGTGCGAACTCGACGACCTTGCGGGCTTTGTTGCGCTGGAGGTGCCCGATCATGTGCCAGCGGACAGGCTCGCTGGAGACCTTGGCGGCCCCGGGGAGCATGCGAGCGCGGGCGAGGAACTCCTCCACCATCGCGGCCTGCTGGATCAGGTGCTGTACTCGGTTCTCGCCGAAATCGCGGTGGCCCAGCTCGACCAGTGTTCGCACCTGGTCGGATTCGGCGAACTTGGTCACGGCGACGAGAATGATGGACTCGGGCGCCCGCCCGGACATGCGAGCGGCGGCCGCGACGCGGTCCTTGACGAGCGCGTAGCGTTCCTGCAACGAATCTGGCTGGAGTTTGGACTCCACCTTGACACCGGGCATCTCTTTCAACCTTCCGTGAGTCGGTCGTGAAGCAATCGAACTTCGATCACTGAATCCAGGGCATCCGTGCGGCCGGAATCGACCGCACTAGCATACACAACCCGGGGCCTTCGCGCCTCGGGCCGATTTCAGGGAGATTCCTCAATGCTGAACGCCCACCTGTCGCCCCGTCCCTCGCCCATCACGGTCGGCGAGGCCGCCCCGGACTTTGTGCTCAAGGACCAGAACCGCGCGGACTGGTCGCTTTCCGATGCCGTCAAGAAGGGCGACGTGGTTCTGTGCTTCTATCCGATGTCGTTCACGGGCGTGTGCTCGACGGAGATGAAGTGCGTCGACGCGGAGATGGCAGAGTGGCAGAAAAAGGGGGCCCTGGTCGTGGGCGTGTCGTGCGACAGCTTCGCGGTCCAGAAGGCCTTCGCCGATTCGATGGGGCTCAAGCAGACCCTGCTGGCGGACATGCACCGGAGCGTGTGCAAGGCCTACGGCCTGTACTGGGCGGACCTCAACATCTCGTCGCGCGGCACGGTCGTCGTCGGCAAGTCCGCGGACGGCAAGGGCAAGGTCAGGTGGGTCCAGGCCCGCCAGCCGGGCGACGCCATGAAGTGGGGCGACGTCATGGCCGCGCTGGCCTGAGCTCTTGCTCGCATCTCCCATGGGCACCGGACTCAGAACGACGTGAACGTCCGGGTGATGTCGGCGCGAACCGGATCGCCGCTGGACTTTGGCGTGATCGGGTCCCGCGGGCTTATGATCGCGCATGACCAGCACAGCCGAAGCCAGGCCCGCCAACTCGCCGCTCGTCCTCATCATCCGCGACGGATGGGGAGAGAATCCCAACTCGACCCACGACTCCTTCAACGCGCCGAAAATCGCGGCCTCGCGCGGGCTTACGCCCACCGACGACATGCTGAGGCGGACCTGGCCCAAGACGCTGATCAAAACCAGCGGCGAGGACGTGGGGCTGCCGGGGGTGGGGCCCGAGGCGACGATGGGCAACAGCGAGGTGGGGCACCAGAACATCGGCGCCGGGCGCATCGTGCCGCAGGAGAGCCTGGTGATGACCAAGGCCTGCCTGGCGGGCTTGCACACGAATCAGGCGATCAAGGCGGCGATCGAGCGATGCCTGCCCGGAGCCGGCGGGGAACGCCGGACCACCCATGAGCGTGCGCTCCACCTGCTCGGCATCAACTCCGACGCGGGCGTTCACGGCTTGCTGGATCACCTCTATGCCATCCTCCGCGCGTGCAAGTCGCTCGGGCTCACCGAGCGCGTGTACGTCCATCTCTTCACCGACGGGCGCGACACCGGCCCGTACACCGGCAAGGAATACGCGCGGCAGGTCGAGGCCGCATGCGCCGAGATCGGCGTGGGCTACGTCGCCAGCGTCGTGGGGCGCTACTACGCGATGGATCGGGATCATCGCTGGGAACGCGTGGCTCTGGCGTACCGCCTGCTGACCGACGGGCACTTTGACGGCGGGGTCGGGCACTTCCGCAATGCCGAAGACGCGATCCAGGAGTACTACGACCATCCATCCGCCGACAATCTGAAGGGCGACGAGTTCGTGCAGCCGCGCACCTGCGGCGGTCCCAACGGCGGGCATTACAACAGCGACTCTCGCATCAGGGAGGGCGACAGCGTCATCTTCTTCAACTATCGAGGCGATCGCCCGCGCGAGATCTCGGCCGCTTTCTGCTTCCCCGACAACGAGTGGGCCAAGGTCAAGCCGAGCCCCGACTCGGGCAAGGTCGGCTTCGACCGCGGCACCAAGCTCAACCTGCACTATGTCATCATGACCGAGTATTGGGAGAAGCTGCTGCCGCACGTGCAGGGCATCGCGTTCCCCAGGCCGCCCAAGATGAAGAACATCGGTGGCGAGGTGATCTCGTCGTTGGGCCTCCGCCAGTTCCGCTGCGCGGAGACCGAGAAATACCCGCACGTCACGTTCTTCTTCAACGACTATCGCGACGAACCCTTTCCGGGTGAGACGCGCGAGAATCCGCAATCGCCGAAGGTCGCGACGTATGACCTGAAGCCGGAGATGGCGGGTGTGGAGGTGGCGGACGCGGTGCTGCGCCGGCTCGCCGCACGTGACTGCGAGGACTTCATTGTTGTGAACTTCGCCAACGGCGACATGGTCGGGCACACGGGGAATCTCGAAGCCGCCATCAAGGCGTGCGCGACGGTCGACGCCGGCGTGGGGAAGATCATCGACGCGACGCTGAAGCGCGGCGGGTCGCTCATCATCACTGCGGACCACGGCAACTGCGAGCAGATGTACGACCCGGAGACCAAGGCGCCGCACACGGCGCACACGATCTACGACGTGCCACTCTTCGTCGTGGGCGAGAAGTTCCGCAAGGCCGCGCTGCGTGGCGACTTCGACGCCTCGGGGTGGTTCAGGCCCGAGACACGGTCCACACGCGGGCGGCTGGGCGACATCCTCCCCACCGCCCTGGCGATGATGGGCCTGAGCAAGCCAGCGGAGATGACGGGCCGCTCGCTGCTGGCGTGATCGCGGCGTCGCCCCGGGACAAGCCGGGGACTGTGAACAAGTTTGCAACCACTCGCTTGCGAGCGGAAGGGCGTGTACGCTCTGCCCATGATGAACCGGGAGCACGAGAGATTGACCCGCAAGCTTGGCACGCTGACGAACGCGGCAGCGATGATCGTCGCGATGATCTGTACGCACGCCTCGCCGGCGCAGAGCCAGCCGAACACGCCAGCCACATCCGGCGCGAGCACAACACCCGCATCCGGCGCGACGCCGACCGCCGCGCCCGGTTCGATCGGGCGGGAACCGCTCAACTTGAACACCGGCGTGCCCCAGGCTGCGGCCAAGCCCTTCGGCACCGAAGGGACGCGCTGGCTGGAGTTCGGCGGCCTGGTCGCGGACAACTTCAAGGACTCGGTCGACGCGAACATCCACGCCCGCTACTCGGAGTTCATCGCCAAGGACGTGGAGCTGGGCGGCGAGCTGGCTGGGTGGAACTTCAACCAGCCGGGCGACAACGCCGTGGGAGGGAGCCTGGTGCTCATCGTGCGCTGGCACTTCCTGAATCGCGGCGATTGGTCGCTTTACGCCGACGCGGGCGTGGGCGGGATGGTCGCCAGCGACGACACGCCCGACGACGGCACGAGCTTCAACCTCATGCCGCGCGTGGGGGCGGGCTTCACGCACGCGATCGGCGAGAGCGGGGCGCGCCTGGAGATCGGCGTGCGCTGGCATCACATCAGCAACGCACGCATCACGGGCGACGATCACAACCCGTCGCGCGACAGCGCGGCGCTGTATGCGGGCTTCGCGATCCCGTTGAATTGAGGTCGGCGATCAGCCCGCGGCGCGGAGCTTGCCCGACGTGTTGGTCGGGAGTTCCGAGCACACGATCTTGTTGCGCCCGGTCTTTTTAGCGGTGTACAGGTTCTGGTCCGCGGCGTGCAGCCACGCGTCGGGCGTCGCGTCGCACGCGCCCGCGCACCCCGCCACGCCGATCGAGATCGTGACGCGACGGTCCGGGTGCATGGGCCAGCTCGTGCCCTCCAGCGCCGTGCGGATGCGCTCGCAGAGGACCAGCGCGTCCTTGGGCGCGGTGTCGGTCATGATGAGCACAAACTCTTCGCCGCCGTAGCGGCACGCCACGTCGGACTGGCGCGACGCGGCCAGGAGGACTTTGGACGTGCCCTGGATCACCGCGTCGCCCGCGGGGTGCCCGTAGGTGTCGTTGACCGACTTGAAGTGGTCGATGTCGAGGATGGCGACCGAGAGCGGGCGGGCGTGGCGCGTGCAGCGCGACACCTCTTCGGTCCAGCGCGTGTCGAAGTAGCGCCGGTTCCACAGGCCCGAGAGCCCGTCGATCTGGGCTCGCTGCGAGAGCATCTGGATCAGCTGCTGCATCCGGAGCGCCGATCGCACGCGGACCTTCAGCTCCGCGATGTCGAAGGGCTTGGTGACGTAATCGATCGCGCCGAGGTCGAAAGCGGTCACCTTGTCCTGGGCGTTCTGGAGCCCGGAGAGGATGATCACCGGAATGTTCATCGTCGCTTGGTCGTCCTTCAGCGTGCGCAGGACCTCGTAGCCGTCCATCACCGGCATGTCGAGGTCGAGCAGAATGAGCGAGGGATGCAGGCTCTTGGCGGCTTCCAGGCCAGCCGCTCCGTCTTCGGCGGTATGCACGTCGAGGTCCTCGACCCGCAGCCGCGCCTTGAGCAGACGGTGAACGTCGGGCGAGTCGTCCACGATCAGGACGACCGGCTTGGCGTTGGTCGGGTTGGTCGAGTCGAGCGTCATGCGTCGAGAGTCGGTGAACCCTTGAGAAGGTGCGTGAGCGTGCGCGGCGTCGCCGCGTGAAACTCAGTGGTGCGTGGCGCGCGAGCAGAGATCGACGAGCTCGTCGACCTGAGCTTTGAACGTCGAGAGGTCGGCGATCGCGGGCGTCTGGCGCATCAGGTCCTCGAGCGCCGCGGCTGCGGAGCCGATCGTCGGAAACCCATAGCCCGGCGCGGCGCCGCGAAGCTGGTGGGCCAGCCGCTTCAGGTCGGTTCCGCGCGACTGTGACACGGCGCTGGTGATCGCTTCGATCCGCTTTGGCAGCTCGGCGACGAAGCTCTCGACCAACTCCGCCATGTCGGCGTCATTGGCGTATTCACTCAGGATGGGGCCACGCGACGAGGCGTTCGGATTGGACATGGACAAAGCTCCGCGACTATGGACTCCCTCTCTCATCGGCGGAGGCGGACTAGGGGTTTACCACCGGAACGCGATTCTGAGCAACGAGTTCTCAACCCCGATTTCAAATCAATGGAAGGGGTTCCCCCACGTCCCAGAAAAACGGGCGTGGCGTTCTCGGGCCCAAAAACGAAACGCCCCGCGATCGCTCGCGGGGCTTCCGAATGACCCCAAGGGGATTTGAACCCCTGTTACCAGGATGAGAACCTGGTGTCCTAGACCAGGCTAGACGATGGGGCCATGCTCAAACCGAGACCCATCAGGGCCAACACGATAGGCCCGAGAAAACGCTCGTCAATCCAGGACGCTCCGCTCGCTCAACACGCCGCCGCCATCTGGCGACGGAGCTGGGCCAGGGCGTACACGGCGGCCTCGGCCTCGGACTTTCCGACGACCGCGCCGATCGTTCCGCCGCCGCTATCACGCCACTCCGCGCGGTAGCAGTCGAACAGCTGCACATGCCGGATGGTCAGGCTGAAACCGCTGTCCTTGAACTCGCGGTTGACCCGCGCGACGTTCGGGTAGAACGTCCCGTCGTTTCTGCATTCACAGCCCGAAAGATCAAGCGTGGTCCAGCCGGAGGCGAGCAGCTCGTCGATCGCGAAATCGAGCCCCATCGGCATCTCCTTGAGAGGCATCCGAACGCGTCTGCACACCGGCCGCCGAGCCGGCGCGTACCTACGCCCTCTCTCCGTTCCGATTGGAGTCTAGCAAGCCTGGCGCACGCCGCCACTCCAAGGCGGCCCGCCCGCCGAGGTTTTCAGGGCAAATTCAGACCCCGACCGCCCGCCGGCGCGGGGCCGGGGCCGATATCACCTTCGGGACGTAGTCGTACATGGCCCGGATCGACGCCCCGACAATCTGGGCGGAATCGTCCGTCGAGCCGGCCTGGCCGCCGAATGACCCCGCTGGCAGCCAAGCCCGATCGTGCTCGTGGACCAGCCAGCCGTCAAAGCCACTGGCGCGCAACGCCGACAGCGTGCCAGCCACGTCGAACTCGCCGTCGCCCAGGGTGCAGGGCGTGCCGAGGCGATAGTCCTTAAGTTTGACCGACAGCACGCGATCACCCAGGACGTTTAGGCCGTCCGCAGGGTTTTCGCCCGCGAGCCTGGCGACCGCGGGGCAATAGGCGACGCCGACCAGCGGGCTGTCGACGGCGTCGAGAATCTCCATCACACCCGCCGCGGTGGCGAACGAACCGCCATTTTCCAGCACGAGACGCACGCCGCGGTTCCGCGCGTGGTCCGCCGCCTTTCCGAGGCGTTCGGCGATGCGTGCGACGGCAGAAACGCGCGACTCGCTCCCCGGGATCTCGAACGCGAAGACGCGCACGAGCGGGCATGCCAGCGACTGTGCCAAATCGATCGCGGACTTGGCCTCGCGCACTGATTTTTCCGTGTCGCACAGGGCCCGCCCGAGCACGGGCGGATTGATCGGTGCATCGAATCGCACCGACGTTCCGATGCACGCGATCACGCAACCGGCGCGATCGAAGAGTCGACGCACTTTCTCGGCGCTGGTCAGCGTGGGTTCACATGCGGCCTGGGTCGAGCCGGTTCCGAATGAACGCAGCTCAACACCCAGAGCCCCCACCGATTCGGCGAAAGCCGCGACGCGCTCGAGGGTCCAATCAAGGCAGGCAACGGTGCTGAATGCTGGCTTCATGCCCTGCGATTCCTGAAAAACGGGAGAAAACACGTCCGAATACCCGGACGCATGGAGGGGTATGGTACGGTGCCCGACAGGACTCTCCAAGCGTCCTTGCGCCGAGAATCGCCCGAACATTTTCCTATATCGACCACCCAGGCTGCGGCCATGGAACGCGGGGCGGGGGTGCCGGTCCAACATTGATGAATCCCCGCGAATCGGTCGATGACCCTGATATGACCGAGCCCTTGGACGGCGACTTGCGGGATGGGAATGGGCTCGATACTGTTCCGTCTCAACCCATGAAGAGCACGCCCCATAATCGCTCGTGCGTCTCGCGGATTGCTCCTCTGACCTTCGGCTGCCTGCTGGCGGCCGGCGCGTGCCTCGGGGGTTGCAGCACCACCACCCATGACGAGTACTTCGCGATCCGGGAGATCGTGGTTGAGCCCGCGCGCGGCGACGGCACGATGATCGCCTCACGCGATGACGCCCGCGAATCCGACGGCCTGCTCGCCGACGCCTCGCGCCCGGCCCGCGGGTCGAACTCGACCGTCCTTGCGACGGAATGAACTCCGATTCACCTTGAACCGTGAAGAGCATGTGCCCATGCGGAGCGACGGGCTGCGCCCGCGGCTTTCGTGATTTCAACGTCTGTTGAGAAACGGACCTTCGCGCACGCTACGTCACCTTGGCGCCGCCGTCCGACGCCGGAAAAACCAGCGTGAAGTCCGAGCCGCGCCCCGGTTCGGAGTGGACGTCGATCCGCCCGTGATGTCCCTCGACGATGCGGCGCGTGGTTGGCAAGCCCAGGCCAGTGCCGCCCGCTTTGGTCGTGAAGTATGGGCGGAAGATCTTCTCGCGCGTTTCGGCGTCGATCCCCGGGCCGGTGTCGATCACGTGCAGCGCCACCGCGGGGAGCTTGTCCGCGTCGGTGACGCGTCGCGTCCGCAGAATGAGCTCACGCGACGAATTCGGGCTGGCCGCCTCGCCCGAGCGCGGCGTGCCCTGCGTCATCGCCTGCACCGCGTTGAGCATGAGGTTCAGAATCGCCTGCTTCAGGTGGGGCACATCGAGGTCGGCCGTGAGCTTCTCGTCCGCCAGTTCGGCGCGAAGACGCACACCCTGCTGCTCGCACTGGGGCAGGAAGAAATCGACGAGCTCGTCGACGACGGCGTTCAGGTCCGCGGGCTTTGCCTCGATGCGCAGCTCGCCGGCGTATTCGAGGAAGTCGCTCAGGATTCCCTTCAACCGCTCGACCTCACGGCGGAGCGACGCGACGCGGCGGGCCAAGCGCGACTTGGCCTCGGGCTCGCCGGCGAGTTCCTCGATGCCCTCTTCGAGAAGCTGGGCGTTGAGGCCGATCGTGGAGAGCGGGTTCTTGATCTCGTGGGCCAGCCCGCCGGTCATGGAGCCGAGTTCGGCCAGGCGCTCCGCGGATCGCGCGCGTCTCTCCGCGGCCCGGGCCCGCGCGAGCTGGCGGCGTGAGCGGGTGCGCAGCACATACGCCCCGGCGAGCGAGCCGACCAGGAGACCCAGAAAGAACCACATCGCGGGATGCACGAGGGACGATACGCGGGGCGTCAGCGCCGCGGTGAACGCACGTGGGCGCGGCGCGGCGGCACGACGACCTCGGCGGCGGTTTCGACGCGTGCGACCTTGGTCGCCTTCCAGCCCTTGTCGCTGGAGTTGGCGTCGTAACGGACGTGCGAGCCGTCCTTCAGCACGCGGAACCCGTCGCCCTCGATGACGCTGAAGTGGACGAAGATATCCTGCCCCTCGGGTCCGACGATGAAGCCGAAGCCCTTGCGAGGGTCAAACCACTTGACCACGCCCTCAACGCCGCTGATCGATTGGGGAGTCTGCTCGCTCACGGTGCGATCCTCGTGCACCTGTCGTCCACGCTGGGCTTGGCGCGACATGCACGCCGCCAGCCACCAACGGGCGTCCCGCCGCCAAGACGGCGGAGCATCGCTTCTCCTCGCGCAAGCGCCACACACGCTCACGGCCCCCGACGGCACCCAATCACGCCCACGAGACCGGGATCACAAGGCAGCGTAACGACTCCGCCATCCAATCGCAAGCCGACCACCGGGGATCGCCCCCCGGTGGTCGGTGAATTTACGAACAAAGAACAAACTTATCGGAACAGGTTACGTGGTTGGTCAGCGGCCCGCGGGCGCCGGCTGCGAGGGCTGCCCGCCGCCGGACTTCTTGGCCTCGTCGAGGAGCACGGCCTTGCGGCTGAGCTTGATGCGGCCTTGGTCGTCGACGAGGATGACCTTGACCTTCACGACGTCGCCCACGCGCACCACGTCTCCGACGCTCTTGACGTAGCCGTCCGCGAGTTCGGAGATGTGGCACATGCCGTCGGTCCCCGGCGCCAGTTCGATGAACGCGCCGAAGTCCTTGGTGCTGACGACCTTGCCCGTGTAGATGCTGCCGACCTTGATCTCGGCGCACATCGCCTCGATCTCCTGGCGGGCGCCCTCGATCGACTCGTGGTTCGGGCCGGCGAGCGTAACGCTGCCGTCGTCCTCGACGTCGATGGTGATGCCGTGCTTGTCCTGCAGGGCGCGGATCATCTTGCCGCCCGGGCCGATCAGCTTGCCGATCTTCTCCGGGTCGATCTGGATGGTGACCAGGCGCGGCGCCAGCGGCGAGATCTCCGGGCGCGGGTTGGCGATGATGCCTTCCATGATCGAGATGATCTGGAGGCGACCTTCCTTGGCCTGGGCCAGGATGCGCTCGATCTGCGACAGCACCAGCCCGCGGGTCTTGAGGTCGAGCTGGATGCCGGTGATACCCTCGCGGGTGCCGGCGACCTTGAAGTCCATGTCGCCGAAGAAGTCCTCCTCGCCGATGATGTCGGTGACGAAGAGTTCGTTCTGGTCGTTGTCATCCGCGAAGCGGCCGACGGAGATGCCGGCGCAGACACCCTTGATGGGCACGCCGGCGTCCATGAGGGCCAGGCAGCCGCCGCACACCGACGCCATCGACGAGCTGCCGTTGGACTCGGTGATGTCGCTGACGACGCGGACGGTGTAGGGGAACTCGTCGGGGCTGGGGAGGACGCCCAGGAGCGAGCGCTCGGCCAGCGCGCCGTGCCCGATCTCGCGACGCCCCGGGGCGGCGATGCGCTTCACCTCGCCCGTGGAGAAGGGCGGGAAGTTGTAGTGGAGCAGGAACTTCTTGGAGTACTCGGGGAGCAGGCCGTCGACGATCTGCTCGTCCTTGCCGGTGCCAAGCGTGACGGAGCAGAGCGACTGGGTCTCGCCGCGCTGGAAGAAGGCCGACCCGTGCGTGCGGGCGAAGACGCCGACCGCGCCGGTAATGGGGCGGATTTCCAGGGGCTTGCGGCCGTCGGCGCGGAGCTTCTGCTCCACGATCAGGCGACGCGTGACCTTTTCCTCGAGTCGGCGGAAGGCTTCCTTGGCCTGCGTGCGGGCCTTGTTGCTCTCGAGGTACTGCCCGTAGTTGCCGTCGAGCTTGAGGGCAAAGTGCGTGTCGAGCATCTCCTTCTTGATCTGATCGACGCGCTCGTTGCGGGCCTGCTTGCCCGGAATCTTGCGGGCCTCGAGCATCGCGCTCTCGGCGAGCTGCTTGACCCTCGCGGTGATCTCCGCGCTGGGCAGGTGAAGCTCGCCCGCGACCTTCGGACGACCGACCTTGGCGGCCAGTTCGTCGATCAGGCCCAGGATCTGCTTGATGTGCTTCTCGCCGAACTCCATCGCGCCGAGCACGCCGGCCTCGTCGACCTCGGCGGCGCCGACCTCGATCATGTTGATCCCGTCCTTGTGCCCGGCGAGCACGAGGTCGAGATCGGAGTAATCAAGCTGGCTGATCGTCGGGTTGATGACGTACTGCGGGCCGGCCTCGGTGTGGATGCGACCCACGCGGACGGTCGCGGTCGGGCCCTCGAAGGGGATGTCCGAGATCGCCAGGGCGGCGGCGGCGGCGGTGCCCGCCAGCACGTCGGCGTCGTTCTCGGTGTCGTGGCTCATGACGAACACCTGCACCTGAACCTCGTCCAGGAAACCGTCCGGGAAGAGCGGGCGCATCGGGCGATCAATCATCCGCATCGTCAGGACTTCCTTCTCCGACGGCGGGCCTTCGCGCTTCTTGAAGCCGCCCGGGAACTTGCCGGCGGCGGAGGTCTTCTCGCGGTAGTCGACGGTGAGCGGGAAGAAGTCGATGCCGTCGCGGGGCGCGGCGCGGAGCGCGGTCGCGAGCACCGTGGTGCCCGCGTAGCTGGCCATGACGGCGGCGCCGGCCTGGCGGGCGACGACGCCCGTCTCCAGGATCAGCTCTCGCCCGCCGAGTTCCATCGAAACGCGGACGACGCCCGGGAGCTGGGTGACTTTGTATTCAGACATTCGGATCAATCCTCTGACCATGCCGGACCAACTGGTCCGAGCGGTGCGCACACCGACGGGCGCTCGCGATCTACGCGGGCGGACACATCGGCAACGAACCGGGATGGATCGAGGAATGGGCGAAACCTTGCCGCAACAAAGAAACGTGGGCGCGGCTCGGCCTCGTCATGGACCCGGAGGCAGAGGCAAGGCGCACGTCTGTGCTCCGAAGAGCCGAGAGGTGCATCTTGCCCGCTGCCACGAGGTCCTTCGACCATCCCGGAAAACAAGCGGCCCGCTGCCGGGAAGGCAACGGGCCGGAAAGGTCTTACTTACGCAGACCCAGGCGGGCGATGAGGCCTTGGTACGCCTGGGGATCGGTGCGAGCCAGGTAGCGGAGCAGCCGGTTGCGCCGGCCGACCATCATGATCAGCCCGCGACGGCTGTGATTGTCCATCTCGTGCGACTTCAGATGCTCCGCGACGGAACTGATCTTCTCGGTGAGCATCGCGATCTGGACCTCGGGCGAGCCCGTGTCCTTGTCGTGACGGCGGTTGCTGGAGACGACCTGCTGACGGCGTTCAAGTTCGATGGCCATGCCTCAACCCGGCTTCCTGGCCCTCGAACGGGCCGTGGTTCTTGAAAGTTTGGAACGGGTAAAGACTAGTCGCCGCCGCTCCACCGATCAACCCGTCCCCACACGCCCGATATTGATAAACCCCGAACAGGACGCGGACACCGCGAGAAATCTGCCTACGCTCGGGCCATGCTCAGCATTTCCCAGCGCGTCAAGTCCCTCAAGCCGTCCGTCACCGTCGCGTTCATGAACCGGGCCAAAGCGATGAAGGCCCAGGGGCTGGACGTTCTGTCGTTCGCCGCCGGCGAGCCCGACTTCGACACACCCAGCGCGATCAAGGAGTCGGCGATCACGTCGCTCCGCGCCGGGAACACCAAGTACATGCCCACGCTGGGCGACCCCGCGTCGCGCGGCGCGATCGCCAAGAAACTCACGGAAGAGAACGGCATCCCCAACTGCACGCCCGAGCACATCGCGATCGGGTCGGGCGGAAAGCACTCGCTGTTCGTCGCGCTGCACGTCCTCCTCGACGAGCCCAAGCCCGGCGCCGCCCGCCAGGAAGTCCTGCTCCCCGTTCCCGCGTGGGTCAGCTACGCCCCGATCGCGGAACTCGCGGGCGGCAAGGTCGTCGAGATCCAGACCTCGCCCGACTCGGGGTTCAAGATGACGCCCGACCAACTCCGCAAGGCGATCACGCCCAACTCGCGCCTGCTCATCCTCAACTCGCCCAGCAATCCGTGCGGCACGATGTACTCGCCCGACGAACTCCGTGCCATCGGCAAGGTCGTCGCGGAAGCAAGCCGCACCATCGCACCCAACCTCACCGTCCTCAGCGACGAGATCTACGAGAAAATCGTCTACGGCGGGATCCCCCACTTCTCGATCGGTTCGATCCCGGAGATTGCCGAACGCGTCATCACGCTCAACGGCCTGTCCAAGGCGTATGCCATGACCGGCTGGCGCGTCGGGTACACCGGCGCCAGCGGGGCGTTCGGCCTGGAGTTCACCAAGGGCATGGCGACGCTGCAGGGGCAGATGTCGACCAACATCACATCGTTCGTCTATGCCGCCATCCCCACCGCGCTCAAGGAGTGCGCAGCGGAGGTCGAGAAGATGCGCGACGCGTTCGCGGCCCGCGGCACGCTGATCAACAAGCGGCTGGCGGCGATTCCCGGCGTGCGTCCGATCCCCGCGACCGGCGCGTTCTACGCATTCCCAGATGTCTCCAAGCTCTTCGGAAAGACCACGCCCGGCGGCAAGCCGCTGCGCTCCGCGATGGAGTTCTCCGAGGCGCTCCTGGCGGAGAAACTGGTGGCGGCGGTGCCCGGCGAAGACTTCGGCGGCTGCGGCGGGAACCACCTGCGCTTCTCGTTCGCCTGCTCGGAGGATCAGATCAACAAGGGCATGGACCGCCTGGCGGAATTCGTCGCGGGCCTGAAGTAATCAGTGGCCGCCACGGGCGCGGGCCTTGACCGCGCGCTCGTACGCCTCGTTGATCAGCTCGCGCAGCGTGCTCGACAGCGTCGACTTCACTTCGTCCATGCCCGGGCATCGCTTGCCCAGTTCGGCCTTGAGGCTCGTCACCGGGCGACCGATCAGGCCGCACGGCACGATCAGGCGGAAGTGATCGAGGTTCGTGGTCACGTTGAGCGCCAGGCCGTGCATCGAGACCCACTTGCGGACGCGCACGCCCATCGCGGCGATTTTCGCGTGGGGAGTCGCGGCGGATTCGAGCGTCGACGCGTCCTCGCCGTCGGCATCTCGCTCGCGCACGGTCCACACGCCGGTGGCTTTGGGGTCGCGCGTGCAGGACACGCCGAACGCGGCGCAGGTTCGGACGACGGACTCTTCCAGCAATCGCATGTAATCGTGGAGCCCGAGGTTGAGCAGGTTGAGATCGAGAATCAGATACACGACCAGTTGGCCCGGGCCGTGGTAGGTGATGTCGCCGCCACGGTCGGTGCGTTCGACGCTGACGCCCTCGCGATCGAGGAGTTCGGGCGTGGCGACAAGGTGGTTCATCGCGCCGGCACGGTTGCTGACGGTGACGACGGGGTCGTGCTCCACCAGGAAGATGATGCCCGCCATGGGCTGGATCGATGGATCGATGTCCCGCACCTCGCGGGCCGCCAGCACGCCGTCGGCGGTCTGACGCTGCAGCTCGAACGCGGGCGCGTACGCGAGGCGACCGAGGTCCGTGAATTCGAGGATGAGCTCGGGCCGCGCCACGACCGATGCTAGGTCGACCGACCGCTATCATCGCCCATGGCAGAAGTTCATCCGACGGCATCGATTTCCAGGGAAGCACAGCTGGGTTCCGGCGTGGTGATCGGACCGGGCTGCGTGATCACGGGGCGGGTCACGATCGGCGACAACGTGCGTCTGATCGGCAACGTGTATGTGCAGGGTCCGTGCTCGATCGGCGCGGGAACGATCGTGTATCCGTTCGCGTGCCTTGGATTTGAGCCGCAGGACTACAAGTTCAAGCCCGGGCAGGCGACGCCGGGCGTGGTGATCGGGAGCGAGTGCCTGATCCGCGAGCACGCGACGGTGCACTCGGCGACCAAGTCCGATCGTCCCACGATCGTCGGCGACCGCGTCTTCATGATGGTGGGCTCGCACGTCGGGCACGACGCTCGCCTGGGCAACAACGTCATCCTCGTCAACGGAGCCACGATGGGCGGGCACTCCGAGGCCCACGACAACTCCACCATCGGCGGGCACTGCGGAATCCACCAGTTCACACGCATCGGGCGCCTCGCGTTCCTCTCGGGCGGGATCGGCGTCTCGATGGACGTCCCGCCCTTCTGCATGGCGCCCGATCGCCAGCGCATCGCGGGCATCAACCGCGTGGGCATGCGTCGCTCGGGGCTCGCACGCGACGAGATTACGGCCGTGGACCGCGCTTTCCGCGAGGTCTTCCGCGTCCACCTGCCCAAGGCCGACATGATCGCGAAACTGGAAGAGCTCTCGCGCTCGTCGCCCGCGGTGGGCGAGATGCTGACGTTCGTGCGCGAGGCCAAGCGCGCGATCTGCCCGGGCCCGGGGCGTCCGCCGCGCCTGCTCGCGTCGTGGCTCAATCTGCGCCGTCGCGGCGGGCTGAACAACCCGCTGGATGAATCCGACGACGAAACCATGTAAACTCGCGCGAGTCTCGCACGGAGGGAGATCGCGTGACGACACCCATGCGCCTGTGTGTGCTCGCCAGCGGCTCGAGCGGCAACTGCTCGGCGCTCGTCATCGGCGAGGGCGACGACGCGGAGGTCGTGCTCATCGACCTGGGGCTCTCGCCGCGCCGCACGCGCAAGGAACTGGGAGCGATCGGGATCGACTTTGCCCGCGTGCGCCGCGTGCTCTTCACGCACTTTGACTCGGACCATTTTCACACCGGCTGGATCGGAACGCTCCCGCGTCACATGACGCAGCTCGTGCACCGGCGCCATCTCGGCCGCGGCGAGCGAGAGAACGTGCTCGCCAACGTAAGCGAGCCCTACGACGGGCCGATCCTTCTCGACCGCGTCACGATCCATCCGCACGTGGTGCCGCACGACGAGCTTGGCTCGGTATCGTTCCGCTTCGAGGCCTCGGGCGGCGGCACGCTGGGCTTTGCGACCGATCTCGGGCGCGTGACCGGCGATTTCATCAATCACCTGGCCGCGGTCGATGTCCTGGCGATCGAATCTAACTACTGCCCCCGCATGGAGCAGGAATCGAACCGCCCGGACGTCCTGAAGAAACGCGTGATGGGCGGCAAGGGGCATCTCTCCAACCAGCAGAGCGCCGAGGCGGTGCGCCGGATCGCGCCGCGTGAGCACGTCGTGCTGCTCCACCTCTCGCGCCAGTGCAACACGCCCGACCTAGCCGCCGCCGGGCACGCGGGACGGGCGTACCAACTGACGATCTCGGGGCACGACCGGCCCACGCCCTGGATTCCGATCGCGCCGTCGTGCCAGCCCCGCGTCGTCCCGCGCGTTGCCGCTACGCTCTTCGACTGATGGGTCCACACGCCAGCCCAGCCCTGTCCCCAAGTTCTGCGGGTTCACACGGCTCGACCGCCGCCCTGGCGATGTCGCGCCCGCGGACCTCGGCGTGGTCGCGCTTCTCCGACAGCGTTCGGCGCATGCTGGGCCTGCACCCCACGCTCGTGGTCTCGGGGGTCCGATACCGCGAGCGAGGGCGTGAATCGCTCCGCCGCGCCCTGTCGTCGCGCGGCTCGGGTGTGAAGGAATACGACGTCGAATTTCCCGACGGCAAGCGCACGCGCATCCGGTGCACACCCGATCGCCTCTACGCCGATCTCTCCGGGCCGCTGCTCTCTCCCGCGTATCTCGCGTGCGACCCGCTCATCAGGCCGGGCATGCGCCTGCTCGACGTCAGTTGCGGCACGGGGTACGGCGCGGCGTGGCTGGCGGAGCGCGTCGGCCCGAGCGGCGCGGTCGTCGCGCTCGACCGCGACCTGGAATCGATCCGCTTTGCGCGCCTTCGCTATCCGCTCGGCAATGTGTCGTTCGAACCCGGCGGGATCGAGAGCGTGATGGGCGAGACCGACGGGGCGTTCGCCGGCGTCCTGGCGTGCGGCGTGCCGCTGCGCGGGCAGGACGCGACTCGGATCGTCGGCGAGTGGTGGCGGCTCATCGCCCCCGGCGGCTGGCTGCTGGTCGTCGCGCCGCTCTCGACCGAAACGCCCACTGGCCTCGGGGCGATCGACGCACGCGATCTCCTCGCCCGCGCGATCGTGGGCTCTCCCGTCGACGATGACGCGGAGGAGACGCGGACGATCCCCGGGCTCTCCACGCACGCCGCGTGGCTGGTCCGCAAGCCGCCGGCGCCGGGAGCGATCGCGTGAACGCCCGCGACGATCTCACGCTCTCGATGTCGGGCTTCGGCGCCACCCGCGCCACGCGCCGCGTCATCCTCGATTGGTTCGAGTTTCTGGGCGGCCGCCCCGGCGAGGTCGTGTACGTCGACGGCGGGTCGGACCGTGCTTCCATGTCGCGCCTCGTCGCGCTGGTGCAGGAGGGCCTGATCGATCGGCTCGAACTCCTGAACCCCGCGCACTTCGAGAACGATTTTCATCGCTGCTACATCCAGGAATATCGCTCGGGGCTGCTCGCGCGCAAGGCCTACGTCATGTTCGTCAAGCCCGACACGCTTCCGTTCCGCGTGGGGCGTGATACATGGCTCGAGGAAGACCTGCGGACGCTCGACGACCCCGGCGTGTTCGCGGTCACGCTCGGGCATCTCATCGCGCCGCCGCTGGGCACCCACGCGGCGTATCTCTCGCACGACTTTGCGAGCCTTAATTTCTCGCTGATGAAGCGCGAGAGCTTCATGAACGCGATGCGGAGCGAGATCGGCGCGTTCATCGACTCCGACTTCCGCGCCGGGTTCCCGGCCCACATCCGCTGCGAGGAGAAGTACCGGCGCGCCCTCATCGAGTGGGCCTGGCAATCGCACTGCAAACGCCACGGGCTTGTCACGCTCTCACGACCCGAATCACGCGAGTGGACCATCTTCCACCTCAACAAGGCGGGCGGCAAGCTGCTCTCGCTCCGCGATCGGTACCGCGCCCGCGACGGCGTTGAACTCTTCTTCGACAAGCCCTTTGCGCTCTATCGCCCGCCCGACGTGGGCCTGAAGAAACTGGGCAAATCGATCGAGAACGCGGTGCGCCGCGTGCGCACGGGCGGCAAGTAACCTCAACCCCCGCGTTTCAGCTCGCCCGCTTCCAGCTTTCCGACCAGCGAACTCCATCCCTCGACGCGCCCCAATCGCTCCGCGACGCGCACACGCCGGCGTGTCGGCCGCCAGTCAAAGAGCAGCGTCTTGAGGTACTTCCGCCTTGCGCGCAAGCGCTGCTTCCTCGCCTCGTCGAGCGTGAGCGATCCATCCCAGAGCCAGCGGATCATGGGCTCGGTGCGGCAGATCGAGCGCCGGAGTTTCGCGATGTACTCGTGCGTCGTGCGCCATGCGGGGATCAGGTGCCCGGCCCGGGCCGTCGGCTCGTACCACAGCTCCCAGCCCGCACGCCTGATCTTCAGGCACAATTCCGCGTCCTCCCCGCCCTCGAGTACATCGCCGCGCCGGCAGTCCATCGACCGGCCATCGAGCCAGCCCGATTGCAGGATTGCCTCCCGCCGCATCACCATGGACGCGCCCATGAGAAACGATCCCGGCGCTTCGAGACACACCCTCGCCTCGCCCAGCAGTTGATCGCCCAGCGAGCGCCGGTAGATCTGCGCGATCCGCGTGATGCCATTTTCCCAGATATTCTCGACCGGGCCGCCCGCGCCGCCGCAGCGAGCCTGGTCGTCCATGAGCGAGAGCATGGCGCGCGCCCAGTTCGGGCTCGCGAGCACGTCGTCGTCGATCACGCCGATGAACTCCTCGCTGGTCTCGCGGAACAGCTTCGTCAGGGCGGCCGACTTGCCGGGCGTCGCCTCGTGCCAGCGCACCATCGGCACGTTCGCATGGTTCGCGATGAACCGATCGATCGCGCTCGCCGTGCCGTCGCTCGATCGGTTGTCGATGATGATGAATCTTGACACACGCCCGCCGACACGATCCATGGAGGCCAGTGTCTCCAGCGTGCGGGCGATCGCCTCGCCCCGGTTATAGGTGCAGACGCCGATCGCAAGCGTGCCGCGCCCCTCGCGACCGGACGCGGGCGCGGATGCTCCCGCCCCGAAGGTCGCGGAGAGAGAGTCAGAAGTCGAGTTTGCCCCTGGTTGCTCGGTCATTCGCACATGGACACTTCGACGATCCCCCTCGCCTCATCAACACCCGCTCACTTCGTTCCGCGGAACATCCTTCGCACCCTCACCTTGAGCGGCACGGGCCAGCCCCGCGCCCGCATCAGACCGAAGAGCGCCCGCCACGACTCTGCGTCCACGCCCGATTTCGCAGCCGCATTCACCAGCCACGTCGTGGCCTCGCGCAGGTAACCATCGCACCCGGGCTCGCGGAATCGTTCGGCGATGACGACGTGATCTCGTATGCGTCTGGCCAGGTGCGACGCCGACGTCAGGTTTCCCTCGTCGCGCAGCGCCACCGTGAGCGCCGGCTCGTCCGAGACCGCGATCGGCCCCACCCGCCCGGCACGCGCCAGAAACTCGCGATCCTCGCCGATACGAAGCCCGGGATCGAATCGCAGCCCGGCCTCCATCACGCGGCGTGACACCAGGAGCCCCGACGCGCCGAAGATCGCGATCGGGCGCAGCACGTCCGACCAATGAGGCAGCGCCCTTCCCGCCCACTCGCCCGGCACGCTCTTGCGGCGTGCGTTTCCGCCGCGACGCTCGAATCGTGCCGCGACGCCCGCGACCGCGTCCAGACTTTCCGCCAGCGCGATCATCGCCGCCACACCCGCCGGAATCAGCTCGTCGTCGTCATCGAGGAACACGACCCACCCCGACTCGCTCGCCTCAAGCCCGCGATTCCGGGCCGCGCTGGGGCCGGCGTTGTCCTGCCGGATCAGCTCGCACCCCTCGCATACGGCGGTCGGGGGATGTGAGCCGTCGTCGATCACGATGACGCGCGAGATGCCGTCACACGCCCGCGCCGACCTCACCGCGGCGGCCAAGCGCGCGGCCGGCGCGTTGAACGTCGGGATCACCACGTCGAACCGCGTCATGCGCCGCCCGCGTCCTCGGCGAACATCGGCGCGCCCTTCGGGAGCACCGCGGCCCGCGCCAGGATCGCGTCCTCGCTCCGGTGCACGCGCACCTGGTTGAACCCCAGCCACGCGACGAGCACGTAGCCGCTCGCCTCGAGCTTCGCATCGAGCACCGGGTTCTTGCCCGCGGAGATGTCCTCGATCACGATGATGCGCGGACGCCACCTGGCAAGGTCGAAGCCGTCGAGCAGGTCGAGCTCCGCGCCCTCGACATCGATACTCGCAAAGTCGATCGGACCCGTGTGCCCCTCGAGCAGCGCGTCCATCGTCGTCAGCGGCACCTCGACCTCCTGCATCGCGGCGCCGCGCTTCAGCACCTCGCGCTCCTGCTCCGGCGGCGTGTGGTGGTACGACAACACCTCCAGCCCCTCGCCGCGTGCAACGTGGAACTTGGTCGTGCCCGCGCTCCCGCGTTTGCCCAGCGCGGCGTGCACGACGCGGCTCCCCGGGCGCGATCGCCTGCACATCTCGAACCGCTCCGGGATCGCCTCGATCAGAAGGCCCGTCCACCCCATCGCCTCGAACGCGCAGCTGACGCTGAGCGTCACGCCGTCGTACGCACCGACCTCGATGAAGAAGCCCGTCGTCCGGCGATCGAGCAGCTGCCAGAGGAGCGAATCCTCGCCGAATTCCGATCGGAAATCGGGCGAGAGCGAGCCTCCGTCGTTCTTCGTGCCCATGGCCGCCAGCGCCTCGGCGCGGCTGGTACCACGCCGCAGGCGATCGAGCTCCACGCGCGTCTGCTCCAGCACGCGCTCCACGCGGCGCTGCCTCTTGAGCGCCCGGGCGGCCTTGCGTCGGGCGTCGATGAGCAGGATCGACATGATCGTGGGCGCCAGGATCACCGCGACGATGAGCAGCGTCGCGAGCGTCGGGTCCATGGCCGTCTCACCCAGAAGCGCCGATGGGGCGCCGAGCGAACCGGGGAAGTCACATTGGAAAGCGGCGTGTTCGAACATCCGCCACGAGCCTAGCACACGCCTCCTATCCTTGCCTCGCATGGCCAAACGAGAGACGACACGCAAGCCTTCGACGCGCCGGACCAAGGCCGCCGCCGGAGAATCCACCGACCACGCCGACGCCGCGCCCGCCGCGGGCGGGCCCGATACCGCCGCGCCGGAGGGCGCCGCCAAGCGGCGCGCCCGCGTCGGCAAGAAGGCCCCCGCCCGCCCCGACACCCCGCAGCTGGCGATCGAGCTCGCCCGCTCGATGCACGACGACAAGTGCACCGACATCGTGGTGCTCGACGTGCGCGGCAAGAGCCCGATCACTGACTTCGTCGTGATCGGCTCGGGCACGTCGGATCGCCAGATGCACGCCGTCATCCAGAACGTGCGGAAGACCGGCGACAAGCTCGGGCACACCGCCTGGCGCAGCGACGCCGACGAACAATCGACCTGGCTCCTGGCGGACTTCGTCGACGTCATCGTGCACGTCTTTGAGCCCAACATCCGCGCCCACTACGACCTCGAGATGCTCTGGGGCGACGCCAAGCGCGTCGAGTGGGAACGCCCCGAGGAAGTCGTGCGCAACCGCGCCGGCCTGCGCGCCGGCGAAGTCTCCTTCGACCACTGACGCACGCTTCTCCACGCATGACCCCCACCCGCGTTCAAGTTTCGCTCGACGGCACGCGCGACTACGAAGTCCTCGTTGGCCATGCGCTCACTGACACCCTCGCCGATCGCGTTCGAGCCCTCTGCCCCGCCGCCCGGCGCGCGTTCCTCGTCATCGATTCCGGCCTGACCCAGGCCGCGGGCGCGGCCGTCAGTTCATCGCTCTCCCGCCGGCGGTTCGGCGTCAGCTCCATCACCATCCGCCCGACCGAGGGCGACAAGTCGCTCGACACCCTGGAACGCATCCTCGTCGCGCTCGCGGAATCCCGGCACGAACGCCGCGATCCTGTGATCGCGCTGGGCGGCGGGATCGTGGGCGATGTCACCGGATTCGCCGCCGCCAGCTACCGGCGCGGCGTGCCCGTCGTTCAATGCCCCACCACGCTCCTCTCGATGGTTGATGCGTCGGTGGGCGGCAAGACCGGCATCAACCTCCGCACCTCCGACGGCTCGCTGAAGAAGAACCTCGTCGGCGCGTTCCATCAGCCGCGGCTCGTCGTCGCCGACGTCGCGCTGCTGTCGTCTCTCCCCGATCGCCAGCTCCGGGCCGGACTCGCGGAGTGCGTCAAGCACGCGCTGCTCTCCGGGGAGTTTGGCGATCCCTCGCTGCTTGCTTGGATCGAGGCGATCGCATCGGCGATTCTTGCGCGTGACAACGCAACTCTGGCCGAGCTGGTAGCGCGAAACGTCGCGATCAAGGCGAGCGTCGTCGCGGGCGACGAGCGCGAGGAGGCCGAGAGCGCTGTGGGCGGGCGCGCCCTGCTCAACCTCGGGCACACGTTCGGGCACGCGATCGAGACACTCCCAGACCTTTCACCCACCGGGAACGCGGGCGAGGCTCCGCTCCATCATGGCGAGGCGGTCTCGCTCGGGACCATGGCCGCCCTCGACGCCGCAGCAAGGCTGAAGCTCGCATCCGCCGCACTCCGCGATCGCGTTGCCACGCTCCTGTCGCGTCTGGGCCTGCCGATCAAGGTCAAGGGGCTGCCCTCGAGCGGCCGGGTGCTCGAACTCATGGGCCACGACAAGAAAGTCCTCGGCGGCGTGCTTCGCCTGGTCCTTCCCTGCGATGGCGGCACGTGCAAGGTCGTGGACAATCCCGATCGCGCGGTCGTGCTGGCGGCGATCGACTCGATCCGCGCCTGAGCTCCGATCGACCGACGCGCGACGTCGTCATTCCCGCTTCGACTAGACAAGCTCCGACCGGTCACCCGTGGGGCGATTCACTGAATTGCGATCGATGGGTCCGGGGCTCTGGGCAATCTTCATGGCGATTCGAAAGCCCAACCGATAACCGATCGCGGGCCTTGCGTTTCTCTCGCCCGATGTGCGTCATATTCCTGAGATCACCCAGACAAGGACGTCGGGGGCTGCGATGCGGACCATCGCGATCATCAATCAAAAGGGCGGCTGCGGCAAGACGACCAGCGCGATCAACCTCGCCGGGGTCTGGGCCAAACGCGGAATCCGCACGCTCCTGGTCGATCTCGACCCGCAGTCGCACTGCGCCGCGGGCCTGGGAATCCCCGAGGCGAGGATCGACCTCGACATCGCCGATGCGCTGCTCACGCCCGCCCGCTCGGTCGATCAGAGCCGGCTTCTCTGGCGCGTGGCCCGCGGCCTGGACCTGGCCCCGAGCCGCATGAAACTCGCGGGTCTCGAAGCCGCCCGGGGCGGTCTGGCCGACAAGCCCGACAAGGAACGCCGACTCGCCAACCTCCTCCACCACTTCGCGGGCGACTACGACGCCGCCATCATCGACTGCCCGCCCTCGATCGGCCTGCTCACCTTCAACGCCCTCACCGCCGCCACTACCGTCCTCATCCCCGTGGAGACCGGGTACTTCGCCCTCCAGGGCGCGGCCAAGCAGGTGCAGACCGTCGAGAGCCTGAACCGGCGCATCGGCGTGCAAACGCCCGTCCGCCTCTTCGGCACGCTCCACGACCCCGACGACGTCCACTCCTCGGCCCTCCTCGACGAACTGCGGCGTCAGTTCGCCGATCGCGTCGCGCCCGTGGCGATCCGCCGCGACCCCAAGCTCAAGGAGGCCGCGGCGTTCGGCCGCCCCATCATCGACCACGACCACGAATCCCACGGCTCGATCGACTATGCCCTGCTCTCGGACTGGCTGCTGTCGGTCGTCGGGATGTCGGCCGAGGCCTCCGGCGCCACCGGCGCGTCGCCCGTCCGCGTCGTCACCAGCCCCGCCGCCGCCGCGGAGGTCGCCCATCGCGTCGCCAGCGCCGGCGAAACGCTCCGCCCGGGTCTGCACGAAGTGGCGGCCATCACCGATGCGACTCCCGAGCTGGCCGCCGTCGAATCCGGGCACTCGACCCACGCGCCGCACGGGCCAAGCCACGCGGAGATTCTCGCGAATCACCATCACGCGGAACCAACATCGATCCAACGCACAGACATTCTCGCGTCGCACGCCGCACCGCTCGCCCGCGTAAGTGCCGGCTCGCACGACGCGCCGATTCCCGTCGCTCCGAGTGCGGGGGCGCCCTCCGCGAAGCCAACGCCCGCGCACGCCGCTCCTTCGCTCGAACCCTTGGGTGAATCACGAATCTCACGCGCCCAGGACGTCGCACGCCGGGCTCAAAAGCTCCTGCGCCGCGAGCACGAGCACGAAACGCCGACAAACGCCGCGACGAGCACGGCGTCGAATGTCGCGCCCGCCCAGCCCATCCACCCGAACCACACCCCCGAGCCGACGCGCGTCACGCTGATCCACGATCCGCTCGAGGTCTCGGAGCCCGTGAAGACGCCGTCGGGCGTCGCCCGCTTGTTCGGCGTCCGCGTCACGCGTCAGGGTGTGCTGTTCGTGCAGCCCAACACGCTGGGGAGCGAAGTCTCCGTCGCGGGCACCTTCAACAACTGGTCGCCCGACGCGCACCGTCTCCGCGCCAATCCCCAGCTCGGCGTGCTCGAGCTGTGCATCCCCGTGCCGCCGGGACGCCATTCCTACCGCCTGATCATCGACGGACGCTGGTGCGCCGATTCCTTCAACCCGGGCACGGAAGTGAACCCATTCGGCGAGCACAACAGCGTCGTCAACGTCGAGTGAGCCCCAGAGGGGAAACGAGGGAGCTAGGCCGATGTCCACGCTCAACGACGCGCCCTTCCCGTTCCATCGCGCGTCGCAGCCGACCGACGCGCTCGCCGAATTGTTCCTGGGCGACGGGCCGCTCGCGCCCGCCCGCGCGTCGGAATCGCCGAACGATCAACCGCGCCCACGCGATCTGAACGCGGCGCGCGCGCCCTCGATGCTCGACATCACGCCGACCGCGCCACCTTCTCCGATGGCGAGCGAGATTCGCTCGATCGCCCCCGATCCTCACGCCGAGGCAGCCGCGCTCCCCGAGCCGCGGATCGAGGCGCTGATCCTGGGGCACCTCCCCGTGCTCGCGTCCGCGTGGGTCGGGCAATTCACGAAGCTGAGCGTCGAGAACGCCGGCGGCAGCGTGGCGCTCCTGCGCGTCCGCGCCGGCACGGCCAGCGTCGACCTCTTCGACGCCTACGCGGATGTTCCGCCCTGCTCCTCCATGGAAGACGCGATCCGGGCGGCCAACGCCCACGCCCGGCGCTGGCTCATCCAGGTCGACGAGACCGACGAGCCCACGCTCGCCTCGCTCCCGTCGATCGGCTCGCTCACGCTCCTGTGCGGCTCGGACGACGCCGCCGTCGTCGCCTGCTATCGCACGCTGAAGTCCCTCGGCTCGCGCGACGAGACGAGCGAGAAGAGCGTGCGCCTCGCGATCATGGGTGCCGCGGGCGACAAGGCCAAGGCCGCCAGCGACAAGCTCGCCGCGGCGTCGCGAACGTTCCTCGGCCGCGAGCTCGAGCTTGTCCCCGGCGCGACGAAGGTCTCCGCGTGGAACTCGCGCACGCTCTTCCGCGGGATGGCGTCCTCGCCCGTCGAGTCGCTCGTCACGCTCCTGGAGTGCCGCGGCACGTCCAAACGCGCCGAGGCCGCGCCCACTCCGCCCGAAGCCCCGATCATCGCTTCTGATCGCTCGCGGAATGTCACTCGCACTGACGCGTTCCGTGCCGCGCTCCGCGACGTGATGAAGCCCGGGAGTGAATCGGGCCCGCTGGAATCCCGCGAGCCGTGTCGCCCGCTCGAGGCCGTACTGCCGATCCCAATCGCTCCGGCATCCATGTCGCCGGCCGCGCCGAGCTGGATCGCGCCCAAGACGCCTTCCGCTCCCACTCCGCCCCAAACAACGCATGTCGCACACGCGCCGGCGCCGAATGCGGTTTCGGCGCGCGGGACTGTACCGGCCGGTGTGCCGAGCAGCTTTGTCGCTCTGATCGACGGCCTGTCACCGATCTCGATGGCGTGCCCGGTCGCGCCGGGCGTGGCGCTGGCTCGCGATGCCGCGGGTTCCCTGCACCTGGTCGCTCGATCGGAATCCGCGAGCGATGTCGGCCGCGCCTGGTGCGAGCTTGACGCTGCCCTTGGATGGGCGATGCTCAACGCACCGCTGCTGGCCGCCGCCACCTCGGTGCGGATCGCCCAGCCCACGCGCCATCTTCTGGCACGCGAGCCCCGCGAGGCGCGTCGCCTGCTCGACAACGGCGTGCGCGTGTACGCGTTGTGCGCTAACAAAGACGGGACGCCGATCGCCGGCGTCCCGTTGAACTAAGCACCTGATTTCTCGGCATTTTCTCCGAGACCGAACCTGGGTCAGTGCTCAGGTCCGGGCGTGGGTCATTATGCCGATTCCTTGCGGGCCACGCGCAGCTGCGCCAGCGGGATGCGCTCCTGCACCGCGCGCTGATCGATGACGAATTCCGAGCCCCGCGCGTCGAGGTCGGGGAGTTCGTACATCATGCCGAGCATGATCTCTTCCATCACCGAACGCAAGCCGCGGGCGCCGGTCTCTCGCTTGGTCGCACGCCGCGCGACCTCGCGCAGCGCGTCATCGGTAAACGTCAGCTTCGCGCCCTCGAGGTTGAAGAGGTGCTGGTACTGACGCACCAGCGCGTTCTTGGGCTCGGTAAGAATCGACACCATCGCGTCCAGCGTCAGCGGCATGAGCGGCGCGAGCACCGGCAAGCGGCCCACGAACTCGGGGATCATGCCATACTCGATCATGTCGTCGGCGGTCACCTTCGACAGGATCTCCGCGCGCTGCGCGTCGGCGTCCGGCGCGACCTGCTCGCTGGCGACAAAGCCGATGCGCGTCTTGCCGATACGCCGGCGGATGATCTCTTCCAGGCCCACGAACGTCCCGCCGCAGATGAACAGGATGTTCGTCGTGTCCATCTGGATGTACTGCTGCTCGGGGTGCTTGCGCCCGCCCTGCGGCGGAACGTTGCTGGTCGTGCCCTCGAGCATCTTCAGCAGGCTCTGCTGCACGCCCTCGCCCGACACGTCGCGCGTGATCGACACGTTGTTGCTCGTCTTGCCGATCTTGTCGATCTCGTCGATGTAGATGATGCCCCGCTGCGCCGCCTCGAGGTCGAAGTCCGCGGCCTGCAGCAGCTTCAGCAGCAGGTTCTCCACGTCCTCGCCCACGTAGCCCGCCTCGGTCAGCGTCGTCGCGTCGCCGATCGCGAACGGCACCTTCAGCAGCCGCGCCATCGTCTTGGCCAGCAGCGTCTTGCCCGAGCCCGTCGGCCCGATCAGCAGGATGTTGCTCTTGTCGAGCTCGACCGAGCCGGGCTCGGCGTTCTCGAGGTGGAGCAGTCGCTTGTAGTGGTTGTGGACCGCGACCGCCAGGGCGCGCTTGGCGTGGTCCTGGCCGATCACGTACTGGTCCATGTACTCCTTGATCTCCCGCGGCGCCGGAACCTGGCGCAGCGCGTTGGAGACCGAGGACACCCGCCGGCGTTCCTGGCGGAAGATGTTCTGGCACAGGTCGGTGCAGTTCGAGCAGACGTAGACCTCGTTGGGCCCCTCGACCATCGGGCCCACTTCGCGGCTGGTCTTGCCGCAGAACGAGCACGTCGTCACCTTGCGCCCACGGAAGCTCCCCGACTCGCCCTCGCGATTCGACCCGCCGCCGTTCCCGTCAACGCCATCGGTCTTCTTGGCCATGGATCCCTCTCGTCTGTGTTGGCGGCTCGATCCCGGGTCTGGCCCCGGGCCTCAGTCTATCGGCCAACCGGGGCCCGATCTGCATGCGCACCCGGCAGATTTCGCGCCCGCTCGCGTTCGTCCGTTTGTGTTATTCGCTGCTGGATTTCGGCGGTTTGGGTGTCTCGCGCGTCATCCGCGCCACCATCGATTTTCGCGCCGCATCGAACTCCTCGGGAGTTATCTCACCCGAATCACGCAGGTGCCGGAGTTGGTCCATCAACCCCACCTGCTCCGCGCTCGACGATTCACTCCCCAGCATCTTCCGACGCACCAGCAGGATCACCAAACCAAGTACGACCGCCGCCCCGATCAAAAGGCCCACCACCAGAAATATCTGGCTCGGCGGCGTGCGCGGCGTCTGCGCCAGCATTTCCATCGGCGTGAATATGGCGAATCCGGGATGGCTCATCGTCGATCCGGAAGATAGGCAACCATTCGCCCACCCTCACCCGCGAATCATCGGACCCACGCCCGCATCATGTTGAATTGTCCATCTTCGCGACGCAATTTGCCCGCGCCAACTCACCCACGCCCGGACGCGATCGCGTCGCGCAGCGGCACAAGGAACGTCGGGACCACCCGCGTCTCCGCCAATTCCTCCCCCACCGACGCCAGCCGATCGAAGATCCCCGCCAGGTCCTTCAGGTCCATCACCGACCCGAACTTCCGCAGCGTGAGGTACACGCTGATCGGCTCGGGCGGCGCCTCGGGGTTCTGTGATTGCTGGGCCGTGCGCGTCTTCACCTCGAACGCCGCCTCGATATCCCCTCGCCGCCCGATCGAGAATCCCAGCGAAGGCTGGCAATCCGTCACACCCAGCGCCGACGAATCCGCCAGCTTGCCCAGGGGCGAGTCGGCCAGCAACGCCTCGTACACGATCGCGTCGTGGTTCCCGGCGGCCGCGAGATCGAACCCGAACAGCAACTCCACGAAATCGACATCGAGCGGGCTGATGCTCATGAAATACGGCGCCACCTCGAGCACCAGGCGGTGCAGGGCATACGCCTCGTTCATGTCGGGCGGATTGACCGTCCCGGAGCGCACACTGTTGACCCGGGCCGCCACCCAGCGGTGCGGCGAATCGGTCTGCGGCGACTCCAGGGCGAGTTCGTCGCGGTACCGACGGAAATGGTTCATCGCGGGGAACTGGCGGCGCACGCGCTCGAACAATTCGAGCACCGTCTCGCGCCCACGGGGAAGTTCCATCTTCACCCCGAGCTTGAGGTTCACGTAAAAGTCGGAGCACAGGGCTCTCAGGCTCTCAGACATCGCGGCCGAACTCCTGTCGCGCCACGTCGTGCGGCGTCCACCAAGCATAACCGCGCGAACGCGAAAATCAGCGCGCGATCTCTCCATCCAGCAGCCACGACTCGATGTCGTCGGTCGCCGACAGGTTCTCCACAACCCGGTGGAACCCGCTCGCACGCAGCTTCTCGACGCTCGACAGCCCCGTCGCCACGCCCAACGCCCGGCAGCCGTTCACCAGCGCGCAGTGCGCATCGTGCGGCGTGTCGCCGATCACGACCACCCGCGAGGGATCAATCGCCCGCCCGTGCCGCACTTCGTACCGCTTCATCGCGATGGGCGGCAGGTGCTCGCGGGCGGGCGGCTCGTGCGGGCTCTCGTTGCCCCAGGCGTTGATGTTGAACCACGCGGGGTTGATCCCGCACGCTTGGAGCTTCAGGGCCCCTGTTTCGGGGAAGTTCCCGGTCAGGACGCCGATTTCGACCTCCCGGCGCGCGCGAACTCGATCGAGCAGCGCCATCACGCCCGGGAGCGGCTTGCTCACTCCGGGCCGGACCAGCCGGGGCCCGAGGTGGGTCGCGTAGCCGCGCCGCATGGCCTCGCGGTGCTCCTTCGACAGCGCCTGGCCGTTCTTCCGGAGGAGGTCGTCGATGATGAGCGGATCGAGCCGCCCGGCGAATTCCACGCCCTGGATCGAGAACGACGGGCCGAAGAGGTCCTTGCCCGCCTGCTCCAGCGCCAGCATGCCGGAGCCGAAGGTGGAGATGAGGGTCAGATCGATGTCGAACAGGATCAGCATGTTGAGCTTCCGCCGAGCGAATTCTCCGGAGTCCTAGCGCCGGATCACGAAGCCGCGCTCGCAATCGACCGGCGGCATGTCCATGGCCTGGAACGATTCGATATTCCGCTTCATCCGGTCGTGCAACGCGTTCAGGAAGGCGTCGACCTCGTCCTTGGCCCCCTGAACCTCCATGGCCACGCTCCCGTCGGGCTCGTTCCGGACCCAGCCCGAGACGTCGAACCCGTCGGCGACGAATTTCGACGTGGCCCGGAAGCCCACGCCCTGAACACGACCGATAAACCGCACGCCCCGACGGATCATTCCCGTGCCTCCAGGCCCGGAGGGTACGCCCAGAGTGCATCCCGGAACCCCGGCAAGGACCGAGTATGCCGATTACGCCGCGCGGGCCGCCTGTTTGTTGGTCGGGTGCCCGGTCTTGTGCTAGCGTTCATGGCAGCGGGATTGTCGCGTGTATCGACGGACCCTCGGGCGTTGCAGGACCGCATCGCCGGGTCACTCTTTGCGAGCATCGCGACCGCCCGCCAGCGTCCCGGCTCCCGGCGCCCTTGGCCGGACAATTCGTGCATCGACGCCCGCCCTGGCGGGCTCAGAGACCCCGAGCCGACCGACGCTGAGTTTTCGTGTGCCAACCCCCGGAGCGTTCCGGGGCCAATCGCCCGATTCCCAACGTTGCGGAGTCGTGCGGAGTATCGCGCCCGGGCTTACGGTTGAGCCCGGACAGGAGGCCGCGAGGCGTGCCCGAACTCTGGCAGTCCAACGACGATCGTGATCGCGTGCGCGCCGCGACGGACATCGTTCGCCTGGTCGGCGAGCACGTGGCCCTCAAGCCCAAGGGGCGTGAGTACGCCGGAATCTGCCCGTTCCACGACGACCATCGCCCCTCCATGAACGTCGTCCCCAGCAAGCAGATCTTCCACTGCTTCGTCTGCGGCACCGGCGGCGACGCCTTCTCCTTCGTCCAGCGCTACTTCAAGATGGAGTTCCGCGAGGCCCTCGAGTTCCTCGCCGAGCGCGGGGGTGTCAAGCTCACACCCAGGCGAGCCCAGCCGCCATCAACCGATTCGCCGCGCTCGTCACGCGCCGAGATCGTCCAGGCCAGCGCGTTCGCGGCCGAGTTCTTCCGGGCCATCCTCCGCCACCCCGAGCACGGCCAGGCCGCCCGCGACGTCATCGCCCGGCGCGCCATCTCGCCCGAGATGGTCCAGCAGTTCGGCCTGGGCGCGTCCCCCGCGCGCTGGGACGGCCTGCTCCTCACGGTGCAGAACAAGTCGCTCGACACCCGCCCCTTCACCGACGCCGGTCTCTTCAAGCGCCGCGACTCGGGCGACGGTGTGTACGACTCGTTCCGCAACCGCCTCATGTTCCCGATCCAGGACGCCGCCGGTCGCGTCATCGCCTTCGGCGCCCGCAAGATCGACGAGGCCGACGAGCCCAAGTACCTCAACAGCTCGGAGCACGCGGCGTTCAACAAGTCCGCCACGCTCTACGCGCTCCCGCAGGCGCAGCGGACGATCCAGAGCTCGCGCGTCGCGATCATCACCGAGGGATACACCGACGCGATCGCGTGCCACCAGGCGGGGTTCACGAACGCCGTCGCCACGCTCGGCACCGCGCTGACGCGCGAGCACGCGACCGTGCTCCGCCGCCTCTGCGACACCGTGGTGCTCCTGTTCGACGGCGACATGGCCGGCCAGAAGGCCGCCGAGCGCGCGGTCGAGGTCTTCTTCGCGGAGACCCTCGACGTCAAGATCGCGCTCATGAGCAGCCAGACCGACGCCAAGGACCCCGACGAGCTCTTGAAGCGCGAGGGCGGCGCCGATGTCTTCCGGAAGGTCATCGACGGCGCAATCGACCTCCTCGACTTCCGCTTCCGCAAGCTGCGCGAACGCACCAAATCCGCCGGGCCCGCGGCGTTGACGCGCGCCATCACCGACGAGATCAAACGCCTCGTCGAGCTCGGCCTGGCCGACCAGACGCCCATCCGGCGCAAGCTCATCGTGCGCCAGCTCGCCACCATCGCGGGCGTCGACGAAGCGACGATCCTCGCCGAGATCCCCGCCGGTCGAGGCGGGCGGCGCCCCGCGTTCGAGCCCCGACCCAATGTCGAGCCAAAGCCCGGCGCGGCGCCCGTCGATCGTTCCGCGGCCGCCCATGTGCTGGCGTGCGTTCTGGCCGAGGGCGGCCTGTGGCACGCGCTCAGCGAACCCGAGCAGCGAAAGCTCGTCGAGGGCCCGTGGAACTCCCCGGCGCTGGCCGACGTCGCGCAGGCGGTCAGCAGCGTCGCGGCCCAAGGTCGCGATCCCGGACTCTCCGCGGTGCTGTCGATCGGGGAGAGCCCGGAATTCCAGCAGGCCGCCGTCGCGCTGTCGCAAGCGATCGAGCAGCAATCCGAATCAGACCCGGACCGATTGAACACCTATTTCGAGCAGTGCCGCAAGCGCATGGCGATCGAAACTGGAAGAAGTGAACCCGCACCCAACGCCACAGGCGAGGAAGACGCGATGTCGAAGCTGGCACGATTGCAGCAGCAGCATCGCGAGCTCGGGCCCGACCGGCGTGTCATGCCGAGGCCCAAATGAAACAGGACAAGAAGCGCTCGCGCGCCAAGGATCGGCACGCCAGTTCCAGGACGGAATCACAGAATCGGACGAACGACTCGACCGACGCCAACAAGCAGGGAAGATTGAACATGGTGAGCGACCCCCGCACCCAGACCGACCTGCCCCAGGACGAACACGCCGCCGAGCTGCACCCCGCCGTCGGCGATCTCATCTCGCTGGGCAAGTCCCGCGGCTGGCTCAGCTACGAGGAGCTGAACAACACGCTCCCCGACGAGATGGTCGACCCCGAGCGCCTCGACGAGCTGATGGTCCTCATGGACCGTCACGGCATCCAGATGGTCGACGAGCTCGAGCTCCGCGCCCGCCTCCATCGCGAGCGTCTGGCCCGCGGCGAGGAGGACGGCGCGCTCAACCAGCCCGCCCCCGCCCTCTTCACGCGCGGGCAGCGCGCCATGACCGTTGCGGGCGGCGAGCGCCGCGCCGAGGCGGCCGCGCTCCAGCAGAAGCTCAGCGAGCAGATCCAGTCGCACGCGGGCGACGAGGACACGACCGACGAAGACCTCGCCGACGCCGAGAGCCTGCGCCGCGAGCTCGAAGACGCCGCCGAGGACGCCAGCGCCCGGCGCATCGACGACCCGGTGCGCATGTACCTGTCGCAGATGGGCTCGATCCCGCTCCTCACGCGCGAGGAGGAGATCCGCCTGGCCAAGAAGATCGAGACGACGCGCATGATCTTCCGGCGTCGCTGCCTGGAGAACGATTACGTCGTCGCCCAGGCCGTCGACATCCTCCGCATGGTCAGCACCGGCGAGTTGCCCTTCGACCGCACGATGCGCATCTCGACCGCCGAGACCAACGCCAAGGACAAGATCGCCAAGCGCATCCCCGTCAACCTCCCCACCATCGAGGCCCTGCTTCGCCTCAACCGCGGCGATTGGGAATCGCTCGAAAAGGCCCGCGCCGCGGGCGACGAGCCCGGCGCGACGATCATCCGCGCCCGCATCGCCGCCCGCCGCCGCCGCATGGCCTCCCTCACCGAGGAACTCAGCCTCCGCACCGGTCGCATCATCCCGCTCATGCGCAAGCTGCGCTCGATCGCCAAGAAGATGCACGACCTCGAGCACGAGCTCCGCAAGGTCGAGCGGAACCCCAAGCGCTACGACGCCGACGACGTCACCGTCATGCGCGAAGAGCTCGACGGCCTGCGCGCCCTGGTGCTCGACGACCCCGCGGGCCTCCAGCGCCGCGTCAAGGACCTCGGCACCGTCTTCTGGGAGTACGAACAGGCCAAGCGCGACCTCTCGGGCGGCAACCTCCGCCTCGTCGTCTCGATCGCCAAGAAGTACCGCAACCGCGGGCTCTCCTTCCTCGACGTGATCCAGGAGGGAAACACCGGCCTGATGCGCGCCGTCGACAAGTACGAGTACAAGCGCGGCTACAAGTTCAGCACCTACGCCACCTGGTGGATCCGCCAGGCCATCACCCGCGCCATCGCCGATCACGCCCGCACCATCCGCATCCCGGTGCACATGATCGAGACGATGACCAAGCTCCGCAACATCCAGAAGCTCATCCTGCAGAACACGGGCATGGAGCCCACGGTCGAGGAGCTCGCGGAACGCGCCAGCATGAGCGCCGATGAAGTCCGGCGGGTCATGAAGATCAGCCGCCACCCCGTCAGCCTCGACCGCCCCGTCGGCGAGAGCGAGGACAGCTATTTCGGCGACTTCATCGAGGACGCCGCCACCGAGTCGCCCGGAGACTCCGCCGCCGGCGAGATGCTCAAGCAGCGCATCGAACAGGTGCTCAAGACCCTCACCTACCGCGAGCGCGAGATCATCAAGCTCCGCTACGGCATCGGAGACGGCTACACCTACACGCTCGAAGAGGTCGGACGCATCTTCAAGGTCACCCGCGAACGCGTCCGCCAGGTCGAGGCCAAGGCGATCCGCAAGCTCCAGCACCCCGTCCGGGCCCGAAAACTCCAGGGCTTTGTCGACACGTCCGTCTACAAGGAAACCAAGATCGAATCCACCGCCGCCGAGCCCGACGAACAGGAATGAACCGGTCGCGGATCATCCACACTTGATTCGTGCCGCCATGTGAATACGTTTTCCCGTTCTCCGTTGGGGAGTAGCCTCCCGATTCCGGCCTGTTTCATCCGAAACGACCGCTCGGGCGTAGGAGTCGTCAACACGGGGGCCCTGTGGGTCTTCCCGGCTCCTTCGGCGTCGTGCCGCTTTGCGGCGCGTTGAGCAAGACCAACCGGCTTCTGTGTCGGTCCGTGCGCCAAGGGCGCTCGGGGGTCTTCATGCTCGATCTCGCGTTGTCGTCGCTCGACCTCACCTCCATCCACACCCTCGCGCAGGCCGCCGCCGAGCCCTCCGGCTTCCTCGGACTCGAACTCTCACCCAAGCTCTGGGCGTACTCGGGCTTCCTCGCGCTCGTGCTCGTCTTCCTCGCGCTCGACCTCTTCGTCTTCCATCGCGAAGCCCACGAGGTCGCGATGAAGGAGGCCGTCACCTGGTCCGTCATCTGGCTCACCTGCGGCCTCACGTTCGCGGGCTTCGTCTACCTCGCCTATGAACGCCACTGGCTCAACCTCGGCCTTGAGACTCCCATCTACAACCCCAGCCCGTCCAACGCGCACGACGTCATCATCACCGGCACAGTCGACGGCCTGACCGCCGCCAAGCAGTACCTCACCGGCTACATCGTCGAGAAGTCCCTCGCGATGGACAACATCTTCGTCATCGCGCTGGTCTTCGCCTTCTTCGCCGTCCCCGCCAAGTACCAGCACCGCGTGCTCTTCTGGGGCATCATCGGCGCGCTCGTCATGCGCGGCGGGATGATCTTCCTTGGCTCCGCCCTCATCATGAAGTACCAGTGGGTCCTGATCGTCTTCGGCGCGTTCCTCGTGCTGACCGCGATCAAGATGGCGCTCATCAAGAGCCACGACGACCCGTCGAAGAACTGGGCGGTGCGCCTGTGCAAGCGATTCCTTCCCTTCGTCGACTTCTACGACGGGCAGAAGTTCTTCACCAGGCGCGCGCTCGCGCCCACCTACTCCCCCGATCCCAAGACCGGCAGGCCGGTGCAGGACCCGCCGCCCGCGGGCTCGCTCCGCGCGACGTGGGCCATCACGCCGCTCTTCCTGGCGCTGCTCATCGTCGAGATCACCGACCTGGTCTTTGCCGTCGACTCGATCCCCGCCATCTTCGCGATCACGCCCGATCCGTTCATCGTCTTCACGAGCAACATCTTCGCGATCCTCGGCCTGCGCGCCCTCTACTTCTGCCTGGCCGCCCTCATCACCAAGTTCCGCTTCCTCAAGCCCGCTCTCATTCTCATCCTCGCGTTCGTGGGCGTGAAACTGTTGCTCATGAGCGTCCCGCCGTACCTCGATGTGCTGGGCGATTGGATCGGGCGCGACTGGCAGCCCGCTTCATCCATTAAGATCAGCACCACGGTGTCGCTCCTCGCGGTGCTGGGCACGCTGGCGCTGGCGACCGTGCTGTCGGTGGTGTGGCCGAGGAAGGCGAGTTGACGAACCCGGGCGGAGGCAGCGCCAGGCTTCGTGAAGAGCTCAATCCCCATGCCCTTGAACGCCGGACTTGAGCGAGCCGGCGACTGAACGTCCGGATGGACGCCCCGCCCCCCTTCGCGCCCCCTCCCTACCATCCACCCGCTCCAGGCCCAAACGCACTCACGCCGTCCGTCCCGCGCCCCGCCCCACGCCGCCCATGACACTCATCTACATCACGTTCCTCTCGCTCCTGGGCGTGCTCCTGGCCGTCGACTTGGTCTTTCTCAACCGGGGCTCGCACGTCATCGGCGTCGCCAAGGCCCTGCGCCAGACCGGCTTCTGGTTCCTGGTCGCGATGGCCTTCAACGTCGGCGTGTACCTGCTCTATGACAACCACGTCGCGGGCCTGGGCGGACCGGCGTTTCCCGCCGCCCCAGCGATCGAGCCCGGGCAGCCGCCCATCGCCAGCGCCGCCAAGGGCGCGCTCCACGACGCGCTCATGCCCGAAAACGGGCGCGAGGCCGCCGTCATGTTCTTCCAGGGCTACCTCCTGGAGTTCATGCTCTCGCTCGACAACATGATGGTGATCGCGATCATCATCAACTACTTCCGTGTGCCCCCCAAGTACCAGCACCGCGTGCTCTTCTGGGGCATCATCGGGGCCGTCGCGCTCCGCGGTGCGCTGATCGGGCTGGGCGTCGCGATCGTCAGCAAGTTCCTCTGGGTGCTCTATCTCTTCGGCGCGTTCCTCGTCTGGACCGCGTTGAAGCTGTGGCGCGCCGGCGACGAGGAGCCGCCCGATTTCGACCAGAACCTGATCGTCCGGGCCGCCCGCGCCATCTTCCGAGTCACGCCCGACTACGACGGAGATCGGTTCTTCTCCCGCCTCGACGGCAAGCTCGCCATCACGCCCATGCTCCTGGCGCTCCTGGTCGTTGACGTCGCGGACGTCGTCTTCGCGGTCGACTCCATCCCCGCGATCTTCGGCACGACGCTCGACCCCTTCCTCGTGCTCACGTCCAACTGCTTCGCGATCCTGGGTCTTCGCTCGCTCTACTTCGCCGTCGCCGCCCTCACACGCTCGTTCCGGTATCTCAAGCTGGCCATCATCCTCATCCTGGGCTTCATCGGGGTGAAGATGCTCTTGCCGGCCCTCGACCTCATCCCAGGCGTGGAAAAGGCCGGAATCGACTTCCACCTCTCGCCACTGCTCTCCCTGGGCATCATCGCGGCCATCATGCTCGTCGGAATCGTCGCATCCATCGTGAACCCGACCAAGGCGGAAGCCGAACAAGAAGGAAGCGGCAACGCCACGGACTCACCCAGCGAGAGCCACGACCGACGGAACGGCTCATGACCAACCCGGGCCCCGAAGAATCTCGCAACGCCCGCGCGGCCGAGCCCGACACCCCCGTCGCGCCCGACTCGCCGGACTCCCATGACTCCCAGGACTCAGAAGTCCCGCCACGCCCCGTGACGCCCCACGACGAGCCCGACGTCGCGACCACGGCGCTGGCCGACCTCGCCCGCACCGCGGAGCTCACCTGGAAGCGTGCCCGACGCTGGCTCATCTTCGTCGTCGGCGTGTCGATCGTGCTCTTCGGCCTGATCGTGGGCATCCTCCCGGGCGTGCCCGGCATCCCCATCATGTTCCTCGGCTTTGCGCTCCTCGCGACCGAGTTCATCTGGGCCCGCAAAGTTCTGAAGCGCCTGAAGGAACAAGCCCTCGCGCTCAAGGCCCGCGCCGAGCGTGCGATCGGCCTGACACCCAGCACGCCGCCCACGGACCCAACAAGCCAAGCCTCATCACCCCGCGCCGTGGCCACGGGCGAGTCTCAAGACGCTTCCCCGCCCTCAACCGACCTAAACAAGCAAGGCAACGCCAGCGGTTCGCACGATCAGCGCGGCGCGGCATAGGCACCGCTCGCGGAACAGATCGTCACGCCAGTTCAGACCATGCGAGTACGCCGCGAGCGGAGATTTCCCCACTCCCGACTCCCCACGCCCGATTCCCGGCTCTCATTCCTGTGCGTTGTTCAGCGCCGTGCTGCGTGCTGGAGTGGTCAGCGCCGGATGAGTCTTGGGCTCGGTCTCCTGCACTTCCTTCGGCGCGGGCGGCACGCCCAGGTACGCCAGGCCTCGCTCCATGAACCGGCGCACCACCGGGCCCGCCGTCGACGCGCCGTAGTGGATCTTCTTCCGCGCCAGCTCCGGGCCCGGATCATCGATCACGACCAGCGTCACCAGGCGCGGCTGCTCGACCGGTCCGCCCGCGATGAAGCTGGAGTTGTACTGCCCGTCGAAGTAGCCGCTCGAGCCCACCGGGCGGCGCTTGCCCGTCGGCGCCTTGCCCAGCGGGATCTCCGCCGTGCCCGACTTGCCGAAGATCTCGTAGTTCCACGCGTGCTTGGTGTGCTCGCGCGCGTCAAGCTTCGCTTCCATCGCCTCCGTCACGCCACGCATCGTCTGACGCGTCAGCACCGCGACGTCCGCCGGAAGAACGCGGTAGAGCACGCGGTTCGCCGGGTCGCTCTCCGTAACGGCCGTCATCCGGAGCGTCGGCATCGTGCCCGCCAGATCGCCCGATCGCGCGAAGTTCGAGAACGCTCGCACCATCTGCAAGGGCGTCACCGAAACCTCGTGCCCGAAGCACACCGACGTGTGCGTGTACTTGCTCCAGCGCGACATCGGAGTCACGATGCCCGGGCTCTCTCCCGCTAGGCCGATGTTGGTCCGCTGCCCGAACCCGAAACGCACAACCGCGTCGTGAAGCTGCTTGAACGCCAGCCGCTCGCCGCACTTCACCATGCCGATGTTCGACGAGTTGATGAGCACCTCGGACCACGTCATCTGGTCGCGCTTGGTCACATCCGAGATCGGACGCCCGTACGACGTCAGCCACGCCGTGTGCCCCGTCTGGAACACCTCGTCCACGCGCGCCAGCCCCAGGTCCGTGATCGTCGACCACACGAAGGGCTTGAACGTCGAGCCCGGCTCGTACACGTCTTCGACGCACCGATTCCTCGCCAGCGCCGGGTGAATCGCGCGCCCCGGATCGGGTTTGAGCGTCAGGAAGCGCACGCCGCCCACCGCCGGCGCCGGCACGGGCGCTTCGTGCCCGCCCTTCTTCACCGACTTGTCGATCCACGGATACGCCACCGCCTCCGGCACCGGGCGCACGATGTCCACCATCGCCAGGATCTCGCCCGTGTTCGGATCAACGCTGATCAACCGCCCGCCCGCGGCGTTGTATTCCTCCACGCCGCGCATCAGCTCTTCGCACGCGATCCGCTGCAATTCCAGGTCGATCGAGATCGAAACGTCCTGCCCGGGCATCGCGGGCTTGATCTGGTCGGGCTCGATCCACAGCGGCCGCCCCGCGGAATCGCGCACGAAACTGACCTTCCCCGCCTCGCCGGTCAGCCTTCGATCGAGCAACTTCTCCGAGCCGATCAGGCCCTCGCCCGAGACGCCCGCCTTGCCGATGATCGACGCGACCTCGCTCCCGCCCGGGTACTCGCGGATCGGGCGACGCTCCAGAGCCACGCCCGCGAGCTTGAGCGCCCGAACCTTGTCCGCCACCGCGTCCTCGATCACGCCGCCGATCGGCAGGTATCGGATGGGCTTCTTGACGTTCTCGTCGACCTCTTCGACCGCGCTGGCCGCCAGCTTCGGATCGACCTTCGCGTCGTCCAGCCCAAGCAGCTCGCCGATCACCTGGCCGGGAGTGGGCTGCATCGCCGGCGGCTTCTCCGGCGTGCGCTTGGCGTTCTCCGCCATGCGCGACAGGATTCGCTCACCCACTTGCTCTTCAGGCAACCCAAGCGCACCCGCCAGCCCCACGATCACCGGCGAAGGCTCCTTGGGAAGCTCGACCGGATCGATATACACGCGCCAGCCGAACCGCGTCGCCGAGAGCACCCGCCCGCGCCGATCCATGATGTCGCCACGCGGCGAAAGCTCAGGCCGCACCCCCAGACGAGGCTTCAGATATTCCTGCAGCTTCGCCTCGGGTCGCACCTGCAACTGCACCACCCGCGCAAGCAGGCCGCAGAGCAGCAGCGTCATCACGAAGACTGCGATGAACCCGACCTTCGACGAGCGCCGGTGCGAGGGATGGACAGACATCAGCGCGGCTCCGAGTGCGTGCTCTCTGGCTCGTGCGCCAGCCTCTCGTGCGGGACGCTCGGCGACGGACGCGCCGGTTTCGAACCCGTGCCGCCGTCGGCGTGCTTCGGCGCGGGCGGCCCCATCAACTCGGGCGGCTCGGCGGGCGGCGGGGGCGACGCGACCGGCCGCAGCGGACCCGCGCCCGTCGCCAGCTCGCGGATGTTCTCGGGGTTCAATCGGTGCGCGATCTGCGCCCGCAGAAGCCACAACTGCTCGTCGCTCTTGCGGATCCGCAGCTGCGACTCGGCCAATTCATGCGCGGCCTGCAGCCTCTGCTGCCGCATCGCCAGCAGCGTGCAGCCCAGGATCCCCAGCGCCAAGATGATCGCCGCCAGCTTCGCGAACACGTCCGGCTCCGTCCACTCGCCCGCCGCTCAACCTTTAAACACCACCGATCACGACATCGGGACCTTGATCACGTCGCCAACCTGGATCGCGTCCTCGCTCTCCAGGTCGGGATTGGCTCGGATCAGGTCATCCGTCCGCGACGCCGAACCGAGCAGCCGCTTGGCGATCGTGTTCAGCGTGTCGCCGGGCTTGACGGTGTACGTCGTCGGGGCGGCCTTCTTCGTGTCCGCCTTGGCGATGTCGGGCTTCGACAGAGGCTTCGTCGACTTCGCGTCGGGCTTGGTGGTCGGCTTGGCCTCGGGCTTGGCCGGCTTCTTCTCAGGGATATTGCTCGCGATCTTGCCCGACGGGCCGAAATCGATCGTCGACTGCTGCAAGGGATCGATGATCTTCACGCCCGTGTCCTTCGCGATCGGCAGGTCGAGCACCGGGATCTGCAGCTTCGTGCCGACCCGCACCTCGCCCTTCTTGCCCACGGCCTTGGGATTCGCCTGCGCGATCAGGTTCCACTTGTTCGCGTCTCCCAACGTCTTCTTGGCGATCTTCACCATCGAGTCGCCCTCGACCACCGTGTACTCACTCATCTTCGGGGCCGCACGACCACCGGTCAGCTCAGGCGTACCCGAGTGAATCGGGACCTGTTCCGTGCCCGCCAGCGGGTCCAGCTTCACGCCGCCCTTGGCCGCCTCGTTCACCAGCCGCTTGTCCGACTGGCTCGGCCCCGCGCCGCTCAGGTCCACCGGACCGAGCGATCCACCGTGCCGACCCTGGTCGATCGACACCGGCGCTTCGGGTGCCGGAACCGGCGAAGGAGCCGCCTCGTTGCCCATCGCCATGCGATCATGCCCGTTCACGGGAGCCGAGGTGGGCTCTGTCGTCGCGGTCTTGTTGAGCTGCATCCCCGGCAGCCCCGAAATGGGCTCCACCGGTTCCGAAGCCTTCACCAGGTTGGGCGTCACATCCGGCATCGCGAGCTTCACGCCCCGCGCCTTCGACAGGTGATCGCTGATGAGCACCGTCACCAAGAGGACCAGAGAGAAACCGATGATGAGCGCCAGCTTCAGTTCGCGATTCACGGTGTGCACCTCGGTTTCGACCCCACCTTGGGCCGGACCAAGCCTTCCCCATCCATACGGCCGCGACGCCCGTCCGTGACGCCGCTCCACGCCGTATTCACCAAACTCTCCCGCCGGGCTTCACCCCGACGCGAGCATCATAACCAGCGCCCGTCACCTGCCAAGCGCCCCACCAATCCGAACCGCGCGAAGTTTCGCCGACCGGGCCCGAGGATTCGTCCGCTGTTCAGGTTCGTCGGCCATCGCGGGCGACCGCGTGAGCACCTCGCCCACGCCCCGCGCCGCCATCTCTTCCAGGGCCCGCTTCACGAGCCGGTCTTCCAAGGAATGGAAAGAGATGATTGCCACGCGTGCTCCCGCACCAAGCCACGAACCAGACCCCGTACTTCGCCCCGCGGACCCACTCGCACCACGCAAAAGCGACGCCAGCAACGCCTGCAGGCTCCCCAGCTCGTCGTTGACGGCGATCCGCAGGGCCTGGAACGAACGCGTGGCTGGATCAATCTGCGTCGGACCACTCCGACCAGACAGCACCGAGCGCACGACCTCCGCAAGCCGTGCGGTCGTCAAGATCGGCGTTTCCTTCCGAGCTTGGACAAGTTTTCGGGCCACCAATCCGGCGTGCCGCTCCTCCCCATAATCACGCAGAATTCGCGCCAATTCCGCCTCGGGAAGCCCGTTGACCAGGTCCGCCGCCGACAGCTTCAGCCCCGGGTCCAGCCGCATGTCCAGGGGCCCGTCCAGCCGGAAGCTCAACCCCCGCGCCGGATCATCCACCTGGTTCGACGAGAAACCCAGGTCGGCCAGCACCATGTCCGCCCGAATCCCCCGCTCCCCGAGCGCGTGCGGCAGTTCGGCAAAGTTCCCGCGGATCGTCACGATCTCCGGGCACCCTTCGCCACACGCCCGCCGCACCGCCGCCGCCGCCTTGCCCAGGTTGCCGTCGTCCACGTCATTGAGCACGATCCGACCCGACACCCCCACCAGCGGCCCCAGCAGCGACGCGTGCCCACCCAGCCCCGCCGTGCAATCGACATACGTCTCGCCCGCTTTGGGCGCAAGCAACTCGACCACCTCGCGGGGAAGCACCGGAATATGCCCAAGCTCGGCGTCACTCACGCGCGGAGCGTACGCCGCCCCCGCGTCGTAGACTTTCCCCCATGCCGAATCCCAATTCGCGACCGCGGTACCTCACCCTCGCCGCATCATTCGCCGCGGCCCTCCTCTCCGCCTGCACACCCAAGGTCGTCGTCAATCTCGGCGCGGGCTCCGATGGCTCGCTCACCGAGCGCGTCGTCCTCAGCGACGAAAACGCCGGCGACGCCAAGGTCGCCATGATCGATGTGCGCGGCCTCATCATGGACGCCCGCCGCCCCGGACTCGTCGGTTCGGGCTCCAACCCCGTCGACGATCTGGTTTCCCGCCTCGACCTCGCCGCCAAGGACCCCTCGATCAAGGCCGTCATCCTGCGCGTCAATTCACCCGGCGGCACCGTGACCGGCAGCGACACCATGTACCACGAGGTGCGCCACTTCGCCGAAACCACCCACAAGCCCGTCGTCGCCTGCATGGGCGAGGTCGCCGCCAGCGGCGGGTATTACCTCTCCCTCGCCGCCGATCACATCATCGCCCAGCCCACCACGGTCACCGCGTCCATCGGCGTGATCGTCCCCACCATGAACTTCAGCGAGGGCCTCGCCAAGATCGGCATCGTCGCTCGCAACGTCGTCTCCGGGAAGAACAAGGACATGGCCTGGCCGTACTCACCCATGAAGGACGAGCAGTACCAGGTGCTCCAGACCATGGTGAACGACTACTACGCACGATTCAGGGGCCTCGTCGTCGCGCGCCGACCCAACCTCGCCGCCGCGAATGTGGTCGAAGCCACCGACGGACGCGTCGTCACCGGCGCTCGCGCCAAGGAGCTCGGGCTCGTCGATGAACTCGGCGGCATCCGCGAGGCCTTCGCCGCCGCCAAGGCACGCGCGGGCGTGACCAACGCGACGCTTGTGAAATACGCCGTGGGCGATTACGAGCCGCGGACGGCGTACGCCTCCAGCGAGCCCGTCGCGCCCGCGTGGCCCGGCGCCTCCTCCGGCGACACCAACCTCCTCAAGCTCGATCTCTCCGGCGGCCCGGGCGCCCTCTCCGCCGCCGCCGAAACCTCCGGCTTCTACTTTCTCTGGCTTCCAACCATGCCGTGATCACATTCGACTTCCACCTCTCTGCTTGATGCCTCCTGTCTCCTTCTGTCTCCGCCCTTTCTTCACCCGACCACACGACCACTCGTTCTCCGCCACTTTGCCGCTTCTCACTTTTGGAGACTCGTATGCCCCTCACCCGCGCCATCGTCCTGGGCGCCGGCATGGTCGGCTCGGTCATGGCCGCCGACCTCGCCTCCGACCCAGCCTTTGATGTCACGGTCGCCGACCTCCGCCCCGCCAATCTCGCCGCCGCAAAGGACCGCGCCGGCGGTAAGCTCAAAACTGTCCAGGCCGATCTGTCCAACGCCGCCGAGGTCAAGAAGCTCGTCGCGAACTATGACCTGGTCCTCGGCGCGATCGCCAGCTCGATCGGCCTGCAGACCCTCCGCGCCGTCATCGAGGCCGGCAGGAACTACTGCGACATCACCTTCATGGCCGAGGACGCCATCGACCTCGACGACCTCGCCAGGCGGCACAACGTCACCGCCATTGTCGATTGCGGCGTCGCGCCCGGCATGTCCCACATGATCTCCGGCGCCGAAGCCAGCGCCATGGACTCCTGCGAGAACATCGAGATCTACGTCGGCGGCCTGCCCCGCGAACGCCGCTGGCCCTTCCAGTACAAGGCCCCCTTCTCACCCGGCGATGTCATCGAGGAATACACGCGCCCATCGCGCCTCGTCGAGCACGGCAAGGTCGTCATCCGCGAAGCTCTCTCCGAGCCCGAGCTCATGAACTTCCCCGGCGTCGGCACGCTCGAAGCCTTTAACACCGACGGCCTGCGCTCCCTCGCTCGCACCTTCAACGTCCCCTTCATGAAGGAAAAGACCCTCCGCTACCCCGGGCACATCGAGCTCATGCGCGTCCTCCGCGCCACCGGCCTCTTCTCCACAGAGCCCGTCGACGTGAACGGCGTGAAGGTCGCCCCACGCGACCTCCTCGCCAAGCTCATGTTCCCGCTCTGGACCTTCCAGCCCGGCGAGGAAGACGTCACCGTCATGCGCATCATCGTCGACGGCACGAAGAACAACCGGCGCACCCGCGTCACCTGGGACCTGCACGACACCTATCACGCGGCGAGCCGCGCCACCAGCATGTCGCGCACCACCGCCTTCCCCTGCACCATCATGGCGCGCCTGCTCGCCTCGGGTGAATTCCGCCAGAAGGGCGTCATCGTCCCGGAACTCATCGGCAAAGCACCCGGTATCCTCACCAAGGTGATCGACCAGCACCGATCCAAGGGCGTGAACTACTCACGCTCCGAAACACCCCTCGACGGGAGCCTCGCGTGATCCAACGACCCCCGCACGTTCGAACCGTCCGCGCTTCGATCGCGGCCGCACTCACCGCCTGCGCGTTCCTCGCCCAGCCCACCCTCGCCCAGCCCGGCGCTCAACCCACGGCCCAGGACGCCTCCGCGCTCCGCGCCCAGATGCGACAGCTCATCGCCAGCGCCCGCGACCAGGTCTTCCCCGCGCTCGTCAACATCAGCGTCGTCACCGTCGATTACTGGCAGGGCAAAGAAACCAAGGGACGCTCCACCGGCAGCGGCACCATCATCTCCGCCGACGGCTACGTCCTCACCAACGCCCACGTCACCGACAGCGGCAAGAAGTTCACCTGCACCCTCTCCGACAAGTCGGAGATCCCCGCGACCCTCGTCGGCGAGGACCCGCTCACCGACCTCGCCGTCCTCAAGCTCGACCTCAAGAACTTCAAGGGCAAGCTCGCCTTCGCCAAGCTCGGCGACTCCGACTCACTCACCGTCGGCGACAGCGTCATGGCCATGGGCTCGCCCTTCAGCCTCTCGCGCTCCGTCACCCTCGGCATCGTCAGCAACACCGAGCGCGTCTTCGCCGGCAACGACGAGGAGTTCGAGGGCATGTCCTTCGACTTCGACCAGCGCACCGGACTCTTCGCCCGCTGGATCCAGCACGACGCCAGCATCAACCCCGGAAACTCCGGCGGCCCGCTCGTCTCCATGGACGGGCAGGTCGTGGGCGTCAACACCCGCGGCGGGAACAACATGTCCTTCGCCGTCCCCGCCAACATCGCCCGCGAGGTCTCCAAGGCCCTCATCGCCAACGCCGAGGTCCCGCGCAGCTGGATGGGCGTCAACTTCCGCCAGATCCAGCGCACCGGCTTCGACAAGGGCGTCCTCGTCACCTCCGTCGACCAGGAAGGCCCCGCCTACAAGGCCGGCCTCCGCGCGGGCGACCTCCTCCTCTCCATCAACAACGAGTCGCTCACGATCCGCTTCGTCGAGGAAGTCCCTCCGCTCCTGAAACGCCTCGCCGACCTCCCGGTCGGAAAGCCCGCCGAACTCGTCTACCAGCGCGAGGGCAAGGAATCCAGGCTCACCGTCGTCCCCGAGAAACTCCTCAAGGACCGCGGCGACCGCACCGCCCTCCGCTCCTGGGGGCTCTCCGTCCAGGAAATCACGCCCGTCATGGCCCGCAACCGCCGCCTGAAGGACACCAGCGGCGTGCTGGTTGTCGGCGTCCGCGCCGGGGCCGGCGCCGCCACCGCCGAGCCCGCTCTCGGCGTGGGCGACATCATCCGTAAGATCGACGGCAAAGATATCGCCGACATGCCCGCGATCGTCTCAACGTACGAGACCATCATGTCGCAGGAAAAGCTCCCCGAGTACATGCTTGTGGAGTTCGATCGCGATGGCAAGCAGCAGGTCACGCTCGTCAAGCCCAAGGCCGACAAGCCCGAAGACCCGCCGCGCGAAGTCCCCAAGGCCTGGCTGGGCGTCACGACCCAGGTCGTGCTCAAGGACCTCGCCAAGCGCCTGAACATCCCCGATTCCACGGGCTTCCGCATCACCCGCGTGTACCCGGGCACCAAGGCCGCCGCCGCCGATCTGCGCGTGGGCGACGTCATCGTCTCGATCAACAGCGAGAAGATCGCGCCTAAGGGCAACCAGGACTCCAAGACGCTGGAACGCAAGGTCCGCTCGCTCGCGATCGATCAGGAAGCCACGCTGGGCGTGCTCCGCGAGGGCAAGCCCGTCGAGGTCAAGGTCACGCTCGAGCGCACCCGCCTCGGCCCCGAGGAAGCCCGCCGCGATCAGAACCGCGACTTTGAAATGACCGTCCGCGAGCTGACCTTCTTCGACCGCGACGACAACAAGTGGGACGAATCCGTCAACGGCGTCCTCGTCGAGCAGGTCGAGGACGCCGGCTGGGCCGGCCTCGGCGGCCTCGGCTCCGGCGATCTCATCCAGAAGATCGGCGATCGTGTCATCACCGACCTCGCCTCCTACCGCGCCGCGATGGAAGACGTCGCCAAGACCCAGCCCGAACGCATCTCCTTCGTCGTCCTCCGCGGCATCCGCACCCAGTACAAGTTCGTCGAGCCCGAGTGGAAGCCCACCGCCGACGCCAAGGAACCCGCCAAGAAGTAAGCTGCGTCACCGCGGGCGACTTTCCGAGTGCCCTGCCCTTTGCCGAGTGCCTTTTCTCTCCCGGAGCCTCCCATGACCTCTCGCCTCACTTATATCCTCGCCGCGACCGCCGCCGTCCTCTTCGCCGCCCCCGTCTCGCTCGCGCAGGACGCCCAGCCCAAGCCCTCCCCCATCGCCGCCATCGCCGACGCCCACTCCAAGTCCGTTGTCTCCATCAAGATGTCCCTCAAATACGAGGGCTCCTTTGGCGAGCACGAGCAGGAACGCGAGGTCACCGGCGTCGTCATCGATCCCACCGGCCTCATCCTCTGCTCCAACTCCCAGTCCGGCGGCGTGCCCCCCTCGATGCAGGACCGCATGTCCGGCGTCACCGTCACGCCCCGCGACATCAAGGTCTTCGTCGGCGATGACACCGAAGGCCTCGAGGGCAAGCTGATCGCCCGCGACAGCGAGCTCGACCTCGCGTGGGTCAAGGTCTCCGACCTGAAGGGCGCCTCCCTCTCGTCGATCGATCTGGCCACGGGCGTCACGCCCGCCCTCGGCGACGAGCTGGTCGGCATCGGCCGCCTGAGCAAGTACTTCGACCGCGCCCCGATTCTCACCTTCTGCCGCGTCGCCGCGTTCGTGAAGAAGCCGCGCTCCCTCGTACTCCCCAGCGACATGAACGACCTGGGCATTCCCGTCTTCACCGGCGCGGGCAAGCTCGTCGGCATCACCATCATCCAGCTCCCCGAGGTCGACGAAGACAACGACGAGGGCATGCGCTCGCAGCTCCGCGGCCTGGGCGCGTCCATGGTCATCCTCCCCGCCGCCGATGTCGCCACCGCCACCAAGCACGCCCTCGAATCCGCCGCCAGCTCCGAAACCACCCCGGAACAACCTGCCGACAAGCCCACCGAAAAGCCCGCGGACAAGTAGCCGAACGGGACACCTAATGGCGGCATCGCCCTGACCTCATGGCTCGACTCTCCTAGGCAGGGCTCATCCTCACGTTGCCCGGCCTTGCTCAGACTCCGACGCGATTGGACTCCGCACGCACCGCAGTTCCCGCCTTGGCTTCGGTGACTTTCGAGGCCGGGGCCGGCGATCGCGCCGGCCGCGACAACGGCGATCGCCGCGTGTACGCTGATGCCGAGTCATGGGCGACACTCCCGCCAATCCGCCGCTGGTCCTGCGTCCCATCGCCTCGCTGGGGGCGTGGGTCATCGGCGTCGGCCTGTCGCTGGCGGGGGCGATGTCGTGGCTGGGGCGGTTCACGAGGTTCGCGGGCGCGTTCATCCTGGGCCTGCGGGCGGTGCGGACGTGGAACAAGCGTGATCGCCTGTGGCAGCAGGTCTTCTTCGTCGGGGCGGCGTCGGTGCCCGTGCTGGCGCTCACCGGCGCGTTCATCGGCATGATCCTGGCGATCGAGGGCTATCTCCAGTTCGCGTCGATCGGGCAGGAGGGACGCCTGGGCGGCGTGATCAACGTGTCGCTGGTGAAGCAGATCGGCCCGGTGCTGGCGGCGGTCATGCTCGCGGGACGTGTCGGCTGCGCGCTCACGGCGGAGCTGGGCTCGATGCGCGTGACGGAGCAGCTCGACGCGATGCGGGCGATGGCGGCGGACCCGATCCGCGTGCTGGTCGTGCCGCGCGTGCTGGCGTGCATCCTGATGATACCGCCGCTCACGCTGATCTCGAACGTGTGCGGCATCGGGGGCGGGTGGTACATCACGACCCGTTTCTACACGGCCGACCCGACGCAGTATTGGCACTACACCGAGATGTTCGTTGGGTGGTTCGACATCGTGAACGGCCTGGTGAAGGCGGTGTTCTTCGGCGGGGCGATCGGGCTGATCGCGTGCTTCAAGGGGTTCAACTGCCGCCCGGGGGCCGAGGGCGTGGGGCGAGCCACGACCGAGTCGTTCGTGACCAGCTTCCTGGCGATCATCATGATCAACTTGGTGCTGGCGAAGGTGCTGAACGACGTCAAGATCACGATCCAGGGCGGACAGATCGACTCGGTGTTCCGGTAGAGCCTCGAACGACGGTGCATCGCAGAGGGCGCATCGGAGGCGGAGCGGCGTTGGACGCGAATCGAACGGCGGCGCGGAGATTCCGCTCGAAGCTCGCTCAGGCTCGGCGTCCGAAACACAGAATTAAGCAGGCGACAGGTCTTTACGCGCGTGCGGGCAGGGGCGGGCGGCGCGAAGCGGCGACCACCAGCATCGCGATCATGCCGATCGTGGCGAATCCGGTCGCGGGGAGCGTCCAACCCATCGCGGCCAGGCCGTCGTTGCGGAACTCGGGGTTCGGGCCGTCGGTCTTGGGCGTGATCATCAGGGCTGCCTCGAACTCCCAGGTCTTCTCTTTCAGCTGGGGCACGGCCAGCTCGCGTCCTTCGCGCTCGGCCTTGTCGCGCGCCCGCTTGTTGGGGAATGCCAGCTTCTGATGGGCGAACCCGCCCTCCATGAGGAACTCGTAGAAGTCAAAGGTCCAGCGGTGCTTGTTGATCTCGCCCCAGGTGGACGGGTCGGTGCCGGGCTCGGGAGTGCGCGTCACGATCACGAGGCGGTCGCGGACCTCGCCGGCGTTCATCTTCGCCTGGAGCTCGGGCAGGTCCATGTTGGTCGAGGATGCGAAGCGGAGTACGCCCATCCAGTCCTCGTGCGGGGCGAGGGCGGGGAGGCGCGGGTCTTTCGGGATGACTACGGGGAGCGAGAGCTTGTCGTCGCCGTAGGTCACGAGCAGCGTCTTGCCGGTCGGGCCGGACTCGTCGCGGAGGGTGACGGGCCTGCCCGCGTAGACGAAGTCGCGGGCGTTGACGCGATTAAACGCGAACTGCTCGCGCGGATTTTCGCGGTGATAGGTGCTGACGCGCCGGGCGGCGGAGATGCCCGAACCGATCGCCGCGGCGGCGAGCAGGCCGGCGAGGATGATGGCCGTGGCACGCGTCATGGTCACGGATCGATGGTAGGCGGTGCGGGCTCAGTGCCCGGCGGGCTTGGCTTCGGAGTGCCCGGCTTCGGAGTGCGCGTCCGCGGGGGCGGCGGCATCGAAGAGGCCGGGCGTGGTGCCGGTACGGGGGCGGCTCTGGTTGGCGGCATCCTTCCACGGTGAGGTCGCGTCGGGCTTGGCGTGCGGGCCGCCGTGCATGTGGGCCTCGTGCTCGAGCTCGTTGAACTTCTCCGCGCCGACCTTTTCGAGTAGGCGGTTGCGGGCGTGGAGGTAGAGCGGCTGGCTCGGGGCGACGCGTTCTTCGGTGCCGTCGTCCTTCTTTTCCCATCGGTTGATGTACGAACCGCCGGTGCCGCCCTGGACGGCCTCGCCGGCCTTCCAGTTGTAGATGCGGTTGCGGACGCCGAGGTCCATGGCGGTGAAACCCATGAAGAGGATGACGCCGAAGAGGCAGAAGAGGAAGATGACGCTGTTGATGGGGTTGTCGTAGCGCAGCTGCATGAAGTACATGGCGACGATCGTCGCCTTGACGACGGCGATCGAGAGCGCGACCATGACGTTCAACCAGCCGGGAAGAACGATGTGGAAGAACTCCTGGGCCCAGTGCTCGGCCCGCGAGGCGAAGACGGTCGCCGCGGTGAGGACGAGCAGGAGGGTCAGCACGGTGCGCAGGGTCATCACCGGGAGGATGACGTGCCCGTGCTTGTGGCCAGACTCAAACCCGTGCGGGTCGACCTGGTCGGCCTCGCTCTTGGCGAAGTTCTGGTGCGAATGGACGTGGTCGTGATGCGAGTGGGCCATGGGTTCCTCCGCGAGGGCCGCGGGATGCGATCGTTCAGCCGATGAGGTACAGGAGGGGGAAGAGGAAGATCCAGATGAGGTCGACGAGGTGCCAGTAGAGGCCGACGACTTCGACGCCGGTGTAGTGGTTCGGGCCGTAGTGACCCTTGCGGGCCTTGAGATAGACCCAGAAGATGAGGGACATTCCGATGAGGACGTGGAGGGCGTGGATGCCGGTGCCGCAGTAGTAGATGCCCCACCAGAGGGGCTCGTGCGGGTCGGTGGCGAAGGGGTAGTTGAAGAACGAACCACCCGGGGCCTTGCCGGCGGACCACTTTGGGATGTACTCCATCGTGAGCTTGATCGCGATGAAGGCAGCGCCGCACAGGACAGTGATCAGGAGGTTGCGTTTCAGGGCCGCTTGGTTGTTGAGCTGGGCGTGGTGGATGCTGACGGCCATGGTGTAGCTGGAGACCAGCAGGACGACGGTGTTCAGACCGCCCCAGCGCCAGTCGAGGTACGACGAGCCGTTGGCCCAGGCTTCCGGGTAGAGCATGCGGAAGATGGCGTAGCCGACGAAGATGCCGGCGAACAGCAGCACTTCGGTGGTGAGGAAGAGCCACATGCCCAGCTTGCATGCGTCAAACTCCTCCTCCTTGCTCCGGTAGTGGTTCGCGGCCTGGTATTTCTTCCAGAGCGGCGCGTCGCCGGATGAACTGGACTGTGCCGGAAGGGTGCTCATCAGTGAATCCTTGCGGGGCGATCGGTCGCCCCGTGTGCGAACGTGAGTGGCTCAGTGCTTGGCGGCGGTGAAGTTGGACGCGGGGATGGGGTAGTCCTTGGGGTCCCAGTGGGGCGGGACGGTGGTCTCGAAGTCGTACGGGCCGTGCTTCACGAGCGGCTCGTGATGGAAGTTGTGCTCGATGGGCGGGCTGTCGGTCTCCCACTCCAGCGAGAGGCCGCCCCACGGGTTCTTGGGCGCCGGGCGGCCGGCGACGAGCGAGTGGATGAACACGAAGAGGTGGACGAGGAAGCCCAGGAGCAGGATGAACGATCCGAGGGTGCTGAGCTGGTGCAGGTTGGTGAACTCGGGGATGTAGGTCGCATAGCGGCGTGGCATGCCGCGGGTTCCGAGGATGAACTGGGTGAAGAAGGTGAGGTTGAAGCCGATGAAGACGAGGATGCCGCCGACGATGGCCCATCGCTCGTTGTACATCTTGCCGAACATCTTGGGCCACCAGTGGTGGATGCCACCGACGAAGGCGATGATCGTGCCGCCCATCATGACGTAGTGGAAGTGGGCGACGACGAAGTAGGTGTCCTGCAGGTGCAGGTCGGTGGAAAGGGTGCCCAGGGGCAGGCCGGTCAGGCCGCCGATCGTGAAGAGGAAGAGGAAGATGAGGGCGTAGACCATGGGGGCGGTGAACTGGATGGAGCCCTTGTAGAGGGTGGCGACCCAGTTGAAGACCTTGACGGCGGTCGGGATCGCGACGAGGAACGTCAGCGCGGAGAAGACGGCCGAGGCCATCTCACCCATGCTGGCGAACATGTGGTGTCCCCAGACCAGGAACGAGACGAACGCGACGCCCAGCGAGGCGAAGGCCATGGCGCGGTAGCCGAAGATCTTCTTGTGGGCGTGGACGGTGATGAGCTCGCTGATGATGCCGAAGGCCGGCAGGATCATGACGTAGACGACCGGGTGGCTGTAGAACCAGAAGAAGTGCTGGAAGAGCACCGGATCGCCGCCGATCGCGGGATCGAAGATGCCGACGTGGAAGAGGCGCTCGAAGATGAGGAGCAGGAGCGTGATGCCGATGACCGGCGTCGCGAGGACCTGGATGATGGCGGTCGAGTAGATCGCCCAGACGAAGAGGGGCATGTCGAACCAGCCCATGCCCGGGGCGCGGAGCTTGTGCACCGTGACGACGAAGTTGAGGCCGGTGAGGATCGAGCTGAACCCCAGGACGAACGCGGCGCTGATCATCAGCACGACGCGCATGTACACGTCCCAGTCGGTCGAGGTGCTGTATGGGGTGTAGAAGGTCCAGCCGGTGTCCACGCCGCCCATGATGATGGAGACGACACCGAGCACGGAGCCGACGACGTAGACCCACCAGCTGAGCAGGTTGAGCCTGGGGAAGGCGACGTCCTTGGCGCCGAGCATGATGGGCAGGAGGAAGTTGCCCAGGGCGCTGGGGATTCCGGGCACGATGACCATGAAGACCATGATCGCGCCGTGCAGGGTGAAGATGCGGTTGTAGATCGCGTGCCCGGCCGCCACGGCGCCGCCGGCGTCCTGGAAGACCTGGCCGGTGATCTTGCCGTTGACCATGGTGGTCGGCTGGAAGAGCTCGACGCGGACGGCGAGCGCGGCGACGCCGCCCAGGAAGAACAGGGTCAGCACCGCGGCGAGGTACATCACGCCCAGCTTCTTGTGGTCGATGGTGGTCGCCCACGCCCACATGGTGGAGACGACGCCGCCCTTGGGCGCCAGGTAGCTCCCCTCGTCGTGGTGCCCGCCCAACGCGTGCGAACCGTGATGATCGATCGTGCTCATGTCTTCGTTCCCGTCCGCTTTCGCGGCATGCTCACTCACGCGGTGGCTCCGGATTCTCCGGCCCGCCCCGCGGCCTTGCTCACTTCTTGTCGCCGCCCGCCGGCTTGTAATTGGCGCTGATCGTCTTCATGTACTCGATGATGGCGGCCACGTCGTCCTCGCTGAGGATGCCCTTGAACGACGCCATCTGCGGGCCGTAGCCCGCGACGAGCTTCTTGGCCGGTTCATAGATGGACTCACGAACGTACTGCTCGTCGACCACGGCGCTGGTGCCGTCGGTGAAGGTCTCGGTCTTTCCGAAGGTGTCCTTCCACGAGGGGCCGGTGTTCTTGGAGCCGTCGACCGTGTGGCACGAGGCGCACTGGATCGTGTAGATGCGTTTGCCCTTCTCGGGTGGCGTGAGTCCAGCGCCGTTGAAGCTGTCGACGATCTTGACCCACGCGTCGCGCGGCACGAGGCGGATCTGGGCCGCCATCTCGGAGTGCGAGTCGCCGCAGTACTCGGCGCAGAAGAGCCAGTGATCCTCGTAGGGCGTGCCGGCGAAAGGACCTTCGGTCAGCTTCTGATCGCCCTTGATCGCGCCGGAGTTGAAGCCGTAGTAGGTGTAGCGGTTGGGCATGACGTCGAACTTCCCGCGGAAGTCCGGCACGTAGAAGCTGTGGATGACGTCGCTGGAGATCATCTTCAGCTTGACCGGGGTCTCGGCGGGCATGTAGAAGATCGGCGATTCCTTGCCCGAACCGAGCTTCACACGCTCGGTCGATTCGGCGCCGTTGGGGTAGATCAGGCGCCAGTCCCACTTGGCGGCGCGCACGTCCATCTCGATCGCGCCCGCGGGCGAGACGACCATGTCGAGATAGCCCTTGAAGCCCTTGAAGAACATCACCGCGAGGATGCCCAGGGGGATCACGGTCCACATGGTCTCGAGCACGGTGTTGTGCGACGAGCTGACCAGGGCGACCGGAGTGGTGCGCCGGCGGTACTGGAAGCTCCAGAGCGCGGTGAGCGCCATCAGCATCACGAAGAAGAAAAGGGCGATCCAGAAGATCCAGATGAAGGTCTCTTCGACCATCTCGGAATGGTGCCCGCTTCCTCCGGTGCCGAAGATGAAGTCGCGCAGCGCGCCGCCCTCGGCGAGGGTCGCGCTCAACAGGCCGTGCTCGAACAAGGAAGTCATCATCGACGCCTCACCTTCCGACCATGGCCGGGCCACGAGCGCCCCCCATCGGCCGGTCACTTGAACTCAACAGATCACCCTCGAGCATGGCGGCACGCCGCCGACGCTTGAGAACTTCGTTCACTCGCAGACCGATCACCAGCCCGCCCAGGCCCAGCAGCGTGAGCCCGCCGCCGAGCTGCATCACGCGGAACGCCTTGAGGGCGTACCCGCCCGACGCGGGGTCGAACATGTAGCAGAAGCCGACCACGCGGTCGGCGATGGTCTTGCTGATCTTGCCCTCGGACGCCTCCAGGATCGCGAGCTTGACCTGGGTCGCCTGGTCCCGACCGGCGTAGCCGTACATGTATCGCGCGATGCGCCCGTCGGGAGTGACGAGCATGTAGCCGATGGGGTGGCCGTATTCGCCGTTGGGCAGGCGGGTGTACTGCCAGCCCATCGCGTCGGCCAGCGCCTTGGAGGTCTCGGCGGGCGAGGTGTGGAAATGCCAGCCATCGGCCACGCCCGTTTCCTTGCCGCGGTTGTAGGTCTCGATCTGGTTGACCTTGAACGCGTGGGCTTCCGCGGTTGTCTCGTCGGGGTTGATGGAGAAGACCAGGGCGTTGTAGTCCTTGCCGACGGTGTAGGAGATCTCGTTGTAGGCCTCGGTCAGCTTGGCGATCACAACCGAGCAGACGACGGGGCAGCGGTAATAGCCGAGGACGAGCACGGTGGGCTTGCCGTGGCGCTTGCCGTCTTCGCCGAGGGGGAAGTAATCGCCGAGCTTGACCTGCTTGCCGTCGCTGTTGGTGAACTCCAGGTCCATGGGGAGGGTCGCGCCGAGCTTCTCATCGACGTCGAGCCGCTTGATCGCCTCGGGCTTCTGGTTTAGCACGCCGCCGGAGAACTGAGCGTTGGCCGATCCGGCCGCGCCGAAGAGGCCCGCCAGCAGGCCGGCCGCCAGTCCGATTCCGCGATGCACACGACCGGGGCGCGACGGCGTCCGCGAGTCGAGCTCGCGCGTGGTCGTCGGGTTGGTCGTGGGCCGCGTCATCTGATTCCTGATCCTGGTCCGTTCAAACCGGCGCTCTGACGATCGATCACTTCTTTTCGGCGTACTTGCTGACCACGCGGTCCATCGCGGCGCTCACGGGGATGCGGTAGACGCCCGGCTTGTCGGCGACGAAGCCGTACTCGCCCTGCTCCTTGGTGATGCGCTCCTTGGTGGCGTCGGCGTCGACGCTCATGACGGTGGTTTCCTCACGGTCGGCGCGGGCCTGCCACGCGAAGTGGTTGAAGAAGACCACGAGCAGTCCCACGGTCACAAAGACGCTCATGGTGAGGACAAAGAACGAGACCAGGAGCGAGGTGGCGCTGGCGGTGGCCGTGTGCTCGCCCTGCGGCGTGCCCTCGTCGGCGGAATGCCGGTGCCACGAATCCGCGTGCTCGTGCGTCTGGGGCAGGAAGTGTGCTTCGTGCTTGGACATGCGACTCAACCACCTTGGTCTTCGCCGGCTCTCATCGAACCGGAGTCATTCTTGCCGACCCAATCCAACCTTGAACCTACCGAGAATCGCCGATTTCAACGAACAAACTCAGACGTAATTCCGGTGCTCCAGCGACTCGCCGAGGCGCGGGTCGTTGACGCCCACGAGCGGGCCGGACGTGACCTTGCCGACGATCAGCCAGCCGAGCACGCCGAGCACGCCCAGCACCGCGCCCACGTCGATCCAGATCATGCCCCAGCCGACGGGATCGGCCGGATTGGAGACATGCACGACGGGGCGAACGACCCAGAACATGTCGATCACGTGGGCCGCGATCGACCAGATGGCAAAGAACGCGATCGTCGTGGGGTTCCGCTTGATGCCGCGGAAGAGCATGATGACGAAGGGCAGGGCGAAGTGTGAGATGATGACGGCCAGCCCGACCATCGGCCAGGCGCCCTGCTGTCGCATCTCAAAGAACGCGGTCTCCTCGGGGATGCCGCTGTACCAAATCAGGAAATACTGACTGAACGCGATGTAGGCCCAGAAGACCGTGAAGCTAAAGAGCAGCTTGCCCAGGTCGTGGAAGTGCTCGCTGGTAACCGCGCCCTCCATCTTCCCGGCGCGGCGGAGCAGCGCGAGGATCAGGATCAGCGTGGCGGTGCCGACATAGGCACTCCCCGAGAAGAAGTACACGCCCCACATGGTGCTGAAGAACTTGAAGTCGATGGACATCAGCCAGTCGAAGCCCGCGAACGCGGTCGAGAGGGCCATGACCAGGATCGCCCACGCGCTGGTGCGCCGAGCCTTGGCGGTCAGCCACTTGTCGCCGGTGCGGTCCTGCTCGAGGCTGAGACGCCGGAGCGTCGAGGTGATATAGGCCCAGAGCAGGATGTAGAACGCCGAGCGGGCGTAGAAGAACATCGGGTTGAGGAACCCGGCCTTCTTCTCCAGGATGACGTCGCCGTGGGCCGCGGCGCTCATCCAGGTGAAGAGCACGCCGCCCTTGAGGTAGTCGAGCACGAAGACGGGGATCATCAGCAGGCTGACGATCGGGAGCAGGCTCATCACGTTCTCGTACTGGCGTTTGAACGTGCTGACCCAGCCGGCGTTGACGAGGTTGAAGATCAGCACGAAGAACGTCGCGCCCAGGCAGATCGTGATCGCGGTAATCACGCCCACGTGGAGCGCGGCGAGTGCGTGCGTCGAATCCTTGAACCAGCCGATCGCGACAACGGCGAGGCCGAGCACGCCGAGGCCGATGAACGCCGACTTCAGGCCGGTGCCCGCGCCCGGGGCCATCGAGATGTTGGAGGAGCGGAGGGCCGGATGGTCCGCGCCCACGCCGTGAGAGTGACCACCCGCGGTGATCTGACTCATGAAGCACCTCCCTTGCCGGTCTCGGGCTTGTTGTCGGCCGGCTTGTCCGCGGGCTTGTCCGCCGGAGCGGGCTGGGACTTGGCGGCGTCGGCCGCGGCCTTGGCGTCGGCGGCGGCCTTCTCCGCGGCGGCCTTGGCATCGGCGGCGGCCTTCGCGGCCGCGTCGATCGCTGCCAGCTGCGCGGGCGGCACGTCGCCTTGTGTTCCGCGCTGCGATTCCTGGAGCACGCGCAGGTAGGCCACCACCGCCCAGGCGTCGTGCACGTCGATGGCGTGGGCGTATCCGGGCATCTTGTTCTGCGTGCCGTCGGGCGTCCACACGCCGTTGCGTGCCGTGTGGAAGATGTACCCGTCGCGCCACTGCGGGATGTTGGGGTCGGCCGACTTCACGATGTACTTGTCGTCGTGGAAATTGGGGAGCGGGTAGGACCACTGCTGGCCCACCATGCCCTTGCCGTCGCCGGCCATGCCGTGGCAGGCGGCGCAGTAGATGTTGAAGCGGTTCTGCCCGCGTTCCAGCATCGCGCGGTCCACGGCGACGGGGATCTTCTCGAGGTACTGGCCGGACGCGTCCTTGCCGGTGAACACCGCGTCGTCGCTCTTGAGCAGGTCGGACCGGTCCGCCATGAACGATGAGGCCCAGGCGGGATTGGCTTCCAGCGTCTGGACCGTCAGGGGGACGCGGCTGAACGCGACCGTGTTCGCGGCGGGCTGGCGCATGGCGCGCCCGTCCGCGTAGAACTGGGTCTGCGTCTGCGGCTTCCACTTCTGCTGGTCGTCCATGTCGGGGAAGAACTGGCGCGGCGGATCCTCGGCACGATCGCCGCGGCAGCCGGTCAGTCCCAGCGTCGCCGACAGGCCGCACACCAGCGAAAGGCTCGCCAGCGCTGGTCCCGTGCGGTGTTGTGCTTCACGCTTCTTCATTCGTCTGCTCCGGCGTCCGCATGTGCGAGGGGGGTCGCCCGCCGCACGTGGGTGTTCCTTGTCGGTGCTGCTCATTCCTCAACCAGGTCGACGTGCTTCCCGCCCGCGCCCTCGAGCAGGGCCCGCGTGCGATCAGGGTCGAAATTCGCGTCGCCCGCCTCGATGCAGATCATGAACCGGTCGTCGCTCACGCGGAGGAACCGGTCCTTCTTGAGGAGCGGGTGGTACCACTGCGGCAGGCGGTTGAAGAACAGCATGCCGATGATCGCGGTGAAGGCGGAGAACAGGATGCCGAGCTCGAAGGTGATGGGGACGAAGGCCTGCCAGGTCGCGAAGGGCTTGCCCTGCACGGCCAGCGGATAGTCAACGCCGTTCATCCACCACTGCATCAGGAAGCCAAGCCCGGCGCACGTGAGGCCGATGACGCCGATGACCATGGGGAGGATGGTGCGCTTGACGCCCATCGCGTCTTCCATGCCGTGGATCGGAAAGGGCGTGTGCACGTCCCACTTGGCGTAGCCCGCGTCGCGGACCTTTTCGGCGGCGTGGTAGACATCGGCGGGGGTCTCGAACTCCGCCACCATGCCGTAGACGACTTCGCCGGACTCGGTTGTGTAGACCTTGCTGGACATCAGTGGTGCCCTCCCTTGGAGTGATCACCGTCGCCGCGATCGTGACCATGCCCGTCGTGATGATGGTGCGGGCTGGCCTGGGGCATGACGGCCTTGAGTTCCGCGATCGCGAAGACCGGGAGGAACTTCAGGAAGATCAGGAACAGCGTGAGGAACACGCCGCAGCTTGCGATGAAGGTGGTGATGTCGACCGCGGTCGGGAAGAACATGCCCCACTCGCCGGGGAGGAAGGCGCGGTGCAAGCTGGTCACGATGATGACGAAGCGCTCGAACCACATGCCGATGGTGACGAGGAACGAGACGGCGAAGATGGCGGTCGGGCTGGTGCGGAATTTCCGCATCCAGAAGACCTGCGGGCTGATCACGTTGCAGAAGATCATGGCCCAGTAGGCCCACCAGTAGGGCGCGCCCTTGTCGCTGATCCAAGTGGGCAGGGCGCGATTGAACTTGAAGACGTGCGATTCGTACTCGTTGCCGCTGTACCAAGCGATGAAGAACTCCATCGTGTAGGCGAAGCCGACCATGGAGCCGGTGACCAGGATGATCTTGGCCATGTTCTCCATGTGCTTGAGCGTGATGAAGTCCTTCATATTGGGGAACAACTCACGCGCCGGGATCAGGAGCAGGAGCACCATGGCGAACCCGCCGAAGATGGCGCCAGCGACGAAGTAGGGCGGGAAGATGGTCGTGTGCCAGCCGGGCAGGATCGACGTGGCGAAGTCGAACGACACGATCGAGTGCACGGACAACACCAGCGGCGTCGAGATGCCCGCCAGCACGAGGTAGGCCGCCTCGTAGCGGTGCCAGTGGCGGCTGCTGAAGCGCCAGCCCAGCGAGAGGAAGCCGTAGACATAGGCGCGGACGGCGTCGACGCGGATCGGGATGAAGGGCGCGATGGTCGGGCCGGTCTTGCTGGCGCGGAGGCGCATGTCGGCCCGGTCACGGAGTGTGGCCAGGTCGGGAATCATGCCCATGAACCAGAAGAGGGCCGAGACGGTGCCGTAGGTCGAGATCGCGAACACGTCCCAGAGGAGCGGGCTCTTGAAGTTGGGCCAGATGTTGTTGGCGTTGGGGATCGGAGGGAGGAACCAGGCCATCCACTGGCGTCCGATGTGGATGCCGGGGAAGGTCGCGGCGCAGATGACGGCGAAGATGGTCATGGCCTCGGCCGAGCGGTTCACGGCGGTGCGCCACTTCTGCTTGAGCAGGCACAAGATGGCGGAGATCAGCGTTCCGGCGTGGCCGATACCGATCCAGAAGACGAAGTTGGTGATGTCCCAGGCCCAGTCGACCTGGTTGTTGAGGCCCCAGGTGCCGATGCCGGTGATGACGAGGTAGAGGATCGCCAGCCCGCCCACGGTCGCGATCGAGCCGGAGATCATGAGGGCGGGGAGCCACCACTTGCCGGGCTTGTTCTCGGCGTACCCGCAGACGATGTCGGTGACTTCCTTGAACGTGCGCTCGTTCAGGACGAGCGGCGAGCGTACGGAAGGATCATCGATCAGCGAGCCGTCGCCGGTGCCCGGCGCGGGGGTGCCGCGATCGGGCAGTCGGGAAAGGCCCGCGAGCTGCTGGGCCGTGACTTGATCCGGATGGATCGAACTCATGCGTTCACTCCAGGGCTAAGCACGTTGAGGCTCAGCGCATAGCCGCGGTCCTGGCGGCGCTTGTTCGGTTCGACGCGGAAGGCGTGTTCCTTCGGGGCGGCGCCGGTTTCGTGTTCCTGACTCCCGTGCTCGGCGCCGGCGTGGTGGAAGGGGTGCTCCCACGAATCGACGCGGGCCTTGTCCTTCTTGGCGAGGTAGGCCTTGTTGGGGTTGCGGACGCGGACCATGTGCGTGGTGCGCGGGCGGGTGTTGAGGTAGCCCAGCAGCATGTACGAGCGGGCGTTGTTGCGCGTCGCGTGCACGCCGGCGGCGGGATCGAGGATGTTGCCGAAGGTGATCGCCTCGCTCGGGCAGGCCTGCTGGCAGGCGACCTGGAACATGCCGTCGGGCACGCCCTTCAAGTCGCGGAGCTTGGCCTCGACGCGCGACGCGTTGATGCGCTGGATGCAGAAGCTGCACTTCTCCATGACGCCGCGCGAACGCACCGTCACGTCGGGGTTCTTCTGCATGCGGCTGATCTCGTCGAGCTTCTGGCGGAGGCGCGGCGGGATCAGGTTGGGGTTGACCTTGTTGTGAATGCCCGAGCCGGTGATGCCGCCGCGATCGGGGACGACCTTCTCCAGCGTTTCCTTGCCGAAGTAGTCGCCGTTGAACTTGGTCACGCCGTAGTCGAAGAAGTTGAATCGGCGGACCTTGTAGGGGCAGTTGTTGGCGCAGTACCGCGTGCCAATGCAGCGGTTGTAGGTCATGTAGTTGATGCCCTCGGGGCCGTGCACCGTCGCGTTGACCGGGCACACGACCTCGCAGGGCGCGTTCTCGCAGTGCACGCACGCGACGGGCTGGTTCAGCATCTCGCCGGGGTCGTTGAGGTCGTTGCCGACGTAGTACCGGTCGACCCGGATCCACGTCATCTCGCGGCCCTTCTGCACTTCCTTCTTGCCCACGACGGGGATGTTGTTCTCCGCCTGGCAGGCGATCGTGCACGTGCCGCATCCGGTGCACGAGGAGAGATCGATCGTCATGCCCCACTGCTCGCCGGTGGTGTACACCGGGGGCTTGCCCGCCGCGTCCACGTTCTTGGGATCGGGGTCGGTCTTCGAGCGGTTGTAGGGATTCTCGTACGAGCCGACGTTGGGCGGCGTGTGCGCCAATTCACCGAGGCGCTCGGCGAACTTCAATTCCGCCATCGTGCCGTAGAGCGGCTCGGTCTTCTTCTCGACCTCCTCGCCGAACTTCTGCCACACGGGGAGATCGACGGCGCGAGCGATCGCGGTGCGTCCCTCGAGCGACCAGTGGTTCTGCGTGCTGGAGATCGGATAGCCGCCCGGCTCCTTGGCGAGCTTCACGTCGCGGGCGGCCCAGCCGCCGCCGATCGTGCGGAGCGGGTTCACGTCGACGCCCACGCCGTCCGCGACGCGGCCGGCGGTCTTGCGCCCGTAGCCGAGCGTGAGGATGACGACGTTGTCGGCCATTCCCGGGAGGATCCAGACGGGAACCGTCACGCTGCGCCCGCCGATCGTGACCGACGCGAGGCGTGCCTCGGGATACTGCTCCGTGCCCTTGTCAGGCATGAGGCCCATCGCCTCGGCGGTCTGCGGGCTGACCAGCGCGGGGTTGTCCCACACGGTCCGCGTGCCGAAGCCCGGAAGCTCCTGGAGCCAGGGGATGTTCGCGAAGCGGCCATCGCCCACGTGCCCGGTGACGAAGACGGCTTCCATGGACGTCTGCGACGGCGCGCCGGCGAACATGCCCTTCAGGCCTCCGACCACCGAGGCAACCGCGGCGTAGTCGACCTTGGGGCTCGCGGGCGTCGGGACGCTCCCCGCCACCACGCCGTTCCACAGGGCCTCGCGCCACTTCTTGTCGAAGTTCGCCTCACCCAGCTTGGCCTTCCAGACGCCACGGACGAACTCGTAGCCGTCGGCCTTGGCCGCGACGCGATCGTCGGACGCGAGGACCGTGAGCAGCTCAAGCTCGGACATCGCGGGCTCATAGAGCGGCGCGATCATGGGCTGGATGGGCGCGATCGTGCCGTCCGCCGACATGGTGTCGCCCCAGGACTCCAGCGCGTGAGCGCCGTTCAGGGCCCATGTGCTGGAGGCGAGGGTCTCGGTCAGTTCGACGCTGAGCGTGATCGTGCTGGCGACCTTGGCGAAGGCCGCGGCAAAGTCCGCGTCGACCGGCGCGTCGTAGATCGGGTTGACGCCGATCGTGACCAGCGTCTTGACGCCGCCCGACATCATCTTCTTCGAGAGTTCGCCCAGACCCGCGAGCGAGTCCGACGCCTGCTCGCCCGACATGGACACGAACGAAACCGTCTTGCCGATGTTGCCCAGGGCGGCGTTCATCGCGTGGACCAGCGCGTGCACCGCGGGGGCCAGCAAGGGACCGGCGACGATGATCGATTTGCCCGCCGCGGCCCGGAGATCGTCGGCGCAGGCGTTGACGAAATCGGGATCGATGTCCGCGCCCGCGGGGACGTCCACGCCGCGGACCGCCGCGGCCAGCGCCGACGCGTCGCCGCCGACGGTGTTGAGCAGGACCTTGGCGAGTTCGACCGCGAAGCCCGCGATCCGCGAGGGAGCCAGGCGGAGGCGGTGGTCGGCCGCGGCGCCGGTCATGGTGAAGCCGGACTCCGCCACGTAGAGGCGGTTCATCGAATCGTTCACCGACATCGGTCGGCGGCGCGACGCGAACGAACGCGCGTTGGAGAGGCCGAGCGATTCACCCTGCCCGATCGCGTTCAGGAAATCGCGGTCCAGCGACACGACGACGTCGGCCTTGTCGAACGACTCGATCGCGTGCAGGGGAGAGCCGAACGCCATCGCGGAGCCGGCCGTCACGCCGCCGGTCTCGGCCGCGTTGTACGCGAGCCAGGAAGCCTTGGGCCAGCGCTTCTTGACGAGGTCTCGGGCGGCGTCGCGCGAGGGGCTGGTTTTCTTGTCGACGATGAACGCCAGGCCGTCGCCCTCGTTGGAGTCGTAGGCCTTGAAGTGCTCGTCGGCCCAGACGCGGAAGTCGTCCCAGGTGGCGGTGAGAGGGCCGCGGGTCGGGTTCTTGTACTTGGGATACTCGACGTTGCTCGGACGATCCGGGTCATAGAGCGACAGGATCGACGCCTGGGCCCAGATCGACGAACGCCCGCGGTTGACCGGGTGGAGGGGGTTGCCCTCGACCTTGGTCGGGCGGCCTTCGTGGGTCTCGACCAGGAGACCCTCGGCGCCGCCGCCGGGGAGCGGCATGCTCGTGGCATAGAACAGCGGCTTGCCGGGGATGATCTCCTCGGGCACCTGCTGGCTGTAGCTCAGGATCTTGTGATCGGGGCGACGGCAGCCCGGGATGGTCGCGGCGCCCGCGAGCGCCAGCGACGCGCCCATCAGCTTCACGAAGTCGCGACGCGAGCCCGTCAGCAGCTCCGAAGCGCCGGCGGGGAACTCGCGCTCCACGAACTCGCGGAACTGCGGCTGGTCGGCGAACTCTTCAACGCTGCGCCACACCTTCGGCCCCTGGGCGCGCCCACTCTGCGTCTGCAACTGGCGCGGCGTTTCGGCCGGTTCCGCCTTGCTGGGCTTGCGCTGCTCGGCCTTGGTCGTCGAAGGGCATTGATCGATCATGGGATCTCTCGGGAGAGAGGCCTCGCCATCGGGCACGAGGCACGGTGAGTGTTCATCAAACGGGAGGAGCGGTCTCGCGTCGCACCGGACTTTGGGCACCGTCTTCCCGGTGCCTGATGCCAAGTGCCCTGTGCTTTCCTAGTAGTGACACGATCCGCAGTTTTCCGGGGGATTGAGCTTGAGCTTTTCGAACAGCGCCTTGGTCTCCGCATCGCCCTGGCCCGCGCGCTCTTCCAGGTGCTTCTTCACCCAGTCCAGCTGCGTCACCCTGTCGGGCGACACCAGGCTCGGCTCGGGGTTCCGGTGGCAATCAAGGCACCAGCCCATGCTCAGGGGCTGGTTCTGGGCGACGACCGGCATGGCCGTGATCTGTCCGTGGCACGAGAAACAGCTCACGCCCGCGCGGAGGTGCGCCGCGTGCGGGAAATTCCGCACGTAGTCCGGGAGCTTGTGGACGCGACGCCATTCGATCGACTGATTGGCGTTGTACGCGCCGCGGATGAAGTCCGTCCGCGACTTGTGCAGCGGCTCGACCGCGAGCTTGGTCAGCCGTCCATCCGCGTGGCAACCGATGCACGTCGCGACATTCGGAATGTTCGCCTCCGCCGACTTCTCCACCTTGGTGTGGCAGTAGCGGCAGTCCATGCCCAGTTTGCCCGCGTGAATCTGGTGGCTGAACCCGCCGCCCGGCTGCGTCGGCATGTAGCCGGCGTCGTAAAACTTGGGCGTCGCGTAGTACCAGAATCCGCCGACGACGCCCGACGCCCCCACCAGCGCCGCGATGGCGCCGACGGTGGGAAGAGCGTTCGTCCACTTCGGGAAGAGAAGCGACACTCAGGAACTCCTTGGAGAGACCCCTCACGACGCCCCCACGGGGCGCAAACAGACCGACATCGAGAAGCGAACGGTATAACGACAAAAACGTCCGTTCGCAACCCGGTCGCTGTGAGGCCGAAATTTGGGCACCCCCAGCCTACGCTGTCAACCAATCTATTACCGTTCAAGTCCAATTGAGACCAAGTCTCAATCGAGAACAGCCCCGTTCGCCCCAGGAGACCGCCATGCAGACGACCCAGGTTGACACCGCCGGCGCACCCGCCTCGCTCGCCGGCCGGATTCTCGTCACCGGGTTCGCCGCCACGGTCGCCATGTGGGTCGTCAGCTTTGTCACGCACCTGCCCGGGATCAATCTCTCTCCCACCATCGCCGGCCCGATCGTTCTGGCCGCCCTCGTGATCGTGGCTTTCATGCAGGGACGCCGGACCGCCACGATCGCCCAGGCCGCGGGATTGGGGCTCGGCGGCGGGCTGGTCGCGGGGCTGGTCACGCTCCTCATCCTCGGGTCGTACCTCGTCAAGCAGCCGACCGGCGAAACCCCCGCGCCGGGCGCGGAGGGCCTGAAGCCCGACGCCGCCGTGGCCGCCCTGGGCTTCATCGGCGCCTGCGGCGTGCTGGGGCTGATCGGCGCGATCATCGGGCGTGCGGCGGCCCATTCGCTCCACCCGCCTCGCAATCCGCTCGCGGCCTTCGCGATCGTCGCGTGCTTCTCCGTCGTCCCGCTCATCGTGGTCGGCGGCGCGGTCACCAGCACGGGGAGCGGCATGGCGGTGAAGGGCTGGCCCGACACCTACGGCGCCAACATGTTCCTCTACCCCATCTCGCTCATGAACAACCCGCACGTCTACCTCGAGCACACGCATCGCCTCTTCGGCTCGCTCGTCGGGCTCACCACGCTCGTCCTCATGATCTGGGTTCTCGCCAAGGAACCCCGCAAGTGGGCGAAGTACTGGGTCGTCGCGCTCTTCATCCTCGTCTGCATCCAGGGCCTGCTGGGCGGGCTGCGCGTCAACAACGTGAGCCGCGGGCTGGCGCTCGGGCACGGCGTCCTGGCCCAGATCTTCTTCTGCCTGCTGGTTGCCCACGCCGCGCACCTCTCGTCGCTCTATCGCAACGTCGTCGCGGGCTGGGTGAGCGAGAAGGACGCGAAGATCAAGGGGATCACGACGGGCCTGGTCCACTCGACGTTCCTGCAGCTCATCCTGGGCGCGGCGTACCGCCATCTCGATCAGATGCACGCGCTGTGGACCCACGCGGGCTTCTCGCTGGTGGTCGCGGTGATGGCGATGATCGCGGGCTTCATGCTGCGGGCGCGCCCCGCGACCGACCCCGCCATCTCGCGCTGGACTCACACGCTCGGCACCGCGCTCCTGGGCGTCGTCGTCGCGCAGTTTGTCATGGGCTGGATCGCGCTCCTGGTCATCCTCACCAGCGGCGGGCGCGGCGAGCCCGTCATGTACGACCAGCTCGGATCGGCCCCCGCGATCGACGTGCTCAAGGCCCTGATCGCGACGGCCCACCAGGCCAACGGCGCGCTGCTCTTTGCCCTGGCCACGCTGGCGATGATCTTCGCGAGGCGCCTGGTCGCGGTGAAGGACGCGGCCCCGGCGGCGTGAGCGCTCAGCACCCCGCCTCGAAGGAGCTGGCAAAGGCGTCGTAGTCGTCGCCGTTGACGAAGCCGTCGTGGTTGACGTCCGCGCCGATGTCGCCGGATTCAAAGAGCGAGGCGAAGGCGTCGTAGTCGTCGCCGTTCACAAACCCGTCGAGGTTGAAGTCGGCGCTGCATACATAGCCGACGCGGGCGGCCGCAGCGGGGTATGGCGCACCTCCGCTCGCGAAGGACCTGGCGCTGCCGCCGTGTAGCCAGAACCAATCGTTGCTGGCGCCGAATGAACCGCTGGAGTTGTTGCTGAAGAGGAGCAGCGTGCGCCCGGCGGCCCCGATGTTGCCGTACCCGCTCCACACGATGCTGTATTCCTGTCCGGGCACGGTGTTCATCGTCGGGAATCGGAACTCAAGGAGGAAAACGCTGTATCCGTTGTTGGTGTAGACCGGGGTGAGCCAGTCGGCATTGGTCGGCGTGTCATAGAGCAAGTTCCAGTCGAGCGGATCGGTCGGAGCCAGCGGGGCCGACGCGTAGTCGGCGGTGCCGCCGTAACGACCCGAAAGGTGGAAGTCCATGTTGCTGGGAATCCAGTTGTTGGGGACTCCGGATGCGCTCTGGTTCACGACGTAGACGGAAATGAAGTTCACCGGACGCCCATCGCCGATGAAGTTCAGCGCGACATTTGAGTCTCCAGCCGTATCGGTGTCTTCCATCGCGCCGATCCGCAGGTTGGCCGGACGCACCCCCGGCAGGTTGTTCCGCAGGTCATAGACGGTGGTGGTCTGCGCGCTGGCCGCGTTCCCCGCCGCGGCCACGACGATCGCGGCGAGGCCGAGGGTCCGCGCGTTGTGTGTTTTCATCGGATGTGTCCTTGTGGTTTGCACGGTCAGCACCCCGCCTCGAAGGCGCTGGCGAAGGCGTCGTAGTCGTCGCCGTTCACGAAGCCGTCGCGGTTGACGTCCGCGCCGATGTCGCCGGATTCAAAGAGCGAGGCGAAGGCGTCGTAGTCGTCGCCGTTCACAAACCCGTCGAGGTTGAAGTCGGCGCCGCACACGTAGCCGACGCGGGCGGCGACGGTTGGGAACGGAGCGCCGGCGGCCGTGAGGGAGGTCGGAGACTGGCCGCTGAGCCATCTCCAATCACTCGAAGCACCGAACGAGCCCGCGGAGTTGTTGGAGAAGAGCAAAAACGTGCGCCCGGAAGCCGCCATGTTTCCAAAGCCGCTCCAGGTGAGGGTGTACTCCTGACCATGTGTCGTGTTCATGACCGGGAACAAGAATTCCCCGCGGTAGACGTTGTAGCCGCTGCTTGTGTAGATGGGCGTGAGCCAGTCAGCGTTCGACGGAGTGTCAAACACCAGCGTCCAGTCGCTGGGGCCGGTCGGGTTGTAGGGGTCCGCGGCGTAGGACGACGTCCCGTCGTAACGCCCGGTGAGCCGGAAGTCCATGTTCCCGGGAGTCCAACCGTTAGGAGACCCTGCACCACTTTGGGTGACGAAGTAGACCTCGAGCCAGTTTACCGCCCGTCCGTCGCCCGTGAAGTTGATTGCCACGTCGGAGTCCCCGAAGGAGTTCGTATCCTCCATGGCATTCACCCGCAGGTTCGCACCCTGAACTCCCGGCAGGTTGTTCCGAAGGTCGTAGACGGTGGCGGTCTGCGCTCTGGCCGCGTTCCCCGCCGCGGCCGCGACGATCGCGGCGAGGAGACGAACCGACCACGCGCGAGACTGTGCCATCGCTGCCCCCTGGATCATGTGTGACCGATCGCGTTTCGGCGGGCGGATCGGGCCGCTCGCCGACACATTCAAGATACCGGCGGCGTGATTGTTGATCGAGGGGGGAGGCGGGATTTTCCGCCGATATTTGCCGAGTACGCGGGTTCGGCGTCCCCCGCGCCACGAACAGCCCGTCGGGCTGCATGGCGGTTGCGGCGGGCGTTCCGGACGAGTCGCTCGTCGAAGACTCCTCGCAACACACCCGGCTCTGAACGGTCAGGCCTGCGGCCTGAGGACTGCCGGGAATCTCGGACGAAGGGAACAGCGCTGGAGGGGATCGGGAGGGAACGGAAAGGCCGCGGGAAGGACGGGGGAATTGGATGGGGTGGTCGCGAAAGGTCGCGAACGCGTGAAATCGCCCTGGATCGACCCCAAAGAGACTTGTGGTTCTGGGCCAGTGTCCGATAGACCAGTGGTATTGGACGAAGGCGACAAGGCGGGGCCGCCGGGCCACCCAGGGCCGGGGCAATAGGCCGGGTCACCGGGCGTTTGGCACTGGTCCCTGTCGACGCGCGTCCAACCAAGCCGGAGGTCCGCATGCCATCCGTGACTCAGCCACCCGCGGGACAAACTGCGAAGTCTCGCACCGCGAACATGAGCCCGATCAAGCCGCAGGACTTTGGATATGAGCAGGCGCGGCACCTGTTGTGGCGGGCGGGGTTCGGCGGGACGCCGCAGCAGATCCAGACGCTGGCGTCGTGGGGGCCGACCAAGGCCGTGGACTATCTGCTCAGCCCCGAGCAGGTCGAGTTCGAGAAGGTGAAGGCGGACCTGTTCGACAAGGACATCATGGCGCCACCCTCGGCGGAGCAGCGGCAGATGTACCGCGAGGCGCAGAAGGCCGGGGACGAGGACGCGCTGGCGAAGGTGCGCCTGATGCGTCAGGAGCGCGAGCGTCTGGACCGGCGTCAGATCGCGGAGGTTCAGAAGTGGTGGCTGAAGCGGATGGTGGAGACGCCGCGCCCGCTGGAAGAGAAGATGACGCTCTTCTGGCACGGGCACTTTGCGACGAGCTATCGCACGATTGAGAACAGCTACCACATGTTCCTGCAGAACGAGCTGTTCCGCACGCACGCGGTGGGCAAGTTCGACGAACTGCTGCGCGGGATCATCCGCGATCCGGCGATGCTGGCGTACCTTGACAACAACGACAGCCGCAAGGGCAAGCCCAACGAGAACCTGGCGCGCGAGATCATGGAGCTGTTCGCGCTGGGGATCGGGGCGTACGGCGAGAAGGACATCAAGGAGGGCGCGCGGGCGCTCACGGGCTACACCTTCCAGGACGACGCCTTCCAGTTCCAGAAGAACAACCACGACGACGGCGCCAAGACCATCCTGGGCAAGTCCGGCAAATGGGACGGCGACGACTTCGTCAAGATCATCCTGGCGCAGCCAGCGTGCGCCATGTTCATCGCGCGGAAGATGTACGGCTTCTTCGCCGAGGAACTCCCGCCCGTGGAGCGGATGAGCGATCGCGAGCTGCCCCCGGCGGCGGGCCAGGCGGTGCGGACGCTGGCGGGCACGCTCTCCAAGGGCTGGGACCTGCGCGAGACGCTGCGCCAGCTGTTCCTGTCGGAGCACTTCTACTCGGCGCGATTGATGGGCCAGCAGATCAAGTCGCCGGCGGTGCTGATCGTGGGCGCGATCCGCTCGCTCAACGCGCCGGCGCGCGATCTTTCGATCCTGAACGACGCGATGGACCTGATGGGCCAGAACATCCTGTTCCCGCCGAGCGTGAAGGGCTGGGAGGGCGGGCGTTCGTGGGTCAACACGTCGACGATGTTCGTGCGTCAGAACATCCTGACGTACCTGCTGACGGGCAAGAAGCCGGTGGGCTATGACGCGACCGCGGACATGATGAAGTATGACCCGATGCCGCTGCTCGACGAGCTGACGAAGGCCGACGCCGCGGCGGCGCAGGACCCGGGGCGCGTGATCGACTATCTGCTGAAGCTGTGCCTGGGGCACAACGCGTCGTATGCGCGCCAGCCGCTGATCGAGTTCGTGAACTCGCGCGGCGGGTCGCTGACGCCGGACCTTGTGACGGGTTTGCTGTTGCTCATCACCGCGATGCCTGATTACCAGTTGTGCTGATCCTGGGAGCTTTGCACCATGAACCGTGAACCTGCCGCCTTTACGCGTCGCGAGTTCGTCTCCGGGCTCACGCTCGCCTCGGCCGCGCTGTGCGCGCCCGCGTTCCTGCAGCGCTCGGCGCTGGCGATGCACGAATCGATGCACGGCCTGTCGTCGGCGCCGGGCATCCCCGAAGATCGCATCCTCGTCGTGGTCCAGCTCTCGGGCGGGAACGACGGCCTGAACACCGTGGTGCCGTACGGCTCCGCTCAGTATTACAAGGTTCGCCAGAACATCGCGGTCCAGCAGCGCGAGGCGCTCGCGCTCTCGGGCTCGGACGGTGTGGGGCTCCACCCGCAGATGACCGGCATCCGCGAGATGTATGACAGCGGGATGGCCAGCGTCGTGCAGGGCGTCGGCTATCCCAACCCCAACCGCTCGCACTTCAAGTCCATGGACATCTGGCACACGGCCGATACCAGCGCCACCGGCGACGGCTGGCTCGGACGCTACTTCGACTCCGAGTGCTGCGGGCAGGGCAAGGGCGAGAGCGGGAAGGCGGAGCAGAGTTCGTCGCAGGGCTCGGGGCAGGGCGGGGGGATGGGCGCGATCGCGATCGGGCGCAGCGCGCCCCTGGCGCTCCAGGGGCGGATGGTCAAGCCCATCAGCTTCGAGAACGAGCAGTTGTTCCGCTGGTCGGGCAAGGAGATCCACAACGCGCTGTCGGACCCGTACGAGAAGATCAACCGCGCGGGCGCGGCCGAGGCGGTGGACGCCGACTCCAACGCGGCGTTCCTGATGCGGACGGCGCTGGATGCGCAGCTGTCGAGCGACATGATCCGAAAGGCGGTCGCGGTGCGCCCGAGCGTGACGTATCCGGGCAACGACCTGGGGCGTCAGCTCATGATGGTCGCCGCGATGATCAAGGCGGGGCTGAAGACCCGGGTGTACTACGTGACGCAGGGCGGCTTTGACACCCACGCGGGCCAGGGCGGCGCGCAGGGTCGGCACGGGCAGCTGCTCAACCAGTTCTCGTCGGCCGTCAAGGCGTTCTACGACGACCTCAAAGGCCAGGGCAACGACGGCCGCGTGCTGACCATGTCGTTCTCGGAGTTCGGGCGACGCGTCGGGCAGAACGCGTCGCAGGGCACCGACCACGGCACGGCGGGCCCGATGTTCCTGTTCGGCCCGATGCTCAAGCCCGGCGTGCACGGCGATCACCCGTCGCTCACGGACCTGGACGACGGCGACCTGAAGTTCCGCATCGACTTCCGCGAGGTCTACGCGGGGATCCTGGAGCAGTGGCTCAAGGCCGACTCGAAGAAGATCCTCGAGGGAAGCTACCGGGCGCTGGATGTGCTGAAGAAGGCGTGAGCGGGCTCCGCGCTCGATCGCATCGGCGTAGAGTGGCTGCTACCTGACGCGAGCGAACTTCAAGGAATGAAGATCGATCACGAATCGGGCCTCTTCGTCTTGCCAGACGGTCTGGACCTCTATCTCCTGATCTGTTGCCCGCACAATTTGATCGCGGAGTTGAGGTGGTCCATTCGGATCACCGGCGATGCAGAAGCCGAAGACCCGACCCGTCGGGACGCGGTCCACCCACCCTGAAGGGATGTCATACAAACAAATCGTCGGGTCTTCCGGCTTCGTGATGTCGCACCGCGAAAAAACGATCTTGTTTGCCTCCGGCACGAAGACACAATGAGGGGCGACGCCAGTAACGTCCCAGTACTTCAGGCCGCCGATTTCGATGAAGGAGCGTGGTTGCTCGCATCGTGAGATCAGAGAACTCAGGGTGTATTCGCTGCCCCAGACCACATCGACCGGCCCGACCAATGCGTGATGCCGAGTCACCATGAGCGATCGCACGACCATGATGCACACCAACCCGACGATCACGCCGGTTGCTGCAAACCCGAGTCGCCTCGGTCTGGCCATGTGAGATTATCGCAAGCAACCAAAGTCAGGTCCAGCTGCTCAACCGGCGGCTCGCCGCGCCAGCGGAAGTCCCTTGGCGGCCCGATCACGATCGATGAGCCGATGGATGTTCCGCGTCACGCGCGTGAGCGCCTCGCGCTCCGTGAGCGTGCTCCCCTCGCGCAGGTACTCGTTGAGCATCCGCGTCACCTCTTCTTCCATCTCGGTCTCGTACAGGTTCACGGGCACGAAGCCCGGCGGGCGGCCCGTTTGCGCGTGCGGCGTGTTGGCGTAGAGCAGCCACTGGGCACGATCCGCGAACATCGCCTCGCTCATGGGGAGCACTTCGTAGCGATCGGGAGCATTCGCGGGTATCGCGTCGCTCGGGCCGAAGACCTTCTCGATGCCGCGGGCGCCGCGGAACGCGGGGGAGTTGATCACCGCCAGGTTCGCGGGCGGCGCGACGCGAAGCGTGTCCCAGTACTCCGCGGCCTGCGGCTCGTCGGTCAGCCACGACAGCATCCGCCACGCCTCGCGCTTGTTCGCCGCTTTCGACGAGATTCCCCAGCAGACGCACCCGCTCACGACGGCGGGCACGCGCCCGCGCGGCAGGTGGACCACCGAGAAATCCAGGCCCGGGTTCACCTTCTCGATGTTCGGGATGCGCCAGGAGCCATCGAAGAAGATCGCGGTCTGCCCCGCGGCGAAGAGCACATCGGGCCCGGTCGCCGAGAGGTATCCGGCGAGGTTTGGGTCGAACGACCTGTCGTCGCGCTGCATGGCGCGCATGAAGGCGAGCGCCTCGACGCCCGCGTCCGAATCGATCGTGCATGTGAGGGCGTCGGGCGACCAGAGCTCGCCCCCGGCCTGCTTGAAGAAGTTGAGGAAGGGCCACGACCAGACCGTGAAGTCCAGGCCACGCTGCGTGACGCGGCCCGAGGCGTCGCGGCGTGTGAGCTTCTTCGCCGCGGCGCGCAGATCGTTCCACGTCCAGTCGTGATCGGGCCCGGGGATCTCGATCGCGTCCCCGGGGTGCTCGGCGTTGTGCCTGCGGAAGATCTCGCGGTTGATGCACATCCCGAACTGGGCGTTGTCTTCCGGGATCGCGTAGACCTCGGAGTCGATCGTGAGCGCGGCGAGCAGCTGCGGCGGGATCGCCTCCTTCTGCGCCTTCGAGAGGCCGATCTCGGGATCGTTGATCCACTTGGAGAGCGGCTCGAGAATCCCGCGTCCCACCATGCCGTGATAGTCGGTGACGCGGAGGCGCATGACCTCCGCGCCGCGCCCGCGTGTGTGCCACGCGTTGTATTTCATGAGCAGTTCGTCGTGGTATCGCTCGTAGTCGATGAAGAGCTCGGGGTGCAGCTCCTGGTAGCGCTTCGCGTAGCGGTCGCGGAAGAGGCGATCTTCGAAGGGCATGCCCCACACCGCGATGCGCACGGTCGGGCGTGCCGAGAGCGTGCCGCGCGACGGCCAGAGGAGCGCCGCGAGCGTCACGACGACGACGAACACCGCGATGGCGTGCCCGGCCCGCATGGCTACTCCTTCACCGCGGCCATCGCCACGCCGCGCACGAACGCCCGCTGGAAGATCACGAACACCACGATCAGGGGCAGGGTCAGGATCGTCATCGCCGCCATGCGCACCGGCCAGCTCTGCACGTAGCGCCCCGCCGAGAGCTCCGCGACCGCGAGGGGGAGGGTCTTGGAGTGAACGCTATCGACCACGACGAGCGGCCAGAAGAACGAGTTCCACGAGGCGACGAACGTGAAGATGCCCAGGGCCGCGATGGTCGGCCACGCGATCGGGCGCACCACGTGCCAGAAGAGTTCCAGGTCGCTCATGCCGTCCAATCGCCCGGCTTCCAAGAGCGAATCGGGGACGGTCGCGATCGCCTGCTTCATGGAGTAGATGCCAAAGCCGCTGACCGCGAAGGGCACAACGAGCGCCTGGATGTTGTCGACCATGCCGAGTCGCCCGGCCGCGATGTAGGCGAAGATGAACGACACCTGCACCGGGAGCATCATGGTTGACATGACGAGCCAGAAGACCGCTCGCTCGCCCCGGAACCTGAACTTGGCGAGGGCAAAGCCCGCCAGCGCGTTGTGAACACCCGCGACGAGCGTGGTCAGGGCCGCCGCCACGAGGCTGTTCTGGTAGAAGTCCCACAGCGAGACGGCGCGGGCGGCGTCCGCGAAGTTGCCCCAGCGCCATTCCCAGGGCCAGCCGGGCGGGAGGAACGTGACGCTCTCGCCCGCGGCCTCGCGCGGGAGCGCCTGCAGGTCGGTCTTGAGGGCCGTCGAGACCATCCAGAGGAACGGCAGGAGCATCGACGCCGCCACGGCGTACACCAGCGTGTGGGCCGCCAGCCGCGTGACGATGCTGGGCGCGCGGCTGCTCACGCGGCGTTCCTCCTCATCACGCGGAGCTGGAGCATGGTGGCGACGAGGGTCAGCGCGAAGAGAACGCCCCCGATCGCGGCCGAATAGCCGAGGCGCGACTGCTGGAACTCGCGGAAGATGTAGAGGTTGAGGGTGACGGTCGAGTCGGTCTCGGTGGCGCTGGTCATGGCCCACACGATGTCGAAGACCTGCAGGCCGCCGATCACGCCGGTGACCATGAGGAACGCGGTCATGGGCGCGACCTCGGGCCATGTCACGTTGCGCAGCACCCCGACGCGCGTCGCGCCGTCGACCTCCGCCGCTTCGTACAGGCTCTCGTTGACGCCCGACAGCGCGGCGAGGTACAGCACCATGCAGTAGCCCGCGGTGCGCCAGACCTGGATCACGATCAGCGAGATCATCGGCCACGAAAGCCAGGGGAGCCACGGAGCGATCGGCCCGCCCTGGAGAAAGTCGGGGGAGCGATCAAAGCCCGCGCCCACGATCGCGCGGGGCAGGAGCCCGCCCGCGGAATCGAGCAGCCAGCGCCACACCACCCCCACCGCGATGATGGAAACGACCGTGGGAAGGAACAGCGCCGTGCGCACCAGCGTGCGCCCCACAAACCATCGCGCCTGCACGATGGTCGCCAGCAGGAACCCCGCCAGGACGCTCGGGGGTACGGACAGCAGCACGAACACCAGGGTGTTGCGCAGCGCCGGCCAGAAGCGCGAGTCGTTGACCAACGAGCGATAGTTCCCGAGGCCCACGAACCGCGCCGGGCCCGAGCCGCTCCAGTCAAAGAACCCGAGCGCCAGCCCGAGTAGCGTCGGGCCGACAGTGAACACCGTCAGGATGGCGACCGGGAACGCCAGGAAAAGATACGGACTGGCCGAACGACCTCGCATCAAGCGCAGGATACATCGTTTGGAGACTGGGGCGGGCCGTGCGCCTACGGAGCGTGCGTCGCGAGTTTTCGCAAACGGCGCGGCCGGGCTGCCGCGGGCCAAAGCAATCGCTTCAAAAAACGCAACGCCCCCGGGAGATCCCGAGGGCGTTGAGGGTTCAGGAACGAACGAATCTCAGCGACGACGACGGGCCGCAAAGCCCGCGAGTCCCATGAGAGCAAGCGCACCCGGAGCCGGGATCGGCTGGGTCACCCAGACGCTCGTGCCGCTGGCCTGGTCATTGGCCGACAGCTTGAACGCGTACTGAGCGCTCATGTCGAAGACGTTGCCGATGGTGAGGAAACCGAGGCTTTCGCTCGTGGAATTGGAATCCCACGCGCCCGCAACCAGTGATGCACCATCATGCGAGGCGAAGGTCGTGCCCGCGCCGAGGTAGCCGTTGTAGTGGGCCGAGTACATCTCACCGCCGCTGGCCATGCCGGTCAGTGATGCGCCGTTACCGTCCGAGTCGGTAACCGTGACCGAGGCCGAGGCCTTGCCCTCGGAGTACGCGGTCGGGAACGAGAGCAAGCCCGACGCGATCGAGGCGTTGATGCCCGATCCGCCGGCCATGAGCGAGAAGCTCAGGCTCACGACCGGGTCGCTGATGTAGCGCATGGTCGTGTTGCTGAGCGTCGCGAGCGTCTGGCCCTGGGCGTTCTTGATCGGAATACCAGCCGATCCGCTCCGCCAAGTCCACGTATCACCGCTCCAAGTTCCCTGATTCTGATCCACTTCAAAGACACCAGTCCCCATCGTCGTGCTCGTTACGGTGACCCGCAACGCCTTTCCGACGATAGAGGCGGACGCAACTCCCGATGCCATCAGCATCGCGGCCGCTGCGGCCACTCCGATACCACGTCCCGCGTTGATCATGTCTGTCTCCCTTCAACTCCACGGCCACCGGGGCGAGACCCGGGCGGAAACGGCCGCAATGGAGAGGGGGTCCGGGCACACGCCGGATCTACTACCCTCCATCACGAGAATACCGGACTCACCCCCACTCGGTCAATAACCAATCTGTCAGGATTCCGTAAACAGCTTCATCCATTGCGCTTACGAAAAGTGGACGCCCGAGAGCGGACGTATCAAGCCCATTCAAAAAACACAGCCCCCCTCGAATCCGAGGGGGGCTGAGTGGTTCAGGAACGAATGCACACGCCAATCGATCAGCGGCGACGACGAGACGCGAACAGAGCCAGACCAGAGAGCGCCAGAGCGCCCGGGGTCGGGATCAGAACGAACGTGCTGGTCGCGCTGGCGGAATCGTGCGCCGAGAGCTTGAAGGCGTACTCGGCCCAGATGCTGCTGACCGCACCAGGCACCAACTGGAAGCCCACCGACGCATTGTTGTTGACGCTGTCATAGCCGCCGGCGTTCACCGACCCGCCGTTGAGCGTGGCAAAGGTTGTGCCGGGCTGCCCGTTGTAGGCGGCGCGGTACATGTTGCCGCCGGACTCCAAGCCGGTCATCGTCGCGCCGTTGCCGTTGTTGTCGGTCACGGTGACGGCGCTGCTGGCCTTCGCCTGCCCGTTCACGATGTTCGGGAAGTTCAGAACGCCCGACTGGATCGCAAACGTGGTGAGCGCGGCACCGGCCTGCACGTCAAAGAACAACGTCACCACCGGGTCGGCGTAGAAGCCGAAGTGGCAGTTGTCGAGCTCGCCGATGACGTGACCGGCCGAGTTCTTGATCTGCAGCGGATCGGTAGAATTCCACGTCCAGTGCGTGTGAGTGGAATCCCAGCTGCCATCGGCTTCGCTGATCGTCGCCATGCCAACGCCGTCGGTGGCGTTGTGAGCGATGATCGTGATTGCGCGCCCTTCGATGCCTGCGGTTGCAACCGCCGACATCAGAAGCGCACCGATCCCGGCGACAGCGCCGAGACCTGTCCAAGACTGACGCATGATGCTCTCTCCCTTCAACTCTGCGGCCACCGGGGCGAGAAGAGTCCCGGGCGGAAAGGCCGCTTGCCAAAAGGAGAATCCCCCGAGCCCTACGACAGAGCCCGGACAGAAGACCCTCCGGCGAACAGACTACCGGACGCTGGGCCGTCGGTCAATAACCATGATTGAATGATCCGTAAATCGTTGTATCATAGATGTTTACGCGCAAAGAATGGGCAATGGCGGACCGCTCTACACTGGCCCATTGGGGTCGATTTCACCCAATTTGACTGTCGTTTCGGTGGGCTAATACCCACCGGTTCGGACGCGGTTGACCATCGACGCGGCCTTGACCTCCACGCCCTTGAGCACGCTGGCGAGTGAGTCGCGGTTGGGCGCGTACTCCATGGCCGTCGGCACCGTTACCCACTCTTTCCTCACGAGTTCGTAGAGCGCGTGGGTGAAGCCGCACATGCCTTCCTCGTTCTTGCCCACGATGGCAGGCAGGTCCTCCTCCTGGCCCTGGCGGATCTTCTCGCGCACGCTCGGGTTGCCGAGCAGCACTTCGCACGCGGGAACGACCTTCACCTCGAAGCCCTCGACCGCGGGGAGCAGGCGCTGGGCGAGCACGGCCTTGAGCGTGTTCGAGAGCGCGTGGCGGATGAAGCCGTGCTCATGCACCGGGAAGAACTCGAGGATTCGGCTGAACGCCTGCATGGTGTCCGCGGTGTGCATCGAGCCGAACACCAAGTGCCCGGTTTCCGCGGCCTGGATCGCCGCCAGCACGGTGTCGTGGTCGCGGAGCTCGCCGATGAAGATCACGTCGGGGTCTTCGCGCACGATGTAGCGCAGCGCCTGGGCGTAGTTCTCGACGTCGGTGCCGATTTCGCGCTGCGACACGATGGATTTCTTGGGCGCAAAGCGGAACTCGACGGGGTCTTCGACCGTGATGATGTGCTCGGCGCGGGTGACGTTGATCTGCTCCACCATGGCCGCGATCGTCGAGCTCTTGCCCGAGCCCGTCACGCCCACCACGAGCACCAGCCCCTCGAGCGCCTTGTCCACGATCTCGCTATAGATCGGCGGAAGGTGGAGATCGTTGTAGCTCGGGATCTCCGCCTTCACGCGGCGGATGGCGGCGTGGGTGTGTCCGCCGGCGCGGAACATGTTGACGCGGTACCGATCGCCGTCGGGCAGGTGCGTGGCAAAGTCGAGGTTTCCGTGGGCGTCGAACTTTGCCTTCTGGGCGTCGGTCGTGAGCGGGTCGAGCAGGTGGTCGCACTCGTCTTCGGTGAGCGGCGGGCTCTGGATCGGGCGGAGCAGGCCGCCGATTCGATAGACGGGCGGCAGGCCGACCTTGATGTGGATGTCGGAAGCATCGAGCTTCCTCATCGCGCCCAGGAGTCGTTGGATCGAGAGCGGGCCCTGCACCATGATGTTGATCTCCGGCAAGAATGGCCGTGATTTGAGACAATCCACTATAGACGACCAACAAGTCAACAATCAAGACGAGAATGGGTAGATTGCTCCGGGTCGGGGCGGGCGGGACGAATCTGCGTGGAAGGAGTGGCCGCCGATCCCGAACAGCCTTGCATGGGAATGCTCATGGACGTCATCAAGAACGCGACGGACTGGCGCTGGCGTTGCCCCGCCTGCGGGCGGACGGGCGCGGCCAAGGGTCGGAGCGGCTTTGTCTTCCGCATCGGGACCTCGGGCACCACTCGCTCGCTGGGGCGCTGCTCGGGGTGCAACGCGTGGCGGATGCTGGTGCTGGAGCGCGCGAGCGACCCGGTGATGAAGAACTCGAGCGGCGCGCGCAGCGCCGATCAAGAGCAGACGTGGTCAGAGCTGATCGCGTATGTCTCCGAAGGGACGATGACGGCGGACCTGGCGAACCAGATCGCGGCGAGCGCGACGCCCGAAGCCCGCAAACGCCAGGTGGCGGCCCACGTGGCCGAGGGCGCGATCAAGGCTGAGGACGTGGGGAAACTGCTGGGCTAGCGTGAAGCGAGCGGCGGACGCCGATTCTCTCGCGCGTCGGCGAGTCGTTCAAGCAGAGATGCGTCGGGCGCGGGAGAGGAAACTGTCCGACGGAGGCCCGCGCGCGGCGATCATGTGCCGCGCTTCACACGCTCCCACTCGCGCTTCAGAATCACTTGCGAGATCGTGGTGATGCGTTCGACGCTGCCGCGTATCGCGGCTTCGTCGAGCCCGGGCGTTTTGAGCGATTCGAGGATCGACTCGATCTGGCGGCAGAGTTCGCTGTGGTCGGGTTCGTTCGGGTTCGTGAGCAGGCGCACACGCCAGAAGAGGAAGACGAGGCGCTGGATGCGCTCGCGGATTTCGGGGTCTTCGGCCGCGGCGTGGAAGCCGTCCTTCCACCGCCCGGCGCGCCCGGTCTTGATCACGACGACGCCGACGACCTGCGAGGCGAACTCTGCGAGCGTGTCTCGCACCGTTTCGATCCAGCGCTGGCGGTTGGCGGAGAGGACATTGGCGTTGAACTGGCGACGAGCGACGCTGAGCGTGACGATCGGGCCGAGAACCGACGCGGCCAGTGCCGTGAGCGCGGAGATGAAGCTGATCGTGGCGGTGTCCATGTCGAGCGCTCCTCGTGCTATGGGCTTTTGTTCATTGCATACGCACACAAAGGTCCGGTGCGGGCGACGGACCTGAGCGATGGTACCAAGGCGCCAGGGCGCGACGCCGGAATCACGCAAGCGAGAAGTGGCTGCCCACGTGTCCGAGGGCGCGATCAAGCCCGAGGACGTGGGGAAGCTGCTGGGTTGACGGCGCGATGACGCGCACGGCGCACGCGAGCTCGGGATCGTCAACGCCTCGAAAGACAGGGCGTTCACACCTTCGGCCGGATCGCCGTCGCGTGGACGTCCTTGAGCTGTTCGTCGGTGACGGGGCCGGGCGCGCCGGTCATGAGGTCCTGGCCGATCTGCGTTTTGGGGAACGCGATAACGTCTCGGATGTTGCTGGTGCCCAGGAAGTTCATGACGAGGCGATCGAGGCCGAACGCGATGCCGGCGTGGGGCGGCGCGCCGAACTGGAGGGCTTCCAGGAGGAAGCTGAACTTCTCCTTGGCCTGCTCGGGCGTGAGTCCTAGGAGCGTGAAGACCTTGGACTGCACACGCGGATCGTGGATGCGGACGCTGCCGCCAGCGATTTCCTGGCCGTTGAGCACGATGTCGTAGCCGGCGGAGACGATGCCCTCGATGGTGACCTCGTCGTTGACGTCGGCGGCGACGAAGGCCTCGGCCTGGTCGTCGTTGGGCGCGGTGAAGGGGTGGTGCATCGCGACCCACCGCCCGGTTTCCTTGTCCTTTTCGAACATGGGGAAGTCGATGACGATGAGGAAGTTCCACGGGCCGCCCTCGGAGCCGGGCTTGGGCACCAGGCCCATGTCGCGGGCGACGACCTGGCGGAGTTCGCCGAGCGCCTTGGTGCAGACGGAGTAGGTGTCGGCGACGAAGAGGACGGTGTCGCCCGGCGCCAGCTTCAGCACGCTCTTGAGCTCGTCCTTGACGCTCGCGAGGAACTTGGCGATGCCGGTCTCGAACTCGCCAGCTGCGTTGACCTTGACGACCGCGCAGCCGCCCGCGCCGAAGCCGCGGACGAATTCGTTGTAGCCGTCGGTCATCTTGCGAGTGAGCTTGGCGGCGCCGTCGGGGACGCGGATGGCCTTGACGACGCCGCGCTTGCTGTTGAAGCGCGGGCGGTCGGCGCCGTTGGCCAGGGCATCCTTGAAGAACGCGACCTCGCTCTTGGCGGCGGTCTCGGAGATGTCGGCGATTTCAAGGGCGTAGCGCGTGTCGGGGCGGTCGATGCCGAAACGCTCCATCGCCTCGCGATAGGCCATCTTCTGGATGGGCGGCACGTCGTAGCCGCACATTTCCTTCCAGAGGCGGCGGACGAATCCTTCCATCATTTCGATGACGTGCTCGCGCCGGACGAACGACATTTCCAGGTCGATCTGGGTGAACTCGGCCTGGCGGTCGGCACGCGGGTCCTCGTCGCGGAAGCAGCGGCAGATCTGCATGTAGCGGTCGCAGCCCGCGACCATCAGGATCTGCTTGAAGAGCTGGGGCGACTGCGGGAGCGCGAACCAGTTGCCGGGCAGGTGTCGGCTGGGCACGAGGAACTCGCGCGCGCCCTCGGGGGTCGACTTGTAGAGGATCGGGGTTTCGATCTCGAGGAAGCCGTTCTCGTCGAAGTAGCGGCGCGTGGCCTGGTAGAGCTTGTGGCGCGTCGCAAGCGCCTTCTGCATGGTCGGGCGGCGGAGGTCGACGTAGCGGTACGTGAGGCGGAGTTCCTCGTTGGCGAGCTTGCCGCCCGAGCCGGTGTCGTCGGGGAGGAAGGGCGGGTTGGCGGTCTTGTTGAGGAGTTCAAACTTGGTGACGACGACCTCGATCTTGCCGGTGATGAGCTTGGGATTCTCGCCGCCGGCGCGGACGCGGACGCTCCCCTCGACGGCGATGACGTCCTCGTTGCGGAGGTGGTCGGCGGTCTCGAGGATTTCGTTGCCAAGATCGGCGCCGTCGAAGACGACCTGGGTGATGCCGAAGCGGTCGCGGAGGTCGATGAAGACCAGTCCGGTGCCGTGCCCGCGATAGGAGTTGACCCAGCCGTTGAGGCGGACGGTCTGGCCGACGTGTGAATCACGGAGTTCGCCGCAGGTGTGCGTTCGACGGAGCATGGTGTTTCTCGCTGGAGAGGTTGAGCGCGGACTATAGGTGCGCGTCAGGCGTGGGTGCGCGTCCGCGGCAGAAGGACCCGCAGGGCGTTGCGCCGGCAGACAATGTCGAGCACGTCCGAAAAACCGTCTCGCGGCGTGTCGGCGAGTTTGATGAATGGCTCGCCGTCGACCTGCACGGGGGCGGTCGCGCTCTGGCTCGAGGCGATGCGGACGCGCGAGGCGCGGACAAAGACTCGGTCGGGGTGGCGCTCGGCGGTCCCCCACCGCCCGGCGAGGAACCAGCGGATGGCGCACCAGGTGGAGGCCGCGGGCATGAAGACGACGTCGAGCAAGCCGTCGGTCGCGTCGGCGCGGGGCGCGGGGTTGGCGCGCATGCCATAGTCGGGCAGATTGGCGACGACGGCCCAGCCGGGGCGATCCTCGACGATGGTCGTGCCATCGGCCTCGATCCACAGGGGTGCGGGTGTGATGGAGAGTTGGCGTCGGATGGGCGCGAGATAGGTGAGGTGCGAGATCGGGCCGCGGCGCATGGAGGCGAGGTCGTGGATGACCCCTGCGTCCGGGCCGGCGCTCACCATGAGCGAGAAGAGCGTGGAGTTTGCCTCGCCCAGGTCGATCTCGGCGATGGCTGGGTTTGCAACGGCGCGGCGGAGCGTGACGGCGTGGCGGTCCATTCCGAAATGGCGTGCGAACAAGTTCTCGGTGCCCAGGGGGAGGTGGTACATCGCGGCCCGCGAGCGAGAGAGGGCGGGGAGCGCGTGGTGCACCGTGCCGTCGCCGCCCGCCAGGACGACCAGCTCGGCGTGCGTGATCGCGTCGGACGCGCCGGCGTCGGTCGGGGCCGTGCGGGAGACTTCGTGCCCGTCGGCGCGAAGGAGCTGTTCGGATTCATCGACGAGCGCTCGGCGGGCGCCGGTGCCGCTCGATGGGTTGTGAAGGATGAGCACCCTCATCGCCCGAGGTCCAGGTGCAGGTCCATGAGGCGGACGTCGAGGATTCGCCCGAACTTCTCGCCGACGCGGCGCATCACGCCGATCGTCTGAAAACCGCGGGATTCGTGGAGCGCAACGCTGGCGGGGTTGCCCTCGACGACCCGCGCCAGAACCACGCCGAGCCCGGCGCGCCTCGCCCGCGCGATGAGATCATCGAGCAGCGCACCGCCCACGCCCTTACCGCGATGATCGGCGTGGACATATACCGAGTTTTCAGCGGCCCTTACGTACGCGCACCGGTTCGACCAGAGAGAGAGCGTGGCCCAGCCCGCGATCACGCCGCCCGGAAGCTCCGCGACGATTGCGGGCGTGCGCGGCGATGCATGGCCCGCGAGCCACTCGGCGCGCTGCGCGGCGGTCTTCGGTTCGGTGTCGAACGTCGCGGTGCCGTGCAGCACCTCGCGGTCGTAGATGGCGAAGATCGCGTCAAGGTCGGCGGCGTTGGCTTCGCGGATGACCATGAGGTCGAAAGGGCATCACCAGGGGAGGACGGTGCCGTCGTTGTTGAAGAACTTGCCGTTGTCGGCGGGCGTCAGGCCGTCGATGAGCTTCAGGAGCATCTTGACGCTGTCGGGCGGGAGGATCGGCGCGCTGGGCCCGCCCATGTCGGTGCGCACCCAGCCCGGATGGACGACGACGCATGTGAAGCCCTCGGGCCCCAGCTCGTTGGCGAGCGACTTGTTGAGCTGATTGAGGGCGGCCTTGCTGGCGCGGTACGCGTACGACGAGCCGCCCGTGTTGTTGGTGATGCTCGCCAGCTGGCTGGAGATGTTCACGATGAGCTTTCGCTTGCCCAGGCGCAGGCTCGGGAGCACGGCCTTGGCGACCAGGATCGGCGCGACGCTGTTGATCATAAACACGCGTTGCAGTTCGTCGGCGGTGCAGTCGTTGATCGACTTGGTGGGCGAGCCCACGCCCGCGTTGTTGATCAACACGTCGATCGGTCGCCCCGCCAGGGCCTCGGTCAGTCCTTCGATGCTGATCGGATCGGAGACATCGAGCCCGCCGATGGAGAGTCGGAACGAGGTCAACTCGCCGGCGTTCTTGGGGTCGCGGGCGGTCGCGAGGACGACGTCGCCACGCTCGGAAAGCTGGCGGGCGAATTCAAGACCAATGCCTCTGGTAGCCCCGGTGACAAGAGAAGTGGTTGGCATAGGGTCATTATCGTGATTTCCAAGCGGTTTGCAGCAGCCGCCCGTCCGGGAACCGATCGCCGCTTGAAGTTCTTGCTGGACAATGACCTGCGCGATTTGGTAGGCTGGGATGGCTTGGAGGGAGGCCCGTGAGTTCTCGCGGGCGATGTCGCTGGTTGTTTGGCGGCATGGTTGAGGGTTGTTACGGAGAAGTGCCAATGAAGGCTGTCATCGCGCGTATGTCGGTGTGCATGGCCATGCTCCTCATGGTCGGACAGGCGGCGGCGCAGTACACGATTGTGAACACGCTTCCGGGATCGTTTACTGACATCTCGCAGAGCGGCAATTTCGTTGATCTGGGTGACGAGGACGAGGCCTTTGCGTTCACCATGCCGATCGGCAATGGTCAGATCCCATTTGGGTCATCCGTCATCATCGGAAACAACGGCGGGGTGGGGTTCTCGCCGCCTTCGACCAACCTTGGCCCGACGCCCGCGGCACTTCCATCAATTGCGGCGTTCGGCGCCGGCAAGGCGCTCCTGCCGTACTGGGCCGACATCGGCAACCATGTCGGCGCGATCCACTGGAAGGCGTTGCCAGGCGTCGTCATCATCCAATGGACGGCGAAGCCCTCCAAGCCCTTCGGTGCGCCGGGCACGTTCCAGATCAAGATTTTCGGCGGCACTCCCGGGCCCGCGGAGTGCGTCTACGCCCAGTTCATTTACCAGGACATCGAGGGGCCGGGCTGGAACGGCGGGGCAAACGCGTCCATTGGTTATCAGAACGAGCTTCTCGCGCCGGCCCAGTGGAGCCTCAACACGGCGGAGGCTGTGCATAATGGTACCGTTCTGTCGCTCGTCAACACCGAGTGCTACGGCGGCCAGCCCTGCACCTCTGACTTCAACGGGGACGGCTTTGTGAACGGCGACGACTACGACCTCTTCGTTGACGTGTTCGATGCCGGCGGCCAATCCTCGGACCTCAATCTCGACGGCTTTGTGAATGGCGATGACTACGACGTCTTCGCGTCGCATTTCGAGGCCGGTTGCTGATCGGTGTGCGAAGACACCATGAGATCGACTCCGGTTTCACCGGGCCGCGCGGTATGATGTTGTTGCCGGGGTCCAAGGGCTCCGGCGCTCTTGGGAGGGAGCACATCATGGCGAAGCAGTTCATCCGCAGAGGCATGGTCGCGTTTCTTGGCGCGGCGGGAATCGCTTGTGGCGCACACGCGGGCGGGGCTATCGCCGACGGCGACGCGGTGATGATCTTCCAAGGCATCCCGCCTTTCAGCATCGCGGCGGGCGACTCCACGCTCTTCACCGACGCGACGTTCAACGACGAGGCGTACAAGTACTCGTGGTACTACCGAACCACGGGCAACAACACGAACCGCCCGTTCAGCAGTCTCGATACGCCGACCGAGACCTATCGCGAGAACGAGGCGACGTTTGTGTGGACCAACGCGGGCCCCGGACCCGTGGGCCAGGAGCGGTTTGATGCGAGGCTGATCGTGCGATTGTTCGATGGGCCTTCGCCGCACCAGGTTCGGGTGGAGCACACGCTCGAGTTCAAGAGCCACAGCACCACGACGCAGACGTTCCAGGTCTTCAACCTCGTCGACATGGACCTCGAGGCAACCGCGACGAACGACACGGCTCAGATCGCCGACAGTTCGCGTGTGCTCGCGCGACAGAAGGATACCAGCACCAACTCCTACTCAGAGCTCGTGGGTACAGGCGCCTCGCGTTTCGAGGTGGGAACGGGCACGTCGCTGCGCAACAAGCTGAACAGCGGCTCGGCGAATCTCTCCAACGCCGTCGGCCCGGTGAACGGCGACGCGGCCGCCGCGTTCCAGTGGACCCTCACGCTCGCGCCGGGCGAGACACGGATCATCCGCGGCGGGTTCACCATCAACATGGGCGGCCCGTGCCCCGCGGACCTCAACCACGACGGCTTCGTCAACGGCGATGACTTCGATCTCTTCGCCAGCGCGTTCGAATCGGGCACTGCCACCGCCGACTTCAACCTCGACGGGTTCGTGAACGGCGACGATTTCGATGAGTTTGCGTCGTACTTCGAAGGGGGATGCTGAGGAAGAAGGCACTTGGCACTGGGCATCAGCCGCTGGGGAAACGGAAAAAGCCAAGAGACGAAGGGAACTGAAGAGCAGGAGCCGCTGGACGGGTCGGCACAAGACACGGAGCGCTGGTGTGCGCGAGCGGGCGGGCGCTTGATCCGCGCTGGTGCGGCACGCCCCACGATTGGCAAACCCGCGCCCGCCCTTCCACTCCCGCCCACGCCCTTTTCGGCGCGGTACAGTGACGGCATGAACGAGATCGATACTCGCCTGGCGGGCTGGTGCGCCAAGAACAACTACGACGGCGTGGTCATCCGGCGACGCTCGAACGCGTCGTGGGTCACGGGCGGCGCAGACCTTGGCATCGTCGACCACAGCGACCTGGCTTTCGCGACGCTGCTCTGGACGCCCGGGCGAAAGGTGATCTTCACCACCAACATCGAGGCCCCGCGCTTCCGCGGCGAGGAACCCGTCGAGGGCTGGGAGATCATGCAGTCGGACTGGTGGGGGCCGGCGCTGAAGCTCCCCGACGGGCGGTTCGCGACCGACTTCCCCGACGATCCGCTGGCGGACCTGCGTGCGTCGCTCACGCCGAACGAGGTGCGGCGAGCGCGTGAACTGTGCCGCGATACGGCCGAGGCGCTGGAAGAGGTCATGCTGCGCGAGCTCTCGCCCGGCATGAGCGAGCACCGGCTCGCGGGGCTCATCTCGTCGCGTCTTCGCGACCGCGGCATCGGCGCGCCGGTCATCCTCATCGCCTCCGATGATCGCATCAAGAAGTACCGGCACCCCATCGCAACCGGCAAGAGGATCGACCGCATCGCCATGGGCGTCACCTGCGCCCGGCGTCACGGCCTGATCGCCTGCGTGACCCGGCTGGTCAGCTTCGGCCCGCTGGACGCCGACCTGAGGCGCCGGCACGACGCGGTGTGCAGCGTCGAGCACGCATATCACGGCGCGACCAGGCCGGGTGTGCGCTGGTGCGATGCGCTCGCGACGGCGATCGACGCGTACCGCGCGGCGGGATTCGGGGACGAATGGCAGTTGCACCACCAGGGCGGGCCCATGGGCTACGAATGCCGTGATTTTGTCGCGACCCCCACGGAGACGCGGAGCGCCCAGCCGCGCCAGCTTGTCGGCTGGAACCCGACGATCACCGGGACGAAGCTGGAGGACACGATCCTGACCGGTGCAGGGCCGGCGGATACGGCCGAGAACCTGACCGTGACCAATCTCTGGCCCAGGACCAGCGGGCACGCGGACATCGTGGTGCGCTAGGCCCCCCTCGTGGCGGGATTGAACGCAGACGTTCGCGAGGCATCTGGCCCGGCGCCAGGTGCGATTGAATCCATGTGCGGGGGCACGCGAATCCAACCGGGATGAACTCGACGCCGTTCACCATCCTGATCGACGGGAAGTGCGCGCTGTGCCGGCGCGAGGCCGCGTTCATGCAACGCCTCGATCGCGAGCGAGGCCGGCTCCGCATCGTCGACATCACCGCGCCGGACTTTGAAGCCGGCGCCTTCGGCGTCACGATGGATGCGCTCATGGGTCAGATCCACGGCATCGCGCCGGACGGCACGATGCTGCGCGGCATGGAGGTCTTCCGGCGCGCGTACGCCGCGGTCGGACACCGCCGACTGCTGGCGTGGACCGCGTGGCCCATCGCAAGGCCGATGGTTGATCGGCTGTACGTGTTGTTCGCTCGTCATCGCGTGCGGATCAGCGCGATTGCGGCCCGGGCGCTGGGCGACACGCCGCCGGCGTGCAAGGACGGGCGATGCGCGAACGTGCCGGGCGCTCCGACACCTTCCTCAACGAAGTGACTTCACCATCTCCGCCAAGCGATCCAGGCCCGCGGTCAGGTTCGGGACCGGCGGACCGAAGGAGAATCGCACGAACGTGGAGAGCGGCGAGGTCCCGCCGCGCTTCTTGTGCGGATTGACGTCAAAGAACTCGCCCGGCACGGTGAGCACGCGGTGCTGGAAGCCGCGGCGCATGAAGCCCTCGCCCGTGTTGATCGGCGCGGGCAGGCCCGAGACATCGCCCCACGCGTAGAACGTGCCCTCGGGCTCGGCGGGGAACTTCACGCCCATCGCCCTGAGCTTCGCGAGCGTCATCTCCCGCTTGGCGCGGAAGTGCTTGCGCACCGCCGCGAGCTCCTTGTCGGCCCGATCGGGCCTGAGGACCTCGATCGCGGCGCGTTGCATCGGGCGGCTGGGCCCGCCGTCCATGAACGAGCCGGCGGCCGTCAGCGTGCGGATCACGCCTTTGGGCGCCAGCACCCATCCCGATCGCCAGCCCGGATAGCGGAAGCACTTGGTCAGGCCGTCGACGAGCACGACGTGATCGGCATCGACGTCTTCGACGAACTCCGCGGCCGACACGCCGCAGTCCGTGCCGGGCGTGTAGTGATAGTGCGAATAGAACTCGTCGAAGAGGAGCGTGGCGCCGCGCCGGCGCGAGAGCTCGAGCCACGCGGCCAGTTCCCTCCCGCGGATCGCGACGCCGGTCGGATTGCACGGGTTTGAGATGAGCAGGGCGCCGAGCTTCTCTCTCTCGACGCGTGTCTCGAGTTCGCCGGGATCGATCCGGAAGCCGCGGGCGGCCGCGAGCTCGATCCACACCGGCTCGACGCGCGAGAAGGTGGTGAGCATGTCTTCATAGGCGGTGTAATCGGGCGTAAAATAGCCGAGGCGTCCGACGCCCAGCGCCGCGCCGATGCGGGCCAGTGCCGCCCGCCCGCCCGGCGCGATCATGACGTTCTCAAGGGTGTATTGCGACTTCTTGCCCTTGCGATAGAGGCGGTTGTAGTGGTCCGCGACGGCCTGGCGATACTCGGGGATGCCCTCGACCGGGCCGTAGGCGTGGTCTGATGGATCGATCTTCAGCTCGCAGAATCGCGCGGGCGCCTCGGGGATTTCTCCCACTTCGGGCTGGCCCTGGCCCAGATTCGACCAGTTGGGATCGCCCATGATCCATCCGGCCTTCATGGCCTCGTTGTTGACGTGGATCACGCCCATGAACGGGAGCTGGCGGAAGGTCTGGCCGGTCGTCATCGCGGGTCTCCAAGCTGTGGACACGGGCAATCGCGCGCCGCCCTGGAAAAAGTCCCGCGAGCGTAGCACGGCCCGCCTCCGGGCGCGTTACGCTGTCGCCATGAACAAGCTTCTTCCCTTCACGCTCTGCGGGGCCCTCGCGCTGCTTTCTCTTGGATGCTCCAGCATGCCCGCGAATCACCCGGCGATCAGCGGCCCGACGACCGACCAGCTCAACGCGGGGCGCGGGTACACGGTCTTCCGCGGGAATGATGGGACCGTCGCGAACTGGAACGACCTTGTCGCCGCCGCCGCCGGCGCCGACGCCGTGCTGGTGGGCGAGAACCACGGGCACCCGCGCGGGCTTCCCTCGGCCGCGGCGCTGTTTGAAGACCTGGTCGCCAAGGCGCCGAACGCGACTCTGGCGATGGAGTTTTTCGAGCGCGATGAGCAGGCCAAGCTCGACGATTATGTGCTGGGCCTGACCGACGAGGCGCAGTTCCGTGCCGCCGCCAACCGCAACGAGGGCAACTACCCGCGCGGGCATCGCTACATGGTCGAGACGGCGAAGTCCAACCACCGGAGCGTCGTCGCCGCTAACGCCCCGCGCCGCTACGTCCGCGTCGCGCGGGCCGACGGCTATGACAAGCTGCGCACGCTCACGCCCGAGCAGCAGCGTCTGTGGCGCATCCCCGACGAACTGCCGACCGGAAGGTACTGGGAGGACTTCCAGAAGGTGATGGGCGCGGGGGCCGCGGCCCACGGCCAGAAGGAAGACGAGGCCGAGCAGAAGAAGCGAATCGAAGACTCGTTCCGCTCGCAGTCGATGTGGGACTGGACGATGGCGGAGTCGGTGGCGCGCTCGATCCAGGGCGGTCGCACGCCGACGCTCCTGGTCGTCGGGTGCTTCCACGTCAACCACGAGGGCGGCACGGTGCTGGCGCTGCGAAAGCTCGCGCCGGGCGCGAAGGTCGTGACCGTCTCGTACGTCGACGCCGAGTCGAGCTCGCTGCGCGACGAGGACAAGGGGCGCGCCGATTATGTGATCTACGTGGGCGAGGACGAGACGCAGAAGTAGACACCGGCGCCTCAAAGAAAACGGGCAAGACGAGCGGAGTGTTCGCCCGCATCGCCCGCAAGACTCCGGCTGGGCCCGACCGATCGACTGAGCCGATCAGCAACCCAGGTCAAAGAACTCGGCGAAGCCGTCGTAGTCGTCGCCGTTGACGAAGCCATCGTGGTTGAAGTCCGCGCCGGGCTCGCCCGCGTCGAACGCGCCGGCGAAAAAGTCATAGTCATCGCCGTTGACGAAGCCGTCGCAGTTGTAATCCGCCTGGCACACGGCGAGCGACGCGGCGTCGCTGGTCGCGCTCCCGCACGCGTTGCCGACGGTGCAGGAGTAGCTCCCCTGGTCGGCCGTCTGAGCGCCCGAGATCGAGAGCGAGGCGGTGTGCGCCCCGGAGAAGATCGCGCCGCTGGCGCCCGCACCGTCGGAGATCGCGACGTTTCCCTTCTTCCACTGGTACGACGTCGGGCTCGCGGAGGCGGTCACGCTGAAGGCGACATCGCCGCCGGGGCAGGTGCGCTCGGGCGCGGGCTGCGTCGTGATGGAAGGAGAGCCCTGGCCGACGCTCAGCGTCGCGCTCGCGCAGGTCGCGAACGTGCAGGCGTTGTAGACGATGCAGTCGTAGGCGCCGGGGTCGTACCAGTAGTTCGGGTTCGTGATCGTCAGGGTCGGCGTGGTCGCGCCGGAGCAGATCGACCCGCCGCTGTTCATGCCGTCGTAGATCGCGACGCCGTTCCGGCGCCAGCGATAGGTGAGCGTGCCGGTGCCGCTCGCGGCCGTCGAGAAGCTCACGCCGGAGGCGCCGTAGCAGATCGACTGGGGGGTCGGGTTCTGCGTGATGGACGGGCCGGTGCAGTTCTTGGGCGTGCCGATGACCGAGAAAGCGGTGTCGCCGCCGAGCGTGACAAAGCGGAAGTCGCCGGTGGAGGCGAGCACGCGCGCGAAGTGCGTGCCGTTCCCACCGGAGCCCGCCGCCAGGCCCCACGAGGGCCACGTCGGCGTCCACGCGATGATCTGCACCCAGTACACCGTGTTCGCATCCGCGGAGAACGCCTGAGGCAGGTTGAAGTGATAGTCGTACATGGGCACGCCCTGGAACGTGCCCGCGTAGGTCTCTCCCGCGTTGGCGGCGCCGTAGTCGGCGGTGAAGTAGTGCTTCAGCGGCGGGCCGCCCAGGTAGGGCTGCAGATCATTGGCGATCGAGGCGTATATCGCGATCTCAAAGTTCGTGATCGGTTCCGCCCCGCCGCCGCGCCACGTGAAGCCGGTGATGTTGGCGGCATGGGTCAGCGAGAAGCTGTCCCAGACGAACTCGTCCAGGTCGCTGCCGTCGGGGTCCATGTAGCAGGACTGGTACTGCGTCGCTGTGCCGGTGTGGGGCTGGGAGTAGAGCACGTCGGCGTTCGCCGCCGCGGCCGCCAAGCACACCGCCGCCAGGATCGAGAGCACGTTCATCCGCGACTCCTTCGTTCACCGTTCGGGGCACGCGCGATATCGGCGCGCCGCCGCCCAAAGGCAAAGAGGACTCGCGGGTCCTGTCAGATACACGAATCGCGTGGGAGTCGGAAAACCCCAATCGTCCGAAAACCGCATGAAAGCTCGGCCGGTTGCAGCTCGCGTCCCGGGGCGAGCGCCCCCAGCCCGGCAGATCGATGACGCCCCGACGCGTCAGCACCCAAGGTCAAAGTGCTCGGCGAAGAAGTCGTAGTCATCGCCGTTGACGAAGCCGTCGCCCGTCAGGTCGGCGCTGGGGTCCGCGGCATCGAACGCGTCCGCGAACAGGTCATAGTCATTCCCGTTCACGAAGCCGTCGGCGTTGAAATCGGCGTCGCAGGGCGGCGCTTCAACGCCCGTGAGCTTGAAGTTCACCCCGATCGGGTTTCCCTGGTTGTTGAGATCGTCTGTGACCGGGTCGAGCACGCCGTTGGGCAGGTTCCAGCCCCCGCCCGAGTTGTACTGGTACGCGTTGTTGGGATCACCGAAACCGACGGCGTAGTTCCCCGCCCTCACGAACATCACGGGTGGCGGGCTGCCCGTTCCGCCGTCGTCGGTGCACCACATGATCTTGTAGTTGCCCTTGCGCAAACGCTGCATTCCGAACGCCGCCTCGTGCCTGCCCCACGGCGAGGCGTTCACGTACTTGCCCGTGCCGGGCACGCTCTCCATCACCACCGAGCCGACGGTCGGCCAATCGGTGAGAATGACGACGTGGACGTCTTTCGTGGCCGCGACGCTCCCCGCCCCGGTGCTGCTGAATCGATCGATCAGCCAGTCGCGATCGGTGCGGAAATCCTCGACGACCCAGATGTCCTTGGCGTCGTCGGCGGCGGGATAGTCGCGCGCCAGAGGCCCGGCCGACATGCCGCTGGTGCTCCAGGGGAGCGAGACGATCGACACGCTTTGGGCCGACGCCATGCCGCAGACAGAACCAACCGCCGTCAGCGTCAACGCCGCCAATTGCCCTGCCGTCGTCATGCGTGCACTCCTGGCCCGCCGCGCGCGGGTTCCGCGATAGACGCTCGGGAGCGCCCCGGGTTCCCGTCTATTTCACCGCCATCCTCCAGCAACGGTGGATTCGCTCGTTCCGGAAATCCTCCGGCACCGTCCGCTGGCTGATCTCGCGGATCTCGAAGACCTCCGCCAGGGCGGCCTCGTCCAGCTTGAACCGGCGCGAGTTGTTCGAGAAGTACACCACGCCGCCCGATGGCATCAGCCCGCCCACGCGCGTGAGCAACTCCACGTGCGCCTTCTGCACGTCCCAGTCCACCTCGGTGCTCTTGCTGTTGCTGAACGTCGGCGGATCGACGATCGCCAGGTCGTAGTGTGCGCCCGCGCGGTGCCCGCGCAGGAATTCCATCACATCCGATCGAACAAAGCGATGCCGCGGGCCTTCAAGCCCGTTGAGCCGCATGTTCCGCTCGGCCCAGTCGAGGTACGTGTTGGACAGATCGACGCTGGTCGTCTCCTTCGCGCCGCCCGCCGCGGCGTACACCGAGAACGAACCGGTGTAGCAGAACAGGTTCAGCACGCGCTTGCCCGCGGCCAGGTCGCGGACCATGCCGCGCGTGATGCGATGATCGAGGAACAGCCCGGTGTCGGCGTAGTCGGTAAGGTTGACCTCGAACTTCAGGCCGCCCTCGTGCGCGACGAGCGTTGTGCCCTGTTCATCGAGCTTCTCGTGCTGCGTGAGCCCCTTCTGACGCGGGCGTGACTTGGCGTGCACGTGCGACTCGTCGATCCCCAGCACCCGCGCGGTGCGGCGCGCGATGTCGTCGATCCACTCGATGTGCTGCGCCAGCGTCCGCCCGTGCTCGCGCTCGTACTCGAAGATGTGCGCGTGGTCCTCGTACCGATCGATCGTCACCGGCACGTCCGGACAATCCCGCTCGTAGATGCGATAGCAGGTGATGCCCTTGTCCGGCCAGCGTCGGAGGTGACGCACGCGCTTGGCGAGCCTCCCCTCGAACTCATCGAGCTCGCGACGATCGCGATCGCGAAGCCCGCCGAACGCCGGCATCGCGGGGGCTTGCTCGCGTGAGGCCCCGCTGGCGGGCTCCCCCTCGGCGCCCGGGCCATCCGCGGACTGCACCGCGCTGCCCCAAGATTCCGTGCTCCCCTCCGACGGCGCCGCCTCGGCGCTTCCATCCGCGTCCGCATTCGCGTCCTCGCCCGCGCCGCCGGCCCGCTCTTCGCGCGTCGCCGGCCTGGGGCCCAGGAACTGGTAGTACGTGCACTCGATCTGCGCGTTGAAGAGCTTCCGGCGTCGCGTCGCCGGCTGCCCCACGAGTTGCTCAAGATCGAGACGCGCCGTCAGGACGTGATGCGACCACGTCGGCAACCGCCGCAACACCTCGGGGAACGAGCGATACAACCGTTCAATCGCCTCGTCCTCGCCCATGCGCTCGCCGTACGGCGGGTTGGTGACAATGCACCCATACTCGGCCTTGCTCTGCAGGTCCGCGAACGCCCGCTTCTGAAAGTGGATGTGCCGCGCCACGCCCGCCCGCTCCGCGTGCCGCCGCGCGAGCGCCAGCGCCGTCTCGCTCACGTCCGAGCCGTGGATCGTGTACGCGAGCTTCTCGCGTGCGGGCACATGGCCCACGGCCCGCTCACGATCGAACACGTCCTTGCCGATCCACGCCCAGTTCTCCGCGTCAAAGCAACGCGAACGCCCCGGCGCGAGTCCCAGACCGATCATCGCCGCCTCGATCACGATCGTCCCCGTGCCGCAGAACGGATCGACCAGCGGGCGATCGGGGTTCCACACGCTGAGCAGCACGAGCCCCGCGGCCATCGTCTCCTTCAGGGCCGCGTCGCCCACGATGTCGCGGTAGCCGCGCTTGTGCAGGCCCTCGCCGCTGGTGTCGAGCGTGATCGACGCGACATTCTCGAGGATCGAGACCTCGATGATCGTGCGCACGCCCGTCTCGGGGAGTTCGCGCGTTGAGTGTCCGCGCATCAGGCGCTCCACGATTGCCTTCTTCACGGTCCGCTGGCACGCCGGCACGCTCGAGAGCTGGCTCTTGACGCTGCGCCCGTTCACGGGGAACACGCCGTCGCGCGGGATCCACCGCTCCCAGGGCAGGTCCTTGGTCCGCTCGAAGAGCGCGTCGAAGTTGTCGGCCTGGAAGCTCGCGACGCGCACCAGCACCCGGTCGGCGGCCCGCAGACGCACATTCGCGCGTGCGACATCGCCCGGCGTCCCGCGGAACCACACGCGCCCCGTCGAGAGGATCTTGGGCTGATAGCCCAGGTGCTCCAGTTCGCGCGCCACGACCGCCTCGAGCCCAAACGCCGACGTCGCGATGATGTCCAGTTCGCCGTCCATGAGCGTCAATGAAAGGCCGCCCGCGCCCGCGGGGCGCGGTACGCTTGCCGCATGATCGCCAAACCCTTCATCGCATGGTCGGCGTTGTTCGTGGCCTGTTCCGTGCTCGCGGCACTCGCGGGCGCGGGGCGAACTCAAGACCTCACGCCCGATCCGCGGCCGAAGACCACCAAAGCGAGCCAACCAACCACGCCGCTTCCCCTGGTCGTTCTGATCGCCGCCGAGCCCGAGTACGACTCCCCGGCGTCGCTCGAATCGCTCCGCCAGAGCCTTGATCCCGCGCGGTTCCGCGGCGTGCTCCTCAAGCCCGCGCCGAACCAGGACACCCCCGACAACCTCCCCGGCGCCGAGGCGATCGACCACGCCGCGGTCGTCGTGATCTTCGCCCGCTTTCAGCGCTGGCCGAGCGCGCAGCTCGCGCCCTTGGCGCGTCACCTCAAGCGCGGCGGCGGGATCGTCGCCATCCGCACCAGCACGCACGCCTTCGCCTACGACGCCGCAAGCGAGCTCTCATCGTGGAACTCCTTCGGCCCGCGCGTGCTCGGCGCGCCGTGGATCTATCACTACGGCCACGACTCCTCCACCGCCGTCGCGATCGACGACACCAACCGACAGAACCCGCTGCTCAAGAGCGTTGAGGCGTTCACATCGCGTTCTTGGCTCTATTGCCTGAATCCGCCGTCGACGCCCACCCTGGGCACGTTCCCGCCGGCCGGCGCGTGCGTGCTGCTGCGCGGGCGATCGCTCGACAAATCCGGCACGGCACCCGCCGATCGCCCCGTCGAACCGGTCGCGTGGACGCTCGAGAACGAATGGCACGGGCGCGTCTTCACGACCACGCTCGGGCACCCCGACGATTTCAAGAACGAGGGATTCGTGCGCCTGCTGCGCAACGCGATCGAGTGGGCCGGCGAGCCGCGAGCGAACGCGACGCGGTCGAAGGATCAACCCTCGCGCGACACGAAATAGAGCCCGCCCAGGCACACGGCCGTGATCAGCCACGACAGCGCGACCGACGTCACGAAGTACGGAAACACGCAGAGCGCCAGCCCCGTGAGCGCGTGCGGCAGGCGCTGTGCCTTCTTGCCGTACATGAACAGCCCGAGGCCGATGAGCCCGATGAACAGGCCCGAGAAGAGCGACGCGGGGTTTCCGAAGTCCATAAGAACCGCCATCGGCCCGTGCCGCTCGCTAGTGCACCGAGGGACGATGGATTGTCGATCAAGGACACCACCCGTGCGGCCCGGGCCATGCAAGGGGGACACGCGCCGAGATCTCGGACGTTGCGGAGTGGCTGGGGCCGATCGCAGAACGACTGTAGATCAAGCGGCACACGGGTCCCGTCGCTTCTTGGATCCCCCCGCGTTGAGTGCCTGTTGCCGGCAGTGCCAGCCAAAAAAACACGCCCCGCGTCGGGTAAAACGCGGGGCGAGGGGTATCAGGATCGTTCATTCACACGTACGACGAAAGTCACATTTGGAGCGTGAGACTTTTCGGAGCTACGAAAGAAAGAACGACGCCTGACGGAACGAGTCCGTCAAATCAGACTTAGCGACGACGACGAGACGCGGCGAAGCCGACGAGACCGAACAGGGCGGCCGCGCTGGGGGCGGGAACGTCGAGCTCGTAGCCAATGTTCGCGACCGGGTTGCCGCCGTAATTGAACACCGAGCCGGTGGGGTTGTTGGAGAGCCATGAACCCTGGCTCGAGGTCAGGAAGGCCTTGTCGGCGCTGGTGCCGACGACCGGCGGGTTGTACAGGCCCTGGCCCAGGTTGTTGAGCTGAGCGAGAGTGGCGCCAGTGGCGCCGCCGTTGTTGTCAAAGGTCATGCCGATCCAAATGTGGTTCGTGCTGAACGAGATGTTGGGCGCGAAGAAGAACGAGCTGACGGTGTTCGCGGTGAACGAAATCGGGTTGAAGCTGAAACCGGTCAGCGCGGTCCCGGGCGCGCCGGCGTTGTCCGCGTAGAAGCGGAGGCGAGCGCGGGCGCTGACCGCGGTCGTATTGAGGTTAGCCACCGTGAAATACATCTTGGAGACGTTCTGACCGATGAAGAACGGGTGGAAATTGACGTCGTCTGCGAGAAGCTTTGTGATGGTGTTTGCACCGTTGGCAGGATCGACGCCGGCGCCGCCGTTGATCGCGGCAAACCCGGAGAAGTTCGTCCTGTTGGCGTAGAACTGGCCAACGTCACGGTTCGTGTTGACCGTGGTCGCCACACCCATGTCGTAGCTGTCGACAAACGTCGCCGTCACATCAATGTCCGACGCGCTGGCCGTGCCAGCGAGCGCCGCCAAACCAACCACACCAAGAATCATGCTCTTCACTTGAAACCCTCCTAATCAAGAGCACTGCGAGAAGAGACGCCGACAACACGCCGACGCCGCGGAAACGAGAACACCCTCCCCTCGGCCGTGACCGACCGAGTTCGACGCCCTTTGGGTTCAAGAGGTTCGCACTTCCCGGTGTGATTTGACCCTCCCCTCGGCCTCGCGGCGCAAGGGATCTCTCACAGATCAATCACGTCCGCGAGAACACACCGGGCGGAAACAGCGGAAACTCCCTCTCCCAAAAGAGCATCTCTCCATGCGCAGTATGAACGCAACGCTTGCGCATGTCAAGACAGAGAGAGCACCTGCAACGTCCGGAACACGTCAAAATCGGCAAAATCGGCTCGAAAATACCGAACGAATACCGATTCTTATCAGTCGGCGTGCCGTTCGCGCAATCTCGGACTAAGCCGCAGAAGCAGGTGAGTTTGTTCAAAGTCTCCCAGCCAGTCCGACAACGTGGCCACCGCCTCGTCCGGGGGGGTCTCGGCCCACGGCACGGCGCACGCCGCTCCGATCTGGCGCGCCGCGATCGCGCGCAGGCGCGACAACGACTTGTCGCCGCGGAGCGCGACGAACTCGAAATCCTCGTTCATGAAGATCGCGGTCGGCACGCGGAGCCCGCCGCAGATCCGCACCTGCTCTGCCAGTTCCTTCTCACGATCGCGATCGACGAAGCGAAGGTCGATGCAGGCGTTCGCCTCGGCGATCCGCGCCAGCATGGGGCACTGGGCCGAGCAATCGCCGCACCACAAGCCCGACGTGACCAGCACGGGCATCGTCCGCGTGAACGACGCGACCAGTTCGCGCTGTGTGGGCGCGAGCGAGGTGCGCGAATACACGCGCGACCACGACTCGCGCTGGTCGTGCGTGCCGCCCGCGACGTACCGGTCATACGAAAGCCCGCGATCGAACACCGCCTTGAGCGTCTGTGGAATGAGCATGGCGAAGCAAATGGCCCGCTGCCCGGAGAGTCAAATAGGCGAACAGAGATGCACACGCTGCGTTCAGGCCGCTGGCCCACATCGGCGGGCCACGGTCCGTGCCGCTCGCACGCGGGGCCGCGCGATCTAGTGGCGTTCCGCGTCGGACTTGGGCGCCAGGTCCCAGGGCTTGGGGGTGATGCCGTTGATCGAGACGCCGCCGTGCATCACGGTCGGGATCGTCGTGTGCAGGAACTCATGCGGGAAGTTCAGGGTGGGCTTGGAAACCTCGTTCAATCGCTGAACATGATCGGGCGAGAGCTTCACATCGAGACACGCGAGGTTGTCGCGGAGCTGCGCCACGGTCCGGGCTCCGATGATCGTGCTGGCGACCATGGGCCGCGACTGCACCCACGCCAGCGCCGTCTGCGCCGGCGTCGCGCCGGTTTCCCCGGCAACCGCCAGCAGCGTGTCGATGATCGCGTAATTCCGTTCGCTGAGATGGCGTGCGAAGTTCTCGCCCGACACGCGCCCCTCGCCCGCGCGGCTCGTCCGCGTCACCTTGCCGCTCAGCAGCCCGCCCTTCAACGGCGACCACGGGGTGATTCCCAGCCCGAACTCCTTGGCCGCCGGGACCAGCTCGCCCTCGATCGTGCGCTCGACGAGCGAGTACTCGAGTTGCAGCGCGATCAGCGGCGTCCAGTGATGGATTCTGGCCTCGTACATCGCCTGCGTCACGCGCCACGCGGGCGTATCGGAAAAGCCAACGTAGCGCACCTTGCCGGCGCGCACCAGGTCGTCGATCGCCCGCATCGTCTCGTCGATCGGCGTGTACACGTCGGAAAAGTGCATCCAGTACAGATCGATCGAGTCGGTCTGCAGCCGCCGGAGCGAGTGGTGGCACGCGTTGTGGATCGACTTCCTCCCGCTCCCGCCCGCATTGGGGTCGCCCTCGTACAGGCTCCCGCCGAACTTGGTCGCGATCACGCAGCGATCGCGGAGCGAGGGAGAGTGCTTGAAGAAGTCGCCGATGATCCGCTCCGAATGCCCGCGTGTGTAGATGTTCGCGGTGTCGATGAAGTTCCCGCCCGCGTCGAGATACGCCTTCAGCACTCGGGTCGATTCCTCGGCATCCGCGCCGATCGGCCAGTCCGTGCCGAACGTCATTGTGCCCAGGCACAGGGGAGAAACGCGGAGACCGGAACGCCCGAGCGTGAGGTAATCGGTGAGTGCCATGCACGACGGTAGGAATCGACCCTCGCCGAAATCCGGAGCCGCGAATGAGCAACCGGGGCGCGGGGCAATCGCTTCGTACTCCCTGAAATGAAAAGCCCCGCGATGAGCGGGGCTTGTGGCCGTTGTATCGTCGTCCGCCCAGCCTCAAGATCACTCCTCGAACGCCACCGGCCTGATCGCAAAGTCGTAGAGCTTCGCCACGTCCTTAGCGGATTTCTTCTCGAGGCCGCTGATCTGCTTGATGATGGGTTTGGGGTCGTCGGCCGCGAGCTTGCCCAGCGTCTGGAACTTGTGCGACAGGATGTCCTTGAGGTCAACCTTGTCGGGGCCCATCGCGTTGCGCGCGTGCCCGCCGGGGTACATGACCAGCCCGCTGTCGTGCACGTTGCCCTCGTCGTCGATGATCACCATCGACGTCGGGATGCCCTCTGGATACCTGGCGTCGTACTCCTCGCCGCCCCACTCGAACGTCATCTTCGCCATGAGCGAGCGTGTCAGGTCGTCGTGGATCGCGCGCTTGTCGAAGTCGTGCGGCGTGAGCATCAGGTCCTTCCAGCCGAGCCTGGCCGACTTCTTCGCGGCCCGGAGCTCGAGCGCCTTGCGCAGCATCGTGCACACGAGGTACAGCATCGAGTGGTCCGCGGACTGGCGCGTCTTGGGGTCGCGCTTGGCCGGGTCGCCGATGATGCCGAACGCCGGCTCGTAGGCGCGCACCACCATCGACTTGATGCAGTCGCCCGACTGATCGTCGAGGATCGACGGGGCACGACCGATGAGGTTGATGAGACCCTGCAGCGCGCCGGCCGACTGGTGCTCGTACAGCCCGAGCTTGAAGTGCATGCCCATCACCGTGAAGTCCGAGCCCGCCCGCGACAGCACGAGATCGAAGGGAGAGGCGTCCTTCTTCTGCGTGTTGGCGCCGGTCGCGCCGACCTTCTGGAACATCTGGCCCGGGCCCTCGAAGATGCGGAAGATCGCCTCGGGATTGCGGAATATGTCGCGCGGCCCGAGGAAGCCCGCCATCGAGCGCTTCACCGCGAGGATCGCCGCCTCGGTCGAGATGGCCGCCGACGCGCCCTTGCTGTCCGAGAGCTGCTTGCCCGCGCGGATCGCGCGGAACGGGATGTAGTGCGCGACGACCATGCCGATCGCCGACTCGATCTGCTCGGCGGTCGCGCCCATCATCGCGCCGAACGTGGCGGCCGAGGCGATCGCGCCGTGGACGACGTGATCGATCTTGTAGGTCTTGAGGCTGAAGACCTCGGCCAGACGCCCGCGGATCTCATCGAGCAGGATCATGCCGCGGAGCGCGAACTCGCCCCCTTTGCCGCGCATCTGGGCCGCCGCGACGGGGACGGAGTAGAAGTCGTTGTGCCCGAATTCACCGGCGCGATGGTGCGGGCGTTCCTCGGAATACCCGAAATTCGTGCCGTTGGAGTCCCACTCGCGCACCGCGGCGCAGTTCGCGACGATCGCCTTCTCCACCGCGACGTCCTGCGTCGACGCAAAGACCGGGACGCCCGTGCGCACGCACCCCTTGGCCCAGGGCACGCCCGCGAAGCTCCCGGAGCCCGCGATGGGCGTGGCGTACTGGGCCGCTTCGCGGCGCAGCAGCGTCGGGGCGTTGGTGTTGAGCGCGATCGCGGACAGGCCGCAGATCACCGCGTCGGTGTGGAAGAGGTTGGCCCGCTCGAGCACCGCGGCGTCGGGCCTCCCCATCGTCTCGCGGTCGTCGGACATGAACTCAATGGCGAACCGCGCCAGACCCAGCGCCTGGTTGGTGTCGGCGGGAAGAACGACGTGCATTTTCTCGGGCATCGGTGTTTCCTTGGAAGAGCGCAAGCGTAAGCCGCGCAAGGTTCCGATTTCCAAGGCAGACCAATGAGATTCTTCTGGCATCGCAGACCGGACTCGAGCCCGACGAAGATTCCGTGCGATGGAAACGGCTATTTGAAGGTGAATGAGTCGCGCCACACGTAGCCCGAATCAGGGAAGGAGATGCTAACCTCCAGTGTGCGCGGCCACCACGAAAGATCTCTCGGCGAAAAACGCCGAACCTGCCCCTTCTTCCAAGGTGCTTGCTCCCAGTTCCGATCAAGCGTCGCCTTGTCTCTCAAAAACCGAACCGCGATAGTGTGCGCGGGAATCTCGGAGATACCGTCCAACGTGAACGCGACGGTCGGCACGAAGTTGAGAAAGCCCGCGTCGTATCGTTCAACCTTGAGGGCAAGCTTTCCTTGGCACAGCGACTCGATGTCTTTGTCGCGCTCTGCTCCTGCGTAGACATAGGTGATGTTCTCTGCGGAGAAACTCGGGGACCAAATCGACACTTGTATGTCCTGCACACCCATGACGGTCTGCGCTCCGAGAGTCTGGTCTCCCACGGTTGTACCGATGCCGTAACGTGCGAATTTCGAAGTCCCCGCAGGCCAGTTCTCCACGAAATGGATATTTCGCTTGCGCGACTTGTCCTTTCCCCGGAGCGTCACTTGCACAAGGCAGTCCTTGAGCAACGAACCGCTGTTGTTTCTGAGGGTGAGAACATCAAAGGGCGTCGTGGTTCCGGCCCACGATTCATCAAGATCGATCGAGACCACATGCGATGGGACGGACGCGCCCGAGAACTCACCCGCAATCGACGCCAAGACCAGCTGCGACGAACGATTGTCGTTGAACGCGGACGCGTACTCACGGAGTACTTGGCCTCGCTCCGCCTCACCATGCACGGCGCCTTGCAAGCCCGAAAACGCGAGCGGGGCATTGCCCGCCATGATCCCGACGGTCAAAAGAAGCGCATCGGCACCGCCACCCTTGCTGGTTGAGAGAGTGCGATGGGCGTCGAGGAATCGTTCCTGCGCGATCGCGGCCTGTGCTGCCAACGCAGCAATCTTCGGCGACGCCTCGTTCATTGACTTGTACTGAACTAATTTCGCTTTCGCCGCGGCGAATACCTCATCCTCGTCCGCCGGCATGGTCTCGATTTCCCGAGAATCCAAGAGCGGGTCACCGAGAGTCTTCGCAAGCTGAACAAACTCTGCGGAACGCGTCTCTCGGGCGTCGGACTTTCGATCGCCAGCTGCGACTGACAGCGGAGCCGATGGAGATCGATCGCAAGCCGAAAGTCCAAAGGAAAGCAGCCCCGCGCCAAGCACGACGCGCGATCGATGAGACATGAATAGTGCCACCGCAAATCCCCCATGAGTTGAGGACCACAGCATCGCAACAGTCTTCAATTATCTTATCAGATTGCTCGCTCAACCGCCCATCGCGACCCGCAGGGGCTCGGTGATCGTCGTCTGGAGCCCCGCCTCGGTCGCCTTGGTCATCGTCGACCTGGCCATGTCGTTCTTGCCCTCGGATTGCAGCAGCACGATGGTGCTCAGCCACGCCCGAGGCGAGCCCGTCCGGGCCGCCTCGTCCAGCGTCGCCCGCTGCAGACGCTTCATCTGATCGATCGTGATGCCCGCGCCATTGGCGTCGAATGGCTTGGAGGCGAGCGCCGGATCGGTCGCGTACGCGTCGTACACCCAGCCCGTGCCCGACTCGACCTGGCCCTGATCGATCGCGATCATGCCCATGAGGCGCTTGGCGACAGCGTCGGTCGGGTGATCGGTGATGTACGCGCGCAGGCCGGTGATGGCCTTGGTCGCGTCGCCCATGGACCAATAGAGCGTCGCGGTCTGCGGGTCGATCGCCAGCGGATTGACGCGGTACACGGGCGATTCAACCGCCACCGGTTGCGTCACGACCGTCGTCGACTGATACACGACCGGGCGCTCGACGACCACGGGACGCTCGACAACGACCGGGCGCTCGACATACACCGGGCGCTCCACCACGACCGGGGTCTCGTAGACCACGGGGCGCGACACGACCACGGGCGGCGGGCAGTACACCGGCGGCGGGCACGGCGCGATCACAACCGGCGGCGGGCAATACACGACCGGGCGCGGCGGAGGGCAATAGACCGGCGGGCACGGACGGTACCAGGAACGCGGCGGATCGCAGCGATCCCAGCCTCGGTTGTACGTCGAGATCCGGGCGTACCCGTTGTCCCAGCCAAATCCGACCGACACCGACACAGACGAATGGCTGTTATAACGCGGCGAAGACCACGAGCTCGAATGCCCACGGTCGCGGCCGTGATCATCGCCGCGGCCTCGGTTGCCCCATCCATCCGGGCCGGCCAGCGCGGCGCCGGCGAGCGATGCCACCAGCAGCGAAGCGGCGAGCGGAGCAAGACGCGACGCGGAACGGAGCGCACACATCGGAAATCCCCTTTTCGGGCGGTCGGCGCTCTACGCGGCGCTCGATCGCCACAAGGTTAGTACCCACAAGCATAGCAGAAGTTCCATCGGGCGTCGCGGACGGCAAAGGCGACAATCACGCGGAAAATGTGGAAATCCGGGGGTCCCATCGCCTCCCGTACGCGCGACGTACCGGCCCTCCGCATAGGCCAGAAACACCGATCGGACGTGGGATCGTGTGGACGCGCGTGGGATTGAGTCCGGCGCGTTCCCCATCTTCACAGATGCCAGAGTCCGCGCCGCGACGCGCGTCTTGAAGCACAATCTGGCATGGAGAATCAGAAAACAGGAATCGGGAGCGCGTGGCTGGCGGAATCGCGCGGCCCATACGCACACCTGCGACGAAGCGATTCAAGACGGCAGATCGTCGTACATCGAGGCGCCGCAATATAGACACCTTGCTCGTCGCGCGGCCACGATCCGCTTGCACTGCGGGCAGGGCTTGGGATCGAGCCTCACCTTCCCATCAAGCTTTCCATCGGAAAGATCGATCTCGCGCACCTTGGTCTCGAGTTCCTGCTCGCTGAACACGCCCCGCTCGTGGAGCAGCTTCGCCATGGCCATGCTGATCATCACGAGCGAGTCGACCGCACGCTCCAGGTCGATCGCGCGTGAGTTCGCGTTCCGCGCGTCGGCTTGCGCGTCGCCGGCCTTGCGCTCGGCCCCCCATATCTGCTGCTGCTGCCGGATCTCCCAGAAGAGCTCCCACATCGCGTGCCCCTTCCAAAACAACCCTTCGTTTCCCCGCGCCGGCGCCGGCGATTCCACCGCCGTCCGCCCGCTCCCCTAGCATCTCATTCCGTCGCGAGGCGTGCCCACGCACGCCGCGGTTTTTCTCGTTTTTCCACCGGCCGATCGGCCTTTCGCAGGAGTTTCCCATGACCGCCCAGCCCGTGATCCTCGCCGCCAAGCGCACCCCGATCGGCAAGTTCTTCGGCGGGTTGTCGAAGGTCCCCTCGCCCGCGCTCGGCGCCTATGCCCTCAAAGCCGCGGTCGATTCGATCGGCGGCTTTGACAAGCTGGGCGGGCAGATCGACGAGGTCATCATGGGCTGCGTGCTGCAGGCCTCGCTGGGCCAGAACCCGGCGCGCCAGGCCGCCCTCAAGGCCGGTCTGCCCGACACCATCTCCGCCGTCACCGTCAACAAGGTCTGCGGCTCGGGCCTCCAGGCCGTCATGCTCGCCGCCCAGTCCATCAAGGCCGGCGACAACAGCCTCGTTCTGGCGGGCGGCTTTGAGAACATGACCGCCTCCCCCCACTTCACCAAGGTGCGCGAGGGCGTGAAGTACGGCAACGGCACGCTGGTCGATCACATGGCCCACGACGGCCTGACCTGCGCGTTTGAGGCCTGCGCGATGGGCAACTCGGCCGACCACATCGCCAAGAAGTTCGAGATCAGCCGCGCCGACCAGGATCGCTTCGCGGTGCAGAGCCACCAGCGCGCAGCCGAGGCGACCAAGGCCGGCCACTTCAAGAGCGAGATCGTCGCGCTCACGGGCGAGCAGTGCCTCGACAAGAAGAGCCCGGGAGTCGCCAATGACGAGGGCATCCGCGCCGACACCACCATCGACAGCGTCGCCAAGCTCCGCCCCGCCTTCACGCCCGACGGCACGGTGACCGCCGCCAACGCATCGCAGATCTCCGACGGCGGCGCGGGCATCGTCGTCGCCAGCCTCGCCAAGGCCGAATCGCTCGGCATCAAGCCCATCGCCAGGATCGTGAGCTATCACACCTCGGGCATCGCGCCCAAGGACATCTTCGCGGCGCCCATCGAGGGCATCAAGGGCGCGCTCGCCAAGGCCAAGCTCGGCGTCAACGACATCGACCTCTTCGAGATCAACGAGGCCTTCGCGGCCCAGGTCCTCTGCAACATCAAGGCGCTCAACGTCCCCGAGTCCAAGCTCAACATCTGCGGCGGCGGCATCGCATTGGGCCACCCCATCGGCGCGTCCGGCGCCCGCGTGCTCACCACCCTCATCCACCAGCTCCATCGCACCGGCGGCAAGCGCGGCGTGGCGGCGCTGTGCCTCGGCGGCGGCAACGCGGTCGCGATGGTCGTTGAAGCGATGTAAAGCGATGTAATCGGCGAGGCAACCGCGAGCTTTGAACAAGAAACCCGCCCGCTTCAGGCAGGTTTCTTACGCGCCAATCGCGGTGCGACCCATCGCCCGTCGCGATCTCGATTCGCCCTTGCGCTCAGCGACAGTTCTCCATGGCGCGCATCACGCCAGAAGGCGAGACTCGCGGGCCAGTTTTCGTGACTTCGCGACTTCGTGACTTCGTGACTTCGTGACTTCGCGATTTCTTCCTCACTTCTTCGGCATGAACACCAGATCCGTGCCCTTGCCGTCCTTGCGGAGCGCGTCGAGCTCGGTCACCGCCCGCTTGCCGCTGTTGTCCTCGTTGTCTTCACCGACGGAGTAGAGCGTGTACGACGCCCGCGCCTTTCGGTCCTCGCCGGGCTTGTAGACAAAGCCCAAATCCGAGTATGGATCGGTCGGCATGCTCTCGACGAACGCCGGCACGAGCTGCTCGAGCTTCTCGGGATACTCGCCCTTGGCCGCCCGGTACCGCTCGATCGCGATCATGAGCCGCGTCGCGTGCTGCTGCTGCACCCATTGATCGCGGGCGCTGATCGCCTTGCCGATCGCGGGGATCATCAGCTGGAGCAGGATGTACCGCCTGGGGACTTCGATTCCGATGTAATCGTCCGCGTCGCCACGCCGGTCCTTCCGCGGCAGTTCGCCGAGCTCCTTGAAGCGCGAATACACGCGGTCGGCCAGTTCCTCGGTCTGGGCGCGCGACGGCATGGCGATCGCCACCACGTTCGCGATCGGCGGCGAGGAGCCCGTCGGCCCGCCCGTGCCCGTCAGGCCGCCCGCCGCGGATGGGATGAACCGCCCGGACTTGTCGTGCGTGCGCTGGCACACATCCATGAAGAACAGGCGTTCGGCCTCGAACGAATCACGGATCGGGCGGCGCGTCGGATCGTCCGCAAAGACCGCCGCCAGCTTCTGGAGCGCCGGCGCGGGAATGTCGTGGCCCAGGATCGCGTCGCGGAGCGCGTCGGCGGCCTGCGTGTCGATCGCGATGCTCACCAGCGCCCCGATCAGGATCGGATCGCGCCCGACCGCGCGCGACAACCCGCGCACGTCCGCCACGGCGTCGACAAACGCGTCCCACTCCCCCGCTTCCGCCGCCAGCGCCGCGCGGGCGCGGCTGAATCGGGCCGCCTTCCGGCTGTCCGCCAGCTCGGGCACGATCAGCTGGATCAGCGCGCCCGACGGCGCGGGACGCGCCACGAGACCGCTGTCGCGCAGCGCCCGGATGTCCGCGGGCAGGTCCGTCGCCTTGACCCGCTCGACATACTCCAGCGCGATCGCCCTGGCCTTGGGCGGCACGTCCGCGAGATAGATCGCCGAGAGATCGACGGGATACCCGAGGCGATTGTCCCAGTCGGCGGGCGCGTCGGCGGCCTTGCCATACTTCTGCGCGAACTCGTCGTCGACCTGCTTGAGCGTCGTGCCGATCCGCTGCAGCGCGTCGTACTGGTTCTTCGCGGAGGCGTCCTGCCCGCTCATCGTCAACGCGTGGAGCTTTTCGCCGTAGTCGACCGTGATCGACGGCGTGGCGTTGAGCGCCCAATGCACGAGCCACCCCGACCAGGCGCAGAAGCCCAGCACGAGCAGCACGAAGACGACCAGAACAACCTTGAGCGTGGACATGCCGTGGCGGTGTGCGTGCATGTCCCATGGTACCGCGCGGAATGGCAACGGTTGCGACGGTCGTCGACCGGCACGCGTCAACCGGGCCAGGGCGGAGACTGCGATCATCCGGCTTCGGGGTGTTTCCATCGCCTTGGGACGCTGAAGCTGCGCACGCCCGCGAAGAAACGCCCTGGTCGATGCTCGTTCTTTGCAACCCTTGCACGGCTTCGTTCAACTTCGCACTTCGCTCTACTTCGCCGCGGGCATGAAGACGAAGTCCGTGCCCTTACCCGTCGGCGTGAGCGCGTCGAACTCGTGCTCGGCCCGCGTGCCGCCGTTGTCTTCGCCGTCGTCACCGACGGAGTAGAGCGTGTAGCCGCCCTTGGCCGCGGGGTTGTCGCCGCGCTTGTAGACAAAGCCATGCTCGCTGTAGGGATCGTCGGGGACCGCGGCAAGAAACTCGGGGACCAACTCGCCGAGTCTCTCGGGGTACATGCCGCGTGCGAGTCGACATCGCTCGAGGGCGATGATGAGGGAAGCGGCATGCAACTGCATCGAGTGGCGATCTGACGCGCTGCACACCCTGTCTGCGTCTGGGAAAACGACTTGAACAACGACAAACGACTTTGGACACAGAACCCCGAGTTCCACATGTCCCTCGACACCCCGCGGACGATCCCGACGCGGAAGCTGCGCTAATTCGCCAAGTCGTGCGTACAGCTGAGCGGCCATCGCATCGGACGCGGCGCGATCCGGCATCAACTCCGGTGCCCGCTGCGGGAACTGCACTTGCCTCGTTGTCCGTGCGAGCCGCTCCAACTCCGACGGCACGAAACGGCCGTTCGCATCATGCACGCGCTGTGCAATATCGAGATACCACAAGTGCTCTCCCTCGATCGCCCTGGAGAGTGATAGATACGGGAGCTCGCGTCCGATCCGATCCGCGAGGACAACCAGCGATTCTTGATCCGGCTCGCTCACACCCACAGAATCGCGAATGACCTGCACCGCGACCGTGTCCATCGCGGTCGCGACAAAGTGCGAGATCAGATCCGCCTCTCGCCCGAGAGCAGACGCAATGGCGCGTATCTCGACCACATTCTCAGCAACCCTCTCCCAGTCGCCGCGAGTGGCGGCGTCCGCCGAACTCGCTTTGAGAAATCGAACCAGCGCTCGCCCGCGACCGATCTCCCCACGCACGACATCGATCAACGCTCCAATCGCTGCTGGCCTCACATACAAGCGGCGGTCGCGTAGCGCCCGCAGCTCCGCCGGAATCCCGCTCGCTTCGATCCGCGCCATGTACTCACGCGTGATCCGCTTCGACTCCTCCGGCGTGTCAGGGCGCGCCAGCGCATCTAAGTCGCTCGGATACCCGACCGAATCGGGCCAATCCTCGGGTTTCTGGTCCGGGCCGCCGTAGCGTGACGCGAAGTCCCGATCGAGTTCATCCAAGATCGCGCCGATCCGCACCATCGCGTCGTAGCCGTTCGGCGCGGTCAGATCCTGATCGCGGATCGTCAGTTCGTACAGCTTCTGCCCGTAATCCACCAGAGGCCCGGGCACGAACTCCGCGGGCTTGTCATCCTGAGCGAACGCCGTCGCCGGCAGAGTGATCGCGCCCATCCACGCGGCGACCGCAAGAACGCCCGCAAGTGCCGTCCTCGCCCGAGTGGCCTGTGGCATCCACGTCTCCCACGCTTCAACAGGCAAGCGCACACCGAGCGCCTCGCACGGATTGCCTACTTTGTCGCCGTGTAATCAAACACGCCGCGCCCGGACTTGTCGCCCATGCGTCCGGCCGCCACCAGCTGCTTGAGCAGCGGGCACGCGCGGTAGCGGTCGTTGTTCAGCCCGTCGGCGAGCACGTTCATGATGTGGACGCACGTGTCGAGCCCGATGAAATCCGCCAGGCGCAGCGGGCCCATCGGGAAGTTGCAGCCGAGCTTCATGATCTCGTCGATGTGGGCCGGCTCGGCGACGCCCTCCATCCACGCGTAGAACGCCTCGTTGATCATGGGCATCAGCACGCGGTTGGAGACGAAGCCCGCGCGGTCGTTGGCGGGGATCGGCGTCTTGCCCATCGACTGGGCCAGCGCGATCACCCGCTCGGTCGTCGCGGCGCTCGTCTGGTTGCCCTTGATCACCTCGACCAGCTTCATCACCGGCACCGGGTTGAAGAAGTGCATGCCGATCACGCGCTCGCCCGCGCCCTTGTGCGCGTGTTCGGCCGCGGCCGCGATCTCGGTGATGCTGATCGAGCTCGTGTTCGTCGCCAGGATCTGGTTGCCCGGGAACATCTTGGCGAGCATCGCGAAGAGCTCGGCTTTGACCCTGGCGTCCTCGACGATCGCCTCGATCACCACCTCGGCGTCCTTCAGGCCGTCCACGTGGTGCACGTACTTCAGCCGCCCGAGCGCCGCGTCGACGTCGCCCTGGTTCATGCGCCCCTTCTCGACCTCGCGGGAGAGGCGCTTGGCGTGATCGGCCTTGCACTTGGTGAGGGCCTCGTTGGCCTTGTCGTAGACGACGACGTTGTGCTTGGCCACGGCCGCGACCAGCGCGATTCCGCCGCCCATCTGCCCCGAACCGATGATGCCGATCGTGGTGCTGCCCATGGAAGACCTCCCGAGAAGTCGCCCGGAGCGACGGACGGCCGGCGCGCGGGCGAGGTGTTTTCCACAGCATACCCCGGCGCTCTCGCCCGGTACACTTGCCCCATGCCGAGCATCCCGCAGCTCGAAAAACTCCTCGCCCTCGACCCCGCCGACGCGTTCGTGCTCTACGCCCTGGCGATGGAACACGCCAAACTCGCCGAGAAAGACAGGGCATTTGCCTACTTCGACCGGTGCATCGCCGCCGACCCGGCCTATTGCTACGCGTACTTTCATAAGGCTCGTGTGCAAAGCGAGTCGGGACAGACCGACGACGCGATCGAGACGCTGAACCGGGGAATCAACGCCGCCAGGGCCGCTGGCGACGCCCACGCGATGTCCGAAATGCGCGAGTTGCTGGATCAGATCAACTGAACTCCGCGGAACGAAGATCGCCCGCACGCGACGGACCACACGCAAGCCATGGCTCGAAGCCCAAAGCCACGCCCGCCGCTGAATCTCGACGCCGCCCGGCGCGCCGCGGTCAACCTGCTCCGCGTGCGCGATCGCTCGAGCGACGAGCTGCGCGAGCGCCTGATTGCGCGCGGCGCGAGCGGCGCCCTGGCGTCGCGCGTCGTCGAGGAGTTCGAACGCGCCCGACTCGTGAGCGACGCCCGTCTGGCGGAGCACACCATCGCGCGCGAACTCGAGGGCGGCCCGGTCGGGCGCCTCCGCCTCGAAGACCGCCTCGCCAGGCGGATGATCGACGACACACTCGCCGCCAGCGCCATCGACGCGGCCATGCTGGGGCGTCGGGGCGCCGACGACGCCCTCGCCGCGGCACGCCAGATTCTCGAGAAGCTCACAGGCAAATCCGGCACGCGATCGAAGCCGCCCGGGAGGCAGATGCGGTCTCGCGCCCAGCTCGAGACCATGCTCGACGCCAAGCTGTGGCGTCGCATCGCGGCCGCCCTCGCACGCCGCGGCTTTAACGAGGACGAGGTCGAGCGGGCGATGGACTCCCTCGGACCGCGGCCCGAGTCCCGCCCGGATTGACGTGATACCCTTGAGCACCGTGCGGATCGAATCAAGGACGAACGGCCCATGACGACCAGCTCATCCCACTCGCCGAACGCCCCCACGAGCAACACCGCCGCGATCGGTATCGCGAGCGTGATCTCGTTCGGCGCGTTCGTCGCGCTCATCCCCGGCTGCGCCGAGAGCAACTCGCGCAATCGCATCGGCGACGACGTAACGCTCCAGACGTTCCGGCCCGCCTCGCAGGTGCTGAGCAGCGAGGACACCCAGCGGGCCGACGACCCTCCTTCGCTCACCTCGCTCGATCGCTCGGGCTGGGAGCAGGCCGTCTACTCGCTCTCCGTCGACGGCACGCAGCACCGCCCCACCTACCGCGTGCAATTTCCCAACGGGCCGAGCACGCTCAAGCGTCAGCGCGGCGAGTATCCCACGACCTCCAGCGCGCTGGAACTCGACGGCGGATCGACGTGGTCGCGCGATCGCTTCTTCGAGAGCATCCTCGAACCGATCCACGCGTCGCTCGAACTGGTCCGCATGCCCTTCGCGATGGCGATGTACCAGCCCTGGCGAAAGGCGTGGAGCCCGATGGGAAGCTACGAGCGCGTGCGCAACCGCGGCGAGCGTCCCGAGACGATGGACACCACGCGCGACGTCAACGTTCCCCACCGCATGACGCCCGCGTACGAAGATGAATTGATCTTCACGCCGGGGAATCCCGCAAGCGAGGACGACAACTCCAATCGCCCGCCCGCGCAGGCCGAACCCGCGACCGAGCCGGCCACCACCGCATCGCCCGACGCTGCGCCGCCTTCAGCGCCGCCCGCAACCGCGCCCGCTGAAACCGCTCCCGCCAAGCCCGATGGGAGTTCGCGCTGATGGCCGCCGGCTCTCCATTCGACTCGCGCGGCCTGCCGGCGGGCTGTCCATTCAAACCCGAGTACGAGATCACCGCCGCCGACGCACGCACCGCGCTGGCCCACGGCCTGCTGCTTGTCGACGTGCGAACCAGCGAAGAGCTCGATCTCGCCCGCATCCCCTCCGCCACCCACATCCCCCTGAACGAGCTCGAGAAGCGCCTCGACGAAATCGCCGACCACGACGGCCCGATCGCGTTCATGTGCCACCACGGCGTGCGCTCCATGAAGGCCGCGCTCATGGCCCGCGCCCTGGGCAAGCCGCAGGCCATGTCCGTCGCCGGCGGAATCGACGCCTGGTCGCTCGCCGCCGATCCATCCGTCCCGCGCTATGAGCGTGGCCTGCTCGGGTACAAGGTCATCAAGTAGCCGCGAAGTTATTTCGCTCCGACACGCTCCACCTGCGAGCGATCGCATACAAGTGCGCCGCTCTCCCGCCGCTTCGCCGTATTCACCACGAGCGACGCCGCGCTCCGCACGCCCGCGTCGGGTGTTGTGACCTGCACGACCGGCGTGGCGTAGTGCGTCACGATGATCGACGACAGAATCGTCAGATCACCGCGCCGATCCGCCTTACCGTCCCGCCCGAAGTGGATCACGCCGCGATTCCCCGTCGAGGCCTCCCGCTTGAGAATCGTTGAATTCACGATCATCGCGAACGAGTCGTCGCAATCCGTGAATCCCTGGGCGTCGACCAGGTCGATCTCGCGGTTGGCCGAATCTCGCACGAGGCACGAATCGATGATCGTCGTCCTGGCGCGGCTCTTGATGTTGTGCCCCGCGCTGCTCGCCTCCACCACACAGCGGACAAGCGTTGCCGATTCCCCGCCCAGATAGAGATTGTGGCTATACCCCTGCTCGCGGGTCGAGCCGTTGTGGTGGATATGACAGCCCTCGAACCGTTGGTCGCGCGCGCCGTCGCCGCGGCCGGCCTCTGTTCGACCGTTCGTCATCACCCCCATGTCGTTGTCGTGGATGTCGCAATCCCGGATGGCGACGCCGTTCGCCTGGTTGATCCGCACGCCCGCGCCGTTGTTCGATTCGTTCCGCGCACCCGTCAGCTCGAATCCGATCAGCGACGAGCCGCTCGCGCCAGGATCGAACTGCACGATCGCGCGAGGCACCCGACCCACACCCGAATACTCAAAGCCCTCACCGGAAAGCCGGACGCCGGCCTCGCCCGCCACGATCTCGATACGCGGCACATCAACCACGACCGCGACCTTCTCATAGGCCTCGTGGTTCTCTCGTGCATGCACCACGACACGATCACCGCTCGCCGCCCGCGCGATCGCGTCCTCGATGCGTGCAAATTCCCGGCCGGGCCCGACGTGCAGGTCATTGGCAAAGCAACCCGCCGCCAACCCGCACGAGATCACAAGGACCGCACGAGCACCCACCGCCTTTGATCGCATCCTCGTCATGAGGTTCAGTCTACAGGCTTCACGCGATCGCTCGCCCTGCCCCGCCGGCTCGCCCACTACCCTGTTCGGCGTGACCATCCGCCGTGTCCCAACCGATTTCCGCGTTGACGAGATTGCGACCGCCGCGTTCCGCGATTCGCTGCGCCCCGCCGCGGACGCGCGGGCGCTCTGCGCCGTTTATCGCCTGCACAAGACGTCGCTCTCAACGACCGAGGCGACCGCCCGTCTCGCCAGGGCGCTCAACATCAAGCCCGGCGATGTCGCCCACGCGGGCCTGAAGGACAAGCACGCGCACACAACCCAGCATGTGAGCGCCAAAGCGCGCGACCTCGCCGCCGCCGCTCGCTTCGCGCCCGAGATCACCACGCCCGGGATGCACGCGACGCTCGCCGGCTGGTCTTCCGCCCCCGTCGAAGCCTCGATCATCGAATCCAATCACTTCGAGATCATCGTCCGTGGCCTGTCGCGCGAAACGAGCGAGCGAATGGTCCGTCACGCCCGCGCGCTGGCCGCCCTCGATCACTCCTCGCTGCTCATCACCAACTACTTCGGCGAGCAGCGATTCGGCTCGGCGCGCCACGGCCAGGGATTCGCGGCCGCCCATCTCGTACGGGGCGATTTCGAATCCGCCCTGAAGCTGCTCATCGCCACGCCCGCGCGGAAGGACACCGGCGCGCGCCGTGCGTTCACGCGCGCCGCCGCCACCCACTGGGGCCTGTGGACCAACCTGCTCGCCGCCGCGCCGCCCTCGCCCCACCGCCGCGCGATCGAGGTGCTCGCCTCGCGCGGCTCGTTTGCCGACGCGTTCGCCTCGCTCCCGATGATCGACCAGCGTCTGTGCGTCGACGCATATCAATCGTGGCTCTGGAACCACGCCGCGGCCGAGTTGATACGCGACTGGCTCGCCGACACACCCGACGCAATGCTCGAACTCCCGACCGATCACGGCCCCCTAGTCTTCGCCCGCGCCACCGCTGTGCCGCCCGCGCTCTCGCCGTTCATCGCGCCCCTTCCACGCAAGGGAGCAGCCCTCGATGGCGCTTGGGCCCGCGCCGTTGAGCTCGTCCTCGCGCGCGAGTCGCTCATCTTGAACCAACTGGAAATCCCGACGCTCCGCCGCCCCCGATTCGACCCCGGCGAGCGCCCGCTCTTTGTTTCGGCCGCCAACTTCACGCTCTCGGCGCCAGCGCCCGACGAATTCGCCAAAGGCCGCCTCGCACGCACCGCTCGATTCGACCTGCCCTCCGGCTCATACGCGACGATCGTGCTCCGCGCCCTCGGGCAGTAGGCCTCGGGTGGCGTGGCCACGTCCGGCCCGACGGACTTGACCACGTCGATCTCGGAGTTGAACCGATTCGACTCGCACACCCGAGCATCCGGCGCGATTTGCGATCACACCGAACACGCCACCGCCGTCACGACTCTCCATTGTGGCCCGTGCGCTTTCTCTTATACTGCCCACATGCGGCACACCGCGCTCCCGTTCCTCGCGTTCCCTCTCCTCCTCGCGGCGATCTCGCTCGTTCCTCGCCCCGATTCCGCGACGAACCCGCTCGTGGTGCCCGCGACGCCGGACCCGACATCCGTTGCCGCGAATCCCGACCCTTCACCCGCTCCCGCCGACCGCATCAGCTTCAACAAGCAGATCAGGCCGATTCTGTCCGACCGCTGCTTCCGCTGCCACGGCCCGGACAGCGCGGCCCGAAAGGCCGACCTTCGCCTCGATTCGATCGAGGGCGCGACCGCGGACCTCGGCGCTGGCTATGGTGCGCTCGTCCCCGGCGATGCGGACAACAGCGAGCTCGTCGCCCGCATCAACTCGAACGATCCGGACGAGGTGATGCCGCCGCCCGAGTCGAAGCTCTCGCTCTCGCCAAGCGAGCGTGAGCTGCTCCACGCGTGGATCGAGCAGGGCGCGAAGTACGAACCGCACTGGGCCTTCGTCGCGCCCAAGGCCATCGCTCCGCCCGCCGTCAAGAACGAATCCTGGTGCCGCGATGCGATCGATCGCTTCGTGCTCTCCACCCTCGATTCGAAGGGCTGGGCGCCGAACAAGGCCGCCGACAAGGCAACGCTCCTGCGTCGTGCCTCGCTCGTGCTGACCGGCCTCCCGCCCACGCCCGACGAGACGCGTGCCTTCATCGCGGACTCCAGCGCCAACGCCTACGAACGCCGCGTCGACGCCATGCTCGCCTCGCCCCGATTCGGCGAGCGCCTCGCCGCCGATTGGCTCGACGCCGCACGCTTCGCCGACACCTTCGGCTATCAGTCCGACTGGGAGTGCCGCGTGTGGCCCTGGCGCGACTGGCTCATCAACGCCTTCAACTCCAACCTGCCCTACGACCGCTTCATCACCGAGCAGCTCGCCGGCGACCTGATCCCCAACGCGACCCAGCAACAGAAGCTCGCGACCACGTTCAACCGCCTGCACCGACAGACCAACGAGGGCGGCTCCATCGACGAGGAATTCCGTCAGGAATACGTCGCCGATCGCGTCCGCACCTTCGGCACCGCGTTCCTCGGCCTGACGCTCGAATGCTCGCGCTGCCACGATCACAGGTACGACCCGATCACCCAGGAAGACTACTACAGCCTCGGCTCGTTCTTCAGCGCGATCGACGAGGCGGGCACCTATCCGTACGCGACCGGCGCCACGCCGCGCCCCGCGATGCGCCTCAGCACGCCAGAGCAGATCGCCGCCCTCGCCGATCTCCGCGCCAAGGTGAAAGACGCCGAGAGTTCTCTCGCCGCGTCGGAAGCAGCCGCGACCAAGCGTGCCGCGCGGAGCGCGATCGACGCTGTCTTTGCGGAGCAGCAGCCTCAGCAACCACAACAACCGACCGATTCGTCGCCCGCGCTGAGGCTCTCCGCACCGGACCCGACGAAGCGCTGGCCGCTCGAAGGCGCCATCGACTCTCCCGCGGGGAAAGCAACGCTCTTCGACGGCGACACCGGCGCAACCTTCAACGACTCGCCCGACTTCCGGCGTTGCGATCCCATCTCGCTCTCGCTCTGGATCAACTGCCCCGACGAGAAATCGCGTGCCGTGCTCGTTCACACCAGCTACTTCACGCTCGAAACCGACCCGCAGGGCTATCAGCTCCTAGTCCGCGACGGGCGCTTGTGCTGGGAGATCGTCCACCTGTGGCCGGGCTCCGCCGCCGCGATCCAAACCACGGAGAAGCTCCCGATCGGGCGCTGGGTGCACGTCGTCGCGACCTACGACGGTTCCTCGCGCGCCGCCGGTCTCAAGCTCTATTTCGACGGGCAGCCCGCCGCGATCCAAACCACGCGAGATCACCTCGACGGCCCGACGCCGCGACGCACGCTCCAGGTCGCCTTCCGCGATCGCGATGTCGGATTCAAGAACGGCTCGCTCGCCGACCTGCAACTCTTCACAAGCGAACTCTCGCCGCTCGACGCGCTGGAACTCTTCAAGCCCGGGAGCATCCGTGCTCACGCCGAAGGACTCTCGCGCCTCAGCCGCGGCGAGCCCGAGGATCGCGCGCCGGGCCCCCTCGCCGCGTGGTTCATCGCGCGTGATCCCGCGTGCACCGCGGCCCGTGAAGCGTTGCGTGCCGCACGCCGCGCCGAACAGGACCTGCTCGAAACGATCCCCGAGATCATGGTGATGGAGGCCGCGCCGTTCGAGCGGCGGAACTTCGTGCTCTCACGCGGGCGATACGACTCGCCCGATCACGAGCGACCCGTCCGCGCCGACCGCGCGGTCAAGGGCATCATGGAATTCGGCGAGCGCCCCCACAACCGCCTCGGCCTGGCGTCATGGACCACCGACCCCGCCAATCCGCTCACCGCCCGCGTCGCGGTCAACCGCCTCTGGGCGATGTGCTTCGGCGTCGGACTGGTGCCCACGCTCGAGAATCTCGGCCAGCAGGGCGAGGCGCCGGTGCACCAGGAGCTCCTCGACACGCTCGCCGCGGATTTCGTCGCGTCGGGATGGAATGTCAAGGCGCTCATGCGCCGCATCGTCCTTTCATCGACGTTCCGCCAATCGAGCGACCACCGCGAAGGGATCGACGATCGCGCCAACGCGTTCCTCTCGCGCGGCCCGTCCGTCCGTCTCTCCGCCGAGATGCTCCGCGATCAGGCCCTGCTCTCGTCGGGGTTGCTCGTCGAGCGCGTCGGCGGCCCGTCCGTCAAGCCCTGGCAGCCGCCCGGCATCTGGGAAGACTCCGGCGCCAACGTGCAATCCGCGTACACGCCCGACACCGGCGACAACGCCCACCGGCGCAGCATGTACACCTTCCGCAAGCGCACCGCTCCGCCCCCCAACATGCTCGTGTTCGACGCCGGCAGCCGCGAAGAGTGCCTCGCGCGTCGCCAGCCCACCACCACCCCGCTCCAGCCGCTCGTGATCTGGAACGATCCGGTCTTCTTCGAGTGCGCCCGCGCCGCGGCGACGCTCGCGCAACACGAAGCAGCGCCCGCCGCCCAATGCGCCGTGCTCTTCGAGCGATTCACCGGCCGCGAGCCGCGCGCGAACGAACTGGCCGCGCTCGTTGACCTGCTGAGCGAACAAGTGGCCGCGTATACCAACGACCCCGCCGGCGCCGCGGCGCTCCTCGGTCTCAAGCCTGATTCCGCGGACAAGCCCGACCCCAAGGCCCAGGCCCATCTGGCCGCTCTCTCGATCGTGGCCTCGACGATCATGGCCTCCGACGCCAGCGTGATGATGCGATAGGAAACGCGATGACCTCCAATCACCTTTGCTGCACCGACCACCTGATGAACCTCTCGCGCCGCCACTTCCTTGGCATGAGCGCGCTGGGCCTCGGGAGCATCGCGCTCGCCGCCGGCGGCCTCGACGCCCGCGCCTCCTCACCCAACCTCATCCAACCCGCGACCTTCCCGAACTTCCCCGCCAAGGCCAAACGCGTCGTCTATCTCTTCCAGTCCGGCGGGCCGTCGCACCTCGAGACCTTCGACCACAAGCCCTCGCTCAACCAGCACCACGGCGAGCCGCTCCCGGATTCGGTCCGACGCGGCCAACGTCTCACCGGCATGAGCGGCAATCAGTCGATCCTCCCGCTCGCCGGCTCGTTCACCAAGTTCCAGCAGCACGGGAGCTCGCGCGCGTGGATCAGCGATCTCCTCCCCCACACCGCGAAGATCGCCGACGACCTCTGCATCATCCGCTCGATGCACACCGAAGCGATCAACCACGACCCCGCGATCACGTTCTTCTGCACCGGGCACCAGCTCGCCGGCCGCCCGTCGATGGGCGCGTGGCTCTCCTACGGCCTGGGCAGCGCCAACGCCAACCTTCCGGCCTTCATCGTGCTGGTTTCAAAGGACGCGCCGCGCGATCAACCCCTCTACGCGCGCCTGTGGGGCTCGGGCTTCCTCCCCAGCGAGCACCAGGGCGTTCAGTTCCGCGCCGGCAGAGAGCCCGTGCTCTATCTCACCAACCCCGAGGGCGTCTCGCCCCACACCCGCCGCGGCATGCTCGATGCGCTCCGAAAGCTCAACGCCGACCAAGCCCAGTCAACCCTCGACCCCGAGGTCGCCGCTCGCATGGAACAAGCCGAGATGGCCTTCCGCATGCAGACAAGCGTGCCCGAGGCCACCGACCTTTCCGGCGAGCCCGCGGAGACGTTCGACCTCTACGGCCCGTCCTCCCGCACCCCCGGAACCTACGCCGCCAATTGCATCCTCGCCCGCCGACTCCTCGAACGCGGCGTGCGATTCGTCCAACTCTTCCACCAGGGCTGGGACCAACACGGCTCGCTCCCCTCCGGCATCACCAACCAGTGCAGCCAAACCGACCAGGCCTCCGCCGCCCTCGTCACCGATCTCAAGCGTCGCGGCCTGCTCGACGACACCCTCGTCGTCTGGGGCGGCGAGTTCGGACGCACCGCCTATTGCCAGGGACGCATGACCCCAAACGACTACGGGCGCGACCACCACCCGCGCTGCTTCTCCATCTGGATGGCGGGCGGCGGCGTCAAACCCGGCACCACGCTCGGCCGCACCGACGACTTCGGCTACAACATCGAGGAAAACCCCGTCCACGTCCACGACCTCCACGCCACCATGCTGCACCTCCTCGGGATCGACCACGAGCGGCTGACGTACCGTTTCCAGGGGCGCGACTTCCGTCTCACCGACGTCGCGGGGAAACTCGTGAAGGAGATCATCGCGTAGCGCGAGTCCTTTGCACATCCTGCCTTTTCCATTGCCCATTCCCCATTGCCCATCACCGCAATCCCGCACGCCGCTCTCAACTCCATGTGAATCCGCCCTGACTCCATCTCCTCGAAGGGAGCTCCCATGAAACGCGTCGCGGTTGTTCTCTCCGGTTGCGGCTTCCTCGACGGCGCCGAGATCACCGAGGCCGTCAGCGTTCTCATCCACCTCGATCGCCGCGGCCTGGCCGTGTCCTGCTTCGCGCCCGACATGCCGCAGACCTCCGTCGTCAACCACGCCACGCACAAGCCAGGCGTGGGCACCCGGAACGTCCTCGAAGAGTCCGCACGCATCGCCCGCGGCAAGATCGCCACCCTCGCCTCGCTCAAGGCCGCGGACTTTGACGCCGTCATCTTTCCCGGCGGCTTCGGCGCGGCCAAGAACCTCTGCGACTTCGCCGGCAAGGGCCCCGATTGCTCGGTCCAGCCCGATGTCGCGCGCACGCTCCGCGAGTTCCACGCCGCCAGGAAGCCGATCGGCCTGTGCTGCATCGCGCCCGTGCTCGCGGCCCGCGTGCTGGGCACCTCCTCGGGCGGCCCGGGCTGCACACTGACCATCGGCGCCGATCCGGGCACCGCCGCCGCCCTCTCGAAGATGGGCGCGACCAACGTCGACCACCGCGTCTCCGAGGCCCACGTCGACGCCAAGAACCTGATCGTCTCCACGCCCGCCTACATGTGTGAATCAGGCCCGCACGGCGTCTTCACCGGCATCGGCGCGCTCGTCGACGAACTCGCCAAACTACTCGGCGTGCGTTAGCGCCCCGCTCGGGGAACACCGCCCGGTCGCCCGCCGCCTTCACGCGATCCGCCGATCCGCTATCGTGTGTCCCATCGGGCCGGGCGACCTCGGCCTCGAATCACGGCGTGGGAGTGCACGCCGCCGAAGCGAACGGAGTCGCGCAGGGTTCGTCGCGCATGCTGGTTGCCGAACATCGCCCGCGCTCCCTCAAGTGGTTCCACGCCGGGCCCCTCCTGTTCGGCGATTGGGGCACCAGCCGTCTCTACGTCCTCGGCCTCGCCTTCTACTACACCGGGCACGCCTCGCCCCTCTACATGACCGTCATGGCCGCCATCATGGCCGCCGTCGCCTGGGCCTACACCATCATCTGCCGCTGCTTCCCCGAGGGCGGCGGCGTGTACACCGCCTCTCGCCTCCTATCCCCCACCCTCTCCGTCATCGGCGCCACGCTCCTCCTCTGCGACTACATCGTCACCGCCGCGCTCAGCATGGTCGAGGCCCTCCACTACTTCGACGTGCCCGGCGAGCTCGTCGTTCCGCTCTCGATCGCCGCGATCATCGTGATCGGCATGGTCAACTGGCTCGGCGCTCGCTCCGCCGGCCGCTTCGCCCTCGTCATCGCCGTCGTCGCGATCGTCGCGTCGCTCCTCATCGCGATCGCCTGCATCCCCTTCGTCTGGCCCGGCCTGCAGAAGGTCACCTGGAATCCGCCCGGCATCGACAGCACGTGGCAGCGTTGGGAGAGCCTCGTTCGCATCGTCCTGGCGCTCTCCGGGATCGAGGCCGTCGCCAACATGACCGGCCTGATGTCCGAGCCCGTCGCCAAGACCGCGCGGCGCACCATCTGGATCGTGCTGGTTGAGGTCCTCCTCCTCAACATGATCTTCTGCCTCGCCCTCAACGCGCTCCCCGAGCTCATCAACAAGACCACGCCCGACTATGTCCACTATGAACTCCAGGGCGGGCTCCAGCCCGAATTGGTCCCCGAGCAGGTTCGAGAGTTCCGCGACGTCGCCGTCCGAAAGCTCGCGACCGAGGCCGGCGGAAAAATGCTCGGCGAGAGCTTCGGCCTCATCTTCGGCATCTCCACCGCCCTGGTCTTCGGCCTGCTCCTCATGTCCGCCGTCAACACCGCCATCATGGCCATGGTCTCCGTTCAGTATTCCATGGCCCGCGACTCCGAGCTGCCACGCCCGCTCACCAAGCTCAACTACTCCGGCGTCCCCTGGATCGCGCTCGTCGTCGCGTGCATCCTCCCCGCCGGCGTGCTCATGTTCGAGGCCGACCCCAAATCGCTGGGAGAGCTCTACGCGATCGGCGTCGTCGGCGCCATCTCGATCAGCCTCTTCAGCGTCGCCGCCAACAAAAAGCTCGAGATCCGCCGCTGGGAACGCGCCGGCCTCTGGTCCCTCGCGGGGCTCATGACCGCGATCGAAGCCACCATCATCGTCGCCAAGCCCCACGCCACCGCCTTCGCCGCCGGGCTCGTGGGCACCGCGCTCGTCGTCCGCGTTGTGCTCAAGGCCCGCGCCGCCTCGCGCGCCGAACGCGTCCCCGAGCCCGCCGCCGGCTGGATGGCCGAACTCCGCGAGAAGCCCATCAAGCTCGAACCCGGCCGCCCGCGCATCATGCTCGCGGCCCGCGGGCGCGACCAGGGCGAATACGCCGTCCGCCTCGCCAAGCAACGCAACGCCATCCTCTTCGTCATCTACGTCCGCACCCTGCGCGTCCTCGACGTCACGCCCGGAAGCATCCCCAAGCTCGACGACGACCGCGACGCCCAGGAAGCGCTCGGCACCGTCATGGTCATGGGGCGCGACGCCGGCGTGCCCGTCATCCCCATCTACGTCACCAGCACCGAGGTCCCCGCCGAGATCCTCGACTACACCGTGACGTTCGGCTGCGACACGCTCATCATGGGTAAGTCGCGCCGCTCGCTCTTTAGCCGCAAGGTCGTGGGCGACGTGCTGGGCGAAGTCGCCCGCCAGCTCCCCGACGAGGTCTCGCTCATCACCCGCTCCGCCGGCCCGCTCTCCGATCTCTCCCGCGCCTTCCAGGATGAACACGAGCAGGTCGTCAAGGTCATCCGCGAGCCCGACGAGAAAGACCACAACCACGACAAGTCGTGATCTCGCACCAGGAGCATCCGACCAAACAGTCGAGATACGCCTTTCGCCATCAGTTTTCGACTGGGCGCCTCGATGCCGCGTTCCTCATGCCTTCCGGGTCATTGCGACCACTGACCGCACCATGCCGCTTCGCCACTCTGCCACTTCTCTCCCCTCCTACCCTCCCGCCTGATTCGCCCGGAAGACACGCGATGGAACGCGCCGATCACAATCCGCCCGACGACGTCAACGCCGCCGACCTGCTCGACGATCTGACCGAGCCGCAGCGCCGCGCCGTCCTCCACACGGAAGGCCCGCTCCTCGTCCTCGCCGCCGCGGGCTCCGGCAAAACCCGCGTCATCACGCGCCGCATCGCCTACCTCATCCGCCTGGGAATCCCCGCCTGGTCGATCCTCGCCCTCACCTTCACCAACAAGGCCGCCGGCGAGATGCGCGAGCGCGTCGCCACGCTCCTGGCCGGCAACGAGCGTTCCTCCCGCGGCCTCACGGTCACCACCTTCCACTCGCTCTGCGCCCGCCTCCTCCGCCGCTACGCTGAGCAGGCCGGCCTCAAGCCCGACTTCAGCATCTACGACACCAGCGACCAATCCACCCTCGTCAAGCGGGTCATCAACGAACTCAACCTCTCCACCACCAACTGGCCGCCGCGCTCCGCGCTCTCCGCCATCAGCAACGCCAAGAACGAACTCATCGACGCCGCCGCCTACGCCGCCCGCGCCGGAGACTTCTACACGCGCACCGCGGCCAAGATCTACGAGGCCTACGAGGCCGCCCTCCGCCAGGCCAACGCCGTCGACTTCGACGACCTCCTCCTCCGCACCGTCCGCGCCCTGCGCGACAGCGAGATGGTCCGCGAGGAGTGCCGCGCGCGCTGGCAGTACCTCCTCATCGACGAGTACCAGGACACCAACCGCGCCCAGTTCGCCATCGCCTCGCTCCTCGCCGGCGACGTCTCGCCCGAGCGCCGACCCAACATCTGCGTCGTCGGCGATCCCGACCAAGCCATCTACGGCTGGCGCGGCGCCGACATCTCCAACATCCTCGACTTCGAGGAACGTTACCCCGGCGCCGCCGTCATCGCCCTGGGCGAGAACTTCCGCTCCACCTCCCCCGTCCTCACCGCCGCCGACACCCTCATCAAGCACAACAAACGCCGCAAGCACAAGCCGCTCTTCACCAGCAAGCCCGGCGGCGAAAACGTCGAGGCCATCCTCTGCCGCGACGAACAGCACGAATCCATGATCGTCGTCGACTGGCTGCGCCACAAGCACGAAGCCAGCGGCACAGGCGCCCGCACCCAGGCCGGCCTCGCCTGGCGCGACATGGCCGTCTTCTACCGAACCAACGCCCTCTCCCGCGTCATGGAAGACGCCCTCCGCGCCGCCGGCGTCCCCTACGTCATCGCCCGCGGCACCGCCTTCTACGAACGCGAAGAAGTCAAGAACGCACTCGCCTACCTCCGCGCCCTGGCCAACCCCGCCGATTCCGTCTCCCTCTCACGCATCCTCAACGTGCCGACGCGCGGCCTGGGCGACACCTCCCTCGACAAGCTCGACGCCTTCGCCGCCTCCCAACGCATCACCCTCTTCGACGCCCTCCGCGCCGCCGCCTCCAACCAGCCCGTCGGCATCACCGCCCGCGCCGCCACCGCCTGCCGAAAGTTCTGCGAGATGTTCGACGCATGGACCGGCGTCGAGGGCTTCCTCGGCACCTCGCACGGCGTCGCCGAATCGCTCGCCACGCTCGTCGAACGCGTCATCAAGGAATCCGGCCTCGAGAACATGTACAGCGCCCAGGCCCACGCCAGCAAGAGCGAATCCGACGAGGAACGCCTCGACAACCTCGCCGAACTCGTCTCCTCCGCACGCCAGTTCGAGCTCGAGTACGACCCCGAGGGCGACCCCTCGCCCATCATGGCGAGCGGCGCCAAGCTCGACCCGCACTCCACGCTCGCGATGCTCCGCGCCTACCTCGAATCAGTCTCCCTCGTCGCCGACGCCGACGCCGTCGACCCCACCCAGGGCGCCGTCACCATGATGACGCTCCACGCCGCCAAGGGGCTCGAGTTCCCCGCCGTCGCCATCATCGGCCTCGAAGAAGGAATGCTCCCCCACCTCCGCGCCGCCGAGTCCGAGGCCCAGATGGAGGAAGAACGCCGCCTCTGCTTCGTCGGCATCACCCGCGCCATGCGACGCCTCCTCCTCACCAGCGCCAAATACCGCACCACCCGCGGCCTGCCCGAACGCACCATCCCCAGCCGCTTCCTCGGCGAGATCGGCGCCGACCACGTCACCCTTTCCGATCAATCGGGCATGGACGACTCTTTCGGCATGACTTCACGCGGCCGGCGCGAAGAGCCCCGCTTCGAAAGCGACGAGGTGCAGGTCCGCCCGCGCGTCGCTGCGTCCACCGCCGTTCCATTCCCCGTCGGTTCGCTCGTCCGCCATCCTCAATTCGGCACCGGCCGCGTCGAATCCATCGAGAGCGGCCCCAGCGCCCGCGCCAAAATCAACTTCCAGGGCATCGGCGTCAAAACCCTCGTCCTCGAATACGCCCGCCTCCAACGCGTGCGCTGAGCCGCAAGTCCAGCCGCCTGCCACCCATGTCGTTCTCGACATCGGTGCTCTTCTTTTCCTCTTCATGTGGCCCTTTGGCGATTTGCTCCGCCGTGCTCTCCTCCCTCATCCACACTCCTCGCCCCTTCTCTTCTCCGCGACCTCTGCGCCCTCTGCGTTGAAACCACTTCCGCCATCTCTTGGTTTGATGGACCTCTTCTCTGTTTCCCTCTCACCTCTGCCGATTCCGCTCAGTACTCATCGCTTCCGAGCTCCGCGCCCGTGGCGCGCAAGCAACCCCACCACGTCTTCCCTCCGTGGCTCCCCGTATCCCTCCGTGTTGAGTTGCTTCACGCCGGGCGAATCCCGCGGTGCAGCTGCTGCACGCGGTCCGCCTCCTGCTTGCGGATCTGGTCCAGCGTCAGCTTCGGGATCCGCCACGCGTTCTGGTCCTTCGTCACGTTGCTCGCATGCTCGGTCATGCAGCGGTACAGGAACTTGAACGCGTCACGCGGCTGGTGCATCTGGTCCAGCGCGTCCACCACGTCCTGACGCGTCACGTCCTCCGAGAACAGGTCCAGAAGCGCCAGCTGCGCCGAGCCCGCGGGACGGCAAGCCTGCAGCCTCGTGTTGCACAGGTCGTACAGCATCGGCCCGGTCCACGTCAGCCGCTCGATCATGTTCTGCTTGTCGAGCCGGGCATCCTGAAAGAACGCGCTCGACTCGCGGAACAGCGCGTGCCGCAGTTCGACGGGCAGGAGCATCTTCACGCCCAGCCCCTCCTGCTGCAGGAACTTGTTGTTGAGCAAGGGCCACGTGATCGCCCGCATCCGGTCCGCGTCGCCCGACACCAGCGTCGGCTCGTCGACCCGGTCGATCACCACCAGCATCCCCGTATACCCGAACGCGCCGATCAAACGGCGCAGCCTGGAAAACAGCGAATACCGAACCTCGTCGGTCTCGCCGATCGGGAGCACCTCAGGATCGCGGCAGCCCGCCGGCAACTGGCGCAGCGACTTGGCCCACGAGCGGGGCGAACGCGACAGCACCCGCAGCTGCCTCTTGATCCTGCCGCACGTCCGCGCCAGCTTGAACCGATCCCACACGCCGTGCTTGATCGCAAAGAGCAGCCACAGCGCGCCCAGCCCCGCCAGCGCATACACCGGCCACTCGCCCGTCAGCCACCCCGGCGGAAAGAACCTGCCCCACACGAACAGCGCCGCCAGCAAGATCGGCCCGACGAGCACCAGCGCATCGCCCAGCACCACGCTCATCGACCGCCACGCGCCGAGCCGCCCACGCAGCTCCGCCGTGCGATGCTCCGCCTGCTCCGGGCGGTCATACAACGCCTGCAACAACAGCAGATCGCGCACGTCGTATCGATCCAGACGCCGCGCGATCCGCTTCACGTCCGCGCCCAGGTCAACCGGATCGTCCTGCGCCCGCAGGCCGAGAATCGCATCGACCACCCGCGGCACGACCGTGTGCAGGATCGCGTCCATGTGATCAACGAGCCGCAGCTGCTGAAAACTCTCCAGCGGCGTCTTGCCGCCCACGCGTTCATGCACCCGCGCCAGGAACGGATTGAGATCGTCGTACGCGACCATCAGCACGCGGGCCGCGGGGTGCTCCGCGTTGTGCTGCGCCACGCGCGACGCGATCTGCAGCCTCATCGCCGTCTTGCCGCTCCCCTTTTCGCCGAACACGATCGACGTGCTCGGGCGGTGCAGATCGCCGAGCACCTTGTCGAAGTCCGAGTGGAACGACCCGAGAGGATGGCTCGGCGGCGGGAACGCCAGCGTGTCGGTCTGCAGGTCGACCCGCATCGCCCCCGTGCCGCGCAGCCCACCCGAGCCCGTCATGCGCACGAACACCGCGTCGTTGCGGGCTTCCTCGCCGCGGAACGGGTTCTCCGTGATCGACCAGTGGCTGAGAAATTCGTTGAGCGTCATTGGGGATAGGCACTAGGCACTTGGCACGAGGCCCCGGGAAAAACCGAAAAAAGTTCACGATCGCCATTCACGCACAAAACCACGACTTCGTCACTTCGTCACTTCGTCACTTCGTCACTTCGTCACTTCGTCACTTCGTCACTTCGTCACTTCGTCACTTCGTCACTTCGTCACTTTGTCACTTCGCCACTTTGTCACTTCGCCACTTTGTCACTTCGCCACTTTGCCACTCCGCCACTTCTTTCCTAGTGCCAAATGCCTGGTGCCCAGTGCCTCTCCGCTCCTCTAGTGATCCACCTTCTTCCCCAGCATCGGGGAGATCTGCGCCAGCATCTTTTCGAGCGTCCGCTTGTCCTTGGCCTCGCAGTTCAGTCGCAGCAAGGGCTCGGTGTTGCTCTTGCGGACATTGCACCACCACCCCTGGCCGGCGAAGCAATCGATCGTCACGCCGTCGAGCTCGTCGACCACGCCACGCGATGGGGACGACGCCCCGAACGCCTGACGCAGCTGGTTGAGCGCGCCGTCCTTGTCCTCGATCTGGAAGTTGATCTCGCCCGACTGCGGGTACCGCGCCAAGGGCGCGATCAACTGGCTCATCGACTTGCCCGATTTGGCCAGCAGCGAGATCGCCACCGCCATCGCGATCGCGCCGGAGTCGGCGTTGAAGTTGTCGGCGAAGTAGAAGTGCCCCGAAAGCTCGCCGCCGAACGCGCCCTGGTGCTCCGCCATCGCGTTCTTCATGAACACGTGGCCCACCCGCGAACGCACCGGCTTGCCGCCCGCCGCCCTGATCTCCTCCTCGACCGCCTTGGTCGAGCGGAGGTCATACGCGATCGCCGCGCCCGGCCTCTTCGCCAGGAAGTGCTTGGCGAGCAGCGCCGTCAGGTGGTCGCACCCCACCACCACGCCCTTCTCGTCCACCAGCACGCACCGATCCGCGTCGCCGTCAAAGCACACACCAAGATCGGCCTTGTTCTGCAGCACCGAATCCTGCAGTTGCTTCAGGTTCGCGGCCACCAGCGGGTTGGGCTCGTGCGCGAATACTCCCTTGGTGTTGTCGAAGTTCAGCTCGATGACCTGCAGCCCCGGCGCCGCACCGAGCCCGCCCGCCGCGTTCTTGCCGAAGATCTTGGGGATCATCGTCCCCGCCATGCCGTTGCTCGCGTCAATCACGATCTTGAGCGCCGCGGGCTTGCCGTCCTTGCCTGTCGTGTCAAGGAACGATCGCACGTGCTTGGCGTACGCGGGCCACAGGTCGCGCGTCTCGATCCGCCCGTTCGCGGGCGCCATCGTCGCCTTGTCGACCATCGCGGCGTGCTTGCGCACCTCCGCCAGCCCCGTCGTCTCTCCCACCGGCTTGGCCTTGCGCTTCGAGACCTTGAAGCCGTTGTACTGCGGCGGGTTGTGGCTCGCGGTCACCATCACGCCACCCGCGCAGTCGAGGTGGTTCACCGCGAAGTAGATCATCGAGGTGTCAACCATGCCGAGATCGATCACGTTCGCGCCGTGGTCGGTCATGCCCGACACCAGCGCCTTGGTCAGCGAAGGGCTCGACGAGCGCATGTCGCGCCCCACCACGATGTTCTTCATCATGGGCGACGTCTCGCCCGCCGAGTGGGCGTCCGCCAGCAGGAACTTCGAGCAGCCGTAGCCGATCTGCCACGCCAGCGTTTCGTTCAGCGGGTCGGGATACGTCCCGCGCACGTCATAGGCCTTGAAGACGCGTCCGAGCACGAGGATCTCCTTCCTGGTCCGGCGGCCCGGGTTTCGCCCTTCGGCAATGCCCACACGAGGGTGCGTCGGACACATCCGACGACCCGCAATGCCGCCTCGGTTTCCAGACTGACGCCCGACCAGCTCCGCCGGATCGGGCCCAACAACAGTCGCCAACGAATTCCCATCGACTGTCAGGGGCGATGATAGCCAGAACCCGTCTGACCCTCAGGAATGTGCGGTGTTTATTCGGTATCAAATGGAGGGTCGTAGCTGCCGGGCTCGGGAAACTCCACCACGGGCACGTCTTGGGGCAAGGCCGCCAGAAACGCCCGCCCATAGCCCGAGGTCGCGATCCGGGGGTCGAGCACCACCACCTGTCCGGTGTCGCTGGCCGAGCGGATGAGGCGCCCGAACCCCTGCTTGAACCGAATCACCGCCCTGGGCAGCGAGTCCTCGCGGAACGCGTCGCCGCCGCGCGACTCGATCAGTTCGACCCGCGCCTGCGTCAGCGGGCGATCGGGCGGCTCGAACGGCAGCTTGGTGATGATCACGTTCCGCAGCGCGTCGCCGCGCACGTCGACGCCCTGCCAGAACGACGCGGCCCCGAAGAGCACCGCCCGGGGCTCGCCGCGGAACCGCTCCAGGATTGCCTGGCGCGAGCCGTCGAGCCCCTGCGCCAGCAGCGTGATCCCGCGCTGCGAGAGCGGATCGCGCAGGCGCCGGGCCAGCGCGTTGAGGGTGGCGAAGCTGGTGAAGAGCACGAACGCCCCGCCGTCGGTCTCGAGCACGTGATGGAGGACCGACCGCGCCAGCGCGTCAGTGTGCCCGTGCGCCTTGGGGGATGGGAGCGAGCGATCGACGATGAGCCTGGCCTGGCGCGCGTAATCGAACGGGCTCCCGAGTTGGAGCGTCGCCGCGCCGTCGCAGCCGAGCCGCTTCATCGCGTGCTCGAACGCGCCCTCGCCCCGCGCGGTCGAGAGCGTGGCGCTGGTGAGGACGACGCTGTGCTCGCGCGAGAAGAGTCGCTCCTTCAGGATCGGCGCGACCTCGATCGGCGCGCAGGCGAGCGTTATCTTCTGGTACCGCGCGCCCTCGTCGTCGTTGCCCCCGACCTCGATCCAGTAGGCCGAGCCGGGCATCGCCTGGTCCACAAGCGCATCGCACTCGTCCGCGACCAATTGGGCCCGGATCGCGTAGGCGTTCAGCTCGAACCGGTCGGCGTCGCCCGTCGCGGATTCCTTCAGCGCCTTGAGCCGCAGCGAGAGATCGCGCATCGCGGGCGAGAGGATGTTGGGCACGAACGCGGCCCGGCGCAGCCGCGTGGTCCGCGGGCCGCTGCTGAACCGCTCGCTCGTCGGCGCGTCCTTCAGCGACTCGGCGATCAGCGACTCAAAGAACGCGCGCGTCGCGTCGGACGCGTCGGACACCAGGCGGATGGCCCGCTCCACCGGCGCGCTGTCCTTGCTCAAGAGCTGCAGCTGCGACAGATAGCCGCGCCCCGTGCGCGGGTGGTACAGCGTCGTGAGCAGGTGCATCACGCGCCCCTCGGCCAGCGAGATGCCGAAGTGCTCCGACGCCACGTCCTCCGCGTTGTGCGCCTCGTCGAGCACGACGTGGTGATACTGCGGCAGGAAGCCCACGTCCTGCGAGCGCAGCGCAAGATCAGAGAAATACAGCGCGTGGTTGCACACCAGCAGGTTGGCCTGCTCCATCTTGCGGCGCGCGTTCTGGTAGAAGCACTTGTCGTACGTCGGGCAGCGCCGTCCCATGCAGTTGCCCGAATCGCTCTGCACCTTGTCCCACACGCCGGGGCGCTCCAGCGGCGGGAGCGACGAGAGCGTGCCGTCCCTGGTCTCGTAGGCCCAGTCCTCGATGACGTGGAGCGAGCGGCGGGCGGCGGGGTCGCCAAGCAATTTCACCTGCCGCTCCGACGCGAGCTTCAGGCGGCGCACGCTCACGTAGTTGCCGCGGCCCTTGACCAGCACGGGGCGAAGGCGCGGCCTGGGCTCGGCGTTCGGGTCGTCATCTCCCGGCAGGTCCGGGTCGAGCAGGCTCGCCAGGAGCGGGATGTCCTTGGTCATCAGCTGCTCTTGCAGCGCGATCGTGTTGGTCGCGATCACCACGACCTCGTTGTGCTCGATGCACCGCTTGATCGCGGGGATCAGGTACGCGAACGACTTGCCCACGCCCGTGCCTGCCTCGACGAGCAGGTGCGAACGCTCGCGGAACGCCTTGGCGACCGCCATCGCCATGTCGCGCTGCTGGGCGCGCGGTTCAAAGTGATCGCCCAGCTTGCTGCTCAGCACGCCGCCGGGAGAGAAGATGGATTCGAGCGCATCGGGCATCGGTGCGTTTCGTGCGATGATCCTCAGGACCGCTTCACGCCCAGGGGCACACGCTTGGGCTCGCCGTCCGCGCGCGGGTAGGTGCGCGGCGTGGTCTTCTCCTTGTTCAGCACGACGATGCGCCCGGTGGGCGTCGGGATCGTGCCGGCGTGCGACAGGCCCAAGAGCGAGAGCGCCTTGGCGCCCTCCTCGATCTCCTGATCGGCCTTCTCGCCCTTGATGAGCGCGACGATGCCGCCGACTTCAACAAAGCCGCAGGTGAGTTCGGCGATGACGGCGAGCGGCCCGACGGCCCTGGCGACGGCGGCGGCGTATTTCTCGCGGTGCCCGTCGGCCTTGTGCAGGTGGGCCGCGGACTCGGCACGCTGGTTCAGGACCTCCGTGTTCGACAGCGCGAGCGGCGCGCGCAGGTCGTTCAGGAACGCGGCCTTCTTGCCGGTGGCCTCAAGGAGCGTGAAACGCCGCGAGGGCATGGTGATCGCCAGCGGGATGCCGGGGAGCCCGCCGCCCGAGCCGACGTCGATGACGCGCGAATTCTCGGGGAGTTCGGCAAGGACTGGGATGAGGGTGAGCGAATCGAGGATGTGGCGTGTCCACGCCTCGGCGGGATCGCGGATGGCGGTGAGGTTGAAGGCGTTGTTGGCGTCGAGGAGGAGCGCGAGATACAGGCCGAGGCGCGAGAGATCACCCTCGTCGAACTCCAAGCCGAGCTCTTTGGCCCTGGCGAGGAACGACTCGGGCGGCGTGAGCGGCGCGGGCAGGGGCGAAGGCACGGTCCACGCGGGCTCGCGCGGCGGCGGCGGGGTGGCCTCGCGCGCGGGTTTGGGGGTGGGTTGACGGCTGGTTTGGCTCGCGGGCTCGCGCGAGGGACGGGTCGGGTGTGGTTTGTGCGATCGCGCCATGGTGCCTCCGTGCGGGGGATCATTGGCGGGCGCGGGGGTGGACACGCGCGGCCTCCACCCAGTGGGCGGACGGACACTTCGGTGCGCACAGAGGCGGTTGTAAGCAGGCACTAGGCACTTGGCACTGGGCACCAGGGGGGGACAGAAGACAAGGCCGCAGAGGGGGTTGCGCGCGGGGAGAGGGCGCGCGAAGATTTTTTTCTGAAATCTGGTAAACGGCCAAAAAGACGGACACTTTGGTGCGCACGGATGCGGTGATAAGCGGGCACTAATCGGGAGGAGCGGGAGCGGGAGTGGGGAGTGGTGGAAGAGAAGAGGTTTCAACACGGAGGACGCAGAGGGCGCGGAGGAGAAGAAGGAGAAGAAGGTGAAGAAGATGAAGGAGAGGAGAGGCAAGGCGAGTAGTAGGTAGCACGGGAAGGCGTCGGCGCGGAGCGCCGACCCACCAAAGCACCAAGAGAAGTGCACCGATGTCGAGGAGGGCATCGGTGGCACGGCGGAACTTGAACTTGGCGGGTGGCGAGCGATCAGCGGCGGCGGCGAGCGAGAAGCCCGATGGCCGTGAGACCGGTCAGACTGAGAACGCCCGGGGCGGGAATAGACGCAATGCGGACGCCGATCCACGCGGTTTGGTTGGTTGGCCCCTCAGCCCCGACGCCGTCAACGCGGTCGAGCAATGCAATCGAGACATTGCCAGCCGGGGCACCGTCGTAATACCGATCCGTGTGGTATTCGTCGACATCCAGCCACGACTCGGTCCATTCGCTGGAGCCGCCGGTGGCGTCGAGCAGGCCCCAGGGCGTGAGGGTGTTCGGGTACGAACCGAGCGGAATCTCAAAGCCGTCCGAGTAGCTGTACGGCTCGTAGCCCGCGCTCGTCTCTCCCACGCCGGGGATGCCGGGGATGGGCGCGGTGTCGGACGTGTTGGGATACCGCCACCAGCCGCCCTTGCCGTTGTTCTTGGCGGGGTCGTAATGCACCGCCTTCAGCCACTCGTCCAGTGTGGGTATCCAGAACTTCGCGCCGGGGCTGTGCGCGGACTGGTCGGTAAAGCCAACGTCCTGATTCCAACCGAAGGTGGACGTGTCGTACGCGCCGCTGGCGATGGCGTCGAGGGATTTTTGCTTGTTGTTGGTGAGCCAGTTGCAGAACTGGGCCGACTCTCGCCAGGTGACGCCGGTGACGGGCCAGTTGGCCGAGCCCGCGGCGGACTTGAGTTTCCAGCGCTGGCCCGGGCCGTGGTAGCTCATGTCGCGCGTCGCGCCCCAGTAGTCGGGGAATGCGAACCACTTGAGGTCGTCGGACTGGGTTGAGTAGGTGTTGACGAACTCCATCCACTGGGCGGTGGTGACCTCGGTCTTGCTGATGCGGTAGGTGTAGTCGACGCGGCCGCGTCCGGTGACGTGGCCCCATTGGTCCTGGCCGGTGAAGGGCGCGTTGCCGGGCGCGCCGACGGTGACGAACTCGATGCCGTAGTCCTGAGCGAGGGCGGTGTTGTCGAGCAGGCCGCACGCGAGGACGGCGAGGCTCGGAAGCGACGTGCGGGGCGCGATGCTCATGCGGCCTCCATCGGCGGAGCGTACGCGCGGCGATGAGGAATGAAGCGGCCAAATGGCCAAGGGCGCATGAAGACAACAAGAACGTGGTCAAGCCCGGCAGAGCCCGGGCTTGGCCACGCCACCCGGAGCCACACCACCTTGAGCCACGCCACCCGGAACCACGCAAGCCGGAGCCACGCAAGCCGGAGCCACGCAAGCCGGAGCCACGCCACCCGGAGCATGTGAAGCCTCAGCCGGACCGGCGGGGACCGGCGGGCCACCGGAGCATCACTCGTTGTATTCGAAGGAGTGGCGAGCGGGGGAGATGGGGCGGCGGACGGCGATGGAGACGATGAGCCCCACGCCGATCCAGAGCGAGATCATCGAGGAGCCGCCGGCGCTGACGAAGGGGAGCGTGATCCCGATGATGGGCACGACGCCGAGGTTCATGCCGATGTTGATGAAGGCCTGGGCCGCGACGAAGGCGGAGAGTCCGACGATGGTGAGGCGTCCGAGCGGCTCGCGAGTCGCGGCGGCGGTGACGAAGGCGGCCGCGATCCACAGGAAATACAGTCCCATCACGAGCACGCCACCGAAGAAGCCCCAGCGGTTCACGATGACCGAGAAGACCATGTCGTTGTCGGCCTCGGGGAGGGCGTTGAATTTCAGGAGCACGCGAGAGCGATCCGCGCCGGAGCCGGTCGCGCCGCCGGCGCCGATGAGCGTCTGGGCGGTGCGGGCCTGGAAGTTCACGTCCTGGTCGGCGCTGGTGTCGCCCTGGAACTGCTTGACGAGCCCGACGATGCGGGCCTGCTGGTGCGGCTTCAGGATCGGGAATGACGCGGGGCCGGCGAGCGCCGCGGCGAGGACGATGATCGCCATGTGGCGCAGCTTCGCGCCCGCGGCGATGAGGACCGCGAAGAGCGCGGGGATGAAGAGGGCGGCGGTGCCGAGGTCGGGCTGGAGCGTGATGAGCGCGACGGGGACGAACGTGATGAGCCCCGGGATGATGAGGCCGCGGAACGTGCGGTGCGAGCTGGTGAAGCGGAGGGAGTAGGCCAGCGCGAGGACGAAGAAGATCTTGACGAGTTCGGAGGGCTGGATGTCGATGGGTCCGAGGTCGATCCAGCTTCGGGCGCCGTTGCGCGAGCGGACAAGGGCCGTGGGGACGCCGGGCGTGATGAGGAACGCGAGCACGCCCAGGCCGAGGAGGTAGAGGAAGCGCGAGGCCTGTCCCACGGCGCGGTAGTGGACGGAGGCGATGGCGACGGCGGCGAGGAGGCCGACGACGAGGAACATGATCTGCTTGAGCGCGCTGCGCGAGATGCCCGTGTCGCCGGCGAGGGCGGTGTCGATCGCGATGATGCCGATGATGGAGAGCCCGAGGGACGCGAGGGGCACGAGCCAGGCGACGCGGCCTTCGGCGATGAGATTGGCGATGCGGCGCGAGCGGTTGCTCACAGGTAGCCCTCCGCGATGAGGGCGTGGATGATCTGGTTGGCGATCGGGCCGGAGACCTTGCCGCCGCTCCCGCCGTAATCGATGACGACGGAGATGACGTAGCGGGGTCGATCGCCCTCGCGCCCGACGAGCACGACGAACCAGGAGTGATCGCCATCGCGGACGACGCGTGGCTTGAGCGGGCCGTCGGCGTCGGGATCGACCACGAGCGGCGAGGCGTCGGCGGTTCCGGTCTTGCCCCAGACGCGGACGCCCGGGGCGTTGAAGATGAGCTCGCGCTCGGAGGTTTCGGCGGAGGTCTGGATGGTGAGGTGGTGCCCGGTGCCGAACTCCTCGCCCACGGAGCGGCGCAGGCCGTCCATCGCGGCGGAGACGGCGGCGGCGTCGAGCCCGAGCTCGCGCGGCTCCTCGCGCGGCGCGCCCTCGACGAGGCGCGGCGCGAGCTTGACGCCGGCGCGTGCGAGCGTGGCGTAGGCGTCGGCGGCGTGGAGCGGGGTCCACGCGACCGGGCCCTGGCCGATGCCCATCTGGACCGCGTCGCCGACCTCGAGGTCGCTGCCGTCGCCGGTTTTCCCGAGCGAGCCGGCGAACTCGTTGCCGATGCCGAGGTTCCAGGTGGAGCCGACGCCAAAGTCGCGGTACGCGGCGACGATGCCCTTTGGCCCGAGGCGCTTGCCGATGGTGAAGAAGAAGATGTTGCACGAGCACATGAGCCCGTCGGAGGCGTCGAGGTCGTGCCCGAGCTGGTCGGTGTGCGTGGTCTGGAAGCGCTTGAAGATCCAGCAATTCAGGATGTCGGGGCGATCGGGGAGGAAGTGGCCGGTGCAGGCGATGCGCTGGTCGAGCGAGTACACGCCGCGCTTGACGGCCTCGGTGAGCAGGAGGGCCTTGACGATGGAACCCGGCTGGTAGGCGCTGGTGATGGCGCGGTTGATCCACGGCGTGTTGACCGCGTCCTGGAACACGACCTCGGGATCATCGCGGAGCGTTGCGCGGGTGAAGCTGGGCATGGAGACGAGCGAGAGGATGTCGCCGGTGTCGACGTCGAGGACGACGGCGCTGCCGTTGAGCGGCGTGCCGAGCGGCGCGGCGCCGGAGATGATGGCGTTGTTCTGGTCGAGGGGCTGGCCGGCCTCGTTGAAGTGCCCGTGCCAGGATTGCACGGTGGCCAGGCCGAACGCGGGAGACATGAGCGCTTGGATTCGAGCTTGCAGTTGGATGTCGAGCGTGAGCTTGAGATCGCGGCCGGGCTCGGGCGGGAGGGTCTTTGGCGTGTCTCCGGTGTCGAGGCGGCGGGTTTGGACGCCGCGCAGGCCGCGGAGGGAGTTCTCGTAGGACGATTCGAGCCCGACGTGCCCGACGCGGTCGCCGGTGCGGTATTCGCCGCGATCCACGGGGACGCGTGCGAGGCGCGAGGAAGGATCGTCGATGAGCGTGCGCGCGGCGAAGGCGGGATCGGCGGCGATCGCGGCCTTGCGGCCTTTGACGTCGTCGGCCTGGATTTCGTTGCGCATCCAGCCCAGCACGTGCGTCGCCACGCCGTCGATCGTGACCGAGGAGGCGGACTTGGACGCGATGGGGGCGGGGAGCGTGGAGCGATCGATCGAGACCGTCATGGATTCGAGCGGGTACTCGCGATCGCCGGCGTCGAGCACGGAGAGCCCGGGGATGCGCTCGACCTGGACCACCGGCGCCTCGTCCATGCCGATCGCGGCGGGGAGGGGGAGATCGACCTGCGCGCCGAGGGCCAGCTGGACCTCAAAGGCCTTGCGATCGCTCACCCGGTGCGAGAGGACGTGCGCGATTCCCTGCTCGGCGATCGGCGTGGTCGCGCGGCGCTCGATGCGGCGCTCGAGCTCGGGGGTGATAATCTCGTCGCGGGCCGCGGCCTCCTGCTTCAGTTGCTCGCGGCGCTGCTCGACGATCGATCGGTACATGGTCTCGACGCGCGAGACGATCGCGCTGCGGCGTTCGGCGAGCTCGCTGGGCGGGATCTCGAGAAGCGACGAGAGCTCGTCCCAGGCGCGGGCGGCGTGGGCCTCGAGCGCCTGCTGCGTCGCCGCGATCAGCGTGTCGCGATCGTCGTCCTTGAGCTGGCTCCAGATCGTGCGGTAGGCCTTGAGAGCCAGCGCCCTGGCCCGCGAGGCGGCCCACGAGTTGTCGATCATCGGATACGCGACCGCGACGTCGTAGCTGGCGCGGTCCTGCGCGAGCACGCGGCCCTTGCGATCGAGGATGCGCCCGCGTGTGGTGGGGATCCAGTGGCGTGCGACGAGCTGGGCGTCTGCGGCCTCGCGGAGCTCGGCGCCCTTGGTGATGGTGAGCTGCCAGAGGCGTGCCGCCAGGACGAGCAGCCCCAGCGCGACGACGCCCATCACCAGGAGCAGGCGCCGGTGGAACATGGAGGGGATGTAGCGGGCGACGTTCATGGGGCGGCAAGGCACGGGTGGTGCGCGGCTCGGCGCGAGGTGACAGCGTTGCCACGGCGCGGCGACCTATCAAGATCGGCGAAACGAGCGGCTTTGCCGCAGTTTGAGAGGTGGGCGAACGCTGCAGAGAGGTTTCGTCGCGTGATCCTCGCGCCGGACATGCGTGCGACCGCGAAGGCTCGACAGTCGGGAGTGGCACGCCGTACCATGGGCGGCCCGGGCTCGGACACGGAGGCCACGTGCCAAAGTCAAAGTGGAAAGCGCACTTCACGCCGCAGATCGTGACGTCGCTGCGCGACGGGTATGGGTTCCGGGCGTTTCTTGCGGACATCGGCGCGGGGGCGACGGTCGCGGTGATCGCGCTTCCTTTGGCGATGGCACTGGGGATCGCGAGCATCCCGCAGAGCATCGCGGAGCAGCTCGCGGCGTTGCACCCGTGGCTCACGCCGCCCGCGATGGGCTTGTTCACGGCGGTGATCGCGGGCGCGATCATCTCCGGGCTGGGCGGGTCGCGGTTCCAGATCGGCGGGCCGACGGCGGCGTTCATGCCGCTGGTGTTCAGCATCTGCGCCGCGCACGGCTACGAGGGGCTGGTGCTCGCGACGTGCATGGCGGGCGTGATTCTGATCCTGCTGGGCGCGTTCCGATTCGGCGGCGTGATCAAGTTCGTGCCGTACCCGGTGACGGCGGGCTTCACCGCGGGCATCGGCACGGTGATCCTCGCGTCGCAGATCAAGGACTTCTTCGGGCTCACGATCCTCACGATGGAGGGCAAGCCCGCGACGATCCCCGCGGACTTCATCGAGAAGCTGATGCTGTTCTGGGAGTACCACGCCACGGTCAGCTGGCACTCGCTGGGGATCGGGCTGGGGTCGCTCGTGATCCTGTCGGTGCTGCGGCGGGTGGCGCCGCGCGTGCCCGGCGCGATCGTCGCGGTGGGGCTGAGCGCCCTGCTCGTCAAGTTCATGGGATGGTCGACGACCACGGTGCTGTTCGACGGCGTTCACGCGCGCCCGCTGGTCGAGACGGTGGGCACGCGCTTCGGCGGGATTCCCAACAGCCTGCCCGCCCCCCACTTCCCGGCGTTTTCCTACGCGATGGTGCGCGAGCTGATCCCCTCCGCGTCGGCCATCGCGTTCCTGGGCGCGATCGAGAGCCTGCTCTCGGCGGTCGTCGCGGACGGCATGACGGGCTATCGCCATCGCTCCGACCAGGAACTGATCGCGCAGGGCGTGGCAAACCTCGCGAGCGTGACGTTCTTCGGGCTGCCCGCGACGGGCGCGATCGCGCGCACGGCGGCCAACATCCGCAGCGGCGCCAGGACCCCGGTGTCGGGTGTCCTCCACGCGGTCTTCGTGCTGCTCTTTATGCTGGCGCTGGCGCCGCTCGCCAAGGCCGTCCCGCTCTCGTCGCTGGCGGCGATCCTCGTGATGGTTGCGTGGAAGGTGAGCGAGCTCGAGCATTTCCGCTCGCTGCTGCGGGCGCCCAAGCCGGATGTCCTGGTGCTGCTCACGACGTTCGGCCTGACGGTGCTGTTCGATCTGACGATCGCGGTGGGCACGGGCATCCTGCTCTCGTCGATCCTGTTCATGCGCCGGATGGCGCAGGTGACGACGGTCACCGGGCTGAACGAGGAGATCGAGGAGGGGCAGGAGACCGAGAAGCTCGACCCCAAGGACCCCGGCGCGGTGCGCGAGCGGCGTGTGCCGCGGGGCGTGGAGGTGTACGAGATCAACGGGCCGTTCTTCTTCGGCGTGGCGAACAACCTGCGCGACGCGCTGGACCAGATCGAGAAGCCGCCCCGCGTGGTGATCCTGCGGATGCGGTACGTGCCGCACATCGACGCGACGGGCCTGAACGCGCTGCGCGAGTTCCACAGGCGCTGCGTGAAGCACGGCACGGCGCTTCTCCTTGGCGGCGTGCACGCCCACCCGATGTTCGAGATGGTCAAGGCGGGGATGGACAGCGAGATCGGGCTGGAGAACATCCACGAGAATCTCGACGACGCGCTGGTCCGCGCGAGGGAGATCGTGAGCACGCCCAGAAAATAGCGGACGAATCTCGCATCAGCCCGCGCGGGCCGGCGGATGCTCCAGCAGCATGATCGCGCGGGCGACGGCCAGCTCGACATCCGGGCACACGTTGTTGGGGTCGAGCGCGTCGCCCGCTCCGCCGGCGCGCATCGCGTTGTACTGCACGCCCGACATCCCCGCGAAGAGCACGTGCCGCCCGCGCCCGGTCGCCTGCTTGACCAGGGCGCGAAGCTCCCAGGCGACGTCGGAGTCGAACCGTGTCAGCTCGCTCAGGTCGAGCACGAGCACTCGCACGTCGGCGGGCAATCGCGCACACCAGCGGAGAAGATTGGGGAGCCGGTGCGTATCGCCCGCGCGCTCCTTGTCGCGGCGCAGGTGATAGACCGCCAGGCCCGCGGGGAGCTCCACGCCCTTCGCGCCGAATTCCCCCGAGGCCTCGATCTCACAGATGGGGATATGGATGTCCTGCCAGATGATCCAGAACAGGAAGAGCACCGGAGGCACCATGGCCCACTTGGTGAAGTGGTCGATGGCGAGCGTGCCCAGGGCCGCCCCGAGCATGAACGACCCGATGATGCTGGCGAGCAGGGCGAGGCGCGTCGCGGTGGGATGGGTGCGCGCGGAATGGAAGAGCGCCATCGGCGAGAGCGGCGGGCTCGAGCGCCGGCGGTCCGCGAGCCAGTAGAAGAACTGAACGGTCTCGGAGCCGAGGTCGGTGAGCACGCCCGTGAGGTGCGTGGTGCGCACCACGCCGCTGGAGATGCGCGTGATTGTTGCGTTCTGCAGGCCCATCGCCATCGATGCCAGACCCGTCAGCCACCACACCGCCAGCAGCGACGGCGGCTGGTTCGGCTCGCGGAACTCAAGGCCCACGGCGAACGCGGTGAGCAGGATCGCCTGCGCGAGCGAGGGCAGGACGTAGATTGACTCCGAGCCCCGTCGCCAGCCCGATTCGGTCAGGATCGCCGACACGCACGCGCCGGCGAAGAACATCAGGAGCACGAAGAGCATGAACGCGGCGGCGGGCCAGTTGCCCTCGACGACGTGGCGTCCGAGGTTGCTGGCGTTTCCGGTGACGTGGCTGGTGACCGTGCCGCAGGCGATGAGCGCCACGATGTTGGTGTAGCCGGCGACCCAAGCGAGCGTGATCGCCAGGCGGGCCTGCTGCGTGAAGGAATGGGCTTGGGCGATGAACACTGGTCGATCGGGTTCCCGGTCGGGCGCGTGCCGGCACGTTTCAAGGGATATCGGCCTTGGGGGCGGGCAAGGCTAGGGCGGATCCGGCCGAGTTTTCACGTGGGCGCGGGCGGGTCGGGTCGTGCGGGTTATTCGCCCATTTTCGCTGCCGACGGCTCTATCGGGCGCGGGGCTGGACACGGCGTTTCGGTGGCTTCTGGGCCGCGGCGGCGTTCGCGGTCGACCCGGGCGCGGCGGCGTAGGTCACGACCACCTGCTCGACATAGCCCTCGCGCGCCACGGGCGGGTGCACGACGTCAACGCCCCGCGATCGATCGCTGTCCGTGTTGGCGTGCTCGTACGTCGCGACAATCTGACGCTCGACGGCATCGACCACGCCGGCGCGTTCGTTCTCCGGGACTGCGAGCAATGCCGCCAGCCAGCGCCGCGCCAATTCGGGCGTCGCGGGGCGCAGGAGCTCAACCAGCATCCTGACGTGGTCGCTGGGTGACAGCGATGCCGATGCGTCGGGCCCGGTCCTGGGCGGAATCAGCGGCGGGCGCTGCTGGCTCATGGCTCCCCACTCCGTTCACGCCCGGCGGGATCGGCAGGGCCTTGGCCCGCACGCGCGTCTCGAGCGTCTGCACAAATCGATCAAGTCGGTCCACGCGGTCGATCAGCTTCTCGAGCGTGCTCGCCATCGCCGCCAAGAGCTCCGAGGGGTCGGCGTGGCGGAGCATGTGCCCCTTCACTTCGGTCGCGCGCATCGGGCCGCGCCCCAGAAGCAGCCACTCGCTGCTGACGCCGAACGCGACGCAGAACTCCGCGAGAAACTCGGCGCTCGGCGCCTGCCCGGACATGTAGCGGCGCACCGTCTCGGGGTTCGTGTTGGTCAACTCGCCGATGTGGCGGAACGAGCGATCGCCCGCGGCGGCCAGGAGACGTTCATGGAGTTCGGCGCCTTCCACACGGCACGTTATACCAGAAAATGGTGTTCGGCGAAACCAACTTCGGAGCAAGATCGTGAGGTTGTGGTGTCGCACGCCGTCCAAAAGGCTCGCGCGTCGAGCCGGTGGGTTCGCCGGGCCAACCAAGGCGTGTGGACTCGCCCGTCTCCTTCGATCGGATACGCTTTGATGGATGGAGCGTCGGACGCCGCAAAGAACCGCGATCGAGGAGACACTGCGCGAGGCGGGCCGCCCGCTGACGCCGCAGGAACTACTGGAGTTCTCGCGCGCCCGCGTGAAGTCGATCAACCTGGCGACGATCTATCGAACTCTGAAGCTGCTGACGGACGCCGGCGAGGCAGTCAGCGTGCATATCCCCGGCGAGCCCCCGCGCTTCGAGGCCGCCCACATCGGGCACCACCACCACTTCCGATGCGACGACTGCGGCAAGGTGTTCGACATCGCCGGCTGTACGGGCGGGCTGACGGCTCTCGCGCCGCCGGGCTTCAAGGTGCGCGACCACGAGATCACGCTGTTCGGAACCTGCGCGGATTGCGGGAAAAGAAAGCACTGAGCATTCGTTGCTGGGCGTGCTGAACGACAAGGAAGTTTCCCAAATGCACGCTCCAACTGGCAAATGGCGGCCCAAGGGATTAGCCTTTGCGCATGCATACGGAAGGATCGCAGCCGCTCTCGGTTGAGCATCATTGGTCGGTGCGCCTCGCGCGGACGGCGTTGCCACTGGTATTCGTGCTCAGCGCGAGCATTCTGCTCAGCGCCTGCGCCGTCAGCCGTCCGACGCTCCAGCCCGAAGAACTCGAGGCCCGCGCCCGCGAGCAGGAGGAAGCAACGGCCCGCCACCTGCAGAAGCTGGTCGATCGCACCGTGCGCCGCATGGAGCAGGAGATCGCGCAGCAGGAACGCGGCGGCCCGCCCGCGGTGTTCGACATCCTCATGATCTCCGGCGGCGGTGACTACGGCGCGTTCGCCGCGGGGGTCCTCGAGGGCTGGGGCGAGATCAAGGACCCCGCGTGGAGCCGCCCGATGTTCGACGTCGTCACCGGCGTCAGCACCGGCGCTCTCATCGCGCCCTTCGCGCTCCTGGGTGACGACCAGTCCTACAAGCGCGTGCTCGGCCTGTACGAGCACCCCAAGAAGGACTGGATCACCCTGCGCGACATCTTCTTTTTCCTGCCCGGGCGCCAGTCCTTCATGGATACGCGCGGCCTGGAGCGCGACGTGCGCGAGCAGATCGACCCCAAGACCATCGCCGCGATCGCGGCCGCCGAACGCGACGGACGCACGCTCGCCATCGGCGCGACCAACCTCGACCTTGGCCGCATGCACCCGTGGGACCTCACGACCGAGGCCTCGCGGATCGAGGCGGGCGAGCTGGAGAGCGATCGGTTCTACAAGGTGCTGATGGCCTCGGCGGCGATCCCCGCGCTCTTCCCGCCCGTCGTGATCGACGACACGCTCTATGTCGACGGCGGAACGACATCGAACATCCTCTACGACGCCGATCTCCGCTCCAGCGGCGCGCCGGTGCAGTTGTACGCCGAGCGAAACCGCGGGCGGGCGCTCCCGAAGTTTCGCTTCTGGGTGATCGTGAACAACCAGCTCGGCGGCACGCCTCAGCGCGTCGAACCGACCTGGGTTTCAATCACCCAGGCGAGCGTGGCGACCGCGGTCCGCTCCTCCACCATCGGAACGCTCCGTCAGTTGTCGCTCACCACCGAATTGCAGCGTCGCGACGGCCTGGACGTGGAGTTCCACTACGTCGCGATCCCCGATGAATGGCGGCCGCCAGTCGAGGGCGGATTCCAGGCAGAGACCATGCAGTCGCTGAGCAAGCTCGGACGCGAGATGGGCCGAAAGACCGAAAGCTGGCGCGCTGACCTCAGCAGCCGGCCGAAGAGCGAGTAGAACCCGTAGGGCTCGCCGCTGACGATCGGATGAAACGAGAAGAACCGTCGACAATGAAAAACCCCGAGCGATTCGCCCGGGGTTTTCGGATTCACCATGCAGATGGACCGCGAAAGAACGAGTTACTTCTTGGCGGGCGGCTGCTTCTCATCCTCATCCTTGACGCCGAGGGCCTCGTGCCCTTCTTCCGACATCTTCTTGAGCTTCTCCATGCCGGCCTTGGCGTCGGCGGTCTTGCCGGCCATGATCTGCTCTTCCATATCGAGCAGCGCGTGCGACACGCCGATCAGGCGCTTGCGATAGTCCGCGATCTTGCCCGCATCGCCCTTGGCGTGCTCGGGCTGGAACATGCGGCACTGAGCGCACGAAGCCTGGGCCTCGGCGACCGCCTTGAGGGCGTCTTCCGCGGTGCCGGTGCCTTCGAGCGCGCGGCCGAGGTTGCGCAGGGCGCGGTTCATGCCCTTCATCGCGCCCTCGGCGTTCTGGGGGCCGCCCATCCGCGCGCCGCCCGCACCGGGGCCGCGACGCTCGCCCGGCTGACCGGGCTGACGACCCTCGGGCTGGCCGGGCTGGGCCTGCGTGGGCTGGGCTTGGCCGGGCTGGGCGGGCTTGGAATCCTGAGCGGCCAGGGGAGCCGCGAGGAACGAGAGCGCGCCGAGGGCCAGAGCGCCGACCAGGACGTTGCGAGCAGCACGAACCGAACGAGCCATGAACAATCTCCAGGTGTGGTGGAATGCCGCGTGCGCGGCGGAAGCCGCAGGGTAGCACAATGTACCGCCGCGTGCGTTTATTGCATCGAAACGGCGGGATGCGGCGAATTCAGCATGGATTCCAGGCGATCCCTGACGAACCCCCACTCTTCTTCGATCACACTGTAGTACACCGTATCTCGGACATGCAGGTCATGAAGGATCCGCTGCCGCCTCAGGATGCCCTCGAACCGGGCGCCGATGCGCCCGATGGCGGCCCGGGACTTCGCGTTTCGCGCGTCGGTCTTGAGCTGCACGCGGATCGCCCCGAGCACTTCGAACGCGTGCCGCAACAGCAGCAGCTTGCACTCGGTGTTGATCGACGTGCGTTGCGCCGATGGGCTCAGCCAGGTCCAGCCGATCTCCAGGCCCATGTCCGCGTGGCGGATATCGAGATACCGGGTCGAACCAACCGCGCGCCCGGTTGAGCGATCGAAGATGGTGAATGCGATCTCTTCGCCGCGTGCCTGCGCGTCGAGGGCCTTGCCCATGAACGCGTGCATGAGCTCGGGCGTAGTCGGCGGCGGCACGGGCATCCAGCGAAAGAGCGTGCCGTCGCCCATCGCTTCGAGCAGCTGGGGGATGTGCTCGTGGTCATAGGGAACGAGGCGCGCTCGTCCCTGCGGGAGTTCGAGCGTTACGGGCGCGGGCTTGATCTTCCAGGGCATGCTCAACTCCAGACGGACCGATCAGCCCGGCACATGCGCAAGGTCGCCCATCGCATCGATGAGCGGCTTGAGGTGCGTCTCGAACTTCTTCCAGCGGGCGATGGATGAGTCATACATGGGGCGCCGGACCTGATCGACCGACGCCGTCAGCACCGCGCGCTTGGTCTTGTGGAAGTCCAGGCATCGGTCGTTCCAGGGCAGCCCCGCGAAGTCGACGATCTTTCGCGACCATTCCTCGGGCGAGGCGACCAGGTCCTCGTAGACGACCTCGAGCATGTTGAGCGGGAGCGCCGTTCTCCAGTGTTGCATAAGCCGCCGGTACTCGCCGTACATGAACGCGAGCCCCTCGAGCGAGTTCGAGTACGCGTGCGAGGCGTTGAACGAGATGGAGTAGCACGACAGGCAGGTATCGATCGGATCGCGCCGGCAGTGGATGATGCGTGCGTTCGGGAACATCTGCCAGATGAAGCCCACGTGCCGGAAGTTGTGCGGCATCTTGTCCGTGTGGCGCGCGGCGCCGGGGGCGGTGGCGCGGATGCGCTCGACATACGGCCTGGCCGCCTCCACGAGCTGCGCGTGGTTGAGCAACGGGAGGTAGTGCGGGTATGGGAGCGGCTCCAGCCCCAGGCGCCGGCAGGCACGCACCGCGATCACCTCGATATCCGAGAGCTCACCCGCCGCAAAGACCTCCGGGTGCGACGCCAGGATCTGCTCGACCAGGCTGGTGCCCGAGCGGGGCATGCCGACGATGAAGATCGGCGCGTCCGTCGGATCGCCGCGCGCATAGGTCGGCGCCTTCCACGCGTCGTACACGCTGATCAGGGAATCGATCAGCTTCCGGGCGCCCTCTCGATCGAACCGCGCCAGCACCGCGTCGTTGCCCGCCTTGTAGTTCGCAAAGGACTCGTCGTACCGCCCCTGCGCCTCGTACATCGCCCCCAGCACCATCCGCGCCGGCGAGAGCGCGTCCGGCAGGTGCTGGCCGCTGTTGATCATGTCCAGCAGCAGCTGCTCGGCCTCCGCCTCGCGCTTCTGACGACGACGCACCTGCGCCAGCGTCACCACCGCCGGAGGTTCCAGCGGAGGGCGGAGACGTTCCAGGAGCGCCGACGCCTCTTCGTTCTTGTCCTCCGCCGAGCGAATACGAGCAGCGACCATCAACGAATACTGGCAGTTCGGATCGCCGGCGAGCGATCGCGCCAGGGTCTCCTCCGCCTCCGCGATCTTGCTCTGGCGGAAGCACGCGTCGCTCAGAAGCCCAAGGAGCGTCGGCGTCGCCTCCACCCGCTCGAACGCCGAGCGGAGCATGTTCTCCGCACGCTCGTTCTTGTTCGCGTTGAGCAGAACCTTGGCAAAGTGGAAGATGACCTCGCTGTTGGTCGGCATCGCCTGGTGCGCCGCCGCGTAGGCGTCCACCAGTCCTCGCGAGTCCCGCGCCACATAGCAGCAATCCGCCAGCAGCCGGTGCGCGGGCAGAGACTGCGGCGTCAGCTCCGTCAGCGTCTTGGCGTGCTGTCGCGCCTCGTCCGTGCGCCCCACACGCAACAACGCGATCGCCAGACTCCCCCGCGCCGAGGGATTCGTCGGGAGGAGCCGGACCGCCTCCTTCAACGTCACCGCCGCTTCCTTCAGTTTTCCGATCCGCAGCAGCAACGCACCGAAGCCCGCGTAGGCCAAGCCAAAGGTCGGATCGGCCTTGATCTCGGCCTGATAGGCCATCGCCGCGGCCTGCACATCGCCCGCGTTCTCCATCGCGACCGCGTGCTCCAGGCGCGGGTCGGACGCGACCTTGGGCTTCCGCGGGACGCCGGCGGGCCGCTTCTGTTCCGGGCTGGTTGATTCGAGGCTCTGGTCGATTTCGTCGGACATGCGTGCTCCTGCTTTAGCTTTCGGATTCTTGCACGCCAACGACCATCGCGGAATGAAAAATGGACCCGGAACGGGTCCGGGTCCTTCGGGGAATCATGCCTGGGCGGCCTGGATTACTCGAAGAGCTTGAGATTCTTGAACGAATCGCCGAAGAGCTTGCCCAGCGTCGAGTCCTTGGTCAGGCGGTCCAACTGAGCCTTGTACTTCGAGGTAACGCTCGCCAGCTGGTCCTTGAACGTGTCCTTCAGCGTCGCCTTCAGCTCGGGCGAGAGCTTGTCGAGGGCGGCCATCGCGCCCGAGAGCTTCTCGGTCAGGGGCTTGGCCTCCGCCGCCGCCTTGGCGCCGCTGATCGGGTCCTTCGCGCCCGCCAGCGTGTCGCTCAGCTTGCCGAGGTTGCCCAGGTAATCGTTCATCGACGCCTTGGCGGCATCGGTCAGCTCCGCGGCCTTGGCCTTCGCCGCGTCCGTGGCTTCCTTGGCCTTGTCGGTCGCCTTGTCGGTCGCCTTGTCCGTCGCCTCCTTCACGGCCTCCTTGGCGGCATCGGCCCCGTCCTTGGCCGCTTCCTTGGCCTTGTCGGCCCCTTCCTTCACAGCCTCGCCCGCCTTGTTCGCGGCGTCCTTCGTCGCTTCCTTTGCTTTGTCCATCGTGCTCGGCGCGGTCTCCGCTTTCTTTTCCTCGCACGCGACCATCAGGGTCGCGGCCAAGAACATCGAGGCGACAGCGGACAGCTTCGTATTCATCGTCATCTTCCTTTGCTCGTGTGCGGACCGGCGCGAAGACGATCGCGCGGTGAATTCCGGCTTGAAATCCCGGCGAAAATGCCGGACCCGGACACACCATTATTGGCCGTGACTTTGATCAAATTACGCCCACCAGGACATTCCGTGCCTTGATTGTTCAGATTGTGCAAGCCGACGGGCGCAAGAAAAAACCGGCGTGCCCTTGCGAGCACGCCGGTGTGAGTTTCACCAGATATTCAGGTTCGGTTCATGCCCGAACCCCTGTGTTGATTACTGGTAGAAGTTGGTGGACTCGGTCTCCTCGACCGGGCGGGTCATCTGGTCCGAGGTCATGCTGACCTTGAACCGGGTGTCGCCGGCCTTCACGCCCTTGACCACGACCTTCCAGGAGGTCTTGGCCTTCGGGGCAAGCGACGGGAGCGGGGCGAACGTGATGGTCTTGCCATCCGAGGTGCCCGCGGTCGCGCCGCCGCAGGAGATGAACTGCTCGAAGTCCTCAAGCTGGGCGACGATCTTGATGTTCGTGCCCGGGGCCGAGCCCTGGTTGGTGACTTCGATGGTGTAGGTGACCTGTCCGCCGACTTCGACGGCGTCCGGATCGTCAACGACCTCGAGCAGGATGGCCGGGACGCCGGCGACCTGCGTGCCCGCGGTGGCCGAAGCCGGGCTGGCGCACTTGGCCGAAACGGTGGCCGTGTTCGAGATGTTGGCGGTGGCGGCGACGTTGAGGCTGACGTTGACGGTCTTCGACGCGCCCGGAGCCAGCGTGCCGAGGTTCCACACGACGGCGTTGCCATCGACCTTGCCGCCCTCGGTGGCGCTAACGAAGGTCGCGCCGGCCGGGATCGGGTCCTTGATGACGGTGTCCGCCGCGGCGGCGTCGCCCGTGTTGGCGACGGTGATCGTGAAGTTCACGGGGCGGCCGATGACGACGCGCTCGTTGCCCTTCTTGGTGATCGTCAGCACGGGCTGCTTGACCACGGTGTTGGTCGTGTTCGAATCAGCCGCGAGGTTGCCCTCGGCGTTGGCCTTGGCCATGTTCTTGTACGCGCCGGTCTTGTCGGCCTTGACCATGACATCGAAGGTCTTGCTCTCGCCCGGGCCGAGCATCGCGACCATCGACTCAAAGGTGCTCTTGCCGTCCGACGTCGTCAGGCCGGCGGGGAGTTGATCCGAAACCTTGACGTTGCGGGCCACGCCCGAACCGGTGTTGGTGACCGTGATCTTGACGGGGAAGGCGTCGCAGATCAGCACCTCGGCCGGGGCTTCCTTCTTGATCGCCAGCGCGGGCTGAACGACCTTGATGCTCTGGCAGACGGCGAGGTTGTAGCTGGCCGAGGCGCAGCTCGTGATCGTGCCGACCTTGGCGGCCGAACCATTGACGGTGATGGTCTTGACCTCACCGGCCTTCAGGTCGCCCAGGCCCCACTTCAGCGTGCGGCTGGCGGCGTCCATCGCGCCCGAGGGATTGCTCGAGTTGTAGTTGAAGCCCTGGTCCAGCATGTCCCAGACCATCACGTCCGACAGCGTCGTGCCGGCGATGTTGGTGACCTTGATCTGGTAATCGAACGGAGCGCCCGCGGTCACTTCGGTCGGCGCGATCTTCTCGACCATCAGGCCCGAGCCCTCGCGGCGGCCGGTCGGGTAGTACAGCACGTTGCCGCTGGAAGCCATCGCGGGCTCAGCCATCGGCGCGGGCGCCGGAGCTTCCTTCTTCGGGGCCGGGGCTTCCTTCTTGGGAGCCGGAGCCTCCTTCTTGGCGACCATGCGGCCCGAATCGTCCGTGCGATACGGATCGATCATGCCGCCGCTCGACCGCGAGGAACTCCCGCAGCCGGCGACCATGGTGACGGCCATGAGGCCGGCAGCCAACGTGCCCAACAGCTTTTTCATCGATGCGCCTTTCTCAAAATAGAACCGACAGAGATCAAACGCCGCCTTGGCTCGTTCTCGACCGACCTGCGGCGGACTTTCCCAAGAGGGACACACCGGCGGAGTCGCCGGGATCGCAGTATAGCCCGCACGTCCGAAAAGGCGAGACTCCACCCGGGGTTGTCCCCGATGTTGACAAGCTGCGAAGAGGTCTCAGCACCTAGACTGTGTGTTCGATGTCGGTTGTGTTGCAATGTTCGATCCCAAATTGGAGAGCCCCATGCGCCGCCTCCTGATCGTCGGTCTGATTGCGTTCGGATTCAGCGCGTCCCTGTTCGGGTGCGCCAGCACCGCGATCGCGCTCAAAGAGAAGATGGGGTATGCCAAGCGTGAACAGCTTGTTGACAGGGTCAAGGAAGCGCGGGACGAACAGACAGAAACAAAGAAGCAGTTCGAGTCGGCGCTCCAGCAGTTCATGGCCGTCACCGGCGCGACCGGCGGCGACCTGGAAGCCAAGTACAACAAACTGAAAACCGAATACGAACGCTCGGAAAGTCAGGCGCAGGACGTGCGCGGGCGCATCAAGGACGTGGAGAACGTCGCCGATGCGCTCTTCGTGGAATGGGAAGCCGAGCTGGCGCAATACAGCACCGAATCGCTCCGCGCCGCCAGCAAGCGACAGCTCGAGGACACCAAGGCTCAGTACCAGAAGCTGCTCTCGGCGATGAAGGCCGCGGAGGCAAAGATGTCGCCGGTGCTGGTCGCGTTCAAGGACCAGGTGCTGTTCCTGAAGCACAACCTGAACGCCCGCGCGATCGCGTCGCTGCAGACGAACGTGAATCAGATCCAGGGCGACGTGTCACGCCTGGTCGCGGAGATGGAAGCGTCGATCAACGAGGCCAACCAGTTCATCGAACAGATGAACGCGCAATCCAAGTAACGTCTCCGAGAGCTTCGTTACTTCGACGCAAAACGCTTCGTCGGCAGTTCGAAATCACCAAACCGCGTCTTGATCCCAAGATCGCCCACCACCTCATACGAGGGATGGTTCGACTTCAGCATGTTCACGACCGCCAGCCCCAGCGACGCCGGCGAGATCTTCACCGGGATCTCCAGCGTCTTGGTCTGGCCGGGCGAGAGCGACGCGGCATCCGACAGCTTGCCGCTGACGACCTTCGTTCCCCCCACCGACATCGCGTAGGCGAATTTCGCCAGCCCCACGTCGAACTCGTTGGTGTTGGTGACGTCGAGCTTGATGAGCCCCTTGGCGCTCAGCACCGAGACCTCGTCCCAGCGAACCTCGCTCACTCGCACGTCCGGAACGTTCGGGATCGGCAGCTCGCCCTCCTTCTTCAGGGGAAGCGACAGCTTCTCGCCGCCGGGCACATCAAGATTGAAATTCATGTTGACGGCGTACGGCACCACCGCGCCCAGCTTCAGCCCCTCCACCGCCGCCAGGACGTCCGCGAACTTCACGCGCAGAGGCACGTCGAGCGTCTTGCTCCCGCGCGCGGGGATCGATCCGGGATTCGTGAGCGCACCCGTCAGGATCGACTCCTGCTTCGAAGCCAGCGAGTACTCCACATTCGTCAGCGGGACCGCGATCGGATACGGGTTCTTCACGTCGACCTTGAGCGCGACCGTCACACCCTCGAGCGAGAGGTCCGACAGCTTTGCGTCGACGATGTTCGCGCTGGGCTTGCCGAGCACGCCGCAGCCCGCCAGGAGCGAGATCGCACCGAGCACCAATGCCGCCATGCACAACCGAGCAACCCCCCGCCCGCGACGTCCGGGAGAAGAGGACTCGGCCGTTTCAATCTGAGCTGCGCACACCATGATCGCCTCCGGCATGAATCGAGTGATCAGCACTGGGCGGGATCGAGACCTTGGGCACGTCGCCAGGGGCCTTGGCTTGTTCCTCATCGCGGCGGGCCGCGGCGTCGATCCCCTTTGGCTCCTGGGTCTGGCTCTGAACAGGATTCTCTTCGCCCACGTGGGCATGGCGCTCCTGACGCTGCGCAAGCTTGGCCTTGGCGGCCGCCGCGGTCCGGCGGAAGATGCTCGACACCACCCACCACGTCAGCCCGAACAGCGCCAGCCCCAGCAGGATGTAGAGCTGGAATCTCCGCTCGATGCCCACCGACTCGACGGCCTTGCCGATCGAATAGCCGATCGACGCCAGACCCAGCGACCACACCGCCGCCCCGATCGCGTTGAACACCGCGAATCGCCACGGCGCATAGCCGCCCGAACCAAGAAGGAGCGGCGTCGCCATGCGCGTGCCGGGCACGAAGCGTGACGCCACCACCGCGACGTCCTCGCCGCGCCCCAGCCACTTGCGAACCTTGGTGAAGTTGCCCTTGACCTTCGGGAAACGATCGAGGACCCAGCTGCCCTTCCATCGCCCGATGTAGTACCAGAACTGGTCGCCCGCAAACGAACCGATGAAGCACACCATGTACACGCCGGGCAGCCAGAGCCACCCCCGCTGGGCAGCAAAGCCGCCGGCGAGCACCACGCTCTCGCCCTCGAGGAACGTGCCAACGAACAGAAACAGGTGCCCATAGGTGCGCACCATCTCAGCGACCCACGAATCTTCCGACAAAACGTCGCGCAGCGTCGACGCCATCAGGAACATGTCGTCGGAGGCGATGGGAAGGGTCATATGGGATGGTCCGCAGGCCAAAAGAACGACCCGGACACGACCGGGAAATCGCCGCGGAAAGGTAGGCGGGCGCTACACCTTCGGGGGCACAAGCTGCTCGGCCACCCGCACCGCGTCCGCGGCGCCGAGGGCGTATCCATCCGCGCCCATGGCCCGCCACGCGTCGGGGCACTGACAAAAAGCCGAACCGCCGACCAGCACCGGGCAGCGGCGCGTCAATGCCCGTACCGACGCCACCGCCGCCTCAACCGCCCGCAGGTGAACCGGCAGCGTCGCAGAGATCGCGACCAGGTCGCCCTCGAAATCGCGCACTGCGCCAGCTAATTCGTCCGCCGGGATGCTCGCACCCAGGAACACAGCGCGCCAGCCCGACAATTCCAAAAGGTCCGAGATCACGCGCACGCCCATGTCGTGGTGGTCGCCGTCGACCGACGCCGCCACCACCACCCGCCCGTCGCTCGGCGCGGGCGTCGCGCGGGCGCGCACCTCGCTCATCACCATCTGCGTCGTGGTCGTGGCGAAGTGCTCTTCCGCCACGCTGATCTCGCCCAGGTGCCACAATCGCCCAAGCTCACAGAGCGACGGCGCGAGCACCTCGGTATAGATCGTCGCGGCATCCACGCCCGTCTCCTGCAGCACGCGGATGCGATCCGCGGCCTGACGCCGATCGCCCTCCAGGATCGCGACGAGATACTCCGCGCTCGCCAGCGCCAGCGCCGAATCACACGACAAGCTCGAAGGCGAATCACAACCGGGCGCTCCCGCCTCGCGGGCCGCACGCGTCAGCATGTCCTCAACCCACGCGAACTCGTCGGGCGGGAGCTCGCGGGCCAGCACCTTTGAGAGCGCGCTGAGGCTGGAGGAAATGTGCGAGCAGCACACGCCGCGAACCGTGAACGCCGAGCGGGCCCAGCCGATCTGCGCAACAAAGCTGTCCGGCGCGTCGTAGGCGATGGCGGCGGCCAGCTCCTGCACGCGCCCTTGCAACTGCTCGCCCCACTTGGCCATCGGGAGCGGACTGAACGCGTCCCGAACCTCGGCGCAGTGCGCGCACAATTCCCGGGCGGCGGCCTCGCCGATCTCCCGCGCCCGAGCGAGGAGCATCTCGGCCAGGAGCAGGCGAGATTCGGACTGTGGAGTGCGTTGGTTCATCGCTCCAAGCGAGATTCGCAGCAAGCGGGCCGGCGGATTCCGGTCGGTCGCGCGAACTCACGCGGAGTTTACTGGAACGGGGCGCCCTGGAGCGACCACGAACGCAGGCCGGCGCGACGCGCGATGTCGCACAGCGCCACCCGATCATGAACGCCCAGCTTGGTATGGATCGACGTGCGGTGCTTATCGATCGTCTTTTCGGACCGGTGCAGCTTGGCGGCGATCTCGCGGATCGTCAGACCCTCGGCCAGCAGCGTCAGCACTTCCAGTTCGCGGGGCGAGAGCGCGTCCAACGGGCCCATCCCGCCGCCGCGGAACTCGACGGCGGCCGCCCCCTGCGGGAGGCAGTCCGTCGGCGCTTCCTCAATCAACTCCGCCCGGATGCTGAAGAGCACCATGGGACGATCAAAGGGCGCGCGCCCGGTGGGCTCGATCGGGTGGAGCCACGAACGGAACATACGCCCTCCGCACAACTTGCGAACGAGCAGCGGCTGCTTGTGCTCCAGCGAACGCTGGATCAACTCGGCAAACTCCCGGGCCTGCGGAGCCGGGAAGATGTCGGAGAGCGTGAGTCCGGTCATCTGAGCGCCGTGCCCCGGATGCGCCGCGGACATCAGCCGATCCCACTGGGGATTGCAGTAGGTCATCGAGCCTTCCGACGTGATCAAGCTGACCGCCACACCCGGGTCACTCACGAGCGCCGCGAGCATCGGATTGTCGGCCGGAAGAAACGACCGTGAGTCGTTTCGAGCTGAGGAAAGTTGCATGACGAGCCCATCCTTGATGTTCGACGCCGCTGGACGAGAGAGTTCGAGGCTCAGTCCAACGGCTAGGTTCCTCAGAATACCGGGAATCGCGTATTCCTTAGGGATGATTAGGATGAAGTCGGCCTGTAGAGGCCCCATTCCGCTTGAAATGGGGAAAGCCCCTACCAAATCCGGTCTTGCTCATTGGTTTGGTGGGTAATCGAGGCGCAGCTCTCCGATGCCACGCGTGGTGAGACCGGCGCGCCTGGCCATCTCCGTTAAATGGACTCGATCGTCCACATTGAGCTTCGCGCCGATGCTCGTGCGATGAGACTCGACCGTCTTCACCGATCGGTGCAGCGTGTTGGCGATCTCTTTGGTGCTCATCCCCCTCGCGATAAACGTCAATATCTCGAGCTCGCGATTGGTCAGGACGGCCAAAGGTCCAAGGTCATTGTGCTGGAAATCCACGGACGGCGCGATGTGGTCGCCGCACACTTCCAAAAGTTCCTCGTCGATGATTTCCGGCCTCACGACGAACAGGAAAACCGGGTGCGTCGCCGAGAATCGAGTTGGCGGAAAGGCCGGATAGGTCCAGACGGCGTACATCCGCCCGGCGCAGCACTTCCGGATGACGAAGGGCCTCCGATTCGCCGCCGCGGCCATCGCAAGGTCGCAATGCTCCTTGGCCTGATCGGGCGGGAAGACCTCGTCGATCCGACGCCCCATCAGCGTTTCGAAGTTCACCTTGTGGGCCGCCATCTGGACGCGATCCCACTGAGGATTGGTGTAGACCATCCGCCCCTCGATATCGATAATCGCGACCGCGGCGAGCGGATCACTCGCCATTCCCATGAAAAATGGGTCCATCGCCGGCGAGGGGTCCGGGACAAATTCGGGTTTGATCTCGATCACTTTCCGGCACCTCAGAGGGGCAGACCGATTCCACAGACCACTCACGCCGCGTGGTCGCGAGAACTCGCCAATTCCGAAGAGCGCCGAGTTTACGGACAAATACGCACAAATCTGTGAACAAATAACAGATTGGGGTGCCGTTGGGTGTTCCTGGGGAATTCCCCAGCTAGACGATCCCGATAACGCTAATCGCGGTCGGCATCGACCCGACGGCGTTCCGCATCGAGGACGGTCAAGCCCGCCCGCCTGGCGATCTCGGCCAAGTGGACGCGATCGTCGACCTTCAATTTCTCACCGATGCTGGTGCGGTGATTCTCGATCGTCTTGACCGATCGGCCGAGGATCGACGCAATTTCCTTGATGCTCATCCCCTGCCCGATCAGGGCGAGTATCTCCAACTCGCGCGGCGACAGCACGTCCAACGGCCCGAGATTCACCACGTCGGACTCATGCACGTCCGCCGTGCTTCCCTTCCCCGCCAGTTCGAACACATCACCCTCGACCCGGCGCGTGATCACCAGAAATCGCGGCGGGAGCGGCTCTTGCCCAAGTCCTTCGTGCTCATCCGCCGGGATCGGATGGATCCACGAGATGTGCTGGAAGCCCCGCCAGATGGTGCGAAGGAGAATCGGCTGGTGTGTTTCCTGAATCCGCCGCAGGAGCGCCAGACGCTCGGCGATCCACTCGGGAGGAAAAAACTCGGACCACGGACGCCCGACGATCATGTCGGGCTTGTACTCCGGTCCGTGAAAAATCCGAACCGCCTGCGGGTTGGCCCACACGGTGACGCCATCGTGACTGACGATCGCAACACCGGTCGTCGGCTCGTGGACGACCGCGTTCCAGATCGGGTTCAGTTCGATGCCGGGCGGACCCCCGGAGAGGGGCGAAGGATCTGGCGAGTGTGTGGAGCGCCTCATGGGTCTCTCCGATCCTAGGGTCGCTCGCGCGTGGTCCGGCCTGCGCCGGGGACGGAGCGACGATCACTCGTCCTCTGGCATCGCACAATGCCCGCCGTGTTTGGCGTGGTAGTCCTGGTGGTAGTCCTCGGCCGGGTAGAACTTGCCCGCACGATCGGCGCCGACGACCTGCGTCACGATCTTCCGGCTCTTGAATTTCGCGTTGCTGGCCTGCTGGTCCGCGATGAACGCCTTGGCCTCTTCCTCCTGTTCGGCGCTGCTCGCAAAGATCGCGGAGCGATACTGATCGCCATAGTCCGGGCCCTGGCGATTGAGCTGCGTCGGATCGTGGTACCGGAAGAACTTCGCCAGCAGTTCCTTGTACGTGATCGTCTTGGGATCGAACGTGATCATCACCGTCTCAGCGTGACCGGTGTTCTCGTAGCAGACCTGCTTGTACGACGGGCTCTCCACCCGCCCGCCCATATACCCGCTGACGGCGTCGATCACGCCCGGCGTCTGCTGGAAGCGATCCTCCACCCCCCAGAAACACCCGCCCGCAAAGTACGCGACCTGCGTCTCGATCGGGCGCGACGCCTCGGGCCAGGGCGTGCCCTTGTCCAGGAACTCCAGCGAGATCGAATTGAGGCAGAAGCGCAGGCCGGTCGGACGCGGGCCGTCCTCGAAGACATGCCCCAGGTGCGCGCCGCACCGGGCGCACAGGATCTCCGTGCGCTCCATGCCCAGCGAGTTGTCGTGCTCGAACGCGACGTGGTCCTTGTCGAAGGGCTGGAAGAACGAAGGCCAGCCGGTGCCCGAATCAAACTTCGCATCCGACGCGAACAGCGGCAGCCCGCACAGGCGGCACACGTACGTGCCATCCTTGTGGTTGTCGACGAGATTGCCGCAGAACGCGCGCTCCGTGCCCTTGGCCAGGATCACCGCCGCCTCTTCGGGCTTCAGCTTCTTCGCCAGCTCATCGACGCGCGGCTTCGACAGCGGCGTGACATCGAACGCAGCGCGGCTGATCTTCCGCGCGACAGGCTTCGCAGAACTCATCGAGTCGTCCTTGGGCGGCTGAGAAGAATTGGCCTTCGAAGAATCCGTCTTCGCGGAATCGGGCGAGCTCGCCTTCGCAGGATCGGACGGGTGCTGACCGCCGGGCGGCTCACTCACACGAAGCGTCCACACCGCGGCGCCGGCGGCCATCGCCGCAAGGGTCAGCATCACGAGCACGAACAGAAAAGTCTTCAAAAGCTAGACTCCAAGGCCCGGATTCCGCCGCCGGAGCCACGGCGACAATGTACCACATTGCCGAAAGTCGTACGATCTGGAGTTCGGTCAGGATCGTGGTCGGATTCGATCGCGTGACATTCCAGATTCGCAAATGCAGTAACGAACTCGCGGAGGTCCAGCATGCTTCGAGCCATCGCGTCCGTCATCGTCGGGTACATCGTCATGGCCGCCATCTTGATGGTCGCGCTCACCGGCTTGTATCTGGCCTTGGGCGCCGACAAGTCGTTTGAGCCCGGGCTCTGGGTGCCCTCCAAGCTGTGGATCGCGATCATGATCGGCGTCAATATCGTCGTGGCCCTCGCGGGGGGATGGGTGTGCAAGGCGATCGCGAAGTCCGCCACGCCGCCGCGCGTTCTCGCGGTGATCGTTCTGGTCCTCGGCATCCTCATGGCCGTCCTGACGATGGGCAAGTCGGCCCCGGCCGAGGCGCGCGGGCCGAGCGTGTCGAACATGGAGGCGATGAACAAGGCCGTCACGCCGACGTGGGTCAACGTCGCCAATGCGCTGATCGGCTTCACGGGCGTGATGGTGGGCGCCGGGCTCGGCAAGGAACGGGCGGGCGGCGCGAAACTCCCCGCGTGATGAGGAATCGGCGCCCCGCTCCGTGATCGCGTCGCGCCCGGACGCCGCCCGCGATCGAGGTCATCCGCATGCGAATTCGTGTACGCTCCGCGCATGAGCGAATCCGCCCCCAGCGCCGGGCCAGCCCGGGTGCTCTCCACCTTTGATGCCGCGTGCGTCGTCATCGGCGCGATCGTCGGCGTCGGCATCTTCTTCAGCCCGGGCCAAGTCGCGGCGCTCGTCGAGTCCCCCACCCTCGCGCTCGTCGCGTGGTCCGTCGGCGGCGTGCTCGCGCTCTGCGGCGCGCTCGCCTTCGCCGAACTCGGGCGTCGCTACGTCGCCAGCGGCGCGCAGTACCAAGTCCTCCGCGACTCGTGGGGCCCGCTCCCGGCGTTCGTGTTCGTCTTCTGCAACGCCACCGCCATCCAGGCCGGCGCGATCGGCATCATCGCCATCATCTGCGCCAACAACCTCGGCGCCGCGCTCGGCTATTCCGGCGAGCACGAGCTCTCCAACGTCGCCAAGCTCATCATCGCGTCGGCCCTCATCCTGTCGCTCACGCTCGCGAACGTGCTGGGAGTGAAATTCGGCTCGACGATCCAGGGCTTCTCCGTCGTCTCCAAGATCCTCGCGCTCCTGGCGGTCGTCGGTATCGCCGCCTGGGCCAAATCCAGCGGCAAGTTCGACACGCCCATCGGCGAGCCGCCACCCAGGGCGATGTTCGGCCCGCTGGGCGTCATGGCCGCTCTCGTCCCCGCGTTCTTCGCGTACGGCGGATGGCAGCACGCGCTGTGGATCGCGGGCGAGGTGCGAAACCCGGAGAAGACGCTCCCGCGCGCGATCATCGGCGGCGTGGTCATCGTCGTCATCGTGTACGTCAGCGCCAACTGGGCCTATCTCACCATGCTCGGGCACGAGCAGACCGCGACCAGCAAGTCGATCGCCGCCGACGCCGTCGCGCGGGTCTTCCCGGGCTGGGGCGCGCGGGGCGTCGCCGCGGCCGTCACCGTGTCCGCGTTCGGCGTGCTCAACGCCCAGCTTCTCTCCGGGCCCAGGCTCATCTACGGCATGGCGCGCGACGGAAAGTTCTTCGCGCCCTTCGCCCGGCTGGGCCCCAGCGGCACGCCAATCGCCGCGATCCTCCTCCTTGGCCTCTCGGGCCTCGGCCTCCTGCTCATCGCGGGCTTTGATCGCGTCGACAAGCTGACGACCGGCGTCGTCTTCATCGACGGCATCTTCTTCGCCATGACCGCGGGCGCCCTCCTCAAGCCCGGCTTCATCCCCAAGGGGCACGCGCCCCTCCCATTGGCGCGCGTCGCGGGCGGCGTGTTCGTACTGGGTGAACTCGCCCTCCTCACCGGCGCGATGATGAACAAGGACACGTACTCAGCCGCGTGGATCGGCGTGGTGTGGATCGCGCTGGCGGGCGTGCTGTACATGGTGAGGTTTCGCGCGCCACGCGAACACGCAACACCGACTGGCTCGAAATGAAGTTCGCGTCTTCGGACGCCGGACCTGACGAGTCCGCGAGGAAGGTCCGGGTCCAAACTCTCCCGATCGCGCTTTGACATACGCACCCACGTCCCACAGCTGGAGAATCCAATGCCCTACGTCAACGTTCGCATCACCAAGGACGGCGTGACCAAAGAACAGAAAGCCCGCATCGTGGCCGAAATCACCGCCACACTCGGTCACGTCCTGGGCAAGCACCCCGAGCACACCCATGTGGTCATCGACGAGGTCGACATGGATAACTGGGGCTTCGCGGGCGCCCTGACGAGCGACCTGCGCGCCAAGGCCGAGGCGAAGAAGTCCCAGATCCGGGAATGACGCGATACAACCTGTTGCACCGCCTGCAGTTCTCTGGCGTGGCGATCCACGCCACCGCCGTGGGTGACGCGAGGGCAACCCCGCGCGCATCACCGCGTTTGTGCGCAATCTCGCGGTGATGCGCCGCCGACCCTTGACGCCGCGGAACCCGGGCTTCAAGATGGAGTCGTACCGATCGCCCGAGGCTCTGGAATCGTGGGGACCAACCGATGCGATGGACACGGCCGACACGTTTGCTCATGAACCCGTTCCTGCTCGTGCTCGCTCTGCTCGCGCCCGCGGCACGCGCGCAGGTCTTCTCCGATCAATCGTCGGCGCTCGGCCTCTCGCTCTCGGGAGGGCCCGCGGCGTGGTGCGACGCCAACAGCGACGGCTGGGTCGATCTCTACTGCGACGGCGCACTCTGGATCAACCGCGAGGGCAAAGCCTTCGCCCGCGTCGCGGTCCCCGGCGCGGGGAGCGGCGTCGTCGCCGATCTCGACAACGACGGGCGCGGCGACGTGATCTCGTTCGCGCCGATCGCCGTGCTGCGCAACACCGGCGACGGGCCCGACGGGCTCCCGAAGTTCGACGCAATCAAGTTGCCCGAGCTCCCGCCCACGAGCAGCCGCGGCGTGGCGGTCGGCGACTTCAACAACGACGGCTTCCCCGATCTCTACATCGGCGGGTTCGAGGACTGGGACAAGCAGATCACGTTCCCATCGTTCCTGCTCCTGAGCGATCACGGGAAGGCGTTCACGCTCGCCATGACCTCCGCGGACTTTCGGGCGCGTGGCGTGACGGCGTGCGACTTCGACGAGAACGGCACGCTCGACATCTACGCCTCGAACTATCGGCTCCAGCCCAACGTGCTGTGGGTGAACGACGGCGCGGGCAAGCTGACGAACCTGGCCGCGGAGAGGAACGCGCTGGCGACGAGCGCGGGGTTCGGCGGCGGGCACTCGATCGGCGCGTGCTTCGGCGACTTTGACGCCGACGGGCACATCGATCTTTTCGCGGGCAACTTCGCGCACGTGGACGATCGCGGCGACCAGCCCAAGAGCCGCTTCCTTCGGAACCTGGGCGCGAGCGGCGCGGACGCCGGCAAGGCGTGGACGTTCGATGATCTGCACGAGTGCGGCGTGTGGTACCAGGAGAGCTACGCGAGCCCGGCGTGCGGCGATTTCGACAACGACGCGCGGCTCGATCTGTATTTCACGACGGTGTACGCCGACGCCTCGTTCGGAAAGAAGAACTACCCGGTGCTGTACCGCAACCAGAGCGAGCGCGGCGGGGCGTGGACCTTCGCGGATGTGACGGCGGGCTCGGGCGTGGAGAACATGCCGCCGACCTACCAGGCTTCGTGGGCCGACTTTGACCGGGACGGACGACTGGACCTTGCGACCGCGGGGCGAGTGTTCAGAAACGTCGGCAAGGGCGGGCGCTGGCTGGAGGTTCGGCTCGTCGGCGACGGCGTCAAGACTTCGCGCGATGCGATCGGGGCGCAGGTGCGTGTTTCGCTCCCCGATGGGCGCGTGCTGACGCGGCAGGTTGAGGTGGGGACGGGCGAGGGCAACGCGAACAGCCCGATCCTGCACTTTGGGCTTGGCGAGCTTGCGGCGAACGCAAAGCTCCCGATCGAAGTTCGCTGGGCTGGCGGCTCGGCGAACGGCGCGAAGACAACGCGCGAGGCGGGCGTGGATCAACCGGTCACGATCGAGCAGGGGAAGTGATCGTTCCGATCAGCCGTAGTGCGAGACGGAGCGGAGGATGAGGCCCTGGGGCGAGAGGAAGAAGATCTCGGCGGCGAGGTCGCCCGACATGCGGCGGTAGACGAGCGCGACGCTCTCCAGGCCGGTCGTGACGAACATGGGATCGAAGCGGAGCGTGGGGTTTCGCTCCAGCGCGCGGGCGAAGTAGTCGCGGACGGCGGGCTTGCCGCGGAGCGAGAGATCGTCCGAGTTGTTGTAGCGCTTGATGAACGGCGAGCTGTGCTCGATGCACTCGTCGTAGCAGGCCATGATGGCGTCGATGGAGTGCGAGTTCCACGCGGCGTACCAGCGATCGGCGAAGGCCTGGCATTGGGCGGGCGTGAGGGGCATGAGGAAGCGTATGACCGTCGCGAGCGATGGATCGCATGCTCTACATGGTCATCGAACGGTTCAGGAACGGCGATTGGCGCGCGGTCGGCGAGCGATTCCGCGCCAAGGGACGGATGATGCCCGAGGGGTCGGGCGCGGCGTATGTCGCGAGCTGGCTGTCGACCGACGGGCGCGTGTGCTATCAGCTCATGGACGCGCCGTCGCGCGGCGCGCTCGACGGCTGGATCGCCAACTGGAGCGACCTGGTCGACTTCGAGGTGATCGAGGTCGAGACGTCGGCGGAGTTCTGGAGGAAGAGGGCGGAGTGAGCGCTTCTGTCGCGGAATCACAGCCCTTCGAAGTAGTCGGTGTCGAGCTTCTTAACGACGTACTTCTTCGATTCAGCCACGCCGACGCCGTGGTCGATCATCAGTTCGGCGAGTTGCTTGCCGTCGATGAGGACGACCTTGGCGCTGGCCTTCTCCGCGGCGGTCTTGGCGCCGCTGGTGTACGTGCCGCTGGTGATGAAGACGCCCTTGTGCGCTTTCTGCTCGCCGAGCGATCCGACGAACTTGCGGATTTCGTCGGGGCCGACGGAGTTTTCCCACTTCTTGGCCTGGACGTAGACCATGTCGAGGCCGAGGCGGTCTTCGGGGATGACGCCGTCGATACCACCATCGCCGCTGCGCCCGACGACGCGGGCGGCGTCGGCGTACGACCCGCCGTATCCCATGGCGACGAGAACATCAACCACGAGATGCTCGAAGAAAGCGGGCGACGACGCACGCACGCGTTCAAGAACATCATCGGCGAGCGTGGCCCGGAGTTCTTTGTAAGCGGCGTCGAGACGCTCGTCGGGTGTGACCGTGCTCTCGATGCTGCTCACGATCGCGTCTGGAGCGTCGGACTTCGCCGGCGTCGCGCCGCGGACCGCGACGAAATCGCGGTAGCCCTCGAACTGTTGCAAGAACGCGTTGTCGACGTTCTCAGGATTGGAGGCGAGCACCTTGGCGCCGCTTGGAGTCACGCGGTATCGGCCGCGGGACACACGCTCGAGAAGACCGCTTCGGAAGAGGTAGTAGGCCGCCCATTGCACGCGATTGCGGAGGCGCGTCTGTGTGGCGCTGGGCAGGAGTGTCGTGCGGTCTTCGGCGGAGAGCTTAAAGAGGTCGGCAAGGACATCAGTGGCCTCGGCGACTGAGAGTTCCTTTCGATCGGCCGCCGCTTTCAGCCAAGGGAGCATGAACTCTTGGTATTCAGGTACAGCCATCGAAAGCTCCTTCCGACTGCATGGTACACCACGGTGCAGGGTGCTGGCCGCCCCCTGCAACCCCGGCGGGAGAGCGAAGGGGGCGCGGAGGAAGTTGAGCGATCGACGTGATTCGAAGTGATGCGGGAGTCACGAGCAGCCCATCAGGCTGCGTGATGCAAGGGCCGAATACCGGGCGCGTCGTTCGTCGAGGACTCCTCGCGCCACGTCCGGCCATGAACGGACAGGCCTTCGGCCTGGAGAGTGCGGGCGCGAGGGGGCGGGGGTGCGGCGTCCACCGAGCCCGCACGTCACGCGGCACGACTGCGAGCCAGGCGCGTCGTTTGAACGGTGAGCATCAAGCACGGCACGAAGGGCCCGGACTCGCCGGGGCCGGCGTCCGGACGCTCACGATCTGGCGAGCAAGCGATTCTTCACTCGAGCATCTTGCCGTCGTGCTCGATCCAGCCGGAACGATCGGGGGATTGCTTGCCGAACCTGGGGGCGTGGGTGAAGTGGATCGTGCCGCCCGTGCTGGACCAGTCGTATTTGCTGCGGAGGCGGATGGCGTCGCCGGCGCGGAGCGGGACGCGGTTGGCGGCGTCGATGTTGTGGCTGACGAGGATGGTCTCGCACTCTCGGGCCGACAGCTACCTGCCGAACCGCTCGTGCAGCGGGCCGTCGCGCGGGCGATCCTCTGGGTGGATCGCGCGCCATATCGCTCTCGCGCCGGGTTCGTCCGCCGCTTCCAGCAGAACCTCACCAAGGATGATCTTTGCGGACGGCGAATCGGGCTCGACTTGCACCCATCGCTCCGCGAGCGCCATGGCCTTGCCGGCGGAGCGAAGATCGGGCACCGGCGAGGCGCGGTAGATCGACATGAGCGAGGCCAGCACTCGGGGCGGCGGCGATGCGGATTCCGCGAGTTGCTCGAGCACATGACAGATGCGGGTGTGCTCCGCGCGAACGATCGAATCGTGATCGGGGCTGAAGTCGAGGTCCAAGTCGCGATAGATCGTGCCGACCGCGTCGATGACGGCGCCATGATCCGACCCGTGGGTATTCACGATGTGCCAGGCGATATCGCGGGCTTGTGAGGCGTGGTGTGAGGCCGCCTCGGGGTTGCCCGCCGCCCGCTCCAGGTGCGCCAGTGAATAGCGCAGGTAGCTCTGGAGTGTAAGTGTGCGCCATGTCTCCGGATCGCCGAGCGCAAGCTCGTTGATCCGGGCGGCGGCTTCATCCAGGAACTCCCTGGCCCGATCGAGGCGTGCCCGCGCGACTTCGCGGTGGCTTGCCTTGATGCAGTTCTGCGCGTGCTGGTGCAGGTACCCGCGATCGGACGGCGCCATCCGCAGAAGGTCCCGCCCGACTTCGAGTGATTCCGTCAGCGCCCGTGACTCCGCATCCCTTGGCAGCGAAGCCAGATCGAGGTCGTACCGGTGGGAGAGCGCGGCCATGAGTGCAAAGAGCGATTCAGGACGATGGGGGTCCGTCGCCATCAAATCACGGGCGCAAGCCACGGTCTGATCCGCCAGAGTGGAGGCCTCGTCCTGCTTCCCTTGGCTCATGGCAAGATCGCTCAGGCGCAGATAGCTCCACACAAGATCGTCGCGTGTGGAAGGGTCGGTTGGGGCAAGCGCCGTCAGTTCCAGATCGATGGCGTGGGCCCGGCTGTACCACGCGCGGGTCTTCACGAACTGACCGCCATTCTTGAAGGCATCACCCAGTTGGACATAGGCGGAGGCGAGCTCGGCGCGAAGCGTCAAGTCGCTTGGTCTTGCGTTCGAAAGGTCTTCAAGCTCGTTCACCACCAACCGCCTCATCGGCTCCAGGAGCTTCCATTGCCCGCGGTCCATCGCGACGTCCGCCTTGGCCTTGACCAGACGCGCACGATTGTGCCGGAGCGTCGCATCCTTGGGATCGAGCGATAGCAACCGTTCGAGCGGGCCCTCGATCTGAGCGATGATGCGTTCGCGTGTTTCCACCGTTCCGGGCGTGGAATTGAGGCGTTTCATGGCGTCGCTGAGGAGTGAATCGACCGCTGTGCGGGCCGCCACCAGACGCGTGCTTGACGCGCGCCGCTCCGCGGTCAGCCACCCCAGAAGCCCGAGCGTCGAAACAACCCCCGTGAGAAGCAAGCCCGCGGCCAATCGGTTGCGTGCCGCCAGCTTGCGGATTTCGTAGCCGAGCGAGGGACGACGGATCGAGATGGGCTCATGCCGCAGGTACCGTTCGAGATCAGCCGCCAGATTCGACACGGTCGCGTAACGACCCTCGGGCTCCGCTCGGGTTGCCGTGGAGACGATAAGGTCCAGGTCCGCATCGGCTCCACGCACCGCCGAACGGAGTGACGGGCCCGGTGTTCGCGCGACGGCCAACAAACACTCGTTGAGCGGCCTGCCCGCGAGATCAAGGTGTGGGCGGCCCGCGACCAGCTCGAACAGCATCACACCCAGCGAATACACGTCGGCTCGAACGTCGGGCACCGCGGCGGTTGCTTGCGCATACTCGGGCGCGAGGTAGGCCAGTGTGCCGATCAACTGGCTCGAAAAGCCGGCGGGAGTCGCGGTCCGGCCGTCGTTGCCCACCAGGCGCGCGACGCCGAAGTCAAGCAGCTTCGGATGTCCGTCGGGCGTGACGAGCACATTCGTCGGCTTGAGATCGCGGTGGATGATTCCTCGCGAGTGGGCGTGCTGAACGGCGTGGCAGACCTCGATGAGCACCCGCAGGCGTTCACGGAGCGGGAGCGTGCGCCCGAACTCGGTGATCGGCACGCCGTCGACCAGTTCCATCGCGAAGTACGGCCGGCCGTCGGGCGCGGGAAGTACACCGGACTCATACACCTGAGCGATCCCGGGGTGCGTGAGGGCGGCCAAGAACTCCGGCTCGAACTGAAAGCGGATCAGCGATGTTCGTGATGTAACATCGGGGCGCAGCACCTTGACGGCCACGCGTCGCGTCGGGCGCTGCTGCTCGGCGACATAGACCAGGCCGAACGCGCCCTCCGCCAGCCGGGCGATGATGCGATAGCCCCCGACCATCGAGCCCGCTTCCAGGGTGCGCGATGAGCCAGCCCCGCCGGGGCTTGTGAGCCCGATGGCAGACGCGGGGTTCTCGGCGAACGTCGCCGACGCCGCGTCGCCCTCCAGCAAAGCGAGCACGTCTGCCGCGACCGAGTCCGATCGAGCCTGCGAGCGAATAAAGGCGGCACGCTCGGAAGGTGCTACTTCCACCGCGCGAAAAAACAGGCCGCGGATCATCGACCAGCGCTCGGGCGAAGGGTGGTTCACGTTAGCGAGAGTCTATGCCAAGGCGGTGCGCCAGCCACGCGCGAGCGACGCGCCAGTCGTGCTCGATCGTCCAATCGCTCACCCCGATCGTCGCAGCGACCTCGGCCACTGTCAGGCCCGCAAAGAACCGAAGTTCAACGACCGCGGCCGCCCGCTCGTCGAAGAGCGCCAGCTGCTCCAAAGCCTCGTGGAGCTGCATCACGTCGATCGAAGGGGCCTTTCCGACGGCCTCGTCCGGCCCAAGCGAGTGGACCTCCAAGCGCCCGCCGCGTTTTTCCGCCCGCTTGGCGCGGGCGTGGTCGATCAGAATTTGTCGGATGGCCTTTGCCGCCACCGCGAGGAAGTGGGTTCGGTCGGTCATTGCCCACGCACTCGACGGTCCCATGCTCCGCGACATCTTGAGGAAAGCCTCATGGACCAGCACCGTCGGCTGGAGCGTGTGGTTCGCCGGCTGGGTACGAAAGTAGTGCTCAGCGATCGAGCGGAGTTCGGCATACACGCTCCGAACGAGCTCGTGGTGCGAGGTCGGATCAAAGCCGGCGGTTGTATTGGGCGCGTCGGGCGCGGGCGGTTGAGACATCAGGGCACCAGAAAGCAGAATCTTGTTGGATTCTAGCAAATCTACCTAGGAGTCCCAAAGCGGATTTCGTTCCCCGATGCGATCCGGGCGTGCCCCGCATAACCGTGCGCTCGCAATGGGAGGATTCCGATGACTCGCTCGTGGTTTGCAATCGCGTCGATTCTGATTCCGGCCGGCTCCGTGCTCGCGGTTGATCGCCTGGTACCCAGCCAATACCCGACCATTCAATCGGCCATCAACGCCGCCGCTGCGGGCGACTCGGTGGTGGTCGCGCCCGGAACCTACACGGGCACGGGCAATCGCGACATCAACCCGCTCGGCAAGGCGATCACCATCCGATCCGCCAGCGGTGCCGCCCTCACCATCATCGACTGTCAGGGCACGCAGGCCACGCCCCGGCGCGGCTTTCAGGTCAGCAGCGGCACGTCTTCGCTCGTGATCGACGGATTCACCATCCGAAACGGATACTCCTCCGACGGCGGGGCGATCTGGGTCTTTGGAAACGCCTCGCCCGTCATCAAGAACATGGTCATTGAGACCAGCGGCGCCACCCGCGGCGGCGGCGCTTACTTCTTCGGCGCCGGAACCCCGGCATTCCAGAATTGCAGCTTCCGCCAGAACACGGCGACGTTTGGCGGCGGCGTCTGCGAAATCGGCTCCGGGACCGCGACCTTCACCGATTGCACTTTCGACGCTAATACTGCCACGGATCACGGTGCGGGTGGTTGGGTCGGCTCCGGCCCGTCATCGTTTCTGCGCTGTACTTTCTCGAACGGCAATGCCACCAACGGAGGCGGCGGGGTCCATGTGGACGGCGCCGGGAACACATCGTTCGCCTCATGCAGCTTCCAAAGCAACGCCGCGGTGTGGGGTGCCGGGCTCAGGCTCTGGAATGGCTCCGTGGTCATGACGGATTGTACATTTGAGATGAACGCGGCTTCTGATCGCGGCGGCGGTATCCTCGCCGATCAGCCAAACTCGACCGTTGCGTTGACAAGGGTGGTCTTTCAGCAGAATTCCGCGGGAAACTACGGTGGCGGGCTTGGTGCCGAGGGCATCAACGGCACCGGGATGGTCACCGTAAATGACTGCGTCTTTGATCGCAACACAGCGGCACAGTACACCGGTGGCGCGCGCATGGCCTGGAGCAAGTCGACGTTTGCCGGGACCACCTTCACGGGCAACTCCGCGCCGGTTGTCGGCGGGCTGGCGCTCGACGGCGATTCCTCGTCGCCCGGCTCCGTGTCCTTCTGCACCTTTGAGAACAACAGCGCCACCGCCGACTGGGGAAACGGCGGCGGACTCGAGGTCAACGGAAACGGCATCACCGTGAACGTCGCCGACTCCACCTTCCGGGGCAACAGCGCCAACGGAGACTTCTTCAACGGCGGCGCGGGCATCTGCGTCTGGTTCGACAACGAGATCGTGACCATCAGCCGCTGCCTGTTCGAGAATAACTCCATGCCGCGGGGCAATGGCGCGGGCGTGTTCGTGGGTCCGAACGGAACGAACATCATCGAAGACTGCACATTTCAGGGCAATTCAGCCTACGAAGGCGCGGCGGTATACGACTTTGGCGGTCCGATGACGCTGCGCCGCTGTGTCATCCAGAACAACACAGGCAATTGGGGTGGCGGAGGGACCATCGTTGTGCACCGGGAGTGGGACAACTTTGCTTCGGCGATCATCAGCGACTGCACGATCAAGAACAACATCGCGCCGGGCGACGCTGGCCTGACGGTTAGCCCCGCGGGTTCGAGCGCGATCGTCACGAATACAATCTTTGAAGGCAATCAGTCGCTGGATCTCAACTTTGGATCCGGTGGCGCAACCGTTCTGTACGGCGCAATCGCGTCGTTTGCGGATTGCGTGTTCCGTAGTAACCAAGGAACAGAAGCGGGCGGAGTCTGGGTTTCGGAGCAAGCAGAGGCAACCATTCGGCATTGCGTGTTCGATCAGAATGCGAGCCCCCACGACGTCGGAGGACTGGCATTTCACCACGGTGCAACCGGCCTTGTAGAGGATTGCCAGATTACTAGCAATACAGGCGCCGCAACCGGCGGTCTCTCTCTGGGAGCACGTGGACTTGTGGTACGCCGTACTCAGATCACGGGCAATTTCTCGGGTCAGAGCGCGGGCGGAATCAGACTGAGCTGGGGGGACACGAATGATCCACAAACGTACGTGTTTGAAGACTGCGACGTGTCCGCGAACACGGCTACATGGGGCAGCGGCATCGACATCTCTGGCGGCGGCGTGGTTGCATCCTTCACGCGATGCAACTTCACACTCGGCACTTCGCTGAGCAGCGCTGGCGCGATTGTGGCGCAGTTCTCTCCAAAGGTCTTCTTTGCTCAGTGCAACGTAACGGACAACAACGCCGCGGGTAGCGGCTCCGCCCTCTACGTCGCCCAAGGCGCGGACGTGACATTCAAGAACGGCGAGATCAGCCGCAATACCAGCGGCGCTGAGGGTGCGTTCTTCGTTGATACCGGCTTCAACACCGATCCAACGACGCTGGTCATCGAAGACACACCGATTACCGACAACGTGTCGGCCAGCATCGGCGTCATGAACCTGCGATTCACCAACGCGTCGGCGGTCCTCCGTCGCTGCGCCGTGGAACGGAACTTGGCTCAGGAACGCTGCGCCGGCATCAACGTGGAGTGGGGCGGCGCTCTTACCGTCGATTCCTGCACCTTCGCCGACAATATGACCGCCAACGGAGGCGGCGGCGCGCTGTATATCGACACGGGAAGTACGGCGAGTATTACCACGACCAACTTCATGAGAAACTCCGCCGCAGGCGCGGGGGCGATCGGAGCCGCGTTCTCCTCGCAAGTGTTGGTTGACACGTGCCAGATCGCGGACAATTCGACGTCGGGTAGCGGCTCGGCGCTTGTGGTCACGCAGGGAGCCGACATGATATTCAAGAACGGCGAGATCGCCCGCAATACCAGCGGTGCTGAGGGGGCGATCTTCGTCGATACCGGCTTCAACTCCGACCCGACGACGCTGGTCATCGAAGACACCCCGATTACCGACAACGTGTCGGCCAGCATCGGCGTCATGAACCTGCGATTCACCAACGCGTCGGCGGTCCTCCGTCGCTGCGCCGTGGAACGGAACTTGGCTCAGGACCGCAGCGCCGGCTTCAACGTCGAGTGGGGCGGGGCGTTGACGCTCGACGCCTGCACGGTCTCTGACAACACCACCGTCAGCGGCCAGACGGGCGCGATCAACGTCCACACCGGAAGCTCCGCCGTCGTCACCTCGACGGACTTCCTGCGCAACACCGCCTCGACCGTCGGCGCTGTGCGCGTTGCCAATTCGGGCACGACGCTCACGATGGACCGCTGCCGCCTCATCGGCAACACGGCCCAGAACTGGGTCGGCGCGATCCACGCCGAGGACGCCGGCGTCGGCACGATCACGAATACGCTGATCGCATCGAACGCCTCGCCGCGCGAGGCCGCCGTCGCCGCGTGGTGGAACAACGCGCAGCTCAACCTGATCAACTGCGACGTAGTCCACAACACGGGCATGGCCGCGATATGGTCGGACCTGTCAGGCGTGGTCAACGTGCGCAACTCGATTGTCCGCGACAACACCATCAACATGGCGACGGGGTCGGGCGTCATCAACGCCAGCCACTCGAATATCCAGGGAGGCTGGGCCGGCACCGGCAACATCTCGGGCGATCCGCACTTTGTCGACCCCAACGGCGTGGACAACGTGCTGGGCACCATCGATGACGATTACACGCTGGCCGACGGTTCGCCGTGCATCGACGCGGGCGACAACGCGATGATACCGGGCGGCATCCTGCTGGACCTCGCCGGGCAGAGCCGTCGCATCGACGTGGTCGGCGTGCCCGATACGGGCTGGGGCGTCGCGCCGATCGTCGACATGGGAGCCTTCGAGCACCTCGCCGGCGCGTGCCTCGCGGACTTCAACGCCGACGGCTTCGTCAACGGCGATGATTACGATGCGTTCGCCGAGTTCTTCGAGGCGGGCGACCTCGGCGCCGACATCAACCACGACGGGTTCGTGAACGGCGACGATTACGACCTGTTCGCCGAGGCGTTTGAGGCGGGGTGCTAATTGCTTGATGCGGCTCGGCACATCAGCAAATTCCTGAACGGCGGAGGCGTCATGGATCGGAGCAAGGAGCGGTTGCGGCGAAGTGAGTTGGCCTGGGCGATCATTGCCTTCAGTGTGGGCGTGGCCGCGCTCTCGGACAAGGCGTTCTCTCAGGCGTGTGGATACGAGCAGGACTTGCTGACATGTCTGTCCGCAACCGGCACGTCGTGGGATGGTGCGACACTTGTTGGTGTAACGAGAAACGCGGATCGTTACTTCGCGTTCCGTTGGACCCAAGAAACCGGCAGGCAAGATATCGAGTTCCCCGGAGGTACTTTCGCGCGCGCCAACGGCGTGTCCGCGGACGGACAGGTGGTTGTCGGATTTGGCAACAGCGGCAATGGGTCGCCGCTGCAAGCGTTCCGATGGGGTTCCCTTGAGGGCATTCAAGGCCTTGGGACGCTCTACGGGCGTGGGTCATGGGCGATGGATGTATCCGCCAACGGAGGGGTGGTGGTTGGCTATGCGACAAATGCTGACGGTACTCAAACACGAGCGTTTCGCTGGACCTTGAAGGACGGCATGGTCGACCTTGACACGCTGGGCGGATTGAATGCTCGGGCGTACGGCGTCTCGTCGGATGGCAGCGTGGTCGTGGGCTGGTCGAGCGACAGCTCTGGCATGCCCCGCGTCTTTCGGTGGACTTTGCATGATGGAATGCAAGATGTCGGAATTGGGGGGGAGTGCTACGACGTGTCTGCCGACGGTAGCGTGCTTGTTGGAGCTGTGAGCGGCGCCAGCGCTGGAAACTCAACCGCGTTTCGATGGAGTGCCGAGCAAGGTCTGGAGTTGTTGGGCACTCTCGGCGGGTCGGAATCGGTCGCGCAGGGAGTCTCGGCGGACGGAACAACGGTCGTCGGATACTCGTATGACGCAGAGAGCGATTGGCCCTACGCCATGGCATGGACGAGGAGCGGTGGCATGATCCGGCTGCTGCGAGCCCAAGGGCCGGAGCCGGAGTCGAACGCATACGCGACATCGTGTGATGGCTCGGTTGTCGTCGGCTACAACATGATTGGCGGTGGAAGGCAGACGGCATTTCGATGGGTTCGCAGCACAGCGGACCTCGATCGCAATGGGCTTCTGGACTCGGTCGATCATGACCTGTTTGTCTCGGTGTTTGAGGCGGGCGACCTCGGCGCCGACATCAACCACGACGGGTTCGTGAACGGCGACGATTACGACCTGTTCGCCGAGGCGTTTGAGGCGGGGTGCTGAGAAGCCGCCGAAGAACCGGCCCGTGCCGGAGTGAATGACGCTGGCCCGGCCCGCGAGACTGTGACGCGGAGGTCCCTGGGGCGGTCTTTCAATCGCCCCTGATCGGCGCGGGGATCGTCTTCTGCTTCGGGTCGGGGACAGCCCCGTCGCCTGGATTATGCGTTCGGGATGTCGCGGTTGACGGTGCGCCCGTTGCCATGGGCGTTGCTCGTGCGGCGTGGTTGGCTCGCGGTTGAGTTCGAGCCTTCACGTCGCCAAGAGCAGCCGCGGACGCTTCCGCCGTCGCTCGCTCCGCGGCACGTCGCCACGGTGCTATTCCCACATCCACGCATAGACACGCGGCTTGCGCCCGCATGAGGCGGTTCCGTGGTCCCGGAAAGGAACGGCGGAAGGCCACCGCGAGCGTGGGCACGGGCGGTGCGATGCGAGGCAGATCGCGTCATGGCTAATGGGTCAAGCAGTCGAAAGGGGGCTCCGCGCACCGGCCGCGGCCTCCGGGCAAGACGACGCACGGACCCGAAAACGGGTGCGCGACACGTCGGAGCGTCGCGGGAAGCCGCGAGTGCGGATCGATACACTGGCGGCGGGTTCCCGCAAGGAGATTCGCATGTCCACGCTGATTCGTCGCGTTTTCACGCCCGCCATCGTTTCGGTCGGCCTGATGTCGGCCGGTGTCGCATCGCTCGTGTCGCTCCCGGGGTGCGCGGGCACGTCAGCGACCTCAAGCTCCGCGAGCGCCGGCGGGAGTGCGCCGGGCGGCCGGAGCGTTCCGGTCCCGGGCGAGCCCGAGCGTCTCGGGTGGTGGAGCGACGCGCGTTTCGGCATGTTCATTCACTGGGGGCTTTACGCGATCCCCGCGGGCGTGCACGGCGACAAGAACACCTACGGCGAGTGGATCCGGAGCGAGGCGCAGATTCCCGTCGACGAGTACGACCAGTACCGGAAGCAGTTCAACCCGACCAAGTTCGACCCCGACGCGTGGTGCCGCATCGCCAAGGCGGCGGGGATGAAGTACATCGTGATCACGTCGAAGCACCACGACGGGTTCGCGTTGTTTGACTCGGCGGTGACGGACCACGACGTGATGGACACGCCGTTCAAGCGCGACATCCTCAAGGAACTCTCCGACGCGTCGCGGCGGCACGGGATCAAGATCTGCTGGTACTACTCGATCATGGACTGGCACCACCCGGACTATCTGCCGCGTCGCGATTGGGAGAAGGACCGGCCGACGGCGGGCGCGGATTACGAGCGGTACGTCGGGTACATGAAGTCGCAGCTCAAGGAGCTCCTCACGAACTACGGGCCGATCGGCGTGCTGTGGTTCGACGGGCAGTGGGAAGGAACGTGGACCAACGAGCGCGGGCACGACCTGCAGAAGTACGTGCGTTCGCTGCAGCCCGACATCATCATCAACAGCCGCGTGGGGCGCGAGGGCGGCGCGTACGGCCTGGAGACGAAGCGCGAGGATCGGCTGGGGGACTACGGAACACCCGAGCAGTTCATCCCGGACACGGCGCCCGCGTTCCCGTGGGAAACGTGCATGACGATGAACGGGCACTGGGGCTACAACGCGGCGGACAAGAACTTCAAAAGCGCGGACGACCTGGTGCGGAAGCTCGTGGATATCGCGTCCAAGGGCGGGAACTTCCTGCTCAACGTCGGACCGACGCCCGAGGGAGAAATCCCGCCGGAGTCGGTCGAGCGTCTGCGGGCGATCGGGCGCTGGACGTTCGTGAACGGCCAATCGATCTACGGAACCGTGGGGAGCCCGCTCGCGGCGCAGAGCTGGGGGCGCTGCACCGCGAAGTACACGGAGGACGGCAACACCACGCTCTACCTGCACATGTTCGATTGGCCCGCGGACGGCAGGCTGCGCGTGACGAACCTGCTGAACAAGCCCCTGCTCGCGACGCCCTTGGCGGACAAGAAGCCCTCCGGGCTGGCGGTTGATCGCGACGGCGACGCGCTGGTGATCACGCTTCCCGCGAAGCCGGCGCAGATGGAGCCGGTGTCGGTGGTAAAGCTCGTGATCGAGGGGAGGCCGGACGTCGTGACGCCGCCCTCGATCGAGGCGGACGCGGGGATCTTCATCGACTCGATGAGCGCGCGTGTGACGAGTGCGCAGCGGAACGTGGAGATTCGCTACACACTCGACGGGAGCGAGCCCACGGCGGGTTCGCCGAAGGCGACGGGCGCGATCACGATCGATCGCAGCGCGACGCTGAGGGCCCGCACATTCCGCGACGGGAAGGCCATGAGCTCGGTGGTGGAGCGGAAGTTTGAAAGAGTGACGCCGCGCGGGGCGGTGAAGGGCGTGACGGCGAAGGAGGGGCTGGGGTACGAGTTCGTGGCGGGCGACTTTGATCGCGTGCCGAAGTTTGAATCGTTCGCGGATCGGGCGCGGGGCGAGTGTCGCGGGCTTGATCTGTCGAAGGCGACGGCGCCGAACCACTTCGCGATGCGGTTCACGGGGTACCTGGATGTGCCGCGGGACGGGGTGTACACGCTGACGCTGGGGAGCGACGACGGGAGCGTGATGACGCTGGGCGACGGCGTGCTGATCGATCACGACGGGCTGCACAGCTACGGGGAGAAGTCGGCGACCGTGGCGCTCGCCAAGGGGTTGCACCCGTTCAGCGTGTCGTTCTTTGAGAAGTCGGGCGGGTACGAGCTGAAGCTCTTCTGGAGCACGCCGGACGCGAAGAAGGAGGCGGTGCCGGTGAAGGCGATGATGAAGTGAAGCAGGCACTAGGCACTAGGCACTAGGCACTCGGCACTGGGCACGAGGAAAGAAGAAGAAGAGAATTGAGGGCACGGTAAGACAGCGAGACAGCGTTGGATGGTGGAGCGTCGCTCGACCAGGTCGAGAGAACACCAGCCGCGCCCATCAAGTGAGTTGAGTTCCAATGCAGGACTTCGAGAAACTCGGCGCGTTCTATCTCGGCAGGGTCTACGACGTCGACGCGCGGGCGCGGCGCGACGAGGTCGTCATGTACGACTCGAAGGACCTCGTCACGCACGCGGTGTGCGTGGGCATGACCGGCTCGGGGAAGACCGGGCTGTGCGTGGGCCTGATCGAGGAGGCCGCGATCGACGGAATCCCGTCGATCGTGATCGATCCGAAGGGTGACCTGACGAACCTCTTGCTGACGTTCCCGGAGTTGCGTGCGGCGGATTTCAGGCCGTGGGTGAATGTGGAAGACGCGACCAAGGCGGGGCTCTCGCCCGACGAGTTCGCGGCCAAGCAGGCGGAGATGTGGGCCAGGGGCCTGGCGGACTGGGGGCAGTCGGGCGAGCGGATCAGGAAGCTGCGCGACGCGGCGGAATTTGCGATCTATACGCCCGGCTCGAGCGCGGGGATTCCCGTGTCGGTGCTGCGCTCGTTCGATGCGCCGCCGCCGGCGCTGCTGGAGGATCGCGAGCTGTTCCGCGAGCGAGTGTCGGGGACGGTCTCGAGCCTGCTTGGATTGCTCTCGATCGAGGCGGACCCGCTGCGCTCGCGCGAGCACATCCTGCTGTCGACGATCCTGACCGGCGAGTGGGGCGCGGGGCGTGGCGTTGATCTTGCGGCGCTGATCCGTCTGATCCAGCAGCCGCCGACGGCGCGGATCGGCGTGATGGAGCTCGAGACCTTCTTCCCCGCGGCGGATCGGTTCGCGCTGGCGATGCAGATCAACTCGTTGCTCGCGGCGCCGGGGTTCGAGGCGTGGATGGAGGGCGAGGCGCTGGACATCGCCTCGATCCTGTACACGCCGGCGGGCAAGCCGCGGGTCGCGGTGTTCTCGATCGCGCATCTCAACGACGCGGAGCGGATGTTCTTTGTCTCGCTCTTGTTCAACCAGATCCTGGCGTGGGTGCGATCGCAGAGCGGGACGACGAGCCTGCGGGCGCTCGTGTACATGGACGAGATCGCGGGGTACTTCCCGCCGGTCGCGAACCCGCCCTCGAAGAACGCGATGCTGACGCTGATGAAGCAGGCGCGGGCGTTCGGCGTGGGGATGGTGCTCGCGACGCAGAACCCGGTCGACATCGATTACAAGGGGCTCGCCAACGCCGGCACGTGGTTCCTCGGGCGGCTGCAGACCGAGCGCGACAAGGCGCGCGTGCTCGACGGGCTGGAGGGAGCGGCGGCGGCGGCGAGCGCGGCGTTTGATCGCGAGTCGTGCGACAAGATCCTGTCGGGCCTGGGCAGCCGCGTGTTCCTCATGAACAACGTGCACGAGGACGCGCCGGTGGTGCTGCAGACGCGCTGGACGCTGTCGTACCTGCGCGGCCCGTTGACCCGGGCGCAGATCAAGCAGCTGAGTGGTGGGTCGGGCGGCGCACGGGGCGGAGCCGGCGCTCCGACGGCCGCCACGGAAGGCGTTGGCTCGCCGGCCGCGGCGTCGGCGCCGGCGGTCGCGCCGTCGGCCATGCCCGAACGTTCGCCCGCGCCTTCGCGTGTGAACATCTCGACCCCTGCACCGGTCGGGAACGATCGATCGCGGCCGGTGCTCGCGCCCGAGATTCCGCAGTACTTCCTGCCGGCCCGCTCCGATGCGCACGCGGGTGGCGGCGTGGTGTACGTGCCGATGGTGCTGGGACTGGGCAAGGTCTTCTTCAGCGACAGCAAGCTCGGCGTGGAAGAGACCGAGACGCACTCGTGGCTGGCGGCGTTTGGCAGCGGGCCGATCGCGATCGACTGGGAGCATGCCGAACGCGTCGACATGTGGGAGAGCGACCTGGACAAGTCGCCGGCGGGGGTGGCGGCGTTCGAGCCCGTGCCCACCGATGCCGCCAAGGCCAAGTCGTACGAGGTGTGGAAGAAGGACCTGGCGGCGGAGTTGTACCGCTCCGCGAAGCTCGAGCTGTTGCAGAGCCCGTCGAGCGGCGAGGTCAGCAAGCTGGGAGAGAGCGAGAAGGAGTTCCGCCTTCGCCTGCAGCAGGCGGCCCGCGAGGACCGCGACGCCAAGGCCGAGCAGCTCCGAAGGAAGTACGCGCCGAAGATGACGACGCTGCAGGATCGCATCCGGCGCGCCGAGCAGCAGCTGGCGGTGCAGGAAGAGCAGGCCAAGAGCGCGAAGATGCAGACCGCGATCTCGTTCGGCTCGGCGATCCTGTCGGCGTTCCTCGGGCGGAAGAAGATCTCGAGCGGGAATGTCGGGCGCGTCGGCACGGTCGCGCGGGGCATGACGCGGCAGTCCAAGGAGTCGAGCGACGTCGACCGGGCCGAGGAGAACGTCGAGGCGCTGCGGGCGCTGCTCAACGAGCTGGAGACGCAATTCCAGGCCGACCTTGACGCGATGTCGAGCAAGATCGATCCGCTGACGGAGGAACTGGAGACGATCACGCTCAAGCCCAAGAAGACGAACGTGACGGTGCCCGCGGTCGTCCTGTGCTGGGTGCCGCACGTGCGGAGCGAGAACGGGCTTGAAGGGGTGTGGAGGTAGGGAGAAGAAAAAGTGTCAAAGAGGCGAAGTGGTTGAGTGGCAAAGTGGAAGAAGGAGTCACGAAGTCACGGAGACGTGAAGACAAGAGAGTGTTACCGTTGCTTCGTGAGTGAAGAGGCATTCGCGTGGTGAAGCATCGGGAGGCCAGGGCTTGGCCACTCCACCTTGCACCACGCCACCCAAAGCACGGAACGCCCCGCACCGACGGCGACGACGCAGTCGGCACCACGCGCGAAGCACTTACGCGAGCGTCAACTCGACCACCAGCGACTGGCCCTCGCGGACGGTCGCATCCATCGCCACCGACACACGCGGGCCTTCCTGAGAGAGCTTGGCCGGCACGGGCTTTCCGTCAACAACGACGGCCGCGGCCGAGGCTTTCTTCGCGGCGTCGACTTCGAGCGCGAGCGTCTTCAGCGCGAGTTGCCCGTATTCGAGCTTGAGGGCGCATCGCTGCGAGCCCTGGGCCCGCTTCTGCTCGAAGGTGCCCCACCCCTGGCAGGACGTGAAGGGCGCCCTGAAGTTGTCGGCGTTCCACTTGGGCGCAAAGGCGAGGAAGCCCTGGGGCCCGTGGTGCTCGAAGCCGCACGACGCGGTGAACACGCCGTAGCTCGCCATGGAACGTGCGTAGTGGTTTGAGCACTCGATCTCGTTCCACGGGTTGCGTTTGGCGGGGTGATAGCGATCGTGGAGCATGCGGGCGACGGCGAGGCCTTCGGTGACGAGCCCCTCGTACACCATGTGGGCTGCGACCTGGTATTCGAAGCCGTTCATGCACTCGTTGAAGTAGCCGGCGGCCCAGGCGTCGCCGCCCTTGCCGGTGCAGCGATCGGCGCCGCCCTTGGGGAACGTGCACATGAGCAGGCCGCCCTCGCCGGGCATGGCATACCAGCGCCCGCCCTTGACGGTGTCCTTGAGTGCTTCGCGATAGGGTCCGACGTCGGGGGTGAAGCTGTACTTGTAGAGGCTCTTGAGTGCCGACAGCGTCTCGCCGCGGGGGATGACGCGCCCGAGGCCGACCTGCATGGCCCACGCCTGCCCGAAGACCTGGTCGATGTGGCAGCCGTCGTTGGTGCTGTTGGCTTCGGGGTGGGCCGGGTCGGCCTTGTGGATGAAGTACTCGCCGTTGTAGAGCTTGTCGACGAGGGACTTGGCGCCGACCTCGCAGATCTTCGTGCAGCGCTTCTCGAACTCGGCGTCGCCCATCTCGCGGGCCATCGCCTCGCCCGCGCGGACGGCGGCGAGGTAGAGCGACGAGATCCAGCCCATCGGGCCGAACCACGCGGCGTCGAGCGTGTTGTACTGCGCGCCCTCGAGCAGGCCGTCGGAGTCCTTGTCCTCGCCGATCAGGCACTCGATGGACTTCTTTACCTTGGGCCAGTGCTCGCGGAGCATCCGCCCGTCGGGGGTCATGGTGTGCTCGCGATAGAAGCGGAGGATCGTGCCGCACTGCCCGTCGTGGGCGACGATCTGGTGGGCCTCGGCGCGATAATCCATCGCGCCGGTGTCGGCGTGGAAGGCGATGCCGTAGTCGACCATCTCGCGCGCGGACCGCTCGAGCGACGGGAGCATTCGGGCCAGGCCCTGGGCATACTGCCAGACGTGCGTGCACGTGCCGGCGCAGCAGTAGGTGCCCTCCCAGCCGTAGAAACGCCCGTTGTCGAAGAGGTGACAGGTCGCGGTGGCGGCGATGGAGTTGTTGAGGATGGAGCGAGTGAGGAGCCAGTAGGGGAGCGTGGAGTCGTACCACGTCCGGACCCAGCGGCGCGTCAGCTCCGAGAGGCGGGCGCGGTCCTTGGCGGTCCTGGTGATGACGTCCTCGGCGTCCTTGTAGCGCGGGGCGTAGTGACGCTTCAGCTTGTCGATGCCCGTGATGTTGCGGAGCGAATCGCGCCACGGCGTCGCGAAGTGCCAGGCGATCGCCATCACGATGGTCGTCGACTCGCCCGGCGCGATCGTCGCGGCGGCACGCACGGCGGCCGTCGCACGCTCGCCGAAGTTCACGCGTGACTCGTCGGCGCTCGATTTCCACGGATACTTGAACATGACATCCGAGGCGTTGGCGGCCTCGGCGGCGCCGGCGGTTGAGACTTCGCCCTTGCCGCCGCCCAGGTGCGCCAGCACGATCGTGCCGAAATCGGGGCGCGACGCGAGGTCTTCCTCCGGCGCGGTGGGCGTGTCGCTAAAGACGATCTGGTCCACGCCGATCTGTCCCCACGAACCGCGTTCCATGTCGACGATCTGGATGGTCGCGGACTTCCCGGCCAGTTCGCGCACGTCCCACGACTCGTCGCGCATGAAATTGGCCTGGCGGCCGGTGCTCGAGCGGACCACCTTGCCGTCCACGAGCAGCGCGATGAACGCGGTCTTGGCGAACCGCCCGCCGCCCACGCGGAAATTGATGAAGTCACGCTCGATGGTGAAGTCGCGGCTGGTGAGCGTGCCGGTGTGCCCGTCGCCCTGAACGAGCTGATCGCCCTTGGTGACGGCGTAGGTGTTCACCGCGCCGGTGCCGGCGCCGTTCAGCTGGCCCATGTGCTCCGGCGCCTTGGCGAGGTTGAGCGGGCCGTCGCCGAAGGCGTCGCCGGTCGCCGTCCACCCCTCGAAGGTCGGCTTGTCGAAGGTCTCAAACACGATGTCCGGTCGAGTCGGGTTGCGCAGGGCCTTGGGCTTGATCGCCTCGACGCTGCAGGAAACGCCCGTGTACCCATCACCCTTGACCGCGCGGTTGATGAGAACTCCCTTGCCCGGCTCGCGCAGGCCAAGGCACACCGGGTTCTCCAGCGCGCCCAGCAGCTCCGCGCTCACCGCTGCATTCGACGTGTTCTTCAGCGTGTAGTGCAGCAGCACGATCGGGATCGTCGAGTCCTTCTCTTGGAGCGGGACCATCGGGCTGAAGGCCTCGAGCGTGATGTCGAGGGGGCAGTCGGGCGCGCGATAAGTGACGGTGCCGATGGGCCAGCGGCCTTCGAAGCTGATCGCCCAGTTCGCGCGCGAATCGAGCGAGCGCGGCGAGCCGTTGTTCCACGCGAGCGAGAAGCCCTGGGCAAAGGGCGACGCGGGCATGTTGGGCTTGGCGTAGAAGCCTCCCGACGAATCGCTCCAGCCGGGGCCGGCGGGCATATTGAGCACGTCCCAGTGCCAGAGCTTGCCGTCGCCGCCCAGGTAGAGCTGCCCGCAGCACACGCCGCCGACGGGCATGCCGATGTAGGTGAGTTGCTTCCTGTCGCTGGTGAAGACCTCGGGCTGCCCGCGGTCGGTGAGCGACTTGATCCACTCGGGCGAGAACTTCTTGTCGGCCGGGACGGGGTGATCGGCGACGTCGGCCCAGGTGAACGGGCCGGCGATGGCGCGCCCGCTGGCGGCGATGAGCGTGGTGAGGCCGGCGACCTGCAGGAAGTCGCGGCGCGTCGGGCCGCAGCAGCCTGGAGCGCAGCCGCAGGAGCCCGCGCTCGTCGGTTCCGGCGCGGCGGATGCGGTGGTGGAATGGGGGGGCTTGGTCTCGAGCGCGGGGGTGTGGCGCGAGCGCTCGCCGGCGTGGGTATTGAGTTCCATACGAAACTCAGGCTACCGACTTTTCGCCCCCATCGCCTGGCTTTTTCCAGCGCCGGCAGGTGGCCACGAGCAATTCCCGATCGACGGGCTTGGTGAGGAAGTCATCGCAGCCGGCCATGAGGCATTTGCCGCGATCGTCGGCCAGCGCGTGGGCGGTGAGGGCCACGATCGGTAGCTCGTGCCCGCTGCGGCGCAGCTCGCGCGTCGCCTGGTAGCCGTCCATCTCCGGCATCTGCATGTCCATCAGCACCAGATCGAAATCGGCGCCGCCAGCGATGAGGTCGACGGCCTGCCGCCCGTTCTCCGCGAGCGTCACGGTCGCGCCCGCCTTGCGCAGCAGGAACGACACGAGACGCTGGTTGTCCGGCCCGTCCTCTGCGTAGAGGATGTTCATGCGGAGCGGCGAGGTGTCCTTGAGGTTGATGACCGGCCCGCTGGGCGTCGCGGAGCGGACGCCGGCGACCGCGTCGATCTCGAGTGTGAAGACGCTGCCCTTTCCGAGCCGGCTCTCGACCCGGATGTTTGCTCCCAGGGCCGTCGCGAGGCGCTGGCAAATCGCCAGGCCCAGGCCGTTCCCGCCGAAGCGCCGCGTCATGCCGTCGTCGCTCTGCGTGAAGGGCTTGAAGATGGACGGGAGCTTTTCCGGCGCGATGCCGATGCCCGTATCCGCGATCTGGATGGTGATGAGCTTGCGATCGGGCGGGCGGTCCTCGGCGGACATGGTGATCGTCACGCCGCCCAACTCGGTGAATTTGACCGCGTTGCCGATCAGGTTCAGCAGCACCTGCCGCAGGCGGAGCGGATCGGACTTGATGACCACGCGCCCCTGCGGCGTGGCGCAGGTCATCATGATCCCCTTGCCCACGGCGCGCGGCTCGAGCAGCGCGGCGGCGTCGCGCAACAGCCGCACGGCGTCAACGTCGACCTGCTCCATCGTCACCTGGCCCGCGTCGAGCGTCGAGAGATCGAGGAGGTCATTCACCATCGTGAGCAGATGATCGCTGGCCTGACGGATCGTTTCGGCGTGCGCTCTCTGCTCGGAAGGGGTCGCGGTCCCCTCCGCCAGCAAGTCCGCGAAGCCGAGGATCGCGTTGAGCGGCGTGCGGATCTCGTGGCTCATGTTGGCCAGGAAGTTCGACTTGGCGCGGTTGGCGGCGTCCGCGGCGGCGCGGGCCTGCTCGGTCTCGAGCGCGTTCAGGCGCGCCTCGAGCGCCTCGGCGACCACGCGTGCCATCGCCTCGAGCGACGAAACCTGCCAGCCGAGCACTTCGCGTTTGCGACGATCCTTGACGCACACCGCGCCGATGGTGACCTTGTTCTTGGTGACGATGGGGGCGCCGCAGAAGAACCGCACGCCGTGCTCGGCGACCTGTGGGCGATCGTGATATCGCGCATCAAGCGTCGTATCCGGGATAACCACGGTCTCGGTGGCATCAACAACGGGAGAGCACATCGCCTCCGCACGCCCGCCCGGCGGGAGATCAAGCCCGATCCGAGCCTTGAACCACTCGCCGCGCCCGCCCACGAAGCTGACGGACGAGAAGGGGGCATCGAAGATCAGCTTAGCGGCACGCGCAATCTGGTCAAAGAGCGGCTCAGGGTCGGTCCCCATGATGCGCAGACGCTGGAGCTCCGCGATCCGCGTTTGTTCTCGTTCCGCACGCATCATCAGGTGCTCCCACCAGTCAACGATTGAAGGATCGGCATAGTGCGTTCCACCATGCAACTCCGGCCATTGATCCTTCAAGTTCAGTGGAAAGCCCGCACCCGAATAGGGGAGAGTGATCGGGAGATTCCCCGAGCCAGACGCCCGGTTGTGTTTGATTAGTTGCGATTGCCTGACATCATGGTCAACGCCACAATGTCATATAGGGCGTGGACGGCGACCACGATTCCAAAACCCCGCACGATAAACAGCCCCGCGAAATACAAGCCTGAGAGCACGTAGAACGTCGCCAGGGGTAAGCCCATGGGTAACCCCGGTACATCGTGATACCACGCAAAGGCCCCCGCCGAAATCGCCGCGGCGACCATCGACCCCGGCACGTTCTTCATCCGCGCTACATCGACCAGCAGCAGATGCAGACCCGCGATCAGCACAAATCGGAAGAGCAGCTCTTCATAGAGGCCGGCGCCCACCGCAAGCGTGACCTTCGCCTCGGTCGACAGTGTCGCGAGCTGCGCCGTCGCGGCCATCGCGGCCTGGCGCTGCGTCACCATCCCGAGCACCAGCAGGGGCATCGTCATCACGGCGGACTCCGCCGCCATCCCGATCAGCACCGAGAGTTTGAGACTCCAGCGGTTCTTCAGCAGCAGATGCCAGACGATAAGCACGACGACCAGCGCCAAGCCCGGGAGATAGAACGCCGCCCCTCCGAAGCTCTCAAAAAGACGGAAGAGCAGGCGGTGGGCGACGATCGTCTCGACCACGCCCTTGCTCTGGTCCGCGAGGTACCGCATCGACCCGATCTCATAGAGCAGGATCAGCGGGAGGAGAAACGCGAGCACGTGGAGCGGGCGCTTGGAGAGGTCCCAGTAGGACTCCCCGCGTGATCGTGCCCCGGAATTGGTGGGCCGCTCTCCCGCCATCGGCGGCTAGCGTAGAGCGCGGCGGGTGGACTGGCGCGGCTCAAAACGAACATCGCCGCCCTTGCGAGCGGCGATGAGTGAATTCGAGCGACGAACCCGCGGACCAGATCGTCCGCGTTGGCCAACTTGGCGACCTACTTGGCGGTCTTCTTGGCCTTGAGACTCGCCGAGAGGCGGCTCTTGCGACGGGCGGCCTGATTCTTGTGGATCACGCCGCGCTGCGCCGCACGGTCGATCGCCTTCTGGCACTTGAGGAACGCCTCATTGGCGGTGGCGGCGGTGCCGTGGAGCACCTGCTCCTGGAAGTCGCGGACGGCGTCGCGCATGACCTTCAGGCGCCAGCGGTTGAGGGCCCGATGCTTGGCGTTCTGACGGACGCGCTTCTGAGCCGAGAGCGAATGAGCCATGCCGAGTACCTACCCCATTCTTCGGACGGGCGATCGCCCGCCAAGACCAGACGAATTGCAGGACGGATCGCCCGGACTAGCCGGGGACGACCCAAGGCCCCTCGCAGGGCCGGACTGGAATAGTCCCACCCTAGCCCCGAAAATCAACTCCCGAGCCCGGCGGACTTGCCGCCCCGGGGGGAGCGGATTACGCTTGCCCAGTCCGTTTCGGAGGCCTTTGGGCGTCCGGGCCGGCCGGAGCGGGCGTAGCTCAATTGGATAGAGCACCTGACTACGGATCAGGAGGTTAGGGGTTCGACTCCCTTCGCCCGTGTTCCAAACGACAAAAACCGCCGGGATTCCCCGGCGGTTTGTCTTTTTGGGATCGGCGGAGAAGGCCTCGATCAGGCGGCCCGGGACTTCCGGACCGGCTTGGCGGCCTTCTTGGTCGTCGTCTTGACCAACGCGGGCGATTTGTCCTGATTGGCCCTTTCGTGGCCTCGCTCAGGCTGTCTGGCTGGCTTCGTCTGGCCGTGTTCCTGGCCCGTGGCCAGTTCGTGGCGGAGTTCATCACGCATGCGGGTCAGAACGTCGGCGAGCGGGCCGTGGATTTCGACTCCGTTCTTGCCCTCGATCAGCGCGCCCTTGAACGGGCGGATGGTGGTCGAGAGTTCGTCGATCACGTCCATCACGCCGCTCTCGCCCACCGCGAGCAATCGTTCGGCGCGGGTGCAGAGCTGTTCCAGACGTGACGCGCGATCCTCGGCGATTCCCTCGAGGGACTGGCCGGCCTGCTCTGCCCGGGCCCGGAACGCGTCGATGAGTTCGAGCATCTGGCTTTCAAACGACGTGAGGATCGGCGCCATGGCACGCTCGATCTCGGCACGGGTGTCTCCGCTGGATTCGGGCTTCATGGCGAGCATGGTGGCGAGCCCGGCGACCTTGGCGGCAAGGTCTTGGCTGAGCCTCGACAGGTCGTCGCCCAGCCTCTCGACCTTCTGGTCGACCCGGGCTTCGACGCCCGCGATCGCCCAGTTGATCATGTGCTGCACGTCCTCGCGTGTGAGCGAGGGCGAGGCATTGGAGCGGGTGAGCTGGTGGCGGGCTTGGTCGATCATGGCTTCGACCCGCGGGATCGCCTGTTCGAGTTCGCGGTCGCGACGCTCGATGTCGCGGGCGGCGATGTTGAGGCTCTCGCACGCCGCAGCGGCCCGCTCGACCATCGGCAGGATCGTGTCGGCCACGTCGTAGTGGTCGGTCGCTGAGAGGTCGAATCCATCGAACGGACGGGAATCGTTTGGTATGGTCACAGCGGCGCTCCTGGGCGGGCGTTACAGCCCGCACAGGCCTCACCATCGACACGAAACGGGCCCGACTTCGCAAATCTTCTCGGAACTTGGCGATTCTGCCGGACGGGCGTCAGTCCCCGCTGAGGGCGCGACCGATGCCGCCCAGGATGGAGCCTTCTTCCGTGCCTTTGCCGCCCGTGCGCGGGGCCGCGGCGATGATTCGGTCGGCCAGACGCGAGAAGGGCAGGGTCTGTAGCCAGACGCTGCCGGGCCCGGTCATGCGGGCGTAGAAGAGCCCCTCGCCGCCGAAGAGCTTGTTCTTGATGCCCGGGACCATCTCGATGTCGTAGTCGACACCGGTCTCGAAGGCGACGAGGCAGCCGGTGTCAACGCGGAGGGTCTCGCTTGGCTTGAGATCGACCTTGACGACCGTGCCTCCGGCGTGGCAGAAGACCTGGCCCTGTCCGTTGGCGGAGGAGAGTTTCTGGAGGATGAACCCTTCGCCGCCGAAGAGGCCGGCGCCGATGCGGCGGGTGAAGGCGATGTCGACCTCCACGCCGTGGGCGGCACAGAGGAACGAGTCCTTCTGGCACAGCACCTGTCCGGCGTGCTCGCCGAGTTCAAGCGGGACGATCTTGCCGGGATACGGCGCGCTGAACGCGACCTCGCGGCGCTGAGCGGCCTTGTTACCAAAGAGTGTGATGAAGAACGAATCGCCCGTCACAACGCGCTTTCCGGCCTCGAAGAGCCGCCCGAAGATCCCGCCCGAGTCCTTCTTCATGGAGAGCTGGGTGGCCATCTCGATGCCGTCCTGCATGTACATCATCGAGCCGGCCTCGGCGACCACGGTCTCGCCGGGGTCGAGGGTGATGACGACGGCCTGCAGGTCTTCGCCGATGATGCGGTGGTCGATCACGTCGGTGGACATGGTGTGCTCCTTCTGGAGAATTGATCGTGAGAGCGGCGGCGCGGTTTCAGGAAGCCGGAGAATACCGCGGCCTGTGCGGCGTGTCAGCGACCAGGCCGCCCGACCACTCAACCGCCCTTCCCAACTTCGTCTCTTCCACTCTTCGTCTCTGCGTCTCTGCGCCTCTGCGTCTCTGCGCCTCTGCGTCTCTTGTCTTCATTTGGCCCCTTATCGCTTTAGCGATTTGGCGATTTCGGACGCCCGTCACCTCGACCAGCGCTCGTCCATCGGCGGGAGCGCCAACAGCGGCGCCGACGGCAGGGCCTGGTACCAATACGCCACGCTCGCGATGTCGTCGGTCAGCGGCTGGTATTTCCCGCTCTGCACCCACCACCCGAGCGCCTGCACCGTCACGCGAAGGTCCTTCTGGAAGCGCACCGGATCAGGAATGTGCCAGCGATAGAGATTGTGCTGCGGCGGGCGCGGGCCGATCTTGGGCGGGCAGCCGTACACCGCCTGCGTGTAGCCCATGAACGCCGTCGAGTACGTCGTCGGCGTCAGATCGGTCGTGTGGTCCATGACAAAGCCCCACGCGCCGCCGAAATAGTCCTCGGTTCCCGTGCCGCAGATCGTGGGGGCGTCGGTGGGATCGCCGTCGATGAAAAACTTGACTTCCCCTTCGCCCCACCACCAGGTCGAGAGCTGGGCCCACACGAGCGCGGTGCCGACGTAGTGCCCCGCGCCGCGAACATTGTCGAGGATGACGTGCTCAGGGTTCTCGCGCGTTGTCGTGGAGCGCCGCCACGACGCGTGGAGGTACGCCGCGTCGCTCGGAACGTCCTGCAGCGCGTAGGTGATCTGGTAGAAGAGCTCGTTGATCGGCTTCGGCCCGTCGTTGGTGATCGTGATGCGGATGCGTTTGCGGAACGGCATGGGCCAGTAGCTGTTCATGCCGCCCTTGGGGTTGACGGCGATGGGCATGGAGTTGACGAGCGCGCAGCCGTCCAGGCCGTTGGCGAAGAAATCGCCGAGCGGGCATTCGATCGACGCGTGGGGCTGATCGTCGTAGTAGACGCGGAGGGCGAGGCAGCGGTGCACGTCGGTGAGCACGGTGAACCACATGTGCTGCACCACGCCGGGCCCCTGGATATCCGCGAGCGTGACGCTCTGCCCGGGCGCGAGATCGCGGAGGCACGGCCTGACTTTCCAGCCGCGCCCCATCTGCGACGCCGCAGGCGTCGTCCCGGGATCGCCCGGGCTCGCCAGCGCTCCGCCCGATTTTCTTCCGTCGGGATTCTCGGCGGAGATGGAGCGGGTCTGGGCGTTGGTGATGCGGGTGAGATCGGCGAGGGAGAAGGGGGTCATGGGAAGAGTTTAGTAGGCGATGGATGGCAGGAGGCGGACATCCTGGAGATGGGAACTCTGATATCATCTGCTACCACCCCCACAGGAGGCAGAATGCCATGAAACTCACCCGCGCACACAAACTTGTGTTGGTTGCTTCTGGTGCGCTGATGCTGGCGTTCGGAGCCGTTCAACGCGGAGAACCGCGCGCTCCGACCAAGCCTGTTGACGTGCTCACGGAGATTGGCTCCGTTGCCACGGACGACGATAAGGCCGTTATCTCCGTTGGCGCTCGCATCTCGGGCACTGACGTGAGACTGTTCTTTCTGATCAAGGACAACTCGTTCATGGGAAGCAGCCTCGGCTCACCCCTTGAAGAAGCATCGGACCTGAGGGACGCTTTGAAGGCTATCTGCGCTGAGGTTCAAGCCGGCCGCACTTCCGAGCGAAACGCTCGCTCCTATACGGTCTCGGGAGTTTCCGTCAACGGACAGTCATCGATCAAGGTTGCCGAGAAGCGGAAGGCGGGCGAGATTCGATTTGAGCGTGGGGAGATCAAACTCGACGTGGAGAATGCGGAGACCATGGCCGATCGCCTGCAGAAGGCCATCGATGTTGGGCAGTGGCTACTCCCCCGGCTCGATGGTCTCAAGTCCAATTCGCCCCAACCTGGCGGAAAGTAGCTCAATCGACCGGCATTGCCTTTTCCCACTCGAGATCGCAGTTCCGCCGACGACCCCGTAGGATGCAATACATGAGAACGATCATCAAGATTCTGATGCTCCTCGTAACGCTTGCGTTCATCGGGCTGAATGTCGTTTCGTTTATGGCAAGTTCTCAGGTGGTCAAGCACTCAACCGCGGAGAACGACCCTGACATCGTGAAGAAGTTCTCCGATTCCAAATCCAAGCTCGAGAAAATCATCAAAGAACGATCGCTCGTGGAGCGGACCAATCCCGAGACCTTCGTGGCCGAGCTTGCCGACGCAAACGGAAAGACCGACGCCGAAGCTACATCGCTTCAACAGGAAGTCAACGATTTGGCCAAAAAGGCAACCGAACAGACTATGTCTACGGCAGGAGCCGTCACCGGCGCCGGGCTGTTTACTGGTGGAATCCTCTGCGTGTCAACCGGTATCTACGGCGTGGTCATGCTGGTACTCGGAGTGCTGTACTTCGTGTTCAAGCCAAATACGGCCACGGTCAAGGTGCAGCATCTCAATTGAGCTGGGGGAGAAATCCCCCTCGCTTGCGCTTCGGGCTCGTCAAACGCACTTGACCGTGAACTTCGACGGCACGCCGAGGCGACCTTCCATCACACGACTGGCCATCTTGCCAGCCTCATACACATACTCCGTCACAGCGTACTCGCCGCGTTGGTAGCCGAAGCCGTCGCCGGCGTCGTCATAGCAGAGACCGCGTGCGTGGCCGTGCTCATCAGGCGCGGCGAGCAGCGTCCGCTCGGCGCAGGTGGTGCCTGCGGCGAGCATCTCGCCGGTGTGCTGCGCCGCGGGGCCCACGGGCACGATCGCGCCCGGTCGGATGAAGAGCTGTGGCAGCGCTGCGCACTCATCTACGACGTCGAACGCACGCCACGACGCAAGCACGCCGCCGGGCTTGCCCGCAGGCGCGGCGTGTTTCCCCGGCTGATTCACGTCGGCGACGACCAGCACGTCGTTGCCGAGCAAGAACGCGTGATCGACCGCGCGGAGCGCTGGATCGCGCGGATCGGCGAAGAACACCGGGCGAACGATCGGCAGACCGGTGCGCGACGCTTCCCAGAACAGCGTGTAGAGATACGCCATAAGTCGATAGCGGCGCTCGAGCGCGAGGCGACAGACGCGCTCGCACGCCTCGCCGAAACTCCAGGGCTCGTGCGCCACAGACTGCTTGATCGAATGACCGCGCGCAAAGGGCAGGAGCGCGCCGATCCCCATCCATCGCGCGAACAGATCAGCGTCGGCGTTGCCGTCAAAGCCGCCGATGTCCGGGCCGACGAACGGTTGTCCCGACAGCCCGAGGTTCAGCGCCATCGGGATCGAGAGGCGAAGGTGTTCCCAGTTGCTGGTGTTGTCGCCGGTCCAGGTCGCAGCGAATCGATGCCCGCCGAGGAAGTTCGAGCGCGTCAGCACGAACGGCCTCTTGTCGGGTCGGGCCCGGAGGATGCCGTCGCGGGTCGCGCGGACCATCTGCATGCCGTAGATGTTGTGGTAGCGCGCGTGGTTGTCAGGGCCGCCGAGCTCGGGGTCTGCGTCGTGGCGGGCGTCGTCGCGCATGGACTTGCCCGGGCCGTCGAAGATCGCCGGCTCGTTCATGTCGTTCCACACGCCGTCAATGCCGCACGCGATGAAGTCCTTGTAAAGATCGCCCCACCATCTCCGCGTGCTCTCGCGCGTGAAGTCCGGGAACGCGCACGGGCCCGGCCACACGCTCCCGTGGTACTCGCCCGCGTCGCACGCCCCGACGAAGTGGTCGCCGGCGCGGCCTTGTGCGTAGACGTCGTAGCTGGGGTCGACCTTGATGCCTGGATCGATCATCCACACTCCGCGGAAGCCCTGTGCGTGCAGGTCGTCGCCGAGCTTCGCAGGGTCGGGGAACTTCTCGGGGTCGAAGGTGAAGCAGCGGAAGCCCTGCATGTAGTCGATGTCCATCCAGATCACATCGCAGGGGATCCGGCGCGTTCGGAACTCGCGTGCGATCTCGCGCACCTTCTCGTCGGGCTCGTAGCTCCAGCGGCACTGCTGATAGCCGAGCGCCCACAGCGGTGGCATGGGCATGGTGCCGGTCAGCTCCGCGAGCACGCCGAGGACCTCCGCCGGCGAGTCGCGCTCGATCACGACCACGCCGGGCGAGGCGCCCTCGCACGCCAGCACGATCCCCGCGCGCAGGTCGATCTCGAACGTGTGCGTCGTTTCCAGGATCACGCCGAACGCGCGACCGTCCTGACGGACGCCCAGCACCCACGGGTGCGATTGATAGAGCGTGCGCGATCGCGAGTTGTATCCATAGCAGTCGGTGTTTCGCCCGCGGATGCGCGTGCCGTTGCGGAGAAGAGGGCCGGCGACCTCGCCCGTCGCGTAGAGCGAATCTCCGATCGCGGTCCGGATCATGACGACGCGCCGCCCTCGTACGTCGGCGAAGCGAGGCGAGAGGTCACGGGCGATCCCGCCCACCGCGCCGGCGTTAGACGAACTCACCGTGCTCACCGCTCGCGCCGAACTTGGCGACAATGGCTTGACATACGCGGGGAAGGGAGGGAGCACCTCGTGCGCGTGGAGCGGGTCGCGGAATCGCGCGAGGCGATCGCCCACCGAGATCGGCGCAGGATCGTGCCGCCAGGGGGATTTGCCGAAACTCCATGCGGGCGTCGACATGCGTGCCTCCGCGCACAACGTAGCGTGAAACGCGAACCGGGATTGGGAATGGGAGTCGGGAGTCGGGAGTCGGGAGTCGGGAGTCGGGAGTCGGGAGTCGGGAGTCGGGAGTCGGGAGTCGGAAACCCTACAGGCAACGTGCATACAGGCACCCTTCGTTGGCCTCCCCACCCTGAAATCGCCCGATCCGAACTCCCACTAAACTAGTCCGAGTAATCCCAAGGAGATCGCCATGGCCAGTCGTCCCGTTCGCGCTCTTGTCGCCGCCGCCGCGTTGACGCGTGGCGCTCTCTTCGGCATCGTTCTCACGACCACGCTCGCGGGCGCGGCATTGTCCGGCGGTTGCGTGCTCAACTTCGCCGTCGAAGAGGAAACGCGGACGAGCAGCATCCCGCACGTCGCGGCATCGCCGATCATCGTCGACACCGCCAACGGTGCGATCTCCGTCACCACCGCCGCCGAAGCCAAGGACGTGACGATCGTCGCCAAGCTGCGGGCACAGACCAAGGAGCGCCTCGCCGCCACCAAGGTGCTTGCGGAGCGCAAGGATGACAAGACGCTCTCGGTCTATGTGAAGTGGCCCGACGACAAACGCCTCAGCAACGAGGGCTGCGCGTTCGAAATCGTTCTCCCCGAGGCCGCCGGCGCCAAACTGACCACCAGCAACGGCGCCCTCACCGCCAAGGGGATCAACGGCGTGGTCTACGCGGAATCGTCGAACGGCGCGATCACCATCGAGCACGCCGGCGGCGAAGTCACCGCCAAGACCAGCAACGGCTCGGTGACCGTAAGCGGCGCCCCGGGCAAGGTCGTCGCCGACAGCTCCAACGGCTCGATCAAGGTCTCCCTCACCAAGGACGCCAAGGGACCGGTGAATCTCGACACGTCCAACGGCTCGATCACCCTCTCGTTCGGCCCGGCATTCGCGGGCACGATCGAGGCCGACACCAGCAACGGCAAGGTCACCATCACCGGCGTTGAACCCACCAAGCTCAAGCAGCACAAGAAGACCGAGGCCGAGATCCGCCTGGGCGATGGCGAGAAGTCCGTGCTCGACACATCAAACGGCTCGATCACGATCGAACGCCGCGCGGAGTAATCACGGGCTGTTCAACACCTTTCATGAGTAGTCCGACCGTCAGGGAGGGCGTGTCTTTCCTCCCCTCGCAGACTCCCTGATGCCCGATGCCCGATGCTCGGTGCCTTTTTCCTCAGCACCCCGCCTCGAACCGTTCCGCGAACGCGTCGTAATCATCGCCGTTGACAAACTCGTCCGCGTTGAAATCCGCCTCCAGCGAGCCGGCCTCGAACGCCTGCTCGAACAGTTCGTGGTCCGCGTCGTTCAACTGCCCGTCGAGATTCATGTCGGCGGGTGACGTGACAGTCAGCGTGATCGCGGGCATGAGCACGATATCGCGGGGCTCGTGATCAACCACGACCTCGATCTTGTCCACGCCGCAGCGCGACCCTGCGGTCACCGTCGCGACCAGCGTCCCGTTGTCCCCCTGCTCGACCGGCCCAAGGGCCGTCGCGCCGGCGCTCCCCGGCGCGTGAACCAGGCGCACATGGGCCGGGTCGATCGCGACCGACGCGCCCGCGAAATCGCGCAGCGAGATCGTGACCTTGGCCGAGCCGCGCAGCCCCGCACGGATGATCGCCTGGTCCGCGCCGGCCTGCGACGTGACGGCATCCGCGACACCCACCAGCCCCGAGCGCCATGCGTTGAACAGATCGCGCAGCTGATACACAGGCTCAGGGTCGGTCGTGGATTGATTCGCCACGTTGAACGTCATGTAGTAATCGCCGCCGCCCAGCCCGCTCTGCGGATTGAATTCGCCGGGCTTCCGCGCCTGCATGAGGATCGTTCCGCCCGCGCCGACGCTGGCGATGTCCAGCGCGCCGTCGCGATTGAGATCGCTCAGCAGGAACTTCGGCGTCGCCCAACCCCCGGGATATCCGCGGGCCGCGTCGAACGTGCCGTCGCCGTGCCCGAGCATGACGTTGATGCGCTGCGGCGCCGAGCGAGCCGACGCAATCACGTCCATGACGCCGTCCTGATCCACGTCGCCGACGCACAGGCCGCCGGCGGTGCCCGCGATCGGCAGCGTCCCGAGGTCCCAGCTCCCGCCGTTCTTCCGGTACATGCGAACGAACTGATCGGAGCTGTTGACCGTGACGAAAACCTCCGCCACGCCGTCCCCGTTCGTATCTCCCGTCGCGATGCTCAACGCCGCCGCCGGGAGCGGAAGCGTCGCGAGCGGCTCAAGCGTGCCGTCGTTCGAGACATTCCGCAGCACGATGGCAGTCTTGCTGGTGATATCGCCGACAACCAGGTCGGGGCGTCCGTCGCCGTCAAGGTCGCCCGTCTCGATGAGATTCAGGCCCGCGCCGACGCTGGTGGTCGAGAGCACGCTGAACACGCCGCCTTCGTTCCGCAGGATCGTCACCGCCGGCGTGGTCTGCGACGCCGCCGCCGCGTCGAGATCGCCGTCACCATCAACGTCAAAGAGCGCAATCGCCCGCGGATTCGTGGGGAGCAAGATCGCGGCATCCGCAACGAACGACCCGTCCCCCTGCCCGCGCAGTGGAAGCAGGCGGGATCCGTCGCTGTCGATCGCGAGCAGGTCCTGCTTGCCGTCGCCGTTGAAATCGATCACCGCAAGATCGCGCAGGGCACCCCCGAACTGCGTCTGAACCGCCGGCTCCATGCGGAGGAGCCCGCCGTCCTGCGAGACATTGCGGAAGAAGCTCAGCGTCCCGCTCGTGATACCCGCGATCACCACGTCGTTCCGCCCGTCGCCGTCAAAGTCCGCGCTCGCCACGCTCTGCGGCGAGCCGCCCGTGCGATAGTTCGCGTTCGACCCCTCGATGTCCCCTCGCCGCCCGATCAACATGTACGCGATATGCGCCGACTTCTCGAAATTCGGCGGCGGCGAGCCGCAGCTGTCGGGCTTGGCCTGGCTGCACGAGCACCGACCGTCGCCGCCCATCGAGCGCGCCGCCTCCATCCCCGCCATCAGCTTCTCCGCCAGGTCGCCCGGCGTGTTCACGATCGCATCAACCGCCATCGACACGACCGGGTCGCCCGTGAGCACGTTGCCCTGCACGGCATACACCAGGTCGCCGATCTTCCCCGTCTGACCACCCTTCCACACGCCCGCGCCCGTGCCGCTGAACGTGATCGCGTCTCCGTGCACGTCCGCGATGCCGTACTGCCGCGTCTGATGCGCGCCGTCAAACGTTGAGAGCCCCGCCAGGATCTGCGCGGGCGTCCAGCCGTCCAACAGGTGATCTCGGATGAAGGTCCGGTTGTGCCCGTTCGAATCCACCGAGGATTGCGCCGTCGCGCCGCCCACCCCCAGCAACATCACCGGCGTGTTCGCCTGCAGATCAAACCCCGTGAGGCACGTCGCCGAGCCCAGCGCGACTTCGCCCGTCCGCGTATCGATGATCACGATCGACCACGTCGCGTCGACCTGCGAAACCGCCGCCGTCGCCCCCACCACCGCGGCCAACACCGCCACGCGATTCTTCCGTGTCATTGTCGTCTCCTCCGCCGATGCCCGGACCCGGGCCGCACGCTGAGCGTACCGCACGCGCCCCCATGTCCGGAAGCGCGTCATGCCATGCACATCGACCGAATTGCGTTCTCGGATGCTCGAACGCTGCGAACGCCCCAGCGTCCTCGGCCCGGGATGCCTATCGCAACCCGTACTCGCGCAGCTTCCGGTACAGCGTCCGCTCGCCGATCCCAAGCAGCTTGGCGGCCTGCTCTCGGTTTCCCGCCGTCAGCCGCAGCGTCTCGCGGATCGCGCGCTTTTCGATCTGCTCGAGGCTCGTCCCCGCTAGCCCGCCGCCAGAGACCGTCGTTTCGCCCTCGCCCTCGGGCGCGTCGTCGCTGCGCACGCTATCCGGGATGTGCTTCACATCCAGCACGATCGAACCGCCCCCACCCCCAACCAAACTCTCGCCCATCGCGGTCACAACCATGTTCTGCACGACATTCAAGAGCTGGCGCACGTTGCCCGGCCAGTTGCAACTCGTCAGGCGCATGATCGCCGCGTCCGTAATGTCGGGTGTGGGCACGCTCTTGTTGAACTGCTCCGCGAATCGCGCGACCGCGTGCCGCACGATGCGCGGGATGTCCTCGCGCCGCTCGCGCAAGGGCGGGATGCTCACCGTCGCGCCGTTGATGCGGAAGAAGAGATCGCCGCGGAACGATCCCTCCGCGACCATCTTCGAGAGATCACGATTCGTCGCACTCACGAGCCGCACGTCCGTCTTGCGGGGCTCGTTGCTCCCCAGCCTTACCACCTCGCCCGTCTCCAGCACCCGCAGCAACTTCGCCTGCATCTTCAGCGGCATGTCGCCGATCTCATCCAGGAACAGCGTCCCGCCGCTGGCATACTCGAACACGCCCTCGCGATCACGCTCCGCGTTGGTGAACGCGCCCTTCACATGCCCGAACAGCTGATCCTCGAGCAGGCTCTCGGCCTCCGCCGCGCAGTTCAGCGCGACGAACCGCCCGCCGCCCTTCACCTGCCCGCGCGGCCCGTTGCGATGGATCGCCTGCGCGATCAGCTCCTTGCCCGTGCCGCTCTCCCCCGTCACCAGCACCGGAAGATTCGAGGGCGCGATCGTCTTCACCGTCCGCAGGATCCGCCGCATCGCCTCCGAGCCCGCGATGATCCCCTCGAAGCCCTCGTGCTGCACAAGCTCGCCCGACCCCAGGCCGCTCCGCTCGCTCTCGTGGCGCAGCAGCACCGTCTCGCCCGCGCGTGTGACCAGCTCGCGGAACACCGAGAGGTCCAGCGGCTTCTCGATGAAGTCGTACACGCCGTGCTTGAACGCCGCCCGCGCGGTCGCCACGTCGCCGTGCGCCGTCACCATGATGGTCTCGGCGTTGGGCTGGAGCTTCTTCACGTTCTCCAGCACCCGAAGCCCCGCGTCGCCGCCGTCCGCCGAAACACCGTTCGCGCCGCCCGAGTTGGGCATGCGCAGGTCGGTCACGATCACGTCGAACGCCCCGCCGCGCAGTTCGTCGATCGCGGCCGGAACCGAATTCACGATCGTGCACACGTGCCCGGGCTTCCGCAGCGCGTCGGCCATGACGTCCGCATGCTCGGGCTCGTCGTCCACGATCAACACCTGGGCCCGGAGATCACGCCCCGCCTCCGCCGGAATTCCGCCAGTCTCGGTCATGCACGATCATAGGTTCCGTGCCCCGTGGTTCACCGCCCGTGCCACCTCTCCGAACACCCGCCGCTCCGGCCGCGCGACGATGGTCGGCGGGAGCGTGAACTCCCGGAAGGAGCTTCAGGCCTTCATCCCCATCAGGCGGCGGCGTGTGGCGAAACTGGTGATCTTCTCCTTCCCTTCCCTCGGCGCTCCACATTCTCCGTGCTCTTCTCTCCCCCTCCGCGACCTCTGCGTTCAATCTCTCCTCTTCCCATTCCCGTCCCCCTCCGCGTTCCTCAGCCCTCCTCTGACTCCTCTGAGTGCTTTTCTCTTCGAGTCACTTCGCGTTCTTCGCGCCCTTCGAGTTCCCCTTTTCTCCTGCCCACTCCCCACTCCCCATTCCCCATTCCCGTTCTTCCCTGTTAGTCCCCGCTTACAACCACGTTCGTGCGCACCAATGTGTCCGTCCATTTTCCCTCTTTCCAGATTCCCGAAAAAAATCTCCGCGCAGCTTCTCGCCGTGCGCAACTGCCTCCGCGGCCTTGTCTTCTGTCTTCCCCTAGTGCCCAGTGCCAAGTGCCTAGTGCCTGCTTACCACCGCCTCCGTGCGCACCAATGTGTCCGTCCGCCCCCTGGGTAGTGACACGCTCATCAACCTCCAACACGACGACCCGATACCTGATCCCCGATGCCTGATCCCCGGTGCCCGTTCCTATCATCGCGCCACCATCCAGGAGTCATTCGATGAACCTCGGTTTGTCCCGCGTCGCCGTCGTGCTCGCCTGCGCCCTGGCCACCAGCGCCGGCGCTCAGTCGCTCAAGAACGAGAAGTACTCGCTCCAGAACGGCATGACGGTCATCCTCCACGAAGACCACACGCTCCCGGTCACCACCGTCAACATCTGGTATCGCGTCGGCGCCAAGAACGAGCCCAAGGGCCGCTCCGGCTTCGCCCACCTCTTCGAGCACCTCATGTTCATGGGCACCAAGCGCGTGCCCGGCAACGACTTTGACGTGCTGATGGAGACCGGCGGCGGCGCCAACAACGCCAGCACCTCGCTCGACCGCACCAACTACTACTCGTGGGGCCCGTCCTCCCTCCTGCCCACGCTCCTCTGGCTCGACGCCGATCGCCTCGAGGACATGGGGCGCGAGATGACAAGCGAAAAAGTCGACAAGCAGCGCGATGTCGTCCGAAACGAACGCCGCCAGACCACCGAGAACGCGCCCTACGGCAAGGCCGACGACGCGCAGTACCAGCTCATGTACCCCGAGTCGCACCCCTACCACAACGGCGTGATCGGCACGCACGAGGACCTCGAAGCGGCCAACATGCAGAACGTCAAGGACTTCTTCGCGACCTTCTACGCGCCGGGCAACGCGTCGCTCGTCGTCGCGGGCGACTTTGACTCCAAGGCGATCAAGCCGCTGATCGAGAAGCTCTACGCCGATCTTCCCCGCGGCAACACGCCCAGGGATCGCGCCGTCGAGCCCGTCAAGCTCGACCGCGTCATCCGCTCGACCGTGCTCGACAAGGTCCAGATCCCGCGCATCTCCTTCGTCTACCACAGCCCCGCGGCGTACAAGGACGGCGACGCCGAGATGACCCTCGCCGCGTCAATTCTGGCGCAGGGCCAGTCCAGCCGCCTCTACCAGCGCCTCGTGCTGGGCGAGCAGCTCGCGGTCGACGTGAGCGCCTTCCAGGACGCGAACCTGCTCGGCTCGCTCTTCCGCGTCGACGTCTCCGCCAAGCCCGGCACCGACCTCGCAAAGATCGAGGCGATCGTCGATGAAGAGCTCGCGAAGTTCTGCAAGAACGGCCCGACGCCCGACGAACTCGCCGAACGCAAGGCCAGTACGGAGTTCCGCACGCTCGCGTCGCTGCAGAGTGTGCAGGCGCGGGCCGATCGCCTCAATGAGTACGAGTTCTACTTCGGCGATCCCGACTCGCTGCAGCGAGATCTCGATCGCTACCGCAAGTCCACGCCGCAGACCATCGCCGCCTGGGCGAACAAGGTCATCACGCCCAACGCACGGTTGGTGCAGATCGTGCTCCCCGAGTCCGGCGCGCGGGCCGACAGCGCCCGCGACACGCGCCCGAGCGATTTCAAGCCGGCGGGCTTCACGCCACCGGCGCCGACCCGGTTCGCGCTGTCGAACGGCCTGAAGGTCGAGCTCTGGCAGCGTTCCGACCTGCCGCTCGTTTCCGCGGAGATGGTCTTCCACGACGGCAAACTGCTCGACCCCGCGGATCGCCCGGGGCGTGCGTCGATCGTCGCTGAGATGTTGAGCGAGGGCACGACGGCCGAGGCGACGGGCGACGGCCCGAAGTTCGCCGCGGCGATGCAGAAGCTCGGCGCTTCGTTCAGCGCCAACGTGAGCAAGGAATCGCTGACCGTGAGCGTGACCGGGCTGACCAGCACCTTCGAGGATTCGTCGAAGCTGTGGGCCGACGCGATCATGCACCCGAAGTTTGAGGCCAAGGACTTCGACCGCGTCACCAAGCTGCGGATCGAGGACATCAAGCAGGCCGACGAAGAACCCTTGCAGGTCGCCGGCAAGGTGGGCCAGAAGCTGCTGTTCGGTGATTCGGCCGCGATGGGCACGCCCGCCGACGGCACCGCCGCCTCGATCGCCACGCTCAAGCACACGGACCTCGCGTCGGTCCACGGCGCGGTCGTGCGTCCGGACAACGCGACGCTGTTCATCGCGGGCGACCTTTCGCCCGACAAGGCCAAGGCGCTGCTCGAGAAGCACTTTGCCGCGTGGAAGGGCGGCGCAACCGGGGCGGGCGGCGAGAACGCCACCGCGCCCGTCGACCAGCCGATGCGCGTCGTGATCGTCAATCGCCCCGGCGCGCCGCAGACGATGGTGCGGTTCCTCGCGCCGAGTGTCGCGGCCGGCGACTCCTCGCGCGTCGACCTGCGCCTCATGAGCACCATCCTCGGCGGGAGTTTCACCAGCCGCCTCAACCAGAACCTGCGCGAGAAGCACGGCTACACCTACGGCGCACGCTGCTCGTTCACGCACACCGCGACCACCGGCTGGTTCGGCGCGGGCGCCGCGGTGCAGAGCGAGGTGACGGGCAAGGCGCTCAAGGAATTCCTCAACGAGTTCAACGCGATCCGTTCCCACACCATCACGGCGGCGGAGCTGACCAAGGCCCGCGAGACCCTGCGAACCGAGGCCGCCAGGCAGTTCTCGACGCTCGGCGGCTTTGTGTCGACGGCCGAATCGCTCCTGGAAGACGGGCTCCCCTGGGACTCGATCGCGCACGACATGGACGCGATGGAGAAGGTCTCGCTCGACGAGCTCAACGAGCTGGCGAGCAAGGCGCTCCGCCTCGACAAGGGAGTGCTCGTGCTCGTCGGCGACAAGAAGCTGATCGAAGAGCAGATTAAGGACCTGGGCCTGCCCTCGCCGACCGAGGTTGATGTCGAAGGCCGCCCGGTGAAGTGATCGCGGCTAGGCGTCGCTGGTCGGCTTGGGCGGCGCGTGCCGCGCGCCGCGGAAGAGGCCAAACCCGGCCGCCCCACCGCTGGGGAGATAGGGCTTGATGTGCGTCCACGCGCTGTCGGCGGTCTTCTGGACCTGCTCGGCGGCGTCGTGGACCGTCTGGTTGATCGTGTCGACCTGCTCTTGCGACACGCCGAGGCCGAGCTTATGGAGCACCACGGCGCCGGCGACCAGCACGCCGCCGATCAGCAACGCCATCACGACGGCGCGCCGGACGAGGTAGGCAAAGACGAACGCGGCAAGGAAACTGGCGCCGACGCGGAGCGTGGTCGGGGCCCAGTCGGGCGGCGCGGCGGCGGGGTCCTTCATGCCGGCGCTGACGACGAAATAGGCCGCGGCGCCGGTGGCGGCGAGCGCCAGCAGAAAGAGTTTCGATCTCAGAGGCGACAAGAAGAAGCCGAGGCCCGCACCGGCGATCGCGCCGGCGGCGAGTCCTGCGGTGGATGTCGAATTGCTGTCGCTGCTCATGGAAAGCTCCGGGAAAGCTGATGCACCGATTTGAATGGTATCAGGACGAGCCCGGCTCGATCATGTCGCGGGGTCGCGGAGGTCGTCGAGCGGGAACGCGGGGTTGGCGATCGGGCGGAGCGCAAGAGCGAGGAGGGGGCGTTCGTGGTCGTCGCCCGCGACGCGGTTGGCGCGGATCGTGCCGCAGCCCGTGCAGCGGTGGATGATGGCCCATTCTCCGCCGCGGCGGACCTCGATGGCGATGGGCTCCATGGGCTCGGCGCAGGCGCAGCGACGATCGCCCGGCGCCTCGTCGAGATGGCGCGACCAGAGACAGCGCGGGCAGTGGTTGCGGTGCTTGGTTCCGAACGCGGCGAGGGGCACGCGGTGGTTGCAGACCACGCAGTGGAACGACTCGCGCGAGCGAGCGGAGAACGAAGAGTGTTGATCTGTCATGGGTTTGATGAGCGGAACGTGGATGAGGTGGGCGCGCGCGATCCCGGACGCGTGTATTGACGCGAAGAAGGGGCGCGGCGATGGCCCCGCGATGACACGGAGGATGGGGATGAGATGAAGTGGAGCGAGCGATGCTCGCGGCGACACCCGGCCGGACGCGTGCGATGGACGCGCGGCGAAATCAGCGCCTTGAGTGGAGGCGGGTCAGCTCACGCGAAATTCGCGAACGAGCGGGCCGGGTTGGTTAGGCAACGACAGTCATCGGCAGACCCCTGGAAAGGAGCGTGGATGATACACGAAAGTGGCTGAAATGCAAGGGCAAAGCGAGACAGCGAGACAGGGAAAAGACTGAGGAGAATCCTGGTGCGGAGCTCGCGTGAACTGACATCTGCGCGTTTCATCCATCCGTGCGTTTCATCCATCCGTGCGTTTCATCCATCCGTGCGTTTCATCCATCAGTACGATTCATCCATCAGTGCACTTCATCGCGCAGCGAGTAGAACCCGGTTCCCTCCGCGCGGAGTTTTCCGGCGCGCACGAGCGCATCCCAGATGTCCTTCGGGAACTCCTCGGGCGGATGGATCGCGTCGATCGACGACTTGCGTCCGCCCGAGGTGTAACGCCCGCCGAGCTTGGATTCGTCGGCGAGGCGCATGACCTTGAGGCGCTTGTTGAACGCCTTGAACGCGTGGTCGAGATCATGCTCCGAATATTCGCGGGCCACGGGGGCGGGCGCGGGATTTTCGATCTGCGTCACCAGACGGTCGAGCGCGTCGAGGTCGCGGGCCTTCATCAACTCGTCGAGCTGCGCGGCGCTCACGTTTATGCGCGAGAGCAGGCGGAAGGCGAGCTCCCAGTTGTCCTTGACGCCCTTGCCGGCACGCAGTTCGGTCACGATCGATCGGAGCTTCTGCACGACGTTCATGGGGGACGATAGCCGCCACGCGACGGCGGCGTGTGCGCGGACGGGACGTCGGATAAAGTGATGGCATGAACCGGAAACTCGCGGTGATGGCGGCCATGACGGTGATCACGATCCCGTGCGTATGGGCGGGCGCGGTTGCATGGACGACACACCAGCCCCCCACTCCCGCGCCGACGCCGTCACCCGCGGCGGAGCCCCCGCGGAAAGCACGGCCGGTGAGCCCGTCGAAGAGCACCGATGGCGACGTGACGAGCGCGGGCGAGCCGCCCGCGGAAGAGGAGGAGCCGACACGCGAGCCCGCGCCCGGGCCGGCGTTCGGCGGAACGAGCGCGTCGAGCGATCCCGCGACGCGATACGACGGCTACACGCTGGTGTGGAGCGATGAGTTCAACAGCGACGGCAAGCCCGATCCGGCGAATTGGGCGCACGAGATCGGCTTTGTCCGCAACCGCGAGTGGCAGTGGTACCAGGAGGCCAACGCGAGGGTGGAGGGCGGGCTGCTGGTGATCGAGGCACGCAAGGAGCGCGTGGAGAACCCGGGCTTTGACGCGAGTGCACCGAAGGAAGAGTGGAAGAAGTCGCGGAAGGTCGCGGACTACACCTCGAGCGCGATCGAGACCAGGGGCAAGCACGCGTGGATGTACGGGCGATTCGAGATGCGTGCCCGCATCGATATCCGCGAGGGGCTGTGGCCCGCGTTCTGGAGCGTGGGGAGCGGAACGCCCGAGCGGGCCAAGCGTGCGTGGCCGGACTGCGGCGAGATCGACATCATGGAGTTCTACAAGCGGACGCTGCTGGCCAACGCGGCGTGGGGAAGCGCGAAGGCCGGCGCGGCGGCGTGGGACAATGTGAAGCTCCCGATCGAGAAGGTCGCGAAGGACTCGCCCGGCACGTACGCGAGCGCCGAGGCGTGGGCGGCGGAGTTTCACGTGTGGAGGATGGACTGGACCGAAGCGAAGATGGTGTTCGCGTGCGACGGCGTGACGCTCAATGAGGTCGACCTGTCGAAGACGATCAACGTGAAAGCCGACGCGGACGGCGTGAAACGGAACCCGCTGCGCGAGCCGCACTACCTGATCCTCAACCTGGCGGTCGGCGCGACGGGCGGCGATGCGGGCAAGACGGAGATGCCGGGGAAGTTCGAGGTCGATTGGGTGCGTGTGTATCAGGAGCACGCGCCGGACTGAGGCAAGAACCGGGAACCGGGAATGGGGAATGGGGAATGGGGAGTCGTGGGCGGACGAAGCGAGAATGGCGTGCGTGATGGAGCGGGACGGAGTGAATCTCTGCCGCGCGTGAAAAAGCCCGCGGACGCGGGCTTGAGGGAACAGAATCGGATTCCAACGCTCGCGCTGGAACCGCGTTCATCAGCGGCGTGAGGGCGTGTCCTTGTCCTCGTCTTCGACGAAGGCGTCGGGGAACTCATCCTCGTCTTCGATCGAGTCTTCGACATCGGGCGGGGCGTCGTCGAACGGTGCCTCTTCGGTGTCGTCGGCTTCGTCCGTCGCATCGGCGCCGCCCGCGGCGGGCGTGCTAGCGGTGGCGCTGGTGTTGAAAAGATCGCCCTGCTTTTCGCCGCTGGCGAGGCCCTGGGCCGCGGCGAGCTTCTTCATCGCTTCCCAATCGGCGGGGGTGATGAGGACGTCGCGTGCGACGGAGCCCTTGTGGTCGGAGATGATACCGGCGATGCCCATGAGGTCGATGAGGCGGCTGGCGCGGGTGTAGCCGATGGCGAGGCGCCGCTGGAGCAGCGAGACCGAGCCTCGCCTTGTTTCGAGGACGATCTCGACGGCGCGGGGGAAGAGCGGGTCTTCCTGGGCGGCGGCGAGGGAGGCGGAGGAGTTATTGGCGCTGGCGTTGGCGCGTTCCTCGTCGGTCAGGCCGCCCAGGCCCGTGCCCGATTCATCGGGCGCGGAGCGGAGGGCGACGAGCTGTCGTTCGAAGGAGGGTGTGGCGATGTCGCGCATGAAGCGGACGACGCGCCGGATTTCGAGGTCGTCGACGAGGGTGCCCTGGGCGCGGGTGAGCTTGTTGCTGCGCGGCGAGAGGAAGAGCATGTCGCCGTGCCCGAGCAGGAGTTCGCCGCCCTTGTGGTCGAGCACGATGCGCGAGTCCATGCCGCTGGCGACCTTGAAGGAGACGCGGCAGGGCATGTTGGACTTGATGAGGCCGGTGACGACGTTGGCCTGGGGGCGCTGGGTGGCGAGGATGAGGTGGATGCCGACGGCCCGCGCCTTCTGGGCGATGCGGATGATGTGGCTCTCGACCTCCTTGGCGGTCATCATGAGGTCGGCCAGCTCGTCGATGATGAAGACCATGTAGGGGAGCTTGCGCGGGATCTTGGCTTCCTCGGCCTCGTTCTGCGGGCGGAAGCGTTCCTTGAGCTCTTCCCACGACAGGCCGTTGTACGACGCGATGTCGCGGCAGCCGGCCTCGGCGAGCAGCTCGTAGCGTTCGTCCATCTTGTGGGTGGCCCACTCCAGGATCGCGGCGGCCTTGGACATCTCCGTGACGACCGGGCACATCAGGTGCGGGATGTCCTTGAACTGGCTCATCTCGACCATCTTGGGGTCGACGAGCACGAGCTTCAGCTCGCTGGGCTTCTTCGTGTAGAGGAAGCTCATGATGATCGTGTTCATGCACACGCTCTTGCCCGAGCCGGTCGTGCCGGCGATGAGCATGTGCGGCATCTTGGTGAGGTCTTCGATCAGCACTTCGCCCGACGCGTCCTTGCCCAGGAACATCGGGAGCTTCATGCCGGCGAAGGTCTCGCTCTTGCCCATCAGCTCGCGGAGGCGGACCTTTTCCTTCTGGGTGTTGGGGACCTCGATGCCGACGGTGTCGCGCCCGACCTGGTTGGGGACGATGCGGATGTTGATGGCCTTGAGGGCGCGGGCGATGTCGCTGGAGACGGCCGAGATGGCGGCAACCTTCGTGCCGGGTGCAAGGCGGACGTCGTAGAGCGTGATGACCGGGCCGGACTCGATACCGACGACCTCGCCGTCGATGCGGTACTGGCGCAGGGCGCTCTCGAGGGCGGTGGCCTGCTCGCGGACGTATTCCTCGAGCTTGGCGTTGAAGTTCTCTTCGGGGACCTCGAGGAGATCGAGGGAGGGGAACTCGTACGGGCGCGAGGGCTCGACGGCCGCGGCGACGCCCGCGAGCGCGGGATCATCGGACGACTGCACGCCCTTGAGGTCCTCGGCGGTCGCGAGCTTCTTGTCCTTCTGGCCGAAGAGGATGGGGAGCTTGGCGATCTTCTCGCGCAGGGCGTCCTCGCTGTAGACCTGGGCCGGGCCCGGGGTGTCCGAGGCCTCTTCGTCATCGCCCTCGTCATCGGCGGCGTCGGCGTCGGCGTTACTCTCCGGCTCGGTGACGGACGCCGCGGACTTCTTGCCCGACTTCCGCGCGGGCTTCTCCGCCTCGGCTTCCTCGGCGTCCGCGTCGTTGGACGACTCGGGCGTCGGGCTCGTCTCGGCGTCGGGCTCTTCGACCTTGGACTTCTTGGACTTGGGCTTCAACTCCGTCACGACGCCGACACCCTCGACGCTCTCGGCGTCGAGCGCTTCGGCCTCGGCAGGCGCGAGCTCTTCCTTGCCCTTGCGCTTCCGCTTGTTCTTGAGCGCGTCGGCCTCGGGGATGGTCGTGTCGTCGTCGATGTCGTTGGTGCGGACCTTGGGCTTGGTGTCGCGGCGGAGGAGTCCGGCGAGCGCGCCGAAGATCCCGCCGCCCGTACGGGCCGCGGACTTGCTGGCGGCGATGGCGGCCTCGCCGGCGATTTCTCCGGTGAACTTGCCGGCGGTGACGGCGGCGGGCACGGCCCGCTCGCGCGCGAAGCGCAGCGTCCAGCCGGTCAGGGCCGAGACGATCTCGTCGATCGCGACCACCGAGCCAAGGATGCCCATGAGGGCCAGCCAGAGGAACGAGCCGAGGGTGCCGAAACGATCGCCGAGCTCGGCGGCGGTGACGACGCCGACCGTGCCGCCCGCCAGGTCGGGGAGCGGGCCGGAGAGCGGCGCCATGAGGTTCTGCAGGCCGGCGGCGGCGATGGTCATCATGACCGCGCCGATGAGGCGGACGGCGGCGTGACGCACCTTGCCGCCCATGGCGGTTGAAAGCAGTCCGAGTCCAACCAGAATCACCATCACCCAGGCGGCGTAGCCCAGGAGTCGGTAGAGGACGTAAGCGGTCGACGCCCCGAACGGCCCGCACCAGTTGGCGACCGGGTCGTTGGGAGGCCAAACGACGTGGGTGGGCGGGTCGGCGCGGTTGAACCCGATCAGGCTCGCCGCGACAAACGCCCAGGCCAGCAGGAGCGAGATCAGGAGGAGCTTCCGGCCCAGGCCGAAGGTGTCGGCCGTCGACCGGGAGCGCCCGCTGCGAGACGACTTTCGAGAATCTGCCATATCGCAACCAAGATCGGATTCCCGATCGGCCCTAGGACAATTTCCGCGCAAGGTCAGCAAATCCCGATCAAATACCGTCCACAAGCTCTGGTGGGCAGCGGCCCATCGGTCCGATTCATAGACTCCGCCCCCTCATGTCCTATCTCCTCGCGATCCTGACCATCCTTGCCCTGCTCGCGCCCGTCGGCGCGGCCTGCCGGTGGCTCATGGACAACGCACGGGAGGACGTTCCGACCGGGCTGGCGACGCTCCTGGGCAAGTTCCTGGCGAACGTCATCCATCGCTGCCGGGTCGAGGGGCGGGAGAACATCCCGGCGTCGCGCCGGCCCGGGCCTTTGATCGTCGTGGTGAATCACACCGCTGGGATCGACCCGGTGCTGGTGCAGGTGGCGTGCCCGTTCTTCGTGCGCTGGATGATGGCCCAGCGCATGCGGCTGCCGCAGTTCGAGGGACTGTGGAACTTCCTTGACATCATCGGCATCGACCAGGAATCGCGCGACGCGGCGGCGATCCGCGCGTCGCTGCGCGTCCTGAGCGAGGGGGGCGTGCTCGGCATCTTCCCCGAGGGCGGCATCGAGCGCCCGCCGGAGCAACTGCTGCCGTTCGCGCCGGGCGTGGGGCTCCTGGTCTCGCGCGGGAGAGCGCGCGTGCTCCCGGTCGTGATCGACGGAACGCCGGTGGCGCCGACGGCGTGGGGGAGCTTGTTCCGCCCGAGCCGTTCGCGCGTGCGCTTCTTCCCGGTGATCGACTATCCCGCGATGAAGATGAGCGCGGGCGAGATCGTGAAGGACCTGCAGGCGCGGTACCAGGCGTGGACGGGCTGGCCGGTCAATTCGCGCCCGGCGCCGCGGGCGGCGACGCCTGCATTAGTTTCCTGACCGCCTCCAATCGCTTGCGGTGCACCTCGCGATCGGGCTCCAGGATCGTGAGCGCGTCGATGTGGCGCAGGGCGGCGTCGAGGTGATTGGCCTTGATCGCCATCGTCGCGGCAAGCTCGCGGTTGGCAGCGTCGTAGGGCGCGATGCGCGTGGCGCGCTCGGCTTTCTGGAACGCCTTCTCCCAATCGTTCAGCGCGCCGTACCGCTTCGAGAGCTCCACCGCGATCGCGGGGTTGTAGACCTCGCGGATGTCCATGAACTCCAAGTGCGGGATCGCCTTCTCGCCCTCGCCCTTGTCGAGGTAGTACTTCGCCAGCACGCGGTGCGGCAGGTGTTTGACCGGCGCCGCCAGCGCGAACCGCTCGATGAGGGGGACCATCTCCGGGCTGACCTTGCCCTCGTTCTTGTCGAGCGCGCTCGAAACGGCGAGTTCGAGCACCTGCGGATGCTCCGGGTACTTCTTGAGCCACGCGTCGATGAGCTCGGGCGTGGGTGTCGGGTTTGCGTTGCCCTCGGACTTGCCCTGCGCGAGGAGTTCTTTCACGCTGGGCACACCCTCTGGGAGCGCCAGCCCCCAGGAGACGACCTGCGCGTGGGCCCAGACCTTGAACTGATCGAGGAACGCGACGCGCGACACGCCGAGCACGGACTCCATCGCTTGGGCCTCGCGCACGCCGGCGGCGTACTGGTCCATGAGCTTGAGCGGGGCGGCGGCCCCCCACTTCTCGACGATGAACTCGTACATCCAGTGCCCCTGGGCGTAGGCCATGCCGCGGTCCTGGGGCTTCTGGGGGCGGGCGAATGCGACGTTGATCGAGTCGAGGTCGAAGAGCTGGTCGGTGTCTAGGGCGCGGGCGAGCATGGTGCAGCGCGACTCGTCGCGCGGCGCGTCCTCGAGATACACGGCCGAGGCCTCGGTGAACCAGTGCGGCAGGCGGTTCCTGGTGCGTGAGAGCGTGACGGTGTGCGTGAACTCATGCTGGATCACGCGCGACCAGTCGTAGACGCCCGTGGAATGGCCCGCGCCCACGCGCGGCGCTTCCATCGCGACCAGGGGCCCGGTGGCGGCGGCGATGGTGTGCAGCTGGGGCATGCCCGTGATGCGCACGGCGAACATCGCGTGGTCGGGCATGAGATCGATCACGGTCTTGCCCGCGGGCTTGTGGTCGATGCCGCCCGGGCCGTTGCCCGTGACGCGCTCGTAGATCTTCTCCAGCACCGCGGGCATCTCGCGGGCGAGCACGAGGTCGTCGCCGGGCTTGTAGCGCACGATGAAATGGTCGCTCTCGATGGACTTGAACTGGGCCAGGTCCGTCAGCATGGTGAGCGTGTTGGTGGCGCGGATGTTGAAGGGGTCGAGGCGGCGTGCCTCCGCGAGCGAGTCGCGTGCCGCGTCGTCGCGCCCCGCCTGGGCCTGCACCAGGCCGAGCTCGATCCACGCCTCGGCCCAGCCCGGCGCCTTGGCGCACGCGGCCCGCAGCGTCTTTTCCGCGTCCTCGTACTGTCGGGCGCCGCTCTGGGCCAGCCCCACTTCGACGAGCGCGGCCGCGGAGCCGGGCCACGCCTTTGCGAAGGCGGCGAGATCACGCTCGGTCGCGGCGTCGTCAAAGAGCGACGCGCTCGCGGCGGCCCGCATCGCCAGCGCCTCGCGCTGCGCGGGGTGGAGCGTCAGGATGGCGTCGATCACTTCGAGGGCGGCGTTGGGATCGCGCTGGTAGAGACGGAGCCGGGCCAGAGCCAGCGAGGCGTCGAGCGATTTCCCGCCCGCCAGTTCGTCGAGCGTTTCCAGCCGCGCCATCACCGACGGCACGTCCATCTGCGAGATCGTGACCTGCACCAGCAGGTCCAGCGTCTCGGCGGCCTTGGGGTTGAGCGAGAGGGCCTGCTGGAGGGCCGTGAACGCCTCGCCCGGGTTGTCCTTATCCCACAGGAGCTGGGCCTCGCAGAGCGCGATGCGCCAGGAGAGCGGGTCCTTGGTCTTGCGCGCCTCGCCCAGCATCTGCATGAGCGCGTTGAAGTCGGGCAGGTCCTGCGGGCCGCGGCGTGACGCGAAGAGGAGCGTGCGCACGCCCTCGCTGATCTCGTCGGCGGAGAGCGGCGTGGGGTCTTCGAGACGCGTGCGCGTCGCGTTGATCGCGTCGGTCGCGCGGGCGGTCTCGCCCAGGTCCTCCGAGGCTTCGGCGATGATGCGCAGGGCCCGGAGCGACGTCGCGCCCGCGAGCACCTCGAGGGCCTGGCGCGCTTCTCCGGTGTGCAACAGCGCCTCGGCGCGATCTTCGGGCGAGGCGTCGGGGTTGGTGAGCGCGTCGGAGGTGTATCGCCCGGACAGGAGGGCCGCCCGCCCCGCGAGCACGGGCTCGTCGAGGTCCGCGTCCTCCCACACGCCGTGCTCGACCTTCAGGCGGCGGCGTTCGGCATCGGAGAGATACGGCGCCTTGAGCAGCGTCTGCACCGCGGGGTTGAGTTCGGGGAGCGAGGATTCGTGCTGGGCCGCGGCACGCCCCGCGAGCAGCGCGAGCCCGAGCGCGAGAGCCAATCCACGACGCCGAACAGAAGGTCGTCCTGACACGCTCGCGCTCCTGCTGGTGGTCTCCGCGTTCGGGCGAGAACGAAAATCGCCCGGGACTTATTCGCCGCCGGCCTTGGGCGGGTTCGCCCCGGGGGCGGCCTCGGGCTTGGCTTCCGGCTTGGCGTCGGGCTTGTTCGCGGGACGCCGGAACTCTTCCACCTCGCCGTCGAAACCCTGGGGGGGCTTGGTGTCGAGAACGCCTTCGGGGATATCGGCGTCCAGCTTCACGCTCGTCAGCACAACCGTGGAGATATCGCCCGAGCGGACGATGGTCCGCGCCATGCGCGGCAGGAGCCGGCCGCCCGCGTCAGGGCGGTACCAGAGGCGAACTTCTCGGAACTCGTCGTTCTCCGGGTTCTTCGGGATGAGCTTGAGCTGCCAGCCGCTGGCGACCAGCTGCTTCTGGGTGTCGTCCTCCACGCCGTCCGCGGCGTCGAGGAGTTCGGCGGTGTAGCGTGCGAGGATGTCGTCCTTCTTCTGGCCGATCGGGATGGGGAGCGGACCCTCGCCGATCTTGAGCGGGTCGAAGACCTCGCCCGGCGCGACGAGCTGGCGGCGTTTGAAGCGTTTCTCGTCGGGCCATGTCTCAAGAAGCCACTGACCATCGAAGACGTACCAGTTCGCGCGCTTCTCGAGGCGTTCGCCGGCCTGCATCCAGTCGAAGCGGATCGCGAACGCACGCGGGAGCGGCTTGCCATCGGCGCCCACGCTCGCGTTACGAAAGAGCAGCGTGCCCTTGCGCGTCTGGCGATCGCCCTCGAGTTCGAAGAGCCGGTCGTAGAGGATCTCCGAGGAGAGCGACTTCATGCCCTTGTCGGCGGTCTCGAGTGCGGTGAGGAGCGCTTCGGCGCTGGCGAATTTCAGCGGCTCGCCGGGCTTGGGCGCTTCGGCGGGCTGCACGACCTTGGTGGTGCCGGTCGCGGGCGCGGGCGTTTCGGAGGGAGATTGGGCGGGAGATTGGGCGGGTGGCTGGGCTGGCGGTTGGGACTCGTCCTTGGGCGGCTCGATGGAGATCGGCGCGAGCGAGCCCATGGCCGCGATCCACCCGGCCAGCAGTTTCGCCACAAGCAGCGTCATGGTCGTCGTCCTTGAAAGGGTCCGGCAACGAGAAGTTCGGGCGTCATGCTAGTCAGACGCGGCGGGGCGTGCCGCGTTCGGAAAGGGCAGTTCCCCCACCTCTTCGGAAATGTCCGGAACAGGTCGGACGCGTGCGAGGGGGCGCGCGATCGCAAGCACAGGGAATCACAGATCGGCGTCCGGGCGGCATTCGGAGTCCGTCTGACATCTCGCGAGCCTTGCGGTGTCGTAACGAATCTGAGCGACGCGATTCTCAACAGCCGATGTCGAAGTGCTCGGCGAACACGTCGTAGTCGTCACCATTGACGAAGCCGTCATGGTTCAGGTCGGCCGCGGAGGCTGCGGCATCGAACGCCGAGGCGAACTCGTCGTAGTCGTTGCCATTCACGAAGCCATCGCCGTTGAAATCACCGAGGCACGGCGGCACGACCGGTCGCGACCACAGGAGCGCTTCGAATCGCGCCGCGGCGAGATTGAAGCCGTATCCGGCGACTTGAAGTGTGACGCCATCGGTCCACACGCTTCGGGCGTGGCTTTCTCCCCAGCGGCCGGTCAGCACGAGCGTCAAGTCTTCGAATGAACCGGCCGTCCCAGACCAAATGCCGGCGTGATATGCCCCTCCGAATGACGCCGACCCGGCTTGAAACCCAGAACGCACTGCGTACGCATAGGACCCTGCGGCCCCCTGCGGGCGAAGATCGACAAAGGACGCGGCTGTTCCGGTCCAAAGTGCGGCACACGAATAGCCGCTGAAGTACGCGGTGCCAACCTGTTGTCCATCAGCCACCGCGCTGGCTTCTGATTGGGTCGCACCCGTCGGATTCAGGTTGATCCAACTCGCCGCAGAGCCACTCCACAGGCTCGCCAAGTATGGTCCCGTGACTGAGAACTTGGTGGAACCAACCTGTTGTCCGCTTCCGGCGCCCAAGATTTGTGAAAAGTACGCACCGGACGGGTGCAGGCTCATCCACGACCCCGCGCTCCCACTCCACATGCTCGCCTGGATGTTCGTTCCAGAGTTTGGGAAGCTCGCAGCACCGAACTGATGACCTCCATCAATGGCGTATGCTTCAGAAAAGGTCGCAACACTTGGACCCAGATCGACCCAGGACGCCGCCGAATCGGACCACATCGCGGCACTACTCTTGGTCCCAAGCCACGCATATCCGACCTGATTCCCGCCCTGCATCGCGGTTCCATATGACCTCACGACGGCCGGAGGATGAAGATCGATCCATGTGGCAGCATCACCGCTCCACAGGCTCGCGTGCGCCTTTCCCGCCACGTCGGCATATCCAAATTGCCTAACGCCATCGGTCGAATAGAGCCTGGACTGGGTCGCGCCAGCAGGATGCAAGTTCTTGACCGTCCATTGCCCGTGGCAGATCGACGGGATCGCAACTCCCAACGCACCCGCGCCGAAACCGATCCAAACTCGCAACGATTGCATGTCCGCCCTCCGCAATTCGGAACCGGAACACGCCACCACAGGGGAATGCTCCTGACTCCGGATGGATCAAGCTACACGATCAAAGCACCCTGATCAATGCGTTTTGGATTTTCGGTCAACCGCAGCGTTGGATGGAGTTCGCGCATCGCCGACAACTCGCCGTGATCATTGCTGATTGGACGATTCATGTCCGCCCGCCCCGCCCAGAAACTCGCGGAGGATCGCGGCGGCCGCGAGGGCGTCGCGCTTCTCCTTCTTCTGCTGGTGGGTCATGCCGCTGCGGGCCATGGACCAATCGGCGTCGGCGCTGCTCAATCGCTCGTCCTGCAGGTGGACCAGGCGTCCGGTGCGGTGCGCGACGCGTTCGGCAAAGGCGCGGATGCGCTTGGCCTGCGGGCCTTCCGTGCCGTCCATGTTGAGCGGGAGACCGATGACTAGTTCGCCCGGCGAATCGAGCCTCGCACCCGCGGTTCCCGCGGCGCGTGCGGGGCCCAGGTGCGATTCGACCTCGCGCGCGATGCTCTCCAGCAGCAACTGCCCGTTGGCAACGCCCATGCTCACGTCGAGCACGGTGAGGGGCGAGACAATGCGCGTCTCGGAATCGCCGGCGGCCAGGCCGGTTCGCTTCTCACCAAGATCGATCGCGAGGTACCGCATCACTTGAGGCGCTCGTCCACGAGGGCGTGCAGGTCCTTGAGCTCTTCGGCGCGGGCGCGGGGCATGATCAGCGTCGCCTCGGGCGTGCGCACAACGATGAGATCGTCGCAGCCCAGGAGCGCGATGGTGTGATCGCCGGCGCTGGAAACGACGAGGTTGTTCTTGCCCTTGACGATCAGAGGCTGAGCCGGGCCGGAGACGCGGTTGCCCATCGGATCGGGCGACAGCGTCTCGCCGAAGCTGGGCCAGGAGCCGACGTCGAGCCACTTCACGTCCATCTGAACGGTGCAGACCGCGAGCTTGCCGTTGCGTTCCTTCGACGCGGGCTCCATGACGGCGTAGTCGACGCTGATCTTGGGGAGCGTGGGATAGATCTTCTCGATCGTCTCGCGCTGGTGCTTGGTGCCCCAGGCCTCGGCGATCTTCGTCACGCCCTCGTAGTTTTCGGGCTTGAACTGCTTGAGCGCATCGAGGAACGTGCGCGCCTTCCACACGAACATGCCGCTGTTCCAGCCGAACTGGCCCGACTGGACATAGGCCTGGGCGCGGGGAAGGTCGGGCTTCTCAACGAAGCGCTCGACGTGGAAGGCGATGGGCTTGCCGCCCGCCATGGCCTCGGGGACGTCGCGGATGGGCGTGCCGCGTTCGACATAGCCGAAGCCGGTCGCGGGATAGGTCGGCGTGATGGAGAACGTGACGAGCCTTCGCGGGTCTTCCTCGACGAGCTTGAAGCCGACCTCCATCCGCGAGCGGAAGGCGTCGCGCGGCTCGATGACGTGGTCCGCGGTCAGGACCGCGAAGCTCGCGTCCTTGTCCAGCTTCTGGAAGACCGCGGCCGCGAACCCCACCGCGTTCACGGTGTCACGTCCCATCGGCTCGCCCATGATGCGGCTGTCGCCGTCCTTTCCGGCGAACTGCGGGACATCGCGCCGGATCACATCGCGATAGGACTCCGACGTGCAGATGAAGCTGCGCGAGGGGTCGATCAGGCCCTCGATGCGCTGGGCCGCCAGCTCGAGAAGACTGATCGAGCGACCATCGTCGCCTTTGATGAACTTCAAGAGCTGCTTGGGCTGCTGCTTGCGGCTCATGGGCCACAAGCGAGTTCCCGCCCCTCCCGCCATGATCATCGCGTAACGCATGTGCCCTCAGGGTATCGCGCCGCGACCCGCGGCGGCGGTCAGGAATTTCGGCGCTCCGACAGGGCCTTGTTCAGCACCGCTTCCATGGCGGCGTCGAATCGCTCGGCGGAGAAACGCTCGGCGCTCTGGCGGCAATCCACGCCCGCCTTGGCCAGGCCCTGACCGCCCTTGGGCGCTCTGGCGATCGCTTCGACAAGGCTGGTGACCGTGGGCTCGCCGAAGAAAACGCCCGACTTGCCATCGATGACGGTCTCGAGCGCCCCGCCGGCGCGGAACGCGACGACCGGCAAGCCGCACGCCTGGGCCTCGACGGCCGCGATTCCGAAGTCCTCGACCTGCGGGTGGATGAGCACCGAGGCGCGCCGGTAGAGGCGACGCAGGGCTTCGTCGTCCACTCTCCCGACAAAGCGAACGCTCGCGCCCGCCATCGCGCGGAGCCGCGACCACTCGCTCCCGCTCCCCGCGATCACCAGGCGCTGGCCGGTCGCGTTGGCGGCCTTGATCGCCAGGTCGACCCGCTTGTAAGGCTCCAGCGCGCTGACGACCAGCCAGAAGCTCTCGCGCGGCGTGGCGGCGTCGGGCGTGAAGAAGGTCGTCCGCACCGGCGGATGAACCACCTGCGCGTCGCGATCGAAGAACTGCTTGATCTGGGCCGCGATGAACGCGGAGTTGGCGATGAAAGTCGTGACGTGGGCGGCGCTGGCGCGGTCCCAGGCACGGAACTTCTCGCCGAACTTCCGCAGGCCCGCGGCGCGCAGTCCGCCGCCCGCCTCATACGTCTCGCGCTGCGACCAGAAGTACCGCGCCGGGGCGTGGCAATAGCACACGTGCGGCACGCCGCCCGGCGCGCGGAGCCCCTTCACCGCGCAGGAACTCGACGACACCAGCAGATCGATGGGCTTGCGGGCGTGCTCGCGCGCGAGCGACGAAGAGAGCGATTCAACAAATCGCGGATACAAGGGCACCAGCCAGCGCCGCAACTCCACCGCGCCCGGAAGCCGCGTGAACGGCGGCGTGATCCGCGCCAGGCCCGCGAGCGTCGGGGCCTGCGTCATCTTCTCGCGATCATCGAACATGGTGTAGACCGGCGGGTGGTCGGCGGGGGAGGGCGCGAATCGCTCGATCGCGAGTCGGGCGAGGCGCTCGAGCACGGCCTCCCCGCCGCGATAGCCGCAGAGCCAGTCGTGGGCCAGGGCGATGCGGGCGCTGGCGCGCGAGCCGGAGGGGGCGCCGGCGCGTCCCTCAACCCGGACGGGTTTATCCGGCAGGGGAACGCGCGCGGCGAGCGTCTCCAGCGGGGGACTCTGGTTGGCGCCGCCGTCTACCATCGCCGCGATGAACTCCGTTCCATCTCAATCAGCCAGACCGCTCCCCGGTTCGACCGCGGGCACGGGGCACGCGGGTTCGTCGAACAAGTTGGCCCTTGATTATCGCAGGGAGGCGGCGCTTTTCCCGCGGGCCTCACGTCCGATCATCGACGCCCATTCCCACGTCATGGGGCGCGACGCCGCGAGGGTGTACGCCGACGCGGCGCGGACGTTCGGCGTTCGCCTGACGTATTCCATGACGCCGCTCCCCCTGGTAAGGCCGGTGCGCGAGGTGATGGGCGATTCGGTGCGCTTCATCGCGATTCAGACGTGGACCGACCCCGACCGGAACCGCGCGCATCGCCAGGGGTACATCGACGCGATGGAGACGCTGGCGCGCGAGCACGGCTCGCGGATGATGAAGATCTGGTCGGCGCCGCGCCTGCGCGAACTGTTCCCGGGCGAGTCTGGCGCGGACCTTGTCGAGATCGACAGCCCGTGGCGCGCCAAGATGGCGCAGGCCGCCGAAGCGCTGGGGATGATGATCATGGTCCACGTCGCCGACCCCGACACGTGGTTTGCGACCAAGTACAGCGACGCGAAGATCTATCGCACGAAGCGCGAGCAGTACATCGGGCTGGAGCGCATGCTCGATCGGTTCACCTGCCCGTGGATCGCGGCCCACATGGGCGGCTCGTCGGAGGACCTGGACTTCCTTGATGGTCTGCTCGCTCGACACCCGAACCTGCACATCGACACGTCGGCGACCAAGTGGATCGTGCGCGAGTTGTCGAGGCACCCCGCGGCGCGCGTGGTCGAGTTCTTCACCCGCTGGCAAGACCGGATTCTCTTCGGCACCGACATCGTGACCAGCGACGACCACCTGAAACCCGCGAAGGACAACCCGGCGCACCCCAAGGCCGACCAGGCCAGCAGCCCCGAGAGCGCGTTCGATCTGTACGCGAGCCGATTCTGGGCTCTGCGCGCCGTGATCGGCGGCGGATACCAGGGGCCTTCACCCATCGCCGACAGCGATCTTGCGATGGTCGATCCTTCACGCTTCGCGCCCGACGACGCGCCGACGCTCCGCGGCGTGACGCTCTCGAGCGACGTGCTGGACAAGGTCATGTTCGCCAACTCCGAACGGGTCGTGGGCGGCTGGTGGCGCGAGCACGGGGGTTGGTGAGGCTCCGGATCCCCTTGCCACCGACCGCGTCTTCTCGCACGTTCCAGCGCGAAGACACCACGCCTACCTCGGCGTTGCCTTCGCGAGAATCGTGTCGAGTCGTGCCGCCAGCGCGTTGGCCAGGCGCTGGTCGAGCGGCGCGCGGAATGCGCAATCAAGCTTTGAGGGTCCGAGTCGGTCGCCGAACTCTGGGCTCGCCGATACCAAGCGCAGCGTCGCTTCACCGAGATGCCCCGTGAGCACGCGATCGCCCGGCGAGGTGTTGGGGCTGAGGAATCCGCCGCCGCCGTAGACACCGATGCGCCCGTCGGCGATGACGACGTGACGCACCGACGCCGAGCAGGCGGTGGAGTCGATGGGCGTGCTCCCGGCCTTGGGCGTCAGGAAGAGGTGGATGTGGACGAGCTGACCGCTGACACCCTTCAGGTCTGCGGCGGGATCGAGCGCCTCGGAGGGGAGATCGGTCAGATACACGTCGGCGGTGTTTCGGTCGCCCGCGACGTACGCGCTGGTGCGCGGGCGGAGTTCCAGGCTCCCGCCGCCCTCGCGGGTCACGCTCGAGAGTTTGATGCCCGCAAAGGGCGAGCAGCCCCCCAGCGTCGGGGCCAAGGTCGCCAGAATCAATGAGAACGCCGCCAGCCGCGCTTGGAGCATGGAACACCCTTCCGTGGAACGTTCACAATACCCGAGCGTGCGGAACGCCGCGCGATACCGAACGGATAACGATCGGGGAATGGCCCCATTGGATTCCACAAGACGGAACTAGACGCGGGGCGGCGTGTCAGACCAGAATGTCGATACGAGCCTTGAGGCCCAAGGGAGGTTTCCGGTGAAATGGGCGACGCGACAGGCTGGTGTAATCGCGGCGTTGGGTGTGCTTGGCGCGCTGGCTGGCGCGGCAAATGCTCAATCGGCCGACGACAGCAAGAAGACGCCGGCGGTGCAGCCGCAGCCCCTTCCGCCCGCTCCGCCGCCGGTGCGATGGACGCCGGGCCCGGGTCGCTCCAGCGGGATGCCGGCGACCAGGCCGGGCCTGCCCGGGCGCGACGGCAAGGATGTCTGGAAGCGAGTTCCGCGGCTCGGCATTGAGTCTCCGGGCCAAAGACCCTCACGGCCGAGGGAATCAACCGCACCTTCCGAATCGTCGACCGGAGCGGTGCTCATCGATACCGGCGGCACGGGAGGTGGGGTCGTCCGGAGAGATCGGGGCGGCGTGAGCGTCCACGGGAGCTACGCCGACGATCACTTCCGGATCGATGCGAACGTGTCATCAGAGATCGCCAGCGCCATGTACCGAAACTGGGTCGGCGGCGACAACCGCATGTACTACGCCCCGTACATGCGCGCCGGATATAACAACGGAAACTGGGGCTTCAATTGCGGCTCGACTTGGGGCTGGGGCGGCGCGTGCGGCGGGGTCTATCCGTGGGGATTCGATCGCTATTGGGGATACGACCCGGCCTGGGGCAACGTGCGCATCGGATCGTCATACAACTACTACGGCCCAGACCCCGCGCTCAGCGTCAACTACCAGCCCGCGCAGGCGGCTCAGCCGGCCGCGGCTCCGACGCCGCCGCCCACGCCCGATGAAGTCGCCAAGCTCGCGATGTCGCTGGGGCGCTACCCCGAGGCGATCGACGCGCTCAAGCTGCACCTCAAGGACAACCCGGGCGATGCGGCCGCGATGCGCCGGCTCGCCATCGCGCAGCTGCTCGCACGTAAGTGGGACGACGGCTTTGCTCAGATCGCCCGCGCGTACCAGGCGGACCCGGTGCTGTCGGACGTGCCGCTGACGAGCGACGAACTCGGCGTGCGGGACGACATGCTGCGCGAATTGACGGGGCGCGTGGTGTCACGGGCGCGCCAGAGCCGCTCACGTGATGCGTGGATGACCGCGGCGATCCTGATGCAGTCGCGCGAGAAGGACGAGCAGGCGATCACCATGCTCGAGGCCGCCAAGAACGCGGGGATGGATGCGACGCTCTATGCCCGCATGCGCCAGTCGCTGTCGCGGTGATCGTTGGCGCGTTCCGTTTCCGTCGCTTCGCGCTCGACGCTTCATGACTTCGGCTTGACCGCTTCTTCCATGCCGGGGAGAGGCTCGAACGTGCCGTCGCGTTTGACGCGCAGCGTGTCGGTCTCGAGCAGGTAGCGCAGGACCGCGGTGCGCAGCGCCGTCACCGCGCGGTCGCGGGCGTTGAGCGCGTCGAGCAGGTCGCTCTCGGCCTCGAGGCGCTTGCGCGTGTCGATCTCGGCCTTCTTGATCTCCTGCTCCAGACGACGGCGCTGGGTGATCTGCACCTGCTGCTCGGCGAGGCGGAGCTGGAAGCGCGCCAGGTCCACGGCGCGGAGGGCCGCACGCACGTTCAGCACGACGTTGTCGCGCGCGGTGCTGTAATCGCGCTCGGACTTGTCGAGCGAGATCGACGCCTGCTTGATGCGGAGTTGCTCGCTGCGCCGGTCGAGCGGGAGGCTGAGGCGAAGGCCCGCGTTGTAGGACGTGTCGTCGGGGTCGAACATCACGCCGCCCTCGCGCGTGTCGGCGTCGGTGGGGATCGACGCGCCGGCGGTGACGTTGAGGTCAGGGAGCAGGCCGTTCTTGGCGTTGTCGAGATTGCGCCGAGAGTCCTCGACCTGATCGCGCCGGTTCTGGAGATCGAGGCGAAGGTCGAGCGCCAGTCGCGCCGCCTCCGCGAGGTCCGCGTCGGGCTCGGGCAGCTCGAGCTTGAGCGGCCGGATGACCAGGGGCTTCTCGACCGGCAATCCGAGCGAGACCTTGAAGCGATCGAGCTGCAGGCGGTACGCCTCGCGCAGATTCTCGAGGCTCGCCATGCCGCTCAGCACGCGGTTCGACGCGTCGGCGCGATCGAACTCGGCCTTGCGCCCGGCCTTCACCAGTTCGGCGGTTTCCTGCTCGAAGGTGCGCAGGCTCTTGAGCTGCTGCACCTGGTTGCGGATGCTCGCCTGCGTCTGCAGGAGCGCGAAGTAGTCCGTCGCCACATCGACGAGGAACTGGCGACGCGCCCGCTCGAACGATCGCGCGGCGTACACCAGGTTCCGCTCCGCCTGGATCAGCGACTCCTGGGCGATCAGCCCCGCGCCGCGCATCAGGGGGATCGACGCGTCGAGCGCGATCGTCGACGACTGGCGATATCGCCCGGTTGACTGCTCGCGCAGGTGCTCGGTCGCGTCCCACAGCCAGCGGGCCTGCACGTCGCCGCCGTAGGGGAGCTTCTGCGTGACCGCCAGCTCGTTGAGCAACCGCGCGGTGTGATCGAAATCGCCATCGTCGCCCGAGCCGCTCAGCGTCGCGTTGGTTGTGTTGCTGAGGCGCGGCGACCACTGGTGGCGTTCGATGAGCAGCGAGATCGCGGAGAGCAGGTACTGCTCTTCCGACGCGAGATAGTCGGGGGCGGAGCGCTGGCCCGCGCGCCACGATTCGATCAACGTGACCTCGATCGCGCCGTCGATCGCGGCGTTCTGGGCCGAATTCTGCGGCGCGCTGGGCGCGGTCATCTGGGCCGCGGGGTCTTCCGCGATCGCGTCGAGGGCCTCGTTGGTCGCGTAGGCGTCGGCGAGGCCCGAGGTTTCCGCGATGCCGGCGTTGAAGGACTCCAGGCGCTTGGCGACGTCGCGGGCCTCGTCGGCGGGCTTGAACGACAGCTCCTGGGCCGTCGGATTGTGGGTCTCCGGGGCCTTGGACGTGTCGATCGATTTGGTTTCGCCCGGGAGCGAGCGCGAGGGCGAGACCGTGCCGAGGCGCGTGGAGCGCTCCGCGACCAGGTCGTTGATCTCGCGGTCGAGCGACTCAAGGCGCGACGAACAACCCGCCAAGAGCAGCAGGGCGGCGGGTGTCACAAAAAGGGTCTTTGTTCGGGTCACTTTGGTCGGCTCCCATCGCGCGAAACACAGAATAGCGGCCTCTTCCTCCGACCGGACCCCGAAATGAGTACCTCCGAGGCGGTCCTTTCGTTGCAGTTGGCCTTGGCGAGCGCTAGTATTCCGTTCCACTTTCTTCGGCCTCTTTATTCGTATTCCGTTAGGTTTACGAATGAACGGTGCGTGTGGGTCCCCGCGACAGGGCCGGCGAAGGTGATGAAGTATGAGGAGCGACCATGCCTGCGGTGACCTATGACGGTCAGAGCTTCATGCTGGACGGGCGGCGAGTGTGGATCGTCAGCGCGGCGGTTGAATACGCACGCGTGGCGCGGGCGTCGTGGGCCGACCGGATTCAGGCCGCCAAGCTCGCCGGATTCAACACGATCGACACGACCGCGGTGTGGGCTCGTCACGAGCCGCGCGCGGGCGTGTTTGATTTCACGGGTGACAACGACGTCCGCCACTTCGTGAAGCTGGTGGGCGAGGCGGGCATGTGGCTGATCCTCCGCGTCGGGCCGTATGTCGGCGCGGGGCTGGACGGCGGCGGGCTCCCGGCGTGGCTGACGAGCCAGGCGGGCGTGTCGCTGCGCACGAAGAACGCGGCGTTTCTCGAGGCTTCCTCACGGTACGTGACGGCGCTGGTCGACCAGATTAAGGATCTGCAGCTCTCCAGCACGGGGCGCGGCGGGCCGCTGCTGCTCGTTAAGAGCGAGGGCAATTGGACCTGCGGGCACGACGATCTGGCGGTCTCGTACCTGGGCGAGTTGAACCGCTACCTGCGTGAGGCGGGCATCAACATCCCGGTCATCAACTCGCACAACCTGTGGCAGAGCGTCGAGGGCGAGATCGACGGATGGTCCGGCGGCGACGACATGCTCTCGGCGATGCGCCAGCTCAATGTCGTCCGCGCCGACCAGCCCAAGTTCATCATCGACCTGTCGTGCGAATCGGGCGACGAGCGCCAGGCGCGCGACGTGTGGGGCGGCGCCCTCCGCGCGGGGCTCGACGGCCCGGGCCTGACGCGCCGCATCGCGGAGGTCATCGCGGGCGGCGGGCAGTTCAGCCTCACGCCCTTCCACGGCGGGACGAACTTCGGCTTTGCGCCGGGGCGCTGCGACGCGGGATCGGAGTGGTTCGGCATCGCCAGCGCCGATCGCGGCGCACCGCTGGACGAAACGGGCGCGCCCGCGCCGTCGTACCACGCACTGCGCCGCATCGCGACCTTTGCCGCAAGGTTCGGGCGGGTCTTCTCAAATCTCAACGCGGCGTACCAGCCGGTCGCGATCGATCCGGCGCGGGGCGTGCAGAACATCAGGCCCGCCAAGGGGGCACAGACGCCGCCGGTCCCCGGCGTGTCGGTCGTCCACCGCACGGGCGCGCAGGGCGGATTCGCGATGGTCTTCAACGACGGCGCGATGTCGGCCAAGAGCACGGCGCTCCTGCTCCCCGACGGCACGAACCTGCCGGTCGATCTCGACGGGCACTCGGTCGTCTGGTGCCTGATGGACGCGCCCGTCGGCCCGCGCGCCAACCTCGATTACTCCAACCTCAGCGCCATGGGAGTCGTGGGGCGCACGCTGGTCGTGTTCGGCAATGCCGGCGCACGCGGCGTGATGTCGGTCAACGGCTCGCCCGTCGAAGTCACCGTTCCCGCGGGCAAGACGCCCGAGATCGTCGAGGTCGAGGGCATCTCGATCGTCGTGATCAACATGGAGTTGTCGGAAGCGACCTACTTCACCGATGACGCGGTGCTGATCGGCGTCTCGGGCCTGACCTGGGACCACAAGCCGATCGCGCACCCGTCGTTCAAGACCTACACGCGCATCGATTCGTCCGGTCAATCGCACGCGGCCCACGACGCGCTCAAGATCCACGCCCCCAGCGGGCACGAGAAGGCGACGCTCGGCCACTGGACCTGCGCGGGAACGCCGGAATACGTCGACGGGAGCGGGCCGCGCTTCGCGTCGATCCCCGGTCCGGCGCCGCTGGCGTCGCTGGGCGCGCCGAGCGGGTACGGCTGGTATCGCATCGGGCTGAAGTCGACCGCGACGCGCCGGGCCGCGGCGTACGTGACGCAGGGCGGCGATCGCCTGCACTTCTTCCAGGACGCCAAGGAGCTGGGCGTGGTCGGGCACGGCCCGGGCGCCGCCGATCACGCGGCGTTGTCGCTCAAGAAGGGCGGCGGGACCATCGTCGTGCTCGCGGAGAATCTCGGCGAGTTCACGGCCGGCGCGCACCTCGGCGCCTCCAGCGGCCTGGGCAAGGGGCTGTGGGGACACCTGCTCGAGCTGTCCGAGATCAAGCCCGGCAAGCCCAAGGTCGTTTCGTCGGACCCCGTCGACATCCTCGCGTTCCGCTCGCCGCTGTGGGACGTGCGCGAGGGCGACACGACGCTGGCGTCGCGCCTGGACTGGAGCATCGGCAAGCGGAAGAGCGGGCTGGTGATGAAGCTCGCGGGCGCGGAGGGCGTGGCGGCGCCCTGCCGCGCGATCGTGCTCGTCAACGACAAGCCGATCGCGTATGTCGATCGCGCGGGGCCCACGTGGGTCGCGATCGACGGCGAGCTGCTGTCGAAGGGCGCGTCGCACGTGCAGCTGGCGATCGTCCCCGAGGCCAGCGGTCACACGAAGACGGCGGACGAACTCGTGAACGACGCCGACAAGGCCGTGACGTTCTACGAGGTCGAGGACAACCTGACAGCCAAGGCCGACTGGGCCTTCGCGAAGTGGGAGCAGCCGGCGGCGGGCGCGTTCCATGCGCCCAAGAGCAAAATGCACGGGCCGACGTGGTGGCGTGCGACGCTGAATCCCGCCGCGTGCGCGTCGCCGTTGTACCTTGAACTCGACGGCGTGACCAAGGGCCAGGTCTTTGTGAACGGGCGGCACCTGGCGCGGTACTTCGTGGCGACACCGGACGGCAAGAGCGTCGGGCCGCAGAGCCGCTGGTTCGTGCCCGCGTCGTGGCTCAAGGCGGGCGTTGACAATGAGGTCGTGATCTTCGACGAGCACGGCGGGAACCCGAGCAAGTCGCGCGCGGTGTTCGATCACACGCGGCAGGTCGTCAACGCCAAGCCGATGTAGCGGGACAGGGCGCGGCGAGGCGGCGAGACAGGGAAATGGAAGTGGCGCCATGGCGAAGCGTGAGAAGACGAGCGGGATGGAACTGATCCAGAAGGCCGCGAGCTTTGCGGCGCGGGCCCACGAGGGGCACACGCGGGCCGACGGCGTGACGCCGTATTTCTCTCACGTCGTCCGTGTGACGCTCGTGCTCCGCCACGAGTATGGCTGCGAGGACCCCGAGGCGATCGCGGCCGCGTTGCTCCACGACACGATCGAGGATACCCCAACCGACTACGACGACATCGCGGAGAACTTCGGCGACGGCGTCGCCAGGATCGTCGCCGCCCTCACCAAGAGCATGATCCTCCCCGAGCCCGAGCGCGAGGTGGATTACGACCAGCGGCTGGCGGCGGCGGACTGGCGAGCTCGCCTCATCAAGCTCGCGGATGTCTACGACAATCTCAGCGACATGCTGCAGACGCAGGAAAAACGCAAGAGCCTCGCGAAAATGATCGCCAAGGCCGAGCGGGCGATGAAGCTCGCCAAGAGTGACGCCAAGAAGCACGAAGAAACGGCGCGGGCGATCAGGATCGTGGCGGCACTCGCTCAGCGCGCCCGCGCCCACGCGTAGCCGTGCTCTGCAGCGACTCCGGCGTCAGCGTGTACACGTCGTGTGTGCGCCATTCCGTTCCGATGCGCACTTTGGCGGGAACGCCCTTCACGGGCGTCGCACCGAGCTTCTCCGCGATGCGGGTGCTCCTCACGTTCCCGGACTCGATCATCGCGTGGAGCGTGTGCAGCCCCAAGCCCTGGGGCAGGTCGGCGAACGCGTGCGTCGCGATGGCGTGCACGCCCTCGGTCGCCAGGCCGCGCCCCGCGAGGTCGGTCCGCACCCACCACGCAAGTTCACCTTCGAACGAGAGCCCGCGAGCAATCGCGTTGATGTTAAACGCGCCCAGGATTCGCCCGTCGGGGAGCACACCGACCCGGCGGCAGGCCCGTCCGGTGCGCTCACCCTCGGCCAAGAGCCTGATCTGCCTGAGGAAGAGCTCATCGTCGCTCTCGCCCGGCTCGTGGAGCGGGTGGGTGCGATCGAGTTCGGCTCGCGACACACGGATCGCTTCAAAGAACGCGGCACGATCGTCGGCGACAAGCGGGCGGAGCAGGAAACGCTCGGTCGTGATGACGCGCGAGTGGACTTCGAGCGCGTAGCGGGCGGCCAGCTCGCCGAGCGGGCCGTCGGCGCTCGGCGCCATCGTGAATCGATGAGGCTGGGACGACATCGGCTGGTGTTCCGGTCCGCGCACACAACACCCCCGCCGCGATGCCGCGGCATGCTGTTCCATCGGCTGCCGCCCTCGATTTTCTTGATGGATCGTGCCATTGGCGGCCTCCGGACTTGCACGCCTTCCGCGCCGGGGGGCTCGGGGAACAGGGTCAATCCCGAGCCGGGAGGCCGCAGGCCGCGAATCCCCGTCTTTGCGGCGATCCGCGCCCGATTTCGCCGATCCGATGGCAACTTCCCGCCCGGTCGGGGGTACAACGAATCAATCGAAGGAGCGACCCATGCACTTTGAACCCTGGCGTGCCAACCCCGCGGCCTACGTGCTCGCGGGCGTCCTGAGCGTGGCGGCGGCGGGCGAATCACGTGCTCAGGAAGTCGATCTTCGCCCGAAGTTCGAGCAGGGCCAGGTCGTTCGATACAAGCTCGAGCAGAACAGCTCGACCAAGAGCGTCGCCGATCGCGACAAGACCAAGAACATGTTGTCGCAGATGGACCAGACGATCTGGATCGCGATGCGCACGATGCAGGTTGACGAGGCGGGCGTCGCCACCGTCGAAGTCAGCTACGAGCGCGTCAGCATGTCGATCGATTCCGACGATTTCAAGGGGTCGTACGACACCGCACAGCCCGCGGCAACGACGCCGTCGAATCCCGCGTCTCCGACCAGTCCATCGTCGCCCCGGATCAAGTCGCCCACGAACCCCACCACGCCGTCGCGCCCCGCGACGCCCACAAAGAACCCCGACGAGCGCGAGAACGCCGAGATGCTCGCGATGGTGCTGCGTCCGATGCTCGAAGCCAGGCTGACGCTGAAGATCGACGCCGCGGGCAACATCATCTCCGCCACCGGCGGCTCGGAGATGTCGCCGATGTCGTCGCTCGGGCTCGACGCCGCGAAGGGGCTGAGCTCGAAGTCCGGCGCGGGCCTGCTCGGTCCGATCTTCACCGCCAAGAAGTCCAGCGGGCGGGCCCGCATCGGCGAAACCTGGACCAACGAAGACACGCTCGACGCCTCCGCGCTGGGATCGATGAAGATGCGCACCACCCACACGCTGCGCTCGGCTTCCGGCGGCGTGGCGAACATCGACGTCGCCGGGCTGATCGACAAAACCAGCGAGAGCGTGTCGGGCCCGGTGCAGATCAAGGACTCGTCGTTCTCCGGGCGCTATCGCTGGGACACGACCAAGGGCCAGCTCGAGGCGATGGACATCAATCAATCGGTCGGGATGGAGACGTCGATCGAGGGGCTGATGCTCTCGTCCACGCAAAAGGCTCGGACGCGGCTGACACGCCTGCCCGGGGACGCGAAGGAGACGACGCCCGCGCCGCAGACTACGCCGGCACCGGCGCCGACAAAGCCTCGGCGATGACCGCGACGGCCCGATCGATCATGGCGGCGCTGACGTCGAGGTGACACACCGCGCGGATGCGCTGCGGGCCGTTGGGGAGCATCCACACGTTGCGCGCCTTGAGCGTCTGGCACACCGCGGCCGCCGTGCCGATCTCCTGGATCACGTCGAAGAACACCATGTTGGTCTGCACGCTGCGCGGATCGAGGCGAACGCCCGGGATCTCCGCCAGCCCCGACGCGAAGCGCTTGGCGTTCGCGTGATCCTCGACCAGGCGCTCGCGGTGGTGGTCGAGGGCGTAGATCGCGGCGGCGGCGAGCACGCCCGACTGGCGCATCGTCCCGCCGAACATCTTGCGGAAGCGAGCGACCCGCGCGATGGTCGCGCGATCGCCCGCGACCGCGGAGCCCGCGGGCGCGCCCAACCCCTTGGAGAAGCAGCACGAGATCGTGTCGAAATGCTGGGCATAGTCCTTGGGCGACATCCCGGTCGCGGCGCAGGCGTTCCAGATTCGCGCCCCGTCGAGGTGGCGACGCATGCCGAGTTCTTTGGCTGCCCGCGTCACCCGCTCAATCTGCGCCAGCGGCCAGATCGTCCCGCCGCCCTTGTTGTGCGTGTTCTCAACGATCAGCAGGCGAGTGCGCGGCGCGTGGATCGAGTCGGGGCGGTGCAGGGCCCGGACCTGGTCCTCGTCGAACAGGCCGCCCTCGCCGCGGGCCGGTCGCACCATGCACCCCGAGAGCGCGGCGGGCGAGCCGGTCTCATAGTGAACGATGTGGCTGTCCTCGTGGCACAGGATCTCGTCGCCGTGCTCGCACTGGGCGCGGATCGAGGTCTGGTTGGCCATGGTGCCCGTGGGCACGAAGCACGCGGCCTCTTTCCCCATGATCTCCGCGACGCGCTCCTGCAGGCGGATCACGGTCGGATCGTCGCCCAGGACGTCGTCGCCGACCTCCGCACGCTCGATCGCCTTCCGCATCTCGGGCGTGGGACGGGTCACGGTGTCGCTGCGCAAATCGATGACGCTGGGCTCGCTGCTGGTCATGGATGAAACGTAGCTCGCGCAAAGTCCGCAAACCACGCATTCGCAAGGCGTTCGCGGGGATTGAACGCTTCATCAACTGCCGCTTTGACACCGCGGCAGGGCCTCGGCACCGCTTTGGCGTGCATCCAACCCGCGCCGCGGGGTCAAAACGCTGGCACGCCCCTTGCCATTCTTCTTCCCGTCGCGAGACCGCGGCACAAACGCGTCATGAACGCCGCGCCCGGATGGGCCGGGGCGGCGAGAGAAAAAGGAGAATGACATGAACACCCTCATCCGTCGCGAACCTGTCAGCTTCCCGACCTTTGACCGGCTGTTCGGACAGCTTCTGGGCGACCCGTTCTTTGCCGAGATGCGCCCCGCCGTCGCCGCCATTGAAGAGGGAACGCTCCCGATTGACCTGTCCGAGGACGAGAAGAGCATCTTCGTGCGCGCCTCGCTCCCGGGCTTTAAGAAGGACGAGATCGAAGTCGAGGTCCACGACGGCGTGGTCTCGATCAAGGCCGCCAAGAACGAAGAGAAGGAAACCACTGACGAGAAGTTCTACCGGCGTGAGCGGCGATTCGGCTCGGTGAGCCGCCGCGTCGCGCTCCCCACGGTCGTCGATGACCAGAAGGTGGCGGCCGAGCTCAAGGACGGCGTGCTGACGCTGATGCTCCCCAAGACCAAGCCCGATTCACCAAGGAAGATCAACATCAACTGAGTCTCCTCTTTCTCCCTCCCGGTCGGCGATGTCGTAACCGGCCCGCCGGCCGTATCGAAATCTGAATGCTCCTTGTGCGTCGGGTGTTCCGACGTCTCCACGCCCCGGGCCGACGCTCCCGGGGTGTGGGCTTTTTGCGGGGCCGCGATGGCGGAGTTCACGCGAGCTTGAAAGAGGGCGGGCGTTGTGCCGCACGTGCGCTCATGCGGCACGCGTCAAAACTCCGCGATTCGCGCGGTGAGCGGTACACTTCCGAGTTTCAGATCTCTTGTGGGCGGTCAGCGCACACCAGCGTCGCGACGCTGATCGTCGATCTGCTGATCGAGCCCCGCGAGCACTTCCTCGAGGCCCGCGACCTGACGACGAAGAATCTCCACCGTGCGTGCATCCGCATTGGGATCGGCGGCACGCTGGCGCAGCCCCGCGATATCACGCTTCAGGACCGCCCGCTGTTGCTGCGCCGCCTCCAACATCCGGCGCACGATCTCGGGCGGAACCTCGACTCTCCCCTGGTTCCTGGCGAGCACGCGCAGCGATGGGCGATCGCTCCGGACGCTCCCCATCTGGCCAAGGTCGCTGACATTCCGCTCGCCCGAGGCGCGGCTGGGGCCCGCGGCCGAGAGATCGGACACCGGGATCTGCCGCATCTGCGTACGCAGCGGTTCGCTGGTGATCGGGTGGTTCATCCGCTCGACCGCAGGCGGACCGTCGATCGTTGGCTCGTTCGACCATTCATCCGCCGCCAAGTCGATGACGAGCGGCTTGGTCGCTTCGGAAATCATGCGCGAAGCGCGAAGACGCCAGGCGGCCTCATAGGCCAGCGGGTCGATCAGCCCGCTCTTGTTGAGGTCGGCGAAGTTTCCGAGGCGCACGCGCACCGTGCCGGGCTGCCCGTTGCGCACGATATCCAGCGACACCGTGTCGCCCGGGTCGTGCGAGATGATGGCGGCCCGCGCCTCGGCATAGGTGCGGAGCCGCAGTCCATCGATGGAGCGAACAACGTCCCACGGACGAAGCGCACGCGAGGAATCCCAGCCGGGAGTCGTCTCCCTGATCTGAACCTGGCCTTCTTCGTCGTCGATCCCGCCGACGTTGAACGTCACACCCAACGCGCCCCGCGGCTCATCCAAGAACAACGACTGGCCCACCTGTGACAGGCGCACGCGCTGTTCGGCCGAGAGCGTCGGCTTCTGCATCGCTTGCCCGATCGCACGCACGCTCATGCCGGGCAACGTGCGGATCGCGTTCATCGCGTGCTCGCGTTCTTCGATCGACGGATCGTCGAGCTTGGCGAGCGTCGAGTCCAAGGCCGCCATGTCGAGCGTCGCCGGCGCGGGGGTCGCCGCGGGGGGCGTCGCTTCGCCGGGCGCAGGAGGATCGGCGGGGCTGGTATTGACCGGCGGCTGCGGCTCGGGCGCCGCCTTGGGCGCCGCGTCCTGCGCCAGCGCGGGCGACAGCGATGTCAGCAGCGCGAGCATGACACAAGCGGAACCCAGGCGATGAGCGTCGGGCACGGGAAGGCCTCCGGCGTTGACCATCAAAGTGTACCAAGCAAGCCGGGGGGAACGCCAGAGGTTATTCGACGTTCGCGGCCTGTTCCTTGATGCGGTCAATGGCCCCTTTGACCTCGACAATCAGCTTCGAAATCCCCGCGTCGGGGGACTTGCTGGCGATCGTGTTGGCCTCGCGGAGCATCTCCTGGGCCAGGAAATCAAGGGTGCGGCCGACCGGCTTGTCCGAGTCAGGCCTCAAGAGGTCGGCGAACTGCTCAAGGTGCCCGCCCAGGCGAGAAATCTCCTCGGCGATATCGGTTCGCTCGGCGTAGACCGCGATCTCGCGGATCAGGTCCACCGCGTCGACCTTCACCTGGGCTTCCTTCAGCATGGCCTCGATCCGCTGCCGCAGGCGCTGCTCGTAATCCGCGATGACGGCCGGGGCGCGCTGCGCGATCTGACGCAGGCGATCCGCGATCAATTCGCCCTGCTGGCGAAGATCGTCGACCAGCATGCGGCCTTCGCGCTCGCGCATGTCGATCAGCGATTTGGTTGCCTCGCCCAGCAGCCTGGAGAACGCGGCCCGCGCACGCGACAGGCGATTCTCCTCGTCGCCCGGCGGCTGGAGCACGCCCGGGAGCGACAGGAGCGCCGACACGTCCAGCTTCACGCCGCCCGTATCAAATCCCGGGAGCTTTTTGAGCTGGGCCATGTAGGACTGCAAGGCCGCGTCATTGATCGAATACGCGGCCGAGGACGACGAATCCGTGCACGAGCCCGTGAGTGTGATCGAGCCGCGCGTGAGGCGCTGGCGCAACGTCGATTCAAGCTCGGCCTCGAGTCCCTGGAGCGATTCGGGGAGGCGGATGGTGGCCTTGAAGTACTTGTTGTTGAGGGAGCGAAGTTCGACGAAGTAGTGAACGCCGTCGATCTGGGCCGACGCTTCGCCGTAGCCCGTCATGCTGCGGATCATCGCGGTCTCCGTTGCTTAGGACTGCTTGGGCGGATCGGCGGGCTTGTCCGCCGGCTTGGGCTCCGCGGGCTTGTTGTCCGACGGGGGCGTGGCGGGCTGCTCGGCCGGCTTCTCGGCGGGCTTGGACTCCAGCGGAGTCGCGGGATTGGCGGGCGGATTCGAGGTCGTATTGCCAGCGTCCGCGGGCTTGGTGTCGGCGGGCTTCGCGTCCGTCGGCGGGACGTCGGCCGGCTTCTGTCCGCCGTCCTTCTTGTCGGCGGGTGCGGATTCGTTTGAGGTTGGCGTCGTCTTGGCCGAATCCTCGGGTCGGGCGGCGTAGTTCAGCCCGATCGCCGCGCCGATGAACAGCACGAACACGATGATGGTGAAGATCGTGAGGGCATCGCCGGTCTTGGTGCCGAACGCCGTCTGACCCGAGCCAGCGCCCGAGCCGAACGCGCCAGCGAGCCCACCGCCCTGAGGCCTCTGGATGAGGACCGTGAGGATCAGCACCACGCAGACGACCATGAACAGGACGGTGAGGATGCCGATCAGCCAACCGGCGGCTGCAAGAGACAAAACCATGCAAGACTCCCGGGGAACGCGGAATGACGCCCGGAAGAGTATGCGCGCGGGTGGTCCGGAGTATGGTCGGGTTCAGGTCGTCGCGGCGGCCTTCACGATTCCCACAAAGTCCTCGGGCTTGAGGGACGCCCCGCCGATCAGCCCGCCGTCGATGTCCGGCTGGGCGAACAGCTCCGCGGCGTTCGAGGGCTTGACCGACCCGCCGTAGATGATCCGGGTTCGGGCGGCAATCTCCGGGCCATAGAGCCCCGACAGCAACTGGCGGAGCTTGCGGTGGACGGCCTGGGCGTCGTCGGGCGTGGCGGTCTTGCCGGTGCCGATTGCCCACACGGGCTCGTACGCCAGCACCAAGCGGTTGACCCAGTCGCCCGGAACGTCCGCCAAGCCCGCACGCACCTGGCGCTGATTCACCGGATCGGTGTGGCCCGCCTCGCGCTCTTCGATCGTTTCGCCCACGCACAGCACGCACTCGAGCCCGGCTTCGAGCACGGCACGCACCTTGGCGTTGATGAGGTCGTCCTGCTCGCCCATGACATGGCGGCGCTCGGAGTGCCCCACGAGCACCGTGGTCGCGCCGCAATCTTTCAGCATGTCAATCGAGATTTCGCCGGTGTACGCGCCGTCGGGGCGGTGGTAGACGTTCTGCGCGCCCATGCGGATCGAGGACGAGCGGTCGCGGAGGATCGAGCGAACCGAGAGGAGATAGGGGAATGGCGGATACACCGCGACCTCGACGCCCTCGACTCGCGCCAGGCCGTCGACCACGGCGCGGGTCAGGTCCGCGGACGTGGTGCGGTTGGTGTTCATCTTCCAGTTGCCGCCGACGAAGGGCTTGCGTTCATGCACAGTGGACTCCGAATCTGCTCCGGCAGGAGCGAGCCAGAGCCTAGGCCGCGGCTTGGTAGGTTGGCGCGTCGGCCGCGTGTTTGGCGATCAACGCGTCAAAGCCGGAGAAGTCGAGGCTCACGAAGAGGGGTGCGAGCTTTGGATCAAACTGCGAGCCCGCGCAACGGGTGATCTCCGCGAGCACCTTTTCGCGGGTGAGCGCGCTGCGATAGGAGCGGTTGGAGCTCATGGCGTCGAAGGTGTCGGCCAGGCCGATGATGCGTGCGATCAGCGGGATTCCCTCGCCGCTCAGGCCGTTGGGATAGCCTTTGCCGTCCCATCGCTCGTGGTGCGAGAGCACGCCGGGGAGAGCCGGGCCCAGGGGCGCGACGGCCCGCAGGATGTTGTGGCCGATCTCCGGGTGGCGCTTGATCGCGGAGAACTCGTCGTCGGTCAGGCGCCCCGGCTTGGTCAGCACCGCCTCGGGCACGCCGATCTTGCCCACGTCGTGCACCAGGCCCGAGATGCGAACCCACTCCACGTCTCGGTCGGACAGGCCCATGGTGCGAGCCAGAAGCTCCGACAGGTGCGAGACTCGCTCGCTATGGCCGCGGGTGTAGTGGTCCTTGGCGTCGATCGAGGCGGTGACGGCCTGGATCGTCCCGAGGAACAGTTGCTTCTGCTCGAGGTACAGTGCCGAGTTCTCGAGGAACGCGTTGACGAATCCGCCCGCCGCGTGGATGAGCTGAGTGTCGTAGCTGCTGATCGCGGGGTCGGGGCCGGTCTTGTTGGCGGCGATGATCGCCCCGATCACACGCCCCTCGCGGATCAGGGGCTGCACCAACGTCTGCGACGCGGGCGCCAGCGGCGAATCGAAGCCGGGATCGATGATCGACCAATCGCGCTGCGCCGTGAGGCGCATGAGGAGCCCCAGCGAGCGGGCGGCCAGTTCCTCGTTCTCCTCGTCGTCGCAGATCGGCGATCGCCCGTCGATGATCGTGGTGCCGCGCAGATCGGGCGTCACCGCCGGGTCGTCGGCGAAGCGCGCCATGATGAAATCGAACGACAACGCGGCCCGCAGGCGCTTGCACGTCGCGCCCACGAAGTTCGGCGGGTTGGTCAGGTCGCCGATGGCGCGACCGATGTCGTACACCGCGTCGAGCTGCTCGTACGACGCCGAGAGCTCGCTCGTGAGCACCGTCGTCGCGTCGGAGTGATCCGCGGACTGCGCCACATCGACCGCCATCCAGCGCAGGAAGCTGCGCAGCTGCGCGATCGACCCGGGAGTCTGGGTCGCGACGGGCGCCAGGGCGGCGTGCGCCTCCTGGTGCGTGATCCCCGCGGCGCGGCACGCCTCAAAGAACGCCGGCTGCGAGAGCATCGCGGGCGAGAACGCCACCGCGACCGTGTAGCCATGGCGACGCCGGCGCTCCTCGATCGGGATCGGCGATGCAAAGCAGCCCGTGAACAGCTCGACCACGCCCGGCGCGGGCTGGGCCGCCCACGAGTGCGCCGCCGCCAGGAGCGGATCGATGAACGCCGGCGTGGACACCAGGCGATCCGCCAGCGAGCCATGCGGCGCGGGCTCGATCGCGCCCGAAGCGTTGATCGCCAGCGTCGGGATCCCAAGGCTCGTGCAGCGTTGGCGCAGCGTCAGGTGCGCGATCTCGAGGGGGGTCGGCATATCAGGCGGCCTCCGAGGTATTCGTGGCGGCGGAGCCGGCGACAAGTTCGCGCACGCACTCCACCAGCTTGGCGGCGCTGAAGGGCTTGGCCATCATGCGCCGGATGTTGGCGAGCTTGATCTGCTCGGGCGAGAGCACGTGCCCGCGTGCCGTGAGCATGATGATGCGGACGCCCGGCTGCTCCGAGGCCAGCGCCGTGCAGAACTCCAGGCCCGACATCTGCGGCATCTGGAAATCGCTGACGACGACGTCGGGGCGAAGCTCGCGCGACAGGTCGAGTGCTTCCGCGCCGTCGCGGGCTTCGGTCACTTCAAAGCCGCTGGAACGCAGCTTGGCCGCCACCATGTGGCGGATGTGATGCTCGTCGTCAGCGATGAGGACTTTGGTCGGCATGGGTGTCCCTCCGGAAGGAGTCGGGAACGATCGGCCGTCGCGGCGCGGGGCTTGATGGGCGTCCGGTATCGCGTGAGATCACAAGCGTTCTCGGACCGGCAAGGATGGGACGGTCGACAGAGACGCGCCGGCGCGGTACACCGATGCGCATGAACACACTCGATCGTCGCGGATTCCTGACCGTCACGGGGCTTGCGGGCGCGGGACTGGCCGGTGCAGGGCTGGCAGGCGTAGGCCTCGGCGCCTCGCGCGCCGGCGCCACCACGCTCCCGGCCGCACCGGGCGAGGGCGACGCCCACCGTGGGCCCTGCGCCATCGCCTCCGGCAATTGCGATCCCGGCGTCGCCAAGGCCTATGAGATGATCATGAACGGCTATGACCCCGCCGACGCCGTCGTCGCCGCCGTCAAATTCAACGAGGACGATCCCAACGACCAGTCCGTCGGCCTGGGCGGCCTGCCCAACGAGGAGGGCATCGTCGAGCTCGACGCCTCGGTCATGCACGGCCCGACCCACAAGGCCGGCTCGGTCGCGGGCATCCGCAACATCAAGAACCCCGCCGCGGTCGCGCTCGAGGTGCTCCGCAAGACCGATCACGTGATGATCGTCGGCGAGGGCGCGCTGAAGTTCGCGCTCCGCATGGGCTTCAAGGAAGAGAACCTGCTCACCGAGAAGTCGCGCCAGGCCTGGCTGCAGTGGCGCGCCAATCTCAACAAGGACGACAAGTGGCTGGACGACGACCAGCAGATCCAGCCCGTCGGCGGCAAGAAGGTCAGCGCCGTCGAGAAGAGCCTGATGTTCACCTGGGGAACCGTGCACTGCTCCGCCCTCACGCCCACGGGCGACATGGCCGCCTGCACCAGCACGAGCGGCCTGTCGTGGAAGATCCCCGGGCGCATCGGCGATTCGCCCATCGTCGGCGCGGGCATGTACTGCGACAACGGCGTCGGCTGCGCCGGCGCGACCGGTCGCGGCGAATCCATGATCGCCAACTGCGGCTCGTTCGCCATCGTTCAGAACATGGAGCGAGGCCTGTCGCCCAGCGAGGCCTGCGCCGCTTTCCTCAAGAAGCTCTGCGATCACACCAAGGAAAAACGCCTCCTCGACGCCAAGGGACGCCCCAACTTCAACGTCAGCGTCTACGCGCTCCGCAAGGACGGGGCCTACGGCGGGGCGTGCGTCCACCCGGGCGGCAGCTTCGTCATCGCCGACGGCACCGCCGCCAACGGCAAGAACCTGCGCTCGCTGGTGTGCACGCCACTCTTCGAGGATTGAAGCGCCGGATCGGGCATTGAATCTGCGTGAAGGTCGTGAAGAGTCCGCGTCCGTCGCTCGCCACCGGGGAAGAGATGAATCTACGCCGTCGCCATCTGCTTGCGTCCCGCCCGCGCTTCATCGCCGTCGCGACGCTGCTCGCGCTCTCGGCCTTCGCGACCACGACGTTGGCTGGCGACGCCGCTGCCAGCAAGCCGGCGTGGATGCAAGTCGTCCCGGGCTGGGCCCCGACGTGGCTCCCTCAACTCGCGGGGCGCGGGCACGTCGTGCTCGTCCACTTCCCCGTCGCGCTCCTGATCGTCGCGGCGCTGTGCGAGTTCTGGGGCGCGATGCGCCGGCACGTCGACGCCTCGCGCGCGGGCCTTACGTGCCTGGTCCTCGGCGCTCTCGCCGCGGGCGCCAGCGCCGCCACCGGCTGGATCAACGCCGATCTCGAAGGCTCGCGCGCCAGCATGGCCGACACCCTCGCGCTCCATCGCTGGGTCGGCGTCGCGGCCGCGGGAGCGGCGCTCGTCACCGCGCTGGTGATCGCGCCGCTGCTTCGCCCGGGGGGACGCGGGCCGCTCGGCCTCTTTCGCGCCGGCGTCGTCATCGCCGCCATGCTCGTCGGCGTCGCGGGCCACTTCGGCGGCTCGCTCGTGCACGGCGAAAACTACTTCTGGTCCGTCATCTTCCCACAGAGCGATTCCGCGAGCGTCAGCGACACGACCAAGCCCGCCCCTTGGCCCACCGGCATGGCCACCAAGCCCGGCACCATCGATTTCGAAAAGGTCATCCGCCCGATCTTCGAGAGTCGCTGCGTCGAATGCCACGGTCCCTTCAAGAAAAAGGGCGGCCTTCGCCTCGACCTTCGCCTCGGCGCGTTCGCCCACCCCTCGGCCCATTCCATCGTGCCCGGCAAGCCCGACGAGAGCGACCTGCTCCACCGCGTCACGCTCACGCCCAGCAATCCCGACTTCATGCCCGACGGCGACAAGCCCCTCAACCCCGACGAGATCACGGCGATCCGCACCTGGATTTCCGAGGGCGCCTACTGGCCCGACGACTCGGCCCGCGCGAACCAGAAGCCGACTCCTCCCGCGCCGAAAGCCCCGACGAGCTTCGGAAAGAACTTCGGCCCGGGCAACTCGCAGGCCGCGAACCCGTTCCAGGACGGCCCGCCCCGATCGAAAGAGAACACGCAGGCGTCGCGAGCGGCCGCCGGTGACGCGATCCGCGCCAAGCACGGCGTGGTTGTCGACCTCGGCGCCGATGATCCTCGCCTTAGCGTCGATCTCTCCGTCATCGCGCCGCCCATCGGCGACGCCGAGCTGGCGCTCCTTGAGAAGCTCCGCCCCACCATCGCGTGGCTCAATCTCTCGCGCACCACGATCACCGACGCCGGCCTTGTCTCGCTCAAGGGGCTCCCCGAGCTCGAACGCCTCCGCCTCGAATGGACCGCGATCGGCGATTCGGGCTTGGATTTCGCCGCAACCTGTGCGAAACTGGGCACGCTGAACCTCGTCGGAACGAAGGTGACCGACGCGGGCCTCGCCAAGCTTGTCGCGTGCAAACAGCTCCGCAAGCTGTACGTGTGGAAGACCGGCGTGACGCCCGAGGGGATCGCGAAGTTCAAGGCCGCCCGGCCCGAAGTCGAGGTCGTCGAGGGTGTGCAGTGATGAAGCTCGATCAACACCATAACACGGGGGGCGAGCACAACGGCGCGTGCGAAGCGCCCCTACGCCTCTCTTCGCACCTGCCCACGCGCGAGCACTCGACTCTCCCGCCTTTGAACGCCGGAGCTGAGGCTTTGCAAAGGTCCGGATCATTCCGCCGTGCGCACGCGGGCGTGACCGCGCCCGCGCTCGCCGCCTCCGCCGCGTCGCTCGTGCTCAGCGCGGCTCTGATGCTCGGCGTTGGGCTGCCGCGCGTGAGCGAATCCTCCGCGAACGCCGTTTCGCCGGCGCCCACCGCCGCCGACCGTGTCGATTTCAACGCCGACATCCGCCCGATCCTCTCCAACAACTGTTTCAAGTGCCACGGCCCGGACGAGGGTAAGACCGAGGGCGGCCTGCGCCTCGACACGCTCGAGCACGCAACGTCGCCGACCAAGAAGAACCATCGCGCGATCGTCCCCAGCAAGCCGGGCGAGAGCGAACTCATCCGGCGCGTCTCGTCGAGCGACGACGACGAACGCATGCCGCCGCCCGAGATGCACAAGACACTCACGCCCGCGGAAATCGCGACGCTGTCGAAGTGGATCGAAGAGGGCGCGGAGTACAAGCCGCACTGGTCGCTCGTGCCGCCCGTGAAGGCCGACGCGCCCGCGGTGAAAAACGCGGCGTGGTGCCGGAACTTCATTGATCCGTTCGTGCTCGCACGCCTTGAAAAGGAAGGGCTCGCGCCCTCGCCCGAGGCCGACCTTGAGACGCTGCTCCGCCGCGTGTCGCTCGACCTGACGGGCCTGCCCCCTTCGCCCAAGGAGATCGACGACTTCGTCGCCGACTCGGCCAAGGATCGCGACGGCGCGTACGTGCGCGTGGTCGATCGTCTTCTCGCGAGCGACGCCTACGGCGAACGCTGGGCCCGCGTGTGGCTCGACCTCGCGCGCTTCGCCGACACGCGCGGCTATGAGAAAGACGACCGCCGCGTGATCTGGCCCTACCGCGACTGGGTCATCCGCGCGTTCAACGCCGACACGCCCTTCGATCGCTTCAGCGTCGAGCAGCTCGCCGGCGATCTGCTCGACAACGCGGGCGACGACGACCTCATCGCCACCGCGTTCCATCGCAACACGATGAACAACGACGAGGGCGGCACCGACGACGAGGAGTTCCGCTCCGCCGCCGTCGTCGATCGCGTCAACACGACCATGCAGGTCTGGATGGGCGTCACCGCCGGCTGCGCCCAGTGCCACTCGCACAGGTACGACCCGGTCTCGCAGCGCGAGTACTACGGCCTGTTCGCGCTGCTCGATCAGACCCAGGACGCCGACAGGCCCGATGAATCGCCCACGTTCATGGTCGGCTCAAAGGAAGACAAGGCCAGGCTCGCGATGCTCGAGGCCTCGCTCCGTGATCGCGAAGCCGAACTCGCGGCGTGCGTGGCGAAGAAGGACGACACCGACGCGGGCAAGGCCGAGGTCGAACGCCTGACCAAGGCCCGCGACGCCGCCCGAGTCGAAACCGACGCGCAGCGTGCCAGGCTCCCGTCGATCCCGATCATGCGCGAGCTCCCTCCCGATCAACGTCGAACCACGAAGATCCATATCAAGGGGAGTTTCCTGAATCAGGGCGACCCGGTCGAGCCCGGCGTGCCCGTGGCGTACGGGAAACTCCGCGAAAGCGAGCCGCGGAACCGGCTGGGCTTTGCCCGCTGGCTCGTCGATCGCGGCAACCCGCTGACCGCCCGCGTCACGGTCAATCGCTGGTGGGAGCAGTTCTTCGGCGTCGGGATCGTCGAAACCGTCGAGGACTTCGGCTCGCAGGCCCCGATGCCGACCCACCCCGCCCTGCTCGACGCGCTCGCCGTCGAGTTCATGGAGCGCGGCTGGAGCATGAAGAAACTCTGCAAATCGATCGTCACGAGCTCGACCTATCGACAGTCCTCTCGCGCCCGCCCGGAGTGCATGGAGCGCGACGCACGCAACCGACTCCTCTGGCGCGGCCCGCGCTTCCGCCTCGACGCCGAAATGCTCCGTGATTCGGCGCTCTGTGCCGCAGGCCTGCTCTCGCACAAGATGTACGGCCCGTCGGTCTTCCCGCGCCAGCCCGACGGCATCTGGGCGATGCCCTACAGCGGCGATTCCTGGGTGCTGAGCGAGGGCGAGGACCGCTTCCGCCGCGCTGTCTATACGTTTATCCGGCGCACCGCGCCGTACCCGTCGATGATGACGTTCGACGCCGGCAGCCGCGAAAGCTGCCTGCCGCGCCGCATCCGCACCAACACGCCGCTCCAGGCCCTCACCACACTCAACGACCCCGTGTATGTCGAGGCCGCCCAGGGCGTCGCGCGCCGCGCCGTCCGCGAGGGCGGCGCCGATCCCAGCGCCCGGGCCGCGTACATGATCAAGCTCTGCCTCGGGCGTCGCCCGCGCGATGGCGAGGTCGAGCGGCTTGTCTCGCTCTACCAGGGCGAGCTCGCGCACTACGCCGGCGACAACGACAGCGCGATCAAGATGGCGACCGATCCGCTCGGCGCGCAGCCCGAGGGAATGAACGCCCCCGAGCTGGCGGCGTGGACCGTCGTCGCCAATGTCGTGCTGAATCTCGATGAAACGCTGACGAAGAACTGATGGGCCGATCGCCTGAAGCACCAAAGCGAGCACGCGGATGAACTTCTTCCACGAAAAATCGCACGCCACCACCCGCCGCCATTTCCTCGGGCAATTCGGGCTGGGCGCGCTGGCCCTCTCGATGCTCGACGGGCGCGCCGCCGGCGCCGCGCTCACCGATGCGAAGCGCGATCCCATGGCGCCCCGCGCGCCCCACTTCGTCCCCCGCGCCAAGCGCGTCATCTACCTCCACATGGCCGGCTCCCCGCCCCAGCAGGACCTCTTCGACCCCAAGCCCAAGCTCACCGAGCTCAACGGCCAGCCCTGCCCCGATTCGTTCCTCCAGATGGAACGCTTCGCCTTCATCAAGGGCCACCCCACCATCCTCGGCTCGCCCTACAAGTTCGCGCCGCACGGCCAGGCCGGCATCACAACCTCCGAGCTTCTCCCCCACTTCCAATCCATCAGCGATGAGGTCTCGCTCATCAACTCGATGTACACCGACCAGTTCAACCACGCGCCCGCGCAGCTCTTCCTCTACACCGGCGCGCCACGCCCCGAACGCCCCTCCATGGGCGCGTGGGCGACCTACGGCCTGGGCACCGACAACGCGGACCTACCAGGCTTCGTCGTCCTGGTCAGCGGAGGCCGCCAGCCCGACGGCGGCAAGGCCACCTTCGGCTCCGGCTGGCTCCCCAGCGTCTATCAAGGCGTGCAGTGCCGCACCGTCGGCGACCCCGTGCTCTATGTCTCCGATCCGCCCGGCATGGATCGCGCCGGCCGCCGACGCAGCCTCGACGCGCTCCGCGATCTCAACGAGAAGCAGGCCGCGTACTTCGGCGACGACGAAACCCTCACCCGCATCAGCCAGTACGAGCTCGCCTTCCGCATGCAGGTCTCCGTGCCTGATGTGATGGACATCTCCAAGGAGCCGCCCGAGGTCCACGAGATGTATGGCACGGCGCCGGGCAAGCAATCGCTCGCCAACAACTGCCTCCTCGCACGCCGCCTCGTCGAACGCGGCGTCCGCTTCGTCCAGATCTTCGACTGGGGCTGGGACATCCACGGCACGGGCCCCAGCGACGATCTCATCACCCACCTCCCCGCCAAGTGCAAGGAGATGGACCGCCCCGTCGCCGCCCTCATCAAGGACCTCAAGCAACGCGGCCTGCTCGACGACACCCTCGTCGTCTTCAGCGGCGAGTTCGGGCGCACCGCCATGAACGAGGCCCGCAACGGCTCGACCTACCTCGGACGCGATCACCACCCCCACTGCTTCTCGATCTGGATGGCCGGCGGCGGCGTGAAACGCGGCTACGTCCACGGCGCGACCGACGAGCTCGGCTATCGCATCACCAAGGACCCCGTCCACATCCACGACCTGCAGGCCACCATCCTGCACATTCTGGGCATGGACCACGAACGCCTCACCTACCGCTTCCAGGGCCGCGACTTCCGACTCACCGACGTCCACGGCAAGGTCGTCAAGGCCCTGCTGGCGTAGGCCTCCGATCCAACCCGCGAGAGACGGGCCACAGGCTCGCGCGATTCCTCGCACCTCACTCCAGCACCAGCGTCACCGTCTCGCGCGCCACGGTCCTGGCCGTTTCCGCCGTCATGCACCGCGACACCACCCTGAACCCGTTCTTCTCCAGCACGCGGATCGAGGGCGCGTTGTGCCCCGCCGCCGTCGCATACAGCGGCCGGCGCGCACACTCGCCCAGCATCAACCCCACCGCGCGGCTCGCGATGCCCCGCCCCCAATGCTCCCGCGCGATCCAATACCCGATCGATTCGCGCCCCTCGTGCGGCGAGATGTTCACCGCCCCCACCACCACGCCGTCGCCCAAAATCACCCGCGGCATCACGCCCGTGCGCGTTCCATCAACATCCGCGAGAATCTCCTCCCACCTCGCCTGAAATGTCGCCCAGTCGCGCGGCTTGGTCCCCGCCAGCGCGTTCGACGCCTCGTCGAGCTCAAACTCATGCAGCAACCGCACATCGCCAGTGGCCGTGCGCCGAAGCTTGATTTCGGTTGGCGGGTTCGCATTCACGCGACGATCTTACGGGCGGATCACCCCGTTGTGCGCTTCGCGGCGTTCGCCGCCGAGCCCATGGCGCGTCGCAGCGCGATGAACCCAAACGCACCCAGCACGCACAGAAGCGTCGAAAGCGACAGGACCGCCGTCGCGCCGATGCGCTCGCTCAGGCCCGCGTGCCGCGCCTGCTCGTACAGGAACACCGCGAGGAGCGGCCCCAGCAGCCCGCGCACGCCGTTGAGCGTGACGTGCGTCGCCATGTACTGCGAGGTCTGCGAGGGCGGCGCAAAGTCGACGTGCCCGAGGTTCCACGCGAGCGTTCCGCCGCCGAACCCGATGCCGTGGACGATCGCCGCCGCGAAAAGGACTTCGATGCGGTGGAGCCCGACGCCCGAGGCAAAGAGCGCCGTCGACAGCGCGAAGACCCACGAGTGGATGGAGCGGAACTTCACGACGTGGGCGCGATCGAGCAGGCGTGTCCAGAGCGGGATCGCCATGGGCATCAGGAAGTACGGGATCGTCGTGGTGATGAGGATGCTCTGCGTGTACGTCGCGCCGAACTGGTCCTTGAGCGCGATGACCATCATGGGCATCAGCATCAGGTTGCCCAAGCCCAGCGTGAACATGCACCCCATGAAGAGCGCAAAGTACCGGTCCTTCCGCAGCACGCGCCACACGATCGCCGGCCCCTGCCAGGGCCTGCCCACCGGCGGCCCGTCGATCTCCGATTGCAGCAGCGCCCGCTGCCGCCGCACGCGCAACCGCCTCGTCACCAGCACCGCGATCACGCCCACCGCCGCGCACGCCGGCGCCACCGCGATGTAGTTCCTCGGGCTCTCGTCGAGCAGCAGCCCGATCCCGATCCCCGCCAGCGCGACCGTCAGCGTCTGCACCGTCGAGAACCGCCCCACCGCCCAGGGCCGGTGCTCGCGCGGATAGTTCGCACGCCACAGCGTCGGTCGGATCGTGATGATCCCCGACCAGCACACCCGCGCCAGCAGCATCAGCACCGCCGTCACCGCAAGCCCGAGCGGCGACACCGGCGCCAGCGCCAGCGCCGCCACCGAGAGCACCACCGCGAGCTGGAGCGAGTTGACGACGGGCACCTTGGGCCTGGCGTGCGCCGCGGAGAGCCAGATGAACGAGAGGATGTTCGCAAACTCGGGCGCCGAACCGATCATGGCGACGACGAAGTTGAGCGGGCGCTCCGGCGCGACGCCGGCAAACGTGTTCTTCGCATAGGCCGACGCGATCCCACCCTCGACCGCCGCGAGCGTGACCGCGAAGAAGAACGTCGTCGACAGCTCGTTCCGAAAGGCGACGCGGGCGCTCGGGGGCATTCCGCCGCCCAGCCAGCCGCGTGGTCGTTCGGTCTCGGCGCTTCCTTGCACACCCAACAGTTGAGGGGCCGGACGCCCCAAGCAAGCCCGCGCTATTCTTCTGGTCGCCATGAGCCACACCAACGCACCCGAATACGTCCTGGGCACCGACGCGATCGAAGCCAAGCGTCTCGGCCTCCAGCACCGCATCTGGTCCGCCGCCGCCCACCAGCTCTGGGAACTCGCCGGCGTGCGCCCGGGCATGACCGTGATGGACCTTGGCTGCGGGCCGGGGCACGCCACGTTCGACCTCGCCACCATCGTCGGCGGCGCCTCGCCCGAGCGCGCCGCCCAGGGCCGCGTCATCGCGCTGGACGAATCCGCCACGTTCCTCCATCAGCTCAACGAAACCGCCGTCGCGCGTCGCCTCAACAACATCGATCGCGTGCTGGGCGACGTGCAGAACCTCGGCGTCGCGTTCCCGAATGCAGGCGCATTCGCCGACGTCGCCTACCTGCGCTGGGTGCTGTGCTTTGTGCCCCGTCCCATGGACGTCGTCGCGGGACTCGCCAAGGTCGTGAAACCCGGCGGCAAGGTCGCGATCCAGGACTACTTCAACTACGAATCCATGACGCTCGCGCCACGCCACGCCGATTTCTCGCGCGTCATCGCGGCCGTCGCGCGCAGCTGGCGCTCCGGGGGCGGCGATCCGGACATCGTCTCGCTCCTCCCGGGCATGCTGCGCCAGCACGGCTTCCGCGTCGATCACCTCGCGGTCAACCAGCGCATCGCCCGCCCCGGCTCCATGGCCTGGGCCTGGCCCGATTCGTTCTGGGCCAGTTTCGTGCCGCGCCTGGTCGACAAGGGCTTCATCACCGCGCAGGACGCCGGCGCCTTCTTCGCGGTGTGGTCGCGCGCCTCCCACGACCCCGATTGCTACATGCACCTCCCGCCGCTCTACGACGTCGTCGCAACGAAGCTGTAGCCCGCGCTCCGGCCTGTGTTCGACCAACCTTCCGCGCGCCCACACGCGCCGCCCCCACGCACCCTCCCGCCGTCAGACACCCGACGGCACCGACGCCAGCACGGACTCGACGCCGGGAGCGCCGCTTGCCTTCAGCGCCGCGGCCTGACGCGCCGCCCGGCGGGAGGACCGGCTCTGCAATTTGTCCAGGTACACATAGAACACGGGCGAGGCAAAGAGCGTGATCAGCTGCGAGAACAGCAGGCCGCCCACCACCGCCAGACCGAGCGGCCGGCGTGATTCGGCGCCGGCGCCCGCGCCCAGCGCGATCGGGAGTGTGCCGATCAACGCCGCCATGGTGGTCATCATGATCGGGCGGAAGCGGACCAGGCACGCGTTGTAGATCGCGTCGCGTGCCGAGACGTTGGCGCTCTTGCGCTGCTCGATCGCAAAGTCGACCATCATGATGCCGTTCTTCTTCACCAGCCCGATCAGCATGATGACGCCCACGAAGGCAAAGAGCGAGAGCTCGACGTTGAAGAAGCGCAGCGTCGCCAGCGCGCCGAAGCCCGCGAAGGGGAGCGCCGACAGGATCGTGATCGGGTGTATGAACGACTCGTAGAGAATGCCCAGGATCAGGTACATCACGATGAGCGCCATGACCAGCAGGGTGCCTAGCCCGCCCAGCGAGGACTGGAACGCCTGGGCCGTACCCTGGAAGCTCGTCGAGATGCTCGGCGGGAGGGTCTCGCGCGCCAGCCGCTGCACCTCCGCAACCGCGGGCCCCAGCGACGCGCCCGGCGCGAGGTTGAACGAGATCGTGACCGACGGGAGCTGGCCCGAGTGATTCACCGACAGCGGCCCGTTGGTCTTCTTCAGCGATGCGACCGCGGTCAACTGGATCAACTTGCCCGACGAGCCGCGCACATAGAGCGTCTCCAGCGCCGAGGGATCGGTCTGGAACTGCGGGAGCAGCTCGAGGATGACGTCGTAGTCGTTCGTCGGCGCGTAGATCGTCGAGACCTGACGCGTGCCGAAGGCGCTCGACAGCGCCGACTCGATCTGCAGCGGCGTAACGCCCACCGCCGCCGCCTTGTTGCGGTCGATATCCACCAGAAGCTGCGGGTTGTTCAGCTGCAGGTCGGTCGTCACGTCCTGCACGCCCGCGATCGCCTTCATCTTCTCGGCCAGCACCGGGGCGGACCGGTACATGCCCTCGGTGTCCGGGCCCTGCAGCGTGAACTGGTACAGGCTCTTGGTGATCTGCCCGCCCACGCGGATCGTCGGCGGGTTCTGCAGGTACGCGCGCACGCCCGCGACCTGCGCGAACTGCGGACGCAGCTCCTGGATCACCTGATCGACCGTCTTGGTGCGCCCGTTCTCTCCCTTGGCGCGCAGCTTGAGGAAGAGCGTGCCCGTGTTCGTGCCCGTCGCCTGCCCGCCGCGGGCGCCGATGCTCGACATGAACGCCTCCACCTCCGGGTGCTGCGAGGCGATGTCGACCAGCGCCTGCTGGTACCTCACCATCTGCGCGAACGACGTCCCCTCCGCGGCCTCGGTCGTCGCGATGATGCGCGACTGATCGTCCGTGGGCAGGAAGCCCTTGGGGATAATCTGGAACAGAGAGACCGTGCCCGCCATGATCGCGACCGACACCAGCAGCGTCAGCGGCTTGGTGCGCAGCACGCCGCGGAGCACCCACGCGTAGAGCTTCAGCACCAGCTCGAAGATCTTCTCCGAGAAGTTGTAGAGCGCGCCGTGCGAGTGGTGCGGGTCCTTGAGGAACCGCGAGCACAGCATGGGCGTGAGCGTGAGCGACACCACGCCCGAGACGAGGATCGCGACCGCGATGGTGATCGCAAACTCGTTGAGCAATCGCCCGACCAGGCCGCCCATGAACAGCACGGGCAGGAAGACCGCGACCAGAGAGAAGGTCATGGAGAGGATCGTGAAGCCGATCTCGCCCGAGCCGTCGAAGGCCGCCTGGCGCGCCGATTTGCCCATCTCCATGTGGCGGATGATGTTCTCGAGCACGACGATCGCGTCGTCAACCACGAAGCCCACCGAGAGCGTGAGCGCCATCAGCGAGAGATTGTCGAGCGAGAAGCCAAGCACTTTCATCGCCGCGAACGTGCCGACCACCGAGATCGGCATGGCGAGGCTGGGGATCAGCGTCGCTCGCACGTTCCGCAGGAAGACGAAGATCACCATCACGACCAGGCACAGCGTCAGCACCAGCGTCTCTTTCACGTCCGACACCGAATCGCGGATCGACACCGAGCGGTCGTACAGCTTCGCGATCGAGATCGAGGGCGGCAGCTGATCACGGAACGTCGGGATCAGGCGGTCGATCGCCGCCACGACCTCCATCGTGTTCGTGCCCGGCTGGCGCTGGATCGCCAGCACGATGGCCCGCTCGATGTCCTTGCCGTTCTCCCGATACCACGCGGCGGTGCGGTCGTTCTCGACGCCGTCGACCACGCTCGCCAGCTGGTTGAGCTGCACCGGGTTCCCGTTGCGATACGCCACGATCGCGTCCTGGTACTTCGAAGCCGAGAGCAACTGCCCGGTCGATTCGAGCGTGATCGCCTGGCGCGGGCCGTTGATCACGCCGACCGGCAGGTTGACGTTGCGGTCCTGCACCGCCTTGGCGACCTCGTCGATGCCGATGTTCATCGACGCCAGCCTCTGCGGATCGACCTGCACCCGCACCGCGTACTTCTGCGAGCCGTACACCACCACCTGCGCCACGCCTGCCAGCTGGCTGATGCGCTGACTCATCAGCGTCTCGGCGTACTCGTCCAGCGTGTAGAGCGGGAGCGTGGGCGACGTCACCGCCAGGAACAGCACCGGCTGGTCCGCGGGGTTCACCTTCTTGTACGAGGGCGGGCTCGGCATCTCGGGCGGCAGGCGGCTCGCCGTGCGCGCGATCGCAGCCTGCACGTCCTGCGCCGCCGCGTCGATGTTGCGGTCCAGCGAGAACTGCAGCGTGATCTGCGTGCTCCCCTGCAGGCTCACCGAGCTCATCGAGTCCACGCCCGCGATCGTTGAGAACTCGCGCTCGAGCGGCGTGGCGACCGACGACGCCATCGTCTCGGGCGAGGAGCCCGGCAGCGCCGCGCTCACCTGGATCGTCGGAAAGTCCACGTTGGGCAGGTCGCTCACCGGCAGCTGGCGATACGCGAACCACCCGAACACGCAGAACGCCAGCATCACCAGCGTCGTCATCACGGGCCGCCGGATAAACGGTGCGGAGATGTTCATCGCCGAGCGCCCCCGTCGGTATTCTTGATCTGCACCTTCGCGCCCGGGCCGAGCCGCAGCTGCCCGTCGGTCACCACGACCTCGCCCGCCGACACGCCCTTGTCGATGATGCTCTTCCCGTCGACCGATCGGCGCACGCTGACGGGACGCACCTCGACGGTCTGGTCCTGCTTCACGATGAACACGCCCGGCCCCGCTTGCGTCGCCTGGATCGCGCCGTCGGGGATCTGCACGCACCCGGGCTCCACCCCCAGCACGAGCGTGACATTGACGAACCGCCCCGGCCACAGCCGCTTGTCGCCGTTGTCGAACGTCGCCTTCAGGCGGATCGTGCCGGTGTCGGTGTCGACCTTGGTGTCGATGAAGCTTGCCTTGCCCACGATCGGCGCGCCGGTGTCGCCGCTGGGGACGACCTCAACGCGAAGCGAGCGTTCCTTCGGGTCCGCGGCCGAGGCCAGGTACGCCTCGCGGATCGCCGGGAACCGCTGCTCCGGCACGTTGAACGCCGCGTCGATCGGGTCGATCTGACTGATCTCGACCATCTCGGTCTCGCTGGACTTCACGATCGCGCCGGACTTCACGAGGAACTGCCCGAGACGCCCGTCGAAGGGCGCGCTGATCGTGCAGTACTCGAGGTTGATCTTCGCCGCGTCCAGGTCGGCCTCCTTGGCCTTGACCAGCGCGTCCGCCGCCGCCACCTTCGCCTGGGCCTCTTCGTACTCGCGCTGCGACAACGCCGCCGACGCCAGCACGCTCTTGTTGCGGGCCTCGAGGTTGTGCGCATCCAGCGCCAACGCTCTGCTCTGCCCCAGCGCGCCCTCGGCCTGCGCCACCGCGGCCTTGAACATCGCCTCGTCGAGCTTCACCAGCACCTGCCCCGCCTTCACGTCCGCGCCCTCTTCCGCGAGTACCGACGCCACCCGACCCGTCACCTGCGGCTTCATCACCACCGACGCCTTCGATTGCACCACGCCGATCGTGCGGATCAGCACCGGCGCGTCCGACCGCTCCGCCGTCGCGACCACCACCGGCACCGGTGGCGGCGCACCGGGCGCCGCGCTCGCCGCGGGCTTCTCGCAGCCCGAACCGACGATCGAGCCCGCCGCCACAAGCAACCCCGCCGCCAACATCAACGCGCTCTTCGTCGAGCGTTTCATGCCTTGTTCTCCCCGCGTGCGATCGTCCGCCGCCTCTGTTCCTCGGGCGTCAGCAGTCCATGGAAAGCCAGATCGAGGATTCCATCGGCCTGGCTCACGAGGCTGCGCCGGCGGCCCGCGATGTAGTTGGTGAACATCGTGCCGTAGATCAGGTCTCCCAGCACGTCGGTGATGCGCTCCACCGGCATCTCGCGCACGCGCCCGTCGCGGATCAGCCCGCGGTAGAGCTCGTGCCAACGCTCCACGTTCGCTTCGCGGTGCGCGAAATACGTCGGCTTCTTCCTGTCGCGGAACTCCGACCGTTCCTGGATCAGGAGCTCCACGTTCTCCGGGTGGTCGCTGAAGAACTTCAGGTACCGGCGGATCGCAACCTCGATCTTCTCGAGCGGGTCCTGCACCGACTCGATCGCCCCGTCGATCGCTCGCCGCATCGAGATCATCACATGATCGACCGCGGCCTGGAATAGCGCGCCCTTGGATGGAAAGTACCGGTACAGCGTCCCCTTGCCCACGCCCAGCTTGTCCGCGACATCCTGCAGGTCCGTGCCCGCAAAGCCGTCGCGCGCAAACAGGCGCGACGCCACCTCGATGATCTCCTCGCGCCGCCGCGCGGGCAGCTCGGGGTCGCGCGGACGCCCCGGCCCGGCGCGACGCTCCCCCGCGCCCGGAGGTGCCGATCGCCTTCCGCGTGCTGGCGCCGATCGCTTGGCTTTGGTCGTCACGGGGGGCCTCCGCGGCATTTAGCTGACTGACCAGTCCGTCTATTATTCCAGCGCCGCCCCGCCCATCCAAGCCCCGCGCCCGAGGGAAAGCCCCCAATGCGGATGCGCCGCTAATGAAACACACCGGCCTTCCTCGCGCCGGCGCGGGAAAGTTCCGGCCCGGGCCGTTCGCGTGCCAAAACGAAAAAAGAGCGGCGCTGCTCGCACCGCCCTCAGGAGGAACCCTGCGTTGTCCCGCCGGTGATCCGCCGGCAGGTCAATCAACGAAGGGAATCGATATGGAATCGCATCGTGGGCGGGCGCTCGAGCCCCGTCACGACCTGCCAGAACGGCTCTCCCTGCCCGTCCTGATACCACGATCGCATCGGGCCGCCCTCATCCTCCGCGTGCAGGTCGAGCAACGGCCCGCCCACGAAGATCGCCCGATGCACCAGCAACAAGTCATCGCTCACATACTCGCTCTCGGCCGCCACACCCATGAACGCGTCCGCGAGCCGCGCGAACAGCGCGCGATCGTGCTTCAGGAGCGTGTCGGCGTCGTGCCAGAGGTAATAGCGATACTTCGCGTTCGCACGGCCGCGATAGCGCTGACGCGAACGCAACAGCGACACCACGCCGCCCGGCCCGTCGACCTGACGCTCCAGCACCGGCCCGGGCAGCACCCGCTCCAGCTGAGCACAGAACGACTCCAGGTCCGTGATGTCACGCCCGTGCAGCACGCACAGTTCGGCATACGGCAGGCCAGCGAGAAATTGGCCCAGCGTTGCGCCAAACTGCACACGCAGACGCGGCGCGGCAGACCACGCCGTCAGATGATGTTCGTCGAGGAGCTGGGTCACGTCCGACGGCCAGTCTTTGGCCGCGAACAGCGAGCCCGGCCCGCGAGCAACGGTGCTCATGGAACCACCGAGATGTCCCGGTTGCTCGGCTCGCCGGACCCACCATGGGTCCCCCCGGAAAAAGCGCGCCGACCCCCCGGTCATATCCAATGTGCCTCAAATCGGGCGTCATGCCAGTTACAGACGACACATTTCCTACAGACCGCACACTCCGAACCCGTTCTCGGGCCGTTTTTGCCGAACGCGGGCCGAAAAATGCAGCGCGAACATGGCATTGACCCGGCTTTGGATCGGCGCGGTCCAAGCGATCCCCGAACGAAAACGACCGTGGTAGCGCGTGCGGTGCGTAGCATGACCGATCCGCCGAGAAACTCCATCACCTCTTGTCGATGTGCCTGAGGGCCAGACATGAATCCCGGTTCCCCTTGGCGACGAGTCAGCACCCGCAGGTCGTACGACGATTCCGAAATCGTCGGCGTGGAGTGGACCAAGCCTGACGAGCTTTGTGTCAAGCTCAAGGTTGTGCTGGCGATCAACTGCACGGGCCAGGGCGCGATCTACTTCTTGGGAGTGAAGAACCGAGCGGCGATCGACGAACTGCTCCGCGCAAACCCCGATTTCGCGCGTCAGCCCTGGCGCGATGTCAACGGTTTCCATCGCCGGAAACCTGACGAGTATTCACTCGGCCCGCTCCAAGTCCGGGCCGCGAACCACTACGAGGCGTAGGTCTTCACTTCACCGACACTACCATGCATGCATGACCGGCCGATCACTCGCGCTCGTCGTGCTCCTCTTCGCAGGGGCATCCTCCTCCGGATGTCGGATTGCCTCTCCACGGTTGGCGGAGCAACCAGCCATCACGAGCGACACCGAGCACCCGCTCGCGGTCTCGCGCACCCTGATCTGCCAGGACACACGCCTCGGCGAAGTAACCGACTTCCGGATCGTCCCCGGCGCCGAAAACCCAAACGACATCCAGGTGCTCGGTTCCAAGGGTGTCCTCACCCTGCGCCCGAACGCCGCGGGTGCATACGACGTTGTTCAATTCTGTCGCATCGAACGTCCATCGGGAATCCACGGCTTTGGAAACCATGTCTTCCAAGACCTCGATGGTGATCAAGCCCCTGAGATCCTCCAATCGGGGAGTCCCGATGATGCTTGGAAGCTGGCGGCCTATTCGCTCGACGGCAAGCTCCGCTGGGTCGTCGACCCTCAGTTCCCGATCAAATCGGGCTGGGCAAACCAGATCCAGCATGTGCAGGTCATGAAGAACAACGCCACCGGTGAACATCGGATTCTGGTGCTGAGCTTTTCCAACACGATGGCGACCTTGGTGTCAAGCGATGGGAAGATCCTGGCTCAGCCTAATGTGGGAAGGCTGAACGACGGTCTTGCCGCTGCGGAATGGCGCTCAACGGGCACCTCTTGGACGGGGTGTATTTTCGGGAGCAATGATCAAGTCGTTGGAATCGACGGAGAGGGGACAGTTCTTGTATCGAAGTCTCTGACCCGTAACGAGAAATGGGTGAGCGTGATCCGCCCGCTGCGAACCGCCGGCGCACTCGACGAGTTCTTCGTGCTCGGCATTCGCGGGAACTCCAATGAGTACGTCTACTCGCTCATCCGGCCCGAACGCGGCGAACTGAACGCCGAAGTGGTGCCGACGGACGAGGTCTGGGCGCGAACGGCGCGAGTACCTCTTCACGCTGCGAAGGGCGACAGTCAGTATTGGGCTCAGCGGGCGGGGGTCGCCTCGCAGGCTTCCCCCGTCGGCATCAGCGGACGTGTTCTCCGCCTCACGTTGTGGAGCGAGAATGGCAAGAAGGCGTGCGCGGAGGAGTTTGCGAGCAAGCAAGGCGGCGGGCGATTCGGGCAGGTCCTGGGAGACGGCGCCATCATGTCTTTCTCACGACAATCCCCGAATGACACGCTCCTCGTCGGCTGGGGTGACAGCGTCTGGCTGGCCCAGTTGGATGCTCAGGCGAAGTGACCGAAGACCCCGCGGCGATGGACGGATCGCTGCCTCCTCGAAGCAACGCTGCGCCCCGTCTGCTCTCCACCACTCTGCCCTTCCTCTTCCCCTCCGCGCCCTTCGCGCCCTCTGCGTTCAACCTCTTCATCTTCCCCACTCCCGACTCCCCATTCCCTAATCCCGCTCCTCCCGGTTAGTCCCCGCTTATCACCGCCTTTGTGCGCACCAAAGTGTCCGTCTTTTTATCCTCTTTCCAGATTCCCGAAAAAAATCTTCACGCGTCCCGACCCTGCGCGCAACCCCTTCCACGGCCTTGTCTTCCGCCTTCCCCTAGTGCCCAGTGCCAAGTGCCTAGTGCCTACTTACCACCGCCCCGGTGCGCACCAAAGTGTCCGTCCGCCCCTTGGGTAGATGAACACTCGCTGCCCCATCGCGGAATCCGCATCCCGACCCGCCCAAAACAAGTACCATCCTGCCGGAGGGCGAACCCACCCCACCGCGCGGCGGTACACCATCGATCCAAACCCCATGCGTCGCGCGCCACTCATCCCCTTCCTTGCCACCCTGGGCGTCCTCGCCCTCGCCCCCGGCTGCTTCAAACGAGGCTCCGACGCCGTCCGACCCCTCGACCCTGACCGCGTCATCGGCGAGCCCGGACTCTCGCCCGGCCAGTTCTCCTACCCCCGCTGCCTCACCAGCGACGGCCAGTCACTCTGGGTCATCGACAAGGCCGCCCGCGTCCAGAAGCTCGACCCCACCACCGGCCAGGTCCTCGCCCACTTCACCATGCCGGAATTCGAGAACGGCAAGCCCACCGGCATCACCATCGCGCCCGGCGACCAGGGCGAGCAACTCCTCTACGTCCCCGACACCCACTACTACCGCGTCATGATCTACAAGCCCCCCACCACCATGGGCCAGCCCGTTGAGCCCATCAGCCGCTTCGGCTCCTACGGCACGGGCCCCGGCCAGTTCCTTTTCCTCACCGATGTCGCCGTCGTCATGAACGACGACAACACCAAGGTTCTCCGCCTCTTCGTCTCCGAATACGGCGGGAACGACCGCATCAGCATCTACGAACCCACCGCGCCCAACCAATACGCCTTCGTCCGCTCGTTCGGCAGCTTCGGCCCAAGTGCCTCGCCCGAAAAGGTCGAGTTCTCGCGCCCGCAGTCCATGGAGATCGACACCAAACGCAAGCACCTCATCGTCACCGACGCCTGCAACCATCGCGTCGGCGTCTTCACGCTCGAGGGCACGCTCATCCGATGGATCGGCTCGCCCGAATCCACCGGCCCGGGCCCCAACCAGTTCTGCTATCCCTACGGCCTGTGTCTGCTCCCCGACGGCACCGCCGTCGTCTCTGAGTTCGGCAACCACCGCGTCCACCGCTTCAACCCCGAGACCGGCGAATCGCTCGGCGTCTTCGGCGTCGCGGGACGCGACAAGGGCCAGCTAAATTCACCCTGGGGCGTCACGGTTCTCGACAACCGCCTCTTCGTGCTGGACTCGGGAAATCACCGTATTCTGGGCCAGAAGCTCGGTGAGCTTCTCTCGAGCGCGTGGCCCGCGTCGTTCGCGCCGCGCCTGGCGTTCGAGTGGCCCATGGTTCCGCCGGAGGTGCCTTGACCAACGCGCTGGCGAACATCCCGGCGACGCTCGCCGCCCTCCAGGTGGGCCCGATCCAGTTCGACACGCCGATCTGGCTGGCGCTGATCCCGGTCCTGTGGGCCGCCGCCGCCTGGATGGGCCGCCGCTCGCTCGCGGGCCTGGGCAGCGTCACGCGCTGGATCGCGCTGGCCGTGCGGTTCATCGTGATCGCGCTGCTGGCGGGCGCCGCGGCCGAGCCCGAGTGGCGCAACGAGGCCAAGGACGTCGCGGTCACCGTCATCCTGGACTCCAGCCAGTCGGTTCCGCTCCAGTCGCAGCAAACCGTGGAGCAGTACGTCGAGACCGCCAAGGCCGGCAACAAGAACAAGAACGATCGCCTCGGCGTGGTGACGGTCGGCAAGGACGCGTTCGTGCAGGCGTTGCCGACGCCGTCGGTGTCGAAGGTCGTGCGTGAGCACGTGGGCGTGCTGGACGCGACGAACCTGGCCTCGGGCGTGCGCCTGGCGATGTCGCTCGCGCCGCCCGACGCCGCCAACCGCCTGCTCATCGCCAGCGACGGCCAGGAGAACGTGGGCTCGGTGCTCGCCGCCGCCGAGGCCGCCAAGGCCGCCGGCATCCCCATCGACGTCCTGCTCTACAAGTACAAGATCGAGGGCGAGGTGATGATCGATCGCCTCATCGCCCCCGCGACGGCGCGCATGGGCGAGAACATCCCGCTCCGCGTCGTGCTCAGCGCCACCAAGCCCGCGCGCGGCTGGCTCAACATCACGCTCAACGGCGAGCCGATCGACCTCGATCCCGGCTCGCCCAAGCTCGGCGTGCCCGTCGAACTCCGCGCGGGCGTCCCCAACGTCTTCACGGTCCCCGTCCCCGCGCGCAACGCCGAGGCCCACGAGTTCAAGGCGACCTTCGAGCCCGAGGTCGTCGGCGGACGCATGATCGGCGACGCCATCGCCGAGAACAACAGCCAGATGGGCGTCACCTTCGTCAGCGGCGAGGGTCGCGTGCTGGTGGTCAGCGACTCGCCCACCGAGAGCGAGCAGGTCGTCGCCGCCCTCACGCAATCCAAGATCGCCTCGCGGCGCATCAGCCCCGAGCAGTTCCCCGGCTCGCTCCGCGAGATCGCCAGCTACGACGCGGTCGTCATGCTGAACCAGGCGTCCTACGCCTACTCGCAGGCGCAGCAGGAGGCGATGCGTCAGTACGTTCACGACTCGGGCGGCGGGCTGGTGATGGTCGGCGGCCCGAACGCCTTCGGCGCCGGCGGCTGGATCGGCTCGCCCGTCGAGGACGCGCTCCCCGTCAAGCTCGACCCGCCTCAGAAGCGTCAGATGCCGCGCGGCGCGCTGGCCTTGGTCATCCACTCCGTCGAGATCCCCGAGGGCGTGTACCTGGGCAAGAAGGTGTGCGAGGCCGCCGTCAACGCCCTCTCGCGCCTCGACTACATCGGCATCCTCGAGTCGCCGGGCCTGCCCACCTGGACCCACCCGATGCAGGTCGTGGGCGACGGCACGGGCGTGAAGCGTTCGATCCAGAACATGAACTTCGGCGACATGCCCGACTTCGCGCCCTCACTGGAGATGACGCTCAAGGGCCTGCTCTCGGTCGACGCCGGCCAGCGCCACGCCATCATCATCTCCGACGGCGATCCGCAGCCGCCCAGCAACGCGCTCCTCCAGAAGTTCGTCGACGCGCACATCGCCATCTCGACGATCGGCGTCGCCTGCCACGGTAAGGAAGACCAAGGCACATTGTATGACATCGCCAAAAAGACCAACGGCACGTTCTACAACATCGCCCACGACCAGCTCGCCACGCTCCCCCAGATCTTCATCAAGGAAGCGCAGACCGTGAAGCGCAGCCTGATCTGGGAGGGCCCACCCTTCTCGCCCACCATCACCGGCGTGGCGGAGACCATCCGCGGCATCGCCGGCGTCCCGCCGCTCAAGGGCTACGTCGTCACCGCCGATCGCGAGGGCCTCGCCCTCGTCACCATGCGCGGCAAGGAGAACGACCCGATCGCGGCCCAGTGGCAGTACGGCCTTGGGCGCACCGTCGCCTTCATGTCCGACGCGACCACCCGCTGGACGCCCGAATGGGTCGCGTGGTCCGGCTTCCGCGCCTTCTGGGAACAGCACGTCCGCTGGGCGATGCGCCCCAGCGGCAACGCCAACGTGCGCATCGTCACCCAGGCCGAGGGCGACGAGACGATCGTCACCGCCTACGCCACCGACGCCTCCAACGAACGCCTCAACTTCGCCAACTTCCAGGCGCGCCTCGCGCAGCCCGACGGCACGGCCAAGGACGTCGAGTTCCGCCAGGTCGGCCCGGGGCGCTATGAGGCCCGCGTCCGCACCGACCAGTCCGGCTTCTACGTGCTGAGCGCCAACTACCGCGCCCCCGGCGCCGCGGAGGGCCAGACGATCCAGGGGAGCATCCAGGCCGCCATCACCAAGCCCTTCGCGGACGAGTACCGCACGCTCGAGGACAACGAGCCCCTGATGCGCCAGGTGGCGACGCTGACGGGCGGGCGTGTAATCGAGGGCAACGACCCTGTGAGGGACGACCTGTGGTCGCGCCAGGGCGTGGCGATGCCCGTGGCGCTGCGCCCGATCTGGCTGGCGCTGGCGCTCAGCGCGATCGGCCTGTTCGTGATGGACGTAGGCGTGCGCCGCGTGCGCATCGATCCGGCGCTGATCGCGTCGATGATCCGCAAGGCGTTCCGCGCGTCGGAGAAGGTGGCGGGCGAGCAGGTGGACGCGCTCAAGGCCGCCCGCAAGCAGGCGCAGGTCAAGATCGCCAAGCGTGCGTCGGGCGGCGACGAGGTCAAAGGCGTGAAGTTCGAGGCGAGCAAGGAGCAGATGGCCAAGCCGTCGACGATCCTCTCCGATGCGCCCGCGCCGATCGTGACCAAGGCGGAAAGGCCGGCGGCCAGGGGCGACGAGAAAGTCAAGCAGGACGAGCAGGGCATGTCGCGCCTGCTGAAGGCCAAGAAGCGCGCCCAAGAAGACATGAAGGAAGATTGAGGAATTGAACTCAAGCCGCGCGAGCGGCCGGGAGATACGTCATGGCAACAGCTGAGTCCGCCCAGTCCACACCCGCCGAAGTGAAGGCCCAATGCGATCACTTCCGCGCCACGTTCCTGAAGCTCAAGGGCGAGATCAACAAGGTGGTCGTGGGCCACAGCGAGGTGATCGAGGCCGTGCTCATCGCGCTCTTCGCGGGCGGCAACGTGCTGCTCGAGGGCGTGCCCGGCCTGGGCAAGACGCTCCTGGTGCGCACGCTGGCGCAGGCGCTGACGCTGCCGTTCAGCCGCATCCAGTTCACGCCCGACCTCATGCCCGCCGACGTGATCGGCACCAACGTCGTCATGGAAGACCCCGCGACGGGGCGGCGCAAGTTCGAGTTCCAGCGGGGGCCCATCTTCGCGCAGGTCGTGCTGGCCGACGAGATCAACCGCGCCACGCCCAAGACCCAGTCGGCGTTGCTCGAGGCGATGCAGGAGCGGAGCGTGACGGTCGCGGGCAATTCGTACAAGCTCGAGAAGCCGTTCCTGGTGCTCGCGACGCAGAACCCGATCGAGCAGGAAGGGACCTACCCGCTCCCCGAGGCCCAGCTCGACCGCTTCATCTTCAAGGTCGTCGTCGGCTACTCGCAGATGGATGACCTGATGACGATCCTCGACCGCACCACCGGCGCGGACAACCCCGAGGCGAGCAAGGTGCTCGACGGCCCGACCATCCTGAAGATGCAGGACCTCGTGCGCAACGTCGTCGTCGCGCCGCACGTGAAGGAGTATGTCGCGCGTCTCGTGCTCGCGACGCACCCGGGCGCCGCGACGGCCGCGGGCGGCTCGTCGGGCCCGACGAACAAGTACATCCGGTGCGGCGCCTCGCCGCGCGGCGCGCAGGCGCTCTTGCTTGGCGCGAAGGTCAAGGCCCTGATCGACGGGCGGTTCCACGCCAGCTACGCCGATGTGCGGGCGATGGCGGCGTTGTCGCTGCGCCACCGGCTGCTCGTGAACTTCGAGGCCGAGGCGGACAAGGTCGACACCGATCAGCTCGTGAAGGCGATCCTGGACCTGACGCCGACGGAGGGAGCCAAGGCGTGAAGACGATCCTGACCATCTGCCGCGTCGGCGCGATCGCCGCAATCTCGTTCATCGCCGGGTGCCAGACGTTCAGCGTCGACATGAGCGAGCGTGAGATGCTGCGCGTCGCCAAGGACGAGTTCCCGGTCGGGAGCGACCGCGCGTTCGTCGAGGAGCACGCCCGGTCGCTGGGGCTCAGCCCGCGCAACCCGCAGGTGCCGATCGCCGGCGAGGACGCGTCGCGTGTCCTGTTCGCCGACATGGACGGCAAGACGCTGCGCCCGTTCAGCGAGGTCGACTATCGCGGCTATCTGAAGTTCACCTTCGACCAGGACGACCACCTCGAGAGCATCCGCGCCTACCGCCAGATCATCTCGCCATAACCATGCAGCGAACCCAGACCATCACGCGGCCCAAAGCCCTCGAGGACCTGCTCGGGTCCGACCTGATCTCCCGGATCGGCGGGCTGGACATCGCCAGCAAGAAGATCTTCGCCGGCAAGCTCAAGGGCGAGCGCCGGAGCAAGAAGCGCGGGCAGTCGGTCGAGTTCGCGGACCACCGCCCCTACGTGACCGGCGACGACATCCGCCACATCGACTGGAACATCTTCGGGCGGCTCGACCGCCTCTTCCTGAAGCTGTTCCTCGAGGAGGAGGACCTGTCGCTGCACGTGGTGATCGACGCGTCGAGCTCGTCGGACTGCGGCGAGCCCAGCAAGTTCCTGTTCATGCAGAAGGCCGCCATGGCCCTGGGGTACGTGGGCCTGGTCAACCTCAACCGCGTGGCGGCGACGTCGATGGGCGGGACCACGGTGTCGGCGGAGAGCGCGGGCACAATCGAGGTCGAGCCGGGCGAGGTGCGCCAGGTGCGCGACCTTCGCGGGCGACGGCGCACGCACGACCTCTCGCGGTTCATCTGCTCGCTGGCGCCGGCGGGCCCGATCACGTTCCGCGACGCCGCGGAGCGCATCGCGCTGACACGCCGCGGCAAGGGCGTGATGGTGATCTTCTCGGACTTCTTCTTCAAGGACGGCTACGAGGCGGGGCTGCGGATGCTGGTGGGTCATGGGTACGACGTCTTCTGCGTGCAGGTGCTCTCGCCGCAGGAGGTCGATCCGCCGATCACCGGCGACCTGCGCCTGAAGGACGTGGAGGACGGCGACCTGGCGGAGGTGACGATCTCCGCGCCGTTGCTCAAGCGGTACAAGGCGAACTTGGCGGCGTATTGCGAGGAGCTGCGGACGTTCTGCGCCCGGCGCGACATGTCGCTGATCACGGTGAAGAGCGATACGCCGATCGATTCTCTTTTGCTGGATTACCTGCGCAAGAGAGGAGTTGTGCGATGACCTGGCTCACGCCCCTCATCGCCGGGATCGCCGCGGCCGTCGCCGTGCCGTCGCTGGTGATCCTGTATTTCCTGAAGCTGCGTCGGCGCGATATGGAGATCTCGACGACGCTCCTGTGGAAGAAGGCGATCCAGGACATCCAGGCCAACGCGCCGTTCCAGAAGCTCCGGCGCAACATCCTGCTGATCCTGCAGCTGCTCGCGCTGGCGGCGGCGATCGCGGCGGTCGGGCAGCCCCAGCTCGCGGGCGACTCAACCAAGGGCGATCGGCACATCATCCTGATCGATCGCTCGGCGAGCATGAACGCGATCGACGGCGATCCGAAGAAGACAACGAGCCCCGCGACGCGGCTGGAGATCGCCAAGAAGCAGGCCGAGGAACTGGTCGAGACGCTGCGCGAGCCGGGCGTGTTCCAGAAGGAGTCAGCGGACCAGGCGATGGTGATCGCGTTCGACTCGACGGCGGAGGTTCGCCAGCAGTTCACGAGCGACAAGGCGCTGCTCAAGGCCGCGATCAAGTCGATTGCCGCGACGGACGGCCCGACGCGGCTGACGGAGGCGATGCGTCTGGCGACGGCGCACAGCAAGCCGGTGGTGCTGGAGAATCGCGGGCTGGTGAGCGGGCCGGGCTCGGTGATCCATCTCTTCGGCGACGGCAAGATGCCCGACGCGCTGGAGACGCAGCCGGGCGCGAACGACACGTTCATGTTCCACCGCGTGGGCGGGCCCGAGAGCGGGAACGTGGCGATCGCGAACGTGCGCGCGGAGCGGGCGTTCGACAACCCGAGCCAGCTCTCGATCTTCGTGGGGCTGCAGTCGACGATGCGGGCGCCGCGCGCGGTGGATGTCGAGTTGACGATCGACGGCGCGGTGGCGGGCGTGAAGTCGGTGACGATGCCGCCCGCGACGAGCGTGATGCCCGAGACGAGCAACACGGACAAGGGGGCGGATAAGGGAGCGGACCAGGGGAACGGGTCCGGTGCGACGGAGGGCGAGGTCAAGCCGCCCGCGCCGGTGTTTACGCCCTCAACGGGCGGCGTGGTCTTCCCGATGGAGCGCGTGGAGGGCGCGCTGGTGAGCGTGCGCCTGCGCGGGCTCGACGACGACAGCGCGGGGAATCGCTCGCTCTCTCCGACGGCGGACGTGCTGCCCACCGACGATGCGGCGTTCCTGGTGGTGCCGCCCGCGAAGCGGCTGGGCGTGGCGATCGTCTCGACCAGGGGCAACCTGTTCCTGACGGCGGCGCTGGAGGGCCTGCCGCTCTCGAAGCTCGACGTGATGACGCCCGACAAGTTCCAGAAGGTGCTGTCGGAGGGGCGCGGCGGCGAGTACGACGTGTTCGTGCTGGACGGGTGGACGCCCGCGCCGGACGGCGACGGGAGCCTGCCGCCGGGGCGGTACGTGATCTTCAACGCGGTGCCGCCGGGCGCGGGGATGGTGGACAAGGGCGTGGGCGGCGCGACGCAGATCGTGGACTGGGACCGTGCGCACCCGGTGATGCGGAGCGTGAATCTCGATCCCTTGATCATCGGGAAGAACCGCGCGGTGGAGATCGTGAAGCCGCAGGCGGGCGGGGCGGGTGCGGACGTGAGCGCGGTGGTGCTTGCGTCGACGACGAGCGGCGCCTCGATCGTGGAGGCGCGGGGCGCGGACTGGCGCGCGGTGGTGGTGCCGTGGGACCTGATGGAGAGCAACTGGCCGTTCGACGTGGGCTTCATCGTGTTCACGGCGCAGGCGGTGGGCTACGTGGGCGGGTCGTCGGGCGGCGTGATCGGCCAATCGCAGATGGTGCAGCCGGGATCGATCCTGAGCGATCGACTTCCGAGCGGCGCGAGCGGCGTGACGATCGAATCGCCGGCGGGCGAATCGAGCAAGCTGGAAGCGGCGGCGGACGGGCGCGTGGTGTTCGGGCCGATCCGCACGATGGGGTTCTACCGCGTGTCCTGGGCGGGGAGCGCGGGCCCGACGGATTCGCAGCGCGACGGGAGGAACGAGCGGTTCTTCGCGGCGAACCTGCTCGATTCGCGCGAGTCGGACGCGGCGTCGGCGGAGAAGCTGGAGCTTGCGTCGCGGCCGGTGGCGGCGCAGGACGCGCTGGCGACCAAGGGGACGCGGAAGCTCTGGCCGTGGTTCCTGCTGGGCGCGCTGGCAGTCGTGATGCTGGAGTGGTTCGTGTACAACCGGAAGGTGCATGTGTAGGGGGAGTAGGGTGGGAAGAGTGGGTAGAGGCACTGGGCACTAGGGAAGAGAAGAAGTCACGGAGTCACGGAGTCACGAAGAGAGAAGAGAAGAGAGAAGAGGCATAAAGACTGAGTGGCGGAGTGGAAGGCCGCGGCGGAAAAACCGAATCAGGCGGGGGCGGGGTGATGGCGGCGGGCGGGCCGAACGCGTCGCGTGTGACGGCGGGCCGGGGCGCGTGACTTCGGGAACGTGATTGCATCGGATGAGAATCGTCAGCGTGCGAGCGTGGATGGCGACGGCGATCGTGCTCGCGAGCGCGGCGTGGTCGCACGCGCACGTCGCGCCGACGCGGGGCTCCATCGCCGATCCGGGCGACGTGACGCTGGCGCAGAGCGGCGGCGGCGCGGATGCCCCGGCGCGGAAGCGGCCCAAGGTCGAGATTCTCCGGGCGGAGCTCGGGTACGGCGGCGAGGGCTTGAAGGGGCCGTCGGGCAACGGCGATCGTTCGAGCGCCCGCGCGCCGGGCGATCGGTATGTGCCGATGCGTGTGTGGCTGTCGAGCGAGAAGGGCTTCTCCGGCCTGATGATGCTGGAGTTTCCGCAGGACAACACGCAGGGGGCGCGCGTGGTCGTGCCCGCGGCGGCGACGCCGGGCGTGGTGACGCCGGTGGACGCGGTCGTGTGCCTGCCGCGCTCGGTGCCCGAGATCAAGCTGACGCTGATCGACGGGAACGCGGGGCGTGTGCTGGAAGCGACGCTGGCGGAGTTTCCCGACGGTCATCAGCAGAAGCTGTTCGGCGTGGTGGATTCGGACTATGCGTACGTGATGTCGGTCGGGCGGCAGTCGCTTTCGACGGCGATGCAGACAACATCGGCGCTGGCCAAGCCGCGGATGCCCGGCGAGATGGTGGTGGACGACGCGGATTGGTGGTCCAAGCTGGCGGCAGCGGTGACGGCGGGCGAGGACATGCCGCGGAGCGCCGGCGCGTACGAGGGACTGGAGGCGCTGGTGATCGCGCCGGAATCGCTCGGGCCGATCGATCCTCGCGTGGCCGAGGCGGTGCGGCGCTGGACGCTGTCGGGCGGCAAGCTGGTGCTGGTGGTGAACGCGGGCGGGAGTTCGTGGCGGGGCTGGCTCCCGGAGGGCGAGGAGTTCGATTTCGTCGACGTCGGCGAAGTGGCGAAGATGAGCACGCCGCCGGAGCTGCGCACGATGCTGGGAACGATGCGTGAGCTGGCGCAGCGGCGTGATCCGTCGCTCGTGATCGCCGAGGCGGGTCAGGAGGTCAGCGCTCGCGCGATCTCGCTGCGCCCGCGGGGTGAGCGCGAGGGCTGGCGGGTGCGCTGGAGCGTTGGCGGCGAGAGGGGATTGCTGGCCGAGGGGCCGGTCGGGTTCGGGTTTGTGACGATCGTGGGCGTGGAACCGGAGCGTGTGGGGACGGTGGCGGACCTGCGGGTGACGCGGCGCGTGTGGCGCGACGCGATGCGGGGCGTGCTCGAGACGTGGCGGCGCAGTTCGTTCAAGCGGACCAACGAGAACTACTGGCAGTTCGACTACCAGTACAACGCTTCGGGCGGCGATCTTCCGACGCGGATCGGGCTCTCGATGGTGCTGGATGAGCTGAGCCAGTCGCACACGGTGAATCCGATCTCGTTCCTGGTGATCGCGGGGAGCATGGGTGTGCTGGCACTGGTGCTTGGCATCGGCGATTACCTGTGGCTGGGCGCGCTGCGCAAGCGGCATCTTGGCTGGGCGACGGCGCTCGGCTGGATCGGGGTGGCGAGCGTGGTGGCGGTCGTCGTGCCGACGGTGATCCGCGGCGGGGATTCGGCGGTGTCGCGCTGGCAGGTCGTGGACGGACGCGGGCCGCGGGACGGGGCGGGGAGCGCGATCGCGACGGACGTGGTGGCGAGCTTTGTGCAGCATCGTGCGAGCGTTTCGCTGGAAGGGCTCGGGGGCGAGGGGTGGTATCGGGGAGTGTCGGCGACGAACGGGTACTACACGCGGGGCGGATCGCGTGGGCTGCTGCTCCCGGCGCTGCAACTTGTTGAGTCGCCCGGCGATCCGACGGCGGGGTGTGTGCCCGCGGCGATGGATCAGCCGCAGTGGACGTTCCGCGCGGTGAAGGGACTGACGGCGGCGGTCGATCCGCGGGTGACGCTGGAGTTTGAGGGCGATGTGCCGCGGGTGAGCGTGGAGTGCGAGAAGGGCGGCGAGGTCGTGGCGGGTCGGCTTGAGATCGGCGCGGACGTGTACGAGTTGTCTTTCGTGCGCGAGGGAGACGTGTGGCGAGCGCGGGGCGTGAAGGGAAGGGAACTGGGGCCGTTCGAGCGGCAGGCGCTGCAGATGCTGCGGACCAGCGGCGGGATCACGGCGGGCCGAGCGGCGGCGGAGTCGATCGGGATGGCGATGCGGGCGGAGGTGGCGCAGGAGGCGCGGCTGGCGAGCGGGCGCTGGGCGCGGGTACACCTGTGGGTAAAAGGCCTGCCGACGGGATTGAAGACGGGGATGGAAGAGAAGGGGACTATGTCGCGGATCGTGCGTGCGACGGTGGAACTGCCGGACAACAAGCGGCGCGAAGCGCGGGAAGTGAATTGGGCGGCGGATGTGGCGCCGTTGGAGAAGGGGAAAGAGACGAAGAAGGAAGAAGAGGCGGAGTGACGGAGCGGCAAAGTGGAAGAGGTGGTCGGGCGGGCACGCGGGAGTGAAGGCGTTCCATGATTGAAGCGCGGGGATTAACAAAGCGATTCGGCTCGCTCGTGGCGCTGGAGGACCTGACGCTCACCATCGGCGCGGGCGAGGTATTCGGGTTCATCGGGCCCAACGGCGCGGGGAAGAGCACGACGATGAAGATCCTCGCGTGCCTCCTGTCGCCCGATTCGGGGAGCGCGCGGGTCGCGGGCTATGACATCCGCACCGACGGCGACCTCATCCGGCGCGCCATCGGATACATGCCGGATTTCCTGGGCGTGTACGACGACCTGACGGTCGACGAGTACCTGCAGTTCTTCGCGTCGGCGTTCCAGATCGAGCGCAAGAAGCGGAAGAGCGTGATCGACAGCGTGCTGGAGCTGACCGACCTGGGCGCCAAGCGTCACGCGATGGTGGATAGTCTGTCGCGCGGCATGCAGCAGCGCCTGGGCGTGGCGCGGGTGCTGATCCACGAGCCCAAGGTGCTCCTGCTCGACGAGCCGGCGAGCGGGCTGGATCCGCGGGCCCGGATCGAGATGCGCGAGCTCTTGACGGAGCTGGCGCGGATGGGCAAGTCGCTCATGGTCAGTTCGCACATCCTGAGCGAGCTGGCGGAGATGTCGACGAGCATCGGCATCATTGAGCGGGGCAGGTTGCTGTACGCGGGGTCGATCCAGGACGCGTATTCGCGGGTGCGGGCGGGCGAGCGGATCACGATCGCGCTGGAGCCCGGCGGACGCACGCCCGCGGAAGTGGCGGAGTCGCTGAAACGCGACGAGCGGATCGCGAAGGTGGATGTGGAGCACGAGGGCGGCGAGACCCCCTCGTCGAGGCTGGTGGTTGAGCTGAAGCCCGGCAAGCACGGGCATCACTTCATGCTGGAGCTTCTCCTGGCGGCGGGCGCGAAGGTCGGCAGCTTCACGCCCGAGGGTGTGAAGCTCGAGGACGCGTTCCTGAAACTGACGACGGGGGCGCTGCAGTGAGCGAGGCGGGCGGGACCAACCCGGGGGCGGCGGGCGTGAGCGGCGCGGCGGCGGTTGCGGAACGCAGGCCGCTGGCGAAGCGGCTGGCGATGCTCGTCACGCCCGCGAATCTGTGGCCCGGCGCGATCGTGCAGAAAGAGATGCGGGTTCAGGGACGGCGGTACTTCACGTACCTGACGCGCGGCGTGACGGCGCTTCTCCTGGCGTTCATCACGGCGACGGTGTTCCTGACCATGGTCGGATGGATGATGGGGAACGCGGTGGCGAGCAACGGCGCGGCGATGCGTCTTCAGGAGTTGCAGGGGCTGGCGCCGGCGGTGAGCATCTCGGTGTTTCTCGTGCAGCTGGTGGGCATGTCGCTGGCGGGGCCGATCCTGCTGGGGCCTTCGTTGTGCGACGAGAAGCGGGCGGGGACGCTGTCGGCGCTTCTGACCACGCCGCTGACGCCGTGGCAGATCGTGATGGGGAAGCTGATCAGCGCGTTCTCGCAGCTGACGATCCTGGCGCTGATCCCGCTGCCCCTGGTGCTGGCGGTGCGCGTGTTCGGCGGCGTACCGGCGGGCTTTGTGTTCGCGGGGCTGGCGGTGTCGTTTGCGATGGCGTTTCTTGGAGCTGCGCTGGCGGTGTTCTTTTCGACGGGCGCGAAGCGCGGGTTGACGGCGTCGATGCTGGCGATGATGTCGGCGATCGCGCTCAACGGATTGCCATCGTTGCTCGTGGGGAAGATGATCAGCCTGGGGGCGACGATCCCCATGAGCGTGCCGTTCATGATGTCGAGCCCGGCGACGGCGGCGATCCTGATCGCGGATCTTGCGGGGGGCGGGCCGGCGGGCATGCTGCAGGCGCAGACCATCTGGATCGGCAACGTGCTGATGAACACGGGGCTGGGCGCGGTGGTGCTGATGTTCGCGACGGCGCGGGTGAGGGCGCTGCTCAGGCGTGAGGGCCAGGGCGCGACGGCGCCGGCGGAGAGCAAGACGGGCAAGGCCGGAAAGAAGAATCGCGAGGCGTCGCGCGAGGTGGGCGGTCAGCCGGTGATGTGGCGCGAGCTTCGGCAGAAGATGTTCCGGCGCTCGTTCTGGCTGGTGTTTTCCGTGCTGATCGCGGCGTGTTTCCTGGTGATCGCCAACTGGGACGAATCGGACACGCGGAACGCGACGATGATGGTGACGGTGATGGGATCGATCCTGTCGCTGATCCTGGCGACGGCGGGGAGCGCGGGGAGCGTGAACGGCGAGCGCGAGGCGCGGACGTGGGACGTGCTGCTCACGACGGGGCTGTCGGCGCGGCAGATCGTGATGGGCAAGTTCGTGGGGTGCGTGAAGCGACAGTTCTTTGTGCCGATCGTGATCCTGCTGCAGCAGGTGTACTCGGTGCTGGCGGGCGATCTGAACCCGTTCGGCGTGCTGCTCCACTTCGTGATACTCATGCCGGCGATCGGGTTCCTGTCGGCGACGGGGGTCTGGCTGAGCATGAAGTTCCGACGGCCGACGACGGCGGCGGTGTTCAATCTCGTGCTGGCGATGGCGCTGTGGGGCGGGCTGCCGGCGATGGCGGGCGTGTCGATGATGCTGTTTGAGCGGATCCGGCTGGACGGCGTGGGCGACACGATCATGCGCGGGGTGCTGGCGATCAATCCGGCGTTCATGGCGGGATCAAATGTGGAAGGGTTTTCCTCGCCGCGGAGTTGGATGCCGGCGGGGAATCACTTCACCCTCGGGCCGGGCGGGACTCTGGGGGTAGCGGTGTGGGTGCTGGTGGCGGGGTTGGTGACGGGCGGCGGGTATCTGCTGGCGACGATGGGCGTGCTGTCGGTGATCGTGGCGCGGTTCAACAAGCTGGCGGGACGGGCGGCGTGAGGAACAGGCACTAGCACTGGGCATTCGGGAAGAAGAGACGGGGCGGGAAACCGCGGGCGGCGGGGATGGCCGTGAGAGTCGAAGCGGGCGGAAGAGTTGGGCCGGGGGGCCTGTTTGGTCGATATTCAGGGCATGGGTCCGTTGGGATTGTGGTGGCGTTGCGCGCTGGTGACGGCTCTGGTCGGGGCGGCGGGGATCGCCCGCGCGCGGCAGGCGCAGGACACGCGAGCGCCGGAGAACGGTCAGCCGGGCGCGGGGACGCCGGGCGTGCGCGATGACCGGCGGCCCGAGGGCGCGCGTCGGCTGCTGAAGCTGTTTGATTTCGAGGAGAAGGAAACAAACCCGGACCCGATCCCCCACTTCTGGTATCGCGGGCAGGACGATCCGAGCGTGCCGCGGGTGAGGCCGGGTTTCCCGAGCTGGAACCAGGCGGAGCTTGAGTATGGCCCGGGGCAGGGGAAGTTCGGCGGGTGCGTGCGGATGCCGACCAAGGGCGGGAGCACGAGCCTGATGCTCGACCCGGGCGTGCTGGTCGTTCTGCCCGGTGCGGACTATGTGATCAACGCGCAGATCAAGACGCAGCATTTGACGCACGCACGGGCGCGGATCGTGGCGAGGTTCCTGGATGCGCAGTCGAAGGTCATCGCGGGCACAGAGGTGTCCAGCGCGCTGGTCGCGTCGGAAGGAAGCTGGACGCCGGTGTCGATCGAGCTGATCGGGCGGCGCGAGGGGACGGCGTTCATCCAGCTCGAACTGCAGGTGGTGCAGCCCGCGCAGGTGGAGCCCGCGAAGCTGGGCGTGCATCACGTATTCGCGGAAGACCTGGACGGCGTGGCGTGGTTCGATGAGGTGGCGGTGTCGCAGCTGCCGCGGATCGAGTTTGTCGCGAACGGAGCGGTGAACGTCGTGGCCGCGCCGGACAGGCCGCGGCTGTCGCTGCATTTGCGCGACCTGACGGGGGAGGAACTGTCGTCGACGCTGGAGGTTCGCGGGGTTGACGGCGACGTGGTGTATCGGGACGCGCGAGTGCTAGGCACGGGCGCGGTGCGTGCGAACTGGGACCCGACGCTGCCGAAGTTCGGGTGGTACGACGCGGACCTGCGCGTACGGAACAAGAGCGGGGACGTGGCGCACGTGAGGACGACGATGGTGTGGCTGCCGCCCGAGGACCCGATGGTCACGGCACGGACGGGCCCGCTGGAGCGGCGGCGGTTCGGACTGTTGGTGACGGAGTGGAAGCGGGACTTGGCGGAAAGCCTGCCGCGTGTGATGCACGATCTGGCGAGCGGGGCGGTGACGCTTCCGGCTTGGTCGATGGACGTGACGCCGGAGCGTGCGGCGGAATCGGCGACGGAGATGTCGGGGCTGCTGGATGCGCTGCTGTCGTCCGGGTCGCAGGTGACGCTGAGCCTGCCGCGGGTTCCGTCGGCGCTGGCGTCGCAGGTGCGGGTGGAATCGGACGACGTGTGGGCGGCGCTGGCGGCGGAAGGGCCGGACTGGAAGCCTTATCTGGCGCCGATCCTCGACGCGCACGGGCAGAGCGTGCGGCGGTGGCAGGTGGGACGCGTGGGGGACGATCGCGCGTTCTGGCGGGCGGCGCTCAACGACGATGTGACGAAGCTCTCGAGCGAGTTTTCGGCGTTCGTGGCAGCGCCGGTGATCGACCTGCCCTGGCGGATCGATCGGGCGATCGATGGGCTGCCGACGAACGGCGTGTCGGCGACGGTGGTCGCGCCGTGGCAGGCGACGGAAGACGCGGTGGTATCGTTCGCGCGGCGCTGGCGTGAGGAGGGGCGGGCGACGCCGCTGACGCTGGTGCTCGAGCCGCGGCGAGACGGCGCGGGGGCGAGGGAGGCGGCGGACCAGTTGTTCCGTCGCGCGGTGCTGGCGTGGTCGGAGCTGGGATCGATCGCGGGCGGCGAGCCGCCAACGTTGGCAATGGAGCAGCCTTGGCAGTGGAGCGAGGAGCGCACGCCGCGTGCGGTGCCGACGGCGTTGTCGGCGGCGTGGCGTGCGGTGACGCGGGCGCTCGCCGGGCGTGTGGTGATCGGCGAGTATCGGGCGATCCCGGGCGTGAGGTGCTTTGTGCTGGCGCCGCGTGACACGCGCCTGGACGAGGGCGTGGGCGCGCTGGTGCTGTGGAACGAATCGGCGGCGGCGGACGAGGCGGTGCTGAACTCGTACTTGGGCGAAGAGAAGATCACGGTCGTGGACGTGTTCGGCAACCAGGCGGACGCGCCGCTGGACCCGAATTATGTCGCGCCGGTGGCGGACGCGACGGGGCGCGTCCCGGTGAGGCATCAGCCGGTGCGGATTCCGGTCACGGCGTCGCCGATCGTGGTCGAGGGCGTGGATCATCGGCTGGTGCGGTTCCTGGCGTCGATCGAGCTTGTGCCGCGGGACTTGCCGGCGGTGAACACGACGCACGAGCGGAACATTTCGTTCCTGAATCCATGGCCGGGCACGCTTGATACGAAGTTCTTCGTGGTTTCACCGGGCGGGATCGATTCGGGCGGGCACCGGGACCGGAGCTGGGTGGTGAAGCCTCGCGCGTCGCGCGCAACGGTGCTGCCGGGAACGACGGGGACGCTGCCCTTAACGATCGCGTATCCGCCTTCGGAAGAGGCGGGCGAGCGGCCTTTCGTGATCGATGTTGAGCCCGCGACGGACCACACGTACGGGCTGATTCGGATTCAGAGATATATGTCGGTGGGCCTGCCGGAAATGGAGATACGGCTGGCGAGCATCGGGCTGCGGAACGGCGACCTGATCGTTGAGGCGGACATCGAGAACACGTCGAGTGGGCCGATCAACGTGGAGTTGACGGCGTTTGCGCCGGGCGTGCCGCGGATCAAGGCGACGATCAGTTCGCTGGCGCCCGGTGGACATGTGGCGCGGCGGTTCAACTATCCCAGGGGATTGAAGAAACTGGCGGGCCAGCAGGTGTATGTGTCGGCGACGATGCCCGACACGACGGCGCGGCTGAACAAGTCGGTGCCTATCGAGCGGTGAGAACGAAGATGGAGTAGCCGGGCTCGGCGGGCGGGAGGTCCTTGCCGCGCTCGTCGATCGTCGCGAGCACGCGGAGGGGCGAGCGCTCGAGGAGCTTGTACCACTGCTCGAGGTTGTAGCAGCGCAGGTGATAGGTGAAGTCGAGGTCTTCCTCTTCGACGCGTTTGCCCGAGCGCTTGGTGATGGTCATGTGGCAGATGCAGGCCTCGTGGCGGGCGCGCGGGCCGCGGCGGGACTCGGGCGGGAGGTACTGCACGACCTGGCGGACCTGCATGGCGCCGCGCTTGCCGATCCAGACATCTTCGGTGGGGATCTCGTTGCCGTAGTTGGTGAGGGAGATTCCGACGACGTAGACGCCGCCGGGCGCGAGGACGCGGGCGATGTCTCGGAAGTGCTCGAGCATGGCGCGATCGCTTGGGAGGTGGCGGATGGTGTTGATCATGTTGAACGCGAAGCCGACGGAAGCCTTGGGGACGTGGCGCGCGAAGCGCTGCATGGTGGCGCGGAAGATGTCGGCGGAGGGCACGCGTGATTTCGCGTAGCTGACCATCTCGGGCGCGAGGTCGAAGCCGATGGTGCGGATTCCGTGGCGGGCGGCGGCGCGGAGGTAGCGGCCCGTGCCGCAGGCGGGCTCAAGCCATGTGCGGGCGGCGGAGGGTTTGGAGGTGACGAAGCGGCGTGCGATTCGGGAGAGGCCGCGGACCTCGGCGGCGGTGCCGGGCTCGTGGAGGACATCGTAGACGAGGGGCATGAAGTAGAAGAGGGCTTTGGAGGGGTCGGGCATGGGCGGAGGGTAGGTGAAGAAGGCACTGGGCACTTGGTACTGGCACTTGGCACTTGGCACCACGGAAGCAGAAGAGCGGAATGCGCGGGGCACGAGGCACCGGGGCGGGTGATTATGAACGCGGCGTGTCACCGACCCCGAACACGTGGTCGGTGACACGCAGGCGGTTTCCTTGCTTGCGCTTCGGGCTCGTCAAGACACTGACCCGAAGGCAGGTCCGCGGCACGAAAGATGGCGTACGCTCCTTGCGTGCAGACGTTGGCGGACATCAAGGCGATTCTGGCACAGCACGGGCTCTCGCCTCGGAAGGCGCTGGGGCAGAATTTCCTTTTGGATCACAACCTGATCCGCAAGCTGGTGGACGCGTCGGGTGTTGGCGCGGGCGACGTGGTGCTGGAGGTCGGGCCTGGGACGGGCACGCTGACGGAGGAGCTTCTGTCGCGGGGCTGCCGCGTGATCGCGTGCGAGCTTGATCATGGGCTGGCGCGGATGCTGCGTGAGCGGCTTGGCTCCCCCACTTCCGGGAGCTTCACGCTGATCGAGGGCGATTGCCTCGAGGGCAAGCACGCGCTGAATGACGAACTGACGCGGACGCTGCGCGAGATGACGGGCGGGTCGGCGGACGAGCCGGTCGGAACGGGCGGCGGGCGCGGGTTCAGGCTCGTCGCGAACCTGCCGTATGGCGCGGCGTCGCCCTTGATGACGACGTTGCTGGCGTCGTGGGCGAGTTGTCGCTCGATGCACGTGACGATCCAGCGAGAGGTGGCGGATCGGCTGCTGGCCAAGCCCGGGACGGACGCATACGGCACGCTGGGGATCATCGCGCAGGCGGCGGCGGAGGTGTCGCTGGTGGCGACGCTGCCGCCGGAGTGTTTCTGGCCGCGGCCGGACGTGACGAGCGCGATGGTGTCGATCGTGAGGCGGGCGAGGGCGCTGACGGACGACCTGCCCCGGCTGGCGGCGTGCTGCCAAAAGGTGTTCGGGCAGAGGCGGAAGCAGATCGGGAGCGTGCTGGGGCGCGGGTTTGCGTTCCCGGCGGGGATCGAGGCGAACCGGCGGGCGGAGCAATTGAGCGTGGAGCAGCTCATCGAGCTTTCGCGGGTGCCCGGAGTCGTGTAAGGTGTTGTCGAGCTGAAGGAGCGGCTGGGAACGCGATGGGTGAACCAGAACACAAGCAGGCGCCGAGCCAGGACTCGCACGACCTGGCGATCATGCTGGACCCGGTGCTGCACGCGGCGTGCGACGGGCAACTGGGCGAGATCGAGTGGTTCAAGTCGGCGTGGCAGCACGGCGGGGCCGCGACGGGGTTCGCGGAGTGGAAGTTCCCCGACGGGCGGACGACGGGCGTGCTGGTGAAGCTGCCGATCGGGCCCAACGAGTATCGATGGACGACGCTGCTGGGACTGTGCAGCACGGAGCATTTCTTTGCGAGCCATGATCTGCCCACGCCGCGGATGCTGGCGGGCGGAACAGAACTTGGCGGGTACGACCTTGCGTGGTTCGTGATCGAGCGATTCCCGGGGTCGCCGGTGACGCCGGAGTTTTCGAAGCCGGACGGGTCGCGGGCGGTCGAAGAGTTGATCGACGCGGCGGTGGAGTTTCACCGGCGTGCGGGCGAGATCCGTCCGGTGGATGAGACGCCCAGGGCGCACGACTGGGACAAGCTGCTGCACCGGGCGCGCGAGAACTCGAAGCACCACGGGCTGACGGACGAGCAGCGCTGGAACGAGGCGGTGAAGAAGGTGCAGCACCGGCTCGACTGGCTGCTTTCCAAGTGGGACGGGCGGCGGATTCACACGTGGTGCCACGGCGACCTGCACCCGGGCAACGCGATGCGCCGCGCGGGCGATTCGCCGGCACGGCGCGGATGCACGCTGCTTGACCTGGCGCTTGTCCACCCCGGGCACTGGATCGAGGACGCGCTCTACCTGGAGCGGTTGTACTGGGGCAAGGTCGATCTCTTGCACGGCGTGAAGCCGGTGTCGCACATGGCGAAGCTGCGGCGAGAGCGGGGCCTGCCCTGCGATGACAACTACACGGAGCTGGCGATGGTGCGGCGCGTGCTGATGGCGGCGTGCGTGCCGGCGTTCGTGGAGCACGAGGGGCACCCGAAGTACACGCACGCGGCGTTGGAATTGCTCGAAAAGACCATGCCGCAGTTGGGGCATTGAGGAGGACGAGGAGGAGGCACCGGGCACTCGGCATTAAGCACTGGGGAAGCAGCGAAGAGAGACGGAACAACACAGCGGAAGAACGGGTGCGGAGTTCCGGCGAGGCGTCTCGCGAATACGGGCCAGTGAGGAGCGGAATCGTGCGTAAGAACGGAGCGCGATGGCTCGGCTGGTTGGGTGTGATGGGTTCGGCGTTCATCGTTGGATGCGCGGCGTCCAACGACGGCGCGGAGGGCCGCTCGGCGTCGGCCGTGGCGCCGGATGACCTGCAAAGGATGGCGCCGGCGTTTCATGTACGGCGGGCGGCGGGCGCTCGGGCCTTTGTCGTGCTCCTTCCCGGTGCGTCGGGGCTCACGATCTTCGAGGATTCGGAGCACTATTTTCGCGCGGCGGAGAACCTGAGTCACAACGGCTTTGATGTGATCGTCGTGGACTACAAGGCGGCGTATCGGGCCGCGGAGCGCCCGCCGAGATTGGAGACGGGCGGCAAGATCGCGTGGGTGGTGGAACGGGCGATTGAGTGGGGTCGGCGCGAGGGCGTGATTGGGTCGGACGAACCCGGCGCGATCGTGGCCTGGTCGCTGGGCGGCGAGGGCTTGTGGGAATTGGTTGGAGATCGCGCGCGGCTTGAGACGATGCGCGTTCGCGCGGCGGCGGCGTATTACCCGTCACCGGAGGGGAGGCCTGTCGAGGCCGTCGTCGTACCGCTGCTGGTGCTGACGGGCGATCGTGACGACGTCACCAAGGCGGGTGAGATTCGAGCGAAGGTGGAGGGCAAGGGAGAGGTGCAAGTGCGGGTGTATTCGGGTGCGCGGCATGGGTTTGACGTCGAGACGATCCGGGAGGCCCGCGAGATTCGCCTGCTGCCATTGTTTGGGCCGTCGGCGACGTTTCAGTTTGACGAGGCCGCGGCGAGGGAGGCAGGATCAGAACTGTCCCAATTCCTGCGGTCCAAGGTGAGGTAGCGGCGTATTGGCGGGGCGAGCCAAGGGCGGCTACGATGGGTCCACGCCGGAGAGGTGGCCGAGAGGCTGAAGGCGGCGGTTTGCTAAACCGTTATACGGATTTAGGTCTGTATCGGGGGTTCGAATCCCCCCCTCTCCGCTTGAACTGACCCCCCATTCCGCAAGTTCTGATGGCTCAGCACTTTGTGGAGTGAGGGGTCGTTCGTTTTCGGGGCTGAGTCCCGGAAGAGTCCCAAATCTAGCGGTTTCGCTCTGGTGCTGACGGATTTCTTTTCCGATCTTGAGACATGAACCAGTCCCATCCGTACTGATTTGTGCCAGACTGCACGGCGGCCGAGGGCACAGCGGACCGCAGGCCAAAGGCGCAGACAGGGGTTCGAAAGGGAGGCGGATGATGTACCGAAAAGCGCTGAAACTCGGAAGCGGCCGCAACCCCCTTGCGCGTTCCGCGGGGTTGTGGTAGATTCAAGAAGGAACGTATTTGGATCAATCACAAACGATCACAGGCTCTCTTTGAGTGAACCTACCAACCCTCTACGCAGCCGCAGTCGCGCGGCAACGCAATCAACCTGCGATTCGCAACCGCCGGCACCTTCCGACCAGGTGCCCCCGTTGACGCAGAACGCACAGCAGACTCGCGATGCCCTTGTGCGCGATCTCGCGGAGGCCAAGCAGAAGGGTGCTTGTGTCGAGGAATCGGAGGCGATTCTGCGACGGCATCTGGATGGTCTCAGTCGGACCGATCGAAGGTCGGTCCTTCGCTCTGCGGTAGAACAGCTTCGGACTCGATGATGAAGCTGGCTCGCGCACTCCCCTGATCATCGCTGCTATCCGAGTTCCGATTCTGTCACGGGAGGACGCCTTGAAATCTCGATCGAGTTCACCATTGCGTCATTCCCGATTCAGGGAATCGCAAAATGATCGCGGCTGTATGCACGCCGAATGAACATCCGGATCCACTTCAGTTCGTACAGAGGCTCGTCGCGATGGGTCTCCATCGGGAGGACGCTGAGGATTGTTGCCACGATGGCTTTCTGCTGTATTGGTCATTGGCGAGCACCCGTGTGGCGTCGCTCACGCGAAGGATTGCTGTGGTGGTGCGTTGAGCGACGGGCGATTGACTTCTTTCGCAGATGCAAGACTCGCGAACGCGCGATTCTGACGCTGGCCGCGAAGGGCGATTCACCCGTGGACCCGCTCTCGACCATGATCGAACGTGAATGCGTTGAAGCTGGCCTTTCCTCCCTGTCGGCGGTGTCGCGTGATTGTTTCATTGCCAATGTCGTTTTCCGCGTTCCCATGCGTGAACTTGCCCGGGAACGAAGAGAAACTCTCTCACGCATTCAACGAAGGATAGCTCATGCCAGGAAGGTACTTGGAATGTCGGTGCCATGATACGGAGCTTACCGCTCGGGATTTGTGGAAGGTCGCTCGCGCCGGAGGGTTTGCGCCTCTGCGACACTCGCATCAGCACGCGAACGCGTGCAGGCCGGCGAACTTCGTTCTTGCCTCCCGCGGCGGCGGACCGGCCGGCCTCTTGCAACCCGAAGACCTCTTCCAAGGTCGGCTCGACGACGCGGCCCAGCGACAGCAGGTCATCGCGACGTCCGGGTGAGGCGCCGGCATGGCGATCCTGCGACCAGAATTGTGTTGCCAACGCCAGCTCTCCTGTGGCAGATTGGCCACATTGATGGAGGGGAAGTTGAAGTTCAAGGCGAAGTCTGCGATAGCCCGTGCTCGGGCAATAGGGCGGCTCTTGCGGCTGGGTAGAAAGCGTGCGGGGTTCACGGTGGATGGAGCCGCGGAACGAGCCCGGACGACGAAGAGTCAACTGGGCCGCATTGAGGCGGGACAGATCTCCAATCCGACCGCCGAAACGGTTCGGATCTTTGTGACCTGTGCGGACATTTACGGGCTGAACCGCAATCGAGTGCTCCGGACTGCTGGATGCCGGCACGTCCGCGTTTCGGAGCCGAAACTTCCTCCATCTCCCTTCCAAGCGGATCGGCTCACGGCGTACGAAGCCCGGGAACTGAGGCGATATCTTGAGGTCCTTCGCGGGCGTCGTCCCAAGTAGGCGGCAAACTGCCGCGTGACCGCTCGGCCACGCTGCAGCAAGCGGCATGAATGCCGGGGAGTTATGTACTCGTTCGAGACTTTCTCCCGCATCGCGGCCTGCGAAGCAGGCATCCAAACAGTTCTTCGTGGATTTCGTTCAGTTGATTGCGTAGCAGTCTGAGCTTCCGATAGATCGTCGGACGAGAACACCCGAGTTGGCCGGCGACTTGGCTCGCGGTCAAGCCTGCGGCGAGCAACGAGAGGATCGCCTGCGACGGAGTATCCAGCCGATTGCAGGTAGCCTCAAACGCTTCATGTTCCTCAGTCTCGAGCAGTCCGTTTGGCGGAGCTTCCTTGAACACTTCCTCAGGCAGCGAGACAGCGTGATGCTGTCGGTAGGTGTTGTACTCACGGTTCTTTGCAGACCGCTTCGCGTACGCGTCAGGGTTCCGGACGAGTCGGCCATCGCGAATCTCTTCCAGCGTGTCCAGCCGTCCTGCCTGTCTGGTGTCGATTGTGTCGACCGCTCGATCCTTTGTCTGTCCGTTGCTGAGGCCACTCTTCATCTCGTCAACTTCAAAAAAGCGGCTTCGATTGGGCGTTGCCATCGCGGCATTCCTTTGCATCACTTCGCCAACTCGGGGTGGGGTTGACCCGAGTCAGTCGAAGAGAGGTCAAGTTGGCGTGACGCGTTGGGGAACCGACGGCCCCAGAATCTGGGCCTATAGTTCTAACCGTGCCCTGGGGAGGGCACAGAGCGACTGCAATCGCTCAGTATTAGTGACGCGTTGAGCCGTGAAAATGTTCTTGAACCTGAACAACAAGATCGAATTCGGTCAGAGCCGCTCGGCCCTGTCCACCGGGACGATCTCCTTCAGGTTGGAACTCTCCATGGCGACCTTGTACGCGTTCACTTTCCGCAGCTCCGCGCTGTAACCACGTCTTCGGTGTTGGTTCGCGTCGAATCCCTTGCCGTGCAGGGACTCGGGTCGGAGTTTTCATGAGAAACGCAGCGCAGATCTCTTCGATCTGGATGATGCAGCGGGTCATGCTGCGCGCAGATCGTGAAGTCGGGAGTCGACGCCGAAGTAGGTCGATTATGGCGATCATGCCGTCGGTCTCAAACCGCAAGGAGAGGGTTCGTGTCTGCGCCCCCGCCACACACGCGTCAGCACGCGAAAGCGGGCAGGCCGGCGAACTTCGTTCTTGCCTCCCGATGCGGCGGCGGACCGGCCGGCGCTCTCGTTGGCGGGACTTGTCCGTCGGGTTTGCTCGCCCGCGAGGCGGCGCTGCTGGCGGCCTGCGGTGTCGGCGATCCCTGGCCACCGTTACGGCTTTTCTGGCTGGCGCGATCGGTTTCTTGCAACTCGAAGATCTCATCCAAGGCCAGTTCGGCGACGCGGCCCAGCAACAGCAGATCATCGCGCGAGAATCCCTGCGTGTGCTTCCAGGCGCCCTGCTCGTCGAGGTACAGCCGCTCGAAAGTCGTGGTGTAGAACACCGTTCCCCCGTCGCTTTGGTTTTTCCAGACGGCGGCTTGGATCATGCCACGCCTCACGTGGCGAATTGGCTTTGTCGATTCAGGCATTTATTCTCCTTGGCGGATGTGGTCACTCCCACCTGCCGGCCGTGCGGTCATCGCGGCGACCGGGTGGGCAAGGATGCATCAAGCACGCCCGGGATGGTGCCGCCAGGGGTTCCGACCGATCCGGTTCAGCGAGCCTGTCCCGGGCCCACTCCACCGGGCGCTGTGAAGACTGCGCTCACACAGCCATCACCCCGGCTAGGCTCGACAATACAAACGCCCGCGATCAGGCGTGACCTTGCGGGGTCACCGATCGCGGGCGGAGGCTGGCCGAACATGGCGGTCTCGTCAGGGATGCCCTTGCGCACCGGACGAGGTCATTGACCCGGGGCTTCCAGCATCAACGCCTCGAATCCGGCGGGAGTCTGGAGGGGCTCGGGCCGCTCGGTCGGCGGCGGAGGCACGATCGCGGAGTAGAGCGGGATCGTGAAGCTCGGCGCAAAGCCACCGCCAAGCTGGCCGCCGCGCCAGATCGACAACCCGTGCGCTTCGAGGTGCTGATCCCAGTCGTCGTAGGCCCGCTCGCGCCACGCGGCCGCGTGCAAGCTTGCCTTGAGCCACATTGCCGCGCCGACCAAGCCGAGGTACAGAGCGAAGCCCTTGAACATTGGCGCCGTCGCCAAGAGCACGCCGCCGATCGCCAGGAGCAAGACCGGCTCGACGACCGAAATGCAGAGCCAGGTGAAGGGTCCGTGGGGCGGGCGGCGGGCCACCAGCATCGCCGCGTGGTGGCGCAGCATCGCCGGGAGGGAAGGGAGCGTACTGGCGGGCATCCCCATGAGCCGCTTGCAGTTCAGCGAATGGAGCGGGCTCGCGGCGGGCATCGGCAGTCTGGCGAAGAGTTTCCAGAGGCCGACATGGAGGAACCACGGGATGCCGCAGTCGAACGAGTGGCCCTGCCACTCCGTGCCGAACCGCTCCCGGTTGTCGACGTGGTGCAGGAGGAACGCGTAGGCCGACAGGATGAACAGGAGAAAGAACGCGATCGCCTGGGGGGTCGGATGGTCGGGGTCCGGGATCCCACCCATCAGGAACGCCGCGAGCGCCAGCGAACCAGCCCATGCGAGCAGACTGAACAGCGTGTTGGCGTACCTCTTGCCTACCCGAGCGTGCGCGATCAGCTCAACCGGGAGCGCGACGAGCCACGCCGCCGCAAAGAGCAGTTCGGGGAGCTTGCCGAGTGTCCTCCACACGCTCGCCGCGGGAGTCGGGGAGAACAACCGGCCCATGCCGTTCGGATCACTCAAGGTTCACACTCCTTCTTCTGGTTGCCGGAACTGAACATGAACGAACGGGCGGCCGGACGCGCGGAAGACGCGGCCGGGCTTGAACGCGATCAGGCTCACGACGCGGTCGTTGTGCGATCCGCCGGTCTTGAGGCGGGCCAGCTCGCTCGCCAGCACCTGCGGGTAGAGCCCCTCGGAGATGTTCAGGCCTGTCCTGTGCGCTGACGGATCGCCGGCGCCGGGAACGCTGAAGCTCTGCATCTCCCGCCATTGCTGGGCGATGCGCTCCTGCACCCATTCGGCGGTGCGGCCGACGCAGCAGTGGACGAGATTGGTCGTGAGGGCGTTGGCCAGGCTGTTGGTGTGGGCTTCGCTGCCAAGCACGGCGTTGAAGTTGTCGATGCTCTGGGTGGCCATGAAGACCGCGACGCGGCCGCTCCGGCAGGTCTGCTGGAAGTCCGCGTCGTCGCGGGTGACGTAGAGCTGGGCCTCGTCGGAGTAGACCAGCACGGGCCGGGCGCGATCGCCGTCGGGCGTGCGCCGCCGCAGCATGTCCTTGAAGATCCGCTTGAAGGCGATCGTGAGTCTTCTCCCGGCGGAGCCATGGACGCACGACGGGCAATCCACAAAGTAGACGGCCCCTTGCTCGATCATCTCCGGGACGAACGAGCAGCCGTGCGGGGAATCGATCAGCGTTCGGACGGGGTCTCGGCTCAGTTCAAAGAGGGCGCCCTCCAGTGTGGCCAGGATGTTGCCGCGGGTGCGGGAGTCGTACCGGGGCCACGTCTGGAGGAAGAACCGCCCGACCTTGTCGGCAAGGTCGCTCTGCCCTGAAGCCGGGGCACGACCCGCGGCGCGGACGAGGACCTGGCGGCAGTACGAGTCCTCCCACGAGTCGTCGTTGATCGTGTCGCTGTCCTCCGGCGCCGAGACCAGGAACTGCCGGATGGCGTCGAGGGACACGGGCTGCCCGGCGAGCTGGAACGCGTCGAGGCAGTGGCAGAGGAGCATCTTGCTGGAGCTCTCGAAGAACTCGCTTCCCTCGGTGGGAAGCGCGGGAGCCTTGCCCTCCCGCGCGACCTCGGTGAGCAGGTCGGCGAGTGTCAGCGAGTTCCCGCCGCCGGGTCGTGAGAGTTCATAGCGGCACAGATTGAAATGCGTCAGGCCATCCGGCCGGATCACGCGGAGCTGATGCGTGCGTCCCGCCCGGCGGCATATCTGCTCAAACCACGGCGCATCGTCCGGCTTGGCGCCAAAGGCAACGACGCTCCAGCCGGCGTGCAGCGCCGCTCTCAAGATGATCGTCGCGCTGGTGGACGTCTTGCCGCTGCCCGGGCTGCCGAGCGCAAGAACCCCTTCGAACAGATCGCGAGCGGTGAGGCAATCGTGCGGCGTGAGCCGCACCATCTCCTGATCGAGCGGCCAAGTTCCCGGCGTCGCGGCCGGGACTCCGGCCGCGGGGGAGCGTCGGAACAGGTTCCGGATTCCTTCGAAGAGATTGCGCACGGACAGCACTCCGGGCTGGTTGAACACCTGTCGGTGAGAGAACGGCTTGCGGGTCGGGGCGGGCTTCATCAACACAGACGATCGCGGCCGCCGTGAATTTCAATCACGAGAGAGATTTCCTGCGCCGCGTCATTCGCCGCGCCGGTCCGCGAGCGGGGCGACGTCGATGCGGGCGATCCATGTCCCGGCCGCGCGCTCGTCGAAGGCGGTTTCGCTGGCGTCGATCCGCCACGCCGAGTGGAGCACGAGGTGGTTGTAGAGCGGAAGGAGGTTTCTTCCGCGGATCACGACGGCTCGATCCGCGAACTCCAGCGTGATCGCGTCGGAGGGATCGAGTCGGATCGCGTTGAGGAAGTGGTACGCAAGTCCGAGCCGATCGCCGCCGCCGAGCCCGAAGTCCAGCATCAGGCCGGGAGCATCCGGGTGCCGCTCGAACCCGAGCGTTGCCGGACCGGCCGGCACGTCGGGCCCGCGGAGCAGCTTGTCGAGGGTCTTATCGGCCAAGGGTGAATCCCCGGAAGATGCCGCGGCCGCGGCGGCCACGCAGCCTGGACCTGGTCTGCTCGTACTTTCGCAGCCGTTGCATCGAAATCGCGTGTTCATTCAGACGCGCCAGGCGTACGTCGGCTTTGGATCGATCCACGATCTCAATGGCGGAGCGGCGCTGGCCGAGGCGGCTTATCGATTCCACGAGCGCTTGGCGGTCGTCGGTGTAGATGGCGACCGAGTGCCTCCCGCGAGAGACCGACACGTACATCTGTTCGGCAGACGCCGCCGCGACGGTGGACCAGGGCTGCGAGAGAATCACCCGGTCGGCGGTCCGCCCCTGGGCGGCGTGCGAGGTCGAGCAGTAGGCGTGCGCGAGGTGGGCGTAGTCGCGGCTCACCACCCGTCCATTCTTCAAGCGGATGTGCCCATCCTTGGTGAAGCCGGCCACGCGATGGACGGAGCCGTTGTCCAGCCGGTGCTTTTCGCCGTGGCTGCGGCCGTTCCGCGTGAAGCGGACCTGATCGCCGGCGGCCAGCCGCAGCAGGCCCTCCTCGAACACCGCGAAGCTCGCGGATTTGTTCAGCGGCAGCGCTCGCGGGCGATCCCGCGGGCCAAGGCCCTGCACCAGCACACGGCCGTTCTTGTCGCGCCGGAGCACGCGGTAGGGCTCGCCGCCCTTGAACGCTCCCACCCGCCGCTGGAACCGCACGACGTGGCCAGCGCCGTACCTAGCAGGGTCTTGCTTCTGGCCCTCGGTCCAGTTCAGATCGCGGTGCCTGGGGACAACGCGTTCTGACGGTCCGAGCGTGCCCGAGCGTTTCAGCTCCGCCCGGATCAGGTCGGTGATCTGCTCTCCTTCGGCGTGGGTCGGCGCCACCACGACGCACGAGCGGCCGGCGCGGACCGTGCCGCAGTAGTCGCGGGCGACCTCGACCGGACGGAGGTTGTCCGCGATCTCGTGGATGGCGTTGAGCCTGTCGAGCGAGCGAACACCCTTGTCGAACTCGCCGCGCCCGAGCGCCTCGACCGCACCGCGGTACCGGCCGGACTGGCGGACCACCGCCGTGACTTGCGCCGCCTTCAAGCCGGCGTGGGATTCCAGCAGGCGAAGGGCGTCGCCGCGTTGAACGGGCGCGTGCTGCTTGCTGTCGCCGACCAGGATGACGCGGGCATTCGATGTCCTTGCAAGATCGAACAGGGCCCTCATGTCGCGGGTCGCGACGAGCCCGGCCTCGTCGCACAGGATCACACCACCCTTGCAGTTCGCTTGGAGGTCTCGGTTTGACAGGAGCATTTGCAGGGTGTCCGCCGCGGCAAAGCCGCTCTCCCGGAGCACGCCGCGCGAGGCCTGCGACGTCGGGGCAACAACGGTCACCGCGCGGCCTCGCCGCTCGATCGCCGCGACGGCCTCCCGCATGAGCGTGGTCTTGCCGGTCCCGGCGCCGCCGCGGATCAGCATCACGCGATCGGTGGTCTTGAGAACGTGCTCGACCGCCGCTCGTTGCCCGTCATTCAGGGATGCCTTGGGGCCATTCCACGGCTGATCCGCCTCCAATGGGGAGCACCGGCCGCGGCCCTCGCGGGCAAACGCGAGCATCGCCCGCTCCTCCGCGACGGCCTGGCGTGTGGTCACCAGCCGCTCGTTGCCAACGGTGGCACGCAGCAACTCCCGATCGCGGGCGGCTTCACGCTCGATCTGCTCCGGGGTCGTCTGCCCGACGCCCTGGATCAGAGCCGCTTCGAGCAAACGCGGGAAAGAGACAACGCTCTCGCGCTCGAACATGTGGCCGATGGCCCGATCAAGGGCTTGCCGGGCGGTGATCGACTGATCGCGCGAGTCCGCTCGCTTCCGGGCCGCCGCTTCGACGGCCGATCTCTCGACCTTGGTCAGCCGGCTCAGCCACTGCGCTTGGAGAGTCTTCCGATCGAGACTCTTGATCTTGCTCTCTCGGGTCTTCGCGCCGAGCATTGCCTTCTCGGCGGGGTCGGTCATGCCAAGCTCCGCCGCACGCTCCTCGATCTGCCTGGTCCGCCGCGAGAACTTCTCCCGGACGGACTCGGGGATACCGGCAAGGTCCCATCCCTTCGCGGAGCGTTCCGTGGCGTAACCGATCTCGTTCATCCGCCGCGCAAGCCGGGCGTCGAACGCCGCCTGGTAGTAGGGTGCGTCGCGTTTGATCTCCCGGAACTGCCCCGCCTTGAAGCGGCCTTCCACGCCGTCCCACGTGACGTTGAACGCGACGCAATGAACGTGCAGGTGCGGATCGGGCACGCTGTCCACGGGGCGGGTGGTCGTGTGCGTGAACTGGCCCCAGAGCAGATTGCCGGTGATCCGGTCGGCGTCCTGGCCGCGGGCACGCACCCGGGTCATGGCCTGCCGCTCGATCTCCCGCATGGTGTCCCCGGCGGCCGCTTGCACGCATTCGATGATCCGCTCATCTCGATGAAGAGCGTGCAGCATTGAAACGCCCTTCGGAGCGCTGAACGTCAGGTCGTAGGCGAGCGTGCGGTTCCCCCGCGTCCGCTGGGTCAGCCGTGCTTCGCCGTCCGGTCGCCGGTTGTCGCTCAGAGAGCCGAACACCTCCCGCGTCACGTCAGCGCCCCCGATGCCAAGGCGCTCCGCCGCTTGGCCGTGCCAGCGTGCGGCGCGTTCGGAATCATGGCTGTAGTACTCGCCGCGGAGCGACCGCGTGTAGTACGCCTTCAAACCCGCGGCGGAGGTGTGAGGGGTCATGGTCAGCATGACAGACCCGCGCTTCGATGGCCGCCCCGATCCGCGGCGACGGCGTCTCGCTCCATCGAGAGAGACGTGCGAGGCTTGGTGAAAGCCCGGGCCAAGCGACGATTGTGGGTCCGTGGCGTCATCGCTCGCCCCGCTCCCTGGTGGCGGCCAGCGCCTTCATCGCCGATTCTGATTCCTCGTCGTGGAGGTGGTAGTAGAGTTCGAGAATCTCTGACGAGCTGTGCCCCATCCACGCCAGCGCCTTGCGGTAGGCGACGTGGTGGTTGGCGCACAGCGACGCGAAGTAATGCCTGAAGCTGTGGAGCTTGAAGTGCATCGGCAGGCCGCTCGCCTTGCAGAGTGCTTTCAGCGATGCGAGTAATCGCCGCTCGCGGATCCCCGGCATCACCACGGCGTCGTTCATCGGCAGCGCGTCGATCAGCGGCCGGATGCGGGGATGGATGGGCACGAACCGCTCGTCGATGTCCTTGGTGCGGCCGTTGTGCCCGCCGCGGCGGATGTGGAACATCCCGAGCTCGCCGCGGTCCTTCAGCACGTCCTCGGGGCGGAGCTGCTCCAGCTCGCCGATCCGCATGCCCGAGTACGCCAGCACGGCCAGCGCGGTGCGGTGCGGCTCCGCGGCCGCCGCCAGGATCGTTTCCACCTGGGTGCTGGTGAAGCACGGCTGGGGTCTGGCCTTGGCAGTGGGCAGTTGCACGCTCGCGAGCGTGTACTCGCTCACCAATCCTTCACGCCAGGCCCACTTGGCGAGCTGCTTGGCGACCGTGAGCGTGGCGTAGACAGACTTCGCGGCGTAGGTCACGCCCTGCTTGTGCTTCCTGTTCTCCAGCCAGGTACGGAAGCGGTAGAAAGCCTGGGCGTTGAACCCTCCCAGCGTGCGGATGTCCTCGTGGGCGCCGAACTCCCGGAGCTTGCCGAGGTCCGCCCTGTACTTCGCGAGGGATTTGGGGGCGAGCGATTTGTCCGAGCAGAAGGACTCATACCGGTCGATCACCTCGACCAGACCGACCGCCGCCGTCGCTGGCCGAGCCCGTCCCGCCTCCAGTCGCTGCTGGATCTCGATCGCTCTGCGCCGGGCCTCGCGGCGGTTGGTGGTACCGATCCCGTCCTGCCGCCATCGGCCGTCGATGTCCTTGTAGACGGCGGTGTAGGTGTCGCTCGGCTTCTGAAGCCTGACGCCGCCGACCACGCGGAACTGCACCCGGCGTCCGATGGTGACGCCCGTTCCGTCCACGCGTTCTGGGTCCAGGAGTTTCATGAGCGGCGACGTGGCTACACCAGTCCGCCTTGCGGCGCAAGGGGACCCGACCAGAGTGGTTGATGACACGGCCCATCATTCAGCGGGAGAAGTACGCCTGGATCAATCGGTCACGCCAGAAGCGGAGCGGCTTGCCCCGCCGCACGGCGTCGCGGTATCGGCCCTCGCTCACGGCCTTGTAGAGCGTGTGCGGCGAGAGCTGCAGCATGGACGCCGCCTGCCCGATGGTGAGAATCGCGGGGAATGCGGTGGCGTCGATGGCACTGCGGATCTCATCGATGGTGATCTCGGCGGCCGGCTGCCATTGGAAGCGGCGCCGCCGCGCCCGTGGGCGCACCATGCCCTGCTCGACACGAGACTTGCCTTGACCGGATTGCGCATCCTTGTGCACGGTGGTTCCTCCCCAGTGAGACGTTCAACGTCCGAGCAAATTTCAGACTTCCGATTCGTGCTGACGGATTGGGATCGCTTTCGGCCTCACCCGGACGGGCCGAAGCGATCCCATCGCGCCGCATCATCGCTTCGTGATCGCATGCGATGCTGATGGATGGGCTGAGCCGAGGCCTCGATTGTGACGACTCTGTGATCGTCCACAGGAAAGTCTCGGTTGTAGTGACCGGATTGGTCACAACCTATGGACGCACCGCAACCCGCCCGTTATCGCGGTGTCCATGAAGTTAGCTGACTATCTGTTCCAGTTCGGGATCTCGCCCGCAAAGCTGCAACGAGAGCTCGACGTCACCCCGACGGCCTTCCGCCGTTACCTCACCAACGAACGCATCCCGCGCCCGCACATCCTGGCGCGGATCCGGGCATTCACCCGCGGCGCGGTCACCTACGAGGACTTCGCCGATCGGGGCCCCCCGGCCTGCGCCACCGTCCTCGCGGCCGGGGGCGGCCGAAAGGTCATCGTGCTCCCCTGGTCGCAGAGCGACCGGCTGCTCGACGCCAGCATCCGGGAGATGCTGAAGGAAGCCCGCGAGTCGGACCAACTGACCGAGCCGCTGCGACGGGCCATGTCCATCCTCGGCCCCCGGGTCAGGCACGCCGGCACCGACATGTTCGAGCTCGATGGCCGCCGCGCCGACGCCCGCCGCGTGGTCGAGGCCGCGAACGAGATCCTGCAAGAATCGGGGTTCGTGCCCATCCGCTACCCGGGCCTCCCGGCCAAGCCCACGCCGCGATGACCGAGGATTCCGCGCCGCAGTTGAAGGACAAAGTCTCCCCACCACGCGGCCGAGCATTGACCGGCGAACTCGATCCGGCGCGTCATGGATGCCAGGAACTGCTGACCGTGGCGGAAACCGCCCGCCTCCTGCGGGTCCATCCCGACACGGTCGATCGGTTCCGCAAGGCCGGCCGCCTGGCCTTCGTTCAGGTAGGACGAGCGGTGCGGCTCCGCCGTTGGCAGGTCGAGGAATTCATCCAGGCGAACACGAGGCAAGAATGTTGGAAACCAGAATCTTCGAGTACGGCGGGCACTACCTGGTGCTCAGACCCGACTCGCCGAACATCTATATCTACTGGTGCCGCCCGGGCAGCCGCCGGGTCCGACGCCGCAGCACGGGCACGCCGGATCCTGAAACCGCCAAACGGCGGTTGATCGCGTTCGTCGATCAGCGGAACCGGGTGATGGCGGCGGCGCATTCGTTCCCGCCGGACGCGAGCGGCGGGTACGTTCAACCGCAATCAAGCCGCTCGCCGGCGCTGCTCGATGTGCTGAGCAGCCATGTGGAACGACTGAAACAGGAGCAGCGGCCGTCATTCGGTACCGCCAAGACCGTGCTCAAGCACTGGGTCGTGTTCTGCGCAAAGGAAGACATCGTCTGGGTGTCCGAAGCCACGCTGCCGATGCAGGAGCGGTTCATCGCGTGGCGGCGCGAGAAGCTCGGGCATGGTCTTGGGGCCAACGGAACGATCAACCGCGACCTGAGCATCCTGAAAGCGGCGCTGCGGGACGCCTGGAAGCGGGGCGAAATCCCGGCCCCGCCGTACATCAATTCGCTGCCGAACCCGCCGCCCCGGGAGCGTTTTCTGACGGCGATCGAGGCCCGGAGGCTGCTCGCGGCGTGCTCCGAGCCGTATGTCCGGCGCTTCGTGCTGCTGGCCCTGCACACGCTGCAAAGGCCTAAGGCGATCTTCGGCCTGCGGACGAGCCAGATCGACCTTGATCGCGGCCGCATTGACTTCCGGCCGGCCGGTCAGGCGGCGTCGAACAAGCGGTACCCGGTGGTACCGATCACGGCGACACTCCGAGCCGAGCTGGATGTTGCGATCGCCGAGTCCCGGTCCGGCTACGTTCTGGAGAAGGACGGCAGGCCGCTCAAGAGCATGCGAAAGGCGTTCGCCGCCGCGGCACAGCGGGCCGGCCTGCACGGCTGCACGCCCTACGTTCTGCGGCACACCGGCGCGACGCTGGCCGCCGCCGCCGGGGTCAGCATCCGTCAGATTTCGGGGATGCTCGGGCACTCATCGCAGAAGATCACGGAGACGGTCTACGCGAAGCACCAGCCGGAGTTCTTGCGGGAGATGGCCAGCACGCTCGACGGGCTTTTTGGCGGCGGCGACGGCGACCATGGTGCGATACCGAAGCACGATCCGGCATCGGTGCGCGCCAAGTGCGCGCCAACGACTCGATTCCACGGACGCGCCAGAAGGAATGATCCCGGGCGGGAACCTCGCGCTCCCGCGGCCTGGAGACTGGAGCGGGCAAAGGGATTTGAACCCTCGACCCTCACGTTGGCAAGGAGTTCCCGGAAGCCGCGTGAAGTTGCAACTGGCGGCTTGGGGCCGCAGGAAGCCGCATCAGGCCGCCCCAGCCCGGATCAACGGAGCCAATCCGGCAACGGAAACACCGCAGAGGATCACCGGTCCAACGTCCGGCGTAACGCGATAAAAGCGTGATATCAAACACGCCGCTCCCGGTGAAATCCTCGTCGCCGAGGTTCTTTGACTGCAGACCTCAATTACCATATGAAGGGATCAAGTGGACTCGACTGATCGGGCGCGGCCTCGTCAGCTCCCTCGGAAAGCCCAATCACGGCAAAAAAGCCTCATAATGGTACGACGAAAATTCATAAGTCTGGACAATGTCCCACGCCTCCTCAGCCATTGCTCGTAACTCGCTCTCAACCTCGCGTATATAGCCATCAGAATGTCCTCGGTACAAGATCCAGTTCGAAGGCGGTTCTGTATTCTTTTTCCACCGCCAGTACCAATCGAACGGGGCCCGCTTGATTGGCGCTACTATGATAAGTCCAGGGTTACCAAGGCGATATCCCGATACCACCACCTTGCCATCGGTAATATAACAGATATTCCCTCCGCATGTCGTCGCACCCAACACTCCAGCCAGCTTCTCGAGATACTCACTTGCCATGGAGGCGCGCTCCGCATCAGCAATCGGCATGTTCGATGCGGTTACAGACTCTCGCATGGCTCTTTCCACCCTTACCCGAGCCAATCCCCAATCGTTATGGTGACAGCCGCCAAGGCAGTAATGCCACTTCTCCAAATACTCTCTCATTCTTCCCCACATGGCTCGCGTCGATGATGGAAGCAAATCACCGATCACTCGTCTTCTTCGGCTATCAGGCAAATCGTGATTGGCAACAAGGGCCTGTGCCAACCGCGCGATAGCTTCATGAGTCCCACACTTTAGTTCGCTCAAGTCGCGTTCACTCACGCCGGCTTCGCTTGCAACCACCTTCTGGAGAATACCGTCGCGAACGCATGCTAACCAAAGCCAACGCGCCTCGATAGGAATCGTGAGCAGCGCCTCTTCGATCGCATGTAACCGAGCACTCTGCGACACGCCGTCCTCGTCGAGCCCAAGAAACCCTTGAACTCGTTGTGCTGCTTGCTCAGCGTATGCAATATGTTGCGTCATCCTCCGCTCGCGCCGTGTCGTCCGGTATTTGTCAATCGCCACTCTAACCAATGTGGTCCACGCCCAGTTATAACGCTTGGAAGGATCGATCGGCTTACCAGCTTCAAACATTACGATGCCCCTCGTGAGCATCTCCTGAAAACAGTCCTGCGCGACGCTTTCATCGCGGACCAAACTTCGCTTGCGAAGCAGGCGGGTCAGAAATTCTTCCCGCAATCCCTCTAGCGCCTTCGCGAACTCGGAAGGGTCGAGGCCCAGTCGAAAGTTCAAACCGGAGTTCATCATCAACCACTATGACGAAAGCAAAGGGATCAATTTCAAGGAAAAGAGCTGATTTCAAACTACCGCGTCAGCATCCGCGCGAGCATCAGCCTAACAAATTCCCTCCGCGTACTCTCATCCATCCCCTTGACGAACCTGTCGAATACATCGTCCACGTCTTCCTCCGTCACGCCCTTCTTTCCACGCAAGTCACGGATAGCGGAAATACACTCTGAAACGGATTGATCGACGTCGCGGGGCGTTCGCACTCTCCTGGAGTGCGGCGAGGGAGTGGTGCGCAGTGAGGATTTGGATGATCGACGCGAGCGAGCCATTGGCAAAACAGCCGTAGTTGTTAGACCGAACGCCATCCTAACATATCGGCTCACGTCGTGCAAGGACAAATCAGGTGGCGAGCTGCAGGGATGGGTGCCGCGAATCGAGTCCCAAAGCGGATCTGGGCGGCCGGGGGCCTGGTCGAGGCCTTCGTGCCGATCTTCATCCACATCCAAAGCCGGCGCGTGCACGTCTCGGCGAGCACGACCAAGCCCGACGAGTCGTGGGCAGTCAGTCAGGCGGAACTGTTCGCCTCCGTAACCCGAGGAATCCAGCGGCCGGGACTGCTTCTGCGCGATCGGGATGGCAAGTTCTCGCGTGCATTCGACGCGTGCTTGGAGAGGGCGGGGATTGGATCGGTGCGGCTGCCGCCGCGGAGCCCCAACCTGAACGCCTTCGCGGAGCGGTTCATCCTCACGCTCAAGAGCGAGTGTCTGGACCGCTTCGTGGTGCTGGGCACGGGCCATCTGGACCACCTCGTGGCCGAGTTTACCGACTACTACAACCGGCAGCGGCCACATTCAAGGCTCTCCTTCCGGGCACCGGTCCGGTCCTGGGACCATCGAACCCTTGATCCTCCCGCGGCGGGCGAGGTGCGGTGCCAGGAGCGGCTCGGCGGCGTCCTGAAGCACTACCACCGGAGGGCGGGGTGAGCGGGGTCCTGTCGTCGGGATCGTGCGATGAGTTTTTGACCACTACGGTGGGGGCGCCCAGAATGCGCCGTTTTCAAGTAGAATCCGTATTATCACTGATTGTGAGGACATCAGAAAACGCCGACAGGAGCGCCTTCAATTCACTTTCTGGAATCCTCGTCCACTGCTGCACGTTGCCAATCGTAGCAGCAGCATCCACCAACTCTGCAATCGTAGATGCCCCACTCACCCAATGCGGGTCTGGAGATAACAAAAAACGTACAGACTTTGATATAATTCTTATCTGTGCCAATCGAAGTCTCGCGCGCAGTTCGTCGGGACACGCACTTATGAGACACGAGAGGAGTTCTGCTGCCCCAAATGACCAATAGGCAGGAAGTGATTCTATCAGGACAACCACTTTGCTCAAAGTGAAATCAAACATCTCGGGGAATCTCCGGCTTTTGCATGCACTAACCAGGTACGCCGAAGAAACACCAAGTACCCGATAAGGTGGTCCGTTCTTCGCGTCAACATCGCGATATTCTGCAGCGATAGCTTGCGTGAATGATTCACGCATATTCGGCACCGCATCGAGATCGACCGCGTGCCCACTCTGAAGAAACGATACCAGCGCGGAGCGAAAACTGTAACCGAGACCTGCTCTCCAGCTATGCGCCGCAACGGCATCAATATCTGCATTGCTTAGATGATCGTTACACAATGCTCTCCAAAGGCGTAATTCGCCGAAGTCTAACATGATTGATCCAATCTATTGAGCAGCAGTTCCACTCCCGGATTCGCAGGTGCTCCCGCATCCTGCCGAAGCCGAATGCCCGCTCGGTGCGATCTCTACCAGAATCATGTCCGGACCAGTGGGCAGGTCCGTTGGAATGTCCGAGTTTGGGCTGCGCTTGCGCGCCCACGGGCAATGACGAGAAACGGCAAAGGAATGACAAGTACCCATCGCTCTACTCCGATCTGAGAATTGCTGTGCAAAGTCTGTGTGGTCAAGGAAGCGATCTTTGGCGCGAAGGTCAACGCAGTTTCTCAGGAACCTGCGCCTCAGCATTATGCAAGTCAAATGACCAATGTAGTTTTGTTGTAGCTCTGCGCAGTTCATGTTCTTTGTACAGGTAAACGCGTTGCTGCATACTTCTTTGTATGACTCATGCAGAGCGTCGCAATCGCGGCCCTGGCGGACCCGATGAATCCAGCTATCAACTTGTGTTAAAGGCACATCGAGCAGATGGGCGATAAGCGGCGCTGCAATGCCGATGTTTCGAAGGATTACCGCAATCTGGGCAGGCGTAAGTCCCGCCGCCATTAAGTCGGCAACAAGCGCTTCCAGCCAAGCAGGAAGGGCAGCCGGACTCAATTGGAGCCCCGATGAGTCACTCAATGTGACAGGCATTGCGTTGACGTAAGCATACAGGTTTGTCCCATCAAGATACTCTATTGGATCCCGTCGCGTCCATGCACCAAGTCCCGCATCATACACTCTATAGCGTATGTGATACGAGGTCCTGTCCACCCCTGCGACGGCAAGTTCGTGTTGGTAGCCAGCGTAGCCGATTCGATTCCCGATGCTCGGCGCCGAGAGCACGTTGCGCCCCGCAGCGCTTGGATTCTCCCACGCGTCGGCGAAGAGATCGTAATCGTCGCCGTTGACGAAGCCGTCGAAGTTGACGTCGGCGCTGGCGAGGACGTTGTCGAAGTCGTCCGCGAAGTCGTCGTAATCCGTGCCGTTCACGAACCCGTCACGGTTGTAGTCGCCGGGATCAATCCTCGATGGAACACCGTACGACGAGTATTTGATCCACTCCCTCACCTCGCCAGCATCTGACAGCACCGCACTCACGTCCGCCCGCCAGTTTTGGACGTAGTAGATGCGTTCCTCGCACGTCCCGTCGGAGGAACTGGTCCAGGCCGTATTGGCGTCCTTGTTGCGCAGGATCACGCTGTCTATGTAGCTGGAGCCGCCGCGGCCATTCATCCCCGCGTTGTGGTATGCGAAGAGCTCCTTCGGACTCGTGTCGCTCCCTCGGAACGTGGCGACGATACGCCACTTTTCGTCGTAGACGAAGCGGTACCACGGGTCGCTGCCGTCGACTTCGCTGTCACCGTCGGCGTCGTAGTGCCAGCCGGTGCGCATGTCTAGCCCGTTGTACTCGTACTCGGCCACCACCGCTGAATTGCTCCGTTTCTTGATGGATTTCAGCCTACCGAACACGTCGTAGACGTACAAGTAGTCCTTGCCATCGTCCGTCAGATTGCCCACCTCGTCGTAGGCCGTGCTGTAGTTGTTCCCCGTCGTGCCGCTGGTGCTGTCGGTGTCGCGCGTCAGCAGTTCGTTCACCGTGTTGTACGTCCGGCTGTCGTCGAGGTCCCCGGTGTCCGTGAAGTCCCCGTCGCCATTGAGGTCCAGGCGGTAGCGATCCCAATTGCCCGTCTGCGAGAGCGCGTCGGCCGTCGCCCCCGTGTTGCTCCAGACCTCGCGGCGGGCGACGCTGGAGATCGCCGACCCGTTCCAATTCCCTTCGGTCGTCCGCACCAGGCGGTTCCGATCGTCCATGGTGTAGGCCGCGTCGTAGACGCCGGGATCGCCCGAGCCACCCCAATTGCGGTGCAGCTTGTCCTCCTGGCGGATGATGTTGCCGGATTCGTCGTAGGCGACGTCCACCTCGTACAGGTTGCGGCCCTTGGTCCAGACGTCATGCTCGATCCGGTTCAGGGGGTCCAGACGCTGGTAATAGCCGGCCGCGGTGGCCCCGAAGCGGTCGTTGCTCACCCCCGCCTCGGGCAGGGAGGTCGAGACAAGCTGCGAGGAACCCAGGTACTTGTACTCGGCGATGGACCGCGTGCCGTCGTGCACGCGGCTCACCCGGCTGGAGACGTCGTCGAGGCTGTTGCCCGTGGACAGGTACTGGTACTCGAGCGACTGCTTGTCGGTGGTGGTGTATTTCACCTTCTGATAGGTGCGGCGGATGGTGTCGTGCCCGCCGGTGGGCGTGGCCTTGGCGTAGGTGAAGGCCGTCACATACTCATCGTTGCCCCCCGCGCCGATCGCGGAGTTGACGTCCTGGGTGAAGGCGTTGACGTTGCCCCAGTCGTCATAGCTGTACTTGACCTGGTCTGAGGCCGTCCCCGAGCCCACGGTCGCGTTGTCGTACTGGGTGACGGTGTCGACCTGCCCCCGGTCTGTGTAGGCCAGGCCGATGCGGGCCACGGAATAGACGTATGGGCTGACGATGGTCGTGCCGCGACGCTGGGTGATGCGGCCGAGGAGGTCGTAGTCGGTCTGGAGTATGTTGCCGGCCTGGTCCTTTTTCCAGATCTCCTGGGCGAGCGTGTTGTAGGCATGGGTCACCACGTCGGTTGAGCTCGAGAAATCCGGGTACTTCACTTCCTTGAGCAGAGCATTGCTGGCCAGGCGAGAGGTGCCGGCGGTGGTGCCCTTGGTAACGCCGTAGGTGTAGGTGGTGATTTGGTCGGTCGCGTCCTGATCCTCGTCGCCGTCGATGTCGACCCAGAGCTTGGACAGAAGGCCATGCTCGTAGATGTGGCGGACGATGTTGTCCTCGCCGGGGCTGCCGGAACTCCAGGCGCCGTCGACGAAATTACTGATCTCGGCGCGCACTCTCCCTAGGGCGTCGTAGAGGGTCGCGGTCTTCTTGCCACGCGGGTCGGTGACCTGCCAGAGCTGGCCGTCGTCGCCGTAGCTGTACGAAGTCACGGGCGTGTTGACGGCGCTGGTGGGCGGGCTGGTCGCCGCGGCACGATCGAAGGTGGCGGCGTTGGCGCTAGTGGAATTGGCGCCGTACTCGCACGAGGAACTGGCCCGGTCCAAGGCGTCGTACCAGGTCGCGGAGATCTGGATGCGGCCGGTGATGTTGGTCGACGTGAACTTCATTGCGTCGCCATCGGCGTTGCTGTCCAGGGCGCCGGTTGAACCATCGGCCAGGTCGGTGTGGGCGCGGCTGATGGTGGCGGTCATGACCAAGTTGCCGGTCTGCCCACCGTTACCGCCGGTCTCGGTGTTGTCGTAGACCGACTGGCTTTCTTCAAGGACGTGATCGCCGCCGACGAGCGTCTTCTTGTTAGAGTCGTCCCAGACGCCGGCGTAGTTGGTGTCGTCGGTCTTGGCGAGCACCCATTGGTGCGTGGTGCGCCCGAGACGATCGTACTGAGTCTTGGAGAGGCCGCCGGGGCTACTTGACTTGATGGTCCGCCCCTCGGGGTCGTACCACGTCAGGCTGGCGAGCGTGTCGAGTTTCGATCCGTCGCTCGCGTCGATCTTGTGGGTGATGGTCTTCCAGACCCGTCCGCGCTCGTCATAAAACGTCTGGGTCAGGTCGAGCCGAGCTCCGCCCACTTCGTTCGGATCGCTATCGAGGGACAGGCTCCCCGTGGAGCTGTACAACCCGCGCGCAATCACCCTGCCGAGGTTGTCGAACAGGTTGAGGACGTGCGGTTTGTCGGGGTTGGTTAGGATTACCGGGCGGCCGCGGACGTCGTTGGTATAGATCGTGATCCGCTGGTCGCTGGTCGTGCCGGTCCAGTCGCCATCGGGGTCGGCATTGCGGCTGGTGAGGTAGCTGTTCCCCTTGTCGTTGCCGGAGTCGAAGACCGTCACCGACACCTTGGTCATGTTGTCGGTGCCTGAGGACTCGCCTTGGTCAAAGTCGTGGTCGTTGGTGCCGATCCAGGACTCGGTGGCGCGGCCGAGGGCGTCAAAGGTCGTCCGCGTGATGGTGGCGGTCGGGTCCTTGACGCGGATGCGCCGCCCCATGGTGTCGTAGGCGTAGGTGGTGGCGTCAAAATTGGTCGTGACGTCGATGTTCGCCGCGCTCGGGACCGTGAAGTAGGCGCGGGATTCCGTTGCGCGCACGCCCGCCTTGTCGTACTTGGTGATGCTCATGCGCCGGAGCGGCGTCGAATCCGCGAAGGCGGTCGTGCTGACGGCCGCGATGGGGTTGAACTCCTCGGCGGAGATCCAGGTCGAGAGCGCCGAGGTGGTGCCCGCGTCGGCGACCGCGATCAGGCCGCTGAACTCGCTCCGGCCCGCGTGGTTGGCCACGGAATAGCTGACGGGCCCGTACCAGGTGGGCGTCGAGGTCTTGCGCGGGCTCGAAACCACCACCGTGCGCCGGTCCTCGAGCCTGGTGTAGTAGTTCTCGGTGACGCGCAGGCTGGGGAGCGTGCTGGTGGTCGGCCGCCCAAGCGCGTCGTAATCGTACCTGGTGACGTAGTGGAGGGGCGTGCCCCCACCGCTGCTGGAGAATCCGGTCTCAATGGTCACGCCGTTGAACACTTGGCCTGACGCGGTGCGGGACGTGTCAGCGTCGGCGACCGAGACCGAGGGCAGGCCCGTCACCGTGTCGTACTTGGTGTAGGAAATCCTCCCATTTGCCGACTTCACGAAGTCAGTGCGGCCATCTTCAAGCAGATGCCGGGATGATGGCGTTGCAGCCCCGGAGCCATTGTGAGCCGCGTCCACAATCGGCGGCGTGACGGTGATGACCTTGGGAAGGATGTAACCGATGAGTTCTGGGTCCGTTTCCTCGTAGAACTCGTACTCGGTCAGCGTCTCATAGGAGCCCGTGGCGGCCGTGTCGTCCGACTTGACATCATCCGCGACCGTGTAGCTCCAGTCGGAGAACAGGAAGGGGCGCGGGATGGTGTAGACGAGTTCGTCGCCCATGTGGGTTCCGGACTCGACTCCGACCTGATACTCGCGCTCGAAGAAGTACCGCGTCACCTCGTAGAACGAGTTGGCGCTGGACGCGGCCGTGCCCTCCTGCCACCGCGCGGTGTGCAGGAGCTCGTCCATGCTCGCGCCAGCGTAGTAATCAAAGACGCGGACGAGGCCGGTGGTGGTGCTGCACGGGACGATGTTGGAAATCGTCAGCGGGCTTGGGTTGTGGGTGTAGCTCGTGACGTTGGCGGGCGTGCATTCTTTCTCCGTCCGCCCGCTATCGTTGCGGAAGTATCGGGTCGCCCACACCTTTGGAGCCGGCGATGTGGTGCTCGGGTCGGCGTCGGTCACGACCTTGGCGAGCATCTTGTACAGCTCGTCGAAGTAGAGCGTCACGAAGGTGCCATCGGGCTGCTCGATGATCGTTCGGCTCTTCCACTCGGAATCGTACGAATAGGGTGTGTCGGTGTAGGTCGTCGCATTGTCGTTGTAGGTCAGTGTGTACTTCTCGTCCGACGAACCGCCGCCGCACCCGCAGTTGCCGTTCATGAAGTACTCGTCCACGCGCGGGTCGCTGACCGAGATGTAGCTCAGGACCTTCTCCGCGTAGGGTTCCAGCGCGGAGTCCGAGGCCCCGGTGTAGTCGCCGTCGAAGGTCGAGTCGAGCCAATCGTAGGCCCGCGTGCCTTCTTCGCCGACGATGAGCCACAGGGTGTGGACGAGCGCGGGCGAGCTGCCCGACGTCAGGTAGCGGTAGTAACGAACGCGATCGTCGGAGAGGCTCGAATCACTGAGCTTGCGGCTGACGGTGACGGTCTTCAAGTCGCCGGCCACGCCGGCATTCGACTGGGTCGTTGTGTAATAGTCGTAGGTGACTCTGGCGATCTCGGTGACGCCGGAAGCGGTGTTGTCATGCCACAATCCGCCGGTCTTGGTCTTTACGATCACGCGCAGGAGCCTCGTCGATGTGCCGATGGTCCCGTACTCGTACTCATAAATTCTTCCGGCGGCGTCCGCCACCTTGTCCGCCCCGATCCCGGTCGCGGACGGATCGCTGGGGTGGTGTCTCCACGCGGAGTTGCCGTGCGCGTCGGTGATGCGCCACAGATACCCTGGAGTTGGTCCGGAGGGCGCGAAGAACTCGCTGACCGTGCCCCGCTGATCCGTGAACTCGTATAGCGTGACGCCCGACAGGGTTTTCTTCCTGACCGCGCCGTGAAAATCACCCACGGGCAAGTAGAGATCCGATGTCGCGCCGATCTGGGCGAAGAGGAGCTTGCCCTCCGTGTGGAAATCGATCAGCAGCAACTCGTTGCCGAACCGGGGGTCGTTGCCGATCTGGAGGGTCGGCATGGACAACTGCCGCCAGTTGAACCCCTGGACGGTTTCCGTGGCGTCGACATAGTTGCCGGAGCCGTTCGGCGTGTTCGGGATGGTGCAACGCCCGATCCGCCACGAGAAGCCCGGCGCGGGCAGCGACAAATCGATCTCGGTGCCGGTATAGATGCCAGTGGCCAGGTTGATCCCGCCGGCCGCGTGCGGCGTGTCGCCGTACGGATCACCCAGCCCGTGCAGGTCGTTGAAGACCCACGGGTAGGAGTAGGTGCTGCCGGGTGGGATGATCGGGTCCCAGGGGGGATAGCCATCGCCCGGGCCGACGACATCGCAGTTGGCACGCTCCATGCATCCGAAGGATGCGTAGATGAAGCACTTCTCTTCGTCCGTAAGGTCGGGTGAGTGACGCCGATCGTACGACGCGATGTACTCCGCGGCGGCCTCGCACTTGTCCACGCTGGGAACGCAGTAGGAAGGGTGGTTGCGATCGCACCCGTCGCATTCGGCGTTGAGGCGAGCGATGGCGGCCTGCCACACGGACGGCGGAAGAATGCACCCCTCCGACTCAGGGGCGGCGCAATAGCAGTCCTCGAGCTTGTCGTACAGGTCGTCCAGCCCGCAGCTTCCGCCGCCGCAGTACGCCGACCAATCGAATCCTTCTTCGTCGGGGCACAGATTATCGTTCGCCTCGCAGGTCTGCCACGCGAATGCGGGCATGGCGAAGAACGCCATGGCGATGATCGCCAGTCTGATCACCAGCCCACCGCGCCGGGAACGCGGACCGCACGCGCTGTGCAGAATGGTCGCCCCACCGAGTTGACTAAAGGAACCGGAGGTGTTGGCGTATGGGCTGGGGTTCATGACATACTCCGACAAGGCGAGTCGTCACATGTTCCGAATTCGGGCGACGAATCCGGAGTGATCTTCAAGTTGATCCAGTATGCCGCGCGGAGATTCCCGCGCCAATCGCTCTTGTGTGAAGATCGCAAAAGTGGAAAACTCGTGAGCAGAGAGCCGGGTGTTTCACCGGGTCGACGAAGGTCATGTTGGATTGGAATCCTCCTCACTGCGGACCACAGCGAACTGCTATGCTGGGTGCCGCGCTGGCGATCATTACGATCGCGCGCTCTTCTCACCAATGAGAATTCGCGGAACCCGGCTTGCGGATCGGGAGCGGACATGAGAACATCCGCATCGAGCACTTTCCGATGCGGCCATCGGTCGCCTCGGCTCGAGCAACCCGGAGCACCCTCATGAAGACTCCTCGTTCCGGTTCGGCCCTTATCGTGGTCGTCGGCGTCACCAGTGTGCTCATCGCGGGCGCCGCGGGCACCTATGCGCTCGCGAGCATCTTCAACGCTCACCGCGCGCCGGCCAAAGCCGCCGCGGCGCTTGCGCAAAGCCGCATGGATCAGGAATCGAATCGCCAGCTGAAGATGGTGCTTACGCGGGCCGGGCTCGGCGCCGATCACTTGGCGGCCGCCGGAGTGGAGGTATCCCGCGTCGCGGAGGTCGTCAGCCTGGCCCGCGGCGTGCTGGGGGAGCAGGGACAATCTCTTGCCGCGGCGGATGACTCCTATCGAACTGCCAAGGTTGAATTGGAGAATCTCCAGGCCAAAGTGCGGGCCGGTGCTGCACACGATGCAGACACCGCGAGGATGCGTGCCGTTGAGGCGGCGCTGACCCAAGCCGAGACCCAGCGAAAAGCAACGCTCACCGCGATCATCGCGGCCGCCAGCAGCGTGCTCTCCCATGAGCAGACCCAGACACTGGCGGCGATCCGATCCGCCCCGCACGACCTCCCGCTCAAGTACCGGGCGACGGCACCCGATGCGGCCAAGGCCGACGCGCTCCGGGATGCCCTTGGTCAGGCCCGATCGGCCAGTGCGACCGGTGAGGACTTGGCGCACGAGACGACAGCACTTCTTGCCCAGGCCGACGCTGATCCCGAAGCCTCCGCGGCGCAGTCACGCTTGAACGCTAACGCTGTGGCTGTTCGCGCCGCTTGGGATCAGGCCGTCGGACGCTGACTCTCTCATCGCTTGGATGTCCGTGCCCGATCTGACATCCCACCTACTGTGGGGGGATACTGGTTGATGTGATCTCCCTTCATGAGGAATTTGGGATGGCAAAGAAACGCGATCGTGAGGCTGGCGGGTCAGCGAAGGTCAGTGGTGGTTCGCTGATGGCGCTGGTCAAGAGATTCGACCGCGCCGAGGCGGCGTTCCAGGCCGCGATGCGGGAGCTTGATTCCAGGCAGGCAGAGCTCGACGTGCTCCGCCGGCAACTGGCGTCGCGGCTCGGAGGGGTGGCATCCATGGACTCGGCTGTTGCCCCGCGAGGCACGCCACGTTCCGGTCGCGGCGCGGCGTCCGCCGCCGTTCAACCCCGCGCGGGCACGCTGAAGCACGCGATCCTCCAGGTGATGAAGGATGGCGGCACGCGCGGTCCGACCGAAGTCTTCGACGCCGTGCAGAAGTCCGGCTTCAAGAGCGACGGCAGCGACAAGAGCCAGCGCGTCATGGTGGCCCAGACGCTCGCCAAGCTCGTCCAGAGCGGACATCTGATCCGAGAGGGACGCGGAGCTTACCGCGCGGCGTGAGTGCCCGCCTCTTGGGAGAGCCCGAGAAACTTGCGTTCAAATGGTACATGATCTGGTAGCTAGCAGGACGCTGCAAAACGGCTGTTGCCCCAGGTTTTCCGCGAGGATTCCGTGAGGCTCCGGCGTGTTGAGTTGATGAGCCCGCGCGTTACGCCGCCAGCAGCCTGACCATCCGCACCAGGTTGTAGGCCGCGCCGGTCATCATCACCTGCATCGCGATCTTCCACCGCCCCACCAGCCTCGTGCGTCCCAGCCCCGCGAAGTCCTTGATCCAGCCGAACCCTTCCTCGATCATCTTCCGCCGCCTCTGGCTGGTCTTGAAGTCTTTGTACCGGCTCATGGCCCGGCACAGCCAGCGGATCACGCCCCCGTCGGTCTCCAGGCTGATCCTGCCCTTCTTGATCGCCACGTGCGGGTCGATCCCGCGCGCTTCGAGCGTCTGGATGAAGACCCCGTCGTCGTACCCCTTGTCGGCCCCGAGCGTCGCGGGCTCGACGCCGCGCTCGTGCAGGTCGTCGAGCAGCGCCGCGCAGGCGCGGCGTTCGGCGTGCCCGTCGGCCGCGTCCACGCCCACCGCCATGATGAGGCCGTGCCGGTTCTCGGTGATGGCGTGGGCCGAGTGGTAGAGATAGGTCGGCTGCCCGTCGCCCTTGCGGTACAGCCGCGCCTCGGAGTCGGTGGTCGAGCGGTGGGTGGCGTTGCTGCGCCTCATCCCCTTGAAGTCGGCGGGGGCGTTGCGTCCCGTGGGGGTGTCGTCGTCATCGCCGTCCTGGAGGAACTCGCCGGTGGCCGGGTCGATGGGCTTGAGACTCTTGAGCGAGGCGTAGGAGCGGATCAGCGTGCCGTCGGCGCTGAAGTGGTCGTCGCTGGCGAGCCCCTCGTCCATGGCGCGGCGGACCACGCCGTCGAAGAAGCGCTGGATGATGCCGAACTCCTGCAGTCGCGGCCGGTTGTGGGTGAAGGCGGTGGGGTCGAACACGTCCATCGCCGGGTCCATGTCCAGGAACCAGCGGAACAAGAGGTCGGTGTCGATGCGTTCGACCAGCTGCGCCTCGGAGCGGATGGCGTAGAGCGCCTGCAGCAGCAGGGCCTTGAGAAGCACTTCCGGCGGCACGCCGGGCCGTCCGGTGGCGCTGTAGGCCTTGTTGAACAGGTGGCCCATGCGGGCCAGCTCGGCGTCCACCATCTTCTTGATGGGCCGCAGCGGGTGATCGGCCCGCACCCGCGCTTCCAGATCGATCGCGTAGAACATCCCGCCCTGACGGTCGCGCTCGCCTCTCATGGCCGACATCTTCGCACGGACCGGCCCGGCGGTTTTTTGAAATGCTCAATTCAGCTGGTTTTGCAGCGTCCTGCTAGGCTCACGGGGACCGGACCGTGGACGAAACAGTGCCCCACGCGCTCCCAGCCCCCATACTCGCTGTGTTCCATGGGATCAACGGCGTCGGGCGCGTCCGCGGCCCGATGGCCTGGTGACCGCGTGATCTCACGCGGAGAAGACCTTGACGCCGAGGGCGTGTACGCCGGCAGCCGTGTCGTCATGGACGAAATCCATCCCACCTGTGCATGGTGTCGAAGAGTGTAAGTGCCACGGGAATGTTCTGTGTCTCTCCTCGCTTTGCATCCCTTGCTGTTAGCCGGCAAAAGGTGCTATGCTAACCCGGGTGCAACTCTTGAGAAGGGGTGCCGGTATGTCAACCGAGTCTCGCCGAAGAATGATGCCATGGTACCTTGGAGCGCTGGTGCTTCTGGCGGTTATCACGTATGCCGTGTATCGTTCATTCGAACCGTCCAATGTCCTGCGAGTTGGGATTCTCAAGCACGAGAGCTCATTGCCCGTCGTCGTCGCGGCCGAAAGAGGCCTTTTCGCTCAACACGGACTTCGGGTTGAGCTGGTTGAGTTGAGCCCGTCAGAGCACATGAGCGCGTTGCTGAGCGGGCGGGTGGACGTTCTCAGCCCGACATCATTCACCACCCTATTTGGGGTGTTCGCAAACAACCCCGAAGAGCTCTACGCCTTGACGCCCGGCGCGGAGGTCCTGGAGAATCGCCCGGTCTACGGGTTCATCGTTCGCGGTTCATCCCAGGCGAGGGAGGTAAAGGAGTTGTCGGGCCAGGTGATGGCGATCAACCCGTTTACCGAACTGAACGTCAAGATGATCTTCGCTGCGGCGGGCGCCTCCCCTCCCGAGACGGTCGTCGTGACCAGAGATGCGGCACTCGAAGCCGTTCGAAAAGGAGTAGCCGTCGCCGCCATCATGGATCAACCGGCGCTATCCATCGCCGCGAGATCCCCTGATTTCAGGCTGATCGAGCCGAACCCGAGAGCACGGTACATCGGTTCGCCCTACTGGAGTGGCGCTGGCGCGGTCAGGCGAGAGACTTGGACGAAGCGAGAATCTGCGGTTCGCGAGTATCTCGCGTCCATCGACGCCGCGATCTCCCTTATTCGGGGGGATGAGGCGGGCGAGCGGGTCCGTATGCTCAAGGCTCTCGGGATTGACGAGTCGGTAGCCGCCGAGTGCGGCGGATACTATTTTCCTCTGACTACACAGCCCGTCCCAACCGATAGCCTTCAGCTGACCGTGAAGGCCATGGTCTCTGCTCGTCTATTGCCGGCTCCGATCGATGTCCAGCACTTATTCCCCCCAACCCTATACGGCACACCATGATCTCCCTGTCTGGGACAGTCCCACTTCCGACAGCTGTGCGGGGGACTCTCAAAGTAAGTCTTCGCGTGGCCACCGGCGAGCTCAAGGTTCTCCTGGGCGCGAATGGATGCGGTAAGTCGACCGTGCTCGACACCATCGCGGGTGCTCGTTTTCCCTTGCGCGACGTAATCCGCTCGCAGGGGCCGTATGGGTATGCGGTTCAAGACGCGGCTACCGGATTGCTGCCTTGGCTCACTGTTCGAGAGAATGTCGGCGCTCCCGTGCAGCTGCGGGCGCAGACGGGCGTGTCCATCGAGGAGCCAGCGTGCCCCGACGCGGACTGGCTCCTCGCAGAACTCGCGATTGCGCACCTTTCCGATCGGCTCCCTCACAGGTTGAGCGGGGGCGAGCGCCAGCTGGTCAATATTGCTCGAGCACTTCACACGCCCGGCTGTCGGCTCCTGCTCGATGAGCCCTTCGCCAACCTGGGCCGCGCTTCGCGAGAACGAGCGTGCCGGATACTTGCCCGAGTTCGATATCACTGCGCGATATTGCTCGTCACTCATCTCCCCGAGGACTTGGAGGTGCTTCCAACCGGTGCGTATGTTATTCGCGCCGGTGTTTGCGAAGACGTTGACCTGCCGAGTGCCCGCGATTTCATGGGAGGTGGCCGACCATGAAACCGGCTACCGCCTGGCCACGAATGCTCGGCGTTTCGGCCGCCATCGCGGCTTGGGAGATCATTGCCCTCTGTGAGGTCGTGAATCCCATTCTGTTGCCACCCGCCCATTCCATTGGCATTCGCCTCCTAGAACTGCTTCAGCGTGCTGACTTCTGGCTGGCTACGGCCACAACCCTGAGTACATGGCTCTTGGGACTGCTCTTGGGGTCGATCTTCGGAGTTCCGATCGGCTTCCTGCTCGGCTTCAATCAAACGGCGTGGCGCATGGTCGAGCCGATCGTCGAGTTTGTTCGCGCATTGCCGTCGGTCGTGCTTGTTCCCATTGTCGCGATGTTCTTCGGCGCCGGAATGGGGTCTCGTATCCTGGCGACTTCATGCGTTGTCGGCGCCGCCATGATCTTCACGGCCGCCGATGCTGCTTCCTCCGTTCGACGCACACTCCAAAGGCTGGCCGCAGCCTGGTGCCTGTCAGCGAGCGACAGCACGTGGCGCCTCTATCTGCCGGCTTCCATGCCTCATCTGCTCTTTGGCTTGCGAACAGCGCTTCCACTGGGATTAATCATCACCGTCGCTGCCGAGATGCTGGTAGCGTCGGGAACCTCGACCGGGCGGATGCTGCTGGACGCCGCTGCTGTATTCGACACGAAGACATTCTATGCGCTGGTCGCCATTATCGGGAGCATTGGCTATGCCTCGTCGGCACTCCTTTTGTCGATTAGTACCGCCGTCGTGCCCTGGAGGTCTGAGTCATGACTATCAGCGTCTTCAACGAGACGGTCGCTGCGGTTTATGATGACACACGGTACCTCGACCCGAAGGCCGCCTCGAGCGCGATCGGAGATGTCTTATCCCGGTCCGTCGGCGACTCCGCCATCTGTCGCATCCTCGACGCCGGTTGCGGAACAGGGCGCCTCGTTCGGCCGGTTCTCGACGCGTTGCGGGACTTCCGCTGCGGCCGCGGGCGCGAGTACATTGGCATCGATCAATCAGAGTCCATGCTCGATTACGCCCGCGACGCACTGGGCGGCGTTGCCGCGTTTTGGCAGTCCGACATTGCCGATTTTTGTTCCGCTCATCGCCAATGCTACGACCTGGTTGTGCTTCACTGGGTCCTTCATTGCTGCGACGGCTGGATGAGCACACTCGGGTCCGCTCTTGAGAGTATTCGCGCACGCGGGTGTCTCCTCTGGCTTGAAGAAACCGGAGACCTCTACGATGCCATAGATTGCGCATGGGCCCCGGATGAGGATTCATCCAACGCGCCGTTGCGGCAGCTCTTCGACGCCTATTGGCGTTCGGTGCATGAGGTGCAGCGCCGCCATGGTTTGCCGCTCACCGATCCGACCGCTCGAATTGGTCCGCCTGTCCGAGCCGCGGCCGAGTTGCTCGAGGCGCGTTTGCAGGAAAGCGGCTACGAGCTGTTCGCATCTGAAGAACATCGTTGGTCGCGATACGTGCCGCTTCGCTGGCTCAAGGAGGTTGTGATCGGCAATCGGGCCTTCTCTAACATGCGAATGATGCCGGACTGGATTCATGCTATCGCGGTCACGCGCTGCGCTGACTTCGGCGCGGCGTTCGATGACGAGTGTAGCATCCGACTGAAGTACACGGTTCGCGCCAAGGCGGCCAGGCGGGCACCCGCCCGGCGTCAGGGTCATGTTGCGTAGCCCAAACCGACTTGACGAGGGGGTTGGGAATGTCGACGAGTTGGCGATCCGATCGATGGATAGAGCGACGAGCACTGAGAGTATTGCTCTGGCTCCGCGACCAGATGGCCGGGGTCGTGCTTTTGTCCGGGCTCCTGATGATCGCGACGGTTGCGCTCCCGTGGGTACCCGTGGTGTTCAAGGACAAATGCAATCCGGACTTGATCAACCCGTGGCTGATCATTTGCCCAACGGCCTTGACCGCGCTCGGCCTGCTGTACGCGCTGGCGACAATCGAAGCACATGTGAACCGGCCGGTGGACTTTGTCGACATTCTGCAACGAGCCAGGCTCTTGCTTGATCAGTCCGCCCAGTACCAGGAGCCGGTAGTCTTGATCATGGGGGAATATCCGCTTTGGGGAGCGCTCCATGGGGAGCTTAGCGATGAGGTCAAGAAGTACTCGGACAGTATCGAGAAGAGTCTCCGAGAAAACCTAAACTCGCGTCTCGCGATCGTCGGCCCACTCCACAGCAAAACTGCTGACGTCATGCCGAGCGGTCAGGATGTCGATGGCATCCCGTATATGAATGATTACATAAGGGACTATGCGACCCGGTATCGCCTGGACGCACGGGCTGGCGAGACCGCGTTGGACAGTTTTCTGGGTGTGCTCTGCGAGAGCAGCAAGAGCCGAATGCGGCACTGGCGAGTTGCGCCGCCCCGATACCAAGCCATGGTCGCGGGCGAGATTCGCCGAGACAACGGCCGCATGGTCGTTGTCCCTCAGCGAGGAATAATCTGGATGGCGTTGCTCTCGTCTGAAATGCTCATCGCGACTGAGGAGAATCCGAAATCGGCGACTGGGGCCGCGGGAGCCTCGCATCAATCTCGCGTCGGCATGTCTCCGGGGGTTCCCGTCGAAGTAGTCGCCTGGGATGTGAGTAATCGCAAGCACCTTGATGCCATCCTCGATGCGGCTTGCCAATTGGTCCCGCGAACGGCCGATGGCGCGACCGTTACTCGGAATGAACTGTTCGGCCTGGGCGCCGCTTGAAGCATTGAAAGGCGGTGGCGAGTGCTCGACGTCAACCCCCGGAGGGTTCGAATCGAGTATCTGGCAGCGTCCCGAATTCGTCGAAGAGTTGCGTCTTATCGGTCCAGTCTCCACTCGAAGTCGTGCTGTACATGAAGTCGCTCGATACTCAGATTGGAGGAACCATGGCCATCAACATGAACGATGTCGCCGCCGACGTAAGAGCCCTGCGCAGCATCGCGAGGGCGATCCGAAACCTGGCGGGTGCGTTGGAGGAGGAAGAGCACGCCATCCGGGCGATCGGCAGATGCGGTTTGTGCGGAGCCGAGGTCGGTCTCAGGTTCCATGCGATCCTGACTCGGCAGAACGGTGTCAAGAGTATCGTCCTGCGAGCGGCCGACGCGTGCTGCAAGAACCGCACGGTCGGTCACCTGGATTATGTTCGGGTGCATCACGACCACCAGTAGTTGTGGCGACAATCGCTGGAGACTTGTCGAGCCTTGCTGGACGGGGCGCGTGAAGTCACTTTCGTGAGCGGATCGGAGGTGGGGCAAAACGAACGCGGGCGTCCAGTCCGTTCCGGGGACTGGACGCCCGCGGATTGACCAGCGATCTCCCGGGTCACCAACCGCGCGGCCGGCTCCGCTCCTCGCGACGGCGATCGGCTTCTTCGTTCTCCCGGCGAAGCCGCTCGTGCGAGTCGCGGTCCAGCGCCTGTTGTCGGTGGTAATCCTGGTCCACCTGGTGCTGCGGCCTCGGGGCATCGATCCGGCGGGATGAGTCGTTCTGGTTCCAATTCGTCGAATTGTTGGCCATGATGGGCCTCCTTTCACAGGGAGAGACGTTCGAGAGCCCGCACAATTTCAGCGGGCGCGTCGACGGCGTGGATCGGCGATGCGGACCGTTGCGCCCGAGACCTATGCGGTGCATAGGGAAGAAGCCTGTCAGCTCATTCTCTTGCTGTGGCCCAGGCGCAACACTTTGGTTCTGAGACGAGATTTTGCTACACCCGCACACGCGTGTGCTCAGCTCAGCGGCGAGTGAGCGGCCTCGGAGGACGGATGGACCTGAAAGAAGAACGGCCCCGACGGGTGTCGGGGCCAAGGTAGAAATGGCACCATGAGTAAAAGGGAGAACCGGCGGCGGCTACCGCGAGTTTGACCGGCAGTCGGCACCGGCGGACATGAGGGTGTCGGCAGACTCTCGTTCGGGCGTTCGTTCGGGCTCACCGAGAATGGCGACCATCATCTCGGCGGCGGTTCGTTGGATGCGGTCCAGCGAAGCGGCGAGCACGTCGTCGTCCCCGTCATAGAGGCTAATGTAGTCGCTACTGGCGGTCTTGGCTTCAAGCCCGATGGCGGTCGAAACGACAAACGCGACCGCCTCGGCTTCGGTCTCGCGGACCTTCTTCGACTTCGGCCGGTCATCTCCCCGGTGGAGGCACTCGTGGGCGTACTCGTGCACCAGCACCGCGAACTCCTCGGCGGGCGCCATGCCGGGACGCAGACCGATCCGACCGCCTGTTGAGACGCCATCCGCACCAGGCGGAACGCCGCCGTAGTCCACCGTGATCCCCGCGCCCGCGATCGTCCTTCTGAGCCGGTCAAGGTGTCCGCTCGGATCTCCCGCGAAGCGGACCGTATCAGGAAGCGGTTTGCCGTCGGTCTGAGAGACATCGAACACATAGACTGCTCGGAACCGAAGGACTCGCCGTTTCTCCTGGGTGTCGCCAGGATCGACGTCATCCTCCGACTTCCGAAGCAGCATCGGTGCGAGGATGAGGATGCCCTTCTCGCCCTTTCTGACGAATCGGCCCAACTGCTTCCACGTGTGGAACCCGGCGACATGGGTCGCATCCGGGCGTTGGCAAACGATCAGGATCAGATTGTGGATGCTGTAGCGATGGAACTTCGCCATCGCCGTCAGGTAGGCCAGGAGCTGTTCACTGCGGCCCGCCTTCAACCCCTCCGAAAGCCTGGCTAGTGCGTCGTCGGCGATCTTCCGGGCTTCCTCCGACTTCATCGCGACCGTGCCGGTCGGGTTGGGTGAGCGGGACGCTTGAGGGGGGCCCGTACCTTTGGCCTCGGCGTTGCACGGCGGCTTGGTGGGGCTCCGCGTGGCGGCGCCGCTGGCGGAACGCTTCCGGGACGAGCCACCCCGACTCCCATTGTTCCTGGCGGCTCACTTGCGACAGCGTTTGTGGTTGGCCGACTCGTCGGTGTAAACGGCGGTTCCTTCGAGTCGGTGCTCGGCGTCGCGGGCTCTTGCTCCGCCTGAGGTGCGGGGACCGGCGGAGGCTTGGGCCTGCCGTTCGTCTTTCCGGGGTCGTTGACGTGATCGAGTGCAGATTGCAGAACCTCCATCACGGCCGCGCTCTCGAGCGGCGAGAAGCTCGCGGTTGGGAACCAGTGGCTCTGACCGCCCGCGGCGAGACGTTCGAGCGTGAACCGAACAGCCGGCTTGCCCGGGTTCGAGACGGTGGCGCGAACGCTGCCGCTTTGGAAGATGGTTGGGGAATGTGTGCTTGCCATGTAGACTCCTTTTGCGAGGGTGAGGTGTGAGCGGATCATGCCGTGATCGCGCCCGGCTTCAAGAGCCTCTGACCAAGCCGGTCATGTCCGCGGATCGGCGGTGCGACCGGACAGGTCAGACTTGGTCAGCGTTCGCATCTCGAAGGCACTGGTGAAGCGCGGCCACGGCTTGGCAAAGCGAGAGCGCTTGCCCGAGATTCCTTTCCAGATAGAGAAGGCATCCAAGGATCGAGTCCGTGCGATGGAGTTGTCGCGCTTCATCTAGTGAGATCGCGGCCTGATCGAGATGGTGCTGCATCGAGCGGTAGGCGAGGCCGCTCGCTTCCAGAAGTGATACTGAGGTCATGATGTGGTCCTTTCGTAGCTGTGGAGGAAGGTGAACGGCCCCGCGGAAGCGAGAGCCGTTCGAAGGGGCTACTCGGCCTTGGGCTCGGGCTTCCCCTGCGATTCGATCCAGACTGCGGCCGCTTTCACTGCTTCGGTGATGGGCTCGACATCCTCCCGAAAGAACCCGCTTCGCCTGCACTTCCACTCGTTGTCCTTCTTGTAGCGGCGTTCCAAGCTGATCGAGTAGTTCGTGCCCTTGGGCGTCGGGTGGGCCCAGACCGCGAGATGGATGTGACTGCGGCGGATGGTGTGAACTGGCTTCTTGGGCGTTGTGATCATGGAGGTTCTCCTTAGTTGGGTTGTTGATAGACCCGGCAGAACCGGCGAGCGGAGCGGCCGCAAGGGGAGGGGCGGAGCCGGAGGCTCTCCCCGTCTGCACGGAGGCTTGAAGTCCGTGAAACGTGGACCGCTTCAAGCCGGAGGAAGATGGGGATCCCCTTGAGTGCGTGAGCACGTCGGTTAGGGTCCAGACATCAACAACCCAGAGAGCAAGGAGAAACCGGAATGCACGCAACGCTGGTGGCACTCTCGCACATCCGATCGTGTCATCGCGGCGTTCGCGCGGCGGCAACACCTATGATCAGGCAGAACCGACCGCAGGCGGAAGCCCGCCACGGCTCAACGGTGTGGAGAGCCTTCTTGGCCAGACGAGGCGAGCAATTTGAAAGAGTGGTGTACGAGTTCGCTCGCGAACTGATGCCGGAGGCGGTGGTTCAGTTTGACGTCAAGGTGCCGGACGTGCAGACGGGCACGCTGCGTCAAGCGGATGCCTGGATCACGCTTCGCTTGGGCGATCACATTCCGATGTCAATCTTGGTGAGCTGCAAGGATCACTCGCGGCCCCTGGACATCGGCGAGGCGGAGACGTTTGCCGCTGAGATGCGGTCGCTCGGCGCGACGCAGGGTGTTCTCTACTCACGAAGCGGGTTCACCGAGCCAGCGGTTGCAAAGGCAAGGGCCAGTGGGGTTTCGTGCTGCCGCTTCTTCGACGATGCTCCTCCTGAGAAACCGAGTGAACTCCTCCTGAGCGCGTACGTGGCGCTGCCAGGGTTCTTCTTCCACGTTGAAGCCAAGGGCGGTGAGGCGCCACCCGAACTGCTTTGGAGAGACGTGCTCTCGCTGCACACACGCATCGGGCAAGACACCGCTCCAATCGCCGCGGTGATCGAAGCGGCCAGCATTGGGCTATTCAATCACAGCGACGCGAGCGGCGCCAACGGCTTGGTTCACCATGGTCCGGAGGATGCAAGGGCGGATTTTGAGCTGCAGCCCGTCACGGGCTGCCCCCCTTTCCGGATCTCGATGTACATCGTCTGGGCTTGGTACTACGCAACTCTGAACGCATTTCGGTTGGTGGGCTCGTTCAACGTGACCGCGCCCGATTTTAAGGGCAAGGCGAGAGTCCCGGCCGTGCCGCTTGACGGAGGCCCATTGGGTGACGGATGGGAGTCATGTCCAAAGCCTCCAGCATCGGACCCGCGGGCACGGATCACGCTGCGGGCCATTGGGCTATTACCGCAGCAACTGCTCTATCGCACCCTCGCCGCGAGATCGGTATTCGCGAGCGGCCCTTGTTCATTCCCCGCGCCGACAGCCCCCGACATCCCCGCGATGCTGGGCGGGGTCTTCCAGCAAACGGCGCCGCGACCCGGGTTCACGATTGAAGCCGACTTTGGTCGCACGGATCGGTAGCCGCCGAATGCGTGACAACGTGTCGCACGAACTACGGGCCTCCATCAGCTCCGAGAATGTGCGCGGTTTACCTGGCCAGAAGTGGAGTTGGCGCCGTGGTTCAACGCCACCCCGACTCAAACGGCGCCGGTCGTACGGAACGATGCCGATGCGACCGCGCATCCGTTCCGCCCGCCAATCGAGCTATTCTTCGCTCAGTCGCATCGCCATGTGATGCTATTCGCACCCCGATCGACACCGGGTGCGCGGTTTGCGGATAGCCTCTGCCTGCATCGGCATGCTGTTCGGCTGCATCGCGCTCGGATCGAACGGAGCCTCGATACGAGCGCATTGCGACTGCGTTGACGGAGCGAGGAGCATCTCCGAGCATTCGCTGGCGGCCCGCATGTCCGAGAGCGCTCTGGCAATCCGACGCTGCATGGTGCTGATCGAGACCGAGTGTTCAGCGGCCAGGTCGCGCAGCGGTACACGATACACCAAGCTGCGGATGACACAACTCCGCAAATCCTCGGGGAGCAGACGGAGTCGCGTCAGAAGCCACTCCGTATCTGGTGCTTCGTGCCAATCGCTGGACGCTCCACGCGCGATATCGATGAGCATTCGTCGCTCGCGCTGACGCCTACGGACTAAATCGCAGGCCCGATGGAGTGTGCATGTCCAAAGAAGGGCATCAGACGGCATTTCGGCTCCGGACGAGAGCTGCAAGCAGCATACAAATGCGGTCATGCAGCAGTCCTCGGCCTCTTCCATCGTGAATCCCCGGTTCAAGAGGCGATGCACGAATCTGAGCGGCTCCAGACGCTCAGGTTGGTCTACGGAAATCGTATTCATGAGCGCACCTATCCAACGCGGCAGGTGCGCATCGACATGAATCTCGATATTTCAAAGGGCACCTCCGGGACTCGCACCGAATCACCAAACGGCGATGAAGAGGAGGTACGCGATGCACCAGGTCATCGAACCCTGAGTTGATCAACGAGAGAGCGCAGGACTGAGCGTCTGGTTGAATCATCGAGACCGTCAAGATGCTTGGCCACGATGGCCTCGGCGGTCTCCAGGTTGACGCCCAATCGCCTGCCTCGCTCGATATCATGCATCAGCGCATCACGAATCTTCTGTGCGTCAGCGGTCAGCCCAAACTGATCGGTTTGGGCCGTCTCGCGCCGCCGGGCTGTGTCGCCCACGGAGGAATCAAAGGAATTCTGTTGTTCGGTCAAGCGGCCTTGCGAGTTGGTGGTGGACTGAATCTGATCAGGCCTACCACATCCCCGTAACGCACTCAAGGGGAAACTGGTCGCTTTGCCCGAGCTGTAGATCACTCTTCATTGGCTATCTCCGGTTGTACCGTAGAACGCTTCGGGGATCTTCACTTCGCGTTCTTTCCGAGATTTTGCACAATTATTTTGCGGTCTCGCGAGCCTCCCAAGACTGAGCTCGGCACCGTAGATCGAGTCCCAAACCGAGTCCCATGGAGGTGCCTCAGAAAGGCCAACAATCAACAAACTGGACCGAGCTGACAACTCACAAAGAATGCCCCGACAGATACTTAGAGCAGAATCGCCAAAGACCGGCAATGATCGGGACAAGGACGGGACGAATCCCCCCCTCTCCGCTTTGAGGGCTCTGCCGCCGGCGCTGGCTTGCGCTGACTGTTCTTTACTGCCTTTGACTCGAATCGGCCCGCACGCGGAGAGGGCAGCATTCTCCGCGTTTGGCGACCCCACCGCGCGGTGCCTGGAATTCCAGCGGTCTCCAGAGGACCTTCCGCGGCTGAAAGTCCTGAGACCAAAAAGAGACCCAAGAACCGGCCCTTTGCGCGCCTCCGGTTTTGCAGACGTTGCCGGTTTTGAGCTGTTCTTGACTCGCGGCGCCGACCACGCCCTTGATCATCGCCAGCACCTGCATGGCCTGCGGCGAGTCGTCGTGCGGGTGGTAGCGGAGATCGAGGATGTCGGAGGACGAGCGGCTCATCGCTTCATGGCGATCTTGTGGAGGCCAAGTCGACCCTGCGAGACGAAGTGTGTTCTCCGCGCCACCTCCAGCCGAGACCGTGGAACCATGAGTTCATCGGCGATCCTGAACCGGCGCAAGATCATCGATGAACGGCCGCGGTTCGACTCGCGAACGCCCGCGAACACTACAACCCCTTGCGATAGACATCGAGCCCGATGCAGGTGTGCAGCATGGGATAGGGAATCCGGCAACGGAAGATGTCGAACTCCTCTCTCGAACGCCCAAGGTCGCGGAGCACAAAGCGAATGAGCTCCGGGCAGCGGGGGAATCGATCGGAATGCAGCGCGTCGATGGACCTCCCGAGATACTCAGGAGTGTGCGAGGACGGCAGTCGATACTCTGCCGACGCGGTCTCGGCGGCCGAAACGTCCTCCAAGCAGCCGAAGACGCGGACCGCGGCCGACGACGGGTCCATCGCGCCCACGGGCACCAGCAGGTCGGCGACATAGAGCTCCGTGGGAACTCGGACCATCGACGTGACGCCGAGTTCGGGCTCATCGTCGGTGAGACCCGTGCGGAGCTTGGTTGAGAGAAAGACATCGGTCTCCGCGGTGAGTCCGACGCCCGAGAGTTCGACGAAATCGTGGGCGACCGAGCCACGCCGCTTCGTGGTGACGCGAGAGAGATTGGCGCTGCAGAAATCCTCGAGCAATCCCGTGCTGTTCGTGCCGGGCGTGAATTCCGGCACGGCCTTGTCGGCCAGGGTCATGGTGATCGTTCGGCGGCAGATCGGCAGGCTTCGCCCGGGGCGCAGCGCCCGCACCCCGCTTGAGCCCTGGATGATCGCGCTGAGTGGCGTGGTTCCCGGGCGATCCAGGGCGGCGATGAGGCATCGGTAGGTGAGGGCGGACCGCAGGCCCCACAGCGGAGCGCACGCTCGAAACGCGGCCCGGCGTGCGCGAACATCCACCTGCTCGTTCGATTCACCACCCAGGCCCGACACCATCGCGTCAAAGGTCGCGCGGTCTCCCGCGTGCTTGGAAACGAAAGCCTGGAACTTCTCATACGCCCGACGCGCATGCTCGAGGTGGGCATCATCCCACCCCGCGCGCTGGCCCGCGTCGAACACGCGGCTCATCGCCTCCGGAAGTGGCGTGAATGGAACGCTCTCGAGGGGATCGTTCGTCTTGGCGAGACGGAACACCTGCCACGCCAATGGGGCCCGGATTCCCAGCGCGTTCTGCAGGTCGGTCGCACGCGTGATGCGGCCGGGCGAGTCGGCGAGCAATCGGCGGACAGCCGACCTCAGCGTGCGCACCACGCGTGCACAGTCCACGCGGAACTGAGGGGTCGCGATCGCGGCGGACCGGGGCTGGCTCATGATCGCAGTGTACCGGAGTTGACGCCGCGATCCTAGACCGCTCTGTTTTTTCGTACGAATTTCTATCTTTGTGCGAAATGGCCTTGTGCCGTCGCGCGGGCCAGGTAGGATGGGCGAGGGCAGCTTTCCGCGCTCGGAGCGCTCCGGCTGTAGAAAACCGACGAAGGAACCCGCCATGATGCTGAAGAGTGGTCCAATCGCTGCGATGATCGTGATCTCCACGGGCCTCGCGGCCGGTGCATCGGCCCAATGCACGCAGCCCGACTGGCTTCCGGGAGATGGTGTCGCGGGCACCAACCTCTATGTCGCGTGCTCCACCACGTGGGACCCTGACGGCTCGGGACCGATCACGCCCAAGGTCGTGATCGGCGGGCGCTTTGATGTTGCGGGCAGCGCGCAGGCCGCGAACATCGCCATGTGGGACCCGGCGACCGGGCAGTGGTCGTCGCTGGGGAGCGGGGTCTCGGGCCTTGCGACCGTCTACGCACTCGCGGCCCGTCCCAACGGGCGACTGGTCGTGGGCGGTGAGTTCCTCGAGGCGGGCGGCGTGCCCGTCAACAACATCGCGGAGTTCGACGGTGTGAACTGGCACGCGATGGGCGACGGCGTGCAGGGTGCCGAGTCGATCGTCGAGTCGGTCCGCGCGTTGGCGATCATGCCAAACGGCGACGTCATCGCCGGAGGGGACTTTCTGATCGCGGGCGGCGTCGTCGCGCACAGTGTTGCTCGCTGGGACGGCGCGGCATGGTCCTCCCTCGGCGGTGGGGTCGGTGATTCCGAGGGGCTGTACCCGGTCTATGCGCTGGCGGTGCTTCCCAATGGGCATGTGGTCGCGGGCGGTGACTTCACGACCGCCGGAGGACAACCCCGTGGACGCATCGCTCGCTGGGACGGCGCGACGTGGAATGACATGGGCGGTGGGATGGACTACGACGTCTGGGCGCTGTCGATCGCGCCCGGCGGCAACCTGCTGGCGACCGGTGTCTTCAACAACGCTGGCGGAGAGACGGCCAGCGGTATCGCACGCTGGAACAGCACGACCAGTTCCGCCGGCACAACCTGGTCGGCTCTGGGTGATGGTCTTGGTACATTCAGCGACGAGTTCATGGGCATGGCCATCGCCGCGACGCCGAACGGCGACGTAATCGTCGCGGGCAACTCGTACATCCGAGAGCACACTCCTCCCTTCGCGCACGGCATCGCACGCTGGAACGGCTCAACGTGGTCCGAGATCGGCGGTGGTCTCCGCGACGGATACGACAACGGCGTCTTCGGCGACACGCTGCTGCAACTCTCGAACGGCGACCTCCTCGTCGGCGGACAGTTCAATCGCACGGGCGGGCAGGGAACCGCCAACCTCGCTCGTTGGAACGGGTCTTCGTGGTCGGGCCTCGGAACGGGCTTCAATGACTGGCTGATCACGGCCAAGCCCCTGGCGAATGGCGATGTCCTTGCGTGCGGAGCCTTCACGACCGCGGGAGCGGGGCCCGCACCCGGCGCCGTGGCCCGCTTTGACGGCGCCACATGGTCGGCGGTCGGCTCGCCGGGCTTGGCCGGCTTTGTAAGCGACGCGATCGAAATCTCCGAGGGCGTCTATCTGGTCGGGGGCGGGTTCTGGCTGCCCGGGCAGGATGCCTCGGTTGATCCTCAGAATGGCATGGCGATTTTCGATGGCACGTCGTGGACGACCGACGGCGTGTACACGCCGAACGCATACGTCTACTCAATGACCACGCTGCCCAACGGGAACATCGCGGTGGGCGGCCTTTTCTATGAGATCGATGGCGTTCCGCTGAACAACGTCGCGATCTATGACACCAACGTGACGCATTGGACCAGCCCCGGCGGCGGTGTCGGCGCGTCGGGCGAGGGCGTCATCTCGCTGGCCGCGTTACCGAACGGCGACCTCGTCGCCGGCGGCTTCTTCACCGAGGCGGGCGGCGTGCCGATGTCAAACATCGCACGCTACAACGACGCCGAGGGATGGACCGCGATGGGCTCCGGCACCGATTCGACGGTGTACTCGCTGGCCGTCGCGCCGAGCGGCGACATTCTCGCGGCCGGAGTCTTTTCGTCTCCCTCCAGCGGCGTGGCAAGGTGGAACGGCGCATCGTGGTCGGGCCTTGGCGGTGGGCTCGATGATGGCGGCGCGTACGCGGTCGCCGTCAAGGGCAATGGAGATGTCTACCTCGGCGGACAGTTCACGTCGGTCGGCGGCACCGCCGCGAGCAATATCGCGAGGTGGAATGGCAACTCCTGGTCTTCAGTCGGGCTCGGTGTTGATGGCGGGTATTCCGATTACTCGGTTGTGTACGGCCTGAACTTTGCACGCAATGGCCAGCTCCTGGTCGCCGGCCAGTTCAACCGTGCGGGCGGGATGACCAGCGTCAACTTCGCTCGCTACGGCTGCCCGAGTTGTCCCGCGGACTTCAATCACGACGGCTTCGTCAACGGGAACGACTACGACGATTTCGCCGTGCTCTTCGACGAGGCTGACCCGATGGCTGACTTCAACCACGACGGCTTCGTCAACGGAAACGACTACGACGAGTTCGCTGATCACTTTGATCTCGGGTGCTGACCCACTTCGCCCTTGCCCCTCTCGCTTGACTCCGGATCACCCCAGAATCGTTCCGCGCCACACCGCCAACCAGTTGCATCCTGCTTCACGTCGCGACACCCGGTCATGAAGTTGTTGTGCTTCTTCGCGGCATCATGTAATCTGCACTCTTGCCTGATCCGGAGCACAACCCAGACACGAGCATCCCGCCCGGAGCGTCACTCGGTGCATCGCCCGGCGAGTGGGAGCGGCTGGTCGAGTCGGTCGGGCCCGCGTCGCTGCTGGTCGTCATTCAGTCGCGGCTGGGTCCATCTCTGCTCGGGCGGATCGACGCCGAGGACATCCTGCAGGAATCTCTCGTGCGCGCATGGCGCGGACATGCAAGCGCCAAGTTCGCGTCTCCCCGCGCCTTCCGGGCCTGGGTGCTCAGGATCATTGACCATCGGATCAAGGATGCCCTCCGAAGCTCGGGCGCGATCAAGCGTGGCGGCGGACGGAAGCACGTCGCGCCCGGCTCATGGGGGAGCATCGCCACGCCGGGTTCGGGCACGCCGAGCCGCCTGGCGCGACATCGAGAGCAGGCCGCCGTGATGGCTGACGCGATCGAGCGCGTCCCGCCGGACCTGCGCGAGGTCGTGCGGCTGCGGCTGTTCCATCAACTCGGACTCGAACAGATTGCGACCGAACTTGGCCTGACCATGACCGAGGTCCGTTCCCGGCTGCGCCGGGGCGCGGAGTTGTACCGGCGGCGTTTGCGCGAGGCGGGAATCGGTCGAAGTGCGCGAAATTCCGTCGGTGAACCGACAACCGGCGGACCGGATTGCGTTTGAGAGATGTGAACAACACGAATCACATCCCCACTCGGCGGGACGAGGCGATGGGCACGGCCATGTCCGAATCGGATCAGGCACTGCTCGATGAAGCGTTCGATCGCGCTTTGTCCTCCTGGGAAGACGGTACGCCGATCTCCCCGGACAAGCTGTTCCCGGATCGCCCCGACCTGTCCGACCACGCGGATCGGTTGTTGGCACTGGCCAGGGACGTGGCGGTGATGGGCGCGCCGGCGGACGCATCGCCGGCCGTGCCGGGGTACACGATCCTGTCGGAACTCGGCTCGGGCGCGATGGGTGCGGTGTACCTGGCGCGTCAGGAACGCCTGGGCGGACGCTCGGTGGCGCTCAAGGTGTTGCCCGCGGGCGCGGCGGTCTCGGCGCGGGCACGAGATCGCTTCCAGGCCGAGGCCAACGCGATCGCGCGCCTGCGCCACCCGCACGTCGTGACAGTTCACGATGTCGTGCGTGAGGGCGGGGTCATCGCGTTTGCGATGGAACTGGTGGACGGCTCGTCGCTGCACGACGTGATCGACCACCTGAGTTCGATCGGGACGCCGCCAAGGACCGAGGACGTTCGCGCCTACCTCGGCTCCGGCGCGTCGGTGCTGGGGGAGATTCCGTACTGGATGCTCGTGGCGCGTCTGGGGGTGGCGATCGCGCGTGCGCTCGAAGCGGTCCACGGCGCGGGTCTGCTGCACCGCGATGTGAAGCCAGCGAACATACTCCTTCGACGCGATTGCACGCCGCTGCTGTCGGACTTCGGGCTGGTGCGTGATCCGGAGTCGGGTGTGGCGACCAGGGCCGAGGGCTTTGTGGGGACGCCCGCGTACGCCTCGCCCGAGCAGCTCGCGGGTGGGGTCGGCGCGACGGACGCCAAGAGCGACATCTACTCGCTGGGCGCCACGCTCTTCCACGCGCTGGCGCTGCGCCCGCCCTTCGCCGGCCGATCGCCCGGCGAGGTGACGGCGGCGATCGAGCGAGGCGCGGTGCCGGTTCGCACGCTGGCGCCCGGCGTGCCGCGCGATCTTGAGACGATCGTGCAAAAGGCTATGACGCCGCGCCGCGAGGATCGTTACGCCAGCGCCGCGGCGATGGCGGACGATCTGGACCGCTTGCTGGTGGAGCGGCCGATCCTGGCGCGTCGACCCGGCCTTCTCAGCCGCGGCGTCAAGCTCTTGCGTCGCAACCGCCAGGCCTTCCGCGGCTCGATCATCGGCGCGCTGGTGGCGCTGCTGCTGGTCGGCGCTGCGATCTTCGGCCTGGTGATCGCGCCGCGATGGGCCCAGGGCGCGCGTGAGCGTGCCTGGCTGGCGCTGCTGGATCCGCGCGACACCAGCACCTTCGCCAACGCGGGCTTCTTTGAATACCGCTTTCCCGGGCCGCCCAAGGTGAGCCGTGGCGTGGTGTCGCGGGCGCTGGCGGAGTACGGCGCGGCGCTGCGATTCCAGCCTTGGGACGATCGCACGCTGCTGGAGCGTGACGCGCTGGCGGCGATGCTGTCGCTGGAAGCGTCCGGGCGCGGGCCGATCCGCTTCAGCGAGGAGCTGCTTCGGCGCGCGCCGCGGGCGTGCGCGTGGCTCGATGGCTGGAGCAAGGTCCCGGCGAACAGCCCTCCCCCACCGCTCCCGCCCGACTTGCTTGCGAGCGACGAACTCATCGCGCTGGGCATGATGAGCTACGCGACCAGCGAGATGCTCCCCGCGGTCGAGGCTTGGCAGGAGCTCGAGCACCACGGCGAACCCGGCCCGTTCGTGCGCGCCGGGCTTGGGCTCTACTTCATCTACGCCCAGCAGCACGGGCGCGCGTACCCACGGCTCGAGGACGCGGATCGCGCCTTCCGCGGCGTGAGTTTTCTTCGCGCCGCCCACGCCGAGGCCGCGTGGGGTGTCGGCGATACCGAATTGGCGGGCACGCTGCTCGACCAGGCCCGAGGGCTCGGATCGAGGGACGATTCCCAGTTGATGCGGGTGGGCATCCTCGTCGAACTCGCCCGCGGCAACGTCGACGACGCGCTCAAACGCTTTGAATCCTGGTATTTCGATCCGACCATCGGCGGCAACAGCGTCGCGGGTTTCCAGGTTGGCGCGTGGCTCGAGGCCCACGGCGAACCCCTGAAGGCACTATCCGTGTACGCGCACGCGACCCATAACACCGTCCCGAGCCGCTGCTTCCGGCGTTTCATCCCGCTCGCCGAGCATTGGTGGAGCGGCCTGAGCGAACGCGAGCGGCTCGCGGTGCTCGAACACGCCATAAGCACCAAGGTTGACAAACGTCCCTGGGAACTTTCACGGGTGCTGGTTTATTACGCCGGGCTTCATTCATTCGCAGGGCTCGGCCTTCTGCCGGCGGATGTCGTGGGCCTGCTTCACGACACCAAGCTCGCGCAGGTCGGCAGCCGTCTCTATTCCTATCTGGATGCCGGCGCCCCGGGCGAGCCCAGGGTGCCCGAGCCGCCCACGGGCGAAGAACTCCATCGGGCGGCCCGCGAGGTACTCGGCCTGGCGAAGTAGAGCCCGTTGAACACGCCCGTCACGCAGGCCGAACGCGCGGCTCAGTGCCTCATGGCCAGCCTGAGTTGATGCGATTTTCCCTCGGGACTGATTTCTTTCGTCCATTTTTCCACTTTGGCGCGCAATCGCGCGCGCGGATGGAGTTTCAGTGGGTACGCGCCCACCTCACGATCCGCATCGGCGGGTTGGAGGTTGTCAGGCCGCCATGGAGGCTGAACATCATGCGAACCGAATCTCGTGCGTCCCTGGCCCTCTTGCTCGCGGTGTGCGGGCTGGCGTGTTCCTCGGCCAAGGCCCAGGACATCATCGCCGGGCCGTTCTCACGCGGGAGCAGCCAGTACTACCTGACCTCACTGACGTCGTGGGCTTCGGCCGAGGCGCTGGCGGTCAGCATGGGCGGGCACCTGGTGACGATCGAGACCCAGGCGGAGAATGACTGGCTAGGAACGACGTTTCAACCGCTGCTGACGACCTATACCGGCGGCCCTTGGATCGGGCTTCATGGCGGGGGCGGGGCCTCTGGCACTTGGTCATGGGTGTCGGGAAGCAGTTCGACTTTTCGGTTCTGGGACGCTGACGAGCCGAACAACCTCTGCGGCAACGAGACAGTTGTCCACTTCCATTGGGGAGCAGGCAGCGCGTGGAACGACATCGCCGACGACCCCAACGACCAATGCGCAAGCGGCACTCTCCCGTTGAACGGCATTATCGAAACGGCCTGCACCACCAACTCCACGGTCAATTGGACGAACGCACAGGGTGGCAGTTGGGACGTGGAGAGCAACTGGGACCCCGAGGGACGCCCGGACTCCTCGGTCATCGCCACGTTCTCGCTCGACGAGCAGTACATCGTCACGCTCCCGGTTGATCGCGAGATCGCGGGTGTGGTGGTCAACGCGGGATTCGTGTACTTCAGCTTCGGCACCTCTCAGTTGGGGCCACCTTCCGCGGGGTGCAGGCCGGATTTCACGCTCGTGACCTCGCCCGACATCAGTTCGAGCAGCAACCTGATGGTCACCGGCGGCTGGCTCACCAGCGACGGCCTGACCTCGATCGCCGCCGGGGAATCGAGTTCGTCGAACCTCGGCGTCTTGGCCGGCGGCAAGATGGACGCCACCCGCGACCTGCTCCTCGGACGCGGCAACGACTCCACCGCGACACTCCTTCTGGAGGACGGTGAACTCAGATTCTCCTCCAACCTCTCGGTCGGCGCCGGCACCCGAGCGACCGGAACGATCACGATCAACAACGACGGCATGCTGACCGGCCCGCGCTCATCCACCAGGGTCTATCTCGGTGACGCCCAGGGCGACGGCAATGTCACCACCGGGATCGTGAACCTCAACGCCGGCGGCCTGCTCCGCACCGGCGAGCTCGTGCTGGGACGCCGCCCCGCGACGTCGGGACGGCTCTATCTCAACGGCGGACTGCTGCAGGTCGATTCGCTGGTCATCAGCGACGAGGGCGCGGGCTTGCTCGACTGGACCGGCGGCACCATCGAGAGCCTCCGCTCGCTCATCATCGCCAAGGGCTCGGGCTCGGAAGGACAGCTCAACCTCGACGGCGCGGGACGCTCGCTGGTCTTCACCGGCGCGGGAGGCGTGGCCCACATCGCGGTCGGCGATCAGGGGCACGGCACGCTCCGCGTCGAGAACGGCGCCGACATCTCGCTCGCGGCCGGTGAACTCCAGGCCCTGGAGATCGGCGCGCACCCCTCAGCGCGTGGGCATGTTCTGGTCGATGGTGCTGAGTCAAGCATTTACGGGAGTGCCGATGCATCCACCGATTCCTCGATTCTGGTAGTTGGCAACGCCTTCGGCATCGACGGCACGCTCGTTGTGGACAACGGCGGGATCGTCACCTTCGGGCACGTCCTCTGCGGTTCAAACATCGGGGCGCCCGGCGGCGGCATCATCGTCCGCAACTACTCGTATCTCACGAGTCGGGGGCTGGGCGATGCCTTTTCGACTCCGGCCACCGGCCTGCGCGTCGGCAATGCCGAAGGCACCGCGTTCATGCGAGTCCTTCTGGGCGGTACGGTGACCGCGAACTCCGCGATCTTCATGGGCACCGATGACTCCGGGCCCGTCGTGACCGTGGAGAACGCCGACTCAGTCCTGGATGTCAAGGAGACCCTATACCTCGTTGACTATGGCGGCACGACCGCCGTTCCGGAGTTGAAAGTCAGGGGAGGTGGTCTTCTCAAGACTCATGATGCGTACATTGGCACGGGCATGGGCAGCGCGAGCAGTTCGGGCATCGTCACTCTTGAGGGCCCCGGGATTGTCTGGGAGAGCTCGGGCACGATCAATGTCGGCGATCCGACCGATGTCAACGCGGTCGGCACGCTGAACCTCGTGAACAACGCCGAGGTGCAGACCCACTGGTTCCATCCCGGCGCGACGACTCATATCACGGGCGGCGCGACCGGCAACCCGCTGATCCATGTGGGGAGCAACCGCGCCAACGCCGACATCACCTGCGACACGCTGCTGATGAGCCCTCAGACCGATCTTGGTGCCCTGAACCTGACGATGGGCGTGGGCGCGGGCATCGGCGGCAACGGGACATGGCCCGGCGACTTCACCGCGTCCTTCGGCGGCGAGGTCGTGGCCGAACAGGCCGTGTGCCTCTTCTATGAAGGCTCGGGGTTCGTCTCGGATTTCACGATCGCGGGTTCACTCAGCATGGACGCGTCGGCGTCGGTGCAGGCCGCGTGCGGATACCTCTTTGACCAAACATACGGCGAGTATCACCAACCGATTCACTCGCGCCTGGTGGTTCAAGGGACGGCCGCAATCGACGGCACCCTGCGGATCGGCCAGTGGAATCGGGACCTGATTGCCTTTGGCAACCCGTTTGGCGCCGCGGCACTGACGATCGGCAGCACGTATGAAGTTCTTTCGGCCTCATCGATCGTTGGGACTTTCGACGAGCTCGTGCTGGCCCCAGACTTTGTCAGCAACCGCGCCCACCTGACCTATGAGCCCAACCGCGTGCTCGTCACCATCGACCCGCCGGTGTGCAACCCGGCCATCACCGACCAGCCCGTCGGCGGCCAGACCTCTCCCGGCGGGACCATGACCATCACTACCGGCGCGACCACCGAGTTCGGCGACCTTGAGTATCGCTGGGAATGGCTCAACGTCGCGAATGACAACGCGTGGCAGGAGGTAACGGACGGCATGTCCAACAGCGTCCTGAGCGCGGCCGTCGTCTCGCCGGGCACGATCCAAGTCACAGTCGATCCGGCGTACTTCTATCACGGGTTTCCCCTGCCGAATGAGCTGCGATTGCGCTGCTTCGTCCACGCATTGAAGTGCAACGAATGGCTCCAGAGCGCCAACGTGGTGCTGATCGTGTGTGGCGCGGACGTGAACCATGACGGCTTCGTCAACGGCGACGACTACGACTCTTTCGCCGAGGGCTTCGAGTCCGCCGACCCCAGCGCCGACTTCAACCGCGACGGCTTCGTCAACGGCGATGACTACGACGCCTTCGCCGAGCACTTCGAGGTGGGGTGCTGAACTCCGGCTCGGGCACACGCACACGGCCATCATCATTGAACACGGCGAGGGCCGGCGGCGTTCCCGCTGGCTCTCGCCGCTTTGCGATGGATGTCACTCGCCCGCGCTTGATGTCGGACGAATGAACGGACGGCGCGACCCGCACGGCCCGAGCGGCAGGATCGGTCCGACTACCGGGCGCGAAGAACAACCGGCTGCGCGGCGTTCTCCGGCGCGGGCGGAATGCCCGCGGGTTTGGCGAACGTGGCCTCCAGCGCCTGACCACGTTTCAACATAACCTCGAAGTTGTCGCCCGACCTCCGGACGTCGTTGCGGTTCCAGACCGGCTCTCGCCCACCAAAGTTATCGCGGACGCGCAGCACACCATCGCTCCCCGCGGTGACGCGGAACCATGTGGTCGCGTTGTTCTCCCGACGCGCCGACACGCGATGCCCGCCTTCGGCACGCAGGTTTTCGAACGAGGCGTCGTGCCACCGCCACGGCATTGCCGGAAAGACGCGGACGATCTCGGTATCGCGCGTCCCGGGCGTGGGACTCCAGCTTTGCAGCATCATCTCGTGGACCACCTGGAGCGCGGCAAAGTTGCCTTCGAGCGTGAAGGGGCGATAGGTCATGCTGGAGAAGCCGGAGTTCGTCTGGTCGCCGTTGACGTGGAAGCCGTTCCGCAGGATGAACGCCTTGGTGAAGATGTCCAAGTGGCGGAGCGCGGACTCTCCATCCCCGGTGCGTGCGCGCAGGGCGCCCATCCAAGCGAAGCTGTAGCCACACCACTCGCTGGTGCCGAGTTGGTCCCACTGCGAGAGCGAGGCGCGGATGCGCTTCACATCACGTTCGCCGCCCTCGGGCGTGATGAGATTGAACGGATACACACCCATCAGATTGGCCAGGTGCCGGTGGCTGAAGGTCTGGGGAGTCTTGGCGTCCAGGAGCAATACGCCCGACTCGTCGGCGAGGTAATCCCCGAGCGCATCGGCAACCTCACGCCAGTGCCTGGCCTCATCCGACTTCCCCAACGCCTCCGCCATCTCGGTGAGCGCAAGGAACTGCATCTTCATGCACATGAGATCATAATTGCTGTTGGGGATGAGCCACGCACGCTCACTGTTGTCAAAGACCTCGGGAGATGATGATCTCGGCAGCTTGAGGATGCCCTGGTCGTCCGGCTTGAGCAGCGCGCTGACACATTCGCCCGCGGCCTTGCACCACGGGTAGGCCTGCTCGCGGAGGAAAGCCTCGTCCATCGTGTAGCGCCAATGCAGGTAGAACAAGTGCGAGTTCCACGATGTCATCGTGGGCGAGAGCGAGTACTGCCCCCACCCGCCGAGCGGCTGACCCGCGAGAGACATCACGCCCGGCGAGGCAAGCCCGGGCGTGCCGTAGAAATCGCGAGCAAACTCGGTAAACGTCGGCGTTAGCTTGGTGAGGAAATCCAGATAGCACGCGCCCTCATCGAAATTTCCGGCGGCCTGATACGCGATGTAGGTCATCTGGGTGTTCAGGTCGTTGTGGTAGTCGCCCTTCCACGGGGGCAGCCCGCCGTTGTCGGCCGTCCACACCCCCTGCAACGGCATCGGAGGAGCGCCGCGCCGCGACGCCGCTCCATAGAAGTAGCGGCACAGCACCGCGTACTTCTGGATCGTCGATTCCGGCACGCTGATCGCGGATTGCGACCAGAAGTCCTTCCACCACGCGGCGTGCGGGCGGAGCACCGCCACATAACCACAGGCCAACGCCTCGCCACACCGACGGCGCGCCAACCCAAGCGGATCGGGACCGTCAATCGTCGAGGTAATGGCGACCGCGAGCAGAGTCTCATCCGCAACGCGCCGCGACCCGAGGCATACGCAGTACTTGAAGCCGTTGACCGCGTCCTGCACGTACCAACGATCCGAGCCCTCCGCGCCACGCGTGGGCGGCGGATAGCCAAGTTGGCTCACTGCGCCGCCGCTGCTTGGACCCGCGTCGCCGGCCTCCCTCCCACCGCCCGCGGGAAGGAGCGCCAAGTCCTTCGGCTCAGGACCGGGGATTCGAATCAACGCCACCGGCGACGCCGCACTGAAAAACACCTCCAACATCGTTCCATTCGCAAAGTGGGCGCGGCCTTCGGCGGTGGCGAGGTTGAGCTCGAAGGACTCGACCTGCTGCGACGGGTCCAGCGTGATCTCCAACCGGCCCGCCGGGAGTTTGGTCGGCGTGACGCCGCCGTAGGGTTGGTCCCAGTCACCGCCGGCTTTCCAGGTGCGAGTCTTCCACCAGCCCGCCTCGATGGCGGGGCGCTCATCCCACAAGTCTCCCCGGTCGAGCGAAAGACGAATGACATTGCCTTCGCCCCAGAGCAACCCGCCCGTCAGTCCATTCCCCAGCGGCACGGCCTCGTCCCAGGTCTTGACGGGCGCGGCAAGGATGAGATTCTGGTCGGCGGGCGGTTCGCTCCGGAAGAGCCCCGTGGCCATCGCCTGGGTCACAACAAGAACGACAGGAAGCATGCACGTGACCATGGGAGGTCCCTCAGACGCCGACGGATTCGCACCTGCGGCTCGTACCGACACCTCCGCACGGTCACATCACAGTCTATGTCGCTGATCCAGACATTGGGCCGACCGGCTTCACGCCCTCAGACGCGCCGAGATTCCGAAACGCCTTCTGCTGGGACCGGGTCGAGACGCACACGCCACGATCACGCCGGTGTGTCCCGCTGCAGTTCGCACTCATGCCAAAGGCCACCGAGGTTCGCACGAGATCGTGGTGCGCCGGACGCTCAGCCTCGGCGGCATTCTTGAGCGCGAGCCTGGGTACCTGTGCATCATGGGGCGTCTATCACTCGCGCACTTTTCAGGTCCTCCATGAGATCGCTCATGGCGCGATCCGGAACAACATTGCTGGATCGGCGTGGCAGACCGCCCTTCCCGCGCCGACCCAGGCGTCCCTGTTTGCAATCACGGTACCCCGCGTTGCTGACGCATTTCCATCGAGTATTGTGGAGTGCGGGACGCTCCGCTCGCCCGCTCGCTTCTTCCGTTGCAACACCCGGCCGCCTGCTCCCTTCAGCACTTCGGCCGTCCTTCTCGCCCCTTGCCGCGCGCTCTGGCTGCAAGTCCCGCTCGCTTCCTTTACACTCCACCCGTGCTCGCACGCGTCCAGTCCTATCTCCTCTCCGGCATCGACGCCCTCCCCTGCGAGGTCGAGGTCGACTTCGACAACACCTCCACCGACACCCGCGAGCTCATCGTCGGACTCCCCGACGCCGGCGTGAAAGAAGCCCTCCAGCGCGTCCGTGCCGCGCTCGCCAACAGCGGATACACCACCGGCAACGGCCGCCTCCTGGTCAACCTCGCGCCCGCCGACCTTCGCAAGGAAGGCCCCGTCTATGACCTGCCCATCGCGCTCGGCCTTCTTATCTCCGCCGGCGCGATCACCATGCCCATCCCGGGCGACGACACCACGCCCGACCTCCGGCGCTACGTCGTCGCGGGCGAGCTCGCGCTCGACGGCAGGGTGCGCCCGATCAAGGGCGTCATCGCCCTCGCCGCCCTCGCGCGTCAGCGTGGGTGCGCCGGCGTGATCGTCCCCGCCGAGAACGCGCAGGAAGCCGCCGCCGTTCCCGAACTCACCGTGCTCGGCGTGCGCACGCTCTCCGAGGTCGTGGGCCTGCTCACGGGCCACCTCGAACCAACGCCCGCATCGCCGCCCGATCTCGCAGGGCTGCTCGAAGCCTCGCGCGCCCCGATCGACTTCGCCGATGTACGCGGGCAGGAAGCCGTCAAGCGCGCCATCGTGATCAGCGCGAGCGGTTCACACAATCTGCTCATGCTCGGGCCCGCCGGCACCGGCAAGTCCATGATGGCCAAGGCCCTCCCCGGCATTCTCCCGCCGCTCACACCCGACGAGGCGATCGAGATCACGCGCATCTACTCCGCCGCCGGCTTGCTCCCGCCCGGGCAGGGGCTCATCACCGCGCGCCCCGTCCGCACACCCCACCACACCGCGTCCGCGGCCGCGATCGTCGGCGGCGGGATGATCCCGCGACCCGGCGAGATCTCCCTCGCCCACCACGGCGTGCTCTTCCTCGACGAACTCCCCGAATTCCCGAGACTCGTCCTCGAAACCCTGCGCCAGCCGCTCGAGGACCACGTCGTCACGGTCGCTCGCTCCCACGCCGCGGTGCGATTCCCCGCGAGCTTCATGCTCGTCGCCGCCATGAACCCCACGCCCAAGGGCGACATGCCCGCCGGCGAGGTCGGCCGCCGCGCCATGGAGCAGTACCTCTCGCGCCTCTCCGGCCCGCTCCTGGACCGCATCGACGTGCATGTCGAGGCGCCCGCCGTCTCGTGGAACGAACTCAGCAAGGCGCCGGTCGGCACCAGCTCCGACACGATGCGCCGGCGCGTCCTCTCCTCGCGCCTGCGCCAGCTCGAGCGTCAGGGCATCCCCAACGCACGCCTGAGCGGCAAGCAGCTCGATTCGCTGGCCGTCCTCGACGATCCCTCGCGCGCCATGCTCGGCAACGCGATGACGGAGCTCGGCCTGTCGGCCCGGGCGTACGACAAGGTCCGGCGCGTCTCGCGCACCATCGCCGACCTCGAAGACTCCGACACGATCCGGCCCCAGCATGTCGCCGAAGCGATCGGCTATCGATTGCTGGATCGGAGGGTGTAGAGATCACGCGCGCCTCTGTTCACTCGATATCGAAATTGTCCCCTTTGCGTCTTGCACGGCCTTGTCCTTCGCCATAATCTGGATCACGCCATGCCGAATTGGAATGGGCGGCAGAGGAGGTGAGCGTGACGCCACGTGACTTGGAACGCGTCTTTGGTTCGGCGTTTGATGAGTCGACAATTGAGCAGGGCGAGTCGGCTCACAAGGTGCTCGAGGCGATCGAACTCTTGATGGCCGACATTCAGTTCTTTGATGTCTCTCATTCGGCGTTTCTGCCGGCTGCACGCTCCTATCTCATGGGGCGGGACTCGGCAAACTACGCGTTTCATGCCGCGCGCTCGCGCCGTTCCAAGCTCGGAGCCACCTCCCGGCTCATGTACGCCCATCAGAAGGACACTTTTATCAAGCTCGTGAAGCTCTTGTGCCCCGCCCCGGTTCCCATCGAATTGCTTGATTGGGCGTGGAGCAGATTCCAGCGCGCCGAGAGCCGAATGCTCGCCAAGTCAAGAAGCACGGCCAAGCCATGACGTGGACGATCCGCTGCAAGGCTCTACAAGCCCGCTCGCCGAACCGCTTAACAACGTCGAGCGAGCGAAGTACATCGCGGGCGGCGTGGGCCTCATCGCACTCGGCCTGGTCGCGCTCGCGGTTTCGCTCGTGGCGAAGTAGTCACTCCCCACCCCGCCTGCGCTTCCTTACCGCCCTCGACCCCCCGCCGTTCGACCCAAGGTCCAAGAGCACCGCGAGCACGAGCGCCGCCGCGTGCCACCCGCTCACCGACCCGTGCTCGTTGATCGCCCACGCGTACGCCAGCGTCGTGTACGGCATGACCAGGAAGCCAACGAACGCCCAGAAGTCGTTCTGGTACGCGCGACCGATGTAGTCGCCCATCACCACCATCGCCGCGATGATCACCCGCGGCATGAACAGCGACAAGAGAACAACGATCCACATCGCTCGTCCCCCAATCCGGGCGCTCGCCTCGGCTCCCGTCTCTTCATTGTTCGTGCCCCGCCCGCCCCGGTTTCAACAGCGCCCGCCGCGCCTCAGGATCAGCAACTCGGTCGCCCGACACGACGCTCCTCGTGCCAAGTGCCCAGTGGCTAGTGACCGCTTATCACCGCGTCTGTGCGCACCAAAGTGTCCGTCTTTTTGGCCACTTTCCAGATTCTCGAAGAGAATCTTCGCGAGGTTTCTTCCCTCGCGCAACTCCCTCGGCGGCCTTGGTTTCCTGCATTTCCGAGTGCCAAGTGCCCACTGGCTAGTGCCTACTTATCACCGCGTCCGTGCGCACCAGAGTGTCCGTCCTCCCCCTGTGTGGAGAGCGCGTGCGTACACCCCGCGCCCTCACCGAGGCCAGCGGGCGGCCCATCACCCGTCGCGCAGCCACGGCGTCTTTGACAAGTGAATACGCCTGGCTTGGGCGGTCCGCGATCCCGGGAGGTCCGTGGTCGTTCTTCCTTCGGTCATTTAGTGCCCGGACCGATTGGCTATTTGACCTCGGGGCCCACCCACCCCAGGAACCGCCACGTCGCCCGCGTGGGCCCGATGATCTCCCCCGCGTGCCTTGCATCGAACGCCCGCACCTCATCGATCGGCAGCCACAGCGTCTCCGACACCTCCCAGTTCAGCTCGCCGCCGCTGGTCGCGTCGAGCCGATGGCGCAGGTGCGCCCGCATCAGCACGTCGAACCCGCCGCCCTCACGATCGTCCAGAAATCCGAGCGGCACGAACCCATCCGCCTCGATTCCCAGCCCCGCTTCCTCGTGCGTCTCGTCGCGCAGGTGCTCGCGCAATCGATCGAGCGTCAAAACGCCGCCGCGCTCAAGATCATCATCCGGCGGCGGCACGCCACCGGCCGGCCCGGACTCCCACATGTTCGGGTACACCCGCGTGCGCGCACCGCGCCTCCCGAGGAACACGCGATCGCGCCCGCTCGCGTCGGTCGCCGTCACGATCGCGCGCACCGCGACCTGCACGATCCGCGAGCCGGTGTGCTCGCGCACCGCGAGCCGGCGATAGCGCGACCGCACCGCGCGGACAACGCCGCTCGCGGCGTCGAGCCCGCGCACTTCAAGGATCGAGCCGTCGAACAGCCGCGGATTGCGTGCGCACATCTCGCCCCACACCTCGTCGTCCGCGGCGCTCCGCGATTCGCCCGTCTCGATCTCGACGCGGATCGACGAATGCACCGCCGGCGCGGGCCACAAACGCACCAAGGGCGCGGCGTCGAACACCACGCCTCCCGGCGCCGCCCACAGAGCCGCGTCCCTTCCGCCGCCGTCGGGCGCGTTCACCCGAGGAACTCGCTGATGCTGCCGAGCACACGACCGAGCTCCGTGCCGCCCAGGCCCAGCTCCTTGGCTTCCTTCTCGAGTTCGCTCGCGAGCTTCTGGTTGGCCGCGGTCATCGCGTCGTTGGTCGCCTCGCGGATCAGCTCCGCGACGCGCGAGCGGGCCACCGCATCGCCGCCCGGGAGCGACACGCCCGACGCGAGATCCACCGCGACAACGCGCATGCGCCCGTTCACCGTGACCTTCACCGCGCCGTTGCCGGCCTGGCCCGTGCAGCGCATACGGTCGGCGTTGTTCTTCAGCCGCTCCCCCGCCGCCGCCAGCTTCTCCTGATTCGCCATCAGCCCCGCCAGCGCGCCCAGTGACTTGAACTTGTCGAACATCGTGCGTTCCTCTCGTGCCACGGGCGCGTGTCAGGCCCGTGCGTTGCTCTTCGTGCGACGGCCCGACTCCGGGTCCGTTCTCTTCGCGTGCCGCCGATCCATCCTTGGGCCGGTGCCCTTCAGCTCCATCAACCCCGCCGAGCTCACTCTTAGCGCGTACCGAAGCTCGCGCGTCTCCGACGCAAGTTCACGTCCCCCCATGCCCGCTCGGCCGTGCATCGACGCGAACCAATCGCGCGCCGAACAGCTCTTCCGCCGCTGTCACGAGCGGGTGCTTGCGCATGTCCTCCGCGCTCGCGACGCCCCGCGCGCCGTTGCCACCCGAACCCGTGCCGTCCGTCCCTTCACCCGCGACCTCCGAGGCCCGCAGCGAGATCGAGATGGTCCGCCCGCACGCCTGTTGAAACGCGGAGGCCAGCTCGCCCTGCACCGCGCGTGCCGCGCTGACCGCCAGCGCGGACCCCTCCAGCATCGCGCCGGTCGCATCGAGACTCGCCAGGCGGAGATCGCTCAGAACGGCCCGCACCCGCCGGCTCGCCGACGCGATGCGATTCACCTCCGCCCAAATCGCCGCGACGTCCAAGGGCATGGTCCGCGCCGCGGGCGGACTCGGCGCCTGCGTTCTTGGCGTCAACTCACCGCTCGGGCCGCGCACCACGGCGGGCGCGAGGTTCGCGCTCGGCGCGGGGGCGCCCGCTCCGTTCGCCGCCGCATTCCCGGCGCTCGGGTTCATCTCGCCGTGGGCCCCGCGTCCGCGCACCTCGCTCGCGCGTGACTCGCTCTCGCGCGCGGCTTCCTCGCGGATCGCCGCGAAATTTGGCCGTCCGCCCGCCGGCGCGGCATCCACCCGATTCGTCGGGCTCGTTTCATCCTGGCGTGAAGATGCCGGTCTCGGCGGAAGCGCGGCGGGACCCGCGTCCGCCGTCAGCGTTTTTTTGCGGCCGGCTCCGACCTCGCCGTCGTCACGGCCCCCGACCCCACCAGCGCCGAACCCGCCACCACCGCCGTCACGTCCGCGATCTTCTCCGTCAGCGACAGCCGCACGATCAGCGCGTCCAGCATCGCCCGCGGCGAAGAGCTGCTCTTGCACGCCCGCTGCACGTTCTCGCACAACGCGATCATGTGGACGAGGCCCGCGGCGTCGAACTTCTGGGCCCGCGCCGCCTCGCTCTTTCGCGCCGCGTCGGAAAGATCGACGAGCGTCGTGTCCGGGCCGCAGGCGCACAGCACCATGAGATCGCGCACCCGCTCGGTCAGCGACTCGATGATCTGATCGATCGAGATTCCCTTGGCGAGGAGCGCATCGGTACGCGTGAGCGCCGCGCCCGCGTCACCCGCCGCGATCGCGTCGAGCAGCGATCCGACCAGCTCGCTCTCGGGAAGCCCGAGCAGCTCTTCCAAGAGCGCGAGCTTCAGCTTCTTCTCGCCGGTCGCCATCACGCGATCGAGCAGCGAGAGCGCGTCGCGCATCGAGCCGTTGCCCGCCTTGGCCACCGCGTGGATCAGCTCGGGCTCGGCCTCAAGCCCCTCCTGCTTGACGACCGCGCGCAGATGCTCGCCGATCAGCGTCGGCGGGATCGGGCGGAAATCAAACCGCTGGCATCGGCTCTGGATCGTGGGCGGCACCTTGTGCGGGTCGGTCGTGCACAGGATGAACTTCACGTGCTCGGGGGGCTCCTCCATCGTCTTGAGCAGCGCGTTGAACGCGCCCGACGAGAGCATGTGGACCTCGTCGATGATGTAGATCTTGAACTTGCCCCGGAGCGGGCGGTACGCCGCGTTGGCGATCAGGTCACGGACGTTGTCCACGCCCGTGTTGCTGGCGGCGTCGATCTCGATCACGTCCGAATCGCGACCCGCCATGATCGCCGCGTCGACCTCGGGCGTCCCGCCGTTGAGCGCCACCGCGAACAGGCGCGCGCTCGACGTCTTGCCCACCCCGCGCGTGCCGCAGAAGAGATAGGCGTGCGCCACCCGCCCCGCCGAGATGGCGTTGCGGAGCGTGCGGGCGATCGGCTCCTGGCCGATCAGCTCATCGAAGCTCTTGGACCGATAGCGCCGGGCAAGGACGGTGTACGTCATAGGGGCGATTGTAAACCGCCGACCGGCGGGCGCGTGCCGCTTCCCGGCAACATCCCGACCGCCCCCCGCGAATCGGAGGGCGGCATTTCTTGGTTTGCGGTTGGTGGTTTGCGGTTGGTCTCCCCGGGGTCGACGGCCAGGACACCGGCGGCACCGGACGACGGCCGCTTATGGCTGCTGCGGTCAAGCCCTGACCAGGTTCACGGGCCATCCGTGCACCGGGCCCGGCCGTCGACCTCGGGGAGACTGCGACAGCATACGCCCCACCCGCCCGCCGGTACACTCCTCATGGTGACCGATCCAACCCACAACTCCGCCCACCCGATCGACCCCCTGGCCCAGGCACGCCGCCGACGAGCCGTCCTCGTCAGCGCCATGCGCATCGTCTTCTGCGTCGCCATGGTGTCGGTCACGCTCGTCCGCCTGCTCCTGGTCCGACCCGATTCCGCCGCCGACGAGCGTGAACTCGTCCAGCTCTGGTACCTCACGATCGGCCTGGCCGCCGCCCTCGCCGCCGCCTTCATCACCATCGATCTCCTCACGCCTTCCAAGAAAATCGCCAGCGTTACCGGCGTCTCCATGGGCCTGCTCATCGGCCTGCTCGCCACCGTCATTGTCTCTTTCCTGATGGACCTGGTCGAAAAGGGCTACGGCCTGCCGCCCGCCTGGACCTCCATGGTCAAAATCCTCCTGGGAATCTCCTTCTGCTACCTCGGCGTCACCATCGTCCTCCAGACCCAGGACGATTTCCGCCTCGTCATCCCCTACGTCGAGTTCTCCAAGCAATTCCGCGGGCAGCGCCCCATGCTCCTGGATTCCTCCGCCCTGATCGACGCCCGCTTCGTCGAGGTCGCGCAGACCGGCCTGATCCACGCGCCCATTGTCATCCCCAGCTTTGTCGTCGCTGAGCTGCAATTGCTCGCCGACAGCTCCGACCGCGCCAAGCGCCAGCGCGGGCGCCGCGGCCTGGATTCCATCGCCAAGCTCCAACGCACCGCCTCGGTCGAAGTCTCACTCCAGACCTCCACCGTTCCCGGCACGGGCGTCGATCAGATGCTCGTCGAGCTCGCACGCCAGACACAATCCACCATCGTCACCACCGACACGGGACTGGCCCGCGTCGCCGCGATCCAGGGAGTGCAATCGCTCAACATGCACGATCTCGCGGGAGCCTTGCGCCCGACCGTGATCGTCGGCCAGACCCTCACCATCACGCCCGTGCGTGCCGGCGAGCAGCCCGGGCAGGCCGTCGGCTATCTCGAAGACGGCATGATGGTCGTGATCGAAGACGGCGCGGGCGCGATCGGACGCGAGGTCGTCGCGACCGTCGCATCAACGCTCCAGACGTCCGCGGGCCGCATGGTCTTTGCCCGAATCGGCGAAGCACGCGCGGGCGAGGCACGCTCGAATGAACCCGGCCGGGGAGACTCCGGCGGCGACTCGCCCTCAACCACCGCGCCAATCGCGGGCGCGAATCCCGCGGGCGATGAAAAAGCGTCGCGCTCGATCAACGGTTCCGGCGTCGCGCCGTCCGGGGCCGCAAACGCCGATCGGGCCGAAAACGAATCGGCGGACGCGACCGGCCACGCGCCCGATCCCACCAACCCGGGTGTGCCCGGCGCCGCGCCCGCCAATGGCTCGCCGCCGAACTCCACACCGCCGGCAAACGACGCTTCTCGCCCCGGCCCGATCGGCCCTTCAGGCAATCAGCCCCGTCGCGCCAGTTCCTGGCGAAACCCGAGGCGATAGCCGCGGTGCCCCGACTCCCGAGGTATTGTCTTCGTGACTTCGTGACTTCGTGACTTCGTGACTTCGTGACTTCGTGACTTCCTCTACAGCTTCTTCAGCGCACCGATCAGCGCATCGATGTGCGACGTCTCATGGGCCGCGGAGATCTGCACGCGGAGACGCGCGTGCCCCTCGGGCACGACCGGATAGCCGAACCCGATCACGAACACGCCGAGCTCGAGCAGGCGCTTGCTCATCGCGATCGCCTTCGCGGTGTCGTGGACGATGATCGGGCAGATCGCCGTCGGCGACTCCAGCACATCGAAGCCCGCCTCGCGGATCTTTGTCCGCGCGTACTTCACGTTGTCCTTCAGCTTCTGCACCCGCTGCGGCTCGCGCATCACGATCTCGATCGCCTTGTTCGCGCTGCACGCCACGCTCACCGGCAACGCGTTCGAGAACAGCGTCGGCCGCCCGCGCTGCACCATCAGTTCCACCATGTCGCGTTCGCCCGCGACAAACCCGCCCGCGGCACCGCCCAGCGCCTTGCCCAGCGTGCCCGAGAAGAGATCGACGTGCCCGTTCTTCGCGCCGGGTCCGAACATGTCCCAGTGCTCGTGCGTGCCGTGCCCCTTAGCGCCCATCACACCGTGCCCGTGCGAATCATCGACGACCAGGATCGCGCCGAATCGATCGCAGAGCTTCCGCATCGCGGGCAGGTCCGCGATGCACCCCTCCATGCTGAACACGCCGTCGGTCACGACCCAGATCTGCCCGGTCACCTCGGGGTTCTTGCTCGCCTTATCGAGCGCCTCCTCGAGGCTCGCCTCGCCCGTGAGCCGGTTGTTCTTGTACAGGCCCTTGAGCAGGCCCTTCTTTATGACGGTCGCGAGGCGCACGGAGTCGATGATCGACGCGTGGTTCAGCTCGTCGGAGATGAGCATGTCGCCGGGCTCGCAGAGCGTGGGGAAGATCGCCTCGTTGGCGTTCCAGCACGAGACGAACGTGTACGCCGCTTGGGTGCCCATATAGGTAGCGATGGTGTGCTCGAGCTGTTCGTGGGGCGTGAACGAGCCGCAGATGAACCGGACGCTGGCCGTGCCCGCGCCGTAGTCGCGCATGCCCTTCAGGCCCGCCTCGACGACCTCGGGGTGATTCGCCAGCCCGAGATAGTTGTTGGAGCAGAAGCAGACACAGTCGCCGTAGCCCTTGATCTTGACGACGGCGTCCATGGGCGACTGAAGCTCGCGCAGGAACTTGAACTGCCCGCCCGCCTTGAGATCGGAGAGTATCTTCGACGCCCGCTCACGAAAAATCGGCTTGCTCACGGATCAACCTCCGAGCGCACTGTGAAGTACGGAAGTGCGCTCGGCCAATCCTACGGCCCGGGAAACCCCTCCGACGAACCGCCCGCCCCGCTGGCCCCGAAGTCCCAAATGCGTCCGCGACGCGACCATCACCTCTTGTCAGCCCCCTCCGATTAAGAGCCCGTTCGTCGGGGATGGCGCCGGACTTCGTTCCCAGCAGTAACCCGACCCGCCAAGGAGGGGTCCTTCTCTTCGTGACTTCCAAAAACAACCGCCGCTCCCTTTCGAGAGCGACAGTGTGAGAGTACGCAGCAACGTCATCGGCTCAGAGCCGATGCGAAACGGACTTAGCGACGGCGACGCAGGGCCGCGATGCCGACCAGCGCGAGCGTGCCGACCGCGCCGGGGGCGGGGACGAGCGACGTCGAGATCATGGGGTCGCCGGGGCCGGCGTAGAGAATGTTGGAGAGCATCACACCGTTGGGCTGAAGGCCGACGGGCGTGTGGCCGACCGACCAACCCTGACCGGACCAATCAAGGCCGGACACGGTCACGCCGGCGTAGAGCGGGCTGGGGTTGAAGCCGGTCGCAGCGCCGGTCTCAACGTCGACGATCTGCATAAACCCGGCGGCGGCGAGGTACTGGTTGCCGTTGTTGGTCCATTCGGGGTTGTGGTCGGTGCCGATCCACAGCCCGCCGCCGTTGTTCTGGAACCAGTTGGCGGTGTTCTGGATGTACTTGCTCTCGTCGCTCGCCAGGCTGGTGCCGTTGAAGTACACGCCGTAGGAACGGCCGTCGATGACGGCGCTCTTGGAGCTGTTGTACCACGCGCCCACCGCGGCCGCGTCCGAGCCACCCATCATGTTGAACGACGTGATATCAAAGATGAACAGGTTGTCCACGCTGTTCGAGCTCATGTACGCCGCCACCGCGCCCGGCGCGGGGTTGTACAGGTGCGTCGCGAGCGGATCGACCGCCTGGACCGCGTTGAACACGTTGTTCACCGACGAACCGAACCCGCCGTCGTACGTGATCACGACCGTGTTGCCGGCCAGCGCGGAACCCGCCATGGCAAGCAGAGCCAATGCAGCAATCTTCCTCATATCCTGTCTCTCCAACGCCCCCACAAGAACAAACACACGCCGGAACAGAGGGTCGACTTCCCGGCGGCACGCGAACCCGGGCGGCGCACGCCGCTCGGGTGGAAACTCGCGACCGATCGACAAACTCAGACTTTCAACCAAGGCGCTCCGCGCCGGTCCTGCCGCACGCTCGCGACGGACGATCATCCCACGTCGCATTTCGATAACCACAAGCCCTGCGTGCTTGCAAGCATCCTATCCGGGTTTCGCCCGACGCCAACTCTCAAGCTCGCTGATCTGGAGCACTTGCCCGATTATCTTTCACCCCACGCAACCTCACGTATTACGCATGTGGAAATACAAAAAAACAACCGCCGCCCGATGATCGAGCGGCGGTTGAGAGGGTCATGTTGTATGGTCGCCGGCAAGGTGCCCGGCGAAGTTGACTCAGCGGCGACGACGCAGGGCCGCGAAGCCGACCAGCGCCAGCGCACCAGCAGCGCCCGGGGCCGGGACGAGGTACGTCGAGATCATCGGATCGCCGGGGCCGGAATAGAGAATGTTGGAGAGCATCACGCCGTTGGGCTGCATACCGACGGGCGTGTGCCCGACCGACCAGCCCGAGCCGGACCAATCCAGGCCGGCGACGTTCACGCCGTCGAACAGAGGGCTGGCGTTCCAGCCAGTCGCGGGACCGGTCTCAACGTCGACGATCGTGTTGAAGCCCGCGGCGGCAAGATACTGGTTGCCGTTCCAGGTCCAGTCGGGATTGTGATCGGTGCCGATCCACAGGCCGCCGCCGTTGTTCATGAACCAGTTGGCGGTGTTCATGATGTACTTGTCTTCGTCGCCGCCGGTACCGCCATTGAAGTACACGCCGTAGGAGCGACCATCGATGACGGCGCTCTTGTCGCCGTTGTACCACGCGCCGACCGCGGCCGCGTCCGCCGAGTCCATCATGCTGTAGGTCGTGATATCGAAAATGAACAGGTTGTCGACATCTTCGTTGGCCAGGTAGTTCGCCACCATGCCCGGCGCGGGGTTGTACAGGTGCTCGGCCATCGGATCAGCCCCCAGCACCGCGTTGTAAACGTTGTTCACGCCGGAGCCGAAACCACCGTCGTACGTGATCACGAGCGTCTCGTGCGCCGAGGCCACGCCCGTGGCGGCCAACAAAGCCAGAATCGCAATCTTCTTCATGTGCATCTCTCCTCAATCTCGCCCCACGATCCCACACGCGCCCGGTCCAGGGGCACGACGGCCCCGGGCGGAACGGAAACACAACCGACCGGCCGATGCCGGAACGGTGGAAACTGCCTTTCGATGGGACTTGTCCGACGAACTCGAAAGCCGACGCATCGCGGAAACCGACGCCGACGAAACAACGGCGTCACGATGGTGGTGCGTCAATTCACGAATTTCGGATCAAGGAGTCCCGTCTCTACTCTCAAGGGTCAGTGTACTGGCCGAGCCCCGTCGGTCAACCTCGATTGGCCACATTGAGTCGAAGGCTCCCCACACGGACCATACCAAGCTCCTTCCACCCTCGTGAAGCTCCGATAATCTGATTCCCGCCAGCTTCCGAGCCACTCCAAATACCCAACCAGACCTTGAACGAACCGCTCAGCAGTTGGTACGATCCCGGTGGGAGTGCAGGGCGCGATCGGCGCCCAGAGTGCCCGTCCGTGCGAAGGAATCACGCTGCAGAGCTTCGGTGCCCGACAAGGTGTATTCGGCGTCCCGGTGTGGGTCCGCGCCAGGGGAGAGTTCACACATGACCATGCGTCGCTTCTCGAAGTCCGTCACCCTGTTCGACAACCTCGAGCCGCGCCAGCTGCTGGCCGCCGACCCCATCACGCCCGACAACCCGCTCTGGATCGCGTTGCCCGGCACCATCACGATCGACGGCGTGCTGAGCGAGGCCGATTGGAGCAAGGCCTTCACGGTCGAACGCTCTCAGCCCTACCGCAACAACAGCGCCCTCACGATGAAGCTGCTCTACGACGCCAACGGGCTCTTCATCGCCTTCGACGTCAAGGACACGCAACTGTGGACCGACGGGCGCGGCGCTGGAATCGCGCTCCCCTACGAGGTCGAAACCGATGACTCGATGACGGTCTACTTCGACCCCGATGACTCACGCGATCAGTATTTCCAATCCGGCGATCGGGCCTTCGGCGTCAACCTCGGCAACCCCACCGACCCCACGCTCGGCCAGGGCGCCATCCAGCTCAAGAAGCACGTCAAGGGCGACGGCGCGGGCGGCGCGCCCGACGTCAACGGCGGCGTCCTGCCCACCGGCCTCACCTGGAAAACAACCCGCAACGGCACGCTCAACAACAACGCCGACACCGACGTCGGCTGGGTCACCGAGATGTACCTCCCCTGGGTCGCCATGGGCCTCTCCTCCGCGCCGGTCAATGGCCAGACCATCGGCATGAACTTCGACGTCATCTTCGACAACGAAGGGCAGACCCGCGACTTCACCGACCACCGCAACTCGTCCGATCGCTTCACGTCCCCCACCTTCGTCGACGACCACATCCAGGGCGTCAACTCCAGCTACGACGCCAGCCTCTCGGGCATCCGCGGCCCGGTCAACTACGCCGAGCTGATGTTCGTCGATCCCTCCGCAGCATCGAAGCCCGCCACGATCAGCAACCTCGCCGCCGCCAACGTCTCCGGCTATTCCGCGTTCCTGAACTTCACCGCGCCCGCCGGCGTGTCGACCAGCGGCAAGGGGCACGTCAGCGCCTACGAGATCCGCTACAGCGAGAGCGCCATCTCCACCGTCGGCGATTGGCTGGGCGCCACGAAGTTCGCCAACGCGTATGTCCCGCGCCTCGCGGGGCTCTCCGAGTCGCTCCGCCTGATCGGCCTGCTCCCGCAGACGACGTACTACGTCGCGGTGCGCGCGGTCGACGCGGCCGGAAACCTCGGCGACCTTTCCAACGTCGCCACGTTCACCACGCAGACGCTCTCGCAGGACGTGTCGTTCGGCAAGCGCGTCGTGCCCTCGCCCATGGGACGCACGTTCGTCACCGAGGCCGGCGCGCCGTACATCCCGGTCGGCGATCACCTGGGGCTGTCGTGGAAATACACGCGCACCCTTTTCCCGGGCCAGGTGTGGGACAACACCAACGGCGGATATCACAACTACAACACCGACCTGCCCGCCGAGGGCGCCGCGGCTCCCTACTTCGACGCCCTCGCCACGAGCGGCGTCAATATCATGCGCGTCTTCCTGGAACTCCAGAACGTGCTCTTCCCGCCCTCGCTCCCCAACGGCACGTACTGGCTCGAATATCCGGCCCAGACGTACAACTCCAACATGCGCAGCTTCATGCTGAACGCGCTCCAGCAGGCCGACCGCGCCAACATGTACCTCATCTTCTCGCCCTTCGACACCTTCTCCTTCGACGAAGCGTTCAACACCGAATTCGCCTGGTCGGCCGCCAAGGGCGGGCCGCTCACCGACATCAACGACTTCTTCCAGACCGACGCCGTCCTCGATCTCGCCAAGGCCCGCATGGCCCAGCTGATCTCGTGGCTCGGCGAGTCCGCCTTCAAGCCCTACGCCCACCGCCTCATCGGCTGGGAGGTCCTCAACGAGTGGGACAGCTACGAATGGACCCTCAACTCCGAGGGCGACAGCGAGTCCGGGCGCGAGACCGAGATGCGCCATCGTGCCCAGTTCGTGACCCAGCTCGCCGACTATGTCCACGCCCAGGACCCGCGCCGTCTCACCCTCAACAGCACCATCGCCCAGGACCCGCGCGGCCCGCTCGCCCGCGCCGACTTCAACTCCCGATCCTTCGATGCCGCCGTCCCCCACCTCTACACCAACTCCACCGACGAGCCCATCAACAACCCCGACACCGACACGTCCATCCGCCCCGCGATCGAGAACGCCCAGCTCACCGGCTACTGGATGACGCACATGGAGAGCCACCGCCCCATCCTCGACGGCGAGTGGGGAATGAACCGCGTCGACTGGCCGGGCGGCGTGCCCGCCTATTCCGCCAGTTTCACCCAGGCTGAGGATGAGGCCATCTACCGCACGATGATGTGGTCCGGGCTCGCATCGGGCCAGGCCGGCATGGGCCTGCGCATCACCACCGATGAGCTCACCTTCAATGGAAATCTCCTCACGACCAACATGCGGAACTCCCAGAAGACCTTCTCCAACTTCGTCACCGACGACACGCTGCAGCTCGATTACACCAACTTCAATTTCCGCTCCCTCAGCGGTCGCCTCGCCGCCACCGGCACCGCAAACGGCACTGCCGGCACCTCGCTCCTCTCCTGGGGCGTGTCCGATGGCTCCCAGGGCGTTCTCTACGTCCTCAAGGACTCCCGCTCATTCTCGGGCAACGTCACCGCCGGCAGCGTCACCATCACCGGCCTGCGCGCTGACCAGGTCATCGACATCGAGATCTGGAGCACCGCCGCCGGAACCACCGCCGCCACATCCACCGTGTCGGGCAAGTTCGTCTCCAGCGGCACGCTGACCTTCGACCTCCCCACTTTCAGCAGCGATGTCGCGATCAAGTTCAAGGCCCGCGCCGCCAACAACCTCACCCAACGCGTTGTCGGCGTCGACTTCAACAGCCAGCTCCTCGAGTTCTATCTCGACGAGGGCGAGCAGCCCATGCTCCGCATCCAGAACAACTCCGGCGGCACCGTCAGCACCCAGAACCTCGCCGCCAAGACCGGGTTCGTCGGCCGCGTCATCGACATGACCCCAATCGCCTGGGCCGGCACCATCCACCTCACCCTCACCGATCAGAACCACCACCTCTGGCTTCTCACCGCCAGCAACCTCGACACCGGCGCCTGGACCGGCATCGACCTCACCGCCCTCATCGCCGCCCCCGGACTCACCGGCGATCTCACCGCCTACTCACCGAGTTGGGGCGCTATCCACCTCGCCGGCCTCGACCAGCGCGGCCACTCCATCAACTACTGGTACGCCCCGGGCTCCACTGACACCTGGCAGTTCTCCGATCTCACGGACATGTTCAGCGGCCCCACCATGAACGGCGGGCTCACCGCCTTCGTCACCGGCTGGGACGGACTGAACATCGCGGGCCTCAACTCCAACAACGAAGTCATCACCTACTGGTGGGCGCCCGGCCTCTCCACTTGGCAAACCCTCAACATGACCACCCAGTTCAGCGGCCCAACCCTCCGCGGTCAACTCGACGCCTACGTCACGCCGTGGGGCGGACTCAACATCGCCGGCCGCACCGCCGACAACAAGATCTACAGCTATTGGTGGGCGCCCGGAATGGGCGGCAACTGGGTTGTCTCCAACATCCTCGACGCCGCCGGCTCATCAACCGTCGTGTCGCAGGCGATCGAGGTCGTCGTCAGCACGGACGGCGGAATCAACATGGCGTTCCTCGATAACTCCAGCAAGCTCCACATGCTCCGCTGGGCCCCCACCAACCAGAACTGGCGCGACCTCTCGCCGGACTCCTCCGCGCCCGCCATGTCCATGCCCCTCGGCTCGTCGGCGTCGGGCAGCCGCCTGCACCTGGCAGGCCGCAGCGCCAATTCCGACCACGAACTCGTCGTCTTCGACTTCCTGTTCTCACCAAGCGAGGTCTGGAGCTACTCGGAAACCGGCGTGGCGCTCGAGATCTGAGCACGCGCCCGAAATGAGGTACGATCCCGGCGCATGATCTGGTGGCCGTTCCATCGATCCGACCTGCCCTCCCGGGCCGAGCAGATGCGCCAGGCTCATTCCCACTGGCTCACCGGCGCGCTCGCCTCTGGGCGTCCCTACCCGAAAATCCCCCTCCGGCGCGTCGCCGAAGGCGGGTTCTCGGCCCTTGTGGCCACCCCTGACGGACGCCAGTGGGCCGACTTGTGGTGGAACACCGCCCTCGACCACGTCAGCGAAGACAGTTCGTCGATCTAGTCCCCGCCCATTCCACCGATCAACTCGCGCCGCATCCCGGCGCCGCGGAGCCCCGAATGTCCGATACCGCCAACACCGCCGACGCCCAGGGCCAGCCCAACGCCACGGAGCGCACCAAGGTCAGCAAGAAGTGGCTCGTCCGAACCTTCGGATTCGCCCTCTTCGTCTGCATCTTCGGCTGCTGGGGGCTCTTCGACGCCGCCATCGCCTACCCCAAGCGCGGCGCCAACGTCGCCGAAAAACTCGAGCTCGAGTACCTCCGCGCCGCCGAGCAGAACCGCGTGCTCGACGCTGCCTCCATCGCCGATCCCGCCGGCGAACTCGCCAAGCTCCGCGACAGAAGCAAGCAGCAGCAGCTCACCAGCGCCGTCGACGGCGCTCGCCTGCAGTGGCTGAACGCGCTCGACACCATCGGACACGCCAAGCCCGAGCACACCACCATCGCCGATCCGCGCGGCCGCAAGTCGCAGCTCGAAGAAGTCTGGGCCAAGAAGACCCCGAGCGAGCCCCTCGCCGCGTGGGACCTCCCGCTCCAGTGGGGCATCACGGTCGCCGGATTCGGCGCCACGGCCTGGCTGCTCCTCCTCATCGTTATGGTCAAGGGAAAAACCTACACCTGGAACCCCTCGACTCAGACGCTCGGCCTGCCCGACGGCGCCTCGCTCACCCCCGCCGACGTCGAGGACTTCGACAAACGCCGCTGGGACAAGTTCCTCATCTTCCTGAAGATCAAGTCGTCGCACGCGCAGCTCGGCGGCCAGGAGCTGAGGCTCGACCTCCTCCGCTACGAACCGCTCGAAACGTGGGTGCTCGAGATGGAAAAGACCGCGTTCCCCGAGCGTGCCCTCGAGGCCGAGAAGGCCGCCCAATCCCAGGCCGCAGATACCCAGCCCGCCAATTCCCAGCCCGGCGTACCCGCGACCAACGAGTCCGACAAGCCCGCGGCGTGACGTTCAGAAATTAGTGACCGCCGAGAACCGCCCGCGGCACGAGATCAGCGTCGCCGGCGAATCGCCATGAACCCCGCCCGCCGCCTGCGGCCGAGGGCCAGTATCGCGCAGGAGCACACGAGCCCCGCCGCGCCGGGCGCGGGGATGGTGACGGTGTAGATCGCGCGGTCGTAGTGGAACGAGCTATCGCCCTCGAAGACGACCCAGAACGCGGCGGTGGTGCCGTCGAAGCCGTGCTCGTAGAACGTGAGGTTGAGAATCTTCTTGCCGTCGAGCGTGTCGCCGGGGCCGATGACGCGCGACATGCTCCCGCCGAAGTCGGTGTACATCGCGCCATTCCCAGCCTCGAAGACAAGGGAGTCGTTCGCGTACGCCAAGTCCACGACCCCGCCGTAGGTCGGTGATGAGCCGTCGGGCGGCGGCATGGAGACATCGACGAGCAGGTCGATCCCGTGGTCAGTGAGCTTGTACAGGCGCGTGGTGAAGTCGTCGGTGATCGAGCGGAACGCGGTGTTGCCGCCCGAGGTTCGGATGTGACCGAGGCCGTTGAAGTGGTTGCCGTCGGTCCACGTCTGCTCGGTATCGACCAGCGTGGTGATTTGGCCGTTGACGCTGCGCATGAGGGCGCGGTAGCCCGACGCGGTTTCGGCGGTGAAGATCGTGGCGTCGCCGTCGATCTGCCACGAGAGCATTGTGCTAAACGTCTCGGCGTGGCCCGGCGGGCTCATGGTCTTGTCGGCCACGCGCGAGAGCACGCCGTTGTCGCTGCGGTAGACGCCGAAGGGCTGGTTGCTTGCATCGTTGCGTCCGGCGAAGGCCGTCGCAGTTCCCGCGCTGTGATGGTGGAAATCGATTCCTGTGAACTTCCCGTTTCCGTCTGGAATGTTGTCCTTCCGATCGGCGACGCGCCCGAGGTTTGTTCCGTCTTCGTAGAAGATGCCGCTGTTGTCCGACGCCGCGCCGTAGAACGTCACGCCACGAGAAGTCGCGTTCACTTCCTCGAACACTTGGATCTTGCCAGTGCCCCCAGGAACAATCGTATTCTGATCCGCGATCGCGCGGCCCGCTCCACCCCGCCATTCATACACCCCGATCCGTCCTTGCACGTTTCTGCCTCGGAACGCCACGCGATCGCTGTAGACGCTGACGCTTTGGAACGCATCGCCGATGTTGAAAGTACCGAAGCCGTTCGGCACCGGCGTGTCCGTATCCACGATCTTCGTGAAACTCCACGGCTGGGCGAGGGCGGCCTGGCCCGCGGCGAGCATCGTCAGTGCGATCACGAGCTTCTTCATCGATCGCTCCCGTTCATGCACAGGTTCTGGGTGCCGTGGCCAACCTGTTGGCCACGCTCTTCCGTTCTCGCGCCCGAGCCGAATTCGTCGTGGTCAAGCCCGCAAGGCCGGGCTTGGCCACACCACCCGGAGCACACGACTTCCTGAGGACAGGCCGACGGTCCTTCCTTGCGGCCGGGCTCCCAATCGAGGTGCGCTCGTCGCGCGACGCGGGCCGTAGACCAAGAAGATGTCGGCGCGGAGCGCCGACCCACCCAAGACATCCCACGCGCGCAATGTCCCCGCGATGGGCCCCTTGCAACCATGCCATGGGTTCAAGCGGGGTGCCATGAAAATGGGGTGAAAGGACCGGAATTGGGAGTGGAGAAAGACCCGTGGTCGAAAGGCCAAGCTGCCACGTCGAGCTAAGAGAGCGGAGAAGAGGAACGCAGGAAGGAAGAGCACGCACTTGAAGTCGGGTCCGGCACGGAAACGCAGAACCCTCGCCGGCGCGTCGGGCTCGTCAAAGCCAAAGCACCGACCTGAAGACAGGTTCGCGGCACGCAAGGCAGGCACGCGAGAGTTGAGTTACCCGAGCGCTTCTTCCGGGTCGCCCGGTTCGGGCGCGCGGGTGATAAGGCCGAGCAGGACGCAGAACGCACCGCCGGCGATCAGCCACAGGCGCGAGCGGTCGTCGGTCGACCACTTCTGGAGCATCGAGTCGACCTTGGTCCGCTCGGCGAGCACCAGGGGCGGCGGCTCCAGGGCCGGGAAGACCGAGGCGCTGGAGGTGGCGAGGTCCTCGTCGTCCAGGAGCGGCACGCGGTCCATGGGGATTTCGTTGAGCTGCGAGGCCGCCAGGGCGACGACCAGCGAAGGTTCCGCCCGGTCGAGCGCGTCGATGTACTCCTGGTAGCGGTCGAGGCGCGCCTGGCGGTGGGCCTCGATGGAGATGGCGCGATCGCGCAGGAACTCCGCCTCGCGCAGGTCGTCCTGCGCAGGGATGATGAGCACCGCGCCGAGCAGTGCCAGCCCCGCGGCCAGGAAGAGCCAGCCCGGGTCGAGAAAGGCCCCACGGGCCCGTTCAATGTGGTCCGTCACACTCACAACCCCATTCCATCGGGCAACTCGCCCGGCTTGGTCGACTTTCCACAGCATACACCTTGCAACCCCCGCGATTCCCCGTGCTGGTCGGGGAGTGTTCAGGGGAGACACAGGGGCGGGGTGGAGTGGAGGGCGCCGAGGTCGCAAGGCCGGCAACGGTGGCACGAACAGGCGGGCCCCCTAGACTTGCCCCAACGTGAGCAGGCGAGTCGTGATTACGGGGGTCGGCGCGGTGACGCCTTACGGCGTCGGGGCGTCCGCACTTTGGAACGGGCTGGTTGAAGGCCGCCCGACGCTGGCTCCCACCACTCGTCTGGACGCGACGGGGTTCCCGTGCAAGCTGGCGGGCGAGGTGAAGGACTTCTCCGCCAAGGACTTCGTGCCCAAGCACTACCGCAAGGCCGTCAAGGTGATGGCTCGAGATATCGAGATGGCGGTGGCGGCGGCGAAGGTGGCGGTCGAGGATGCGGGGCTGACCACGCGGATGTCGCTGGCCGAGGGCCAGGTGGGCGGGACGACCTATCCCTCCGAGCGGGTCGGGTGCCAGATCGGCGCGGGGCTGATCGCGGCGGAGACCGACGAGCTCTCGGCGGCGCTGGTGACGGCGCGGAAATCCGGCGCGACGCTCGAAGAGCCCGGCGCGGGGTTCAGCCTGCGCATGTGGGGCACGGCGGCGGGTCCGGAGGGCACGACGGGCTCGGGCGGGATGAACAATCTCACGCCGCTCTGGCTGCTCAAGTACCTGCCCAACATGCTGGCCTGCCACGTGACGATCATCCACGGGTGCGAGGGTCCCTCGAACACGATCACGTGCAACGAGGCGAGCGGGCTTCTGTCCCTGGGCGAGAGCACGCGGGTAATCGAGCGCGACGCGGCGGACCTGTGCTTCTCGGGCGGCGCGGAGAGCAAGGTCAACTGCATGGGCCTGCTCCGCCTGACATACGCGGGCAGGCTCGCGGACACCGGCGGCGAAAGCGACGGGAGCACGATCGTGCGCCCGTACGACCCGGCGTCCGCGGGAACGATCCCCGGCGAGGGCGCGGGCATCCTGCTCCTCGAAGAAGCGGGCGCGGCGGCGAAGCGGGGCGTGAAGCCCTACGCCGAGATCGCGGGCTTCGGCGCGGCGCACTCGGGCCCGGCCCACTGCTACGCGAACGGCTCGCGCCAGTTCGCGCCCGGCGCGGACGAGGGATTGCAGGCGGCGATCGAGAACGCGCTGGCCGACGCGGGCGTGAAGGCCGATGAGATCGACGCGATCGTGCCGCACGCGTCGGGGATTCCCGCGATGGACGCGGGCGAGGCCGGCGCGCTGCGCGCGGTGTTCGGGCCACGCCTCGCGGGTGTGCCCCTGGTGACGGTTTCGCCCCTGATCGGCGAGTCATCGGCGGGCAACGGCGCGGTGCTGGCGGCGGTGGGCGCGTTGTGCGTGCGTCACCAGATGATTCCGGCGCGGGCCCACGCGGGGAACTGCCCGCGCGACCTGCAGGCGCACGCGACGACGGCGGGCACGGCCCGGCTCCGTCACGTGCTCGTGTGCTCGTCGTCCTTCGGCGGTCAAAACGCGGCGATCGTGCTGCGACAAGTGTGCTAGGCGTTTCGGTTTCGGGCGTTCCGGTTTCGGGTGTTTCGTTCGATTCCCTCTGGTTCACGGGGCCCTACCAACCCCTTCGGGAGATTCATCATGAGCGATCAGTATCGCGGCGGCGGCTACGGAGACTCGGGCGGATACGGCGGCGGCTACGGTGGCGGAGGGGGCCACGGCGGAGGCGGGCGAGGACGAGGCCGCGGCGGCTATGGCGGCGGTCACGGTGGTGGCCACGGCGGACATCGGGGCGGCGGCGGCTACGGCGACTCGGGCGAGCATCGCGAGCGTCGCGGGATTCCGTTGTCGGACCTCGATCCCGCGCTCACCGACGTGAGCCGCAAGGTCATCGGCTGCGCGATCGAAGTTCACCGCGCCCTGGGCCCCGGATATTCGACCGAGGCGTACCTGGAAGCGCTCAAGTCGGAGTTTGCCGGCCAGTCGCTGGCGGTGAAGCACAACCACGCGATCGACGTGAAGTACAAGGACAAGAAGGTCGCCACGACCACCGCCGACATGTTCGTCGACGGCAAGTTCCTGGTGATGCTGCTCAACCGCCCGGGCGATGTGTCGGGCTACGAGCGGGCGACCCTTCGGGCGCAGCTCAAGGCCGCCGACCTGGAGCTCGGGCTCATCATCAACTTCGCGGAGCGTCGCCTGAAGGACGGCCTGGTGCGCGTGCTGAACGTTGACAAGATCAACGCGGAGCGTGGCGAGGACGGCGATGAGTACGAGGATGATCACGACGAGCAGGGTGGCCATGGTGGTCACGGCGGCGACCACGGGCCGGAATCCGCGCCCGGCGGCGGCGAAACCGTCCGCTTCCAGTAAGTTCGAAATTCACCCCGCGTCGGCGTGACGGCCGGCGCGAGGATTTGTTCGACGCCAACGGAACCGGGGGTTTGGACTGATCATGTCGCGACGCGTCGTCATCACGGGAATGGGCTGGGTCACGCCCCTGGGCCACGAAATCGCCCCGGTGTGGTCGCGCTTGCTCGCGGGCGAAAACGCGATCGGCCCCGTCACGCGCTTCGACGCGTCGACCTTCGCGACCAACTTCGCGGCCGAGGTCAAGAACTTCGACCTCGCCACCCACCTCGACCCCGCCCACCACGACCTCTCGCTCCACCAGCACGCGGGCACGAGCACCCGTTTCGCGCTCGCCGCGGCGGCGCAGGCCTGGAAACAGGCCGGGTTCTATGCGAAGCCGCCCGCCCATCCGCGCCGCGTCGGGATGTACCTGGGCTGCGGCGAGGGAACGCTCGACTTCGAGAACTTCGCCGCTTCGAACATCGCGGGCTGGAAGCCCGAGGCGCGCGACGTCGACGGCAAGGCGTGGGCCGAAATGGCCCAGCGGCGCATGACCGTACACCGCGAGATCGAGCAGGAAGCAAACCTGGCGCTCTCGCACATCGCGTCGGCGTTCCGCTGCCGCGGGCCCTCTTTCAACTGCATGACGGCGTGCGCCGCCAGCACGCAGGCGATCGGCGAGGCGACCGAGATCGTTCGGCGCGGCGACGCGGACGTGATGTTCGCGGGCGGCGCGCACACGATGATCCATCCGCTGGGCCTCACGGGCTTCATCCGCCTGACCGCCATGAGCCAGCGCCGCGACAACCCCGCCCAGGCCGCACGCCCCTTCGACCAGACGCGCGACGGCTTTGTGATGGGCGAGGGCGCGGGGATGATCGTGATCGAGTCGCTCGAGCACGCGCTGGCGCGCGGCGCGACGCCGTTGGCGGAACTGGCGGGCTACGGGAGTTCGGCCGACGCGTTCCGCATCACCGACATCCAGCCCGAGGGCAAGGGCGCCCAGGCCGCCATGCTCCAGGCGCTGCGTCAGGCGGGCCTCTCACCGCGCGAGACCGACGAGCGCGGCCGCCCGCAGGTCCACTACATCTCGGCGCACGGCACGGGGACCAAAGAGAACGACAAGATCGAAACCGCGGCGGTGAAGGGCGTGTTCGGCCCCTTGGCGCCGAAGGTGCCGTTCAGCTCGATCAAGAGCATGATGGGCCACCTGATCCAGGCCGCGGGCGCGGTCGAGCTGATGACGTGCGTGCTGGCGATCCAGTCGGGCGTGATCCCACCGACGATGAACCTGAATACGCCGGACCCCGAGTGCGACCTGGACTATGTGCCGAACAAGGCGCGCGATCTTTCGGGCGTGGGCGGCGTGGACGTGTGCCTGTCGAACAGCTTCGGCTTCGGCGGGCAGAACGACACGGTGGTCGTGAGAAGGTTCCGGAAGTAACGGGCCGATCGCGCGGCGAGAATCTCCGTCCGCAAGGTAGGGCGTTCGCCACTCTCTCCAGAACCCAGAGCACGAGCACGAAGACGTGTACGCGGGACGGGGCAATCCCCTCACTGACGATCGAGGCTTGCCATCAGTAGCCCGACCGTGAGGGAGGGCGGGCCTCGGATCGGGGTAGGTCGGCGCTCCCGCGCCGACATCTTCTTCGTCTACGGCCCTCGTCGCGCGACGAGCGATGAAGGAAGAGAAGGCGTCGGCTCGGAGAGCCGACCTACCAAGAAGATGAAGAACGTGTTCAAGGCCCCAAGGCGGGCCTTGGCCACGCCACCCGGAGCAAGTGTGCAAACCGGCGGGGACCGCCGGGCCACCCAAGGCCAAGAGCACCGATGTCGCAAACGACATCGGTGGCACGCCCATCAGGCCTCTCACAACTTCCGGAACATCGTGACGCACGCCGTGTGCCCGTGGACATAGCTCTCGTCGCCCACCGGGCCGAACTCGCCCGCCGCAAAGAAGCCCGCCATCGGCAGCTCGTCGCTCGTCCCGCCGCTGGGGCTGATGGAGCGCCCGGCCTTGGCCAGGTCCTCGCCCGCCGGCACGCCCTGGAACGCACGCGACACCATCGACGCGTCGTGGTGCGGCCCGCCGAACAGCGCGCAGCCGCGCTTGTTGCACGTGATCATGATCGCGCCCAGCGGCGGATCGCGCAGCTGCTGTGAATCCAGCAGCATCCCGAGGTCTTCGTGGGCGGTGGCGGCGTCGCGCACATGGAAGCGGATGGTCTGGCCGACGCGCATCAGGTCGCCCACGCCGATCGCGCTCATGGCGCGATCAACGCCGACCACGGCGCGGATCAGGTAATCGGCGCGCCCGAAGCGGTCCTTGTACTCGTTGACGACCCGCCCGATGAATAGGCCGCGCGAGAGCAGCGACCGCTCGCGCTGGGCGAGCTGCTCGATGACCTCGTGGAGCGCCGTGGCCGCGGGCTTCCCGCCCAACTCGAGGATCACGTTGTTGCGCGCCTTGGTGATGACGAAGTTTGGCCCGACGGGGCGGCAGCCCTGGCTGACGATGTTCTCGACCCGGACGTTGCCGTGGATGTTGAGGCCGACCAGGCCGCGACGCTTGGCGGAGCGATCGCGGATGAGGGCGCAGCGGTTGTCGTCGGTGCCGCCGGAGGCCAGGCCGCCCAGGAGCACGGGCTGGAGCGCGCGGTCGAGGCCCGGTCGCCGGATGGCGCGGTTGAGCGCCGGGACGACGCGGATGGTGGGAACGCTGCGCGGATCGGCGAAGACGAACGTGGCGCGCAGGTTCTCGGAGCCGATGGGGTCGAACTCGAGCGGCTCGCCGGGGTCGCGCGGCATGCCGAGCGCCAGGTCCTCGTCGTCGAACGTCGAGAACTCAACGCCCGGCATGCGTGCGGCCCAGATCGAGACCGCGGGCGCGTCCTCGTATTCGCGCGAGCCCTCAAGCACGCCGTCGCCCGACACGCCGATCACCGCCTTGGGCGCGAGGATTTCATGGACAACCGACGCGATTTCTCCGGCACCGTCGGCCAGGGCCTTGGAGAGGAAGACCATGGCGACGTCGGCGCTCTCACCAAGGCGCGTGCGGCAGGCGACGGCGGCCAGCGAGGCGGCCTCGGTCGCGTCGGCGTGGGCGCCCACCCCCGCGGCGCAAGCCGCGATCTGGGCTGTGGTTGGAATCGCCATGCGGGTATCCTAATGGAAAGGCGTTGCATCGGCACGTCGATCTTGGTACGATCGAGTCGGAGTCGAGGGAGGGGAATCTCATAAATCCCCGCCGCTTGGCCATTTATCTGCCCCCGGAAAGGCGGCGAGCGTGCCATTGGCCCTCGCCGCCTTCACTTTTGGGCCGAGGCATCCGGGGGATGTCCGGGGTATCAGAGAGATTTCAATCATTTCTGAAATGGTCGGTGGACTCAAAGGTCCGGCGGCGGCATACTTGGTGCGATGCGCGAGACGCCGCAAAGCCCGGAAGACCAGAAGCGATCGCTCTTGGAGGCCCAGGACGGGTTCATCGCCGCGTTCGGGCAGATGGGGAGCGCCTGGGGAATCAGCCGCACGATGGCGGAGGTGCAGGCGCTCCTCTACATCACCGGCGAGCCCCTGTGCACCGATGACATCATGGAGCGATTGCGGATCAGCCGCGGGAACGCGTCGATGTCGCTGCGGGCGCTGCTCGATTGGGGCGTGATCTCGCGGGCGCACAAGCGGGGTGATCGCAAGGAGTATTTCCAGGCCGACCAAGACGTGTGGGACATGTTCCGCGCGATCCTGCGCGAGCGCATGAAGCGCGAGGTCGATCCGCTCCTGGCGTCGCTCCACGAGATCCGCGACAAGACCAACACGGAGCTGGCGGGAAAATCCGACGCGGGGCGTGGCAAGCGCCCCCGCGACGACGACCCGGAGCTCCGCCAGAAGATCGACGAGCACAACACGCGCCTGGACTCGATGCTCCGGTTCTTCGAGACGATCGAGGCGCTGAGCCAGAAGTTCGTGAGCCCCGCCGGCCGCGGGCTGAAGATCGCCGCGACGCTGCTGACCTCGCCGCTCCTGGCGGGCGGAGGCCGTGAACGATGAGCGCGTCCGCACGACGTCCATCGATCGCCCGATCCGTTCGCACGCCCGCCGCATTGCGGGGCGGCGTGACGCTCGCGTGGCTCCTGTCACGCCGGGCGCTGGCGACGGCCAGGCCGGAGCTCGCGGGCGAACTCCAGTCGGGCCGCGGCCCATCGGCGAACCCCGAGCTGCACTGGCGGCTCGAGGGCCCCGGCCAGGGCGCGTCGGCGGAGCTGGTGCTTCCCAGCGGGAAGCGCCTGGCGATCGGCGAGGCCCGGGCGGACGAGGTCGAGTGGATCGAGCTCGAAACCCGCGACGGCGCGTCGCACGTTGAGGTGCGCGTGCGCGGCGGGAAGGAACTCGTCGCGGTCCTGGCTCTTTCGAGCGACGTCACGATCCGCTACGCGATCACGCCCGTGCTGGGGAGCAGGCTGGTCAACGGCCTGGGGCTCGGCGGCGGGTGCTATGAGCCGCCCACGGCGCGGTGGGAAATCACGGAATAGGCCAGAACATCTAGGCCTTCCACCGCTTCGCCGCGCGCGAGAGTCGGTCCATGATCGCGTCCCAGATCGCCGGGTCGCCGCTGGCCGCGTCCGGCGCGACCACCAGAATCGTCCCCGCGTTGTGTTCATCCGCGCGGCGAAGCGTCGCGTACAGCGCCGCGGCGTAGCTCTCCGCGTCGGGCGGCATGGGCTCGACCACGTGCGGCGCACGCACCGTCACCGCGGTTGAGGTCATCACCACCACAGGGGCCGGCACACGCGACAGCGCCGCCTCCACCTCGTGCTCCGCGACCAGGTACGCGGGCGTGCGCGGCGCGTAGTGCTGCTCGAGAAGGCCCGGCGAAGCGAGCGGCTCGCTCGCTGCCCGCTCGTCCGCGGCGAATCGCGAGACGGACGAGCCGATGACCCGCCCGATCGCGTCGGCGCCGATCACCCCCGGCCTCAGGATCCTGGGCGACGGAAGGAGTTGCAGCACGGTCGACTCGATGCCGCGGCGGCAGACCCCGCCGTCAAGCACCAGCACGTCACGCTCGGTGAAGCTCGCGCGCACGTGCTCGGCGGAGGTCGGCGATGTGCGCCCCGAAGGATTCGCGCTCGGGCCCACCAGCGGCGTGCCGAGCGTTTCGATGAGCGCCAGCGTGAGCGGATGCTCCGGGCACCGGACCGCGACGTTCGCCCCGCCCGCGGTGACGATCGACGGCACGCGCGTGCTCTTGGGGAGCACGATCGAGAGCGGGCCGGGCCAGAACGCCTCCGCCAGCGCGTCGGCGCCCCGCGGCCAATCTGACACAACCTCGCGCGCCATCGCGGCGCTGGCCACATGAACGATCAGCGGGTTGTTCGCGGGACGCCCCTTGAGCTCAAAGACCCGCGCAACCGCCTTCGGATTGAACGCGTCCGCACCCAGGCCGTACACGGTTTCGGTGGGAAACGCGACGATCCCGCCGGCCTTCAGGCGCGCGATGGCGGCGGCGATTTCTTCCGGGCCTGAGCTCACCGAGACGGACCCTTCGGCGCGGGCTCAACGGGCGGCGTGGCGGGCTGGGTGGCGGGCTGCGCTTGGGGCTCGGCGGGCGGCGTTGACGCCGGCGTCGTCTCCGGTCGCGGCTCGCTCGCGCCGGGCGGAATCAGCGAGTCCGAGGGCTCCTCGATCGTGCCCGTGGGCGGCACGCCCTCGCCGGGCCCGTCCTTCGCCGCGCCGGGATCGGTGATCAGGTTGTCCTCGTACGGCGTCGTCTTGATCTCGCCCGGCTTCAGCTCCACCGGCGCCGGCACGATCGGCTTGCGCATCGACTCGATCGCGCGACGCTGCGATGCGCTCGGCACGTCGAAGATGATGCCGTTCCGCTCCAGCGTGCGCCCGATCGCGGAATAGAAGTCCGCCAGCGCGTTGTGATAGTCGGTGAGCGCGATGACCTCCTCGCGCTCGGCCTGCGCGAGCCGCTCCTGGTGCGTGAGCTCCAGGTCCAGTCGCTCGACGGTGTACGCGGCCTTGGTGTCCTTCTCGACCAGGAACGCGCGGAGCACCTCGGTCGCCGCGATGCGGCTGGCGCGGGTCTGCTCGATGAGCTGGTACTGCGTCGTCAGCGATTGCAGCGACGACTTCACCTCCAGCATCACCTGCTGCACCGTGTTCTTGTACGACAACGCCGCCTGCTGACGCTCGAGCGTGCGCTTGCGGTAGTCGGCCTCGGCCCGACGGTTGCCGATCGGCTGCTCGAACGCCAGCCCCACGACATAGTCCACGAAATCCCCGCCGAAGGTGTTCTCAACCGCGGAGTCGGCGTCGGCATCGAGGGCGGACCACTTGGTCTGGAAGCGCATGTCCAGCTTGGGCAGGCGCGCGTTGTCCGCGACGACCTTTCGAATCGCGGTGTCGTCGATCGACAGGATCGCCTGGTCGATCTCCGGGCGATTCTCGATCGCGCTCTGGATCGACTCGAGCAGGCTGAACTGGAACGGCGCGTCGATCGGCTCGTCCGACGCGATCACGAGCACCTCCGACCCGACCGGGAGTTCGGGGTCGTTGATCAGCCCCTTGAACTTGTCGCTGGTCTGGCGCAACGCCGTCCGCGCGCGGATGACATCGGAGCGCCGCTGCTCGACGCGCGCGGTCGCGTCGGCGATCTGCGCCGGCGTGGCGTCGAGCTGGGCTCGCTCACGCACCTGGCGCTGCACCTCCATGCCGCGCTCCATGTGCTTTTCCAGGATCCGCAGGTCCCGCTCGGCGCGAACCAGCGACCAGTACGTCTTCTCCGTGTCCGTCAGCGTGCGGATCATGTCGCGCTTCAGCGACGCCACCTTGTCGCGCTCCGCGTTCTGCGCCAACCTTACCTCCGCCAGCGCGACCTCCGACCCCGCGCCGCGCAGCAACGGCTGGTCGAGCTGCAGCGTCACGCCGCTCTGATAGCTCCGATCGGGAACCGCCGTCTGGCCCGGCGAATCATCGTCGCGATAGATCAGCTCCTGCTGGACCTGCAGCTGCGCACCGGTCACGAGCTGCTTGCGCAACCCGTTGTTCCAGGTCGTTGTCTGCTCCTGCGTCGCGTTGGCGCTGCGGTTGAGATTCGACGCGACGCGCGGCTCGTCCTGGTCGTTCCACGTCAGGTTCGACGTGTAGGTCCAGTCGAACGCCGCCTGGGCCGACACCAGCTCCGCCTCGCTGATCGCCGGCGCCAGCCGCGAGAACTGCAACGCCAGGTTGTTCTCCGCCGCGGTGCGCAGCGCCCGCTGCAGGCTGACCCGCAGCACCCGCGTCTTCTCCCCCATCAGGTTCTCGTCGATCGGGATGTCCTGGCCCCGGTACGCGCCCGGGCCGGCCATCTTCTCGAGCTCCGTCATGAACGACGGGTTGATCCCCAGACGCTCCACCCCCGGCCGGCGCGTCGTCTCGCGCATGTCCGGATGACGCGACGCGTCCGCCGCCTCGCGCGGGGCGGCGTCGCTCACCGCGCGCCGAAGCTCGGCCTCGGCCAGCGGGTCCGTCGCGCACCCCGCAAACGCGGCGAGCAGCGACGTGGCGGCCAGAAGAGATGGAAGGGCTCGAACGGCGTTGGATTTCGGCACGCGTTGGTTCCGATGTGGCGGGGCGTCATGCCCGGCGCGGGGTTTGCCCGACACCCACCATCCCCGGCAGGGATTCGGTCGGCATTCAGGCCACACCCGTCGCACAGTATACGACCCAGCCGGTCCGGACTGTTCCCGGCACGCCCCGCCCCGGAACGGCGTAGGATTGGCCGCACCGACCAGCACCCCACGGGGCCGGACAAGGACGACGGCCCTTTCAGGAGCGCGACATGAACGGATATCGCTCGAATATTGCTCGCCACACCAGTGCGGCGATCGTGGCCCTCATCGCCGGGCTCGCGGGCCTCTCGCTCCCCATGGGCAACACCGCCCGGGCACAGACCAGCGGCTTCAAGGCCGCCGACTCACACGCCGTCATCGTCACCGGAGACAAGGTCTCGCTGCGCTGCGGCGCCTCGGACTTCCACTACAAGATCGGCGACGCCGCCAAGGGCGCGATGCTCAAGGCCGACGGCGAAGACGGCCCGTGGACCCGCGTCACCCTCCCCGCCACCATCCACGCCTTCGTCAAGGCCGAACAAGCCTCCCTCGCCGGCGATTCCGTCGAACTCAAGGACGCCAGCAAGCTCTGGGCCCCCAACGCGACCGCCGGCCTGAAAGCAAGCTGGAAGCCCCTCCTCGCCGACTCGCTTGCCTCGGGCACCAAGCTCAAGATGATCGAAACCGTGAAGGATGGCGACGCCGTGATCGGCTATCTCGTCGCCGCACCCGACACCGCGCGCGGCTTCATCGCCACGAAGGACATCCGCAAGGCGACGCCGGAAGAGGCGGGCGTGAAGCCCGAGGCCAAGCCGGAAACGAAGCCCTCCGAAACCAAGCCCGCGGAAAGCAAGACCGAAGCCAAGCCTGAGGCCAAGCCCACCGAGAACAAGCCCGCCGACGGCACGGTCACGATCGCCGAGCCGCAGGTCGTGCCGGGCGCGACCCCCCAGCCGCAACCTGGCGAGCCCGCCAAACTCGATCAGGGCGCGACCCCCACCGAAACCGCCAAGCCCGAACTCCAGCCCGAAGGGCAGAACCGCCGCGTCGGCACCTACGCCCAGCTCGACGCCGCCTTCAAGCAGGTGCTCAAGCAGACCGAGGGCGAGCCTGAATACGCCCCGCTCCTCGCCGAATTCGATCGCGCCGCGGCCGAGACCAACAACCCGCGCGTGAAGCGCCAGATCGAGCAGCGCCGCAAGGCCGTCGAACTCCAGAAGCGCATCGCCGAGTCCAAGCGCGCCGTCGAGGATGCCCAGCGCCAGGCCGACGAGCGCAGCAAGCAGGCCGCCATCAAGATCGCCGAGCTCGAAGCCCAGCGCGTCTACACCATCATCGGCCTACTCACCCCCAGCTCGGTCTACGACGGCGTGAACCTCCCGCTCATGTACCGCGTGCAGTCCGTCGGCGGCGCGTCGCCCCGCACCCTCGGCTACATCAAGCCCAAGACCGAGATGCTCCTGGAATCCAAGCTCGGCATGGCCGTCGGCATCATCGGCGAGGCCGCCATGGACCGCGATCTGATGCTCAACGTCATCACGCCCGTCCGCGTCGACGTGCTCCAGGGCGTCGACGTCAGCCTGCCCCGGTCCGCCCCGGAAGCCCCGGCAAGCCCGCAGTAGTCACCCCGACCTCGAGCCTCGCTCCATCTGATCAAGCTCCGTCCACAAACGCCCCGGCCCGACCCGGGGCGTTTTCATTGCACGCGATCATCCGAACCTGCGCTCAATCGCGATCGCTCCACACGCCGGCGATGAGCGGAGTCTCCGGAGTGAATCGTCGCGCTCGCGTGTGAAAAAAAGGTCCATCCGGGATTCCCGGGGTCTCCAGGCCGAAGGCCTGTGAGTTCATAGCCGTGGGTGGAGCAAGGAGTCTTCGACGAGCGACACCCACGGCGCACGCCCCCAAGCGCGAGCCAGCCCGAAGGGCTGCTCGTGGCGTGGGAAACGCCGTGTCGTACCCCTCAGATCCCGGAAGAACCGAAAAAAGCCACGCGCCAGTTCTCTGGCAACGCCTTGCCCAAACTCCCTTGCGATTTGTACAAGCGGCGCCCTCAGGCTCGCCCCGCAACTTCGGTTCGACTCTTCTCTCCGGGTGGCGTGGCCAAGCCGTGGCTCTGCACGGCTTGACCACGATCGTGACGAACCGGGGTAGCACCGAACTCACCTGGTCAACTCGCGCTGGTAGTGCCCGTGGAGGCCCCACCGCGAACCGTGCCATTCTCGGCGTTGACCAGGCGGCCCCACGCGTCGCGCGATCAACCATGAGTCTGGCCCTAATTCCAAACCCGAGTGCGGGATCATGGATCATCGAGCCATCGCACCCAACGTTGAGGAGCGTATTCGACGAATTGTGCCAGCAGTGAGCCCAGCGCTGCGATCAAGAACCCTGTCCCGGCTCGGAACGCCGACATGCTACCAGATCTGAAGAGCCAGCCCACAGCACCAATGGCAAATAATATTGCCAATATGCTTAGCGCCACGGACACGCACATCATGATTGTTCGAACGCATATGTCGAGAATATCTGTTCGGCTGGATCTGAGCGGGCGTGCTAGTCGCCTTACCTTTCGAATGTGCAACAGGACCACCCCAAACGACACAATGAGCAGCCAGATCATCGTGCCAAACACCATTGTGGCTCGAATGGGGCGTGACATGTTGCCAGCCCAGGCTGCTAATTCGTCGATCATTCGGCTCTCCGATGCCTGTTGGGGCTATGGAACGGCAGCACTCAACACCCTCGCGTCTTGCCCCGGCCGTGCCACCAACGTCGGCTCGCCGACATCGATGCCGACTTCGTGCGACGAACCCGCCCTCGGCTCCCCGTCTTCCTCTCCTCTTCTCCGAGTAGCGTGGCCGATCCGCAGCTCCGCACGGCTCGACCACGATCGTGCCGAGCCCGAGTCGCCCGCGAAAGCGCCCCGAGTGGCCCGCCCGCCGCCGCCTTCGTTCTTTTCCATGACCCACACCATCGCGTCACCAATATACCGCAGACCCCACACCCCCCGCGAGCATGACGGCCTCACGATTCGCGTGCGAGGGCTCCACCACCCCACGCGCCCACCCCGCCTCCCTCCTCTCCACGTTCCTCCTCGTTTCCTCTGATTCGCCCGTCTCTTCGTCCCTTCGTCTCTTCGTGACTTCGTGACTTCGTGACTTCGTGACTTCTTCCGGTTAGTCCCCGCTTACAACCACGTCCGTGCGCACCAATGTGTCCGTCTTTTTTCCCTCTTTTCGGATTCCCGAAAAAAATCTGCGCGCTCGTCACCCTCGCGTGCAACCTCCTCCGCGGCCTTGATTTCCTGCCTCTCCTCGTGCCCAATGCCCAGTGCCTAGTGCCTGCTTACAACCACTTCCGTGCGCACCAGAGTGTCCGTCCGCCCCCATATCGGAGAGCGCGTGCGCACCCCGCGCTCCCCGACAAGTGGAGTCAATCATCCAATACCACCCTCGCGCCATTTCCCGCTAGCATGACCCGTCCGCGACCGGCGCGATGCGCCCGCGGCACGACCACAGGAGCGCTCCGTGACCGACCACCCCACTATCACTCGCGCGCCCCGCACCTCCCGCCGCGGAAGCGTGCTGATTTCGTTCGCCGCCAACCCGTTCGCCTGGGCCGCCGGCATCGTTCTCGCCGCCCTGGCCGCCAACGCGATGCCGGGAGCGTTCGAGTCCTCCGCCGCGCAGCCCGCGGCAAAGGTCGACCCCGACAAGGGGCAGATCGGCTGGGCCGCGACCTACGGCACCGGATCAAGCGCCATCAAGTCGCACACCCACTGGGCCGCGTTCGCCCTCGCCGAGAACGAGAGCCCCGACCCGCTCGTCGCGCCCGCGGCGTTCCAGGCCGACTTCGCGGGCGAGGTCGAGGTCGAGCAATCGGGCAAGTACCGCTTCCGCCTCGACGCCGAGGGCGGGCGCGCCTCGCTCAAGTTCTACGACAAGCTCGGCAAGGAGATCGTGAACGTCACGTCCGACGCCACGTCGCGCGGCGCCAGCGTGCAATCCGCGTGGGTTGAGCTCCCCGCCGGCCCGATCACCGCCAGCGTGAAGTTCGCGCGCAACGCCACCAAGCCCGCGCGCCTCGCGACCTACTGGGAGTGCGAGATGAAGTTCGCGGGCGGCGCGCCCAGCGGCTTCCCCCTGGAGCCCCTCCCCCCCACCGCCGTCCGCGTGCCCAAGTTCGCCTCCGCCGCGGCCCAGCAGGCGGAAGACTCGATGAAAGGCCGCGTGCTCCTCGGCGAGTACGGCTGCGTGCACTGCCACGCGGTCGAGTCGCGCGACACCAGCGCGTTCGATCGCTCGGGCGTGTTCCATCGCATGGGCCCGGCGCTCGGCGAGATCGGGCGGCGCGCCTCGCCGCAGTGGATCCAGCGCTGGATCATGAACCCGACGCAGCTCAAGCCCGGCACGCACATGCCCGACGTGTTCGGCGATTCGCCCAAGGACGCCGGCGACGCCGAGGCGCTCGTTCACTTCCTGGTCGCGCCGCACTACGACCCCAAGGCCGCGGAAACTCCCGCGACGGAAGAGTCGGTGATCGATCGCGGGCGGGCGCTCTTCCACACCGTCGGGTGCGTCGCGTGCCACGGGCCGATCGAGTCTCCCGCCGCGGCGTTCAAGGCCGATGGGCTCTCCAAGGACACGCCGCCCCAGCACCCCGTGCTCGGGTACGGCGACCTGAAGGGCAAGTGGCGTCCGTCGGCGCTGTCGGAATTCCTGCAGAACCCGCAGAGCATCCGCCCGGGCGGGCGCATGCCCTCGATGAACCTCACCAAGGAAGAGGCGGACCTGATCGCGGCGTATCTCACGAAGACCTGGGAGCCGGCGCCCGCGGGCGGGTTCACGGTCGATCCCGAAAAGGTGAAGATCGGCCGGGCGGTGTTCAGCGTCCGCGGGTGCGCCTCGTGCCACTCGCTGGGCGACAACCTGCCCACGCCGCCCGCGACCCGCTCAAAGCCGCTCTCGCAGCTGGCGCTGGGCAAGGGCTGCCTGGACCCCAGCGACAAGGCCACGCCGCGCTTCGCGATCAACGACCACGACCGCAAGGTGATCACGGCCGCGATCCCGCTCGTATCCAAGAGCGTAAACCCCGCGCCGACGGACGTCGCCCTGCGCACCATGGAGGCGCTGAGCTGTCGCGCGTGCCACACGATCGACGGCACGGGCGCACCGAACCCGGCGCTCAAGCCCTATTTCCGCACGCTGGACGACCGGATCGACCTCGGCAACGAGGGCTACATGCCTCCCAACCTGACGGCCGTGGGCTGGAAGCTCAACACGATGTGGATGCACGACCTGATGCTCAAGGGCGCGCGGTCCAGGCCGTACATGGGCACTCGCATGCCGCAGTTCGGCGAGATGAACGTCGGCAAGCTGCCGGAGCAGATGGCGGCACAGGTGGGCGTGCGTCCCGGCGCGGACAAGCCCGAGCCCAAGGCGACCGACGAGCAGATGATGGCGGGCCGCCAGCTCGCGGGCCTCGCCGGGCTGAAGTGCATCGAGTGCCACCGCTTCAACAACAAGGCGACGATCGAGACCACGCCCGGCCCCGACATCACGGAATTCGCGGGACGGATTCGGCACGAGTGGTGGCAGAGCTACGTGCGCATGCCGGGACGCTTCAAGCCCGGCACCAAGATGATCGCGTTCTTCCAGACCGGCACGAGCAACTACAAGGACCTCTACGCGGGCGACCCGACCAAGCAGATCGAGGCGCTGTGGGCGTACTTCTCGCTGGGCGAGTTCGCGCCCGCGCCGGTCGGGCTGCCCTCCGAGAATCGCGGGCTGGTGCTCCCCGTGGGCGACAAGCCCGTCGTGTTCCGCTCGTTCCTGAAGAACGCGGGATCGCGAGGCATCGCGGTCGGCTTCCCCGCCGGCCTGCACTTCGCGTTCGACGCGGCGAGCGCCAGGCTCGTCGAGGCCTGGCGCGGCGACTTCATCGATGCGTCCGGCGCATGGAAGGACCGCGGCGGCGGGATCACGCCCGAGAAGGGCGACATCGTCTGGAACGCGCCCAAGGGACCAGCGCTGGTGATCGCCGGCGAGAAGCCCGCGGCCTGGCCGGACAAGGCCGGCGTCTCGTTCAAGGGCTACACGCTCGACAGCGCCGGCGTGCCAACGTTCAACTCGGTCCAGGACGGCGTGACGATCGCGGAGAAGTTCGAGCCCGTCGACGCGGGCAGGGCGATCAAGCGGACCTTCACCATCGGCGGCCTGCCGCCCGGCGCCAAAGTCTGGCTCAACCCCGGCAAGGGAGCCGACTCGGTCACCGCGCTCGACAACATCGCCGAGCAGGGAAACGTGGATTCGCTGATCTCGATCTCGGCACGCGACGCGGGCAAGCCCATCTCATTCTCGGTGGTGATCAAGCCATGAACATGCTGAACAACACGAACAACACGACGCGGACGATCTCGCGGCTGGCCGGGCTGTGCATCGCGGCGGCGGCGCTGCACGCGATCACGCCGAGCGCGCTGGCGCAGCCGGCCGTGCAGGCGCTGCTCCCCGGGTACAAGAAGCTCGAGACGCGCCAGGCGACGCGCGAAGCGGCGCTGGCGAAGCTGGGCGGGAACGCCGTGGAGTGGGGACGCTGGATGGCCGTCGGGCCGTTCGACCATCCCAAGGGCGGCAAGGACGTCGCGACGGCGTACGAGCCTGAGGAGCTGCTCGCGGCAATGAAGGAAGACAAGGACGTCTCGCTCGAGCGCGAGTTCAAGGGCAAGGGCGGCAAGGCGATCGCGTTCACCGAGGTCTCGCCCGACCCCTACCTGAAGGCGGGCGATCCGAGCGCGATCGATCTCGAGAAGTTCGCGGGCGGCCCGCAGGAGAAGGCGATCGCGTACCTGTACCGGCGCGCGGTCGTCGATCGCGCGATCGACGTGCCGATCGCGATGGGCTCGGACGACGGCGTGCGGCTGTGGCTGAACGGCGAGTTGGTGGTGGACGTCAACGCCGAGCGCCCGATGTCGCCCGACAGCGAGCACGCGACGCTCAAGCTGCGCAAGGGGATCAATCACCTCCTGTTCAAGGTGTCGCAGGGCGCGGGCGAGTGGACGCTGGCGTTCTCGCAAGGGTTCGAGATGAGGCCGCAGGTCGAGGCGGCGCTGGATTTCGCGCTCGACCGCGATTTCCCGAGCGCGGAGCAGAACTACTACAAGCTGTCGACGGTGCCCGCGGTGACGCGTGGCGTGGACGGGCGCGACCTGCCGATCGTCGCCGAGGTCGGCGGGATCGACATGTACCCGCCGGCGCGCCAGGGCGGCAAGCAGCGCGTGGTCCTGACAACGCGGCGCGGCGAGGCGTGGCTGGTCGACGGCGTCTTTGCCAACCCGCCGCTGGACCCCAGGTGGACGCTCTTCGCCGGCGGGCTCCAGGAGCCTCTGGGCGCCGCGGTCCGGCCGGCCCAGGGGCGCGAGGGCGTCGACGTCTTCTGCGCCCAGCGCGGCGAGCTCACGCGCCTTTCCGACACCAACAACGACGGCGTGGCGGACGTGTTCGACACCTTGTGCGCCGCGTGGCAGATCAGCGGGAACTACCACGAGTACGCCTTCGGGCCCAAGTTCGACAGCGCCGGAAACGCGTGGGTCACGCTCAACCTCGCGCACTCGGGCGACGACGGAACCGTGATGGGCGCGCCGATCGCGACGCGCGGCTGGGCGGTGCGCATCTCGCCCGACGGCACGATGACCAAGGTCGCCGACGGGCTGCGCTCGCCCGACGGGATCGGCGTGTACTCCGACGGCGAGATGTTCTACACCGACAACCAGGGCGACTACGTCGGCACCTGCAAGCTCAGCCATCTCCGGATGAACAGCTTCCACGGGCACCAGGCGTCGCTCAAGCACCGCGAGGGTTATGGCCCGGACTGGCGCAAGGAGGGCAAGCCGGTCCCCGAGATCGAGATGCCCGCGGTGTGGTTCCCCTACACCAAGATGGGCCAGAGCGCCAGCGACATCGAGCTCGACGCCACGCAGGGCAAGTTCGGCCCGTTCGCGGGGCAGCTCTTCGTGGGCGACCAGACCAACGCGACCGTGATGCGCGTCGACCTGCAGAAGGTCAGGAACGACAAGGGCGAGGAGATCTACCAGGGCGTCTGCTTCCCGTTCCGCGAGGGGCTGGCGAGCGGCGTGCACCGCATGGTCTTTGCCGACGACGGATCCATGTTCGTCGGCATGACCGATCGCGGCTGGGGCTCGGTCGGCCCGAAGCGTTACGGCCTGCAGCGGCTCGCGTGGTCGGGCGTCGCGCCGTTCGAGGTGCTGCACATGACGCCCGCGTCGAACGGCTTCATGCTCGAGTTCACGCAGGACCTTCCCGACGATTGCGTGAGCGCCGACCGCCTCAAGGAATACAAGGCGATCAGCTACACGTACGAGTATCACCCCGACTATGGCTCGGCGGAGATGGACAAGAAGGAGCACGCGATCGCGGGCGTGCAGCGGCTGGGCGCGCGCCAGCTCATGGTGATGATCGGGGCGCTGCGCACCGGGCCGATGGGCTATGTGTACGAGTTCACGCTGCCCGGGCTGACGAGCAAGCCCGACGCGAAGGGCCAGACGCACCCGCTCCTGCACACCAAGGCGTACTACACGCTGCGCGTGGTGCCGAAGGAGTAGGCGCGGGCGTCGTCGCGTGGTTTCGAGGATTCGATCGAGCGAGGTCCCCATGGTCCGCCGCGAGTTTGCCGCCGTTGCCCTGATGCTCGTGTGCGCGGGAAGCGCGGCGCCCGCGCTGGCGCAGCCGGGGCGGGAGTCGGACGTGCCGATGGTCGGGTCGGTTCCCTACAAGAAGCTCGGGACGCGCGAGGCGACCGAGCGGGCGATCATCGACGCGATGTTCCCGGCCAAGGTCGAGTGGGGAACCTGGCGGGCGCTGTGGGCGTTTCCCTTCAAGCAGTTCGGCGATCTGCACCTGGACGCCGGCCCGGAGACGGACATCCTGGGCGCGATCAACGCGGGGAAGTCGCCCGACTTCGGCGCGACCTACGCGGGCCTGGACGGGAAGCGCCGCGCCTGGAAGGACCTGGGCGACATGCGCAACCGCGTGCTCAGCTTCAACGAGCTGGAAGGGCGCGAGGTCCAGTGGGCCGCGGGGTACGCGTACACCACGATCACCGCCAAGGAGCCCACAACGCTCAATGTGACGATGGGCGCCGACGACGGCATGCGTCTGTGGCTGAACGGGCGGCTCATCCTCGACGTCGACGCGCCGCGCAGCCTCAACCCCGACGAGGACCACGTCCGCCTGGACCTCCGCGCGGGCGTCAACCACCTGCTCTTCAAGGTCTCGCAGGGCGGGGGCGGCTTTGAGATGCAGGTCAACGCGCGCCCGGAGCTCGACACGTTCACCGCGGCCCAGCTGCAGTATCACCTCGACGTCGACTTCCCGCAGACGCCAGAGGCCGAGTACTACCGCAGCGTAACCGTCGCGGTCCCCGCCGACATCGAGCTGGAGGTCGGGGGGCTGGCGCTCCTGCCCGACGGGCGGCCGATGGTCTCGACGCGGCGCGGCGACATCTGGATCGTCGACGGCGCGTACGACTCGCCCGCGTTCAAGGCCCGGTACACGCGCTTCGCCTCGGGGCTCCACGAGCCCCTGGGACTGGCGGTGCAGGTGGAGAACGGCGTGACGGCGGTGTACTGCGTGCAGCGCGGCGAGCTGACGCGGATGGTCGACGCCAACCGCGACGACGCGGCCGATTCGTACGAGACCTTTTCCGACGCGTGGGGCGTGAGCGGCAACTACCACGAGTTCGCGTTCGGGCCCAAGTTCGACCGCGACGGCAACGCGTGGGTGACGCTCAACGTTGGCTTCTGCGCGGCGCTCGGGAAGTCGATCGTGCCGTATCGCGGCTGGGCGATCCGCGTGTCGCCCGACGGCAGGGCGACGCCGTGGTGCGACGGGCTGCGCTCGCCCAACGGCATCGGCGAGTTCTCCGACGGCGCGATGTTCTATCTCGACAACCAGGGCGACTACGTCGGGACCAACCGCATGTCGCAGCTCGTGAAGGGCGCGTTCATGGGGCACCCCGCGGGCCTGCGCTGGCGCGAGGGGTGGAGCGAGGGGCAGACCAGGCCGCCCGTGCAGCCCGCGACGATCTGGTTCCCGTACCGGAAGATGGGCCAGTCGGCGGCGGATTTCCTGCTGCTTTCGCCCGAGACGCCCGCGGGCGCGCCGTTCGGGGTGTTCGCGGGCCAGGTGTTTGTGGGCGATCAGACCGATTGCCTCGTCAACCGCTGCTGCATCGAGAAGGTCAGGGGCAAGGACGGCGTTGAGCTCTATCAGGGCGCGTGCATCCCGTTCCGGCGTGCGCTGCAGTGCGGCGTGAACCGGCTCCTGTGGGGCAAGGACGGCTCGATGTTCGTGGGCCAGACCGATCGCGGCTGGGGATCGATCGGGCGCGCCCGCTTCGGCCTCGAGCGCATCGACTGGACCGGAAAGGCTCCGCTGGAGATCAAGGAGATGCACGCCAGGCCCGACGGCTTCGAGCTGACGTTCACGGGCGACATCGATCAGGCGTCGGGCGCGAACGCCGCGTCGTACACGATGAGCAGCTACACGTACGAGTATCACGAGCCCTACGGCTCGGACGAGATGGAGACACGCCCGCTCGCGGTCCGCGGCGCGAAGATCGTCGGCCCGCGCACGGTGCGGCTCACGATCGAGGGGCTGCGCGAGGGCGGGATGGGGTTCGTGCATGAGCTGCACGCCGAGGGCGTGCGCGGCGCGGCGGGAACGGAGCACGCGGGCAAGCCTCTCCTGCACTCGACGGCGTACTACACGCTGCAGCGGATTCCGACGAACTGATCGTGGAGACAGGGCGGCCGCGCCCGCTTATGCTGCGCCCATGCAGCGTGTCCTTGTCACGGTCTTTCTGCTCCTGGCCTCCAACACGTTCATGACGTACGCGTGGTATTACCACGTGAAGAAGTCGTCGTGGCCGCTCTGGATGGCGATCGGAATCTCGTGGCTGATCGCGCTGCCCGAGTACATCCTGCAGGTGCCCGCGAACCGGCTGGGGCACGTTGACCACGGCGGGTCGTTGACCTTGCCGCAGCTCAAGATCATCCAGGAGGCGATCACGCTGGTGGTGTTCCTGGTGTTCACGGTGTGGGTCGCGAAGGAGAAGCCGCGCACGACGGACCTGGTCGCGATGGGGCTGGTGGCGGCGGGCGTGGTGGTGGCGATGCTGGGGCGCAACGGCGGAGCGAAGCCTTGAGCGATGAACTGACCAGCGAGACGCTCGAGAGTTCGCCGGCGTGGCTGTCGTGGACGGGGATGATCGCCGCGCCGCTGCTGGCGGCGCTCGCGATCTGGCTGCTGCCCGCGGACGTCGCGGCGCCGGCGCGGATCGTCGCGGGGGTGGGCGTGCTGATGGCGGTGTGCTGGCTGACCGAGGCGCTGCCGGTCGAGGCGACGTCGCTGCTGCCCTTGGTGATCTTCCCGGTGCTCGGGGTCGCGAAGATCGACGTGGTCGCGTCGCCCTACGCCAGCGAGCAGGTGTTCCTGTTCATGGGCGGGTTCTTTCTCGGGCGCTCGATGGAGCGATGGGGGCTGCACGAGCGCCTTGCGCTCTCGGTGATGTCGATCACGGGCTCGTCGCCGCCGCGGCTCATCGCGGGGATGATGCTCGCGACCGGCTTCATCAGCATGTGGGTCTCGAACACGGCGACGACGATGCTGATGCTGCCGATCGGGCTCTCGGTGGCGGGCGTGGTTGCGTCGCACGCCGGCGGGGCGCACGAGCAGAAGCTGGCGCGGAACTTCTCGACGTGCGTTGTGCTGGGGATCGCGTACGCGGCGTCGATCACGGGTGTTTCGACGCTGATCGGCACGCCGCCCAACGGCGTGTTCTCGGGGTTCGTTGAGAAGAACTTCGGGAGGCCGCCGTCGTTCGGCTCGTGGCTGTGGGTCGGGCTGCCGATGGCGGTGATCGTGCTTCCCGCGGCGTGGTTCCTGCTGGTGCGTGTGCTGTTCAGGTTGCCCAAGGGCGAGCGTGCCGACGCGCGCGAGCTGATCCGCGCCCGGCTCGCGGGGCTTGGGCCGATGAAGCGGGGCGAGTGGGCGACGCTGATCGCGTTCTCGTGCGCCGCGGTGCTTTGGATCGCCCGGCCCTGGGTCAACTCCTGGCTCAACGGCGACCCGCTGGCGCACGTGCGTGAGATGATCCACATCAAGTCGTTTGCGCTGACGGACGCGGGGATCGCGCTGGCGGCGGCGTTGTCGCTGTTTGTCGTTCCCGCGGGGGAGGGCAAGCGCACGTTTGTGCTGGACTGGCCCACGGCGGTGAAGATCCCGTGGGGCGTGCTGCTCTTCTTCGGCGGGGGCTTGTCGCTGGCCGCGATGATGTCGCACACCGGTGTTGATCTGCTGCTGGGGCGGGCGCTCTCGGGGCTCAAGGGGGTGCCCTTGTGGGTGCTGCTGCCGCTGGTTGTGGCGAGCATCACGTTCCTGTCGGAGCTTGCGAGCAACGTGGCGCTGGTGGCGGCGGTGTTGCCGGTGATGCTCGCGGCGGAAAAGGAGCTCGGACTCCCGGCGGGCGTGCTGCTGGTGGCGACGACGGTGGCGGCGAGCAACGGCTACATGCTCCCGGTCGCGACGCCTCCCAACGCGCTGGCGTACGCAACGGGGAAGGTCTCGACGCGCCAGATGGCGCGCGCGGGGCTTCTCCTGGACCTCACGGCGATCGTGGTGGGCTCGGTGGTGTGCGTGCTGTTCGCGTCGCGCGCGATGTCGTCAGTCGTCCAGTGACGTGGTGCCCTGGTTCCAGATGCCGCGCGATTCGCGGAGGACGTCCACGCGGGGGCTGCGCGAGAAGTCGAGCTTGGCGGCGGCCTTGGCGAGGTCGTCGGCGCTGCGTATGGCGTCGCCGTCGAGGTTGACGACATAGTCACCCGCGATCAGGCCGGCGCGTTCGGCGCGCCCGCCCTTGGTGACGTCGAGCACCTGCACGGCCTTGGTGTCGCGCAGGCCGATGCGGCGAGCCACGCGTCGATCGAGTTCGACGGACTTCACGATGGCGCCGATCTCGGGGACGGCGATGCCGCCCAGGGCCTTGGCCATGTTGGTCGTCTGATCGGCGACCTTCAGCTCGGCGTTGCGCTTGCTCCCGTCGCGGACGAACTCGACGGGCACGCTGGTGCCGGGGGGCGTGAGGGCGATGGCGGTGCGGAGACGATCGAGCGCATCGACGGGGCGTCCGCGGTAGGCGAGGATGACGTCGCCCTCCTTGAGGCCGGCCTGCGCGGCGGGGCTGTCGGGGGTGATCTCGGCGATCTTGACGCCGCGCTTCGCCCCACCCTGGTCGCCCGTCGCGTCTTCTTCCGCGAGCGTCACGCCGAGCCAGCCGCGCGAGACGCGCCCGTTCTTGATGATCGACTCCATCACGTACTGAACAACCTTGGACGGGATGGCGAAGGAGAGGCCCTCGCTGCCGCCCGAGCGGCTGGCGATGGCGGAGTTGATGCCGACGACCTGAGCGTCGAGGTTGAGAAGCGGGCCGCCCGAGTTGCCGGGGTTGATGGCGGCGTCGGTCTGGATGAAGTCCTCGTAGTCGACCAGCCCGATGCCGGCGCGTCCCTTGGCGGAGACGATGCCGGCGGTGACGCTGGACTCAAGGCCGCGCGGGCTGCCGATGGCGACGACCCACTCGCCGACGTCGATCGCGTCGGAGTCGGCGAACGTGAGGGGACGGAGTCCCTTGGCGTCGATCTTGACGACGGCGACGTCGGTCGCGGGGTCGCGTCCGATCACGCGGGCGGTGAATTCCTGCTGGTCGAAGAGCTTGACCTTGAGCGCGTCGGCGCCGGCGACGACGTGGTTGTTGGTGAGGATGTAGCCGTCGTCGCTCACGATGAAGCCCGAGCCAAGGCCGGTTTGCGTGAGACGGGATTCACCCGTGCGGGTCGGAAAGCCGAAGACGTCGCGCGTGTAGGTCGGGACCTTGTTGAGTTGGGTGATGTGAACGACCGAGCCCTCGGCCTTGGTGGCGACGGTCCGGAAGACCCGCGAGAGGCTGCGGGCAAAGTCCATGTCGGACTTGGTTGCTTGCGGGGTTGCCTGAGGGGTCGCTGCCGACGACGCGGGCTGGCTTGTGGGCTGGGCCAGGGCGGTCGCGGAGAGCGGCAGGCTCAGCGCCCCCACCATCACCCCGGCGAGCGCGGCACGGACCAAGAACGAACCATCACCACCCCGGAACGAACGGGTCTGGACCTTCGAAAAACTCATGGCGTGCATTCTCCGATGACGCGATCCCTGGTTTCCCTCTGGGTTCGAGGCGGTGTTACCGCGCGTACTCGGCCCAGGTCGTCGGAGTCTCGCCCACCCGAACCCGCTCGACCCGGAGCCCCGCCGGGAGCACGTAGCTCCTGCCGTCGGGGCCCGCGATCGACCGTCGGGCGGCGATCACCGACTCCAGTTCATCAAAGATGAACTTCGCGAAGACTTCCGTCGTGGGGTCTTTACCCTGAAAAATTACGATTCTTTCCTGAACAGATTCCAACTTTGGCAGGATCGGATCGTTGCTGTTGACGGCCAGGGAGTGATCGAAGCGATCGACCGCAGCCGCGATCGCGTGCTTTAGGGCGGCGAAATCGCACACCATGTCGCTGGCGTCGAGTTCGGCGGCCGAGACAACCACGTCGATGGCGCGGGTGTGCCCGTGCGGAAAGCGGCATCGCCCGGGGTGCTTGGAGAGCATGTGCCCGGACTCGACGGTGAACGATTTGCAGATGCGATAGGGCATCGGGGGGATGGTAGGAGGAAGCGGCGGAGCGGCGAGCAGGCCCGGACCCATGAAAAAGCCCGGCGCGGAGGCCGGGCTTGGACAAAGCTGGGTCGAGGTGAGGAACTACTCCTCGGGGACGTTTTTGCCGGTGGCGATCTCGCGGAACTTGAGGCGGAGGGTCTTGGTGATGGGACCTTCGCCGCCGGAGATGCGGGTGGACTTGGTGATGTTGCCGTTGCCGTCGTGCTGGTCGATCTGGGTGACGCCGATGATCTCGGCGGCGGTGCCGGTGAGGAAGACCTCGTCGGCGGTAAGCACGTCCTCGAGCGTGAGCGTTTTCTGGGTGCAATTCAGGCCGAACATGGGAGCGAGGTCGCGCATCACGAAGCCGCGGGTCACGCCCTCGAGGATGCCGGCGTCGGACGGCGGGGTGTAGAGCTGTCCGTCCTTGACGATGAAGATGTTGTCGCCGGAGCCCTCGGTGACTTCACCCTTCAGGTTGAGCATGATGACCTCGTCGCAGCCGAAGTCGATGGCTTCGCACTTGGCGAGGATGTTGTTGAGGTAGTTGAGGCTCTTGATGCGCGGGTCGAGGCACGCGATCGGGGTCTTGGGGCGGCGTGCGACGATGACGCGCATGCCGGCCTCGTAGGCCTCCTTGGGGAAGAGGCGGATCTGGTCCATGATGCAGATCACGCCGGCGGTCGGGCAGCGGCGGGGATCGAGGCCGAGCGTGCCGAAGCCGCGGGTGATGACGAGGCGGATGTAGCCGTCGGTGGCGTTGTTGGCCTTGATGCACTCGCGCTGGATCTCGACCATGCGCTCGCGTGAGACGGGGATCTTGAGTCGGATCTGGTCGGCGCAGTGGTAGAGGCGATCCATGTGCTGCTTGCACTTGAAGATCTTGCCCTGGTAGACGCGGATGCCCTCGAAGATGCCGTCGCCGTAGAGCAGGCCGTGGTCGTAGACGGAGACCATCGCCTTGCTCTTGGGGAGCATCTGTCCGTTGACGTGGATGATGGGCAGGTCGGCGTCGATTGGCTGGGCGGCGGACTTGGCGGTCACCTTTGAGGGCTTCGTGACGGCTTTGACCACCACCTTGGGCGCGGATTTGAGTGCGGGCCTGGCCTTGCCGTTGGCTTGGGCTCGAGCGCCGGGCTTGGTCGATCGGGCGGCACGGACCGCCGTCGAGCGCTTGCTGGTGCGAACGGGCTTGGACGCCAACGTCTTGGTCTTCACACGCACCTCCGAGCCATGTGAACGCTCGAACCGAGCGCCCACCGAACCCACAAAGGCGCCCCGGAACCGGCCGCGCCGGCATCGCGGGAGCGACAGCGATTCTAGGAGGCTCGTTGGCAAAGTTTGCTCAATTGGTGAACCGCGCGGAGACGATTGCGGTAGTTCTTCCAGCGCATGGAGTTCGGGAACTTCCCTATGAAATCGTTCGAGTTTGGAGGGTTGGCGGGCCGCTGGTCTTCCGCGAGAATCGCGGGCCTGGTCATCGGCGTGACGTGCGTTTTCGCCGGGCTTCTGAACACCGGACGGGTCGCCACTGGCTCGGACTCACCGGCCCGCGGGAGCGAGCGCGTGGGCTTCGACTCGGGGGCCCATGATCGCGACGACCATTCGCCAAGCCAATCCGTGATCGGCGACATGGAACACGTGCGTGGCCTTGGGAACAGCTCGGAGAACCCCAAGCTGCTCGCTCGCGGTGGATCGGTGCGCAATATCCCGCCGGACTTTTCGGTCGTGTTCGCGGCGGCGGCGGGGCCCGATGACCACGAGCCCGCGGGGCTCATGGCCGACACCAACTTCGACGGCGTGATAGATGGCTTGGACGTGGACGATTTCGTCGAGGCGATCAACACCGCCATCGATCAGGCACGGCGCAACGGGTACGGCGGATTCAGCGCACGCTACGACCTTAACGACGACGGGCGGTTGGACGATCGCGATCTTGAGTTGTACTTCGACGCCCTCGGGTTCGGAGAGCGGGGCCCGCGCTTCAAGAGCATGCACCTGGTGAAGTGCTGACAGGGTGCGGCTAGGCCGTGCGCACTTCCGCGCCGCAGTCCTTCTTCAGGCGCGTCACGAGCGCGTCGATCTCGGGGTCGACCTCTTCGCGCCGGAGCGTGCGCTCCGCGTCGCGGAAGTAGAGCCGGAAGGTGACGGACTTCTTGCCCTGGCCGATCTGCTTGCCGCGGTAGGTGCCGACGAATTCGAGGCGCTCGCGCCACTTCATCGATTGAGACTGCACGATCGACTGGAGCGACGCCCAGGTCACTTTTTCGTCGACGATGACGGAAAGATCGCGATCGATCGCGGGGAACGCGGGGCGGGTGGTAACGCTCGCCTTGGGTGGGAACGCCGCGATGAGCGGGTCCAGTTCGATTTCGGCCGCCACCACCGGATGATCGAGCCCGAACTGCGCCAGCGTCGCGGGCGCAACGAGCCCGAAGTATCCGAGGGGCTTTCCATCGAGCGAGACACCCGCGCACGCGCCGGGGTCCATGGACGCGAAGGGTGCGACGCCGGGCGTGAAGGTCAGGTCCGCTCCGTGCCCGCGCATGGCGCGGACCATCGCCTCGATCGCGCCGCGAACGAGGCGCACGCCTTCCTGCTTTTCCGCCACGCCGGGCTTGCCGCTCCCGGACGGAACATCGAGGAGCAGCGCGACGTTGCGGTGCTCGACCGTCCGGCGCGTCGAGCCGTCGCCTTCCTGCGCGAATACCGCGGAGACCTCGAAAAGGCGGGCGGAGCCCGGCGCGACGGCCTTGGCGTCCTGGTTCCCGCGACGGCATGAGAGCAAGCTCGGGATCACGCTCGGGCGCACCACGGGCTCGGCCTTGCGGCGTTCGTCGTCGACTTCGATGCTCGACAGGCCGGGCGGCACGAAGCTCTTGGCGTCGGGGCGGCTCACGAAGCTGAAGGTGATCGTCTCATAGAAGCCGAGGCCGGTCAGCACGCGCGAGAGCTCGCGGCGCGCCCGCTCGCTCTTCTGCGGCTCGCGGATGGTGACGGGCAGCTTGTCCATGATCGGGATCACCGACAGCCCACGCAGGCGCGCGACTTCCTCGATCAGATCAACCTCGCGGGAGAGATCGGGGCGCCACGCGGGCGCGGTGCAGCGCAGCTCGCCGCCCGCCCGTCCGATCGGCTCGACCACGACGCCCACGCTCGTCAGCACCCGCGCGATGTCGGGGACCTCGGTGTGGACGCCCAGCAGCGAATCGCAGCGCTCCGGGCGGAGACGGATCGGCGTGAGCGGCTTGAGGGCGGGGCCCTTGGCGATGACGCCCTCGCACAGCGAGCCGCCCGCGACCTCGATGATGAGGGCCGCGGCGCGCCGGGCGGCGTCGTCGATCATGCGCGCATCGACGATGCGCTCGAAGCGGTAGCTGGCGTCGGTGCGGACGCCCAGGCGGCGGGCGGCACGGCGGATCGTGACCGGGTCCCACGTCGCAATTTCCAGCACGACATCCGTCGAGCTCGCGTCGATCTCGGAGTCCGCGCCGCCGATCACGCCCGCGAGGCTCTGGGCCCGCTCCGCATCGGCGACGACCAGCTCATCGCTCTTGAGCGTGCGCTTTTTGGCGTCGAGCGTCGTGAGGGCCTCGTTGTCCCTGGCGAAACGGATGACGAGCTTGCCGCCCGCGAGCTTCTTGAGATCGAAGACGTGGCAGGGGTGGCCGAGCTCAAAGGTGATGAAGTTCGTGACGTCGACGACGTTGTTGATGGAGCGCTGCCCGACGGATTCGAGCGCCTTGACGAGCCACGCGGGCGACGGGCCGACCTTCACGCCGCGGATGAGTCGCGCGGTGAAGAGCGGGCACGCGGCGGGCTCGTTGTTCTCGATGGCGAGCAGCGGCGCGATCGGGCCGCCGGTCGCGTTGGGGAGCTGCGTGACGGGCGCGGCGAAGGTCCGCCCGGTCTTGGCGGCGACCTCGCGAGCCAGGCCGACGTGCGAGAGGCAATCGCCGCGGTTGCTGGTGATCTCAACGTCGAGTCGGACATCGCCGCCCTCGAGCGTTTCGCGCGACTCGATGGGGAAGCCGGCGTCCATGAGCGAGCGTTCGACCTCGTCGGGCGAGGCGTTGGCGGGCTGCAGATATCGATTGAGCCAGGCGACGCTGATGTTCATAGGCCGGAAGGGTAGGGGGCGGGAAGAAGTGGCGAAGTGGCCGAGATCAGTGTGCCCTGACCAACGCACGCTCGCTGGCGAGTGGGTCCCTTTGCTCCCGCGTTGACGAGTCCGAAGCGCGAGCGAGGGCGCCCGTGTTCGTGCTTCTCCTGCCCGACGCTCGACGCGTGATGCCCGATGCCTGATGTCTCTTATCGGAAGTCCGATCGCAAGGAGCGGTGAGTCTCCCGGACCCGCGACATGCCGGGCCCCTCCCGCGATACACTGGGCCCATGCTCGACCGAACGATCTGCCCCTCTCGCTCCACCTCTCGCAATCGCTTCACACTCCGCACGCTCACGCTGACCTTGGTGTGCGGCACGGCGATTGCGGCCTTGGCTGGCTGCGCCTCGGATCCCGGCTCGTCGGCCAAGGGTGACGCGACCGCAACCGAGACTCCGTCGAACGCGCCCGCGAGCGACCAAGGCGGGTCACGCGGGGGGACGACGACTTCTGTCTCACTCCCGGAGCTGGCGCCGGAGGACTTCGCGCTCAGCGTGACGGTCGCAACGCCCGACCCGAATCGCGATCCGTCGACGCTGGCGCGTTGGCAGCGGCCCGCGAGGTACATCGTGGAGCCGGGTGGGTCGTTCCGCGCGTCGGTCAGGCCCGGGGCGCGGGTCGATGCGTATCCGCCGCCGATCCGGACGCTCTCGCGAGCGCAGATCGAGACGTTGTGGGCGAGCGTGCGCGCGGACTCGTGGATGAGCGGGCCTTCCGCGGGCTCGAAGGCGGTCGCGTCGCCCGAGGTTGAGACGATGCCGCCCGAGATTCAGCGGCGCAGCGCGCTGGTGTGGATCAGCGCGGCGGGGATGCGTCGCGGCGTGGTTGTTCCGCTGGCGGCGGGTAGCCCGGAGTCCGATGCCGCCGCGAGACTGATCGATCAACTCGCGGAGCTGGCGTGGGTGAGGAAGTAGCGGCGAGAGATGGTGTCTCGAGCCACCGAGGGGCCACCGGGCCACGCGGTCCGTGGTCCGTGGTACCCGCGGCGTGTCGCTGTATTACCGGTCGTTTTCCATCGATCGTTCGCGCCAGCGGATGACCTTCACGGTCGGCTTGGTGCTCTGGTATTCCACCGCGCCGAAATCCGCCAGCTCCGTTCCGGTGTGGTGCGGGTCATAGGGGCGAGCGCGTGCGAAGAAATCGGTCGCGTACGCGCCGGTCGCGGGCCCCGCGTTGATGGCGGGCGAGCCGGCCGCGGGCATGAAGTTCATGTGGGTCACGTCCGCGAAGGTTGGCACCTTGTCGGTGATGATGCCGGATTTGCTTGCGGCGGTGAAGTCCCAGTAGTTGAGCGCGGACTGGTCCATGTGCCCATTGATCGTGCCGCGCACGCTGTAGATGTATGAGCCGTAGTACACGTCCGCGGCGAGATTGTTGATGACGTTCGTCGTCGCGGTGGTGCCATAGTCGTAGACGTAGAGGCCGTACATGCTTGCGGCCGCGGTGTTGGAGTTGACTTCGAGCGTGAATCGCGCGGACGACGAGGCGGCATAGACATAGGCGTAGATCGGCAGATAGCAGTCGGAGACGATGTTGTTGGTGATGTTGATGGTTGAGGTGATGGCGGAGTTGCTGTAGGCCATCGCGATGATGCCGTAGGCATAGCCGGCGCCGCCGCCGGTGATGATGCGCGTCCAGTCGAAGACGCCGTCGGCCATGCGGTTCTTGCGGTAATTCGACCCGGTCATCGCCATGAAGTTGCCGCGGCAGGTGATGTTCCCGCCCGTCGAGTTGTAGATGTACGTGCAGTGCCCGGTGGTGAGGTCGCGTTCGAAGTCGTTCTCGATGAGGGAGATCGAGGGGCAGTCGGTGGCGTAGACGCCGTACCACGCGGGCGGGCGGATGATGCAGCGTTCGAAGGTCAGGCGCGACGAGCCGGTGAGATACAGGTTGTAGTTGGACCCGCCGCGGAAGATCAGGTTGCGGAACGACCAGTCGGTGCGTGACTGAACCTGCAGAGGCGTCGAGCCCGTGCCGGGATTGATGATGACGTCGCCCGCAGTGTCGTTCGTGTACTTGCCGGTGGGGTCGCCGAAGATGACGTTTGGCTTGTTGGTCACGCCGTTGCGCGTGCCTCGGGCCGAGGTGATCAGCAGCCCTTCCGCGTACGTGCCCGGCCCGATATAGATCACATGCTCGCCAAGGTTGTCATTCACGGCGTCGAGCGCCTTCTGGATCGTCTTGAATGCCGCGACGGGCGTGACGCCGGTATTGCTGTCGTTGCCCGCTTTTCGCACGTACCACGCCTTGCGTGCCGTGGGATCGGGCGTTGCCGACGCGGGACGGACCGGGCGGGTCACGCCGACCTGGGCCGGTGCGGGTTCGGCGAACGCGAACGTGGCGAGGAGTGCGGCACAGATCAAGCGAGTCCATCGAGCGTTCATGATCAAGCTCCGAGCGTCGGCGCGGGCAACGGCATGGATGTCGGCTCCCGGCCGTGGGGTGTCATTCGTCTTGCTCCAGGGAACGTTCGCGCCAGCGAACGACGCGAACGGATTTGCCGTTGCTCCCGAACGCGGTGGCGGGGACGACCTCTTCGTACGCCGCCGACGGGGCCTGCCAGGTCATCACCAGCCCCTGCGAGTAGTAGATTTCCATGTACTGCACCTCGACGCGGTGCTTCCCGGCCGTGAGCTCGATCGAGCCGGGCGTGAAGCGGAACGAGTGGTTCGCGTCGTCGTTGATGACGGTGGTGCCGTCGATGATGAGGCGGGCGCCCGCGTCGCTCCCCAGCTTGAAGTTCCAGGTGCCGGTCTCGGGGATGTTGAAGATGCCCGTGAACTTGGCCGCAAAGTAGTTCGTCGGGCCGCCGGTGTAGAACGCGTTGTTGGTGACGCGCCACGCGAGGTTGTCGATGCGGTTGGTGACGGCGCTGGTCCCGCTCCAATTGACACCATCGAGGTACGACGTGTTGTGGGTGACCCAGGTCGCCGCGAGTCCCCCGCGCCCCGCCGCCGGCCCGCCCGGCGATTCGAGCGGGAGCGTGGAAAACGCCGACGATGGGATCACCTCTTCATACGCCGCGCCCGGCGCCTGCCAGGTGACGAACAGCCCCTGCGAGTAGTAGATCTCCAGGTAGCGCACCTCGAATCGGTGCTTGCCGGCCGTGAGGATCTTCTGCCCGGAGATGAAGCGGAACGAGTGGTTCGCGTCGTCATTGACGACGAGTTCGTTGTCGATTAGGAGCCGCGCGCCCGCGTCGCTCCCGAGCTTGAAGACCCACTGCCCGCTGGTGGGGATGTCGATCTCGCCTACGAATCGGGCCGCGAAGTAGTCGGTCGGGCCGCCGGTGTAGAACGCGTTGTTGGTGATGCGCCAGTTGATCTTGGGCACCGTGCTCGTCGTGTCATAGGCGAGCCAGTCGACCTCGCCCACGCGCGTCGCGTGGCTGGTGCCGCTCGACCAGTACGCGCGCAGCGCCCCGCCGCCCGGGTCCGCCGCGGGCTCGTCCGGATCGGGCAGGAACGCGCTGGCCGGCACGACTTCCTCCGCGGTCCCCGGGCCTTGCCACGTCAGCACCAGCCCCTGGGAGTAGTAGATTTCGAGGTACCTGATCTCGATGCGCACCTCGCCCTCGGGGAGCGAGATCGCGCCGCTCGCGAAGCGGAACGAGTGGTTGGCGTCGTCGTTCACGACGAGTTGGTCGTTGATGAAGAGGCGTGCACCCGCGTCGCTCCCCAGCCTGAACGTCCAACCGCCCGCGGCGGGAATCTTGATCTTGCCCACGAGCCGGAGCGCGAAATAGTCGGTCGGCCCGCCGGAACAGAACGCGCTGTTGGTGATGTTCCATGAGACCCTGGACTCGGTGGTGACCGTGTCGTACGTGGACCAGTCGACCTCGCCGAGCTTGGTTGCGTGGCTCACGCCGCTGGACCAGTACGCGCGCAGACCCTGACCATCGGCGCCCGGAACATACGCGAGCGGATCGAACGCGCTGGCGGGGATGACCTCCTCGAAGGGGGCCGAGGGCGCCTTCCACGTGCAGACGAGCCCCTGCGAGTAGTAGATCTCAAGATACCGCACCTCGAACGTGTGAACGCCCGCGGCCAGCGCGATCGTGCCCTGCGTGAATCGGAACGAGTGGTTCGCGTCGTCGTTCACAACCGTAGTGCCGTCGATGATGAGGCGCGCCCCGGCGTCACTGCCCAGCTTGAACGTCCACGTGCCGGTCTCGGGGATCGTGATCTCGCCCATGAGGCTTACGGCAAAGTAATCCGTCGGTCCGCCTGAATAGAACGCGCTGTTGGTGATCGGCCAGGAGACCTTCGCGACCGTGGTCGCGGTGTCGTACTTCGCCCAGTCCACCTGCCCGAGCGTCGTCGCGTGCGAGACCGCGTTCGACCAGTACGCATTCAGCCCGTCGCCCGTGTCGCCGGGCGGCTCGACGGTCGCGGGCGTGAACGCTGACGACGGGATCACCTCTTCATACGACGCGCTCGGCGCCTTCCACGTGCAGACCAGCCCCTGCGAGTAGTAGATTTCAAGATAGCGCACCTCGAACGTGTGGGTGCCTGGTGAGAGCGAGATCGTGCCCGACTGGAATCGGAACGAGTGATTCGCGTCGTCGTTCACGACGAGCTGTCCGTCGATGAACAGGCGCGCGCCCGCGTCGCTCCCCAGCTTGAAGGTCCAGCTCCCGCTCTCGGGAATCTCGATGTTGGCCTTGAGCTTGAGCGCGAAGTAATCCGTCGGCCCGCCCGCGTAGAACGCGCTGTTGGTGATGGGCCAGGAGACGCTCGTCTCCACCGTCGTCGTGTCATACGTCGTCCAGTCGACCTCGCCCAGCTTCGTCGCGTGCGAGACGGCGTTGGACCAGTACGCACGCAGCCCGTGCCCGGGATCGGTGACGCTCGCCTGCGCCGGATCGTGGCGGAACGCGCTCGTGGGCACCGTCGTCGCAGTGCTTACGCCCGGGCCCGACCAGTCGAGTACCAGCCCCTGCGAGTAGTAGATTTCGAGGTAGCGGACCTCGATGTTGTGCCGTCCCGCCGTGAGCGAGATCGAGCCCGACTGTCGCCGGAAGCTGTGGTTGGCGTCGTCGTTGACGACCAGTTGCCCGTCGATAAACAGGCGCGCCCCGGCGTCGCTCGAGACGCCGAAGGTCCACGTGCCGTCCGAAGGGATTTCGACCATTCCGATGAGTTGCAGCGCGAAGTAGTCCGTCGGCCCGCCGGTGTAGAACTCAGCGTTGGTGTTGGGCCAGTTGATCTGCGTCTCGACCGTGACATTCGTGTACTTGGACCAGTCGACCTGGCCGAGGTTCGTCGCGTGCGACACGCCCGCGGACCAGAACGCGAGCAGACCCGGCTGCGTGGTGTCCTCGGGTGTCGCGGGCTCGGGCTGTGCTCTCACGCCCGACAGCGGCGCGACAAGGCAGAACACCAGGGAGACCAGCACGAACAGCCAGTTCGGGGTCGCGCGCGGCACCGTGCCGCGTGCCTCCGACATGACATCCGGCGAGCGCGGCGAAGCCACAAGGCAAGATCGTGTTTGATGCATGTCTCAAAGCTCCGACGCGTGGGCCCGGTGCGGGCGCGGCCCGGGCGCACCGCGCGCCCCGCCGCTCGATGGATATCGACACAAACGCGGGCCTGATGGAGGAAGCCTCGCGCCCGATAACGCGGCGCGCTATCGTCCTGCGTGCCGCCAGCAAGCGACCTCATCGTGGGGATTGACCTCGGGACCACCAACAGCCTCGTGGCGTGCTCCGACGGCACGGGCGCGCGTGTGCTCGTCGCGCCGGGCGATCGAGCGCTCGTGCCAAGCGTCGTCCGCTATAACGACGTCGGGGACGTGGTCGCGGTCGGGGATTCCGCTCGCATGGGCGAGCCCGATCCCAAGCGGGTGATCTGGAGCGTGAAACGCCTCATGGGCCGCTCCCGCGCCGACGCGTCCCACGACGCCGCCTTCCTTCCATACGACATCGTCGAAGGCCCGTATCGGACGGCACGCGTCTCCATGCCCCGAGCCGACGGCGGAACGACCATCGTCACGCCGCAGGAAGTCAGCGCCGCGATCCTCCGCGAATTACGCTCGCGGGCCGAACGCGTGCTGGGTGCGCCCGTGCAGCGAGCCGTCATCACCGTCCCCGCCTACTTCGACGATGCCCAGAGGCAAGCGACCCGCGACGCGGGCCGACTCGCCGGCCTCGACGTCGTCCGCATCGTCCCCGAGCCCACCGCCGCGGCGCTGGCCTACGGCCTGGGGCTGGAACGCGAGAGCCAACGCAACATGCCCGCCGAGCAGACCGTCGCGGTGTACGACTTGGGCGGAGGGACGTTCGACGTCTCCATCCTGCGCATCACGCGAACACCCGGCGCGCCCGCCGTGTTCGACGTGCTCGCGACCAGCGGCGACACACACCTGGGCGGCGACGACGTCGACCGCATGATCGTCGAGCACGCGACGCGATCGGTCTCACGAGACCTGTCGCCCTTGGAGCGCGACCGCCTGACGCGCGAGGCCGAACGCGTGAAATGCGAGCTCTCGGAATTTGATCAGGCCGAGATGACGCTCGCCCTTTCCGACGGCCTGCGCCGCACGATCCTCACCCGCGCGGAACTCGACGCGATGATCGCCCCGTGGGTCGAGCGATCGATCGCGTGCTGCCGACGCGCGATCGAAGATGCCTCTCGCAAAGCCGGGATGGACGTTTCGAAGTCGCTCGACGCCGTCATCATGGTCGGCGGATCGACGCGAGTGCCCCTGGTCCGCCGGCGCGTCGGCGAGGTGATGGGCCTTGAGCCATACACCGCGATCGATCCCGACCAGGTCGTCGCGATCGGCGCCGCGGTGCAGGCCTCGGTGCTCGCCGGAAAGTGCAAGGACTCGCTCCTGCTCGACGTGATCCCGCTCTCGCTGGGCATCGAGACCGCGGGCGGCGCGGTCGCCAAGCTCGTGATGCGCAACTCGACCGTGCCCACCCGCGCCAAGGAGATGTTCTCGACCAGCGTGGACGGCCAGACCTCGATCAAGCTGCAGGTGCTCCAGGGCGAACGAGAAATGGCCGCGGATTGCCGCAGCCTCGGCGTCTTCCACCTCCGCGGCATCCCGCCCATGCCCGCCGGAATCCCCCAGCTTGAGGTCGAGTTCCTCGTCGACTCCAACGGCGTGCTCAACGTCAGCGCCCACGAAAGGCGCTCGGGCAAGCGCGCGGCCCTGCAGATCGTGCCCAACCACGGCCTGACCCGCGAGGAAGTCGCCCGCATCGAACGCGACTCCATCGAACACGCCCGCGAGGACATGGCCCGCCACCACGTCGTCGACCTTATTACCAACAGCCAGCTCGACCTGAAGTGGATCGGCGAACGATTCGCACGCTTCGCCTCGAAGCTCGAAGAGTCCGACCGCGCGGCCCTCGAATCACGCATCAGCACGCTGCGCGACATGGTCGATCGCGCCAAGGCCGACTGGAAGAGCGTCAACCCGAGCGAGTTCCAGCACGCCAAGGAAGACCTCGATCGCGCCAGCATCCGCCTGCAGGAGATCGGCATCGCCGAATCGCTGCGCGGCGAGGTCGGTTGACGTGTTACCGCGCGTCAAATCGCGAGACGCTTTCGCCGCGCCCCGTTCAACCGTGACTAACTCGTCTACTTGAACACCATCGCGGGTTCGAGCTTCACGACCTTGCGGGCGCTCAGCGTCGCCGACACGACACCCACGAGGAGCACGGCACACGCCGCGAAGATCAGCGTCGAGGTCATGATCCGGTAGGGCATGGCGTCGGACTTGGCGAAGGTACCGATGGCGGTGGAGAGGCCGATTCCCAGGCCGTAGCCCGTTGAGCCCGCCAGCGCCGCCTGCGTCGTGACCATGAGCAGGACCAGCCAGTTCGAGGCGCCGAGCGCCTTGAGCACGGCGTAGTAGCGCAGGTTCTCGTTGGTGAAGAGGTACAGGAGCAGCGCGCTCACCGCGACGCCGGTCACGACGCCGATCCCGACGATCATCGCGATGCGTTTCACAACGCCGGTCGTCTCGACGTAGTACCAGTAGGTGTCGTCGCAGAACTCAAGGGCGGTCCTCGCCCGCAGGCCGGTCAGCGACGTGATGCGGCGCGCCAGGCTCGTCGAGTCCTCGCCCGCGGCGGCCTTCACGAGCACGAACGACAGCAGGTTGCGCTCCTTCGGATGGATCGCCACCGCGCGCGAGTACGTCGTGTACACGATCGGCTTGGACAGGAACCTCGTGCCCAGGTCGGCGAACGCGCCCACCACCACGCGGTGATCGTTGATCTGGAGTTCGTCGCCCACCCGCAGCGGCCTGGTCGGCCCCGAGAGATCCAGCTCCTGGAATCCCGGCTTGTCCTCGCGCTGCGCGATCGGCATGCGCAGGAGCGTGCCGGCGCTGGTGTGGTCCACGATCGCCATCTCGTTGTGGCGCAGGATCCACGGCGAATTGTTGATGATGTGCTCCGGCGCGCCCAGCAGCGTCGCGTCGTCCACGCCGATCAGCAGCACGGGCTGGAATGCGCCGCTCGACAGGCGCGCCCGGAGCGTCGCGGTGTGCAGGGGCACGGCCCAGGCGACGCCCTCGATCCCGCGGACGCGATCCAGGGCGGTCTCGGGCATCGCGATCGGTTCGTCGGCATACTGCACCGCGGCATCCATGACCCACACGTCGGCTTGCGGGATGTCGGTGACGAGGGCGTAGCTGCGCTCCATCATGCCGTGGAACATGCTGAGCATGTGCGTGATCAGGAACGTGCAGACGAGCACGCCGAAGACCACGCCCATCCACTTGGTGGGGTCGCCCAGGAGCATTCGCACGGCGATGCGGAGCATGCGGGAGGGTAGTGCTGAATCTCCGTGGACTACGCTCGGCTTTTGGCCTTGCGAGAGAGTTTCTCCGCGAGCTTCGGCAGAAAGACGTAGATCACTTCTTTGCGCCTCTTCATGGTACCCATCAAGCCTTCGGACACCAACCCTTCCAGATCAGCACGAGCGGTCGCCGGCGCTATCCCGACCGAATTCGCGTGGGACTTCACCGTGTACTCCTGGGCGGGATGCCGGAGCGCATGTTCCAGAATCCACCGCTGGCGTAGATTGATGCCGGGCGCAACCCGGACGATCTCTTCGGATCGCTTCAGCTTTTCTTCCTCACGCTCGATGTGCTTGGCAAGCCCATCCAACGCCTGCTCGATCACGTCCAGGTGGTACAGGACGAAGTAGGTCAGGTCGCCATCATCAAGCTCTGAATCGAGATACGCCTGGGGGTAGCGAGCGATTCCTTTGCGGATGATTTCCGAGATCGCGAGGTACTCGACAATGGTGTAGTCGTGTTTGATCGCGTACCAGTAGAACACCGCTCTCGCGGTGCGCCCATTGCCGTCCACAAACGGATGCTCGAAGCCGATCATGAAGTGGAGAATCGCCGCCTTGACGATGGGGTGCAGAAATTCCGCGCCGTCGTGCTGCGTGTTGGCGAATACACACAGCTGATCGAGTCGTGCGGGCAGCATGTCCGCCGCAGGCGGCGTGTAGATCGGCGCATCGTCGCGATCGTCCCAGACTCGAATGTCCTCGCCCATTCGACGGAGCCGCCCCCGTTCCTCCTTGGGATTGGTTCCTTCCGTGAGCAGGCTCTGCAATTCGACGAGCATGTCGACACTGAGCGGGCGTGCTCGCCAGTCCTTGATAGCCTGCATCGCACGGTAGTTGTTGTGAACCATGCGCTCGGCTTTGCTCTTCGGGCTGCGCCCCGCTCGGAGCATTTCCACGGCCAGCTTTCGCGTGGTCGCTGCTCCCTCGATGATCGAAGATTCCGCCGCTTCATCCATCAACGTACGAATACGCAGCGCGCGCCTGCGATCCTCGTCGCCAAGCGCGCCCCTTGTGCCTTCCAGCGCTGCGGGCCCTCCTCCTCCGGTTGCACGGTCAATCCTGTGCAGCGCCGAGTCAATCAGCGCGTCATGGCATATGTGGAACAGGTCCTTGCCATCGGGCAGCAGCAGCGGGAGCGTTCGCATCGACGCCTGTCGCCTGAGCTTGGTTGCAATCCATGTTTCGATTGCGTCGTATCCCAGGTCTCGCGCGATCGACCGCACCTTTCGCCACGGACGATAATCTGACCAAAGTGTCGCCTTTGCCCTCGCGTTGAACGTGAGTGCTTTGAGAATTTGGAATCCCTGACTTACCCTTTTGGGATCATTGAAGATGGCTCGAAGTCCGATGGGCGGGCGTTCTTGATCCACGGCTGCCTCCTGTCTCCGACTCCACATCCTGACAGTATCCGAATTGGAGACAATTGGCAAATTCGCAAAATTGCCTTTTTCAATCAATCGCAAGGCTCCAACAAAACAGGCCGGAATTCGCCCTTCGGCAAATCCCGGCCTCGCTTGCTTTTCCTCTCTGTCGCCCGGCCGCCGACGCATGCTTAGCAAATCGCGCCGCCGAAAGGCCATGCCGACCGCCCCGCCAATGACAGGCCGGAAGCGTGCGGAGTCCGCCTACCCGTTCACGCTCATCACGACCTTGATCCCGTCACCGCAGATCATGGTCTCGAAGGCTTTCTTGAAGTTCTCGATGGGCATCTCGTGGGTGATGATGTCGTCCAGTTCCAGCCGCCCCGAAAGCAGGAGCGACTCCATCTGGTACCAGGTCTCGAACATCTTGCGCCCGTTGATGCCAAGGACGGTCGCGCCCTTGAAGACGACGTGCTGGTTCCAGTCGAAGACCAGCGGCTTGCTGGGGATGCCGAGCAGGGCCGCCGTTCCGCCGTTGCGGAGCGCACGGAAGCCCAGGTCGAAGCTCGACGCGGCGCCCGACATTTCAAGGAGCACGTCCGGCCCGTCACCGCGGCAGGCCTTGCGGACCTCGCCCACCCAGCCATCGCCCTGGCGCGCGTCGAAGACCTCGACCGCGCCGAGCTTCTTGGCCAGCGCCAGGCGGCGCGGATCGATGTCGGTGCAGAAAATCCGGCTGGCGCCCGCGGCCTTGGCCACGGTCACCGCCATCAGCCCGATGATTCCCACGCCCGTGATCAGCACGGTCTTGGCCGAAACCCCCGCCGCCATCACGGTGTGCACCGCGTTGCCGAGCGGGTCGAGCACGGCCGCGACCTTGTCCGGGATGCTCGGATGCACCGGCCAGACGTTCTCTTCCGGAACGCAGACGTAGTCGGCAAAGCAGCCGTCGCGATCAACGCCGATGATCCGGGTGTCGGCCGCGATGTGGGCGTTGCCGGTGCGGGCGTTGTAGTCCAGCCACGCCGTCGTGTGCCCCTCGGCGCTGACGCGCAGGCCCGGCCTGTACTTGGTGACGGCCGAGCCCACTTCCTCGATCACGCCGACGAATTCATGACCGGTGACGATGCCGACGGGGATGCGTCCGGCTGCCCAGGCGTCCCACTCCCAGATGTGCCGGTCCGTGCCGCAGATACCGACCTTTGACACGCGGATGAGCACGTCGCGCGGGCCGCAGACCGGCTTGGGCCTGGCGGCGTCAAACTTGAGTTCCGTGCCCGCGTGATGCTTGAACAACGCTCTCATGGTGCCCCGCCCTCCGGAAGGAACTTCAACCGATACCGGGGCCGTTTTCGAGGCTCCGCGCGTAACCGTTGACATAGTTCTCACCTTTCTGGCCCCGGCACAAACACCCGACCGGGGCCTCTTCAATGGTGTCCCCCCCCACCCCGAAGGTCAATCAAATCCAACGTCCCCAAACTGGGGCGGTTGGCCCCCGATGTCCGATGCGCTCCCTCGCCTCGGGTGGGTCCGCCGAGGGGTGCCTGTGGCCCATCCGGCCCGTCTTCCCGTCACGCTCGCGCAACTTGAAGCTCCGGCGCTCAATCCGCTGAACCACACCGCCCGCCGTGAGGTATCCTCTTGCATATGGCCTTCGATGGGGTCTTCCAATCCCGATCCCCACAGTCCGCGGCCCAGCCGGGGCGTGGCGGCTCCCCGTCGGCACCCGCCACCCACCTCTTTGTCGCAACCACGTTCTCGGGCGGGCGGAAGATCGGTTTCCGTCAGGCTCGCGACCAGCGTCATCTCGCGGAGCAGCTCCGGCGCGAACAGATGGTCCCCATCCGCGTCTGGACGCTGCCGGTTGGACTGGCGGGGTCTGGTTCGTCCAAGGTCAGCCTGAAGAACCAGGCCGAGGTGCACCTGCAGCTCGCCCAGCTTCTCTCGCGCGGCGTGCCGCTGGTCGAGGCGCTGGAGGTGACGGCGTCCGCGGTTGCGCCGAGCGTTCGGCCAAGGATCGAGCGGATGCGCGAGCTGGTCGCCGCGGGCTCCGGCTTTTCCGACGCGGCCCAGACGGTCGAGGTCTTCGACCCGATCACGGTCGCGGTGTATCGCGCCTCCGAGCGATCGGGCGATCTGGCGGGCGCCGCCCGCCAGCTGATGACGACCACGCGCCGCCAGCTCGCCATCGCGGGCAAGGCGATCACGCTCATCATCTACCCCGCGATCGTGCTGTCGATCAGCGTGATCGTGACGACCTTCCTGCTCATGTTCGTCGTGCCCAAGATCGGAGCCGCGATCTCCAACGCGGGCGGCGAGATCCCCGCGTTCACACGCTTGCTCATCGCCGCCGGCACGTTCATGCGGGATCAGTGGGCGTGGGTGCTGGCGGCGTTCGGGCTGGTCGTGACCACGGCGGTCGTGGCGCGGTCACTTATCGTCGCGGCGATCGTGTCGCTCGCGCGCCGATTGCCGTTCGTGCGGCCGGTGCTGGAGGCGCAGGAATCGGCCCGCTTCTTCACCGTGATGGCCGCGATGAGCCGCTCGGGCGTCACGCTGGCGGATTCGCTCGCGACCGCGACGGGCGCGGTGAGCGATCCGGTGCTGGTGAGGCAGCTCACGCGACTCCGCACCAAGCTGGTGGAGGGCGGCGTGCTGCGCTCGCTGATCCAGGAGGTCGAGGCGCTCCCGCTCACCACGCGCCGCCTGCTCATCGCCGCGGAACGCGCGGGTGATCTGCAGGAGGCCTTCGACACCCTCGCGGACGACGCGACGGCCGACCTTGAACGGCGTTCGACGCGCCTGATGGCGGCGTTGGAGCCCGCGCTGATCGTGATGATGTTCCTGATGGTCGGGACGCTGGTGCTCTCGATCATGACCCCGCTGATCAAGATGGCGGGGAACGTTCAATAAGAAGCTTGACGGGGAAGAGCCCGATTGGAGAAGCCTGCCGTGAAGAAGAACCGAATCCATGCCCGCGCGTTCTCGCTGCTCGAACTCATGCTCGTCGTCGCGATCATCGCGGTGCTCTCCGGGATCGTCGCGTACAGCGTGACCGCCGGCGGCGAGAAGGCCAAGCAGAAGGCCACCATGGCGACGCTCGATGTCGTCGCCAGCGCGCTCAAGACCTACAACCTCGACAACAGCGCGTACCCGCCTGCGATCGCGGCCCTGTACACCGCCAAGATTCTCGACTCCGCCAAGCCCGCCAAGGACGGCTGGGGCTCCGATCTCATCTACTCCCCCCAGGGCCTGAACGGCCAGGAGTTCACGCTCCGCTCGGTCGGACCCGACAAGCAGTCGGGCACGCCCGACGACATCGACTACTGGACCATGAACAAGCAGGGGCAGTAGGCGTGAGTCGTCGTGTGGGTATTTCGTCGATCGTCGAATCGAGGTCCGGTCCCGAAGTGTGCTCTTTGCAAGGTGCGAGTTGCGATCCGGATTGTGAAATCTGAGGTCTGAGATCTGAGATTTGAGATTCCCATGTCTTCCCGTCGCGGCCTGACATTCCTGGAAACGCTCTTCGCCTCGGCGCTCCTGGCGATCATCGCGGCCGCGGTCTTCGGCGCGTTGTCCTTTGTCCTCGGACGCCAGCACCACGAGCAGCGCACGCTCGCGGCGTATGAACTCGCCAACCGCATCATCCTGCAGTACCTCGACGACCCGGAGCAGCTCCCCGATTCATCGCTCCCGCTGGAGTATGGCAAGGATCGCTTCCGATGGGCGCTGACGATCGATCCGGTCACGGTCACCGCGGCCAGCGAAGCGCCCAAGGACGCCGCCGACACGCGCCGCTCGATGCTCGACCGCGTGAAGCAGGTGTCGGTGCGGGTGTGGCTGGGCGAGGAATCGGGCGGGTCGCGAGAGTTCGCGCCCGATCTGCCGCTCCCCAAGGCCGCGCTGACCCGCATCATGTACCCGATGGCGTATCGCAACCCCGATTCGTTCGATCGCCTGATCAACAGCGACGCAGGGCGCCGGCGGTTGTTCGATGACATGAGCGGCGGGAGCGGATCGACACCCGCCGGAGCTCGCCCCGTTTCGCCCGTTCAGCCCGCGAATCCGAACCGCGCCGCGCCCAAGTCGGCCCCAAAGCCCGCGGGCTCCAAGCCCAGCTTCCGCACGCCGGGGGGTGGCTCGTGACGCGTCGCTCGCGCGGCTTCACGCTTCTGGAGGTGATCCTCGCCTCGTCGATCGGCGGGCTGGTGCTGATCGGCGCGCTGGGCGTGCTGATCACCCTGCAGCGGAGCGATCGCCTGGCGAGCGCCAAGTTCGAGCGCGTCACCGAGTCGGAGCGTCTGCACAAGGTCCTGGCCCGTGCGTTTTCCAACCTGCTGATGTCCTCGCGTCCCACCAAGGACCCCCGCACCGCCGACGGCGAGGCCGGCTCCGGCGCCACGCCGCCCGCGCCACCCCCACCGCCGCGTTTGCTCCTGACAGGCGATCCGCAGCTCGGTGGTCTGGTGCTCCGCCGCGGCGAGAACAGCCAGGGCGGTCCGGGCGCGGGGATGGTGCAACGCGTCGAACTCGTTGTGTCCCGCTCGCCCGTGCCCGTCCGCTCCAAGGCCGACGACTTGGCCTACGCCAAGCTGCGCGAGAGCGAGGACAGCATGTTCGCCGACAACGGCGCGGACTCGGAATCGGGCGCGATGTCCAAGCTCTCGCAGTCCCGCGGCGGGATTTCGCAGGCGTTCCGCGGCGCGCTGGAGCTTCGCCCCATGCTCGATCCGGGCGATCGATCGGATCGCCCGCCCACCTATTCGCTGTGGTGGCGTCCGCTCCCCTCGCTCGGTGACGACGGCACGCCGGTTGGCTCCGCGCCCCCGCCGCCGGTCGAGCTGATGGATCGTCTCGTCTATTTCCATGTGCAAATGTTCGACGATTCGCAGATGAAGGACGAACTGGCCGCCACGTGGGAGCGTGACCTGCCCGGCTACGTGCAGGTGGAGATCGAGACGGTCGAGGGGCTGTGGCGCAAGTGGATGTTCGAGGTCGACTGGAACAACGGGAGCGAGGCCCGCGGCGCGAACGGCTCGGACGAAGACTCGCCCGAGGCGCAGGAGACCGACACCGACCACGGCAAGGCCGCGGGTCAGGCGGGGGCCGCGAAGGGCGCGTTCCAGACCAAGCCCGGCGGAAACTCGAAGAAGAGCACGACGAAGAAGCCGGCGGCTGGCGGCGGAACGGGGGGCAATCCGTGAAGCTCGCCCGCTCCAAGGCGTTCGCGCTCCCCATGGTGATCATGCTCACCGCGGTCGCGGGGATCATGATCGGCGTGCTGCTGGACCGTCAGAGCGCCCAGGCGCTGTCGGTACACCGCCAGGTCGATGAATACCGCGAACATCACTTCGGGCGTGGCGCCAAGGAGATCATCGACTACTGGCTGCGCACGCGGAGCAACAGGCCCGTGCGCGAGCTGCTCGACGAGAGCGGCAAGGCGCTCGACGTCACGCTCGCCGACGGCACCGTGATCTCGCTCAGGCTCTTCGACGCGCAGGGAACCCTCAACGCCGACCGGGCCACCCTCGCGGCCTCCGGGATGCCGGCGCCACGCCGGGCCTATGACGAGCTAGCCGCCACCGCGGGCCAGCGCCTCCCAAGCCTCACGCGGAAGCTGGGCCCGATCGAGGTGAGCCTCGGGAGCGCGGCGCCGGAGGTCATCTCCGCCATCGTCAACGCCAACGTCGCGCCCGAAAAGCAATCCGATCTGACCGCAGCGCTGATCGAGCTGCGCGGACGGACCTCGATCGCGCCGGAGGACCTGAGCGAGGCGCTCAACGGCGTCGGGCTGGACAACGCGGAACGCGACGCGATGACGCGGATGGTGGCCGTGGACCCGACGTTCTTCCGCGCGATCCTCGACGCCCGATCGCCCGATGGGCGGACGATCGCCCGCTACGGCGGGTTCGCGGTGATCGGGAACATGGTCCAGCGCGGCAAGGCGGACGCCGGGGCCCGGCGCACCTCGATCCTGGCGTGGACGAAGCTGGAAGTTCGATAGACTGAGGGCATTGGCGGGCGAAGGATCGAACGCCGGCCACCCGATGGGATAGGTCGGGGGAAAGCAAGGAGCGGCGATGAGCGGGCGGAGCCTGACCCAGAAAGAAGCGAGCAAGGCCAGACGGGTCGCGCAGATCGCGGCGATCGGCGGGGGCGTGCTCGCGCTGGCGGCCCTCTTCCTCCGCCTGCCCGGCACGGGCGACAAGCCCGCCAGCCCCGGGCCGATCAAGTGGCCCGAAATCAAGCCGCCCGCCGATCCCCAGGCCGGAAAGCAGCACGAGAGCCACGATCTGAACGCCGCGGCAACGCGATTGTCGCTTATTTCGAACCGGCCCAAGCCCGTGGTGAACACAAACCCGGAGGCCGTCGAAAACGCGAACCCGGAGCAGGCCGGCTCGGTCGAGGTGAAGTACCTCGGCGCGGTGCTGGAGCCGACGCGGAAGATCGCGCTCCTGCGCGTGGGCGAGAAGCAGCGCATGGTCGCGGCGGGCAAGACGATCTCGCTGGCCGACGGCGGGACGCTCGAGGTCGTGTCGATCGAAAGCGAGGGCGTGCTGGTCCGCGACGGTCAGGGCGAGCGCCGGATCGAAAAGGCGGCCCGGACCGCATCGGCGGTGACGACGATCACCGACGACGCGAGCAACCCCGCCGCCGCAACGCCGGTGCCGAACCCCGACGCCGAGGCCGCGGGCGTACCCGGCGCGGAGGACATGCAGCGGCGTCGCGCCGAGGCCGAATCGCGCATGAAGGCGCTCCGCGAACGGGCCAAGGCGGGAGGCGGCAAGTAGTGAGCTCTCGCGTCGCGTATCTCGAGCGGAGCGAGCGGGGCGTGGTGACGCGGCGCGTGCGCCTGGTCGGCCAGCGCTCCGACGAGGTCTTCGAACTCCCCGCGAGCGGCTCGGACCAGCTCGACATGTCCGCCGCGGCGCTGTGGCTGGGCGAGCATCTCCCCAAGGACTCGCCGCGTGATCGCGCGCTCGACCTCCTCTGCCTCGACACCGAGGGGTTGACGTGCGCGTGGGTCAACACGCCCAGCGCGGACCCGTCGGTGGTTCGCGCCATGGCCTTGGCGGGCTCGAGCGCGGAAGGCGCCGAGGGCGGCGCGAGCGTGCTGGGGGTCTACGCGTCGAACCCGATGGAATCGGCGTTGCAGCCCCTGGGCGCGGACGCCGCGGGCGCGGGCAAACGCGGGGCAAAGAAGGGCGAGGAACCGGCGAGCGTGCGGCGTCGCATGGGCGTGCTCGCGGGCTCGGACATCGCGGGACGCCTGCTCGTTGACGCGCTCGACGCGCGCGGGCTGGGCGTCGGGGCCGCCTGCTCGCTCTGGCACGCCATGGCCCGCGCGTGGGACCCCGCCACGGGCACCTTGCCCGCGGAAGCCAGCGCCACCATCACGACGGGCGTCGTCGTCATCGAACCCGGCGCGTCGCCGCGACTGCACTGGGTGTGGTCGCGCCACGGCGAACTGCTCGCGGGCGGTTCATCGCGTGTCGCCGCTGGAAGCACCGGCGCGCCCAGGCTCCACGAGAGCGACGCCTCGCGCCTGGCGGCGGACTGGCTCGCGTGGGCCGCGCAGCTCGGCCTTAGCCCTTCGCGCGTCGTCGTCGTCATCCCCGAGCCCGACCCCGAGGGCGAGACCTCCGCGGCGTTCGGCGCGGCCGTCGGTCGCGTGTGGCCGGGCGCGGCCGTTGACCTCGCGGTCGATCCCGACCCGATCGGCGCGACGCTCTCCCGCTGCGCCGCTGCGGTCGACAACGCCCGGGAAGCGGGCAAGGACCCGACGGAGTCGATCGCGACGCGCGGGACGGGCGGCCTGCCGTCGTTGTCGTCGCGCCCGGGGCGCCAGCACCGCCGCCTGCACTTCTGGGCCGCAGGCGCGATCGCCGCGATCGCGGCGGCGTTGGGCGTCGCGGCGTATCGCATCGGCCAGCACGCCTCGGACCTGACGGGCCAGGCGACGGCGCTCGACAAGTCGTGGCGCGATGAACTGGCGACGCTGAAACTCCCGACCGCGCCGATCCCGGGGCTCGAGCTCGACTACCTCAACGCCGAGATCACGAAGCGAGAAAAGGAACTCGCGCCGCCCGAGGCCGGCGAGGCGACCATGCCCATGCGCGAGGAGCTGGAGACCATCAGCCTCGTGGTTGGGATCGAGGACGTCGAACTCACCGAGCTCTCGCTCTCTCCCACGATCGGCGCCCGCGTCGTCGTCACCGTGGCCGACCTGGCCCGGGCCGAGGAGCTCTACGACGCGCTCACCCGCGTGGGCGGATCGGCCCTGGGCGCGTGGACGCGGCAGTTCGACGAGGTCAAAGTGCAGCCCACCGCCGGCGCGGACAGTTCGCCCGCGTCGCCCCGCGTTCGATGCACGTTCACCGCCAAGTGGGCGATGCCCTCGAAGCCCTCGACGGGAGGGAAGTCCTCGTGACCACCGCCGCAACCATGAACCAGGGCGAGATGAGCGCCGACGAACGCCGCGCGATGATGGCGGCCCGCGCGGCACGCACCGAGCGCGAGAATCGCCCGGTCCATCTGGTGGCGCTCGCCTGCGTGCTGCTCGTCGTCGCGGGCGGCGCGCTGCTCCTGGCGTGGGGACGCCTCAACTCCGCGAAGACCCAGCTCACCAACTCAACCGCGCAGCGCGAGCTGTTCATCGAGCTCGGCACCCGCTGGCGCGAGACGGCGGCCAGGGCGTCCAGCGATCAGGGGCCCAAGGCCAGCGAATCGATCACCACGCTGGGCAGCCGCATCCAGGCCCAGGCGACGCACGCGGGGCTAGTGAACTCGCCGGGCGTGCCGACGACGCGCGACGCGGCCCGCACGGGCCAGCCGACCAAGCGTGTCATCACGTCGTTCACGAACGTCAAAGACCCGGAGCTCTCGGCGCTCTTGCGCTGGATCGATCTGTCGCTGGAAGAGGTGCCGGGCCTCGAGCTCTACGCCCTCACGCTCAAGGTGGAAGGGGCCGATTGGAACCTGAGCTCGGTGCAGTTCTCGCGTTGGGAAAGGGTGAATCCATGACGGATCGCGTGCGTGGCGTGAGGACGGGCCCGGGGTCGTGGCGCTTCGCGGCGTGCGGTGCGCTCGCGCTCTCCATGCTGGCGTTCCCGTCGCTGATCGGGTGCGCCGGGCACACCACGCCCCCCGCGCAGGACGACGCCGCCGCCAAGCGCGCCGAGGCCATGCGTCTGCTCGCCGAGGCCCAGAAGGCCCAGAACGCAGGCAAGCTCGCCGAGGCCCAGGACCTGTACGTCGAGGCGCTCAAGCTCGAGCCTTCCGCGGGCGCGGGCTGGAACAATCTCGGGCTCGTTTTCATGAAGCAGGGCAAGGCGCTGGAGGCGGCCGAGGCGTTCAAGCAGGCGGCCGATCGGCTCCCGGGCGACCCCAGGCCCTACGAGAATCTCGGCCTGCTCTACGGCGAGCGCTCGCACGCGGAGGACTCGCTCAAGTACTACATGATGTCGCTGGAACGCGATCCGAACTGGCTCCCCTCGCTGCGCGGCATGTCGCTGCAGACGCGGAAGCTCGGACGCGCCGACCACACGATCCTCGACGCGCTCGATCGGGCCGTCATGCTCGAGAACGACGCGGGCTGGAAGCCCGTGATCGAACGCGAGCGCATGCGCGTCCGCGCGATGGTCGACGCCCGCGACAAGTCGGACAAGTAACAGCAACGCACGGACGGCCATACGCCCGCTCGGGCCAATTCACCCACGCCCTCGCGGGCGGGTGCCAGCTCCGCGCCCCCGTCCCCCCCCGCTCACCCAACACTTTTCGTGTTCTCCCCGTGACTCCCGCCCGGGCGTATCGCTTTCCCTTCGCCGCAACACCGCGGCACAAACCACACGCAACCACATAGGAGTCCCAGCCATGCACCGCCTCACCACCCTCGCCCTCTGCCTCGCCGCCGCCTCCGCCAACGCCGCCACCATTTCCTTCGAAGGCTTCCAGGACACCGAGATGATCCTGCAGGCCTACAACGGCGGCACCGGCTCCATGGGCAGCGCCATCAGCAATTCCGGCGTCATGTTCAGCCCCGATTTCCAGGTCGGAAACGACTACGACATCACCGCCAACGTTGGCTACTGGGGCGACACCGCCTACGAACCCGACGGCATGGGCACCATGTACGTTCTCTCGCCCGCCAACTGGGGCGTCATCGATGTCCCCGCCGGCTTCGCCGGCCAGTGGTCAACCTCTTACGCCGCCAAGGCCCAATGCCGCATCGATGTCTGGGGCGGCCCGGGCGGCACCGGCCCCCTCCTCGGCTGGACCGTCATCAACCCCAACGCCCAGATCAATGGCGGCGACCCCACCGGCAGCTTCAACACCTGGAACGTCGCCACCATCCCCTTCTCCGGCACCGCCATGTCCGTCACCTACAACGGCCCGTCCTTCGACGTTCGCTTCGACCACATGGACTTCGGCAAGGTCCCCGCGCCCGGCGCCGCTTCCCTCGCCCTGCTCGGCGGCCTGACCGCCCTCCGCCGCAAGCGCTGACTCACAACACCCCGGCCCACCACACGCCGACTGCAGACGCCGACTGACCACACGCCGATCGCACCACACGCTCGGCGAACTCTCCACCACACCCACCAAGGTCTCTCACCTCCAGCAGGAGAATCCCACCGAACCACGCGCAGCAGTCTCTCTTCTCTCTGAATCTCTCATGGCCCGTGCCGTCCAGCCGACGACGCGGGCCATTCTTGTTTTGAGCCGTGGATCTTGAGTCGCGGGAGCAAAGAGCGGGAGTGGGGAATCGGGAGTGGTGAGTGGTGAGAATGCAACGGAACGAGGGTTGAGACCAACGGGGTAGGGTCCTTCCACTTCGCCACTTCTTTTCATTCTCTCCGTGATTCTCTCTCACGCATGTCGCTTTCCCACTGCCGCAACACCGCGGCACGCAAATACGAAACACCCGTTCCCACCAGGAGTCCCAGTCATGCACCGCACCGCTTCGCTCGTCCTCGCCGCCGCCCTCGCCGCTTCAGTGCTTCCTTCCGCCGCACGGGCCGCCACCACCTTCTCCTTCGAAGGCTTCCAGGACACCGAGCTGATCCTCAACGCCTACGCCGGCGGCACCGGCTCCATGGGCAGCGCCATCAACAACTCCGGCGTCTTCTTCGACCCCGGCTTCTTCGCCGGAAACGACTCCGATATCACCAGCAACGTCGGCTTCTGGGGCGACACCGCCAACGAGCCCGACGGCATGGGCTCCATGTACTTCGCCAACATCACCGGCGTCGCCTTCGGCGTCATCAACGTCCCCGCCGGCTTCAACAACCAGTGGTCCTCCTTCTACTCCGCCAAGCAGTCCTGCCAGATCGATGTGTGGTCTGGTCCCAACGGCAGCGGCCTCAACCTCGGCTCCCTCACCATCAACCCCAACGCCCAGACCAACGCCGGCGATCCCAACGGCACCTTCACCACCTGGAAGCTCGCCACCATCCCCTTCTCCGGCGTCGCCCAGTCCGTCACCTACACCGGCCCCGATTACGACGTCCGCTTCGACCGCATGGACTTCAACCTCGTCCCCGCCCCCGGCGCCGCCTCCCTCGCCCTGCTCGGCGGACTGGCCGCCCTCCGCCGTCGGCGCTAAGCCACCTGTCTCGCTGGCTTCTCTTGGTTCGACCCACCTCAACCCACTCACCGCGCCGCGGCATCCCGCCCCGGCACTCCAGACAAGGAGATTCCCGTGAACACTCTGACCACCTCGTCCTACGCCAATCGCACCTCCACCAAGCAACTCCTGTCCGTCGTCGGCCTGGTCATGGCCCTCTCGGCCGCGAGCGCCAACGCCCAGTCCTTCACCTACATCAACGCTCCCTCCAAGAACTACAACGAGTCCCGCTCCAACACCGCGGCACGCAGCATCGTGTTCGTCCACGGCAAGCGCAATGACGGAAGGCCCTACCTGGGACTGTGGGATGTCAAGAGCAACGAGATTCTCGAAAACACCTCGCCCGACATGGACTTCGCCGAAAGCGTCGAGGCCTACGCCTTCGCCCAAAGCCGAAGCTCCGGAGACCCCGTCAAGGGCGTCGGTGTCGGCGTCGTCCGAAAGCCGCGCCCCATCGCGTTCTACTGGAACACCAATGAAAACGGCGAGGGCAACACCCACCTCCTGAACGACATGGGTGTCGGCGCCAGCTGGGCCACCTCCGTGGGCGCGTCGGGCCAGGTCATCGGCGGCGCGCTCTACGGCTCGCACGATGGCGGCCCCGAGTCTCCCCGGGCCGTCGTCTGGGAGCACGAGTTCCCTTCGCTCCTCCCCCTCCCCGCCGGCACCCACGCCTCCGAAGTCACCGGAATCTCGTCCGATGGACAGGTCCGCGTCGGCACCACCTCCTCGCAATACAGCTCGCGCCCGCAGGGCAAAGCGATCAACGAGAAGGGCGTTCAGTTCCAGGGCATCGTCTGGACTCCCAACGGCATGTCGGTCGTCTCGCCGTCGGTCGCGGGCTCCGAAGCCCTCAGCATCGGCCTCAACGGCATCGGCCCCGACGACGACGCCTGCTTCGCGACCATCAGCACCACCCGCTCCAACGCAAAGGGCGGCATGTACCGACCCAGCACCAACACCTTCACGCTCCTCGATGGCGGAGACATCAATCACGACGGCATGATCGACATGATGGACGACCACGATTCGGCCGTCTGCGCCATCTCCCTCGACTCTTCCATCGCCGGCGGCTCCATCACCGTCGCCGGCATCGAAACCGCGATGGTCTGGGTCAACAGCGCGAGCGGCTACCAGCCCGTCGACGCCGCCTCCTACATCCATATTGGCGGCACGGGCAACGATGGCGTTCGACTCACTCGCGTCACCGGCATCTCGCCCGATGGCTTCGAACTCTCCGGCGAAGGCATCGCGCCTGATGGCTACGCCACCGTGTGGCACGCGACCGTCCCCGCCCCCGGCGCCGCCTCCCTCGCCCTGCTCGGCGGGCTGGCCGCCCTCCGCCGTCGGCGCTAAGCCCCAAAATTCCTGAAACTCCTGCCTCACCAAGGCGTACAACCACACAGCAGCAATCTCTCTCCTCCTCTCTGACTCTGTTTTTCATGGCCCGTGCCGTCCGACCCGACGACGCGGGCCATTCTCGTTTCCGATTTGTTATGCTCAGCGCGTGCCCGAGCGCCCGAGCCAACCCGGCGATGATCCAACACTGACAACACCCGGCGCAAGCGGGGCGTCCTTGGGTCCGCGCCCCACCAACCCTCGCGATCCACAGACCGGCGCCCCACTGACCTCTTGCCTCGCGCCGGGACTCCTCATCGCCGATCGCTATCGCATCGTCAATCGCCTCGGCGCGGGCGGCATGGGCGAGGTCTGGCGCGCCGACGACCTCCAACTCAGCACCTCCGTCGCCATCAAGCTCCTCCCGCCGCACTACGCCGCCGATCCCCTGCGTCTCGATCGCCTCCGCTCGGAGGTCCGCCTCACGCGCCAAGTTTCCCATCCCAACGTCTGCCGCGTCTTTGATATCGCGCAGGCCGCCGGGCCCGACGGCTCGCCGCTCACCTTCCTCTGCATGGAGTACATCGACGGCGAGGACCTCGCCTCCGTGCTCCGCCGCCTCGGTCGCCCCTCCCACGAAAAATCGGTCCAGATCGCGCGACAACTCTGCTTCGCGCTCGCCGCCGCCCACGAGCAGGGCGTAATCCACCGCGATCTCAAGCCCGCCAATGTCATGCTCGACGGGCGCGGCAACGTCCGCCTTACCGACTTCGGCGTCGCCGGCCTTCTCCAGGACTTCACCGACGCCGCCTCCATCCGCGCCGGCACGCCCGCCTACATGGCCCCGGAACAGCTCGAAGGGCGCGAGGTCACGCGCCGCAGCGATCTCTACTCGCTCGGCCTGGTTCTGTACGAGCTCTTCACCGGCAAGCCCGCGATCAACGCCGCCTCCATCGACGAACTCTCGCGCCTGCACCAGTCGCAGACTCGCCCCGCGGACCCAAGCTCGCTCGTCCGCGATCTCGACCCCGCCGTCGAGCGCGTGATCCTCCACTGTCTTGAGCACGACCCGAACCAGCGCCCGGGCTCGGCGCTCGCGATCGCCGCCGCACTCCCGGGTGGTGACCCGCTCGCCGCAGCCCTGGCCGCGGGCGAGACGCCATCACCCGAACTCGTCGCCGCCTCTGGCTCCAACGATCGCTGGCCCCACGCGCGCGCCTGGCTGGTCGCGGCGAGTGTTCTGGTGTTCGCGGTGATGGCAAGCCTCTTCGCGTCCAACCGCTCTCTGCTGGCGCAAGCCCAACCCGAAAAATCGCTCGCCGTGCTCAACGATCGCGCGTTGGACCTGATCCACTCGCTCGGCCACACCCAGCCGCTCCCCTTCACCATCTCACGCTACGAAACTCGCGACGCTTTTCTTCGAAGGCCCGCCGCCCCGGACGGCTCGCGCCAGATCGATCGCCGCCCCTCGCCCTTCTGGTTCTGGCTCCGCGGCGCGCCCTCGGCCCTGGAACCCACCAACACGGAGCTCTTGCTCACAGAACTCGACCCCTTCCCCGCCAGGCCCGGCGAAATCTATCTCCGCACCGACACCCGCGGCCGACTCGAGCGTTTCATCGCCGTTCCGCCGCGAGGACGCGCGTCCGCACCGTCCGAGCCCGTCGACCCGAAAATCGCGTTCGCGCTGGCCGAACTCGACCTCTCGCGCTTCGAGCCCATCCCGCCCACCCGTCGTCCGCCCATCAGCGTCGATCATCTCTCCGCCTACCGCGGAAGCCTCGCCGAGTTCCCAAACGAACCGATCGTCGTTCACGTCGGGTCCGTTGACTCGAAGCTCGCGTATTTCACGGCCGAATTCCCGTGGGACCCGCCCGCGCCGTCCTCGATTGCGGAGGTGCCGCCCACGCCGCTCGGCTTTACGCTCGGGTCGCTGGGCGGCGTCGTCATGTTCACCGCCGCGTGCGTCGTGATGGTGGTCCGCAACATCAAGCAAGGCCGCGCCGACCGCGCCGGCGCGATGCGTGCCGCCGTCGCCATGTTCCTCATCGCCTCCCTGGGGGTGCTCGTGCGTGCCGACGTCGCGCCGGCCGCCAGCGTGGTGTTCTTCGACGGCGGGGTTCTCGGCATACCCCTCTGGGCCGGCATGATGCTCTGGCTCTTCTACATGGCCTTCGAGCCCGCCGCTCGACGCCTCCTCCCCGGCTCGCTCGTCTCCTGGTCGCGACTCCTCCGCGGCGGCGTCTCCGATCCGCTCATCGGGCGTCATGTGCTCATCGGCCTGGCGACCGGAGCCCTCGCCTCACTCCTCGCCGCCGCAGGCCTCTGGGCCTCCCACCTCGGCGACCACGACGCGCACGCGCTGTTCACCACCGGCGGCACGAGAACCCTCGTCGACGGCCCGAGCCGCGTGCTCTCGCGCGTGCTCGGCAGCATCATCATGGCCACCATGCGAAGTAACGGCTCGATCCTCGTCGTCACCATGGGCCTGGCCATCAGCCGCCGTCGATGGGTGGGGTTCGTCTCGCTCGTCGTCGTCGCCTTCCTCCTCACGATCAACTCGTTCCGCAACAATTGGGTCGACTCCAGCATCGAGCTGGCCATCATGGTCGGGCTCGCGTGGTCCCTGCTCCCGATCGGCCTGGTCGCCTGCATCGCCGGCTACTTCGGCGTCGCGATCGTCAACACGCTTCTGCTGGGCTTCAACTTCACCGGCCCGATCGGCTCGCTCGCGTGGATCCCCGCCGTCGCACTCGCCCTGCTGACCGCCGGCTCGGCGCTCACCGCGACCATGGGCCGCCCCGCCATGACGCGATAGCCACTCCGCACGCGATCGGACTCATCACCCGATGAACACGCCCGCGATCGACCCCGTCATCCAGCACGCCAGCGCACCCGCCAGCATCGCCCGCGGCGCCAGCCTCACCAGGTCCTGGCGACGCTCCGGCGCCATCGCCGATAGCCCGCCGATCTGAATCCCGATCGAGGGAATATTCGCGAACCCGCACAGCGCGTACGTCCCGATCTGGCACGCGCGGCTGCTCATCGTGCCGTCCGCGATGTGCTTCGAGAGGTCCAGATACGCCTTGAACTCCGTTGCGATGATCTGCGTGCCAAGCAGCGAACCGAATTTCCCGCTCTCCTCCCAGGGCACACCCATCAGCCACGCCGCCGGTCGGAACACCACCCCCAGCGCCCGCGACAGGCTCCACCCGTCGCCGATCTGCCGCAGCGGCCAGTCGATCAGCGCGATCAACGCCACGAACGCCACCAGCATCGCCGCCACGTTGAGCGCCAGCTTCAACCCGTCCCCCGCGCCGACCACCGCCGCGTCGATCACGTTGGCGCTCGTCCGCTCGGCCTTGAGCAGCGACCCCAGCGATTCATCGCTCGGCGATTCACCCTCCGGGAACATCAATTTTGCCATCACCAGCCCCGCCGGCGCCGACATCACGCTCGCCGTCAGGAGGTGCTTGGCGAACAGCACGCGCCCTGCTTCCGTTTCGCCGCCGAGCAGGCCCACGTACGCCGCCATCACGCTCCCCGCGATCGTCGCAAACCCGCCCGTCATGATCGCCATCAGCTGCGACCTGGTCATCCCCGCGATATACGGCCTGACCATGAGCGGCGCTTCGGTCTGCCCCACGAAGATGTTGGCCGCCGCGCTGATCGCCTCCGCGCCCGTCACGCCCAAGGCCCGGCGCAGCACCCACGCCACGCCCGCGACGACCACCTGCATCACGCGCAGGTGATACAGCACGCTCATCAACGCCGCGAAGAAGATGATCACCGGCATCACCTTGACCGCGAAGATGAAGCCCCACGAGCCGCCCGCGTCTCCGAGCTTGCCGAAGATGAACTCCGTGCCCGCGTCGGCGAAGGAAATCACGCGCGTGAACCCGCGCGCAATCGCGTCGATTACGCCGACCAGCCCGCCGCCCGGGAGGAAATCACCCAGGCACGCCGCCGCAATCGCGAGCTGCAAGAGCAGCCCGGAAACCACCAACCTCCATCGGATCCGCCGCCGATCGTTCGAAAGCGCGACGCCGACGAGCACGAACACCGCGATGCCAATCAACCCCGAGAATCGGTCCATCTCGCCAGCGTATCAAAACCAAGCGAGCGGTCGGATGGTCAAGCGGTCATGTGACCCTTTGCTCATTGACCATGGACCATGGACCATGGGCCAGTGCTTTCGATCAGTAGCCCGATCGTCAACGATGCGTGTCTTGACGAGCCCGAAGCAAGAGCGAGGGGCTTCTCTTCGTCTCTTCGTGACTCCGTGACTCCGTGACTCCGTGACTTCTTTTTCACCTCGCCGCAAACCTGCGCGGCGCGCCAGCCGTCAGCCCCAGCATCCCCGACAAGGGCAGCAGCGCCAGCGACACGATGATCGCCCCGGCGCCCGTGTACAGCGCCGAGCCCATCCGCTGCATCAACTGCCCCGTCGCGTCCCACACAATCGGGTCATAGAACCCGCGCAGCGTATACGCCGCCACCACCACGCTCTGGCACACCACCGACGCCAGCAGCGTCAGGAACGCGATCGCGAACGGATTGCGCCGGAAGATCATCCCGCGCAGCGTCATCACAAAATGCCCGCCGAGCAAGTACCCCAACGCATACGGCCCGATCACGCCGATCGCCTCGCCCTGGTCCTTCAACTCCACCACGTTCAACAGGTCCGTGATCAGCCCGAGCGCCAGGCACGCCCACCACGCCTGCGCCCGCGGCGCCGACGCCGCCACCAGCACCGCCAGCGGCATCACAAAGCTCGGCGCGATCCCCGTCGGCCCGATCTTGAGCGCATCGCGCAGCCCGAGCTCCAGCCCGAACAGCACCCACGAAACCAGCGTGAGAAGCAGCCAGTTCATGAGCGCCCCCCGGACTTGGCGTCCTCGATCGCCGCCTCACGAGACAATCGCAGAATCACCTCGCTCACCCGCTCCAGCCGAAGCGAAGGCCGCACCACGATCGTCGGACGCAGCGGCATCGCCGGGTTCGGCTCGACCCGCTCGATCGTCCCCACCACCAGGTACTGCGCGTTCTTGGGCCAGCGCTCCGTGTCGCTCAGGCGCACCGTCGCGCCGACCTTCACCGACTGCTCCCAGCCGGGCTTCCTGTCCGCCGACTCGCCCACGTCGCCCTTCAGCGAACCGTCGCCCGTCGGGCTCAGGCGGCACAGGGCGCCCGGACGTTCATCATCGAACATCACCACGCCGATCAATCCGCCCGCCGCCTTCGACGTGATCGGCTGCACCACGCACTGGCGATTCGACACCTCGATCACCTTGCCGAGCAGCTGCAACCCCGCGGCCGCCACCACCGCGTTCTTGTCCACGCCGTCCGACGACCCCGCGCGCACCCGCATCACCGCGCTCGCCAAGTCGCTCGACACCCCCACCACCGGCGCCGCCAACTGCGTCACCGGCAGGTCGGGGTTCAGCTTCATGCCGCGCTGCAGCTCGGTGATCAGGTCGCGCAGGCGCGAGTTCTCATCTCGCTGCTGCAGATACAGCGTCTGGAACCGATCGCGCTCCTCCGTCAGCTGCCTCTGCACCTCGGGCGCGACACCCGGCCCGCCCGAACTGGAAAGCCAGCGCGACACACCCGACAACGGATGCGAGATCGGCGTCAGCACCGTCTCGAACGGCCCGCCGATCCAACGCACCCAGCCCGAGTACCGCGCGGGCACCAGCGCGAGGATCAACATCACGCACACGACCAGCGCGAGCGTCCGTCCGGCGCCGGAATCATGGGACTGCGGGCGGGCCATCGGTTCCAGGTCGCGGCGGTCTCCAGACCCCCGCGGTTCGCTCCACATGCTCCGCCGCTCTGGAGCGCGGCGTCACCATCCACACCGCACCGCTCGAAAGAGCGGCGCCACCAAAGACATCAGACCTCCAGGTCGTTCTCGAGCGTGTCCTTCCACTCCTCGATGTGCTCAAGATAGATGCACGTGCCGCGCGCCACGCACGTCAAGGGATCATCCGCCAGCTTCGTCGGCAGGCCCGTCGCCTTCTGCACCACGTTCGGCAACCCACGCAAAAGCGAGCCGCCGCCGGCCATGACGATGCCGTTCTCGACCAGGTCCGCCGCCAGCTCCGGCTCCGCACGCTCCAGCGTCCGCGTCACCGCCTCGATGATCGCCGTCACCGGCTCCTGCAGCGCCTCGCGGATCTCCTCGCTCGTGATCGGCGCCTTCCGCGGGAGACCGCTGATCATGTCACGCCCGCGCACCTCCATCGAGAGTTCCTTCTCCATGGGCGCCGCCGACCCGATCTCGATCTTGATCCGCTCGGCCGTCTGCTCGCCGATCATCATGTTGTACGTGCGCTTCATGTGGTTCATGATCGCTTCGTCCATGTCGTCGCCCGCGACGCGCACGCTCTCGCACACCGCGATGTCCGCCAGCGACATGATCGCCACCTCGGTCGTCCCGCCGCCGATGTCGACAATCATCGACGCCGTCGCCTCCGCGAAGGGAAGCCCCGCGCCGATCGCCGCCGCCACCGGCTCCTCGACCAGATACGTCCGCCGCGCCCCGGCGCGCTCCGCGGAATCAAACACCGCTCGCTTCTCGACCGCCGTGATGCCCGACGGAATTGAGATCACCACGCGCGGCCCGAAGATCTTGCTCCGCCCGTTCACCTTGCGGATGAAGTAGCTCAGCATCGCCTCCGTGATCTCAAAGTCTGAGATCACGCCGTCCTTCAGCGGACGCACCGCCGTGATCGACCCCGGCGTCTTGCCCAACATCTCCTTGGCCACCCAGCCCACCGCCTCGCCGTTCTTCAGCACCTGGTTCGTGCCCTTGCGCACCGCCACCACGCTGGGTTCGTTCAGAACGATCCCCTGCCCGCGGACCGACACGAGCGTGTTGCACGTGCCCAGGTCGATCCCCATATCCACGCTGAAGAGTCCGACGAGACGATCCAGTAGCACGGGCGTCACGACTCCTTGCTCGGCCGGGAGCTGCCGAAGTAACCGGCCCACCGCCCGCGCGGCCATACGCGAGCGCCACACAATATCGCCCCCGGAGCGTTCCCGCCATGAAAGCCCCGGCACCAATCCCCGCTCGGCCCCGCGACACCCTCCCAAAAACGCCGGACCCCCGGCGATCCGGGGGCCCGTCGAGGTTCCTCTGATGTCAGACGCCGCTCAGTCCACGCGGGCCGTCGTCGGCTTCGCCTCATCCGTATGCGAGTCCGGACGGATCTCGATCACCTGGGGCTGGGCCGGACGCAGCTCGAACGTCTGCGGCTTGGCCGTCGCGCCCTTGGCGTCGATCTCGATCTTGGCGCGATCCTCATAGTTCACGCCCGTCCGCGCCCGCGACAGCGTCTGCAGCGTCGCCTCCTGCTTGGTACGGATCTCCGCGAAGCGCGACTGGAGCTGCTCCAGGCTCGCCGCACGATACCGGCTGTGCTGCTCGATCGTCTCCTCGCGGTCCTTCATGACCTCGATGAGGCGCTCGTTGCGGCTGATCGCGTCGATCTGCCGGTCCAGGTCCCAGATCTGCGTCTGGAAGCTGGCGTGCTCGGTCTCCAGCTGCGTGAGCAGCTCGCCCAGGCGCCCTTCCTGCTGCCCGATGTAGCCCAGGTCGCGCTCGATGTCCCCGGCCCGCGACGCGTACGCGCCGCGCACCTGCTGCATGCGCTGGGCCTTGGCGTAGGCCTCGTCCATGCTGAGCGACTCGCTCCCGAAGACCACACGAACCACCGGGACCGTCGTGTTGGTCGACACGCCGATCACCTGCGTCGCGGTCGCCTCCGCCTTGGCAAGCAGCGGCTGGATCTGCGACAGGTCCGCGTCCGCCAGCGCCACCACGCGCTTGCTCACCTCAAGATCACGCTCCAGCTGCGACTTCTGCTCGCGCAGCTCGGCCAGGTCGCCGCGAACCTCCCCGATCCGCTCCGGATACTCCTTCTCCAGCGACCGCAGCTGCGACCGGAGCGCCACCGGGTCCTTGATGTTCGCGTCAATCGTCGTGTTGATCTTCTCACGCGTCTGGTGCAGGATCGCACCCACGCGGTCCGGACCCGCGATCAGCACCGCGGCCCCTCCCGCCAACGCCGTGATCACCCCGTACCGAACGATGCTCTTGCCCATGCACATGATCGCGTCTCCATACAACGCCTGACGCTCGACCCAGGGTCCCCGCGACATCCACCGATCCGCGGCCCGGGCGATCCGCCGGCTTGGCGTATCCGACCCCATTGGTCGGAACCCGACCCCGCCGATTTCACTTCCCCACAAAATCCGAGATGTTCAGGGAATGTTCGTGCCAGCCCGCAAACAATTGAAACACGGACGCTCGTCTCCCGAACAACGAGCGAGCCTTCGCTGGTATCACTCCCGAGGGTCACGCGCGCATGCTCACGTCACTCACAACCAATTTCATCGCCAAGCTCAAGCGAAACGATCAGGCCGCCTGGTTTGAGCTCTGGGAAACCTTCGGCCCCGTCGTGCGCGCTCAACTCGCCAAGTGGGGCCGCGGGCGCATCGGCAGCGAGACCGTCCGCGATCTCTCCCAGGAGACCCTCGCCGCCCTCTCCGAATCGATCGACCGCTACGACCCCGCACGCGGCGCCCGCTTCTCCACCTGGCTCCTGGCCATCGCCAAGCACGTCCTCGGCGACGAGATGGACCGGCGCAACGCCCAGAAACGCGGCGGCGCCAAACGCCCCGCCGAACTCGACGAATCCTGGATGGCCGCCAGCGCCAACACCGGCGTCGACGACGCCTACGAGGCCGCCGTCTTCCGCGCCAAGGTCGAGGCCGCCATCCGCATGGTCGAAAAAGAAACGGACTTCATGGACTTTTCCATCTACCGCATGCGCGTGCTCGACGGCACGCCCGGCAAGGAAGTCGCCGCCGCCCTGGGCACCAGCGAGCCCACCGTCTCCCGACGCCTCGCCAAGGTCCGCGACAAGCTCCGCGACCGCCTCGCCGAGGTCATCACCACCTACTCCTTCACGGAAGAGGAACGCGCTGAAGCCGCGCGAAACGGACTCGTCCTCAAACCCAAAGACGCTCCCGTCGGGGCCGACGAAGCCCTCTTCGACGAGGCGATCGCCGAGATCTACCACCAGCAGATGGAGCTGCGCCGCCTCGATCAGGCCACCCGCCTCGAACGGTAGTCCGAAAGGAACGCGCCATGGCCACCGGCCCAGTTCTCCTCATCGTCCTCGGCGTGATCGTCGCGATCCCGCTCGGCGTGTTCCTCATCATCTATCTCTTCGTCCCCGCCATGAAGGGCATCGCCTTCCTCTTCAAGCACCTCTGGCGCTTCGTCAGCGGCATGATCTACGACGCCCTCCGCTTCATCGGCGCCGTCGTCACCAGCATCGTCCTGGTCCCCCTCACCATCCTCAACGTCCTCGTCGGCCGCTGGTCCGCCTCCGCCCACTACGGCAAGGCAATCGGCAGCGAGGTCCGCAACGCCTGCCTCTGCCTCTATCGCATCGCGATCGGCCACCCCTTCCGCTTCCTCGGTCTGGGCATGATCACCGAAGGCATCGAGAAACGCCTCCCCCAGGTCGTCGCCTTCGCCCCGACCTCCGATCTCCCCAACAAGCGCACCGGTCAGTTCGACGGATACAAGATCGTCGGCTCGCTCGCCTCCGGTGGGTCCGGCGGCAAGCTCTACATCGCCGAGCCCGACGCCATCAAGCAGGCCGTCTTCGCCCGCGCCGGCCGCCCCGACGTCCGCCAGGTCGTCATCAAGTCCTTCAGCCTCCGCGACGGCTCCTCGCTCCCCCAGATCATCCGCGAGAGCCAGTCCCTCGAAGCCGCCAAGCGCCTCGCCCTCGTCCTCGACCACGAGCTCACCAAGGACCGCTTCTTCTACGTCATGGAGTACGTCCCCGGCCAGTCCCTCGCCGCGCTCACCACCCAGATGCACGCCGCCTCCGGCGATTCGCACGGCCTGGACACCTCCTCCCTCCGCGCCGCCCTCGGATACACCAGCGACCTCCTTCGCACCCTCGACACCTACCACAAGGGAGGACTGTGGCACAAGGACGTCAAGCCCGACAACATCATCGTCGACGGCATGCGCGCCCACCTCGTCGACTTCGGGCTCGTCACACCACTCGCCTCCGCGATGACCCTCACCACCCACGGCACCGAGTACTTCCGTGACCCCGAGCTCGTCCGCCTCGCCCTCAAGGGCGTCCGCGTCCACGAAGTCGACGGCACGCGCTTCGATATCTACGCCGCCGGCGCCGTCCTCTACTCCATCATCGAGAACTCCTTCCCCGCGCACGGCGTGCTTTCGCAGATCTCACGCCGCTGCCCCGAGGCGCTCCGCTGGGTCGTCCGCCGCGCCATGACCGATTACGACAAGCGCTACCGCTCCGCCGCCGAGATGCTCGCGGACGTTGATGTCATCCGCCGCGCGCCCGATCCCTTCGCCGTGCGCCCCATCGACCTGCCCAGCATGCGCGCCGGACTCGAGGAGATCGAAGCACCCGCGCCCGACGCCGCCCAAGTCGCGTTCGCTCGCGCCGCGTCCCCCGTCCCCCCGCCCATCCCGGGCCCGGGCGTTGCCGCGCCCGCCGCGGCCGCGATCGGCGCGGGAATGGGCGCCGGTGTCGCCGCCGGCAAGCCCAAGTTCAGGATCGTCAACTGGTGGAGCGGCCGCTACCAGACCGACGCGGTCCCCGGCGTGCAGCCCGCCCCCGTTGGACCTGCGCAGCAGCAGATCAATGACGTTGTGCGCGAAGTCGACCAGGCCGCCCGCGAAATCGGCGGCATGTTCCGCAACGCCGCCGCCCCCTACCTGGGCGGCATGGCGACGCCCGCCGCTCGCCGCGACGCGCGCCCGCCACGCTCGTCGCGCAGCGCCGACGAGCAGCTCAAGAGCGCTCGCGCCCGCGTCCAGGCACGCCGCGACGCTGCCCAGGCCCGCGTCTCCCGCCGTCGCCGTGGAAAGAGCGACTACTCCAACAAGCCCAACGCCGGCGTGATCTTCGCGGCCTTCGCGGTCGTCGGCGCGTTCGTCGGCATCGCCAGCCTGATCACCCACGAATCCCGCCGGGTCGTGAGCAGCGTGTCCGAAAACCAGCCGCTCGAGGTCGAGCTCAGCAACGGCGTGCTCGTCGCGCCGATGGAGCTCACCGCGCGCGGCGAGAACGCGCCCCCCGCCATCGAAACCGCCGCCAACGCCGCCCAGGTCTACGAGATCGGCGCGCCCACTCCCGGAATCAAGCCCCCCGCCCCGCCGCTCGCGCCCGATCAGAAGATCTCCGGCCGCGCGCTCGTCGTCGTCAACCTGAACAAGCCGCTCTCCAAGGAGTTCGCCGAGTCGATCGCCTCCATCACCGCTCGCCTCGCCGCGATCGGCCTCGACGTGCAGGGCGACTATCCCGGCAACACCGCAACGCCCGAGCAGCTCTCCGCTCAACTCGACTTGACCGCCCGAGCCTTGGCCGCCGCCGGCTCCCTCGGCGCGCCGATCGAAGAGGTCCACGCCAAGCTCCAGGGCTGGCTCAGCGGCTCGCGCGAGACCGACATGGTCGTGTGGATCGCCAAGAGCGACCCCGACGCCGCCGAAGCCCCCGAGTCACTCGCGGACGTCTCGCTCACGCTCATCGCCGACCCGTCCGACGCCCGCCTCAGCGCCGCCTCGCTCGCCCTGGGCCTTGGGCAATGAGCCTCATCGCCAACAGGTAAACGCGGAGGAATCAGGCGTGCCCAAAGGCACGCGGAAGAAACACTGAAACCAAGGGGAATCTCTCCCGCCTTTTCCAGTGCGGCCCTCCATTCCTTCAAGTTCACGAGTTTCTCTTCGCTCCTTGCCCGTGTCCGCCAATTCTCTTCTCCGAGTTCCTCCGCTCTCCTCTGATCTCTCTGAGTTCCTGTCTTCCTCTTCCTCTTCCTCTTCGCCTTTCTCTTCCTCTGCGTTCTCTGCGACCTCTGCGTTGAACTACTTCTTCTTCGCGCACGCCCCGTGCCGCGGGCAGCCCACCAGGTGATCGTTCACCATCCCCGTCGCCTGCATCAGCGCATAGCAGATCGTCGAGCCCACGAACCGGAACCCGAGCTTCTTGATCGCCTTGCTCATCGCGTCCGACTCCTCCGTGCGCGCCGGGACATCGCTTATCGACCGCCGCCGGTTCACGATCGGCGCTCCGCCGACAAAGCTCCAGAGCAGCGTATTCAGCCCGCCGTATTTCTCTCGCACCAGCAGCGTAACCCTCGCGTTGCCGATCGCGCTCTCGATCTTCAGCCGGTTCCGCACGATCCCCGGATCGCTCATGAGCCGCTCCACGCGCCGCGCGTCGAACCGCGCCACCCGCTCCGCGTCGAACCCCGCGAAGACTTCGCGGTAACGCTCGCGCTTGTTCAGGATCGTCGACCACGACAGCCCCGCCTGCGCGCCCTCCAGGATCAGGAACTCGAACAGCACGCGCTCGTCGTGCACCGGCACGCCCCACTCGCGGTCGTGATACTCGATCTCAAGCTCGCTCCGGGCCCAGGGGCATCGCATGAGCAACAATACGCGTACGCTCAACCGAGCCACATGCGCGAATCCGAGCTCCTCTCTCACATCGCCAACATCGCGGCCCACCAGCCGCGTCAATATCCCTTCGTCGCGCTCGGACCGGGCGATGACTGCGCCCTGGTCCGCGCCCCCTCGGGCGACCCGCTCCTGCTCACCGTCGACAACGTGGTCGAAGGCCGACACTTCACCCCCGAAACCCCCGTCGACCTCATCGCCCGCAAGGCGATCGCCCGCTCCATCAGCGACATCGCGGCCATGGGTGCCCGCCCGCTCTGCGCCCTCGCCGCCGCCGTGCTCCCGACGGACTACCCCCACGCACGCGAACTCGCCAGCGCCATCCACCGCTGGGGAGAGTTCTTCCGCTGCCCTGTCGTGGGCGGCGATGTCTCCAGCGCCGACGGGCCCCTCATGATCTCGGTGACCGTCGTTGGCACATGCCCGGAGACCTCGGCAGACTCCGGCTCCTGGCGCCCGCTCACACGCTCCGGCGCACGCGCGGGAGACGAACTCTGGCTCACCGGCCCGCTCGGCGCGTCGCTCGTCTCGGGCCGCCACCTCCGATTCACCCCGCGAATCAACCAGGGCCTCGTCGCCGCCCATTCGCCGCTCGTCCACGCGATGATGGACCTCTCCGACGGCCTGGGTCGCGACGCCGCTCGCATGGCCGAGGCCTCCGGCGTGCGCATCACCCTCGACGCCTCGCGCCTCCCACGCACCGGCGAGTGCCGCTCGTGGCTCGGCGCGTGCCGCGATGGCGAAGACTACGAACTGCTCATCGCCGCGGCACCCGAGCTGCGCACCAACCACGCCGGCGTCATCCCCGCCGCCGCCGGGCTCCCTCCCGTGCCTCTGATCGGCCCGATCGGCCTGGTATCCGCCATCGACGACCGCCACCCGGCGGAGTGCACCATCTTCACGCCCGACGGCCCGCACGACGCCGCCTCCATGGGGTGGGAGCACTAACCACCTCCCCGCGAGTCGTTTCCTCCTCGCGCCCGCCGATCGGCCCAAGGCGTTCTTCCCGCGCGCGTTCGTCCCACCTGCGCCCAGTCCTAGTGCCTAGTGCCTAGTGCCTGCTTACATCCACTTCCGTGCGCACCAAAGTGTCCGTCTTTTTCGCCTCTTTCCAGATTTCGAAAGAAAATGTTCGCGCGGACCAACCCCGCGCGCAACTCCTTCCCTTTCCATGTCTTCCGTCTTCCCCTAATGCCCAGCGCCAGGTGGCTAGTGCCTACTTACAACCACGTTGGTGCGCACCAAAGTGTCCGCCGGCCCCCTGTACGGAGAGTGCGTGCGTTCACCGCCGCTCTTTGACAAGTGAATACGTCGGTCGGGGCCGGGCTCAGGGTGCGTTGCCAACCCGACGCCCGCACGCCGCCCCCACGCGCCACCGCTCCGCGGCATCTGGATCGTCGCCGATCCCGCGCCGTCAACCCCTCGTTTTCCTTATACTGATCGCGTGCCCACGATTCGCCGCCACAGCCCCGAGACCGGCGCGACCGAGGCGATCGCTCGCGCCATCGCGGACCTGATTCGGCCCGGCGATTGCCTCCGACTGATCGGCGAATTGGGCGCGGGCAAGACCACGCTCGTCCGCGGCATCGCCGCCGCCATGGGCTGCGACCCCGCCCTCGTCAACAGCCCCACCTTCGTCATGATCAACGAGTACAACGCCCCCGGCGCCAAGCTCGTCCACGCCGACGCCTACCGGCTCCACTCGCCCGAAGACCTCGACTCGCTCGGCTGGGACCGATACACCACCGACCCGCGCGCGATCATGCTCGTCGAGTGGCCCGATCGGATCGACGCGGCACTCCCGCCCGCCGATCGCTGCCTCACCATCTCCATCGCCCACGATTCGCCGACCTCGCGCGCCATCACGATGAGCGTGCCGGACGCGTGGCGCGATCGCCCCGCATTCGCGGCCTTCATCGAGCGTGATCCCGTGCGCTGCTCCATCACCCAGTCGTGGGTCTCGCCCACCGCCGCGACCTACCCGTTCGCCAACGACCGCGCTCGCCTCGCGGACCTCAACCGATGGTTCACGGAGAGCTACTCGCTCCCCCGCGCCATGAACTCCGACGATGACGATGAATCGCTCGGATGATCCCGATCCCCTGCTCGCGCTCGCCGCGGAGTTTCACGCCGCGCCGGCGTCGGGCTCGATCACCACCGCCGTGCCATAGCACAGCACTTCCGTCGCCTTCGAAGCGCCGCCGAGTTCGGACGCGTCGTACGCGAAGCCGACAATCGCGTTGGCGCCGACGGCCCGCGCGTGGTCGATCATGAGCTCATACGCCTGCTGGCGCGCCTGCTCGCACATCTCGGTGTACGCACCGATCCGCCCGCCGATGACGGATTTCAGCCCGCCCAGGATGCCCTGCGAGATCGTGGGTGATCGGACGATGATGCCGCGGACCACCCCGCGGTACTCCTTGATGCGATGGCCGGCGACGGTGAACGTGGTCGTGACAGGAATCGGCATGGCGGGCTCCTTCGATCGTTGCACAGATTATCATGTTCCCCGGCCGGGCACCGTCGCCCGCCGACCCGCCAACGCAAAGCGCGGCGAACTGGAGTCACGATGCCCGGCGACCCGAACGCCTCCAACAAGGGAAACCCGCTGACCACGCGCGTGCCCGTCGTGCCTCCCAAGGTCCACGCCAGCGTCGCGGAGATGCCCAGGCACGAGGGCGGCGTCACGCCCGACTTCGTCACCATGTTCGAGAAGCAGGACGTGCCCTTCTGGCGACCCGGCTCGGGCCACATCGCGCGCGCGATCGGATGGAAATGGCTCCTGATCGGCCCGCTCCTGGCGTTCATCGTCGGCGTGCCGCTCATCTGGTTCCTCCACCCGGGCACGAACACGGCCGCGATGGCAGGCAACTTTGTGAAGCCCTGGATCGTCGCGATCGGCGTCATCATCACGATCGTGGTCTCCGCGGCGCGGAAGGGCGTCGGCGCGCGGAGCGACGACTTCTGCATCCACTGCGGCTATTCGCTCGCGGGGCTCGGCGAGATCGGCGTGTGCCCCGAGTGCGGACGCAAGTACCACAAGGCCATGTGCGCGGAATTCAAGAAGGACCCCCACTTCTTCGCCCATCGCTACCGCACACTGCACAAGCACCCCCAAACCCACGGGCTGGCCGTCACGAGCAACTCCCCGCAGGACGACGGCACGGGCGAGATACCTCCGACCCGCGCGGGGTAATTCCCGGCGCTCCAACCCGGCCCGCCATCCCGCGCCTGCATCCGCGCGATTCGGATGTTCTTGTCCACTTCAGCACTGCGCGCCGCTAGACTGCGCCAAACGCGGAAGCCAAGCGCGATCTCGTGCCACGTGTACCCGCGCTCGGCCGCCGCTCGCCGGAGCGACTCATGTCAAAGCGAGCCCTGATCGCCACTTTCCTGGCCGCCGCCGTCAGCACCACGACGACGGCCCAGCCGACCCCGCCGCCGGAGCAGCCCGCAGGTTCGCCCGCAAAGAACGCCGACCGACTCGCGTGGTGGCGCGAGGCGCGCTTCGGCATGTTCATCCACTGGGGCCCCGTCAGCCTGCGCGGCACGGAGATCGGCTGGTCGCGCGGCAAGGAAGTCCCCACCGCGGAATACGACGCGCTCTACAAGCAGTTTTCCGCGGAGAAGTTCGACGCCGACCGGTGGGTCTCGCTCGCCAAGAGCGCGGGGATGAAATACATCGTCCTCACGTCGAAGCACCACGACGGCTTCTGCCTGTGGGACAGCCGCCGGTCGGACTACAACGTGATGAAGAGCCCGCTCCATCGCGACATCGACCGCGAATTGTCCGACGCGTGCCGACGCGCGGGCATCCGCTTCTGCACCTACTACTCGATCCTCGATTGGCGCGATCCCAACTACCCAATGGGCGAAGCACCCGGCGGCGGCCCGAAAATCAAGCCCGATATGGACGCCTACGTCGCGGGCATGAAGGGCCAGCTCAAGGAACTCCTCACCAACTACGGGCCGATCGGGCTCGTGTGGTTCGACGGCCAGTGGGAAGCGCCGTGGAGCTACGAGCGCGGCGTCGATCTCGAGAAGTTCGTCCGCTCGCTCCAGCCCGACACGATCATCAACGATCGCCTCGGGCCCGGAAAGCCCGGCGCGCCCGCGCTGGGTGACTACGCAACCCCCGAGCAGACGATCGGCGGCTTCAACCGCGATCGACCGTGGGAAACGTGCATGACGATCTGCCAACAGTGGGCGTGGAAGCCCGACGAGAACCTCAAGCCGCTGCGCGAGTGCCTGCACGCGTTGGTGCGCTGCGTGGGCGGCGACGGCAACCTCCTCTTCAACGTCGGGCCCATGCCCGACGGACGGATCGAGGATCGCCAGGCCGATCGCCTGCGCGAGATGGGCGCATGGCTGGAGAAGTACGGTGAGTCGGTGTACGCGACGCGCGGCGGGCCGTACATGCCCGGCGCCAACCTCGCGAGCACGACGCGCGGCACCACGGTGTACCTGCACGTGCTGGCGTGGCCGGAGGGCGGGCTGCGCCTCCCGGCGCTGGGAGCCAAGGTCGTCAAGAGCGCGGTGCTGACGGGCGGCAAGGCGAGCGTCACGCAGCGCGACGACGCGCTGCTGATCGAGGTCGCCGCCAGCGAACGCGACCCCATCGACACGATCATCAAGCTCGAACTCGACCGCGAAGGGCTCGCCATCGCGCCCATCGCCAGCGAGCCCGCGAAATAGGACTCGGGCGTTGCTTGTGCGTCGCGTGGACCTTGATAGACTGCGGCGAACCCTGGAGAGAACCCATGACGATCCTCCGCCGCGTTGCGATGTTCCCCGTGCTGGCGCTGGCGCTCGTGCTGGCCGCGTGCGACGCCGCCATCAGCCAGAGCACCTATGACCAGATCCAGAAGGGCATGACGCTGGGCGAGGTCGAATCGATCCTGGGCGGCACGGGCGAGGAGCAGGCCGACGCGGGGATGTCGATCGGCGCGGGCGGCGCGGTCGGCTCGACGGTCTCGTCGAAGACCAAGACGTACGTGTGGCGTGCCGCGGGCCACAAGGAAATCTCCGTGACCTTCGACGAGAGCATGAAGGTCAAGACCAAGAACAGCGCGGGGATTTGAGAGAAAGGCACTTGGCACTGGGCATTCGGAAGAGACGGAGAGACGAAGAGACGGGGTGAAGAGAAGAAGTGGTCGAATGGTCAAGCGACTGCGCTTGAAGGGCGGCGTCGGAAGCAGGCGTCGATGAGAACGCCCGCAGCGACTCCGATCGCGTACCAGATCAGATCGGTCGTGCTGAAGACCTCGCCGAAGATGAGGCGAAGCAAGGGATGAACCGCGGACAACCTCGCCGAGATCGGCGTGAGCTGCAGGAACTCCACGCCCCATGAGATCGCGAGCGCTACAGCGGCGGGCGCGACAAACCCTGACACTCTCGACGAGAATCGGGATGACGGCTGTGACATGTCGGCGCGTTCGGCACGGGGGAACGCCGCGCGCACAAGCCAGTAGACCAACGTCGCGTAGAGCGCGACGCCCGTGATCTTGGCGGGAGCGCCGTGAAGGAACCTTCGCGACGCCAGGCCGAGCGCGATGGTCAGAGCCGCGGCCAGAAACAGCCAGCGTCGAGACATCATCCAGAAAGCGAGCGATCGCGCCATTGTTCAGGCGTACGTCGCAAGCAGCCACAAAGATCGCGCGGCGAGGCAGAGCGTCATCGCCAGATCGTCACGCCGCGCTCGGTCACGCGCTCCTCGCGCATGAAGATCTGCGTTTGCGGCGAGTGCGGGATGGAGAGATGACGCACATGGGCGAGCGAGGGCTGGGGCTCGCGCGGCCAGAGGCCGAGCGGGTAGATCGAGTCGCCCGCCCGCGGGGCGAGGGCCGCGTCCCGCCGCGACGCCTCCCAGCCCGCGGGTTCCGCCGACGCGAGCACGCCCGCCCACGTCGGCCCGTCCGTCACCACCGGCCCGCGATCGCGATGCGCGACCGCGCTGGAGCAGCCCGTGACCGCAAGAAGAACGGCCGTGCCGAGAAGCGCCGCGCGCAGCGCCCAGGCACGCCAGAGCCCTCTCGCGGCGCGGAGCCTCCTCCGACCCCACGCCGCGTCAAGGGCAAGTCCGCCCATCTTGGGTTCACTCTCACTCACTCCGCTGTTCACCATACAACCGGCGTGCCGTGCATAGAAAGCACCGACGGCGGGCCGCGACGCGGGGGCACGCGAGCGCAACGCCCCAGAATCACGATGCGACAGGGCAACACCGATGTCCGACGGCAACGGTTGTGCGGAGAATACGGAACACGCGGGCGTGCGAAAACCTTCGCCGCACCCCCAACCTCTTTCCGAACCACGATTGTTCAGGCGGGGCTTTGCGGGTATGTTCGGCGGGTCGATGTATCTGCGTCGGTGTCGCGCGCGACGCCGATTTGGGAGGCGGACCTTGGCGAAGATCGGTGTGTGCGTGTCGGCGTGGCTGCTCGCCGCGGCGTGGTCGGGCGGCGCTTGGGCGACGGACTACTACGTCCACGCGACGCTGGGAAACGACGCCAGCGACGGGAGCGCGGGGGCGCCGTTCCGCGGCCTCTCAAAGTTGCAGTCGAGCATGCACTCGGGCGACCGCGCGTTCCTGGCGGGCACGTTCCGCGAACGGCTGTTCCTGCAGGCGATGTCGAACATCACGGTCGCGCAGTGGGCGGGCCAGGACCAGGCGATCCTGCGCGGCGACCGCCCGGTCACCACCGGCTGGAGCGGCGGGCCCACCATCTGGACCACGACGCTCGCGCCGTTGCAGACGCCCGCGTCGGTCGTCGTCGACTGGGACACGAGCATCGACGCCTTCGGGCGGCACTACGGCTTTCTGATGAAACTGCCCGACGTCGCATCGGTGATCACCGTGCCCAACTCGTTCAATTTCGACCCGGGCACGCGCGTGCTGACGGTCAACCTCGGCGGCGATGATCCTTCGACGCACCAGATGGCGTATTGCATCGCGGGCAACGACGGGCTCACGATCTTCGGCGGGAGCGCGGGCGTGACCAACGTCACGGTCGACGGCATCCACTCGTACCTGTGGGCCGACCCGACGCCGGGCACGGGCTACGGCTTCAAGATGCGCGACTGCCGCAACAGCGTGCTGCGGAACCACGTCGCGATCGACAACGGGTACCACGGCTCGGGCTGGGTGAACTACTCGGTCCCCAACACGAACAACCACGAAGAGAACGGCGCGGTATGGGGCACGACCGACGACTCGTGCTATGTGTTCTACACCGACGTGGGCGACGTGACGGGCGCGCGCTGGAGCAACTGCGTCGCGTACAAGTACACGTTCCTGGGGCGGAACGGGAGCCCCGTCTCGCCGCTCAACAAGTGCAGCGGGTTTCACTGGCACACCAACGGCACGGGCGCGCTGGTGAAGGACCTCGAGGCGATCGACTGTCAGGTGTACGAGTTCAACGACGGGAACAACGCGCCCGCGTACGCCGGGCAGAACTCGGCGTATCCCAGCGACACCAACAACTGGCAGACGTACCCCGCGCGGATGATTGGGTGCGCGGTGTTCCACGGCAAGGGCGGGCTGGTGTACCCCAACTCGACGGCGTTCGTCCGCTGCTCCATGGACTACTCGCTGGCGGGCTCGGCCGCGACCAATTCCGAGGCGGTCTTCAGCGACAACGGCGTCACGGGCCCGGGCGCGATGCTGTTTGACTCCTGCGAGATGATGATCAACCTCGACGGCAACCAGCCCCGCGCGTTCTTCGGCGTCAGCGCCCAGATGCGCTGGACGTTCATCAACTCGTCGATCCTCGACACGGGCGTGAACACCCTGGCGCACCGGCTGATCATGTGGTACGGGCCGCAGTCGGGCGTCCTGGCGCGGGGCTCGATCTTTGCGTTCCGCAATCGAGCGGGGACGCGCGGGCTGAACTACAACGACTCGAACGCGGCGTGGCTCTCGCTCCACAACTTCAAGGACTGCGTGTACGTGAACGTCTCGGACACGGCGTATTCAACGGTGTCGAACGGGAGCTACAACGACAAGGCGGAGTGGAAGTCGCTGGTCGATCCCGACGGGGTCTATCTCACGCAGACGCCGTTCGCCGACCCGAGCGGTGACAGCGGACTTGCGCTCGACCCGGTCGGGCCGCTCGCGGGCGTGAGGAAGCGTCTCTCGATCGCGACGATGATGGGGATCAACGGCGTGGCGTATTCGGGGAGCTACGGCGCGTACCAGGAGGCGTGCGCCGCGGACCTGAACAACGACGGCTTTGTCAACGGCGATGACTATGACTTCTTCGCGGGCGCGTTCGACGAGGGCTCACTCGGCGCCGACTTCAACCACGACGGCTTTGTGAATGGCGACGACTACGACGCGTTCGCCAGCGCGTTCGAGGCGGGGTGTTGAGGAAGAAGGCACTGGGCCCTGGGAAAGACAAGAAGTCGCGGAGAGAAGAAGTGGTCGAGTGGCGAAGTGGCAGAGTGGTCGAGTGAAAGGCAGAAGAGACGGAGTGGACGCAGGCATCCGGCGCGAGGGAATCCGCGAACTCTCGGAATCACGTGGCGACGAAGTTGCGACGAGAACAGGTGCCGTGTGACGGGGTGAGTTGCGCGGGGAGAAGGCCGATCGGTCGACCACGGCGCACGAACGGCGAACGCGCCCGAACAGATTCGAACTGTTGACCTGCGGTTTAGGAAACCGCCGCTCTATCCAGCTGAGCTACGGGCGCACGCGGGAAGGATAGGGCCGATCCGCGGTGGAGTCGGGCTCAGCACGAACGCGGGCGAGTCGGCCCGAACCCACGAAGGACCGGCCTTGCGAGCAGACAAACGGGGGCGGGTGTGGTACAAACCACGCATGGCGCTGAAGCGATCAATGCAAGGCCGGATGGTGGCGGGTGTGTGCGCGGGGATCGCCAAGTTTCTTGGGTGGGACGCGACGATCGTGCGTGTGCTCTTCGTCGTCATCTCCATCGCGTCGGTCGCGTTCCCGGGGATCCTCGTGTACCTGGCGCTGTGGGTGCTGATGCCACGGGATGACGTGTAGGGAGCACTGCACGCTCGCTGCTCCGTATGCACATGGCGAATCACTCTCGCCCGCGCTTCGGCCTCGTCGAGGCGCCGCTCAGTGCTTGATGAACGCCATGCGTTCGTGCGGGTAATCGAAGACGAGCTTGAAGTTGCGGAGGATGCCGGCGCCGATGTTGCCGTCGATGTCGGGGTTGGCGAACGCGCCCTTGTTTTCGAGCGCGAACGTGGCCGCCAGCTTCTCGAGGCGCTGGCCGCCGATGGTGAACCACTCGAGCGTGGCGGCCTTGGCCTTGATCGCACCGCCCACACCGCCCAACATCGCGTCGGTGACCTTGCGACCATCGAGGAGCTTCATGCGTTCGACGGTGGGCGCGTGGAAGGTGAGGGCGGTATTGGCGCCGGTGTCGAGGCGGAAGAGGCCCTCGCCCCTGTCGAAGCTCGCGCGGACGGCGGGCACGCGATCGGTGATCTCGATGCCGGTCCACTCCGCGCCGCCGAGCTTGAAGGCATCGGGGTCGTGGAGCGAGATTTCGCCCTTTCCCATGTCGACCTCGGCGACAGAGCGCATGAGGAACCCGAAGCCGACGATGCCGCCGATCTCACGGCCGAGCGGGAGTGTGAGGAAGGAAAGATCGAGCTGCATGAGCAGGCCGTCGTGCAGGGTCATCGGGCCGACGGCGAGTGATTCGGGCCTGAAGAGCGGCGACTGGGTGACGCCGCCGACGCCGCGTGCGGGCACCGCGCCGATCTGCTTGAGCGCGAGCTTCTCGGCGACGGTCTTCGAGACGCAGTTGATGCCCGCGCCGGTGTCGAAGATGAACCAGCCGCAGTCCTGAGCGTTGATGGAAGCCTTGACGAGCAGGTGCCCGGTCGGGGCGCGCTCGACAGCGAGAATCGCGGGGAGGCTTGGGTCAAAGGTCGCGTGGGTCGGGCCGCCGGAGGGCTTGGCGAACGCGTCGGCGGGCGCGCGATCGAGCACTTCGAGCTTGGTGAGCTCGAAGGTGTCGGTCATGCCCTCGGCGGAGAGCATGGCCTTGGCGGGAACCTTGATCCCGGATTGCTCACGCCATTCGGTGATGTCGATCGAGCGGGTGCTCCCGGATTCCTCGCTCTTCCACGAGCGTGGAAGCCAGGTGGCGGGATCGATCGACACCTTTATCGGCGCCCGGTTGGGCTCGGTGCTGATCAACAGCACGGGAGCGTCGGCGGGCTTGGCGGATTCGTCGAGCGTGATGGTCGAGGTACACCCGGGCGCGAAGAACCACGCGGAGAGGGCGTATGCGTTGAACATCGCGTCGCGCCGATCGCCGCCGACGGCACGCGAGACCTCGCCGCCGAGGTCGCGGGTCCAGACGTCGTGCCCGTCGAAGGCGGAGCCGAGCTCGATCGGGCCACGGACCTGCCGCGCGAATCGCCCGGCGGCGTCGAGGACGAGCGATGACTCGGCGGGTGCGCCGAGCAGCGAGCCGGATGCGGAGAGCTTGAGGCTGCGCTCGCCCGAGAGCGCTGTGATGCCCAGGGCGGCGCGGACCTTGGCGATGATCTCGTCGGCGCTGGGCGGTTCGGCGCAGGCGCAAACGAGGGCGGAGGTGGTGGCCGCGGACAGCGCGAGGGGGCCCGCGGTGAACGCCGCCATGGCCGCGATCGCGACGGCCGAGCGGGCCAAGAGCGGACGCGGATTCAGACCGATGAACGACAACCGGCGCTGGGGCATGGCTCGACTCCTTTTCAGATGCGGCGAGGCTCGCGCGACGTGCGCATCGGGCTTACTTCCTGAGACGGCGGGCGGACGGGGCGGCGGGGCGGTTGGAGTTGTTGACGGCGTTGGCAACGCGATCGGGCAGGCCGGCGGGCGCCATGACGAAGCTGATGCTCATGGCCTTGGTTCCCTTGGCGGGCCCACGGTTGTGCATGAGCCCGCGCAGCTCGTTCAGCAGTTCGTTGATGCGGCGGATGTTGGCGGGCGTGATCCAGCCCTTGATACGCGCGCCCCAGAGGTCACGGTCGTTGCCGCGGACGGTCACACCACCCTTGCGCATCGCTCGCTTGAAGTCGCGCGTGCCGAGGCGCATGGCGGCGGCGATGACGGCGGCGACGCTGTCGGTCGGGAGAGAGTCGTAGTCGAGGCGAACGGGGCGTTCGGCGACGTCGTAGGTGGCCCATGTGTGGCGGCCCTCCCGGGTGCGTTCGCACTGCTTCACCAGGCCGCAGGACTCGAGGCGGCGGAGGTGGAAATAGAGCCCATCGGGGGCGCGTCCGATGAGGGCGGCCAGGGCGGAGACGGAGCAGGGCCCCGCGGCGTCGAGGGCGTCGATAATCTCCTGGCGGGCGGGTGAGACCAGGGCGCGGGCCTGGGCGGCGGAGCGGATCCAGCCGGAGTCCTTTCCGAGGCGGGCCTTGGTGGTCCGGCGGGCGGTCGTGCTCTTGCGTGCGGTGGCCATACGTTTGAACTCCGATCAGATTATTCAATCGTACCGGCCCCGGGGTCGCACCGCCACCCCCCGATATGGGGGGATTGGCGACAAAAAAACCGCCGACCCGTCACCCCCCGGGGCGGGGTGGACGGGTCGCGGCAGTCACGGAGCGTGTGTCAGGGCCGGACGGACGGCCCGGGGGTCACCGACCGATCAGTCGAAGACCGCGGTGGTCGCCGGCGGATCGACGGTGCGCAGCTGCATCGTGGTGTCGATGCGGCAGTTGGACTGGGTGCGGTGGCGTTCGGCGAAGAAGAAGTTCAGCTTGTAGGTCCCGCCGTCCTGCAACCAGTTCAAGCGATCCAGTTCGATGGTCTGGCTGACGGCGGAGTGGATGCCGCCGATGTCGATGACCAGCTTGTTGTCGACGTAGACCCACACGTCGTCGTCACCTGTGAAGGTGAAGACCTGGCCCGAGCCCTTCTTGTAGACGAACTCGGTGACCAGCTCGAAGGAGAAGTGGAAGTTCTTGGTCTCGTTCTTCGAGTTGCCGTACAGCTGCCCGTTGACCGGGAAGAAGCCGCCCAGCGACTTGAAGGTCGTGTCGGTCTTGTCGTCGAACGTGTAGACGTTCGAGTTGGCCTGGCGATTCAGCGTGATCTCCAGGTTCTTGGACATATTGACGCCGGGGACATCGCGGAACCACTGGGCCAGGCGATCACCGCTGGTGATCTGGCCACCGGTCGTGGTGGCCAGCGCGCCGGCCTTGTCGCCGGTCTTGGCGTTCATGTAAGAGCGGGGCTTCATGACGTTGCGCTTCTGCGAATCGGTCCAGTTGGTGTTGGTCTTGTAGCCGGCGCTGTTGAAGACGGGCTTGCCGTCCTGGTCCAGTTCGTCCTTGACGATGCCCTGGAAGTGACCGAAGCCGCCGGAGGGGTTCAGCTCGAAGTCCGGGTGGCCGTTGGTCTCGGTGCGTTCGCGGAAGTCGCGGACGACGCCGGTCAGCTTGATGGTGGCGGGCAGGTTGGAGTACTGATCGCCCGAGCCGCCGTTGGATTGGGCCATGGCCGTGGAGCCGAAGGCCGCCATGGCTACGCCGGCTGCGGCGACCAGCCTCAAGTTCATCCGGTTCACGTTCGTCGTCATAGGTCAGTTCCTCCAAAGCGTCGTGGGACCGCCGCCGTACCGGCACACGCCCCGGGTCGCCGGGTCGGTCCCAACATGTCAAGCCTGAGAAATGCCCGTGGCGGCGTCCACCATTCCGCTTGCGCCAATCGCGGACGGAGTCGGGGTGTGCGGCCTGAGCGGGGCGTAGGGACGACGGGCGCCGGATTCGAAGCTTGGAAAAGCAGAACGCCGATGTATGATCGGACCTGCGCGCCGGGCGACGGACGCCCCTCGTGCGTGGGATTCGCTCAATGGCAGAATGAACCCCGGGCTGTGGCAATCGCGCCGGGCCGGGACCAAGGAGGGCATCTGTGGACAGCTTCGTGATCGAGGGCGGGCGGCGGCTGACGGGGCGGGTGCGGGTGAACGGCTCGAAAAACGCGGCGTTGCCGCTGACGGCGGCGGCGCTCCTGACCGACCAGCCTGTGACGCTGCGCGACGTGCCCGACCTGGCGGATATCCGGAACATGCTCCGCCTGCTGGCGGAGCTGGGGTGCCACCGGGTCAACGAGGGGCAAGACGCGACGACCTTGAAGCTTCAGACGGGCGAGGGCGGGAGCAGTCACGCCCGATACGACATTGTGAGGACGATGCGGGCGAGCATCTGCGTTCTCGGGCCGCTCTTGGCCAAGCGCGGGGTGGCACGGGTGTCGATGCCGGGCGGGTGCGCGATCGGCGATCGCCCGGTGGACCTGCACCTTCGCGGGTTGGCGGCGCTGGGGGCGGAGATCAGCCTCATGGGCGGCGACATCACGGCCAAGGTGCCGCGCGGCGGTCTTCGGGGCACGACCATCTTCCTGGGCGGGCCCATGGGCTCAACCGTGCTGGGCACGGCGAACGTGATGTCGGCGGCGACCTTGGCCAAGGGCACGACGATCATCGAGTGTGCGGCGTGCGAGCCCGAGATCGTCGACGTTGCCCGGCTGCTCACCGCGATGGGGGCGAAGATCAGCGGGGCGGGCTCACCCCGGATCACAATCGAGGGCGTCGATCAACTGGGAGGAGCTGACCATACGGTGATCGCCGACCGCATCGAGGCGGGAACACTTCTGATGGCGGCGGGCGTCACCAATGGTGACATTGTGGTCGAAAACTGCCCTTTGGACGCCCTGCTGGCGGTGACGGATCGCCTGACGGCGATCGGGGTTGATGTGCGGCCTTTGGATCCCAAGGCTGACCCCTGGCGCACCGCGGTGCGTGTGACGTGCGGGCGGGTGCTGAAGCCGGTGGAAGTGACCACACAGCCTTACCCGGGATTCCCAACTGATCTTCAGGCTCAATTGATGGCGGTGCTGTGCCTTGCGGACGGCAATTCTGTGATTACGGAACGAATCTTCCCCGAACGGTTCCTGCACGTGGCGGAATTGTCGCGGATGGGAGCACGGCTGTTTAGGCAAGGGCCGACGGTGGTGGTGTCGGGGGTCCGCAATCTGGTTGGTGCGCCGGTGATGGCGAGCGACTTGCGTGCGTCCGCATGCCTGGTGTTGGCGGGCATGGCGGCCGAGGGCACGACGATCGTCAACCGGGTTTACCATCTGGACCGAGGCTATGAACGACTTGAGGATCGGCTTTGCGCTTTGGGTGCGTCGATCCATCGAGTGGATGAGAAGGAACTCGGCAGCCCCTCGGGCGACTAAGCTTTTTGTGTGACAACCCAGTACAATCCTGCATCGAACTGATCGGGCATCGGTATGTTGGGTTCGGACGCACGGGGGCTCGCACGCATGAATCCAAAGCACGGCTCGGAATGCGTGACCCGTCGCGTGCGTGTGCGCGTTCATCCCGCGTTCCTGCCCGATCATTCACATCCGGGCGAAAACAAGTTCGTGTTCGGGTACCGCATCCGCGTGTCCAATGAAGGCGACGTGCGTGTGAGGCTGTTGTCTCGGCACTGGATCATCGTGGACGGCGACGGCACGCGGCGCGAGGTCAATGGCGAGGGCGTGGTCGGGCAGCAGCCCGAGTTGGCGCCCGGCGCGTTCTTCGAGTACTCCAGCTATTGCCCGCTCGAGCACCCGTGGGGCACGATGGAGGGCTCGTACCAGATGGTCGACCACCTGGGCGAGCGGTTCGACGTTCGCATCGAACGGTTCTACCTCGTCTCAGAGTTCGCGCAGGCGGGCGCGGGCGAAGAAGGCCCGGGCGACGTCGAACTCTGAGCATCGAATCCGGCGGCGATTCGCACGCGAACGCGACCTTGGGCCGTGACGGCTCGAAAGGGAGAGTTGTTGCGAACGGCGGCGGGAACCAGCACGCGGCGGGCAAGTGAGGATGAGCGGGGCGGGGCGCTGGCTTCGTTGCTCGCGGCACCCTTGGTGCGCACGCTGGAGTATGTGCAGGAGTTTCCACGGCAGCGAGATGAAGTGTTCCGGTTCTTTGAAGACGCGTTCAACCTGGACGCGATCACTCCGGCGATGTTGCAGTTTCGGATCCTGACGCCGCCCCCGATCGAGATGCGTGCGGGCGCGTTGATTGATTACTCGCTGCGGTTGCGTGGCGTGCCGATCCGATGGCGGACGCGGATCGAGGTGTATGAACCGCCGAATTGCTTTGTGGATCGGCAGCTGCGCGGGCCGTATCGCTTGTGGTGGCACGAGCATGTGTTCGAGGAGATTGAGGGCGGTACGCGGATGACAGATCGGGTGCGGTATCTCACGCCGCTGGCGGGGAGCAAGGTCGGGCGGTGGGTTCACGACCGGTTCATCAGACCGGACCTTGAGAGCATCTTTGCGTTTCGACGCGCGAAGTTGGCGGCGGTGTTTGGGGAGATGCAGCGCGGGGGCTGAGGCCGCGGGTTCGCTGGCCGAGCGTGGCCGGAATAGCTTGGAGCCGACTCGCCTGCAATCGAACCGCCCGATGGGGTTTGCACCTATCCTTGGAGAATGTACGAGCTTTCGGTCCAGGGCGAGTTCTGTGCGGCTCACGCGCTGATGATCGGCGGCGTGCGCGAGCCGATCCACGGGCACAACTTCCGTGTCCGCGCGTGCGTGTGCAGCGCGGAGCTTGATGCGGACGGGTTCGTGTGCGATTTTCACCTCGTGCAGGAATCGCTGGGCGGGATTCTGGCCGATCTTTCCAATTGCAACCTGCAGGAGCACGCGGCGTTTGCGGCGCGGAGCCCGACGGCCGAGCACATCGCGCGGCACATCCATGATGCGCTCGCGCGGAGCTTGCGGGGCAGGCTGGGTGAGGGCACGTGGGTGTCGAGCGTGAGCGTCACCGAGGCGCCGGGGTGCGAGGCGACGTATCGGGTGGATCGGGCGGCAAGCGCCGGACGAGTCGTCAAGGAAGCGGAGCGGGGATGAACTCAGGGAAACGGACCAAGTTGAGGCTCGCGGGCGATGAGCCGGCGGCGGCGGGTGAGGCGGGCGATGCGAAGTTCTTCAGCCGCGATCTTTCGTGGCTGGAGTTCAACCGGCGCGTGCTGGCGCAGGCGGCGGACGCGCGGGTGCCGCTGCTGGAGCGCGTGAAGTTCCTCGGGATCTTCTCGAGCAACCTCGACGAGTTCTTCATGAAGCGTGTGGGCCTGTTGCGGAGGCAGCTGCACTCGGGCGGCGATCAGATGCTGCCGAGCGGGCACACGGCCCGCGAGTTGCTGTCGGAGGTGCGGTCGGCGGTTGTGGGCCTGCAGGACGAGCGGTTCCGCATCTACGCGCAGGAACTCGTGCCGTCGCTGGCGAAGGTGGGCATCCAGGTGCTTCGGTACCAGGACCTGACAGGGAAGGACAAGGCGTGGCTGTCGGAGGCGTTCCGGGCGAACATCTTCCCGGCGCTGACGCCGTTGGCGGTTGATCCGGGACACCGGTTCCCGTTCATCTCGAACCTTTCGGAGAACCTGGCGCTGCTCGCGACGGCGCCGCTGCATCCGGCGCACGCGGCGGCGCTGGGCGCGAGCGCGGGCGAGGACGCGCCGCAGTTTGCGCGCGTGAAGATCCCGCCGACGCTCAAAAAGTTCATCACGCTCCCGACGCACTCGGGGTCGAAGGACGTGCGGTTGGTGGCGCTGTCGGACACGATCCGCAACCACCTGGGCGAGTTGTTCCCGGGAACGTCGATCCACGAGCAGATCCACTTCCGCGTGACGCGGTCGGCGGGCATCCAGCGCGGCGATCCGGGTGCGCTGGTCGAGGGCGACAACCTGCTGACCTCGGTCGAGGCGGAACTGAAGCAGCGGAAGTTCGCCAAGGCGGTGCGCCTGGAGATCGAGCCCGATCCGTCGCCGGTGCTGCTCCGGCAGCTGCTGGACAAGCTGAATCTCGACCAGCAGGATGCGTACGAGCGTGCGGGCCCGATGGATTACTCGGCGCTGTTCGAGATCGCGGAGCTTGATCGCCCGGACCTGAGGGAGAAGCCATGGCGCGGCGTGGTGCCGTCACGGCTGGTCACCGAACCGGCGTCGGGGAGCGCGGGGATGTTCGCGGCGCTGCGCAAGCAGGACGTGCTGGTGCACCATCCGTATGAGAGCTTCCGCGACAGCGTGGAGCGGTTCATCGCGACGGCGGCGGCGGACCCGGACGTGGTCGCGATCAAGCAGACGCTGTACCGAACGAGCCCGGACTCGCCGTTCATCCAGTCGATGATCCGCGCGGCGGAGGCGGGGAAGCAGGTGGCGTGCCTGGTCGAGCTGCGGGCGCGGTTCGACGAGGATCGCAACGTGCGCTTCGCGCGCCAGCTTGAGAAGGCGGGCGTTCACGTCGCATACGGCGTGCTGGGGCTCAAGACGCACAGCAAGACGTCGCTGGTCGTCCGCAAGGAGCGCCAGGGGCTGCGGTGCTATGCCCACATCGGCACGGGCAACTACCACCCGAAGACGGCGCAGCTGTACACCGACGTGGGGCTCCTGACGGCGGACCAGGAACTGACGAGCGACCTGGTCAACCTGTTCAATTATCTGACGGGGCTGTCCACGCCGCAGGCGTTCGGGAAGCTCCTGGTCGCGCCGTTCAACATGCGGCAGCGGTTCGCGGAGTTGATCGCGCGGGAGGCGACGAACGCGAAGCGCGGCCTGCCGGCGCGGATCATCGCGAAGTTCAACAGTCTCGAAGACCTGGACATCACGGAGCGTTTGTACGCCGCGTCGCAGGCGGGCGTAAAGATCACGCTGATCGTGCGCGGGTTCTGCTGCCTGCGGCCGGGCGTGAAGGGATTGAGCGAGAACATCCGGGTAATCTCGGTGATCGGTCGGTTCCTGGAGCACTCGCGCATCTTCCACTTTGCGGCGGGGCAGGAGGACGTGCTGGACGGCGACTGGTACATCGGGAGCGCGGACTGGATGCACCGCAACCTGAACACGCGCGTGGAAGCGGCGTGCCCGGTCGAGGACCCGACGGCGCGGCGGCGGCTGCTGCGGATCCTGGAGGTGTCGCTGGAAGATGGGCGGAACGCGTGGGAGCTGCTGTCCACCGGGAGCTACACACGGCGCACGCACGCGGGGGATGCGGCGGCGGATTCGCCGGGCGTGATGGGGACATTCGCGACGCTGATGGCCGATGCCCAGGCGGGGTAGCGGGGCAAATCGCCAAATGAAGAGAAGAAGTCACGGAGTCACGGAGTCACGAAGTGGCGAAGTGGCGAAGTGGCGAAGTGACAGGAGGCTACGGCCGCGGGTGCGAGAGCACACGATCGAGGGCGGCGATGACGTCGCCGGTTGAGATGCGATCGACGCGGCAGCGATCGGGATGATCGTTGGCGAGTTCGCACTCGGGGAGCGTCGGATCGGCCAGGAGCAGTTCTTCGGGGGCGTCCTCGCGCGTGGGGATGATGGTCCAGCGGTGGTCGGTCGGGCCGAAGAGCGAGACGAGGGGCACGCCGAATGCCGCGGCGATGTGACGCGGGCCGGTGTCGTTGGTGAGCATGACGCCGGCACGGGCGACGACGCCCTTGAGCGAGCCGAGGGTGATGGCGAGATCGGTGAGGGAGACTCCATCGCAGCCGCGTGCGATCGTGGTGACGAGATCGCGCTCGCCCGGCGAGCCGTTGACGAGGATGCGGAGCTTGTGGCGCTGGGCGAGGTGCTTTCCGGCCTCGATGAAGCGATCGGGAGGCCAACGCTTGGCCTGGTCATTGCCGCCGGGGTTCAGGATCGCGAAGCGGGTCGGGTCGGTGACGCCGGCGCGGGCGAGGACGTCGGCGCTGGCGGCGGATTGCTCGGGCGTGGAGGCGAGCTCCATGCAGCGGGGCGAGCTATCGGCGTCGGGGGCGAGGAAGGTGCGTGCGAGGGTGTCGTAGTAACGGACGGCGGAGACGGGGGCCCACGAGCCGTCGGGGCGCTTGGGCGCGTCGAGCTTGTGGGAGAGGAGCAGGCCGCGGGCGTCGCGCTCGTAGCCGATGCGGTTCGGGATGTCGGCCAGACGCGTGATGAGGGCGGAGGAGAATGAGTTGGTGAGGAGGAGGGCGGTGTCGTAGCGGCGGTGGCGGACCTTGGCGGCGGCGTGCTTGGGGCCCATCACGCCGCCGGATGAGGCGACGTGAACTTCGTCGAAGACGTCGAGGCCGGCGAGGAGCTGATCGATGCCGGGGCGCACGAGGGCGCCGATGAACGAGCCTTTGAGCGTGTCGCGGAGGAGGCGGAAGGTGGGCGTGGCCATGACGGCGTCGCCGACCCACGAGGGGACGATGACGAGCAGGCGCAGCGGTCGGAGCGGGGACGGGTCGCGCACGGCGTGAGGGTAGGAGCGGAGACGCGGGGCGCGAAGCGAAGAGGCTCGGCGCCGGGCGATCGTCTCATGCTGCTCCGACGCATCGAGCCGCGTAGATGCCTGGTTCGCGGGAGCGCCGACTCCAGCGGTCGATCGCTCGTGCGATGGACCGCCTGACTCTCCGGGCACGGCGTCGGGGCGTCAGAGTGTCATGGCGTCAGGGAGTGGTCGTCTTGCGGAAGATCAGCCAGCGGACGCGCGGGTAGCGCTCGCGGAGGATGTCGAGCACGTCGTCGATCGCGATGGTGTTCTTCGGATCCATGATGACCGAGCCCAGATCGCGCATGAGCTCGACCCGCCCGTGCGCGTCGGCGAGTTCGGTGGGCATCAGCGCCTTGCGCTCGAGCGGCCAGGTGTGCAGGTGGCGGGCGTCGAGGTCGACGGCCCAGGCTTCGATGGCGCCGGCGCGGCGGTCATGCCCGATGTCCTGAGATGCGAAGATCGACATGAAACGCTCCGCTCGGCGCGACACGATCGCGACGGGTGTGTGCGTCGTATCGACTCGAACGCGTGTGCGCGTCGTGCCGCGTTGAGTGCGTGGGCGGAGTAACACGATTGGGCCACGGCATGCACGGCGCAGGCGCGTCAGGCCGCGCGTTCCACACGCACGGGACACGCGGGCCAGATCGCGCGAGCGGCGCGTCCGGCAGGAACGCGCGAGGTGGGAAGTCCGGCGCTGGCGGCACGAACGGATCGCGCGGCAACTCCCCCACGACCGTGCGAGGCGTCACAGGCGTCACACGCGGCCGGGAGATGGCCCGGGTCGGAGCGCGTTATTCGATCGGCGCGGGGCGATCGGCGGGCGGCGGGAACGCGGCAACGAGAGTTCTCGGAAGATGACGGCGGCGCGCGGGCGAATAACGCGGGCATCGGAGCGGACGGAGCGGTGGCGCGGGGCGCGGTCCCCCGGCCCAAGCCCGAACAGGTCGAGTTGGTGGCGGCCTTGACCGCGCCGATCGATCTTCTACGATCACGCTCGCCACGGAAAGGGCCGATGTGTTTGGGCGGCCCGACGGGGCGTGACAATTCGGGGGCGTAGCTCAGTTTTGGTAGAGCGCATCCATGGCATGGATGAGGTCACGAGTTCGAGTCTCGTCGCCTCCACTCGACGAAAAACCCCCGCGAAAGCGGGGGTTGTCGTTTTTGGAACGCGGGGTCGGCCGGGGCGGTTTCAGTCGTTGAGATTCAGCGTGTAACGCCCGTTGGGTGCGAGCGTGCCGCCCACGAGCACGAAATAGGACTGCCCCTGCGTCAGATGGAATCCCCAGACTTCATCGCCGCCCGCTCCCGTTGTGTTGACGCGGCGGATGAGCGTGTGGTCGGCGTTGTAGATCTCGAACCAGCCGTCGAATCCGCGGACGACGTCGAGCGTGATGGTGACGACGCCGGTGGCGGCGGGCGTGCAGAGGAAGAGGTCGGTGTCGTCGGCGGATTCGATGAGGCCCGGGGCGCCCGCGTGCCCGTCTTCGTTGGGAGTGAGGGCGGTTGCATTCGACCAGGCGAGCGCGTCGGCGTGGTCGTCGCTGATGAGGAGGGTGTAGTGCCCATGGGGAACGCGCCAGCCTCCGACGAGGACGTAGTAGACCTGACCGGCCGTCAGGCTGACCGAGCCTGATTCGTCGGTGCCGGAGCCCCAGAGGTTCTTGCGGAGCAGGAGCATCTGGCTGGCGTCGTAGACTTCGAACCATCCGTCGAAGCCCTCGCCGGCGTCGAGCGTGAACGTAGCGCCGGCGGTGGCGACGGAGGTGAACCGGAAGAGATCGGTGTCGCCGGCGAACTCGATGACGCCGGCCTTGGAACCGTCGACGGCGGAGTTCGGTGCAAGATCGGTCGCGAGCGGCCAGATCCCGGAGTCGGCGTGGTCGTCGCTGATGAGGAGGCGGTAGTCTCCGGTGGGCACGCGCCAGCCGCCGACGAGGATGAAGTACGTTTGGGTGTTGGTCACCGGGAGTTGGTACGTTTCGTCGCCGCCTGCGGCCCAGAGGTTCTGTCGGCGGAGCAGCGTGTGATCGGCGGCGTAGATCTCGAACCATCCGTCGAAGCCCGACGCGGCGTCGAGCGTGATGGTGAGGGAGCCGGAGGCGGAAGAGGTGAAGGTGAAGAGGTCGGTGTCGCCAGTCGCCTCGAGCATGCCCGCGCTGAGGGCGTCGAGCGATGCGTTGATGCTCATGGCGCTGGCGTTGCTCCAATCGCCCGCGTCGGCGTGGTCGTCGCTGATGCGGATGGTGTAGTCGCCGTTCGGCGCGCCCCAGCCGCCGACGAGGATGTAGTACGTTGCTCCGCCCGTGACGAGGAAGGCGCCACTCTCATCCCCGCCGGCGGCGTAGCTATTCCGCGTCGATCCGAGCGCCCCTCCCGTCGAATTGAACACGCGGAACCAGCCATCGAAGCCGGCGCCGACATCGAGCGTGATCGTGACTTTTCCGGAGTCGGCCTTCGAGAACTTAAAGAGGTCGAGGTCGCCCGGTCGCTCGATCACGCCGGCGCGGCTGCCGTCGATCGCGCTGTTGAGGGTGATCGCGCTGGCGCGTGACCACTGGCCTTGATCCGCGTGGTCATCGTCGATCGTGATCGAGTATGCGCCGCCAGGATTGCGCCAGCCGCCCACGAGGATGTAGTACGTCTGTCCGGCGGTCAGGGCCCGCGAGAGGAACTCGTCGCCGTTGGTTGCTCCGCCGTTCTGTCGGGCAATGAGCGAGTGATCGGGGGCGTAGAGCTCGAACCAGCCATCGAAGTCGCTCGCGACATCGAGCCAGATCGTCGTGGTCGCGGAGATGTCCTGCGTGAACTTGAAGAGATCGGTGTCGCTCGGCACATCGATGACGCCCGAGCCCGATCCATCGCCCTTGTAGTTCAACGGGATGTCGCTGGCGCTGTCCCAATTCCCGGCGTCCGTGTGGTCGTCATCGATCCGGACCGTGTACGCCCCGTTCGGCACGCGCCATCCGCTCACGAGGATGTAGAACGTCTGACCCGCGGAGACGGCGAGGGTGCGCGACTCGTCGCCGCCCGCGGCCCGGAGGTTCTGCGTGATCAGATAGTTGTGATTGGCGTCGTAGAGCTCGAACCAGCCGTCGAACCCCGCGGCGACATCGAGGGTGATCGTGATCGTTTTCGAGATCGAGCCGGTGAACGTGAAGAGGTCGGTATCGGCGGGCCGTTCGACGTCGCCCGCGCGAACGCCGCCGAGCTCGGCGTTCAGGGAGATGACGGTGGCGCGCGACCAGGCGCCGTAGTCCGCGTGGTCATCGTCGATCTGGACTGAGTAGGAGCCGCTCGGATTGCGCCAGCCGCCCACGAGGACGAAGTACGTCTGTCCGGCGGTCAGGCTCGACGCGAGAGATTCGTCGCCGTTGGTCGCGCCGGCGTTGCGGCGTGCGAGGAGATTGTGACCAACGTCGTAGAGTTCGAGCCAGCCGTCGAAGCCGCTGTCGACGTCGAGCAGGATGGTGTTGGTTCCCGTGAAGACCGGCGTGAACTTGAACAGGTCGGTGTCGCCGGCGGCGTCGATCACGCCCGTGCGGGTCCCATCGCCCGTGGAGTTCAGTGTGATCTCGCTCGCGTAGGTCCATTCACCCGCGTCGGCGTGGTCATCGGCGACCAGGACTGAATACGCGCCGTCGGGCTGACGGAAGCCGCCGACGACGATGAAGTAGGTCTGACCTGCGGTGGCGGTGAACGAGGCGATCTCGTCCCGGCCGCTGGACCAGTCGCTCGCGCGCACGAGCCTCGTGTGCGAGGCGTCGTAGACCTCGAGCCAGCCGTCGAAGCCGTCGGGGACATCGAGTGTGATAGTGATGAGGCCCGAGGCCGTGGGCGCGATCTTGAAGAGGTCGGTGTCGAGGGTCTGCTCGAGAACCCCCGCGCCGCTTCCATGATCGGCGGCGTTGAGCGTGATGGCGTGCGCGCTGGCCCACTGGCCCGAATTCGCGTAGTCGTCGCCGCCAAATTCGAACGCGCCGATATCGACGGCGGCGCCGACCTGGCGGGCGTAGATGCCGCCGCGCTGGTCGGTGGCCAGCGAGCTGGGGTTGACACCCTTGTTGATTGCGGGGCTTCCGTCGCGAAGGGCCCAGACCTTGGTCGGGCCTCCCGCCCAACCGAGCGACGACATGAAGGGGTCGACACCGACGATGTTGCCGTTCACGCCGTTGGTGAGACCGCCGCCTGAGTACTGGAGCAGGTTGTTGATCGAGCCGGCCCCGAACATGCCGTAGACCACATTGGAGTAGCTGCTGGCGATGATGGTGCTGACGACGGTGGCGGCGCCCGCGTTGCGGATGCTGATGGCGCGACCCGCGATCGCGAAGTTGTACGCGATGGTGGAGTTGGAGACCATGAGCGTGCCGAGGGTGTCGATTCCGCCGCCGTATTGCCCGTTGGTTGAGTTGTTGGAGATCGTGCAGTTCAGGAGCGATATCACGCCGCCTGCGTCGTTGAAGAGCCCGGCGCCGCTGGAGGTTGAGGTGTTGAAGGCGATCGTGGAGTTCAGGACGGTCAGCGTGCCGGTGCTGGCGATCGCGCCGCCCGCGACGGCGCTGCAGGAGGAAAAGTCGGAACTCTCGATCGTAAGAGTTCCGGCGTTGGCGACGCCGCCGCCGGAGGTCGCGCTCCCGCGTGTGATCGACAGGCGGCGGAGGAACGAGGTTCCGGAGGTGAAGCTGAACACGCGCGAGGCGTTGCCCGCGCTGACGGTGAGGACGCTTGCGCCCGGCCCGTTGACGGTGAGCGAGTCGGAGACGCTCAGCTCACCGCTCGACAGAGCGATGGTGCCGGCGAGGCCGCCGGAGAACTCGATGACGTCGGCGCCGGCGGCGGCGTTGGCGCTGAGCACCGCCTGGCGCAGAGAGCCCGCGCCGGCGTCGTTGAGGTTGGTGACGGTGAAGACCGCCAGCAGCTGGCGGGATTCAAGCCCCTCGAACATCGCGTGGCTCGACATAAGTGCCCCGGTTTCTGGCATCGATCCGCGCGTCTGGCGCGCGGGTTGTGCCGGAGTTCACTCTAGGAATCACGCGGACCCGTGGGGCGGGTCATCGGCCTCAACGACCGATGGCCGAGTTGGAGCGGAGCTGTTGGAGCGTTTGGGCTCCGTCGCGAGCTCGGGCACAGGGTTTGGCCGGAATCGCCCGCGAGCGACGCTGATGGAGCGTGAATGACCCCGATGGGGTCAGAACAACCCACAAAACGCACGGACAATGCAGGCCTTTCGAATCATTGCGACGCAAAACGCGACGCAAGGTGGGCGAAATCCGGCCCAGCAACCCCTGCGACCCGCGAATCCTCCCACGACCCCGAATTAGCCCTCATCTCCGGAGTTTGGAGTCGTCTGCCGAGGCCGGTCAAGGCTGGCATCGTGGCGATGGTGAAAGCGGCGGTGACGCCATGACTCGCCCCCGGAGCCGCCAGAACCAACCGTCTGTTGGTTTCAAGTTGAATAAGGAGGTGCGCAATCTGATCCTGCGGTACAAGACGACTGCCGGGAAGGTCGTCAGGAAAGCGTGCCGGGGTCACGAGGGGCGGCGTGGTCGATCACGATTCTTGAGACGCCTACAGAAGGTGCTGTCCGAGGTTCGCCAAAAAGACACCCTCGCGTTCTTCAAGGAACACGGCTTCGTTGAAGGGTGCGAGAGCATCGCATCCGACAGCGTCATCGCACTCGCCCTTGCCATCGCAGACTGCCCCGCGCTCCCTCAACTCATCGCGTATGGCTCGACATCGGCTATTACTCCAGAGCAGCGAAGTGGCGCGCGCGCTCGATTCACGAATCTGCCATCAAGAGCGCGACTCGCATCGCCGCTGCTCGCGTGCGAACACGCTTCTCAGACGCTCCAGAAGGAGAAGAGCAAATGGCTGGCAAATCGCTCGTGCCTTCTCGCGTGCACGCTTCACTATCGACAGTGGCCGCTGGATCGGCCTCCCAGACCGATTGGAGTGTGGCGAGCGCGCTACGAGTGCGAGACACTGTTGATAGAATTCTGCCCGTGGCTGTTGCGTCACGGAGTCGTAGGCGGTCAATGGTCGATCGAATTGTGCATCGGGAACTCGAATCAACTCGGGTCAATGCTGCTCATGCATGTGCATCTCACTGTCGAATACGACCGCTCAAACCCGAGCAATCCGCTGCTGACTCACACAGCAATCAGGCGGGGCTGGCAAAGGCTCGCGACTCGCGCAGGCGGACCCGTGCTCACGTCAACTGGGGACAAGCCCCGCCGCGTGACACCGGGAACCGAGGTGAACATGGCGAGATACACGATTGGCGTGCAAAGGCGAGGTGGATTCGAAACGTCAAAGGTACTCGATGCGTTTGATGGGCCGCATCAGGCCACGCCGCGAATCCTCGCAGCTCTGCTCGCGAACTACATGATTCCGTTCTCACGGTTGGATCGCTGGTTTGGGAGTTGGCATGGCAGGACGCGCGCAGGGCGTGCGAGCAAGTGAGATGCGTGATCTCACGCTCGTCGTCCGTCCGTCGTCGTCGTCGTCCGTCCGTCCTATATACACCTTTGTGACCGCGTGCAGCGCTGCCGAGAATACTGGGCTGTGTACACAGTCCACTGCGCACAACTGCTCCTGACTGCTGCGGCTGATCTCGTGACACGAACACGAGCCTTTGAACTCGGCACAGAACTCGAAAGTGTGAATGTCGGCGCAGAATCGTCCTCGCATGTGCGCGCACCCGTGTAGTGTTGTGCGCCACGGCTGATTGCACACGCAGCGCGACGCGCGAGACTACCGCCCGCGAGCCTCCGAGCACATGTCCGCCACCCGCCACCCGGAGCGAGGGGCCGGGGGCTTCGTTGGGTGGTGGGTGGCCTCCGCGAGTCGGGTGGCGGAATTCTGATCCGCAAGCACCGAGTTTCTTGACAACAAGGTGCGCTGGATCAGTCCGCGGCGTTCTGGTGCTGCGCCGAGTATCCCCACAGCGCTCGGTCGAGGGTGCGCATGTCGGTCTTGGCTTCCGCAGCGATTGCGCGGCATGCGGCGACGTACTCCGGCCACACCGCGCTCCAGTCCTTCGGCTCGGCTTCGATGCCGAGCGATCAGACTGCGCGCCTGTCCATCAGCGGGTACGGATCGGGGTGACACAGGTGCACGATCGCGCTGGCGGTTCTCGCCTCCACGCCGGACAGAAGCGTCAGGGCGCGCAGTCTCAGCGATTCGACAGGCGTCGTGAGCGCGAAGCGCGTGACTTCTTCGACGGTCCGATCGTCGTTCCGGGGGTAGTGCTTCCACGGGCGTTTGCTCTTCCAGCGCGCCAGCGACAGAAACTGCGGCCGGGTGAGGTATCGCGCCGACCGGGCAAGCGCCCCGATCTCCATCACTTCGCGGTCGGCCTCGGCGTCGGTGTACGCGGCGGCCCACTGCTGAATCTCGTGGATGGGCAATCGCAGCCGGAAGCAGAGCATCTCGGGTCAGAGTTTACTGGTCCGTTCGTCCCGTCGCGTCGGATACTGGCGATTGGACGCGCACAAGGGGTGCGAGCGATCTCTGCCGTTCGAACGTGCCAGCTTCAGGGAATGCTGGGGTGAGGCATCGCGTCAACCGGGCAAGTGCCGCGTGAGTCCGCCGATCACGCTTGGGTCCAATATCGGGGCTGTCGAGGGTTCGACCGTCCGGTTTGGCTCTCAATCCAGTGCTTGCGGCCTTGCAATCGCCCGTGGAACCGCGCCAAGGCCCGTAGAAGGCCGCCAGAAGCTCTGAACGGCCCCAGAGGGACCCCGCTCTACCCCTCCACGACGCCGATCGATCCTGAGCGATCTACGGAGTTGCACTGTCCAATAAGCGCCATGCTCCAACCGATGAGGAATCGGGGGCTCCAAACGTAACCCAGCGAACGGAGTCCGGTCATTGCGCCTTGATCGATTCGATTCGTGACGAGCCGAAGTACCAGCGCCCACCGTGCCGGAGCATTCTCCCGCGATCAATCCCGGCGACATTCTTGGCGTACGCGCCGTCGTCGGGCACGAGCCACGAGATCGGGTTCTGTCCCTCCGCGCTCATGGTCACTTCCACTAATCGCTGCTTCCCGTCGACCGAGATCGGAATCGACTGGTCGACGTTTTTCACCTCCCCGCGATTGGGCTTGTCGATCAACGTGAACTTCAACATGCCGGGACCGTCCTCTTTGTGACTCCGGCGCGCCTCAGTCACGGCGTTGAACTGGTCACGCAGATTAGCCTCCATCCACACTTCGCGCTGGCCCGCAAGGTCAAAGGCGACCACCGTGCCGCTCAGACTCTGCTCATCGGGCTTGCCGTACACGTACGCGCGATCCTGCGTAATCACGATTTCATTGTCAGCCCCAGCGATGACCAACTTCGTCGAACCAACCGTCTGTGCGACCGCGCCGCCGCTTCCATTGTCGTCGGTCTGGACGGACTGGTGCGCGAAAAGGGGTTGACCAATCTTGCCCGTGAAGTCAATCGGAACAAGAGTTGGCCCGGTGCTCAGTCCTTCGACCCCGTGGAGGTTGAACACCCAGACTCGGCTGAGCGCGATCGCGGCCTGCGTTCCGCTGCCGTTGGGGTCGAAATTGCGGAGTCGCGCCCAAGCCGCGGCAAACTCCGGCACCGGCTGGTTGGTGGTCGAGTCGATGACATCTACGCGGTCGCTCCCTCCGCCCATCTGGCGCGAGATCACGACTCCCTTCCCATCCACGATCGCGAAGTCTCTGGCCTCGCCAACCCGCTGCACTTCGCCCTCGGATGTGACGGAGTAGAGGCCCGGAGATTCGCCGCCCGTTGTGCCACGACTGAGACCGAGCAGCTTCGTCTTCACTCGCCACAGGTCGTCAGCGCCCGTGCCCGGCAATACCGCCGTCTTCTTGGTTGGCGTCACGAGCGACACGCACGCGCCATGCTGGATCGCAAGCCAGCCCCCTTCAAGCGGTCGAACCAGCACTCTGGCCCCCTCGGGCCATGAGTCGTGCTCGGTCGGATCAACCGCGATCTTCGTCGCGTCCGTCACTTTGCCGTTCTGAATACGGAGCACGCCGAGAGTCTGGTTCTGCTCGTTCCGTTGGTCGGGTCCAAAGTCCGCCGCGACCAGCACGTCCGCGCCGTCAGAAGCGATGTGATCGACAGCCAGCCCGTCTTGCAACGGCGTGAGTTCGATGGCGTTCTGTCGTTGTCGGATCAACGCGAGCGATTGCTCGGAGAGGCCGCCGCGCAGGCGACGCCCGTAATCGTCCCGCTTCACGTCGAATTGGCCGAGCACGGCCGCCTTCTTCGCCCCGCTGGCGATGTCGGCCAGCAGTGTCCGCGCAGCGTGCCCGACACTCAGCGGATTCTCGTTTACGGCCAGCGAGGTCAGAAGCGTCGATGCGTCCGCCAGCTTCGCTGTGGCGACGGAATCGAGATCGCTGCGCGGCCTCGAAAACTGCTCGGCGGCCGCCCTGAGAACGGCATTGATCTGTTCAGCCCACTGCGCGCCCACGCCTGGCTTCCACTCGAAGGCGGCCATCGCGTCGGAGGCGTCTTTCACTCGTTGTTCGGAGGTGGGCTCGCCCGCCGCCTTCTTCGCAGTCTCGGCAATCGCCACGATATCCGCCTCGGCCAGTGCTACCGCGCGATCGAGGATCGCCCGATAGGTTGTCGTGAATCCGCGTGCGTCCTTCTCGCTCGCTTCACGGAGAATCGTCTCTCTCCGGCTCTCCACCTCAGCGAGTTGACGCACGAGCAGATCGCGTTTGGCCTGCTCGACATCCGGAGCGTCGATGAATTTCGGGAGTGTCACTTTCGCGCCAAGCGCGTTCGTGCCCTCAATGGTCCCGCTGCGCACGAATAGGCCATCGAGCATTCCAAGACGGATGGAGTTGGGGAGAGCCCGAGGTTTGTACTTGGCGGTTTCGATATACACAATCTGACCGTCACACTTGCCTTGATATCCAGCGCCGATCTCCTTCGGTTCTCCCAGCACAATGTGGATGCTCGCCGATCGCTCCTGCTTCGCGAGTGCCTCTTGCCTTTCAATTGCTTCGCACATCGGCTCCATCAGCTTCCGCGCGTCCGCGCGGTAGGACTTGATGATCTCATCGAATGCACGGGCCGCCGGAACAACAGACTGTTGGTTTGTCTGCATGAGTTCGGCCGCATTCATCGCGGCGACGCGGTTCGCAAGGTCGATCTTGAGTCGCGGGCTTGCCGAGAGCGATGCGGCGAGTCGCTCCCGTGCCGGGGAGAGCAGTTCATCCGGCTCAAACTTCGGTGCGGCGATGCCGGTCTTGATCGGCACCGCAGCCACGCTGTTGGCTACCGGGAGAACCGCCGCGATCGGCCATCCCACGACCATTGCGCCAACGAAGAGAGTCTGTGCGAGTTTGCTGCCCGTGTTCATGTTCCAAGCCTCCGGGAATGCGGGATGTCGCAGCTCATACTGTATGGTCTTTGGAGATAGCTGTCCCAGCGGCTTCTGTCTGGGCTTGGCAAAGAGGCCCAAACAGACCCGGCGAAAGACCCCCGACGCCAAATTGAGGATCGCGTCCACGCCATTCGCGTGGCTGGCGCACGCGATGGAGGCGAGAGCGGTCGAACTCGGCCTCTCAATCACCGACCTTGAGGACAGGACGGGCTTTGCCCGGAGTCGCGTTCACAAGACTCTTCAGCGCCAGCGGCGCGTCGACGCACTGGAGTGGCTCGCGTGGGCCGATGCGCTGGAAATCAAAGACCCGATTGAGTTTCTTCGCGAGGTGCAGTCGCGATCCAAGGGCGGACTTCCGCCTCAGCGGCTCCGGCGCAGTACAAACCCGCATCCAACGCCCCGGCCCAAGCAGTAGCCGCGTGGTATTCTGCGGGCATGATCCGCACCCCGCCCAGCGAGCTGGCCCAGCGGCTGCCGGACCACGTTGTGCTTCCCAACGTCCCTCCCGACTGGCTTGTATCGCTGATGCGCCCGTGGGACTCGTGGGCCGAAAGGCATGTTCGGCCCGAAACAGACGACGAGAACGTGCCACGGTACGACTCATGGAAGCGTGCCTATGCCCTGATGCCCAAGTCGCAAAGTGAGTGGGATGCTCGCGCGACGGTCGACCCGCCCCACGTCGATTACGACGGTGCGCTCTTCGATCTTGGCCTGCGCGGCCTGTCCCGCCGCCTGTTCGAGTTGTTCGCTGCCGAGGGCGAGGGCATTGCCAGCGACTTACACCCGCTCCGAGGGGCCGAGCGGCTGCTCGGGCTCGAATTGGCAGAATTGCTCGCGTTAGAGATGCCCGCAACATGGCCCGATGAGGCTCGGCGCGAGCTGGGTCTCCAGATCACCGAATGCAGAGGGCTGCTGCACTGCTTCGGTGAGTGGGCGTCGTGACTGGGTCGAATCAACAGACTGTTGGTGTGCGTGAGAGATATTGAATCGCACCGAGACTGCGCCGACGCCGCATCAGGGCGCGGCTCAACCGCCCGAAGCCGAATCAACATCGGCTACGCCGGTGTGCGGCGAGATCAGGAGATTCGCCCGGTGACGGCTTGTCAGACCGCCCGCCGCCCTCGGCCGAGGGCCAGCATCATGCAGGAGAACACGAGCCCGGTCGCACCGGGCGCGGGGATGGTGACGGTGTAGATCGCGCGGTCGTAGTGGAAGGAACTGTCTCCCTCGAAGATCACCCAGAACGCGGCGGTGGTGCCGTCGAAGCCGTGCTCGTAGAAATTGACGGACAGGACCTGCTTACCGTCGAGCACGTCACCAGAGCCGACCACTCTGGACATGCTTCCGCCGAAGTCGGTGTAGATCGCGCCATTCGCTGCTTTGAACACGAGCGTGTCGTTCGCGAAGGCGTATTCGCCAATGCCGCCGTAGGTCGCGGATGATCCGTCCGGCGGTGCCATTCTCTCATCGACCATCAGATCGATTCCTGAATCGGTGATTTTGTAGAGCCGCTCCGCCTTGTCATCGGTGTCCGTGAGAAACGCGGTGTTGCCTCCGGAAGTCCGTATGAACCCGAGGCCGTTGAAGTGGTTGCCGTCTGTCCACGCCTGATTGGTATCGACCAGCGTGGTGATGTGGCCGTTGACGCTGCGCATGAGGGCGCGGTAGCCCGACACTGTTTCGGCGGTGAAGATCGTGGCGTCGCCGTCGATCTGCCACGACAGCATTGTGCTGAACGTCTCCGCGCGCCCCGGCGGGCTCATGGTCTTGTCGGCGATGCGTGAGAGCACGCCGTCGTCGCTGCGGTAGATGCCGAAGGGCTGGCCGCTCGCGTCGTTGCGTCCAGCGAAGGCCGTCGACGTGCCGACGCTGTGATGGCGAAATTCGATGCCGACGAACTTCCCATTCCCGTCCGGGATGTCGTCCTTGCGATCGGCGACATGTCCGAGCGTGGTTCCATCCTCGTAGAAGATGCCGCCGTTGTCCGACGCCGCCGAGCCGTAGAACGTCACGCCGCGAGAGGTCGCGTTGACATCCTCAAAGCTGCCGAACGTCTTTGTGCCTCGGGGGACGGTCGTGTTCTTGTTCGCGATGGTTCGGCCGACGCCGGACTGCCACTCGTACACACCGAGGCCATTGCCTGTCTTGGACTGTCCGCGGAACGCAACGCGGCCGCCGTAGACACTGACATGCTGAAAGGAGTCCGCGCCGTCGAATTTCAAGGTCGCCGTTCCGGGGATGCTCGTGTCGGAATCCACGATCTTCGTGAAGCTCCACGGCTGGGCGAGCGTCACGCTGGTCGGGCACGCAATCGCCAACACGCCAGCCGCCGCAACTCCAATCGATGCGCACTTCATGTCGTGGGTCCTTTCGCAAAGCCAATCGAGCTGAAAGCACTTTCGGTGAGCACGTCGTTATCTGAAGCCGAATCGGTCAAATCGCCGCCAAACCATCGGAACTCACACACTTCGTCGTCCATGTCCGGTGCGCCACGGAAACGCAGTTGCGTGAAAGCGGTAATGCCAGAACCCCACGAGATCGTCAGACCAGTTGGTGGTCCTGCTGCGACCGCGCCCGCCGCGAGCGAAGCCCCGAAATAGAGCTTCCCTCCATTCGAGGGGTCCCAGTCCCAACTCACGGCTGCCATGAGCGTCGAGTCGGGGAGCCACAACTGCTCGGTTATCCCAAAGTCCTCAGGGGATTGCGTTTCACCATCTGCACAGACGCGCACGCGAAACCCCATGTCGGTGCAGTTCGCAGAAAACTCGATCCAGTTAGAATCGTCCGCCCAGAGCGTGAATAGGGGCCAGTATCTTGCATCATCGCCCGCACCATCCCGCCGTTGGGCGTACTGGTCCCAGTTCCCGATCGGCACCTGTCCAGCAAGCCTGAGTGTCCAATCGTGCGTCAGGCTAAGAGGGGAAACACCACTCGTTGTCCCGATCGTCACAGTCAGAAGCTCATCCGGGTTCGTGCTCGGCGTCGAGCCCACCTCCGACAGTGCCACGGGGTACGGCAAACTGCCGTTGCCATCAAATGCTCCATCGATCGCGAGATAGAGGTAGTTATCGTCGGGTGGAAAGACCGGGCTATTGGTGTCTGACGCGCACAATAGTTCGATGCCGATACCCCTCAATTCGGCGTCCTGCACATTCGGATCAATCTCCCGAACCCCAATGATTGTGAGCGGGCACCAACGATTCGAGCAAGAAAACAGCAATGGTGCGCCCTGAGAAATGGGCGGGTCAGGTTCGTCGTCGTATCCTGTTCGAGTTCTCATACTCATCTGGGCCGTCTTGTTGGGGCTACTCTGGCTGTTCGCGCCTGTGAGCACGCCCCATGACCCATCGAGCACCCAGAAGCGGATGCGCCGTACCTTTGTTCCTGTGCTCCATCCTTGGCCAGATGCGAGTTCATTCCAATTATTCGCGTCGTCCGCTGACAGATGCACGCGGCAGATGAACTTGTTGGTCGTTCCCGGAACCGCTCGGCGCGTGCGGATGCGGAACACCTCGGAAGTCATCGACGGCGGAGGCGGAAGCGTTCTGGTTGAACTGTTGGGGAGAGTATCCACCCATTTCCCGGCGGTGTTCTTGGTGAGCTTCACGATTCCGGGGTTGGGTACATCGTCGTCTGGGGCTTGATCGCCGATGTCGAACCAACAGTCTTCGATCGCAAGGTTCTTTCCACCGGGGGCGACAATGATCGGCTTGAACACGGTCGTGTCCGTTGGAACCGAGATGTACTGAAGCCCGCCATGAGTGTCCAACTGCGAATACGAGTTGAAAAAGACCCGAGCATCGTACAAAACGGCCGTACCTTCCGATCGCCCCCACGTGCTGAACACCTGCATCCAGCGATCCGGGTGACTCTGGTCCGGGCAGTACAAGAGCCGTGTTATTGCCAAACGCTGCGGAGGATCACCCCCATCGTCGTCGCTCGCGTTCGAGAGTACCGCCACCAGCGAGCCCGCACCACTTTCCGCTATTGATTGTGCCAGGCAGAACACGATCCCGCGAAGGCGCGAAAAGCTCGCATCGTACACCGACCCAAAGCCGGTCGTGAAGCCGTGCAGATGCTCGATCCAAAGTTGGTCTGTGCCGTTCTGCACCTCGGTTGGCTCCGGCAGAACCATTCGCGTCAGGACCTCGGCCTGTTCATCCGTTCCCCAGATCAAGGTGCTTCGATAGAGAGAAATGGGCACGCTGTTGCTGAACGGTTGCGCGAGCCGCGGTCTCGGCCCGAGCGCGACGCCGACCGGCTGCTGAGAGCGAGAGCCGGGCAACGGATCGGGCGGGCCATATTGGCGGAAGCCGTGGTACCCGGCAGAGGTCCAGGACCAGTGCTGGGGATCGGAGTAGTCGTTCCCAAGACTGTCAAGGCGGTAGCAGATGAATCGGCTGTGATACTGAGCATCGCCAACCGATACGACCATCTGAATGCTGTTGCTACCGTACTCGGTGACTTGGCAGGAATGCGCGTGGCATCCGGTGGAAAAGGTCCCGTCTCCCTGCTCGATGTCTGCGTAGAAGGGGTTACCGCTGACGGTATCCCATCCCCACGGGTCGTTTTCGGTAGTCCGCTTGAACTTCAAGACGAAGACTCGCCCTCCGAGTGTAAGCGGGACCGGGGGGTCATCTTCCGAAAACGCTTGGAATCGATAGTCAGTCGAAGATACCCAGCACGTCAGCGGATGCGCGTCGCCACGGGCATGAGCGAGAGAAGCGTGGAGGCACCATTCGCGTCCGCGATAGAAATTGGGTTGATTGTCTCCGACAGAGGCGTCGTTCCACAGGTGAGTCCAGACGGGAGTCGTACCTGTGAGCTGGGCAAAGCCCCATCCAACAATCTCGTAGGTTTCCGTTGAGCCAACCTTTTTCACTAACATGCCGCCGAGCACGACGAGGCCATGAACAACTACCGCAGAATTGGGAACCAGCGAGTAGTCGGAGGACAAGCCGCTCGGAGTGAAGCACGCCGCTTCGGTTGGATTGTTCCCTTCGACGTTTACGAGCGAGACGGTTGTCAGGTCGGTCCGCTTGACCTCCGACAGCGTTGATCCAGAGAGTACAAAGAGCTTTCCGTGGTCTTCATCGCGGAAGACCATCAGTGGCGTGGTTCCGTCTGCCGCGACGCCAGCCGCGAGAAGCCGTGATTCGGGCGCAGCGCCTTGGCTGCCAATTGTGACCTCCGTCGGGGCCACGACCGGAGCAATATGCGTGGCCCGATCGAATCTCGGCTTGTTCGAGATCACCGAAGCGCCGCTTGGATCGACCGTCGCGACAGCACGGGAAAACGTCACACCGAGAGGTGTATCGACCCGGTAGAAGTTGCCGGTGTAGCTGCCGTCGAATCTGAATTTCCACTGTGCCATGACTTCCCCCAGCCCATGCTGATACCTTTGCGACGCTCCAGCGGCACGCTCCGATGGGGCGACCCCCTCCAAGTCTGCCACGGATTCTCGGGCTGGCCACCCAATCTCCCGGCATCCGTCCGATATTCGCTCGTGATCTTGTCGGTGCCCGATGGCGAGCGTCCCTGCGGCCGTGGAACCTCCCCGAACTAGGGGGTGTGGGCAAGAGCTGTACCGAGGTCCGGCGCTTCCGATCCCCGAATGTCGCGGTTTACACTCTCAGGGCGGCGTCGGTGAATCGACAGATGGGGCGGTCCAGCGTCGAAGCCAATCACTGCGAATGTTGCAGCGAAGGGACGACCATCAGCGCTGCCCTTGCCAGTCGCGATTCCAGCGGCCGTTGCCGAGCATCGCAGCGTCCAGACGGCGGCCTCAGATCAACAGTCTGTTGAGTTGTGCCGCTCCCTCCGCGTGATCGGGTCACATGATGGTCGCTGTCGATGGTGCGGGGGCACTCAGGTATCGGAATGGAGCTTCTTGAGGGCACCGTCGATGGCGGTATCGCCCGCGGACACCAGCGCGTCTATTTGATCCAGACACCAATCTCGAACGCCATCATTGGCATTCCCTTGAGCACGTTCGTAAATTCTGAGAACGCAATCTGCGGCCTTGTCCGCAAAGTACGCTCGCACATGACTGAGATCGCGGTTCATCGTGGTCATGTCGGTCCGCGCGCGCAGGACGACGTGGGCCAGTGCAGGCTGAAATGGCGAAAGGTCACCCGCATAGTCCGCAAGCGGCCTCATCAGATCATTGGGGTCTCTCAGGAACTGCGAACTGCGAGCAAACTTCATGGCCAACTCGCCTCCGAGCGGAGAACGCATGACTTCCTCATCCCGGAACACCTCAGCGGCCGCGCCCGCGACGGTGGCATCTTCGTCATCGAAAAAGCGGGGAAGCCGCTCTGCAGCGCGAAGGCCGTCAGGAGTCGTCTCAACAAGACGTGCTAATGCCCTAGCTACGCCGCGCCTGCACGCGACGTTGCCGCGCGCGCAAGAGCCCGCGACGACCTTCATGCGCGACTTCTTCAGTTCGATAACCGTCGAGAACACCGCGCCCTTCTCTTCCACCTTCTCAATCCCACAGGAGGTCATTCGCTCGATGATGGACTCGACCCGAGCATCGCAGCGCCACCACAAATAGTTCAACAGGCGGTTGAGGTGGTACGAGTACAGCACGCGAGCATCCGAACCGCCACACGCGATCTCCAGCAGACGAATGGCACGGTCCGGATCATCATTCAACAGGGGACCAACTAGTCCAATTGCCGCGACCCGGACCGACGGATGGGGATCGCGAACGGCAGCTTCTGCAACGGTCTCGAACTGCGTCCGCTTCTCAGGGCGGTGCCACATCAGCCGTTCAATCGCGTGAATCGCTACTCCACGCGCGCCATTGATCGACAAGCTAACCACATCATCCGCCGACATGTCGCCAATCGCGGTTTGCCCATCCCTGTTTTCCATTGACGGGTCTGGATGCGACACTGCGTGCTCGCAAATGCGAGCAATCGTGGTATCGCTCCACGCCTCCGTTGGCCTTGCCTGCACCAGCCATCCCAGCCTCTTGGAAAGGTCTTTCGACTCCCTTTCCACCAATCGGTTCAGGCACCTCTCAATGTCAACGGCTGTAGCGGCCTTCCAATCCGCGCCAGCGCTGTTTGCCTCAGGCTCGGTGGCGGATGCCGCTTCGAGAATAGCCTCAAACCAGTCGTCCCGTGCCTCCGGTGGTAGGCTTCGGGCTAGTTGTACGGCGCGAGAAGGGTTCGCCCTTGCCACTTGCTTGAACGACATGTCCGACAGGCGCTCTGGAGTTTCAAATGATGTCTTGTCGGATGACTCCCATCGCTTACTTATTCGAGTCGCCCACTTGCGACCCGCCATCAACTCCCAGTCACGATCCGATACGAATGGCAGTCGTGTTGTGGGAATCAGAGATCGCATCGAGCGAAGACGTACTCGCGATGATGGCGGCTTCCATCGTTCAGGGCGGGACATCAACCATTCAGGCGGGCGCGGCGATCGCAGGCGCTGAAGATCGTCGCAGAACTTCGCATCCCACTGAGCGAGCCTCGCTTTTCCAGCCTCGCCGAGTTGTTCGAGCGGTATCGCGGACAGCAAGAGGTATTGGGGCAAGCCAGTGAGGTTGGGGACTAAGTGTGAGCGACTTTCGAGAACATCCTCCCGTCGCCGCTCCATGTGACGCCGCTCTGAGGGATCACAGAATGCGAGAATTGCCGCCGAGAGACGCTCCCGGCACTCGGGTGCTGCTTCCCACAAGTGGCGCACCGCGCTTCTGCCACGCCAAAAGCGCCGTACCACATCAGAATGCCCGTGCGCGCCGAGACGACGTACGTCCGAGAGCAGCCATTCAATCGCCACTTGCGGAATGGGTGCGAGAAGACTTCCGATGACCGACACACAAAGCCGAGTCGCCGTGCGGCTCCGAAGTCGCAAAAAGGGAACGGTGTGCGTCCAAAGCAACGGAGAGTGATCCGAGGCCAGCGCCGTCGCGGCCTCTTCGAGCATCGTGCGCAGCAAGCGATGAAATAGACGGCAGGGGTGATCCCAGCTCAATCTTTCTCTTGACCCTGCGGCACCGACACGCCATTGTCTAGCACGGTATTTCAGACTCCGCAGGAGTATCGGTGCGAGCGTAACCCATGTCTCTCGTGGGACGGTGCCAGCAAGCTGCTTCAGCATAGCGCGATCAGAGTCCTTTCCGCTCGCCCATCTGTCGAACTTCTCGGGAATGCCCCGCTTCATCAGGCCCGGCCGATAGGCGTGCGCAAGCTCCCATCGCATGAGGTGTGCGGCGAATCGCAACGCCGCCAACGGCGCGGACTTCGCAGCGTGCCGAATGTCGTAGGTGTCACACGAAAGCAGTTCTCGGCGTTGAAGACGGAAACGCCATCGGGAGGATTCAGGGGTGTCATGCTCCGTTCCGTACGGAAGACATCGCGCCAAGAGTAATGGCTCGATCCGATGCTCTTGTGTGAGAGCAAAGAGCAACGCGAACACAGCTTCCGCATCGGTTTCGGCCAGTAGGCGGAGCGTTCCGGCCGCCCAAAGAGCGTCACTCTGGTGCTCCGACAAGAGCAACCGGCGGAGGTGCCCAGCTTTGAGCAACTCGCGCCACCAAGCGACGGTGGTCCAGCACCGCATCCTGATGCGACGAGTCCAAGATGGGATGTCGTGCAACTTCTCTGCTATCGCAATCTCGGACTCCAACAGAGGCGCACACTCCGCCAGCAGTCGAAGGACCAGATCGCGAATGTGCTCCCGAATGCCCGTGCTCAACAGCAAGTCGTGAACAGCCTTGGCGTAGGTGTGCGGGTCGTCGTCACGCAGGATCGCCAGCAACTGCCGCATCTGCTCGCGCCTTGCGAGGGACTGATCGGTCGATGCGACCCACGCCGCAACCGTCGTCTGTGCTGATGCAACGAGCCGAAATACTGAGAGCGCGATCTGGTGATCGAGGAATCGTTGGTGCGCAACTCTGAATCGTTCGGGATCAAGTGCATCGAGATAGGACTCGGAGGTCAAAGCGTTTAGGGTACGACGATCCGGCTCAATGTTCGCGGAAAAGTCGAGCCTGCCGCGGGCTTCCACAACCTCACGCACCCGAGCAATCACCGCCTCGGCTGTTGCACTTGGAATTCCGTGACGTGACTCAAGCCGCGACTTGACACTGTTCCAGTGCGCAGACAACAGGCTTGAAGCACCCGCGACCTTGGTCAGGTCCGCTCCGCGTTCAACCAAGTCAGACCAAATCCACAGCATCAGTGGGTTGCACAGCAAGGCCAATTGCTCAGCAGTCGGGAGCGGCACTCCCCATTCTTTGATGATGCCCTCAACCTGCGCTGATTCCAGCGGCTTCACCTCGATCTCGCGCAAGCGGCCCTGCGTGTCCTGATCCTTGCGCCAATTCCGCAGGTTCGGATCATCCTTGATGTCAAAGGTCCGGCATGCCACCACGACGGTCACATTCTGCGAATGGATCGCGTCGTCGAGAAGCTGAACTGTGACATCCCACGCTGAGGTCGAGTGAACGCCCGCCCACCTTACCGCATCAAGTTGGTCCACAACCACAACCGCGCGCTTCCCGCCAGCAAGCCGTGTCGCGCATCGGTCGGGAGTATCTGGAAGTTCAAGTGTCTCCCTTGAGTAGCGAAGCAGTCCCCCGCCGGATGGCAGGGCGTTGTCGAGGCGGAGAGGCACCACGCAGATACCAGATTTGATGAGTCGTTCCACGGTTTCGAAGAGCACCCCAGATTTCCCGCTTCCGGCACCGCCATGCACAAGAACCACCTGAGGCCCGACCGATTCCATGACGGTCTTCAAGATCGTCTCGGTCTCCTTTCGCGGGATCAGCTTGTGACGAATCAGATGCCTCCCGAGTTGCGAGAGGAAGCGATCGCGGAGCTTGTGAACGGCCAAGACGTGATCCGGGAGTCTGCTCCAATCGCGGGGCTCGATCTTGAACCTGTCAGATCGCAGGTCTGAGAGCAGTTTGTCGCAGGTGACAAGTTGCCCGAGTCGGGATTCCAGAGCGTCGCGAATCGCAATGCGTACGGCGGCCCCTGAACCGTGGAACAGATCACTGCACCGCGTTTCCACATGTCGTTGGAGATAGTCTGGAGTCGTATGTTCTTGCACGAAGACCCGAGAGAGCCATTCAACGCACTTCGCATCCGCCTCGTCCGTTGTGCCCGCTCGCCAGTGCTCGCGAACGCGCTCGAATGCGGGGGATAACGACTGCGACAGCGACTCCATGAACGCAGTGGAGCTAGCCGCCGCCCTTGCTCGCTCGGTGAGATCGGCCAACTCACCTGCACTGCTCGCGAGCACGAGCCGGAAACGGCTGGAGGGGTACCGAGTCAATTGATCGCGGATTGCACCAAGTAGCCCTTCACTCGCGAGAGTCGCGATTGTCCACTTCTTGTCGCGGCTTCCTTTGCACTGGACGCACTCAATAGTCCCATCCGGCAATCGGCGGCGATACTCGATTCCATCGAAATCGCTCCCGACGCCTTCCCATTCAATCGTCGTCGCGTTTCCCTCGATCAGTTCGAGAGCGGCAGCGACGACGCAGTGCGCCTCGAACCGATTCCCCATCTTGTCCGCGAACCCGCCCGTCGGCCATCCCATGCCATATCGTACCGGAATCGAACAATCCGGGTGGGGTCATTTCAACAGACTGTTGAATTGAGATTGAAACCGACGTGCTCGTCACCGCTTGCCAGATGATCGCAGCGACGCCGCTCTTGGAGATGCGCGCAGTATGTGAGAGTTGCGGTTGCGCCTATGCCTCCATCGGCGCAGCGTTGTTTCTGTCCCGCCTGCGGCCACAATTCAGCAGCGAGCACTGTCGACGCGGCGCGTTCCGCCGTTAGTGCCACCATAACAGCATCGATGAGATTGCGGGAACCGTCGCTGATGCAGGCGGCACGGACTTTGCTCGCGACGTGACCAGAACCCTGTGCGAGTCAACTCTGGAACGTCTTGTCGCGGCGTTTCAGAGATTCGCGGAGGCCGCATTTCATAAACTTCCTTGCGCTGCCACGATGAGCATCCGGCGCAGTGCCTTCCAGAGCATCGACGAGGGTGATGTCCTCTGGCGTGAGACTGTCGGAAAGGGTTACTCCGACTTGATGGCTGCCCCGAGATGAACGCTTTCACCCATACTTCAGCGCGAAGTCGTTCGCACGCCGAGTGTCCGTGTCGGTGTATGCCAACGTGGTCCGCAGCGACGAGTGATCCAGCAGCGTGCTGGCGAGATCAAGACTCTCAGTGCGTGTCGCAAAGTCGGCAAAGGTGTGACGCAGTTGGTGGGGGTGCCAGTGTTGAACGCCCGCCTTCACGCACGCGCGGGCGACGGCTTTTCGATAGGACTTCCGCGTGTACATCGTTCCGGGAGCACGCTCGCGCTTCGCTGCGCCTTGCGCGGCCTTCATTGCTCTCAGCACCTGCGATGCCTGCACCGGAGTCCTGCGTGCGATACGCATCGCTGAATGCCGCGCCGCTTCGCTCAGTGCCGGGGAGAACATGGGCTGTTCGGGATTGCGATCCATGAAGCCCATCAGGAGCAACTGCGCTTTCGGCCCGAAGCGAATCGTCCTTTCGCGATTGTGGTGTTTCGTCTTGTGGTGAAGAGGGCGATAGAGCCAGATGTCGCCGCTCTTGTCGATCTCAGACCACCGCAGCCTTCGGATTTCACCCGGTCGCGCGCCCGTCAGTATCTGGAGTTGGACCATGGCGCGGACATCGTGGGGGAGGTACGGAAGTGTCTTCTCGACAACCTCTGGCGCAACGGGCATGACGCGCTTCGTTTCTCGCCCGGCTTCCCCGACGCGAAGCGCGCGGACGCCGCACAGCCGGAGGTGAACCGATGGTTCAACGAGTTCCTCTCCAACACCCCATTTGAACACGGTTCGAATTCGACGAGTCGCCTCATTGATCCCGTTGCGGCTCCAATTCAATCGGTCCATCTCCGCGCGCAGTGCCTTCAACTGCGTTGGGCCGAACTGCTCGACCAAGGTATCGCCGTAGAGCCTTCGCAGTGCTTTCAGGGCGCGCTTGATCGGCTCCAGTGACTCCGGCTGGAGGGATCGTTTGGAGGCGAGCCAGTATCGCGCGATGAGTTCCTTGACGCTCAATTCCCGCCGTTCAGCCTCGCACAGCGGCAGCGAGCCGTCGTTGGCGAGGAACTCGGCGATCATCCGCTTGTATCGCTGGTTTCCGTCCTTGTCCCCCTCGGGGCCGAAGTAGAAGTCCCTGCCTTTGAAGCGGGCGCGGCGAAGACCGCTCCCCTTGTGGAGGCAGAGTTGCGGGAATTTCACAGTCTTGGGGCCAGCGGCGGCACGTCGGGGCATGGCGTGGTCTCCGGTGCCGAAAAGTGGTAAATACCACTTTTCGGGGATTCCTGAGCCACTCTGCCCGACACAGGCAGGTACGCATAAGTGCTGCGTTCAGCGTGTTTTTCGTCAATGGGCGCAACAGGACTCGAACCTGTGACCTCGGCTATGTGACAGCCGCGCTCTAGCCAACTGAGCTATGCGCCCGACTTTTCAGGCCCCGGGCTCGCGCCCACGGCGGGGAGAACCATAGCGCCGCTCCCCCTCCAAGTCACTCGCCAAGTCACTCGTCGTCCTCGCCGCCCCCGTCCGCCATCGCCTCATAGCTCGCGATCAGGCGCCCCATCACCACGGTGTACGTCAGCGTCCCCTCCGCCGCGTCGACCTCGGGCAGGAACTCCTCGTCCAGCGACGACAGCAGGTCGGGCACGTCCTCCTCGCGCCAGCCGGAACTCTCCAGCAGCACCACCGTCCCGCTCACCGGCGTGCGAGGACCAAGTCCGAGGAAGTGCAGATCAACGAGCGCGGCCTCGCGACCGTCCTTGTACGCGATGAACCGCTCCGACGAGAGTGTGCGCAGCGTTCGCTTCCATGTAATCATGGGACGGCTCCACAGTTCGCCCAGAGCCTACCAGATCCGCGCCGCCTCGCCAGCACGCCGCGATCCACTCATCCACCGTGATCGTCGCCCTGCGGCTCCGCGCACTGCGCGAGCCTCAATACTGGCCCGCGGGCGTGCTCGAACCGCCCGAGCTCGGGCGCGACAGCGGGTCCGGGCCGACCAGCTGCTTGGTGATCACGATCTCCACACGCTGGTTCTTGCGTTGGTCCGATTCGGTGTACGCACGCGGGACGGCCCGCTCGTTGTCGGCGCACGCCACCAGCCGGATGTTCTCCCACTTCACGCCGTTGGTCGCCATCAGGTTCGCCACCGCCTGGGCCCGGTCGAACGCGAGCTTGTAGCCGCGATCGCCGCCGGCGCGCATCCGCTCGGTGGGGGAGACGTGCCCGCGCACCTCGATCACGAATCGCTGGTCCTTGGCGCGGTTGGCCATGTCGATGACCGCGTCGCGCGCGGCGGCGTTGAACTGCGCCGAGCCGTCCTCAAAGCTCACGGTGTTCGACACGTTCGAGACATCGGTCTGCGTCGGGCCCTGGCCGATCTCCTGGTTGCCGGGCGGGCCTTCCTGCTTGAGCGGGCCGAACATCTTCTCTTTCTTGCGACGGACCAGCGCGGCCTCGCGCGGGTCGCGTGAATCGATGCTCACCGGATTGTTGAACGCGGCCCGGATCCCGATCGCCAGGTCGAGCATGCGATCCTCGGCCGACATGCTCTCGCCCGCGCCGTTCTCATCGGGATTTCCGCCCATGACGGGATCGGCCTTGGGCCCCATGTTCATCGCCAGCAGGATCACGAACAGGCCCATCATGAGCGCGGTGTTATCCGCGAACGAGATCATCCACTCGGGAACGCCCTCGTGCTCCTCGTGCCCGCCGCCATGGCCGCCGCCGTGACCGCCGCCGCCGTGGCCTCCCCCGCCATGTTCTTTCTCGTCATGTCCCTCTTCATGGTCCGACATGGTGGTTCCTCGCGTGTGCCCGCGGCGAATTCACGATCAGGCCGCGACCTTGACGTTGCCGCGTGTGACGGCCGGGATGAACGACATCATGCGGTCGAGCGTGACGCGCGGGTTGTCGCCCGCCTGGATCGAGAGGATGCCCTGGAGCATCATCTCGCGGGCCAGGATCTCTTCCGACGAGCGGAGCGCCAGCTTGTCGCCGATCGGGCCGGCGACCGCGTTCGCGAGCACCGTGCCGTACATCGTCGCGACGACGGCCAGCGCGAGCATCTTGCCCATGGCGCCGATGTCGCCGTCGCCCAGCTGCCCGAACATGCCGATCTGCCCGATCAGCGTGCCCACCAGCCCCCACGCCGGGCCGTACACCTTCACCAGGTCGAACAGCTTCTTGCCCGACTTGTGCCGGTCCTGCATCGCCAGCACTTCCATGCGCAGCGTCATTTCGATATTGGAGGGGTCCACGCCGTCGACCGCCATCTTCAGCCCCGCCGCCAGGAACGGGTCCTCGATCTTGCGGGTCTCGGACTCCAGCGCCAGGATGCCGTCGCGACGCGCCTTCTCCGCCAGCGCCTGAATAACCTGGATAATCTCCACCGGGCTCTTGCCCTTGTGGAACATGAAGGTCTTGATGTAACCGCCGACGGCCATCACGCGGTTGAGCGGGAGCGCCATGAACACGACCGACATCGAACCGCCGAACACCGTGAACACGCCCTCCTGCGAGTAGAACATCGCCAGGTGCCCGTGCGATCCCTCGTAGGCGACGAAGCCCAGACAGAAGACACCGATCAGCGTTCCGATGAGACTGGATTTGTCCACAGTGTCCGGCCTCTCTCTGAAGCGATGACATGGCGGGGCACGCGTGCGCACCCACCCGTCAAGGACATCGGCCGGATCGGCGCACGGATGGAGCGCCGGTGCCGCGTGCGCCGCGCCCGAGCGGATCACGTGCCGGGTGTGACGGTTGTGCCGCGGGAGTTATGGGAAGTTGAGGTTCACCGCGGAGTTCGCGGAGAGCGCAGGACGGACGCGACCTTGCGCTCGATCTCGTGATGGGCCCGTCTCGGACGCCGCACCCACGCACCATCGAACGCCATGATCCGGCTCAGCGTGCCGGTTTGCCGCAATTCGGACACGTCGGGGGTTTTGGCTTCTGCCCCGGGGCCGGCGGCTCGTGCTTTGGCACATAGAACTTCTTGCACGACTCGCAGCGCGACGCCCGCGCCGTGTTCTGCTTCTTGCACGCCGGGCACGCCGGGTTCTGGTCCTCGTGGTCGCGATAGAACGCGCCGAGTTCCGCGGTCGAGAGCGTGAACTCCTTCTTGCACGACGCTTCGAGGCACAGCCAGCGCGTCCGGGTCTCGTCGTATTCTTCAGCGCCGTCGCCGCTGCTTGATGACCCGAGCGAGCGCCACGCGATCACCGCCGCGCCCACCAGCGCCACCGCCGCGATCGAGAGCTTGATGATCGCGCTCTTCTCTATTGCCAGTACTCCTCGTGCGGCTTGCCGTCGTTGTTCCACTTCCGCCGGGCCTCGAGCGTCGGCGCCACCATGTCGCGCTGCTTCTTGGCGCTGGCGTGCCCGTCGCCCCACACGAAGTTCGATCCGCCCGCGTGGCGCGGGCTGGGCCACTCCGCGTCCGCCGCGTCGCTCGGGTCGAGCGCGGTGTCCCAGTTGAAGTCCGACTTGCTGTCGGCCAGCATCACCATCTCCGACGGGAACACCACGCGCGTGTCCTTCACCTCGCCGAAGTCCTTGTGCCCGACCCACCCGCCCAGGCCAAGGTGCGGAACCGTGAACTCCATCACGCCCCAGTCGTTGTAGCCATAGCTGAACCCCGACACGTTGTTCAGCCGCTTCTCGTTCTCGTCATAGCCGTACTCGGCCTTGGTGTTCGCCTTGTACACGCGCTGCCACGTGAACTCGGGGAGCACCGACGGGCAGTTGAAGACTTTCATCACGCCGTTGAGCTGAAAGCGCAGACGCGGCGGCCACACGATGTACGTCGGGCCCTGCCACGTGTGATGCCCCGGGAAGTAGCCCTTGTTCGCCGCCTGGTAATGCACCAGCGCCTGCCCCAGCTGGCTGAGATTCGCCAGGCACACCGTCTGGCGCCCCGCATCGCGCGCCTGCCCGAGTGCAGGCAAGAGAATCGCGATGAGCAGCGCGATGATCGCGATCACGACAAGCAGCTCAATGAGCGTGAACCCGCGCCCCGCGGCACGCGTCCTTCTCGCTCGATCGCAAGGGCTATCAGGCCGTTCGCACGATGGCGGGCTCTGGTCCATGCATCCATGCTACCAGAACCCCTCCCCCCGACACAACGCCCGCGAGATTGCCAAACTCCGCGCGTACCCTTTCCCATGCGCCACATCACGCTCATCACCACCGGCGGAACGATCGAAAAGACCTACGACGAGGCCACCGGAAGCCTCGAAAACAAGCGATCCATCGTCCGGCGCATGCTCAAGCGTCTGCGCCTCGAAGACACCAGCATCAGCGTCATCGAGCTCATGAGCAAGGACAGCCTCGTCATGACCGACGACGACCGCGCCCGCATCATCGAGGCCGTCCGCGCCTGCGGCGGGGCGGTCAAGCCCGGCGTCACCTCGCCCATCCACGGCGTGGTTATCCTCCACGGCACGGACACCCTCTCGATCACCGGCGATCGCATCGCCGCCGAGATCAGCACGCCGTCGGTCCCCGTCGTCCTCACCGGCGCGTTCCGCCCCTACGAGATGACGCGCTCCGACGCGCTCCAGAATCTGACCGAGGCGATCTTCGCGACCGGCGTGCTCTCGCCCGGCGTGTACTGCGTCTCGCACGGCCGCGCCCTTCCCTTCCCCGGCGTGAAGAAGGACCGCGAGCGCTGGACGTTCGTGAAATAGGCACCGGGCATCAGGTGTCGGGTATCCGAATCCACTGACCTTCCGCCCCGTGAGCACGCGGCGAGCGGCGCGGAGTCGGCGGCTTCGATTGCATATCACATGCCCGCGGCGGCGCGGGCGGCCCCCATCGCGGCCGAAATGGCCGCGTCGTAGTTGGGTTCGGTGGCGACCTCGGGGACGATTTGCTGATAGCGGATGATGCCGCAGGCGTCGATGACGGTGACGGCACGGGCGAGCAGGCCGTGCTCGCGGATGCGGAGGGCGTAGCGGTCGCCGACCTGGCGTTGCTTGCTGTCGGAGAGGGTGATGACGCGGTCGATGCCGGCGGCGGCGCACCAGCGTTTCTGGGCGAAGGGGAGGTCCATCGAGACGGTGAGCACGACGAACTTGTCGCCGAGCGCGGAGGCACGCTCGTTGAAGGCGCGGGTCTCGGCGTCGCAGACGGGCGTGTCGAGCGAGGGGACGGTGGAGAGGATGACGACCTTGCCGCGGAAATCGCTGAGGTGTTTTTCGGAGAGGTCGGTGGCGACGGCGGCGAAGTCGGGGGCGTCGTCGCCGACGGCGGGGGCGCGGGCCGCGCCCTCGAGCGTAACGGGCTTGCCTTTCATGGTGACCAGGGCTTCGCGCGCGTGGGGGCGCGGCGAGGTGGTGCAGGCGGGGAGGAGGGCGAGGAGGAGGGCGGCGGGGAGGAGGAGTTTCATGGGGGATTGTTGCACTCGTGGTGTGGAGGCGTCGGCCATTCGCGTTTCGGCGCCTGCTCAAATCTTGGCGAGCCGAGCGACTGCATCCAGTCTCTCCACGTCCTGACGCTCATCGTTGAGAGATCGCCCAGTGACACCTTCATCTCTGGCATCCGAGCATGGATGTGGCGGATAAACTCGTTGTCGTTGCACGCGTTTGCACTGATGGTGAGTTCGTCTGGAAAATCGCTCCACCAGAGCAAAGCATGAACGGTTTGTCCGTTGAATGTGGCCGCGAATTCTGCTGACCATTCGAATGTCGGGTACTCGTACGCCCGAAGGAACGTGGCACTAAACTCGCTGACAAGCCAGTCGCGAACAAGCAACCAATCGACGCGACCCGATGAATTGGACGGTAGGTCGAACGAGGCTTCAAGCGTGCCGTCGGGAAGTTTGGCGAGATTTGGCGCGAGGTACCGGGGCTGCGCGTTCTGATCGGTCGGGGCCGGATTGGAATCGCTTTCGGTATTCGTGGGCCAACGAACACAGCCGGTCACAATGAGACTCACGCCAGCGAACATGAGGCCGAAGGCGAACAACCAAAGTCCGAGGCCACTATTCCCCCACCGAAACTGCAAATACGCCAAGAATACGAGGACAACTCCGAGTATCGTGATTCCACTTCCAACAACGATTAGACATTGGGAGAAGAGTTTGCGGCAGGCTGTGCCTGATTCTGGCACGGGTCACCTTCCTTACACCACCCTCGTCTCGTCCTTGCTGAGGCCGAGAGCAGGACGAACATCGAGAGGCACCAGAACGTCGCGGCCGGCTTTCTCGGCCTGGAGGCGCTTGGCCTGGTCGGGATCGACGTAGTCGGAGTGGCAGGAGAGTTTGGAGGCAGAGGCACTAGGCACTTGGCACTTGGCACTAGGGGAAGAGGCGGAGGGCGCAGAGGAGGGAGCGGAGGCGTTGAGGTCGGCCGCGTGATGATCCGCAGAGTGCGAGGGCTGCGCGGCGGACATCGCTTTCTTCGTCTTGCTGGCGAGCTTGTGGATCTCGTCGGGAGAGAGGACGCCGCGTTTGGCGAGGATTTCCTGCTGCTCGGGGGTGAGGGCGGCGGACTTGACGGCGCGGCCGACCTTGGCGCCGGTCAGCGCGCCGTGCGACGCGGGGTCGGCGTTTCGCTCGAAGCCCTCGGCTTTGCCGGAGGCGAATTCCTGGATTTCCTTGGAGATGCGGACGGAGCACCAGTCGTGGCCGCACATGGCGCAGAAGTCGGTGTCGACGTCGAGGTCTTCGTCGTGGTAGGCGCGGGCGGTGTCGGGGTCGAAGGAGAGCTCGAAGTGTTTCTCCCAGTTGAGGGCGGCGCGGGCCTTGGTGAGCTCGTCGTCGCGGTCGCGCGTGCCGGGGATGCCCAGGGCGATGTCGGCGGCGTGGGCGGCGATCTTGTAGGCGATGCAGCCCTGCTTGACGTCGTCCTTCTTGGGGAGACCCAGGTGCTCCTTGGGCGTAACGTAGCAGAGCATGGCGGCGCCGTGATAGGCCATGGCGGTGGCGCCGATGCACGATGTAATATGGTCATAACCCGGGAACATGTCGGTGACCAGCGGGCCCAGGACGTAGAAGGGCGCGCCGTGGCAGAGGGTGCGCTGGACCTTGGCGTTCCACTCGATCTGGTCGAAGGGGACGTGGCCGGGGCCTTCGATCATGACCTGCACGCCGAAGCGCCAGGCGCGTTCGGTGAGTTCGCCGAGGGTTTCGAGCTCGGCGATCTGGGCTGCGTCCGTGGCGTCGGCCAGGCCGCCGGGGCGCAGGCCGTCGCCGATTGAGAAGGTGACGTCGTACTGGCGGAGGATCCGGCAGATGTCGTCCCAGCGGGTGTACATGATGTTGTCCTGGTTGTGGACGAGCATCCACTTGGCCAGGAGGGAGCCGCCGCGGCTGACGATGCCGATGAGGCGGTTCTTGACGTGCTTGAGGTGGGCGCGGCGGACGCCGGCGTGGATGGTGAAGTAATCGACGCCCTGGCGGGCCTGGTGGTGGAGCGAGGCCTCGATGGTGGGCCAGTCGAGGTCTTCGATCCTCTTGCCGATGATCATCGAGTAGATGGGGACGGTGCCGATCGGGACGGTGGAGTTCTGGATGATGGCGGCGCGGGTGGCGTCGAGATCGCCGCCGGTCGAGAGGTCCATGACGGTGTCGGCGCCCCACTTCTCGGCCCACTTGAGCTTCTCGACTTCTTCGTCGGTGCCGCTGGAGACTGGGCTGGCGCCCATGTTGGCGTTGACCTTGGTCGTGCTCGCGCGGCCGATCGCCATGGGATCGAGCTTGTGCTTGAGGTGGTTGATGTTGGCGGGGATGACGAGGCGGCCGGCGGCGACCTCATCGCGCACGGCGGCGGCGCCTCGGGTGCCGTCGGCGCTCGGGAAGAGGTGATCGAAGTGCGGCTCGCGCTCGGCGACGCGCTTCATCTGCGGCGTGATGATGCCGAGTCGCGCGTGCTCGAGCTGGGTGATGGGCGTGAAGCCGGGCGGCGGGGTGACCTTGCGGGTGACGCCGCGGACGTCGGTGAAGACAACACCCTCGCAGGCCATGCAGGGCGAGGAGGCGACGGGCCTGGTTGGGGTGGCGGCGTCGAGGATTTCGACGCTCCAGTCGTCGGGCATGAAGTCCCAGGCGGTCTTGGTGCTGGGGGCGGGCATGCCCGGCGCGTCGGGGGAGGAGAAGGTGAGCGGGCCGCCGACGTCGGGGGCGTTGGCGAAAGAGCCGGGCGTGGTGACGCTGGGCGTTTGGCCGGGGTTGAGCCCGCCGCGGAGTGGTGGGTTGAAACGTGAGACGGACGATGAACTGGTCATACTCGCTTCCCTCCGCCGGTGCGAACCGGGTCAGGTTCAACGGGTGCATCTCAGCGTTCGGCCCCGTATGGCCGCCGCGCCCCGAGCGAACGCGGGATGGTAGGGACGCTGAGGCGTGGCCTCGGCGGCGGGCGAGAAACGTGCGGCTTTCGTTGGTGAGGGGGCTTTACCAGACGAGGTTGGCGGTCGGGTTGGCGGCGGCGGCGGGGAGTGTGCCCGGGCCGCAGACCACGACTTCACCCAGCACGACGTTGGCGTTGGCGTTGATGTTGGCGGCGTTGCCGCGCAGGCGATTCCCGATGACTAGGTGCTTTCCGGAGGGGAGATCGATGGCGGTGCCGCTGCAGTCGTTGAAGTCGTTTCCTTGGATGCGCATGCTGCCGCTGGCGAACTGGCTGGATGCAATGCCCTTGGCGCATTGCGAGATCAGGCAGTTCTCGACAGAACTGGCCCCATCGATGAAGACGCCGGCAGTGATGACGTTGCGGATGGAGCAGGCGCGGACGGCGGTGCCGGGGCCGGCATAGATACCCGCGTCGCTATAAGAGGATGAGCCGGTCGTGGTGTAGACGGAGCAGTTCTCGACGAGCCCGCCGCTGATCTTGATGCCGGTGGAGGACTGGTTGCTGACGACGCAGCCTGTGACGACGGAATTGGAGCCGACGAAGATACCGGAATGGCCGCCGTCGATGATGCAGTCTTCGATGCGGGCGCTTCCGAGGAACTGGATGCCGGCCTCCCCGATGCCGGCGGTGACGCGGATGCGGCTGGCGATGCAGTCGAGGGACTGGAAGATCTCGAGCGAGCCGAGTTTGTTGGCATTGAAGGCGAGGTCCTCGAAGCGGCTGTCGCGGAAGTCGCCCGACAGGCCGTAGCCATTGAAACTGTTGATATTGCCGTTGCGGACGACGAGGGCGCGGCGCAGGCCGCCGGGAGAAGCAATCCCGGTGGAGGGCGTGCTGCCGGTGCCGGTGATCGTGAATCCGTTGAGGTCGATGGTGACATTGTCGGCGGCGACGGCGATGGCGTTCTTGGAGGCGGCGGTGATGTTGCCCGTCAGGTAATACGACCCGGGTTGCGTGATCTTGTAGAGATTGAAGGTGTCGCCGGGCGTGGTCGTCGCGCTGATGGGGGTGCGGGGCTCGGGGCCTGGCGTGGGCGCGACCGGGCCGGAAGGAGGATCGAGCGGGCCGGCGGCGTTGGAGCTGGGCGCTTCGGTGAGTTGGGCAGCGAAGAAGGCCGAGACGAGCAGAAGGGCCAGAGCGTGGGGACGCGGGGTGTCAAAGGACGAGCGGTTCATGGGGCTTTTCACGGACAATCTCCTGGTGCGGGAACTCGTTTGAGTCGCGTTTGGATTGCGGACGCAGAGCGTGAGCGGCCGCATGGCAAGCTATGACCGAATGTCGCGGGCACGCCGTTTCATCCATCCGTGCGTTGTTTTTGTGTCGGGCGGCTTCTGGATCGCCGTGATTTGTGGTGCGCGTCGCGAAAAACCCGCGTACGCGTGGCGTTCATCGTGAATTGGCGGTTCCTTCTCGCGGGAATCGATCGAATCGGTCGGCGGGATTACTGCTGCAGGCCCTTGGAGGCGTTGAAAGCCGCGCTCCCGCCACGGGGGATTGTCAGTGTGCTCCATTCGCGGCCGGCACGGGCGGCAAGCACGCGCGAGACCTGCACGATCTGGCCCGCGTGATACGCGGCGTGGGCGCAGGAGCGGGCGAGTGCCAAGACGAGCGTGTGCGGCTCGTTGCGGATCAGCAATGTTCGGGCAAGATCGACATCGCTGACCTCCGCCAGGAACGATTCGAGCGCGGACCAACCGGCACGCCATGCGTTGTTCAGTTCGTCGCGGTCCTTGAAGTCATCGACGAATTCCGCGTCGCGATTTCGCCAGGGTTTTTCGCCGTCGGTGGTGAAGGGCTCGGTCCAACGCGAGCGGAGATTCCCGCCCAGATGCTTCATGATGATCGCGACCGAGTTCGTCTCGGCGTTGAGCGGCACGCGAAGCTCATCCCACGTGAGCTGGTCCGCGGCCTTCTCCGACATCGAGCGATAGCGGCGGAACTCGGCGGCGAAGGCGTCGATGACGGCACGGGGCATGCGGGGCTCCTAGGGAAACGGCTAGGACGGTAGGGCCAGCGGCGGCGTCATCGCACATCGGCGTAGGCAAGGTCGCGCTGGAGACGCCGGCCTACTTCGCTGTGGTAGCGCACGCCGAGCTGATCGCGGTGCTGCGTGGCCCAATCGGTGAGGCGGATCGCGCCGGGGACGGGCGATGGGGAATCGAGCAGGCCGCGCATCAGGCCGGAGATCTCTTCGCGCGTGAGGAGGACGTCGCGGAGGAAGGGGCTGAGCGTGCGTGCGACGGCGTATCCGAGCGCGGGGGGTACGCGGACGATGCGCGGGCGGAGCGAGAGGATCGACGCGAGCGTTTCTACAAGTTGGCGATAGGTGAATGACTCGGGGCCGGCGGCGTCGGCGGATGTGTCGCCATCGCGGAAGGCGTGTTCGATCATGAGGGCCGCCATGTCGTCGACGTGGAGCGGGCGGAGGCGGTATGAGCCATCGCTGAAGACGCCGAAGATCGGGAGACGGCGCAGGGCCCACGCGATGTTGTTGACGAGGATGTCGGAGCGACCGAAGAGCACGCCGGGGCGGATGATGGCGTGCGGCACGCCGAGAGCGCGGAGCGAGTCTTCGAGCTCGTGCTTGCCGCGGTAATAGGCGAGATCGTCGGCCTGATCGGCGTGGAGGATGCTGACGTGGACGATCCGCGCAACACCGGCGTTGCGCGCGGCGCTGAAGAGTGAATTGGTGTGGCGCACCGCCTCGTCGAAGTTGAAGCGCTTGTGGTTGAAGCGGACCCAATAGGTGTTGTAGAGAACGTGCACGCCGTGGAGGGCATGTTCGAGCGAGCGTGGATCGTCGAAGGCGAGGGGGCGGATGTCGAGGGATGCGCCGAAGGGATTGGGACGGCGCGGGGAGTTGGTGAGCGTACGGACGCGCAGGCCGCGGGCGAGGAGCTGCTCGGTGATGGAGCGGCCGGTGTATCCGAGGGCGCCGGTGACGGCGTGGATGGGCGTATCCATGACCACCTCCTCGGAGGAATATAGGTCTTACTTCTAGGGTTTTCAACTCTTTCTGAAAGTTTCGCGTTTTGTGATTGCCAAGGCTCCGCTTACCGTGCCACACGCCGGGGCAAGCGCAGCGGGCGGGATCAGGTGGTTTCGAGGCATTCCTTCCGCGCGGCGCGGAACGGGCCCTTGTGCTTGGCGAACATGCCGCGGGCGGGACGCCAGGGCATGAAGTTTGGCACCTCACCGATCGCTTCAAGGTGGGCACGGGCTCGATCGATCTGGGCAGCGCTCCACAGGGTGAACGCGAGCCAGTGCCTGTTTCGCAGGGAGTTCATCGAGTCGGGCGGGCATGCGCCGCACGCGTCGTCGGCCTCAATGAGATCGCGCGTCACGTCGTCGTGCTCCCAGTAGCGGCGGTGCTCGCTGGAGCCGGCTTCCAGGTGCTCGGTCGCGTAGAAGTGGGCCTCGACGGGGAGGATCTCGATCCCCGCGCCGCGTGGCGCTGATCGCGCGTGCTCGCGGGCGAAGTCGAGCGACCGCTCGCGCGAGCCCCCCCACTTCTCCGTCCGCGAGATGAGCATGGACGAGTACAGAGCGCGAAGGGCGGGCCCTCGCTTCAGAGCGAGGTCGAAGGTCTGCTCGACGAGCTCCCTTTCGCCGAGGCTGCGGGCGGCCCAGATCAGCCACGGGAACATGGTCGCGTCGGTGCGATCATCCTTCATCGCGGCGGTGAGGAGCCGGGCGGCGTGGGTAAGGCGGTTGACGAATTCGCGGGCCTGAGCGGGCGTGGCCGATTCGATCCGGCCGCCGCAAGAGGACCAGGCGGACTTGACGCCGTGGATGCCGCTGCAAAGCACGGCGGGGGCGCTGGCGCGGGCCGTCGCCCACTTTTCGATCCCAGCAAAGTCGTGGGGCCAATCGGCGATCGCTTCGAACGCATAGAAGCGCTCGTTGGGGTCGCCGGCTGATTCGAGGAAGAGCTCGACGGCGTCGTAGTCTCCGCGGGTGAGGGCTCGCCTTGCTACGGCGGCGCCCGGGCTGTCGACATTGCAATCGACAAGGAAGTCCGTTCCCTTCGTGCGTTCGGAGTAGTTCACGGCTGGCTCCGCGAGAGGATGTGCGGAGCTTACCGAAGCGCGCGAGGCCATGCAGGCGAGTGAGGACTCATGAGGGATTGACGCGACGCTTTTGAAGCCAGGCAACGAGGCCGATGAGGGCGCCCAGCGCGGCGCCGACGATCGCGACCTTGAGCGCAAGGCTGGACGAAGGCGCGGAGGGCGGCGTTTGGGGCGGGGCCGAGCCTTCGCCGGCGAAGACGAACTCGGCGCCCTGGTCGAAGCGGAGGGAATCGGCGATCGCGCGGAGCTCGGGGAGTGCGGCGTCGAAGTCGGCGGCGGGCGCGTAGGCGTGGACGATGAGATGTGCGTCATGGGCAAAGGCGCTGACGCTGAGATAGCCGAGCGATGTGCCGCCGGCCTGCATCTGGCTGGAAACGATGAGACGATGACGGACGGGATCAGAGTCGAAGGTGGGCGGCTTGGCGCTCATGCCGAGTTTCTCGAAGATCGCTTGGGATTGGGCTTCGAGTTGAGCTCGATTGAGGCGTTCGAGTTCGGCGAAGGTCAGGCCGGCGGGGAGTGCGCCTTGTCGCTGGATGAGGACGTAGCGGCCGTTCGGGATCTCGGGGAGGAGTTGAACGACGTAGACGGGCGGCTGGCCACCGGCGCGGGCGACCATGGACTGGGCGACGTCGTTAACGGCTTTGAGCGCGGCGGGCGGCGCGACGACCCAGCCCCTCAGGATTGTGATGGTCCAGTTGGCGCCGTCAAGCCTGTATTCGGTTTGCGCGGAGGCAGCCGGAGCCAGCAACGAACAGAGGTGCGTGATCGCCAGCAGAAGAAGTGAAGCTGCATACGGCGGGCGGGCGGGCTGCGATGAGACTCTCGATCGTGGCGACGAGGTTCTTCGTATCGTGCTGCGTCCTGCGAGTGCACTCCGAGGCAATGGACTCCGCGAGGCGTGGGCGGTGGCGGTCATGGGTTCATGGTACCGCGCGGCGCGAAGCCTGTAGACTGCGCGGGATGTCGATCGAGATTCCAGGGCCGCGGGAGCTGGCGGAGCACTGTGATCGGGCGGCGCGGATGACCAACCGCGTGCGGCCAGAGGCGGTGGCGGATGTGCCGCGGGGCTGGGCACGGGTTCGAGCGGGCGGCGAGAGCGACGAGTTTGCGTCGACCGGATTCAATCGTGTTCATTGGTTCACGCTTGAATCGGCGATCACGGATGATGAACTACGCGAGACCATCGACGTGCTGCGCTCGCGCGGGGTCAGGCGGGCGTTCTTCTGGATGAACGCGGCAGGATGCGAGGGGAGCGGGTTGAGCGCGCTGGACAGAATCGGCGCGGCGCCTGTGCCCTATGTGAGGTATGTGGTGCTTGCGCGGCGAGCGGGCGTGTGTGCCGCGCCGCGGGTGACAACGCTGGTGGTGCGCGGCGTGTCAGCCCGGGAGCTGCCGAGCGTGCTTGGCGCGATGGAAGAGCGGTTCAGCCCCGAGAGCGCGCAGGCGGCGTGCAGATTGGTCGAGTCCGGAATCGCGGAGGCCTTTGCGGCGTTCGACGGTGACGTGCCGACGGCGTTCGCGGCCCTGATTCCCGATCGCGAGGGAGACGGCTTTGGGCACCTGGGCTGGGCGGGAACCGTGTCCGGCTCTCGCGGACGCGGCGGGCAATCGGCGCTGATCGCGGCGCGCGTGTCGCGTGCCGCGGAGCTGGGCCTGCGTTGGTGTGTCAGCGAAACGAACACCGCGATTCCGACATCGCTCAACAACCTGATCAGGCTGGGGTTCGTGGCAACTCTGGAGTGGATGGTGTTCCGCTGGGATGATCGCGCGGGCGCGTAATCGCCCCGACATGCATGCAACCCAATGTCGCTCAGTCGATCGAGATTCGCGGCACCTTTTCAACGAGCGTGTCGGACCACCAGCCGTCGACGACCCACGGGCCCTGGCCGAGCTTGGCGCGCACCTCGCTGGCTTCCTTGGCGTCGATGACATACACGCCGCCGGGGCTGGCGCTTCCGGCGAATCGGCCCCACCAGATGATCGAACGATCGAGCGAAGCGGCGGCGAGGGCGGCCTCGGCCTTGGCGGAGTCGCGGGCCGTCACGATGACGTAGGCACGGATGGGCGGCGGCTGGGTTGGATCGCGCGGTGAGGTCGAGCGTTTGGCGTCTTCGGCCTTGAAGATGTCGTAGAACTCGCGGAGGCGCGCGGTGGCGCGGAGCGGGATGCACTCGGCGACGAACTCGCCCGCGACCACGCCGGGATCGGTCGCGACGAGCTTGCGGGCTTCGTCGACGCTGGGCGTGTCGAAGATAAACAGGCCGCGCCAGGTCGGGTCCGCGGGGTCGGCGTATGGCCCGGCGATGATGAGCTTGCGCTCCTCGGCGAGGCGCTTCATGTTGGCCATGTGCCCCTTGAAGATCTCCTGCTTCTGCTCGCGCGTGTTGGTGGCGCTGGCGGGGCCGCTCTTGAGGTAGGTGAAGACGTAGCTCGCGTCGGCGTTGCCGCGGGTCGCGCACGCGGCGAAGAGGACGAGCGTGGACGCGAGGATCGTGACGAGGGTGAGTCTGATCATGGGATTCTCGGAAAGGCCTCTGGCGGTTCTTGGTGTGCATCAGGGCGGACGTTGGTGGCTTGGGGATGGTTCGGGCAGGACGCCGGCGCCGCGGAGGAAACTGGACGCGAGTGTCGCAAGCTCGGCGGAAGTCTGGCGAACGAGTAAAATCAATCGACGCATGATTCCCGGTCCCAGAACCGCGGGAACGCGGCGGGCATCAGACGCCGGTGCCGAACGCGATCGGATCGAGGCGAGGGAGGGGCTCGACGCCGAGGCGCTTGAGCATGTTGAGGCACTGGGCGCGGTGGTGCGTGCCGTGGTCGAAGAGCTGGGCGAGCGCGACGGGGACGGGGAGTTTTCCGGCGGGCGCGCTCCGCCAAGCGACCGAGCCTCGTTCGGCGTGGCGGAGAACGAGAGATTCGACGGCGTCGTCGAGGGCTCGCCCGGATTCGTCGAGGAGGCTGAGCAGGCCGTCGACGCTGGAGGCTCGTGCGGCGAAGTCAGAACGGCGCTCGTAGGCCTTGCCGGCAAAGCAATCAGCGAAGGAGGTCATGGCCTCGACCATGTGCGAGAGCGTGGCGGCGAGCGAGCCGGGGCCTATGTCGAAACGCTGCTCCCACTGCTCACGCGAGAGCGGGCGGCAGGCTTCGAGCAGGCGGCGTGTCGCCCAAACGTTGTGCTCGAGCTGGGTTGAAACGATCGCGTCGATCACCGGAGAGCCCTCCGCTTAGGAATATAGCCGATGGTTTCGCGTGTGAGAACTCTGCGTATTCAGCATCCTTTGACAGGCGAAGGCGGTAGTCTTGATATCCGGGTCCTTTGATCTCGTTTGAAGGTGGTCGTGGCGCGTCACGGACGATCAATTCGACGCCAGGGCCGGGGAGAGGCGCATGTTGATGGCTCAATCATCGACGACGAAACTGACGCGGGGAATGAACTTGCGGGCGATCGCTGTGACGGCGGCGTTCCTTGGCGGGTTGGGGGCGATCGGCGCGCAGACGCGTGCGGAACCGCCACGCGTCGTCTGGGCGGCGCCCGATCTGGCGGATGTCGGCGTTGATCCGGCGCTCACCGAGATCCGCGTGAAGTTTGACCAGGACATGAGCCCGCTCGGGCGCTCGATCTGCGGCGGCGGGACGAGCATGCCGACGCTCTCCGGCAAGCCGCACTGGATAGACGCGCGCACGCTGGCGATCCCGGTATCGCTCAAGCCGTCCATGCTGTACAGCTTCAGTATCAACTGCCCGGCGGCGAGGAATTTCCGGAGTGCGGCGGGCGAATCGGCGGTGCCGTATCCGATCGCGTTCAGGACGCGTGCCGAGGGCGAGGCCGCTCCGAAGGCGCTGACGCCCGAGGAGACGAGGCCCAAGATCGAGGCACTGCGGCTCGCGGTGACGGAGCGTTACTCGCACGTGGACAAGCTTCCGGCGGACTTTGAGAAGCAGCTCGCGAACGCAACGCCGACGCTGGAGGCCGCCACGACTCCGGCGATGTTCGCGAGGCGTGTGCGCGACCTGCTGCGTCCCACGCGCGACGGGCATCTGTGGATTCGAGTGAACGACATCACGCTCGGCGTGCGCGAGGGCTCGGCGATCCCGAATGCCGATCCGAAACGGCTCGCGAAGATTCTCAAGAACGCGGGCGAGTTTGAGGGCGTGACGACGGCGAAGCTCGCGGACGGGATCGCCTACATCGCGTTCGACGATTGGGCGCGCCGGAACGGCGATTGGCTGGCGCCGGCGTTTGAGTTTCTGGACGGGCTCGACGCCGCGACGCCGCTGGTCGTGGACGTGCGCCTCAACGGCGGGGGCGACGAGGGGCTCGCCAGGAGCGTGGCGGCGAGGTTCGTTGAAGAGCAATTCGTCTATGCCAAGAGCCTCATCCGCAACCCCGAGGCGAAGGACGGCTATGACGGACCTTTCGAGCGTGTGGTCGAGCCCGCGGGCAAGCGCCACACCGGCCCGGTCGCGGTCCTGATCGGGCAGGTCTGTGTCAGTTCAAACGAATCGTTCATCCTGATGATGCAGAAGGCCGGGCTGCGGGAGACGTTCGGCGAGACGACGGGCGGGAGTTCCGGAAACCCCAAGCCGCACGAGCTTGGGCATGGCGTGACGCTGTTCCTTCCTTCGTGGCGTGATCTGACGCGCGACGGCCGGGAGATCGAGGACCACGGCATCGAGCCCGATCACGCGGTCGCGTGGCCCGGCGCTGAGCAGTCCGGGGACCCGGTGCTCGACGCGGCGATCGCGTGGCTGAAGGGAAAGGCGTCGGGCGCGTCGCACTGATCGGACCTTGAAGAACGGCGCTTCCGACGCAACGTCCGCTAGTTGCGAGGGTCTGTGGCGCGCCTGCGTTCTCGCACGCACGGAGATTCGATCGCGCACAACGCCCATGGGTGTGCGGTTGCGTGCGGGGTCGTCGTCGCCGATCCACACTCGCCAGAGTCACTTCACGGAGGCCGGGCATGCTTGGTTTTCGGGCGTTGGTGGGCGGCATCGCCGGGGGCGTCATCGGCGTCATCCTGTGGACGAGCGTCACCTACTTCACCGGGTACGAGATCGGTTGGGTCGCGTGGTTCGTCGGCGTGCTGACGGGCGCCGGCGTCAGCGCGTCGATCGAGCGGCGCGGCGGAGTCCTGACCGGGATGCTCGCCTGCCTCATCGCGATCGGCACGGTCGGCGCGGGCAAGGTCGCCATGGCGCGGATGGCAGCCAGCGAGGCCATCGCGAGCATCGGCGAGAGCTTCACGGACGAAGACGCCGTCTTTCATATGACACGGAACGACCCTGAGGCCGAGCCCATGGACGAGGAGGGATACGACCGCGCGGCGTTTGATCGCGCGGCCGCACGCTGGGAGGCGATGTCGGAGACGGAGCGCGACGCGTATCGCCTGCAGGCAGCGAACGAGGTCAGGCAGGAGATGGAGTCGAATTCCGAAGCGGTCACGGTCGTCGCGCTGTTTCAGAGCCTGAGTCCCTATGACATTCTGTGGATCATCCTGGCGGGCGCGAGCGCGTTCAAGCTTGCCTCGCGCAATGACCAGCCGCGGCACTCATCGATCATCGACGCGGCCGCCAACAAGGAGGGCGGGCTGCACCCGGCGTTCAAGGGCTCGAGCGAGGCGGAGAGCATGAATCCCGCGTCGTTCGGCGGGATCCGCGGGCTGCCGTCCGCGCCGCCATCGAGCGCACCGCGGTTTGCCCCGGGCGCTCAGGCCGCCCCGGGCGAGGTCGCCACGACGGACGATCAGACGCCGGGCAGTGCGGACGCGGCGTAAGGAACACAAACACACGCGGCGATCATGCCGCGGCACGAATCCGAGGGAGAGAGCGCACGGCATCGGGGCAACCCGGTGCCGTGTGTCGTTTTGGAGAGATCATGTACCGATTGCGGGAGACAGCGACTTGATCAGGCGATGAGCGTTGACAAGAACCATGACGATCATCGGAATCGAAAAGGGAACCGAGTCCTGCAACGGATTACCGCGGGGTGGCTGGAGAATGGAGTATCCCAGTGAGATCACAATCGCCGCCAACGCTACTGAAAGAACGAGCAGCGCCGTTCGGCGCAACATCCCGCGCCGGATAAGAGGGGCAAATACGATGGCGGTACTCGTCACGAGCGTCACGACCGAGAGCAATGCCGCTGTGACGCTGGGGTCTGCCTTGCCGATGATCAGTTTGGGCGCGCACTGCAACGCAAAGACACCGGCCGGACCGATCCCGTGGCCATAGAGGACCGGGTAGGCCAAAGAGAACACCAACGTCGCGATGGACGCCGCGAAATCCCCGCGTGTTGGGCAGTGCGAGCCCTCGCTTTTTCCGCATTGGGATGGTGTATCCGTCATCACAAGGATCACTCTGTCGCTGCAGCAGGCCTGCATTCGCGCCGCTACTTCTTCTTGGCGTACAAGTGAACGGCCATGCTGCCGTAGACGTGCGTTTCGGGACCGAGCGTGCCGGGCACGGCGAGATCGACCTGGACGCGCGGCGCCTTGGACGCCTCGCTCTTGGGCTCGATGGTCTCCTCTTCGGCGTCGCCTTCGATCGCCTCGATGGCTTCGTCATCCAGCTCGCCATCTTCGATCGACCAGACTTCGGTCCAGTCGTTGCCCGCGCGCTTGTCGCGATGGCGGGCGCGCGAGCCGCCCGACTCCGAACGCGACCCGGGGCGCGACGGCGTGCGTCTCGGCGCGCCCTTCTTGCCCTTGCGGCCGGCCGGCTCCGCGTCGGCTGGTTGCGCCTCGTCCTCGAGCTCATAGAACAACGGCCACGGCGTGCGCAGGAGCACGAACCCGTCGTCGCTCAATCGCTCGGCCAGCGCGCCGACCTGGGCCAGCACCCGCGCCACGCCGAGCTTCTCGTGCATGATGACGTAGGGCGGGTCGAGGAACGCGATCGTGACCGGGCGGGGGCAGCGGGCCAGCGCGCCGATACCCAGCGCGTCCCCCACCACCACCTCGGTGCGATCGGAGACGCCCAACTCATCGATGTTGCGTTCGAGCACCTTGGCCATGCGCCGATCCTGCTCAACGAAGACGCACGACGCGGCGCCGCGCGAGAGCGCCTCGAGACCGATCGAGCCCGTGCCGGCAAAGGCGTCGAAGAACACGCCCCCCGGCGTGTGCCCGCGGAGGATCGAGAAGATCGACTCCTTCACCCGATCGGGGATCGGGCGCGTCTGCACGTCCTCCGGCGGAGAATGGAGCTTTCGAGAACGGAACTCTCCCGCGATGATGCGCATTGAAGATGATAGAACGAGCACGCGGGGCGAGCGTTTGACACTGGCTTTGTCCTTCGGGGCGGCCGGGATTGCGGGCCGCGTGGTAGCATGTTCTCGCCATGGCCAAGCGATCACCACAAGAGAAAACCGGGGCGGGCGAGGGAAAGATGGCACCGCGAACGCGCCGGCGCCAGAGCAAGACAGCGACGCGAGATTGTGGCGCCGCCATCGGTTTCAGTGCCTTGCTGCATCGGCCCGTGGCGAAGGGAAAAGCGGTCGCGTGGACGTTCCTGGTTTTGCCCGCGGAGGTGAGCCGGAAGCTGCCCTCGCGCGGCATGGTGTCGGTCGGGGGCACGCTGGGCGGCGCACCGTTCCAAGCAATGTTGCAGCCGGACGGCAAGGGCGGGCACTGGCTGAAGGTCGATCGCAAGCTCCGAGAGGCGGCGGGCGCGAAAGTGGGCGACACGGTCTCACTGGAGTTCGTGCCGACAGCGGAGGAGCCCGAGCCCAAGGTGCCGCCCGACCTGCGTCGGGCGCTGGCGGGCGCGCCGGCGGGGAAGGCGGGCTCACGCGGGGCCCGCGACGTGTGGTCGGACATCACGCCCGCGGCCCGGCGAGATTGGGTTCACTGGATCGAGTCGGCGAAGCAGTCGGAGACGCGCGAGCGGCGTGTGGCCGCGGCGATCGACATGCTCACCAAAGGCAAGCGACGCCCGTGCTGCTTCGATCGCTCGGGGATGTACAGCAAGAGCCTGGGATGTCCAGAGTCCTCCGAACATCCGGGGAGCGCGAAGGGCTGACTGGTTGAGAGCCTCCCGGCCGCTCTTGTAACTCGGCACAGAAGAACCACATCGTCGTCCGGCCCAAGGATTGCGGAGACTGTGCGCCTCGGCCAGTTGCGGCGTGGAGATCAGAGTCTTGCGTCTTGTGGCTCTCGCCGGCCGGGGGCAATCCGGGCGACTCGCCGCTCGAAGTGGCCATTGTTAGAGGCGTCGACGGTAACGATCGAAGAGCACGGCGCCGAGCAGGATCGCGCCGCGTGCGATGTACTGAAAAAAGGGCTCGATGCTCTTGAGGTTCATGGCGTTCTGCACGATGCCCATGATGAGCACGCCGGCGATGACGAACTCGATGCGCCCCACTCCGCCGGTCAGGGATACGCCGCCGAGCACGCAGGCCGAGATGACCTCGAGCTCGAACCCCTGCGAGGTCATGGGCTGCCCGCTGGTCATGCGCGATGCCAGCACGACGCCGGCGAGCGCCGCGACGAAGCCCTGGAGCGCGAAGATGCCGATCTTGGCGCGATCGACGGGCACACCCGCGAGGCGTGCGGCTTGCTCGTTGCCGCCGATCGCGAGCGTGTTGCGCCCGAAGACCGTGCGCGAGAGTAGGAAGCCGAAGGCGATGAAGCACGCGATGCAGATCCACACCGGAACGGGGAGACCGAGGAACGCGGAATTGCCGAGCAGGAAAAAGGACTCCTGTCCGATTCCGACCGCCTTGCCTCCCGAGACGATGTAGGCCGCGCCGCGGACGATCTGCATCGTGGCGAGCGTCGTGATGAGGGGGTTGATGCGGGCCTTTGCGACGACCACGCCGTTCAGGAGGCCGACCGCCACGCCCGACGCCAGGGCCGCCGCAACGCCGAGGCCGACGCTCTCGCTGGCGCGCATGACGACCGCGGCGATCACTCCCGACGCCGCCACGACGGAACCGACGGAGAGATCAAAGTTCCCGGAGGCCAGGCAGAAGAGCATGGTGCAGCTAACCATGCCGACGGTCGAGACCGCCAGGACGAGGCCCTGCATGTTCTGGAGCGTGAAGAAGTTCGGGACCAGCAGGGAGCACGCCAGGAACAGGATGCCAAGCACGGCGAGCATGCCCGCCTGTTCCCACAAGGCGGTGATCGACGAAGGGCCATTGGCGCGTGGAGTCGTGGATGCCATTCAGAGCACTCAGGAGGAAGGCGGGAGCGCCAGGCGGAGAAGTCCTTCCTGGGTCGCTTGCGATCGATCGAACTCACCAACGATGCGACCAAGCCGCATGACGAGAATCCTGTCGGAAACGCCCAGCACTTCGGGGAGCTCGCTGGAGACCATGAGGATACCGACGCCGCGCTCCGCGAGTCCGCGGATGATCGCGTAGACCTCGCTCTTGGCGCCGACGTCGATTCCGCGGGTGGGCTCATCGAGCATCAGCACGCGGACCCTCTCGGAGAGCAGCCGCCCGAGGATCGCCTTCTGCTGATTGCCGCCCGAGAGATTCCGAATCGCCTGCGCGGGCGACGGCGTGCGCACGCCCAGCGTGCGGATCTGCTCGTCCGCGTTGGCGCGTTCCCACGACTCGCGGATCAGCACGCCGCCCAAGGCACGATGCCGCCGGGCGCTGAGGTTGATGTTCTCGCGCACGGAGAGCACGGGGATGATGCCGTCTTTCTTGCGGTCTTCGGTGCAGAGCAGAAGCCCGGCGCGGATGGCGTCGGCGGGCGAGCGAATCTGAAGCGGCGTGGCGTCGAGGCGCACGCTTCCGCCCCTGGGCGTCTCCGCGCCGAAGACGAGGCGCAGAAGCTCCGACCGGCCCGCCCCGACGAGCCCGAAGACGCCGACGATCTCGCCCGCGCGGACGGACAGACACACGGGAGAGGTGAGGCCGGGTCCTTCGAGTTGGTCGATCTTCAGAATTTCTGCGCCGGGAGTCCGCGGCGAGTAGGCGTACACGTCGCCGATGTCGCGCCCCACCATGGCGCGGATGATCGTGTCGTGCCCGAGGCCTTCGAGCGATTCAAGGGTCTGCACATGCCTGCCGTCACGGAGCACGGTTGCGCGGTCGCACACGCGGAAGACCTCCTCGAGGCGATGGCTGACGTACAGGACCGCGCAGCCGCGTGCCTTCAGGCCCGCGATGACCTGGAACAGCCGCTCGATCTCGCGGGCCGAGAGGCTGCTGGTGGGCTCGTCGAACGCGATGACGCGGGCGTCGCGGCTCAGCGCCTTGGCGATCTCGATCATCTGCCGCTGGGCGAGCGGCAGCTTGGCGACGCGCGTGCCCGGATCGATCGAATCATCGAGGGGGCGGAGCAGGTCCGCCGCGAGATCACGCAGCGAGCGTCGGTCGACGAACCCCGCGCGGGACGGGAAGTGGCCGAGAAAGATGTTCTCCGCGACCGAGAGCTCGGGCACGAGGTTGAGCTCTTGGTAGATGACCGCGACGCCCGAGTGAATCGCGTCGGAAGGGCGGTCAAATGCCATCACGTCATCGTCGATCCGCAGCACGCCCGAATCGGGCCGGTACACGCCGCTCAGCACCTTGAGCAGCGTCGACTTGCCCGCGCCGTTCTCGCCCAGGAGGGCATGCACGCTCCCGGCCCTTACGTCGAGCGACACCTCTTCCAGCGCTTTCACGCCCGGAAACGACTTGGTGACGCGGTGAAAGCGGAGAAGCTTCATTCGGGGCGAGACCTCCGGGGCGGCGAGAGCCGCGAGCGAGCGAACCGTGCGCCGAGATGCCCGGGTTCCATCGCCAGCACCTTCGCGAAGTGCGATCTGGCGGAGTGAATCCTGCGGAGGCCCGCGAGCGCCAGCCCGCACAGGTACAACGCGTCGATGCGATTACGCCGATCGAGATCGTCGATGAACAAGAGCATGTTGGGCAGGCTGGTCGCGAAGTAGTCGATCGTGGCGGGTGCCTCGAGTTGCTTCCTGGCCGAGTCGAGCAGGCCTCGCAATGTCCGCGTTGCTTCGGCGCGACGCCCGAGTGCCGCCTGCGCCATGCCTTTCCAATACGTCATCTCCGAGTACGAGCGGACGGCCATGCCCTGGAAGTCCGTGCCCGCGCTGGCGGCCCGATTCCACGAGTCGGCCGCGCCTCGCGCATCGCCCAGCGCCCGCAGCGCGAGGCCGAGCGAGCAGTCCAGGTGCGCGCGTGCCGCCAGCAGGTGGCGGGCCTCGCCGAGGTTGTCCGGCACACGGATCGCCGCTTCGAAGTGGTCGCGAGCGCGGTGGGCATCGCCCGCACCGAGCGCCGCGTACCCCATCAGTACCTGCGACCACTCGTGCTGCGCGAGCACCGAGCCTTCGCCGCCTTCCCACGGATGGAACCGACGCGAGGCGAGCAACGCCGCGGCCTGTTCCGGCGCGCCCGTCAGGTTGTACAGCTTCGCCAATTCGATCGAGAGATCATCGCGCCGTTCGACGAGATCAAAGTGCGCGAGCAAATGCTTGAGCCGTGACTTCGGGTCCTCACCCAGCCGCTTGCGGAGTTGATCTTGCTCATACAACAGCCGCGCGTCCGCGGGCGCGGCGCGACGGGCGGCGGCGTATGACCTTGCGGCCCTCGCGGAGTCGCCGCGGATGTTGAAATACGCGATGCCGAGATTGCGGTGCACGATCGAGAAGCCGGCGCATCCTCGCCGCGAGCGCTCCCAGCAGCGGATGGCTTCGTCGTATCGGCGCTTGTCGTAGAGCAGATTGCCGAGGTAGTATGCCGCTCGATGATCGTTCGGGGCGGCCTTGAGCGCGGACTCGAGGACCTGGATCTCTTCCAGCCTCGATGGGAAGCAGTAATCGGTCGACGCGCGACGGGCTTGGATCAGCCAGCGTGCCTGCGCGCGTGCGTCGCGGTTCTGCTCGCAAAGCCACGCCCGTGTGTACCCGAGCATGGGATGGGCGGACTCCGCACGATTCAGGAGCTTCATCGCCTCCGCGAACAGCCCCGCCTCCGCCAGGTCGAACGCAAAGTCGAGGTGCGCCTGCGCGTTCGTGACCGGGAACCGCTCGATCGACGCGAACGGATCGATCTCAATCGCCTCACGATCGACCGTGTCCGCGTCGGCATCGCGGCCCAGCCGGCGCAGGATCGCCGACATCACCAGGCGCGCCTTGTTGTGCATCCGGTTGGTGTCGAGCGAGAGGCGGAGATGCCTGAGCGCCGCTTCGTATTGGCCCGCTCGGGAGTCCAGGCATCCGATCGCGTGGAACGCCGCGCATCGCCACGCGTAGTTCCACGTCGCCTTGTACAGGGCGTCGTACGCCTCGTCGCTCCGGCCGAGCCAACGAAGGCACAGTCCGAGGTTGTACGACGCCTCGCCGTCGTACGGGTTGGGATTTCTGCGTGTTTGAGAGGCGATCGCGGCACGGAAGAACGGCTCCGCGAGCCTGTGCTCACCGCGGCGCATGTGGAACAGGCCCATCGCGTTGCCGGCGCGTGAATCGGACGGATCGCGGGCCAGGCACTCGCGCCAGTAGGCCTCCGGGCTTCTGGTTGCGTGGCGATACTGATCCAGATGCACGCCGGTGAGGTACAGCTCATCGCTCGAGCGCACCTGGGACGGCGGCGGCGCGGCGGTCGCGGGTGCGGGGGCTGAGCGCCTTGGCGTGTGGACGCGAACGCACGACACGATCTCTCGCCCGTCGCGACCCAGCACGCGGGCTTTCAGATCGCCCGAGGGAAGTTCGATCGCTTCGACGAACGGCCGGCCGGGCTCGAGATCGAGTCGACGCTCGAGAACGTCTCGCCCGTTGCGGGACAGGACCACGCGAGCGCCGTCGAAGCGCCGCGTCACCGCGACGCCGAGCCGACCGTCTTCGAGGTTGATCGCCGCGTCGAGGTTCGCCTGTTTCGCAGGGCCGATGCGCTGGATCGGGTACCAGTACTGGCTGAACGTCCGCGATTCAAACGGCATCAGCCACGAGAAATCGGGCTGGTTGTCGGTGTAGACGCCGGCCATCAGCTCGATGTAGGGCACGCCGTCGTCGGTGAGCTCGCGATCCCACGCGTGCCCGAACTCGTGATGGCCCCAGGTCCACTGCTTCTTGCCCGGGGCGATGCGCCGATCGGCGATCTGCACGATGCCCGCCTGGGCCTTGTGGTCGTATCCGCCGAGGAAGTCGCACGTACTGCCCATCGCCATGTACGACGTCGGCACGGGGATGTTCGCGTACCACGTCAGGTCGTCCGCGGGCCCGAGCGCACCGAACGGATTGTCGCGCCGGCGGGCGCGCGAGGCGTAGTCCACTCCGTAGTACGTGCCCGAGCAGCGCGGGAACGTGCTCATGGCGCGGCGTGCGTGGTCGGCGACGTGCGTGACGTCCCGCGGAAAGAACGACTGATACTGCTCGTGCACCGCCGTCGCGACGTTCGCCCACCAGAGAAACGTCTGCGGGAGGGGCGTGCGGTTGTAGATCTGCCCGCGGAGTTCAAGGGCGGCCCGTCCCGGGCGCAGGCACACGCCGTGCATGCCCTTCAGGCGGTTCATCGGCTCGTGCTCCGAGAGCCAGATCGTCTTTGAGCCGTCGTCGCCCTCCTCGATCCGGCACTCCGTCGGCATGTACGTCGTCGGGCGATGATGCTGCGGCCAGTTGATCTCGATGCCGCCGGAGATCCAGGGGCCGAGCAGCCCGACCAGCGCGGGCTTGATCACCTTCTGGTTGTAGATGAAGTCGTAACCGTTGGACCGATCGCGCGCGATGTGGATGCGCCCGCCGATGTCGGGGAGCACCATGACGTACAGGTGCCCGTTGTCGATGTGAACGGCGCGCCAGGACTTCGGAACCGGGGAGTGCGAGACGCGATCCGTTACCGGGAGGGGGTACACGCGCCCGCTGCTCCCCTGGTAGACGCGTCGCTCGAGGAACATAGGGTTGGGATCGGGCGGCGGGACCTCGTAGGTCGGGAGTGTGACCGCCTCTTCCCACGCGCGCACCGGCGCTCCCTCACGCTCACTCCGCTTCGCGGGCTTCATTCCTTGGTGATCCCCTGTTCCTTCAGCACCCGGCGGAAGTTGGCGCGATCGATCAGGATGCCCGAGGTCCGCGTGTCCGTGGGCGGCGCCTTGCCCTCGGCGACCCAGCGATACACCATCTCCGCGGTCTCGTAGCCGTGACGCTTGGGCGTGAGCAGCACCGACGCGAAGAAGCCGGTGGGCGTGGGCTTCTCGAACTCCACGATGCAGTCCGTGCCGTTGATGCCGATGCCCACGACGCTTTCGGCGGTCAGACCGCGGCCTTCCATGGCGCGCACCGCGCCCATGACGGCGCTGTCGTTCATGCCGCACACCAGCCACTTCTTGACCTCGGGCTTCTGAGTCAAGAGCACGTTGACCGCGTCGAACGATCCCGGCACGTCGCTGGTCTTCTGGGCCGCCTTGTAGATGCGATCCGCGGGGAAGCCCGCCGCGGCGAGGGCGGCCATCGCGCCGTCGGTGCGTTCCTTGGCGGTGTCGAGTTCCTCAAAGGTCACGACGCACGCGCCGGCTTCTCCCGGCGTCCAGCCGCGCTTCTTGCACTCGTCGGCCAGCGCCTTGCCGACCGATTCGCCGATGGTGCGCGCCGAAATGCCCAGGTGCGCGACCTGCGTCATTGGCTTGCCGTCCGCGCCGATGAGCTGATCATCGACCGTCATGAACTTGAGGTTGTTCCGGCCGGCCGCCGCGACGATCGCGGGCCCGAGACGGACGTCGGGCGTGCAGATCACGAATCCCTTGGCGCCCGCGGCCGCGAGATTGTCGATCGCCGCGAGCGTCTTCTCGCCGTCGGCCGCGCCGATCTTGATGAGTTCGAATCCGTTCTTGGCGGCGGCCTCGTCGGCGAATCGCCACTCCAACTGGAACCAGGGCTCCTCGGGCTGCTTGACGACGAACCCGATCTTCACCTTCTCGCCGCCCGAGCCGCCCGAGCCGCCCGAGCCGCCCGAGCCGCCCGCAGACCCGCCGCCGGGCGCGGGCGTTGGCGAAGTGCTTGAAGGCGCGCCCTTCTCGCACGCGACCAGGCACACCGTGACCGCCGCGAGCATCGAGAACAGAGCCCGGCACGAAAGAATCCAGTTCGGTCGGATGTTGATCATCGAGATCTCCTCAGGAATCGTCCGGGCGCGGGTGTCCTCGCCCGGCGCAGTCTACACCCGCGCGGGGCCCGTTGACCACCCGCGCCGAGTTAGGGAAAACTGGCGGCACGCACGAGAGGAATTCAAAGGCAGCGCGCCGGCGTCTACTTGAGCTCCGCGTTCATCACCGCTTCCAACCGCACCGGGCCGATCAGCCCCGATTCGAGCAGCGGCGAGTCCTTGGACCACAGACGCCAGCTCGTAAAGGTGAATCGCCCGCTCGGGCTCGGCTTTGTTCCCGACAGCCATTCCGGCCAGCGCTTCAGCGTGCCGCCCGGGTTGCGGTCGGAATCCTCCGCGAGCTGCTCGTCCCCGATCATGCGGTTCACCCACAGATTCGTCACGCGAACCTCGAGCGAGTTCTCGCCCGCTTTGAGCGCGTCGGTCACGTCAACGCGATAGGGAGATCTCCACAGCACGCCGAGGTCGCGCCCGTTGAGCGAAACCTCCGCGATCACCGCCACATTGCCAAGGTCGAGCCAGACCCTTCGCCCCTGGCCCAGGAGCTCCGGCGGCACGCTGATCGTCTTGCGATACGAGGCGGTTCCGGAGAAGTACCGAGCACCGGGCTGCTCGAGCGTGCTCCACGACTTCAACTCGGGCAGCGTGAGCTTGTCCGGCGCGCCCCAGCGCGGCGGGAAACTCAGCTCCCACGCCCCCTTGATCTCCAGAGGTTCAGGAATCGATGCGATGTTCACCTCGCCGCTCCGCCCGGAACTCCAGCGAACGCCGTATTTTCCCGGGCGGCTGGCTTCAAGAATCGTGCGTCCCTGTGCATCGATGCTCAACTCCGCCGGGCGCGAGGGCGAGACCAGAAGGTGCATCGTCTCGGGGTCGGTGGCGCTGGCGGTGCGTGCGACGCCGTCGAGCGTGTACTCGACGCGCAGCGTCTTCACGACGTTGTACGCGGGGTCGTCCCCCTCGGCCATCCGCCGCACCCTGAACTCGTACTCGCCGCGGTCCGCGAGCTGCTGCAGCTTCGACGTCACATTCCGCGTGCGAGCGGCGTCGCCGGGCACGCCGTAGCTTGCCGAGCGAACCACGAGCGTGTGCGAGACGCTTTCGAGACGGATGATCTCCGGGTCGGTCGCGCTGACCGTGCGAGGCTTGCCGTTGGTTGTGTACTCGATGCGGAGCGTCTTGATGACGCCGTACGCGGGGTCTCCCTCGCGGGCGAGCGACGCGACGCGGAACGCGTGCGTGCCGCGTGCCGTCATGGCGCGGACCTGCGCGGTGACGTCCTTGGTCCTTGCCTGGTCGTTCGCCGGGCCCCAGGTCGCGTGCTGCACGACGACCTTCGCGGGCGTTGCGACCGGCCCGCCGATCGGCTCGTTGTCGCGCGTGAAGGAAACCACGTGGTCCGTTGACGCGTTCGAGCCGCGGCGGAACACGACGAACACCGATTCCGCGGGACCCAGCGAGAGCGGCACGAGGGTCTGCTTGCCGCTGGCCTCGTACATCGCGGCCGGCTTTGAGTCCCCCGTCTCGGCGTTCCAGAGCTCCGGGCGGAGGCCGGAGACGCGGAACGCGCACGTCGCCGCGACGGGGCGCGACGAGATGTTCGCGACGAAGTACAACTCGCCGTCGCTCAGGGTCCGATGGATGTACCGCAGGTCCGATGGATCGTCGCTCCCGCGTGCCTCAAAGTCCGGTGGCACTCCCATCGCCGCGAGTGTCTGCTCGGCGCTCTGGCCGCGAATGACTTTGCCTCGTCCGATCGCGTGCTCCGCGCCGGGCCTTGCGTCTTCCTTGCCCCACAACTGGGCCGCCAGCTCGCGAACCTGCTGGTCGCACGCGGGATACCCCGACAGGCTCGGCGATTTCTCGGGCCGATCGCCGATCACTGTCAGCCCCGCCTCCGCCAGCTCCTTCACGCGGCGCAGCAGTTCCGGCGTCATCGTTGCGACCGCGGGCAGCACGAGCACGCGATACCGCATCGCGTCCGAAAGAACCAGCTCGTTGTTCTCAACCCTGCTGTGGTGCAGGATGACGTCCGGAGGGCAGGCGTCGAAGTTGTACCCGCCGCGCACGGGCGGCGACCCGTCGGCCATCGCGGAGGGAGGCACAAAGTGCTGCGGCGAGCCCTCCGGCGCCAGGTAGCAGATGTCCGCGACGAACCGACCCTGCCTGAGCAGGTACTGGCAGCGAGAGAGATACTCGTGCCATGGCTTGGACTGGTCCCACCACGTCTGCGTGCGTTCGTAGTGAAGGCCCCACGGGCCCATCGTCATGCCGGGGCGCCGGTCGATCCAAGGCTGCATCGCGTACCGATGGAACACGAACCGGTTGATACCTTCACAGAACGCCCAGTCGCCCATCGCCTTGATCGAGCCCGGGTGGTCGCGCCATCGCTCCTGGTCGTTGGCCGTGAAGGCCTCCGCGCCGAGAATCGGCTTGTTGTAGACGTGGGCCGCGGAGGCCATCACCGTGCAGGTGTCGGCCGCCCCGTACGCCCCGTACGACCAGAACTCGCACATCGGCTCGTCCGCGGTCCCCGCATACGCCATGTCGTCGGCGGGCTCGCCGTAGGCCTCGATGGAGAGGCGGATGCCGTGCTGTTTCGCGAGTTCCTGCGTGTGTCGCGCGTAGTTCTCGATGATGAGATCGGACACCGTGAGACGCAGGTCCCACAGGAAGCGCTCGGAGACCTCCAGCGAGTCAACCACGCGCCCGCTCATGACCGGGAGCAGCATCAGCGGGTCGTAGCCGCGAAGGCGTTTGAACTCCTCACGCATCTTCGCGGTCCAGTTCTGCGTGCTGACTTCCCAGCTGTCGATGTGCGTGCTGACGAGCGTCGGACCCGCCAGCGGGCCGACATCCGCGATCAATCGTCCCATCAACCCCGCGAACGCCGCCTCCGATCCTTCCTTGCTCAGCTTGTCGCACTCAAGCCCGCGCCCGCTTGCGGGCGATGGCAGATTGACCGCGCCCGTCGACGTGTGCCCGAATCGCATGATGACCCACTTGCCCGCGGGCACCTGCCACGAGAGCGTGCCTTCGGCGCTCATCTTGCCGGAAAGATCGACCATGCGATCGCGCGCGATCGCGGCGCTCGCCGCGGTCGCAGGAATCATGCCTGTCGGCGCGACCGGGCCGGGAGTCGGGCCCGCGCCGTACAGCGCCTTGTCGACAAGCCCCTCGATCCGCAGCGGCTTGCCACCCTTGGCTTCATCGTCGGGTACCGGCACTGCGAGCACCGCGATGTCTCGATAAAAGCCCGCGGCGGTTGCGGGCGTCGCCAGCGTGCCCTTGAACGCGCCCGGACCCTCGAATGGAGTCTCGGACCACACCACCTTCTGCATCGACTGCTCGGGCTTGATCCACGGCCCGCCGCTCCCGCACCAGCCCGCGTCGTCGTTCATGTTGATCTGAAGGCCAAGGCGGGCCGCCTCGGCGCACGCGTGCTTGAACAGCTCGCGCCACTCCGCGCTCGCGAACCCGATCGGTCCTTCCGGTGCGCCCTGATCGACCTCCATGATGAGCACGCCGCCGATCCCCACGCGTGCCATCGCCTCAAGGTCGAGCGTGATCCCTTCTCGCGTGATGTTGCCATTGAGCCAGAACCAGTAGACCCACGGGCGAGCGTCGCTCGGCGGGCTCTTGAAGTTCGGCATGAGCAACGCCACATCGTCTTTGCCTTCGCTCGCACGCGCGGACGTTTGGCTGGAGCTTGAGCGACCGATCGCAATCTCAGGCGTGAACGCTTGACCCGACGCGGCCTGGACTTCAGCGTTCGGGGTGTGCGCGACCATGATCGCGGCAAGGGCCGCGACCCCGATAAATGGATTGGACTTCAACATGGCCCTGCCCTCGTGGTATCGGAGGCGCCCTGGGGGTAGAGACCACGCTCCACCCCGGTATGGGGGAGTCTAGGAAGCACGGAGCGGCCGCCGGTGTCAGGAAGTTCGTCAGAATTGGCGCGAGGCCGCGGGGGGCTGACGGCGTTTTCGGCAGATCGAGCGATGGCATCTCGCATCCGGCGGGTGATAGAAGTTGCAATCTTGTGTCTGTCAAGGCTCCCGGGTCTTCAGCGAATCGTCCCGGCACATGAAGTTTGTTCCACATCACTCCCATTTAGGGTGTACTCGATGCGCGGCGCTCTCTTCAAACCTGGCATGGAGTGGCTTGACAACACGCTCCTTCATGACAGAAACACATCACCTTAGCAACATTCGGAGCAACCGCGCGATTGGGATGCCGGTATCATGGATGTGGCATACGGCGCGGATCGGCGGCGAACCGGAACAGCAAGGAGTTCATCATGGGCAAGGCACGGTCGATTCATCTCGGACTGAACTCGGTCGATCCCGAACACTATTCGGGCTGGTCGGGCCAACTCAACGCGTGCGAACAGGACGCGCGAGACATGCTTCGACTCGCGATGAACCGGGGAGTCACGACAAACGCCGTGTTGCTGACGCGCGACGCGACGGTCGCGAGGTTCGAGCAGGCGATGCGCGAGGCCCAGGCATCGCTCGGCGCCGGCGACCTTCTCCTCATCAGCTACTCCGGGCACGGCGGGCAGGTCCCGGACCGAAACGGCGACGAGGCCGACGGAAAGGACGAGACCTGGTGCTTGTTCGATCGCGAGTACGTCGACGACGAGTTGTTCGACCTCTTCGCGGGCTTTGCGCCGGGCGTCCGGATCGTGGTGCTTTCGGACTCGTGCCACAGCGGGACCGTCGCGCGCGTCGCCGAGTATCGCGGATTTGCCCCCGATTCGACGACCGCGTATCGCTGCATGCCCAGCGATCGAGCCACGATGGTGTATGAGCAACACCGGCGCCTGTACGACGCGATCCAGGCCCGGACCCGTGGCGGGCGTCGTTCCCAGGACGGGGCGAGCGTGCTCCTGATTTCGGGCTGCCAGGATTCGCAGCTTTCGATGGACGGTGATCGCAACGGCTTGTTCACCTCCAAGCTCCTCGAAGTGTGGAACAACGGGCTATTCAAGGGCTCCTATCGCCGGCTCCACTCGCTCATCAAGGCCCGTATGCCGTCGACGCAGGTACCCAACCTCTTCCAGTGCGGAGCACCTGATGACGCGTTCCCCGAACTCGAAGCCTTCGATCCGGGTGCGAGCGGTGACATGCGGCGCGACGACGATCCATCCGGGCTCTGGAGGCGCGGGCTCCCGCTGGTGGACTACCCGGTGCGGACGCAGGAGCCCGGAATCCGCGCGGCCCGCGAGCCGGGCGACATACCCCCGGGTCTTCCGACCGGGTTGAACGAGTTGCCGCAGGCGATGAACCGCGTGTTTGACCTCTCGGTGACGGGCGCGATGTCGCTTGGGATTCCGATCGCGGGCTCGGTCTCGGGCGGCGGTTCGCGTCATGTGCTTGTGCTTGAGCGCTGCGCGTTCAAGGTGCTCAAGTCCGGCACTGGTCTGACCCAGGAATGGGGGTACGCGATCCGGTTCTGCCTTACCGTCAACAAGTTCGACGCCTCGATGAAGCTGACGCTCCCGTTCCTGGCGGCATCGGCGGAAGTAGGGAGCATCGAGGCGCAGTGGATGCTTCAGGTCATCGGTCTCGGCGGGCCCAAGATTGACGCGGTATCGCTCCCGCCGACCGAACTCAACGTCGAGACCTTCGTGCTCGCCAAGCAAAGCCTGGCGGCGCTCATCGGCGCGGTTCGTGACCCGGACACCGTGTTCACGCCCCAATGCCTGCGGGAGATCACACCGGCGGATCAGCGGGATCTCGCGTTGCGCCGCGCGGTCGCGCACACCGTCGCGCTCGACGCGATCGCGGACGGCGTCACGCTCGAGCGGGCTCAGAAGCGAGCGGCCGACCCGCTCGCGGCCGACGTGATCCGCGACATGTACCACGACATCGCGGGCATCGATGTGCCCACGCTCGAGCCCTCGTCGAACGCGCGCGCGGAGGCCAGGCGGTTGCTCGGGCGGGTCGACCTGAGTTTCTGAATCGCGCCCGCGAGATAGCTCGAGCCACGGCGTGCCGCGGCTCGTCGGCCTGGGCCGAGGAAGCCCGGCCCGCACCATAGCTCAGCAGAGCGTCGGCATCACTGCGCTCGATCGCAAGCAGCCTCGCGATTCCGCGAGGGGGATTCGCCCCGTTCCCATTCATCCGGCTATGCTCAGTTGGTCATGACCATTTGCGATACTCGTTCGATCAGACCGCACCATCGCGCGTCGTAGCCCGCCGTGGAGGTCCCATGAAACTCAGAAGATCGAGCCTGCTCGCCAGCGTCCTCTCACTCGTCGGCGCCGCGATCGCGGCCGCCCAGTCCTCACCGCCCGCGACGCCCCCACCATCGACGACGGTACCCGCGCACACGTTCTCGATCGGCCCGACCGATTTCATGCTCGACAGCAGGCCGTTCCTCATCCGCTCCGGCGAGATGCACGCCGCCCGAATCCCGAAGGAATACTGGCGGCATCGTCTTCAGATGGTGCGCGCGATGGGCTGCAACACCGTCTGCGCGTACCTCTTCTGGAATCAGCACGAGCCGCGCGAGGGAGAGTTCGACTTCACGGGCCAGGCCGACGTCGCGGAGTACTGCCGGATCGCGCAGGAGGTCGGGCTCTGGGTGATCCTGCGCCCGGGTCCATACTCGTGCGCCGAGTGGGAGTTCGGCGGCTTCCCGTGGTGGCTCCTGAAGAACCCGGAACTCAAGCTGCGCACGCGCGATCCCGCGTACCTCGCCGCCCTGAACCGATACGTCGCCAAGGTCGGCGAGCAGCTCGTGCCGCTCCAGATCGATCGCGGTGGCCCGATCATCATGGTGCAGGTCGAGAACGAGTACGGCAGCTACGGCAACGACAAGGAGTACATCGGGCTCCTGCGCGATCAGCTGCGCAAGGTGGGCTTCGGCGTGCCGCTCTTCACCTGCGACGGACCTTCCCAGCTCCCCAACGACACGCGCCCGGAAATCTTCTGCGTCGTGAACTTCGGCGGCGATCCCGAGGGCTGCTTCAAGGCGCTCCGCGCCATCCGCCCCGAGGGCCCGCTCATGTGCGGCGAGTTTTATCCCGGCTGGTTTGATTCATGGGGCGCACCCCACCATCGCGGGAGCGTTGACGCCGTCGTCCGCGATCTTCGCTTCATGCTCGAGCACAACCAGTCGTTCAGCATCTACATGGTCCACGGCGGAACATCCTTCGGCTACAGCGCGGGCGCCAACGCGCCGCCCTTCCGCCCACAGAGCACGAGCTATGACTACGACGCGCCCATCGACGAGGCCGGCCGGCGCACGCCGAAGTTCGACGCGATCCGCGAGCTCTTCTCGGCTCACCTCCAGCCGGGTGAAACGCTCCCCGACGCCCCCGCCGCGCATCCGATCATCTCGTTCCCGCGCGTGAACCTGCAGTCCGCGGCTCGCCTGTGGGACAATCTCCCATCGCCGGTCCACGCCGACCAGCCGCGCACGATGGAACTGCTCGACCAGGGCGGCGGATGCATCCTTTACCGAACCGTGCTCCCCCCGGGCGCCGCGGGCACGCTCGCCGTGCGCGAGCCGCACGACATCGCCCAGGTCCGCATCGACGGCACGCTCGTCGGCGTTCTTGACCGTCGGTACAACAAGACATCCCTGGCGATCCCGGCTCGCGAGAAGCCCGCTCGCCTCGACATCTTCGTCGAAGCCATGGGACGCGTGAACTACGGCGGCCAGATCCACGACCGCAAGGGCATCACGAGCAAGGTCGAACTCGTCTCGTCGGGCTCGACGACGGAGCTCCGCAATTGGGAGATGTTCTCGCTCCCGCTCGATGCGCCGTGCGTTGCGGGCCTGACGTACGCGCCCGCGTCCAAGCCGCTCGGCGCTCCCGCGGCGTACCGCGGCACATTCGAACTCAAGAATGTCGGCGACACGTTCCTGGACATGCGCACCTGGACGCGCGGCGCCGTCTGGATCAACGGGCACGCCATCGGGCGCTACTGGAACATCGGCCCGCAGCAGACGCTCTATGTTCCCGGTTGCTGGCTCCGCAAGGGCAACAACGAGGTCATTGTGCTCGACACCATCGGCTCGGCCGGCCAAGCCGGCGTCGAAGGCCTGGCCGCGCCGATCCTCGATCAAGTCCAGCCCGATCCGCTCGCGCCAACCGGGCACCGCAAGCCCGGCCAGGCGCTGAAGCTCGATGATCTCAAGCCGCTGGCCGAGGGCGAGTTCCCGCGTGGCAAGGAATGGCAGGTCGCAAAGTTCGCGCCGACGCCGGCGCGGTTCGTGTGCCTGGAAGCGCTGAGTTCGAACAAGCCCGACGAGTTCACGACGCTCGCGGAGTTGGAGGTTCTTGACGCGGAGGGCAAGCCGCTGTCACGCGACGGCTGGTCGGTCGCGTACGCCGACAGCGAGGAGCTCGGCGCGGAAGAGGGCGCTTCCGACAACGTGCTCGACTCGAACGCCGCGACGTTCTGGCACACGCAATGGCAGGACGCCAAGCCGCATCATCCGCACGCGATCGTGATCGACATGGGTTCGACACGAACGATCACGGGCGTGCGCAGCCTGCCGCGCCAGGATAGCCCGAACGGACGGATCGGAAGGTACCGCGTCTTCGCGTCGACGGCTCCAATGCCGGATTTGTAGCGTCTCGCGCCGCGCGGCCGTCGGATTTCACGCAAGGAGCGGCGGGCGCCTCTATCCGATTCTCGCGAGCACGCGTCCGGCCTCGACGGCGTCGCCCTTCTGCACCAGCAGCTCCTTCACCGTGCCGCCCACGAGCGCTCGCACGGTGCCGGTCATCGGACGATCATCGCTCACGTACTTGCGGGCAATCTCGATCACGACGATGGAGTCGTAGGCCTTGACGGCATCGCCCACCTTGACATTCACGTTGGTGATGATGCCGGGAATCGGGCTGCAGACTTCGCCCGGCGCACCGACGCCCAGGCCGTGCCACGCTGGCTTGGGGGGAAGCGGCGGCTCGGGCGGACGAGCGAGCACGGGCGGTGCCTCGGTCGTTACGAGCGTGGGCTGGGCGTTGGGCGTGGGCTGGGGGTTGGGCGGGGGGTTGGAGCCATTTCCGCTGCCGTTCATGCCGGGCACGAGCATGCGACCGGCGGGCGCCTTGGGCGGGGCGACGACGGGCGCACTCTGCACGCGGAGGTCGGCCGAGGCGAGCGACGCGTTGGGATCAACCACGTCGACTTCGACTTCGTAGGTCTGACTTTCGATGGTGACGTGGAGCTTCATGTCGTTGTCTCGCGTGCGGGCGTGGTGTGCGGGGCTGCGGGCGTGACGCCGTGTGTTGAGGTGATTGGCGGCTGCTGCGGGTTCACGAGCCCGCGCGCCAGCCGCGCCGGGCCGGGCGTGGATCGCGATACTCCATGGAAGCCCGGCGGGCCGATTGCTGCCACGGCGAGAGCTTCGACGTGTGGGCCGGCTGGCTGAGCGAGCGGACGTGCGTGATCACGGCGCGCGGGCCGGCGACCAGCGTGACGACCGCCTGGATCGCCTTGAGGTGGTGCGGCGGGATGGAGTGTCGTGGTGGTGCGTGGGTGGTTGGCATGGTTCGGATCGGATAGGTTCGGCGGGCGGAAGGACTACAGCGGGATCAGGCCGTGCTTCTTCTCGGGGCGGAGCTCGCGCTTGGTCTGGAGTTCGTCGAGCGCCCGTGCGATGTAGCGCCTGGTCTCGCCCGGCGCGATGATGTCGTCGACCATGCGGCGCCCCGCGGCGACGAACGGATTGGAGAACGTGTTGCGGTAGAGATCGGTCAGTTCGGCGCGCTTGGCGGCGCGGTCCTTGGCCTCCGCGAGCTCGCGCTTGAAGATGACCTCCACCGCCGCCTCGGCGCCCATGACGGCGATCTCGGCCGTGGGCCAGGCGGCGACCGCGTCGGTGCCCAGGTCCTTGCTCGCCATCGCGACGTACGCGCCGCCGAAGGCCTTGCGCAGGATGACGGTGATCTTGGGCACGGTGGCGGCGGAGTAGCTGAAGAGCAGCTTGGCGCCGTGGCGGATGATCCCGCCGTACTCCTGCTGCACGCCCGGGAAATAGCCGGGGGTGTCGACGAGCGTGAGGATCGGGATATTGAAGGCGTTGCAGAAGCGGATGAAGCGCGAGGCCTTGTCGCTGGAGTCGATGTCGAGCGCGCCGGCCTTGACGCCCGGGTTGTTGGCGACGATGCCGACGCTGCGGCCGGCGATGCGCCCGAAGCCGATCACCATGCTGCCGGCGAAGCCGGCCTGGACTTCGAGGAAATCGTCGTTGTCAACGAGGCGCTGGATGACGTTGTGCACGTCGTAGGTGCGGCGGGGGTCGGCGGGGAGGATCTCGCCGATCGCGTCGTCCGTGCCGATGTCGCCCGGGAAGGCCAGACGCGGCGGGTCCTCCATGTTGTTCGACGGCAGGAACGAGAGCAGTCGACGGCAGAGGGCCGCGGCGTGCTTGTCGTCCTCGGCGATGAAGTGAATGTTGCCCGAGTAGTGCATGTGGGCCTCGGCGCCGCCGAGCTCTTCGGCGCTGACGTTCTCACGGGTGACCTGCTTGATGACCTGCGGGCCGGTGATGAACATCTGGGCCCGGCGCGTCTGGATGACGAAGTCGGTGAGCGCGGGGCTGTAGGCCGCGCCTCCCGCGCAGGGCCCGCAGATGAGCGAGATCTGGGGCACCAGCCCGGAGAGCAGCGTGTTGTGATAGAAGACGCGCCCGTAGGCGCCGAGCGAGTCGATGCCCTCCTGGATGCGGGCGCCGCCCGAGTCGTTGATGAAGATGAAGGGCGTGCCGGTCTTCTGGCTCATCTTCATCATCTCGACGATCTTGTCGCCGTGGACTTCGCCCAGCGCGCCGCCGCCGACCGTGAAGTCCTGGCTGGCCAGGTGAACGAGGCGCTTGTCGATGGTGCCCGAGCCGGTGACGACGCCGTCGGCGGGGAAATCCTTGCCGTTCATGCCGAAGGTGGTGCAGCGGTGCCTCGCGAAGCCGTCGCGTTCGTGGAACGAGGCGTTGTCGAGCAGGACGTCGATGCGCTCGCGCGCGGTGAGGTTTCCGGCGGCGTGGTGCTTGGCGATGCGGTCGGCGCCGCCGCCCAGCATCAGCACGTCGCGGCGCTTCTTGAGCTCAAGGAGACGATCGGCCATCGAGATGGGAGTCGGGGCCTTGGCGGGCGGGACTGGCGGGACTGGCGCGGCGGAGGGAGTGTTCGGCGTGGTGGCGTTGCTCACGAATGACCCTTTCTCACGAAGAACGCGGAGAGCGATTGAGATCGGTGCGGGAGCCGGCGCTGAACCCGGCACCGGTCAGTGCGCACGGGAATGAACGCTTGCGGGCTGGCACAGTTCGGTCAGCACGCCCATGGAGGCCTTGGGATGAAGGAACGCGATCGACGAATCGTGGGCCCCGGCGCGCGGGCGTTCGTCGATGAGACGGATGTCACCCGCCTTGAGCGCCTCGAGGCGGGCGGCGAGATCACCGACGGTGTACGCGACGTGGTGAAGGCCCTCGCCGCGCTTCTCGATGAACTGCGCGATGGTTGAATCAGGGCTGGTGGGCTCGAGGAGTTCGAGGCGGACGGGGCTTTCGATCGGGCCGAGTGCGTAGAACGCGACGCGAACCTTCTGATCGGGAACCGTCTGCACGCCCTCGAACCGAGCGCCGAGGATCCGCTCATAGAACTCCCGCTGCGCGTCCAGCGACCGGACCGCGATCCCGATGTGATTGACGCCTTGGGCCTGGATCATGAGCGATCTCCCAAGTCAGGCGGCCGAGCGCTCGCGTTCCGTGCGAGCAGCCGAGCGGAGCGGTGAATTCGGAACCGAATCGCCAACTCCGCGACCGATCGCATGATAGGCCGTCGGTCCGTGGAATCCCTGAACTCATCGTTGTTTGTAGCGGTTTTCAACGATTCGTCGCCATCGACGACCTGCTTCGTATTTCATTCGGAGATCGTGCGGAGAGCCCGCGTTCAGTGTCCGTCAATACGAACTTGCGGCGCGGCACGAAGCTCCTCGCGCAGCGCCGCGATCACGCGCTCCACCGCGAGCACGGGCGGCACTCGTCCGTCGAGCACGTCCCCTTCCGCTTGGTTCATGGCCGCCCTCGCGCCGGGGAGGTCGAGCAGCAGGCGGTCCAGCCGCTCGTGCAGGAGGGCGCGGAGCCAATGGCGGTCCTGGGCGCGTCGGCGCGTCTCGGTCTCGCCCGATGCCCGCCGCCGCTCGAATCGCGACTGAACGTCCTCGAAGACGCGCCACACGCCGTCGCCCGTCAGGGCGCTGCACGTGCGCACGGAGACCGCGGAGTGCGTGTCATCGCCGCGCATGACGCGGGCGGCCGCTGCGTATTCCGCCGCCGCCGTTCGAGCTTTCGCGGCGTTCTCACCCTCGGCCTTGTTCACCACGATGATGTCGACACGCTCGAGCAGCCCGCGCTTGATGCCCTGCAGTTCATCGCCCGCGCCCGGGATCGCCAGCGCCACGACGACGTCGCTCATGTCCGCGATCGCGGCCTCGCTCTGCCCGACGCCCACGGTTTCGATCAGAACGACATCGAACCCCGCGGCCTCGCACACGAGCATCGCCTCGCGCGTCTTGCGCGCGATGCCGCCGAGCGTGCCGCCGCTGGGGGAGGGGCGGATGAACGCACGCGGATCGCTCGACAGCCTGCTCATCCGCGTGCGATCGCCCAGGATCGAGCCGCCCGACACGCGGCTGGAGGGATCGATCGCCAGCACCGCGACGCGATGACCGCGCTCGATGAGCATCGAGCCGAGTTGCTCGATAAACGTTGACTTTCCCGCTCCGGGCATGCCCGTGACGCCGATGCGCATCGCACGGCCCGTGCCGGGAAGCAGTCGCGTGAGCACCTCCTGGGCGACGGCCTCGTCCGAGGGTTTGGTTGACTCGATCAGCGAGATCGCGCGCCCGAGCACGGCACGATCCGCCGCGAGCACGCCGCGGGCGTAGTCGTCGACGCTCAGTTCCTGGCGCGCGGGGCGTGCGGATGCCGACGCGCTGGCGCCCTGGCCCGCTCTGGCGACCGACACGCCGAAGCGCGAGGCCTCGCCCTCGCGAGGAGCGGGGTTGCTCATCGCCCCTCCGCTGTTTTCGCAGGGGGCTTGGGTTGCCCGACTCGCTCGAGTTCATCCAGCACGCGTGCCGCGGCCGCGCTGATGACGGTGCCCGGGCCGAAGATCGCAGAGACACCCGCGGCGTAGATCGCGTCGTAGTCCTGCGGGGGAATGACGCCGCCGACGACGATGAGGATGTCGGCACGTCCGCCCTGATCGAGCGCCGCGCGCACCGCGGGCACGAACGTCAGGTGACCGGCGGCGAGCGACGACACTCCGACGACGTGCGCGTCGTTCTCGATCGCCTGCCTGGCGACTTCCTCGGGCGTCTGGAACAACGGGCCGATGTCGACGTCGAAGCCCATGTCCGCGTAGGCGGACGCGACGACTTTCTGCCCGCGGTCGTGCCCGTCCTGTCCGATCTTGGCGACGAGGATCCGGGGCCGCCGTCCCTCGCGCTTCTCGAACAACGCGACGCGGGCGCGGATGCTCTCGATCGTTCCCTTTGCGGCGGACTCTCTCATGTAGACACCTTGCATGGAGCGTACCACGGCCTCGTGCCGCCCGAAGACCTTTTCGAGCGCGAGCGAAATCTCACCGACGGTCGCCATCGCGCGGGCAGCGTCGACGGCGAGTTCGAGCAGGTTCCCCTGGCCGCTCCTGGCCGCGCTGGTCAGCGTTTCGAGCGCCCGGCTCACCACGGACGCGTCGCGCTTGCTCTTCAGCTCGCGGAGGCGTGCGACCTGCGCGTCGCGCACGGCGGTGTTATCGATCTTCAGAACATCGATCGCTTCGTCCCGCTGCGGCTTGAATCGGTTCACGCCGACGACCGTCTGCGAGCCCGAATCGATGCGGGCCTGCGTCGCGGCCGCGGCTTCCTCGATGCGAAGCTTGGGGATGCCGGCTTCGATCGCCTTGGCCATGCCGCCCAGGTCCTCGATCTCAAGGATGTGGGCCCATGCGCGGCAGGCGAGATCGTGCGTGAGACGCTCGACGTAGTACGAGCCCCCCCAGGGGTCGATGACGCGGCACGTATCGGTCTCCATCTGCAGGAACAGCTGGGTATTCCTCGCGATGCGCGCGGAGAAGTCCGTGGGCAACGCCAGCGCCTCGTCGAGCGCGTTGGTGTGCAGGCTCTGCGTGTGCCCCTGCGTGGCGGCCATCGCCTCGACGCACGTGCGCACCACGTTGTTGTACACGTCCTGGGCGGTCAGGCTCCAGCCGCTGGTCTGGCTGTGCGTGCGGAGGGAGAGGCTGCGCGGGTTCTTCGGGTTGAACGTCTTCATGAGACGCGCCCAGAGCAGGCGCGCCGCCCGCAGCTTGGCGATCTCCATGAAGAAGTGCTCGCCGATCGCCCAGAAGAAGCTGAGGCGCGGCGCGAAGTCGTCGACATCCAAGCCGCGCACGACGCCGGTGCGCACGTACTCCAGCCCGTCGGCGAGCGTGTAGGCCAGTTCAATGTCAGCCGTCGCGCCCGCCTCCTGCATGTGGTAGCCGCTGATCGAGATGCTGTTGAACTTCGGCATCTTCGCGGCGCAGAACGCGAACACGTCTCCGATGATCTTCATGCTCGGCGCGGGCGGGTAGATGTATGTGTTGCGGACCATGAACTCTTTGAGGATGTCGTTCTGGATCGTGCCCGACAGCTGCCCGGGCTTCACGCCCTGTCGCTCCGCCGCGACGATGTACATCGCGAGCACGGGGAGCACGGCGCCGTTCATCGTCATTGACACGCTGATCTGCCCGAGGGGGATGCCCTCGAATAATCGCTCCATGTCGAGCACAGAATCGATCGCGACTCCCGCCATTCCAACATCGCCGGCCGCGCGCGGATGGTCGCTGTCATAGCCGCGGTGCGTCGCAAGGTCGAACGCGACCGACAGGCCCTTCTGGCCCGCCGCCAGGTTGGCGCGATAGAACGCATTGCTCGCCTCCGCGGTGCTAAACCCCGCGTACTGCCGCACGGTCCAGGGCTTAAGGACGTACATCGTCGCGTAGGGTCCGCGGACAAACGGCGGAAGCCCGGGCATGGTGGAAAGATGACGGACCGCGTCGAGGTCGCTCGCGTGATACTCGGGCTTGATCACGAGCCCCTCGGGCGTCCGCCACGAGAGTTGATCCGGCGTGCGGCCGGTCACCCGTCGCACCGCTTCGGTCCAGGCCCGCTCGTCGGCGGGTGCGCCCGGCGCGTGAAGAGGGATATCGGCGAAGTTCGGGATCATCGCGCCTGGCTGAGCGGCGTTCACAGCGACACTCCTTCCTGCACGAGGAGTTCGGACAGTGTCCTGACGACATCGCAACGCATATAGATGAAACGGTCTACGCCCGCCTCGCGATAGGCGGGCTCGCTCGCCCCGGGATTGCCCGCGAGGATGACGGTGCGCGCGCCCGCGCAGTGGAGCAGCGGCGCCAGCGTCGCGACGCTGGTCGCGTAGAGCGCGTCGCTCGAGCAGATCACCGCGATGCTGGCGTCGCGGTGGGCAAACTCCGACGCGCTCTGCGCCACATCCGCCCCGCCCGCCACGACGCTCACTTCAAAGCCGCCCGCTTCGAAGAAGCCCTTGGCGTAATTGGTGCGGGCCAGATGGTCCACGGGTGTGCCGATGCTGACAAGGGCTACGCGCGGGCGTCGCCCGCACGCCGCGGCGTATTCGTCCGCCGCATCGCGAAGGTGCTCAAACGCCTCGGCGAAGGGATGGAGCGCGACCGCGTGGACACTCGCGGGCGGCCCGCCGTTGCCCAAGATCGCGGTGATCGCGCCGATCGTCGCCCCCTGCGAAGCGAGATTGAACGCCTGCTGGCTCATCGCTCCGCCGAGCGCTGGCGAGAACCCGTTGGCGTTCGATGTGTGGAGCGGCTTGGCGCGCCGGCGCACCGCACGCTCGCATGCTTCACGCCTGATCGCCTCGATATTCACGCTGCATGGTTCGGGGCGATGCTCGCCCACGCACGGGAACTCGCTCACTCCGAGCAGAGCCTCCTTTCGTGTCGCGATATCGCGCCAGCGCGGCTGCGCGGCCGTGTCGATCTGTCGCGCGACCCAGCCGTCCTCGAGACTCCGGGCCATACCCCCGCGCGACTCGATCGCCTGCAGGATCACCCACGCACGCTCGCAGATCTCGTCGGTCAATCGCTCGAGGTACCAGCAGCCCCCTGGCACGTCCACGACTCGGTGCAGGTGGCACTCTTCCTGCAGGATCAGGTGCGTGTTTCGCGCGATGCGTCGCGCCAGCGTGCCGCTGCGCCACCCGGGCTTGCCCACGACCATCGCGGCGTCGAAGGGCTCGGACCCGATCGCGTCGGCCCCGCCCAGTCCGGCGGCGAACACGCAGACACAGTTTCGGAGGATGTTGACCCACGGATCACGGGCCGCTAGCACGCGCTTGCTGGGGCGCGCGTGCATCTTCATCCGCTGTCCGTCGAGCCCCACGCCGCAGGCCTGCGCGACCCGCCCCCAGAGGCGTCGGGCCGCGCGCAGCTTGGCGATCGCCAGGAACTGGTGTGTCCCGACCGCGTAGCTGAAGAGGAGCTGGGACGCCGCCTGGTCGGTGCTCATCCCCGCGCACGTCATGGCGCGCAGGTACTCCAGCGCCGTCGCCATCGAGAACGCCAGGTCCTGCGTCGCGGTCGCGCCCGCGTGGTGATAGGGCGCCGTGCCCACGCGGATCGCCGTGACATCCGAGAAGCGCGCCGAGGTCCATGCCGCCAGGTCCGCGGCACGCGCGAGCCCCTCCGCGATCGGCCAGGGCAGGTGCCCCTCGCGTGCAAGCACGCCGAGCGGATCAGCATTGAACGCCCCGCGGCACTTCTCAGGCTCAATGTTCGCGGACTCCCACACGGCGCCGAGCTGCGCCGCCGCGGGAATGAAGGCGGCGCCGGCTTCGAGCGCGACGGAGATCATCCCGAGGTGAACGCCCAGCAGGGCGTCGCGCAGATCATCCGCGCTCGAGATCATCGCGCCGTCGACGCCCGCCAGCTCGCGTGCAGCCGGATCGTCGGGATCAAGCCCGGCCCGGCCCGCGGCGTCGTAGCGGATGAGAATCGACGTGACGCCGCCGGCGAGGTCCTCAAGGATGGCCGCGTTCAACTCGCGCGGGCTGGGTGCGTCGTGCTGCTGGCGGATATCCCAGCCGCGGAGCTGGTGATCGAGCGGGAGCGAGCCGCGCGTGAAGGGCGATAACCCGCTGAAGCCCGACGGGTCGCCCGCGCGGCGCCAATCGCGCGCGGTGTAAAGCGGCTGTACGTAGAGGCCTTCATAGGTGTGGGTGACGAGCTTGCGTTCAAAGGGCGCACCGTTCAGGTCTTGCTCGACCAGGGCGCGCCATTGAGCCTCGTCCACGTTCGGGAACGATTCGCAGATGTCGAATGTACGGGGGAGCATCGTGCACCTCGCGGGCGCGGCCGGCACGGCTCGGAAGATCGCGCACCGGCAGAGTTCCGTCGCGCTCAGTTCAGCATAGTCCTCCGTTATCGAACAGTCTTTGCTGACTCGCGCAGAATCTCCGATGTCGAGCGCTAGACTGATCGAAATCACACTTTGCCCGGAGGATGCACATGAACATCGTCCGAAACGCCGAAGAGGCCGTCTCCTTCATCCGCAGCGGGATGAACATCTTCGTGCACGGGAGCGCCGCGACGCCCGCACCGCTCCTGAGCGCGCTGGCCGCCCGCAGCGACCTGCGCGACGTCCGCCTCTTTCACCTGCACACCGAGGGTTCGGCCGCGATCCTTTCGCGAGAGGTCGCAGGACGGATCACGTCGTACTCGTTTTTCACCGGGCCCGACGCTCGCGAAGCGATCCAGGACGGACGCGCCGACTTCATACCCGTGTTCCTGTCGGACGTGCCCGACGTGATCACCTCCGGGCGCATCCGCATCGATGCCGCGCTCGTGCAGCTCTCGCCGCCCGACAAGCACGGATCGTGCACGCTCGGCACATCCATCGACGCGGCCCGCGCCGCCGTCGACACCGCGCCCATCGTGATCGCCGAGATCAACGATCGCTTCCCGCGCACGCACGGGAACACGGCCGTCCCGCTCTCCCGCGTCACCTGCGCCTTCCGCTCCAGCCGCGAACTGCCCGATCACCCGCCGGGCGATCCGACCGAGGTCGAGGCGCGCATCGGGCGCATCGTCGCCGACCTGATCGAGGACGGGAGCACGCTCCAGATGGGCATCGGCGCGATCCCCGACGCCGTGCTCTCCAGCCTTGGAAACAAGCACGAGCTGGGCGTTCACACCGAGATGTTCTCCGATCGCCTCATCGACCTGGTCGAGGCTGGCGTCATCACCAACCGCCACAAGGAAGTCCACCCCGGGCGGATCGTCACGTCGTTCTGCTCGGGCTCACGCCGCCTGTATGACTTCGTCGATGACAACTGCATCGTCGAGTTCCACGGGTGCGATCGCACCAACGACACCGCGATCATCCGGCGCAACCCCAAGGTCGTCGCGATCAACTCCGCGCTCCAGATCGATCTCACCGGGCAGGTGTGCGCCGATTCGATCGGACACCGCATCTACTCCGGCATCGGCGGGCAGATGGACTTCATCCGCGGCGCCGCCCTCAGCCCCGGAGGCAAGGCGATCATCGCCATTCCCTCCACCGCCTCGGGCGGCAAGCTCTCTCGCATCACGCCCGAACTGCTCCCCGGCGCGGGCGTCGTCACGACCCGCGGACACGTCCACTGGATCGTCACGGAATACGGTGCCGTGAACCTGTGGGGACTCTCGCTGCGCCAGCGCGGCGAGGCACTCATCAGCATCTCGCACCCGGATTTCCGCAACGAGCTGATGTCGAAGCTCGCGGGCCTGAGACACTTCACGCTCAAGTAGGCGGCATCCCAGTCTTTCGGCAGGGGAAGACCTCGACACACCAGGTCGGGCTTGAGTCCAGTTCGGCCGAGACCGACTGAGTCACCGGTCACTTCGCCGGTGCGCCCTCACCCGCGGGCTGCTTTGCAGCGCCGTCGCGGCTCAGCCCGAACTTGCGGATCTTGTTGTACACCGTGACGCGGTCGATGCGCAGGATGTGGGCCGCCTGAGCGATGTTCCAGCCCGTGCGCTCCAGTACGCCCTGGATGTGCCGGTGCTCGATCTCTTCGAGCGAATCGTCGCACGCCTGTGTCACCACCGCCGCGCGTGGGGCCGAAAGCGGCAGGTCCTCGGGCCTGATCTCGGGAGGCCTGCCCACCACCATCGCTCGCTCGATCGCGTTGCACAGCTCGCGCACATTCCCGGGCCAGTGGTGCTCCGACAACCGGCGCATCGCCTCGACGCTGATCCCCGTGATCTTGCGGTCCATCTGGCGCGAGAATCGCTCGACAAAGTGACGCGCGAGCAGCGGGATGTCGTCGGCCCGCTGACGCAGCGGCGGCGCCTCGATCGAGAACACGTTGATCCGATAGAACAGGTCCTGGCGGAACTTCCCCGCCCGCACCGCGGCCTCCAGCGATTCGTTCGTCGCGCAGATCACGCGGAAATCCACGCGGACCGTGTCCTGCCCGCCCACGCGCGTGAAGCTCTTGTCCTCCAGAACCCGCAGCAGCTCGACCTGCATCCGCTCGGGGATCGAGCCGATCTCGTCGAGGAACAACGTCCCGCCGTCGGCCATCTCGATCTTGCCGCGCCGGCGTTGCGTCGCGTTCGTGAACGCGCCCTTCTCGTGCCCGAAGAGCTCGCTCTCGAGTAGAGACTCCGGGATCGCGCCGCAGTTGACAGGGATCATCGGCGCGTAGCGTCGCGGGCTGTTGGCGTGGATCGCGCGGGCGATGAGCTCCTTGCCCGTACCGCTCTCGCCCGTGATGAGCACCGTCGCGTCGGTCGGCGCGACCTGCCGGATCAGCTCGATGACCTTGCCGATCGCCGGGCTCTCGCCCACGATCGTGTCCACCGAGACCATCTCGTCGATCAGGCGTTTGAGATTCTGGTTCTCGCTGGCCATGCGCCGTTTCTCGACCGCGCGCTGCAGAAGATGGCTCAGCTCCGCGGGATCGATCGGCTTGGTGAGGTAATCGAACGCGCCGTCCTTCAGCGCCCGCACCGCGGTCTCCACCGAGCCGAACGCCGTCACGATCACGACCTCCATCGCCGGATCGATCGCGTGCAGCGCCGCTTGGAGCTCGAGCCCGTCCATCCCCGGCATGCGAACGTCGACCACCGCCGCGTCGAACGCGCGCTGCCCGGCCATCGCCAGCGCCGACTCCGCGCTCGCCGCGGGAACCGCGTCGAAGCCGTCCTTCGCGAGCCAGCGGCTCAGCGAATCACGCAGGGCGAACTCGTCGTCGACCACCAGAATCGCCGGACGATCGGGCTTCATGCGTTGTTCTCCTCGCCGGACTCACACTTCCCGGTTGGCGCCTCATGGCGAGAGCCCGGCACCGCAACATCGCTCACCGCCGAAGCGGTCGGTGACTCCGCACGACTCCGCGGCAGCCACACCGTGAATGTCGTTCCCACGCCGGGCGTTGAGTGCACTGTGATCTCGCCGCCGTGCGCGTGCACCACGCCGTACACCACCGCCAGCCCCAACCCCACGCCGCTCGTCTCGCCCTTGGTTGTGACGAACGGCTCGAAGATGTGCGGCAGCAGTTCGGGCGCGATGCCGACGCCCGTGTCCTGGATGCTGAACTCCACGCGCTCCGCGTCGCCGTGAATCCGAACGCTCAGCACCGCTTCACGGTCCTTGAGGTCGTGCATCGCCTCGCTCGCGTTCATCAGGAGCGCGAGCACCGCCTGCTGGATCTGCCCCTGGTCCGCGACGATGGTGGGATCGCCCGAAAGCAGCGTCGTTTCCAGGCGGATCTTGTGCATCTGAAGGTGATGACGCACCAGCATCAGGCTGTTCTGCACGATCTCGTTGATGCTCACCATCTTCGTGCGAACGCTCTGCCCGCGTGCAAACACCAGCAGGTTCTTGACGATCTCGCTGCAACGCACCGATTCGCGGTCGATCAGGGCCAGGTAGCTGTCGATCTGCGCCAGCTCGCCGGGCGCGATTGCCTGCTCGCTCAGCTCGCGGCGTGTCAATCTCGCGTAGGTCAGGATGCCGCCCAGCGGATTGTTCAGCTCGTGCGCGACCGTCGCAGAGAGCTTGCCCAGAGAGGCCATCGTCTCCACCTGCGTCATTCGCTTCTGCGCCTGGCGAAGCTCCCGCGTCTTCTCCTCGACGCGGCGCTCGAGCGTCCGCGACCACTCCGCCAGTTCCTCCCGAGCCCCGCGAAGGTCGTTCACCATGCCGTTGAACGCGCCCGCCAGCTGCGCCAGGTCGTGGTGCCCCGGCACCTCGATCTGCGTCTGCAGGTCCCCGGCCGCGATCCGCTGCGTTCCCTCGTGCAGGCGCTCCACCGGTTCATGGATCAGCCGGCGGATGAAGAGCGCGACGATCAGACCCGCCGTCATGATGAGCAGGATCGTCGTCGTGCCCAGCTGCGCCCGGGCGCGATCGATCGCCTCGTCGAACGGCGCCATCGTCATCTGCACGTCCAGCACGCCCAGCACCGGGCGGTGCGCCGGCGGCGGGTGGCACTCCAGCGACGAGCAACTCGCCTCGTTCATGATCACGCTGAGCGAGCGCTGCCCCTCGTGCCCATCGCCTATCACGGGCAACTCGACGCTTCGCAGCACCTGCTGCCCGGTCTGGGCGCCGTTGATGTGACACGCCACGCAGTCCGGGCTCGTGATCGAGATCACGCGCCCGCGCTCCTGCGCGTTGGCCGTGAGCGCGACGCGCCCGTCCTTGGAATACACGCGGATCGCGGTGAAGCCCGCCGACGAGCCCAGGCTCTCGATCCGCGATTGCACCTCGCTCATGCGGTTGAGCAGCATGCCGTCGTGGGTCGCGTTGCGGATCAGCGAGGTCGAGCGTGCCAGGTCCGCGCGGATGAAGCGTTTCAATTCCTCGCGCACGCCCCAGTAGCCGATCGCCGCGTGGATCGCCAGCGCCACCGCGATAGTGATCGCCAGCGGCACCAGGAGTCGCAATTCGAGGGAACGGGCAAGAAGTCCGGGCTTGGCAGACATGTCGCACCAGCCATAAGGACTCTGACATCCGTATTGTTCGGCCGGCCCATGCGCCGAGTCCACACCAAGTGTTGAGACTTTCATCAGCCGCGCCGCACGCTCGCAAGGCCTCCGTTCGTACAAACCGCTTGCTGATAGCATCATCAGGCAAACAGCCACCGGGCCGTGCGCGACCGTGAGCCTTGCCGCGTCGCGATGTCGTTATCGATTGCGCGCCACCGGCGCCACCTCGCCCGCGCCGTTGCGATCTTGAGCGCTGAAATCCGCAACAGGGTTGTGGATTTCATCATCACTCCCGCAGCACATCGCGCTCGCCCCCGCGTTTTCGGCCTTGCCCGAGCCTTTTCGGACTGGCCCCGTGATTGCAACAGCGATCACCAGTCACCAGTCCCAAGAGAGGAGCCTCCCATGGCACACCTCGGAACCAACCAGAACAAGATGATCCGCGAGTACGTCGCGCCGACGGCCTTGGGGCTTGCCCTTGTCGTGTGCATGCCCTTGCTCGGGATCGCCGCCGTCATGATGCGCGGCACGCTGATCGCCGCCTTCGCCGTCTGCGTCGGGATCGGCGTGACGGTCGCCGCGTGGCACATGATCGAGCCCACCCTCAGCCCGCGCTGGCGCCACGCGATCCGCGAACTGGCCCTGGGCGTGGCGCTGATTGTCAGCCTTCCTCTGCTCGCGGTCGTTCTCTTCGTCATGCAGGGCACCGTGTCCGCCCTGCTCGTCGTCGCCGCCGTCGCGCTCACGCTGATCGGCCTCTGGCGCATTTTCGCCGCGGGCGGCCATGTTCTTCGCACCCGCTAGTCACGTTCTCCTCGATTGACCTCGGCGGCTTGATCCAACGCTCGGGAGATCTCCGATGAACGCTCGCACTTCCAGTCAAAGCACCCCGAAGAGCGGAAGTGGCGTTCAGGCCCCGACCGACACGAGCCGCCGCGGATTTCTCAAAGCCGGCGCCGTGCTCACGGCGCTGACGGTCGGTGGAAAAGCCCTGGCCAATGGCGGCGCGGACGGCGCCTCCAAGCTGAGCCCGGGCCGCATGGGGGTGCTGGTTGACCTGACCCGCTGCGTCGGCTGTCGACGCTGCGAGTGGGCGTGCAACGACGCCAACGCCAACCCGCACGGCACGCTCGAAGAGTGCGACGACCAGTCTGTGTTCGCGACTCTTCGCCGCCCGCGCACCGACCAGTTCTGCGTCGTCAACGCGACGCGGAACCCCAAGGCGGACCCGAGCCCCGCGGACCCGCCGATTTTTGCCAAGGTCCAGTGCATGCACTGCGAATACCCGCCGTGTGTCTCCGCCTGCCTCGTCGGCGCGATGGAAAAGAGCCCCGAAGGCCCGGTGACCTACGACGCCTCCAAGTGCATCGGCTGCCGCTACTGCATGATGGCCTGCCCGTTCGAGCGCCTCACCTACGAGTACGACCGGCGCTTCACCCCGCGCGTCCGCAAGTGCGAGCTCTGCGTCCACCGCACACGCGAAGGCAAGATCCCCGCCTGCGTCGAGATCTGCCCCGTCGAGGCGCTCCAGTACGGCAAACGCGAAGACCTCCTCCGCATCGCCCATGAGCGCATCGCCGCACACCCCGATCGCTACGTCGATCGCGTCTACGGCGAGACCGAGGCCGGCGGAACCTCTTGGCTCTACCTCTCCGCTCGTCCCTTCGAGCAGCTGGTTGACGTCGGCCTGCCCAGGCTCCCCGACAAGAGCCCCGCCGAGCGCACCGAGCACATCCAGCACGCGATCTTCAAGGGCGCCGCCGGCCCGCTGGGCGTCGCCGCCCTTCTGACCACTCTCCACTTCCTCACCCGCAAGGGAGGTCACGCGTGAGTGCCTCATTCCCCATCCCGATGCTCGATCGCGCCACGCGCAACCCCGCCGACTCCCGCCGTTACTTCACGCCCGGGATGCTGGTCGTGACCGCGATCGCGGCCGTCGGCGCCGGCGCGTGGCTCTTCCGCATGCTCTTCGGCCTGGGCGCCGCCACCAACCTCAACAACGCCTACCCCTGGGGTATCTGGATCGGCATCGACGTTGCCACCGGCGTCGCGCTCGCCGCGGGCGGCTTCACCACCGCCTTCCTCGCCCACATCCTCCACCGCGAGCGCTACCACCCTCTCGTCCGCCCCGCCCTCCTCACCGCGATGCTCGGTTACACCTTCGTCGCGCTGGGCGTCGCCACCGACCTCGGACGCTTCTGGGCCATGTGGCACGTCATGCTCCCGCCCTTCTGGCAGCCCAACTCCGTCCTCTTCGAGGTCGCCATCTGTGTCATGTGCTACCTCTCCGTCCTCTACATCGAGTTCCTGCCCGCGGCCTGCGAGCGCTTCATCGGCCGCGTCAACCTCCCCGGCCGCCTCTCCGCCCTCAACCAGCCCGTCGACCGCGCCCTCCGCCTGGCCGACAAGACCCTCGGCCGCTTCATGACCATCTTCATCATGGCCGGCATCATGCTCTCCTGCATGCACCAATCCTCCCTCGGCACGCTGATGGTCATCACCTACGGCAAGCTCGACGCCCTCTGGCACACGCCCGCCCTCCCGCTCCTCTTCCTCCTCTCCGCCTTCGCCGTCGGCTACCCCATGGTCATCTTCGAGTCCATCATCGCCCACCGCTCCTTCGGCCTCCCCGGCGAGCGCGACCTCCTCGCCGAACTCGGACGCTTCATCCCCTTCATGCTCGGCCTCTACCTCACCGTCAAGATCGCGGACCTCGCGCTCCGCGGCCAGCTCCCGCGCCTCCTCGTCGGCGACTACTACACGCAGATGCTCACGCTCGAGATCTGCCTCGGCGTGATCATCCCCATCCTCATCTTCAGCAATCGCCGCCTGCGTGCCCGGTCCCGCTGGCAGTTCATCGGCGCCGCCCTCGTCGTGCTCGGCGTCGCCTTCAACCGCCTCAACGTCTTCCTCTTCGCCTACTCGCCGCTCGAGCGCGGCGCGATGTACCGCCCCTCCGGCGTTGAAATCGCCGTCACCCTCGGCGCGATCGCTCTCACAGTCATGATCTACCGCTTCATCGCCCTCAACCTCCCGGTGATCGAGCAGCTCGAGCACGATCCCGCGCCGCACACCCACGACGAACGCGGCTTCCCCATCATCACGCCCATCGCCGCGAACCTCCACAGCCGTCCCATCACTCCCACCGTCCCCGCCGCGCCGAAGCACAACCCGGTCGGCGTCAAGGAGTGAGCCATGAACCGCATGCTCGCCACCCTCGTTGTTCTCCTCGTTGGCCAGGCCCAGGCCCAGCCCCCCAACACCGGCGCCCCGATCAACCTCGACAAGGTCGACAAGATCCCCGAGATCGTGACGCTCGACCAGGTGCCCGGTTGCTACGGCTCCGTCCGCTTTGACCACCGCGTCCACGTGCAGATGTCCGGGATGCACGGCGAATGCCGCAACTGCCACCACGAGCTGCCCGAGAACGCCAAGTCCACCGACAAGCCCGACGTGCGCCCCTGCCGCGAGTGCCACGAGCCCGCCAGCAACGCGACCATCGACGGCAAGCCCGGCCTGCGCGGCGCCTATCACCGTCAGTGCCTGAGCTGCCACCGCGATTGGACCCACGACAACGCATGCGGGTTCTGCCACATCGTCTCCGGGAACATCCGCGCCAACCCCGGCCTGGCCGAACGCCTCCGCGGCAACCTCCAGCCCCGCGCCGAGGCCCACGCTTCCTACGTCTACACCACGGGCAACAAGGGCATCCCGATGGTCACCTTCCATCACAAGGACCACACCGAACGCTTCGGCATCAAGTGCGTCGAGTGCCACAGCGGCAACTCCTGCAGCGAATGCCACGGCAGCATGGCCGCCCGCCCCGTCGTGAACCGGCAACAGACCTGCTACAACTGCCACTCCCAGGACCGCTGCGTCACCTGTCACGACCTCCGCGAACGCCCCGCGTTCGATCACGCCCAGCGCACCGGATGGTGGCTCCGCCCCGGGCACGCCTCCCTCGCCTGCAACGATTGCCACAAGCCCAACGAGTTCCCCAGCAAGCCCGTCACCGGCGCCTGCCTCCCGTGCCACGCCAAACGCTGGGGCGAACAGGGCTTTGATCACAGCCGAACCGGCGTCGCCCTCGAAGGCGATCACGCCTACTTCGAATGCCTCGACTGCCACCGCGGCGGCAACGAGCAGATGCTCGCCGATTGCACCAAGTGCCACGCCAAACGCCCCGTCGACGGCCCGCGCCGCGTCGGCCGCGACAACGCCACCTGGTGGGACGATCGCATCAACCCCGAAGCAACAACCAGCGATCACTGATCGGTCTCGGACCCCGCCATCTCGCTCATCGATGCCGTGTTCTTGGGCTGCCCGTGAGTTTCTCTCGCGGGCAGCCTTTTTCGGAGCGCCGCCAAGCCAGTCTATTCAACGCGAGAGGCGGACTCCCCGCTCACCGACTGCTGCTGCGATCGTGATGCTGCGGGATAGCGCACGCGCCGACGAACCTTCCGGCGGCGCACATCGGCCGCCCCGCGCTGGCCTATCCGTTTACTCCCACCACACACGCGCCCACATCGCCAGGTTGATCGAGGGCCAGGCGAGCTGCCACACCTTCGACGCGTCCGATCGGATCATCTCGCGCAGCATCGGCGTGAACACTCCACGCGCCCACTCCGACCGCTCGATCTCCGAACCACGATCGACCACCCACGACTGGAATGGCAGGGGAAAACTCGCCTTGGGTCTCTGCACGATCTCTCGCGGCAGATCGCCCGCAAAGGCGTCGCGCAACGCGATCTTGCTCCTCGTCAGTCCAGCCGAGCCCGCGCCCGATCCGTCGCCGCTCGTCGCGAACTTCATGCCCATTGGCAGTTCGTTGGCGAGCCGCGCCACTTCGATATCCGCGATCGGTGTGCGTCCCTCGATGCCCTCGAGCATCGAGGCGCTGTCGAGACGAAGCAGGAGCCCAGTGAGATTGATCCGCCGAATGAACCGCAGGTGCGCCTCGGCGGGGTCATCAACGCCCAGCGAGGCGCGCTCGAATTCCGCGTCATAGGTCGCGCGCAGCGTTTCGTCGTCCTCGCTCACGCGGCGGAACTCCTTCGTAATCGCCTCCCGCTTCACCTCCGGCGACATCCACGCGTTGCTCACCAGCTGGTGCGTTCCGCCCTCGCGACGCCACTGAGCTTCGCTCCTGCCACGCGTGCGCTCGAAGATCCCCTGCATCGGCGCGACGTATCCCGCGAAGAGCTCGTCCGCGCCCTCGCCCGAGAGCGCGACGACACGCCCGTCGGCGCGGATCCGTGCCGCCACCGCGTTGATCGCAACTTCGTTGGGCGTGCTGAGCGGCACGCCGGTGCGGCGGATCATCGACTCCCACTGGCTCGCGAACATCGCGCGATCGACAAGCACCTCGGTGTGACGGCCGTCAATCGCCTCGGCCATCAATCTCGCATACGCGAAGTCGTCGCTACCGGCCTGCCCATCGGCGCTCGCGGCTCCAGCGCAATAGGTCATCACATGCCCATCACGATCCGCGATCGTGTCGCAAAGGCCCGCGGGCTGGTCGCTCGCGCCCCCCGCGGTCCGCCTCTCGCCCGCGATCTCGGCGGCGATCCTTGCGATAATCGAGCTGTCGACGCCCCCCGAGAGCAACTCGCACACAGGCACGTCGGACCGCAGGTGGCGCCGCACGGAATCACGCACGCAGGCTCGCACGGCATGGCTCGCACGCTCCAGCGTCCACTCGCTTCCCGCCGCAGCGACGCGGGAATCGCCCCACGAGTCAGAGGACTTCACCGCCGCGTGTTCTCCCGAAAGATCAACCTCCAGCGTCTGCCCGGGGAGCAGCGTGCGCACGCCCGCGAAGAGCGTTCGCGGCCCGAGCGTCACGCGGATTGTCGTGAGGTACGCGCTGGCCGTGATCGGATCGGGGCGCGCCCGCACCGCGGGGTGCGCGAGAATCGCCGGTATTTCGCTGGCAAAGACCAGCTCGTCGCGGGCGTCCGCGCCGCCGCCCACGCGGACCACGGCGTAGTACAGAGGCTTGATGCCGAGCGGGTCGCGCGCCAAGACGAGCCTCTTCGCATCGACATCGACATGCGCCAGCGCGAACATCCCGCGCAGCCTGGCGATCGCTCCGGTGCCCCAACGCGTCAGCGCATGAAGCACGGTCTCGGTGTCGGACGCCGAATGAAATCCAACACCCTCCGCGCTCAGTTCGCGCCGAAGTTCAAGATCGTTGTAGAGTTCGCCGTTGTAGCTGATCGCGTGCCGCCCGCCCGACGCGATCATGGGCTGATGGGCCGCCTCGGACAGGTCGACGACTGCCAGACGCCGATGGGCGAGCGCAAAGTTCTCGCAGCGCCAGAGGCCGGCGCCATCGGGCCCGCGGTGCGCAAGGCGGTCGCGCATCCGCCGCAGCGTCGCGTCATCAACGGACACAGGATGAGGCCACGTCGTCGCGACGCCGACAATCCCGCACATGACGCCAGAGTATCGACCGCGCGCGGGCAATCACAACAGAGCAGCCTCCGCCCGCAACCGTCGCCCCTCTCACTCGCCTTTCGCATCCGTCCGCTCGAATTCCCACAGGTCGGCGTTCACCCGACGCCCCTTCCATCGCGAGGGCTTGCGGAGGCCCGTGCCATCCGCGCCCGCGTACCACCCCTCCAACACCACCCGCTCGTCTGCCAGTTCAAGCAGGCGCACTTCACCGCGGGCCACGCGCGTCACCCGCCCCCGCCCGCCGCTGATCTCGCCCTCGTAGTCCAGGTACGCCGCCCGGTGATCGACCAGGCGTGTCACCCCAAACCGAACCGCGGCCTCATCCGGCCGGGCGTCCACCCGAAACGTCATGAGCCGCCCGCTCTCCAGCAGGATCATCCAGTCAAAGTGCGTTCCGCCATCGGGAGTGTCGTGGCGCAAGATCACGCTGGCAACGGACTTGAGGGGCTGGGAAGGGGTCATCGACTACTCCGGGCCAAGGTGGCAACTGGCCGATACCATTGAAGCCCTCGCGGACGCCCGGGGCATGGTCGCCCCGCCGCCGCCAAACGACCGGAGTTGCTTCATGGACGCGCCCCGCCGCCTCGCCCTCACCTTGTTCGTCGCCGCCCTTTCGACCCTCTCGGCCTGCAGCCAGCAGCGCCCGATCCACGTCATCCGCGCCGCCGCCGAGGCCGCCTACGACAAGGGCGATTACGAGCTCGCCCGCGCCGAGTACGAACAGCTCGTCGAACGCTATCCGGGCGACCCAACCGCCCGCTACGGCCTGGGAATGTCGTGCCTCAAGGTCAACGACCCCATGAAGGCCCGCGAGCAGCTCGCGATCGCCTACGAGGTCGACCCCACCCGCGACGAGGTCATCGACGCTTACTGCGTTGCGCTCTACGAAGCCAAGGAGCAGGACACGCTCATGACCTTCCTCCGACGCCTCTCGCTGGAGCGCGGCCAGATCAACGACTTCCTGCGCTTGGGCACCTACGCCGCCAAGATCGGCAACGCCGACGAGGCCCTCTCCGCATACAAGACCGCCAAGCGTCTCGACGGCGGAAAGTCCACCAAGCCGCTGATCTCGCTGGCCGATTTCTACGGCAGCGTCAACGACAAGCCCAACCAGGTGAAGTCGCTCCGCCAGGCCCTCTCGATCGATCTTCGCGACCCCGAAGTCAACAAGCGCATCCGCGACATCGGCGAAATCCCCGGGCCGAGCTTTGCGATGCCGGTTGATTTAGAATAGTCGCCGTCCATGACCGTTGAGCCCAACGCGCCGAAGGAACGAACGCCAACGACGCTCGGATCCTCTCGGGCGAGCGCCACGCCTTGCTCGACCCGCGGCGATTCTGATAGCCTGCCGGGTTGACAATGTGCGCGCAGTGGCGCGGGAGGTTGCGGCATGAAGTTCGTACGGCAGGCGACGGCAATTCTTGCCGCAGCGGTGGCGAGCGGCCAGACTTGGAATGTGTCAGCCCAGAGCAGCGGAATCACCACCGATCGTTCTCCATCAGCGACGCATTCCGAAGATCGCTCGCGTACTGGGGACCAGACGCCGACACCAGCCCCAGTCGCCGACATCCCAGCATCCATCGACCTTCGCCCCAAGTTCGCGGGCTTCGGGCTCACACCCCGTGTGCAGGGCGGGCGCGGCACATGCTCCGTCTTCGCCGTCACGCAAGCCCTCGAATTCGCCGTCGCGCGAACGAAGGGCGATGGCGAGCGACTCAGCGAGGAGTTTCTGAATTGGGCCTCGAACCAGGCGGTCGGCGAGGCGGCCGACGGCGGGTTCTTTTCGGATCTGTGGAAGGGCTTTGAGCGATTCGGCGTGTGCGCCGAGTCCGCCATGCCCTATCGCGAGAAGTTCGAGCCCGATGCGCCGCCAAGCGCCGACGCGACCGCCCAGGCCGCCGCGGCCCAGAAGCTCGGGCTTCAGCTCCACTGGATCAAGGAATGGGATGTCAACACCGGACTGACCGCCGAACACCTTGCGTCGATCAAGAAAACGATCGCGAGCGGGTGGCCGGTGTTCACCGGCCTCCGCTGGCCGAAGAAGGCCGAGTGGAACAACAACGTCCTGCAGATGGCCGCGCCCGCTGACGTGTTCGACGGCCACAGCATCCTCTTCGTCGGCTATCGCGATGACCCCGCGATGCCGGGCGGCGGCGTCTTCATCTTCCGCAACTCCTCGGGTCCGGCGCGCGAATCAGAAATGACCTACGAATACGCGCTCGCCTATGCCAACGACGCCGCATGGATCGATGCGTCGCTGGTCGATGCGAGCGCCACCGCGGGTGCCGGATCGCAGGATCAGGAAGCAGAACGCGGCCAGGCCATCCGTCCGCGTGCTCGCCTTCGCGCGGGGGACGCGGCCGTTACGGAACTGCTCAGTCCCTCGGCGCTCGCGCCCGTCGGGCGAAACCGCCGCGTGTCGAGCAACATGCAGCCCGCGTGGAACACCGAGAATCTCGACATGACCTGGCTCCAACCGGGCGAGTCGATCGAGATGCCGCACCTCGAAGGCCCGGGCGTCATCACCCACATGTGGTTTACCAGCCACGCGGGATGGACCGGCGAACTCGATTCCCTCTCGCTCCGCATCTACTGGGACGGAAGCACAACGCCCGGCGTGGAGACGCCTCTCGCCGATTTCTTTGCCGTTGGCCAGGGCAAGCCCGCGGTCGTCGAGAGCGATGTCATCCAAGTATCGCCGACCGGCGCGCTGTCGTCGTTCTGGCGCATGCCCTTCGAGAAATCCGCGAAGGTCGTCGTCACCAACGACAACCCAGATCGGGGCGCCGGCCTGTACTGGCAGGTCGATTGGACCCAGCTCCCAAGCCTCCCTGCCGGCACGCCAAAGTTCTACGCGAAGTACCGCCAGGAATTCCCGGCTCAATCCGGGCGCGATTACGTCCTCGCGGAACTCACCGGCAAGGGGCGATACGTCGGCACCGTGATGTCCCTCACGCTCGCGCAGGACGGCTGGTTCGGCGAGGGCGACGACTTCTTCTTCATCGACGGCGAGCAGACGCCGAGCCTGCAGGGCACCGGCTCGGAGGATTACTTCAACGACGCGTGGGGATTCAGGCCGCGGACCAGCCGCTGGTTCGGCTCGCCGCGCTGGCAGGGCGATTCGACCGGCGACAGCGGCGTGTGCTATCGCTGGCACGTCGCCGACGCCGTCAACTTCGACCGCTCGCTCAAGGTCGCGATCGAGCACAAGGGCAATCTCCCCGAGGACACCGCCGGCTTCTTCGTCGAGCGTCCCGACTTCATCAGCAGCGTCGCGTTCTGGTACCAGGATGGCGAGCCCGCGCCGTGGGCGCCCCTGCCGGGCTGGAGCGATCGGCGCGTGCCATGGGACCGCCACCACTTCGTGCGAGATTATCGGGCCGCCAGGCAGTCGCTGGGCGACGCGGTGAAGATCGACACCTCGGGATTGTTCGGCGCTCGCCCGGTTCTTCTGTGGACCAACCGCGCGCCGGACGCGTCGGTGTCGTTCCCGTTCGAAGTGAAGAGCGACGCCGAATACGCCGTGCGACTGACAGCCGCCAGCGGCGGAGATCACGGCAAGTACAACGTCGAGATCGACGCCCGCAGCGCGGGCACGCTCGATTTCCGCACGCCCGACGGCGCCGAACTCGATCTGTCGCTCGGGCGGCTCACGCTGACCAAGGGACCGCACACGATCGCGTTCAAGGCCACGAAGGATCAGCCCGGACCGCTCGCGATCGAGATGCTGCGCCTGCTGAAGCTCCCGCCCGCCGCCAAGCGCGAGCCCAAGACCCATCACGAGGCGCACTTCGTCCGCCTGGCGATCGGGCGAGCGGCCTACGCCTTCCGCCTCGCCTTCGGGCGGGTGCCCGAGTCGCTCGACGAGCTCGTGAAGTCCGGTATTCTCGACGCGCGATACCTGAACGACGAAAACAACGTTCCCCTCAAGTCGAAACGCGAGGGCGAGTACCTCGTCGTCGAGAGCACCGCGGGTGAAGTCTGGACGCACAAGTGGACCGGCCTGGACGCAAGGCGGTAAAGGACCGGGCGGTGGCTTGGGCAGCAGCAACCCGACTTGATGTTCCGAGTCCGGGCACGGGCCGGTATGCTGGCACGATGAAGCTCGCCAGGGAATACGCCCTTGATCTGCGTGGGCCCCGTGCTCGTGCGATGGCGGTGGTCGTGCTGTCGGCCTGTCTGCCTCCGGCGTCGCGGGCGGACGGACCACCCGACGGGATCAGTTTCGATCGAGACATCAAGCCGATCCTGTCCGATGCGTGCTTCGCGTGCCACGGCCCGGACGCGGCCAAGCGCAAGGCCAAGCTGCGTCTGGACACTCGCGATGGACTCTTCGGACCAACGCGCGACGCCCTTCGCGAAGGGCACGATCCAACGCTTCCGTCTCGCATCGTGGAGCCGGGTGACCCGGCGACGAGTGAGCTTGCGCGGCGCGTGCTGTCCGAGGATGAGGACGACCGCATGCCGCCGCCCGAATGCGCGCGGCAGCTCTCGGCCGACGAGATCGCCAGACTGCGCGCGTGGATCGAGCGGGGCGCGTCATGGAGCGGGCATTGGGCCTACGAGCCGGTCCGACCGGTCGCGATTCCCGAAGTGCGCAACCCCGCGGCGTGCCGGAACGAGATCGACCGATTCGTGCTGGCGCGATTGGAGAACCATCCGATCGCGCGGCCCGCGCTCTCGAGCCAGGCCGATCGAGAGACGCTCATCCGCCGGCTGAGCTTGGACCTGAACGGGCTACCGCCGTCGCGCGAAGAAGTCGCGGCGTTCACGAGCGACCCATCGCCCGACGCCTACGAACGTCTGGTCGATCGCCTGCTCGGCTCCCCGCGATTCGGAGAACACTTCGCCACCGCGTGGCTCGACGCCGCACGCTACGCCGACTCGAACGGGTTTCAGATCGACCCGGACCGGACGGCCTGGCCTTGGCGCGATTGGGTCATCGGCGCGTTCAACGCCAACATGCCCTACGACCGCTTTGTTTTCGATCAGATCGCCGGCGATCTCGTGCCCGGCGCGAGCGCCGCGCAGATCCTCGCGACGGCGTTCAACCGCAACCACCCGATCAACGGCGAGGGCGGACGCGACGTCGAAGAATCACGGATCGACTACGTCCACGATCGCGTCGACGCGACCAGCACGACGTTCCTGGGGATCACCATGTCGTGCGCCCAGTGCCACGACCACAAGTACGACCCATTCACCCAGAAAGACTACTACCGGTTCTTCGGCTTCTTCAACAGCGTCGACGAGACCGGCGGCGGCGAGCAGGGTGACATGCCGCCGCTCCTGGACTGGAAGGACGCCGCGGGGCGCGACCTGAAGGTCATGGTCATGCGGGACCGGAGCGAGCCAAGGAAGACGAACGTTCTCGTCCGTGGAGCGTGGGATCAGCCCGGCGACGAAGTCGAGCCGGGCACGCCTCTTGCGATCACCGCCGGCGCCGGAGCGCCGCCCGGAATTGCGGTCGCCGCGCCCAACCGCCTCACGCTAGCGGCCTGGCTCACCTCGCGCGACAACCCCCTGACCGCGCGCGTCGCGGTCAACCGCCTCTGGCAACAGCTCCTGGGCCAGGGGCTGGTCCGCACGCCCGACAACTTCGGCGTGCAAGGAGAGCGGCCCACGCACCCGGAACTGCTCGACTGGCTGGCGTGGCGCTTCATGGAAAGCGGCTGGGATGTCAAGGCCATGCTGAAGCTGGTCGTGACGAGCGCGACCTACCGCCAGACTTCCGCATGCTCGAACGAACTCCTGGAACTCGACCCCGAGAACCGACTGCTGGCCCGATCGCCTCGCTATCGCCTCGCCGCCGGTGTCCTGCGAGATCAGGCACTCATGGCATCGGGACTCCTCGTGGAAAAGCTCGGCGGCCCGCCGGTCAGGCCGTATCACCCCTCCGGTGTCTGGGAAGACGTCAGCTTCGGACGCATCAAGTACGAGCCCGGCAAGGGCAAAGACCTGTACCGGCGCAGCGTCTATACGTTCTGGCGACGGACCGCGCCGCCGGCCAACCTCTTCGATGTACCGCAACGACAAAGGTGCTCGGTCCGCGTCATCCGCACCAACACACCGCTGCAGTCGCTGGTGCTGCTCAACGACGAGACCTACGCCGAGGCCGCCGCCGCGCTGGGCGAGCGCGCCCTGCTCCAGTGCCAGGGCGGAGACCGGGAGCGGATCGCCTGGGCGTTCGAGACCGTGCTCTCGCGCCGCGCGAGCGATCGCGAGCTTGAGGTGCTGCTCGCTCGCCTCGGCCGATTGCGCGACTACTACGCCTCGCATCCCGAGGACGCCCGAGACGCCGCGTGCGCCGGCGAACGCCCGGACCCCGCGCCGGATCGCTTCGCGGAGGTCGCGGCACACGCCGGCGTGATGAGCATCATCTTCAACCTCGACGAGGCCCTCAACAGGGAATAGCCATGCCCACATTCGGCAGTCCATTCGGAGAAATGCCACCGAGCGGGGCGGCCGGGCCCCTGGAGATGACGCGTCGTCAGTTTCTGGGACGATCGGGCGCCGGCATCGGTTCGGCCGCGCTCGCGATGATGCTCTCCGGCGGCGCAGGAGCGCGGCCCGCGGGGCTCCCGCCCGGCACGCGTGCGATGGCGCCCAAGGCCAAGCGCGTCATCATGCTGACCCAGGCGGGCGCACCGTCTCAGATCGACCTCTTCGATCACAAGCCCGGGCTCGTCCCGCTGCGAGGCCAGCTCATCCCCGACTCGGTGCGCATGGGCCAGCGCGTGACCACCATGACCTCCGGCCAACCGCAGAGGCTGCTGCCCAGCCAGTTCGCGTTCGCGCAGCACGGCCGCAGCGGGGCATGGCTTTCCGAACTGGTGCCGCACACCGCGAACATCGCCGACGACATCGCGATCGTGAAGACCGTCTTCACCGAGCAGATCAACCATGCGCCGGCGATGACGTTCTTCCAGACCGGCCACCAGATCCCGGGGCGACCCTGCCTCGGGGCGTGGACCGTCTACGGCCTGGGCAGCGACAACCACGATCTGCCGGGCTTTGTCGTCATGGTCTCCAAGGATGTCGAGCGCACCTGCGACCAGCCTCTCTACGAGCACCTCTGGAGCGCCGGGTTTCTCCCCGCGGAGCACCAGGGCGTCAAGCTGCGGGCCGGACGCGATCCGGTGCTCTTCCTGCCCAATCCGCCCGGCGTGACGAGGGAGGTCCGGCGGGGGCAACTCGACGACCTTGCCGCGCTCAACACCGTCCACCACGACGTGACGGGCGATCCAGAGATCGCCGCCAGAATCGCCCAGTACGAACTCGCCTTCCGCATGCAGGTCTCGGTGCCCGACCTCGTCGCGATCCAGAACGAGCCCGACGAGACCTTCGATCTCTACGGCCAGGCCGCACGCAGGCCGGGCTCGTACGGCGCGAACTGCATCCTCGCGCGAAGACTCGCCGAGCGTGGCGTCCGGTTCATCCAGCTCTATCACGTCGGCTGGGACCAGCACCGCCATCTGCCGGAGCAGCTGCGCATCCAATGCGAGCACACCGACCAGGCATCAGCCGCCCTCGTGCTCGATCTGAAGCGGCGCGGCCTGCTCGACGAAACGCTCGTCGTCTGGGGCGGCGAGTTCGGCCGTTCGCCCGTCGGCCAAGGCGACATCGACTCGCCCGATCACGGGCGTGATCACCACCCCCGCTGCTTCACGATGTGGATGGCCGGCGGCGGCGTACGGCCCGGTATCTCCTTCGGACAGACCGACGAGTTCGGCTTCAACATCGCCAGTGACCCCGTCCACATCCACGATCTCCACGCCACCATCCTGCAGCTGCTCGGCATCGATCACGAGCGCCTCACTTTCATGTCGCAGGGACGACGCTTCCGCCTCACCGACGTGAGCGGCGCCGTGGTCCGCGGGCTCCTGGCCTAGCGTCGCCTCCCGATTCTGGTCCGATCACGCCATCGCCACGCGTCGGCGCCGACGCCACGCTTGACAAGTCGGCCCGCGCGGCCAATACTTGCACAATGACGCAAGTAAACAAACGATTACGGGCGGACTCGAAAGCCGCGACCCGGCGCGGGGCACGGGACGCCAAACGCCCCGCAGACGCCGGTCGCACCGCGAAGACCTCGCGCCCCGCAACGCCCAGGCACGCCGCCTCGCGCCGCGCCCCGATCGATTCCCTGCTCAATCCCGACCTCTTCCGCGCGTTGTGCGATCCGACCCGGGCCGCCCTGGTCGCGTGCATCGCCAAGTGCGGGCGCGGCTGCTCGGTCAGCGAGGTCGCGCAGTGCTGCTCGGTCGATCTCTCGGTCGTGTCGCGCCACCTTGCGTTGCTCGCCGACGCCGGCGTGCTGGAATCCCGCAAGCAAGGGCGGACGGTCTATTACGCGGTGCGCTACGCCGAGCTCGTCACGCTGCTCCGCTCGCTCGCCGACGCGTTTCACGAGTGCTGCCCCGGAGGGTGCGGCCAAGACGGAGGCTGCTGTGGCTCGCCCTAGCCCCATCCGCGTGCTCTTCCTCTGCACGGGCAACTCGTGCCGAAGCCAGATGGCCGAGGGCTGGGCCCGCGCGTTGCTCGCCGATCACGTCGAAGCCTATTCCGCCGGCACCACGCCGCAGGGGCTCAACCGGCTGGCGGTGATCGCGATGCGTGAGGTGGGGATCGATATCTCGCACCACGAATCAAAGGCGATCGCATCGCTGGGCGACCTCGACTTCGACCGCGTCATCACGGTGTGCGACTCGGCGCACGAGTCCTGCCCGACCCTGCCCGCGGGCGCACGCGTCATCCACCAGGGTTTCGACGACCCACCGCGGCTGGCGCACGAGGCGCGGAGCGACACCGAAGCGCTCCCCCACTACCGGCGCGTCCGCGACGAGATCAAGGAGTTTGTCCAGCGTCTTCCCGATGTGCTGCAAGGAGTTTTCCCATGACGAGCCATGCCAAGTCAAAGTCCGCGGGACGTTCGTGCGGGTGTTCGGATTCGTGCTGCTCGGAGTCCACCTCGAGCGCCGCCGGCGCACCGCTCGACGCCGCCGCTCATCACGAAGTCCGTGAGAAGGTCCGCGAGGGGTACGCGGAGATCGCCCGCACGGGCTGCTGCACCGGGCCATCGGGAGCGACGGGCGGCGGGTGCTGCGGCGCGACCGCGTTCACGCCCGAGCAGCTCGCCGAAGCGATCGGCTACGCCTCGAGTGAACTCTCCGCCGTCCCCGACGGCGCGAACATGGGCCTCTCGTGCGGGAATCCGACCGCGATCGCGTCGCTCCGCCCGGGCGAGGTCGTGCTCGATCTCGGCGCCGGCGGCGGGTTCGATTGCTTCGTCGCCGGTCCCAAGGTCGGCGCCGGGGGACGAGCGATCGGCGTGGACATGACGCCCGACATGCTGAGCAAGGCCCGCCGGAATATCGCGTCGTACCGCGAGCATTCCGGGCTCGACAACGTCGAGTTCAGGCTGGGCGAGATCGAGGCGCTCCCCGTCGCGGACGCGAGCGTCGACGTCGTGATCTCCAACTGCGTGCTAAACCTCTCGCCCGACAAGCCGCGCGTGTGGCGCGAGATCGCCCGAGTGCTGAAGCACGGCGGGCGCGTCGCGGTGTCGGACCTGGCGCTGCTCAGGCCGCTCCCCGCCCCGGTGCTCGCGGACGTGGAAGCCCTCATCGGCTGCGTCGCGGGCGCGGTGCTGGTGGAAGAGACGCACGCGATGGCCCGGGCCGCGGGCCTCACCGACATCGTGCTCACGCCCAAAGGCCACTACATCGACGCGATGACGAACTGGGAGGACCCGCTCTACCGCAAGATCGTCGAGAGCCTGCCCCCGGGAACCAGGCCGAGCGACTTCGTCACCAGCCTCGACGTGACGGCACGAAAGCCGTGATCGTTCAACATACGTCTTGGTTCCATCAGGACGCCGGGCCCGACGAGCCCGCGAGGAAAGTCCGGGCCGCACACCCGCGGGCGACACGCAAACCGCGCGTCAATCACGAGCGTTCACGCGCGATCACGGGCCTTCTCGGGCTTGGGGCGGCGTGACTCGCGCGGCGGTTCGCGGGAAGGCTCGCGGGCCGTCTCTTCCGCGTGCTCTCGCAGCTCGCCGTTGCCCGCTTCACGCGGCGACGGCCCGTCGGGATCCTTCGCCCCGGCGGCACGCCGTTCCGCCGCGCGCCGCAGCGCCGACGAGGACTTGAAGTTCATGACCTGCCGCGCCGGGTTGTGGGCCGCGAGCGGATGCTCGGGCGTGCAGACCTTCGCGCCCAGCACCAGGCCGATGTACAGCTCGTGGTCCGCCTCGATGTCGAAGTGACGCACGACCTCGCAATCGATCGCGATGATGGAGCGACTGAGAATCGGCGACGTCGAAACGATCCGCTCGGTCGCGACCGAATCAAACTGATCCCCGTGCTCCGAGAGATGCCCCGAAAAACGCCGGACCAGCACGCGATCGCTCGGGTCGATCATCGACACGCCGAAGAAATGACTGTCGCGGATGATGGGCTCGAGACCATGCCCCTTCCACGCGGCGACCGCCAGCAGCAGCGGCTCCTCCGCAACGGGCATCACCGACTTCACAAGCACACCGCCGCGCTTGCCCTCGAAGCTCGACGTCATGACAAAGAGCCCGCCTGGAATGCGGGTGAGCACGTCCTTGGTCCGTGCGGCCTTGTCTTGCACGCGCCAGCCTCTCCGCGGCCACCAGCCGCTGCGTGTCGGGGATTCGGCGTTCAACGCCGTCCAATCCAGCCGGACTCCCCGCCCACGCACGAAAAACGTCCGATCATGCCGATCAAGTGGGCAGAACGCCCCGAGACAGATGTCTTTGCGCCGCCTTCGCTTTCCGGGTTTCACCAGTTTTCCACGCGTCAGGAGGACAACGGAAACTGAACACAGACAGGTTCTGCACGAGTTATGCACAAGTGCGCGAACTTTCGCATTCTGTGTTGAAGCGTGGGGCAAAGTGGGGCATAATCCACCGCCGATCCAGGAGTGAGGCGGTGCTGATTGCTGTACGTAGGGTACTCGGAGCTGGTGATCGACGCCAAGGCGCGGCTGGCCGTGCCGGCTCGGTACCGCGCCCAGTGGGACCCCACGGCCGACGGGAAGCACTGGGTCTTGGTTCCGTGGGAGCGCGGCCTGCTGCGTCTCTATACGGAAGTCGGGTTCTCACAATTAGTTGCGCAAATGAAGAGTTCGTTGACGCCGAGCCCGGAGCGGGCACGGCTCCAGGCCGCTTTGTTCGGGTTCGCGGAGGCCGTCGAGATGGACGGCGCTGGGCGCATCGTGATCCCGAAGCACCAGTTGGAGCGGACCGGTCTTTCGGGCGAGGTGGTGATGATCGGGTCGGGCGACCGGTTCGAGATCAGAGCCAAGGGAGCCTGGAAGAGCGGCGAGGACGAGTTGTTCGCAAGCCTGCCGTCGCTGGCCCTGGACGTGGAAAAGTCCGAGGGCCCGGGCGGGCGGGAGAAGTAGTTGTGTGAGGGAGCCCACCCCGGGCTTTCGCGGGTTCGGGGTGGGATTGACAGCTCGATTCGTGATCTTTGAGCCGGCGCGGGCCTTCGAACGGACTCGGCGCCACGGCAGCCGCGGGACTTCCTCCAGGATTTGGGGGCTCCCGCGGTTCTGGCAAGGCCACACCCGCGCAGGGACGCTCGGGAAACTGGCCTCGGACGACCCCGCGAGGGGTGCCACGGAATCTCCTGACCAGAGGTTCTCGGCCTGATCCGGCTCTCGTGCCCGGGCGACCCACCAACGTCCGGGCGCATTGACTGGCGGCGGGATCTCCACCCACCACTCGCCCGCCGCCGATCTCACTTCCCCGCCCGTGAGCCCACCCTCGCGGGCGGGGTTGTTTTTGAGAAGTCAGAGGACAGCGCAACCGGCGAATGGTCCTCGCTCGCTTCTGACGCATCAAGAGACAATCAGTGGTCGTCGCGCGCAAAGTCCGTGAGCGGCGCCTCGAAGTCACCGGACCAATGACACGGGGCACGAAGGCTGCGGGCCGCGATTGCTTCGCTCGACCGAACGCGAACCCGGAGACGTTCGAGCACACCCGGCTTGAGTCTCATCCCTTGGTCCTGATCCTCGGCCAAAGGGGGCTCAACGAGGCCGCCGAAATCGGTGAGCGGCGCCTCGAGCGTTTGATCGACGTCACCACCACCATAGACCATCGTCGCCGAATGGACGACCTGCTTCCCGTCGAGGACCTCGATCGTGAGCGCCACGATCGGATACGGTCCTCCACTCGGCACGAAGTCCCAGGCCGACTTCCACATCTTGTCCTCGTCGAACCTCCACTGCATGCGCGTCCACTCGGGCACCCGATCGGTGTAGACCTGCCAGCGGAGGCTGCATCGAACGGCCGCGTCGATGCGCTGGTCTTCACACGCGGGCAATACCACCTCGCCCGGCGGCGCGATGTCGAACTCGACGTGGACTCGGCGCCTGAGTGTCGCGTGGAATGGCCGCTCGTAGCTCACATCGAATTCCGCCACGTGATGACCAGTGGGCAGTTCGGGACCAATTGTCACGGTTGGAGGCGCGGACGCAATGAATCTATCCGTGAATCCTCCGAGCGGATCGGGTCGGTTGCCTCTTATCGCCATCTCCTCCATCGCTGAATCAACGGGACGAGCTCGCACCGATGCTTCGAGCAGTGCGGGCTCGAGCGACCTCAGATATGCAAGTCGAAACAACGGACGCGAGCCGCTGGGCCAGCGCGACCGCGACTCGATGACATGATCGAGGAGACTCGGATCTATGTCGGGCAAACGCATGGCGAAGATCGCCTCTTGCCACGCCCATGTGCGATGCCGCGTTCGATGAACAGCCGCTTGGTAGAGAAGGTCTGGATTGCTGGCTCTCTCAACCGGGGCGATGAACGCGAGCGCCGTCGTTTGTATCCACTTCGTCCGAAGATCCTCGCCGCTTCTTGTGTTCACTTCGAGCAGGTACCCGCCCGAGGCCGCCACGAGCAACGCCACGATGGCGGCTGGTCGCAATCGCCGCGGCCTCAGGAGCTGGCTCTCGGTGACCGCCTTCTTCCCGCACTCCGGGCACGTCACCGGCGCCGCCGAGGTCGGGCGAGGAACACCCGACATGTCGTACCAGCACCCCGGGCAGCGACGCCGCCCGCGCGAACGATCGCCGACGAGCGCGATCAGAAGCACCACCGCCGCGACGCCCCCGGTCGCGTACCCCCCGACGGAAAGCCATTCGATCGCGCCGAGCATCCCATGATCGTACGGGCCGGCACGCCGACATAATGCAACGAACCACCGGCGATACGACAGCCCCTGCGGGCTGCGGCATCCCGCCCTACAGGCTCAGCACGCCCGTGCTGTCGGCGAAGTGGTCGCGCGGGCAACCGGCCCTTTCCAGCATCGAGAGGTACAGGTTGCACAGCGGCGTTTCACGCGGCGATTGGATCAATCGCCCGGTCTCGATCGTGCTCCCGCCGCGCCCCGCGAGCACGATGGGCAGGTCCTCGTGGTTGTGCCTGTTGCCGTCGCTGATCCCGCCTCCCAGCATCACGAGGCAGTTGTCCAGGAGCGAGCCCTCGCCCTCGCGCGTTTGACCCAGCTTCTTGACGAAGCGCGCGAAGCCCTCGACGTGGAAGCGATCGATGCGCCTGATCTTCTCGATCATCTCGTGGTTGTTCTGATGGTGCGAGAGCTGGTGGTGCCCCTCGTTGATGCCGATTTCCGGGAAGGTGCGGTTGCTCCCGTCGACCGCGAGCATCAGCGTCGCGACGCGCGTCGTGTCGGTCTGGAACGCCAGGAGGAGCATGTCGTACATCAGGTCGAAGTGCTCGCTCAGCTTGTCCGGGATCCCCGCGGGCGCGCTCATCGCGGGGAGCTTCCGCGGCTCGGTCTCGTTCCGCGCCCGCTCGATGCGCTGCTCGATCTCGCGCACCGCGCTCTGGAACTGATCGAGCTTCCGCCGGTCGCCCGTGCCGAGCTGGTTTGACAGCGTGCGGGAGTCCTCCAGCACGAAATCGAGGATGCTCTTGCGCCGGCTCAGACGCTCGCGTGCGGCGGCCGCCTGGGTCACATCGCCGAAGAGACGCTCGAACGCCGCGGCGGGATCGACGACCTTCGCCATCGGTGTGGCCTCGTCGCGCCACGAGATGTTCGACGAGTACGCGCACGAGTACCCCGAATCGCAATTGCCCGACGAGGGCGCCATCTCGCAGCCCAGCTCGAGCGACGGCAGGCGCGTCTCGCTGCCGATCGCCTGCGCCGCGACCTGGTCGATGCTCACGCCGTTCCTGATGTCGTTTCCCGCGGTCTTGCGGGCCTGCATTCCGGTGAGGAAGGAGGCGGAGGATCGCGCGTGATCGCCCGGGCCGTCGCCGTTGGCGCGGGCCTTCTGGAGCGTGAGCCCGGTGAGGACGTTGATGTTGCCGCGGACGGGCGCGAGCGCTTCGAGCGTGGGTGAGAGCGCAAAGTCGGTCGCGGTCGCGCCGGGCTTGGGGAGCCACGCGTCGTAGTTCACGCCGTTGGGCATGAAGACGTACGCGAGGCGCACGGGCGCAACGCCGATCGCGCCCCCGGCCGTCGCACCGCCCGCACCACCTCCGGCCACGCCCGCGATCGCACGGGCGGCCCGGACTGGGCCGGCCATGCACTCGAGCATCGGCAGGGCCATCGTCACTCCCAGGCCACGAAGCACTGTTCGGCGCGAAAGTTGGCTACTCATGCTCGTGGCTCCTTCCGCGGCAGGTTCTGAACGTCTCGCTCAGCACCACCGATTCGATGAGCGTGATCATGCGGTCGCCCGCCGCGCGTGTGCGCCGCGCGATGGCGCGGACGGCGGGACGATCGAAGGGCTCCATGCCGCGCCCGATCGCGTAGGTCAGCACCTTGCCCGACAGCGCCTCGACGAACTGATCGCTCCGCGCGAGGATCGTCTTCTTCACGTCGCCCGCGCCATTGAGGGCGACACCGCCGGGGAGCGAACCGCTCGCGTCGATGGGGCGCCCATGCTCGGAATCGCGCCACCCGCCCACGGCGTCGAAGTGCTCGAACGACAGCCCCAGCGGGTCGAGGCGGTTGTGGCACGCGGCGCAGCTCGCGACCGCGAGATGGGCCGCCAGCTTCTCGCGCGTCGTCGCGTTCGGGCCCACGTTCGCCGCCTGCTCGAGCGGCGGCACATCCGCGGGCGGCGGGGGTGGCGGGGCGCCGAGCACCTGGTCGAGCACGAAGAGCCCTCGCTTCACGGGGCTCGTGCGTGTCGGATAGCTCGTGAGCGTGAGCACCGCGCCCATGGTCAGCACGCCGCCGCGGGGCGATTCGGGCGGGAGCGCGACCTTGCGCAATTCATCGCCGCGAACGCCCGGCACTCCGTAGTGGGCCGCGAGGCGCGCGTTGAGGAACGTGTCGCGTGCGTCGATCAGATCGAGCACGCTGCGGTTCGACGCGATGGTGTCGGCGAAGAAGAGCCTTGCCTCGTGCACCATGTCGGCGCGCAGTCGCTCGTCAAAGTCCGGGAATTGGGCGGCGTCGACGTTGTGCCCCTCCAATGCCCGGAGCTGCAGCCACTGCCCGCTGAAGTTCTCAACGAACGCCGCCGCCCTCGCGTCCTTCAACATGCGCGCGACCTGCGCGCCCAGCACCGCGTCCGACGCGAGCGATCCGTCCGCGGCCCTGGCGAGCAAATCGTCGTCGGGAGCGCTGCTCCACAGGAAGTACGACAGGCGGCTCGCAAGCTCGTAGCCGTCGAGTGTGTACCGAGACTCCGGATCGCCCGCGTCGGGGTGCGCCACGCTGCGGAACAGGAAGTTGGGCGATACCAACGCGGCGGAGAGAGCCGTTCGGATCGACTCCTCGAACGACCGCCCCGCGTCTCGCTCGCTGGCGTACACACGCGCGAGCGCGTCAACCTGCACGCCGCTGGCGGGTCGGCGATACGCCCGCCCCGCGAACTCACGAAGCACGCGCCTCGCCTTCTCGGCGTCGGATCCGTCGCCCTGCGCCGGAGCAAAGACGCGCGACCATGCCGCGGATCGTTCCGTCGTCGCTTCATCGAGCGGCCCGGCGATGCTGATGGACTCGATCGCGAGATTCCGATCGGCCTTGTCCTGCTCGTAGAAATCGTTGGTGAAGTGGGCCGCAACCTTGTGCGTGCCGCGCGAGAGACGAGCCCTGACAGAGAACTCCTGCGGCGAGGCCTGTGTCGCGTTTACGTCGAACTCGCCGACGGACTTCCCGTCGAGACGCACACTCATGTGCGATCGGTCCGGGCCGCCCGGCGTCTCCCACGCCCTGACGCGGATCGCGTAATCGCCCGTCGCGCGCACGTCGAACCGCGAGCCCGCCGGGCCATTGGAGTAGAGAAAGAACCCGCCGCGCGAGAGCGGCTGGCCGTGCTCGCCTTGCAGGGGGCGGAGCGGGCGCGGCGTGTCGCCGATCTCGATGATCGGCCCGAGCGCGATCTCGATCGCCTGGTCTGCCGCCGCGAGGTACTGCTCGACCGCCACCGGGGACGTTGACAGCACGTCCGCGATGTTGTCGAAGCCATAACCCATGTCGTCGGCGGGCAGCTTGGCGGCAAGATCCGCCTTCGCGGGATCGACCCCGAGCAGATCGCGCAGCGTGTTGCGGTACTCGACGCGATTCAGGCGATGGATCGTGAACCACCCGGGGTCGATCGGCGCATCGGTGGGCACATAAGCCAGGGCCGAGTCGATCCACTGCGACAGAATCAGCCGCTCGTGCTCACTCGGCTGCTTCTCCTTCTTGGGCGGCATGTCGCCCGAAGTGATCATGTCGCGCAGCACGCGGAGATCAAGATCGTCCGTGAGCGCGGCCCGCACCCCAACGAGCGCGTCGAGATGCACGCCGGACTCGGCGTCTTCGCCCCCATGGCACGCAAGGCAATACGTCGCGAGCAGGGGCCGCACATCGTCATGAAGGCGACGATCGAGTTCGAGCGCAAGCTCGTCGGGCGGCTCGCTCGATGCCGATCGCACGCCCGGCAACGGCGGCTGAGCGGACGCGCTCGCGGTGCCGCGCATCGGCTCCCGCGCGGCCCAGGCGAGCGAAGTGACGGCGACGCCCACGCACGTGAGCACGGACCAAGCGCCGCGATTGATCCACACCCTCCGCATCAACGGCGCAGTCTATCACAATCGCCCGCCGTTGCAGCGGGATATCGCGTGCCGCACCCACGATGCACCGCAATCACAGGGCGGTTTACGGGCCTAATCAACCTTGACGCGCGTGCCCACCAGCACCTTCACCGGCCCGAGCAATCCGGATTCCGGCAGCGCCGAGTCCTTGTGCCAGTGCTTCCACGTCGTGAACGTGAACCGCCCCTTCTCGGGCCGGTCCTTCAGCGGCGTGGCGCTGGCGGCCTTGAACCAGTCGGGCCACTTCTTGATCGTGATGCCGTTCCACTCGCAATCGTCCGGGAGTTGCTCATCGCCCACGAGACGATTGACCCACGTGTTGGTGACGCGGACCTTGAGCGTGTTGCTCCCATCCTTCACAAAGGAGGAGACATCGCTCTCGAATGGCGCTCGCCACCACGCGCCGAGGCTCTTGCCGTTGATCGATACCTCCGCGATGTCGCGCACGCCGCCCAGCGACAGGCGCACCGCGTGATCGCGCGCGACCGTTCCCGCGGGGAGCGTGAACGTCGCTTCATAGTCCGCGGCGCCCGAGAAGTACTTCACGCCGTCGACCTTGGACTCAGACAGCGACGCAAGCCTGTCCATCGAGATCGAGTCCGGTGCGCCGCGGTCCTTCTGGAACTTCACGCCCCACGGACCAACGACGTCGATCGGCGTCGGCACGCTCTTCACATCGACCTTCGCCGACTTCCCATCGGCCCGGGTCACGTCGTACACCCCGGCGCGGAACGCCTGCAGCTCCAGGCCCGAGCGCCCCGCCACCATCTGATGCGTGAACGGCACGCCCGGCCCGCCCGAATCAAAGATCACGAGCGACGCGTTCTCGTCCGCCGTCTTCGTCGCCTCCTTGCCGTCGATCGTGTACTCGACGCGGAGACGCTTGCGATGGTTGTAGGTCGGATCGCCGAAGAGCCCGTTGTTGGCGGGGATCTCGCCCTCGCCGCTATCGATCATCGACGCGACGATCTTGGTCACATCCGTGCCGCCCGTGCCGTCGATCGCCTCGTACACCGCCTTCTTCACGACGATCTTCGGCGGCTTGGCCGCCCCCTGGGCCTCCGGCGCCGTGACGCTCGCAACGTGCGTGCCGCTCGACTTCTCGCGGAACACGACAAACACCGACCCCCACGACTCCAGGCGCAGCGACACGCTCGTCCGCCCGTCCTTCCCGAGGCTCCACACGGGCGCCGCTTCGGTCTCTCCCGTCTCCGCATGCCACAACTCCGGCGTGCGGTCGCCCACGCGGAACGAGAGCTTCACGTCCTCGGCGCGGGCCTTCTGGTTGCTGACGAAGTACACATCCGCGCCGTCGATGTTCCGGTGAATCCAGGCGATCTTGGGCTTCAGGGCGCCCTCGCGCGCGGGAGCGAACGAAACATCCGGCGCGACGCTCATCGCGGCCAGAACCTCCATCGGCGACTGACCGGAATAGACCATGCCCTTGCCATAAGCGTGACGCTTCACACCCACGCCGTCGCAATCACCCCACACCTCGGCGCCGATCGCGGCGACCCCGAGACTCGCGCCGTCGCCGCCCGCGTTGCTGGGCGACGCGGCAGGCCTGGGCCCCACCACGTTCGCGCCGGCCTTGACCAGATCGCGCACCTTGGCCGCGAGCTTGGGCGTCATGAAAGGCGTGTCGGGCAGCACGAGCAGGCGATAGCTCATGCCGCTCGGGAGCACCAGCCGCCCGTCCTTCACGCTCATGCGGTCGATGAGCACGTCCGTCCCGCACATGTCGTAGTCGAATCCCGCGCTCTTCAGCTCGTTCTGCAGGCCGTACCCGTTGGGCGAGCTTTCGCCGAAGAAGTACACCGCGTCGCCCACGAACCTGCCCTGCTGCAAGAGCGACTGGCACCGCGCCAGGTACGTCACCCACGCCGAACCGGGCTCCCACCACGTCGTCGTGCGCTCAAAGTGCGTCCCCCACTGGCCCATCGTCATGCCCGGGTTCACGCCGGTCCAGGGTTGGTGCGCATAGCGGTGCACGATGTAGCGGTTGATGCCCACGGTGTACATGAGATCGCCGATGCCCTTGAGCGTCTGCGGCGTATTCAACCACTTGCCGACGCTCGGGACCGCCGTGAACGACTCGGCCCCGACGTACTTCTTGCCGTACACGTGCCCGACGCTCGCGGCAAGCTTGCACGAACCGCTCATCCCGCCGTCGACCCAGAACTCGCCCATCACGATGTCGGCGTCGCGCGCCACCTGCTGGCACTCGAAAGGGCCGTCGTAAGGCTCGGCGGACATCATGATCCCCGCGCCCTTGCAGAGCTCCGAGAAACGCGTGTAGTAGTTGTCGGTGAAGAGATCGCCGATGGTGCGCCGGAAGTCCCACAGGAACTTCTCGCTCTCCTGATCGCTCCCCACCACGCGCCCGGTGACGACGGGGAGATAGAGCAACGGGTCATAGCCGCGCCGCGCCCGGAACTCCTCGCGGAACTTCGGCGTCCAGTTCTGGCAGCCCATCTCATAGCTGTCGATCAGGCTGTTGTTCAGCACGCTCCCCGCCAAGGGGCCCAGCGACTTGAGCAAGGGCTGCATGCCGCCCGCCCAGAACGCGTCGAGCGCCTCGCGGCTCAGCTTGTCGACCTCCAGGCCGCGCCCCGACCTCGGCGACGGCGCGTTCATCGCGCCCGTCAGCGTGTGCCCCACCCGGAGCACGGTCCACTCGCCGCCCGCCGGCGCTTCCCAATCGAGCGATCCATCAGCGCGCAGACGCGACGTGATGTCCACGATCGACCCGAAGCCGATCGCCGCGTCGCGTGGCATCGCGCCCGCGCCCGGCTGCAGCCCGTACTGCGAATCGAACAGCGCCTTGGCGCCGATGTTGTCGATGCGGGCCTTGTCGTCCCTGGGAGTCGGGAACGCAAGCACCGCGATGTCGCGGTAATAGCCGCCCACGCTCGCGGGCTGCGCGAGCGATCCCGCCTTCGTGCCGCCCGCGATGCGCGTCTCGCCGATCGTCAGCTTCTGCATCGCGTGCTCGGGGCTGACCCATGGTCCGCCGCTGCTCGACCAGCCCGCGCAGTTGTGAATGCACAGCTCGATCCCGACACGCTTGGCTTCCTCCGCCGCAAACTTCACCAGCCCGCGCCACTCGTCGGTGTTGTACTGGATCGGCCCCTCGGGGATGCCCTCGGACACGTTGAAGATCTGCGCCCCGCCCAGGCCAATCTGCTTCATCGCCTCCAGGTCCGCCGTGATCCCCGCACGCGTCACGTTGCCGTTCATCCAGTGCCACCACGTGTGCGGCCTGGCCTCGCGCGGCGGATCGCGGAACGACTTCTCCAACGCCGATTGACCAAGCGCGGTCGCGGCGGCCAGCGAAACGAGAATCGACGCGGAGAGAATGGCGGCGCGCTGCATGGAAAGCTCCTTTGACAAGAGCCGTCATGCTACACGATCACGGCATCGAACGACGCGCGTGCCTTCCGCCCGCGCCTTTGTTCAAAGAGCGCGACGCTCACGCGAACATCGACAAACCACGGGCGTTTCACCGACTCAAATCGCATCAGGCGCTCTGCTTCGCCCACCGCTCGACCACCCCACGCAACTCATCCACGTCAACGCCCGCGTCCGGCGCCCCGGGCCCGAAGTACTTGAGCTCCAGTTCGGCGATGTCGCGATCAAGCTCGCCGTTCGTCGCCGCACTCCTCGCGGCACGCAGGCGACGCAGCGACGTCACGACGCTCAAGGGCGTCATCTTCACGCCCGCCAAGGGCGACCCCGCCAGCGCCACCTCCACCCGCGGACGACGCGCCAGCCACACCAGCATCACGACCACCGCGCCCGCCAACGCCGAGAGCGTGATCATGGGCGGCGTCCAGAACCGCGTCGACACCGCAACGCTCGCGCCCGTCACGGGGACGATGTCGAGGTCCGCGTAGGCGCGTGCATCGAGCGTCGCCTGCTCGCCCTCGCGCAGCTTTGGGAGCGTGAAGCTGCTTGCCACGCCGCCCGAAGAGCGTTTGAACGGGACCAGCACCGACTGCTCGGTCTTCAGTCGATACATGCCCGTCTCGTCGGGTTCCGGGTAGCCCTCCTTGGGCTCCTCGTTCGACGACATCCACGCGTACCGCCCGCTCGACACCGAGCCCTCCTGCAGCACGATCGGCGGACGCCGCTCGATCTTTTCGCGATCGACCTCGTAGCCCGGCAGCGCGTTCTCCACTCCGACAAGAATGTCCTCGATCGCCGGGAGCACGCCCTCGCCCTTCAGCATGACTTCAAGACTCGGCGCCTCGTTCTTCGGGCCGGGAGACTCAACCGGGCGAACGTCGACAAGCTGCGACACCGCCAGCTTCTTGACGGGGCGGCGAGCGCTCGCCTCGCCCTGCGCGAGCAGCGGCGTATTGCTCGGGAGCGCCAGCGTCACCGGCCCGGTCTGGTCGGTGAACTGCATGTCCATCACCATCTGCGGCAGGCGATCGGTGCTCGCGTCCTTCCGCGTCACGATCACGTACGCCATCGGCTTCTCGACCCAGCCGTCCTGACCATCCTCGACCACGCCGCGTGCGGGCATGAAGGGATCAAAGAACCCGATGGACTCAACGCCAAAGCCCTTCGCGAACGTCGACTCGACGTTCTTCTTCAGTTCGTCGCGATAGTTCATCTCGCGATAGCTGTTGCCGACGCGCCCGTACACGCCATTCTGCAGGTACTTGCCGAAGCCGCCCGTCTCGCGCTCGACGGAGTTCGTGTAGCGCAGCGACACCAGCACGCCGAATGACTTGTTCACGCCGACGCGATCGTCGCCGTCGATCGTGAGGCGCAGGCGAAGCTCGTTCTTGACCAGGTCGAGATACACTTCCTGCATCGCGCGCAGCCCCGCGCCCGCGGGATGGTCCTTGATGATCCTCAGCGCGTGCTTCACCAGCCGCGGCTTGACCTCCGGGTCCGCACCACCCACCGCCCCCATCACGTCCGAGGCCAGCGTCGCCAGGTGGCGGTCGCGCGCCTCGGGCGGCATGGAATCGATCGACTTTCGGATCAGCTCGATCTGATCGTCCTGCGCCGTGCCTTCCTTGGGCAGATCGTCGGGACGCAGGAAATTCAACTCCGCCGTCCCCATCGCGGCGCCGAACCAGCGCCGGTAGATCGTCGGGTCGTCCCGCTCCGTCCCCGCGCTGATCGCCGCGCTGTACCGCTCCGCCGCCCGGGCGAACGCCTCGAACGCCTCGCGCCGATAGTCGTTCTGCTTGCCCGCGTCGGCGATCTTGCCCTGCGTGAGCTGGAACTGCATGCGGTCGAACGCGATCCCCGCCCGCACCCCCGCGATCTTCCACGCCGATGGATCGCTCGCCATCGCCGCGTCCATCAGCTCCAGCGCAAGGCCGTATCCCTTGTCGACCATCGCCGCGATCTCGACGTCCGTGCGCTTCGCGCCGGTCTTCCGCTGCTCCTGGCGGCTGCGCCAGCTGCCGTTCAGCCCGGCGGCCATCGACTGCGCCAGCGTCACGCCCGTCGCCGCGGGCATCGAAGGTATCGCCCCGAACACCCGCTCGATGTTGCCCTTGTCATACACCTCGGTCACCGCGTGGCACGCCTTGAACGTCGGAACCAGCCCGGGCAGGCGGCTCGTATCAACACCGGCGGCCTGCAGCTCTCGCACCAGGCCCGCGAGGCGATCGAGATTCCGCTGCTGCCGACCCCGCGTCAAGGGCGCCATGGGCAGAAACTCGCGGTAGTAGAAATACCACTGATAGTCCATGTCGTTGTTCTGCGCGGGCGGATTCAACTGCTTCTCCCAGTGAACCAGCAGGTGATCCGCCACATTGGCCGCGTCCGCGGGCGCCGCCTTGATCGCGTCACGCAACAGCGACAGCGCCTGCTCCGTCTCGTCGGCCTTGAGCGCGATCGCGATCGACGCCTTCCTCGCCCGCATCGACAGGCTGGGCTCGAGACCCGAGAGCCACCGCTCGTTCGGGATCGCGCGCAGCAGCAGCTGCGCCTCGCGCGACACACCCTGCCCGCCCATCATGCCGCGCCGCCCGCCCCGGTTCTGATCGTTGCCGTCGACCGCGTGCTCCATCTCCGTCACCAGCGCGGTTGTCAGCATTCTGAGCGGAACGCGCAGCGTCGCCGAGTCCGCGTCCCCACGCTCGATCAGCGCATCGACGCCCTCCTTCAGCGTCAGGATCGTCTGCGCCCGCTCCTCCTCCGACTTCTTCGAATCGCCCAGCCCCGCCGCTTCCAACGCCATCAGCTCCAGCGCCACCGGCCCGAGCACACGGTCGCTGAACACCTCCGACAGCCACGCGCCGTACGACGACTTCGGCAACTCGTGCATCATCTCGATCGCGAGCTTGAGCGCCTGCTTCCGCGGCTCGGGCTTCGCGCTCGCCAGGAGCGCCGTGCGCGTCAGGATCGACCACGCCTCCTGCTTCAGGCTCGCGCCCTGCGGCGATTGGCCCGCGCCCTCCGCGAGCGCGAGCTTGTACTTCGCGTGAACCAGGAGCAGCTCCGCGTCGCCCGCTTCCATGGCCTTCTCCGCGGGCGACAGATACTCGTACGCCTCCTTCACAAGCCCGCCGCCCGACAGGAACTCGACGGTCCGCCGGCGCGAAACCTCGTCCGCGTTGCCGAACAGGCGGGTGCCCGTCCGGATACGCGCGAGCATCGCGCCCGTGCTGTTCTTTCCCGCGGCTGTGCCCAGCATCCTGCCCAGCGACTCCATCATCCACGGCTTGAACTCTCCCGGGCACGCCTCGGCAACGTCGAGCGCTTCTTCCGGCAGCAGCCCCGCATCGCCGCGCGAAAGCCCCTGCAGTATGAACGAGTAGATCGCGTCGCCCTCGGGGAGCGGCCTGGACTTCAGGTACGACCCGAGCGTGCTCCACTCTCCCGCGAGCGTGTGCAGGTGGATCCAGCGCGCGGTGTCCATCGGCGTCGCCTTCTCCGGGTTCGGGAAGGGCACCTGCCCGAATCCCAGGCTCGAACGCGCGCCCAGGACCGCCGCCGGCGTGCGCTGGAAGTTCATCGCGCGCATCGCGTTGACGATCTGCATGCCCTTGCTCATCTGCGCATTCCGCGCCGCCGCAAACCCGAACTCCTGATCGAGATCGAGGCCCAGGTCGGCGTAATACGCCATCATCTGCGCCTGCTGATCGGGCGAGAGCGCGTCGTACATCGCGCGCAGAGCCTTCTTCTGCGCTGGCGCCAGCGCGCCGGCGCTCGCCGGCGCCGCGCCTTGCTGCATCGCGTCCGGAGGCATCGCCATGTCCGGCGCGCTCGCGTCCATCGGGACTTCACCCTCGGGCGGCTCGATCATCGCGCTCGTGGCCGTAGCTCCGATCGGCTGCGCCCACGCCGCGCAGGCAACACCCAAGCTCGCCGCCAGCCCCGCCGCCCACACCAGCCGCGACGCCCTCGACCCGCGCTCACCATGATCGCTCAACATTCGTAAGCCCTTCATCGCGATTCCCTGTGCTCTGCCCGTCCTCCGCTCCGCACCACCCACGCCGCCACCAGGCGTCACTCACCAGCCCGGCCCGACTTCATCACCCATCCCCGCGCCGTTCTGAGGCGGTCCATTCCCGTTCGGCCCGCGCCCACGCTTCTTGCCCTTTCCGAGGCGATTGCCCGCCCCGATCGGCGAGTCCTTCGGGCGCGCCCTGGCATACAACTCGTCGAGCGAGCTCTGCTCGAGGTTCAACACCAGTTCGACGTTCCGCCGGTTGTCGTCCGCCGCGCTCGCCTGTGGCATCGTCCCGCCGCTCGCATCCACGGCCTTCGAGCCAGCCACGCCGGATGCGCCGTGCGAGGCCTCCGCGTCACCCACGTTCGCAATCGCGCCGCGCGGCCCAACCCCGGCCCGCGTCGTCGCCGACTCGGGCTCATGCTCCGCCAAGTACCTGAACTGCTGCCGCGCCTGGCCCGCGACCTCCCTCCACACCTCCGCCGGCTTGCCCGACATCCGCAGCAGCCGCGCCCCGTAGTAATACGCCGTGCCGAGCTCCGCCCGCGCCTTCCGCGCCAGCTCGCTCTCGCCCTTGCCCTCGCTCGCCAGGTCGTCCAGCAACGCCTCGAGATCGTCCGCGCCCTCGCCGATATCACCCGATCGCACGGCCGCATGCGCCCGCGCCACCCGCAACTCCCGCTCGATCGCCGCATCGCTCTCACGCATCAGCTCGATCGCGGGCGACAACCCATCAACCACCCGCCGCCACGCGCCCTCCGCCCTCGTCGCCGCGACGCTCTCGGCCTCCGCCGCGTCCGCGGCCTGCTTCGCCAGCGCCGCGTCCTCCGTCCCCGCCGCTTTCATCCGCGCCGCCAGCGCCGCGAGATGGGCCTCATACGCCTCGCCCTGCAGGCGCGTCGCCTCACGCTGCGCCGCGTCCGCGCCGAGGATCAATCGCTCCGCCTGCTCGCGCCTGTCCCAGCGCTGCGCCGGGCCGAAGTGCAGCGAGAGCGCCGCCACCGGCACAAGCGCCCACAACGTCCAACCGATTCTCGACAGCCAGACTTTCACGTCCGTCACTCCCCGTTCATCCGACACCCGCTCACGCCGCCCGCGCCGCCGCTTGGCTCGCAGTCCGCCTCACGCTCTTCGCATAGCTCCGCGGCACACCGAACACGCGCAGCATCGGGCCGATCAGCCCGACGATCCCCGCTCCGATGCCGATCGCCGCCAGGCCCGCCTCGCGCTCGCTCAAGAGCCGCGACACGCGCGGCGCCAGCGACGCGAGCTTCTCGACGACCTCCGTCGGCAGGTGCTTGGCATTGCCCTGATGGAAATACGCGCCGAGCTTGGCCGCCACCTGCCGCATGGTCCACTCGTCCTGCCGCGACGAGTGCCCGTTGATCTCCGTCGCGCGATCCGGATCGCCCACGCCGATCACGATCGCGTCGGCGATCGACGCCGGCGCCTTCGGAATCGCGGGCATGCCCGAGAGATCTCCGTCGCTGATCACGACCAGCGTCGTCGACCCCCGCGCCCATCCCCGCGACAGCTCGAACGCCTTCTGGACCCCCGCCCCCATGTCCGTCTCGCCCGCGCGGAACGCCGTGTACAGCGGCACGCCCCCCATCACGCTCGAGATCAGGTTCTTGTCCGTCGTGTCCTGCAGGAGCGGCACGGCGCTCGAATAGAACGCAACCATCGTGATCCGCGTGTCCTTCATGTCCAATCGATCGAGCACGCCCTGCACCACGCGCCCCGCCCACTCCATCCGCGTCATCTTCTCCGGCCCGGGCCCCGCGTCCTTCAGGTTCATGCTGGGCGATGCATCGAGCACGACGAGCAGCTGCCGCGACGCCCGGGGCGAGGGAGTCACCTCGACCGCGACGGGGTCGTAGTTGAGAAGCACGATCGCGCCCCACGCCGCCAGCGCCACGCCGACGCAGCGCGCCGCGGGCGCAACCCGCGCCCACGCCGCCGCGCGCCCGCCCGGCCCGAACGCCAGCCGCGCCACGCGACCCACGCGCCGCGCGTGCAGCCACTCCGCCAGCGCAACCACGCCCAGCGCCAGCATCGCGATGAAGCCGGCAATCACCACGGCGTGTACCTCATGCCCAGGAGACCAATCCCGTGCAACCCCAGCGCCGCCAGTGCCGCGATCGCCAGCGGCCCGAAATGATCCATCGGCACCGTTCCCACGCTCGCATACTTCGCCGGCTTCATCCGGTCGATATGCCTGAAGACGGCCTTGATGCTCTGATCGTCCGTCGCGCGAAACGACTCGCCACCGGTCTGCCGCACAAGCTCGGTCGTCTCCGACGGCGCTTCCGACTCGTCGACGTGGATGTAGTACACGACGATCCGCGATTCCTGCAGCTCATCCGCGATCTCGTTCTCCTGCCCGTTCCCAAGGTCCGCGCTGAAACCGTCCGAGACGAGGATGATCATGCGATCGCCCTCCGCGCCCTCGGCCTCCATGTTCGCGCGGCAGAACCTCAACGCCGCGCCGATCCGAGTTCCCCCCATGTGACTCGGCTGCGTCGACGGGTCCGCGAACGGCATCGCGTTCCGCACCGCCTGCAGGTCCTTCGTCAAGGGCAGCCAGCGGATCTGCTCCGTGCCGAACAGCGTCAGCCCGAACGCGTCGCCCTCGCGCGCGTGCGTGAAATCCTCGATCGCTCGGCTCGCCACCTCGTAGTTCCGCCCCGTCATGCTCCCCGACACGTCCATGCAGATCTGAATGTTCGTCAGCAGCCGCTCCTGCTTGGGCTGCTTCATCACCTGCGGCCCGGCGAGCATCACGATCGCCGCCGCGAGCACCACCAGCGGCGCCGCCTCAAAGAATGCGAGTACACCGCGAATCCACGAGTGACCTTGGCCGCGCGAAGCGCCCCGACCGCCCCCACGATCGCCCCCGAGGTCGTGAGTGGGCTCGTGATCGCTCGGAAGCACAAGCCCCGCCTCGCGCACGACAATCATCCACCCCAGCAGCACGGGCAGCGCCAGCACGAGCAGCACCCACGGATGCGTGAAGGTCATGCGCCACCTCCGGCGCTCTCCGCCACTCGCTCCGGCCCAAGCCCGCGCTCCGGCCCAACCTCGCGCCCGGACCCAGCCACGCTCACCGCCGCCGCGACGGCCTGTTCTCTCGCGCCGCCTCGCTCCGCGTGCGTCCACGCCTCAACCGCCCGCACCACCTCGCCGGTCGCCTCGCCGCGTCGAAGCGACGCCAGCGCCGCCGCAAGCTCACGCGCCGACCCCGCCGCGGGCGCCTGCTCGCGCATCGCGCGCAACAGCAGCAGTTCCATCCGCGCCCGCTCATCCACCGAAATCTCTCGCTCGCCCGCCTCGCTTAGAATCGCGCGCAGTCGCTCGATCGTCGTCGGCTCCCGCGGCGTCATCGCGACCGCCTCAACCGGCTTCCGCGCCAAACGACGCCGGACCATTACGATGACGGGCACGAGCAACCACGCCGCCGACAGCGCGATCAGCGCCTCGCGATACCACACCCGAAGGCCGATCTCCTCCGGGCGTTGCCCGAACACATCCGTGCCCGCGTTCGGCGGAAGGCGGCTCTCAAACCGAATCGGGATCGGCCTCAAATCCGCGGGCCGCCCGTCCACCCGCTCGATCAGTGTCGCGAGATCGAACTCGCCCGTGCGCAGCCCGAGATACTCGATCGTGAAGAAGCCGGCCCTCGACGCCGGGCGCACACGCACCAGCACCGGCGCGTTGGGCTCGCCCGCCTTGGCCCGCAGCGCCGCCGCCGCGTGCTCAACCTCGATCGATCCCGCCGTCCCGCGATACGCGTGAATCTCCCGGCGCGCAGCGCCCTGAGCCCCACCGCCCGCGCCGTCCTTCGTTTCCTGGGCTTGCGCGCCCGCGCACATGGCGAGCGCACCGGCCGCGACGACACGCAGAAGCCGCCCGCGCCGGACGTTCCTCGCGACGCACGCACGAGCCGCACTCCCGCCCGTGCTCTTCATCCCCGCCCCCTCCCCACTCCCGCGCGCCCCGTGATGAACCGGCGCAGGGGCGCGATGAAGGCCTCGTCCGTCCGCAAAGTCAGCGCATCCGCACCGCAGCGCAGCAACTCGAGCCTGAGCTCGCCCGCGTCGATCCTCGCCCCGCGCCGCGGCACAAAGAAGTGCGACCGTCCCGTTTCCGATTCGCGCACCCTGGCGAACCCGCCACGCCACGAGGAAAGCTCGATCGGATCCGCGAGATGAACGACAAGGCACTCGTGCCGCTGCGCGCACCGGCGGACCGCGTCCATCGCGGACGGATCATGCAGGTCGCTCAGCACAAAGATCAGGCTCCGCCGCTCGGCCCGCGCGCTCAGCGTGTCGAGCCGCTCGCCCAGCGTCGTTCGCTCCGAAAAGCTCCGGGCCCGCAGCGGATCAAGCCCCGCCCACAGGTCCGTCCGCGAGAGACTCGGCGTGGTTCGCACCTCGCGCTCCCCCGCGCCGTGGATCGCGACCGGGCTCAATCGCCGCTGCGCCACCAGCCCCAGCGCCGCCGCCATCCACACCGCCAGGTCGTGCTTTGATCTCGCCGTCGACGCAACGCTCATCGACGCCGACGTGTCCACCACGATGTGAACACCGATACGCTTGAGCGCCTCGTACTGGCGGATGTACGCGCGCCCCGTGCGGGCCGTCAGCCGCCAGTGGATCGCGCGGATCGGATCGCCGGGCTCGTACGGCCGCGCCCCCGCGTACTCCAGCCCGCTCCCCACGAACAGCGACGCGTCCGTGCCGAATGCAAGGTCGTCCGCCAACCGGCGCACCACCAGCTCGAAGTTCTCCCGCGCCAGCGTGTCCGGCGCCGGCAGCGTCACTTCGCCGTCCTCGATGGGCGCGTGCGCCGTCATGCCATTGAATCCAGGATCTCGCGCAGCACCTCGTCCGAACGCCGCCCCTGCGCGATCGCGTCGTAACGCAGCCGCACGCGATGGAGCACCACGTCCTCCGCCAGCGCGAACAGGTCCTCCGGGATCGTGTACGAACGACCCTGGATGAACGCCCGCGCCCGCGACGCGTGAACCAGCGCCAGCGCCGCCCGCGGGCTGCAACCAAGCTGGATGTCCTTGTGGCGCCGCGTCAGATTCACGAGCTCGACGCAATCGCGCACGAAGACCTCGGACACATGCACTTCCTGCACCGCCGCCATCGCGCCCGACAGATCGCGCAGGTGCATCTCCTTCCCCGCGTCGATCGCGTCGAACGCCGACATCGGCACCGCGCCCTCGCCCTTCTTCTTGAGCTTGAGCGCCAGGCTCCGCCGCACCACCTCCGCCTCCTCGTCGGGCGTGGGATAGGTCAGGCGATGCCGCAGCATGAAACGGTCCAGCTGCGCCTCGGGAAGATCGAACGTGCCCGCCTGCTCCACCGGGTTCTGCGTCGCGATCACCAAGAACGGCGCGGGCAGGTCGTGCGTCGCGTTGCCGATCGACACACGACGCTCCTGCATCGCCTCCAGGAGCGCCGACTGGACCTTCGGGCTGGCGCGGTTGATCTCGTCCGCCAGGAACAGGTTGGTGAAGATCGGCCCCTTGTGTACGCGGAACTCGCCCGTCCGCTGGTCCAGGATTTCCGACCCGATGATGTCGCTGGGGAGCAGGTCGATCGTGAACTGCACCCGCGCAAAGTGCAGGTCGATCGCGCCCGCCACCGCCTGCACCATCAGCGTCTTGGCGATCCCCGGCACGCCCTCCAGCAGGAGATGCCCGCCGGTCAGGAGCGCGATCAGCACACGCTCCACCACCACCGACTGACCCACCACCGTCCGCGCCACCGTCGCACGCACGTGCTCGGCAAACTCGCTGGGCCGTTCCGCCTGCGCCACACCCGTCCCGTTCGACATCTGCGACATTCCACGCCCACTCTCTTGATTCTGGCACGACGCCATCCGTCGTGACCCGGCTGTCCCAATCTCGCGGCCATCGGACTCTGCCGCACTCCACGTCACCCGCGCACCCTTCCCCCGCGTTCCACTGCTCTCGTCGGATTCCGCTGCGTTCACTCCTCTGCGGTGCGCCCCCGCGCGCTCCGAGCCCTGCGAGTTCCACTCTCCTCCGATCACCGAGCTCCGAATCTCACTCCCCGAGCAGCGACTCCACCACACCCTTCAGCTTCTCGGCCTTCACGCCCGCGGCACGCACGTTCCCCGCCCGATCCACCACCACCAGCGCCGGCGCAAACTTCACGCCCCACGCGCTCGCGTTCACGCCCGTCGCCTCGCCCTCCTTCGCGTCCTTGCGGGCGGCGTCCTGCACGAACGACATCGCCACCTTCGCCGCTTTGACCGCGGGCTCCAGCCCCTTCCACGCATCACCCTCCGCGCAAACGCCGACGAAATGCACGCCGCGAGCGCCGAACTCCGCCTCCAGCGCCGCGATCTGCTTCAGGTGCTCCAAGGTCATGGGCAGCCCAGGATTCGCAAAGTACACCACCCCCACCTCGCCCTTGGGGAGCGCCTCGCCCGCCCTGGTTCCGAGCCACGTCTCGCCCGTGAGCGCCGGCGCGGGCTTGCCCTCCATCGCGCGCAGCGACTCGGGCCGCTTCGCACCGCCCGCGAACACCTCGGGGCCGAAGCCCTTGGCGACCTCCGCCTCGCTCGGTCCTTCCTCCGCGAGCAGCACCTTCACCACGTCCTCAACATGCTGCGGCATCAGGCCCGCCGCACGCACGATCCCCTTCCGGTCGATCGCGACATACGTCGGCCAGAACTGGAGCTGATACGCCTCCGTCGAAACGCCCGTCTTCGCGCCCGACTTGTCCTTGCCCACCGGGTAGTTGATCTTCTTGTCCTTCACCACCTGCGGCGCGCTGTCCCACCCGCTCGACGCGTCGTGTACGCCAACAAACGCGAGCCCCTTCTCCTTGTACTTCTCCACAAGCTCGACGTTCTCGGGCACCGCCGCCATGCAAGGCCCGCACCACGTCGCCCAGAAATCGACGATGACCACCTTCCCGCGCAGCTTCGAGAGCGACACCGGATCGCCGATCCACGTCTCGATCTCGATCTCCTTCGCCGGCTTGCCCTCCAGCGACTTGAGCGGCGCGGGCCGATTGGGCCCGTCAAAGAACCACGCATCCGGGAACGGCTCGTCGCCGGCGGAGATCCCCGACGCCCCCACCCCCGGCGCGGCTACCACGCCAAACCCGAGCGACACCATCGCCGAGATCGCAACAACTCCGGCCATCCACCGACGCGCGGCTTGCAATTTCATGGTGCGGAATATACCGCATCCGCTCCGCGCGGGGTTCACCCGTTTCTCACAACTTGTTCAATTCCGCACACCCAACGCGCGATTAGAAGTCGACCGCCAGCCCGATCGTCCCGATGAACTCGTGCCCGTCGCCCTCGTTGAGGTCACGCATGTTCCGCCCCAGGATCAGGAGCGAGAAGCCCGCGTTGAGGGTCCACTCGCCCATGCCGCTCGGCATATTCAGCGGGATCCCCGCCTTGGCGCCGAACTGGGCATAGCCGAACGTGTCGTCGTTGCCGTTCTCGTCCTCGTAGTACTCCTGCAGGCTGAAGCCCACCGTCACCGGGAACCGAATCTCCACCGTCGTCTCGCCGAACTTCGCGTCCGGCCCAGGCGACACGCCAAGCTCCAGGTACGTCCCCGGGCGCGCGTCCGCACCGTCGGTGCAGTTGCTCCCGGTCTCGAACGCCAGCAGCGTGTGCGGCCGCATCGTCCAATCTCCCAGGTACTCCGAATCGTCGAACGACGCGCTCAGGTCAACTTCCTCGACGTGCTCCCACGCGTTGCTGGGGCTCGTGTAGAAGATGTACGACGCGCCGAACTCCCACTTGCCGAGGCCCAGCGTCAGCCCGCCGAAGTAGTCGATCTCGTACCAAGGCTCCTTCCACGCGTCCGTCGTGTCTTCGCCCGTCTCCTGGCCGTGGAAGCTGTTCCATATGCCCGCGCTGGCGCTCAGCGAGTAGTCGTCCGTCTCCGCAATCGTGTAGCTCAGCGTCAGGCCCGGCTGCAAGATCAGCCCCGTGTCCTCCTGCACAAACCCGCGGAAGTAGTACGCGGTCGTGTAGTCGAGCGTCAGCGACACGCCGAACGGGCCTTTGCTCTCCGCGGCCTCTTCAACCTTGGGCGTCGATTCCGCGCCCGCGACCTTCGCCGCATCACCCGTCGTGTTCGCCGCCGCGTCCTTGGCCTCCTGCCCGAGCGCCACGCCGCCGATCGCCAGTCCGGACGCCAGTGCCAGCCAATTCGCGAGATTCATGCCGAGCTCCTGAGAGTGCCATCGCCCAGATCGACCGATCGACCAAGGGTTCTTGACTCTGTTCGGGATGATAACGTCTCAATTCCGCCCGTCGCTCAAGTGGGCATAATCGCGAAGCCCCGCGCCATAAGCGGCCCGTCAAATTCTGCCCCACATACGCCCGCTCGACGCGATCGCCCCGTCTGCTCCTCGCAAGTCCGCGGCCTGTCACGCGCCGGGCGCACGCCCTCCTCATCCGCCGACGACCCCCGCCGTCGCGCGGCACTCAATCCCCCTGAGACGGCGCCCCTGAAGCAGCACCACGACCGCACACAATCTGTTGGGGACCCGAGCCGTTCGGCAATCGCGCCCGCGCAATTTCCGACTGGGCCAAAGAGTTCAATCTGTCCCCGGATCTCGCGCTTTGAGCCAAACAACTCATGATCCGAACCCTCCTGCGTGAGTATCTTCGCGCGCCTGAAGAGAGCGAGCCGCGGCGGGCACGCCGCACCCGGCTGGAGTCGAGCGCGACAGCATTGGGCACGCCCGTCACGAGTATCGCAGAGGATGAGATAGGAGAAGAACATGAGATACTGCAACCTCGCCGTCGCCGCCACGCTCTGCGCCTGCGGAACCGCACTCGCGCAGGTCGACCCGCCGCCGACCTGGGGCCAAGACGACGGCGCGTCCCTCAGCCTCAGTTACACATTCCCGACCGACGCGTTCCAGCCAGTGCCCGACCTCTCCGTGGCGTGGGATGGTTGGGAGGGAGTCGTGTGGAGCGAAGGCACCGTGAAGTGGATGCCGTCCTTGACAGATCACAATGGAGTATGGGGTCTGCCTGAGAACGACACGGGCGAGAGAGTCCTCGGCCGCCTGTACGCCTTCATCTGGAACGGTATCCTGCGCCCGGAGAAGCAGGTCTGGTACCAGTTCGACGTCTACGTCGGTCCAAAAAGCACCTACGACCTGGACGTATCAACCGCGTACGGATTTACGATCGGCCCGGACACCAAGAAGTCAGAACCACTCGACAACGGATGGGAGCGGATTACTGGCTCGTTCAGCATCTTCCCGCAGCCGCCGTGGGAGCAGTTCTATCTCGAGTTCTCCACAGATCCGGGTGGCGGTCCAGTCGCCTTCGACAATTTCCACATCCACACGCACTGCGTACCTACCCCCACCACCGTCGCCCTCTTCTCCCTCGCGGGCCTTGGCGCCGCACTCCGTCGTCGCCGCTAGCCCGAGCCTCGCTTGCCTTGGCACCGTGAATGCTCGCTGAGCAACTCCAACTCACCCCGGGCGGCCGCCCAAGCGACCGCCCGCTTTCATGCGCCGCATCTCTCCCGCCGCTCACACCATCCCCATCTCCGCGAACAGCGTCAGCATGCCGAAGCACACGCACGCCGACGTCACCACGCCCAGCGCCGCGCCCGCCGCGTAGTAGTCCCAGCTGTCCCGCTCGCGCCACACCCGCCTCAACAGCGGCACCCACAACATCCCGATCAGCGGCATCAGCCCCAGCACCACCGCCACCAGCCATCCTCGCTTCGGGAATCCAAAGTCGCCGTGGTCGGCGGCGTTGATCGCCAACTGCCCGAAGAGAGCAATCAGCCCGATTGCATACAGCACGCGATCGCTCGCGCCGGAACTGATCACCTTGCTGGTCTCACGCTCGGCCATTCGCGGCTCTCCGCGCCGCCACGCTTCACTCCGCCGTCGCACACAATCCGACATGAACGGAACACGCCGTCACTCGCCACTCCCGCCGCACACCTCATCAGGAGCCCGACCGTCAGGGAGAGTTCTTCTCTTCGTGACTTCGTGACTTCGTGACTTCGTGACTTCGTGACTTCGTGACTTTCTCGACCTACACCCCATAGATCGGCCGCACCTTGCCCTCAAGGTGCCGCAGCAAGGGATCAGACGACAGCGGCCTGCCCGTCACGAGCTCGCACAACTCGCCCGCGCGATACCGCTTCCCGTGCTGGTGAATCTTCTTCCGCAGCCACAGCAGCAGCGGCGCAAAGTCGCCCTTGCTGATCCGCGACGGCAGGTCCTTGATGTCCTTATTGATCTTCTCCCAGAACTGCGCCGCGTACAGGTTGCCCAGCGTGTACGTCGCAAAGTACCCGACCAATCCGAACGACCAGTGAACGTCCTGCAGGCAGCCGCGACGATCGTCCGGCACCTTGAGCCCGAACGATTCCTCGAAGCGCCGGTTCCACTCGCCCGGCAGGTCCTTGATCTTGAGGTCGCCCGAGACCATCTCGCGCTCCAGCCCGTAGCGCAGCATGATGTGCAGGTTGTACGTCGACTCGTCCGCCTCCACCCGGATGAAGCTCGGCTGCGCCGTGTTCACCGCGGCGTACATCGTCTTGACGTCCACGCCCGACAGCGCCTTGCCGAACGCCTTCTTGGCCTTGGGCAACGCCCACACCCAGAACTCGCGCGAGCGCCCCACAAAGTTCTCCCACATCCGCGACTGGCTCTCATGAATGCCCAGGCTGATCGCGTCCGCGATCGGCTGCCCGAAGAACTTGTCCTTGGGCAGGCCCTGCTCATACATGCCGTGCCCCGCCTCGTGCATCGTGCCGTACAGCGCATCGGTGAACTTCTCGTCGCGATACCGCGTCGTCAACCGCACATCGCCGGGCCCGAACCCCGAGCAGAACGGGTGCGTCGTCACGTCCAGCCGCCCGCCCTCGAGGTCAAACCCGATCGCGCGCAGCACCACGTGCCCGAAGTCGTTCTGCACCCGCGCGTCGATCTTCCCCGTCAGGCACTTCGTGCTGATCTTCTTCTTCGACTTCGACACGTCCGCGATCAGCCCCGCCAGCCGCCCACGCAGCGGCGCGAAGATCGCGTCCACCTGCGCACACCGCATCCCCGGCTCATACTCATCCAGCAGCGCGTCATACAACTCGCCGCCCGACGGCGTGCCGTAGCACTCCGCCTTGCGCCGCGTCAGGCTCATCATCTTCTCGAGCCACGGCCTGAACATCGCAAAGTTGCTCTTGGCCCGCGCCTCCTTCCACGCCTCCTGCGACTGGCTCCCCACCTTCGCCAGCTCCGCCACCAGATCGCCCGGCAGCTTCGTCGCCATGTCAAAGTCGCGCCGCATCTCGCGCAGGTTCGCCGCGCGCACCGGGTCGCCCGTCACCTCCGCGTCCTGCTCGCACGCCGCGATCAAGTCGCCCACCCGCGCCGTCGTGCGCTTGGCGTGCACCATCTCCGCGATCATCGCGTACTGGTCGGCGCGATTCCCCGCGCCCGCCGGAGGCATGTACGTCTCCTGATCCCAATTCAGCAGCGACCCCACCGCGTTCAGCGTGGCGGCGTCGTACATCAGCTTGCAAAGCTCGGCATAGTTCGGCGGAAGACTCTTCGACATGGCCAACCTCCAGCGCGTGTGCGCGCATGCGACCATCCCAGCATACGCCCGCCCAACCTCCCCCGTCCGCGACCCCAAACGCCCCCCGCGGCCGCTGCGTTCAACCTCTTCTCTTCCCCATTCCTCTCTTCTCCTCCGTGTGCCGTGGCCAAGGCCGGCTTTGCGGCCTTGGCCACGATCTTCGTGGTTCGACTCCGGGTGGCTCAGCTCCTGGTGGCTCAGTTCCTGGTGGCGTGGTCAAGGGCCGGCTTTGCGGCCTTGACCACGTTCTTTCGTTTCTTTTCATCACCCAATCCCTGCCCTCGCGTCCCATTTTCTTGGCCCCCGCCCCAAACCCGTGGCATGGTTGCAAGGGGCCCATCGCGCTAACGCTGCGCGCGGGCACGCCGGGATAAGTAGCCCGACCGTGAGAGAGGGCGTCTTGGGAGGTTTGGGTGTTTGGGTGTCTGTCTTGCTGAGTTGGTTCCTGGTGGCGTGGCCAAGCCCGGCCTTGCGGGCTTGACCACGATCTTGGTGGGTCGGCGCTCCGCGCCGACATCTTCTTGGTCTACGGCCCTCATCGCGCGACGAGCGATGGAGTAAGGGAAGGGCGTCGGCACGGAGTGCCGGCCTACCTGGAGCGATCGATGAAGAAACTCCTGATCTCGCTGACGATGCTCGCCGCGGGCCAGGCCGCGCTCGCCCAGCCGTGGAGTTTCACGAAGATCGTGGACACTGACACGCCGGTGCCGAGCGACGTTGGAACCTTCAACATCGGCGATGCATTCCAGAGCGTCAGCGTCTACGGCGATCGCGTCGCCTTTCGGGGCCGGAGCACACTCGGACGAGTGGGCGTGTATGAATGGCGCGGCGGCGTCGGACGAGCGATCGCGGATCAGGACACGATGGTGCCGCGAGGGTCGGGGGTTTTCGAGAACTTTCGCGATGTCAACGTAACGTCAAGAGGTAGCACCTTCTTCGGCGTTGGCGGCGGGAATTCCGGCCTCTTCTATGACGATGGCAACACCCTCGGGCATGTCGCGGACCGCAAGGACGACATTCCCGACGGCGGCGGCAAGTTCACGGGCGTGACCAACGCGCACCACAGCGTCGGCACGTCCAGCGTCTTCGGAGGTTTCAACAGCTCGGCCGCCCAGCCCTTCGGCGTTTACCGCAGCGACGATGGCGTGCTCTCACGCATCGCCGACAAGACCATGAGCCCGCCGGGCCACGCCGAGACGTTTAGCACAATGCTCTCGTGGCAGATCGACGGCGACGCCACGATCTTCACCGCCGAAACCGCGTCGGGCTACCGCGCCCTCATGCGCAGCGTCAACGGCCAAATCACCACGCTGGTAGACACCGAGCAGATGTGGTCCGATGGCAACCGATTCAACTACATTGGACACATGCGCACTTCCGCCGGGAGTACGGTGTTTCGCGCGTACACCGACGATATCGCTGAACGTCTTTACAAAATCAGTGATGAGGGAATCGGGCTGCTTGTTGATGAGAACATGCCCCCACCGGACGGATCGTCGCCAACGTACGGCGGGTTCGTGGACTTCGCCTACGCGAACGACACGCTCGTCTTTGAGGCCGGGAACGGCGCAATGTACACCGACTTCGGCGGGAGCATGTCGCGCGTCATCGGCCCCGGCGACACCCTCGACGGCAAGAAGATTCTGAACCTCACGTTTTACGAGCACGGTTTCGACGGCACCACCGCCGCGTTCTGGGTGATCTTCGCGGGCGACAGTTCCTTCCACTACGACCGCGCGATCTACACCGTCACCATCCCCGCGCCCGGCGCGGCCATCCTCGCGCTCGCCGCCATCGTCTACGCATCCAAGCCCCGCCGCTCTCCCGCTCGCTGAGGCGGCCTTTTCATCCGCCCCGCGCCTCAGCCTCCCTCCGCTCTCCCCTATTTCCTCTGAGTTCTCCCGTCTCTTCGTGACTTCGTGACTTCGTGACTTCGTGACTTCGTCCGGTTAGAGCGGTCTTACTCCAGACGTAGCGAGTAGCCGCAGTGTCGGTAGCAGTTGGCGGCGTGGGTGGGAGTGACGGCGTCGAGGACGGACTGCATGGAGTTCCAGAGCGTCTGGCGTGTGCGGCAGGCGAGGGTGCGGAGGAGCTGCTTGATCTTGCTGAAGACCATCTCGATGGGGTTGAGGTCGGGGCTGTAGGGTGGGAGGAACTCCAGGCGTGCGCCGCATGACTCGACGAGCTCACGGACACGCTCGCCCTTATGGCTGGAGAGGTTGTCGAGCACCACGGTGTCGCCGGGCTCGAGCTCGGGCAGCAGGACCCGCTCCACGAAGGCCTCGAAGGCGTCGCGGTTGACGGCCCCGTCCACCACGGTGGCGCAGCGCACGCCGCGCACGTCCAGGGCGGCGATGAGCGTGGTGGTCATCCAGTGCCCGTGCGGCGTCTTGTCGATCAGACGCTCGCCCACGGGGGCCCGGCCGCGGAGTCGCGTCATGTTGGTCTTGGCCCAGGTCTCGTCGATGAAGATCAGACGGCCGGAGTCGAGGTCGCGTTGACCGTTCTTCCATTCTTCCCGCCGCGCCGCCACGTCCGGACGATCCTGCTCCGCCGCGTGGAGCGTCTTTTTTTCAACGACAGCCCCAGCCTCTTGAGCGCCATGCACACCGCCGGCTCGCCGCACACGTTGCCCAGACGCTCCCGGAGTTCACGCAGCGTCGCATCGGGCTGTTCCTTGACCAGCCGGCCCAGCAGCTCCATGTCGATCTTGATCACCGTCGCCCCGCCCATCGCACGGGGGCCCGTCTCCCCGGTCTCCCGCCGCCGCTGCTTGAGACGGCGCGCCCACGCGGGACTGACGCGGAAAGTCCTTGCGATCTCCGATGTCGGTACCCCACGGTCGTACGCCACCAGCACTCGGTCCCGCAAATCCTGTGAGTACGGCGTCGCCATCCATGCCTCCTTGCTCGCGTCCACGGACACACGCAACAGAAGCTACACCAACCGCGATCTGGGCGCAACCTCACATGCGCCGTACTGCGCTAGATTTGGGGTGAAGATGCTCTAGTGCCCGCTTACAACCACATCCGTGCGCACCAAAGTGTCCGTGTTTTTGGCCGTTTTCAGGATTCCCGAAGAAAATCCTCGCGCACCTTCTCCCCGCGCGCAACTCCTTCCCGTTCCCTGTCTTATTTAGCGCTTTAGCGATTTGAACTTTGGCGATTTCGCGCGCGCATCACCGCCTCCGTGCGCACCAAAGTGTCCGTCCGCCCCCAGTGTGGAGGACGTGTCTGCAAGAGGACGGTCGCCGCGAAGGGCTCGGGCAGGTGGATGGATAGCCATCTCCCGGATGGCGCCCGACGGGCAGAATCCAGGCGGCCAACGCACCGCCTCGAAGTGCCGGGTGAGCAGCACGACTTGCATCCTTGCGGGCCGCCCGGTTGCGGGAGCCCGCCGTCGGCCGCCCGAGTGTCGGCGCGCTCCACGGGGCGCGTCGCCATGCCATCCGCGCTCGCCGACGCACAACCCAAGGTTCAACACGACCGCCACGCCGCGAGCGACGTCGCCGCGCGCCGTGGCGGCGTGCTATCGCGCCGCGTGCTGCAGCGCGCGCAGCGCGTACGCCGTGATCAGCACCTTGTTGTCTTCCAGCCATCGGTCGTCGACCGATCGGAACGATCCGTCCGCGTCCTGCAGCGTCGCGAGCTTCGTAACCAGGTCCGCGCGCCAGCTCCGCCGGGATTCCGTGCCGTCCGACGCGATCACGCGCAGCATCTCCTCGCCGTTGGCCTCCAGCGCCGGCGCGAAGACGTTGAAGTAGTAGTACAGCCCGTCGGTCCCCATGCCCGGGTTCTCGTCGAGCGTGTAGTTCCGCGAAACCCAGTCCTTCACCGCCAGCACGCGCGGGTCGTTCTTCGACAGGCTCGCGTACAAGTAGCTCTTGAACCCCGCGTACGACACCGTGCCGTACGCGCGCAGGCGGCTCACGCCCTGCCACGCATCGATCCGGCGCACCGAGATCGTCGGCGTCTCGCCCAGCACGTCCGCGAACGCCCCCGCGATCACCGCGCGGAACCTCTCCGTGTCCGTGATCGGCGCGCGAACCGTGATGTCGCGCGAGCTCTTGCCGTCGCCCGACGCGCCCAGCACCACCATGTACCCTGCCGCCAGGTCCGCCTCGCTCCCGGCCGCCGCGTCCAGACGCTTGGCGGCGTCCTCGCGCGTCATCGCGTTCTTCACGCCTTTGTCGATCGCGAACGTCGCCTCGCACCCGGGCGGCCCGGACTGGCTCTCCACGATCTCGCCCGCGAAGCTCTGCCCCTGCCCCACCGAGTCCTTGTTGACCGCCGTCGCGTAGATGAACCCGCCCTGGCGCGACCCCTTGGCGTAGGGCTGGTCGTTCACCTTCGTGCCGTCGGGCGTCGTCTCGATCATCTGCATCCGCTGCAGGAACGCGACCGCGCGCTTGAACGCCGGATCGCTCTCGGGGACGCCCGCCTCGTGCAGCGCCTCGAGCGCAAAGTGCGTGTTGGACACGTCGGGGCGTCCGCGATTGCCGTAGCCCCAGCCGCCGTAGAACGGATGCTCCGGCCCCACCACCGCCGCCGCTTCGCCGCCGCCCGCGCCGGACAGCGCCGCCTCGCCGTACTGGATCTGCTTGAGAAACTCGACCGCGCGCTTCGTCGCGTCCTTGGCCTCGGGCGAATCAACCTTCGCCAGCGCCGCCGCGCAGATCGACGTGTTGTAGCTCGGCATGACCTTGTCGTAGATCCCGCCGTCCGACTGCTGGTACTTCACGATGAAACCCACCGCGCGCCGCACCGCGTCGTCCTTCGCCGTCGCGCCGGGCTGATTCACGAGGCCCGCCAGCGCCAGCCCGCTGATCGCCGGATACACCGGCCCGGTCTTGGCCCCGGCTGGGGGGATGCTCCATCCGCCCGACGCATCCTGCTGCGTGCGCAGCCACGCCGCCGCCCGCGCCGCCATCGCCCGCGCCTGCTCGCGCGGATCGCTCGACCTGGCAGGTTCGCGCGCGACGACGGGCGTGCCGACGCTCGCCGCGCCCTGCGCCGACGCGAGCGTCGATGCCGACGAGACCGCAACACCGACCACCAGGGAACCAATCAAGCTCTTCATCGGGTCTCTCCTCGCGCGACGCGTTCGGCGTACAAGATACATGAAGCCGCCGCGGCCGCCGCCGTCTCCACGCGCATCACGTGCTGACCAAACGTCGCAATCTGCACCCCGGCGTCCCGTGCCGCCTGCAGCTCGCGCTCCGACCAATCGCCCTGCGGCCCGATTAAAAGCGTGATCTCGTCCGCTCCCGTCGCGCGATACTCACCGCCGCTGACGTGCGCCACCACGCACGCCGACGCGCTCGAGCCCGCGTTCAGAGGGGCACGCTCGCGCAGCACGTCATCGAACGTCCGTTCGGGCTCGATCGTGAGCGACCACGCGCGCCCGCACTGCTTGCTCGCCTCGCCGGCAATCCGCGAAAGGCGATCCAGCCGATGCTCGCTCGGATCCACCGTCGCGTGCTGGCTGCGCAGCATCGCCCACGACGCCGCGCCCACCTGCGAGAGTTGATCGACCAGCATCTCGAACCGCTCGCCCTTGGGCACGCCCGTCAGCACGTGCAGCGCCGGCCGCGCCCGCGCCTCGTGCTCCACGCGCTCGATCGCGACGCCGATCTCCCAGCCCTGCTTCCCCAGTTTTCTGGTCTCGCGGATAACACCCAGGGCGCGCACCCCACGCCCATCGAGAAGCTCGAGGCGATCGCCCACGTTCAGGCGTTTGACGCGCAGCGCGTGGTGCGCCTCTTCACCACCGATGACGGCCGATTGTTCCGGAACGCTTTCGATCATGACGCGATGGAGAGACATCGCCCGGAGCTTATCAGGCCGGGAATACCCCTCGGGAATAGGGCTGAATTCCGCGCGGAATGGGTCCGATTTGAGGCGTAAGTCCCTGTCGTGGCGGGCTTGCTTGAGTTATCGTGCTGCCCGGTCGATGAAGTCTCTGTGCGCCCATGAGCAAGCATGACTCCAACCCGAAACGCGATCCGCTCGACGAGAACGTCGACGAACTGTTGGCCCAAATGGCCGCGGGAAAAGTCATCACCGATGAAGGCGCCGTGAGCGTCGAAGAGGTTGAGGCCCGCAAGCCAAGGCCGGCATTCACGGGAACGGAGTTGCTCGACGACGGCAATCCAGTCCTCAAGACCGCCGAAGCGCCGACCATCGCCAGCGACACACCGATCGCCGACACCGGCATGGGTGAGGATGCGCTTGCCGCCGAGCAAGCGGAACCACCCGCCGAACCCGCGATCCCCGACGGCCCGATCGCTGACTCCGGCGCGGTTATCAGCGACGAGGCGGCCGGGCCTGCTTCCGAAGCAGACGCGCAAATCGCGCCAGAACCCGCATCTTCACCTGAGGGTAATCCACTAGAATCCAATGGAATCCCCGCAGTCACAGGCACTTCGACCCAAGAGAACAACTTGGGGCAAATCCCCACGCCTTCGGTCAACTCGGCAGAATCTGCCGCCGATGGAGTTGGTCCTGAAGTGACCACGGCCAGCGTGCCGGGCGGAACGGAGCCGTCCGACGCGGAAGCTGTGGTCGCGCCCGCGTCCGACGCGGGGTCCACGGAGGCTGGAGAGCCGGTGCCGGAGTTGGCGGATCAATTGGACAGTCTCCTGTCGGGCGATGACGCCGCCGGACCGGGAACTGGCGAAGAGCTCGCGGTCGAGTCGCTCGAAGTCGAAGCGACCGAAAGCGCTTCGGCGGACTCCGACAACGCTCGCGCCGAGGCCAAGGACTCCGGCGGCACGATCGAGTCGCTGAACGCCGAGCTTGAGGCCGCGGCCGCCGAGGTCGAATCCAGCGAAACGAGCGTCGAAGCGCCCGCCGCCACGCAGGTCGAACCGGACAAGGCCGCCGCGGATCAGAAGCCCGCCGAGCCCGCGCCCGAACCCGTTGCCGCCAAGCAAACTCCCGTCGAAACACCCGCGGCCAAGGCCCACGAAGCGGTGCCCACCGCCAAGGCCGAGTCCGCAACACCGCCCGCGGTCGTTGAGCCCAAGGGCCCGAGCGCGATCCAGAAGCTCAAGGCCAAGGTCGTCGCGGTCGCGGGCAACGCCGCGTTGTCGGGCCTGGCTCTTGCGTCATCGCCCCTGAAAAACGCGAGCCGAAGCACGCGCGACACGATCGGATGGGTCGGGCTGTGGACCGCGTTCCTGGGCGTGTGCGTGTGGTTCTACGTGCTGGTCCTGCACACGCCCGCGCCGCCGTTTGTTCCCGCCGCCGCAATCCGCGTGGTTGAGAACTCGTCCGAGGGTGGCGAGGGCGGCGGGCACGGCGAGAAGCCCGCAAAGAAGGCCGCTGTGAAGAAGGAAGAGGGCCACGCCAAGGCGAGCGGCGAGCACGAAAAAGCCGCGGCCAAGCCCGCGAAGAAGGCCGAGGGCCACGAAGCGCCCGGCGGCGGACACGACAAGCCGAAGGCGCCCGCCAAACCCGCGGCGAAGCCCGCGGCCAAACCCGCGAAGAAAGCCGAAGGGCACGGCGAATCCGGTGGGCACTGATCCCCCATCGTGCGCGCCGCTCCCACATCGCGCGATAAATTTCGCGCGCACTCCATAAACCGCATCAATAGATATGCGAGTCATCAATTATGCCGATGGTCGCGGAGAGGTCCGGGCGACCCAATCGGACCTGTCCGAGCGGACGCAACGCGTTTGTGCCATCAAGACCCGTCCTTCCGGCCGGGCAGTCTCGCGAGTTGTCCGGAAAATCAGGCCCGGAATGATCTGCGATCCAATCGCGGCGGGCCTCAAAAACCAGCAAAATAGCGCGAACTGACGTCTGTCGATCTTTGCGCTTGATCGCCGGCCGTTCGCACATTGATTGCACACTGGACGTATCCGCGCCGGGCCATGACCGATTGGCCTCCCGCTCTTTCATCAAATTGGGGAATTCGTCCGGCGGCTTGAGATGCGCCCGCACGGGTGTGTATACTCGCAGACATTCGGATCGACTTGTCCGAAACAGATCGCGGAATGGGGTTTCTCCTCGTCCCGCCGATCAGCGAGTTCCGGGCAGACGTCTTGGGTCCTGTTCAGCGAGGTGCACATGAAACTCGCGGTGTTGCGGGAAACGGCGGCGGGCGAACGACGCGTGGCTCTTGTGCCAGAGTCGGTCAAGAAGCTCACCGCCGCGGGGTTCTCCATTTGCGTCGAAGCCGGCGCGGGCGAGAACGCGTTCTATGGCGACAACCTTTACAAGGAAGCGGGCGCGACCATCGAGTCGTCCGCGGCGAAGGTCGTCGAGGGCGCGGGCATGGTGCTGAAGGTCGGAATCCCGACCTCGGACGCCGCCCGCAACGAGATCGAGCTCTTCCAGCCCGGGCAGATGCTCCTCAGCTCGCTCATGCCCACGCGCCACCCGCGCGTGATGCAGGCGCTGGCGGACCGGGGCGTCACGTCCTTCTCGACCGACGCCATCCCGCGCACCACGCGGGCCCAGGCGATGGACACGCTGTCGTCGATGGCGAACATCGTCGGCTACAAGGGCGTGCTGCTGGCGGCGGCCGAACTCTCGAAGTACTTCCCGATGTTCATGACCGCCGCGGGCACGGTCTTTGCCGCCAAGATCTTCGTGATCGGCGCGGGCGTGGCGGGGCTCCAGGCGATCGCCACCGCGAAGCGCCTGGGCGGGAACATGTTCGCGACCGACGTCCGCCCCGAGGTCAAAGAGCAGATCGAGAGCGTGGGCGCCAAGTACGTCGGCATCGACCTCGGGCAGACCGCCCAGGCCGGCGGCGGCTACGCCAAGGAGCTCTCGGAAGAGAACAAGGCCAAGCAGCGCGAGATGCTCGTGGAGCAGTGCGCCCAGGTCGACGTGGTGATCAGCACCGCCCTCATCGGCGGCGTGTTCGCCCCCAAGATCATCACCGCGGACATGGTCCGCAAGATGAAGCCGGGCAGCGTCATCATGGACCTGGCCGCGGACGGCGGCGGCAACTGCGAGCTCTCGCAGCCCGGTCGCACGGTGGTCGAGAACGGCGTGACGATCTGCGCCCCGCTCAACCTGCCCGCGACCATGCCCACCCACGCCAGCCTGCTCTGGTCACGCAACCTGCTCAACTTCCTCATGGCGTTCTGGAAGGACAAGAAGTTCCAGTTCGACCTCAAGGACGACATTCTCGCGGGCGCCCTCATCACCCATGAGAAGCAGATCACGCACGCCAAGACCAAGGAAGCCGCGGCCCGCGCGTAGGCCGATGTCCCCGCCGCCCCGGCGGCGGGCCAGCGTCCACGCCAGCTCCAGTTGAAAGGAGATTCGATGCGATCCTCAGTGACACCCGCCCGCTGCCTCGCCGCGGCATCGGCCCTGGCCATGGCCAGCGCGCCGGCCATGGCGAGCCAGGAGGCGGCCGGCGCCTCAGCCCCCGACGCTTCGACGGGGCTCTATTACATCTCGATGATCACGGTGTTCATGCTGGCGACCTTCATCGGCATCGGCGCGATCCGCCGCGTGTCGCGCCTGCTGCACACCCCGCTGATGTCGCTCACCAACGCCATCTCCGCGATCGCCGTCGTCGGCTCGATCATGGTGGCGGGCGCGTCGTCGCCGGACACGCCGCTGGCGGTCCGGATCATGGGCTCGGTCGCGGTGTTCGCCTCGATGACGAACATCATCTCGGGCTTCATGATCACCGACCGCATGCTCAAGATGTTCAAGACGGAAGGAGGGAAGGCCTAAATGAACACCACCCTTCTTATCGCGTCGGCCCTGGACGACTTCCGCAGCAGCAACGCGCTGAAGTACATCGTCGAGCTGGCCTATGTGCTGGCGATGGCCCTCTTCATCTTCTCCCTCCACTGGATGAGCGACCCCAAGACGGCGCGCAAGGGCGTCTTCGCGGGCGTGTGGGGCATGACGGCCGCCATCCTGGCCACCTGGGCCGGCGGGAACGTCACGCAGCACCTGTGGGTGCTGGCGCCGATCCTGATCTCGATCTTCCCGGGCATGAAGCTGGCCAACGTCCCGATCACCGCGGTCCCGCAGCGAACCGCGGTGTCGCACGCGTTCGGCGGCCTGGCGGCGGGCCTGGTGGGCACCGCGGAGTTCTTCCGCTGGTTCCTCGACTCGAACCTGCACCATGAAATGACGCCGTTCCGCGTCTCGGCGCTGCTGATCGAGATCGTGCTCGGCTACCTGACCTTCACGGGCAGCGTCATCGCCGCGGGCAAGCTCCAGGAAGTGAAGTGGATCCCGCAGCGTCCGTGGGTCTACCCCGGCCAGAACCTCGTGAACGGCCTGGCCGCGATCGGCGCCATCGTGCTGGCGGTCATGATCGTCATGAACCCCACCGCGCCGCTGGCCCCCTACTACTTCGGCGGCGTCATCGTCCTGTCGCTGGTCTTCGGCCCGATGCTCGTCCTCCCCATCGGCGGCGCCGACATGCCGACGGTCATCGCGATCCTGAACTCCTACGCGGGCCTGTCCGCGGTCGCGATGGGCTTCGTGCTCGACAACAAGCTCCTCATCATCGCGGGCGCGCTGGACGGCTCTTCGGGCCTCATCCTCGCCATCATCATGTGCAAGGCGATGAACCGCTCGTTCGGCAACGTGCTCTTCGGCGCGTTCGGCCAGGTCCAGGCCAAGGCCGCGGGCGGCGAGCAGAAGCAGTACAAGCCCGACACCCCCGAAAACGCCGCGGCGATCATGGAGCAGGCCAGCCTCGTGGTCATCGTTCCGGGCTACGGCCTGGCGGTGGCGCAGGCTCAGCACAAGGTCCGCGAGCTCTACGACCAGCTCAAGAAGAAGGGCGTCACGGTCAAGTTCGCCATCCACCCGGTCGCCGGGCGCATGCCCGGGCACATGAACGTGCTCCTGGCCGAGGCCGAGATCCCGTACACCGACCTGGTCGAGATGGACGAGATCAACCCCGACATGCCGCAGTGCGACGTGTGCCTGGTGCTGGGCGCCAACGACGTCGTCAACCCCTGTGCGCGTCACGACAAGGCGAGCCCGATCTTCGGCATGCCGATCATCGACGCGGACAAGGCCAAGGCGGTGTTCGCGGTCAAGCGCAGCAAGAACCCGGGCTTTGCCGGCATCGACAACGAGCTCTACTTCCTCGACAAGACCTACATGCTCTTCGGCGACGCCAAGGCGGTGGTCGGCGAATTGGTGAAGAACCTGGCGCCGAGCTCCTCCATGCACTAGGCCATCCCCGTTGACGCGCCCCGCGGGCCGATGCGGAGCTCCGTTCGAGCTTCGCCTCGGCCCGTGGTCTTTGATGAGGAGGAAATGGCGGAGTGGCGGAGTGGCAAAGTGGCGGAGTGGCGGAGTGCAATGAACAGGCGGTTGGGTGATCCGGTGCCCCGCATTCTCGCCTTGGCTCGCCCCTCTGAATTCCTCTGATTCCTCTGCGTTCTGGTTCAAGTAGTTCTGCAGTCGTGAGTGGCTTGGACGGAGTCACACATGAGCCTGGAAGACAACAAGCGATTGGTGCGTCGGTATTACTCGGATGTCGTCAGCACCGGCGCGATCGGGCTGATCGAGCAGTTCATCGCGCCCACCTACGCCGAGGTCCACGAGGGCAAGCGGTTCGAGCTGGGCATCGAGGGCGCCAAGCAGCACGTGCTGGGCGTGCGTCACACCTACCCCGATCTGGTCGTGCGCGTCGATCAGCAGATCGCCGAGGGCGAGTGGGTCGCCAGCTGCGTCACCGCCATCGGCACCCAGGAAGGCGAGTGGATCGGCATCAAGCCGACCGGCAAGCACTTTGAATTCACCGGCGTGAACATCGATCGCGTGGTCAACGGCCGGATCGTTGAGCACGGCGGAGCGGCCAATCTGCTGCTGCCGCTGCTGCAATCCGGCGCGATCAGAATTGCGCATTGATGCGGGCGCCGCTGGTGCGCACGCACACCGATTACCAATTTTCGGACGTCCGTGGTCGTGAATCTCCCAGTGATGAGAATGGCCGCCAATTGAACAACTGTAAGTGCTTATTGCAACGGGTTTTCGCTGGATGCCAAACGTCCGATGAGTGGCACGAATGTTGCACTTTGTTTGGACGTGTGGGCCCGGGGTGCGCTCATTTGCGCTCGGCCCGCACAGGGCTGGTAGGTGAGGACGCCAGGAGCGCGAATCCCACCCACCCGCCGACGGGGCGATGCATGGCGCTCAACACCTCCCAACCGCGGTCCTTCGACAGGCAGAACAGCAACGAGCATCCGTGCGGGCGCACAGGCTCGGGCGTGATCGGGTGGATGGCCGCCCTGCTGGTCGGGCTTGTGGCGGCCCCCGCCCTGGCCCAGGGTGTCGACACGGCGGAGCGCGACGCGGCCAACCGTCGCTGTCTTCGATGCCATGGCCAGGAGAAGATCGGCACCCTCAGCCCGGCCGAACGCCGATCGATGGTCGGGACGCTCCTTGACCCCAACGACAGCACGTCGGCCCTCCCGGTCAAGCCGGGCGACACCACGCTGCTCAAGGGGGACGAGCCCGCGACGCGTCCCAACCTGTTCATCACCTCCGACGCTCTGGCCGACAGCGTCCACCGCGAGAACAGATGCGTCGATTGCCACGAGGACGCCGCCAAACTCCCGCACGAGCCCAAGCTCAACATCAAGACGTGCGCGACGGCCTGCCACAAGAAAGAGGCCGAGGCCTTCCCTTCCGGCGCTCACTTTGAGGCGCTCAAGAAGGGCGATCCCTTGGCGCCGACGTGCGCATCGTGCCACGGCGGGCACAAGATTGTGGCCGTCAGCGACGCCAAGAGCCCGCAGCACCGGCTCAACAGCATCTTCCTGTGCGCGGAGTGCCACGAGAAGCACCTGAAGAACACGCCGAGCGGCTACGCGCCGCGCAAGCACATCGAGGCGTACCTGCACAGCGCGCACGGCAAGGCGATCGCCCAGTCGGGCCTGGTCGCGGCCCCGACCTGCGCCGATTGCCACAGCGCCCACGCGGTGCATCCGGTCAACGACCCGCAGTCCCCCGTCAACCGCGCGAATGTCTACAACACCTGCGGGCGTTGCCACGTGGGCATCCTGAATATCTACAAGCAGAGCTACCACGGGCAGCTCGCGGCCGAGGGGAAGAAGGAAGCCCCGGTCTGCACCGACTGCCACACGGCCCACGAGATCATCCAGCCCGATCAGGTCTCGTTCAAGCTCGCCTCGGGCGATCGGTGCGGCAAGTGCCACGAGGACCGCATCGAGCACTACCGCGAGACGTTCCACGGCAAGGCGCTCGAGCTCGGCATGCCCAAGGTGGCGGCGTGCTACGACTGCCACGGGCACCACGACATCGTGCCGATCAAGGACCCCAAGAGCCGACTCTTCGGCGAGGCCAAGCTCAAGACCTGCCAGCAGTGCCACCCGACGGCGACCGCGAATTTCACCGACTACATCGCGCACGCCGATCACACCAACCGCAAGCTCTATCCGACGCTCTACTGGACGTTCATCTTCATGACGATGATCGTCGTGGGCACGTTCCTGTTCTTCGGCGCCCACACCGTGCTGTGGCTGGCGCGCTCCGCGTACATCTATGTGCGCGACCGCAGCGCCTTCAAGAAGATCAAAGCGGCGTGCGCCAAGGACCCCGAGCACTACGTCCGCTTCAAGCCGTTCGATCGCTTCCTGCATGTGCTCGTCATGACCAGCTTCCTCCTCCTGGTCGCCACCGGCATGCCGCTCAAGTTCTACTACACGCGCTGGGCGCACGAAGTCATGGACTGGATCGGAGGCGTCGGAGCCGCGGGGCAGCTGCACCGCCTCGGCGCGGTCGTCACGTTCGCGTATTTCATGCTCCACATCGGCAGCCTCTTCCGGCGCGGGTACGTGAATCGCGCCCAGTTCAAGGACCCCGCCAAGGGCAAGGTCACGATCAAGCAGATCATCTCCGTGGTCTTCGGGCCCGACCTCCCGTACCCGCACATCCAGGACGTCAAGGACTGGTGGGCCCACCAGAAGTGGTTCTTCGGCAAGGGCCCGCAGCCGCAGTTCGACAAGTGGACCTACTGGGAGAAGTTCGACTATCTCGCGGTCTTCTGGGGCGTGGCGATGATCGGGGTTTCCGGGCTGGTGATGTGGTTCCCGACGTTCTTCACGAAGTTCATCCCGGGCTGGGTCATCAACGTGGCGCTCATCATCCACAGCGACGAGGCGCTGCTCGCCGCGGGCTTCATCTTCGCGTTCCACTTCTTCAACGTTCACTTCCGCCCCGAGAAGTTCCCGATCGATTCGGTGATCTTCTCCGGGCGCATCAGCAAGACGGAGATGCTGCACGAGCGTCGGCGCTGGTACGACCGTCTGGTCGCGGCGGGGCGCCTCGACAGCATCCGCTCAAGCGACGAGTGGCTCCAGTGGCGCAAGGTCATCCATCCGCTGGGCTTCATCGCGTTCGGCATCGGACTCATCCTGCTGGTTCTCATCGTCTACGCCATGTCTTCACGCCTGCTCGCGGCGCCCTGACGGCGCGGGCCGCGGCGGCAACAAGCTCCAACCCATCCGATCGACAGGCGACCCATGAACACAACCCAGACCAGAGCGACGAACGGCGGACACGCGACCCGGCCCCGCGCCCGCGGGTGGGTGCTGTCGTTCGCCGCCGCGCTGCTCTCGATGGGATCGCTCGCGCCGGCGCAGAACTCCGTTCCCAACGCGACCGCGGACCGGCGCTGCCTGCAGTGTCACGGCCAGGTCGCGATCGGCGATCTGGGGCCCGCCGATCGGCGCTCGATGGTGGGAACCAAGCTCGACAACGACGCCGCGGTCATCGTCCCGAGCACGCCCGCCGATACGTCGGGGCTCACCGGCAAGGAGCCCGCCAAGCGCCCGGGCCTGTACGTGAAGGCCGACGCGCTGCAGGGCGGCCCGCACCTGAACCTTCGCTGCATCGAGTGTCACGAGGACGCGGCCGGCCTGCCGCACGCGCCGACGCTGCAGAAGGCGACCTGCGCGACCAAGTGCCACAGCGACGAGTACACCCAGTACATGGGGAGCTCGCACCACGAGGCGCTGGAAGCCAAGAATCCGCTCGCCCCGACCTGCGCTTCCTGCCACGGCGGGCATGACATCCTGAAGGTCGCCGACCGGCGCGCCAATTCCAACAAGCTCAACTCGCTGCACCTCTGCGGAGATTGCCACGCCAAGCACTCGCCCGCGCCGAAGACCCCGGGCGGCAAGAACCGGATCGAGACCTACCTGAGCTCGACGCACGCCCGGGCGATCGACAAGGCGGGCCTGCCCATGGCCGCCACCTGCGCGGATTGCCACGGTGCGCACGGCGTGAAGCCCTCGAAGGAGCCGACCTCCAAGGTCAACCGAGCCAACGTGCCGCAGACCTGCGGTCGTTGCCACGTGGGGATCATGGAGGTGTACGAGAAGAGCGTTCACGGCGTGCGGAACGCGCGCAAGCCCGGGAGCGCCGCGGTGTGCACCGACTGCCACACGGCCCACGGCATCTCGGTCGAGGCCGACTCCGGGTTCATGCGCGACATCATCAACGAGTGCGGGCGGTGCCACGACAGCCCCGACAACGCCAAGGGACGCCCCGGCACCTACTACCAGACCTACGCCGCCAGCTACCACGGGCAGGTGACCAAGCTGGGCGGCAAGCGGGCGGCCCGCTGCTCGGACTGCCACGGCTCGCACGACATCCTGCCGCTGAAGGACCCCGCGTCCAAGGTCGCCAAGGCGAACCTCGTGCAGACATGCGCCACCTGCCACCCCAACGCCAACGAGCAGTTCGTGCAATTCGACCCGCACGCGAACTTCCGCGATTCCAAGCACTACCCGGTGCTCCACGGCGTGTGGCTCTACTTCATGATCATGATGAGCGCGGTCTTCACCTTCTTCGGGATCCACACGATGCTGTGGTTCTTCCGCGCCAAGCGCGAGAAGGCCCACCTGGGCGCGCACCACGGCACCGCCGCAACCCAGATCACGCGCTTCACGTTCGTCGATCGCGTCAACCACGCCCTGGTCGCGATCACGTTCTTCGGGCTCACCGCCACGGGCATCCCGCTCATCTTCAACGATCAGAACTGGGCCCACACGATGGCGCGGCTCATGGGCGGCATCGAGGCCGCGGGCCTCTGGCACCGCTTCTTCGCGATCCTGCTCATCATCAACTTCGCGCTGCACTTCACGGTGCTGGCGCGGCGGTTCTTCATGCGGAGCGTGTCGGCCAAGGACTGGATCTTCGGGCCAAACTCGATGGTGCCGCGCTGGAAGGACGCCGCCGACATCATGGGGATGTTCGCGTGGTTCCTGTTCCGCAAGCGCCCGCCGCGCCTTGATCGCTGGACCTACTGGGAGAAGTTCGACTACTGGGCCGAGGTGGGCGGCTCCATGATCATCGGCGGCTCGGGCGCGCTGCTCTGGTTCCCGGAACTGGCGTCGAAGCTCCTGCCCGGCTGGCTCTTCAACGTCGCGATGATCGTGCATGGCTATGAAGCGCTCCTGGCGATCGGCTTCATCTTCACGATCCACTTCTTCAACGCCCACCTGCGCCCCGGCACGTTCCCGGTCGACCCGGTGATCTTCACCGGCACGATGCCCGAGGAAGAGCTCAAGCACACGCGCCCCGAGGAGTACGAACGCCTCGTCAAGGCCGGCAAGCTCGAGTCCCTCCGCGTCAAGGCCCCGGACCCCGGCAAACGCCCCCTGATCCTCTTCATCGCGATCGTGTCCGTCGGCTTTGGACTGCTGCTGCTGGCCCTGATCCTGATCGGCGGCCTGACCTGAACGGAGTCTCCCATGCGCCCCCTGCGGGCCATCTCGCTTCGAGCACACGCGATCTTCCGGGCCAGGCCGAGGCTCGTGGTCGCGCTCTGCGCGCTGATGGGCGTGGGCGCGATCGCGGGATTGGGCTGGTGGAAGCTGCGTCCCAAGCCGCCCGAGCCCGCGCCGGCGCCGACGCCCGTCGCCGCGCAGGAAAAGCCGCTGATCGTTCCCGCCGCCGTCCCCGCGCCGCGCCCCACCAAGGTCGTGACGTTCGCGGACGGATGCGTGACGGCGGAGTGCCACGCGATGCGCGGCTCGACCCCCTGGCTGCACACACCGATCGCCCGGGGCGACTGCGCCTCGTGCCACAAGCCCGACACGGGGGGCCACGTCTATCCGCTCGTGCGCGACAAGAGCGAGCTGTGCACGTCGTGCCACGACACGACGTGGCATACACCGGTGCAGCACGCCGCCATGACCGACAACGCGTGCCTTGAGTGCCACGACCCGCACGCGGCCCTCACCAACGACCTGCTCCGCGCCAAGACGGTGCGCGACACCTGCTCGGCCTGCCACCCGCGCAGCGAGGGGCTGGTGACGCACACCCCCTACGCGGACGATCGCTGCGAACTGTGCCACAACTCGCACGGCTCGGACCGGCGCGGGCTGCTGCGCACCGCGTCGCTGGAGGACAACTGCCGCTCGTGCCACCCGGCGACCGCCGACCACACGGCGGGCTCGCTGTTTTCGCACGCGAAGGTCGAGGGGTCATGCCTGGCGTGCCACTCGCCGCACACCGCGCCGCAGAAGGGCATGCTGACGGCGCCGCCGCGCGAGCTGTGCGTGTCGTGCCACAAGGACATCGGCGAGACGATCGCGGGGGCGAAGGTGTCGCACGACGCGGTGCTGAAGGGCGAGCGCTGCGTGCGCTGCCACGACCCGCACGGCTCGGACCGCGCCAATCTCCTGCGCAACGATCAGGCGGCGATCTGCCTGACGTGCCACAGCAAGGAAGTGAAGGCCGCGGACGGGCGGATGGTCGCCTCGATGGCCGACATCGCGAACCAGGCGCCCGGGCACGAGGTGAAGGGGCACCAGGAGTGCGCGGGGTGCCACAGCGTTCACGGCGGGAGCCACGCCCAGCTGCTGCGCGGCGTCGCGGAGAAGATCCCGATGGGCCCGTACGACGCGCTGAACTTCTCGCTGTGCTTCTCGTGCCACGACCAGGCGCTGGCGACCGACGCCGACGCGACGCAGTTCCGCGACGGCGATCGGAACCTGCACGCGGTGCACCTCAGCCCAAGCGACAACAAGGTGCGCGGGTGCGCCTCGTGCCACGCGGTGCATTCCGTGGGCGATCCTCGCCTGATCGCCAAGACCATCAACTTCGAGGGCTCGGGCTGGCACATGCCCATGGAGTTCACGCTGCGCGAGGACGGCGGGAGCTGCGGCGGCGCGTGCCACGAGCCGCTGCGCTACAGCCGACTGCCGGGCGGGACCGGCGCCAAGCTCAAGGGAGGCAAGCCATGATCGCACGCACGTCGAGAGTTGTTGTGGCGGCGTTGCTGGGCGCGATGTGGCTGGCCGCGCCCGCGAACGCCCAGATCGAGAAGCCAAGGCTCGACAAGACCGGCTCGACCGCCCAGCCCCCCACCACCGAGACACCGCGCGAGGGCTGCGTCACCGCCGAATGCCACCCCGGCATCAAGGATCGCCCGAACCTGCACGGCCCGATCCTGGTGAACGGCTGCGACGCCTGCCACCAGCTGACCGATCCCGCCAGGCACGTCTTCAAGCCCGTGCGCGACCGAAGCGAGACCTGCACGCTCTGCCACGCGCCGGAAAAGACCGAGGGCCTGTTCGCGCACGATCCCTTCGCCAAGGGCGAGTGCCTTGGTTGCCACGACCCGCACGGCGGGAACAGCCCGCGCTTCCTGCGCGGCGATCGCTACGCCGATTCATGCGCCGCGTGCCACAAGGACATCACGGGCGCGCACGACCGCGTGCACGGGCCGGCGTCGATCGGCGCCTGCGGCGCGTGCCACCAGCCCCACATGTCGAAGTTCCCGAAGCTGCTCAACAACGAGGGGCGCGACCTGTGCCTGAAGTGCCACGTCCGCGTGGGCATGGAGATCGACACCAAATCGGTGGTCCACGCGCCGGTGCTGGGCGATTGCCGCGTCTGCCATGATCCGCACGCGACCGACGAGCCGGGCCTGCTGCTCGCGCCGCCCGCCAAGCTCTGCACCGAGTGCCACCAGGACATCGCGCACACCCTGGGCAGCGCCACGACCCAGCACGCCGCCGCCACCACCAAGCGCGGCTGCACCAACTGCCACTTCCCCCACGCGGGCGACAACGCCTCGCTCCTCAAGGACGAACCCAAGAACCTCTGCTTCGAGTGCCACAACCAACCCATCGAGCTCCCGGACGGCACCAAGCTCGTCAACATGAAGAAGCTCATCGACAGCGGCAAGAGCCTGCACGGCGCGCTGACGCAGCGCGGGTGCGTCGAGTGCCACGACATCCACGGCGGCGACCACCGGCGCCTGCTCAACGACGAGTACCCCTCCGACATGTACTACCCCTTCAGCGAGAGCAGCTACGCCCTCTGCTTCAGCTGCCACGACCGGCACCTCGTGCTCGATCAGAAGACCAGCGGCGCCACCGGGTTCCGCAACGGCGAGATGAACCTGCACTTCGTCCACGTCAACCGCGACAAGAAGGGACGCTCGTGCCGAGTCTGCCACGACGCCCACGCGGTGACGAGCGATCAGCACATCCGCGACGCGGTGCCCTACGGGCCCGCGGGCTGGAAGCTCCCGCTCAAGTACAAGTCCAACCCCGACGGCGGGAGCTGCGGGGGAGCGTGCCACGCGCCGCTCGATTACAGCCGCGTCAATCCGATCGTCTACCCGCCGCTCAAGACCGGGCAGGATTGGAAGGGCGAGGACCTGATCCCGGGCATCCGGGCCGAGCCCGGCAAGGACGACAAGAACGAGAAGCCCAGAGAGTCACCCAAGAAGTAGCACCACGACCTGCGCGGCCAGGCCGCGACACGAAGGAGTCTCCCATGAGTGCGCAGAATCCCATGTCCCGAATCCTCGCGGCGGCGCTGCTCAGCGCATCGCTCACGCTCGCCGCCTCCGCCGACGATCTCCGCAACGTGAAACGCGGCGAGATCGTCCCGGCCTGCAAGCTCGCCGCCCTCGACGGGAGCGTCGTCGACAGCGAGGCCTTGAAGGGCTCGGTCATTGTCTACGTGTGCCTGTCGGCCGAGCAGAAGCGCTCGGAGGCGGCCGCGATCGACTCTCAGGCCGTCGTCGCCGCCATGAACGGCGAGCCCGTGAAGCTCGTGCACGTGACGGCGGACGTCGTTCAGCGCGCCTATTTCGAGAAGCTGCGCCAGGAGAAGGGCCTCACCGCGAGCCTGGCCTTCGACGCCGACCGCGCGTTCTATGGCAAGCTCGGGCTCATCGCGTTCCCCACGACCGTCATCGTGAACAAGGACGGCAAGCTCGACAACGCGATCTCGCTCCACGGCAACGACTACAAGACCCTGCTCGACGCCCACATCCGTCACGCCCTGGGCAAGATCGACGACAAGCAGCTGCAGGAGATGCTGACGGCCAAGCCCGCGGAGAAATCGTCGCCCAAGAGCGCCGCGTCCGCCCACCGCTCACTCGCCCGCCTCATGCGCGAGAAGGGCCAGCTCGACCAGGCCAAGGCCGAGCTGAAGAAGGGCCTGGAGCTCAACGCGGACGACCGCGAAGCGATGCTCGACCTGGCGGAGCTGGCGATCATCACCAACCAGTTCGACGAGGCCGACGCGATGACAGACAAGGTCCTTGCGGCCCAGGCCGACCACCGGCGTGCCAAGCAGATCCGGGGCGCGACGCTGTTCAAGCGCGGCAAGCTTGATGACGCGGAGAAGGTGCTGACCGAGGCGCTCAGCCTCAACCCGAGCCCCGAGCTCTGCCACTACTACCTGGGCGAGATCTGCGAACAGCGCGGGCAGAAGGACCAGGCGATCGAGCACTACCGCGAGGCGCTCAAGCACTTCGTGCACGACACCGTGCCCGCGGGCGCGACGACCACGACCGAGAAGCCCGCTGAGAAGCCGGCCGAGAAGCCAGCGGAGAAGAAGTGATCGAGGCTGGTTCGGAACAGGCCCCCGCGCAGCAACGCCGGGCCTGAACTTCCGCGAGAGTTCGGGCGACGCACAAGGAGCGTTGGTTTCAACCCGGGCTCACGAGACACGAGCCCGCGTCGGAGAGACGCGGGGCCCCGCGAGGCGCCCGATCGACGGGCAGCATGGGTTCGGGGCGAACGGTGTTTTCTCTCCAAGGCCGCACGGTTCCCCATCCGGGGGCCGTGCGGCTTTCGTTTTGCGAGGGGGAAGTTTGGCGAAGGGCGTTTGGACACGGGTTCAGCGCTCCGGCTGAGGTACCGGGAGCACAATCGGGGGTAGCGTGCCACGATGCTGTTCATAACCACGCCGCATCGACACTATCTGCAAGTCGGCGAGCGTTTGCAGCGCCGGTTCGTGCGCTGCGAACCGTACCGGAGCGATGCTGGGCAAACGCATCCGGTGTTCAAGATGCGCTGTGCCTTTGCCGTAACGAATGAACCGGCGAGTGAAGTCGTCAACATCTTCGGCGAAGCGGTGAATGACTGCGGCGTGCCGCGCCCAGTGAACCGAGCCGAGCAACCGGAGTTTGATTCCCAAGTCGAGGTCTTCGCCAGCGGCGAAGGGGTACGAAGCATCGAAGCCGCCAGCAGCACGGAAGGCCGACGCGCACACCGCAGCATTCGCGGTCACTATTGCCTGCGGCCCGTCTACGTCCATTGGTGGATTCAAGATGCCCTCGACCGTCATGTAGTGGTTGATCGGCGTCGCCGTGGGCGACACCGTGGCGCCATGTACCGGCCCGGCAAGCGCCACGCAATCGAATCGTGCCGATGTTCTGGCAGCGACAAGCCGTGCGAAGAAGTCTGGTTCACGCCAGCATCCTGTATCGGTGAAGTAGAACCAATCAATCGGCCTGCCCGTGTCATGGGCCGCACCTGTGTTGCGGGCAACAGACGGACCACGGTTGCCTTCGTAGGCAACCAGCACAATCCCATCGCGGCGCACCCACTTGGGCGGGTCCGTCTCGTGGTTGTCGTCAACCACCACTATTTCAACGGGTCGGGGCGTGCACGCCAGCAACGATTCGATTGTCTCGCGGGCCGCGTCCCAATCGCGGAATGTCGGAACAATGGCGCGGGTGCGGGCTGGATTCAGCGGCGGGGTTCGCACGCTCAATACAGGCTTGACCGTGACGGGAAGCGACCAAGCCCAAGTCATGTTGTGAACCCCTCTGCTACTGAACCCTTCTTCAGTGGTCGTCCACAGCGGACGACGCACGGCCTTCGGCCAGACGCCCAAGGGTATCACCTACGATGGTGCCATGAAGTTGTATCACGCAGCGACGCGGGCGAACGCGGAGAACATCGCCAAGCATGGGTTCATCGACCCGAACGGCGGCAAGTACGTCGGTGCGGGCGTCTGGTTTGCCGAGCGATCACTGATCGGGCATTCCATGTTCGAGGGCGAAGACGTTGATTCCTACGTCACCATCGACGTGCCGGACATCTCCGTGTTGGAGGAGTACCGGGCAGAGAAGTCGCCGGATGAGGACTTCGACGGCTGGGAGATTCCGCACGACATCGCCAACCGCTACTTCACGGATCGAACCGTGTATCCGTGAACGACTGATATGCGTGACGTGCTGTACCGACGTTGAGGGTTGCGCAGGCAGCAACCCAGTTGCGCCCAGCGCAACGGCTGATCGGCCTGGGGTTGCGCGTGGCGCAACCCGATCCTCTGGGCATGGACACACAGCCCCGAGCGAATCGAACCACGTCAGCATTCGACACCTGGGCCGCTGCCCACTTGGGCGAGCGTCACCGGCACGCGGGCGTATCGAATACGGCCTGCGTCCCGCCGTGCCTGCGCCCCGACTACCCGGCGGCTTGGTACGGACAGCCTGGGGACGTAGAACCGGCCCCGGCCCAGCGTCGCCCCTTCCCTGTGTTGCCGCTGGTTGTGGCCGCGTCCCTGGGGGCCGTCGCCCTGTGCTTCGCGTCCGCCTTCGGGTTGCTGTGAGCGCACCCCCTCAATCGACCGATGGAGAGCGCATGAAGCCTCTATCGGAACAAGTGCGTCAGGCCGTCAAAGCGTCGGGGATGAGCAACGGGGAGATTGCCCGCGCCCTGGGCATCGACAAGGCCAACCTGGGTCGGGCGCTCCGGGGCGAGCAACGGCTGTCCGGCGAACTGGTTGACGCCCTGGGCGAACTGCTGAACCTTCGCGTGGTGGAATCCCCACCCGTCCGTAAGCGCACGGCGGCGTAAATGTGACCCACCTGTGACCCACCAATGAAAAACGGCCCCGATAAAAGGGCCGTTTCAAGCGAGGCGGACGGGACTCGAACCCGCAACCACCGGATCGACAGTCAGTTGTGGCTCTTTGGCGACCCCCCATCGGGAGACCAGAAACCGCCTTCCTGAAGCCGCAGGGCCGATCGACGCGGGCCAGTTGGGGGTGAGTCTATGGCCAGTTTAGGGCTGGTCTGCGCGCACTTGAGCGCGCACTCGCTGGCGGGCTGACGCTCGGGCGACGACGGTCGGCGCGGATCGGCCAAGCTAGGCGATCTGCTTCCCGGCGCCCCTCGTCAAATGCATGGTTCCGACGGTCAGGCGACCTTGCCCAGTGAAGTACTCGCCGGATGCCGATGCCGTGTCATCGGTGAAGACCAAGTCGCATTGGCCCGAGTGCCGTTGAAGTGCGGCCTCGTCCGCTCTAGGCCGGTTCTCGTAGTGGTAGATCAAGCGGTAACCGCTACCAGGCTCTTGATACAAAGAAGCCGCGATGCTCCGAGACGTGGACTGCTCGGTTGTCATCACCACGACCATTCGGGACCATGATTGGCGGATCGTTAGGGTGGCGCTCCACGCCAAGTCTTGACTGTCTCCGCCCTTCAGGATTGTCTTCCCGCGACACTCCCAGGCACCGTTTAGGTCGGGAACGAGCAGCACTGTCCGCACCGCTCTCCACCGCCACAGAAAGCGATCGAAGACTAGGTATAGCACTCCGAAACAGGACAGGGTGGAAACACCGCCGATCGTCCATCCCCAGCTGTCGTGAATCTGGTTCGTGAGAGCACCGATGCCAGCAGATACAGCGCTCGCGACAATAGCCAGTACGGCAATGAGCTTGGGATTTCCCGGGCTGTTCGTGGAATAGGGATGCATCGTCTCCGAACCTCACTCGACCAAGTGCATTCACCAATCCCGGTACAAGCGACTCGCTGCATCCAGAAACTTGGCACACTTCTCCGCACGCCACGTCACGGGCGAGGTATCGTGCAACAGGAAGTACTGCTCGTTGGCACAGACGAGTTTTGCCCGGTCGCACTGGGCAAGCCAGTTGATGGCATTGACGAAAGTGTCCTGGTAGCTCTTACCGAAGCGGTCGTTCGGCACGTTGTAGAGCAATCCCTCAAGGTAGTACGACGGGGCCACACCCTCCTCCAACAACTCGCGATCCACGAGACACCCGCGGAGATTCTTCAGGATCCTCGCCATGGGCTTGAACCACTGACTCGTGGCCTGATGTTTGGTCGTCAAGTTCGCCGAGTGTTGCTTCGGGTAGTTTGCGATCCTTTGACCTGACGAGTCGAAGAAGCAGATTCCCTCATCGTACGACTGGTCGAAGATCCCATTGAACTTGTAGTAGCGGCGGAACTGGATGGCGACGATTACGTCAGCATTACGCCGCGCGCCACCCGCCGGGATAAAGATGGCCTTGTCGCCCGCAACCACCCCACTTCCGAACTGGCCCCGGAGCACACCGAGCACATCCCGTTTGAAATCGACGTGCGAGTACGTCGCGTCCGCGTACGCCCTGTCGTACGCGTTCCTCTCTCCTTCAGACAGCTTCGTCAGATCGCTCTGTATGCACCCGTTCAGCACGCACACGACATCAACATCGCTCTCGGCGAAGATGTTCGTGTCGTTCCCGTAGGAGCCCTGCAGAAACACCGAAATGTCCCGCCCATGGTAGGGTGTTCCGTCCGCCTCAAGCGCTCGTTTGACCGTGTTGTACGTGGCTGCCGACTGGGTGATTGACCCCTGGTGGGACCAAGTCTCGAACTGCGACTCGGGGATACTCACTGGTGTCCTCCGAGCAAAAAGGTACGGAGCTCTGCTTCACGGCTCGCAAACGACTCGCTGCCACGCTGGCGCAGGATGTTGAGCTTGTCCAAGTCGTACTCCATGAAGTCGGTTGCCATCTCTGGCCGCTCGAACGTGTCGTTGATTCGCACCGTCCGAATGTCGCGAAAAAGCACAGCCCGTAATTGCTCCATCGACTGGGTGTTGATCTCAAGCGTCTTCTGCAGGAGTTGGACACTCAGCAGGTACCGCTTCGCGAGACGCATCCACCACTGTCGCTTTGGCTCCGGGTACACACCGACGCCAACGCTCACCACCCTGAGATCCGCGAGCGGCTTGTTCAGCGCCCTCACGGCGTCAGCGATGGCGTAGAGGGTCAACTCCCGCGAGATTCTCGTGAGTGACGCGATCACCAATCAAGAAGGACGGTTTCGATTTACGGCTGCCCACGAGCTCGGGCACATTGTGCTCCACTCAAAACTCACCGGTGTCTTTCGCGACTCAGACGACGATTCTGACTACGTGGAACGGCGAATCGAGCGAGAGGCCGACCGCTTTGCGGCGTCCTTCCTCATGCCGATCCCGGCTCTATGCGCCACATTGTCGAACGAAGCGGTCAAGGGACAGGACGCCGAGTCGCTCCTTGAAGGAGTTCGTCAAGGGGACTCGGCTGCACAAGAAGTGTTTCGCACTCAGGTTCTCCCCCGCCTCGCCAGACGGTTCCAAGTCTCGACTTCAGCGCTTGTGCATCGCTTCGCTGACGTGCAGTTGCCAAGCGGCGAAGAAGCGATCCCGTACGAAGTTGGCCTTCGACTCTTGCCGACAGAACACCTGAAGGAGGCTCTGCGCCGCAGGTAGTCAGGTTTTTTTCACGACTCCGTACGCACGATCGCGTACATGCGTTGAGGTGCTCGCCCGTGATTTCCCAGATCCACATCGAGGTACGGCCATGAACCCGCTCTTTGAGTGGCTCCCCACAGACCCTCCCCGGCCCGTGCCCGCTCTCATGACGGCAGCAGAAGCTGCGACGTACCTCCGGCTCACCGAGGGGGACAGGGACATCGAGGACGCTTTGACTTCGCTGGAATACCTCGTCCGTCAAGGGCACATCCGGCCCTGCCGCGTGGGGAAACACCGGCGATACGCACGCGAGGAACTCGCTCGATTCATCACTCAGCAGACCGAGCGGTACGGAACAGATTCTGTCCAAACCGACTCGACGCGGAATGGTTCGCGGGCATGATCTGATGCCCGCTGCTCCAGGAGACGCAGCCATGTCGTTCCACGTTCAGCTCAACAAACGCCGCAAGAAGTGCAAGGACGGCTCCGTCGCCGTGTATTGGACTCTCCGCTGGCGAGGCACCACGGGCAAGGATCACTCTGAGTCCGTTGGCAAAGTCGGCGAAATGACCAAGGCTCAGGCCGAGACTTGTCGCCGCGAGAAAGAGGCGGCCATGACCGCGGGGACTCTTCGCCGCGACAAGCCGAGGCCGATGACGATTGGCGAGTTCCTGAAGCTCGACCACGAGCGGATCAAGCCCGACGTAAAGCGGAACACGCTTGAGAGCCATAAGCACGCGGGCTCTCACGCGAAGAAGGCGTGGGGCGAAGAAACAAAGCTCGCGTCGATAGGTCCCGCTCACGTGGCACGCCTCAAGACCTTCCTCCTCGAAGAGCAGAAGGTGTCTCCCGCGACAGTGGCGAAGACGCTTCGGACGCTGAAGGCCGCGTTTTACCGTGCGCTCCGCGAAGGAATCGTGCACGAGAACCCCTTCAAGGGTGTTCGGATGCCGAAGACCCAGTCGAGGGCCAAGCGGATCTTCTCGGCAGACGAAACGCGTGCCATGCGGGACGCCGTCCCAAGCGTTTGGTGGAAGTGCTTCCTCGTGCTCGGCGAGTCCAGCGGCTTCAGGAAGAACGAGCTCCTAAACCTCCAGTGGCGAGACATCGACTTCGAGCGAAAGACCGTCAGGGTCACTGGCAAGAGGGAGGGGACGTTCAAAGGCCCGGACGGCGAGGAGTATCCGATCCTCCCCTTCTCGACAAAGTCGTACGAGGACCGCTCCGTACCCCTTCCGGAGCAGTCGATGTCGCTGCTCGCGAAGCTCTTCGCGGAGAGCGATGGCTCGCCCTACCTGTTCCTCCCGCTTGAGCGGCTGGCAGCCATTGCGGGAGAGCTTGCCAACGGCCCGCTCGGGCCAAACTACGAGCTCGTGAACAACATGAACCGCCACTTCGACTACGTGCAGCGACAGGCCCGGGAAGCCTTGGCCAAGGAGCGTGAGGTGGCAACGGAGAAGGTCCCGTGGGAGCGAGGCACCATTCACGACCTTCGCCGCACCTACGGCACGCGGATGTCGCGGATCGTCCCCATCCACGTGCTGAAGGAGTACATGGGGCACGCCAAGATCCAGACGACCCAGGAGTACTACCTCGCCGCCGAGGCCGAGGACGCTGACAAGGCCCGGAGCGGCATGGAGGCTCTGCTCTCGAAGCCAGCACCGCAAGCGCGCACTTTGCGCGCACCGGAGGGTTCTGAGGCAAAAGAGGAGCAGGGCAAAAACGACGAAAGTCCCGGCAAAGCCGAGACTTCCGTAAGCGAGGCGGACGGGACTCGAACCCGCAACCACCGGATCGACAGTCCGGTACTCTAACCAATTGAGCTACCGCCCCTTCGACTTGTCACCCCCGCCGGTCTCCCGGCGTGGGCAGAGAGTGAATGTAGACCGCTCCGGGCCGCTGTCAAGTGCCGCCCGAGGTACGGAATCGCCCCCGCGGCATTCCCGCGACGGCCTGAATCGGCTCCCTTTCCTACTCCCGCATCGCACCACCACGGCACCCGACCCCGCCGCACGCCGCGACGGCCCGGTGCCAACCCGTCCCTTGGCTTGACCACGACGCCCCCCGAACGCCACGCGCTTTGATCCGACCTGCCCGGGAGTTCAAACCGTCCGCGACACGTAGGCCGAGAACCATGGCCGGAACTCAGTACGAGAAGTTGGCGTTGGGATCGGTGGAGCCCGGGGCGGTGCCGCCGCTGTTGCCGGACACCGCGCCCGCGGTTGTGGCGTTCACGACGAGGATGACGTTGCCGCCAACGACACTCCAGTTCGTGGTGTTCCCGCTGCAGGTGTTCTTCACGATGATGTTGCCTGTCCCGTCGACCTGGATCCCGACATCACTGTTCAGGCACATGTTGGCCTCGATCCGGCAGTCCGAGCCGAGGACGTGAATCCCGGTTCCCGTTCCGCCGAGTCCGTTGAACGCGCAGTTGTTCCGCGTGACCAACGCGCCGGCGTTGACTTTGATCCCGTCCAAGCTGTTCTCGACCACGACGCAGTCGCTGATGGACATGTAGCCGTTGGCGACCGAGCGAATTCCGTTGCCGATGTTGGAGCGGATGGTGCAGCGCGAGATCACGCCAACGGCACTCAGCACGATCCCGTCCAGCGTATTGCTCCTGGCCAGGCAATCCTCGATCACCGCCTCAGTGCCCACGAGCAAGCCGTTCCCGCCGTTCAAGTACAGCACGCAGTTCTTGACCAAGCAGCGCCCGCCGATGGCTATGCCGTCGCCGGTGTTGCTGGTACTCGCGACACCCTCGACGCGAATGTTGATCGCTCCGGCGGCGGAAAGGTCGATCCCCTTGTCACCCCAATTCGAGGCAGAGCCGTTCAAGATCACGATATTCTGGATGCTCGTCGACGAGCCGATACCGTCCAGTGAGCCCGCAACCCCCGTCAGCGCGAATCCACTCAGGTCAATCGTCACGCCGCTGGCCGCGATTTCGATCCCGTACTTCCCGCTCACGCCCGTGATGTTGCCGGTCAGGTAGTACGAACCCGGCTGCGTGATCTTGAAGACGCTGTCGGTGTCGCCGGGCGTATTCGTCGAACTGATCGCGATCCTGGGCTCAACCTCGGTGAGGGTCTTGTAGGTCGAGCTCACCGCGCCCGCCGGCGGGTTCAAAGGGCCGGCCACCAGCAGCACCGCTCCACCCGCAAGACCAAGAACCGCCGCCGACACGATCGCAACGTGCTTCATCACGCATCTCCATGTGGGTCCATGCCGCACGCCAACGCGACGGGGCAGTCTACCTCGATGACCGTTCCATCCCAAGGGCAATTGCGCTCGAAGGACGATTCAGAGCGGTGCAAGCGGAGTCCGAGAAATCGCCGGTCGTGGAGATGGAACCGGGTGTTCGGTACGCAGCGGTGCGCTGTTTCATCCCGCGCTCGACGCCCGAGCATCAGCGGGCGTGATCTGGCCCGAATCACAACGGGCTTGCGGCCGCTTATGGGACGAGGAGGCGCGGCACAGAGACCGATCGACCGGGGTGATCGATGGCAAAATCCCAAAAACAACACCGGCCGCGTTTCCGCGGCCGGCGCTTGATAACTTGAGATTCAAAGGCGAGCGGCGCCCGCGATCGATCAGTTTCGCGATCAGTTCGCCTTGGCGATCTCGATCTGGCCGGCGGTCTGCGGCTCGAAGGGGTTGCCGCCCTTGCCGACGTGGGCCGCGGCCTGCCACATGATCGCGCACGCGACGGTGAGGAACGCGACGGCGATGAACGCCATCGCCGTGAAAATGTCGGGCGACGCGGCACGCTTGGCGCGACCACCCGGAAGCTGCATCCCGAACTGACTCATATCGAGAGCTCCTTTCCGAGCGGGCTTAGTTGGTGCGGCTCCAGACCAGGTCGCCCTGGCCCACGGTGACGGGACGCCCGAGGGTGTCGATCCGCCCGATGGCCCACTGCAGGTCGGTCTTCTCGATGATCAGGTTGGCGACGAAGCTGCCGTCACGGATGACGAAGAGCTTCATGTTCTCGCGGATGTTGCTGTTGGTGCCGACGTTGATCTTGGCGAGGGTCTTGCCCGTCGAAGGATCGGCGGTGATCTGCTCGACCCGGCCCTGGATCAGTTCGCCGGTGTACACGAAGGGCTCGGACGCGCCGGCCGCGCTCGCGGTCCGGGCGGCGCCGCCGCTGTCCTGGATGCGCTTGGCCTCGGCCAGCTGCTCACGCAGGGCGCGGACGGTGCTGTCGAGCACCTCGTTTTGGCTCTGGATGTCGGAGAGCTTGCTCTCAAGACCCAAGGCCTGGGAGCGGAGATCAAGCTCGCTCTTGCGGGCGGAAGCCAACTGCCCGCTGAAGGTCGCGAGCAGGGTCTGCTGGCTCTTGGCCAGTTCCGACAGCTCCGCGATCTTGCCGGCGATCGACTCGCGGGCGGCCTCGGCCTGAGCTTTGCCAGCCTTGAGGTTCGCGTTCTCCGAGCGGAGCTGGCTCAGCTCGACCTGAAGGTCCGCGGCCGCCTTAGCGAAGCGGGAGACAGCCTCTTCCTTTTCCGAGTCCCAGCGGGCCTGGCGGGTGGACTGCTCGGCCAGCGAAGCTCGGGCGGACAGTACTTCAATCTGAGCGTCGGACAGGCTCTGGGTGATCTTCTGCGCGTTGGACGCGTACGAAATCGTCAGTGCCGACAGAAACACCGCCAAAATAGCGGCGACAAAGACAAGGACCTTCGTCAGAATGTGCACACTCGGCTCCTATCGGGTTGCGCCCGCCGCACTGTAGGGCTCTGGTCCCCATCCAGGGACCGGCACCGGCGCGGTGGGGCCCAGATTGATACCTGAGAACCCCGGTTCGTGTCAAATCCGGACCGGTTCCTTCCTTCTCTTTCCCCGAAATTGTCCGATTCGCGTTCGGGCGAGATTCGCTATCGACAGGCTTTGACCCGCTCGACCTATTCCGCGGACGCCCGCCCGCCCGACAGCGCGGTCAAGACCCCACGGGCCGCCGAGATCCGAACCCGCTCGTCGGGATCGCCCAGCATCTTCGAGAGGTGGGCGAGCGAAGTCTGATCGCCGATTTCTCCGTAGACCGCGGCGGCCTGGGCCCGGAGCAGCGGGTTCTGGTCCGCCACGAACTCGTCGGCGATGAAGCCGCCCTGGGGTGAACCCAGCTTGGCGAGCGCCGCGGCGATGCCAAGCCTGATCTCCGCGGGCAATGGGCGCCCGGCCGCGTCCTTGGTCTCGGCGAGGTGGATCATCGCGCCGCTCGAGCCTTTGTCACGCACCTGGCCCAGGATCTGAACCGCCAGCGCCGTCGCCTCGAGCTCTTCGGGACGGGAGGGGTACAAGGCCGCCCGGATGCTCTGCACGGTTTCGTCTTCGCCGAGCTTGACCATCGCTTCCGAGACCTGGAGTTGCATGAGCTTGATCTCGGTGTCGGAGGCGCGAGGGACGCTGGAGCGGGCCGCCTGGCGGAGAAGGCCAAGAGCCGAGCGATTGCCGATCTCGCCCAGGCAGAACGCCGCGTGGGCGCGAACCCGCGGCGAGGAGTCCGTCAGCAGCATCGTGGAGAGCGGCGTCTGGTCCACCGGTTTTCCCATCCGCGCCAGGCCCATCACGGCGGCGGCGCGGACGAACGGTGATGAATCCAGCAACATCGGGTTGAGCGCGGGCGCGAGCGCCTCAACCTTTGCGCGGCCCGCGGCCATCGCGGCGACCGAGCGCACCCCCACATTGTCGTCCTTCAGCCCGATCGCGATCACATTCTCGCAACGGCGGGCGGCCAGCCCCGCGGCCTCGACGGCGTTGGCGCGGACTTCGGCGGCGTTGCTGCGCGAGCCGTCCTCGATGACTTCGAGGGCCCGCTCGCGAAGCTCCGAACTGCTGACGAGCGTCGAGGGCGCTTTGCCGCCGGGAGGCGTGTTCCGGGTCGCGGGCTTGGAAGCATCCTGAGACTTGCCTTGAGCCTGGGCGGAGCCGGTCGCGGGCTTGTCGGGCTTGGCGGTTGTGGCGCTCCCGCTCGAGCCGCAGCCCGGCAGAGCGCCCGCCGCGAGGACAAGGGCGAGGAGGCAAGATCCAGAGGCGTGGGAAGCTGAACGGGTCATGTCACGCTCCGTCGTGTGCATCGAACAGGGCAAGTTGCGGTGAGGGGTCTCAGGAGCTTGATCGGCCAAGCGACGCGCGCCGCCCCACCTTCCAGCCCATGACCGTCATTCCCAGCCCCGCCGCCAGGCAGATCCAGGGGAGGAGCCACCCGCCCCGGGCATACGCCGTCGGGGGGGCGTCGGGTTCGGGCAAACGCACGCGGGCCGTCAGCACGCCGGGCGTGTTGATGGCCCACGCCTGTCCGTCGACCCCGGCCTGGACGATCGCGCCGGAAGCGTCGATGGCGGCGGAGAGTCCGGTGTTGGCCGCCCTGACCATGGGCGTCGCGTTCTCAAGGCAGCGCCAGCGCGAGAGTTGCAGGTGCTCGAGGCGCCCGAGCTTTGATTGGCCGAACCAGCCGTCGTTGGTGACGTTGACAAAGACATCGGCGCGACGTCCGTGATCGCCCGCGACCAGACGGCGGCAGAGCGACGCCTCGGTGACTTCAAAGCAGATCGGCGTGACCGCGCGGGCCACGCGGGACTGCGATGACCTGATGGGAAGATCGAAGACCGTGAGCGACTTGCCCGCGGAAAGGTCGAGGCTCATGCCGCGGGCGGCGACGTCGAGCAGGTTCTTCTCCAGCCAGGGCCACGCGGAGATGTAGGGCATGACCTCGCCGAAGGGCGTGCGCCGCACCTTGTCGTAGCGGACCGGGGAAACGTTGCCCGCGCGCAGCAGGAAGACGCTGTTGTACCGGTGGTCGTACTTGATGTCGATGCCCTTGTCGTTGTGCTCGACGCGGAAGCGATCGAAGGCGTCCTCGCCGACCAGCATCGGCGGCGGGAGTTCGCGTGAGAGTGAGAGCGTCGCATCGGCAAACTCGGTGCTGGCCATGCGCTCGCCGTTGGCGAGCTTGTAGATCAACTGAGCTGAACGCTCCGCGGCGAGGGACTCGGCGTCGAGCGTCATGCCGGGCTTCATGGTCTCGGGCCAGACGATGACATCGACGTCGTTCTTCGCGGCGGCGCGCGAGAGGTCGGCCAGGCTCTTGAAATCCTCGACCTGCTGGTCGGGCTTCCACGCGAGCTTGTTGTTCTGGGGGACGTTGCACTGCACGATGCCCGCGACGAACTCGCTGGCGCCCGCGCCGGGCGGGGCGAGGCTCGCCGCCAGGCCCACGAACGCGCTGATCGAGAGCAGCAGCGCGACCCCGGCCCTGGTGCGGCGATGTGTGAAGAGGACGACCGAGGTGGCGACGCCGGCGCACAGGCCTGAGATGCCATAGAGCCCGATCCACGCGCCGCCCGCGGCCAGCCAGGGTGCATCGATCACCGGCTGCGCGAGCAGGAACCACGAATAGCCGTCGAAGAAGAGATCACCGCGAAAGAACTCGATGGCCACCCAGAGGACGGGGGCCGCGATGGCGATGGGGATCCAGCGTGACGCGCTCCGGAGCATCGAGACATACAGCGCGGGGAAGAGCGCGAGGATGAGGCAGAGGACGGGGTAGCCGAGCGCGGTGACGTCGATCATCCACGAGTTCTGCATGGCCCAGGCGGGGAGTGTGCCGAGCATGAGCGCCAGGAACGAGAGCTTGGGGCGGCGCACGCCACCGCGTGCGCCGTGCAATGCCAGCCACACGAGCGGGGCGGCGGCGAGCAGCGACATCCACCACCACGACACGGGCGGGAACGCCAGGAGCAAGAGGCCGGCGTGAGCCAGGCCGACCAGAAGCGCGTGCCACGGGCCGGGCGCGGGACGGGCGTGCGCCGGCGGCGCGGACGCGTCGGGACGCGCGACATCGCGTGGGGCGGGAGTGCTCACCTCTCACCTCGCTGGGGGCCTGGATGGAACGTGGGCATCACCGGCCAGAGTAGTCGATCAGGCGGCCGATCTCGTTGCGGAGCTGGCCCCGCGCGACGACGCGGTCCACCATGCCGCATTTGAGGAGGAATTCCGAGCGCTGGAAGCCCTCGGGGAGTTCCTGGCGGATGGTCTGCTGGATCACGCGCGGGCCGGCGAAGCCGATGAGCGCCTGGGGCTCGGCGAGGATGACGTCGCCCAGCATGGCGAAGCTGGCGGTGACGCCGCCGGTGGTCGGGTCGGTGAGGACGCTGATGAACAGGCCGCCGGCGTCGTCATAGCGAGCGAGGGCGGCGGAGGTCTTGGCCATCTGCATGAGCGACAGGCCGGATTCCTGCATGCGGGCGCCGCCGGAGCAGCTCACGATGATGAGCGGGAGGCGCGTGCGCGTCGCTTCCTCGATGGCGCGGGTGATGGTCTCGCCCACCACGCTGCCCATGGAGCCCATCATGAAGGTGAGGTCGAGGGTGCAGAGCATCGCCTCGCGGCCCTTGATGAAGCAGCGCCCCGCCTTGATCGCGTCGATCGCGCCGGTCTTCACCTGCTCGGCGAGCAGGCGGTCCTTGTAGGTCTTGAGGTCCTTGAACTTGAGCGGGTCCGTCGGGGCCAGCTCGGTGAACATCGGCTGGAACGAATCCGGGTCGGCGAGCTGCTTCACGCGCTCCGCGGCCCCGATGCGGTAGTGATGCGAGCACTCCGGGCACACATGGAGGTTCGCCTCCAGGTGCTTGCGGTAGACCATCTTGGCGCAGCCCGGGCAACGGAGCCACAGCCCCTCCGGGATCGCGCTCTTGCGGTGAGTCTTGACATCCTGCCAAGTCCTGGCCGTCGTCTTCATGCTCAGCATCCCTTGCCAAATCGCCGGGCACCGGCCCGGATGGTTCCGTGCTTCAAGTTCAAACAACTCACCGGGCGGCGGCCGCGCGGGACTCCGGGGTCGGCAGGTTCATCGGGGCGATGCCCAGCTTCTCCCGGAGTGTGACGCAGTCGACGGTCAAACGCTCCACGCCAGCGCCCTGGGTTCCCAATTCCCAGAGGTCCGACGTCGGCCGCCCGCTCAGGAAGCAGCGGGCCAGCCCCAAGGCAACCGGGCGCAGCACGACGACCATGGTGCTGGTCGCGCGTGCGTACCGGGGAATCAGCCGGCGAAGGGCCGCCACCATTCGGTCCCTCGCCTCATCGATCGACTCACCCTCCGGGGCACAGACGCTGGCGGGGTCTTCCTTCCAACGGCGGTACGCGGTGGGGCAACGTTCTTCCAGATCCTTCTCTCGGACGCCCTCCCACAGACCCAGGCCGACCTCCGCCAGCTCGTCAATCACCTTGACCTTGGCGTCGACTGCTTTGGCGACCTCGTCGGCGGTGGCTCTGCTTGCTTCGTCGGGGCCGCACAGGACCAATTCCACGACCTGACCGCGGAGCTGCCGGGCACGCTGGGCGGCCGCGTCCTTGCCGCAGGGGCACAAGGGCAGATCGGCGGCGCCGGCGACACGTCCTTCGCGTTCCCACGCGGTCGCACCGGCGCGAACCAGCCAGACCGCGGCATGTGTGGCCTTACCCATACAGCTCGGCCTGTTCCACAGGCCGTCCATCAGGCAACCCGCTCGGCGATACCTCGTCGAGTCGTGCTGCCACAGGCGTCTCCAACGGAGAAGAGTCTAGCAAGACGGCGGCGCGGGGCAACGGCCGGTAATCAAACACCGATCGGATACCGTCCTTTTGCCGCACAATTGTTATTGGACGCTTACTTGGGTGGTTTCGCCGCACTGCGACAAGAGATCATGCACCGCGGAGGGTCGTGATGATGCCGGGGCGCTCGGAGGCGGGACGGCCGAAGACCGCGGTCGCGGCGACGATCACGTCACAGCCCTCGGCACGGACCTGGGCGCAGTTGCCGACGGTCACGCCGCCATCCATTTGAATGCGCCTGGTCGGGTGTGCGGCCCGGAGGCGCCGGGTCTTGGCGAGCGTTTCGGGCATGAAGGCCTGACCCGAGTAACCAGGATTGACCGACATGACCAGCAGCATGTCGGCAAGGTCGGCCAGGGCCTCGATCTTTTCGACCGGGGTAGGCGGGTTGATGGCGATGCCGACCGATAGACCGAGGGCGCGGATCCGGGCGGCCAAGGCGACGGCGGCGTCGCGGGTCACGACCTCGCAGTGGAACGTGATGTTGCCCGCGCCCGCCCTGGCGAAGGGCTCTACGAACAACCCCGGGTCGGTCACCATCAGGTGGACATCAAGGAACGCGTCGGGCAGCGCCTGGCGCAGGCAACGGCAAAGGTCCGGGCCCATCGTCAGGTTGGGAACGAAGTGCCCGTCCATGACGTCCAGGTGCAGCGCGTCGGCACCGGCTCGGAGCACGTCGCCCGCGTCGCGACCCATGTTGGCAAAGTCCGCCGACAGAATCGAGGGTGCGATCACGGGGAGACGCGAGGGCGACAGGATCGGGTTGGGCATGGGCCCGACTGTAGTGTGGTCGAAACCCTACGATCGACCCCGCGGCCACTCGCCGCGGATGGAATCGGCCCCGAGGAGACCCGCATGGGCAGTACCGCGACCCCCAACACCGCCGACCTCGCTTCGCTCCGCGCACGACTTGCCGAGATTGGACAGGCCCATGTGCTGAATTTCATCGATCGACTCGATGACACGCGGCGAGGGGCGCTGCTCGCTCAGATCGCGGCGATCGACCTGGCGGGGTTGCCCAAGCTGGTCGACGAGTACGTAAAGAAGAAGCCGGGCTTTGTGCTCGCGCCGGACATCGCGCCCGCGCCGTTTTATGCCCACGACCATCGCGCGGGGCGGGGCTGGGACCGGGCGGCGTATAAGAAAGCAGGAGAGACGCTGATCAGCGCGGGCAAGGTCGCGGCGTTTGTCGTCGCGGGAGGGCAGGGATCGCGCCTGGGCTATGAAGGGCCCAAGGGGTGCTTCCCCGGCGGCGCGGTGAGCAAGAAGCCGCTCTTTGCGATCTTCGCGGAAGGTTTGCTCGCGACCGAGCGCCGCCATGGCAAGGCGATCCCGTGGTACATCATGACCAGTCCGCTCAACCACGAGGCGACCGTCGCGTTCTTCAAGGATCACCACTTCTTCGGGCTGCGCCCGCAGGACGTGATGTTCTTCTCCCAGGGTGTCATGCCGTCGCTCGACATCCGCGACGGGCGGATGCTGATGTCCTCGACCTCGGAGATTGCGACCAACCCCGACGGGCACGGCGGATCGCTCAAGGCGCTGGCGGTGTCGGGCGCGCTGGCCGACATGAAGAAACGCGGCGTGGAGCACCTCAGCTATTTCCAGGTGGACAACCCGCTGGTCCGCGTGGTCGACCCGGTCTTCATCGGGCTGCACGCGACGGCCCCGGATTCGTCGGGCGAGATGTCGAGCAAGATGATTCCCAAGGCGTACCCCGAGGAAAAGCTGGGCGTGTTCTGCATGGCGAACCGGAAGCTCGACGTGATCGAGTATTCCGACCTGCCGACGGACCTCTCCAAGGAGCGCGGGGCCGACGGACGCCTGAAGTTCCTGGCCGGTTCGATCGCGATCCACGTCATCGGCGTGTCGTTCATCGAGAAGCTCAACCACGATCCGGCGTTCTCTCTGCCGTACCACCGCGCGGAGAAGAAGATCGCGTGCGTCGATCCCGCGACGGGCGAGGCGATCGCGCCGGCGAGCAACAACGGCGTGAAGCTCGAGCGCTTCGTGTTCGACGCGCTGGCCTTTGCCCGCAAGCCGATCGTGTACGAGACCGATCGGCTCGAAGAGTTCGCGCCCATCAAGAACGCGACGGGCGTGGACAGCGTGGAGAGCTGCGCGCAGCTGCAGACGGCGCGGGCGGCCAAGTGGCTTGAGGCCGCGGGCGTGAAAATCGCGCGGAAGGCCGACGGCACGCCGGACTGCGTGCTGGAGCTTTCACCCCTGACGGCGTTGGAGCCGAGTGATCTCGTCGGCAAGCACCTGCCAAAGCAGATCGAGGCGGGCGCGAGGCTGGCGCTGTAACACGTGGTTCGCCCGACCGGTGCCACCTCGGTCATCATCCGGACCATCGCGAGGGCTCAGGTTCGGCGCCCAGAGACACAACGATCAAACGGGACGGCGCGTGTTCGCGACTTCCGCGCTGGTTTCGATTTCACACTCGCGCCGTGCTGGCGCGCGGGAACGCGCGCAAAGAAACCCCGGATTGCTCCGGGGCTCTCGCCGCGCACACACGCTGCGGTCGTAGTTAGGCGCGACGGCGTCGGCCCATCACCAGGCCACACAGACCCAGCATCGCGGTGGTGCTGGGGGCCGGGACGATTTCGAAGGAAATCCGGTAGATCTCGTCTCCTCCCGCGAAAGCGCGGTCGAAGGTGTAGCCGGCGGCGGTGGTCAGCCCGTTGAAGGCGTTGATGTTGGCGAGGCCGCGGGTCACCACGCCGTTCTCGTCGATGCGTCCAGCTGCATTGCTTCCTTGGAGGAAAGCGGCGTTGGCGGCGTCGGTGGTCTCGGTGCCGGCGTCCCAGACGCTGTTTCCGAACTGGGAGATGCTGGTGAGCTTGAGCTTGCCGTTGGCGTCGAAGAGCTTGTACTCCATCGGGTCGTCGTTGCCGATGAACTGGTCATTGCTCGGGACGACCATGGTGGCAAAGGTGAAGTAGCGGTGGATGGATGGATCGACCTCGACGATGGTCGACGCGGTCTGCCCGGGGAGGAGCGGCGAGGCGCCGACGCTGCCCAGCGCGGCGTTGGGATCGACCGACGTGAAAGCGGGGAACCAGTTCGCGCCGCTTCCCGCTTCCGCGATGCGAGCGATCGGCGCGGTCGCCGCGCTCGACTGGCCGAAGAGGAACACACCCTGATTCTCGCTGAAGGCGTCGAATGTCCCGTTGCCGACGCCGAAGCGCAGGGGCGCAAAGGCGACGCTGGTCTGGGGCACCATGCTCTGCACGGTGACACGAAGCTGGACGGGTCCGGCGTGGACAGCGCCGGAGATGCCGGCAACCAGCAGGGCGGAAGCGACGTGGAAACGACTCGGTCTCATGGCCTTCTCCTAATACGTAATGCTGACGGGGCGCAACCACCGGCGCGGCGTGCGATTTGCCCGCGATGGCGGAGGCCGTTACATCCGACCGTCCGACGCCCTCAGGTGAGTCGCGCCAGGGTCGCGCGCCTTGCACGCCCGACTAAGATTTCTTCGGGGGGTTGCCAATGCTGGACCGCAGGCGTTGGCGCACGTCGTCGGGGAGGCTCCCCGTATCGAGCTGGTCGGCCAGCGATCGACCCAGCGATTGGAGCTGCCGCAATTGCTTGAGGAAGCGTCGGCACGCGAGGCAATAGATGACATGGATGCGCACGCCGATCGCCTCGCCGCGCGAGAGCGGGGTATCAAGCTGGCGGCTCATGAGCACCGTGTGCTCCCGGCAGGGCAGATTGAGCACCCGCAGCATGTCGCGCAGCACACGGATCACCGACGCTTCTCCTTGCCAACCCCGATCTTGGGTTCAAGGCACGCCCGCAGCGCGATGCGCGCCCGGTGCATTGTTGACCATAAGTTAGTCTCGGTCACGCCCAGCGCCTTGCACACCTCCGACGACGGAAGGCCGAGAATGTCCCGGAGCCACACCGCTTCGCCCTGCCTGAGCGGCAGCGCGTCGATGCAGTCGCGCAGCGCCTGCAGTTGCTCACTCTTCTCGGAGGGATTGGTCGGTATTTCCGGCCAGCGGTCCACTGCGTGCCGCCAGAAACCCGCGGCCGTAAACAGGTTTGCGTGCGCTGGGCGGGCCCGCGCGTCGTCTTCTTCCGCCGGCGGATCGAAGTTCTGATTCGCCTTTCGTGATCGGCGGAGGTGATCGACGATCTTGTGGGCCGCGATCCCGAGCAGCCAGGTACGTTCCGAAGAACGGCCCGCGAAACGATCAAACGCCTGCATCGCGGCGAGGACGGTCTCTTGCACGATCTCCTCGGCCGCCTCACGAGATCGAGTTCTCGCGATCGCAAACTTCCAGAGGATCTCCGCGTGCTCGTCGATCCAGCGGCGTGCGGTGGACTCGCGGGCGGTGTCCGAACCTGGCGCCGGCGGAGGGTCCTGCCCCCCACTTTGCTCCGAGTGCATTTGGTCCTGTGAACTCATGGCGCGGATGGCTTGCTCTGCGTCGCTCGTCACACCAGCGGACTATATGCGCTCGCTGGTGCGCCCGCGCCCTCCGAACCCCGTGTTCGCTCAACCGGCGTGACCCACTCCCGTGAATCCGGGCCTTCGCAGGAGATCAGGTTCGGCGCCCAAAGACACAACGATCAAACGGGACGGTGCGTGTTCGCGCCTTCTGCGCTGGTTTCGATTTCACACCCGCGCCATGCTCGCGCGCCGGGCCGCGGTCTCGGACCGCACCCAATCCACGAGCGCGTCGATCCCCGCGCCGCTGGAGCAGGAGACTTCGAAGGTGCGCACGCCCTCGTTGAGGGCGCTCACGCCGCGGCGGAAGCGATCGAGGTCGAAGCGGACGTAGGGGAGCAGGTCGATCTTGTTGATGATGAGGACCTGCATGCCGCGGTACATGCGCGGGTGCTTGTACGGCTTGTCGTCGCCCTCGGGGACGGAGGCGACGAGAATGTTGAGGTGGGTGCCCAAGGCGAAGGTCGCGGGGCAGATGAGATTGCCGACGTTCTCGATGATGAGGAGGTCGAGCGCGTCGAGCGGGAGCTGGTCGAGGGCCTGCGAGACCATCTGGGCCTCGAGGTGGCACGAGCCGCCGGTGTTGATCTGCACGGCGGTGGCGCCGGCGGCCGCGGCGCGTTCGGCGTCGAAGCTGGTGGCGATGTCGCCCTCGATCACGCCCACGCGGAGGTCGCGAGAGAGCCTGGGCACGATGCACTCGATGATCGAGGTCTTGCCTGCGCCGGGCGAGGCCATGATGTTGAGCCCCAGGATGCCGCGGGCGTCGAGCTTGGCGCGGTTGAGGCGAGCGAGTTCGTCGTTCGCCTTGGTGATGGCCTCAACGACAGGGACTCGAACGCTCATGGGGACGTCCTCGGTTCGGTGGCGGGGTTGCGGCCCGGCGTCGCGTCGTCGGGCGTTTCGATGTCGATCGCTTCCAGGCAGCATTCCTGCCCGTGCGTGGTGCGGACGCGGGCGCTCCCGCAGGCGGGGCAATCGTATCCGAGGGCTTCGCCCGCGGGGTTGAAGGACCGGGCGCAGTCAAGGCACGTCATCTCGAAGGGAACGCGACGGACGTGAAACGTCGCGCCGTGCGCGGGCGTGCCGCGGCTGAGCGAGTCCCAGTAGAACTCGACGCACTCGGCGGAAACACCGGAAAGATCGCCGATGATGATGTGGACATCGGTGACGCGCGTGGCGCCGGACCGGGCCGCGGCGCGCAGCACGCTCTCGAGGATGCCCTGCGCTATCGGCAGTTCGTGCAAGGACTTGCCCTTCGGCGGACGCCCTAGTGCGGAAATCGCTCCATCCGGAGGCGCAACACGCCGATAAAACCGGCGGAGTTGCCATCCGCGTGGAAAGGGCGCCGCGCCCGGTTCCGCGCGCGTATGGTATCGGCGCCGGACCAACCTCGCAGAAACGAGGGGAGAATGAGCGAGTCTTCGATCGGCCGCGTCGTGGAAGAGGTCGCGCGAGAATTCGGTCGCGAGCGCTGGCGACTCATGGACATCGCGAGGGGCGTGCAGCAGCGGCTGGGATGCGTCAACTCCCAGGCCGTGGACGCGATCGCGTCGTGGCTTGGGATCTCGCGCGTCGAGGTCGAGGGCTTCGTCACGTTCTATTCGTTCCTGTCGACCGAGCCCAAGGGGCGGGTGGTGATCCGCCTGTGCGACGACGTGATCGATCGCATGGCAGGGTACGAGGAGGTCCGGCGCGGGTTCGAGACGGCGCTGGGGATTTCGCTCGGCCAGACCACGCCGGACGGGGTGTTCACGCTGGAGCGAACGGCGTGCGTCGGCATGTGCGACCAGGGGCCGGCGGCGCTCGTCAACGACGTGGTCGTGACCAACCTCTCGAGCGACAAGGCGCGGAGCATCGTGCGGGCGCTGCGCGAGAACCCGCGCCCCGAGCGGCTGGTGCAGCGATTCGGCTCGGGGAACAACGCGCACCCGTTGGTGCGCTCGATGGTCGAGAACAACCTTCGCAAGGCCGGCCCGATCGTGTTCAGCGAGCAGGCGCGCGGCGAGGCGATCCGCAAGGCGGCCGCGATCAGGCCCGCGGAGGTGATCCGCGCGGTCAAGACGGCGCGTCTGCGCGGGCGCGGCGGCGCGGGATTCCCCACCGGCATGAAGTGGGAGTTCACGCGTGCGGCTGAGGGCTCGCCCAAGTATGTCATCTGCAACGCCGACGAGGGCGAGCCCGGCACGTTCAAGGACCGCGTGCTCCTCACGGAGATGCCCGACCGGGTGTTCGCGGGGCTGACGATCGCGGGCTACGCGGTCGGCGCGTCCGAGGGGATCATGTACCTGCGGGCGGAGTACGCGTACCTGCGCAGGTTCCTCGAGCACATCCTCGAACGCCGGCGCGCCGACGGGCTGCTGGGCAAGAACATCTGCGGCAGGGCGGGTTTCAGCTTTGACATCCGCATTCAGATGGGCGCGGGCGCCTACGTCTGCGGCGAGGAGACGGCGCTGATCAATTCGTGCGAGGGGCGACGCGGCGAGCCGCGGACCAGGCCGCCCTTCCCGGCGCAGCGCGGCTATCTCGATTGCCCGACGGTGGTGAACAACGTCGAGACGCTGGCGTGCGTGACGAGGATTCTCGAAGCGGGTCCGGCGACGTTCTGCGAGCACGGCACGCCGCAGAGCAGCGGGACCAAGCTCCTGTCGATCTCGGGCGATTGCGGCCTGCCCGGCGTGTACGAGGTGGGCATGGGCATCTCGGTCCGCGAGGTGCTGGAGATGTGCGGCGCCGACGAGGCGATGGCGGTGCAGGTGGGTGGCGCCAGCGGGCAGATGGTCGGCCCGACCAGCTACAACCGCACGATCGATTTCGATGATCTGTCGACCGGCGGCGCGATCATGGTCTTCGGGCCCGACCGGAGCATCCCCGAGATCGTGTCGGCGTTCATGGACTTCTTCGTGGACGAGAGCTGCGGCGTGTGCACGCCGTGCCGCGTCGGCACGCGCCTGCTCAAGGAGCGGATCGACCGCATCCGCGCCGGGCGCGGCGAGCCGGGCGACATCGAGGAATTGGTGCAGCTCGGCGAGACGATCAAGCAGACCAGCCGCTGCGGGCTCGGGCAGTCGGCGGCGAACCCCGTACTGCTGACAATCAAGGGCTTCCGGCAGGTGTACGACGAGATGGTGAGTCACGACCCGCACGGGTACCAGCGTTCGTTCGATCTCACCGAGTCCGTACGCGAGGCCGAACGCATCGCGGGGCGCCGGTCGATCCATCATCGGGAGGTCCGCACGTGAGCGAGACCGTTTCATTCACGATCGACGGGAAGCGCCTCACCGCGCAGGCGGGGCAGACGATCCTCGCGGCGGCGGAGGCGAGCGGGGTCTACATCCCCAGGCTGTGCCACAAGGACGGACTGAACCCGGTGGGCGGCTGCCGCGTGTGCACGGTGCGCGTGAACGGGCGCCCGGCCAGCGCGTGCACCCAGCCGGTCGCGGCGGGGATCGTGGTCGACAACGACACCGACGAGCTTCGCTCGTGGCGCCGGCAGATCGTCGAGATGCTCTTCGTCGAGGGCAACCACTTCTGCATGTTCTGCGAGAAGAGCGGCAACTGCGAGCTGCAGGCGCTGGCCTACCGACTGGGCATCACCGCGCCGCGCTATCCCTACCTGTGGCCCAAGCGCGACGTCGACGCGTCGCACCCCGACATCATTCTCGATCGCAACCGGTGCATCATGTGCGGGCGCTGCGAGCGCACCAGCCGCGACCTGGACGGCAAGAGCGTCTTCGGCTTCATCGAGCGCGGCATCCACAAAACGCTCGCGGTGAACGCCGAGGCGCGCCTCGCCGACACCGAGCTCGACCTCACCGACCAGGCCGTCAACGCGTGCCCGGTCGGCGCGATCCTGAAGAAGCGCACGGCGTATCGCACGCCGGTGGGCCAGCGCCCGTTCGATCGCGAGCCGATCGGCACGGGCGTGGAGACCAGGGCGGACCTGACCGTTCGCGGCGGAGAACCCGGCGGCGCGAAGCCCGGCCAAGGAGAAACCCGATGAGCAAGCCCAGGCTGGCAACCTGTTCGCTCGCGGGTTGCTTCGGTTGTCACATGTCGATCCTCGACATCGACGAGCGGATCCTCGAACTGGCGGAGGTCATCCAGTTCCACAAGAGCCCGATCACCGACATCAAGACATTCACCGAGCGCTGCCGCATCGGCCTGGTCGAGGGCGGCTGCGCCAACGAGGAGAACGTCGAGGTGCTCCGGGCGTTCCGGCGGAACTGCGACATCCTCGTGAGCGTGGGCGACTGCGCGACGATGGGCGGCATCCCGGCGCTCCGCAACTTCGTCGAGATCGAGGAGTGCCTGCGTGAGGCCTATGTCGACGGCCCGAGCACACACAACCCCGGCGGCGTGATCCCGCGCGACATCGAGCTCCCGCTCCTGCTCGACAAGGTGCGCCCCGCCCACGAGGTGGTGCACATGGACTACTACCTCCCCGGCTGCCCGCCCTCGGCCGACACGATCTGGGCCGCGGTCACCGCGCTGTTGTCCGAAAGCCCCGTGAACCTCCCCTACCCGCTTGTGAAGTACGACTGATCGAAAGAGGCCGCCGCGCATGGTCACGCACTCAAACACGCGCCGCATCGAGATCTCGCCCGTCACCCGCGTGGAGGGGCACGGGAAGGTGACGATCCACCTCGACGAGGCCAACCGCGTCACGGAAGCGCGCCTGCACATCGTGGAGTTCCGCGGGTTCGAGCGCTTCATCCAGGGCAGGCCGTACTGGGAGATGCCCGTCGCGGTGCAGCGGCTCTGCGGCATCTGCCCGGTGAGCCACCACCTGTGCGCCGCCAAGGCGATCGACCACATCGTGGGCGGCGCGAAGCTGACGCCCACGGCGGAGAAGATGCGCCGCCTGATGCACTACGGGCAGATGTTCCAGAGCCACTGCCTGCACTTCTTCCACCTGGCGAGCCCGGACCTCCTGTTCGGCTTCGACTCCGACCCCGCGACGCGGAACGTTATCGGGATCATCAGCGCCGACCGCGACCTGGCGTACCAGGCCATCATGATGCGCAAGTACGGGCAGGAGATCATCAAGGCCACCGCGGGCAAGAAGATCCACGGCACGGGCGCGATCCCCGGGGGCATCAACAAGAACCTCTCGATCGCTGAGCGTGACGCGCTCCTGGTCGACGTGGAGAAGATGAAGAAGTGGTCGCGTGAGGCCGTGGAGCTGGCGCGGAAGTACACGCTCACGAATATGGAGCTGGTGAAGACGTTTGCGTCGTATGAATCGAACTACCTCTCGATCATTCGGCGCGACGGCGCGATGGACCTCTACGACGGCGGGCTGCGCGCGATCGACGCCGGCGGCGGGACCATCTTCGACCACGTGCCCAACCCCGAGTACCTCGACGTCATCCGCGAGGGCGTGCGCAACTGGTCGTACATGAAGTTCCCGTTCATCCGCTCGCTGGGCGAGGAGCGCGGGTGGTACCGCGTGGGCCCTCTGGCGCGCATCAACACCTGCGACTTCATCGACACCCCCGAGGCCGAGGCCGCCCGCAAGGACTTCAAGGCGCTGACGAACGGGCGGCCCAACCACATGACGATGGCCTTCCACTGGGCCCGCATGATCGAGGTGCTCCACTCGATCGAGATGATCGAGCGCCTCCTCAACGATCCGGACCTGCAGGGGACTGAACTCGTCGTGACCGGCGAGCGAGCCCGCGAGGGCGTCGGCGTTATCGAGGCGCCGCGTGGCACGCTCTTCCATCACTACCGCGTGGGCGACGACGACCTCGTCACCATGTGCAACCTGATCGTCTCGACCACCAGCAACAACGAAGGGATGAACCGCTCGGTACGGCGCGTCGCGGAGGATTGCATCTCCGGGCAGCCCACCATCACCGAGGGGGTGCTGAACCGCATCGAGGTCGCGATCCGCGCGTACGACCCGTGCCTGAGCTGCGCCACGCACGCACTGGGCAAGATGCCGCTGATCGCGGAGATCGTCGGGCCCGGGGGCGAATTGGTCGACCGCAAGGTGAGGGAGCCGTGAGCGACGCCGGGAAGATCCTGCTCTTGGCGATCGGCAACCCCGCGCGTGGGGACGACGGGCTTGGCCCCGCGCTGGCCGACCGCTTTGAGCAGCTGTCGATCCCGGGCGTTACGGCGATGTGGAACTACCAGCCCTCGGTCGAGAACGCGGCCGATCTGGCCGAGCACGACACGGTCATCTTCGTCGACGCGTCCTTCTCCGGGCCGTCGCCGTTCAGCTTCCAGCGGCTGCTGGGTCGTGCGACGGGCTCGCTGAGCAGCCACAACCTGCCGCCCGAGGCCGTCGTTGACTTGGCGTGCCAGACGCTGGGCTGGCGCGGGCGGGCGTACCTCCTGGCGATCCGCGGCGAGACGTTCGAGCCCTTCGTCGAATCGCTCTCGGATCGCGCCCGATCCAATCTGCAGATGGCCATTCACCAGTTGAGCGCGTGCATCGCGTCCGGCACGCTCGAATCGCTCGTCACCGACGCGCCCACCCATTCCTCCGATCGCCACGGTGCCTCATGGCTGAACGCGAACACCTGATCCTGTACATCGACGACGACGCGGACTATCGGCTGGCGGTGCGCCAGCTGCTCGAGGCCAACGGGCTGCGGATGGTCGAGGCCCCGGACGGCGAGGCGGGCTTCCGCGCCTTCCGCGAGCACAAGCCCGACCTGGTCATCGTCGATCTCATGATGGAGGAGATCGACTCGGGCGTGAACTTCATGCGCGAGGTCCGCGGCACGGGCTCGAAGACGCCCGTCTACCTCATGAGCTCGGTCGCCGATTCCCTTGCCACCACGACCAACGCCAGCGACCTGGGCTTCGCGGGCGTGGTCCAGAAGCCGTTCGGCAAGGACTGGCTTATGGCGATCGTTCGCGCCCACTTCGCCAAGTAGACCGCGGTCGACGGCCTATTCCTTCCCCGTGCACGCGGGAAGCTCGAGCCAGAACGTGCTTCCCTTGCCGGGCTCGCTGGAGACGCCCACGCGCCCGCCGTGCGATTCGATGATCCGGCGCACGATGGAAAGGCCCAGGCCCGTGCCCGGCACGCCCTTGACCGCAGGATGCCCGCGCCCCAGCCTCGTGAACTCCGAGAAAAGGCGCGTCTGGTCCTCGGGCGAGATGCCCACGCCCGTGTCGCTCACCTCCACCCGGAACGTTACGGGCGACTCGCCGGGGCGCACGCGGGCCGTGATCCGCCCGCCCGCCGGCGTGTACTTGATCGCGTTGTCCACGTAGTTGGTCAGCGATTCCTGGAGCAGGCGCGGCACGCCGAACACCATCGCGACGTGCTCCGAGGGCTCGATGTCGAGCGTGAGGTCCTTGGCCCGGGCGGCATCGGCGTGGTCGTCCATCACCGAGGTGAGGAGGAACGCCAGCGGGATCTCGATGCTGTGCTCGCGGAGGTCGGTGGTCTCGAGCTCGCCCAGGATCTGCAGGTCGCGGACCAGGTGGCGCATACCCGCAACGCGGTGCATCGCGCGCTGGATCTGTTCCTTCTGGCGCGGCTCCAGCGGGCCGCACAGTTCGTCGTGCAGGTTCCGAAGGAGCAACTCCGCCGTCGCCATGGGCGAGGCGACGTCGTGGAGCGCGACGTGCAGAAAGTCACGTCGCATGCGGCTCAGCGACTCGTACTGCTGGGCCCGCTTCTCGGCCATGTTCTCGGCGCGGCGCAGCGTCTCGGCCAGTTGCGTCTGCGTCACCATGATGAACGCGAAGATGCCGAGGTAGACGCAGAGCACGACGACGACGAAGCCCGGGGCCAGCGGGCCGGCGCCGGGGTCCATCCCGCGCGGGCTGGGGGGGACCAGGACACCCGTCATCTCCACGACGATGAGGCCCGTCAGGAGCAGCGCCGCCAGGATCGCGGACATCACCGCGGAGCGCGGCGGGAGGAGGATCGACGCGATCCCGATGTGGAGCACATAGATCGCGAGCAAGGGACTGCGCGCCCCGCCCAGGTACCACACCGTGATCGTGAGCATGAAGAAATCGAGCACGATCGCGGTGCGCGCCAGCGAGCGCCGTGTCCGCAGGGCGCGGAGCGGATCGTCCCACTCGCGCGGGCGCCCGTTGAGCCACAGGAAGAGGAGGTTGTATGCCGCGATGAAGAGGCCGATGATGGAGATCGCGCCGGCATCCACGCTCCCCGGTCCCAGGGCCGAGCGGGCGATCCATGACCCGCCGATCATGAGCGCGGAGACGACGAACCGGGCCATCGCGTTGGCGAACAGGCGGCTCCCGAGCAGGCGTTCGTACGCGGGGATGTCCTTGGGTCCGGGCGATCGGGCCGGGCTGGATTCGGATTGCTTCGGACTCACCGACACGGGCTCATTCCACGCACTCGGCACCGGCCGCCGAAGCGTCCATGATACACGAAGCGGGGAGAGACCCACGGGCGGAAACTCCCCGGACATGGCGTGGCACCCCACCCGCGTCGGGAGCGGCGCCCGCAACCCGGACGGCCCTTCCTCGCGCCCGCCCCACTCGCCCGTGCCGGGCGCGATCCAAAAACGACGAGAGCCCGGACATGCCGGGCTCGGAAGAAATGCCCCCCGAAGGACTCGAACACCCGCGGGATTTCCTGCGGAATCCGGAAGTTTCCGAACGAGGCGGTGCAGAATCCGGTGCAGTAACCGACGACGCTTCCGCAGGAATTTCACAGGAGATCGACGCACCCGCGATCAAGCACTGGATCGGAAGTTGTCCGGTTCCTCTTACACATCGGCAACAATCCGCCATGATCTCGCTTTTGCTGAATCGCCGAAACGAACGCACGGGCTAAGGCGCAAGAAAAACCGCCGCGTGCCAGCGGCGGTGAATACCCGTGGGTTTTGTCCAGACCTATTGCCCGTCACTTTCGGATGATCGGGCGTCCCGGCATCGGGTTCGGACAAGGCCGCGGGTTCACCGGCGGAAATGGCCGTTCTGGCACTGGCCGCGGATGCGGCAGTTCCGGGATGCTGGGACGGGTCGGAAGATTCGGTGGGTCGTAGGGTCTCGGGTGGTACATGAGTCAAACTCCGAGAGCATGGTCGTTGCGGGTACACCCCGCCATGACCGATGCTCAGTGCTTGTTGTCCTTGGGCGGATTCGGGTCGTTACCGAAACTGTCTTTGTCGCGAATCTGTCCGTTCGGACGGTGAATCACGACTTCGGCTTGGTTCTGCCGAGCAATGGGCTTTGCGGCGGCTTCCGCCGCTCCCTGTGTGCGGTGGTTTGACACCGGTCGCCCTCCCTCGGGCTTGACCTGCCAATTGTTCCCGTTCGGGACCACATGGACGTTTCGACCTTTTGCCATGACTGAGTTCTCCGGCTCCGGCTGTTGCGGACGACACGTCCACACCCGCGCGTGCCTTGCGTTGTGCGAATCATTCGCTTAGTCCATGCAGCGGTCAAGCAGCTTGCTTGAGAAATTTAGCGGACAGCCTACTCTTCCCGATCCAGGAGAACTGCATGACCGGCAAGGAGAGCGTCACGAACAAGCCAACAGGACAAACTCTCGGTGAGTATCTAGCGAACGTCCGAACCTCTAAGCAGTTGTCGCTGCGCGAGGTAGAAGAAGCGGCTGGCGGCATCGTTTCAAACGCCTACCTCAGTCAGCTTGAACACGGGCGCATCAACAAGCCGTCTCCAAACATTCTGCATAGCCTCGCCCAGGTGTACGGCGTGCCCTACGAGACGCTGATGGAAAAGGCCGGATACATTGCCGCCGCTACGCCAGATCAAACCGCATCGCGGCGTCATGGACGAGTCGCGACATTCGCCAAGGACAATCTCACCAAGGAAGAGGAAGAGGCACTTCTGGAGTACCTGGCCTTCCTTCGATCGAAGAAAGGCAAACGCTCCTTATGAAAGCCGACGATCATTCTGTCGATTCCCAGCAGCTATCCGCCACTCCTCACCTACGTCGATATGACTGAACTGGATGGCAATCTCTTCTACGAGACAACCGATACCCGTGAACTGTCGCTTCCTGCCGACAGATTTGAACCGTGGGATTGGACCGGAGTGGACATCCGCAAAGAATCGCTCTGGTCGGATGGACAGGTGCGTGCCGACTCTATCCAAGCGAAGGCGGCGGACCACTACCGCACTGGGGGGTTCGAGATCGTGTTTGACGATGACGACAGCGGCGAGGCGGCGGATCTCGTATGTGTGACAGAAGAGGCAGACCGTATCAGGCTCGCATTGGTGCACTGCAAGTTCACCACGGCAACAACTGCGGGCGAGAGAGTGAAGGATGTAGTTGAGGTGTGCTCACAAGCGGTACGGTCGGCCAAGTGGGTTGCCGACTTCAAGAGGCTCTGCCGTCATATCACCGAGCGTGAAACCCGACTGAGGCACGCGGATCGGCCAACGCGATTTTTGACCGGCAACGCTGCTCGGCTGAACACGCTGTTGCGTGCCAGCCGGTTCAAGCCGGTACATGCCGAGATTGTGATTATCCAACCCGGTTTGTCGCAGCAGGATTGTACTGTAGAGCAAACCGCAGTGCTAGCCGCGGCTCATAGCTACCTGTTGGAAACGGTGGCCGTTCCACTCGATATCGTTTGCAGCAGCTAGGCCCTGGGAGCCTTCTCCGCTCGGAGTTCGGCACCGAACCTAGGGGACTGGCAGGAACGGCGGTCGCTTCGTCGATCGCTAAGCGTTCACCCGATCACTGCGGCTGATACCGATACCGCCGCATCCACCAGCGCATTCCGATTTGCGAGGCCGACAGCACCGCGACGTATCCGGCGAACGCGATATGCCACGTTCCCGTCAATCCCAAGAGCGTCACGCTGAGGTAAAGACAGCCGCCTTGCAAAATCGCGGACGCGGCAATCACCGCCTCGATGGTCTCGGTGCCAGTCCGGCCGCCGACGTACTTGCCGCGACTTGGGTGTGAACTCTGGAACCGAAGCAACCGCTCACCGGTCCGGATGCTCACTGTCTGTTCAATCTCTTCGATCCGCCGCAACGCGTCCTCAAACGACCGGGCGTGATTGATCGTGGTGCGTATCACCCACAGCAGCGTGAGCGGCAACGCGACCAGAAGAACGACCTGCACCTCATGCGGCAAGGCGCCAATGCTGCCGAGCATCGCCGTCAAAGTGCCGACAATGATTGGCACGCGCTGATCGAGGGCGTTCAGCCGGAACAAGGCAAGGCCATAGACCTGCCGGTACTCCTCAAGCAGGATGGTGACTCGCTGCGAGGAGTCGCGTATATGTGGGGAGCGTACCGGTCGGATCGGCGGATGGGAAGCGTGCATGGCCGACCAGTAGCACAACCGGCACGGGGTCGTAAAGCCCCGGTTCCACCCGGGCAGCGCTATCCCCGCCTGCGGAGTTTGGGCATCAGATCCGATGGCTCGACCTGAAGCGCCCGAGCTAGTTTCTCAATCGTCTCCAAAGTCGCCGACCGCTGCGCTCGCTCGATAAACGACACGGCAGTCCGATGCAAATCGGCCTTGAAGCCGAGCTGCTCTTGCGACAGGCCCCGGGAGAGCCGGATCTCTCGCACACGAGTTCCAAAGTCTTTAGCGAAGTGGCTTTCTGGCACTAGAAAGACGGTCGGACCCTGCGTACAAAACGTCTACAGACAAGTCGTCACGTCCCGGAGACCACTCATGCACACCAATGCAGTCACCTTGGATGGAATCCATTTCCCGCCCGCAACCGGCAACCCCATGCGAGGGGCCGAAGTGCTCCAGGCGATCCTGTCGATGGCCGATCAAGCCATCGACCGCCTCCGACGCCAGTACGAGCGGCCGATCGCGGCCGTTGGACGACTTCGCGGGACTGGCCGCGGCGTGCATTTCCGAGATCTGATCCACACGCTTGAATTCGATCATCCGCTCACCCTGACCGCTCCGTTCGAAGACAGCGAACTGGTGGCCGGAGCGGCTTGGGATGCGGCAAAGATTGACGGAGTGCAGGCAGCGGGCGCTCTCGCCAAGCTCCGATGGAGTGCCGGAGCGGACGACCTGCCCATGCACGTTCACGAACACTCCGACCGCTTCATCATCGTGCACCAGGGTCGAGGTTTCTTTCACGTCAGCGATCAGACGGTCGATGCATTCGACGGATCGGACGTCCGCAGCATCCCAGCTCGTGAGCGGGACGTGTTCCTGTTTACCCGAGGGGTGGTGCACACGTTCAGCACGCTCGATGAACCAATGACGCTGCTCTCGTGCCAACTGCCCTATCTGGCGTTCGATGATCCTCGCCAGTACCGGCTGCCGCCGTTCCGATGGATCGCCCGGGACCAACCGGAGCGCCGCCCGCCCAGGGTCGCGTGCGATCCGGCTTGGTCCGTTCTGGCCAGACAAGCTGTTTGATTGCACTCGTTCTACGCGTCGGTTGGATCGAATGGCTCGTGCATAAAACGATTGACGTGCTTCCAGTACACGGCTTCGAGCAATCGGTGACAGGCGTCGCTGTCCGCTCCACTCCAGCCCGATATCCAGGGCTTGCCGATGCGATCCACCAATTCGCGGATCGGCCCAAACTCATCGGGTCGCAGTTCCACCTCAACGGTGAACTCTCGCTTCTCGGCTTCCTCTTCCTCCGGCGATAGGGGCCGGCCGCCCCTCGTGTGCAAGACCTGTCCATCGGGACCAAACTCAATCCCGCCGAAGCCACCTCGCCGCGTGAACCGGCCGGAGTGATCTACCCAATGCGATCGGCCGTCCTCTTCGACCGTCACAAACACGGTGCGTTCCCGAAACGCCTTCCGCTGGATGAGGTTCACCTCGAAGAAGAACGGCCAGAGCGAGTCATTCATAACGCCTCCCGTCTCGACCTGACTCTAAGCCGCCAGCGAAGCAGCCGCTACCGGCTCAACGCCATCTCCATCGCCTTCGCCTTGGCGATCGCCGCGTCGCCCCACCAGTTGCCCAGGAGCCGTTGGTCCTTTCGTACAGGTTCATTCGTCGCCCGCACTTGGCGCTGATGGTCAAACCACTCTGTCACGGCATTCAACGCGGTCCATGCTGACGCAGGCGATCCGGTCCGATCCCTGTCCCGATCGAAGTTCATGGCCCACATCGACAACCGCTCCTTTGCTTGCTTCACTTGGCGGTTCTCGTGCGGCGTGACCGGATGGGCGGGAATCGGCTCCATCGACTGGGCACGAGGACGGATCACCATCAACTCACCCAAGACGGAAGGGAACGAAAATCAAGAGACTCGGGTCATTCCGCTGTTCCCTGAATTGGTGCCGCATCTTCGCGAGGCCGCTCGCGAAGCTGGTGGGGGCACGGGGTATGTCATCACCGATCGATACCGCCGCAAGGACGGCTACGGCCGGGTTGGCCCCAACCTCGGAACCCAGTTCAAGCGGATCATCCGCCGGGCTGGCCTCCAGCCGTGGCCGCGAGTGTGGCACAACCTACGCGCTTCGCGTCAGACGGAACTGACCGAACGGTTCCCGCTGCACGTCGTCTGCGAGTGGCTGGGCAACACCACCACGGTCGCAACCCAGAGCTACCTCTTTGTTCGCGAGTCCGACTTCGCAGCGGCCATGCAGGAGGGCGTCAAAAAAGCGGTGCAGAATCCGGTGCAGCAACCGGCCGAAGAAGGCCGCACCGATTCGAAAGCCCCTCCCCCCGACAACGAAAAAGTGCCTGCGTTGCAGGCACTTGCGAAAAGGTGCGACGACCTTCAACCTATCGGAATGCCCCCCGAAGGACTCGAACCTTCGACCCGCTGATTAAGAGTCAGCTGCTCTACCAACTGAGCTAGGAGGGCGTCTGCGGCCCATGCCGCGGGGACAAGTGTATGCCGCTCGCACGCGTCGGCAAATCCGCCCGCACGCTGCTCCGGAGAATGTTCGGGTAGAGTATTCACATGAGCCCCCACCGAAGCCACCAACTCGGCCACACCCAGGATTCCATGATCCAGGTGGTCACGGGGCGAGCGACTGACCCGGCAAGACTCGTGCGAGCTTGGCCGAAACCGGCGAGCGGAATGGGCCAACGAGTCTCACGGAGGACGCCATGACCGCGCGGAGGACGCCATGAAATCGCGACGGAGCATGAGTCTGCCTGCGGTATGCGCCGCGGTCGCCGCTGCCTGCCTGGGTGCATGCACAAGCACCAGCGTCACGCCCGACGGCCACGAGTTTTCGAATTGGACCAGCGCGTCGGCGATCCGTGCCGAGCTCGGCGAGCCCGACTATCAGCACGAGAGTGAGGCGTTCGACGCGTTCGGGCGTTGGCGCAGTACGGTGTACTTGTACCTTGAACGTCAGTACTTCGTGTGCCTGAGCAACGGCCGATTCAACCACGTCGTGCCTATCCCCGGTGATCGCATGGCGGACGCGAAGCGGATGGTGCACGCGTCTAAGGTCGAGGTGCCGAAGATCCGCGTCGGCGACTCGGCGGCGAGAGTACTGGAGGTTTTCGGCCCGCCCGACACGATCTCCAAGGAATGGCAGGAGAACGGCGTCGCGTACTCCAGCGGGTCGCGCGCGTACTCAGGCCAGCTTCAGAAGATGCCACCCGACGAAGAAAACTACGCGGCGTGGAATGAACGCGGCGTGTGCGTCAACTTCCGACGCGGCGTGGTGCAACTGGTGTGGGTACTACCCGTGTTGAGCGCTGGTGAAATGGAAAGGAAGGAACTGGGAATGGACACGGACAATGACGGAAACGAGCCCGCGCGCGACGCGGGGACTTCCGACTGAAGCACGGCGCTGGAGTTCGGATCGAGCGGGCGGCTGCGCGGCAGAATCGATCGGAAGAGGTGACGCATCGAACGGAGCGCATCAAGTTGGACGGATCCGGTGCGCTGGTTCGTACACCGTCACCGCGCGGGGCTGGTGGCGTGGGGCTTGGTCATCTTGGCGCTGATCGGCGCTCGCCTGTGGTGTGACTTGGCGACGTTCGAAAAGGACCCACTCGCACGATTCGCGCCCTCGGGGCTTCCAATCGTCGATCGGACGATGGTGATCCGCCATGTCGGTTCGGAGTATCTGCTCGACCCACATCTCGCGGCCAGCGATCGACCGTTGGATGTGGTCGGGTCGCTCACCATCCGTCTGACCATCGTGAAAGAGACCAAGAGCTTTCTGCTTCCCGATGCGAGGCTCGCGTTTGACTATCGGCAGAGCTTCATAGTTGCTGACCACCGAGAACCGCCATTGCGGACTTGGCCGCTTTCGGTCATGGCATCGGATGGGTCCGTCGCGCTTTCGCTCGTGAAGGAAGCCGCGGCAGATTCAGACGCACTGTGGTGGGAGCGGGTGTGGCGGAAGCCGCCGGGTACATACCGGGTTTGGTGCGTGAGCGCAATCGCGGGTGAGATTGCGCTTGGTTCGTTGATCGGGCTCGTCATCGCAATGGTGGGCTTTGGTCTGTGGCTGGCGGTGCGGCTGGGCGTATACGGCGCTCGCGCCGGTGCGCGAAAGTGCATCGCCTGCGGCTATCCGATTGAGCCGGGAAGCGATTGCTGCCCAGAGTGCGGCGGACTTCGCCCGGTCTGGCGGAGTAACGCACTCTCTGCAAACCGGCGGGTACCTCCGGGTACCTCAAGATGATCAGCAGACCAGCGGTGACCGCCGGCTCACCCAAGGCTGCCGGCTTTCACTCCCGACTCTCCATTCCACGCTCCCGACTCCCCATTCCCCACTGCCCATTGCCAATTCCCCTCTCTGCCTCCCCAACCGAACATCCGTTCGGGTCTCTGCGGCCCCCACCCCCGTTTGACCGAATCTTGACCCCGGTCTACCGTCTAGGCCCTGGAATCACGGTTCCGGGACGCGGTCGCTCGGTGTTCGAGCGCGCGACAGCACACACTCGACGGCGTTAGGCCCGCGGCAAGGCGGGGGACGCACGACGATCGCGGAGTTTTCTCATGCTCCCTCCACAGAGAGTCAGCCACGGCCGCACCCGTCGGCGCCGCTCGCACCAGGCCATCGAGGCCATCCAGATGGGCGTCTGCCCGCTCTCGGGCATGCCCAAGCTGCACCATCGTGTCTGCAAGGAATCCGGGTACGTTCGCCCCGGTCTGAAGATCAAGGTTCCGAAGCTGGGCATCGGAACGTCTGATCAGTAACGCTCGATCAGCACTCGCCGTGCGCCCAAAGGCCGCCCCGCCGCGATCGGCGTGTCGGGTGGTCATTCACGCGCCGGCTCTCGGGGTCGATCCACATGCGAATCGCGGTTGATGTGATGGGCGGCGATCACGCGCCCGACGCCATCCTCAAGGGCTGCTTCGACGCCCTGGAACACCTGGGCCCCCACGACGAGCTCGTCCTGGTCGGACCGGAGAAGGTCATCCGCGAGGCGATGCACGAGCGCGGCGTGTCGGACACCCGCTTGGTCATCGAGCGGGCCGAGGACGTCATCGCGATGGACGAGTCGCCCGCCAAGGCGGTGCGCTCCAAGCCCGATTCGTCGATCGTCAAGATGGCGTTGGTCGGCTCGGAAAAGTCGGATCGGCGCTGCGACGTGGTGCTCTCGGCTGGAAACACCGGCGCGTGCGTCGCGGCGGCGATCATGCACATGCGCCGCCTGCGCTACGTGCACCGCCCGGGCATCGCCGTCACGTTCCCCGCGTTCCACGGGCCGATGGTCCTGACCGACGCGGGCGCGAACCCGGAGCCCAAGGCCAGCCACCTGTGGCAGTACGGCGTGATGGCCGAGGTCTATGCCCAGCGCACGCTTGGGATCGCCAAGCCGCGCGTGGCGCTCATGAACATCGGCTCGGAAGAGGCCAAGGGCACGGGCATCATCAAGCAGACCCGCGACCTCTTGAAGTCGACGCCGGGCCTCAACTACATCGGGTACGTGGAGGGGCGCGACCTCTTCGAGGGCGCCGCGGACGTGATCATCACCGACGGGCTGGTGGGGAACACCGTGCTGAAGTCGGCCGAGGGCATGGCCCGCAGCCTCTTCAAGGCGATCGCGCACGAGATCCTGATGCAGAAGCCTGAGCTGATGCTGGATTTCGAGCCCATCGTCAAGAGCATCTACGCCAAGAACGACTACCACGAGCACGGCGGGGCGCCGCTCTTGGGCGTGAACGGTTCGTGCTTCATCGCGCACGGGTCGAGCGAGGCCCGCACGATCAAGGCCGCGGTGCGCAACTGCCGGAACTACGTGGCGTCGGGCGTGAACGAGGCGATCGTGCAGCGATTGGCCGAGCTCGAGCCCATGATGAACGAGATGGCGGCGATCGAACGCGACCAAAAAACGCCGGTCTGATCGAACCCCCCGGGCATTGCGTCGGGCGGGACCAGAAATCCGCTGGGGCGATCCCTTTGGATCAGGCTCGGAGGGTCCGGCCATTTGGCCATTTGGCGCTTTGGCCATTTGGATTCCCTCCTACACTGGGCATCATGAGTGGTCCCCATCAACCCGGCGGAGCCCAGCGTGTCGGCGTGCGCATCGCCGGGACCGGATCGTGCCTTCCCGAACGCAAGCTGACCAACGCCGACCTCGTCAAAATGATGGAAACCTCCGACGAGTGGATCGTGCAGCGCACGGGCATCCGCGAGCGCCGCATCGCCGACCACACCGGCCCGGAATCGACCGACAAGCTGGCGGCCGAATCGCTCCGTCGCGCCCTGGCCGCGGCCCACATGGACGCCAAGGACCTTGACGCGATCATCGTCGCGACCATGACGGGCGAGATGTCCTGCCCCCCCACCGCGTGCATGGTGGCGGCCCGGATCGGCGCGGGCGATTGCGGCGCGTTCGATCTCAACGGCGCGTGCTGCGGCTTTGTGTTCGGGCTCAACGTCGCGCACGGGCTTGTCGCGGGCGGCGCGTATCGAAACGTCGCGCTCATCGGCTGCGACACCCTCACGCGGTACATGGACTACTCGGACGCCGGGCGCTCCACGGCGATCATCTTCGGCGACGGCGCGGGCTGCGCCATCCTCCGTGCCACCGACGACACCTCCAAGGGCATCATCGCTCAATCGATGCACTCCGACGGCGCAGGCTGGAAGGAAATCTATGTCCCGACCCAGCCCTTCCACTTCCCCGAGGGGGTGCCCGTCGACGCCTGCAAGTACGGGCGCGTGCAGATGAACGGCGCGGCGGTCTTCAAGTTCGCCGTCGGAACGTTCTCCAACCTCATCGACGAAACGCTGCAGAAGGCCCGGCTCAAGCCCTCCGACATCGATCTGTACATCTGCCACCAGTCGAACCAGCGAATCCTGCACGCCGCCCGCGATCGCTTCGGGCTCCCCGAGGACAAGCTCTACATCAACATCGATCGCGTGGGCAACACGGTCGCGGCGTCGGTCCCGCTGTGCCTCGACGAAGTCGTGCGGTCGCGAGGGCTGCCCGAGGGCGCCAAGGTGCTGTTCGTCGCATTCGGCGGCGGGCTCACGTGGGGCTCGAGCCTGTGGCAGTTGTAATCGCTTCTGAGTTACGCCGCGATCGGATCGGCCGATCGCCGGGCGAGCATGGAATTCGCAATCAGCCACGGCGCGATCAACCTCGGATCGCCCGCTCTGGCCATGGCGGCATCGAGCATCGGGCCGGGTGACATCGTCGCGACCACCAATCGCTCCGCCCGCGGCTCGTCCACGATTGAAACTCCGAGTTCTTCCAGCGCACGCCGGACCACGCCCGCGTTCTTCCCCGGAGCGACGAGCGCGGCCGACGAAAAACGCGACGCGCGATGGGCCGCGTCGAGCGATTCGCGTGCGGCGGCGAGGCCCGTGAACCGATCGAACATGGCGCGACGCATGGGGCGACGAATCTGGCTTCGGATCGTCCGCCGGAGTTCCACGAGCCCCTCGGCGAAGCCGCGCATCGCGTCTTCCTTGCGGGCGATGGCGCGGTAACGGGTGCGGATCTCGCGTAGCTCCGCGCGACGCTCGATCTCGGGGGCGTATCGCTGCATGACCCAGCCGTTGTTGCGAACGAGCCGCGCGAGGATCGTGTTCATGTCGCGGTTGCCCGCGTCTTTCAGATGATCAACGACGAACGCGGGCTCGAAGACCATGCGCAGACCGTTGAGCATGAACTTGGCGGCAAGGTCGTACTCCTCGGCGTAGTAGTTGAAGGCGTGGTCGTAGCCGCCGGCGTGGAGGAAGACGTCGCGCCGGATCGCCACGCCGCACCCGATGAAGACCTCGGGCAGGCCGCCCGCCTCGCGCGTGCCGAATCGCGGCAGGAAGATGTCGGCCAAGACGGCGGCGACGTCGGCGGGCTGCGACGCCAGTGGCGCCAGAAAATCGAGCGAACGCGGCGCGGAATCATCGTCGAGCATGATGATCCACTCGACGCTCCGATCCGCGGCCTGAACACCGAGGTTTCTCGCCGCCGCACCCAGGTTCTGCTCTTGCCTCAGAAACACGCGAGGCAGGCGGGCGGGGACTTCGCGGGCGACCCGCGACGCTGGGATGGTTGAGGCGTTGTCGACGATGATGACTTGAGAGTCGTGGGCGTCGTGTCCCGTGAGCGACTCGATCTGCGCGAGCGTGTGGAGCAGGCGATCGGCGCGATCGCGCGTGGGGAGAACGTAAGCAATCCGGGGAGCTTTCATGACGCGCGAAGGACCAGCGGGCCGTTCGGACCGGCGGGGTTGAGTTGTGCGGCGGCGGGCGCGGCGAGCGGCGCCGGGACCGGAGTGTCGCCGACCGCTTCGGACGTGGGCAACGGTTTGCCCTCGAGCCTGCTCTCAAGGCGAGAGACCGGACGCTGGGCCAGCATCTCGGCGCCGGTGAACGCCAGGTGCGCGTTGTGGACACGCGCGATGAACTGACGCAGGTCGGTCGCGCCGATCGGAACATTGCCGAGGCGCTGCACCTGCGTCGCCGCGGCGCACGCGCCCAGGAACGACGCCGCCAGAACGCTGGAACCCGCCGCGAGGCTGAGCGTGGCGGCGGCCAGCAGCGAATCGCCCGCGCCGAGCTGATCGATCGCCAGGGGCGCGAGGGCAGGGATGTGCTCGCTCTTGAGGCGCGTCGCGAATCCTTCGCCGCCGCCCGAAGCCTCGGGGAGACGGTCAAAGCCGATGAGGCCCTCGGGGCCCATGGTGACGATCGAGCCGCGCGAATCGGTTTCTTCCAGGAGCTTCCACACCACCAGCGGGAGTCCTTCTCCCTGCATGCGTAGCGCGTCGCGAGCCTCGGATTCACTCGGGCAAAGCAGGTCCATCGATCGCATCGCAAGCAAGCTCGAACGGCGCCCGCTGACGTCGCCCGTGAGCACGTTGACGTGCGGCCTGGCTGCGAGGCAGGCGCGAGTCAGCGTGCGCGGACCGAAGAGCCCCAGGCCAAAGTCTGCGATTATCGCGGCCTGACAGCCACGGGCCGCCTCGTCGATCATGGCGACCAGCTGATCCTGCTCGGTCGCGTCGAGCACGAGCGGATCGACCAGGTCGAGCTTCATCACCTTCTGTGCGCCGACCAGGAACCGCTGCTTTTCCGCGATCGGCGTCGTGGTTGGGAACGTGCGGAGTTCGATGCCATCCGTCAGCATTCGGCGCCGCATCGCGCCGCCGTCCTCGTCCGCGGGGAGCGCGGTGAGCAGCACGGGCCGGGCGCCCATCGCGGCCAGGTGGCGCGCGATGATCGCGGCCCCGCCGTCAAACTGGCGTCGCTCGACCGGGCGGAGCGTCATGACCGGGCTCTCGCCCGCGACCTCGGGGCGATCGCACATGACATAGGTGTCGATGATGGTCTCGCCCACCACCAGCACACGGACGCCGCGGAATCGCGAGATCAGTTCGTAGAGCGGCGGCCCTCCCAGCTCGGGGGTCTCGAGGAGCTGCGTCAGGCGCTTGTGGAACGGGTCGACCGACTGCTCCATCGCGGCAATGAGCGCGGTGGAGCTGAACACGACGTCGCCCGAACTGAACACGACGCGCCCGCCGTGCTTTTCCACGATCGACCGCTCATTGGCGAAGCGCGGGTCGTTGTTGTTCTCGTACTCGCGCCCCTTGACGTAGACATCCGGGCGAACGTCCGCCAGCAGCTCCGCGGCTGTGGGGCGGGGCTCGATGTGGACCCAGTCCACAAAGTCGAGGGCAGCAAGGTTCTCGGCGCGGAGCTCCTCGGGGATCAAGGGGCGACCGACACCCTTGCCCACGCGCGAATCCCCCGTGATCGACACCAGCAGGATGTCGCCCAGGCTCTTGGCGTAGCGAAGGTGGCGGATATGCCCCGGGTGGACGATGTCGAAGCAGCCGTGGCAATGGACCACACGACGCCCGGAGGCCTTGGCCAACTGGCGGCGATCCAGGAGCTGCTCCCTGGTCAGGATCTTGCTCTCGCTTTCCCCGCTCATCGCCCGTGAGATCGGCAGGAATGTGCCATTCCGCCCAGAAACCGTCCGATACTCAACACATGACGAGCCCGACTCCCACCAACACCGGTCCCGGTGCGCCCGCATCGGCCAATTCTGCGCGTCGCAACATCGGCCGCGCCGAAATCGTGGACCTGGCACGCTCGGGCAAGCATTGGGCATTTCTGGCGATCGCCTCACAGGTGCTGGAGCAGTCGCCCGGCGACGGGGAGATCCGATTCCTGACCGCCGCCACACTCGGGGCGCTGGGGCTTGGCACGCTGGCGATCGGCCAGCTCAACCTGCTGGACGAACAGGCGCAGAGCGAGCCGTCGGTAACCGAGCTCTTCGCGGCGCTCCGCCGCCTGCCCGACGACCGAGTGTCGTCGGCGACCCTTGAACAGCACGTCAGGGCAAATCTCGCGGTGCTCGCGGCCCGGGACGTCAAGATCGACGCCGAGGCAATCACAGCCTGGGAATCAAAGCTGCTCGCTCGCTCGGTCCATCAGGCCCTCGACGGCAACATGATCCGGCGCGACGCCGAGGGCGAAGGGCGCGATCGCGTCCGCGCGTGGACGGGCCTCTCGGACCTCAAAGCCTCGTCGATCTCCGCGGTCGATCCGGCGAAGCTGTCGCGCGGGCTGGAAGCACGCCCGGTCGTGGTCGAGGGTATCGACCCGCCCTGGCTGCTCGAGCACGTCGCGGCGGTGCTGGAGCCGGCGCCGGAAGGCTACCGACCTGCGATCTTCGTCGTGCAGGAGGATCCGCAGGAGTTCTTTGACGGCCTGTCTCTCGCTGATCTTCGCACGCTGCTCGCGGATGATCGCATCGAGCTCTTCGTCGGACCGGGCGCGGCGGAGAAATTGGCGCGGCGCTTGGCCGCGGCGAAAGAGACCTCCGGGCCGCAGGGCCTGTTCGTGGTGCAATGCCGCACGCGGGCCGCGAGCCTTGACCAGGTGATCCGCGGCGCGATCGGAACCCAGGAGCGCGAGAGCCGCGAACTCGGCGAGAAGATCCGCGTGCGCTCGTCGTCGCGCGGGCCGGAGTATTGGCGGAATCGCTATCGCGATGCGATGTCGGTCGACGGCACGCCGCTTCGGGTCTTGATCCCGACGTCGCGTTTCACGACGTTTCTCTCCCACGCCGCGGGCGATCTCTCGCGGGCGATCAGCCGAGCGGGTCACCAGGCTCGCATCCTGATGGAGCCCAGCGACCGCGAGCGGTTGAACGCGCTGGCGTATCAGCGGCAGATTCTGGAATTCGACCCTGATCTCATCGTGATGATCAACCGCCCGCGCGGGTGCATGAAGAACTTGTTCCCGAGCGACGTGCCGTACGTGACGTGGACGCAGGACGCCATGCCGCAGCTGTTCGATGAAGCGGTCGGCCGCGCCCAGGGCCCGATGGACTTCATGGTCGGACACATGCTCCCCGAGCTGTTCCGCGTGTTCGGCTATCCGTGCGAGCGCTTGGTGCCGATGCCCGTCGTCGCCGACGCTCAGAAGTTCCACGAGGGTGAGGTCGATCCGCGCGACGCGGAGCGCTTCGCCTGCGAGGTCGCGGTCGTGACACACCACAGCGAGACCCCCGAGGCGATGCACGATCGCCTGCGCGGGCAGCTCGCCACCGCGCCCGCGATCCAGACGGTGTTCGATCACCTCTTTCCCCAGCTCGAACGCGTGGCGCTGGACCCCATGTCTCTCCCGCCCAACAAGCGGATCGGCGCCATGGTCGACCTGGCCCTGCGCCAGACGCTGGCGCGCGAGCCCGAGGCCAAGACCCGCGCGATGGTGATGCGGAACTACGCGCTCCCCGTCGCGGATCGCTTCTTCCGTCATCAGGCGATCCGCTGGGCGGCGAATGTGTGCGACCGGCGCGGCTGGCGTCTGAACCTCTACGGCAAGGGCTGGGAGAACCACTCGACCTTTGCTCGCCATGCCAAGGGCGTGCTGTCGCACGGCGAGGAGCTCCGGGCCGCGTACGCGTCGGCGGGTGTCAACCTGCACCTGTGCCTCACTTCGCTGATGCACCAGCGGGTGCTCGAGTGCTTCCTTTCGGGCGGATTCGTGGGAGCGCGCCTGCACCGCGACATGATCGCGGGCGTGAAGACGCGGGCGCAGCGGTCGGCGATGGCCTCGGGCGCGACGCCGATCGTCGACGACGCGCACGATCGCATCGGCTTCCCGATCGCGGATATCCCGGACGCGATGGAGGCGGCCGAGCTTCTGCAGCGCCTGGGCATCCCCATGGAGCACACGCTCTGGATCAGCAACGCCCGCGTGGCGGACCTGAAGAAGTACGGCGCGGCCTACGACCGCTTCGACGAGAACTGGCTGCTGGGCGACATGGCCGCCATCGGTTTCAACGACGAGCTCTCGCTCGAACGGCTGATCGAACGGGCGGTCACGCAGCCCGAGTGGAAGCGAGATATCGTTCGCGGCGTGAGCGCCCGGGTCCGCGAGCACCTCACCCACGACGCGCTCTTCAAGAAGACCATCGACGCCGTCACCACCCAGCTGGAATCCATGACCAGCGCCACCGCCCCGATGCACCGGGCGGCGTGAGCGCGTGTTTCTGCCCTTGGGGCGGAGCCGACCTTGACGACCCTGCAAAGCCAGCACGACCCGCTCGCCAAGCCCACGATCGAACGTCCGCGCGTGGTCGCGCTCCATCGCCCGCATTCGGTGTCGGGCGTGCGTGTCGCGGGCGCGAGGCTGGCGCGGCTCAACGACCCGCCGCACATCCCCTGGCGACCGCTCGTCATCGGCGCGGACATCACGCCGGCTCGGCTGGCGGCTTCCGCCCTGCACGGCGCGCCGGGGATGGACTGGCTCACCTGGGGCGCGGGGCTCGATCCCTCTCGCCAGGTCATGATGGTGCGCGACCGCCTGCGCGAGATGCGCGCCCAGGTCGTGGTCCCCAACGATCTGCCGCACGGCTTCATCGCCGCGATGCTCGACGCCCACCGCGGCGTGCGCTGCGCCGCGATCTGTCACGGGAACGACGGCCTCTCGCTCGACCTCTACGAGCGTTGCCTGCCTTTGGCGCACGCGTGGCGCGCCGTGAACACCGACATCGCCCGGCGCGTGCTCGAGTTCGTGCCGGGCTCGAGCACACACGAGCCGCTCCCCTGCGGGCTGCCCGTGCCGCTGCGTTCGGGCTCGATCCCGCACCCGCTTCCGCCGGAACGCCCGTTGCGCCTGCTCTACGCGGGCTGGCTCGATAATCTGAACAAGCGCGTGCTCGACCTGGTCGAACTCGCGGATCGCCTGACGAATCTGGGTGTGGTGTTCCGCCTGTCGATCGTGGGCGACGGGCCGGTGCGCGAGGCGCTGGCCCGCGGCATGGAGCCGCACACCAACGCCGGGCGCGCCCGCCTGCTGGGCGCCGCGCCGCCGGCCGCGATGCCCGACCTCTACAACGAGCACGACATGCTCCTGCTCGTCAGCCGCGCCGAGGGTGCGCCCCTGGTGGTCATGGAAGCGATGGCGCACGGACGCCCGGTCGCGATCACGACCGGATGCGGCTACGCGAGCGCCGTGTGCCGCGACGGCGTGGACTCGCTGATCGTGCCGACCGGCTCCATGCGCGAGCTGGCGGAGAAGATCGCCGGCCTGTGGCACGAGCCCCAGAAACTGATCGCGATGGGACGGGCCGCTCACGCGTCGGCGCGGGCGCATTTCGACATCGAAAGGCTCGCGCCGGAGTACGACCGTCTGGTCGTCGAAGCCCTGGAATCCACGGCGATCCCGTGCCGCACGCAGAACACCGATTCGCCCCGGTCGCCCGCGTGCATCGCCGCGGCGTGGCAGCAGATCTGCACCGCGCTGGAACTCCTCGGGCCCTGCGAGAGCGCGGGCCTGCTCACGCTCGCGCTCTCGTGGCTGTCGGACCTCGGCATCCGCGGCGTGTGGCTCGACGCGGAGCGTTCCATCGGCTCACTGCTCGACGCGCTGGGCCCCGGCTCACGCGGCGTGATCGAAGGGCTCATCGTCCGCCGCCCGGGGCGCGCCCTGCTCGGCTGGCCGACGCTCGAGGCCCGCGACGTTCCATCCGGCTCGCTGGTCCTGAGCGACGGATCGAGCTGGAGCCACGACGAGGAAGCGCCCGAAGACGTCAGCCTCATGTGGCTGCGCACGCCCGGGCGCGTCAGCCCCGTCGGACGCCTGTTCCTTCAGAAGCTCGACGCGCTGGCCGCGACCGGACGCACTCGCATCGCCATCTACGGCGGCGGACGCCACACGCTCCGCCTTCGCCACGCGCTGACGCTCACCGACCGCGTCGTGGTGATCCTCGACGATCGCGTGGACCAGCCCGGCGGACCGCCCGAACGGTTGTGGGGACTGCCCGTCGCGCCGCCGTCGCGCATCGGAGAGTTCAACGCCGACGCGATCATGATCTCCAGCGACGAGTACGAGGAAACGCTGCTCATCAAAGCCCAGGAATTCAAGGGCGATCGCCCGGTCATGACGCTCTATCGCGCGGGCGAGGATTGATGCCGGAGCGACCTTCGCGGCGCTCACCGCGGCGCGCGCGGCGACTCCACGACGAGCTTGGCGGCGCAGTCGTACAACTCCCCGACGAGCTCCGAGAGGAAATACCGCCCGCGGCGCTTCGCGTAGGAGTACCACGGGTTCATCAGAACGGATCGCAGCAGGAACACGCCGTGCTGCTCATAATCGCGCGCGGAGACGCCGAGCCGCTCGAGGAATGGGCCAACCGTGTTGATCGAATACTGGCGCGCCGAAAGCGACGTTCGGCTCACAAAGAACGACTGCTCGTACATGCGCTCGCCGGGCGTGAGGTTGAACCGCTCGTACACCGCCTGATTCAGCCGGTTCACCTCCTCCAGCGATCCGTCGCGCTCGGGTCGGAAGGCATAGCACACGATGTTCGAACCCGGCGCACAGAGGCACACGGCCCGCACGGCGCTCGGTGAGTTCATGAAAGCCGGGAACGACTCGAGCAGCGCGTGCAGCTCGGCCGCGTTGCGGATGTTGTCGCGCATCAGCGTGCCGTGCCCGCTCGAATCCAGCGGGATGAGCGAGTGGCTGAGCCAGACCGCGGCGGCCGACGCGCCGGGCTTGCTTCCCTCGAGAACGTACAACCCGATCGCCTCGCTGCGCCGTTCCGCGTCGGGATCGCCGGGCGGCTCGCCGATGTAGGGCGCGACCTGACGCATCAGCGGCTTGACAAGATTCGAGCGGAAGCAGATCGCGCCCGCGGGGTATGGGATGTAGCCGAGTTTGTGCGGATCGATCGTGACCGAATCGCAGCGGTTCATGCATTCCAACGCCGCGCACTCGTCGCGTTCGGGGAGCTCAATCTTGATCGAGCGAACAACACCGCCTGCTTTGATCGTTGTGCTCGGCTCGCCCAGCCCGCGCCGCGTGGGGATCGTGATGGTGCGGAGATAGCCGCCGTAGGCGCCGTCGGCGTGGAGCCAGAACGACGATCGGCCCGACTTCTCGCGCGATTCTCGCAGGGCCGCGATGCGATCGACCGGGTCGAGCGAGCCGACCTCGGTCGACCCCATCACCGCGACGACCGCGAGCACCTGCCGCCCCGATTTCTCGACCGATTCGATCGTGCCTTCCAGCGCGTCGACGCGCATCTTGAAATCGGAATCAACCGGCACCGAGACCAGCGCGTGCCGCCCGAGGCCCAGGAGATCGAGCGACTTCTCGAAGCAGTAGTGATGCGACTCGGGCACGACCACGACGGGCGCGGAGCCCAGCGCCCGCTCCACCGACGACACGCCGCGCTCCGCGGCATTGAACGCCGAGGCGTTCATCGCCTCGCGCGCCGCCGCGCCGAGCTTCTCGCGATCATTGCGGGCGGCGATCTCTCGCCACAGCGCCGCGTAGTCCTCCATCGCCTCCATCGGCGGCGTGCCGAGCAGTTCCGCGTCGCTCCGAGCGCCGGCCCGCCCCGCGGGCTCCGAGAGTTTCACGGCGCGTCGCATGTCGCGCACAACGAACGGCAGGTACTTCACGCCCCGCGCCGCCCAGAGCGCCTCGATGTTCGCGGTCGTGCCTCCCGAGCAGAGGTGGGCCCACGATTCATCGTCGTACCCGATCATGCGTGAGATGAGCCGCCCGGCCTCGATCTCGAGCTTGACCGTGACGGGCGCGACCTCGCTGGTCACGTTGTTGGGGTTGTAGAGCATCGCGGCGAAGTAGCCGGCGATGCCCGGGAGCGTCTGCTCGGCGAGCATATGGGCCGCGTACCGCGGGGAATGAAACGGAACGTCGCCCTTGAGCCGCGCGAGCAGTTCGAGCAGGCGATCCTCGAACGCGTCCATGAACGGCTCGTTGTGTCGGCGCAGCGTCGAGTCGACCACCACGCCGTCCTCAGGGAAGTAGTTGCGGCGCCACGCCGCGTAGTCCTCCGCGATCCGCTGGAGCCAGGTCGTGAACCACGGGGCGTTCTCGGCCTTCGGCCCCGTAAACCACGCGCTCATCAGCCCCAGATCGTCGCTCATGCATCGCCCCTCGCGCGGAGCACGAGCTTAGCGTGCCGAGGCCGCGCCCGCCTTCACGGAGCGTTTGAGCACCAGGTCGCCCTGGGTCGGCTCGAAGCGCGCCTGGAAGAAGCGGAGGTACTTGGGCTCGGAGGTGAAGCGCAGGCCGACCACGCGCTCGGGCTCTTCAAAGAGCGCGATGATGGACTCCGCCGTCACGTCCATGTGCGCCTGGGTGTAGACGCGGCGCGGGATGGTGAGCCGCACCAGTTCGAGTTTCGGGAAGATGTTCTGGCGCGTGTCGGGGTCGCGTCCCGCGGAGACCGCGCCGCGCTCCATGGTGCGCACGCCCGATTCGACGTACAGCGCCGCCGCCAGCGCCTGCGCGGGGAATTGATCGCGCGGGATGTGGGGCAGGAACTTAAGCGCGTCGAGGAACACGCCGTGCCCGCCGATCGGGCGGATGATCGGGACGCCCGCCTGCTCGAGCAGTCCGCCGAGGTACTCGACCTGACCGATGCGGGCGCGGATGTGGTCGTACTGGACCGATTCCGCGATGCCGATCGCCATGACTTCCATGTCACGCCCCGCGAGCCCGCCGTAGGTGTGCAAGCCCTCGAAGAGCACGACCATGTTGCGGGCTTCCTCCGCGAGCGCGTCGTCGTTGACGCACAGGAAGCCGCCGATGTTGACGAGGCTGTCCTTCTTCGCGGAATTCGTGCAGCCATCCGTGTACGAGCAGATCTCGCGGAGGATCTCCTCGATGCTCTTCTTGGCAAAGCCCGGCTCGCGGAGCTTGATGAAGTAGGCGTTCTCGACCGCCCGGGTCGCGTCGAGCATGACCTTGATGCCGTGCTTGTGGCACAGGGCGCTGACCGCGGCGATGTTCGCCATGCTGACCGGCTGCCCGCCGGCCATGTTCACGCAGCACTGGAGGTTGACGTAGGGGATCTTCGACGGGCCGTACTTGTCGATGACCGCCTGCAGCTTGTTCAGGTCGACGTTGCCCTTGAAGGGCTCGGTGCTGGTGACGTCGTGGGCGGCGTCGCCGATGATGTCGACGAACCGCCCGCCGGCGAGCTCCTGGTGGGCCCGCGTCGTGGTGAAGTACATGTTGCCGGGCACGACGTCGCCCGGCTTGATCATCATTCGGCTCAGGATGTGCTCGGCGCCGCGCCCCTGGTGGGTCGGGATCAGGTGCTTGTAGCCGTAGTACCGATGCACCGCGTCCTCGAGGTGGTAGTAATTGGCGCTCCCGGCGTAGGCCTCGTCGCCCAGCATCAGGCCCGCCCACTGGCGGTCGCTCATGGCGCTTGTGCCCGAGTCGGTGAGCAGATCGATGTAGACGTCCTCGCTGCGCAGCAGAAACGTGTTGAACCCGGCGCCGGCGATCGCGGCCTCGCGCTCGTCGGGGGTCGTCATCCGGAGCGGCTCAACCATCTTGATCTTGAAGGGCTCGGCCCAGGAACGCTTCTTCATTCATGCACCTCAATGCGATTCACGCCCAAGCCGGACGACCGGGGTTGCGGCGCGGATAATTCACGACTATCGTATCCACTGCTCTGATTTGGTCTAGCCGATCTGCGAGGAGACCTCGCGGTTCAATCTCGGATTTGGTAGACTCCGAATTTGGATATTCTCAATATTGGGATAGTCCGGGAATTTCGGCTCTCTTGAACGGGGGATGGGATTGATTCTCGGTCTGATGACCCGCATGTCCACTGGCACGCCGTGTGCAAGGCTCTCAAAGATGGGACACTCCGCGCTTCGACTTCGCCGGTCCGCTCTTCTGGCCGCCTTGGCGTGGCTGGGCTTGGGACCGGGATTCGCATCGGACGCATCGGCACAGATCGCGGGAGCCAAGAAACGGCCCACCCAGCAGGTCGCGCCCAAGGACTGCACCGCGTCAGAATGCCACCAAGAGATTCTCAAACACACATTCGTGCATGATCAGAAGGCGGCGGACTGCACGGCGTGCCATCTCCAGATCGGCAAGGCCGAGGATCACAAGTTCGCGCTCCCCGCTTCGCCCGAAGAACTCTGCGTCAAGTGCCACCAGCTCCCGGCCAAGGCGCACGGGCACACCCCCGTGACCGAGGGCAAGTGCATGGCGTGCCACGACCCGCACGGCTCGGAGCACAAGGCCGAGCTTCGCGGCGATCCCAACAAGGACCTCTGCACCAAGTGCCACCACAAGACCGACGTGACAAACAAGAAGTTCGTGCACGGCCCGGTCGCGGTCGGCGCGTGCTCGACGTGCCACCTCCCCCACTCCTCGGACCAGCCCAAGCTGCTGCAGGCGACCCCCAACGCCCTGTGCGTCACCTGCCATGAGGAAACCGCGCGGGCCGAGGAGGGCGTGCATCTGCACAAGGCACTCGAGGAGGGATGCGTCAACTGTCACGACCCGCACGCGACCGACCACAAGTTCCAGCTGGTCGAGGATTCGCCGAAGCTGTGCCTGTCGTGCCACCAGGAGAAGTTCGATCAGATGACGGCCAACGCGAAGGTGATCCACCAGGCCGTTTCGCAGGACGGCGGCTGCACCTCGTGCCACAGCCCGCACTCGTCGAAGCTCCCCGGCCTGCAACGTGCCAGCGAGGTGACGACGTGCCTGAAGTGCCACGATCGCCAGATCAAGAAGGGCGACGGCAAGATCATCACCAACATGGCCAAGCTGCTGGCGTCCAACCCGAGCAAGCACGGGCCGATCCGCGACGGGCACTGCACCGTCTGCCACGACCCCCACGCCGGCGAGCACTTCAGCCTGCTCTCGGACGACTATCCCGCGAAGTTCTACGCCTCGTTCTCCATGGACAACTACAAGCTCTGCTTCCGCTGCCACTCGCCCGACTTGGTGACCAAGGAGAACGGCACGGGCGTGACGATGTTCCGCGATGGCACGAAGAACCTGCACGCGCTCCACGTCAACAAGGAGAACGGCCGCACGTGCCGCGCGTGCCACGAGGTTCACGCCTCGGCCCGACCGGCGCACATCCGCGAGGCCGTCCCCTACGGCACGTCGAACTGGATGCTCGAGATCAACTACGAGGCCAGCGAAGAGGGCGGAAGCTGCGCGCCGGGATGTCACCAGGCCAAGAAGTACACCCGCCCCGCCGGCCCGCGCATCCAGCCTCTGGAGGATTCGGGCAAGCTGCCATCGAATCTGACGGGCAAGAAGAACAGCACAAGCAACAGCACCAGCGATCCATCGGCGGGCGCGACGCCCGCGCCGGCGCAGCCCCCCGCCACCGACGCGACGCCGACTCCGGCGCCCTCTGAAACTCCCAAGGAGCCCAAGCGATGAGCGCGGGAAAGACCTCGCTGGTGCTGTGGCTGATCGGGCCGGCGTTCCTGGGCGTGGCGGCGTACCTGGCGCTGGCCTCTCCGCCCGCAAACATCCCGATCGCCGACATGAAGGTCATCCCGATCGACGCGATCAAGCCCGGGGCGTGGCGCCAGGCGAAAGTGGACGCGCACGGCGTGGTCGCGGGGAGCGATCGGCCCTGCAGCGAGTGCCACAAGCTCTTCACCACGCCTCCCGGCGAGAACAAGGCCCTGGTGCAGCACAAGGACGTCGTGATGAACCACGGCATGAACACGCGCTGCCTCAACTGCCACGACGGCGACGACCGCGACAAGCTCGTCCTTCACGACGGCACGACGGTGAGCTTCGCCGACACCCCGCGCCTGTGCTCGCAATGCCACGGCACGGTGTACCGCGACTGGCAGCTCGGCACGCACGGAAAGACCCTCGGCTCGTGGGACGCCAAGAGCGGGAACCAGCGGCGTCTCACGTGCAACGAGTGCCACGAGCCGCATTCGCCAGCGTACAGGCCCATGAAGCCCTTGCCCCCGCCGACAACATTGCGCATGGGTGACCAGACCCCAAGCCAGGAACACCACGGCAAGGAATCGCCCCTGCGCCGACGCGCGGCAAGCCCGCACGACGCTCCGGCCCACGGGGAAGCGCCCGGGGGCGCCGAGCCCGCGAAGGACTCGCCGACCGAGGCGCCCAAGGAACCGGCGAAACCCGCGGAGAAGGGGGGCGGCCAGTGAGTATCCGCATCCACGAAGGCGGGTCGGCGGGAACCGAGGTCACGCGGCGCAGCTTCCTGCGCACGGGCACGGCGGTCGCGGGCGGCATGGCCGCTCTCGCCGCGGCGCTCAGCCCGCTCAAGGAGCTGAAGCCCGAGGAGGAATTCTCGCTCGAGAAGTTCATCCAGAAGCACTACAAGGAGATGACGCCCGACGACATGAAGGGGGCGTTGGACCGCATCGCTCGCGAGGTCGAGCACCGCTACCAGGTGCGCCCCGAGGTGCGTGACATGCGGCCCAAGGCCGGCGTTGAGTTCGTCTACGCGCTCAACCTGTCGCGGTGCATCGGCTGCCGCAAGTGCGTGTACGCGTGCGTGGAGGAGAACAATCAGAGCCGCGCACCGGAGATTCAGTACATCCGAGTAATCGAGATGCCGCGCGGCACGCTGGACCTTGAGAAGGGCAACCACCACTACGATCGCCCGACGGTCCCGGACGGCGACCACTTCTACATGCCGGTGCAGTGCCACCAGTGCGCGAATCCGCCCTGCGTGAAGGTGTGCCCGGTCGAGGCGACCTGGCAGGACGACGACGGGATCACGGTCATCGACTACGACTGGTGCATCGGATGCCGCTATTGCGAAGCGGCGTGCCCGTACTGGGCGCGCCGGTTCAATTTCGTGAAGCCGGAGATTCCGGCGGCGGACATCAACAAGAACATGGGATACCTGTCGAACAGGCCGCGCCCCAAGGGCGTGGTCGAGAAGTGCCACTTTTGCCTGCACCGCACGCGCGAGGGGCGCCTGCCGGCGTGCCTTGAGGCGTGCCCAACGGGCGCGCGGAAGTTCGGCAACGTGCTGGACCCCAACAGCGAGGTTTCGCAGATTCTCAAGACCAAGCGGGTGTTCGTGCTGAAAGAAGAGGTCGGGACCTTGCCGCGGTTCTTCTACTACTTTGACGAGCGATACCCGCGCTCCCTGGACCCCGAGGCCAAGCAGGTCGCGCTCTCGCTGGGCTACACGCCGAGCGCCGGAGGGTGGACACCGCCCGCAACGGTGCCGGGCGGCGCGCCGGGCACGTCCATCACGGGCGGGGAGGCGGCGCGATGATCCGCGAGTATCTCACCTTCCTGTTCCGCTGCTTCCGCCTCTCGTTTGTGGGAACGGCGGGGTATTACCTCTGGATGTTCGCGCTCTCGGTCGTCTCTCTCCTGGGCCTCAACGCCTACTGCAAGCAGTTCGTGCATGGCATGGGCGTCACCGGCATGAGCGACCACGTTTCATGGGGGCTCTACATCGCCAACTTCGCGTTCTTTGTCGGGATGGCGGCGTCGGCGGCGATGCTCGTCATCCCCGTCTACGTCTATCGAAACCGCGAACTCTCGCACCTGGTCATCTTCGCGCAGCTCCTCGCCGTCGCGACGATCATCATGTCGCTGCTGTTCGTGGTGGTCGACCTCGGGCGGCCCGATCGCTTCCACCACATGATGCTCCGCTTCAACTTCCCGATCTCGATGCTCACCTGGGACGTGATCTCGCTGAACGGGTATCTTCTCCTCAACCTGCATATCTGCGGCTACCTGATCTACACCGCGTACCGGCGCCGCGAGCCGACCAAGCTCTTCTACATCCCCTTCGTCATGGTCGCGATCATCTGGGCCTTCAGCACCCAGCTGGTCGAGGCGTTCCTCTACTGCGGCCTTGGGGGCAGGCCGTTCTGGAACTCCGCCGTGATTGCGCCACGGCTGGTGGCGTCGGCGTTCGCCGCGGGTCCCTCCATCCTGATCATCGCGCTGCACGCGATCTCCAAGACCACGGACTACCAGGTGCCCGAGAGGGCGTTCCTGACCCTGCGTAACGTCGTGCGCGTCGCCATGTCGGCCAGCTTCTTCCTCCTGATGTCGGAGCTGTTCACCGAGTTCTATACAGACTCCTCCCACGTCGCCAGCGCCCGATACCTGTTCACGGGCCTCGACGGCCGCTACGGACTGGTGCCCTGGATCTGGACCGCGCTCTCCCTCAACGCTCTCGGGCTCATGATCCTCTTCACGCCGGCCAGCAAGTCGCGGGGATTCCTGATCGCGGCCTGCGCCATGATGATCGCCGGCGTGTGGATCGAGAAGGGCATGGGCCTGGTCATCCCCGCGTTCATCCCCTCGCCGCTTGGCGAGATCGTCGAGTACAAGCCCACGCTCAACGAGTGGCTCGTGACCGCTGGGATCGCGGCGTTCGGCTTCCTGGTCTTCACCATCCTCGTCCGCGTCACGATCCCGGTGCTCTCGGGCAAGCTCGCGTTTGACCGTCCGTACGACCCTGCCCGGAACGGTGAATCGTCCCCATCCGCCGCGTCCTCGAGCGCGGCGCGAGCCTGAACAGGACCCTTCTGGATCGCGCGATATCGCGCAGGAGAACCCGGTCATGATGAAGCGTCTTTCCCTCGCCGCGCTGATCGCGCTGGTCGCCCCCGCGGGGCTCGCGTTCGGCCAGGCGTTCGGCCCGCGCGAGATCAGCGAGCAGAGCAAGCAGTGCATCGCGTGCCACAAGCAGCACAGCCCGGCGGCGTACGAGCAATGGGGCAACAGCAAGCACTTCCGCGCCAACGTCGCGTGCTTCGAGTGCCACAGCGCCAACAAGGACGACAAGGACGCCTACGAGCACTTCGGGCAGACCATCGCGGTGCTCGTCACGCCCAAGGACTGCGCCCGCTGCCACTCCAAGGAAGTGGAAGAGTTCACCAACTCACGCCACTCCAAGGCCGGGCGGATCCTGGGCTCGCTCGATAACACCCTCGCCGAGGTCGTCGAAGGAAGCCACGGGTTCAAGACCGAGGGCTTCCCGGAGGGCGTGTCGGCGGCCGCGGTCAGCGGGTGCTGGCAGTGCCACGGCGCGGAGGTCAAAGTGCTCCCGGGCGGGCGCCTCGACCCGACCACCTGGCCCAACAGCGGGATCGGCCGCATCAATCCCGACGGCTCCGAGGGATCGTGCAACGCGTGCCACTCCGGGCATTCGTTCACCGCGTCCCAGGCTCGCTTCCCCGATTCCTGCGGCAAGTGCCACCTGGGCCCCGACCACCCCCAGAAGGAGATCTACGAGGAATCCAAGCACGGCGCGGCGTTCTTCGCCAACGTATCGAAGATGAACCTCGACAACCCCAAGTGGGTCGTCGGCGAGGACTATCACAACGCCCCGACCTGCGCGACCTGCCACATGTCGGCGACGCGCAAGCAGCCCGTAACGCACGACATCGGGCTTCGCATCTCGTGGAACAACCGTCCGGAGGTGTCGATCCGCCCGGAGGCCGCCGACGCCAAGCTGGGACTCGCGGGCGCGAACGTGACATGGCAGACGCGTCGCAAGAACATGGAGGACGTGTGCAGCAACTGCCACGACGCCCAGTGGATCGCCAACTTCTACGTTCAATACGACGCGTTCATCGACCTCTACAACACGAAGTTCGGCAAGCCCGGCAAGGAGCTCTACGCCCTGGCCAAGCCGCTCCTGAACCCGGTGCAGTTCAGTAACCCGCTCGACTTCACGTGGTATGAAATCTGGCACCACGAGGGACGCCGCGCCCGCCACGGCGCTTCGATGATGGCGCCCGACTACAGCCACTGGCACGGCACCTACGAGGTCTCCAAGCGGTTCTACTCGGAGATGGTGCCCGAGCTCCGCAAGCTCATCGCCGAGAACCAGAACAACCCCGACGCGGCGAAGGCCAAGGCCGCGGCGGCGCTCTCCGCCAAGCTCGACGACGTGCTCAACTCCGACGAGCACAAGTGGTACCTGGGCAAGGTCGATCCCGAAGAGGCGGCCCGTCGCCAGAAGGCCCTGGACGAGTTCCGCAAACGCTACGAGGTGACGCCGCCCAAGCCCGCGACGCTCCCGGAAGGAAAGCCGGAAGCCAAGCCCGACTCCAAGAAGTAGCCGGGCCTGCGGCGGACCAGTCTCACTCTCTCCTCCGACAAGCCCGACGCACACGCGCCGGGCTTGTGGCTTTCATCAGAAGCTGCTTCACGACCTGGCGTACCCATCTACTTCGCGGGCACGGGCAGGATCAGCGTGACGTTTCCGGCGGTGAGCACGACGCGATGGTCGAGCACGACCAGATCGCGCGGCGCAGCGCCGACGGTGATGTCGCGCGAATACACGAGCCGGGCCGAGGGCATCGAGAGCAGGTACACGCCGACCACGTCCACGCCCGCTTCGGATGGGCGCGGGTTGGCCTCGACCGTCACCGCCATGCCGTCGGCGAGTTCGGGCGTGAGCATTTCCGAGCCGGCGTCGAACGCGTCGAGCCCCACCAGCGCGCTGTCGCGATCGAAGACCGCGATGCCACGTTTGGCCATGAACGCGACGCGTCCGTCCGCGGGCGGGCCCACGCTCGCGACCTCGATGGGTGAGGGCTCCGACAGGCGTCGGCGGGTGTCGAGCTGGGGCTGGCGGCGCTGGCCCTTGGCGAAATCCAGCTGCACGATCTCGCGCTTGGGCGACATGACATAGAGCGCGTCGCCGAACGCCCAGGCGCTGAGCGAGCCCTGCATGTCGGCGTCCGCCAGCATCCAGTTTGCGCCCGCGCTCGCAAGGTCCAGGCCCACGACGCGATCATCGAGGCCGATGGCGGCCGCCCCGCCCGCGACGCGCACCCACCCGATATTGCTGGGCAGGCCGCGGATCAGCTGCGACTGGTGCCCGGTGCGAAGATCGAGCGCCAGGAGAGCCGGCGATTCGGGCGCGGCGTCGGTGGCGCGAGCACGCCCCGCGAGCACGAGCGTCGTGCCCCGCGCGTCGGCGCTGATGATCATGTCGTAGATGCGTGCGAGCGACGTCGATTGCTGCCAGAGAATCCGCCCGGACTCGATGTCGATCGCGGCGACCCGCCCGCCGTGGTCCGCCAGCACGACCACCTGCGCGTCGAGGGTGACGAGCATGTCGGACTTGCGGACGTTGCGGTCGCGCGGCGTCTCGATGATCTCGTGGGGCGTGGGGTTTGGCTCGGAGAACAGGGTCGCGAAGGCGGGCGTTTTCCACGCCGACGTGCCGCCCACGGTGAGGACCCGCTCCAGCACGCCGCCCTCATCGCTCGCCCAGAAGAAGAGCGCCGAGGAGATGTCGATCGAGACCAGGGCCGGGGCGCGATCGCGATAGCTGATCGTCCAAGACTGCCCGAGCTTACCGTCGGCCTGGGGCGCAAACAGCGAGACCTGCCGCGACGAACTCGAGTGGAGCAGGAGCTGATCGGTGGGGCGGGCGCCGCCGCCGGAGGTGAGCGGGCGGAGGATCTGCCAGCCCACGAGCGTCTGGATGTCGCCGCTGATCGCATCGCCGATGCGCGGGCGCCGATCCATCGCGGCCAGTCGCGAGCGGAGCTCGCCCGCGATCGCCTCGATCGACACGGGCTTGCCGTCGCAGGTGAGAGCCAGCTCCGGGTACTCGCGCTTCAATCGCTCGATGAGCTGGGCGGCGGGTGTGACGCGATCGGAACGGACATACGCCGTCAGCAGACGCCCCGCGCTCTCGCCCAGGCGTGCCCTGGCGCCCGCGGGATCAGCGCCCGAGAGCGGGAGCGCCCAGCGGGCCTGCTCGAGCGCGCGATCCAAGCTCGTGATCGCATCGCCCACCCGCCCGGCTCGCTCGTGCAGCGCCGAGGCCCGCAGGTACAGGTCCGTCGTCCGCTCCGACGCCGGGAACGCGCGGGCGAGTTCCACGAGCTTTTCCGCATCGGGCGTCGGCCCGAGAAGTTCCAGTTGACGCGTGATCTGCTGCTCATGCCCCGCATAGACCGCACGCCCGGCGCGCTGCACGATCGCTGTCACGCGCGTGCTCGCGTCCAGGTCCGCGCGGACGGAACGCCCCGCGCTGGTCCATGTCGCTGACGCCAGCGCCGGGTCCTCGAGGATCTTCTGGTACGCGTCGACCGCCTGCGCCAGCAGTGTCGCGTCCTGCCCCTTGGCGAGCGCCTGATCCTGACGCAACCGCCCGAGTGCGAACAACGCCGCCACCCGCTCGGCGTTCGAGTCCGCCAGCCGTGACAGGCGCGAGACAAGCCCGTCCAGCACCGCCAGGTCGGTGATCGCGGGCGCGTCGTCGGTCGCCTCGCGCTTGGCGAGGCGGTCCTGCCCGGTCTCGATCATCGTGCGCAGGCTGGTGGAGAGCGTAAGACGTGCCTTGGCCGCCATTGCCCCGCGCGTCGGATCGCCCATCGCCTGCGTGATCGCGGCCGCGGCGCGATCGGCGGCGGGCGCGATGCGGTCGAATCGACCTGCGCGATACGCCAGCTCCGCGAGCGTCACGCCCGGGGTCGGATCGCGCGGATCGGCGTCGAGACGGGCCGAGAGCACGCGGTCGGCAAAGTCCCAGTTCAGATAGCTGTACGCGCGATAGCGATCGGCCGAGATGACCTGGCCGTCGACCGCGATCGTGTTGCCCAGGCGCTCGAGCTCGACCAACGTCGACGCGTCGGGCTTGGCGGGATCGACCGAGAGCAGGGCGCCGGTGACCGGGATCATGAGGCGGGCGCCCGCGGCGAACGCACGCCCCACCATGTGCCGATCCCGTTGAGGCGGGAGCACCTTCACCTCGGACTTTTCGAACGCCTCATCGACAAAGACCACGCGGTCCTGCGAGACGGCGGCGATCCAGCCGTTCACCGCGACCAGATACGTCGGCTCGCCCAGCTCGGCCGCGGGGCGGCGGGAGACGATCGCGCCGGTCGCGCGATCCACGCGCAGAACCCAGTCGCGACCGGGCGAGAGCGTGATGAGCTGGTCCCCGACCACCAGCGGCTTGACGCCTCCCCAGGGCGGCAGGCTCTCGCTGCGCATGCCGAATTGGTCCGACATCAGGCGCCGGACCCACGCGACGCGTCCCGTGCCGACCTCGATCGCCGCCAAGACGCCGAGCTCATCGCACTTGTAGACGAAGCCGTCGTGGATGCTGATGACGTCGGCCGCCTTGGTGAAGCGCTGGGCGCCGACCCAGCCCGCGCTCCCGAGCGTGCGCGACCAGCGCAGCTCGCCCGTGAAGAGATCGAGCGCCGCCAGATGCACGCTCGCGACGCGCTTCGATGACGCGATCTTCCGCATAGGAACGACCACGACCCCCTCCGCGAGGTCGAGCTGCCCGCGCACGACCGCCTGCGCGAGCGCCGAGTCCATCGCGGGAGGGCTGGCGGACCAGAGTTTGCGCCCCGACTCGAGATCGAACGCATAGATTCGCGGGTCGCCCTCGCGCCGTTCGCCCGCGGCAAAGCCGGTGGCGGCGACCGCGACGCCCTCGCCCGCCGTCACGCTGGTCGTGTCCTCGACCAGTGACAGCGCGCGGACCGTGTCGTTCCGATTGAACTGCCCGGAATCGCCGGCGTCGGTGGTCAGCTCGGGCGTGAAGCTCCAGAGCGGCTGGAGCGTGAAGCGATCCAGGCACGACACCGATTGCCCGTCGTTGAGCAGCAGGCGATCGCCCAGCAGCGCGGGCACGGGCCACGCCTCGTCGCGCAGGCTGCGCAGGAACCAGGCCCGGTTGTCGTCGCGGAGCGAACGCTGGGCCTCGAACTCCGCATTCGCGCGGGCCTCGTCCGAGAGCCACGCCGTCTGGATCGGTCGCTTCACCAGCCCCTGCACCTCGGCCTGCGGGAGCACGTCCATCGGCATGATGGGCGGCTGACGCGCCGGGACCGGAAAGACCTCGGCGCGAACCGCCCCGATCCCGGCGTCGGCGGCCCAGCGGCTCGCCATCTCTTTCACGTCATCGCGCGGGAGATAGCGTGCCAGGAGCGCCGCCAGCCCCGCGGCATCCGCGCCCGCGCGGGCATCGGCGCGTCGATCAGGGTGCGCGTCGAGCTGCTTGAGCGTGATCCGGGCCGCCTGGAACTGGGCCCGCTCAAGCTGCGACTGCGCCACGCGCAGGCACGCCTCGAACCCCGAGCGCGTCAACAGGCGCGAACGCTCGACCGACGCGTGCTGTCCCTTCTGCAGGAGGTCCGCGGCCTTGGCTTCCTCCGCCGTCCGGTATCGTTCCAGGAGCGCCTTGTCCGAGAGCAGCAGCTCGTGGACGCGTGCGCGGACACTTACGAAAAGGTCGGGGTCACTGTCGGTGACCAACACGTGGTCACCCTCGCTGTCGAGGAGTGCCTGAAGCACGCGCACGCCCTCGCCCGCGTTTCCCGCGGCGGCGAGCTCCTTCACGCGTCCAAGGCCCTCGTGAGCCTGCACGGAGTCATCCGGATAGACAGGGCCGGATTGCGCCCTGAGCGGGGCCGAGAACGACATCGCCAGGCCGCACGCGACCGCGAATATCCACAGGCTCTGGGACCCACGCTGGCGCATCCGGACCTCCGTCCCAAGCAACCCCCGCATGAAGGGCCATCCAAGCCCCCCGATCCTCCCGGCCGGTTCACGAAGACGCAAGTCTAAGTCGGCCAAATGCCCGGCCCGACTGGACCCGGGGGGTGAACCAACCGATTCCCCCCTCTTGATGTTCGTGTCGATGTTACACGCCGGTTCGCTGGCGCCCGCCATGTCCGAGCTATTCGGCCGGGCCGCCTCCCCCGAAATCCGTGGGAGACGGGTGGCGATTCTCTTGGCGGCGATCACGCTTCTCTCGCTGGGCGATCTCTACCTGACGCTGACCTACGCGACCTCGAGCGGGATGTTCGAGAGCAATCCGCTGGCCCGCTTCATCATGAGCTTCGGCTCGCCGGCGCTGGTCGCGTCGTGGAAGCTCGGCTCGATGCTCCTGGCCTGCTCGATCTTCTATTGGGCCCGCCGATCGCGTTACGCCGAGATGGGTGTCTGGGGATGCACGCTTGTCCTCGCATGGCTGACTTTTCACTGGGGCGCGTATATGGACCAGGTTGACGTGATCAGGCAGGACGTCGCACTGGTAAGCTCGCACAGCACCGACGCTTCGTGGGTCAACATGCAGAACTGAATCAGGCTCTGCACCACGAGATTCCGCCTCACAACCACGAATAGAACGGAACGGGAGTCCTCGCATCCGGGCGAGAGCCGGGAGCAAGCTCGACAAAGCCGTCGCTGCGCCCACCCGCGACGATGTCGCCCGAACCGAGCGCGGGAAGCAGGCGAACCGAGCCGTCGGCCTCCAAGGCCGCGAGGCGATGCCACCACAAATCAATCGCCTTGCCGTCGTGATTGCCGATCGTGACCATGCGTGCCAAAATCGCGGGCGGCGGAACTGCCGCACCGGCCATCGACGCCAGTACCGGCAGTGCGATGCGCGTACATGTCACCATCGCCGAGATCGGGTTCCCGGGAAGCGCGAAGATCGGTATTCCGCCGCGGCCATTCGATCCCTCGCACGGCACGATCGCCCCGAGCATGGGCTTTCCGGGGCGCTGCGGCAGGCCGTGGAAGATGATCCGTGCGCCCAGGCGTTCGACCGCGGCACGGACAGGGTCGCGATGGCCCATCGACACCCCACCCGTCAGGACAATCGCGTCGGCGGAGGACCGTGCCGCACAGAGCGCGTCGTCAAGCCCCGGCCCGTCGTCGCGAGCATGGACCACGGACATGACCTCAAGCCACGGCGGCGACGAGAGAATCGCCCGGAGCGTGGGCGCGTTGCTGTTGCGGATCTGATACGCCGAGGGGCTCTGCCCTGGCTCGACCAGCTCATCACCGGTCGTGATGACCGAAACGCGCACGCGACGTGCGACCTCCACCTCCACCGCACCGACCGCCGCCAGCACACCGACGCCCGCGGCGCTCATAACGGAGCCCGCCTCCAGCACCACTTCGCCCGCGCGAGCATTTTCGGCCCGCCGCCGGATGTTGTCGCCCCCGTGGAGCTTGGCCAGCACGCCCCACGCGATGGTGATCGACGCGACCGCGCCGTCTCCGCCGCCGTGCTCGGCCACATCCTCGCGCTTGACAACGCAGTCCGCGCCCGCGGGGATGGCCGCGCCCGTTACGATGCGGACCGCAACGGGGGAAGTTGAATTCGTCGGCCAGGGAGGCGGCTCAGTCCCGATGCGAGACTCGCCCGCGACCGCGAGCCGCAGGGGCGGGGCGCTGTCGGGCCCTGGCGCGCGGGGCGGTGGCGGGGAACGGTCACCCGGGAAATCAGCAAGCCGCAGCGCGTAGCCGTCCATCGCGGAGTGGTCGAACGCGGGGCTGTCGCGGTCGAGGCGGACCGGTCGTGCGAGGACGCGCCCACGAGCGAGGCAAAGAGGGACCTGCTCGCTCGTCGGCGTTGGACACGATTCCGACAGGCGTGCGATCATCGCGCTCACCGCAAGGGCGGGCGAATCGAACGCGAACTTCTCGCCACGGAATCCCATCGAGGCCTCTCGGTCAGCCTGCACCGACCAGCCATGAATCGACCGCGATCGTCTCATCCGACTCACGACTCACAAACAACCATACACTCTCTTCATGCACCTCGACGTGCTCATTTTCGGCTCGGCCGCCGTCACCGCTAAGGCCGATCGCGTGCGGGTCCAGCTGGGCGACGCGCCGACGCTCGCGGACGTCGCTCGCGCGATCGCGGCACAGCACCCGACCATCGCCTTCGCGCTGCAATCGCCGCGATTCGCCGTAAACCAGTCCTTCGCGAGCCTCTCCACGCCCATCGCATCGACCGACGAGGTCGCGCTCATCACAATGGTGGGGGGAGGCTGATGGATCGCTCGCCCGTGGTCTTCGCCGCGATTCTCGAAGGCCCGGTCGATCCGTCGGCCGAAGCCAAGGCGCTGACATCGATCGCTCTCGCCCTCCCAGAATTGAACACGTCGGGCCGCGCCGGCGCGACGCTGCGCTTCGAAGGGATCGTGCGTCGCGACGAGCCGTCGCCCGGCACACAGCCGGGTGATTCTCCGACACTCCGCCCGCTCCGTGCGCTCGACTACCTGAGCTACGACCCCATGGCCCAGAAGCAGCTCGCGGCGATCGCGCACGCCATCTCCCATGAATTCGGGCTGCTGGCGCTCGTCACGCTCCACAGCCGCGGACGCGTCCGGGTCGGCGAAATCTCGTTCGTGCTGACGATTTCGTCATCGCACCGGGCCGAGGCGCTGGCAGCGATGACGGCCTTTATCGACCGCCTGAAGCGCGACGTCCCGATCTGGAAGACGCCCGTCTGGGCTGATTGAAAGCCGACCGGATTACGGCTTCGGCTTGCCCTTGGCGATCGCCTTGGCGAGGGCCGCGTCCTTCTGCGCATCGGTCAGCGCTTCCCACTTGGGCAGGCAGCCCTTGCAGCAGAAACCCACGCGCTGGCCCTTGTACTCGCGGACAAGCTCAGGGTCGACCGGGTCCTCGTTCATGATGACGCAGTAGGCGTTCACCGTCGTCACGGTGCCTGGCTTCACGTCCTTGCATACCGCCTCGTTCTCGGCCGCGGGCTTGGTGGAGCAGGCGGACAACGCAAGGGAGGCGACCAACGCGACGGCCGTGATCGTGAAACGCATAGGGATCTCCTTTCGACCCAGTGTACTCCGCGCACTCGCGTGTCGCGCCGCCGTGATCCAAACCAAGGCAAGAACCCGGGCGTTTGCTTACCAAGCGAAACCCGTCCGCTCGACCGACCCGTACCGCGACGGCAGCAACTTCGGCGATACTCTTCAGCTCGCGAGGCCATCCGGCGTCGCCCGCACTTCGTGTCACGGAGCCCGCCATGCCCGTCAAGGCCTATGCCGCCCAGTCCGCCACCTCGCCACTCGCCCCATTCTCGATCAACCGGCGCGAGCCGCTCGCAACCGACGTCGCGATCGACATCCTCTACTGCGGCGTGTGCCACACCGACATCCACTTCGCGCGCAACGAATGGGGTTTCTCGCAGTATCCCATCGTGCCCGGTCATGAGATCCTCGGGCGCGTGTCGCGCGTGGGCCCGAAGGTGACGAAGTTCAAGGTCGGTGATCTGGCGGCCGTGGGCTGCATGGTCGATTCGTGCCGCGCCTGCCCGAGCTGCCAGCGCGGGCTGGAACAGTTCTGCCACAAGGGCTCCACGTTCACCTACAACGGCGAAGACAAGCACTCGGGCGGCATGACGTTCGGCGGCTACTCCCAGTCGATCGTGTGCGACGAGGCGTTCACGCTGAAAGTGCCGACGAACCTCAATCCCGCCGCGGCCGCGCCCCTCCTGTGCGCCGGCATCACGACCTACTCGCCGCTGCGTCACTGGAAGGTGAGCAAGGGCCAGAAGGTCGGCGTCGTCGGGCTCGGCGGCTTGGGGCACATGGGCGTGAAGTTCGCTCACGCGATGGGGGCCCACACCGTGCTCTTCACGACCTCCGCGGGCAAGGCCGAGGACGCACGACGCCTCGGCGCCGACGAGGTCGTGATCTCGCGCGACGCCGATGCGATGGCCAAGCATCTGTCGAGCTTTGACTTCATCCTCGACACGGTCTCCGCCGACCACGATCTCAACGCGTACCTGGCCCTGCTGAAGCTCGACGCGACGATGGTGCTCGTCGGCGCTCCGCCGAACCCGCAGCCCGTCAGCGCCTTCAGCCTCTTCATGCCGCGCCGGCACCTGGCGGGCTCGCTCATCGGCGGCGTCGCGGAGACGCAGGAGATGCTGGACTTCTGCGGCAAGCACAACATCGCGTGCGATATCGAGCTGATCCGCATGGACCAGATCAATCAGGCCTACGAGCGCATGCTCAAGAGCGACGTGAAGTACCGGTTCGTGATCGACATGGCGTCGCTGAAGTAATCCCCTGAACATCCAACTCCCGCCCGACACCGAATACGATGGTGCCATGTCCAACGCGCCGAGCCAAGAAGGCGGCGAGCGCTGCGACCTGCCCATCGAGGGCATGACGTGTGCCGCGTGCGCCGCCCGGATCGAGAAACGCCTGTCGAAGCAGCCGGGCGTGACGTCGGCGAGCGTGAATTACGCCACCAAGGTCGCCACCGTGAAGTTCGACCCCGGCGCGATCGATGCCCGAGCGCTGGCGAAGGTCGTCGACGATCTCGGATATTCCGCGAGCGTTACGGAGGCGATCCCCGCGAAGCCCGCCGCGCCCCTGACTCCCAGTGGTTCGTCGGCCCCGTCGCACGCCGTACCTCCGCAACCCGTAACGCCCCACGATCAATCCCACGCCGCGCACGCCAACCCCGCCGACGCGGAAACGCGGCGTCTCTTCGCGAATCTCCTCGTGGGTGCCGCCCTGGCGCTCCCGGTCTTCATCATCGCGATGTCGCACGGCAAACTCGAGGCCCTCGTCGGCCCGCCGCTCTCCGGGTGGTCGCACTGGATCCAGCTCGCGCTCACCACGCCCGTGATCTTCTGGTGCGGACGCCGGTTCTTCCGCGCCGCGTGGAAGGGCCTGCTGCACGCCTCGTTCAACATGGACACGCTGGTCGCGCTGGGCACGGGCTCGGCCTACATCTACTCGGTCGCCGCGACGATCCGCCCCGGCTTCTTCGCCGTGGGAGCACACGCAGACCCTTCTCACCAGGGCGTTCCGGTCTACTTCGAGGCCGCCGCCGTTATCGTCGTGCTGATCCTGCTCGGGCGGTTCCTCGAATCGCGCGCCACCAGCCGGACGGGCGCCGCGATCGCGCGCCTCGTCGCGCTCCAGCCGCGCACCGCGCGCGTGCTGATTGACGGTCGCGAAGTTGATGTCGCGATCGAGTCGGTCCGCGTGGGCGACGTGGTGCTCGTGCGCCCGGGCGAGAAGATCCCGGTGGACGCGTCGGTTCAATCCGGACGGTCGAGCGTGGACGAATCGATGCTGACCGGAGAGAGCATGGCCGTCGACAAGAGCGAAGGCGCCACGGTCTTCGCCGCGACGATGAACGCGACGGGCTCTCTCCGCCTGATCGCGACCAAGGTCGGCGCCGACACGGTCCTGCAGCAGATCGTCCGCCTCGTGCGCGAAGCGCAGGGGAGCAAAGCCCCGATCGCCCGCCTCGCCGATCGCGTGAGCTCGTACTTCGTGCCCATCGTGCTGGGGCTCGCGCTCGTCACGTTCATCGTGTGGTGGCTGGTCTCGCCGATCGACACGCGTCTCTCGATGTCGCTGACCGCCGCCCTGTCGGTCCTCATCATCGCGTGCCCGTGCGCGCTGGGGCTCGCCACGCCCTCGGCGATCATGGTGGGAACAGGCCGCGGCGCGGAGATGGGCATCCTCATCAGGGGCGGCGAGGCGCTGGAGACCGCGCACAAGCTCTCCGCCGTCGTGCTCGACAAGACCGGCACGATCACCGAGGGCAAGCCCACCCTCACCGATCTCGTCGCCGCGCCGGGCGCCCACGAGCGTGAGCTTCTGCGGATCGCCGCCGGCGCGGAGCGGCACAGCGAGCATCCCCTCGCGGCCGCGATCGTCGCCGCCGCGGCCTCCCGCTCCATCCCGCTCGCCGAACCCACGACATTCAACGCGATCGTGGGCCGGGGCGTGGAAGCGACCGTCGAGGGTCGCGGCGTGCTGATCGGCTCGCCCTCGCTCCTGCAATCTCGGGGCGTACCGGTTTCGCTCTTGCCGCGTGCCGCCGAACTGGCGGGCCTGGGGCGAACCACGCTGCATGTCGCGATCGACGGCGTGGAAGCGGGCCTGCTCGCCGTCGCCGATCGCGTGAAGCCCACGTCGAAACAGGCCGTGGATCGCCTCCACGCCATGGGCCTCCAAGTCGTGATGCTCACGGGCGATAACCGCGCGACGGCCCGTGCCATCGCGACCGAGATCGGCGTCGATGACGTCCACGCCGAGGTACTCCCCGCCGACAAGGCCGAGCACGTCGCGGCGCTCCAGCGCCAAGGGCACGTCGTCGCGATGGTGGGCGACGGCATCAACGACGCGCCCGCCCTGGCGCGAGCCGACATCGGCATGGCGATCGGCACCGGCACCGACGTCGCCATCGAGGCGGCGGACATCACGCTGATGCGAGGCGACCTCCGCAGTGTTCCCGACGCGATCGCGCTCTCACGCATCACGATGCGAACGATCCGACGCAACCTGTTCTGGGCGTTCGCCTACAACGTCGTGGGCATCCCCATCGCCGCCGGCGTGCTGTTCCCCCTCACCGGCTGGCTCCTCTCGCCCATCATCGCCAGCGCCGCGATGGCCATGAGCAGCGTCAGCGTCGTGACCAGCAGCCTGCGCCTCCGCACCGCGATGCTTGAGTGACCGCCGGCAATCCCGGTCGTCATGCACCCGCGGGCCCCGCTTGAGCCGCTCAGCTCCCCGCGTGCACACACTCGCCATTTGGCCAACGTCGCTGGCCCAAGCGCCCTGCGCAGCGCCGTGATCGCCGCCGGGTGATAGATCGTCGCGTGCGATTCCTCCGGGAGTTGCACGCTCGTGAACTTCACGCCCTCTCGCTCGCTCCCTGCCAACGCCGCCGCGAACCGCCTCGCGGGCTCCGCGATCGCGGGCTCGTTGCTGAACGCGACGTACAGCTCCCTCGGGCCGCCGACTCCCGGCGCGTTCAGCATCGCGGCCGCATCCTTCACGAGCCGCTCGTTGTTCCACCACAGGCTCGGGTCGATCGCGATGGCGACCTTGAACAAGCCCGGCTCGCTCAGGAAGCTCTCAACCGCGAAGAGCCCCGCGAGCGATTCGCCCATGATCGCGGCGTCGCCCGTGGTGCGATAGCGCGATCGCACCGCGGGCATCAGCTCGTCCCGGATGAATCGGCGAAACGCCGCCGAGCCGCCGACCACCGGCGCGATCTTTCGGTCCTCCGCGATCTCGGTCGGGCCCGTCATGTCGCGACGCCGCTGGGTGTTCTCAATGCCCACGAGCACGTGCGGCCGCATCCCGCCGTTGCTCACCAGCACCTACACGAGCCCCGCGATGTGCAGAAAATCTTCGTCCATCCCGCCGTCGGGCATGTAGAGCACGGGCATCGCCTCGTCGATCTTCTGCCCATATACCGTGGGCACGAGCACGTTGATGCGCCGGGCTTCGCCAAGGATCTTCGACTCGATCGTGAACGTCTCGCCGCCCGTGATCGCCAGCGGCGCGGCCGCCTGCACGTCCGTGTCGGCCGCACGCGATCCCGCCGCCGGAGACTTGTTCGAAGCGCACGCGCCGCACATCACCGCCGTGACCAACACGCCAGCAACGCCGAGCCTCGCCCGAACTCCACGCCGCGCATGATCGCATCTCACGGACTCCCTCCGTCCGACACGCAAGCTGCCCGATGGTTCACTCATCCCACGAGCATACAGCCCGATCGCGAGAAGCAAAGGACAGCCAGCCTTCGCCCACCCCGTTTTCGCCGTGATTTCACGTCATACCATCCCGCCGCCCATGTCCGACCGCTTCACACGATTCCCCGCCGCCCTCGCCTCCCGCACCCGGTCCGCCCGTATCGCCGGCACGATCCCCACGCTCCTGGCCCATCCCGATTGGTCGCGCCCCGCGCCCGTGGTCCTGTGGATGCACGGACGCACCGCCAGCAAGGAGCTCGACCCGGGCCGCTATCTCCGCTGGCTCCGCGCCGGCATCGCGACCTGCAGCGTCGATCTGCCCGCGCACGGCGAACGAGCCGACCTCACGATGCAGGACGGCACAGGCACCATGCGCATCCTCGCGCAGATGCGCGCCGAGATCGATCACGTCGTCGAACACCTGCACACCATCCCCGCCTTCGACGCCTCGCGCCTCGCGATCGGCGGCATGTCCGCGGGCGGCATGGTCACGCTCCGCCGCCTCTGCGATCCGCACTCCTTCGTCTGCGCCGCGGTCGAGGGGACCACCGGCTGGCTCGGCGGCCTGTATTTCCCGCACGAATCGAGCTCCGCCGCCGGCGCCCGCGCCTCCGCGATCGTCGATCGCGACAGCGTCCGCGCCCAGGACCCGTGGGAGCACCTCGAAACCTTCAAGCCGATCCCGCTCCTGACGCTCAACTCCGAGGCCGATCGCGTCGTGCCATACGACGGCATGCGCCGGTTCCTCCACCGCCTGCGCGGCCACTACCGCGATCATGGCGCCGACGCCGCGATGATCGAGGCCGTCACGTGGAAACACACCGGCGCGCCAGAGGAACACTCCGGCTTCGGCGCGGTCTCGAACGACGCCAAGAACATCCAGACGGCCTTCCTCGTGAAGCACCTGCGCCCCGAGCCGCCGCAGGAGTAGGGCGTATTCTCGGTCCATCGCAGCGATTCCCGCGCAGACGATCCGCGGAGTTCTCGGAGGGATTCGTCGCGCTCACGCCAGAGCGTGGTCGAGCCTCCGCCCGCCTCCGCGCCCCGCGCTACTCCCCCACCCGCTCCGCGTGCGTGTACACGTTGAACCGCCCCTCGCGCAGGAACCCGATCAGCGTGATGTTGCTCTCGCTCGAAAGGTCGATCGCCAGCGACGACGGCGCCGATACGCCGGCCACCAGCGCCACCCCCGCCGCCAGCGCTTTCTGCACGATCTCAAACGACACACGCCCGCTCACGACAAGGAAATGCCCAGTCAACGGGAGCATCCCCCGCGAAAACGCCCAGCCCACCACCTTGTCCACCGCGTTGTGACGCCCCACGTCCTCGCGCGCCACGACCAGCGCGCCCGACGCATCGAACAACCCCGCGGCGTGCAGCCCGCCCGTCTGATCAAACGTCGGCTGGGCCGCCCTCAGCTTCGCCACCACCTCATACAAAGCCCCCGCCGGGACAACCAGCCCGTCCGGGGCATCGGGAAACCGATGGCGCAGCGCGTCGATGCTCGCCGTCCCGCACACGCCGCAACTCGACGACGCAAACACATGCCGGGTGAGCCGTGCAAAGTCGACCGCCACGCCGGGAGACACGATCACGTCGATCAGATCACCCACCGCGCGATCGCACGGGCGAACATGCTCGACATCATCCGCACGCGTCAGCAGCCCCTCGCCCACGAGGAAGCCAAGCACAAGCTCCGTGTCGTGACCGGGCGTGCGCATCGTCACGCCCACGCCGCGCCCCGCCACGCGGATTTCCAGGGGCTCTTCGACGACCGCCTCATCCTCCGCCCGGGTCGGCGTCTGCCCTTGCCGGTGCTTCAAGACCGGATAGCGCGCGCTGGCGCCCTCGCGCCCGCCCCGACTCTGATCATGGCCACGAGCTTCGGGCATCGCCTCATCCTCTCGTTCGCGCCGCAACAACAAACCTCGTCGCAAGCACGTTGCATTCCGGAACCACCGCCGCCAGCTTCGCCGCCGTGCTCGGCGCCTCGGCATTCGGCACGAGCACAAACAGGCAGCTCCCGCTCCCGGTCAAATGCACCTTTCGCCCGCACGCGGCACCCGCTTTCGCGCGAACCACCGCCAACTCGGGCCTCACCAGTTCCGCCGCCGCCAGGAGATCGTTGAACAAATCCTCGGGATCAGCCCGACGGACCCGCGCTTCATCCACGCCCCGCGTCGGCGCACGATCAAACGCGCGATACACCTCGCCCGTCGGGCAGCCGAACGCCGGCACGATGAGCACCGGCGAGAGTTCGCTCGCAAACGGAATCGTCACCCGCTCGACCACCTCGCCGAAGCCCGTCACGATCGCCGCCCGCGCCGGGTCCGTGTCATCCACAAAGAACGCGACGTCCGAGCCCAGCGTCGCCCCGATCTCGCGCACTACCACGCGCGAGAGCCCGAGCCCGCACGCCTGGTTCACCGCGACCAGCGCCGCCGCCGCGTCGCTCGATCCGCCCCCAACCCCGCCGCCCACGGGGATGCGTTTGCGCACGCGCAGCCCGACCCCAAGCCCCCGACCGGCCCGCGATTCAAGGGCCACCAGCGCCCGCATCGCCAGGTCCTTCTCCGCCGCCCAATCGATCGGCGTCGGGCGGGGCGCGTCGTCCGCCCAGGCGACATCCAGGCCCCGCCCGCCCTCGACCACCTCGACCTCGTCCGCCAGGTCGATCGGCGCGAACAGCGACGCGATCGGGTGAAAGCCCTTCCGGGGCCCCCTTTCGATCGCGGGACCGACCGCCAATGACAAATTCAATTTCGCCAACGCCCGCATACGACGATCGTACAGTTGCGCTCGCATCCGCGGAGGCCCCGCCATGAACGTCAGCGACCTCGTCCTTGCCATGGAGTCCATCGCGCCCCTCCGCTTCGCGGAGTCCTGGGACCGCGTCGGCCTGCTCGTCGGCGACCGCGCCCGCCCCATCGACGGCCCGATCGTCCTCACCATCGACCTCACCGAGCGCGTCCTCGCCGAAGCCATCGAGATGAACGCCTCGGCACTCGTCGCCTACCACCCGCCCATCTGGCAGCCCATGTCCCGCATGACCGACGCGACGCCCAGCGAACGCATCATCCGCCACGCCGTCGAATCCCGCATCGCCATCTACTGCCCGCACACCGCGCTCGATGCCACGCCCGGCGGCGTGACCGACTGGCTCTGCGAGGGCATCTCGGGCTCGGGCGCCGAAGGGAAGATTGCCGGTGATTGCCGCGCCATCACGCCCGCCTCCACCACCGACGCCACGCAGGAAACCAAGATCGTCACATTCCTCCCGCTCGAAAAGGCCGACATGGTGCGCTCCGCGCTCGCCTCCGCCGGCGCGGGGATCATCGGCAAGTACAGCGTGTGCTCCTTCGGCGTGCAAGGCGAAGGGACGTTCCTCGCGGGCGACGGCGCCCGCCCCGTGATCGGAGAGACCGGTCGTCTCGAGCGTGCCGCAGAAGTCCGCCTAGAGATGGTGTGCGCCAAGCGCGCCCTGCCGCTCGCGCTCGCGACACTCCGCCAGTTCCACCCCTACGAAGAACCCGCGATCGACATCTACGAGCTCCTACCCAGGCCCGAGCGCCGCGCCGGCGCCGGCCGCCGACTCGTCCTCGATCGCCCCTGCTCGCTCATGGAGTTGGGCCAGCGTCTGAAGAAGCACCTCGGGCGCGCCCGTGTTCAGCTCGCCAGCGTCTCCGGCCCCGACGATCTCCAGCGCACCGTCAAGGTCGTCGGCGTCGTTCCCGGCGCGGGCGCCGACCTCGCCCCCATCGCTCGCTCCGAGGGCTGCGACGTCTTCGTCACCGGCGAAATGAAACACCACGAGGTCCTCGCCGCCCTCCACACCGGAATGTCCGTCGTCCTCGCGGGACACACCAACACCGAGCGCGGCTACCTCGCCCGCGTCTCGACCAAGCTCGCCGAAATGCTCCGGGGCTGCCGCGTCATCATCTCGGGCCAAGACCGCGACCCGCTCGTCTTCCTCGCGTAGCGCACGCCGCGCTCCTCGGGACATTCCAACCACCCCGATCAACGCCGTGCGCCCGCCCGCGATCGCTGCTAGTCTGTGCCCCGTGCCCGACGAGCCCAACACCGCCTCAACGCCGCCCGATCGCGCCGTGATCCGCTCCGCGCGCCTGTCGCTCTTTGTGCTCCTGTCCATCAACCTCTTCAACTACATCGATCGGTACATCCTCGCCGCCGTCGAGCCGCGCATCCGCGAAGCGTTCTTCGACAAGAACGATCCCGACGCCGCCACCAATCTCGGCTGGCTCGGCTCCGCGTTCATGATCTCCTACATGGTGGTCGCGCCCGTCTTCGGCTGGCTGGGCGATCGCACACGCCGCTGGACCATCATCGGCCTGGGCGCCATCGCCTGGAGCCTCGCCTCCGGCGCCTCGGGCCTCGCCACCACCTTCACCGCGCTCCTCATCACCCGCGTCTTTGTCGGCATCGGCGAAGCCGCCTACGGCCCGACCGCCCCCACCATCATCGCCGACCTCTTCCCCGTCCAACGCCGCGGCGCCGTCCTCGCCTGGTTCTACGCCGCCATCCCCGTCGGCACCGCCATCGGATACGCCCTCGGCACCACCATCGCCGCCAAAACCGACTCGTGGCAGTGGCCCTTCTACTCCGTCGTACCCTGGGGCATCGCGCTCGGCGTCTGGGCCATCTTCCGCCCCGAGCCGGCGCGCGGCCTGTCCGATCGCGCCCACACCAAACGCAAGACCTCCCTCGCCGACGTCCTCATCCTCTTCAAGACCAGGTCCTACCTCTTCAACCTCGCCGGAATGACCGCCATGACCTTCGCCCTGGGCGGCATCTCGTTCTGGATCCGCACCTACGTCAACGAATACCGCGGGCTCAACAACGAGGCCGCCACCGGCATCACCTTCGGCGCCATCGTCGTCGTCACCGGCCTGGCCGCCACGCTCTTCGGCGGATGGCTCGGCGATCGCCTCCGCGCCCGCTTCAGCGGCTCGTACTTCCTCGTCTCCGCCGTCGGCATGTTGATCGGCTTCCCGCTCTTCCTGGGCGTGCTCTACACGCCTTTCCCTTGGGCGTGGGGATTCCTCGCCGCCGCCGTCTTCTGCCTCTTCCTCAACACCGGCCCGAGCAACACCATCATCGCCAACGTCACGCCCGCGCCCCTCCGCTCCACCGCCTTCGCCGTCTCCATCTTCACCATCCACGCCCTCGGAGACGTCATCTCGCCCCCCATCATCGGACGCATCTGCGACGCGACCCACACCGCCCAACTCCCCCACGGCGACATGAACAAGGCCTTCATCCTCATCTCGTTCGCGTTCCTTCTCAGCGGCGTGTTCTGGGCCCTGGGCGCCAGGTTCCTCGCCAAGGACACCGCCAACGCCTCGGGCTCGCTCCAAGGAACACCGACAAGCTGAAAGGTGCCCTTGACAGCACTTGATATTCTCATGTAGAATCCTTTGTGTCTGTGTCAGGTTCCCGCGGGCAGGTTCCCGCGGGCAGGTTCCCGCGGGCAGGTTCCCGCGGGCAGGTTCCCGCGGGCAGGTTATTTCGATCTTTCGAAAGGACCGGCAATGCGGAAGAACACGACCACTCGTTTCTTGAAGCTCTGGTGTGCGTTCCTGGCGATGGGTGCATTCGTTGCCCCGCAGCGTCCGATTTATGCACAGGATACGCTGTGCTGCGCGACGACGCCGCCGATCGCATTCGTGGAGCAGACATCGGAGTCCTTTCTGACACCGACCGTTCAAGTCGCGGAGAGTCCCACCGATCACTACGAGGCAATCGTCGTTCTGAACGAAGAGCCCGCACCCGAGCAATGGGAGGTCGGCGGCGTGGAGATGGTCCTCCCCGAAACCCCCACGACCCCCGCGTCGCTAGTCACAATCAACGTCTCGACCACGGTTGTTGCCGTCACCTTCTGGGACGTGACCGGGCAGACAACCCGGTTCGGCTATGGCATCCGCTCGGAAGTGACGGTCGACCTCGGCAACGGCGAACCCACCAGCCACGCCGGCGCGTTCAATCTTGTCGCAGAGACGGCCGACGAGACGGAAGCGATGGATGGGGCCTCGCAATTTGTGCAGACGCTCGCCGCCGGAGGTGTCGGTTCGGGCGGAGGGGGCGGCGGAGTTGGAGGCGGAGTGAGCGGCGACGTTTCCGCCTGCATCTCGGCGTGTATGAAAGATAGGTTTCAGGCACACTGGGATGAATTCGTGAGCTGCCTTGGAATCGTTGGCACCGCGGCGGCGACCGTCGGATCCCTTTGCGGCGTGGGTTGCTTGTCGGTGACCCCCTTCATCGGGCCAGCCGTCATTCCCTGTCTAATCGATTGCGCGACAGCGACCGGAGCCTTGGGGATTGCCGGGGGAGCGGCGTGCCTCGCGTACTTCACCGCGGCAATGGCGGCCGCCCTCGTTGGCTGCTCGGGCGAGTGCATGCTTTGGTACTGGGGGTAACTCATGGCCTTCGAGCAGACATGGGCGTGTTTCGCCGCCGTTCTTCTCGTCGTCACGCTGATCGTGACGCACGTTACAATGAGGCGTTTGTATAGCAAATCATCAAAGGAGGCGCCGAAGCTGTCAAAGTGTTTGAAGGGTATTGTAATTTTACTTATCCCCGGATGGATCGCGTTGATCTATTCCGCGCCGCCGATGTTCGAGCGACCGATTCGATACGCCGGGGCCATGGTTTTGTTGATCGGCTATCCCGTCGCGTATGTGTGGCAACGAAAATACCTGGCACGCATCCAAACGGAACCCGCCGAGAGTTTCAGCCCGCAGGAGCGCCGCTGGTGGGGAGTGCATAAGAACATGCCGATCAAGCCATGGATGGTGCTCGTCATCGTTTCGCTCGGGCTTTTCATGCTGATCTCCACGTTCCTCGGGCACAAGTGAAAACCGTGGTACATCGGCGGCGGCGCCCTTCCCCGTGATCCGGCAATCGGCATTCGGTGGGCACGTCGACTACCCTTCGCCCATGAGCCAGGCCAACACCGATCCCTCCATGCTCTCCGGCGTCAAGGCCCGCAAGCCGCGCGTCAGCGAAGTCCCGTCCCCCGAGGGCCGCTTCGGCCAGTTCGGCGGCTCGTACGTCCCCGAGACCCTCACTGCCGCGCTCCGCCAGCTCGCCGACGTCTACGACCACGCCGCAAACGATCCCAAGTTCTGGGATGAACTCCAGTCGCTCTTCAAGACCTTCGTCGGCCGCCCCACGCCCCTCTATCGCGCCGCCCGCCTCACCGACTACGCCCGCTCGATCTCGACCAAGGTCGGCGGCGCCGGCCAATCCGCCACCATCTGGCTCAAGCGCGAAGACCTCGCCCACACCGGCGCGCACAAGATCAACAACACCCTCGGCCAAGGCCTCCTCGCCAAGCGCATGGGCAAGCGCCGCATCATCGCCGAGACCGGCGCGGGCCAGCACGGCGTGGCCGCCGCCACCGCCGCCGCCCACCTGGGCCTCACCTGCGAGGTCTACATGGGCGCCGAGGATGTCCGCCGCCAACGCCTGAACGTCATCCGCATGCGCATGCTCGGCGCCAAGGTCAACGAGGTCGAGGCCGGCTCGCGCACACTCAAGGACGCCACCAACGAGGCCATGCGCGACTGGATGGGCTCCGTCGAGCACACCCACTACATCATCGGCTCGGTCGTCGGCCCCCACCCCTTCCCCATGATCGTCCGCGACTTCCAGAGCGTCATCGGCAACGAGTGCAAGGCCCAGTGCCTCCGACTCTTCGGCAAGCTCCCCGACGCCGTCGTCGCCTGCGTCGGCGGCGGGAGCAACGCCGCCGGAATCTTCTACCCCTTCGTCGACGACGAATCCGTCAAGCTCATCGGCGTCGAGGCCGGCGGGCGCGGCACCGCCCCCGGCGCCCACGCCGCCCCGCTCTCCTACGGCACGCCCGGCATCCTCCACGGCTCGCTCAGCTACGTCCTCCAGGACCCCTTCGGCCAGACCGCCGACGTCCACTCCTGCTCCGCGGGCCTGGACTATCCCGGCGTCGGCCCCGAGCACTCGTACTGGAAGGACGCGGGGCGCGTGCAATACCTCGCCTGCACCGACGACCAGGCCCTCGACGCCTTCGAGCTCCTCGCACGCACCGAGGGCATCATCCCCGCCCTCGAATCCTCGCACGCGATCTTTGAGGGCGTCGTCGCCGCCGCACGCATGAAGGAAGACCAGCACCTGGTCATCAACCTCTCGGGGCGCGGCGACAAGGACGTCGACGAAGCCGCCCGCCTGCTCGCCGAACGTCAAAAGAAAGCGTGATCGAAAAAGGGCCTACCGCCTCCGCCGCCCCAGCACCAGCCGGCGCGTCAGGCCGGAGAACATCCGACCGATCAGCTCGCCCGCGCCGTGGATCGCCAGGACCGCGCGCATCCGGCGCAGGCCGTGGTCCTCGCTGTCGATCGAGAGCGCCCGCTTCACCCAGTACCGCGCCCGCGTCAACCGCCCCGTCTTGAAATACGCCACCGCCAGGTTGTGCATCGGCGCCAGCATCCGCGGCTCGAGCTTCAGCGCCGACAACGCCGCCTCAATCCCGTCGGGCGAACGATCGGCCTCAAAGCACGCGACCGACAGATCGTGGAACGCGCCCGCGTCATTCGCGTCCCGCTCGGTCAGCCGCCGGAACACGTCCACCGCCCGCGACGCCCAGCCCACCGACAGGAGCGCCCGCCCCAGCGCCGACAGGTCGGCGTTGTCGAACATCTCGTCGTCGCGAGCCAGGAGCGACAGCTCCTCATCCAGCAGCACCCGCGCCCGCTCCAGCGTCGAGGGATCACGCTCGCGCAGCAAGATGTGGGCGATCGCCGTCCGCGCCCGCGGCAGGCTCGCGTCCAGGCGCAGCACGACCTCCAGGTGCCGCAGCGCCCGCCTCGCATCGCCCGACTGATCCGCCAGCTTGCCCAGCATCAGGTGCGCGCCGACGTGCTCGGGCTCGAGCTCCAGCACGCGCCCCGCCTTCTCCTGCGCCTCCGCGAGCCGGTTCATCGACGCGAGCAGGTCCGCCAGCTCCAGCAGCGTGTCGGTGTCGCCCGGGTTCTGGCGCAGCTCGATCAGGTACAGCTGCCGCGCCCGCTCGGGCCGCCCCAGCGCCGCGTACGCCTCCGCCAGCCGCGCTTGCATCCCCGGCAGTTCCGGGTCGAGCTTCGACGCCTCGCGCAGGCACCAGATCGCCCGCTCAAACTCGCGCCGGTCCAGCAGCACATCCGCCATCGCCGCGTACAGGTCCGGGTTCGACGCATCAACCTGCTGCGCCAAGTAGAACGCCAGCTCGGCCTGTTCATACTCGCCCAGCCGCGCGTGCGCCTCGATCCGATGGATCAGGGGCTCGCTCGACGCAGGCTCGAGTTTTCCGGCCTGCTCAAACCACGGGATGGCGCTACGCGGCTCATCAAGATGCATGTGCGACAGCCCGACCATGATCAAGGGCTGCGGGTCCGAGGGCTCCAGGCGCGACGCCTCGCCGAACGCGTCCATCGCATCGCGATGCCGACCCGCCGCATTGAGCGTCAAACCGAGATTGAAGTGCCACTCCCCCTGGTAGGGGTTCAGCGCGATGGCGCGCCGCAACTCCGAGACGGCGTCGTCCCAACGCCCCGACTGGTAAAAGTCGTGGGCCCGCTCCACATGCTGTTCGGCATCGAACCAGTCGTTCATGGCTCTCTCGGGCCTCTGGCGACGCGCGGCGAACCGGACACTCCCCAAATCGTAGAGAACGTCAAGCCTCGCATCAACGCCCGACCGATACGATCGAACCCGTGGGAAACTGGCGAAGCTCATTCCCCGAATCGACTTCCCGGACCAAAGCGTCCGCCGCTCGCCCCTGCGCCATGGCCCGCCACGCCCTCCTGGCCGTGCTCACGCTCGCCCCGTGTTTGCCCCTGACGCCGCCCGCGCTGGCCCAGCCCGCCGCCATCGGTTCGGACCAATCGCGGACCGACGCCGCCAACTGGGCGACGCTGAATTCGCCCAAGGCCGACCGCGCCGCCCGCTCCGCCGCCGCCGCCGCGCTGGTCGCGCGGGCCAAGACCGCTCAGCCCGCCGCCATCCTCGATTCGCTCCGCGCCGCGCTCGAAGGCCGCTCGCCCGAAGCCCTCGCCGGCGACCTCGTCGCCTCAGCACTTTCGAGCGAGCCAGAGGGCCTCGCCCCGCTCTTGGATTCGCTCTGGCTCGGCGCGCAGCACGTCGCCGACGAGCGCACGCCGCCCTACTTCGCCGCGCTGGCCGCGTACCGCACGCCCGAAAACGCCGCGCGACTGCTCGACGCCGCCGCCGCCTCACGCCTCCCCGTCGTCGCCCGATCCGCCTACGCCGCGCTCTCCGACCTCAGCGGCCGCGACGACCTCGGCGAGTCCCGTTCCGACTGGGCCGCCTGGATCGATCGCGCCAAAGCCATGTCGCCCGACGACTGGCAGCGCGAGCTCGCCCGCGGCCTGTCGGCCCGCGTCACACGCGACCGCCAGCGCATCGGTGAACTCTCCGACCGCCTCTCCGACACGCTCCGAAAGCTCCACCTCGCGACCAAACCCGAGGATCGCTCCAAGCTCCTCGCATCCCTGCTCGCCGACGCGGAGCCCTCCGTCCGCGACCTGGGCTTCGAGCTTGTCGCACGCGAACTCTCCGCCACCTCAACGCTCGGGCCCGAGGTCGGTGCGGCCGGCATCGCGCTCCTGGGCGATGACTCCGCGGTCGTCCGCGAGCGCGCCGCCCTCCTCGTCGCGCAGCTCGATCCGCCCGGCGGACAGGCCGCCATCCTCGCGTGCCTCGAGCGCGAAACTTCTGCCCAGACCGCGGCGGCGCTGCTGTCCGCCTCGTCTCGCTGGCTCACGCCCGCCACGATCGACCTGGCGCTCCGCTGGCTCGAGACCGGCACCTCCGCCGCCGGCGCTGCCGCCGAGACACTCAGCTCCGCCGAGCGCACGGGCTCGCTCACCGATTCCCAGCGCCAGCTCGCTCTCGCTCGCCTCCGCCAAATCGAGGGTGCCGCCTTCCCCCCCACCGCATGCAAACTCCTGGCCGCCATCGGCGACGACGCCGACCGCCAGCGCCTCGCGCAGCTGCTCCGCTCCGATCGCTCCGCGCAACGTCTCGCCGCCGCCGAAGCTCTTGTCGTCTATCCCGAGTTCCTCGACGACCTTCTCATCGCCGCCGCCAGCGACGGGCAGCTCCTGCCCATGGCGACCCGAGGCATCATCCTCTCGCGCACCGACGCCGCCACCTTCGAGCGGCTCCGCGCCCTCTCCAACATCTCCGAAGAGGAGAAGACAGAATCGCTCGCGAGCATCGGAGAGTTCCTTTCCTCCGCCGATCTTCTCGCGGTCATCCGCAACACGCCCGCGAACGATCCCCTCCACGGCCGCTTGCTCAAGAACTTCTCCGACCCCGATCGCATCATGACCGAGGCCGCCGCCGCGTCCACGCTCCCCGCGCTCGCCGAGGGAATCATGCTCCTCGCCGACTCGCACCTGGCGGGCGGGCGCGGCGACCAGGCGCTGCTCGCGCTCTCCGCCATGCCCAACCTCCGCGAGGTCGTCGGCACCGGCGCCTACGACGCGGTCCAGGTGGCGGCCCTGGTCGCGATGGGCCGCCCCGACGACGCCGAGGCCGCCGCGCCCGACGCCAATGCGTGGCTGGAGGCGATGAGGTCCGCCGCCGGCCGCCCGTACGCCTCGTCGCTCCTCAACTACACCGAGATGCTCTTCGCGGGTCGCATGGACGAGGCCCAGCAGACCGCCTTCAACCAACGCCGCGACGCGATCGCCAAGGTGCTCGAATCGTCGCCCGGCTCCGAATCCATGCCGGATCGGTGACGCCCCACGCACGCGCAGCGCTGCCAGCGCCGCGTGCCATGTGCTCATGTGCTCACGTGAAACTGTGCGATCTGTTACGGCGTCCGGGTCCGGAACTTGTCCAGCACCACACGCACCGTCGGGAACGCCGCCGGCGCTTCCGGCGTCTTCACGTTCGACGGCAGTTGCTCGATCGCTCGTTCCGCGGATTCAAACCCGCCCGCCGCGTCCAGCGCCCGCTCAAACCAGCGATCCCACGCCTCGGGCAGCTTCTTGATCAGCCGTCCCGCGGGGATCATGGGCTCTTCCGCCGGCAGGCCCGTGAGCAGTCGATACGCGATCTGTCCGACGCTACGGATCTCGTCGGCCGCCATCGCCCGCGCCGGGGCCGCGCTCGCGGCGATCCGCTGCGACAGGCCGTAGAGCTCGATGATCGCCCGCCCGTGCTTGTCCACGAGCACTTCATCGATCGCGATCGGGCCGTGCGACGGGCCGCCGCTGGCGTGGGTGTGCAAAAGAGCGCCGAGGAGATGCAGCGTGGCGCGCTCGGCCTCGCTGGGTGACATCCGCCCGCCCTTCATCTCAACCAGCGACCCCAGCGTCACGAGTCCAAGATGGTTTCCGGTGAAGGGCGTGACCAAGCACGCCCGGCCCTGCAGATCAAACGCAAACTCTTGAATATCAAGAAGATGCGGATGCTTGTACGTGCTCTCCGACGCCGCCGAAAGGAACCGCGCCTGGGCCGCCCGATCGAACCGCTTGGTCAGTCGGTAGACCGTGTGGGCCGTGTGGTTCAGTTCATGGCGCGCGATCCAGCGCTCGCCCAGCGGAGCATCCGCAAGGCGGCGGATCAGCCGATACGAGCCGAAGGTCGGAGTCTCTTGTTTGGCAGCGCCCAACGCGGGTGGTCCACAGAGGCCCCGGTCGATCGGCCGAACGGCCGTGTGCTCGCCGGGTGAACCCAAAGCATATCCACCATCCGCCCACGCCGCCCGCAGCACGCCCCCTGGCTTCTCTTCCCCACACAAACACCCGACATCGTTCGCGCCGCGGTCCCGGGAAGCACCCATCCACGTCCGGGAACGTAGAATGGTCAAGCGGTGTCGCCCAGCGCGCGGGCGGCCGCCCGAACATCCATCTCGGAGCAGGTCATGACCACCCTCTCGCCCTCCCCCGCCGTCAAGGTGAACTCCGGCAGCGATCCTCTCCAGCTCATCGATGTCGATCACGTTCGCTTCTACGTCGGCAACGCCAAGCAGGCCGCCTTCTTCTACGCCCACTGCTTCGGCTTCCAGATCGAGCAGGTCGCCGACCTCACCACCGGCACCCGCGACGCCTCGCACTACCTCCTCACCCAGGGCAACATCCGCTTTGTCCTCTCCAGCGCCCTCACGCCCGAGCACCCCGCCGCCATGGAAGTCGCGATGTACGGCGACGGCGTGAAGGACGTCGCCTTCACCGTCTTCGACGCCGAGAAGGCCTACGAACGCGCCATCAAGAACGGCGCGCAATCCGCCTATGAGCCGCGCACCGCCAAGGACGCCAATGGCAGCGTCACCACCGCCGCCATCCGCACCTTCGGGCGCGCAATCCACACGTTCGTGAGCCGCACCGGCGCCTACGACCTCACCAAGGTCAAGCAGGGCGCGACCTTCGCCCCGCAGTTCCGCCGCCTCGCCGAGGGCTGCGCCCACGAGCCCGCCCGCGGCTGCGCGCCCCAGTCCGGCGTCACCTCCGTCCTCTCCATCAACGAGCACAACAAGAAGCACCCGTGCGGCCTGAAGTACGTCGACCACCTCGTCGGAAACGTCGAGATGGGCAAGATGAACTCCTGGGTCGCCTTCTACGAGAACGTCCTCGAGTTCTCCATGTTCAAGCACTTCGACGACAAGGACATCTCCACCGAGTTCTCCGCGCTCATGTCCAAGGTCATGTCCAGCGGCAACAACCTCATCAAGATCCCCATCAACGAGCCCGCCGCCGGCAAGAAGAAGAGCCAGGTCCAGGAATACCTCGACTGGCACTCCAACACCCCCGGCGTGCAGCACCTGGCCCTCCGCACCGACGACGAGCTCGCGTCCATCGCCGCCCTCCGCTCGCGCGGCGTGGATTTCCTCACGCTCCCCGACGCCTATTACGACAACGTGTGGAACCGCGTCAATACGATGCTGACCAGCCACGGACACCAGGCCGTGAAGGAAGATCACGAGGCGATCCGCAAGCTCGGCATTCTCGTGGACGCCGATGACGAGGGCTACCTGCTCCAGCTCTTCACCAAGCCGCTCCAGGACCGCCCCACGCTGTTCTTCGAGATCATCTGCCGCCGCGGGAGCCAGTCCTTCGGCAAGGGCAACTTCAAGGCGCTGTTCGAGGCGCTGGAACTCGAGCAGGAGCGGCGGGGAAACCTGTAAGCAAGAATGGCGAACTACCTCGAATCGATCGCCAGCGAATGGTACCGATACAACGGGTACTGGGTTCATTCCAACGTCCGACCGAGCCAGCTCGGAATCGCGGATTCAAAGCGAGAATTCGACGTGATCGCGTTGCGCCCGACTAAAGAACTGGTGCATGTCGAAGCATCGTCGGGCTTTTTCGATCGGTCGGCGGAAGCTCGATATCGAGGGAAATTCGAGTGCCTGGATGACCCGGTGCTTGAGAGACTCTTCCCCGGAGTGCAGCTCCCCACGAATCGACTGAAGGTCGCGTTATGGGAAGACGGCCCGAGGGACATCACGAACCCAGACGCGTTCGATGTGTGGCTCTTGCGTGACTTGATCGCGACCATTCATCAAAAGTTGCCGCCCAACTACATGAAGCAGTCTGTCCCGCAGGAATTCCCGATCCTGCGAACGATCCAGATGGTCCGGTGGGTGAACACACAAACTGTAACGAGCCGAAGTTGATCGATTCGCTCGTTTGTGCTTTGGGGCAGGGCCGAACTCAAACAGGGCAATCGCCGACACGGAGATCGCGCGACCGCGAAGCGGTCTGTGAAACCAGCCCGGGGCGTCAGCCCCGGGTCAACGAAACCCAACGCTCCCCATCTGCTCCGTGATTCGAGAGCACCGAAGGTGCGCCACTCGCGCCTCTCGCTCGGCCATGTCCCGCCGCTCCGCGGCTCGCTCAACGGAACTCTCGTCTACCCGGGGCTCCCGCCCCGGGCTGATTTCATTCGGCCCTTCGGGCCTGCATACATGGATCATGGAATTCGCAGCACGGCGTACGTCCCCATCTTCGCGGGGTGCTGGCTCCGTCCCAACTGGCACTCGTCACCATACTCCGGCATACTCATTCCATGGGAAGCACGCTCACCTTCCACGTCGTTCACATCATCTTCTCGACCAAGCTCCGCCAGCCTTTCATCACCGACGCGGCCGCGCCCCGCCTCTATCCATACCTCGGCGGCATCGCGCGTCATCGGCAATGCGATCTGCTCGCCGTCGGCGGAATGCCCGACCACATCCACCTCCTCATCTCCGTCCATCCTGCCGTCGCCCTCGCCGACCTCGTGCGCGACCTCAAGGCCAACTCCTCGCGGTTCATGCACGACGAACTCGCGATCGCCGACTTCGCCTGGCAATCCGGATACGCCGCATTTTCCGTCAGCAAGTCCGGCGTCGACAGCGTGCGCGGCTACATCGCCGCGCAGCGCGAGCACCACACGGCTCGCTCATTCGCCGACGAACTTGTCGACTTCCTTCGCAAACACGACATCGCCTGCGACGAGCGATACATCCTGACATAGCCGCGTCGCGACCGCCGCCTCGCTCGCTCCGCCGGTTACCATCTCTCTCCATGCGCACACGACTCAAAGTCTGCTGCATCTCGTCGCGCGAGGAGGCACACCTCGCCATCGGCGCCGGGGCCGACGCGCTCGGGCTGGTCGCGCGCATGCCCAGCGGCCCGGGGCCGATCGCCGACGAACTCATCCGCGACATCGCGCGGATCGCCCCGCCGCCCATCGCGACGTTCCTCCTTACCAGCGAGATCGAGCCCGACGCGGTGGTCGCCCACGCGCGCCGCACCGGGGTGAGCACGCTGCAACTCGTCGACGACGGTGTCGAGCCCGACGTGTGGCACGCGGTGCGGAGCGATCTGCCGTCGCTCCGCATCGTGCAGGTGGTCCACGTGCGCGACGATTCGTCGATCGATCTTGCACTTCGCGCGGCGTCGCACGTCGACGCGTTGCTGCTGGACTCCGGAAACCCGGCCGCACAAGTGCGCGAGCTGGGCGGCACGGGTCGCGTACACGATTGGTCGCTCTCGCGCCGGATCGTGGAACGCTCGCCCGTCCCTGTTTTCCTGGCCGGCGGGCTCAACCCCGCGAATGTCGGCGACGCCATCCGGGCCGTTCGCCCGTTCGGCATCGACCTCTGCAGCGGCGTGCGGAGCAACGGACGACTCGACGCGGACAAGCTTCATGCACTGGTGAGCGCGATCCGGCGGGCCGACGCGGGCCTCGTGATCTAGTGCGGCCCGCTCCGGATAAGACCCGAACAGGAAGACGACAGGCCGCGGTCCTACCATCGCTCCAAAGCCGCTCGGCCTTTGCCGGGAATTGATGGAGAATGCGCCTTGGCCAAGTCTTTCCGTTGTCGCCTGGTGACCCCGACCGCGAGCGTGTTTGACGAGTCGGTGTCGTACGCGTCGGTTCCGGCGTGGGACGGCCTGTTCGGCGTGCTGCCCGGGCGTGCGCCGATCCTGGCGCGGATGGGCGCGGGCGAGCTGCGGGTCGATTTCCCGGACACCAGCGGCGGCGAGGGCGGATCGCGCTCGTACTTTGTCGAGGGCGGATTTGTGCAGATGGCGGGCGAGCAGCTGACGGTGCTGGCCGAGCGGGCGACGCCGGTCGAGCAGCTCAGCGCCAGCGATGCGCAGAAGGAGCTGGACGCGCTGATGGCCAAGTCGGTGCCGGACGGCGCGAAGGACCGACAGCTTCAGGTTGATCGCCTGAACCGCGATCGCCAGTGCGCGCGGCAGAAGGTGGCGCTGGCGCGTTCGCACAAGGGCATCTGAGCGGGACGAAGCGAGTCCGCGAGATTGCGAAACAGAAAGACGGTACGACAAGGGAAGATGAGTTCCCCGGCGCGGTCGCGTGCGCTTTGAGGGCGGCAAGCGAGTGTCGATTCAGAACTCGCTGCGGGTGGTGGCGGCGCGCATGCCGGTGATGGAAATGATGAAACCAAGGACCGCGGCGGCGGCGATGACGACCAGGCCCAGCACGCCGGTCATGGTGGCCCAGCTCGAGAGCCCGAGGGCGATCGGGAAGGCGCTGATGACGCCGACGGCGAAGAAGGCCGAGACGAGCATGAGCAGGCCGAAGCGAGCGCCGATGAGCATGCTCGCGACGCCGCCCACGAGGGCGAGGGGGAGATTGCCGGCGCCGCCGGCGATCTGGCTCATGAGGGCGGCGATGACGAGGGTGAGCGCGCCGGCCTCGACGATGCGGGCGATCACGATTTCCTTGATGAGTCGACGGACGATGGCCTGAATCAGCGTGATGAAGAGCGGGAAGATGAGCGAGTAGAAGACGACGTTGAGCATGACGCCGAGCGCCTGGCGGAATCCGACGAGCGATTCGGCGGCGGTGGCCTGGGTGAGTTGGGTGGAGCCCGAGGCGGAGATGGCCAGGGCAAAGCCGCCCGTGAGGAGCATCCAGAGCATGCCGACGGCGGTGCCGATGAGGATGTCGCGTCCGACGAGTGGATCGCGCCAGTTGCCGCTGACCAGGCGGGTCCACGAGATGATGGACTCCGGGCGCTGGCGGCGGACGATGGGCTCGATCGCGATGAAGCCGATCCAGATGAGGGAGGCCTTGAGGAGCGAGACGCCCACGGCGGCCATGCACCACTGGAGGATGATGCCAAGGTCGGTGGTGTGGTGCGCGCCAAGGGCGGCCTGGAGCAGCGAGGCGACGAACATCACGCCGGCGAGCGTGAAGGCGCCCTTGCGGTCGCCGCGTCCACGCTTGATGTTGTTCCAGGCGATCCAGCCCGGCCCGCCGAACGCGCCGACCAGGAGTAGGACGAAGAGGAACGCGCCGCCGGCGCCGGCGTCGCTGGCGCCCGAGGGCGGTGGGGCGGCGGACTCATCGAGCACGCCGAAGTAGACGGTCTTGCCCGCGACCGAGCCTGCTTCGCAGCGGAGCGCGCGGCCGGAGTGGTCCTTGCACGTCCAGGCGAAGCGCTTCTCGCAGTACACGGGCGGGACACGCTCGGGCGTCGCGGGCTGGATGGTTGTGTCGTCGACGTCGGCGTCCTTATAGAGCGGTTTCCAGTCGATGGGCGGCGTCTCGGTCGTCGCCGGGGATTTGCCGATCGCCTCGGGCTCGGGGACGACGACCAGTTCGCGAAGTCGTCCGGACATATCGAGGCGCACACGGCTCATGCCGGGCGTGGCGAGCGGCGGGTCATCGACCTGCACGCCCTTGGTGGCGTCGCGAGGGGACATCGGGGCGGCACTCTCGCGGTACCAGAACTCGATCGTGCCGGGAATCGCGGCTCGCGGCGCGGCGTTGGCGTCGGTCTCGGGGGCGGTGGGAGGATGCTCGATGAAACCGATGGCGCGGTCCAGGCGCGTGGAGGGGCGGAGGCCCTCGCCCAGAACGTCCTGAGCCTTGACGACGAGTTCTTCGCGCGATTTGTCGGTGGGGACCTGTGCCAGGAGACGCGTCTTCTGCCCGAGCAAGGCGATGAGGAGCGCGCCGACCGCGACGAGCACAAGGGCGGCCATGGCGAGCGGGGGCTTGAGGCTGCCGCGCTCGCCCGAGGCGGCGACCATCTCGGGCGTCGGCGTTTCGCCGGCGGCCAGGACGTCGGCCATGGCCTCGCCGCCCGCCAGGGCGGCGGCGATGGTGAGGGCGGAGCTGGGGCGGCGCTCCGGGTCGCGCTCGAGGCAGCGGAGGATGACGCGTTCAATCCGCGGATCAACGTCGGAGACGACGCTCGAGACGCTCGGGGGCGGCTGCATGTGCAGCTTGGAAAGATGTTCGAGCGATTCGGGGCGATAGACGGGCTTACCCGTGAAAGTCTCGTAGAGAACGAGGCCCAGGGCGTAGAGATCGCTCCTGGGCGACACGCCGCTCCCCGAGAATTGCTCGGGGGCCATGTAGGCGGGCGTGCCGGCGCGGCCGCCTTTGCCGGCGAGTTCCTGGGCGAGACCGGCGAGGCCGAAGTCGGTGATCTTGACCGTGCCGCTCCCGTCGATCATGACGTTGGCGGGCTTGAGGTCGCGGTGGAGGACGTCCTTGGCGTGAGCGGCGGCGAGGCCGGCGCAGAGCTGGCGGGCGACCTGGACGGCGCGTTCCTGGGGGAAGCGACCGACGCGGCGGAGGAGCGAGGCGAGGTCTTCGCCGTCGACGTACTCCATGGAGATGTAGTGCAGGCCGTCGACCTCGCCGATGTCGTGAACACGGCAGACGTTGGGATGGGAGACGGACCGCGCGATGCGCACCTCGTTGATCATGCGATCGAGGCTGACGCGGTTGTTGGAGAGGTGGGGTGGGAGGAACTTGAGCGCGACGGGCTGCATGAGCTTGAGATCGTCGGCGCGGAAGACCTCGCCCATGCCGCCCTTGCCGAGCTGGCCGATGATGCGGAAGCGATCGCCCAGAACGTCGCCGGGGTTGAAACGCCCTTCGGGGAGGCCGGTGGAGCTGTTAAGGAGTGACGCGGCGCGGCCGGCCTGGGGAGCCGGGGCGGCGGGAAGGCTGCGCGGATCGGGTTGGATGGAGGCGGCCTGTCGCGCGCCCATCGGGAAGTCTGAGCCGCTGCCCGATGCGCCGGAGCGCGAGGTCGGGGGCGGCGGCTGGTTTCCCCATGAGGTGATGGTGGGGTCGGAGCCGTCGGCGGCCATGGGCGCGGGGACGCTGAGGGTCAGGGCGTCCGGGACGTAGGGGCGTCCGCACGACGGGCAGTACTTGGACCCATCCGGAAACTGGCCTTTACAACCCGCGCACACCGCCATCGGACACTCCACGCCGCCGACCCGAACGTCTGGGGACTGACTTCGACGCGATAGCGTCCCGACCGGAGGGCTTCCGGTCAAATCGCCCGGTCAGATTCCGCGCGGCGCACCCATTGCGCCCGGGGCGCAAGGCGCGCGTGGCGAGGGCCGCCGGAGCGTTGGCACGCCGCTTGTGAGAAAGCCGTCTGCGGCGGATTGCCGCGCGCCCGGAACGGATTCCGGCGCGGATTGGTCGGCAGGGATGCCACGGCGCGGGGCTGGTCATGAACTACGGCATGGAAATCTCGGCGTCGGGGGCGCTCTCGGCCCTGTATCGCCAGGACGTGCTGGCCAATAACCTCGCCAACGCCCAGACAGTCGGGTTCAAGCCCGACGTTCCGGCGGTGCGGTTCCGCCCGGCGGCACGGGATGAGGACGGGCTCTTCGGTCTGGCGTCGAACCAGATGCTGGAGAAGCTGGGGGCCGGGAATCTGCCGGTCGCCAACCAGACTTCATTTACGCAGGGCTCGCTGGAACGGACGAACCAGGACCTCGACGTGGCGATCCAGGGCGATGGGTTCTTTGTGGTGCGCGACACCAGCGACACCATCAACCCCATCCGCGTGACGCGCGACGGTCGATTCACACGGAGCGCCAGCGGCGTTTTGGTCATGGCGGCGTCGGGACTGCAGGTGCTCGACACCGCGGGCAACCCGATCACGCTGCGCGGCGAGGGGCAGATCTCGATCGACGGCACGGGCAAGGTGAAGCAGGGCGGCGTCGAGGTGGCGCAGGTCCAGCTCCTGCACGTTCCCGATCCGTGGCGGATGCCCAAGCAGGGGAAGAACGTGTTTGTGCCGCCGGTCAACGCGGTGCTGTCGCGCACGGTGGGCACGGGCGAGATTCGCCAGGGCTATGTGGAGCAGTCGGCGGTGGATTCGGTGAGGGCGTTGATGGACGTCACCAGCGCGGGGCGCGAGGTGGAGGCCAACATCGCGATGATCCGGGCCCACGATCGGATGATGGACCGCGCGATCAATTCGCTCGGACGGGTCGCGTAGGCGGGGAGTGAACGATGGCGATCAACGCACTTCAGTCGGCTTCCACGGCGCTCTCGGCGCTCAACACGGCGCTCGACGTGACGGCGAACAACCTGGCGAACGTGAACACGGCGGGGTTCAAGTCGAGCCGCGCCAACTTCCAGGACTTGCTGTACATCGAGAAGGCCCAGCCGGGCACGGAGAACGCGATCGGCGACCAGCGCCCGACCGGCCTGTACATCGGGCAGGGCGTCGCGGTCTCGGGCACGCAGCTGGACTTCCAGCAGGGCGCGCCGCTCTCGACCGGGCGAACGCTCGATGTGATGATCGAGGGCGAGGGCTTCCTGCAGGTGCAGGTGGAGCCCGAGCAGGGCGGATTCGCCTACACCCGCGCCGGGAACCTGACGCTCAACTCCGACGGCGAGCTGGTGCTCGCCAACGACCAGGGGCGGCGCGTGCAGCCGACGTTCTCGCTCCCGCCCGAGGCGACCGGCGTCTCGATCGGGTCCGACGGCAAGGTGACGTACACGACGGCGGACTCGACCGAGCCGCAGGAGGCCGGCCAGCTCGAGCTCGCGACGTTCGTGAACCCCGCGGGGTTGATCCAGCTGGGCGAGAACCTGTACCGCGAGTCGGCGGCGTCGGGCGATCCCAACCTGGGCGAGCCCGGCACGGACGGGCGAGGGCGGCTCAAGCAGGGGTTCCTGGAGAGCTCCAACGTCGATCCCACCCGCGAGCTGATCGAGATGATCCGCACCCAGCGGGCGTTTGAGATGAACAGCCAGACTATCCGCACGGCCGACGAGACGCTGCGCAGCGTCGCGCAGCTCCGTCAGTAATCCGAGACTCGCGCAGGGGACAGCGTCATGACGCGTGGAACGCGGATCATTCTTCTGCTGGCGGCGTGCGCGTGGAGCGTGCTGGCGGTCGGCACGGTGCGGGCGCAGGATTCGATCCGGGTGCGCGAGAGCGTCGAGCGCGCGTCGCCCGGCCCGATCACGCTGGCGGACGTCGCGGAAATCTCGGGCGAGGACGCGGGCAAGCTCGGCGGGATCGTGGTGGTGAGCAACGCGGGCGCGGGCGAATCGACAATCTCGGTCGAGACGATCCGCGGGCTGCTGGAGTCGCGCGACGACGTGAACTGGGGGCGGCTGGAGCTTCGCGGCGGATCGTGCCGCGTGTGGGTGGGGAAGCCGGAGGCTGCCAAGCCCAAGGCGCCCGCGGCGCGGGTGGGCAAGGAGCCCTTGCCGATCCCGGACGGCCCGATCGTGCGGCGCTTGATCGAGGAGCGGATTGTCGCGGCGCTTCGCGTGCCGGCGGCGGACGTGAAGCTGACCTTCGAGGACCGCGACGCGGAGCTGCTCAACACGAGCACGCTTGGGCGCGCGTCGGACATCGCCCTGGTGGGGAGCTCGCCCGAGCAGCCCATCAGCGTGACGCTGTACGAGGGCGACAAGATCGCGGCGTCGGGGTCGGTGCGGGTGGGCGTGCGGGTCCGGCGCATGGCGGCGGTGCTTTCGGACGATCTCAAGCGCGGCGAGGAGATCAGCGCGGCGAAGGTGACGGGCGAGGAACGCTGGCTTCCCCACACGGTCGACTGCGTGTCGGTCGAGGACGCGATGGGGCGTGTCGCCAAGGCGGCGCTTCCCCAGGGCAAGGTGCTGGAGGCGTCGGACGTGCAGGCGCCGCTGGTCGTGAAGAAGGGCGAGCTGGTGCGCGTTCACTGCGTGAACGGCTCGTTTGTGCTGAAGACGACGGCGCGGGCGATGGGCGACGGACGCCTGGGAGAGCTCGTGACGCTGCAGCCCGTGGGCTCGGCGCGGACGTTCCAGGCGCGGATGGATGCGCCGGGGATCGCGGTGCTGGCGTCGACGGGCGTTGATGACGCCCTGGCGCCCGGGGCGCGAGAGGCCAAGGTCAAGGACGCCAAGCCAAGGGCGGTGCGGACGGCGAGCGTTCCCACGATCGCGACCGACGAGGATCGCACCGTGCGGCGGGCGCGCGACGAACGGGCCCGGAACTTCGCGGACCTGGCGGATCAGAAGCTCAAGCCCGAGGACAAGCCCAGGAAGACCACGACGCCCGCGGCCAAGCCGGGCGCGACGGAGAACTCGCGATGAAGGCGTGCATGAAGGCTCGCGCGGCGGCGGTGGTGCTGATGGCGGGGATGGCGGGGACGCTGCACGCGCAGAGCCTGTTCATGCGCCAGCCCACGCCGCCGGCGTCGGAGAATGAACTGCCGCGTGATCCCGCGGGTCCCCTGGCGGGCGTGAGCCTGCTGGCGGTGCAGGCGCCCAAGCCCAAGACCTACGCGGTGCACGACCAGGTCACGATCGTGATCGACGAGAACAGCAAGCAGAGCAGCGACCAGACGCTGGATTCCAAGAAGGACTACAGCATCAAGGCGGCGCTCGACAAGTTCCCGAGCCTGGAGAAGCTGCTGGAGCTGCAGGTGGAGAACGGCGACACGACGAGCCAGGCCGACCTGGGTGTCACCGGCAACAACAAGTTCAAGGGCGAGGGCAAGTACGAGCGGACGGACAAATTCGTGGCCAAGGTGACGGCGAAGATCATCGACGTGAAGCCCAACGGCGTGCTGGTGCTGGAGGCGCGCAAGACGATCGCGAGCAACGACGAGACACAGACGTACATCATGTCGGGCGAGTGCCGTCGCGAGGACGTGACGACGTCGAACACGGTGCTGTCGAGCCAACTGGCGAACCTGACGCTGATCGCCAAGAACGAGGGACAGGTGAAGGACTCGGCGAGCAAGGGGTTCATCCCGCGGCTGCTCGAGGCGGTGTTCGGGTTCTGAGTGAGCCCGGGAATGGCATGGGCGTTGCGTAGGCACGACACGGAGGTCGTGCCATGCACCCCCTGACTTCGGATCAACGTAGTTCAGATTCCGCAGGCCGAAACCGCGCGATCGCGCGGGTTGCGCGGGCGCTCCTCCCGGTCACCCTGCCGCGGCTGGTGATGCTGGCGGCGGCGGTGCTGTCGCTGTGCCTGATCGCGCCGAGCTCGGCGACGACGGTGCAGGAGCTGACACGGCTGAAGGGCCAGGGCGAGAGCGTGCTGCGCGGGCTGGGCCTGGTGATGGGTCTGCCCGGGACGGGCGACAGCGGCAAGGAGCTGGCGATGGCCAGGCCGCTGGCCCAGTGGCTGCGCAACAACGGCAACGAGACCGGCGCGCTGAAGGAACTGCAGGGCGTCAAGAACGTGGCGGTGGTGTCGGTGACGGTGGTGGTGTCCGCGATGGGCGCGCTGGCCGACGACACGCTGGACGTCGAGGTGGTGGCGGTGAACAGCTGCAAGAGCCTGAAGGGCGGGCGGCTGAGCCTGTGCCCGTTGATGGGGCCGTACGTGGGCGACGAGCACTTCGCCCTGGCGGAGGGCCCGGTGGACGCGGACGCGGCGACGCCGACGGTGGGGAAGGTGCGCTTGGGCGCGCGGATGGTGCGCGACATCAAGATGCCCGAGGTGAAGGACGTGTTCGAGCTGATCATCCAGCCGCACTTTGCGGGCTGGCCCAGCGCGACCCAGATCGTGAGCACGATCAACGACCAGCAGCGGGCCAACCCGGGCGACGCCGAGCCGCCGGTCGCGGAAGCGATCGACGAGCGGACGATCCGGGTGACGATCCCGAAGGCGGAGCGGCCGCAGCGGGCGGCGTTTATCGCGGACATCATGTCGACGGAAGTGAACCCGCGGTTGCTGGGTCTGCCGGCGATGGTGATCTGCAATCGTCGCTCGGGCGCGATCATCCTGACGGCGGACGTGACGGTGAGCCCGGTGGCGATCACGCACCGCGACCTCACGATCACGACCACGACGCCGCCGCCCACGCCGACCGCCCAGGACCCGCTCATCGACAAGGACAAGTGGATGAGCATCACGCCGCGTGACACCAGCACGTCGCAGGCGGCGCGCCTGACGGACCTGCTGGCGGCGTTCAACCGCCTGGACATCCCGATCGATCAGCAGGTGGAGATCCTGCAGATGCTGTCCAAGGGCGGGCAGCTTCAGGGGAAGCTTGTCATCGACTGAGCGGAGCTTGTGCGATGGTGACGGAACCGATGATGCTGAGCGCCAAGGCCGAGCTGATGTCGACGCGCGCGACGGGCGAGGCGTCGGGCGAGCTTGGGCGGAAGCAGTCGCAGTTTTCGCGGGTGCTGGCGGGCGAGCGGTCCAAGCCCGTGAGCGAGGACGAGGCGACGCGGATCGCGCGGGACCTGGTCGCGGTGGCGCTGGTGCAGCCTTTGTTGAAGGAATGGCGCGAGGCGGAGCAGAGCCCGCCGCCCTTCGGCCCGGGCCAGGCGGAGAAGCAGTTCCGCGCCATGCAGGACGCCAACCTGGCGCAGGAGCTGACGCGGGCCCAGCGGTTCCCGCTGGTGGAGCGCCTGACGCGTGACCTGCGGCGCGGGGCGAGCGCGGAGGTGACGGCATGAGCGGGAGCACGGGCATGAACGCGGGCGCCGAGATGTCGAAGCTGGCGGAGATCCTCGCGGAGATGACGCGCGAGCACCAGAAGTGGCTGGTCTTGATCGAGCAGCATCGCGACGCGGTGCGCCACGCGGACCCGCGCGGCGTCGAGCGCGCGCTGGAGGCGCAGCGGCATCTCATGGCGAACCTTGCGGGGATCGAACAGACGCGCCAGGAGGTCGTGCGGGCGCTGTGGAAGCGATTCGGCCCGGACGCCGGGGGTGCGGTCAACGCGCCGCTCCCCAAGCTGGGCAAGCTGCTCGAGGTGCTGCCCGGCATGCAGCGCGATGCGCTCAAGGCCCAGGCCCAGGAGCTGCGCCGCCTGATCGAGCGCGTGCGGTACGAGGAAAGCTCGCTCAAGGCCGCCACGGCGGCGCTGTCGGCCCACATCGAGGGGCTGATGCGGCACGTGGGGCGGCGGCTGAGCCACGCGGGGACGTACGGGCGGCGCGGCGTGATCGAACCCACGCCGGCGCTGGCGGCGGCGGTCGACCTTGTCCGGTAGCTGGTGGCCCGGTAGCCGGTGGTGCGAAGCGGCCCGTCACGGGCGCGGGTGATTGGAGATTGCCATGAGTCTTTCCGCGGCGATGAACATCGGGCGCACCGCCCTCTCCGCGAGCCAGATCGGCCTGACGGTGGCCGGCCAGAACATGGCCAACGCCACCACGGCCGGCTACACCCGCCAGGTCGCGACGTTCTATCCCGTGTCGGGTGATACGAGCACGCTGAACGGCTCGATCGGGCGCGGCGTGGGCGTGCAGGCGGTCAGGCGCCAGATCGACATGGCGCTGCAGGGGCGCTTGTGGACGAGCGTCTCCGATGAGGCGGGTGCGCAGCAGGCGCTGGCGATCAACGCCGCGATCGAATCGACGATCGGAGAGCTCTCGGATTACGACCTCTCCAGCGAACTCACGGCGTTTTTCTCGTCCTGGTCGGAACGCGCCAACCAGACCAAGTCGTCGTCGGTCGTCGTGCAGGGCGGGCAACGGCTGGCGTCGTTTGTCACGCGCCTGCGCCAGGACCTGGCGAACACGCGCGATCAGGTCGACACGGAGCTCGGCGCGAGCATCAAGGCCGCGGACGAGATGCTGTCGTCGATCGCGTCGTTGAACCAGCAGATCGCCGACAGCGAGGTCGCGGGATTCCAGGCGGCGGGTCTGCGCGATCAGCGCGATCAGTCGATCACCGAGCTGTCGAAGCTCATGGATGTTTCGGTGGTCGAGCAGCCCAACGGGATGGTGGACATCCTGGTGGGGTCCACGCCGATCGTGCAGGGCTCGACCTCGCGCGGGCTGGAGCTCGAGAAGTCGTCGGTGAACGGCAAGGTGCAGGTGGACGTCGCGGTGAAGGCCGACCAGGAGCACCTGCCCGTGACGTCGGGCAAGATCGGCGGCCTGCTGGAGTCGCGCGACGCGACCGCGGACAAGGTGATCGGCGAGCTGGACAACCTCGCGTCGCAGATCATCTTCCAGATCAACAAGCTGCACTCGACGGGCGCGAACGTGACCAACCCCGCGAGCGCCGCGGGCACGCTGAAGATCGCGCTGGGCGACCGCACGCTGGCGCTCAACGACCCGAACAATCAGAGTTTCGCCGACCTGCCCTTCAAGGCGGTCAACGGCGGGTTCCTCGTGAACGTGAAGCAGACCAGCACGGGAACGATGAAGACCGTGCGGGTCGACGTCGACCTGGACGGCAAGAAGGCGGACGGCACGGCGGGGTTCGACGATGACACGACGGCGGAGGACATCCGCGCGGCCCTCGACGCGGTTCCGGGCTTGTCCGCGAGCTTCACGTCCGACGGACGCCTGAAGGTCGACGCGGACGCGGGGTTTGAGGTGTCGTTCGCGGACGATTCGTCCGGCGCGCTGGCGGTCATGGGCATCAACTCGTTCTTCGAGGGCACGAGCGCCCGCGATATCGCGGTGCGGAGCGACCTGGCGAGCGACCCGACCAAGCTCATGAGCGGACGCTATGTGAACGGCTCGCTGGTCGAGAACGGCACGGCGCTCGCGATCGTCAACCTGCAGGACCAGGCGGTCGGCGACCTGGGCGGGCGGACGATCCGCGGCGCGTGGTCCGACAGCGTGCAGGCGGTGGGCGTGGCGGCCAAGTCGAGCGAGTCGCGCGCCAACTCGACCGGAATCATCCGCCAGAGCCTGGAGGCCCAGCGTGCGGCGATCAGCGGCGTGTCGCTCGACGAAGAGTCCGTCAACCTGCTCGATTTCCAGCGCCAGTACCAGGGAGCGGCCCGGCTGATCTCGATCGCGGATGAACTGACGCAGACGCTGATCAATCTGTTGTAAAGCGAGGCAGCGAGGAATCGAAGCAGCGAGACAGGGGAAGAGACGAAGAGTGCGCCGCGCGGGCGACGGCGCGAGCGGCGCTCCGGAAGTCCGACCCGTGCGTCAGCGAACCGGCTCGCTCACCTTGTCACTGGATCAATCTGGGCGAATGCCTGATGCCCAAGCCCGATGCCTCTCCTTCCGGCACGCGGATTGCGAAAGCACGAGTGAACCATGAGCGTCTACCCCGCCGGTCTTGCGCGAGTTCCCAACGTGCTGATGAAGCAGTTGACGCTGGCCAACATCACCAAGACGAATCTCGATCTCTACAGGGCCCAGGTCGAGCTGGCGACGGGGCGGAGCGTGAACAAGACGAGCGACGACGCGGTCAAGGCCGCCACGATCGCCGAATTGGACGATCGGATCGAGCGCTCGTCGCAGCGGACGCGGAACATCCAGCATGCCAGCGCTTCGCTCGGGATGCTGGACACGGTGCTGAAGGAAGCGGGCGACACGGCGCTCGACGCCAAGGACATCGCGCTCCAGCAGATCAGCACGCCCAGCGACGCGACCCAGCGGAAGCAGCAGGCCGCGATCGTGAGCTCGATGATCACCTCGATCTACAACTCGATGAACCGCCAGGGGGTGGCGGGGTACATCTTCGGCGGGGCGACGACCAGCGTGCAGCCGTTCGTTGAGAAGAACGGCGCGTACCTGTGGCAGGGACAGGGGAGCGGGCTCTACACCGAGCTCGGGCTGGCCCAGTCGGTGCCGATCACGCTCGGGAACGCCGAGGCGTTCGCCGCCGCGTCGGCCAAGGTGACGGGCAATGTCGATCTTGATCCGGCGTTGACGACCGACACGCGTCTCTCCGACACGGCGGGCGCGCGGGGCTTGGGCGTCACGCTCGGCTCGGTCGAGTTCTCGTTCAACGGCGGCATCCGCGTCGCGGTCGATCTTTCCGGGGCCGACACCATCGGCGACGTGATCGACTCGCTGACCGGCGCGATCCATCAGTACGAAACGGACAACAGCGTCACGGTGCTGGGCGCCGGCGGGATCGGCGTGTCGGGCGGATCGCTCTCGGTCGACGTCGCGACCGGAGGGTCGCTGCAGTTCTATGACCAGGGCACGGGCGTGACCGCCGAGGACCTTGGGCTGGCCAACGCGGACGACTCGCAGGTCTTCCCCGCGGGCGCGACGTCGGCGCTGGACCTGTCGCCCAAGCTGACGTGGCGCACGCCGGTGAGCGCGCTGACGGGGCTGGCGCAGTCGCTGGGCTCGGTCAAGATCTCGAACAACCGCGGGAGCGCGACGGTGGATCTTTCCGGCGCGCAGACGCTGGGTGATGTGAAGGGATTGATCGAGGCCGCGGGCGTCGGCGTGCGGGTGGAGATCAATGGCGCGGGGACGGGGATCGACGTGGTGAACCTGCTGTCGGCGGGTTCGGCGGGCGCGCTGTCGATCGAGGAGACCGACGCGACGAACCCCACGGCGGCGAACCTCGGCATCCGCTCGATGACGTCGGCGAGCCTGCTCTCGTCGTTCAACTTCGGGCGCGGCGTGCAGATCAAGGACGGCTACATCGACCCCACGACCGGGCAGGCCGACCCGACCCACGACATCGATTTCACGATCACGCTGGGCAACACGGCCAAGACGACGATTGACATTGATCTCCGGCCGCAGGACGTGGTGAGCGTGCAGTCGCTGGTTGACCGCATCAACAGCCAGGCGGCGACGCAGCTGACGGCGGCGGGGCTCCCGACGAATTCGCTGGTGGCGTCGATGGGCACCATCAGCAACGGGATCGTGCTCTCGCAGGATCCGACGTTCTCCAATGCGGTCGCGGTCTCGCCCCGGAACAACTCCGAGGCGGCGGAGGACCTTGGGTTCCTCAACGGGCATTACGACCCCTCGAGCGCAAGTTTTGTTGGTGAAGATCGCGCGAAAGTGCGCGTGAGCGGGATCTTCAGCGATCTGATCGACCTCCGGGACGGCCTGGAGTACGACAACACGGTTGGCATTGGCATTGCTGGGAACAGCTTGGGAACGTCCATCGACCTCCTGGCGGAGACTCGCGGGGTGGTCGGCGGATATTCCCAACGCGTCGATTTCGCGCAGCGGGCCGAGGAGGACCGCACGACCTTCGACGAGCAGGTGCGCAGTTCGCTGCGGGATGTGGACTACACGGAGGCGGCGAGCCGCTTCTCGATGCTCCAGACGCAGCTTCAGGCGGGGCTCCGGGCGACGGCGTTGAGTTCGCAGCTCACGCTCCTGGACTTCCTGGCCTAGTCGGATGCTGGCGGGCGGGCGGAGGCCCGGTCGCTGGGGTGGAACCAAACGCCGTCGGCGTCTCGGCCGCGCCGGCGTGGATGACAGGACGTCGCCCGCGCGTGGACGCGCGGGAGTCGATCCCTTCGGGGTCGGGCCGAATTGCGGAGCGCACCATGGAAGTGCGGACGACACGCTTCGGAGTGATCGAGATCGCGGAGGACCGCGTGATCACCTTCCCGAAGGGGCTACTGGGGTTCTCTGGGCACACGAGGTACTGCCTGCTCGAGCCGGGGCAGGACTCGTGCTTTTTCTGGTTGCAGTCGCTGGACGAGCCGAGCCTGGCGTTCGTGGTGACGGACCCGTCGCTGTTCGTGCCCGATTACTCGGTGCCGATCCGTCCGGAGCAGATGGGCGAGCTTTCGCTCGGGAAGCTCGAGGACGCGCAGGTCTTCGTGATTGTCAACAAGGTTGATCAGACGCTGACGGGCAATCTGCAGGGCCCGCTGATCATCAATACGTTGAACCGGGTCGGCGAGCAGGCCGTCCTGGCCGAGAAGCGGTGGACGACCCGTCACGCGCTCGTGAAGGTCACCGCGGCCCGCGCGATCCCCGCGTGAGCCGGTCCCCGGCGACCGGCCGGGGAGCGCTCTCGACCGCCTTCCTGCTCATGTGTTCGACCCCTTCACCGGACGAAGTGCCGGCGCGGACGCAGCGTGCGTTCGACGCCCGCCAAGGAGTTCTTTCATGCTCGTCCTTTCCCGTCAGCGCGACGAGACGATCATGATCGGAGATGAGATCGAGATCACGGTCGTGGATATCCGCGGCGACAAGGTTCGCCTCGGGATCACGGCCCCGACTCGGATCGCCGTACACCGCAAGGAGGTGTACGAGGCGATCCGAAGGGAAAACCAGCAGGCCGCCCGCATCGCCCGCGAGGATGTGACGGCCCTGGGATCTTCGATCTCGCCCGGTCCGGCCAAGCTGCGGAGCGAATCGCGCTCTCGGCTGGCCTCCGCCGCACCACCCATCAAGACCACCACCGCCCGCGCCGCCGATGGCACGCGGTTTGCGTAACTCGACTTCGGTCTCGCACCGCCGGCCGGGATAGTCCGCCGGCTTGTTTCTCGGCATTGGTTCGCCGCAATCACGGAGGATTGCCATGGCCCGGATCAACAGCAACATCCCCAGCGTCGTCGCGCAGTCGAACCTGTCGCGAACGCAGAAGGAACTCTCGCTCCGCCTGGAGCGGCTCTCGACCGGACTCCGCATCAACCGCGGCGCCGACGACCCCGCCGGGCTCATCATCTCCGAACGCTTGCGCTCTGACATCCAGGGCGTGAACACGGGCATGAAGAACGCGGAGCGGGCGAGTTCGATGATCTCGACGACCGAGGCCTCGCTGGCCGAGGTCAACGACCTGCTGAACTCGATCCGTTCGCTGATCGTCGAGTCCTCGAACACGGGGGCCAACTCGATCGACGAGCGGAACGCCAACCAGCTCCAGATCGACTCGGCCATCGACTCGATCACCCGCATCGCCAACACCGCGACCTTCGGCGGGCTCAAGCTGCTCAACGGCAGCCTCGGGTACCAGACCTCCGCGATGCACACCAGCGCCATCGCCCAGGCGACCATCTGGAACGCCAGCCGCGTCGGCAACAACGTGCTGTCGGTCGACGTCGACGTCGTCGCCAGCGCCCAGGTCGGCGCCCTCTACTACAACGGCAACACCACGCCCCCGGGCGTCACGCTCTCGGCCATGACCCTCCAGGTTACGGGGCCCAGCGGCGTGCAGGAGATCACCCTTCCCTCCAACCAAACCCTCGACAAGCTTGTGCAGGCGGTCAACAACCTTACCGCCCTTACGGGCGTCGAGGCCTCGCTCATCAACGGCAATGCCGCCTCCGGCATCGTCTTCAATTCCTCCGACTACGGCTCGGACGCCTTCGTGTCCGTCAAGCGCCTGGGCGGCCCGACCAGCCCGAGCCAGGACTCATGGCAGACCTACTCGCTGGACGACAACGCCCCGCTCGACATGGGCCCCCCCTTCAACTGGTCCAACACCTCTCTGGTCGCCTCGAACTACGACAAGGGACAGGACGTTTCGGCGCTGGTCAACGGCACCCTCGCCTCGGGCAAGGGCCTGCGGGTCAGCGTGAACTCGACCTCGCTGGGGCTTGAACTCCTGCTGAACGAGGCTTTCGCCACCGATCCCACGGCCGCCAACTCGACGTTCGATATCACCGGCGGCGGCGCCCTGTTCCAGATCGGGCAGGACGTGACGGCGCTGCAGCAGGCCAACTTCGGCATCCCGTCGGTCGCCGCGTCCAACATCGGCGGCACGCAAGACTCGACCGGGGCGCTGGCGTTCCTGTCGTCGCTTAAGACCGGGCAGGGCAACAGCATCTCGGAGGATGTCGCGAGCGGAGACTTCACGCTGGCGAGCTCGATCCTCGACCGCGCGATCGACGAGATCTCGATCATGCGAGGTCGGATGGGCGCGTTCGAGAAGAACGTGCTGCAGACGAGCGTGCGTTCGCTGCAGGCGTCGTTCGAGAACCTGTCGGCGAGCCAGTCGCAGATCCGCGACGCGGACTTTGCGCAAGAAACGAGCATGCTGACGCGAGCGCAGATCCTGTCGAGCGCGGGCACGACGGTGCTGGGGCTCGCCAACCAGCAGTCTCAGCAGGTGCTGCAGTTGCTCGGGTAAGTGATGTAGGTTAGAACCCGACGTCCGAATAACCACCGCACCCCCAGGGATTGCCCTGAGGGGTGCGGTAGTTTTTGCGTCTGGCGACTTTGAAAATCGCGGATTTGTTGCCAAAACGCACCGGGGAATCTCTCGCGGACTGAATTGAGGCCTTTATCGCGCCGATGCGGAATCGTCCATGTCGAGGTTTCGGCATGGGCACGTCGGGCCCGGGACGGAATCCGGGCACGGCGCGGACCGGCGTTCTCGGCCGGTCCCCCCGTCGGGGCGTGGGCCTCGGGGGCCACAGGTCGAGGGCGGACCCGCGACGAGCGACCGCCGGAGCAGTTCACGGAGGATCCTCAATGAGTCGGATTAATACGAACGTTCAGTCGCTGATCGCCCAGCGCGTGCTGGCCCAGAACTCTTCTGGCCTGAGCACGGCGCTCGAGCGGCTCAGCACGGGCCTCAAGGTGAACCGCGGCAAGGACGACCCGGCGGGTCTGATTGCCTCGGAGAACCTGCGCTCGGAGCTCAAGTCCATGAACTCCGCGATCAACAACGCGGAGCGCGCGGACCAGGTCGTGAACATCGCCGAGGGTGGTCTGCAGGAGGTCTCGGGCCTTCTGACGGAACTCCAGGGCCTGGTCACCACGACCGCCAGCAGCGCCGGCCTGTCGCGCTCTGAGAAGGAAGCGAACCAGCTGCAGGTCGACTCGATCCTGCAGACCATCGACCGCATCGCCGGTTCGGCCAGCTTCCAGGGCATCAAGCTCCTCAACGGCAACTTTGATTTCAAGGCCTCGGGCGTTGTCGCGGGCGTCAGCGACTACCGCGTGAACAGCGCCAAGTTCAGCGGGTCGTCGCTCAACATCGACGTCAACGTCACCGCGTCCGCGCAGCAGGGCGGCTTCTTCCTGTCGATGGGCGCCACGTCCATCGACCTGGGTGGCGCCACCTCGTCGTTCGTCGTCGAGATCGGCGGCTCGCTGGGCTCGCGCGAACTGACCTTCGCCTCGGGCACCTCGCTGTCGAAGATCGCCGACGCGATCAACAGCTTCACCGACGTGACGGGCGTGGAGGCCACGGTCTCCAGCACGGGCATCGTCCTCAACAGCTCGGAGTTCGGCTCCGACCAGTTCGTGTCGGTCAAGGTGATCGACGAGGGCGGCATCGGGCACGCCAGCAGCACCGGCATCTACAACCTCAACGACAACGACTTCAGCACCTCGAAGACCAGCGGCCAGAGCGCGTTCGACGGCACCAACGCCGCCAACGGCGTGAGCGATTCGGGCCAGGACCTCGCCGCGACGATCAACGGCATCTCGGCCGTCACCCGTGGCAAGAACGCCCGCATCAACACCGACTTCCTCGATGTCGAGGTCACCCTTGACACCAGCACGTCGCAGACCCTCGGCAACGTGGGCTCCGGCGGCGGTCCGGCCTTTGCGATCACCGGCGGCGGCGCTGACTTCCAGCTCGCCGGCCGCGTCGACATCGCCGGCAAGGTTGCCATCGGCATCGGCGACGTCGCGACCCGCAAGCTCGGCTCGACGGACGCCGGCGGGTATCTGTCGGCCCTCGGCTCGGGCAAGGGCATGAACCTGGTCAGCGGTGACCTGAACGACGCCCAGAAGGTCGTCGAGACGGCCATCAACCAGGTGTCGACGCTCCGCGGTCGACTGGGCGCCTTCCAGCGCAACACCGTCGGCGCCACGATCCGAAGCCTGAACATCGCGGCCGAGAACACCGCGGCGGCTCAGAGCGTCGTTCGTGACGCGGACTTCGCCTCCGAGACCGCGAACCTCACCCGTTCGCAGATCCTCGTGTCGGCGTCGACCAACATCCTCTCGCTGGCCAACAGCCAGCCGCAGACCGTCCTCCAGCTCCTCGGCTAATCCGGGGCTGAGATAGGACAACCTCCGTAGCTCCGAGCCCGGGTCGCCCACGCGACCCGGGCTTCTTTCTTTTTGACCCCACTCGCCGCCAACAATCGGGCGTGCCGCGTCGGATCGTCGCCTCGCGCGAGCTGGCGACCCCAACCCCGCCTCCCCTTCCCGAGCCTTCGCTGAAAGCGCGTGAGGCGTTTGTGGCGTACCTGCGCGTGGAGGTGGGGGCGTCGCGCCACACGCTCGACGCGTACGCACGCGATCTTGACGGGCTGCTGGCGGACCTTGCGGAAGCGGGCGTGAGCGATCCGGTGCATACCACGCCGCGTCATCTCTCGACGCACGTCGCGTCGCTGCGCACGGCGCGGTCGCTGTCGCCGGCGTCGGTGGTTCGCCACCTGGCGACGATCAAGGTCTTCTATCGCTGGCTCCTGTCGCGCGGGCGGATGGAGAAGGACCCGACCGAGCTTCTGGAACGCCCGCACCGCTGGAAGTCACTCCCCGACGTGCTCTCGCCGCGCCAGCTGCGCGAGCTGCTGGCGGCGCCGCGCCCGCCCGAGAACCCCAAGAACAGCATCGATGGGCTCCTGTGGATCCGCGATCGCGCGATGCTGGAGCTTCTCTACGCCAGCGGGCTGCGCGCGACCGAGATCACGCGCGTCGAGCGTCAGGACATCGTGGGCGAGATCGGCGTGGTCCGCGTCGTGGGCAAGGGAGACAAGGCCCGGCTCGTGCCGATGGGTGCGCCCGCGCGCGGGGCGATCGCGCGCTACATCGACGAATGCCGCCCGGCGCTTCTGCGCCCCGACGGGCGCGACAAGGGGAAGCTCTTCCTGTCGCGCACGGGGAGGCCGCTGGGCCGCGACAGCGTGTGGAACATCGTGACCGACGCGGCGCGGCTGGCGGGCCTGCGCGGCGTACACCCGCACACGCTGCGTCACTCCTTTGCGACGCACCTGCTCTCGGGCGGCGCGGACCTGCGCGTGGTTCAGGAGATGCTGGGGCACGCCGACATCGCGACGACGCAGATCTACACGCACGTCGACAGCGCGCGTCTGCGCAGCGTGCATCGCAAATTCCACCCGCGCGGCTGACGACGCGCTCACGGCGCGACCACGCTCGCCATCAGGAAACTCACGCCGAATTCGCACACGCCGCCCAGGATCGTCACGAGCGTGGCGGCCAGGGAGTAGCGCCCCTGGCCCGGCCGGCGCGCAAAGAGCGCGGAATAGCTGATCGCGTCGACCATGCCCATGAACGACGTCGCCACGGGGAGATAGCACGCGACGACCGCGGCGGCGACCAGCGAGGCATCCTTGGGCATCAGCATGCACAGACCGGCGATCACGATGATCGCGACGACGCCGATGGCGTGCGGGATCGCGAGGCGCAGGACGAACCTCGAGAGCGGCGGGAACAGAGGCCGCGGCACGAGTTCGCCCTTGTCGAGGTATCGCCCGCACTCGGGGCACATGACCTCGCGGGCGCTGGTGAGCCCGGCCATGTCATAGTCGCACGAGGGGCAGTAGATGGCGGTGGGTGAGTCGGTGGTCATCAGGATGCTCACGAGAGGCTCAACAGGATCGCGACGAGCACCGAAGTGATGACCAAGACAACGGTTTCGGCGGCGATCAAGAGCAAAGTAATGGCTTGATATCGTTGAGGCCTCGCTCCCATCGAAACCCCTGACCAATACAAGCGAGACATCGTGAGGGCGATCAAGCCGATGAGGGGTGGTCCGTAGCAACCCAGCGCCGTACCTAGTTCTGTTCTTGCATAGGGACTGAGCCATCGCGAGGACAACCCGTACACCGCCTGCACCCCGATCCCGATGGCAAACGGGAGTGAAAGTCGGACAACCAGTTGCCACAGTTTCGGCGGCGGGCCCAGGCGTTCCAGCAGTGCCGAACTCGACATTCGCGCACACTCAGGGCAGGTCACCATCGGCGCGTCGAGCAGGCCCGCGAGGTCGTAGCCGCAGCCGGGGCAGTGGTATTCGCGGTGTTGAATCGGCGGCGATTCCTCGCCCGTCGCGGGCGGGGAGTCGTCGGGGGTGGGAGGAGTGTCGGTCAAAGCGGGGCGACCCTGAGAGCAGATCGCACAGGATCTGTCGAGCGAATGCTATCGCCGAACGAGGGGCGATGTTGATTCCGGCGGACGCGGGGGGTGGGTGCGAACCCCTTCGCCGGCGCTCGGGGCTCGCAGATACACGCAAAGTGAAACACCGGTGTCTGGAGGCAGACACCGGTGCGTGAAGGCCGGGAGCCGTTGCTCGTGCGGCGAGTCTCTCAGGAGGTCTTCAGCCGCCGCAGCGCCATGATCCGCGATTCGGTCGGCGGGTGGCTGGCGAACAGGTTGAGGATCGAGCGTCCGGCGAACGGTTCGACGATGAACAGGCTGTTCTGCGCGGGGTTGGGCTGCACCAGCGGGATGCGCTGCGAGTACGCATCGAGCTTGGCCAGCGCGCCGATCAGCCCGTCGGGTGTGCCGGCGATCGCGGCGCCGTCGGCGTCGGCGACGTACTCGCGCGAGCGGCTGATCATGGCCTTGAGCAACGCCGCACCCACCGCCGCAAAGATGAAGGTGAAGAGCGCGACCAGGGGGTTGCCGCCCTCGCGGTTGTTCCCGCCGCCGAACATCATGCCCCACTGCGCGATGTACGCCAGCACGCCGGCGATGGTCGCGGCGATGCAGCTCGTCAGCGTGTCGCGGTTCTTGATGTGCGCCAGCTCGTGCGCGAGCACGCCCTCCAGCTCGTGGTCGTCCAGCAATCGGATCGCGCCCTCGGTCACCGCGACGGCGGCCTTGCTCGGCGAGCGCCCGGTCGCGAAGGCGTTGGGCGCCTCGTGCGGGCACACGTAGACACGCGGCATGGGAAGGCCCGCGCGCTGGCGCAGGCGATCGACGGCCCGATAGAGCTGGCCCGCCAGGCCCGGGTCGTCCGCGTGGACCTCGTGCCCGCGCATGGTCGCGATCGCGATCTTGTCGCTGAAGAACCACGCGATGACGTTCATCACGCCGCCCAGCACCAGCGCGAGGATCATGCCCTGCTTGCCATAGAGCGAGCCGACGGCCAGGAACAGGCCGAACATGCCGCCCATGAGGAGTGCCGTCTTCACGTTGTTCACAAAGCGCGTCATCGAAACTTCTCCAAACCAGCCCCCACGGCTCCCACGGCCCGCAATCGATCGCCCGAGGCTGCGGACCCGCAGGTCCGGTCGCGTCGCGGCGCAAACCTCCAGGAACGCCCTGCATACGCCGCGCCAATCGATCGGTTCGTTCGATTGATTCGTTCGGAAACCTCGCGCGGATGTTGATCGCTACCACGCCTGCGGCGGGCGCTTGCGCAGCATCGTCAGCAGCACGGGCGCACCGATCAACGGCGTGATCACACCGATCGGGAGCCTTCCCGACGCCAAATCCAACGCTTTCACAAGCGAATCGGCACCAATCACAAGCGCGGGGCCTGCGCACAGCGAGCCGAGGATCACGCCCGCGTGGCGCGGCCCGGCGGCGAGGCGCACGACGTGCGGACAGATCAGCCCCACGAACCCGATCGGGCCTGCCAGAATGACAGCCGCCGCGGTGAGCACGCCCGACGAAATGAAGAGCGCAACGCGCAGCGTGTGCAGCGGAACTCCGAGCGCCGCGGCCTCGTCATCGGCGAGCGACGCGCGGTCCATGAGGCTCGATGCGCCCAACGCCAGCACCGCGGCCAGCGCGACGACGCTCCCGATGATCGCGAGATTTGTCCACGAGACGTCGTCGCTGAGCGCGCCGAGCGACCAGCGCATCGCGGTCGCGCCGCGATCGGGGAGCAGGTGCTGCACGAAGGTCGTGGCGGCGCTGCACACGACCGAGAGCACGACGCCGACGAGGATGAGCGTGACGGGTTCGAGCGAACCGCGGCGCTGCGAGAAGAGATAGACGAGCGCCAGCGCGCCGAGCGAGCCGGCGAGCGCGGCGAGGGCGGTCCCGCCGCCGATCGTGCCGCCGAGCGTCGCCAGCCGCCCGCCCTGGGTGTACGCGACATAGGCGGCGATCATGACGGCGAGCCCGGCGCCGGAGGCCAGCCCGAGGATGTCGGGCGACGCGAGGGGATTGCGGAGAAGGCACTGGAGCTTCACGCCGCCGAGCGAAAGGGCCGCCCCGACGATGAGCCCGCACACCACGCGACGCAGCCGCAGGTCGAGCACGTCGGCGTCGGCGGCCCAGGCGAGCGTGCCGTCGCCCACGAGCAGGCGCAGCGCCACCACGCCCACGAGGGCGAGCGCCAGGAGGGCGAGCGTGAGCCGGGCGCGGCGTGACACGGGGGAAGGGTATCAGGTCGGGGGGAAAGTCGGCTTTGGCGGTGCGGCTCTCGCGTGGAGGCATCTTCGTCATGCACCAGGAATCGCTAGCGGTCGCCCTTGATAGGTCACCTTCCAGCCGCGCAAGGGTGCGAGTCGATCGTCGTGCCAGAGTGACGCGATGATCATGACGACTTGTACGTCTGAGAATGCCGAGTGCCGGCGGATCTCGATCGACTCGGGTGCGAGCATCGCCGCCATGGCGTTGCCCTTGTAATCGTCTTCGTATGAGATTCCCTCGGCCTTGTGGTCGCGGTGCTGCTGCTTGACGGGCAGGAAGACGACGCCCGCGGCGTTGAAGACCATCTTGGCCGAGAGCACTTCGTGCCGAACGAGGCGATCGAGATGTTCAACGCCGAGGACGATCATGTCCTGCTCTGTGCTGGGTCGGCGTTGGCCCGCCGTGCCCAGATCTCATACGCGCCGAGGATGATGATTGAGCTGGCGGCCTGCATACGTTCGACGTTGTCTGCGCCCCATTGCGGCGGGGACGGGAGTGAGCCGAGCATTTCCTCGACGATCGCGCGGATTGCGGGCGTGACGCGTGCGATCACCTCGTCGCGCGTGCCGCCCGCGTGCTCGTGCTGCCTGGCGAAAGGCTCGAACTGCTTGAAGAACGCGCGGAATCGGGCCGCCATGTCGGGCGTGCCCTGCAGCAGGCGTCCGACGGCGAGCGTGAGCGCGGTATGCCCCTGGGCGTCGGAGGCGAGCACGTTGGCGCCGGCGTTGAGCAGGCTTGCGAGCTTGCGGTCGCTGTCGTAGGCGCCGACGGCGTGGAACAGGAGCGGCGCTTCGTGCGACGAACACCCGCCGCAGGAACTGCCGCAGCCGCTCTTGGGCACGGGGCAGGTGACGTTGGGATTCGCGCCCAGATCGCAGAGCGCTTGGACAGCGTCCGGCAGTCCGTGAGTTACGGCGTGGGCGAGCGGAGTTTCGCCGGCATCGCTGCGATGCTCAAGGTCGACTCCGAGCGATTTCAGAGCGCCGACGCATGGACGAAGCCGATCGGTCCACTCGGAGGGATCACGATCAGTGTCCTCGACGGCACTGTGGAGCGCGTTGAGTCCAAAGTCGGAGATGGCGTTCGGATCAACGCCGACGCTGACGATCAGCTCGAGAGTCTCCGGTGGCTGCAACGCGCCGGCGGCGGCCATGAGAATGGTGTTGCCGTGCTCGTCGGTCTCGGCCACATCCGCCCCCGCCGCGACCAGTTCGCGGATCGCAGCGTGATCCCCGAGCCTGGCGGCGCGGTGCAGCGGCGGTTCGTTCGTGTGGAAATGGGAGGCCCGATCGATCGGGTTCGGCCGTTCTGGCATGGGAAGCGGTGTGCTCCGGGCCGATGTGCCGGCGATGCTCCCGCGGGTCGAGCGGAGCGTGATTCAGGCGATCGGCATGATCCGCGGGATGATGAACTGCACGAGGATGAACGCCGCGATGCAGATCCCCACGATCGCGATGATGAGCTGGGCCGTCATCGCCAGAACCTGCTTCCAATAGCGCGAGAACTCGGTCACCCGCACCGCCTTGTACGCGATCGACACCAGCAGGCACACCGGCACGATCAGGAGCCACCAGTGCCGCTGGAGCGGCAACGGATCGATGAACGGGCGGAGGGCGAGGGTGAGGAGGTCGGCGTGCATGGTTTCAGTCGCGGGCGGCGGTGTTTTCGCGCCGGAGGGTGGGGAACATCGCGTCGATGATCATGATGAGGTTGAGCATTCCCGCGAGCGTGGCCATCAGCGTGCCCAGCTCGTTGACCTTGGAGAGCGACTTGATGTTGGGCGGGCGGGCCGGCGAGATGGTGACGGTCTTCCCGGCGTCGGTGTAGGTGGCGGTGGGTGTGCCGCTCGGGTCCTTGATGATCGGGATCGGCGAGCCGTCGACGGGGTTGCGTGCCTCGTCGGGGAGTGCGGAACGGAGCACGCGGCCCCTGGGGTCAACGACCTTAAAATGGTGCTGGTGGACGTAGTCGACCCCGAAGGCCAGCGGGCCGACCAGGGCCTGCCCGAAGAACCACACGCGGTCCTCGCGCGAATCGATAACGTCGATCCCTCCCACGAGGATGCCGCCAAAGAACAGCCCGAGGATGCCGACCGCGACGAGGGCGGCCCGGTGGGGCTCGCGCCGGACCAGGTGCCCGGCACCGGGGAAGACAATCGCCGCGACGCCCGCGAGTGGGTCAAAGCCGGTCTGGGTTGTCTGCGATGTGCTCATTCGTGGCTGCGCGGGTGGTGTCGGGAGGTCCGGAACAGGATGGCGGCATTGTTGGCCGATCAAGGGGGGTGGGCGCGTCGCCCGAATTGACCCCTTGGAATTCCCCGACCGGGCGGGGAGTGGGAACCGCGGGCGTCCGGGGGCGAAGATCGTGGCAGGGAGCCGGTTGACACCGGCGGCGCGGGCTGTAATGTACCGCGCCATGGAAAGAGCGTCCGGGCGGTCCGCCGCCGGGACGTTGAGGGTGGGCGGGGGCGAGTGTTCCGCGCCCGGGTGGGTTGGGTTTCTGACGACGAGGTCACCGATGGAAGGCACGGCAGTCGCGATCGCCGCCGAAGAGTTGTTGGAGAACGAGTGGAGCACGCTGGTCGCGCCCGCGTCGCCGGTCATGTACGACGATGACGACGACGACGAGGACGAGGACTTTGACGGCGAAGATCTCGACGACGACGATACCGCCGGCGCCGAGGAGTCCGAGGAAGACGACGATTTCCTCGAAGACGATGATGAGGATGCCGACGCCGGTGAGGATCTTGACGCCGGTGACGACGACGACGATGACGACGAGGACTTCTAGTCCGACACCGCCCACCGCCCGTCAAGGCCGATCCACGCCACGACGATCTTGCGGAACATCTCTTCGAGGGAGTTCCGCGCATGAGCAACCACGACCACTCCGACCACACACGCTGCGGCTGCGGCGGTGGATGCCGTTCCAACCGTTCCGGCGCGCGGAATCCCGCGACGAATCACGGGGCCGATGGGCCCAATAACCACGGGCAGCACCCCGGCCAGAATCCCGGGCTGACGGGCGGGAATACCCCGGACTCCGGCGACCTTCACTCCCAGAACCCGTGGGACGGCGGGGTGGTGGATCGGCGCGTTTTCCCGAGCCGGCGCGACGTGAGCAGCGACACGGGGCTGGAACGCCGTCGCGGCGCGGGCCGCCGTCTGTCGGACTTCCAGAAGTCGGCCGAAGAAGGCGAGATGAACAAGGAACAGTTCATGTTCCTGATGGCGATCGACGCGTTCAAGAAGGGCAACGCGCGCCAGTTCCCGACGTGGACCGACGTCCTGGAAGTCATCCGCTTGCTCGGCTATCGCAAGACGATGGGCAGCGAGCTGTGCCTGAACAACGCCGAGGACTGGACCGAGGACGCCGGCGCGCCGGCCAATGTGCGGGCCGCCCGCTGGCACCAGCGAGCCGCGATCGACAAGTCACGCCGCGACAAGCCCGCGGCCTGAACCAGCCCCGCCCGCGAACAGCGCGCACGCCATAGGGGCACGCTGACCGACGTACGTTCGTCGTGCGACTCGACGGCGACGCCACTTCCTCAGCAACCCTCCCCGAACTCCGCCGCCAGCGCGTCGTGGTCGTCGCTGTTCACCAGGCCGTCGCGATTGAAGTCCGCCCCCGGGTCGCCCGACTCGAACAGCTCCGCGAACAGGTCATAGTCGTCGCCATTCACAAAGCCGTCCGCGTTCAGATCGGCGGGGCAGAATCCAACCTCGGCGATCGCGCCGCGGCTGATCGCCTCGCCGCAGCCGTTGAAGAACACGGCCGCATACTCGCCCGAATCGGAGTTCTTCGCGCCGGTGATCGTGAGTACCGCGGCCTGTCCGTTGGTAGGCGATTCCATCGCGTGCGCGGCGCCGCTGACGAACCCGCCGCCGGAGGAGGCCCCGTACTGGCCGTCGTAGATGTCAGCGCCGTTGCGTCGCCACTGAACGCGGACGTTCTCGTATGCGGTCGCGGGAGTGGCGGAGAGGACGAGCGTCTGTCCGGCTGCGATCGATGCCGGTTCCGGGTGAACCGCGATCCAAGGGGTGTTTGTGAAAGAGTAGCGGGCGAAGTGAGAGGAAGGAAGGCCGCCGACGTTACTGAACCTCCCGGTAAGAATGAGTTCATCGGACGAACGCCGTGTCATCACAAAGCTCCCGTCGAGCGGGGCATCGAACGGGCTCCATCGCTGGCCGTCCCACACGGACAGGTGGTGTTCTTCAACGCCCTGGTCGTTCAAGACATCGCCACCCACGAAGAGGATGCCGTCCACCCAGCACAGCATCGTCGATGGCACAAAGTCCGGGCCGTCTCCCAGGGCGTGCCAAGCATCGCCATCCCACCTCGCGATATTGCGGGCTGGCACGCCGTCCAGCTGCGCGAACGCCCCAGCCACCAGCAGTTCCCCGTTCGCCAACGCGAGGAGCGCCGTGGGAGCATGGGGCAGGCCCCCGCCGATCGAAGTCCATGCGTATCCACTCCATCGCACGATGTACTTGGCGGGCAGACCCGAGGCCTTGGTGAAATAGCCACCCGCCACCACGTCGCCGTTGGCCATCGTAACGAGGTGTGTCACGAAATTGTCGAGCCCGGACGAGAGAGGCATCCAAGCCGCACCGTCCCACGCCGCGATGTAATTCGCGGGGATGCCGCCAGCTCTTGTGAATCGTCCGCCGATGACCAGGTGCCCGTTGGGCCGCACCGTCAGGGCTTGAACCCAGTTGTTCGCACCTCCCCCGAGCGCCGTCCACGCGCCGCCGTCCCATCGAGCGACGCAAGGCGTGGGCGTCGCCCCGGAATGCTCGAACAAGCCGCCGGCAACGAGGCTGCCGTCGCCCAGAACCCGCACGGCGTGAACCTGGCCGTCGAAGCCGTCGCCGATCGCCGACCACGCCGCGCCATTCCACGACGCAATGCAGTTGGCCGCCAGACCGCCGAACCGATCGAACGCGCCGGTAAAGACCAGGTCTCCGTTCGGACGTGAGCAGATGGCGTCAACGTATCCCGTATCGCCGTTCCCGAAGGGAATCCAGCCCGAGCCATCCCATTGAACGATTTGCCGCGCCTGTGTTTCGCCGAACAGGTCGAAACCGCCAAGGAAGATAAGCCCGTTCGGTGCCAGCGCGATCGTGGTGGTTTTCTCCGGATGCTCGCCGTTGAGCGCACGCCACACAGCGCCATCCCACCGCGCGGCGCCGCCGGTCGGAACTCCGCCCGCCATATCGAAATCCCCGCCAGCCAAGATGCCGCCGTTCGGCAGCGCGAGGAGTGCATCGACCCGCGGACTGCCCGATGAGTTGCTGATGCCCGAGCCGAGCGCGGACCACGTTGAACCGTTCCACGCTGCGATGTGATTGACCGGCACTCCACCGGCATTGTCAAACCGTCCCGCAACGACAACGCGGCCATCGCTTTCCGTGATCGACTGAATCCGGGTCGCCCACGATGAACTGCTCACCCCCGAGCCCATGGCATTCCAAGCGGAACCGTCCCATCGCGCGATGTGGTTTGCGGCGGTCGTGCCCGCGAGCGTGAAGCTGCCCCCGACCACGATGTCGCCGTCCGCCAGCGCCGCGACCGCCGAGACGGATCCATCCGTGCCGCCCCCGAGCCCCGACCACTCCTCGCCGTCCCACACCGCAAGGTTCTTGGCCGATACCCCTCCAATGGAGCTAAACCCCCCGCCCGCGATCAGCTTCCCCTGGCCGGTTGCCGCCAGCGCGTACACCGAGCCCGACGAGAGACCGGCTTCGACCGTGGTCCAATCGGACCCGGTCCATAGCGCAAGGCGGTAGATGCCGTGCCCGCCCGCCAGCGTGAAGGATCCCGACGCCGCCAACTCTCCGTTGGGGAGCGCGGCGAGCGCCGTTACGCTCTTATCCATGCCTGATCCAAACGCGGTCCAGGTGTCGGTGTTCGGATCCCACGCAGCGATGCGGTTCGCCGCAGTGCCGCACACCATGGTGAAGTCGCCGGCAATCACAAGCACAGGGCTCGCCGGCCCCGCGCCGTCCGGATCCCAGATCGTCGACGCTTTGACCGCGCCGTTTGTGCCGGGGAACCGCTCGCCCGCCAGCCACCTCCCACCGCAATCCTGGGCCGCGGCGAGCGTCGCACTCGCCGCCGCCGCCAACGCGCCGGCAATCACCGCCGCCCGTGTCCAACCGCTTCGATTCATCCGCGTGCGTGTCATGGTCAGGCTCCCTCGGCCCGTCGGCGTGGTCAGGGCCCCCTCGAACCACCCATCCGGCGTGTGCCGGTATGGATGCATACCAACCCGCGATGCACCGGTTGCGGAATCAACGCGGAGAAAATGCGGCCCACAATCGGGTGCGGCGTGGTTGAGACGCACCCGCAACGCACCGCCAACGCACCAACTCCGCCCTTTCAGCCCGTTGGCTCCCCAACTCCACTTCTCCCGAAACACTGATCTCCCCACGAAAAAAGGCCCGGGTCGCCCCGGGCCTTGGTCCATTGAAGCGCGGCACTGTGGTTTCTGTGATCTTCGGCTTTCGCAGTGTCCGCTTCCGTTTCTGCGGCCGCTTCTGCTTCAGCTCCCGTAGCAGCTGTCGCGATCACTCAGGCTTTGCTCCGCGGCTTTCCTTTCTTGGTCCTTTCCTGGTGCCCAGTGTCCAGCGCCTCTTCCTCAGCACCCCGCGTCGAAGTGCTCGGCGAAGGCGTCGTAGTCATCGCCGTTGACGAAGCCGTCGTGGTTGAAGTCCGCGCCGGGGTTGGCGATGTCGAAGAGTTCGGCGAAGGCGTCGTAGTCATCGCCGTTGATGAACCCGTCGTGGTTGAAGTCGCCCGGGCAGTTCACGCTGAGCGTGGCGGCGTTGGACGTCTCCGAGCCGCAGGTCGCGGCCGAGACCACGACGCTGTAATTGCCCGCCTCGGTCATGGAGCAGTTGGTGATGGTGAGCGTGGCGGAGTTCACGCCGCTGAACTTGCCGGCGTTGAAGAGCGCGTTGCCGTTGCGGAGCCACTGATAGGAGGCCGCGCCGTTGGTGATCGCGCCGACGCTGAACTGGACGGTCGCGCCGGGGGCGACGCTCTGGTTGCCCGGGTGCCCGGTGATCTCGACGCCGTCGTCGAGCGTGTTGCACGGCGCGTCGTTGGCGAGGTATGGCAGGATGTGATCGTTGATGATGACGTTGTGCAGGTTCATCACGATGTTGCTCATGCCACCCGAGCAGGTGTGGCAGTAGGACATGATGGTGCCCTCGGTGGCGTGCGAGCAGTCGCCGTTGCCGCACCCGTCGATGCCGACGTCGTGGGTGTGCGGCGCGCCGAAGTTGTGCCCGATCTCGTGGGCGGTGACCATGAGGTCCCAGTTCTGGCTGTTGTGGTCCACGAGCGGGTAGGGGAAGTAGCCGGCGAGGTACGACGACAGGCCGTAGTCGTATCCCGCCTGGCACAGGCCGGGGTAGTACGCGACGCCGCCGGTCGAGCCCAGCACGCCCGCGAGGAAGTGGGCGGCGTGGCGCTGGATGTGCGTCATGTTGGCGTTCCAGTAATCCTGGAACTCAAAGATGCGGTCGAAATTGTCGGTGGTCGTGTAGGGATCGTTCGCGTCGCTCCACACGCGGAGGAACGAGATGCGCAGGCGCGTGTGGATGTCGCGCTGGTAGATCTCGCTGTCGGCGGCCAGGAGCGTGACGGCGTAGGCGGCGGAGGCGGTCGTGTTCCCGCCGAAGATATTGGCCGTGTACTCCCAATCGGTCTCGACCGCGATGTCGGCGAGGCGGCAGGGGCCGGCGCGATCGGCGCTGGAGTCATGCCCGGCGGAAACCAACGGCTTGTGCGCCCCGACGAGGCGATCCAGCCCACACGGCTTGTCGACCCAGTTGATCGCGCCGTTCGGGAGGTCCTTCATGCGGTAGATGACGGGGAGGAGGCCCTTGTCCTGCGGGCCCGAAGAAATGATCGTGTCGCCGGATTCGCCAAGGATCACGCCGTGAACGCCCGCGGCGGAGAAGCTGACGAACACGCGGGCCGAGGGATCGGCGTCGATCGTTCCGGACAGGATCACCATGTCGGACAGGTCGAGCGGCGACTGGCGGCTTCCGCTGGCGGCCACGACCTGCGCGCCGGGCGCAAACGGATCGACCTTCACCAGATGGGCGCTCGTCGTCGTGCCGTCCGGCAGCACGAAGTCGTTCACGTCGACGCTGGGCAGGTCGCGCAGCGCGTCGAGCGAGGCGTAGTCCAGAGACAACGTGGTGGCGAACGCTAGCGGCTGGTCCGGGGCGGGCTTGAGCGGCCAGGAAACATCCGCGAGCGAAGTTCCGGACAGCGAAGCCAACACAAGCGCCGCCAGGCGCGATGAAGTACGTGCGAAAGGCATGTGCATTCTCCTGAAGGTCCCACGAGACCAACCCCAATTTACCCGCCACGCTTCCTCCGCGACAACCCGAATCCGCGCATGTGATGCGGATTAAGCTCAAACTCCCCCACCGCTATCCCCACGGATACCGAATCGGCCCTTGCTTCACTCGCGGAGAGTCGCACGCAAACTCCCGCGACGGCACGAATTCGCGCGCCATGACGCCGCCGCCCGCGTGAACTCCTCGGCAGCATGAAGGGATAGCAGCGCCCGTGTTCTGTCGTGGTTTCACCGCGTCACGCGTCGGAATGAACTGCCGTGCGGCCGCGTTCGTACTCACGGTGCGCTCGTCGTGAAGACGCCCTCGAAGGACCACCGCCATGCCCGCGCCCTTTCTTCGTCGAATTGCTGCTTGGTCTGGAATCGGCGTTGCGATTGCCGTCTTCGGTGCGGTCGCCTGGGTGATCGAAATACTCACGTCCACTCAAGTGTGGTATCGCGGCCAGACAGTTCTGGCATACGAGGCCGTGAACATAGCCCGCGCCAACGCGCTGTTCACGGACAGAGGAATTCAGGGTCGATTCGTCGGCGGACTCGTTGTCGGCGGAGCCCCGGTTGATTACTGCGATCCACTCTTGGAGTTCTGGTTCGGCGAGTACATCGTCGTCCACCAGATCATGATCGTCGTGCTGATGATCGCGTGCATCGTGATGGCGATTGCTCTATGGAAACTCTACGCGAAGGTCGCCCGCCTCGAAGCCGTCGCGGCGTCACCTCGCGACGCGTCAGAATGAACGACCGTGCGGCCGCGTTCGTACTCACGGTGCGCTCGTCGTGAAGACGCCCGCGAAGGATGACTGCCATGCCCGCGCCCCTTCTCCGTCGAATTGCTGCTTGGTCTGGAATCGGCATTGCGGTCGCCGTCTTCAGCGCGATCGCCTGGGTGATCGAAATACTCACGTGCGTTCACATGTGGTACCGCGGCCGGACCATCTTCGCCTTTGAGGGCGTGAATGCCGATCGCGTGAACGCGATGTTCGCCGACCGAAGACTCCCGGACCGATTGGTCGGCGGATTGGACATGTTTGGACAGCCGAACGACGACTGCGACTCGCTCCTGGAGTTCTGGTTCGGCGAATACATCGTCGTCCACCAGATCATGATCGTCGTGCTGATGATCGCGTGCATCGTGATGGCGATCGCGTTGTGGAAGCTCCGCGCGAAGGCCGCCCGTCTCGAGGCGGCCGCGGCATTGAAGCCGACTATCTGAATCAGCCGCGGGTTGGACGCCGCGTCTTCCGCGGTGACTCCGCGTCGAGTCATCACCGCGGTCTCCCGCCTTTGTTCTTCCCCGAGAGCGCCTTCAATTCAAGTGGCGTGTCTTCCCATTGCCCATTCCCTATTGCCCATTGCCTATTGCCCATTGCCGGAGGCGCTCTCCATGACGCTCGGCTCCAAGCGAATCCGCAGTGGTTCCAAGTACCCAGTGTCTCCTCTCCACCTCATTCTCTCGCCACTCCCCACTCCCGACTCCCCACTCCCGCGCCCCCCTCACTCATTCGACACATCCGGCACGTCGAGATCGGGGATGTTTCCGAACGCGATCCGCCGCGGCGCCGATCGCTTCGCCTCGTGCATCGACGCAGGATACACCGCGTCGGCTCCCAACTTCTTGTTGATCGCGTCGATCGCCTTCGACAGCCGCGTCTCCGCCACCGCGCTCTCAAACAACGACGGCGTCGCCGACGCCATCGGCGTCAGCCCGCTCAGCGTCAGCCCCAGCTTCAGGATCGGCGCGCGCCGGTCCGGCATTGCGTCCCACAGCTCGCGCAGCGACCGCATCAACCCCGGCGTGTCGTTGATCCCCTGCAGCTTCGTGTACGAGTGCCAGCGCGATTCGCTCCGCGCCACGCTCCGCGGCATGAGAAACGCGACCGAGATCGCCAGCTCGTCCGCGACGTACCCAAGATGCCGCGCCCGCTGCGCCAGCTTCGTGAGCAGCCGCACCGCGACCGCGCGGGCCGCGTGCCGTTCGCGCCGCTCCGGGCCCAGCACGTGCGAGTGCCCGATCGTCCGCCGCGACGTGCCGCGCTCGATCAGCTGCTTGCCCTGCAGGCGATGGAACCAGTCGACACCAACAACCGATTGCCACGCCGCCCTGAGCTCCTTCTCGCTCCGCGTGCACAGGTCCTCGACCGTGCTGATCCCGGCGCGGTTCAGCCGCACCAGCATCTTGCTCCCGATCCCCGGCAGGTCGATCAGGTTGAGCGAGAAGAGCCGCTGCGGCAGCTCGTGCGCCTCGATGATCGTCAGCCCGTCGGGCTTCTGCATGTCCGCCGCGACCTTCGCGACAAACCGGTTGGGCGCGATCCCCACCGACGACGTGAGACACTCGCCCACGCGCGTCGTGATCGCCCGCTTCACCCGCAGCGCCAACGCCCGCGCCGCGTCGGGCGGCCTCTCCGCGGGCACGAGGCGGCACGAGACCTCGTCGATCGAGTGGATCTTGTCGACCGGCACCACCGTGTCGATCGCCGCGATCACGCGATGATGGAACCGGATGTATTCGTCGTGGCTCCCCTTCACGAGGATGAGATCGGGGCACATCCGCCTGGCGTCGCCGACCTTCGTCCCCGTCTTCACGCCGAACTTCTTGGCCGGATAGCTCGCCGCGATCACCGACGTCGTGTCGGCCATGAGCGGCACGACGGCGATCGGCTTTCCGCGCAGCTCGGGGCGGAGCTGCTGCTCGCACGACGCGAAGAACGAGTTCATGTCGACGTAGAGGATGCGGAGCATGGGAGATCGGGCCGTTCTGCTTCAAGTGCCGCAAACCGAGGCGAATCGGCGCTCATCGACGATATCAAACAAAATCCTACCACAAACTCGCCGCGATTCAAGGACAAATGTCCTCGCCGGTAGACTGTCGGCATGGCGGACCCGGGAACGAGCTTCGTGCAGGAGAAGCCTGCGGCAAAGGCAACTGCGCGTCAGTGTGACGACCATGGGACGACGCTCGCACCGATCGACGTCGTGGAGTTCGTGAATTCGGGTTCGACGCCAGAGGAATCCTGGCGCCGGGAGCGTCTCTCGTGCTGGCTTTGCTCGCTTGGGGCGACTCGCCGCGTGCGCCACAACCTGAAGCCGACTTCGGAAGACCTTGCAGTGGCCGCCGGGGCCTCCGCAGTGCTCGTCGCGCTGAAGATCAAGGGCTGGTTCCTGCAGGGCCTCAGTTGGAGCATGAGTATTTGGATCGTGGTCTTCGCTCTTGTAGCCGGATACGCCGCTGGCATACAGCGTCGTGGCGAACCCGCGAAGCGACTCCATCCCAACGCAGCGCCCTCGCTTGTCGCCGAGGGCTTCTGCGGTCAATGCGGCTATTGCCTCCGCGAGTTGCCCGTGCAGGACGACGGGTGTGTGGTGTGTCCGGAGTGCGGCAGCGCGTGGAGCAGGCGGCGAATCACATGGCCTTGGTGGTCATCGCCTGAGTACGTCGAGCGCGTCGCGCCAAAGGACCGCTCGCTGCGCCTGATCGCCAACGCGGGCTGCCCAAGCGTTGCCGATCACTTCGGAAGACTCGTCCCGTTGCTCGCGCTTGGCGAAATCCTCACTCTGAAAGAGCAGACTTCGGGCGACTCCAAGGCCATGTGGAGTCAGATCGAGAATGAACTCCGTCAGATCGGGCGGGCTGCAAGACTTGCGACAGCGGCGATCTCGCTTGGCGTATTCGGCGCCGCGGCGTATTGGTTTTCAACGATTCAAGCACTCGATGCATTCGCAAGGGCGACCTTGATTGGCGTCGCCGTCCTTCTCGGAGGAGGAATCGCACTGGTCGTGCCGCGGTCTGACATGTACATCTCGCGATCTGACATTCGGCGTGTCCTCGCGACGCACGGCCGGTGTTACTCGTGCGGCGAGGGGCTAGAAGACCAAATCGCAAAGAACGGCGGTGCGACCTGCACCCACTGCGGCTCGACGTGGCTCCTCCCGGCAAGAGAGTCGCGCCACAAGTAGACTCTCCGCATGGCGATTTCGGGCGAGAAACCCGTCAGGCGGTTCACGCGTCCGAACTTCGCGCAACTCGTTGACGACCGCGCCCGCTCCGTCTCACCCGTCACCATCGCGGAGTTCGTACGCGGCGGATCGAACGAACAAGAGGCGGCCGTCCGCCAAGACCTCGGCCGATGGCTCACCAGGATCGCTCCACGTCTCAGATCGCTGAATCGCCCTTCGACTGACGCCGCAATGTGGATCGGCCTCCCGATCATCATCTTGTTGATGCTCTCTTCGACCATTCGCGGCTGGCTGGTCGCGCTGCTGGGGCCATCTGGATATGCCATACCCACGCTGCTGGCCACGGCCTTGATCGCCTTCAACTGGCGTGCGCGATCACGGCTCTATCACACCCACCCGCAGACCGTTGTCGCTCAGGGATTCTGCGGGCAGTGCGGCTATTCGCTTCGCGACCTGCTTCCAGCTGAGAACCACTGCCTTGTGTGCCCGGAGTGTGGAAGTGCCTGGCGAAAGGAGCGACTCACATGGCCTTGGTGGACTTCGCCCAGAAAGGTGGAGCGTCCTGCCGCTCGTCCTCGTCCGTTCCGATTCGTCTTCTACTCGCCCGAGAATGAAACCATGGATGCCGCGGAGCGCCTCGTGCCCGCGTTATCGCCGTCGGCCGTGCAGCATTTCGCCGAGGATGTACAACTCTCCGCCGAATCCTGCTGGCCCCGGATCTGGGCGGAACTCGCCCCGATCGGAAGAGTCGGCCGCGCGGTTACATCCGTCCTGATTGGCGCGGGCGCGGTGTGCCTTTCCGCTCTCGGAGCAATTGGCGTGTGGCCACTCATGCCGATGGGGAGTATTGCTCTTGCGCTCTTCCTCTCGGCCGCGGGCGTGATCCTGGCCTACGCCGTGTGGTGCGGCGATCTGTACATCGTGACCGACGATGTGATACGCATTCTGACGAGCCACGAGCGCTGCCCGTCCTGCGCCGCGGAGCTGACGCGCGCCGCGGACCACGAACACGTCGTCGCCTGCACCCACTGCGGTTCCACGTGGCTCCTCCCGGCAAGAGAGTCGCGCCACAGGTAGGCTAAACGAATGGCCGACGCCGCCGACATCGCAAGTCCAACGCCGCCGCCAGCCAAACGCGCCACCGACCACGACGATCGCGGCAAGTCCATCAAGCCCCTCGCGCTCCCCGACCTCGTCAAGGAGAGCATCGCCGCCGACGATCGTGCGGCCCGCGAACGACTCGCCAACTGGCTGGGCAAGGCCTCGCGCCACTCCAAGTCGCTCCGCAACGTCGGCATGCTCCGCCCCGTGCCGATCGTGCTGGCCTTGCTCGTCGTCGGGTCCTGCATGCTCACCTCGATCTTCGTGCGTCTCATCGGCACGGCGGGGTACTTTGTCCCCTATGTCGTGCTCGTCGCCGCGGTGTACGCCGAACGCCGCATCCTCCCCAAGCGATACCTCCGCAGCGCGCCCTCGCTCGTCGCCGAGGGGTTCTGCGGCCAGTGCGGCTACTCGCTCCGCGAACTCCCGGTCCAGGTCGACGCCTGCATCGTCTGTTCCGAATGCGGCGCGGCGTGGAACCAGCAGCGCGTGACCTGGGCCTGGTGGAATCACGCCGAGCCGCACTGGTCGCGCATCGGCGCGATCTTCTCCAAGCCCGAGAGCGCCCGCGCGGGGCGCGATTCGCTCGGGCGCATCGTCTCGATCCGCACGCTCCAGGACCTCACCGACCTTCAACGCGACGCCGACGGCGAGCGCAAGGCGGCCATCGCCGCGGCGGATGACGTGCTGAGCCGTAGAAGCCGCAGGTTCCGAATTCTCTGGTCGATCATCATGCTGCTGATATTTGCCGCGTTCGGCGCGAGCACGCTTGCCTTCTTCTACGACGATTCGAACGGCCGCCTCAACTGGCAATCGTTCATCTGCCCGTCGATCTTCTGGGGCCTCGGAATCGTCCTGTTCATCGGCATCCTTGGCGGCAGCATGTTCACCACCCAGCGCGAGGTCGCGGGCGAACTCGCGACGCGCGGCGTGTGCCCGTCCTGCACCGCGCTCTGGCCGCCCGAAATGCGCGGCAGCGACCGCGTGGTCTGTTCCGCGTGCGGCTCGACGTGGGGGCTGAGACAGCAATCGTTCCCGCATGAGACATAGGCAACGCCGATGAGGTCGTTCGTCGGGATGACTCTGGGAGGTGCGAGTGCGAATCAAGCGAGAGCGAGTCCGGCTGTCCGCAGCACTCTTCGCGGGGGTCGTCTTTCCCATGCTGGTGGCGTGGATTTGGTGTCTTGTTCCCGTTCGGCCCGCCCTGTGCTTCTGGAGCGGAACGAACCCGGAAGCCATCTAAATGGAGCACAAATGGGCACGACCGAGTACTACAGGGATGTGGGGCGTACCGAAGGGGTATTCGAGATCGAGCCGTTGCTGGGCTTCCGGCTGTTCAGTTCGAAGACCAGCCACGTAGACCGATACGCGCGGGCAGTGGTCGCCTTGGCCGCCGGCTGGCCAATCCGCTGCGTGATCGGCGGGCGCGATCTGAACGATGACGAGAGCGTGACGGACTGGGGTTTGGTGCGCTTCGGAGGGCCGAAAACGAGCGCCCTGCCGTTTGAACGCGCGTTCGCGTGGCGTCCGCTCCCCGCCCGGTACGCGATCAACTCGACTCTCTATGCGCTGGTGGTGTGGCTGGCGCTCGGCGGGTATGCCACGCTCTGGCGTCTGGCGTTCAAGCGGAGGCCGCTGCACGAATGCAGGTTCTGTGGATACGACCTGCGCGGGCTCGCCCTTGGAATATGCCCCGAGTGCGGCAGGCCCTTCCAGACAAGGCCCGCACCCGGTGCGGCACAGGACATCAGCGAGGCAGGCGAGACGCCGACGCCAGCGAGCGACGAACGAACTCACTGACTCGTTCTCGCGCGCGAAGTGTGGCGCGATCGCCAAGAGGCCGAGGAAGATCGCACGCGAAGACAGTGTAAAATCCTCCATGCCCACGCCGCGTTCCTTCCAGGTCGTCTCGCCGTTCGTGCCGATGGGCGATCAGCCCGCGGCCATCGAGCAGCTCTCCGTCGAGCTCGGCGCGGGCAAGCCCTCCGCCTGCCTCCTGGGCGCCACCGGCACCGGCAAGACCTTCACGATGGCCAACGTCATCGCCCGCCTCGGAAAGCCGACGCTCATCATCAGCCACAACAAGACCCTGGCGGCCCAGCTCTACGAGGAACTCCGCGAGTTCTTCCCGAACAACAGCGTCAACTACTTTGTCAGTTATTATGATTATTATCAACCGGAAGCTTATATCCCGCAGCGCGACATCTACATCGAGAAGGACTCGTCCCGCAACGACGACCTCGACCAGCTCCGCCTCGCCGCCACCAGCAACATACTCAGTCGGCGCGACACCATCGTCGTCGCCAGCGTCTCCTGCATCTTCGGCCTGGGCTCGCCCCAGGCCTACGCCCAGCGCGTCCTCACCATCACGCGCGGCAGCCGCATCGACCGGCGTGAGTTCATGCTCGCGCTGAGCACCATGCAGTACCAGCGCAGCGAGATCGAGTTCAAGCGCGGGCAGTTCCGCGTGCGCGGCGACGCGCTCGAGGTCTGGCCCGCCTACGAGAAGTACGCCGTCCGTATCGAGCTCTTCGGCGACGAGATCGACCGCGTCGACCTCGTCAACCCCACCAGCGGCGAGGTGCTCGCCGAGGAATCGCAGTTCTTCCTCTTCCCCGCGGTCCACTACGTCATGGCCGACGACGAGCTCGCGCCGATCATCCAGCAGATCAGGCAGGACCTCGACGCGCGCGTGATGCAGCTCCGCCACGAGGGCAAGCTGCTCGAGGCCCAGCGCCTCCTGGCGCGCACCAAGTACGACCTCGAGATGATCGAGGAGGTCGGCTACTGCTCCGGCGTCGAGAACTACTCGCGCTACTTCGACGGGCGCGTCCCCGGCGAACGCCCGTACTGCCTGCTCGACTACTTCGACTTCGCGCCCGCACGCACCGGCGACGGCAACTGGGACACCGCCGCCATGACCCAGGGCTTCCGCGGCTATCGCACGCCGGGCCTCGAAAGCCCCGAGTCCGCCCCCGTCGCGCGCCCCAACTTCCGCGACTGGCTCCTCATCATCGATGAATCCCACGTCACCATCCCTCAGGTCCGCGCCATGTACTTCGGCGACCGCAACCGCAAGCAGATCCTCGTCGAGCACGGCTTCCGTCTCCCCGCCGCGATGGACAACCGCCCGCTCCGCTTCGAGGAGTTCGAGGCGATGGTCCCGCAGGTCCTCTTCGTCAGCGCCACGCCCGGCCCGTACGAGCTCGACAAGGTCGGCGGCGTCGTCGCCGAGCAGGTCATCCGCCCGACCGGACTCCTCGATCCCGTCATCGAGGTCAAGCCCGCGCAGGGGCAGGTCCCCGACCTGCTCGAGCAGTGCCGCGCCGTCGTCTCACGCGGCGAGCGCGTGCTGGTCACCGCGCTCACCAAGCGCCTGTGCGAGGACCTGGCGGCGTACATCGCCGAGAAGGACCTGCGCGTGCGCTACCTGCACAGCGAGATCGAGACGCTCGACCGCGTGCAGATTCTCACCGAGCTCCGCACCGGCGAGTTCGACGTGCTCGTCGGCGTGAACCTCCTGCGCGAGGGCCTCGACCTCCCCGAGGTGTCGCTCGTGTGCATCCTCGACGCCGACAAGGAGGGCTTCCTCCGCTCGCCCACCAGCCTCATCCAGCAGATGGGACGCGCCGCGCGAAACGTCAACGCGCGAGTGATCATGTACGCTGACACCATGACGCCCGCCATGTCCGCCGCGATCGGCGAGACCGAGCGCCGCCGCGCCAAGCAGAGCGCGTACAATAAAGAACATAACATTACGCCTGAGACGATCAAGAAGGCGATCCGCCACGGTCTGGATGTCCAGCTCAAGGCGCGCCGCACCGCCCGCGACGCCGTCGCCACCCGCGAGGAGGCCTTCGAGGTCGGCGAGCTGATCCGCCAGCTCGAGGCGGAGATGATGGAGGCCGCCGAGGCCTTGCAGTTCGAGAAGGCCGCGGCCCTGCGCGACCAGGTCCAGAAGCTCAAGAAACTCCGCGACGACTCCTCGCGCTTCGACGGCGGCGCGGTGAAGGTGCGCCTCTCCGAGCTGGACGAGGGCGACGGCACCAGGCGGAAGCAGGGCCGCGCCGGCATGCCCGGCGTCCGCGCCGACCGCAAGGGCAAACGCAAGCGCGGCGGGTAACGTCGCTTCGTCGCGTGCTTATCATCACGCTGTAGCGCACACGTCCCCCCGACCGCCAGTGTCTCGACCAGAATTGTCCCGACCGCGAGCGACCGAATGCCGACACCCGCGAACCAGAGTTCGAACAAGTGGTCCGACGCCGCCCGGCGCTTCGGCTTTTATTTCATCGGGCTGGCGATCGGGCTCATGCTGCTCGGCTTCTTCCAGATGAAGAAGCAGCAGCAGGCGGCCGAGATGAAGGCACGCGAGCAGGCCGCCCAACAAGCGACCCAACAAGCAGCCCAACAAACCGCGCAGCCGGCCGCGCCCGCCAACACCAACACGCCCGCGCCCGTGTCGCCGAAATGATCCGCACCGTCACGAGCGATCCCGCGGCACTGCGCGAGGCGGACCTCCCGCCGCGGGAGCCACGCAGCCAGACGCGCGTGCTCTTCCTCACCTTCGGCCGCATGGGCTTCGCCACGCTCGGGCGATACCTCGAGCGATACTCGGCGTCGCGCGGCGAGCTCGACGCGGTTCACGTCAAGCTCCTTCCCACCCCCGCGATGTCGGCCGCGGGCGTGTCGATCCCCGGGCTCAAGCGATCGTCATGGGACCTTCACAACCACCGCAACATGATGCTGTGGGGCGCGCGCGTTCGCGCCTGGCTGCGAGGCCCGCTCGACGTGCGGCGCTTCGACGTGATCCACGTCACGACGCAGCACTTCGCGTCGGGCGTCGCGTCCATGCTCGAAGGGTTACAAGATGGGCCGCGCTTCATCGTGCAGATCGACGCGACCGCGCCGCTGATGCGGCGCGAGCTGGGCATGGCGTCGGTCCCGTCGAAGCTCCTGGCGAGCGCGGAGCGCCGTGTGTTCGAGCGCGCCGACGCCATCGAATGCTGGAGCAACTGGGCGCTCGCGTCCGTGCGCGATGACTTCGGCCTCGGCGATCGCGCGGTCCTCGCGCGCCCCGGGCTCGCGCTGGCCGAGGCGCCGGACGTCGGGGGCGCCGATGAGGGCTCGCGCACGGAAGCTCCGCGGCTCGTCTTCGTCGGCATGGAGTGGCGTCGCAAGGGCGGGCCGCGCCTGCTGCGCTGGCACCAGGCACGCTGGGCCTCGCGCGGCGTGGAGCTGCACGTCTACGGCACGCGCGCGTCCGAGGTGCGCGGCACGCGCGTCTTTGCGCACGGCCCGGTGCCGCACGACGAGCTCATCCGCGATCACCTGCGGGCCGGCGACATCTTCGTGATGCCGACCGAGAAGGACACGCTGCTCCTCGCGGCGGTCGAGGCGTCGAGCCGCGGGCTGGCGGTGGTGACCAGCGACCTGGCGGGCCTGCGCGAGTCGGTGATCCACGGGCGCACGGGCCTCTTGTGCCCCGTGCGGGACGACGACGCGTTCATCGGCGCGATCGATCGGTTGCTGTCGGATCATGACCTGCGCCGGACGCTCGGGCGCGAGGGCGTGCGCTACACACGGGCCGAGTGGGATGCCGCGATGTGGTACCCGAAGCTGATGGAAAGGCTCGGAGAGACGAAGAGACGGAGTGAGAAGAGATCATGAAGAAGACAGGCCGCGATGACGTCGAGCGGCGGTGTGCGGGGTATTCGCGCGAGAAGTCGTTGTATGTTGATTGACTGAGTCACTGCCTGGGAGCGAGCAGAGGCGTGAGTGGTTGGCGCTCGACTGCTCCGTACTCATAGATCAGCAGGTTGGGTTGCCCGTCCAGTTCCTCCAGCGTGTAATTCCCGGGGGAGTCTTGCTCGATCGGTCGTTGTGCCAGGTCGGGTTGCTCCGCTGCCAAGGCCTCAGCGATTGCGGCGCGAAAGTCGTTGAGCGTACGTGGCGCATCCGGTGAAGACAGCCGTGATCGGACGATGTATGTTGCTTCCGCGATCAATCGCAATCTGCGAACGGGAGCGGATCGCCCCAGGACCATCGGCGCCTTCTCGACGCTCGCGTACGCGACGCCGCCGGAGAGGGCGGCCAGGAGCAGCGACGCCACCAGTATCCGTCGCACACGGGGCGCCTTGCCGCGAACCTGCGCGATCTTGGTGTACACCGCGGCGACGATCAGCACGGGGATCGCGATGCACACCCCGAGCATGGTCGCGTCCTGCTGACCGGCGACGCTGGCGATGAAGTCGTGCGGCTCGCGCCAGTCGATGGTGATGTCGCGCTTCATATCGTCGCGGGTGAATGTGCCGCGGAGCATGGTGAGGCGCGTGGTTCCCTTCGCCAGGGCCGCGATCGCGGGGTGCGAGCGCTCTGGGGAGTTGATCGTGAAGCGAGCGTGATCGCCGACCGCTCGCTGCGAGTAGCGCGTCTCCATTCCCTCGACGCGCGCCTCGCTGTTCCCAAAGACGTAGAGCTCGAGGGAGAGGTCGCCGGTGTTGGCGGCCCCGGTCAGGCGCATCGGGTACACGACGCGGTCGGTCTTGAAGCGGAAGACCAGCGGGTGCGGCGTGAGGAGCGACTCACCCGCGTCGTCGCGGCGCAGCTTGCACGCGACGAAGCACCAGCCTTCCTTGGCGTATTGCTCGAGCACGGGGATCGCGTCGGCGGGGGTCTTGAAGCCGTTGGTATTGAGCCACGATGCGATGAGATCGCCGCCCTCGGGGTTGATGGTGGTGACCTCGTAGCTGCCGACGATGGAGCGGCTCGCGATGCTGACGCCGTCGTCAGAGCCGCCGCGGGCTTTGCCGAGCGTGGGCAAGAGAAGGCAACCCACGAAGAACAGCAAGAACGCGCAGGCGACGTAGGCGCCGCGACGCTCGGTGCCTTTGGACGTGAACATGCAGAGCGCCGCCATGAGAAGCCAGCCCAGCGCGAACGCGAACTGCCCCGGCACGTCCATCCGCCTCGGCGCGCACGCGGCGCGGAGCGTCGGGATGGTGCCGGTGGTCGCGGGCGAGACCTCGGGGATCGCGGGGAGCGGCACGACCCAGGCGATCTCGTCGCCGGCGGCCCTGGCGCGGGTTTCGATCGCGAGCGTTTCCGTGCCGTCGAGATAGACGATCATCGCCTGCTGGTCGGGGAGGTTGGCGCGGGTGTCGACATGAAGGAAGACCCCGCCGTCGGCGAGCGCGGTGAGCGGCAAGAGGAGCGAGAGAAGGAACGCGAGCGAGCGTGCCATGGTGAGTTGTACGGCGAGTGGTCTCATGCGGGTGCGGGAGTTTGGTGACTCGGTGTTTGGAGGGGACGGGCAATGGGCAATGGCGGCGCGCGGCGATGTTGCTCGCGTTTTCGCGGTGGTGTTCAACGTTGAGTTGTGCGTCGGCGAGCGCGGATGGCATGGCGACGCGCCCCGTGGATCGCGCCGACACTCGGGCGGCCGACGGCGGGTTCCCGCAACCGGGCTGCCCCTCGCCTCCCCATCCGTGCTTCGCACAGACAGTTCCATGGACAGTCTCCCACGATTTCTTCACGCGTAGGCGATCCAAATCACGGTCATGTGAGCCAGGGCGATCACGCCGGTCACGGCCCAATACGCCGGCTTGCGGTTCTTGTGGCGGATCACGAACATCGCCGCTATGGCCCCCACCCAGCCCCCCGCGAGTTCCATCGCGTGCAGTGCCCGCTCCGAGATTCGCCGATCACCGCGAACGGCCCGGCGCTTGTCGAGCCAGAACGCGACAAAGGTCACCAGCCCCATCACCACGACAATGGCGAGATAAATCAGCACGACCCCGAGCATATCCTGCCCGCCCACCCACCGAACCCGCCCGCCGAAACCGCCGAGCCTTGGCGGACGTATGGAACCGCGGGAGTGTGTTTGGTTCGCCCGCGAGCCGAACGGTCCCGATAATCACGACCAACGGTAGTTTGTTCCGGCGGAGCGACGGCCAGCGGGCCCCCGGCCGATAGGATTGCACGCGCATGAAGTCTGTCCAACTCATCACCAACGCCAAAAAGGCCGCCACGTCCGGAAAGCTCGATGAAGCAGAGCGGATCCTGCGCCAGGTCGTGATCAGCGACCCCAACAACGTGCAGGGCTGGTACTCGCTCGCGTGCGTTCTGATGGACATGCGCCGCCCGCACCACGCGGCGGAGGTCTTCGGCCAGACACTCCGCGTCAAGCCCGACCACGCCGACGCACTGGTCGGAATGGCCCGCGCTCAGGCCGCGATGGGCAACCTTCCGCAGGCCCTCTCCGCGGCCAAAGGCGCGACCACCGTCGATCCATCCAGCGCCGCCGCATGGATCGAACTAACACGCCGCCACCGCGTCATGTCGCACACCCACGAGGCGCTCAACGCCGCGACGCGCGCCCAGTCGCTGGCCCCTCGAAGCGCCGAAGCGCTCATGATGCTGTCGCTCTGCCTGCAGGACCTCGGACGCAACACCCGCGCTGTCGACGTCGGGCGTCGCGCCGTCGAAGCCCATCGCGGACTGGCCGAACTTATCACCTACGCCACCGCGCTGCTGGCAACGGGAGAGGCCGATCAGGCCATGAACCTGTACACGGAGGCCGAGCGGATGTCGCCCGGGCTCACCGAAGCGGTCGCCGGAAAGGCACGCGCCGCCGAAGCACTCGGCGACAAGAAGCTCGCCCTGTCGCTCCTCGATGGGATCATCGACAAGCCCAACGCGGCCAACGCGGCGATCGCCCAGTTCGGCACCCTCGCGGCCGGCGCCCCCGAGCGGCGCGGACCCGCGATCAGTCTGATCAAGTCCCGCCTGGCGACCCCCACCAACAACCCCGCCAACACGATCGCGCTCTGGTTTGCGCTGGGCTCACTCCTGGAAGCCGAGGGCGACTATGCCGGCGCGTTCGAGGCTTACAAGCGCGGAAAGTCGCTGTATCCCCGAACCTTCAGCGCCGACCAGACTCGCCTGCGGATGAGCCAGCTCATCGAGACCTTCTCCGCCGACGCGATGATGCGGCTGCCGACCTCGACCAGCGCCGACGAGCGACCGGTCTTCATCGTGGGAATGCCGCGTTCGGGAACCACGCTGCTCGAGCAGATCATCGCCGGGCACCCGCGCGCCGTGGGCGTCGGCGAGCTCGAGGACATTCTGCGCCTCGTCAGCAGCGTCCCGGCGCGCCTGAACATCGCCGCCACCTTCCCCCCCGCCTTCAGCCAGATGACGCAGGGTGTGATCGATCAGATGGCCGCGGAGTACTCCGCCCACCTCGACGAGCTGGCGCCGGGCAAGGAGCGGGTGGTCGACAAGATGCCGCACAACTTCATGGCCCTGGGCCCAATCGCCTTGATGTTCCCTCGAGGGACCCTCATCCACAGCAAGCGAAACCCGCTCGACACCTGCCTCTCCTGCTTCACCACCGCGCTGGGCCCAGCCCACGCGTACGCAACCTCTCTGCCCAATCTGGTCGCCAACTACCGCGAGTACGCCCGAGTCATGGCGCACTGGAAGGCCGTTCTGGGCGAGCGACTGACGGAGATGGAGTACGAGAAGCTCGTCGCCGATCCCGAGCCCGAATCACGCCGCCTGATCGCCGCCACCCGCTTGGATTGGGACCCGGCGTGCCTCAGGTTCTACGAGGGCAAGCGCGCCGTCACGACCGCCAGCGTCAGTCAGGTCCGTCGACCCATGTACGATTCGTCGATCGCACGATGGAAGAAGTTCGAACCCTACATCGGGGAGCTCATCGATGGGCTCCGTGAATTCCTCTAGCCCTGGGGAACACCGCCCCGGAACAAACCACGCATGAAGGCGCTCCAGGTCATCTCGTCGGCTCGCGCGATGGCCGCCTCCGGGCGCGCCCCGGAGGCCGAGCGTCTCCTCCGCGCCGCGGTCACCAACCAGGCCGCGAGCGTCCCGATCATGCAGGAACTGGCGTCCCTGCTGCGTCAACTCGGGCGAGCGCGCGAGGCCGCCGAGCTGCTCTCCCACGCGGCCAGGCTCAAGCCCGATTCCGCCCCGATCCTCGTCGACTTGGCGCGCGCCCTGGGAGAGAGCGGTCAATTGGGCCCGGCCGTCAGCGCCGCCGAACGCGCCACGCGGATCGCTCCGTCCGATGCGCAGGCATGGCGCGAACTCGGCGTACGCCTGCACGCCACCGGCAGGCTCGCCGATGCCGCGGGCGCCCTGGCGCGCGCCGAGGCTCTCCTGCCGCGTGATCCTGAAATCAAGCGGCTCCGGGCCGCTGGCCTTCACGCGCTCGGGCGAATTCACGAGGCAATCGACCCGGCGCGCGCCGCCGTCGCGATCCACCAAGGACCGTCCGAACTCGCCACGCTCGGCCAGGTGCTGCTCGTCAATGGGCTCGTGGGCGAAGCGATGGCGTCATTCGATCGGGCCCTGGCGCTGGCGCCCGACCACCCAGAGGCCCTGTCCGGCAAGGCCCGCGCCGCCGAATCGCTCGGCGACCGAGCGCTGGCGATCCAGACTCTGGCCCGTGTGGTGAGCGGCCCGTCCTGCACCAACGCCCTGCTCGCGCAGTACGCCGCGCTCTGCACAAGGTCCCCCGATCGCGCCGCGATCATCGACCTCTGCCGCACCCGCCTTCGTGACTTCGGCGGCAACCCCGCCAGCACCTTGCAGCTTCACATGGCCCTGGGCGCCCTGCTCGAGGCCGAGGGCGACTACGCCGGCGCGTTCGAGTCCTATCGCCAAGGCAAAGCGTGCTACCCGCGTACGTTCAACGCTCCCGAGCATACGCGTCGCATGCGCGAACTCGCCGAGGTCTTCAGCGCCGACGCGATGAACACGTTCCCATGCTCGACCTGCCAGGACCCTCGCCCCGTGTTCATCGTCGGCATGCCGCGCTCGGGCACCACGCTGCTCGAGCAGATTATCGCCGGACACCCGAGCGCCGCCGGGATCGGCGAGCGCGAAGAGCTGCTGGCCATGATCGACCAGCTCCCACGCCGTCTCGGCGTTTCATCGCCGTTCCCGCGCTGCTTTGACTCGGCCACGTCTGCGGCACTCGACGCAATCGCCGCCGAGTATCTCGCGATGCTCTCGCGCCACGCGCCACGCGCCGACCGCGTCGCGGACAAGATGCCGCACAATTTCCTCGCGCTGGGCGTGATCGCGCTCACCTTCCCGCGCGCGACGATGGTGCATTGCCGCCGCCACCCGCTGGACACCTGCTTCTCCTGCTTCGCAACGCCCCTGATCGTCGCCCACGACTACACGGCCTCGCTCGCCAATCTCGTCACCGCCTACCGCGCGTACCGCGAACTCATGGCGCACTGGAAGTCCGTGCTCGGCGATCGTCTCGTCGAGATCGAGTATGAGGAACTGATCGCCGATCCCGAGGGCCAATCGCGCCGCCTGATCGCCGCCACAGGGCTCGAATGGAACAACGCCTGCCTGAAGTTCTACGAGGGACGGCACTCCGTGATCACCGCCAGCGCCAGCCAGGTCCGACGACCCATGTACGATTCGTCCATCGGACGCTGGAAGAAGTTCGAGCCCTATCTTTCCGAGTTGATCGAAGGACTGAAGGACTATCTCTGATCGCGAGGAATTCATGAGCCACGCCTCCAACCTGCTGCAGAAGGCCCGCTCGCTGGCCGCCAACGGACAGCTCGACGCCGCCTGCCAGACGTACGCCAACGCCGCCCAGGCCGATCCGCAGAACGCCACCGCCTGGACCGAACTCGCCGCGGCGCACAACGCCGCAAACCGCCCGAACGAGGCCCTCCAGGCCCTGGCGAGGGTCGGACGCCTGAACCCCCAGCATGTACCGGCGCTGGTGGAAGCGGCGCGGGCCGAGATGAAGCTGGGCCAACCGCAGCGCGCCGCCGCCGCCCTCCAGCGCGCCACCTCCATCGAGCCCAACAACGCCGTCCTGTGGCGCGAGTTCGCCGTAGCCCTCCATCGCGGAAACGCCGGTCCCAAGAGCCTCACCGTGATCCAGCGCGCACACCAGCTGGCCCCCGAAGACCCCGAAACCACTCTCACGCTCGGGATGATGCTCGCCGATCACGGCGCGGTCGAGCTCGCCCTTCCGCACCTGCAGAAGGCCGCCGAACAGGCCGGCGGAGTCCGGCAGTACGCCGCTCTGGCCAACTGCCTCTGCTCACTCACCCGCGTGGAAGAGGCACACCAGGCCATCGAGAAGGCCACCGCCATCAACCCGCGATTCCCCGGAGTCCCCTTCACCCGCACCCGAATCGCCGAGACTCTGGGAAGACGCGACGAAGCCATCCGCATCGCCGAAGAAGCGATCCGCGACGGCTCGGCGGCCGCGGACCTTTTCCAGAAATACGCCAGCCTCATGAGGCAGAGCCCGGACCGCGGACGCGCCATCGATCTCCTCCGCGCGTCGCTCGAACGCCCGTGGCCCTTTGGGCAGGATTCCCACGGTCACATCCTCACCGGACTGGGATCGCTCCTGGACGCCGAAGGCCGTTACGCCGAGGCCTTTGAGAGTTTCAAGAAGGGCAACGCCATCACCGCGCCCCCGTTCAGCGCCGCCCAAGCCCGCGCCCGGACCGACGCGATCATGAAGGCCTTCTCTCGTGAGGCGCTCGCCGCGTACTCCAAAGGCGACCCCAGCGAGCGCCACCCCGCGTTCATCGTCGGCATGCCACGCTCGGGCACGACTCTCCTCGAACGCATCATCGACGCGCACCCCCAGGCCAAGGGCGTGAGCGAACTGGAGACAATCCCCCGCCTCTTCGCATCGCTCGCCGCGCGTTTGGGCATCCAGGGAACCCCGCCGGACGCGCTCAAGCTGCTCACACCGTCGCACGTCGCCGCGATCGCCGGCGATTATCTTCAGAAGATCCAATCAATGGCGCCCGGTGCCGACCGCGTCATCGACAAGCTTCCCCACAACTTCCTTCACCTTGGCTTCATCAGCCTGCTCTTCCCCAACGCCACCGTCATCCACGCCTCGCGCCATCCCCTCGACACCTGCATCTCCTGCTTCATGACACCCCTGAGCCGGGCCCATGCCTATCGCTTCACGCTCGCCGGGCTCGTTGCCGAATACACCGAATACCGACGCCTCATGGACCATTGGAGCAACGTTCTTGACCGTCGCCCCACCGAAGTCGTTTACGAAAACGTTGTCGCCAACCTCGAGAGCGAGGCACACCGCGTCATCGCGTCCCTCGACCTGCCTTGGAACGACGCGTGCCTGGAGTTCCACAAGTCCGCCGGGCCCGTCGTCACCGCGAGCGTGAACCAGGTCCGCCGACCCATCTACGACTCCTCCGCCGGGCGATGGAAGAACTACGAGCCGTTCATCGGCGAATTGATCGACGGCCTGCGCGCGTTCCTCTAGGAGACCCCATGTCCCGCGTGGTTCAGTTGCTCAGCCAGGCCGCCCGCCTCCACGCCGCAGGAGACCTCGCGGGCGCCGAGCGACTTCTGTCCCAAGTTGCTCAGACCGACCCTCGCCAAGCCGGCGTACAGCACCAGCTTGGCTTGGTGCTCCTCGAACAACGACGCCCCGCCGAGGCTCTGGTGCCTCTCTCCCGAACCATCGCGCTGCGCCCGGACAACGCCGCGGCCCATGTCGATCGCGGGCGAGCTCTGGCCGCCCTCGGACGGCACGTCGAGGCCGAAGCCGCCTTCCGCGTCGCCATCTCGATCGACCCCCGCGCCGCCCGCGCCTGGGCCCAGCTCGGCCGGATGTACCTCGCGCAGCGCCGTGATACCGCCGCGATACCGCCGCTCACCCGCGCCCTTGAGCTCAATCCACGCGACGCCGAGGCGCAGCTCGCAATGGCGCACGCGACAAACGGCTCGCGCTGCCCCACCGCCGCCCTCCCCCACTTCCGCCGCGCCGCGGAACTGGCCCGCACGCCCCAGACACTCGCCGCTCTGGGTGAGTGCCTCATCCGCCTCTCCAAACCCGAGGAAGCCTTCGCCGCGTTCGAGCAGGCGCTCCGCCTGGACCCCGCCAGCACCAATCTCCACCTCTCACGAGCTCGTGCCCTGGAGGCGCTCGGACGGCGCGACGACGCCCTCGAAGTCCTCGCCAAACTCTCCGCCGATCCCGACGCAAACCCCGCCACCATCGCGCAGTACGCCATCAGCGCCAGAAATACCGAACACGCCCAACTCGCTCGCGGCCGACTTCTAGACGCCATCACGCGCCTCAGCACGAATTCCCCCGGAATGATTGGGCTTCAGTTCGCTCTCGCGGGCTTTCTCGACGACGAGGGCGACTACGCGGGCGCTTTCCGCGCCTACCACCGCGCCAACTCACTGCTCCCGCAGACGTTCGACGCCGCCCAACTCGAAGCTCGCTTCGACGACATCATCGCGTCGTTCCCGTCCGACCGATTCGCCTCGTTCCCCCGCTCCACCCGGCCCGACCGCACGCCCGTCTTCATCGTCGGCATGCCCCGCTCGGGAACCACGCTCCTGGAACGCATCCTGGGAGGGCACCCGCAGGCCGCGGGCGTCGGCGAACAGCCCACGATGATCATGCTCGCGATCTCACTCTCCGCGCGGATCGGCACCACCACCACACCCAGCCGCGCCGTGGCCCTCTCAACACCCGGGGCGCTCGACACCCTGGCCGATGAGTACCTCGATTCGATCCGAGTCCTGGCTCCCGACGCTCGTCGGGTCGTCGACAAGATGCCCCACAATTTCATGCACCTGGGCCTGATCTCCCTGGCGCTCCCGGGCGCCTCCATCATCCACAACCGGCGCCATCCGCTCGACACCTGCCTCTCCATTTACGCCACCTGGCTGCGCGAGTCTCACGACTACGCGGTCTCTCTCCGCGGCATCGCGTGCATGTACCGCAACTACCACCGCCTCATGAAACACTGGAGCACGCTCCTGGGCGACCGAATCATCGACTGCGCCTACGAAGACATCGTCGCCGACACCGCCGGAAACGCCCGCCGGATCATCGACCAAATCGGGCTCCCCTGGGACGACCAATGCCTGGCCTTCCACGCCCGCGACGGCATCGTCAACACCGCCAGCGTCCGACAGGTTCGCAAGCCCATCTACTCCACCTCAACCAACCGCTGGAAAAACTACGAGCCCTACATCGGCGAACTCATCGATTCCCTCCGCGACCTGCTGTAAGCCGCGCCCGCCGCGGGCCAATCTCCGTGTTCACTGTGACGTTGGCAAGGTCGCGTCCTTGGCCTGGCTCACGCCGTCCACCCGCGCCTTCCGCTTCACCGGCACCTGAACCTCCGACCACTGATCCTGCCGCGCCACGTCCGGCCCGTTGTAATAGAGCGCCCGCACCGGGCCCGCCGCCTCCCACTGGTCCTGCGACTCCAGCCACGCGTTCAGCTTCGCCACCCCGATCTTCACGCGGGCCGTCATGTACGAACCCTTCATCCCGATCGACACCACCACCAACGGCTCGGCGTCGCGCACCTCGACCCGCCCGTCCGCGCCCGTGGGACCAAGCCCCTCGTTCCGATACAGGAACGACATCGTCCACGCCGCGTCCTTCTCGCCCGCTTCGTTCTCCGTTGGCTTGTACGCGTCGCCCGATCGCTCGTGGTCCCGCGTCTGCGTGCCGTCGGCCTTGAGCATCCGATAGTCCATCTCCACCGGCGACGTCATCGCGATCTCGCGCTTCTTGATGTGGTTGAACAGCGGGAAAAAGCCCTGGTACATGCCGTAGTCCGGCATCGTCGTCCCGCTCACCTCCGCCCGCCGCACCGACGGATACACCTTCACATCGATCGCGCCCGGAGGCGTCGGATCGGGATACCCGACAGGCAGAGGCGTCGTGATGGAGCACACGCCCGCGTAGTAGTTCTCGCCTCGCTTCTCGATCTTCGCGTCCTTGTCGCCGCCCACGCGCTGCACCGCCGGCAGCCCTTCCGAATCCGCGGGCAACTTCGCTTTCGCGCCCGACGACGGCCGATCGGTCGAGGTCCCTTCCTGAGCGGCCGTTCCCGCTGGCACGGCACCCGCGGCCGCGTCCTGAGCACGGCACACGCCCACCATCGCCCCCATCGCCACCCCGCACAACGCCAGCACCATCGAAGCGCGAGCACGCACGCTCTGCCGCCAGGTCACACCGTCCGTGTCACGTCCGACCATGCGATCGCCTCCCGCGGCAGGAAACCCCGCCATGGGACAACATCGCAACGCCATCATGTTCGGATTCACTCCCGAGCGATTAATGCCCGTTACCGGTCGGCACACACCACAGTTTTCCGGGCGATTTCGTGAGCTCGTCATCAAACTTCATACGAGCCAGCCACCACACATGCCCGTCAAACGAGCCCACCGTCGCCCCCTTGTCGTGACGGGATGTCGAACGATCCTCGTCCGGGAAGCTCGATCCGTCGTTCCACCCCGCGCCCTGTTCGTCCGCTTCCCACATCAGCACCGCCTCGGGGCGATACTCGGTCAGCCTCCGCGCGATGTACCGCCGCCCAAAATCGACCACCGCGCCGTTCATCAGGTAGCTCGTCGCCCAGCCCGATCGCTGGATATACGGCTCCTTGTGCCCGATGCAGCGGTACGTCTTCTTGATCTCGTGGTACTTCCACAAGGAGCCCGTCTCGTAGAACTTCGCATAGTCCTTGTTCTTGTCGCCGACCTCGCACAGTTCCTTCCACTTGGCGTCTGCGGCGGGCGTGCTGGGGTCGGGGTTGTAGAGCCAGCCCGGCTTCTTGTTGGTCCGTGAATCCAGCCAGTTCGGAAGGGGCAGGAAGTCCTTCCAGTCGTTGGCGTACATCTGCGTCGCCTGCATGATCGTCTTCAAGTTGGTCTGGCAGTGCATCTGCTGCGCGTTCTTGCGCGCCTTGCCCAGCGCCGGCAGCAGAATCCCGATCAACAACGCGATGATCGCGATCACCACGAGCAACTCGATGAGCGTGAAGCCGCGAACGCACGTCCGCCTCTTGACGTCCACTCGATCCATGCTCCGACTCCCGGCGGGACCTCCCGCCACCTGAAAATTCCGCGCCAGAACGACGCCCTTGGGGCCCATAGTCCGAACGGACGGGCCACCCAACCGATACCGAACTTCAGTACTGGTTTATCGCAAAATCAGCGCGCGGTCAAGCCCCTCGCAACGAGCTTCGCGAACGACCATATTTCATAAACTCAGCCCGCCGAAACGCTTCCGCTCAGCTGCCCAGCGTCAGCCCGACCGGCTGCGGCCTGGGCGCGTGCGTCGGCTGGATCGCGATCCCCAGCGGCATCCGCTTCCCGCCCGGGGGCGGCATCCCCTCGCGATCAATGTGCCGCTGGATCGCCATCACGCCCTCGATCAACTGCTCCGGGCGCGGCGGGCAACCCGGCACATACACGTCCACCGGGATGAACTGATCGCACCCCTGCACGACCGCGTACGTGTCGAACACGCCGCCCGTGGAGGCGCACGCGCCCATCGAGATCACCCACTTGGGCTCGGTCATCTGCTGGTAAATCCGCTGCAGAACCGGCATCGTCTTGATCGAAACCCGACCCGCCACGATCAGGAGATCGCACTGGCGCGGGCTGAATCGCATGACCTCAGCCCCGAAACGGGCAAGGTCGTACCGCGAGCACGCCGTCGCCATCAGCTCGATGCCGCAGCACGCCGTCGCGAACGGCATGGGCCACAGGCTGTTCCGCCTGGCGAAGTTGATGACCCGGCGCAACTGCGTCGTCACGAATCCGTCAACCGGGAGTGCTGCTTCGATGCCCATCGCGTTCCTCGCTGGCTGGCTACGCCCCGGCCGAGGCCCGAGGCACTTTCACGTCGCCCCACAGAATAGGCCAAGCCGTCGCGGGTGTCCGGGCTAGGCCGTCGCTGGACGTGCCTGGGCCGCCGGTTCCGCCCCTACCGCCACTGGCGGCAGGAGATCCGCGAGCGTCCGCCCGTCCAAGGCCGACAGACGCGCCGCCGACAGTTCGCCAAGCAGCTTGGGAGCCCGCTCGCGATCGACCGCGACCAGTTCCTCCCCCACCACCATCACGTCTCGGGCCCGCACGCTCTCGGGCGGCCCGACCAGCGTGTACGACCCGTCATCCTCTCCACCCGAGACCCGGTGCAAGAGCCCCGCTCGCCACAGTCGCTCCAGCATCTCCGACACCACGCGCTCATCGATACCCGTCTTGTCCGCGACGATGGACGAGCCACTGGGCTTGCCCGCGCGGAATCGCCCCGCCACGTCGCACATCACGACCAGCGTCGACGCCGGATCAACCACGAGCGTCCGGCGCGACTCCGCCGCCTGCGTCACGAGCCCAAGCGTCTCGAGCACCGACCTCGTCAAGCCCGCGGCCTTCGCGGTCGAATACGTCTGCAGCGCGTGCGACACCTGCAGCCCCGACAGCACAATGATCCACGTCACATACACCCAGAGCAGGAACAGGGGCACCAACGCCAGCGGGCCATACAGGGACGAAATCCCCTTGGCGTTCCGCAGGTACGTCGTGATGCCGTATTTCCCCGCCTCCCAGATCAACGCCGCCAACACCGCCCCGATCAAGGCGGGGAAAAACTGCACGCGCGTGTTGGGAACCGTGGCGTAGGCCACGAAGAAAAGAAGCGAACTGATGAGGAGCGGCACCGTAAATCGCGCTACCACATAGATCGCCCCGCCCACATACTCGATGTTGTTGATCTGGTCGATGCGTTGATTGGCCCATTCCTGGATCGCGAAGGTCGAGATCAGTCCCAGCGAGCCCAGCGTCAGCAGCGCCCAGTACTGCATGATCCGTCGCGGCCAGCTCCGCCCGCCCGGCGCCATGTAGATCTGGTTAAACGTCTTCTCGATGTCCACCATCATCGAGATCGCGGCATAGACCAGCGTCAGGATCGCGATCGCGCTCAGCGTGTCCGGCGGGAGCGTGCGCACTCGCTGCACCGCCTCCTCGATCCACGCGTCGAGGCGAGTCTGGGACGGATTGGGCGGGCCCACCAGCGCGGGCGCGTCCGGCGTCGGGTTTGTTAGCTCAGGATTGAGACCCGCGTTCGGAGCGTGGGCCGGCACCGGGTCCGCGGATGTCAGCTCGATCTTGTCCAGCCCAGCGAATTGCAGGATGTTCCGAATCCGCAGCGCCACCGATTCCTGGCTTGCAAACGCCGCGAAGAACACGATCGCCACCACCAGCACCGGGATCAGCCCGAAGATCGTCCGGTACGACAACGCCGCGGCCATGCGCGGGATCTGAACCCGGCGCATCCCGATCACGATCATCTGAACGATGTGAACGAACTGGCGTGGCACGCTCGGATGCTCGATGACCTTCGTCAGCGTGCGGTCCACGCTCGCAAGCAAGCCCGAATCCAGGCCGGGCTCACCCGCCCGCTTGGACCCGGCGTTTTGGCGTTGTGGTTGGTCTTTGCTCATCGTCCGCGGCACACGCGCCGCTCCCGGTTATCGACCATTTCGGAGCCCGTCCTGATTCCGATCCGCCGCCCGACCTCCGCCCGTGGCACGCCGCGGCTCAATCCTCGAATTCCGCCTCGCCCGAATCCGGTTCCTCACCGCGTTGTTCGGATTTCACCGGGCTCGCTCCCGCGCCGCCCGCCGATTCCCGCCCACCGATCCTGCCCCGCCGAGCGGCCGAAAGCACCTGCCGAAGCACCCGCACCTCGTCCCGCGTCAACTCGCGCCACTGCGCCAGCGCCACGCCCTTCAACTCCAGCGGCCCGAGCCTCACCTGCGTCAGCTTCTTCACCGGGCAGCCCGCGTTCATCAGCACGTCGCGCACCGCGCGATTCGCGCCCGCACGCATCGTCACGGCCAACAGAGTCCGCCCCGCCTCGCGCCGGATCACCGACAGCTCAACGCCCGGCGCACCCAGCCGCCCGCGTGTCTTGGCGTTCTCGCGTCCCGCGCGATTGATCACGCCTTCCAGTTCCGCGATGTGCGCGTCGTCGAGCGAACGCTTCACCATCGCGTGGTACACCTTTTCCACGCCGAACCGCGGGTGGGACAGCACGTTGGCGATCTCGCCGTCGTTAGTGAGGAGCACGAGGCCGGTGCTCTCGAAGTCGAGCCGTCCGACCGGGAACAGCCGGGGCTTCGACGGATGGTCGACCAGGTCCAGCACCGTCCGCCGACCGATTCCCTCTTCGTCCGCGACGGTGACCAGCATCCGCTCGGGCTTGTGAACCATCAGGTAAATCTTGCGCGTGGCCCTAGCCCTGGGGATCGGTCGCCCATCAACGGAAATCCGGTCCTGGGCCGGGTCAACAAAGACCGGCAGCCGGTCCCGCACCTCGCCATTGACCTCGACCCGGCCATCTTCGATCAACTTTTCGCACTGGCGGCGTGCCGCCACCCCGGCGTCCGCGAGCACACGCTGCAGTCGGACCATCCCCGGCGGCGCGGTCGAAACCGCATCTCCCGCGCCACGCGGCCCGCGGCGCTTGGTCGCGCGGGCGCGGTCACGCCCCCCTTTGCCACGGGGCGGGCGGGGTCCGAACCGAGATTCCGATGGTTGGCGGGGCATCCGGCCAGTTTAGGGGGCCCGCAGCTTTGGCGCGGACGTGTCGATTCTGCCGATGTTGGGAATAAGGATGTATCGCCGCGCGGCGGAGCCGACGCGACGCGCGCCGCCCGGCGCGGAAAGGGACAGGATGTCCGACACCATCGCCAAGCCATCGCCAGTGCGCGTCACCGCGCCGACCTCCACCAACGCCGACGCGATCGCGAACCGGATCGGCGCCGAGGTCGCCGACCAGGTCTTCATCACCCCGCGTGTGCTCGATCGCGGCGCGTTCGATGAATACGCCGAGGGGCTCAAGTCGTTGATCCGCGAGGCCGCGGGGCGCGGCCAGTCGCTGCAGACCGCGATGGTCGACGTCAAGTCGATGGGCGACAGCCTGCGCCAGGCGACCGACGAACTCAAGAAGCGCCTCGAAACCACCGTCAAGATCATGCCCGCGCTCGAGCAGCGTCTGGGCAAGGCCGAGCAGGTGCTCCAGCTGGCGGCCAGCGACGCCAAGCTCGCCGAGCACTTCGAGAAGACGCTGAACCGCCTTCTCGCCGAGCACGTCGCTCGCCTCGAAGCCCGCATCGGAGAGGTCGTCACCGGCGCGGAACAGCGTCTGAACTCGCTCTTCGAGGTCGCGCAGGGACGCGTGCAGACGCTCGACGCCCAGGCGCAGGCTCACGCCCAGGCCCGGATCAACGAATTGCAGGACCGCCTCGCGACCATGTCGGAGCGCACGATCTCCCGGGCCGAGGCGACCCAGGTGCGCCTGACGCACGAGCTTGAAGAATCGCTCAAGAAAGTCACGGCCCTCCGCGACGATCTCGGCACGCGCGGCGAGAACTGGAACACGCAGCTCTCGGCCCGCTTCTCCGAATCGCAGCAGCGCGCCGAATCGCTCGATCGCCAGCTCGCGCAGCGCGCCGAGGCAATCGTCGGGCACGCCACCCAGCAACTGCAGGAGATCGCGCAGCGATCTGGAATGGTCTCGCAAGAGTTCAGCGCCAAGGCCGACGGCCTGCAGGCCCGCCTCCGCGCCCTCACCAACGAGGCCGAGACTCGCGCCAAGTCCCTGGGCACGCCCCTCAACCAGCTCCAGCAGAAGATCGAATCGCAACTGGGCGACGCGCAGGCCCGCGTGAGCGCGATCGCGGGCCCAACGCTCTCAAAGCTCGAGGCGTTGCAGTCGCAGATGCAGTCGCTGGCGAACAACAACGCGGGCGAGCTCCGCCGCCAGGCCGCCTCGCTCCAGAACGAGCTGTCGTCGCACGGTGAATCACTCCGCGCACGCCTGACCGCCGAGATGGAATCGCTCGAATCGCGCCTTTCAAAGGCATCGACGGAGGTCGATACGCGGCTCAGGCCCGTCGCCGACGCGACGCGCGAGTTGATCGCCGAACTCGACCAGCGCATCGCCAAGGTGCGCTTCGAGTTTGAGGCGGCCGCGGGCCCGACACTGGCCCGCCTCGACACGCTCTGCCTCCGCGCCGCGGAGGTGATGAACGAAGCGACGCGGGACGGCTCGGGCGCGGTGCTCCAATCGCTGCTCGCCAAGGCCGACCAGCTGCGGCTCGACGCGATCGACGCCGCCAGCGGCTTCGGCGCGATCCGCGACCAGGTCGAGATCGCCAAACGCGACCTTTCCCAGCTCCTTCTCTCGGCCGCGGAAGACATGGACCGCCAGCACACCCGCCAGGAGAAGCTGCTGGAAACCATGAACGCGTCGGCCCAGGACCTCGATCGGCTCTGGTCGCGTCACGCGTCGCTGCAGGGCGCGATCGACGAATCGATCGTGCTCGCAGAGACCGCGGCACGAGCCGTCGCGGGCCAGGCGATGGCGATCCGTGGCGCGAGCAGGGCCTTGGAAACCAGGACCACGCCGAGCGCGAAGCCGGACGCTGTCGCGCCCGCCGCGCCCATCGCGCCCGCCGCACCGCCCTCGCACACTGGGAGCACCACTCACGATTCGAATGAATCGCAGGCGACACCCGCCTCACCCGTGGAGCAAGCGATCGCGTCACCGATCGAACAGGCCGCGGCTCCGATCGATGAGCCTTCGGCGCACGCGATCGACCAGACTCCCGCGACGAGCATCGACTATCCGATCGCGCACGATGATGTCACGACCAATCCCGCGGCGTGGGGCCTCTCGCCCGAGGTGATGCGCGACGCGCTCGCCGAGACCTATGGACTGGCCGCGGCGGAAGAGATGACTCGGCACGCGGAACCCCCGCCATCTGCCGCGGAAGACCCGCACGCAACCAGCGAAACAGCACTCCCGCCGATCGTGCAGGGCGTGCTGGATCGCCTGCGCGATCGTCTGACGCACTGACGTCCGAGGCCCGCCAGATTGGTCTATGCTGAGGCAATGGCTCGCCGGTTGGCAGGATGGAATCTCGCCGCGCGGATCGTGACGCTGAGCGCCTGCGTCTCGTGGGGTGTGCGCGCCGAGCCCCCGACGACACCACCCACCACGCCGCCCACCCCCGCGCCGCAACCACCGACTCCGCAGCCGCCAACGCCCGCGCCCGAACCCAAACCGGAGCCCAAACCGGAGCCAAAGCCCGAGCCGCAACCTCAGCCACAACCACAGCCTCCGACACCTTCGCCGCAGCCACCAACACCCGCGCCTGAGCCCAAGCCAGAACCAAAGCCAGAACCAAAACCGGAGCCGCAGCCCCAACCTCCAACGCCATCTCCGCAGCCGCCCGCGCCGGAACCGAAGCCGGAACCGAAACCGGAGCCGAAACCGGAGCCAAAGCCCGAGCCTCAGCCGCCAACTCCCCAACCTCCGGCACCGGAACCAAAGCCTGAACCGAAACCGGAACCTCAACCGCAGCCTCCAACTCCGCAACCTCAACCTCCCGCGCCAGAGCCAAAGCCGGAACCAAAGCCAGAGCCCAAACCAGAGACTCCGCCCGCGCCGACGCCAACTCCCGCGCCAACTCCCGTGCCCACTCCCGCGCCGACCGAGCCGCCAACGCAGCCACCTGCGCCGCAGCCTCAACCGCCGGCCCCAGAACCGAAACCAGAACCGAAGCCAGAAACAAAGCCCGAAACGCCGCCCGCGCCGGTTCCTGCTCCGAACCCCGCGCCCGAACCGCAGCCGCCCGCGCCTCAACCGACGCCTCCGCCTGCGCCGCAGCCGCAACCAACACCACCGCCCGCTCCACCCGCGCCCAAGCCCGTCCCCTATCTCGGGCTCAACCTGCGCGCCTCGCCCAACGGCCCGGTCTGCGCCTCCGTTCGCCCCGGCCCGCTCGCCGGTGACGGATACACCTCGCCCTCCATCTGGCGCGGCGATCTCATCACCTCCATCAACGGCAGCGCGATCGACCTCGCCAACTACTCGAAACTCATCGAATCGCTCGAGGTCGGCGCCGAGGTCGCCATCGAATACACCGTCGCGCCCAATCGCAACGCCTACCTGCCCGTCCCGCTCGGCGATCCCGCGGGAACCAAGCAACGCGTCGTCGTGAAGCTCGAACCGCGCGATCAATGGCTGGGCACGCTCATGCACCCCGTGCGAGAGGGCGCGTCGATCCCCGCGCCCGCCGCGCCGCCGAGCCCCGTGGGTGACGGCGCGATGCCCGAAGGCCCGTTCGAGTCGCTCATCGCCAAGAAAGCCCAGGACGTCGGCATCTTCGCGGGCGACACCGTCCCCGCGGGCGGCGTATCAAAGCTCCTGACGTATCTCGCGGGAGTGAGCACGAACAGCCCCGACTTCAACGCGCTCCCGCTCGTCGCCCAGATCCAGCGACGCCCGCTCAGCGCCGACATGGCCGACAAAGCCGTGCTCGATCTCGTGAAGCCCGCATCCACCGGCGACATGGGCGCCATCACCTCGCTCATCGCGCGCGTGCTCGACAACCCCGCGCTCCCCGACGCCACCATGCGCCTCCCGCGCTGGATCGGGCCGCTGGCCGACCCCGGCGAATCCGCCGCGGCACGAGCCCAGGTCGAGCATCTCGTCCGCACTCTCCGCGACGACGTGGGCATCGCGGTCGCGGGCGATCGCGATCGCGCACTCACCAATCTCGCCGCGATCCGTCGCGGGCTCGACATGCAGGCGATCCTGTCGCACCAGCTCTCACGCCTCCCCGCGATCGAGGGCGAGGTCGTCGCCGCCGCGGCGCCCCACGCCAAGGACGCGCCGCGGGCCGATGTGCCCGCCGACATCCGCGCCGCCGTGCAGGGCGACATTCTCTATTTCGAGCCCGGCACCGCGGGCGAGAACGGCGCGATCGGCCCGCTCGTCGTGGGCGGCCCGGGCCCGAACGTCTACGACATGTCCAAGATCGCCCGCGTCTATGACGTCGGAGGCGACGACGTCTACCGCTACCCGCCCGGCGAGATCGTCGTCGATCGCGCCATCGCCACCGACGCCGGAAACTCCGTCATCAAGCTCCGCGCCGGCACTCGCGTCATCGTCGATCTCGCCGGCAACGACACCCATATCTCCGAGAGCGATTTCAACGGCCCGGCATCCGGCGTGCTCGGCCTGTCCGTCCTCCACGATCTCGCCGGCAATGACACCTATCGAACCACCTCGCAGGGCTCGCTCGCCTTCGGCCTCTTCGGCGTCGGCCTGCTCATCGACGACGCGGGCGACGATCGCTACGAGAATCTCGGGCCAGCCTCCGGCTGGAGCATCGGCGCGGGCTTCTACGGTGCCGGGCTCGTCATCGATCGCGCCGGCAGCGACACCTACCTCGGCGAGAAACTCACCCAAGGCGTCGGCGGACCACGCGGCTTCGGCGCCATCATCGACGTGAGCGGCAACGACCTCTACCGCGCCGACGGCACCAACTTCCCGAGCGCTTACAACACACCCGGCGTCTTCCTCTCCATGTCGCAGGGCTTCGGATTCGGCATCCGCAACTACGCCCAGGGCGGCGTGGGCGCGATCTATGACCTCGCGGGAGATGATCGTTACCAGGCCGGTGAGTTCGCGCAGGGCTGCGGATATTACTTCGCCCTCGGGCTCCTCCACGACGCGGGCGGCAACGACTTCTACCACGGCAACCGCTACACGCAGGGCTCGTCCGCCCACCAGGCCGCCGGCCTGCTCGTCGATGATGCCGGAGACGACATCTACTGGGGCATGACCGCCGCCTCCCAAGGAGCGGCGTGGGACCAATCCGTCTCCATGCTCATCGACCGCGACGGCAACGACATCTACCGCGCCGACGGGCTCTCGCAAGGCTCCTCGGCACAACAGGCCGTGGGCCTGCTGATCGATCTGGGCGGGAGCGACCGCTACATCGCACCCGACGGCGCGACCCAGGGCGCTCCCGGCGAGAACTCGTACCACTTCGACGCCGATCAGGTCTTCAGCTTCGCGGCTCTCTTCGACCTGGGCGCGAAGAACGACTGGTACTCCACGCCCCGCGGCGAAAAAACAACTACTAAGCTCGGCTCTCTCAACGACAAAGACCCGAAGTCGTCCAGTCTCTTCGGGCTGTTCGTGGATGAGTAAGAAGGATTCCTGCTCAATCGCACCCGGGTCCCACGCCAACGATGAGCGACGACCTCGAAACGAATCGTCGCGCGAACACCCGCGCTATCGCACGTACTGACACCTTGCGAACCACGGGCTCACTCTTCCTTCATCTCCGCGGATCTCTCCCAGTTTGCCACCATCGATTCGCGCGAAATCAACCGCATACTCGCATCCGTTGCCTCGTCTTCGGGGTATCATCTCACATCGGGTGTGGCCGCGACTCGCGGGCCTGCCTTCGCACACAGCGCAACGACAGCCGCAAGCCTCGGCCTCACGCCGAGCGTGGTGATCCGTCCGGGCCTTCCCGTGTCGTGCAACACCACGCCACACCTTCGTGAGGTCGCCATGAACTCCATCGCCTCGCTCCGTCAATCACTCGGCTCCGCCCGTTCGATTCACACTTCTCGCAACTCCGATCGCACGCCGCATCGCCCGCCCCACCACCCGCACCGCCTAATCGATGCGCTCGAGCCGCGCACGCTCCTCTACACGCCCTCAACCATCATCAACACCGCCGAGGACGCGTTCGCCTACCTCATCAGCACCATCGAGGCCCAGACCGGCGGCGAAGTCGCCGGCTTCGGGCGCACCGTCGTCAACATCGGAGACATCAACGCCGACGGCGCCGACGACCTCGCCATCGGCGCACCCGGCGGCGGATCGGCCGTCGGCCTCGTCCAGCTCTTCAGCGGCAAGACCGGCACGCTCCTCTGGACCGCCGCCGGCGCCGACATCGGCTTCGGCCGCGCCATCACCGCGATCACCGACGCCACCAGCGACGGCGTCGCAGACATCGCCATCGGCTCGCCCCTCCACGACGCCACCGGCGCGGTCTTCATTTACAACGGCGCGACCGGCGCGCTCGTCTCGACCATCCTGGGCTCAACCTTCAACGCGATCTCCGGCGCCCGCTTCGGCTGGTCCCTCGCCACGGGCCTCTTCAACCCCGATCAGACCGAGGACCTCGCGATCGGCGCGCCGACCGACGGCGAAGACGGCAAGGGTCGCGTCTACCTCGTGAACGGCCCGAACTATGACACCGCCGTCGCTTGGGCGGGCATCCGCGCGGGCGAGCTCTACGGCTGGTCGCTCCTCGGAATCGGAGAAGGCAACAGCACGTTGGTCATCGGCAGCCCGGGATACCCGACGCTCAACCACGCCTATACGAACATCGGAAGAGTCTCGATCCTCACGTACTCGGGACCGAGAGAGGACTTCATGGGCAGTGCCGACGGCGCGATGCTTGGCTATTCGCTCGCCGCGCTGCCGCCCGAACAATTCGGCGTGCCGCGCTTCGCCGTCGGGGCACCGAGCGAACGCCTGCGTATCGGCGATGACCTCGGCATGAACAACATCGGCGTCGTCGCGATCTTCCACCTCAGCGGCAATCCGCTCCGGCCAGATCACTCACTGACTTCCGCCGAAACCGGCAGCCTTTTCGGCTATTCCCTCGCAACGATCGGCGACCTGATTCTCGTCGGCGCTCCCGGGTCCGCGGGCGGCGGAAAGGTCTACCTCCACAACATTCCCACCGGCGACTACAACCACCCTGGCATTACCTCCACGCTCGTCGACACCATCACCGCAACCGGCACCAACTTCGGCATCACAATCGCCGTCGGCGATTTCAACGCCGACCACCTCGCCGACACTGCCATCGCATCCGGGCTCGTGCCGTTGGGTGTCAACACCTCGCCCTCCGAAACCTCCTCCGGCACCGTGCGCGTGTACTCCGCAACGCTCGACCCGTCTGACCTCGATCAGATTCATGTGTCGCGCGATGCCCGTTACACGATCCTGCGTTCAACCTCCGCGGGCGCCTACTACCTCGCCGGGCCGACCGGGCTCTCTCTCATTCCCGACATCTCCACGAGCTCCGCCGATCGATTCGTCGACATCGACAACACCGGCCGCGTTCTCATCAGCCGCTCCGGCGCCGCGTGGCTCTTCTCCGCCGGTACGCTCACCAACCTCTCCGCCGCGATCACCACCTACGTCGGCACACCCGACGGCTGGACGTTCGACTCCGCCATGACTCCCCGCGCCATCCTCGCCGATGGCTCCGTTCTCGTCGAACGCCTCCGCAACAACTCAGGCACGCCCAACCAACTCGTCAACCGCACCATCTGGCGGCTCGACGCCACGACCGCCACCTACCTCTGGCAGGGCGAGTACCTCGCCCATTCCACCTACGGCGCACTTGGCCGCCGACTCGATTCCTATAACGCCGACACGAACGACCGATCCTGGACCACCATGCTCTATCGCGTCGGCACGGGGCTCGAAGAGATCGCCTCGATCCAAAACGCCGCCGCGATCACCGACGACGGTGTGATCGTCGGCGTGGACTACGCCACCAACTCCTTTGTCAAACGCACGACCGACGCCACGCTCACCACCCTCTTCGCCGTCCTCGACGCCGAGTACGCCGACACGCTCTGGCCCAAGGCCCTCGATTCCGACGGCCGCCTCCTGTGGTTCCAGGCCGAGGACAAGAGCAAGTACGCCGGCGAGCACTGGTACTGGATCATCGGCACGCTCCGGCTCTACGACCCCCAGAGCGGCACCAGCTCCGACGCCGCCGACGGCGCCATACCCACTTACCGCACCACCTTCGGCGCATCCACCATCTCTACAACCGTCTCGTTCACAAGCTCCCACGGCTTTGTCGTCAGCAACCCCGACCCATACAACCCGGTCGGCGTCCATTACTTCAAGGCCGGCTTCGACTCCCGCCTCACCACGCCCGCGCCCGGCGCGACTCCCGCCACCGCCAGCGGCAGCACCTGGACCGCCACCGCCTTCGTCAATCAGCTCGGCCGCATCACCCTCGCCATCGACGAGGGCGACGGCCAGTGGAAACTCCGCTACGCCGCCTACAGCGACGACTTCTTCAGCGGTGACTCCGCCCTGATCGGCTGGGTCGATCCACTCACCAACCGCCCGCAGTTTGCAGGCGTGAGCACCAGATTCGCGATTGTCCACATCGCGAGCTTCCCTGAATTCGACGGCCTCACAACCCGCAAGCCCTACTTGCTCTGGGAAACTCGCCCCGCGCAGCTCACGAGGAGTGACGGCAGTTCAATCGACTCCGATGCCTACCCCGATTTCATCAACAACATGGTGGTGCTGGTCCGCCCGGACAATCTGAACATCCTCGCGGTTCAGAACGACTTCGGGGAGCTCTACCTCATCGGTCAGGTTCAGAACACCATCCATAACCCATTCTCATTCACGTACCTGTACAACCTCACCAACGAACTGAGTATCCGCCACAACCCAGCGCCGCATTTCCAGGGCGCCATCTCCGCATTCGTCAGCCCGTGGGGAAGCCACAACATCACCGGCGTCGACGCCGACGGCCATGTCTGGACCCTCTGGACCAGCCCCGAATTCGTCGGCTGGCAGAGCACCGACCTCACCGCCTGGATCGGCGCCGAACCCTTCGCCGGGAACGTCACCTCCTTCATCACCACCTGGAACGCCTTCAACATGACCGGCCTCGACAACTCGGGCCGCCTCACCACGCTCTGGTGGGCGCCCGAGCTCGGCCCGGGCAACTGGGAAGTCTCGTTCATCGGCGAAGGCCAGACCGCCTGGGACACCAGCGTCGCCATCGACAGCTGGTTCAACCAATCCACGCAGTCCCTCAACTTCGTCGGCACCAATGAGTCCGGCCGCGTCACCGTCTACACCTGGAGCGTGAGCAACCAGACCTGGCGCGCCGAGTATCCCGAGAACGACGTGACGGCCCAGCCGGTCCACCGCTTCGCGCCCGATCGCTACTCCCAGAAGTCCAGCCGCTTGGTTGGCATCAACGACGCCGACCACATCATCTGGGCCTACCGCGATCCCAACGCATGGATCAGCTACGACCTGCTGATGCTGCTGGAGTAATCGGCGCCAACGCCTATTTGCTCTTCTGACCCGCCAGTTCATCCAACACCCGCTCAAGCCCCTCCACCACCCGTGCCATGCGCTCATAGTCCAGCGTGTCGGGCGTGTCGCTCGGCTGGTGATAGTTCGCGTTGCGGAACGGCGCGGTCGCCGTCACCATCAGCGCCGGATATCCCTCCTGCCAGAATGCCCAGTGATCCGACCACCCAACTCCCGGGATCAATCCCGGCGGCGCCGCACCCTCGCACGGAAACTTCGTCGCGCTCCGGAATGTCCCGACACACTCCCTCACCAGCTCGCGCGACGACCAGTTCCCCACCATCGCGACAAAGTCACCTCGATCGGGATAGAACACACCGAGCGGCCATGGATAGTGCTGCGATCCTTCCTCATCCCGGTAGTACCCGATCGCCTCGAGGCTCAGCATCGCGACGATGTTGTCCTTGCTCTCGCGGCACTTCTTGGCGTACACCCACGAGCCCATGTCCGCCGTCTGAAACGCCGGCGGCTCTTCGTTGACAAACGCCACAAACCGCACTGTCCGCGCCCTCGCGTGCCCCGCCTCGCGCGCCGCCCAGGCGAGTAGCGCCGCCACGCCCGACGCGTTGTCGTCCGCGCCCGGAGTGCCCTGAAATGAGTCAAAGTGCGCACCGATCACCACGATCTCGTCGGGAGTTTCCGTTCCGCGAATCTCAACCTCGAGATTCGGAACCGTCGTGCCTCGTAACACATACGTGTGCTCACGCACCGTGTACCCCGCGGCCTCGAACTTCCCCTTCACATACAGGCCCGCCTCCGCCAGTTGCCGCGCGTTGAACGTGCTCCGCTGGCCCATCGATCCCGCCAGCGTGCGCACATGCGTTTCCATCTCCGCCGCCATCGCCCGCTCCGCGTCCGTCGCCGCCGGCAGCACGCCACGAAAGCTCTCGCCCGGCATGCGGATCATGCTCAACCAGCCATACAACAAACCGATCGCGATCACCCCGAACAGAACCGCGAGCCGCTTCAGCCCTTGCCTTGTGATTAATCTGATACGCTTGCCTGTCGCCACTTCTGTCATGTTCATCCTTACCTCCAACGCTCGCCATCGGATGCACCTACTTGCGACCCGTTCCGCCGTTCATCGAGGTGTTTCATGACTCGACTCACGCACACGGCCCTTTGCATGTTCTCGGCGCTACTCCTCTCCGCCTGCTCCCTGACACCTCGGGAGCAATCGATCGCGCCGAGCGATCACCCGAGTTGGGCCATGGCCGCACGCACCGCCGCTCGCGACTACATCACGTGGAAGCGCGTTTCCGATCGAGCAAACTGGGCGCCTCGACTCTGCCGCGCACCTTTCCCCACAGGAACTCAATTCAGCCGCAGCACCTCGTCCGACACCCACGGCAGGAAACTCTACTTTCTCTTCGCAAAGCTCCCCGACGACTACCCCGGCTTCGGCTTCCTGCCCCAACCTGGTTCCCCGGACTCTCGAAAGCAGCCGCTCGGGCAGACGCTCGTCAAGGAGTCGTTCACTCCCGCTCGCTCAACACGCGACGAAGCTCTCGCCGCAATGACGCCCCAGGACCACAAGGAATCACGCGAGCTTCCTCCGACTTTCACACGCACGGACAGCGGTGATTCCGTCGACTACTGGCGCACCGACCAGCCCGCCGGTCTCTTCATCATGTTCAAGGTCGATCCCGCTGAGTCCCCGGCTACCAACGGCTGGGTGTACGCCACCACCGATCCCGCGGGAAAGCTCAGCGCCGTCGGGCCGATCGCTTCCTGCATCGAGTGCCATCGCTCCGCGGAGCACGACGGGCTCTTCGGCCTGCCGTGGGTCCAGGATGGCGACTACTTCACGAAGCCCAGCCCCAAGTAATCCTCGCCGCGAACGCTACGCTCTTGCGGTGCCAACGCGAAACGTAATCGTCCGGCGCTCTGCCTGCATCGCACTCGCGGTCGCGGCCTCGCACGCACTCGCCCAACCCACCCCGCCTCCCACGCAACCACCCGCATCGGAAACCACCGTGACCCGCCCCGCCGACGCCGCGCCCTGGGCCCAAAGCCCGCTCGCCGATGACATCCTCTACCAGGTCATGCCCATCGCCTGGCGCGATTCCGATCACGATCCCGCCGACACGAGCCCCGACGCGCTCGCCCGCGCCGCCGCCGATCCCCACCGCGACGGCGACTTCCGCGGCATGACCGCCGCACTCCCTTACCTCTCCACGCTCGGCGTCACCGCCCTCTGGTCCACCCCCATCTTCCCCTCCCCCGCCTACCACGGCTATCAGCACGCCGAGCCCGATCGCGTCAACCCCGCCCTCGGCACCGAATCCCAGTTCCTCGACTTCAACCGCGCCGCGCACGCCGCCAACCTCCGCGTCTTCATCGATCTCGTCGCGTACGGCATCAACCGCGACAGCGCCCTCTACCGCGACGCCACCACCAACCCCGCCTCGCCCTTCGCCGGCTTCATCGCGATGAAAGACGCCGCCGCCGGCTCACCCTTCGGCTACGACTACCGCACCTGCACCGGCGCGCGAGTCTCCTTCGCCTTCCTCGATCTCCGCAGCGCCGGCGCCCGCGAACTCGTCACACGCTGGTCTCTCAAGTGGCTCGACCCACTCGGAAACTCCGATCGCGCCGCCGCCGTCGACGGCTATCGACTCGACCACGTCTGGGCTCGCTACCCCGACGGCCCCGATGGCTGGGGCTACTCCATCACCAGCTTCTGGAAACCCTGGAAACAGGCCCTCCGCGCCGCTCGCCCCGATGTCATCACCTTCGCCGAACAGGCCAGGTGGGAGACCTACGGCACCGACCTCCACCCCGCCCACGACGCCACCTTCGCCAAGCCCTTCCTCTTCGCCGCGCGCGAAGCGATCCGAACATCCAGCGCCGCGCGTCTCCATGCCGCAGTTGAGAGCGCCATCGCCGCAATCCTGGAATCACCCGCGACCGACGCGCCCGCGCGCACGCTCCTCGCAACGCTCGGCGACCACGACGTCGATCGCCTCGCCTCCGCGCTCGGCGCCACCACGCCACGCACCGCGCCTCGCCTCAAGGCCGCCGCCGGCGTGCTCCTCACGCAGCCCTTCCCTCCCGTGATCTACTTCGGCGACGAGCTCGGCATGACGGGCGTCGCCGCCCAATTCGGCTCCGACGCCAACGACATCCCGCGCCGCGAGCCCTTCAAGTGGAACGCCGTCGATTCCTTCCCCATGACCAGCTACCTCGCGCGCCACGCCGACGCCAGCGCGCGCCGATACTCCAAGGACCGCGACACCCGCTCCGTCGAAGAGCAGCTCAACGTCAAGGGCTCGCTCCTCGAGACCTACCGCGCCCTCATCAAGCTCCGGCGCGAGACCCCCGCGCTCCGCCGCGGCGGCTATCGCGCCCTCGAATCCTCCGACCCGCGCGTGTGGGCCTGCCTCCGCGCCACGATGGACCAGTCCGTGCTCGTCGCCGTCCGCCTTAGCACCGCCGCCACGCCCCCGGGCTCCGCGCCCCCATCCATCACCCTGCCGTCCGGCCTCACGATTGATCGCGAGCTCACGGATTCAGACGTGCCGCTCTCCGCGAGCACGCCCATAACCGCCGGCTCCTCCGCACAGATCGAACTCGAACCCGGACAAACCCGGGTGTTTCTGCTCTCCCGCGCGCCGGACCCGCATTAGCGTGTATGTCTAGACAAGGACGACGTCCCGCGACATCTCCGTGCGCCGGCGCCGCCGCCCGCACCCGCGACCAAGCCCCCCAATCCCCCGTATCATCCGCTCCGCCCCATGGCCAACACCGCGATCATCCGAACCATCCGCCTTGAACCCGTCGGTGGACCGCCCACCGAACGCATCATCGCGTCGTCCGATCGCGTCACCGTCATCGGCCGCCAGTCCGGCTGCGACGCCGTTCTCCCCGATCAGTCCGTCTCCCGCCGTCACGCCTCCATCTCCTACATGGGCGGCTCATGGATCCTCACCGACATGGGGAGCAAGCACGGCTCGTACCTCAACGGCGTGCACGTCCCCCCCGGCGAGTCCGCCCCACTCAACGACGCCGACGTCATCCGCCTCGGGCCCTTCTCCTTCCGCATCGGCGGCCCCAACACCGCCGCCCGCATGCTCACCACCCAGGCCGACGCCGAGGTCGTCAGCACACGAATCCACCGCGTGCCCCAGGCCGAGCTGATGCTCCGCGCCCAGCACCGCCTCGAACTCCTCATCGACTGCGCCGCCTCCATCACCGCCGCCACCTCCGAACAACAACTCGCCGCCACCGTCCTCGACGCACTCATGGCCGGCACCGGCTTCGCCCGCGCCGCCTTCGTCCGGCGCGCCACCACCTTCGACGGCCTGGGCGCCAGCCAGGTCGAGCTCGTCGCCTCACGCGGCCAATCCTCCGCCAGCGAATCCTCCTTCACCTTCAGCCGCTCGCTCATCGAAGCCGCCACTGCCGGGCAGGTCGTCCGCCTCGACGAAGACAGCGGAGTGCAGGACTACGGCCAGTCCGTCATGTCCCTGGGAATCCAGGCCGCCATCTGCGCCCCCGTCATGGTCGACTCCGCCGCCGTCGCCTTCCTCTACCTCGACGCCCGACGCTCCGAGCAACGCGCCCCGGGCTCCGGCATCGTCCAGGCCGACGCACCCGCCTTCTGCCAGGCCATCGCCCGCATCTGCGGCCTGGCGCTCGCAAACCTCAAACGCCTCGAACTCGCCGGCCGCCAGAAGCAGATGGAAGCCGACCTCAACGCCGCCCGCAGCGCCCAGCGTCTCATCATGCCCAAGCCCACCGGCAACCTGGGCACGATCCAATACGCGCTCCGCTCCCGCCCCGGCCGCTTCGTCGCCGGCGATCTCGTCGACATCTTCCCGTTGCAGGACGGCCGCGTCGCGCTGCTCCTGGGCGACGTCTCGGGCAAAGGCGTCGGCCCCGCGCTCCTCATGGCGACCGCCCAGGCGCACCTCAACGCCTCCCTCCGCATGAACCCAGACCCCGCCCGGGCCGCCATCGAGGTCAACCAGCACGTCGCCGCCCACTCCAACGAGGGCCAGTTCATCTCGCTCTGGGTCGGCGTGATCGACCCCGCCGCCGGGCTCCTCACCTTCGTCGACGCCGGCCACGGACACTGGCTCGTCAAGTTCCCCGATCAGCCCGCCTCGCGCGTCTTCGCCAAGGGCGGCATCCCGCTCGGCGTCGACGCATCCTTCGACTACATCGCCGAGGAAATCCCCTTCCCCAAGGGCTCACGCCTCATCCTCTACTCCGACGGCCTGGCCGAGCAGCAGAACTCCAACGGCGACGAGTTCGGCCTGGAGCGCATCCTCGCCGCCCTCGCCAACTCCACCGGCCCCGACCGCGACGTCGCCGCCCTCTTCGACGCCCTCCTCAACTTCGCCGTGCCCCCCGAGGCCGCCAGCTACCCCGACCACATCGCCCTGGCCGACGACGTCACCATCGTCTCAGCGATCATGAACTGACGCCGGCGCACCCGAGCCAAACGAGCCCGAAACGCCAGCGAGGGTCTTTGTCTTGGCTTCAAAAGACTGAAGCCTCGGGTGCCGTGGCCAACCTGTTGGCCACGCATGCCGCCACTGTGCCGTTGTCGGGCTGCGCGACGAGCACCGATGCCCGCGCTGCGACATCGGTGTTTGTCTCAACTCTCCAACGACTCCCCGCGCGCGCGGACTTTCTATCCCATCTTTCCGGGGGGCGGGGAACCCGGCATCGCTTGGTACATGTGCTATCCGGCGCTGTTTTGGCCACCTCGCCGATGTTCGATCTTTTGACTTGACGCAATAATCAGCACTCGCCTTTCGGCCAAGAGGGCCTGAGTGACCTCGGACAAGGTCTGAACAGAAACTCCTTGAGTACCGATCCACCCCTTCGCCAGAAGTTCGACAAATACCGTATTGCACAACCACCGACCAGCACTTTCAAACGAAATCCTGCGGCCACCTCGCGGCCCTTTTTCATGCTCTGTCACCAGTTCGAGAAATGGCAGGTGCAAGTACATTCCCTTTGTCAATTCGTCTGAATTGAGCGACAATCGCTCGCGCTTGACAAACTTGAAGTAGAACGGATCTTCTGCTAGGCGATAGTCCGTAGCAACTCCCTCATGCTCCGCCACTATTGCCAGTCGATCACGAAGTTGATTCATGCGAGCGATCTCTTCGTCACTCTTACTATCGCAGTAGAAGGCCCATCCACCCGGATCACTATTTAACATCTTGTACTGCACAAATGTAATAGACTTATATTTATGATTAAAATACACCAAATCGGCGCCGGTCGCTACCTCGAGCGGAGCCTTGTTGGCAACAAACACATCGAGTCGATTGTCGCCACGACGCAAGCTAAATGCGTCCATCACGTCTCTCTCTAAAATAAACCCCGGCAACCTTGACGCATCGCGAGAGACAATCTGATCCTCTCTGATCGCTTGATTCAGACCCTTGCTAAGGTTCGCAAGATCAAGATTCTCCGCGGCGACATCTACAAACGCGCCCGCGCGGCCAATGCCGGAGGCATCCAACGCAACGCCCAGTGCGTCCCTCGTCTGAAATACAATCTCAGCACCCCTGCTGGCAAAATCGATCGGCGGCTCGCTAATTCTGCGCACAATCTCCTGAAGTGCTGGGGCCATCTCTGGCCGAAGCTTGCATACTGCTCGCCAGATCTTTTGCCAGAGTTGACATGAGGGCTGACTAGCGGAGACTTTTCTCGCACTCTCAAACGCATGGCGATCTGCGCCCGGGATTTCCTGCTCGATATCCGCAGAATGAAGATCGAGCGGCACAAAATCAGTGAACTTGACCCGACGCTGTCCTGTCGAGCCCGACCCGGAAGGGGAAACGATGCAGGCATATGCCAGGAAATCCGCTTTAAAGAACAGGAAGCACACCAGCCGCTTGGATATCTTGACGCGATCCCTAACCAGGTTCGCCGTGAAGTACCCGCGTTCGTCAATCGCGCGAACAAAACTCTCGATTAGCGGCGTATCCGTGGGGCGATAAATGATCCCCAATGGAGCGACTGATGAGTCTTCGTTCATTCGCGATCGTAGGTTCGTTCGAGGCCCAGTTTGCTGTCACTTGGACCTGATGTCAACTACGTTGGGAAATGCGTTCCTACTGCCCCTGCGCCAGGCTATACCCCTTCACCCCGTCGAACGTCCGCAGGAGCTCGTAGCTGCACACCGTGAACGCCTCCGCGATCTTGTCCATCAGCGCCACGCACCGCGACTGCCCGAAGCTCCCCGGCGCGATCCCATCCTTCAGCTCGAACCGCACTCGGTAATAGTCCACGCACTCCGTATACACCGAGCCCGTCGGCCACACCTGCGTCCCGCGATTCGAAATCAGCGTCAGCTTGAACGGCGTATCCACACACGCCCGGTTCATCTCCTCCGCCAACGCGATCGGCGACAGCGGCGTATCCAGATAGATATCACACCCCACCACCTGCGTCACCACGTTCTTGAACGTCCGCATCACCCGCTGCGACACCGGCTTGTGCGGCCTGACAAACTTCAGCGGGCCCGTCTTCTCGTCCGGGTGCGCCTCGTGCGCGCACGCCACCGTCGTCGGCTTGTTCCCGAGGTTCTTCTCGATCGCGCCCACGAACTCCCGCGTCCCCACCGCCGGCTTGCTCTTGTCGCCGAAGTCGCCCGTGCGCACGCCCGATTCCAGCGTCACCAAGAGCGCGTTCTCGATCGCCGCCGCTTCCTTCACAAGGCACACGTGCCGCAGCAGCATCAGCCCCGACAGGATCAGGCTCGTCGGGTTCGCGATCCCGCGCCCCGCGATGTCCGGCGCCGTCCCGTGCACCGCCTCGAAGATCGAGATGTTGTTCCCGATGTTCGCGCTGGGCGCAAAGCCAAGGCCGCCCACCAGCCCCGCCACAAGGTCCGACACGATGTCCCCCTGCAGGTTCGGCAGCACCACCATCTCATACTGCTGCGGCCTCATCACCAGGTTCATGCACAGCGCATCAACAATCACGTCCTCCTGCTTGATCTCCTGGAAGTCGCGCCCGATCGCCTTGAACCGGTCCAGGAACAGGCCGTCCGTCATCTTCATGATGTTGGCCTTGTGCCCGCAGTGGATCTTCTCCAGGCCCAGCTTCCGCGCCGTCTGGAACGCGAAGCGGTGCACCTCGTCGCACCCCGGCGCCGAGATCAGCCGCTTGCACTGGATCATGTCGTTCGACAGGCGATGCTCCACCCCGCCGTACGTGTCCTCGATGTTTTCGCGCACGATCGCCATGTCGATGTGGATGCCGGCCTTGGAATACACCGTCTCCACGCCCGGCAGCGTCTTGAACACGCGATAGTTCGCGTACGCGTTCCACAGCTTGCGCGCCGTGACGTTGATCGACTTCCCGCCGCTCCCCTTGGGCGTCTCCATCGGGCCCTTGAACAGGATGCCGCAGTCCTCGACCGTCCGGATCGCGCCGTCCGACATCCCCCGCGTGTTCCCCTTCAGAAACTCGCTCGCGCCCATCTCCACCGGCACGAACTCCAGCTTCTCCATCACGCCCGCGGCTTTGAACAACGCCAGCGTCGCGTCCATGATCTCCGGCCCGATCCCGTCGCCCGCCGCCAACGCAATCCGCAAATGGTCCGACATCGCCACTCCCCGTATCACCCGCCGCCGGGGTCCAAAATCGCCCCAAAGCGCCGCGGAAAACCGTTCAATCGATCCAGAACAAACTCGCGGCACAGGATAGCGCGCGTGCCGCGCCCCGCGATCCCGGATACGCTTGCCGCACACACGGCAACTCCCGTTCACACACCGAAACACCCGAACCCCGGAGCACAACCATGGCCAAGAAGTCCAGCAAAAAAGCCGCCCCCAAGAAATCTGCCAAACCCGTGAAGAAGGCCGCCCCGAAAGCCGCGAAGAAGTCCGCCGCCAAGGCCGCCAAGCCCGCCGCGAAGAAGGGCTTCGACGCCGCCGCCGCCCGCGCTCACGTCCTGAAGACCCTCGACTTCGCCTCGGGCATCAACAAGAAGCTCGTCGCCGATTGGCCCTCGGACAAACTCGCCCACCAGGACACGCCCTGCGACAACCATCCCCTCTGGACCATCGGACACCTGGGCGTTTCCAACCACTGGTTCGCCAGCATCTTCGACGGCCAGCCCGCCGTCGATGCCAAGCTCGAATCAACCTACGGCGGAAAATCCAAGCCCTCCGCCAACGCCGCCGATTACCCCTCGCTCGCCGACACCATGAAGCTCTACGACCAAGGCATGGCCCGACTCAAGAAGGCACTCACCACCCCCAAGGACCCGCTCTCCAAGCCCAAGCAGATGGCCGACTGGGTCAGCGACACAATCCACGCCGCCCAGCTCGCCGTCTGGCACGAAGGCTGGCACGGCGGACAGCTCTCCACCCTCCGCCGCTCCCTCGGCCTCCCGGGCGTGATGTCGTAACCAACGCTGCGCTGGCGTCCAACCCATCCATAAAGCCTCATGCATCTATCGCCCTCCCCAACGCCGGGGAGGGCGTTTTACTTGCGGACTCCGTGACCCATGCTCAGTTGACTGCTTCACCGCGTCCTTTCGTCTCTCCTCCTCCCCTGAGCCCAGCACCTCGCTCTAGTGCCTGCTTACAACCACATCTGTGCGCACCAAAGTGTCCGTGTTTTTGGCCGCTTTCCAGATTTCCGAAAAAAATCTCCGCGTGACCTCGCCCCGCGCGCAACCCCCTCCCCGGCCTGTATTTCCGCCCTTCCCTCGTGCCAAGTGCCGAGTGGCTAGTGCCTGCTTACCACCGCTTCCGTGCGCACCAGTGTGTCCGTCGGCCCCTCTGTGGAGAGACCACGCGGAGGACCACCATGCCGACCCAGCCACTTCCGAATGCCGAATCACGAATGCCGAATGCCGGTCCCATCCATCCTCCCGCTCGCCCTTGCCTTCGCCCTTTCTCCGGCCTGCAATTCTCACCCATGACCGCTCCCCGACACGACATCGCCTGCCGCGCCGCCGAACACCTCGCCCGCCGCGCCGATCTCTCGTCCCTCGCCTGCGTCGTCGGCTTCGACGGCTTCATCGACACCATCATCAAGGTCGTCGACCGCCGCCGCACCATGGCCATGGACGACTACGCGCCCATCGACACCATCGAGCAGTTCGCCCTCCGCGCCGCCGCCGCCGCCGGAAAGAGCACCAACATCGAGCTCGTCGACACCGAAGATCGCTTCGGCGGTAACGGCCCGCTCCTGGCCAGCGGCATCGCCCGCCTCGGCCCCCGCGTCACCTACGTCGGCGCGGTCGGCGCCGAGTCCTCACCCGACACGCTCCACCCGCTCTTCGCCGAGCTCGCGCGCCGCTGCGATCGCGTCGTCCCCGTCGCGCCCCCCGCCCACACCGACGCGCTCGAGTTCCGCGACGGCAAGATCATGCTGGGCAAAACCCGCAACATCCAATCCGTCACCTGGGAGCTGCTGAAAGAACGCATCGGCCTCGCCGCCCTGCGCCAACTCCTCGATCGCGCCTCGCTCCTTGGCATGGTCAACTGGGTCATGATGGGCGGCGCGGAAACCATCTGGCGCGGCCTCTTGCGCGAGGTCTTCCCCTCCATCTCCCCGTCACGCAGCGCGACAGCCATCACCCGCCGCGTCTTCATCGACCTCTGCGACCCCGCCAAACGCCTCGACGCCGACATCACCCGCGCCCTCTCGCTCCTCCGCGAGATGAACGACCTCGTCCCCGTCACGCTCGGCCTGAACCTCGCCGAGGCCGAACGCATCGCCAGCGTCCTCCGAGTCGACGCCTTCAACGGACCATCCAACCAGAGCCTCGGCGCCGCCGTGCGCCACGCCGCGGAAGTCCTGCAGCACGCTACGGGCCTCGAGTGCGTCGCCATCCATCCGCGCGAGGGCGCCGCCGCCGCCGACCGTTCCGGCGTCTCCGCCTGGTTCGACGGCCCGTTCACGCTCTCGCCCCGCCTCTCCACCGGCGCGGGCGATCACTTCAACGCGGGCTTCAGCTTCGCCCAGACCATCGGCCTTTCGCTCGACGAATGCCTCGCCATCGGCTGCGCTGTCAGCGGCGCCTACGTCCGCGACGCCGATTCCCCGACCCTCGACCGCCTCACCGGATTCCTGCGCGAGCTGCCGGAACCCGAGAAATAATCAGAGCGTCACGAAGTCGGACGAGATCGGGCAGGACACTTTTGAACTCGCGTCACCGGATGAACGACTTCTTCGATTCTCGCTGCGGCACGGGCTTCTCAATGGTCTACTCCCCGTCTTTTCTCCCGTCTCGTCCTCCGTGCTTCTCCGTGTCCCTCCGTGGTGAATGATCACAGGCCAAAGGAGTTTCAATGAACGTCAAACAGATCCTCGAATCCCTCGGCCTGGACAAGCACCCGCGCGTCGTGCTCGGCCGTGATCCCGGCGCGGGCTACGCCATGACCGAAAACCCCGCGACCGGCGAGCCTCTGGCCTGGATCAAGCTCGACGACGCGGCCGCCTATGAAAAGGAAGCCGCCGGCGCCGTGGAGTCCTTCAAGGCCTGGCGCGAGGTCCCCGCGCCCGTGCGCGGCCAGGTTGTCCGCGCCATCGGCGACGCCCTCCGCGCCAAGCGTGACGCGCTCGGCGCGCTGGTCTCGCTCGAGGTCGGCAAGATCCTCGCCGAGGGCGTCGGCGAGGTGCAGGAGTCGATCGACATCGCCGACTTTGCCGTCGGCCTCTCACGCCAGCTCTACGGCATGACGATGCCCAGCGAGCGCCGTCGCCACCGCATCCAGGAAACCTGGCACCCGCTGGGGCCGATCGGCGTCATCACCGCCTTCAACTTCCCCAACGCCGTCTGGGCATGGAACGCGATGGTCGCCGCCGTCTGCGGCGACACCATCCTCTGGAAGCCGAGCCTCATGGCGACGCTTACCGCGATCGCGACCAACTCGATCGCGGCCCAGGTCGCCGAGTCGATGGGGCACCCCGGCGTCTTCCGCCTGGTGATCGGCGCCGACGATGTGGTCGGCCATCGCCTGGTCGCGGACAAGCGCGTGCCGTTGATCTCGGCGACCGGCTCGTGCCGCATGGGCAAGGCCGTCGGCGCCGCGGTCGCGCAGCGCATCGGGCGCACGCTGCTGGAGCTGGGCGGCAACAACGCCGTCATCGTCGAGCCCAGCGCCGACCTGGACCTGGCCCTGCGCGCGATCACGTTCTCCGCCGTCGGCACCGCGGGCCAGCGCTGCACCACCACGCGCCGCATGATCGTGCACGAGTCGATCGCGGACGCGTTCGTCGCTCGCCTCGCTTCGGCGTACAAGACCATCAAGATCGGCGATCCCCTCGCCGAGGGCACGCTCGTCGGCCCGCTCGTCAACGCCCGCGCCGTCGAGGGATACCACCACGCCGTCGCCGAGGCGATCAGGCAGGGCGGCACGCTGGTCTGCGGCGGGAAGGCCGCCAAGCCCGCGGGCCTCCCGGGCCACTTCGTCGAGCCCACCATCATCCGCGCCCCGGCGAGCAACCGCCTCCCGATCTCCGACGACGAGACCTTCGCGCCGATCCTGTATGTCTTCACCTACAAGGACCTCGACGACGCGATCGCGATGAACAACCGCGTCGAGCAGGGCCTCTCCTCGGCCATCCTCACCAACGACGTCCGTTCGATGGAGCGCTTCATCGGGCCGGCGGGCACCGACTGCGGGCTGGCCTATGTCAACCTCGCCACCAGCGGCGCGGAGATCGGCGGCGCGTTCGGCGGCGAGAAGGAAACCGGCGGCGGGCGCGAGTCCGGATCGGATTCGTGGAAGGCGTACATGCGCCGCCAGACGGCTACGATCAACGGGGGTAGGGAGCTCTCGCTTGCACAGGGGATTCGCTTTGAATGAGCCAAGACTCGACGACGCCCTCGCCAAGGAGGCCGTCGCTCCGATCCAGTCCGGCATGGTCGTCGGCCTTGGGACCGGCAAGACCGCGTCGCGCGCGATCCTGGCGCTGGCCGACCGCGTGCGCGACGAGCGCCTCGAGATCAGCTGCGTGGCGACCAGCCACGTCACCGACACGCTCGCCCGCGCCCACCGCCTGAACCTCATCGACTTCACGCTGATCGAGCGCGTCGACTATTCGTTCGACGGCGCCGACGAGGTCGACGGGCAGATGCGCATGATCAAGGGTCAGCACGGCGCGTTCGTGCGCGAGCGCCTGGTGGCGCGCGCGTCGCAGAAACGCGTCTACATCATCGACGAGAACAAGCTCGTCGAGAAGCTCGGGCAGCGCGCAGCGCTCCCCATCGCCGTCATGCCCTGGGCCCTGGCCTCGATCCGCGCGGACCTCCGCGACATGGGGCTCAACGGCGTGGTGCGCCGCACCATGGACGGGAGCCTGTTCATCTCCGACGGCGCGCAGCTCGTGCTCGACGTCATGGTGGGCGACCGCGACCCCGAGGAACTGGCCGACTCGCTCGACCACATCCCGGGCGTGATCGACCACGGCCTGTTCCTGACCGAGGCCGACGAGGTGCTCGTCCACGCCGGCGACGGCACGGTGCGACGCATGACGCGGAGCGAGGTCAGGGCGTAAGGACCGGCATTCGGCATTCGTGATTCGGCATGCGGGAAATCAGCGGATCACACCCGCGATGCACGGACCTGGAAGCGGTTCCGGGGCACGAAATCGTCATTCCGCCAATCGCGGCCTTTCCTACGATTCCCCGTGTCATTCAACCTTGGACATGATCGCCCGCTGGACGTCGCCCCGGGCGTGGTCGGAGTCTCGGAGGCCGAGCTCCCGCCGCTCCCCGACGACGCGTTCGGCTCGCCCGAGGCCCGCGAGCGGGCGCGCGTCGACCCGCGCGCGTGGTTCGCGCGCCCCGAGCTTCCCTTCGAGATCGAGGTGGGCTGCGGCAAGGGGTCGTTCGCGCTCGAGCAATCACGCGCCTACCCCGACGTAAACCTCCTGGCGATCGAGTGGGCGGGCGAGTTCTATGCGTACACCGCCGATCGCATCCGGCGCTCCGGGCGGGCCAACGTCCGCGTGCTGCACGCCGACGCCGTGGAGTTTCTCCGCTGGCGTGTGCCGTCGTCGATCGCGGGCGTGGTGCATCTCTATTTCAGCGATCCGTGGCCCAAGACGCGGCATCACAAGCGACGCGTGGTGCAGGATCGCTTCCTGGGCGAGGCCTGGCGCGTGCTCGTGCCCGGCGGCGAGCTTCGCATCGTCACGGATCACGACGAATACTGGGCGTGGATGGAGACGTACTTTGCGCGCTGGACGGATGCGACCAGCGGCGCGGGGGGCGGCACGGGGAACAGCGAAGCGCTGGTCGGGCGCGCGGGCGCGCCGTTTGAGCGGCGCGCATTCACGCCCGCGGCGTGGGTGACCGAGGGCTCGCTGGTGGGCACGAACTACGAACGCAAGATGTGCGGCGAGGAAAAGCGGCCGCACTCGATCACGCTGGTGAAGCGGGCATGAAGAGCGCGGTTGTCCTGGTTTCCGGCGGGCTCGACAGCGCGGTGGCGCTGGCGGTCGCGCGCCGCGATGTCGGGTCGCGACCGGGGGCCGCGGGCGGCGCGCACCACGCGATTCACGCGATTCACGCGCTCTCGATCGACTACGGGCAGCGGCATCGCGTGGAGCTTGCGGCGGCGCGGAGTGTCGCGGCGTCGATGGGCGCGTCGCACCGCGTGATCACGCTCGATCTGCGCGCGGTCGGGGGCTCGGCGCTGACCGCCGCGATCGATGTGCCCAAGGACCGCGATGCCGGCGAGCTCTCGCACGGCATTCCGATCACGTACGTCCCGGCGCGCAACCTCACGTTTCTCTCGATCGCGCTCGGATATGCCGAGGTGCTGGGCTCGCGCGATCTCTACATCGGCGTGAACGCGGTCGATTACTCGGGCTATCCCGATTGCCGCCCGGAGTTCATCGAGGCGTTTCAGCACACCGCGAATCTCGCGACCAAGGCGGGCGTGGAGGACCACGAGGCGCACGCGCGCGGCTTTGCGATCCACACGCCGCTGATGAAGCTGGCGAAGCCGGAGATCATCCGGCTCGGGCTGTCGCTGGGCGTGGACTTTTCGCTGACCACGAGCTGCTATGACCCCGACGGCGTGGGCCGAGCGTGCGGGCGGTGCGACAGCTGCCAGATCCGGCGTCGCGGCTTTCTTGACGCGGGCGTGCCGGACCCGACGCGGTATGCACCGAGCGCCGGCGGCGAAGGGGCGGGCGGCGCGAACGGGCGTGGTCCGGGCCGGAGCTCGGGCACATGAAGCCCGATTCGCTCCCGATCAGCGAGACATTCACGAGCATCCAGGGCGAGGGGATGCTGGCGGGTGTGCCGTCGTTCTTCGTGCGTGTGAGCGGGTGCAACCTGCGTTGCGCGTGGTGCGACACGCCGTATGCGAGCTGGAAGCCGGAGCACACGACGCGCTCGATCACCTCGTTGCTTGAGGAAGCGGCCGCGTCGCGCGTCGCGCACGCGGTGCTGACGGGCGGCGAGCCGATGATGTTCGACGCGATCGAGGGCTTGGCCGCGGGGCTTCGGGCGCGGGGCCTTCACATCACGATCGAGACGGCCGGCACGATCGATCGGAGCGTCGCGTGCGATCTCATGAGCATCAGCCCGAAGCTGGCCAATTCCACGCCGAGCGAGGGCGACGAGCGCGACCCCGGCGGGAGCTGGCGGAAGCTCCACGAGTCGCGCCGGATCAATCTCGAAGCGATGCGCGGGCTGGTGGCGCGATACGCGGAGCACCAGCTGAAATTCGTCGTGCGCGGCGGGAGCTCGCTGCGCGATGACGTTCGCGAGATCGAACAGCTCCTGGCCTCGATCGGCGGCGTGCGGCCCGGTCGCGTGCTGCTGATGCCCGAGGGGGTGAGCGTGCCTTCGCGTGAGATGCAGCAGGAGATCGTCTCGGTGTCCGTCGATCGCGGGTGGCGCTATTGCCCGCGGCTGCACATCGAGATCTTTGGAAATCGGCGCGGGACGTGAGTCGGGAGTCGGGAGTCGGGAGTCGGGAGTCGGGAGTCGGGAGTCGGGAGTCGGGAGTCGGGAGTCGGGAGTCGGGAGTCGGGAGTCGGGAGTCGGGAGTCGTTTGAAATCGTCCATCAGTACTTCAGGCTCCGTCCCATGCACTCGAAGTCCGCCATTTAGCGATTTGTGTCATCCGTTGCCAATCACTGGATTTCCTCACGCCCACTCGCTGCGGCTGGTATCCGCTCTAAACTCACCCATGCTCGAACTCGTCCTGGCCACCGGCAACCCGCACAAGGTTGAAGAACTCCGCGCGATCTTCGCGTCGATCCCCGATGCGGGCTGGCTCAGGGTGATCGGCCTGAAAGACCTGCCCGGGCACGAGCGCTTCCACGAGCCCAAGGAAACCGGCACGACGTTCGAGCAGAACGCCTCGATCAAGGCGATGTCGTACGCGGTGCAGACCGGGCGGATCTGCCTGGCCGACGATTCGGGCCTCGAGGTGGACGCGCTCAACCGGCGGCCCGGCGTCATCAGCTCGCACTACTGCACGCACGGCGAGGAAACCGGCCTCTCGCGCGAGGTGCGCGACCAGGCCAACAACAACCGCGTGCTCTTCGAATTGCAGGGCGTGCCGATCATGGGGCGCGGCGCCCGGTTCGTGTGCGTGATCGCGCTGGCCGAGCCTTTCCTGCCCGGCGAGGCGAGATTGCTCGCGCGGGTGCGCGGCGAATTCGAGGGGCGGATCGGCCTGCCCGCGAGCGAGACGGATGATCCGTCGCTCGTCGTGCCGCGGGGGAACAACGGCTTCGGGTACGACCCTTTGTTCCTGGCGGCGCCGGAGTTCTCGCGCACCGGCGCGGAGCTTTCGCCCGCGGAAAAGAACTCGCTCAGCCATCGAGCAAACGCGGCACGACTTCTCGTGCCGCGTCTGCGCGCCCTCTTCTCAGACGGCGCCTCTCTCTCCGGCAGCGGGATGTAGCGGAACCAGCCACCGATGTCTCACGAGTCCGCCACACCACCGGCGGGCTCGTGTTCGGAAAACCTCGGACGCCGCGTTGACGGCGTGCGAGATTGCGGGGCCCTGTGGCGGGCGAATTCGGCCCCGCGGAACCGAGCGATCTCCGCGAGCTTTCGCTCGCTGCGTCTTCGCCCGGGGTGGGTCGAAGGTCGGGGCGGCCCCAGGGGGAGGGTCGCGAGGATTCACGCACTCGCCGCCGGAGCCCGACCGATGGGAGGGTCATCTCTTCTCAAATGCCCCTTCCACATTGAGAAAGACGCCCGAGACCCCTCCACGCGCGCCATCGCTCGGTATTTTGAGACCGCCCGACCTGAGACCGAACCCGGTGAAGACTGAGATGGGAAAGGAGAAGCGCCCTCCCTAACGGTCGGGCTACTGAAAGACGCGAGGCAGCGAGGCAGCGAGGCAGGCGGCTCGTTACCGTCTGGATTTGCAATGGTCAATCGTGTATTAGTCAACTTCGCCACTTCGCGACTCAGCCACTCCGCCACTCCGCCACTCCGCCACTTCTATTCTTCTTTCCACCTCATGCCCGCCCCCACCACGCACATCAAGACGCCGCGCCTGCTGCTCCGCCCGATCCTCGCGAGCGATCGTGACGCGTTCATCGATCTGCTGACGACGAGCAAGGACCACTTCGCGCCGTGGTGGCCGCTCCCGTTGCCGGGCGACACGCCCGCGATCATCTTCGATCGTCACCTCGAGCGTCAGTCGCTCGAGCACGCGAGCGGCCTGGGTTTCCGGCGCGGCGCGTTCCTGCGCGAAGGGCCGAACTCGGGCGCGCTGGTCGGCCTGGTCAACCTCGGGCAGATCTTCCGCGGGCCGTTCCTGTCGTGCTACATCGGTTGGAGCATCGACGTGCGCTTCATCGGACGCGGGCTGGCGCCGGAGGCGGTGAACGGCGTGCTCGACGCGGCGTTCTCGCCCGAACCGCTCGGGCTGGCGCTGCACCGCGTGCAGGCCAACATCATGCCACGCAACGCCGCGAGCCTGCGCGTCGCGAGCAAGTGCGGCTTTCGCTACGAGGGGCGCGCCAAGGCATACCTCCAGATCGCGGGCACTTGGGAAGACCACGAGAACTTCGCCAAAGTCGCGGAGGAGCACGCGATCACGAGCGAACTTGTCGCGTGTGATTGATCGGACTTTTCAGTAGCCCGACCGCTGGAGAGGGCGGTTTTTCTTCGTGACTCCGTGACTTCCCGCCCCCTACCAGTCCCCCGCGTACGCGATCGCAAAGCCGGGCGCATCGTCCGCCGCCATCCCGTGCAGGCGTTTGGCGATCTGGCGCATGTGCAGCGCGTCGTGGGCGGCCCAGCTCGCCAAGAGATCGCCCGCGGAGATCGGGCCGAACTTCGGGTGCTGGTACGCCGTGCGGAAGTCCATCGATTCCGGGAGCGAGCGCAGCCACGAGACCGAGGCCCGGCGCTCGCGCACGAATTCGTCGACGGCCGACGCCAGATCGCGCTCGTTGTACTTCCGCTGCTCCGCCACGCCCACCAGGTCGAGGGCCGGCCAGGGGCGCGACGGGTCCTCCAGCGTGCTCCTCAGGCGCACGCGGAAATCCTCGCGCTCTTCGTCGAGCAGGTGGCAGCACACTTCGAGGATCGACCAATGTTCGGGCGCGGGCTTCCATCTGGCCCGCTGCGGCGACGCGATCGCCGCCAGTGCCGCGATCGCCGCCGCCCCGCGTTCAAGCCGCCCGATGATCGCGCCGGCGTCGATTTTGCTCATGAGCTGCCCGCGCGCATGCGCTCGAGTCCCGCGGGGAAGGGATAGCTCGGGAAAACGCCCACGTGCCCGAAACGCCAGAGCGCGGGCGAGACGAAGACGTCGCCGCGGTATCCCGAGCCGTACATCGTGCGCAGCACGCTCTCGAACGTCGGCTCCTGTCCGTCCGGGCCGCGCAGCTTGTTGGCCCGCGCGTGCAGGAACGACACCGACGCGACCGGCAGGCGCTCGCGCCGATCGTGCAGCATCTTCGAGATCGTTTCGAACCCCCGCCCGAGGTCCTCGAGCGTGAAGTGATCGCGCCCCGCCGGGCGCAGGAGACCCAGGATCAGCACGCTGTCGAGGTCGAACTTGAGGACATAGGGCTCCTTGTCCGACGCCGCGTGGATCGACACGCTCCCGTGGAACATCTTGGCGAAGCTGGTCACGCTCCGCGCGGTCCACTGGCTGGTCGCGACCAAGTCGCAGATCTGCGCGATAATGCCGTGCGAGTTGTCCGCGTCGTTGACGCCGCAGATCACCGCGCGATAGCGCCCGTCGAGCACGTCGCGGAGCATGTCCTGCCCCCACATGATGCGGATACGCTCGCCGGGCACCAGCTTGCCGGTCGCGCCGGGCAAGAGCGAAACGCGATCCGGCGCCAAGTCCGAGTCCATCAGGTCCTCGGCCCCTCCGTCGTAGAGTTTGATCTGAACGTCTTCCTTGATGGACATCCGGTGTCTCCTTGCAACGCGCCAAGCTCAGTGTAATCACCCGCCAGCGTCCGTCGATGGACATCGCGGAACCACGCGGTATTGCCCATTTTCGCACCCTGGCCAAATCACCCGTTTATCAGGACGGTAACATCCCATAAGTGTCTGAAAAAACTCGGTTTTCGACATATCCATCCATCACTTTGCCTTGAACGCTCCGACCCGCTCGGGTATCTTTTGCGCTGAGGGATTTTCCTGATCCCTCGGGAGACTTGGGAGGGTCTCTGAACAACTCGACCTGACGCACCACGGCCAGCTTGTGGGGTTCCGTGGTGTTTCTACCGGGCCATCTCGCGGCTCGGGCGGTGGTCTTTCGCACCCGCGTTTGGCCCCGCGAACCTTCGGCGACGCGTGGTCGCCGACGGGTATCACTGCGCGGCGACCGAGGGTTTCCGACGGCAATGCCGTTCCTCGACCGCCGCAAACGCGCCGGCATCTTCACCGGCGCGAAGGAGTTACGGAGGGAGTCCACACATGAAGCGTTCGTTCTTTGCCATCGGTGCGATGGCCGTGGCCGTTGCCGCCAATGCCGGTACCGTCCAGATTTTCCAGACCGCCTACAGCTCCGGCTCGGGCGGCGAGTTCCAGTCGTATCTCACCGGCGCGGCCTTTACGCCCACCAGCCTCACCGGCAACGGCGTTGAGACCTTCTGCATCGAGAAGTCCGAGCAGTTCCAGCCCGGCGCGACCTATCAGTTCTCGATCGAGACGGCCGCCATGGGCGGCGGCGGCGGCGCGGTCGCTGGCCAGGACCCCCTGGACGAGCGTTCGGCCTACATCTACGACCTGTTCATCACCGGCAACCTGCCCGGTTATGACTACAGCAACGGCTCGGGCCTCCGCCAGGCCAACGCCGGCTCGCTCCAGAACGTCCTCTGGTACATCGAGCAGGAAGTCGCCACCCTTGACAGCGCCGACGCCATCAACTGGTACAACCTCTCGGCCAACGGCATCGGCCAGGGCCTCGGCCTCGTCCGCGTGCTCCACGTCTACTCGGTCGACTCCAGCGGCGCCGAGATCCCCTCGCAGGACCAGATCATCCGCCTGCCCGCCCCGGGTGCCGCGGCTCTCCTGGGCCTCGGTGGCCTGATCGCCGGGCGTCGCCGTCGGTAAGGACTGCCCGCGCGTCAGGATGACGCGAACAACTCGGATCGAACGCTGACCCGTCGGTGGTGTGTGAGCCCCGGTGAGATCGATCACCGGGACGGCCCTTCGAGGCTCGGCGAGGAATGACGAGTGCGACCGGCTTGGGCGAAGGCTCAGGCCGGTCTTTTCATTGCGAGAAGAGGCCGGATTTCCACTGCCGGAGCAAGTCCTTGCTTCACCGGGCCGCGAGGCGGTGCATGTGATCCTGGTTTGGACAGGGCCGGCTGGCGCACGCGCCCGAAGCTCAGGGCGCCGGACAACACTGCGCTTCGGCACCCGCCGCCGTGTGGGCCCGAATTCAGACCCGTCGAGCGATTTTGAACCCGGCTCAGGCGCCGCGTCCTGAGCAACCGGTGTCATCGCCCGGTGGAGAACCTCTCCGACGCGCCTTGCTGGAGCTCGAATACCGCGGGTCGCTCCTGGACCGTCCGCCCTGCGCGGCGCAAGGATCGCGGGATCGCATGAGAAAGCTCGTGGGACTGCGTGGGAGTTGCGCTGATCGCCCGTAATGGGTTAGGTTGTCCGGTGCTTCTTTCGAGTTGAGTGAACTCGCTCTCGTCGAACAATCCCAAGCCGCACCGTAACTTACGCTCGACTCAAAGGAGATGGTCGGGCCTCTCAACAACACGGCGACTGGCACGGCGAAAATAGCATTTGCAATCGTGCCCGCTCGCGATACGCTGGGTTCGCGGACTGAGAATCCGCCAAAGAGGAGAGACGACATGGAATTTGCTGCACAAGCGGCCCGCGGCCGCGCATCGTCCTTGGCTGAACAGGAGTCTTCGGTGTGTCGCCGATCAACGGCGGCCCTCGTGCTGCTTGCTGTGTGCAGTTCGGCGATGGGCGTGGCATCGACCGCTTCGGCTCAGGCGAATCTGGTTGAACTAACCTCGCACGCGGGATACTCGAGCGCGATGTACAACGCGGGCACAGCGTTGTCCGAGTCGATCTCGCCGTCACTGGCGGATTGGGACGCGAAGGGGCGGCACGGGCGCAGCGACACGGGGCCCTTGCCAACCACGCCGTTCTTTGCTCAGGACTTGGCGCAGGGCTGGTCGGAGTTCGGGCAGGTGGGCGCCGGCGGAGCGTTGCATTCGTTTGCGCAGGCGGGTGGCTATTACCTCAACTCGGGCGGCACGACCTTCGCGGACACCAGGGCCGTCATTCACAACCGGGTGCGCGTGACGAACAACGGGCCGCATGCGAATTTCTTTGCCGCGGCGTACGCGACACACGGCTATCTGCTCTCGGGCGGGATCACGAACTGTGTGACCGCGTTTTCACAGGAGACGGCGATCATCACGGCGCACACATGGCTCGGGGACGCGCGATGGGGCTGGACCGGGGCGGCCCGTGTGTTTGCGGGCGATGTTGAGCCAACGATCAGCGTTCATGGCGATTGGGTCGGCGCGACCTCGCCGGTGACGCGGGCGGTGACGAACTTCGTGGACCCATTCAAAGGGATCGAACTCAGCCTGCTGGGAAGCACCGATCTGATGCGGCTCAATCCGGGCGAATCGATGGACATCGACTACGACTTTGACGGCTACTACAGCGCGACTTCGTCGGTGGCCGATTCGGGGTTCCTGTCGTTGGGTCAGGCCGATTTCTCCGGGAGTGGCTCGATCTCATACGCGGGCTTTGACGGCGTGACGGGACTCCCGACCAACGACATCACGTTTGAACTGGTCGGCATTCCGGCGCCTGGCGTCGGAGCACTGTGCTTCGCGCTGCTCGGCGGTGGGATCATCCGCCATCGGAGGATGCGAGCGGGTTGATGCACGAACGGCGATGGACTTGAAAACAAGGTTGCCCGCGAGAGTTACTCACGGGCAGCCGCGAACACGGCATCGATGAGCGAGATGACGGGGTCCGAGTCCGATCAGTAATCGCTGGTTGTTGCTTCGGGTTGACGCGATCGTCCCACCGCGTGGCGTTGTCGCGGCCGACGCGGCGCGGGCCTGCGACGCATAGCGAGCGTCAACCAACAACGGGGGCCCCTGAACGAAGGCGGCCGGAGGCGGAAGGGCCGTCATTCCACCGTGAATCGCTGGTCGCTGGAGGGCGGCGCAGCCAAATGCACAGAAGATTCAACGCGGGGACGACGAGAGCACGCGCTGGGCCGCTTGCGTGATCGAGATTGTCGTATCGATGCGCAGGCAGCGTGACGGGGCGATCCCGGCCGCGATCCCGGCCTGGATATCCCGCTCGGCGTCGCCGATCAGCCAGGAGCGAGCGAGATCGAGCGAGAGGTCCTCCGCGGCGGCGAGGATCATGCCGGGCGAGGGCTTTCGCCAGGCGTGCTCCATCGCAAACGCGGCGACGTTTCCGCGCGGATGGAACGGGCAGTAATAAAACGCGTCGATCACGCCGTCGCCCAGGAGCGACGCGAGCCTGGCGTTGACGCGGTCGACCTGCGCGGTGGTCGCGCCGCCGCGCGCGACGGAGCCCTGGTTGCTCACAACGACCAGGGCGAATCCCGCCCGCTTGAGCGCGGCGCACGCCTCGCGAGCGCCGGGCAACAGGCGCACGAGGGCGGGATCGATGACATCGCCCGGCGCGGCGGGGGGCGGCGGCGCGGGGAGCGAGTTCGCCTCCATCAGCGTGTCGTCGCGATCAAGAAACACAGCGGGCCGCATGTGAGACGATAGGCGGGGGACGATTCTCTGACCGCGAATGCTCGAATGCTGATACACTTGCTGTTCCACGGAGGTCGCGCGTGCTAACTCAACATTCAGTCCATCTCGGCGATGCTCGCGATTTGTCGTTCCTCCCGAGCGCGAGCGTGCACCTGGTGGTGACCTCGCCGCCCTACGGCGCGCTGATTCACTATTCGGATGGCCCCGACCAACTCGGCAACATCCAGTCATACGAGTTGTTCCTTCACGAACTGGACAAGGTGTGGGGAGAGTGCTTCCGTATCTTGGTGCCCGGAGGGCGCGTCGCGTGCGTTGTGGGCGATGTGTGCATGTCGCGGAAGCAGGCAGGGCGGCACTATGTGCTCCCGCTTTCGGCGGATATTCAGGTCCGTGCGCGGACGATCGGATTCGACAATCTGACACCTATCCGCTGGCAGAAAGTCACGAACGTCCGGCTCGAAGCCTCTCGGTCCAGCCGATTCCTCGGAAAGCCCAATCTGCCCAACGGCGTGATCAAGAATGATCTTGAGCACATCCTGTTCCTCCGCAAGCCGGGCGGATACCGCAAGCCAACCGCGGCACAAGAGAAGCAGAGCTTCATCTCGACCGACGACTACTCCAAGTGGTTCTCCGGCGTTTGGACTGATGTGACAGGCCAGATCCGCAAGGACCATCCCGCGCCCTATCCCGTCGAGATTCCTCGACGGTTGATCCGCATGTTCAGCTTCGTCGGAGATACGGTTGTTGATCCTTTCGCCGGCACGGGCACCACTGCGGTTGCCGCCATGGAGACGGGCCGCCACTCGATCTCCGTCGAGATCGAGCCCAAGTACCTCAGGCTGATCGAAGCGAGGCTCGCGCAGTCTCCGCTCAATGCAGTGGTCGAATTCAAGCAACCATCCGGGAACAAGCTCGCCCACGCAGCGGACAAAGCCAGGAGAGCGTAGCGTGAAGTATCGCCTCCTCGAAGCCTTCGCTGACCTCTTCTGCGGAAAACGGTACAACCATCGAAGATCGCAGCTTGGCGACCACGTCGCTTCGTTCCTCTACGAGGACTTGTTCGATCTAGGCCGGTCCGCCAAGCTGGTTGAGCGGGTTAGGGCCGCTGGCGCGGTGCTCAACACGGCGAATCTGACGGTCGGGCGTACCGCGCGGCGAGGCGACGGCACATTCGGTGAGGCCGTCCCCGATCAGCCGAGCATTGAAGTCGGAGGTTACTCGGTTAGGCGTGGAAGGATCGCAGCGGTCGAGATCGGCGCAGAAACCAAGATCCTGGCGAAGGCGATGATCAAGCAGATCGATCGAGTGAACAATGATCTACGCACGCAGGCAGACCATTTCCGAACGACGAGTCCGAACGCCATCTGTGTTGCCATCGTCGGCGTCAATCATGCCCTCGAATATGTGTCGGTGGAAGGACGGCGGAAATTCAAGACCGATGGAAAGCACGCCAAGCACCCGATCCAAGAAGCGCCCGATGCGATTCAACGACTGCGGTCGCTCGCTTTGCCGAGATTTGACGAGTTCTTGCTGCTTCCGTTTTCCGCGACAAATGTCAAGCCGTTCCCATTTGATTGGATTAATGAAACTGAACTGAAGGCTCAGTACGCCGCCGCCCTCACCCGCATCTCCCGCGAATACGAGCAGCGATTCTAACGCATCCTCCCCGCTCCTCGCCGGTATCCTCTCCCGGCGTGTTCCTCTCGATCATCATCCCGGCGCACAATGAGGAGCGGCACATCGGCGCGACGATCGACGCCGTGCGCCGCGCCGCGAGCGAAGTCTCGCAGGCCTTCGCCCGGCGCCCCGCGTCGGACGATCCGCCCTTCGCATTCGATTTCGAGATCGTAGTCGCGCTCGACGCCTGCACCGACGCGACCGAGGCGATCGCCCGCGCTCGCGGGTGCGTCACCGCGTCGCACGACCGGCGCCAGATCAGCGCGACGCGGAATCTTGGCGCGCGACGCGCCCGCGGCGACGCGCTGCTGTTCGTCGACGCCGACACGATCGTTCCGCCGGCCGCGCTGCTCCAGGCAATCGACGCGATCCGGCGCGGGTGCGTGGGGGGCGGCGCGCCGGTGAAGTTCGACGGGCGCGTCCCGCTGTATGCCGAACTGTGCCTGGCGATCCTGACGGCGTCGTTCCGCGCCTCGCGTCTGACGGGCGGCGCGTTCTTCTTCTGCACGCGCCACGCGTTCGAGGGCGTCGGCGGGTGGGACGAATCGCTGTTTGCGTCCGAGGAAATCACGCTCGCGAAGGCACTTCAATCGCGCGGCGAGTTCCACATCATCCGCCACCCCGTCATCACCTCGGGGCGGAAGCTGAGGACGCACAGCGCGGGGGAGATCGTGTCACTGCTTCTTCGCGGCATCCGCTCGCGACTCTTCGACGACAACAACATGCTCAAATCGCGCGAGGGGCTTGATCTCTGGTACGCGCCGCGGCGCGACGATCCGCACACGCCGTAGCAGCGGGGCGCGAACACGCGGGCGACGGCGGCAGTAATATGCTGATATGGGCGGGCCGACGTTGATTCAAGTCGTGGCTTGGGCATCGACGGGTGCATGCGTGCTCGGCGCGGTTTGGCTCCTGTGGCTCGCGCGATTCCGAGACAAGGACCGCGACAAGGCACGCTGCCCCCAGTGCTGGTACGAACTCGGAACGCTCGCTTTGCCGCCCACCGGCAAATGACGCCCCGCTCACGTCCCGGTGCGGAGCTTCTTGTAGAGCATCGACACCCAGCGGCTGTAGAACTCGAACAGCGGCGCCTGGTCGGTGCGCCGCTTCATCGTGCCCGCGGAGCTTGTCGACGTCGTCGTCACCAGCACGTCGGGCGGGCAGTGGAACTCGCGGAAGCCGCGATCGATCGTCGGCGCCGCGCGGGCCAGCCAGCGCGACAGGAGATCGACGCGGTCGTGGTTCGACGCCAGGTCGAATCTCGCGCCGGGAGCCGCCAGCGCCGCGAGCGGCTCGGTGTCCAGGCGGTTCGACACGAATCGCACGCGGCGCGACGACAGCCACACATCGAGCACCGTCGTCATCTGGTCCGTTCCGTGCGTCGCGGGCTGGGCGCTGTCGGACCCGCCCAGCGCCGTGAGCGGCAGGCCGATCGCCGCGGTACCGATCGCGCGCACGGCGTCCGCCGCGCCGGAGCTCGCCCCCGACGTGCCGCCCGCGACGAGTGTTGAACGGACCTTGCCGATCACCATCAGCTCGATCTCGGCGGCGTTGAGCGCGAACGCCGGCGCTCGCCATGGCTCGACCTCCGCGGCGTGGGACTTGCCGGGGACGAGGCGCTTCACGGGCGTCGCGTCGGGCAGCGCGTCGATCGCGTCGCGCGTCGGCGCGAACGCCACCGCGCCGCGGGCGCGCAACGCCTCCAGCGCGCCCGGCGCCCGCTCGACCGCGAGCTTGCACGCGACCTGCGGCGTGCCGCGCCGCACGATCAGCATCGCGGAGTACTCATCGGTTCCCATGGCGCTCGCGAGGGCCACGACCCGATCGTGCTCGGTGAGTTGGTCGGGCCATTCGATGATGGAGAGATAGGCCGCGTTGCTCACGGGTCGCCTCCGCGTTCACTTACAGAATACCGGCGGCGATGATCGGGCGTGCGGAACTCGGCCGTGGCCGGCGAGACGTGCAAACAACATCCGCGGTCGCGTCGGGTTCCGGTACACTCCCTGCGTGGGTACGTCCGTCCAACTCATCGACGTCGTCTCGTGGTCGATGGTGATCATCTTCGCGCTGGCGGCGATGGCGCTGGCGTGGCTCGCGCTCTTTGGCGACAAACCGCGTGGCAAGGCCCGTTGCCCCAAGTGCTGGTACGAACTCGGGGCGCTCGATTCGCCGCCCACGCTGCCCGTGACGTGCCCGGAGTGCGGCAAGCGCGTGGAGCGCCCACGCCAGCTGTCGCGTCGGCGATTCGGGCGAGGGCGATTGCTCATGGCGCTCCTGCTCGGCGTCGGCATTTGGTTCGGCTCGCAATTGCCGGGAGTCAGTCGTCGCGGGTGGTTGTGGCTCGTACCGAATCGCGTGCTCTACGAAACGCTCCCGCTGGTCGGCTATTCGAGCTCGCTCGGCCAGGAACTGCAACGCCGCATCGGGATCGCACCCTGGAAGAACTCACAGACGTTTTGCACGCTCGAAGAAGAGGACTTTGCGACTCTTCTGATGCAAGCAATCCAGGGCAACACCTCAACCAAGCCCCTGTCGAAGGAGTGGCGCGCCACGTACGGACAAGTCATCGGTGATGTCCTGAAATCGAGGAGCACTCTGTGGCGTTTCATCATGGATTCGAGCAGGGGATCTCATTCCCCTTTTCGCCCCCTTTCGCCGCGCCTCTACCAAGCCCTCAAAGAGCTCGAGAAGCTCCCGCCCGAACTTGATGTGCGAATCGGAACCCCCGATGAGATTCGCGTCGGAACGCTGGCGGTCGCGACCTGCGCCGTGTGGTGGCCTTGCAACTCCGCGAGTGTGCGGGTCGCGTTCAAGCAGGAAATGCCGTATGGGTGGCGTCAACCTGGCCTGAGCGTTTTGTCCGGGCCGGGCGGCATGATGGGGAACATCATTGTGCGCGGACAACTCGGTGAACAAGCGGGGCCGATCAACGTGCGAGTGATCGCGACATTGACCGCGCTCCCCTTCGACGCCGACGGCCCTCCGATCGAATTGACGAAAGAACTCTCGGACCGGATCGACCTCTCGCCGCCGCCATAAGGCGCGCGATGTGCATCGCTCCCGCGGCCCGGAGGGTCATGAGTCGAGAGCCGGCGGCACGGCGCCCCGCAGGCACTTGGATCTCTCGCACAGAGACGCTTATGCATCAACAGGATTTATGCCATTCCCCATCACAATCGATTCGATTCATGCCGTGGAGGGACGATCATTGTGGTGACCCCGTTCGCCTGATTCCGCCACGAGAGGCGTTCACCCCCAGACCCCGCATCCCCACCGGAGCATCCCATGACCACCCAGAACTCCCGACCCGACCCCTTCGGCGCCCGCAAGTCGCTCACCACCAAGTTCGGCACGTACACCTACTTCGACCTTGCCTCCCTGGCGAAGGTCGGCCACGTGAGCAAGCTCCCCTACTCCATCAAGGTGCTCCTGGAGTCCATGCTCCGCAACCTCGACGGCTTCGTCGTCACCGCCGACGACGTCAGCGGCCTGGCCAACTGGAACGCCAAGAGCCCCGCCAAGGAAGAGATCCCCTTCATGCCGGGGCGCGTCGTGCTCCAGGACTTCACCGGCGTTCCCTGCGTGGTTGACCTGGCCGCCATGCGCGAGGCGATGAAGAAGCTCGGCGGCGACCCCAACGTCATCAACCCGCTGGTCAAGTGCGACCTGGTCATCGACCACAGCGTGCAGGTCGACGCCTTCGGCTCGGCCCAAGCGATTACGATCAACGCCACCAAGGAGTTCGAGCGGAACAACGAGCGCTACGAGTTCCTGAAGTGGGGCCAGCAGTCGCTCAACAACTTCTCGTGCGTGCCGCCCGCCACGGGCATCATCCACCAGGTGAACCTCGAGTACCTGGCGTCGGGCGTGCTCACCAAGCAGGCCGGCGCTGACACGGTGGCGTATCCCGATTCGTGCGTCGGCACCGACAGCCACACCACCATGATCAACGGCCTGGGCGTCGTGGGCTGGGGCGTGGGCGGCATCGAGGCCGAGGCCGTCATGCTCGGCCAGCCGATCTACATGCTGACGCCCGAGGTCATCGGCTTCCGCATGAAGGGCAAGCTCCCCGAGGGGACCACCGCCACGGACCTGGTGCTGACGGTGACGCAGATGCTCCGCAAGAAGGGCGTCGTCGACAGGTTCGTCGAGTTCTTCGGCGAGGGGCTGGCCAGCATGTCCGTTCCCGATCGCGCCACCATCGCGAACATGGCGCCCGAGTACGGCGCGACCATGGGCTTCTTCCCGGTCGACCAGGCCACGCTCGACTTCCTCCGCTTCACCGGGCGCGATGAGAAGACCGTCGCGCTGGTCGAGGCCTATTGCAAGGCCAACGGCCTGTTCTGGACGCCGGGCTCGCCCGAGCCGGAGTTCACCGACGTCATGGAGCTCGATCTCTCCACGATCCAGCCGTCGCTGGCCGGGCCCAAGCGCCCGCAGGACCGAGTCGAGCTCAAGAACATCAAGGCCGAGTTCTTCAAGGCCATGGCCGCTCCGCTGGGCAACACGAGCTTTGGGCTGAGCGCCGACAAGATCTTCGGGGCCGCGGGCACCTACAAGAACCCAGCCGATTCGTCGTCGCACAAGCTCACGCACGGCGCGGTGGTCATCGCGGCGATCACGAGCTGCACGAACACCAGCAATCCCGATGTGCTGATCGCCGCGGGCCTGGTCGCGCGGAAGGCGCGGGCCCTGGGCCTGACGCGCAAGCCCTGGGTGAAGACGAGCCTGGCGCCGGGCTCCAAGGTTGTGACGGCGTATCTCACCAAGGCGGGCCTCGCCGCTGATCTCGACGCGGTCGGTTTCAACACCGTGGGATACGGCTGCACGACGTGCATCGGAAACTCCGGCCCGATCCCCGACGAGGTTGAGGCCGCGATCAAGGAGGGCGATCTGGTCGCCGCGTCGGTGCTGTCGGGCAACCGCAACTTTGAGGGGCGTGTGCATCCGTCGGTCAAGGCCAACTACCTCGCCAGCCCGCCGCTCTGCGTGGCGTACGCGATCGCCGGCTCGGTCGCGATCGACCTGGCCACCGAGCCCTTGGGCACCAGCAAGGAAGGCAAGCCCGTCTTCCTGAAGGACATCTGGCCCACGTGGAAGGAAGTCCAGGACTGCAAGGCCATGTGCCTCTCGCCCGAGCAGTTCCGCAAGGAATACGCCAACGTCTCAAGCGGCAACGAGCAGTGGAACAAGGTGCCGGTCAGCAAGTCCGAGCTCTACTCGTGGAACGAGAAGTCGACCTACGTGCAGCGCCCGCCGTTCTTCGAGAACATGAGCGAGAAGCCCGGCACACCCAAGGCGATCAAGGGCGCCCGCGTGCTGGCGTATGTCGCCGATTCGGTCACCACCGACCACATCTCGCCCGCCGGCGACATCGCCGAGAACTCGCCCGCCGGCGACTACCTCAAGTCGCTCGGCGTCCGCAAGGCGGACTTCAACGCCTACGGCACGCGGCGCGGCAACGACCGCATCATGACCCGCGGCACCTACGCCAACACCCGCATCAAGAACAAGCTCGCCACCGACCCGGCCACGGGCAAGATCAAGGAAGGCGGCTACACCAAGGACCTGTCCAAGTCCGGCGCGGGCAAGATTGACTTCATCTACAACGCCGCGATGAACTACCAGAAGGACTCCACGCCGCTGGTCGTCCTGGCGGGCAAGGACTATGGCATGGGTTCGTCGCGTGACTGGGCCGCCAAGGGCACGCTGCTCCTTGGCATCAAGGCGGTCATCTCCGAATCGTTCGAGCGCATCCACCGCTCGAACCTCGTGGGGATGGGCGTGCTTCCCTTGTGCTTCATGGAGGGACAATCGGCGGCGTCGCTGGGCCTGACGGGCGAGGAGACGTTCGACCTCGACATCCCGTTCAGCGCCGAGGGCCTGATCGAGCCGCGCTGCGAGATCAAGGTGACCGCGACCAAGCCGGACGGCAAGAAGAGCGAATTCACGGCCCGCTGCCGCATCGACACGCCGGTCGAGGCCGAGTACTACAAGAACGGCGGCGTGCTGCACACCGTGCTGCGTCGCCTGCTGAGCGAGAGCAAGAAGGGCGCGAAGCAAGCCGTGGGTGTGTAACACCAATCTGAGTTGAAAAGTCTCCGCAAGGGACCGGACGCTTGTCCGGTCCCTTTTTCATTGGAAGCTCGCCGCATGCAAGTCGGCAAGTCCCGCGGCTCTACACTCTCTTCATGCCCCCCACCACCGCCGAGATCATCGCCGCCGCCGTGACTTGCTAAACTTGACACATGGGCTTTGACCCTGATGTCGTTCCGCAGGACCGAGTTTTGGCCCGTGTGTCATTCTCGGCCACGCTCGATGACATGATCGCTGGCTACCTTTCCGTCGAGAGGGCCAAGCCTGTTCACCAACGAATTTCAGCGCGAATTCAATGGACTGGATGGGGGCTGATCGCGATTCTGGCTTTCACGGTCGCCGCAGTGGAATGGGCCGTGCTGAGCTGCCATCGCACACTTCCACCGGTGCTGGTTCCGATGCTCCACCTGGCCGCCCTGATTCATCTGATACTCGCCATCTGCATGTTCCGGTTGTTCGTTCTTCCGGAGCTCAGGGGGCCCGCAGGTTCCGTGACCGCCGGATCCATCCGCAGAATGATAAGATCAGGGCAAGCCACCGTGTTTCTGGGAGACATCACCTATACGATCACAGATCTATCACTTGTCACGCAAACGCGCGTTGAGACTTCGGTTCGCTCATGGCACGGCGGGGTGCTTCGTGTCACATTCGATGACCGTTCAATCCTGATCTGGATCGCAGCGAACAGGGCTCTCATTATCCCTGTTCGCGTCTTCCAGTCACCATCCGATGCGGATGCATTCCATCGCGCGTGTCTAGGAAGCTGGGAACGGCACAGACGCGGCGTAGACCCGCAATTGGAAGCGCTGTTTTCCAGCCGATCAATCCAATGTCCCGCGTGCGATTATCCGCTCAAGGGCATCCAATCGCCGTGTTGTCCCGAGTGTGGCCTCTGGCTGGCGCCGTCGATGTTCAACGACCTTGACGCCGACAAGTCAGCGCCGCTGGGTTGAACAACACAACCCGCCGCTCGTCCTTCTACACTCCCTCATGCCCCCCACCACCGCCGAGATCATCGCCGCCGCCCATGTTGTCGTCGACATTCCCGTCGCCTGGGGCGAGATGGACGCGCTCAACCACGTAAACAACGTCTCGTTCTTCCGCTATCTCGAAACCGCACGCGTCGCGTTCATCCGCGCACTTGGCCCCCACGCGGGATTCGACGTCTCCGATCGGCGTCGCGGCCTGGGTTTCATCCTCCAGCACGCCGAGTGCCGCTTCCGCCGCCCCGTCAACTTCCCCGACACGCTCCGCGTCACAGCCTCGCTCGTTTCAATCGGCGACGACCGCTTCACGCTCGAGCACCAGGTCGTCAGCACCGCGACCGACCACGTCGCCGCCGTCGGCCGCGGCACGATCGTCACCTACGACTACGCCGCCCACGCCAAGGTGAGCATCCCGCCCATCGTCCGCGACGCGCTCGCGCGGTTTCCAATTCGCGCCGCGGAATGAAACGCCGCGCACTCAGTCCCGGCGCTCGTGCGAATCCTCCGGTGGTCGCGGCTGCGTACCCACCTGCTTGCTCCCGATCGACCACCACAGGATCGGCCCGACGAACGGGATGAACCACGCCAGCGCCGCCCACAGGATCTTCTGATCCGTCGGCGAATCACGCTTCAGGATCTGGATCAGCGCGATGATCGCCATGGGAAATTGGATGAACAGCACGAGCTCGATGGGGGACATATTCTGTAAGAGCCCGAGCGTCAGCCCGCCGCCTGATTGCATGAGTTGTGGCGTCTCCATCGTTGCAGCATACCACACGGGGCGGCACAATACTTACTTCGATGTCCCTTGTTCGTCGCCGAACCACGCGGAATTCGACATGCACAAATCCGCGTGATTTCTCGTGCTTCCGCGTCGTTTCAGGGACTTTCGCCGGGTGGTGTTCACAGCAGTATGCGTGAATCATGCTCCGTTGCGTTGCGAATCCGCGCCGAACATGAACGCCGCCGCATTGCTTTCCCAACCAGGCAGTCCCGCGGCCGATCGCCGCCCACGCACCATTCAGGAGTCACGATGAGCCAGCTCGCGATCGATCCCTCTCACGCGTCCCAGCCCGACACCAGGCGCGCCCCGTCGCCCTCGCACCGAAAGCCCTTCGACCCGAGCAAGTGGTTCTACGCCTTCGCCGGGCTCGTCATGCTCGTCTCCGCGGTCGTCGGCTTTGAGCAGTTCTACTTCCACGGCAAGTCGTACCCGGGGCGCGAGATCACGCCGCCCATCCGCACGCTCGTCATCGTCCACGGCATCTCGATGTCGCTGTGGTCGATCCTCATCCTGGTTCAGCCGCTGCTGGTGTCGCTCAAGCGCCACAAGGTCCACATGACGCTCGGCAAGGTCGGCGCGACGCTGGCGGGCGTGATCCTCGTGCTGGGCGTGATGATCGGCGTTCAGTCGGCGCGGGTCGCGCCGCCCGAGCAACTCATCATGGGCTTCAATCCCCGGCAGTTCATGGCCGTCCCGCTCCTCTCGGTGATCATCTTCGCGTCGCTGGTCGCCGTCGGCGTGTGGAAGCGGAAGAAGCCCGCGATCCACCGAGCGATGATGCTGACCGCGACGCTCGCCGTGATCTCCGCCGCCCTCAACCGCATCGACGCGCTCAACAACCTCTACGTCGGCACGATCTGGGACCACCTCTTCGGGCCGTTCTTCATCGCGATGGTCGTCGGCGCCGTGCTCGCGATCGCGCGCTGCATCGTGGCGCGGACGTTCGACCGCTGGCTGGTGGGCAGCGTCGCGGGCCTGATTCTCGTCTCCGCCGGCATCGTCGCGCTCATGCGCACCAGCGCCTGGGACAGCATCGCGGGCATGATCCTGGGCTAGCGGCCGACACGCGAGCCGTTACGCCGCCTTGGTCTGGTGGCGCAGGCGTTCCACATACGCCACGAGCTGCTCGGTGACGAACTGCTTGTGCTCGTTGTGGAGCGAGAAATCGAACGCGACGCCCAGGTACAGGTTCTGCGCGCTGTCGATGTGCGAGTGCGCCACCTTGGCCGAGAGCGCGATGGGAGCAATCACCGCCGGACGCAGGTCGATGCGCAGCCAGAGCTGGCGCGTCCGGTCCACCGCCGCGGCGTCATTCCGCTCGATCACCAGGCCCGCGCCGCCTCCTGAGATGTTCGCCAGGCGAGCCTTGAACGACGGGCCAACGTCCGGCAGGATCGACGGCGGCTCCAGCAGCACGTTGCCGCCCGCCGCCAGCGCCATCCGCGCGTGCGCCCGGCACGCGATCTCCGCCGGGATCGCCGTGAGCGGGTTCATGAGTGGCCAGCACTCAACCACCGGCAGGTGGAGCTCCGCGGTGCTCATGCGATAGAACGCGCGACGCGAGCAGCGCTCCACGCTCTCGGGCGCGCGCAGGCGGAGCACCGGCGTGTTCCCCAGCCGCTCGGCACGCACCACGCTCGTCCGGAACATCCATCGGTTCTGTCCGATCGTCATGCCGCCCACCAGGGGCGTCCCGCCCGGGAGATCGATGGCCTTGCCGACCGCGATCGGCGCCTCGACGACGATGTCCGACGCGTTGAGCTGCAGGATGCGCACGCGCCAGACCAGGTCGGGCGTCGACTCGTCCTGCGGACGATCGATCGAGAGCTCAAGGCCTCCTTGGCGATCCGCGATCTGCTGCATGCACTCGCGCCAGCGCTCGGTGCGGGAACGATTTGCGGGCATAGAACTCTCTCCGGGCGCCGGTGGTTCCGGGCCGCCAACCTCGATTCGCGCCCAAGCCCCGTGCCGCCACGCGGTCCATCGCGACGAATCGAACATTCCCATCGGCGCACGCGCGGCACGACATTGGCCCGACGCGCCACCACGCCGCACCGGCGCACAATCATGTCGGTGCGCACGTCTCGCGCGTCCGATACGCAACCCCGCGCCGCGTTATCGCACCAGCAGCGCCCGCAGCGATGTCGCCAGGGCTTTCCCTCGCGCCGTCTCCTCGGGGTTCAGACGTCGCCCCGCGAATCGCGCTTCGTAGTAGAGCTCGCCGATCTCGCGCAGCACACCCGGCGCCTCGGGATGTCGCGACGCCAGCGCCGTCGCGTGCTCGATCGGCGTCACGCTCTCGGGCTTGGGAACCCCCGCCCGACGCAGCACGCGGATCGCATCGTCATAAAACCTCGCCTCGCGCGGCGTTGGGCGTCGCGCCGCGAGCCGGCGCCTTCCAGCGAGCCCCGAGATCAGCCGGAACAACACGCCGATCCCGACGAGGATCGACAACACGCCGCCGAAAACGACCCAGCGACGCCCCTCCGCGGACGTTTGAGACGGAGCCGCCGCGCCCGCCCACTGCATGAACTTCTCTTGGATATCCAGGCTCGGGTTCATGTTCATGCCCAGCAGCTTGCGCTGCGAAGTCTCGTCAAAGGAAACCACCGACGTCGCCCACGCGGAATTGAGCGAATCGAGCCATCGATTCAGCCGGGCCGCGATCGTCGCCCGCGGCATGTGCGCGTTGGCCAGGTCGGCGGGCGGCGTGGGGTCGATCGTCCGCCAGTTCCAGTTGTCCGTCAGGACCTCCGTCCACGCGTGCGCGTTCCGCTCGCGCACCGTGTACACGCCCGTCGTCGGGTCATACTCCGTCGCAAGGTAGCCCGCGACGATCCGCGATTCGACGCCGACGCTCCGGCACATCGCCGCCATCGCCGCGGCGAACACCTCGCAGTGCCCCGTCTTGCGCTCGAACAGGAACGCCTCGATCGGGTCCACGCCCGCCGGCGGCGCTTCGGTGTCCAGCGTGTATTGGAAGCCCGTGTGCAGAAAATCCCGGATCGCCTCGGCGACGGACTTGTCGAGCGCCGGCGCCCGCTTCTCCGGGTCGGGCTCGATCCCCTGCGCCAGCAGCACCGACCTCGCCAGCTGCGTCACTTTCTCCGACGGGAACGTCGGCGGCGTGCGACGCCGCTCCAACGCCGACTCACGCGGCAAGGGCGGCTCGATCGATCGCACCGTGTACTCAAGGCGCCCCGCCCGCCCCTGCGCATCGTCGCGCGTGATCACATCGTCGGCGCGTGAATACCGAACCCGGATCGCGGACTCGCTCCTGATCGCGACCGGCGAGAGCATCGCCCACAGCGGCGCGGTCGTCCCCGCCTCGCGCACCGTGTACTTCTGAACCAGCGCCCGCCGCCCGGCGCGCCGCGAGAGATCGTGCCAGACCCCCGGGCGTAGGTCCGGCGTCGACCCGCCGCGGTTCATGCTCCGCGTCCACGCGCCGCGCTCGTACTGATCGAGCGCCACGCCGCGGATGTACAGCGGGCGATCCGGCGAGCCCAGCGGGAACCCCGTGTCGTCCTCGAGGCGGACCTCCATCACCTCCGTCTCGGACTCGACCGACGGCCCGGCACGCCGGAGATCGACCGTGTCGGTAAACCCCGTGCGCGAACCCACCACCTCGCCGAATCGCCCCAGCGAGCGCAGCCCGATCCCGCGCGGCATGATCACGAACACGATCAGGCTCACGACAAGCCCCACCGCCACGCCCAGCGCGAGCATGACGCCCAGGTGCCGCCGCGCCCCGGACGAGACCGCGATCGAGCGCGGCGCATAGTCCGCGCCCTCCGCCCGGCGCACGTGCTCGATCGAGCTCAGCACGTGCAGCATCGCCGCCGCGCTGGCGATCGTGGGCACCGTGAGCAGGACGAGCATCGCCAGGTGCAATCGCGTGTCGGTCAGGATCGCGCCGACGACCAGGAACACCGAGAGCACCACGATCTGCGCCATGTCCTTGGCCTGCTTGGTGTCCCAGATGCGGATCACCATCACCAGGATCAGGAACTGGCAGAACGTCGAGACCTCGAGCTTGGTCGCCCACACGACGTAGCCCGCCCACAGCACCGCGCCCGCGACCGCCGCGTTCGCCAGCCACTTGCTCAGCGGCCGCTTGCCCAGCCGCTCCGTCAGCCACCAGCCCAGGAACGCCGGCGGGTGCGCCAGCGCCAGGATCTTCCACGTCAGTTCGCTCTCCGCGACCGCGTAGCACACGATCGACAGCATCGAGCCGATGAAGACGCAGTTCTTGGCCAGGCGCTCGGCGTTCACGCGGCGCCCTCCGCAAATCGGTGCTCCCGCGCGTCGATCCCCGCCCCCGCGCCCCCGCCCGCGTGCACGCTGATCACCCGGTCGCCCGGCGCCGCCGGGATCGAGTGCGCCGCGTGCCGCGACGGCACGACCAGCTCCGCCAGCGCGTCGAGCACCAGCCCGTACGCCGCCGACCCCATCGCCGGGCGGATCATCACGTCGCGCCCGTCGCTCCGCGCGCCGGGCGCCCAGATCCCGATCTCGATCCGCCGCTCGGCCGCCAGCTCCACCAGCCCCGCCGCGGCGCTGATGATCTTCTCGCTCTCCTCGGGAGTCTCGCCGGGAAGCGACAGCGACAGCCACACGCGCGACGTCCGCCGCGGCATGTAGACCTTGACCAGCGGCGCCTCGACGATCGCCGACCGCTTCCACGCGATGTCGCGCGCCGCGTCGCCCTGCACATACTCGCGCAGCGAGAAATAGTCCTCGCCGCCACGCACGCCCGCGACCGCGTGGCGCGCGCTGATCATCCCGAGCCCCTCGCGCAGCACCGCCTCGAACGCCTCGCGCGGGATCAGCAAAGGCCGCGGCCTGACCAGCACCCGCGCCGTCGTGTGGAACCGGACGCTCTTCCGCATCACGCCGAACGGGAACAGGCTCCAGGCCTCAAAGTCACCCAGCTCCAGCCGTCCTCGCGCCAGCGCCGGGATCCTCGCGTGGACCGTCGTGGACTGCCGCGCCCCCACCGTCACGATCGTTGCAAACGCGTCGCTCGGATGCGCCACGAGCCCGGATCGCCCCGCGGGAACGCCCAGCTCCGTCAGGTTCACCCCGACGCAAGGCAAGACCCGGTTGTGGTTGAACAGCTCGTACGAAAGCTCGATGAACCCGCCCGCGACCGCGCGTGCGTCGGCGCGACGCGTCGCCCGAACGCCCATCAGCGACGCCCCGCTGATCACGCCCGACACCAGCAGCCCCGCCACCGCCAGGCCGAACGCCCAGAAGAGCAGGTTGTTCTGCCCGTTGATCGCCCCGATCGCCAGGAGCAGCGACGTGAGGACGTACAGCGCCCCGGTCAGCGTCGGGCGGTACGAGCGGCGGGTTGGCCGGGAGGGTGTGTCCATGAAAACGGGCGGCGGCGAACCCGCGAAGGGGCGCCACAAGGTATCCACCTCCGCGCACGCCGCCAAACCGATCCGACGCTCCCGCCCGATCGGTTCGCCCGTTGAATGCCAAACTTTGATCACCGGAGTTGCGGGCGCGGAGGTCTACTTGACGCCCGACGCCGGGGCCTTGGCGGGCGCCGGGCCCGACCGCTTCATCACCACCAGCACCGATCGCCCGTCGCCGGGGTAATAGACATCGCCCCGCGAGGGGAGCACGCCCTCACCCTTGGCCATCACGCTCAGCTTGTCGCGGACCATTTTGGGGTCGGTGATGTTGATCGACCACGAGCCGTCCGCCCCGCTCTTTGCCTTGCCCAGAAGCGAGTGCCCCTGGCCGAGCCGCACCTCCACGTCCACGCCCTCCAGCCCCTCGTCCTTCATGCGATCTTCGTCGTTCCCGATGACCGTGACGACGGAGGCGTCGCCCGCGATCACCTTCCCGCTGAGCGAACTGGACTTGCACCCGCCAAGAACGAGCGCCGAGACGATCGCCAACGCCAGGCCGATGGTGGTCTTCATACCCCAAGCGTCGGCACAATCGGGCCGCCAGCTTGAGCCAGAACACTCCGGCCTCGATCTTCCACGAAGCAGATCGCACGCAACGGCCTTGCCCCAACGAGCCCGAAGCGCAAACGAGGGTCTGGTCTCAACGAGCCCGAAACGCAAGCGAGGGTCTTGTTTTCCCTGTCTCCCTGTCTCCCTGTCTCGCTGTCTCGCTGTCTCCCTGTCTCCCTGTCTCGCTGTCTCCCTGTCTCGCTGTCTCGCTGTCTCCCTGTCTCCCTGTCTCGCCGCTTTGCTCCGCCACCCTAGTTCGGCAGCTTCAACTCCGCCAGCGTCGGCAGGTCCTTCAGCGTCGCCAGACCGAACGCGTCGAGGAACTGCCTCGTCGTGCCGTAAAGCAACGGGCGACCGAGTTCCTCCGCGCGCCCCGTGATCGTCACCAGCCGCTTGTCGATCAGCGAGCGCAGCACCTCGCCGCACGCCACGCCGCGGATCGATTCCAGCTCCGCGCGCGTGATCGGCTGCTTGTACGCGATGATCGCCAGCGTCTCGAGCGCCGCGCGAGAGAGCCCCGCGGCCTCGCGCGCCTTGTGGAACGCCGCGATCGCGCCCGCAAACTTCGGCAGCGTCATCACGCGCCATCCGCCCGCCAGCGCCTCGATCCTGAACGAGCGCCCCGTCGACTCGTACGACTGGTTCAACGCCGCGATCGCCCCCTCGACCGCCTCGATCGCGCTCATCGGCACGATCGGGTCGGCGTTCTCGTCCTCGGCGTTCCGGGCCGAGAGCCCCGCCGCGTGCGCCAGCGCCGACGACACCACCGGACGCGGCGTGCTCAGCAGCACCGCTTCAACCACCGGCGAAAGCTCCTCCACTGGCGGGATCGGAATCTCCACCACCACCGCACGCCGACGCCCCCGCTTCACGGGCGCGGCACTTGCTTGAATCTGATTGGTCGCCGCGACTTCCGCGGCCGGCTCGACGGGGGCTGGCCCGACGGGGGCCGACTCCGCGGCCGTCTCAATCGTCGTGTCACCGGGAGAGGCGGTCGCGACACTCGCGTCCGGGGCGGCCTCGGTGGCGGCGGAATCGGCCGCCTCGCCGCCAACCTTGCCGTCAATCCCGCCGTCCTTGGGCATCATCTCGGGAACATCATCCATGATGCGCAATGCTACCCGACCGGTGCTTCGTTCGCCGCACGATTTGTGGGGAATTCCTGGCAGACACCGTGCGTCGGGAACCGAGCATCAGACATCGGGCATCAGGAAGAAAGAGGCAGTCGGACAGAAGGGAATTCGCCATCCAACTCCGCCGGTAGTCCCGCCTCTTCACCAATCGTGACTCCACGCCGCCACCGGATCACCTCGCCAGTTCGTGACTCCGTGACTTCGTGACTTCGTGACTCCTTCACGCACTCTTCCCCACGGTGTGCTGGGCCATCGCGGTGCGCAGCACGTTCATCAGCTCGCGCTTCAGATCCTCATTCAGGTCGACGAATTCCAGGCCCAGGCTCCGCCGCCCGGAGTCGTCGCGGCACCAGACGACCTTGGCCCGCACCTTCAGCTCGTCCTCGCCCGTGGAGAGTTGGCAATCGAGCACGGTCCCCGCCTCGACCCGCTCACCCGACACGCTCACCCGCGCCCCGCTGGCGGACAGATCGACCACGAACCCGCGCAGCTTTCCGGCCCGGAACGCCACGCCGTCGCACACCACCCGCCCGTGCCGCCGCTTGCTCGCGCCCGCGGACTCGTATTCGCCGGGTTTTGTCAGCCTGACCGCCATGGCCATGAACATCGGTTGGTCCGTTGCACCGCTTGGGCGTATCACCCCAACTTCCCCAGCTCGCCTTCGATGTTTGCATTATGACCGGTATTGTTGATTCAACCATGCTGATAGCATCGGGCCAGCCGGGGTCACCCGGACCCACTCATGGGTAACTCGTTCGCCCGACTCATCCCCCGCCGCGCCTTCACGCTCATCGAGCTGCTGGTGGTCATCGCGGTCATCGCGCTCTTGATCGCCATCCTGCTCCCGGCGCTGTCGCACGCGCGCCGCTCGGCCCGCCTCACCAAGTGCGTCGTCAACCTCCGTTCGCAGGGGCAGACGCTCCTCACCTACGTCAACGACTCACGCGAAGCCATGCCCCCCAAGGCGACGCTGTGGAACAAGAAGGGGGAGGACGAGCAGTACGAGATGACGATGTGGCCGCTGGCCCGCTTCCTCGCGGAGTACGAGGGCAAGCCCTTCCCGCGCGACGGCGAGTTCTTCCCGCCCACCGGCGCGTGGCGCTGCCCCGAGATCTCGAAGGAAGGCGACGCGGAGCACTTCACCCACTTCGCGACCGTCCACTCCTGCGCCGGACGCTTCGCCTTCAACAACGTGATGCGCGACGACGAAACAGGCGAGACCCAGATCAGCGCCGATTCGATCGACGGCTGGGACGCCGCCAACAACGGCTGGCGGAGGCTCAGCAACTTCACCTGGCCGACCAAGATCATCGCGCTGGGCGACGCCCTCACCTTTTACGCCGAGGTCCACCTGCACCGCCACGCGCTCGAATCGGTCGGACGCTCGTGGCAGCTCGTGCCGACCGACGTGTACCAGTTGCTGGGCACGCACGCGCTCGACTGGCCCTGCGTCCACCTCGACGGGCACGCCACGACGATGAAACTCACCGAGAGCCAGTGGCAGGACACGACCGAGACCTTCCGCTCGCTCGACGGCAACTCCAACGACTTCTACCGCGCCGAGATCGACGCGTTCCTGTGGTTCGTGCGGCGCTAAGACTTGGCGGAGAGACCGAAATTCGGGCGCGATTCGCGGAACCAACTCTCGATCGGGATGCCCTGCAGCCCTTCGTCGATCGGCTCCATCCCCTCACGCAGCTTGCGCTCGACCTCTTCCGGGAAGAGCGGCGCAACGGCCAGGAACGCCACTTCCGTCCGCGTCTTTCTGAACAGCGAGCGGCCGGTCAACGTCAGCGTCGCCAGACCGTCGCCGAGCGCCTCGGGAAACAGCACGACGGCACAGCAGAATCTCGTGCCGTCTGCGAACGCCTCAGGTGGATCACCGTTGGGAACGGTGTGGCCCCACCAGAGCATGGTCCGAAAGGACTGTGGTAGCCTCGCCAGATTCTTGAGCGCTCGCACCGGCCAGTACCAGCGTTCCTGCACTCCCTCGGGCTCGTTCCGATGATTCCCGCTCAGCAGCGTATCGAGCGGCCATTCCGCCGGCAGCGCCATCACCAGTTCGAGCCGCCGCGGCCATTCCCAGTCCGTGGGTGTTGTCATCTCCTCCGCGCTCATCCCCATCGTGCACAGCACATAGAAGTTCCGCTCCGGCGTCGGCGGAAACGCGAGCACGTCGATGTGCAGACCCTCGGACACGATCTCGTGCAGCACCGTCACCTCACCACCGACATGGCGCTGCACATGGTCCTGGATCGCATTCATCTCCTTCACGGACAGATATGTCACACCGATCATCCGCTCGGGCGCGCCGTGCCGGATGGTCTGTCCCCGTGGATCATTCGACTCAGGCATGACAACCTCCGCGGCAGCATATTCCACCTTTGTCCAGAGAGAAACGCCTCACTTGACCGCATCTCTTCACTTCGTCTCTCCGTCTCTGTGTCCCTTCATCTCTCCCTTCCGCTTTCTCATCCTCAGATTCAGCATTTCCACGCCCAGGGAGAACGCCATCGCGAAGTAGATGTACCCCTTGGGGATGTGCTGCCCCAGCCCGTCGGCCGTCAGCATCACGCCGATCAGGAGAAGGAACGACAGCGCCAGCATCTTGATCGTCGGGTGCTTCTCCACGAACGCCGAGATCTTCCCGGAGAACGCCAGCATCACCACCACGGAGATCACGACCGCCGTCACCATGACCCAGATCTCGCGGGCCATGCCCACCGCGGTGATCACCGAGTCCAGCGAGAAAACGATGTCGAGCATGACGATCTGCGTCACCGCGCTCTTGAACGACACGCCCGACTCGCCCGCCGCCGCCTCCGGCCCCTCGCCCTCGAGCTTCTTGTGGATCTCCGTCGTCGCCTTGTAGATGAGGAACAAGCCGCCCACCAGCAGCACCAGGTCTTTGCCCTTGAATTCGTGCTCCATGAGCGTGAAGAGCGTCTTGGTCAGGCCCATCACCCAGCCGATCGCCAGCAAGAGCGCGATGCGGATGAACATCGCCAGGAACAGGCCGACCCGCCGCGCCGCCGGGCGCTGCTTCTCGGGCAGCTTTCCCGTGATGATCGCGATGAAGACGATGTTGTCGATCCCCAGCACGATCTCCATGAGCGTGAGGGTCGCCAGCGCCAGCGCGTGCTCGCCAAGGTGTTCCATACGCGGGCACGATATCACGTCCGATCGCCGTCGTCGCGCCGCGCACCTCTACAATCACGCGTGCCCGACGACCCCGATCTTCCATCGCTCGACGCCGAGGGCTTTCTCCCCAAAGGCACGCCGCCCGCGTGGGGAACCGAGGCCGACGACGCGCGCCTCTCGCGCCTCCTCCGCCGCGCCCGCGATCTCCCCGCGCGTCCCGGCGTCTACTTGATGAAGGACCACAAGGGCGTCGTCATCTACGTCGGCAAGGCCGCCAACCTCCCCGACCGCGTCTCCTCCTACTTCGTCCCCTCCGCGGACCTCGGCCCCAAGAAGCAGCCGATGCTCTCGGTCGTTCACGACTTCGACATCCTCCTCTGCGAGGGCGAGTGGGAGGCGCTCCTCACCGAGAACCGCCTCATCAAGGACATCAAGCCGAAGTTCAACGTCCGCCTCACCGACGACAAGACCTTCCCCTACCTCGTCGTCACCACCCGCGAGGACTTCCCGCGCGTCTTTGTCACCCGCAACCCCAGCGGCGTCACCGAGGGCGGCGAGCAGGAGCCGCACATGCGCGGCGCCCGCGTCTTCGGCCCCTTCACCAACGCCGGTGCGCTCCGCGAAGCGGTCCAGCTCCTTCAGCGCGTCTTCAAGTTCCGCACCTGCAAGCTCGACATCGTCGAAGCCGACGATCGCAACCGCTTCTTCCGCCCCTGCCTGCTCCACGCGATCAACCAGTGCACCGCGCCCTGCGCCGCCAAGATCGGCAAGGACAACTACGCCCGCGACGTCGAGCTCTTCGTGCGCTGCCTCTCCACCAAGCGCTCCACGCTCGTCCGCGAGATGGAAGACCAGATGCGCGAGGCCTCCGCCGCCCTGCAGTTCGAGAAGGCCGCGGTGCTGCGCGACCAGATCAAGGCCCTGCAAAGACTCGACGAACGCGCCAGCCGCTCCGAGGGCTGGCAGCCCGAGGCCGAGATCACCATCCTCGACCCCGCCGCCGCCCTCCGCAGCCTCCAGAAAACCCTCGGCCTCGACGAGCCCATCCGCTGCCTCGAGGGGATCGACATCGCCCACCTCCAGGGCAACGAAGCCGTCGGGAGCAAAGTCTGTTTCATCGACGGCCGCCCGTTCAAGAGCGAATACCGCCGCTACCGCATCTCCAGCGTCGAGGGAGGCAACGACGACTACTCCAGCATCCGCGAGGTCGTCAGCCGCCGCTATCGCGAGGCCGGCGAGGGCCACGAGCTCTATCCCGACGTGATCCTGATCGACGGCGGCCTGGGCCAGCTCCACGCGGCCCTGGAAGCCTTCGCGATCCTCGACATCAGGCCGCCCATGGTCATCAGCCTCGCCAAGAAAGAAGAACTCATCTACGTGCAAGAACGCAGCGAGCCGATCCGACTCTCGCGCGAGAACCTCGGCCTGCGCCTGTGCCAGGCCGTACGCGATGAAGCGCACCGCTTCGCCCAGCATTATCATCATGTGCTGAGGAAGAAGAAGACGCTGGGCGAGGAATGAGCCAGTCCCAGGACAACTCCCGCACGAACAACGTCGCGGAGCCCGCGCCGGACGCCGGCGGGCCGAGGTATGTCTGGCGCGTGAACTTGTGGAAGCTGTGGTTGCAGGCATTCGCCATAGCGATGATGCCGAATAGCATGGCAGCGGTGGCATGGCTGCTCTCGCCTTCATCCGAACGGTCCCTTCCGGGATTCTTGCTATTGCTCGCATTGGTCTTCATGATCTTCGGGCTGATCCCGTTTGTCATGCCTTGGCGTTGCGAAGCGACGCGCGACTTGCTCGTCCTGGTGCATGGCATCGGTCATACCGCCTACCCGCGCTCTGCTATCCGCGGCGTCTGCACGTTCTACAGCTCCAAACGCCCAATTCGCACTCTCCTGCTCAGAACGCGCGCGAGGCTACCTTCTCTCAGGGATTGCTTCCCCGAACATGAAGCCATCCTCGACACGCTCACCTCGCTGTACGGCAAGTGCGAATGCGTACCCGAGCTCGAGCCCGACTCGCCACTCTGGAAATCCATCGCCGAGGAATACGCCGAGCACGCAATGTTCTGGAAGCGCTCTCGATTCCCAAGGCTTTCGGACCTCGTCGGCACCATGTTGCTCATCGTGATTGCCGTGATACTCCTGAGGCTGGACGCCGTGATCCAGGTCTTTGTACCTCGCGCCTCCGGGTCGAATTTCTGGTTCCTTGCCTTTGTGGTAGCGCTTGCGCCCGCCATGGCCTTCGGGATTCTCACACTCTACGCCCTTGCGCTTGGCGGCTCGGTGCGCGAGATCATCGCAACCCGCGATTCTCTCACCATCCGCCGCACTCTTCGCTCAATGACTATCCCGCGCGATCGCATCCTGTTTGTCGAGCCGCGAGGCCTTGAATCCGTTGGGGTCTTCTTCAAAGGCCGCCGTGGCGGAACTTGGTCAATGGCGTTTTGTCGCAACAGACTCGGCGCCGCCCGGTGGCGATTCCCCGCCGCCCTGATCTGGCTCTACGGCCGCGCACCCGCGCACACACCGAGCACGAACGGGTGTTGATGACTCACTGCTTCGCCGTCTACTTCAGCTTCGTCAGCAGCGCTTCACGTGCCGCCTTCGCGTCCGCCTTGCCGCCGCTGGCCGCCATCACCGCGCCGATCAACCGTCCGATGGCGGCCTGCTTTCCCGCCCTCACGTCCGCCGCCGCGGCAGGCTGCGCCGCGATCGCCTCGTCGCACCAGCGCTCCATCGCCGCGTCGTCACGCACGATCAGGAGCCCGCGCTCCTGCGCGAGCTTCTTCACCCGCTCCAGCGCCGCGAGGGCATCACTCGCAGTGTCGTCGCTCGCTTGATCGACGTGACGCGCCACCGACTGCGCTTCGTGGTCGGTGCTCTTCGCTCCGCACAACTCATCGAACAGCGTCTCCACCGCCTGGTTTCCGATCTGCCCCTCCTCGCGCAGCTTCGCGATCGCCGCGACGCTGGCCGCTTCGATCCCGAGCTTGCTCACCATCACGCCGCGCTCGTTGGCGCGCTTGGCCCCGCTCTGCAGCACCAGGTTCGCCGCCAGCTTCCCCGCGACGCTCGGCACCGTCCCCAGCGACGCCAGCGCCCCCGCCGCCCGCTCGTAGAACAAGCAGTCGTCGCGCTCCTCCACCAAGGCCGCGGCCTCCTTCGCCCCAAGCCCGTAGTCCTTCGCGTATCGCTCCGCCCGCGCCAAGGGCAGCTCGGGCACGCGCAGGCGAACCCGCTCGCGCCACGCGTCGTCGATCGAGAGCGGCGGCAGGTCCGGGTCGGGGAAGTACCGATAGTCGTGCGCGTCCTCCTTCTCACGCTGCACATACGACACGCCGCGGTGATCGTCCCACCCGCGCGTCACCTTCATCCCCACGCCCATCACGCGCCGATCCTCGACCCACCGGCGCGGTTGCTCCGCCAGCTCATACTCGATCGCCGCCTCCACCGCGCGGAAGCTGTTCAGGTTCTTGATCTCGACGACCGGCGTCTTGATGACGCGCCCGTCCGCCATCGCCAGGTGCGTGTTGATGTTGGGCTCAAATCGCATGTGCCCCTTCTGCATCACGCCCTCGGACACGCCCAGGAAGCGGCAGATGTTCCGGAGCGCTTTGGCAAAGAACACCACCTGCGCGGCGCTCGTGAAATCGGGCTGCGTGACGATCTCCAGGAGCGGTGCGCCCGCGCGGTTGTAGTCCGCGATCGAGAAATCGATGGGCCGCCCGCCCGGCGATTCGTGGAGCAGCTTGCCCGCGTCCTCTTCCAGGTGCGCGCGCATGATGCCGATCGTCGTACCCTCGCGCGACGGATCGGGATTGCCCTTCTCGTCCAGGCCCGGCAATCGCACCGCGCCGTCGAAGCACACAGGAAGGTCGTACTGGCTGATCTGGTAGCCCTTGGGCAGGTCGGGATAGAAATAGCTCTTGCGGTCCCACTTGGTGAGCGGCGCGACGCGGCAGCCCAGCGCCATCCCCACCATCATCGACATCTCCACCGCCTCACGAGACAGCACCGGCAGCGCCCCGGGCAGCCCGATCACCACCTCGTCGATCAGCGTGTTGGGCTCCGCGTCGTGAAACGCCGGGTTCGCCGGGTTCGGCGCGCTGGCGAACACCTTGGTCCGCGTCGCCAATTCGACGTGAACCTCCAGCCCGACCACCAAAGTCACCGAAACGATGTCCGCGTATGACATGCACGCATCGTAGTGCGGCATCTCGGCGTGCCACCGATGTCGCCCGCGACATCGGTGGGCTCCTTTCACGACATCAGCGCACCCAACTCCCGCTCCACCTCATCCACGCTTCCCCACGCTCCCAACCGCCCCACCACGCGCACGCTCGGGCCGACCGGGGCCCACGCCCGCGCGTCCGTCGCGCCGAACAGCGCGAGCGTCGCCACGCCCATCTGGGCCGCCAGGTGCGTCGGCCCGCTGTCGTTGCCGACGAACGCCCGCGCCCCGTCCACGATCTCGCGCAGCTCGCCGAGCGTCTCGACCCAGCGCCCGCCCATGCGTTGAAAGAAGCCCGCGTCCGTGCGGGAGAACCGCTCGCGCTCGACCTCGCCCGCGATCACCACGACTCCGGCGCCGTCATCGCACAGACGCTCGTGCAGCTCGCACCAGTTCGCCATCGCCCAGCGCTTCGCGTCGCTCCCCGCGCCGACGTGCAGCACGATCGCGCCCCCGCTCGCCTCCTCGCCTTCACGTGCGCGCGTCTCCACCCGCGCCAGCGGGTGCGCCTCGACAAACGCGCGCAGCGTCTCACCCCCGCACGCCTGCGGCATGGGAACCACCCGCGCCTTCGGGAACATCCGCTTCACCCGCGCATCCCGCGCCTGGCTCGCGCCGTGCTCATAGTCCAGCACCAGCCCCGCGCCGGGCCGCCCGCGCAGCGATCCGCCCTCGCGCCACAACGCGATCATCTCGGGTGATTCGGCGCTCACCGCGCGCACGCCGACGCACGCGCCCGCCAGCTCCGCCTTGGCAGGATCAGCAACAAAGGTCGTCTCCACGCCGCTCCGCACCAGGTGGCGCAGCACCGGCCAGGTGAGCACGCTGTCGCCCAGCGCCCCGCGGTGCAGCACCCACGCCTCGCGCACACCCTCCGCGTCGATACGCGGGATCGCGCCGACTTGCCGACCCCGCGCGCTCATGACCCCGCTCCCTTCTCGCCGCGCCCGGGCTCCGCACGCTTGCCGGCTCGCGCCCTGCCCCTTCGCTCATCCACCGACGCCTCGCCGCGCAGCGCCGCCCGCGCGATTCGGATCGCACGCCGCTCCAGCATCGCGGCACGCATCGGCGTCGTTTTCATCGCCGTCGCCAATTGCGCCAGCGTCACGGGCGGCGAACCATCCCAGCCCGCGCGCCGTTCGATCACGCGTCGATCCGCCGACTCCATCGCGACCAGCACGCCCCTCAACCTCGCGTCGATCTCGATCTCGTGCTGCCACGGATCAACCGCCCGCTCCCACGCGCCGATCTGCATCTCCATCGACGGCCTGGCGACCGCCCGCGTCTTCCCCGCCGCCACGATCTTCTCCGCGCCCGCGATCGACCTTGCGACGCGCGTGATCGCGCGATTGAGCGTCAAGCCCGCCGGCGCCGCCAGCCTGCCGCCTTTCGCGGCGTCGAAGTGGTTCACTCCCTCCGAGAGCGCCGCCAATCCCGCATCCAACATCTCACGCAGCTTGGCCGCGCCGAGCGGCGCCAGCTCCAGCGGCGTATCCAGCACGCTCTCGATCGTCGACACCAGCAGCGGGAGCTGGCTCCGCATCAGCACGACCTTCAGAAGCGTCGCCCAGCGCAGCATCGTGAAGCACTCGTCGATCTTGGTGGGTTCCGGGTGCAGGCGATCGATCGTCGCCGCGATCCCCGCCGCGCGGCGTACGAGGAAGTGGCACGCCAGCGCCCGCTCCCGCTCCTCCTTCGCGCTCGCGGGCCCGCGCTTCCGCAGCACGACGAGCTCGCCGAGCGTCCGCTCGCACTTCTCCGAGAGCCCGACGCGCACCGACGAGGGCGCCAGGATCACCTCCGCGCTGTCCGCCCTGGAGAACACGGGCGATTCCGGGCGATCCATCGCGCCCGACTCCATCCACGCCCGGAGCATCGCGCCCCGCTCCATCGCCGCCGCACGCACCACCGCCTGGCGCGTGCGTGCGAACCGCTCAGCGACCGCCGCCGGCTCGATCCCGCGGCGCATCGCCCGCTCCGCGACCCGGCGCCCGCGCTCATCGAGCGGCCCGGCGCTCGGCTCGTTCCTGGTGATCGTCCGTTCGTGCTTCTTCAGGAGCTGGCGCACCGCCTCGTGGCTCCGATCAAACCGCTCGGACAATCGCGCCGCGATCTGGTTGAGCGAGCAGCGGAACCGCGCGCGGTAGCGTGCCGCCCGATTCAGCATCCGCTTCCGCGTGGCGTCATCGATCCGCGTGAACCCGGCCGCTCTGGATATCTCGCGCTTCCGCACCGCCTCGACGCGGGCGACGACGCCCGGCATGAACACGGCGTGCGTGCGTCCGCCCTTGCCCGCCGCGTGGCGCGCGATCAGGCCGAAGCGTCGGTAGCGCATCAGCGTCTTGCGGCTCACGCCCCACTTCTTCGCCAGCTCCGCAGCGCTCAGCCCGCCGTGCAGCGAAGGATCGCCGAGTTCAACCTCCGCCGCCTCGCACAGGCGCTCGATCACACCGGGCAGGTCCGCGACGAGCGCCGCGCCCGTGATCACGCCGCCCGCCGGGAGCTCGGCCTCTCGATATCCCGTGATGCGGAACGCGACGAAGTCGATCGGGTACGACTGGGCGGCGTCGATCGCGCCCGCGAGCTCCTCCACGCGCTCGATCTGGCGGAGCAGTGCCTCGCGCGATGAGAATCGCAGCTGACGCGTCAGGTCCGCGATCGCCGGGTTCCGGATGCGCGAGAGCGTGCCCATGGATCAGCCCACGCCGAGCGCCGCCGGGCGCGACCAGAAGTCGGGAACGACCGCGGGCTTGCCCTCCAGCGCCGCGATCTCCGCGAAGAACCGCGTGACGGCCGCCTTCTCCGCGTCCCCCACCGTGAACCGCAGCAGGCCCGAGAGGTACTGGCGTGCCAGATCGATCGGCCAGCGATGGCGCGGCGCGTGCTCGCGGATGATCCACTCCATCCGCGTCAGGTTGTGGCGACGCTGGCGATCCAGCACCATCGCCGCCGTCGTGATGTTCTCTTGCTCCGCGCGATCGCGCCGGCACATCCACATCGCGTACACGAACGGCAGGCCCGTCAGCTCCTTCCATGCCTTGCCAAGGTCAAGCTGGTACGGATACCGCACCGCGGGCGGCGAGTCCGTCACGACCTTGTCGCCGATCAGGAGCAGCGCCGGCGGCCACTCGTCGCCCGGACCAGACCCGCTCCGCGTTCCCCCGCCCACCACCACGCGCTCCCGCGCGTCAAACTCCACGATCCTCGGCGCGATCCCGAACAGCCGATTCAGCAGCACGCGGCACAGCACCACCGACGTGCGGCTGTCCGTGTCCGCGTACACCTCCGTGATCTCCTCGAGCGGCACGCTGGAAAACAGGCGCACGGTCATCGTCGCGCCGTCGCACCCGATCATCCCCGACGGGATCAGCACCAGCTCCGACGCAAAGTCCGACGCCTCGATGATCGACGCCAGCCCCAGGTCCGCCTCGCCCCGGCGGATCATCGGCCCGATCCGCGACGGTGCCGCGAGCACAAGCTCCACGCCGCCACCCGTGCCGCCAAGCTCGTCCAGGCCCTCGATCAACGGCACGGTGTTCAGATACCGCACCGCAGCAATCGTGCAGTGTTCCATGCGGGAGTGTAGGTGTTTGGCGGCTCGATACGCTCCTGCCTTCGCGCCGCTCAAATCGTCCTCCACGCCAGCGTCTTCCCTTCCTGTCTCGCTGTTTCCCCTGTTGCCCGATGCCCGATGCCTCCATTCACCGCGCACCCTCCCATCAAATGCGGTACGCTCTCAACGAGGCCACCATGCACACAGCCGACATGAACCTTGTGCTCCTGGGCGGCGGCGGACACGCGCTGGTCGTCGCCGAGGCCGCCGCGCTCGCGGGCTACTTCGTCACGGGCTTCTACGACGACCGCACCGACGCCGTCCTGGCGCGCCGCGTCGCCGCCGTCCGCCTGGGTTCGCTCGACGACTTCCTCAACGCCGACGGCGCGACCGCCTACATCATCACGATCGGCGACACCGCCACCCGCGCCGCGCTTGAGCACCGCGTGCGTCGCGGCCGCCCCGCCACCAGGGCCTGCCGCGCGATCGTCCACCCCCGCGCCATCGTCTCGCCCTCCGCCGAACTCGGCGCCGGCGTGTTCGTCGGGCCCGGCGCGATCGTTCACTCCTTCGCCCAGGTCGGCGAGCACGCGATCATCAACTCCGGCGCGATCGTCGAGCACGAGTGCAAGGTCGGAGAGCACGCCCACATCGCGCCCGGCGCGGTCCTCGGCGGAAACGTCTCGGTCGGGCGCGCCACGCTGCTGGGGATCGGCTCCCGCGTCATTCCACGCGTCAAAGTCGGCAACGAGTGCGTCGTGGGCTCGGGCGCCGTCGTCATCCGCGACGTGCCCGATCGCGCCCGCGTCGTCGGCGTGCCGGCTCGCGTGATGGACGAACGCCCCTAACCTCCGCCCCCCGTCGCGCCGCCACAATCGCTCCGTAGCGGGTCAGGCGCGCCGCCGCGCCGACACCACGCGATCAAACCCCTCGTGGTCGCGGAGAATCCGCGCATCCTCAAGCATCGCGTGCGCCCGCGCCAACGCCAGCACGTCCTTCGCGTGCGCGTGCGCCACCTCGATCAGCAGCAGCCCACCCGCGCGAAGATGCGCCGGCCCATCCTTGATAATCGGCCTCACCAGGTCCATCCCGTCCGCCCCGCCCCGCAGCGCCGAGTGCGGCTCGTGGTCCTTCACGTTCGGCTCCACCGCGTCCCATTCATGATCCGGGATGTACGGCGGGTTGCTCACCAGGTAGTGCAGCGCCGATCGCTGCGCCGCAGGCGGATACTCATCCAGAGGCGAGAGCAGGTCGCCCGCGAGCAGGTCCAGCCGCTCCGACACGCCGTGCTTCTTCGCGTTCTCCAACGCCACGTCCAGCGCATCGCGCGACACATCCGTCGCGACCGCCCGCGCGCCCGTCAGGTGCTTCAGCAGCGCCACCGCGATGCACCCCGAGCCCGTGCAGATATCCGCGACGAGCGCTCCCTCGCCCTTGGGCCCGCCGAACCCCGGCTGCGTCCGCGCGTGCTGCAGCACGTGCTCGACGATCGTCTCCGTCGATGGCCGCGGGATCAGCACGCGCCGATCGACCTGGAACTGCAGCCCGAAGAACCACGCGTGCCCGACCAGGTACTGCACCGGCTCGTGCTTGAGAGCCCGCCCCACCAGCCCGCGCAACGACTCACGCTCCAAGGGGCTCGCCGGCCGATCCGCGTCCGTGTACAGCTTCAGCCGGTCGCACGACAGCACGTGCGCTACAAGCATCTCCGCCAGCAGCCGCGGTGAATCCAGCCCCTTCTTCGTGAACGCCTCGCCCATCCACGAGAGCAGCCGCCGCGTCGTCCACGGCCCGTCCGTCGAAGTTGTCGCCCGCGTCGTCACATCAAGAGTGTAGTGGCACGCCCCGCGCCCCGATGGCGGAAGCCCGACACCCGATACCTGGTTCGTCACTAGTGCCTGCTTACATCCACCTCCGTGCGCACCAATGTGTCCGTCCTTTTCGCCTCTTTCCAGATTTCCAAAAGAAATCTCCGCGCACGTCCGCTCATCGCGCAACCACTTCCGCGGCCTTGTTTTCTGTCTTCCACTCGTGCCAAGTGCCCTGTGCCTAGTGCCTGCTTACAACCGCTCTGGTGCGCACCACAGTGTCCGTCCGCCCACTGGTTGGAGAGCGTGTGTGGGAGGACCCCTTGATGCCCCGATGCCGTTTATCCCGGTGCCCTTTTCCTGGTCAGCCGTGCGCGTCCGCGCTGGCCCCGGCCTCACTTCGACTCGAACCAGTTCCTGCCGATGTGCGCATCGGCCTTCAGCGGCACGCGCAGCGTCATCGCCTGCTCCATCCGCCGGACCACCGTATCGCGCACCGACTCCGCCAATTCCTCCGGCGCCTCGAACACGAGTTCGTCGTGGATCTGCAGGAGCATCAGCACGCCCCGTTCCTCGCCGCTCGCCACGCCGAAGAACTCCTCCGCCGGCGCCGACGCGAAGTGCTTGTGCAGATCGACCATCGCGAGCTTGATCAAGTCCGCCGCGGAGCCCTGCACCACACTGTTGATCGCGGTGCGCTCGGCCAGCGACCGGCGCTGGGGATTCGTCGACTCGATGTCGGGGATCAGCCGGCGTCGCTTCAGCATCGTCTCGACGTAGCCGCACCGCCGCGCCTGCTCCACGCACTCCTCAAGGAAGGTCGTGATTCCGGCGAAGCGACGCTTGTACCCGTCGATGATCTCCGCGGCCTTGGTGTTGTCGATCCCGAGCCGGCGCGCCAGGCCGAACGGCGTGATGCCGTACACGATCCCGAAATTGACCATCTTCGCGCCGCTGCGTTGCTCGCGGGTGACGCAGCTCGGGGCGATGCTGTGGATCTGGGCCGCCACCGCGGTGTGAATGTCCTCGTCGCGTTGGAACGCCTCGATGAGCGCGGGATCGCGCGACAGGTGCGCGAGCAGTCGCAGTTCGATCTGCGAATAGTCAGCCGTCACCAGCACACGCCCCGCGGGCGCGATGAACGCCTTTCGGATGTCGCGCCCGATGTCGGTGCGGATCGGGATGTTTTGCAGGTTGGGATCGCTCGACGCCAGACGCCCCGTCGCGGCCACCGTCTGGTTGAAGCTCGTATGAACGCGCTTCGTGCTCGCGTTGATCGCGTCCTTCAGCGCGACGAGGTACGTGCTCACGAGCTTGGTGAGCTGGCGATACTCGAGGATCAGCGAAGGGATCGGCGTCGTGATCTCCGCGTCCTGCGCCAGCTTCTCCAGCACTTCCGCGTCGGTCGAGTGTCCGGTCTTGGTGCGCTTGATCGACGCGAGCCCCAGACCCGGCTCAACATCGCCCGGCTTGTTGAAGAGCGCCGCGCCGAGCTGCTTGGGCGAATCCGGATCGAAGGTCCGACCGATCGATTCCATCGCGTGCCTGTCGATCTCGTGGGCCAGCTCCTTCACGCGCGCCTCGAGGCGCTCTCGCTGGCGATCCAGCTCGCGCGGATCGACCAGGATCCCGTTCCACTCCAGCTCCGCCAGCACCTCGACGAGCGGGAGCTCGAGGTCATGGAACAGGCTTGCCAGGCCCATCGCGCGGATCTCTGGCAACATCTTCTGCGCAAGGCGCAGCGACAAGTCCGCATCGCCCGCGGCGTAGGGCGTGGCAAGCTCAATCGGCACGCTCTCGAACGACCGCTGGGCTTTGCCGCTCCCGATCAGCTCGCTGATCGACTGCTTGCCCATGCCGAGCAGGGCCAGGCCGAGCGCGTCGAGCGAATGCGACGAGCGCGAGGAATCGATGAGGTAGCTGGCGACCATGGAGTCGCACGCGCCGGGGGCCGCGATGCCGCGCAGGTGCAGCCCGGCGCCGCGCAGCACCATGAGATCGTATTTGAGATTGTGCCCGTACTTTGGCTTGTGCTCGTCCTCGAGGATCGGACGGAGCGCGTCGAGCACGGCGTTCTCGTCGAGGTGCTTGCCTGGATCGGGCGATCGGATCGGGATGTACCAAGCGTGCCCGGGTTCGACGCAGAGCGATACGCCGCAGAGCTTGGCGTCGCGCACCGAGAGCGACGTCGTCTCGGTGTCCACCGCGACCGCCGTCGCGGAGCGAAGCCTCTCCACCACCGCGCGCAATTCCGCGAGCGTCGTGACGCACTCGTACTTCGCGCCCTCCGGCACCGGTGCGGCCTTGGGCGGTTCGCCCTGACCGAACAACGAATCGGCGAAGAGCGGCGCGTCGTCGTCGCTCGCGGGCTTGCGCTTGCTCGCTGCCGCGCCGCTTCCGGCACGCGCGTTGGCCGATGCTCCGCCACTTGCGCTTCCCGCGCTCGCGCCGGGGCTGGCCTGGCCCAGCAGCGTCCGCACCTCGTCCTGGTAGCGGTTGAACCCGAGCTCTTTCAGGATCGGGATAAGTTCTTCAAGGTGCAGCCTGGAGGTCTCAGCCTGATCGAGCGGCAATCCATCGGTCGATTCCAGCGGCGCATCGTCGTGAAGCGTCACGAGACTTCTCGACAGCGCGAGCAGCTCGCGCGACGCGCGGATCTTCTCGCCGCGTTTCCCTGTGATCTTGTCGGCGTTGGCCAGCAGGTTGTCGAGCGTGCCCCACGTCCTGATGAGCTCCGCCGAGGTCTTTTCACCCACGCCCTCGACGCCCGGCACGTTGTCGACGCTGTCGCCCATGAGCGCGAGCATGTCGACGATCTGGTCGGGGCGCAGGCCGCTGGATTCCATGAGGGCTTTGGTGTCGATCACGCTGTCGGTGTGGATGTCGAACATCTCCACGCCGTCGCGGAGGAGCTGCTTGAGGTCCTTGTCCTTGGAGATGATGCGGATGGCGAGGTCGGGGTGCTGAGCTTTGAGCTTCTTGATGAGCGTGGCGATGACGTCGTCGGCCTCGTAGCCCTCGGAGCCCAGGATCGGGACGCCGATCTCGCGCAGGATCGCGAGGCACCGATCGACCTGCGGGCGAAGGTCCTCGGGCGGCGGGGGGCGATGAGCCTTGTAATCGGGGTAGAGCTGCGAGCGGAATGTGCCGCGGTCGCCAGAGACATCGAGCACGAGCGCGACATAGGCGGGCTTGCCGCCGACCTTGCCCTCGCCGCGGAGCAGCTTGAGGAGCATGCCGACGAAGCCGAAGGTCATGTTGGTGGGCTCTTTGGTGACGGGACTGGTCATGGGGGTGCGGATCGCGTGGTAGGCGCGGAAGAACTGGGCGTAGCCGTCGATGAGGTAGAGGGTGGGCATGGGAGGTTCGGAACGTTTCAACACGGAGGGACACGGAGTGCGTCGGGAGATGACCTACGAGTTTGGCCCCGAACCCGGATCGGGGATGGCGGCCAATCGTTCCAAGGCTGCGAGCGTCGAAGGCAGATCGGCTTCGATGGTCGCGACCACTCGCGCCGCATCGACGCCGAAGTACACATGCGTCACCACATTGCGCATCGCGCGCACGCCGGGCCAATCAATTTCTGGAGCGCAACCGACGACATCGTCGGGAACCTGGCGGGCTGCCTCACCCAGAATCACAAAGTTGTAGAGAATCGCCTTGTAGGACGCGGTGTCTTCAGAGAGTTGCTTGGCGTCGCGCCCGCGCGCCAGCGATTGAATTTCACGGATCGCTCCGATCATGTCCGCAACGCGTTGGCGCCAGTGTCTACGCGACACGGAGCGCCTCCTGCATGACCTCGTCGCGGGCCGCGGGGCGCAGCGAATCGAGCGTGCCCACCTCCACCGCGCGTCCGAGGAGCGCTTCGAGCCGGGCGCGAAGCGACGCAAGACCGAGGAGGGTGACACTTCGATCGAATTCAACGAGGAGGTCGACATCGCTGTCTGGTCGCGGAGTGCCGCGCGCGAACGATCCGAACACCAGAAGGTGGCGTACGCCGAAGCGCGTCGACAGCTCGGGCATCGCCTCGCGCAGCGTCTGGATGAGTTCCTCTCGTGTCACGCGGTAATTCTACGCGGATTTGACCCCGTCCGCGAGGGCCTTCAGCAGCTCCGTGTACGCCTCGCTGGGATTCACGCCGCGGCGGGACATCATCGCCCGCGCGACCTCCATGAACTTCTCGAAGCGGTACGCGCGGCCGCCCGCGTCGGTGCGCCACTGGAACGCGTCGACGCAGCCGCTCACGGGCTCGGTCGCTGCCCACATCGATCCGGTGCCCACGATCGAGCCCGTCATGATGCGCGTGCCGATTGCGGTCTTCACGTGGTCGCCCAGCACGCAGCCCAGGAACTGCTGGCCTGTTCGTTCGTTCGACGAGTGCGGCGTCGCCTTGGCGATGATCTCGCCGTAGGTGTTGAGAAGGTTGGAGTTGTTGGTCGCGGCGCCGAGGTTGACCCACTCGCCGACGTATGAATCGCCGAGGTAGCCGTCATGCCCCTTGTTGGAATAGCCCTGGAAGATCGTGCCGGCGACCTCTCCGCCGACCTTGCAGAACGGGCCGATGGAGGTTTGCGGTCGGATGGTGGCGTGCTCGTTGATGGTAACGTGGGGGCCGATGTAGACCGGGCCGATGACGATCGCGCCGGGGCGGACGACGGCGTGCTCGTCGATCACGATCGGACCGTGCTCGAGGTCGAGCGTCGCGCCGGGATAGACCTTGGCGGATGGATGAATGACGAGGCGACCATCGCCGAAGACGATCGCGCCCTTGGCGTGCCCACCGCCGACGATGCGCTCGGCCAGGAGCCGGAGGTCGGTGGCAAGCGCGGAGTCGCGATGGGCACGCACGCTCCATGGACGCTCGAGCAGGAATGACCCGGAGGCGCGGAGCGTGCTCGCGGGCTTGAGCGCGGCACCCGAAAGGAACGCGGCGGCGGCGGTTGCGTCGACGCGAGCCGCGAGGATCGTGCCGGCGTCGTCGATAATCGAGGTGTTGAGCGGGAGCGACACGAGCGCGGCGGCATCAAGCGATTGAGCGTTGACGATCGGCGGAAGAATGCACCGCCCGTTGACGAGCGCGAAGGACGTTGAGATCGATGCGGCGCCGGCGGAGTTGCCCGCGGAAGCGGTCGGCATCGCGTTGACCGGGATCGCGTGATCGCCCCGCGTGTGCCGCTCGGCGGTCGTCGGCGAGAGGGCGTCCGGGACGCGGATCGCGGCGACACGGAGATCGAGCAGGAGCGCGAGGCGTTCGAGGTTGGTGAGCGCACCGGTGCGGATGTCGAAGGCGGGGCGCGTGTGGGTGAGTGTGCCGAGCTGGCCGAGCGCGTCGTCGAAGACGATGGCGGGGATTTCGCCGCGGGTGAGCATGGGATGAGTGTAAGGGGAGCGAGACGGGGATGCAGCGAGGCAGTGAGGCAGGGAAAGGGGAAGGAGTGGCGGAGTGGCGGAGTGGCGGAGTGGAAGGACCGTACCGCTGAGGACTCAATCATCGTTGCTTTGCAAGCCCACCACTCCCCATTGCCGACTCACCATTCACGACTCACGCTTTCTTGCGTCGCGTGATACTCTCCGGGCATGAATGCCTCGCGTGCCATCGTGTTCGACTTTGACGGCGTGATCGTGGACTCCGAGCCGGTGCACGAGGACGCGACGCGTCGTGCCGCCCGCGCGATCGGGCTGGATTTCCCGCACGAGAAGTACGTGGAGGAGTACATCGGCTATGACGATCGCGACCTGTTTCGCGCGATCGCGCGCGATCAAGGGCGCGAGCTTGACGCGGACGAATTGAGCGAGCTCCGTCGCGCCAAGGAAGCCTTCGTGCAGGAGATGCTCCACGCGGGGAAGGCCCCGGCGTGGCCCGGCTCGGTCGAGCTGGTGCGCCGCGCGGCGGAGGCGGGGCCGATCGCGGTGTGTTCGGGCGCGCTGCGGGGGGAGATCGAGCCGGTGCTCGCACGCCTTGCGATCCGAGAGCTGTTCGGCGTGATCGTGAGCGCGGACGACGTAAGCAAGAGCAAGCCGCACCCCGCGTGCTACGAATTGACCGCGCGGAAGCTGGGAGTCGTGGCGGCGGCGTGCGTGGCGATCGAGGACACTCCCACGGGCGCGACGGCGGCACGCGACGCGGGCATGCGCGTGGTGGGCGTGTGCCACGCGTTCAAGCCAGAGGCGTTCCGCGGCATCGCGCACGCGACGTTCCCGTCGACCAGCGTGATGAGCGTTGCAAAACTGCTGACGGTGTAGAGAAAGAGCTCAACACGGAGGGACACGGGGAGGCACGGAGAGGATTCTCGGAGAGAAGCAGGGGAAGAAACAGCGACCATGTCGAAATTGGCACCGCGGCCTGAGGCACGAGGCATCGAGGATTAGACAAGCAAGGCCACCTCAGCTGCGCTCGCCGCGTCGCGACCGGCTCACTTCTTCTCGGAGAGCTCTTCGAAGATGCCGCGGAGCGTGATCGGGCGGATCCACTCGGTGGTGTACTTGTCGTAGGGCTCGGGGTTCATGTTCGCGACGTCCTCGCGCGACTTGCCGTCCTTGATCTGCTTGCCGACGAACTCGCACATGCGATCGAAGTACTCGATCTGCTCGGAGAGGGCGGCCTTGGTGCAGACCTCGCCGTGACCGGGCACGATGATCGTCTTGTCGTCGCAGAGCTCGATCACCTTGCGGAGCGAGGCACGCCATCCGACGGTCGTTGCGCCGCCCTCGCGGTCGATGTAGGGATATGTCTTGTAGAACAACAGGTCGCCGGTGTGCACGAGGTTGATCGATGGGATGTGGACGACGGCGTCGTTGTCGGTGTGTCCCGCGCCGAAGTGGTGGAGCTTGATTTTCAGGCCGCCGACGGAGAGCTCGTGCCCGTCTTCGAAGGTCTGGGTGGGCGCAAAGTCCTTGATGTGCAGGTCGGCCATGCGGTCGTGGAGCTTCTTGAAATCGTCGGCGACGAGCTCGCGTTCCGCGGGCTGGGCCTTGGTCATGTCCCCCACCGCCGACTTGATGCCCGCGATGTAGCGATCGACCTGCCCAGCGATGCGCGGCTCGGCCTTCTTGTGGGCCAGGAGCGGCAGGTCCTTGGTGAAGGCGTGGTTGCCGCCGGTGTGGTCGGCGTGGTGGTGCGTGTTCAGGACCATCGTGAGCTTGCCGACGGTGGACTCGGCCTCGCGCCGGAGGATCGCGCCGAAAACCGGCATCTTGGTGTCGATGAGGAGCGTCTTGCCCGCGTCGCTCAGGACGAGCGTGTTGCCGCCCTGACCGATGGCCGCCCATGCCTTGGCGTGGAGCGACTTCCACTCGAAGAGCTTCTTGGCGGCGGGCTTGGTGGCGGCGGGCTTGCCCGTCGGCTGAAGAGCCCAGGCGCCCCGGGGGAGAATGGCAAGGCCGGCCGAGGCGGCGACGCCAAGTCCGAGAAAGCCGCGGCGCGAGATTTCAGCGTTCGGGCGGAGTGTCATGACGCATTCTCCGATGATTGACGGTGTTTGGCCGGGAGCCCAAGGGGCTTGGAACGGGATTCCGGCGTGGTCAAAGCCTAGCATGATCCCCTCCCCCGGCGGACGGGGCAGGAACGCCACAACCAACCAATTCCCGATCGGCAAATGGTCGATCGATATGACGGCATCGAAGCAGCGGCGGCGGAAGGCCGTCGCAAGGGAAGGACGACGATGAAAGCAACCGACCTGCGTCAGGGCCTGGGCGTGAAGATCGACGGCAAGATCGCCGTGCTCACGCTCGTCGAGCACCGCACGCCCGGCAACCTCCGCGCGTTCATCCAGATCAAGTTCAAGGACCTGATGAGCGGCAAGTCGTTCGAGCGTCGCCTGGGCTCCAGCGACGACATCGACGTGGTCGACCTTGACCGTCGCAGCATGGAGTATCTCTACAGCGACAACAGCGGCGCGACGTTCATGGACTCGGAGAACTACGACCAGATCGTGCTGTCGACCGAGGTGCTGGGGGACGCGCTCAAGTATCTCCGCCCGAACTCGCAGACGATCGTGCTGCTCTTCGACGGCAACCCGATCTCGCTGGAACTCCCGCCGTCGGTCGAGTTGGTGGTGAAGGACTGCCCGCCGGGCGTGAAGAACGCAACGGTGACGAACCAGACCAAGGACGCGACGATGGAGACGGGGCTGGTGGTGAAGGTGCCGTCGTTCATCAACGTGGGCGAGACGCTTAAGGTCTCGACGATGGATGGCTCGTACCTGTCCCGCGCCTGAGTGGGCTCGTACATCTGAATGCACACGCACCAACCCCGCGAAGAGCGGGGTTTTTTCGTGAATGGGCTGGGTGGGATGGTGCGGCGTGCCGGGAGAATTGCATTTCTCGGGCGGCGGGTTGGAGTTCAGCGCCGTCGGCGAGCGGCGAAGAGCGAGGCGAGGGCCAGGAGCGTCGCGGCGGGGGGAGCGGGGATCTCGATGACAGCCGCCTCGACATCGCCATTGGGATTCCGCCCGTTGACGATGATGAATCGCCCGTCGGGTGTGATCGCGTGCGCGTCGCTGATCTGCCAGCCCAGCGCTTTCAGGTCCAGGCCGTAGGCGAGCAGGTAGTCGTCGAGTCGCTGGAAGCCGGCGTCCTCGGTCCAGATGAAGGCGAAGTCGCCGCGGAACTGAGCCCAGCCGACGATCGTGCTTCCGTCGGCGGTGATGGCGCGAGGAGACGCGCGGGCGGAGCCAAGGCCGACCGGCGAGATCGGGATCATGCCGGTTTCCTGCGTCCAGCGGAACGCCGTGCGCTTGTTCTCAAGGTACGACTCGCCGATGATGACGCGTCCGTCGGGCGTGATGCCGGTGGCCGAGGAGTCCACGATATTCGGATCGAACGCGCCGAGCGGGATGTAGCCGGTCTCCTCGGTCCACATCACGGCTTCGCGGCCGCGATCGGTGGTCGAGTAGCCGACTGATATTCGGCCGTCAGATGTCATGGAGCCTAGGCCGCTGTTCTTGTAGCCCAATCCACCGGCAAAGCCGAGCGGTACAAGGCCGGTTTCGGGCGTCCAGCGGAACGCCTCGCGGCTGTTGATGTCGTTGTAGATTCCGGAGCCGAAGCAGATGCGCCCATCGTTGGTGAAGGACCCCGCGCCCGACGAGTGCGCGCCACCCGTAACGTCTCCGAGTGCTTCCATTCCGGTTTCGGCGGACCAGCGGATTGCATCGTAGCCTTGGAGCGACATGCTCCGACCGGAGATCCACTTGCCGTTGGGCGAAACGGCATACGCGCTGGAACTACCGTAGTCCCCGAGGAGCGTGCCGAGGTTTTCCATTCCGCCGGCGCGGGTCCAGCGGAAGGCTCGGTTCGTGCTCTCACCCACGATGACCGAGCCGTCCGCGCTGATGTCGTAGGCGGTGCTCCGCTGCTGGTCTCCGGGGATCATTCCGAGCCCTGTGATCGAAGCGGTCTGCCCCAGGACGGGGCTGCAATCGACCAGGGCAACCGCGGATATCACCCACGGAGCGAGCTTTGTCATGTATCACCTCTTCGCCTGTGTCACAGCACAATCGGTCGCGAACCGGGGTAGGCCAATGCGCCCCCGCAGAGCTGCTTCGCGCCAGACCCGGCCGTTTGGGCATTTCATCGGTTGAACAGGCAAGATCAAGGCTGGTTGCGATTTCCGATGCCGATTCGGGATCCGCCCTCGATAGGTGATGGTCGGTGAGACTGCGAGCCCGGGCCTGAAGTCGTACGGCCGTTCGTCTCACTCTGGCGAGACGCTTTGTTTGCACGCTGTTTGCCATGCAACGATGAGCACAGGTGGGCGTGCTCCGGTGCCTGGCGCCCTGCCCGCCTCGCCGCACGGTCTCAATGCAGCACGCGGTAGACCTCGGCCTCGTCGGTGTGCCCGGCGGCGACCTTGGGCTCGCGGTAATCCTGCAGCGCGGCGACGTCCCACTCGCCGGAGCGCAGCGCTTCGATCGCGCGGGCGGCGGCGTCGGCGGCGGCGGTGGTCGAGATCAGCGGGATGTTCAGGCGCACGCTGGTGGCGCGGATCTTTCCTTCGTCGGTCTGGTAGCCGGTGCGCGTGGGCGTGTTGATGACCATCGCGATCTGGCCGTTGGACATGAGGTCGAGCACGTTGGGGCGTGCGCCGGCGGCGATCTTCTGGAGGCGGTTGACGGGGATGGAGGCGGCCTCGAGGAGGTCGGCGGTGCCACCGGTGGCGTGGATGGCAAAGCCGATGCGCGCGAGGCGGCGGATGGGATCGATGATGGTGTGTTTATCGTCGTCGCGGACGGAGACGAAGATGCCGCCCTTGGCGGGGTCGGTGGGGAGGAACACGCCGCAGGCCATCTGGGACTTGGCGAAGGCGATCTCGAAGGTCCGGTCGATGCCCATGACCTCGCCGGTGGAGCGCATCTCCGGGCCGAGCACGACATCGACGCCGGGGAACTTGGTGAAGGGGAAGACGGATTCCTTGACGGCGTACCAGGACGAGGGCTGGAACTCGCGGGCGCCGAGCTCGTCGAGGGTCTTGCCCATCATGACCTTGGCGGCGATGGCGGGCCACTGGTTGTGGGTGGCCTTTGAGACGAAGGGGACGGTGCGCGAGGCGCGGGGGTTGACCTCGAGGATGTAGATGATGCCGTCCTTGATGGCGAGCTGGAGGTTCATCAGGCCGCGGACGCGGAGCTCGCGTGCGAGGGTTCGGCCGATGTGCTTGATCTCCTCGACCATGTCGGGCGGGAGGGAGAAGGGCGGGATGGAGCAGGCGGAGTCGCCGGAGTGGATGCCGGCGTGCTCGATGTGCTCCATGACGCCGGTGACGATGGCGCGGCGGGCGCGGTTGGCGGGGTCGTCGACGGGGAGCGTCGTGTCGAAGTCGGCGACAACGTCGACGTCGACCTCGGTCGCGTGCCCGAGGAACTTGTCGATGAGGACGGGCGCGCCGTCGAGGTCGGAGACCTTGAGGGCGTTCTTGATGAAGGCGCGGAGGGCCTTCTCGTCGGGGCAAACTTCCATGCCGCGGCCGCCCAGGACGTAGCTGGGCCGGATGAGGACGGGGTAGCCGACGCTCTCGGCGATGGTGACGGCTTCTTCGATGGAGCGTGCGATGCCGGCGGGCGGGCGGTGGAGTTTCAGGCGGGTGAGGAGGTCGTCGAAGCGGTCGCGGTCTTCGGCGAGGTCGATGGAGTCAACGGAGGTGCCGATGATGGGGACGCCGGCGGCGACCAGGCCGTGCGCGAGGTTGAGGGGTGTTTGGCCGCCGAATTGGACGATGGCGCCGAAGACAAGACGAGAAGAAGTGGCGGAGTGGCGGAATGGCGAAGTGGCAGAGTCGGGGACCAGCGCGGAGCCGTTGAGTCGTTCGATGACGTTGAGCGTGTCTTCGAGCGTCAGCGGCTCGAAGAAGAGGAGGTCGGAGGTGTCGTAGTCGGTGGAGACAGTCTCGGGGTTTGAGTTGATCATCACCGATTCAAAGCCGAGTTCCTTGGCGGCGAAGGCGGCGTGAACGCAGCAGTAGTCGAACTCGATGCCCTGGCCGATGCGGTTGGGGCCGCCGCCGATGATGATGACCTTCTTGCGGTCGCTGACACGGATTTCATCGTCGGAAGAAGGCACTGGGCAGTTGGCACTTGGCACTTGGGAAGAAGCGAAAGTCGCACCCTTCTCGTAGGTGCTGTAGTAATACGGCGTGACGGCCTCGAACTCCGCGGCGCAGGTGTCGACGAGCTTGTAGACCGGCTCGATGCCCAAGGCCTTGCGGCGCTCGCGCACCGCGAGGATGGTCTCGGTCGTGAGCTTGCCGAGGTAGAGGTTGGCGAGCTGCGCGTCGGAATAGCCGAGCTGCTTGGCTTCGAAGAGCACATCGGCGGGGACGTGGTCGAGCGAGTCATAGGAGCAGAGCACGTCCTCGAACTCGACGAGCTGCTGGATCTGGTCGAGGAAGAAGTGATCGATCTTGGTGAGGGCGTGGACCTGCTCGATGCTCCAGCCCATCTTGAAGGCGTAGCGGACGTAGTAGAGGCGGCCCTGGCAGGGGACGGCGAGCTTGCGCGAGAGCTTGTCGAGGGGGATGGGCCACTCGATGGGCTGGCCGTCGGCGGTGCGGAGGCCGGTGGGTGAGCTGGAGGTTCCGGGCTTGGCGCCGGGGGAGACATCGAGGACGAGCTGGTCGCGTTCGACGGCCCGCATGGCGGAGAGCCACTTGTCGTTCTTGTCGAGTCCCAGGCCGAAGCGCTTGACGTCCATCGAGCGGATGGCTTTTTGCAGGGATTCCTTGAGGGTGCGCCCGATGGCCATGGCCTCGCCGACGGACTTCATCTGGGTGGTGAGGGTCTCGTCGGCCTCGGGGAATTTCTCGAAGGTCCATCGGGGCATCTTGGTGACGACGTAGTCGATGGTGGGCTCGAAGCAGGCGCTGGTGGTGCCGGTGATGTCGTTCTTGAGTTCGTCGAGGGTGTAGCCGACGGCCAGGCGTGCGGCGATCTTGGCGATGGGGAAGCCGGTGGCCTTTGAGGCGAGGGCGGAGGAGCGCGAGACGCGCGGGTTCATCTCGACGACGACCATCTCGAAGGGCTTGGTGCCGTCCGCGCGCGGCGCGGGGTTGGGGTTGACGGCGAACTGGACGTTGGAGCCGCCGGTCTCGACGCCGACGGCGCGCATGATGGCGATGGCGGCATCGCGCATCGCCTGGTATTCCTTGTCGGTGAGGGTGAGGATGGGTGCGACGGTGATGGAGTCGCCGGTGTGGACGCCCATGGGATCGATGTTCTCGATGCCGCAGACGATGATGCAGTTGTCCTTCTTGTCGCGGACGACTTCGAGCTCGTATTCCTTCCAGCCGATGACGGACTGGTCGATCTGGACCTGCTGGATCATGGAGGCGCGCAGGCCGCGGGTGACGATGTCGATGAACTCGTCGCGGTTGTAGGCGATGCCGCCGCCGGTTCCGCCCAGGGTGAAGGCGGGCCGGATGATGGCAGGGAGGCCGATCTCCTTGAGGAAGTCGAGGGCGTCGTCGATGTTGTTGACGGTCTTGGCCTTGGGGAGCTTGAGGCCGATGTTCTCGCAGATGTCCTTGAAGGCTTGGCGGTCCTCGGCGCGATGGATGATGCGGCGGTCGGCGCCGATCATCTCGACGCCGAACTCCTTGAGGGTGCCGTTGTCGAAGAGGGCGCAGGCGCAGTTGAGGGCGGTCTGGCCGCCCAAGGTGGGGAGGATGGCGTCGATGGGCGTCCCGAGGGAGGCTTCCTTCTGGATGACCTTGCGGACGGCGTCTGGGGTGATGGGCTCGATGTAGGTGCGGTCGGAGAAGGCGGGGTCGGTCATGATCGTCGCTGGGTTGGAGTTGACCAGGACGATGCGGTAGCCCTCGGATTTGAGCGTGCGGCAGGCCTGTGTGCCGGAGTAATCGAACTCGCAACCCTGGCCGATGACGATCGGCCCGGACCCCAGTACGAGGATGGTCGAGAGGTCGGTGCGTTTGGGCATGTGTGCTCCGGCGAGAGGCGGGGTGGGCGCAAACTCCAGAACAATACCCGGTCGTGTGGTGGCGACAAGTTTGGGGGGTTGCGCTGGGGCGAATTGAGCACAAGTGGGCGAGATTTTTCGGGAGGTGAATGCCTCGTTGCGGTTGTGCGGGCGGTGCGATCTGTGCCGAGCTATGGGTTCCCTTGGTGGACTGAAGGTTGGAGCGAGAGCGGTCGATGTTCAAGCGCGATGGGCACGTTCGGTCGCCTCGGCGGCCTCTTCCATAAGCCTGGCGATTCGAACAACCGCAAGGCCGGGCGGGTGCGTTGCCAGTATGTGACGTGCTCGTTGGGAGAGGTGCGCGACCTGTCGTCAACGGGGCTGCGCGTGCTGTGCAAAAAGAACCCGGGGATCGCGGCGGGGCAGGCGATCTGCTTCCGGCTGTACACGCTTGAGGGTCAGGAACTTCCGGTGACGGTCGAGGTTGCCTGGGTGAAGAAGGCCGGCTGGTTCAAGCGCGAGCTGGGGATGAGGTTCTTGGACGTTTCGCCGGAGTTGCGGATGGCGTTGTTGCAGTTGTGCCGTGCATCTGCGTACAACGAATCGATGAACGATCCGCAGCGGAAGTCGGGGTAAGTCGGCGAGAGGTGAGCGGCCTGGCCGGAAACGACGAATCCGGCGGGGACCGCCCGGCCAACCAAGAGCCAGCCCCGAACACAAATCAAACAAAGTAGACGACTGAAAACCCGATTTGCAGGTCGGTCGGATGGTGGTACAACCAAATCGGGGCGGCGTGCGTAAGGCATGCGGGGACGCGAGGCGGCGGGCTCGGAGTGTCGTTGGCCGGAGCCCAGGCCGCGGTCGGTTGTGGTCGCATTGTCGGCGGTGCCGGCGGGGCCATGGCTTGAGGTTCGCGTCCTAAAGTTGGTCATTGGCTGGATGACTGTTGGGTGTGAAGCAGACGGCACGGGCGGCGCGGGTCGCCGGTGGCATCGAGGGGTATCGATATGGGTTGGATGACCGCACGTCGGGAGTCGGCGCGTCGCTGGGGCTTGTCAAAGACCGCGGGGCGCGGGCCGGTGTCGATGCTCGAGGCGCTGGAGCCGCGCCAGGTGCTGTCGGCGTTGCCGTTCGCGGCGGGCGACACGCTGGTGGAGGTGCAGACGACGTACGGGAACATCTGGATCGAGATGTTCGACTCGGTCACGCCGCTGACGGTGCAGAACTTCCTGCAGTACGTGAACGCGGACCGGTACGACGGGACGTTCATCCATCGGCACGCGCAGAACTTCGTGCTCCAGGGCGGCGGATACAAGCTGGACAGCGGGGGTACTCCGCAGCACATCACCGAGTTCGCGGCGGTGCAGAACGAGTATCACCTGTCGAACATCGCCAAGACGGTGGCGATGGCCAAGAAGGGCGGCGACCCAAACAGCGCGACGAGCGAGTTCTTCTTCAACCTGGCGAACAACGCGAGCAACCTGGACAACCAGAACGGCGGGTTCACGGTGTTCGGGCAGGTGGTGAACGGCTGGGACGTGGTGCTGAAGATCACGGGCCTGGAGGTTGTGAATGCAAGCAGTGCTCAATACCCCGCCTTCGACACGCTGCCAGTGCGTGAGAACTACACGAGCGGGACGATCACGGACGAGCACCTGGTGAAAATCAACGACGTGAAGATCATCTCGTCGCCGGGCTGGAGCCAGGAGGCCAAGAGCGACGCGGTGGTGCGCGGCGCGGGGAGCGCGTCGGGCCAGTCGCTGTTCATCACCAACAACGAGCTGAGCAGGCCGATCATCTTCCACCAGGCGTCGGGGTCAGCTTCGTGGACGGTGAGCGATCTGTCGCTGCAGACGGGCGCGCCGACGATCACGGGGAAGCTGACGGCGTGGTTTGATACCAACGACAGCCGGTTCTATGCCGCGGCGCCGTCGGCGGCGGGGCTGCTGTTGTTCACGCGGGCGACGACGGGCTTCTGGACGGTGCGGAACCTGGGCACCGAGATCGCGACGAGCCAGATCGTGAACTCCGACGTGTCGGTCTTCACGTCGACCGACGGGCTCAATCACGTCGCGGGCACGACGGGCACCGGGCAGCTGGTGATCTTCGACCAGACGAGCACCAAGGACGGGAGCGGCAACTACGCTTGGACGTTCGCGAACATCGCGACGCGCGACCTGATCCCCAACGGGAAGACGATGCCGTCGTGGGTGGGCGACATCACGACGTATGTCACGAGCTGGAACGGGCTGAACGTGGCGGGTCTGGACAGCGGCGGGAATATCCAGGCCGTGTGGTGGGCGCCGGGAATGACGGCCTGGAGCACGGACAATCTGAGCGCGCTCACGGGGGCTCCGGCGATCACCGGCGCTCTGACGTCGTACCTGACGAGCTGGGGCGCGATCAACCTGGCGGGCACCGACGCGAGCGGCAAGCTGAACGTGACGTGGTGGGTGCCCGGCGGGAACTGGGTGACCAACAACCTGTCGAACATGATCTCGGGCCCGGCGCTGGTCACGACGAGTCTCTCGAGCTACGTCACTCCTTGGGGCGGCACCAACATCGCGGGCCTTGATTCCAACGGGAAAATCAGCGTGTATTGGTGGGCGCCGGGCATGACCGACTGGGTGGTGACGAACCTGTCGGACATCACGACGGGCGCGGTGGCGCCGTCGGGTCGGATGACGGGCGTGGCGTCACCCTCGGGCACGATCAACCTCGTCGGCAAGGCCGCGAGCGGCGAGGTGCTGCGCTACTACTGGAACCCGGGCGACGGGGGGACGTGGACATTCCTCAACATGACGACGACGGCGTCGTTCTATTGATGGTGTGGTGCGTCGGCACGTCCCGATCGCGTTGGGTCGCGCCCTTCACCGAACGGCGTACTTCAGGATGCAGCGCATCGCCGACACGCCGTCGCGCCAGGTGATCTTCTTTCCCTCGGCGTAGGTCCGTCCGGCGTAGCTGACCGGGACCTCATACACCCGCGCGGGATACTCCACACCGTCCGGCCCGGGGAGTTCCAGCCGCGCCAGCTTCGCGACGATCTCGGGCTCCAGGCCGAACCGATCCTCCTCGATCGTGAGCTTCTCCGCCGCCCGGCGCGTGAGCGCCTTGCTGCAGCACTCGATGTCGGTGAGGTTCAGGTTCGAGAGCATGTTGCTCGCGGTCGTGATGAGCCGGTTGGCGACCGAGTGCCAGTAATAGAGAACCCGGTGCGTCGCGCCCAGGAACCGCGTCCCGATCACCGCGTCCGCGCGCCCGTCGATGATCGGCCGGAGCAGGTCCGCGTGGTCCGCGGGGTCGTACTCAAGGTCGGCGTCATGGATGAGGAGGATGTCGGCGCCCGTCTCAAGAGCCGCCCTCCACGCCGTGCGCACCGCCGCCCCCTTGCCCTGGTTCTTTTCGTGCAGGCGCGTCACCACGTCGGGCCGCGACGAGAGCTGCCTGACCAGCTCGGGCGTCGAGTCCGACGAACCGTCGTCGACGATCACCAGGCGACGCTCCAGCCCGTGCGGCGGCGGCACCGCGTCAAACCGCTCGATCACCTTCGGCAGAAGGCGCGATTCGTTGTACACCGGCATGAGCACGCAGAGGAGCACCACCAAGGGTAGTCCGGAGAGCCCCGCGCCGCGCCCGCTCGAGCGACGCGCCGCGGTACACTCGCGCCATGACCCACGCGCACACTTATGCCATCGCTCTCGCCACGGTGTTCACCGCGTCCACCACCTTCGGCTTCCGCCACGTTCCATCGCGCACTCCGCCTCGCGAACCGACCGCGCCCGTGCTGGTGCTCCACGTCTCCACGGGCGGCGCCGACCGCAACGACGGCCGCACCATCAACTCCGCGCTGGCCACGCCGGCAGGCGCTCGCGATCGCCTTCGCGCCCTGCGTGCCGCGGGCGATCTCGCGCTGAAAGACGGCGTCACGATCACGTTCCACGCGGGCGTGTACGAACTCGCCGACGCTTTCGTGCTCGATGCACGCGATTCGGGAAGCGAATCGTCGCCCGTTGTGTATCAGGCGGCGGAGGGCGAGCGCGTCGTGTGGTCGGGCGGGAGCGAGCTTTCCGACTGGAAGAGCGAGGGCGACGGCGTGTGGTCCTGCCAGCTCCCCGCGTGGGCAAGCGGGCACGACACCCCTCCATTCCGTTCGCTGTGGATGGGCGACGAGCGACTCGTGTGGTCGGGCCACCCGGCGTGGGGGTCTTTTCTGCACGTCGAGTCGATTCCGCCGAGCGAGCAGCGGGGCGATTGGACCAAGGGCCAGCGTGCATTTGCTTACGCAGCCGCCGACGCGGAGGTGTGGTCGCGCGTCGAGCCCGGCGCGGAGGTCGTGACGTTCACGCGATGGGTCGATTCGCACCTGCGTGTCGAGTCGATCGATCGGGCGCAGCGCATCGTGCATTTCGCGAATCCGAACGTGTTCGAGCTTGCGCCGGGCGACCTGTATCGCATCGAGAGCGCGCCGGGCCTGCTCGACCAGGACGGCGAATGGTGCGTGGTCGGTGACCGCGTGCGTGTCAGGTCAAAGGCGAAACCCGATGGCGCTGCCGTGCCGCGCCTTGCCACGCTCGTGCGGATCGCGGGCGAGCCCGGGGCGGGCAGATTCGTCGACTCCATTGCGTTCCGCGGGATTGAGTTCGCTCACGCACGCTGGTGGTTTGACGACTCGAACAAGCTCACGTGGCCGAGCAAGGACGTGATCGGGTTCGTGCAGGCGGCCAACGGCGCTCCAGGCGCGATCGTGGGCGTCGGCGCTCGCCACGTCACGTTCGATCACTGCCGCATCGCGCACACCGAGGCGTATGGAATCGAGCTCGCCGAGGCCTGCCGCGAGAACACGCTGCGCCAATGCACGATCACCGACCTTGGCGCGGGCGGCGTGAAGCTCGGCGAGACCTCCATCCGCGAGGGCGAACTGCTCGCGCGCCACAACGTCGTCGAGGACTGCACCATCACAGACGGCGGGAAGATCCACCACCAAGCGATCGGCGTGTGGATCGGGCAATCGCCCGGCAATCGTCTGTCGCACAATCTCATCAGCGACTTTGATTACAGCGGGATCTCGATCGGTTGGACGTGGGGCTACGGCCCGTCGGCCGCGATCGGGAACACCGTCGAATACAACGAGGTCCGAAACCTCGGCGCCCGCGCGGGCAACGCCGAGCCGCCCTTGGGCGACATGGCGGGCATCTACACGCTCGGCACGCAGACCGACGGCGCACGCACGACCACGATCCACCACAACTACTTCCACGATATCGCCGGGCGCACCATCGCGTGGGGCATCTACTTCGACGAGGGGTCCACGGGGATCGTCGCGGAGAACAATCTCGTGTTGCGCACTACGCACGGCTCGTTCCATCAGCACTACGGCAAGGACAACATCGTGCGCAACAACATCCTGCTCTTCGGGCGCGAAGCCCAACTCTGGCGCACCCGTCGCGAGGATCACAACTCGTTCACGCTCGAGCGGAACATCGTTGTCCGCCAGAGCGGCGTGATGCTGAACGGCGATTGGAACGATCACTTCACGAGCCGGAGCAACGTCTTCTGGAGCCAGAACGGGCCCGCGGTGTTCCCGGGCAACACGCCGCTTGAGCCATGGGCCAAGGGGCGTGACACGGGCTCGATCGTCGCCGATCCGCGCGTGCTGGTCGACGCGAGCAAGCCCTGGAAGATCGCTCCTGACTCGCCGGCGATCGGGCTTGGGTTCGTGCCGTTCGATCTGGAAGAAGTGGGTCCGAGGAAGTAGCGGCGTTAGCGTGCGCCGAGCACGGCGCCGGTGGCGGCGAACTCGTGGTCGAGGAGGGCGCGTTTGAGATGCAGGCCGCCGGCATAGCCGTGGAGCGTGCCGTCCTTGGCGAGGACGCGGTGGCAGGGCACGACGATCGCGACGGGGTTGGCGCCGTTGGCGGCGCCGACGGCGCGGGAGGCGTTGACGTCGCCGCATCGGCGCGCGAGTTCCTGGTAGCTGATCGTTTCGCCCATCGGGATGCGGCACAGTTCGTGCCACACGCGGTGCTGAAACTCCGTGCCGGGCGCGTCGAGCGGGAGCGTGAACACGCGCCGTGCGCCGGCGAAATACTCGGCGAGCTCACGTGTGGCCTGGTCGAGGATGGGCAACGCCGCAGCGGGCTGGGCAGGCTGTGTGCCTTCTCGCGCGGGGCGCATGCCAAAGCCGATGCTGCACACACCGAGCGCGGTGGCGTCGATCGTGATCGGGCCGAGCGGGGAGTCGATCACGCGGCGGGCAAAGGGCGGTTTGGGAGTGGACATGGGGGACGGTAGCGCACGCGCGCCGATCGAGGGTCGAAATCGAGAGGGGCAGCAAGGCACGCGGCATCGAAACTCCGAGTCGAGCGCATGATCGCGCCGCGGTCACGTCGCCGCCGCGGGCTTCTTCCAGTTGAAATCGGGGTCCTTGGCGAGCACGCTGGCGGCGTGATTGATGCACCGCTTGCACACGAAGCACTCGTGCTCTTGGCTCTTCCACGCGGGTCCGGCGAGTTCCTGCAGGCAGAGCGTGCAGGCGGCGCCCGTCGGCGCGGCGCTGAGGTTGAGGAGGAAGACCTCGGTGTAGGCGATGGTGAGGCACGAGCCGCAGATCAGGCTGCCGCGATGCCCTTCGACCATGGGGATCGCGGTGGTCCATTCCTGGCGGCAGAAGTCGCAGAGGAAATCGGACATCTCGGCGTTGTCGGGATTGATGCCGGGTCGCTGCATGATGATCTACGCCACGGGCGGCAGGAGCTGGCGATCGGCGATGAGACGATAGACGGGGCAGCGCCGCAGCAGTTCGGCGTGCGTGCCGACGTCGACGACCTTGCCCTGGTCCATCACGATGATGCGATCGGCGCTGAGCACGGTGGAGAGGCGATGCGCGACGATCAGGCTGGTGCGCCCCTTGGCGAAGTCGGCCAGCGCGTCGGCGATCTGGGCCTCGCTGTCCGCGTCGATCATGCTGGTCGCCTCGTCGAGGATCAGGATCGACGGATCGCGGAGGATGGCGCGGGCGATGGCGAGGCGCTGGCGCTGCCCGCCCGAGAGCGTGAGTCCCTGCTCGGCGACCATCGTGTCGTAGCCTTTGGGGAGCGCGGTGATGAAGTCGTGGGCGCGGGCCCGCTTGGCGGCGGCGATGATGGCTTCCTCTCGGGCGGATTCCGAGCCATACGCGATATTGTGGCGGATCGTGCCCTTGAAGAGCACGGTCTCCTGCGTCACGACGCCGATCTGCCGGCGCAGGCTGCGCACGCTGAACCGGGAGATGTCGTTCCCGTCGAGGAGCACGCGTCCGCGCCGTCCCTCGGGGCCCATGTCGGGGTCGAAGAGGCGCGGCACCAGCGCGAGCAGCGTGGTCTTGCCCGAGCCGTTGGGCCCGACGACGGCGACCGTCTCGCCGTGGTTGATCGTGATGCTGACGCCGTCGAGCGCCGGGCGGGCCGCGGCGGGATAGGTGAAGATGACGTTGTCGAAGGCGATCGACTGCTTGTGCCGCGGGAGCTTGGGGAGCGAGGGCTCGTGGCCGGATTCGGTCGGGCCCTTCATCAGCTCAGCGAGGCGATCGGCGGCGGCGGCGGACGCCTGCACGTCATTGATCAGGCCGGTGAGCGGCTTAAAGCTCGCGCCCGCGGCGCCGAGCGCGACGATCACCTGGATCACGTCGCTGGCCTCGATCACGCCGACGCGGATGTTGTTGATGGCGATGAGCGTCAATCCGGCGATGGCAAAGAGCGTGAGCGCCTCGACCAGCGGGCTGGCCAGGGCCCGCGCGGTGCGCACCCGGTTCAGCTCGCGCATCGCGTCCTTGTTCATGCGATGGAACCGCCCGGCCTCGTAGCGCTCCGTGGTGTGGACCTTCACGACGCGCAGGCCCTGCAGGCTCTCCGCCGCGGCGTGGTACAGGCCCGACTGGGCCACGAGCGCCGCCTTCGACGCGCGCCGGATCCGCTTGCCCAGCTTGCGGATGATGACGAACAGCACCGGCCCGACCGCCAGCGCCAGGCACGCCAGGCGCCAGTCGATGAAGAACGCCGCGATCAGCGAGCCGATGCCCTTGGCGACCTGAGACACGGCCTTGGACAAGAGCGAGTTGAACCCGCCGGAGATCGCCGACGTGTCCTGCATGATGCGGCTGATCGCGTCGGACGGGCCGCCCAGGACGATGTCCTTGAGCGGCATGTGCAGCACCTTGTGGAACGCGTCGCGCCGGATGTTGGTGGTCGTGAGGTTGACGACCGTGAGCGAGAGGTAGGCGTGGAAGAAGGTTGCGGTCGCCCCGATCGCGGTGAGTACGCAGAGCGAGCCCATGATCCACGCGACGGCGGTCGATGGGCCGTCAGGGAGCTTCTGAATGAACGAATCGGGGATGTGGGCCCACGCGGGCGCCCAGGCGGAGAGCTTGGAGTTGAAGTCGCGGGCGAGTTGGGGCAGGCCGCCGGCGTTCTTGCCGAGCAGGCCCTCAAGGATCGGCTTGATGCCGACGAGCCCGGCGCCGAGCGTGAGGGCGGCGACGCCGGCCATGATGAACGAGGCCACGATCATGCCGCGATAGCGGAGCATTTTGGCGGCGAATGACCAGAACGGGCTCATGGAGCGGCGGACCCTCCCGCGCAGGCGAGCGCCCGGCGTTGGGAGAAGTATCGCACGGTTTGGGCGCGGGACCATCGCACCCCGGACATTGTCCGAAAATGCGAATTCCGCGCGCCGCGGGTCGTATCATCGGTCTCTCTGGTTGATGGAGTAGGGTGTGTCGAAGGGCTGGCATGAAGCCGACGGCAACGGCGGTCATCCCATGCTTCAACCACGGCCGGTTTGTCCGGGCCGCGGTGGAGTCGTGTCTTGGTCAGGTCGACGCGATCGTCGACGTGGTTGTCATTGACGACGGCTCGAACGACGCCACGTCGCCCGCCGCCTGCGACGCCCTCGCGAGCGAGCGAGTCCGTGTCATCCACCAGGAAAACCGGGGACTGCCCGCCGCCCGGAACCGCGGCGCCAAGGAAGCCACCGGCGAATTTGTCTTCTTTCTCGACGCGGACGATTTCATCGCGCCGACCTTTGTCTCCAAGCTCGCGGCGGCGATCCGCGACGGCGTGGCTCGCGGCGAAAGGGTCTCGCACGCGTATTGCCAGGAGACGCTGACCGAGCTGGGCACCGGGACCTGGCGCGTCCCCGCGTGGGACCCGCTCATGCTCCTCATCACCAACCTGCACCCCGTGACGGCGCTGGTGCGGCGCGAGGTTTTCGAGGAGGTGGGCGGATTCGATGAGTCCATGCGCCTCGGCTATGAGGACTGGAGCTTCTGGATCACGTGCAGCGAGCACGGCTATCGCGGCGTGCGCGTGCCCGAGCCTCTCTTCTTCTGGCGGCGTCACAGCCAGATCACGATGGTGATGGAGGCCGTCAAGCGCCACGACGAGCTGTTCGCCGCGCTTGTGTCGCGGCATCGCGCGACCTATGACGCGCGCGCGATGGACATCGTGGCGAAGTCCAACTCGATGCTCCGCGCGTTCGACTGCAACTGGATCGACGAGACGGGCTATCCGATTCCGCTGCAGTTCCTGTGGTCGCTCCGCGACGGCGTGGTCGGCGTGGAGCACCGCATGTGGAAGGACCCGGACCGCAATTACCAGGTGCCGCCCTTGGCCGAGCCGAAAGTCGCGGCGGCGGTGATCACGGCCGTGGAAGCCCAGCGCGAGTTCTATGAGAGCTTCGCGGCCGTGCGGCTCCATCGCCGGATGCACCGGATTCTGCAATCGCTCCCCGCGCCGGTGTACCGCGCGATCAGGAAAGTGACGGGGCTGATCGCTCGCCTTACGGGGCGCAAGCCCGACGGCGCCAACCCGATCATGAAGAAGACCAGCGCGGAAGTTCCCGCCCGCAGCGCGGAGGGCTTGCGAGCGTGAGCGATCTTCTCGACACGCACGGCGAGATTCACGACGCGGTCGCCCCGCCGCGCCCCAGCACGCCGGTGCGCGTGGAGATCGATCCGGCACGCGATCTGCGCCGGTTCATTGAAGAGAACCGCACGGAGCGATTCGTTGACTCGCCCGGGACGAAAGAGACACCGCGAGCCGATGGTGTTGCTGGTGAGACGCGGGTGCGCGTGCGGGCGTTGGTGCCCTGCCACAATCGCGCGGACGATCTGGCGCTGCTCTTGTCCGACCTTGCCGCAACCGAACTCACGGCGGCCGGCGTCGCGATGACGCTGGAAGTCATCATCGCGGACAACGCGTCGATACCGGCGATTCCCGTGCCCGCGACCACGTCGATGCTGCGGGTGGTTCGCAGCGAGACGAACCTTGGTGGGAGCGGCGGGTTCAATCTCGCGATGCGGGCGGCGCTCGAAGATTGGACCCGAGACGACTCCGCCGCGGACTTTCTGTGGCTCGTGGACAGCGATGCCCGCGTGCTCCCCGAGACACTGGCCCGCCTCGTTGGAACGCTGATGAGCGATGCAACGCTCGCGGGCGTCGGGCCTGCCTTGGCCGACCCACGCACGCGAGTCGTGCACGAGGTCGGCGGCGTGATCGACCCGCGCACGGGACGCCAGGGCCCGATGCTCACGAGCACGGTCGGCGTGCCGGGCGTTGAACCGTGCGATTACGTCGCGTCGTGCTGCCTGCTCCTTCGCCGCGAGTGCGTCGAACGCGTCGGCCTGATGCCCGATCGGTTCATCAACGCCGACGACGCGGAGTGGTGCCTCAGAATCTCTCAACAGACCGGGCGGCGCATCGCCGTCAACCCCGATGCGCTCGCGATGCACCCGCGATTCGATCGCTTCCCGACCTGGCAGCGCTACTTCGGCACGCGAAACGGGTTCGGCGCGATCGATGCCAAGGGCCTGGGGCGAAGCGTGCGATTCCGCCACGCGATGTCCTGCGTCGCCAAGGCGATCAACCAGACGCTGATGGGGCGCGATGACCTGGCGGAACTGCACATGCTCGGCCTGCGCGACGCGGCGCGCGGCGTCACAACCGGCCCGGCCAGCCACGACGTGCCCCGTCCAGCGCCGGGCGCATCGTTCGATCAACTGCGCGACGTGATCGCAGGACTGCCTTCTGGCGCGAGCATCGCAGTCGATGCGGACGCGGCGGCGCTGTGCGAGCACGATGAGGCCTGGCGCGAGTTGGTTCAATCGGCACAGTCTCGCGCAGGCACGAAGCAACTCGTTGGCGGTCTGCGTCGCGCGGGTTTATTCGGCGCTCTCTCGCGATGGATGCTCGGGCCAGCAGTCGATGTCGCGATCGTTCCCGCGGCCGGCGCGGTGCGTCATTGGTTCGCCGCGGACACCCTGATCTGCCTGAGCGAGTCCGGCGCATGGATCACGAAGCCCACGCGCTCGGCGGCGTGGCGCGCGATGGGCGTGCTCGCACGCGGCATCGGCCTTGCGGCGAAGATCGCGGTGCGCCCACGCGAGGACCACGCGATGCCCGCGGCGCCGATCGTCCGCGCTGCGCGATCGCTCACGCTCTCGATCGTCGTGCTCAGCTACAACCGGCGCGACGCGCTCGCCAAGACGCTCGAGAAGCTCCGCGAAGAAACCGTCACGCGCCAGGCCGAGGTGATCGTCGTCGACAACGCGTCGACGGACGGCTCGGCTGGGCTGATCCGCGAGCGATTCCCGCACGTGAAGCTGATCGAACTGGAGTCGAACATCGCGATCGCAGGCTTCAACCGGGGCGTCGAGGCGAGCAGGGGCGACGTGGTGCTGGTGCTGGACGATGATTCCTGGCCGGAACGCGGCGTGGTCGCGCGGGCGATGGAGTTCCTGAGCGCACGCACCGATCTCGCCGCGGTCACGCTGCTGCCGGTCCATCCCGAGACTCGGATGCCCGAGTGGCGCTTCGCGGGTGTGATCGAGGGTGCGAGGAGCGACTGGCCGACGATGGGCTGCGCGAATCTCGTGCGCCGGGCCGACTGGCTGGCGGCCGGCGGCTACGACGAAACGTTCTTCCTGTATCGCAACGACACCGATCTGGCGCTCAAGCTCCTGTCACTGGGGCGTGGCGTGTGGTTCGACCCCGAGTGGACCGCGTGGCACGAGAGTCCGGCGGCGGCGACGAAATCGGCGCGCTGGTTCCGCATGGCGACGCGGAACTGGATGTGGATGTGCCGCCGCCACGGCCGCGGCGCATCGGGCGTGTGCTCGATGCTCGCGGGCTGGGTCTGGGCGCACAAACTCGCGGGTGCATCGCTCGCCTCGCACGCGGCCGTGCTGCGCGGTGCGATGGCCGGGATGCTCTCGACACTTCCACCAAGCCCCGAAGGTACGCGCGGAAAGGCGACGGGCCTACGGCATCTTCTCGAGTTGCAGCGGCGCGCTCGCGGTCGGGGCTGACGTGCCTATTCGACGAAGATCTCCAGCATCACGCGCCACTCGCCGTATCGATACTCGATCGCGTGCGCCTCGTGCAGCGCGCGGATGTCGGCGAGCAGTCGCTCGCTCAGGTCCTGCTGCCACTGGTGCGCGGAGCGATCGCAGAAGTACACGCGGCAGCCGAGCGGCTTGATCGTGTGAATGCCGCAGAGGTTCTGGTCCTGGAATGGGCATCCGCCGCGGGCGCGGGCGGTGTGAATCTCGCCGCGGGTGACCGGGCGAGCCGAGCGAGCGATCGTGTATGCGGCCTCGAGGCCCGTCACGTACAGACGGTGCCCCGTGCGCTCGAAGTTGCAGCAACGACCCGAGGCCCAGCACGCCGGCCCGCGTGTTTCGATCTCGCACGCGGCGCGCGCGTAGATCGCTTCGAGCTCGCGAGCGATCTCGTCGCGAGCGATCGCGGCCAGCCATCCGTCCGCGAGGGCGGCGTCGCGCGGGGATTCGTCCGAGTTGGATCGCGTACGGCTCACGATCGCGAAGAACGAGGGGATGGCGCGGGTGGGCTCTTGTCGCTTGGTTTCGCCTCGCTCGGAGCGTGGTCGTTCTTCTTCGCGTCGTTGGTCTTCACATCGACGGGCTTGAGCTCGGGCTTGATCGGTGTGTCCTCGCGGGGCTCGCGCGGAGGGCGGTTCGACAGAGTGTGTTGGAACATCCAATCGATCAGCTCGGGCAGCACGCGACCGACCACCAGCGTGTGCCCGTAGTTCTTCACTTCGCGATACTCGACGGGCTTGCCGTCGGCGATCGCGGCCTGAATGAACGGGCGCACGCGCGTCGGCCCGCCGATGCGGTCGAGCTCCGCGCCGACGACCAGCGTCGGGCACGGCGTGACCTTCTTCCCGACCGGGCCGGCGCCCGCGATGCACGCGGCCGCGGCGATCGTGGAAGCGCGGGCCTGGGCGAGGTACATCGCCACGCCGCCGCCCAGCGAGTGGCCGATGACGTAGACGCGGTCGCGATCGATCGCGTAATCGGCTGCGATGTCGTCGATGAGGGAATCGATGAACCCTGCGTTGCCCGCGAGCTTGTAGGTGAGCGGCGCGGCGACGATGAACTTCTTATCTTCCGCCAGGCGGCAGAGCAGCCCGCCGCCATAGCCGTGGATGAACATGCTGTCGTCGCCTCCCATGCCGTGGAGCGCGATGACGAGGGGGAGCGGCGTGGAATCCGCGGCGGCCTTGGGGGCGTAGACCGCGCACGGGGTGCGATCGCGCCCCTGCGGGCGCTGGTATTCGCCGAGGCGCCGCGTGTAGGGGTTCTTGCCCGCCTCGATCGCCTCGACCTCGGCGGTGAGTTCGCGGGCGAGCGCGGGCGGGTCGGCGAGGAACTGGGCCGAGTCGGTGTCGCTCGGAGCGTCGGTGAGGGCCGCAAGGCGCGCGCGCGCGATCTGGACGACGCGCGGTGTAACGACATTGCCAGCGTCCTTGCCGTCCTTGACGCCCGTGCTCTCGGGCTTCTTCGGCGCGGGCGCTTCGCCCGGTGCGCCCGCGGTGTCGCTGGAAGATTCCGGCGGCTTGATCGCGTCGAGGCGTTTGAGCAACGACTCGCGCAGCGTGTCGAGCGAGCCTTCGACGATGCTGAACGACGCATCGGCGGATTCGCTCACGCCGTCGAGGGTCGCGATGAACCGCACGGATTCGCCGCGGGGCCAGTTGGTTTCGGGGAGCGGCGCCTCGACAAAGACGACCTTGCCGGCCTCGACGGAGAACTCCTGCTCGAAGAGCGTGTTCTCCTTCCCGCGCGAGACGGACTTGATCGCGAGTCTGCCCGTCGTTGACACCTGGGCCGGGGAATACGAGCGGAGCGTGACGCGCGGCTCCTTGGCGCCCGCCCACCACACGCGCGGCTCGACGCGCAGCGAGAGCCCCGTGCCGATGGTCTTCGGCATGGGATCGCGCGGCGAAAGGTCGCGTTCCAGGTCGTGCAAGGCGCGGACGGCCTCTGGCATTCGCCCGCCGAAGAAGAGCGCGGTGATGTCGTCGAACTGGCGGTTGAGTGCCGCGACGCGCTCGGGCGACGGTGGATTCGCGCCCGAGACCAGCGTGGTGAAGAGTGCGTCAACTGAAAGGTATCGCGATGCGAGCTCGGCCCTGAGCACGACGGCCGGCGCGGGCGCGTTCGGGTCGGGCTGGCCCGCAGCGATGGCCTGCGCTCGGGGTTGCGCGGGCGGTTTGGACGGCGTCTGCACGGGCTGGGCCGATACAACGGGCGAGGCCAGGAGCGCGCCGAGCCAGAGGCGGCGGAGGAACGTCAAAATCGGAGCGGCGTGTGCCATGAAGAATCCTCTGTGGGGCGCGGGCGAGGCACGGGGGGATGGGCCGGATGCGCCGGGCGACGAACCACGATATCGTTGGTCATCTCACGGCGGCACGGCGAGCCTGAATGGCCGAGCCGTGTGAGTTTACGGGAGCTTCATCGTGCAACCCTTGGCTTCGTACACGTTCGGGGAATTGCTGGAGAGCACGGCCGCCAAGAGCCCGACGCCGGGCGGCGGGGCGGTCGCGTCCGCGGTGGGGGCTTTGGCGGCGGCGCTGGCGGGCATGGTCGTGTCGTACTCGGTGGGCAAGAAGAACCTGGCGGCCCACGAGGCGTCGAACCAGGCCGCGGCGAAGTACCTCGCCAACGCCCGGGCGATGCTGGTCGAGCTTGGTGATGAGGACGCGGCCGCGTACGGCGTTGTGAACGAGCTGATGAGGCTGCCCGAGGGCGACGAACGGCGCACGCGAGAGCTGCCCGCGGCGCTGTCGGCGGCGGTGCAGATCCCGCTGGCGACCATGGGCGCGTGCGCCGACGTGCTGCGGCTCATGGAGTCGCTCGGCGCGACCACGAACCGCCAGCTGCGCAGCGACCTTGGCATCGCGGCGGTGCTGGCGTGCGCCGCGGCGGAATCCTCGCTGTGGAATGTCGAGATCAACGCGCCGTCGCTGCCGGGTGAACAGAGCGCGAGGGTGCTGGCGCAGGCGCGGGCGTGCGCGGACGATTGCCGGGCGCGTCGCGTGAAGGTCGAGTCGGCGTGCCGGGCGTGAGCGGGCGGTCAACACCAGCGCGGGGAACAAGCAAATGAGGATCGAAACGTACCGCGACGACCAGACGCTGGCGGCGCTCACGACGCTCCTGCGCGGGCTGACCAGCTCGCGCACGGCGCAGGAGGCGTTCACGTCGTTCATGCGTCACTACTGGAAGGTGCGCCCGGTCGATTGCATGCTGGGCGTGGTGCCGGATTCGTCGGGGCCCGGACGGTTCCGCATCATCTATCACGTCGCGCGCGGGCACGTGGAGAACGACCTCCCGCTGCCGGCGCGGAACCCGGGGCCCGAGTGGAACGAAGAGGCGCTGATCCACGAGGGCGGCGTGATCGCGGCGATGATCGAGGGCGACGAGCCGCGGATGGCGTTCGAGCTCGACCTGTCGCGTGATCCGGTGCTGAAGCACCTGTCTCCCAGCTGCACGACGGCGATGGCGCTCCCGGTGTTCGCGGGCGAACTGGTGACGGAGTGGGTGATCGGGCTCTCGCGCGTGCGCGACGGTTTTGCGGTCGAGAACGTGCGGAGCGCGCTGCTCACCGCGAACTTCATGGCGATGGCGAACTCGCACCTCCTGTTCGTCGAGGAATATCGCGAGCTGAACAAGCAGCTGACGGCCCAGTTCGAGGACGTGGCGCGGGTGCAGCAGGCGCTGCTCCCGCGGCGCACGCCGGTCGTGCCCGGGCTCGACATCGCGACGAGCTACCTGACGAGCGACGTGGCGGGCGGGGACTACTACGACGTGCAGGTGCTGGCCGACGGGCGCTACGGCTTCGTGATCGCGGACGCGTCCGGGCACGGCGCGGGGGCGGCGACGGTCATGGCGATGTTCCGCGCGATCCTGCACTGCACACCGCCGAGCGTGAAGAGCCCGGCGGAGGTGCTGCGGTTCGTTGATGAGCAGTTGTCGGCGGCGGAGCTCGAGGGGATGTTCGTGACGGTCTTCCTGGGCATTTACGATCCGATCACGGGCGAGGTGTCGTATTCCAACGCGGGGCACCCGCCGCCGCGGATCAAGCGCGGACGCGACGGCAGCGTTCACGAGCTCGACGGGGCGGCGAGTTTTCCGCTGGGCGTCGAGGCAAGCGTCGGGCGCGAGGACGGCGTCGTGACGCTCGGCGCAAGCGACACGATGGTGCTCTATACCGACGGCATCAGCGAGGCGTTCGAGCCGTCGCGCACCGCGATGTTCGGTGTGCAGGGGCTCGACGCGGCGCTGGAGAAGTGCTCGGGCATGCCGGACTGCGTCGTGGAGTCGGTCCACCGAGCGCTGTTCGAATTCACGCGGGCGCGCACGCGCGATGATGACCAGACGCTGGTGGCGCTGCGGCGGAAAGACCTCGTGTAGCGAGAGGGTGTGGCGTGGCCAACAGGTTGGCCGGTCCGCCCGAGCCGCGGAGCTGAGGGCGGGTCCGCGCCGCGCCCGCCGGCGTATTCACTTGTCAAAGAGCGGCGGGGAACACACGCACTCTCTACCAGGTGGGCGGACGGACACTTTGGTGCGCAAATTCGTGGTTGTAAGCGGGCACTAGGCACTGGAAATTCGGCGCAAGAGCATGCGAGAAACCAAGGCTGGGCAAGAAGTTGCGCGCGGGCTGACGGCGCGCGAAGAAATTCTACGGAAATCTGGAAAGAGGGGAAAATGACGGACACTCTGGTGCGCACAAACGTGGTCGTAAGCGGGGGCTAACTTCAGACGGGCGCGAGTCATGAACCAAAGGACGCTCGGTGGAGTTCGAGGAGCGAGCGGGACCCGGACGGAGAAACGGGGTCGACTCGGAGTCGCCGAGATGAGATCTGTGCGCGGAAGACGCGGGGAGCGCCGAGGAGAAGAGAAGAGAAGAGGACCAAGACACGCACTTCTTGACGGTCGGGCTCTTGATCGGAAGCGCGCAGCATAGAAGAGCGCGGCATCAGGGCATTGAAGCGCAGCGCGAGGATCGCTACTGGCGTTCTTCAGTGATCTGCAGCGTCGATGCGTCGGCCAGAGGCTTGATGATGGTGATTTCCTGCGGCGGGGTGCGCGACCAATCGACGGTGAAGGTGAATTCGACCGCGTCGCCTGTCTTGAGATCGCCCAGTGCCGTGGCGGAGGCGAGCGGGAATGGCATGATCATCTGCTTCATGCCTATGACGCGGCCGTCCTTGGCTTTGAACGTCGGGATCTCCTCGTGGTGAATCTGGAGGAGCGCGCCCTTGGGATCGGGGAGGGCGACGATCTTGCCGCGGGAGGAGTAGGTTTCGACCGGAACGTTCGTGGCCGCGGGAGCGGGCTCGCTCTTCGAGCACGCGGGGATGGCGGCGGCGGCGAGCATGAGGGCGGCGGCGATGGTGGAGCGGAGGAGCATGGGGATTCCTTTGCAAGAGGGTAGCCGGGGAAGCGGTCTGAACGCGCCGCGCGGCAGGCACGCGGAACGAGGATGAGCCCTCGAGGCCAGGCTCGCCATCGTCCCACGGCGTGCCGCTTCATGTCGCCCGCATCCCGATCAACATGCGCATGATGTAAAACGCGGCCACGCCCACCAGCACCGAAAGCCAGACGACCATCCAAAGCCTCAATCGCCGACCCGACACCGCGCGATGATCGATCTCGTCGGACACGACGCCTCCATCACCGCCGGTTTACCGGAGTGGGTCGGACACGAACTGCGACAATGGCAGGACATCCAGCCAACCATCCTGCACGGTCTGCTCCACGCGAATCTCCGTGCCGAAGAGCAGCTTGCCGACGTCCACCCGCGCTCGCACGCGCGCCGGTAATGTCTCAGACCGGAACCCGACCATCTGGAAGATCACCTTGCCGCCCGGCGTGGTCGGGTCGTCTCGCACCGTATGCGGATAGGCATCGACCCACAGCGCCCACGAGGGCGCCCCAGCGCCGAGCATCACCGCCCAGAACGGTGTTCCTGGAATACGGGGATTGTCGCGTTTTCCAAGTTCAGGTCCCTGAACCAACGTGGGTTGGCCCGCCTCGCTTTGGAGCGAAAGCACGGCGGATTCACCCTGACCCAACCCTGAAAGGACGAACTTGCCGCAGTTGTTGGCGATCGCCAACGCAAGGCCGTTGACCTCCTCCTTCTTCCCGCTCGTCCGCACGCGCAGCAGCAGGTACCTCCCCGTCCCTGCATCCGCGACGATCGCCAGCGCCACCGCCGGTTCCTTGGCCCCCTCGGGCGTCGGCAGCTTCATGAACGCGTCGGCGAGCGCCGCTTCTTCCAGCTCGGAGAAATACCGAGGCTTGCTGCTCCTCGTACACCCCGCCAGCGCCATCGCGCTGACAACCGCCATTACAACCACCCACGCTCTCTTCGCCACGGTCCACCTCCACTTGCGAGCGTGCAACGCTTCGCCGGCGGCCATGTCACGCCTTCGCATGCCTCACCAGCGCAGCTTACCTCAACACTCCCCCACCCTCAACGTTCGCTTCCGGTATCCTCCGCTTTCACACGGAGTTTCCCGATGAATCCGCTCGTATCCGCATCGCCCGACACGACCTCCACACACACGGCACTCACTCGACATTCTGCCCCCGCGCTCGCGCGTTGTATCGCCCAGGCCGTCTCGATCGCCGTCACCCTTGCCGGCGCGGCCTTGCTCGCCGCGTGCGCCTCGCACTCCGACCGTTCATCCCTCGGCACTCCCTCCGATTCCTTCTCGACCCGCAGCGCCGCTTCCCGCAGCGCCGCGCCGCCCAACATCGTCCTCATCCTCACCGACGATCTCGGCGTCGGCGAGCTCGGCAGCTACGGCCAGAAGCTCATCCGCACGCCCAACCTCGACGCGCTCGCCGCCCAGGGCGTCCGCTTCACCAACGCCTACGCGGGCAGCGCCGTGTGCGCCCCCTCCCGCTGCGTCCTTCTGACAGGCCGCCACACAGGGCACAGCGAGATCCGCGACAACAAGGAACTCCAGCCCGAGGGCCAGCAGCCCATCTCCGATTCCGCGATCACCATCGCACAGACGCTCAAGGCCCGCGGCTACGCCACCGCCGCCATCGGCAAGTGGGGCCTCGGCCCGCCCGGATCCACCGGCGATCCCGGCGCGCACGGCTTCGACCACTTCTTCGGCTACAACTGCCAGCGCCACGCCCACAACCACTACCCCACCTGGCTCTATCGCAACAACACCCGCGTCGATCTCCCCGGCAACAAAGCCGCCTACACCAGCGGCACCGAAACCACCGGCACCTACGCGCCCGATCTCATGCGCGACGAAGCGCTCGCCTTCATCGATCAGCACGCCGCCGCGCCGTTCTTTCTCTACTTCGCCACGACCGTGCCGCACATGTCGATGCAGGTGCCCGAGTCGTCGCTCGCGGAGTACCGCGGCAAGCTCGACGAGAAGCCTTACAACGGCAAGAGCTACCTCCCCCACCCCGATCCGCACGCCGCGTACGCCGCGATGATCACACGCATGGACGCCGACGTCGGCACGCTCGTCGCGCGCCTCCGCGAGCGCTGCAAGGACCGCGACACCCTCGTCATCTTCACCAGCGACAACGGCCCGACCATCAACGTCGGCGGCGCCGACAGCACCTTCTTCAACAGCACCGCCGGCCTGCGCGGACGCAAGATGGACCTCTACGAGGGCGGCATCCGCGTCCCCCTCATCGCGACCTGGATTTCCGGCGGGTTATCGGGCCGCGTCCGCGGAGTATCCACCACGCCCGTCGCATCCTGGGACCTCTTCCCCACCATCGCCGCCCTCTGCAGCGCCACGCCGCCCGGCGGACTCGACGGGATCGACCTCTCGCCCGTCATCCGTGCGGAGGGTCAGCCCGGCGCCCGCGAATATCTCTACTGGGAATACCCCGATGGCAAGGGATGGCAGGCCGTCCGCATCGGCAACATGAAGGCCATCCGCCGGGGCGCTAAGGCGACCCCCAAGGGCCCGATCGAGGTCTACGACCTGGCCGCGGACCCCGCGGAAACCACGGACATTTCCGCATCGCACCCCGAGATCGTAAAGCGAGCCGAGGAGATCTTCGGCGCTCGAACTCCCTCGCCCATTGCCGACTGGAATTACGACTGACCCCGTGACTCCGGCGGCTGACCCAGCGCCCCGGGTGCCGTGGCCAACCTGTTGGCCACGTCCTGTTCCAACTCCTTCCCACGATCGGCCCGTGTTCGGTCTCGCACGCACCTGCAACCCCATCCGGGCTCGCGACGAATGGACAGGGCTTGGCCGCCCGGCCGTGTGCAAGCTCCACGCGGGTTGATATCGTGTCACCCCCGTTGCGCCGCACGCCCGGTTTCGGCTAGGCTGGCGCGTCGGGCGTGACGCGCCGTCGAGTGGTGGGTCACGCCAAACTTTCGGACCGAGGAAGCGAGCCTTCGATGAGCGTGGAAACGGATTCGGCACACAGTCCAGCAGAGCACACCGGGCACGTCGCACTCCCGACCAAGAAACGCGGCGACCCCTTCGAGACCCGCTGGGGACAGTTCCTCAAGGCCTGTATGAAGCTCGACGCCTCGGACCTCATCATGAAGTCCGAGACCTGCCCGAAGCTCCGCCTCCGCGGCGCGCTCAAGCCCCTGGACTGCGAGCCCGTCGACACCGAAGAGTTCTGGACCATCGCCCGCGCCATCCTCAGCGAAGAGCAGCTCGAGGACCTGCACAAGTACGGCTCGGTCGACTTCGCCTATGACTTCGAGAAGGGCGTCCGCTTCCGCGTCAACCTCTTCATGGCCAAGGGCCGACTCTCCATCGCCGCCCGTCTCATCACCAGCAAGATCCGGCGCTTCGACGAGCTCTACCTCCCGCCCATCATGTCCGAGATCGCGATGCAGCCCCAGGGCATCGTGCTCCTCTGCGGCGTGACCGGCTCGGGCAAGTCGACCACCATCGCCGCCATGCTCGATTACGTCAACGAGCGCCGACCCGTCCACATCCTCACCATCGAGGACCCGATCGAGTACATCTTCGAGGACAAGAAGGCGACCATCAACCAGCGCGAGATCGGCATCGACTGCCTCGACTTCAAGATCGCCCTCCGCGCTCTGGTCCGCGAGAACCCCGACGTCGTGCTCGTCGGCGAAATGCGCGACAACGAGACCTTCGAGGCCGCCCTCCACGCCGCCGAGACCGGCCACCTCGTCTACGGCACCATCCACGCGTCGAGCACGACGCAGACCTTCTCGCGTATCTACGGCCTGTTCGAGCAGGAAGAAGTCGATCAGGTCCGCCGAATTCTCGCCTACCAGATGCGCGCGTTCGTCTATCAGAAGCTGCTCCCCACGCTGCGCCCCGAGATCCACCGCATCCCCGCGCTGGAAATCCTCATCAACAACACCGTCATCCGCAAGCAGATTCTCGAGGCGCGCGAGGGCGAGATCCGCGAGTACTTGAAGACCATCGAAGCCCGCCAGACCGGCATGAAGGACTTCAACGAGAGCCTCGTGGAACTGGTCGAGCAGGAGTACATCCACATGCGCGTCGCGATGGAGGCCACTCCCAACGCCGACGAGCTGCAGATGCGACTGAAGAAGCTTGGGTGAGCGGCCCGCCCACGCCCGAGAGCGATCAGTGTCCGACCCGACCCGCGTCCCACGCGGGTCTTTTCATTGCTCATCCATCGGCGCCTCGGCCTTCAGGCCGAAGGCCTGACCTTCAGTAGGCGAGGGTGGAGCGAGGAGTCTTCGACGAGCGACACCCCCGACACACGCCACAAGTACCCCGCAGCCTGATGGGCTGCTCGTCATTCAAACTCGCACTTCTCCCAACAACTCGCCATCGCCTTGCGCCACCAATCCAGTTCGCGCATGTCCGCACGCCACGGACACGCCTTGACACTTGCGCTTTCGGCGTTGGGTGGCCCGACGATCCCCGCAGTTCTGCACACTTGCTCTGGGTGGCGTGGCTCCGGGCGGCGTGGCTCTGGGTGGCGTGGCCAAGGCCCGCCTTGGGGCATTGACCACGTTCTTCCTTTCTTGGTAGGTCGGCTCTCCGAGCCGACGCCTTCTCTCCCTTCATCGCTCGCCGCGCAACGAGTGCCAAGGACCAAGTAGATGTCGGCGCGGAGCGCAGGCCCACCCGGGACATTCGGCCACCTGACGTAGCGACGATTTGATCGACGACTCTTTCGTCCCCCGCAAGGGGCGGCCGGCGTGCGCGACCAATCCCGTTCACGAAAAAAAGCCAGCGCTCCGCGAAGAGCACCGACCTTGTTGTGTTGCTCAAACCGGCGGGCGTCCTCCGCTCAGCGTGCGGCGGTGGCAACCGGGGGCGCTCCCGCGGGCGTCGCCGTCTCGCCCGGCGCCGGCAGCTTGGCGATCGACTGATCGATCATCTGCTTGACCAGCTGCATCGGTTCGGATCGCCAGAACTGGGTCACCGAGCCCTGGCACGACGCAACCCACGGCGTGGTCGCGGTTTTCACATCGATCACGCGCATCACCATGTTGGCCTTGTCGGTGTTCCACACCCAGACGGAACCTTCCTGCCCATTGCGGATGCTCTGCAGACCGGTCACCTGCAGCAGAAGAATGGCGCGCGCGTTGGTCATGCGCCCCAGTTCAACCGCGTCGGCGTCGGTGAGACCCGAATTCTGGAACGACAGTTCGCCCAGGACCTTCGAGATGTGACGGCGCTCGACCAGCCTGAAGCGTCGATCCATGAGTGCCTGAATCGCCGCCGTCTCGAGTTCAGTCGCACCGCCCGGCGGAACGCGCCCCGCCTCGTCCGTCACGACCACGCCGATCGGAGTTGCCTCGTCCCCCGCGAACTCCGGGGTCGAAGAGACACGCACCGCCACCGAAGTGTCCAAGACACTGTTGTTGCCGGCGCAACCACCCAACCACATCGAGATCGCCGAAACCGTTGCACAAAGAACGATACTCATCAGCCTCATTGTTCATCCTTTCGAGAATTCGTGTGCCTGCTCCGCGGCGGGGCAATCCGCCCCGGCTTGCTTACTCCGCCATCCCCGCCAGCTTCTTGAGCGCCGCCGACATCTTCGGGTCCTTCGACAGCTTCTCGAACGCCTCGTCGAACGCGCTCGAGATCATGTCCGCGTCCGGGAGCCTCGAGAGCTTGGTGCACTTGCCCGCGGCCTTGGCCGTCCCGACCACCTCGCCGGTCTCGACGTCCTGCAGCTTGAAGCTGATCTCCGTCTCGGCGACAAAGGTCGTGAGCGACTGACCGTCCGGGGACGCCCCGTGCCGATCGGTGATGCTCAGCTTCTTGATCTCTCCGAGCAGGACATACCGCGCCCCGAGCTGGCGACCAACGCGGATCGCCGACTCCTGGCTCACCATCCCGCTCTCGCTGAACTTGAACTCGTCGAGGAAGCGATCGAAGCGCGAGCGATCGATCAGCGTGACGCCCTCGGGCTTGATCTCGCCCAGCAGCTGCATCGTGCGGTCCTGCGCGTCGCGCCCGTAGCGCTCGACCTTCACACTCCGCGTCGCGGCGCCGATCCCGTCGCCGGTCGCCACGTCCACGTCGATCGGAGCACGCCGGTCGGTCGTGTTGAGGAACGGCGGTACCGTCAGCACCCGACCACTCGAGGTGGTCGCGACCATGGTTTCCGCCTTCGAATCGGGTTGCTTGGGGCTTGGAGCCGGCTCGGGCTGGATCGGGCCGGGGATTGGCCCCTTCCAGAGCGCCGTCGCGCCCAGGACCGCTCCACCTCCCACCAGCGCCGCCGCCGCCACCACGCGCGCCGTCTTCGCCGAGAAGACCGTGGGGAACATGCGGGAGAGGAATCGCCCAACCTTGCTCCCCTTGTACGTCGCCTCGAGTAGCCCGAGCGAAAGCGAGCACGCCGCGCCGCCGGCATGGATGATGCCCGCCACATCATGAAACGTCTCACCCTGAGCCACCAGAACTTCGGTATTCACGCATGACTCCTTTTCTTGTGGCCAGCCAATGGACGGACCCACCACGCCACGCCACTCGGGGCATGTTGGGGACCGATTGAGTTGCACACATGGACCTCGGAGCCGTCCGAGTCGGGCGGGGTCGGTTCACCCCAGCCGCTCAAGACAGACCGCTCGGCGGATCACAATCGCAAGGTCCAAAAGAAAATCTGGGGGAAATGTCCTTCCGCCCCCCCACCCTTCCGACTTCGTGGCACCCCACAAGCCATGGTCGTCGTACAGAACCGGCTTCCCGACGCGCACGCGGACGGGTTGTGCTAGCATCCTCTCCTTCCCGGTCGGGGCGGCCCCGCCCGGGCGAATGCACCTGTACTCCACGGGGTAACGACTCGTGCCAGAACTGCAAGATTCGGTGTTGGGTATCCCGTCGCTCTTGGCGGACGGTCTGATCCTGGTGAGCTTCTGGAAGCCGGTCGTGCTGATCCTGCCCTTCATCGGATGGGGCTGGATCGTCTCGCGCGTGCTCGATAAGCACGCCGCCCGCTTCTTCCTCCCGCGCGAAATGTGGAACATCGGGCACCTCTCCGCGGGCCTGGTCGCGCTCCTCCTGGCGGTGCTCATGCCCGTCCAGGGCGAGGGCGGATTCTGGGCCGGCTTCGGCGCCGCGTTCCTCATCCTGCTCGGCGACATCGTCCTCTTCGCCCAGATCACCAACAAGGACGAGCGCGTCCCCGAGCAGTTCCACCTCACCCTCGACTTCTCGAAGTGGACCGAGGCCCGCAAGGCCAAGGCCGACGCCAAGAAGGCCGGCAAGGCCGAACTGGTCATCCGCGCCGCGGACAAATCCGCCCTGGCCGTGCCCGCGACCGACTCGCCCGACTTCCAGGTCCGCCTGGCCGCCGAGTCGTTCCTCATGCGCGCCGTCGACGCACGCGCGTCCCAGGCCGAGCTCGCCCCCACCGGCAAGGAGAACCTCTACGGCGTGGTCCTCATGATCGACGGCGTGCGCACCGCCGGCGCCACCATGCCCGCCTCCGACGCCGTCAAAATCATCGATCTCTGGAAGGCCGGCGCCAAGCTCGCCATCGATGAACGCCGCAAGCCCCTCCAGGGCGAGGTCAACATCGAACGCGGCGATCGCAAGGTCAAAGCCCGCGTCTCTTCGGTCGGCGTGCAGGGCGGGATGCGGCTGACGCTGCTCTTCAACCCCGACCAGGCCGTCCGCTTCAAGCCCGACAAGCTCGGCCTGCTCGAAGCCCAGATGAACGAGCTGCGCGAGATCGTCGCCGATCCCAAGGGCACCGTCATCCTCGCGGGCATGCCCGACGGCGGGCGCACGTCGATGATGTACTCGGTCCTCAAGCTCCACGACGCCTACACCACCAACGTCCAGACCATCGAGTTCGACGTGCAGGACGCCCTCGAGGGCATCCGCCAGAACGTGTGGGACCCCATGGCCGAGGGCCCGGACTTCTCCACCCTCACCCGCTCGATCCTGCGCCGCGACCCCGACGTCGTCGCGCTGGCCGAGGTGCCCGACCAGAACACCGCCAAGGAAATCTGCAAGGCCGACCAGGAACGCTCGCGCATCTACGCCTCGCTCAAAGCGCCCAGCGCCCTCGCCGGCCTGCAGGCCTGGATGAAGCTCGTCGGAGATGCCGAGATGGCCGCCAAGGCCGCGCACGGCGTGGTCGCCGTCCGCCTTGTCCGCCGCCTGTGCTCCAACTGCCGCGTCCAGTATCAGCCCGCGCCCGACATGCTCAAGAAGCTCGGGCTCCCCGCCGACAAGGTCAAGGTCCTCTACAAGAAGGGCGGCCAAGTCATCCTGAAGAAAGACCCCGAGACCTGCCCCGCCTGCCAGGGCACGGGATACGCCGGACAGGAAGGCATCTTCGAGGCCTACAAGATCGGCCCCGCCGAGCAGGAACTGCTGAAGGCCGGCGACTGGAACACGCTCCGCACCGAGTTGCGGAAACGCCAGCTCCCCAGCATGCAGCAGGCCGCCCTGCGCAAGGCCGTCGACGGCACGACCAGCATCGAAGAGATCACGCGCGTCATGGCTGACCCTCAGAACCCGGCCCCCGGCACGCCACCGTCACCGAGCGCCCCAAAGCCTCCCGCTCCTGTCGCTCCGAAGAAGTAACGCACCGACTTGCGCGCGGGCCCGCGCCGCGCTCGACCGAGTTCCGTTGGAGAGCTGCCCTATGACCATGAACCTCATCGCCATCGGCATCGTCGCCCTGCTCGCCTACATCTGGCTGACGCGCGGCTTCTTCTCCGCCCTCCTCAACCTCATGTGCGTCATCGCCGCCGGCGCCATCGCCTTCGGCGTGTGGGAGCCCCTCTCACTCTTCTTCCTCGCCAAGGCCGGAACCAGCGGCATCGGCGCCACGCTCGGCGACGCCGCCTGGGCCCTGGGCCTCGGTCTCCCCTTCCTCGTTTCCCTCGCCCTCCTCCGCGCCGTCACCGACGCCCTCCTCCCCAGCAACGCCCAGTGCGGAAGCACCGGCGACTACATCGGCGGCGGGCTCTGCGGCCTCCTCGCCGGCATCATCGTCTCCGGCGTCTCCGTCATGAGCCTCTCCTTCCTCCGCGTCGAGCCCGATTTCATGGGCTACAAGGCCATGGACTACTCCGTCAGCGGCTCCATCAAGGAGGGAGACTCCCTCTGGGTCCCCGTCGACAAGCTCACCGCGGGCTTCTATGCGTTCACCTCCAGGCACGCCTTCGCAACCCAGGAACCCCTCGCCAAGTGGTACCCCGCGGTCTATCAGGCCGGGCACGAGATGCGCCTCAACTTCGGCGACGGCAAGTCCCGCAACACCATCAAGCCCGACGACTTCCGCGTCATCGGCCACTACGCCGTCGGCGGCGACGCCGGCGCCCAGCCCGCCGCTCTGCTCTCCGACGTCTGGGATTCCACCGTCCAGACCGTCAACGACCGCCAGGACAAGTCCATCGCCGGACCCGCTCGCCTCGAAGGCTTCGTCGTCGACTTCGCCTCCGGCGCCAAGGAAAAAACCGGACAGGTCATCGTCGGCGCCGCCCAGATCCGACTCCTCTGCGAAAACGCCGCTGAAGAGCCCTACCTCGCCCACCCCGCCGCCATCGTCACCCAGGGCGAATCCTCCAAGACCAACTTCGCCCGCTTCCGATACAACGCCCGCGACCTCCACATCGCCAGCGTCGGCGCCGCCTCCAAAACCGTCATGGCCTTCGAGTTCGTCGTCCCCAAGGACTACAAGCCCGTCGGCCTCTTCGTCAAGAACATCCGCGCCGACGTCTCCTCCATGAAGGCCAACTCCTATCCCACCACCGCCGAACGCGACGCCGACATCCTCTCCGGAAAGCTCGTGCAGATGGACGTCGACGCCCCCGAACTCGCCACCGGCGCCACCACCTCCTCCAACCAGCGCCAGGACAAGAACGAAGGCGTCGAGCCCAGCAACACCCTCGGCTACACCATCAAAGACGGCAACCAGCGCAACCTCGAGGTCGAGGGCGGCCGCGTCAAGGATGGAACCCAACGCTTCGATCCCCAGGAACTCAAGGGCAACTCCCACATCGAGCACAACCTCCGCATCGACCGCTTCTTCACCACCGACGACGTGGTCATCTGCAAGGTCGAAGTCTCACGCGATAAGCCCGCCAGCTGGCTCGGCGGCGCCGCCCGCGCCGTCGAAAACGTCCTCCCCCCACAGGTCACCGACACCACCGGCCAAGCCTACGACGCCGTCGGCTATGTCTACGAAGACTCCACCATCATCGAGATCCGCTACACCCCAGGCCAGCCCATCCGCGGCCTCTCCGAGATCCCCTACACCCTCACCGCCAGCCGAAACGACCAAAAACTCAAGCTCGTCTTCCGCATCAGCCGCGGCGTAACCCTCCAGGACTTCCGCATCGGCTCCAAGGTACTCCAGGTCTTCGATCCCAAGATCGAACTCAAAGACCCTCAACGCTGAATCGTCCTCACATCTCGACGTTCCCACGACACGGACCCGCCCTCGGGTCCGTGTTTTTTTCCTCGATCTTCGCCGTGCCCGCCACTCTCAACAACGCGACAATCACCGCGCCTCAATCCCTCGCCCGCGCTTCCCCACCGGAACTCAACGGTCGATGCGCGTCGCCCTGGCACGCGCGAAACCGCCTCACGCAGCCCCACCCGATGAACGCCGCCGAGATCGGCCACAGGGGCACACGCACATACCAAAGCCCGCCCGACCACTCCACCCGCGGCAGCATCACCCGCCACCATTCCAGATCGCTCGTCACGCCGTCACCCACATAATCGCTCGACCACACGCTCATCTCGTGATAGACAAACGCACCCCGCTCAACCGCCGCGGAAGACCGCGGAAAACCCCTGAGTCTCGGCGACCAACTCCACCCCTGCGCACACATCACGAGGATCACGCACGTCATCGCCACGCCCACCCCGATCGACCACGCGCCGTGCCTCCGCGCCGTTCGCGCCTCGCGTGACAGGACTGGGGTTACCGCGTTCTCCTCGCCGCACTCCGGGCATCGGACCATTCCGTCGCTCGCCGCAAGTCCGCTCAGTTCATACCCGCACCGCGCGCAGCATCCCTCGATCGCCCGATTCCTCCACACACCCAACCCACCCAGCGCGCCGATCAGGAAGAACACCACCCACACCGGCGCGCGAACGAGCCCCTCGAGTCGATCGCCGTCCCATCGCGGGAGCATCCAGTCCATGGCTTTGCGGTCGGTGGCGAAAGCTCGAAAGGTGTCGGCGCCGGGCGTCGCCCAGCTGACGTCTAATTGGCCGCGCTCCATCACCACATGCACTGAGCGCGACCCGGATCTCCAATGTTCGCTCTTCAAACTCAACACCGCCACCAGCCCGACCAACCCAACCCACACCGCGCCCCACGCAAGCCGTCGCCGCGTTCGCTTCGCGCCCTGTCTGCCCATCGCTCGCGCCACGCCGGTCTCCCGTCACGTCAGTCTACCTATCCCACCCGGCCCATCGATTTCGCCCTCGAGCCCCTCCCGACTTCCTCCTCTCCTCTCCTCTCCTCTCCTCTCCTCTCCTCTCCTCTCCTCTCCTCTCCTCTCCTCTCCTCTGCGCCCTCTGCGACCTCTGCGACCTCTGCGTTGAATCCTCTTCTCCTCCCCATTGCCGACTCCCGACTCCCCACTCCCCTCCTCCCGGTTAGTCCCCGCTTATCACCGCCTTGGTGCGCACCAAAGTGTCCGTCTTTTTGACCGTTTTCCGGATTCCCGAAAAAAATCTCCGCGCGAACTCCCCACACACGCAACCCATTCCCCTGCCTTGTCTTATTTAGCGCTTGAGCGATTTGCACTTTGGCGATTTCGCGCGCGCATCACCGCCTCCGTGCGCACCAAAGTGTCCGTCCGCCCCCGGGTAGGAGGACACCATGCACCCGCCTTTTACCCACTCCCCATTCCCGACTCCCCACTCCCGCCTTCTCCCCCTCTTTCCCGAACCCCACCCACCCCTCCGCCTGTACCATCTGGCAGCCATGCCCGCCATCCTCCGCTGGCTCCTGCGACTGGGGCCCACCAACCCGATCACCGTCCGCCTGGTGCAGAACGCCTCGCGCCGCCCGCGCCACTTCTACATCCGCGCCGGCTACCTCGCCGTCCTCATCGTCGTGCTGCTCTGGTCGCTCCTCATCAACACCAGCGGCGACTCTCTCTCCTACCGCCAGCTCGCCGAGGCCGGCGCCAAGAGCTTCACCTACATCGCCTATCTCCAGATCATCCTGATCTGCATCCTCGCGCCCGTGTTCATGGCCGGCGCGATCGCCCAGGAATCCCACCCGCGCACCTGGGAGGTCCTCCTCACCACGCCCATGAACGACACGCAGATCGTCCTGGGCAACCTCTTGGGACGCCTCTTCTTCATCCTCGCGCTGCTCGTCTGCTCGCTGCCGCTCATGGCGATCACGCAGTACTTCGGCGGCGTGCCCGGCGCCGCGATCTTCAAGAGCTACCTCATCGCCGCCGCCGCCGCCGTCTGCGTCGGCAGCATCGCCATCTCGCTCTCGGTCTCGCGCCTCGCCGGCAAGCGCGCCGTCTTCGCGTTCTACGTCGCCGTCGTCAGCTACCTCGCCATCACCATCGCGATCGATCGCTACCTCGTCTCCATCAACAAGGTCGCGCCCTCGGGCGGCATCACCTGGATGACCGCCGTCAACCCCTTCCTCGCGCTCCACAGCCTCCTCAACCCGTCCTCCTACGGCCCGTCGCCCGCCGGCACCACCACCGGCCTGGCCTCGTGGTTCCTCGAGAGCCCCGTCTCAACCTTCTGCGCCGGCACCTTCGGGCTCTCCGCCCTCCTCGTCGGGCTCTCCACCTTCACCGTCCGCGCCGGCGGCCTGCAGACCCTCGGCTCCGACGGCGGGACCCCCTGGTATCGCAAGCTCTTCGGCCTTGGCGCCGCCGGCGCCGAGCACCGCCCGCCCCGCACCGTCGGGCACAACCCCATCGCGTGGCGCGAGGCCTCGGCCCGCAACGCAACCCTCGGGCGCTCCATCGCGCGCTGGAGCTTCGTCGGCACCGGGCTCACCTTCGGCGTCCTGCTCCTCTTCTTCTTCCACACCGGCTCCCTGGCCATCAACGAGTTCCAGCTCGCCCTCATCGCCACGGTGTGGGGCGAGATCGCCGTCATCACGCTCGTCGCCATCAACATGGCCGCCACCGCCGTCAGCCGCGAGCGCGAGGACGGCACGCTCGACCTCATCCTCACCACGCCCATCACGCCCGGCGCCTACCTCAAGGGCAAGCTGCAGGGATTGATCGCCTACCTCCTCCCCATGCTCGCCGTTCCCGTCGGAACGCTCGGGCTCGCGGGCGTGTACGTCCTCTTCGGCGGGCTGGAGCGCGCCGGCGGCGTGATGCGCGACGCGACCGTGCTCACGACCAAGCTCAGCGTCCCCGCCGTCCTCCCCGAGGCGGCGATCCTTTTGCCTCTGGTGATCGTGCCGTTCATCGCGTTCTGCGCGATGGTGGGCCTGCAGTGGTCGCTCAAGAGCAAGGGCACGCTGGGCTCCGTGGTGTCGACGGTGGCGGTCGTCGGCGTCGCGTCGCTGGTGATCGGATTGTGCGCGTACAAGGCCGGCGAGAGCCTGCCGGTCGTGGGCCCGGTGCTCAATGCGATGAGCCCCGCGACGCTGGTCTTCTCGCTCGTCTACCCCGTCGAGGGCCTCTTCGACACCGTCAGCAACTCGGGCGGCGCGATGTCCGCGGGGCTGACGACCGCCCGCTTCTCGCTGGCGGTGGGCGCGCTGATCGCCGGCGCGGTCTACGTCGGCATCGTGTACGCGATCCACATGAACATGGTGCGGACCTTCGACTTCACGGTGCGCAAGCTCGCGGGGACCAACTGACATGCGCACGCTCCTTTTCGGAGTGCCGCACGCGCTCGCCCAGCCGGTGTGCGATGCGCTCCTGGGCGACGGCATCGAATCACGCGTGGTCCGGCCTTTCACGAGCCTGGCGGGCTACGGCCCGACGCCGCCCGCGGAGATCGTGATTCTGAACGACGACGACACCACCCGCGCGCTGTCGGTGGCCGCCGAGTGCATGCTGGCGCTCACCAACCACTCACCGGACGAGCCGGAGATCGACCTGTCGAGGCTCCCGCCCGCGCTGCGCGTGGCGTGCCCCGCGTGCGATGCGCCGCTCGACCCCCGGCTCGCCCAGGACGGCACGATCGCCTGCGCGTGCGGCGCGCGCCACGACCTCCTCGAGCTCATCGTCAACCAGCACGGGCCCGAGGCGCTCGAGGGCTGCACCGACTCGCGTGAAACGTCGGGCGACTCGCCGACGCTGATGCACGCAACGGTGAAGTGCGTCCACTGCGGCTACGAACTCGAGGGTCTCGCCCGGCGCGGCATCTGCCCCGAGTGCGGGAAGCCCTACGACAAGGCGGTGTGCGTGCTGCACCCGTACCTGGCGGCGGAGTTCAAGAAATAGGGATAAAGCAAAAAGAAGTCACGGAGTCACGGAGTCACGGAGTCGAGATGAAATCGGCGCAGAGCAACGTGATGCGGCGTGCGGCGGTGTGTGGCGTGCTCGTGAGCGCGGTGCACGCGCTCGCGCACGCGCAAACCGAGCACGACCAGCCCGTCCGCGTGGAGTCCCGCGGGCCCGTGCTCGCCGGGTCGCTTGTCGCCACGCGCGACGACGCTTGGACCCGCGCCTTCGCGCGCGATGAAGGGATCACGAGCTTTGACGGGTGCGCGTCGCTGGCGCTTTCCGACGGGCGTGTGCTCTGGCTGTTCAGCGATTCGATCGTCGGACGGATCGAAAAGGGAAAGTGCGCGCCGGGCCTCAAGATCGTGAACAACGCGGTCGCGATCACGCGCGGCTCGGAAACCGCCCCCGAGTTCTTCTGGGGGCATGGCGACACGCCGCGGGCGATGTTCCCGTGCGTGCGGGCGGGCGAGTGGTATTGGCTGCCCGGCGGCGCGGTGGACGCGGGCGAGCAGGGGCCGCTCGTGATCTTTGGGGCCCGGATGGGACGCACGGGCAAGCCCGACGCGGGCGTGTGGGACTTCGAGGGGCGCGGGAGCGACGCGATCGTCATCGAGAATCCGCGCGACGGCCCGGGCGCGTGGCGCTGGCACGCGCACGAGCTTTTCGGAGCCGACGGCGGCAAGGCGGGGCGCCGGCGCGCCTGGGGCGCGGCGGCGGTGCGGGACGGCGATGCAAGCTACGTGTTCGGCATCGACTCGACGGACGTGTTCCACAAGGAGCTGCTGGTCGCGCGATGCCCGGCGAAGATGGTCGCGTGCCGTGACGCGTGGGAGTTTCGCGGCGCGGACGGCGCGTGGAGCAGGAGACCACAGGACGCGGCGCCGGTGTGCGACGCCATGGCCGACGAGTTCACGATCTCGCGCGTCGAGGGCGGATATGTGATGATCCACATGGAGGCGAACCTCGGCAGGCGCGTGATGGTGAGGCGGAGCGCGGCGATCGACGGGCCGTGGTCGGACGGCCAGGCGGTGTACACCGCGCCCGAGCCCGATCTGGACCGGCGGATCATGGTGTACGGCGCCAAGGCGCACCCGGAGATCGGGGGCGAAGGCCTGCTGGTTTCGTACTGCGTGAACTCCAGCGACTTCTGGCACATGCTGAGCGACGCGACGATCTACCGCGCGCGGTTCGTGAGGGTGCGGGGGGAAGAGATGGAGAGACGAAGAGAGAAGTAGAAGTCACGAAGTCACGAAGTCACGGAGTCAGGGAGTCAGGGAGTCACGAAGAAAACACCTCGTGAGTCGTGAGTCGAGTGTCGTGAAACGAAGAGGGAACCTCAAAGGGCGTGAGGGGAGTCCGCGGCATTCGGAAGAGAAGGCGGAACTCTGAGGAATCAGGGGAGAGCGTGAAGAGCGTGGTCAAGCCGCGCACGGCCACGTCTTGGCCACGCCACCCGGAGCCACGCCACACAAGACCAAGAGCATGAACCCGAAGACGGGTCCGTGGCACAGCGACAGGAAGTCAATTGCCGAAGAGATTCTTGGCGGTGAAGTAGCCGTTCTGCTCGAAGTAGGTGAGGGCTTCATCCACGGATTTGAAGATACGTGTCGCGGTTTCCGTGATGAACGGAGACGGCGGCTTCTTGGGTTTCCAGACGACGAAGACTTCCTTGGTGTGCTCGAAGGCGTGGTGGAGTTCGCGTTCGACGCCGGAAGAAAGACCCGGGATACCCCCGGGCAGTTCTGGGATGTAGGAGACGATCATGTCGGACTGGTCGACGAGCTTGAAGTCCCGCATGTAGATCTGGCCGTCGACGTCGCCGGCGATATCGAGGATTTCGCGGATGCGGACGCGGATGGGGTCGCCCCCTGGGGCGGCCTTGCTCCCGCCGAAGGTGTGGGGCGCGACGTCGAGGAACTCCTTGCCCTCGCGGGCGGCGGCGATGCCGCGATCGAGGAGGAGTTTCTCGTCGACGTCGCCGGGGTCGAAGGTGATGAAGTGGTCGGCGAGGGCGGCGCGGAAGCGGTCGATCTCCGCGAGCACGTCGGGCATGTCCATGACGTGGGACATGGGGAAGGACGGATAGACCTTCTTCATCTTGGGGCGGCAGACGAGGCGGAAGAGGGTGCGGGTGGTGAGGTTGTGGCGGCCGCGGGCCATGATGTAGAACTGCGAGCCGGGGATGGATTTGCTGAGGAGCTCGGTGGCGAGGATTTCTTCTTCGCGCCAGACCATGCAGTCCTTGAGGGTGGCGTCGATGTCGTGCTCGCGGTGGAGTCGATGGTGGACGACCTCGATGTTGTCGACGAGGCAGATGAAGATGTCGGGCTGGAGCTTGGCGATCTGGTCGTAGTCGAAGGCGGCGAACAGGCCGTGGCGCCAGCGGAAGGTGGCGTGGGTGTTGACGATGATGTTGGGGAGGGGCGTGGCGCCGGGCCCGGCGGTGGTGGATTCGGCGATGATGTCTTTGAAGGCGGCGCGGCGGAGCGAGTTGAGGCGCGAGATGGGGAGATCGAGGATGCGGCCGGAACGGACGTCGGTCCCCTCGGCGTACATCATGTCGCCGACGTGATAGAGGGTGAGGTTCTCGCCCTGCTGGCCGGCGAATCGCGCGACGGCGTCGAGGTAGGGCTTCTTTTCCATTCCGATCTGTCCGGTGACGATGGCTCGCATAGGCGGTAGTTTATAGCGTGGAATGTTGCGCGTTTGATCGCGTTTGGTTTGGGATCGCCCGGGATGCAGATTGCCCAGATTACGCAACACAAAGGTGGGCTTGCAGGTTTGGATTTCGAGACGTAGGCTGAAGGTGCGTCGGGGCCTGGGAGGGTGCTCGGCGGCGCGGAGAGGACAGACGACCATGACGGTGATTCACTGCGCGCGGCGAGCGGCCGCGTTCCTCCCCTGTGCGGGCTTGCTCGCGCTGGTGTCGGTCTGCGGCACGGCGGCGGGGCAGGCGACCTTCACGCGGATTCAATCGCTCGATGAGCACAACCGGTGGACGCGGGTGACGGGCATCTCCGGCGACGGCATGAAGGTCGTCGGGCGGAGCATGACCGGCAAGGGCAACTTCGAGGGGTTTGTGTGGAGCAACTCCGCGGGCGCGGAGACGGTGGGCACGCTGCTCCACAACACGTCGGCGGCCGAGGCGATCTCGGGCGACGGGACCATGGTGGTCGGGTCGTCGGGACGCCATTCGTTCCAGCGCACCGAGGCGTTCAAGTGGACGCAGGACGAGAAGATCGAATCGCTGGGGATCATGTCGTCGATGAGCACGGCGTATGGCGCGTCGCACGACGGGAGCGTCATTGTCGGGCAGTACGACGAATACCCCGAGCAGGCGTTCCGGTTTGATGCCGGCGGGATGACCAACCTGGGCGACCTGGGCGGCGGGCGCGCGTCGGCGCGCGACGTGTCGGGGAGTGGATCGACGATCGTCGGCTGGAGCGACGTGAACTTCGAGCGCACCGAGGCGTTCGTGTGGACCGCGCAGACCGGGATGCAGGGGCTGGGCACGCTGGGCGGCTCGGCGAGCTATGCGTGGGCGGTGTCGTCCGACGGCGGGACGGTCGTGGGGAGCAGCCGGATCGACAACGTGTTCGAGGACGGGCACGCGTTCATGTGGAACGAGGGCGAAGGCCTGGTTGATCTTGGCGCGATGGACGACCTGTTCAGCGTGGCGTGGGACGTGAGCGAGGGCGGGAAGGTCATCGTGGGCGAGGCGTTCAGCGCGCCGTTCGGCCCGACCCGCGCGTTCATCTGGGATCGCCAGAACGGGATGGTCGACCTGAACGACTACGCCAAGAACGTGCTGAAGCTCTCGATCGACGGCTGGCAGCTGCAGAGCGCCAAGGCGGTGTCGGACGACGGTATGTACATCGCGGGCGATGGCCTCTCGCCCGAGGGTGAGTACGCGGGATGGGTGATCCGTGTGCCGACGCCGGGGACGATGGTGGTGCTGGGCGGCGCGATGGTTTTGATGAGGCGGAGAAGGTAGAGACGGAAGGCGCGGTCGGTGGCACGGTCCACGCACGGACGCGAAGGCGTGTGCGTGTCACGCGGAGAACACGCGGGGCGGGGAAGTCGGGCCACCCCCGATCGCCTAGTGCAGCACGCGGTAGACCTCGGCCTCGTCGGTGTGCCCGGCGGCGATCTTGTCGCCCGCGTCTTCGCGCATGGAGCGGAAGCCTGAATCGCGCGCGGCCTCGAAGAGTGTGACGGCGTCGGCGTTCTGGGCCGTCAGGCGGCGGAGCGTGTCGGTCATGGTCATGAGTTCGTAGACGGCGAGCCGGCCTTTGTAGGCCGCGCCGAAGCAGGGCTCGCAGCGCCCGCCGCCGCCGGGGCCCTGGCCCGTGCCCTTGCAGGCGGGGCAGATGCGGCGGACGAGTCGCTGCGCCAGCACGCCGACGAGCGAGCTGGTGATGAGGTACGGCTCGATGCCGATGTCGATGAGGCGCGTGATCGCGCTGGGCGCGTCGTTGGTGTGGAGCGTCGCGAGCACCAGGTGCCCGGTGAGCGAGGCCTGCACGGCCAGCTGGGCGGTTTCCTGGTCGCGGATTTCGCCGACGAGGATGACGTCGGGGTCCTGACGGAGGAGGGAGCGCAGGCCCGTCGCGAAGGTGACGCCGCGCTTGACGTTCACCTGCATCTGGCTGATGCCCTCGAGGTGATACTCGACGGGGTCTTCGATCGTCATCACGTTGCGGCTGGTTCGATCGATCTGTCCGAGGGCGGCGTAGAGCGTGGTGGTCTTGCCCGAGCCGGTCGGGCCCGTGACCAGGATGATGCCCGTGGGGCGATCGACGAGGTCCATGAGCTGGGCCTGCATCTTCTTGGTCATGCCGATCTGATCGAGCGAGAGCTGGGTGGATGATTGGTCGAGGAGGCGGAGCACGAGACGCTCGCCGTAGACCGTGGGGATGCACGAGAAGCGGATGTCGACCTTGCGGCTGCCGATGCGGACGCTGGTGTGCCCGTCCTGTGGGCTGTGGCGGTTGGCGATGTCGAGCTCGGTCATGACTTTCAGGCGCGAGCTGATCGCGGGCGCGAGCGAGAGCGGCGGGCTGAACGCGTCGACTAGCATGCCGTCAACACGGAAGCGGATGACGAGCTTGTTCTCCATCGGGTGGACGTGGACGTCGCTGGCGCGGCGGCGGAGCGCCTCGAACAGGATCATGTTGACGAGGCGGATGACGGGCGTCTGGCGCGCGAGCTGAAGGAGGTCGGTCGCCTGGCCCACCGAGCCCGCGAGGTTCTGGATCGATCGCTCGTCGAGAGGCATCTCTTCGACGATTTCGGTGACGAGGTCCTGGCGCTGCTCGTAGCCGCGGTTGAGGAGATTCGCGACGCCCGCGCGGGGCGCGAGCGTGAGCCGCACGGGCATTCCCAACGCGTCCTCGATCATGGAGAAGACGGCGGCGGCCATGGGCTGCGCGGTCGCGAGCATCATGGTCGAGCCGTCGCTCTCAAGGCCCGCCAAGAGGTGCTGGCGCGCGACTTCGGGCGGGATGGTCTCGTAGAAGCGCCCGGCGGATTCGTGCAGGCGCGGTTCGGGCTGATAAGGCAGGCCGGTGCGTTTGGAGTAGAGCTCCAGGGCCTGGTGCTCGTCCATCGCGAGCATGGAGAGCATGGTGTCCCACGGCTCCTGGTCGCTCCCGTCGATCGCGGCGAACTGGCGGAGCTGATCGGGCGAGAGGGAGAGGCCCGTGAACGCCTGCGCGACGCGGTTCCACTCGGGGGCCGCGAGGGGATCGATGGTGGGCGCGGCGGGGCGTGCGGCCAGCGCCTTGGTCGAGCCGGGCTTGGCTGAGCCCGGCTTGCCCTTGCCGTTGGATTTGGAGGGTTGGTCTGGCATGAGAATGACGCCGATCGATCAGCGGATCTTCACCACGCCGTTGGAGGCGTCCTTCTTGTCCTTGGTGTCTTTCGATTGCGACGAATCACGCGCTGGGGAGAGCGCGGGCGACGGCTGGGGCACGGCATCGGGCAGGATGTCGATCGACGAGGGCTTCAGGGCCGGCACGTCGGCATCGACCTTCGACTTGGCCTGCGGGCCTTCGGTGAGAAGGCGGAGGTCGTCGAAGAGATCGTCACGCATGATGCGGGGCGTGATGAAGACGTAAAGCGTGGTTTTGCGGTCCGAGTGGCTGTCGTCGCGGAAGAGGGCGCCGACGATGGGGATATCGCCGAGGAGCGGAACCTTGACGACGGTGCGGTTGTCGGTCGAGACCACCACGCCGCCGACGACGACGGTCATATCGGTGGGAACGGTGACCGAGTCGGATTTGATGTTGTTCTTCTGCTTGGGCGGGGGCTGGCCGCCGCTGCCGCTCCCGGTGAAGTTGGAGAGCTCGATGTCGTACTTCAGTCGGAGGTAGCCGCCCTCGGAGATCTGGGGCTTGACGGTGAGTTTGGTGCCGGCGTCGACGTATTCGTAGCTCTGCACGTCGCGGGTGCCGGTGCTCCCGGAGTTGCCGAGCGTGGTGGTCTGCGTCGGCTGCTGATCGATGCTGGCGATCTCGGCTTCTTCGTTGTCGGCAACCAGGAGCTGGGGCGAGGAGAGGATGTGGGTGTCGATGTCTCGGCCGAACGCGGTGAGCGCGATGGGCACCTGGTCGGACTTGATGATCGCGGCGGTGAGGCCGGTGAGACCGGTGGCGACGGTCTTGGGTTTGACCAGGCTGGTGCCGGTCGCGAAGGTGGAGAGACCGAAGTTGGTGTTGAGCACACCGCCTGTGCCGCTGGCGTTGATGAGCTGGGTCTCAAAGGCCAGTCGCATCTCGTCGGACGCCGTCACGGCGACGATCTTGGCCTCAAGGAAGACCTGCGGCCTGCGGAGGTCGATCCTCTCGATGAGGCGCGAGAACTCGGGCTGCTGCTTGATGGGGGCTTTCACGAGAACTTGGTTGTTGGCCTTGTCGGGGATGACAAAGACGTCCTCGCCGCCGGCGAGGGAGAGCTCGCCGTCGTTGGCTCCGGTGCTGGGGTTGTAGATGGTGGTGCGGCGTCCGCCACGGGCGCTGTAGCTGGTGCTGCTGTAGGCGCCGCTGGTGTTGAGCAAGGGCGAGGAGCCGGTGTCGTTGGGGAGCGACTGATTCTCGATCAGGCCGAGGATGAGCTGCGAGACCTTGTCGGCGTCGGAGTGCTTGAGCTTGTAGGCGCGGATGACCACGCGCTCTTCCGAGGGGTTGATCTCCTTGATGAGCTTGGTCAGCTCTTCGTGCTGGCGCGGCGTGGCGTAGTACGTGATCTTGCCCGAGGCCTCGTCGACGACCATGGTTGGGCCGCCGGAGATGGACTTGTTCTGCTGCTGGCGACGGCTGCCGTCGTCGTAGTAGTTGTAGAACACAGGGCGGTTGGGGTCGCTCTCGGCGGGCTTTTCGATGAGTTGGACCTCGCCCAGCCCGCGGACCTTGGCGATCTCCGCGATCTGCTTGGCGGAGGAGCCGACCTCGTATGACTTGGGTTCGAGGTTATTGGGGACGTCGATGACCTTGAGGACCTGGTCGAGGACGGATTCCTCGTCGGGCGTGCCGCGGAAGACCAGCGCGTTGCCGGTGGGGTCGACGCTGAGGCGTTCGGGGAGGCTCTCGGCCTTGCTGGCGCCGGCGCTGGGCTGGCCCTGGATGGGCTGGCCGGTGTTGGGGTCGATGTTGGGCTGGCCCTGGTTCTGGTTGCCGGTGGAGTTCACGTTGGCGCCGAGGAGCGAGAGGGCTCGTTCACGAGCGACGGGCGCGGAAACGAACTCGAGCTCGCGCCGGATGAAGTGATACTTCCCGTATTGCTCGAGGAGCGACTTGATCAGCGATTCGATCGCGCCGAGGCGTCGAACCGAGTCGGTCGCGACGATCACGCCCAGTTCATCGACGTAGGCGATGCCGCGGACGCCGGGCGTTCCGGGGTTGCCGGGGTTGGGGGCCGCACTGCCGCCGCCCATCTGGGCTTCGATGGCGGGCTTGAGGAAGGAGGGCTTGACGTTGGGGACGGGGAAGACGCGGGTGGTGGCGGTTTCGCCGTCGAGATTGACCTGCACGTCCGAGATCGGGTGCACCATGTAGAAGCCGGTAGGGTCGAGCGTGATCGTGAAGTTGTACTGGGCCAAGAGCGCGTCGAGCAGCGGGAGGAGCTGCGTCTTCTTGATCTTGACGGGCGCGTTGAAGGTGATGGTGCCGGTGAGCTGGCCCTTGGTGCTGCTGTTGATGTTGAGTGTTGTGGTGACGTATTCGACCAGGGCGGTCAGCTCGACGGGCTCGCTGAAGGCCGAGAGCGTGACCTCGTCCTCGCCGGGCTCGGGCGTGGGGAGGTGTTCGAGTGCTTTGGCGCCGGTCGCGCCCTCCGCGCCGTGGGGAGGCTGCGCGCCCTCGGGTGCCGCGGGGTTTGTGCCGGGCGGGGTGATGGGTCGCGGTGAATTGGTCGGGTTCTTGGGATTATTCCGGCGCGGTGGGCCGCCGGGCGCGACCTGCGCCATCGCGCTGCCGGCCAGGAACAGCACCGCGACCGCCGCAGCCGCGAGCGCCCGCGTGCTCCCGGCCCGTCCTGCTTTCACACCGCCCACTCCCGGGCGAACGATCCGTCCATCGCTTTGCACGTCTGACCTCCGCCCGCTCCGCGGGACACCACAGGATACCGTTCGCAAGCCAACGGCACCGGGGCGTCACAGGATCGTCACATCCGGGCCCGCCCGTCCAATCCCGGCCAGAACCGCCCACAGACCAGACAAAACCGCACCCTTTCGGGCACCGGTCAGGCCCGGACGCACCGGGAACCGTGCCCGACGACGAAATGACGCCGGCGGGATGGAAGAGGTCTGCGTCAAGATCTCGATGGAGCCGGCACGCATCCACCCGGCCGGTATGGGTCCCCAGTTCTGGTCGCAGGCCGCCGGCTTCGGCGTTTGTCACCTGAACTGGTTGCGCATCTGGATGACCGCCTCGCAGGTGCTGATCAGAGCGCGGAGCTGGCTGGCGGATTCCTTGGTGCTCATGGTCGAGGCGAGAGACTTGGCCGCGCTGTCGGCGACCTTGGCCAGGCGCATGAACCCCACCGCCGGCGATGCTCCGGCGAGCTGCATGGAGAGCGAGCGGCAGACGGTGACATCCTCGCGTTTCATCGCAAGATCGATGCGCTTCACCAGGTCCTGCAGCTGGGTGATGAAGGTCGGGATCAGGCAGCGGTTGGGATGCTCTTCGGGGAGCGTGGTGCCGTTGGGATCGGTCCCGCCGCCGACGGTGAGGAACTCCGCGACGGCGCGCAGCAGCTTCTCGGGGGTCACGGGCTTCACGAGGAACGCCGTCACGCCGACCTCCTGGGCTTTCTCGCGCGTCTGCGGCGTGCCGTCGGCGGTGACGAACATGACGGGGCAACGAACGTTCTTGGCGCGCATCATCAGCACCAGGTCCGCGCCCGTCCTTCCCTCGCCCAGGTCGAAATCAGTGAGCACGAGGTCGACGCCGCTCTCGGCGATGGGCATGGCCTCCTCGATGCTGGCGGCCTGCTGCAGGCGAACCTGCGTGCCGCGGAGGTAGTGCTTGACCAGCGACTGCTCCATCGGCGAGTCGTCGACGTGCAGCATGTTGCCGCTGAGCTCTTCCTTGTTGACGTTCTCGAGCGAGAACCAGTCCTTCATGGGGTCGACAACGAAGTACTCCTTGGCGTTGATCTCCTTGTCGAACTGGATGCCCAGCTCGTGGATCGTGCCGCGGCGGTGGATGCAGCGTTTCACGGTCCCCGCGAGTTCGGTCGGCCCGAGCTTGGGGTGCGGGAGCGTGACGGTGCAGCGCGAACCGGCGTAGACATAGGCGTTGTGGAGCACGCTGATCCCGCCGCAGGAGAGGTTTCGCGCGGCGACCATGAGATTGACCGTGTTCCCGCCCGGATGCACCAGCTTGCAGGGGATGGCGGCGTTTCGGAACGGCCAGCGCACAAACGTGCGGCGCTTGTCGGCTTCACCCTGGGTGCGATCGAGGTCGTCGAGGAACGGAATGAGATCGCGCGAGGCCAGACCGATCGTGTTCTGACGCGATGCGCCGATCACCGGCTTGCCCCTCCCGCCTGGTGTAGCTCCCGCCATGTCCGCTTGCTCCCGTGTCGTCCCGATGTCTCAGCATCGAGCATCGACGCGATCGGAGCCTCGTATCACGCCCAGGTCGAGGGTGGCATGCCCGCCGGGGATTATGCCCCACCCTCGCCGTCATACTCGGACCCGCGGGGCGCGCCGCGGCGGCTTGAACGTCCGAAAAAAAACCGGCGACCCGAAGGCCGCCGGTGGGTGAGATCGCGTGATGGGTGCGTGGGTTAGTGCTTGGCGGCGGCGCCGGTGATCTGCATGCCGTAGAACGAGCGGTAGACGAAGAAGGCCGAGACGAGGAAGAAGGCGACCGTCAATCCGGTGACGAGCCCGGCGTTGGCGGAGTCGGACTTCATCTCGACCGCGAGCTCGACCGCGAGCAGGCCGAAGAGCGTCGTGAACTTGATGACCGGGTTCATCGCGACCGAGCTGGTGTCCTTGAAGGGATCGCCGACGGTGTCGCCGACGACGGTGGCGGCGTGCAGGTCCGAGCCCTTGCCGCGCCCGGTGCTCTTGAAGGCCGGATCGGTCTCGACGATCTTCTTGGCGTTGTCCCAGGCGCCGCCGGCGTTGGCCATGAAGATGGCCTGGTAGAGGCCGAAGAGCGCGATCGAGATGAGGTACCCGATGAAGAAGTAGGACTCAAAGAAGGCGAAGGAGAGCGTCGCGAAGAAGACGCCCAGGAAGATGTTGAACATGCCCTTCTGGGCGTATTGCGTGCAGATCGTGACGACCTTCTGGCTGTCCTCGACGCTGGCCTTGGTCGCGCCCTCGAGCTTGATGTTCTTCTTGATGAACTCCACGGCGCGGTAGGCGCCGGTCGACACGGCCTGGGTGGACGCGCCGGTGAACCAGTAGATGATCGCGCCGCCCGTGATGAGTCCGAGCAGGAACGGCGGGTGGAGGAGAGAAAGCTTGCCAAGGAGGGTTGGGTCCAGGCCGTGCGTCAGCATGACGATGATCGAGAAGATCATGGTCGTGGCGCCCACGACCGCGGTACCGATGAGCACGGGCTTGGCCGTCGCCTTGAAGGTGTTGCCCGCACCGTCATTTTCTTCGAGGCACTGTTTGGCGGCCTCGAAATCGGGCTTGAAGCCGTAGTTCTTCTCGAGGTCGGCCTCGATGCCGGGGACGGACTCGATGGTGGAGAGCTCGTAGACGGACTGGGCGTTGTCGGTCACCGGGCCGTAGCTGTCGACCGCGATCGTCACCGGGCCCATGCCAAGGAAGCCGAAGGCGACCAGGCCGAACGCGAAGACGGCGGGAGCGAGCATGATGGTGTGCTCAGAACCCGCGAACATCGGGAACATGGTGCTGACGTAGTACGCGGCGCCCATGAGCAGCACGATCGCAACGCCCAGCCAGTAAGCCGAGAAGTTGCCGGCGACGAAGCCCGACAGGATGTTGAGCGACGCGCCGCCCTGCTCGGAGCTGGTGACGACTTCCTTCACGTGACGCGAGTGGGTCGAGGTGAAGACCTTGACGAGCTCGGGGATGATCGCGCCGGCGGCGGTGCCGCAGGTGATGATGAGCGACAGCTTCCACCACCATGTGTCATCGCCCGCGATGGTCGGGATGAGGAGCTTGGAGACAACGAAGGTGAGGATGACCGAGACGACCGAGGTAATGACCACGAGGCTGGTGAGGGGGTGCTCGTAGTTCATCTTGGGGGAGTTGGCGTACTTGGCCTTGGCCATGGCGTCGTTGATGAAGTACGACAGGGCCGAGGCGATCACCATGATGATGCGCATCGCAAACAGCCAGACCAGGAGCTGGATCTGGATGGTGGACGCGGCGGCGGCGGAGCCGGCGGTCTTCTCGTTGATGGCCAGGAGGATGAAGGAGATGAGCGCGACGCCCGTCACGCCGTAGGTCTCGAAGCCGTCGGCGCTGGGGCCGACCGAGTCGCCGGCGTTGTCGCCCACGCAGTCGGCGATGACGCCGGGGTTGCGGGCGTCGTCTTCCTTGATCTTGAAGACGATCTTCATGAGGTCGGAGCCGATGTCGGCGATCTTGGTGAAGATGCCGCCGGCGATACGCAGGGCGCTGGCGCCGAGCGACTCGCCGATGGCAAAGCCGATGAGGCACGCGCCGGAGACGTCGCCGGGGACAAAGAGCAAGATGCCGAGCATGATGAGCAGCTCGACTGAGATGAGGGCCATGCCGATCGACATGCCCGCCTTGAGCGGGATCGCGTAGCAGGGGAAGGGCTTGCCGCGGAGCGAGGCGAAGGCGGCGCGGGAGTTGGCGAAGGTGTTGACGCGGATGCCGAACCACGCGACGCCGTAGGACCCGGCGATACCGATGAGCGAGAAGACGAGGATGAGGAGGACCTTGCCGAAGTCGAAGTTGACGAGGAATTTGAAGTACCAGAAGACGATGGCGGCGATGAAGACCCACAGGATCATCAGGAACTTGCCCTGCTGGATCATGTAGGACTTGCAGGTGGCGTAGATCAGCTCGGAGACGTCGAGCATGGTCTTGTGGACCGGCATGTTCTTGAGCTGGGCGTAGATCACCAGCCCGAACAGCATGCCGAGGAGGGAGACGGCCAGACCCGCGTAGAGCAACTGGTCGCCCTGGATGCCCATGAACTTCTCGCCGCTGACGCGGGGGAGAACGAGATTGGCCTCGCCGCCGGGCTTGTGCTCGGGGGCGGCGTGGGTCGCGGTGTCCACCGCCGACTTCACCTGGTCCGCCGCGTGCTGCACGGCGTCCTGGGCCTTCTGATCAGAGGCCTGGGCGGAGGCCGCCGGCGACGAAAGGCCCATCACCGCCATCACCACCGCCGCCAGCAACGCACGCGAGCGGAGCGCGGAACGGCCGACCAAGGCGAAACACGACACGACCACCATCGCGAGCACGGCAAGCTCGAAGTGCGGCATAGCGCCAACCCTCTCGTCAAAAGGAATCCCGAAAAGAGCCGCGTCAAAGACACCGCGGCACCCGGACGCAGAATCGGCAAAGCCGGCGCGTCCACGAGAAAAACCAGCGGGCGTGCGGTTGGCACGCCCGTGGATCACGAATGCTTCAGTTATGGCTTCTCGGGGCGCACGCCCTCGGGGCGGAGCCGGCGAGCCTGGCTCTTTCGCGCGGCGCGGCGCCGACGCTCGGAGGGCTTCTCGTAGAACTCTTTGCGCTTGATGTCCTTGGTGAGCCCTTCTTTTTCGCAGAGCTTCTTGAAGCGGCGCAACATGCCCTCGACGCTCTCGCCGCTCCTGGCCTTGACTCGGATCGCCATGAATACCTCGCCCTTGCAAGAGAGCCCGACGCCGGACGCAGCCCATCGCCGCGCTCCCCGCCTCCGGGCTATTTCATTCAACCCCACGCCAGCGAACACACCGGCGTCTCGGGCCCCAAGTAAAGGAGGGCAGACGCCACCGATCAAGAATGCACCCGGAGGGGAGCAAATTGTGTTCGGATAATAGTCGGGAGTCGGGAGTCGGGAGTCGGGAGTCGGGAGTCGGGAGTCGGGAGTCGGGAGTCGGGAGTCGGGAGTCGGGAGTCGGGAGTCGGGAGTCGGGAGTCGGGAGTCGGGAGTCGGGAGTCGGGAGTCGCCGATCGTACAGTCACTCGTCGGCTTCCAGCCTTCCCCCACTCCCCATTCCCGATTCCCCACTCCCGGTCCCCATTGCTCCTCATCGACACCTACAACGTACTCCACACCCCGGGCGTCCTCCCGCTTGGGCTCGCGGGCCTCGATGTCGATGGCTTGTGCCGCCTCGTCACCGCAAGCCGATACGCCTCGCGCGAAATCACCCTCGTCTGCGACGGGCACGGCAAGGACACCCGGCGCGGCACGATGCACGTCGTGTTCGCCGCGGATTCCGGCGACGCCGATTCCTGGATCGAATCGCGCCTGGCCCACGACTCGGCCCCGCGCCGCATCCTGGTCGTGAGCAGCGACCGGCGCATTCGACGGGCCGCCGACAAGGCAGGGGCGGCCGTGCTCTCGAGCGCGACCTTTCTGGCGCAGCTCGCGATCGACCTTGACCGCAAGAGGCCCAAGCCCAGGCCGCGGTTTGCCACGGATTTGCCGCTCGACGCGCTCTCGGTGGCGTATTGGGCGGGCCAATTCGGCTTGTCGCGCGAGGAGATGACGAGGCTCGATGAGGAATCGCACGCCATCACGCCGGGCGGGAGAGAACGAGGAACGGATGAGGCGCCACGCAAAGCCGACGTGAAGGCGCGGGAATCGGGTGCGGGGAATGGAGACTCGGGGAAGGCCAAAGCCGGCGGCGTGCCAAAGAGCCCGGCCGCAGGTTCCGAGACTCGTGCGGCACCGGCGCTGGGCGCGGGTCTTCCGCCTCCAGCTTTTGACGCGAAGGCGCTCGCGGACGATCCCGTCATCCGATCGGCGCTCGAACATTGGTCCGGGCGGCTGTCGCTGGACGATCTGGACATGAGCCGTTGGATCGATCATCCATCCGGCGCGTCTTCGATCGATGCGGAATCGAACAGAAGCCCCGGCAGCGAGACGCGATCGAAAGAGAAGGCTTGAGATGACGCAGACAACCCACGACAGCGCCCGCGGCCCATCGAACCGGACGTTTTCCGGCGGACTCGCGCGGGTCGCGCGTTCAAAGTCGGCGCACGCGTACGAACCGTCCGCGTTACGCCCGCGCGGCGCGATGATCGTGGGCGCGGTGGTGATGCTGATGCCACTGCTGATGCTGGGCGCGTGCTCGCCGCAGTTGTCGTCGCACGGGCGTGAGCACATCACGGCGGCGTACAGCCTGGGCACGCTGACGTGCGATCTCTCCGACGACGTGCGCGTGCCGGCGATCATGGCCGCCGCGGAGGGCGCGCTGCGCGGTCGCGGCTATTCGATCAGCTCCAAGGCTTCGACGGACGATCGAGGGCGCATCTACGCCCGCGCGCCGCGTGACTCGCGGGTCGAGGGCGTGAGCATCGAGGCCCGCGTCACGAGCACCGGGCATGAGATCACGATCCACGTCGACCCGCTCGGCGATGACTCGCGCTCGCGCGTGCTGCTCGATGATGTGCTGGCTCGGTTGGGCAGGTGAGTGCCGGGTGAATCCCTCAGTCTCTGTCCTTCTCGTGGTTCTTTGATCGCGCCGGGCGTTTGGGGTCGATGCTGCTTTTCATGAGATGTGCACCAACCTGCGTTTTGCGTCACTCGTCGCATTGGGAGGCATGGCCGCTGCGAATGCGCAGTGGTCAGTCGTCGTACTGCACCCCGACAACGCAGCCGCCTCGCAGTGCTTCGGTGGCGGCGGCGGCCAGCAGGTGGGCACGGCCGGCAGCGAATACTGGCAGAATGCCTGCAAATGGGACGGCTCATCGAGTTCTCGGGTTTCGCTGCACCCGATCGGCGCGAGCTACTCCCGGGCCGTTGTGACAGACGGGACCACGCAGGCCGGCTGGCTCGCCTTTGACGGCGGAACCATGCGAGCGAGCATCTGGCACGGCACACCCGTGTCGTGGCGCGACATTACTCCGAGCAATGCGGTGTGGGGCCAGGTCACCGGGATGAGCAACGGCCGCCAGGTGGGATCGGCGGCCATCGTGAGCGATCATGGCTACAGCGCGCACGCCGGGGTCTGGTCGGGAACCGCAGAATCGTGGGTCGATCTCAATCCACTTGGAGCTTCGATCTCACAGGGATACGCGATCAAGGGTCACAATCAGGTTGGCTACTTCAAATCGAACAACAATAACGGAAACTCTCACGCCGCCCTCTGGCACGATACGGCCGCGTCGTGCATCGATCTTCACCCAGCGGGTGCAACCAGCTCCGTCGCGCTCGGCGTAAGCGAGGACCAGCAGGTCGGGGGCTTGTGGTTCGGAAGCGAATGGCGCGGCGTCCTCTGGAACGGCACGGCGGATTCCTGGATCGACCTTACCCCAATCGGCGCAACGTGGGCACAACCAAATTCAGTAGACAGCGGCTTCCAGGTTGGCGTTACGCTCATGGGCTCGCAGAGACATGCGAGTCTTTGGCAGGGGAGTGCGAGTTCATGGCTCGACCTTGGTTCGTTTCTCCCGCCACAATTCGATAACTCCGAAGCCAACAGCATCTGGCGTGAAGGGGACACCCTGTACGTCGCTGGCACTGCCTGGAGCGCAGACGCAGTAGCAGGCCAGGCTGTCATGTGGGTTCATGAGATCCCGACGCCAAGCTCCGGGACGCTTCTCCTGCTAGCGTCGGTGCTTGGGCTCAGGCCGCGCCGAAGAAAGCACCTCGGCTTATCTCCACGCCAGACTCTCAACGCGCGGACTTCGTGAGTACTTCCTCACCTCATCGCCGCCACGATCGCGGGGTCGTTCAACAACTCCTCGGCCTTGGCTTTGAACAGCGTGGGGCCCGCGAGCTTGGCGAAACCGACGGGGTCGAGCCCGTTGCCCTTGATCTCGTTGGCGCCGAGCACGCGCGAGCGCCCCAGGACCTCGCCGCTGGCGTTCAGCACCTGCGCGTCGAGGTCGAAATAGAGCTTGCTGGAGTCGTAGCTGTCGAGCTTCCAGTCGACGATGCGCACCATGAGGGAACGCCCGCCCGAAGCGAGGAGGCGCTGGCGGACGGCGTCGGGCGCGTCGTGGTTGCTGGTGATGACCGAGGTCGTGTCGTAGCCGCGCGACTGCAACGCGCGCGTGATGACCAGCAGGCAATCATCGGCGAACGGGCGGCCCGAGCGCGTCTCGACGTTGAACGGCAGGCCGATCGCGTCGCGCTGGACTCCCACGAACTTGGGCGATTTCTCGTTGGGGTTGATGTAGGGGCGCGCGTCGAGCACGGCGACCGCGAGGCGCCCCGAGCCCTGGGCCGTGAGGGAGAGACCGACCTCCTCGTATTCGTGCGTCGCGCCGTAGGGAATGCAGGCGGGGAGAAGCGACGCGAGCGAAGAGAGGACGAGGGCGAAGACTCGGCGCATGGCGGGCTCCTTTGCAAGTAGTGTAGGCACTAACAGAGGAGAGGCAGAGTGGCGAAGTGGCAGAGTGGCGAAGTGGCGAAGTGGCGAAGTGGCGAAGTGGCGAAGTGGCGAAGTGGCGAAGTGGCGAAGTGGCGAAGTGGCGAAGTGGCGAAGTGGCGAAGTGGCGAAGTGGCGAAGTGGCGAAGTGGAAGAATCATACCGGCGGCATTCACGGCCACGGTGATCCCGTAACTGCGCCACTCCCCACTCCCCTTCTGCCTTTTCAAGACTCACGAGGGATTTTCTTCGCGACTTCCGCGTTTCACTTTGTGTCTGCGCGGCTTGGTCTTTCCGTCTCTTTCCCCGTCATTCTCGACCACACCAGATACACCGGGATGCCCGCGAGCAGCACGCCGACCCACGTCAGGCAGGTCTTCCAGTCGGCCATGATTGAGAGCACCGTCATCATCACCGAGCTGGCGACGAAGAGCGCGGGCACGAGCGGATAGCCGAGACAGCGGTACGCCCGCGGCATGTCGGGGCGCTTGACGCGCATCACGAAGATTGTCGCGCCCGCCAGCCCGTAGAAGATCCACATGGTGAACACGAAGCTCCCGGCCATTCTGCCGAACGATTCGAGGAACCAGACGGCGGCGCACGACAGGGCGCACTGGCACCAGAGCGCGACGGCGGGCGTGCCGAAGCGTGGGTGGACACGGGAGAGGAAGGCAAAGAGCAGGCCGTCGCGTGATTGGGCGTAGGTGACGCGGGCGCCGGTGAGGATGGAGCCGAGGGTGGAGCCGAGGGTGGAGACGACGACGATGATCATGACGGCGGTGCCGCCCGCGGCGCCGACGAGCGTGGTGAGGATCGCGGGCGCGACGTTGCCCTGCCTGGCCATCTCGGAGAGGGGCATCATCCAGATGTAGACGGCGTTGACGGCGAGGTAGAGCCCGGTGATGAAGATCGTGCCGCCCATATAGATGAACGGGAGCTTGCGGTCGGGCTGCTTGATCTCGCCGGCGATGGCGCCGACGTCGCTCCATCCGTCGTAGGTCCAGAGCACGCCGCTCATGATGCCGACGAGAACGAGGTGGAGCGGCTGGAGCGAGGGGGCGGCGTGGAAGTTGCCCGCGGAGCCCTTGCGGAGCGCGAGGGCAAGCGCGACGATGGCGAGGAGCGCGAGGACCTTGAGCGCGGTGAGGACGGTGGCGACGCCCGCGCCGAGCGACACGCCGCGGGCGTTGATGAACGTGAGCACGACGATGAGGGCGATGGTGGTGTACCGGGCGTCCCAGGTGATTCCGAGGAGAGGATGGAGGTTCTCGGTGAAGATGACGGCGATACCGGCGGCGGCGGCGGGCTTGGAGACCAGCATGTAGGTCCAGCCGAAGACAAAGGCCATGCCGCGCCCGTAGCCCTCGCGGAGGAAGACATACACGCCGCCGGACTGCGGGAACATGGTGGCGAGCTCGGCGTAGGTGAACGCGCCGAAGAGGGAGATGACGCCGCCCGCGAGCCAGCAGAGGAGGACGACGAGCGGGGACTGGGTGGCGCCGGCGATCTCGGAGGGGGTCTTGAAGATGCCGCTGCCGATGATGATGCCGATCATGACGCCGAGCGCCGGGAGGACGCCCAGGGCGCGGGGCAGATCACGTGGCGGAGATGGCGGGAGCTCGGGCATCTGGGTGGAAGAGGGTACCGGAAAACACATGGCGATGAGTCGCGCTCGGACTCGATGGGCGGCGTGCGAGTCGGAGGGCGCGGGACGGGAATGGGGAGTCGGGAATGGGGAGTCGGGAAGAGCAGCGGTGAGCGGCTGAGGCGTGTTTGGAATGATCACAGGCCGACAAGGATCGATTCGCCGCACCCCAGGTGCGATGCCATCGGGAGTCGGGCATCCAATACTCTGGCGGTTCTTGTCCGGATCGCGCCGGATGGTCGATCTTGAAGGAGCGCGCCGCGCATGGAGAAGGGTGGAGACCGGACATGACGCTCCCTTGGAAGATTCTGGGCTGGATCACGGCGGCACTGGTCACGATCGCGGCCGGGGCGATCGGCTATCGGCTCGTGCGTGCGGACCTGACCGCGCACGTGTACAAGCAGCGGCTGGCGACGCTCTCCAAGGACTATGAGCACCTGCGCGCGACGTACAACGAGGCGATCAAGCGGGCGGCGGTGTCGGAGCTTGTGGTTGAGAAGGGCAAGCTGTCGGTGCGCGTGCGGACGCAGGACGGCGCGGAGCGTGTGATCGACACGCCGTATGACCCCAAGGGCGAGATCTACGTGGACTATGCCGTGATCGATCAGCGTCTGTGGATCCGGCGCGTGTTTGACGCCAAGACGCCGCCGGAGAAGGGGCTGCTGATCGAGCCGGAGCTGGCGAGCGTGGACTGGAACGGGCCGAACGCGTCGCACGGCAAGGCGGTGTACCGCACGCTGTCGGAGGGGCGATGGGTGATCAGCGTGTCGGGCGATGGGGCGCTGGGGCTGACGAGGCTTGACGGGCCGTCACCGAGCCTGGCGGGCGCGCCGGAGATCAAGGATTATTCAGAGATCGAGGCCGAGGCGGCCAGGCAGGCGGAGGCGATCGGGGCGAGCGAAGTGTGGGAGTGGATGTTCGGCGGAGGCAGGCCGTAGGAATCGGAACAGGCCAACATCGCACATCTGCACATGGGCACATCTCACCTGACGGTGGAGGTGGGCTCGCCTCGGGTATGCGGGCGAGAAGCGTGTTCGCGGGCCTTGCCGGCGTGCTTTCCCACCTGACTGCGTGACCACTTCCCTTTTTCTGTTCTGTGGTACGATGCGCTTTCCATTCAAAGGAGGCCGTCATGTCTGATTCGACTCGCCGGGATTTCCTGAAGCGTTCCGCCGCCGCCACGGTGCTTGCCTCGGGCGCGATGACCGCCGCGGCGTCCGCGATGCGGCAGGCTGGCCAATCCGCAACCCAACCCGCGGGGAAGCAAGAGTCCAAGCCCGCGACGCCCGCGAAGATCGACGTTGAACGCCGCCCGTTCGGCAAGACCGACATGAAGGTCGCCATCCTGGGTTTCGGCTCGGCGGAGATCGGCTTTGAGCGCACCGAGCAGGGCGTGGTGGACAAGATCCTGAACGCGGCGCTGGACCAGGGGCTGAACGTCATCGACACCGCGGAGTGCTACGTCGATGCCGAGGAGCAGATCGGACGCGCGATCGCGGGGCGTCGCAAGGAGTTCTACCTCTTCAGCAAGTGCGGGCACACCAAGCAGGACGGCGGGCGCGGCGACGCGTGGGACAAGGATTCGATCATGCACTCGATCGAGCTGTCGCTGAAGCGCTGCAAGACCGACGCGCTCGACCTGATCCAGCTCCACTCCTGCGCGCTGGAGACGCTGAAGAAGGGCGAGTGCATCGAGGCGCTCGAGGCGGCCAAGAAGCAGGGCAAGGTGCGCTACATCGGATACTCGGGCGATTCGCACGCGGCGCGGTACGCGATCGAGACCGGCAAGTTCGATTCGCTCCAGACCTCGGTCAGCATCGCGGACCAGGAGTGCCTCGAACTGACCCTGCCGCTCGCCAAGGAGAAGGGCATGGGCGTGATCGCCAAGCGCCCCATCGCCAACGCGGCGTGGCGCTACGACACGCAGCCGGAGAACGGCTATCACGTCGAGTACTGGAAGCGCTTGCAGAAGCTGGCGTACGCGTTTGCGACCGGCGACAAGCGGAACGACAACGGCCCGGACGGAGCGGCGGGCACGGCGCTGCGCTTCACGGCGTTCCAGCCCGGCGTGTGCGTGTGCATCGTGGGCACGAGCAAGCCCGAGCGCTGGCGCCAGAACGCCGAGCTGCTCAAGGCCGGGGCGCTCGGTGATGACGCCGTGAAGTCGATCCGCGCCCGCTGGAAGGAGATCGCCAGCGCCGAGTGGATCGGGCAGATCTGATCCGGGCGCCGAAGTTTGGATTGGCACGCTCGGGTGACGGACCTGATCTTGGCCAGGTTCCGGGTCGCCGCGTCGCAACGCCGCAACCCGAAACGGCGACGGCGGTTGTTCTGCGTGGTGAACAATCGGCACGTCACGCCTGCTCCCGCCACGCCCGCAGATGCAACCGCTTCGCCCGCGCCGGATCGCGAGTTCTCCTGCGAGGGCTGCGGCTACACGCTCGTCGCGCCTGTGCCGGGCGCTCGATGCCCGGAGTGCGGCAATCCGGCAGCCGAGTCCGACCCTGATCGCTGCTCGGGAAGCGCTTGGCAACGGCGCGCCGGCGTGAAAACATGGCTCCAGACCGCGTTCGGCGTGCTGTTCCGCCCGAGCAGGCTCGCCGGGAATCTGCGGATGACGCGCCCGGCGTTCGGACTCGCGGCGATCAACCTCGCGCTGGCGGGTTCGCTGCTGGTCGTCACGCCCGATCGGATTCGTTCGTGGACCGAGATCATCTTCCCGCCGGGCGGTGTCGGTCCGGGCCAGAGCGGCGTGAAATGGGCGCTCGATGCCGGCACGACCTTTTTCGAACAGGCCGCGACCGGAACGGCTGTGCTCGCCGGCGCCTCGTTGCTCCTGGCGTTTGGCCTGTGGATCCGAAGGCGCCCCGATGACGCACGCGTGCATCCGTTAGTCGTGATGCAGGTGGCCGCCCACGCAACGGCGGCGTGGCTCATCGCCGGGCCGGTCCGCTTCGTCGTTGAGCGATTCGCCCACGCGCTGCTCGAGCTCATTGCCCTCGAGACCTGGGAACGATGGGAGCAATCGCATCCGCTCGCCGTGGAGCTCGCGTTGCGATTCCTCCCGGTCGGCTCGATGTGGGGCCTGCTCGCCGGCGCATTGCTGTTCTGGGTGCGAACATCGAGCGGCCTGCGTCGCCGGCGCTACGCGAGTCTGCTCCGACGCGGACGCGCCGCAAGCAACCCTCGCGCGGATCACTGATCGCCCCGCGTGTCGTCCTATGGTTGTCACCGGCAAGGACGGAACCTGCCAGCCATGACGACCCCACCGATCCATGACCACCCCGAGCGTTCCCACGACGCCGCACTCGAAAGCGGCGGCGGCGGCGGCGGTCCGCCCGTGGAGGAGGACAGTCCCAGTTCCGCGCCGGCTTCGAGCGCGGGCGGGAGCCCGCCGGCGGCAGTCCCCCACCGCTGGGGCGTGCTGCGTCACACCCACTACCGCACCATCTTCATCGCGTCGTGCTTTTCGTACCTGGGCAACTGGTTTGAGTTCGTCGGCACCCAGTGGATCGTCACCGAGAAGACCCGGCAGATGATCTGGTCGAGCTACCTCGGGGCGGCCCAGCTCTTGCCCACGGTCGTGCTGGGCCTCTTGGGCGGGATCGTCGCCGACAGCGTCAACCGGCGCACGCTGATGGTCATCACGCAGGGCGCGATGATGGTGATCGCGCTTGGGTTCGCGCTGGTCGTGTGGATCAACCCGAGCGACGACGTGCTGCTGCGCTGGCTCCTGGTGCTGGCGCTGGCGCAGGGCGTGACGATCGCGTTCAACAACCCGGCGTGGCAGGTGCTGACGCCCCGGCTCGTCCCGCGCGAGGAGCTCTACCGCGCGATCACGCTCAACGGCATCGCGTTCAACGCGGCCCGCGCGGTCGGCCCGGCGGTGGCGGGCGTCATCATGGCGGTGTGGAACCCCGTGATCCTGTTCGTATTCAACGCCGTCACGTTCGTGGTCGTGCTGCTGGCGGTCACCACGACGCCGGACGCCCCCGCGCCGTCCGAGCGGCGGGGCTGGTGGAAGCGCCTGGACGTGATGTGGCGCGACACCAAGGAGGCGGGCGAGTTCATTTTCCTGCGCCCCGGCCCGCGCGCGGCGTTCCTGGCGATGGTGATCTTTGCGACCTTCGCCACGCCCATCATGCGCTTCCTCTCCATGTTCGTCAGCAACGTCTACCACAAGGACGAGAAGGTCTTCGGCGTGATGACCGGCGTGATGGGCGCGGGCGCGGTGATCGGCGGGCTCCTCATGAAGAAGGTCCCCGCCTGGTACCCCAAGCACCACTTCATCCCCCTCTCGATGCTCCTGGGAGGCATCTGGATCCTGCTTTTCTCGCTCTCCAGCGACCTCTGGATCGCGGGCACGCTCATGATCTTCGTGGGGTGGTTCTGGATGTGGGCGTTCAATTCCAGCATGGCAGCTCTGCAGTTGCTCGTGCCCGACACGATGCGAGGGCGCGTGCTATCGGTGGTAAACGTCGCGGCGCTGGGGCTCATGCCCGCGGGGTACTTCCTCGCCAACGGCGTGGGTGAGTTCAGCGCGTCGGTCGTGAAGCGGAACTGGCCCGCGTGGTGGGACGACGGCCTGTCAACGCAGCTGGGCGTCGGCATCTGCGCCACGGTGTGCATCGGAGCGGGCGTCGTGATGCTCATCTGGCGGCGACCCGAGGTCGACGGCCTGAAGCCCGGCGACGTCGGCTATGAGCGCGTGCCAGGATTCTGGCGCGGTGTGTCGGCGGCGGTGCACAGGCCGCGCCCGGCGCTGGTGTGTCCCAAGTGCTCGTATCCCTTCGCGCCCACGGGGCAGATGCCGCCGGTCGACGAGGAGGGCATGACCCGCTGCACTGAGTGCGGCGCTCGCACGCGCGTCGGCCCGCCCGGACACGCGGCGTGAACTGCGAAACTCTGTCGCATGCGCGGACTTTCAGCGCGAGTTGGCGATGGACGCTCGCCGGGCGCGGGGACTACTTCGCGTTCTCGGCCGCTTCGCAGAGATTTTTGGCAAGGGCCGCGATCTCGGCGAAAGCCGCACGCGAGCGGACGAGCCGGTGAACGTCGTTGCACAGCGTATCGAGCTGCGCATAGGCCGCCGCTTGCGGGCTGTCGTCGTCACCCGCGCGGTCATCGACCATGCCGAAGAGCGAATCGACCGGAACCTCGGCGTCGAACTTCATGCCGACGTCGTGCACGGGGCCTTGCACGTGGACGCAGCGGACGACACGTGCGCCCTGCACGATGAGGGCGTTGCGATCCTCACCGATGAAGCGGACGGCGACGCGCGTGCCGTGATGCAGGAACCCGCCGTAGAGCATGCCAAGGCCGGTCTTTGACACGTCCTTGACGACGGCGCGGACGTGGACTTCGCCGCCGCCCGGGTGGGTGAGGACCACCTCGATCGTGATATTGGACGGAACCTTGAGGCGTTTCTGCTCGCGGCTGGCGCGCTCGAGTGAGACGGCGTCGTGCAGCGCCAAGCGATCGAGCAGGGCGCGCCGGTCGCTCTCGTTGAGTTTGATTGAATCTCGCATCACGCCGCGAATACTCCATCGCCTCCCAATAACCGAGCATTCCATGCCGGAATCGCGCCATTGCATCGGCGGGGAAATCCCTTGGAATCGAAAACACGCGCGTGAAACGGCCCGCATTAGGCTGTTCCACGAGGTGCAGCACCCACGATTCGCCCTATAGCGCCGGTGTTCACACGGTTATCTACCATTCGTGCATGCCGACCTCGCGCCGACCGACCCGACAAGTGTGTATTGGCGACACCCGCGTGGGATTTGTGAAGATCGGTGGCGGCCTGCCCGATCACAACGGCTCGCCCACCACCGCCGCGCCCGTGAGCGTTCAGACCATGACCGCGGGCTACACGTACGAGATCGATCGGTGTGTCGCGGAGATCAACAAGCTTGCGGCGGCGGGCGCGGACATCGTTCGCGTGGCGGTGCCGGAGAAAAAAGACACCGAGGCGCTCAAGGAAATCCTGCCGCGTGTGCGCGTGCCGATCGTGGCGGACGTGCATTTTCATTTTCAGCGCGCGCTGGAAGCGATCGAGGCGGGCGTTCACAAGATCCGACTCAACCCCGGCAACATCACGGACCGCAAGCAGGTGATCGACGTGATCCAGGCCTGCAAGGGCGCGCAGGGCGGGCGCGGCATCCCGATCCGCGTGGGCGTGAACGAGGGCTCGATCATCGAGCGCAAGGACAAGGAAAAGCGGATGAAGGAGCTCGGCGCGTTCTTCGCCGGGCACAAGCACGGGCACCTGCTCGCGATCATGATCGCCAAGCTCGAGGAGTACCTCGACATCTTCTACGAGCAGGACTTCCGCGACATCGTGATCAGCGCCAAATCGATGGACGCCGCGTTCGTCGTCGACGCCTACACGGAGATCTCCAAACGCTTCGAGCACCCGCTCCACCTGGGCGTCACGCACGCCGGCCCGAAGGAGACCGGCACCATCCGCTCCGTCGTCGCGCTGGGCGGCCTCCTGATCAACGGCATCGGCGACACCATCCGCATCAGCTACGCGAACGACCCGATCTATGAGGTGCAGGACGGGCTCGAACTCCTCTACTGCCTCGGGATGCGCGAGCGCGTGGGCGTCGATCTCATCGCGTGCCCGACCTGCGGGCGAATCCAGGTCGATCTCTTCACGCTCGTGCAGGATGTCCGCAAGGCCCTCGCCGAGAAGGTCACCGTGCCCATGAAGGTCGCGGTGATGGGCTGCATCGTCAACGGCCCGGGCGAGGCCGAGGGCGCGGACGTCGCGGTCTTCGCGGGCGATCGACGCGGCATCATCTATGTGCAGGGCGAGCGCGTCGCCAACGTGCCCGAGCCGGAGATCCTCGAGCGGCTGCTCGCCGAGTGCCTCGCGTTCCAGGACAAAGTGAGACGCGGCGAGGCCAAGCTTGGCGAGAAGAAGGTCGACATCATCCCGCCCGACCCGATCGGAGAACTCGGGAGCGGCTTCGACAAGATCGCGGGCGGACAAGTCCAGAAAAGCGTGGGGCTGACGATCGGTCGGACTTCGTAAGCCCCCACTGACGGGGCGGTGCTTCGTGTGGCATCGATGTGCTTGCGATCAGCCCTCGGGTCAAATACGCAGCCGCGGTGCATCTTCAGTCGAGTACACTCAGCCGACCGCTTTGGTATACTTGGCTGCAATGGCGAAATCGCATCTCAACTTGTCGAAATACGTCTTGCACATTGTGAGCCTGCTCCTTGTCGCAGGTGGTATGCTCTTGGCAACACTCTTGCGCACTAACCCTGCAGTGCTTGCTCTCTCCGCCATCGTCGTCTTCGCTGGATTGGCGATTCTCCTTTGGAAATTCTGCCCGCCCAGCCAAGCAATGCTCACACGTGGAGGCATTTCCCTTGGAGGTGCCGCGGCGGTGGCGCTCGTGTTCTACGTCTATTGGGTTCCGTTGGTACGACTCACGCTGAAGTCAGAAATACAGGTCACAGTTCATGTTGACCATGGCCCGGCCCCAGCCGGTACCTCGATTAGGATCGAGGGCTCGACGTCCATCTACAACAACAAAGAGCTCAAGGACATCGACAGCGGCGTTGTTCGATTCCCTTGGTCTGGGGAGGTTCCCGATGAGATCAAAGTGTATGTCAAGTTGCCGAACACCATCGAGTTGCTGAAGTCGCTCAAGCTCAATCACGGCGATGGCACCCTTGAACTCTCACGCTCTGAGTTCGAGCCGATTTCTCAGTTGCCTCCAGTACCGGTAATCGACATACCGGAGGCTCTGGAGCCGCTGATGAGCCTCGCCAGTAGTTCGGAGTACCTCACCCCATGCACTGAGTGTGTGGAGTTCCGATTCCGAATACCGGAAGCCACAAAGTCCAGCGTGAGCTTTCGAGCTGGCGCGGCCCGTGTCCGTCGAACCGAGGATGCAATGGCCTGGCGATGGCTGGGTCCCGACGACAAAGGACTGAAGATCCAATGGGAGAACGAGTCGATCGCGCGGGCCACTCTCCCCTCCCGGCTTGTCGTGAATTCCGATTTCCCGTTCGGGGCGTACCTCGCAAGGGCAACCACGGGGCTTCCCAGCGTTGAAGCGAAGGCGATTCTGCTGCTGCCCTATTCGTTCCCCGCCGTGGGAGTACGGTACGAGCAGGCCGCACAGGAAAGCAGCGGTACCTACCCGCTGTCGTTCAAGAGCGACGCTTTCGCCCCCAAGTTCGCAGTGCCGGACTCACCCGCTGGGGATGAGAACCTCGAACCGATGCTAACGATCGACGATACACCCGGCGAGTCTGGATTCGTATGCGGCCGTGTTCGTCAGAAGTTTGATTTCGAGGATCAGTTTCTGGTCTCGGGCTGTTTTTACATGGTTCCAGGCGGCGGCCAGCGCTCGCTTGCCTTCGATCTGTCATTCGGCAATAACGCCGGTGACAAGTTCTCGGTCATCTTCGGGAAGCGTGGCGGCCGCTCGTTCGATGTGAAAGAAGGCATGGCGTATCTCGATGTCGAGTACGCCGCGTCCACCCCGCGCATCGACATCAACGGCTCGCCGAACTACTTTCAGATCGTTTTCGGACGCGCTTTTGGCGGAGATGACGGGTGGGTACCATGCAGCGTGTACTTCAGCACGGATTCCCCACCGAAGCTGGAAAATCACCGGGCACCTGTTGTCCGCGTGAACCTTCGAAGGGCGCTACTGGACAACGATGCGCTACGGTTCCGGCTAAAGAAATGGGGTGATGGGAAACTCTGGATACAGCGATTCGAGGTCTCCGAGCTCGCCCAAGAACCAGACGGAACGGTCTCCTCGTCAACGGAGCGAGTACACGCGTCGCGATAAGCAGACCTTGACGGACTCGTCGCTTGGCGAATCGAAGACAAACCCGCAGATTGGATGCAGTAGCCCTCTGGCTCCAGCTACCTGCCTTTCTTCTTCCCCGCCGCCTTCTGGCGCTCGATCATCTGCGTCATCATCTGGCGGTACTGGCGCGCCTGCTGGGGCGACATGCCCGCCTTGGCGACTTCCATGCTGATCGCGGGGAACCAGCGATCGCTCTCGAATCGATAGCCGAACTCCTGCGTCAGGTGCTTCTCGAGATCGGGCAGGTGCCCCGCGCCATAGAACAGCGCGACCGACTCCACGTTCTTCTCATCCTTCAGGATCGCGCGGAGATCATCGAGCACGGCCGCGTTGCGGTCCAGCACGATCACGCTCATCAGCTTGCCCTGCTCGCCGCCCTGGGCCTCCATCAGTTCGTCGGCGTGCGAGAGCATCTCCATCATCATGAGCTTCACGCTCGACTGCATCTGCGGGCTGGCCTTGATGAAGTTCAGGAGGAAGCCCGCGAACTTGGCCATCATCGAGCTCCCGTCGAGCATGCGGAAGAGTTCCTCGCCCGAGGCGCCGGCCTCCTGCAGCTTGCGCTGCACCTGGTCGATCGACATGTCGCTGTTGCGCCAGTTGGGCCTGCTGTAGTCGATGGCCGCGAGCTGGAACTCGAGCCCGAGCGCCGACGCGAGCTTGGTCTGGATCCCCTCCTGACGCTCGCCCACCTCGCTGTCGGAGAGCGGCTTCTGCTGGCTGAGCTTCAGGTCGGCCGCGAATCCCTCGCCGCCGGGCGCGTCGTCGCTCCCGCGGCTGGTGAGGTCGAACGTCGCGCCGTCGGGCGCGGCGATGTAGCCGATCGGGTGATTCCAGCCGTCGTTCCGCGCGCCGTGCAGCGCACGAGAGAGCGGGCGCGGCAGGCTTTGCTCCAGATCGTCGAGCGACGCGGGGAGCGACTTGCTCGCTCGGCGTGATTGCTCGATCAGGATGCCGAGCAGGCGCAGGCGTCGCTCCGTGAGCTTGGCGCGTTCCTCGTCGGTGGTCGCGGCGCCGCGGGCGTCGGCCGCCCCGCCGGGCTTGACGCCCTCGAAGAGCACGATCGATTGCTGGTTGAGGAATTGCTGGAGCGCTTCGTAGTACGCGCGATCGCCGATGTGCGTCACGCCGACAAGGTGGACGATCGGCCCGGCGTCGCTGGGCTTGAAGGTGCGCGTCACGGTCTCCATGCGCACGATCGCTCCGTCCTTCTCTTCAACCACGCGGGTCAGTTGCGGCGCGGCGTCTTTGGCGGCGTCGGGCTTCGATTCGGGCTGCGTCTCGTGCGGAGGCGTCGACGGGGCCGAGGGTTGGGAACCCGGCGCGGTGTTCTGTTGCGCGAACGCCACGGGCGCGAGCGCGATCAGCATCGAAGACGCGGCCGCGATGAGCCGTGCGCGCCCGGGTCGGAAGACGATCTGCGAGGACCGGCGGGCCACCGCATCAAAGTTCGCGCCCGAATCTTCAGGCTCCGGCCTGTTCCCGCGCGAAACGAACGAACCGAATTGCCCAGCAAGGAAAGCGGAAACGCCCATGGAGAACTCCGTGGAAACACTCGCGATCGAACCACGCCGCGCGGCCGACACTTCAAACCGATCGCGACCCCGGATCGTTGCACCATACTCTTCGCGAGGCATGGCGTACCAAACGGGCACCGCCCATGGATCGACAAATCCGTGCTTTGATGTGAGCGACGACGCGCTGCACGCCGCACGGCGATCGCTGGCTGAGTCGCCCGCGAACCTGCCCAGGCCACTGGTCGTGCTCGCAGGCTGGCGCTCGCCGCCGATGCCGGACGGAGGGGTGCTTGCGCGCCTGGGCCCGACGATCCCGGGCGCGCGCGACACGCTGAGCGTGACCTACGCGTCGCTGTGGACGATCGAGAGCGCCGCGCGGCGCGTGGTGGCGCGGGTGCAGGAACGCTTCCCGCACACCGGCACGAGCGACACGACGGAGGTCGATGTCATCGCGATTTCGATGGGCGGCCTGGTCGCTCGGCTTGCTGCAAGCGACTCATTCGCGAGGGCGCAACGCCGCCTGCGCATCGCGAGGCTCTTCACCCTTGCGACGCCGCATCGCGGCGCAAGGCTCGCGTCGTTTGTCCGCCCGGACCCCGCGGCCGCGGCGATGCGACCGGGTTCGGAGTTCCTTCGATCGCTCGATGATGAGCTCTCGCGATCGTCGTTTGAGTTGGCGTGCTATGCGCAGCTGCGCGATTGGTGGGTCGGCGCGCGGAACACGTCGCCGCCGGGGCGCGTGCCGATCTGGTGCGAGCCGCGCGACGCGTTCGGACGCTGGCTCAGCCACTTTGCGATCAACTTCAATCCGCGCGTGCTGACGGACGTGGCGTTGCGATTGCGTGGGATGACGCCGCTGTCGCGCGAGGGCGCCGAGCCGCCGACGGACTGAGCATCACCGCTTGGCGGTGCGGGCCTTGCGGCGCGGCTTGTTGAGATGAGCCAGGAACTTGCCGCGGATGATCTCGAGCATGCGCTTCGACGTCGGCGTCAGCTTGTTCTTGGCGTCCTTGAATTCGTCGAAGATTTCCGGGCAACCCAGACGGACCGCGGCGTCGCGCGCGGCATCGCGCGGCGCCCCCTCCAGCGTGGCCTGGGACTTCTCGCCAACCCTTCGGAAGCTCTCGCGGCTGACCATCGCCGCCATCGCGCCGGCGGGGCTCCCGGCCATCGCGACCATCGCGCGCACCTCGCGGGCGCTAAAGCCGATCATGCGGGCAAGCTCGTGCAGCGCGCGTTCCTCGGGCGATTGGGCGCCGCGGCGCGCCAGGACATGGCGAATCGCCCACGCGCCGATCAACGCAAGACCGAGCAACGCGCCGACCCAGGGCGACCACGACAGCGCACTCTCGATCCACGTCGGCGCGGGCACCGGCGGTGCTTCGCCCGTTTCGAGCTTGATCGGCGTGGGCTGCGCGAGCACGGCACGCGCAAGACCCGCGATCGCGATGAACGCCACGGTCTTCACGCGACACCCCCCGCCATCAGTGCCGCGGCGTGGACAGCACGGCGGCGCACGTGCTCGTCCGCGTCCTTCTCCGCCATGCGTTTCACGGCACCGACCAGTTCGCCGTAGCGCGCCGAGATGACGGGCTTCACGCCCGGGAGCACGCGGCCCGCGAGCCACACACCCGCGAGGCGGTGCATGGGACGTTCGTCGGCGAGCATCGCGCGGACGCCCTCGAGGCTCGGCTCGCCCGCCGCGGTCTCGAGCAGGCCGCGGAGCGCGTTGGCGCGGGCGCGGTGCGCGCCGTCGTCCTTGAGTTCCAGAAGCGTGAGCAGCGCATGGTCGCTGGCGCTGGGCGAGTGTCGAACGCGCCGGGCGACCGCCTCGACGGCGTTGGCGCGCACTCGCGTGTCGGCGTCGTGCAGGCACTCTTCGATCACGCGCTCCGCGTCACGCGACGAAGACGCGAGCATCGGGCCGTCGCTCAGCGCCGAGATCGCGGTCGCGCGCAGGCGCGGACCGGCGCTCGAGCGTGCCGCTCCAGCTTCTGTCTTCGAGAAGTCCTCCGGCACGCCGGGGATCGGCGAGGGCGGATTGGTAATCGGCGTGGGCACGGGCAGGTGCGGCGTGGATTCTCGCGCGATCGCGATGAGCCTCGCGGCGAACGCCTCGTGCAGCGAGAGCGCCCGGATCACACCGATCGCGGCCATGCGACGACGAACATCGGGCGACTCGAGTTCTTCGAGCAAGCGCCGGGTCGCGCCCTCGGGGTCACGCGCCAGCATGTGCCGGGCGGCCAGACGCGACGCGGGCGATGATTCGACAGCCCAGTCGTACGCGGCCATGTCCTGTCGCGCTATGTGGCGCACGGCGGGCACGGGTGCTCGTGCCAGACGCGATGCGAGGCGGCGGCGCGTGCCGTCGTCGGTCTCGACGGCGCGGAGCAGCAGGCTGCCCTTCGAGGAACTCAGGCCGGCGAGCGACCAGCGCCGGGCGGCCGACGCCGCGATCGCGCTGTGCGCGTCGAATGAGAAGTCGGCGAGTTCGGTGGGCGTGGCGGCCAGCGACGCCGCGTGACGGACCAGCGCGTCGGAATCGGCGAGCAACGGCGCCAGCAGCGGTCGCGCCTCGTCGCGTCCGATCGCCCGGGGCGCGATGCGTGCCACGCCGACGCGGGCATCGGGCGAGAGCAACGCGAGCTCATTCGACGCGGGGAGCGCCATGGCCGCGGCGCGCCGCGGATTGAGCGACAGGTGCCACCTCGACAGCACGCCCTCGTGCTCCGCCAGCGACGCGGTTCGCGTCAATCGCTCCGCGCACGCGGCGGCCAAGTCCGGAAGCCCGGCCCATTCCCACGCACGGACGCGGACCAGGGGGTGCTTTGCGGAGCGAACGAGCGCCACCAGCGGGGCGCGATCGCGCTCGTCGAGCGACCAGAACCAGCGTGCAACGGGTGAGGCGTGCTTGGTTGCTCGCGCGGGGGCCGCGGCGTGGGCATCGCCAAGGGCGGCCATCACCTCGCTGGCGTCGGGCGACTCCATCTCGATCGAGAGGCCGAGGTCGCGCGGGTTCAGGAGCGCCGCCGCCGCCAAGAGTACGCGCCGGCACTGATGCTCGTGGAAGTTCGCGCACGCGCCCGCGACGATCTTCTCGATCCGTGCCAGCGTGCCCGCGTCTTCTTCCGCAACCCGCTCGCCGGTCTGTTCGTCAAGGCCCGCGGCGGCAAAGGCGTGCGCCAGGATCGCTCGCTCGAGCTGCGCGGCGCTCGTCGAATCGGTCATCACGAGCACGCGCGGCGCCAGCTCGCCGAGCGGCTCTGCCAGGTTTTCCGCGACCAGGCGCGCCACGCCACGCCGCGAGTCGGCCGACATGGTGGCCAGCGCGCCCGCGAGCACGCTCGGCCATCGCTCGCGTCCGATCGCCATCGCGACCGGACGCAGTTCGTCGGGCCACAGGTCCCACGCGCCCGCGATCGCGACCAGGGCGCGCGTGACTCCTGGCGCCACCGGCTTCTGCCAGGGCCAACGCCGCGCGGTCGCTTCGAGGCTCGCGAGCTCGAGCAGTTCGGCGGCGACGGTCGATCGCTCCTCGTGCGAGCAGGACTCGATCAATTTCTCGAGCACTTCGGCGCGAACGAGCGGATCAAGTCGGCGCGTGGCGGCCAATCGCCCGGTAAAACCCCCGAGTGGTTCACCACCCATCTCAGGGGGATTCATGTGCGGTTGTTGGCCGAGTTGTTCGTTCCCAAAGTCGGGCACAATCCTTGCCCCCAATGAAAAGCCCCACTCCGTGGGCAATGGCCTTCACATTGGCTTGACTTAGCAAGCCAGATCACCATGCTATCGACCAACGCGAGTCGTTGCCCGGAAAGGCGACGGCGGCGCGTGCGGGCGGAGGCGGTTGGAGGCCGCGGACGCCCAGCCGTTGTGCTTCGGTGCGTGGCCGGGTGCAACGGGGGTCAAGGACGACGGTAGAACCCCGATGCGTGCGGGGTCGTGGGCGGGGAGAGAGGTTCCGCGCCGAACGCAAGGCCGCGACAGGAACCCCCGGACATGAAAGAATCGATCAAGCAGAACAATCTCCAAACATTTCACGGCGTCCTCTATTCGCGGGCGCTGCACCCGGAGCTGTTCCAGCTCAAGGCACGCCGCGCGGAGAAGCAGGGCGAGTACGAGCTCGAGCTGTGGCTGATGAACGGCTCGCACGTGCTCCGCTTTGAGCACGGCGATTTCTGCTGCTGCGAGCTGGTCACCGACCAGGACCGCAACCTGCCCGCCAGCGGCGTGGTCGCGTCCTACCAGTGCGCGGGCGAGCACGACATCGAGCACACCTTCGATCGTCAGCACGTCAACTACATCAACAGTGTGCAGACCGAGACGCTGTCGGAGAGCCTGTTCCTCGACGCCGTCGAGGAGTACGAGGAACTGGCTCGCGAGAACAACGCGCTGGTGCACTCGTGGATGGACGACGCGGGGCGGTGCCTGTCGGTGCTCGACGTGCAGCACTACAAGCGCGAGGTCCATATCCAGGCGTACCACCTCCTGGCCTCCGGCGGGCTGTGCGTCCGCAGCCAGACCATTTTCGAGATCATTCGATAACGGACTCCGGGTCACGAGCAACATCGACCGGCCCGGATCGCTCCGGGCCGGTTGTCGTTTTGGGAAGACGCACCGGGCATCGGGCAAAGGGAAGAGCGAGCCAGCAGGGCACGAGAAACGCCGCACAAACCGTGCTTCCTACGATGGGAGCCACGCCAAAGGAAGATAGCCAGTCATGAGCCAGCCCGAGACCCAGCCGAACAACAAGCACGACAATCAGTCCGCGCCGCCCAAGGCCCAGGGCGGCGATTCCGCGGGCGACAAGAGCCGCTATCGCGCCACGCTCAACTTGCCCCAGACCACTTTCCCCATGAAGGCCAACCTGGTGCAGAACGAGCCGGCGAGCGTCAAGCGCTGGCAGTCCATGAAGCTCTACGACGCCCTGCGCGACAAGCACAAGGCCAACGCCCGAAAGTTCGTCTTCCACGACGGACCGCCCTACGCCAACGGCAACCTTCACCTCGGCCATCTCCTCAACCGCTGCCTCAAGGACTTCGTGGTCCGCAGCCGCTCGATGATGGGGTTCGACTGCGCGTTCGTGCCCGGCTGGGACTGCCACGGCCTGCCGATCGAGCACAAGGTTGTCGCCGACCTTCAGGAAAAGGGCAAGCTCGCAAAGCTCCTCACGCTCTCCGACGATCAGCGCAAGGTCGCGATCCGGCGCGAGTGCCAGGCCCACGCGGAGAAGTACGTCAAGCTCCAGCGCGCCCAAATGGAACGATTCCTCACGGTCGCGGACTACGACCATCCGTACCTGACGCTTCAGCCTTCGTTCGAGGGCGGCACGCTCGACGTGCTCGCGGCGTTGTGCGCCGAGGGGCTCGTGTTCCGCGGGCTCAAGCCGGTGCACTGGTCGATCGCCAACGAGACGGCGCTGGCGGACGCCGAGCTTGAGTACATGGATCGCGAGGACCTTTCGGTCTACGTCGATTTCGAGGCAGAGGACGCGGGCAAGGTGTACGACGCGTTCGGGCTGGTGGAGGCGGAGGACGAAGGGGAAGACGAAGACAGTCACGAAGTCACGGAGTCACGGAGTCACGAAGAGAAGGGCGGAGGCAGCGGCGCGAGCAAGTCGCGCGCGCCAAAGCCCGGCACGCGGCCGCTGGTCCGTCCGTCATTCATGATCTGGACCACCACGCCCTGGACGCTCCCGGCGAACCTGGCGATCGCGGTCAATCCGCGCTTTGAGTACGCCTGCGTGTGGGTTGACGGCGCGGTCTCCATCATGGCCAGCGAGGCGGTGCAGCGCGTGATGAAGATGCCCAAGGGCGACGCCGCCGTCGGCGAGTTCGTCGTGCTCGGTACGTGCGCCGGCGACAAGCTCGTCGGGCTCAGGTACCGCCACCCGTTCGTCACCAGTCAAGACGGCGCGCAATCCGCAGCGTTCCGCGCCCGCGAGACGGTGCGCGACGACGCGCCCTTCCACACCATCGTCCCTGCGGAATACGTCACGCTCGATGACGGCACCGGCCTCGTCCACACCGCGCCGGGGCACGGCACCGAGGACTACCAGACCGGCCTTGCCACCCACCTGCCACCCTACTGCCCCGTCCGAGAGAACGGCACGTACGACGACACGGTGCCCGCGTGGCTCCGCGGCGTTTCCATCTGGAAGGCTAACGACGACGTCGCGCAGCACCTCAGGAACTCGGGGCACCTCTTCTACAGCCACACGTTCACGCACAGCTATCCCCACGACTGGCGGAGCAAGACGCCCGTGATCTTCCGCTGCACGCACCAGTGGTTCGTGGCCGTCGACAAGCCCCTCAAACGCACCGGGCACAGCCTGCGCGACATGTCGCTCACGCAGACGCAGCCCCGCGGCGGCGCGGACATCAAGTTCGTGCCCGAGTGGGGACGCAACCGCATGCGCGGCATGCTCGAATCACGCCCCGATTGGTGCATCAGCCGCCAGCGTGCCTGGGGTATGCCCATCCCCGCCTTCACGCTCCCCGACGGCACGGTCTTCATGACCTCGGCCAGCGTGCGCGCGGTCGCAAAGCTCGTGCGCGAGAAGGGCACCGACGCGTGGTTCACCGCCGGGCCCGAGGAATTGCTGAAGTACTACGACGCCTCCGGCGACCCGGATTGCCCCGCGAGCGTTGCGGCGGCGCTCGTGCAGGGCGTCTCTTCCTGGAAGAAAAGCCCCGACATTCTCGACGTGTGGTTCGAGTCGGGCAGCACCTGGAACGCCTGCATGCGCGAGCGCGGGTTGGCGCACAAGGACGGCATCCCGGTCGATCTGTATCTCGAAGGTTCCGACCAGCATCGCGGCTGGTTCCAGAGCTCGCTGCTCCCCTCGCTGGGCGTGCTGGGCGTGCCGCCTTTCCGCACGCTGCTCACGCATGGCTTCATCGTTGACAAGGACGGGAAGAAGCTGAGCAAGAGCCGCCCCGACGCCGCCCGTTACGAGGTCGAGAGCCTCTGCGGCGAGTTCGGCATGGACGTGATGCGCTGGTGGGTCGCCAGCCTGCCCTACGAGAACGACATCAAGGCCGACCTCTCGTTCTTCGCCGAGATGGGCGAGAGCTACCGCAAGATCCGCAACACGCTGCGCTTCATGCTCAGCAATCTTTCCGACTTCAAGGCGAGCGACCCCGCGCTGGGCTGCAATTGCGGCGGGTTCTGCGTGCCGCTCGAGTCGATCGCGCCCGCCAGCCTCGACGCCTGGGTTCTTTCCGAGTTCGACAGGCTCGCGCGCGAGGTCGACGCGGGCTACGCGGAGTATGACTTCCGCGGCGTGCAGCAGAAGCTCTACGACTTCTGCAACGACACGCTGAGCGCGGTCTATCTCGCCGCCGTCAAGGACCGGCTGTACTGCGACAAGCCCGACAGCCCGCGCCGCCGCCAGACGCAGACCGTGCTGTGGGACCTGACCGACGGCCTGTGCCGTCTGCTCGCGCCCGTGTTGTGCCACACGTCCGACGAGGCCTATCGCGCCCTCAAGCGCGTCGACCCCAAGGACACCACGATCACCATCCACACGCAGGAGTTCGTGCGCACCAAGGGCGCGCCCGGCTTCGGCGTATCGTGCGACCCGGCGTGGGCGGCGGTGCTCAGGCTGCGCGGCGAGGCGATGGTCGCGATCGAACAGGCCAAGAAGAACCTCGGCGTGGAGAACCCGCTCGACATGGGCGTGACGCTCCCCGACGCCGAGGGAGCGCTGGCGAAGTTTGATCGCCACGACCTGGCCGACCTGCTCGGCGTGAGCCGCGTTTCGCTCGCCTCGGCGGGTGGCGTGTCGGTGCAGGACCTGCGGGCGGAGCCGCGGTGCGAGCGCTCGTGGAAGCGGGACGGCACGGTCCGCCAGCGTTCCGACGGCGGGATGCTCTCGGATCGCGATGCGATGGCGGCTGGGGTGGCGTAAGGCGAAAGCAAGACGGCGTTTGTCCGGCCTTTCACCGATAGTCCATGCCCTCGCTTCCTCCTGTTCCCTGTCTCGCTGCGTCGCTGCCACGCGCTTGCCCCTGTTGTTCAACCGCGACGTTCCTGTGAAGCTGGGGGTTGTGCGCTCGCACCAAATCGCGCGGGCGTTGCGCGATAACCACGCCGGACTATGACGCGTGTTGTCGGGCGCGAACGTGATTCTCGGAATCGTGCGTTTTTTTCAACGGTCGTCTGAAGTCGCCCTTCCTGAGCGTCGATCGGAAGATGCGATGCATCGCCCAGACGCACACCGGAACGACCGCGGGCGCGCCAGCCCCGCCGGGAAGAAGAACCTTCCGCCCGATCCCACGCGCGCGGACCGCAGCGTGCAGGAGGTCGCGTTCCTCGCCCACGAGCTCTCCAACCTGCTCGACGGCACGCTCCGCTGGATGAGCCTCGCGGTCCGCACGCTCGACCAGGCGCGCGGCAAGGGCATCGACGAGAATCTCGACCAGGCCCAGCGGCAGATCAACAGTGCGGCCGCGGGAATGACCCGCATGAGCGAGCTGGTCGACGCCGCCCTGCGCAGCGCGACGGTCTCGATCGGCTCGGCGCTGGCGGGCAAGGGCGTGACGCTGGGCGAGGCGATCCGCCACGCGGTGGAGGTCGTGTCGCCCGACGCGCGCGACCTGGGCGTTTCGATCGGCGTGACCACGCCGGCGGCGCTGGAAGACGCGCGGTGCGGCCCGCTCTACGCCGCCCTGCTCAACGCGCTGCTCAACAGCGTCGAATCGATCAGCGACTATGCGATGAGCGTCGGCTCGGTGTTCCCCGCGGGGCGCATCGAGATCGAGGCGACCAGCGAGTTCGGGCCCGACGGCGGGCGCTGGATCGCGGTGTACGTGAAGGACAACGGAATCGGCCCGCCGCGCGGCTCGGACGCCGCCCGGGTCTTCGACTTCGGATTCACGACCAAGGCGTCGGGGTCGGGCGTGGGCCTGGCGCTGGCGCAGAGCATCGCGCGCGAGCTCAAGGGCACGATCCAGCTCCTGCCGCGCTTCGACACGGGGGACCCCAAGCGGCCGGGCGCGGTGCTCCGCATCGCGTTCCCGGAACAGACGGAAGAGAATCGCGAGTTCGGCGAACGGGAGTAACGCCGGATTCTTCAGACAGGGTTGGCACGGAGAGAAAGAGAGAAATGCGTATGGGTGAGTTTGCCTCGCGCATCCTGGTGGTTGACGACGATTCGATCGTGGCGGAGTCGATGGCGGAGTTTCTTCGCGCCGAGGGATACGAGGCCGCGACCGCGCTCAACGCGGGCGAGGCGCTCGAATCGCTGGCCGAAGCGGAGAAGACGCCCCCGGCGTCCGGGCAGCCGATCAGGCCGTTCTCGCTGGTCATCAGCGACGTTTCGATGCCCGGCACCGACGGGCTGTCGCTCCTGCGCGAGATCCGGCGCCGCCATCGCGGCGTGGTCGTGCTCATGGTGACGGGCTACGGCACGATCGAGTCGGCGGTCGAGGCCGTGCGCCTCGGCGCCGTCGATTATCTCACCAAGCCCGTCGTCGACGACGAGCTTCGCATCGCGCTCGAGCGTGCCCTGAAGCAGCAGGCGCTCCTGGCGGAGAACCAGGTGCTGCGTCAGCGCCTCGACGGGCGTCTCTCGCTCGACAACATCGTGGGCTCCGACCCTCGGATGCAGCGGATCTACGAGCTGGTCGAGGCCGTCGCGCCCAGCCGCACCACCGTGCTGATGACGGGCGAGTCGGGCACGGGCAAGAGCCTGATCGCGCACGCGATCCACCATCACTCGCCGCGCGCGGGCAAGCCCTACGTCGAGATCTCGTGCGGGTCGATCCCCGAGACGCTGCTGGAGAGCGAGCTCTTCGGGCACGTCAAGGGCGCGTTCACCGGCGCGCACGCCGACAAGGTCGGTCGGTTCCTCGCCGCCAACGGCGGGACGATCTTCCTCGACGAGATCAACAGCGCCTCGCCCGGCATGCAGCTCAAACTCTTGCGCGTGCTGCAGGAGCGGAAGTTCGAGCCGGTGGGCTCGACGCAGACCATCGAGGTCGACGTGCGTGTCGTGCTCGCGAGCAACCAGCCGCTCGAGCAGCTCGTCGCGTCGGGCCAGTTCCGTCAGGACCTGTACTACCGCATCAACGTGGTGAAGATCGAGCTGCCCCCGCTGCGCGATCGCATCAGCGACATCCCGATCCTGGCCGAGCATTTCCTGGCGAAGTTCGCCAAGGACCTCGGCAAGCAGATCGCGGGCTTCTCGCCCGAGGCGATGAACGCGCTGCAGCGCTACCAGTACCCCGGCAACGTGCGCGAGCTCCAGAACGTGATCGAGCGTGCCGCGGTGCTCTCGCGTCGCCCGATCATCAGCGCCGAGGACCTTCCGCCGTCGGTGCTCGGGCAGGCGCCGGAGCTGACGCTCCGCCGCGCGACGACCGAGGAGGGCGAGGACCTGCCCTGGGTTCCCATGCCGCTGGAGGAAGCGCTGCGCGAGCCGGAGAAGCGGATCCTGCTGCGAGCGCTGAAGGCCAACCACTGGAACCGCCAGAAGACGGCCGATCAGCTGGGCATCAACCGCACCACGCTCTACAAGAAGCTCAAGGCGCACGGGCTGGCGGGCCCGGACGATCGCATGGCGGGGTGAAGAAGAACTGAAGTGGCGAAGTGCAAGAACCGCGCCGTCTGCGCGATTTCCACGGTGATCTCGATTCCTCCACTCCCGCTTGCTCTTCACGACTCACGGGGTATTTCTCCGTGACTTCGTGACTTCTCACTTCACTTCGCCTGCTCGTCGGTCAGCATCGTCATGATCGAGTGGCGGATGCCCCACTTGCTCATCTTCGCGCTGTCGTCGAAGTCGCGCATCGGCACCGTGTCGATCCCGAAGCCCTGGCCCGCCGTCTGCAGCTGGTTGTACGGCATTGTCGGGTCCCAGCGATACGAGAACACCGCGCCCTGCGGCCCATTCGCGAACGCGATCGGCACGCGTGAGCTCGTCCACACGTCGTACAGCATGCAGGTCAGCCAGCCCTCGTCGAGCGCGGTGTTCCCCACGCGGGACGTGCGGTAGGCGATCATCTGCCCGTTCAAGCCCGGGCCGCCCTGGTGGAACAGGTACAGCTGTCCGGCGTTGCTAAAGGCGACGATCGGGCGCGTCACGGTGCCGTTGCCCGAGCCCTCGCCGCGGGTCCACTTGGTCTCCTGCTCGTGGATGCGGTCGCCGTTGACGTTGCACCAGGTGACGCGCATGCACCAGCTCACGCCGCGAGAGTTCTGATACGCCGTCGCGACGATCAGCTTGTTGGTGCCCGGCTCGACGCCCAGGCCCGCGGGGACCACGGATCGGACCTCGAGCTTGGTCGGGGGCGTGACCACCGGCTTGGTGAAGTCGTTGTCCTTGAACGTCATCCACCGCGCGTCGAGCGTGTCGTCCTGGTTGCGCGTGACGAGCAGCACGCGGTCGCCCACGCGGCACACCGAAAGGTCGATCGGCGGCACGTCGGGGATCTTGACCGGCGTGCCGATCTCCGTCTCCGTGAACTTCGTCACATGCCAGCCATAGATGTGATGGTGGATCATGAGGCCGTAGTCCTTGCCTCCCACCAGCAGGGGCTCTCGTTCGGTCGCGGTGTTGGGGATGGTGCGCGGATCGTTCCACGCGTTGTCGCCCTTGTACTGGCGCAGCCATACGTGGTCGCGGGTCTGATCGACCGACGCGAGGTAGCACACGTCGCCGACGTAGGCCAGCGCGGGGCCGGTGCCGGTGATGTCCACGTTCGCGCGCGTGCCGCAGTTGGTCGAACCGCCGTAGTTGATGTCGGCCTCGACGGGGGTCTCGTCGAACTTCCCGTTGTGGTTCCAGTCGATCATGGTCGTGCCGTCGCCGTTGTCCTTGAGCGTGAAGCGGAAGGGCCAGTTGGCGAGGTACTTCAGATCGGCGTAGGGGTACGCAAGTTTCTCGCTCAGATTCCGCTCGTCGAGGACGGTGTCGCGGAACTGCCCGCGCGAGAAGTGGATTTTGTTCCCGTCGCCGTCGAACGAATAGCTGAAGGCGTACGACATAAGCGACGGATAGAGCGGGCACCACGACGCCGCGGAATCGCCCTCGTGCCCGAGCGACATCTGGTGCCCGAACTCGTGGGCGAAGACGGCCCAACCGTTGCCGCACCCGCCCATGTCGCCGGTCTGGGCGGCCTGCCCGCCGCCCCAGGGCGTGACCTGCATCCAGTGAACCAGCCCGCGCTCGTTCTTCGGGCAGTACTTGGCGCCGATGTCCCACCAGCCGAGCGTCTGGTCGGCCTTGGCGACGAACATCGGGAGGGGGCGGACGTGGACCCAGATGCCGTGCGAGCCGTCGGGGTTGGGCGTGTTCAGTTCGCGGTAGAGGCGCTGCACCTGCGGGATCTCGTTGGCGAACTGCTTGGGATCGACGCCGTCGAAATACGACACGTTGCAGATGACGTCCTGGCGCAGCGGGTTGAGCTGCTTGTCGCGTTCGGCCTCGGGGCGGTCCTTGGAATAGAGCGGGATGTCGGGCCCGAGGTCGATGCCGCGCGGCAGGCCGTTGACTTCCCAGCCGTCCAAGAGCGAATCGTCGTCGGTGTCACGATCGAGGGGGTCGGAGCCGAGCTCGCGCTCCTGCTGGTCGGTCAGGCCGTCGGCGTCGGAATCGAGATGGGCGGGGTCGGGACCGGCCACGACACGAATCAGGTGATGATCGTGAGGAAGATGGCAGTCGTAGACCACTCCAAGGTCCCGCTTGCCACCCGCGCGGGTGGAGCCGAATTCAAACAGCGTGACAACGCGCGCGTCGGGTTCGTATGGCGGGGCCCACCCGCGGGCCAGAGCGTCGACACTGCCGGAGATCGCAGAGGAGAAAATGGCGTGGATGGACGATCGCCAGTGGTCGGCCGGATCGTTCGAGGGAGGCTCGCTCTTGACGCCCGTCGGAACGATGGCGCGATCCTTGATCGCGAATTCCGCGCCGGCCGCATCGATCAGGTGAACCGACTTGTCCTCGGCCCGAACCGCGAGCACCAGCGTCACTCCATCCGGCGCCGCGAGCGCTACCACCTGATCGAACTTGCCGTCCTTCGGCCGGCCGACCACGCGCACCTCGTGCGGCCCGACGATCGCGATCTCTTCGCCGGGCAGGTCCGCGATCCAATCGCCGCCCTGCAATGCCACCGCGTTCTCCGGGCCGTTCTCCAGAATCATCTGCCAGCCCGCGGCCTTCCAACCGTGAACATTCGGCGAGTAGAAGAGCTGGCGTCCGGCGTTGAAGGTGAAGAGATCGTCGAGCCCGTCGCCGTCAAAGTCCGCGCCCGCGTAGAGCGAGCAATCGGGGCCCGAGGTGTACCAATCGTTGGCCTTGGGCGTGTCATCGAACGCTCCGCCCTCGGGGCGAGGCGACCCCGCGCCGTGCGCAAGCTCCGCGAGCGATGGGATCGCCAAGAGGAGAGCGGCCGCGGCGTTGAATTTCATGAATCGTGACATCGCTTTCGGCATGATCGGGCTCCCATGGAACAGACATCTACTCTACCGGATCGCGGCGGGCGCGTGCCATCGCAATTCACGCGCGTATGCCCGCGATTCCGCCGGTTGTTTGTCAAACCACGCCGAACAGGAGCCCATCATGGGGTTCATCCGACACATCCCGGGAACAAGGCCGATCGAACCGGTGCGCCATCACGACAAGACGCTCGGCGTGGGTGTGCTCGGGCTGCACGAGGGGCGGACGCTCCTGCTGTCGCTGTCGACGCGCTGCAGCGACGCGCGCCCGGTCGCGGGCTGCGACCTCTCGCACGAGAAGATCGAGGCTTCAAAGAATGAACTGCCCGCTCTGTTCTACACGACCGATTACGAAACGATGCTGAAACGCCGCGACGTCGACATCGTCGCGATCTACACGCCCGACGCGCAGCACGGCAAGCACATCGTGAAGGCGTTCGAGGCGGGCAAGCACGTCATCTGCACCAAGCCGCTCGTCAACAGCTTCGACGACGCGCGCCTGATTCTTGAGGCGGGGCGTCGCACGGGGTGCAGGCTGCTGGTCGGGCAATCGACGCGGTTCTTCGAGCCGTTCCGGCGCCAGCGGGCGGCGTATGAACGCGGCGACCTGGGCACGCTCGAACTGGTCGACGCGCACTACATCCACCGCATGGATTGGTACTACGACAAGAGCCCGTGGGTCGCCAAGGGCACCGACTGGGTGTTCCTGGGGCTGTCGCACCCGATCGATCTCCTCCGCTGGTACCTCGGGCCGATCGAACGCGTCGGCGCGATGGCGAGCACCTCGGCGCTCGGGCGCGAGCGCGGCGTGGTCGGCCCGGACATCTACATCGTCAACGCGTTCTCGCAATCCGGTGCGCTGGGGCGCGCGATGGGCCACTACGGCTGCCATGAACTCCCGCGGGCCCGCAACTGCATCGAGCTCATGCTCTACGGGAGCGACTCGACCAGCCAGGCCCAGTACCACGACATGCGATACACGCACCTGGCCAAGGACGGCACGGAGGTCGTCGAGGATTCTCTCTACGCCGGGCGCCACTACTACTTCAACAGCGAGGTCCACGGCATGCACTACGGCGAGTTCGCCAACTACGCCGAGCACTTCGCGCGATCGATCATCGACAACACCGACGCGTCGCCTTCGCTGGAAGAGGGAGTCGAAACGTTCTGCATCATGGAAGCGGTGCGGCGTGCATCGCGCGAAGGCGTGCCGGTCGAGGTCAGGCCGCTCTTGAAGCAGGTGGGGCTGTAATCACACTGCGAGCGTGAACGCTGCCTATCCAAGGCGATGCCCGGCGCATGGACCGACAAAAACAAAGCACGGACCCGAAGGCGGGTCCGTGTTCATGTGATTCAGACTCATCAAGTGCTTACGACTTCTTGCCGAGCACGAAGCCGACGCCCGCGGCGACAAGCGTCAGCCCGCCCAGGCCGCCCACGATCGCCAGGAAGTTGTCGCCCAGCATGCCGATGAGGTCGTCGCCGACGCCGGTGAGCCCGAGGACGACGGCGAACGCGGCGACCAGGAGCGCGGCGGCCGCGCCCAGAGAAAGCCCGCCCACCAGGCCACTCCCCGCGCCGTCATACGGCTCGGCGGCGAGCATGGGCATCACGGCCGCGGCGCCGGCGGCGGCCATCGCGGGATCGCCCTCGCTGGCGGCCGGCGTTTCGAACAGCGCCCCGCCCTCTTCGCTTGTCGCGGGTTCAACGGCGGTCTGCTGCGCCACCGTCTCATTGCCGTAGACGTCATCCAACAGGTTCGCGCCCAGGCTCGTGTCGTCCTGGTCCTTGGTCATGTCGAGCAGGCCCGAGCCCGAACCCGAGCGGCCCGGGTCGGCGAGCGACGGCGCGTTCGACACGCGCGTGACGGCCGATGGATCGGCCTCTTCGGTCGCGTCGGCGTCGAAGATGCTGATGCCCGTCTGCTCCTTGGGGTTGTCCTGCGCAACCATGATGCCGCTGGCCGAACCGCTGGAGGCAAGCGAGAGGGGCTCGAGTTCGCCGCTGTCGGCAAGCGGAATAGAGTCCTCGTCCTTGCCGCCGGCGAGCAGGTCGACCTGCTCGACCTTGAACATGAGGCGGTCGCGGTCGCGGAACTCTTGAAGCTGGTTGCTCGAGACCATTTCCTTGACCTGCTCGGAGCTCTTCCCGAGCTTGGCGGCGGCCTCTTCCAGCGTGTAGAACATCTTCGCCATGCGCGACTCCAACTCTCGATCACTCGAACACGATCAGCCCCGGGCGTCACAGCCACAAGGCTCACGCCCCGGGCCTGCGCCCCTTGGACACGGATCCCGCGGGCCGTCGGCCCCATCGTCGGGAACGCAAAAGCTAGCGGCACAAGGCCCGGGCATCAAGCGGGGAACACCCGACGACCCCAAAGTGCCACACTTCCGGCGTCCCCAGCCGCCAGCTCCTCTGGAGCGATTCGAGATTGCCCACCCCGCGGTTCCCCAAGCCCTCCAAGGCCTCACCATCCTGCACATCTCTGATTTGCATGTGCGCCGCCATCGGCCCACGCCCCCCACCATCGCGGACCTCCTCGACGCCCTCGCCCAAACAGAGCCCGATCTTGTGGTGCTGACCGGTGATTTCATGGACCGACCCGGCGATGAAGAATCCGCGCTGGAATCGCTGAAAAGCGTCGTGGCGGCGTGCCAAGCCCGCCTGGGCATCGCCGGCGTCGTCGGCAATCACGACTCCGGGGCGCTCCGAGAGAGGCTCAGCGAGGTCCAAGGCGTCCGCTGGCTCACACGACACACACCGGTCTGGGACGTCCTACCCGAACTTCGCCTGATCGGGAGCGAAGAGCCCGAGGACCTGCTCGCGAGCGTGCTCGCAAGCCCCGCGCCCACCGGGGCCGGCGCGATGACCATCGGCCTGATTCACTACCCCTCCGAGATCTACACCGCCGCAGACCTTGGCATTCCGCTGGTCCTCGCGGGGCACACCCACGCCGGCCAGTTCCGCGTGACGCCGCGCCTGGCGCCGCACACCTCGAGCGACCTGCCGCCCGACCTGGCGACGGGGATTCTGCGGCTCCGCCAGACGCTGTGCGCCGTGAGCCGCGGCCTGGGGCAGGCGGTGATCGAGGCGCGATTCAACTGCCCGCCGCAAGCGCCGCTCTATGTGCTGAAGCGCGGCGAGCTCCCGCGCATCCAGCCGGACGACTTCAATCGCCTGACCATGCAGGCCGCGTGGTAGCGCCCGTGATCGCGGCCCGAGAGACTACCCGATTCGCCTGGTCCTTCCGTGCCGATCGCCCAGAAGCCCTCACGCCCAGACTCGCGGCAACTCGACGTGGCAATGACCGATTCCTTGCGTTTCGCTCCGGCTCGCCCCGGCTCGCGAATCCTGAATATTCTTCCGCCTCATGTTCTCCGAACTTCGATCTCGATCGCCCGATCCCGGCCTTTGGCCCGTCGCGCTCTATGAAGCGTGCCGAACCGGCACCGTGACCGTGATCCGCGAGTTCTTCGGCGGCGAGGCGTATCACGCCGATCGCGTGCCGAAAGAGGGATCGCTGATCCTCGCGGCCAATCACCAGTCGTACCTCGACCCGCCGATGGTGGGCGGCATGGCGGGCACGCGCCACTGCTCGTACCTCGCAAAGGCCCCGCTCTTTTCCTTCAAGCCCTTCGGAGCGCTCTTGCGCGCGATCAACTGCGTGCCGGTCTCGGGCGACGGCGGCGACGCGGGCTCGATCCGCGAGATCGTCCGCCGCCTCGATCGCGGGCACGCGGTCGTGATCTTCCCCGAGGGCGGGCGCACCTTCACCGGCGCGATGACGCCGCTGAAGCGCGGCATCCTGCTCCTGGTGAAACGGGCCAAATGCCCCGTGCTCCCGGTCGCGGTTGAAGGCTGCTACGACGCGTGGAAACGCAACGGCAAGCCGCGCCCCTTCACCAGCCCGGTCGCCGTGATGTACGGGCACCCGATCCACTACGACGAGCTGATGAAAGACGGCCCGGAGGCGGCGCTCGATCGCCTGTACCGCGAGATCGACGCCATGCGCCGCGAGCTGCGCGCGATGCTCCGCCGCCAGACCCGCGGCGAATATCCCAAGCCCGGCGCGGGGGATCTGTAGAGCGGCGAGAGCCGCTACTTCTCGTCAACGAAAAAGCCCCCGGTTTGGCCGGGGGCTTGCTGTGCTTTGCGTGGGATCGAGCGGCTGGCCGCGGTCGATCGGCTTGATTACCTCGCTTCGATAAACTTGGAGAGCAGCGAGCGGGTGTTCTCGAGACCCAGGAAGAAGTTGGTCGCCTCGACCGAGTCGGACGTGTCGGACAGATTTCGCGACTGGTTTGAAACCGTGTAGGACTGCCCGGTTCCGGGAACGCCGACAACCGAGTTGGCGCCCATCAGGTCCAGCAGGGTCGCCTGGCTTGAGTAGTTGGACGTGATGCGCCCACCCATGAGCTCGATGGCACGCCGCCCGATGGCCGCGGTCAGCGACGAGGCCAGGTTGTCGATGTCGGCCTGGCTGGGCGTGTAGCCCAGCGTGGCAATGGTCGGGAGGAACACCACGGCATCGTCGCTGGAGTCGGCGTTGAGCACGTCGACTTTCTGCGAGTAGCCGTAGGGCTGCGTCGTCAGGAACGCGTCGCCACCCAGGCCGAGGAGAGCACCGAAGTTCGCGTTGGCGAAGACCAGCGAGACCGGATCGCTCGTGGAGGAGAGGTAGATGGTCGAGAATTCCTGGAACTCAAAGTCCATGGGATTCATCGACACGTTGACCGCCAGGCCAGCCGCGTTGAACGTGGCCTGCAGGTCGGTGCGGATCTTGGTGAGCACGTAATCCTGGATGGTCTGCCCGCCCGACACGGTGCCGGTGTAACCGAGCAGCGAGAGATCGAACTTGCGGAGCGAGGTCGTCTGCCCGGCGACCTCGAGCCAGTTGATCGTGCCGCCGTTGACTTCGATGAGGAAGTTCTGGACTCGCTTGGTGAGGGTGGTCGTGGCCGCGCTCGCGTCCTGCTCGACGACGATCTGATAGTCCGTGTTGAACACGCCCTGGAGGTACACCGCGTACGAGGCGTCGAGGGTTGTGTTGGAGACCTGGCGCCCCGGGGTCAGGAACTCGATGTAGAAGTCGCCGTTGGCGTCGAACCCATAGTTCGCGTTGTCGCCCGCGGAGATCACCCCGGCCGCCCCGCCGTTGGGCGAGAACTTGCTGGAACTTGCGACCAGGACCGCGTCGCCGGCGCCGGTCGACAGCGACGTGTCGAAGACGCCGAATTGGACCGAGCCCCGGAAGTCTTGGCTGGTGCCGGTGTTGAAGCTGTTATTGAGCCCGGTCTGGCTGCGGCTTCCCAGGTCGCCGCCCGCCTTGGAGAGCTTGACGGTGATCTTGACCTTCGAGCCCGTGGGGACCGTCAGGCCGTTGTTGAGGTGGAAGATATCGACGTCCGGGAAGACATCGCTGGGAATGCCGCGGTGCCCCGCCGGCCCGATCGCGGCATCGACGGTGGAGGTCATGAGGCCCGCGCCCGTCCGGGTCGAAACGATCGAGCCGGCGCTGTTGTAACCCGTAACGAGGTCGTCGCTGGTGTTGGGCAGCCCGTCGGCGCCAAGGGAGAGCGTGAAGACGAAGTTGCCGATCGCGATGCTGCTCAGATCGTCGCCGGTGCCGAAGACCGTGTCGACGCCCGCGAACGAGATCGGGGCCGGGGCGTTGACGATCTTGTCACCGTTGCCGGCGTCGGTCGAATCGCGGAAGCCGCTGTCGCCGTCGTCAAACACCTCGACCGTGAAGGTGTAGTCGCCGATGGTCGCCGGTTCGATATCGGGGTTGGGGACGACGCCTGGTGTGGCGAAGACATAGCCCGCGTCGGGATCGGGATTGCCGACGACGATGTAATAGGTTCCGGTGCGCCGGATGAGCAGGTTCTGCTCGAAAGTCTGGGAGGTGATGTCGCCGCTGTTCACCGGGAGCGACAGTGCCTGGGCCGAGGTGACGTCGGCGCCCGTGCTGTCAACCAGGAAGACGCTGGTCAGGAATGCCGAGCCGGTGATCGCGCCCAGCCTCAGCAGCTGGCCGGCCTGGAGGGTGATCTTGTAGACGTCGGTGTCGCCCGCGAAGCGGAAGTAGTTGGAGTCGTTGTCCTGGTGATCGCCGATGGTCCCGCGGAGGGTGAAGACCCGGTTGGCGTCCGGCAGGCCGTCCGGCGTGCGGTTGTTGTCCAGCAGCACGTTGAGGTTGACGGGGGCATAGAAGTCGACGGTTAGAACCGCCTGGTTGGTGTCGGGATCGGACACGGTGACGCGCTCGCTGGTGAGCTTGTCGCCGGCATCGCCGACGATGTTGTCGTCGGAGTAGTCGTCGTTGGAGGTCAGCACGCCATCGGCGTTGCCGTCGAGATACGTGCGTCCCAGCGTGGCCCGGATGATCGCCGAGTCGAGCTTGAAACGGTACAGCCCCGGCCCGGGAACTCCGGCCTGCTCGGGCAGGTTTCGATTGGTCAGCGCCTGCGAGAAGCGAACGATCGCGGTGTTGTTGGCGGCGTCGTACTCGATCGTGTAGTCCACCGTGTTGATGAGGCGGAGTTCCTGCTCACCGGACGCGCCGCGCACCTGGTAGATCGACAGCCCCGTCGCCAGCGTGCTGGAATCGACCGACTGGTTGAAGACGAGCTTGGCGGTCGAGACCTTGGCGATGTCCCGCACCGACAGGTCGGTGACCTGGAACGGGGCCGGCGGCAAGACCCTGCGATCAATCTTGAAGTTGCCGAAGTCCGAACCGGTCGACCCGCCGATCTTGATGTCACCCATGGTGCCGGTGGAGGCGATCCGGTACGACTCGCTCTCGCGCGTCGAACCAACACCCGTGCCGCCGATGGTGACCTTGCCGATGGTGCTGCGCCCTTCGGCGATGCGGTCGTCGGTGGTCCCGAAGAACCCGTCCACGCCGCGGATCAGGCCCGCGATCAGGTCGCTCTCGTAGAAGTTCCCGCCGATGGCCACGTCGCCCATGAAGCCCGACGAAACCCTGTCGGCGTTGATCCCGGTCCCGCCGAACTCCGTGTCGTAGCCCAGGTCGACGCCCGCCATGATCGATGAATCAAACACGTCGCCCGTGACCTTCACCGCGCCGAGGAAGTCGTTGACCGAAACCCAGGTGCGCGAGACCGAGCCGGCCTTGAAGTCGCTCAGCGAAGAGCCCGCACGGACCGTCGCGCCGTCCATCAACCCGCCGACCGTGAAGCTGTACAGGTCACGCTCGGCGTTGACGCGCCCGCGATCGGCGCCGGTGATGGTGACAAAGCCGACCGCCAGAAGGTTCAGGGTCGCCTCGCCGCGGGTCGAATAATTCGCCGCGCCGAAATCCCCGGTGATGTTGATGTAGGCGGTCTGCTTGGCGGTGAGGGTCCCGCCGCTGAAGGTGCCGCTGTTGAGCGTGCCGAAGTCCCCGCCGATGTTGAACTCACCGTTGCCCGAGATCGTGCCGACGGTGATGGACTGCACGTAGGCGTCGACGATGATGTCGGAGTTGCCGGCGAGGTTGGCATTGAAGTAGATCGCGCCGATCGAGCAGTCGTCGTTGGTGACGATGTCGAAGTTGTTGAGCGTCGGGTTGGTGCCGTCAACGATCACGCTCAGCGCGGACGCGAGCGAGCCGTTCACGACCGTGATGCGTTGCGTGCTCTGATTCCAATAGGCCTCGCCGGGGCCGGCGAAGTAGAGCGTGCCGGTGTTCGAGCCGTTGGTGAACGCCAGGCCCGTCGACGTGATCGACGTGCCCGGATTGCTCCAGCCGTCCCAGATCCGCGAGTCGGCCAGCTGCAGCGCCGGGCCCGCCTTGAAATACCGGCTCTCGTTGTAGAGCGGGATACCGAACGAATCCGAGAACGCGCTCACATACTGGGCCGTGCCCGAGATCGTCACGACGTTGATGAACGACACGCCCGGCGCGACGCGATCATCGCCGGTGTTGTAGATGCCGTCCGTGCCCGGACGCATGCCCGCGGTCACGACCACGGCGTAGGCGTCGCCGCTGAAGTACACGTCGTTGATCCAGCCGGACTTCACGGTGTCGGCGTTGGCGCCGGTGCCCATGAGCATCTGGTCGGCGCCAAGGTCGGTCGCGCCGGCCTCGATGATGACCAGCGAGACGTTGCCCGCCTCGGAGGTGTTGCCCACCACGCCGACCGCGTAGATCGAGTCACCCGCCACGATGTTCGTGCCGATCGTCGGCGTGAACGGATCGTTGGCGATCGAGCCGTGAATCTCGATGAAGCCGATGGCCCGACCAGCGATGACCTGGGTCTCGAACATTGAGCCGGCGGACACATACACGCGCCCGACGTTCCAGCCCGCCGTGATCTGCGGGCCGTCCACGTTCACCGTCGCCGCCACCCCCACCGGGAGCTGGTTGCGATAGTCGTCCGCGGCCACGTTGGACGACATGGAGGCGTTGACGCCGATGTCGCCGAAGACGCCGTCCGCCGTGGCGAGCACGTTGACCGCGTAGAGGATCCAGTCGGCGTGGATGTCGCCGTAGAGGTTGCCGCCGTCGATGGTCACGCTGTTGATGTGCCCGTCGTAGGCCGCGATGGTGTTTCCGGGGAGGAACGAGCCGCTCGTAATGACGATCGAGTCGATGCCGTTGGAATAGCTGATGATGTCGCCGTCGAAATCACCCGCGATCGCGATCGCCTTGATCGCGCCGAACGCCACGATCGAACCGGTCGAAGTCAGGTTGTTCGTGGGCTTGCTGCTCACCCGCGAGATGCTGACCTTGGTGATCTCCTGGCCCACGCGCAGGTCGGAATACAGCGCCCCGCCCGCCGTCGCCTCCTTGAGCGTCCCGCGGATCACGATCGCGCCCGCGCGGCCCTTCTTGCCGATGTGACGCCCGGCAACGATCGAGTCCACCGTCCCCGCGATGTCCGTGTCCAGGATCGCGTCGCGCCCCGCCTTGATCGTCGTGATGTTGCTCTTGACGCCCAGCGTCTTGATCGCCGCGTCGATGTCGCCGTTGGTCGCCTCGATCGTCGTGATCGGCCCCGACGACGAGATCGACCCGCTGATGTTGTTCTTGGCGACCAGCTTCACGATCTTTCCGAACGGCCCGTTGACCGACACCTCGCTGTTCACGATGCTGTCGCCCACCGTCAGGTTGTCCAGGGCGCCCGCGCACGAAATATGCGACGCCGTCAGGTTCCCGTCGATGGTGATGCTCGGCAGGCGCCCGGCGTTGACCACGCTGGCCCGCATGTCGCCCGTCACGCGCAGCTGCGTGATGGTGTTGTCCACGCCGATGTCGACGCGCGACATGTTCTTGGCGCTGATCCGCCCGGTTACCGACCCGACCACGTCCACCAGCAGGTCGTTGATCTCGCCCGTGGCGTCCTGCGTCAGGAGCGAGCCCAGGTCCAGACCGGTCTGGATCGAGTTGATGCGGAACTCCAGGTCGCCGCCCACCAGCGTGGAGTTGCGGTACCCCTTGGCCGTGATGGTGCCGATCGTCGACGTGAACGACGTCCGCGTCGCGTCGTAATACCCGTCCTTCAGGTTGATCGAGGTCAGCCGTCGTCCGTTCACCTCCGAACGGAGCAGGTCGGCCTTGTCGCCGTTCACCAGGCGCACGTCGCCGACCGCGATGTTGTCGTCGCCGAACTGGAAGCTCGACCAGAAGTTGTCCAGGTTCATCGCGCCGATGTACGCGCCGATGATGTCCCCGCCGCCCTTGAGCCTCACCTCGCCCACGCCGTCCGTGTTCACCGGATCGCCGTCGAGGAAGTCGTTCGTGACGTTGCTGGCGCCGATCGGCCCGCGGATGTCCGCGACCTTCGAGTTGTCGTTGTGGATGAGGCCGATGTCGTTGCCCGCGAAGATGCCGGCGTTCGCCATCGCGCCGCTCGTGTTGGCCGCCAGGCCGTCGCCGATATCGATGTCGTTGATGGTGCCCGAGGCGTAGATGGTCCCCACGATCCCGTCGAACTGGCCAAGCCCGGTGCTGCGGTCGGAGTTCGCGTGGATTCGGCCGTTCAAGCTCCCGCCCACCACCAGCACGTCGCCCATCTTGCCGGAGATGTTGATCTCCGCGTCCACGTTGCCTCCGCGCACGATCAGCCCGTTGAGCCACGGATCAAAGGGCGAGCCGATGTCGTCGAGGTACGCGTTGCCCGCCGCCGAACTCGAATCACCGATCGGTCGCAGGCCCTGCCCGTTGTAGTCCGTGTCCAACAGGCCCGTGAGCGTCGGCGCCGCGATCGTGCTCCCCGAGCCCGTGCCCGCCAGCCCCATGAACGGGCCGATGAGCTGCGGCCCGAACGCCGGCACTTCCGTCCGCCCCAGGTTCCCCTTGGTGATCTCCAGCGCCACCGATCCCGTCCCGTTGGCCGCCGACGCCGTCAACCCCGCGACGTCGATCGCGACGATGTCGCCGCCCGGCGTGGAATTGCTGATCGCCACCAGCGCCGCGGTGGAATCGATCCTCAAAACGTCGACCTGGACGTTTCCCTTGATTGTAATATTCGAATTCGTCGCGGCCCCGAGCACGATGATGCGCCCGATCGAGATCACGTCCGACGCCGATCCGGTCGTCCCGCTGTCGATCTCCAGCGACCCGCCGCCCGAGAGATCGACGATGATCTGAGCGATGGCGACGCCCTGCGAGCCGTTCACCGGGATCGCGATCACGCGCCCGATCGGGGCGTCCGTGGGGCTCCCCACCAGCCTGACCCGAACCGTCCCGCCGCCGTCGTCCACGAACTCCTGCGCCACGTTCCGCGCCAGCGTGAAGTCCGCGTCGACCGTGGAGCGCAGGTCCAGGCGCGGCGTATCGACGAAGCGAACGTCCGAGCCCGCGCCGAGATTCATCGGCACGCCGTCGTCGCCCCAGTAGATGCCCTCGCGCGCCCCGCCGCCGGCCGCGATGTCCTGGCTGACCAGCAGCGCCCCGACCACCGCGCCCGTGGGCGTGGTGATCGAGAGTGAGTCGCCATAAATGTGCGAGCCCAGGCGGATCATGCCGATATCGCCCTTGCCCGTCTTGAGGCCGGTCTTGATCTGCGTGGAAGCAAGGCTGCCGACCTCCACGGGGCTGGCGTCCTGGTCGACGCCGATGCCACCGGAGATATCCAGGGAGCCAATCCGCCCACCGATGTAGAAGTTGACGAAGTTGACGTCGCCCTCGGTCGGCGCGATGCCCGTCAGGCCCGACAGGCCGGTGATGAGCTGGCCAAGGTCGCCGCCGGTGGTGATGGTGAGCGGAACCGTCAGGCTTGCCTGGATGTCCGAGCCGAGCGAGATATTCCAGATGCCGCCCTGGATGCCCCAGGTGCCGCCGCCCCAGTTAAGGTAATCGTCGTCGCCGTCCGCGGTGTTCACGTAGTCCTGCGCCGACACCTCGCCGCCGCCGCTCGAGAACATGCCCGTGCCGACGCGGATGGAGCCGATGCCGCCGTTGAGGACGTTGATGCTCTGCGAAAGGCCGATGTCGACGGTGGTGTTGACGCCTCCCGCCGCGCCGGACGTGCCGACGGTGCGATACGACCCGAACACGGACGGCGCCATGCCCAGGATCGTGGCGGTGTACGAGAAGCTCCCGGTGCCGGTGTCGGCCGGGGCGTCGGAGGGATCGGACAGCACGAGGTAGAGAACGCCGGGTTCATTCGGCTGATACGTCAGGAACGTCAGGTCGCCCACGCCGCGAACATTGCCGGGAGTCGCGACGGTGCGACCGTGCGCGTCGACGAGCCGGAAGTAGGTGAAGTTGGTGGCGGTGGTCGGGTCCTGCACCTGCACCGAGATGGGCGTCACGCCGTCGGTCGCAAAGGCGTACACGTCGACGTTGTCGTCCCCGGTGTTAACGGGGTCCTGCCCGGAGAGATCGCCATAGATGCGCACGCCGGAACCGGCGTTGCCGACCCACTCGGCCGACATCAGCGAATCATTCCGCCGGAACCCATTGCCCAGCCACGGAGACTGCGCCGTCGCGCGGAACCCAAAGATCCCGTTCAGCCCGGAGAGCCCGGTGTTCTGGAGGTTGGCCTGGATCGAAGCCTCGTCCCCCTCGGCGTTGGCCGGGTCGATCCCGAAGACGAACTCCGACTCCGCATAGTTGAAGACATCGCGGGCCGGGTGCGCGTTCGGATCGCTCAGGTTGCCCGACACCGTGATGTCGAGCAAAGAACGACCGCCGATCACGACTTCCCCGAGCGTCCGCCCCACGATGAGCTGCGAGCCCGTCTTGAAATGCGGGCTGGTCAGCGACAGGCCAAGGTCATCGGACCAACGACCCGCCTCGGTCTGCACGACCAGCGAGCCAAGATCGCCCGCGACCGTCGCCGAGCCGACCATGTACCCGATGTTCAGCGAGCCGACCGACCCCGAGAAGTTCGACGAGCCGTGGAGCGCGGCGTTCACCGACACGCTCCCGATCGACTTCCCTCCCGTCACGAAGATGCCCTGGTTGGGGTTGACGAACCCCGTGCGCACCGTGTTGCCCGTCCCGGTCGGACGCCCACCCGGGTTGTAGCTGTTGAGATCGCGGATGAAGGGACTTCCGATGATGATCGTCCCGCCCGAATTGGGGAGCCCGCCCACCGTCCCGTTCACCGGGTCGTACTCGTACCCGAATCCGGCCGACGCCTCGAACTCGCTGAGATTGCCCGCCACGGACTCGGAACGGATGTACTGGAAGCCCCCGATGGAAAACTCGGCGTTGGGGTCCGGCGTTCCGGTGAACGGCGTGACCACCCCGCCCCACATCGAAACGGACACGCTCGGCCCGCTGTTGTTGATCACGATCTTGCCGATGCCGTCGTTGAAATTCGGGATGCCGTTGTCGTCGATGTCGACGAGCGTTAGTTCAAGACCCTCGGGCTTGCCCATGGCCAGCGTCTGCAGCATGTCGCGCCCGTAGAGGTCGGAAATCGAAAGCGACGTTCCGACCGGGCCGGCCAGCCAGATCTCCGCGCCCCGGATTCGGTTGTTCACAATCTCGGCAAACCGCCCGGCGGGAATGCTCTCCTGGACGTTGTCCATGAAGAAGGAATCGTTGGGTCCATTGAGGGCGAAGATGCGCAGCTCGTCGAACGCCGCGGACGCCGCGGGCGCATTGAACACGAACCGACCCACACCGGAGCCCGGGTTCGTCGTGTTCTTAGCGAGCAACGCGGCGCCGGTGGTCTGCTCGATCAATTCCCCTCGGAAATAGAGCTGGACCGCCATATTCGCGCCGTTGATGCCGACCGTCGAATTCGGCCCGGGCTCGATGTCAAAGTTCATCGACGCGACCGCGATCCGAGTGCCCGTCGCGTTCTCGGGGCGGAACCCGAAGTACTCACCCACGTTCAGGCGAACGCGCGCCCGCCGGTCCGAATCCGGCTCGCCCTGATCGTTCAGGCGAGCTTCGATCTGCACATTGTTTGCAACACCGACGTTGTGCCGAACCCGGATATTCGATTGCAGCAGCAGCTGGTTGTTGGGCAGATTCTGCACCGGCGGGAGACCCTGACCCTGCGCCACCGGGAACTCGTCGTCAAAGTTCTCGTCGACGATCTGGGGCTCGTTGTCCGCCACGTCCGACGGCGAGTCCAGGTACGGCGCCGCGTACGCGAAGAACGCGCGCACCTGCCCCACATCCGCCGAGATGAGGTCGTTGTCCGTGATCGTCATCGTGAACAGGAGCTGGCGAGGCTCGAGCATGTCCATCACCGGACGGCCGTCGGTCCCCGCCGCCGCCATCAGTCGCGCCGACGCGCCCCGCTTCCCACCACGGAAACGCTCAATGAAACGGGCCAGCGACTTCTTGACGCTTCGAGAAATGCTCATGACGACTCCTGCACCTGTCCCTGATCGCCGATCAACGTGTCCGGGCTTCCACGGCCTCGCCCGCTTCAAACTCCAAGCCACGCGCCCCGTCCGCCACCCTCGCACCAACCACTCAACCTGACCACCAGTCCAAACCACACGGACCCGGGCCCGTTCCTTCCTCACGCGGCACTCCGCGCAGGGTCGAAACGATAACCCACGCCGCACGCGGCGTCGATCCGCGAGCCTTCTTCCCATGCGCATCACGCGTCGCGCGCCCGAGGCCCACGCCCCAAGCACGCGCCACGCCCCCGCATCGGAAGCATGCCCATGTCGCGTCCAACGCCCCCGGATCACCCTCGATCCAAGGTCGTTCCACGACGCTCCGGCGGCCCTGAGGCTCTCATGGACCTTGGCCCGCGCCAAGACGTCCACCAGAGCCCCGCACTCCGCAAGGGCTCGCCCGGAAGATACAACGTACACGACCGCACGCCGTTCCTCAAGGCGACCCCGCGTTGTTCAGGTCTTGGTTTGCACGCTTTCGCGTGCCGCGCCCCGGCTGAGCTCGCCCGAGTTCAACTCTGGTCGCGCTCCGGTCGTTAGGCGTTCGGGTGCTGGACCCTCCGGTCCGGCAATCCCCCCAAGCCCCGCGCACTCCGGGCCGACAAAGTCTTACGCGGCCATCCCCCGGCGGGTTCCCGCGCCGCCCCCACCTTTGTTCACAGAATCCGCTTCGAGCGCGGATAACTCCCGAGCACCGCCAGGTGCTCGCAGTGCGTGGCGGCCTCCTTGATCGCCGCCGCCAGCACCGGGTCTTCCCGGTGCCCGATCGCATCGATGAAGAACGTGTAGTGCCAGTTGGTCCGCCCGCTGGGGCGCTTGTCGATGTGCGACAGGTTGATCCCCGCGTGGTGGAAAACCGAAAGCACGCTCACCAGCGCGCCGGGCTTGTCCGCCGTCGTGAACATGATCGAGGTCTTGTCGTCGCCGCTGCGTTGGGCCGCGTGACGCGAGATCACGAAGAAGCGCGTGATGTTGCTCGGGTTGTCCTCGATCTTCTCAAAGAGCACGTTGAGCCCGTAGATCTCGCCCGCCAGGCGCGAGCCGATCGCCGCCGACCCGGGCGTCGCGCCGATCTTGAGCGCCGTCGCGCACTCCTCCGCCGCCGTCTGCGCCGAACGGCTCGAACTCGCGCCCGGGATCAGCTCCGCCTGCGGGTACTGCGTCGCCAGCCACACGCGGCACTGGCTGAATACCTCGGGCTTGCTGTGGATCCGGCGCACGTCCTTCGGCGCGCAGTTCGCCAGGAGCGCGTGGTGCACCGCGATCTGCACCTCGGCGCAGATGTTCACGTTGGTCCGATCGTCCAGGAACGCGTCGAGCGTCTCGACGATCCCGCCGCCGGTCGAGTTCTCGATCGGCACCAAGCCGTACTGCACGTGCCCGCGCTGCACCTCCGTGAACACGCCCGCGATCTCGCGCAGGTCCTCGAACTCCACGCTCGAGCCGAAGTGCTTCACCGCCGCCATGTGCGAGTAGCTCCCCGCCGGGCCCAGGTACCCGATACGGAGCGGCTGCTGCAACTGGAAACTCCCCGACATCAGCTCACGATACACGCCCTCCAGCGTGCGGTCGGGCAACGGCCCGCCGCTGTAGCCGATCACGCGCTCGATCACCTCCGCCTCGCGGTGCGGCGTGTACACCGGCAACCCCGCGCGGCGCTTCACCTTGCCCACTTCGACCACCAGTTCCGCCCGCTCGTTCAGCAGCTTCACCAGCTTCTTGTCGAGTCCGCTGATCCCCACGCGCAGCTTGCCCAGCGCGTTCTGGGCCGCCTGCTGGCTCATGGTCGGCCGCTTGTCGAGAATCGGCTCAGCTGGCTTGGCCTTGCTCCCGGCGGACTTGCCGCCGGTGCGTTCGGCAGACGCCTTGCCCGACTTTTTCTTGCCGCCTTTGCCCGCCATCGGTCGCCCCCGTCAATCTCGGCAATATTTGCCGGTCTTTGTTCGGTATTCCGTCTGTATCGACTGTGAGATCATTGACGGATCGTCCGCCAACCTCTCGGACTTTCCGAAATCGGGCGTTCGGCGATCCGAAAACTACTGTGGCTCGTAAACCGCGCGGAAAATCCGTTCGGCCCGGCCTGTCCGACCCCCGGCCCCCTCGAAAGGCACGTCCCGTGAATCCCTCCACCGCTCAACCCCCGGCCTGGCTTCAGGACGCCGCCAACAGCGCCGTCTCGACCCCCATCGCCGGCTGGGCACTGGCCGTCGTGGGCTTGCTGGTCGGTCTGTCCTTGTGGGCGGTCGGTGGAAAACTCTGCCGCGCCATGATCTCCACCGCCGGCCTCTTGCTGGGCGGCGTCGCCGGCGCGAACATCGCGCCCGAGATCGGCCCCCTCCAAAACGTCCCCATCCCGCCCGTGCTCAGCGGCCTTGTCGGCGGCGGCGCGATCGGACTGGTCTTGGGTCTGGCCGCCTTCCGCTTTGTCGTCGGCGCCGCCGGCGCGACGGCACTCGCGGGCGTTGGTGCGCTCGCGGTCGCCGCATCGCTCGCCGGTCAGCCCGGCGCGCTGGGCGAACCGCTCGGCACCACCGACCCCGTCCGCGCTCACGTCGACTCGATCGTCGCGGAATATCAGCAGGCACTCAACAGCTCAACGTACTCGCCGACCGACCCGCAGATCAACACGTCCATGGGCAGCGCGCCCAAGGGCTCGATCCTGGCCCTGGCGACATCGCGCGATTGGCGCTCCGTCAGCGACACCATGTCCAAGGACCTCGAAGCCCGCTGGGCGTCGATGCCGATGCGCAGCCGCTCCAGCATCGCGGGTGGCGGCCTCGCGGCCGGCGTGCTCGGCCTCTTGCTCGGCTTCCTCGCCCCCAAGCGCTCCGCCGCCCTCATCACCGCGATCCTGGGCTCCGGGCTCGTGCTCGCCTGCGGCGGTTCCCTCGTGAGCATCTTCAGCGCCGACCTGCCCGCGAGCGTGACGAACGTGCTCAACGCCGAGCCGCGCCACTGGCTCATCGCCTGGGGCGCGCTCTCGCTCCTGGGCGTGGCGGCCCAGTGGCACACGCTCAAACGCCCCGCGTTCGCCAAGCCCGCGCCCCGCGCGCCACAGGCCCAGCCCGCGACGGCGTGAGCAAAGTCACACCTCGGCCCGCGACGAGCGAGGCCCGTGCCTTTGGCTGAAATCGCACGCAGCCCCGACGCGTGAAACCACACCTCACGCTGGCGTCAATTCCACCGCCACCACCTTGTAGTCCGGGCACTTGCTCGTCGGATCACAATTCGGCCCGACCACGAGATTGCACCCCGTCTCCGGGAAGTGGAACGTCAGGAAGCTCGTGCCTGGCATCACGCGACGCGAGATCCGCGCCGGCGCAACGGTCTGGCCCCAGCGGCTCTTGACGCGCACGCGCGAGCCGTCGGCGATCCCGAGGCGCGCCGCGTCCTCCGCGTGCAGTTCCAGCACGTCACGATCGACGATCCGCGCGCTGGGCGTGCGCCGCGTCATCGTGCCGACGTTGTAGTGATCGAGCACGCGGCCCGTGATGAGCACCAGCGGGAACTCGCGCGAGAGCTTGTCCATGGGCGGGCTGTAGTCCACGCTCATGAAGAGACCCTTGCCGCGCACGAACGTGTCGCGGTGCAGCGTGCGCGTGCCCGGGTGATCGGGCGAGGGGCACGGCCATTGCAGCCCGTCGCCGGTGAGCCGCTCGTACGACACACCGCCGAACAGATGCGGCACGACCTTCGCCAGTTCGTCCATCACGTCGCCGGGCGTCTCATACTTCCAGCGCGAGCCAAGCCCCTTCATCGCGATCCCCACGTCGCGGATCACTTCCCAGTCCGGGCGCGCGATGCCGGGGGGCGAGACAGCGGGGCGCACGTGCTGGATGCGGCGCTCGCCGTTGGTGAACGTTCCCTCCTGCTCGAGCACCGCGGCCGCGGGGAAGACCACGTGGGCCATCTCCGCCGTCTCGGTCATAAAGATCTCCTGCACGATCAGGAGCTCGACACTCGACAGCGCCTTCTTCACGTGCTCGGTGTTGGGATCGCTCTGGACCACGTCCTCGCCCTGGATCCACAGAGCCTTGAGCTTGCCCTCGATCGCCGAGGCGTACATCTCCGGGATCGTCTTGCCCGCCTCGACGGGCGGCGCCTTGCCCCAGATCGATTCGAGCCGCGAGCGCGCCGCGGGGTCGCTCAGCTTCATGTAGCCCGTGAGCGAGTACGGCTGCGAGCCCATGTCGGCGTTGCCCTGCACGTTGTTCTGACCGCGCAGGGGGAGCATCCCCGAGCCGTGCTTGCCGATCGCGCCCGTGAGCAGGCCCAGGTTGCTGTAGGCCATCACGCTCCCGACGCCCTGCGTCTGCTCCGACAGCCCGAGCCCGCTGACGAACAGGCCCGGACCGCGCTGCGCGATCACGCGGGCGGCCTTGCGGATCTGCTCGACGGGCACGCGCGTCAGGCGCGAGAGATCGTCGAGCGATTGCGACGCCAGGAACGACTTGAACTCCTCGAAGCCCTCGCAGCGCGACGCCACATAGTCCTTGTCGTAGAGGTTCTCTTCGACCAGGACCTTCGCCAGCGCGTTGAAGAGAGGCACGTTCGTGCCGGGCCAGAGCTGCAGGTGCACCGCGGCGTAGTTGGACATCTCGATCGAGCGCGGGTCGATCACGACCAGCGCCGCGCCGCGCAGCACCGCCTGCTTGATCCTCGCGCCGATCACCGGGTGGGCCTCGGTCGGGTTCGAGCCCGAGAGCACAATCAACCCGGTTTCGTCCAGGTCGACGTACGACGCCGTCGCCGCGCCCGTGCCGGTCGTCATGCCCAGCGCCACCGCCGTCGACGAGTGGCACACGCGCGCGCAGCAGTCGGTGTTGTTGGTCCCGATGATCGAGCGAAAGAGCTTCTGCAAGAGGTACGCGGCCTCGTTGGTCGATCGCGACGAGGTCATCGTCCCCAGCGCGTCGGGCCCGTAGGTGTCGCGGAGCTCCACAAGGCGCCGGGCGGTGAAGCCGATCGCCTCGTCCCACGTCGCGGGGCGCAGCGTTCCCGAGGCGTCGCGGAGGAGCGGCGTCGTCAGGCGCTCGCCCGAGCGCTGGTAGCCGTGCGCGTAGCGTCCCTTGACGCACAGGTGCCCGTCGTTGACCGCCGCGCCGTCCACGCCGTTGATGCGCAGCACCACGCCGTCCTTGGCCTCGATGTGAACCCGGCACCCGACGCCGCAATAGCCGCACACCGAATCCGCCGCGTGGTCCGGGTGCACGTGCTCGCGCGTCGCGGCCTTGCCCGCGGCGTGGAGCGGCGCTCGCGACGGCGCGATCTCGATGCGGTCTCGGTCTGTGATCGCGCCCGTCGGGCACTCGACCACGCACGCGCCGCACGACACGCACCCGCTGTCGGCGAATCGATCCGTCGCGCCGTAGACCAGGCGCGAGCGCCCGCCGCGCCCCTCGATCGCGTACACGAACTGCCCCTGCACCTGCTCGCACGCGTTGAGGCACAGGCGGCAGGTGATGCACTTGTCGCGGTCGAAGCGCAGGTATGGGTGGCTGTCGTCGAGCGACGCGTGGGCGCCGTGGTTCCCGAATGTTGCGTCGACCACGCCGTATTCCGCCAGCAGGCGCTCGAACTTCGTGCCCTTGGCGTCGGGGAAGCACGCGTCCTTGGGCTGGGTCGAGAGCATGAGCGCCAGGAGATCGTGGCGCATGCTCTTCAGGTGCGGCGTCGCGGTGCGCACGTTCATCCCGGGCGAGATCGGCGTGTGGCACGCCGCCTGCACCCGCTGCCCGTCGATCTCGACCAGGCACATGCGGCAGCCGCCCTCGGCCTCCATCCCGTCGCCGGCGCACAGCGTGGGGATCTCGATCCCGGCGCGCGTCGCGGCGGCCAGGATCGTGTCGCCGCGGCGCACGTCGACCGCGTTCCCGTTGATCGTCGCGGTGGTTCGATCGGTGGCGCTCATCGCCCGCCCTCCGAGAAAATGCGGTCGCCGAACTTCTCAAGGATCGTCTTCACGGGCCCGGGCGTTTCTCGCCCGAACGCGCACAGGCTGGCTTCCTTCATCAGCGCCAGGATCCGCTCGAAATTGGGCAGATCGCGCCGCGAAAGCCCGCCCATCGCCATCTCGTACGCACGCGTCGATCCCAGCCGGCACGGCACGCACTTGCCGCACGATTCATCGCGCATGAACGCCAGGAGATGCTTCAGCATCGCGCCCCAATTCGCGGGCTTGGGGATCGCGACCAGCCCCGCGTGCCCGAGGTTGATGCCGCGCTTCGCCATCGCGGTGAAGCAGATCGGCGCGTCCCACTGATCGGGCGTCACGATGCTCCCCATCGGGCCGCCCACCAGCACCGCTTCCAACTCCACGCCGCCCGCGCCGCCGCCCGCCAGCTTCTCAATCGCGTCGCCCAAGGGCATGCCGAACTCGACCTCCACGATGCCGGGCCTGGCGAAGCCCTTGTTGAAGCAGATCGCCTTGGTGCCCTTGCTGTCGGCGGTGCCCATCGACGCGAACGCCGCCGCGCCGTGCTCCATGATCCACGGGAGGTTGTTGAGTGTTTCGACGTTGTCGACGACCGTGGGCTTGCCGAACACGCCCGACTCGATCGGGTAAGGCGGGCGTGGCCAGACCTCGCCCCGCATCCCCTCGATCGCGCCGAGCAGAGCCGTCTCTTCGCCGCAGACGTACGAGCCCATGCCGCGCACGACCTCGATGTCGAACGCCTTGCCCTTGCCCAGCGCGTCCTTGCCCAGGAAGCCCGCGTCGGTAGCCCGCTTGATCGCGGTGTTCATCACGTCAACGGAGACCGGGTACTCCGAGCGGATGAAGACGATGCCGCGCGAGGCGCCGACCGCGTGCCCCGCGATCGCCATGCCCTCCAGGATCGAGTGCGGGTCGCGCTCCATCAGTTCGCGATCGATGAACGAGCCGGGGTCGCCCTCGTCCCCGTTGGCGACGATGAACTTGGGCGAGCCCGCGGCGCGGGCCGCCAGCTGGAACTTCTTTCCGGTCGGGAACGCCGCACCGCCGCGCCCGCGCAGGCCCGAGGCCAGCACGGCCTCGACAACCTGCTCGGGGGTGAGCTGCAGCGCCGCACGCAGCCCCGCATACTCCGGCGCCGCGCCGCGCGGGTCGATCGACTTCTCGATCCGCGCGTTCACGATCGCGTGGCGCGACACCGTGCGGATCGACGGCGGCGCCGGGTGGGGCAGAGGCCCGCCCTGTGCAAAGACGTTCACCATCGCGACCGGCAAGTTGGGCACGACGTATCCGTCCGCCGTCATCGCCGCCGGCCCGCGATCGCAATAGCCCAGGCAGTACGTGCCGTGGCACGGGTAGTGCTTCTGCAATTCGCGCAGCACCTCGCCGCCGCCCGAGAGCATGCACGATGTCCCGGTGCAGACGCGGATCGCGTTCGGATTGACGTTTGAATCGTCGTACGACGAGACCGCGCCGCGCACCGCCGCGACCGGGAGCGACACCCGTCGCGCCAGCTCGGCGACCGCCGCCTGATCAAGCTTGCCGCGTTCCTCCGCGACCGCGTGGAACTCGGGGATCACCGATTCCAGCGCCCCCTCGGGTTTGTGCGTCGCGCGATAGGCCCTGGACCTGGTGCTCATGCCGCGTCTCCCGTGCACGCCAACGCAAACGTTCTACCACGCCGGGCCCGCCCGGAACAAGCCCGCTCAAACCACCCGATCTTGTCCGAACTCGCCCACGGGCGGTCGATCAGAACAGCCCCTCGACCCGGCCCGTCGCCGGATCGATGTCGACCTCCATGAACGCGGCCCTGGGCGGCAAGCCCGGCATCGTGCGCATCGTTCCCACCAGCGGATAGATGAACCCCGCCCCCACCGACGCCCGCATGTCGCGGATCGTGATGCGGAAGTTCTCCGGCGCTCCCTTCAGGTCCGGGTTGTCGGAGAACGACAGGTGCGTCTTGGCCATGCAGATGGGCAGGCTGGAATAGCCAAGCTCGGTGTAGCGCTTCATCTTCGTCAGCGCCTCGGGCGCGAAATCGACGCCCGCCGCCCCGTACGACCTGGCCAACGCCTCGATCTTCTGCTCGACCGTCGCCTCGAGCGGATACAGGAACTTGAACTCGCCGGCCCGATCGCACGCCGTGATCACCGCCTCGCCCAGCTCCGTCGCGCCCGCGCCGCCGTCGGCCCACACGCTCGTCCGGCACGCCGCGCTCGCGCCCGCCGCCAGCGCCGCCTCGCGCACCATCTGGATTTCCGCGTCGGTGTCGGTCGTGAACGTGTTGACCGCGACAACCACCGGCACGCCGTAGCGACGCACGTTCTGCACGTGCCTCACCAGGTTCGGCAGCCCCGCCTTCAGGAGCGTCAGGTTCTCGCTGGTGTACGCATCATCCAGCGCCTTGCCCGCCACGACCTTCGGCCCGCCGCCGTGCATCTTGAGCGCCCGCACCGTCGCCACCACCACGGCGCACGACGGGCGAAGCCCGCTGCTCCGGCATTTCACGTTCGCGAACTTCTCAAACCCGATGTCCGAACCAAACCCCGCCTCGGTCACCACGTAATCCGCGAGCTTCAGCGCGATCTGGTCCGCGATGATCGACGAGTTGCCATGCGCGATGTTCGCGAACGGCCCGGCGTGCACGAACACCGGCGTGCCCTCCAGCGTCTGCATCAGGTTCGGCATGATCGCGTCCTTGAGCAGGACCGTCATCGCGCCCGCCGCACCCAGGTCGTCCGCCGTCACCGGGCGGCCCTTGCGATCAAAGCCCACCACCATCTTCCGCAGGCGGCTCCGCATGTCCTCCAGGCCCGTCGACAGCGCCAGCACCGCCATCACCTCGCTGGCCACCGCGATGTCGAACCCCGTGGTCCGCGGCCTGTTCTCCTCCGCGCCCAATCCGATCTGGATCCGGCGCAGCATCCGATCGTTCACGTCCACCACGCGGTTCCACGTGATCGTGTCGGGATCAATATCCAATCGGAACACGTCGCGCACCTGCGCGTCGCTCAGCTCCTCGGGCGACGACGCCTTGATGCCCAGCCGCGCCGCCCGCCGCGCATGCACCGCGGAGAAGAGCAGCTTGCCGCTCGCGTCCTTCCTGCACTGCGCCGCCATGTTCGCGCGATCATCCGGGTGCGTGTCCTCATATAGCACGCGCGTGTCGATCGCGGCCGCCAGCAGGTTGTTCGCCGCGGTAACGGCGTGAATATCGCCCGTGAGGTGGAGGTTGAAGTCCTCCATCGGGATCACCTGGCTGTAGCCGCCGCCCGCCGCCCCACCCTTGATGCCGAAGGTCGGGCCCATCGAAGGCTGGCGAATGCACGTGAACACGCTCTTGCCCAGGTGCGCGCCCAGCGCCTGCGACAGGCCCACCGTCATCGTCGTCTTCCCCTCGCCGAGCGGCGTGGGCGTGATCGCGGTGACCACGACGTATTTACCCGTCGGGCGCGTCGCCAGCCGATCGCGGATCTCAAGGTGAACCTTCGCCTTGGTGTGCCCGTACGGCTCGAGCTCGCGCTTGAGGATGCCGAGTTCCTCCGCGATCTCCGCGATCGGACGCGGCACTGCGGCCTGCGCGATCGCGATGTCCGATGGAACCGGCCGCTTCAGCGACTGCAAGCGCCGACCACGCAAACCCTTGGACGCCGATGGCTGGGCCGTACCGGGCATGAAAGACTCCTCAAGATGGCGAACTCAATTGAAGGCGCGACGCGCCAACCTGGATAGTTGACGCGCGTATCCATAATAGAGGACGCTGGTGTTGAATCAAGCCCCCGCCAATCGGTCACCCGCACCCCACCGGCTGAAATCTCCGTCGCCGTCAACCCGGATTGTCGCGAACATTGATTCGGATTTCGATCGGGTTAGTGCACGAATCGATACGCAGCGATTTCACCAACTTCGCATCGGGACCGTGGAGGTGCGGCCGCGCACGGCACCCGCTCCGACCGCATCTCGCACGTCGAACAACATTCAGAACTCTTCGCACTCGGCGCTCTCCGCGGTGAATGATCTTCTTGTCCGCGGTTCGCGGCGCGTCGTCATCGCGAAAGAGGAACACCGCTTGCCCGATCCAGACTCCCCAGCCTCGCGCCTCTCCCACCTCACCCCCGACGGCCGGGCTCACATGGTCGACGTGGGTGACAAGCCCATCACCGCGCGCTCCGCCACCGCCGAGGGCTTTGTCCGCGTCTCGCACGAACTCGCCGCACGCATCCGCGAGAACTCGCTGGCCAAGGGCTCGCTGCTCGAGGTCGCGCGCCTCGCGGGGATCCAGGCCGCCAAGCGCACCGACGAACTCATCCCGCTCTGCCACACGCTCCCGCTCGACGCCATCGACGTGCGCGCGGAGCTGCTCGACGATCGCGTGCGGATCGTCGCGACCGCGCGCACCCAGTCGCGCACCGGCGTGGAGATGGAGGCGCTGACCGCGGTCGCCGTCTCGTGCCTCACCGTGATCGACATGGGCAAGGCCGTCGACAAGGGGATGGTGATCGAGGGCGTCCGCGTGCTGGAAAAGACCGGCGGGCGATCGGGCGCCTACACCGCTCCGGAGAGAGGCACGCCATGAGCACGACGAATCCGATCCGCGCGGGCGTGCTCACGGTCAGCGATCGTTGCTCACGCGGCCAGGCCACCGACACCTCCGGACCCGCGCTTGCCGAACTCCTGCGCACCAGGCTCGGCGCCACCATCGTCGCGACCCGCTGCCTCCCGGACGAAAAAGACCAACTCGCCGCGTGCTTCGTCGAATGGTCCCGCGCCGGCCTCGACCTCGTTCTCAGCACGGGCGGCACGGGGCTGGCGCCGCGCGACGTCACGCCCGAAGCCGCACTCTCCGTGCTCGAGCGTCAGCACCCGGGGCTCATGGAACTCGCCCGCCTGCGCTGCATGAGCAAGACGCCGCGGACGTTCCTCTCGCGCGGCGTCGCGGGTACCCTCGGGCGCACCCTGATCCTCACGCTCCCCGGCTCGCTCCGCGGCTCGACCGAGAACCTCGAAGCACTTCTCGACATCCTGCCCCACGCGATCGAAACGCTCCGCGGCGAAGTGAAAGACGACGGCCGGCCCGACGCCGCGCCGTCATCCGCGCCCGGCTCAAAGGTGATCCACCACGAGCGCTAGAGAAGCCGACGGGCTCCGTGCGCTCTCGCAGTCCACGCCGATCGCCCCAGGTGGCCCGGCGGTCCCCGCCCGTGTCCTCATCCGACTCCGCAATGCAACCGCACCAAGCCCACCTCGCCGCCATCCAGCCCGTCGTCCTCGTCGGCGGCAAGAGCTCCCGCTTCGGACGCGACAAGCTCCTCGAACCCATGCACGACGGCGTGCTCGTGCAGCGGCCCATCAACGCGCTCCGCTCCGTCTTCGGCCCGCGCGTCATGCTCGTCGGTAACTGCGACCCCGCGCTCCTCCCGCTCGCCGACGGCGTCATCCACGACCAGCACCCGGGCGTCGGACCGATCGGCGGCGTAATCTCCGCGCTCGCGTGCGTCAACTCACCCGTCTTCGTCGCCGCTGGCGACATGCCCAGCATTGACGCCGCCACCATCCACGCACTGCTCGCGGCGTTTGCTTCCAACCCCGCCGCTCTCGCGCTGTTCGCCGGCGATCCCGCGCCGCACCCGACCCTCGCGATCTACCGCGTCGAGTCTCTCCCCATCCTGCGCGAGAAACTCGCGTGCCAGCAGCGGGCGCTCCACTCGGCCCTTCCCGCCGATCGCGTCGTGCTCGTTCCCTGCGACCCACGAGCGCTCTCAAACGTGAATTCGCAGTCAGACATGCGTTGATGAGCGCGCGCCGCTCGCGCCGAGCTATGCTCGCACAACGCTCACGCCGCGGGAGAACCGTCGCTGATGATGTACGTCGCGCTGGCGCTGCTGGGAATTCTGATCGGCGGCATCGGCACGCTCATCGGCGCGGGCGGCGGCTTCCTGCTCATGCCCGTGCTCGTGCTGCTCTATCCCAACGAGCGCCCCGAGACCCTCGCCAGCATCTCGCTCGCGGTCGTCGCCTTCAACGCCGCGTCGGGCTCGTTTGGATACGCGCGCCAGAAGAAGATCGACTACCGAGCCGGCTGGCTCTTCATCGCGCTGGGCATCCCCGGCGCCATCGCGGGCGCCGTCGTCACCTCCCGCATCCCGCGCGCCGCCTTCGACCTCTGGCTCGGCTCGCTGCTGGTCATCGTCGCCATGGCGCTCCTGATCGCCGGCTCGGCCCGACCCCTCAGCAACATCGATCGCCGCGCCGGCGTACCCAACGCCAAGCTCCGCGGCGGGCTCCTCAGCCTCCTCGTCGGCTTCGTCTCCAGCCTGCTCGGCATCGGCGGCGGGATCATCCATGTCCCCGCCATGGTCTACGTGCTCCGCTTCCCGGTTCACCTGGCGGCCGGCACCTCGCACTTCGTCCTCATGTTCACCGCCCTGGCGGGCACAATCGTTCACGTTGTGAGCGGCGAGTTTCACACCGGCATCCGACGCACCATCGCCCTGGCCGTGGGCGCGATCATCGGCGCCCAATTGGGCACCCACCTCTCCCACCGCACCCCAGCGGCGTGGATCCTGCGGGTGCTGGCCGTCGCCTTGGTCGCCGTGGGCCTGCGGGTGGTCATGCAGTCCCTGCACGCGGTCGGGCCGTAACCCCCGCTTCCGATTCTCTAATCACGGAGAATATCGGAACCGTAATTCTCAATTCTGATAACTACAACCACTGCGACCCAAGAGTCAGCAATTTGTTCGGATAATTCCGGAAGAGTTACCTCTAACGCAAAGTCGAGCGTGGTAGCCATCCCAGGGATTCATCGCCCCGATTCCCGGGTATTTGTTGACTTTTGGACTCAGACATCCTCAATATGGCGCGTGGTTTGCAGCGGAGGACCAACGGCGCAAAGCGCCAAGGGGACCGCCATGTTTGAAGTTCGCATCCACGGGCGGGGTGGCCAGGGCGTGGTGACGGCGGCGGAGATGCTGTCGATCGCCGGTTTCGAGGAGGGGTACTGGGCGCAGGCGATTCCGAGCTTCGGCTCCGAGCGCATGGGTGCACCGGTGGTGGCGTTCTGCCGCCTGAACGAGAGCGAGATCCGCTCGCGCGAGCCCATCACGTCTCCCGACGCCGTGATCATCCAGGACCCGACCCTGCTCCATCAGGTCAAGGTCTTCGAGGGCTTGTCCCCCGAGGGCTACGTGCTCATCAACTCCAGCCGGAGCCTCGACCAGCTCGGGATCGGCGAGTTCGTGGGCAAGCTCCCGCGCGGGCACGCCGCCTGCCTGCCCGCGACGGACCTGGCCCTGCGCCACGTCGGGCGCCCGGTGCCCAACGCCGTGCTGCTCGCGGGCCTGTGCGCGATCACGGGCAAGCTCAAACTCGCGTCGATCGAGGCCGCCATCCGCCAGAAGTTCAAGGGCGAGGTTGGTGAGAAGAACATCGCGGCGGCCCGCGATGCGTTCGCCATGTTCGCCAACGTCGACATCAAGAAGGAAGGAGCACGGGCCCATGCTCAAACAGTGTGAGGGCTCCCAGGCCGTCGCCGAAGCGATCGGTTTGTGCCGTCCGCAGGTCATCTGCGCCTACCCCATCACGCCGCAGACCCACATCGTCGAGGGGCTCGGCTCGCTGGTGAAGAGCGGGAAGCTCGCCAACTGCGAGTACATCAACGTGGAGAGCGAGTTCGCGGCCATGTCGGTCGCCATCGGCGCCTCCGCCGCCGGCGCTCGCGCCTACACCGCCACCGCCAGCCAGGGCATCCTCTACATGGCCGAGGCCGTCTACAACGCGGGCGGCCTGGGCCTGCCCATCGTCATGACCGTCGGCAACCGCTCCATCGGCGCGCCGATCAACATTTGGAACGACCACACCGACAGCATGGCCCTCCGCGACGCCGGCTGGATCCAGCTCTTCGCCGAGGACAACCAGGAAGCCGTCGACCTCCACATCCAGGCCTTCAAGCTCGCCGAGGAACTCTCGGTGCCCGTGATGGTCTGCATGGACGGGTTCATCCTCACGCACGCCTACGACCGCGTCGACCTCCCCACGCAGGAACAGGTCGACTCCTTCCTCCCGCCCTATGAGCCGCGCCAGGTCGTCGACCCCGACGACCCGGTGACGATCGGCGCGATGGTCGGTCCGGAAGCATTCATGGAAGTGCGCTACCTCGCCCACGCCAAGCAGCTCCAGGCGCTGGAACGGATCCCCGAACTCGCCGTCGAATTCAAGCAGAAGTTCGGGCGCGACTCGGGCGGACTCATCCGCACCTACTGCGCCGACGACGCCGAGACCATCGTCGTCGGGCTCGGCTCGGTCAACGGCACGATCAAGGACGTCGTCGACGACATGCGGAAGGACGGCGTGAAGATCGGCAACGTGAGCATCGGCTCCTTCCGACCCTTCCCCACCGCCGCGCTCAACAAGGCCCTGGGCAAGGCCAAGCGCATCATCACCATCGAGAAGAGCCTCTCGGTCGGGATCGGCGGCAACGTCTCCCACAACCTGCGCATGGCCCTCCCCGATCGCAACACCACGGTCTACACCGTCATCGCCGGCCTGGGCGGGCGCCCCATCACCCGCGCCAGCCTGAAGAAGGTCTTCAAGTCGGCGATCGACGGCGCGCTCGAACCCGTCAGCTTCCTCGATCTCAATCTCGGCGTGGTGCAGCGCCAGCTCGAGCGCGAACGCCTCGCCCGTCGCACCGGCCCCGCGGCCGAAGCGATCCTCCGCGACCTCTCCGCCGCACCCGCGACGGCCCACTAAAGGACTCTCCATGAGCGGTCCGCAACGCGTCAAGTTCTATCAGACCGGCACGTTCACCGTCGGCAATCGCCTGCTCGACGTCTCCGTCCGCAGCGTGCAGTCCGACACCACCCGAAACAACTCGCTCAACTCCGGGCACCGCGCGTGCCAGGGGTGCGGCGAGGCGCTGGGCGCCCGCTACGCCCTTGACGCCGCCATGCGCGCCGTCAACGGCAAGCTCGTCGTCGCCAACGCCACCGGGTGCCTCGAGGTCTTCTCCACGCCGTACCCCGAATCCTCGTGGCGCGTCGCGTGGCTCCACTCCCTGTTCGCCAACGCCGCCGCCGTCGGCACCGGCATGGCCGCCGCCATGCGCGTCAAGGGACGCAACGACGTCCGCGTCATCGCCCAGGGCGGCGACGGCGGCACCGTCGACATCGGCTTTGCCTGCCTCTCGGGCATGTTCGAGCGCAACGACGACGTGCTCTACATCTGCTACGACAACGAGGCCTACATGAACACCGGCGTGCAGCGCTCCAGCGCCACGCCCGCCGCCGCTCGCACCGCCACCACGCCCGCCGTGGGCGAGCAGCCCGGCAACGTCTTCGGCCAGGGCAAGAGCGTCCCGCTCATCGCCATGGCGCACGGCATCCCCTACACCGCGACCGCCTCGGTCTGCGACCTGCGCGACCTCGAATACAAGGTCGAGAAGGCCATGGGCTTCCACGGCGCCCGCTACATCCACGTCCACGTCCCCTGCCCCTTGGGCTGGGGGTGCGACACCGGCGACACGCTCAAGGTCGCCCGCCTCGCCGCCGAATCGGGCCTCTTCCCGATCTTCGAGGCCGAGTACGGCGAGATCACCGGGCGCCGCCCGATCCGCAAGCTGATCCCGGTGGACGACTATCTCAAGTCACAGAGCCGATTCGCGCACCTCTTCAAGGGCCGGGGTGATCCCGCCCGCGTGGCGATGATCCAGGCGATCGCCGACCGCAACATCCGCCGCTTCGGCCTGGCCCAGGAAGGAGCACCCGCGTGAACAAGCCCTTCGCCATCACGCTGGACATCGGTTCGAGCCTCGTCAACAAGACCGGCTCGTGGCGCACCGAGCGCCCCGTCTACGTCGATCGCCTCCCGCCCTGCAACAACGCCTGCCCCGCCGGTGAGAACATCCAGCACTGGCTGTACCTCGCCGAAGAAGGCAACTACGAGGAAGCGTGGCGCGAGATCATGAAGAACAACCCCATGCCCGCGTGCATGGGGCGTGTGTGCTATCACCCGTGCGAGGACTTCTGCAACCGCGCCCGCGTGGACACCGCCGTTTCGATCCACAGCGTCGAGCGTTTCCTGGGCGATCTGGCGATCCGGAACAACTGGCGCGTCAAGCCCGACGCGCCCGCGACCGGACGCAGCGTGCTGGTCGTCGGCGCGGGGCCCTCGGGCCTCTCCGCCGCCTATCACCTCGCGCGCATGGGGCACCACGTCACGATCTACGAGGCCGGCCCGTGGGCGGGCGGCATGATGCGCTTCGGCATCCCGAAGTACCGTCTCCCGCGTGACGTGCTCGACGCCGAGATCAAGCGCATCACCGACCTGGGCGTCACCATCAAGCTCAACCACAAGGTCGCCGACCTCGACCAGACGATGCGCACCGAGAAGTTCGACGCCGTCTTCCTGGCCGTCGGCGCTCACCTGGCCAAGCGTGCCTACATCCCCGCGGGCGACGCGGGCAAGATCTTGGACGCGCTCCAACTCCTCCGCGGCGTGGAAGCCGGCGACCAGCCGCTCCTGGGCCGGCGCGTGCTGATCTACGGCGGCGGCAACACCGCCATGGACGTGGCGCGTTCCGCCAAGCGCCTCGGCGCGTCGGAAGCGATCGTCGTCTACCGGCGCACCCGCGAGAAGATGCCCGCCCACGACTTCGAGGTCCGCGAGGCCGAAGAAGAGGGCGTGATGTTCAAGTGGCTCTCGACCATCAAGGCCGAGAGCGAGGGCAAGTTCACCGTCGAGAAGATGAAGCTCGACGACAAGGGCAAGCCCCAGCCCACCGGCGAGTTCGAGACCATGGAAGCCGATTCGTGCGTGCTGGCCCTGGGCCAGGACGTCGATCTCTCGTTCCTCTCGAAGGTCAACGGCCTCACGATCACCGACGGCGTGGTCGAGGTCGGTCCCGACATGATGACCGGGCGTCACGGCGTCTTCGCCGGCGGCGACATGGTCCCCGCCGAACGCACCGTCACCGTCGCGATCGGGCACGGCAAGAAGGCCGCCCGCCACATCGACGCCTTCCTCCGCAACACCACCTACGTCCCCGCACCCAAGCACGAGGTCGCCAAGTTCGAGAACCTCAACACCTGGTACTACACCGACGCGCCCGTGACGATTCAGCCCGCGCTCGACGCCGCCCGGCGCATCTCCAACTTCGAAGAGGTCGTCGGCGGGCTCGACGAGTCCAACGCGCTCTTCGAGGCGCGCCGCTGCCTCTCCTGCGGCAACTGCTTCGAGTGCGACAACTGCTTCGGCGTCTGCCCCGACAACGCCGTCATCAAGCTCGGACCCGGCAAGCGGTTCAAGTTCAACTACGACTATTGCAAGGGCTGCGGCCTGTGCTCGACCGAATGTCCCTGCGGCGCGATCCGCATGGAGCCCGAGACGATCTGACCCATCGGAGTCTTCGTCCCCGCCAGTGCGGAGGAGTCCCATCGTGACCACGATCCCCAGCGCATCGCTCCTTGGGCCCGTCGCGCGCGACGCCCACCCGACCCTCACCGAGTCCGAGGCCGTGCACGAGGCCGAAGCATGCCTTCAGTGCGGCGGGCCGTGCACCTCCGCGCCGTGCGTGGGCGCCTGCCCCGCGGGGATCGACATCCCGGGCTTCATCCGCGACATCGCCCAGGGCCGACCCGTCGACGCCGCCACCAAGATCTTCGCCGACAACATCCTGGGCGGCACATGCGCCCGCGTGTGCCCGGTCGAGGTTCTCTGCCAGGGCTCGTGCGTGCTCCTGAAGGAAGGCCGCCGCGCGATCCAGATCGGACGCCTCCAGCGCTTCGCGACCGACAAGGGCCTGGAAGCGGGCACCGCCGTCGCCGCCCCGCGCCCCAACGCGCAGCGCTTCGCCAGCGTCGGCGTGATCGGCGCCGGGCCCGCCGGCCTCGCCTGCGCCGCCGAACTCGCCAAGCTCGGCTACCAGGTCGTCGTGTACGAGCAGCGTGATTTCCCGGGCGGCCTCATCACCCGCGGCATCGCCCCCTACAAGCAGCAGTACCGCCCCCTCCCGGAAGAAGTTGAACAGATCAAGCGCCTTGGCGTGCAGCTCCGGTTCGGCGTGAGCGTGGGAACACAGATCACGCCGGCCCAGCTCCGCCAGGCGCACGAGGCCATCTTCGTCGGCGTCGGTATGGGCGACGACATGCCCGCCAAGCTCCCCGGCGAGTGGCTCCCCAACGTCTGGGAGTCCCTCAAGTTCATCGAGGCCCTCAAGCTCGGGCCCGCCGGCGGCCTGACCATCGGGCGCCGCGTCGCCGTCATCGGCGGCGGCAACACCGCCATCGACGTCGCCCGCGAAGCCGTCATGCTCCACTCCACCGAGGCGACCAGCGCCAACACCGCTGTCGACGTGGCCCGCCAGTCGATGATGATGGGCGCCAGCGAAGTGGTGATGCTGTACCGGCGCAGCGAGGCCGACATGCCCGCCTTCGCCCACGAGATCCACTACGCCAAGCGCGAGGGCGTCAAGCTCATGACCCAGGTCGCGCCGCTGGAGTTCATCGGCACCGACCGCGTGACCGGCGTCCGCTGCATCAAGATGCGCCTGGGCGCTCCCGACGCCTCCGGCCGCCCGCGCCCCGAACCCATCCCGGGCTCGGAGTTCGTGGTCGAGGCCGACATGGTCGTCAAGGCGATCGGCCAGAAGCCGCTGCTCGAACTCTTCACCGCGCTCGGTGCTGAGATGAAGGGCAGCGTCGTCAAGGTCGACGACGAGATGCGGACCAGCGTGCCCAACCTCTTCGCGGGCGGCGACTGCATCAACGGCGGATCGACCGTGGTCCAGGCCGTGCGCGACGGGCGCAAGGCCGCCCTCGCCATCGACCGCACCCTCGCCGGCAAGGCCCGCTCGCCGCGCCGCGAGACCCCCGCGCCGAAGATCGAGTCCGACAACGGCCAAGTCAAGCACTACCAGGCCGACTACCGCCTCACCACCGCCCCCAAGCTCTGCAAGGGGTGCAACGTGTGCGTCACCAGCTGCCCCACCAACACGCTGGCGCTGGACCAGGCCACCAAGATCATCGTCAAGGACCCGAACACCTGCGTGTTCTGCGGCATGTGCGAGGCTCGCTGCCCCGACTTTGCCATCTGGATCCAACGCGGCGCCTCCGATCGCGCCCGTGTCTTCGCGAAGGAAGGAGCGCCGGTGTTGTGAGCAAGAAGCGTCTCATCCAGGGAAACGAGGCGTGCGCCCACGCCGCCATGTACGCCGGCTGCAACTTCTACGCCGGCTACCCCATCACCCCGAGCTCCGAGGTCATGGAGATCCTCTCCTACGAGATGCCGCGACTCGGACGCACCTTCATCCAGATGGAAGACGAGATCGCCTCCATCTCCGCCATCATCGGCGCGGCCTGGGGCGGCGCCAAGACCCTCACCGCCACCAGCGGCCCGGGCTTCTCGCTCATGCAGGAGGGGCTGGGCTACGCCTCCATCACCGAGACCCCCTGCGTCATCGTCAACTGCCAGCGCTGGGGACCCTCCACCGGCCAGCCCACCAAGGGCGCGCAGGGCGACGTCATGCAGTCCATCTGGGGCACGCACGGCGACCACGCCATCATCGTCCTCACCGCCTCCACGGTCCGCGACGCCTTCGACATGACCGTCAAGTCCTTCAACTTCGCCCAGCAGTACCGCGTCCCCGTCGTGCTGCTCATGGACGAGGTGCTCGCGCACATGCGTGAGAACATCGACTGGCCGGAACCCGGCGACATCGAAGTCATCGATGCCAAGCGCCCCGCCGACGTTAAGGCATACAAGCCCTTCGCCAACGACGAGTTCCTCCCCTTCGGGCAGGGCGCCCGCTACCACATCACCGGCCTGGCCCACGGTGCCGAGGGCTTCGCCGTCAGCGACGAGGCCGCCGCCCGCGAGCTGACCCGCATGGTCGGAAAGGTCCAGAACCACGTCCGCGACCTGGCGCTCCACGATCGCTACCTGCTCGACGACGCCGAGCTCGCGATCATCAGCTACGGCATCACGAGCCGACCGGCCCAGTCCGCCGTCGACCTCCTCCGCGCCCAGGGCATCCGCGCGGGCCTCCTCTCGCTCAAGACCCTCTGGCCCTTCCCCGATTTCCTGATCGAGGAAGTCGCGGAGCGTGTGGACACCATTGTCGTCCCCGAGCTCAACATGGGACAGCTCGTCCGCGAGATCGGGCGCGCCGCCAACGGCCGCAGCCAGGTCATCCCCGTAAGCCGGATCGACGGCCACCTCCTGACGCCGGCCCAGATCGCGGACGCCGCCGTCGCACCCTTCGCAACCTCCGCCGGAAAGGTGGTGCGCTCGTGAGCGACAACTATCGCAGATTCCTCCGCACCGCCCAGCTCCCCCACGTGTGGTGCCCCGGCTGCGGCGACGGCATGATCGTCAAGGCCCTCCTCGAGGCCATCGGCGAGCTCAACCTCGATCAGAACAAGATCGCGGTCGTCAGCGGCATCGGCTGCTCCGGGCGAACCCCCTTCATCCTCGACTTCAACACGATGCACACCACCCACGGGCGCGCCCTGGCCTTCGCCACCGGCATCAAGCTCGCCAACCCCGAGCTCCGCGTCTTTGCCATCATGGGCGACGGCGACGCCTCCGCCATCGGCGGCAACCACTTCATCCACGCCTGCCGCCGAAACCTCGACATCACCGCCTTGGTCTTCAACAACGGGATCTACGGCCTGACCGGCGGGCAGCTGGCCCCCACCACCCCCGTCGGCAAGCGCAGCACCACCTCGACCATGGGCTCCATCGAGCAGCCCTTCGACCTCGTCCGCCTCGCTCTGGGCGCCGGCGCCGGGTTCGTCGCACGCACCACCTCCTTCGATCACAAGCAGCTCACGTCCTACATCAAGCGCGCCATCCTCCACAAGGGCTTCTCCTTCGTCGACATCCTCACCTCCTGCCCCACCTACTTCGGGCGCATGAACGACGTCGCCGAGCCCTACGACATGGTCCACTACCTCCGCGACACCAGCTCGCCCCTCCACGACTGCACCTGCGGCGAGACCGACCAGCCCAAGGCCGAAGTCATGCCCACCGGCATCTTCCGCGAGGAAGAACGCGCCGATTACGAAGCCCTGTACAAGCAGAAGATCGCCAGCGCCAGCGGGAAACGGAGCGCCTCGTGAGCAACACCCTCAAAGACCCGATCCAGATCCGCTTCAGCGGCGCGGGAGGCCAGGGCCTCATCACCGCCGGCGTCATCCTCGCCGAAGCCGCCATGATGGACGGCCGCAATGTCGTCCAGACCCAGACCTACGGCCCCGAAGCCCGCCTGGGCTCCAGCCGCGCCGAAGTCATCATCTCCAAGGGCACCATCGCCTATCCCGAGGTCACCCTGCCCGACGTGCTCCTGTGCATGTCGGCCGAGGCGGCCAAGAAATACGGCGGCAAGTGCACCCCCGACACCGTCGTCATCTTCGACTCGACCAACATCGGCCCGGAGTTCACCAGCCCCGGACGCGTCTTCCGCCTCCCGATCACCGAGACCGCGATCAAGGTCGGGACCAAGGTCGTCGCCAACTCCGTGGCGCTGTGCGTGCTCAACACGCTGGTGCCCGTCGTGCCGCGCGAGACACTGGCCGCCGCCATCGCCGCCCGCGTGCCCTCAAAGTTCCGCGAACTCAACCAGCGCGCCGGCGAAGCGGGCGAACAACTCGCCGCGGGCCTGATGACGACCTCGGCGTAACGCCGCCAACAGCCCTTCTGTGTGTGGAGGCCCGCCTCTCCGAGGTGGGCTCTCTTTTTTTTTCGATCGATCACAACTCTCGCACATCGCAATCGCCTGGTGACCAATGCGCTCCCTCAATCATGCCGCAGCGCGACGATCGGGTCCTGGCGGGCGGCCTTGCGCGCGGGGTAAATGCCAAAGACCAGCCCCGTCATCGCCGCCACCGCAAACGCCAGCCAGATCGACCACATCGTCACCCGCGTCGGCAGGTTCGCGTCGGGCGTGAGGATCCCCGCCGACGCCAATCGCGGGACGGCCCAGCCGAGCAGCAGGCTGCCGCCCACGCCCAGGCCCACGCCGATCAGGCCGCCCACCGCCGAGAGCACACCCGTCTCCACCATGAACTGCCACAGGATGTGCCGGCGCGACGCCCCGATGGCGCGCCGGATGCCGATCTCGCGCGTGCGCTCCGTGACCGTAGCCAGCATGATGTTCATGATGCCGATGCCGCCCACGAGCAGCGAGATGCCCGCGATCGCCGAGAGAACAAGCTGCCACGTCAGCGCGCTCTTGCGGGCGCGCTCGAGCAGCTCGTAGGGAACCACCAGCGACACGTCGGTGAGCCCGGGGTGGCGCGAGTCCATGATGCGCCGGGCCCGGGCGGCGTCAGAGAGAACGTCGTCGCGCGTCTTCGACGAGATGTAGATCTCCGAGACCTGCACCTCGCTGACCTGGAACGAGCCGGTCTCGCGCTTGGCGACCAGGTCGCTGAAGACCGATCGCGCCGTGGTGAGCGGGATGTGAACGTCGAGGTTGAGGTCGCGCCCGACCAGTGCCGCGCCGCTCCCCGCCGCCAGCCCGACCGGCGCCAGCACGCCGACGACCGTGACGACCTTCTCGTCGATGCGCATCGTGTTGTTCAGGGGGTCTTCGAGCGGGAACATCTGGCGCGCGACCTCGGCCCCGATCACCGCGACCATCGCGTGCTCGTCCATGTCGCTCTGCGACAGATAGCGCCCGCGCGCCACGCTGATGTTGGAGACCGAGGGGAACTCGGGAGTCGTCCCATAGCACTGGCTCGTCTTGCGGTTCTCGTTGCGGAGGATCTGGCTCCCGATCTCCTTGAGCGGCACGATCGCCTCGGCGTTGGGGAAGTTGGCGCGGACCACGTCGAGGTCCTCGCGCAGGATGCCGTATCGGCTGATGAACGACGAACGCCCGCCGCCGCGCGAGCCGCTCTGCTGCGAGTTGGTGGATTCGGGCGGCTTCTGCGAGCGGACGATGATGTTCCGCGCGCCGAGACGCTCCAGCTGCGACAGCGCCTCGAGCTTGGAGCCCTCGCCGATCGAGACCATCGTGATCACCGCCGCCACGCCCAGGATGATGCCGAGCGCCGTCAGCACCGAGCGGAGCATGTGCAGGCGCAGGTTGGTGAGCCCCAGGCGGATGGTTTCGAGAATGAACTGCATGAATCCCGCTCCGTGCCGCGCCGAGGCTTGAACGAAATCGGGCGATGCGAACAAAATCGCCCGGGACCTTCCGGGGCACGCGGCCCCGCACCCCTCACCAGGCCCGTCCCATTTCCTTGCGCTCAAGACTCGATCCGCGAACGCCGAATCGTACGATGGGCGGCCCGCCAACGCCCGCGGGTGGCCCCATTCCACCCCCGGCGCTTCGGGCCACCTCCCTTGTTCAGATCCCTGGTCTTTGTCTCTTCTCCCCCTGTCTCCCTGTTTCGCTGAACCCATGAGCACCACGCGCCCGACATCCCGCGTTGACGTTGGCCACGAGGCCGAGACGCCCCGCGGCTGGCGCTACGAGGTCCACGTCACCCACGCCGACGGCACACGCTCGGACCACCGGGTCACCCTCGCGTGGGTCGATCACGACCATTGGTGCGGCGGACGGCTCGCCCCGTCCCGCGTCGTCGAGATGGTGCTCGAGTACCTGCTCGAAAGGAGAACGCCGATCAGCTTCCCGCCCGCCTTCGACGCGGCCCGGGCGCGGCGCTGGGCCCCCGCGATCGACCAGGACATCAGGTGCGCGGGCTAACGCACCCTCGGCCACGCTCTCCCATCAAACAAACAACCGCGCGGAGCGTGCCCCGCGCGGCATGACGTCATTCTCATTCTCGTCGCGCCGTTCGATGTCGCCCGGCGAACGAGGCGTTACCGCGGGCGGCCCGCGCTCTGCTGCACCACGTGCGTCAGTTCGTGGGCCTGCAAATGCCCGTGGTTGGCCAGCGCGGTGCGATCCGCCAGGCCGGGCACATAGTTGCCCTGCGTGAACGCTTGCGCGCCGGCGGGCGAGAGGCCCATGCTGCGCTGCGCGTCCATAGCCTGAACGTTGCGGACGCTGCCGAAGTCGGTCGAGTTGAAGCCGCGCGGCCCGCCAGCGCCGCTGCTGCCGCCGGCCTGCGCGCCCGCGCTCCCGCCCGTGTTGCTTCCAGCCCCATTGACCTGTGCCATGTGCGCCTCTCCTGTGTGGTCGAAGTCTACCACACCCGTTTTCGTTCTCCAAGCCCCACGCGTTCCAACACAGACAGACATCGCGCGAGTTTCTCGGCGCTCACGGGTCGCGTTGCTTCAGCGGACTTGTAACACCTTTTTCAAGTACCGCCCGGTGTGGCTCGCTTTGGACTTGGCGATGTCTTCGGGCGTGCCGGAGGCGATCACGCACCCGCCGCCCTCGCCGCCCTCGGGGCCGAGGTCGATGATCCAATCGGCGCGCTTGATGACGTCGAGGTTGTGCTCGATGACGACGAGGGTGTTGCCGGCGTCGGCGAGCCGGTCGAGCACGATGCAGAGCTTGCGGATGTCCTCGAAGTGCAGGCCGGTGGTGGGCTCGTCGAGGATGTAGAGCGTGCTCCCGGAGGCCTGCGAGCCGCCGGGATCGTTCTTGGTGCCGCCGCCCTTGCCGAGTTCGGTGGCGAGCTTGATGCGCTGGGCCTCGCCGCCCGACAGCGTGGTGGAGGGCTGCCCGAGCGTGATGTAATCCAGGCCCACGTCGTGGAGGCACTGCACGAATCGCTGCACCTTCGGGTGGTTCTCGAAGAACTTGCTGGCGTCCTCGATGGTCATGGAGAGCACGTCGGCGATGCTCTTGCCGCGGTAGAGGACTTCGAGTGTTTCGCGGTTGTAGCGCTTGCCGCGGCAGACCTCGCACTCGACGTAGACATCGGGGAGGAAGTGCATCTCGATCTTCTTGAGGCCCTGTCCCTGGCAGGCCTCGCAGCGCCCGCCGCCGCTGTCGCCCGCGACGTTGAAGCTGAACCGCCCGGGCTTGTAGCCGCGGATCTTGGACTCCTTGGCCTGGGCGAAGATGTTGCGGATGTCGTCGAAGATACCGGTGTAGGTGGCGGGATTGCTGCGGGGGGTGCGCCCGATGGGCGACTGGTCGACCTCGATGACGCGCATCACGTTCTTGATGCCGGTGATGCGATCGTGGGCGCCGGGCGTGACGCGGGCGCCGTCGATCTCGCGCGTGGCGGCGGTGAGGAGGATGTCGTTGACGAGCGTGCTCTTGCCCGAGCCCGACACGCCCGTGACGCACACCAGCCCGCCGAGCGGGAAGGACACGTCGACGTTCTTGAGGTTGTTGGCCCGCGCACCCTTGACGACGATCGCCTTCTTCTCCGAGAGCTTGCGGCGCTTGGGCGGCACGTCGATCTTCTTGACACCCGAGAGGTACTGGCCCGTGAGCGAGCCGGGCACGCGGGTGATCTCGTCGATGGTCCCCTGCGCGACGATGCGCCCGCCGTGGATCCCCGGTCCCGGGCCGACGTCGATCACGTGATCGGCGGAGCGGATCATGTCCTCGTCGTGCTCGACGACGAGCACGGTGTTGCCGATGTCGGCCAGGTGGCGGAGGGTGGCGATGAGGCGGTCGTTGTCGCGCTGGTGCAGGCCGATGGTGGGCTCGTCGAGGACGTAGCACGCGCCGACCAGCCCGCTCCCCACCTGCGAGGCGAGGCGGATGCGCTGGGCCTCGCCGCCCGAGAGCGTGGCGGTCTTGCGATCGAGCGAGAGATACTCGAGCCCAACGCCCGTGAGAAAACGCAGACGATTGCGGATCTCCTTCAAGATCGGTTCGGCGATGGTGCGCTGCTCGCTCGTGAGCATCAGCCCCTCGAGGAACGCGGTCGCGTCGGGGATGTTGAGGCGCGAGAGCTCGGCGATGTTGAGCATCGTGGCGTCGGATGAGGGGCGGCCGATGACGCTGTCGCTGAAGGCCTTTTTCTTGTCCGCGGCGTGGGTGCTCTTGAGCTGGATGTGCAGGGCCTCGATGCGGAGGCGGTCGCCCGCGCACGCCTTGCAGGGCGACTGCGAGAGGAACCCGCCCAGCCACTCCTTCACGCCGGGGTTCTCGGTGGTCTTCCACCATTCGGTGATGTTGGGGATGACGCCCTCGAACTTCGCGCCGTGCTTGGCGGCGTCCTCGCGCGTCGTGCCGTAGAGCACGATGCGGCGCTGCTCTTTGTTCAGCGCGCGGAAGGGGGCGGCGAAGCTGGCGTCGAAGTCGCGGCAGAAGCGCCGGAGCTTGCGGTTGAACCAGGCGCGGACCGGGCCGTTCTTGTTCCACGCGGCGACCGCGCCCTCGGCGAACGATTTCTCCTCATCGGGGACGACGATCTTCTCGTCAAACTCGACGATGGTTCCCAGGCCGTCGCAGGTCGGGCACGCGCCGTGGGGCGAGTTGAAGCTGAACAAACGCGGCGAGAGCTCCTCGAGCGCGTACTCGGGGTGCTCCGGGTCGGCGAACTTGGTGCTGTAGGCGGTGTCGGACCACGCACTCGTTGACGCGTCCTCGAACGAGAGGATCACCGCGCCGTCGGCCAATTTGATCGCGCTCTCGACCGATTCGGCCAGGCGCTGGCGGACGTCCGCGCCGAGCACCAGGCGATCGACGACCGCGAACACGTCGTGCTTCTCGTAGCGGCCGAGGTTGAGCGGGTTCTCGCCGGGCTCCTTCAGCACGTCGCGCAGCTCGACCACGGTGCCGTTGACGCGGGCGCGCCCCCAGCCCTGGCGCACGAAGTCTTCGAGCACCTCGCGATGGAAGCCCTTGCGTCCGCGGACGACGGGCGCGAGGACGAGGCAGCGCGTGCCGGCGGGCCTGGTCATGACGGCGTCGACGATCTGCGTGCTCCCCATGGCGGTGATGGGGATGCCGGAACGCTCGGTGATCGTGCCGTCTTTTTTGGTCTTGGTGGGAGCCCAGGAGTAGGCGGTGCCGCAGCGGGCGAAGAGGAGGCGCAGGTAGTCGTAGATCTCGGTGGTGGTGGCAACGGTGGAGCGCGGGTTGCCGCTGGCGGAGCGCTGCTCGATGGCGATGGTGGGCGGGATTCCCTCGATCTCGTCGACGTCGGGCTTCTTGAGCTGGTCAAGGAACTGGCGGGCGTAGGCCGACAGCGACTCCATGTACTTCCGCTGGCCTTCGGCGAAGATGGTGTCGAAGGCCAGCGAACTCTTGCCCGAGCCCGAGAGCCCGGTCATGACGACGAGGCGATCGCGCGGGATGGTGAGGTCGATGTTCTTGAGGTTGTGCTCGCGCGCGCCGCGCACGCGGATGGAGCGTCCCGGCTCACCCCGTGGTGTGCTCCCGGGCCCGCTGGTGTTCTTGTCACTCTTGGGTTCGATCAATCCCGCCTCGACGATGGACATGCTGTTGCTTCGGGTCCGGTTGTTTGCCGGATGCCCGCCCCTCCCTGAGTCGCCGCGATCCGTCCAAAGACTCCCACCCTGACAGGCACCGATCGTAGCACGGAGTCCGATCGTCGCGCGAGGGCCACGCCGCTCGGTCCGATGGCGCCCGCAGCTAGTTCTTGTCGGGGTCTTCCCACACGCCCGCCTCGATCCAGGCGGCGCGGACGGCCTCGTCGGTGGCGACGCGGCCGCACTCAGGGCATCGGTGGGAGTCGCGATGGTCGAGCGGGTACTCGCAGTCGGGGCAGAGCAGGCCGTGGTGAGCCGCCACGCGCCTGGCGAGGTCCTTGTGCCGCCGGCTCATGGCCCAGATGAGGCCGATGGGGAGCGTCATGGGGATGATGGCGACGAGCGTGAGGGCGACGACCTTGCCGCCAGCGAGTTGAGCGAGGAGGGCGGCGGCGAGGAAGGCGACGATGTAGCCGACCAGGAGCCACGTGCCGATCTTGCGATCGCTGCGGAGCTGGGCCGCGGGAAGCCTGGGACCGAACGCACCCATCGGGATTCCTCGCGAGGGCTAGGCGCCGGGCTGGCGTTCGCGCGGGACGGGCGGGCCGACGACGTCGCGACGTTGGATGTCGAGGCGCACGCGCGCGCTCTGCACCTCGAAGCGAAGCGCCGAGGGGAGGTCGCTGAAGACCGCGTCCTTGGCCGCGATGCCGCGCTCCAGCTCCTCGAACGAGAGCGGGATGGTGGCGGCGACCTTGAGATCGCCGCGGCGCACGCGCTCGACCATGTCGCTGGGGCCGGTGACGGTCACGTCGGTGAGGAAGCGATCGGCCTCGTTGATGGTGATGTCCCACTTGCCGAGCTCGACGGCCGCCAGCTTCACGAACACGGGCACGGACGAGAGCTTGTAGCTCGCGGTGTTGTTGCGGAGCGTGATGGAGACGCTGCAGGTCGCGGGGTTGAACTTCGTGGAGTGGGCCCCGACGACCACGGTGGGCAGCTCGATCGGGAGGGACGCGATCGATTCCTTGCGCCCCGGCACGAGCTTGGCGAGCGTTTCGCCCGGGATGCGGACGCGCGCGGGCGTGTCGGGCGTCAGCTTGGCGGCGAACTCCGCGGGCAGGCGCAGCTTCACCGAGGTCGGCGTCACCTCCGCGGGACCTTCGATGTCCACGCCCGGCGCGTCGACGACCACCGGGAGCGTTTTTTCCTGCAGCTGGTCGATGCGGACCGTGACGCTGGGCGGGTCGGCCCGCGCGATCGTCACGCCGGCGTTGGCCAGCTCCGTGACGTCCGACAGCGCCTGCTCGAGATCGATCGTGAACTCGCCCGACTGCGTGGGCACGCCCGTCATTCCCGGGCGCAGGCGGATGCCCTTGCTGAGCGCCGATTCGGCCTCGGTCACCGCCGACGCCGTGCCCTGCACCACGATGTCCACGCGATCGCGCCAGGCGGCGTCGGAGACGGCGATCACGCGCTCGCCGGCGGTATCGCTCTCGAAGAGCACGTCGGCCTTGAGGCTCTTGCGCGTCAGGCTCTCGCCCTCCGCGAAGATCCAGATCAGCGCGGTCACGAAGGTCACCAGGATGAAGGTCCTCACATGGCGGAACATCGCCCCTCCTGGTCGTGGCTACGCCACGCGATCATCGCTCGCCTGCGGGCCCTCGCCGGGCCCTCCCCGCTCGACGCTGGAAGCGTCGAGAGATTCCGCGGTTTCCGACGAGAACTCTTCCGCGGGCGGCGCCTCGCTGGGGCGCTGGCGCAGCGAGATCTCGAGGCGCTTGGTCAGCTCCTGGGTCAGCTCGTCGGAGGTCATGGGCGCGCTGAGCTTGCCGCGTTCGGCGATGCGGATCGCGCCCGTCTCCTCGCTCACGACCACGACGAGCGCGTCGCACTCCTTGGTCAGGCCCACGGCGGCGCGGTGGCGCGAGCCGAGCTTGGCGTCGGGCATGTCGGTCGGCTCGGCGAGCGGGAACTGCACGTTGGCGCTGTAGACGCGGCGTCCGCGGACGACCACGCCCAGGTCGTGCAGCGCACCGCCGGGGAAGAAGATGCTCTGGAGCAGACGCGACGAGACCTCGGCGTTGAGGACCGTGCCGCCCTCGACGGCGTCGTCGAGCCCGACCTGGCGCTCGATCGCGACCAGCGCGCCGAATCGCGCCTTGGAGAGATAGCCGCACGCCTCGACGATCTCGTCGACGACGAAGTCGATGTCGGATCGCCCGCCGCGGAAGAACGGCGTTTCGCCCAGGCGGACCAGGGCGCGGCGGAGCTCGGGCTGGAAGATGACGATGAGGCCCACGGCGACCAGCGCGAGGAAGCGGTCGTAGAGCAGGCTCAGGCGCTGGAAGGTGTCGGTGCCGCCCAGGATGCGCGAGATCACGAGCATGCCCACGAGCAGGACGAGGAGTCCTTTGAGCGCGCCCGCGGCGCGGGTCCCCTGCACGAAGCGGACGATCGCGTAGATCACGATCCAGATGACCACGAACTCGGTCACGACCACCGCGGGCGGGTACGCCGTCACGCGCTGGAAGAGGTCCTGGATGGGCCCGAACAACTGCACGCGTGCGATCTCCCCGCGGCGAGTTTCCCGCGTTCATTCCCCGGCACGTTGGCGTCCGTGTCCCCGGCGCCGGGCGAGCGACAAGGAAGCCTAGCATCCCCACGCCGGGAGCGCCCCATGCCGTACACCGTCGTTGAGTTCCAGGAGACGCCCAACCCCAACGCGATCAAGTGCGTGCTGGACCGGGCGATCGCGGAAACACCCCGCTCGTATTTCTCGAAGGAACAGGGCGCTTCGGACCCCTTGGCGTCGAGCCTTTTTGCGATCGAGGGCGTGACCAACGTGCTGATCCTGGGCAATTTCGTCACGGTCTCCAGGGCGCCGGGCGCGTCGTGGAAGACGCTGAAGTCCGGTGTCGAACGCGCCATGAAGGCGGCGACCTAGGCGGATGCCCTCGCCCCGGAAGAAGACCGGTGAATCACAGGCCGATCGTGAGTTGATCGGGCGCGTCGCCCGCTGGTTCGGAGCGGCGGCCCGGGACCTGCCCTGGCGGACGCGGCCCCGCGATCCCTATCGCTCGCTGGTGTCGGAGCTGATGCTCCAGCAGACGCAGGTCGCGCGCGTGCTGGAGAAGTTCGACGCGTTTCTCTCGCGGTTCCCGACGGTGCGTGACCTGGCCGGGGCCGACGAGCGCGACGTGCTGGCAGCCTGGTCGGGGCTCGGGTATTACCGGCGCGCCCGCCTGCTGCACGCGGCGGCCAGGGCGATCGTGGAATCGCACGATGGACGTGTGCCGCGCGAGCTCGAAGCGCTGAGGTCGCTCCCGGGCCTGGGGCGTTACACCGCGGGCGCGATCGCGTCGATCGTGTTCGAGCGGCCCGCGCCGATCGTCGACGGCAATGTCGCGCGCGTGCTGCTGCGCCTCTCCGCCAAGCCGATGGCGACCGACGAGGCGATGGCGTGGGCGTGGAAGCAGGCCGAGCGTCTCGCGACGCTGGCGCACGAGGATGGACGCGTCGCGGCGTTCAACGAGGGGTTGATGGAGCTGGGCGCGACGATCTGCACGCCCGGCGCCCCGCGGTGCGATTCGTGCCCGATCGCGTCCTTGTGTCTGGCGAGGGCCAGGGGCAAGCAGAGCTCGATCCCCAAGCCCAACGCCAAGCCGCGGCGGACGACGCTGGTGTGCGAGGTCGTGGTGGTGCGCGATCGGTCGGGGCGGCTGCTGGTCGAGCGTCGCGGGCTGAAGGGGAAATCGGGCGGCATGTGGGGCGGCCTGTGGCAAGCGCCGACGCATGAGCACGCGGGCGAGGCGACGCCGCGGGGGCGAGCGAATGAGCTGGCGAAGCTGCTCGCGCTCCCGGGCGTGCGCATCGCGGGGGCGACGCTGGAGTTTGAGCACATCACGACGCATCGACGCGTGCTGTTCCGGGTGAGGCGAGTCGAGGTGACCGGCGCGGAGAAATTCCTGGTGCCCGGGCGCGAGCGGCGCTGGGCGACGCGCGAGGAAGTGGCGGAGCTGGCGCTGTCAAACCCGCAGCGGCGGGTTTTGCTGGGCGCCGAGTAAGACGAGCTTTGCCGCCCGGAGTCGATCGGAATGCGCACGCGGCGGCTGGCCACCATGTCGGCGGGTGTTTGCGAGTCCGACACGAGAAGCCGCCCACACTGCGTGAGTTCCCCAGATTGCCGGATATGTAGAGGGATGAACGCGGCGCGAGGATTGCGTGGACGCGGCGAGGGATTGCCCCGATCTGATTTTGGTTGACAGGCGGCACGCGCCTGATAGGTTGATCGCTCGCGTGGAGCGCCTTGGCTGGCGCGGAGGGGAGTCGCGAGCAACTCCCGGGGTGTTGCGGCTCGGACCGCGGGTCGAAGTTGGAGCCGGCGCACGGCCGCGCCGGGAGAGATGTGAGTACGTTCCCGCCCGCTGATCCTTTGCCCGGCGATGCTCGACTCGGCAGCGACGGCATCGAACTTGGGCCTGACCTGCAGTTGCTCCAGCGCATGACGTTCGGCGCGTCGTACCAGGACCGCGCGATGATGGCGGCCCTTGGGCGCGATGCCTACGTCGAATGGCAACTGGCGTATGAGTCGATCGGCGTCTCGGCGCTCGAGGACGAGCTGGTCGCGCGCTATCCGTGGCTGAACATGTCCGCGGCGGAGATGGTCGCCGATTGGATCGAAGAGATAGACATCGGGCACGCGGAGGTCACGATCACGCGCGCGCTCAGGAGCCCTCGCCAGCTGTACGAGCGCGTGGTCGAGATGTGGAACGATCATTTCAACATCACGTCCAGCGGGCTGACCATGGCCTGGTCCCGCGCGGTCGACGAGCGCGAGGTCATCCGCGCCCACGCGATGGGCAGGTTCCGCGACCTGCTCGGCGCGTCGGCGCGGAGCCCCGCGATGATCCTGTACCTCGACAATGCGCGCAACGCCGCCTCGGCGCCGAACGAGAACTACGCGAGAGAGGTGATGGAGCTGCACACGACCGGCGTCGGGCCGTACACCGAGCTGGACGTGCGCGAGGTCGCGCGGTGCTTCACCGGCTGGATGGTGCACGACAGCAGCGAGGGCGACGTCGCGCTGACCTTTAAATTCGACGCGTCGCAGCACGACGACGGCCAGAAGATCGTGCTCGGGCACGTGATCCCCGCGGGAGGCGGGATCACCGACGGCGAGACCGTGCTCGACATCCTCGCGTCGCACCCCTCGACCGCGCGCCACATCGCCAAGCGCATCGCGCGGCACTTCATCACTCCCTCGCCCAACCAAGCGTTGATCGACCGGCTGGCGGGCGTGTTCACCGCGACCGGCGGCGATATCCGGGAGGTCGTACGCGAGGCGCTGTCGAAGCGGAACCAGGCGCACGCGCAGCCCAAGTACAAGAGGCCGTTCCACTTCGCGGTGGGCGTGGCGCGGGCGCTCGAAGCGTCGATGCCCCACTCGGGCCAGCTGCGATTGAAACTCGCGCAGGCGGGGCACATGCCCTTCAAGTGGGAGACGCCCGACGGCTACCCCGATCGCACGTCGTACTGGGCCGGGGCGCTCCTGTGGCGCTGGCGCTTCGCGGCGTCGCTCATGTACAACGAGATGACGGGCGTCGAGGTCAACGTGCCGCGCCTCATGTCGGGCGCGTGGAGCATCGAGGAGATCGTGAGTCGGATCGACTCGATCGTGTTCGGCGGAACCATGCCCATGATGACGCGCGTGCTGCTCGAGGAATACCTGCGCGCGAACAACCCCACGAACGGCGTGATGGCCGAGGCGATCGGTCTGGCGATGTCGTCGGCGGAGTATCAGTGGTTTTGAGGAAGGCAAGAGGCACTGGGCACTAGGACTAGAAGAAGAAGTCACGGAGTCACGAAGTCACGAAGTCACGAAGTCACGAAGTCACGGAGGCGGTAGCCCCGGCGGTCGTTCTGGTTCAAGGAGTCGTGTGTGGAAGGTCAGCGAGAGCATGATGGGTGCGGGTGCGAGGAATATCGCGGATTGTCGCGGCGCGGGTTCCTCGGCGCGATGTCGGCGGCGCTCGCCGGCGCGCCCGCGTGGCTCCCGCGCGTCGCGTTCGCACGCGATGATCGTGCCTCGCGCGACGTGATCGTCTCCATCATGCTGCGCGGCGGCGCCGATGCCCTCACGCTCTGCGCGCCCTGGGGAGATCCGTGGTATCTGCCCCTGCGCGGCCCGCTCGCGGTGCCCATTCCCGGCGGCGGGGACAACGCCGCCACCGATCTGGACGGGTACTTCGGCCTGCCGCCCGCGATGCTCCCGCTCCTGGAGGCCTACAGCGCCGGAAAGCTCGCGATCATACACGCGTGCGGCTCGCCCGATCCCTCCCGCTCACACTTCGACGCGCAGCGCTACATGGAGGTCGGCAAGCCCGCCGACATGACGCTGGCGAGCGGCTGGCTGGCGCGCCACCTGCTGACAAGCTCGCCCATGAAGAGCGACGCGGTGCTGCGTGCGATGGCGATCACGCCCGGGCTGCCGCGCTCGCTCGCCGGCGGGCCGTTGTCGCTGCCGGTCGCCGATCCCGCCAACGCGGGGCTGACGGGGCGTCCTGTGAGCAAGGCGGCTCGCCTGCAATTGCTGAGCGAGCTCTACGCCGATGTGAGCGAGCCGCTGCGTTCGATCGCGGCCCAGACGCAGGCGACCATCGCGATGCTGGAGGCGATCAACTTCAAGGGTTATGTTCCTTCGGGCGGCGCGAGCTACGGCGTTGATCCGTTCTCGACCGCGCTCAAGAGTGCCGCGGCACTGATCAAGGCCCAGGTCGGCGTCGAAGCGATCTCGGTTGAACTGAACGGCTGGGACACCCACGTCTCGCAGGGCATCTTCGCGGGTGATATGGCGACGCTGATGCAGACGCTCGCGAACGGCCTGAAGGCGTTCCACCGCGACGTGGTCCAGAGCTCGAGCATCAATGTTGTCGTCGTCGCGATGAGCGAGTTCGGGCGACGCATCGCGCCGAACTCCGGACTCGGCACCGACCACGGGCACGGCGGCCTCATGCTCGTCATGGGACACAAGGTCAACGGCGGGCGTGTTCACACGATCTGGCCCGGGCTCGATCACCCGTTCGACGACCGCGATCTGGCGGCGACGATCGACTTCCGTGACGTTCTGGGCGAGATCGTCCGTTATCGCCTTGGCAACGCGACTCTGAACGAGGTTTTCCCCGGGTATTCGGTGGTTGACCGGGGTGTCGTGGCTCACTGAGCGCGTGGGGCCCGGCAGGCCCGTGCGGTTTTCGCGTTCAATACGAGAAATCTGCCCGGGCGGTTCACATGCTGCGGCCGCTCGATCGTCCTTTGGGTAGACGCATCAAATACTCGTGGTGCGAACCTGAAAGGACACCCATGCTCGCGAAGTCTCGGATTCTGCCCGTGCTGACCTGCTCGCTCGTGATGTTCGCCGGCGCGAGCCGCTCGATGGCGCAGGAGTTGACGAAGGAAGAGCAGCGCGAGCGGGCGCTGGCGCGGCTGACGCTCGATCCGCGCGACGAGACCAACGCGGCGTTGCACTACTACCGGATCATGTGCACGCCGTTCGGCGAGGCCGCGACGCTCGTGGGCGAGCGCCGCACCACGGACGACTGGGTCCCGGACGAGGAGACCGCCAAGGCGCTCGAGAACGAGCAGGGCACGATCACGCAGTTCATTCGGGCGTCGAGGATGAAGGAATGCGCGTGGGGCACGGCGTACTACACCGACGGCTTTGAGGCGCTGCTTCCGGCGCTCGGCAAGATGCGTTCCGCCGCCCGCATGCTCGCGGGCGATGCACGCCGCCTGGCGAGCCAGGGCGAATCGCGTCAGGCCGCCGAACGCCTGGCCGCGATGTACCGCATCAGCGACCACGTGGCGCGAGAGAACATCCTGATCGGCTCGCTGGTGGGCCTAGCGATCAGCTCGCTCACCAACGGGGACGTGAAGTTCCTGATGAGCAAGGGCTGGCTCGATACGGAGAGCCAGGCGATCATCGCGGCGGCGGCCGCCCAGGCGCGGAGCAGCGACTTCCACATGACGGGCGCGATCAAGATGGAGCGGATGATCGTTGACGACTGGTTCCGGCGCGTGATCCACCGCCCGGACGCGTCGGAGAAGCTCCGCGAGTACATGTCGATGGAGAATGGTGACGCGAGCAAGATCGACGCGCTCCTGGCCATGTCGCCCAGGGACCTCGACAAACAGATCGATGAGGCGGTCAAGTTCTACGACGATGCGACCGAGGCGTTCTATCAGCCCGACGGCGAGGCGCTGCTCAAGACACTGGGCAAAGACGTGGAAGCGGGGCGCTACGGACTGTTCGGCTCGATCTTCTGCCCCGCGTTCGATAAATGCCGAACCTCCTGGGGCAAGGGCATCGCGGAGCTCGACGACACCATCAAGCTCCTCGGCGGCGCGCCCGCGGCGGCGTCGGAGAGCACGACCAAGAAGTGACGCGTGAACAACACCAGCGACCACGACCTGCTCGGGCTCATGCACCGCGGCGACCATGCCGCGGCGCGTGAGTTGTGGTCGCGCCTGGGCGGCAGGCTCACCGCGCTGGCGGCGTCGATGCTGCGGCACTCCGCGGGCGCCTCGCTCGGGCCCGACGTGGTGCAGGGCGTGTTCCTGAGAGTGCTCAGGCTCCCGGCGCGAGAGCTGAAATCGATCGTTGACGTTGCGGCGTGGCTTACCACGCTTGTGAGGCGCGAGGCGATCGATACACGCCGAAGGCTCGATCGCGGACCGTCGCGCGCGCCCGCGGTCCAGATGCACGAGATCGTCGACACCCGCGAGGCCACCGCGGACGCCGAACTTCTGTTGGCCCTGGACTCGATCGAAGAACACCAGCGCGAGCTGATCCAGCTCAAGCACGTCGCGGGCCTGACGTTCGACCAGATGGCCCTGGTTCTCGAGGAAAGCCGCGACACGCTGGCATCGCGATATCGCGTCGCGCTGCAGAAGCTGCGTGAGGTCATGTCGGAGCGTGAGAGTGCGGCGCGCGCCGGCGTGGGGAGGTCATCATGAGCAACGGGAACTTCGAGCATCGGCTGGATGCGCTCGGTCGGTCGCTGGCGTCGGGGCACGACGGGCCCATGCCGCCCGCGTTGCACGAGGCGATCGGCGCGAAGGCGGCGGCGCTGCGGGCCCGCAGGGTCGCGCTGGCCGCGATCCTGTTCATGATGCTCGTGATCGTGGTGCTGGTGCTCCCGCGCCGGGCCGCGAGGGACGGGGGCGCGATCCTCGATGATCTTGAGTCGATCCGTCGCGCCGTCGCGCCCGTGTGGCGCGAGCAGGTGAAGGACACCAGCCGCGCGGCTGGCTCCAGCGCGAAGAACGCGAGCGAGGCGAGCGCTCCCCGCGCGGGCGATCGAGGGCGGGGGGAGGCGCCGCCCGGCGCCGGGAAGTAGCGGGCACACCGGGAGCGTGCCGTTCGTACACTCCCCGCATGGCAGAGTCGTGGCTCAGCGATCTGAATGACGAGCAGAAGCGTGCGGTGCGTTGGGGGAGCGGCGGGGACGTTGGGCCGCTCATCGTGCTCGCGGGGCCGGGCACGGGCAAGACGCGCGTCATCATCCGGCGCATCGCGTACCTCATCGAGGAACGGGGCGAGGACCCATCGTCGATCGCCGCCGTCACATTCACGGTCAAGGCAGCCGGCGAGATGCGCGGCAGGCTCGTCGAATTGCTCGGTCCGCGCGCGGACGCGGTCTTCATCGGCACGATCCATTCCATGGCGCGTCGCATCCTCGCGAGGTTCGGCGATCGGCTCGGGCTGTCGCCGCGCGTGGAGCAGCCCGATTCGGCCCAGCGCTGGCGTCTCTCTCGCGAACTGGCGGAGCGTCACGGGCTCTTTCGAACGTCGGTCGCCGACGGCATCGACAGCGCGATCGATCGTGCGTGGGCGACGATCAGCGTGCTGCGACACCACGCGGTCGACGCGCCGCACGCCCTTGAGTTTGCCCAGCGGGCCTTGAACGAGCTGCTCGCCGAGCCGCCCGGGAAGGATGATCCGGCGCGAGACGAGCACGAGGCGCAGGTCGCCGAGGCCCGCGAGTTTCTCGACGCCGCGAAGTTGTACGACCTGGCGGGGCGGGAATTCCTGGCCCGTCAGCTCGTGAGCCACGACGATTCGATCGCCCTGGCCCGGCGCGTGCTGGTGGAGAATAAGGACGCCGCGGCATTGATGCGTTCGCAATGGCGGCACATCATCGTCGACGAATTCCAGGACACCGACGCCGCGCAGCTGGCGATCATGCGCGAGCTGTCGCCGCCCGGCTCACGATTGTCGCAGCTGATGGTCGTGGGCGACGACGATCAGTCGATCTACGCGTTCCGCGGTGCGGACGAGCGAATCTTCCACCGTTTTGCGGCGACGTGGAAGGGCTACCAGACCGTGCCCTTGTCGACGAACTACCGGAGCGACCCGCGGATCGTGGCGGCGAGCAACGCGGTGATCGGCGCGGCGTCCTCACGCTTCGACGCGGACAAAAAGATCGTCGCGGATGCCAAGCGAGGCACGGGCGCGGGGGCCGTGTGCGTCGAGTTGAAGTCCGACGAGCGCGACGCCTCCGCGATGATCGCGCTCATCCGGCGCGAGCGCGAGCGGGACCCTGGCCGCCCATGGGACTCGTTCGCGATTCTCGGGCTAAAGCACGATCATCTGGCGCGGTACGCGCTGGCGCTCGAGCTGGAGGGAATCCCCAGCGTGCGTCGCCGGGCCGGCCCGGTGCTTTCGGACGAGGGCGTTCAGGACGTGCTGGCATGGGCACGTCTCTTGGTCGATCGCGGAGCCGACTGGGCGGTGTGCCGATTGCTTGCGCGCGGGTTCGGCGTGAGCCTGGAGGAGACTTCTGCGTGGCGCGAGTCGTGGCGCCGGCGCGACGGGCGACGCGCGATGGAAGGCCAGCCGCCGGTCGCGTTCCTCGACGAGCTGACGAACCGGATGCGCGGCGACGCGCGTGTCGCGCGGTTCCTGGCGCTCTACGAGATGCTCGCGAACGCGGGTGCTTCGCTGGACGCCGCGGGAGCGATCGAGGCGATTATCCGTGAAAGCGGCGTCGCGAGCAACGAACTGTTGCCCGCGCGTGAGCGATCGCGGCGTGTTTCCGCGCTGGTCCGCGTGCTGAAGTTCGCGCGGGAGCGGCTGGGACGCCTGGAGCAGCCGCGGAATCTTGCGAGTTTCCTCCAGTACTACGACGACCTCGACCCCGACGAGCAGCAGTTCACCTCGCTCGATGAGTCGCCAGTCGATGAGGACGCCGACGACGCGGAGGGCGCGGGCGGCGTGCAACTTCTTACGATCTTCGCCGCCAAGGGGCTGGAGTTCGACACGGTCTTTGTGCCGCGGGTCAACCCCGCGAGTCGCTTCCCGTCGCTGCACAAGCGCGAGGGCGTGATCGAGCTCCCCGAGGGGCTGGTCGATCACGCGGGTGATGCACGCACGGCCGAGGAACGGATCTACGACGAGTTCCGAAGGCTGTTCTACGTCGCGTGCACGCGCGCGAAATCCTCGCTGTACGTGCTGTCGAAGAAGAACAAGAAACGATCGGACTCCGTGCACTTCTTCGAGGAGCTGGAACTCGCGACTCCCCCTGTCGTGACGATCATCAAGGACGACGAGCTTCTGGGCGAGAACGCGGGGGCCGAGGTCGAGAAGCAGGCGGGCGCGCCCGCGGCCGACCTGGCGAGGGCCGAGGCGCGGGCCCTGGCCGCGATGGCGCTCGACACGATCGATCGCCCCGGCGTTTCGCTGGATGAGATCGACGCGGCGTCGCACTCCCTGTCCGAGGCCGCGGCGCGTCTTGCGATGGCGGCCCACGTCCGCGTCGTCGCCGCGGTTCCGGCGTGGGCGGCGCAGCGGGGGTTGGGAGACGCGGGCGCGGCGTTGCTCAGGCGTGGCCTGTCGCGCGGGCGGATCACGCCCAAGCCGCCGCTGGATCTCAGCTACTCGGCGCTCGACGCGTACAAGCGTTGCCCCGCGTGCTATTACCTCAAGTTCGTGCTGCGATTGCCGGAGGAAGAGCGTCGGGAGACGCAGCTGGGCACCGTGGTCCACGACACGCTTGAGAAGTTCGTGGGTTCATGCCGGAGCGCCGAGAGCGAGGGACGACTGCCGCCGTCGATCGACGCGCTGCGGCGGATGGGGCGCGAGTTGCTGACGCTGCACGAGCCCGACGCCGGCGCCGACGACGTGCGCCGCCTCGACGACCTGCTCGATCACTACGCGCGAGAGTTCCACGATCCGGGCGCGGAGACGATGGAGACCGAGCGCGTGGTCCACTTCGAGCTCGAGCACGCCGGGCACAAACACCGCATGACCGCGAAGATCGACCGCATCGATCGCACGCCCGCGGGCTTCCGCATCATCGACTACAAGACCGGCGGCGCATGGAAAGACCTGCGCGAGCCCAAGAAGACCGACCTGCAGATGGGCATCTACGCGATGGCGCTCTCCAGGCTCTACCCCGACGCGCCGATGGCGGGCACCGCGGAATACTGGCTGCTCGCCGGCGGGCAACGCGGCGTGATCGGGCTCGACGCCCTCGACCTCCCGAAGATTCGCGGCGACATCGGCGAACTGATCGACGGCATCCTCGCCGGCGAATTCGGAGGCAAGAGCAACTGCAAGGGCCCGTGCAAGACCTTCGGGCTCACCTCGCGCGGGTGACGGTTGCACGCACACACGCAGCGCCACAACGCGCGTTGCCCATCGCGGGCGTGAGAAGATCGGGATATCGGGGCGTGGTTCGTGCCGGTTCCGTGCTTACGCCAGCGCCGCCGCGCCGGAGATGATCTCGGTCAGCTCCGTCGTAATCTGGGCCTGGCGAGCGCGGTTGTACATGCGGGTGAGGCGCTTGCCCATCTTGCCCGCGTTGTCGGTGGCGGCCTTCATGGCGACCATGCGGGCGACGTTCTCGCTCACGTTCGCGTCCATGAAGCACTGGAAGAGCGTCGCCTTGACCGCCGCTGGGAGCAGGTCGTCGAGCAGTTCCTTCGGCGCGGGGCTGAATTCGTACTGGGCCTTGGCCTTGGCCTCCGCCTCGCCGGCGTGGGCGTGCTCGCCGGCAGCCGCGGGCTTGAAGGGCAGGAGCTGCAGCACCTCGGGGCGCTGGCGGCCCGCGGACAGGAACTGCATGTAGATCACTCGGACCGTCGAGATCTCGCCGGTCGAGAAGCGGTTGATGAAATCCTGGGCCAGCGCTTCGACGGCGTCGTAGGTCGGCTTATCGCCGAACTGGGAGTGCTGTTTGGCGACCGGGATTCGGTTGTACTTGAGGGCGCCGGCGCCCTTCTTGCCGACCAGCTCGATCAGGCCGCTCTTGGCCGTCTCGCTGCCGCGGAAGAACTGCATCGCGGTGCGGAGGAGCGAACTGTTGTACGGGCCGCACAGGCCACGGTCCGAGGTGATGATGAGCGTAAGTTCCTGCCCCGAGCCGCTGGTGGTGAGCAGGGGGTGGGAGACGTCGCCCAGGCCGCCGGTCAGTTCGCCGACGAGCGCGAAGAGGGCCTTGGTGTAGGGCTTGCTGGCGACGGCGCGGCTCTGGCTGGCCGAGAACTTCGCCGTCGCGATCATCTGCATCGTCTTGGTGATGCGGCGGATGTTGCCGACCGCCTTGATTCGCCGCTTGATTTCGCGCGTTTTGCCCATAGGGGCGGAAGTGTAGGCGACAGGCCGGGCGGCGGCGGTCGCCCGGGCCTTGCCCGCCCCGATCGCCTAGCCTTCGACCATGCCCGTCGGCGATTGGCAATTCTGGGTGGTGTCGATCCTGGCCCTGGTCGCCCTGGTGGCGGTCGCGCGCATGGTCGTCCCGCCGTCGTTGTGGCCCAAGCGCTTCCGCCGCAAGGCCAAGGGCAAGTCCACGACCCTGACCGTCGGCGGGCGGCCGGTCGCCAGTGACGCCAAACCCGACCACAAGCCCGCACACAAGGCATGATGAACTCGGAGCGAGCATGAGCGACGCGGCAACCGTACAAGACCCGATCAAGGCCGCGTCGTTCGTGTTGACCGCGCCGGGACTTGGGTTTGAGATCGGCCCCGACACACGCGAGCGTCACCTCCGCTGGCTGCTCGACCTGACCCAGATCCCCACCGCCGCGGGGCGCGAGTTCCGGGTCGTCGCGTGGATTCGAGCGTGGCTGGCCGCCCGCCCCGGCCTTGAGATCACGACCGATCCCGCGGGGAACATCCACGTCGCGATCAAGGCCCGCCTGAGCAAGCGCGACGCCACGCGTCCCGTCTACTTCACCGCCCACCTCGACCACCCCGCCTTTGTTGTGGAGCGTGTTATCGCCCCCAGCGTGGTCGAGCTCTCGTTCCGTGGCGGGGTGATGGAGGACTATTTCCGCGACGCCGCCATCGCGTTGTATGAGTCACATGACCCGCGTGACCAGCCTACCCCGCACAGTTCGCAGGCCGCCCACGATGCTGAGCACGCCGGCGCGATGAAAGCTCCCTTAAGGGGCAAGCTCACCGGTAAGTTGGACGAAGCCCGCAAAGGCGACGGCTCGCCCTCCCCGTTCTCTCACTACCTGGCCGAACTCGAGCGGCCGTCGGACTCCGTTGCCCCGGGCGACGTGGCGACATGGGACCTTCCCGCCGCCGCGATCGAGGATGCGCTGGTCCATACGCACGCGTGCGACGACCTCGCCGCCCTGGCCGCGGCTCTGTGCGCGTTCGACGAGCTTCTCTCTCGCGACATCGGCGGCGATGTGCGTCTGCTCTTCACCCGTGCCGAGGAAGTCGGGTTCATCGGCGCGATCGCGGCCTGTCGCCCTCCTCGCGACCAGCGTCTCATGCCCATGCACGCCCGGGTCATCGCGCTGGAGAACAGCCGCTCGTTCGCCGAATCACCGATCGGGGGCGGTCCGATCGTCCGCGTGGGAGACCGCGTCAGCGTCTTCTCGCCCCAGCTCACCGACGCGATCGCCAAGCGTGCCGAGGAGATCGCGGGCGCTCCGTCGACCGTGACCGCGTCGCAGAAGAACAGCGCGCTGCCGAAGTGGCACTGGCAGCGCAAGCTGATGGCGGGCGGCGCGTGCGAAGCGTCGGTCTTCTGCGAAGCGGGCTACGAGGCGACGTGCGTGTGCCTGCCGCTCGGCAATTACCACAACATGGCGGACCTGGCCAACGTGCAGGCGGGCACCAACACCACGCCGCCGAAGGTCGGGCGAGAGTTCATCAGCGCCCACGACTATCACGCGCTGGTCGATCTCCTGATCGCCTGCGGCGTGTCGCTCCCCTCGGGCTCGCCCGTGACCGCGCTGGCCGCCAAGCTGTGGAACGATCGGAGCTGGGTGCTCAACGGATAGCGAGTGCTCGCGACCACCACGTTTTCACGCCCACAATGAGCAAAGTGAATCGTGGCGTTTCGAGCGGCACACGCTTCGCAACGCTGAACGCTCTGTCGCCGATCGGGCTCGCAGGCTCCACCCGTCTCACTGCTTCATTCGGTCATTTGGCGATTCGGCCACGTGGTCGTTTGCTCAGGCCCCGCCCGCCTTGTCGGTCGCGACCAGCGCACCGCCGACCTTCGCGGGCGGCGTGTGCCAGACCGGGCGCTGGTCCTTGCCCTCGCGTGCGTACCACTGCGTCATGCGCTTGATCCCCTCGGCGAGCGGGATCGCCGCCGTGAAGCCCGCGGCCGCGACCTTGTCGGCCTCGAACTTCGTCTGCGTCGAGAACAGCTTCTTGATGCGCGCCGTCGAGATCGGGAGGTTCTTCCCCGTCAGCGCGATCACGATGTCGAACGGCAGCCCGCCCAGCATCGCCAGCCACATCGGGACCGCGAAACCCGGCGGCCTGCGATCCAGCCCGGCGTAGATCGTCTCGCCGATCTGCTTGCTCGTCAGGTCGGGCTTGTCGATGTAGTTGAACACTTCGAAGGGCTTGGCGCCGGGGCGCTCCCACAGGTACGCCGTCGCCGCCACGATGTTCTCGACGTACGACAAGCTCTTGATGTTCGTGCCCGGGCCGACCTGGAAGTACTTGCCCGAGTAGATCTGTCGGATGAGCGAGTACATGTTGGCGAAGTTGCGCGGGCCGAAGGTGACCGTGGGGCGGATGACCAGACACGTGCGGCCTTCGCCCTTGCTCGCCCACGCGGAAAAAACCTTCTCCCCCGCGAGCTTCGACCCGCCGTAGGGCGAGCTCGGGTTGGTGGGCGCGTCCTCGTGATGGGGCTCGGGCGCGCTGCCGTAGACCGCGACCGTGGAATAGAAGCACGCCTTGCGGATGTTGAGCTCGTCCATCGCGTCGCACACGACCTTGCTGCCGCGCTCGTTGACGTCGTAGTACGTGTCGTGCTCGATGCCGAAGTCATGGTGGGCGGCGGCGAGGTTGAGCACCGCGTCGCACCCCTGCATGGCCTTGCGGACCGCCGCGGGGTCGCGCACGTCGCCCTGATGAAACGCGGCGCGGCCGATGTCCCACTCTGGGCTCACGAGGTCGAGGATCGAGATCTCCACGCCGCGAGGGCTGAACAGCTCGTGGAAATACCGAGCGATGAACCCCGAGCCGCCTGTGATCAGTACCTTCACGCGTTCGCCTTTCGTCTCCAGCGCCGTCGCCTCGGTCTCTCCGTCCATCCAATGTCCGTTCGGGGCCGTGTCCTGCCGGATCACGCCGACGGTCGCCTGCCCCGAACAGACGCCGCCGCTCGCGCCTCAATATATCGGCGTTCACGCGTCCCGGCTGAGGCGGTGGGGGAGGTACGAACGCCGGGCAGGCGGGTTCGGAGCCCGGGCGCGTTCGAACGCCCGCGTCACGCCCGTCCGGCGATGGTGATAACACGAACTGTGAGATGGGGGCTCAGGCGACCTTGGGCTTTGGCCGGGCGCATTCCTCGTTCTTCTTCTTGATCGCGTCCGTGTCGTAGGCGACTCGGAGGAGATCACGCCAGGTCACGATCCCCAGGCATGCACCGTTAGTGTCGACCACGGGCAGGCACGAGATCCCCTGCGTCAGGATGAGATACGCGGCCTCTTCAGCTGTCATCGCGGGCGTTCCCACGGTCAGCTGGCGCGTCATGATCTGATGGACCTTGCGCGTGAGGCTTTCGCTGTCCACGCGCCGCTCGGTGGTCGTGCCCACGAACGGGCTGATGTGGCTGAGCAGGTCGCGGTCTGAGACCACGCCAACGACGCGCTCCAGCTCGACCACCACTACGTGGTGGATGTGATACACGCCCATGACCCGACGCACCTCGGCCAGCGTGTCGTCCATCGAAGCCGTGACTACCTGACGCGTCATGATGGAATCGAGCATCATGCCTGCACTCCGAGCGATGACCCATCCGTGCCGCGCCGAGCGCGCGGACGACGGCCTGCCGCCAACGGCAAACCCCACCCTGTCATCGGGAAATTCCAGGAGCGCCGCCACTCCGCCCGCGCAATCCCGGTGTTTCGCCGATGCGCTCGCTGCGTTCAATCGAGTTTTCTCGGACCTGCGGCGCTTACTTCCGCGGCTGGGAGCGGAACCAGTCGATGGTGCGACGCAGCCCTTCCTCGAATCCCATCTGGGCACGCCAGCCGAGCAGGCGGGCCGCCTTGTCCGTGGAGAGGCATCGCCGCGGCTGCCCGTCGGGCTTGGTCGCGTCCCATTCGATCGCGCCCTTGAACCCCGTCAGCTTCACAATCAGCTCAACCAGGTCCTTGATCTTGATCTCGAACCCCGCGCCGAGGTTGATGGGATCCGGGTCGTTCATCACCTCCGCGGCCCGGATGATGCCATCCGCCGCGTCGTCGCTGTACAAGAACTCGCGGCTCGCGCCGCCGGTGCCCCAGCACACGATCTTGGAGTCGCCGCGTTCCTGCGCCTCGACGCACTTGCGGATCAGCGCCGGGATCACGTGGCTCGTGTTCAGGTCAAAGTTGTCGTTCGGCCCATAGAGGTTGACGGGAAGCACATACGCGCTCTTCATCGCGTACTGGAGCTTGTACGCGTCGAGCATCTGCCACGCCGCCTTCTTTGCCACGCCGTACGGCGCGTTGGTCTCTTCCGGATAGCCGTTCCACAGGTTCTCTTCAGTGAACGGCACGGGCGTGAACTTCGGATAGGCGCAGATCGTCCCGACCTGCACGAACTTGCCGCCGCGCTCGACCAGGCCGGTGATCCGTGCCTGCTCGATGAGGTGCAGGGCCATGGCCATGTTCGCGTAGAAATACCGCCCGGGGTTGGCTCGGTTGGCACCGATACCGCCGACCTCGGCGGCCAGGTGGATCACAAGGTCGGGCTTTGGAAACGCCTGGGTGTAGAGGCGGACGACCGAGTCCTTTTCCGTGAGGTCAAAGTCCCTGCGGCGGGGCACGAACAGGTTCGAGGGCTTCACGCCCTTGGCCTGCAGGCGAGCGCACACGACCTTCCCGATGAAGCCGGCGCCGCCGGTGACGATGACTCGCGCGTTGGACCAGTCCAGGGTGGGCATAACAACTCCGTGAAGAGTGACTCTCTCGGCGGACGGGCGGCCCGAGTTTAGGGGCACAGGGCATTGGCGGCCCCGCTCTCTGGGTCGCAAGCGGTGTCGCAGCTCTGGTCCAAAGGACCTCGTGCAAAAAGAGAACCGCCCGCCGGTGACAGATTCCGGCGGGCGAGAGGAGGGTCACGGCTCACGTTGCCGTCACGTGCCCGAGCGCTTCACCGCCCGTTCACGTTCCGCAGGTCTTACGACGCCCGGCGGTGTGAAGTTCGCGCGTTATTCGCGCCATTTCGCCTGGCAGATTCGGCTGAGATTCGGGCCTGCAAGGGCCCACTTTCCCCCGGTTCTTTCCGTTCCCGGACCCTCCGGTTCAGGGGCTCTAAAGGAGCGCCGATATCCGCCTTGGAGCGATCGCCGCGTCCCTCGGGCGGGCGGTGGCCGCCACGCACGCACCTTCCGGACGCACCGACCATGAGCGACCACGACTCCAACGCCCCGACCAACGCGAACGCCGGCGCCCCCATCGATCCCGCGCTCAGCGCGGTGAGCGAGCAGGGCCTGCCTCACCCCAAGGCGCCGGGCGACGAGGCGGTGCTCGAGGTCCTCTCCGAGTTCCAGATGGGCCTGGAGAGCCTGAAGAACCTCTGCTCCGAGCGACGGACGCAGATGGAGCAGTTGAAGCGTGCGGAGACCGAACTGACCACGCGCGCCAGCGCCCTGGCCGCCGCCGAGGGCGTGCTGTCGCGCGCCCGCGAGTCGTTCGAGCGCGAGAACGCCGCGTTGCTGGCGTCGCGCGCCGAATTCGACGAGCAGCGGGCCTCGTTCTCGCGCGATCAGGACGCGAAGCTGCGCGACCTGGACACCCGCGCCCGCGAGTTTGAGCATCGCGCCCGCGATCTGGAGGCCAAGCGTCTCGATCTCGACGTGCGCGCCGCCCAGCTCTCGACGCAGGAGGCCGCGCTCGCCTCGCTCCGCAGCAACCTCGACGGCGCGACACGTGAACGCAACGAGCTGGTCGCCAAGCTGAACCAAGCCCAGCAGATCGCGGGCCAGCTGCGCCAGGAACTCGAATCCTCGCGCACCGAGATCGCCAACCTGAAGGGATCGCTTGATCGCGCCCTGGCCCAAGCCAGCGACGCCGGCGCGCAGAACACCAGCGCCGCGCAGGAACTTGTCGCGGCCAGGTCCAAGCTCGCAGAGTTCCAGGCCCGCATCGCAGAGCTCGAGCAAGTCACGGCCCAGGACAAGCAAAAACTCGAGCAGGCCGCGGACGTCATCGAACACCTCCGCTCGGGCGGCGGGGAATCCGGCGCGGAGCTCTCCAAGGCCCGCGCTCACATCGAGACCCTGTCGCGCGAGCTGTCGGACTGCCGCGCCAAGCTCGAAGATGCGCGGCGTGATCTCTCCGTGCTCGAACAGACCGAGCAGCGCTCGCGCGAGCTGGCCCAGCAGCTCGCGGCCGAGCTGAAGGAAGCCCGCTCGTTCGGCGGCGGGATCACCGAGGTGGCGCGCACGCGGAAGAACCGCCTGCAGCGCGCCAAGCTCATGCTCCGAGAGCAATCGGAGAAGCTCCGCGTCGCGGGCGAGGCGCTGCGCACGCGCTTCGATCAGTGCGAGCAGGTGCTGTCGCAGCGTCAGGACCTCTTGAGCGCCCGCGAAGTGATCAACGCCGCCCAGCGCCGCATCGAGAAGACCAAGGCCCGCGGACGTGCCGCCGCCACGCTGATGTACGCGTGCATGACGCTCCTGATCGTGGGCGGCATCTCGTGGATCGTGTCGGGCCAGGTGTGGCCGGGGGTTTTCTCCGCCCACGCCGCGATCGGGGCCGACTCGCGCAACCGCACGCTGTCGCAGGCCGAACTCGCCGAGTGGCAGACGTTCCACCAGTCGCTGCTGGAGGACCCGCGCTTCCATGAGGCGGCCGCCGATCGGTTCAACAAGCGCGGCCTGACAACGCTGGGCACGGCGCCGCAGGTGGCGAAGTTCCTGAAGGAATCCGCGTCGGCGGAGTTCAACGAGCCGGGCGAGATGAAGCTCGAGGTGCGGGCCGAGGGCGCGGACCGGGCCGAGCGCCTGGCCGACACGCTCACGGGCGCGCTGATCAGCTTTGCGAACGCTTCTCGTCAGCGCCGCGTCGACGGGGCCGTCACCGTGCTGCGCCAGACGCCCGCCGCGGGCGGGAGCGCCATCGACTCGACACGCCTGCAGATGGCCGGCGTGCTCATGGGCGGGAGCTCGATCCTCGCGGCGTTCGGCGGCGTGCTCGTGTGGCGCAAGCTCGCGACCGCCAAGAGCACGTTCGAACAGACCGCGATGCTCGACGCGATCCTCGACGAGCAGCGCTGGCAGCCGCCGACGAAGTAACTTAAGCAGTGCGGCGAGTTCGAAGGGCCCGAACGCGAGTGCGCGCGTTGCGGCGCGCCCGCACTTCTGTTCAACCACTCATGCCCGATGTCTGATGCTGGCTAGTAGGCTTTTCTAAGCCGCGCCGGCGGGATCTTGAGCTGATCGCGGTACTTTGCGATCGTGCGTCGCGCGATCTCGATGCCGCGCTTTTTCAGTTCTTCGACCAGCGCCTCGTCGGAGAGGGGCTTGGCCTTGTCCTCACCCGCGATCACGTCCTGCAGCGCCGCCTTGATCGCGTCCCACGACATGTCCTCGCCGCTCTCGGTCTGCGTGCCGCCCGTGAAGAACTTCCGGAGTGCAACGATCCCGCGCGGCGTCTGGAGGTACTTCTCGGCCACCGCGCGCGACACCGTCGCCACATGAATCCCGAGCTGCTCGGCGACCTGCGTCATGGGCAAGGGCTTGAGCGCCTGCGGTCCGAAATCAAAGAACTCGCGCTGCGCCTCCACGACCACGGCGATCACACGCTCCAGCGTCTTCTTGCGCTGCTGCACCGCGTCGATCAGCCACTGAGCGTTCCCCAGGTTCGTCCGGAGGAACTCCTTCGATTGCTTGTCGGTCCCGCGGTCCTTGGCCATCAGCGCATATTCGCGGTTCAGCGCCAGCTGCGGCATGCGCATGTCGTTCAGGTACCCGATGTACCGATCGTGGTCCGCGTCGTATTCCACAATGGCGTCGGGGATGATCGGCGTCGGGTCGTCGTCCACCAGCTGCTTGGCGGGCGCCAGGGACAGGCGGCGCATCAATCCCATCGCCTCCTTGATCTGCGTGATCGAGAAACCCGTCTTCTCGGCGATCTTGGGGAGGCGGTTCTGCGTCAGGTCCTCGAGGTGATGCTCGATCAGCGTGCGCGTGTGCTCGATCAGCTCGATGCTCATCTCGCCCGGCTCGTCCTCCAACGCGTCGAGCTGAAGGAGCAGGCACTCGCGCCGATCGCGGGCCGCCACGCCCGCGGGCTCGAGGAGCAGCTGCACCGCGCCGATCGCCTCTTCGATCTCCGCCGGCGTGGGCTTGGCGCGGTCGCCCGGCGCGCGATCGATGATCGTCTCGATCGGCGTGCGAAGGAACCCGTCGTCGTCGAGGAATGAGATGACCAGCTCGCCCAGCGGCCGCAGATTCACCTTCACGTCAACCAGGTGCCACTGGTCGAGCAACTGCTCCTGGAGCGACGCCTTCCGCGCCGGAGCCGCCGCCATCGCGTCCATCTTGGGATCACGCTCGCCCGTCGATCGCGGTGCCAACCCGGTGGCGCGCTCGATCCGCTCGCGGACCGACGAGCGCCCGGGCGTCATCGGCTGCCCGTCCTCGCCCTCGATCACCGGCTCCACGATCTCCAGCGTCGGGTTGTTCTCCAGTTCCTGCTCGATCCGCTCCTGAAGCTCCCCCAATGGCATCTGGAGGATCTCCATGGACTGGATCATCCGGGGCGCCAGCTTCATCTGCTGGCCGAGCTTCATGTGCTGGGACGCTTCGAAACGCATGGCGTGTGTTCAACCTACTCCATCGACTGACGCCCCTGGATCGCATCGGCCAGGACCGCCCGGTTTGCAAACTCCAGCGAAGACCCCGTCGGCAATCCCCGCGCCAGCCGACTGACCCGCACGCCTCTCGTTCTGAGCTGCTCCGCCAGGTACATCGACGTGCCATCTCCCTCGACGGTCGGGTTGAGTCCGAGAATCACTTCCTCCACCTTTGTTCCACCCGGATTGCCCTCCGGTTTCTCGATCCGCCTCAGAAGGTCGTCGACCGTGAGATCGCCGGGCTCGATCCCGTCCAGCGGCGAGAGCCTTCCCATCAGCACGTGGTACAGCCCGCGGTACATCCCGGTCTGCTCCAGGGCGATCAGGTCCTTGGGCTGCTCAACCACAAGCACGCGCGTGCGATCACGCCTCGGGTCGGCGCACACGGCGCAGAGTTCGTCGTCGCTCAGGTTCGAGCACACGCGGCAGTGCTTCACCAGTTTCTTCACGTCGTGGATCGCTCGCGCCAGACCCATCGCCGTCGGTTCGTCGGATTTCAGGATGTAGAAAGCCAGTCGCTCCGCCGAACGCCGGCCGACGCCCGGAAGATTTGCAAACTCCGCGATCAATCGCTCGACGGCGGCGGGGTACGCCGAGCGTGCGCCACCCTCGCCGGGCCCGGCCGCGCCCTGCGGCGCCGACGTTCCCGCTTCCGCCGCCTTCCTTGTGCGCATGCGATCCATCAAAACCATCCTACGCCGCGCTTGCTGCGCCCGCGCGGGAGATCGCTCGGCGAGCGCTAGGATCCTGCGATGAGTTCGCTCAGCCCGGCCGCAAGTCCCGCGACCAGCCCCGACCCGTCTGCCAAAGTGGCGGGCGGAGCGTCGCTGCCCGGGTCGCGCCGCGAATCCGGCACCGCCCGGCTGATCTTCATCATCCTCGCCGCCGTCCTGGGCGTTTGGTTCTATGTCGAGGGAGTCCGCCCCAACCTGGTCCCCAAGAACTTCGGCGTGGTTGAGGAGGGCAAGCTCTATCGCGCGGGCGAGCTCTCGATCGCCGCCATGCGCAGGGTTGTCACGGATCATGCCATCCGCACCATCGTCGATCTGGGCGCGTGCGAGCCGGGCTCGCGCGAGGACCGGCGGGCCGCCGACGTCGCCGACGCGCTGGGCGTCGAGCGCTATCGCTTTCAGCTCCACGGCGATTCGACGGGCAATCCCAACAACTACGTGCAGGCGCTGGCGATCATGACCGACCCCGCCAAGCAGCCCGTGCTCGTTCACTGCGGCGCGGGCAGCGAGCGGACGGGCTGCGCCGTGGTGCTCTACCGCGCCGCCCGGCAGCGAAAGAGCGTGCCCGAGTCGTTCCCCGAGACCTTCGAATTCAAGCACCGCGACGAGCAGAACCCGTGGCTGCGCCGGACGCTCGAGGCCTGGGGGATCAAGATCCTGCGTGCCCACGCCGCGGGCGTCCAGATCCCCGACGCCGAGCAGCTGCCCGCGCCCGCCCCGACGGGGCGGCGATCGTCGCATTGAGGCCTTGTTCCCGGCGCGGCTATTCAGGGTGGCGCCGGTCGCACCGCCGAGTACCATGCGCTCATGCTGATCCTCGCCGCCGTCCTCGCGCTCGTCGCCGCACGCCCCAGCGATCGCCCCGACGACATCGTGATCGCCGACTTCGAATCCGACTCCTACGCGCCGTGGGTCGCGACGGGCGAGGCGTTCGGGCACGGCCCGGCGCGGGGCGCGCTCCCCAACCAGATGCGCGTCGAGGGCTACCAGGGCTCACGCCTCGTCAACACCTATTTCCAGGGCGATGAGTCCATCGGCACGCTCACGTCGCCGGAGTTCAAAGTCGAGCGTCCATATGTCTCGTTCCTGATCGGCGGCGGCAAAGACCTCGAGAACACGTGCATCCAGCTCCTCATCGGCGACGCCGTCTTCCGCGTCGCGACCGGGCCCAACGATCGCCCGGGCGGCAGCGAGCGCCTGTCGCTCGAGGGCTGGGACGTCCGCGACCTGGTCGGGAAAAGCGCCCGCATCCGGATCATCGACAACGCCAGGGGCGGCTGGGGGCACATCAACGTCGATCAGATCGTGCAGACCGACCGCAAGCCGCCCACGATGCTCACCAACGTCCGGCGTGAGTTCAACGTCGGCGCGCGGTACCTCAACATCCCGATCAAGAACGGCGCGCCGCTCCGTCGCGTGTCGTTCTTCCTGGATGGTGTCGGGGCGGGCGGCGCTGAGATGGAGCTCGCCGACGGCGCGCCCGACTGGTGGGCGCCGATCGATCTCTCGATGTACCAGGGCAGGTCGATCGCGCTGGAGGTCGATTCGCTCCGCGACGACTCCGCCGCGCTCTCGAGCATCTCGCTCTCCGACACGATGCGCGATTCGGAGAATCTCTACGACGAGCCGCTGCGCGCGCAGTTTCATTTCTCATCGCGCCGCGGCTGGCTGAACGACCCCAACGGGCTGGTCTACTTCAACGGCGAGTACCACATGTTCTACCAGCACTGCCCGTTCTGCCTGCAGGGCTGGGCGGCCAAGTACTGGGGGCACGCCGTCAGCAAGGACCTCGTGCACTGGACCGAGCTCGACGACGCGGTCGCGCCCGACGCGCGCGGCCCGGTGTGGAGCGGGAGCGCGGTCGTCGATCGGGACAACACCAGCGGCCTGGGCAAACCCGGCGCGCCCGCGATGGTGATGTTCTACACCGCCGCGGGCAACCCGTTCACGCAGTGCCTCGTGTCGTCGACCGACGGGCGCACCTTCACCAAGCTCGCGACGAATCCCGTCGTCGGCAACATCGCGTCCGACAACCGCGACCCCAAGGTCACGTGGCACGCGCCGAGCAAGCAGTGGATCATGACGCTGTGGGTCGGCACGGAGGGCAAGCCCTGGATCTACTTCCTGGGCTCGACGAATCTCCGCGAGTGGAAGCAACTCAGCCGCGTCGAGGGCTTCTACGAATGCCCCGATTTCTTCGAGCTGCCGCTCGACGGCGACCCGGCGCACACGAAGTGGGTCCTGACCGCCGCCAGCAGCGAGTACATGGTCGGCTCGTTCGACGGCACGACATTCACGCCAGAGACGCCGAAACTCCCGGGCCATCGCGGGCGCGGGTTCTACGCCGCCCAGACCTTCAGCGACATGCCCGATGGGCGTCGCGTTCAGATCGGCTGGTTCCAGACGGAAACTCCCGGCATGGCGTTCAACCAGTCGATGACGATCCCGCTGGAGCTGTCGCTGGTCTCAACGCCCGACGGCCCGCGGCTGCGCTGGAACCCCGCACGCGAATTGGAAGCGCTGCGCGTCAGATCACGCAAGATCGGGCCGATGACGGTGGCTCTCGGCTGCGATGATTACTCCAGAAATACTGATCTGTGGGCGTTGTCTGATTTTCAGGCCGAGCTACTTGAATTGCGCACGGAGATCGAGCCGCTGAGCGATGTCGTTCTGTGGGTTCGAGGTACGCAGATCGACTATTTTGCCGGGACGAACGAACTTCACGTCAAAGGGCAGAATCGGGTGAAGGTGCCGCTGGTGAACGGCAAGCTGCAACTGACCATCTACTGCGATCGCGTCGGGATGGAGATCTTCGCCGCCGGCGGGCTCGTCTACATCCCGATGGCGCTCATTCCGAACGCGGAGGATCGATCGGTCTCGATCGCCGCGCTCAACGGCGAGGTGAAGATCAACTCGCTGGTCGTTCACGAACTCCGCTCGGCGTGGAAGGGGAAGTGACGCGAAACGCCAACCCGGATCTTTCCCGGGGCTCGCTGGGCCCCACGTCCAGGGACACGAGTCTCAGCACGGGGTCGTATCATGCAGCAAAGGAGCCGATTCATGCCAACGTCCACACGTCGCGCGTCGCTGGTGATCGCCGCACTCTCGATGGCTGGGCTCGCGATGCTCGCGGCCGGCACGCGCGGGGGAGCGCCCGCGCCCGGGCCGTCGGCGGTCGAGGCGATGCTCGACGACTGGCACGACGCGGCGTCGCGGGCCGACGGCGTGCGCTACTTCGGGCACATGACCAGCGACGCGGTGTTCCTCGGCACCGACGCGACGGAGCGATGGACGCTCGAGCAGTTCAGGGCGTTCGCCAAGCCTTATTTCGATCAGGGACGCGGCTGGACGTACCTGCCGCGCGAGCGGCACGTGATGCTGTCGCACGACGGGAGCGTCGCGTGGTTCGACGAGGTGCTGGACAACGCGAAGTTCGGCGAGTGCCGCGGCTCGGGCGTGGCGCTGCGCGACGGCGAAGAGTGGAAGATCGCGCACTACAACCTGACGGTGCCGATCCCCAACGACCTGCTCCCCGGATTCGCGGAGAAGATCCGCGAAGTCACCAAGAAGCCGCCGGCCGTGCCGGCCAAGCCGGCGGAGAAAAAGTAGAGCAGTGACGGCGGGAGTCGGGAAGGGAAGAGCTTCAACGCAGAGGTCGCGGAGAGCGCGGAGGCGGAGAAGATCAGGAATGCAGGGGAAGAGAAGACAGGCATGCGGACGGCCTGACTTCGCGCAAAGCCGAGAGCAAGGGCGGCAATAAGGCACGAGGCATCAAGGCACGAGGCGTGTGATTCTCACGCGAAGGTGAGCAGCACCTTGAGTCCCGAGGCGCTGCGTGCGATCGCGTCGCGCGCCTGCGTCAGCGGGTATCGCGCGGTGATGAGGCTGAGCACGTCGACGCGGCGCTGCGCGAGGAGTTCGAGCCCTTCGGCCAGGCGCCCGCCGCGCACGCCCTGGATCGTGAGTTCGTTGACGACGGCGGGCGAGAGGTCGACGCCCGCGCCGCCGGAGACGCCGGGCGCGGTGGAGGGGGTGCTGAGGGTGAGGATGGTGGCGCGTGGGCGGGCCATCTGCATCGCCAGCGCCAGCCCGCCGGGAGCGCCGGTGCAATCGATGACGACGTCCTGGTCCTGCCTGCGGCCGGGCTCGTCGACGTGGCGGTGCTTCACGCCCCATTTCTCGCACAGGCCGAACTTGTCCGGGTGCTTGCCGAGCAGACGAACCGAATCGTTGGTCGAGGCGAGGACCTGCGCGGCGAGCAGGCCGATGACGCCGTCGCCCAGGATGGTGATGAACGACGACTTCCGCGTCGCGGGCAGGAGATTCCTGATGTGCGCGACGCAGGCGAGCGGCCAGGCGAAGACGGCGGATTCATCGTCGATCGAGCGCGGCACCTCGAGCATGTTGAGGAGCGGGACGACGACGCGGTCGGCGAAGCAGCCGTCGCGGGCGTGGGTGCCCATGACTCGCCGGGCGCGGCAGTGGTTGGGCAGGCCGCCCTTGCAGAGGTCGCACACGCCGCAGGTGATGACGGGCGAGGCGACGACGCGCGCGCCGGGGAGCTTGGGCGACGAGGCGTCGACGACGCCGACGAACTCCGAGCCCATGATCGCGCCGGAGGCGATGCGCCCCGCGGCGAGGTGGCGATCGGTCGCGGAGATCCCCGCGACCACGGGGCGGACGAGCACCTCGCCCGGACCCGGCGCGGGCTCCGCGGCCTTGGGGTCGAGCGTGAGCGTGCCGGAGATGATTCGGAGGGCTCGCATGAAGAGGAGAGTGGGGAATCGGGAGTGGGGAATGGTGAAGCGAACAAGATGAACGCGGAGGTCGCAAAGGACGCGGATCGGGAGTGGCGGAGAAGGGGTGAGCTTGAAGTTCTTGAAGGGGGGAGAGTACAGGGTCACTTCTTCGTGACCTTCACGGCCTTCGAACTCGGCTTTCTCGGCCGCATTCTGCGAGGCCTCTGCGTTGAGATTGCCTTACTGCTCCGGGCCGATCGAGGGCGACGAGCCGGCGGGCGCCGCGGTGGCCTCGTTGGGAGGCGGAGTCACGAAAGGCAGGTACTCGTACCACACCTTGTCGCGGTTGAACGCGGGGTAGAGATACGCGAGGCGTCCCGCGAATGGTTCCTTGGTCGACGAGAGCCAGTCGAGCCATTGGCGGCGATCGAAGCCGAAGTCCTGCCCGGTCAGCGTGCGCATCGAGGTGCGGGCGGCTTGTTGCACGGCCAGGCTCGTGTCTTCGCCCAGGGCCGCGATGAGCGGCTGGAGAACGCGCGGGTCGGGGTACTGGCCGAGCGCGGTGGCGGCTTCGCGGCGGACGTCGGCGTCCTGCTCGTTCTTCTCGGTGACGATGCGCACGAGGTCGGGCACGACCTTTGGATAGTGCAGGCGCTGGAGGGCGCGGCCGGCCTCGCGTCGGACGATGGGGTCCTTGTCCTTGAGGGAAGCGGCGATGATCTCTGCCTGCTCGGGGCGGCCGTGGTTGCCCAGGCCGCGGAGTGCGGCGGCTCGGACGCCAGCGTCTTCGTCCTTGAGGTTGTCCAAATAGAGCTGGATGTAGACGTCGTCGCCGCCGTAGGGCTTGGAGGCGAGGAAGAGCGTGCCGCGGTAGCGCTTGTCGGCGTCGTATGGATCGATGGCCCAGGTGGCGGATTCAACCGCGGATGGCTCGGTGACGAGGGAGAGGAGCCCCTCGGCGCCGGGCTTGACGTCGCCGGTGTCGCAGCCGGCGAGGAGCGCGGCGATGCACGCGGCGAAGAGCGCCGTGGCGAGCGGCGCGGCGGGGAGGCGGCCACGAGGGGTGCGGGTCATGGGGGGAGTATATCGAGGGAGGCACTTGGCATAGGCGCTCGCAGGCCGCTGAAGAAGCGGCGAAGCGAGAATGCGTAACGGCTCGGGAGGGCTCGTTCATCGTCAAGCGGCGTTGGTCTCTCTCATCGACCGCGTCTCGCCCCACCGGGCCACGGCACCGCCATGGGCCAAAGAAGCGGATGGTCGGGTGTTCAAGTGCTCGTTGTGAGAGTCTCCGCTCGGCATCGGGTACCCTATGCCCAAGGCCAATGCTTGTTCCAAAATTCACGACCCACGCCCCGGCTGGTCGATCCGACAACACCAGAACTCCCGCGTGGGCGGGGGGCGACGCCACGTTGTCGTGGCTGCGTACCCTGCCCCGCACAAGCCACCTGCGCGGCACGTTTCATGGAACGCGCCGCCTCGCAGTCATCACCGCGAAGCCCAGCAAAGAGAGGACCCCATGCCCGAGCCGACCAATCAGACGACCGTCATCGGCCCCGACACCACCCTCAAGGGCGAGCTGACCTTTGAGAACTCGGCGCGGATCATGGGACGCGTCGAGGGCAAGGTCTGCTCCAAGGGAGAAGTCACCATCGGCGACGGCGCCGCGTGCAAGGCGACGATCGACGCCGGCCGCGTGCTGGTCGACGGCGTGGTTGAGGGCAACATCACGGCCAAGGAAAAGGTGCAGTTGAACGCGAAGGCCCGCGTGGTCGGCGACATCACCGCGATGACGCTGGTCGTCTCCGAGGGCGCTTCCTTCACCGGGCATTGCCGCGTCGGCGCCGACGCCGCCAAGCGCATCGAGGCCGAGGCCGCCCAGCGCACCCGCACCGTCACCCCGCCCCAGCCGCGCCCGGGCTCGACCCCGACCACGAACCCGTCCTCGAACGTGCCGCACGCGACCCCGGCGGCGACCGACGGCCTGGCGGCGGCATTCGCGGGCCTCGAGGCCAAGCTCGCGGGCATCTCCAAGCCGCGCACCGTGGAGTCGGCGGCGGAGTAATCCGCCCCCGCGTCGCGCGGAGCGCGAGCGCATGTTCACCATCAGGAGCCAGCGATCCGTCCGCTGCTACCGGTGCCAGGCGCCGTTCGTCGCCAGCGCCCGCGCGATCGTCCTGACCTGCCCCCACTGCTATCAGCGCGTCCACATCGAAGACGTCATCGTCCGCGGGAATCACCACGCCAACTCCGTCGAGACCTGCGGCCGGATCCTCGTCGCGCCGCGCGGCTGGCTGATGGCGGGCGTCATCATCGCGGCCGGCGGCATCGAAGTGCTCGGCCGACTCCACGCCAAGTACGTCCAATCCGGCCCGGTCTTCCTGGCGGCGGGCGCGACGTGGCGCGGCTCGCTGCTGGCGCCCTCAATCGTCATCGAGCCCGGCGCATCGGTCGAAGACGGGCTGTTCGACATCGGGCCGCAGCACGAAGCTGGCGCGCTGATGAAGATCGCGGAGTCCGCCGGTCAAACGGTCCAGGCGGGACGCCCCGCAACGCCCGCTCACGAACCGCGCACGTCCGCCGTGGCGTAGTCGCCCTAGACGCCTCGCGGCGATGCGTCCACGCAGGTCCGGCCTCAAGACCGCCAGTCCGCGCGCCGGCCTCGCGCGTGATTACAATTCGCGTGAGGTCCTGAAACATGCCGCTTTCCGACAGATCTCGACCGTTCGCGTACGAGCGATCGTTCATGGCGGTGATCGCCGTCGCAGGCATGGCGCCGCTGGGCATGCTGAGCGTGGTGCCCTTCGCGTTCGGAGAGTCTTCGACGCTCTGGATCGGTTGGATGATGCTCGGCGGGGTGGCGCTGTGGCTGGTGGTGCTGGCGCGGCTCTCGTGGAAGCACTGGCGGATGCTCCGGCGGGTGAAGGCCGTCGAGTGGACCGCGTGCCCGAATTGCGTGTATGACCTGCGCCACTCCACGGGCGATCGATGCCCGGAATGCGGCGTGCCCGCGACCAAATCCGACGCCAGCGAGCAGTGGGCGAGGGTCATCGCCCGTCCAACCGCGCGAAAGTAAGCGTCGCCGATCGCGGCGCGTCTTTCCTACCGTTCCTCCCTCACGGAGGCTCGCTCATGTCAACGCCCGCGCCCTTGATGCTTGGTGTTTCCGGTTGCCGCGGCATTGTCGGCGCGTCGCTCACGCCCGACGTCGCCGCCCGATACGCCGGCGCGTTCGCCGCCGTGCTCCGCGAGATATTCGGGAGCGGGCCGATCCGTGTCGCGCTGGCGCGCGACGGGCGCGCGGGCGGCGAGTTCCTGCATCACGCGGCCCTCTCGGGGCTCCTCGCCGCGGGGCTCGAGGTGGTCGATCTCGGCGTCGTCATGACGCCCACCGCGGGCGTCGCGGTCGATCGCGCCGGCGCCGCCGCGGGCATGATCCTCACCGCCAGTCACAACCCGCAGCAATGGAACGGGCTGAAGTGTCTTGTGCGTGCCGCGGGCGTTACGCCGGGCCTGGTCGACGCCTGCGCGCCCGACGCCGCTCTCGCCGATCGGATCATCGCGAAGTTCAAGAGCGGGCAGCCTCTGCTCACAACCTGGGACCAGCTGGGCAAGCGCACGCTCGACGAAGAGGCAACGCAGGCGCACGTCGACCTCGTCGTCGATGCGCTCGAGCAGCTCGACCTTGTTCAGGCGATCGAGGAAGCCGCGTTCTCCGTCGTCGTCGATTCGGTCAACGGCTCGGGGACCGAGGGCGCTCGGCTGCTGCTGGAGCGCCTCGGCTGCTCGGAAATCCTGCACCTGGGCGGCGAATCGACCGGGCTCTTCCCGCACACGCCCGAGCCCACGCGCGAGAACCTCGGCGAATTGTGCCTCGCGGTGCGCGAGGCCGAGGGGCATGTCGGCTTTGCGCAGGACCCCGACGCGGACCGCCTCGCGATCGTGGACGAACGCGGCGAGTACATTGGCGAGGAGTACACGCTGGCACTCGCCGCCGAGGCCGTGCTGTCGGCCGGCGGCTTCGCGTCGCCCGTGCTGGCGGCGAACCTGTCGACCAGCCGGATGCTGGAGGACGTGGCGGCCAAGTACAACGGGCGCGTCGTGCGCACCGCCGTCGGCGAGGCCAACGTCGTCGACGCGATGAAGCGCGAGAAGTGCGTGCTGGGCGGCGAGGGCAACGGCGGCGTGATCTGGCCGCGCGTGACATTCGTCCGCGATTCACTCTCGGCCATGGGCCTGACGCTCGGCCTGATGGCGGCACGCAAGAAGAAGCTCTCCGCACTCGTCGGCGCGATCCCCAGCTACGCGATCGTGAAACGAAAGGTCGATCTTGCGAGCAAGGAAGCCGCCAAGCCCGGGCTGGACAAGCTCGCGAGCCACTTCGCCAAGGAACGCATCGACCGCCAGGACGGCGTGCGCGTCGACATCGACACCAAGCGCGCGTGGCTGCACGTCCGCGCCAGCAACACCGAGCCGATCCTGCGATTGATCGCCGAGGCGCCGACCGCGGGCGAAGCGAACGTGCTGCTGGACGAGGCGGCCAAGGTCATCGGTACCTGAACGAACGCCGGCGGATACCCGGGGCCTTCCCCCCTTGGCTTTCAGGCCTTCTTCCCCTATCCTTGCGGCGATGACCACGCAGCTTCCCATGTACACGCCCGGCCAGCGCGTCCGCGTGACGCAGCAGGTCCCGCGCGCCACCGGCACGCTCACCACCACCATCGAGGGCGTCATCGTCCGCGCCGGCCAGAGCAAGACCGGTTCGTGGTTCGCCCACTCCAGGGACAAGAAGCTCTGGCTCGATCGCCTCGAACTCCGCAAGGACGACGGCGAGATGGTCGTCGTCAACCTGGACCACTACTCGAGCGTGGAAGCGTTGTAAGCCTCGGCGAATCAACGGACCAGCGAAAGAGCGAGGCAGCGATAGAGTGAGTCAGTCGGGAGAGGCCCCTGCTCCCGATTCGGGCCTCACGGTTTTGGTACGCTTGCACATGAGCGGCAGGACCAATTTGTTGCCCGCGCCCGATCATCTACTCCCGCTGATCCTCCCGATATCTCTCCCGCACGCGCTTCTTGATCGAAGAGAGCGGCGACCCCTCAGTCCCCTCCTCGCGCGAGGGTTCCTGCACGATCGGCGCCGCCGAATCAGAGAGAGTCACCTCGGCGCGGTTCGCGCTCGCTCGCGTGGCGTCCGAGGAAGCCGCGCCCGGCGCCGCCTTCACTGTCGTGTCTTCCGCGCGAGCCGCGTTCGCGCCCGTCGCAGTTCCCGCCGGTCCTGCACCGCCCGCGCGGATCTGCTGCAGGCGTCCCGCGAGCCTGCGATCGCGTGCCGCACGCGCCAGCTCCGCCGCGTCGTCCGCGCCGAACGTCGGCGCTTCGGTCTCCGGCACGATCACGGGCCGCCTGATCCCCGTCAGCGTCCGCGTCGCCGCGCCGCCGCGATCCGCCGTCTCCTCGCGCGCCCGCTGGGCCACGCCCGCGCCAAAGTCGCGGCTCACGAACCGGTCCCACGCGATCCGCCGGGTTGCGATGTCCAGTACCAGCACCACCAGCGCCCACACCAGCAGAACAGACCGCAGCGGCGTGAGCGCCTCCTGCGCCGGGATCCCCTGGCGATCAAACAGCCTCGGCGCGGGATCATCCAGGCTCAGCACGCGCCCGCCCGTCTCACGCGCGATCGACTCAAGCATCGCCCGGTCGCTGCGCAGCTGGCGCGACTCGATCCCCGACGAGATCGACGCGCCCGCGATCACCGGCGCGATGGGCGCGCTCCCGGGCGGGCCCTTGGGCTTGAACACCGCGACGTACGCGCCGGGGCGATCGATCCCGCCCACGCGCCCCTCGTATCGCCCCGGGCCGGTCTGCGACAGTCGAGCCTCGATCGGGTCCGCGTCGTTCGGATAGATCGTCGCGGGGATCGAGAGATCATCGATCGGTCGCCCGTCCTTGTCGCGCGCCTCGACCGACAGCATCAGCGTTCCCGCGTCGTTTAGAACGCTCGCGCGATAATCCCGCCCCGTATCCGGACGCGAGAGCCTTCGCGCCAGGTTCGACCAGAACGTCGCGTAGACCGGCGTCTCGATCCACGACGACGCCCACCGGTGCGCGTCCGACGTAAACACCGCCACCTGCCCAAGCTCGTACGTCCAGTGCGACAGCACCGGCTCGCCCTCCGGTGTCGCGAGAACGTTCGAGATCGTCGGCTCGCTCCGGAACTGCGAGAGCGACAGGCCGCCCAGCTTCGGCAGCGACGAAACCCCCTGCAGCATCGGCGAGCTCGAGGGCAACACGACCGGCGTGAACGGCACCTCGCGGATCATCGGCGTCCGCACGATCCGCACCGTCTTCAGGAACACCCGCGGCAAAAGGTTCGGGTTCGACACCGCGTAGTACGAGCCCTTGCCCGCTGTCGCCATCTTCTCCATCCCCGCGTGGTCGGCGCCGTCGCCCACCGCGATCGCCGACACCTTGATCCCCGCCGTCGCCATCCGCTCCGCCACCGCGGGGACGTCGTTGGCGCGCTGCGAGCGACCGTCCGACAGCACGATCACGTGCTTCACCTTCGCCTTCACCTCGTTCATCTGGCGCTCGGCCTCTTCCAGCGCGGGGATCACGTTCGTCCCGCCGCCCGCGTTGATCGAGCGGATCGCCTCCTGCGTCTTGGCGGGCTCCTTGTTCGGCCCGAGCGGCACCAGCACGTCCGAGTCCGAGTTGAACACGATCACACCCACCAAGTCCTGCTTGTCCAGCACGCGCACCGCCAGCGCCGCCGATTCGTTCGCGATGTCCTGCTGGCTCCGCGCCGAGCCCATCACGCTCCGACCCATCGAGCCCGAGTTGTCGAGCACGAAGATCACCGCCGTCTCCGGCGTGATCAGCTTGTCGGGCAGCTCCAGCTTCACCGGGAGCAGGGGTTCGATCGGCGTGCCGCGCCATCCGCCCGACGCAAGGCTGTCCGGCCCGCCGATCATCACCAGCCCGGCGCCAAGGTCCGCCACGTTCGTCGCCAGCAGCGTCTGCGTCCCCAAGGGAACCGCGTCCGACGCCACGTTCTGCAGGATCACGATGTCATACGCCTGCAGCGCGAGCAGGTCGGGCGGGATGCCCGTCGGGGGCACCACCGTCACCTCCAGCCCCGAGGCCCGCAGCGCCTCCGCCAGGATCGAGCCCGGACCCGCCGGATCGGCGTCGCTCACGCCGTCGACCAGCAGCACCGAGCCGCGCCCCGGCGTGATCGTGAACGCGTCGCCCGAGTTGTTGTCCGGGAGCGTGTCGCCGCCCTCGGGATCGAACACCGCGCGGAACTTGTGGACGCGATCCGCGCCGGGCGGCACTTCGATCACCTCGACATGCCGTCCCGCCGAGAGAGACAGCGCCCTCCCCTCGCCCGGGCCCGATGGGTCGATGTCGATCACCCGGTCGCCGTCCATTAGCCGCAGCGTGCCGCGCGCCGCGTCGGTCGCATTCAGCACAACGCGCACCGTGATGGGCACGCCCGACGGCGCCCGCGGCGGGGCGTCCACCGACTCGACCAGCACCTCGTTGCGGATGTCATAGTCCACGGGCGCCACGTCCACGCGCACCCGCGCCCGCTCGCCCGCGCGCCCCGTCGATCGCGCCAGCTCCGCCGCGTCGCGCAGCGCGTTCCCCGTCGTCTGGTTCCCGTCCGAAATGAGCACGAGCCTTCCCGCGGCGCTCGGCGGCACCAGCGACGCCGCGAACCGCAAAGCGCCCGCGATGTCCGTGCCCTGCGTCATGCGCACGTCGAGCGAGCGCCCCGAGACGTCGAGCGTGGAGGGCGACGCGATCACGATCGACGAGCCGTCGAACGCAACCACTCCGAGCAGATCGTCCGCGCCGCGCCGGCGTGCCCCCGCGGCAAGAAATGCCTGCGCCCGCTGGAGCGCCGGCGTTGCCTCCCCCGGACGAAGACGGCGCACCGAGTCCGACACGTCGACCACCGCGATCGTCGCCAGCTCGTTGGTGACGCGCACGCTCGACGCGCCCGCCAGCGTCAGCGCCAGGAGCGCGATGAGCAGCGTGCGAAAGACGACCGCCGACACGCGCCGCAGACCGCTCATCGCCGCGAAATACCCCAACGCGACAAGGGCCGACGGGATCGCCAGGAGCCCCAGCCACAGCCAGATCGTGTCGTCGAACCGGATGGACACGAAGAAGGGTAGACGCGGCACGCGCCGCCGATGCCGCAGCGCCGCGGATGTCAGCGTGCCCTGGATCGCCCGCCGGCCCCCGCCGGTGCGCGCTCGTTCGACCCGCCGCTCGTATCATCCCGCATGAACGCCGGACCATTCAACGCCTCGCCCGAATCCCGACGCAAGAAGCTCGCGCTCCTCACCCTGTTCCTCTCGCTCCCCTTCTTCCTGGTCTCCGGGATGCTCTGGTACGCGTTCGAGAACCCGCCAACGATGCGCCCCGTCATGAACGAGCGCGGCCTGGCCGAGCCCGCCAAGGTCGAAGACTCCGGGCGGTTCGTCCCCGCCGAGTCGCTCACCCAGGGCGTCATCCTCGTCGTTGAAGATCGGAGCGGCAAGGCGAGCGACGACTCGCCCATCTACCTCGCGGGCACCATGAACGCGTGGAACCCCGCCGACCCCGCGATGAAATTCACCCGAGGCGCCGACGCCCGCTGGACCCTCTCCCTCCCGCGACCCTTCGACGGCAAGGCCATCCAGTTCCGCTTCACCCGCGGCACGCGTGAGAGCGAAGAGGCCAACGACGACGGCAGCCTTCCCCCGCCGCGCACGCTGCCCAGTGTTGATATCTCAAAGCTCAAGCCGGGCGAGCCGCCCCACATCGAACTGGTCGTGCACGCTTGGGCCGACACGAAGAAATAGATACTGTTCTACGCCTGGGCTCGTGCATCCGCGCAACGATTCGCTCTACGAATGCTCCCATCGCCCGCGCGTGGAGCACTCGCGATGGGGCGCGAATCCGAAAGAACTGTCCTTTTCCGGCCGTCCCGACGATTCCGACTTTGCCGCCTGAGCCGGGTGTGCGGGAAAGCCCTCGCTCGAAGGTCGAGCCGCGCGTGGATTGCGTTCTCACGTTTCGTAGCATTGATGGGGGCCGCGATGGAGCGGCGTGGGGGCGGATCATGCGAACGTCGGCGATTGCGGTGGCTGTTCTGATGCTTGGACTGGCCGGGGCCGCGAGCGCGCAGCTCGGGCTCGCGCGGTTTGCCGCGTCCGTGGACGGCGATCGCGCGGCGATCCGAGCGTGGAAACACCACCTCGACATGGGCACACGTCGGTCCATCGCCGAGCGTGCCGCAATTCGCGACCGTACACCCGATGGAGCCCACCGCATTACGCTCCGGTCCGAGCCGAAGGCTGACCTACCGCGCCGAGCGACGGTGAGCGACGGCGGCGTGCTCGCGGCGCCGCTGCTGGAGCGCAATCCGATGAGCGGCGGGCCGGCGGGACGAGGCACGTCCAAGGCCAAAAAGAAGCCTCGGTAGCGCGTGATCGACCGAGCCTTGTGGCCCACGACATCTGGATGCCCGCGGCATTTCGTGTGCGCCACGCGGGCCTCGTGGTATCATCCGGCTTTCCGTTTTCGGAGGCCGCGATGAGTCAGAACGCGATCGAGTCCACGCTCCAGGAAAACCGCACGTTCCCGCCGCGCCCGGCGTCGGAGTTCGGCTTCCCGAAATGGCACGTCGATTCGCTCGATGAGTACAAGTCGCTGCACGCCCGGTCGGTCCAGGACCCCGAGGACTTCTGGCGCGACGAGGCCAGGCGCCTCGACTGGTTCCGCCCGTTCGATAGCGTGCTCGAGTGGCACTCGCCCGACGCCAAGTGGTTCGTCGGAGGCACGCTCAACGCCTGCTACAACTGCGTCGATCGCCACGTCCAGAACGGTCACGGCGAGGAGCCCGCGATCGTGTGGGAGGGCGAGCCGCTCGGGCCGCGCACCAGCCACGCCGCCGCCGGCTCGCACTACGCGCGCGAGCCCGAGGTCCGCGTGCTCTCCTACCGCGAGCTGCAGCGCGAGGTCTCGCGCTTCGGCAACGTGCTCAAGTCGCTGGGCGTCAAGAAGGGCGACGTCGTCACCATCTACATGCCCATGGTGCCCGAGCTGGCCATCGCGATGCTCGCCTGCGCCCGCATCGGGGCGGCCCACAGCGTGATCTTCGGCGGCTTTGCGCCGTCGGCCATCAGCGAACGCGTGATGGACGCCAAGTGCCGCGTCATCGTCACCGCCGACGGCGGCTATCGGCGCGGCGAGGTCGTGAAGCTGCAGGAGAACGTCGAGGAGGCGATCAACCACCTCGCCAATCACGGCCACATCGTGAATCACGTCGTGGTGCTGCGCCGCACCGGGCATGTGCCGCCCAGCCAGCGCTTTTCGGACGGGCTCCACCAGGGCTCCACGACCTGGCACTGGTGGCAGGACCAGATGGCGCGGGCCTCGGAGGCGTGCCCCTGCGCCGAGATGGACAGCGAGGACATGCTCTTCCTGCTCTACACCTCGGGCTCGACCGGCAAGCCCAAGGGCATCCTCCACACCACCGCGGGCTACCTCGCGTTCGTCCAGATGACCGCGCGCCTCACCTTCAACCTCATCCCCGACTCGGGCCAGCTCTTCTGGTGCAGCGCCGACATCGGCTGGGTCACCGGGCACAGCTACGTGCTCTACGGCATCCTGATGAACCGCATCCCCACGCTCATGTACGAGGGCGCGCCCAACTTCCCCACGCTCGAGGGCGGCAAGGGCGATCGCTTCTGGGACATCATCGCGCGCCACCGTGTCACGCACTTCTACACCGCGCCCACCGCGATCCGCACCTTCATGAAGTGGGGCGATGATCTCCCCGCGCGCCACGACATGTCGAGCCTGAAGGTCCTGGGCACCGTCGGCGAGCCCATCAACCCCGAGGCGTGGATCTGGTATCACAAGGTCATCGGGCGCGAACGCTGCCCCATCGTCGACACCTACTGGCAGACAGAGACCGGCGGGCACATCGGCACGCCGCTCCCCGGCGCGATCCCGACCAAGCCCGGCTCCTGCACGCTCCCGATGCTCGGGATCGACGCCGCGATCGTCAACGAGCAGGGCCAGGAGCTCGGGCCGAATCAGGGCGGGTTGTTCGTGATCCGAAAGCCCTGGCCCGGCATGCTCCGCGGCGTGTACGGCAACCGCGAACGCTTCATCAGCAACTACTGGGGGCGCGTGAAGGACGCGCGCACCGGGCAGCCGTGCTACTTCTCCGCCGACGGCGCGCGCCGTGACGCCGACGGCTATTTCTGGATCCAGGGGCGCATCGACGACGTGATCAAGGTCTCCGGCCACCTCCTTGGAACCATGGAGGTCGAGAGCGCGTTGGTCAGCCATCCCGCCGTCGCCGAGGCGGCGGTCGTGGGAGTGCCCCATGAAATCAAGGGCAATTCGATCTGCGCGTTCGTGACCCTGCGGCCGCACTGGCTGATTTCGCACAAGCGCGAGCCCGATCAATCACTGAAGAACGAATTGATCGCGCACGTGGCCCACGAGGTCGGCGCGCTGGCCAAGCCCGACCAGATCCGGTTCGCCGAGGGACTGCCCAAGACGCGCTCGGGCAAGATCATGCGGCGTCTGCTGCGCGACGTCGCCTCGGGCGTGGAGAAGATCACGCAGGACACGACAACGCTGGAAGATTTCAGCGTGGTCGCGAAGCTCAGGGCGGACGAGGAATAAGGGGGAGGCGGCGAAGAAGCAAAGGCCTCCCGAACACGGTCCGTCACGCCACGAACGTGCGGAGGCACGGTTCGCGCATGACTCCTACTTCCCCGCCTCGATGAACACGTCCAGCGCCTGCCCCGGCACGATTGTTGTCGGCACACTTGCCGGCGCGGGCGCGTTGGTCTCCGGCTCGATGTCGTACAGCACGTCCACCACGCGAGTGTCCACACGCTCGACCGTCGTGCCGAACAGGTCCGACTTCGGACGCGCGTAGGGCTCGATCCGCACGAACCGCAGATTGAACGTCCGCGGCTCGGCGCCGCGCGTCCGCGCCACCGCCCGGGCCCCCGCGCTCACCAGCGCCAGGTCCTCTTCGTCCACCTGCGCCCGCACACGCAGATGGTCGAGATCGCCCAGGATCAGCGACGCCTGCTTGGGGTCCGCGGGCGCGAACTCGCCCGGCTCGATCGAACGGCGCAGCACCACCGCGTCGCGCGGCGCACGCACCGACAGGCGATCGAGCAGGAGCTCCAGGGCCGCCACCTCCGCCTTGTACTTGGCCAGCTGCGCCTCGGCGACGACGCGATCGGGCTCCCACCCACCGGCCGTCGCTTTCGCCAGCTCCGCCTGCACCTTCGCGAGTTCGGCGCGGGCGATCAGCACCGCGAATCGCTGCGCCGACAGCTCGCGCGCGTTGGCGGCCTTGCCCTCCGCCGCCGCCTCGTTCATTCTCAGAAGCTCCTCGCGATCGGCCAGGATCGAGCGTGCCGCGGCGACGGCGGCCTCGAGCGGGGGAAGGTCCTCCTTCCGCGGGAGCGCGTGCCACCGCGCGATCTCCGCCTCGCCCACGGGCACCGCGGCCCGCGCCCGCGTCAGCTGCGATTCGATCGTCCGCGAATCGAGCTTGAACAGCACCTGCCCCGCCCGCACGTGGTCGCCCACGTCCACCCCGACCTCGACCACCAGCCCCGGCTCGGGCGCCACGATGTCGATCGAGCGCGACGACGGCTCCACGATCCCCAGCGCCGCCACGCCCCGCTCGAACGGGTTGACCGACGCGGGACGCGCCAGGGGCAGATCGGGCGGGTTCTCGCGCGAGTGCCGCACCGCCAGATAGCCAACGCCGAGCCCCACGATCGCGAGCAGAATGCTGAGCCAACGCACCAAGGTGAGTCTCCCTGCGGCGCGCCGCGCCGGTGAAGATCGCTACGAGGCAAACACGCGCGCGGGTTCGACCGCGATCACGCGCCGGATCGAGAGCAGGCTGGCCCCGAGAATCACCAGCAGCGTGGCGGCCAGCGAGATCGCCATGAGCTGCCACGGGTAGAGCACCGAGAGCTCGCTCGAGAGCTTCTTCGAGATGATCGAGAAGAACCCGGCGAGCCCCACGCCGATCGAATAGCCGATCACGCCCACGATCATCGCCTGCGTGATCACCATGCCCACGAGCGTGCGCGTGCGGGCGCCCAGCGCCTTGAGCACCGCGAAATAGCGGAGGTTCTCGAGCGTGAACTGCAGGAACACCGACGCGGACAGGAACAGCCCGACCAGGAACCCCAGCGCGATCGTGATGCCGAAGTTCACGCCGATGCCCGTCGCGACGATGATGAAGCGGGTCGACACGAGGCGGAACTCATCGGGCGTGTACGCCACCAGGTCGCCCAGCGCCGCGATGTCGCGCTGGACCTGCCTCACGTCCACGCCCGCCTTGCCCTTGACGAGGATGTACGAGATCGCGTTGCGCCCGACGGGCGTAAAGCGCACCGCGTTGTCGAAGGTCGTGTAGACCATCGCGTTGGACTCAAAGCCGCGGGCGGCCTCGCAGAAACCAACGACCACCGCGCGATGATCGTTGATCTTCAGCGTGTCGCCGATCTTGGGGTTGCCGACCATCGCGCGAGATCGCTCTTCCACGATGATCGCGTCCGGGGCGCGCAGGTCCTCCACCCGCCCGCCCGTGATCACCGCCGGGCGCCCGACCAGCGTGGAGCGCCCCACGCCGAGAATCTGTACCTTCTTGAACGTGCCGTCGGGGAGCTCGATGACCGCCCAGTTGTTGAAGAACGGCTCGGCCCACTCGACGCCCGCGACCGAGCGGATCCGCGCCAGCTTCTGGTCCGAGAGCGAGCGATACTCCGCGACCCACGTCGTGCTCGGGTCCATGACCCACAGGTCGGGCTGGTGGATGTTCTGCAGGGGGCCGGTGCCCTGCTTGAGCAGGCCCAGGAAGATCGCGCCCTGCTGGTTCATGAGGAGCGACGCGAACGCGAGCCCGAGAACGAGCGTGATGTACTTGGTTTTGTCGCCAAGGAGCATCTGGAGCGCGACGCGCAGCATCGGAGCGGATGATAGGTCTTGGACGCGACCAAGAGTGGGAGAGACGAAGTGACGAGAAGGAGACGACCGACGTTCAACGTGGTCAGGTGATGCTGAACAGGCTCTCGCGGCGCCCGAAACGGCCTCGGTCATTCTCTCGTGAGCCGCCCGCTGGACGCCAGGTCAATACCCCGCACGCCCATGCGGGTCATCAAGACATGCGTGCCCGACTTTCCCGCAGGGGAGGTGAGGGCGGACCGCGGAAGGGCCCGCACCGAGCCGTCCGCGAGCGCAATATGGAAGCGCACCGTGGTGGTCGGGGACTTGATGGACATGCCCTCCGCCCGTCCGTCGGGTGAGCCGATGTTCTCGTGATATGCCGTCGGCTCGACCATGATTCCCTTGGAGGATGGGACCGCACTTCGTGCGTCGAGACCGAGTGCATGAAGTAAGGTTTACCCCAGTTCACGACCTCTTCCTCCCAAAGTTCGGGGCGTGTGAATACGGTGTACGAAAGCCAGTAGTCGCTCATAAACACGAAGTTGGGAGGGTATTGTTCAAGAAAAGCCGCGTCGCGTTGTTTGTAGATCGCAATCGACGACGGGCTTTGCGGGCACAGTTGAGCCGCGGTCACTCGCTCGCCGGTGAGGTATGGTGAGACAACAAGGGGCCAGTGGAACGACTGCACGAAGAAATCACATCCAAACCCCGCGTTGCGGAAGGACGGGCGGGTGACGGGGTCGGCGAAGTAAGGATAGACGTCCTTAAAATCCTTCGAGTACATCGAAACGGCCGTGGCACACGTACGGAGATGTGACAAACACCGGGCGGCATCGCCTTGCCGCTTCGCTCTCGCCAGCGAAGGGAGGGTGATGGCAATCAACACTGATACAATACCGAGCATGACCAGATCTTCAACGATTGTCCAGGCGCCCCGGCAACGATCGAATGTTGGTATCATAGTTTTTTCGAACTACCCACGAGCATCGGTTGACAGACTACCTCGGCGACCATTAGTCTGCAACTTCAATTGCGCTTCAGAGGTGCCTCCGGATTGCGGCGGGCACCCTAATTCGATGGCACCCAACGTGCGGGAGACTACATCATGATCTTGAATCGCCGGTGTTTTCGGACTGCTGCGGTTGTTTTGCTTGGAGTGACCGGATCGCTCGCCATGGCGTTTTCGACGTCATGGACAAACGGGTGCGACGGCCTGCCTCATCGGTCCGACACTATCTGCGGCACTTCGGCGTGCCTGCGCTGCTGCCGGGTGTGCTGTGCGCACTTCAACCCCGACGTAACTTCCACGACCTACGCGACTTGCGTCTCAGGCTGCTCCGGCCTTCCGGCACTGTGCCCTGCCGGGCCGGGCTGAGCCACGGGAGCACGAAGCGATGAAGAAGTATCTCTTTTTTGCCTCGCTAACTTTGCCCCGAATGATGTTGATCGCATCCGGTTCGGTGGCGATTGTTCTTGGTTTGATAGCATATCGCCAGGCACGTTCGGCGGTTCCGCTCTTGATAGGAACTCGGGTGGAAGCCCGCGAGCTGTCAAAGGAGCAGCGTGCGGCCCTGGACGCGACCCTTGATCGCCCGCTGCGTGAGCTTCGGAGATTTGCCTGGAGTCACCAGGGCGCCCTGCGCAGCCGCGAGGAGTGCCGCCCCTTCATCGAATGCATGAAATCGCTGCAGCTATCCGAGGTCGCGCTTGATGTTGATGATGCGTGCGCGGCGGCGTTCGATCGGCTCCAGTTCTCGATGGCGGTCATGTCGGGCGAGCAACTTGCTCATGGCCTGGATGACAGTGCGAGCGAGGGGTTAGTATCGCAGGGTGCGCGTTGGGCTTCGCATCGGGACGATCTTGTCAAGATCGAGGCGGCCGCCGCGCTCGTATTTACGCAGGAGCGAAGCCCGGCGTCGTTGAGCAAGCCGGTCGTGGAGGCACTGCAGACACTGATGAGGAACGAGTCGATCCGAGCGGAGGTTGCGAATCGCCGCGCGGCGATCCTGAAGAAGGCGAGCGAGTAAGCAAGGGACAACGCTGTGAATGCGCACTCGGTGTAGCTGGGCGGCGTGCGAGCGGTCGGCGCGTTTCTGCTGTTTGCGGCGGGGGCCAAGGCGATGGCACCCGATTCAATCCGACCGATCTTCGCCGCAATGGAAGTCTCCTGGACGCCTTGGCATTCGGTGATGCTCGTTATGGTCGAGGGCGCGCTCGGCTGTGCGCTCATCGGTCTTCCATTCGAACGGCGATTGCGATGGCTCATCATCGGGCTGCTGATCACATTCACCGGCGTGCTCGCCTGGTTCGGGACCATGACCCAGACGCCGAGTTGCGGATGCCTGGAAAAGACCCGGCTGTTCCACTCGGCACGGAGTGAACGGCTCTTTGGGATCAGTCGCAATCTCGTCTTCCTGTCGGTGTTGATCGGCCCCGCGATCACGACGACTTCCGGCGGGCGTCGTGCAACGACGTGAAAGTGGATCGCTGGAGCATTCCGGCGTCCGGGGAGCCGCGGATAGCCTGGCACGACGCGTACCGCCGCAGCCGCTCGCCAAGGTGTGCCCGTCGCCGGTTGGTTCACAACAGCCCTGGCCCTGACGTTCAAGGCGGGTCGCGCAGGGTCAAAAAAGCCCCGCGTTGCGGGGCTTCTCGGGACCTTTGACCACAAGACTCGACCGGCGCAGCCGGTGACTCACCAAGCACACGCGGCGATCAGTTCGGCGCGGCGGCGCCGTCCGTGGTGTTGGTGTCGTCGGGGGCGTTGGTTTCGTCGTCGCCCTCGTCGTCGGCCTGGTTTTCGGCTTCGAGCTGGGCCTCGAGCTGTTCGAGCGACTTCTCTTCCTCGACCTTTTCGCCGCGGGCGATCTTCTCGGCCTTTTCCTTCTCGAGCTTGCGTTTGACGGCGTCGACCTTGACGCGGTCGGGGGCCATGATGATGCTGGCTTGCTTGCCCATCCAGCGCGGGGTCTGCTCAACCTTGGCGATGTCGGCGAGAGCGTCGGCGACCATGCGGAGGTTGTCGATGCCCAGGTCGCGGTGGGCGATCTCGCGTCCCTTGAAGCGCTGGGTGAACATGACCTTGTGCCCGTGCATCAGGAAGCGGCGGGCCTGGTCGATGCGCACCTGGATGTCGTGCTTGTCGATCTTGACGGAGCGCCCGAGGCGCAGCTCCTTCATCTCCGTCGACTTTGACGCCTGGCGGTTCTTGCGGTTCTTCTGGGAGAGTTCGTACTTGTACTTGCCGTAGTCCATGATCTTGCAAACCGGCGGACGCGAGTCCGGGACGATCTCGACAAGATCAAGGCCCTGGTCCTGGGCCATCTTGATGGCGACGGGCGTTTCGAGAACGCCGAGCTGCTCGTTTTCCGGGCCGATCACGCGGATGGGCGTGATGCGGATGAGGAAGTTGACGCGGGTGCGTTGCACCGGGGGTCCGTCGCGGCCGCTGAATCTGCCGATAGCGATGATCGATCTCCTTCAAGCCCTTGTCCGCGCTAGATGCGGGGTCGGGCACAAGCGTTGCACCTTGCGAGGAACGTCCTCGCGGAGGTGTGGTCGAACGAACAAGAAAGAACGGCGAGGTCGTTCACAGGCGCGCCCAGAGTGACGCGGACCACGGAGCGCGCACGACGCCGCGCGGGTGGCGGGCGGCGTTGAGTGTCGGTCGAGTGCGCGTCATGGGCTGCCGGAATGACCTCATTGGGAATTGGAGCAGACCAATTCCCTACCGAAGGCTACCACCCCCGCCCCCCCGCGACAAGCGATCATCGCCCAGCAAAGGCGGGGAACTGGCGGAAAACAGGGCAAAGTTGGGCCAAACACGGGCAAAGACTGCACGAAATCGCTGCGCGGCCGGGGCAGGGCACGGCGCGAGCGGGGGCAGGCCGGGCGGAGAAGAGGGGGGGTCAGGAGCGGCTCGCCAGGATGATGTTGATCACGATGCTGACGACCAGCAGAACGAGCATGAGGATCACCAGCGGCTGGCGGAAGAGGTCGGCGATGGTGAACGAGCCGCGCTTGGGGGCCGGGGCTTCGGCGATCTCGCCGACGGCGGCGGCCTCGGCCTGGGCAACGCCCGCCAGATCGATGCCCCAGTCCTTGTGGGCGATGACGGGGCTCTTGCCCTCGCGGACCGCCAGGAGATCGGCGCGGACGTCGGCGCACTTCTGATAGCGGGCCTTGGGGTCCTTGGCCATCATCATCTCGATGATCTGCGAGATGCCGGCCGAGAGCTTTGGATTGACGTGATCGGGCGGGACGAGCTCGGCCTTGAGGTGCTTGTGCATGACGGCGGAGGGGTTCGGGCCGTCGTAGGGCACCGAGCCGGTGACCATGTGATAGAGGGTGGCGCCGAGGGAGTAGATGTCGGCGGGGGGACCGATCTGGCGCTCGCCGCGGATCTGCTCGGGGGAGATGTAGTAGGGCGTGCCGAAGGCCTTGCCGGCCTCGGCCTCGGCCATTTCCTTGTCGGAGACGGCGCGGGCCAGGCCCATGTCGGCGAGCTTGGCGACGCCCTCCTTGGTGATCATGACGTTTTTGGGCTTGACGTCGCGGTGGATCAGGCCCTTGGCGTGGGCGTGCTGGAGGGCGTCGGCGATCTGGATCGCGATCTCGATCGCCTCGCGTTCGCTGAGGCGTTTGTGTTTCACGATGTCGTCGTAGACGGTGCGCCCGTCGACGTACTCCATCACGAAGAAGTAGAGATCGCCGGCCTTATCGACGTCGTAGGCCTGCACGATGTTGGGGTGGTTGAGCTGGGCCGCGGAGCGTCCCTCGGCGATGAAGCGTTCGATGAATTGCGGGTTGCTGGTGAACTTTCGCGGAAGGATCTTGATGGCGACGTCGCGGTCGAGGCGGAGCTGGCGGGCTTTCCAGACGGTGGCCATGGCGCCGGCGCCGAGCTTCTTTTCGATCTTGTAGCCGGGGATCTTCTGGCCGCTGCGTTCGGCCTCGATGGACTGGCGGAGGCGGGCGATCTGCCGCTTGGTGACGTACTCGTTGTTGAGAAGGAGCTGGACCAGGGAGGCCTGGTTGTTCTCCTCGCGCATCTGCTTGACGCGCTCCATGCAGTGTCGGACCTCGTCCTCGGTGGCGAGGTTCTGCTCGATGACGAGGCGGCTGACGATGGTGTCGAGGTTGGTGCCGCTCTTGGCGGCCTCCTGGAGCATCTGCTCGGCGTCGGCGGCGGTGGCGGGGGTGGAGTCGTTGGCGGGGACGGGGGCGGTGTCGGCGGCGCGATCGGGGACGATCGGGGTCGTCTTGCCGGGATCGGGCTTTGGCTTCGGATCGCTCACCAGGTTCCCCATGCCATCCGGTACCACGCGACCGGCGGCGCGGTTCGCGCCATGTCCGGTCTTCCGGGGGTCGAAACCGTACCGGGGTGGCGTGTCTCGTGTCAAACCGGCACGGCCCGGGACGGCGTGACATTCATTTGTTCGGGTATTGGCTTATCAGGCCTGAGTCGCATGCCGATGATTCCAAAAGAGGTTGGAACTCGGAGGGAACCCGGGGGGCGTTGGTGGCGAAAGGACGTGATTGAAGGCCCCGAATTCTCGGGGTTCGGGCGATGAATGGCTTTCGCTGGCGACCAGAAGTGCCTATGCTCGGGTTTCCTGAGTCGTCGGCGCGGGCCGATGAACAAAGTCGGCGTTCCGTTCTGGAGCGTCGGGACAACACAATCGCGGTTCGGTCCGCCGCTCGTTCGAGCGCCGGTGCGACCCATCGAGGTGCGTAGATGAAGAAGATCTCAGAACGTACGGGTGCGGGACGGCGGGGTTTCACGCTGATCGAGCTCCTGGTGGTGATCGCGATCATCGCTCTCTTGATCTCGATCCTGCTCCCGGCGCTGGGCAAGGCCCGCAAGAGCGCCCAGATGGCGGTGTCGCTGGCCAACCTCAGCCAGGTGGGCAAGGCGGCCGCGACCTACCAGACCGACAACCACGGGTACCTGCCGATCACGCTGACCTACAAGCGCGGGACCAAGAAGTCGGCGACCAGCGGCGGCCTTTCGGGCTGGTGTACGTGGAGCTTCGCCGGCAAGAACAACGACGGCGCGTGGCGTCAGGGCGGGTTCAACAAGGGCTATGACGTGGAAGCGGTCGACCGCCCCATGAACAAGTGGATCGCTCCCGAGTCGACCTTTGAGGCGCCGGACGCCCCCGCCGACATGCCCGCAGACTACCCGGCGCGCAAGCTCCTGCAGATCCCGGTGCTGAAGGACCCGAGCGACAAGGTGACGCACCAGTACGACTGGCCGAATCCGACCTTCGCCCGCAGCTGCTACGACGACGTGGGGACGAGCTACCAGTTCAACATCAAGTGGTGGGATCAGCTTGAAGATGTGTACGGGGGCGCCAGCGGCGAATCCGGGTTCATCAAGTACATGGATCTGGGCACCAAGCGCTTGCAGGTCGCCGACTCGTATCAGCCCTCGCGCATGGTGTGGTGCCACGACGAGTACGCGGACATCGTGGTCTACGACCGCACGCCGAATGCGAAGGTCATCAACGGGTATGGCGACGTGAACAAGAGCCTGCTGCTGTACCTCGACGGGCATGTGAAGTACTCACCCCTGGCCACCAGCGACCAAGGTACCGAGGCATACTCAAACGGAAACTACACGTTCGTGTTCGACGACCTGAAGATGCCGAAGAACTGATCACGTACACGAATCCAAACGAAAAAGGCCGGCGCGGTGCGCTGGCCTTTTTTCATTGATTCTCCCGATATTCGCGGCGTGGAACAGGCCGCAGGCCCATCGTGCCGCGAAACCCCCTCGGGCCGTGTGGCACTGGGCTGGTCTCTCAGGGGGATCGAGTTCGAGATTCGGTAGACGCCAGAAGCAGCGGTCGCGATCACTTGCCCGCGGGCTTGGTCGGATCGGTGGGCGCGGGCTGGGCCTTGGCGGGGTCCTGGGGAGCGCCGGGCGCCGGGAGTCGATCGACCTTGAGTTCCTTGAAGACCAGGTCGGTGATGTCCACGCCGTCGGGCTGCACCATCATCGGGCGGGCGTAGATCTCCTGGAATGCGCCGGAGAGGGTCTGCGACACAAAGGTGACGGGGAGGGAACGGCTGCCGACGACGTAGGTGTAGCCCTCGCGCTTGGCGATCGCGGTGGTGGCGTCGATCACCAGGCGGTAGGCCTCCTCCACTTCCTTCAGGTTGCCCTGCTCGACGATCTGATCACCCTCTTGCTTCTTGGCACGGAGTTGCGTCTGGAGTTTCTGGCCTTTGGCTTGGAGCTCCTTGGCCTCGGGAGTGTTTCGATCGGTGACCTTGCCCATCTGCTCACGGAGGGCGGCCATCTCGGCGTCGATCTCCTTGGTCAATCCCGCGACTTGGGCGGCGCGGGCCTCGCGGGCCTTGGCGTAGGCCGGCCCGCCGAGCAGGGACTGGAGGACGGCGAACTGGTCGCAGGACGCGATCAGGCCCGCGGGGGCGGGGCGGACGGTGCCGGCGAGCGCGGGGGTGCCGAGGAAACCGGAACCGAGCGAAGCACCGAGGCCGGCGGCGAGGCCGAAACCGGCGATGACGAGAGCGATCTGACCCGTTCGCATACAGACTCCTTTATGCCGGTCGCGTGCCGCGCCGGGCGAGAGGGAGTTTAGGGTGGGCCGGGGGCGGGCGTATGCTGGTGCAACCAGGAGGCTGTCATGCGCGACGCAAGGCTCGATCGGTTGGCGGACGTGATCGTGGGCTACTCGACGCGGGTGAAGAAGGGGGACGTGGTCGCGATCGTGGGCGAGCCCGGGGCCCAGCCGCTGGTGGAGGCGCTGTATTCCAAGGTGCTGAAGGCGGGCGGAAACCCGCACTGGGTGGTGAGGTCGGAGGCACTGCAGGGGATCATGCTGCGCGAGGGGACGGAGGAGCAGCTGAAGGCGGTGTCGCCGTTCGACATGCACCTGGTGGAGACGGCGGACGTGCGGATCGTGCTCTGGGCGGAGGTGAACACCAAGGCGTTCGGGCGGGTGGATCCGTCGCGCCTGGCGATGCAGCAGGCGTCGCGGAAGCCGATGCTCAAGCGGTTCATGGAACGGGCGGCGACGGGGGCGCTGCGCTGGTGCGGGACGCTGTATCCGACGGCGGCGTCGGCGCAGGACGCGGAGATGAGCCTGGAGGAGTACGCGGACTTTGTGTTCAAGGCGGGGAAGCTGGACCTCTCGGACCCGGTCGCGGCGTGGCGCTCGGTGCATGAGCGGCAGGAGCGGGTGCGCGAGGCGCTGCAGAAGTGCAGGGGTGTGCGGTTCTTTGTGCCGCCGCACGATGGGCACGACGGGACGGATCTTCGCGTGGACGTCTCGCCGCCGAGCGTGTGGGTGAACTGCGCGGGTCACGAGAACTTCCCGGACGGCGAGGTGTTTACCGGGCCGCAGGGGGTGGAGGGGCACGTGAACTACACGTTCCCGGCGGTGTACCAGGGGCGCGAGGTGGAGGGTGTGCGGCTGGTGTTCAAGGGCGGGCGCGTGGTGGAGGCCAGCGCGAAGAAGAACGAGGAGTTCCTCATCAAGATGCTGGACCAGGACGCGGGCGCGCGGACCATGGGCGAGATCGCGATCGGGACGAACTACTCGATCAGGGACTTCTCAAAGAACACGCTGTTCGACGAGAAGATCGGCGGGACGTTTCACGCCGCGGTGGGCGCGGGGTACCCCGAGAGCGGGAGCACCAACGAGAGCGGGCTGCACTGGGACATGGTGTGCGATCTTCGCGGGCTGAACGGGAAGCCGGGCGGCGTGATCGAGGCGGACGGAAAGGTGATCAGCCGGAACGGGAAGTTCTTGGAGGCGGGCTGGCCGGGGGAGTGAGCTTTTTCGCGGGTAAGGTGAGACCAAGAGCCGTCTTCGCGACAGGCCGGCGCTCATCCGGAAGCGGGCACCGAGGCTGATGACGCGTTCGGGTGGCGTGGGGAGGAAGCACGATGGTTGGAGGTGCCTCAGGTACACTTGTGATCGCGCGGACGCGCTGAACCCGCATGGGCGAAACCACACCACCAACCAGGAGCGAGGAATCCGGCCGGGAGCCGGTCGCGGATGGTGTTGCTGCGGCGGTGGTTTCCGGCGGCGCGGCGGGAGTTGGCGCGGCGGGCGTGAAGGGCGGCAAGCCCAGGAAGCAGCTGCACAATCGGCGGCGGTTCTGGCTGCTCCTGGCGTTCGGTGCGGTGGTGTTGTATTGGCTGGTGATGCGATCGCCGGTGACGCGGTGGGTGGTGGTGCGTGAGATCGAGAAGGCGACGGGGCTGGAGGTTCGGGGCGGGTCGGTGGCGCTCTCGCCGACGGGCGCGTTCTCGCTGAAGTCGATGACGCTGGCGGTGCGGGGCGTGCGCGGCGCGGGCGGCGAGGTCTTTGGTTGGGAGGACCTGACGGGGACGGTGGACCTGAAGCGATTGGTGGGGATCAAGAAGACCGGGCCGCTGGTGAGGACCGTGGAGGCGCTGCATCCGTTTGTGAGGTTCAGCCAGGCATCGAACGACGGCGTGTTCAGCGTGACGCTGGTGAAGCCGCCGATGATGGCTGAGGCGGGCGGGAGCGGCACGGGAACGGGCGGCGAGTTTCAGCCGCCGCGTGTGGGGGTGACGGACGGAAGGATCGAGCTGGGTGAGCACGACGCGGCGACGGGGAAGTACGCGTTGCTGCGTTCGATCCCGTTCCAGGGATGGATGAACCCCGCGCCGGGCGAGAAGCCGGGCACGCAGCGGTTCGCGTTGTGGCAGTCGGAGTCGGAGATGGGCCCGCCGGAGCCGTCGCGTGGATTGGACCTGCACGGGCAGGTGGGGCCCGAGGGATTCACGCTGGCGTTCGGCGGCGTGACGGTGAAGGACTGGCCGGCGGGCGATATTCCTTCGCGTTTCCGCGAGGTGTACGAGTCGCTGGGGCTTGACGGGCAGGCGCGGGACGTGCAGATCGACTACGCGGCGCCGACGAGCTCGGTGCGCGCGTCGCTTCTGCTCGACGGCGTGGCGGTGAATCTGCCGATCGGCGAGGACGGCAAGCCGGTGCGCGCGGGCGAGCGCCCCTTGCGCATGAGCAAGACCAGCGGCGAGATCCGGTTCGAGAACGCGACGAGCGGCGGCACGCTGTCGGCGGAGTTGTCGGGGCTGATCGAGGACTTCCCGTTCAAGGCGACGCTGACGTACCTGGGCACGACGCTGGACGCTCCGTTCTCGCTGGTGCTGGAGTCGGAGGGGTTCCAGCTGCGCGAGCGGCCGGAGCTGCTGAGGTTTGCCGCGCCGACGGTGAAGCAGCGGCTCGGGCAGTTCAACAACCCGACGGGGATCGTGAACACGAAGCTGACGGTGACGCGGAGCGGTGGTCGCGCGGACGACGTGAAGCTCGCGGGCGAGATGCGGTTCCACGACGCGGTGGCGGCGTTCGACCGATTCCCGTATGAGTTCCGCGAGATGACGGGGTTCGTGAAGTTCACGGAGAACTCGCTGGAGATCGTGGAGCTGGCGGGGCGGGCGCCGAGCGGCGCAACGATCACGGCCAAGGGCATGATCGCACCCCTGACGGACGCGGCGAAGGTGGACCTGCGCGTCGAGGTGAACAACGCGGCGATCGACGAGACGCTGGCGCGGGCGATGGGCAACTCGCGGCGCGTGCTCGACGAGCTCTTCTCGGTGGAGCAGCACGGGAGGCTGGTGCGATCGGGGCTGATCCGCTCGGGGCCCGAGGGCGCGGCGCCGGCGTTCGAGCTGGGCGGACGGTTCGACGTGTTTCTCGACATCCACAGGCCGGAGGGGATGGAGGTCGAGTGGGACCAGACGATCGACGTGCGGATGCATGACGTGAACGTGCTGCCCGCGCGGTTCCCGCTGCCCTTGATGACGCGGGGCATCAACATCTGGATGGACACCAAGACGATCACGCTGCGTGGGGGGACGTGGCGGGGGCTGGCGGGCGGTGAGTTTTCGGCGACCGCGACGATGCCGTATGACGCGTTGAGCGCGAGCGGCGCGGAGTTTGTGCCCGATGTGCGGGTGACGGGGCGGGGGATTCCGTTCAACGCGCACCTGGCGCACGCGGCGGCGCAGGCCGCGGGGCGGGGCGGGAAGAAGAACTCGGACGGCGTGGCGATCAGCGACTGGCTGGAGCGGGCGCTTCTGGCGATGCGGATGGGGGGCGCGTGCGACGCGGCGGTGCACATCAGCGACCGCGGGCACGGGGTGGCGGGCGTGGACGCGGGCGTGTCGTTCGCGCGCGCGAGCGCCGAGCCGCGCGGCGCGGGCGAGCCCCGCCCGTTCCCGTTGGAGAATCTCGCGGGGACGATCACGCTGAGCGATGAGTGGCTGAACCTGCAGCTCTCGGGCACGCACGGGGGCGCGGATGTTCGCGCCCAGGCGAGCGTGGCGGTGGGCGGCGAGGGGAGCGGCTGGAACGCGTCGATCGACACCGAATCGATGGACATGGCGGAGCCCTTCGAGTCGATCGTGGATGCGTTCTCGCCCAGGGCGGCGGCGAGCCTGGGCGAGGCGCGCGAGCGGCTGAAGCCCGCGGGCTCGGTGCTGCTGGGCGTGCGGCTGGCGGGCGACGACGAGGCGACGCACGCGTACATCGACATGAGGCCGCTGAAGGACGCGTCGCTGATCGCGTTCGGCGGGAGGCTGGCGCTGGGGCCGTCGACGGGCGCGATGCGGATCCTGAACTCGGGCCAGGACGAGTCGGTCGTGGAGTTTGAGAAGTTTGCGGCGCCGCTGACGTTCGAGGGGCGCGACATCGGGCGGGCGGAGATCACGGGCGCGTTCCGCGCGAACGGCGAGGGATTGACGCCCGTCGACGACGGGCACGTGGCGCTGAGCTCAACGCCGGTCGAGTGCGGACCGGTGGCGTGGTTTGTGCGGGAGCGGCTGGGCGCGGAGGCGGCGAAGATGTACGGCGAGGTGTCGCCGCGCGGAGTCTTCGATCTCGATACGCAGCTTGGCGTGCGCGAGGACGGGAGCGTGTGGGCGGAGGGGTGGCTGAGGCCGCGCGAGCTTGCGATCACGGTGAGCGGGCGGAGCGCGGAGCTGACGGAGCTGTCGGGCGAGCTCCGGTTCTTGCGGGACGGGCGCGGGACGATCCGGCGCCTGGAAGGACGATCGGCGCGCGAGGGCGAACAGTACACGTTCGCGATCGACGGCGGGTGGACGCGTGACGACGCGGGCGGGCTGGCGCTGGGCGCGGACCTGACGCTGAACTCGGTTGGCATCCCGGCGTCGCTGCTCACGTTCCTTCCTTCGTCGGTGGCGAGTGCGCTTGAGACGATGGAGGTGCGGGTCGACGGGCCGGTGCGGCTGGGGAACGCGAGATTGCGGGTGGAGCGGAAGCCCGGCGTGGAAGCGCCCGCGGTGTCGTTCGATGGGATCGTGGACTTCGCGGGCGCGCGGTTCATGATCGGGCGCGAGGTGAGCGAGTGCGAAGGGCAGATGACGATCGCGGCCCAGAGCGCGAGCGACGGCCCCGCGAACTTCGAACTGCGGGCGAGCTTGCCGCGGGTGCGCGTGTCGAACATCCTGGTGAGCGACGCGTCGGTGACGGCGCTGTCGACGCCCGACGGGCGGATCGTGGTGCCGAGCATCACGGCGGATTGCTACGGCGGGCGGGTGTACGGGGACGCGACGATCACGCCGGGCGCGCCGGGGACGGGCGGGACGGAGTACGTGTCGAATACGTGGCTGTCGGGCGTGCGGTTTGCGCCGACGCTGCGCGACCTGACGGCGGACTTTGCGGCGCAGGTGGAAGGCCCGCCCAAGCCCGAGGGATTGGACAGCGGCGCGGCATCTGGCGCGGGCGTGGATTCATCGCGCGGCGTGCTCGACGGGTGGTTTGGCCTGGCGGGCGTGATCGGAAAGCCCGAGTCGCGACGCGGGCGCGGCGAGATGCTGATCGGCGGCGGATCGGTGGTGCAACTCCCGCTGGTCATGCCCCTGATCTCGTTCAGCAATTTCCAGCTGCCGAGCGAGGAGCAGCTGAACCACGCGACGGCGTCGTTCTATTTCCAGGGGTCGTCGATCGTGTTTGAGAGCATGACGGCGTCGTCGAAGAGCCTGCAGCTGTATGGGTACGGCACAGCGACAATGCCCGACATGATGCTGGACATGCGCTTCAACAGCCGGAGTCTGAAGCGGATCCCGGTGGTGACGGCGGTGCTGGAGGGGTTCCGCGACCAGTTGATCGGGACGACGGTGACCGGGCCGCTCGCCAAGCCGAAGGTGGACCCGGTAGCGCTCCCGCGGGCGGGCTCGATCTTCGCGCAGATTTTCGGGTTGTCGAACAAGGAGCAGGAGACGCGTCTGTCGGATATCGAATCGCGGCTGAGGCGCGATATCGACCGGACGCGGACGGCGGGGGAACGGGAGAGATAGCCCGCCAACAATGTCGGCTCAGCGAAAAGACTTGAATGGAGCGAGCTTTGCCGACAAATCCCGACGTTCTCAAGCCCGATGATCCCGCGATCCTTGACCAGCTCGACGCCCTGATCGAGCGGACAGGCGGCGTGCCGGGCTCGTTCGAGACGCGACTGGTTCGTGATTTCCTGGTGGCGGGTCTGCGGTTGATTCCGGACGGCCGGGACACTGGGGAGTTGAAGCTGCTGTCGTCGGCGGTGCGCGAGCTGCGCTACGCGTACGACGTCTTCGGGCGGTTCAAGGAGCCGCAGAAGGTGACGATCTTTGGGAGCGCGCGCACGCCGGAGGGCCACCCGGACTATCAGATGTGCGTGGAGTTCAGCCGCCTGATGGCCGAGGCGGGCTGGATGATCATCACGGGCGCGGGCGGCGGGATCATGCAGGCGGGGCACGTGGGCCCCGGTCGCGACGCGTCGTTCGGCGTGGCGATCCGCCTTCCCTTCGAGACCAACGCGAACAGGGTGATCAAGGGCGACGAGAAGCTGATCACGTTCCGCTACTTTTTCACGCGGAAGCTGATGTTCATGAGCCAGGCGGAGGCGGTGGCTCTGTTCCCGGGCGGCTTTGGCACGATGGACGAGGCGTTCGAGGCGCTGACGCTGGTGCAGACGGGCAAGAACACGCCGATGCCGATCGTGATGCTCGAGGGCGAGGGCGGGGGCTACTGGAAGGGATGGGACGCGTGGGTTCGCGAGCACCTGATGGAGCGGGGGCTGATCTGCCCGGAGGACACGGGGATCTACTACATCGCCAAGTCGCCGCGGGACGCCGCTGAGCACATCAAGGCGTTCTACCGAAATTACCACTCGTCGCGGTACGTGCGCGACGACTTTGTGATGAGGCTGAAGAAGCCGATTTCGGCGGCGGACATCGAGCGGTTGGCCAAGGAGTTCACGCCCATCATCAAGAGCGGGACGATCAGCCTGCGCGGACCTTATGACGTGGAGACGGATCACCTCGATCTGCCACGGCTGGCGTTCACGCACACCAAGTCGCACTTCGGCCTGATCCGTCGGCTGATCGATCGCGTGAACGAGTGCGCGACGGTGTGAGGGGTTGGGTCGATGGGACGCGGGGAATGGGCCACGGCGTGTTTTCTCTGTATGGATATGTACGCGCGAGACGGCGAACCTGATCGGGCGGCATGGGCCGTGCGAACCCGGGGGCGGATCGGGCGTCTGACTTGTTGGGGTCGCGGAGTAGCGATGACGCGTAGACAGGACCAGCAACTCGGGCGTGGATGCGTCGCGATGATCGCGGCCGCAGTCGCGGCGGTTGGCGCGTGCGCGGTGCTCGTGGCGTGCGGGAGCGACACGAATAAGTCCGGCGCCGCGGCGAAAGACTCATCGACCAAGAACGCCGCCGACACGAGCGCGGGGGCCAAGTCGTTCCGTGGCGCGATGTCGGGGCTCGAAACACAGACGTGGCTCGTGAACGACACGACCGGCGAGGTCGGGCGCGCCCTGGCGGCGTATGCCGCCGCGGGCACTCCCGCGAAGACCGAGCAGGTGCGCCTCTGGAGGGCGGCGGGGCTCCGCGTTGTCGCGATTCCCGACGCGGACGTGGAGAAGACCGCGAGTTTGCTCTCGCTCATGGGAACGCGGCAGCGCCGCTGGAACGGCGAGCTGTCCGCATGGACACCGATCGTGGCGGGCCCGGCGTGGGAGGGAGATCGCGAGCTTTCGATCGCGACGGGGGCGGCGCTGCTCGAGCGTGAGGCGCTGAAACTCGCGGCGGGTCGGATGCGGCTGCTGGCGCGGGCGTACGCCACGCCCGTGCTGGCGGGCGAGGCGCTGGAATCACGCCTGAAGATCGAACTTGCGCCTCAGCACGAAGAACCGGACAGCTCCGCGCGTGCCCTGCAGAGGCAGCTCAGTGGCGTCACCGACGCCCGTCAGCGCGGGATGATGTTCAGACAGCTGGCGCTCGAGTTTGTGGCGCGCCCGGGCGAATGCTACATCATCACGGGCGACGCCCCGGAAATGGACTGGGTCTCGGACAGCGAGCGCTCGAACGACGCGCCGGGCCCCGAAATGTCGCGGGAGTCCCGAGTGGAGGGGCCGCCGACCCTCGGCGAGGCGATGCTGACGGACGTGAACAGCGAGGGAACCGTGCGGAGACGGGTCATCCTGGTGCTGGTCCCGAGGACCGAGGGCACATTCACACTGACCGGCCGCTGATCGGTGGTGCGGATTCACCCTGATTCACGCGGCTGACGAGCGTCGCAAGGGGCCTTGACGCCGAGACGGTTCTTACGTTCAACGCCAGGACGCCGGGCCAAGCCGGCGAACATCGCACGTGAACTACTTCTTCTTCTGGCCGTCTTTGTCCGTGCTCGCGGGCTCGCCGGGTTTTCCGGCGGCATCGGTGCTGGTCTCGGGCGCGGCGGACGGAGCGGTCTCGGCGGGTTTGCTCTCGCTGGGCTTGCCTTCCGTGGGCTTGGTCTCCGTCGGCTTGCCGTCGCCGGCTGACTGCTTGTCGCCCGCGGGCTTGTTGCCCTTGGCGTCGTTCGGCTTTGCTCCCGAGCGATCGGACCTCGATTGGCCTTCCGGCCTGCCCTGTCCTTCGGGGCGCGACTGACCATCGGGGCGGCCTTGTCCGTCCGGGCGAGTTTGGCCATCGGGCTTGCCCTGGCCATTGGGTCGAGCGCCGTTCTGGTTCCTGCTGCGCATGCCGGGGCCTTGCGCCCCGACGGGCTGGCCGTCTTCGCCGATGGTGTAGCCGACGGCCTCGAGATCCGCCTTGGCCCAGGGCTGGGCGAGCACCTCACCCGGCGTGGGCTCGCGCACGAGCACGAGCTGGCCTTCGGTCAATCCCTTGATGATCTCGGCGACCTTGCTGGAGCGACGCCCGAGCTGCACGGGAACGCGCTTGAAGCGGGCGCCGGTCTCGGTGTAGACGTAGTTGACCGCGCCGTCGTTGAAGACCGCCTGCACGGGAATGGTGAGTGTTTCGTTGACCTGGTCGAGGGTGAGCTCGGCCTCGCAGCGCATCGAGGGCTTCAGGCCGTGCCCCGCGTCGGTCGACATGCCGATCTTCACGGTGTATTCGCGGAGATTGGGATCGCGCCAGCCGCCGGTCTCGGCGAGGATGCCGATGGAGTCGACGTGCCCGGCGAAGGTCTTGCCTCCCGCGGCGTCGATCTTGAGCGTCGCCTGCTGCCCGGGGCGGACGCGGCCGGCGAGGCTCTCCTGCACGCGCACGGAGGCGACCATCTCGCTGGTGTCGGGGAGGATCATGATGAGTTCGTTGGGGTAGACCTTGCGGCCGATCTGCATCGGTCCGTCGCCGCCGCCGAACATCATGCCGCGCCCGCGTTCGAGGCTCGTCGCGTACACGACCAGGCCGTCGGACGGGGCCTTGATGGTGCAGTTCTCGAGGTCGGTCTTGAGCTTGGCGAGGCGCTGCTCGCGGAGGGCCAGCTGCTGGCGTGATTTGGAGCGGGCGGCGTCCTTGCTGGCCAGCTCGATGTCGTTGTTGAGCTTGACGCGCTCCAGCTCGGCCTTGGCCTCTTCGACGTCGGAGAGCTTGCTTTTCTGGTCCTTGGGGAACTCGTAGTTCTCGTAGACCTTGGCGTCGAGGTCGGCGGTGACCCACGCGGAGCAGGCCTCGATGTACGAGACCTCGTCGCGGTCGCGCTCGTCCTTGGACAGGAAGCCCTGGTCGTGGAGCTTCTCGCTCTGGATCAGCTTCTCGGCCAGGCGCTGCAGCTCGAGGTCGGCCTTCTCGCGCGCGGTCTGGAGCTTCTGACGCTTGGTCTTGACGTCGCCCTCGAGCCACTGCTGCAGGGCCAATTCCGCAAGGTCGACCTTGAGCTGGGCCTGGCGCGTCTTGGAGGTGTTCTCGATGACCTGGATGCTGTAGGAGTTCTCGGCGGCGACGAACTCCGCCTTGGCGGACTCGACCGCGAGCTGCTGGTCGTTCAGGCTGTCGGTGATCTTCTCGCTGTTGAAGAGCACGATCGTGTCGCCGGCCTTGACGGTCTTTCCTTCGGCGACGATCTCCGTGATAATCGCCTCGCTCTCGAGCTTGTTGCGGACCTCGATCTGGTTGCGGGCTTCGAGCTCGCCGCTGGCGGTCGTTGTGATGTCGAACGCGGCCTTGGAGACGGGCGCGCGGTCGGAGGTCGTGCCGCCGGCCTTGGCACCGGTGGGGGACTTGGGCTTGAGCACGAAGTAGCCGACGGAGCCGACGATAGCGAGCAGGACGATCGCGACGCCGACCTTGGTCGCCGAACCGCGACGGGCCGGACGCCTGGTCTCCCGCACACCCTGGAGAGCTTGGTCGATTCGCATGAAAGCCTCCGAAAAACCCCGCGCGGCGAAGGGGATGAACACGCTCGGAGTGGTACCGATGGTTCGCCCGCCCGGTCGCAGGAGATTCTAGGAAGGGGGGTGGAGAACAAATGGCCAAAGCGCTAAATGACCAAATCGCCAAATGTCGCGGCGGTGTTGGGTGAAGAGTGCATAGGCGGTCGGGTGTTCGAGTCGAATAGAGACGAGGGGGAGCGAAACCCCGGGAACCGGGCGTCGTACGCTGTGCGCCATGGCGGATTGCATTCTCTTGGTGGTGGCGGCGGTGCGCGAGGCCCGGGCGATCCTGGGCTCGCTCGCGCCGGCGGGTGGTCCGGGCGGCGGGGCGGGCGTCGTGCCGCCCGAGGAGTGGGGGGTCGTGTCGCTCGGGCGAATTGACGTGGTGCGGAGCGGCGTGGGGAAGTCCAATGCCGCGGGGGCGACAGCGAAGTTCCTCGATCCCGCGCGCCATCGCCTGGTGATGAACGTGGGCATCGGCGGGGCGCTGCCCAAGTCCGGCCTGTCCATCCTGGATGCGGTGATCGCCGACGAGTGCGTCTTCGCGGACGAGGGCGTGCGCACGCCCGATCGCTTCCTGTCGCTCTCCGACGTCGGGTTCCCGTGCATGGCGGGGAGGCGAGACAGCGTCGCGAGCGATGCGGGCGCGGCGCGCGAGCTTGGCCTTGGCGACGCGATGCGCGTCGGCCCAATCGCGACGGTGTCGGTGTGCTCGGGCACCGACGAGTTGGCGGCCGAGATCCGCGGGCGAACCGGCGCGATCGCCGAGGGCATGGAAGGCGCGGCTTGCGGCTTGGTCGCGGCCCGCATGGGCGTTCGATTCGCGGAGCTGCGCGTCATCAGCAATCGCACGGGGCGGCGTGACCAGCAGGGCTGGAACCTCGACGGCGCATTCGAGCGGCTGGGCGAGATTCTCGGACCGATGCGCGCCATGCGCTGATAACTCGCAAGCCGCGCTCGGGGCGGATGATCGCCGCGGCGTGTTCATCGTGGGCGGTGTTCGCCGCCTGTGCCGGGTGGCGCGAGGGTGACGACTTCACACTTCTTGGCATGAGGCTTCCCGGGCCTGGGTCGGTGAATCGCCTTGGGTGCCCCGCCGATGTTGCACGAGGACCGGCGCGAGGCCCTTGTTGGGGCGTCGCGGCGGTGTCGGTTTGGCCGCGGACGTGCGTCGACCCGGAGCGTGCAAGGCATGGACCTTTCCAAGTTCAAGAAGCTCGGTTCGCTCCAATCGCGGGCGATCTTCGGCTCGACGAGCCCCGCGATCGGCCTGGACTTCGGGGTGACCGGGCTCAAGATCCTGCAGATCTCGGAGGGGTCGCCCCCCGCGATGGTGGCGGCGGCAATCGTGCCCTCGCCCGACCATCTCCTGCACGATCACGCCAAGCGCTTCGCGTTCCAGCTCGACGCCCTGCCCCGCGCGATCAAGGCGGGCGGCTTCAAGGGGACGCGCGTGGCGTGCGTGGTTCCGGCCGCCGAGACGTTCTGCAAGCTCCTGCAGGTCCCCAAGAACAACGCCATCCCGCTCGACGAGCAGGTGGCGATGACCGCGAGCGCGGCCCTCGAGTGCACCCCCGACGCGATCATCTGTCGATCGGTTGAATTGCCTTCGAGCAACGCGACGCGCACCGACCTGTTGTGTACGGCCGTCCCGCGCACCATTGTGGATCGCCTGCTGATGGCGTGCCGCGCGGCGAAGCTGGAGCTGGTCGGCATCCACGACGAATTCACGACGCTGCTCCGCGCCTTTTCGGCGGCGTCGCCCACGGTCGACGACTCGGGCGTGACGACGGTGTACCTCGACATCGGCGCGGCGGCGACGGAGCTCGTCATCGCGCACGGGAAACAGCTGGCCTTCGCACGCACGATCGTCGCGGGCGGGCTGCTCTTCGACGAGTTTGCCGGCGAGAGCCTGGGCTACGACCAGGTCGCGGCCCACAACGCGCGGCTCGAGGTCGACGCGTCCGAGGCATCGGGCGGCGCGATCGTGACCGAGCTCAAGAGCCCCGACCTCTCCGAGCCCATCTCGATGCTGTGCGAGGAAGTGCGCCTGTGCCTGCGGTACCACGAGACGCTGTTCCCCTCCCGGAGCATCGATCGCGTGGTGCTGACCGGAGGCGAGTCGCGCTGTCGGGCGCTCTGCATGCGGATCGCGCGGCGGCTGAAGCTGCCGACGCAGCTGGGCGACGCGTTGGCGTTGGTGTCGCGGACGGGGACCGAGCCGGCGATGGGCGTGGACCTCTCCAAGCCCCAGCCGGGTTGGAGCGTGGCGCTTGGGGTGTGTCTGTCGCCGACGGACCTGTGATCGGTGGACGAAGGAGCAAGGACGATGAACAACCCGTTCAAGAAGCCGGCCGGGTCCGCGAGCGGGGGGGGAAGCTTCCTCCCGGGCGAGTACGTGACCAAGAAGGCCGAGACGCGGGCGAGCCTGATCGGGCTCACGTTGTTCGCGGTGGTGATGCTGGGCGTGGTGGGCGCGTTCTTCATGAGCAACCGGCGCTGGTCGAACATCCGCCAGGAGCGGGAGCTGATCAACACGCACTACACGCAGGAAGCCCAGAAGATCGAGCAGCTCAAGCAGCTTGAATCGCAGCGCACGCAGATGATGGACAAGGCGGGCGTGGTCGCTGCGCTGATCGAAAAGGTGCCGCGCTCGATCCTGATGGCGGAGCTCACCCAGCGCATGCCCAAGGACGTGACGCTCCTGGAGATGGAGCTCAAGAGCAAGCGCCTGGACAAGGAGAAGTCGGCGGCGGAGTCCGCGGCCGCGATGGGCAAGGCGGCGGCGTCCAAGGTGAAGAACCTCACGAGCAACGCCAAGGACGCGCCGAAGAAGCCCGACCCCAAGGCCAAGCCCGATCCCAAAGCCAAGGGAAAGGACGGCAAGGACGCCAAGGACAGCGCGGAGCCGCCCAAGGTCGTTGCGCCCAAGTTCGAGTTCACTCTCACGCTGGGCGGCGTCGCGGGCGTGAACAACGACATCGCGGCGTACCTGGGCAACCTCCAGTCCTGCCCGCTGTTTGAGAGCGTCGAACTCCAGTACATCAAGGAAGCGATGATGAACGACCTCTCGCTCCGCAAGTTCGAGATCACCGCCAAGCTCAAGCCCGAGGCGGACTGGATCGACGTGCTCAGCGCCGAGGACCGCCAGAAGGTGCTGGCGGCACGCCGGCGCGATCCGCTCAAGGCGGTCGCACCCGGGGCCATCAACGCCGTGAGCGGCGTGGAGAAGGAGGGCAAGGAATGAAGCTCAGCGCTCGCATGATCGTGCTGATGGTGCTCCTGCTGGCGGTCCCGCTCTCGAGCTACTGGCTGATCTTCCGACCGCGCGACGCGCGGATGGAGGCCGCCCGCGGCGAGATCGACCACATGAAGTCGATGCTCGACAAGCTGCGCCTGGAGACGGCCCGCAACGACGACCTCGTGCGCGCCAACGCGCAGATCAAGGAGAGCGTCGACGCGATCGAGGCTCGCCTGCCGAACAACAAGGAAGTGGACGCGATCGTGCGCCAGGTGTCGGACCTGGCGGTGCAGGCGGGGCTCGACTCGCCCGCGGTCAAGTCGCTCAAGCCCGTCCCCGCGGCGCTCTTCATGGAGCAGCCCATGGAGCTCTCGCTCGAGGGCGATTTCCGCGGGTTCTATGAGTTCCTGATCAAGCTGGAGCAGCTCCCGCGCATCACGCGGATCTGCGACATGAAGATCAAGCGCAACGACGAGGGCGACGGCCGGATCAAGGCCGACTTCACGCTCAGCATCTACTTCCAGGAAGCCAAGGGGAACAAGTCATGAGCGAACGTCCCGGACCAGGCGCCGAGGGCGCCGATCGCACGCAGACCTCGTCGTTCCTGAGCGATATCCGCGGAGGCGGCGGCACCGGCGGAGAAGAGGCCGCGGCGCCCAAGAAGCGCTCCAAGCTCTCGGGCTCGACCGCGATGGTGTTCACCGGCGTGCTCGCGGGCGCCGGCGTGCTGGTCGCCATGCGGTTCTTCGGGCTGGGCCCGGTGGCGGCGTCGGCCAAGGTCGACGTGGACTACCAGGCGCCGTCGGACTCCAAGGCGCTCCAGGCTGATCACGAACGCGTGCTCAACACGCTCGAGCGCAGCAGCGCGGCGGTGCAGGCACAGACGCCCACCGACAAGCTGCAGAAGAACCCCTTCCAGCTCGTGAGCGCCCAGCCGACCGCCACGACCGAGGCGCCGGTGGACGACGGCAAGAAGGCCGCGGAGCTGGCCGCCAAGCAGAAGGCCGAGCGCCGCAACAAGATCGAGACGATGCTCTCGCAGCTGAAGGTGTACAGCGTGGTGGGCGGTCGCGTGCCGGTGGCGCGACTCGGCGACCAGACCGTAAAGGTCGGGGACACGGTCGCGGACCTCTTCACGGTCACCGCGATCGGCGGGCGCAGCGTCGCCCTCACCGTCGACGGCGAGACGTTCAACCTCGTGATGGACGAGGGCGAGGGCGCGGCGAAGGGCAAGAAGGGCGGCAAGTGAGCAACGGGAGCGGCGGCGTGGGCAAACATCGGATCGACGACATCCTGAACGAGCTTGGGATGAACCCCGACGCCGCACGCGCCAGGCGCGCCGCCACCCCGCCGCCTGAGGTCGAGGGAAAGGCCAGCAGCGGCCCGCTCCCCGCGGCACCCTCGCACCAGGCGATCGCGACGCTCCCCGACCTTCGCGCGATCGACCAGAAGGGCAAGGTCTTCGCCGATTTCTACATGCCCGATCCGTCGGAGCGGGACGGGAACTCGATCGCCAGGCTCGAGCAGCTCGTGGTTGAGCGGAGCATCCTGCCGGGCGACAAGATCGCGATCGCGGCCAACGTCCTCAAGCAGTCGCCCGGGCGGAGGCTCGCCGAGGTGCTCAGCGAGCAGGGGGCCGACGAGTCGCAGCTCCAGGAGGCCGTCGCGGATTCGTGCGGGATCGCGTTCGAGCGAGTCGACCTTGAGAAGGGGCTCGACGGCGGGTTCGACGGCAAGCTGCTCCAGCGCCTCACGCCCGAGTACTGCAAGGAAGCCATGGTCGTGCCCCTGCGGCGCGAGGGCCAGCGCGTCGTGATCGGCGTCGCCAGGCACGACGAGATTGTGCTGCGCCTCGACGACGTGGCGCAGAAGCTCGGCGTCAAGGGCGTCAAGGTGGTGCTCTCGCCGGCCTTTGATATCCGCGCCGCGATCGAGATCGTCGGCGGTGCGGGCGCGGCGCAGGAGCAGGGCGTCGACCTCACCGAGATCCTCTCCGAGGTCGACGAGGGCGACGTCCAGGTCGAGAAGAGCAAGTCCGAGCAGGTGGACCTCGAGAAGGAGGCCGCCGAGAGCCCGGTCATCCGCTACGTCAACTACATCATCCAGACGGCCGTCAAGGAGGGCGCGTCGGACATCCACATCGAGCCGGCGGAGAAGAAGCTGAAGGTGCGATTCCGCATCGACGGCGAGCTGTTCGAGATGATGAACCCGCCGGCGTCGATGGCCGCCGCGATCACCAGCCGCCTGAAGATCATGGCGAACCTTGACATCTCCGAGCGCCGTCTTCCGCAAGACGGACGTATCCGATGCACGGTGCAGGGGCGCAAGCTCGACCTGCGCATGTCGACGCTCCCGAACACCTACGGCGAGAAGACGGTCATGCGTATTCTCGATCAGAAGTCGATCAGCGTTGGCCTCGATCAGCTCGGCTTCGACGAGGACGCGCTCCAGATCTGGAAGAAGCAGATCGACGCGCCCCACGGGATCATCCTCGTCACGGGGCCCACCGGCTCGGGCAAGACCACCACGCTGTACGCCTCGCTGCGCCAGCTCGACAAGTCGTCGATGAACATCTCGACGGTCGAGGACCCGGTCGAGTATCACCTCGACGGCATCACCCAGACGCAGATGCACGACAAGATCGGCATGAGCTTCTCCGCCGCCTTGCGCGCCCTGTTGCGTCAGGACCCGGACGTGATCATGCTGGGCGAAATCCGCGACATGGAGACGGCCCACATCGCGGTGCAGGCCGCCCTGACCGGGCACTTGGTGTTGTCGACCCTGCACACCAACGACGCGCCGAGCTCGATCACGCGCCTGGTGAACATCGGGCTGGAGCCCTTCCTGGTCGGCGCGGCGGTGAACGCGGTGCTGGCGCAGCGGCTGATCCGGCGCCTGTGCGTTCATTGCAAGACACAGGAGCAGCCGTCCGAGGACATGACAGAGTTCCTGGAAATGCAGGGCATGGACACCAAGGAGATGTGGGTGTCCAAGGGGTGCGACAAGTGCCGCAAGACGGGCTTTGCGGGGCGCGTCGGCATCTATGAACTGCTGGTCGTCGATGACCAGCTGCGCGACATCGTGGCGCGCAACCCCAACGTGGCCGAGTTCCGGCGCTTGTGCCTGGAGCGAGGCATGGTGAGCCTGCGGAACGACGGCATGCGCAAGGTCAAGAAGGGCCTGACGACCGTGCAGGAAGTCATCCGCGTCACCGAGGCGCACTGAGCCGAGATCGGTCGGGCTCCCGACTTCGAACGAGTATCGCCACGCCCGGCTCGCGCCCAGGAGCGCTCGCCCGGCACGTCCCCCACGACCACCGCGGCGTCTCGCGCCCGGCCTTGTCGCCCGCCGTCCCGCGATCTTTCGGCGCTCAAAAACAAGCAAGGGCGACCCTGTCGATCGCCCTTGCCCTTGAGTTTGGTCAGCGTGATCCGAGCGTCGGCTTAGCAGCCGGCCTCGAAGTGCGACGCGAACGAGTCGTAGTCATCGCCGTTGACGAACCCGTCGCTGTTGAAGTCCGCGCCGCTGGCGCCGGCGTCGAAGAACGACGCGAAGAGGTCATAGTCATCGCCGTTGACGAAGCCGTCGTGGTTGAGGTCGGCCGGGCAGATCTTGTAGACGTCCGACGCCACGCCGTTGACGATCACCACGAACTGGTTGACCGTCGAGGGCATGCTCGGGTGCTTCTTGAACTCGGTGGTCACGGTCGCGGCGCCGGTCATCACGCCCGAGCTCGACCAGCTAAACGTCGTGGCGTACCACACGTTCGGGGGGCTGGCGTTGTCGAAGAAGCGGACGAGCGGGCGGTTGGTGTTCATCTGCCAGTCGTCGCCGTACGTCGCGCCCTCGTTGATGCCGTTGAAGTTCTTGCCCACCAGGTGGTACGAGCCGTCGCCGTTCTTGCTGATCGAGGTGACACTGGGCTTGGCGGCCGCGAGCGGTGTGCCGCCCGGGTTGTAGACGTACACGCTCCCGCCCATGTTGGTGTACAGAACCTCGCCCGTGGGAAGCATGAGCATCATCGCCTGATAGGCCGAGATGGCGTCGGAATTGCCGGTCGGTCCGTTGATGTTCGTGAACACGTTGGTGGCGGAGTCGAACTCATAGAAGTAGGTCGGAGACGGGAAGTGGTTGGCGCTGGTCGGGACCGCCGAAACCGCGCACAGCACTTTGCCGTTGGGCATCGGACAGGCGGGGGCGTCGGGCGTGCCGCGCGAGCTGGGGATCACCGGGCCCGTGGTCCAGGTGCCGGGCGCCGTCGTGCCCGTGGGGGTGTAGAAGACCGTGTTGCCCGTCGAGCCAAGGAACATGGCCTTGCCGTTGGGGAGCATGTACGCGCCGCCCAGCTCGAAGCCGAAGGGGTCGTACATCGCGACCGGCACCACGCCGTCGTTCACCCACGTGTTGCTCGCGGGGATATACCGCTCTGAATTGGTGCCCCACGGATCGATCGTGAGGATCGAGTTGTCGGGGAGCTTCACCCAGCTCGCTTCGTCCTGCCACGTGCCGCGGAACAGCTTGCCCGCGTTCGACCACGCATTCGTGTACGGGTTGTACACGATCGGGATGCCCGAAGTGTGCGGGAAGACCGGCATCATGATCAGGCTGCCGTCCGGGCGAACCTCGAGGTTGCAGTCATAGAAGTTGTCGCTCGCCGTGCTCCACAGCGCCGCCGGAATCGGCAGGTTGGCCCAGCTGTTGGTCGCCGGGTTGTACATGTCGGCGTAGGGGCCGCCCGTGCCGTACTCGCCGCCCGACACGTACACGCGACCATCCTTCAGCACTTCCGACTGGAAGTACAGGCGGGTGTGCGGAGCGTTCGCCAGCGTCGTCCACGTGCCGTTGATATAGCTCCCCTTGGCATTGGGCGTCAGCTTGTACCAGTTCGCCGTCACGCCCGGGTTGGTCACCATGACCGTGCCGTCGTTCAGCAGAAGCATCAGGCCCGCCGCCGACGGCGGATTGTTCACGACCTTCGTCCACGTGCCCGCCTGAACCGAGGCGGCCAGCGCCAAGCCGGCAGTCAGCGCGGCGGCACGCAGCAACGAGCGAACGGGTGAAACGGCATTCTTCATAAGACCTTCCTCTTCGGTGTGTGTGCGAAAATCATCCAACACAAACGACCGGCGCGAGCCCGGCCGTGTTCCAAGCAAAATGAGCAACGTCCATCAACGATGGATACGGCCACACTCTCAACTCGAGACGCCCCGCGCCTCGACCACCCCAACGAGCGTGCGGTTCAACCTCTCGCTTTCTCTCTCGTGCGCACCCTTTCGAGGCGAGACTCCCCTCTCGCCCTCGATCCTCACGTAGTTTACCGGGAAAACCCCTGATTGGGAGACCTCTCCCCAAGGAATTCGCGAACTCTGCTCGGTCAGCAAACCAAGCCAGCGCCGATCCAGCCGATAAGTTGCCCATTTTCGCGCACGCCGTATCGATCGGCGTCAATACGCATTTGTCTATCTGCAATTGACGATCAGCAGCCACCATCGAACGCCTCCGCGAACAGGTCATAGTCGTTCCCGTTCACGAAGCCGTTCTGATCAAAGTCCGCCGCCTGACTCCCTTGGTCGAAGGCCTCGGCGAACAGGTCATAGTCGTTTCCGTTCACAAACCCGTCGTGGTTAAAGTCCGCGGCGCAGAAGGTCCCGACCGTCACGATCGCGGCACCGCTCTGTCCGCTCCCGCACGAGTTCGACAGCGCAACCGAGTACGCACCGGAGTCCGACGCCTTCACGCCGCCGATGCTCAGCGTCAGCGCCGTGCCCGTTGTCAGGTCAACAACCCCCGACGCGCCGCTCACCACGCCGCCGCCCGCCGACGCGCCTCCCGCGCCGTTGTGAATCGCCACGCCGTTGCGCAGCCACTGGAACTGCACGCCCGCGATTCCCTGGGCCGGGCTCGCGTGGAGCGTGAGCGTCGACCCCGCGTTCGCGATCGTGTCGTCGGGCTGGTCCGCGATCCAGGGCGACGCCTCGTCCGCCCAGCGTGCGAAGTTCGCGGACACCAGCGCGTCGGCGAGCGTGAAGTCGCCGCCCGCCAAGAGCTCGCCGCCGTGCACCGCGAGCGAAGAGACGTTGTCGTTCAGCCCGATCGAGAGCGGCCGCCATTCCACGCCGTTCCACCGCGCCACGCCGTACGCGGGATTCAGCCCCGCGATCGTGAACTCACCGCCCGCGATCAGCGTGGCGTTGTACACCGTCAGCGCCCGCACCGGCGCGTCCATGCCCAGCGAAAGAGGCGACCAGAACGCGCCGTTCCACCTGGCGACAAACGACGCGGAGTTGCCGCCCGCCGACTGGAACTCGCCGCCCGCGATCAGCGTGCCGTTGTACACCGTCAGGGCCGAGATCATGCCGTCCGTGCCGGTCCACAAGGGCTCCCAGTACGAGCCGTTCCACTTGGCGATGTGGTTGCAGGGGACGCCGTCGATCAGCACGAAATCGCCCGCCGCGATCAGGTCGCCGTTGTACACCGCCAGCGCCCGTACCGGCCCGTCCATCCCTCCCATGGGCTGCCACGCGCTCCCGTCCCAGCGCGCGATGCGCTGGGCCGTCTGCCCATCGCCCGTCACGAACGCGCCGCCGGCGATCAACTCGCCGTTGAAGCTGGTGAGCGCGAAGACTGCGTCGCCAAAGCCCTGGCCGATCGGGAGCCACGCGGAGCCGTCCCACTGCGCGATGTAGTTCGCTTCGTTGCCATCGGCCGAGGTGAAATCGCCGCCGGCGATCAGCACGCCGTTGTGCGTCGTGAGAGCGAACACGGATGGATACACCGAGCCGGCCATGCCCGAGCCCATGGGCGACCAGGTCGCGCCGTTCCATCGCGCGACCAGGTTGGTCGAGTTCCCGCCTCCGCCGGTGAAGTAGCCGCCCGCGACGACGTCGCCCTCGTAGAGCGTCATCGCCTGGACCGGGCCGTCCTTGCCCGTGCCGACGGGCGTCCATTCGCTGTTCTTGAATTCCGACACGCCGAACGCCGACACGCCGTCCGCGATGAAGAAGTCGCCGCCGGCAAACACGCGTCCGTCGATCGACGCGAGCCCATAGACCGACGCGTTCATGCCGTCGCCCATCGCCTGCCACGAGGCGCCGTTCCACGCCGCGACCGAGTCGGCCGCGTGCCCGCCCGCGCTGGTGAACGCGCCGGCGACGACGAGCTGGTTGCCAATCGCGTGCAGGGCGTATCCGGGGTTGTTGATTCCGCTCGACAGGGCGCGCCACGAAGACCCGTTCCACGCCGCGATGCGGTTCACGACCGTGTTCCCCGCGAGCGTGAAGGCGCCCGTCGCGACCAGCTCATCGCCGTACACCGTCATCGCGTACGCGAAGTTGTTGAGCCCGGTCGGCAGCGCCTGCCACGACGCGCCGTTCCAGCGTGTGATGGTGTTCGCCGCGGCGTACACCTCGTTGTGATAGAAGCACAGCGCGTTGACCAGGCTGGGAAGCCCCGCGCCCATCTCGTGCCACTCCGAACCATCCCACGACGCGACGCGTGACGCGGGCGAGTTCTCCGCCGTCGTGAACGTCCCCGCCGCCACCAGCGTGCTCCCGTTCACCGCCAGCGCATACACCGCGGGCGTCTCGGGGAAGATCGCGCCGGAGAAGCCGCCGCCGAACGCGCTCCAGCTCGTGCCGTCCCAGCGAGCGATCATGCTGGTCGAAACTCCGCCCGCCGAGGTGAACGATCCCGCCGCCACCAGGTCGCCCTGGTACTCCGCGAGCGCATACACCGGTGCGTCCATGCCGATGTCCAGGGCGCGCCACGACTCGCCGTCCCACGCCGCGATATTCCGGCACACGTCCGAGCCCGCGATCCAGAACGACCCGCCCACGACCAGGAGCGGGCGCTCCGGTCCCGCGCCGTCGGGGTCCCACGAGAGCTCGCAATACGCCGCGCCGTCAAGGCCCGGCACGCCCTCGCCCGGGAGCCAACCCTCGCACTGGGCCCGCGCGCCGCCCGCTGCGACCGACATCACCACAAACGCCGCGACAGCATGGAAGCGTCGGAGGTTCATTCAGCACCCCTCCTCAAACGAGAGCGCGAAGAGATCGAAGTCGGTTCCGTTGACGAATCCGTTGCGGTCAAAGTCGGCGCTCGGGCTTCCGAGATCGAACGCGTCCGCGAACGCGTCGTAATCGTCGCCGTTGACAAATCCGTCGTGGTCAAAGTCGCCCGGGCAGTGCGCCGGGTCCACCTCGCGGTCCGTCAGTGTCTTGAGGAACGCCACCAGCGCCGCCTCTTCATCCGCCGACAGGTGCAGGTTGCCCATCTCCACGATGTTGACGTTCTGCGGTACTTCGGGCGGCGGCCAGGCCTCGCTGTCCCGCGTGTTGTAGAAGTGCACCACGTCCTCCAGGGTCTTGAAGAACCCGTTGTGCCCGTACGCCTTCACGAACCCGCTGTCGCCGCCGCGCCGGTCCACGTTGCGCAGCGTCGGCACCTTGTGCTTGCCCAGTTCCGGGCTGAAGACCGAGCGCGGATACCCCGCGCGCTGCAGGAACCCGCCCAGCCCCGGGTCGGCGAACGCAAACCCGTCCGGGTTCACCCAGTCGGGCTGTGAATAGAACGGGTTCTCCGGGTTCGCCGGCATCCCGATGTTGTCGTACGTGAAGTCCGTGAACAGCGGCGATTCGCCGTTGGGCCCCAGGTCCGAAGGATGGCACTTCACGCAGCCCGCACGCCCGTTGAAGAGCGCCAGCCCGTTCAGCTCCTGGCGCGTCAGCGTCACGCGCCCCGCGAGGTAATCGTCATACTTCGAGTTGAACGGGTTGACCTCGCGCGAGCGCTCGTACGCCGCGATCGACAGCCCGACGCGCTGATACGCCAGCGTCACATCTCCCCCGCCCGTGGGCAGAGAGTCGGGCCCCCACACGTCGCGGAAGAGCGTCGCGTAGTTCGACGCCGCGATCTTCGTGATCACCTCGTCCGCCGCCGCGTTGTTCATCTCCACGGGATTCAGGAACGGCCCGAGCGCCTGCTCCGCCAATGGATCGCCCAGCGTCCAGCCCGTGGCGCGCCCGTCAAAGAACACGCCCCCCGTCCACGTGCCGCCGTCCAGGAACAAGGGCGGCGAGTTCCCCGCGTACGCCGCCGTCGGCGGCTTGCGGTTGCCGAACAGCCCCGTCACCGCCCCCTCGTGCACCGCGCCGTGCGCGTTGTCGTTCGAGCGCGGGTTCGCGAACCCGACGCCCGCCGAGTGGCACGAAATGCACGACTGCCCCACCGGGTTCGACAGCGTCGGGTCGGACATGAGCGACTTGCCCAACTGCTCGATCGCCGTCAGGTCCTGGCCCTCGCCCAGGAACGCGACCCAGCCCTCTTCCACGCCGTTGTGAATGCCCACGCCCGCGATCGTCAGCCCGTCGTTGCTGACGGCGTTGGCGGTCGTGAGCGCCCAGCCGCTGAGGTTGATGCCGCGCGCCTGCAGGTAGGTGTTGAGGTTCGTAAGCCCGAGCTTTTTGGTCCACATGAAGGCGATGTCGCCCGCCAGCGCGGCACTCCCTCCCACCACGACGTTGCCGTCCGCCGACACCGCGCGGGCGATCGTGTTGTCCGAGCCCGGGAACTTGCCGAGGTTCTGCATGCCCTTCTCGGGCGTCCAGCGGAACGCGACCACGCCCGAGAGCACGCGCCCGTAGCCCACCACGGCCCGCCCATCATCGCTGCATCCGAACGCGATGCTGTAGCCGCCCTCTTCGAGCGTGCCCAGGTTGTGCATCACGCCGCCCTGATGTCGGAACGCGCGGAAGTCGAACGAGTTGTCGGCATCGCCGACGCCGATCACGATCGAGCCGTCCCCGCTCACGCCCTGGGCGAACGACGAAGACCCGCCCGTCATCAGGCCAAGGTCCTCCATCACGCCGCTCGCGCCGTTCCAGCGGAAGCCGCGGAACTGGGTCACGCCGTCGATCACCGTGTCGGAGTAACCGACGATGACGCCGCCGTCGTTGCTGATGTCGCCGGCGATCGAGTACGAGCCGCCCGGGAGCGTGCCCAGCGATTGCAGGCCGCCGTTGAGCGACCAGCGGAACGCGCGATCGCCATTCGGCGTGGTGCCATAGCCCGCGACCTTCGATCCGTCGGCGCTCACCGCCACCGCGCGCGACGACAATCCGCCGGGAAGCACGCCCAAGGACTGCATCCCCGTCGTGCGGCTCCAGCGGATCGCCCGGTCACCCTGCGGCAGAGTGCAGTAGCCGACGACATACGACCCATTCGCCGAAATCCCCGTCGCCCCGGACGCCGTCCCGCCCGGCAAGCGCCCCATCCCATTGAACAACGGAGGAGACGCCAGCGCCGTCGTGGCGGCCAGGCTCAACGCGGCGGCGGTACATGCGGCGATTCGTGGCACAACGGTCAAACGCATCGCGGGTCTTTCGGCAAGGAACCTGGTCAGACGGGCGCACACCTCAAGCGCGGCCTGCGCGCTGCAACCCCCCCAGAACGTACACGCAGAATGCCCGACGGCCACCCAACTCGCGCTTTGTCCGTCCGGTAATTGCGTGAATTCTCGGTGAATTCGCCCGTGTGGCAATCTGGAGAATCTCCGGCGCGGAGATCCCCGGCGCCGATCCTCCACGACATTTCACGCCGGCACGAGCGAACCGTCGGGCATCAGCCGCGGCACGACGGTCGTGAGGTCGATCCGTGCGCAGAAGTCGAGGTCCTCGTGCTGATTCAGCGCGACGAGGCCGCGCCCGCCAAGCGACGACGCCAGCGCATTTCGGATGTCCTCCGCCGCATCGTCCCACCAGGTGAGGCACAGGCGTGACGCGTCATCCTCCGCGAGCGGGCGATCGGGCAGGTATCGCACCATCGCGCCCGCCACCAGCGCGTCGTCGAGCCCGACCAACCCGTGCGTGCCGGCGCAGATGATCGAGATCGCCCGCGCCTCGCGATCGACCACCGCCGCCGCCGCGCTGAGATTCGCCAGGCACGCGACGACCACGAGCGGCGAGTGCCGCGCCGCGTGCAACGCCGCCGTGCCGTTGGTCGTGGTGAAGACGATGTCGGCGTCCTCGACGCGTTCCCGCGTGTACTCACGCGGCGAATTGCCGAGATCAAAGCCGGGGATCAGCACGCCGCCGCGCTCGCCGCCCAGGAGCACGCGCCGACCCGGGTTCTCACGCCGAAGCGCGTCCCGCCGGGCGAGCGCCTCGTCAACGCTGGTCACGGGGATGACGCGCCGCGCGCCGTTGGCAAGCGCCATCGTGATCGTCGTGCCCGCGCGGAGCTGGTCGATCACCACCGCGCTCGCGCCGTCGCCGGGCACGTACGCGCCGTGCGTCAACGCAACCGTGATCGGGCCCGGGCGGGTCATGGCGGAGCGTAGCAACACCCACGGAACAAACCGCAGGATTTGGGAGCGATCGACGTTTCTGGCACTCGGGTGGTCAATCTCAAAAAGAAGAGACAAACCGCGGGTCGACTGACCACTCTCGACCCCGACTCACGCGGCCGGCTTGGGCTCGTCTTCCGTCGCCTGAACGGTGATGGGCGGCGGCGCATGCCGCTTCAGCACGATCACGGCGATGATCAGGCCCGCCAACGAAAGAACGGCGCCGGCGACGAACGGCGCGCCGGGCAGATAGAACGGCGCGTCCTTGGCGGCGAACTTGCCGAAGAGCGGGGCGCCGATCAGCGGGCCGAGGATGGCGGCGACGCTGGAAAGGCTGGTGAGCGAGCCCTGGGTCTCGCCCTGCTCGTCGCGGTGGACGGTTCGGGTGATCATGGACTGGGTTGCGGGCTGGGCGATCGCGCCGACGGACGCGATGGCGATGATCGTGTAGATCATCCAGCCCTGGGTCGCGAAGGCGTACCCGGCGTAGGCCAGCACGCCGATCACCAGGCCGAGAAGAAGCGAGCGAGGCTCGCCGATCTTCGGGACAAGGCGGCGCGCGAGCCCGCCCTGCATGATGGCGGCCGAGAGGCCGACGAGCAGGAGCGAGTTGCCAACGTCCCTGTATTGCCAGTTGTACCGGTGCATGGTGTAGAGCGTCCAGGTCGCGTGGAGCGCGAACTGGGCGAGGTTGACGAGGAAGAGGACAACCGCGAGCCCGGCGACGAGGGGGTAGCGGGCCAGGTGCTGCAAGGCCGCGATGGGGTGGGCGCGATGCAGCGCAAAGGGGCGGCGTCGATCCAAGGGGAGCGACTCGGGCAGGACGAAGAGCGCATAGAGCCAGTTGAGGATGGTCACGGCGCCGGCGACGACGAAGGGGAGGCGAAGGTCGTGCCCGCCCAGGTAGCCGCCGGTCACGGGGCCCATGATGAAGCCGAATCCGAACGCGGCGCCGGCCATGCCGAACGCGCCGGGGCGTTTTTCGGGCGGGGTGATGTCGGCGATGTAGGCGGTGGCGGTGCCGAAGTTGGCGCCGGTGAGGCCGTTGAGGGCTCTGGTGATGAAGAGCCACCAGAGGTTGGGCGAGAGAGCCATGGCGAAGTAGTCGAGGCCCGAGCCCAGGAGCGAGAAGAGGATGACGGGTCGACGCCCGAAGTGGTCGGAGAGGCTGCCCAGGACCGGCGCGAAGATGAACTGCATGAAGGCGTAGGTTGAGCCCAGCAGCCCGAAGATAAAGGCGGCGTCGGTGTCCTGTTTGCCCTGAAGATGCTCGATGAGCTTGGGCGCGACGGGGATGATGAGCCCGATGCCGAGGGAATCGAGGAAGAGGGTGATGCAGACGGAGATGACGGCCGGGCGGCGGCTGTTCATGCGAGGTGCAGGATAGCGGGGCTTTCAGGGCGCGGAGCCGGCGCGGGGACCGCGCGCACTCACGCGACCTTCTTCTCCGTCTGGCCCGAACCCTGATCTCGGATGACGGTCCAGATGTCCTCGATCGTCTCGGAGGTGTTCTTGGCGGCGCCGGTGAGTTCGCGCACGCGCCCCTGGATCTCGCTGCTCGCGCTGGCGGCCTGGGTCGCGAGCTTCTTCACCTCCGACGCCACCACCCCGAAGCCGCGCCCCATGTCTCCCACGCGGGCGGCCTCGATCGAGGCGTTGATGGAGAGGAGCGAGGTCTGGCTGGCGAGCTTGGCCATCGTCTTGGACATGAGGTCGATGTGCCCGGTCGCGTCGGCGAGCGCGCGCACGACCTCGCGCAGCCTGTTGAAGTCCTCTTCCAGCTCAAGACGCTGCTCGTGGGCCGTGTCCAGCGCCTTCTTTTCCTGCTCCATCTGGGTCGTGGCGGCGTTGATGGACTTGGCGGCCCGGGCGAAGGAGCCCAGCATGCCCGCCAGCAGCACGCGCCGGAAGAACTTGCCGTCGCCGGCGAATTCCAGCGACGCGGTTGCCTCGCGCACGAACGCGTCGGTCATGTCGAGCAGGTGGTTGATCGCGTGGAGCAGCTCGGGCATGTCCGGGTCGGCGTGGCGCTCGCCGTCGATGTTGAGGACGCGGGCCTCGAGATCGCCGTGGGCGGCGCGCTTGCACACGTCCGCGGCCTCGGCGACCCAGTTGCGATCGGCGATGGAACGGAACTGCGTTGGTTGGTCCTGGTGCTCGCTCATGCCGCCGCTCCCACGTTCTGATCGGTGATCGAGAAGATGAACTCGTCGTAGCTCATCTTCGCCTGCTTGAGCGTGTCGACGAGCACGGGGATGGACGCCTTCCACTGGTCCTGGGGATTGCTGTGTCGTTTCTCGACGCCCATGAGCGCCTGGTAGATGGGGATGACGGTCGACAGCGCCTTGCGGCAGGGGACGCGCCGTGAGGAGTGATAGCTGATGATGCGGTTGTGGTTGTCGAAGGTGGGCGTGACGTGCGCGAAGACCCAGTAGTGGTCGCCGCACTTGGCGCGGTTGAGCACATACGCAAAGACCTCGTGGCCCGCGGCGATCGTGTCCCAGAGATACTTGAAGACGCAGCGCGGCATGTCGGGGTGGCGCACGATGCTGTGGGGCTTGCCGAGCAGTTCCGCTTCGGTGTAACCCGCGACGCGCTGGAAGACCTGGTTCGCGTAGGTGATGCGCCCCTTGGTGTCGGTCTTGCTGACAATGATCTCGCTGGGCTCGAAGGTGCGTTCGTGCCCGGTGAGGTGCGACATCCGTTCTGATCGTGTTTCGAACGACATGCATCGCATATCGGAGCGCAAAACAGGAGAGTTTGATGCCGGACTCCGAAATACGGCATAGCACGAGTTATCAGAGCGCCCCGTGGTTGTACTTGACCTCCATCTCTCAAGCACCCCCGGGTTTTTCATGGGTATGCACGGGCTGGTACGCTGATCCCAATGTCCTCACCGGAGCCCACATCCGACGGTGATCCGAAGCCCGCGCCGGGCCCGGACCCTTCGCCGTCGCACGACATTCTGAAGGTCAGGTCGTTCGTCCTCCTTTGGCTAGCGCAGGCCTTTGTAATGTGGCTGCTCGGGCGTCTGCTCTTCGGAGCATCACTCCCCGCCAACTTTGCCGAATGGTGGAGCGACAGCACAGACAGCTGGTATCTCACCACCATCGGCGTGCACGCCCTCGTGATCGCCGCGGCCCAGGGCGTCCTGATGCTCCCCGCGCGCCCGCCGGGGTTTCGCAGCGCGCGAGTCGTGCCGTGGAGGCAGCATCTTCTGTCGGCGCTGGTGATCGGGCTGTTGTGCGCGGGTGCTTATGCCGCGTTGATCGCGATCTATGACACGCTCGACATCCGCTCGCTGGACAACCTGCCGCAGTTGCACGGGTTCCTGGTCTCGGCGTCGATGGTCTTCCTGGTGGGGAGCACGGGGGCGTTCCTGGCGTTCGGCACGCTGATCGTCATGTTCAAAGAGCGCACGCCGCTCGGGCTGGTCGCGTGCATCTGCTCGCTGTGCTCGGCGGCGCTGCTGGGCGGGCTTGGGTACATCGGGTGCGCGATCTGGCGGGTGTCGTACGGCGAGGAGACGACGGACCTGGCCCTCAGCACGGTGCTGACGGCGATCATCGTGATGTGGGTGTTCGCGACGCCGCTGCTCGGCGCGTTCCTGCGTCGACAGCCCGGCGAGACGCGCCTGCACCTGGTCGCCAAGCGACTCTTCATCGGGAGCGTGGTCGAGACCGTCAGCATGATCCCGCTCGATGTCATGGTGCGACGCAAGAGCAACTGCTACTGCGGCGAGGGCACGTTCTGGGCCTTGCTGATCTGCTCGACCGTGGGTCTCATCGCGCTTGGGCCCATGATCTTCCTGCTGCCGCTCGGGCGGCGGCGGCGCCGGCTCGAGTTGGACTGCTGCCCGCTGTGCGGGTATGACATGAGCGCGACTCCCAAGGCGGAGCGCTGCCCGGAGTGCGGCGCGGGCTGGAGGCCGTCTAGGCCTGCGCCTGCTGATCCGGGCGCGTGAGCGCGCGGACCGCGAGCGACGGATCGAACTCGGGCCACGCGGCTGATTTCGCCCGGGCCTCGCTCAGCAATTTCAGGTACTTGGTGCGCGACACCTGCACCGCGCCGAACTGGTCGGTGTGGGCGTTCTGGATCTGCGCGTCGAGGAGCGTGAAGCCCGCGCGGCGGAGGTGGTGGAAGAGGTGGACGAGGCAGACCTTGCTGGCGTCGGTGCCGCCGAGGGCCGGTCGGGAGAACATCGACTCGCCGCAGAACGCCGCGCCGAGCGTGACACCGTAGAGCCCGCCGACGAGCGTGAGCGGGCCGTCGGCGGCGTGGCCGGACGAGTCGGGCGCGAGGTAGGCCTCGATCGAGTGGGCGTGGCCCGCATGGTGCAAGAGCGAGTACCACGCGATGATGTCGTCGTTGATCCAGGTTTCGGTCCGCCCGGGCCCGGGCTCGGCGCAGGCGCGGATGACCTGCTCGAACGCCGAATCGCAGCGGATGATGAACCTCTCGCGCCGCACCCGCGCTCGCAGCGAGCGCGACATGCGGAAGGAATCGTCCAGCGGGATCAGGGCGCGCCGGTTGGGCTGCACCCACTGGGCCGGGGCGTCGCGCGTTTCGGCCATGGGGAACCAGCCCTGGGCGTATCGGCGGAGAATCTCGCGGACCACGGCCGCATCCCGCGCTGCTTCGTATCGCTCGGCGGCGTCGGTCTGCCCGGCGCGGGGGCGGGGACGGCCGTCGGGCCGATTCTCGGCATCGGGTTCGGGTTGGGTTGGGCGGCGGGGCACGGCGTGGATCGTAAGACCCGCGGACGAAAACCGGCCGATACGATTCCCAAGAACGGGGTGGGCCCGGGTGGTCGGGCTGTTCCCGCCGTGGTCCTCACGTTGGAGCGCTCCATGCTGCTGGCACAGATGGCCGACACAACCTCCAAGGGCATCGATCGCCTGGTCGACGCAGCCACGCAGGGCAACAACTTCTGGTGGCTCATGCTCTTTGGCATGATCGTCATCACGACCGCGATCTCACGCACGACCTCGGCCGTCAAGGCGGCGTCGCGCGAGAAGACCCGGCGCGAGATCGCGGCGTTCATCGCCGAGGGCTCGATGACCCCCGAGCAGGGCGAGAAGCTGATGAAGGCGGGCGAGCGCCCGGAGCAGTGCTGAGCGAACGGACAAGGAGACCGGTGATGGTTGACATTGTGACTCTGGCCGGCGCCGACGAAATCATCCCGCTGGGCATGATCTTGGCCGGCATGGTCTGGATCGTCGCCAGCTACACCGCCTCGATCGCCAAGACCAAGGCCCGCGAGGAATCGCGGCGCGAGATCGCGGCGTATGTCGCGGAGGGGACCATCTCGCCCGACGACGCCGTGCGCCTCATCAACGCGGGCGAGGAAGTCGACGAGAACGCCAAGCGCGCGAAGACGTGAGGCGGCGCGGGCGATGACCTCGCGTGTCGGACGCGATTGAACCCACCAAAGAACAAATCAGTTAACGCGGTTACTTGCCGCGAGCAAGCAGCCACGCACGCAGGATTTCAGCGACGCTCCAGGCCTGCGCGACGCAGCCGCCGGGGCGCTGCGGCTCGACGCTGGTTGAATCACCATCGAAGACTTCCGCGATCTGCCCGACGCATCCGCCCGCCAGCGGCGCGGCCAGGGACTTCGCCGCGGGAGTGAGCACCTCGATCGCGTTCTTGCGCGACTCGGGCGAGAACGCGCCGGCGCGGAGGATCGCCTCGGCGAGCGGGCCGAGCAGGAATGGCCAGGCCGTCCCGTTGTGGTACGCGCGGTCGCGCTCGAAGAGCGAGCCCTGGTAGCGCCCCTGATAGCCGGGGTCGGACGGCGCCAGGGTGCGCACGCCCATCGGCGTCGAGAGGAGCGACAGCACGCGCTTCACCACGCCCGCGCGCTGCGCGACAGAGAGCGGCGAGAGCTCGAGGCTGGCCGCGAAGACCTGATTCGGGCGTGTCTCGCCCGACGCGCGCCACGCGCCCGAGGCGTCGGGCGTCAGCACGTCGATGAGTGACTCGGTGCGTGGATTCCAGAACTGATCGACGAACGACGCGGCGGCGCGGTCCGCCAGCGCGATCAGTTCCTTGGCCCGGGTCGGATCGCGCCGTGCCAGGCAGCGCAGCGCGTGGACCCAGAGCGCGTTGATCTCGACGGGCTTGCCAAAACGCGGCGTGAAGACAATGCCGTCTCGCCGCGCGTCCATCCAGGTGAGCTGGGTGTCGGGCGAGCCGGCGGCGATCAGTCCGTCGTTCTGCATGGCGATGGAGAAGCGGGTGCCGGCGCGATAGGCGTCGATGATCTCGTGGGCCGCCCGCCCGCAACGTCCGCGGAGCGCGTCGCGATCGTCGGTGGCGCCGAGGTAGGCGTCGAGGGCGTGGATGAACCACAGCGACGCGTCGACGGTGTTGTACTCCGCGTGCCCGGTCGCGTTGTCGAAGCAGTTGGGGATCAGGCCGTCGCGGCACAGGGACGCGAAGGCCTCGAGCGCCCCGCGCGCCTCGCGCGTGCGCCCGGTCGCGAGCAAGAGGCCCGGGAGCGAGATCATCGTGTCGCGCCCCCAGTCGCTGAACCATGGGTAGCCGGCGATGATGGAGGCGTGGGGTGACTCGTTCGCTGCGCCGGGCGGCGTGGCGATCGGGGACCCGGCGTGCGCGGGCGCGCCATCGACCGTGCCGCGGCGGACGACGAACTGATCCGCGGCGCACACCAGCGACGCGATCAGGTCGCGCTCGGACTCGGGCACGCGCTCCGCCAGCGGGCTCACGAGCCCCGCGAGCCGGGCATGCCCGGACTTCAGCGATTGCTCGATCGTGAGGCGCGGGCGATCCTCGAACGCGCCGGGCCAGGACTCCAGCTCGACCATGAGTTCCGCGCCGGGCGGAGCATCGCTCGTGAACGCGCCGGGCGAGTACAGGTTCTCGCGGTCTTCCTGGTGGCGCAGCGATTCGTGCGGATAGCGGAAGTTCCGCCACGCCTGTGGCTCTGTGGCGAACGCGGCGGGGCTTTGGGGCGCGGAACGTGAACTGGCCGAGCACGCGAGATTCACGCGACCCGCGAGATTCCCCGCGGTGTTCGAGGCCAGTTCCACGCGAATGAGATCACCCTGGCGCGTGGTGCAATAGCGATCACCCAGATCGGCGTCGCGCACGAGCTCGTGGAAATCGCGGAGCGCGACGAGGGGCCGGACGACCAGCCGCACCGCCTCCATCGACGACACCGAGTACCTCACCCGGCACGCGCCCGCGCGAGACCCATCGCGCGACCCGTCCCGAGCCCCATCCGTCGACGGCGGGATCAGCGCCAGCTCACGCGTCACGCGGGCGGCCTTGGTCCCCGGCGCGCCGGGAACGTCGATCGTCCAACGCACCAGCCCGGGCTCCTGCTCAAAGCGGGTAATCAGCGACGCGCCGCCGGGATGGGGCTCGCCCAGCCCGTGGAAGAGAAAGCTCGAAAGATCGACGCGCCGTTCGTTGGGGCGGCCCGGCGAGAGGACCAGTTGCTCGCTCGCGGAATGCAGCATCACCACGCGCCCGACGGGCGGATCGGTCGCGACGATCTGCCACGCGTGGTATCGGCGCGTCGGGATCGCGGCCAGCGAGCCCATCGCAAAGCCGCCCGTGCCATCGGCGAGCAACCACTCACGCTGGAGTAGTTCGTCGGGGGCGAGCGAGAGCGCGTGCGTGGGCAGCATGGCAGAGCGTAGGAGACGTGCTCGAACTCCCCACGCGACCGCCGCGGCGATTCGCCCGGCCGACCTCGGCTCCAAACCGAGGGCCTTGAGAATCGTGCAAGGCCCTCCATCGGCAGCTCGTGCGACCCAAGCCCAGCGGCTGGCTCTGCCGATCGCCGGGGTGATTCCGCGCCGCGCGGCCTTGCGCCCGCTCTCGCGCCGCCGCTTGCTCGGCCCACTCAGGCATTCCGCTCAATACGAGTAGTTCGCGTTGGGATCGGTGCCCCCGATGCTCGTGCCGCCGCTGTTGCCCAGCACCGCTCCGCCCGACAGTCCGGCAATGAAAATGCCGTAATTGCCGTAGATAAGGTCGAAATTGGTCGTGTTATCCGACGCGGTGTTACGCAGGAAGATACTCCCGGCGGAATCCGCGTCCAAGCCGCGGGCATTGTTGGTCACGTTGTTGTCTTCGATGCGGCTGTCGGTGCCCACTACATGAATGCCGGCCTGGCCATTTCCGCTTGCGGTACATCCCACCACCAACGAGCGGTAGCCGACATCGATCCCATCGCCGAGATTGTAGTTCACCGTGCAGTTGAGGATGCTGCCGACGCCGCCGGCGCGGATGCCGTCGCTCAGGCAGTTGTTGACCACGCAATCGGTGACCGTGCACGTGTCGGCGAAGACGATGCCCGCGCTGGTGGAGTCACCGCCCTGCACATGACAGCCCTGAATGAGCGAGCAGCACACAACGCCAATGGCCGCGAAGTTGGCGCCGGTCCCCTGGACGTTGTCGGTCGTGCAGTTGCGTATCACGCTGTTGTACGCCACGTACAGGCCATAGTCGCCGAGCACGTCGATCAGCGTCAAGTCCTCAAAGAGGCACCCGCGAGAACTTCCAAGCAGCACCCCGCCCTGGGTCCATCCCCGGAGATGCCCATTGCGCACGCAGATCCCGGAAAGAAACCCGGTCGTCTGATCCTTGATCGCGGCCAAGGCCGATCCACTCCCGGTCAGCGTGAACCCGTTCAGATCGACCGTCACATCGCTGGCCGTGATCTTGATGCCGTTCTTCGCGGCACTGACATCCACGTTCCCCGTCAGGTAGTACGAGCCCTTCTGCGAGATCACGAACTGCGACGTCGCATCGCCGGGCGTGTTCGTCGCGTTGATCGCGATCCGCGGCTCCACCTCGCTCAGCGTCTTGTACGTCGAGCTCACCGCGCCGCTCGGCGGGTTCAAGGGCCCCGCCACCACAACCCACGCGACCGAGACAGCCGCAAGCGAAATCAAGGCCGCACGAGAACCAAGGCGAAAACCGTTCATCTCATTTCCTCCCAAGTTCATCCATTTTACCGACCCCGCTCCGATTCACCAAGACCAATCCATCGTGCTCCGTCCGATAGAACCTCGCCGATCGCACCGTCACGCCGAATATCCTCCGGACATGACGCGCCGCGCAGTCGGCCGCAGGACCAACCGCTCCATCACTCCCGCCGCCACCGACGTCGCCGCCTCGGTCGACCTCCCGCGCTCGCTCCTGCCCTTCCTCCCGCGCATCTTCGCCGGCATGGAATCGCTCGGCAGCTCGCCGCGCACGATCGTTCCGCTCTTGATTGAGCACGCGCCCGCACGCTCCACGCCGCGCCCGAGAAAACGCGGCTCGCGCAACTCCCTAACCCTTCGCGTTCTCGACCTGGCCTGCGGCAAGGGAGATCTCGCCATCTCCATCGCACGCCGCCTCAACCGCCCCGCCCGCCCCAATCCCGCCTGCCGCGTGCTTGCCATCGACGCGTGCGATGATTTCATCACGCACGCCCGCGCACGCGCCGCACGCCTCGGCGTCGAGCACCTCTGCGAGTTCCGCGCCGCGCGAATCAACAGTTCAACGCGCCTCGGTCGCGGCGTGCTCGCAGGCGAACCCGCGTTCGACGTCGCCATGATGATCGGCCTGTGGGGAGTCGAGCGCGCCGCCCCACTCCTCTCGCGCCTGGTCCGTCCCGGCGGCGTGTACGTCATCGACGACGCCTTCGCCGTCGATGCCCGTGCCGTCCGCCGATTCGGCGCCGCCACGCTCGCCGAGGCTCTGCAACACATCCGCGCACAGGGCGACGCCGTGCTCCACGCCTCCCTCGTACCCCTCCGCTCCGTCCGCGCCTCGAGCGCTCGCATCCTCGCTCGCCTCACACGCAACACGCGCGATCTCGCCCGCGAACACCCCCGCCTCCGCCCCGCGCTCGCCGAGTTCATCCGCCGCCAGCGCGCCGCGTCACGCCTCCTCGAACGCGGACTGCGCCCCGGTCTGATCGTGGCCCGGCGCGCCTGAGCGGCGCCCCCTCCGCCACGGTCACTCCTCCCCTCTTCCAATTCGCGATTCCCGCTCCTCCCGGTTAGTCCCCGCTTACAACCACTCTGGTGCGCACCAGAGTGTCCGTCCTTTTCGCCTCTTTTCAGATTTCCGAAATAAATCCTCGCGCCTCTTCCCCTCGCGCGCAACTCCCACCGCGGCCTTGGTTTCCTGCCCTTCCCATTGCCCATTCCCCATTGCCTAGTGCCCGCTTACATCCACTTCCGTGCGCACCAAAGTGTCCGACCGCCCCCTGGGTAGAGAGCACTCTCGACCGTGCGTGCGTTCGCCGCGGCTCTTTGACAAGTGAATACACCGGCCGGCGCTGGACGCTGGGTGGCGTGGCCAACCCGTTGGCCACGCGCCGTGCCTCCTTCCGGCCGCGCCCGCCGGTCAGCGCTCGCGTTCTGGCTATATCTCCATCAATTCAGCACCGTTTCGCATCTTTCAATCGATCGTGAAACATCGCCCGGCCGCCGCCTACGCTTCCTCCATGACCATCGCCCCGACCCGCGGCGTCGATCCGCGCCTCTCCACCGACCCCGCGTCCCTCGTCGTCGATCCCGCGCTCGTCCCCATCGCGCACAAGCTCGCACACGGCGAGCGCCTCTCCCTCGCCGATGGCGAAACGCTCTTCTCCACCTTCGACCTCCACGGCGTGCTCGCGCTCGCCGACTTCGTCCGCCGTCGCCTGCACGCCGACGCCGCGTACTACAACATCAACCGGCACCTCAATTACTCCAACGTCTGCGCCCTCTCGTGCAAGTTCTGCGATTTCTTCGCCAAGAAGGACGACCCCAAGGCCTACACCCGCGACATGGACTACGTGCGCGAGCAGGTCCGCCTCGCCGTCGACTCCGGCGCGACCGAGATGCACTCCGTCGGCGGGCTCCACCCCTACCTGCCGTTCTCCTACTACACCGACCTGGTCTCCACCATCCGCGACGAGGCCCGCACGCTGGGGAGCGAACTGCACGTCAAGGCGTTCACCGCCGTCGAGATCGTCCACCTCGCCAAGATCGCCAAGGTCTACAAGGGCGCGAACCTCCCCGGCGAGGAAGGCCGCGCCGCGCGGCGCGAGGGCATCCGCCACGTCCTCCGCGAGTTGAAGAACGCCGGGCTCGGCTCGCTCCCGGGCGGCGGCGCGGAGGTCTTCGACGACCGCGTCCACGACGAGGCTTACAAGGGCAAGATCCGCTCAGACGTGTGGCTCGACGTCCACCGCGAGGCCCACGACATGGGCCTCAACACCAATGCGACGATCCTCTACGGGCACATCGAATCACGCCGCGACCGCCTGGTTCACATGGAGATGCTCCGGCGCGAACAGGACCGCGCCCTGGCGAAGATGGGGTACGCGGAGAGTCACGAAGCCACGGAGTCACAAAGTCACGAAGCCGAACACGCGCGCAACACGGGCGCCCCGCTCGGGACGCCGGACCTGAGCGCGTCCGCGTGCGAAGGTCCGGGCTGTGGCGACGACGCGCTCACGCGCAGCGAGGGCGGGCACCTTGGCTATCGCGCGGACGACTCCGACGCGCCCGTCATCACGCTCACGCGCCCCGGCACTCCACTTCCCGAACACGTCGCGTTCTCTTCTTCTTCCTCTTCCCCTAGTGCCAAGTGCCAAGTGCCCAGTGCCTTCTCTTCCGGCTACTACCAAACCATCATCCCGCTCCCGTTCTTCCCCGACGGCTGCGAGATCGAGCATCTCCCCGGGCCCAGCGGCCTGGAGAACATCCGCACCCTCGCCGTCGCGCGACTCATGCTCGACAACTTCCCCCACGTCAAAGCCTTCTGGATCATGCAGACCCTCCCCATGGCCCAGCTCATGCTCCAGTCCGGCGCCGATGACATCGACGGCACCGTCGTCTGGTACGACATCACCAAGGTACATCACGGCGGGGTGAACCACGGCGACACCGCCGCCGCAGCAACACACCAGGAAGTCACGCCGTGGACGCTGCAGAAGGCGATCCGCGAGGCGGGCTTCGAACCCGTCGAGCGCGACACGCTCTACCGACGCGTGAAACGCGAGGGCAAAAAGTGGTGGGTTGAGTAGACGGCGAGTGCGGCCCACTTCGGCGGGCGGCGAGACCGTACAACAGACACCCTTGTGACCTCCAGGCCTCGTCGCGCAAGGGTCCTTTGTGGCACGGACCGGTCTCCGGGTCCGTGCTCGTGGTAGGTCGGCGCTCCGCGCCGACACCTACTTGATCTACAACGCTCTTGGCGCAACGAGCGTTGAAGGGTGAGAAGGCGTCGGCACGGAGTGCCGACCTACCGCGACCCAGATCGGCGGCACGCAAGACGCTCTCGCTCGGGGCTCGCAAGAGGTCACGGGGTGTTTCGATTCGCCAGACGCCCGATACCGCCTGATGCCAGATGCCTCCTCCTCAGCACCCCGCCTCAAACGCTTCGGCGAATCCGTCGTAGTCATCGCCGTTGACGAATCCGTCGTGGTTAAAGTCGCCGGAAGGGTCGCCGGTTTCAAACGCTTCCGCGAACTGATCGAAGTCGTCGCCGTTCAGGAAACCGTCGCCGTTCACATCGGCGGGGTTCTTGATCCAGCGGAAGGCGATCTCCGGTCCGCCCCACCAACGAGCGGCCCGACCCACAACGACGCCGCCATTCGAAGAAGCGGCATTGGCGCTTCGCGCTTCCCAGTCCTGTCCAATCAACTTCAACGCCCCACCACGGCGATTCCAGCGGAATCCCCAACTGTTGTATGGCCCGTTGCCAAAGCCAACCGCGACGCTCCCGTCTCGCGATAGACGCACCGCTTCGTGAATCGTCTCCGCGCCAAGCGGGCCCGCAAAGGACTGCATCCCACTTTGGCTGGTCCAGGTGTAACCCCAGCTACGGGTCAGGTCATCTCTGGCGTAGCCCGAAACAACGGAGCCGTCCGCAGAGACATCGCACGCGATTGATTCCCTCCCGCCAAGGGAGCCGAGATTCTGCAAGCCGTTGTCGGCGTTCCATCTGAATGCCAACTGCAGATTCGAGGAGGAGGTATATCCCACGATGGTCGTGCCGTCGTCGGAGAGCGCCAATGGCACGCATTGATCGGCTTGGTTCTCCGACCCGCCAAGGTCCTGAAGGCCTTCGCTCGCAATCCAGCGGAAGAGTCGTTGACGGTCTGCCGAGTCATACGCCCATCCCGCGATAACGGAGCCGTCGGCGGAGACTGCGATGGCTCTTGATTCACTTCCGCCGAGCGTGCCAAGGTCCTGCAGACCTGTGGCTGATGTCCATCGGAACGCGCGCGGCTGGCCGTCGAAGTTTGCGGCGTAGCCAACGATCACGCTGCCGTCGGCGGAGACCGCGAGCGCGTTGGCCGTCGAACCACCCAATGTTCCGAGGTCTTGTCTGCCTGTTGCCTGCGTCCAGCGGAACGCACGATCAAGTTGAAGGTGGTTCTTGCCGTAGCCGACGATGGTGCTGCCATCGCTCGAGATCGCCGTCGCCCACGTATCTCCCCACGGCATGGAGATGTCCTGCATTCCGGTTGCTTCGGTCCAGCGAAAAGCGAGCCACAGATTGCCACCCAAGGTGTAGCGTCCGATGACGACCTCGCCGTCGGCGGACATGGCCGTTGCTTCGTAGGAGCCGCTGCCGAGGTTGCCGAGGTCTTGGATCGTGCCGCAGGCCTGCGCGTTTGCGCGAGTGGCGGCAAGGGCGAGGCACAGCATGGCGAGTGTGCGGGCCGCGATGGAGCGCGCTGTGATGTTCATGGCTTGAATAGTGTAAGAAAGATGCGCGTGTCGCGTAAGAGTGTTGGGGTGGAGTGAGGTCGAGAACCGGGCCCGGGGTTTTCTAGCTGAGGGGCGCGAGGGGGAGGCGTGCGCGGAGCGCGTGGCCAACAGCTTGGCCACGTCACCCGAACGCGCGAGGAGCGATGAAGGAAGCGAAGGCGTCGGCACGGAGTGCCGACCTACCAAAGGCACTGACCCTAAGACGGGCCCGTGGCGCACGGACCACGCACCGGCACGTGCCGCCGGACTACCCAAAGCGTCCGCCAGGATCGCGCCGATCAGAACACGATCCGATTCTGATGCGCACCCTCCACCAAGCTCGGGCGTCATCGCGACGATTTGCTCCGAGGACACCGCTCACCGTTGGCGTGGGAATCGCGTGCGCTTGACCGAGATCACGAACAAGCCCCTCCGAAGCGCGATGGAGTGTTGCGGTGCGGGTTGGCCGGTTCCTGTCAGGGTTGCATGTCAAGAAAAATCAGGATCGGGGTGGCAAATCCGGAAAGCTGAGGCACATTTGGGACGTCTATGCCGTTGGCAGGGTTTATGCCGGCGGCGTGGACGGCTGGAGTAGGAACCATGAAGGTCTCGAACTGGCTGCGTTGGTCTGTGCTCGCGATCCTGATGCCGTTCCATCACGCCGAGGCGGACATCGTCGAGCTCGACCTCGACGAGTGAACTGAACCAGACAACTCTTCTCGTGCGGGCCATCCCGGGGGGTGGCCCGTGTTGTTTTTGGCGGGATCGACGGGCGGGAGACGACCCGGCGCGTCATGTCGGCCTTTTTCGCCGGGCGAATCGCATGAGCCGGTGATGGTGAGGCGTGGGCCTTTCCAACCGCGGGATGGCGCCCCCACCGCTTCGGCCGTCGGCGTGACTTCGCGAGCCAGGGCCGTGCTGGCCAAAAACACGACCGCCGACCGCGGGGGCGATCGGCGTCGAAAGTGGGAGCGGAGGGATTCGAACCCCCGTAGGCATAAGCCAACAGATTTACAATCTGCCCCGTTTGGCCACTCCGGCACACTCCCAGGGCCGCCCTTCGGCGTGGACGAAATATATTCCCCCCTTCGGTCCGGGACAAACGCGGCTTTGACTTCGCACGCCAACACGCGCCGTCTGGCACGGCCGTAACGTCTGGAACGACGGCCGGCGGCCGACGGTCCTTCACCCCACCCGCTTGTCGGGGAAACAGCCGCCTAGAGGATTTGAACCTCCGACCCGCGCTTTACAAAAGCGCTGCTCTACCACTGAGCTAAGGCGGCAAAGGCCGCTCCGGCGCGCCCGATCAGGAAGCCGATCGCGGGACACAGCCGGGCCGATCGCCCGGCACGCGGACAAGCGGAGAGGGGGAGATTCGAACTCCCGAGAGGGATAAATCCCTCTGCCGGTTTTCGAAACCGGTCCGTTCAACCACTCTGGCACCTCTCCGAAGGTGAGGTCAATCGTTGGGCATCCGCCCGCGCCCGTCAACCGGCGCGGGGATTCAGCGCGGCAATCCCGCCCCGCAAACCCAGCCCTTCCATCGACCGATCAAACCCGCCGGTTCAGGCCGATCCGCGCCGAATCCCCATCCCTCTAGTGATGCACGCTCGGCGTGTACCACAGCGGCGCGCCGGGCCCAAGCTCCCACCCGCCGGCGACCCAGATAATCAGCAGAGTCGTCCACGCGATCGCAAACACGATCGAGTACGGGAGCATCATCGCCATCAGGTTCCCGATCCCCGCGTCCTTCTTCCATCGCTGCATCGCGACCAGGATGATGACGACATATCCGTTCAGCGGCGTGACCACGTTCGTGCAGCTGTCGCCCACGCGGTACGCCGCCTGCGTCAGTTCCGGGCTGATCCCCGCCATCATCAGCATGGGCACCAGGATCGGCGCCAACGCCGTCCACTTGGCCGACATGCTCGACATCAGCAGGTTGATGACCATCGTGATCGCGACCACGCCCGCCAGCAGGGCCCAGGTGGGCAGCCCGCTTCCCACCAGGAGCTTGCCCCCCGTGTTCGCGAGCATGACGTCCAGACGCGTGTACTTGAAGCACTCGACGAACTGAGCGGCGAAGAACGACATCGCCAGCACCGGCGCCATCATCACCATCGCGTGCGTGAAGCACTTCGAAACATCCGTCGTCGTCCGGATCGAGCCGGTCATTGCACCGTACACGATCCCGGGCACGATGAACGCGATCAGGATGAGCGGCACGACCGCCGTCGACCAGCGCGGGCTCGGCTCCGCCGGGGCTTCAAGGCGCCCCTGGATCGGCGTGTCCGCGCCCACGCGGAACGTGCCGCGCGGCGTGCCGTCCGGGCCGGCCGCGTCAAGCGTGTATCCCTTCAGCAATGTCCCCTCCCCCGCGATCGGCCCCTTGGCAAAGGGCGTCTCCGCCGCGACCTCCGCGCCCGGAGCGAACTTCGCCGGCGCGGGCGCAAGCACGTTGGGGATCGTGCCGTAGGTCGGCGCGGGCGCGGGCATGGGCCCGGCAAGCGGCCCACCGGGAAGGGCGATGCACGCCGCGATGATCCCCAGGGTGAGCACAGCCGCCCCCATCGACCAGCCCAGGGCGCGTCGCTCGACGGGCGTCAGCGCCTCGTTCCCGCCGCCCGCCGAGTCCTTGTCGTATCCCTGCGCCGTCAGCCGCGGCTCAACGATCCACGCCGTCACGCCCCACCCGATGAACGTGAGCAATATGGTCGAAACCGCCAGGAACCACCAGTTGGCGGTGGCGAGCACGGTGTACGAGGGTTCAAGCGTCCGAGCGCCCAGCGTGGTGATCCCCGCGACCAGGGCGTCGGTCGAGCCGACCATGAGATTCGCCGAGAACCCCGCGGACACCCCCGCGAACGCCGCCGCGACCCCGGCCAAGGGAGCGCGCCCAAACGCGGCGTACAGCGCCGCCGCCAGGGGCGGCAGGATGATGTACCCCGCGTCGCTGGCGATGTTTGAAATTACACCAAGAAACACAATTGTCGGCGTCAACGCCCGCGACGGCACGATCCCCGCCACCCAGCGCATCCCCGCCCCGAACAACCCCACCTTCTCCGCCACCCCGATCCCGAACATCCCGACCAGCACCACGCCCAGCGGGGCAAAGTTGATGAAGTTGCGCACCGCGTTCGCGAGCAGCCAGTACACGCCGTCCACGCTCAGGAGGTTCCGCGGCACGACCGGCGCGCCGCTGGACACCAACTCCGTCGCCGGCTTGCCGCCCGCGTCCAGTTTGGGCTCCTGGATCACGCTGCCATCGGACTGCGTGACAGCCTCGGTCACCAGGCGCACGCGCTGCGGCTGCACCGACCAGCCCATCGACGCCCCCAGCGCCGAGATCACCATCACCAGCGCCGTCGCGCTGATGAAGAGGAACACCGGGTCGGGGAGCTTGTTGCCGAGCCACTCGATAAAGCCGAGAACGCCGCCGGGCTTGGGCGCACCGGCGTCGGGCTTTGATTCCTGCACAGACATGGGGCGTTCCTCCGAACGCGCCCTGGGCCGGATCGAAATCAACCATGCAAGGGCTGAATCATCCGGGCGACGGCGCGCGGGGCGAGGATACCCGCCGGCTCAGGATTTGCACGATCATCCGTAGGATCGCCTCGGGCTCACTCATCCGCCCTTTGCCCACATTGCGGCACGCCTGCCACCCGTCCTCGGGACCGATGAAACTGAACCCGTCCGCCCCCAGCTGCGCCACGTTCCGCTGGTTGGCCGGCTGCTCCCACATCACGGTGTTCATCGCGGGCGCCAACAGCACCGGCGTCGTCTTCCGATCGATGGCCGCCAGGATCAGCGTCACCACGTCGTCGCAGCGCCCCGTCGCGAGGCGCGCCAGACCGTCCGCCGTACACGGCGCAACGATCGCAAGATCGGTCCGGCTCGCCAGCGCGATGTGCTGCGGGTCCTGGGACTCGATGTGCTCCCAGGGCGAGGTGTACACCGGGCGGGCCGAGAGCGACTGGAATGTCAGCGGCGTGACAAAGTGCGTCGCGCCGGGCGTCATCGCCACGGTCACGTCCGCGCCGGCCTGGGCCAGCTTGCTCACCAGGGCCGCCGACTTGTACGCCGCGATCCCGCCCATCACGCCGACAAACACCCGCGCGCCCTTGAGGACGGCGTCCGGGGGATTGGATGCGGGGCTGGTCATGGGAAAAGTCCGCGACGCCGGTGTTCGGCCTTACTCGGCGGCTTCGCTGGACTTGCGGTACAGCACCGAGGGATCGAAATCGAGGGTGATCTTGTCCTGGAGGATCTCGTCGATCACGACCTCAAGGTCGGTGCGCCCGGCGCGATCGACCAGCGGACGCTGCCCCTCCATGAGCTGGATGAGGCGGCGCTGGATCAGGGCGCACAGCTTGAACTTGCCGCCGACCTTGTTGACGATGTCATCGCTCTTGAGGGCTTCGATCATGTCGTTTCCCGGTTGCCGCGGGGCCTGGTCGCGCGAAAGGCGCGCCCGCCCGGCGGGACACAGACTATAGGCGGGGACCGTCCCCCCGGTCCGATCGGCCCGTCCGACGCCCCCCACCCTGCTCCGTTCTCCCTTGTGCGGCCCCTTGCAACGCCCCGCGGGGAACCAGCGTATTGTTTGATGCTGGCGGCCGGTGGAACGGGGCTTGAGAGCCCTGCCCGTGCCGCCCCACGCTTGCCGGGTGTCCCCGCACCGGGCTGGTCCGTTCGACCAGCTCGGCGTTGTATGGGTCAGGCCATGAAGGCCTCACCCGCACCCGCCCGCCGAGGATCGGAATGACCATGTCCGCCAATGTTCGTGCGTTCGCGCTCGGCGATCGAGTGCGCCATGCCGCCCGCCCCGAATGGGGAGTCGGCGAAGTCACGGCCGCCGAATCGCTCATGCAAGACGGCAAGCCAACGCAACGCCTCGTCATCCGCTTTGAGCGTGGCGGGTTCAAGACGCTGTCGTCCGCCTTCGCGGACCTGCGCCCCGCGTCGGAGCTCCCGCCCGTGCCGACCGAGAAGGCGGTCGACCCCCTGGCCGCCCCCGACGAATCCGCCGAGGAACGCCTGCTCGCGATCCCCGACACCGCGACCGACCCCTTCATCCCCCTCAAGAAGCGGATGGTCGCCACGCTCGGCCTCTACCGCTTCACCGGCAACGGCGGCTCGCTCATCGACTGGGCCTGCATGCAGACCGGCCTGAAGGACCCCATGGTCCGCTTCAACCGCCACGAGCTCGAGGAACTCTTCAAGCGCTTCCGCTTCGCTCTCGACCAGCACCTGGTCCGCCTGGCTAAGGACAGCAAGCGCCAGGAGCCCGGGCTCCTCGACAGCCTCGCCCCCACCATCGCTGCCGACGCGCGGCAGGTGTTGCGTCGGGCCGACGTGATGCGTTGACGAAACACCACAAACGTTACAGACGGACCCGGGACTGACCACTCCGCGCTGGCCGCTCGCGCTGCGACCGCCCGCGCCGTGATCCTGCGCTGGTTTTTATTGGACCAACGCGACTGGCACGCGGATTCTCGCAGATCGGTGCGTCGGTTGTTGTTCTCTCACTGTCGCCTGCTTGGGTGACGCCGCCGGTGGTGCGGAGTTTGAGACGTACGGAAAACCGCAGACAGGGGAGAAGAGAATCATGAACGAGAGCGATTTCCAGGCGAAACTCGGTGACCTCATCAGCCAGATCGGCCAGCTCCCCGAAGGGGAACGCGGCCCGCTCGAGCAGCTCGCGCTCGAGACCCAGAACCGTCACGACAAGATGAAGAAGACCATCGCGGACCTTCAGGAGTCGCTCGACTACCTCCGCCTCTCCATCAAGTACCTCGTCTTCGACCTGGAGGCGACCCGTCGCGAGAACCAGTATCTGCGCAAGCTTCTCGAAGCCCAGAACAAGGGCGGCGATGAACCCACGTCCGAGGAGTGATCCTCGCGACCGGCCGACAGAGAGAGACACCGCGGAACCGACCAGGATCAGGCTCAGGAACCGCGAGCGCGACGGGGACGTCCGGAGGGAGGTCCCCGGACGCGTTTTTGGAAGGCTCACACCCAAGAAAAACCCACGGACACTCGCCCGTGGGTCTTGGTGATTCATCGATTCAACGTACGTGAGACTCGTCGCGCTCCCTGCACCGAAGCACTCGCTTACCTGGGCCGGCTCGGCCAAGTGCCTCTACACGATCTTCCCGATCGACCCTCGCTACTTCTCTTCCTTCACCTTGAACTCCGCGTCGATCACGTCGTCCTTCCCGCCCGCGGGCTTGGACTCCGTCGTCGCGCCGGCGGCACCGGCGCCGCCCCCAGCCCCGCCCGCGGCCCCACTTGCGGCCTTGGCGGCCTCAGACTCGTACACCACCTTGCCCAGCTCCTGCGCCGCCTTTTCCAGCTCGCTTATCGCGGCCTGGAGCGCCGCCTTGTCGTCTTCCTTGATCTTGCCCTCGACGTTCGAGATCGCCGACTCGATCCGCCCGCGAACATCGCTCGTCACCTTTTCGCCGTACTCCTCCAGATGCTTGCGCGTCTGGATCACCATCGCGTCGGCCTTGTTCTTCAGGTCGATCAGCTCGCGCCGCGCCTTGTCCTCGGCCGCGTGCGCCTCGGCGTCGCGCTTCATCCGCTCGATCTCGCTCTTATCAAGGCCGCCGCTGTTGGTGATCTTGATGTCGGCCTTCTTGCCCGCCTTGGTGTCGGTCGCCGTCACCGTCAGGATGCCGTTGGCGTCGAGGGCGAACTCGACCTCGATCTGCGGCATGCCGCGCGGCGCCGGCGCGATCCCCGCCAGCTCGAACTGCCCCAGCGTGCGGTTGTCGCGGGCGAACTCGCGCTCGCCCTGCAGCACATGGATCATCACGCTCGGCTGGTTGTCGCTCGCCGTCGAGAAGACTTCCTTCTTGCTCGTCGGGATCGTGGTGTTCTTGTCGATCAGCTTGGTCATCACGCCGCCGAGCGTCTCGACGCCCAGGGAGAGCGGCGTGACGTCGAGCAACAGCACGTCCTTCACCTCGCCCTTGAGCACGCCGCCCTGGATCGCCGCGCCGATCGCCACGACCTCGTCGGGGTTGACGGAGCGGTTGGGCTCCTTGCCGAAGATCTCCTTGGCGATCTGGGCCGCCCTGGGCATGCGCGTCGACCCGCCCACCAGCACGACCTCGTCGATCTTCGATGCGTCGACCTTCGCGTCGCGGATCGCCTGCTGGCACGGGGCCTTGAGGCGCTCAAAGAGCGACGCGCACAGCGCCTCGAACTTCGCGCGGGTGATCGACATCTGCAGGTGCTTGGGCCCGCTGGCGTCCGCGGTGATGAACGGCAGGTTCACCGTCGTCTCGTTCATCGTCGACAGCTCGATCTTGGCCTTCTCCGCGGCCTCCTTCAGGCGCTGGAGCGCCATCGCGTCCTTGCGCAGGTCGATGCCGTGCTGCTTGCGGAACTCCTCGGCGATGTGGTCGATCAGCGTCTGGTCCCAGTCGTCGCCGCCCAGGTGCGTGTCGCCGTTGGTGCTGAGCACCTCGAACACGCCGTCGCCGATGTCCAGGATCGACACGTCGAACGTGCCGCCGCCCAGATCGAACACCGCGATCTTCTGGTTCTTGGCCTTCTTATCAAGGCCGTACGCCAAGGCTGCGGCCGTCGGCTCGTTGATGATGCGCTCGACCTTCAGGCCCGCGATCTCGCCCGCGTCCTTGGTCGCCTGACGCTGCGCGTCGTTGAAGTACGCCGGCACCGTGATCACCGCGCGCTCGACCTTCTCGCCGAGATAATCCTCGGCCGTCTTCTTGAGGTCCTGCAGGATGAACGCGCTCACCTGCTGCGGCGTGAATTCGCCCTGGTTCACACGCACGTGCACGAACTCGTCCGCGCCGCCCGTGATGGTGTACGGCACCTTCGCCTCTTCGTTGCCCGACTTGCCGTAGCCCGAATCACCCGCCGACGACACCTCCGCGCGACGACGCCCCATGAATCGCTTGATCGAGAAGACCGTGTTCTTGGGGTTCGTGACCTGCTGGTGCTTGGCGGGCTGTCCGATCAATCGCTCGCCCTTGTCGGTAAAGCCGACGACGGACGGCGTGATGCGGTTGCCGGACGAGTTGATGAGCACCTTGGGCGTGCCGCCCTCCATGATGGCGACGCAGGAGTTCGTGGTGCCCAGGTCGATGCCGATGATCTTGGACATGATGACTTCCCTATGGCGTTCGCCATCCACCGATGGATGAACGAACGTCATTCAGAAGTGCAACCGGAGTGCCAAGGGCGACGGGCGGGATCAACGGCGTCGCGCCCGCGCCGGTTCATTCCCGCCCGCCCGGGACGGATTCCATTTGGGGCCGTCAAACCACTTGTGGCGTCATCCGCGGCGTTCGAATCGGCAAACCTGCCGAATTGGCAGGCGACATTTCCGCCAAGTCATCGGCCGTGACAGGCCTCATATCATCCGTCATGGCTGGAGCCGTTCTTCTGCGGCTTGAACCCAGGCTCGACGGCGTGGTCGTCGTCAACGCCCCGGACTCCCACTCCCGATATCTCGGCCGACGATTCCCGTGGACGCGGGTGAGGCTAAGTGAATGGTTGGTCCATGTCGTCGAGAACGACGGCGAGCCGCTGCGATCCGACGACACGCCGCCGCGATGGATCGCGTGTCGCTGGATTCGCGAGTCAATGACCGCGACGGGCCAGCGCGCCTGGCTCCGTGCGATCACTCGACAGTTCGATGATGGATCGCTCACCATGACGTTCAACGCGAAGGACGATCGCCTCGGGAGCGCCATCAGCGGGAGTGTTTTCCTGCTCTTTGCGATCTTGATCACATTCGACTTCATCAGGGCGTTCTGGGGCGCGCCCGTCATGTTTCCCCCGATGCCCCCCGGATACGGAGCCATCGACGTCGTCCTCCTCTCCATCATGTGGCTGATCTTGGGCGGCAGCTTCCTGCTCATGGCCGGTCTCATGCTCAGCCTTTACCGCTGCTCTCTCGGCAAACTCCGATTCCGCAGCAGCGCGATCGAGTGGCTGCAGACCGACGGAAGTCTCCGCTCATTCTCCAAGCATGAAATCGTCTCCTTTCCGCGCTCGTGGTCGCACGGCATCAAGACCGACCGCGGCACTCAAGCCCGCTTCATTCCGATGGCATCATTGCGGAAGGTCATTGATCTGTACGAGACGCGATGGCGCCCGCGCGAGATCGAAAGGCGCAAAGCGGCCCGGCGCGCCAGTTACGCCCGGGCCGGCGTGATCTGGGTGCTGGGCTGTATCGGGGCCGGATTTGGGCTGTGGTATTTCGGTCCTCCACCAAGCCCGACAGGGAATGGCGCGGTCAACTCCGCGATCTATGCGGGGATCGTCATGGTGGTGTATGCCGCGTTGTTCTGGCTCGCAGCTCGCCTCCAGTCGCCGGAGTTTCGTGATCGCATGCGAAAACGCGCCGAGCGCCGAAAGCGCCGCAAGGCCCGACGAGATCGTCAGCTCGCAAGGGCCAGCGGACGTTCGGGACCTCTCCGTCGCGTTTGACACAATCCAGGTGTTTGCACGATCGCGCAACCGCCCGCCCCGCGCCCCGGCCGCGTTACGATTGCCGCGTGACCACGCCCCCGAGCCAGACCGGCGATCCGCGCGACGGCGCGCCCCTCACGCCCCAGGATCGCGACGCCATCCCCACGCGCTCCATCGCCGCGGGCGCGGGCGACTCCAAGGGCCACGCGCCCGACGCCGCCCTCGCCCCCGGCTCTACACCCGGCTCAACGCCCTTCGGCAGCGCCATGAGCCCCCCGCGCGCCTTCGCCCCCGCCACCGGCGACATGATCGGCCCCTACCGCATTCTCGAGACCATCGGCGAGGGCGGCTTCGGCATGGTCTACCTCGCCGAGCAGCGCGAGCCCGTGCGCCGGCGCGTCGCGCTCAAGGTCCTGAAGGCCGGCATGGACAGCACCGAGGTCGTCGCTCGCTTCCAGGGCGAGCGCCAGGCCCTGGCACTCATGGACCATCCCAACATCGCCAAGGTCTTCGACGCGGGCATGACGGACCTGGGCCGCCCGTACTTCGTGATGGAGCACGTGCCGGGCGTGCCGCTCACGCACTTCTGCGACCAGCACCGCATGTCGATCGAGGACCGCCTGCGCCTGTTCGTGGATGTGTGCCGGGCCGTGCAGCACGCGCACCACAAGGGCGTGATCCACCGCGACCTGAAGCCCTCCAACATCCTGGTCTCGCGCGTCGACGAGAAGCTGGTGCCCAAGGTGATCGACTTCGGCATCGCCAAGGCCGTTACGCAGCGCCTCTCCGACGCCACGGTCTACACCGCGATCGGGCGCATGATGGGCACGCCCGACTACATGTCGCCCGAACAGGCGGGCACCGGCTCGGAGGACATCGACACTCGCACTGACATCTACTCGCTGGGCGTCATCCTCTATCAACTCCTCACCGGCTGGCTCCCCTTCGAGGCCAACACGCTGCGCACCGCGGCCTATGAAGAAATCCAGCGCATCATCCGCGAGGTCGATCCGCCGCGACCCAGCGACCGCCTGTCGCAGATGGGAACCAAGGGAGAGACCGACACCACCGCCGCCTCGTCGCTCGACCACGTCGCCAAGGTCCGCGGCACCGACGCGGGCTCGCTCCGCAAGTCCGTGCGCGGCGAGCTCGACTGGATCACGATGAAGGCGATGGAGAAGGACCGCGCCCGCCGCTACGACTCCGCCAGCGCGCTGGCGCAGGACATCGAGCGATTCCTCGCCAACGAGCCCGTCACCGCCGGCCCGCCCAGCGCGTCGTACAAGCTCGGCAAGTTCGTGAAGCGCAACCGCGTCAGCGTTGCGTTCGGCGCGACCGTCGCCCTCCTTCTGGCCGCCGGCGTCGCGGGCACGGCCATCTTCGCCGTACGCGAGAACGCCCGGAAGCGCGAGCTCGAACGCCGCGAGAAGGACCTCACCCAGGTCACGCAGTTCCAGTCCGCGATGCTGGGCGGGATCGACGCCGAACAGGCCGGCAAACGCCTGATCTCGCGCCTCGCCCGCGACATCGAAGAGGCCCAGAAGCAGGACACGGACGAAAGGGCGCCGGCCGGCGACACGATCGGAGCCCCCAAGGCCGACGCGCCCAAATCTGAATCGCCCAAGGCCGATCCCGACGCCGTCGCGCGCGCCCTCACCAAGATCAACGGCACCGACGTCGCGCTCGACTTCATCGACCAGACCATCCTCGCGCCGGCCTCCACCGCGATCGACCAGCAGTTCAAGGACCAGCCCGTCATCGATTCCATGCTGCGCCAGACGCTCGGCGAGACCTACGCGCGCCTCGGCCTGCTCGAAAAATCACTCCCCTACTTCCAGCGCACCCTCGCCCTCCGCAAGCAGACCCTCGGGCCCGATCACCCCGAGACCATCAACGCGATCGGGAACTACGGCTACATCCTGCACGCGCTCGGCAAGCTCGACGAGGCCGAGACCTATTACGCCGAGGCCGTCGGCCGACTCGAGAAAGTCGCCGGCACCGAAGCCCCCGAGCTGGCGCCCCATCTCAGCAACCTCGCCATGCTCCGCACCGACATGGGAAAGCCCAAGGACGCCATCCCGCTCCACGAGCGCGCCCTTGCGATCCAGACCAAGGCCCGCGGCCCGGAAGACCCCGACTCGCTCCTCTTCGAGAACAACCTCGGCGGAGCGCTCGAGGCCATCGGCGACAACGCCGGCGCCGAAAAGCACTACCGCCATTATCTCGACGCGACCGTGCGCACCCAGGGCGAAGACAACATCGACGCCCTGACCGCGATGAACAACCTCGCCGGCGTGCTGGAATCGCAGGGCAAGATGAAAGAGGCCGAGGAGATGTACCGACGCTCGCTGGAGCGTCGCAAGAAGCTCCTGGGCACCACGCACCCCTCGACACTTCTGGCCGTCAACAACCTGGCGTACCTGCTCAACCGCACCGAGCGCGCCGCCGAGGCCGTCGAGCTCACCGCCGAAGCCCTCACGGCGTCCAAGGAAGGCCTGGGCGACGAGCACCCGCGCACGCTCACGCTCCACCACAACCACGCCGAGGCTCTGCGCCGCAGCGGCCACGCCGCCGACGCGGAAAAAGAGTTCGCGAACACGCTCGAGGTGCGCACGCGCGTGCTGGGCGAGGGGCACGCCGACACGCTGGCGACGCGCATGAGCTGGGCCCTCGCGCTCCGCGATCTCGGTCGCGTCAAGGACTCGGCAGGCGCGCTCGAAGCAACGCTCGTGGTCGCGACCGCCAAGCTCGATCCCAACGTGCCCCTCGTCGGCGCGATCCGCAAATCTCTCCGCGAGGTCTACGAGCAGCTCAACAAGGACGAGCCCGATCGCGGCTGGGGCGACAAGGCGAAGAAGCTCGATGTCGGGCGTGTGCCGTCCAAGTAGGGCGGGCGCGAGTAGTCCCACGCGTCGTGCGACGCCGGACGCGGGGCGATTCAAGAGGATTGCCTGACGCGCGTTGATCGCGCGGATCGTCGCGGAAGCTGAATCACTGCTTCGGTGGCACCAGGATCGAATCGCTCGGCGGCAACTGGGGCGGCAATTGGGGCGGCGTTTCGCCTTCCGGCTTCGCGTCCGCGGGCTCGTCCTTCTTCAGCAGGTCGTCCATCGTGGTCGCGAACTGCTTGGCCTTGAAATCGGGGATCTGGAATGCCCAGCCGCTCCACTTGGCGGCGAGGTCCGCGGCTTCCTTCTGGACATCCGCGGCGGGGCGCGCGATCGGGTCGGGCTGCTCACCCTCGGCCAGCGCCGGCGCTTCGTACGTCGCGGTGAGGATCCCCCAGGACTTCTCGCCCACCTTGCTGAGCTGGATGTTGAGGCGCAGCCCGTCGAAGGTTCGATACTCCGCAAAGCCGCTGGGTGTCGCGTCCTTGAGATCGCCGGCGGGCTTCACGTCCTCGAAGCTGACATAGGCCAGCGCGCCGGCGGCGGAGTTGGCGGCTCCGGGCGACGAGAGCTCCTTGCCCGCGGGGACATCCGCGACGCGGTAGTTCACTTCCTTGCTGCTCGGGCGATCGACCACGACCGACGAGCCGTCGGGGTGAACGAAGATCGCGCCCTTGACGCGCCCAGAGTCGAACGCGGTGAGCTCGCGCTTCACCCACGTCATCGCGTCGGTGGGGAACGACCACGAGGGGCTCGTCCGGCCTTCGGCGAGCAGCGACGCCGCCTCGCCCGCGCGGCGGACGTAGACCTGCGTCTTGCTCCCGGCGTTGCCCGCGTCCTTGCCGACGATGAGCGACGCGATGGGCTTGCCGCCCGCGTCCTCGAGCGTGACGAGCTTGGACGTCGCGCCCGCCTGCGTGATGTCCTCCACACCCAGGCGCGTGTACATGTCGGGCTTGCTGGTCTTGGTCTCGAGCGCCGAGAGGTCGGCCAGCGACATCAGCGCTTCCTTCACCTTCTCGAACTCGACGGGATAGCCACCGCGCGACTCGAGCCCCCAGCCCTTGTCGGTCTTCTTGACGATCGTCTCGCCGCTTAGGTTCTTCACGCGGACGAGGGCGACGTCGTTGATCTTGTCGGCCAGGTCGGGGAAGACCCTCGTCGTGGTCTTCATGGTGACGCTCGAAGTAAACACGGGCGTCATCGTGAAGTACACCGCCAGCCCGGCGACGACGAGCACGATCCCGAGGAGGATGGAAAGAACCTTGGCGTTCATGCCGCACTCCCTGTCTTCTTCTGGCCCGAGCGGCGCGCCGCCCGGAAGCCGCCGATCGCCAGCGCCGCCAGGGCGACGACGACCGGCATGGCGCCGATGTTGATGAACTTGAGCTTGGCCTCGAGGGTGTCGATGTCGGAGCGCAGGTTGAGCTGCACCTGGCGGAGCTCCTTGCGTGCGTCGAAGACCTGCTTCTCGAGCTTGTCGATCTCGACCTTCTGCTCGGGCGAGAGGATCATCGCCGACTCTTCCTTGGCGTCGGGGCGCTTGCGCTGCAGCTCGCTGATGCGGTCCTGCGTGAGCTGGATCTGCTGCTGGAGTTCCTGCTCGCGGGCCCGGAACTTGTCGTCGGCCTTGCGCTGCAGGTCCTCGACCAGCGTGAAGGGACGCGCGAACTCGCCGCGGGCGCGGACGGACAGGAGGTCCGCCGAGCCGCACAGGTTGTCGACGAGGTTGACGACGAAGTCGCCGTTGTCGGCGATCTTGCGCGCCATGCCGAAGATCTGATCGATCTGCACCCAGAAGCGGTCGTTCATGAAGTCGACGTCGGCGACGACGACGACGTTGATCGGGCCCTTGGTCTCGTCCACATGACCGGCCTTGGGATCGGTGGGCGCCTGGCCCTCGGCGGGCGCGGGCTTGCCCGCGGGGAAGGCCGAGTGCAACGCGACGCCCGGCGCGAGCGACAGGCGGGCGGCCATGGCGAACTCCTGCCCGCTGGGCTTGAAATCGTTGAGCAGGCGCTTGGGGTCGGGCATCGCCGCGACCTGCATCGCGTCGATCTCCTGCGATTGCTTGGTCGTGTGGACCAGGGGCGAGAGAACGATCACGGGCTTGGGCTTGGTCTCGGTCGGCTTGGCTTCCGCGGGCTTATTTTCTTCGGTCTTCTTCTCGTCAGCCTTCGCGTCGCCTTCCTTCTTGGTCTCGTCGGGCTTCGCATCGTCCTTCTTGGGTTCGTCCTTCTTCTCCTCGGGCTTGGCCTCTTCCTTCTTCTCCTCGCTCTTGAGGCGCAGGATGCCCGGCGTGCCGAGGTTGATCGACGTGAGCTGGCCCGTGGTGGGGTCGGTGCGATCGATGCCGTCCTTGGTGACGCTCTGCCACGCCAGGAACGGGATCGCCTGTCCCTGGCCGCGCATCGTGACCTGGGTGGCGAAGACGCGGTCGCCGGCGATCTTGCCGGGCACGAGCTCGAGCCCCCAGGAATCGAAGACCTTGCCGAGGCTCGACGAGCGATCGGCCATCATCGCGGCCATCGGATTACGCGGGTCCGCGCCGGACGGGTCGGCCTCGCACATCGGGTCGACGAACACCAGCAGCTTGCCGCCCTTCATCACGTGCTGATCGATCGCGTAGAGCGTCGCGTCGCCGAGCTGCTTGGGATGGATGACCATGAGCAGGTCGACGTCGGCGGGGATCTCGGTGGCCGTCGTTGGCACGTTCCGGACTTCGAAGAGCGTCTTCAGTTCCTTGATGACCTGCCAGGGCTGCTGGCGCGAGGGCTGGCCGGTCAGCGGGTCGAAGGGCAGGCCCTCGACGGGGAGCGTGGACATCAGGCCCACGACCTTTTTCTTGGGGTGCGCGAGCGAGTAGATGGTGCGCGCGATGTCGTATTCGAGGAATCGTTCGGCGGTGGGGTCGAAGACGGGGATGACCTCCTTGCCGTCGGTCGCGTTGGTGCCGACCAGGCCGAAGTAGACGGATTCGCCAGCGCTGACCTGCATGCCGCGGACGCCCGCTTCGTTGGCGCGGTCTTCATCCTCGGAGAAGGCGACGGGGTCGACGATGGAGAGGACGATCTTGCCGCCCGAGATGGCGGAGAACTCCTCGAGCATCTCGCGGACGCGCTGGGCGTAGGTGATGAGGCCGGGGCGACCCTGCATGGCCTTGTTGGAGAGATAGAGGGTGAGCTTGATGGGCTCGTCGAGCGACTTGGCGATGTTGCGCGAGCCGTCGGTGAGCGTGTAGAGCCTCTGCGAGGTGAGGTCGATCCGCGCGGAGCGAGCGGCGCGGCCCGTCAGGATGTTGATCCCGAAGAACAGGGCGACCAGCAGGACGAGGCCGCCGATTCCAAAGACCTTGGTGTTCATGGCTGTTTCCACCGATCGCGGGCGGGCCCCGCGGGAGAGCAGTTGCGGGTTGTTACTCGGCCTTCTTCATCTCGATCACGATGCCGGCGCCATAGAGGAAGACGCCGATCAGCGATACGAAGAACACAAGATCGCGGAGCGCGACGACGCCCTTGCCCAGCCCCTCGAAGCGGGAGAGGAAGCTGAAGCTCGAGATCGCGTCGATCACAAACGACGGCGCCCAGCCCTTGAAGAAATCGAGCACGGGCGAGAAGCCCGCGAGCAGGAAGCCCAGGCAGATCATGAGGCTGATGACGAACGCGATCACCTGGCTCTTGGTGGCGGCGGAGACGCACGAGCCGATCGCCAGGAAGCCGCCCGCCATGAGCAGGCCGCCGACGTAGGAGCCGACGATCACGCCGTTGTCGGGATCGCCGAGGTAGTTGACGGTGATCCAGAGCGGGAACGTGAGCACGAGGGCCAGGCCCGTGAAGGCCCAGGCCGCCAGGAACTTGCCCAGCACCGCGCCCCACTGCGAGACGGGGAGGGTGAGCAGCAGCTCGATCGTGCCGCCGCGCCGTTCCTCGGCCCAGAGCCGCATCGACACGGAGGGGATGAGGAAGAGATAGAGCCAGGGGAGGAAGTCAAAGAACGGGCGGAGGTCCGCCTGCCCGCGCTCGAAGAGCCCGCCCAATTGGAACGTGAAGACTCCCGCCAGGAGCAGGAAGATCACGATGAAGATGTACGCGACGGGCGTGACGAAATACCCCGCCAGTTCGCGCTTGAAGATCGGATACCACCCTTGCACGCTTCATCTCCTTGATCGCGCGTCGCCGCGCCGGAAACGACCGTTCCTTGCCCGCTCGATGCTCACTTGCTCTGCGTGATGTCCCGGAAGACCTCGTCGAGGCGCCCGTGCTCCACGCGGAGTTCTTCGAGGCCCCAGCCCCGCGCCTTGACCAGCGCGCTGACCTCGCCCGCGATCGTGTGACCGTGCTTGGCGATGGCCGTCGCGCGGCAGAGCCCGTTGTCCTGTCGCGCGTGGTCCACGTCGCGCACGCCGGTGATGCGCTTCAGCTCGCTGACCATCTGGTCCTTGTCCGCGCCGCGCACCGCGATGGTGACGGCGTTGTGCACGCGCGATCGGGCTGCGAGCTGCGCGGGCGTGCCGTCGGCGATGACGCGCCCGCGCGCGATGATGATCGCACGGGTGCACACCGCCTCGACCTCTTCGAGGATGTGCGTGGAGAGCACGATCGCCTTCTTGCCCGCCATCTCGCGGATGAGGGCGCGGACCTCGTGCTTCTGGTTGGGGTCCAGGCCGTCGGTCGGCTCGTCGAGGATCAGAACTTCGGGATCGTGCAGGATCGCCTGGGCCAGGCCCACGCGCCGCTTGAAGCCCTTGGAGAGCGTCTCGATCGGCTGACGCAGCACGCCCGAGAGCTGCACGCGCTCAACGACGTGCGCGATGCGGGATTCGGCGGTGTCACCCATCTTCCGCACGTGCGCGCAGAAGGAAAGAAACGACTCGGGCGTCATGTCCGGGTACGCGGGCGCGCCCTCGGGCAGGTAGCCGATCCGCTCCTTCACCGCGATCGGGTCCTTGACGACGTCGTGCCCGCACACGCTCGCGCTCCCCGACGTCGGCGTCAGGAAGCCCGTCACCATCTTCATGGTCGTGCTCTTGCCCGCGCCGTTCGGCCCGAGGAACCCGAGCACCTCGCCCTTTTCGACCTTGAGCGTCACGCCGTCCACGGCCAGGATCCCCGTCGATGGCGATCCGAACCGTTTCGTCAACGAGTTGAGTTCAATCATCGTCTGTTCCTAGCCACTTCCCGCCACGCCCGGCAAACCCGCGTCGCCTGCCCGGCGTGCTCCGGCCACCCTTGGCCCGGTTCTTGGACGTTTCTTGTATCCCCCCGGTTCGCGCGTCTCAAGTCCCGACGCACGCCCGGACCCCCTCAGGATACCGACGACCGGCACAGACCACTCGGCCCTCCTGAGTTTGCGAATCCTGCGCCTTGACCGGACCCCGCACGAATCGCACGTCTCTTCTTGGCCGGTTCGGGGCACTCCGGCACGCGGACGGGACACGGAAGCTCGTCGCGCCACCTGTTTTCAGGCATCGCCCGTGCCGTATGGGGGTCGAGCCCATGCGCGAGGCGTCTTCTTCATCCGCACACCCAAACGATCACCAATCAACGGCGACAACACTCCGGATTGGTTCGCTCGAAGTGACGCTCGAGCCGGCGCCGGAGGGGACGCTGGTGGTTCGTCTTTTGGGGCGTGAGATTCGCAGCCGCCAGGTCGCCGAACTCGCGTACCGCCTGACCGACGCGGCCCTTTCCTGCCGCGGGCGGATGGTGGTGGCCATGGACGGTGTTGCCAGCGTGTCCTCGGAATGGCGGCAGGCGATCGACGACCTCTCGCGCCGCTGCGAGGTGATGGGCGGGTCGCTCATCGTCAAGGGTCTGGATGCCTGCCGCGGGCTGGCGTGCGCCCCGGTCAAGGCCGGGTAGGGAACGATCGGACGCCCTGGCTCGTACAGTCTTGCGGGCCTCGGGAGTGCGGCGGGATGGCGTTGTTCAACGCCAGGTCCGCGCCGTTACGACGCCGGGGTGGGGCGGAGGGAGCGGATGCGGATGCAATCGACAACGAGGGTGGTCATGTTGTGCGCGGGTCTCGCGTGCGCGATGGCGAGCGCGGGACCTCAGGATGCACCGCGGGGCACGCTGCGCCTGCGCACCGGCGATGTCGATCTCGGTGCGCGGCCTTCACTTCTTGCCGATCAGGCCGCGTTCTCGCGCGGCACGTTCGGCGTGATCGAGCTCGACGGCCCGATGACTCCCGCGAAGCGTGTGGCCCTCGTCGGTGCGGGGGTGATGCTTCACGACTACCTCCCCGATCACGCGTATCTGGCCGAACTCTCCGGCGCGAGCAAGGCCAAGCTCCGTGCGCTGAAGTTCGTACGCTCGGTCTCCGCGTATGACGACGCGTGGAAGCTCGATCCCGCGCTCGCGGCCCGCGCCGGCGGCGTGAAACGCTCTTTCAAGGATGCCTCACGGAACAATGACGAACGGGCGGGGCTTGTGTTGGTCGCCGCGACCTTGTTCCCCGGCGTTGATCCCGCCGCGGCGTGGAACGCGGTCAACGCCGGCGCGCCCTCCGCGACGCTGGTCTCGAGCGCGAGGGGCGAAGTGGTCGTGAAGCTCGCGCGCGGGCAGGTCGTTGGCGCGTCGCGTGCCGCGGGCGTGCGCCTGCTCGACGAGCTGGGGGAGATCGAGCTGCGTGACAACTCGGTGAATTGGATCGTGCAGAGCAACCAGGCAAACGTCACGCCGTTCTACGCGCACGGGCTGACGGGCTCGGGCCAGCTCCTTGGCATCATCGACACGCGCTGCACGCCCGATCACTGCGCATTCCAGGACACGGTGAACCCGATCGGCCCATTGCACCGCAAGATCCAGGCGTACAACGCGACGACGGGCTACACCGACCACGGCACGCGCGTCGCGTCGATCGCGCTGGGCGATCCGCGGGACGGGAGCGAATCCACGGGCGTGGCGTACGGCGCGCGGATGGTGTTCAACACGCCGCCCGGCACGACCGAGGCGAGCGTGTTCGCGCGATTCGAACTTCACCGCACGCAGGGCGCGTTCATCCACTCCAACAGCTGGGGGCTCAACAACAGCAGCCAGTACACCGGCGTGGTGCGCGCGGTCGACGATTTCTCGTGGCAGCACGACGACAACCTCGTGATCTTCGCGGTCGCGAACTCGACATCGGTGACGATCAAGATCCCCGAGAACGCCAAAAACTGCCTGGCGGTCGCGGGCTCGGGCGACACGCCCAACCAGGACATGTTCGCGGACGGCGCGAGCGGCCCGACGTCGGATGGTCGGCGCAAGCCCGAGGTGCTCGCGCCGGGGAGCGGCATCCAGGCCGCCGCGACGCAGACGGGCTGCTCGGTGTCGGGCGGCTCGGGCACGAGCTATGCCGCGCCCGCGATCGCTGGCCTCGCGACGCTGATGCGTGATTACTTCGTGCGTGGCTACTACCCGACGGGCTCGGCGAACGCGTCGAACGCGATCGTGCCCTCGGGCGCCTTGCTCAAGGCCGCCCTCATCAACTGCTCGCAGGACCTTTCGAGCGAAGCGGGCTATCCGGGCAACCGCGAGGGGTGGGGGCGCGTGCTGGGAGATTCGTCGTTGTATTTCAGCGGCGACGCGCGGCGCCTCCGCGTGCTGGATCAGTACAACAACGTCGCGGGCGCGCTTTCGACGGGCCAGGGCGTGACGATGCGCGTGCGCACCGCGATCTCCGACGAGCCCTTGCGCGTGACGCTGGCGTTCCACGATGCGCCGGCGGCCGTGAACGCGGTGGACGCCGCGGTGAATGACCTCAACCTCGTCGTCCAATCGCCCGCGGGCTGGGAGTACCTGGGCAACGTGTTCGTTGGTGGGTTCTCCGACGTGGGCGGGAGTGCAGATGCAATAAACAACGTCGAGCAGGTGCATCGCGAGATCGCCGAGCCGGGCGTGTGGACGATCACGATCGATGCGGCGGCGGTCAACGTGGGTACGCAGGGCTACGCGCTGGTCGTGACCGGCGCGGTGTATTGCCCAGCGGACGTGAACACGGACGGCTTTGTGAACGGCGACGATTACGACGCTTTCGCCGAGGCCTTCGACGCCGCGGACCCGGACGCCGACTTTGATTCCAACGGCTTCGTGAACGGCGATGACTACGACGCGTTCGCCGAGGCGTTCGATCAGGGGTGCTGAGGAAGTCGGGGAGCCGGTGGCACTCGGATATGCCCGCGCCGCCAGCATCCTCACGTTTCCCTCGCGCCAAGGCCTGGTGGCAGGTGACTTTCCTGCTCAAGGATTCACTGAACTCCGGTGAAAACCGGGCGCATTTTCCCTTGCGTCCATCCTCGCCGCGCGCGATACTGGGACCGATTCGAATCCCGCCGTTCGGCGGTCGTTTGTTGCCGCTTCCGTGAGTTCTTCACGGTTGTTTTCTTGAGAGTCTCGCGTGGGTTCGCGTGTGGGTCTGGGCGTGGCGGCGTTGGCGCGGCCGGGTCCGGGGTTGGCGCAAGAACGGGGCGCAGGATGCGTCGTGATCGGCATTGGCGTGCCGGGCTCGTGGGCCGGCACGCCGCGCCGGCGCCGGGTGTGGGCGCCGTCGACAACTTGCCCCGTTGAGCCGGCGTCGCCCCCCAGCCCGCCCGGCTCCGGGTCAGTCATTGGGGCGGATTGAAGAGATCCGCCCCAATCTGTTTTTGCGTGCGAGGACTGGCACGGTGGAAGAGGATCGAGCCCGTGCGGGCTCGGCGTATCACCGGCCCCACCCAGGCGATGGACCGACAGAGCCGCGGCTGGAACGGCCGCGGGAACAGCGTTGCAGCTACCGCAGCCTCTTGCTCACCGCGCGGCTGATCTCGCGGTCGGTCTCTCGCTTGGCGATCGACTGGCGCTTGTCCGCCTGGCTCTTGCCCTGCGCCACGCCGATCAGCACCTTCGCGTAGCCGTTCTTGAAGTACAGCTTCAGCGGCACGATGGTCATGCCCTTCACGTCGACCGCCTTCGAGAGCTTGCGAATCTCGCGCTTGTGGGCCAGGAGCTCGCGCGTGCGGGTGAGGGCGTGCTGCTTCTTGCCCGTGAGCGGGCCGGCCGGCGCGTAGTGGTCGATGTTGACGCTGTGCAGGAAGAGGCGCGGGGGCTCGGATTGCACGCGGACATAGCCCTCGGCGATCGAGACCTTGCCGTCGCGGACGCTCTTGACCTCCGTGCCGCGCAGCACGATGCCGGTCTCGAGCGTCTCGCCGATGTGATAGTGGAACCGCGCCTTGCGGTTCTCGATCACGGGCTCGTCGTCGCGGGATTTCGAGGGTTTCTTGGCCATGGGCGATCGCGCGTTCACACCGCGTACTTCACGCGGTTCCTCAGCACACCGATCTCCGGGATCTCGACCTCGACGACGTCGCCTTCCTTCAGCCACACCGGCGGCTTGCGGGCCATGCCCACGCCGCTGGGCGTGCCCGTCAGGATGATCGTCCCGGGGAAGAGCGTCATCCCGCGCGAGAGATCGCTGATGAGATTGGCGACGGGGAAGATCATGTCGTGCGTGCGCCCGTCCTGCATCGTGCTGCCGTTCACGCGGCAGATCACGCGGAGGTCCTGCGGGTCCTTGATCGCGTCGCGCGGCACGACCCGCGGCCCGAGCGGGCAGAACGAATCGAAGCTCTTGCCGCGGCAGAACTGCCCGCCCGATCCTTCCTTCTGCCACCAGCGGGCCGACACGTCGTTGGCGCACGTGTAGCCGAACACGAACTCCATCGCCTCCGTGGGCGACACGTCCTTGCACACGCGGCCCGAAGGCCCGGGGCCCAGGACTACGCACAGTTCGGCCTCGAAATCGGTCTGGTCGCCGCCGGTCGCCGCGTCGCGGCAGAGCTTCGGGATCACGATGTCGTCGGCGTGCAGGCTCGCGCTGGCCGGGCTCTTGGTGAAGACCATCGGGCGCGTCGGCACGTCGGCGCTCTGCTCCTTGGCGTGCTCGGCATAGTTCCTCCCGATCCCGATGATGTGGCGGATCGCCAGGACGCCCGAGCCGGTCTGGATGCCCACGCCGAATTCACTGCGGACGAGTTCGTAAGAGGTCATGGACCAAGGGTAGGTGCGAAGCGAAAGACGCGCCGCGGCACTCGCGGGCGAGCGGCCCCGCCGACGGGTGACATGCGCCGCACTGACCATGTGCCACGGGACGGTGTGCCATGTCGCACCAACCCCTCGCTGGCGCTTCGGGCTCGTCAGAAACTCACTGCCTCGCTTTCCCCTATCCTCCTCCCAAGGAGTCACCATGCCATTCAAGTGCGGCGTCTGCGGGCAGGTTCACGACAACGTCGCGATGGACGTCGCGTTCGGAATGCCAGACCCCTTTTTCCGTCTGGGCCGGCGCGAGCGCGACCGGCGCGGGCAGGTCACGTCGGACCTCTGCCAGTTTGTTGACGCCGAGGATCGCGAGCGCTTCTTCGTGCGTTGCGTGCTGCTGGTGCCCGTGCCGGAGGCCGGCGACTCGTTCGCTTGGGGATTCTGGGCCGAGGTGAGTGAGCAGGACTTCGACACCATCGTGGACACGTGGGATGACGCGGCACCGTCCAACACCCCGATCCGCGCGACCATCGCCAACCCGATCCCGATGATGGACGGCGTGCTCGGCCTTGAGGTTGATCTCCTCACCCAGGGCGCGGAAGACCGCCCGCACCTCTTTATCCGCGACAAGAGCCACCCCCTGGCGCAGCAGCAGGCCCGCGGCATGTCGCTCCACGGCGTCGTCGAGGTTCTCAAGAAGCTCGAGTCCAGCGGCGAGATCAAAGTGAACGAATAGGATACACGCCGAAGCACAAGAGACAGAGTCTCGGAGCGCCGACGTGTGCCGCGTTCACCGTTACACCAGCTCGACCCGGCCGACCTCCGGGCACGCGCCGGCCTTGGCGCCCTCGCTGAGTAATCGCTCGATCGCCTGGCGACCGCGCTCGCCCATGTCGCGTGTCTCGTCGCTCACGTACATCCGGCAGTAGCGATCGAGTCTTTCCAGCGTCGGCGTCTGCCCGCCGCCGCGCGACACGTTTGCCATCGCGAACGGGAGCGTGTACCGCGTTGATTCCTCGCGCCGGTCCATCGAATACGCCACCGACGCGCGCAAGAGGTCGCACACCTCTCGCATCGCGCCCGCGCCGAACCTCGTGTCAAGGTCGCGGCGCACCGTGTTGACGCCCAGAGGGAGCAACAGGCCCGTCTCGTCCTTCCACCACTCGCCCACGTCGATCACCAGGCGCAGGCCCGCGTCGCCGAACGTGAGCTGCCCCTCGTGGATGACAAGCCCAGCGTGAATCGGGCGGCCCTGATACTCGCCGCGCGCCACCGCGCCGATGATCTGATCGAACGGCATCTCGACGAATCGATCGGGCGCCGCGAGCACACTCTCGCGCCCCAGGATCATTGAGAGCATCATGAACGCCGTCGTGCGCCGGCCGGGGATCGCGATACTCACGTTCGCGGGGCGCAGGCACCCCTCGCAACGGATCACCGGCCCGCCGGGAGTCGGCGTCGGCGCGCGGGCCACGACCTTCGGCCCGAATCCGTCGCCGAACGACGCGCCGCACGTCGTGATCGCGTACCGATCGCGCACGTCGGCCCAGCAGCGCACCGAGAGCGCGGTGATGTCGTACGCGGGCCTGGTGTCCGCGGCCGCCCGCCGGTTCAGAACTTCGATATCCGCGGGGACCGCGCGGAATCGCCAGCGACCGGTGTCGATCACGGCGCGGCCTTCGGGGCCGGCGACGGGCGTGGCGTCGGGGTTGATCTTGCCCGTGATCGGCCACCACATGAAGGCGTCGTCGGGATCGGGCGAGTGCGCGAGCGTGAGTTCGATGGGCGCGGTCGGCATGAGCGATGGTAGAGCGCGAGAGCACGACCACGCATCGTCAGCGCTTCGTCGCTTCACCCGCCGGAACGATGCCAGAGCGCAGGACTGCCGGCATGGAATTTACGCGCCCGCACTCGGGGCAGGTGCCAGTCGCAAGCCCTTCGCGCGGATAGCCGCAGGCGGGGCACTTTGGCCCGAAGTAATCGTGGAACGCGCGCTCATACGCCCTCTCGCGCTTGGCCCGCGGCAAGAGCACCAGCACACCAATCCATGCCGCGCTCGCAAGCACGTCGTGAATCACGCACCACCAATTGACGTAGGTCCAGTGCGTTTGCCCGGCCTTGAGCGCCAGACACCAGCCCTTGGTGATCCGGCTTGGTCCGCCATTCGAATCTTCGAATTCGTCAATGAAATCAGAGAGCGCTCGATCCAACTCATCCCTCGGGATATTTCCCAGAAGATCGGCTGCAGGATCGACCCAGTTCGTCACGAAAGCACACTCGGTGAAGACTCCAAGGCTCGTCGACCGCGACATGATCCCAAGCAGCCCGACTCTTCTGAGATTGGGCGGTGGGTCGCCGTTGAGTGATCGAGACAGCTGACGCCATCGATTGCTTCCGAGATCGTGAGCGCTCAGAGTGTCATCCTGGTCACGATAAAGAAAGATCAATGTGGACTGCGGACGGATGGCCCCCCGCAAATGACGGAATAGCTCACCCCGAAACATGAAGGGCACAATCCCAGAAGTCGAAAACAGCACGACCAAGGCCAGGTCGATGACCGCCGCGCACAGCAGCACGATCGAGAGCCGTCGCCAGCGATGCGAAGGCTCGCGCTCCTGTGGCCAAGCGCTTTGACCGGGCGGGTTGTGCTCGTCGGCATTCACATCTCACTCACGTGACCTTGGGTCCCTCATTCTGCTCCCGTTCTGCTCCGCTGGCGCAGAGTATCTCCGGCATGGAATTCACGCGCCCGCACTCGGGGCAGGTTTCAGTCGCAAGTCCTTCACGCGGATAGCCGCAGGCGGGGCACTTTAGCCCGAAGTAATCGTTGTACGCGCGCTCATACGCCCTCTCGCGCTTGGCCCGCGGCCAGAGCACCAGCACACCGATCCATGCCGCGCTCGCAAGCACGTCGTGAATCACGCACGGCCAGTAGATGTACGTCCAGTGCGATTTTCCGGCTTTCAGTGCCGAGCGCCAGCCTTCGGTGATCTGGTTCGACCCGCTGTCCGTCTCTTCAACCTCTTCGATGAAGTTGGGGAGCGCCCGCTGGAGCTCGGCCCTTGAGACATCCAATTGAAGTCCGGCATCCGGATCAACCCAGTTGGCCGTCATCGTCCACGGCGTGAAGAGCCCGGCGCGGGTTGATTCCGGGATGATGCCGAGCATCCCCATCGGCTTGAGGTTTGCGGGCGGCGTGCCATCGGGCGCGCCGGAGAGTTGCGACCACCGATCGCTATAGACGTAGTGAGCGCTGAGCGCCCCGCTTTGATCCCGGAACAGATGAATCAAATAGGTTCGAGGGTGACTCGTGCGACTGGCGCCAAGGACCAATACCGCCCGCATCGCGGCCGGAATAACCGCACCACCCGAAAACAGCAAGACCAAGATCAGGTCGATGACCGCCGCGCACGCGCACACTCGCATCCATGTCCGCCAACGCATCGAAGGCGGGGGCGGCCTTGCGCTTGAGATTTGGTCGGCTTCGGACACGTTTCACCATACGGGCCTACGCCCGGCGTCGTGCCGCGGTTGCAAGGCCCTACGCGAACATGCGCATCTGCTCGTCTTCGATGATGACTTCCGTCGACGGATGCGTCGGGTCGAGGCGATACTGGCCCGAGTAGCACGCGGTGCAGTAGTGGGCGGCCGGGCGGTTCACGCACGAGAGCAGGCCCTCGAGGCTGAGGTAGTGCAGCGTGTCGACGCCCAGGTACTTGCGGATGTCCTCGACGCTGCGCCCGTGCGCGATGAGCTGCGAGCGCTCCGCGAAGTCCACGCCGAAGTAGCACGGGTGCTGGATGGGCGGGCACGAGATGCGCAGGTGGATTTCCTTCGCGCCCGCCTGGCGGAGCTGGTCCATCTTGGCCTTGGTCGTCGTGCCGCGGACGATCGAGTCGTCCACCACCACGATCCTCTTGCCCTTCACGATCTCCGCGATGACATTCAGCTTCAATCGCACCGCGGCCTGGCGTTCGGTCTGCGTCGGCTTGATGAACGTGCGCCCCACGTAGCGGTTGGGCACGATCCCCTCGCGGTACGGGATGCCGCTCGCCCGCGCATAGCCCGACGCGGCCGATCGCCCGGAGTCGGGCATGGGCATCACGTAATCCGCGGGGACCCCCGCTTCTTTCGCCAGCGTCTCGCCCAGCATCTCGCGGACGCTCTGCACGTTCTGGCCGAAGACCACGCTCGCCGGGTTTGCGAAGTACACGTGCTCGAACACGCAGTGGGCGGGCTGCTCGGCCTTGTGCGCGAAGTGGCGGCTCGAGACCCCCGCGTCGCTGATCGTCACAATCTCGCCGGGCTCGACCTCGCGCACCAGCGTCGCGCCGCACACGTCGAGCGCAACGGTCTCGCTGGCGACCACCCAATACGGCTTGTCCGTGCCGTTCTCGATCTTGCCCAGGACCAGCGGCCGCCACCCCCACGGATCGCGCACCGCCTCGATGCGATCGGGGAAGAGAAAGACCAGGCTGAACGCACCCTGCAAGCGCCGGAGCGTGGCGGCCAGGGGATCGGGGGCCTTCTGCTGCTGCGGCGTGGCGAGCAGGTGGATGATCACCTCGGTGTCGCTGGTCGTGTGGAAGAGGTGCCCGGCCTCCTCGAAGCGCCGGCGCAGCGCGTCGCTGTTGATCAGGTTGCCGTTGTGCGCCACCGCGACCTGCCCGCGGATGTACGACTCCAGCAGCGGCTGGGCGTTGCACGCGACCGAGCCGCCGGCCGTGGAATAGCGGTTGTGCCCGATCGCGCCCTTGCCTCCCAGCGAATCGAGCTCATAGAGCACGCGATCGCCGAAGACCTCGGCGACCAGACCCATGCCGGTGTGCGCGCTGATCGCCTTGCCGTTCGAGACCGCGATGCCCGCGGACTCCTGCCCCCGATGCTGCTGGGCGTAGAGGCCGAGGTACGAGATTCGGGCTCCGTGCGGGTGTCCCCAGACCCCGAAGACAGCACATTTCTCTTTTTTTTCCGGCGGAATGGGGACGTGGAGACGCGAGGGCTGGGCGAGCACGGGGAGTGACAGCGTGCGAGTCATTCGTCGGCGTCTCCCGGGAGGTTCGGCGGGCGATCATAGCGGAACGCGGCGCGATTTCGGGCGCGATCCACACCCGCTTGACCTGAACGGGTGAGATTCCTTTCATTCACCCTGTCGTTTGCCCGGATCACACCCAGCCGGACCGCAGCCGCGGCACCCCGGCGCAGATCGTCACCCGCCCCCACGTGGCTCCATCGGTGACACCCCCCGCGAGAACGGCCGAAAGGCTCATGCGGGTGCGGACGGAGGATTTCTCATGGCCCGTTACACCGGTCCCAAGCTCAAGCTGTCCCGTCGCGTCGGCGTTCCCATCGTCGACACCCCCAAGCACACGTCCAAGCGTCAGCTGACGACGCCCGGCATGCACGGCTTCCGCGGGCGTCGCCTGCGCGACTACGGCGTGCGACTGAACGAGAAGCAGAAGCTCAAGTATCACTACTGCGTGCAGGAAGCCCAGTTCCGGCGCTTCGTCGCCGAGGCCAGCCGTCGCCCGGGCAACACCGGCGACGTGCTCCTCCAGCTTCTGGAGCGTCGCCTCGACAATGTCGTCCGGCGCGCGGGTCTGGCCCGCACGATCTGGGGTGCGCGTCAGCTCGTCGCCCACGGGCACGTGAAGGTCAACGGCCGTAAGGTCGACCGCCCCAGCTACCTCGTGCGCGTCGGCGATACGATCAGCTTCAAGGAGAAGATCGGCAAGGTCGCCCGCGAGGCGATGGAGTCGCTGGCCGGCCACGAGGTCGCGGGCTGGATCAACTTCAACCCCGCCGAGCTGAACATCAAGATCGTGTCGCTCCCGACCCCCGATCAGATTCCGTTCGACATCAACGCCAACCTGATCGTCGAGTTCTATCGCTAAAGCGTGCTTGCAGGTTGATGAATCACAACGCCCCGGCCGTCCGGGGCGTTTTTCTTGGCCCTTTGCCCGGCGCCACGGCCCGAACCACCGAGCCCGGTGCCCTCGTAGACTTCCCGACTGCGCCCAGCGTCGGCGCGGCGGCCTCGGGGTCTCCTCGCGGGATCCTTCTGGAGCCTTGATCGATGGTCAAAGTTCTTCGCAAGTACAACAAGTACATCCTCGTCGTGGGCGGCGTGCTGCTCATGGTCGCCTTCCTCATGCCCACGGCGATCAACGAGTTCCGCACGGACCCGATGAAACGCGTCGCCGCCCACATCGGCGATCAGGGCATCCGCCAGCGTGATCTCTTCGACGCGGAGATGAACTACCGCGCCATCAAGCACGTCATGCCCGCGTTCCTCGCCGGAGCGATCGGTACCCCGATCGTCGACGGCTCGCACTGGTACCTCCTGGTGCGCGAGGCCCGCGCCGGCGGGTTCATCGGCGGCGAGCAGGACGGCAAGGACTGGGAGCTCCCCAAGATCCTGCTGGCCCAGGAGATCGCCCGCCAGCAGTTCAAGGAATACGCCGACTTCATGTGGCAACAGGGCCAGACGCGCGACAACCTGCTGAAGATGGCCGAGCAGTACATGCCGGGCGTTATCAACCGGGCGTCCAATGAAACGCGTCTCCGTCCCGACCAGGTCTACACCGCGCTGGCCGAGGCGCGCGGCATCGAGCGCATGCGCACCGCCTTTGAGGGCGCCGCCCGCTTCAGCGACAAGCGGACGCTGATCGACGCCGCCAAACGCTTCGATCGCGCGGAGTTCGACGCTCTCGTCATCGAGGCCTCGGCCTTCACCCACGCCATCCCCGAACCCACGCCCGAGCAGCTCGCGGCCCAGTTCGAGAAGTACAAGAACACCAAGCCGGGCGAGGGCGATACGGGCGTCGGCTACCTTCTCCCCGCTCGCGTCAAGCTCGAATATCTCACGCTCGACCGCGCCAAGATCGCCGAGGCGATCCAGGTCGATCCCGTCGACGTGCGCAAGCGTCAGACGGTCGATCGCACCAAGGACCCTGCGGGCTTCAACGCCGAGCGCGAGACGGTCACCGCGCAGCTGCGAAACGAGAAGGTCGACCGCATCATCACCGACGCCGACGAAGCGATCAAGGCCGAGGTGCAGCGCGTGCTGCGCAAACTCCCCACGGAGAATGGCTACCACGTTCTCCCCGCGGATTGGGCGACGACGCGCCCGTCGTGGGAGGCGATCGCCCAGGCCGCGGTCGAGCAGGTCAAGCAGCGGAGCGGCGTGACCATGCCCCTCCCCACCGTTACGGTGCGCGCCAGCGACTGGCTGACGGTGCGTGATCTGCGCCAGCTCTCGGGCATCGGCATGGCGAGCGTGCGCATCGGCGCGCGCAACGTCGCCTTTGCTCAGAAGGCCGTCGAGGTCAAGGAACTCACCGGCGCGACCGACGCCCAGATGGCGGAAGTCCCGCTCCAGGTGGGCGTGCCGTTCGTGGAGATGCCGGTGTCGGATCAGCCCGGCAATCACTACTACTTCACGATCCTGGACAGCCGCGCCGAATCGAGCGCCGCGTCGGTGGACGAGGTGACGAAGCAGGCGATCGAGGACTTCAAGCGTCTGGCGGCGTTCGACAAGCTGACGAGTGAGGCGGCGAACTTTGCCGCGTTGGCGGCGAAGGATGGCCTCTCGGCCCTCGCAAAGCTCGTCAACGAGCAGATGCCCAAGAAGGAGGGCGAGTCGACACCGATGGGCGCGGTCGAGCCCCTCAAGAACCTCACGCTCAACCGTGTGATGACGATCCAGGCGCCGCACCGTGCGCTGGACGATCAGGCGTTCCGCGACGCGATGATGGCGGTGGCGAGCAAGCTCGACCCGCTCAAGGCCGCGACCGAAATGGCGCCCGAGGAGCGCATCGTCCATGTGTCCAATCCCAAGCTCTCGACACTCGTGATCGCGCAGCTGGCGGCCCATCGCCCGCTCACGCAGGAAGACTGGATCGCCATGCAGGCGGCGGCGGCCCGGGCCCTGGCGAGCGACGAAATCCGCGAGGCCTTTGGGGCGTCACCGGTCAATCCCTTCGAGTACGAGCAGATGAAGGTGCGCGCCAACTTCAAGCTTGAGCGGGAACCGAACGCCGACAAGGCCAACCCCGGCGCGCCCAAGGCGCCGGCGAAGAGCTGATCCGAACGTCGATCACGAGGTCCGCACCGCCGCGCGCCGTCACGGGCGTTATCCGGCCGCGCGTATTCGTCATGTCGACGAGCCGATAACCGATTGATCGGTCGATTGCCGCGCAGAGCCGGTTGGTGTGTTGCGCCCGTAATGCACGAGCATGTCCGCAAGGTATATGCCCCCGTGAAATACCTGAACATGGGGAATCTGTACTTGCGCGCGAATCTGGGCCTGATGGTCGCCCTTTCCCATGCCGATCCAGCGTGTGGATTTTCCCTTGCGCGGCGAGGCGGACCTGCCGCGCGAACAGGCCACATTTGGAGACGCGTGCCATGGCTGCCGGACTCAAAGGACTCGGTCTTTCGACCAAGATCATCGGGGCGACCGTTATCCTGCTGGTCGCGTCCATCGCGATCAACTACGTCGTATTCGTAAAGTCGTACGCGAAGGAGGCTCAGGAAGCGATGGCCGAAAAGGCCGCCGGATTCACCGCCGTCGCCGACGAGGCCAAGAACCAGGCTTCCCAGATCCATCAGTCCGGCGCGTTCGACACCGAGAAGTTGGTGGCCGAGACCGTCGAGACCGTGAAGAACGGCGGCGACTACAGCACGACCCGCTTCTACAAGACGATTCCCGTGGTCGTGGGCTGGAGCGCCGCGTCCGACGCCGCCAAGCGCGAGCACCTGGACTTCAAGGTCGTCGCGTTCGACGCGCGGAACGTCAAGAATGAGCCCGAGAAGGGCTCGTTCCGCGAGCAGATGCTCCGCGATCTGGTCGCCCAGGTCTCCGCCGGCACCGGCGAGGCAATCGGTCGCGTCGATGAAAAGACCGACACCTATCACTACATGCGAGCGATCAAGCTCGACGCCTCGTGCATGGTCTGCCACGGCGATCCCGCCAAGTACGACGCCAAGGACGAGCACGGCGCGTTCGACGGCAAGGACCCCGTCGGCTTCAAGATGGAAGGCTGGAAGGCCGGTGACATGCACGGCGCCTACGAAGTCTCGTTCCCCATGTCGACCGTGGAAGCCCAGATCGCCTCGTTCATCAAGAGCGGTCTGTTCGTCAGCGTGCCCCTCGTCGCGGTCGCCATCGGCCTGCTGGTGTGGGGCCTGCGCGCCCTCCTCACCCGCCCGCTCAACAAGCTCATCACATCGCTCACCGAGCTCTCCAGTGGTGACGGCGATCTGCGCAAGCGTCTGAACATCCAGCGCGCCGACGAGATCGGCGCCGTCTCGGCCGGCTTCGACAAGTTCCTCGACCAGGTCCACACCCTCGTGGGCGAGGTCGCGGGCGCGACCAAGGAAGTCGCGGGCACGGCCCGCCAGATCGCCGCCAGCTCCGAGGAGATGGCCGCCGGTCTGTCCAAGCAGGAATCGCAGACCGTTCAGGTCTCGGCGGCGGTCGAGGAGATGACCGCCAGCGTCGCGGAGGTCGCCCGCAAGAGCGCCGACGCGTCCAAGGCCGCGGAGGATTCCAGCCGCGACGCGGGCGAGGGCGGCAAGATCGTCCGCAGCTCGGTCGAAGAGATGCACGCGATCGCGGACCAGGTGGGCCAGTCGGCGCAGGCTGTCACCGACCTGGGCAAGCAGAGCGAGCAGATCGGTCAGATCATCGAGGTCATCAACGAGATCGCCGAGCAGACTAACCTGCTCGCCCTCAACGCCGCGATCGAGGCGGCCCGCGCCGGCGAGCACGGGCGCGGCTTCGCGGTCGTCGCCGATGAAGTGCGCAAGCTCGCCGAGCGCACCACCCAGGCCACCGACGAGGTCGCCAAGAGCATCAAGGAGATCCAGGGCGGCACGTCCGTCGCGGTCTCGAAGATCGACGCCGGTGCCAAGCGCGCGACAAGCGGCGTGGAACTCGCCAACTCCGCGGGCGATGCCCTGGGCCGCATCGTGGCAAGCTCGCAGAACCTGGGCGGGATGATCTCGTCCATCGCCGCCGCGGCGGAAGAGCAGAGCGCCGCCAGCGAGCAGATCGCCAAGTCGATCGAGCACATCAACGCGGTCGCGAAGGAATCCTCGGCGGGCGCGAGCCAGGCCGCGGAGTGCGCGACATCGCTGTCTGGCCAGGCCGAACGCCTCCAAACGCTCGTCGGTCGTTTCAAGATTTAGAGCCAGATATCCGGCAGATTCTCGGACGGGGCTTGGAGCAATCCGGGCCCTGTTTTTGTTTGTTGGGCCTGTTCCGTGCCGCGCCCGTCAAGCCGGCGCGATAGCAGATCGATAGGGCAGTTGCGCGGCGACAACAACATCGCGGCGAGTGGTCATCCGGAGCATCAACCATGAAGATTCGTACCCGACTCGTGCTTGGCTTCCTGGGCGTCGGCATTCTGCCGGCCGTTGGCGTCGGACTCCTCACATGGCACTCCACGGAAGACCTCGCCGACAACCTCGGGCACGAGATGCACAATTTCGCCGAGAGCACCCATCAGAAGATCGACCGGAATCTCTTCGAACGCTACGGCGACGTGCAGGCCTTCGGGCTCAACTCCGTCGTGAGCAACCATGACGCGTGGTACAAGACCGGAGACGGCGCGCCCATCGTCAAGGCCATGAACGACTATGTGAAGCTGTACGGGATGTACGGCCTGACGGTGCTCGTCGACACCGAGGGCAAGGTCATCGCGGTGAACACTGTCTCGCCCGCGGGCAAGGCGATCGACACCGCGTTCATCGCCAATGAGAACTTCGCCAAGGCCGCCTGGTTCAACAACGCCAAGAATGGCAAGTTCATGACCAGCGCGTCGCTCTCGGGCACCGTGGTCGAGGATGTCTACGTCGACCCGCTCATGCAGAAGGCCTACGGCGACGAGGGCCTCACCCTCGGCTTCTCCGCGCCCGTCAAGAACGAGAAGGGCGAGGTCATCGCGGTGTGGAAGAACTTCGCGAACTTCTCCCTTGTCGAAGACATCGTGATGGACACCTACGCCACCCTCGGGGAGCGCAAGCTCGAATCCGCCGAGATCACCCTGCTCGACGCCAAGGGCAACGTGATCGTTGATTGCGACCCATCCATTCACGCCGGGAAGTTCGCACGCGACATGGGCGTGATCGGCAAGCTCAACCTCGCCGAGAAGGGCGTCGAGTCCGCGCGCCAGGCCGTCGCCGGAAAGTCCGGCTCCATGTTCGCCACCCACGCGCGGAAACAGCTCGTGCAGGCGTGCGGCTATGCGCACGCGGACGGCGCCCTTGGATTCCCGGGGCTCGGCTGGTCCGTGCTCGTCCGCGCGCCGCGCGATCTCGCCATGGTCGATGCCAACGCGATCCGCGCCCAGGTCGGCATGGTGATCGGCGTGTCCTCGCTGGTCGTCCTCGGCGTTGGCCTCTTCTTCGCCTCTCGTCTGGTGAAGCCCATCACCTCTCTCGGCACCCGCATGAAGGACATCGCCGAGGGCGAGGGTGACCTCACCCAGCGCGTGCCGGTCCAAGGCAACGACGAGATCGCCACGCTGTCAGGCTCGTTCAACACGTTCGTCCAGAAGATCCACAACACGGTCAAGCAGGTCGCCAGCACCACCAGCGAACTCGCCGCCGCCGCCACCCAGATCGCCGCCTCCGCCGAGGAGATGGCCTCCGGCATCACACGCCAGGAGCAACAGACCTCGCAGGTCTCCGCCGCCGTCGTCGAGATGTCGGCCTCCGTGGGCGAGGTCGCGCAGAAGGCCAAGGACGTGAACCTCGCATCCGACGCCGCACGCGACAACGCCAGCAAGGGCGGCGACATCGTCCAGCAGACCGTCTCGGAGATCATGGGCATCGCCGAGGACGTCGGGCAGAGCGCCGACAGCGTGACCGAATTGGGCAAGCAGAGCGAGCAGATCGGCCAGATCATCCAGGTCATCAACGAGATCGCCGAGCAGACCAACCTCCTGGCCCTCAACGCCGCGATCGAGGCGGCCCGCGCCGGCGAGCACGGGCGTGGCTTCGCGGTCGTTGCGGACGAAGTGCGCAAGCTCGCCGAGCGCACCACCCAGGCCACCGACGAGGTCGCCAAGAGCATCAAGGCGATCCAGGGTCAGACCGGCAACGCCGTGCAGCAGATCGAGGCCGGCTCCAAGCGCGTGAACAAGGGCGTCGAGCTCGCCTCCAACGCTGGCACGGCGCTCAAGAGCATCGTCGAGGGCTCGGCCCGCCTCTCGGAAATGGTGAGCGCGATCGCCGCCGCCGCCGAGGAGCAGTCCGCGGCCAGCGAGCAGATCACCCGCTCGGTGGAGCAGATCTCGAGCGTAACACGCGAGACCAGCCAGGGCGCCTCGCAGTCGGCCCAGGCCGCCGCCGGTCTGTCCGAACAGGCCGAACGTCTCCGCTCCCTCGTCGGCGGGTTCAAGATCTGACCACGCTCACAGGCCGATCGCGGCGTGTGAGCAAAATGCGAAACATGATCGAAGGCCCGTGTTGGCACGGGCCTTTTTCATGCGCGGATGTGATCGGGCCGTGCCGATGCCGCGGCGTTGCTGATGCCGTCGACTCTGCCGCAGCCGGGGTAACGCAACAACTTGGCGCCAACCGGAGCGGCAATGGCGTCGTCGATCTCGGCGCGTGTCTTTTCGCGTGGCGTAGGCCCTCGCCCGCCCATGATTGCTCGCCCGTCAACCTCGTGCTTGTACCGCACGTGCCCCCCCCGGGCCGCGCACCCCCGCGCAAACCCGAGCAAGTCCGCCAATGGCCCCGGTGGGAGTCGAACCCACACTCCTCTTGCGAGAAAGCGGATTTTAAGTCCGCTGCGTCTGCCGTTCCGCCACGGGGCCGAGTTGGCATTGTTGCACGCCCAGCGCCGCCCGCCCGCGCCTACTTGCCGCCCGCGTATTCGAGCTTCCAATGCACCGGCCCGCCGTCGCTCGTTTTCAGCGTGACGCGGCGCAAGCCATCCGCTCGCTCGTTCGACAGCACCTTCGCGCCGGCGTCAACGCTCAGCGTGGGCTCGGCGCCTTGCGTCGGCTCGTGGATGAACACCTCGTACGCATCGCCCGGCACCGGCGTGCTCTCGCCCGACAGAACTCCCCCGCCGTTCTGGCTGCCCCTCCACGCCACATCGCTCACGTCCAACGCACCGCACGAGATGTGCCTCGACGTCGCGACAAACTGCGGATGGCCCTGCAACTCGCGGAAGCAGTACAAGCCGCACGCGTACTTCGGATCGATCGAGGGCGGAGTGAACCGCCCCGTCGCCGTACCCACCAGCCGCTTGGCCCACACGTCAAACACCAGATACGTCTTCTCGCCGCTCAGCCCCATCGCCCGCATGTCGATCGGCGCATCGTGCGGCCCGGTCAACCCCAGCACGACCCAGCTCTCGTACGACGTGTTCAACTCCTGCATCACCAGGTTCGTCACCGAATGCTCGTTGCCGTCGAACGGCGTGGGCGGCCCGCCGTCCTTGCACGTGTCGGCCTCCGCGATCCGCGACGAGCGCGACGGGTCCACGTCAAACACCTGGCCCGGTCGCGTGAACAGCACCGGGATGCAGCGCCGAACGCAATCCAGGTCCCCGCTCTTGTACCGGTCCGCCGGGTCGGTGATCATGAACAGCGAACCCGTCAGCGACGTCACCATGCACGAGAGATAATCCGCGCCCGGCTTGAGCTCGATGTGGTCCGGGTCGTTCCGCCACACCACGTTGTTGAACGAGTTGTATTGCTCGAGGCATCCCCACCGGAAACCGTCGGTGCCAAGGCGGCAGCCGTCGACCACCCCCGCGAGCTCCGGGCGCACGCCCCAGCACGCCATCAGGAACGTGTCGCTCCCCACGCCGCCCAGGTCATCGCGCACGGCGCGGACATAGTCGCGATAGACCCTCGCGCGATCGAGCCCGCGTGCCGCAAAGCTCTCGGGGTACGAGTTGAAGCCCTCGTAGCGCACGTGGCGCAGCGCATCGAGCTTGATGTACTTCCAGCCCATCTCGTGCAGCGGGCGGTACACCGAGTGCACGAGGCGGTCGACTGTCGCGGGGTTCGCGTAGTCGGGCACGTTGCCGACCCACTTGCCCCGGGCGATCCCTCCCGACGAGTTCTTCAGGAAGAGCTCGGGGTTCGCGCGGGCCTCTTCGTCATTCAGGAACCCGCCCGCCAGCCACAGTCCGGGCACAAGCCCCTTGCCCGTGATGTGCGACACCATGCCGCGCAGGCCGTCCGGGAACTTTGGATTGGTCTTGAGCCATCGATCGGGCAGGCCCGCCGGCGCCTGCTGGAACCCGTCGTCGATCTGCACATACGTCAGGCCGTACGGCCCGAGCTTCTCCGCCAGCACGTCGGTCGTCCTGAACACATCGTCCTGCGTGATCTTGTCCATGTACGCAAACCACGAGCACCAGCCGACGACGGGCTTGGTCCACAAGGGCGAGTTCCATGGCTCAAAGAACCGCAGGCCGCGGTGCTTCTGATAGAAGCGAGGACGGAACGTCAGCACGATCCGCTCGCCGCTCGCAAAAAGCGTGAATTCCTGGCCCGCCGCGCCCGCCTTGGCCGTTGGCGTGATGACGACCTTCGCCCCCGGGCCCACGCCCAGCACCCAATCTCCATGACGGTCATAGATCGCGCGATTCAAGAGCGAGCGGCTCAGCCCCACGCTGTGCCGCACGATCGCCTCACGCGATGGATCGGGCTCCATCTCGCACGGGAACGACTCCGCCGAGCCCGACAGCGTCGCTTCCAGCGAGAGCGTGCCACCCGCTGCGGGCGTGATCGTGATCTCCTGCGTGATCGCGCCGGAAGCGTCGTCCGATTTGGTCGAGGTCTCGATCTTCGCGTTGCCCTTCAGCACGCCCGCGAGGATCACGCCGTCCGCATACCGCACCTCGAGCTTCTGGCCCCCCGTCGCGGGCGAAAGCGTCGCGCCCGCGGGCATGTTGGGCGGCTCGTTGGCCACGGTTCTCGCCGCAACTCCAGCCCCAGCCCCCGCCACCACCACCGTGGCCCGTGACGCAGCATGGGGCGCGGCCGCCGCCGCCGCGTCATCCAACCACATCAGCGCCGGCGACACAACCGCGAGTGAGAACGAAAGACCGAGCGAAGCGAGCATGGAGCGCTCCAACTGTTCGCGAGCCCCGTCGCCGACGCGCCCCAACTCCGACGCTCGCCGCGATCTCGGCCCTCGTGTCCAAGTCTACACCATGACGCCCCGCCCACGGCACGCCCGTTCCCACATGCGCTTGGAGTTGAGTCTCCGCTCACCAGGAGCGCCCGACCGCCCGCCCTTTCCATCAACTCCATCGAGCCCGGCTCCGCCGGTCTCTCGGGTTCTTACTCAAATGCACGCCCGAGCCCATCGCGATACGGTGTGCGCATGAGCACCACGCGAACCTCATTCAACTCCCTTGCCCTGAGCTTTTCGCTCTCGCTCTCTCTCGCCGCCAACCCTGCATGGGCCCAGGCCGCTCCGCCTTCGGGCGCGGGCGCCGCCGCCTTCGCCGAGGCCCGCGCGTGGATCGCCGCCAAACTCGACGCCCAGCCCCTCTCGCGCCAGGCCCAGCCCGGCCTCTATGTCATCACCAACCACGACCCCGTCCACCTCGACCAGCGCTCCGGGCACCCGCTCGTCATCGGCGATTGGAACTTCGTCAAGGGTCTCTACTGCCACGCCCCCAGCAAACTCCTCGTCCGCCTCCCCTCACCCGCCAAGCAGTTCACCGCCATCGTCGGCCTCGACCACAACGACGACACCGCCCACGGGCGGGGCAGCGTCGTCTTCTCCGTCACCGCCAACAACAAGGAGGTCTTCCGTTCCGAAATCCTGCGCTACGGGAGCGCGCCCGTCCCCGTCTCCGCCGACTTGGACGGCGCCAGCGAGTTCACGCTCGACATCAGCGACGCGGGCGACGGCATCGGCTGGGATCAATCCGACTGGGGTGACGCGAAGGTCACGCTCCAGGACGGCACGACGATCTTCGTCAGCGACCTGCCCTTCCACACCGCACCCCCCAAAGAGCCATACGCCACCACCCCGCCGTTCTCATTCAACTACGCCACCAGGCCCGTCGCCGAACAGATGGCCGGCTGGAAGGTCGATCGCACCACCAGCAAGCTCGACGACGCGCGCACCAGCCACACCACGATCTACCAAGACCCCGCCACCGGCCTCACCACCACCTGCGCCGCGATCGCCTACGCCGACTTCCCCATCGTCGAGTGGACCATCCATCTGAAGAACGAAGGCCAGCGCGACACGCCCATCATCTCATCGTTCCAGGGGATCGACACTTCCTTTTCCCGCGCAGGCGCCACGGAGTTCGTGCTCCATCACGCGCAGGGAAGTGTGTGCCGCGCCGACGATTTTCAACCGCTCACCACGACGCTCACGCCCGCGAGCACCACCCGCATCGCGCCCGTGGGCGGGCGGCCCACCGACGCAGCCATGCCCTATTTCAACCTGCAATGGGAGGGCGAGGGCGTGATCCTCGCCGTGGGCTGGCCCGGCCAGTGGTCCGCCTCGTTCGTGCGCGACGAGGGCAACGCCGTGCGCATCATCGCCGGGCAGGAGCTGACCAACTTCGTTCTGCACCCGGGAGAATCCGCCCGCTCGCCACTCATCGTCCTGCAATTCACCGACGCCGACGTCACCGCCTCACAGAATGTCTGGCGCCGCTGGATGATCGCTCACAACCTTCCCCGCCCCGGCGGCAGGCCGATCCCCGCCAACCACATGGCCTGCAGCTCGCACCAGTTCAACGAAATGCTGAACGCCAACGAGGCGAACCAGAAGCAGTTCATCGACGCCTACGCCGCCAACGACATGAAGCCCGACTACTGGTGGATGGACGCCGGCTGGTATCCCAACAACGGCGGGTGGTGGAACACCGGCACGTGGGAGGTCGATCGCTCACGCTTCCCGGGCGGCCTGCGCGCCATCACCGATCACGCGCACGCGCTCGGCGTCAAGTCCATCGTCTGGTTCGAGCCCGAGCGCGTGAACCGCGCCACCTGGCTCTACGACCAGCGACCTCAATGGCTCCTTGGCACGCCCAGCGACGAGAGCCGCCTGCTCGACCTCGGCAACCCCGAGGCCCGCGCCTGGCTCACCGATCACGTCGACGCGCTCCTCACCAGCCAGGGCATCGACCTCTACCGCCAGGACTTCAACTTCCCGCCCCTGGCGTTCTGGCGCGGCCACGACGCGCCCGATCGACAAGGCCTCACCGAGATGCGCCACGTCGAGGGCTACCTCGCCTATTGGGACGAGCTCCGACGCCGCCATCCCGACATGCCCATCGACACCTGCGCCAGCGGCGGGCGTCGCCTCGACCTCGAAACCCTCCGCCGCTCCGTCCCCCTCCTGCGCAGCGACTACATCCTCGAACCCATCGGGCAGCAGTGCCACACCTTCGGCCTGTCGTCGTGGGTGCCCTACTACGGCACGGGCTGGAACCAGTTCGATGCCTACTCCATCCGCAGCCAGTTCTGCAGCTCGCTCACCACCTGCTACGACATGCGCCTCGCCGATCTCGACCTCTCCGTGCCGCGCGCCATGCTCCGGCAGTGGCGCCAGCACGCCGCCTGCCTCCTCGGCGATTACTACCCGCTGACCCCCTACACCCTCGCCGACGATCTATGGATCGCGTGGCAGTTCGATCTTCCCGGCGAATCACGCGGCATCGTCCAGGCCTTCCGCCGCCCGCGCAGCCCGTACGAGTCGCTGCGCGTCCAGCTCCGCGGGCTCGACGCCGCCGCCACCTACGAAGTGCGCGATCTCGACTCAGGATCAACCCGCCAAGCCACCGGCCGCGATCTCGCCCAGACCGGCGTGCTGATCTCGCTCCCCGTCGCTCCATCCTCGGCCTTGATCGCCTACAAGCGCGTGCCATAGCCCGCGTGCCCCACCACCAACGAACCAAACACAAACACCTCGCGCCCACCGAGTGACGGCCGATGCCCCGCGGATTCTCGTGATTCCCGCCGGAAACTCTGCATCCCACGCCGTCGTCGCCCGTATACTATGTGTGCCATAGTATGTGACGCGGCCTATCCGCGCCGCCCCCACCCCGGAGTGCCCCTCCCATGCGAATCGAACGCGAACTCATGCGCGGCGCCGGCCCCGTCGCCGTCCTCAAGCTCCTCGAAAAGCGCGACATGTACGGCTACGAACTCGCCGAAGCCCTGGCCTCCAAAACCGCCGGCATCCTCGACATGGGCCAATCCACGCTCTACCCGCTCCTCTACAACCTCGAGAGCAAGGGGCTCATCGAGTCGTACTGGCAGTCCGCCCCGTCCACCGAGCGCGATCGAAAGTACTACCGACTCACGCGCGACGGGCGCAAACGACTCGCCACCGACAGCGAGCAGTGGCGTGCCGTCGCCCAGGCCATGTCCGCCCTCGGCGTCGTCAAGCTGCTTGCGCCCTCCCCCGCCGAGCCGCGGCCGATCATCGCCGGAGGTGAGGCATGACTCCCGCAAGCTCAAGCGATTCCGGGGCCCAAGCCCCCCGCGGCCTGATGGCGTTTCTTTCGCGCCCCATCACCCTCTTCCCACCCGGCCTGTCGCAGACACCCGCCAGGCTCCTCGCCGACGCCGCGCTCCCCGCGCCGATCGCGGGCCTGATCGCCGAAGTCACCCGCCGCACCCGCCTGTGGCCCCGCGAGAAGCTCGACGTCACGCGCGAGCTCATCGCCCACTTCCGCGACGGTATCGAGGCGGGACGCTCGCCCGATGATCTCGTCCGCGACTTTGGCGTGCCCGCCGACGCCGCCCGTCTGATCCGCCGCGCCAAGAAGCGCTGCCGCCCCGTCGCGTGGCGCGCCATGCGGCGCACGCTCCAGGCCGCGTTGCTCTTCCTCGCGCTGGTTGCCGTCGTGTACACCTTCGCCGCCGTCCGCGCCTTCACCTCGCACCCCACGATCGCCCGCAATTATCTCGAAGAACTGAACGCGCCGATCGCGCAGGTCCCCGATTCCGATCGCGCCTGGCCCCTCTATCGCGCCGCGTACCTCGCGCTCCCGGCGCTCCCCAAGGAACTCGCCGCGGACTTCCCGAACATCGAGCCTTCGGACCCGCGCTGGCCGCTCGCCCTTGACTATCTCGCGGCCTGCGCAAAGTCACTCGACCTCGCTCGCCAAGCGACCCGAAAGCCCTGCCTCGGCCGCGAACTGACCATGACACCCGACGCAGAACTCGAAACACACTCCCAATTCCTTGCGGGTGTAGAGCCTGAAAAAGCCCGCGAGGCCGTCCGGCTCATCATGGATCGCGCGCCCATCGATCCCAACCCGCCCCTCGTCAACCTGCTCCTGCCCCACCTCGGGCACGGCCGAAACTTCGCCCGCATCCTCTCCCTCGACGCCCGTGCCGCGGCAAGCGTGAGCGACAACACCCGCGCCGCCGAGGACCTCGAAGCCATGTTCCGCCTGGCCACCCACATGAGCGGCGACGCCTTCCTCATCGGTGGCCTCGTTGAACTCGCGATCCACGCCCAGACTCGCCAGACCCTCGCGCAGCTCCTCAGAGACACCCCGTCACTCTTCACCGACGAACAACTTGCCTCATTCGCTCACGCCGCGTCACGCGGACCTTCTCACATCGCGCTCAACGGCGAAGTCCTTTGGTTGGAGGACATCCTCCAGCGCGTCTATTCAGACGACGGCAACTCCGACGGCCACCTCACCGTCGACGGCGCTCGTCTCCTCCGCTCTTATCTCACCAGTTGGACCAGCACCGCCCAGACCGACCCGTGGCACGGCGCCTCCGACAAGGTTCGCGATGCATTCGAAGTCCCCTTCGACTCCCTCGTCGGCGCCTCACGCAAGGAAACCCGCGATCTCTACGCGAACATGATCAGCCACGCGATGACCTACGCATCGCTCGCGCCGTGGAACCGCCCCGATCTCTCACCCGACGCCGAGTTCGAACAGTTCATGTCGGAAGGCGGGCGGTCCAGATACACGCTCGTCTGGCTTCTCATGCCCGCGCTCTCAAAGGCCGTCTGGTCCTACGACCACGCCGCTCAGGAACGCGATGCGCTCCTCGTCGCGATCGCGTGCGAGCTCTACAAACGCCGCTTCTCTGAATACCCGCCGTCGCTCGACGCGCTCCCGACCTCGCTCCTCTCCCAAGTCCCGCGCGACATGTTCGACGGCCAGCCCCTGCGCTACACCCTCCGCGACACCCCCCGCGGTGCCCGGCCCGTCATCTACTCCGTCGGCCCCGACCGCAAGGACGACGCCGCACGACCGATCGCAAACTCCAACAACGTCCCGCCGCACTGGATGAGCGCACAACAGGCCCGCGCGCAGCTGCAGGGCGCCAAGGCGGCCGAAATCGACGGCGACTGGATCCTCTGGCCGCCCGAGCCTCGCAAGAAATTGCCCGCGGATTCCCACTGAATCACACGTCCGTCCCGGCAGGACCGCCGAATCTCAACCACAACATTCCACCTCCGCACGCGCCCGGCGTGACGCGGTAGGAGAAAGTTCGTACCATCTCCCCCAGTGGCCAAGCCCAAACACATCTTCATCTGCCGCGCCTGCGGCAGCGCCCAGCCCCGATGGACCGGCAAGTGCCCCGACTGCAACCAGTGGGACACCCTCGAAGAAGAAGTCGTCGAACTTTCCGCCACCAAAGATCCGCAACGCGGCCTCGTCCGCGCCTGGGCCGAAGCGCAAGACGCCGCGGGCGGACCCGCGCCCACCATCGCCGGCGTCGCCACCCCCATCGATCAGATCGACGCCGCCGGCGGACCCTCCGTCCGCCTCGCCACCGGACTCGACGAGTTCGATCGCGTCCTCGGCGGCAGCAAGAACTCCGTCGGCCTCGTCCCCGGCTCCGCCGTCCTCATCGGCGGCGAGCCCGGCATCGGCAAATCAACCCTCATGCTCCAGGCCGCCCACGCCTGGGCCTCCCGCGGCGTGCGCACCCTCTACGTCTCCAGCGAAGAGTCCGCCGAACAGATCAAGCTCCGCTCCCAGCGCCTCGCCCGCGACCACGCCGGCCCCGATCTTCTCGTGCTCGCCGACACCAACCTCGCACGCATCGTCGAGCAGGCCCGCAAGACCACGCCGCGCGTCCTGGTCATCGACTCCATCCAGATGATCTACAAGGCCGATCTCGACGCCGCCCCCGGCTCCATCGCCCAGCTCCGCCGCTGCTCCGCCGAACTCGTCTACCTCGCCAAGCTCTCCGGCATCGCCGTCGTCATGGTCGGGCACGTCACCAAGGACGGCCAGCTCGCCGGGCCGCGCCTCCTGGAGCACCTCGTCGACACCGTCCTCTACTTCGAAGGCGATCGCTACCACGCACACCGCATCGTCCGCGCCGTCAAAAACCGCTTCGGCACCACGCTCGAGCTCGGGCTCTTCGAGATGACCGCGGGCGGCCTGTCGCCCGTCGCCGACGGCGCCTCCGCTCTCCCCGCCGCCGAGGCCAAGCCCCGCCCCGGCTCGGCCGTCTGCCCCGTCGTCGCCGGCACCCGCTGCCACATGGTCGAGGTCCAGGCTCTCACCGCCACCGGCTTCATCGGCGCCGCCAAGCGAAAGTCCTCCGGCCTCGACGCCAACCGCCTGGCCATGCTCATCGCCGTGCTCGAGCAGCACGCCGGCCTGCGCCTCGCCGATCGCGACGTCTTCGCCTCCGCCGTGGGCGGCATCCGCGTCGTCGAGCCCGCGTCTGATCTGGCGCTCGCGCTTGCAATCGCCGGCGCGCACTTCAAGCGCGCCCTCCCCGCGTCCACCGCCGTCGTCGGTGAGGTGGGCCTGGGCGGCGAGGTCCGCCCCGTCTCGCACATGGAACAGCGCTGCCTCGAGGCCGCCCGCCTCGGCTACACGACCATCCTCGTCCCGCGCGTCAAGGGCCTCGACACCAAGCGCCTGGCGCAGAGCGCCAAGGGCACCATCATCGAATGCCCCGACATCGGCAAGGCGATGGAAGCGCTCAGCTAATAGAATGTGCTGATTCTGGTCTGGCTTGACAGACTGTTGAACTTTGAGAGGGCTCATTCATGAAGACCCTTGCTGGACTCCTCGCTCTACTGCTGGCAGTATCTCTTTTCGGTGTGTGGCGATTCCATCAGGATGCCGCTGCCGCTCAATCACGCCTGGCGGAGAAGGAACAGGCTGTAAGCGAAGCCGCGCACCTCGCCGCAGAAGAGGTTTCTGAACTGAAGACCGCGTTGATCGAGCAGGAATCCAAGGCGACCGTTCGAATCGCAGCGATTCGAAGCGAACAAGAAGCACTCAGGCTCGAGCTAGAAACCATGAAGCAAGACTCAGTTGCAAAGGCTCGGAACGCAGAATCAGCATTGATGGAACGTGAAAAGGAAGTTGAGAGTCTGCGAAAAACAATTGATCAAGCAAAGGCAATGGCTGCCGAAGAAATAGAGCGCGAACGGAAAGGGAGGTTGGTCGCAGAGGAGGCCGTTCGAGCAAGGTTGTCAGAACTCAAATCGGCACTCGACGTGATTCGTGATGAAGAGCTGCACAAAATCTATCCCGACCTAAGACCGCTTATTGGTGAAGTCGTAGAGGTCAACGAGAAGTATCTCTTGCGGTTCGAGGTCGCAACCAAGAGCACCAAGAGCGATCGGGGTGAGATTCATCGAGTCACGTTGTGGTATCTGAATCAAGACAAGCAGGCAATAAAGCCACGACTGGAGATTCAGTTTCTCAATGATCGAGGGATTGTGACGGGGTTTGTGTCTGACATCTGGGCCTTTGAGAGCATCTTGCCCGAAGAGCGAAGAGTTGAGGAATCAAGCGTTGTCTTTGAACACGGCACTCCGAAATACTGGCGAATCGAGTTTAAATAGTTCTCGTCTTCTTCGCTTCGTCGCGCTCATTGAGTTCGCCCCGTCCTCCGCCGCTTCTCTATCTCCGCTCCCGTCTCTTCCTCTGCGCTCTCCGCGTCCTCCGCGTTGAAAATTTCTGCCTTCTCTTCCCCCAGTGCCAAGTGCCTAATCCCTAGTGCCTTCCTTCCGCCACCAGCCACCCCGGCAGCTCTTTCACCCGTCCCTCTCCATCCACGCACGCCAGCGTCGTCGCCGCCGCGGCCACCGCTTCCTCCTTCGCCGCTCCGTCCCTTTCCACCACCACCAGTTCATACTCGTGCTCGATCTTCACGCGCGATCCGCCCACCACCTTCGTTCTCACCTCCACCACGTCGTCATACCGGATCGGCCTCCGATACCGCACTTCCAGCTTCACGATCACCAGGAACACGCCGTGCGCCTCCAGCGTTCGATACGACACGCCCGTCGAGCGCAGCAGCTCCGTCCTCCCGATCTCAAGCCACGGCACATAGCTCGCGTGGTGCGCCACGCCCATCGAATCGCACTCGCAATACCTCACTCGCACCCGCGTCGCGCCCCGACTCGGCGTGGGCGAGTTCGGTGCGGGCGCACCGGGCGCCGGCGCATCCCGCGTTGGCCCACCCGCCCCGGCGTTGGTGTCCCGCGTCGGTCCGCCGCCGCCCTCGCCCGTAAACACTCTGCTTTTGTCGGGATTGTTCACAGGAGACAGTGTAGAGTTGTTCCTCATGACCGCCCCGACGCCGCCATCCGAGTCCCGCGCCGTCCCGCCGGGAAGCCCCGTGCGCGTCACCCCACCAACTACCTCGCCAACATCCTCTTCAACTCCCGCGCCAGCCGCCGCCGGCGCGCCGTCTCTCGACCCGCCGATCGTCCGCCGCCTCCGTGACGGCGACCCCATCCCCGAAATCACCAAGCTCCTCCACCGCGCCTACGCCGCGCAGGTCGCGATGGGCCTCGCGCCCCTCGCCGGCCGCCAGGACGACGCCACCACCGCGCGCCGCTGCAACTCCGGCGAGTGCTACGTCGCCACCCTCAAGGACCCCACCCATCCACGCGGCGAGCGCGTCGTCGGCATCATCCTCTTCCACGAAGAAGAGCCCGACCAGGGACCGCCCTGGTTCCAGCAGCCCCACGTCGACAGCTTCTCCCAGTTCGCCGTCGACACCAACCTCCAAGGCCGCGGCATCGGACAGATCCTCCTCGACACCGTCGAGCGCCGCGCCCGCGAATGCGGCTCGACCGAGCTGGCCCTCAGCATGGCCGACCCCGACACCGCCCTCAAGAACTTCTACCTCAAACGCGGCTACCGCTTCGTCGAGTTCTGGAAGTGGCCCTACACCAACTACACCAGCGCCATCCTCAGCAAGACGCTGTAACGCTCCGCGCACCAGACCCAGTCGTGTATCTGATCAGCGATTTGGGATCCGCAATCTGAGATTTGCCCATCGCAATCCCCCTCCCGGTGATCCCGATTCGCTGCCGGATTTGACGTTGCGCCGCAGATCTCTTGTCGCTTCTTCCATGCGTACAGCCAATCGGCGACACCGTCATTCCGCACCACATACTCCATAGGACCCCGCCAAATCACTGCTCGCCACGGATGTCCCGACTCACACGCTCACCCTCTCAAACCCATCGCCGGTACGCTCGGACGCAACGAAAGGAACCGCATGGACCTCGCCTCACTCTGGCTCACCATCCTTCTCTCCGCCGTCGCCGTTTGCTTTGTCGCCATGACCATCAGCGGGCCTGGGCTCCATCACAAACACGACTACTTCACCCTGCCCACCGCCGATGAAGACACCCTCATGGACACGTTCCGCAAACTCGGCATCAAGCCCGGCAATTACGTCATCCCCGACATCCGCTCCCACGTTCCCTTGGACCCCGAAAAGGTCAAGAAAGCCCTCGAGCAGGGGCCCGTCGCCCACCTCACCCTCTGGCGCACACCCCTCACCATGGGCGACAAGATGATCGCCACCCTCATCGTCCACATCGTCGTCACCTTTGCCATCGCCTACCTTGCCAGCATCGCGATCCCAGGCCCCGCCTCCTTCGCTCGCGTCTTCCGGGTCGTCGGCACCGCCGGCGTACTCGCCTACTCGTTCGCCTTCATCCCCGTCTGCATATGGGACGGCACGTATGTACGCAGCATCGTCTTCCGCGTCCTTGACGGCATCGTCTACGGCCTCATCACCGGCGCCATCTTCGCCTGGCGCTGGCCGCACTGAGCGTCACGCCGCGTCCCCCAAATGCTCCCCTCAACCCTCTTCACCATCCTCTGCACGCTCTCCGCTCTGCTCGGCGTGGGCGTGCTCATCCACCTCCGGCGAACCCCGCGCTCGCTCACCTGCCCCCACTGCGCCTACTCCCGCCGCGACCTCGCCACCGACTCCCCCTGCCCCGAATGCGGCCTCATTCCATCCGCCGCCCGCGGGCGCGCCCGCAAGCGCCGCGTCCCGCTCTTCATCGCCGCGCTCCTCGCCATCCTCGTCCTCCCCGCGTGGCTCATATGGCCCTCGCCCTTCCGCCAGGCGTGGTGGCTCATCCGCTACAAGACCTGGGTACGCGATCACGAATCCACGTACGACGACTGGCGCATCGTCTATCTCAAGGGCGGCCGCCCCGACAACGAATCGTTCGCCTCACGCGCCCAGCTCTGGTGGAAGTCTTCTCTCGTCTTCGATTCACTCACTCCAAGATCCGAAGGCGAAGGTGGCGATTTCTTCCGCGGCAATCTCAAGACCGACCCACTCGATCCCACCACGCTCCTGCACGTCGACCTCACCGACGACGGCATCCCCGAGATCTTCCTCTCCGAATATACCGGCGGCGCGCACTGCTGCTTCGTGCTACACGTCTTCACCGAAGCCGACCCGCCCCGACTCCTGGCAAGCGTCGAAGGTCTGGACTCCGATGTAACGGTTCTCCGACCCTCAGAAAACCGCCCGGCCCACCTCACGCTGAGCGACTGGACCTTCCGGTACTGGAACGCCTCGTTCGCCGAATCACCCGCGCCCGAACTCTCGCTCGTCTGGAACGGCATCGCGTTCGAGCCCTCCGCCGAACTTTCGCGCACGCCCGTACCGACAGCAAGCATCGAGGGCCTCGCCGCAGCGGCTGTTGGAACATCACTCTCACATGTCCCAGACAAGTGGCCCCAACCCGCCTTCTGGGACACCATGCTCGACCTCATGTACGGCGGGCACGAAGCCCTCGCCTGGCGGGTCTTCGATCGCGCCTCCGTCGGCCACGAATCCCAGGCCGCCACCTTCAAGCGCGAGTTCCTCGAACAACTGAGCAAGAGCCCCTACTGGCCCGCCCTCAAAGCTGGCTACGACGCCGAATCCCCCGCCGCGCCCGATCGCTGATCCATCGCGCCACGGACACGACTTCGTACCCGTGCGATTGTCCTGTGTGGTCCACCCGTGTTCCGCATTCATGACACTTCGTCGCACCGCAACAACACGCCGGCCAAATCCTCTCGTGGTAGTCTGAGAATCGACCACCACGCTCCGAACCACGTCTTACCATGCTCCTCGACGCCGTCTTCACCATCCTCTGCACGCTCTCTGCTCTGCTCGGCATGGGCGTCCTCATCCAACTCTGGCGCACCCCCCGCGCGCTCACCTGCCCCCACTGCGCCTACTCCCGCCGCGACCTCGCCGCCGATTCCCCCTGCCCCGAATGCGGCCTCATTCCATCCGCCGCCCGCAGGCGTGCCCGCAAGCGCCGCGTCCCGCTCTTCATCGCCGCGCTCCTCGCCATCCTCGTCCTCCCCGCGTGGCAACTCTGGCCTCAGCCTTTCCGCGAGGCGTGGTGGTTCATCCGGTACCGAACCTGGGTGCGCGATGATGAAGTCGACTACGGCGACTGGCGAATCGTCTTTCTTAAGGGGGGCCGCCCGGATAACGAACTGCGCACTCGCACCCGAGTGTTCTACAAGTCCACGGGAGTCTTCGACACGCTCAACCCGGCTTTGGGTGGCGCGGGAATAAGCCTGCGTCGAATCGGACTGAAAGAAGATCGCAGATCATGGTCTGTACTGAAGATCGATCTCACGGGCGACGGCACTCCGGAGGTATTTCTCCACACCTCAACCTCGATCGGTGACCCGGACTGCTGCCAGACGCTTCGCATCTACTCGGAGTCAGACCCACCTCGACTCCTCGCGACGATCGACGGAGTTGAGACCTCCGTGCAAGTCGTCGACGCGATCAACGACCGCCCTCCCCACCTTCGACTTCGTGATTGGACGTTCCGCTCTTGGGATGAACCCGTTTCGATGGGGTCCGCCCCCGAGCTCGCGCTCTTGTGGAACGGCGTCGAGTTCGCGCCTTCCGCCGAACTCTCACGAGCACCAGCACCCAAACTGCCGTTCGATATGCTCGTGCAGTTCGCTATCGGTTCTGACCGAGAAGCTGAAACCATCGGTGCCAAATGGCCCCCTCCCAGTCTCTGGCACACCATGCTCCACCTCATGTACGGCGGGCACGAAGCGCTCGCCTGGCAGGTCTTCGATCGCGCCTCCGTCGGCCACGAATCCCAGGCCGCCGCCTTCAAGCGCGAGTTCCTCGAACAACTGAGCAAGAGCCCCTACTGGCCCGCCCTCAAGGCCGCCTACGACGCCGAATCCCCCGCCGCGCCCGATCGCTGATCGATCGCGCCGTTCGCCTCCGCAACCCGCCGCGTGCCACCGCTTCATTTGCCAATTCGGCCACGCGGCGCTTTGGCGATTTGGCCACTCCCTACCCTCCCTCCCGCCCATGTCCCAGCTCCGACACAACCTCAAGCACTCCGCCATCGACGGCACCTCCTACTCCGTCATGGTCGGGCTCGCCGAGAACCAGTTCCCCGCCTTCGTCCTGGCCATCGGCGCCACGCAGGTCACCTCCGGCCTCATCGCCACCGTCCCCATCTGCCTCTGCGCCTTCCTCCAGCTCCTCACGCCCTGGGGCGTCCGAAAGCTCGGCTCCTACCGCGCCTGGGTCGTCGCCAACGCCTACCTCCAGGCCGCCGCGCTCATCCCGCTCATCATCTCCGCCTGGCTCGGCCGCGTCCCCACCTGGCTCGTCTTCGCCGCCGCCACCCTCTACTGGTTCGGCTCGGTCTCCGGCGGCCCGGCCTGGACCACCTGGAAGTGCCTCATCTTCCCCGAGCGCCTCCGCGCCCGCTACTTCGCCCGGCGCTCACGATGGTGCAACGCCGGCGTCCTCCTCGGTCTCCTCCTGGGCGGCCTCTTCATCGAGCAGATCCAGGCCGCCAACCCCGACAACTCCCTCGCCGTCCTCCGCGCCTTCGCCGTCGTCTTCTCCATCGCCTGCATCGCCCGCATCGTCAGCGGCACCGAGATGCTCCGCATCAGCGAGCCGCGCCCGCTCGACATGAACGAACGCGATGTCTCCTGGCCCGAGTTCGCCTCCAAGGCGCTCCACTCCTTCGACGGCCGCTTCATCCTCTTCGCCGGCGCCACCGCCATCGCCGCCCAGATCGCCCAGCCCTTCTTCAACCCCTACGTGCTCAAGCAGGTCGGCCTCGAATCCGCGCGACACCTCCACGCCGCACTCCTCGCCGCCGCATTCGCCGGCCGAATGGCCGCGCTCCCCTTCGCCGGACGCATCGCGCACCGCCACGGCCCGCTCCGCCTGGCCTGGATCAGCGCCGTCGCCCTCGTCCCCCTCGCGCCCCTCTGGACACTCTCCGACAACATCGGCGTCCTCTTCGCCGTCCAACTCCTCGTCGGCGGCATGTGGGGCGCCTTCGAGCTCGCCTCGCTCCTCATGTTCTTCGACGCGCTCCACCCGCGCGAACGCACCAGCATCCTCACCAAGTGGAACCTCGTGAACTACGCCTGCATGACCGCCGGCTCGCTCATCGGAGGCCAGCTCCTGGCGGTCCTCGGCGAGAACCGCCGCGCTTACCTCATCATCTTCGCGGCCTCGTCGCTCGCGCGATTCCTCGCCCTGGCGCTCCTGCTCCGCGCCCGCCAGCCCGACGACATCCGCGAAGAGCCGACCCTCACTCAGCGCGACGCCGCCCTCCCGCCGTAACGGGCTTTGCATGTGCCTTCGGTGGCCCGCGATCCCTTCGGGAGTGTCCGCGTGCCATCGATCACCGCCTCGCGACGTCGGTGCTGTCTTGTGCCACCGGCACGTCTTCGTGTTCGTGGTGTAGCGAGCGGGCTTGCCCGCTTTCACGCGCTCCCCCCACGTCGCGCGACATCGACGCGGCAAATCGGCAACATCGCCTCCGCGCCGGCCGAGCTGCCTCGTGCGCCACATCGGAAGATCGATTCGAGTCGCCACAAGCACGCTTGCTCGCCTGCGCGTTCCTCCACTGGGCGATGCGACGCGTGCATGTCAGGCAACCTCGGCCGCCGCTCAACACCCCGCGTCAAAGTGCTCCGCGAAGGCGTCGTAGTCGTCGCCGTTCACAAAGCCGTCGTGGTTGAAGTCGGCCGCCAGGTCCGCGACGTCGAACGCGCTGGCAAACTCGTCGTAGTCGTTGCCGTTCACGAAACCGTCGCCGTTGAAGTCCGCCGGGCACGCCAGGTCATCGATCAGCCGCAGCGCCATCGGCGGCGCGTTCACATAACTCCCCGAGCCTGTCCGGGCCCAGGCGCCAAGGCCGGTGAACCCGCGGTTCGGCGACGACTGATACACCGCGGGCACATGGGCCACGACCCGCACCCAATAGCGCCCCGGCGCGAGGGTTGCCTTCATCGGTGCATATTGCCAGTTCACCTTGTTGATGTTGAACCGGAAGTTCATAACGGCTGCCGCGATCGGTGCGCCGGTTTCGTCCGGATACTGGCCCGATCCGTCGTCCGGGAAGAGCGCGACATCCATCCCCGAGCCGTCGTGATAGTTCACCGTGAACCCGTCGAGCCCGATCCGGTCGATGTCCCAACCACCGCCCGGCACGTCGAAGGGCTGGAGCATCTGCCACTGGCTCACGCTCCCGATGGCGTGACCGTTGGAGATCGCGGCGTTCGAGCCGCTGTCCAGCAGCAGGTTCAGCTGCTCGCAGGGTCTGATCTGGGCCCGATCGGGCACGCCGTTGTTGTCGCAATCCGCCGCGCCGCCCGCGATATCGACGTCATCCGAAATGCCGTTGTGGTCAACGTCGTGCAACGCCTGCGCGACCGCCCCGGTGTCGAGCGACAGGCCCGACGGCGACCGCCCGTTTACGCTCGTGAAGATCACCTGCTTGCCCGCGCCCGCAAGATCCGTCTTGTACACGTTCTCCAGAAGCTCGTCCGCGAAGTAGATCGCATTGCCCGCCGGATGAACGACAAAGTCGATGAGCCCGCTGCTCTGTACCACGCTCGTCGAGCCGTCGATCAGCACCGTGAACTGCGTGTCGTCGAGGCGGGCGCGCCCGATGTAGTCCGAGATGGTGTCCGCGTCGATCCAGTAGATGCGGCTGTTGGCGATATCGAGGCCGATCGCCCGCGCCTGGCTGATGCCATGGATCACGACTTTGAGATTCGTGCCGTCGAGATTGATGCGCTTGATCTCGCCGTCGTCGCCGAAATACACATGCCCGTTAGTCGCGTCGACATACGGCGCGCCGACCGGGTAGGAAATCGCCGACGTGAACAGCACCACGCGCCCCGTGCCGTCGGCGTTGACGCGTTGCACCATGTTGTCCGAGCCGAAATAGATCCGTCCCAGCGCGTCGAGCGACACGCCCTTGCAGAAGCCGGGCACCGTCGCCAAGGTCTGCTGCGACGCGCCGGCGGTCGTCGCCGACATCACGTCGCTCGCGCCCGCCGAGTCCATCCACAAGAGCCGTCCCGTCGACGGCCGATACGCAATCCCGATCGGCAGCCACAGCGAGGGCGAGAGCGAGAACATCGTCCGCGGCATGGTGCCGTCGGTCCTTACCGCCGACATCTGGGCGTCCTGATACTTGTACTCAGAGATATAGAGCTCGCTCTGCGCCGCGGCCATGCCTGACAAACCGCACACGCCCGCCGCCACGCCGCACGCCCCCAGCATCACACGAATCGACATGTCGTTCCTTTCTCGCTGACTCCCGTGGTCTCACAGCCCGGCTGTTCTCTCGCCGAGTTCTCGCTCGTCATTGTGCTCATTTGACCATTGAGCGATTCGGCCCCTTTGGTGGTTTCTGAGCGAAGCTCAGCACCCCACCTCGAACCGCGACGCGAAGGCGTCGTAGTCGTCGCCGTTCACGAACCCGTCGTGGTTGAAGTCCGCGCCGATGTTGCCCTCCTCGAACAGCGACGCGAACGAGTCGTAGTCATCACCGTTCACGAAGCCGTCGCAGTTGAAATCGCCGAAGCACATGTACACCGGCGAGTGTGCCGTCTCGCGATCGCCGATGCAGTTGCCCACGACGCACCAGTACGTGCCCTCATCCTCGAAACCGAAGCCCGCGATCGACATCAGGGCCGTGCCCGCGCCGCTGATCGTCGCGCCGGATTCCGACGCCCCGTCGAGGAGCGCCGTGCCGTCCTTGTACCAGCGGTACGACGTCGCGCCCGCCGCCGACACGCCCATCGTCACGCCCTCGCCGCAGTTCGCGAAGATCCGGTTCCCCGAATTGAGCAGCGGCACGCCCGCGAGCCCGAGCGTTGCGTCGACGTTCATCCAGTCTTCGGCCGCATTCCCGCCGCTCCCGCTCCCGGTCCAGACCACCACGCGGTCGCCCGCCGCCAACGTCCGTGGCAATCCGCTCGAAGGCGACAACGTCCGCGCCGTCGCGAGCGACACGATTGTCGTCGCGGGGATCAGCACCACCTCGCCGCCCGCCGCGAGTTCGACCTTCGCGCCGATCTGCGCGTCTCCGCTGGCCTGTCCCAGCAGCTCGGTCTTCACCACCAACGTCGACAGCGTCATGTTCGCCGGCGCTGTCATCAGCGCCCGCGCGACCTCGGCCCCGAAATTCGGGTGCAGCATGATCCCATCGAACGACGGAGCGCGGTAGTAGAACGGAATCTGATTCTGCGCGGTGATCGTCGAGTACACCGGGCCCGCCAGCGGCACGAAGTAGGCCTGCGTGGGCGAGCCCCACGCCCCGCGTCCGTTGGGAACATTCCACGAGCCGCTGGTCACCCCCTCCAGCAGAACCCGCCCGGATCCGTTCGACTGCGAGCGCTCATACGTCCAATCGACGCTCGACACCTGCTGCTGCCCGTTGGCCGGATTTCCCTGGCCGAGGAACGCGCCCAGAATTGACGAGTTGTACGCGCACTGCGCCGACACCGTCCCCGCCATCGAAGCCAACGCCAAGGCCGACACGCAACGAATCAACATGTTCTCTCTCCCGTCAAAGTCCTTCGACCTTCCGGCGAAACACTCAAGAGCAGGAGCACGCTCCCCGCGCCCGAAGCCCGCGCCGCGCGAGCCGCCGCATCCTGGTTTGCTTCCCCGCATGCCCAATTCCTGACGCCCGGTGCCTTCCTCCTCAGCACCCCGCCTCGAACGCCTCCGCGAACAGGTCATAGTCATCGCCGTTCACGAACCCGTCGCGGTTGAAATCCCCGCGCGGCGAGGCCGTGTCGAACCATGTCGCGAACAGGTCGAAGTCGTCCCCGTTCACGAATCCGTCGCAGTTGCTGTCCGCGGCACAGGCCACGCGCTTGATCGTCGCCGTCCCGCTCGTGAAGCTCATGCTCCCCACGATGAATGACGGATCGATCACCACGCTGGAGAGGCTGAAGTACGCGTTGTTGCCCGCGTCGATCCCCACCGTGAAGTGCGCGCTGAAATTGACCGTCACGCTCAGGATCACCGTCGTCCCGCTGAACGTCTGGTCGAGTAGCACGACCGGGTGCGTCGCCGCCAGATTGTTCACCGCGCCCGCCAGCGCCTCCGACGCGCCGGGCTGGAACGATTCCAGAATCGTCGCCAGGGGCGTCGGCGACGGGTAGAGCGCCGCCAGCAGACCGCTGTCACCCTTCACCATGCCGTCCACCACGTACGAATACCGCGGCCCGGCGTCGATCGTGTCCGGCGAACTCGACTTCGTCTGGTTCGTCGCGTTTTTGATCTTCAGGCCGGCCAGGCTGATCACCGCCTGCCCGTCGGCCATGGCCGAGGACGTGAACGTGGCGAGCGCCACCAAAGCCGCCGCGGAGCGAGCGCAGATTGACATCGAGCTTCTCCCGAAGAGAGGTAAATGGTCTGACCGTGCCGAACTCCACCTTACCCGGCAACGCCCCAGCGTCCAAGCGAAGTTGAGCCGGCATCCGGCCACGAAAAAAGCCCCGGACGGACCGGGGCCTGGAGTGCAAAGGATGAGCGTCCGAGAAGCGGATTACCAGCCGCCGTCGTCGCGCCCGCCGCCGCGGTCACCCCCGCGGTCACCACGGTCGCCGCGACCACCGCCACCGCCGCCATAGCCACCACGACCGCCGCCGCCGCCTCCGCCATAGCCGCCGCGACCACCGCCACCACCGCCACCACCAAAGCCACGCCCGCCGCCGCCACCGCCGAAGCCACGCCCGCCACCGCCGCCGCCGCCCTGTTCACGGGGCTTGGCCTCGTTGACGATCAGCTTCCGCCCATCCATGTCCTGGCCGTTGAGGGCCTGAATGGCGGCATTGCCCTGGGCCGCGTCTTCCATCTCGACAAATCCGAACCCGCGTGACCGGCCGGTCTCGCGATCGATGATCACGCTGGCACGGCGGACGTTGCCGTGCGGTGCGAACAGCTCGGTGAGCTCCGCATCCGTGGTGCTGTATGGCAGATTACCGACGTAAATATTGACCATTGCCAACCGAATCCTCGCCCGAGAAATACACGCGATGCTTTGAACCCCTGCAGACTCCCGGGCGAACTCGGCCGTGGTCCAGGCAGGGCCGCTCAGCCAGCCCCACGCACGCTCAGGTATAGCAACCACCGCCAACTCGAGCAAGTTGCAATCGTGCCAACTTTTGGCGAATTCTTCGTTCTCACAATAGAGTCAACAGTCCTCAATCGCCTTGCCCTATGGCTATCGGGTCCTGTTCTTGACGCCTTCTCCCTCCGCCTGCACAAATCGCGCAATTTATGCCGCTGTAGACACCTTTGATCGGAGGCCTCAGTCCCGTCTTGGTTCGGTCGCTCTGCTACCCGCCCGATTTCGACATGCTCGATTTCCACTGACACGGGGGACGCATGAGTTCGATCGGTCTGAACCTCGGAGCGTTGGCGGCCCGTTTTGGCGCAAACATCACCCGGGCCGCGGGTCTCAGGTCGGTCACATCAGAATCCGCGGAGGCACCCGCTGGCGCCGCCGCGGCGCCGAGTGGGAGTGTGTCGGCACCCCTCATGCTGAGCGCGTTGGCAGGCCGTGCTCGCGCATTCTCTCGCATGCCGATTCCATCCCGCGCCCCGACGCCGGTTTCCGATCGCGTCGCGGTCGCCGACACCTCGTCGCGCCGTTCGAGTGCGTCGACGCCGAACAGCGCCGCGCGAGAAGGGAACCTTGAAGAAACTCGCCCCGCTCCGAGCCGCAAGCACAAGTTCGTGGACCAGTCCCCCGCCGCCCTGACAACCAGGATCATGCCAGCCAAGGTGGAAATCGCTTCCTCGTCCTCCAGCACAATCGTCGAGGAATCGGCCGATCAATCGGATGGAACCGCCGACTTCTCGGCGTCGGGCCAGTCGAACGACGAGAATCAATCCGACCTCGATGACGGCATGGATCAGAACACAGGTGCCGCCGCGGGCATGGCTGGAGACGACGCCCAACCGCTCGACGAATCTCAGGCCGAAGATTCGCAGTCCGGCCAATCTCCGAACGAGGATTCTGAAACGAACGCGGACTTTGGCGTGAATGAGGGCGACGAACCGAGCGGCGGATGGCCCGCGGCTCCGTCGGAGACCGGCAGCGATGCCAGCGACACCGTCGACGACGGAACGTCCGACAGTGATGGTTCATACCTCGGCGATAATCCGGTCGATTCCGGCGGTTCGACCGACGAACCCTCGTCCGGCGAGGGAACGGATGTAGCGGGCGGAGCAGATGACACAGGCGCGGCGGGCGAAACGGACGCCGCCGTACCCGCGGATCAACCTTCGGACACCGACGAGGCCGCCGAGGAGAACAACTCGTCGGAAGCCGCGGGCGCAGATGAATCGGCCTCCGACGATGAACCGAAGGACGACGAACACGCGGGCATCGACGTCACCGCCTGACCGCGCGCGAGATCAGCACCCTTCCTCGAAATGCTCCGCGAAGGCGTCGTAGTCATCGCCGTTCACGAAGCCGTCGCCGTTGAAGTCCGCCGGGCAGTTGGGATCGAGCGGCTGGAACTCGTACGCGCCGATATCAATCGGCGGCACGCCGACGCCCGTGTCCATCACGTTCGGGTCGTTCTTCGCCCGCGGATTGCCCGCCAGGTCGATCGCGCCCCCGATGCCGGAATAGTCATAGACGTTGCCCGCGTCGACGCAGGGCGAATCGCCGCGCAGCGCGTAGTTCCCGCCGCCGATGAACTTCGGATCGCCGCTGAAGTTCCCGACTCCCGCCCAGCCGCCCGAAATGTTCGAGTAGGTGGCGGTGATATCGGCCAAGAATCCGGCATTGAGAGGTCTGTCCACGATGCTGTTGTAGATCTGAATGCGAGTCGGACCGCTCCCGCCGTACCCCGATACTCCGTAGCTGGTTTGTGTATTTCCCGCGACTGTGCAGTTGCGCAGGACAATGGTGCCCCCCTGCGATTCCACGGCCCCGTGCGAGTTGGGATAGGCCGACGCGTTGGCTGTGAAGAGGCAATTGACGAAGACGGCGGTGCAGGAATCGGCCTGAACATAGGCCCCCCCGGCAAGCAACGCCGAGTTTCCCGCTGCCGTGCAGTTCTCGAACGTCAGCGTTCCAAATTCAGTCAGGATTAGGATTGCACCGCCCAGATCAAGAGGGCAGTGGTTGCCGGTGAAAACGCAGTTGGTCACGCGTCCGCCCACGCCCGAGCCGTCGGCCAAGAGCGCGGCGACATCGTGCGCTCCGGTGATCGTGAATCCGTCCAGCAGCGTTCCGCTCGTGGCGCCGGGAACAAACCTCACTTGGCCCGTTGACGCCAGGTTGATCGTCGTCGCGCCCGCGCCGTACACCGACTTGAGAGTGAGCGGCTTGTTGATCTCAACGCCGCCGACGTATGTTCCCGGCATGACTTCGATCGTCGAGCCCGCGTACGCCGCGTCGACCGCCGCCTGAATCGTCGCGTAGTCGCCCGGCACTTTGATCGAACCCGACAACTCGATCACGCCATACGGCGAGTACGTGCTGTTCCCCATTGTCCACTTGCCGCCAAGGCCTGGCTGGAGAAGGCAATAGTCGTCCGGCCTCGGCTCGCCACCGGCCCAGTTCCGATACGCCGAAGTCGAGCCGTCCGCCCAGACATACGTCCCCTCGACCGCGGCGTCGTTCAGCCCGATAAAGAGCTTCCAATTGCCGCTGTTGGTGAGGTTCGCGCTGATCCAGGCGTTCTCGAGTACATCTTCGATCGTCGCCAGGTGCCCGCCCAGCGACTGGGCGAACGTCTCCATCTGGTTCCAGTTCGATGCCTGCACAACAAGATAACGATGTCCGTTGTTTGGATTGGTGACCGGTCCTTGCACGATCGTCTGGGCCTGCGCCAGCGTCCCCAGCGACATCGCACCCACCACCAGCGTTTTACGCAGTTGCTTCACGGGCTGCTCCTTCATCCGGCCGTGCGTGCATCCGGACACGCCGATCGGAGCGAGCAATCTACCCGCGTCCCGCGAAAACCGCCAAGGGATTTTGGTCGCTTGGGCGAGCAAACTCGCCGCGGCCCATGAAATCGAACTCCGGAACTCGGCGATCCCGCACCTCGCAAGATCGATCCGTCGCGGCCCGACATGAACCCGCTCGGGTTTCGTTCAACTCCACTCGCCCGAAAGGACCTTCTCGATTGCGTGCGCCACGCCGCTCTGGGTATTCGGTTTGGTCTCCCGCCGCGCCGATTCCTTCACGGCCTGCACCGCGTTCCCCATCGCAATCCCCAGGCCCGCGCCGCGGATCATGGGCAGGTCGTTGATCTCATCGCCGATCGCCGCGATCCGCGCCTCAGGGATCTCCCACTCGCGGGCCAGCCGCCGGATCGCCGACCACTTGTTCGCGTCCTTGTCGAAGACCTCGAGCACGTGCAGCGTCTGCCCGTCCTCGGTCGTCCGCGCGTGATGCGGCGCGACGACGGCCGGGAAGTGGTGGATCATCGCGCTGTCGCCGAAGCTCTCGATCAACTCCGTCTTCATCCGCGCCAGCGTGCCCGAGAGCCCGCAGGCGCCGACGCGCACCGTGTGCTCGGGGTGTTCGTCCTCGTCGAGCGACGCCGCGTAGCGCACGCGCACATCCATTGACTCGAACCACCACGCCGTGACGGGATCGATGGGGATGCGGTCGTTCCCCTGCACGACGAGATAGTCGTAGCCCGCCTCGAGCGGGTCCTTGAGCACCAGCGCCGGGTGCCCGTGCGCCAGCACGCGCCGCGTCGCGTGTCGCACCACGTCCTGATCGATCGAGAAGCGATGGAGCGTGCGCCTTCTTCTCGGGCACGCGATCATCGACCCGCCGGCGACCACGACCGGCTCGGCCTGTTCGATGCGGTCGAGCGCGTGCTGGCACTCCACCAACCCGCGCCCCGTGCAGATCGTGATGTGGACCCCGGCCTCGCGCGCTCTATGCAACGCCGCGGCGTTCTGGTCGCTCACCGCGCCCGCGGGATCGAACAGCGTGCCGTCCAGGTCGATCGCAATCAGGTCAAACCGCCGCGCCATGCCCTCTCCTGCCCGCCTCGCGCCTTCTTCCACCCAACCGCCCGGCCGCTCGAACAACTCTCTGAGTCCCTTCCGTCCTCTTCTCCGCGTCCTTCGCGGTGAGATCGTTGTTCCTACCGCTTACGGTTCCAGTACCTTCGTCCGCTTCAGGTGCTCGAGCATCTCCTTCGGGATGTCGCGCGCCCGGGGTGCGCCCATCACGGTCCCGTGGTCCGCGTTGGGCACGATTTCGATCCAGCCGTTCTTCCCCTCCGGGTACACGAAGAAGTGCAGCGCGTCGATCGTGGGCTTGAGTCGTTCAACCGCCAGGTTCAGATAGAAGCTGTCGAGCGAGCCCACCAGCAGCCTGATCCGCTGATGGAACGCGAGCCCCCACGTCCCCTCGTTCGCCCGCGTCAGCTCGTTGATGTCGTACTTCTTGTACTGCTCCGCGACCGCGTGATCGATCATGCCCGTGACCGGATCGAAGAGCGCTGCGGGGTGGCCGCCCGCGCCCCTGGGCCCCCAGACGGCGAACCACGAATCCCACTGCTGCCCGCTGGTGTTGTCGGGCCCGAGCACCTCTTCCATGAGGTTCTCCTGGCGCACGCTCATGGTCGAGACGCCGCGCGAGAGGTGGCTCGGGATCTCCTTGCCCGCGCCATCGGTGTACATGTTCGCGTCCTCGTACACGTTCCCCGCCTGCATCGCGTGGAAATCAACCGGATCGGGCGAACTCGACCAGCACGCGCCAAACGTCTCGGGATAGTTCAGCGCCAGCCACAGCGTCGACCAGCCGCCCGACGAATGCCCGCGGAGCATCCTGGCCGCGGGCTTGGGAACGAGCGGGTACTTCGCCTCGATCGCCGGGATCAGTTCTTCCACGAGAGCCCGCCCGCACGGGCCGTTGTTCGCCGAATCCGCGAAGAGCGTGTGCCCGTTGGGCGACTCCGGGTCCAGCACGATCCAGAACGCGCTCCGCGACAGCTCGCCGAAGGGCTGGTTCTCCGGCACGCGGTCGCGCCGGTTCGCCGCCCCCATCACGCCGCGATGATCGCCGCCGAACCCCGGCACCTCGTACACCGCCGCGTACTTCCGCTTCGCGTCGAACCCGCGCGGCAGGACGACCCCCGCGCGCAGCATCACGTCGCACCCGCGAAACTCCGAGAGCAGCTTCGACCTCACCTCGACGAATTCAACACCCGCCTGCGCCGGCAATGGGTCCATCTTCACCGCGCGGTCGAGCACGAGGTCCACGCTCGCGGCCTGTCCCTCCTTCACCACCAATTCCGCGATCGCCGACGAAAAGAGGTTGCCCTCCTCGCGCCGCCACGAGCTGTTCTCCCGCTTCATGTCGAGCATCGCCTGCACGCGGTACGTGCCCGGAGCGAGCTTCGAGATTGGCGCGGGAAACGACGTCGCACTGTCGTCGATCATCGCCGTCGCGCCCGGCGCCAGGTCCTTCACGTCGACCCCGAACATGGGCTGCGGCTCGTCCCAGAACGGGCCGTCGAGCGGATCGGCCTCGCCGACCTTCGATCCCCTGCGCGTGGTCATCACGACCAGCCGCCCTGTCGCCGGCGCTTCGTGCACGTCCTTGGTGAACGACACACGGATCGTGACGGCGCCCGCTGCGGCACGGTCCGCCGCGGACAACGGCGCGATCGGATCTCCGCCCGCCGATCGATCGCCGTTCACGCCACCGGGCATGGCCGCGCCCGCCATCATCGCGGCAAGCACCGGCGCCGCCAGCAACACCCGACCGATCGCACGATTCATCATGCACCGATCGTAGCAGCGGCCAGAAACATCCCTTGAACACAACCCCGCGCGATCACCAGAGGCCGCACGTCACGACCCGCGTCTTCATTCGGCGATCAGGCCGATTGATGACTCGCCGTTTGGTGATTCGGCGGTTTAGTGCTTGGCGATTTCGGAGCGCCGCTCAGCAGCCCTGCTCGAAATGCCCCGCGAAGATGTCGTAGTCGTCGCCGTTGACGAAGCCGTCGCTGTTGAGGTCGGCCTCGCCCTCGCCGCCCTCGAAGTGCTCGGCGAAATGGTCATAGTCGTCGCCGTTGACGAAGCCGTCGTGGTTGAAGTCCGAGACGCACCCATTCTCGCCGAACGTAACGGTCGAGGTCGACCACGAGGCGCTGGTCGTCGAGCCGTCGGTCGCGACGCACGCGAAGTAATACGTCGCGGGATCGAGGTACGCCGAGTTGACCACGTGCGACCCGAGCGCGCCGGGCGAATTGAGCGACGTTGGGATCATCACCTCGTGCCCGTCGAACGCCGGCGTCGTATTCGCGTACACCGTGACCCACGTCGGGTCGTTGTCCGGATCGCTCGCGGTCCATTCGATCTTCACCGTGTCGATGCCATGGATCAGGTGCAGGTCCTCCGAGGGCTGCGTCACCGCGATCGAGGGCGAGGCGCTCGTCGCCGGATTGACCGTCAGCGAGTAGTTCGGGCTCGTGCCGTTCGTCCCCGCCGTGACCAGGGCCCAGTACCAGCCGCGCGCCCGCCCCGCGAGCGTGATCTGCTCGAAGTTCGCGCTGCTGAAGCTGCCGGCCAGCGCGCCGCCCGTGTCATCGAACAGACGCAAATCCAGGTTGCCCTGGCTGTTCGCAAAGTCGATGCGGATGAAGTCCTCCGACGTTCCCGTGCCCGGGCTGTAGAAGCGGTACCAATCCTGGTTTCCCGCTTTGTTGATGTTCAGCCCCGAGATCGTCGTGCCCGGCCCCACCGGCCCGAGGTTCGGGCTCACCGCCGTGCCCTCCGTCCGCGTCCGCACCTCCGCCATCGAATCGTTCGGCTCGTACGCGTCGGGTGGCGTCAGGCTCCCGTCGTAGATCGAGATCGGCACGCGCGTGATGTTGTTCGCCTTGTTGCTCTCCAGCACGTTGCCCGCGGGATCGACCTCCGACTCCAGCCAGTAATCGCCCGTCGGCACGTCCGTGATGTCGATGTTCTGGCCCGCCAGGTTCCGGCTGTACACGTCCATCCAGCCCACGCTCAACCCCTGCGTCGTCGAATCGCAGGTGCGGAACTGCCCCGCAGGGTCGAATCCAGGCAGCGACGGGTTGTACACCACCAGGTCGAGGATGCAGAAGCTCGTCTTGCTCCCCTGCGCCACGACATCGCCCACGCCGTTGTTCGCCAGCCGCTCGCGCAGGCGATAGATGCACCAGTTCTCGAAGTGGATGTGGTTGTGAACGGGGTGATACACGAACCGCCCCACCAGTCGCTCGTACCAGGAGCCGTCGTCGCGATAGACACGCTGGATCACGTCCTGCGTGTTGTCGGGATACGTCTGCCCGCCGTAGAGATAGAGCTTGCCCGCGCCGGTGTTCGCCGTCCCGTTCGAGAGGCGCAGCTGCGTGCGCCCGTTCTGGACCACGATCGCGTGGTCGTACAGCTCATTCACATCCACGATGATGTCGGGCAACAGGTCCTGCTGCGCCGCAGCCAGCGAAACCAGCGAACAACAACCAACGAGCGCCAGCGCCGCCACGCAAGTCTTCATCGAATTCTCCATCAGAAGTGCGAGGACCAGCCTAACACCGAGGGGCGATGCGTGAAACCCCGGCCCGCACGATCCGCGCGAAAAAAAAAGCCCGGGCGTAAGCCCGGGCGTGTGGGATCACAGAAGACTCAGAGGTCAGAATCTCAGCAGCCGCCCTCGAAGTGTCCGGCGAAGTAGTCGAAGTCGTCGCCGTTGACGAAGCCGTCGCCGTTCACGTCGGCCGCCACCGATCCGACCTCGAACTCGCCGGCGAACGCGTCGTAGTCGTCGCCGTTCACGAAGCCGTCGCCGTTAAAATCGGCCTCGCAACCGCCGCCGCAGTCCGGCGTGAGAATCTTGAAGGCGTCGATGCCGGCCTCGACGTTATTGTCGATACCGGTGTCGCGCGCCGTGAAGCGAACCTTCATCGTGGCGGACAGGGGCAGGATCGAGGAGAGCTGGAACTGCTTGGCGTACCAACCGCCCGACGCCTCCGAACTACCGGCGGCCACACTCTCAACCGGGGTCCACGTTGCGCCGTTGTTGTTCGAGGCCTCGACGCTGAATGCGTCGGTGGCGATCGCCCCGGAGATCTTGTACCAGCGCGAGTACTGCAGGTACACGTTGCCGGCGCTTCCGTTGAACGTCGGGCTGGTCAGGACCGTCTGCCCGCCGTCCACGTCCACGCTCGCGGTGTTGCCCGTGACATAGCACTTGCCCGAGCCGTCGGCGTCGGCCGACGGCGCGTTGCCGCCCGCCACCGGGACGCCGCGCTGCCAGCCGCCCGCGCTCGCGGTCGTGCTGATGGTCCAGCCCGTGTCGGTCTCAAAGTTGTCGGCAAAGGCCGTGATCAGCCCGTTACCCGAGAAGGTGCTGTAGGTCGTGGCGGGCGCGGTCGACGGGTCGGTCTCGATCGTCCCGTTGGTCGCGGTCGCGGTGAAGTAGTACTTCACCGTGTTGCCGCACGTCGCCGCCGGGAATGTCACGCGATACACCCCGCCGCCGATGCTCGACGCGTTGACCGCGGCGTACGTGCCGTCGCCCTCGGGATCGACGTACATCTTGACCGTGGACAGCGTGAACGAGCCCTTGGCCGTCACCTTGACGTCCGCCGTCGAGCCGCCGGCCGGGTTGATGTTCGCCGGCTTGCCCGAGGGATACGCAAAGTCGAACGGATCGAGCGGGGGAGCGTCCATGTTGTGATCGCCGAAGCCCTGCGCGATCTGGTTGTAGTGCGGCGTGCCGTCCGAGATGTTCGCGTTGTTGTCGTCGAGGGTCAGCACGTCGATCGTAATCTGCGGGGTGATCGAACCGCCCGTGTGCACCAGGACGCTGTTGACCGCCCAATTCTTGAGGAGACTCTGATAGGTCGACGGATCGGTGCCGATCAGGATGTTGCGGGTGCTCCACCAGCAGCCGGTCAGGAGCTGACCGCAGTCGTGGATCTCGCCCGAGCAGGGATACTGATGGTTGTTGGCCGCGGTGCGGATGCCGCTGTTGCAGACATTGAGATAGAAGCCGTAGCCCAGGATCGGATCGTCGGAGATCACGACGCCCAGAAGATCGCCGTAACCCTCTCCGTACTGGTCCTGGCTCGAGCCGGCGCAGGCCACCACGTGGTGCCCGTACTCGTGCCACACCACGTCGCCGTACGCCGTGTTCGAGCACCCGCCGCCGGCGCTGTAGAAGTTGATCGACGCGCCGTCGTAGTACGCGTTGCACGTGCCGCTGACCGCCACGTTCACGCGGAACTCGGTCTGCGTCTTGATCGTCGGGAAGTTCGCGTTGTACGACAGCACCATGTCGCGAACGACGTTTGAGTTGTAGTACGCGTTCACCTCGCCGCGACGGGTCTCGTTGTTGTTGGCGCTGTTGTGCAGGAAGTTCACCGGCCCGGGCGGCGTCACGCTCGTCGAGATCGTCGGCGCGTCGGCGCTGGGATTGAACACCCGGAACCACTTGCCGCGCACGCCCGACACCACCGTCACCGCCGACGAGCCGGAGTTCGCGATCGTGAAGTTGCCGTTCACGTCCGCGTACGCAACCGTCGAACCGATCGCGACCCGTGCGTACGGCATGGGCAGCTGCACCTCCGTCGCGCAGTCCGCCGCCTTCTTGCCCGGCGTGATGATCCCGCTCACGTTGCCGTTCACGTCCACATGCGTCACCAAGTCCTCGGAGTACACGATCTGCCCCGTCTTGGCGTCCGCCAGGAGCAGGTACTTGGAGTAGTTCTCGTCGCCCGCGTGGCCGCGCGTCACCACGAACTTGAACGCCAGCGCCGGCTTGGCGGCGGCGACCTTGTCCGTGCCGGCCCAGATCACCATCTCTTCATCGCTCACGCTGTCGAAACCCGGCACGCGCAGGTCCGCCTGCTCCATCGCCTCGGTAACGTTCGGGTTGTTCAGCGCGTTCTGATCGACCGTGAAGTTGCCCAGGGGAGCCAGCGCCGAACGCGCCAGCACCACCGGGAACCCGTCCTCCTCGCGGACCAGCAGGCGCAGGTCGCCGCGGAACACATTCAGGCCCTGACGCTGCTGCAGGTATGACACCAGCGTGAACTTCATCTTGCCCGTCTCGAGGTCGGGCATGATCTGACGCTCCGCCGCGCCGTCCGACGCCAGCGAGCCCGCAACCAGATCGTCGGCCGCCACGCCGAACAGCGCCGCGTTCTGCGCCACGAACGCGTCCGCCGCGCCGCGCGCCGAAACGCCCGTGCCGAACGCCTTGCCGTACACCGACGTGATGCGATCGCCGGTCCAATAGAACCGTGCCCCGTCGTGCTGCGCCAGGAATTGCTGGGCCGCCGCCGGCATGGGCATGTCGGGCATCTGGCCCGGGTTCGAGTTGTTGTTGCCCGCCAAAGCCGTCCCCGCCGTCAGAAGCAGGCACAGCACCGCCGAGGTCGTCGACCGCATGAAAACACTCCTCTGGTTACCAGAATCCCTCTGTCGGCACGCCGCTCGCAGCGCCCAACGCCCATTCCCATCGGCCGTCTCGTCGGGACGGGCCATCCATCCCAGACTAGCCGATTTGTCCCGCCCGCGCCAAGCGATTTCTCGCAGGCCGAAAACGGATATCGGACGACACGCCGCGCCGCCCGGTCTCACGTGTTCGCGCGAGACAATCACCGCGGTTCCAAACTTTTCCAGAATCTCCGGCAGTTGAGCGTGGGTCTCAGCGAGCGCTTCAACATCCCGCGTCAAACGCCTCCGCGAACAGGTCGTAATCGTTCCCGTTCACGAACCCGTCGCCGTCCACGTCCGCCGCACGATTCGCCGCGTCGAACGCCTCGGAGAACAGGTCGTAGTCGTTGCCGTTCACGAACCCGTCGTGGTTGAAGTCCGCCCGGCACGTCTGCTTGGGCACCATGTCCAGCGACCGCAGCGTCGAGTCCATGCTCGCCGTGTCCCACATGGTCGAGTCAATCTTCCCGCCGAACACATACAGCGGGGTGATGACCTGCCCCGTGGGATCGCCGAAGACCATGCGGTTGGTGGTTTCCAGCCCAGGCAGGACGATCTGAGCCCCGCCGATCTCATTGCCTCCCACCGATCCGCGCAGCGTCACCGTTCCGGTCGACGCCTCGTACGAAACACCCGCCAGGATCGGCGAGCCCGCCATCCAATAGATGTCCGGGATCGACGCGACGTTGTGCGCGTCATAGGCCCCGTTGGCCCACGCCTTGATCTTGAGCGACTTGCCCGACGGGTCCGCCGCCACCACCGCCGCGTGCATCCCGTCTTGGCTCACCAGCGAGAACAACGGGCGATCCACAGGATCCAGCGTCTTGGTGCCCCAGCTGTTCCAGGGCTCCATCGTCGCAACCATCGCCGTGAAGTCGCCCGTCTGCGACGGCTCAAACCCGATGCTCGCCTGCTCGCCCGAGCCCGACGAGCCCGCGTCGCTGGGGAACATGAGCGTCGAGCCCTGGCTTACCGACTCGAGCATGATGTGGAACGCGCAGGGGTTCGCCACCGACCCCGTGCTGATCAGGAGCTCGATCCAGGGGTTGGTCGATTGCGATCCCCACGAGGCCACGTTGGTCATGAGCGTGACCGGGACCCAATCGCCCGAGCTCGGGATCTCCATCTGCGGGGCGTACCCCGAGACCTTGGTGCTCCCGAACGTGCCGTTCATGTCCGTCGATCGCAGACGCAGCTTCAGCGCCAGCGACCCCGCCACCGACTGCTCGCTCGACAGCGCGTTCCGGACCCAGACGCGGAACGTCATGTTACTCGTGTTGCTCGGGATCGACGGCGCCAGCACGATCGAGCCCAGGTACGACACCGCGGTCGAGTTGCTCGACGGCGCGTTGATCACCAGGAACGCCGGCCCGTTCGCCGGCGGCTTGGTCGACATCCCGTCCGGCAGCGACACCGGGATGATCGTCACCCCCGGCGCCGGATCGCCCGAGCTGGCGAACATCGACACCATGTTCGTCCCGCCCGGCTCGACCACCAGCGGGCGTGCCAGCTTCGTCGCCGGCAGGGGCGTCGAGCGCAGTCCCAGCCCCAGGTTCTGGCCCGCCGAACCCATCCACACTTTCCCGTCCGCCCCGATGATGGGCCGCGTCTGCTCGTTCTCGCGGTGCGCCCACATCTGCCCCCAGTTCTCACCGTCCGGGCTGTAAATCACGCGCTGGTTGTACACATGCTCCGTGTCAAACTGGCTCGGCGCCAGCTGCGCCACGTACGGCGCGTCCGTCGAGTTCGGGCGCGACGTCTGCACATGGAACGCCAGGTACCTCCCCGGCATCGCGTTCCCATCCGCGGGCGACGGAACGATCATCGTGCGCGCGATCTCGTATGTACACCGATAATCAAGCTCGTCGGGGTTGCTCGACATGTCGGGCGTCACGAACAGGGGCTCGTGAACCTCGTCGCCACCCACCACGAACGTCCGGTCCGTCGGCCCGGGCGCGATGCCGATCCACTGGTTGCCCGGGCGACGCAGCTGCACCGGGTCCGTCGCCGCGCCCACGAACCCGTTCACCATCTTCGGGCCGGCCCAGTTCGCGCCGCCCGTGTACCACTCGTACGAATCCGCCTTCGCCGTCGCGCCCGCCCGGTAGCCGCTGGCATCATCGACCGTCCATGTGTAGTTGCAGTTGTTGTACAGCGAGTCGCCGCGAGAGCCCAGCACAAGCAACCCCTGCGCGCCGTACCCGCACAGGCCCGCCGCGTGCGCGTGCGTCACGTTCTGCAATGGTCGCGAAAACCTCCCAGGGAGCTCGAACACCTTGTCCGCCACCCAGTCCGACGACGTCTGCCCCGAACGCCGCACCGGCATCACGAAGTACATCCCGCCGTCCTTCGATGGGAACGCGCGATAGTCCACGCCCGTGATCCAGAACTCCGTCGGCGGCTGCCCGTCACGCTCGCGCACCCACCAGCGCGGCAACGCCCACACCGCGCCGAACAGATAGTTGTTGTCGTTCCGGTCGTTCAGGCGATCCGACAACGCGTGCCGACGCCACCACAGGTTCTTCGGCCCCGACAGGTTCGCAAGGTTGCACACCGCGATGCCCACCCGGTCCAGGTGCCACAGCCCGTCCGCGTTCTTCGTCGATACATTGCACAACGCGATCGCAAACCCGTGGCAGATCGTCCCGCTCCGAGGCGTCCACGCCTCGTTCGGATTCGCGTCGATCGATTCCTTCAGCAAGTCCGGCGTGTTCCCCTTCGTCGCGCTCCCGTTCACGTTGTAGCTGTACACCGACCCGTTCACCGACCCAACGTGGATCTGCAACTTCCCCTGCGTCACGTTGTAGATCAACCACACCGGCGTCGTGTTGTCCGCCATCACGCCGCCGCTCAACGCGTGGATACCCATGATCGGGTTGGTCGTCCCCGAGATCGTCGTCACGTTCGGCGCGCCGCACAAGAGCGTCTTCTGCGAATACCTGGCCCACTGCGACGGCACCACCGACCCGTCGATGTCGATCGATTGCAACGCTCGGTCGAACGACCAGGTCAGCCCCTGGTCCATCGTCGCGCCGTTGTCAAACTCGAACGACCGCACGCCCTGCGCCATCGTGGGGATGCTCATCGCCAGCGCAATCAGATATCCCACGAATACAGCCAGTTTCTTCACAGCCATACCTCCCGAAGGGAAGACCCACACACGAAGCGCGGCACACGGGTTTCCCCGAGTGCCGCGGAGCTTACACAATCAGCAGCCGGACTCGAACGCCTCCGCGAACACGTCGAAATCGTCGCCGTTCACAAAGCCGTCGTTGTTGACGTCGGCTCCAAGGTCGCCCGACTCGAACAGGTCCGCGAACACGTCGTAATCATCACCGTTCACAAAGCCGTCGTTGTTCATGTCGGCCAGGGCCTCAACGACGTCGACCAGCGCCGCCGCCGCGCCCGACTGGCCGCAGGAATTCTCCCAGCGCGCCAGGTAGTTCGTGGTGACAACCGGCGAGGCGATCACCAGGCCGTTGCCCGTGCCCACCAGCGAGTTGTCGGACGCATCGAACCACTTGAGCACCGAGCCCGATCCGCCGACCGCGGTCAGCGTGATCGTCCCGGTGTCCAGCTCGCAGAAGCCCGTGCGATCGGACGACGCGCTCGACGGAGCCGTCGGCAGCGGGTTGACCGTCAGGGTCACCGTGCCGCAGCTGGTCGAGACCGCGCTGTCGCTGGTGCGCCGCGCCCGGGCGTAGTACGTCGTGTTCGCGTGCGGCGCGACCGCCAGCGGGCTCCCGGTGCCGACGAACGTCGTCCCGCACCCGCCCGTGTACCAGTCGACCACCTCGCCCGAGCCCACCGTCGCCGACAGCTGCGACGAACTCCCGTCGCAGATCGTCGACGGATTGGCGACCACGTTGGTCGGGGTCGCCGGGGGCGACGCCGCCGACAGCGTGAAGTTCACGTTCGAGATGTCAAAGAAGATGTTGCCCACCGCCCGCACGCGCACGCGCGCCGTCGTGCTCGAAATGTTCGGGAGCGTCACGCTCTGCGATCCGTCGTTGGGCGTGCTCGCCGCCAAGACGTTCGGCCAGGTGTTCCCGCCGTCCGTCGACAGCTCGATCATCACGTTGGCGCAGCTCACCGGCGCCGCGGTCGTGTTCGCCACGTTCCACGTCACCGTCTGCACGCCCGACCAGTTCACCGCCGTGTTCGGCGCCGTCACCGTGAACGGCCCGGCCGCCGTCGTGGTCGTGATCTTCATGTCGTCCACGCCCGTCCCGCCGCCGCCCGCCACGTTGTCACGCACCGTCAGACGCATGTTGATCGTGCGGCTCGTCGTCGGCAGCACCTCGCCCTTGGCCGTCGTGTTCGCCAGGAGGTTCGCCAGCCGCGGCACCATCCGCACCGGGTCCGTCGTGCCCGTCCACGAACGCAGGATCGGACTCGTCCCGTTGTCCGTGAACGTGTTGAGCGCCGCGCCCAGGTCACGCTCCTCCCAGCAATACGAGATCGTGTTCCCGTTCGGATCGCTCCCCGAGCCGGTCAGCATGAACGGCGTCGAGATCGGGATCGTGTAGTCCGCGCCCGCGTTGGCGGTGGGGGTCGTGTTCCCCGTCGCCACCTCGGTGTCGCAGGTGCGCGTCGAGAGGTGGGCGTTGATCTCGTCCAGGCTCTTGTGAACGAAGTACGCGTCCGAGTGGGCCTGCAGGTCCATCGTGCCGCAGATGCCCGCGTACCCCATGATCGTCGACGCGCTCCCCGGCTCATACGCCGCGCTCGACGCGCGATTGCCGTTGCATGAGCCGCTCGTCGAGTTGAACGTGTGGTTCGCGCCGCACTCGTGCCCCATCTCGTGCGCCACGTAGTCGATGTAGAACGCGTCGCCCGTTGGATTCGCCAGGCCCGTCACGCCGCCGGCCTTGTTGCTGGTGCACACCACCGCCAGGTACGCCACGCCCCCGCCGCCCGTCGAATACACATGCCCGATGTCGTAATTGGCGCTCCCGATGACGGCGTTGCAGTTGGTGATGTTCTCGCCCAGCATCGTCCCGCCGTTGTTGTTCGTGTAGGGGTCCGTCGTGCCGTTGACGTACACGATGTCGAGGTTGTTCGCGACCAGGATGAACCGCGCGCCCACCTCAAGCTCGTACACGCCCGTCACGCGGTTGACCGACGTCACGATCGCCGCCTGCGCCTTGCTCTTCTTCACCGCCTCCGTATCGCTGGCCGAGAAGAACTTCGCCGCGTACTCGCCCGTGCACGCCTGAGCCAGCGTGAACTCGCGCCGCGTCACCGCCGCCCGCGTCGAGAATCCGTCCGCCGCCCGCTCCGTCGGCGACTTGCCATCAAAGTGGCAGGCCCACTCCGCCTCGTGCTGGTTCGTCAGGTCCTGCTTCCAATAGCTGACCGAGTAATCCGCCTCGCCCTTGGTGTAGGGATCGACCCAGTACGACCCGTTGGGCGAGAGCACCTGCGCCCGCAGCCCATGCACCGTCAGGTCAAACCGCACCGACGCCGCCGGGTCATCGATCCCCTGGCCCAGGTACGTCTTCATGTCCGGGCAGCGCACCTCAAAGCCGGGCTGATAGATCGGCGATTCAACCGCCGCGAACCGCGCGTACGTGCCGTCCGGCTTGGGGATCGTCACCGTCACCGGATGGGCCGCCTCGGGCGTCCCCTCGCGCGGCGCGCCGGCCAGGACCTGCCGCATCACCGCCTCATCGAGGAACACCGCGTGATACGCGTTCGGGCGAACCCACGCCTCGCCCGCCTCCACCTGCGCGGGGAACTCCGGCAAGCTCAACCACGCGCCGTCGAACGACATCCCGTCACCGACCACCTCGCGCGCCTGACCAAACGCGGCGGCGCACACCGTCAGCATCGCCGCCGTCACGCCACAACATGTCAAAGCCCGTCCGCTCTTGCGTTTCATGCCGACACTCTCTCACGTCAATGGGCGCACTCCGCCCGCCAAGTAAACTCACCGCCGGCCGCGCCGACAGTGACACCCACAAGCGTCCGCGGAGACTCCATCCCGCGCAGACACCCCCCAGACTATCGGTAATTGCGCCCCGGCGGTAGGCCTTCTGATCCCTTGTTCGCCCGATCCCGAGCCTTACGGAGCCGGAAACTCCGGGACCTCACCCGCCAGAACACTCCAAACGTCACGCACCACCCAGCTCATATTCTCGTGCGCCGTCGCCGTACACGCCGCCAGATGCGCCGCTAGGGAAGCGTTCGGAAGTCCAAGCAACGGATATGCCTCTCCAAAAGGCTCCGGTTCATGCACGTCCAGGATCGCCCGCGCACCCGGATTCTCACGCAGGAACGCCGCTATCGCCGCCGCACCAACCACGAATCCGCGGCTCGTGTTCACGATCGTCACGTCCCGCTTCATCCGCCCCAGCCACTCCGCCGTCACCAGCCCGCGGTTGCCTGCCCGCCCGTCCACGTGGATCGTGAGAACATCCGCGCTCGCCAGCAGTTCATCCCGCGAGACCGGCCGCGCTCCGTTCCGCACCGCGTCCGGCATCTCGAGCAGGTCGCGATACACCACGTTCATGTCCAGCGCCCGCGCCCAGCGCGCCACCCGCTTCCCGATCCGCCCAAGCCCCAGCACCCCCAGCGTCAGCTCCGACAACTGCCGCGGCGCGATCAGCTCCTTCCGCAACGCACCCCATTCCGCCTGCCCCAGCGCCCGCTCCACGAACGTCCGCGGCCTGAACGCGTCCACGATCAACGCCAGCACATACTCGCTCACCGCCACTGTGTTCGCGTCCGGCGTGTGAACCACCTCCACGCCCCGCGCCTTGCACGCACCGACGTCGATCGAGTCCAGCCCCACGCCCGCGCGGCCCACAACCTTCAGCCGCGGCCCCTTGCCCAGCAACTCCGCCGTCACCTTCGTATACGTCCGGACAACCAGCGCATCCGCCCGCCCAAGCGCCTCGTCGAACGCCGCACCCGCGTCAAACCGCACGCACTCCACCAGCGCCCGCTCGCGCAGCCACGCCAACGCGCTCGGCGAAAGCTCCTCGCTCACCACGACCCGCGGCACGCCACTCCCCGCATTCGCCGCCGACGCCGCTGTCGCCATCACTTGGCCCTGTTCCGATCGCCACGCACTCCGCAGGCCGAAATACGATTACCGACGAGCGATTCTGCGGCTTGCGACTCCGTGACTCCGTGACTGCTTTAGTCCACCGGCATATCCGCCCCGCGCGATCCATCCCCCGATCCATCGCCCGTGCTCTCCGCGCCGTCCCCCTCAAACACCGACGGCTCGATCACGCACGACATCGACCCCGCCGAGCGCTGCAGCATCGGGTCCGCGCCCCACGAATGCACCTGCTCACGCTTCAGCTCCGCGTGCTCCTTGTGCGTCGTCAGGACGACCGCGCGCCCCTTCGTGTCGACCTTCGTCGCAAGCTCCAGCGCCCGCGCCCCGCTCACGCGGAACAGCGTCGTCAGCATGCGAATCACGTACTCGTATGTGTGGTCGTCGTCGTCGAGCAGCACGACGTTCCACCACTGCGGCGGCTTGGGCTTCTCCTCGCGCCGCTCCCGCGTCGCGACCGTCGGCCTCACGCCCTCATTCCCGGGTTGTTTCACTTCCTTGCTCACACCAAATCCTACGCACGATTCCCGCCGCTTCTCTCCACTCCGCCGCTTCCCGACTCCCCATTCCTCTCTTCGCTTCTTCTCTTCCCCCAGTGCCCAGTGCCTGTTCCGCCAAACGACCGCTCCGCTACGTCGATCGCCCGCGCCAGCGCCGCGCTCTTGTTCACCGTCTCCTGGTACTCCGGCCCAGCCTCCGAATCCGCCACGATCCCACCCGACGCCTGCAGGTGGTACGTCCACGCGCCGTCCTTCTTCAGCCCGTGCGGCACAACCATCGTCCGCAGTGTCAGCGCGATGTCCATCTGCCCGTCCAGCCCCACGCACCCCATCCCGCCGCCGTACGCCCCGCGCTTGATCGGCTCCAGCTCGTCGATGATCTGCATCGCGCGAACCTTCGGCGCGCCCGAGATCGTCCCCACCGGCAGCGCCGCCGCCAGCGCGTCCCACGCGTCCAGCCCCGCCCGAAGCTCGCCCGTCACCGTCGAGCTGATGTGCATCACGTGGCTGTACCGCTCGATCTCCATCACCGCGTCGAGCCGGATCGTCCCCGCCCGCGCCACCACGCCCACGTCGTTCCTCCCGAGGTCCACGAGCATGATGTGCTCCGCACGCTCCTTCGGGTCCGCGAGCAGCTCCTGCTCCAGCGCCGCGTCCTCCTCGGGCGTCATGCCCCGCCGCCTCGTTCCCGCCAGCGGCCTGTTCGTCACGACCAACCCGCCGCCCGCATTCCTTCTCACCCGGCACAATATCTCAGGGCTCGACGCCACCAGGATGCACCCCGACGCCTGCAGGTACACCATGTACGGGCTCGGGTTCACCGCCCGCAGCGCCCGGTACACATCAAACGGATCGGCCTTGCTCACCCGCTCGAACCGCTGCCCGAGCACCACCTGGAAGATGTCGCCCGCGCGGATGTACTCCTTCGCTCGCGCCACCATCGACGCGTGCTCCTCGCGCGACATGTTGCTCGAAAGCGCCGCCCCCGCGCCCGTCTCGGGCTGGTACACGCCCGCGGGCAAGGGCCTGCTGTGCCGCTGGATGTCGTCGATCCGCCGCGCCAGCTTCGCCGCCGCCCGATCAAACGCTTCGCCCGCGTCCGCGCCCGGCTCCACCATCGCCAGCTGAATCACCCACACCAGCTTGTCCACGTGGTCGAACACCACCACGCCGTCGTAGAACGCAAAGTCCAGGTCCGGAAGCCCGCGATCATCCCGCGGCACGCTCGCCAGCTTCTCCGGCTCCGCCAGCCGAACCGTGTCATACCCCGCGTACCCGACCCACCCGCCCAGGAACGCCGTCGGCAGCGCGTCGCGCCGATTCGCCGGCGCCACCGCGCGCAGCTCGAACTCACCCGCGATCGCCCTGCACACCGCCAGCGGATTCTCCCGCACCACGCCCGATCGATCGTTCCTCGCGTGCCGGAAATCTCGGACCGTCGTCGTGGGCGTGTTCCCCGCGCCGATCTTCGCCGTGACATGGAGGATCGGCTGCGCGCCCAGGATCGAGTATCGCCCCTGCCGCTCGCCCCCTTCGACCGACTCTAGCAAGAACGACGGCGCGCTCCGCTCATCGCCCGCGACCAGGCGCCGATACGCCAGCACCGGCGTGAGCTGGTCCGCCAGCAGCCGCGTCGCGAGCGGCACCGCCAGCGTCTTCACGCTCCCCGACCCAACTTCCGCTATGAACCGCTCACGAGTCAGCATCGAGAGAGACTGTAGGAACCGAGCATCTCCGCCTCATGCCCCGGAGTCTTGAACGACACCTCTCCGACTTTCCGCGTCTCTGTGTGTTTGCATCTCTGTGTTGTTCCTGTGTCCAGGTCTTCCGAATGCCGAATTGCGAATGCCGCTCCTTCTCTTCTCCACCCCCATTCCCGACTCCCCATTCCCGACTCCCGCGTTCCATTCTCGTGCCAAGTGCCTATTTCTTCCTATCACCGCTTTGGTGCGCAAAATCGCGGTGATGCGCCGCCGATCAGGAACTTGCTCGCGCCCCGCGAGTACGCTCTGGGGGATGACCATGCGATCCAACAGCACCCGAACGACGCGAGACCTCGCGGCCATTCTCGCCGCCCTTGCCATCGTGTCGTCATCGGCCCCGGCCCAATCCACACCCGCCCAACCGACCCCCCAACCACCCGAGAACGCCGGGCGAACCCTCGAATCGCTCCCGCCGCCCGTGCGTCTGGGCGTGCGTGCCGACCTGCTGCGCCGCCAGCGGCCGGTCGTTCCCGTCCTCGTCCTCGTCGCCGACGAAGCGTCGTACATCGAGGCCATCGCCGCTTGGTCGCCGCGCGCCATCTACCCCGTTCTCTTCGACGACGGGCAGCTCCCCACGCGCGAGAACATCGCCCGCTTCGTCCGCGCGTTCAAGCCCGACAAGATCGTTCGCTGGAAGGCCGGCGCGCCGAACCCCGCCGCCCCCGTGCAACGCACCGCACGCGTCGACGCCGCGCTCCGCCGCTCCTGGGGCGCGCCGCCGACCATCACCCAGACCGAGCTCGTCAACGCGTGGCGGCAGATGGGCCTCGCCCCGCCCGGCGTCGTCGTCGCCGATGAGAATGATCCCGCCTGGACCGCCGCCCTCGCGCTCGCCGCCGCCCGCGCCGAGCTCTTCGCGTGGGTCGACGTGCGCAACGCCATCAACGACGCCATGCGCCCCGACGAGGCCCGCGACTACGCCGCCAAGATCGAGGGCGTGCTCGAGCGTTCCGGCCTGTCGTGGCGCGCCCTGGGCGACAACCTCGACGCCATCACGATCTGCCAGAACGCGCCCCCCAAGGTCCTGGCCACGCAGGGCACGCCCGCGCCGGGCGATCCGCGCCGCCAGCCCGCCAGGCCGGGCGACGTCTTCGCGACCACCGACTTCATCGGGCGACACGACCCCGAGGGCGGCGCCGAGCGCTACGCCTGGACCTCCCAGATCTTCGGGAGCGAGGCGCAGGCCTCCTATCGCGCCATGGCCGCGATCTTCACCATGCCCGATCGCGCCTGGCTCTTCGACGGCTACGAGGACAAGCAGCCCTGGAACGCCTGGGACGCCACCCGCGCCGGCGACATCCTGAAAACCGCCAAGTTCACCGTCACCGTCGACGACACGCCCCGCCAGTCGCGCGACGACTGGCGCGCCCGGGCCGCCAAGCCCCTCGACGCCGCCCTCGTCTTCATCAACAGCAGCGGCAACTGCGACTTCTTCAATCTCCAGCCGGGCGTCGGCAAGCCCGGCGACATCCCCATGCTCCTGCGCCCCGCCGCCGTCCACATTGTTCACTCCTGGTCCGCGCAGTACCCCGCCGGACGCGAGACCGTCTGCGGGCGCTGGCACGCCGCCGGCGCCTTCGCCTACTTCGGCTCGGTCCAGGAGCCTTACCTCGGCGCGTTCCTCCCCACGCCCGCCATCGCCGAGCGCCTGCTCGCCGGCGCGCCCTGGGCCACGGCCTGCCGCATCGACAACTACCCGACCTGGCGCTTGAACAGCTTCGGCGATCCGCTCTTCACGCTCGGCGAGCCCGCGCCCCGCCTCACCGCCGACAAGCTCCCGCTCACCAACACCACCGACGTCGCCGACGACACCCGCGCCGCGCTCACCTCCAAGAACATCGCGCTGGGATTGCGGGGGCTGACGCTGCAGGCCCGCGACGACGACGCGTCGCGCCTTGCGCTCGCCGCCCTCGGCAAACCAGAGACGGTCGACGCGAGCGTCGCGATGGAAGCGATCCTCCCGCTCTTCCGCGCCGGCAACTCCGACGCCGTCCGCCGCGCCTTCGAAAAGCTCGACGCCAACACCGCCAAGGACCCCCTGCTCCGCGACGCGCTCTGGCTCGTGTCGATCCCCGACCTGCGCAACGCGCCCGCACGCGAGCTGCTCCTCCTCCTCATGGACAACCTGCGCGTGGGCCAGGAGGCCCAGGACGCCAAGGACCTCTTCGATCCCTGGGTCCGCGTCTTCGGCAAAGCCGATGCTCTGGCCCGACTCGAGAACGCCGCGGGCTCCGTCAAGGACCAGCGTCAGGCGAAGGAGATCCTTGACTTCGTGACCTCGAAGCGCTGAACCCCTCAGCCCTCAGCTCGCCGTCATCATCGCGCCACACCCGCGCGCTTCCCTCCAGCGCCGTCGCGATCCACTCCCGTCCTTCCTTCGCAGAGTTCCACTCCGGATCGCGCGCCACGTGCGCCGGATCGGTCTGGATCACCACCCGCGCGCCCGATCGCTTCACCAGCTCCTTGCACTCGCGCCACACGCCCAGCGCGTGCGGCAGTTCCAGCACCTCCGCGCTCAGGTCCGCATTGGAATCGAGCAACGCGCGCAGCTCGGGGCGCGTCAACCCCGTCGCCAGCAGCACGCGCGTTCGGTCAAACCTGAACCGCACCGCCGCGCCATCGCCGAGCTGCTCCCACGCCAACGGGTCACATCCGTCGATCCCCGCCGCGATCCCCATCGTGCGCACCAGCGTCGGGAGCGGCGTCGCCTCTTCCTGCATGGACTTCCAGCACAGACTCGACGCCGCCCAGGTCCACACCCGCCCCTGCCTCCACAGCGCGTGCGCCGCGCCGGCGTGTTCAAGATCGGGTCGCGCGACGATCACAAACTCCGCGCTCTCGGTGCCGGTGCCCACCATCGCGCGCTCGATCGTTCGCGCGCCGCTCCACGCCTCGCCCGCGCCCGCGTTGAAGAGCACGCTCCGCCCGTCCAGCTTCACGATCGTGCACACGCCCTCGCGTATCGCGAGCGTCTGCACGCTCCAGCGATCCCTCTGTGTGTTCTCAAACCCCTCATCGCCTCCCCAGCCGCCGGTCCCGCCCCGCGCGATCACGCTGCCCGTAGCCGCCCACGCGAGGACCATCACCATCGCGGCCCACGTCCGCGCCGATCTCCATCGCGCCGCCAGCAACATCCAGAGCGCCGTCAGCGTCGCCGCGACCGCCCACGCGGCACTCGGTGCCGCGATCGACACCGACGCGCCGGGCAGACCCTCGAACCACGCCGTCGCTCGCACGCACCAGTGCGAGAGAGGCAGGAGCGCCGCGCCCAATCCCTCCGCCGCTGCGCTCGCGCCCCCGGTCGCGATCACCATCACTAGCCCCGCGATCAGAATCGCATATCCCGCGTGCATCAGCACCGCGACCAGGGGGAGCACCACCAGCGCCGCGGGGATCGCCGCCAGGCTCACGCGCCCCGTGTGCCACCAGATGATCGGCACACTCACGATCGCGCACAGGAGCGTCGACGCCACCATCCCGCGCGCCGCGCCCGCCACCATCCGCACCTGCCAAGGCCGTTCGTCCACCACGCCCCTGATCCGCGGCATGAACACGCGATCACCGAACTCCGCCGAACGCCACACCAGCAACGCCGAAAGCCCGACGCTGAGCTGATACCCGAGCGACCACACGTCCAGCGGCCGCCACACCGCCAGCGCCGCTGACGCCCACAAGAGCAGCGGGAGCGCGTCGTATCGCCTTCCCGCGAATCGCGCCAGCGTCAGCACGATCGCCAGGATCCCTGATCGAACCACCGGCGCCTCCGCCGGCACAAGGATCAAGTACGCAAGCACGAGCAGCGCGACGATCAGCGGCTCGATCCTCCCGGGCTCGCGCACCGCGCGCAGGAGGAACAACCCGACCGCCACGACCACCGCGACGTGAACGCCCGAGATCGCCAGGACGTGCGACAGCCCCGCGCGCGCGAACATCGCCGCCACCTCGCGCTCGCCCGACGGGTCCTCGCCCAGGAGCAGCGACAGCAGGAACGCGCGCGACATCGTGCGCTGCTCGATGTCTTCATTCGTTGTCGGGCCCGCGGACGAGCCGCCGGCGTTGGCGCCGCGAGATTCGCTCGGGCCGCCGCCCGCGCCGGGATCGAGGATCGCCATCGCCCGCGCGCGAACATCCGCCAGCGCCCGGCGGAGCGGCGCCATCGCGCGATCGACCACGCCCTCGTGCGCCACGAGCGACACCAGCGACGCGTCCGGCACGACCATCGACCCCACGCGCGAATCCTGGTTCGCCAGGAGCCGCGGGTCGCCCGCCCATCGATCCTCGCCCGGGTTCATCGCCGGCGTCGTCGCGTGGAACGCCCCGATCAATCGCACGCGATCGCCCGCCTTGCACGGAAACCCGCCCAGCCCGGCCGCGCCCGAAAACGTCGAGCCCGGCACGGACACCCGCACGATCCCGCGCGCCGCCGTCATCACGCGAGCGCCGGGCAAGTCTCCGGCGCTCGTATTCACCTGCACCGCGCGCAGCGACACCGTGCATGTTCCCATCGCGCCGCGCCGGCGGAATCGCTCCAGCGGATCGAGCGACGCCGGCGCTTGCCGCGGATCGTCGAGCACCACGCCCTCGATCATCACGCGCCGCGCATCGCCCATCGAGTCGACGCCGCGCACGAACGCGGGGAGTGGGGGATCGACGACGCGCCACACGCACCAAGCCGCGGCCAGCATCGCCAGCGCGACGATGAGAAGCGCATGCCGCAGGACCCGCACGCGGCGTCCCGGCTTTCGCGCCTCGTCGAGATCACCCCGCCGGTCCGTGGAGTCTTCTGGATTCTGCTCGCGCGCGCCCCGCCACGTCGTCGCCAGCGCCGCCGCGGCACACACACCGGCGCCGATCGCCCACGCCAGCGCCGAAACGCCCGCCGAGAGTCCAGCCGCGTAGCCGACCACCATCACGCCCAGCGCAAGCGCCGCCCGCGTCCGTGCGCCCGCGGCGACCCCCGATCTTTCAACCAGCGGCATCACAGCGCGATGATCCCGCGCCCCGCCCGTCCACGCAACAACCACCGCTTTGGGTGGCACGCCAATCCAGGAGCGCTGTTCGCGTTCCTTGGGACAGGTCGCACGGGCGTCGACTCTCCACGACGATGCCCGCGTCGATGGTACGGACCGGCCGGGCTACTCGGGCGGTGCTCCGCTACCGGGTGGTCCTTCGCGACGCGCCTTCGATCACATTCCAATGGCGCTGAGCGAGTCTTCGAAGAACTTCACGACATCGATCGTCGCCGTTTTCCCGGAATCGTCGGTGCGGAGCGTCTTGCCGTCCGGGAGCACGTAGTGATATCCGTACATGAGCACGCGATCCTTCACCTGCCCCTGGCCCTTGGAGATCGACGAGAAATACACGCCGTCGGGGCTCGCGGCGTGGAGAATCATCTTGCCCCGCGGGCCCGCGGGGAGAATGGTCTCTGCCTTGATGCTGGCCACGTCGATCGACTTGGACTGGAACGGATTTCCGAGGATGCCGGTGAGGCTTGCCTCACGTGCGTCCGTCGGCACGCCGTCGCCGATCACGCTGTATTCGATCGGCGCACCCTTGGTCTGGTCCTTGCCCTTGACACCCAGCGAAGTTGACTTGAGGAACGCTGCGTTCGAGTTCCAGTAGAAATGGGCTGCCTTCTGGGCCGAACTTATGCGCGCGAAGTTGTTGGGGCCGCTGTTGCCCGAGTCGAACTCGATCGGTCCGGTCGCGGTTTCATCCTCACACCAAGCCAGGATCGGCGTGCCGAAGGCGTCTACCAGGTCCGGAAGGGCCTTCTTGCCCATGGTTCCGAATTGCTTGATCTCCTTGCCGACCGTGACCTGGGCGACGTAGAACTTTCCGGGCGGCACAAAGTAGCCCTTGTTCTGCTTGGCCGTCCCGTCCACCACGCCGATCTTCGAGGGATCAACCTGCACCACTTCGTTGCGTCGCCTGACCGGCGCGAACGGCGCGACGGCGATCGCGCCCGTCTCCGAGGTCGTTGGCCCGAAGCCCGTCCCCACGATCCCGCCCGACAGGTCCAGGAGCACGTTTTCCATCGCCGACATGCCCGAGCCGTTCCCGTTGTCGTCGGCGCCCAGGTCCTTGGCCGAGTAATACCCCGGCAAGCGACGCTGGTCCGTCAGGAAGACCTCTGACGCTTGATTCACTTGCGCGAGCAGCTGCTGCGTCGCGCTGGTCTTCGCGGACTTGCGCGCCTTGGCCAGCGCCGGAACCGTGATGCTGATCACCAGAGCGATAATGAAGATCACGATCAACAGCTCAACCAGCGTGAACGCGCGGCGGGCGAGGCGGGCTTGGCGGACGTGCATGCGCGTCTCCTTCAGGGAAACCGGAAACCGACCGGCGACGACGCCCACTCGGACGAACCGCCACCAACTCCGACACCCGGCCGGCCAACACCGACCCCTTCGGAGGAAACCAAGGGACTGTTCGAACAATCCACAACCCGTGGTTCCCGCCGTACGGCTAAGTCTTGGTGATCGGCCCGTCAGAATGACGCGCCGAACCGGCGAAATGCCGCGAAAACAATAGCAGATCCCCCCAATCCGAGCCGGCGTCGCCCCTCCCTGGCGATCCATTCGGCTTCCGATCGGTCCCGGCCTCGCCTCCGCCAAACTCTCGATTGTCCCCCGCACGCCGCCATCCGATACTTCTCTCCCGTGTCAAAGCACAAGGTCCAACCCCCGCCCGACGACGCCCGCGCCGCCACCGCCGCCGAAACCCTCCGCCAAGGCGGCCTGGTCCTTCTTCCCACCGAAACCGTCTACGGCATCGCCGCATCCGCCGCCGATCCCGCCGCCGTCGCCAAACTCCGCGCTCTTGGCGCACGCGGCCTGCTCGCCTGGCACGCCCCTTCCGCACAGGCCGTCATCGACGCCATCAGCATCACCGCCCCCGTTCACCTCCGACTCATTGATCGCTGGCTCCCCGGCCCGGTGCGCCTGCTCGTCGAGGTCTCCGACGCCGCCGCCATCGAAGAACGCATCCACGCCGCGCCCGGCGCGCTGGCCTCAGCCGATCCCGTCGTCTCCGCCCGCGTTCCCGGCTACGAACCCGCCCGCCGCCTCATCGAGCGCGCCGGCGTCCCCATCGTTGTCGCCGGCGTGCCCGCCATGGGCCTGGGAGACGGGCGAACCCCTCGCAAGATCAGCGGCGTCGACTTCATCATCGACGACGGCCCGACGAAGCTCGGCCTCGCTTCCACCGCCGTGCGACTCACACGCGCGGGCGGCTATTCGGTCGAGTCCGCCGCCGCCGTGCCCGCCGCCGACATCCACAAGTCCATGACCCGGCGCGTGCTCTTTGTCTGCACGGGCAACACTTGCCGCAGCCCCATGGCCGAGGCCATCGCGCGCCAACTCCTGGAGCGCGAAGGGGTCGCCGGCGAGTTCGCCAGCGCCGTCAGCGCCGGCGTCGCCGCGTCCGGAAGCTCGCCCGCCACGCCGGAAGCGCTCGACGCGCTCGGGCGGCTCGGCGTGGCCGCCCCAGTTCATCGCTCGCGCCGCGTCACCCGCGACATGGTCGAAGAGGCCGAGGCCGTCTACGCCATGACCGCCGCCCACCGCGACGCCGTCCTCAACATCGCCCCGGGCGCCCGCGACAAGATCGACCTCCTCGACCCCGAGGGCAACGACATCGAGGACCCCATCGGCATGGGCCAGACCGTCTACGACCGCACCGCCGAACGCATGCTCCGACTCGTCCGCGACCGCCTCCGCGAACGCGGCCTGATCCGGGAGTAAAGAAGCGGTCAAGTGGTCAACTGGTCAGGTGCTCCAGTGACACCAGCCCGCGCTCCTCTTCCGTAGCCCTGCCGTCAGGAAGGGCGCTCCTCGCCGTGATTTCATGGTGTTTCCGAGACTGTCTCTGATCCTCACCCGACCAATCGACCATCCGACTATCCGAGCACTTCCGCCGATCTCCGCCACTTTTCGCCCCCCTCCGCTGGACTCCCGCCCCCACGCCACTTTCAATCCCCGCGACCACCACCTCCACCGGAGTCCCTCATGAAGATCGGCATCGGCGCAGACCACCGCGGCGCTCCCGCCGCCAAGCTCCTGGCTGACAAGTTCCGCCGCGAAGGACACGAGGTCCACGTCTTCGGCGAGTGCTCCGGCGCCTCCTGCGACTACCCCGAATCCGCCTACCTCGTCGGCTCCGCCGTCAACGCCGGAAAGATCGACCGCGGCATCCTCATCTGCGGCACCGGCATCGGCATGAGCATCGCCGCCAACAAGGTCAAGGGCGTCCGCGCCGCCGTCGCCCACGATGAACTCACCGCCGGCCTCTCACGCTCCCACAACAACGCCAACGTCCTCTGCCTCTCCGCCGACCTCCTGGGCCAACGCCTCATCGAGAAGATCTCCGAGACCTTCCTCGCCACCGAGTTCGAGGGCGGCCGCCACGCCCGCCGCGTCGAGAAGATCTCCGCCATCGAACGCGGCGTCGAACCTTCCAGCATCCAGTAACCCGCCGCCGTGATGGAATACGGCTTCTCTTTGAAGACCGCGCCTGACTTGGCGTACTCCGACGCTCCGTGTGGGTTTTTCCCCTCACTGTGGGCGCAGGTTCTAACGAGACTCCTTATAACATTCTCGCACGCGACTGATGTCGTCCCAGCGGCCTCGACGCTCTTCTCCCTTGCCTGTGCCAGCCACGAGCGGGCGGGCTCTTCTCACGAATCATCGCCCCCCCGCCGCGACTTCGCACTCGGCGCTTCTTGCTTCACCCGCCGATCAACCGCGCCGCAATCCGGCCGATGCGTGCGCGAGACGTTGCGCTCACACCCCCGCAACCGTTCTCGCGGGCCGAGTACTTCACGCGGCTTGCGGCCGATTCAGGGTCTCAGCAGCCCGCCTCGAACGCGCTCGCGAACGCGTCGTAATCGTCACCGTTCACGAACGTATCGCCGTTGATGTCCGCGCCGATCTCGCCTGCCTCGAACATCGACGCGAAGTAGTCATAGTCGTCGCCGTTCACAAAGCCGTCGGAGTTCAGATCGGCCAGACAGAGCGGCACCCATTGGATGTCATCGATGCCCCATGTGCCGTCGCCCGTCGCATCCATCTCGACGCGCACAATCGGGGCCCGCCCGTTCCGCCACACGCCCACGAACTCGCCCGACACGCCCCCCGTTGTGGTCGTTTCGATCGAGAACGTGCTCGTCGTGCCGTCCGAGTGATGAACGACAAGCGTGGTCCCCGAGTGATCGATGTCCGACAATGCAAAGCCGCTCACGCCCGCGCCGGGGAATCGCATTTCAAGATACGGCTTCTCGTTGTGCTTGAGCGCGAAGTTCCCGTTGGGATAGGAGCCGCCGAACACTCGTCCGGTGCGAACCTCCGCCAGCCCCGTCGTCCATGTGTCCGTGATCACCAGCCCGCCCGGGAACAGGCCCGGTATGCCCGACACATTCTGGCCATCGGTATAGCCGCTCTCAAAGTCGACGGAATACACCGGCGCCGCAACCCCGCAGTCCGCCAGCCACTCGGCGCGACGCGCCGCGATGTCGGCCGCGTCGTTGGTCTGCGCATTGCGCACCACGATCTCGCCCGCCGCCATGCCGACCGAACACACCACGCCGCTCATCAATACCGCGAGCTTTGCGTTCATCATGCACCTCCATTGCTTGGGATCATCCGACCCTAGACATCGCGCCTGCCCCGGGGCAATGGAGTGCAAAGCCCACGAACACAAGGAAAACACCCGCGACTTTCGACGCGGGCGGTGCTGCCTTCTGATCCTGTGCCGCCAAGCCGAGACCTCAGCAACCCGCCTCGAACGCACTCGCGAATGCGTCATAGTCGTCGCCGTTGACGAAACCGTCGCCGTTGATGTCCGCGCCGGCATCGCCAGCCTCGAACATCGATGCGAAGGAGTCATAGTCGTCGCCGTTGACGAATCCGTCGCAGTTGAAGTCGGCCGCGCAGACGAGGACCGCGATCGATGCACTGGTGGCGCTGCCCGAACAGTTTGAAACCACGCACGAGTAGTTTCCAGCGTCGCTCGCGACAGGGTGATCGAGATGGAGCGTGTCCGTCGTCGCCCCGGTGATATGCCCATCGTCGATCAGATTGACCGCGTCCTTGCGCCATTGGTATGCAAACGGCCCGGTTCCGCTCACCTCCAGAACGGAGACCGTGGCGTCGGGATCGTCCGTGCAGAAGATGCCGCCGCCGCTCATGAGCCGGACTTGCGGCGCGATCGGTGTGAGAATCACCTGATCGGGGGTCATCGCCTCGTCGTAGAAACGCAGATCATCAATCAATCCGACGTAGAGGCCGGTCGACCTCCCGTTGAGGGCCCAATTGGGGGAATTCGGGAAGTTCACGCTCGCATCGACCGTGGTGCGAGCGAGGACGCCGTTGACGTAGCATCGATACGTCGACCCTTCTCGAACCAGCATGAAGTGCGCCCATGTGTTGCGGGGCACAGGCACTCCGTTGGACGGCCCACAATTCCCGCTCAGGCAATGAAGCGCGCCCGAAGGCTCACGGAAATCGTGGCCGATGGTCCCATCCGAGTTTGTGTAGATATGGAACCGATTGGAATCCGTCAGCCCGGTGCGCCCCCAGACAAGAGCGCCGTGGCTATTGACCGGCGAGAACATCCAGAACGCGATCGTCTTGTTCCCGACGGCATTGAAGGGGAAGGGCGCCCCGATCGCCACGGCACCGTTGGTCATCGAGAGGGACACGCCTTCGGACGGAACGAAGCAGGCCGCGCTGCCCGAGTACGTTGCGCTCCCGCTCGCCGTTCCATCAAGCCCCGCTGTACCCGAATCGGTCACCAGAGTCGCAGTCGTGCCGGGCACGCCGTCGTCAAACCTATACCACTGCGTCGCGCTCGGCCCATACCTGCTCAGGAGCCCGGAGATGTCGCCCGAACTCAGGTGGTCTCTTTGTCCTAGGAGCGACTGGAACGCCTCATACTCCGAGTGGGCGACGATCGTCCAGCACTCTTCGCCGCTGCACCCACACGAAAACCCGGGCGGGCAGCAGATCGAAGCGCTGCACGGGCCATAGCACATGACACTGTCGAAATCGAAGCGACCGACCGGCGTGCCGGTCTGAACGTTGTACTGCGATTCCCATCCTGCCTGGATGTTCTCGTAGTTGATGGAAACGAACTGATCCCGATCGCTTCTGGCCTGCTCATGCCGCACGCCGATCGCGTGCATCAACTCGTGGGCCATCTTGTAGGTGATGTTCCAGTTATAGATGTGGACGTCCTGACGCCCACCCGCGTTGCCGATGTGCTCAACGAAGTTGCCCGTGTCATCCAGGATGTGCAAGTAATCGGCCTGGCTCGCTCGCGGAAGGAACCTGAGAAACGCCGCTTCTTCCAGCCTATCCATCGCGGCCCGCATGTCGCTCCGCATTCCCGCCGTCGTATTCCCATCAAACTCGTAGTACACGATGCCCGATTCCCACAGATTGGCCTCCCATAGGGACCTCGAGTCATCCAGGAGTTGCGGCGGAAGCTTGCACAGCCGCTCCTCCCGCAGAGCAGTGTCCTTCTCAAGATTCTGCCCGTGCGCAATCGACGCTTGCCCCGCGATCACTACGCCGACCAGCGCCATCAGAAGCCCAGGACCGATCGGGCGCTTCACCAACCCCCGGCTACTCCCCCGACTGGCACCATCTTTGGAGGTCCAGTCGCGCCCACGAATCCAACACGCGGCCTCCCAAGCCGACGCCGTCATTCTTGTGTACATCCCGTGGCTCTCCCGCAAAGTTCGATTGGCGATCAATAAGAACAACCGTGAGACAACCATCGATACTATCAAAATGGATATGAGGATCAACAACAACTCCCGCTTTTCCATCAGGGCGCAGCAACGCCATGCGGGAAGTCCGCGTGAACCAATTGTTTACGAATCACCGCATCCGCCCGCGTTCACGCATTGATCCCGCGGCCCTCGCTCGCCAGCGCGGCCTCGTGCACCGCTTCGTGCATCGTCGGGTGCGCGTGCATCGTGACGATGAGCTCCTCGCTCGTCGCCTCCAGCCGCCGCGCCAGCCCGAGCTCGCCGATCAGCTCCGTCGCCTGGTCGCCCATGATGTGCGCACCGAGAATCTCGCCGCGCGGCAGGCCGCGGATGATCTTCACGAACCCGTCGGTGTTGCGTGCCGCGATCGCCTTGCCCGCGGCGCTGAACGGGAACTTGCCGACCTGGTAGTCCTTGCCCGCGACCTTGCCCATCGCCTTCAGCTCGCGCTCGGTATAGCCGACGCTCGCGACCTGCGGGTGGCAGTACGTGCACCCGGGGATCGTCGAGTAATCGTTGCCGATCGGCTCGTGGTGCAGCTTCTTATCGCGCCAGGCGATCCGCTCCACGCACAGGATCGCTTCCTCGCTCGCGACATGCGCCAGCCAGGGCGGGCCGATCACGTCGCCGATCGCGTACACGCCCGGCAGGCTCGTCTTGTAGTCGCAGTTCTGCTGTTCCTTCTTCGACGGGTCGTAATCGGTCTTGATGTGGTCCTTGACAACCTCGAGCCCCAGCGACGCGTCGAACAGGCCGTCGAAGCGCCCCTTCACGCCCACCGCGAGCAGCACCTTGTCAGCCTCGAGCACTTCCTTCTTGCTCTCGTCGGCCTTGCCCTTGCCGTCCGGGCCGACGACCCACGGCGCCACCGTCACCTTCACGCCGGTCGCCGTCTTCTCCACGCTCGTCGTGGTGGTCGAAGTCTTGATCTTCATGCCGTGCTTCACGAACAGCTTCTCGAGCGCCGTCGAGACCTCGTCGTCCTCGACCGGCAGGATGCGCGGGAGCATCTCGACAACCGTCACGTCCGCGCCGAAGGTCTTGTAGAAGTACGCAAACTCCATCCCGATCGCGCCCGCGCCGATGACCACCAGAGACTTGGGCATCGACTTGGTGTTCATGGCCTCGCGCGCGCCCATGACTTTGTCGCCGTCGAACTTCGCGAAGGGCAGATCACGCGCCACCGACCCCGTCGCCACGATGACGTGGTTCGCGGTGATCGTCTCGCGCGCCGCGTTGCCCGTGTTCTCGCAGGGAGCATGCGTCAGCTCGTCCTGCACCTTGCAGTCGTACACCTCGACCTTGCACGGGGCCGCGCCCTTCCGCGCCGACACGATCTTCGCGTTGCCGACGATGTGCTCGATCTTGTTCTTCTTCATCAGGAAGCCGACGCCCGCGTTCAGCTTCTTCGCCACCTCGCGCGAACGACCGATCGTCTTGGTCCAATCCACGCCGATCGAGCCGTTCACCGTCAGGCCCCAGTCCGCGGCCTGCGTGTGCACCTTCTCATACAGCTCCGCGTTGGCGAGCAGCGCCTTGGTCGGGATGCACCCCCAGTTGAGGCACACGCCGCCCAGCTTGTCGCGCTCGATGATCGCGACCTTGTACCCGAGCTGCGCCGCTCGGATCGCGCCGACATACCCGCCCGGACCAGCCCCGATCACAACGATGTCGAAATGGCGTTCGGCCATTGTTCAGCCCTTTCCAATTGGACGCGACTATAGGAGGAAGCGGCCGCACTCGGCTCGCTCATACCGCCGCGGAAGATCCGCTCGACTGCTTCCGCCGCCGGTCCCACGCGATTATTTTGCTGGACTCGCCGATGACTTCGCTTTCTACTGGGAAGCCCGCGCTTCGCAACAGACCGGGGTATCCGGCATGTTCACGAACAAGGAGTCACCATGACCCGCTCGCTCCATCTCCTCACTCCCGTCGCCCTCGTGCTCGCCCTTGCCGGTACGTCCCAGGCCCAGACGCTCGTCGGCGCGGGCGCGCCGATCAACAATCAGGCGACCCTGTACGTCATCGACCCCGTTACCGGCGCGACGACACCTTTCATGACCGTGGCCATGCCCGCCGGGCACGAGCTTTACTACCTCGCGTCGGCCTCGAACTGCCGGCTCTTTGCATCGACCTACGCCAACAGCGCTTCGATCCCGAGCCGCTTCGCCGTCATCGATCCGGCCGCAGGTACATACAACTTTCAGCTCTACGGCGCGCCGCTGGCCACTTCGTATTGCGAGGGCGTTGACTGGTCCCCGCGCCACAACGCCTACCTCATTGGCTTCGGAACCCTCGGAAATTTCGCCACTCGCCGCCTCGCGCTCATCGACATCAACGGCGCCGTGCTCAATACCAGCGGCACGCTCACTCAGTCCGACACCGACGAGATCGCCAGCGACGCCACTCGCGACCTCATCTTCGACCTCAACAGCACCAGCACACCCCGGGTCTTCAACGTCACAACGCCCTTTCCAACCCCCGTGGTTTCCGGCTTCGCGAGCCCGCCGTCCATCACCAATTTCAAGGACGCCACCATCCACCCGACCACAGGCAAGATCCTCTTCTCCGATTCCGACACAGGCCGCCTCATCGAGCTCGTCGGCAACACCTATGTCAACGGCCCGATTGTCCAGGGCGTCTCGCTCCGCGGCCTGACATGGTGCACGCTCCCGCCCGTCAACGTCTCCGTTCCCCCCGACGTCATCGTCTGCCCCGGCGGCACCGCCACCATCACCGTCACCCACCTGGGCACCGGGCCCTTCACCTATCAATGGCGCGTGAACGACTCGCCCATCAACCCGCTCGACAATGCCTCCGCCATCACCTCCAGCCTCGTCATCACGAATGCCGACCTTGAGGACGTCGGAGACTACACCTGCGTCATCAGCGGCCCGTGCGCCAGCGTCACCACCGACGTCGCCACCCTCCGCGTGTGCGCCGGAGACTTCAACTGCGACGGCTTCGTCAATGGCGATGACTACGACGCCTTCGCCTCGCTCTTTGAGTCAGGCGACCTCGGCGGCGATTTCAACGACGATGGCTTCGTGAACGGCGACGACTACGACTCGTTCGCGTCCGCCTTCGAGAACGGCTGCTGAGATCGACCCATAACCCGCGGCCCCGGCATGGCCCTCATCCTCTCTGCGCATCCACGCGGAAATCTGGCGTGTTGGGTGCGGATTCTGGCCGATGCGATCGCTCCCGTCGCACTGGTCCATAGGAGGATGCCATGACGAACCGCTTGTGCCTCGTTCTCGCCGTCGCCGCCGGCGCTCACACCGCCCTGGGCGACAACCACTTCACCTCTGGAACCGAGGGCTGGCTGCTCGTCGACTTCCCGACCAACGGGCATGTGGCAAATCCCTCCACCGCCAGCGTCCCCTTCGACTCGGCATTCGGCAATCCCGCGGGCAGCCTCCGCCCCGGCGAGGGCTTTTACGACACCGCCGTCGCCGCGCCCTCCGAGTACCTCGGCAACCACGCCGCGTCCTATGGCGGCTTGCTCAAGTACGACATCTACCTTCGCTACACCGACGGCGTGATGTACCCGTCCGTCGTCATCAACGCCGGCACGTTCTCGCTCTACTACGTCACTCCCTCGCCCGCGCTCAACACCTGGGAGACCCGCAGCGTCCCGCTCACGGAAGCCGCCTGGCACTACAACTCGTCCTCGGGGCCCACCGCGACCAAGGACCAGATGCAGGCCGCGCTCGCCCACATCACGGGAATCTACATCCTCACCGAATGGCACACCGGCGCCGACGACACCAACATCGACAACGTCTCCATGACCGGCGTCGGCGGGTGCCCCGCCGATTTCAACCACGACGGCTTCGTCAATGGCGACGACTACGACGCCTTCGCGTCGCTCTTCGAGAACGGCGACATCGGCGCCGACTTCAACCACGACGGCTTCGTCAACGGCGACGACTACGACTCGTTCGCCTCCGCCTTCGAGAACGGCTGCTGAGTTCACATCCGCCCCACAATTCAGCGCCCGGTTCCGCCCCCGCAATCCACGTCCGGGCTCGCCAGGCCGCGCGCGAAGCCGATGAACAATCCAGCCCGGCCGCACCGGATTCAGGCCACGTCGGATTATCCTGCACGGGAAGGCCCGACGCGCACAAGAAAACACTTGTTGGCGGGCGCAAAGCTCGGTACCTTCTGTCGGTCCGCGCCAAGGCGGGTCATTTTGGCCCGACCAAATCTCCAATCCCGATTCGTAAGAGGAAAGTCAGACATGCCTGTGAAGTTGTTTGTCAAACTCGCCGGGCACGCAGTCGTGCTCACCCTGGCCGCCAATTGCAACGGACAATGGACCGTCACCAGCCTGCACCCCGCGGGCGCGACGAACTCGCGTGCTTGGGCCACCAACAACGGGAAGCAGGGCGGGTGGGCGTTCGTTGATGGCGTGGGCGGCGCGTGCACATGGAACAGCACCGACGCATCATGGGTCGACCTGCGCCCTTCGGGATTCTCGTCGTCGCAGATCAACGCCCTCTCGCCCACACAGCAGGGCGGATATGTCGATGTTGGGTTCGGCGAACCGCACGCCGCCCTATGGAACGGCACCTCATCATGGGTCGACCTGAACCCCGCTTCTGCCTTTGCTGATTCGTCGGAGGTCTTTGCCGTCGCCGACGGCCAGCAGGTTGGATGGGCGCAGATATTCACCTGGACCCACGCGAGCCTGTGGACAGGCTCCGCTGGGTCCTGGGTCGACCTCAACCCGCCCGGAGTGACATTCGCCCACGCCCGTGCCGCCGCCGCCGGCCGACAGGGTGGTTGGGTGCAGATGCCGGATGGGCTCCACGCCAGCCTGTGGAGCGGCACCGCCGCGTCGTGGGTCGACCTTCACCCCTCCGTTGCAACGGGCTCCGCCATCGTGGCGATGACCGACACTCAGCAAGCCGGCACCATCGAAATGGGCGGGCCGCCGCACGCCTGCTTGTGGAGCGGCACGCCCGAGTCGTATGTCGACCTGCACCCGCTCGCGGCGGGCGATTCCTGGTCGTCCGCGCTGGCCATCAACGGAAACACCCAGGCGGGTTACGTCCTTCTGAACGACACCATCCGCGCCAGCGCCTGGATGGGCACCGCCGAGTCCTGGATCGACCTCCACGCGCTGCTCCCCGCGGACTTCACTTCAAGCCAGGCGACCGGCGTCTGGACCGGCCCCGCCGGCATCTATGTCTGCGGCAACGGGTTCAACGAGACCATCGGCCGGAGCGAGGCGCTCCTCTGGACCCTCCCAACTTGCCAGGCCGACTTCAACCACGACGGCTTCGTCAACGGCGATGACTACGACTCCTTCGCTTCCCTGTTCGAGGCCGGCGACCTTGGCGCCGACATCAACAGCGACTCCTTCGTCAACGGCGACGACTACGACCTCTTCGCCTCCGCCTTCGAGAGCGGGTGCTAAGGAAAATCGCCACGCGCCGCGCGGCAAGATGATCCGCAATCCGAGGTCGCAAGCCGATCCAACGACGAGGAGTTGTCCTTCCTGTCTCGCTGTCTCGCTTACTTCAGCAGCTCATACAGCTGCGCCGGGACGTCGGTTCCCGCCGTCCGGGCCGCGGCCGCGTGACGCAGGGCTTCCTGCTTATCGCCCGCGTAGTACGCCGCGACCGCCAGGCGTTCGTGCGCCGGGCCATGCCGCGCGTCCTGATCAAGGATCGCGCGGAACTGGGCCGTCGCCTCGTCCATGCGATTGGCCTTCCAGTATCCCATCCCCAGCTCGTAGCGTGCCTGAATCCAGTCGGGACGAAGCCCCAGCGCCGTGGCGTACGCCGCGATCGCCTCGTTCGTCTTGCCGCGCATCGTCACCGAGTTCCCGAGCCCGAAGTACGCATCGGCATTCTTGGGATTCATGCGGATCGCGTTGACGAATTCGACCGTCGCGACATCGCGTGCGTTCAGCTTCACCGCGTCGTTGCCGCGCTTCACCGCCGCCGCCGAACCCGAGACGCTCGCCGCGATCGTGTACCCCGGCTTCACGCCGACGCGCTCGTTCTTGAATTCCAGCGGGAGCACCGCCTTGTCGAATCGCTCGCGCTTGTCCACCGAGTCGATCGAGTCAGGACCGATCCCGTCATACGCCAGCTCGGCCACGCTCGGGCCCGTCGAGCACGCGGCCAGCAGCGACAGCAAGAGAGCGGCGGGGACAACAGCGACTCGATTCATGGCAAGGCTCCCGCGAATGGTGCGTCAATCCAGCCTACCCAAAACCCGCGCGTCGCGAAAGCACAATTCGTCGCGAGCATTCCGCCACCGTGATATTCCTCTCCGCGCCCGTCCACTCCGTCGGATTTTGAGTTGTGCGCCGGGCCCGAATCGGGCAAACTGAAAGTTCCAGCGCACAGGCGCCAGCACCGGAGGTATCTCATGGGCCGCACCGATCGCTCTTCGTCCGCCCCTCGCCTCACCGTTCTCGCAATGCTCGCCCTCGCCGGCGCCGCGTGGGCCCAGCCCTCGATCTCCGGCCAGGTCCGCGTTGATCCCAACGCGCCGCTCAGCCGTTCGGCCAACGAAACCACCGCCTCCGCCTCCGAGCTCCTCCCCAACCGCATCGTCGCGGGATGGAACGACTGGCGACTCTCACCCACCATCGCCAGCGAGGTCATCAACGGCGGCGCGTCACTCTCCTTCGACGGCGGCGCCACCTGGAACGACTTCCTCATCCGACCGCCCGTCGCCAATCAGTCCGGCGTCGAGGGCGACCCCATGACCGCCTACGACGATCGCACTGGTACGCTCTGGTACGGCGCCATCAGCTTCTCAACCAACGGCGGCATCTACGTCGCGCGCCTCGACCCCACCAGCACCACCTTCAATCCATCGAAAATGGCCCGCGTCTCCAGCAGCGCCGACAAGTGCTGGATGGCCGCCGGCATCATCCCGGGCAACCCCAACTCCACCCGCCTCTACATCACCTACAACGAAGGCTGCATCCGCTCCGACAATCTTGGCGACACCTGGACCGCCCCCGTCAGCCTCGGCTCGGGCATCGGCTTCCTCCCCCGCGTCGCGTCCGACGGAACGCTCTACGTCTCCTACTGGGACTTCGGCACCGGCATGCTCCTCAAGCGCTCCACCAACGGCGGCACAAGCTTCGTTCAGAAGACCATCGCCACCCGCCTCGACACCTGGGGCACGCAGGACGGCTCGCGCTTCCCCGGAAATTTCCGCGTCCCGCCCATGTGCTACATCGCCGTCGACCCCAACAACGGCACGCTCTACGCCGTCTACTTCGACCGCACCAGCCTTACCGGCGGCCGACACAACATCGATCTCTTCTTCACCAAGTCCACCAACATGGGCGATTCCTGGTCCGCCCCCACGCGCCCCATCCACGGCGACGCCTTCAACCAGGATCAGTTCTTCCCGTGGATCGAAGTCGATAAGACCGGGCGACTCCACGTCACCTGGTGGGACGGCCGGGCCACCGACCAGAACGATTCCACCGCCGACGTCAACGCCTTCTTCGATAACTACTACGCCTATAGCGAAGACGGCGGCGCGACCTGGCACGAATCTCGCCTCACCCCCTCGCCCTGGAACGGCAAGAACGACGGATTCACCCGCTCCCAGCAGTTCCTCGGCGACTACAACGCCCTCGCTCAGGCCGGCAAACGCGCCACCCCCATCTACATCGACTCGCGCAACGGAGACCCCGACCTCTACACCAACCGCATCCTCTTCTGCGCCGCCGACATCAACCACGACGGCTTCCTCAACGGCAACGACTATGACGCCTTCGCCGACGCCTTCGAATCGGGCGGCACGCTCGCCGACTACAACCACGACGGATTCGTCAACGGCGATGACTACGACACCTTTGCCGGCGATTTCGAAGAAGGCTGCTGAGGAACGTGTTCACGTTGTCCAGTGGCCAAGTGGTCTGAAGGAAAGATGTGCCCTCTTCGTCAAATGCGCGCCCGCGAGACGTTGCTGCATTGAAAACCCGCATCCGTCGGCGCGGGATGCCCTCTTCGTATCTTCGGTCAGTAGCCCGACCGTCAGAGGGGGCGCCTTCTCTTCGTGACTTCGTGACTTCGTGACTTCGTGACTTCGTGACTTCCTCAGAACAAGTCCATTTGCTCGCCCGCCCCCGCGCTCGGTCTGCGGAAGTGCTTTGTCTCCAGCGTCCCGCGCACCGTCAGCCCCAATCTCCTCGTAAACACCTTGAACGACGCGCCGAGATGGTCCGCGAACGCCCCCGTGCCGCGCATCCGCGCCTTGAAGCGTGAATCGTTCAGCTCGCCGCCGCGCACATCGCGGATGAGCGCCTCGACCTTGCCCGCACGCGCCGGATAATGCCGCCGCAGCCACTCCATGAACAAGTCTTTCAATTGGTAAGGCAGGCGCAGCATCACATACCCCGCCCCCACCGCGCCCGCGTCGCGCGCCGCTTCCAGGATCGACGGAACCTCGTGATCGTTCAGCCCCGGGATGATCGGCGCGGTCATCACGATCACCGGCACGCCCGCGTCGGCCAACTCGCGGATCGCGCGCAGTCGGTCCTCCGGCGCGCTCGCCCGCGGCTCCATCTTCGCCGCAAGCGCCTTGTCAAGCGTCGTCACCGACACCGCCGCGTGCGCCGCGCCGATCTTCGCCAATTCGCCGAGCAGATCGCGGTCGCGCGTCACCAGCCGGTTCTTGGTGATGACCGACACCGCCTGGCGGGCTTCCACGCACACTTCAAGACACCGCCGCGTGATGCACAGCTCGCGCTCGATCGGCTGGTACGGATCGGTCACGCCCGACAGCGCGATCGACTCTCCCTTCCACGACGCGTCGCGCAGCGCCCTCCGCAGCAGTTCGGGCGCATCGTGCTTGGCGAACAGGCGTGTCTCAAAGTCCAGGCCGCACGAAAGGCCGAAGTACTCGTGCCCCGGGCGCGCGTAGCAGTACACGCAACCGTGCTCGCACCCACGATAGGGATTGAGCGTCCAGTCGCCCGGAATATCGGGCGATTCCACTCGATTGAGGATGCTCCGCGATTGATCCGGCTCGACGCGCGTCGCAACCTGCACGCCGTTCGGGCGTTCGCGCGCCAGTTCATCCAGATGCTCGCCCAGGACGTGCAGCCGGACATCCTCGAATCGGCTCGCCGGATTGAGCCCCGCGCCGCGACCCCGCACCTTGCCGTGCAGAATCGCGTCGGCGTGCAGTGATTCTCGCGCAGATTCCTCCTCGGCGCTCATACCGCGATCATACTGCGAACACGCTTGACACGACCTTGACATCATCGCCGCAAGTCTTGATTCTGCAACAAGTTCTCTTCTCTTCGCACCGGCGGCAAAATTCTCTGGCCGATCGCGCCGCGCTTTTCGCTCTGTGGATAATCGCAAATTGGGCCAAAAGTCCCGTCGACTTTTGGGCTCTTTCTTCTAGCCTAAACACTCGGAGATGATGCCGACCCGTTCGGCGAACCGGCTTTTCACCCCACAACTCGAGGAGGATTACGATGAAACGCCACGTTACCTGCTGCGTTCTTGCCGCCGTCGCCGGCATGGCCCTGAGTGCCTACGCGCAGAAGGCCGCCCCGCCCGCCGATCGGGTCGTGAACCCCGGCGAAGTCAAGACCGCCACCAAGCCGCACGTCATTACGCCCACCCGCCAAGTCCTCGCCGACGGCACGATCTTCGAAGCCGACTACGCCAAAGGCCCCTTCTTCGTCCCCGAAAAGGGCGTCGGCCTTCCGCCCAATGACCCCGGCATCATCTACGGCCCGGAGCCCCGCCTCTCGCCCAACGTCGGCGGCCTGTACATCCCCAAGTTCGGTGAAGACACCTACAGCGAGCCCGACCAGTCCGGCGACTGGGACACCCGCGCTCTTGGCCTCATCCAGGACTTCGCCGGACCCACCGCCGGCGAATGGACGCCCTCCGACTCGGACATGGCCGTCAACGGTGATTACGTCGTCGCCATCACCAACGACGACTTCGCCGTCTACGACAAGTGCGGAACGGAACTCGCCCGCTATGACATCAACACCTACCTCGGGATCGACACCACCAACAAGATCTACGACCCCAAGATCGTCTACGACCCGTGGAACAGCCGCTGGGTCATGATGTGGCACCTCAAGAAAGACACGACCCAGGAAGCCGAGCTCATCTGCGTCGTCACCGGTAACTCAATCCCCTTCGGCATCTCGGGCTCCAGCGTCTGGTGGTACCGCTTCGACGTCCTCCAGGATGGCGGCACCGCCAACGCCAGCTTCGCCGACTACTTCGACCTCGGCTACACCGCCAACTACCTCACCGCTTCCGGCAACATGTTCAAGTTCGCCGGCGGATTCCGCTGGGGCCGCATCCTCATCTTCGACAAGGCCGCCATGTACGCCGGCGCCGGCGCCTCCCGCCTCTCCTGGAGCATCCTCACCAACCCCGACGGCTCAACCTTCGAAACCCCGCGCGCCGCCAAGATGCAGAGCTCATTCAACCTCGGCGGCCAGGCCATCGACGGCTACTTCATCAACTCCCGCTGGGGCGGCGGAAACAAGCTCACCGTCCGCCGCGTCACCGACGCCTTCGGCGCCAACACCCTCACCACCAACGACGTCAACGTCAGCGCCTACACCGTACCGCCCAACGCGGTCGAGCCCGACGGCACCACCGTCGACACCATCGATTCACGCCTCATGCCCGCCGTCATCAGCAGCGACAACCTCGGCGTCAACGGCATCGACCTCTACACCTCCCTCACCACCACCGACTCGGGCGGCAACGCCGGCGCTCGCCTCTATCGCCTCGATGCCTCTTCGCTCGCCGTTGAGCACGATTCAACCTTCTGGTCGACCGACGTCCACACCTGGTTCGCATCGCCCGCCATGGACTACTCGGGCTCCGCGGTCTTCGTCTTCTCGCGTTGCGGCCCGGCCGCCGGCCAGTTCATCCAGGCCCGCTACGTCGACTTCAACAAGGGAACCTGGACCAACGCCTCCAGCCAGCTCCACGCCGGACAAGCCCTCTACAACGGCTTCCGCTGGGGCGACTATCTCGGTGGCCAGCTCGACTGGGGCGACTACAACCACAACTTCAGCACCCCGGGCCGCCCCGCCAAGATGTGGTTCATCGGCATGTACGCCGGCAGCGACAACACCTGGCACAACCAGATCGGTGCCGCCAGCGTCTACACACAGGCTTCGCTCAACTCCGTCTCGCCCGCCGGCCTCGTCCAGTTCACCGGCCCCGTCGGCGGCCCGTTCTCGCCCGGCTCCCAGGCCTACACCCTCGGCATCTCGGGTGACGTCGGCCTCACCTACACCGTCACCGGCCTGCCCGCCTGGCTCACGTCCTCCACCTCCCTCAACGATGGCTACGAGCCCAGCGCCAGCGTCACACTCTCCCCCAACGCCGCCGCCAATGCCCTCGCCAAGGGAACCTACAACGACTCCGTCACCTTCACCGATTGCTACAACGGCGGCCTGGCGTACGCCCGCTCCGTCCGCCTTGTCGTGCAGGCGCCCGACCTCGACGTGACCCTCATCGACGCCACCAACGGCATCTATCACCCGGGCCAGATCATGCCCGTCGCCGTCCAGTACCAGAACATCGGCGACTACGCCACCGGCACCTACACCGCCAACTTCTACGCCTCCACCAACACCACCATCTCCACCGCCGACACCCTCATCGGCACCCGCAACTACTCCAGCCTCGCGCCCGGCGGATTCCAGTCCGCCAGTCACATCTTCGCCACGCCCTGTCTCCCCGTCGGCACCTACTACATCGGCGTCATCGTGACCGTCACCCACGACTCCGACACCTCCAACAACACCGCCTACGACGCCACCCGCGTCGGCATCAACCGCTGCCCCGCCGACGTCAACAACGACTGCTTCGTCAACGGCGACGACTACGACCTCTTCGCCTCCTGGTTCGAGGTCGCAGATCCCAACGCCGATTTCAACAACGACGGCTTCGTCAACGGCGATGACTACGACGCCTTCGCCTCCGCCTTCGAGAACGGCTGCTGATCGATCGAAGCAGCCTGACAACTCCGTCTGACCCATCAGCCCGGGGCGTCCGTTCCCCGGGCTGTTTCTTTTCACCACGTACACCCGACCCGCCTCGCCCGATGAAATCACCCCTCTTCGGGGGGACCTAATCCGCCGGTCCATACTTGCAACACGAACCCGTTCTTCGATAGGCTATCTTCGCGTGGACAATTGGTTCGACCCCTGCTGAGTCTCACAGGAGCAGCATCATGGGCGCCTTGCTTGGCATCATCGGCGGCATCGTTGGCGGCGCGATCGGCGCGGGCGCCTGGGGCCTCATCGCCTACATCACCGGCTACGAAATCGGATGGGTCGCCGTCGGCGTCGGCTTCATCACCGGCATCGGCGTCGCCATCGGCAGCAAGGGCCGCGCGGGCGCGATGGGCGGAATCCTCGCCGCGATCATCGCCCTGGTCGCGGTCGCCGGCGGCAAGCTCCTCGCCGCTGAAGCGGCCGCCCAGAAATACACCAAGTCGAGCGAGTTCAAAAACAAGATCGACTCATTCGAAATCACCGACGACATGATGATGATGTACGTCGCCGATCTCGTCGTCGCCGACAGGGTCTCGCGCAACGAGACCATCAACTGGCCGACCGGCGTCACCGCCGACACCGCCGAGGAAGAGAAGGACTATCCGCCCGAGCTCTGGAAGGACGCCAAGGCCCGCTGGGTCGCGCTCGACGACGCGACCAGGGATCAGTACCGCATGGACGTCCGCCGCAACGTCGAGGCGAGCATGACGGCGATGGTCAACTCCGTCGGCGCCGCCGAAGTCTTTCTCCAGTCGTTCTCGTTCTTTGATCTGCTCTGGGCGTTCCTAGCCGTGGGCGCCGCCTTCCGCGCCGGCTCGGGCGCGGCGTCGAATGATGATTGATCGCGTAGGCGCGTATCAATCTCTTTGACTCACCACTCCCCGCCCCCGCCTACCTCACCTTGATCGACGCCAGCGCCGCGATCACCAGCAGGATCGACACGATCCACGCCCGCGCCACGATCTGGTGCTCCGTCCAGCCGCCCAGGTGCAGGTGGTGGTGGTACGGCGCGCACCGGAAGATCCGCTTCCCCTTGGTCGCCTTGAAATACCCCACCTGCATCACGACCGACCCGATCTCGGTCAGGAACACCACGCTCATCACCAGCACCACGAACTCCTGCCGAAGGATGATCGCGTAGTACCCGATCAGCCCGCCCAGGCACAACGAGCCCGTGTCGCCCATGAACACCTGCGCCGGCGCGCAGTTCCACCACAGGAACCCAAGGCACGCGCCCGTCGTCGCCCCGATCATCACGCCCAGCTCATCCGCGAATGGGATGTGCGGCACAAGCAGATACTGAGCCGCCGTCTGCGATCCCGCGACCAGCGCCAGCACCACCAGCCCCAGCGTCACCACCGCGGAGATCCCCGTCGCCAGCCCGTCCATCCCGTCCGTGATGTTCACCGCGTTGGACATGCCCGCGATCAGCAGCGTCGCGATCACGATGAATACGCCTTTGGACAGGTACACCAGGGAGGCGTTCAACGTCACCCCACCGCCCGGCTGGGGGTCATACGTCTTCTGAAAGGGCAGGTTGAGCACGTGCGCCAGCGAAAGCCCCTCGCTCGACGTCCCGTGCGAATACGCGAAGTAGCCGATCAGCCCGCCCAGCGCCAATTGAAAGACCAGCTTCTCCCACGAATACAGCCCCTGCCGCCCCGACCCGCGCGTCTTGGCCGTCAGCTTCAGCCAGTCGTCGAACCCGCCCAGCACCGCCAGCCACACCAAAACGATCAGCCCGAGCTGCACGTAATACTTCGTGATGTCCGCCAGCAGGAGCGTCGAAATCGCGATCGCCCCCGCGATCAGGACGCCGCCCATCGTCGGAGTGTTGGCCTTCCCCGCCGTCAGCCGGCGCAGCGCCTCGGCGTCGGTCGCGCCCGTGTCGCCGATCTTCATCTTGACCAGGAACGCGATCGTCCGCCGTCCCAGCACCAGCACGATGAAGAACGACAGCGCCGCCGCCGCCAGGGCCCGGAACTGGATCTGGTCGATCACGCTTACGTAGCGATAGACGCCGCTCGAGACGAGCGATTGACGGATCAGGTCCAGGAGCAGGTACAGCATGCGCGACGCGTCGAATCAAGCCTTGACCACCGACCGGCACACGCCGTGCGGTGCAACCCTCGCGGGCGTCGCGGCTTCCAACGTCCGCTCCCCGCCCCCGAACCATGCCTTATCGACCAGCGGCCGCGCTCTCCGTTGATGTTGGCGCCACCACACGCGCCGCACGCTCACGCCCCGACATCTCCTGCCACGCCCCGATCACCCGATCCACCGCCGTACCCCGCGACCCCTTCAGCAGCACCGCGTCCCCGCTCCGCAGCACCCCCGCCGCCTGCGCCGCATAGTCCGCCGCGCCCCGGTCCACCCACGTCACCGGGCACGCCCCGCCCGCCGCGGCATAGTCCTCCGCCGCAAACCGCATGTTCTTCCCCACCAGCACCACCACGTCGAACGCCGCCGACCCCGCCAGGGCCCGCCCGATCTCGCGATGGCACGCCTCGGCGTGCTCCCCGAGCTCCAGCATGTCGCCAAGCACCGCCACCCGCCGCCCGCCCGCGATCGCCCGCGGGAAGACCGCCGCGAACGTCTCCAGCGACGCCAGCATCGACTCCGGATTCGCGTTGTACGAGTCGTTGATGAACTCTACGCCCCCCTCGCGCACCCGCTGCAGCCGCATCTCCGCGCCCCGCGCCCGCGCCAGCCCCTCCTCGATCATCTCCTGCGGCACGCCCGCCCGACGCGCCACCGCCACCGCCGCCGCCGCGTTCCACGCGTTGTGCTTCCCAAGCAGCGGCACCGAATACCACGTCCGATCGTTCAGCCGGAACCGCACCGACTCCGCCCCCGCCTCGATCTCCGTCAGTCGCAGGTCCGCGTCGCTCGCCTGCCCAAACCGGATCACCTTCCACCCGCCCCGCGCCGACAGCACCGCCAGACGCTCGTTGATCTCCGGCGCGTCGGCGTTCACCACCGCCGTCCCGCCCGCCCTGATCTGCTTCAGCAGCTCCGCGGCCTCGTCCGCCGCCCCCTTCATCGACCCAAGCCCCTCCAGGTGCTCCCGCCCGATGCTCGTCACCACCGCGATGTCCGGACGCACCACCTCCGCCAGCTCCTTGATCTCCCCCGGCGCGTTCGTCCCCACCTCGCACAAGAGGAACTGATCGCCCTTCTTCGCGTTCAGGATCGTGAGCGGCACCCCCACGCGGTTGTTGAACGACTTGGGCGACGCCGTCCCCCGCAGCGAGCGCGACAGCAGCGCCTCGCACAGGCGCGTGGTCGTCGTCTTCCCGTTGGAGCCCGTCACCGCGATGACGCGCGTGCCGTCGAGGTACGCGCGATACGCCGTCGCCAGGCGGAGCAGCGCGTCGCCCGAGTCTTTGACGGCAATGAGCCCGAAGTTCGCGGGCAGCCCGGGCGGGAGCTTCTCTGGCCGGTCGATCACCGCCAGCGGCGCGCCCGCCGCCGCGGCCTGGGCCACGTACTCGTTGCCGTCCAGCCGCTCCCCGCGCAACGCGAAGTACAGCTGCCCGGGCTTGATCGAGCGCGTGTCGTTGGAGACGCCGAAGGGGCGAGCCGCCGCGTCCGGGCGCGTGATCCACGTCCCGGCCAGCACCGATTTGATGTTCTCAAACGTCCAGAAACTCATGACGTGCATCCGTGCGGGCATCGTGCGCCCGCGAGAGTGTATGGGCCGCCTGTCTATCGAACCGACACGCCCAAACCGTGCAGCGGAGAACGCCCGGTTCTGCTCGGGTGGCCCCGCGGCCCCCGACGGTGCGACTTTGGTAGGTCGGCACTCCGTGCCGACGCCTACTCCATCTTCAGACTCTTCTCTTGAGTGCCGTGGCCAAGCCGCTTCGGCTTGACCACGTCCTCACGCTGACTCGCTCGCGCCCTCCGCCTTGATCGCCGTGCCGCACTCCGGGCAAACACCCGTCGTGTTTCCCGTCAGGTCATAGCCGCACGATCGACAAACGTCTTTGGCGAAGAACCTGGCACGCAGCGAACGCCGCCGCCCGATGGAATACAGCGGATAGAGAAATGCACCGAGCGCACCAAGCTCGATCAACAGCAACACCGCGATCCCTCCCCATGCCCCCAGCGGCACCGAACTCGCTCCAAAGAGCCCGCCGAGCGCGACGTTGATGTCCATGAACATGTCGATGCCGACGCCCGAACAGATGAATCCGAAGAGCCGTCTTCCCTTCAGCGGCAGACACCAGCCGATCAGTGTCCACACCATGAACCGTTCCGCGACCAGGAAGATCCAGGCCGCCGGAAGTTCTGCCAGCCCCAGCAACAGCCATGCGCCAAGCAGCACGCCGAGCCCAACTCCGGCGCGGATCGCGGCGAACTTGACCACCCGCCTTGACGAAAGCGGTCGATCGGTCGACACGCGATACCGAAACGCCAGCAGAAAGAACCAATACAGGAACGGCTTGACCACCCCAAGAAGCGCGAGCCCCAACAGCATTCCCGTCTCAGAGAAATACGGGCCGCAGGCCAGCGTCAGGGTCATTCCCAAAGCCTACCACCACCCCGGCGCGATCGCCCGTGCATGGCTGGCCCGCGGTCCCCGCGCGTGCGCCCTTGGTAGGTCGGCACTCCGTGCCGACGTCACCGAGCGTTCCGCCCCGTTGCTGATGGCCAAAAGACCGATCGCACTCGCTCCGAGTACTGAACGAAACCAAACTGCAGGAGCCATTCGGGCTCAAGAAGGAGAGGTTGCTCCTCTAGAAACGCCTGAATGCACCTGGCCTCCTCTTCCTCCTCGCCGAATCGATGAGCGGCCTCCGCCAGTGCGAGTGTTCGCACATCTTTCAGCCACTGATGATCATCCTCGCGAATCGCGACACGATCGAGGTGAGTTCTTACATCGTTCAGCGAGCCCAGCTGCCTCGACTGCCATGCCGCCATCTGGATTCCGCCGAATCCACCCAGCGGCCCCGCGCTCAGGTGCGGAGCTCTTTTGGTCTCCAGCGCTGCGATGGCGATCGCAGGAGCAGCACGCTCGCAAGCCTCCACGAACGGCTCGAGGTCCGTCACCCCTCCGTCAATGAGCGCTCTTTCCGCACGCTGCAGGAGGAGTCGTGCCCCCGCTGGATTCTGGTTGAGCAGATTCAGGCACGCGCCGGTCGCGATGGTTGTTGTCGCGAACGGCATGCCGCGGACATACAGGAACGTGTCGTCAGCGATCTTGAGCGAGAAGTGCGCGTCAAGGACAGGGCCCAGAAGGTCAAGTGCCGACGCGAATCGACCCCGAAGATAGCAGTATCGCGCCGCTGCGAGCGCGTGGGCCGCCGAAACCATCGGAAACGGAGCCTTTCGAAAGCACTCGATCATCTTCTCGACGTTGCCTCGAAACTCGTATTCCTGACCCGCGGCGAACGCGATTTCGGGCTCGTCGGGCAGCGAGTTCATCGCCGTTAGCGCTCGGTCAAACGCCTCGCTTCTGTCTCCTCGCCTGAACGCGGTTGCGATCCAGAGGACGTTCCAAGAGACTTGTTCCTTCTTAGATAACCGCTCACCCTTCAGGGCGGCAAGTCCTTGCTCAAGCTCGGAAAGCCGCCCGCCGTTGCTCAGGGAACTCGAAAGTTCAGCGATCCTATCGCGATCATTTGGCGACAAGTCATCCGAGTCTCCTTCGCGCCCTTGGCCGAACCATTTAAGCCAGCCCATGCTTCCCCCCGCGGGGTGTATCCGGCGATACACCACAACCCGCAAGTGTATCTGCGTGGCCCGCTTTTCTGGGGAAGGGGGTGCGGGAGGAAGAGTCTCGGAGTCAATGCGGTTCTTCGAGATTGCCGTCCCACATCTGGGCCGACATCATGCCGGGTCATGGCGTCAGACGTCGGACGTGCGGCGTTTGCAGGCCGATCGCCTGGACTCTGGCCGCCGAGCATTCACCCGGCGGCGTGCAATCTCAACATGTTCGCTGTCGCTCAGTGATTCATCGACGCCGGGATCGTCGCCGACGCCGCGGGCTCCGCCTTCGGCGCCGCGGCCTTGCGGCTCGCGTCCGTCAGCTGCCCCACCACCACCACCAGCGCCACCACCAGCGCCGCCGACACCATCGCCGCCACGCGCCGCGACACAAACGGCGAGGCGCTCACCTCGCCCGCGCTGGCCTCGGGCTTCTCCAGAAGCACCGCGCCGAACAGCCGCAGGTAATAGAACGCCGCGATCGCCGAGTTCAGGCCCAGCACGATCACCAGGATGATCTCGCCCGCCGAGATCGCGCTGGTGAACAGGGGCAGCTTGGCCCAGAAGCCAAGCAGGGGCGGGAAGCCGAGCAGGCTCAGGCTGCACAGCGCCATGGGCCAGCCCAGGCGCGGGTGCGTCGCGCACAGCCCGCGGATGTCCTCGATCGAATCGATCTCCGACATCTGCCCGTCGCGCGTCTTGCGCTCCAGGCCCGAGAGCACCGCGAAGGTGCCGACGTTCATCACGCCGTAGCAGAAGAGATAGAACAGCACCGCCGCCACGCCGTTCCTGGTAAACGAGCCGTCGCCCGGGCCGGCGATGAGGCCGACGAGCATGTAGCCCGAGTGGGCGATCGAGGAATACGCAAGGATGCGCCGCACCGACTTCTGCTGCAGCGCCAGCACGTTACCGATCGTCATCGTCAGGGCCGCGATGACCCAGAAGAGAATCCGCAGAGGCTCGGGGAGCGACGTTCCCGTCCCCGCCACGAGCAGCGCGTTCTCGCCGGGGGACCCGCCCGGGGACCAGGTCCACCCGACCATCGACGCCAGGAGCAGCAGCGACAGGAAGCCCGCGGTCTTGGGCACGAACGCCAGGAACCCCGCGACCGAGGGCGATGCGCCCTGGTACACGTCGGGGGTGTAGAAGTGCATCGGCACCGCGGCAATCTTGAAGCAGATGCCCAGCACGCTCAGGATCAGGCCCGCCAGCGCCAGCCCCGACACGCCACCCGTCGTGAGCGACGTGTGGATCGCGTTGAGGTTGGTCGACCCCGTCGCGCCGTAGAGCATCGCAAAGCCGTACAGGAACACCGCGGCGCCCAGCGCGCCGAGGAAGAAGTACTTGACGCTCGCCTCCTGGGCCCGGGCCGCCGGCTCGCGCCCCGCGCCGCCCGAGATCGCGACCATGATGTACGTCGGCAGGCTCGTCAGCTCGAGCGCCAGGAAGAGCCAGATCAGGTCGTCCGCGCCCGCCACGAGCATCAGGCCCATGATCGAGAACAGGAAGAACGAGAAGAACTCCGCGCGGTTGGTCCGCAGCGCGTCAAACTTCTGCACGCCGAGTTCGATCGCCGCCTCTTCCGCCCGATCCACCGTGCCCGGCTTCAAGAGCAGGAGCAGGAGAGCCACGATCGCGATCCCGACCTTGGCATAGAGCGCCAGGCTCGGGAGCAGCACCTGGCCCGAGCTCGCCGTCACCGCGTTGCCGCTCGGCGTCGTGGTCCAGGCGAGGATGCCCGCCGCGACAACGCCCAGCCCCGCGAACACCGCCGCCAGCCGGCGCGTCGCCGCCGACGGCGAGATGCCCACCACCATCACGACGCACGCCGCGATGAAGAGCGCGATCTCGGGCCACAGATAGGCCAGACGATCCATCATCGCGCGGTCTCCTTGTTTTGGCCCACGTCGTTCTGGCCCGCGTCGGACGCGTGCCCGGCGTTCTCCTGATGCCCGGCCGGCACAACATTCGCCGGCGGGTCCAGCGGCATCGCCATCCGCGCCTTCCCGAAGTTCACCACCTCGTCGGTCGTAAGCGACACCGGGTCCTTCAGCATCTTGATCGCCGGCGACGGATACACGCCCAGGAAGATGCATAGCGCCGCCAGCGGCACCAGCACGCCGATCTCACGGCCCGTCAGGTCCCGCGGCAGGCCGCCGTGCTCGTGAGAGTCCTGCCCATGCGACCCATGACCATGTGAGCCGTGCCCGTGCGCCTCGGCGCCGTGCGACGAATGACCCGCCGGCTCGACCAGCGGCCCCCACACGACCTTGCCCACCATGTACAGCAGGTACATCGCCGCCACCACCATGCCCGTGCCCGCGATCGCCGCGACCCACGCGCCAAGATGGCCGGGCGTCGCGCCGGGAGTCTGGCCCGCGGCCGTGCCCCACAGGCCCGCGCCCCACTGGTCGCTCGCCTGGAACGCGCCGAACAGGCACATGAACTCGCTCACGAACCCGTTCAACCCGGGCAGGCCCACGCTGGCCATCGCAAAGAAGACCATGAACGTCGACCACACCGGCATCTTCGCCGCCAGCCCGCCCAGCTCCTTCATCGAGCGGGTGTGATAGCGCTCATACACCATGCCGATCAGGAGGAACAGCGCCCCCGTCGACAGGCCGTGGTTGATCATGTAGAGGATCGAGCCCGTCACGCCCATCACGTTGTACGACGCGAGCCCCAGCACGCAGAAGCCAAGGTGCGCGACCGAGGAGTACGCGACCAGCTTCTTCACGTCGGTCTGCACCCAGCAGATCAGCCCGCCGTACAGGATGCCGATCACGCACAGCGTCGCGATGAACGGCGCGTGCGCCACGAACGCCGCCGGAGCAAACGGCATGGCGAACCGCACCAACCCGTACGTGCCCAGCTTGAGCAGCACACCCGCCAGGATCACCGAACCCGCCGTCGGCGCCTCGGTGTGCGCCAGGGGCAGCCACGTGTGGAACGGGAAGAGCGGCACCTTCACCGCGAAGCCCAGCAAGAGCGCGCCCAGCACCCAGCCCTGCGTCGCCGCCGGCAGCGAACGCGACCAGCGCATCAGCGTGTCCGCGTCGAACGTCCACGTGCCGTGCCGATCCGCGTAGCTCCACGCGACGTACACGATGCCCGCCAGCGCGATCACCGAGCCGGCGAACGTGTACAGGAAGAACTTGGCCGCCGCCTTCTTGCGGTTGGTCGAGCCCCACAGGCTGATCATGATGTACATGGGGATCAGCGTGAACTCGAAGCAGGTGTAGAAGAAGATCATGTCGCGGGCGCAGAAGACGCCCAGCATCGCGGACTGCAGCACCAGCATCCACGCGTAGTACGTCTTCACACGCTCGGTGATCGCCGTCTTCGACGCCGCCACGCAGATCGGGCCCAGGAGCGCCGTCAGCGTCACCAGCATCATCGAGATCGAGTCAACGCTCATCGAGACCGACACGCCCAGGGGGCCGATCAATCGCGACGACTCCTCGTCCAGCAAAAACTGCTGGGCCGCGGTGTGCTCCCAGTCGAACGAGAAGAGCAAATACCCCGTCATCGCCGCCACGCCCAGCATCCCGACCATGGCGATCAAACGCGCCCGCGACGCGGGCGCCACCGCGACCATCACCGCCGCGGCCAGGGGAATCAGGATGAGCACCGCCAGCATCATCGGACATTCCTCGGAAGAGAGGCGTCAGGCATCGGGCATCAGAAGAACCGCTCCGTCTACGATCGTCCGATTCCCCGACCCCGCCAATTCATCTCTCCGCCACTCGATCACTTCGCCACTCGATCACCCAACCGCCTCTTCTCTCCACTCCGTCGCTTCGCTACCTCATCACAAACACCACGATCACGACCAGCACCGCCAGCCCGCCCGCCATCGAAAGGGCATAGCCGTGCAGCACGCCGCTCTGCGAAGGCCGCAGCGACGAACCGGTGAACTTCGGAACCCAGCCGAACAGGTCGACGATCCCGTCCACGATCGCCTTGTCGATCAGGTGGAACAGGTGCGCCAAAACCAGCAGCGGCACACGGATGATCGCGTTGTACAGCTCGTCCACGTACCACTTGCCCTGGGCCCACCTGGCCAAGGGGCCGACCAAGGGAAGCAGCGCGTCGGCCTTGGACTTCGCCGCCGTCGTCCGCCCCATGAAGTGCAGCACGAACGCCGTCAGAATGCCCACGATGCCCACCACGCCCGAGACATACATCATCGCCCGGTGCGCGTCATAGCCGAAGAACGTCGCGTGGGCGTGCTCGCCGCCATGCGAGGCCGCCGCGGCGTACATCGCGTGCCCCGCGTAGCTCGCCGACGAGTGCTCGATCAGCCCGCTCACCCAGCCCTCTTCGCCGCCCACGAACCGCAGCCCGATCACCGCGAACGCCGCGATCGCCAGGATCGCCAGCACCGTGTTGATCGCCCAGCCCGGCGCGTGCGGATGGAAATGAGCGTGCGCGTCGTGGCCATGCCCGTCATGACCGTGCTCATCATGCGCCTTGTGGCCGTGTGCATCCGCGCCGTGCGAACCGTGGTCATCCCCGCCGTGCCCGTGAACTTCATCGCCCGGCTCGAAGTACTTCGGCCCGACGAACACGCGGAAGTAGACGCGGAACGTGTAGTACGCCGTCAACCCCGCCGTGAGCAGCAGGATCCAGCCGATCGCCACCATGTGCGGGTTGGCGAAGGCCTCGCCCAGGATCATGTCCTTGGACCAGTAGCCCGACGTGATGACCGGGAAGCCCGCGAGGTTGAGGCAGCCCACCAGCATCGCGATCCCCACCACCCGCCAGCCGGGCATCGAGCCCACGCCGGAGAGCTTGCGGAGATCGAGCTGGCCCGCGAAGCCGTGCATGACCGCGCCGCACGACAGGAAGAGCATGGCCTTGAAGAACGCGTGCGTGAAGACGTGGAACGCCGCGCCGCCCGACGTCAGCACGCCCAGGCCCGCGAACATGTACCCGAGCTGCGACACCGTCGAATACGCCATGATCCGCTTGATGTCGAACTGGGCCATGCCGATCGTGGCCGCCAGGAGCGCCGTGAGCGCGCCCGTCCACGCGACGATCGGGAGCGCCGTCTCGCTCAAGAGGAACAAGGGATACGTGCGTGCGATCAGGTACACGCCCGCCGTCACCATCGTGGCGGCATGGATCAGAGCCGACACCGGCGTCGGACCTTCCATCGCGTCCGGCAGCCACACATACAGCGGGAGCTGCGCCGACTTGCCGAACGCGCCCACCATCAGCAGCACCGGGATCAACTGCACGACCGCCGGAATATCACCCAGCCGCCCCTCGGACAAGGCCGTCAAATAGGGCTGGGCCTTCGCGAAGATCACCGAGTACTCGATCGAGCCGAAGTGGACCGCCGTCAGCATCAGCCCGAGCGCCAGGCCCAGGTCGCCGATGCGGTTCACGATGAACGCCTTCTTGCCCGCCTCCACCGCCGAGGGCTTCTTGTAGAAGTACCCGATCAGGAGGTACGAGCAGAGTCCCACGCCCTCCCAGCCCAGGTACAGGAGCAGCAGGTTGTCGCCCATCACCAGGCACGACATCGAGAACACGAACAGGTTGAACGCGGCAAAGAAACGGCAGTACCCCGCCCCCAGGTCGCCCGCCATGTACTCGCTGGCGTACAGCCCGATCAGCGTCGCCAGCCCGGTCACGAACAGCATCCACAGGCAGGTCAACGAATCGATGTACAGCCCGAAGTTCGCCACGATCGAGTGCGCGTCGCCCGCGCCCCACGTCACCTTGATCCACTCAAAGCCCGTCGCCACCGAGGGGTTGGCGATCTGGCCCGAGCTGACCTGCAGATACATCCCGAGCGTGACGGCAAACGACGCGCCCAGGCACATCACCGTCAGCCACGCCGGGAGCTTGCTCTTCACCTTGAACGCCGCGCACAGCGCCGACAGCACAAAGCCCACCAGGGGCAGCACCGGGATCAGGAGCAGCCACATGGGGCCCATGCCCGGAGCGGCGATCGCCTCGATCTTTTCCGCGGCGTGCGCCACATGCTCGGCCGCGTGCCCGGCTTCCTGCTGAGCGGCGTGCACCGGTTCGCTCTGCGCGAGCGCCGCGATCGGTGAGGCCAGGGTCGCGAGGATGGTCGAGAGAGTCATCATGAAGCCCATTCACCCAGCACGGAGCGGCGTGCCCGTCGCCCCGAGGAGCCAACTCAGCCCTTCATCTCCGAGAACTCTTCCGCGTTGAGCGACTCGCGACGCCTGAACAACAGCACCACCAGGGCCAGCGCCATCGCCGCCTCCGCCGCCGCCACCGTCAGGATGAAGATCACGAACGTCTGTCCCGTCATGTTCATGTGGAACCGGCTGAACGCGATCAGCGCCACGCCCGCCGCCTGGAACATCAGCTCCGTGCACAGGAACATGATGATCAGGTTGCGCCGCGTCAGGAACCCGATCAGCCCGATCGCAAACAACGCCGCCGACACGAACAAGTAGTGCGCCAAGTGCGACGCCGCCATCGGCGCGGGGGCCGACGCCTGCGCCAGGGTCGTGCCCGAGATCACCGCGTCAATCGCGCCCGGGATCGAGGCGAGCATGTTCATCACGCCGCACCCCCTGAGGTTCCGCCCTGGCCCGCGGGTTCGGCCACGGTCTGGGCCAGCGTCTGCGAGTGACGCCGCTTTGCGTCTTCGTCGATCTGCACCTGGCGCCGCGAGAGAACCACCGCGCCCAGCATCGCCATCAGCAGGATCACGCCCGCGATCTCGATCGAGCCCGGGTGATCCTGCAAAAGGTTCAGGCCCAACTGCTCAACGTTGCGGACGCGCAGCTCTTCCGGCCAGGCTTCCTTGGCGATCTCGCGCGTCTTGCCCTCGGCGTTCCTGACGACGACCGACTCGATCGCCGCCACGCCGTCGCCGCTCACGCGGTTGAAGCCCTCGACCTTCTCGTCCTTCTGGATCAGCTGATAGCCGCGCAGCACCCGCTCGACCTTTCGCGGGATCTGCACCAGCACCGAATCGGGCGAGCCGGGCGGTGGAGGATTCAGCGTCGACAGACCGTTGAACGCCAGCGACGTCAGCACCGCCAGCAGGACAAAGCCCGCCGTCGTCGCCGCCAGCGGCTCGCGCGCCACGGTGTCATATTCCGCCAGCTCTTCCGGGCGATCCTCGGTCGGCGCCTGGGTCGCCAGCATGATCACGAACAGATAGGTAATCAGGATCGCGCCCGCGTAGACGATGATCAGCGCCATCGCCATGAACTCGGCCGACAGCAGCAGGAACAGCCCCGCGGACGAGAGCACCGTCAGGATGAAGTACAGCGCCGCGTAGACCGGACGCGGGTGCGAGATCACGCGCACCGCCGCACCCAGCCCGATCGCCGAGAAGATGTAGAAATAGATGTTCGGGAGCGAGGCGACGCTCTTCACGCCCAGCCCCAGCAGCACCAGAGCGCCCGCGAGCGCCGCGATGACGGCCCCCACGATCTGGGCCGTTTTTCCGCCTCGCGGAAGCGCCATGCAGATGCCCAGCCCGCCGAGCACCACCGCGCCGTAGAAGAGATATGGATTGATGAATGCGTCGATGCCCATCAGCCCTGCCGGAGAAAGGAACAGGAGAAAGCCCGACACGCCGTGGATCGCCACGCGGCTCCCCACGGCCCGACCCCTCCGCCGGGCTCGTCGCCCGAAAAAGTGGTTGGGGCTGAGGATAGTTTCGCCACGGGCGGCATTCAACCGACCGGACCCCCCGGTCGACTATCACCGCAAAACAGCGCGCGCGGCGTGTCGATGCGCCGGGATCGGTTACCATCGCCCACGGGATGTCCACCTTGGCCAGCCAGCACGATGTGGAAAAGAGCGGCGCAACCGCCGCGCCCCCGATGTTCCCCGTCTCCGACCCCGGTCTTGTTCGCAGACAGCTCCCCAACGCGCTCACCCTCTTCCGGCTCGTCCTGGCCATCGCTTTTGTGGTGATCCTCAGCCGCTGGCGCGGCACACCCCATCTCCGCCCCGAGGTTCACCCCCTGCCGGATTGGAAGCTCATCGCCGCCGGGCTTTTGTTCGTGGTCGCCGCCGTCACCGACGCTCTGGACGGGCATCTCTCCCGTAAGTGGCGTGTCACCAGCCAGTTCGGACGAATCATGGACCCCTTCGCCGACAAGGTCCTAGTGGTCGGCGCGTTCGTCTGCCTCGCCGGCCCGGCCTTCACCTGGCCGGTCGGGACCACCCGCACCTTCCAGGTCTCGGCCGTCACCCCTTGGATGTCGATCGTGGTGCTCTCGCGGGAACTGCTGGTCACCTCGCTCCGGGGTTTGATCGAATCCCGAGGCGGGAACTTCGCCGCCAATTGGGCGGGCAAGGCCAAGATGATCCTGCAATCGGTGACGGTCCCGACGGTGATCGGGCTGATCGCGCTCTTTGAGACCGGGCCGGGCTCCCCCGCGCGGACGATCATCCAGTGGTCGGTGTGGGTGACAATCGCGGTCACCACGCTCTCCGCAGTCCCCTACGTCATGCGCGCCATGGTCCAGCTCCGATCGCCCGCGTCGCCGAACGGAGCGGGCGCGTGAGCCCCCACTCAGGCCGCGGCCTGCGGCTCATCACGGTCTTCGGCCTTGGCTTCATGCGCCCCGCCTCCGGCACCTGGGGCTCCATGCCGCCCGTGCTCATCGCCGGCGCTCTGATCGCGCTCGGTTTCGCGCCCGGTGCTTCGGCAACGAGCAGCGTGATCTACCACGCCGTGCTCGCGCTGCTGTTCGTCATCTTCGCGGGCGCGTGCGTGGCGCAGGGCGATCGCGCCGAGGCCCGCTTCGGTCACGATCCATCCGAAGTCGTGGCTGACGAGGTCGCGGGCCAGTGCATCGCGCTGGCCGCTCTCCCCGCCGGCGCGCTGGCGACGCCGATGAAGGCGGCCCTCACGCTCGCGACCGCGTTCCTCGCGTTCCGATTGCTCGACATCGTGAAGCCCTGGCCGGCGAGACAATTGCAGCGCGTGCCCTCGGGCTGGGGAATCCTGCTCGACGATCTCTTCGCCGGCCTGTACGCGATGGCGGTCGTGCAGGTCGTGGCGCGGCTCTGGATCGCGTAGAGAATCGCCGCCACGACGATGACAGGAACGAATTGAACACACCGCGTCGTGCGCGGCGTGGAAGAGATGACGCGTTGCGTCGTGAGCGACTTGTGATACGGATTCCCTGTCAATCGCTCGCGATCCCCACGCCGACGATGTGCGGAGTTCACGGAGCGAATCGTCGCGCCGACGCCCAAGCTTGATCGAGAGCGTGTTTGAGTCTTCCAGATCTTCCCATCGCCTGCGACCGCGCCGCGCACCAGTCCGCATCCCGGCCGTTGGCGTCTACCGGGACTTGCTCGCTGCGGAGTTGTACGGAAATGTCACTTCGCCTGACCAATACCTCGTGGCGCCATCGACATAGATCGCCCGTGCAGGATCGGATGTGAGCGTCACAGTGGTATCCGGAGGAAAACCAGCATTGACCATCTTCCGGTACTCCGGCGAGGCGTAGTCGACTAGGTAGAGCGCGGCCTGTCTGTCGGAATTGTCGCCCCGCCACGCGAGGCGTACCCGCAGCAAGTCCTGACCGCCCGACCTCATCGTCGCACGAACTCCGAACGCCACGTCGTCATACCCGAGATTCGCAAGTCCGGCGGCCCGCACTTCCACGACGTCATGCTCGCGAACACGTCGCACGAACATGGCGACCGTCTCCATCGCCTTGTCGAGCTTCGGATCGACCAGCGGCGGGAGCACCTCGTCGATCGTGTCCACGGTCGAATACTGAAACTCGAATCCCGGCGTTGAAACGTCAAATCCCTGAGGCCACGGTCCGGACCCCATGCTCGGTCGGAACTCCGCAATTCCCGTGATCGTCACATGCCCGGCCAACGTGACATCGAGCTTTGCCGAACCTCGCACCACGCTCGCAGTCCCTTGCGCGCTCTCACCTCGATGATTGGTCGCCGTCCACTCCACTCTGCCAACCTCTCCCCACCATTCCGGCCACCACGTCTTCGAGGCAAGGTGAATCGGTACGGCGAGCTTGGGATCCCGCGGCCATTTCGCGTGGCCCGCTGCCCCGACACTCGCTGGAATCGCTGCAATTTCCTCCAGTGCTTTTATCACCGGCGAACGAACGTAATCGTTCAGATTGGCTTGGTTCTGCATCCATTCCCTGTTGAAGCCCGCGAGCGTGTACAAGTCCTGCAGGACGACCCCATAGCTGTCTTGCCAACGCGTCGAGATCGGTCGCGCGAACACGTTGCCCCGCGCCGCCCGACGCACCAACGCCGCAACACTCTCATCGCCGAGCGTGCGCTCACTCTGCGATGTCCTCCAGGGCAACACACCCAATCGCCGTTGCAGCTCGTGCCCCAGCGGGCTCGCGTAGCCCGTCACCGAGATGCTCTCGAACAGCACGCGGTCCGGCACCAGCCACAGCCATCCGCGCCGCCTTGCCTCGGGCCATTCCAGCGACAACCACGCTCCGCCCGCGAGCACCATCGCGAGCAGGATCGGCCAGCGATTGACTCGCCTTCGCGACAACTGCTCGATCTGCGTCACACGCTTGCCGCACTCCGGGCACACCAAGGGCACCTGAGGCGGAGCCTGCAACGCTCCCAGCTCGTACCAGCACTTCGGGCAGCGCGCGAGCCCCTTGGGTCGATCCGATCGAAAGGCCCACCGCACACACAGCAACATCGCGGTCACGCAAAGAGCGCAGCAGCACCACGCGATCCACTCTATATGTGACGGCCCGACCATGCGCTCAGTCTAACGCATGCTCGCTCGTGCGCCCAGCCACTCCAGCGGGTACAACATGCCCCACCGATTCACGACCAGGACATCACCGTTCTCATCGGCGACGTCGTCGAGGGGGCCTCTCTCAACGAAAAGAACAAACCCCCCGGCCTGTTCGTCGACCGCATACTCATGGCAATCGGTAACGCCCAGCTCATGCGCATGTCCCGCAGAGCGAGCGATCCCTACTTGTGCTTCGCGCAGTACAGCCGCCACTCGTTCCGCAGGGCGGCCTCGAACCGGCGCGCAAACCCCGGCGCATCCCCGTGCGGCGAGGCGAGAATCCGCTCGCGCATCGTTCGCCGCAGCTCGTGCAGTCTGGGCAGATCGTTCGCCCACTTCACCGCGACCTGCACGTACTCGTCCTCGTTCCTGGCGTTGAACTCGTGCAGGTTCATCCCCGCGTTCAGGCTGATCCCCACGCGCGACACGTGACTGTTCCCCTCCAGGCAGATCGTCGGCACGCCCATCCACGCCGCCTCGCTGATCGTCGTGGTGCCGTTGTAGGGGAACGGGTCGAGCGCGACGTCGACCTTGCGGTAGAGGTTGAGGTGGTCGGCGACGCTCTGGGTCCGCGGGAGGAACTCCATGCGCTCGCGCGACACGCCGTGCTTCTCGAACATCCGCACGATGACCTCGCGGAAGGCCGTCTCGTTGAGCGCCGCGTTCTTCATCACGAACTTCGCCGAGGGCACCGCGTTCAGCACGCGCCCCCACAACGCCGCCACGCGGTCGTTGAACTTCACCATGTTGTTGAACGTGCCGAAGACGAACGCCCCGGATTCCGAGGGCCCGGGCATGACCGGCCCCACCTCGGGCGAAGGGCGGATGCACAGGAAGCACGGATCAATCCGCACCAGCTTCTCGGTCGCCAGCCGCTCCGAGCCGGGCGGGTCGGTGATCGAATCGATGAGACGCACGTCGCAGTTCTTCACGCCCGTCGTGTTGGGATAGCCCAGCCACGTCATCTGGATCGGGGCGGCCCGCAGATTGAGCAGGTGCAGCACCGGCGGGTTCGTGTGCGCCGCGATGTCGATCACGATGTCCGGCGCGTCGATCCACATCTTGGCCTGCAGGTCCGCCGCCGAGCCCTCGGGGATGCGCCGCCAGCTCGAGACATACGTCTTCAGCCGCTCGGTGATCTTGTCCTGCGGCATCGCGGTCGAGTAGCAGATGTACTGGAACTTGGTCTTGTCCGCGTGCTCCAGCACCGGCTCGAGGTAGTACACCACCGAGTGCCCCCGCAGGTCGGGCGAGACGATCGCGACCTTCAGCTTCTTTTCCGGGTCGAGCGCGTTGCCGAACCGCGGCGGCGTGGTCGGCGCCAGCGGCGCGATCAGGTCGCCCAGCGCCTTGTGACGCTCGAACACCTGCTCGGGCGTCGCGTCGGGCAGGTAGTTCATCATCTGCGCAAAGCCCAGGCGCAGGCCGAAGTCGTCCGGGTGCACCGAGATCGCAGTCTCGAACGCGAGCTTGGAATCCTCAAAGCGCAGGAGGTTGTAGAGCAAGGTCGCGTACGACAGGCACAGCCCCGCGTGTTCGGGGGCCTTCGGGTTGGTGTGCTGGAGCATGAACTCCATCACCTCGAGCGCCTCCATCCGCAGGCCCGCGTGCGTCAGCACCGTGAGAAGTGTCTGGTGGTAGACGCGATTGTCGGGGGCGGCCTTGACGGCTCGGCGCGAATACTCCACCGCGTCGGTGTACTTGTTCGCGATCGCCAGCACGCCGCCCAGCGTGTTGAGCGCCACCGCGTCATCCGGGTACTGATCGAGCAGCTCCCGCGCCAGGCGCTCCGCCTCGTCGTTGTGCCCCGCGGAAAGGGCGGCCTTCACGGGCTTGATCAGGTTGGGGTCCATCGCGCACTCCGGGGAGGATTCAATGGTAGGGAATCCACCACGAGATGCGGCCGCAATGGAAGGAAGCGGCAAGGCCCGAACGAACGGGCCACGCACCGGTCGGGGGCTTGGTCATGATTGAGCGTCGGTGCCGTGCTCCTACTTCGAACCACCGACTGCGCGGATGCGTGCTTCGTTGAAGAGCCTGGGGAGATTGAGCTTCTGGAACATAGCGACGCTGGTCTGGTTCTCCACCCGATAGATATACAGCTCTTCCGCGCGGTTGTCGAGCGTAAGGAGCATGTCCTCGTTGCCGATGCTGAAGGTCATCATCGTGTAGTCGCCGGCGTTGCTCACCATGCCCTGGCTCCCGCCGCCGTCACGCCCCAGCTGCATCGCCTGCGCCCGCCACGTCAGCAGCCCCAGCAACGCGACCGCGCTGAGCGACAGGAGCCAGCGCAGCCCACGCTCCGAGCGAGGCGCGGAGTTCCGCGGCTCGCCCGGCGAGCCGGCCAAGTCGGTTCCTGGCAGGGAGTTCGTCATCGTCTCGTTGGTGCTCTGCTGGTTCATCGCATCACCTCCCGGGCTGGGCCTTCGAGTCCGTGTCGAGATTCCGATACCCGATCCCCGTCAGGGACTTCTTGCTCTGATCCCAACGCACCGCGATCATCTCCCGATTCGCGGCGTCCAGGATGTACACCGCGGAGTTGCTCCCGCTGCTGGTCTTCCCGGCCACCACCGTGTACTCCCCGCGGGCACGCCCCCCCGCGCCCGGCTGCGCCGTCGCGGAAGATGTGAGCATCACAAGTCCCAACGCCAGTATCAGCGCGCCGTTGAGGACGGCCAGCGCTCGAACGCTCGGCTTCCCGGGCATGACTGGTCCTTTCAAGCAAATGGTGCTCGCCGCGGGGCCCATCCTTCCCCTGCGGCGTGAGTGCGATGATCGCCCGGGGCCCGTCCCCGACCGATCCAAATAAGCCGGGTCAGTCCTGGTGCCCACGCTTGCTGGGAATCAACGCCGCCCCAACCGCGCCGCCCAGGATGACGATCAGGAACAGGTAGGACATCAGCACGGGCGGACTGTCCGGGATCTTCGCGGTCGGCGCCTTGGGAAGCGCGAGCTTCTTGGCGGGCTGGGCGCTGGCGGTTGCCGCCATCGACAGCACGAGCGCGGAGGCAAGGGCGAGCGAGCGGGTGAACTTGGTCATCTCTGAGTGCCTCCGGGTGGGGCCGCGTAAAAGCCCGAGCGAAAAAACAGGCCGAGGACGTGAATCAGGGCGGACATCAAAAGCGATACCGGAATCGCCGGGTCGCCCCAGCCTTCCGGGCCGAGGGTCATGCTAAGTGACGGGGCCCAGCGAGTAAAGCCGACCCGATTCGCGGGGAAACCCGCCCCGGTTCGCACCCAACTGTGCCAAACCGACGCCGCCGCGCCCGCTTGGGACTTCAAGATCGACGCCCGGGCCCCGTCCGGGTTCCGCCGACCTCCGCGCCGGACCTCCCTCCTACTTGGCCTCCTGCCTCGTCACGATCGGCACGTACCCCACTTCCAGCCCCTTGGGCGGCGTTACCAAGAGCTCCGGATCGACGTCGGCCAGCACCCCCACCGTGTTCGGAGGCAGATACTCCCGGTCCTTGGTCCAATGGCGGTGGATCAGCTCCACCTTCTTCTGCACGTCCTCGCGCTCGGCGGGCGTCAGGTCCGCGTTGAGCATCGCCGGCTGGTCCGCGAAGCGATACCAGGAGAACGTCACCACGCTCCCGTCGCCCAGTCTCCGTGTGAACGGGCCGGCCGCCGGGCCTGGTGTTTTCCACGCGCTCTTCGGCGCGTCGGGCGTGACGTACGCCCCAGACGCCTGCGTCTGGCGCGGGCGGCGGAACGATACCTTGCGCAGGCCGGTCTCCGCCGGCGCATCCGCGGCGGGCACAGCCTGCCACTCCGGCTTGTTGTCCTTGCCCGTCCCCAGACGGAAATAGTCGGGGAGCGTCGTCAGCTTTCCCTCCGAATACACGGCGCTCTGGTTCCACCGATAGCCGTACGTGAATTCGTCGATCGCGACCGGCGTCGCGAACGAGCTCCAGTTGATCGGGACCTTCTTGTCATCGGGCGTGCCCGGCGCGTGCATCTGCCAGGTCGAGCCGCCCTGCCCGCGGAACGTATGAACCGCCTCGTGGCCGGTGTCGATGGTGCCGGACGCCGGCTCGCCGCCCTCGAACCACGTCTGCACGCGGGTCCAGAGCGCGTCGCGCGTGTACGCGGTCATGCGGTGCACGAGCACGGAATCGCCCTTGGCGTCGCGCGGGAATTGGACCGGCGCGATCCGCGCGTACTCGTTCCCCTGGCGATCCCTGGCGAACGAGCAGGGGATAAACTGCGTCTCCATCTGCAGCGCCTTGTTGGGCTCCGACGGCCGCGCATCGAGGAACTTGCCCGCAAACTCCGGGTGCTCGAGCGTCGGCCTGCTCCAGAAGTTCGGTGTGAAGAACGCGACGGGCCCCTTGAAGTTGCCGGTGTTGATGAACAGCGTCCAGCACTGACCGCCCGTCGGGATTTCCTTGCCGTTGGTCGTCGCCTTCGGCGCGATCAGCGGCAGGGGAAGGTACCCATAGCCGAAGAGCTCGCCCACGGTTCCCTGCTTCAGGTTCAGCCCGTCGGGAGGCCAGAGCACCCACGGACTGAGCTGCGCGATCGCGTAGTGACCGGCGGGCTTGTCCCAGTCGCGCCCCTTGCCCGCGCCCGGGCCGTTGGCCCACTCGCAGAAATTGAGCGCCACGCCGCCCATGATGAACTTGGGCGTCGTCGTGGCGAAGCGCGTGTCACGCCACCAGCCCAGCCCGCCCTCCACGTCTGAATAGTGCTCGCCCGCCAGCGGCGTGTCGTGCTGCGGGAACATCCACGTCCCCGGAAGACCCGACTGGAACTCATTGCCCGGATAATCACGGAGCAGCGGCCAGGCGGCCACGTACATCGAGAACCCCGCGTTGTACTCCTTTCCCACCTTCTCGTGCGGCACCAGCAGATAGCCCGACATCTCGCCGGACCGCACCTTCTCCGGCGGGCGTGCGCCCTTCTCCGCCGGCGCCCGCTCGCCCGCCGGCACCGGATGCTCGCACATCCTCACCATCGCCTCGCCCATCGCCTCGCCGATCAGGTAGTACGTCTCGGCGTTCGAATTCCAGTGGTAACCCTGATCCGAGGGTGACTCCTTCTCGTCGCGCCAGAACTCGCGCGTCCCCACGAACGCCACGTTGCCGCGGAACTCTTCCAGCTCCGCAGCCTGGGCCTGCGCCTTCATCAACTCCAGCGCGTTCTTGTCCTTCTCGCCCGGGCCGCCCTGCCCCGTCTCCGCGATCACGAACGGCACGTCCTTGGCCCCGAGGTCCTTGCGGATGTCTCGGATGAAGTTCGCCATGTTCTCCTGGTATTCCGCAACGAACTCGGCGTTGACGCGATCGTTCCAGCCCTGGTGCCAGCCGATGCCCGCCAGCTCATAGCCGCGGTCGCCCAGCTGATCACCCAGCTCGGGAAACTCCCGCTTCAGGTTGGAGAGCAGCGCCTTGGTCCGCGTGATCACTTCCGTGTAGAACGGGCCGACCTGACCGCCCGAACTGGGCGGGCGGAAGTCCACCGCCAAGCTCTTGCCGCCCCACGCCAGCTTGACCAGCAGCACGGGCTCCTTGAAATGGTCTCCCACCACTTGGCCGAACCCAAGCTCGGGCCCGATGCACTCCTCGTTCACGCCGAAGCCCGGCGTGAACTTCCCCTTCCGATCAAGATAGTGAACCCAGACGTCGTCGCGCACGATCCATCGCCCGCTCGGATCGAGCAGACGCCTGAACTTCTCCGGCGACGACGGGTTCTTCGCGACCCATTCAAGACTCCCCTTCCCATCGTGGCGCTTCGGGTCGGCCTTGATCCGCCCGTGCCCCTCCATGTTCGACTGGCCCAGGAGCAAAAACACCTTGAGAGGCGGAGCGGCCCGATCGCCCTCTTCCGCCACCAGCGCCGCGCTCGCGCCTCCTGCCATCGTTCCGACAAGAACGGAAACCAACGCCAGCGCCCAACGCCTCGTGATCCTGAGCATGTGACCAGGTTCCTTTCAGCGAGCCACCGACCGTTGCCGATCGCGCCGCACTAGATCGTGTCCAACAGCGGCAGCGCGTCCGGCTGCGCCAGCGACAGCCGCGCGTTGGGGCCAAGGGTCAGCGGCTGGCTGATCCGCTCAAAGGCCTGCGGCGAGACGTGCACCGTGCCCCAGCGCGGGCTGCGCGTCCGCATCACCTTCGCGTAGTCCTCCACCAGCACCGCCCGCACCGCATACCACCGCCCGCGGTGCTCGAAGCTCTCCTGGAACAGGCCGTCGGGCATCACCTCGTCGCACCAGTACACGAAGACGAACGCGGCACGAAACTCCGGGCCGAACAACTGCTCCCACACGCGCAGCGACTCGATGTCCTCCAGCGTCACCCACGAATCAAGCCGCCGCGCGTTGACCGACGCACGCCCGCTCCCGGCGTGCTCGGGCGAGCGTCCGCCCGAAGGCCGCTTGCCCACGCGACGCCCCTTCACCTCCGCCAGCACGTGCGCCCCGGGCCCGCCCGGCTTGCCGTAGATCACAAAGTCGAACGACTTGAGCGAGCTCTGCGTCACGCCGCCCTCGGTCGAAGGCACCGAGATCGACATCGCCCCGGCCTCGGGGAGCAGCGCCTTGCGCGCCTCGTCCACCGCGACATACGGCACGCGCTGGGCACGCAAATGCGCCTCGAACGCCTGCTCGTAGTGATGCCGCCGCTGGGCCATGAGACCAGCTTACCGCGGAGAGGCAACGAAAGAAGTGGCAAAGTGACGGGGTGGCAGAACGACGGCGTAGTCTGTGAAGCTCAGCCATGCCCAGAACCAAAGCACCACCAGGGGTACGGAGTTCCAGAGAGAACATCCCCAAATGAGGGGATCGCGCAGCACCGGCCCACCGAACGCCAAATCACGAATGCCGAATCACCAGCGCGGAATCCCGGCCTCCATGCCAGTGGCCCGTTTCAGTTCGCCACCTTCTGTCCGGCCATTTGCCTTCTCACTTCGCCAGCCGATCCAGAATAATCGGCACGGCCGAAGGAAGCGGCTCCCATGCGTCGGACTCGATCCCCTTGTTGATCAACTCGTCCACCGCGTCCTTGATCTCCGAATGACGCAGCATCAATCGGTGCGACGCGTCGACCAGCGCCACATCGCCGATCCAGGTCGGGGCGGCCGAGGCGATCGACACCACGCCGTCGCCCAGCCCGCGCGACACTTCCTCGATCGCGCCCGCCAACCGCTCGCTCGATCGCACGCCGATCACGTCGCGCACCTCGGGCAGGCTGAGCAATTCCGCGAGCTTGGCGTCCGCGGGCGACGCCATCCGTCCGGCGATCGCGGTGATCTTCACGCCCGTGGGCGTGGGTCGCGCGTTGAGATCGACCAGGAAATCCGACTCGGGCAGGAGATCATCGCCCGCTTGACCGCTCCCGTCTCGGTCAAAGCGCCCCAGGTCGCGCAGGTTGTGGTCCTTGGAGTTCCACCAGCGCACCAGGCGCTCGCGCGCCTCGGTCGCGTAGCGCAGGTGGGCCCACGACGAGCCCTCGTTGGGCGTGCCGATCATGATCAGTCGCGTGACGTCGGGCAGATCGGCGTGCCCCTTGGCGTTGCCGGCGTAGTAATCGCGACGCGTCAGCGTGTCGCGCGCCACCAGCCCGCCCATCGAGTGGCACACCAGGTCGATTCGCCGCACGCCCGCGTCGTGGAGGTTCTTGAGCGCGCAGGAGAGCTCGTCGGCGCTCTGCGCGATCGGCCCGTCGTTGGCGTATTCGAACCTCACGATCGTCGTGCCGCGATCGCGGAGCAACGGGACGAGCTCGTCCCAGATCGTGCCCGGGTCGTCCAGGCCGTGCACCAGCACCACGGCGCTGGGAGTCATCGCGATGTCGGGCGTCACCTCGCGCCACGCCAGGTCGGCGCCGGGCTTGACGGACAGGGAATCAAGCGTGTACGCCCCGCGCAGCATGAGCATCGGCGGGCGATCGCCCAGGTACTGGTCATACATCGCCTCGGACTTTTCCAGCGTCGCTTGGGCTCCTGCGCGCAGGCGATCGAGCCACCCGGGCTTCTTGTCCGTCCCTTCGCTCGTGGAGTTGACCGCGGGCGCCGCGTCCTTGGGCGGCTGGGCCCGTGCGCTCCGTGGCGCACCGCCGGCCGAAAAGGCCACCAGCCCCGCCGCGAGCATCGCGCCCGTCCAACCCGAACTGGTTCGCAACCAACCCCGCATGGTCCACCACCTCCAACCCGGGCGCGCATACGCCCCGCAGTATTGTTGGGGGTTCGCCGCCGCCTATTTCGGCCCGGTCGTTTTGACCAGCTTCTCCATCAGGTGGTCCTCCGCGCTCCGGTAATTCTGGAACGCGTCACGCAAGCGACCGGTCAATTCCTCGATCGTCGCGCGATCCACCGTCGCCTCGCCGCCCGGCGCGTCCGCCATGCTCGATTCCAGCGCCTCGCTGGCGGCCCGCAGGTCGCTCACGGCGTCCGCGTACGCCCGCGTCGCGTCGTACAGCACCGTCGCCTCGGACTCCTTGGCCGTCGGCGTGTAGAGCAGGCGCCAGGGCTGGCTTCGGATCTCGATCGCGGCCAGCTTGAGCTGGTCGCTCATGAGCCGCGCGTTGGCCATCGCCCGGCGCAGGTTCGGGCTCTGCTCCTTCACCAGCGCGCCCGTCGACCGGGCGGCGCTGGTGAACTCGTCGAGCGCGACGCGCGCGCCGTCCAGCGCGCCGTTGAACTTGTCCACGCTCTGCGTGTTCACCTTCACGATCGCGGCGTCGGCGTTGTCAAAGATGCTCGTGATCTTGGGGTCCCAGCGATCGATGTCCTCGCCCACGCTCTTGATGATCCCGCGCGCGTCCGCGACCCCCGCCTGCGCATCGGCGACCAGCGGATCGAACCTCGCGCTGGCCTTCTCCGTGTTCGCCAGCGCCACGTCCACGCTCTTGGTCCACTCCGGGAGCTGCTTGCGGATGTCCGCGACCGACGCCGCCACGTCCTCGATCGCCGCGTTCACGCGCGGGCTCGCCTTGTCGATCGACTTCGACAGGTTCTCGACCGCGACCTGCGCGTCGTCGATGATCTTCTGGACTTTCTTCACCTCGTCGTCGCCGAAACCCGCCTGGGCCAGGAACGACGGCGGCGCGGGCGTCAGGCGCACGCGTTCACCCGCCTCCAGCACGCGGTTTCCGCCCGAGATCGGCGTGGGGCCGGGCTTCCCGATCGAGGAAATGTTGATCGTCGCCGACGAACCCAGGAGCGGACGCTCGATGTGGAACTGCGCGTCGTCGTAGAGCGTGATCTCCGCGCGAACGCCCGCGATCACGTGAACCGCCAGCATGCTCGGCGCGTCGGGGTCGGGCTTCAATTCGACCTTCTCGACCTTGCCCACCGGCTGCCCGCCCAGCAGCACCAGCGAGCCCGGCTTGATCCCCGCCGCCCCGTCCGCGAGCGTGCAGATGCACAGATACGGCGTGCGCGATTCCAGCTTGTCGCCCACGCCCGACAACACGAAGCTAACCAGCACCGCCAGGATCACTCCCGACACCAGGAAAAGCCCCGCCAACACACTATTTCGCTGCGGCACACGCGGCATACCGGGAGCGTACCCGACCGCCCCCCGAGTGTCGAGGAGGGGGGAGACCACGCCCTATCGCCTCGTCGGCTCCACGCTCGGCGTGTGCGTGATCGCCACGGACGGCCCGAGCAGGTCCGCCTCAAAGCTCGACAGCGACCGCCGCTCCGACAACGGCCCTTCCGCGTCCCCGCGCAGGAACTGGCGGATCAGCTGCTGGTCCTTGGAAAGCTTGCCCGCGTCGCCCTCGCTCAGCTTGCGGAGATCGTCGAACCACTGGCGCTCGCCCGAGTGCAGCACCCGCCCCTTGTCCAGCATCACCATGCGGTCGGCGATCGCAAAGGCCGAATCCATCTCGTGCGTCACCACCACCGACGCCACGCCAAGCTGGCGCGACATCGCGATGATGAGCTGGTCGATCTCCGCGCTCGTCACGGGGTCCAGCCCCGCCGACGGCTCGTCATAGAACAGGAGCTCCGGGTCCAGGGCCAGCGCCCGCGCCAGGCCCGCCCGCTTCTTCATGCCGCCCGAGATCTGCGAGGGGAGCTTGCCCGCGTGCTCGCGCAGCCCGACCAGTTCCAGCTTGATCTTCACCTGGATGTCGATGATCTCCTCGGAAAGATCGGTGTGCTCGCGGATCGGGAGCGCGACGTTTTCGGCCAGGGTCATCGAGTTGAAGAGCGCGCCCGACTGGAACAGGATGCCGAAGCGCTTGCGCACGTCGTTGAACGCCCGCTGTTCCATTTGCGCGATGTCGTGCCCGAAGAGCTTGATGTGCCCGCCGTCGGGCTGGAGCGAGCCGATCAGGAGCCTGAGAAACGTGCTCTTGCCGCACCCCGAGCCGCCCATGATCACGACGGTCTCGCCCGCGTGAACATCGAGCGTCACGCCGTCGAGGACCGTGCGCCCGTCGAATCGCTTGACGACCTCGGAACACGAGATGACCGGCGTGGGAGCCATCGCGCACAGGATACCGCGCCGGCTACTTGTCGCCCTGCTTGGCCGGCGGTTCCGCGGGCTTTTCCGTCGGGGCCGCGGGGGCGTCGGGCGGGGGCGGGAGCGCCGGGTCCGCCGCCTTGGGCACCAGCGTGCTCTCCAGCGGGAGGAGCGAAAATTCCTTGCCCGTCGTCGTATAGATCGTCACGTTCTTGATCGGCAGCTTGTCATCGCCCTTGGGCCCGACATGCACTTGCCCGCCCGGCGCGACGATCCACAGCACCACCAGCGCCGGACCCTTGTCGAAATTCACCGGGAGCGGGATCATGTCGTTCCGCCCCTGGACGGTCTGCATCTGCGCCTTGAGCGGCATGTACGCCGAGAAGAAGTCCCACACCTGCGTGGGCATGCCCTTGCACGAGCCGAGCTCCGCCTGGTACGCCGAGCGGAAGTCCGCGATCTGCTGGTCCGTCACCGCCTTGTTCACGTCGGGGAGAAGCGTCTCACGCAGCTTGGTGTTGTCGCCCGCGTCCATGGCGATGATAGCCTGATTGACCGGCGCGACCACCTTGCCCGCGACTTCCTGCATCAGCGCGTTCGCACCCACCACGATGCCGATCCACACCATCGTGAAGAGCAGACCGACGATCAGGCCCGCGATCGCCAGGCCCGTGCCGCCCACCCGCCCGCGCGACCCGCGGATGCCGATCAGGGCGGAAATGCCGAAAACCGCCGCCAGGACGCCCGTGCCCGGGATCAGGCAAATCAGCGAGCAGACCAGCGACAGGATCGCCAAAATGCTGGTCCGCTGCGGGGCGGCGATCTCCGAATCAAACGACTCAACGTCGAGATTGTTTGCGTTCATGGACAGAGGGTACCTCCAAATCGCGCCCCCGGCGAATCACCGCCGGACGTTTCCCGATCGCGACAACACGCCCACGCACTCCACCACGATCGCGGCGGCCTGGTCGACCTCCTCGCGCGTCGTGTCGCGCCCAAGGCTGAATCGGAGTGAGCCGTGCGCGATTTCAGGGTCGATCCCCATCGCCAATAGCACCGGCGAAGGCTCCAACGAACCCGACGAACACGCCGCCCCCGCCGACGCCGCCACCCCACGCTCCGAGAGCAACAGCAAGAGCGCCTCGGCCTCCAGCTTGGGAAACCCGATGTTGCTCGTATTCCACAGGCGACGGGCCGAATCGGTTGCAACCCCCGCGACGTCACGCGGCCCATTCACCACCGCGCCCGGCACGCCCGCCAGCACCCGCTCCTCGAACCGATCGCGCAGACCGGCGATCTCCTGACGCCGCACAGGATCGGCGAGCCATTCCCGCGCTTCGTCCGCCGCGATGCCCGCCCCCACGATCCCCGGCACATTCTCCGTCCCGCCGCGTCGCCCGAGTTCCTGCGTCCCGCGCACCTGCGGCACGACCCGGAACCCCGGCGCCAGCCACAGCACGCCAACCCCCTTGGGCCCGTGGAACTTGTGCGGCGAAAAAACCACCGCGTCCGGGCTGGGGTCCTTCCGCACATCAAACGGCAGCTTGCCCACCGACTGCGTCGCGTCGATCAGCACCCGCGCCCCCTTCATGCGCGCTCGCTTGCAGATGAGCTCGACGGGCTGGATCGTCCCGGTCTCGTTGTTGGCGGACTGCACGACCACCAGCGCCGTATTGGTGTCGATCAGCCCCGACAGGGCGATCGCGTCAATCTCTCCCTCGCGCGACACGGGCGCGGGGCGAATCTCGATACGCGACGCGCCGGGCCCGGCGGCAAGGTGGTCGCACAGGTCGCGGATCGCGTGGTGTTCCACGGGCGACGTCACGATGTTGAGGGGTGCCGCGTCTGTGCTCTCGCCCCGCGCGCCCGCGAGCGACTCGAGCCGCCCGCGGATCGCAAGGTCCAGCGCCTCGGTCCCGCCGCTGGTGAAAACGACCTCACGCGGCTTGGCGTTGATCAACGCCGCCACCGACGCGCGGGCCAACTCGACCGCGTGGCGCGCCGCCTGCCCGCCGCGATGCACGCTCGACGGGTTGTGCCACAGCTCGACCAGCGCCCGCTCCACGGCGCGCACCACGCCCGGCGTCGGCTTCGTCGTCGCGTTGTGATCGAGGTTGATCATGCCCGGCTTCAACCCGCCCGGATCATGTTCCGTTCCAGGACGTCGCGCACACTCACGCCCTTCCTGTCCATCCCCTGGTGCGGCACGCCCAGCGCATCCAGCACGCCGTACCCCAGCCCGATGTGGATCAGGATCCACGCGATCAGCTCCGGGCTCGTCGCGTCCGGGACCTTGTTCTTCTTCTGGGCGGCCGCGATCTCCCGCTTCAGGAACGCGTGCAGCTCGGTCATGTGCTCGCCCACCGCCTTCTTGATCTCCGAGTCGTCCACCTCGGTGATCGCCTGCAAGAGCACGCGGTACGCGAACCGACCCTTCTCCACCATCGGGTTGTGGTCGAGCAATCGACGCACGCGCTCCGCCGGGTCCTTCGCCCCCTTGAGCAGCTCCTGCCACTCGCTCAGGGTCCGCGACGCCGAGGTGCGGATCAGCTCGATGAACAGGTCACGCTTCGACTTGAAGTGCCGGTAGATGATCGGCTCGGTCACGCCCGCCGCCTTGGCCAGCTGCGCCGTCGTCGCGCGCGCATAGCCCGATCGGGCGAACAACTCGGCGGCGGTATCAAGCAACTGCTCGCGACGCTTCGGCGCGGTCAAACGTGCCATGCACGGCTCCCCTGCGGTTTGAACGCAAGGTTAGCAGCCGTTCACCTCGCCCGTCCCTCTCCCGACCCCTTCTCCACACCAGAATCATCCACAAATCGCCCGCGCCCCCGGATCGGTGCGGGGTCATACCCGCCCCGAGCAAAGGGATGACAGCGCAGCACCCGCCGCAACGCCAGCCACGACCCCTTGATCGGACCGAACTCGTTGAGCGCGTCGATCGCGTAATTCGAGCACGTCGGCACGTACCGGCACTGCCGCCCCACCACCGGCGACAGCGTCCCCTGGTAGATCCGCACCAGCAGCACCAGCGGCCAGACGCAGAGCCGCCGCAGCCACACCGCCCAGCGCCCCGCCTCCCGCCTGTTCGAACCCCCGCCCACGACCCCGCTCATGACCCGCGCTCCCGGCGCTTCATCGATCGCGCGTGCAGCTCCTCCGCCAGCCCTTCCAGCCACTCCCGGCACTGCTCAAGCGTCATCCCCGCCAGCGCCTCCGTGCCGTGGAACGACACCACCGCGTCGTAGCCGCACGCCGATGGCCCGCCTCCACCGTCCTCAACCGCGTCCTTGCCGGCCGTCCCCACGATCCGGCGCGGCAGGTCGTGCTGGACCATGCGGAACGCCTCGCGCGTCAGGCGCTTGGCCCGGTTCCGCGCCACCGCCGTCCCCACCCGGCGCGACACCGCAAGCCCCAGCCGCCAGTGTGGGAGTTCGTTGGGACGGATCGAAAGCGTCATCGGCCCGCGCACCGCGCGCAGGCGATACCCGTACACGCCCTGATACTCGCGCGCGTGCGTCAATTGCCTTGACTTTGGGAACGACAACGAGGGCACGGGCAAGGGTATGAGCCCCTGGCGCCGCCCGCCCCATCGCCCCTCTTCCTACTTCTTCTTGTTGTCGCCCGACGACTTGTCCGGATACGCCGGCACCGGCGTCATCAGCCGCGGGTCTTCCTTGATCAACCCCTGCAGGTGCTCGATCGCCGCCTTGAGCTGGCGGTCCTCGCCGTTGAACGTCTCGTGCGGCGGGTTGTCGACGACGATGTCGGGGTCCACCCCGTGCCCCTCGATCAGCCACGTGCCCTCCGGCCCGTACACGCCGATCTCCGCCGCCGTCGCGATCCCGCGATCGACCAGGAAGTTGCTGGACGACAGCCAGACCTCGCCGCCCCAGGTGCGCGTGCCCATTACCTTGCCAAGGCCAAGGCGCCGGAAGCCCTCGCTGATCGCCTCGCCGTCCGATCCCGAGTTCTCGTCGCACAGCAACACCACGTGCCCGCGGAACGCGTACTGCATGTTCCAGTACGGCTCGCCCGCGCGTCCCTGCCAGAAGAACCACGCCTTGCGCAGGAGGCGCGACAGGATCCAGCTGTCGATGTTGCCGCCGCGGTTGTTCCGCACGTCGAGGATCAGGCCCTGGCGCTGGAAAACCGGGTAGAAGTGGCGCGCCCAGTCGGCCATGTCGCCCGATCCCATCGCCCGCAGGTGGACGTACCCGATCGTGTTGTTCGACGCCTCGTCGACGACCTTGCGGCGCTGGTACTCCCACTGGTCATAGCGCAGGTCGCTCTCGCTCCCCATCGAGATGGGCGTCACCACGTGCTTGCGCGTCTCGCCCGTCGCGTGCTTCACCTCGATCAGCACCTGACGCCCCACCTGGTTCCGCAGGAGCGCGTGGATGTCCGGCGCGCTGAGCGCGTCCACGTCGTTCACCTTCGTGATCACGTCCCCCACGCGGATGTTCATGCCCGGCTGCATCAGGGGCCCGGTCCGCGAGGGCTCGTCGGGATCGGAGATGAACATCCGATCGATCTTGAACCCGCCCGCGCCCTGGTCCCGCGTGAACGTCGCGCCCAGCGACGCGGGCTGCACGTCGTCGGGCCCGCGCCGCGTATCGCCGCCGCGCACGAAGATGTGCAGCGTGGAGAGCTCCCCCACCATCTGGGCGATCACGTCGGAAAGCTCCTCGCGCGTCGAGACGCGATCGACCATCGCCATGTACTTGTCGAGCATCCCGCGCCAGTCCACGCCGTGCATCTTGCGGTCGTAGAAGTAGTCGCGCTCCAGGCGCCACGCCTCGACGAACATCTGCCGCCATTCCTCGCGCGGCGTCATCACGAACTGCCAGCCCGAGAGGTCGACCCCCGCTTTCGACAGGTCGGCGTTCGGGCCGCTCCCGGCGTCGATCACGAACAGCGAATCTCCCTTGCGCACCAGCACCAGCTTGCCGTCGTCGCTGGGCTCGGCGCTCCCGAGGTCGCCCACGATCGTCTTGGCGTCAAACTCGCGCTTCTTCAGCGTGTCGGCGTCGATGTCGAGCGCCACCAGGCTCGTCTTCGCCTCATCGCCCGTGCCCGACGAACGCCAGAACAGGCGCTTCTCGGTCGCGAACAGGCCGCTGTAGTTCCCGGGCGGCACGGGCACGTCGATCAGCCGCTCCTGAATCCCGTTCGCATCGATCTCGATCGGCTTGGGCGCCTCCTTCTTCTCGTCCTTCTTGGCGTCGTCCTTCTTCTCGCCGCCCGCCTCACCCGCCTTGGCTTCCGGCTTTGCCTCGTTCTTCTTGATCTCTTCCGGCTTGGTCTCTTCCTTCTTGGGCTCTTCCTTCTTGGCGTCGTCCTTGGCCTGCGCCAATTCGTCCGTACGGTCGAACGGCGAGCGAAGCCCCGGCTTCAGCGCCACCGCCATCAGCTTGCTGCGTTTGTCGAAGAACGGCTCGGGGGCCAGCGTCCCCCACGGGCTCCCCACCACCGACTCGAAGTTCCGGTCCGACAGGAAGTAGATCCAGTTCCCGTCTGGGCTCCACGCCGGCGAATAGCTGTCGAACCGGTCGTTCGTCAGCACCGTCGTCGCCTTGCTCGCGACCGTGTACACCTTCACCTGCCGATAGGTATTCGGCGCGATGACGGCGTACGCCATGTGCGCGCTGTCCTTCGACCATGTCAACCCCTCGATGTTGTCCACGGTCGATTCGTCGATCTTGGTCGACACGCCCGCCTTCACGTCGTAGATGAACAGACGGAAGTGCTTGTCGTGGTGCGCGATGAAGTTGCCGTCGGGCGACGGCACGCCCTCCCAGCGCAGAACCTCCGCATCGTTCGTGACTTTCTTGGCCCCGCCGCTCCCGTCGGCGTTGAGCGTCCAGAACTCCACCTCGCCCGGCGAATTGGCCTTGTCGGATTGATCGCTCAGCACCAGCAGCGCTTTGCCGTCGGGCATGAACCGCGCGTCGCGGTAGCGAACGCCCGGCGTGCGCGTCGCCTCGATCGTCCGCCCGCCGCGATTCAGATACCGCGGCGTGACGAAGACCTGCCCGCGCGCCGTCAGCACCACCCGGTCGCCGTTCGGCGACAGGTGGGCGCCCGACAGGTAGTCCATCGGCTTCTTCACCCACTTCTCGCGCGTCTGGTCGAAGTCCGACGCCAGCGTGATCGAAACCGCCGCCGTGTTCCCGCTCGACACATCAAGAAGGTAGATATCCGGCCCAAGCTGGTACGCGATCTTGCCGTCGCGCAGCGACGGCGCCGCCGCGTCGATCCCGACGTGCCTGGTGTGCTGGCGCAGGTCCCCGCCGCCGGCGTCGCACGACCACACGTTCATCGTGCCGTCGCGATCGGTGATGAAATACACGCGGTCCTTCCACCACATGGGTGCGGTGCTCTCGCCCTCGTAGTCGGGGAAGAGCCTGGTCGCCTCGCGGGCGGCGCCGGTCTGGGGCGCCGGGAACTTCCAGAGCTGGCGGGCCGTGCCGCCCTTGTACCGCTTGGTGGAGCTCCCCTGCGACACGCGCGTGAAGTACAGCGAGCCGTCCGACGCGTACACGCCGTCGACCGCCTGGGCCAGGGGGACGCGCGTCACGCCGCTGGTCGCAAGATCGATCGCCACGAGCTGCAGCGCCGGGAGCGTCGAGTACCGGCGCGTGCTGTACACCAGCGCGCCCGACGGGTCGAACGTCACCGGCAGCGCCCGCCCGCCTTCATATGTCCGCCGCGTCGGCAGCCCGCCCGCCAGCGGCATGGTGTACACCTCCGTCGGCCCCTCATAGGTCGCGGCAAACGCCAGCGTCTTGCCGTCGCCGGAGAAGACCGCTCGCGTCTCCTCTCCCGGGTGCGTCGTCAGCCGCGACGCCACGCCCCCCGAGATCGCCACGCTCCATAAATCTCCCTCGGCCGTGAACACGATCCGGTCCGGCCCCAGCGCCGGATACCGGTAATACCCCTTCAGGTCCGCCGACTGGGCAGAGACACCCAAAGGCAGCGACGCGAGCGCGACAAGAACGGCGGCAGCGGACACGCGAATGTTCATAGCTGAATGGCTCCGTTTTCGGACGCTAGAGCGTACCGCCCCTCCGCCCCCCGCGTTGCGGCCTGTAACGACTGCAACGCCCCCGCCGCCCGTGACGCCCGCGCCGCGCAATCCTCGTGCGCCGCCCGTGACAAGCACCGCCCCGGAGTTCATGCCACCCGGCATCCTGCCGATGCTCGATGCGTGATCGCGCCCCCGTGGAGTGCGCGCGGAGGTTATCGTGGGCAAACGCAGACGAGGTTGGAGCGTGCTTTCCCGCGGCGAATCGCTGCTGGCGTCCGCCGCCGCGCCCCTGGCGGGCCTGCTCATCGTCGCCGCCGGCGGCATCGGCTGGCTCACCATCCGTCACCACCACCAGACCATCAACGACATGACCGAGCGTTCGGCCGCCATCAGCGCCGAGCTCGCCGCCCGCACCCTCGACGATCTCATCGCCCAGGACAAGGCCTCGCTCATCCGCTCCACGCTCGCCGAGATCGCCACGTCCGCCGAGCTCGCGCGCGCACGCCTCGTCGACGAGAAGGGCGCCATCGTCGAGTCGTTCGAGGCCCCCGACGCCACGCCCGCCGACACCGCCTCCATCAGCGCCGAACTCCGCCAGACCATCGATTCCCGGCGCCTCTGGCTCGAGGTCGACCCCGCCGTCACGTTCGACCCCTCCACCGACCAGGCCATCATCGGCATGGGCGCGATCGGCGGCGGCGCGCTCCTGGTCGGCCTCTTCACCTACCGCGGCGTGCGACGCAAGCTGCGCGCGATCGGCGCCGTGCAGGACGCACTCCTGGCCGCCCACGAGGGCCTCACCGACCCCGAGCTGCTCGCGGTCGACGCCCGCTTCGGGCCCGCCGCCGTCGCGTGGAACGCGCTCCTCGACCGCGCCTCGCGTGGCACCTTCGAGCAGAGCGCCGCCGCCCCCACCTCCGAATCCTCGGGCGTCGACGCCCTGGCCGTCGGCGCCTGCGACGCCCTCTGGACCGGCGTCATCGTCGTCGATCGCCACGCCAAAGTCCGCTACCTCAACGGCGCGTGCTCCACCCTCCTCTCCGTCAAGCGCGACGAATCGGTCGGCACCGACATCCAGAACGTCATCAAGGATGAAGAGGTCCTCGCCGCCATCCGCGAGGGCGCCAAGGCCGGCAAGCTCACCAGGCCCCGCCTGACCTTCGAGCTCGAACGTGGCGGGCCCGACCCCGCCGGACGCGGCGTGCTCCGCCTCACCCTCCGCTCGCTCCGCGACGAGGCCGGCGCCATCCTCATCGTCGTCGAGGACGTCACCCAGCAACGCGTCGCCGAGGAATCCCGCGGCTCGTTCGTCGCCCAGGTCACGCACGAGCTCCGCACGCCCCTCACCAACGTCCGCCTCTACCTCGAGACCCTCCACGACGAGGGCGAGAACGACCCTTCCGTCCGCGCCAAGTGCATCAACGTGATCGGGCAGGAAACACGCCGCTTGGAACGCGTCGTCCAGGACATGCTCAGCGTCTCGGAGATCGAGGCCGGCTCCTTCAAGCTCCACATCGACGACGTGCGCACCGACGAGATCTTCGAGGAACTCCGCCACGACTACAGCGCCCAGGCCCAGGACCGCGAGATCCGCCTGGTCTTCGACCTGGCTCCCAAGCTCCCGGTCCTCCAGGCCGACCGCGACAAGATCTCCCTCGCCCTCCACAACCTTGTCGGCAACGCGCTCAAGTACACCCCCGTCGGGGGCGAGGTCCGCGTCAAGGCCGAGGAATCCGACGGACGCTTCGTCGTCCACGTCACCGACAACGGCATCGGCATCAAGGAAGACGAGCACGAACTCATCTTCGAGAAGTTCTATCGCGCCAAGGACCAGCGCATCACCGGCATCGTCGGCTCCGGCCTCGGGCTCGCCCTGGCCCGCCAGGTCATCCGCATGCACGCCGGGGACATCACCGTTCAATCGCAGCTCAATAAGGGAAGCACGTTCACGCTCTCCGTCCCGCTCCACCCCGGCGCGGCGGCGACGAGCGTCACCAAGGCCGCCGCGTAATCCATGGATATCCAGGAATCCAGACAAGGCGCCGTCACCGTCCTGAAGCCGATGGGCCCCATCGTGCTCGGCGACGCCGACCAGTTCCGCGCCGCCGCCACCGACGCCCACACGCGCAGCCTGGGGCGCTACGTCGTCGACGCCTCCGCCGTCGCTTATGTCGACAGCCAGGGGCTCGAAGCCCTCCTCGACGCTTCCGAGGCCCTCGCGACCGGCGGCCAGTGCATGCGCCTCTGCGGCGCCAACGAGACCCTCCGCGAAGTCCTCGAACTCACCGGCCTCTCCGATTCCTTCGAGCACTACGAGGACGTCAACGCCGCGGCAAGGAGCTTCCTGTGAGCGCCCTGCCCCCCTCCACCCCCGGGCCCGGCCCGAACCCCGACCACAAGCCGCGTCCGCGCCTCGGCGAGGCGCTGGTCGAGCAGGGCGTGCTCACCCGCGAGCAGCTCGAGTCCGCCCTCGCCCAGCAGAAACGCTCCGGACGCATGCTCGGCGAGATGCTCGTCCAGGAAGGCATCATCTCGCCCGCCGTTCTCGTCCACACCCTCGCCCGCTGCGCCGGTTTCCGCGGCTGCACCCTCCGGCACGGCCTCATCGACCCCGCCGCCGCCAAGCTCGTCCCCACCGACGAGTGCGAACGCCTCCGCGTCATCCCCATGTTCAAGGTGCGCGGCGTGCTCACCGTCGCGATGGCCGAGCCCCAGAGCCTCCCCACCATCGACCGCCTCCGCCAGCTCACCGGCTGCCGCGTCCGCGCCGTCCTGGCCCTCGAGTCCAACATCCTCGAGTACGTCAAGAAGTACTCGGGCGGCGACGTCGACATCGACGCCTTCCTCACGAGCCTGCAGGAATCCGACGTCGAGGTCGTCGACCGCGAGAGCATCGACGAAGGCCCCTCCACCGACCTCGACACGATGGTCGCCGGGAGCCCCGTCGTCAACCTCGTCAACGTCGCCTTCCTCACCTCCGTCCGCGACAAGGCCAGCGACATCCACATCGAGCCAGACAAGCGCGGCACGCGCATCCGCTACCGCATCGACGGCGTGCTCCGCGACCTCATGAAGCCCCCGCCGGGCCTCCACGCCGCCATCGTCTCGCGCGTGAAGGTCATCGGGAAAATGGACATCGGCGAGAAGCGCCTGCCCCAGGAAGGCCGCGTGCGCATCGTCGCCGAGGGACGAGAGATCGACCTGCGCGTTTCGAGCATGCCCACGCTCTTGGGCGAGAAGATCGTCGTCCGAATCCTCGACAAGCAGAACCTCCGCGTCCGCCTCGACGAGCTCGGGTTCCGCCCCGAGGCCATGGCCCGCTTCCGGCGCGTGCTCGAGCTCTCGCACGGCCTGGTCCTCGTCACGGGCCCGACCGGCTCGGGCAAGACCACCACGCTCTACTCCGCGCTCGACCTCCTCCGCGGGCCCGAGGTCAACATCGTCACCGTCGAAGACCCCGTCGAATACCAGCTCGACCTGGTCAACCAGATCCAGGTCAACGAACAGATCGGCATGACCTTCGCCCGCGCGCTTCGCTCCATCCTGCGCCAGGACCCCGACGTCATCATGGTCGGCGAGATCCGCGACCCCGAGACCGCGCGCGTCGCCATCCAGGCCGCCCTCACCGGGCACCTCGTGCTCGCCACCCTCCACACCAACGACGCCGTCGGCGCCGCCGCGCGACTCGCCGACATGGACGCCGAGGCCTACCTGCTCGCCAACGCGCTCAACGGCGTGGTGGCGCAGCGCCTCGCCCGCACCATCTGCCCCGGCTGCGCCACCAAGTACTACCCCAGCGACCAGGCCCTGGCCGACGCCGCGATCCCCGAGCACGCCGGGCGCGCCTTCCGCAAGGGCGCGGGCTGCCGTCAGTGCCACAACTCCGGCTTCCGCGGGCGCCTCGGCGTGTACGAGATGCTCGAGGTCTCGCCCGAGATGCGACGACTGATCGCCCAGTCGCGGCCCGCCCACGAGCTCCGCGAACAGTTCCGGCGCGACGGCGGGCTCACCCTCCGCGACGAGGGCGTCCTCCTGGCCCTCGACGGCAAGACCAGCCTCGAGGAGATCCTGCGCGTCACGCAGAACGACGACGATCCCGCGGCCGGCGCTCCCGCGAGCGCCACGCACGGCAGCAAGGAGGCCGCATGAGACTCCGCTGCCGAGCCTTCGATTCCGCCGGCAAGGCCGTCGTCGAGACCGTCGACGCGCCCGACGCCGCCGCCGCCACCGAGCTCCTCCGCCGCCGCGGGCTCTTCGTCGCGGAAGTGACGGAGGAGTCCGCCGCCGCGATGGCGCGCTCGTCGGGCGGCCGCACAACCTCCAGGCATCGCGTCGGTTCGCGCGCCCGCCTCAACGCGCTCACGGGCTTCTCGCGCCAGATGGCCGTGCTCCTCTCGACCGGCACGCCGATCCTGGACGCGCTGGTCTCGCTGGAGCGCCAGACGCCGGGGGGCCACTGGCGCGATTCGCTCTCCGACATCCGGGTGCGCATCGAGCAAGGGCACTCGCTCTCCGAGGCGCTCGCGCAGCACCCCGAGTACTTCGACGCCGTCTCGCGCAGCCTCATCGCCGCCGGCGAGAGCGGCGGGCAGTTGCCCGTCATGCTCGACCGCCTCGCGAAGCTCACGCGCCAGCAGCAGCGCGTCAACGCCTCGATCATGGGCGCGATGGCCTATCCCGTGCTCCTGATCGGCGTGTCGATCGTCGTGCTCTCGCTCATGATCGGCTTCGTGCTCCCGCGCTTCGAGCAGCTCTTCAAGTCCCTCAACGCGCCGCTCCCGCCCACGACCAAGTTCATGCTCGCGATCGGCGGCTTCATGTCCCAGTGGTGGTGGGCCGTCCTCGCCGGCGCGGTCGCCCTCATCACGTCCGTCGTTTTCTACGTCCGCAGCGACGCGGGACGCGCCGCGCTCGACAACGCCGCCGTGCGCCTGCCCATCTTCGGCAAGCTGATCCGAGGCCTGCTCACCGCACGCCTGGCGCGCGTGCTGGGCGTGCTGCTCGATGGCCGTGTCCCGCTCCTGGACGCGCTCGGCCTCACCCGCCTCTCCATGGGCAACGCCGCCTACGCCAGCATGATCGCCCGCGCCGAAGACGCCGCCACCCGCGGCGAGTCCATCAGCCCGGGGCTCGCCGAGTTCAAGTCCGGCGGCGCGTCGCTCATCGGCCCCGCGACCGGCGAGTCCATCCGCTCCGGCGAGCGCACCGGAAAGCTCGGGCCCGTCCTCCTCAGCGTCGCCGACGCCCTCGACGAGGACAACGAGATCGTCGTCCGCTCGCTCACGAGCATCATCGAGCCCATCATCCTCCTGGCGCTCGGCGTGGTCGTGGGCGTGGTCGCGCTCAGCATGTTCGTGCCGCTCTTCGATCTCACCAGCGCCAGCGGGCACGGGGGTGCCCATTGAGCGCCCGCTTCTCGCCCATCGGGCTCGATTGGTCGGGCGCCACCGCCTGCGCCGTGCAGTTCCGCCGCGCCAAGAAAGGCTGGGCGATCCACGCCGCCCTGCGCGCGCCGGTCGGCCCGCTCACCGACGCCGAGTCCGTCATCCGCCTGCACCACGTTCTCTGGCGTCACGGCTTCGAAGGCTCGGACACCGTCCTCACGCTCCCGACCAGGGGCGTCGCCGCGACCACCAGCGCCTCGCTCTCGCTCCCGCCCCGCGCCTCGGGCGCGCCGGTCGATCAGCTCGCCCGCGCCGAGATGGCCCGCGTCACGGGGCGTGCGCCCGAAGCGCTCGAGCTCGACCTGTGGGAGATCCCCGCGCCACGTCGCGCCGCGTCGGGCTGGCACGTGCTCGCCGTCGCTGCCCCCGGCGCGGAGATCGCCTCGCGCGTGGAGCTCTTCCAGGACGCGGGCCTGCGCGTGATCGCCGCCGACGCGCGCGCCTCGGCCCTCTGCCGCGCCGTCGAATCGCTCCGCTCGCCCGGCGCCGACATCACGATCATCGTCGAGCTCGCCTGGGACGCCGCGCACCTGGTCGCCGCCACCTCCGACGCCCCGGTCTTTGAGCGCCGCATCGACGAGCTGGCGATCTCGACCCTGGCCGCGAGTGTGCTGGGCGTGAGCGACGAGCGCGCCCTGGCGCAGCGCTTCGCCGCCGTCGCCGCTTCGACCGATCAGGACCGGCGCGCCGCACCCGACACCGCCGTCAAGCTCCGCCGCCTCGTCGACACCCTCCGCGCCGGCGTGCGCGACGAGATCGCCCTCTCGGCTTCCTACCTCTCGCACCAGTTCGATCGCCGCATCACGCGGGTCATCCTCGCGGCCCCCGCGCCGTTCCTCGAACAGCTCGAGGCGCCCTCGCCCCTCGAATCGCTCCGCGTCTCGGACTGGTCCACGCTCTCGATCAGCGCAAACGCCGGCCCGGAACAGCTCGCCCCGCCCGGCGCGCTCCTCGCCGCGGTCGGCGCGGCCCTCCACCCCGGCGCGGCGCGCGGAAAGGCGGCCGCATGACGCCCGCCGTCAACCTCATCCCCGAGTCCATCCGCCGCGCCCGCGCCGTCGCCGCCCATCTCCGCGCGTGGATCATCGTGTGCGCCGTGTGCGTCGTCGCCTGCTCCCTGGCGACCACCATCCTCTTCACGCGGCACACCTCGCAGGTCGCGCGCCAGGAGTCCGAGCACCACGCGCTCGAGGCCCAGCGCGTGCAGCTCGAAGCCCAGGCCGCCGACGCCGCCAAGGGCCTGGCCGACCTCAACCATCGACTGACCATCGCCCAGACCGTGCGCAGCCACCCCGACTGGAGCGCGCTCCTCCGCGCGATCGCGGCCCGGCGCGCCGCGGGCGTCACCTTCGAGAACATCGAGATCGCCCCGCGCACTCCGCCCGCGCCCAGCGCCAAGTCCACCAAGCCCGTCGAACGCTCGCCCTCCGCGCCGCCCGAGTACTTCCTCGTGCGCCTGCGCGGCGTGGCGGACTCGCAGCCCACCCTCTGGACCTTCGTCCGCACCCTCGAATCGCTCCGCGTCTTTGAGAGCGTGAAGACCATCAACTCGGGCGCCCGCGCCGTCGCCGACAAGCAGGTGATCGAGTTCTCGGTCGAGTGCGCCCTCTCGCCCCAGCGCGCCCGCGCCAACGCCTCCGCCGCCGTGGAAGGAGACGATCGATGAACCGCGCCTCACTCACGCCGCGCACCGTGGACCTCGCGGGCCTGTCACTCTGCCTCGCCGTGATCGCGGCGTTCCATTTCCTCGCCGCTGGCCCGCTGGTCTCGCAGAGCCTCGACGCCCGCTCCGCCTCCCAGTCCGTCAAGGCCGAGAAGGACCAGATCAACCGCCTCACCGCCTCGCTCCGCCAGACGCGCCTGGCCGCCAACATGACGACCGAGAAGCTGCGGAGGTTCGGCGACTCGCTCCAGCGCGCCGACTCCGTCAACGACCGCATCTCCGCGCTTGTCGAGCTCGCCAAGTCCCTCGGGCTCCAGCTCGCCGAGACCACGCCCGGCGCGCCGCGACCGGGCAAGGAGTACGACGCCATCCCCGTGCGCCTCGGCGGGCGTGGCACGCTCGCCGCCATCGCCTCGTTCCTCGACACCCTGCACGGCAAGCAGTCCGACGTCGCGATCGAAACGCTCGACATCCGCGCCGGCACCGCCGGCTCGCGCGAGAACAACGCCGGCGTCGAGTTCTCGCTCCTCCTCACCTCCTACGTCGAGCACGCCGCCCCTGACGCGCGTGACGCGCATGACGCGCAGCCCGAGCACGACGCGCAGGACGGACAAAGCACCTCGCCCGCTCCCGCGGGTCCCGCCGCCGGCAATGCCGGCGCGCCCTCACCGCCAACGAACTGAGAAAATCGCCTTGACGCCGCCCCGATCGTTTGTGCCTGTTGGGGTGTGAAAGTCACGAAGCGTCAACGGAACGGTCTTATTGTCGTCGCGCTGGGTCTGGGCGCCCTGGTGGTCGATCGCCTCGTGCTCCAGCCGGGCGCGCTGGGGCCAAAGCAGGCCGCCGCCTCGGGCGAGGCGCTCGCCCCGGTGACGACGCACGCCAAGTCCACCACGCAGACACCGACGCTCTCGGTCGCGGCGTTGATCGACGCCGTCCCCGAAGGCCGCGACACCGGCACGTCGCTCGATTCCATGTTCTCGGACCCCGCGTGGGTGCGGGCGGCCCCGAAGAACGAAGCCCATGTCACCAGCGCCACCACCGACGACCAGGGCAAGGCACACGCCATCACCGGCGTCGTGTGGGGACGCGCCGAATCAATCATCCTCGACGGCGAGCTGCTCAAGGCCGGCCAGGCCGGAAAGTCAGGACGCGTGCTCGTGCGCCTCGACGAGGCGCGGAACATCGCGGTGGTCCGCATCAGCGGGCGCGAAGCGGAATTGGCGATCCCTGATTCGATGCGCCCCACCCGCGAGCGCACGACTGTGCCGTCTGTGACGCCGACAACCGGCGGGAACACCGGCAAGCACCCGTTGTGAATTCCGGCCAATAAAGGCAGTTGCCGCGTTCCCCGATGACACATCCGCCCCGCCGATCGCACGTCGCGACGGACGGGGAGTCATGGAGTTCATCCAATGCTGGCACGTGGTACATTCGCCCGGCGCGCCTTCAGCCTCATCGAAGTCGTCATCGTGGTCGTCATCATCGGCATCATCGCCGCGATCGCGATCCCGCGCATGAGCCGCGGCTCGGCCGGCGCCGCCAATTCCGCGCTCTCGGGCAACCTCGCGGTCCTCCGCAGCGCCATCGACCTCTACCAGACCGAGCACAACGGGACCTATCCGACCGTCGCCGCCATCGCCACCCAGCTCACCCAGTACAGCGATATCACCGGCGCGACCAACGCAACCAAGACCGGCGCGTACATCTACGGCCCGTACCTCCGCGACGTGCCGGCGCTCCCGGTCGGCGCCAAGAAGGGCAGCACCACGATCGCGGCCGCCGACGGCGCGGGAGTGGGCTGGATCTACGACCAGACCACCGGCGCAATCAGCGCCAACACCACGGCGTCCGAAGTCGACGACACCGGCACCAAGTACAGCACGTATTGAGGGGATGCCGGGCTGGGTGGCGGCGGCGGAGCCAAGGCCATGAAAGCCGACTAGCCACCACGCTCCCGAGCCATGCACGCTCTAACTCACACCCGCCGCTCGACCCTCGGCCATCGCGCCAAGCGTCGAGCGGCGGTTGGTTTTTCCCTGGTCGAGGTCGTGCTGGTCCTGTCCATCATCGCGATCATCGCGGCGATCGCCATGCCGCGCTACGCCCGCGCCGCCGCGGGCTATCGCGCCGAGGCCGCCGCCCGCGCCGTCGCCGAGCAGTTGAGGCTCGTGCGCGCCCGCGCGATGGCCTCCAGCCGCGCCTGGACCGTCACCATCCGCCCCACGCTGGCGACGATCAGCGCCACCCCCACCGCGACCTCCGGCGACACCAGCGACGACCTCGACCTCGTCATCAGCACCGAGCCCTGGCGCGCTTCGATCTCCGGCGCCGACTTCTTGGGTGATGCCCGTTTCTCCTTCGATGGCTTCGGCGCTCCCAGCCTCCCGGGCACCGTCACCGTCGTGTCCGACGGCATCCGCTCCACGGTCACGGTCGACCTCCTGGGCAACGTCTCCTGGAGCACCGCGCGATGAAGACCCGCCACGCCTTCACGCTCGTCGAGCTCGTGCTGGCGATGGCCGGCACATCGCTGCTCCTGCTCGGCGTCACGTCCGCCATCGTCGTCGCCTCACGCTCCGCCTATGACCCCGAGCAGCCGCAGACCGCGCTGGCCCGCTCGCGATCGGTCGCGCAGCTCATCGCCGACGACCTCGCGCAGGCGACCTCGATCGTGGAAGGAACCGCGACCGCCGTCGAGTTCACGGTCGCCGATCGCGACGACGACGGCGCGGAAGAGACTATCCACTACGAATGGTCCGGCCTGGCGGGAGACGGCATCTACCGATCGATCAACGGTGATTCCGCCCTGCTGGCGAGCGACATCGCGTCGCTGGGCTTCACCTACACCACGACGACCGAAGACGCCACGGTCGTGGGCGCCGCCGCCGAGGGCGCCGAGCAGGTGCTCTACGACTTTGAGGACGCCAACCTCAGCAACATACCCATCTCGACCACGTCGTGGCTGGCGATGACGATCTCGCCGGTGCTCCCCTCGGACGCGACGGCATGGAGCGTGACGCGGATCTCGTTCGAGGCCAAGCAGGACGGCGCCGCCACCGGCACGCTCCTCATCAAGCTCCGCAGCTCCCTCTCCCTGCTCACCTCGCTCCTGGGCTCGACCATCACCGTCAACGAATCGTCCCTGCCGAACTCCTACGGCTGGACCACGGTCCCGGTCAGCGGCGTCACGGGTCTCTCGCCCTCGTCTTCGATCTCGATCTCGTTCGAGACCGTCTCGCTGTTGGCCAACTCCGCCCGGATGCAGTACTGTGATACCTGCGAGGCCTACGCCGTCACCGGACGCGCCTACTCCTCCACCGCCGGGACCACCTGGACGACGTACAACGACGGCGCGCTCAACCTGAAGGTCTACGGCACGGTGACGCGCCCGTCGCGTACGCCATCGACCCTCACACGACTCATCGAGAGCAAGGTCTCGATCGTTTCGTACGACGCGTCGCGCACCGCGGGCCAGGCCAGCGCCGCGCTCGTCGCACGCCCCATCCTCAGCATCGCCGCGGGAACATCCGGGTCGTCGGGATCGTCCGGCACATCGGGCACAGGAGGCACGGGGAATACGGGGAACAGCGGCAACACGGGGAACTCCGGCGGCGGCACAACCACTCTGCGCGCCACCAGCACCACGTCGACGCTCAAGACCAAGTGATCATGCGAACACGGACACGCCATCCTCTGGCTCGCGGAATGACCCTCGTCGAGGTCGCGGTCTCGACCGTGATCGTCGGAGTGATGATGACCGCCGCCCTCTCCGCGGTCGCCGCCAGCGCCAAGGAACGCGTCGCGATGGCGAACGCCGCGACGGCGCAGGCGCTGGGCGAGGCGCTCATGAGCGAGATCGACGCCGTCCCCTGCGGGACCGGCGCGATCGCGGTCGCGCTGAGCGCCTCCAATCGCAGTGCGTTCGACGACACCGGCGACTACTCGGGCCTCTCCGACTCGCCGCCCAAGGAGCGCGACGGCACCTTGATCTCGGGCGTCAGCGGGTTCTCGCGGAGCGTCAGCGTGACCAACGTTGACCCGACCACGCTCGCGTCGGGCTCGCCCACCAGCGGCTTCCGCAAGGTGGTCGTGACCGTGAAGTACAACAACAAGCCGCTCGCGACGCTGTGGACGATCCGATCGGTGAACTTTGAGTCGATGTCGGAGTACGCCCAATGACGCCGAGTGTTCGCCACTCCGCGCGATCTCCGAGCGCCATCGGCACGGTGCGATCGGCGCGCGCCCGGCGCGGGAGCGCGTACGTGCTCGTGCTCGGGGCCGCCATGATCGTGACGATGATCGGCGTGGGCGGCGCGATCGCGTCGCGCGCGGCGCGCAAGGCGGCGCAGCTGGATTCCGACGGCGCGGCGCTCACCCACGCCGCCATGGGCGCGCTGCGGGCCGCGGCGGGCAACGCGCAGAACAGCGTCGCCTGGCGCGGCGCAGCCAAGGCCGCCCCCCCGCTTTCCTTGACGGTGGACGACATCCTGCTCTCGACCGTCGCGAGCGATCCCGACGACGCCGACCTCTCCAACGACCTCAGCGGGCGCGTCCGGTTCCTGGCGACCGCGACCAAGGGCCAGGCGCGGCGCCTGGTGACGATGACCCTGGAGCCCGACGACACGCTGACCGACGCGCTCAACTCCGCGATCCACAGCAACGGCAACATCACGGTCTCGACCGGCGCGGTCCTGATGAGCACCGGGCGCGTCTCGACCAACGGCGCGGTGACCGGCGGCACGATCCGGGCCGACGTCGCGGCGGTCGGCGCGATCGCGGGCACGGTTTCGGGCACGCAGGCCACGCTCGCCTCGGCGTTCACGTTGCCGTCGGGGTTGGAGGCGCGGTACGAGGCGATCGGAACGACGATCCCCCTCTCCTCGTTCGCCGGGCGCAAGATCGACAAGAACGTGCTGGGCCCGGCCAAGAACCCGTTCGGGAGCACCAACCCGCTGGGCGTGTACCTGGTCGACTGCGCCGGCAACGACTTTGAGGTGCGCGACTCGCGCCTCAACTGCACGCTGGTGCTGAAGAACTGCTCGAAGCTGACTCTGACGAGCAGCGTGCTGTGGACGGCGCCGCGCAGCGATTGGCCGCTGGTCATCTGCTCCGGACCGATCCACTCCGACCTGATCGCGGCGAACCTGAGCGAGGTGACGACGGGCACGAACTTCAACCCGACGAACATGGCGTACCTGGGTTCGACCGACAGCGACAAGGTCGACAGCTATCCGTCGATGCTCCAGGGGATCGTGTATTCGGCGAGCGATCTCTCGATCAACTCGGGCGTCATGACGCTGGAGGGTGCCGCGATCTTTGGCGGTGAGATCAAGCTCATTGGTGCCGCGTCGCTCCGCATCAGGTACAAATGTGATAGCGCCCCGCCGGGCTTCGCCAGGCGCGAGTACACGGCGGACCTGTCGAGCCTGGCGCGCGTGGTGGAGTAGAAGCGGCCGGGTGGATGAGTAGATAGGACATGCGAGGCCCGCGCGCCGGTCCGACGTATTCACTTGTCAAAGAGCGGCGGGGAACACACGCACTCTCCAACAAGTGGGCGAACGGACACATTGGTGCGCACGGAGGCGGTGGTAAGTAGGCACTAGGGACTTGGCACTGGGCACTAGGGGAAGACGGAAGACAAGGCAGGGGACGGGTTTGCGCGCGAGGCGAAAGCGCGCGGAGATTTTTTTCGGAAATCCGGAAAGAGGCGAAAAAGACGGACACTTTGGTGCGCACAGAAGCGGTGATAAGCGGGTGCTAACCGGGAAGAGCGGGAATCGGGAGTTGGAATGGGGAGTCGGGAGTGGGGAAGAGAAGGGGTTTCAACGCAGAGGACGCGGAGGACGCGGAGAAGACGGGAGTCGAGGAGAAGCGAGGAGGAAGAAGCGGGTGGAGGAGGAAGCGCACCGACCGCGACGACGTGGTCGGCGGCACGCAGACGGAAGACACGGTCCTGAAGCCGGGGCCGCGGCATGAAAAACTCCGCGTGGCGCGCAAGGTGCGGGAGGAGCCGTGCTCGATTGTGCGAACGCAGCGCGACACGAGTGCCGGATCACCAGCGTTCTTCGGGCGGAAGTATGAAGTGCTCTTTGTGTCGCAGCACAAACTGGAGCATCATCCGGTCTCGCCTGTCATTGTCGAGCCACCACTGCTTCTCGAGGCGCTCTTCGGCCTCGGAAGCGTCTTCCTGCAGGCCCGGTACTCGGTCCAGTTGCCGGCCGTCTCTGGTCCAATATCTTGAATACTCCTCGATGATGGCCGCGGACTCCACGGCGCCGATGGCGTTGAAGGCGTCAACCACCTCGCGCCATTCGCCGGGGCCCAAGTTGCAGAAGAGGGCGGAGATCCCGTTGGCCTCGATCTGGAACATCGCCTCGCCGATGTGAATCATCAACTTGGCGGGCCGGCCGAGTTGCTCAAGTTCGGCGGATGTGCATCCGAAGAGCGGGCCGCGCAGCCCGTGTGCGCGGGCAATCGCTTCGGATGCGGCCTGTCGTGTCCATTGGTCCGGGTGATCGAGGTACGCGCTCGCGCGTTCGATCGCGTCGTGCGGTGAAGTGCGGGCCAGCGCGGGAAGGAGTTCCCGAATGTCGCGCAGGGTCCAGGAGGCTTCGGGTACGCTCTTCAGTTCGTCGAGAGCCGATCGCGTCAATTCAGTCGGCACCCGCACCTTCGCTTCACGGAGGGCGTTGAGCACGCAGCCCAGGTCTCGATTGGCGACGGAGATCATCGCAGGCGCGGTGAGGAGCGCGGAGGCCCGTGCATTATCGAGCCTCAGGAGCGCCTCGCACGCGCGACGAACATCCAGGCGCTGGGGAGTCGCAAGGCTTCGGACGATCAGGTCGAATGATTGCTGAAGGAACTTCTGGTCGGCGAATCGGTGCTCGGCGCTCGTGGAGATGCCCATGACGGCGGCGTTTCGGGCGGACTCGTCGTCGCACTCAAGAGCCTTCTGAACGACAGGGAGCGCTCGGTGATCGCCGAGAGTCGCGAGCCCCTCCACGACGCTCTGGTGGAATGGATTGATCCGCGCGTAGGAGAGAAGTATGGGAGTCAGTTCGCGCGTGTTGGCGCGAGAGAGCGCGAGCACAAGACCGATGAAGATGACAGAATCGGCCCCGTCATGGTTGTACGGGGGCGGCCTGTCGGGCGCGAGCGCCCGCAGAGCGTCGATGAAGACCTCACGATCCTCCGGGAGGGCCTCCTTGACGGCGGACATCACCATCAAGGTGTCACGGCACCTCCGCAGGATGCGGAGCTGGGCCTCTCCACGGAGCCTTCGCGGCGAATTGCCCCAGCCCATCTTGTGCTCCGGACTTACCCCTTCGGGCCGGCGGCGCGGACGTTGTCGGGCATCTCGAACTTGGCGTCGTTCTCGCGGAAGAGCTTGGCGAGCTTCTTGGCCTGCGTGTCGTAAGCGGAGCCGTCGGCCCAGGTGTTACGCGGGTGGAGGACGTCGTTGGGGACGCCCGGCACGCTGTCGGGCAGGGGCAGGCCGAAGATCGGGTCGGGCTTGAAGGTGGCGTTGGCGAGCGAGCCATCGAGGATGCTGGTGACCATGGCGCGGGTGTACTTGAGGCTGAAGCGTTTGCCCACGCCGTACGGGCCGCCGGACCAGCCGGTGTTGAGGAGCCAGACATTGGCGGAGTGTTTCTTGATGTTGTCGGCGAGCTGCTTGGCGTATTCGACGGGCGGGCGGGGGAGGAAGACGCCGCCGAAGCAGGGGGAGAAGTTGGGCTGGGGCTCGGTGACGCCGGCCTCGGTTCCGGCGAGCTTGCTGGTGTAGCCGTTGATGAAGTAGTACATGGCCTGCTCGGGGGTGAGCTTGGAGACGGGGGGGATCACGCCGTAGGCGTCGGCGGTGAGGAAGATGACGTTCTTGGGGTGGCCGCCGACGGAGGGGATGACGGCGCCGTCGATGAAGTCGACGGGGTAGGTGACGCGGGTGTTCTCGGTGAGCTTGGCGGAGTCGTAGTCGGGGATACGGGTGCTGGGGTCGATGACGGTGTTCTCGAGGACGGAGCCGAAGCGGATGGCGTTCCAGATCTGGGGCTCGCCCTCCTTGGAGAGCTTGATGCACTTGGCGTAGCAGCCGCCCTCGAAGTTGAAGACACCGCGGTCGGACCAGCCGTGCTCGTCATCGCCGATGAGGGCGCGGTTGGGGTCGGCGGAGAGGGTGGTCTTGCCGGTGCCGGAGAGGCCGAAGAAGAGGGCGACGTTGGAGGGGTCCTTCTTGTCGACGTTGGCGGAGCAGTGCATGGGGAAGACGCCGACCTCGGGCATGTCGTAGTTCATGGCGTAGAAGATGCTCTTCTTGATCTCGCCGGCGTATTCGGTGCCAAGGATGACGACGATCTTGCGGTTGAGGGACTGGGCGATGAGGACGGGGCCCTTGACACCGATGGCCTTGGCCTCGTCGGCGGTGAGACGGCGCTTGCCGGCGTTCAAGATGAGCCAGTCGTGCCTGAAGTCGGGCGCGGTCTTGCCGACGAGGGTGCCGGTGTTTCCGGCGGGCCCGCCCGCGGCCTGGCTGCCCTGCTTGATGAAGAGCGTCGAGGCAAAGAGCGCGTGCCAGGCCTGCTCGGTGACGACGCGGACGCCCAGGCGATACTTGGCGTCGGCGCCGGCGAAGCCCTCGAAGCCGTAGAGGCCCGGGCGCGAGTTGAGATGATCGATCGCGATCTTGAGCGCGAGGTCGAAGCCCTCGGGCTTGAGCGGCTGGTTGACCTTGCCCCACCAGATCTTGGGATGGATGGCGGGGACGTCTTCGAGGAACTTGTCGTTGGGCGAGCGGCCGGTGCGATCGCCGGTCATGCAGACCGTGGCGCCGTTGCTGGCGAGTGTGCCCTCGCCGGCCTTGATGGCCTGCTCGATCAGCTCCGCGGAGGAGAGGTTGACGCGAAAACGAGACGCCGCGAGATTCAGCTGATCGACGAGGGCTTTCGACATATGGGTTCCTTTGCGGAAATAGCCCGCGTCTGAGGTGGCGCGGGTTGAAAGCCTAGAGGACGCCCACGTCTTCATCCACAAAAACGTGGCTGAGACGTGCGAACCCGACCGGAGACCGATCGAAGTGGTCACGGCGGTTTGCGGGCGCTATTCTCTGTGTTTGGGCGCGGGCCAAGTACCTGTGCCCTGCCATCGATGGCGATCGTAGCTCAGTTGGTTAGAGCACCGGGTTGTGATCCCGGGGGTCACGGGTTCGAGTCCCGCCGATCGCCCTTTTTGCAGTCCGGCCCGCGGGGCGCTCAGTCCACCGCGAGTTCCTTGTGCTCGCGGTGGGCCCAGTCGAGGACCGCGCCGCAGAGCTTGGTCCGCTCGATCGGCTTGTTCAGGAAATCATCGCAGCCGGCGGCGATGCACTTGCCGCGTTCCTCGGCGATCGAGTGTGCGGTGAGGGCGATGATCGCGCCGCGGTAACCGATGTCGCGGACGCGCCGGGTTGCCTCGTAGCCGTCGCACACCGGCATCTGCATGTCCATGAGCACGGCGTGGTACGAACCGCGGCGTGCCATCTCTTCCTTGATGCGGTTGACCGCTTCCTCGCCGTCGCTGGCCTGGATGACCTCGGCGCCGGCGCCCCTGAGGAAGTGGCTGAGCAGCTTCCGATTGTCCTCGGAATCATCGACGAGCAGGACGCGGAGGCCGGTGAGGGAGACGTTGCGCTTGGCGGCGGCGGCGATGGTGGCGACGGAGTTGCAGGGAAGGAAGCGGACGGTGGCGGTGAAGATGCTCCCCTCGCCCGAGCGTGATTCGACGGTGATGTTGCCGCCCATGAGGCGAGCGAGGTTGCGCGAGATGGTGAGGCCAAGACCGGTCCCGCCGTAGCGGCGCGAGGTCGACGAGTCGGCCTGCGAGAACGGCTTGAAGAGCTTGTCGACCTGCTCGGGGGACATGCCGATGCCGGTGTCCTCGACGCGCATGCGGAGCGTGGATTCGTCGGCGAGGTCGACGCGGACGGTGACCGATCCCTGCTTGGTGAACTTGACGGCGTTGGACACGAGGTTCATGAGAATCTGGCGGAGTCGCAGGGGGTCCGACGCGATCATGCCGGGGACGGACTGCGCGATCTCCACGACGAGCGAGATGCCCGCGGCCTTGACCTTGGTCTCGGCCATGCTCTTCACATCGTCGGCGATCTGGCGCACCGAGCAGGGGACGCTCTCGATCGCCATCGCGCCCGCCTCGATCTTCGAGGCGTCGAGGAGGTCGTTGATGACACCCAGCAGGTGCTCGCCGCTGCGCCGGATGCGCGCGACGTGGTCGCGGCGCTGATCGTCGGCGACGCCGGGCTCCAGGAGCAGGTCGGCGTATCCGATCACGGCCGTCATGGGCGAGCGGATCTCGTGCGTGATCGTCGACAGGAACTCGCTCTTGGCCTTGTTGGCGGTTTCGGCAACGACGCGGGCCTCGGTGAGTTCTCGCTGGGACTTCTCGATGGTCGCCAGCATCTCGTTGATGCGTGTCGCGAGGGCGCCGATCTCGTCGGTGCCGGCATCGGACATGCGGACGGCGAGTGAATCATGTGCGTCCGTCACTTCGCGGGAGAGGCGATCGACGCGGGTGAGTACGCGGCGCGCGAGGAAGGCCACGAGGATGACGCCGCAGAATCCGCACCCGCCCGCGACGGCGAACAGCATGTAGCGCTGCGTGACGCGTCCTTGGGCGAAGATGGGGCGCGACATGTCGAGGCGGATGGCCAGCCCGGGCGCGCCGTGGACCTCACGGATGAGCGCCCAGCCCTGGCGGACCCCGTCGGGCGACTCGTCGGAGTCCGCGACCAGAAGATCGTCCTTCGAGTTCGCGAGCGATTGGAGGGGAAGATCGGTGGTGTCGGTGTCGGTGTCGGTGCCGTCGGCCGCGAGGTCGGTGAGGGTGACCGGGCTCTTGGTGAATCGCTCGACGTACTCGCGCAGCTGGTCGTCGACGAAATCGCCGAAGATGAGCACGCCGTGGCTCGGGCCCTCGGCGTCGCTGGTGAGGATCGGCTTGGCGCAGAAGATCGCGGTCCTGCCGCCGAGGTTGACGAGGCCCGATCGGGAGTCGCCGTCCTTGTCGAAGCCGGCGGAGCCGCCGGTGGCCTGGAGGGTTTGCTTGATCGCGTCGGGGATCGACTCGGCCAGGTGCTCTTCGTCCGCAAGGAAGCGGGCCTCAATGAGTTTCCCGCTGGGGTCGTAGAAGAGCATGAAGTCGAGCTTCAGGTTCGCGATGCTCGGGGCCTTGAGGTTGGCCTCCTTGAAGGTCTCGTTGCCGTCCTCGACGAACTTGTAGGTGTCGTCCCAGTTGGCCCAGTCGCTGAGCTTGACGCTGATGGCTTCGACGCGTGATTCCACGGCTTCTTTGGCGCGGGAGAGGTTTCGCTCGGCGTAGTGTCGCTCGAGCGATTCGAAGCTGCGCCCGAGAACGAAGTGCCCGATAACGCCCAGCACGATCACGAGCAAGACCACCGTGGTTGATAGACCCAGTATGACCTTGGTGGTCAGCTTCAAAGGCGCACCCTCGAGTTCATCGAGAGGATCGGCGATTGGTGAGACGGTGGTCAGGTTGGAACCCGGGGGATCACACGATCGGGTGGTGTCGCTGGTCGCGCAGTCGATACGGACGGCAGCACCCGAGATTGCCTTGCTTTTGGGGCGCGGGCATTGCATACTGGAGGTGTTGAGGGGTTCGGACACTCGACCCCTCAGCCGCTCGGTTATCCGGGCGACGTGCCGCGGGTGACGGCCCGCGGGGAACGGTCCACGACGGACCGGGGCTTTGGATGGGTCTGCCGCGAGAGCGCGGCAGCGAACGAGTTCGGCGCCCGTCCAAGGCAGGGCAACACGTGAAAGGAGGTGATCCAGTGATCAAGGCTGAGACTCAGAAGGGGTCGCGCTCGTGAAGCGCGCTCGACGGAGTCGCGTGAGGCGGCCCCGATGACGAAGTTCGTCCACCCGGCGGGCCCACAAGCCCGCCGGGCGTCTTTTTGGACTCAGGCGGGCAAGGATTCGCCATGGCGCTCCCGATCTATCTCCTGGGCCTGCGCGGCAGCGGCAAGTCAACGCTCGGACGGGCGCTGGCCTCGCGCCAGCGTGCGCTCTTTGTCGATCTTGACGACGTCACCGCATCGCTTCTCAAGTGCCCGATTCCCGCCGAAGCGCTCAACAAGCACGGACAGGCGGCGTTCCGTGCCGCGGAACTGAAGGCGCTGGCCTCGCCGGGCGTGGCCCGCGCGAAGGTCGTGGCGTTGGGCGGGGGCACGCCCACCGCGCCGGGCGCGCCGGACGCACTGCGAAAGAGCGGCGCGATGCTCGTCTATCTCCGCGCCGGCCCCGAAACGCTCCGCGCCCGTTTGGCGGCGACGGATCTTGCGAGCCGCCCAAGCCTGACCGGCACGGATGTGCTCGCGGAGATCGACGCGGTGTTCGAGCGGCGCGATCCGATCTACCTCGCGCTGGCGGACGAGGTGATCGAGGTCGACGGGATGGACGAAGCGGCGGTGCTGGCCCGATTGATCGAGATCGCGGGCCGAGCTTAGCGGACACCGAACCGCGGCCGATTGATTTCGGACCTGCCGCGCAGTTTCTTCGGATTTCGGCGAGCCGGCGGCGCCCTGTTTATCGCATTGGTGTGTAGAGCACCGCGGCAGCGCGGTGGGTGCGGCCACGAGCCGCCCAGAGAGAGATCGCGCACGGCGCCGGCCCGGGTGAACGGAGAAGAGCACCCGGCCGGTCCTGCGTGCGCGCTCGCGTTCGCCGGCACGAGTTCTCCGAACACGCACTTTTTCAGAGTTGGGGTTAGCCCCGGCGTCCGAGCACGCCGCACTGACCCGTGCCCGCCGCCGCGCGCATCGGCGGAGCGATCAGTCTTCACACACCCACGGAGAGGAAATCAGATGACTCGCTCAACCAAGCTCGCGCTTTCCGCCTCGTTGCTGGCGACGCTCGCCGGCACCGCGCTCGGCCAGGCCGATCGCTACAACGTCGACCTGAACCGCACCAGCGGCACCGGCGCGGGCGTTCCCGCCGACACCTACGGCGGCGCCGCCCGCCAGGCCGGTTTCTGGAACTCCATCACGAGCGCCAGCGGCGGCACGACCCAGCTCAAGAACCTCGATGGTTCCAACTCGTTCGTCACCTTCACCCGCGACACCATCCAGCCCTTCACGGGCGCCGACGACGCCGGCTACACCAGCGACGCGGGCCTGCTCATGGAGGATTACCAGGGCGCGAGCGGCGCGGCCCAGATGCAGTACACCTTCAACGACATGCCCGCGGGCACCTACGCCGTGTACGTCTACTCCAAGCGCCCCGCGAGCAACCAGACCTGCACCATCACCGTGACCGGGAGCACCAGCGCCGCGCAGTCGGTCGGCGGCGCGGTCGACGCGGCCTCCAACGACATGATCCCGGGCGTCGCCTGCTCGATCCACGTCGTTGAGCTCAACACCAACGGCCCGATCCAGATCAAGATCAACAACGACGCGGGCGGCTGGGCCACCTGCGCCGGCATGCAGGTCGTCAAGCTCACCAAGGTCTTCAACGGCATTCATTTCTATGTGAACCCCAACACCCGCCCCGGCGCGGTGCAGGACGGCATGACCTGGGGCACCGCGTTCGCGGACCTCAACCCCATCCTGAAGCAGGCCGCCCTGATCGGCGGCTTTGACGTCGAGATCTGGGCCGCCAACGCGATCTACAAGCCCACCACCGGCAGCTCACGGAGCGAGACGTTCACCGTCCCGAACGGCATCGAGTTCCACGGCGGGTTCGGCGGCGGCGAGACCTCGCTCGCCGAGCGCAACTGGCAGATCAACCCGACGTACATGCTCGGCTCGATCGGCACCGCGGCCGACACCGACAATTCGTACCACGTCGTGACGGTCAACAACACCAGCAGCGCGACGACCATCTCCGGCTGGTTCGTCGGACGCGGGTACGCGACGGGCGCGGGCAACGACGGCAAGGGCGGCGGGTTGTCCATCACCAACTCGAGCGTCGACATCCGCGATTGCCGCGTGCTCCTGAACTACGCCGGGAGCGACGGCGGCGGGATGTACATCAGCGGCGCGAACACGACCTTCAACGAGGCGCCGCTGCTCTCCAACGTCAACTTCGTGAGCAACGAATCCAACTCCACCGGCGGCGCGATCTACGCCACCAACGCGACCAGCCTGCACATCGCCAACTGCGACTTCCGCGGGAACTACGCCGCGGGCCAGGGCGGCGCGATCAAGATCGTGACCACCACCGGCGCCACCATCGCCAACAGCCTCTTCACCGGGAACACCGCGTCGTTCGACAACGGCGGCGCGATGTACATCACCGGCACCGACGCGCAGGACATCAACATCGTCAACTGCACCGTCGTCGGCAACTCCTCGGGCCAGGTCTGCGGCGGGCTCTACATGAACAACGGCGCCGACGCCACCCTCAACAACTGCATCTTCTGGTCCAACACCGACCAGTTCAGCCCCACCCTCCCCGCCAAGCAGTTCGGCGGCAACGGCGCGGCCGGCTCGACCATCACCACGTCCTTCACCACGATCGAGGGCATCTCCGCCAACCCGATCTTCATCGACGCCAACGGGCCCGACAACATCTACGGCACCGTCGACGACAACTGCCGCGTCGCCGCCTGGTCGCCCGTCATCGACGCCGGCTCCACCGGCCTGATGATCAACGACTCCACCGACGTCGACGGGGACGGCAACAAGTTCGAGAAGACCCCGCTGGACCTCGACGGCAAGCCGCGCCAGGCCGACATCACCACGGTCGCCGATACGGGCGTGGGCACGCCCGCCATCGATCGCGGGTGCTATGAGTCGCAGCCCCCCTGTCCGGCGGACATCAACCAGGACGGCTTCGTGAACGGCGACGACTACGACGCCTTCGCCTCCGCCTTCGAGGCGGGCGATCCCGACGCCGACTTCAACCAGGACTCCTTCGTCAACGGCGATGACTACGACGCCTTCGCCTCGCACTTCGAGGCCGGCTGCTGAACCGGTTCACGCACACCCGACTCCGTGCGTCAGGAGGGGCGGGCTTTCGGGCCCGCCTCCTCCGTTTTTGGGAACCGCCTCCAGCGACGAAGTCGGAAGCGGCTTCAACGCAGAGGTCGCGGAGCACGCAGAGCAGGAACACCGGGCACGGCCGACGTGATGCCCGATGTCCACAGTCTTCCATCCGTAGTCCGACCCTGAGGGAGGGCGCTTCTTGCCTTTCACGCTGCCACTCGACCACTTCGCCACTTGACCACTTCTTCACGTTAGCGGCGCCGACGCCGGAGCGCGATCAGGCCCGCAAGCGTCGCCAGCGCGCCAGCGCTCGGCGCGGGGACGTGCTCGGTGATCACGCGGATCTCCGCGGTGTCGGCGTACCACGTCGCGCCCCAGACGTGGAATTGGATCGTGCTCCCGCTGGTCGTGAACCACTCCGACGGGCTGAAGATGCCGCGCGGATTCGCCGGGATGTAGGTGGTGCCGCTCGGCGCGACCGTCGCATCGCTCGAGAGAAGAGTGATCGCCGTGAATTCGGCGCCGACGATCTTGCCGCTGAATGTGACCGAGCCGGTGATGAGATTCCCCGACCAGTGCCGGTAGTGGATGTAGTGCGAGTCGTAGACACCGGTCAGCGTGCCGGCGATCGCGGCGTTGCTGTTGCCGCCGTGGTTGATCATGTCGACCGGGACACTCGGCAGAAACACGCCTTGCTTCTCGTCCCACGCCGTCGCGGTGTCGGGCGTGTTGGTGTTGCTGAAGCCCTGGATGACCACCGAGGGCGGAGCGATCTGCTGGACTGCCCCGGAGACGGACACGATGGACGCGCGCACTGAAGCGCTCGCGCCGAGCAGGCCGCCGATCATTCCCAACACTCGCATCGCGTTCATGGTGAACTCCTTCTTGGTCCGCGCGCGGCCGCGGAATCGCGGGCGGCCCGGGCTCTGTATGAAGCGACGGGGGCGGTCGCGAGTCACGCGGGGAGGCGAGTGATTCGTGATCTCCTTCAATCACGCGGGGAGCGCGACGATTCGCTCCGAGGGCTCCGCGCTTCGTCGGCGTGGGAAGCGCGTGCGATTAATCGCGACTCACCATTCACGAGGCTGTGTTGAATACGATCGGTCGGCACGAGCACCCCTTCAGGGTGCAATGACGATGGGGCCTTCATTCCAGGGGTTTCGCTCGCGGACTCGCTCAACCCCTGGCTACGGTCGACCAGCCCTTCGGGCTGAAGCAGCGGATTTCAGCAGAGCAGACTCACGCTCACGTCCCCATCCGCCCCAGGCGTTTGAGCACTTCCGCCTTCAGCGATGCGATCGGCGTCCTGGCCTGGTCCTGCTCGCGGGTCCGCAGGTTCTTGAGCGTCACCTCGCCCGCCGATTCGACGATCGCCGCGAAGTGCGCGCCGGACTTCTCGGCCTCTTGCAGGAGCTTGCCGACGTTCTTGGTCGTCTTGTTGGTGCGGCGCGCGTGGAGGGAATCGCGCCCGCGCGACTCGCGCGTGCCGCGCCGAAGATCGGCGAGCACCGCGGGGAGCGCCGCGTCGGCCTCGGGCGTGCCGTTCGAGATCACGAACACGTCGGGCGACTGCCCTGCGATCTGCATCAGCTCCGCGTCGCTGGGCATCAGGCCCTTGTCCTGCAGCACGAGCGAGAGGACGACGTCGCCCATGCCGAAGCCGACCGCGGGGGTCGATGGGCCGCCGAAGAGCTCGATGAGGTTGTCGTAGCGCCCGCCGCCGGCGACGGCCCGCTCGCCGTCGACGATGACCTCGAAGACCATGCCGGTGTAGTAGGCGAGGCCGCGGGCGATCGAAGGATCAAATACACACCAGTCGCTCAACCCTATTTGCGCAAGCTGATGTTCGAACAATGCACTCGCCGCAACGACTCCAGTTTTTTCCAACGACTCCGCAAGCCTGGCCGCTCTGCGCTGTTCGTCCTCAATAACGTCTTGGCGCCCTTGACGTTGGAGTTCGGCGATGGCTTGTGACGTGGATTCTGCAGGCGATACCAGCCCAACCAAAGCCGCTACCCGACGTGCGAGAGTCTCGTCTCCGCCGATAGCGACTGCTTGTTGAACGCGTTCAGTCGGGTCGAGCTTGTTGTAGCGATCGATCCAGACGAGCCAACTGGCAACGCGTTCTTGGGGAATCTCAAGCCTGTCTGTGAGCATGGCCGAAATCAATCCTCGATGCGACCAGCGCACTTTGACGCTTTGGGGGCTTAGTCCTAGCTCGCGCAGCAGCCCCACGCACGCCGCGATCACCTCCGCGTCCGCCTGGGCCGTCGCCCGCGCGACATCGTCCGGCGTCGGCTTCTCGGGGAGCGCCAGCCCGATCACGTCGCAATTCCACTGCAGGAACTCGCGCAGGCGGCCGCGCTGCGGGCGCTCGGCCCGGAAAAACGGGCCGGCGGTGAACCACTTGGTGGGCTTCGGCAGGCTCGCGGCCTTGGCGGCGTACAGGCGTGCCAAGGTCGGCGTGAACTCCGGACGCAGCGCGTACGGCGCGGGCGCATCCTCCCCACGCGCCAGCTTCTCACCCAGCGCCTTCACGCCCTGCTCGTCCTTGCCGCTGAACACGCCGAAGATCTCGGAGACGATCCCCTCGCCCGATTTCTTGGTGTAGAGCTCGGTGGACTCGAACGTCGGCCCGTCGACTTCTTCAAAGCCGTGGTTGATCGACGCGCGGCGCCAGGCCTCGGTGATGAAGCGACGGCGCGCGGCCTCGATCGGGTACAGGTCGCGCGTGCCGGTGGGTGGTTGAATCGGCTTGTTGTCGGCCATGGCGGGCGGGGCTCCGATGCGGTGGAAGCGAGATGGCGAGGCAGTGAGACAGGGAATGAAAGGAGTTTCAACGCAGACGTCGCGTCATCCGTTCACTCCCGCCCTCACGGTCGGGCTACTGACCGGAGCCTCTGTCGGGCTTGCTCGACTTGATCACGATTTTCTCTTTGCCCTCGTGCGGCGAGCGCTTCTTCGGGAACTTCTGGTGCTCCTCGTCGGCCCACTGATCGCCGATCCGCCACCAAACCAGCACGAACGCCGTCGCACCGATCAGCACGATCCCCGCCACGACCCACTGCAGCGTTTCCATCGCGGTCCCTCGATCAGAGCTCGACCATCGCCATGTCGGGCTCGGCGAGCGCCGGGGCGGCCGGGGGCTTCACATCGCTCACGAACGCCGACAGCGCCGGGAACGCGCGGGCCATCTCCGCGCGAACGTTGGCCGCGTTGAACGCGCCCGCGATCGTGGTCGCCTGCTCCGTGCCCGCGGGGACCTGGCCCCGCGTCGTGAAGACCACGACCGGGCGGGTTTCGTCGACGGGGATCTCCGCGCCGTCCAGCACCGCGCCAATATCCATCGCGTGCTGCCCTTCGGACTTCGACGCGCCCACGCACGGGATCGCCTGCTCGAAGGGCTGGATCATGCCGCGGGCGTTCTCGAACGATCCGGCCTTCTCCACCCACGTCGCGCCGGGCAGGACGACGTTGGCCTCGTCGACCAGTCGGTTGATGAGCGTGTCGATCAGCACGACGAACTTGCCGCCCAGCGACGCGACGAGCGCGTCGGTCGCCCACGCCTCGGGGTAGTTGCCGGTGAGGAGGACCGCGCCGGCGTCGCTCTTGCCCGTGCCGTGCCCGAGGGACTTCAGGAAGTCGTCGAACTCAACGACCGTGCCGCCCAGCGCGCCCAGCACGCGACGGACGCCGCGCGCGTTCGGCGCCTTCTCGGCGTAGACCTTGAAGGCCTTGGGGCTCTTCTCGTCCGCGCCGATCGGGTACACCTTGTCCTGGCCGCGCACGGGAACGGGCCCGACGCCCAGGATGGCCTTGGGATCAAGCCGGCGCGCCAGCGTCGCCAGCGCGTACGCCTCTTCGCACGAGAGCATCGGGCTGACGAGCACCGCGAGGCGCTTACCGATCGACGTCTCCTTGGCGATCCCCTCGATCGTGTCGTCGTAGGCCTTGGGATAGTCCGTCTCGACCAGCGCGCCGAACTGGCGACGCATCGGCTTGGTCAGCCGGTTGTCCGCGTGGATGTGGCGCCAGCCGTAACGCACCTCGTCGGTAATCCACCACTTGTTGACCGCGGGATTGGTGCGCGGCTTGACGCGATAGACCTTGCCCTGGTTGTGCTCGATGAAGAGGTTGTCGCCGCTGGCGGTGAGGCCGTCGATCGACGGCGTGGATTTGAGGAACCACACGCGCTGGGAGAAGAGGAAGTCCTTGTCGAGCAGCGCGCCCACCGGGCACAGATCAACCACGTTGGCCGACAGCTCGTTGGCGAGGGGAACGCCCGGGAACGTGTCGATCTCTTCCTTGTTGCCGCGGCCTTGCACGGAGAGCTCCGCGGTGCCGGTCACCTCGCGGGTGAAGCGCACGCAGCGGGTGCACATGATGCACCGATCGGAGTAGAGCAGGACGTGCGGGCCGACGTCCTTCTTGGGCTGCTTGACCTTCTGCTCTTGGAAGCGCGACACGCCGCGCCCGTACTCGTAGGAATAGTCCTGCAGGAAGCACTCGCCCGCCTGGTCGCACACCGGGCAATCCAGCGGGTGGTTGATGAGCAGGAACTCCATGACAGCCTTCTGATTGGCGACCGCCTTGGGTGAATCCGTATACACGACCATCCCGTCCGATGCCGTCTGCTGACAGCTGGGCAGGAGCTTCCCGCCCATGAACGGCTCGAGCTGGTTGGTCTTGGGGTTGGGCGCCCACGCCTCGCACAGGCAGATGCGGCAGGAGGCGACGACCGACAGCCCGTCGTGATAGCAGTACTGCGGCACGTCGACGCCGTTGGCGTTGGCGATCTGGAGGATCGTCTGGCCCGGGGTGAAGTCGCACTTGGTGCCGTTGATGGTGATGCTCGGCATGGCGGGCAATGGTAGCCGAACGTTCCGAGAACGCGACGAATTGGTGGCCTCGACTTCACGGACCTCCGCACGGGAGGTTTGTGGGGCGCGTGCGGGCTCCCGTGGACCATCCGACTCCCCGGAATCCCCGATCGCTGGCGGGGTTTGCCGGGTGTGGCAAGGTTGGGGTGTCGAGCGGGCAGTTCTCGCCGCCCGACGAGGCAAGCCGGATCGTTTGAGAAGAGACGAAGCGGACGGGACATGCATGCGACCAACGTCGCGGCAGACATGGAGCCCCCACCCACCCCCCCCGTCCGCACCGGCGAGCCCGAACAACGCCCGTCTGGGAAGAGACCCACGGGCTGCCAACGCCGTTCCCACTCGGGACGGCGTTGGTTGTTTTTGGACCCAATCAACGGAATTGTGGAGTGTATTGACCGCTACAAATTACTGAATTTGAAGCACTTAGGAGCGAAACCGGAGTCCGACGCACTTCTTGCGCTTTATAGTTGAGTGGTCGGGGTTTTTCCCCGACTCGGGCGTTTCCGCCGCCCGCCACGGCTGGTTCCCTTTGTTCAGAGGGAGAGGGAAAATGAAGAAGTGTGTTCTCGCTGCGGCTCTCGCCGCGGCCGCGTTGGGCAGCTCTGCGCTCGCCCAGACGCGCAGCTCGTTCCAGAATGCCGACATCATCGGCGGCGTCCAGGTCCAGCTCATCACCGGCCTGACCTACCAGGTTTCCTTGAGCAATCACCCGCAGCTCAAGATCGGCGCCACGTACTACAACATCACCGACGTCTTCGGCTTCTGGGCCCTGTCGGACGACATCGACCTCACCGGCTCGACGTCCGGCTTCGGCGTGTGGGACTCGAAGGTCTCCAACTCCGGCACCGGCGGCATCGTCGGCTGGAAGACCAACCCCAACACCGGCATCACGCCCAACGGCAGCCAGAACTTCACGTTCAATAGCCTCGCCACCGGCGATGTTGACCACTGGGGCTTCCACATCCGCGTCGATGGCACGCTCGCCAGCGGCGGCAACACCGCCTACTTCACCGACGTGCCCGCCCCCGGCGCCGCCACCCTCGCGGGTCTCGGCCTGGTGGTCGCCGCCCGTCGTCGTCGCCGCTGATCGCGACGCCTGACATACAGGTTCAGTGTCCACCGGCCCGGGCCTCCCCGGGCTGGTGGTGTTTTTGAGGCCGCCACTCCGGGATCAATCTCATCTTCCGTCGGCGTTCGCGCAAGGAGCGGGGTCTACACTCGCGCATGCACGGCCTGGGTCCCATCGTCGCGGTCTTCTTCGGCTCGATCGCGCTCCTGGCCGTCATCATCGTCGTGATGCGAAAGACGCTGGGCGGCAAGAACAAGGCGGCGTAACGCCCCCGGCGCCGGCGTCGGCCCGCCGCAGCCGATCGACCTCTCCGTGGTACAACATGGCATGAGCGCAGGCGATTTCTTCCTCGGGGCGGTCGTCGTCGGGATGGTCATCGCCATCATCGCGTTCTCGATCCGCAAGAACTCACGGAACGCGGGCGTGAGCGAGCGCACCGATGCCGCGGGATCGCAGGGAATCGATCCGGGCATCGCGTACCTGATGACGCCCGGCGCGTTGAGTGATGGATCCTCGCACGCCGGATCGGGCGGACACTCGGCGCACCACGCCCCCGGACATCACGACGCGGGTCATCACGGACATCACGCGCACGACGGCGGGCATGACCACGGCTCGCACGGCTCGTTCGATAGCTGCGCGCCCGTCGACTCGGGCGGCGGCTTCGACGGCGGCGGCGGGTGCGACGGAGGCGGTGGTTGCGGCGGCGGCGACTGATCGCACGCAACTTCTCTTCTCTTCATTTGGACATTTGACGATTTGGCCATTTGGCGATTTAGCGATTTGTCCTCCCCCCGTACCCTTCTCCGGTGCCACGCTACAAGCTCACCATCGCATACGACGGCACGGACTTCTGCGGCTGGCAGAAGCAGGAGCCGCCCGCTCCAACGTCGGCCACTCCGTCCCCCGCGCCCAGCGCCAAGACACCCGTGTCGCAGCGCGACATCCCAATGCACGCGCCGCCCGCGAACAAAGTGCTGGGCCTGATCGAGCCCGGGCCGGACGGCATCGCGCGCCTCGAGATGCGCACCGTCCAGGCCGTCGTCGAACGCGCGGTGCGCGAGATCGTCCGCGAGCCCGTCACCCTCACCGGCGCCAGCCGCACCGACGCCGGCGTCCACGCACGAGGCCAGGTCGCTTCCTTCGCCTGTTCCGACGGCACGGGCAGCCAGCGCGGCATCGGCTGGCCCATCGAACGCGGCACCGATCGCCTGCGGGCCGCACTCAACGGGCGCCTGCCGGCCGACGTGCTCATCACCGCGATCGAACCGTGCCCCATCGACTTTGAGCCGATCCGCGGCGCGACGTCCAAGGCCTATTCCTACACGATCCACGACTCGCGCGAGCGCCCGCTGTGGGACCGGCGCTTCGTGTCGCACGTTCCCTACGAGATTGACGAACGCGCCATGCACGACGCCGCCCAGCGCCTGGTGGGCGAGCACGACTTCGCGGCGTTCGCGGCCGCCGGGCACGGGCGTCTCACCACGGTGCGCCGTGTCCTGGCGTGCAGCGTCGTGCGCCTGCGGAACGACGACGACACGCCGTCGCGCCGCGTTCGCATCGACATCACGGGGAGCGGGTTCCTGTGGAACATGGTGCGGATCATCGCGGGCACGCTGTGCGAGATCGGGCGCGGGCGGATGGCGCCGGGCGACGTGACCAAGGCACTGGAGTCGAGGGTGCGCGAGGACGCCGGGCCGACTATGCCGCCCGAGGGGCTGTGCCTGGAGTGGATTCGGTACGCTGATGGCGGTGGTGCGGGTGCGGTGTGATGTCGTCGCGTCGGGACGCCGGACCTGACGAGTCCGCGAGGAAGGTCCGGGCCCAAGCAGCTCGAGCGGACGAATGAGACCGAGTCCGCTGAAAGAGCAGGTTGATCGGAACACCACGGAGATCGAGTCGTGAGCACTCGATTCGAGCGGCGAGCAAAGTTTGCGCGGTTCGGCACGTTGGGCGTCGCGCTGGCGGTGTTCATCGTTGGTGTCGCAAGTTGCTGGTGCAATCTCCGGGCGTATGTTCAGATTCTGCCGGGGTGGTACATCGGCGTGGACACGATTGGCACACAGATCACGCTGCTTCTGAGAACCACGCCGCCGAAGGCACGAGTGGAGAGTCTGGGCAGATTCGTGAATGTCGGTTATGATCGCTGGTCGCGCGCTCGCGTCGACTGGCGATGGATGCCCGAAGTGCTGAGTCGCCGCCCGGCGTGGGGCGTCACGCTTCCGTCTTGGGCACCAGCGCTCGCATTCGGGATTATCGTGCTGATCGTGCGGCGCGAACTGTCGCATCCACGCCGTGACGGGTGCCCCGCCTGCGGCTATCCCCGCCTCGGCCTCGCGTCCGACGCGCCGTGCCCGGAATGCGGCTCGCTCCCGACGCCGGGAGCCCCGCGATGAAGAAGAGGCGGCACAGGCTGGAACGCGTGGCGCGGTGGGGATGCACCGTGCTGGTCGTTTTGCTCGCCGCGCTCTGGTGGTTCACGCTGCGGCGTGAACTCTTCATAATGACTCCTGAATGGTCCCCTGGGCACTTCGCCGTACTGCAAGTTCGGCAGTCCAAGGCATATCTGGACTGTGAGTTGCAGGGTTCGCACAACGCTTCGGCCGGCTGGCAGGTATCGCTCACAACCAACAATTCCACGGGAAAGACCGATTGGGTCAGAAGGTGGGCACCCGACATCAGGCGCGGTCCGAATTATGTCGGGCTCTTTCTGCCACTGTGGCTACCAACGCTCGCTTGTGCCGGCACGGGAACAGCGTTGTGGCGTCGCCTTCTCCGCGTCCGCTCGGCGATGCGGATCGGTCATGTTTGCTTCGAGTGCTTCTACCCCCGCCTCGGCCTCGCTCACGACGCGCCGTGCCCGGAGTGCGGCGCGCTCCCGACGCCGGGAGCCCCGCGATGAAAAAACTCGCCCGAGCCAAATCGATCGCTCGCTGGACGGCGTGGGTGCTCGCGGTTCTGCTCCCGGCGATGTGGGTGTTCACGATTTGGGGCAACGCGTTGGTGAACATGCCCCTCGGTCGCGGACCAACACGCATCGTCGTGAGTCTCACCTGGGGTGCGATCCACCTCGGCGTGGGTGACAGCGGGATCTTTCGGCCGACATTCTGGGAATGGCGTGGCTATCCGATCCTTCCAGGCGACTGGTGGCCGAGGTACGACCGCCTTCCCGGAGACACATCGGTGGTCGTGCCGCTGTGGATACCGAGCATCGTTGCGATCGGCTTCTCTTTCTGGTTCTGTCGCGACCATCGGCGCGAGAAGATGCGCCGCATGATCGGCCGCTGCCCCGCCTGCGGGTACGATCGGTCCGGGCTCCCCCAGAGCGCCCCATGCCCCGAGTGCGCCGCGCCCGCCACACACCGATGACCATCCTCCACATCTCAACCCGGCTCATCCTCGGCGGCTCGCAAGAGAACACCGTCCTCTCCTGCGAAGGGCAAGCACGCCTCGGTCATCGCGTCCACCTCGCGTTCGGCCCCATTTATGGCCCCGAGGGCTCGCTCCTCTCGCGCGTGCAGGCCTTCAACGCGCGCTGCGCCACGGGCGAGGAACGCACGATCGCGGGCGAGCCTTGCGCGCCGATCGGCGTTCATGAAGTCCCCGATCTCTGCCGCGAGGTCTCGCCGGCACGCGATCAGCGCTGCCTGGCGCAGCTCCGCGACCTGATCGAGCGCCTCGAGCCCGACATCGTTCACACCCACTCGTCCAAGGCGGGGATCGTCGGGCGCATCGCCGCCTGGAGGCTCAACACCAGCAACCCCGATCGCTCGTGGCGGCCCTGCGGCATCATCCACACGATCCACGGCCCGCCGTTCATGCCCATCGAGGGCTCCTTCGTCCGCCGCCTGAAGATCCGCGCGATCAACCTCGTCTACACGCTCGCCGAACGCCGTGCGGCACGCTCGTGCCACGTCATCGCCTCCGTCGCCGACGCCATGACCCGGCAGTTCCTCGCCCGCGGCATCGGGCGGCCCGAGCAGTACGTCACGGTGTTCTCCGGCATGGAGGTCGAGCGGTACCTGAACGCCGCGGAGGACGAGGATCGAGAATCGATGCGCCGCGCGCTGGGCTTTGGCGACAACGACTTCGTGATCGGCACCGTCGCTCGCCTCGCGGAGCACAAGGGGCACGACGACATTCTCGACGCGATCACGGGCGAGCTGAAGTCGCACCCGAACTGGAAGCTCCTGTGGGTGGGCGACGGGTGGTGGCGCGATCGGTTGCTGGCGCGTGTCGCGGGCGAGGGGCTCGCGGCCCGCGTCGTGACCACGGGCCTGGTGCCCTCGGAGCGCGTCCCGGCCCATATGCGGGCGATGGACGTGCTGGTTCATCCCAGCTATCGCGAGGGCTTGCCGCGCACCGTGCCGCAGGCGCTCCTCTGCGGCGTGCCGGTCGTGGCGTACGACGTCGACGGCACGCGCGAGGCCTGCATCGACGGCCAAACGGGACGCCTGGTTCCGCTCTCGGACCGGAACCGATTGCGCGAATCGATCGCATGGATGTACGATCACCCGTGGGAGCGCGCCGACATGGCCGCACGCGGGCGAACGATGTGCGCCGATCGATTCTCCACGCACCGGATGATCGCGCACCTCGAGGAGGTCTATGAACGGGCCGCGCGGACGGCAAGGGCGAAGTGAGCGGCAACACAGGTAGGGTCGGACATCGAGCCGATCGTCGTTGATCGGCGTGGCGACAAGTCAAGACATCGCGCATGGAGAACAAGAGGTCCGCCAGAATGATCCGATTGGCCCGAGAGCTCGCGCGAGCGACGCTCATGGGTGTCGTGCTCATGTTGGCTTTGAGCATTACGTCAATTCTGCACGACGGTGAGTGGACCACGGGAGATCAGTATGTAGCTCAGGCCGGTGATCGGACCATTGTGATACAGGAGTTCACCTGCTGGTGGAAGGCAAAGGTCGTCGTTGCTGTTATGGGACCGGAGGACACACTGACAACGCTCGAGGGCTCCGTATGGCCGACCGGCGCGAGGTGGCGTCGTGCCGCGATCGAACGCATGCCGAAAGGCACCCATGCCCAAGCCGCCGAACTCGGCTGGCCTTGGCCCATCGCAACCAGCTACGAAACGAAGCAAGGTATCATCCAGCCCGGTCCGCCGGTGTGGAACGATCTGAATACGGTCAGAATCGGTTCATTGCAGTTTGAGTATCCGGCCCACGTGTATCTACCCGGCCTGCTCGGGTGGATCGTGATTCTCGGCACGCCAGCCTGGGCGGTACTTGCCGCGTTCAACTGGTCTGTGGCAACTATTTGTCGTCGGCGGCGTATCACCCGAGACCAGTGCATCTCGTGCGGTTACCCGATGCGTGGAATCGACGCGAGCCGATGCCCAGAGTGTGGTGCGGCGCCTTCCATCCCATCTCGCCGAGAAATCGCGCCAGCTCCGCGCGAGACAGTGCCCAAGTGAAATGCGCTCCACCAATGACCCAACCTCCACTCCAAGCTCGACCTCCCTTCGCGTCTATGTCAGCTTCCTTCACTTCTGCATGCCGCTCCGCGTCCCTCCGTGGTAAGCCGTCTTTTCGAACGAGCGCCGTCGTCGCCTCCCTCGTGCTCGCGTGCGCCTCGCTCGCCCCCGCGCAGACGCTCAACCTTGATCAGACCGCCGCCCCCGCGCCCGGCGACGGCATGAACTCCGCCGCACTCGTCGATTCCCTCCAGAAGGAAATCGCCGACCTCTCTCGCCCCGGCGTGCCCGGCGCGGGCGTGCGCTCGCTCGTCCGCACGATCGCGATCGACCTCATCAAGGCCGGCGTCGCGCAGGGCCCGTCGGGCTCCGCCCACGTCGTGCTGGGGCGAACGCTCGCGCAACGGCGCGAGGCGATCGACCGCTGGGGCGCGGATCACGACCTTCCCCCGGACGTGCTGTCGCTCATGAAAGAAGCCGCGGGCGCCGGCGTGCCGCCGGAGCGCGACGCGATGGAGGTCTGGGCCCGCGACGCGCTGGGACCGCTGGTGGTCTTCGCGTGGCCCAACGAAACGATCGGCTGGCCCGTGGAACTCTCGCGCGTGAGCGTACGCGTGCCCACCGAGTCGCTCCCCGATCTGGCGATGCACGCGCAGTTCTCCGACGCCGTCAGCGCCGTGTTCGCTCGCGTGGAAGAGCGTCTTGCGGCGGCGGAGCAGTTCGGCGTGACTCGACCAGGCGCGTGGCGACTGCGCGACGACATCGCGGCCGCCGCATCGATCGCCGGCCCGCAGAAGCCGCGCTGGATGAGCGACCCGACCCTCGCCGCCTGGCGCTCCGAACTCGTCGCGTGCGTCACGAGCCTGATCCGCTCGACCGGCGCGGCCGCGTACACGCCCATGCAGGCCGCCGCCCGTCTGCGCGTCATGCGACTGGCCGCCGAGCTTTCAACCAGGCTTCAGACGCTCGAGCCCGCGGCCTCGGGGCGCGCCTCGCTCACCGCGCTCGACCAGCTCGTCTCGGTCTCCGAGTTCCGCACCGACGCCGGCGTCGCCGATCGCCTGCTGGCCGCGATGGACGCCCTCTCGCTCATCCACGCCGCGCCCGCCGACGACAAATCGCTCCTGCGTCAGCTCCGCCCCGCCGCGCGCGCTCTGGAGCCCGCCGCTCGCAACGCCGCCTCGCAATTGCTCGAGGACCTCCCGCGGATCATCAAGCGCAGCGACGCGCTGGCCGACCCCGGCCTGCTCGCGTCGATCAACTCCGCGCGCCGGCGTCGCGACGATCAATCGCTCGTGCGCCGCCTGAGCGAGCTCTGCGCCGACGAGGCGCGCACCGTCACGCCGCCTACCAAGGACGCCGCGCCGAACAAGGACTCCCCCACCGATGCCGCGCCCGGTGTCACGCCCCCCGCGCCCGCGGACTCCAAACCCGAAATCAAGCCTGAAATCAAGCCCGACACCAAGCCGGCCGATTCCACTCCACCCGCGCCGAAGCCGACGGAGTTCAAGGTCCCCGAGGCCACCCTCGACCCGCGCCTGAAGAACATCGGCGCGCGCCTGCTCGTGCTCGGCCAGGACCTCTCCCGCAACGACAAGCGCGATCTGGCGATCGGCGAGCTGCGCGGCCTGGTAACCGAGCTCGCGAACTTCCGCTCGCTCCCGGGCGAGGACGAGGCCAACTTCGCGGGTGGCGTCACGACGGGCGCGCACGCCCCGGCCACCCAGGTCTCTGTCTCGCGGGTCCGCACCTGGGCATCGCTCACGCACGCCAAACTCACCGACGTCCTTGCCGCGTTGTCGCGCGTGCGCTCCGACTGGCTCGCCGGCTGGGCGAGCGCCAAGGGCTCGCCCGCGCCGGAAAACGCCGCGCCGCTCGAGGCGTATCGCGCCGTCTTCGCCGTGCTCTCCGACGCCGCCGCCGCCCTCGACGCTGAGTCGTCCATGAACGCATGGCCGGGCTTCGAGCTGTCGCCCGACGCACGGGCCCAGCTCACCGATCCGCTGGCGAGCGCGTGCGCCGCGATGGTCGAGTCGCTTCTGTCCGCGAACTACGAGGACGCGACGCGGGCCGCCGCACGCATCCGCGCCGAGCACGCGGCCGCGTTGCTCGTCGGTCGTCTCGAACGCCTCGCGGGCGCGGAGTCACTCGGCGAATCGCGCGACGCCACGTTCGGCGCGCTGTCGCAGCTCGTCGCGGGCCGCCCCGACGCGGAGAACGCGTGGCTGCTCGCGGGGTACACCGACATCCGCGCCGACATCGCGAGCGTGTGCCGATACGCCGCCGAACTCGTCCCGCCCTGCGACCACCCCGAACGCTTCCGCGCGTACATCACCAAGCGCGCGGACCTGGTGCTGTCGACGCTGGAATCGCGGGGCGCGCGGTAGCCAGGGGTCGGAAGTCGGAAGTCGTGAGTCGGGAGTCAGAAGCCACCGGCGGCGGTGCCCTCTTCCATGCCTCGCCGCCTTCCACTCCGCCACTTCGCGCTTTGCCGCCCCGTTCCGCTGGCCTATCAATTCACATGCGTGCCGCCGACTTCGTCAAGATTGCCAAGGCCCTGGCCGACCCCACGCGCCTGCGGATGCTCGAGGGCATCCGGGCCGCGGGCAAGCAGACCTGCACCGAGGTGTGCGCGTGCTTCAAGCTCTCGCAGCCCACGATCTCACACCACATCAAGATGCTGGAGGCCAGCGGCGTGATCCACGCCAAAAAGTCCGGCGCCTTCCACGTCCTCAGCGTCAACGAGCCCCTGCTCCGCGAGTTCGCGCGCCACGCGGCGGGGGAAATGCCCAAGGTCGCGGCCGGGCCGAAGAGCCCACGCCGGAGGACGCGTGAAGCTCGGGCCAAATGACGAACGCGGATGGCTCGGAGGCGACGCATTGCCGCGCTACTTCCCCCGCCTCCCCATGTAATCAATCACGTCGATCTTCCCGATCACGCCCACGATCTTCTCGGCGTCGACCACGATCGCGACCTGATCGGTCTCGAAGATGCGGAAGAGTTCTTCCACCCGCGCCTTGGGATAGATGAGCCCGCCGATCGGCTGCGCCACGTCGTGAACGGGGCTGGTGTTGGTCACCGCGCCGCTCTGCAGCCCGCGGAGAACATCGAGCTCGTGCACCATCTTCGCGGGGCGTTTCTTGGCGTCCAGCACCGGCACCTGCGACACGCCGGCACGGCGCATGATCTCGACGACCGAGCCGACCGTGTCGCTCTCGTTGCATGTAATAACTTGCTGCGTCGGGCGCGCCTTCATGATGTCCTCGACCACGCCGAGGTCGTAATCGCTCCCGAGGAAGCCGTAGTCCTTCATCCACTGGTCGCTCAGGAACTTGGTGGTGTAGCGCGTGGCGGAGTCGGGCAGCACGGTGACGACCGTCTTGCCCGGGCCGATCTCCTTGGCGATCTGCACCGCGATATGGACGTTGCTCCCGCTCGATCCGCCGCAGAAGAGCCCCTCCTCGCGCACCAGCCGGCGCGCCATGAGGAACGACTCCTTGTCGTTCACCTGGCGGAACTCGTCAACGACGGAGTAATCCATCGCGTCGCACAGGATGTCCTCGCCCACGCCCTCGACCTTGTAGACGTGCGGCGTCGGCATGGTCTTGGTGTAGAAGTAGTGGTAATGCACCGAGCCGATCGGATCGACGCCGACGATCTTGACCGGGTGCTTGTTCTTCTTGAAGAAGCGTGCCGCGCCCGACACCGTGCCGCCCGTGCCCGCGCCCGCGACGTACACGTCCATCTTCCCCTCGGTCTGGCGCCAGATCTCCGGGCCGGTCGAGAGCTCGTGGGCGTCGATGTTGAGCGGGTTGTGATACTGGTTGACGTAGAAGCCGTTCTGCTCGCGCGCGATCCGCTTGGCGGTCTGCACATAGTGCTGCGGCGAGTCGCCGGGCACGTCGGTCGGCGTGATCACCACCTCCGCGCCGAACGCCTTGAGCATGTTCACCTTCTCGATGCTCATCTTGTCGGGCATCGTGAAGACGCACTTGTACCCACGCACCGCGGCCCACATCGCCACGCCCTGCCCCGTGTTGCCGCTCGTGTTCTCCACGATCAGCATGCCCGGCTTGATCAGCCCCTTCTTCTCCGATTCGTTCAGGACGTGCACCGCCATGCGGTCCTTGATCGAGCCCGTCGGGTTCATGAACTCGCACTTGACGAGCACCGTCGCCGCCCCCGCGGGCACGACCTTGTTCAGCTTCACCAGCGGCGTGTTGCCGACCGCGTTGAGAATCGAATCGAAGAACGCCATGCCTTGCACCCCTGCCGCGTGCCCGAGCCACGCGAAAAAGTCGTCGAGCCCCGGGCGAGTTCCGACCGCAAACGGGGGGAATCCCGAACGCCCGAGAACCCACACAATAGCCGCGAATCCTCGCCTTCCCGAGCCCCGCTCAGGCGGCGATTTCGGGGCTCTTTCGGGTCGCTGGTCGGAAGTTGAAAGGGCCGATGGCCTCGGGCGCCCGCGCCCAAGGCCCCGATCGCGTCCGCACGCACCCTCTTCGCGTGCATCAGGCTCCGGCATTCCCGCATGGTTTCGTGCGGAAATTGGCTTGGAGCACGCGGCCCGCGCCACTATCCTTCAGACAGAGACAGACCCCGGCGTTTCCGCGCCGGGATTCAACGATTAGGAGGGTTTGAAAATGCGTAAGACTTGTGTGGCTTCGGTTCTGGCTGTCGCTGCGCTCACCGCGAGCGCCTCGGCCGCCATCCAGGCGGTCGGCAACTTCAACGGCTGGGACAACGGCACCGGCGTCGTCCTCAACGATCTCGGCGGCGGCGTGTGGGGCGCGACCATCCCCAGCACCGGCGCCGGCATCAATGAGTTCAAGCTCAACGTTGGCGACTGGTCCCAGTACTGGCCGTCCACCGGCAACGTCAAGGTCTCCTCCAACGGCAACCCCATCGACATCTTCTTCTACGACAACGTCAACCCGAGCGACGGCTGGTCCCCGAATTACCAGCGCGTCGGCTACACCGACCAGGGTGGCACCGGCTTCGAGATCATCGGCGACTTCAACGGTTGGTCCGCCCCCATCGGTACGCTCACCGACATGGGCAACGGTCTCTATGAAGGCACCTTCAACATCGCCGCGGGCGGCTATGGCTTCAAGTTCCGCTCCGTCGCCCACGGCTGGAGCATGAGCTACGGCGAAAACCTCGCCGACTGGGACAACAACGCCTTCGTCAACGTCGGCTCCGACCCCGTCAAGTTCTCCCTCGACCTGACCCACGGCCGCTGGAAGACCGAGAACGTCCCCACCCCGGGCGCCCTCGCGCTCCTGGGCGTCGGCGCTCTGGCCGCCGCGCGCCGCCGCCGCTGATCCGGCTTCGATCGACACTCGACATTCACGCGTACGCGGGCCGCTCTTCAACGGGCGGCCCGCTTCTTTTTTGTTTCGACACGCCGCCGCGCCAACCCGCCCTCATCACGCGCCCGCGCGCTTATCCTCCCACATGCGCATCCTCCTCACCAACGACGACGGCATCCGCGCGCCCGGCATCGCCGCCATGTACTCCGCGCTCGTCGATCCCGCCTTCGGACCGCCCCTCGGCGAAGTCCTCTGCGTCGCGCCCCTCGAGGTGCAATCCGCAACCTCGCACGGCGTGACCTTCAACTCCCCGCTCATGACCCGCGTCGAGTCCATCGACATCGGCACCCCCATCGTCAAGGGCGTCGCCGTCGACGGCCGACCCGCCGATTGCGTCAAGCTCGCGCTCTCCTGCCTCTGGCCCGAACGCTTCGGCCAAGGCTCACGCCCCGACCTGGTCATCTCCGGCATGAACGCCGGCGCCAACTGCGGCATCAACGTCATCTACTCCGGCACCGTCGCCGCCGCCATCGAGGCCGCCTTCCTCGGCGTCCCCTCCATCGCCGTCAGCATGATGCTCTGCGGCGAGCACTCTCGCTTCGATGTCGCCGCCCGCGAAGCCCGAAAGACCATCGAGCAATTGATCGCGCAAGGATTGCCTGATCGCCACGAGTGCCTCAGCATCAACATCCCGCGCGTGGAGGCAGAGCGGGCAATGCCCCCAATTCGCATCTGCCCCATGAACGCGCATGGCCTGGTCGACCGCTACGAGCGCCGCGTCAGCCCCGGAGGTCAGGTCTACTACTGGGCCGCCGGCCATGGCCTGGACTTCCACGCTACCGCCGAAGGCTCCGACGTTGACCTGCTCAAGGCGGGCTGCATCACGGTCACGCCCTTGGCCTATGACCTCACACGCCACGAGTCCCTGAAAACATGGCGTTCTCGCGTGAAAGACGCCTAAGAAAAAAGGCGGCCACAAGAATTTCTTGCAGCCGCCCGGAGGGAGAAAGAGAGAGTCTTGTCGCCCGGAGGCGTGATCGCTCTTGATTGCCGCGGGGAGGTCCCGCCGGTCCCTATTCCCGGATTCGGTGTGAATCCGGGCAAGGTGTTATCGACCTAGGCCAGCAGATTGCCCACATTTTTCAGGGCGGCTGGCAGATTCTTCCGGATCTCCTCGAACTTCTCGCTCGACAGCTTGATCGCGTCCCGAACATCCGCCCCGACCTCCAGGGTCTGCAGATCGAGCCGGAATCCCGGGGCCGCCTCGCACGCCAGACGGTCCGCGATGTGCACGATCGTCGTCAGCGTGCGGCTCTCGGCCGGCAATTCCAGCGGGTTGTGGTGGAATCCCGTCACCAGCGAGAAGCTCTTGGGGAACTTCCACTTCTCCGCCAGGCCCGCGCCGAACTCCGTGTGGCACGCGCCGAAGACCTTGTTCTCAACGTCGCGCATGTTGCACTGCGGCACGCCGTTGCTGTCGCACTTCACCGTCTCGAGAACCTCGATCAGCTTGTTCCGGTCGTACTGCATCTCCACCATCACGCCGATGTCGTGGATCAGCCCCGCCAGGAACGCCTCGTCCGAGAGGCCCAGGCGCAGCGTGTCCGCGATGATCTTGCACGTGGCGGCGACCGACGTGGAGTGGTTCCACAGGTCACGCGCCGAGAAGTTCGGCGTCAGCTCCCCGCCGCGGAACAGCTTCGCAAGGCTCGCCGCAATCGCGATGTTCTTGACGGCGTTCAGCCCGAGCATCACGATCGCGCGGTTGATCGACGCGATCTGCCCCGGCAGGCCGTAGAAAGACGAGTTCACGACCTTGAGGATTCGGCTGCACAGCGCCGGGTCGTTGGAGATGACCTTGTGAAGGTCCTGGGCGGTGGACTTGGGGTCCTCCACCAGCTCCACGATCTTGAGCGTGATCTCCGGGAGTGTCGCGATGTGCGAGATCTCGCGGATCGCGGAGGAAACGACTTGGTCCTTGTTCTCTGTGGCCGAGCTCATGCCGCTAGCTCCCTCGTCTGGTCGGGGGACGATGCACCCATCAACGTCGACATGAGAATCGGCACGCGCGGGCCATGACTTTCGGACCGTCTGGGAAGTTAGAGCCCGCCGCCCGCGACTCGGGCAAATCCCGTGGTCGCTATCGGACCTTGGCGGGGTCTTCCGCGGGGAGCGCGGGCGGAAGGCCGACGCCCATCACCGTGAGCTTCGTCGGGCCTGCCGGGCCGAACACGATCAGGGGGAGATCGGGGTTCGCGGTTGCGCGCGGCACATACGGGGTGTCGAGCAATCGCGCCATCGCGGCGCGAGCGGGCGCCGGCGAGCGATGGTCCGTCGTGGGCGTGAACACCAGCCCCTCGGGGACCGCGACGAACAGGCCCGGATGATCGGCGATCGGCGAGCGCACCGCGGCGACCGATTTCTCGCTGAGCGGGTTCCACGAGCCCGACGCCAGGTCAAACTCCGCCGTGCGCCCAAGGTCGGGCACAAAGAGCGAGAGGGGCGTGCCGCCCGCGCCAACGATCGCGCTCGGCGCCGACGGATTCGACGCGGGGGCGGCGGCGGTTGTCTCGAGGGCGATCGCGTGGGGCGGCGGAACCTGCAACGCCGCGGTGCACTGGTACGCCAGCGCCGGATCGAACGACAGGGAGAGCGATCGCGTAGCGATGACCGGGCCGATGGCGGTGTCGGCGTCGGAGGTCGGCGCATCGCGGAGCGCGACAAGGTCGATGCCGCCCTGCGAGCGCGTGAGCGTGAAGAGCGTCTTGGGCTCGCCCGCGTAGATCGGGAAGAGATATCCGACGTCGCCCGCGGGCCGAACGCGGAGCTTGCCGTCGCGCGTGCGGATCACGAGGTCGGCCTTGGGGCTCCCCTTCTTCCGCGTGGTGTACGCCAGTTCGCCCGACTGCGAGAGCACGGCGTGGGCGTTGATCGCGGGCGAATCCGCGAGCCACTCAACGCGCCCGGAGGTCCACGCGACCTTCGCGATCGCGCGCGTGCCGTCGGCCCGCGGCTGCTCGATCAGGAAACCCTCCGCGTCGCACGAGCGCCCGAGGATCGCCCCCTCGGGGAGCACCGGGAGTTGCAGTGGCGACAGGCCGGTCCTTTCGACCTGGTACACGACGAGCTTGGTCGTGATCGCGGGGACCGCGTTGTCGAGCGCCAGCAGCGTCGGCCACGTCGGCGCCAGCCCGGCCTGGACCACGACAAAGCGAGCGTCGGGCGAGACGAGCGGCAGGACTTGCCCGTCGTACTCGATCGAGCCCAGCGGGAAGATCGAGAAGCGCAGCATCGCGCTTGAGGTGGGCGGCACGGGGCGTGCGACGGGCACGGGCGGCGCGCCGGGCTGGGTCGCTTGGGTCGGCGGCTCGGCACCCGGCGCGGGCGGGGTCGGCGCGGGCTGATTGGGCGCGGGCGATTGCGAGACCAGTCGGGGGTGGAGCGTGGATTCGCTGGGCGAGGGTTCGGCGCGCACCGTGACGCATCCCGACGCGGATTGGATCGCGCCGAGCGCCAGGAGTGCACCAAGTCGTGATTGATTGAATCGTCGCTTCAAGGATTACCCGTCGTAACCGAAGTCCTGGGCGGACTTCTCCTTCTTGGGCTTGGAGCCGTCCTTGGTGTCGCCGTAGTTTTCGCCGTCCTTGCCCGGGCCCTCGAGCTTCAGGCGCATCTGCTGGAGGCGATCGTGGTAGGGTTCGTTGATCTTCTGACGCTCCTCGGGGTTCTCGACCACGATCGGTGTGATGAAGACCAGGAGCTCCGTGCTCTTGACGCTCTTTTCCTTGGACGTGAAGAGCGCGCCCAGCAGCGGGATGTCGCCCAGGAGCGGCACCTTGCGCGTGATGTCGGAGTCTTCCTTGCGGATGATGCCCGAGATCACCACGGTTTGACCGTCGCGGAGGATGAGCTGGGTGGTCGTCTCGCGCCGATCAACCACAAACCCGCCGAACAGCGTCTGCCCGGGGACAATCGACGACAGCTCGAGGTTGACGCGAACGTCGACGTCCTTGTTGTTGGCGATGCGCGGCCTGATGCGGAGCTGGATGCCCACGGCGCGATAGTCGAAGCTCTGCACCAGGTTGCCGTTGTTGTTGGTCTGCGAGTCGGTGACGAACGGGATGTCTTGGCCGTCGAAGAACTCGGCCTCCTGGTTGTCGCTCGTGAAGATTTTGGGCTCCGACAGGATCTGCACGTCGGTCTTTTCCGAGAGCGCCTGGAGCATGACGTTCACGTTCATGTTCACGTCGAGCACCGAGGAATTGAAGAGCGAGCCGATGAAGCCGGAGCGGTCCTGGTCCGTGCCGAACTGGATCGAGTTGTCGGCGTTGGTGGGCGTGATGGTCTGGCTCGACCAGCGCAGGCCCAGCGCGGTCGCGTCGTCGCTCGACATCTCGGCGACGATGGCCGCGATCAGCACCTGTCGACCGGGCTTATCGAGCTGCCCGATCAACTGCGACACCGACGCGCGATACTCCGGCGGCGCCAGGACAAGCAGCGCGTTCTGACGCCACACCGGGACGATGCGGATCGCGCCGACCAGGTTCGACGCGCCGGCCTTGTCGGTCGGCGGGCGCGAGCGTTGCCACCAGAACTGGATGTTCGACGCGCTGGTCGTCGTGTTATTCTGGGTGTTCTGGTTGGTCGTCGTCGTCGCCGCGTCCTGGGCGAAGGGGCTGCTGGTCAGCGTGCTGTCGGACAGGCCGGACTCCGATCGGCGGATCTGGGCCAGCGTGCCGTCCTGCGCCAGCAGCGTGTTGAGCTGCTCGGCAAGGTCCTCGGCGTTGGCGTGCTTCAGCTCAACGACCTCGGGCAGGCCGATCGACTGCGGCTGGTCGAGGTCCTGGATGATCTTGTCGATGACGGCCATGTTGTCCGGGCTCTTGGCGACGACGACGAGCCGCCCCGATTCCGGGATCGCCTGGAACGAGAACTGGCCCGCCAGACGCCCCACGCCCTGCGAGGTCGTGGTGTTGTTCCCCTGCGTCGTGGTCGTGCCCTTGCCGAAGAGCCCCTCCAGCAGGTCGCGCACCTTGATCGGGTCGGAGTTCTTGAGGTCGTACACGCGCGGGACGACGGCCTCGTCGGGCAGCGGCTTGTCCCAGTACTGATCGATCTGCGTGCGGATCTGGTCGAGGATCGGGCGCTCCGCGAGCACGGTCACCGAGTTCTGCTGCGTGTTGGCGGTGACGCGGAGATTCGCGCTGGTGGAGATGCTGGCGCCGGCGTTGCCCTGGCCGCCCTGGTTCCCCTGGCCACCCTGCTGGTTGTTCCCGCCGCGGCTGCCGCGCCCGCCCTGCTGGTTGTTCCCGCCGCGGTTGAAGAAGGCCTGGAACGGGTTCTGCTGCTGGTTCTGGTTGCCGGTGCGCGTGGCGCTCTCGGAGAAGAGTTCCTTGATGTTGGTCGCGACCTGCTCGGCGTCGGCATAGCGCAATCGGAAGGTCTCGCTCGCGAGCGACGCGGTCGCGGGCATGTCGAGCGATTCGATCAGGCGCTCAAGGCGCTGGAGCAGGCCGATGTTGCCGAGCACCGCGATCTGGTTCGATTGCTCGTCGACCATGGTCTTGGCGAAGTCGGGCAGGTTGTCCTTGATGAGCTCGCCCACGTTCTTGGCGCTGGCGTTGCGCAGCGTGTACACCTTCTGCACGATCGAGCCGTAGTCCGTGCGATCCAGGAGCGAGGCGTCGCCCGGGATGACGGGCACGTCCTGGCGCGTGATCTCGTTGATGTCGCGCAGCGTGATGATCGTCGGCCCCTCCACCACGCCTACGCCGATCTGGTGCATCGCCATGATGACCATGTCGAGCGCCAGCGCCCGCGGGATCGCCCGGTCGTTCAGCACGGTGATCGAGCGCGTCATCACCTCGGGCTGGGGCATCACGACCTTGCCGGTCGCTTCGACGATGAACGGGATCACGTCGCTGACCTTCACGTTCTTGAAGGCCAGCACCGTGTCCGGACCTTCGAGCACACGCCGGTTCGTGGCGGCGTCGATCTTCTCGGGCTTGGGTGCGGCGGGCGGTTCCGCGGGTGCCGGGCTTGTTGGAGTCGCCGGCGCAGGGCTCGCGGGCACCGGGCTCGTCGGGGCGGGCGTTGCGGGCGGCGTGGTGGGCGGGGCCTCTTGCGCGAGCGAAGAGCCGGCCAGCGCCGCGAGCATCGCGGGAACGACAACGCCCTTGGTCAGAATGCGACGATCGGTCAGTCGTGAATTCATGATGAACCTATTGGGTTGAACCTGCGGGCTTGGATCTACTTGGGTGACGTGGCCGGCGAACCCTGTGCGGGTTGGCTTGGAACGGTTTCGGGCTTCGATTCAGGCTTTGTCTCGGGCTTTGTCTCGGGCGGCGTTGCCGGCTTGGTCTCCGGGGCCGCGGGCGCATCGCCCGGCTTCACTTCGGTCGGCTTCGTTTCGCCGGGTTTGGTCTCACCGAGCTTGGTCTCGTCGGACTTGGCCTCCGTGGGCTTGATCTCGGCGGACTTGGTCTCGGCGGGTTTCGGCGGCGCGGGCGGCGGGATCACGGTCTTGTCGTGCTCGAACAGCGTGACCGGGAAGTCCACGCCGCGATACTTGATCGTCGCGCCCCACGGCGGGTCGACCCGGACGACGGACAGCGATTTGTCGGCGTTCTCGCCCGGCTTGAGGCGCGTGCCGTCGCTGAACCACACCGTGTCGTTGATGATCGCCGCCAGCGCCGGCCCACCGTACGCGGAGGGCGGCTTGGGGGTCGTGTCGGTCACGGTGGTCGGCGGGTCGTTGCGCGGCGCGCGTGGGGCCGCGGGGATCACGAACAGCGATCGCCCGCTGGTCTGCGCCAGCGAGTGCTCGCTCGATTCCTCGAACTTCTTGAGCATCTCCTGCTGACGCGTGCTCTGGGCCGCCGAGGGCGACGCCGCGGGCGTCATCAGCGTGCCCACCATCGCGACGACCGGGAACGCGAGCAGGACGATCGCGACGACGATGACGAAGACCGCGGCCTGTCCGGCGCGGGACATCCGCGACCAGAGCACGCCCAGCGAAACTTGATGTGGACGAACGGGGCTCACCTGGCACGACCCTTTCTGGAGAGCTTCCACGCTTCGACGGTGATGTTGGCGCGGACCGTGCCCGCGGGCACGCCGCGCCCGGACTGGATCTTGGTGATCTGCACGCGCGAGACCGCGACGACCTCGGGCGCCCGCTCAAAGTCGGCGATGACCTTCGCGACCGTGTCGGGCGTGGTCTCGAACTGCAGGTCCTTGACGAGACGGTCGAGGCGCATGTTGTCGGGCGCGTAGACCTGCGTGAGCGGGCCCGACGCCACGGGGACCTCGCGATCGCTGGCGGTGCTGTCGCGCACGCCGTGGGCCTTGAGGACCTCCGCGACGCGCCGGTTGAACGCCTCGGAGCCGGCGGTGGACTCGACCGGCAGGTTGACGGCCCCGAAGCGCTGCACGCCGCTGTCGACCTGTCCCAGCGCCGACACGAACCCCTGGTCCGACGACGAGGCGCCGCGCAGGTGCGACTCGAGCTGCTCCGACGAGCTGTTCATGCGGAGCGTGGTGTCGAGCGCGGGCTCGATCGCCAGGAAATACGCCGCCAACGCCGCGATGAAGAGCGCCAGCCAGCGCACCGCCCGCGGCATCGAGTTGAAACGAGCGATCAGGCTCATGTCGTCCCCCCACTGCCCGCGGCCTTCATGCGGTCCTGCAGCTTGGTCACCTCGGTGTCGAGCCGGGCCTTGACGCCCGGATCGATCCCCTGCACGGCCGAGGCGCGACGCCGCGCCACCATCTCCTTCATCGCGGTGGTCCGGTCCATCGCGCCGATCTGGGCTTCGGTCAACTCGGGCGGGACATCGGCCAGGCTCGGCGCGCTGCTCCCCGTGCTCGGACGCGACGAACGCGACGAATCCGCCGGCGCGGGCGAGCGCGAATCACGCGAGGACTCTCTCGCGCTCTCACGCCCATTGTCGCGGCCATTGCTCCGCCCGTTCTCACGTCCATTGTCGCGCCCGCTCGACGCGGAATCGTGCGAGCGATCCGACGAGCCGGACTCGGTCGCGACGATCGGCGCGTTGCGGGCCGCCTCGCCGTAGAGACGCACGGCCAGGGGCTTTTCCGCGAAGTCGTCGATGGGCTTGACGTAGATCGTCGGGTTGAGCACGTTGGCCGAGATGTCGAACTCCACGCCCGACGATCCGGACACCGCGCGATCGATCTTGAGCTTGTCGAAGAGGCCGGTCTGATTCAGGTGCGACTGCAGCTTGCCCAGCACCTCCTGGCTGTCCGCGGTGCCCTTGATCATCAGGCCCTGCTCGGGCGAGAGGCGGAGGACCTCGACGATCACGCCCTGCGGCGTGGCGGACGAGATGTCGCCCATCAGCTTGGTCATGGGCCAGCGCATCGTCTCGAGCTGCTGGTACATCGCGGCCTGCTTTGAGAGCGCCGCCCGCTGCTCGTCGACCTGCCTGAGATTCGTCGACTTGCTCTTGAGCACGGCGCTGCGCGTCGCGGCGATCCCCAGGGGAGCGAGGATCACCAGCGCCGCCGCCGCCACGCCCGCGACCAGTGCGTTGCGGGGCGCCGACACCCACTCGGCGAAGCGTTCCGGCGCGGAGCGCCGCTCGGCCGGGGGCTGGTCACGCAGCTGCGCCAGCGAACGCGTCGCGGCGTCGGGCGAGAGCGCGGAGAGCGCCGCCCCGATCGCCACGCCGTACTGATCCAGCCAGCGCTGCTCGGGCACGAGCCCCTCCACGCGCGGGGCCAGCGCCGCGCGCGACGACGCGTCAAGTCGCAGGCGCGCGTGCGAGTCGACCACCTCGCTCGCGGGGTTCGCGCCCACGGCCCGGCACGTCTCGGCGATGCGGGCCGCGATCGCGGCGTGATTGGTCGGGTCTTCCACGATCGCGCGGGCCGCCAGCCGATCGGGCCCCGACGCGACGATGCTCACGCCCGCGCGGTCGCACAGCACCGCGAGCCCCGACGGGGAGCGGAGCATGGCCAGCGCCGCCGCGGAGGCGATGAACGTCTCGTCCTCGACGGGGAGGTCGGGCTCTTCGGGCGGGGGCGTGATCCACGCGGTGAAGATCGCGCCGCGCTTGCCGTCGGCCGAGAGATCGGGCACCACGCCGCCGGCGCGCCGGTGGGGAGGCGCCTCCTCGGGGAGCGAGGCCTCGCCCAGCAGCGCCAGGGCCGAGAGCAGCTCGGCAGGCTGGGCGTTGTCGACGCGCGCGGCGCGGCAGACGGTGTCGGCCGCGGGGAGCACCCGGACCAGGTGGTGGACGCGGTGCTGGGCCAGTGCCGCGGGAAGCTCGGCGATCGCGCCGAGCGTGCGGGCCTCGATCACGCGCACGCCGCGCGCCGTGCGCTCGGCGACGACCAGGCCCAGCTCAAAGAGCGCGCCCAGGCGTTGCGGATCGGTGTTGGGTGTCGTCGTCGCCATGCGTTTCTCAGCGGGTTCGGATCTCGGTGATGGTCGCGGGAAGGGTCGAACGGTTGATGGTCACGATCAGCTCGCACTCGATGCCGGTCTGCTCGTCGCGCCCGCGGCAGTCCACGCGGTACACGTTCGAGCGCACGTCCAGGACGTTGGAGATGCGCGAGAGACGGTTGCGCGTCATCCCCGCCACCTCGAGCAGGTCCACGATCGACGTGAATCCCTTGGGACGCGCCCCGCGCTCCGCGATGATCGCGTCCGCCGTCGAAGGGTCGATGTCGGTCAGGTACTGGAGCGTCTCGGCCTGGCACGTGTTGATGTTCAGCTTGCCCGGGAGCGCCGCGGTCGTGGTCGTCGTGGTGTCGCTCGTGGAGCTTGTGGTCGAGGTCGACGTGCCGGTGCTCGAGGTGGCGGCCGCGGCGTCGATCTTGGCCTCGGCGAACAGGGCGGCGAGCTGGTCGGTGGTCAGGGGCTCGATCCGGGCGCCGCCCGTGCCGCCCTGCTGACCGGTCGAGCCCAGCTGATCGAGATCGCGCCGGATGAAGTCGCTCATCACCGCGCCGGAGCTGGCGCCGTACGCGACGATCGCGTCGGCCTGGGTCGAGGTGACGTTGATGCGCTGCGTGACCTCGTCGGCGGTCGCGATCGCGAGGTTAAGGCGCTCCTCGCCCGATTCCGCCATGCCGCCGTCGACGCTCGATGCAGTCAGGATCGCCGACCACCCCGCGTCGAGTTTGCCGTCGGCGTTGTCCCACGGCCACGACGCGTTGCCGTCGTTCTCGTTGGGATCGAGCCGCCCGTTGAGGTTCCAGTCCTCGCCGCGCACGATCTCCGGCGTCACGCCGCTGATCAGTTCGAGTTCCGCGATGGAACGGATATACCCGTTCCTCGGCACGGTCGCGCCCGGCTGCGTGAGGTAATAGCCGATCTCCGCGCCCAGCGGGCGCGTGTCGTCGTCGCTGTCGATCCAATCGAGGATGCTGTCGGCCACGTCCTCGGTCATGTCCGGAAGGAGCATGAGTTCGGCCTGCGTGAGCAGGTTGACGTTGAGCTTGGAGTGCTCGTCCATCGCGCCGAAACGTTCCTGCCCGTTGTCGGTCCACGACACGCGGAAGAACGAGCCGGTGAGCTGTCCTTCGCTCACCTGCGTGATGTCGTCCGTGATCGCATAGGCGTCGCTCGTGTCCGGGCTCTGCGTGCTCGTGTCGATGCTCGACAGCACGTTCTCCAGCGCCGCCCGGGCCGCCCACTGCGCCCGCACCCGCGCCATCGCCTCGCGCCCCGCGGCGGCCTGGCGGAACGACGCGGCCTGCACCGCCGCCAGCATCACCGCGCCGATCGCAACCACCCACAGCACCAGCATGGTCGCGAACGCGCGCGATCGCCCAACCACCGGGGCCCGGCTCGCGCCGCGCGACTTCTCACGATGACCACGGTCGGTGCGCTTCATCCGCCACCTCCCCCGGTCGTGCCCGTGGTGCTGGTCGTGCCGCTGGTGTCGGTGCTCGTGTCCTCGGTCGGCGGCGTGATCGGCGCGGGCGTGCGGTCGAGCGCGACCGTTCGCCTGGCCTTGGCCTGCACGGTCTTGTCGTCGGAGGTCGCAACGACCGTGATCCGCACCGCGTACGGGATGCCGTCGGCGTCGCTCTCCCACGAGGTCGCCCACTGCGTGCCGTCGTCGGCCTCGATCGAGAGCTCGACCACGCCCGGAACGACCGGGCGCGCCATGCCGCCGGAGTCGAGGAACTCGTCGGCGGGCGCGTCGGTGCGTCGCCAGAGTGAGAGACCCTGGGCGGAGTTTTCGAGACGGTACTGCACCTCGCCCTCGCCGCCGCTGGGCAGGCTGGGATCCCGCGCCTGCACGCGCATGGAGCGGACGAGAACGAGGATCGAATCGCGCGCGTCCTGCCCGAGCTCCCCGCCGTCGGCAATCGACAGACGCGTGAAGGTCGGGTCCTGATCGCGGGCGGCCTCGATGATGTCGTTGGCGATGAGTGACGCGGCGGCCTCGGCGCGGGCGAACGCCTCCTGGCGGGCCGTCGCGCGGGCCTTGCCGCGCGAGAACTGCGTGAGCGCGGTGGTCGTCGCGCCGGCAACGATCACGCCGACCAGCAACGCGACGATCAGCTCGACGATCGTGAAGGCCCGGGTTGTCGACGCGTGTGCTTTCATCTTCGTCCGTTGCGATCCGCGCTCGCTCGCCCTGCCCGCTCGCGCTCGCTCCTTTTCCTCTGCGACCCCTTCTCGGCTCCGTTCAATTCCCAATTTCTCACCCGAGGATCAGCCCGTCCTGTTTTCTGGCTCCGCGACTGCTCCGTGTCCTCCTTAGTTCAGCTTCTCACGGCGTCCGCGTCACGCTCTGGTCCAGCGTGCGATCCTCCACCTCGCCCGGGCGCGGCGCGATCAGCGTTTCCACGCTCGCGGAGCGGGTCCTGCCGCCCGCCTCCCAGAAGACCGTCGCCTTGACGAAGTAGGGGCGCGAGCCGCCCTGCTCCTGGATGTCCAGCTCGTATCGATACTGATCGAACGGCGGGTCGCAGTTCCCCTGCGTGTCGTAGCGCGAGGCGTAGTTGTCCGGGCCGCGCGCCAGGACCAACGCCAGCTGCTCGTCGATGAGCATCGACGCCGTCTGCAGCTGCTCGCCGCCGTTCTGCTCCGAGATCGCGCGCCCCACCAGCCCGATCATGGCCGTCAGCGCCAGGCCCAGGATCACCGAGCCCACGATCACGTCGACGAGAATGCTCCCGCGACGCGTCCGTGTAAAGAAGCGATTGATGTTGGAGCGCGTCGTCTTCACCACGACACCTCCCCCATCCCCGTCGCGTCGAGGTCGACGCTCTCGTCCAGCGGCGTGGCGCCCTCAACCACCTGGGCCCGCAGCGATCCGGGCGCGAGCACGATCGACCACGCGCGAGTTCCCTCGCGGTCGCGGAACGACGCCACGATCATGCCGCGTTCCTGCCCGGGGACCATCTCGATGGTCCACTTGCGCGTGTCAAGCGCCCGCCCGTCGACCGTGCCCGACACGAACGTCACGCGATCGGCTCGTTGTTCGGAGACGATCGGGTCCGGCGCCCACACGGGGTTGGTCTCAAAGTCCGACGCGCTGGCCGCCCGCGACGTCTCCATCCACATCCTGCCGTCGCCGCTCGCGTCGTACCAGAGCGCGACGTGCTGCCCGGCGATCGCCGAGCGGGCCGCGCCCGTGGAGAAGAGGTCCGCCAGCACGCGGACGTTCTGCTCGGCCTCGCGATCCGAGCGGCGCATCATCCGCGGGATCACCGCGCCCGCCAGCACGCCCAGCATGACGATCACGACGATCAGCTCGATCATCGTGAACGCGGAGCGGGAGATGGGTGTGCGCCGAATCATGTGTTCTCTGGGAACGCCGGGCGTCAATCGCCGGACTTACAAGCCCTCAAATCGCCGAATCACTCCGCGATGCCAGTCACGGCTTGATGACGTCGGCGTCCTCGCCCGTGCCGCCGGGTTGCCCGTCGGCGCCGTAGCTGACGATGTCGAAATCCACGTTCTTCGTGCCGGGGATCACGAGCAGGAACGGGCGATCCCACGGGTCCTTGAGCGCGTCGGCGTTGTCGACGTAGGGCTCCCACTTGTCCTCCGCGATGTTCGCGGGGCGCTCCCACAGGATCGTGATCGCGGCGCCGGCCTCGGGCTTGCCGTGGTCGATCATGAAGGTCTTCATCGAGTTGGCCAGCGACGCGGCGTTGGCGTTCGCGACCGCTTGCTTGGACTGGCCCACGCGCGAGAAGAGGCGCGGCGCGATCAACGCCGCGATCACGCCCAGGATCACCACGATCACGATCACTTCGATGATCGTGAAGCCACGGCGCGACGCGCGGACATGTGCCATGTGCGAATGTGCTGATGTGTTCATGTTTTTCACCTCACCGCTTCCTGCAGCTCAAGCAGCGGCAGGAGAATCGAAAGCACCACGAATCCCACGACGCACGCCAGCATCACCACCAGCAAGGGCGGCAACGCCGTCGTGAACAACTTCACGCTCGTCTCGGTCCGGTCCTCGAACGCGCCCGCGGCCTGGTTCAGCAGCTTGTCCAGGCGCCCCGATCGCTCGCCCATGTTCACGATCTGCACCAGCATCGGCGGGAAATAGCCGCTCTTTTCCATCGGGTCCGCGATCGTGCGCCCCGCCGACACCTGGTCGCACACGTCGTCGATCACCCGCTCCATCGCCTTGTTGCCCAGCGTGCCCTTGGTCACGCGCAGCGCCGCGACCGCCGGGATGCCCGCCGATACCAGCGTGCCCAGTGTGCGCGTGAACCGCGCCACCGCCACGTCGCGCAGCAGGCGCCCCAGGATCGGCACGCTCAGAAGGTGCGTGTCCAGCCACATCCGCGGCCCGGGCTTGCGGAACGTCCGCACCGTCGCGAGGAACCCCACCAACACCGCCGGGATGATCAGCCACCACCAATCGGCAAAGAACCCTGCGACGCCCTGCACCACCCGCGTGGGCCAGGGCATATGCACGACCTGGCCCGCGATCGACTTCAGAATCTTGGGAACAATGAACGTCACGACGACGATCACCGCGACCACGATCAGGCACGCGAGAATCGCCGGATACAGCGTCGCCGCCGTCACGCTCCGGCGCAGCTTCACGTCGCGGTCGAGCAGGTCCGCGGCCTGCGTGAGCACCTCGTCGAGCTTGCCCGAGGCTTCGCCGGCGCGCACGAGATTCACCGTCAGCTCGCTGAAGCTCCGCCCCTGGGCCGCCATCGCTTCGCCCAGCGACTTGCCGTGCTCGACCTCTTCGATGATGCGCCCGAGCATGGTGCGCTGGCGATCGGAGCGACCTTGACGCGCGATCGTGCGCAGCGCCTGGACCAGGGGCAGGCCCGCCTGAACCGCGGTCGCCAGCTCGCGGATGAACGCGGCCATCTCCGCGCGCGACATCGTGCCCCGCGCCACCAGCGCGGCCGCCGATACACCCATGCTGACCGCGCCGCCGGTGACGACCTCGTCGGCAACGTGGCCCGCGACCATCCCCGCCGTGCGGAGCGCCTTGCCGTTCGACGCGGGGCGCGAGCCGATGGATCGTCCCGGATTCCCCGTGTACCCCGTGTACCCCGAATTCCCCGAGAATCCAGAGTTCCCCGCGTCGATCTCGATCTTGGTCGGCGTCACGCCGCGGCGCACCAGCTCGCGCACCGCGCTGGCGCGATCCGGCGCGTCGATCGTCGCGGTGGCGCTCGAACCCGCGGATTGGTAGCGGAACGTCGGCATTAGTGCTTCGTCTCCGCCGCCGCCATCTCGCTCTCGGTGTCCTGCGTGGCGCGCAGCACTTCCGACACGCCGGTCAAGCCGGCCGCAGCCTTGGCCAGCCCGTCGCGCCGCATCGACTGATAGCCCGGGCCCGCCGTCTTCAGCAGGTCCTGCGAGCTGAGCCGCTGGCCGATCGCGGCACGCATCTGCGGCGTCACGCTCACCAGCTCGTAGAAGCCCAGGCGTCGCTTGAACCCCGAGCCGTCGCACTCGTCGCAGCCCGCGCCCCGGTACGCCATCAGCCCCGGGAACAGCTCGCGCTCGCTGGGCAGCAGGCGGTGCCTCACCTCTTCCGCCAGCGGCACCGGCGTCTTGCACGCCTGGCACAGGCGACGCCCGAGCCGCTGGCCCAGGATCCCCTCGAGCACGCTGGCCAGGAGGAACGGCTCGACCTTCATGTCGATCAGGCGTCCCACCGCGCTGACGGCGTTGTTGGTGTGGAGCGTGGAGAAGATGAGGTGGCCGGTGAGCGCCGCGCGGACCGCGATCTCGGCCGTCTCGCCGTCGCGGATTTCGCCGACCATGATCACGTCGGGGTCCTGGCGCAGGATCGAGCGGAGCCCGGTCGCGAACGACAGGCCACGCTTGGGGTTAACGGGGATCTGGTTCACACCCGAGAGCTCGTACTCGACGGGGTCCTCGATCGTGAGCACCTTCTTGGTGGGGTCGCTGATCTTCGTGAGCGCCGCGTAGAGAGTCGTCGTCTTGCCCGAGCCCGTCGGGCCCGTCACCAGCACCATCCCGTGCGGGATCGCGACCAACCGGTCCATCTCGTCGCGGTCGGCCTTGCGCATGCCGAGAGCCTCGAGGTCGAGCCTCACCGACTCCTTGTCGAGAATACGGAGCACGACCGACTCGCCGTACAGCGTGGGCACGGTCGACACGCGGATATCGATCTTCCGCCCCTCGTAGCGCAGCGTGATGTGCCCGTCCTGGGGCGCGTAGCGCTCGGCGATGTTCATGCCCGCCATGATCTTCACGCGGCTGGTGATCGCCGGCTGCAGGTTCTTGGGCGGGGGCGGCTGCTCGACCAGCACGCCGTCGATCCGGTACTTGACCGTCAGCTTCTTCTCGAAGGGCTCGACGTGGATATCCGACGCGCGGGCCCGGATTCCCTCGAGCACGATCAGGTTGACGAGGTTGATGAGCGAGGGCTGCTCGGCCATGCGGTGCAGGTCCGCCGCCTCCACCGCTTCGAGGTTGTTCACGAGCTCGTCCGCGTCGGCCTGCCCGCCGAGCCTGGCCGCCATCTGCGCCGCGGTAATGGAGTACGCGGTGCGGATCATCTCGTCAAAGACGTCGCGTCGTGCACCGATCGGCGTGACGGGCTTGCGCGCGTGGGCCGCGATCTCGTCCGCCGCGTCGAAGTCCGCGGGGTCCATCATCGCGACCAGCACGCGTCCGTGCTCGACCGCGTAGGGGACCGCGCGGAGGCGGATCGCCTGCTCGGCGCTGATGACCGAGGCGACGCCGAGATCAACCTGCGGCGCGCGCTCGAGGAGCGAGGCCGATGCCGTGCCGTTGAGTCCTTCGCTTGCCATGCCGCGTTGACCGTTCCTTGGACGAGGTTCCCCGGGGCTTCGAATCTCGACGCTCTGTGCGCGAGCCTACCGCGCCCGGGCCGTTTCGTCCGTACAGGCTCAACGGTACGACGCCGCGTGCATTGCCGGATTTGCGAATTTCAGTCGGGCTTCTTGGCGGGAGGAGCCGGGGGCACGAGCGGAGCGCCGCCGGTGATGACCGTGGTCTCGCCGCCGCCGTCGGAGTGCGCTTCCATGATCATGACCGCGCCTCCTTCCTCGACATCGAGCATCATGTCCTCGGGATCGATGTCGATCGAGTGCTCGATCTGACCACCGTTGCCGTCGTCGATCACGAAATTGGCGACGCCCGCCATCTGTGTTTCCGCGGGGAGTTCAGCCTTCTGTTGGTCGGTCAGCACCGACTTAACCTGGTCCGAGTACTTGTTGTCGAGTTCCTTGCGGGCCGCCTTGGCGTCCGCCAGTTCCTTCGGCTCGTTCGCGCCGCCCAGGGGGCCGAAGCTCATGACGCCGGAGCGATGCCCGTCATTCTCGGCCTTCTCGAGCGCCTCGGCGTACTTGTCGTTGGCCGCTCGGCGCTCCTTGGCGTACTGCTCCTGGATCCGGGCCAGCTTGTCTTTCTGAGCAGCGTCGAGGCTGGACAGTTTCTGCGCGTTGGTCAGGAGCTTGTCGGTCTTGCCGTCGCGATACGCCTTCTTGAAGCTCGTGGTCTTGAAGGTCTCGTTGAACTTGGCCTGGTACTCTGCGGGGAGCACGCCCGCGATCTTGCTGGCGTAGGTGCGGTTGAGGTCGCGGATCTTGAGGCCGGCCTCGTGCTGCTTGTCCATCATCGCCTTCATGGCGTTCATGTCCGGGCCTTCGCCGGGCTTGAACTCCGCCTGTGCCTTGCTCTTGTCGACCAGGAGCACGTCCATCTCGCTCTCGTACTGATCGAGCACGGGCTGGGTCGCGGCCGCCGCGTCGCTGGGCAGGGCGAGCTTCTCGACCATCGTCACCAGGTCGACGCCCGCGCCGGAAACCGACGCGAAGCGCAGGCCCGAATCACGCCTGGCCATCCGCTCGAGCTTGATCCAGTTGGCCTCCTGCGCGGGCGTGAGCAGCGTCTTGAGGTCGGCGAAGAACTGTTCCTTCTTCTCGGCCTGGGCCTTGGCGGTCGCCTCGAATTTCGCGATCGCTTCCTTGTCCGGGCCCTGGAACTGGACCCCGCCCCCGTCGGCGGGCTTTCCCTCGCCGCTCTTCACCACGCGACGCTCGACCTTGGGCTTGTCGCCTTCCTTCTTGGCGGCCGGCGCAGCGCCACGCTCGATCTGGAACGCTTCGCGGATCGCGTTGTTGTTCTGACGCTCGGTCTCCTGGTAGCCCTCCAGCAGCGCCTTGGCCGCCGCCTTTTGGTCGTCATCAAACCCCAGCGTCTTCACGTACCGATCGAGCGAGCGGCTGTTGATGCTCGCGTCGGATTGCCACGAGCTGGAGCCCGGGCCGCGGAACCCGAACTGGGCCGAGGCGTCCTGGATGGGGGTCAGCGCAAGAGCCGCGCCCGCGATCAAGCCCGCGGAGGCCACCGCCGAACCGGCGAGGGCGAGGATGGAGGCGACGAGCGAGCGGCGGCGGTTGGTCATGACGCTGGTTCCTTTTCTTCGATCCCGTGCGTCCGCGCGGTACGGCGACACCCGTCGCACCCGCGACGAATGGAGCCCCTGATTCCCGCACGGATGCGCGCCGGTTGCGATTCCGTCGGGAGAACGCCGAATCTGTGGAATTCGATCCCGGTTTTTCCGAGGGGTGCCCGTCCGAATTTCTCACTACACCGACCATCAACACAACGACCCGCCCTCGTGAGGCGGGTCGTTGGTTTCACCGGGTCGGGTTCGGGCTCAATCCGGACGGCGAGGTGTCGGGGCCGGGGCGTCGCCTCCGCCGTCGTTGGCGTTGTTGCCACGGCGTCCGCGCTGGCGCTGCTGGCCTTGCTGGTCCTGATTGTTACCGCCCGGGCCGCCGCGTCCGCCGCGATCGTCCTGGGGCAGGCGCTTCACCTGTTCGGGGGTCAGGATGGCCTGCAGCTTGTCCTGGGTGGCCTGGTTCAGGTCGCGGCGCTTGCGGTTCACCTGGCCGACGGGCGAGTCATCGTTCCCGCCCGGGCGGAACATGGTCATGAGCTGGTCGGCGGTAACGGTCGACTCCATCTTGTCGGTCGCCTCGATGAGCTGGCGGGTCAGAACCTCGCTCTCCTTGTTGAACGATTCGCTGAGCTGCGAGATCGAGGTCTTCTGCTCGGCCGAGAGATCGGCGAAGCCGGCGACGGCGGTCAACTGGCGCGAGATCCGCGTGTCGCGGAACGCCATCGGGTAGCTCTCGCGCTCGAACTCGGTGTCGAATTTGGCCTTGGCGGGGTCCGGGAGCACGCCCGAGATCTGGCGGGCGTAGCGCCGGTTGACGTCGCGCACGCGCATGCCCGCATCGCGTCCCTTGTCCATGATGTCCTGGAGCTCCTTCGACGCCCCGCCGCCGCCGAACATCTGCGGCATGAGATCGCCCATCTTGGGCATCAGCTCTTCCCACAGCTTGGTGCGGGCCTGCAGCTCGCGGTCGAGGTCGACCTCGTACTGCTCGAGCATGGGCGCGATCTCGGCCCGCGACTGCTCGGGGATCTCCTGCTTTTCAAGGAGCGCGATCAGATCGACGCGCTCGCCCGACAGCAGGCCGCGGTTCATCGTCTGGTTGCGCCGGAGAGCGCGCTCAAAGCTCGGGAACTTGGCGGTCTGCTGCTCGTTGAGCACGGACTTGAGGTCGTTCATGAAGGTCTGGGTCAGCTGCTCGCCGACCGGGCGGAACTTCTCGGTCTCCTTGCGGACCTCGGTCCAAACGGAGGGGTCGCGCGTCTCGCGGAAGTCCTCGCGGGCCTTGTCCATCCGGTCGCGGACGGGCTGGGCCTTGTCGCGATAGGACTGCTGATAGCTCTCGAGGAGGGCCTTGACGGCGTCCTCCTGATCCTTGTCGAGCCCGAGCATCTTGACGGCGCGATCGAGGTCGCGCGAGGTGAGCGTGGGCTGCAGGTTCATCCCGCCGCCGCCGCCGAACATACCGCCGAAGCCGCCGGGACCACCACCACCCGGGCCACCACCACCACCGCCGCCCCCGCCGCCGCCGCCGCCCTGAGCCAGCGCGACTGATGAAGGTCCGACAAGGCCGAGGCCAAGCGCCGCCCCGGCGGCCAGCGCGGTGGCCAGCGTGAGACGACGAGCGACAAAGATCAACGAACTCATGCGAGTCATGGTGGGATACCCCTTGTGAGACCCGGGAACGATCGAGGCCAGCGACCAACGAGTCCTCATCGGGCCGGGCCGGATGGATGATTCCGGCGAGGCCAGCCTACCGCGCGTGCAACTGAGTAGAACGACATTCGGCGCGGGTTATTGCACTTCGGGAGCCCGCACAGAATCCAAATATATTCTGCGTTCCGTTCGCCTCAATTGGCGGATAGATCGGTGAGCATCAGGTTCTTCCAGCGGACGCGCAGGGTTGCTTCGTGATCGCCCACGCCGTGGACCTGCAGGGCGATGAACCCCTTGGGGGTCGTGGAGTCGTGGAGGTCGGCGCACGCCACGCCGTTGAGCCAGGTTTGGATGTGGTCGGCGCGGCATTCGATGCGGAAGTGGTTCCACTGGCCCTGCTTGAACGCGGCGCGGGCCTGCGGGTTCTTGTCGAGGGGCGCGAGCCAGCCGCGGCGGCTTTCGTCATAGATCCCGCCGGTCCAGGCGCGTTCGCCGGGATCGATCTCGACCTGATAGCCGTGGACGACGCCGTTTTTGTAGTCCGGGCGGCTTTCGGAGCGGATCTGCACGCCGCTGTTGGCCTCGGGGTCGACCATGAAGTCGAGTTCGAGGATGAAGTCGGAGTAGTCGCGATCGGTGCAGAGGAAGCTGTTGGGCTGCTTGGGGCGGGTTTCGCCCACGATGGAGTCGCCTTCCACGAGATAGACGGCTTTTCCGCCGCGTTGCGTCCAGCCCGAAAGGTCCTTGCCGTTGAAGAGCGCGATCGGGCCTGCCTTGGCCGGGGCGGGCGTGGGGGTTGCGGCCGCCGGCGCGGGAGCGGGCTCGGGGGCGGGCTTGCTCGCGCAGGCTGCGAGCAGAGCGACGGCCGAAACGGCCGCGAAACGAACGGGCGAATGCAGAGTGTTCATGCGCGTAGTTGATCGCGGCGCGTGAGCGGCGTCAATCCCGGGCGCGATCACAGGGCGCGGATCGGGTGGTTTGCGGGTGTGGCGACAGCGCGGGCTACTTCGGGAGCGGCGGCGGGTCGTCGTCGACGCCGGTGCCGCTGAAGAGCGAGTTGTTCACGCGTGTCTTGTCGTCCGCGTCGACGAACTTGCCGTCGGATTCGAGGGCGTAACCCAGGTCGTCGAGCGACAGGATCTTGGCGTGATTGTCGGCGAAGCTGACGTTGACCTTCTTGGAGTGGCGCGCGTGCGGGCCGTTGCGGAGCGGGGCCGAGGCGCGATCACCGGCGGCGGTGAGGCGGGGCGGATCGAGGGAGAAGGCCTCGTTGCCGACGGAGGTTTCGGTACGTCCGTCATTCTCGTACTCGGTGCGTGCCGATTCGGCGAACGACGCGGCGGTGCCCATGCTGTCGGCCGCGATGACGGTGCGGTCGAAGGTCTGGACCTTGGAGCGACGCACGGGGAACGCGTGGTATTTGTTGTTGGTCACGCGCGAGTTGCCGAGGAAGAGGTAGTTGTAGCCGTAGCAGTGGTTGCGCTCGTCCTTCCAGTCGGAGACGACGGGGCATTGGAAGAACTTGTTGTCGTAGTCCTGGCGGTTGTAGTCGGCGCGGCTGGCGTCGGCGGGCTCGCCGAACGGATAGATGCCGACGTACTGGCCCATGCGCGAGATCCACGTGGGGCGGAATTTCTTGCCATTGCCGATCTCGTACCAGTTGGCGGCGTTGCTCTTGCCGCCCGGGAGGTCGGGGGCGCGCCCGGGGACGATGACGTCCTGATTCGCGTCGGCGTAGAGCTCCCAGCCGAGCTGGAGTTGCTTGAGCTGGGTGAGGCACACGGTCTGGCGCCCCGAGTCCTTGGCCTTGCCCAGCGCGGGGAGCAGGATCGCGATGAGGAGTGCAATGATCGCAATCACGACCAGAAGCTCGATGAGCGTAAAGGCGCGGGCACCGCGTTCCGTCTTGTTCGATGGATTCATCAAGAACAGCACCCTTCTTGAGCGTCGGGCGTTTTACCCGCTCGCCCAAGCCCACCCCGCGAGAAACTCTGGTTTATCCGAACGAGCGGCCCGTTTCAAGATCAACCATCTTCCATTTCAGCTCTTTGCAAATGCGGAGCAGGACGGGCCATGCGATGTCGTCTTCGTTCACTGAAACCAGCGCCTGATTCACCTGGTCGGTGCTTGTCGAGAGGTCGATGGCCATGCCCGGGCCGTAGAGGCGTTCGGTGCCTATGCCCTTGGCGGCGGCGCCGTCGGGGGCGGTGTTGAAGCGGGCGAGGAGTTCGCGGACCTCTCGGCGGGTGCCGATGGGCGCGGTTTCACCTGCGGCCAAGCCGCCCTTCATGAGCGCGAGCTGTCGTGACTTGGCCAACCCAACCCCCTGACGAGTGGTCTATTCATCATCGTCGTCGTTGTCGTCGTCCTCGAGTTCCTGATCGACCAGTTCGGCGGCGACTTCCAGCAGTCTCCCGAGCGGCACGGGCTTCTGCATGTACCGATCGACACCAAGCGACTCGGCGTAGGCCTGGTGACGCCGTCCTTCGTTCGCGGTCACCATGATGACCAGCGGGCTGTCCTCGTTGCCCTTGATCTTCTCGAGCGCGAGGAAGCCGGAGCGCTTGGGAAGCATCATGTCGAGGATGACAAGGTCGGGCGGGTCTTCGTGGCAGATGCGCACCGCCTCGTTGCCGTCGCTGGCCAGCTGGGTGAGCGCGCCCTCGGCCTGGAACGCGGCGTCGATCGACTCCAGCACATCGCGGTCGTCGTCCACGATCAGCACGCGCACGCCCTCGAGGCGCCCGCCCTGCTCGTCGTCGTGCTCGATGTCGGAAGAGTCGGACATGTCGTGATTCTCCCGCGCGGACGTTGGAGACATGCGTCACCTCGCTGAGGGTAGGTCGCGGACGCGCCCCGCCCGGCAACTCCCGGCGGGCTACGCGGCCCCGGCCTCGCGGCGGCTCTGCTCCACGACGCGCTCCACGTCGGCGTCGTTCAACCAAGGCAGGGCCCGCAGCTTTGCCGCCAGCGCCGTCGGCACGGGCTTGTGGTCCCGTTCGTGGCGTGGGCGGCTCTTCCAGATGCGATGCATCCAGAGGTACTGTTCCGGCGCGGATCGAACCATGCGCTCGATCGCGACGCGATATCGGGCCGTGATGTAGAAAAGCGGGTCGGGCTGGCCCTTCCAGTCGGCGGGCTCGATGACGTCGGCGATCTCGATCCGGTAGGGCATCGTTCGCCCGGCGGCCTTGGCGGGGTCGACCCGGCGCGCCATGGCGCAGATGACCGGCGCATCGTGCTGCATCGCCAGGAGCCCGATCGTCTTGTAGGTCGACGCGAGCCTTCCGAAGAACGGCACGAAGAGCCCGCGATCGCCGGCGTTCTGGTCGGCGACGAACGCCACGGGATGCCCGCGCGAAAGTAGCCGCGGCAGGTTTTCGGTCGCGCCGAACTTGTCGAGGAGCACGAGTCCCTTGCGCTGGCGCACCTCGCGCACCCAGCGGTCCAGCGCGCGATTGTCGAGCGGGCGATAGAGCGCGTGGACCTGGAAGCCCAGCACCGCGAGCGCGTAGCCCAGCACTTCCCAGTTGCCGCAGTGCCCGGTGATCATCACGGCCGGGCGGCCGGCCATGAGGCGCTGGAGCGCGACCTTGGCCGAGCACGGGTCGTGACGCGTCGCGGGGTCGATCCCCACCACCTCGATGTGCTCGTGCCAACTGTCGTCGCCCACCAGGCGCGGCGTGTACGCCACCTCGACCGCGAGCCGGAACAGGTGCGAGTACGCGTCGAGCGCGCAGGTGCGGCGTTGCTCGACCGACCAGTCGGGGAACGCGAACGCCAGATGCTCGATCGCGCGATCGAGACGCTTGCGGTTGAAGGGGAGCGCGCCGAACCAGCGCCCGAGGCGATCGGCGATGGCCAGGCTGGGCCCGATGCCGGCGGCCAGCGGCAGGGTCATGGCGGTGCGCAGCCCCGCGGCGGCGACGGACTGCAGCCACGCGGGCATGGGACGCTTGGGCTTCTTGGGCATCACTCGCCCCGAGCGGCGCTCAGCGGGCGCGGGCGCGCTCGCGGCCGATCAGCGTGTACAGGCGGTTCTCGTTCAGGACGGGGAGGCCGGTCGCGATGGCCTGCTTGTACAGCGAGTCGTACCGCTCCACGATGCGCGACAGGCGGATGTACTCCTGCAGGATCTCGATCGGGGCGTCGGCGCCCGGACGCGGCGGGAGGATCGGACGCTGGCCCAGCACGAGGAAGTCCACGTCGCCGCCCAGGTCGTCCACGCTCTTGCCGCCCCACCCCTCGATGAGGGCCTTGAGGTCGGACTGCTCGGTCGGGGTGGCGATGCCGTCGTTGTTCACGTCGAAGTTGCCGTAGATCAGGAACGAGTAGGTCTTGCTCGGGTCGTAGAGGGCGTTGGCGACCGAATCACCGACCGCGACGGGGTTGCCCTTGGACTCGCTGAGCAGGCGGCAGGTCGAGGTCGTGTCCGAGACCGCGATCACCTCGATGTTCGCCTTGCCGCGCGGGTACTCGCCGGTCGTCGGATCGACCTTGATCGACGACGCGTCGCCGTAGACCGCGAAGCTCATCCCGACGTCGACCTTCTGCTTCTTGCCGATGCCGATCACGACGGCGTTGTCCCCGGGCTTGAGCGCGACGACCTTGGCGTCGACGAGGCTCTCCTCGGAGCGGCCCTTGAAGAGTTCCTGGTTGCGCTCGCCGCGGAGCTTGGCGATCTGCCCGGCCGCGACGAGGTTCTCTTCCTGGAGTTTGCTGATGCGGGCCGAGAGCTCCTGCTCGCGCTGCGCGAACTCGGAGGTGATCGACGCGACGCGGGCTTCCATGTCGCCGCGGGCCTTGTTGGTCCCGTCGCGGAACGTGTCGACTTCCTTCTTGTACTCCTCGACCTGGGCCGAGATGGCGGCCAGGGTGGCGGCGTGGCGGTCCTCGATGCCCTTCACGCGATCGACCTCGGCCTGCTTGTCGGCCAGCGCCGCGGCGCGGGCGGCCTCGGCAGCCTTCACCTGGTCGTCCAGCGCCTTGATCCGGCTGCCGCGATCTTCGATTAGCGCCAGGAGCGACGCCGAATCGGCGCCCTCGACCTTTGAGAGCTTCTCGGTCAGGGCCTCGGGCGAGTCGTTCTTGTTGCCGGTCACGCGCTGCATCGCGGTCTGCATCGACTCGGCGAGGTAGCCCACGACCGACTTGTTCTTGGCCTTGGCCGGCTGGAGCATCTGGCGGATGTCGTCGCGCTGCTGCTCGCTGGCCTTGACGTACTGCTCGACGTTGGCGGCCTGGCTCTTGAGCTCGCCCTGCGCCTTGTTGAACTTGCCGTAGAACACCGTGGCGAGCACGAAGAAGCCCAGCGCCAGAACGCTGAGGACCGTGATCGCGATGCCCATTCCGACGCTGGTGCTGGTCCGACCTGCCATCAATCACACTCCCGACACGCCCGACGCGGAGCCGCGGCGTTCGCCGCCCGTTCCGCACCAGGCCTTGGTTGCCCGCATTTCTCCGGCGCCGACACTTTCCGCGCAAAACCGGAGCCCAAACCCTACGCCGCCCGATCGCCCGTGGTTGCCCAAGGCCGCCACTTCCTCCCGAACCGACAGCGCCCCATGTTCCAAGTCCATCCCGCGGGTTCGGCGGTATGGACCTTCTCAAGGGCGAGCATCCTCCCTGATCGCGGGCCTTCGGTCAACTCGTGAGTCACAAGCTGGTCCGCATTCGGTCCTTGGCCGGGTGTGGGGGCGGTGTCTGTGTTCGGTACCATCGGGACATGATGTGGATTCCCGCGCTCGTTGTCGCTCTTGCTGGCCCGCTCCCCCAGCCTTTGGGCCAAACTCAGAACCAGCCTCCGGCCCAGCCTGTTTCGCGGCCGGCGCCGAAGCCGGACCAGATCGACCAGGCCGCGCTCCTCGACGTCATGCGAGCGCTGCCCGAGGCTCGCTCGGCCCGGATGGACCGGGAGGGGCTCGCCAAGGCCGAGGAGGTGCTGGTGGCCCGACTCAAGGCGCTCGGCTATCAGCCGGCGCTCCAGGAAGTGAAGTGGTCGATCCCCGCGCGCAACTGGAACGAGGGGCAACCCAAGGACCAGGCCAAAGGTCAGGCCGGGGACCAGCCCAAGGACGGGGCCACGCCGCCCGTTACTCCGGTGATCTCGAACAACATCATCGTCGAGATCAAGGGAACGAAGATCCCAGACGAGGTGGTGCTCGTGAGCGCCCACTTCGATGCCGTACCCAGGAGCCCGGGCGCCGACGACGACGCGAGCGGCGTGGCGGGGCTCATGGAACTGGCGCGGGTGCTGAAGGACCAGCCCTTTGAGCGGACCGTGCGATTGGTCCTCTTCACGTTCGAAGAGGTCGGCCTCGTCGGCTCGGCGGAGTATGTCCGCCAGTGGCGCGACGACACCAAGCCCGGCGGCCCGCGCGCGAGCGAGAAGATTGTCGCGATGCTGAGCCTGGAACTTCTCGGCTATTACAGCGACAAGGAAGGGAGCCAGAAATCGCCGTTCCCGCCCGTGAAGGGCGTGTTCGAGCCGTCGACCGTGGGCGACAACATCGTGCTGGTGACGACCTCGGCGCATCAACCCCTGACCAAGCGTGTCGAGGCGGCGATGGTCGCGGCAGCCCCTGACGTGAAGGTCTTCCGCGCGGACTTCTCGCCGGTGCCGCTCCCCGACCTGATGCGATCGGACCATGCGCCGTTCCTGCTCGCGGGGATCCCGGCGGTGATGGTGACGGACACGGCGAACTTCCGCAATCCAAACTATCACAAGGCGACTGACACGATCGAGACGCTTGATCTTGAGCGCATGACGCGGACGGTCGAGGGGCTGACGCGCGCGGTGCACGAGCTGGCGGGCAAGAGCGAGCGGTAGGCGTTGCGCAGGGCGCCGCGGCACATGTTCACATCTCCACATGGCACATGGCGCATGGTCACAACGCACGGCTTTGCATGTTCAAGGTTTCACGGTGGCACACCGCGCAAAGACTCAAGGTCGCCTTCGGGGGGCAACGACTCCGGCATGGGTCATGTGAAATCGTGCGAATGTGCCCAGTGCCGGGTGCCCGGTGTTTTCTACAGCACATCCGCGAACGCACGCCGGGCCTTGGTGAAGAACGCGTAGGAGAACAGGGCGGCCAGGGCGGCGGCTACCAGCGTGATCGACCAGTTCTGCCAGTCCGGCTGCTCGCCGCGGATCATCGCCGCCCGCGCGCCCTCCACCGCCTGTGCCATGGGGTTGAACTTCAGCACCTCGCGCATCAACGGCGGCACGTTGTTCAGGTTGTAGAAGATGGGCGTGAGGAAGAAAAGCACGGTCGAGACCATCTCGACCGCGTTCGACAGGTCGCGCACGAACACCGTGAGGGCCGAGAGGAACCAGCTCGCCGCCAGGCCCAGGAGCGCGACTGGGATGATGAGCACGGGGAACAGGATCGTCTCCAGGGGGGGAGCTTCGTGCTGGATCGCCAGGTAGCCGACCAGCCATACCACGACGCCGATGAGCAGGTTGAAGAGGCAGGAGAGAAAATCGGCGATGGTGAGGACCTCGAGGGGGAAGACGACGCGCTTGACGTAGTTTCTGTTGGCAACGACCAGGCCCGGCGCGTGGTTGAAGAGGTCGCGGAACAGGCCGAACGTGACGAGCCCGAGGAAGACGTTGAGGGCGTACAGGCCCAGGTGCTCCTCGTGCGAGCCGCCCAGGCGATTGGGGAAGATCACGCCGAAGACGAAGGTGTAGATCGCCAGGAGGACCAGCGGGTTGAGGACAGCCCAGAGCAACCCGAGTTTCTGCGACTTGTAGCGGGCCTCGATGTCCCGGCGAGCGAGCTGGAGCGCCAGCGAGCGATGCGCCCAGAGGGTGGAGAGCATCGCGACGGGATTGAGGTGTGCAATGAGCGAGCGGGGGCGATCGTTATAGACTGCTGTCTGCATCGCTCGATTTCCGGTAAGGTCAGGGTCTCGGGAGACGTCGTGGGAGGTCCCGGGATCGTGAGGCCGCCGGTTGCCGCGGCCGGCAGGCACGTTTCGGGGGGATCGTACCCGCCGGGCGCATCGAACTTGGAACAGACGCCGAGCGGGGTGAACACCTCGCGTCCGGCGTCGCATTCGTTGGTGAAGATTGCATGACCAGACTCCCCGACCCGCGACCGCTTGCCCAGGGCGAGCACCTCTACTTCCTCCATATTCCCAAGACGGCGGGAACGACGCTCCGGACGTTTCTGGAAGATCACTTCGACGCTGATGTCGTGTGCCCGGCCTGGTTGACGGAAGAGTTGATCGATCGTCCGCCGAGCTGGTTCAGGCGGTACCAGCTCCTGTGCGGGCACTACGGCTGGCTCGCGCTCGAGATGCTGGATTTCCGCCCCCGGATCGCGACGATGCTGCGCGAGCCGGAGGACTGGGCCCGCTCGGCGTACAAGCACGTCCTGGGCATGAAGTCCCACTGGCTCCACGAACACTGCAAGGACATGTCGTTCGAGGACTTCGTCTTCGACGAACACGGCCAGGTGGAGCTGGTCAATCTCCAGACGAGGTTTCTGGCGCTCGACGACCTTCAACGCGATTTCTTCGGTCACAATGAGATGGCGATGAAGAGCCCGCGGGCGCTCGTGGACAAGTACTCGCAGGAAGAGCTGCTCGCCAAGGCGATGGCGCGCCTGCGGCGGATCGAGTTCGTCGGGATCGTCGAACGATTCGATGATTCGCTCGCGCTGCTCGCCCACCAGATGGGTTGGCCTCGCCCGCGTGCCTTTCCCAAGTACAACATCAGCCCGCCGAGCGACCGCCTGGACCTGGGCCATCGCGGGCGGGCCCGGCTGGCGGCCCTGACGGCCCTGGACCGCGATCTGTACGTGTGCGCGAAGGAACTCTTCGAATCGAGATTCGCGGCGTACGACCCCGCCGTGGCCGATTCCGCGTACGCGGAATCGATGTCCGGTCGCCCAAGGATCGATCGGCTCGACTACCGGTTCGATCGTGCCGTGCACGGGCACGGGTGGCTCCCCCGCGAGAAGATCGCCGACGGGGTTACGTGCCGCTGGAGCGGCCCGACCCGCGATGCCTCGATGGACCTGTGCCTCTCCACGGACCGCGAGCTCGAAATCCGATTCCGAGCGGGGTCATACACACGCCAGCAGTTGCAGACGATGACCCTGTGCGTGAACGGCCATCCGGTCCCGCTCTCGCTGCGCGGCTGCTCCAACGAAAAAGACATGCAGGGCATCTTCTCGGGACGTCTCACGCGCGACGTCCTGAACGCGGGGAAGGGATTTGCTCGGCTTGAATTTGCGGTGGATCGGGCCTTCCGGCCCTGCGATCTTCACCCTTCCAACACGGACGACCGGACGATCGGGGCGTATTTCTGGTGGATTGAAATATATCCCTCGGCAACTTAGGTAAACGCGTGCCCTGCCGGTGTTCTGTGCTTCGCGTTCGATGGGTCGGTGCGCTACGCTGATTCCATGACGACGCACATCCCACGCGACATGCGGTCGCTCGGAACACCCAAGCGTATGTGGTGGCACCACATGTTCGGGACCGAGTACGTGCCCCCGGTGTATTCGTTCCTGACCGACGACGAGTGGGACATTCTCGCGGCGTGGTTCCGCGACACCCAGGAGCGCGGGCTGATCGGCGAGTGCCAGGTTCCGTTCGTGAGCATGATCCAGTCGCTGGTCATGGGGAGCGGGCTCCCCGCCGTGGTCCAGCTCGGGCACTACGCGGGCTACTCGACGCTCCTCACGGGCTTCATGCTGCGTCACATCGGGGCCAAGCACGCGCTCTACACGATCGACATCAACGAGAAGCTCTGCGATTACACCCGGGGCTGGGTGGAGCGTGCCGGGCTTGACGGCGTGGTGCGGGTTGAATGCAGCGACTCGGCCGCCGCGGAGCAGCCGTCGCTCGCCCGCGCGTACCTTGGCCGGGCCCCCGAGCTGGTCATCATTGATTCATCGCACTTGTACGAGCACACGGTGCGCGAGCTCGACCTTTGGTACCCCGCGATCCGCCCCGGCGGGTTCATGCTGTGCCACGACTCATCGGAGTACGCCCGCCAGTTCGACGCGACCGGCCAGGGCGGCGTGCGGCGCGCCCTTGACGAATGGCGGGGCGGGCACCCCGAGGTCGGCTCACTCAACATCGTGAACGGCGCGGCCCTCCACCTTCGCACCGAGGTTTACAAGGACTCGTGCGGCGCCTGTCTCATGCAGGTTCCCGTTCCGCTCTCGCCCGACGCGCCGCTCAAGGTGAAGGTACCCGCACAGAAGCCTGCCGAGGCGGGGACCGCCAAGGCCTGACGCGCTACCCTGATTCGTTGGAGATTCCGGGCTCTGTTGTCAGGGCTTGGCCAGCGCCGAGGCCGCCGCATGTCGATTGCAATGAGGGAAAAGGTGCCCACGCCGCGCGCGATGGGTGTGGGTGACGCGGCAGGGTCGTCGCCGCCCGCGATTTCCGTGTGCAATCTCAGCAAGGCGTACCAGATCTACGCCCGCCCCGTCGACCGTCTGAAGCAAGCCCTCTTCCGCTGGAAGCGCCAGTACTTCCAGGACTTCTGGGCGCTCCGCGACATCTCGTTCAGCGTGGCGCGGGGTGAAACCGTCGGCATCATCGGGCGCAACGGCTCGGGTAAATCCACCCTTCTGCAGGTTGTCGCGGGCATCCTCGCGCCGACCCAGGGGGAAGTGCGGGTCGAGGGGCGCCTGTCGGCCCTGCTCGAATTGGGCGCAGGGTTCAACCACGAGTTCACCGGGCGCGAGAACGTCTACCTCGCCGCGGCGCTGCACGGCCTGTCGCGCCAGGAAACCCGCGACCTCATGCCGACCATCGAGGACTTCGCCGACATCGGCGACTTCATCGACCAGCCCGTCAAGACCTATTCCAGCGGCATGTTCGTGCGCCTGGCGTTCGCGGTCGCGGCCCAGGTCCGCCCCGACATCCTGATCGTCGACGAGGCGCTCGCGGTGGGCGACATCTTCTTCCAGCAGAAGTGCATGCGCTTCATGCGCGACGAACTCGCCCACGCGACCAAGATCCTCGTGACCCATTCGATGGATTCGGTCGCCACGCTGTGCGACCGCGCGATCGTGCTCCACAAGGGCAGGCAGATGTTCGACGGTCCGCCCGCCGAGGCGATTGAGTTCTACACCAAGCTCGTCCACACCGAGGAATTCTCGCGCGGGCGCACTCCGGCCGCGAAGGACACGGGCGGCGCGCCGACGCCGATCAGGGTCGAGCACGCGGATGATTCCTTGCCTTGGGTCGACGTGACGCCCGGCGATCGGGGCGGCGCGGGCGAGGTCGTGATCGAGCGCGTCGCGCTCACCGACCAGAAAGGACGAGCAGCGCAGGCCCTCAAGCCCGGCGACCCCTTCTCCTGCCACATCCAGGTCCGCACGGATCGCGCCAAGAAGCAGCTCATCTTCGGCTCGATGGTCGTTGATCGCTTCGGCAAGAACGTCTGCGGCGACAACAGCCTTTCATCGCCCGGCAAGCTCGTCGACCTGCCCGGCCCGGGCCACTACCACGCGCGCCTCGACTATCGCTGGCCCGATCTCTTCCCGGGCGAGTACACCATCACCTTCGGCGTGGGCGAGGGCAACGATCCCTTGCACCACGCGATCCAGTGCTGGGCCCACAACGTCGCCGCGGTCAACGGCATCAGCCCCGGCAAGGCGATCCACGGTCAGTTCACCAACCCGCTGCGCGGATTCGAGTTCACGATCCTCAGCGATACCGGCACGCCGCGGGAGGGCGCCGCATGAGCCACGCCCCGCTCTTCCAGCCCGAGTGGACGGTCTCCACACCGACCTTCGCCTCCGACGAGCTGCACCCGCTGATGCGTGTGTATCCGTGGGCGGGCCATCGCGGCTTTGCCTATGACCTCGTGCGCTTCATGCGGCCGTCGCGCCTGGTCGAGCTCGGCGTCCACTGGGGCACCAGCTACTTCGCGTTCCTCCAGGCGATGCGCGACGAGAAGATCGATGGCGAGTGCGTCGGCGTCGACACCTGGCGCGGCGACGGGCACACCGGGCCGTACGGCGAAGACGTGTACAGGAACGTCACCGACACCATCGCGAAGTTCTTCACGCGCCAGCGCACGCGACTGCTCCGCATGACGTTCGACGAAGCCCTGCCGCACGTTGACGACGCGTCCGCGGAGCTGATTCATATCGACGGGTTTCATACCTACGACGCCGTCGCGCACGACTTTGAGACGTGGCTCCCCAAGCTCGCCGAGAACGGCGTGATGCTGTTCCACGACACGGCCGACGACACGGGCTACGGCTCGGCCAAGTTCTGGGATGAGCTTTCGAAGAAGCACACGTCGTTCGCGTTCACGCACTCGTGGGGGCTCGGCGTGCTCTTCCCCAAGGGCGACGCGGTCTACCGACGGCTCGTCGCCCAGAACATCGGAGACAAGGTCGGGGTCTACGAGTTCCGGTCAAGATACGAGCTTGCCTCGATCGAGCGAGACGACAACAAGAAAATGGCCGTCGAGCGCATGGTCGCGATCGATAACCAGTCGCGCATGATCAGCGAGCGCGACGCCACGATCGCCAAGCTCCAGGCGGAAGCGAACGGGGCTCGCAAGGGCGGCGAGCAGATCGCCTCCGAGCAGCGCGACGCCCGGGCGACGATCGAGAAGCTTGCGCAGGATCTCAAGAGCGCGTCGGAGCTGGCCGTCGAGAGGATGGGCGCGATCAACCATCAGTCGGAGATGATCGCGCGGCGTGACGCGGAGATCCAGAAGTTCCGCGCGCGGGAGACGGAGCTGACCGAGCGGGCGCGGGCGATGGCGCAGGAGGGCGAGGCGCGCAAGGCGGCCGAGGGCGAGCTTCGCAAGCGCGTGGACGAGATTCATCGTGCATTGACGTCGCTGGCGACGATGCGGGCCGAGCACGAGACGGTGCGGGCGCAGCTGGCCGAGGCGCAGCGCGAGCGCGAGGCGATCCTGGGCGAGGTGCGCTCGCTCGCGATGGCGGCCAAGGCCCAGAGCGAAGAAAACCAGCGTCTGCGGGCGCGGGCCGCGGAGCTCGATCAGCACGCCGCCGAGCTTGTGGCGACGCTCCGCCAGCGCGAGGCGGAATTGCAGAGCGAGCGGGGCGAGCACGAGCGCGTCCGGGGCGTGTCGGCGGCGCTCACGCGCGATCTTGATGCCTCGCGGAACGAGCTGGCCGCCCGCGAGCGCGAGCACCGCGACCGCCTGAAGGTCATCGAATCGCTGCGCAGGACGATCGAGGAGAAGAACGACATGATCGAGGAACTACGGGCCCTGACGGGCAAGCTCAATACCGACATCGAGCTGCTCGAGCTGCGCACCGAGCGGCTGGAGCAGATCATCCAGATGGCGGCCAAGGACCGTGGCGGGCCGTGGGCACGGGCCCTGGCGGCGCTGCGCGGGAATGACGCGGAGAACGGGCTTGCAACCGCGGTGAAGGCTTCGGCGGAGAGTCATCGAAAGGCATGAGCACCCACGTCCCCATATCGTCGCGTCCCTCGCGGATCGCCTGGATCGTTCCCTCGCTCATCGAGGGCTCGGGCGGTCACCGCACGATCTTCCAGAACATCCAGGCGCTCATCGACGCCGGGCACGAGTGCCATGTCTTCGTTGAAACGCCCGGCAACCGCGAGTTCGCGCCGGGCACGCCCGAGCACGAGCAGGTGCTCCACCAGATGCGCGGCTACTTCGGCTTTGCCTGCCCCCACGTTCACCTGGGCTGGCACGTCAAGGGCGAGTTTGATCTGGTGTTCGCCACCGCGTGGTACACCGCGCGATTCGTCGCGGGGCTTCCCATCCGGCGCAAGGCCTATTTCGTGCAGGATTTCGAGGCACTGTTCATGCCCATGGGCGACGGCTACCTCATCGCGGAGAACTCGTTCCGCCTGGGGCTCACGCCGCTCACCATCGGGCGCTGGCTCACCAGCAAGATGCGCCACGATTTCGATTCCTACGGGACGTTCTTTGAGTTCTGCGCCGACGGCCGGGTGTATCGCCCGCTCGGCAAGCAGCGCGAGCGAGCGGTCTGCGTGATCTGCCAGCCCGAAAAACCGCGCCGCTGCCCCGTGCTCTCCGTCGAGACCATGGGCATCATCAAGCACCACCATCCCGACGTGAAGGTGTATCTCTACGGCTCGCGCGAGAAGCCCGGCACCTGGTTCGAGCACACCAACCTCGGGCTCGTGAACGTCGAGCAGTGCAACGAGCTGTACAACACCTGCCAGGTCGGGCTGTGCATCAGCTCGAGCAACCCCAGCCGCATCCCGTTCGAGATGATGGCCGCGGGCCTGCCCGTCGTTGACATCCACCGCGACAACAACCTCTACGACATGCCCGAGGGCGGCGTGCTGCTGGCCGACCAGCGCCCCGAGGCGATCGCCCGCGCGATCATGTCGCTGCTCGACGATCCCGCGAAGCGCGACGCGATGTCGAAGTTCGGCGTGGAGTACATGAAGCCCCGCACGCTGGAGCGCGGCTTCACCCAGTTCGTCGCGGGCGTTGAACTCGTGCTCGCCGATCGCGCGGGCGAGTTCCGCGAGATGAACCGCGTGCTGGCGCCGATGTACCGCCAGGCGCCGGTGCGGATGCTCCCACCCAAGCCCGGCGACGTCACGCCCGAGGAACTCGCCGCCGCCGCGGACATGGAGCACGCGATGCGCCGGCGTCTCGAGGCCGAGCACGAGCTGGCGTTCATCGACGGCTCGCGCAGCTGGCGTGCGGTGCAGGCCTTCAAGCGCACGGCCGTGTATCGCGCGCTCGCCCACCTCCGCTTCGGCGAGGGCTGGGACCGCATCGATCCCAACGAGGACCCGCTCGCGAGACTCGGGCGCATCAAGAACAGCCGCTCGTACAAGCTCATCCAGCAGTCCAAGTCCACGGGCGTGTACCGCTGGTACGCACGCCGGCGCTACGGCCCGGAATTCGCCCCGCCCCAATCGACCAACCCACCCGTCAACCCACCCACCAACACACACTGATCAATGCCCACCCTCGTCACGACCGACATCTGGGACACCATCCTCCGGCGTCGTTGCCACCCCGACGAGGTCAAGCTGGCGACCGCGCGCTTCCTGTGGCTCTGGCGGAACGCCGACCTCCGCCCCGCGTTCAACTCGCCGCGCGTGCTGATGGAGGCGCGGGTTCGGGCAGAGCACGACATCGCGATGGCCAATCGCGCCCGCGGGCTCGACGACGAATACCGCATCGAGGAAGTGATGGAACGCTGGGCGGGCGAGGTGCTGCGCACCGAGACCATGCCCCACGGTCCGGCGGAAGCCGCGGCGGAGCTCGTCGCGTTCGAGTTCGAGCGCGAATGCGAGGTCTGCTACGCCGACGGAATGCTCCCGCGCGTGCTGGCGGACCTGAAGGCCGACCGCGTCGTCGCGCTCTCGGACTTCTACATGGGCGCGCCGCTCATGCAGCGCCTCCTGTCGGTCCGTGCTCCCGATGTGAAGCTCAGTGACGTGGTGGTTTCGTGCGATCCCTACCTCAACAAGCGCTCCGGGCGCCTCTTCCGCCAACTGCACCAGGAGCTCGCGGGCGTTCCCTCGGCCCACGTTCACGTGGGCGACAACCCCCACTCCGACGTGGCCGCCGCGGCGTCGCTGGGGGTTCGCGCGGTTCACTTCATCAATCCGCGCGAGGAATCGCTGCGGGCCGCGCACAACGCACGATTCCGCGATCGCCTCGAACGCGGCTCGGTTGACGTCGCCTCGCTCTCGCGCGAGCTTGAGGATCGATTCACGCCTCCTGACCTCTTCAACGCGCGCGAGCGGGCGCTCTACTCGCTCGGCGTGCGCCTTGCCCCCTTCTTCGCCGGCTTCATCCTCGCCGCGATGGAGGAAGCGTGGAAGCGCGGCGTTGCGACCATCCACTACTGCACACGCGAGGGCGAGTTCTTCGCCGCCATCCATCGTGCCATGGCCGGCGCGTGCCCCGACGGGCGGCTCCTGGGCCTCGCGGTCCCCGCGGAATGCGTCATCGAGGTCAGCCGCCTGGCGACGTTCTTCCCGTCGCTGCGCGAGGTCACGCCCAGCGAGTTCATGCGCGTGTGGAATCTCTACTCGACGCAATCGATCGGCCAGTTGCTCGCGACGCTGGGCGTCGAGCGATTCGCGGCCGAGCCCCTGCTCGCGCGGCACGGTATCGATCCCACGACCCCGATCAAGTACCCGTGGCAAGACCCGCGTGCCGTCGCGCTCCTCGCGGACCCGATGTTCGTGCGCCTGCTCGAGCGCCAGCGCAACCGCCGTCGTGACCTGCTCCTCCGCTACCTCGAATCCCGCGGCATCTCACGCGGCGATCGCGCCCACGTCCTGGTCGACATCGGCTGGCGCGGCACGATCCAGGACAACCTCGCGTACATCCTCCCCGGCACGCACCTCGCCGGCGTCTACCTGGGCATGCAGCGCCCGCTCAACGAGCAGCCCGCCAACACGAGCAAGCTCGCGTTCGGCCCGGACATGCGCCGTGATGAACCGCTCACCGCGTCGCTGCTCTCCGACGTCGCGGTCATCGAGATGCTCTGCAACGCGCCGGGCGGGAGCGTGATCGGCTATTCCAAGGTCAACGGCCGCCCGGTCGCGATCCGCGAATCCAACCCCGACGAGGACGCGGTCCACGAGACGCACACGCGGTTCTTCCAGGCGGGCGTGCTCGACGCGATCCCGCATGTCGCCCGCTGGGTCGCGCTGCGCGGCGCATGCGCGAGCGAGATGCGTGCCGCCGCGCTCGAATTGATCCGCGAAGCACTCACGCACCCCGCGCGCGAGGTCGCCGACGCGTTCTTCTCGCTCCGGCACAACGAGACCTTCGGCGTGGGCGGCTTCCACGATCTCCGCGCCTCGCTTCCCTCGTCTCTGCTCCGCGACGCGCTCCAGAGCAACAGCGGGTGGCTCAGGCTGAAGGAGCACGCGCAGCGCTCACGCTGGCCGCAGGGCTTCTTTGTCCACTTCGGCCTACCCGACCTCCTCTCGCGGTACAACGACGAGCGTCGCATCGAGCTGTGCCGCCCGTCGGCGCCGTGGATCGAATCAAAGGCGATGCTGGACGAACTGACCGGCTCGCGCGCGTGGCGGCTCGTGCAGTTCGCCAAGCGCACGCCGATCTATCGCGTCGCGGCACGCCTGAAATACAGCGAGGCCGAGATGCGCCAGCCGGCGGCAACGAGCCCCGCGGAGGAAATCGGGCGGATCCGCGCCAGCCGTGCGTATCGTGTGATCGCGGAACTGAAGAACTCGGGCGTGTACCGTGCGCTCCGGGGCGATCGCGCGGGACGTCGCGCCGATGGGGGGCGTGGGTGACACAGGCCAAGGGAAGAGCCAGGCCGAATCCCAAGTACCCGCGCGAGGAAGTGTCGCGCCGCGTCGACGCGTTCCACGAGGCGTACTACTACGCCGGCCTGTGGCGGAGCACGACGTGGATGGGCGTGCCCGCCTGGAAGTGCCCGCTCGACCTGTGGGTCTACCAGGAGATCATCCACCAGACCCGCCCCACGCTCGTCATCGAGTGCGGGACGGCCCACGGCGGGACGGCGCTCTACATGGCCCACCTGTTCGACACGATGGGCGACAGCGCGAAGACCTCGCGCATCGTCTCGGTCGACATCGCCCAGCGCCCGAACATGCCGCGTCACGCGCGGATCGAGTACCTGCTCGGCTCGTCAACCGATGAATCGATCGTCGCGCGGGTGCGCGAGCGTGTCCGCGCGGGCGATCGCGTGATGGTGATCCTCGATTCGCTCCACTCGCGCGACCACGTGCTGGCGGAACTCCGCGCATACTGGGCGATGGTCTCGCCCGGCTGCTACCTCATTGTCGAGGACTCAAACATCAACGGGCATCCCGTGTGGACCGATTACGAGCCCGACGCGGGCCCCGGGCCGTTCGAAGCGGTCGCGGACTTCATGAAAGAGAACGACCGGTTCGAGATCGACGCGAGCCGCGAGCGGTTCATGATGACGTTCAACCCGAGCGGATATCTTCGCCGAAAGGCCTGAGCGAACAACGAAGCAGCGAGACAGGGGTCTTGACGAGCCCGAAACGCGAGCGAGGCCAATGTGCGTGGTGGTTTCATCGCGCACGACCGACCAGCTCTTACAGCTCAATCGCGTCGTCTCTGCTTTGCTCTTCGCTTCGTCCGTGCGTCTCTCTGTCTCTCCGTCTCTTCCATCCTTCTTCTTTCTTGACGCCCGACATGCTCCCCCTACTTCTTCTTCAGCCTCTCCATCGCGATGAGCCCCGCCCCGATCACCCCCGCGTCGTCGCGCAGCTTGCTCGCCACGATCTCGACCTTCTTGCACACGTCGGGGAACGCGAATCGACGGCAGCTCTCCGCCACCTTCTCGACGAACGCGTCGCCGATCGCCTCGGTCAGCCCGCCGCCCAGCACGACCTTGCCGATCGAGAGCAGCGTGACGACGTTGGAGATCGAGATGCCAAGAAAATTGGCCGCGTCGTCGACGACCTCGACCGTCAGTTCGTCGCCCTCCTCATACGCCTTGGCGACGACCTTGGACTTGATTCGTTCGAAATCGCCGTCGACCATCGACGAGAGCGAGCTGGGGTGGTTGCTCTCGATGAGGCGCACGAGGCGATCGACCACCGCGGTGCGCGAGCAGTTGTGCTCGAGCGAGCGGTGCCCCGGCGGGTTGTTGGGGATCAGGATCGTGTGCCCGATCTCGCCGGCGGTCATGAACGTGCCGTAGTACAACTCACCGCTCAGGATTAGCCCGCCGCCGATGCCCGTGCCGACCCAAACGCCGAGCAGGTCCGCGGCGTTCTTGCCCGCGCCGACCTTGTTCTCGCCGTACACCGCGACGTTCACGTCGTTGTCAAGGAACGTGGGCACGCCCAGCTTCTTGGTCAGGATGTTCGCCAGCGCCACGTCGGACCAACGGAGGTTGACGGCCTCGAGCACCACGCCCTTGTTGGGGTCGACCGCGCCGGGCGCGCCGATGCCCACCGCCGAGATGTCTTTCAGCGACAGCTTGGCTTCGGCGCACGCCTCGATCACGCCCTCGGAGAGACGCGACAGCACCGCGTCCATGCCGTCCGCGGCCTTGGTCTTCTTGCGCGCGGTGCCCAGCACCTTCCCGCCCTCGCCCACCACGCCGATCTGCATGTTGGTGCCGCCGAGGTCGATGCCGATCACGGGCTTCTGTGCCATGGTCCCTCCTTACCGTCCTGGTCGCGATGGTCCCAGAGAAAACTGTCGGCCATCGGGCCCGCCAACTTTCGTCCCGAAAGCCCTACGATAGTCACGTCGTGGAAACAACCATCCGAATCCAACGCAAGACCGACCGGAGCGTGCCCGTCCTGGGGCCCGCGGAGCGGAACCTCAAGCTGATCCGCGAGGCGCTGGGCGTTCACATCACGTCGCGCGACGGCGAGATCCAGCTCAAGGGCCCGCGCGACGCCGTCGCCGCCGCCCGGCGCGTCATCGAGCGCCTGCTCCAGGCCGCCGTCGACGAGCGCTCGCTCACGCGCCAGGACGTGCTCGACATCATCAGCGACCAGGCGGGTCGCCCCATGCCGACGCTCGACGTCTCCGATGAAGACGGCCAGTTCATCGACTCGGCCGCCACGTGGGACGGCTCGCTCGACGTCTACTCGCGCGGCAAACTGATCCGCGCAAAGACCACCAACCAGCAGCGCTACCTCGATTCCATCCGCGACCACGACCTCGTCTTCTCGATCGGTCCCGCGGGCACGGGCAAGACGTACCTCGCCGTCGCCGCCGCCGTCCACCTGCTCAAGACCTCGCGCGTCACCAAGGTCATCCTGGCGCGCCCCGCGGTCGAGGCGGGCGAAAAGCTCGGCTTCCTCCCCGGCGACATGCAGGCCAAGGTCAACCCGTACCTGCGCCCGCTGCTCGACGCGCTCCACGACATGATGGACTACGCGACGGTGCGCCGCTTCATGGAGAACGACGTGGTCGAGGTCGTGCCGCTGGCGTTCATGCGCGGGCGGACGCTCAACAACGCCGTCATCATCCTCGACGAGGCCCAGAACGCCACGCGCGGCCAGATGAAGATGTTCCTGACCCGCATGGGCCACGGGAGCAAGATGATCGTGACCGGCGACACGACCCAGATCGACCTCGAAGAGCCGCGCGAATCGGGCCTGGTCGACGCCGCCGCGCGCCTGGCGCGCACGCACGGCGTCGGCTTCGTCTCGCTCGATCGCTCGGACGTGGTGCGCCACCCGCTGGTGCAGCGCGTGATCGACGCGTACGACGAAGAGAAGAGGCCGTAGGTCAGCACGCGTGTGGCAAGAACCGGCGCGACGGCGGAATCAGCTCGCCTCCGCTTTGATCGAATCGACCCTGCACCCTCGATCTCGGTCTTCGTGTTGGTCACGATTGATCGAAGCGCCGCGAGTTTCATGGCGAATGAGCCGGGCGCACGTTCGTGCGGGTCCGCGTTTTGGCTTCCGGTCGCGCCGTTCGCGTTCCATTTCACACCAAACTCCCCTTGCTTCACCATCGCATTTCCGCGAGGATGGAGCGCCGCAATGTCGGCCTGGAGATTCCGCATGAACGCCCGCTCGCTTGCGTACGCCGTGGTTTCCGCCGCTTCACTCTTCGCGCTGGCCGGCATGGCCGTCGGCGCTCCCCCCGCCGATGTCGGCGCTTCCACTCCCGCAGCCCAGGCGCGCGCCAAGCCCCAGAAAATGTGGGTCTTCCTGAAGGACAAGGGCTTTGCGAGCAGGGCGGAGCAGGACGCCGCGGTGCTGGCGCTCAAGGACTCCGCCAATCCGCGCCAGGTGGCGCGTCGCCAGGCGCGGCGAAGCATCGCGGGTTTGTTCGACGCGAGCGACCTTCCGGTCGACGCGGGATATCGGACCAGGATCGAGGCGACGGGCGCGAAGATCCACGTTGAAAGCCGGTGGCTGAATGCGGTCAGTGTCTACGCGACGCCCGAACAGGTCGCGGCGCTGCGCGGGCTTGATTGCGTGGCCGAGGTGCGCCCCGTGCTGGGTGGCAAGCGGCGCGGGACCGACGGCGTGCCGACCAAGGCCGACACCACGGTCGCGCGCAGTTTCTATGGGTACACCGAGGACCAGACGAACCAGGTCAACCTCGCCGCGCTGCACGGCGCCGGCTTCACGGGCGAGGGCGTCGTGATCGGCATCCTCGACACGGGCTTCCATCGCACGCACCAGATCTTCACCCAGCCTTTGCACCCCTTGGTCGTGCTGGCCGAGCACGACTTCATCAACAACGACGGCAACACCGACATCGAGGGCGGCGACTACGGCGACCAGCACGTTCACGGCACGCTCATCCTCTCGGTCATCGGCGGCTATCTCCCGGGCACCTTCGTCGGCGGCGCCTACGACGCGCACTTCGTCCTCTGCAAGACCGAGGACGTCACCAGCGAAACACCCATCGAAGAGGACAACTACGTGGGCGGCCTGGAGCTCTGCGAAGCCCAGGGCGCGGACATCACCACGTCGAGCCTCGGCTACATCGACTGGTACACCCAGGCCGATCTCGACGGCCAGACCGCCGTCACGACCATCGCGGTCAACATCGCCAACAACAACGGGCTGCACTGCTGCACCGCCGCGGGCAACGAGGGCAACGACGGGAACCCGAGCACCAGCACCCTCATCGCGCCCGCCGACGCGTTCCGCGTGATCACGTGCGGCGCCGTGGATTCGGGGGGCTCGAGCGCGTGGTTCACCTCGACCGGGCCCACGGCCGACGGGCGGATCAAGCCCGAGGTGATGGCGCGCGGCGTCGACACGCTCTGCGTCTGGCCATACGACGATTACAACTATGCGACCGCCAGCGGCACGTCGCTTTCCACGCCCGTGGTCGCTTCGGTGGTCGCCTGCCTCACCGGCGCGCGCCCGAGCTGGTCGGTCGACCGCATGCGGACGTATGTCACGCGCTCCGCGTCGGACTACGCCGCCACGCACACCACCGACCCACTGTTCATCCGCGGCTTCGGCATCGTGAACGCGTACCAGGCCTACCTCGTCGGCTGCCCGGCCGACTTCGACGGCAACGGCTTCGTCAACGGCGACGACTACGACGCCTTCGCCACCCTCTTTGACATCGGCAACACGGGCGCGGACTTCAACGGCGACGGCTTCGTCAACGGCAATGACTACGACGCCTTCGCCAGCGCGTTCGACGCGGGGTGCTGAAGAAGAGAGGCACTGGGCACTCGGCACTCGGGATGAGCGAGGGTGTCGAGGAGGGGCCAAGTGAACAGGAGAAGTGGTTGAGTGGCGAAGTGGCAACGTGACCGAGTGGAAACCAGAGGGCACGAAATCACGGAGAGAATCCGCCGGGAGTCGCGCGGCCTTCATCCGGCCACTTGACTACCCGGCCAGCGGACCACTTCTTCTTCCACCTGCCTCGCTGTCTCGCCGAATCGCTGTTTCGACTATTACTTGTCCTTCTTCTTCACACCCTGGGCGGCGGCTTCTTCCGCGAGATCGCGGTGATTCTCCGCGACCGTGGGATCAAAGGGTGAGCCCTTGAGGCGTTCGGTCCACTTGGCGAGTTCTTCCTTGTCCTCGCGCGCCTCGGCCAGGTCATAGAACAGCGTGCAGGCCTGGAGCACCTCGACGTGATTCGGGTCCTTCACTCGCGCCAGCGCGTGGTCGTAGGTCCACTGCGCATCGGCGCGGGCGAGTTCCCACTCCTTCCGCCGGATATGCACCGTGCAGCGCATGCCGTGGGCCATCTCCGAGGTGTCGTTCCAGTTTCCCCTCTCGTCCTGGGCGGCGGCGACGAGCGTGTCGGTGTACTTGAGCGCCAAGTCCATCCGGTCGGCCCCGATCATCATCATCGTCGCCTGGCTGAGATAGTTCCGCGTGCGCGGGTGGCGCACGCCGTAGAGCTCCGTCGCGATCTCGACGACCTGCTCGAAGCGATCGGCCGATTCCCTGGTGCGCCCCGCCTTGGTGAGGTAGATCGCGAGGTTGAAGAGCGAGTTCAGGCTGTCGGGGTGCTTGTCGCCGAAAAGCGTGTGCCGGACTTCGTAGCTTTCCTGCAGATAAGGCAGGCCCACGTCGAGCTTGCCCTGGTTGCACAGGCTGACGCCCAGGTTGGTCAGCACAAACGCCAGGTCGCGCTGGTGGGCGCCGTCAACCCGGCGTTCCGCGATCAGGTCGCGGTACAGCTCGTCCGCCTCCGGTGTGCCGATCGCAAGCGAGTTCGCCAGCGCGTGCTTCAGGTCGAGCACGGCGTCGTTGGCGGGCCCGAGGTGCGCCAGAGACTCGGGGAGCACGCCGCGCACCATCGCTTCGGCCTCTTTCGCCCGCTTGGTCTCGATGAGAAGCTGCGCCAGCGTCGCGATGCAGTACGAATTCGACTGCGACCACCGGGGCTCGGCATGCGATCCGACCTCGACCGCGCGGCGCAGGTGCAGTTCGCCCTTGGCGTAATCGCCCACGTTGTAGTACGCACGCCCGATCGTGCCGTGGATCGCCGCGCGAATCTTCGGGTCCGCGATCGTCTCGGGCGCGATCTTCTCCGCGGCCTTGTCGAGCGCCTCACGCACCGATACCTCGCGACCCAGCGCCATGTGGGGCGACGCGGCCATGATGATCTGCAGGAAGAACTGGTTGATCTGGTCGTTGGTCTGCAGCTCCCGTTCGACCAGCTTGGTCTTGGCCCGCGCCTCGCTCGCCTGCCAGAGCGTCGCCGCGATCCCTCCCACCAGCGTCAGAAAGATGATCGTCGTCGCGCCCACCAGCGTCCGATGGCGGCGCACGAACTTCCGGACAAGGTACGTGCGCGTCGGCGGGCGCGCCAGGATGGGCTGATCCTGCAGGAAGCGCCGGATGTCGTCCGCGAGTTCTCCCGCCGTGCCGTAGCGGCGCGCGGGGTCCTTCTCCAACGCCTTGGCGGCGATCGTCTCGATGTCGCCCTTGAGCGAGGAGTCGTGGACCGCGATCGAGCACGGCTCCTGCTCGCTGATCACGCGGATCGCTGCGTGCACGCTCGAGTTCGCGACGTCCAGCGGCGGCTTGCCCACCAGAAGCTCGTACAGGATGACGCCCAGCGAGTACACGTCCGCGCGGATGTCGAGACGCGCCGGATCGCCCGACACCTGCTCCGGGCTCATGTAGGCCAGCGTGCCCAGCACCTGGCCGGCCTCGGATTGCAGCGTCGCCTGGCCCGCGCGATCCGCGAGGCGAGCGATGCCGAAATCCAGGATCTTCGGGTGCGCGTCCGGCGTCACCAGGATGTTGGCGGGCTTGAGGTCGCGGTGGATCACGCCGCGCTGGTGCGCGTGCGCCACGGCGTCGCACACCCGCGCGAAGAGCTCCAGCCGCGCCCGCACCGACAGCGCCTGCTCGCGCGCGAACTTGTCGAGCGGGCGCCCCTCGACCAGCTCCATCGCGACAAAAGGAATCGCCACGCCCGAGCGATGGTCCGTCCCCGCGTCGTACACCTGCGCGATGCCCGGGTGCTGGAGCATGCCGAGCGTCGACGCCTCGCGCGAAAGCCGGCGCAGCATCGACGACGAGACAAAGCCGGGGCGCACCAGCTTGAGCGCGACCACGCGGTCCGGCGCGTCCTGGCGCGCCGCGTACACCACCCCCATCCCCCCCACGCCGATCGCCTTGATGATCGTGTATCGCCCGATCGTGCTCCCCGCGGCCATGCTGGGCGACTCCGCGCCCAGGTCGTCGCTCGTCAGCCCCGCGTCGGCGAGGGCCGAGCCCTCGAGAAACGAAGGATCGGTGTCGTGGTGCGAGAGGAGCGATTCGAGCTCGTGCCGCATCGCCTCGTCGCCGGCGCACTCGCGATCGAGGAACGCCGGCTGCTCGTCGGGCGAGAGCTCGACGAGGCGTGCGAAGAGTTCGCGTGAGCGCCGATCAAACTCCGCGCTCATCCAAGCTCTCCATCGCCGATCGATTCCAGCTCGCGCCGCAGCCACGCCCGCGCAAAGACCCAGTCGTTCTTGACCGTGCCCGTCGAAACGCCCAGCGCCTCGGCCGTCTGCTCGATCGAAAGCCCCGCGAAGTAGCGGAGCAGCACGATCTCCGCCTGGCGCGAGTCGCGGGCCTCGAGGCGCGCGAGCGCCGCGTCAAGACGCAAGAGGTCCATCCCGCCGCCCCCCGTGCCGGGCGTGGGATCGGCGATCAGGTCCTCGCGCAGGTCGGCGCGGGCGCGATCACCGCCGTGCTTGGCGGCCCGATGTCGACGCGCCCGATCGATGAGGATGCGGCGCATCGCGCGGGCCGCGGCCGCGAAGAAGTGCCCGCGCCCCTGCCACTCGATCGCCTCGCCGCCGACCAGGCGCAGGTACGCCTCGTGGACCAGCGCCGTGGGCTGGAGCGTCTGGCCCGCCGGCTCCTTGGAAAGCTGCGCCGCCGCCAGACGACGAAGCTCGTCGTATACAAGCGGGAGCAGCGACTCGGCGGCCTTGGGGTCGCCGGCGCCCGCGGCGCGCATCAGCCGCGTGACTTGTTGGGCGGGGGTTGGTTCCATGCTTCGTGCGGGCACATCCTACCGCAAACCGTGAGAATCTCCGAGCAAATCCGGGACTTGTTTGGGAATCGAATTCTCGCCAACGTCCGGTAGAGTGTGGATCAGCGGGATTTGATGCTCCGTATCGGGCATTCCCACATCCATTCAGGGAGAAAGACATGAATCGCTCCTTCGCGCGTGGCACCTTCCCCGGTTTGTTCGCCTTGGCCGGTCTGTCCCCGCTAGCGCTCTCCCAGGTCTTCTCCACCAACCCCGACTGGACCTCGCTCGACATGCAGGTCTCCACCGGCGCCGCCCTGGTCGACCTCAACCGCGACGGCTGGCTCGACCTGGTCGTCTCCAACGGCAATGACATCTCGCTGCAGCGCGTCGTCGTCTACTACAACGACGGCACGGGTCAGCTCGAACGCTCGCCCAGCTGGCAATCCGCCAACACCGCCTATCACGGGCACCTCGATGTCGCCGATGTCAACGCGGACGGCTGGCCCGATGTCGCGGTCGGAATCCTGCTCGCGCAGGGCGGCACGTCCGCCCGCCTGTACATGAACAACAACGGCGTGCTCAACACCACCGCCGCGTGGACCGCACCGGTCTCGGGCGACTCCTTTGGCGTCTCCTTCGGCGACATGAACGGCGATGGTCGCCCCGACTTGGCCGTCGCCAGCGGCGAGGCGTACAACAACGTGCCCAAGCGCAACTGCGTCTATCTCAACGTCAACGGCGCACTCTCCCCGACCGTCTCCTGGGAAACCGCCACCACCAAGAACTTCAACACCTGCATCTGGCTCGACCGCGATCGCGACGGCCTGCTCGACCTCTGCTACAACGGCTCCAACACCGACACCTTCGTCTATCGAAACCTCGGAACCTCCCTCGAAACCACCGCCACCTGGCGCACCAACGACATCCGCAACCAGTTCTGTCTCATGGCCACCACCGGCGACGTCACCGGCGACGGCCTGCGCGAGCTTATCCTCGCCGACAACAACCAGCTCTTCAGCGGCTCGGGGCGCTTCCGCCAGTACAACGGCCTGCCCGCAGGCAACTACAACACCACCGCCAACTGGACCTACTCCGACGGCTACACCGCCGCCGTGTTCCTCGGCGATCTCAACAACGACGGAAAGCTCGACCTCTGCAGCGGCGAGTGGTTCGGGCGCTCGCGCTACTTCCTGAACAACGGCGCGGGCTTCGCCGCCGCGTCGACCTGGCAATCCGCGGGCACCAGCACGGCCGAACGAATCTACCTCGGCGACGTCGACAACAAGAGCCGGCGCGTCAAGGCCGCCCAGTTCGGCGGCTCCTCCAAGCTCGTCCACCTGCCCACGCAGCCCGTCGAGGACGTGCTGAAGGTCGTCGTCGACGGCGTGACCCTGCCGCGCAGCCAGTGGTGCGCCAGCCGCGAGTTCGGCTGGGTCTCGATCGGCGTCACGCCCGCGTCGTCGGTGCGCGTCGTCTATGTCGCGAGCGCCAGCCTCGACATGGCGATCAGCAACTGGGACGACACCAAGCCCAACCAGCTCTACTACAACAAGACCACGCCGCCCTGCCCCGCCGACATCAACGGAGACGGCTTCGTGAACGGCGACGACTTCGACACCTTCGCCGAGGCCTTCGACGCAGGCGACGAGACCGCCGACTTCAACATCGACGGCTTCGTGAACGCCGACGATTACGACGCCTTTGCCGGGCCGTTTGAGGCGGGGTGCTGAGGTCTTTCCCCAGGGCTGAGCGCGAGCGAGAAAATGCACGGCAGCGCACGCCGACGTGTCGATCTTCATCCATATGAAGGTGCATGTTGCGATCGTCGCAGTAGGATTGCTCGGCCTCGCCGCCGGAAGCGCCGCCGCTCAGTGGACCGTGGAGATTGTGTCGCCCACCGGCACGGGCGGTGCGGAGTTCTATGCCGGGGCATCGGGAGTCCGCGTCGGTGGTATTTACGCCGACCTCTGGCCGACTCACGCCTTCATCTGGGACCCAACAACCGGGACTGGCATCGACCTCAATCCGCCCGGCTCCGTTCGATCGAACGCCTACGCGGGCGACGCTGAAATCCAAGCCGGCTTCGCGTACGACTCCCGGGGTTACGCCCAAGCGGCCCTGTGGCGCGGCAACGCCGAATCGTGGGTCAATCTCGCCCCTTCCTATTCGGACGAGTCTTTCGTCTGGGACGCGTGCGGCGGCGTGCAGGTCGGGAGCGTGATGTTGTTTTCGGGTCCAACCGTTGCATCGTTGTGGCGCGGCACGCCGGAGTCCTGGGTGAACCTGAATCCTGCCGGTTCAAGTTACTCGTTCATCTACGGCCTCTCTCGCGACATGCAGGTAGGGCGCGCCGATATTGCAGGCCAAACCCACGCCGGTTTCTGGCGTGGTACGCCCGAGTCGTGGACCGACATCCACCCCAAGTGGGCTCTGGGTTCTGAAGCTTGGGATGTCGACGGAGACAGCATCGTCGGCACCACCTTCGATTCAAACTATGTGGAGCACGCGACACTGTGGTCCGTGTCGTCGCACGGCGCGATCAACCTTCACCCGAGTTGGCTCAAGGCGTCCGGATCCGCCGCCCGCGGCGCCTGTGAACGCTGGCAAGTCGGCTTCACAGCCGACCGAGGCGCGGATCACGCCTGCATCTGGAGCGGCACGCCCGACTCGTTCGTCGACCTGCACCGGTTGCTTTCCGATCCGGACTGCGGGGACTCGGTGGCGTTTCGCATCTGGCGCGAGGGCGACACGATCTGCGTCGCGGGTTGGAGAATGTTGAACTGCTGGGGCCGTTGGGATGCCGTCATCTGGAGGCACCCCGCCATCGACCCCTGCCCGTCCGACTTCAACAACGACGGCTTCGTCAACGGCGACGACTTTGACTCCTTCGCGCAGGCCTTCGAATTCGGCGAGGGTATCGCCGATCTGAACATGGATGGTTCGCGAACCACCGACGACATTGACATCTTTGTCGACCACTTCGAGCTCGGCTGCTGATCCGCTACATTGGTGGCGATGAGCGACCGCCCTGAATCTCGCGTGTCTTTTCTCGCACCCGCGCTCCTCGCGGGCGCGCTGCTCTTCGGCGCGCTCGAGCTGGCCCAGCGCCCGAGTCCGGGCGCGGATCACGCGGCGTCACATCCCTCCGCGCCAAATCCCATCGCACCAATCTCCGGCCCATCCGCCGACGCCGCATCGCACGCCGTGCCAGACTCGTCCGTCGCGAGCGCCACCTCTCTCCCCTCTTCCCGCGCGTACTCGCCCGAAGAATCCCGCTCGCTCATGCGCCTCGAGCCAGGCTTTGTCGCCGAACTCGTCTGCGCCGAGCCGTTGATCGAGGCCCCCGTCGCCATCGCCTTTGACTCCGACGCCCGTCTCTGGGTGGTCGAGATGCGCGGCTACATGCCCGACAACGACGCCACCGGCGAACGGGAGCCCTCCGGGCGCATCACCATCCTCACCGACCAGGACCACGACGGCTTCTACGAAACCGCCCGCGTCTTCATGGACAAGCTCGTGCTCCCGCGCGGCGTGCTCCCGCTCCGTGTCACCAAGGCCTCCACCACCGCCCTGGTCCTCGCGCCCCCCAACCTCTTCATCGCCCACGACGACAACAACGACGGTGTCTGCGACCGCACCATCCCCGTCATGAACGACCTCGGAGGCATCGAGAACCCCGAGCACGCGCCCAACGGCCTGCTCCGCGGCCTCGACAACTGGATCGAGTTCTCCCAGCACGACAAGGCCTTCCGCGTCCGCGCCGACGCCATCGACACGCGCCCCGTGCCGCTCCACGGCCAGTGGGGCCTGAGCAAGGACGACCTCGGACGCGTCTTCTATGTGCCCAACTCCGACGCGCTCCGCGCCGACTTCCTCCCCAAGCACTACTTCGCACGCAACCGCCAGCAATCGCGCGAGGGCGTCATCTACGAGCTCGTCCAGCCCGACCCCACCGTCTGGCCCATCCGCCCCACCGTCGGCGTCAACCGCGGCTATATGAAGGGCATCCTCCGACCCGACGGCCGCCTCGCCACCCACACCGCCGCCTGCGCGCCCGTCATCTACCGCGAGCACGCCTTCGGCCCGGAGTTCGTCGGCAACGCCTTCGTCTGCGAGCCCGCCGCCTACCTCGTCAAGCGTCACACGCTCGAGGACCAGAACGGCGTCCTCGTCGCCCACCACGCCACGCCGGGGCGAGAGTTCCTCGCCAGCCTCGACGAACGCTTCCGCCCAGTCAACTCGTGCGTCGGGCCCGATGGCTCGCTCTACTTCGCCGACATGTACCGCGGCGTGATCCAGCACAAGACGTATCTCACCCCATACCTCAAGGACTACATCAAGGCGCACGATCTCGAATCACCCCTGAATTGCGGGCGGATCTGGCGCATCCGTCGCGCCACGCACGAGGTTGCGCCGCGCCCCGCGCCCGTCAAGCTGTCCGAGCTTCCTACGCCGGGCGTCGCTTCGTACCTCGAGTCGCCCGAGGGCTGGTGGCGCGACGCCGCGCAGTCCGAGCTGACCGAGCGAGCCGACGCGCAGGCCGCCGACGAATCGCGGCGCGTCTTCGAGCATTCCACGATCGCGCTGGCGCGCCTGCACGCGCTCTGGACGCTCGAGGGCATCGCGTTCAACGCCAAGGCGAGCGCGGGCGGCGGTGTGACAGCCGACACGCCCGGGCTTGCCGAGGCCGATATCGCCCACGCCTGCGCCGACACCGATCCCAACATCCGTGCCGCCGGCTTGCGGTTGCTCGTGGAGCGAGCCAAACCAGCGTCGCCGGATGCGCCCGCGACTCCCGACGTGCTCGCCCGCTTCGACTCGATGAGCGGCGATCCATCGCCCGTCGTGCGCCGGCAGGCCGTGCTGTCGCTCCCCCTGCTCAACCTCGAAAAGGCCGCGCTGGTCGAACGCCTCTCGCGCATCATCCAATCCGACTCGGGCGATCGTCTGATGCGCGTCTCTGTCGTCAACTCCGCCGCCGGCGTGGAGTTTGAGTTGCTCAGCAACCTCTTCGCGTCACCGGCGTTCGGCTCGTCGCCCGCCTCCGCGCGCGTGGTCGGCGCGCTCGCCGAGTGCCTCGTGAAACGCAACGACGCCACGCGCCGCCAGGTCGTCGCCCTTGCCGCCGACCTCTCGCTCCACGACGACGAGCGCTGCGTGCCCATCCTGAAATCGATCGCCGCGGCCCAGAATCTCCGCGACAAGCAGCCGCGCACCATCAAGCTCGACGCCGAGCCCGCGCACTGGCGCGACGCGCTCTCGCGCGCGGGGCGCTACACGCCGCTCCTGGAGGCCAGCGACGCGTACCTCACATGGAAGGGCCGCGTCAACGAACCGATCGTGCGCGAATTGACCGAAAGCGAGCGAAAGCTCTTCGATCACGGGCGCTCTCTCTACACCATCTGCGCCGGGTGCCACGGCATCGAGGGCCAGGGCGTCGCGGGCTCGATCCCGCCGCTCGCCGGTTCCGCGCGCGTGCTCGGCCGCCCCGAAACGCTCGCGAAGATCGTGCTGCACGGGCTCGAGGGCCCGCTCGACACGGGCGAGCCGACCAACGCCGCGATGCCCGCGTCGCCCGTCAAGACCGACGAAGACATCGCGAGCGTTCTGACATTCGTGCGCCGCTCGTGGGGCAACGCCGCCCCGCCCGTGTCGCCCGACCTCGTCCGCGATGTCCGCAAGGCCAACCAGGGCCGCGCGTTCCCGTGGACGCGCAAGGAACTGGACGAGAAGTGAAGCGGTGATTCGCGCTGAGAATGCCGCTCCTCGTTGGCGTGAGGGATTCTCGCGATGGTCCCCGCTCCGCATCCTTCGCGAATACAAGAGCGCCGCCATGGCTCCTCGCGCTCTACGCTCGCTCCATGCCCATCGGCATCATGAGCGCCATGCCCGAAGAGGTCGACGCACTCGTCGCCCGCCTTGAGCACCCACGCTTCCACGATCGCGCCGGCCGCCGCTTCATCCACGCGACCTGCCACGGCGTGCCCCTGGTCGTCGTCTTCTCGCGCTGGGGAAAGGTCGCCGCCGCCTCAACAGCCACCGAGCTCATCGTCGCCCACAGCGTCGATCGCATCGTCTTCAGCGGCGTCGCGGGCTCGCTCCGCCCCGAGGTCTCGATCGGCGATGTCGTCGTCGCAAACGAACTCGTGCAGCACGACCTCGACGCCTCGCCCTTCTTCCCGCCGCGCGTCGTGCCGCTCCTGGGCGTCGAGCGCCTGCCGACCGACGCCGCCATGTCCGAATCGCTCGCCCGCGCCGCGCGCGACTTCCTCCGCGATGATTCCCCGCGCGCCTGGGAGCAACTCGCCCGACGCCCGCACACAAACTCGCTCCATCGCGGCGTGATCGCGACCGGAGACCGCGTCATCGCCTCACACGACGCCCGACTCGCCATCAACGCCTCCATTCCCGACGCGCTCTGCGTCGAGATGGAAGGGGCCGCCGTGGCCCAGGTCTGCCTCGAGCACGCCGTCCCCTTCGCCTGCGTGCGCACCATCAGCGACAGCGCGGACCATCACGTCGAAAGCAGCTTCGCGTCGTTCATCGCGGGCCTGGCGTCCGCCTACACCGCGGGCATCGTCGGCCGTTGGCTGCGATCGCTCTGAGCCACGCCCCGCCGCATCCCCGGTTCCCTGCGTAGCCTCCTCATCATGCGCGTCCGCCTCGCCATCGAGACCAGCAACCCCTCCGCCCACGAGCCGGGCCTCCCCGCGCCGGGCGTGGCGATCGGCGTAGTCGAATCGAGCGTTGTGCGCGTGCTCGATTCCGAGCCCATCGACACCCGCCCGGGCGCCGACGACGATCTGCTCCCCGCCATCGCGCGCCTCTTCGCACGGAACAATCTCACACCCCGCGAGCTCGATTCGATCGCCGTCAGCATCGGGCCGGGGGGCTACACGGCCCTGCGCATCGCCGCCGCCACCGCCAAGATGCTCTCGATGTCCACGGGAGCCGCGTGCATCGGCGTGCCCAGCGCCCTGGTCGCGCACGCCGCCTTCGCCGACCGCTCGCGCCGCGTCGCGGTCGCGCTTTCATCCAAGGACCAGACCGCATTCATCACCGTTTTCGACCCGACCGCGCCCAGCCCGCACGCTGGCCCTCAAGCCGGCCCGCCGCCCGGCCGCCTGTTGTCCGCCTCCGACCTTGCCAATCTTCCCGCCGACGTGCTGCTCGCCGATCGGTTTCTGCCCGAGGCCATGAAAACCGCCGCCGCCGCCCGAGGGCTGACGCTTTCGCCACTGGTGCTGGAGCCGCGCTCGTGCCTGATCGCTTCGGTCGGCATCAGTCCGATAACTTCATCGGAACTACTACCCCTCTACCCCCGCGAGCCTGAAGCCGTGACAAAATGGAGAAAACTCCATCCTCCACGTACCAGCGCATGACAGGGAAAACTCTGTCTTTCTTTAGAGGGAGTGCCCCGCAAACTGGGTGGTTTTCGGGCATTTGTTCTTTTTTTGATAGGTCACAAGGACCGTCAAGGGCACTCAGAATCGCGCAGAATCGGCCCAGTGGGGACCAAGAGGGGAGCCGAATCGCGATTCGCAACGTACTTCCGTCTACCCGCACGATGTTCGGCGGGGACGAGTCGGGGGCGAAGCTGATGGAAACCCAAGGTGCGTCCAATCCCTGGGCAGGGAAGAAGATCTTCACGACCGGCGAGGCGGCCCTGGTCTGCAAGGTGAGCCAGCAGACCATCATCCGCTGCTTCGACGCCGGCCGCCTCGAGGGCTTCCGCGTTCCGGGCAGCAAGTTCCGGCGCATCCCGCGCGAAGAGCTCCTTCGCTTCATGCGGCAGAACGGCATCTCCACCGAATCACTCGAGGGCGATCGCCAGCGCATCCTCCTCATCGACGATCACACCGAGACCATCAACACCACGCGCCAGGCCCTTGAGCGCGACGGGCGATTCGATCTGCGCTTCTCCGCCGACGCCTACGAAGCAGGCCTGCTCACGCTCGCATTTCGCCCGCACGCGATCGTCGTCGATCTCGGTCTTTCCTGGATCGACGTGCCCGGCCTGTGCCGCAGGCTCCGCGCCGACCCCGCGCTCAAGGACATCCGCCTCATCGTCTGCCGAGGGGCGAACACCGCCGATCGCGCCATCGACGCGGGCGTTGACGGCGTGATCTCCAAGCCTTTCGCGGGCGACGCCCTGCTCTCGCGCCTCGTTCCGATGCTGGGCCTCGATGGCGACGACGAATCGGCGCGCAACCGCCGCTCTCGCACCGCGTCCTGATCGCCCCGCGTCAACCCCCGCGCCCGAAGCGCCCGTCCCTCTCCACCATTCCCGAATCCCCATTCCCCACCCCCGTTCTCCAGTGGGTTTGTGTCGCCCATTCGGGCAAACTGAAAGCCGGACTTATCTGGTGGGTTCCGATCGCCGACGAACTGGGCAAGGCGTGGCGATGGACCGCCGCGCCGTGGTTTCCCGGGGACGCACGGATGAGTCGCACGCCGGAGAACAGCCCAGAGAACGCGCAAGGGCGGCCAAGCCGCCTCGACGCCCGCGTCCTCATCGTCACCGCCTCGCGAGTTCTCAAGGACCTCGCGGCGGCCTACCTCCACGACCGCACCGACGCGAACGTCTTCGCGTCCTCCGCCGGCGAAGCCCGCCGCGTGCTGACGCGCCAGGAGTTCGACCTCCTGATCGTCAACATCGATCTGCCCGACTGCGACGCCTACGAGTTCGCCCGGGAGATCTCCGACGCCTTCCCCGCGACCGCCGTCGTGCTCGAGATGGACGATCCCTGCCTGAGCGACGCGGTCCACGCGATGCAGAGCGGCGCCGCCGACATGATCTCGCTGCGCGCCGAGGGCAACGACCTGGTCCGCCGCCTCGCCGCCACGCTCGACCGCGCCAAGCTCATGCGCGCCCGCGAGAAGCGCGTCGACCGCCTCCGCCGCCTGTGCAAGAAGCTCAGCGGCAAGAAGCTCGACGAGGACCAGACCCGCCGCCAGGAGCTGGCCGGCGCGTACAACGATCTTTCCGAGACGCTCGCGTCCTCCAGCATGGTGAGCGAGTTCCAATCGATCATCCGCGCCGAGCTCGACATCGAGAGCCTGCTCCGCGCCGCGCTCCAGTACATCCTCACCAAGACCGGGCCCACCAACGCCGCGATCTTCCTCCCCGCAACCAGCGGCGACTTCAGCCTCGGCGCGTACGTCAACTACGACGGGCCCAAGGACTCCGCCGAAGTACTCCTCGAGTCCATGGCGGGCGTCGTGGCCCCCAAGCTCGAACGCGCCAAGGGGCTCGTCAGCTTCCGCGGGCAGTCCGACATCATGCGTGAATTCGGCGAGAGCATGGACTGGGTCGGCAACGCCGAACTGATCGCGATCTCATGCCGCCACGAGGGCGAGTGCCTCGGCGTGATGGTCTTCTACCGCGATCAGCGCACGCCGTTCTCAGGCGAGCTGCGCAAGACGCTCACCACGCTGGCCGAACTCTTCACGCGCCAGGTCGCGCGGGTCGTCTCGATCCACCACCGCCACCTGCCCAAGAGCCAGTGGGGCAAGTCGGGCCTTTTCGACGAGCCCGACGCCGGCCCCGACATCGACCTGGCGGCGTAGCACGGCACCTGCGGCCTGCTCCTCGAAGAACCCCGCGCCACCACGCTCGTCTGCGGCGATGCGATCCCCACCATGGAACACCTGCAACAGGGCCAGGTGCTCCCCAATTGCGCCGACTACGACAAGGCCAAGGAGAGCTTCCAGGAGGCCGTGGAGATCGCCGATTTCCTCATCCTGGGGCGCGACAACATCGTGGCGAACCCGACGCGAAGGGCGTTCTGAGTTTGTGAAAATAAAACCCCCGCTCTTCGCGGAGGTTGATGAACAACCTTCACCACACGCCAATTACCTCGCGCGCCGTCTCCGCACCAGCCCTCCGGCCAGGCCAAGCAACGCCACCCCGCCAGGCTCGGGAATCGGGCGCGACAGAACCGCAAAGTAATAGTCCTGGGTCGCCCGCTCACGCACAATGCCGCCGAGATACAGGCGCTGCTCGTCGGTCCAGAGATCGGCTCCTCCGCCGTCATCCCATTCGGGCGGGAGCGACGCCGTGATGTCTTCCCACGACTCTGCGGTCCCGTGCCACAGGCTGTTCTTCCAGCGGCCATCGCCGAAATCGGTGTAGCCGATCTGCCAGCCGCCGTACACGCGCTCGGCCCGCGAGTCCACGGCCCCCTTGGGCATCAGATCGATCCACGAATCCGCCGTGCCGCTCCAGACGCACGCATGATCGCCCCCGATGTCGTACCTCGCGTATCCGGCCTGTTGATTCCCCTGAACAACCAACGCTGCCGATGAGTGCAGGCCCGCCGGATGAAGATCGACCCATGTGTCAGCCGAACCGCGCCAGAGCCCCGCGTGCGCATTCGATTCCCACGGCGAATAGGCCCTGCCCACCTGCGTGAATCCATCGGTCCCGTGCGCAAATGAGATGTGGTAGCCCGCGGGTGAAAGATCAACCCACGAACCAGTACTCCCGGTCCACATTGATGCCCGGGGCCAGGTCTCGTTCGGGAACTTCACAGAACCAACCTGCTGGCTGCCGCCCGCGCCTTCGACCCACGAATACTCCGCTCCGGTCGGTTGGAGATCGGTCCATGAATCGCTGCTGCCGTGCCAAACGCCCGCGTGAATGTTCCCGGCGAAGTACGCGCAGCCCCCCTGCTGATTTCCTGACTGGCCCGCCACCCACGAACTTGACGCTCCGACGGGGTGCAGGTCCACCAAGGCCATGTCGGGACGACCCCAAACCGCTGCGTGGCCTATTCCACCAACCTTGACGTCACCGGCAAAGCTGCTTGCGTTCACGAAGCTGACGATGAGCGAGACATTGTCAGGAACGCGCGCTACTCGTGTGACTGTCCAGGTCTCGCCCGCGCATACAAACACGGCAAGCGACGCATTCGCGACCGCGGCCGACACCGCCGACCACAATCGAGTTCTCATGTTCACCCCGCTATGGCGCGGGCCGTCGCGCGTTTGCCGCCCGTCGTTGAATGAGGTATCGACATGCCAGCGCGGAGCACACGACTTTGTCGTTCCTTTGAATGAAAACCCCCGCTTGTGGCGGGGGTTGATGAACTTCACTCACTGATTCAAACCTCTGCGTGCCGCGTTCGGCCGGTCACGCCACCTGCAAGAGGCTCATCGCCGCCTTGACGATGTCTACCGCCGTCAGCTGGCACATCGAGAGCAGCTCTTCGGGCGTCTTGGCGGACTTGGGGATGCGCTTGACGTGCAGCTGGGTGAGCTTGAAGGCGTCGCCGGATTCGGTGAGCGCGTCGGAGACCGCCGAGCCGATGCCGCCGCCGTAGTTGTCCTCGATCGTGATCACGTAGCCGTTGTTGGCCCCGATGATGTCGAGCAGCGCCGGCGCGTCAAACGGCAGCGAGTACAGGTCGACCAGCGTCGCCGAGATCCCCGCCTTGTCGAGGAGTTCGAGCGCCTTGTTGGCCTCGTGCACCATGTAGCCCGCGGCGCAGAGCACCACGTCGCGCCCTTCCTGCAGCACCTCGAACCCGCCGAGGTTGAACACCACGTCGTCGGAGTACAGGAACTCCGTGTCCGGACGCAGGGTCCGCATGTAGCACGCGCCCTCGTACTCCGCCATCACGTTCGTGAGGGCCCAGGCCGAATACGCGTCCGACGGCTGGAGGATGTAGCAACCGGGGTTCCCGCGGTGGTCCTTGATCGTCGTGAACGAGCGGAACCACGAGACATCGGGGAGGGCCATCTGGCTGGGCCCGTCGGCCGCGAGGGTGACGCCCGCGTGGCTCCCGACGATCTTGAGGTTCGCGCCGCTGTTGATCGCCATCTCGATCTGGTCGTACGCGCGGGTGATGAACTTGGCGAAGCTGGAGACGAACGGGATCTTGCCCGCCGCGGACAGGCCCGCCGCCACCGAGATCATGTTCTGCTCGCCGATCTTGCACTCAAAGAAGCGGTCCGCCAGCGACGGGTCCTTCTTGAACGTGTCGGCGAAGGTGGAGTTTGAAACATCCGCATCCAGCACGACCACGCGCTCGTTGACATGACCCAGGGCCCGCAGCGCCATGCCGTAGGCGCGCCGCGTCGCGAGGTTGCCGCCCTGGAGCAGCGCGGTCATGTCGTTCTTCTTCATGTAGGCCGAGAGCGTGCCGATCTCGCCGGTCTTGGGCTCGGGCGCCTTGTACTCGCCGGGCGGATCGATGGTGAAGGCGTCGCTCGACGCCAGCGCGCTGGTGAGTTCGACGCGCTTCTCGTCGAGCTCCGACAGGGCGCGCTTGAGCTGGTCACCGGTCGCGGGCTTGCCGTGCCAGCCGCTCCCGTGCAGCGACGGCGCGCCCCAGCCCTTCACGGTCTTGGCGACGATGGCCATGGGCTTCTTGCCCTTGCCGCCGATGAACGCGTCGAGCGCGCTCTTGATCTGGGCGGGGTTGTGCCCGTCGATGGCCTTGACCTCGAAGCCCAGGGCCGTCAGCTTGGCCGTGATCGCCTCGGGCGACTGCTGCGAGCTGACGCGGTCGGCCTGCCCGTACTCGTTGCAGTTGAAGATCGGGAGGACGTTGGCGAGCTTGTGATCGATGAGATAGTCGAGCGCCTCGGCGATCTGGCCCTCGCGCGACTCGCCGTCGCCGATGATGCAGTACACGCGACGGTCGTTCCCGTCCAGCACCGCCGCCTCGCCCAGGCCCGCCGCGATCGACAGCCCCTGGCCCAGCGAGCCCGTGGCCGCGTCAAAGAAGGGGAACCCTTCCATCGGGTTCGGGTGCCCGTCCAAAACGCTGGTCGCGGCCCGCAGCGACTTGAGGTCGTCCAGCGTCAGCTTGCGACGGCTCTGCGGGTCCTTGCCCACCATCACGCCCAGCTTGGCCGCCGCGGCGTACACCGCCGGCACCGCGTGCCCCTCGCTCAGCACCAGGCGATCGCTCGTCGGATAGTCAGGGTAATCCGGGCTCCAACGCATCGTGTGGAACATCAGCACCGTCACCAGGTGCCCGATGCTCATCGCGCTCGACGGGTGCCCCGTCCCCGACGCGGCGCACATTTCCAGGGAAAGTCGGTCGATCTCGATGGCCTGAGCGTGCACGGCGGCTTCGAATGACATCAGGAAGCACTCCATCGGAGCGACCCAGGGCCGCCCCGCCTCGAATCAACCCCACCCGAACCCGCGCCCCGGCCGATTCACGCCGAAACGCCCCGCCCGACGGGTGTCGGTCGAGCGGATTCCACCCCGGCGCGGCCAGCGGCCACCACGCCCGGGCGGGGCTCCCCCCGCCCGTTCCTGGTCCCGTCGCTCCCGACGGCAGTCCCAAACACATCAACGGACGGCGTGAAACCCCTCAATCGCCACGCCACCAGCCTACCACACCGGTACACTGTGGCACCTAATTGAACGGAGTGTAGGCCCATGAAGGTCATCTGCGATCGCTCCGCGTTGCTCGACGCGATCAACACCGTCTCCGGCGCCGTCGCCGCCCGCTCTCCGCGGGTCCAGCTTTCCTGCATCCACCTGCACGCCGCCAAGTCCGGCGGGGTCGGCGAGCTCACGCTCTCGGCCACCGACGCGGAGATTGCGCTGAAGTTCAAGCTGTCGCAGGTCGACGTCTCCGAGCCCGGCGATGCCCTCATCCCCGCCGACAAACTCCGCGCCATCGTCTCCGCCGAGGACCAGGAGCCCACGCTCACCATCGACGCCGACGATCAGGCCGCCCACATCCGCGGCAACGACGCCCACTTCAAGGTCTTCACCTACGCCCCCGCCGAGTTCCCGCCCATCCCCGATTTCCACGACGCCGTCGCCGGCTCCGCCGCCGCCCCCAAGGCCAAGGCCGTCTTCACCCAGTCCGCCGGCACCCTCAACACCGTCATCGCCCGCACCATCTTCGCCACCGCCCGCGAAACCAGCCGCTACGCGATCAACGGCGTGCTCCTGAAGCGCGAGGGCAAGAAGCTCGAGATGGTCGCCACCGACGGCAGGCGCCTGGCCCTCTGCCGCATCACCCTCCCGGGCCCGGCGGAGAAGGACGCCAAGACCGCCTCGTGCATCGTCCCCACCAAGGCCCTGGGCATGTTCCAGAAGCTCGTGCGCGACGGCGATGAGCCCGTGCACGTTGCCGTAACGGACAATCAGGTTCTCTTCTCCTTCGGCACCGACAAGGACCCCGGTCGGGCCGTCCTGGTCAGCAACCTCGTCGAGGGCAGCTTCCCTCCCTACGACGACGTCATCCCGCGCGACCAGGACAAGAAGATCTCGTTCGACCGCGACGTGCTCGCGTCCGCCGTCCGCCGCGCCGCCCTCCTCACCAACGAGGAATCACGCGGCGTGCGCCTGAAGTTCAGCGGCAAGAAGAAGCAGCTCGAGCTTTCCAGCCGCGCCCCCGAGATGGGCGAGGCCCAGATCAACGTCGACGTCGCCAACTACGACGGCGAGGACATCGAGATCGGCTTCAACCCCACCTTCATCACCGACGCGCTCAAGGTCATCCCCGAGAACGAGGTCATCATGGAGCTCAAGGCCTCCAACAAGCCCGGCCTCATCAAGTCCGGCACCGAGTTCATGTACGTCGTCATGCCGGTGAACCTGCAGTAGTTCGCGGCCCACGAATCGCTATTGTGAACCGAGAGAGTCGTGGCTTCCAAATAAAGACCGGCCCCGCAAAGACGGAGCGGTGGCCGGAGATGCTATCTCCGACAAAGCTCGTTGGAGTTACTGCGTGCGCCGCCTCAGCTCACGCCCTCGGCCGCGCGACGCCGCGCGTGCGCCGGGTGCCGATGGCGCGGCGAATCGTCCTGGCCGCCCTCGCGACCCGTCCGCTCCAAGAGCTCGCGCGCCACCTCGACCATCGGCTCAACCACCAGCACGTTCTCGCGCAACACCGGAGCCGAGTGCTCCGGCGACAGGCCCGCGTCGTGCGCGGCGTCCACCCCGATCACAGCTTGGCCGACGGCCGCCTCCACCGCGCCCGCCGCCATCACCTCGTCGTCGCCCACCGCGACCTCGCCCGCGAAATCGTGACTCAGCTCGTGCGCGACGCGATCGGCCGCGCTCATCGGCTCCTGCCCGCGCGCCACCGGCGCCGCGTGACGGGCCCGACGCTCAAACTCCCACGCCGCCAGAGCGACAAACGGCAGCGTGAACAGCCCGATCAGCAGGAACAACTGGGCCGTCCCGACCGACGCCAGTACGCCCGGACGGAACAGGTACCACGCCAGCACAATCCCCGCGACGAACGTCCCCGCCGCCACACAGCCCACGGCCAGTTTTCTCGCTCGCCTCACCACAGCCTCCCCACACACACCGGCCCAATCCACCAGCACGCATCGCCGGCAATCCGCATCGCACGCTCCAGGAAAACCCCCGGGTCGCGCGCCGGACCCTATCCATCGGCCCGTTCCGTCTCCGGCGATTACTCCGGGATTACCACGATAGCAGAACACCCCAGCACGGCCGGGGCGCATCATTAGCCCGCACCACCCCGAGTTTCGATTGCTCCCCGGCCGAACTCGCGCAACCCGAGCCGGACATTGGAATTAGCCCCCGCGAAAATCCCTCGGACGAATCCCGGACTTCATTCAACAGCTTTTCCACAAGGCCGGGGCTGTCCCCGCGCATCACCGCGTTGGTGCGCAATCTTGCGGTGATGCCGGCAATCCCCCGTCCGGCATTTGTGGCCGGGGCTTGGCGCGGGTATCGTCCCCTTCTGTACGCACCCCCGGCCCCGCGCCGGGGCGTGGGTGGGGCCGGCCGCCGGGCTTCAGCATGGGGATTGGGAACGGGTTGACCGACACCACGCGACCATTCAGGATGAATCACACCCTCGCCCGTTCGGCCCGTGGCGGCCACGCGCGGCGGCTCCTCGCCATCGCGGGCCTGGCCTGCTTCCTGGCCGCTCCGGCGCTGGCGCAGCCCGTCGAGCCGCCGACCGACAAAGAACCGCCGACGCTGGAAAAGCCCAAGGACGCGCCGACGAATCCCCTGCCGCAGGACCTGGAGGTTTACGAGGGGCGTCCCGTGCGCGCGATCCAGCTGCGCGAGCCGACCGGCCCGAAGGTGAAGGACCCCGCGGACCAGAAGTACCGCGAGCCCGACGCGCAGCTCGACACGCTGGCGCGGGCCCAGCTGCGTTCGAAGGTCGGGCAGCCGTTCCGCCCCGGCGCGGTGCAGGACGACATCACCCGCTTGAACCGCCTGGGACGTTTCAAGCGCGTGGACGGGCGCGTGCGCCTGCAGGACGACGGGAGCGTGGTGATCACCTACACGCTGATCCCCCAGCCGGTCGTGCTGGCGGTGCAGTCGGTGGGCAACAAGGAAGTGAGCGACCAGGACATCCTGAAGCGCACCGAGGGGCTGGTGAACACGCCGGTCGATCGCTACCAGCTGGCGCAGGCCTGCCGCGACATCGAGAACATGTACCGCCAGAAGGGGTACTACCTGGCGCAGGTGACGGTGGACGAGGAGCAGCTCGACGAGTCGGACATCGTGGTCTTCCGTGTGCGCGAGGGCGAGCGAACGAAGGTCACGGACATCCGCTTCGAGGGCAACCTCTCCTTCACCGCCCGCGAGCTGCGCAGCCAGATCAAGACCAAGACCGCGTTCCCGATCCTGGAGAAGGGCCCGCTCGACGACGAGGTGCTCGACCAGGACGTGGCCTCGCTGGTCGCGTTCTATCGCGACCGCGGCTACCTCGACGTGCGCGCCGACCGCGTCTACCGCACCAGCCCCAACGGCAAGGAAGCGATCGTCACCTTCATCATCAGCGAGGGCCCGCTCTTCACGCTCCGCAACCTCAGCGTCATCTTCCCCGAGCGCGGGCGCGAGTTCCCCACCATGGAGGAGGCCCGCGCCGACGCCAAGCCCGGCGAGCAGATCTTCCCGCTGGGGCCCAACGTCTTCACGGTCTACTCGTACGGCGTGTACACGCCCGAGCAGGTCTCGGGGCTCATGCTCATCAAGCCCGGCGACGTCTATTCCGACGACAAGCTGCGCAAGAGCATGGAATCGCTGCGCCAGGCGTACGGGCAGATGGGCTACACCGACGCGAACGTCGACCGGCGCGAGCTGCGCGACGTGGAGAAGCCGCTCGTCGACATCCTGCTCATCATCCGCGAGGGCAATCGCTACAAGACGGGCGAGGTCATCACGCAGGGCAACGAGATCACCAAGCAGTCCGTGATCCTGGGCGAGACCGAGGTCAAGCCCGGACGCCCGCTGGACTCGACCGCGATCTTCCACACCAAGCGCCGTCTCCAGCAGCTGCGCATCTTTGCCAATCCGGCGCGCGACAACCCGGTGCCCATCGATGTGGTGCCGCAGGAGCCCGACCCGGACGATCCGAGCTACCGCGACGTGCTGATCCGCGCCACCGAGACCAACACGGGCGAGCTGGCGGCGGGCGTCCTGGTCGGGTCCGACGCGGGGCTGACGGCGCGATTGGCGTTCACGCAGAAGAACTTCGACGTCGCGGACACCCCCGACACGTTCGAGGAGCTGATCAAGGGCAACGCGTTCCGCGGCGCGGGCCAGACCTTCCAGATCGAGGCGATGCCCGGCACGCGCTTCGAGACCTATCGCATCTCGCTGCTGGACCCGACGCTGCTGGACACGAACTACGCGGGCTCGGCGTCGGCGTACTACACGTCGCGCGATTACGACGAGTTCGACGAGGACCGCCTGGGCACGCGATTCTCGATCGGGCGGCGTTTCGGCACGCGCTGGCAGGCGAACATCCCGATCCGCGTCGAGAACGTGAACCTCCGCGCGATCCAGGAGGACAAGCCCCAGGACATCTGGGACTACAAGGGCGAGAACATGATCACGGGCGTGGGCTTCACGCTCACGCGCACCACGCTCGACGATCCCTACCGCCCGGGGCGCGGCTCGCGTGTCGAGATGGGCGTGGAGCAGGTCGGGGCCGCGGGCGGCGACTTCATGTTCACCAAGCTCAACGCCGAACTCACGACGTACTTCACGATCAACGAGGACTTCCTGGGTCGGCGCACGATCCTGAAGCAGCGCACGGCGGCGTCGTACATCCCGCAGGACAAGAGCGAGGTGCCGGTCTACGAGCGCTACTACATGGGCGGGCAGTCGTTCCGCGGGTTCAACTACCGCGCGATCTCGCCCGTGGGAATCCGGCACGACACCCAGACGATGGGCGACGACGTGGTCGGCGGCACGTACATGTTCTTCCACGGCTGGGAGATCGACCAGCCGCTGGTCGACGAGACCGTCTCGCTGGTCGCGTTCATCGACTCGGGCACGACGACGTTCGACCCGGGCTTCGACGCGTACCGAGTCTCCGCGGGCTTCGGCGTGCGCCTCTACATCCCGGCGCTGTCGCCCCTGCCCCTGGCGTTTGACTTCGGCTTCCCGCTCATCAGCGAGGAGACGGACCGCGAGCGCGTCTTCACGTTCTCGCTGGACCTGCCCTTCCAGTAATCCACGCACGAGCAGGGTTGGCGGCGCCCCTTCGCGTACCATCCCCGCACACAGGCACGCATTCCACGGAGTTGCACATGAAAAGCGGTTGGTTGAACGGCAGGCTGACGATGGCGGCGGTGGTCTCGCTCGGGTTGGTCGGGGCGGCCCACGTCTACGGCGTGTCCACGGCGCCGCGCGTCCAGGCCCCGGCGACCGCGGTCGCGGTGGTCGACGTCGCCAAGATCATGCTGGGCATGGAACTGGTCAGGACCGAGTCCGCCAAGCTCAAGACCGACTTTGACACCAAGCAGAAGTCGCTGGACGGGATGCAGAAGAAGATCAAGGACCTGGCCGAGCAGGTCAAGTCCGCCAAGGACGGGACCCCCGAGAAGCGGACGCTGGCGTTCGACCAGATCAAGGCCGAGGCCGAATTGAAGATGACCGGCGAGTTGTTCCAGCGTCAGCTGAACCTGGCCCAGGGCGACCTCTACAAGCAGGCGTTCACCGAGGTGAACGCCGCGATCGAGCAGGTCTCCAAGCAGAACGGCTATCAGCTCGTGCTGCGCAACGACGCGGACGTTCAACTTCCCGCGAACATCAGCGGCACGGACATGGAGACGTTCATCGCCAACCAGCGGGTGTTCTACGCCGATTCGGCGTTGGACATCACCGAGCAGGTGGTGCAGCTCCTGAACAACCAGTTCAAGGCCGGCGGCAAGAAGAAGTAAGCCGCACGGGAAGGGCGACATGTCCAAGAAAGCCGACGGATCGCCGGTCTCGCTGCGCGTGGGCGAACTTGCGGAACTGGTCAACGCGGAGGTCGCGGGCTCGCGCGACATCGAGATCACGCACATGGACGTGCTGGACCGGGCGGGCCCGGGCGCGCTGTCGTTCATCCGCTCCAAGCGGTTCGCTCGCCAGTGGCCGACGAGCAAGGCTTCGGCGGCGCTGGTGACGCGTGGGATCGAGATCGAGCGCCCGGGCGAACAATCGGGGCGGGCGATCCTGATCGTGGCGGACGCGGACCTGGCGCTGGTGCAGGTGCTGGAGCGGTTCGCGCCCGCGCCCGCGGCGCGAGCGCCCGGGGCGCACCCCGGCGCGTTCATCGATCCCACGGCGACGGTCGGCGCGGGCGCGTCGGTCGGGCCGGGCTGCCTGGTCGAGGCGGGCGCGTCGATCGGCGATGGCACGGTGCTGGTCCACAACGTCCACGTCGGGCGGAACGCCAAGATCGGGCGGGCCTGCACGCTCCACAGCAACGTGTGCGTGCTCGACGGGTGCGTCGTCGGCGACGGGTGCATCCTGCACTCGTGCGTCGTCATCGGCACCGACGGCTTCGGCTATCGCCCCGACCCGCAGGGGCGCGGCGTGGTGAAGATCCCGCACATCGGCAACGTGGAGATCGGCGCGGGCGTCGAGATCGGCGCCAACACCTGCATCGATCGCGCCAAGTTCGGCTCAACGATCATCGGCGCGGGATCGAAGATCGATAACCTTGTGCAGATCGGGCACGGCGTGCGCGTGGGGCGCGGGTGCCTCTTTGCCGCCCAGGTCGGCATCGCGGGCTCGGCGACGTTCGGCGACGGCGTGCAGATGGGCGGGCAGGTCGGCGTGGCCGAGGGGCTCACGGTCGGCAGGATGGCGCGGGTGGGCGGGCAGTCGGGTGTCATGCGCGACATCCCCGACGGCGAGACGTGGATGGGATATCCGGCGGTCCCGATGTGGGAGTTCCTGCGGCAGTCGCCGGCGCTGAAGCGTTTGATCGAGCGGCGCGACGCCAGCGAACGCTGAACTGGCGCGGCGCGACGGAGCGGATCATGAGCGGCGGGGCGGGCGTGATGCGGCGGACGTTGCGGGCGCCGGCGGCGTTTGAGGGGATCGGGCTGTTCACCGCGGCCGCGGGGCGGGTGAAGATCGTGCCGGGCGACGCGGGCTCGGGCGTCCGGTTCGTGCGCGCCGATCTCGATCCATCGCGGACGATCCCGGCGCTGGTGACGAACGTGTTCGTCGATCCGCGCTTGCCCGGGCGCAACACGTCGATCATCGCGGACCCATCGCGCCCGGCGGCGAAAGACAACCCGGCGATCGCGACGATCGAGCATGTGATGTCGGCGCTGGCGGGCCTGCGCGTCACGGACGTGGTGGTTGAGGTGGAGGGGCCCGAGGTGCCGATCGTCGACGGATCGGCCGGGCCGATCGCAGAGGCGATCTTGAGCGCGGGGCTTCGCGATGTCGGCCCCGCGCCGCGGGCGAGGGCGTTGGATCGCACGATCGTGGTCGGCGACGCGCCGGGCGCGACGATCACGCTCGAGCCGTGCGAGCGGACGGAGTTTGAGTATCGCCTCGACTATGGCGGGGACAGCCTGCCCGAGCAGCGGGCGAGCTTTGGGATGGACGCGCCGGGGTCGCCTGATGAATACGCGCGGGAGATTGCGCCGGCGCGGACGTTCTGCCTGGCGCGCGAGGCGGAGATGCTGCGCGGTGCGGGGTTGTTCGGGCACGTGACGACGCGCGAGATGCTGGTCGTGGGCAAGGACGGCAAGCCGCTGGAGAATGAGTGGCGCTTCGAGCGCGAGGCGGCTCGGCACAAGCTGCTGGACCTGATCGGCGACCTGGCGCTGGCGGGCGTTGAGGTGCGATGCCGCGTGAGGTCGGATCGCGGTGGGCACGCATTGAACGCGAAAGCGGCGGGGGCGTTGCGGAAGTGGGCAGGGGAAGGCACTGGGCAATAGGCAGTGGGCAGTGGTGGAACGCGGAATCGTCTCGGACGTGAACGTCCGTTCGCTGTTTGCACGGGAAATCGCGGGGTCTGAGCGGAGAAGTGCATCCGGTACGGGTGGTCGGTCGATTCGATGGTGCGGGCGCGTGGCGGCGGCGTGATGTTGTGTTGACCCGGGGCGCGGGTTCGGTTGCAATTGAGGGCGAGGGACGTCGTCGGCCAAGTCGAATGGGCGCGCGGGGCAACCCGGGGCGTGTCGGTCGGTTGAATTGAGCGAGGACGGCCTGTCGGGAATCGCGGGCGGCGTCTTCGGACGGACGGTGCGTGGGGGCGAGCATGCGGGCGTGGGTGCGCGAAACACGACGGCGGATGAGCGGCGCGCGGGCGACGGGGCGAGGCCTGTCCCGGCGAACGCGCGGGTTTACGCTGATCGAGTTGCTCGTGGTGATCGCGATCATCGCGGTGCTGATCTCGATTCTGCTCCCGGCGCTGTCGCAGAGCCGCGAGGCGTCGCGAAGGCTGAAGTGCCTGACGAACCTCAAGGGCATCGGGATGGGGATGTCGATCTACATGCAGGAGCGATCGAAGGGCGTGCTCCCGCGGGTTCGCCCGCTGCACGACGACACGTCGTCGGAGAATGATCCGTCGCTGCTGGACCTGCTGGCGGACTACGTGGATGCGCCCACGCCGCGGAAGGGCGATGACGGCCTGTACATCGTGTCGGACCCGTACAAGTGTCCGTCGGATGTTTCGTCGAACTCGGAGGAGGACGCGTTCCGCCCGGTGTGGCAGACGACGGGGACGAGCTATGACTACGTGCCGGCGATCTACATGCTGGCGGCGGAGCTTGTGGGGTTCGTGGCGCCGGAGCGCACGCCGCGTGCGGTGACGAAGGCGTATGAGAAGTGGAAGGATTCGGGGAAGGACTGGTCGATCCTGGTGGACGCGGGCGACTGGCACACGCAGAAGAAGGGCGCGATCCCGCGAAACGGGCTGTTCATGTTCGACTGGCGGGCCGACTGGGCGAATGTGGCGACGGAACAGGAGAGCGCGGACTTCCTGAAGGACGTGCTGCACTTCGGGAATTCGCCGTTGCAGTAAGAGGCACTGGGCACTGGGCATTAGGCACTAGGAAAAGAAGACGAAGAAGAGGCAAAGAGGCGCAGTGGCGGAGTCGCGGAGTGACGGACCGAAGCGAGCCCTGAGTGCGAGCGGCGGGGCAACGGCGAGCGGACCATGAGTGAAACGACCAACAAACCCGGGATGATGCCAAGCCTTCTTGAGGAAGTGGCGGCGCCGGTTGAGCAGGCGAAGCGGCCGGGGCTGGTCGCGCGCATGCGTGCATCGCTGCGGGCACGGTTCGATCGCTGGTGGTCGCCGATCGATGCCGACCCGGTGCGTCGCAAGCGCTGGATCATGGGCGGGCGCGTGGCGGTGGGGGCGTTGGTGCTTGGTCTGGGCGTGGGGGCGTACTTCGTGTTCAGGCCCGTGCCGCAGCCCGATTATCTGGATGATCCGCTCAACGACGTGCTGGGCTACACGCTGCTGACCGACGAGTTCAACAAGCTGCCGGTCGAGAAGCGGCTGGAGCTGATCGGGCAGCTGGTGCAGCGGTTCAAGTCGATGGACGCGAACGATTCGGTGCTGATGGCGAGCTTTGCGGCGGGGATCGCGGGGGCGGCCCGGGATCAACTGATGGAGAACGGCTCGCGCCTGGCGGTGGACACGTGGGACAAGTTCGCGGTGGACTACGCCAAGGTGCCCGACGAGCAGCGCGGCGACTATCTCGACAAGACGTTCGTGGACTTCACGAAGATGATGGAGACGCTGGGCGGCCGGCCGCGGGACGTGTCGGACGAGGATCGGCTGGCGGAAGGTCGTCGGCAGGCGCAGCGGGACATGGAGCGGGTGAAGGAGAATCCGGAGCGCGCGCCATCGAGCGAGATGGCGGGCCGTATGTTCCAGTTCATGAACGAGGGCGTGGGCAAATTCGCGTCGGCGCAGCAGCGGGTGCGCGGGCAGCAGATGATGCGGGACATGGTCCGGCGGATGCGCGGCGAGGACATCGTCACGGGCAGGCCGAAGCCGTGAGATAGCCCCAAGACGGCGGTTTGAGATGCATCTCTGTTGGCGCCTTCGCTCACGCTGATTCGGCCGTGCTCGCGGCGCTTTGGGCGTCCTTCTTGGATACAACCTTCCGCATTCGCAGTGCGGCGATGCACAGGTAGACGCCGCCGAGGCTCCCGGCGGCGTACGACGCGAGGTGGGACCACATCGCGGTGAGGTAATCGACGTGGCGTTCCGGCGGGAGTTCGCGGGCGATCCGGCCGACGAGCCAGACTCGGTGATTCACCGCCAGGATGCGCCCGGTCATGGCCGAGACGCTCGCCAGCACGAGCATCACCAGCAGCACGATCACGATTCGGCGATGCAGGTCCTCGGCGGTCAGCCTGGGCCAGCGTCCGGCCCGGGCACAGATCGCTAGCGGCACGCCCAGTAATACACCCATCCACCAGGTGGCGACCACTCCCCACGCAAGGGCGAGCATCGTGGGAGAAGTCGAGGTGATGATGCGCCGGTGCCCGATCGTGAAATACTCGATGCAGATGCGGGCCGTAATCTGATCATGGATGACGCCATAGGCAACCGCGGCCAGCACGCACAGGATGACGATGCGAATGAACTGCACGATGCGAGTCTATCGCGTCGGGGTGGGGATTCACCGGCCGGCGGAATCGGCTGCAAAAGCGTTCGTTGGCGCGGCGTCTGGACGATCTAGACACCGCCGCGCGCCGCTCGAAGTGCGCGAGATCGGAGGGCGAGACATGAACCGCGACCGCCACTCAAGGCAAGGGACGGCCATCATCGCGGCGAGCCTTGCGGTCGCTTGCACGCCGCTCTCTCTCGCCCAGCCCTCGATCCTCGGGCAGGCGCGGGTCGACGTCACGGCGCCGGCGAATCGGGCCGCGAACAACACGGTCGCCGCGGCGTCGGCGTTCAACCCCGAGCGGATCGTGGCGGCGTGGATCGACTGGCGGCAATCGCCCGTGCTTTCCAGCGAGATATTGAACACGGGCGTGGGTTTGTCGCTGGACGGCGGGATCACCTGGAGCGACATGCTCCTCCGGCCGCCGGTCGCGAACCAGACGCTGATCGAGGCGAGCCCGATGGCGGCGGCGGACCCGCGGACGGGGACGATCTGGGTGGGCGGGATCAGCTATGGCGCGGGCGGCGGGGTGTACGTCGCGCGGCTGGACCCGACGGCGACGGCGTTCTCGACGACGAAGATGGCGCGGCTGTCGGCCAGCGCGGACCGGGCCGCCATGGCCGCGGGGCCGAAGCCGGGCGACGCGAACTCGACGCGCCTGTACATCACGTTCAACGAGGGGTGCATCCGGTCGGACGATCTGGGCGACACATGGAGCGTGCCGGTGAGCCTGGGGAGCGGCGTGGGGTTCCTGCCGCGGGTCGCGAGCGACGGCACGCTGTATATCGCGTACTGGGACCAGGCCAGCGGGCTTCTGATCAAGCGATCGACCAACGGCGGGTCGAGCTTTGTGACCAAGACGATCGCGACGAGGCTGGACACCTGGACGATCCAGGACAGCTCGCGATTCCCCGGGAATTTCCGCGTGATCCCGACGGTGTGCATCGCGGTGAGCCCGGTTGATGGGACGGTGTACGCCGTGTATTGCGATCGCACGAAGCTGCTGAGCGGGCGGCACGACATCGACCTGTACTTCACGAAGTCGACGAACAAGGGCGACACGTGGAGCGCGCCCACGCACACGATCCACGGTGATGCGCTGAACCAGGACCAGTTCTTCCCGTGGATCGAGGTCGATCGCGAGGGCCGCCTGCACGTGTCCTGGTGGGACGGGCGGCGCACCGACCAGAACGACTCAACGACCAACACCGACGCGTGGTTCGACAACGACTACGCGTACAGCCAGGACGCCGGCGCCACGTGGCACGAGTATCGCCTGTCGGACAACAAGTGGAACGCGGCCAACGACGGGCTGATCCGCAACCAGCAGTTCGTGGGCGACATGAGCGGCATGGCGTGCGCCGGGCGGCGCATCACGCCGGTCTATGTCGATACGCGGAGCGGCGATCCGGACATCTACGCGTCGCGCCTGTGGTTCTGCGGGCCGGACGTGAACCGCGACGGCTTCCTGAACGGCGACGACTATGACCTCTTCGCCGAGGCGTTCGAGGCGGCGGAGCCGCTGGCGGACTACAACGGCGACACGTTCTTCAACGGGGATGACTATGACTTCTTCGGCCTGGACTTTGAGGAGGGATGTACGTAAGAACGGCGTTGGCGCCGCGGTCGCGAAGTGCTAGTGTGTCTCATTATGAGCGACCCCGTCGATTCAGTACCCCCTATTTCGGGGGATGGCGCATCGTCGGCAATCCAAGCGTCACCCGATGCAGCAAAGCCCACGGCGAGCGAGGTGGCCCGCGCCAAATGGCCCGAGATCGAAAGACCCCGGCGTGTCGCGTCATTCATCGCGTTGTCGCTCGGTTGGCTCTTTGCGCTGATCGGGCTCATCGTTCTCGCGGTGCTGTGGTTTGCTGGCAACTACATGCGTGACCCATCGGTTCATCGGATGCTGACGGCGCCAGACATGGAAGCGGTATCCACGTCGATCGGAGTGATGGCGGGCTGGGGCTTTGCCGGGATCGTGGCGATGTTGTTCGGATGGATCGCCTATCGGGCGAGCCGCCGCACACGAGGACAATCGCTGGTCATCGTCGGCTCGCTGGTCTTGCTTCTGGCGGCGGTGGGGAGTCTTCGACCGAGCCGGGCGGGCCGGGGTTTCGCGGCGGGAACACCCGAGGCGCGCCGGGCCGGCGAGGATCTCGCCGACATGGTGAACCGGATAATGCCGAACGACGGCAGTTTGCCACGGGACATCGGTTCGGGGCGTGCCAGCGCCTCGGTGCATGGCGACTGGGCGGTGTTGGTGTCGGTCATGGAGCGGTACATGGGCGGCATTCAACGCGCCTTGGTGGAGTACCAGACGCAGACCTCCGCTCTGCACCTTGAGCGTCTGCTCGCGCCGGAGCGCCTCGATACGCCCGAAGAGCTTGCGGAGTCGAGGGCGAAGGTGACCAGCGCGCTGAGTCTGCTCGAAGAGTACTCGCACGCGGCCCCTCGTCTGGTTCGCGAGGCGATCGCGGCCATCGACGCCTCTGCGCTGGCAGCCGCGACCAAGCAGGAGATCACGCGCAGCTTCCAGCAGGGCATCGCTCTTTCCATGCCGGCGTTCGATCTGAATCTGGAGTACGAACGAGAGATGTTCGCCGAGTACGACGGAATCCTGGAGCTTCTCCAATCGCGTCAGGGAATGTACAAGGTTGATAGCGACCAAGTTCTCTTTGAAGATCCCGCCGACGCCGGGACTTATAACGCGTCAATGAGGCGCGCCAGCGCGATCTCAGACAAGCAGCGGTCGCTCCAGATCGCCACGGAAGATGCCTCGCGCGTCAGGATGAACGAAATGAAACGCACGACGGAGGCGGGCGCGGCAGTGACGAGAACTCCGATCGTGCCCGTCCGGACCGGACCAACGATTACGCTCGACGCCGCTGGCATCACGATCAACGACAAGGCCGTATCGCTCCCGATCAGTGAGGCGTCGCTGTACGAGCTGCTGGGCGGCCCCCCCTCACGGCGCATGGGGGCGGATGACGGCATCCGAATCTGGGACTCCATCGGGATCGTCGCATCGAGCCCGGGGCCGGGCAAAGGAATTGACGTCATTCTCATGCGACTCAATCGGCATCAACGATTCGAGGAGTATCCAGAGCGCGAGTTTGCTGGGCTGCTCACGCTCGCCGGGGCCAAGGTGCGGCCCATCGACACGGCCCGGTCACTCAATCGAATACTCAAAGACAGCGCCTTTCGATGCGTGGATGATGAAGGCAATACGTGGGAGATCGAGTTCCCGGGTTTCATTGTGACCATGGACAGCGACGCCGACGGCCTTTCGGAGGCCATTTCATTCCGCGCTCCTGAACCCGAAAACAAGCATCCGGCGCAGGAAGAGCAGGGACGCCCGCCGAGGTTCTAGCTCGCCCGCGCCGGCGCGTTGAGCGCCGGGTCATCGAATCGCCGCGGCAGGGCGCGGATCAGCAACGCGGCGAGGATCGTGCCCGTGAGGTTCGAGACCAAGTCCCAGCCGGTGTTGACGTAGCCGCCCACGTTGGTGCCGGGCATGATCCGCGTCGCGACGAACTCGATGACCTCGTTGAGCGCGCCCAGCCCGTTGCCCATGAGCGCCGCGGCGGAGAGCGCGCCGATCGTGGGGCGGGGCGTGCCGCCCGCGCCGCGTGTCATCACGACCAGTGCGCGCCAGCAGGCGAGGGTCGAGACAAAGAAGCCATAACAGTGAACGACCTGGTCGTACTTGGGAAGCCAGGGGAGCAGGCGCAGGTTGTAGAGCACGTGAGGCGTGCCGGGCTCGGCGACGCTCCCGGGGATCGGGATCGTTCCGCCGCCCATATGCACGAGCACCCACAGCGCCAGGCCCCAGAGCACGAACATGGGGAAGTTGACGCGGAAGTGGAGCACTCCGACGGCGGCGACGAGGACGAGCATCACCAGGCCGTAGTAGATGAACTCGTAGTTCCAGTTGATGACCGCCATCGTGACGCCGCCGAGCACCGTCAGCACGACGAACGCCATGATGACCATGAGCGGCCGCGAGAGTTTCACACGCGGCGCGGCGGGATCGCGGTCCGCCTCGTTCACGGGCGCGCCCCCGGCGCGTCGTACAGCGTGTGGACGCGCAGGCCCTGGCGCTGGTAGACGCCCGCGCGCTCGACGATCGCGCTCTGGTTGATCCACGAGCTGATGACGACGTCGGTCGCGCCGGTGCGCGAGGCGTCGGCGGGCGCGACGATCGGCCAGTTCCACAGCGATCTCCCCTGGCGCGCGGGGTCGTCGTCGGTGAAGGCGACGAGGCGCGCGGGGCTGTCGGCCAGCACGCCGGCGAGTTCAATCGTGTGACGCCCCGTGCCGTGGACGACGATGGCCCTGCCCGCGAGGCGCAGGAGCGTTTCGCGGAGACGGGCCGCGCCGTCGGGGGGAACGGCGCCCGAGCCCGACGTGGCGGCGCCGGCGGTGAACGCGACGGGGCGCGACGCGGGCCAGTAGCGTGCGGGCGACTCGGCGATCTCGTCGATGAGCAGGGCCGTCTGCCGCGCGTGGGCATCGAGGCCGAATCGCTCGCGGGCGCGCTGAACGCAGGCGCGGCTCAGCTGTTCCAGGCCGCGCGAGAGCGCCCGCTGCACGCCGTCGGCCATGAGCCGGGCGAGGGTGGCGTCGTCGGCGTCGGGCGCCAGATCGACGAGTTCGCCGTTCTCGCCGGGGGAGACGAGCTGGGTCGCGCCCGACTCGGTGCGGGTGATGACGGGCACGCAGCCGCGCGACATGGCCTCCAGGATCGCGACGCTGAGGCCCTCGGCGCGCGAGGCGAGCACGGTCATATCGTGCTCTTCGAGCAATCGCAGCACGCCGTCGGGCGCGATCGCTTCGAGGCGGCGGATGCGCCCGGGCTCGGTGCGCGCGACACGCGCGTCGACCTCGCGGGTCGAGGGCCCGTCGCCCACCAGCGTCAGGCGGTGCAAGACGCCGCGCCGGGCCAGCTCGTCGGACATCTCGACGAGCGCCATGATCCGCTTGACGTTCTGCTCGATCCGCCCGTGATAGATGAGCGTGACGGGGCGAGCGGCCAGCGGCGGGCGCGGCCCGATCGACGCCGGGACCTCCACGCCGTAGGGGATCGAGCGGACGTCGGCGGCGCGATGGGGCACGGCCCCGCGCAGCACGCCGGCGATGTGGTCGCTCACGCCGACGAAGCGGGCGATGATCGGCTCATACGCCGCGAGCACGCGCGTGTCGTAGGGGTTGAGCAGGTGCTTGTATCCGACGACGCGCACGCGGTCGGCGTCGGCGCAGCACAGGGCGGCGGCGAGGGCGTAGCAATCGCCCAGGAGATTGGGGGAAAGGACGACCGGGCGCGAGGTCTCGATCGAGAGCTCGCGGATCACGTCGCGATAGTGAGGAAGGAAGGGCGAGAGATCGCCGCTGGCGGCGTCGAGATCGGGGACGTTGCGGAGCTCGCGCACCAGCACGCGCGGGTGGATGGGGAGCGTGAGGCGCGCATGCCCAGAGGTCTCGGGGTGCGCGATCAGGGCGGCGGGACGCCCGTGGGCGGCGAGCGTGTTCACCAGGCGCAGGGCCCAGGTCGTCACGCCCGAGGTGGTGAAGCCGCGCGGGAGCGCGATCGCGATCGCCGCGGGGGCGAGGGGCTTGGCGGGCGATGATGATGTCGTCGCGACCATCGTGGCTCTCGAGAGGCGGGGCTCAGAGTATCCGCGGCGCGTGCCGCACGCGGGTCAGCGGCGACGGCGCGCTGCGAGGAACGCGAGGAGGGTAGGGACGCTGAGCAGAATCGCCGGCGGATCGGGAATGGAGGACGCGATACGCAACCCTGAAGCGCCGCGAAATTCTGGGTCGGCCGCAGAGCCGCTTCCCGCCTTATCCCAAGAGGACGGGAAACACGCCGCGTAGGTGCCGTCGAGGCTGCGGTAGTACAGGTAGAGCGGGTCCGTCTCTTCCAGCCATTCCTGCGCGCCGCCGCTGAGGTCGAGCAGGCCCCACGGCGAGGTGGTGTCGGGGTACGAGCCCAGCGGATAGTCCCACTGCGGAAGGCCGGTCGTGCGATAGCCCGCGGAGGTCTGGCCCACACCCGGCGGCCCGGGGATCGGGGCCGTATCCGATGTCGTGTCGTACTCCCACCACCCGCCCGCGCCGTTGTTCTTGTTCGGATCAAAGTGCGCGGCCTTCAGCCATTCATCCAACGTTGGAATCCAGAACTTCGCGTCGGGCGAGTGGTAGAGCTGGTCGGTGAATCGCCCGTTGTCGAGCGTGCCGAACGTGGAGGCGTCGTACGCGCCGTTCATCATCGAATCGAAGGCCGTGAACTTGCCGTTGTGGAGCCAGTTGCAGTACTTGGCGGCCCAGCGCCAGGTGATGCCATGCACGGGCACGAGATCGGGCGATGGGATGCCGGTCCGGAACGAGTAGCGGTTGCCGGCGTCCCGCGCGCCCCACCAGACGGGCACGGCGTCGGTCATGTTGTACCCCTGCGCGCGGAAGGTGTTGAGGAACTCCATCCACTGGGCGGTGGTGGTTTCCAGCTTGGGCATCCTGTAGGTGTACGGCACCGAGCCGCGCCCGGCGTTGCTGCCGAACTCCGGGTCGCCGGGATAGGCGGCGTTGCCGGGGTGGTCGATGGTGGCCCAGTCAAAGTCGTAGTCCTGGGCGAGCGCGGCGGTGCTGGAAAGGATGCACGCGAGCGAGGCCAGGAGCGCGCGGTTCATACGACCTCCATCGGCACACGGTACGTGCGGCGCTGAGGACAGAAAGAAGGCGTCGGCGGGCGGGGAGCGGACGTCCGGATGTGCAAGACATGGGGAGCTTGGCAGCTGGCGGGCGGGTTTTTCGTATTGCGACCGAGTCTCAACGCCGCCGGCGAGGGGCCTAGAATGGGGTGTGACCTGCCTCATCGACGCCCAACCCGGCATGTGCGGAAGCGTGGCGCGGACCGACCTTGACGCCAAGGACGCGGCCCTGCTGCGGGCGATGGGGCTGTCGCCCAACGTGCGGGTGCGGGTGTGCCGTCGCGGCACGCCGTGCATTCTGGAGATCGTCGGGCGCGAAGGCTGCGGGTGCCGGATCGGCCTGACGCCGGAGCTGGCACGCCACATTTTCCTCGACACGGTCAACGACTGAGCGGAGAGCACGCGGGTGAGCGAATGTCCCCGATGTGACGATTCTGTTTCCGTCGGCACCAGCGCGGACGAGATTGCGGTGCGCACCGTCGCGCTCCTGGGCAATCCCAACACGGGCAAGACGACGCTCTTCAACCAGCTCTCGGGCCTGCGCCACAAAACCAGCAACTTCCCCGGCACGACCCAGGAAGCCCGCGTCGGCGTGATCCGCGCGGCGAACGGCAGGCCGAGCGGCGCGGACGAGAACTCAAGCGGCGCCGGCGGCGAGACGCACCTGGTCGATCTGCCCGGCATCTACTCGCTTGAACTCGACCAGACCGAGGCGGAGATCTGCCGGCGCGTGCTGGCGGGGAAGCTGTCGCCCAAGGGGGAGGAGACGCGCGAGCCCGACGCGCTGCTGGTCATCGCGGACGCGACGAACCTGATCCGGAATCTCTCACTGGTGGGCGAGGGACTCTCGCAGCGGCTGCCCACGGTCGTCGTCATCACCATGATCGACCTGGCGCGGCGGATGGGCGTGCGCGTCGCGCCCGAGCAGCTCGAGGCGCAGATCGGCTGCCCGGTTGTCTTGTGCAATCCGCGCAGCGGCGAGGGCGTCAACGAGATCCTGCCCGCGCTCGATCGGGCCCGGGTGTCGAACCGCACGCCGCCGGGCGATCGCGACGCGCTGGAGCGCTGGGCGGAGAGCGTCTATTCGCTGAGCACGGAGCACAGCCTGCCGTGCGCCGCGGGCGAGCACGGGAGCGCCAGGTGGATGGCGAGCTCGCGCCTCACCGATCGACTCGACAACCTGCTGACGCATCCGATCAGCGGCCTGCTTTCGTTCGCGGTGGTCATGGCCGGCCTGTTCATGGTGATCTTCAAGCTCGCGACCTATCCGATGGACTGGATCGAGTTTGTGTTCGCGAAGCTGGGCGGGTTGATCACGAGCACGATGCCCGAGGGAATCCTGCGCGAGTTCCTGGCCCAGGGAGTTGTCGGCGGCATCGGCGCGACGGTGATCTTCCTGCCGCAGATCTGCCTGTTGTTCTTCCTGATCTCGATCCTTGAGGACACGGGGTACCTGGCGCGGGCGGCGTTCCTGATGGACCGACTGCTCAGGCCGTTCGGATTGCCGGGGCTGAGCTTTGTGCCGTTCCTGTCGGCGCACGCGTGTGCGCTGCCGGGGATCATGTCGGCGCGGGCGATCCCGGATCGGCGCGAGAAGCTGGCGACGATCCTCGTCGCGCCGTTCATGACCTGCTCGGCGCGCATCCCCGTGTACGTGCTGATGATCTCGATCCTGTTCCGCGATCGACCGATCGCGGCGGGGCTAGCGTTCGTCGGGTGCTATGCGCTCGGGATCGGCTCGGGGCTCTTCTCCGCGCTCATCGCGCGGCGCACGATCCTCAAGGGCCCGAGCCGCCCCATGGCGCTGGAGTTGCCCACCTACAAGGCCCCGAGCCTGCGCACGGCGGCGATCGCGACGTACGACCGGGGCATGACGTTCCTGAAGAACGCGGGCACCAACATCCTGGCGATCTGCGTGGTGCTGTGGTGGCTCTCCGCGTTCCCGCACGTCCCGCCGCCGGGCGAGTCGGTGGTGCTGCGTGATCAGGCGCAGACGATCCGCCAGGCGATGGACGGGGTTGCGGCGAACGGCTCGCCTGTGGTCGCGATGACCGACGCGGACAAGGCTGCCGCACGCGCGAAGATTGAAGAGTTGGAGACGAGCGCGGACCGGGCGGAGGCGCGGCACTCGCTGTCGAATTCGTTTGCGGGAAAGCTTGGGCGGGTGATCGAGCCGGTCTTCAGGCCGCTGGGATTTGATTGGCAGTTGTCGGTGGGCGTCTTGACGAGCTTTGCGGCGCGCGAGGTGTTTGTCTCGACGATGGCGGTGATGGTGACGGGCGTGGACGACGCGGAGGACGAGGGCGTGCGCGACCAGATCGCGCAGGCGACGCGGGACGACGGCGTGACGCCGATCTTCACGCCGCCGGTGGCGTGGTCGCTGCTGGTGTTCTACGTGCTGGCGATGCAGTGCCTTCCGACGCTGGCGGTGACGGCGCGCGAGGCGGGTGGGGTGAAGTGGGCCGTGCTGCAACTGGCGTGGATGAGCGGTGTGGCGTATGTGGCGGCGTGGATCGCGCTGAAGATCGCGGGTTAGCAAGCACGCGTGACGCGATCTTGCGCCTGTCGAACAATCTTGCTTCTTACGTTCTCGCGTCGCCCGCGCTCCCCACGAGTTCGTCGTTGGTCTTGAAGCGCTTGAGGGCGTTGAGCAACTGCTCGATCTGCATGGGCGGCGGCATCTGGAGCAGGCGGCGGCGCAACGCCGTCATCGTGTTCATCTCGCGCTCGGACATGAGCAGGTGCTCCTTGCGCGTGCCGCTGGCGGCGAGGTTGATCGAGGGGAAGATGCGCTGCTCGGAGATCTTGCGATCGAGGATGAGCTCCATGTTGCCGGTGCCCTTGAACTCCTCGAAGATGATCTGGTCGCCGGCGGAGCCGGTGTCGACCAGGCACGAGGCGATGATGGTGAGGGAGCCGGCCTCTTCGCTGTTGCGCGCGGCGCCGAAGAGGAGCTTGGGGACCTCGAGGGCGCGGGAGTCCAGGCCGCCGGTCAGCGTGCGCCCGCTGGAGGCGTGCTTGCGTGACTGGTTGAAGGCGCGGCCGAGGCGTGTGAGGGAATCGAGCACGACGACGACGTGCCGGCCGGCTTCGCAGAGGCGTTTGCAGGTGTCGATGGTCTGCATGGCGACTTCGATGTGGCGTTCCACGCCGTGGTCGTTGCTGCTGGCGAGCACGCGGCAGCGCTCGGGCTCGAAGAAGGTGCCCGCGCCGGCGGGGCCGCCGGGCGCAAAGGTGCGTTTGAAGTCGGTGACTTCCTCCGGGCGTTCGTCGATGAGCAGTACGACGACGTAGACGTCTTTGTGGTTGCGGAGGACGCCGGTGGCGATGTCTTTGAGGAGGGTGGTCTTGCCGGCCTTGGGGGGCGAGACGATCAGGCCGCGCTGCCCGCGGCCGACGGGGCAGAAAAGGTCGATGAGGCGGCAGGAGGCGGGGCAGCCGGGGTATTCGAGCGTGAGGCGCGGCTGGGGATCGATGCTGGTGAGCTGGTCGAAGGGCTTGAGGGGCGAGAGCGGGCCGAAATCAAGCTGCGGCGGGAGGGGCTTGCCGCCCGGCGCGGAGATGCGTGCCTGGCCTCCCGGAGCGCCTTGCTGGTTGCCCGATTGGTCACGTTGCGGGTCGGCGTTGGGGGGGAGTGTGGCCGAGCCTTGGGATGGGCCTTGGGCGGCGTGCGGATGTTGCTGACCGCCCCCACCGCCGCGGCGGCGACGACGCTTCCAACGAGAATGGCCGTGATTCAACGGAGCTCCTTCGAGACCGATCGCAGGGACCGAGCGGCAGGGCCGATCGGAACAGTGGGGCACGCCGCGCCGAAAAGCGCGAGGGGCGGCCGGGGTTCAAACGCACGCCCGGGCGATGGCCCGGAGATGCTGGAAACGCGTGTTGCCAAGGCTCGGCCGCGTCGCTCCACCCATGAACCACGAGAACGACGCGGACCACAAGAACCGGGGGGCGAGCAAGGACCAACCCGACACACAGAACCAGGTCCAGACGAACCAAACCGCATCGAACCAAGCCGGGTTCGGGCGGCGTGTTTCGAGAGGATGCCGCGGACTGGCCGACGATCCGACAGGACGGGACGCGGCGGCTGATTCGCGTGGCCCCATGAACGCGTCGGACAACGGAAACCGACGGCGCGATCGCCCGGGCGACAAACGCCCATGGCGCGGGGACACTGAATTGGAGGAGGGGGGGCGGGGTGAGTCAAGGGGGGGGGGCACATGTGGGGCTAGCGGGCGGTCTGGTGGCGTGGCGCGCGCGAAAAACCCGAGGCGGGGCCTCGGGTTGGGTAGCACAGGGTTCAACGTCGTGCCCGCGGCAGGAACAGGTGAGCCTGCGCGTGACGAGGCACGACACAGAGGGGATGCGAGTCCGTGCAGCGCCATGGACGCTGTAGAACGCGAAGGAGCGCGAGAGGACGCGGAAGAACGCCGGGCTCGTTCAGCAGCCGGTATCGAAGTGATCCGCGAACTCGTCGTAGTCGTTGCCGTTGACGAAGCCATCCGCGTTGAAATCGGCGGCGGGGTCGGCGATGTCGAAGAGTTCGGCGAAAGCGTCGTAGTCGTCGCCGTTGACGAAGCCATCCCAGTTCACGTCGGCCGGGCAATAACGCCCGAGCACCACCGTATTTCCGACGTACCTGATCGCGAGCTTTCCCGGCAACTGGCCGTTTGGAGGCAGCTCGATCGTGTCGAACTCGCCGGTACGCGTGCCGACGGAGATCATGGTGTATTTCTGGTTGAATGGGAGCTGGTAGTTATTCAAGAACCTGACCCGCAGCTTTCCGCCGAGTTCAAGACCACCCGAACCCTGAATGCTGTCTCGTGAGCTTGCGGACGCAAGGTCAATTTCGATGACACCAGTAGCGCCCATCGAGATGCCGCCGGCGCAATCGATCCGACCGATACTAACTCCCGGCGCAATGGTCCCGTCGCACGATACGTTGCCGGCAATCGCTCCGTTGCCGGTGATCACCTGCCCGCCCGCGATGGTCGCAAGGTCGGTGTTGGTGCTCGTTGTTGTGATGCTGGCGTGCGTCAGGCTTCCAAGAACAACGGTACCCGTGCCGGAAACGACCGCTCCAAGGGTAAGTTCGAGGTTCGTCTGATCACAGCAGTTCGGGGTTGGATCAACTACGATTGTTCCATCATTGACAAGGCCGCCCGAAAGCACTCTCAGGGTGCTGTCCTCACGAACGTGCAAGGTGCTGTTCGGCGTGATTTGAACGCCGCTGATCTTGCTCGGACGCCCGATGGCATTCACAACGCCTCCGCCCAGGGTCTCGATTTGCCCGCCGACGAGCGTGCCGGCCCCGATGGATGCGCTCCTCCCCCCGACAGCAACATACAACCGACCGGGTCCGCTCTGGTAGACCGTGCCGTCAATGACCGGTCCGGGGTAGATCGCGCCGCCTTCAATCGAGGCCTGGCTGTTCAGCACTCCACCAAGGGTTCCGACGCCGTCAATCACGATTCCCGCCCCAAGAGACGCGGTGTCGGTTCCGCTGTTCGTGGTGGTGATGATCGCGTGGGATTGTCGTCCACCAAGCGAAATTGTGCCGCTCCCCGAAATCGCCGCGTCCTTTGCCAGAACGATCGTCGAAGCCGAGCAACAGGTGTCGTCCGGGTTAACCACGATCGTGCCGACCAAGTCGATGCCGGACTTCGTGACCGTCAGGGTTCTGCCGTTGCCGATGTAGAGTATGGACTCTGGATTCGGGATGGACAGGCTGCGGATTGAGTACGAGTTGTTCATGTAGACCCAATACGGCCCGGAAAGACCCAAGACTGCATTCTCGCTGATCGAGTCGGGGACGTTGTTCGGGGACCACTTCGACGGCTCGCTCCAATTCCCGTCGACCGGGTTGGCCCACGAGATTGTGGTCTGCCCATCCGCCGCCGGCGGACCGAGCCCCAGCACGAGAACCACGCACGCGGTCGGTACACTCCTCAGCAAACTCTTGCACATGAAACACACTCCTTGTCGGACACCAACGTCCATGGAGAGACAGGCTACAACTCTGCTTTCGTGCGTCAATATCAAACAATCTGATTCCAATGCCGCGCCATGGGTTGAAACATATTAATTGAGGCAACCGCTCGCACGAGCGACACCGTGCCGGGCCCCGCCGCGCAAACCTTGCGCCGCGGATTCCCTTGTGTTCGGCCAGCCTTCGCGTAGGCTGTGATGCATGTTCGTGGATTTCGATCCCAACGATCATGAATCGCTGCGGCTGTCGCCCGAAGATGTGGCGCGGTGCGACGCGATCACCGACGCGGCACGCCGGCAGTCGGACCCGCGAGCGCAGCGTCACGCGGCCTTCCTCGATTTGATGCGGCTGGTCGACGCCGACGACTGGCTCTGGGCCTACAGCGCCGCGGGAGAGAAGCGGCCTCGCCCGACCAACCTGGACCATCAGTATTTCGGGGCGAGAACGGCGCTCGAACGCGCGATGTACCTGCGGCGCGTGTTCTGTCTCGACGGGATTCCCTTCGAGAACTTCGTGATCCATGAGACCCTCTTGTCGTGTGAGTGCGCGACGTTCTCCGAACACTGCGTTCTCAGCGGCGCGTGGTGGAACTCGGAGGAACGGCGAACCTACGCCGCCCGCTCCGGCTTCGACGACGTCATGTATTCCAAGTGGCTGGTCAAGGCCGAGAACGAGCAGCGTTGCTTTTCGGGCGTCACCCTCTGGCGACGCACGGGCAAGCCGCCCTTCACATACCGTGACTCCGCCGTCGTTCATCGGGTGGTCGGACTGATTCCCGCGTGCAACAGCGAAGGACGCAATCGGAGTTCGCTTCGGGTGCTCGGCGCCCTCACTCCGGCGATGCGTCCCGCGTTGGCGCTCTACCTGTGCGGAAACGAGGTCGCGGAGATTGTCCGTGCCGTATACAAGTCCGAGGACACGATCCGAGGACGCCTCAAGAGCATCGCCAAGCTCGTGACCGGTACTTCATCGCTCAAGTCCCTGCGCCACGAATTGGGGTTTGGCGACCACCACGGCCGAAGCGGCACGGCCTGATCCGTGGCCGCCCGATCAACTCCTCGCCACGCCTTGCCATGCCTATCCTTTCGACCCTGCGCACCGCGCGGGTCGTTCGGTATTTATTCAGTCGCTCCGCGGGCTCGGTCTCCGCACTCGCGAGGCATCAGGACAGGCTCACCGGCCACGATCACGGACCCCGTTTACTGGCCCCGTTTTCTGGCCCAAGTTTCACGCGAGGTTTCCATGCCCACCACCGGCACGATCACGCAGGTCATCGGCTCCACATTCGACGCCCAGTTCCCCGAGGACCAGCTCCCGGACATCTACAACGCACTCGAGGTCAAGGCCCAGACCAAGGTCGGCGATCTCTTCCTCGTCGGCGAGGTCCAGCAGCACCTGGGCGGCGGACGCGTCCGCGCGGTCGCGCTCGGCTCGACCGACGGCCTGCGCCGCGGCCTCTCCTGTGTTGACACCGGCTCTTCCGTCCAGGTGCCCGTGGGCGAGAATGTCCTCGGCCGCGTCTTCAACCTGCTCGGGCAGGCCATCGACAAGATGGGCCCGGTGACGACCGCGAAGAAGTCGTCGATCCACAAGCAGCCGCCCGAGTTCGCCCAGCTCAACCCCAAGACCGAGATCCTCCCGACGGGCATCAAGGTCATCGACCTCCTGTGCCCCTTCGTCCGCGGCGGAAAGATCGGCCTGTTCGGCGGCGCCGGCGTCGGCAAGACCGTCGTCATCCAGGAGATGATCGCCCGCGTTGCCAAGAACTTCGGTGGTTACTCGGTGTTCGCCGGCGTCGGCGAGCGCACCCGCGAGGGCAACGACCTCTGGCGCGAAATGAAAGAGGCCGAGTACACCGACGAGAAGGGCCAGAAGGCCCACGTGCTCGACAAGGTCGCGATGGTGTTCGGCCAGATGAACGAGCCGCCGGGCGCGCGTCTCCGCGTCGCGCTGTCGGCCCTCACCATGGCCGAAGAGTTCCGCGACGCGTCGGGCAAGGAAACCCTGATGTTCGTGGACAACGTCTTCCGCTTCACGCAGGCGGGCTCCGAGGTGTCGGCGCTCCTGGGCCGCATGCCCTCGGCCGTGGGTTACCAGCCGACGCTGTCGACCGAGATGGGCGAGCTCCAGGAGCGCATCACGTCGACCGCCAAGGGCGCCATCACGTCGGTGCAGGCCATCTACGTTCCGGCCGACGACCTGACCGACCCCGCGCCGGCGACGGCGTTCACGCACCTTGACGCGTTCATCGTGTTGTCGCGTCAGATCGCGGAGAAGGGCATCTATCCGGCCGTCGACCCCTTGGCCTCGACGTCGCGAATCCTGGACCCGCAGATCATCGGCGAGCGTCACTACCGCGTCGCTCAGCGCGTTCAGCGAATCCTCCAGCGATACAAGGACCTGCAGGACATCATCGCGATTCTCGGCGTCGACGAGCTTTCGGAAGAGGACAAGGCGACCGTGGCCCGCGCCCGCAAGATCGAGCGCTTCCTGTCGCAGCCGTTCCACGTCGCCGAGCAGTTCACGGGCTTCAAGGGCGTCGACTCGCCGCTGGACGCGACGATCGACAGCTTCGAGCGTCTGTGCAACGGCGAGGGCGACGGCCTGCCCGAGGGCGCGTTCATGTACGTGGGCACGCTCGAGGACGCCAAGGCCAAGGCCGAGAAGATGGCCAAGGGCTGATCGACCCAGACATCACGAGCTTCGAACAAACGAGCTTCTACCAAGCCCCGGCGAGAGCCGGGGTTTTTCGTTGCGGTCGATCACTTTCCCTCGTACGCCGCAACCAACTTCGCGATATCCAGCTTCCGCATCTGCATCATCGCGGTCATGGTCCGATCAGCGCGGGCGAGGTCTTTGTCCTGGATCATCTTCAGGAGTACTCGCGGGCAGATCTGCCAGGAGAGGCCGAACTTGTCCTTGAGCCAGCCGCACTGGCTTTCCTGGCCACCCTCGAGCAAGCGGGACCAGTAGTGATCGATCTCGTCCTGAGCATCGCACTGGACCATGAGCGAGATCGCCTCGGTGAACTTGAACGTCGGGCCGCCGTTGAGCGCGATGTACCGCTGGCCCTCGAGCTCGAACGTGATGGTCAGGACGGAGCCCCTGGGGCCCGGACCGACGTCGCCGCAACGCATCACGTCGAGGATTCGTGAGCTCTTGAACACCGAGCAGTAGAAATCGACGGCCTCCTCGGCGTTGTCGTTGAACCACAGGAACGTGACGATCTTCTGTTCGGACATGCCGGTCTCCGGTGAGGGTGGCTCAAACATCGACGGTCGTTCGGTGCGTCATCCGCGATTAGCGCATCGTGACCAGCGCCTCCAGCTGATCGGTCGCCCTGCCCCAGCCCTGGTGGAATCCCATCTCTTCGTGGGCCTTGCGATCGGCGATCGACCAGTGCTGCACGCGGGCCGTGTAGCGCGTCGTGCCGTTGTTCAGGTCGTCGAACGTGAGCGTGCCCACCATGAAGGGCTTGTTCGAGGGTTCCCACGCCCGCACGAACGCGTCCGTGAAAACCAGCCTCTTGTTCTCGACGACATCGAGATACACCCCGGGGTTTGGAAACTCCTGCCCCTCGGGGCTCTGCATGACCACGCACACCGATCCGCCGGGGCGCAGATCGACCTCGGCGCGCACCGTCTTCCACGGCGCCGGGGTGAACCACTTCACCAACAGCGCGGGGTCGGTCCACGCGCAGAAGAGTCTTTCCGGCGACGCGCGAATCACGCGCGTGAGCACGAGTTCTCTTTCCGCGATCGGCGCATCGGTCTTCGCGATCGGCACGGAGCATCTCCTTCATTCCGCACAAGGCTGTGTGTGGTCAAAGCGATTGGTGCACGCGGAAGTTACCGCGCTCCGGGAAACAACGCGAGAGGATTCAACCCGCTCCGGGAACGCCGCGCGGCACACGCGAGCCATGCGCGATCGGGCCCGCTCGTGATTCGGGACTAGAGCATCACGAAGGACTTCAGTGCTTCCCCCACTCCTGCGGCACGATCACAATCCACGACACGCCGAAGCGATCGATCACCATGCCGAATCGCGGCGAGAAGAACGTCTTGCCGATCGGCATCGTGACCTTGCCGCCCTCGGACAGCGCGGCAAACGCGCCGTCGGCCTCTTCGTGCGTGCGCAGCGCCAGCGAGAGCGAGAAGCCCTGGAAGCCCGCGCCCGGCCCACACCCGTCGGAGGCCATCACCACGCTCCCGCCCACGCGGAAGCTCGAGTGCATGATCTTGTGCTCGAACCCCGGCGCGAGCACGCCCGGCGGCACGGGATCGGGGCTCTCGCTGAACTTCATCTTCGACTCGATCTTCGCGCCCAGCGCCTTCTCATAGAACGCCAGCGCCTCCTCGCAGCGCCCGCTGAACATCACGTACGCCTCGATCATCGCGCCTTCGAACTTGCTTCCCATCCTCGCCTCCTTGTTTCTGCTTCTTGTCTTCTGCTTCTGGACTATCGGTCGTCGTGCTTGCTGAACAACCCTTCGACGTAGCGCATCAGGTGACCGACGCATTCAACCGCGACGTCGGGGGAGTTCTTCGCCTTGGCCAGCACGAACGCGCCCTGCAGCACCGCCTGCGTGAACAGACCCAGGCTCTCGGCGCTCCACGGTGCGTCGGGCGCATACATCGCCTTGGCGGCCGCGATGTCCCTGGCAACGCCCGCCGCGTGCTCGCTGATGTGCTTGTCGCACGCGACGCGGATCGCCGGGTGGGTTTCGTACGTCTCCTGCACCATCGTGCCCAAGAGACAGGTGCAATCCGGAAGCTCGCCGCGCAGGATGTTCCCGCGGAACTCGATGTAGCCCAGCAGTCGGTCGAGCGGATCCGACGATTGGTTGAATGGCGCGGCGGCGAACAGCCCCGCGGCCATCGAGGCGAAATGGTCCGCGGCCGCGAGCGCCAGCTCTTCCTTGGTCTTGAAATGATGGAAGAACGCCCCCTTGGTGACGCCTGCGGCCTTGCAGAGCTCGTCGACCGAGGTGTCCGCGTAGCCCTTGGCGCGAATGACGCGAAGGGCCGCGTTAAGAAGGCGAGTGCGGGCGTCGAATTGGTCGGCTTTCGGCAATTCCATAACAAACCGGTTGGTATGTACAAAACATACCGACCATTCGGTCTGTCGTCAAGGATATCTTGACAGAATTCCATATTTCGCGGTGGGACAGGAACTTCGGCTGCTGAGCAAGAAGCCGAGTCCATTTCACGTCCAAACGAAAACGGGCCGGAAAGGTCCGGCCCGTACGGGAATCGCTGAATGACGACCAAATGTCGGGATGGGCTTGGTCAGCAGCCGGCCTCGAAGTCCTCGGCGAAGGCGTCGAAGTCGTCGCCATTGACGAAGCCGTCGCTGTTGTAGTCGGCAGCGGTTCCGCCGCTCTCGAAGGCGTCGGCGAAAAGGTCGTAGTCGTCGCCGTTGACGAAGCCGTCGTGATTGAGATCGGGCGGGCAGGGCGGGCGGGTGTTAAGGGCGGCCAGGCCGTATTGCGCGCCGAACAGGCCGCCGGTCGCGCCGACGACCGTGGCGACGCCGGTGGTCTTGTTGATGCGGAGGAGCTGTTCGTTGGCGGCGTTGATGGTGTAGTAGCTGTTGTCGTCGGCGCGATACGCCAGGCCGTTGCAGTCGGTGATGCCGGAGCCAAGGAGCCCGATGCTGGTGACGGCGCCGGTCGTGGTATTGATGCGATAGAGGCGCGTTCCACCGGAGACATCGTTCACGCCCACGAGCTGCTCGCTGGTGGTGTCCCACTCGATGCCGCCCATGTTGCCGCCCTGGGCGCTGCCGATGTTGGTGGCGACGAGGGTGGACATGTTGATGGTCATGAGCTGACCTGTGCCGGCGGAGTAGGCGTACATGGTGCCGGTGCGCGGGTTGTAGCCCAGGCCGTTGATCGTGAGCGACGTACCGGTAACGGTGCCCTTGAGGGTAACGACGGCGGTGCTGGGGTTGATGGAGTAGAGCTTGCGATTGGTGTCGATGGCGTAGAGCACGCCGAGGTTCCAGTCGGACGTGAGCCCCTGGAACTGGGCGGCGAGCTCGCCGCGCTTGGCGAAGTTGCCGGTTGATGCGTTGAGCGTTCCGAAGTTGTTGGCAAGGTCGCCGGCGGCGTAGAGGTTGCCGGTGGGTGTGCCCTTGCCGGACTTGCAGATGCCGGTGGGATTTGCGAGCGCGGTTTGGAGCGAGGCGAGTTGCATCGCCGTGCCGTTGTTGGCGCCGCCCGACGACGAGCAGCCAGCGTGGGTGTGGATGCCGATGGCGAATCCGGTCGTGCCGTTGAGCACGCAGGAGCCGGAGTTTCCGCCGGTGGTGTCGACGGCGTACTGCACGTTGGTGCCGGAGAGTGCGGTGTACAGGCCCGTGTGCGTTTTCTGCACCTGGTTCCAGGTGGGGGAGACTGGCGACGAGACGGTGCCGTAGCCCGTGATACGGATGGTGTGCCCGCTGGGCGCCCCGGCGTTTCCGAGGACGTGGCGCAGGCCATAGGACTGGAACGGCGTGAGGCCCGTGTTCGAATTGGCGGAAACACCGAAGTAGCCCCAGTCGTTGCCGACGCCGCCGTTGACCCCCTGGACGCTGGTGGCCTCGACCACGTACTGATGCTCGGGCCCGGGGTGAACCAGCGAGCCGCTGGCGGTCGAGAGCGGGACCTTGAACTCCATGACGTGCCCGGTCGTGGTGCCGCAGTGGCCGGCCGTGAGGAACATGGAGTTGAGATCGTTGATGATCCATGAACTGCAGCCGACGGAGTGTCTCGCGTTGCGGTCGTCGTAGCTGAGCTGGCGATCGTCGGTGTTGCCGCAGATGCTCCGCTGGTCGACGCCGACTTCGCCGACGGTGACCCTGGTCATGACGATCCGGCTCGGGCCGGTGTTGGGCGAGGCGAAGAGCTCGACGAGCAGCGTATCGCCGTTCATGAACGCGGAGGTGAGGCGCCATTGTGAGGCGGTTTCGGCGTTGAGCCACTGCACCGCGCCGTCGGCCATCGAGGTGATCTTCAGGCGAGCGGCGTTCTCATTGGCGGGGTCGCCCGCGAGCGCGAGCGACTCGAACGCGAGACGAAGCCACGGCGCGCCCTGCGACTCGACGAACGTCGCGAAGACGATTTGCGGGCCGTCGGAGTCGGCGGGCGCTTCGACCTGGCCCGAGTCGATTGACAGTGCCTCTTCGTGGCTGGGGGGTGTGGGGAGCGTGGGCGGATCGACCCAGCGATTACCGACGACCTGGGCCTGCGCGCTGTTCACACCGACGACCATTCCACACGCCGCGACCATGGCCGCGATCGTGACGTTCTTGCGATTCGTCATGCCACACTCCCTTTGCACCAGTCCACGAAGCGCCCAATGTACCACGAAGCGGGGCGTGATTCGAGGGCAACTGCCCGGGTTTTCGGACCGGGCGGCGCCCCATTGAACGCCGGGTCCGCTATGCGAGCGACCGCTCCAGCCACTCGATCAATCGCGTGACCTCGGCGGGGCTCGAGTAGTGGACCAGGCTGACGCGGACCACGCCGTCGTCGGGTTCGAGGTCGATCGATTCGACGAGTCGCTTGGAGTAGAAGTGACCGAAGCGCATCGCCAGCCCGTCGCGATTGGCGCGGGTCGCCAGCTCGCGCGAGGATCGCCCTCGCACGACAAAGCTGATGGTCGGCACGCGTCCCGCGTCGGCGTGCGTCGGCCCGACGATCTCGATATCCCGGCGCGAGCGAAGCCACTCGATCAGCATCGACTGCGTCGCCAACTCCAGATTCTCCATCACGCCGAACGCACGCTCGACCATCGCGCGATCGCGGGCACGTGTCTCATTGCGGCGGGCCGGCAAGCTCGCCTCACCCGCGAGGAAGCAGAGATACTCCCACAGCCCGTTGATCGCGGCGCACGATTCGTGGTTCACGCCGCCCAGCTCGAACTTGTACGGCACGCGATCGCGCGGGATGAAGTAATGGTTCGGCCCTTCGATCTCGGCGAAGGCCTCGCGCGTGCCGAATAAAGCGGCGGCGTGCGGGCCATAGACCTTGTACGTCGAATACACATACCAGTCGACTCCCAGCCGCGCCACGTCGGGCGCGCGGTGCGGCACATACGCCACGCCGTCGCACACCACCCTCGCGCCGACGGAGTGCGCCATGGCGGCCACCTCCGCGGCGTCGACGATCTCGCCGAGGATGTTCGACACATGCGGGAACGCAACCAGGCGCGTGCGCTCGCTGAGCAGGCCGCGCAGCGTGTGGGGGAGGATGCGCCATCTGGCATGATTCTGGCCGTGGTCGCGCTCGGCGCGCCACTCGCGCACAACCCAGCCGCGTTCGGCGAGCCTCATCCACGCGCCGATGTTGGCCTCGTGCCCGGCGGTGCAGACGACGATCTCGTTCCGGTCCGAGCGGGGCGATCGCTCGTAGCACGACGCGAGCAGGTGGCAGAGCGAGGTGGTGGACTGCGCGAGCACGACCTCGCCCGCGCCGTGCGCGTTGAGCAGGAGCTTCACCATGTCGTGAGCACCCGCGACGTTCTCCGCGGCGGCGAGCGACTCCGGGTAATCACCGCCGATCTGCACGAAGGACTCGGCCATGTACCGCGTCATGGCGTCGAGGACGCAGCGTGGCAGGTGCGAGCCGCCGGCGTTGTCGAGAAATGCGGTCGGACGCGAAAGCGCCGGGAACTGGGCGCGGATCTGCTCGAGCGAAGGGACGCGCGGGGCGGGCATGTTCATGCACGACTGTAGAGCGGGGCGCGATAAAGCACGCGCCCGGCCCGCACCGCCGATCGGCCCGGACCGCCGTCGCGGACCCGCCGGCGCGGCCTCCGAAGCAGCATTCCCGACAGAACCGTGCTACTTCATCACGCCCACGTGCTTCAGGCCCGCCTCGAACTGCGCCCAGCGCTGCTCGAGCGTGCCCGTGTAGCCCAGCGACACGCGCACCAACCCCGGCGCGATCCCGGCGGCCCGAAGGTCCTCGTCGCTCATCTCGCTCGACGTCGAGCTCGCGGAGCACGACATCAGCGTGTCGAAATAGCCGAGGCTGACGGCGAGGAATCCGAATCGCTGCTCGTTCTGCAGATACTCCATGAGGCGGAACGCTCGCTCCTTGGTGCCGACGTCGATCGAGAGCATGCCGCCATAGCCGAAGCCCTCGTTGAGCATCGACGAGAGCAGCTTGTGCTGCGGGTGATCGGGGAGGCCCGGGTACGAAACCGGCACGCCGCGCTCGTTCAATCGCTCCGCGAAGAATTGGGCGCGGCGGCTGTGCTCCTTGATGCGCAGGGGCAGGTGCGGCAGTCGCAGCGACAGCTCGAACGCAACGCGCGGGTCCATCGTCGGGCCCAGCAGCATGAGCGCGCCGGTGTGCGTGTCCATCAGGCTCGAGACGAACGCCTTGGTGCCGCACACCGCGCCCGCGATGATGTCCGACCCGCCGCCCATGAACTTGGTCATGGAGTGAACGACGACATCGGCGCCCATCATGCTGGGCGAAACCATCATCGGTGTGAAGGTGTTGTCGACCATGAGCGACGCGCCCGCGCCGTGCGAGATCCGCGCCAGCTCGCGCAGGTCCGCCACGACCATCGTCGGGTTCGCCACGGTCTCGCAGTACACGACCCTGGTCCGCGGCGTGATCGCACGCCGAACGGCGTCGAGGTCCGCGATGTTGAGGAACGTCGTCGATACGCCGGCCTTGACGGGGAGGAACTCCTTGAGGAGCGCGAACGTGCCGCCGTAGATCGTGTCGGACGCGACGACGTGATCGCCCGGTCCGCAGTGCTGCATGATCGCGCCGGCGATGGCGCTCATGCCGCTGGCGGTGCAGTACGCGGCCTCGGTGCCCTCGATGGCGGCGACGTAGCGCCCGAGCACGTAGACCGTGGGGTTGAAGTGTCGCCCGTAGAGGTAGCAGCCCTCGGCGGATTTCTGCTGATCGTCCGGGCCGCGCACGCCCTGGAAGATGTCGGGCATGGTGGCGGCGTTGAGGACGGTGAAAGTGGTGGACGCCTCGATGGACATGTTGACGCCGCCGTGCTCGCCGAACTCGTGACGAACCTTGGCCAGCGACTCGATGGGATTGAATGACATGGGGGCCTCCGAGCAACACGACTGTAGCTCGAGGCGAACTCAAAGGCCCCGATGGCGGTCGGACGCCGTGACGCTTCTGCCAAGGTGCGGCGCGAGCGCCGCGAACTCGACGCAGAGACGATCCCTGTTCTCAACACCCCGTGTCAAAGTGCGTGGCGAACAGGTCGTAGTCGTTTCCATTGACAAACCCATCGCCATTGAGATCCGAGCCGTCATCGGCGGCGTCGAAGAGTTCGGCGAACAGATCGTAATCGTTGCCGTTGACGAATCCGTCCCCATCGAAATCGGCAAGGCAGCCGTCGCCCAGAAACAGTGCCGGCTCGAAGTCGGCCAAGACGCCCGTGCCGAAGATATTGCTCCACAGCATCTGGTCTTGGCCGACGTAGACGCGGGCCGTGCCGGACCAGTGAATCGAGTCGCCCACAAACTTCGGAACCCAGCCGGTCATCTCGAAGAGATCACCCCAATCAAGGAGCGTCGGGCCGTGATGGAGTTGCCCGGTGTATCTGAAGCCCTCGTCGGGCGCGTCGAAAGGCTTCGGCGCGGGAAGATCGCCGACGAAATTCGGGAGCGCGGTCGGCGCGGGGTAATTGTCGCCGAAGATGATCCAGTTGAACCCCTGCCCAGGCTCCCACGAGCCGTCGTGGTTGTCGAGAGAAAGCGTGAAGTGATACCGGTATCCACCTTGTCCATCGTCTGAAATGCTGTAGGAAAGTGTGAGCGGCGTTGCAAGAGCGGCTCCGGAGAGCGCGGCAAGCACCACAGCGGCAAGAGTCGTTCGCACGCAAACCTCCCTTTAATGACTCGCACAAAGCCCGGATCAGGTTCCGGCGCCGTGCGGATCGACCACACCACCCCACTCGGTTTATTCTATCAGGGACACGAAACGACGCAAGAAGATCGACGCCGCTCTCCGAGCGGGTGCTTCGTGGCGGCGGCTCGCAGGCATGCCCACCGCGAACTCCCAATCATCAACGGAGCGCCAAACACGTCCGAGCCGGCCTGGTTCGCTCGCAAACTCGGCGCGATCGTGTGGTAGAACCCGACCATCGCCGATGCGACGAGCAATTGCGACCTTACAGGTACGTTGTCGGCTGGGCATGCACCGATGTGCCAAAGGGTGGCCATTCCGACTTCCGCATGAACCCCGCCGACGCCCCTTCTTTCAGATGCTCGGCTTGTATCCGATCTTGGCCGCGCGGTCGGCGATTTCGATCAGGTGGGCCGCAAAGCCGAGGACCGACGCCCAATCGTCGCGCGGCGTGCTGGTCTCATGGTCCCACTCGCGGATCCGCGCATCGGCGGGAAGAAGCGGATCGCCCTTGCGGATGGAAAACCAATCGCCGAACGGCGTCTGGCCGATCACCAGGTCGTGCTTGCTGGGGATGTCGTCTGAATCGCCCTCGTCAGCGAGGGGGACATGAGATGGGTTGCGTCGCGCGCAACAACTAACTCTCGTGGAATGATTGCTGCGCAATCGTCGTTGTGATCAACGGCCTGTTGAACGCGGTCCGAACGCCCATAAAGACGATCGAACAGTCTGGGGTAGGCGGTCACGTCTACATCAGCCGCAACCCGAGGCGCCAGACGAATTCAAAACAGATCCTGAAAGAGTTGCAACGAACTGCGTCGTTGACCCGAAGCGATCAGCAAGAGCTGGCTTCAACTGGCAGAATCGCTCCTTGATCGCAGAATCTGCGACCCCGCTTCGCTTGAGGTAGAGAACCGTCGAGACGGCCTCCAGCTCTTGCGGAGACTTCTGATTCAACTGTCTCGCAAGCGGAGCCCAAGATGCCGATTCCGAGCTTCCCTCAAGAGCCTCTTTCAACCCCAGTGAAGGCGAGTAAGCGAACGTGCGATAGCCGAGCCCCGCGGTCGCCTCGCTCTCTTCAACGAGCGGCCCGGCAGGATTTGTCAGACCATCAATGTCAGCTTTGACCTCGTGGGAATACGGCCCGTAGTGCAAGTAGCCGAACTGGTGAGGAAAGTCCCGCCCAAAACCGCAGCACTGCAGAATGTGGACGATCTTCTGGAGCTTCTTACGCCCTTCCACCCTCTTGCAGGCGACGATCAGCATGGCAATGTTCATTGTCGCGTTCATGCGCCCTCTCCTGACGAGTCTACACTCAATTTCAATTCGGCAAGGACCTTCTGTGCTTGATCAAGACTCGCCTTGTCGAAAAACAACCGAATCACCGACTGCTTCTGCCGATCGAGACTCTCCACCAATTCCGAAGACACCTCGATCGGTTTCGCAGGATCATCCGGCCGTCCCGACGCAAGGAAAATCGACTCCAGTCGGGATTCTTCATCGTCGGACTTCCTCGCCGCAGAATACAGAATTCCCTTGTACACCGCAGAACCGGCTTCGTCGGCCATCCAGTCGACTCTCTCTCGGAGCCCAGACGATTCGAGCCTGGCGAGCAGCTGGAGCGAACGCAGGGTCGCTTTTGAACTCAAGGTCACCGGGGTAAATATGCGCTCACGGTTAAGAAACGCTCGCGACCATCGCGCCAAACGAGCGAGAATCGGGTCCTTCGATTCGGCCCAAGAGTGCATGGCGACAAGGAGCTGCGATTCGTCGAAGTGAATCCAGTCCTCGCCTTCAAGCCTTCCCCGCTCTCTCAAAAACCTGACGACGAGCGGCGGAGTATCGGTCGGCAGATCATTCTTCGCAGCAATCTCGCCAGCTTCCGCAAACAGTGCGAGCAGCATAGCCTCGTATCCACGAGTCACTCTATGGAAGTAAACCTGTTCATTCATGTGGGCGCGAGCCAAAACAAACTGCTCCGCCGCCTTTTCGCCTCTCCGCTTGTCAAGACAAAGACGCCATGGTTTCGCCGCGCCGTCGGTCCCCGACTCGTCAACGCCAACGCAAAATGCGTTCAATATCCAATCTGCGTCATAAAGACCGTATTGAACTCCAGTGCAATAGGAGTCGCGGAGCAAATAGTCCATTCGATCCGCGTCTAACTGGCTCGAAACGATATCCATAAGCAGCGGATGTTCAGACGAATGGTCAATGAGGCTCGCCACCGAATCTGCATCGATCTCATGGTTTCGAAGAACGCGACCGATCGGCGAATCATCGCCCCGAATCAGCTCAGAAGTTTTGCGCTCGTGCTGCCCGCTGGCCGCAAAGGCTCGCTCGATCATGTGAGAGAAAGGACCGTGGCCTATGTCATGGAGCAACGCTGCTGCCTTGACGACTTTGGCGTGCCCTTTCAAATATCTGTCTACATCGTGCCCCGCATACCTTCGGCACAGCACCTCGATGATGCGCTGTGCAAAGTTGAACACTCCGAGTGAATGCACAAAGCGGCTGTGCTCCGCTCCGTGAAACGTCAGCCAACTCACGCCAAGCTGTCGAATCCGTCGAAGCCTCTGAAACTCTGGCGTGTCGATCAAATCAAGGATGAATTCATCGTCTCGATCAATGCGGATCAGGCGATGAATCGGGTCGCGAAAGACCTTGCCTCCGTGCTTGATCCTCGACGTCGTCACACCCGAATACTAACCAAACCGCGCCGCTTGTCAAGTGATTTCCTACCCTCTCGCGCCCGCCCCCACCGTCATCTTCACCGGCACGAACGTCGGCTTCACGCGCTTCTCGAACTCGTCGCGGAACTTGTTGATGATCGTCCGGATCGCCCAGTTGTTTCCGTCCGCCAGCCCGCAGATCGTCGTGCCCGGCATGCTCCCCATGCTCGTCGCGACCTCCAGCGCCAGGTCCAGGTCCTTGGTCTTGGCCTCGCCGCCCTCGATCCGCGTCATCAGCTGATACAGCCAGCCGCTTCCCTCGCGGCAGGGCGTGCACTGGCCGCAGCTCTCGTGCTTGAAGAACCGCGCGATGTTGCGCGCGACGGCCACCATGTCCGTGTCCTCGTCGAACACCGTCGGGCACGCCGTCCCTAGGCCCAGCACGTTGTACTTGCGGCCGATGTCGAAGTCCATCTCGGCGTCGAGCTGGTCGGGCCCGAGCACGCCCATGGAGATGCCGCCGGCGATCGCGCCCTTGAACTTCTTCCCGCCGCGCATGCCCTGGCAGTAGTCCTTGCTCTCCACCAGAGTGCGCAGCGGGATGCCCAGCTCGCACTCGTAGCAGCCCGGGCGGTTCACGTGCCCGGAGACGCCCATCAGCTTGGTGCCGAAGCTCGGCGGCCCGCCGATCGTGCTCGTCACGCCCTGCTTGCAGAACCAGTCCGCCCCGTTCTCGATGATGCTCGGAAGGTGGCACAGTGTCTCGACGTTGTTGATGATGGTCGGCTTGCCGAAGAGGCCCTTGATGGCGGGGAACGGCGGCTTGATGCGTGGCCAGCCGCGCTTGCCCTCGAGCGCCTCGAGCAGGCCGGTCTCTTCGCCGCAGATGTACGCGCCGGCGCCGCGATGGACGTAGCAGTCGACCGCGAAGGATTCGCCCTTGCCGGTCATCGAGCCGTTGAAAAGGCCCTGCTTGCCGAAGAGGCCCTTGGCGTAGGCCTCGGCAAGCGCCTTCTCGAGGACCTTGGCCTGGTGGTGGTACTCGCCGCGGATGAAGATGTACGCCGTGCGGATTCGGCAGGCGTAGCAGCAGATCGCGATGCCCTCCAGGAGCAGGTGCGGATCAAAGTCGATGAGCATGCGGTCTTTGAACGTGCAGGGCTCGGACTCGTCGGCGTTGACGGCGAGGTAGCGCTGCCCGGCGTCGCTCTCTTTGCCCGAGGCGTCGACCGTGACCTTCGGGAGGAAGGTCCACTTCAGGCCGCACGGGAATCCCGCGCCGCCGCGCCCGCGGAGCTGGGACTTCTTGACCTCCTCGGTGACCTCATCGGGCTTCATGGCCATGGCCTTGCGCAGGCCGACGTGCCCGCCGGTGGCGGTGTACTCGTCCCAGCCGATGGTGTGGCGTCCCTTGGGGTCGGCGAACGGCCAGCAGGGGATGCGCTTGGTGAGGATGCCCCGGGTGAGGTTGGATGGGTGCGGCATAGGCCGCAAGTGTAGGGACGGGAGCGGGGCGGTTTCCGGGGCGGGGGAGGGGGGTCAGCACCCGCGCCCTATCGCTCGCGGCTTCTATTCCAGCGTTGAGAAACCTAGGCTGCGCAGGTAGTTGAAGGTCGCGTCGTAGAAGGCGGGCGAGCGGGTCGCGTCGGAGTCGTCCCCTTGTGGAACCACGATCACCATGCCCTGCCGGGCGCGAGTCAAGAGCACGCGGTACGCGTTCTTCAGATAGACCTGCCGCTGCTCGGCTTTGATGCGCTCCCACCGATTGCCCTTGAATGACCAGTGTCTCCAGCCCTGCGGCGCGTATCGGAAGTCCGCATCCCAAACGACGCACGCCCAGTCAAGTTCGAGCCCCTGAACATCGAACTCCGTGGCCGCATCTTCGAGGTAGTACGAAGATCTGACGTCGTCGCGAGGATCGAGAAACCAATGGATAGGGTCGATGTCCACTCGCACGTCTATCGCGTGCGGCTTGAGCCGTTGGGCTTGCGACGACACGATCATCCCGTATCGCTCACTTCCACGGGCTTTCGACCGCAGCCACGCCTTGGCTTTGGCAAGGTCGCGGGTCAGGCTGATTGGGTATCGGTCCCTCAGCTGGCCCAGAATCTGCCGAGCACCGTCGGTGTCGCGGTCCAGAACTCGCTTCACCAACATCGAGACGTTCTCGGCTCGAAAGGACCGCATCGACACGGCCAGATGCAGATCAGTGTTCAGGTGCACGTCGGCACGGGTACCCAGCCTGCGAAGCACCTGGCCCGCGCCAAATTCCGAATCCTCGAGCCTCGGCGAGACGTGCACGTGCCAGTGTGGAAAAGACCGCATGATCGCGTCGATCCACTCGCTAATACCCGCCTCACCCGTATGGATCTCTTGGCCCCCACCCACCAGACACGCCACGACAGCCCAGTCTGAGTGGCGATCCATGCACGAGATCAGGAACTCCGGCTCCGACACGTCAAACTCGGGACGATCTCGTTTCTGCCTCATGTACTTGACTGTTGCCGCGTGATTCCAAGCCCGTTGTGCCTCGTCGAACAGCGCCACATGCTCGATCGGCGGCCGCTCGGCGTCGGCGAGGCAGTCGTCACGGAAGTGATGCACGTTCTGAATCCGTGACCCGGCGGCCCTGCGAGCCGATTCCTTTGATGTCTTCCTCCCCAGCGTGGCGTCACGGCGCACCTGGTCTCGTGCGAGGGCCTCACGCAAGATATTGACCAAGGGTCCGTTTCCCGAGAGAAACACGCTGTAGAGTTCAGCCGCTTTGTCCATGTGGCGAGCGGCGATATTCAGCCCGACGAGCGTCTTCCCAGCACCCGGCACGCCAGTAACGAAGCAGATCGCTTTTCGCTGGTGGGCCTTGGCATCCTGAATAACGCATGCAATCGCCTCTGAGGTCCGCGAGAGGTTGATCGCACTCGCATCGTTCCGCGAGATTTCTTCGACCGAGTGTCCTCCATAGAGTGCTGTTGCCGCCTCAATGATGGTCGGCGTCGGCAAATACCGCCCTCTTTCCCACGCCACGATGTCGATCGATGGCCCATCACAAAACTGAAGGGCGTATCGCATGACGTGTGCAAGGTCTTCCGGTGCCGCACACACAGGCCTCAGCACACCGTCGTCGTCACGCTTCGCCGACAGGGTCGACAACCGCGAAGTCGCGCGGGTTGCGACCACGATCGGAACGACTGCCTTGTCGTGTGTCGTACTGTGGAAGTTCTTGAGGTCGAGGGCGTAGTCCCACGCCTGATCGAGAGCACCGGACCTGAACTCGCTCTCCCCGACTTTGAACTCGATTACAAAGACAACGTGTTGAATAACCACCAGCACGTCGATTCGCCGCCCAACACGTGGCACGGTGAACTCAAAATAAACGCTCCCCGACCCGCCGGACGAGCCCAACGCACCCCTCAAAATTCTGATCTGTTCAGACCACGCCGTGATTTGTGTCGTCTCGACGGCGAACGGGCTATGCCGAGTCAGCTCGGCCAGAATGTGGCTATCGCTATCAGCCAAGAACTCCGCGATCGTCGCGTGGTAATACGCGCGATCGACCGACCTCTGACCTTGCACTACACCCGTGTCCATGCCCCATCACTGTACCGATATTCCGGAGCTCGACATCACTCACCCATACCTGTACTCGATCGGCGCCTCGATCTCCGGGTGCAGGCTCGCGTGAACCGGGCACGCGTTCCCCGCCTTCTCCAGCCGCTCGCGCATCTGCGTCGGCACACGCCCCGCCGGGATCATCACCACCACCGGCAGTCGAGCAATCCTGCGCGGCGCCGGCGGCGTGCTCATGTGCTTCTCGACCTTCGCCGTCGCGCCCGAGAGGTCGATCCCGTGGCGCTCCGCGAACATGGCCATCGTCGTGAGGATGCACGACGCGAGTCCGGCCCCGACCAGGTCGGTCGGGCTGAACGCCGAGGCGTCGCCCCCGATGTCGCGCGGCGCGTCCGTGCGGATCGTCGCGCCCTCGGGATGCCGAAGGTCGCACTTCTTGTGACCGGCGTACGAAACAGAAATCTCAACCATGGGGCGAGCCTATGCGCCCGCGCCCCCGGTTAGCGAAAGCCAACCTGCAAAAGAGGAAGTGGCGGGAGCCGCAGTGCGGCGAGCGTCTGTCTCCCGCGAGGCCGACTCGTATTCAGTACGTATTGCGCTTACGAGTGAACCCCTCTTGAGTGGGGTCGATCTTCGCCAGTACTTCCGCGATCCGCGTGCCCGCGTGTCCATCGCCAAAGGGGTGCGAGGTCGGCACGCTCGCCGGCCGCTCGCGCACCAGCGCGCCCAGCCTCGCCAGTTCGCTCTCCCCAACGTGCGTCACGTTCGGAGGCTGCTCTCGCCCGGCCTGCCGAGGCCCGACGTCGATCACGCGCAGCCCCACCGCCGCCGCCTCGATCCTTCCCGCCGAGCTGTTACCGATCAGCACGCCGCCGATCGACGCAAGCTTCTTGAGGAGCCCGATGAACGCAGCCCGCGGCACGTGCTCCAGCACGCGGACCCGCCCGCGCGCCTCGCGCTCCCGAAGCTCGCCCATGATCGAATCACGCCCCGGATCAAGATTGGGCATGAGCGCCAGCGCGGGCGAAGCCCCGATCGCCGCGTCGAACACCGCCGCCGCGATCGCACGCTCGCGTGCGTCGCTCAGGCCCGCGGGGTGCAGGAGCGCCAGCGTCCGCGGCGAGCCGAGATCGCGCCACGTCGCCTCGCTCATCATCTCCATCGACGCCAGCTCGTCGATCGCGGGCGAACCGACCAGGTGCACCCGCTCGCCGGGCTCGCCCAGACGCAGGATGCGATCGTGCGACTCGCGGCTGGCGGCGAAGTGAACGTGCGCGAGCTTCGTGATCGCGTGGCGCATGGACTCGTCCGCCACGCCCTCGGCCCGGTCCCCGCCGTGGATGTGCGCGAGTCCCACGCCCGCGACCGCCGCCGCCGAAGCCGCCGCGAACGCCTCGATGCGATCCCCCAGCACGACAATCCACGAGGGACGATGCCGCTCGATCGCGCGGGCCGTGAGCGAGACACCCTTCCCGACACTCTCCGCGTCCGCGAGTCGCCCGACGCGCCCGGGCGTCTGCATCGTGATCAGCTCCGCGACGTGAAACTCCGCCTTCACATCGCGCAGGGTCGTCGCGGGCGGCACGAGATGCGAGCCCGCGGCGAACACGAGAAGCTCGATCTCCTCACGCGCCGCGATCGCGCGCATGACCGGGCGGAGCAGACCGAAATCCGCCCGCGAACCCGTGACCACCGCGACCGGACGCTTGCCGCTCATGCCGACGCCTTCAACGCGGCGCCCGACGCGAGGTCCGCCTCGTTGATCGGCTGATCGGGCAGGAGATCACGCGCCGCGACGCGTCCGACCACGCTCTCGATCATCCAGGGTTCGAGGCCCGCGCCCGGGCGTTTGATCGTGAGCATGTCGCGCGTGACGGCGCTCCCGCGCGTGATCGCCCTGGCCGCCACGATCGACTGGCGCGACACGCCGCGCACATCGCGCTCGCACTCGAGCACGCGCTTGCTCCGCTCGCCCGGCCATTCGTCGACGCCGTACGCCGACACGTGCTCCCACGCCGCGTGCGCCAGCGTGACATAGCGGCGCATCGCGCCCGCCTCGAGCGACGCCGAGTGATCGGGCCCCGCGGCGCGATTGCTGTAGGTCATGTGCTTCTCGAGCACGCACGCGCCGAGACGGACCAGCCTCGCCCCGGTCTCAACATCCGGCGTGTGGTCGCTGTACCCCGTCGGGCACCCCGCGAAACGATCTCGCATCGCGACGAACCCCTCGATCCCAAGCTCCCCGGGCGGCGTGGGGTACGCGCTCACGCACTGCAGGAACATCGATCGCGCCGAGGCGGGCACGAGCCACGATCCCGCGCGTTCCACCTCGTCCATCGTGCTCGCGCCGGTGCTCACGATCACGGGCCGCCCCGTGTTCATCGCGGCTTGCAAGAGCGGACGGTTGATGATGTCGGGCGACGCCGTCTTGTACGCGTCCCAGCGGAATCGGCGCGCCGGCTCGAACAACTCCACACTGAACACCGTCACGATCGCGTCGAGCCCGAGCGAGTGCGCCAGCCTGCCCGCCGCCATCAATACGTCGATCGGCGTCTCCAGCCGGCGCAGCATCTCGATCGGGTCGCGCTCGCCCGACTCCTCCTGGTACTTCGCCAGGCGCGACGCGCGGCTCATCAGCCGCTCGGCCTCGAAGTACTGGAACTTCACCGCGTCCACGCCCGTCCCCGCCGCCAGACGCACGAGCTCCATGAGCCGCTCCGGCGAGCCGTCGTGGTTCACGCCCAGCTCCGCGATCACGTAGGGCGGAAACTCCTCACCGATGCTGCGGTCGCCGATCTTCATGCGGACTTCTCCATCACACCACGCTGAATCCCGGCGCCCGGAGCCGATCGCGACGACAGCATCGCGTTCGCCACGACCAGGTCGATCGGCGCGTCGATATCGATCACGTCACCCTCGCTGGTTTCGATCGCGCGCCGATCGCGCCCGAGAAACGCGTGCGGCCCGTCGGGCACGCCCGGAATCTCGCGCAGGAGCGCACGCCGCGTCACGACCATCACGCCGCCGTCGGGCACAAACGCCGGCGGCAGCATCTGACGCCGATACACGCCGTGGAAGAGCGTGTCGCCCTCCCACGCGGAGAGCTCGCCGTGCTCGCCCACGCGCACCATCCACCAGGGGTGATGCTTGCCGACTCGCGAGAAGCTCTGCACCGAGTCCGCGCCCGTCTCCGCAAGCCGCCCGATCGCCCGCCGCGACAGGTCCCGCGGGCGCACGGGCACATTCGCGTACAGAATGACGATCGGCGCGCTCGAACTTCCGGCGCTCCTCTCGATCTCGGCGAGCGCGTGCCGCGCCGCGTCGTCGACCGACGCCGTATCGCCCGCCAGCGTCGCCGGCCGCTCCACGACGCCCGCGCCCATCGCCCGTGCAATCTCCGCGACCTTCTCGTCGTCCGTCGAAACGAAGACGCTCCCGATGCCCGGAGTCTCCTGCGCGTGCTCGATCGTCCACGCGACGCACACCCGGCCCGCGACCATGGCGGTGTTCTTGCCCGGGACGCCCTTGCTCCCCGCGCGCGCCAGCACGATGGCGATCGCGCCCGGCGAGGCCTTCGATTGACCTGAATTCTCACGCCGCGGGTTCATGCTGCGTCGCTTTCTGCTCGATGAGCTCCGCCGCCTGGGCCGGTGTGAGCGGAAACACCCCGGGAATCGCTTCGACAAACGCCCGCGTCGACAGATCGCGCGCCTCAATACACGCCGGCCGCGGGAGCGGCGCGATCCGCGCACCCTCCATCGCCCGCGGCATGGGATCGATCACGCACCATCCGGCGCGCATGATCCAGCGGTCATAGAACGCCTCGATCTCCTCGTACACCTCGTCGCACCGCGTGATCCGCGGCACGATCCACGTCGGCCCGCGCCCCTCGCCCCGGGCCGCGAGCAGAGACTCGATGTTCTCAACCGCGCGGCCGTGCTCCGAGAGTCCGGTGACCCTCTGATAGGTCTCGCCCCTGTCGGCCAGCAGATCGACCGAGAGCACGTCCAGGCCCGCGTCGCGCACGAGCTCCAGGGTGTGCGGATCGCACAGGAGCTCCGTGCGCAGGTGAATCGCCGCCGCACCCGCCGCCCTGGCGTGCGCCACGACCTCGCGCCAGCGCGAATAGAGCAGCGGATCACCCGCGCCCTCCAGCGACACGACAACTCCCTGGTGGCGATCGCCGTTCGCCTGCATGAACGTGTCGATCGCGCCGATCGCCCGTTCGAACGCCAGCCCGGTGCTGCCGGGCTCTCCCAGCCACGAACTGCGCAGGCCGCCCGTCCGGCGCCGCCCGGTCAGGGAGAGCGTCAGGACCTCCGGCGCGTACGCGCGGGCCCGCGTCGCCAACGTCGACACGACAAGTTCCGCCGACGCCGTCGCGCCGCGCGCGCCCAGCTCGTGCATCACCCAGCGCAGCGCCTCAACGCCCGCGGGAGTGTCGCCGATCAATCGCTCCGTGCAGTCGCGCACCGGCGCGATCGCGGGCACGCACGCGCTCCGCGCGATCGGGTCCGCCTGCGGCGCGATCGGGATGTAGCCCAACAACGCACCGATCGTTCCGAACACCCCGGCCGATTCGCCCTTCTCTGCAAGCTCCGCCGCCAGCGCCGCGCCAACGACACACGTCGCCAGCCCGGGAGCCGCGGGCGTGAACACCAGGCTCATCGCCGCGGGGTTCTGCTCGTGCCGCTCGATGCACGCATCGATCATCGCCGAGTCGACCAGCGCCCAATCCGCGCCGACGGGCGCGATCGCCGCCGCGCCGCTCGCCCCGATCGCCGCACGGGCGATCACCGGATCGAACACCTCGTCGAACACGCTCGCGTTGCCGAGCCCGCCGCGCCACGACCGCCGCGCCGTCAGGCGTGCGATCTCGACCGGCCGCCTGGTGCGTCCGCTCGCTTTCACGAATGTCGCGTTCTGCCCCTCGCTCCCGGCGATCGTGCGGGCGCGATCAGGATCGTCGCTCGTGATCACGACGCCGTCGAGACGGCGCGACCGCGCCAGGCGCGCGAGCGTCAGTTGCAACGCGTTCTTGCCGCCCGCGATCGGCGCGGAGAGATCGCGCGCGGTCCCGAGCCCGCCGCGCGCCGCATCAACATGAACATGCGCGACCACCCGGACCGCCTCGCGCGTCACCTCAACGTCCGGGGCCCGCTCCCGCGTCAGCTTTGCGCCGCCGCGGTGCGCCTCGATGCCCCGGTCCAGCAGCTCGCCCACGTGCCGCGCCGCCTCCGCGATCCAGCGGACATTCGTGGTGTCGCGCGCCACGCGCCGCTTCTGCTTCTCGAGTTCCGACAGCCCGCCCTCCAGCTCGATCGCGCGGTCGGCCCTGAAGCGATTGAGCGAGCCCGTCTGGTTCACGAACTGCACGAGCGCCAGCCCCGCGGCGCACGCGTGCACCTGGTCGCGCAGCTCGTACACCTCGCCGATAATCTTGTTGGCTTTGCGCGGCTCGTCCAGAGCGCGCGCCAGGCGGTCCAGGAGCGCCGCCGTCTGATCGCTCAGCACCTCGATCCGCCCCGCCTCCTGGCGCACCTCGCGCAGACGCGACACCAGCCTCTCGCGCGCCACCTCGGCGAGCACGCCCTTGCCCCGCGCGCGGGGCAGCTCCACCGCCCCACCCGCCAACTTCTCGATGGCCGCGCGGAGCGTCATCACGCTGGTGTGGCGCTTGCGCACGCCGCCCTCGGTCGCGTCGACGACCGACAGACCCCGCTGCGCGTCGTGCAGGAAGTCCCGCTCGAACTGCGCCAGGTACGTCGTCATCTGCTCGTCGGCATAGATCGAGCGTCCCAGCAAGTCTGTCGCGCGGTGCAGCATCGAACGCGAGCGAACGATCCTCTGCCACTCCAGCATCTCGAGCGTGTTGAAGTCGTTGAGCTCGTTCGACCACACGCGGTGGATCGCCGCGTGCGCGTGGTAGTACTGCCCGTCGGTGAACCCGAGGTCCTGGCCCACGAGCACCACCGGATCGCAGCCCAGATGTCGCGCCAGGTAATACGCCATGTGCGCGACCGTCGCGCCGGGCGTGATCTCGCCCCGCTCGCGCGCAAAGCCCGCCCCGAGCATCGTGTCAAGCAGGGGCTCTCCCGCGACACGCACCTCGCCCGGGAACGCCTCGAGGATCGACGCGTTGGCCTTGGCCTCGACCACCAGCGTCACGCCCTCGACATCCTCCTCGCTCAGTCCCTCATAGAACCGCGCGCTCAGGTCCGCGTGGTCCAGCGCCGTCACGAAATGCGGCCTGATCCCGCGCTCCAGCAGTGTCTTCAGCACCGTCTGCACCGCGATGATCACGAACTTGTCGCGCACGCCCGGGCGCGAGAGCTCCTCGATGTTCCGGTGCAGGCTCGGGCCCGCCGCCACCACGATCGCGGGCCTGCCCTTGGCCGCCCCCGAAAGGTCCGCGATCCCCGGGCACGCGGCGTAGTAGTCCGCGTTCATCACCAGGTTCCGCAACGTGATCGGCGACTGCACCATCGTCGTCATCACCGTCGTGCGCACCGACCGCACGACCTCCGCCAGCCGCGCCGCAAATCGATCGGCGCTCGCGCCGAGGCGCGCCTGGCTCGCCGGGTGCTCGATCAGCCTCGTCCCCAGCACCACCAGCCCCTCGACGCCGCTCATCCCCGCCGCGATCGCGCCCGCGTCGTCCGGGTCGGTGAGCAGCACGAAATTGGTCCGCACAATCCAGTCGCTGTGATCGACCCGCGACAACACCTCGCGCAAGAGGCCGATGTCGGGCTCGTACGCGACGATCACGCCCGTGAAACGCAGGCGCTCCGCCAGCGCCCGGCAGTGATGCCCCAGCCCAAAGCCCAACACCACCGACGCCGCGTTGCCCTCGATCGCGATGGTGTCCGCCAGCCGCTTGCCCTCTTCGATCGGGCGGTGGGCGCTCGCCAGCCGGCGCATCACGCCCGCGTCCGTAATCGTCCCGGTCAGCCCGCCGTCGGGCGCCGGCAGGAACGCAGCCCCCTCCCGCCCAGGACTCGCCGCGATCGCTCGCGCCGCGATCGGCGACCGTCGCGCGATCGCCGCCAGGTTGCGCGACAGCAGGGCGGGGTCCGCGGGTCTCTCTGCTCCGGTGTTGGTCGTCATGTTTCCTTCCGAGCGCGCGACATCACGCGGCAGGTCGGCCGCGATCCCTCAGGATCGGCAACCGCCCCGCTCCCGCTGGAAAATCGCCTTCCACACGCCGAACGCAACCCCGACGGAACTCGGTGGTACCCTCTCCGTCCCCCATGTCACCCCTCGCCGCTCAAATCTCCGCGATACTCGTGCCGCCCCACGCCCCGCCGCGCTTTCTGGGCGTTGCGTCGCTGTTCGATCGCTTCCTTTTCGAGAACCCCTGGCCGCTGATCGGGGCTCTGGTGCTCGCGGGGGCGATCGGCTTCACGCTCCTGAATCGCAAGGGGCGGATCACGCCCGCGCTGGCCTCGATCGCCGCCGCCCTGGTGCTCTCGACCGGTGTGTGGCTCGCGGCCCGAATCGTCACCACCGACCGCGAGCGTGTCCGCGACCTGACCATTGCCCTCGTGGACGCGACCGCCAAGGTCGACGAATCCGCCCTCACCCCCATGCTCGCCGACGACCTCACCCTCTATCTCAAGGTCGGCGCGATCACCACCGACCACTCCATGGACCGCACCGCCACTCTGCAGCAGATCCGGAGGTCCCTGGGCGGGCTCTACAAAATTAGGGATTGGCGCATCACCAGCAGCGACATCACGACCAGCGGCACGCAGGCCTCCGCACGCCTCAGCGTCAGCGTCACCACCGAGGCCTACGCCATCCCCCACCGCTCCACCTGGCGCGTCGATTGGCGCCGCGAGCCCGACGACACCTGGCGCGTCTTTGCCATCGAGCTCCTCGAGATGCCCGGCCTGTCCACGCCGTAGGCCCGTCGCTCGGCGCGTACCATTCCACATGTCCGATTCGCCGCGCGATCCCGACACCTCAAACAAGAGCCTGATGCGCTCGCTCGGCGAGTTCGTCGGGCACATCACGCGGGCCGTGAAGACGGACGTCACCCCCGACCTGCGCGAGCGTCTCGAAGTCCGGCGCGACGTGCGCGAAGCCGTCGCCGACACGCCCGGCGGCCCGATCGTCCTCCGCCGCACCACCATCGACGAGATCGAACGCCCAGCTCCGTAAGTGCTTCCCCGCCCCTTCCGCATCTCCACCACTCCCCATTCCCGACTCCCCACTCCCGCTTCCCAAAAACAAACCCCGAGCCTTTCGGCCCGGGGTTCGATCCTCCCGCTCTCGGGCAGCGGGCTTCTTCCGCTCACCCGATCACTGCACGGCCGCGCTCGCGTTCACGCGCCCGCCCGTCACACACTTGCCCGACAGCGAGCTCGTCGCCGTCGTCGTGCTCATGATGCGGCTCTTCACGTCGCTGTAGGTCCACGCCGGATAGCGCGACCACACCAGCGCCGCGACGCCCGTCACGTGCGGGCAAGCCATCGACGTCCCGTCCATGTAGACATAGCTCGTATTCGAGCTGTTGTAGCAGCTGGCGACCATCACGCCCGGTGCGCCCACGTCGCACGACGTCGGGCCATAGTTCGAGAAGCTCGCCAGCCCGCCGTCGTTGTTGATGGCGGCCACGACGAGGATGTTCGCGTTGGTGTACGACGCGGGGTACGTGGGAACCGTGTCGTTGTTGTCGCCCACGCCGTCCGATCCGCCGTTGCCCGCCGCGACCACCAGCAGGTGCCCCGCCGTGCCCGCATTGGTGATCGCCGTCTGCAGCGACGACGAGCCCGGGCCGCCCCACGAGTTGTTCGAGAGCTTGATGCCCTTGCCCACGCAGTAGTTGATCGCGGAGATCGCGCCGCTGGTCGCGCCCGAGCCCGTGCGGCTCAGGAACTTCAACGCCGCCAGCTTGCAGTTCCACGCCACGCCCGCGATGCCCTTGCCGTTGTTGCCGGAGGCGCCGACCGTGCCCGCGGTGTGCGAGCCGTGCCCGTTGTCGTCGTTGGGATTGCTGGTGTTCGAGTAGAAGTTCCAGCCCCAGGTGTCGTCCTTGTAGCCGTTGCCGTCATCGTCGATCTTGTTACCCGCGATCTCTCCCGGGTTCGTCCAGATGTTGGCGGCCAGGTCCTCGTGCGCCTTGCGGATGCCCGTGTCGATGCAGCCGACCACCACCGATGAGCTGCCCGTCGTCACGTCCCACGCAAGGTTGGCGTCGATGTCAAAGCCCGCCACGCCCGCGTCGCCGCCCACCGTCTGGCCCGTGTTGTTCAGGCCCCATTCCAGCGAGTAGTACGTGTCGTTGGGAGTCGTTGAAGCAACGTGCATGATGAAATCCGGCTCGGCGTAATCGACCACGCCCGCGTTCTGCGCGATGTCGTTCGCGACCGCGACCAGCTGCTCCACGTCGCCCGTCACCGCCAAGTGCTCGAGCCCCGGCACCAGGTCCCACGTCTCGATCAGGTCGCCGCCAAGGATCGCTCGCACCGCCTGCCGCTCCTGCTCACTCGCGGCCGGAGAGAACTGCACAAGAATCGACGTCGGGTCAAACACCAGGTCCGGGGTGCTCTCGATGATCGCGTTGCGCTCACGGATCCATTGGTCCTTCCAGCCGTCCGGGCCGGAAGTACCAAGGGACGCCCCCTGGTCCGTCGCCATCGCCATGCCCGCAAGCATGAAAACGCCCAACGCCGTTCCGATACGTCGCATCGTGATGCACTCCATTGGAATTGGCGGCCGATCGGCCGCGCTTCTCCGAGACAGAACGCCCCGGATCACCCTTGCCCCCACGACGGAGGCTTCGGGGGCACAGATTGCCCTCGCGGTCTCCATCTGTCAAGGGAATTTCATAAAAGGCGGCATTGCCCCCCACCCTTCGTGGGGCCCAACGCGCAAGAACACGGATACACCGATCGCGCATCGCGCGTCACATGCGCACCCTGCTCAACTCGCGCGTCGTGCGCTCTGGCTCCATCAGCAACACGTCCCGCCGAGGATCGATTGACCTCTCCATCATCGCACTCGGCCCCTGAACCAGTCCGGGGTTCCCCGCCGCCAGCAATGTGTCGATCGACCGAGCTTCCCCAAAAACAGCAACAGCAGCCGGCCTTCTCTTTCTCCCTCCTCGGAGTAGAAAAGGCCCGCTGCTGTCACCGGCGAAACCCCTCGGAAACCCCAGGGGTGATTCGTGGGACACGAACGTACCGGGTCCGATAGCCGAGATCAATACCTTCGCGCAAAGTCCGCAAGAAGTATTCACTTGAAGCCCTTGATGGCTCAAGAGAATTGTTTTTATCGGACTATATGGTTATTTCGACGGGCCGTCCTGAGCCGGTTTGGCCGCTGGGCTCAACAGCACAAACCCGAACTTTGACGCCCGTGCTTCCCCGGCGTGTTCGCGGCCCGGCAACCACGCCGACGCCTCGTCGTCGCCCTCATCCGATCGCACCAAAAGCCACGCATCCGCCGCCTGCGCCGGCGTCACGCTCCCCAGCGACACCCAACGCGCCCGAACGCCAACCCCGAGCTCCGTCGCTTTCCGACGGCACCATTCCAACACCTCGGGCCGCGCCTCGATTGAACTGTCCGCCCAGATTTCAACCGCCGGTTCGCCCCTCACCGTCGCCCGCTTTGCCAGCACCTCGCCCATCGCCTCGCCCGCCGCTCGCCCGCTGTTCCGCGCCCGGCTCTGCTCCATGACCTGGCTCGTCACCACCCCCGCGATCAGCATCGCCACGCCCAATCGTGCCGGCCCGCCCAGCATGAGCCCGCGCGCGATCCGCGCACGCTTCTCCCCGAACCCTTCCAACGCGCCCCACACCACGTACCCCACCGTCGGCGGCACAAGCGTCAGTACCGGCATCGCGTATCTTGGATTCGTCACACCCGACAGCGTCAACGCACCCACGCCAAACAGCGCGCCCAGCGACAGCACTCGGGCGGCGTCATGCGCCACGCGGGCTTCTTCGCCCGCGTCGCGCTCGCTCCGCGCGTCGCGCCCGAACACGAACAGCATCGCCACGCCCGCCGGCATCACGCTCGCGATCGCCGCGATCGGCATCAGCGGCAGCTTCGCGACCCAGCCCGGCCCGAAGAGAAAATCGCCCACGCTCTGACGGACCACCGGCGCGACAGGATCAATCGTCATCCCCGCGATCGCGCGCTCGGCCATCCACGCCCACGCGCCGAACGCCGCGGCGCCCAGCACCAGCCCCACCACCACGCTCGGACGGAACGCCGCCCGCGCCGATCGCATCACCAGGGCGCCCGCCAGAAGTGTCGCGCCGATCGCACTCGCGCACGCCGGCCCTTTCACCAGCAGCGCCCCGGCCGTGCAAATCGCGACGCCCATCAGCGCGAGCAGCGAGCCCGCGAAACTCTCCCGCCCGCCGTCCGCGCTCGCCGCCGCGCCGGCGCGCCGGCGCACCATCGCGTCGACAACCAGGAGACACGCCGCCTGCGTGAGCGCGTTGTTGAGCGCCTCGATCTCCGCGCTGCGCCCCACCGACCACCACAGGGGCGTGAGCGCCTGCGCCAGCCCCGCGGCCAATCCGCCCGCGGTTCCGAACCACCGGCGCACGACCGAGAACACCACCAGCGCCGACAGCGTCATGGACAGCGCCGACACTGCCCGCGCCGAAAACTCCGTCTCGCCCAGGACCTTCGCCGACGCCGCGATCGCCCAGAACATGCCGGGCGGCTTGCGTACATACACCCGCTCGAACATCCGCGGCACGAGCCACTCGCCGCTCCGCGCCATCTCCCAGCCGGGGATCGCACGGTGCCCCTCACTCATCGACAGGCCGTTCTTCCCCAGCCCGACCCAGTACACCGCCGCGCACACCGCCAGAATCAGCGCAACAGCCCACGGCCCGCGCCGCCACCACGCGCTCCGCCCGCTCTGGCCAGTCCCGGATTGATGCCTATCCCCCGAGTTCACGCCGGATGGTACGGGCGATCGTCCGTCGCTCCGTCCAACCCCGGTTCTGGGGGGTGCAAGGTCCGATCAATCCACACCGTCCACAGGCCGTCCACACGCATCGACACCCGGCGCGCGCAATTTGGGCAACCTTCCCTGAGTTTGCCCGCGTATCCCTTTGTTCAGGCCCCTCCCGCCGGTATGGTGGTGGCAGGTGCGCGCCCGGCGCCAGACGCTCGGGCGCCCCGTGGGGTTGGCACATCGGAAGAGGGAATGAACATGACCACGCGCCAAACGATCCAAGCACTGCTTCTCGCCGCTCTCGCCACCGCCTCGCCGGCGCTGGCCCAGGTCCACGACGACTGCGAGCCGTCCTGCGGCAAGGCCAAGATGTTGAAGAAGTACTGGGCCGAGGGACGGAACCCCGACGGCTCGTTCGGGCTCCCGGGCGGCGGCAACGGCTCGCGCGAAGCCTCCGAGGCCACCGACGTCCTCCACAACAACCTCGACTTCGAGGTCTTCCCGTCCACCAGCGTCATCACCGGCACCAACACCATCACCGTCAAGAGCCTCGTCAACAACCTCACCCAGTTCACCATCCGCCTCCGCTCCAACTACACCATTTCCTCGCTCAAGGTCGACAACGTCAACGCCACCGCGACCGCGGTGGGCTCGTACGGACGCCAGATCACCCTCCCCCACGCCTACAACGCCGGGGACATCTTCACCGTCGCCATCGCCTACACCGGCACCGCCGTCTCGCGCGGCTTCGGCTCCATCGAGTTCACCACCCTGGGCGGACAGCCCGCGATCTTCTCCCTCAGCGAGCCTTACTTCGCCGCCACCTGGTGGCCAACCAAGGACGGCGACTTCGGCGCCCCGGGAGACAACGGCGACAAGTTCACCATGGAACTCGCCGTCACCGCGCCCAACACCCTCACCACCGCGTCCAACGGCGTGCTCCAGGGTGTCGACGCCCTCTCCGGCAATCGCTCCAAGTACCGCTGGAAGACCGACTACCAGATCGCGCCCTACCTCGTCTCCTTCGGCACCGCCAAGTACAACACCTGGACCAAGACGTACAACTACGGCACGGGCTCCATGCCCGTCATGTTCTATCTCTCCCCCACCAGCGACACCGCCTCCTACCGCGCCGCGTGGGAAAAGTGCATCCCCATGATGGAGGTGTACAAGACCGTCTACGGCCTGTACCCCTTCGCCAACGAGAAATACGGGCTCTATGAGTTCACCTTCGGCGGCGGCATGGAGCACCAGACCATCACCGGCCAGCAGGGCAACACCGAGAGCCTCACCTCCCACGAGCTCGGGCACCAGTGGTGGGGCGACATGGTCACCTGCAAGACCTGGAGCGACATCTGGCTCAACGAGGGCTTCGCCACCTACAGCACGTGCCTGTGGGAGGAACGCAAGACCGGCTCCGTCAACTTCGCGGCGTACAAGAGCGCCCTGGCTTCCAACCGCCCGAGCACCGTCGCCGGAACGGTCTATTGCTACGACACCACCGACATGAACCTGATCTTCAGCGGTGACAACTCCTACTCCAAGGGCTGCTGGGTCCAGCACATGCTCCGCGGCGTGATGGGCGATACGAACTTCTTCAACGGCCTGGCCGCGTACCGCGCCGCGTACGAAGGCTCCGCCGCCACGACCGATCAGTACGCCGCGATCATGTCCGCCGCCGCCGGCGAGGACCTCACCTCCTTCTTCCAGGAATGGGTCTACGAGAACGGCGCGCCCAAGTACCAGTCCGCCTATCAGAACGTCACCATCAACGGGCAGAACTACCTCCGCCTGTACCTCAAGCAGAACCAGGTCGCGTCCTACGGCGTGTTCGACATGCCCGTTCCCGTCCGCATCAACCACTCCGGCGGGCCGACCAACACCAAGGTCCGCAACGACTCGCTCACCGAGCACTTCCTCATCCCGATCCCCGCCAGTGCCACCTCGATCTCGATCGACCCCGACGACTGGATTCTCAACGAAGGCAAGGCCACGACGTCCTATGTCCAGGGACCGGCCAAGGTCGCGCAGGCATCGCCCGCGCTGGGCTCGTCCACGCCCGACATCTCCGCGCCCTCGGCGATCACCATCTACTTCAGCGACAACGTGACGATCTCGGGCTCGGACGTTTCGGTCACGCGAAACGGCTCGCCGTTCCCGGTGGTGCTGTCGTACAACTCGGGAACCTTCGCCGCCACGCTCGACGCCGGCACGCCGTTCCCCGCGGGTGATTACGTCGTCACGGTCTCCGACAACGTGAAGACTGCGACCGGCGCGATCAAGCTCGACGGCGAGATCGCCGACGCGAACAACGCGTCGTCGCTCCCCTCTGGCGAAGGGCTGGCGGGCGGCAACGCCGTGTGGGCCTTCTACGTCACCGCGACCTGTGCCGCGGACTTCAACAACGACGGCTTTGTGAACGGCGACGACTACGACGCCTTCGCCAGCGCCTTCGACGCCGGCACCAGCGCGGGCGACTTCAACCACGACGGCTTTGTGAACGGCGACGACTACGACCTCTTCGCCGAGCACTTCGACGCGGGGTGCTAAGGAGCCGGGCCGGGACAGTAACGCGAGGTTGCGCAAGCGACGCCGGTCATCGCCCGTCGTCCGCGGCGGTTGTGCGCGCGATGTCGCGGTGCGCGAGCCCTCGCCAGAAAAAAGAACACGGCCCGAGCGAATGCCCGGGCCGTGCTTGAGGGCAGGTTAGTTTTCATCGATCGCGCCTTGGGCGACGATCGGTTTCAGACGGGATCAGCGGCGACGACGGCCGGCGATCAGGCCGCCGAGGCCCAGGAGCGCGAGGCTCGAGGGAGCGGGGACTTCATAGAGACGGAGGGACAGGTCGCTGCCGAGGTCGAGCCAGCTGGCGCCGTAATCGGGCGTCCAGCGGCCGACGGAGTCAGCGCTGGCGGTGATCCAGGCCCAGTCGCTGCCGAGACCGGTGCTGTTGACGATGCTGACCCAGTACTGGGTGCCAGCGGCGGCGTTGAAGGCCGAATTGAGCGTAATGGTCGACTCGTAGACATCGCAGCCGAAGGCGTCGACGCCGGTGTCAATGCTGCTGGCGCTGCCCGCCACGGAGTGCAACAGCACGCCGGGGTTGTTGCCCGCGTCGGCGTAGAAGTTGACCGTGAAGTTGTCGATCATGGTGTTGTTCGGAAAGTAGACGCCCCAAGCGCCAACCTGTCCGATCGAGGTGCCGGCGCCGAGCGTGAAGTTCTCAGCAATGCGCTGCCAGGGGTAATTGCCAGCGGAGTCAGAGAAGAAGCCATTGGAGTAATTCGGCAACTGCTCGAAAACGACCGCAGCCTGGGAAACACCCGCGGCGCCAAGGCAGAGGCCGGCCGCAACAGCAAAAATACCACAACGATTCATGTTACTCTCCTCATCTCGAGGGCACCGGGAATCTCGGCCCGGCGCCGGATTTGGTTGGGAGCAAGAGAGATTCCCGCCCCACGCACCTTTGATGCTAATCGAAACGGGCGGGCGCGGCAACGGTATTCGATGATTGTCGCGAGCGCACGCGTGTGAAAATCCAAACGATAGCGGTCAGACAGGACTTTGCATCACAATTGCTTGGGTTCCGTGTGGTTCGTGATTGGTTATCGGAATCTGGCGGCTGGGCCCAGCTCGAACGCGGGGCCGAGCCCGGTCCCCTACACTGCGAGCCAATTCACCTGGGCGGGCGTCCCCCGCCGCCAATGGGCACCCACACCGAATGCCTCAAGAACCAAACCGCCTTCTGCGCGTTCTGATCCCGGCCATCCTCGGCCTCGCCGGCCTGGGAATCGCGATCGCCGTCATGAAGAACGCCGGCAAGCAGCACGCCGCGCCCCCCATCACCGCCAACGCCCCCGCGCCGGGCGGTAACCAGCCCACGCCGAACCAGACTCCACCGAACCAGCCGGCGGCCCAACCCGCCAACCCGCCTGCCAGTCCCGCGGCTCCGGCACAGCCTGCGACGCCCGATCAGGCCACTCCGACCGCGCCGGCCGCCGCCATCGCCGGCCTGCACGCCAAGGTCTTCGCGGACGATCCCCTGGCCGCTAACTTCGCGCCTGTCGGCTCGCTCGATGCGCCGGGAACCAACCCCAGCGCGCCGCACGTGAAGATCGAGTTCGACGATTTCGGCGCGGGCGTGCGCGAGATGCGCCTGGCGGACCACTACGAGAGCGTGAAGAACGACGCCAACGTGCTTGTGCAGACCGCGATCGAGCACAACGGCGTGCGCCTCGTGCCGTTCGCGGCCCAGTGGCTCTCGATCAACGGGCAGAAGGTGTTCCTGACGCGCGACGCCGCGGGCCCGGTGTGGCGCCAGGTCGCCGCGGACAAGCCCGGCAATTTCGAGGCGATCATCCTCGACGACAAGGACGCGCCGGTCGCGCGGGTCGAGCGCCAGTACGTCATCCGCCCCAACTCGCACGTCGTGCAGCTGGCCCAGCGCGTGTTCAATCTCTCGCAACAGCCGATCACGATTTCGTTCGTGACCTACGGCCCGTCGGACCTGCCGCAGGCGCCGGGCGGCTACGGCGGCGACAAGCGCAAGGTGCGCTTCGGCTATCTGCGCAACGCGGGCCAGGACCCGTCGCGCAAGCACCCGATCGCCAACGAGTTCATCACGCCCCACCCGACCGCGATGGGCAGCGGCGAGAACGGGATGTATGAGCCCGTCGCGCCGCAGTGGCCGAACGAAGTCTCGAGAGAGAACGGCTTTGAGCTGACGTGGGCGGGCATGACCAACCGCTACTTCGCGGTCGCCGCCTCGCCCTGGTTCGAGGGCGACCCGCCCACGCCCATGGCGCTGTCGAACTACCCCATCGTCGATCGCGTGATGATCGGCAATGCGGTGAGCTTTCAGGACCCCACCAGCGGGACGACGCGCACCAAGGTGACGCGGGTCGACGCCCGCGGCATGACCGACCCGGAGATGGCGCTGCGCCTGGCGAGCGATCCCAAGGTCGTGGCGCCCGGTGCGGCCCAGGACCTGAGCTTTGCCATCTATGCCGGCCCGCTGTCGAAGGAGCAGATCGCCCGCGAGCCTGTGGCGGACGCCGCGAACCTCGAGAGCCTGGTGGTGTTCAACTTCGGCGGGATGTGCGGTCCTTGCACGTTCCCGTTCGTCACGAGCACGCTCCACTCGCTGCTGGTCTTCTTCCACGACTATCTGACGCGCGACTGGGCCCTGGCGATCGCGCTCTTGGTGGTGTGCGTGCGCACGATCCTGCACCCGCTCACGCGCTGGTCGCAGATCAAGATGCAGCGATTCGCCAAGCAGATGCAGGGGATGGCGCCCAAGCAGAAGGCGATCCAGGAGCGATACGGCGCCGATCGCCAGAAGCTCCAGCAGGAGATGGCCAAGCTCTGGCGCGAAGAGGGGGTCAGCCCGCTTGGCATGGTCGGGTGCGTGCCCATGTTCCTCGTCACGCCCGTCTGGATCGCGCTCTACGCGACGCTGTACTTCTCGGTCGAGCTGCGCCACGAGCCGGCGTTCTACGGCGTGGTGCAGAAGATCATCCCGAACTTCCCGAACTTCATGGGCTGGTTCCTCTCCGACCTCTCCGAGCCCGACCGGTTCGTGCGTTTCAACTCGTCGATCACGATCCCGATGATCGGCGAGGTGAGCTCGATCAACATCCTCCCGCTCATCCTGGGCGCGGTGTTCTTCGTCCACCAGAAGTATCTGACGCCGCCCAGCGCCACGCAGCTGACTCCCGAGCAGGAGACGCAGCAGAAGATGATCAAGTGGATGAGCGTGATCATGTTCCCGGTGTTCATGTACGGCGCGCCGGCGGGGCTCTCGATCTACTTCATCGTGAACTCGACGCTCGCGATCTTCGAGAACAAGTGGATCAAGGCCCACGCGGAGAAGCACGGGCTGCTCGAGGGCGGCAAGGCCAAGAACGTCAAGAAGAAGGAGGGCTTCTTCGCCAAGCTCCAGCGGACGGCCGAGGAGCGGGCCAAGATGGTCGAGCAGGCCCGCAAGCAGCAACAGAAGAAGCGGTGATCGCCGCCCACGCCATCAGTTGACCAATGAAAACAGGCCGGGGCTCATCGCCTCGGCCTGTTTGTTCATGTGCGTCGTGCTCGCGGCGCGACCGATCCGTCGCGCTCCAGTCGCTCAACAACCAACATCAAAGTGCGACGCGAAGAAGTCGTAGTCGTCGCCGTTGACGAAGCCGTCGTCGTTGAGATCGGCGCCGGGGTCGGCGATATCAAAGAGCGAGGCGAAGGCGTCGTAGTCATCGCCGTTGACGAAGCCGTCGGCGTTGAGGTCCGCCGGGCAGAGGCAGGCCCGGCGGGAGAAGTAGGCCGAGTCGTGCCCGCCAGCCTGGAGGAACTCGCCACCGACGAAGAGATCGGTGCTGGTGCGGTGGGCCAGCGCGTAGACGCTGGCGTCGATCCCATCACCCATCTTCTGCCAGATCGCTCCATCCCAAATCGCGATGTTCTTGGCGGGGGTGCCGCCCGCGGTGTCGAACAACCCGCCCGCGACAAGCTCACCGTTGGGGAGCGTGTCGAGAGCAAGAACCCAGGGCCTGCTCGTTGCGGTCACGCCGGCTCCGAGCGACGACCAAGAGTTTCCGTCCCACTGAGCGATGCGATTGGCGGTCTTGCCATCGGCCTTCGTGAAAAAGCCGCCCGCGATCAGGTCGCCGCTGGGCATGAGAGCAAAGGCACTGACCTGATTGTCCACTCCCTGACCCAAGGGCCACCAGTTCGTGCCGTCCCAACGCGCGATGTACTTGATCGGAAGTCCGCCAGCGGTGGTGAAATAGCCGCCCACGACGAGATCGCCGGTGGGCATGACGATTAGCGAATTAATGAACACGAATCCAGTCGAGCCGCCCATGCCACTTCCGAGCGGCCACCACGCGGACCCATCCCAGCGCGCGATGTGGTTCGCGGGCACACCGCCCGCGGTGTCAAAGGCGCCCGTAGCAATCACATCTCCGTTGGGCATGACGGCGACGTCGTTGACAATGAGATCGCCCGGAGAATAACGCTGGATACCGCTGCCCATCGTGTGCCACGAGGCGCCGTCCCAGCGCGCGATGTTGTTGGCGGGCGCGCCGCCCGCGGTGTCGAACATACCGCCGACGATAAGATCGCCGCCTGCTGTCTCGACAAGAGCATCGACGTTGGGAAACGAGGTGCCCGCAACGCCTTGGCCGAGCGGGTTCCAGTGCGTGCCGTCCCAGCGCGCGACGTGGTTGGCGGGCCCGGAAGGGGTCCGCGTGAACACGCCCCCCACGACAATGTCGCCGTTGTGAAGGCGGGTCGCGACGTCGATCGCGCCGTTGAAGCCCGGCTCCAGATCGGGCGATGACCACGCGCTCCCGTCCCAGATGTACATGCCGCTCCAGTAACGACCTTCCCGAAGAGGGTTCGCCCCGCCTACCGCCAGACGGCTATCGGCGAGCGGCTTCACAAAGAACACGGTGTCAGAAGTGATCTCGCCCGCGAACTGGCTCCAAGATGAGCCGTCCCAGCGCGCCAGCTTGCCGATCGGCACGCCGTCGATGTTCGTGAAGTCCCCCGCCGCGACGAAGTCGCCGTTGGGAAGCTCCGCGACGCTGCGGACGGTGTTGTCGGTCTGGCTTTGGCCGCCGATCGGAAGCCATGAGACGCCGTTGTGCCGAACGATGTTGGCAACCGGAATACCGGGCGACTGCTTGCCGGCGACAATAAGGTCTCCGTTGGCGGCGTGCGACAGGTGGTACACCGCAAAGCCGGTTCCGCCCGCGAAATTCTGCCATGCAGTTCCATCCCAGCGGGCCAGACGGGTCGCGTTGACGTTGAAATCCCCGCCCGCAAGCAACTCGCCGTTGTGAACCGCGAGCGCGTACACCGCGCCGGCGTTGGTGAACCCGTTGGCGTAGGCGTGCCAGGCCGAACCGTCCCATCGAGCGATCCTCCTGGCGGATACGCCGCCCGCATTGAGGAACGATCCTCCGACAGCGAGGTCGCCGTTCGGCAGTGCCTGCAAGGCATACACGGTGTTGTCGACGCCGTCGCCGAGCGCTTCCCATCCCGTGCCGTTCCAGCGCGCGATGCGATTGGCGGGAGCGTCGCCCGCGGCCGTGAAGGCGCCGGCAAGGACAAGCGAGCCGTCCGGCATTGCAGCGATCGCCCTCACCGCGTCGTTGACCCCAGCGCCGAGTGATTTCCAAGTACGCGCGGCGGGATCCCACACCGCGATATTGCGGCCGCCAGTCGAATTGCGAACTTCGAAGTCGCCGCCGATCGCGTACCGAAGTGGTTGGCCGCCCGGCCCGTCCGGGTCCCACTCCGCGATGGCATACACACTGCCGTCAACCCCTTGAAAGGACGCGCCCGGCCACCATTCGGGCTGGCAGCCCTGGGCGTGTGCCGCCGAGGCGCCGATTGCCGTTACGCACGCGGCGATCAACGGGGCGGTACTTGCAAACAGGCCGCGAATCGCTGGTTCGCGCTGGGCTCGTGTGCGTGACAACGAATCAGGTTGTCCTGCAAGTAAACACCCGGTGTTCATGATGTCGCTCCGCGTGCGGGCGCGGGCGCCGAGCGCGCCCCATACCGCATTCCAGATCGACGCATGAGGTTTTCCGGAGTTCCCGTCTAACAACCAACATCAAAGTGTGACGCAAAGAAGTCGTAGTCGTCGCCGTTGACGAAGCCATCGTTGTTGAGATCGGCGCCGGGGTCGGCGATATCAAAGAGCGAGGCGAAGGCGTCGTAGTCATCGCCGTTGACGAAGCCGTCGTGGTTGAAGTCGGCGGGGCAGCCGCACTCGTCGGGAATGCCGTTGTGATTGAGGTCGAGGCTGGTGCCGTCGAGGATGTCGCAGGCGTCTTCCTTGCCGTTCCCGTTGCAGTCGTTGGCGGGCCCGGCGGCGGACACGATCTTGAAGACCTCGCCGCCGTTCTGATCGCAGATGTAGATCTCGCCGTAGGCATCGGCGCCGAACGACGTGATGCTGGCGAGGTCGAGCCCGCCGCCCGGCGCGAGCTCGGCGGTTCGGTCGGTGAACTCGGTGACGCTCCCGCCCACGACGCGGAAGCTCCAGATCGTGGCGTCGCAGTAGTCGGCGAAGAAGTACGTGCCGTCGAGGTCGGGGATCGCGCAGCCGCGGTAGACCTCGCCGCCGGTGATGGAGCAGCCCTCGGCGTGGCTGTACGAGTGGATGGGGAGCGTGAGGGCGGTGTCGTTGCAGGTGCAGCCGGTCAGTCCGGTGCAGCTGAAGCCTTCCATGCAGCGCCAGCCGTAGTTCCGCCCCGCGCCGGTTCCCGCGGCCTGGAAGTTGATCTCTTCCCACGCACCCTGGCCGACGTCGGCGATGTAGAGGTCGCCGGTGACGCGGTCGAAGCAATCGCGCCAGGGATTGCGCAGGCCGTAGGCCCAGATCTCGTCGTCGCCCGTGATGCCGACGAAGGGGTTGGTCGGAGGGATGCCGTAGTTCTTGTTGGGGTCGGCGGGGAAATCGTCGCGGTCGACGTCGATGCGGAGCATCTTGCCCAGCAGGTTGTCGGTGATGTCCTGGGCGTTGCCGGTGGCGGTGGTGTGCCCCGTGCCGGTGTCATTGGAGTTTCCGCCGTCGCCCGCGGCGATGTAGAGCAGGCGATCGGGCCCGAAGGCGATCCATCCGCCGTTGTGATTGGTCTGAGGCTGATCGAACGTAAGCAGCGTGGTGCCGGTGGTGTTGGCGATGTCGGGATTCGCGCTGACGGTGTATTCGGCGACGACGGTGTCGCCCGAGCCCGCGACGGCCGTGTAGTTCACGTAGAACTTGCCGTTGGTCGCATAGTCAGGATGGAACGCCAGCCCGAGCAGGCCCTGTTCGCTGCTGACGCTGGTGCCGCCGGTGACGATGGAGTCGATGTCGAGGAAGGGCGTGGTGAGGAGCACGCCGTTCTTCAGGATTCGAATTCGTCCCTGCTTTTCGATGATGAAGATGCGCGAGTAGTCGCCCGGGGCGTGGAAGACGCCGATCGGGCGGACCAGCCCGCTGACGACACGGGTCGTGGTGAGGGGCGCCTGGGCATGGGCGGCCCCGGCGGCGATCGCCAGGCCAACAACCGCGAGCATCGTCGATGTCTTCTTCATGTTCGTTCTCCGTTTCTTTGTCTGTGCTCAGGTTCTACCGGTTCGCCGCCCCGATGAAAAGGCGATTTGCCGCGAATACGGGAGGAATCGCCGGAATCGCCGGTACGACGGCCGCGCCGTGCCTGTTGATCGTGCCGGAACCGCCCGGCACTCCCCCAAACCAACAGACCACCGTGTCGTCTGCGACGTCGCAGAACCCACCGCCAGATGCCGGATAGCGGTGTATATCTTGCAGGATCGCCCGGTCGAACACGCGAAGTTCGGCCGCGATGTCGATCGTGGCGAACGCGGCCGACGCACACGCCCACACGGAACAGACCGACCTTGCAACGGGCAACCCGCTCGTTGCTCACGCGAGCGTGATGAGGCTCAAGATCGGCTCAATGTTCAAGAATGATCGGGGCGGCCACGCGCGGCGCCCACGACGAGGGCGGGAGCGTCCACCACAACACCGCGTCCGGATCGATCCGCGGACGAAGCCCCGCGTCCTCGGACAGTTCCTCGAACGTCACGCGCCCGCCCAACTCCTCGCGCAGCTTCGCCAGTCCCTGCGCGGTGGCGGCGAACTCGACCACGTATCCCTCGGGGCCCACGACCTCGCGGTCGTAGACCGGCATCGCATGATCGCTCGCCCACATGATCTGTTCCGGCGTAGTCGCGCCCTCGAAGACCTGCGCGAGCACGGGGCTCGCCAGTTCGCTCGGCTCGACGCGATCGACGCGATGCGAACCGAGCGAGCCGCGGCTCGCCGACGTGGACAGCACGTACGCCGCCGACGCGCCCTGCACGCGGACCAACAGCCGCCCCTCCTGCGCGAGCTCCGCGGCACGGGTCTCGTCGATCGGAGCCTCCGCGGCACGCGCCATCGCCAGGTCGGTGGGAATCACCGGGCCCACCAGCTCGCCGGCTTGGGTGTCGTTCAGGGTCAGCGCGCTTGCGGCAACCTCGCCCGGGGCGCCATCCCGGGTCTTGGCACGAGCGCCGTTGGAAGCGACTTCTTCATTCGCCGCGATTGGCCCAGGGGCCACGCCGGTCTCGCCGACTGCCGGCACGGCGGCTTCCTTGCGTGATTCTTCGGCGTTGGCGGCGATCGTCGGCCCGGCACCTTCGCTTCCGCTCGTTACGCCCGGGATTTGCTTTGCGCGGCTCGCGGCGTCCTTTGTTGAGTCGTTGATCGCGATCGGCGTGTTTCCGTTCGGTCCGCCGCCGCTGTTTCCGCTCGGCTTGCTGATGTACGGCCAGGCCAGGAACGTGCCGCCGCCGACCAGGAGCAGCAGGCCCGCGGCCAGTGCGAATTGGCGCGCCCCGCTCCTCCGCGTCGAGATCGCGATCGGCGCGGGTGCGTATTCGTCGAATTCGTTTTCAACCGCAGCTTGGGCGGCGCCGAGCAGCGCCTCACGCTCGAGCACGTCGCGCACGCCGGCGGCGACGTCAAGGTGGCAGAACTCGTCGGGCATCGCACGCGTGACGGCCCGGTCGTGACGCATCGCCTCGACCAGCCGGCGCAGCTCCGGACGCTTGATCAGCATCGTCTCCAGGTCGTGACGCCGATCGGCGTCGATCTGGCCCTCGATCAGATCGGCCAAGTCTCGCTCGTCGATGCCGACCAGCAGATCGTCCAACTTCCGGGATGAAGCGCCCTCGCCGTTCATGACTCCGCTCGATTCACTCCTTCGTTCGTTTCCCTACGCCGAATCCCCCACCGCTCAACGCTCATCGCCGCCCGATCTTTCACACGCCGTCCTTCGGCCCGTGGCCCGTTCCGGAGTTGGGCTCTCCGCGCGGGGCCGATTCGTCGTTCCGGGCTTCTTCGATCAGCGTTCGCAGGGCCGCCCGCGCCCGGAACAGGCGACTCTTGACCGTGCCGACGGGCACGTTCAAGACCTGCGCGATCTGGTCGTACTCGAGTCCGCGACAGTCGCGGAGGACCAGGATCGCGCGTTGCTCTTCTTCCATTTCACCAAGCGCCCAGAGAACGATGCGACGCTCGTCCCACGGTTCGACGCGGTCCTTGGCGGCGGGTTCCCAGGCGGGTCCCCGGGAGCTCGTTTGTTCCCGAATAGTGTCCAAACTCTGGTGCTTTCGGACCTTCTTGGCCCGCAAGGCCGACAGGCAGACGTTCATGGCAATGCGGATCAGCCAGGTCGACAGGGCGGCCCGGCCGTCGAACCGCTCAAAGGCCCGGACGGCCTTGAGGAACGTTTCCTGGGTCAGCTCGGCCGCATCGTCGCGGTCGTGGACCATGCGGAAGCACACGGTGAACAACCGGTGCTGGTATCGGGTGATGAGGCGGTCCCACGCGGTGGTGTCGCCGCAGCGGATGGCGTCGACCAGGTCGCGGTCGGCGTCGCCTTCTTTGGGGCCCCGGTTTGGTGCGGCATCGCCCGCGCGCATCGGAGCGATGGTACCGCGCCGTGGCGTACGAGGTTCCATCGAAAGAGAGGCGTCGGGCGGGAAAGGTGGGTCCCCGCGATCGATCGGGACTCGGCGCTGTTGCATGGCCGAGTTGGCGGGATGCACCGGGAGCGAGGGGGCGTGGATCGCCGCCTATCTCTCCCGTTCGCCCGTGATCAGGCGCGAGCCGCGCTTGAAGAAGAGGTACGCCAGCGCCCAGTCGAGCATCACGACGACGCGGTTGCGGAAGCTGATGAGGTAGAAGACGTGGACGCCCGCCCAGAGGAGCCAGGCGAGCAGGCCGCCGAACTTCATGCCCGAGACGCTGGCGACGGCCTTGGCGCGCCCGATCGTGGCGAGCGAGCCCTTGTCGACGTACCTGAACGGCTCGCCGGCTCGGCCCGCGACCAAGCGCGCAACGTTCCGGGCGGCGTGGTCGCCCATCTGCACCGCGGCGGGGCACACGCCGGGGACCATGCCGCTTTGCCACGCGCAGCGGGCCAGATCGCCGGTGACAAACACCTCGGGATGGTCTGGGATGGAAAGATCGGGCGCGACCACGACGCGCCCCGCGTTATCCGTCGGCACGCCCAGCGACGCGCCGAGGGGGCTGGCGCGCACGCCCGCGGCCCAGATGATGTTGTGCGCGTCGACCCGCTCGGGCGCGGCGTCCCCCGACGCGGAGAGCAGCACGTGCGGCGGATCGTCCGTGGTTCCCGGCGCGACGTGCGTCACGCGCGTGTTCAATCGCACCTCAACACCCATCGCGCGAAGATCGGCGAGCGCGCGATCGGACAGCTCGCGCGGGAATCCGGCGGGGAGCACCCGGTCCATCGCCTCGACCAGCACGACGCGGGCGCGCGAGGTGTCGATGTGCCGGAAATCGCGCCGGATCACGGTGCGTGCGATCTCCGCGATCGCGCCCGCGGTCTCCACGCCGGTCGGGCCCGCGCCGATGATGACGAAGGTCATGAGCGCCCGACGCCGGGCATCACTTGCCTCGTTCTCCGCGGCCTCGAACGCGAGCAGGAATCGACGCCTGATTTCCAGCGCGTCGTCGATAGTTTTCAGGCCGCGGGCGCTGGCGGACCAGTCGTCGTGCCCGAAGTAGGAGTGTGTCGCGCCGGTCGCGAGGATGAGGTAGTCGTACGCGATGTCGCCCTGATCGGTCTCGAGCACGCGGCGTGCGGCGTCGACCCGGCGGGCTTCGGCGAGCACGACCTCGGCGTTCTTCTGGCGGGACAGCACGGCGCGGATGGGCGCGGCGATCTGGGCCGGGGAGAGTGCCGCCGTTGCAACCTGATACAGCAGCGGCTGGAAGAGATGATGATTCCGCCGATCAACGAGCGTGACGCGCACCGGCGCGTTCTTGAGTCGCTTGGCGGCGGCGAGGCCCGCGAAGCCTCCGCCGACGATCACGACGTGCGGGTGTCGACCACCACGACGAGCGGTCTGGTTCCCGGCCGTGCCCGTCGACCTGTCCTCCGCGGCGTCGAAAGGGGTCGCCTGATTGTGTGCCTGGTCCGTGCCGTCGCGATCGCGTGGGTCGCCCATGGGGTCTCCGGAAGATGATGCTAGACGCGATCGACAGCACGCAGTCTTCAGAGGATGTTGGTGTGCTCAATCGGGGCGTTGGTGTGGGTCGTGCTCTCCGGCGCTGAAGTTCGAAACGACAACGGCGCACCGCACCGCCGAAGTGTGCGTTCCTGGCGAGCCGAGTGAATCACGCCTTGAGATACTCGGCGGGGAAACTCCATGGTTCGCGGTACCGCGGCACGGCCAGTGTTGCCGCTTCCGGATCGCCCACGATCGATTCGGTCGCGGGGTCGAAGCGGATGGTCCGGCCGAGCTTGTAGCTCAGGTTGCCGAGCGTGAGCGGCAGATCGACCTTGATGTGGTAGAGCGGGCTGCAGCTGGGCTGCGTGCCGCTTCGGATGCACTGAAGCCACTCGAATTCGTGGACGGTGCCTTCGGGGGTTCGCGCGGGCGGCTCGTCGGCCGGGTTCAGCAGCGGGCTCTGGGGAATGATCTCGCGGGTGTTGTAGTTGCAGCGGAGCGTGCCGTGCAGCCCGTGGAAGTAGATGCCGAGCGCGCGGGCCGCACTCCCGAATTCGTACCCGTGGTGATTGAACTGGGCGAAGTGCCAACGCATGGTGAGGTTTGGGTATTGCCAGAGGATGTCCTGTGTATCGGGCGCGTCGCCGTCGCCGCCGAGCATGTAGCGCCCGCCGAAGGACGAGATCTTCTCGGGCAGTCCGAGCTCCATGGCCCAGATGGGCAGGTCGATGAGGTGGGGCGCCATGCCCGGGCTCCAGCCGCCCGAGTAATCCCAGAACGAGCAGTGCATGGCCGCATCGCTGACGAGCAGGCGGTTGAACTCGCGTCGCGGCGCGGGCCCGCAGTACATGTCGAAGTCGATCCCGTCGGGCGCGGGTTCCTTGGGCGCGGTTCCGATGCCCTCGCGTCCCATGTTCCATCCCCAGAAGGCCTCGACGCGCCCGATGGGCCCGAGGCGCCCGGAGCGAACCCAGTCCACCACGCGGCGGTAGTTGCCCGACTGGTGAATCTGTGTGCCCACCTGGCACACAACGCCGTGGCGTCGCACCGCGTTTCGCACCGCGATGGACTCGGCGGGGTACATCGTCATCGGCTTCTGCAGGTAGATGTGCTTGCCGGCCCGGGCCGCGTCGACCGCCTGCAGGCAGTGCCAGTGCGGCGGGGTCGCGATCACCACCGCGTCGACGCGCGGATCGGCGAGCAGCTCGCGATAGTCCTTGTACGTTTTCGCGCCGGGATAGTCGCGGGTCCAGGGCGTCAGGCGATCTCGCTGCACATCGCACACCGCGACCAGTTCTGTCCCCGCGTCGGCGAGACACTGCTTCGTGTTGGCCGAACCCATGCCCCCGGCGCCGATCAGCCCCAGCCCGATCTTCGCGTTGGGGGAGATCGATCGGCCGAAAACCACTCCCGGCAGGATCGCGTGCGACGCCAGCGCCGCGGCCGCACCCTGCTTGATGACTTCGCGTCGTGTCAGCATTACCTGTGCTCCTCATGCTTGGCTTCCTCGGGCTTGGTTTCCTTGGGCTTGGAGTCTCCGTTCGCTTCCGTCGCGGCATAGACATCGAACTCGCGCTTGAGCTGCGCATCGTCCGGCGCGCCGGGGATCACCAGGTACCGATACCTCAACATCAGCGGCTTGCTGCGCTCGAGCGGATGGCGTGTGCCCGCGCGTGGGAACGCCGGCTGGAACCACGGCAGTTCCTGGTAGGTGATCCAGTCGCCGGGGTAGTCCGGGTTGCCGGGGTGTTCGAGGATGACCAGCGTGACCTCGCGCTTGCCCCCTTGCCACGTGCCGCGCGCCCAGGACCACGCCCGGCGCGGCGCGGCGTGCTCGTCATCGGCGTGCCGCTCCATCACGAGGTTGGCGACGGGCGCCAGGCGTGTATTGAGCCCGCCATACAGGTTGGTGCCGCGCCTGGCAAGCGTCACGCCATCGGCGATCGCGTCGAAGCAAAGGTCCAGGTCGACGGCCCGCACGCCGTCGGCGCGCGGCGCTTGTGCGGTGATCGCCACGCGCTCGAACACGATGGGTGTCTGGTCTTCCCACATCCAGACGTTCTTCGCTTCGACGCGGGCGCTGCTGTCGGATTCGCGACGCACGGGCTCGCCTACGCCGCGCGAGTAGACATCCTGGAGCGCGTGCAGGTCGTGCGTCTGACCGGCGAACTGCACCTCGGGCCAGGCCCAGTAGATGCCGCGGTGATGGGGGTGATCGACGCTCCAGTCGAGCGTGAGCGTCTCGCCGTCCGGGCCGTAGAGCGGGTGGATGTACCCGCCGCGGGGCTTGGCGTAGCGGACATTTCCCTCGGCGAGCCGCGCGAGATAGCCCGCGGGCGGCGTGATCGTCCGCGCGTTGTATTGCAGGATCGGGTGATCTCCGTCGGCCAGAACAACGCGCCCGGTTGACGCGTCCTCGGTCGACGTCATCCGCGGTTGCTTTTCGGGCTGGGCGGCGGCCGGGTGCGACAGCAGCACAAGCCCGATGGCGACCAGCGGCCACGCACGGCGTGTCGTCGTGTTCATGGCGCACCGTATGCCGGCACCGGCGGGGCCGGGAGCCGGATGGAAGGCGACCCGATCAAAGGCCCCCGCGGTACACTCGGGCGCGTGAACGAATTCGGCGTTGACATCGCCCCCATCTCAAACGCCACGCCGCTGAGCGAGCTGAACCTGGGCCCGCGCCGGCCGGCGTGGCGGGACGCCGCGTGGCGCGAGTGGTGCTTTGCGCGGGCGGTGGCCCGCAAGATTGGGCCGAAGTTCGCGATCTTCGGGCTCGTGCTGCTGGTGGGCGGGCTGATGTTCCAGCGGCTCGGGCCGCGCCCCGACCTCTCGATCGTCGAGGGCATGTACGACACATGGAGCCTGGTGTTCGCGCAGCCGCCGATCGAATTCCCGGGCAATCCCTGGTTGCGCGTGCTGTTCTTTGTGATCCCGATCCTGGGCATCGGGTTCATCATCGACACGATCATCGAGCTGCTGCGCCTGCTGCGCGATCGGCGCGGGCTCGAGCAATCCTGGTCCAGAATCATGGCGGCATCGATGCAAGACCACATCATCATCGTCGGCATGGGCAAGCTCGGCTTCCGCAGCTTTCAGATCCTGCGGCGCCTGGGGCATCGCGTCATCGCGATCGAGATCGACCCGGGCAAGCAGTTCGTGGACGAGGTGCGGGCCGAGGGCTCGCCGATCCTGATCGGCGACGCGCGGCGCGAGGGCCTCCTGCTCGACGCGGGCGTGACCAGGGCCCGCGCGATCCTGGTCGCGACCAGCGACGACCTGGCGAACCTCGAGATCGCGCTGGACGCGCGCCGGATCGCGCCGAGCGTCCGCGTCGTGCTCCGCATGTTCGACCAGTCGATGGCGGACAAGGTCGCCGGGGCGGCGGGAATCCACGTCGCCATGTCGCAGTCGTGGATCAGCGCCCCGGCGTTCGCCACCGCGGCGGTCGAGCCTGGCGTGGTGGGCAGCATCGTCGTGGGCGATCGATTGATCGCGATGCAGCGATGGACCGTGCGCCGCGGCGGGCCGCTGGAGGGCGCGTCCATCGCCGACGCGATGTCGCGCCACTCGATCGCGATCATCGAGCTGGTGCGGGCGGGCGGCCGTTCGCCGAGCGAACCGGGCGACGGCAAGGGCGGCGCGGAGGACGCGCTCTTCCCGCGGGCGGATGCGGTGCTCCGGGCCGGGGACCGCGTGATGGTGCAAGGGCGCTACGACGAGCTTTCGGCCCTTCGCCCCGCGGCGGCGGAGTAGGGCGGGAGCTACCCGCCCGGGCGCGATACCCTTGCGTCGTGACAAGCCCCAACGACACGTACACCTCCCCACTCGCCGAGCGGAACGCCAGCCCGGAGATGCTCCGGCTCTGGTCGCCGCGCCACAAGTTCAACACCTGGCGCCGGATCTGGCTCGCGGTCGCGGAGGCCCAGCACGAAATCTCCGCCGGGTGGGGCGGAACCTCCGGGACCGCCTCTTCCGCCCCGCTCGTCACGCGCGAGCAGGTCGACGAACTGCGCAGCGTCGTCGAGCGGAAGCACCCCGACGGCAGCGTCGGCATCACCGACGCCGAGATCGAACTCGCCAAGAAGTACGAGCGCGAGCTGCGCCACGACGTGATGAGCCACGTTCACGCGCTGGGCGACGCCTGCCCAAAGGCCAAGGGCATCATCCACTTGGGCATGACGAGCCAGGACGTTGTGTGTAATGCGGACATTCTCGTTTTCAATGAGGCGTTGCGGCTCATTGTCATCAAGCTCATGCGTGCACTAGCGACGCTTGGTGATCAGGCGCAGAGGCACGCTGGAGTCCCAACACTTGGTTATACGCACTATCAAGCGGCACAGCCGTGTACGGTTGGACGCCGATTATCGCAGTGGGCGTACGAGCTCTACATCGTTTACGAACGCGTCAGCGGCGCTTGGACTCTCATGCCGCTGGACCGCATGCGCGGGCTCCGCGGTGCGACCGGCACCCAGGCGGCGTTCTTGTCGCTCCTTTTCAACAACCAAGCCGGCGTGGACGAGCTAGAGGCGCGATTCGTCGAGGAGCTGCTTGAGGGATGGTCGAGCGACACGTTTTCCGACGAAGGACTCCGGCACACCCAGCAGCTTGCGGTCGATAGTGCTCGGGAAGACTCTGCACGGGCCGCGGCCGAGGGCAAAGGCGGAATCGCCGAGGCATATGACTCCCTGAGCAAGCAAGAGGCCGCGGTGCCGCCTGATCGGCTTCGTCAGCAACTGATCGATCGGATTCGGCATCACAACACATACGACCTCACCACCCAAACCTACCCCCGCGTCATCGACACCTTTATCCTCGCCGACCTCGCCTCCGTCGCCTGCGTCCTTCACAAGATCGCCACCGACATCCGCCTCCTCTGCAACCGCAAGGAGCTCGACGAACCCTTCGAGGACAAGCAGATCGGCTCCTCCGCCATGCCGTACAAGCGCAACCCGATGCGCTGCGAGCGGATCTGCGGCCTCACGCGCTTCGTCATGAACCTCGTCGGCAACGCCTACGACACCGCCGCCACCCAATGGCTCGAACGCACGCTCGACGACTCGTCGAACCGGCGCCTCTCGCTGCCCGAGGCGTTCCTCGCCCTCGACGGCGCGCTCGATCTCATGCACAACGTCGCGAGCGGCCTGGTGGTCCACGAGGCAACCGTCCGCAAGAACTTGATGGCCGAACTCCCGTTCATGGCGACGGAAAACCTGCTCATGGAGTGCGTGAAGCTGGGCGGCGATCGCCAGGAATATCACGAGCTGATCCGCCGCCACGCGCAGGCCGCCGGAATGCGCGTGAAGCAGGAGGGCCTCGACAACGACCTGATCGACCGGCTCAAGGGCGACCGGCACTTCCGGGGCGCCGCCCGCGGCGGGCCGCTGCGCGACGAACTGAACTGGGACGGCCTGCTCGATCCCATGAAGTACGTGGGGCGGAGCGTGGAGCAGACGGAGCGATTCATCCGCGAGGTCGTCGAGCCGCTGCGCGAGCAGTATGGCGACGCGATCGCCAAGCTCGGCGACAGCGGGCCGAAGGTGTAAGAGGGGCGACAACACCTCTCGCCGCACGGCGACCTAGACACCGACGAGGGAGAATGACAGTGAGCGATTCGTCGATTCCGGCATCAGAAACAACAACCAAGGAACCCTCCCAATCCTCCATGCCGACATCCGAACAGGATGGAAGGGCCGGCGGCGAATTGCGGGACGATGATGGCCCGTCGGATTTTGATCTGGTGAAGTTCTTGTGGGAACGCGCCCATGCCGAGTCAACCCTCTTCTGGAATCGCAATGCTGTCTTTCTTGTCATTCATCCTCTGGCATTTGCCAAATGCGTCGAGCTCCTCGTTTCGGGCAAGCTTGCGCCCTTATTGCTGCTAGTTCTCTCTATGTCTGGGGTGGTGTTCAGTGCTATTTGGTTTTATCTGACGTTTCGGGGACGCCAATACGCGCATTGGTATCTCGAAGATGCGAAGAAAATTGCCGCACAACACACCAAGATCGCCTCCCGACTTGTGGATTCACTCAAGACTCGGGGAGAGGCGGCCGCTTCGACAGGCCTGTGGAATGACGTGCTCAAACTTCGGCATGGAGAGGCTTCCAGTTGGATGTATGCCATTGCCGCGTGGTTTGGCGCCGGCTGGATGGCGTTCGCGATCTACGCGATGGTTGATCTTCTGGATGGTAAATGTGCGCGAGCGCTTCCGCCCTCGCCATGATCTGTGTTGAGTTGTGAGGGCGCCTGGTCGGCCGCGGGAGCACGATCTACCTTTGGAAGCCCGAAACGGTTGACGCAAAGGTACACTATGTGCTGAACGGCCAGTGACGTCGAAGCGGCCCCCCAGCGCCCTCCCTCACGGTCGGGCTACTGATCTGGGCGAACCCGCGCGACAGCGGGCCGAAGGTGTAGGCGTTCCCACAGAGGACGATGACATGAGACTTCTGACTTTGTCGGCGCTCGGCGCGGGCCTTGCCGCTTCGGTCGCGTGGGGGCAGGCCCTCGCGCCGGTTGCGGCCGCCCGCGATCACTACGACGTGGCGGCCTTTGTGTGGCCGTCGTACCACCCGGACCCGCGCGCCATGGTTTTCTGGCCCCAGGGCATCGGCGAGTGGCAGACCGTGATGAGCAACGAGCCCAAGTTCCCCGGGCACGACCAGCCGCGGCATCCGCTGTGGGGCTATGTGAACGAGGCGGATCGGTACGTGATGGAAATGCAGATCGCTGCCGCGGCCGACCACGGCGTCAACGTGTTCATCTACGACTGGTACTGGTACGACGGCATGCCCTACCTCGAAGGGTGTCTCAACGACGGCTACCTCAAAGCCCGAAACAACGACCGTGTGAAGTTCTACCTGATGTGGGCCAACCACGACGTGAACCTCGCGTGGGACAAGCGCAACGCCGACGACGCCTTCACGGGGCGGAACGGCGCCCTGATCTGGCGCGGCTCGCTGGACCGCGCGGAGTTCGAGAAGATCGCCCGCCGCTGGATCGAGAAATACTTCTCCCAACCCTCCTACTACAAGATCAACGGCCGCCCCGTGCTCATGATCTACGACCTGCCCAACTTCGTGCTGGGAATGGGGAGCGTCGCCGCAGCCAGGGACGCACTCGATTGGTTCCGCGCCCAGACGGTCGCCGCCGGATTCCCGGGCGTGGAGCTGCAGGTATCGCTGCGGCCGGAATCGAACCAGCCGCTCGCCTCCATCCCGGGCCAGAGCGTCGGCACCCAGGAGCAGGTGATCAAGGAGCTTGGGGTCGATTCGCTGAGCCACTATCAGTTCGCGCACTTCGCGGACATGAACCGCAACTACGAGGAGATCGTGCGCGACGCTGTCGCGGAATGGGACCGCGACAACGCGCGGTACGCCGCCCGGTACTACCCGCACGTGTCGATCGGGTGGGACGCCAGCCCGCGGGCGAAGCAATTCGTCGGCGGCGTGGTGAAGAACAACCCCCCGGAGCAGTTCGAGAAAGCCCTCCTGAAAGCCCGGGCGTACATCGACGCCCATCCCGATCGCGCGCCCCTGATCACCGTGAACAGCTGGAACGAGTGGGCGGAAACGAGCTACCTTGAGCCGGACGACAAATACGGCTACGGCTACCTCGAGGCGGTGAAGCGTGTGTTCGTGAAATGAAACGACCGATCCGCCCGGGGGCTCAAACGAAGATCGGAGCGACCGCATGTCGGGCGGATCACCTCGCATACTCGTGACGTCCGCGTCGGTCGGCGCGGGGCACCTCCGTGCGGCCCAGGCGCTCGAGCTCGCGCTCAAGGACCTCGCGCCCGGGGCGCACATCGAGAACGTCGACGTGCTCACGCTCACGGGCCCGGTGTTCCGTCGGCTCTACGCCAAGGCCTATCTCGATCTCGTCAACCGCGCGCCGCACCTGCTCGGGTACATCTACGACCTGACCGACAAGGCCCGCAAGCCCGCGCGGGCGGGCGACCGCCTGCGGGCGCTGGCGCAGAAGCTCAATCTTCGGAAGATCGTCGATCTGCTCGACGCCGATCGGTGGGACCTGGTCGTGAACGCCCACTTTCTTCCCGCGGAGATCCTCGCGACGCGCGCGAGGCGGCGGCGGCGCGTGCCGCGGCAGGTGACGGTCGTCACCGACTTTGACGCGCACGCGTTCTGGGTCAACCAGCCCTGCGAGCGGTACTTTGTCGCGACGGAAGAGGCGGCCCTTGGGCTCGCCCATTGGGGCGTGCCGCGCGACACGATCGAGGTCACGGGCATCCCGATCCATCCGGTCTTTGGACGCGAGAAGCCGGTCGCCGAGTGCCTGGCCAAGCACGGGCTCTCCGGCGCTCGCCCCGTTGTGCTCCTGCTCGCCGGCGGTTTCGGCGTCGGGCCGATCGAGTCGCTGTTCCGTGCCGTGCTCGATGTCGAGCAGCCCCTGCAGGTGGTCGTCGTCGCGGGGAAGAATGAGTCGCTGCGCGCGAGGCTCTCGCGGATCGACGTGCCCGGGCGGCACGCCGCGACGGTGATGGGATTCACGACGGAGATCGATGAGCTGATGCGTGCGGCGGACGTGGTCGTCACCAAGCCCGGCGGGCTGACGACGTCGGAAGTTCTCGCGTGCGGCGCGGTGATGGCGATCGCCAACCCGATCCCCGGCCAAGAGAGCCGCAACAGTGATTTCCTGCTCGAGCACGGGGCGGCCATCAAGATCAACTCCGCCGCGGTCCTGTCGCACAAGCTGTCGCTGCTGCTGGGCGATCGCGAGCGACTGGCCCGCCTGAAAAATGCCGCCCGCTCGCTTGGCAAACCTCGGGCGGCCTACGACATCGCCCGCAGTGCCCTGCAGATGGCGACATCCAGATCAACGCCGCGAGCCTGATTCACGGTCCCTCTCTCGTTCCGCGGCGTGCCGTGGCGCGAGCCTTGCCCGCGAGCGTTGGCCGCGGCAATTGCTCGTGAATCGGTGCGCCTGTGGTACACTCCCCTCAACGCAAGTCCAAGGAGCACGTCATGGCGAAGAAGTCAAAGAAGAGCCCCGCCCCAAAGCCTGCAGCCAAGAAGTCCGCGAGCAAGAAACCCGCCGCCAAGAAACCCGCCAAGTCCGGAGCGAAGTCGGGAGCGAAGTCGGGAGCGTCAAAGCTCGCGCCCAAGCCGGTGTCCTCGGGCACGGGCGCGACACCCGCCGAGATCGGCGCCGCCGTCGTCACCCACCTCAACAGCGGCGCGATGAGCGACACGCCGCTCTGGGACAAGTTCTGGTCCGACGCGATCGAGAGCATCGAGGGGAGCGGCATGGGCTGGGCCGGGCGCAAGGCGATGGAGGCTAAGTGCGCGGAGTTCATGGGCGAGAACGAGATTCTCGGCTGCCGCGCCAGCGGGCCCTTCGTCGGCGCGACGGGCTTTGCCGTCCACATCGAGATCGAGCTGAAGCCCAAGGGTGGCGAGGTGATGCAGATGAAGGAGGTCGCGGTCTACACCGTGAAGAACGGCAAGGTCGTGCGCGAAGAGTTCATGTACGGCGGGTGCTGAAAAAAGAAGTGGCAAAGTGGTCGAGTGGTCCAGTGAAAGACCGCCGCTCGACGCCGCGCATGTGAGAATCTCGCGCCCGCGCCGCAGAGTCCGCCCAATTGGCACTCTCCGCCGGCGTGCATTGTCTATCGTGTGGAAATCGCCGGGCTCGACCTGACCACTTGATCACTTCTTCCCGCCTCAACCGCCCAGCGCCAGCGAGACCATCATCTCCACGCCGGTCTCGATGGCATCGTCGTTGAAGTCAAAGTCGGGCTGGTGCAGACCGGGGAAGCTCGCCGAGTGTTCCGGGCGCAGCCCGAGCAGGAAGAAGCACGCCGGCACGTGCTGGGCGTAGTAGCTGAAGTCCTCGCCGCCCATCGTCGGATGCTCCGCGAGACGCACGCGCCCGGCGCCCAGCGCCTTCTTGGCAACCTCGAAGAAACGGGCCGTCGCGTGCTCGTCGTTGAGCGTGACCGGATAGCTCTCGTGCCAATCGATCGCGGCCGAGCATCCGAACGACTGCGTGGTCGCCGTCACGAGCTCGAAGAACCGCTGCTTCACGGACGCGCGGAGCTTGGGCGTCAGCGTGCGCACCGTGCCGATGAACGTCGCGGTCTCCGGGATGATGTTGTTCGCGGTGCCCGCGTAGATCTGGCCGACCGTGAGCACCGACGAGTCGAGCGGGCCGGTGTGACGCGAGACAACCGTCTGCAGCGCCGTGATGCAATGGGCGGCGGCGACGATCGGGTCCTTGGCCAGGTGCGGGTACGCCGCGTGCCCACCCACGCCGTGAATGTCGACCTTGAAATCGTCGACCGAGGCCAGGAGCGGGCCGGGGCGCGTCGTCACCATGCCCAGCGGGACCGATGGCCATCCGTGCAGCCCGTAAATCCTCGCGACCGACGTTCCGATTCCTCCTTTGCCATCGCCAAGCAGCGCGCCGTCCTTGCACATCAGGTCGCCGCCGCCGCCGCCCTCTTCCGCGGGCTGGAAGACGAACGTGACGGGATTGGGACGCTGCTCGAGACTGGCGAGCACGCGCGCCGCCCCGAGCAGGATCGTCGTGTGCCCGTCGTGCCCGCATGCGTGCATCACGCCGGGATTCCGCGAGGAGTACGCCCGGCCTGTCTTTTCGACGATCGGCAGCGCGTCCATGTCGGCGCGCAGCGCGATCGCGGGCTTGGACGCGTTGGCGGGGTCGGACGGCGCCAGGTGCGCCACCACGCCCGTGCCCCGCGCCAGCCCCGCACGGAACGGGATGCCGAGCGCCGCAAGCTCGCGCTGCACGATCTGGCTGGTGCGCTTCTCTTCGAAGTGCAGCTCGGGGTTCTCGTGCAGGTCGCGCCGGAGCGCGACAAGGGCCTCCAGCTCCTGCTTGATCAGCGAGCGGACGTCGGACGCTTGGGTCGTGGGCATGCTGAATCGTAGGGCGATTGCTACTTCAGCACGCGATCCGCGATCGCCGCCGCCGCGGGCGCCGCCCGGGAAACCGCCGCCAGGTCGACGCTCGCGGGTTCGGGCACGCGCGTCCGCGGGTCCTTCTCCGCCTGGGCCTTGGCGAGGGCGGGCCGCACCGGCACGTTCCGCGAATCGCTGTCGCCCAGGATCGTCTCGACCTCGGTGCTCAGCAGAAACTCCGCCAGCGCCCGCGCGTCCTTGGTCACCCCGCCCGGTTTCTTGATGAGGCCGACGGTGTTCGGCAGCATGATCGTGCCGAAGCTCGGAAGGCCGCCTGCTTTCTCGGGGTCGGCGTCGCGTCCCTCATAGATCAGCCCGACCGGCCACTTGTTCCGTTGGCCCGCGAAGACGTCGTCGCTGTCGGTCAGGCCGACGTCGATCTCCGCGCTGGCGATCGCGCGCACGACCGACGCGTTGCCGTCGTACAGGCGCACGCCGTTGTCGCGGAGCGCCGTCAGCCAAGCTTCGACTTTCGCCTCGCCCGCCAGCGCGACCAGGGCCGCCAGGTGCGTGCGCGTCGTGCCGAACTGCGGGCGCGCCATGCCCACGCGCCCCTTCCATCGCGGGTTGATCAGGTCGCGGAGGTGCGTCGGCGCCTCGGAGTCCTTCACGCGCGAGGTGCTGTGCACGATCACGCGGGCGCGGCGTGCGATGGCGAACCACCGGCCTTCCGTGTCGCGCAGATCGCTCGGCCACGCGGTCGCGTCGTCCAGCTTCGGCGCGGGGTCCATCGGCGCAAGCACGCCCGCCTCCGCCAGCGACACCGAGCTCATGGGCTCGCTCGACCACCACACGTCGGCCCTTGGCGTGTCCTTCTCCGCGATCAATCGCTGCACCAGCCCGAACGTCTTGGTCGCCTCGGTGTCTCCCACCGCCCTGACCTTCAGGCCGGTCTTGGCGGTGAACCGATCGGTGACCAGGCGCAGGTACTCATCGTCGGCGCTGCTGTAGAGAACCAGCTCGCCCGACGCGACCGTCGAAGAAGACGCCCCCGCGGCCTTTGTGGGTTCGGCAGCGCCCACACGAGTTTCGCCGCCGGTGATTGTCGGTGCGCCCGCGATCATCGCGACTTCACCGGAGTTTGGGCCGCTCCAACGCGGCGTGTCCGCGACATACGTGCGCCACAACGCCGCGAGCACGACCGCTCCAAACACCAGCGGCACACCGATCACCACCGCGGTTTGTTTTTTCGACATGGGGAAAGCCTAGACGAAAGCGCGGGGACTGGAATGGGCTTCGAACGTGGTGCGTAGAAGACGCCGGTTTCGCCCGACGGCCGGAACAACACGCGCCTAGTTATTCCCTGATGCCCAATGCCCAACGCCCGATGCCTGATACCGAGGCCTACTTCTTCGCATCCTTCGCGTCGCCCGCGGGCTTCTCCGCGGGCTTGCTGGACGGCGCGTCGCCGGGCGTGATCTTGGGCTTCACCTTGTCGCCGAGGCGCCCGAAGTACTTCTTCACCGCGGGGTGGAGGTCCGACGGGACCTGCTCGTTGGTGAGCGCCTCGGTCGCGTTCTTTTCCGCCGCCGTGACGGCCTCGGAAAACTCCGCCACCGACTCGCCCTTGATCTGCTCGCCCTGCACCAGGCGGCTGCCGATGATCGGCCCGCCGTTGTTCTGCACGTTCGCCTTTTCCTTCTGCGACGTGTAATCCGTGGGCGAATCTTCCTTGTTCGAGCCCATGCCGCGCCCCGGGCCGCCGGTGCCCTGCCCGAGGTTGTGCTTGTCGCCCTCTTTCCACTGGCCGCTCTTGCCCCAGCGGTTCATGCCGTCCTTGTCGCCGCCCGAGCAGTTGCCGCCCATGCACTCGCCGAGCTGTGCGAGCTGCGACTGGCACTCCTTCATCGCGCTGTCGAGCGACTGCATGTCCTGGTCCATCATCTCGCCCGCGCCGAGCTGCTCACCCAGGGATTCCGCGGCCTGCTGGCCCTCCTGGCTCATCCCCTGCTTGCCCATGTTCTGCGACATCTGGCTCATCGACTCGCCCATGTTCTGGCACTGCTGGCTGGCCTTCATCTGGGCCATCGCCATCTTCATGAGCTGCTCTTTCTGCTCCGGCGACATGTTCTTCATCTGCTCCAGCGCCTGCTGGGCCGCCTGGGGATCGCTCTTCATCTGCTGCATGAGCTGCTTGGCCTGCTCCTGCGTGAGGCCCGCCTGCTCCAGCTTCTGCTGCACCTGCTTCTGGTCCTCGGCGGCCTTCTTGAGCTGGTCGCCCAGGTTCTCCAGCTGCTTCTTGGCCTGCTCCTTCTGCTCCTCCGACATCGAGCCGTCCTGCATCGCCTTCTTCAGCTCTTCCAGCGCCTCCTGCGCCTTGCCGAACTCGCCCCGCGCCATGGCGCGCTGCAGCTCGCTCAGGGGCCCGGGCCCCGGCTGCTTCAACTGCTCCATCTTGTCCTTGAGCGCCTGCAGCTGCTCGGCCTTCTCGCCCTGCTTCAGCTGGTTCAACGACTCGTTGAGGTCCGTCAGCTTCTTCACCGCCGCCCGCTGCAGCTCCTCGGGCTTCTGCATGTCCTCGGGCTTGTTGAGCGACGGGTCGCTGGCCTTGTCCTGGTCGAACTTCACCTCGGTCTTGGCCAGGATCTCCTTGAGCTTCTGCTCCTTCTGCTGGATGTCGCTCTTGACCTCCATCAGGTTCTGGCGCGCCTTCTCTTTTTCTTCCTTCTTGGCGAGGATGCCGAGCAGGTCGATCGGCGCGAGCGTGAACCACAGCAGCACCAGCGCCAGCGACGCCAGGAGCGGCGCGGGCCAGGCGCGCGGCGCCGCGATCGGGATCGCCTCGCCCACCTTCACGCTCACCGCCTTGGCGCGGGCCGCCTCGACCACGTTGCGCGCCCACGGGTCGGGCGATTTCTCAACGCACAGCGCGGTGCTCAGGCTCTCACGCAGACCGGCCCGCTCATCAAGCTCGCGGGCCACCGCCAACTCGCGACGCCGCACCACGAACGTCCACACGATCGCCGACAGCAGCGTGGCGGCCCCGACGCCCGCAAAGACGCCGCCCATCGGCCGACGCCACGGGAACGTGAGGCCGAACAGCATCTCGACCAGCCGCGCCAGGAACACCGCGCAGACCGCGATGGTGAGACAGATCGCAAGTGCGCGAAGGAAGTCGGTGACGACAAGACGCCACGCCGCGGACTTGATCGCTCGACGGACTTCGTTCATGGCGCCGCTCCTTGCCTCACCCTGCCAATCCTGCCCACTCGCCGCTCACGTACCCAATCACGCGCTCAAGCACCTACCCGGTCCCTTTGGACGCCGCCCGGCCCGTGTGTGTTCGTTCCGGGGGGTCACAAGGATGTCACACGCCAGCCGCGCGATCGGACACCGATCACCAAGCCCAGAGTCCCACCACCCGCCAGCCTACCCGAGAATCCCGCCTCCGAACCACCATTCGTCGGCTTGATCGGGCTTTCACACCCAGTCATCTTTACCTGTTCGGGTTTCGGTGGTTGCTCTTGCACGCCGGGAAGTTGCGAGTTTTCCGTCCTTCGCGGATGATCGCGGTGTTTCCAGGAGACGTGCCCCACCTCAATGGCCCAGCCCGCCCGTGAGTTTGGGGAAAAGAAGGGTCTTTGGCTTGCACATGACCGGCCGGTCCATCTCCGCGTGGCTTTCGGGCGAACGTCAGGCACGATTGCCCGCGCTCGTGGCCTCGTGCGAATCCGCCCCCGCGGGCACGCCGGACGCGCTCAACGCCCGTGTGTGCCTGTGGGCCGCCTGTCTGTGGTGCTTCCTGGTGACGTTCCCGACCACCGCGGTCGAATGGGCGGGCGTGCCCCTGATCGTCGCTTCGCTCTTTGGCGCGCGCCGCATCTGGCGCGTCGTGTGGCGATCGCTCGTCACGCCCGAGTTCGTCTTCCCCGCGCTCTTTGCCGCCTGGCAATTCGCCACGCTCCTGTGGTCGACCGACGCCCGGCTTGGCGCGGGACAGGCCGGCGCCTGCCGCTGGCTCTGGTCGATCGTGCTCCTCGCGCCCGTGATGGCGCACCGGCGCTCGCTCATCACGGCACTCGCCCTGGGCTTCCTCGTCGGCAACGCGTCGCAGTTCCTCCACGCGCTCGGCACACACTTCAACATTCCCGCCATCACGTGGAACCGACTCCCCGGTCGCAACAGCGGCTGGTGGGACCCGGTCGTCGGTGGTTCGCTCCTCACCGCCGCGCTCGGCCTGCACCTCCCCACCGCCATCGCGGGACGCGGGCGCTCGTTCATCACCGCGCTCCTCGCCTGCATCATCACCCTTGTCGCGATCCTCGCGACCGGCACGCGCGGCGCGATCCTCGCCGCGGCCGCACTCCTCATCATCACCGTGATCTTCGCCCTTTTCCGCACCTCATCGCGGCGCACCGTCGTCGTGCGCCTGGCCGTGGTCCTGGTGCTCGCCGGCGCCGGCATCGGCGCGGCATGGCCCAGGATCGGCCCGGCCCTGCGGGCGCGCGTCGACACCGGCGTGAAGGAAATCCGGGCCGCCCTCGACGAAACCGACACCATCGCAAGCACAACCACCGACACCGGCGCCCGCATCGCGATGGCGCGCTGGTCGGCCGCGTCCTTTGCATCCCGCCCCATCGCGGGCGTGGGCGCGGGCTCGATGCGATCGGTCTTCCAGGATCACTGGACCAGGATCGGCGTGCCCCCCTCGCAACTCTTCGGGCATTCGCACGCGCACAATACATACCTGCACATCCTCGCGACCACGGGCCTCATCGGCGCGGCACTCGCGCTCGCCGCAATCGCGATCTCACTTCGAAACGCGCTGCGCCGGGCCGCCAACTTCGGTTCATACGACGCCGCACCCTTCGCCGCGCTCGTGGGCCTCCTGCTCGTCGGCGCGTTCGACACCATCCACGTCAACTCCCAGACCGCGGCGTTGCTCACACTCCTCCTGTCGCTCTCCACCGCGTGGCAGCCGCCCGGGCCGCCCAATCGACCCGAACAACCCGCCCGCGCATTCCGCGGCGTGGGCGAATGACGCAAAGCTCCTCGCTCGCGTGTCTGAGGGTGCCCTCTTCTTTGGCTTTCCACCTCGCGACTCCGCCTCTTTATCTCTTCGCCACTTCTTCTCCGCGTTCTCCGCGCCCTCCCCGGTGAATCGCCTCCCCCACTTGCCCCCAAGCCCGAAACACGCGACAGTGCTCGCGTGAAGCTCCTGGTCGTGGGTGAGTACATCCGTCGATTCCCGTGGTCTCCGAGCCAGTGGAGCGTGCAGGTCGCGCGCGCACTTGCCCGCCGCGGGCACGAGGTCACGCTCGCATGCGACGCGATCGAGGACCCCGCGCCCGCGTCGATCGAGCACCCGCACGGCTCGCTCTCGCTCCGCACCCGCCGCCCTGATCGCACCCTGCGCGCCACGCACCCCTTCGCGTTCCTTCGCTGGGCTCTCTCGCTCGTGCGCTCCGGCGGGTTTGACGCTTCCTTCTCGCTCACGCCCCTCGCGCCCGCGCACGTCTGGCTCCCCATCGAACCCGACGCCGGAGAACTGATCTCGTCAACCCTGCGCACCCATCCGCCGATCTCGGCGGCCCTCGAGCTCGCGTATCGCCCGTGGCTTCCCGGCGCGATCCTGAGCGAGCGCCGCGCCGGCCGCGCCATGAAACAACTCGCGGGCGTTCGCGCACGCATCGGCGCAAGCCCCAGCCGCGCCGGCGCACAGCAGGGACTCGGCTGGGCCAGCGCGTGGCACATCCCGGGCGATCAGGAGCACGCCGTCCTGCGTGCGCAGACGCGCCGGGCGCTCTCGATCCCCGCGCACCGGCGCGTCGTGCTGGTCAGCGCGACCCAGAACCGCCGCGAAGGTCTGGAACTGGTGGTCGACGCGCTCGCCGCCGCCACGGGTGATCGGCCGATCCTGCTCGTCATGGGGCGGCGCGCCCACGAGGTCGCGACGCTCGCGCACGTCCGTGGCATCTCCGATTCCACGCGTTTCGCGGGAGGCACCGAGCGGGCCGACGCACTGTTCGCCGCGGCCGACATCGTCGCCATCCCCTGGTCGCGCGCCGAGCCCCGCGCCACCGGGCGACTGCTCGCCGACGCGCTCCGCCGTCGCCGCTTCGTGCTCGCGTCGCGTTCCGTCAGCGGCTCGGAACTCCTGAGCGATCCCTCGCTCGGGCTCGCGATCGAGCCCACAGGCGACGCCTGGCGCGACGCGCTCGCCCAGGTCTGGAACCACGCACCGCCGCTCACGCGCCGCGATTCGCCACTGCTCGCCGAGCTCTCAATGGATGCCCTGGCGGTACGTCTCGAAGCCCTGATCCCCGACCGCGGCGTTCAGCATCCTTCGTCAAACGCCGCCGCGAACGCGTCGTAATCGTCGCCGTTCACAAAGCCATCGGCGTTGAAGTCCGCCGCAGCGCCGCCGCTCTCGAAGTCGCCCGCGAACGAGTCATAGTCGTCGCCATTCACAAAGCCGTCGCCGTTCACGTCCGCGGAACACGCGAACACGATGGGAACAGTCTGGCCCGCCGCGATCGGTCCTTGGTACACGCGCGTCCGCGCCGACAGGTCCTTCCACGCCGGCCATTCGATCTCGATCCGATCGATGCTCGTCGCGCTCCCAAGGCCGAAGTGCGCCCGGAGGTCTTCGGTCGAGGTGGTCGAAGAGCCGCTGACGATCTGGCGTGATTGCGTCACGCCGCCCGCCGTGATCCGCACGATCGCGCCGATCGCGTCCCGATTGACCAGCCTGCCATCCCCACGCAGGTCGAGCGTGATCCAGTTCCCCGGCGCGTCGGAGACGTTCTCGTACACCGCGACATACTGCCCCGGGGCCACGGGGTTGACGCTCACCACATCCGCCCGGCCGTCGTTGTTCCAGTCGACCTGCACCGCGTGCTGGCTGGCCGAGAACGTGCTGTTCATGGCGCCGGAGACGTCCCTGAACGTGCCGTCGCCCAGGTTGCGCCACAGGCGATCAAAGTTCGGGCCCTGCCCGAGGCTGCCGCACTGGTAGTTGTCCAGCCACCCGTCGTTGTCGGCGTCGATCCACAGCACTCCCCAGCCGAAGATCGTCGAGATCGGCGTCACCTTCGTGAAGAACCCGCCGTCATTGCGAAAGTACGTGCCGACCTGCGCATTGGTGATCGCCAGGTCAAAGTCGCCGTCGTTGTCATAGTCCCCGGCCGCGATGCCCATAGGTGCCGGGCCCAGCGCCGCATACCCGACCTCGGGCCCGATCGGCGCCATCGCGGGCGTGGCGTGATCGAAGTCGTTGCGCAGGATCCTGGCGCTCTGCCCGCCGGCCGAGAGCAGGATGCAATCTGGGTCGCCGTCGCGATCCAGATCGCTCCACACGTGCGAATAGAGCGTTGTCGAGCCCAGCGGCGGCGGGAGCAGCGAGTTCATCGGCGTGAACGCGCCGTCGCCGTTGCCGTGGTACAGCAACAGCGCGTCGGATGTTGATCCGATGCCGCCGACGAAGAGGTCGAGCTTCCCGTCAAGGTCGTAATCGACGAAACTCGCCGACATGGGCTGTGCGCCGACATGCCGAACGCCCGCGGCCAGCGAGATGTTGGTGAACGTGCCGTCGCCGTTGTTGCGATAGAGCACGCCGTGCGACGAATCCGAGGTCGTGTAGCCCAGCACGAAGAGGTCTGGGTCGCCGTCGTTGTCGATATCGCCCGCGATCGCCGCCCCGCCGTTGCGCTGCACGCCGTCCGCGTCGTTCAGGCCGCTCCCGGCGGTCACGTCGAGAAACGTGCGGCCCGTGGCGGCGCTCGGAACGTTGTGAAAGAGCCGGTTGGTCGCGCCGGCCGTGTCGCACACAAAGAGGTCGGGCCAGCCGTCGCGGTCATAGTCGAGCACCGCCAGCCCGCCGCGCAGGTTCCCAAGCGTGATCTGGCCCGCCGCGGCACGATCGACGAAGGATGTGTGGTCGATCGAAACCTGCGCCCTCGCGCCCGCGGCAAACACGAGCATGGCCAGGAGATGGTGCGCGCGACCGGCCCGGCAAGAACGGGCTTCGCCGGTACGCGTTGCGACGATGGGATGGGTCGTGTGCATGGGTTCCCGTGCATACGGACCTGGTCGCATCTTTGTTCTCATGAATCCCGCCATTTCCTGCCCCAGCGCCGTCCTAACTGATCGTCAGCGTCGGCCTTTGCCCCTTCTTCATCGATACCAGGTTCAGCTGCCCCTCAACGCGAGAAATCAGCTCCTCGAACGCGCGGGTGATCGTCCCGCCCGCGAAGTTTGCCGTCGGGTTGCCCTCGTCCGAGTTCTTCCGCAATCCCATCGTCAGGGGCACCGCGCCAAGGAACGGCACGTTGAGCCGCTGCGCCATGAACTCCGCGCCGCCCTTGCCGAAGATGTCGTATTCCTTCTCGTCGTCGCCGATGAAAAAGCTCATGTTCTCCACGACGCCCAGCACCTCGATCCCGAGCTGCTGGAACATCTTCGCGGCACGCACCGCGTCGTCCTGCGCCACCTTCTGCGGCGTGCACACGACCACCGCGCCCGAGAGCTTCAGCATCTGCGCCATCGTCAGCGCCACGTCGCCCGTGCCCGGCGGCAGATCGATGATGAGATAATCAAGCTCGCCCCAGTTCGTCTGCTCCGCGAGCTGCTTGAACGCGCCGTGCGCCATCGGCCCGCGCCAGATCAGAGGCTTGTCGGGGTCGACCAGCTTCCCGATCGTCATCGACTTCACGCCGTGAACAAGGAACGGCTGGAGCTTGCCGTCCACGACATTCGGCTCCATCGCGCCAAGCCCGAGCAGTGTCGGAAGTGATGGGCCATAAATGTCGCCGTCCATCAGACCAACCGAGGCGCCCCGCCGCGCCAAGCCCACCGCCAGGTTCAGCGCGATCGTCGACTTCCCCACCCCGCCCTTGCCCGCGCCCACCGCGATGATGTTCCTGATGCTCGGCGTGGCCTCCGCCGCGCCCTGCGGCGTCGGCGCACGACTCTGACCCGCGGGCCTCGTATCCGCAAGGCCGCCGATCGGACGATGGCCCATGTCCTGAGGGCCCGAAGAGCCCTGCGAACCCTGCGCCGGCGCGGCGTTCGCGCCCGCCGGCGCGCCGAACCTCGCCGTGCGAACCACGTCGCCCGCGTCGTTGACGAACTCGAGGATGATCGAATCGAGCTTGACACCCTCGTCGGTCGCCGCCGATTCGATCGCCGCCCGCGTCATGCTCGTGACCTGGCTGATGTCGCCGGGCGTCGCGCCCTGGGGCATGAGCAGCTTGACGCTGACATAGGTCTCGCACAGCGACACCCACTTGAGCACGCCCGCGCTCACCAGATCGCCGCCGGCGCCCGCCGCCGGCACGCCCCGCAACGCCCGCGTGATCAACTCCTTCGAGAACGACATTTCTCCGCCTTTCCGCCGTAAAACAGACCCCTCGCGCCGCATTCGGGCCCCGTGCGGCGGGCGCTCGCAAGCCATTCCGCCGCGTGGAACGCCCACCTGTATCGATCGTAGGGCCCGGGGATTCCGGGTATTCGCGCCGGCGAACGCGCCAACGCCGCAATGAAGGGCCCACCACCGCGTTTGGCCGATGGAATGTCGTCCCCGTCCGCACGCAGGACGACCACAGGAGTGCATGACATGTTGACCTCGCGGGCTACCCGCCTCGTTGCTTCCGCTGCTTTCGCTCTGTTTGTTTCCGCCGGTGGTGTGTACGCGCAGGATGATCGCCCGCCGCTCCGTGGGCCCGACGTCAAGGACGCCAGCCCCCCGGGCGAGAAGAACTCGTTCGTCCGCGGCGGGAAAGACCGCAAGGACCAGGCCGGCGATCGCGGCGCGCCCGTCGCCATGATGCGCGCCATCCGCGCCCTGCACGCTCCAGAGACGCCCGAGGATCTTCGCCTCTCGCCCGAGCAGGACCAGAAGATCAAGGGCATCATGGACTCCGTTCACGACGACATGCGCGCTTTCCGCGAAGCGCATGGGCAGGAGATCCGCGACCTCGCCCGTGGCCTGTCGCCCGAGGCTCGCAAGAAGGTGATGGACAAGATCCGCCCGTTCCTCGCCGCCGAGGGTGGCCCCAAGGGCAACGGCCCTGATGGCGCGCCGGGCGCACCTGGCGCTCGCCGCGGACCCGGTGGTCCCGGTGGTCCCGGTGGTCCGGGCGGTCCGGAAGCGGGCGGCCCTGGTGATGGCCAGCGTCGCCCCGGCGGACCCGAAGGCGAAAAGCCGCGCGGCCGCAAGCCCAAGGGCGATCAGCCCCCGCCGCCCCCGGGTGATGATCGTCCCATGGACGAGATGCGCCTGGGCGATGGTCCCAAGGACCATCCGAAGGACGGGCCGAAGGACGGGCCGAAGGACGGGCCGAAGGGTGGGCCGAAAGATGGCCCGAAGGACGATGCCGCCGCGCTCGATCGCCTGAAGGACCTCGCCAACCAGGCGCCCGACCTCAAGGCCGCGGAAACCAAGGCGTGGAATGTCCTGAACGAACCTCAGCAGAAGTTCGTGAAGGACCGCATGGAGGAGATGCGCAAGGACGCCGAACAGCGCCGCCTCGACAATCCGCCCGAGAAGGCCAAGGAAAAGGCGCAGCGCAAGATCGAGAAGAAGAAAGAGAAGAACCCCGACGCGGCGCCCGGCAATCCCGACGGCCCGGGGCGCGGCCAGGTTGATCGCCAGGCCCTCCGCGAGCGCATCCCGCCCGAACTGCGCGAAAAACTCCGCGACATGACCCCCGAGGAACGCCGCGAAGCGGTTCGCAAGTGGATGGAAGAGAACGGCGGGCCCGACGCGCCTAAGAATCCCAAGTAAGTCTCCCGCTGGTGGTGGGCGGGGGGAAAGAGAACGGCGAGAAACCGCAAGGCTTCTCAACGGCGAAGAGAGGTTCGCACGAGCGGGACACCTGACCCCGCTCGTGCGTTCTTCGCTTTTGGGGCTCGCTCTTCCGTTCAAACACGCGCAGATTTGGCCGAGGCACTGCGGGCAATCCCTCGGCGCGCGAAATTAGCGAAGATGTGCAACAAATTTCCGATAACGCTGGGTATAGTTCTCATCATCTCTCTCTCCTCCAGCGGGGTGCCATTTGATCATGGCACCCTGCTTCTTTTTGCACCCGACACCAAAGACATGGTTTCCCGGGTGTTTCGTGCGTTTTTTCGCCTGTTCGCCTGTGGTTCTGTGTTCTTCGGGCATCGAACACGAACTCGGGCGTCGCAACTCGGCTACAAACCTGCATGGCTGATTCGGGCCCGATCATCGTCACCGGCGCCGCCGGCTTCATCGGTTCGCACCTGTGCGAGCGGTTGCTCGCGATGGGGCGTCGCGTCGTCGGCGTGGACAACTTCGATCCCTTCTACGACCCCGCGATCAAGCGCGCGAACATCGCCGAGATCCGGCTCAGCGCCGATCGCGTGCACGGCTCGTTCGAACTCGTCGAGCTCGATCTCGCCGAGGCCGCGCCAACCCGTGCCCTCTTCGAGCGCGTGAAACCCGCGGGCGTGATCCACCTGGCCGCCAAGGCGGGCGTGCGCCCGAGCATCGCCGATCCCGCGGCGTACGCGCGCGCCAACGTCGTCGCGACCGCCGTCGTTCTCGAAGAATCCAGGCGCGCCGGCGCCTCGCGTGTCGTTGTCGCCTCCTCAAGCAGCGTCTACGGCAACGCGTCGCGCGTCCCCTTCACCGAGGACGATCCCGTCAACGAACCCGTCAGCCCCTACGCGGCCACCAAGCGCGCCAACGAGCTGCAGTGCCACGCGCACTGGCACCTCACCAGGATGCCGACGGCGTGCCTGCGCTTCTTCACGGTCTACGGCCCGCGCCAGCGCCCCGACCTCGCCATCTCCACGTTCCTCGGCAAGATCTCGCGGCGCGAGGACATCAGCGTCTTCGGCGATGGCTCCTCGAGCCGCGACTACACCTACATCGACGACATCGTCTCGGGCGTCGTCGCGTCCTACGAACGCATCGATCAGCACGGCTATCGCGTGTGGAACCTGGGCGGGAGTGCGCCCGTCCGCCTCGACGAGATGCTCGCGACGATCTCGCGCGTCGTGGGGCACGAGCCGAAGATCACGCGCCTCCCCATGCAGCCCGGCGACGTGCTGCGCACCTGGGCCGACCCTACACGCAGCGGCCGGGAACTCGGCTACTCCCCCACCACCGGCTTCGAAGACGGCGTGCGCAAGCAGTGGGAATGGATGCGAAGAGCGAAATAGTCGCGGCGTCGAAACGGCTGATCGCGGTGGAGACGAGCCGACGCACGCCTCTCGACTGTCGGTGTGCCCTCTCAAGTCACGAAAAAACGTCTCAGGCCGCGGGCGATCCCAGCCCCGCCACCCACTTCTCCATTGTCTCGACCAGCGAGCGCCACACCTCGTCGGGGCCCTTGGCGGCGTTGATCACGCGGAAGCGGGCCGGGTCGGCCTGGGCCTGGTCGAGGTAGCTCTGGCGCACGTGGCGGCGGAACTCGCGGGTGCGGTCCTCCATCCGATCGGCGAAGAGCGACGAGGTCGCGCTGTCGGCGCGCTTGCCCTTGGACTTTGGCGCGACGATCCCGGCGCGCTGGGCCGCGGTCTCTTCGTCCACGTCGAAAACCAGCACAAGATCGGGCACGCTCTGGCCCACGGCGATCCTGGCGGCGGCGGCGATCTCGTCGTAGGGCAGGCCCTGGGCGGCGCCCTGGTAGGCCACGGTCGAGGTGACGAAGCGATCGGCGACGACGAGCTGGTGCTGGGCGAGCGCGGGGCGGATGCGCTGCTCGACGAGCTGGGCCCGGCTGGCCATGTAGAGGAGCATCTCGCAGCGGAGGGTCATGCAGTCGTGGTCGCGCTGGAGGAGCACCTGGCGGATCGCTTCGCCGATCTTTGTGCCGCCCGGCTCGCGGACCTCGCAGACGCCGACGCCGGAGATGGTGATGAGCTCGACGAAACGGCGGAGCTGGGTGGACTTGCCCGAGCCGTCGGGCCCTTCGAAGACGATGAACTTGCCGCGGAGGGCGGGGGCCCAAGGGACGGGCGCCAGCGCGCCGGGGGCGCTGGAGCTCGGCGCGTTGCCGTTCGGCGCGGGCGAGGCGTTGCCGGATGGAGCGTTACCGGATGGAAAAGGGGCGTCTCCCACGGCGGCGAGTGTAGACGAGCGGGAGAGACATGGCACGTGAAGGACGCATGGTGACGGCGGCTCGTCGCACTTGTTCATCGGGCGGAGGGGATGAGGCGCCGGTTCACGGGGTACGGGGTACGACACACATGGCACAGGGAGCGAGGAGTCTGGTGGCGTGGCTTGAGATCGAGCGCCACGATTCGTTCGCGGACTCGCTCATCGTGGGCGTGGAAAGAAAGGGGCTTTGGAGCGTGGCGCGCGATCGGTACACTGCGGTCGTCGAGGAGACAGACATGGACGAATGCTCGCGGGGCCTTCGGTGTGTGCTGCTCGTCTTGATGAGCCTGGCCGTGGGAGTCCTGGGCGGCTGCAAGAGTTCGTGGCAATTGGAGACGCCCGTCGAGGAAGCGTGGGCGGAACCCGCGGACGACGTGGTGCTTTGGACTTGGCGCGTGGACCATTCGAACGGCCGCGTCAGCATCACGTTCTTCCTGATCGGACAGCGCGAGGTCATCGGCCCGCGCCGAGAATCGCTGGGTGAGCAGTTGGCGCTCGGAGGGCTGGAGCGACCGGTGTTTCGCATCACCGATGTCGATCATCACGAAGTTGAACTGCATTGGGACAACGGGGATTCGTGGAGCCCGCTTCCATATTTCTACGACCCAACTCTCGCCCTGGGCACTGAGTTCTTGGGGCGAACTCCGAACGGAAAGCCCATCTTGCGTGCGACGGTGCAGTATCACGGTCGATTGTGGTCGGGGCGTGAGTACCTGTTCGAGTGGGATCCCGGGGCGTTCCGACGCAAAGACGCAGAGGTCAGGCCGCTCGGCCCGCGCAGGCTGGTCCCCATGAGGGACCCATCCGACACCGCGCTGCCGCCTTCGATCGTGGTATCCAGCGATTGAAGGAGCGGCGGGCGTGCTGCGGGAGAGTCCACTCGCCTCTTGCCTGCACATCGTCAGCAATCAAACGGCGAATCGGGCCTTTGGCTGAAAGACTGGGATAGCTGGTTCCACTTCAAGCTTCAGAGGCGGAGTCCCGAAATATCCAGACCGGCCCTTCCTTTGCCGCCGCTGTCCCACACGATGAAGTCCCGCGATCTCTCAGCAAACAACAGGCTTCCGCCTTCGAGTCCGAATCGCCATCCGGCGCAGTTGATTCCCATCGTGACGCGTTGTATCGCGATTGAAAGGCACCGCCCGCCGTCAGCACGCAAGCTCTCTGGCAGTTGTTCAAAGCGGAACTGGACAGCAACGGTCAACAAGCCCGACTTGAGCGGATCACGCGTATACCGGCAGTCCCCGATCAACGGCAAACGAAATAGTGAGAGGTCCTTCGGCGCCGCGAGACCGGTGGCGTCGTGAGTCAGGCCCGCCAACGCATCGAACACCGATACGAGCTGTGCGAAGAGTCGCGGCTCGTCGGCGGGCGTCATCTCGTACACCGTGATTTCGAGAATCTCGGATGTGCTCCGCAGACGTGTCATCCGGCCTCCGCAACTCTCACCTTCGAGGGCAATCACGCCCGCAAGCATTTCCCAAGGAATTCAGCGAACGAGTGGGCGATCAAGGGGTCACCTTCGCTGCTTGGGCCGCATTCGTGTGAGACCGAGATCACCGAGGCATCGGCGTCCCGCCCATCAAATCGCACGCACACCGGATCCGGTATCGAAACCCACGCGGAGCCCACGCGGAACCTGGCGCGCATCACCGGGATCGTGCTCGTGTGGTGGAAGAGGCCGGAGTCTTCGTGGCACTCCAGCTCATCGATCACGTCCGAGGCACCGAGCCACACAAGCGACTCGCCGACGAGAGATCGGACATCGGTATCGAGGCCCGATTCGGGAGGGGGCAACTCCACGCCGCCCAGTGGCGCGGAGAGAAACAGCTCAAACCACCACTCGGGTATCGAGTCCTCGAATTGGTCCCGTAGGTTCTGTACGCCGGTTCCCGGGAGGGATGCACGCGGCGCTCGGGCAATCAGCAGGTCTCGAAGATCGATGAGTCGTTCGGATTGATCGTACATGGTCGTCGGCCTCATCGCTGTACCGCCACGCCCCGCCTAATCCTCGATCACTTCCGGCGGGCGGAGGGGCTTCACCATCATCGCGGCCCGCACCGCGTCGGGTGGGTCGGCCAGGTCGATCGGCAGGTATACGCCCTTGTCGTGGTCGCTGTTGAGCACCAGCGCGCACGGCGGGATGACGATCGAGCCGTGCTCGGCCTTTTCGTGGCCCAGCACGAAGAGGCGCACGCCCCAGCGTTCGACGAGGTCCTCGATCTGCTCGGCGTCGTAGCCGCGCCCCCACACCATGAGGTGGGCCGTCCCGCGCCGCGGCTCGTAGTCCTCTTCGGTGAGTTCGCGGTCGAGGATGGTGGTGTCGAAGCGGCCCATGACGCCGGGCGAGGGGAGGCTGTGGGCACACAGGATGTCGCCCAGGCCGCGCGGGTGGGCGCAGCGCAGGGCCAGGGGCATGGAGCGGACGAAGCGGGAGATCGCCTCGTTGACGCGCGTTGCTTCGTCGCCGAAGACCTGCGAGACGCCGTCGTTGAAGGCCTCGACGACGCGCACGCCGTCCTTCACGATCCCGGCGCCCTTGATCTGCGAGAGCTCGTGATTGGCCAGGAGTATGTGGACGTGCTCGGGGAAGCGGGCCTTGAGGTCGGCGACGCGGGCCAGGGCGCGGTAGCTGAAGTCCATGCCGTTCATCAGCCGGTCGGAGTGGATGACCTCGTGGAGGAGGAGGTGGGAGACGCTGTCGGAATCGGCGTCGGCGCGGTCCATGCCCGCGAGCTGGACGAGCTTGGCGAGGTTGAGCGGGTTGTCGTGGAGGTCGCCGGTCGCGATGAGGATGCCGGGCGGGTGGATCACGTCGCAGGCGCCGCGACGGCAGCGCGCGGCGAGATTGGCCTGCGCCCCGGCGTCGAACAGGCGGCAGACGGAATCGGCGTTCGAGAGATCCTGCGGGCCGTGGTACATGGGAGAAGAGAGAGACGAAGAGACAAAGAGACGGAGAGACGAAGTGAAAGGCAGAAGAACAGGCAAAGAGGCAGTGCGGCGAAGAGGCGAAGCAAAAGAGGATATCGGCGGCGGGTGGCCGTGTCGCCGGAATCCCGAAGCGAATCGGCCTGATTCAGAGCGATGGCGCGATTCGCGGCGTTGGTTCAACGTGCGAACCACGCGTGCGTGCCGCTCCGCCACGGCGCCACTTCGCTTCTCTGCCTCTTCCTCCCGCTGTTTTCTTCGGTTACGATCCCGCCATGCTCCCGCTCTCGGCCGCGATCGTGTGCAAGAACAACGAGAGCACCATCGCGCGCACGCTGGAATCGGTGAGGCCGCTCGCCCGTGAGATCGTCGCGATCGATTCGGGCTCCACCGACCGCACGATCGAAATCCTGGAGTCGTTCGGGGCGCGCGTGATCCGCTCGCCCTGGCTGGGCTTCGTCGCCACCAAGCAGAAGGCGCTCGAGGCCTGCACGGAGGCGTGGGTCCTCGCGCTCGACAGCGACGAATCGCTCCTGCCCGAGCTCTCGCGCGAGGTCGTGCGCGTGCTCACCTCGCCCAACGACGGCGTCGACGGCTACTGGATGAACCGCAAGGTCTATTACGACGATCGCCCGCTCAACTTCGCGTGGCAGCCCGAGTGGCGGCTGCGCCTGGTGCGGCGTGAGCGCGCCTACTGGACGGGGCTTGATCCGCACGATCGCATGGAGCTGCGCGAGAAGGTCGGCGAGACTCCGGGGGCGAGCGCGGGCGGACAGCGCGGGCGCACGGAGCAGCTGCGCGGCGACATGCGTCACGATTCGATCGCGAGTTTCGCGGAGTTCCTCGCCAAGCAGGCGTCGCACGCGCGGATCATGGCCGCATCGATGAAGGCCGAGGGCCAGCGCGGGAGCGTGCGGAAGCTGGTGACGTCGCCGATCGGCGCGTTCCTGAAGCAGACGGTGGCGAAGCAGAGCTGGCGCGACGGCTGGCCGGGGGTGCTGGCGGCGGCCAGCACCGCCGCGGGCACGCTGATGAAGCACGCGATCCTGATCGAGCTGTGCCGGCGCGGAAACTGAGCACCCCCAACGTCGCCCGACCGCCCGCCCCGGAGATGACCTAGAATTGTTGGTCAAGATGCTCGCGCCCGACGGGCCCGTCGCCCGTTGCAGCGCCGATCAACCGCCGACGCCGACGCTCCGTGAGCGCCGCGCGTGCTTGTGCGACCCGCCGAGAGGAAGTCGGGACGCGCGGCCTGTTCGCAGCGGCCTTCGATCCGGCGCCGACGCGCGGCGCGTCATGTGTCCATTTCTCTGATAGTCCCGACGAATGAACAACGAAACGAACGCCGACCACGACCAAAGCCACGACCAGGGCCACGCTCATCCCGCGCCCGAACCCCAGACCACGCCGGCGACGGCGCCCGCGGATCAGTCCGCCGGACCAGCCACGATCGCGCCGGGCGACGCATCGCCCGAGTCGCGTCCGGACGGGTTCGGTCGTCCGCCCATGACGCCCGAGATGAAGAAGGCCGCGGGCGAGATCTTCGACCCCAATTCCACGTTTGAATCCCTGGGCTTGCGATCGAGCGTGCTCAAGGGCGTCGAGACCGCGGGCTTCACCAAGCCCACGTCGATCCAGGCGCGGCTCATCCCCGCGATCCTGAACGGTCACGACGTGCTGGGCCAGGCCAAAACCGGCACGGGCAAAACCGCGGCGTTCGGCCTGCCTCTCGTCCATCTCTGCAACAAGGACCAACCCTTCCAGGGCTTGGTGCTGGCGCCGACGCGCGAGCTTGCGATCCAGATCTCGCAGGAGATCAACGAGCTGGCGCGCTTCACGCCCATCCGCGCCACCACGATCTACGGCGGGCAGGCGATCCGCCAGCAGGCCAAGAGCCTGACCCACGGGTCGCAGATCATCGTCGGCACGCCCGGGCGCATCATGGACATGCACGAGCGCCGCCTGCTCAACTTCGGCGAGACGCGATTTGTCGTGCTCGACGAGGTCGATCGCATGCTCGACATCGGGTTCCGCGAGGACATCCGTCGCATCCTCGACCTCTGCCCGCCCATCGAACGCCGCCAGACCATCATGGTGAGCGCCACGATCTCGGTCGAGATCGAGAAGCTGGCGCGGCGGTACATGCGCGAGCCGGAGAAGATCGTCACCTCGTCGGGCTCGCTGACGGTGAGCCTAGTCGAGCAGCACTACCTGGCGGTGCAGCCCTGGGACAAGCGGCGTCTGCTGCTGCACTTGGTCAAGCACGAGGAGCCGGCGCTCACGATCGTCTTCTGCCGCCTCAAGCGCACGGTCGACGAGCTGACGCGCTACCTGAACGAGCACGGGATCGCGGCCCACGCGATGCACGGCGACATGCGCCAGGGCAAGCGCAACCAGGTCATGGAAGCCCTCAAGGGCGGCAAGCTCGAGGTGCTGATCGCCAGCGACCTGGCGAGCCGCGGCATCGACGCCGAGGGCGTCAGCCACGTCATCAACTATGACCTGCCCGAGGACCCGGACCTCTACGTCCACCGCATCGGGCGCACGGCGCGCGCGGGGCGCGGCGGGATCGCCTGGGCGCTGGTGACGCCGGCGCAGGGCGAGCTGCTCACGCAGATCGAGAACCTCATCAACGCCGAGATCCCGAAGATGGAGTACCCGGACTTCATCGCGAGCCCGAAGCCGGAGCGCTGGCGCGACGTGGACGCGGGCGGGCGGCCGGTGGTTGAGATCGCGCCATCGGACAAGGCGCCGAAGGTGAACCGCATCGCGGCCGCCGCGGCCAAGGACGTCCCGCCGCCCGAGCAGGTCGACACGACCAAGTTCCCGGGCGGGATCGTCCCGACCAAGCTCCCGCCGAAGCGGTTGTTCGGGAAGCTGCCGACGCGGGGGCGGTAGAAGTCCGCCTCCGGCATCGCCTGTTCCGGTGCATCGACAAGCCCGCCCATCGACCCGCGGAGAACCCATGCCGATCTACGTCTACGAGATCCTCGACAAGAAGGGAAAGCCCACCGGCAAGACGGTTGAGTTCGTCCAGTCCATGAAGGACGACGCGCTCACCAAGCACCCGGAGACGGGCGTGCCTGTGCGGCGTGTCATCACCGCGCCCGCGATCGCCGGCAAGTGGTCCGACCTCAAGGGCAAGGGCGCTCTCTCCAACTCAAATCTCGAGCGCCTCGGCTTCACGAAGTACGAGCGCAAGGGCAAGGGCTACATGGAGCGCGTCGCTGGCAAGGAAGGCCCCAAGAGCATCTCGGCCGACGACTGATAACGAGATTTCCAGCGAGTCGCCGACGCCGTCACACCTCGACCGGGCGCTTCTTCTTTTCCCACGGGCGGTTGTTGTTGCCGTTGACGACCTCCGCCGTCACGCCGCCCACCACGCGCACGCACCCGTCGCCCAGGATCGCGACCAACTGCTTGACCAGATCGGGGTCGAGCGCGACGCGCGAGCGCGTGTCGACGCTCAGGGTCGCGACCGAGCCCGCGGCCGCGACGGCGATCTCGATCGGGAAATCCGCGGGGCCCGTCGCCGCCCTGGCGCGCACGAGCTCCGCGGCCCGCTCCATGCTCGACCGCCCCGTGCCGTTGAGCCGCTCGCCGTCAAAGAAGAGCTGCAGGCGTCCGGGGAGGACGGGCACGCCGTCGATCGGCACGACGCGCTCGACGATGAGCTGCGGGTCGCCGCGCGAGCGATCGACGCGGCCGAGGAGGAAGACCGGCGTGGTGCTGGAGGCGTCGACGAGGTGCCCGAAGCGCGCGAAGGCGTCGGTGAAGAGCACGCAGTCCATCGCGCCGGCCGTATCTTCGAACGTGACGATGCCCATCTTCTGCCCGGCGGAGCGCCCGGACTTCACAACCAACTGGCGCACGCTCTGCACCAGGCCCGCGATGATCGCGCGGGTGTCCTGGGCCATGTTCTTCACGCTCGACGTGTCGGCGTTGGCGAACGTCGCGGCCCAGTGCTTCCACGTCTCCAGCGGATGGCTGGAGACATAGAAGCCCAGCACGTCCTTCTCGCCCGCGAGCGTCTCGCTCTCACTCCAGGGCGTGGCGCGCGTGAGCACGCCGGTGTCGGCGGGTGCCGCGGGCGCAGGTCCCCCACCACCGAGACCACCGCCGCCGAGGCCACCCCCGAGACCGAACAGCGAGCCCTGGCCGCTCGCGCGATCCTGGGCCGCTTTCTGCGCGGCGCCGACGGCCTGTTCGATCGACGCGATCATCGCGGCGCGGTTCTGGCGCCCGTGCACGGAATCGAACACGCCGCACTTGATGAGCGATTCGAGCGCGGCCTTGTTCAGGATGCCCGTACCGTGCGACATCACACGCTCGCAGAAATCAAAGAGCGACGTGAACGGACGCGGCGCGGCGGTCTCATCGCCGGGCTTGGGGTCGCGCTCCTGGATAATCGCCTCGATGAGCTTGTCGCCCACGCCCTTGATCGCGCGCAGGCCGAAGCGGATGTGCCCGCCCGCCGACGTGGCCGCCTCGCCCGCCTCGAAGACCACGGCGAAATCCGCCTTCGACAGGTTGATGTCGGGCGGCCTCACCTCCACGCCGACCTTCGCGACCTTGCCCGTCTCCGGATCGATCACGCGCGTGCGCCGGCAATCTTCCAGGTACGGGATCCACTCAGACGCCTTCTGCGCTTGGCTCTCGTAGGTCAGGAACGCGGCCATGTACTGCGCGGGGAAGTACGTCTTCAGATACGCGGTCTGATAGGCGACGATCGCGTAGCCGGTCGAGTGCGACTTGTTGAAGCCGTAGCCCGCGAACTTCAGGATCAGCTCGAAGAGGTCCTCGGCGGCCTGCTTGTTCAGGCCCTGCTTCTGCGCGCCCTCAACGAACTTGGGGCGCTCCTTCTCGATCTTGTCGTGCTTCTTCTTGCTGATGTTCTTGATGAGGGTGTAGGCGTCGCGCAGCTTGATGCCGCCCAGGCCGTGCACGATCTGCATGACCTGTTCCTGGTACACCATCACGCCGTAGGTCTCGGCGGTGTAGCGGTCCACGATGTCGTGGACGCGTGGCACGGCGTCCTGCCCGTGCTTGCGCCGGTTGTAGTCGGGGATCAGGTCCATCGGGCCCGGGCGGAACAGAGCGTTGGCGGCGATGAGGTCCTCGAGGCGGTCGGGCTTCATCTCGACCAGGAGGCGGCGCATCCCGCCCGATTCAAACTGGAAGACGCCGGTCGTGTCGCCGCGGCGGAAGAGTTCCAAGACCCGCTGATCGGAGTACTGCAATCGATCCAGATCCAACGGATGCGCGAAGCTCAACGCGGCCGCGGACTCGCCCGCGCTCTTCTTGCCCTTCTGATTCGAGCCTTGCTGCTTGGCCGCTCTGAGTTGTTCGAACTCGGGCGAGCGGCCGACGGCCTTCCAGATCTCCTCCTCGCTCAACGCCTCGCGGATCAGTTTCCGCGCCCGCTCCACGATCGAGATCGTCCGCAGGCCCAGGAAGTCCATCTTCAACAGGCCCATCTTCTCGCACGTCGGCCCATCCCACTGCGTCACGATCTCCGTCTCTTCGCTCCCGCTCTGGCGATAGAGCGGCACGATCTCGTGCAGAGGGCGCGTCGCAATAATCACACCCGCGGCGTGAACGCCCGCGTGGCGCGCCTGGCCTTCCAGCGTCCGCGCGTTGTCGATCAGCGCGCGCGCGGTCCGCGCGTCGATCGATTGCTCCGGCGAGAGCTTGTCGTTCACCTTGTCGAGGCAGCGCTGCTGCCCCTCGTACAGGCCCTTCAGGTCGGGCTCCTGCTCGATCGCCTCGTCGATCGTGATGTTGAGCTGATCCGGGATCAGCTTGGCGATGCGGTCGGCCGCGGGGAGCGACACCGCGAGCACGCGCGCGACGTCGCGGATCGCGGCCCGGGCCTTCATGGTCCCGAACGTGATGATCTGGGCGACGTGCCCGTACTTCTTGCGGACGTAGTTGATGACCTCGCCGCGTCCATCCTGGCACAGGTCGATATCGATATCGGGGTACTCGGAGCGATCGGGGTCGGTGAATCGCTCGAACAGCAGGCCGTACTGCACGGGGCAGGCGTTCGACAGCCCGAGCACGTAGCCGACCATGGTGCCGACGCCCGAGCCGCGGGCGTTGGAGGGAATGCCGCGCTGCCTTCCCCAGTTGACGAAGTCCCACACGATGAGGAAATAAGCGGAGATGTTCTTGTCGGCGAGGATCTTGAGCTCACGCTCGAGGCGTGCCGTCTGCGCGGCCCGGCGATCAGCGTCTTGGGTGACCCCGGCTTCCTCTTGCTTTGCTTTTCCCTCTTCCGCCAGCGCCGGGTGCCGAGCCTCTCGTGCCGGCCCCCCCGGCCCGTACCTCCACACAAACCCCGCTTCGCTCAGCATCCGCAGCGCGGCGTCGCAGTTCTTCTTGGATTCCGCAAGCTCCTCCGGCGTCGGCACGCTCGCGAAGGGCTTGAGCTCGAAGCTCGCGCAGTAGTCCTTGTACCACGCCGAAAGATCGCCGGCGTACTTCGGATCGTCGTGGAGCGGCAGCTTCTTGGGATCGGGCAGGTCGATCCGCACCGCGGGTGCGTTGTTACGCCCGAGCGGGAGTTCGACGTTGCACCGCTCCGCGATGCGCACGCTGTTGTCGCACGCCTCGCTCCCCGCCTCGCCGTACGCCTCGAAGATCGCGCGCATCTGCGCCGGCGATTTCACGTACAGCTCGGCCGGGTAGCGCATCCGGTTGGTGTCGCTCTTGTTCTTGCCCGTCGAGATGCAGATCAGCGTGTCGTGCGCGTCGTGGTCCTCGGCCCGGAGAAAGTGCGCGTCGTTGTCGCTCACCAAGGGCAGGCCCAGCTCGCGCGCCAACCGAATAAGGTGCTTGTTGATCGAGTTCTGCTCGGTGATGTGGTGCTGGAGCTCGATGTAGAACCGCGGCGGCTCGCCGGGGCGCTCCCCGCCATGTCCGTTGAACACCCGCGCGTGCCACTCCGCGCTCTCCACGGCGAGCTTCCAGTACTTCTCGTCCCCGGTGCGCTCGTAATCAAGCAGGTGCTCGCCGATCTCCGAACCAAGGTGCCCGTTGATCGCGATCAGCCCCGCGCTGTGCTTCTCGAGAAGTTCGCGGTCGATCCGCGGCTTGTAGTAGAAGCCTGTGAGGTACGCCTCGGAGCACAACACCAGGAGATTCTGCCAGCCCTCGTTGTTCTCGCACAAGAGCACCAGGTGGTAGCCGCCCTCGCCGCCGCCCGAATAGGTCCGGTCCTGCCGCGGCTTGCCGGGCGGCGTGACATACGCCTCGACGCCCAGGATCGGCTTGATCCCTTTCTCCTTGCAGGTCTGATAGACGGAGACCGCGCCGAAGATGTTGCCGTGGTCCGTCACCCCCACCGCCGTCATGCCAAGCTCGGCCACGCGGTTCACGAGCTTGTCGACGCGGTTCCCGCCGTCGAGCAGCGAGTACTCCGTGTGCAGGTGCAGGTGGACGAACTGCTGGTCGGCCGGGATCACCGGCACGGGCTTCGTTGCTCCCGATTTGCTCTCACCGCCCGCCATCTCCCAGTTCCTCCCTGACGCCGACCCGCCCCCGCCGCCCGAGAACCGTCCCAAGGCCGGGGCCAGTGTACCCGACCCGGACCGCTCGCCCCCCCACCCTCGCCGGATCAGCGTGCGCCGGGCTTCATACGCCCCAGAACGAGCGTCGTCTGGCGCGAGTGGACTGGTGTACGTGCCCCGGGCGTCAGGACCGTTGCGTCGGCGGTGCGTTGGGGCGCGTTGGGCTGGAGAAGGCTCGGGCGTATGGCACCTTTGGGGCAGCCGGCCGCAAGAGGCGAGCCGGGTACGGATGCACATTCGCAAAGCTGAAGGAGCAGAGAGATGAAGACCACGATGATCGCCGCTGTTGTCGCCGCCGCCGGCTTTGCCTCCGGCGCGCTCGCCGCGGACACCGTGAGCATGAAGTTCACGGGCACGGGTTCGGGCTCGAACGTCAAGGCGACCTACTTCTCAACGACGCTCAACGTGTTCGCCGGCCAGTTGAAGCACACGATCACCAACGGCACGGGCTGGTCCTCGCGCCTGAACGGCACGCAGCTGACCTTCTGCACCGACTTCGCCGAGCACGTCACCAGCACCTACCAGACCTACCTGGTGGTCGACCCGCGCTGGACCCCCAACGCGTCGCCCATGGGCGTCGACAAGGCCAACGCCATCCGTGATATCTACACCTCCGCGGGTATGACGATCGCGCAGACCGGTCTCAACAACGACATGGCCACCGCGTTCCAGCTGGCCGTGTGGGACATCGTCGCGGACTACAACGCGAACATCGGCATCGCCGGCCTGGGCCTGGCGGGCGGGCACTTCAAGGCGACCAACACCAGCGGCGGCTCGCTCTCGTCTGGCATCATGACCAAGTACAACACGCTGATCAACTCGATCGGGCACACCGCCAGGACCGCCCCGGTGCTGGGCCTGACCAACAACGGCTCGCAGGACCAGCTCGTCTATGTCCCGACGCCCGGCGCCGTCAGCCTCGCCGGCCTCGGCGGCCTTCTCGCGGCCCGTCGCCAGCGCCGCAGCAAGTAAACAACGGTCGATCGAACAGGGGCCGGCGGCGTGATCGCCCTCCCGACCCGCGAACTTCAAACGCAACGATCGACCCCTGAAACACCCGGCCAAAGGCCGGGTGTTTCGTTTGAAAGCCGTGAAGACACGAGCGTGCTTCCCGGCGCCCCGCCCGCGATACGCCAGCCCAATCTGGAATGGCCCGCGGACGGAATTGGTTCTTCTGAACGTCGACAGCGGCCGTGTCCTACCACGCTCGGACACGTCGAGCTACATGAAAACGAAGGCAGCGGACAGACTCGCGGCTTCGCTCCCTGGTGGTCGGCTTCCGGCTCACGTCGGACTGGAGCGAATTGTGATTTTCGCCGTTCCTGTCGCCGGGTTGCCCTCGAATGAAATGTCGTCGAATCGATAGTTCTTCGCAACCATGATGATGACGGCGACTCCAACGCAAACCACGAACGCAGAAACGCCGACTGCGAAGCACAGGATTCCTATTGCGACAACCAATGCCGCGACATCATCCGCGCCCCATGGGTTGATGAGCCCGGCGAGATCCGGCCTCGCTGCCTCGAGAGCCTGCTTCAGATTGCTCCCTCGAAGCCTGATCGCCCAAAGCGATGCCGCCACGGTCCCGGAAAGTTCAATGACGATGCCGGCACGCCGCTCGGTGAGGGCAATCACCCTTTGTTTGATCTCGACAGGCGACCCGCATGGCTCTCCATTGACGCGCACACTCGGTTCCGGGGGAAGAGGCCAAAGGACGGGAATCGATGAGTCGTTGAGGAATGGCGTGTATGGAATTGTGGTGCGGCCATCGGAGACTTCGAGCCGGAAAAGCAACACATCGGTCGGATTCGGCATGTTCACCGGAGGGAGCGGAAATGGTCTTGGTATCCTGATCCGATCCTGCCAGTCGCTCGACTGCCCGGAAAACTCACCGTTGATGTCCGTCGTGCCCTGCCAAATAAGGTCGTCTGGGTCCCCAGCATCGATGTCGTAAACCCTAACCGACAACCCCCGAACAGGAATAGATGCACCCCAGGGTCCAGGAAGGTGGGCTACGCGACCTCGAATCTGTGCGGTTGGCATAGGTGATTCTCCTTTGGGGTGTCCACACTATCTCCCGGGGGCTCATTGTGCAAGGCACGACGGAGAGGATCAGATATTGTGGATAACTTCGTCCGGGCCGACGGAAACCACCCGCCAGCGCGGATGCCGCGCAAGATATCTATACATATATATTATACATATGATAGTTTATGTATTATTATTTTACATTAATATCTGGGCGACCTCCACCCTGATCCACGCCGCCCCGCACGCGCGGCAGAGCTGGTCGCCCAGGCCCGATCGCAGCAGCCGGTCGGCCTCGAAGCACGCCGAGGAGTCCCGCACCAGGAGCGTGATCGTCCGCTTGGACAGGCCGCGGATGCGGCACAGGCCCTTCAGCTCCGGGGGCGCCAGCCGCTCCCAGGTGTCGTGCAGCCCCCCCACCGCCTTCGACTGGCGACGCAGGGTCTGGCACAGCTGATTCATCGGCGTCGCGAGCGTCCCCGCCGCACGGAATCCCGGACGGATCGAGCGGAGTTTCTCGATCGACGCCAGGCTGTGCTTCAGTTCGCGCGGGGTGGACATTCACACCAGCGTAGCAACCGGAGGAACGCGGCCCTGCTATCGTGTCGCCCTCATGCCCACCGCGATCACGCTCACCAACGTGGTGAAGGACTACCCGGCCGCCAAGGGCCCGGCGACCCGGGTCATCGATCATGTGGACCTCTCCATCAACCCGGGTGAACTCTTCTTCCTCCTGGGCCCCAGCGGCTGCGGAAAGACCACCATCCTCCGCATGATCGCGGGATTCATCGAGCCGACCGATGGCCGGATTCGCTTCGGCGATCGTGACGTCACCGACGTGCCCGCCAACCAGCGGAACACGGGGATGGTCTTCCAGTCGTACGCGCTGTGGCCCCACCTGACCGTGGCGGAAAACGTCGCGTTCGGGCTCCGGGTGAGAAAGACCCCCACCGCCCAGGCTGCGGAACGGATTAATACGGCACTCGAAGCTGTCAAAATGCGATCGTTTGCCGATCGTAAGCCGAACCAATTGTCCGGTGGTCAGCAGCAGCGGGTGGCCCTTGCGCGAGCCCTGGTCATCCGACCCGATGTGTTGTTACTCGACGAGCCGCTTTCCAACCTCGACGCCAAGCTGCGTCACGAGCTGCGCGACGAGATCAAGCGACTCTGCCGTCAGTTCGAGATGACCACGATCTGCGTGACGCACGATCGCGAGGAGGCGATGGCGATCGGCGATCGGATCGCGGTGCTCGACAAGGGCAAAGTGGCGCAGGTCGGTCCTCCGGCCGAGGTGTACTCGCACCCGACTTCGAGGTTTGTGGCCGAGTTCCTTGGAGAGGCGAATTTCATCCCCGCCAAAGCAACGCCGGCACAAACTGGACGCGTATTAGCTGAATCTCCGCTCGGGACGATTCCGGGCTTTGGTGCTGTCGGGCAGACCGTGACCGCCATCGTTCGCCCGGAACAAGTTCGTCTGAAGACGGGCGACGGCTTGCCGGCCGAGGTCAAGGACCTCAGCTTCATCGGGCACCACACTCGCTACTCGCTGCAGGTCGGCGGCCTCTCGATCCTCTCACTCGAGGCGGGTTCGCCGACATTCCGGGTTGGTGATCGCGTCGGCATTTCGATCGACGGCGACGCGGCCGTAGTCTCCGATTAACGTTCCACGTGCAACACACGTTCGCTGATCCATGAGACGGGCTGTTTGGTCCGCCCCCCTGCAATCAACCATGCCTTGATGCAGTTCGGGCGCAGATCCCGCTCGCTGATCTCTGCCAGATCCGCCCACTCGAACGCGATCTTGGGCTCGCGGCTCTTGATCTCTCTCCCGCATGGTTCCACGTGAAACACTACGTTGATCTCGTGGCACGGGCCCTTCTTCCGATCGAAGAGGTGTTCCGCGATGATCGCCACACCACAGCACTTCACCTCGACGGCTGCTTCTTCCTTGAATTCTCGTGTCAGCGCTGCTTCGGCGGTCTCGCCGAATTCGACGTGCCCGCCGGGCAGGAAGTAGTAGCCGTGCTTGATGTTCTTGCAGAGCAGCACGCGGCCGTCGGCCACCATCAGGCCCCGCGCGGTGAATTCGATCGTTCGTTCCGACATGCCGCCTCCGGTTGTTGAGCGAGTGGGGGAGTGTTACGATGTTCGCCATTCGAATCGGCAAGGAGGCCCCATGAGCAGTGAATCTTCCGCGCGTCCGCGGCGTCTTGGTCGAGGGCTGAGCGCGCTCCTCGATTCATCGGTACCCATCGCGGTCTCTCCGGTAGTCGAGCCGGTTGCACCCGTTTCGGCACCCGCTCTCACAGTGAAGCCCGACGAGTGTGTACCAAACAAATACCAACCTCGCACCAACTTTGATGATGCGGGGCTTGCCGAGCTGGCGGAGTCGATCCGGCGAGTTGGTGTTGTCCAACCGATCCTGGTTCGCCCGCGAGCAGTGGGGGGATATGAGATCGTTGCGGGCGAGCGCCGTTGGCGAGCGGCGAAACTCGCGGGCCTGTTGGAAATACCGGCGATTGTGAAGACGCTGTCGGATGCGGAGTCGGCGGAGTGGGCCGTCATCGAGAACGTTCAGCGCGAGGATCTGAACGCCATCGAGCGCGGCATGGCGATGCGCGGGCTGATAGATCGATTCGGACTAACACAAGCGCAAGTGGCCGAGCGGGTTGGGATCGATCGCTCAACGGTGGCGAACCTGATCCGCCTCGTCGAACTCGAGCCTTCGATCCGCGACATGATCGTGTCGGGCACACTGAGCGCGGGGCACGGCAAGGCGCTACTCATGGCGCCTGCGGGCGCGTCACGCGAGGCGCTCGCCGAGAAGGCGGCGAAGGAAGAGTGGAGCGTTCGCCGTATCGAACGCGCGGCGTCGGGCCTTGCCGAGGGAAATCGCCAGGCAGTGAAACCCTCCAAGCAGCTGTCGTCGGCGCAGGCCGCGGCGATCGCGGACTTGGAGCGGCGATTGGGAGAACACCTGGGGACCAAAGTGTCCATTCACACGGATACGAAGGGTGAGAAGGGGCGCGTGGTGCTTGAGTTTTACGGGCTCGACCACTTTGACGGTTTGATGTCTCGACTCGGATTTCAATCGAGAGGATGAATCGCACCCTCGCGTGTGGAATACCCCTACCAACAGCGTCCAAACCAATCGAAGTTACTTTTTATCTCACGTTGTTTCTGCACAACCCCCTAGCATGGGTGTATTATCGCGTTGATGCGTCGAAGAACTCCGGCGCTCGATGTACGTAGGCATGATGCACGAAGGGATGATGTCCATGGCCAAGAAAGCGGGTCGAAAGGGCGGATCACTGCGGGGCGTAACGGTTGAGGACTTGCGCAAGGAGTTGGAGCGCCGGCGTCGTTCGTCGGGCAAGCTGCTGAAGAAGCGTGAGAAACTCGCGTCCCAGATCGAGGTGATCGATGCGCAGCTGGCCCTGCTCGATGTGTCGACCGGCGGCATCGTGCGTGTCGGCGGCGTGCGCAAGCGCCCGCAGAACACGATGGGCCTCGTGCCGTTCCTCGTGAAGGTGCTCAGGGGCAAGACCATGGGCGTGACCGAGGTTTCCGTGGCCGTGCAGCGGGCCGGTTACAAGACCACGTCGCCCAACTTCCGCACCATCGTCAACCAGGCGCTGATCAAGCACACCGACAAGTTCAAGAAGCTCGAGCGCGGCAAGTACACCGCGGCGTAAGGCTCGGGCCCGTCGGGCGGGTCGATGGTGCAATGCCAGAGCGCGAAGAGAACAGACACAAGGAGAAAAGGGCCGGGCTCTGTGCCCGACCCTTTTTCAATTCAACCCGAGATATCCTCCGCGCGAAGGCACTCAATCAGTGCGGCATGGGGTGATCCGCGAGAATGCTCGGACGTTCAAACAAGAACACATGAGCCAGGTCTTCGTTCAAGAGGCGGAGATTCTCATCCACCACGATCGCGTCCATGTTCTTGATGTCGGTGCGGCGCTGGTACATCGTGTCGAGTTCGGGTGAAAGATCGCCCCGGATGTCGTCCGCGAGCTGTTCGTTGTAATTGGTGGAGCAGCCGACGAGCGTGCCCGCAGCGGCCGCGGCCAGGAGAGCGACAAGACGACGGTTGAGCTTCTTCATTCCAAAACGCTCCTTTGGGGCGGGTGTTGTACCGAACCCATGGGATCGAGTCAACGCCGGGCTGTCCGATTCGAGGCCGGGACCCTGTTTGATCCCGATTTGTTCGGGGTCGTCGCCATATTTTGGGGCGAAATCGGCCCACCCGCCCGGCCCACCCCGAGATAGACGCGGCAAATGGCGCCGTGTTCTCGGCCCGGGTGCGGCGACCGGGCTCGAAGGCCGATAGAACCGCCATGGACACCACCAGCGCTGTTTCTCTGTCCACGGCCAGCAGCAACTACCAGGTGCAAATCGCGGTCGCGAAAAAGGCGATGGACAGCGAGAGGGCCCAGGGCGACGCGATGGTCGAGTTGATCAAGCAGGCCGCGGCGGTGGGGGACTCGCTCAACTCGGGCGACGGCGGGTCGCTCGATGTGTACGCGTGACGCTGAGGGTCGCGCAGGGGCGCGTCCCGAAACTTGTGCCTTCCCGATAACCAATCGGACAAACCGATCAATCGGCACGCCGGCGTGGCGAATGCGCGGGCGGGATTGTCGATCTTTGCGCGATCGGCGCGGATCGTCGATGCTTGCGATGGATGCGGATCGGGCAGATTTACAACCCGGCAGTCATGGCTGCGATGCTGCGCCAGACCATCGCCGACAACGTGGCTCAGCGCGCGATGCTGACGCGAGTATCGGGCACGTCGCTGTCGCAGGTCTCGGCCGAGATTCGACGGGCCGCCGCCCAGGCGCAGGCTCAGCGACGCGCCATGTTCCACCTGGACATTACCGTCTGACGCGAGCGGATCGCGCTCGCCCGAGAACGGCACGCCTGCCAAACTGACAGGATCACGGCTCGATCACGCCTCCTTGATTCGACGAAGAATGGGGTGGGGGCGTTCGGCCGCTCGCGGCATGAGCCAGCGGGGTCATGATCGCATCTCCTCGCTGGCCCGCCGCTTGCAACGTCTCCTCAAGGGGCGATCGCCCCCGGAGGTGTGGCATGCGTATGGATCGACTCACGACGACGGCTCAGCAGGCTTTAGCGGACGCCCAAAGCCTGGCGATGCAGCGGTCCCACCCGGAAGTCGCGGGCCTTCACATTCTGTCCGCGTTGCTCTCGGACCGGAGCGGCCCGGCGTTCTCCGTGATCGCCAAGGCCGGGAGCGAGCCGGCGCGGGTGGCGCAGGTGGTCGAGGCGGAGTTGTCGCGCCTGCCCACGACGTCGTCGGGCGCGGGCTCGACGGGGCGCGCGGTGCTGGACATCCTGGGCAAGGCCGAGGGCGAGAGCAAGAAGCTCGGCGATTCATACATCAGTTCTGAGCATCTGCTGCTGGCGGCGCTCGACGCGCCCGGTTCGCGCGAGGTGCTGTCGACGCTGGGGCTCGATCGGAAGAAGCTCGAGGCGGCGATCCGGGCGATCCGCGCGGCGTCGGGCGTACAGAACGTGAACGATCCGAACGCCGAGAGCAGCTTCGAGGCGCTCAAGAAGTACGCGATCGACCTGACGGGAAAGGCCCAGCAGGGCAAGCTCGACCCTGTGATCGGGCGCGACGAGGAGATCCGGCGCTGCATGCAGGTGCTGAGCCGTCGCACAAAGAACAACCCGGTGCTGATCGGCGAGCCGGGCGTGGGCAAGACCGCGATCGCGGAGGGGCTGGCGCTGCGGATCGTGAACGGCGACTGCCCGGAGAGCATGCGCGACGTGCGGATTCTGGCGCTGGATGTCGGGCAGTTGCTGGCGGGCGCGAAGTACCGCGGCGAGTTCGAGGAGCGGCTCAAGGCGGTGCTGCGCGAGGTGACGGCCGCGGCGGGCAAGATCATCCTGTTCATCGACGAACTGCACACGATCATCGGGGCGGGTGCGGCGGAGGGCGCGGTCTCCGCGGGCAACCTGCTGAAGCCGGCGCTGTCGCGCGGCGAGCTGCGCTGCATCGGCGCGACGACGCTCGACGAGTATCGCAAGCACGTGGAGAAGGACCCGGCGTTTGAGCGGCGCTTCCAGCCGATCTATGTCGACCAGCCCAACGTGGAGGAGACGGTCGCGATCCTGCGCGGACTCAAGCCGCGGTACGAGGCGCACCACGGCGTGCGGATCCAGGACGGCGCGATCCTGGCGGCGGCGCAGCTGTCGCACCGCTACATCGCGGACCGGTTCCTGCCCGACAAGGCGATCGACCTGATCGACGAGGCCGCGAGCCGCCTGCGCATCGAGAACGACAGCATGCCCACGGCGCTGGACGAGCTGCGCCGGCGGATCATGCAGCTGGAGATCGAGCGCGAGGCGCTGCGGATCGAGGCCAAGGAGCGCCGGAGCGACGAGGGCGACGGGTCGCGGCGCGAGCTGGAGCGCATCGAACGCGAGCTGGCGGAGCTCCAGGAGAAGAACCGCACGCTGACGGCGCAGTGGGCGGAGGAGAAGAAGGAGCTCGATTCGGTCAAGTCGCTGAAGGAACGGCTCGCGACCAAGCAGGTCGAGCTCGAGCAGGCACAGCGGCGCGGCGACCTGGAGACCGCGGCCCGCATCCGCTACGGCGAGATGCGCGACATCGACGCGCAGATCGCCGGCGCCGAGAAGGCGCTCGACGAGCGCCAGGCGCGCGGCGGGGCGCTGGTGAAGGAAGAGGTGGACGCCGAGCAGGTCGCGCAGATCGTGGGGCGCTGGACGGGCATCCCCGTGTCGCGCCTGGTCGAGGGCGAGCGCGAGAAGCTGCAGCGGATGGAGACGCACCTGTCGATGCGCGTCGTGGGGCAGGACCACGCGCTGCGCGCGGTGTCGGACGCGGTCCGGCGCGCCCGCGCCGGGCTGGGCGATCCCAACCGGCCGATCGGGAGCTTCCTGTTCCTGGGGCCGACCGGCGTGGGAAAGACCGAGACGTGCAAGGCGCTGGCGGAGTTCCTGTTCGACACGGACGAGGCGATCGTGCGGATCGACATGAGCGAGTACGGCGAGAAGCACGCGGTGGCGCGGCTGGTCGGCGCGCCGCCGGGGTATGTGGGTTATGACGAGGGCGGGCAGCTGACCGAGAGCGTGCGGCGCCGGCCGTATTGCGTGGTGCTGCTCGACGAGATCGAGAAGGCACACCCGGACGTGTTCAACATTCTGCTGCAGGTGCTCGACGACGGGCGGCTGACCGACGGGCAGGGGCGGACGGTCGACTTCAAGAACACGATCGTCGTGATGACGAGCAACTATGGGAGCGCGCAGATCCAGGAGCTAACGGCGCAGGGCGCGGAGGACTGGGAGATCGAGGCCGCGGTGCGCGAGCTGCTGAAGCGTGGCCCGGCGGGGATGATGACCGAGGAACTGGGCAAGGCCGCGGGCTTGCCGGCGAAGGTGACGAACGTGATGGCGAAGGCGGCGATGACGATGAGTGGGGGGCTCATGCGCCCCGAGCTGCTCAACCGCATCGACGAGGTCGTCGTGTTCCACCAGCTCAAGAAGGAAGACGTCGGACGGATCGTGGAGATCCAGCTGACGCGTCTGCGCAAGCGGCTCGCGGAGCGCGAAATGACCATCGAGCTTTCCGACAAGGCCAAGAGCGAGCTGGCGGTCGAGGGCTGGGACCCGCAGTTCGGGGCTCGCCCGCTGAAGCGCACGATCCAGCAGCGGATCGAGAACGCGCTGGCGTCACGCATCTTGGCGGGCGAGTTCGGCCCGGGCGATGCGATCAAGGTCGAGTACGACGGCGGGAAGTTTGTGTTTGAGAAATAGGCGAAATAGGCACTGGGCGTTAGGCACTTGGCACTAGGGGAAGAGAAGAAGTCGAAGAAGAGAGAGAGGCCAAGAGACGGAGAGACGAAGCGAAGAGGGGGCGGGGCCGCGGCGCGAGAGTCGCGCCGTGCCATGGCCCGCGGATTCGAGCGGATGAGCGGAAGTGTGGTGCCCGGGAGATCAAAACCCGGGCTGGTATGGCGAGTTGGATTCCGCAAAAACACACGCGTCGCCCGCGAAGGCGACGCGTGGTTCATTCATGGATGCGTGACGCGATAGTCACTCAGCGGCGGCGACGGCCGACGGCGAGCAGACCCGCGAGCACGGCGCAGGCCGAGGCCGGCGCGGGGACGTTGAGCGCGAAGGCGGCGGCGGAACGGTTGCCGTCTTGGAACCAGGGCTGACCGAGCACGCCGTAGTTGATGAAGTCGTCGTCACCGTCGATCGCGCCGTTGTTCCAGCGGAACGAGGGCTTGGGAATGTTGGGGTCGATCTCCTCGACGCTGAAGTAGTACTTGGTCTCGGCGTTCAGGCTCACGCTGCTGAAGTTGGCGAAGAAGCTGTAGATCGCGTCGCCTTCCTGCGAGAGGCCGGTGGTGCCGAGCGTGGCGGAGACGTACTCGGCATAGAACGGATTGGTGCTGGCCTGGCCGGCGCCGTCGTCGTTGAAGAAACGGACGACGAACAGGAACGACTCTCCGCCGGAGAAGGGGTTGCCGGAGCCGTAGTAGTTGCCGTACCACGACGCGTTGGTGACCGTGGTGTCGGCGGCGAGCTTGAAATCGTCGACGATGAGCTGGCCCGAGTATGAGAACGCGCCGTTGTCGCCGTTGAGCCACAGGGGCTTTTCATACACCGCGGCGGACGCGGCTCCGGCGATGGCGACAATGACACCCAATGACACAACCGTCTGCGAACGTGAAATCATGATGGTCTCTCCTCTTCTCAAGAGGCCGCCGCGGGGATGGGCACGCGCCCGAGGTCCTGCGACGACGGTGAAATATAGCCGACCGTGCGGAAAACTGGTCGGTTCGCAGCACAGAAATGGCGCCGGGCCGGTGCTGTGCGCCGGGATATTCGGTTGGTGTTTGGAGATTCCCCGCGTTATCAGACGGATACTCTGGGTGACATGCCCGACCCCTCGAAAGAACTGATCAGGCTGGCGATGGAGCGGTTCGGAAACCTCTGGCCGGCGGAGGCGAAGATGCTGCGCGCCGCGGCGGAAGGGACGACGGCGGATGTGGCGGATCAGGAGGGGGACGAGAAGCTGACGCGCGAGTCGGCGTGGGGCTGTTGGGAGAAGTGGGGGGAGCATCGGAAGATCAGGGCCGAGGTGCTGCGCTGGGTGCTGGTGGATGACGAGGCGGCGGGGCTGGTGCATGAGCATGGAATGAACTTGCAGGAGGCGCTCGTTGAGGGACGCATTGAGCTTGTGGGCGGCGGTGTTCGCAAGCCGCTTGTTCTTGTCCGAGTCGCGGCGCCCGAGGGCATGAATCTGCGGTACTCGCGGCTCTCGCTGATGGCGCTGCGTGGATGCGCGGTGGGGCATGTGCTTGGCGAAGGCATGGTTGCGTTGCAGAGCGTACTCCTCCGAGAATGCCGATTCGAACACGGACTTCGAGTGGTGGCGGCCGAGATACATGGCGAGCTTGATTGCGCGGGCAGTCTGTTCGCCGCGCCCAAGAACTCGGACGCGGGCGGAGCGATCTCCGCCGGCGGCATACGGGTCGCGGGGACCATTCGCATGTGCGAGGGATTCAGTGCGCGCGGAGGTGTCCGGCTGGACCGAGCGAGAGTCGGGCGCAACCTTTTTTGCCAAGGCGGGACTTCCAGCGCGAACGACGATGGTCCGCCCGCACTTGGTTGCGTCGGAATCCGCATCGAAGGCTCGCTCTCCTTAGCCGGAGGCACCGCGGTGAACGGGCGGCTCGATCTTTCCAGCGCCAGAATCGGCAACGACCTGAATGCCCGTGAAGCCACTTTCGAGAACAGCGGCAGTGAGGCGTTGTTGGCGATCGGCCTGGAAGTACAGGGGAGCGTGTATCTGGAGCGGTCCGCGGCTCGCGGCGAATGTTGCTTTCGGGGCGCGCGCATAGGTGGAGACTTCGTTCTTGCCGGAGCCACTCTCTCGGGTCGACGTGGAAGCGACCGCACGACGGGCTCGGCCTTGGACCTGGACCGGGGGGCGATTGCGGGGACGGTCGATCTCAGCGGTGGAGCTTCCATCAGGGGCGAGGTGCGGCTTCGCGGGGCAACCATCGGGGGGTCTATTGATCTAACGGGATGCGTCATCGATGGCGCTGCGGGTGTGGGCGAATCCGCCGGCTACGCGCTGCGTGCCGAGGGCGTCCGCGTGGCGGGCGATGTCGTCTTCGGGGCCGCATTTCACTCGCGGGGCGAAGTCAGGCTTCTCGGCGCGACCATCGACGGTGCGCTGGAGTGCAACGGCGCACGGTTTGAGAACCCGATCATATCGCGCCCCGAGAAGTGGCGAGCGCTCAGCCTACACCGCCTAGACGTATCGCGGGGCGTCTATTTCCGAGGCGAGAGGCCCGCGCGTCCGGGGCAGCCGTCGGGGTTGCCGACGCGAACGCTCGGGTCGATTGTTATGCTGGGGGCTCGAGTCGGGCGTGATCTTCAGATTCAGATGCTGGAATGCGATGGCGATCTCAACATCGACCGCGCCTCGATCGAGAGCACTCTCCGGATCGACCCGACGGCGTCGATCTCGGGCGTGCTCGATCTGAGCGATGCAAGAGTCGCGCGTCTGCGCGACTCCTTGCATGCTTGGCAGCGCCCTCGGCGGCTGAACTTGCACGGCTTCCGCTACGGGTCATTCACCGACGAGTGCGACATGACCGTCGCGGATCGCATCGATTGGGTCGGGCACGGCGGTGTCGATTCAAATGCACAAGCCGTGTTCTCCGCAGAGCCATATCAGCAACTAGCCCGCGTGTACGCATCGATGGGACGGGCTGACGACGCGGTCAGGGTGCGTCAGGCCCAGTTTCGAGCCCGGAGAGAGCACGAAAGACCGCGGTCGTTCTGGGACATAAGCGGTGCCTGTTGGTATTGGTGGCGGTGGCTCGTGATCTGGCTGCTCGGTTGCGGTTACAACCGGCTCGGGCCGTTGTACGCGATGTTTGTGCTCTGGCTAATCGGGGGGCTTGTGTTCCAAGCGGCCAATCGGCAGGGCCTCATGGTGCCCGCCAGCGATCAGGTGCTCACGACCTCGGAGTACCAGCAGGAGCTCGGCCACAAGATCCCGGTGGATTACCAGCCCATGAACGTGTGGACGTACTCGGCCGATGCCATGCTCCCGTTCATTGACCTGCACCAGGAGCGATTCTGGCTTCCCAAGCGCGACCCGGATCCGGTTCGATGGAGAGCGATCGCCAACCTTGATCGCGGCACAGTCTTCGGTTACCCGTTCCCGGACGCGGGTCGGTTCGTGCGTTGGTACCTCTGGTTCCACATCGCGGCGGGGTGGATCCTGAGCACGCTGTTTGTCGTGGGGTTGTCGGGCATCGTGAAGAACGAAGACGGGAGGAGCCAGGACGAGTAGGCGCGGTGGCTCGTCTCCTACCCTTCCTCATGCCCACGGTCTTCCTGAATGGTCGGTTCTGTGCCGCGGACGGCGCGATGGTGTCGGCGTTTGACGCCGGGTTTCAGCACGGCGTCGGGTTGTTCGAGACGATGCTGGCGAGCGTGAGTGGCGGGGAGGCACGCGTGCCGTTCCTGGGCGATCACCTCGATCGGCTGGTCGAGTCGGCCCGGGCGCTCGGGCTTTCGGACTCTCTTCGGCGCGATCCATTGGGCGATGCGGTCGTCGAAACGGCGGAGCGGGCGGCCCGGGAGGCGAATGGCCCGGGGAACGGCGCGGGGAATGGTGGGGGCGAGACCCGGTGGCGCGTGCGTCTGACGATCACGGGCGGCGACCTCAACATGCTGTCGAGGGCGCGGCGAGGTGCGGTTGAGTCTGGGGTTGAGTCTGATGCCGCATCAGGAGCGGAGTCCGGCTCGGGCGAGTCGCGCGCGGGCGGTGGGGGGGTTGAGCACAACCCAACGCTGCTCATCCACGCGCAGCGCGCGACGGAGTATCCCGAGGCGATGTTCGAGCGCGGCGTGCTGGTGACGCTGGCGGACCTGCGCGTCAATCCGTTCAATCCGCTGGAGGGGCACAAGACGCTGTCGTACTGGGCGAGGCTGCGCGAGCTGCAGGCGGCGGCCGCCAAGCGCGCGGGCGAAGCGCTGGTGTTCACGATCACCAATCATCTGGCGGGCGGGTGCGTGAGCAACGCGATGATCGTGAAGGACGGCGTGGTACATACGCCGATCGCGCGCGGCGAGGAAGAGCAGGAAGCGACGCGGAGCGGCGGGAACGGCGTGCCGATCCCGAGCCCGGTGCTCCCCGGCGTGACGAGAAAGATCGTGACGCGCCTGGCGGGCGAGGTGGGGCTCGAGGTGCGCCGGCGGATGATCACGATCCACGAGATCCTGAGTGCCGACGAGGTTTTCCTGACGAACTCGAGCTGGGGCGTGCTGCCTGTGACGCGGGTGGAGAGCCAGGCGATCGGGAGCGGCGAGGTGGGCGAGGTGACCCGACGCATTCGCGGCCAGTGGCTGCAGGAATGGGCGGGGCGGTAGAAGCTCTTGAACGACACGAGCGGAAGATCGTTGTGTGATGCGTCACCCGCCAACGAAACGCGGGCCCGGAGGCGGGCCCGTGCGGGGTGAACTGGTGCTTTGGAGACGCGGCGTCACGCGCGAACAGAGGCGGCGTGATCAGCAGCCGCTGTCGAATGCGATGGCGAAGGCGTCGTAGTCATCGCCGTTCACGAAGCCGTCGGAGTTGACATCGGCGCCGAGATCGCCGGCCTCGAAGAGGAAGGCGAAGAGGTCGAAGTCGTTACCGTTGACGAAACCGTCGCTGTTGAAGTCGGCGATGCACTGGCACTCGTCCGGGATGCCGTCGTTGTTGAAGTCGTTGCTGACGCCGTCGGCGATGTCGAACATGTCGTCCTCGCCGTTGCCGTTGCAGTCCTGTCCGCTGGGGACGATCTCGACGATCTCGGGGTTGAAGGTGCATCCGACGGCGGGCCAGGTGGGGACGAGGCAGGTGGGGTCGACGTTGCCGTTGCCGGTGTAGAGATTGAACGAGGAGCCGGGGCAGACCTGGGCGCTGATGCGGATACGGGCACGGTACCAAGGCCAGTTGGGCTGGCACGACATGACGGTCGCCTGAAGGGTGGCGGGAGAGCAGAGGTCTTGGGCGGCGTAGGTATTGATCTGGCTGACGAGCGCGTTGGCGAGGGTGCAGGTGTTGCCGGTGACGCCGGGATTTGTGCCGTGGGCGGTGAGCAGGCCGAGCGGGGTCTCGAGGATCCCCCAAGACCAAGGCGTGCCCTTGGCGTTGCCCTTGATCATGTAGTGTTTGGTGACGGTGGTGGGCGGGCACGGCGGGCAGGGCGGCTGGGCCACGCCGAAGGCGATCATGTGATTCAGCGCGCTCGGGCAGCCGAACGTGTTGTCGTAGCACTCATTCGAGGAAAAGTTCAGGTCGATGGGGCTGTCGTCGTCCCATGATTCGCTCGTATGGTCGCCGGAACCTTCGATATAGGGCGCGGTGTTGAATGGGGGCGTCATCAGGCTCTTTGAGCCCCAGAGCATTGATTGGGTGGGCCACGGCTGGGGTTGGAATGTGCCGGTGCTCACGTCGCCGATGCCAACCAGATACGAACCGACGGCGGGCGGAAGCGCGAGGTTGAATCCGCCGGCGACAAGTCCGCTGAAATTCGCGGCGTAGAGCGTACCGGGTGAGCCGGGAAGCGTGCCGAAATGGAAGATCAGACCAGTGCTGTACGTGTGCGAGAGTGGATCACCATCGGAACATTGAGCCTGATTGTCGGAAAGCAGCACCATGATGTCGCAGTTGCCCGAACCCTCCCATGTCCACTGAAAGTTGATCTCATCAACCAGGACACCCGAGGAGGGCGTGTTGTACACGTCGTCGACGAAGAGAGGGCAGTTGTAACCCCAGCCCCAGAAATAACGGTCGCTGGGATTCGCAAAGCCGCAGTAGTTGGCGTAGATGGGCGCGGAGGTCGCGCCCACGCCCCAGTCGCGCCCGAAGGCATCCCAGCCGCACCACACGGGCGAGCGGGTTGAAACGCCGGAGTAGTCGGACCACTCCCCAACGACAAGCTTGCCGTTGACCATTGAGGCCGGCGCGACGCGGAGCGGGATGACCGGGATTGCGTCCGCGGTGTCGATGATCTGAAGCGGCGGCTTGGCGTGCGCCGTGCCGACAAGGGCGACCAGAAGCGACGGGACGAACCACGGGCTCTTCGGGCTTTTCATGACATGCTCCTACCAAGGACACGAAGCGGCCGCGGAATTGCGACCTGTCCATGAAGCGACTTGTCCGGCAGGAACTCACGCGTGAGCGACGGGATTTCGGCGTCGGCGCGTGGTGAGGGGGGCGAGGGCGAACAATGCGGCCGCTCCGGGTGATGGGAGCGGCGTGATCTGGAATGTGCTGTTGATGCAGGAGATGAGCGGGCCCCCGCCCACGCCCGTGGCGTAGAACCCGAACGGCGTGTTGCCGCCGGCGCAATAAGACTGGTGCCACCAGGTGATGCGGTAGCTTCCCGGGCCGATCACTCCGCCATAGGCGAAGTTCTGGACCCAGTCTCCGATGGCGTTGGTCGATGCACGATAGTCATAGACATAAGACGCGCCGCTGTTCGTGTCGGAGAAAGAAATCTCGGCGTTGACAAGGTTGTACGCTCCTGTGTTGAAGGAGGCGCCCTGCCAGCCGCCGGCCCAGGACCACACGTGAGGCTGGAAGATGTCGAACTCGATGACCCCCGACGCAAGGCCGTAGGCCTCTTCGTAGGAATGTGGCCCGATGGTTGAACGGGTGATCTCGGCGGAGGTGCAGGCGTCGAGGATCGCGCCAAAGAAGGGGCCGCCGATCCCTGGGCTGGACGGGAAGAAGGTGGCGCCGTGCTCGGCGTAGCCCTTGCCGGTGAAACCGCCGGAGCTGTAGGGACGGGACTGGATGGCGTGGAAGTCGACGCCGGTCAGGTCTTGGGTTTGGCCGGAGTTGCCGAAGGCCGAAGTGCCGACCTCGTAGAGGGCGTCGGCTTGGGCAAGCTGGTCGGAGTAGGTAAGCACTCCTTGGGCCGACGCGGAGAAGGCGAGCAGCGCGTGAAGTGGCGCCAGCGCGCGAACAGCAACATGGAATACGGCTTTGGTAACCATCTCTCTCTCCTTGTAACGATCGAGAATCGCAACGCATCAGGGCGTACCGCGAGCGGAACATCGCGGGCAACACACGACGATCGATGAAGCGTAAGCTGTGCGGCGTGTTCCCGCAACAGGTTTCCTTTAGAATGAAAGGCTGTCGCGCTGTGGATTTTGTGGGGGTCGTGCTCAGGCGCTAATCGCATGATTACATCCACGTTGGATACCGCACAGCGAGTCAGAAAGCTCGATTCAGATGGGATCCCCATCCGGTACACGCAAGTGTCGGCGGCACTCGAAAAAGCCACGGACCCGAAGGCGGGTCCGTGGTGTACGGATGAAGTGGATGTGGCGCGCTTGCCGTATCACTCGCGATCGGCGGCGGCGTGATCAGCAGCCGTTCTCGAAGGCGCTGGCAAAGGCGTCGTAGTCGTCGCCGTTGACAAAGCCGTCGTTGTTGAAGTCGCCCGCGGGGTCGCCGGCCTCGAAGAGCTCGCTGTAGGCGTCGTAGTCATCGCCGTTGACGAAGGCGTCGCCGTTCCAGTCGGCGGCACACTTGCGTGCGTGGAGGCGGACCTTTCCGGCGGGGTAGCTGACGTAGAACCGATCGGTCCCTTCGGCGAAGTGGTCCATGTCGGTATCGGCGAAGACGCCAGCGCGGGCCGCGACGCTGACGACGTCGAAGGTCTGGCCCGGCGTGGGGTTGAAGGCGTTGACGAGGCGGACGCGGAGCGTGCCGTTGGCGCTGACGCTGCCGGCGCCGGTGACCTGGCCGAACGCCGAGGCGCTCCCGATGTCGGTGCTGAGAACGCCGGTGGGTTGGAAGGTGACGGAACCCGCGACATCGATGGTGTGGCGCGAGCCCGCATCACGGCCCGGCGCAAAAGTGCCGCCCATGTTCCATATGCCGTAGACGCGTCCCGCGCCCGCGAGGGTGGCGGTTGGGCCGAAGGTGCCGACCGCGCTGTTGGTCGTGATGTACGCGGTGTCGGAGTTGGGCGCATATCGGTTGAGCTGGATCGTGACGTTGTTGAAGGTGGAGTTCTGATCGACGCGGAGATAGGTTCCGGCGTTGGCCGAAGCGGGATTGATGGTGACCACGCCGCTGTGAGTCCACGTCGGCTGGTTGATCATCAGATTTTGACCCTGCACGACGTTGAGGGGTCCGGAGCCCGAGGCGCCGCCGACGAGGGTGCTGGAGTAGACATCGGCCGAGCCGGTGTTGAGCGCGACGATCTGTCCGCCGCTGATGGTGGTGGAGATGAGGTTGACGACGCCGCCATCCGCCCGGAGCGTGCCGCTTGGCGATTGCGTCAGGGCGATGCCGTTGATGTTGACGACGCCGGAACCACTGGCCTCGATGAGGGCGTTGTTGGACTTTGCGGTGGAGAGGAGTTCGATGGTTCTCGTGGGTTCGGGGCGGATCGTGCCGTTGTTGACCATGGAGCCGTAGATTCGTCCGCGCCCGGTGACGAGGGTGGAGGAATCAAGCGTGATGACGCCCGGGCCGCTGGTCTGCAAGTATCCGGTGTCGAGGTTGGGCGTGTAGGCATTGAGGTGGAGAACGGCGTTGGAAACGGTGCAGGGCTGGTCAAAGCGGAGGTAGGTGGCGCTGTTGTTGGCGCTGGTGTTGACGAGCACCTCGCCGGTGTGGTTCCAGGCGGACTGATTGACGATGAGCACCTGACCGGCGCTGACGTCGAGCGGGCCGGAACCCGAGACGCCGCTGTTGAATGTTGAAGAGGCGATGACGGTGGTGCGGCCTGCGTTAATCGCGTTGACCTGCCCGCCGCTGATGGTGGCGCTGTTGATATGCACGCTGGCGTTATCGGCCAAGAGCTGACCCGACGCGCCCTGCGAGAGCGTGATGCCCGTCACCCGGAGCAGGCCCGAGCTCTCGGCCTTGGCCGTCGCGTTGTTGGTCTTGTTTGTGGAGAGAAGTTCGATGGTGTTCGCACCGCCGGTCACGGTGATCGGCCCGTTGTGGATTGCCACGCCGTGGATTCGCCCGCGCCCGGTAATGAGCGTGGAGGGTTCAAAGGTGGCGACGCCCGGGCCGCTGGTCTGGATGTATCCCGTGTCGAGGTTGGCGGAGTATGCGTTGAGGTTGACCGTGAGGTTGGAGATGGAGCAGGGCTGGTCGACACGGAGGTAGGTCGCGCTGTTGCTGGCGGTCGGATTGATGGTCAGCGTGCCAGCGTGGTTCCATGTCGGCTGATTGAGAGCGAGGAGTTGGCCCGCGTTGACGTCGATGGGCCCGGAACCCATCACGCCGCCGGTGAAGGTGGAACTGCTTCCGACCACGAAGCGTCCGCTGTTGAGGGCGTTCATCACGCCGTCGGAGATGGTGCAACCGAAGAAGTAGACGTTTCCGCCATCAGCGCGCAGTTCTCCGTCGATCGAGTCGGCGTTATTGGCGAGGGTGATGCCGGTGACAGTGAGGCTGCCTCCGGCGACGGCTTGCATGAGGCCGCGGTTGGTCTTTGTGGTTGAAGCAAGGTCAAGTGTCGAGCCCGCGCCCGTCTCCACCAGTCCGTTGTTGCGGAACGTGCCGTGGATGCGCCCGCGCCCGCGAACTGTGGCGTTGTTGGTGAAGAGCGAGCCGCCCGAGGTCTGGATGTACGCGGAGTCGAGGTTGGGGGAGTAGGCGTTGAGCTGGATCACGCCGTCATCCCAGACGGTGTTGGTGGAGGCGTTGATGTAGGTGTTGCTATTCGAGGCGGAGGTGTTGACGGTGGTGGTGCCGGTCAGAACGATCGTGCCGTTGGTCGCGAGCTGCACGCCCGCATTGATAAAGGGCGATGCGTTGCCGGAGAGGTCGGTGATGGTGGAGCTGGTGGTGAACTGAACCACGCCGGCGCCGGAGCTATTGAGATCGCCGCCGGAGATGGAGGAGCCGCCGATGCTCACGGTGCCGTCCTCGGCCAAGAGCACGCCGAAGGGCGGGCCTTGCGTAAGGGAGATGCCGTTGAGTGAGAGGTGCGCGCTCGCTCCGGCCGCGATGATCCCGCCGTTGGTCTTTGGATCACCCAGGAGCTGGAGAGTGCGCCCGGGTCGGTCGGCCTCGATCAGGCCGAGGTTGTTGATGCGCGCGTAGATATTGCCGGAGCCGTTGATCGTGTGATCCTCGTCGTTGGTGACCGTGATGCCGTCGAACGACTGGAGGTACGCGCTGTCAAGGTTCGGTCCGTAGGCATTCAGCGTCAGCTCGCCGGACTCGCCGGGGTCCGCGGAAATGAGGTGGTTGACCGAATGGAATCGGATGGCGGTATTGCTGTTCGAGGCCGAGGTGTTGACGATCGTCGCGCCGTCGTTGGCGAAAGATCCGCCGTAGAGATCGATGAAGGTGCCCGCGGGCATGTTGAGCTGCGGCCCGGGGATCAGCTTCAGCAGGTTCGCCAGCGACACATTGATGTTGAGCGTGATGGTGTACCCGCCCGGATCGGCGATGATCGCGGTAGCAGCGGGGGAGTTCGGAACCCCGGCGCTCCACTTGACCGGGTTGCTCCAGTTGCCGTCGCCGGCGATCCAGGATGACGTCTGGGCGGCCGCGCTCCCGCAGGAGATCGCCAGACCAGCCGCCGCCAGAAGCTTGCTCGTGCTTTTCATCACACACCTCTCGTTGTCAACATCGCGCAACGGCACGGCGAAAGTCGCCGCGTGTCCACGCACTTGGAGCCGTTTATGAATTATGCTTGGGGTGAACGATCCGTACAAGAGCCAAGGCGACAATTGAGCAAAGTTCGGTCGTGGGATTCAGCGGCTTGGGGCTCGGCATGGCGAGCCGCGTCGGTCGACGGGTTGGAGCTGGGACAAGGCAAACGAACGGAAAGAGATGCGATCATGGTGCGAACGTTGGCGGCGTGTTTGATGAGTGTTCTGGCTTCGCTCGCGTACGGCCAGCCCACCTCGAACTCCGAAACACGCGCGACGCCCCGAGCGGGGGCTCCGCAAGCCTGGGAAGCGATCGGCGAGGGCACGATCACGGACTCCACACACCCCAATCGCCCCGGCGATTTCAGAACATACAACGTGCGGGTGCGCGTGGCGCTCGATGAGCAAACGGGCGAGGGCGAGATCACCATCACCAACAAAGAGCACGCGGACTCGCCGCCCGATCGCTATTTCTGGCGACGGGGTCGGGTCTTCCAGTCGAACGATGCGGGAGAGGACCTGCCGCCGGAGAGCGTCGGCGATCTGTCGCCCGCGACGCTGGCGATGGTCCATCCGGGTTTGCTGGCGGCGTACTGGCGAGAGCGGCCGGAGAACTTCAATCCCGAAGTCACGGGGCCACGCAACGACATCAAGACCACGCACTATCTGATCGCGAGCAACGACGTCCTGTGGAGGGCGTGGTCGGGGCAGAACTTCTTGCACGGCCCGCACGACATCACCTATCTCTGGCGTCGTTTTCATCACGACGTGATGGGCTCGACGTACGAGAACATCGACTACGACGGGAGCGTCGTTCTGGTGCGCCGCGCCGGGACGATCGTCTCCAAGCTCACATTCGCTGATCCGAAGCCGATCGAGCAGATTCGCACGCCCAAGGGCGATCCCAAGCGCGACGCCGCGATGGTGATCCCGCCGGAGGAGTTCGTCTTCCGCGATCTGGGCGGCGGGCTCTTCGCGTGCGAGTTGGCGCGCGCCAACGCTCGCGTTTTCGTCGTCGAGTTCGAGGATCATCTGCTTGTGTACGAGGGTGTGTACACGACGCGCAACGCCGAGACGCTGGCGGCCGCGGTGCGCGAGCGATTCAAGAAGCCCGTGAAGTTCTTCGCGTTCAGCCATATCCACGGGCAGTATGTCGGCGGCGCGCGGGCGTGGGCACATGATGGGGCGACGATTCTCGTGCCGCCGACGTCGGCTCCGCTGATCACGCAGGTGCTGTCGGCGCCCTTCGACCTTCGCCCCGACGCGTGGTCGCTCGCGTCGAAGGCGCCGAGCGTGGAGCCGATCGCGGAGAAGTGGGCGCACGAGGACGCTTCAGCGTCGGTTGTCATCATCAATGACAAGGAGTCGGACCACACCGACGAGTACTTTGTCGTGTACCTGCCGAGGACGAAGACGATCCTGACGGGCGACCTGTTGTTCTATCGCCCGGGCAAGGCGCTGACCGGGCGATCGCTCACGCTCGCCAAGTACATCGAGAAGCAGGGGTTGCAGGTCGACCGCTTTATCACGACCTGGCCGCTTGAGTGGCCGGGCGTGAAGAACGAGGTGACGGGCGAAGATCTCCGCGCCGCGATGAAGCCGAAGTAACAGTCGCCCGCGCGCGGTGATGTCTCGGCGTTACCTGGAGTGATACCAGCCCGCCCACGATTCGAGCGTGCCGCCCTCGTTCAGGCTCGTGATTCCGAAGGATCGCGCATCATTCAGGAACGCGTCGAGCGCCTTGTCGTCGCGCGGTTCCATCACGAGCTTCACGTAGCGCAGCCACATGCGCGCCTTGGACACGTCGCGACGCTGCTGGTCGTTGGTCGCCAGCTTCATCGCCTCGTCGAAGAGCTTGTCGCCCGCGGCCCGCACCTCGGGCGGGAAGAAGGCGTCGGTCGGCGGGTCGTAGATGCGCAGGTGGTTCTGCGGCACGCGGGCGCGCTGGTGCAGCAGACCGAACCACTCGCGCATGGGCTTCCACGCCGGACCGTACACGCCCTGCATCCACTCGCTCACGAGCGCGTCGGCGTCGAGGGACGGGTTCCAGAGGATCTTCGCCATGACGTAGGAACGGAGTTCGGCGTCGGAGCCGCCGCCGCCCTGCGCGTAGGCGCCCTGGAAGAAGACGCCCTTCACGCCGCTCTTCTGATACAGGCGCAGGTCGGCGGGGAACTCGTCAAAGTCGGGGAACGGCATGAGGTAGTTGGCAAAGTCGGTGTTGTAGTGCCAGATGTAGAGCGTGCTGGTGATCGTGCTCCAGGCGTGGAGGTTGGCGACGAACTCGCGCGTCGCGGGGAACTCGCAGTGCTCGTAGGGGTGAGATTCGCACACGGCGATCGGGCACAGACGCACGCGCACGTTGTCGCGCGGCACGATCCCCTTCGGCGGCGCTTCGGTGAATTGATACGCCAGCGTGTCGATCAGCTTGCCGGGATGGTCCTTCTCGATCGCCCCGGCGACCTGGTTGACGAACCAGAGATAGAGCCCAGAGTGCGCGCCGTACTTCTCCGTGATCGCCTTGCATGCGTCGCACTGGCACCACGACGCGCAGTCGTTCTGCGACACGGACATGATGACCGCGTCGGGGCGCGCGGCGAAGGCCCGCTTTACGCCCGCGATCGCGAGCGCCAACACGTCGGGATTGGTCAGGCAGCGCTGCACATAGCCACCGGTGCGCTTGGCGTCGATCAGCGGGAAGTACTCCGGGTGGGTGTCGAAGAGACCCTGGGGGATGAGCGAGTCGAAGGTGTGCACGAACTCGGCGTAGGCGACTTTGCCTCCGGTTGATTCGTCGAGCGCGGGCGTGTTGCCGTTGAGGCGGAGGCGGGCCGCCCAGTCTTTGTTGAACGCCTCGGCGAAGAAGGGCTCGCGATACTCGAACGCGGGGACCTCGCGCGTGTTGATCGGCGCGAGCGTGATCGTGGGCCGGGCGGGCGCGCTGGTGACCGTGGGCGTGAACCAGCGCACGCCGAGCGATTCGAGCAGCGCGGAGCAGCCGTACATCGTGCCGCGTGGCCCGGGGCCCGCGACGTAGACGCGCCCCCCGACCGTGCGGATCACAAAGCCATCGGCACCGAGGTCCGCGTTCGCGCCCGCGTCGAGTTTCTCGCCCGGCGGGGTGGTGCCGAGCAGAATCGCGTGGGCGGGCGCGGGCGAGGTGTCGTCGATGATCGTGAAGTCGGCCCCGCTCATGAGCTTGAGGTGCTGCGCCAGTTCCTGGGCGCCGCGTCCGGTCGCGGGCGGCGCCCCGCGCGGCACGACGATCACGTAGTCGGTGTGGCCGTCGCGCGTGAGCACGAGATCGTCGGCGGCGTGGAGCGATCCGGCGAAGAGCATCGGGGCGGCGAGGAACGAGAGCGAGGTCTTCATGGTCATCCTCCGCGGAGTATGGCGCAGCATACGGCACGGCGGGCGGAAACGTCGACGCAAAGGCTGGGCGAGGAGCGGCGTGTTGCTGCGCACCAGCTCGCGAGCAAGCGTGAGCGCCGTGGGTGGCAACGGACGCTCCGCATATCGATGGTCATCGATATGCAAAATCGGCGTTGTGTCGCATGTTCTGGGGCGTTCGGCGTCGGCACGGCGTTGGTCAGGACGCGTGCTACGCCCGTGGGAATCCAGTGGTTCCCACATTTTCCAGACACAGACTCGCCTGCCGTTTCGGCATGTCGCCGATGCGAGGGAAAGCCCCCTCGAAAATCGTGATGTGAGAACGCAACCGTGACCCCTCGTTCTCCGAAAACAAGAGTGACCGAAGTGACTCCGGCGCGCGTCGCGTGCGGAGGAAGAAGAAGGAGCCAGCCATGTCCCGCCCTCGTGACGTTCTCCCGCCCGATCGCCTCGCGGATGCCGCGGAAGCGGCGCTCCACGCCGCGGTGGAGTTCGCCGATCATAACAACGGCGCGTGGGTCTACCCCGCGGCGTTGATGGGGACGCCCGAACAGCCCGATTGCCTCGCGTCGTACACGAAGTGGGAGATCGAGCAGGCGTGCGAGTTCCTGGTTCGTCTCGGATACATCGAGAAGCGCGCCGCGTAGCGCGCGAGCATTGGAGGCGCGCCGGAGAAGGCCGGCGCCGCCTCTCTTGACGGGTGCATGCTCATCACTCGTCCGGTCAACACTCCTCCGGACGATCTTTCGGACGACACTCCAACGCAACTCCCGCCCGTCGGTCTCCTTGGGGGCCGGCGGGCGATGCGTTTTGGGACGGCCCAGCGCGACGAACATGGACCTGATCTGTCCCGCGGCGTGCTCGCGCTCGACGGCACGCCGCTCCGTCGCCCAGCGCCTCGGTTGATTTATCAAATTGGGCGAATCGCCGGGGCCAACCCCGCATTGGTCGCTGGGCTCGCGGCGCGGTATAAAGATGAGTCATCTCTATTGAGGAGTGGACCCATGCCGATCAGCCGAATTGTCGCGCCCGTTTCGATCGCCCTCGTGCTCGCCGCGGGCGCGGTCGCGCTCGCCCAGCAAGCCCAGCCCGCCAAGGAGCTCCCGCAGCCCAAGGTCATCGCGCCCGGCTCGCCCAATCACCCCGAGCTCGCGCCGTCCGACGCGGTCGTGCTCTTCGATGGCACGTCGTTCGACGCGTGGACGAAGACCGACGGCAAACCTGTTGAGTGGACGCTCGACAACGCGAAGGCCAAGGGCTCCGCGATGACCTGCAAGCCCGGCTCGGGCAGCATCATGACCAAGCAGACCTTCGGCGACATGCAGATCCACATCGAGTTCGCCACACCCAAGGCCGACGCCGACGCGGGCCTCAAGAGCCAGGCGCGCGGCAACAGCGGCGTGTACATCCAGGGGCGCTACGAGGTGCAGGTGCTCGACTCCTTCCAGAACGAGACATACCCCGACGGGCAGTGCGGTGCGGTGTACAAGCAGCACGCGCCGCTCGTGAATGTCTGCCGCGCCCCGGGCGAGTGGCAGACGTACGACATCGTCTTCACCGCCGCCAAGTTCGACGCCGCGGGCAAGAAGACCGCGAGCCCGCGCGTCACCGTGATGCACAACGGCGTGCTGATCCAGAACAACGTCGAGATCACCGGCCCGACCGGCGGCGCGCTCGGCGAGGACGAGACCAAGCCCGGCGGGCTCATGCTCCAGGACCACGGCAACTTTGTCCAGTACCGCAACGTCTGGGTGCGCAAGCTGTGAAGCGCCCGCAATCGACGGCCCGGAGAGTTGAATTGTGAGCGTTGATTGCTGTTGACGTGAAACCCCGAGCGGTGCGCCACCCCGGCGCGCCGTTTCCTTTGGAGTTGGACATGCAGGAGATGGACATGCACGAGCGAAAGCCCCCGGCGAGTCGTTTTTTCTTCGCGGCCTGCGGGTGTGCCGTGCTCGCCGCCGGTCCATCGTGGGCCGGAACGGACGAGGCAACTCCCGCCAAGGGCGACAAGCCGGCATTCCTGATCATTGCGCCGCGGAATCTCGCGCCGGCGCTCGACGCCTTCGCCACGTTCCGGGCGCAGGAGTTCAGCACGCGCGTGGAGATCCTCGACGAGGCCATCAAGGGCGCGCCCGGGATCGACGACGCGGAGAAGCTCAAGCACCACCTGTTCGACGCGTGGAAAGGCGGGAGCGCCCGGTACGTGCTGCTGGTCGGCGACGCGGACGTCATGCCCGTGCGCTACATGTGCCTCGACCGCATCACGCCCGAGGCCTTCGACTACTCGTTCTATCCCTGCGACCTCTACTACGCCGATCTTGCCAAGTCCGACGGCACGTTCGACGACTGGAACGCGCAGCGCGGCGAAGTGCCCGGCGACAAGGCCGTCGCCTTGACGCCCGCGGGCACGAGCTTCCACGCGCGCTACTTCGGCGAGGTGCGCGGCGAGAAGAACAAGTCCGATCCGATCAACTTCGACAACGTCGACTATCGCCCCGAGCTCGCGCTCTCGCGCTGGCCCGTCTCGACGCCCGAGGAAGTGCAGATCGTGGCCGCAAAGACGATCGCGTATGAAGAGAGCCTCGCCAAGCGCACGCCGCCCTCCGCCGCGTTCATCGCGGTGGGTGGGTGGATCGAGAACCGCCCGTCGATGGACGAATGGGCGTCGATGCTCGCCGCGCCCTGGTCCGTCGAGAAGCGCTACTGGGGGGGCGAGGCGGCGACGCAGCCCACCGAGGCCGCGATCGTCGACCTGCTCAACAAGGGCACGCGCCTCATCGTCCACAGCGGGCACGGCAACGACGATTGCTGGGACCAGTGCATCGGCACCTGGAGCCTCGGCAAGGTGCACAACGCGGGCGCGACGGCGGTGATGATGTCCGCGGGCTGCTCGACCGCGCGCTTCGCCACGCTCCCGCCCTACGAGCCGTACACCGACTGGCAGGGCTACGAGCACGCGGGCACCAACGCGGGCCAGGTCTTTACGATCCCGCCGCCCGCGCCCTCGTGCTATCAGCGCGGGCGATACAACCCGACCGGCCTTGGCGAGCAGTTGCTCCGTCGCGGCCCGGACGGCGCTGCCGCGTACATCGGCTGCAACACCGGGAGCCAGCCCGCGGGGATGTCCTTGGCCCGCGGGTTCGTCCACGCGATCGCGACGCGCACGCAGAAGCACGAGCCCGCGCGTCTCGGCGATTGCTGGAGCGACGCGATCCGCGAGTATTACGACGCCGAGGGTCTGGCGACGATCAAGCCCGATGACGGCTGGTACCCGCCCAGCATCTTCTTCCAGGGCATGAAGTTCATGGTCTTCGGCGATCCGACGCTGCGGATCGAGTAGGCGCGCGGCTTGATTCACCCCACTCCCGGGGCCGCGGGCCGGTCGACGCTCTCGCTCTTTGATCGCCGCACGTACCGTGTGCCGATGGAGGTCGTATGAACCGCGCGCTCCCGGCCTCGCTCGCGTGCATCCTTTCCAGCGCCACCGCCCTCGCCCAGGACTACGACTTCGACTGGGCCACCATCGATCACCCGGGCAACGCCGCCTACAACGGGCCCGACCCGACCCACGCGGGGGTCATCATCGGCGCGGGGCGCGTCGACCATACCTTCCGCATCAGCAAGCTCGAAACCACGACGGCCCAGTGGATGGAGTTTCTCAACACCTTCGCCGGCAACCCGCTGCCTCACCCGTTCTGGGATGACAACGGGCCGTTCCACTGGGGCGCTGAGCAGCGAAACGACGGGAGCTATCAGCTGCGCGACATGCCCGACGCCTCGATGCTCCCGGTGAGCAGCATCACCTGGCGCATGGGCGGCCTGTACTGCAACTGGCTCCACAACGGAAAGTCGAGCGACCCAGCTTCGCTTGTCACCGGCGCGTACGACACCTCGACATGGGGCACCGGGCTTTACGGCAGTTTCACCGACGATTGGACGCACCTTCCTGGCGCGAAGTTCTGGATTCCGACCTTCGACGAGCAATTCAAGGCGTTCCAGTACGATCCGAATCGATACGGCGCAGGGCAGGAGGGCTGGTGGCTGGCGCGCAACAAGTCCGACACTCCCGGAATCTCCGGGCCGCCCGGCGTCGGCACAACGAGCGCCGAGTACGATGACTGGGGCGCTTGGGATATCCCGCTGGGCGCGTACACGGATTCCGTTTCGCCCTGGGGACTCTGGGACACCAGCGGCGGCACCCAAGAGTGGAATGAGCGGGTCGCTCCGTATGAAGATTGGTTCCCGTATCCAAACTCGCGCGGCGTGATGGGCAGCTTCGCGGGGGCGGGCAACTACACATTCATAATGGACATGGCGTGGGATCAAGGGGCGCGTTCCCTTAGAGACTCCACCGTAGGGCTTCGGATTGCGGGCGCCATCCCCGATCCGCCGGCGATTCTACTCAGCGTCCCTACCCTCCTCGCGTTCCTCGCGCCGCGCCGTCGCCGCTGAGCCGAATGCGGTGTCGCGCCGCGGCGTGTTCGCCGCGAGGCGTGCGCGACAGGATGCCGCGATGTGCAGAATGCAGGACCGCGCCGGAGCAACGCGTCCGGGCGCACGATCGCCACGTCTGAATTCCAATCTTGAGTTTCAAGGAGTGGGGCGGCCTACGCCACCAGCGCGACCTGCTGCTCGCCGGCGAACTGCACGGCGACGGCCTGGTGGCGTTCCAGCGACGCCGCGACCCGCACGACCTTGGCGGGCACGAGTTCGCCCGAGTTCACGACCGGCTTCTTGCCCCAGGCGATGAAGACGTCGAGTTCGTCGCCCGGGTTGATGGGGCGGGCGGAGTCGATGCGGATGAGGGCGCCGCTCGAGGAGAGGTCGCACGTCCGGGCCGGCAGGTACTGCCGCGAGGCGCGGTGGTAGACCTTGCAGGGCCGATCGATCGGCGTTCGTGCGTGTTGTCGGCGGTCGGGATTGGGTCCCACGCAAACTCCCCGTGTCGGCGGCCGAATGGCCGATGAAGATGGAATGCGTATCGGACCATCCGCCGCTTGACTTTCAACTTTGCCGCGTCGCACCCGGCAATTCATGGTCCCTGAACGATCTTGTGGTGAAACACCCCCCAAGAAAACCACCGGAAACCGAGCCGCCATGCCCCACCTCTCCGTGCTCATCCCGACCTTTCAACGCCCCGCCAAGGTGGCGGCGTGTGTCGCCTCGCTTCGTGCGCAAGTGCTTGAAGGACTTGAGGTTGAGATCATTGTCGGGCTCGACGGCCCGGACCCCCGATCGCGCGACGCGATCGAGCGCGCCTGGCCCTCGACGGCTCCGCACCGCGCAAGCCCTGCGGGCGCAACTCTGACCGTCATGGAATTGCCCAAGCAGGGCTACATGGGGGTGCGTCGCGACATTCTGGCCAGGGCCACCGGGCAGGTCATGGTCTCGCTCAACGACGACGTGGAGCTGTGCCCCGGCTTTCTGGTGGCCCACGCCCGTCGGCACCTGGCCGCCCCGGGGCCCGCGATCGTGGTTGGCGATTCGCCCTGGAAGGTCCACGCGGGCGACACGCTGTTCGATCGCATGGTGCGTGAGACCTCGCTGATCTTCTTCTATGACCAGATGTACGCCAAGGCCGCCACGCTCGGGCCCGGGCACGACTGGGGCTATCGATTCTGCTACGGGCTGAACTTCTCCGCGCCGCTCGACCTGGTGCGCGAGGTGGGGGGCTTTGCCGATCACGCGGACACCTACGGCTATGACGACATCGAGCTGGCGTTCCGGCTGGCGCGGGCGTTCAAGACGCCGGTGCTGTTCGAGCCCAAGGCCGCGGCGTTGCACGACCATCGATACACGCCGCGCGACGTGATCCGGCGCGAGTACAACCTGGGTCGGGCGGCGTGGAAGTTCGCGAAGACGAGCCGCGAGTTTGCGCTGGACCTTTTCGGGCGCGACATTACGAGCGAGGGCGAGCTGGCGTACTCGCGCGAGTTCGTGTCGCGCGAGCGGAAGAGCGCGATGGACCTGGCGCCGGAGTTTGTGTTGCTGGGCGAGACGCCTTCGGGCCTGGTTGCGCCTTCGGGCGCGGTTGTACCGCCGGGCGTTCCTTCGCCGAACTCGGGCGCGGCGGGCGTCGTGCGTGCCCTGGCGCAGCAGTTCATGCTGCTGAAGCGCTGGCTGTGGCGCCGCGGCCTGCTGGACGAGAGCGAGAGCGCGCCCACGCGCGAAGTGCTGATCGAGGCGTAAGTAAGCCCGACCACCACGATCACTTCCTCGGCGTCAGTTTGCGCGCGACGATGAACGCGAGCTCCAGCGCCTGCTGGTAGTTCAGACGCGGGTCGCACAGCGTCGCGTAGTTGCGCGTAAGGTGATGCTCGGTGATGCCCGCGGCACCTCCCACGCACTCGGTCACGTCGTCGCCCGTCAGCTCGAAGTGAACGCCGCCCAGGTGCGTGCCGCACGAGTGGTGCGTGTCGAAGGTCTCTTCGAGCTCGCCCGCGATCGCGTCGAACGAGCGTGTCTTGATGCCCGAGGCGGTCTTGATCCCGTTGCCGTGCATCGGGTCGCATACCCACAGCACGCGGACCTCGGCCTTGCGTGCCGCGTCGATGAGCGGCGGGAGCACCTGCCTGGCCTTTCCCTGGCCCAGGCGCGTGATGAGGATGATCTTCCCCGGTTCGTTGCGCGGGTTGAGCGCGCCGCACAGCGCCAGCACATCCGACGGCGCCGCGCCCGGCCCGAGCTTGATACCGATGGGGTTCTGAATCCCGCGGAAATACTCCATGTGCGCCCCGCCCAGCTCGCGGGTGCGCTCGCCGATCCAGGGCAGGTGGGTGGTGAGGTCGTAGTACCCCTCGCGCCGCGGTACGCGCCGGGTCTGGGCCTCTTCGTAGTAGAGGTTGAGCCCCTCGTGGCTGGTGAAGAACTCCACGCGGTTCATCTCGCCCACGGCGCGCTCGCCCAGCGCCTCCATAAAGCGCAGGCCGTCCGCCAGCGTCGCGGTCATCAGCTCGTACTCCGCGCGTCGCGCGGGCGGGAGCCCGGCGGCCCCGAAGAACGAAAGGTCCCAGTACTCGGGGTGGTGCAGGTCCGCGAAGCCGCCCTCGACCAGCGAGCGGATGAAGTTCAGCGTCATCGACGAGTGCTTGTACGCGCGCACCAGGAGATAGGGATCGGGGCGGCGGCTCTTGGCGTCGAACGGCGCGCGGTTGACCAGGTCGCCGAAATAGCTGGGGTGCGTCACCGGCTGCCCGTCGATCGTCCGCGTCTCGCTCATGCTGGAGCGCGGCTTGGCGTACTGGCCCGCGAAGCGCCCCACCCGAATCACGGGCTTCTTTCCGCCGTGAACCATGACGAGAGACATCTGCAGGAGGATCTTGAGTTTGTTGGTGATGATGTCGGGCCGGCAATCGTCGAGGGTCTCGGCGCAGTCGCCGCCCTGGAGCAGGAAGCGCTGGCCGTTCTGAGCGTCGGCGATGAGCGACTTGAGCCGCTCGATCTCCCACGACGTGACGAGCGGGGGGAGCGAGCGGAGCAGTTCGACGCTGGCGTCGAGCTCCGCGCGATCGGGATAGTCGATCATCTGCGAATGCGGGAAGCGACGCCACGATTCGGGCGACCAGGGTCCGGGCGTGGCGGTTCGATCTGCGGTCATCGGCGGCTCCAAGAGCGGTGTCGGCCCGAAAGGGGCGCGAAACCGCGTCCTCCTGTATCGGATTCTTGCGACGTTGGCTCATGCGGGCTTGGCCCCATGACGATTTGCAAATCGGCCGATGTAACCACGCAGGGGCGTGGTCGGCCTAGTCAAGGGCGAGCGCCTCCGCCGCCCCGTGAACGGAGTCACCAGAATGGCTTTCAATAAGCGCACGACGAAAAAGAACAGCAAACGCACGACGGCCCGAAAGAACTGGCGCAAGGCAGCTCGCAAGACGACCCGCACCACCGCACGCAAGAACACCACCCGCAAGTCCGCTGCCCGCAAGAACTGGCGCAAAACCAGCAAGTCGACCACCGCCAAGGCGTGGAAGTCGACCAAGAACAAGACCTGGAAGCGCACCACCGCGAAGAAGGCCAGCCCCAAGAACAGCCGCACCACCGCGAAGAAGAGCTTCTTCAGCTTCTCGCGCACGACGGCCAAGAAGTCCTTCCGCCGCGCCGCCTGATCGACAGGCCAAGCAACCTCGTCGCGCGATCAAGCGCACGATGAGCCGAAAGCCCGGTCCGCCCGGGCTTTCTTCATGCGCCCGCCGCGCGCCCCGCTCGCCACGCGTCCTCGTGCACCCGCCAGAAGTGCTCGAACGATCGCTCGATCGACTTGGCTTGCATCGCGTCGAACGCCGCGCCGCCCATCGCGCGGCGCCGGTCGGCGTCGGTGACCAGCGACACGATCTGGTCCACCCACATCCCGGGCTTGTCTGCGGGCAACACAAAGCCCGTGCGCCCGTCGTCGACCACTTCCTTGGGCCCGCCGACATCGCTCACCAGCACCGGCAGGCCCGACGCCTGCGATTCCATCACCACCTGCCCCAGCGTGTCGGTCACCGACGGGAACACGAAGAGATCGCTCGACGCATAGATCGTCGACAGCTCTCGGCCGTGGCTAAACCCAAGAAACGCGGCGTTGCTTCCCTCCAGTTCGCGCTCCATCGTCTCGCGATAGGGCCCGTCGCCCACGATCACGAGCTGCGCCCTCGCCCCCGCTGCACGGATCCTCGCCGCCGCCCGCTTCCACACCGTGTTGAGCAGCGGCAGGTTTTTTTCCACGCTGACGCGCCCGACATACAGCACGCGCACGACGCCGTCGCCCCGTGGTCCGTGGCCCACGGTCGCGGCAGTGCGCGACCAGATCGATGGATCGCGGAAGCGTCGATCAAAGACACTCGTGTCCACGCCGGGCGAGAGCGCCGTCATGCGCTCCCGCGCCATGCCGAGCGCGACGAGGCGATCGGCGTAGTCGGTCGAGCGCGTGAAGATCGCGGCGAACGCGCGGTAGAACCACGCCATGTACCGGCGCGTCGCCCACGTCATCGCGGCGTCGTCGAAGAGCTGGTCGATGTACGCGGGAAAGTCCGTGTGATACACGCCGAGCAGCGGCACGCCGCGCCGCCGCGCGATCATCCGACCGATCCACCCGACCGGGCCGGGCGTGGACACGTGCACGACATCCGGCGGGTGGCGATCCACGTGCCGCAGGATCGCGCCAAGGGGCGGGAGCGCCAGCTCCAGGTTCTCGTAGCGAGGGATCGATCGCGCGATCCGCGGCCTGAAGTTCGCGACGTTCTCCCGCGCCGGCACGGGCAATCGCGTCGAGGTGACGACCTCAAGATCGCGACCCGTCCGCCCGGCCACCTCGGCGACGTTCTGGATGAAGCGGCACACGCCGTTCACGTCGCCCAGCGTGTCGGTGAAGAGAGTTACGCGCATCACGCCGCCCCATGGTTCGCCTCGCTCAAGCGTACGGCAGGCGCTCGCACCGAACGCGACACGAGCCGGCATCGTTGGCGTGACGGGTCCCGGGGAATCGCGACGCGGCCTTTTCCAGGAACTCTGGTGTGTGCCGGGCATACTTTTTCCAGAACCCGATCGCTTTCGCGCGCCTCCAAGGTGCGACGACCTTTCACAGGAGATTCACATGGCCCGCATCACGCCCGTCGATCCCGCCACCGCCACCGGCCGCGCCAAGGAGATCTTCGAAGGCCCCCTCAAGGGCAAGCACTTCAACATCTTCCGCTCGATGGCCGCCAGCCCCGCCGCCCTCGACGTGTACCTGGGCATGGCGGGCGGACTGTCGAACGCATCGCTTTCCGCGAAGGAGCGCGAGGTCATCCAGCTCGCCGTGGCGCAGGCCAACAACTGCGAGTACTGCATCGCCGCCCACACCATGATCGGCAAGGGCGCCGGGCTCACGGAGGCCCAGACCGTCGAGGCCCGGCGCGGCACGCTCAGCGACCCCAGGCTCGACGCGATCGCCAAGTTCGCGCTCAAGATCCAGGAGAAGCGCGGCTTTGTAAGCGACGCCGACCTGGCGGCGTTCAAGAAGGCCGGGTACACCGACGCGCACGTCGTCGAGGCGATCGCGACCTACTCGCTCGCGCTCTACACCAACCTCTTTAACCACGTGAATCACACCGCGGTTGATTTCCCCGCGCCGCCGGCGATCTAGGCGAGAAAGTACCAGACATCAGGCGCCAGGAAACTGCCTCCGCGAACTCGCGATGCTGAGGAAATCGAACTCCGAGCCTTTCACGTTGGTGAAGGGCTCGTTTCGTTGGCGGCTAATCCACGCTCGACTTCGCCCCCGGCTTCGACAGTTCCAGCATCCGATCGACCGCCAACAGCGCCTGCTCGCGCACCTTCCCCGGCACGCTGATCTGGTTCACGATCTTCGCCTTGCCGTCCTTCGACAAGCCGCCCACCAGATGGTCGAGCACCCACAACAAATGCGGCTCATCGATCCGGTACATCGTCGTGCACAGGCACTGGCAGTCGCTCAGGATGCGCACCTCAACCCCGCGCGCCGCGGCCTCCTTTGCGAGCCGCCCCACCAGGTGCGTCTCGGTGCCGACCGCCCAGCGCAAGCCCGGCGCCGCCGCGCGGATCGTCTGGATGATGAACTCCGTCGACCCCGACAAGTCCGCGAGGTCCACGACCTCCTTGCAGCACTCCGGGTGGACCAGGATCTTCACGCCCTCGCGCGTCGCGCCCGCCGCCCGCTCGCGCTCGTTCTCCTCGCGGATCGTCCGGCAGTGCTCCGGGCGGAAGAGCTTGTGAACCGAGCAATGCCCCGCCCACAGGATCACCTCGGCCCGCTCGATCGCCCCGCGCGTTGAGCCGCCCAGCTCCTTGCCCGCGTGCGCCGCGCGCGGGTCGTACAGCGCCGCCCGCGTGGCGACATCGATCCCCGCCGCCGCGGCCGTGTTCCTCCCCAGGTGCTGATCGGGCAGGAACAGCACCTTGATCTCCTCGCCCGGGCGCGTGTGGATCGTGCCGCCCGCGCGGGCCCACGCGAAGACCTGCCTGGCGTTGGAGCTGGTGCAGCACGCGCCGCCGTGCGCCCCGACAAACGCCTTGATCGCCGCGGACGAATTCACGTAGGTAATGGGCACGACGCGCGCGTTCAGCCCCGCGTCCTTGATCACCCGCTGGATGGAATCCCACGCCTCGACCGTGTCGTCGTACTGGGCCATGTCCGCCATCGAGCAGCCCGCCGAAAGATCGGGCAGGATCACCGCGACGTGGTCGGGCGTCAGCATGTCCGCCGTCTCGGCCATGAAATGCACGCCGCAGAACACGACGTACTTCACCGGGCGTTCCTTGGCGACGCGGGCGGCGACCTGCGAGAGCTTGAGCGAATCGCCCGTCGCGTCGGCGTGCCGGATGATCGGGTCGGTCTGGTAGTGGTGGCCCAGGATGAAGAGCGAATCGCCGAGTTCCTTGCGGCGCGCGTCGATGCGGGCCGCGAGCTCGTCCTCGCTCAGCGTGCGATACGTCTCGGGGAGTGATGGTTGCCAGAGCACGCGGGGATGGTAGGGGCAACGGGTGCTTCATGCCGTCCGGCGCACGCCGATCGTGCGACGGCCCGCCGCGCCACCACACATGCGCCCGCCCGTACGCACGCCGCCTCAGCAGCCTTCCTCGAACGCGCTGGCGAACTGGTCGAAATCGTCGCCGTTGATGAACCCGTCGCCGTTGAAATCGCCGAGCGGCTCGCCGTTCTCAAAGGCGCTGGCGAGCTCGTCGAAGTCGTCGCCGTTGACGAAGCCGTCGCTGTTGACGTCGCCGGCGCAGTAGACGGCGACCACATTCTTGGGCCCGATTTCGACGTGCCAGCGCGCCGGCAGGTTCTTCGTGACAAAGTCGCCCGACACCGACTGGGTCGAAGAGATGATGAGCGCTCGGAATCCGTTGGCGGGCTCGAAGCCGTTGATGAGTTGGACCTTGAGCAGGCCGTCGAGCGTAACGGGGCCGAAGCAACGGATGCGGTCGCAATCTGCGGCGGCGGCACCCGCCAGATCGATATCGACTTCACCTTTGACAGTCCCGGCGAACAGATTGAGAGTGTTGAATGCAAGCTCACCGGTTTCGTCTTGACCTTCGAATCCCGGGCGGATGACGCCGGCACAATTGACAATACCGGCCACCTCGCCGCCGCCTTGGATGACGTCCGTGGTTGGAACGTTGCCCATGTTGATGACGCTCGTGCACAGGAGCGTGCCACCCTGGTGAACAGTGGTGAGAGTGCCCAGCCCGATGCCGTTGGAGTCATTGACGGTGAGCGTGCCGGCGGTAATCTCGAGTTCACCCTCGATCGTCGCGGCGAACGTGCTTCCATCGCCGATGACCGAGTTGCCCGTGATGGTGACCTTGGAGCCTTGCTGTGCGACGACCTTGGCGGAGATACTCCCGGCGCCCGTGAACCCACCGCCATTCACGAATGTGAAGCGGACGCCGTTCATCGTGCCGCCGGCGTTCTCGACGATGCCGCTAAGGGTCAGGCCGTCGCCGGTCGCGGTCATGGTGCCCTGGTTTGTAATGTTGCTGTTGATGGTCCCGTCTCCGGAAAGCTCCCGCGAATTATCCAGCAGGATGGACTGATTGGAGTTGATGACGCCGGACGCGCCGAGTGTGCAGTTTCCAAGGAGCGGGGATTCGCCGCCATCAAGCGTGAGCACGTTGTTCCCAACAGCAACGCTGGCAACTCGGTTGTTGAAGGCCGGACGGTTGGACGGAGCGTGAATATCGAGGGGACCAGTCAAGTTGAGCGTGGTGTGGCCCTGGAGCATCTGCAACTCGGTGTTGATGACCCCGTTGAAGTTGTACGTGTTGGTGTTCGGGTCGTTCCCGATATACAGCACCTGCCCGCAGTTGACAACGCCGCCATCGAGCGTCATCGCACCCTCAACATAGATCTGTTGCGCGGCGTTTAGCGTACCCCCGGACCCAACCACCAGAGCTCCATCGGTTCGCCAGACGCAGATACTGCTGGTTTGGAAAATCGCAGCGTTGGCGTTCAGCACCGCGCCGCCCTCAACGCGAAGCTCGCCGATGCCCGATCCGCCGCTTGAAGTCCCACCCACATAGATCGGCTGGCTCGCGTTGAGCACGGAACCCGACCCATCGAGCGCCAACAAGCCCGTCCCCGTGGGGGTCGCGCCAAGATCCACCTCCCCGCACGACACCGACCCGCCGGCAATCTCCATCGTGCCGTCCCCTGAATTCCCGATGATGAGCCTCGACGTTGACGCGAAGGTGCCCTGGGCCGCCGTCCCAAAGCGGAGGTAACCCGACGAACCCGCCGCATGACCTACGACCGCGTCTCCGGCCGAAACCGTGAGCGAAGCGGACGTGTCCATCAGCAGCGCGGCCAAATGCGTTTCGCCGATCGTGAGCGCACGGAACGGCGGCGTGGTCGACGAAAAGGACGCGCTCGCGCCCTGCACGAGGCGCAAAATGGGCTGTTCTCCGGCGGCACCGTTCAGCGTCAACAACCCTCCCGGCGCAACCACGGACCCGACACTGACGTCGACCATGCCTCCCAGAAGATTGAGGAACCCGCCGTCGGCGTCGCAGATGATGGAGTGCGCGCGAATCATGCCGCCGTCGCGGCAACTTAGCGTCCCCGAGCCAACCGTTGTATCGCCAAGTCGGATCGTGCCGGTAACATCGATCGTCCCGCCGTTGAGGGCGCTCACCTGGCCGGAGCCGGCGCTGGTCGATGATGTGTTGTTGCCGACCTGAAGATCACCCCCCACACTAAGCGTGGCAACATTCCCATTGCCGCCCACGTTGACCGAACCAGAGGCGCCACTGATCGGCCCGACAAGCAGGTCGTCGCTCGCGCTGACGATGCCGCTGTCGGTGACGCTGAGCGAACATGTCGACCCGGAGAAATTGCCCACGATGATGTCACCGTCAACACCCGAGGAACCGAGCGACGAGAAGCGGATGGGCGTGATCCCGAAGCCCGAGACGCTTGCTGTCCCGTCCCCACCCGCCGAACCAAGGATCACGTCGTCGGCCGACTGCACCACGCCGCCGCCGTTGATGATCAGCGTGCCCGTGCCGGCCGCGCCAACCACCACATCACCTGCGCCCGACGTGAACAGCCGAGCGTCGTTGTCGTTGACGCGCAGCGTGCCCGTGCTCCCGGCGGCGTTGCCGACCGTCACGCTCCCCGCCGTCACGTCCCCCGTCGTGACGATCGCCGTCGCCACGTCGCCCGAGACATCGCCCACCCGGAGGTTGCCCGAGAGCGTGTGGGGCGACGACATCGACAGCGACACTGTGCCGCGCTTGTAGGTGTGCTGGGTCGAGAGCCCGACCGCGCCGCTGAACGTCACGGTGTAGGTGCTGTTCAGGTTGTACACCAGCGTGTCCGCGGCCGTCGGCACCTGGGCCGGGTTCCAGTTCGCCGCAGTCGCCGCCGCGCCGCCCGCGGCGTTGTTCCAGTTGATGATCGTCGCCCGGGCGCTCGAAGCACCGACCGCCAAGCCGGCGACAGCCGCCAAGGCCGCAGTCCGACGAATACCCCCACCAACGACGGCACACGTGCGCATGGTCAAACTCCCTGTCCGAGGGCCGACTGTGCCCTCAGACAGGTCATGCGAACGAGCCCGACGCCAGGGGCCACCGATTCGACCGCTTTTTCACATCTTCACCCCGGGCGCAGACTCCCCCCGCCGCTCCCGCCCCAGAAACACGAACCTCGTGCCCGAAACGCCAAACCGTGAGACCTCTTCTTTTCCCCGATGCGCTCCCCTAGTACCCCGCCTCCACATCCACGCAATTGAGCAGCGCCTCGCCCGCGCCGAACCGCCGCACGTTCTCCTTGTACAACGCCCACCAGCGCTGGTCGGTTAGCTCGCCGTCCGCCGCCACGTGCGGCGTGATCACCACGTTCTTCAACCCCCACAGCTCGTGCCCGGCGGGCAAAGGCTCCGGGTCCGTCACATCCAGCCCCGCGCCCGCCAGCCGCCCGTCCTTCAGCGCCGCCGCCAGCGCCGGCGTGTCCACGATCTTCCCGCGCGCGATGTTGATCAGGTACGACCCGCGCTTCATCGCGCCGATCATCTTTTCGTCGAACAGCCGCTCTGTTTCCTTCGTCAACGGCACGCAGATCGCGACCACATCCGCCTTGGGCAGCATCGCCGCAAGCTCGTCCGGTTTGCCCACGTGCTCCACAAACTCGGGCGAAGGAGCATCGCTCCGGCGCGTCGCGATGACGTGCATGTCGAAGCCGTGCGCGCGCTTAGCGATCTCGGTCCCGATCCCGCCGATCCCGACCACGAGCATCGTCTTGCCCGCCAGGGCTACGCCGCGCGTCGGCGGCTCGTCGCGCGTCCATGTCCCCTTCTCCTGTGCGTCGGCGTACCAGGGCAACTGCCGCGTCAGCGAGAGCAGCATCGCCATCGCGTGATCGGCGATCGCCGGGCCGTGAACGCCGCGAGCATTGGTCACGACCAGTGCCTTGTTTTCTCGAACGCCGGTGATCGTCACCAGCCGATCAACGCCCGCGCTGGGCGAGTGAATCCACGAGAGTTTCTTGGCCTTGCCCAGGAACTCCGCGCTCACCCAGCGCCCGTCGACCCCGTCCGCCTCGGGCGCGAGCTTCATCGCCTCGTCGCGGCCCTTGGCGCGCACGATCTTCACGTTCGGCGCGACCTCGCCCAGTTCCTTCACCTGCTCGTCGCTCAGGTCGCCCGCGATCAGCGTCAGTAAGACCCTCGCCCGCTCGCCCGCGTCCGCCGGGAGCACCCGCGCCACGCGCGCGTTCCGCGTCGAGCCGGGGAGTTCGTTCTTGTCCTGCCGCGCCAGCGCAAGCGGGACGAGCACCGCGAGCGCAAAGCCCGCCACAACCAGACGGATAAGCCTGTTTCGCATCGGCCCAGCATACCGGCACGCCCGAGCGCCCGAGCACGCAAACCGCACGCGGGCATCCGGCTCGCACCCGACGCCATCCTCGGCCGTCTCAGGCGGACCTGCTCCGGAAGCGTCCGGCCTTCCCGGCCGCCAGCCACTTGGCGCACGTCGCCAGGAGCGCGTTCTTGTTCACGGGCTTGGTCGCAAAGTCATCGCAGCCCGCACTCAGGCATTTGGCCCGATCCTCCGCCATCGCGTGAGCCGTCAGCGCCACGATCCGGATGTCGATATCGCGCGTGCGCAGCGTGCTCGCCAGCGTGTACCCGTCGACCTCGGGCATCTGCATGTCGCTGACGAGCAGGTCATACGCCCGCCCCTGGCTCATCGCCTTCTCGATCATGTCCAGCGCGATCCGTCCGTTGTCGGCGATGTCGACCTCCGCGCCCGCCTTGCGAAGATGGTGCGAGATCAGCCGCTGGTTGTCCGGGCCGTCCTCGGCGAGCAGGATTCGCCCCGACAGCGCCGGCTCGCCCGTCGGCAGCGTGTCGTGCACGCGCGACACCACCTCGCCAAGCTCGCGGAACATCGCCGCCCCCGGGGCCGCGACCAGCGGCAGAACCACCCGGAAGCGCGATCCCTCTCCCGGCGCCGTGCGCTCGAGTGTCACGTCGCCGCCCATCATGTGCGCCAGCCGTCTGCAGATCGTGAGCCCCAGGCCCGTGCCGCCGAATCGACGCGACATCGTCTCGTCCGCCTGCGTGAAGGGCTTGAACAGCCTGGAAGCCTCGGCATCGGTAATGCCGTGCCCGGTGTCCTCCACGTCGATCACCAGCCGCTCGGAGCCGCCCGCGTCGATCGAAGAGACCAGCACCGTCACACTCCCCTTGTCGGTGAACTTGATCGCGTTGCCCACCAGGTTCATCAGGATCTGGCGCAGGCGCGTCGGGTCCGACACGATCGTGTCCGGCACGGGATTGAGAACTCGCGTCGACAGCGTCAGTCCCTTGCCCGCCGCCCGCGGGCACAGGAACTCCTGTGTATCGTGGAGCAGCATCGCCAGCGGCGTCTCGATCCGCTCCACCGTCATTCGTTCGGCCTCGATCTTCGAGAGATCGAGGATGTCGTTGATCACCGTCAGAAGATGGTTGCCCGCGTTGCTGATCGTCTCGATCGAATGCACCCGATTCCGGGGCGCCTTCGCCAATTCGCCGTCCTCGCGCAGGATGTCGGTGAAGCCCAGGATCGCCGTGAGCGGCGTGCGGATCTCGTGGCTCATGTTCGCCAGGAACGCGCTCTTGGCGCGGCTCGCCGCTTCCGCCGCCTCCTTGGCCTCCGCCAGGTCCGCCGTCATCGCCCGCGCCATCGCCAACGCCCGCGACCGTGCCGACATCAGCGAATACACGAACCCAGCCGCCAGCAGGCTCGTCACGATCCCGGCCGCGCCGAAGATCGCCGGCGTCGACCGCTCCGCGGCCGCCTCGAAGACCGGGGTCGACGAAACCTCGATCGTCCAGGGCCGTCCGCCGATCTGCAGCACCTCGGACGCGGCAAATCGCCGGTCCTCATGATTCGAGGAGCGCCCACCAAGGCCCGTGCGACACCCATCATGGTCGTACAGAAGCGATTCGGCGCGCGGAGAATCGCCGTCGTACACCTCGAAATCCGCCCTCAACCCGGCGATGCCGCCGACGTCCGCCATCGCGTGTTCGAGCACGATCGGGCAATACGCCAGGCCGACCAGGTTCGCCCGGCGCGCCTCGGGCGTCGAGTGATCCACCCCATTGCGGAACACCGGCACCAGATACAGGAATCCCGTGTGCCGTCGCTCGTGCTGCGCCAGCACGATCCGCCCCGTGGTGGTCGGCCTGCCGGTCTCGATCGCGCGCTCGATCGCCTCGCGCCGCACGGGCTCCGAGCCCAGGTCCAGCCCCCACACCTTGAGGTTCGCCTCCGCCGGATAGCAGTGCTTCACCACGTACATGTCCGGTGCAGAGGCCAACGCCCCCGCGTCCGGGAACCCGTGAACCGCGAAGTCCGGTGCGACGTCCGCCCGCTCACGCGCAATGAACGCGTCGAGGTCCTTCCGCTGCACCCGCTCGATGAACCCCATCCCGATCACGCCCGGGAATTCTCTCGGCAGATCCCGCGACGCGACATAGCCCGCAAACTCGCCGCGCTCGACCGACTTGCTCGCGGCGTAGACCCCGCGAGCCCCCAGAAGTCCGTACACCGAAAGGTTGGCGCGCCGCTCGACCTCGCGCGTGATGCGCCCGGCGATGTCTCCGAATTCCGCTCTCGCCTTGGACTGAACCTCCGCGTTCGCTCCCGTGTACACCCCGACCGTCGCCAACAGCCCCAGGACCAGCACGCCCGCCGCCGCCAGCACCGCCCGCCTCGACGACACGAACCGCGCCGCGTCCATGTGCGGCGTCCGTCTCCTCATCGCGACTCCGAGCCGCCACACGATCGCCGGAGCCGCAAGCAACGACAGCAGCGACCCGTCCAGCAGCGCCTCGACCGCCCCGTCCACCCCCGGCGCGATCGCCGGAAGCAGGAACATGACGACCACCTCCGCGCCGAACACGATCGCGAGGATCTCCGCAAACAGCCGGAGGATGTTGGTCGGATGTCTCATGTTGCAAGCAGCCGGCCACAAGCCGATGCGATGATCTGAATTGACCAATGCACTATCGGCCGCCGCCCGGTTCACCTCAGGTAAACCCGGCAAGCCGGGGTTTCCACCGACGCGATTGGTGTGCAATCCCAGAGCGATAACCCGCGCGTGTTGACCCGCGTCAACACCCACGACTCAATCACGTCCATCGCTCGCTCTCGCTAATACGCCCTTCGGATCGAGCACCCGGGATAGAACGCGCGGACGCACTGCTGCCACTTCTTCCCGCGCTCCACCATCCCCTTGGCGCACCACTGGCACATCCCCACGCCGTGCCCAAACCCGCGCCCGCGGATCCGCACCGTGTCGGCCCACACCTCGATCGTCATGTCCCCGCTGTACACGCGCGTCTGCTTGGTCAACTGCGCCGCGCCCTCGGTCTCCGTGTTGAGCGCGTTCCGCAGGTCCTCCGCCGCGATCTCGTAGCTCGTGTTGGAGTCGTCCGTCACCACAAACCGCGTGGGCCGCCCCGCGTCGCCCGTGCGCTTCACGCTGAATGCGCGCACTCGCCGAATATCCGCGATCGGCTTGCCGCTGGTCCTTCCCCACGCGCGGAGCCGCCGCGACACGTCGTCGTCGCTCCGCACCACGTCCCAGCGGTAATATGTCGCGCTCTCGCAGAACGCGTCGCGCCCCTTGGTCTGCAGGGGAGGCACGAGGTTGTAGTTGCTGGCGCTGTCGGTGGGGAAGACATCCCGCGCCGACGCCGCCCGCCCGCCGCACGTGCTCGAGTAGTACGCTCGGACGATCTCCCCGCCAAACGCCACGACCTGCCCGCGCGTCTGGCGCACCGCGTCATACGCCGCCGCGTTCGCCGGCGATCCGCCGTACACCTGGTCGGCCGTGGTCGCCTCGACATCAAACCAGCGTCCCAGCTTCCGCGCCCGCTCACGCTCGTGCAGCGCGTAGCTCCGCGACGCAACCGCCTGCGCCGCGAACGCCTCTTGCGGCCACTTGGGGAACATCTCCTTCACCACCACGCCCGGCAGATACTCCTCCATCTGCATCACCGCGACCACGTCGAACCGGTCCGAGCCCTCGTCCGACCTCGGTCGCACCACCAAGAACCCCGGATAGCCGACGCCGTCGAGCCTCAACTTCGGCAGCGCGCCGATCACGCTCTTCTTGGGGTCGCGCGCCCGGTCCTGCCCGCCCGCCGCGATCGTCGCCGCGCTGTCAGAGCTGTTCGGCGTGCCCGCGCCGTCCCAGGGGATGATCTCCAGGTCCACCCCCGCGCCCTGGTCGGCCTTGTTGCCCGCCATGTCCGTGATCGACAGCCCGCCCGCCGTGCTCGCCAGCGTGATCGGGGCGCTCAAGAGCTGCACCCTGCCCGAGTTCACGCCCCGCACCACGAACTTCGCGCTCCCGTCGATCTTCGCCGTGGTCGCGCCCTTCCGCACGCGCACGCGAACATCCGGCTCCGAGCGCATCAGCGTCGGCGCCGAGGCTTCTTCTTCCGTGAACAGCCCCTCGAGCGTGGAGCACCCGCCGAGCACGCCGCCAAACACGCCCGCAACGATGGCCAGCGCCGCGACCAAGCCCCGACGCGCCGTCTTCATGTTCCGTCCCCAGGCCGACTCCATGGCCCACTGCATGTTCGTGCTCTCCCGGGCTCTCGCCCTTCCTTCAGGTCCGACTCCCACCCATTCGCGGGGGTCGCCCGCCCATCGATCCTTCGCGCCGCTTCGTGTACCATCGCGTGAACGAGGAGGCCTTCCATGCCCCGCATGTCCCGCGAACCCCGCGAACTCCGCGAGCCCCGCACCCCACGCCCCGCGCGTGCGCACGCCGTTCCAGCGCTCGCCTTACCCGCGCTCACCGCACTCCTGCTTGTCACCAGTGTACAGATCATCGGCTGCGGGTCGACCCAGGGACCACCACCTCCGAGCGATGTCGCCTTCCAGGGACCAACCGTCTCGATCGAGCAGGTGAACGCCAAGCACATCGTCGTCGTGCAGGCCCCGAGCGCCGGCTGGACCATCGAGCGCGACGTCACCCAGGAGCAGCAGAAGCGCTGGGACGTCTACATCACCCTCCGCGAGCCCGACCCCCGCTTCATGTACACCCAGGCCGTCGTCTCCCTCCGCGTCGCGACCGATGTGCGCGCCGCCGAGGCCATCCGCGTCCTGGCCCGCGTCGTCCCGTTCGGCGATACCAGCAACGAATCGCCGCACCACCCCGCCGCCAGCTCCGGCCCGGTCGCGGCACCTCCGAAGTAGCCTCTCGTGAGCGGCCAATTCTCCATCCCGCGCGACCAAGAGCTGCTCTGGCTCCTGGCCCTCACCTCGATCCCCGACATCGGCCCGATCCGGGCCGCCCGGCTGGTCGCCGCGTTCGGCTCGGCCTTCGCCGCCATGCACGCCGCCCAGGCCCAGCTCGCCAGCGTGAAGGGGATCAGCCACGCCTTTGCCGCCGCCATCATCAAGACCCGCGCCGCCGCCGTCGAAGACGCCAAGGCCGAGCTCGATCTCGCCCACTCCATGTCGCTCCGCCTCATCATGCGCGGCGACCAGGAATACCCCGAACTCCTCCGCCCGCTCCCCGACGCCCCGCCTCTCCTCTACGTCCGCGGCCAGTTCGATCCCGCCGGACGCGATCGCTTCGCCCTCGCCATCGTCGGCTCGCGCGCCTGCTCGCACTACGGCATGGAACAGGCCGGACGCTTCGCCTCCGTCCTGGCGTCCAGCGGCATCACCATCGTCTCCGGCGGCGCCCGCGGCATCGACACCGCCGCGCACCGCTCCGCGCTCCGCGCCGGCGGGAGAACCGTCGTCGTCCAGGCCTGCGGCCTCTCCAACGCCTACCCGCCCGAAAACCAGAAGTTCTTCGACGAGATCATCGCCGAAGGCCGCGGCGTCGTGATCTCCGAACTCCCCCTCAAGACCGAGCCCAAATCCGAGAACTTCCCCGCCCGCAACCGCATCGTCTCCGGGATGAGCCTCGGCGTGCTCGTGATCGAGGCCGACCTCCGCTCCGGCTCGCTCATCACCGCGCGACTCGCCGCGGAGGAACATGGTCGGGAGGTCATGGCCCTCCCCGGGCGAGTTGACTCGCCCACCAGCCGCGGCTGCCTCGAACTCATCAAGTCGGGTGGTGCGGCCCTCGTCACCGAGCCCGGCGATGTCATCGCGCTCATCGAAACTCCCGCGCGCCACCAACACGACGGCACGCACGCCGATCGGTACGCGCTCGCCGAACAACAACCGCTCTTGCCCCTCGACACATCGAGCGATTCACCTTCCGCGTCCGAGCCAGCGCCGACCAAGCGCCGCCGCGCGAAGCCGAGCGACGCGCGCAACGACGCAGACCCCACGCCGATCACGCACGCCCGCATCAAACCATCGAGCGACGCGCTCGCCGGCGCGCCGACTGATCCTGTTCTGCAAGCACTCACCGAACCGCTGACGCTCGACGCGCTCATGACCCAAACGGGCCTGGACGCGGGAGCTCTTCGCGCGTCCCTGACCATGCTGGAAATCCAAGGAAGGGTCCGTCGCGACGGCCCGCGCTTCGAAAAAACCTCGAAATAGCGTCCCAGCAAGCCTTTACACGCCGTTCTTTCGTCCAACGGCCCGCCTGGGTCCGAGAAAAACACCCCGCACGGGTGCCGGATGAGGCCATGCCCAATGCCGAACGAAAGGCGGAAAAAGGTGTTGACGTGGGGGGGATGTGCGGCTATCTTCTACCAAACTTGTAGCACGAAATTTGATCGGATGTCGGTAGCTCTGCCGACGAATGAGGAGCCAAATGACGCGGATTGCCGGGACCTGTGAGGGAGACGGCACTCCAAATCGAACGGCAAACAGGAGAGCCGAACAGGAGAGAGAAGTTCGGGGCTGAGCGATCCAGCACGCGGGCCGTGCGAGCGAACTCGAGTGAACTGGTGGGCAGTTCGTTCGATGCGGCTCCTCGGGCAAGAGAGTCAGAGGACGTGCCGGGTCGGTTCGTGCGGGTAGATGGTGAAGTCAAGGGTTGGTGAAGGGACTGGTCGGGTGGCGTGCGTCGGAGACGCCGCGGTCGGCGAGGGCAACGGACGCCCGAGCCGGAAAGTGCCAGGGTCGGGCGGGACGCTCGGCTCGGCAGCGCGGTGGTCGGAGAGACGGCGATGGATGGATCGATGACGCCCGTGATTTGCCTCGGCTCTGGCGAGTATCGCCAGGAGTTTTCGCCCGCGCCCGGCGACGGCGGCCCGTGGTCCCTCCTCCGCGCCGCGGGGGAATGGCTGTACAACCTGATCTGCAACGTCGGCGGCATCTGGTCGCCCTCCGAAGATGAATCAACCCAGACCGGCGAGCCGGACGAGGCATTCGACGTCGAATGCGCCGAGTGCGGCGGGCTCTCTGAGTGCGAATGCCACGCGGCGATCAACGCCGAAGCGACGATGGCCGCCGGCGTGGCCGCCCTGGCCCCCACGGTTCCGGTCGCGGTTTCCACGACGGGGGTTCCGGCCATCCAAATGGGCGCGTCCGATCCTGATCGCGCGCTGCGGATCGCATCGCGCCTGGGCGTTCTGGTCGCCTGCGAGCACCAGATGGCGGCCCAGCGTTCGGGCATCTGGCGGGCCCTCTCCGCCCTGCGTCCCGCGGCCTCCGCGTCGCTCCGCCGGGCCATCGAGCGTGGTTGGATCGACAGCCAGCCCGCGGGTCATGCGAGCAACACCGGCCATGCAGGTCTTGCGGGCCATGCGGATTCGACAGCACATCAGGCATCTATGCCCGGGGCGGCGGTCGCCACAGGCGCGTGTTCGGAATGTTCGCCCACGGAGTCGGGAGATTCCGGGGCGTGGGACTCGTCGGGGCGCCGTGGGGCGGCCCTGATCACCAAGGACGAGGATGGCCCGGCCAACTCCGGCTCGGGCGGATTCTCTGGGGAGCGTTGCTATGAATCTCACACCCAAGCAGCTTCGGATCCTGCAGCTCATTCGCGACTGGCGCGTGCGCCGGGGCTATTCCCCGACGATGCAGGAGCTCGCGGACGAGATCGGCGTCAGCAAGGTTACGGTCTTCGAGCACGTCGAAGCCCTCATCAAGAAGGGCGCCCTCATCCGCGAGCCCAACAAGGCACGCTCTTTGTCGATCGCTGACGGAATCGCCGTCCCCGACGAATCGCGCCCCCTCCGCTTCCCCCTGGTCGGCAAGATCGCCGCGGGCAATCCCATCGAGCGCGTCCCCGACATGGAGGAGATCGACCTGGTCGACGTGATCGGCTCCGGCACGCGCGGCGACTCCACCTTCGCCCTCAAGGTCGAGGGTGAGTCGATGCGCGACGAGGGCATCCTCGACGGCGACTACGTCCTCATCGAGCGCACCCAAGTCGCGCAGAACGGCGACAAGGTTGTCGCGCTCCTGCCCGACGGCTCGACCACCCTCAAGACCTTCTTCAAGGAGGACGACCACATCCGCCTCCAGCCCGCCAATCCCGCCTTCGATCCCATCCGCGTCAAGTTCTGCCAGGTGCAGGGCATCGTCAAGGGTGTTGTGCGCCGCTACGGCCGCTGATCGCCCGCGCGCCCCGCCGACATCACGAATTGCGACACGCCACGGCGCAAAGGAGCTTCGTGTCGCGGGCTTGTCGTCGCTTCCGCGCGAGGCAGTTTCGCGGTCGATCGCTCGCGTTTTCCACGCCGGCTGTGGGCGGAGGCGTCGGAGCGAGTCGCAACGCCGGTGCGCATGTTTGAGCGAAAATAGGTCTGGCGCGTGTGCTGGGGTCGGCTGGGGTTCCGCGGGACTTTTCGTGTTGTTCGGCCCTCTTGTCGCAGCGGGCGATGAGGGGAAGGACGGCGTCGGCACGGATTGCCGAACGACCAAAGGCACACGCCGACGGGAACCGCCCGGTCTTCCCGAACACTCGGGCTGCGCGATCGCGCGGAAACAACGAGGCGTCGACGGCACGGGAACGTACTCAGGGGTCGGGCTCGTCGGCGCGTGGTCAAGTCAATGCCGATTCGCCGGGCCGCTCGGGGCAGGCGAAAGTACACGCCGTCGCGCGGCGAAGGTGGGGAAAAGGGCGGGCGACAAAGACTGCTTGGGCTGCCCTAGTTTCCCCCGAACATCCGCGGAAATCGCGCCTGATAACCATGAAAGGTCCGGGAAGTTGGGTGCGGAACGGGCCGATGCTGCTTCGGTGGGACGCGGCGTTCGGATAGGCTTTCGGCGTCCGCCACGATGGCCAAAGACCCTTCCAAACCGATGACCAGGACCGCGGCGCTGGCCAAGCGCGTGCGGGCGCGCTCCGCGTGGTTCGGCGGCGGGGACGCGGGTCTGCTCGTGCAGGTCGCGCAGAACCCGCGTGCGAGCGTCGCGATGGTGATCGCGGCGGCGGTGGTGCTGGTGTGCAGCGTGCTGTCGATCTGGGCGCGCGAGCGGCCGATCCTGGCGGCCGGGCGCGTTATGAACGACACGCGCGTGGTGCGTGTTCCGCTGGAAGTCGAGGATGCGGCGGCGACGGAGGCGGCGCGCGAGGCGGCCCGCCAGCGCACGCCGCGTGTGTACGTCGCGGACGTGCCGGTGCTGGACGAGATCCAGCGTTCGATCGAGGCGTTGCCCCGGACGGTGGCGGCGGCCAAGTCGATCGAGCAGGTCGAGCCCACGATCCGCGAGCAGTTCGCGATGTCGGAGAAGGAACTGTCGGCGGTGCAAGCTCAGGCGGTGGATGGGCAGCCGACGAGCGAGTGGGTTGCGAAGGTGAGGCAGCTGGCCGGGACGCTGCGCCGTCTGCCTCTCCTGGATGACCTGAGCTGGCAGAAATCGACGCAGGAAGGGCTGCACAGCAGCGTGCGGCTGGTGATCGGCGCCGAGAGCGTGCTGATCCGGCGCACCGAGCTGGTGAACGTGGACGACGCCAAAACGCTGCCGGAGGTGATGGCGACGCTGGCGAGGGACGCGGGGTTCACGGGCGCGGCGCGGGACGTGGTGGTGGCGCGGCTGACGCTGGGGGCCAAGCCGACGTATCGCTTTGACACGGCGCTGACGGCGACGGACCAGAAAAGCTCGGGCGAGCGGATCGTGCCGATCATCAAGATGAACCCGGTGGGCCAGGTGATCTTCGCGCGCGGCGACGTGCTGACGCCGGCGCAGCTGGATTTGGCCAAGGCCGAGATGTCGCGGTTCATCGCGACCAGCGAGGCGTGGCGGTTGTGGTTGCGCCGGCTGTCGCTGGTGGCGGCGGTGACGGCGATCGTGCTGGCGATGTCGGGGTACACGGCGCTCTTCTGCCCTCGGATCCGGCGGAACCCGGCGCGGGTGGCGGCGGCGGCGGCGCTGATCACGGCGACCTTGGCGCTGGCGGTGTTGTCGACGGCGGCGGACCCGAGGCTGGCGGCGCTGTCGATCGTCACGCCCAGCGTATTCCTGGGCGTCATCCTGGCGATCGTGTACGAGCAGCGCGTGGCGCTGGCGTTCGGCGTGCTGCACGCGACGCTGGTGTGCGTGGCGCTGGACCAGTCGATCGGCACGTTCGCGGTGATGATCACGGGCGTGGGCACCGCGGTGTGGCAGCTCAAGGAAATCCGCGATCGCAACAAGCTCTTCCGCGTGGCGGTCACGACGGCGCTGGGCATGGGCGTCGCGACGATCCTGGTCGGGCTCATCGATCGTCCGATCAGCGAGCCGGCGCTGGAGGAGACCTTCACCGACGGCGGGATCGCGGCGTTGGGCGGGCTCCTGGTGGGCGGCGTGACGCTCTTCATCCTGCCCACGATCGAGCGTGCGTTCGACGTGACGACCGGCATGACGCTGATCGAGCTGCGCGATCCCAAGCACCCGCTCCTGCGCGAGCTCCAGCAGCGTGCCCCGGGCACGTACAACCACTCGCTGAACGTCGCGGCGATCGCGGAGGCGGCGGCGGACGCGATCGGCGCCAACGCGCTGCTGACGTACGTCGGGGCGCTGTACCACGACATCGGGAAGATGAACAAGCCCGACTATTTCGTGGAGAACCAGACGCCGGGCGTGAACAAGCACGACAAGCTGTCGCCCGCGATGTCGCTGCTCATCATCGTGGCGCACGTGAAGGACGGGATGGAGCTGGCGCGGGAGTTCAACCTGCCGCGGACGATCCAGCACTTCATCGAGTCGCACCACGGGACGACGCTGGTCGAGTACTTCTTCCACCGCGCCAAGAAGCAGGCGCTGGAGCAGGCGCGCGCGGAGGGCGAGGACCCCGCGGAGGTGGTGCAGGTGCCCGACGAGTTCGACTATCGGTACCCGGGTCCCAAGCCGCGGACCAAGGAGACGGCGATCGTGATGCTGTCGGACGCTATCGAGAGCACGACGAGGACGCTGCCGGAGCCGACGCCGGCGCGGATTGAGGCGGTGGTGGGCACGATCGCGCAGGCGCGCCTGGCGGACGGGCAGTTTGACGATTGCGAGATCACGCTGCGCGACGTGTCGGCGATCTGCGAGTCGATCACCAAGACGCTGACGAGCATCTATCACGGGCGCGTGACGTACGCGAGCACGGCGGACATCGCGCGACGGCGCGCGTAGCGATCGCTCTCGCGGGTGCGCACGGATGAACCACCACGTGGGGCGGCGCACCTCTGCGCCAGCGTGATCGTGCGTGGTCCAACGTGGTTATCTTCCATCCAAATCCGCGCGGTGCGGGTGTTGACTACCAAGATCCGGGTCAAGTCGGGGCCTGTGAGCGCCGATAGCCGAGTGGGGAAGGCTTATGGGAAGCTTGGTGGGGCAAGGACGCCCCAGCCGCCTTCCCGGTTCACACGAGGCCAGACATGTCTCACGATCCCGAGATTCGAGAGACGATCCCGTTTGATCGGCGGCGCGCCCGCCGGCGTATCGCCGCCGGCACGGTCATGGCCACCATGACCACGCCCGACGGCGCGTCCACGCTCATCCGCGTTCGTCTGCAGGACATCTCGTCGACGGGCGTGGGCCTGCGCAGCGACACGCCGCTCCCCCACGGCACGGTGGTCGCGGTGTACTCCGAGGGCTCGAGGTTCCCCAGCGCGTCGGGCATGGTCGTCCGGTGCCTGCCCATGGGCAACGGCTACCGCGTGGGCCTCGATCGTCGCCTGCGCGAAGTCGCCTGAGCGACCCGCATCAATCCGATCGGGCGGCGCGTGTCTTATCGCGCGTCATGCCATTGATCGAGCGCGTTGAAGACGCGCTCCACGTCGCGTTCCTGCACGTTTCCCATCGTCGCGATCTGGGCCCAGCCGCGTGGCGGCAGGTACGGGCTGTGCACGTTGATCTCAAACCCCGCCGCTCGGCACACCAGCGCGAGTCGCTCGGGCGACACTCCCGCGGGCGGCTCGAAGGTCGTCACCGACGGGCTGGCGCACGCGTCGGGCGCGATCGGCTCGGCGCGCAAGCGGCGGAGCCCGGTGCGCACCATCGCCCCGATACGCCGCAGGCGCGCGTACTCCGCGTCGCGTTTCTCGCGGGTGTCGAGGCGCCCGAGCGCCGCGTCGAGGGTGTTGATGAGCGTCGACGCGATCGTGAAGCGCGGGCCGCGCGTGTCGAAGGCGGCCCGGGCGTCGAGCGCCAGGGGCACGCCTTCCATCGCCAGCCCGCGGAGCGCGACGGCGTTCCCGAGCAGGATCGCCAGCCCGGCCAGCGAGCCCAGGCACTTGCCGCTGGTGCTGGTCGCCAGGAACACACCGTTGAGATCGAGGTGCACGCTCCCCAGCGTGCTGACGCAGTCGAGGCACACGCGCAGTCCGCGGCCGCGGGCGAGCGCGAGGAGATCATCGATCGGATTCAGCACGCCGGTGCTGGTCTCGCCGTGAACGCCCCAGACCCACGCGCCGGCATCGAGCCTTCTCAGCGCGGCGTCCACCTCGTGCATGTTCCACGCGCGGCCCCACGCCCACTCGAGCCGGTCGAACTCGAGCCCCCAGCGTCGCGCCTGCTCGGCCAGCCGCGCGCCGAACTCGCCGCTCACGAGCACCAGCCCGGCGCGCCGCGGGCGGAGCGACGCGAGCGCGGCCGCCACGCATTCGTTCGCGAGCGTTCCGCTCCCCATCATCATCGTCGCGTCCACGCCGCCCGCCATCGCGCCCAGCACGTCGCGGCAGCGCTCGAAGCGCGCGACGCAGCTCGGGGCCCGGTGCGAGATCGCGCGATCCGCCAGCGCCCGCTCGACCTCGGGCGGAAAATCCGGCGGCCCAGGGAGCAGCGAGATGGCACGCTCCGCCGGCGTGGGCTTCTCGTCGATGGCCGCGTGCTGTTCCAGTCGCGCCGCGATCCGGCGCATCGACGCGGGAAGGTCGTCGACCGCCATGGCGAGCGGCGTGAAGAACGCACGGCCGGTTGCCCGCTCCGCGCCGATCGCTTCAAAGCCGAGCTTGCGGTACATGCCGAGCTGTCGGCGCACGCCCGACGCGAGCAGGTGCGAGTATCCCGCGTCGCCGGCGTGCCGGTAGAGCAGCAGGAGGAGCCCCGGGAGCACGACGCTCTTGCGTTCCGTAGGGCGCACCGCCAGCAGGCGGACTTCCAGGGGGCGCGGGCAATGGCGGTCGATCCAGGAGGGGTCGTCGAGGCGCGACTCGACGGAGAAGGGCGGCCGATCGTGCACCGCCAGCATCGCGACGACCTCGGGGCCGCGCTTGGCGATGAGGTAGAGGTTGCGTTCGTGGAACTTGTCGACCAGTGCAGGTCGTCCGGGGTCTTCGTGCTGCCCGATCTCGCGGACGAACGTGAGGTAGTTCAGCTCGTGGACCTGGCGGAGTTCGCCCTCGTCGTCGGCCCGCTTGAACGTCAGCCCGGCCAGATGAAAGAGCAGCGGGCGGCGTGCGGGCGGGCGTGGGGGGACTTGGCCGGCGAGCATGGGATCGCCTCCGGGGCGGATGACCCGACGGCGCGAGTGTACGCGGCGGGGATGAGTATAGTATATACTAACTATTGGACCCGGGTTCCTGTTCGCGTCCGCGTGTGTGGTGGCCCGTGCTCAGGGTGTGTCGCTGTAGAACTGCTCCAGCACCGCCAGCCAGTCGCGCATCGAGTTGATGGCGATCATGCGCCGGCGGACCTCTTCGGCCCTTGGATGGTGCTGCGAGAAGCGGATGCCGAACTTCCGCATGAGCTTGCTGGTCGCCTCGTCGCCGCGACGCATGCCGCGGTTAACGACCAGTGAGAGCTCGAAGTGCTCGCGGAGCACGCGGCGTTGCTCGGCGAGCGAGGGCGGGAGCGCGGGGCGTCCGGCGAGCAATTCGCGGGCCTGGCGGAAGATCCACGGGTTGCCGATGCAGCCGCGGGCGACGCTGACGGCCGACACGCCGGTGTAGGCGATCATGCGGAAGATCTCGTTCACGTCCCACACGTCGCCCGAGCCGAAGACGATCTTGCCGGGGTGGCGGCGGACCAGGTCGCGGAGAAAGGTCCAGCGGCTGGGGCCGATGTACTTCTGCTGCACGGTGCGTGCGTGGACGGTCGTCCAGGCGTAGCCGATGCGGTAGGCGGCGTCGAAGATCCTCTCGAAGTTGGCGGCCATCTCGGGCGTGTCGTCGTAGGCGCGCCGGAGTTTCACGGCGCAGATGATGTTGGGCGGGAGCGACTCGCGCACCGCTTCCAGGATCTCGATCGCGCCGTCGGGCTCGGTGAGCCAGTGCCCGCCCCGCGCGCGGCGGTCGACCTTCTTGACGGGGCAGGCGAGGTTGACGTCGACGACCTCGAACGTCGCGGGCGCGGGCGAGGCGAGCATCGCGCCGGGGGCGGCGAAATCCGCGACGGCGGCGAGGGTCGAGAGCTCGGTCGAGTCCGCGGCGTCGAGGCGGTTGATCTGGTCGATCAGCGATTCGCAGGTGTCGTCATCGGGGTTTGATGGGGCGCACGTGCTGTCGGGCGCGCACGAGTCCTCGCACGCGATATCGCACGCGTCGTCGTCGCCGAGGCCCTCGGCGGGGTCGAGTTGTTCGCCGCCGGGGAGGCGGAGCGCGGTGACGCCCTCGCCGCCGGGCCCCAGCGCGCCGTCGTAAGCGAGGCGTCGGTAGGCGCGGTCGTTGCGGGCGCGCTGCTCGATCATCTTCAGGGCGGCGGCGGCCATTTCCTTGGGGTCCGATCCCATGATCTGGCCCGCGAGCGGGTGGTCCTCGCGCCCGCCGGGGATGTTGTCGTGGAGTTCGCCGAGGTCGGCCTTGGAGAAGCCGCGTCCGCCGGCCAGGAGCGTGCGATCGAGGAGCGCTTCGGTGACGCAGAAGGGGCAGCCCTGTCGGCGTGCGACGATGCGCATGGCGGCGTCGGAATAGCCGGCGAGGCCCGCCTGGAAGAAGGGAGCGTCGAAGCCGGGGACCAGCGCGGGGATGCGGGGGTCGAGGCCGCGGGCCCCGAGTTCGGCGGCGACGCGGCGGACGTCGATGTCCTCGGCCCCGGGCGCGATGGCGGGGGTCGGGGCGGTGGCGTTCTGGCTGTGGGGCTCGACGGACATCCGGGCGGGTTCCAGAGAATCGGCGGGGGCGCGGAGTGGGTGTGCGGGCGTGAAAAGCGGGTAGCCCGGGCGGGCTCGATTTGCTTGTGCGCGGCGGTCGTGGGACTATAGGGGAGCATGAGCACGACCCCTCCACGCCCGCGCGGTTCGACGTCCTTGGTGGCACGGCTGTCTCGGGCCGTGCTGGTGATGGTGGCGAGCGCGGGCGCGGTGGTGGTCGCGGCGTGCTCGTCGGCGCCCCGGCCGATCCCGGAGAACGCGCCGGTGTATCCGGGCGAGGCGGCGGGCCAGGCGAAGATCATAAACGTGCAGGTGCTGAGGTCGGGCCCCTCGATCACGTTCACGAACACGACGGCCGGGCCGCTCGGGCCCTGCCGGATGTGGCTGAACCAGCGCTTCAGCCGCATGATCGACAAGATCGAGGTCGGACAGACCGTGACGCTGGACCTGTACTCGTTCACGGACGAGTTCGGCGATGAGTTCCACGGCGGCGGGTTCTTCTCGATGGAGCGGCCGGACAAGGTCGTGCTGTCGCAGCTGGAGGCCCCGGGCGCGGACGGCATGCCGTCGTTGCTCGGGCTCATCACCATCGCCGGCGGCGAGGACGATTGAGTGGCCAACATCGTCGTCATCGCGCCGCATCCGGATGATGCCGAGATCGGCATGGGCGCGACCATCGCCAAGCTGGCGGCCCAGGGTCACGACGTTCTGATCTGCGACCTGACCGACGGATGCCCCACGCCCTTTGGCGATCGGCCCACGCGGATCAAAGAGGCGGACGCGGCCCTGGTGGCGCTGGCGGGTTCGGCGCGGGGCGGCGGGCCATGCCGCGGACGGGTGCGGCGGATCATGCTCGACCTGCCCAACCGGCGCGTGCAGCACACGATCGAGGCGCGGCACGTGGTCGCGGGCGTGTACCGGGCCCATGGCGCGGACGTGGTGTTCGTGCCGCACGGGCTGGACGCGCACCCGGACCACCTGGCGGCGACGCGGATCGCGGAGGACGCGCGGTTCGACGCGAAGCTGTCGGGGCTGGCGACGCCCACGCCGCCCGGGATGCAGGACGGCCCGGCGCGGTACCCGCGCTGGCTGTTCTATTATTACTGCTCGCACCTGCGGCGCGTGCCCGACCCGACATTTCTCATCGACGTGACGGGGTTCGAGGGGGCGAAGCGCGCGAGCCTGGAGGCGTACCACTCGCAATTCACGGCCAACCCGGCGAACGCGGGGCTGGTGGAGCGGGTGATGGCGGGGCTGACGTACTTCGGGAGCCGGGCGGGGACCGCGGCGGCCGAACCGTTCTTTGCACACGAGCCGATCACGCTCGGGTCGCTGGGATCGGTGGCTGGATTGTGAGGGCGGGTCTCGATCCGGGCCGGGGCGTTCGAGTCGCGAAGCACTCGGGGGAACGTCAACGATTTTGGGTGCGCGGCTCGCCCCGCGTGCGCGGGCGGACTTTGATCTTGTCATGCATCCGGTCGCGCAACTTCTCTGCCCCGAGGTCGTCGAGCTGGTGCGCGACGGTCGCTACTCGGAATTGCGGGACGCGCTGCACGGCGTGCCGACGGCGGACGTGGCGGAGATCCTCGCGGAGCTGGAGCCCAACGACGCCGCGGTCGCGTTCCGGTTTCTGCTGAGGGACGACGCGGCGGAGGCGTTCGCGTACCTGGCGCCGGAGAAGCAGGAGCTGTTGCTCGAGAAGCTGGGCGACGAGGGATCGGTGCGGGTCGTGGAGGCGATGAACCCCGACGACCGCGTGCGCCTGCTCGACGAGCTGCCGGAGGAGGTGGCGCAGCGGCTGGTGGCGCGCCTTAGCCCCGAGAGCCGCGCGGTGACGCAGGCGATCCTGGGCTACCCGCCGCGCTCGGTGGGAAGGCTGATGACGCCCGACTATGTGCGGGTGAAGCCGGACTGGACGATCGCGCACGCGATCGATCACGTGCGTCGGTTCGGGCGCGACGCCGAGACGATCAACGTGGTGTATGTCGTCGACGACCAGGGCGTCTTGATCGACGACCTGCGGCTGCGCCAGGTGCTGCTGGGCGATCCGGGCGAGACGGTCGAGAGCATCATGAACCGCAACTTCGTGGCGCTGCGGGCCGACCAGCCCCAGAGCGAGGCGGTGCAGACGCTGCAGCGGTACGACCGGACGGCGTTGCCGGTGGTGGACTCGCGCGGGAAACTGATCGGCATCGTGACGCACGACGACGTGGCCGACGTGGCGCAGGAAGAGGCCACGGAGGACATGCAGAAGGCCGGCGGCATGGCGGCGCTGGAGGAGCCTTTCGCGCAGGCGTCGGTGGCATCCCTGGTGCAGAAGCGAGCACCATGGCTGTGCCTCCTTTTCCTATCGGAACTGCTGACCTCCAACACGCTCCGCTATTACGACGACCTGATGAGCAAGGTGATCGTGCTTTCAATCTTCGTGCCAGCGATCATCTCGTCGGGCGGCAATTCGGGCTCCCAATCATCCACGCTCGTCATCCGCGCCATGGGCACCGGAGAGATCGCCATCCGGGACTGGTGGCGTGTCCTGAAACGGGAACTCTCCGTCGCCGCCATCCTTGGCGCGATCATTGGCGCCATCGGATTTGTCCGCGTTTCCGCCTGGGGTTGGCTCGGCTGGTGGACCCAGGACAAACTCGACCCGCTCACCCACGAAACCCTGCGCGGCCCCGACGGAGCAAAGATCCTCGATTTCTCGGTGCAGGAGCACTTTTATCTGTTGGCCGCGGCGATTTCGGCCAGCCTCTTTGGCATCGTCCTGTGGGGTTCCATCATGGGCGCGATGTTCCCTTTCATCCTCAAAAAGTGCAGGCTCGACCCCGCGGGAAGCTCCACGCCCTTTGTCGCAACCATGGTTGACGTCACCGGGATCGCAATCTATTTCAACGTGGCGATGCTCGTGCTGCGCGGCACGCTGCTCTAGGACGCGGGGCGATGCCCGAGCGGATTGGGATCAACGAGGAGACCGATCGCAGAGACGTCGGAACCACGGAGGCGCGCCGAGCGAATCCAGGAACGCGGCGGGCGCTGACGGAGTACGTTGGCCATGACACGGGAGTCGGTAACGTACGTTGCAATCAGGCTGGGCTGGATCTTCACACTGCTCGGCGTTGTGTGGGCGATCGCCTCGTGGTTGCAGCCCGTCGGTCGCTCTCATCCGACTGTCGCATCCATGATGCAGGGCCGTGACATCGGGTCGGTCGCGGAAGGGCTTGGGTATCTGGTCCTCTTCGCGAGCGGTGGCCTGGTCGGCGCGGCGCTCGGGCTGATCGCGCTGCGCGCAAGCCGCGGCAAGGAAGGTCGGTGGCTTGTTGTCGTCGCGTTGCTGGCGTTCGCCGCGTCGGCGATGAATGAGCTTCGCCCGCAAGCCCCCGAAGCTCGGGCAACCGTGCAGCAGGGAAAATAATTGGAGCGGCATGGCGCGACCGCGAGCATGCTGTTTTGACTCGGGTCTCTGGCCTTGCCGGTTCTCTCGCGGCGCGGGATTATCGCACCAAACAGGCGTGCTATTTCAGCAGCCGCTCGAGATAGTGAATGTCCACGCCGCCCTTGCGGAAGTCGGAGTTCTGCATGAGGCGTCGGTGCAGCGGGATCGTCGTCTTGATGGGGTCGACGCGGAACTCGTCGAGCGCCCGGCTCATGCGGTCGATGCACTCGGGGCGTGAGTCGGCGTGGACGATCAGCTTGCCGATCATGCTGTCGTAGTTGGGCGGGACCGAATATCCCGGCACGACGTGCGTGTCCATGCGAACGCCCGGGCCGCCCGGGACCTGCCAGGTCGTGATCTTGCCCGGGCTCGGGCGGAATCCCTCCGCGGGGTCCTCGGCGTTGATGCGGCATTCCATCGCGTGCCCGCGGATATGGATGTCCTTCTGCTTGAAGGGAAGGGGCTCGCCCGACGCGATCATGATCGACATCTTCACGATGTCGATGCCCGTGATCAGCTCGGTCACGGGGTGCTCGACCTGCACGCGAGTGTTCACCTCGAGCATGTAGAAGTTCTGGTGCTCGTCCATCAGGAACTCGACGGTCGCGGCGCCGGCGTAGTTCGAGGCCTTGAGCAGGCGGGCCGCACCCTCCGCGACCTTCTCGAGCTTGCGCCGATCGACGTTCGGGCTCGGCGCTTCCTCGATGACCTTCTGGTGACGGCGCTGCATGGAGCAGTCGCGCTCGAAGAGGTGGACGGCGTTGCCGTGCTTGTCGCCCAGGCACTGGATCTCGACGTGGCGCGCGTGCTCGAGGAACTTCTCGATGAAGACCGCGCCGTTGCCGAACGCGGCCTGTGCCTCCTGCTGGGCCGCCTTGATCGAGGAACGCAGCGTGGCCTCGTTGCGGCAGACGCGCATGCCGCGCCCGCCGCCGCCCGCCGAGGCCTTGATGATGACGGGATAGCCGATCTTGGCGGCGACCGCGACGGCCTCCTCCTCCTCCTCGATCGCGCCGTCCGAACCCGGGAAGACCGGGACCTTGTTGGCCTTGGCGGTGTTCTTGCACTCGACTTTGTCGCCGAGCTTGCCCATGGCCTCGGGCGAGGGGCCGATGAACTCGATCTTGCAGTCGCGGCAGGCCATCGAGAAGTCGGGGCGCTCCGAGAGGAAGCCGTAGCCCGGGTGGATGGCGTCGACGTCGGCGATCTCGGCGGCGGAGATGATGCGCGAGATGTTGAGGTAGGACTCCTTGGCGGGCCCGGGGCCGATGCAGATGGCGCGGTCGGCCATGCGGAGGTACGGCGCGTCCTTGTCGGCGGTGGAGTACACGCAGACGGTCTCGACGCCGAGCTCCTTGCAGGCCCGGATGATGCGGAGGGCGATTTCGCCGCGGTTTGCGATCAATACTCTCTTGAACATGGTGGGAGTAGTCACGAAGTCACGGAGTCACGAAGTCACGAAGCCGAATCAGGCGCGATCCTGGGAAGCTTCGAGACCTCGGATGAACCCCTGGAGTACTCGATCCGTTTCGGCCACAAGCGCGTCAAGCTCCGGATCACGATCGAGCATGGTGAGAGCCTGCGCGAGTTCCAACTGGGTTTGCACTTCGAACAACGATCCGCGAGCCTGGCGAAGAAACCGGAGGAAATCGGCCCGGGTTTCCCGCCCGAACCCCTCCGCAATGTTGGACGGAATCGACACGGCGGCACGCCGAAGCTGGGACATCAACCCGAATCGCTCAGAGTCGGGGAGACTTCCTGAACGGGAATACACGGTCCGCGCGAGTTGCATGGATTTCTGCCACGCCACGATGTCCCGAAATGTCTTCACTTCGTGACTCCGTGACTTTGTGACTCCGTGACTTTCTTCAGGCTCTGACCGCAAACAGCCTCTGCCCGAACTCCACCGCCTCGCCGTTCTTGACTAGGACCTGCACGATCTTGCCGGCCTTGTCGGACTTGATCTCGTTGAAGACCTTCATCGCCTCGATCAGGCACGCCACCTGCCCGCTCGACAGGGGGTCGCCCACCTTCACAAACGGGGCGGCGTCGGGGCTCGGCGCCAAATAGCAGGTTCCGACCATCGGCGACACCACGAACTCCAGCCCGGGATCGGCGGCGGGGGCTGCCGCCGGGGCCGCCGCGGGTGCCGCGTGCATCGCGGGCATCATGACCGGGGCCGGGGCGGCCTGGACGACCACCTGCCCGGCGCGCTTGAGGGTGACGGTCTGCTTGTCGTCGCGAAGATCGAGCTCGGTCAGGTCGTTGTCGACCATCAATTGGACAAGCTCACGCAGCTTCGAGGGTTCAATCATGGCAGTCCCCGCCGTGCGCGGGGTCTCCCCAAGAGGTTTCGGATCGAGCGCCGATTCAGCCGACGCCCTGAGAAGCACATCCTATCGGGGCGATGGGCCGGAGGCGCGGAGACCGGACAAACACCGGCCTTGGGTTCGATGTACGCATGCGCGCGGTGGACTACCCCGTGGCGTCCAGCCTCAACCCAGCCTCAACCCAACGTCGCCCACTGGATGTCCATGGGGAGCGAGTTCAAACGTTCGGCCCCGGTGGGCGTGATGAGGTAGTCATCCTCCAGACGCACGCCGCCCACGCCGGGAAGATAGATACCGGGCTCGACGGTGACGACGTTGCCGGGTTCCAGGACCGAGGCGTCGCCGCGGTGGGAGAGCCGGGGCTCTTCGTGGATGGCCAGGCCGATGCCGTGCCCGAGCCCGTGCCCGAACTTGTCGCCGAACCCGGCCTTGGTGATGACGTCGCGGGCGACGGCGTCGATCTCGGCACCGGACTTGCCCGGCGCGAGGGCGGCCGCGGACTTCTGATACGCCTCGAGCACGATTGGGTAGATCTCGCGGACCTGTTCGGGCCAGCGGGCGAGGGTGAAGGTGCGGGTCATGTCGGAGCGATAGCCGTTGAACTGCGCGCCCCAGTCGATGAGCAGGGGCATGTGGGCCTTCACCTCGACCGGCCCGGGCGAGTAGTGGGGGAGCGATCCGTTGGCCTGGGCCGCCACGATGGAGGGGAAGCCGGGGTTGACCGAGCCGCGGCGTTTCATCTCGGCCTCGAGCTGGGCGGCGACGTCGAGCTCGGTGCGCCCGGGGCGGACCGTGGGCAGGACTTCCAGGAGCGCCTTCTGCTGGATATCAATCGCGCGACGGATGTTCTCGACCTCGATCGCGTCTTTCACCGCACGGAGCTTCAGCAGGATCGACGAGGTGGGCACGAGGCTCGCGCGACCGACGGCCTCGGCCAGCGTGTCGAACTCCGAGTACGTCAGATGGTCGCCCTGCACCGCCGTCAGCCCCTTGACGCGCTCGGGGAGAAGCGACTTCAGCGCCTGTGTCATGGTCTTTTCACGCATGAACAGGTCGCAGAGCGGGCGATGGGCTTCGAGCTCCTCCGCGTAGCGGAAGTCGGAGATCAGGAGCGGGCGGGCGGAGGCGTCGGTGGGGACGATCAGGTAGCTGTCGCCGCCCAAGAAGCCCGTGAGATAGGCGACGTCGGAAGGATGCGAGACCAGGAACGCGGCGGCGTTGTGCTTGCCGGCCGCCACACGCAGCTTGGAAAGGCGTGTTCGGCAGGCATCCAGGAGCGCGGGAGCGACGGCGTGGGTGTCGGTGCTGGTGGTGGTTGACATGGGCGGATGGTAGATCGCGCGCCGCGACGGCCCGAGTGCCCAAGCGAACAGTCGCTATTCCGCCCGATCCAGAGCCTCGGTCGCGCGGACGACCATGCCGGCCCACGGCTCGGGCAACGCCTCGGCCAGGTCGGTCAGCACCGGGAGCAGCTCCGATCGCTTCTGAGCTGTGATGATCCGCCCGTGGTGGGCCAAGGCGGCCGCGATCGCAAGGTCATACGCGGCCCGTGCGATCAGACGGTTCTCCCGATCGCGATCCGCGCCCAGCGACTTGCCCGCCTCCTTGAGCGCGGAGAGCTGGACGAGCATGACGCGCCCGTTGACCAGCGACGCGACCGGATCTCCCACGCAGGTCCTGAAGGTGGGCGTCTGGATGACCTTGCGGAACCACTCGTGCCCGCCCGGGGCCAGCAGACGCTCGATGAGCGCGTCGATCGGGCGGTGAGGCTGGCTGAGGCCAAGGCGCAGGAGGCGCAGGGCGCTGCGTTCGTTCAGGTCAGAGAACGAATCGTCCGGGAAGCTCTGCTGGAAGCTGTCGGCCTGGCTCATGCGCCGCTTTCCTCCAAGAGAGAGAGAATCTCGGCGTCGGGATCGGCGTCGGGAGCCTCACGAGAAAGCAAATCTCTGACAACCGCGCTGAATTTGGTCCGGGCGGTGCGGGCCATCACGGCCGCTCGAGGCGCGTCGACACCAAAGTCCGCGGCGAAGTCGGCGTACGCCTCGCCCTTGTAAAAATGGCGAAGGAAGATGTCCCAATGCGCTCCCAGCTTCTCCTTCTCGCACTGGACCTGGGCAAGACGCAGGGCCTCGCGGACCACGCTGACCGCAAAGGCGCGGTCAGCGGCCTTGGAGGGGTTGCCCTCGGCGGTCGCTGGCTCGTCGGCCTGGGCGACCTCGCGGGCCTCTTTTCGACGGGCGCGGTGGAGCTCCTTGAGGTAGAAGCAGAAGGCGTTGATGAGCCAGTGGCGAAGGCGCAGGCCGCTGGCGGACCAGTTGGCAAAGAACTCAGCCTTCGCAAGTCGGCTGGCGAAGAAGCCCTGCACGATGTCGGTCGGCTCGCCCAGCCAGCGGTCGCGCGTGCCCATGAAGTACACCTGGAGCGGCCAGGCGTAACGGGCCATGATCTCCTGATTGAGTTGGCGACGCCCCTCGGGCCCGAGCGACATGCGCTCGTGGATCCAGTCGGTCATGGTGACCGGAAAGACGTCGGCTTGACGGGCGTTGCTCATCGCATGCTCGGTGGTCTTTGGGCCGACGCGCGGCCACACGCCGCTTCGCCAGCCTACCACAAAGCGTCAAATCCTCACAGCCCGGACAGAAGCCTGTATCGTGCCTGCACGATCCGCCCAGAGACCCCCACCAAGCCCCGATCAAGCCATTCTGGAGCTGCCTATGGCTAGTTTTCTGTTCAAGACCGAGCCAAGTGAGTTCTCGTTTCAGGACCTTGTGAAGAAGGGGCGGGCGACCTGGGATGGCGTGACCAATGCCGCGGCGTTGATCCATCTGCGGTCCGTCGCCAAAGGGGACACGGTCTACATCTATCACACGGGCGACGAGAAAGCGGTGGTGGGTGTGGCGCGGGCGCTGGGCGGTGCGTTCGAGGACCCAACGAGACCTGGTCGAACCCCCGAGGGCAAGCCGAAGTTCGCGGTGGTTGACCTTGCGCCGGTCGGTCTCGTGACAGCGCCCGTGACGCTCGCGGCGATCAAGAGCGACGCACGGTTTGAGGCGTTTGCGCTGGTGAAGCAATCGAGATTGAGCGTGATGCCCGTGCCCGGCGCGATCGAGAAAGCCCTGCGAGCGTTGGCGGGTCTGCGCGGTTAGGCGTGACGCGCGAGAACATGGGTCTCGTGGATTCCACCCATTTGAGTGATGTCGTCGCAAGGATGGAAAGCGGCACGAGTTATCCCGTGTCATTCCGGTGGAATCCCCGGCAAGTATGGTCGGCATTCTTCCGATGAGTGTGACGGCGTCGTGGCGCCGCAGGGAGTCGCAAGCGATGAGCACGTCTGACGTATTCGACTTTGCCGGTGCGAAGCAGAAGCACCTGACGTGGAAGACGAAGATACGGTCGTACCTGGACGGCAAGCGCACCATGCCGCAGAGCGAGGCGCTGTCTCATAATGAATGTGAGATGGGCCAGTGGTTGTTCAGCGTCGGACTCCGGAAGTTCGGCAAGAACCCGCTCATGATCGAGCTCGACCAGAAACACCAGAAGTTGCACGCGCTGGTGAAGCAGATTCTCGACCTGAAGAGGACCGGGAAGGTCGAAGAGGCCGAGGCCGAGTACTCGGTGCTCTTGCAGACCAGCGACCGGATCGTCGCGCTCTTGGATGAACTGGCGATCGCGACAACGAGAATGGCGGCCTGAGAACCAGGCCGCCCACGTTCAAGTTGCACATTCTTAATCACGCCGTTGCTACGCGCCCCTGGTCGGAGCGTCGTCGCTTGCGCCGACGTGCGTTTCCGCGCGCTTGTGGAGCTTGCCGAGCGCCGGCGGGAGTTCGATGCCCGCCTGGGCCGCCATCTCGTGCAGGCGCGGGAGCGAGCCCACGAGCCCCGACACGAAGTCGGCGGTGGTGTTGCGCCCCGAGTTGCCCGCGCCGGTGTCCCACACGGTGATCTTGTCGATCTTGAGGTTCTGCACCGCCTTGACCTGCGCGTCGACGAGCTTGGGGAGCTGCTCGATAAGCAGGAGCGTCGGGCCGACCGCGGCGTCCTGCCCGCACGCCTCGATCAGGCGGCGATAGCCCTCGGCCTTGGCTTCCATGACTCGGCGCACGCCTTCGGCCTCGGCCTGGTACTTCGCCAGGATCGCGTCGGCCTCGCCCTGCGCCTCGCGCCGGCGCTTCTCGGCCTCGGCCTCGGCCGCCAGCGCGATGCGCTGCTTCTCGATCTCCTGCGGAACGATCTGCTCCTTGGCCAGTCGCGCCAATTCACGCTCGCGCTCCGCGACCAGGATCGCCTTGGCCGCCTCGGCGGCGGCCACATCGGCGCGTCGGCGGCTGGCGGCCTGAATCTCCGAGAGAACCGCCTGGCTCTCCGCCATCCGGGCGCGCGATTCGTTCTCGCCCGTCACCGCCTGGGCCTCGGCCTGGGCCACGCGGATGCGCTGCTCCTGCTCGGCGCTCTTCTTGGCCGCCGCGATCTCCGCCTCACGCTGCGCGATCGTGATCTCGCGGTCGCGCCGCGCCTGTGTCTCGCCCTTCACCGCCTCGGCCTCGAGCGCCGCGACCGCGACGCGCTGCTGCTGCTCGGCCTGCTTCTGGCCCTCGACCGCGGTCGCCGTCTCACGCGAGACGTTCACGGTCTTCTCGCGGACGGCGATCGACTCGCCGGTCGCGCCCTCGCGCTCCTGCTGGGCGACCTCGACCTTGGCGCGGTTGATGGCCTCGGCCGCGGCACGCTTGCCGATCGCCTCGATGTACCCGCTCTCGTCGGTGATGTCGCGGATGTTGACGTTGATCAGCTCCAGGCCGATCTTGTTGATCTCCTGGGCCACGTTCTCGTTGACGAGCTTCATGAACTTCTCGCGGTCGCGGTTGATCTCCTCGATCGTCAGCGTCGCGATCACCAGGCGCAACTGGCCCAGGATGATGTCCTGCGCCCGCTCCTGGATCTGGAGCGAGTTGAGGTTGAGCAGTCGCTCGGCGGCGTTGTTCATGAGCACGGGGTCGGTCGACACGCCGACCGTGAACGTGGAGGGCACGTTCACGCGGATGTTATTCTGCGACAGTGCGCCCGAGAGCGGGATGTCGATGGCCGTGGGCTCGAGCGAGAGGTAGGCATAGTCCTGGACCAGCGGGACGACGAAGACACCGCCGCCGTGCATGCAGCGCGAGGCCCGGTTGACGCCCACCTTGCCGTAGACGACGAGGATGCGGTTGCTCGGGCAGCGCTTGTACTGCTTGATGATGAGGATGACGAAGAACAGGAGCATCAGGCAGACGGCGCCGATGATGCCGAAGTAGGCCAGCCCCCTCACGGAGTCCGGCCACGAGCCCTGGGCCAGCATCGCCGGTCCGCACGGGGCGGACATCACGGTGTCGGTCAGCGTCGCGGTGGTCATCACGGGTCCTCCTGTGTGCCGGGCTCGCTCGGCGCCACGCGCGCGGCGCAAGCCTCGGCCTCCTCTTCGAACATGCCGAGCGGCCATCACGCCCCGCGGCACGGTTTCACGAATCGGGTTGCACGAATCCAGCCTGTACGAACTCGGCCCGCACGCATCCGGCCCGCGTCAATCACGCGCGGGGGCCGTCCGACGCGCGGGGCTCGCCCGGGCCGACAAATCCCAGCGGCCCATTGGTCGACACCGCGCGACCCATCGCGTCCTCCGGAAGCACGGTGATCGTGTTGTCCCTGTTGGTGCCGACGACCTGCACCGGCGTGCCTGTCGGGATTGTCGCGCCATCGGTGACGGCGTTGAACATGCGCTGGCGATCCTCGATCACGACGCGCACCTGGCCACGCCCGGAGCGCGAACCCGGGATCGTCACATACGTCTGCCCCGAGAGGCCGATCGCCTCGCTGATGTCGATATTCCCCGACGACTGCATGGACCACGCGGCGCGGAGAAGAACCGCGAGCAGCCACACCATCCCCGAGCCGCCGCCCGCGCCGATGACCAGCGAGGGCGGGATGCCGAGCCCGGCGCCGCGCATCGCGGCGATGCCCGCCCAGCCGAAGCCCATGAAGAACGCGGCGAACGCCTGGAGCGAAAAGACCTTGAAGGCCTCGCCCGGATCGGGGTGGACGTCGTGGGCCACGTCGCCGTGGGCGTCGCCGTGCCCGATCAGCATGAGTACGAGGCGCAGCACGAAGAAGACCGTGCCGAGCACCGCGGGGATGCCGAAGATCGGGCCGAATCCGTCGAAGAGCAGGTCGTACACGGGCCTCCTCCGATCGAACGCTTGAATCGAGAGCACGATAGCAGAGGGTGGAGAGTCGGACCATTTGGCGGGCGCGCGGGGCGCGTTCGGCCCATCGTTTGGCGTCCAGTCGATCCGCGTCGGGGTGACGGAGACCGAGTGGAGATTGAACGAAAAGAACAGCGCACGATGGCATTCGCGTGCCCGAAAAACAAGACCGCGCGCGACGCGATCGCGGCGCTCAGATGTTACGGACGACCTCTCATGCGCCGGTGGAAACCGACTCTGACCTTGCCGAGCTCGTCGCGTTCTCGCCCGGCGCGGCGGGGGCTTTGCGGCCGCCGGTCAGGAGCACGATGCCGCTGACGATCAGCACGACGGCGGCGATCTTGCGGGGCGTGAGTTCTTCTTTGAGGATGAGCCAGCCGAGGATGACGGCGGTGGCGGGCGCGAGCGCGAAGGCGATGGGGCGGAGGAGGGAGATATCGCCGCCGGGCTGGGCGAGCCCGAGGTAGAAGAAGAAGACACCCGCGAAGCCCGCGAGAACACCGGAGCCGAAGATGAGCTTGGCCCAAGTCGAGCCGCTCATGTCGCGCCACCAGACCTGCGGCTCGGACTTCACGACCGAGTGGGCGACCAGGAACGCGGCGAGCGCGAGGGGGAGCGTGACGCCGGCGCGAAAGAAGACCGCGCCCATCGGGCCGATCTCCTTGGTGTTGATCGCGCCCTTGGTGAAGATCTCGCCGACGCCCCAGCAGAGGCCGGCCAGGATGGCACAGAGAATGGCGAACATGGCCTGTGTATCGGCCAAGGGAGGAGCGAAGGCTGAGAGGTCGCGCGACCATTCGTCGGCGCTTGGGGGTACGAAAGATCGCTCGTTCCAAAAATCATCCGCGGCCGCGGATCACTCACACGGCCGCAGATGCTGTGGGGCAGAGAAGTGGCGAACCTGGCTCAGCAGCCCGACTCGAAGTGTTCAGCGAAGAAGTCGAAGTCGTCGCCGTTGACGAAGCCGTCAAAGTTCAGGTCGGCGGAGGTGGCGCCGGCGTCAAAGAGGGCGGCCCAATCGTCGAAGTCATCGCCGTTCACAAAGAGGTCGTCGTTGAAGTCGGCGGGGCAGTAGGGCAGGAAGGGGGGCTGAATCTGGCCGCGGATCTCGCCGCCGGGGAAGTTGGTGGTGTGGACGTTGATGTAGGTCAGTCCGGCCTTGATGAGGTTCTCGTCGGACTGCACAGCGCCATAGGCCCAGTTTCCGAGCTTGCGCGCTCCGGCGGGAAGGGTGTGCTTGACGCCCGCGTTCTGGCCGGCGCCGGCGTAACCGTGGATATGGGCGGCGGTCTCGGCGGCGGTCAGGTTGGCGTAGCGGATGTCGTAGGAGAGGTTGTTGCCGGTGACGTCGAGGGAGATGAAGCCGCACCCGACGCCGGTGGAGGGTGTGGGCGGAACTTCCTGTGTACCTTCGATCGGCACGACGGTGGAGACGATCTGTCCGCGGATTTCGCCTCCCGGGAAATTGGTCGAGTGGATGTTGACGTAGGTCATGCCGTTGAAGAGGTTCTCCTCGTCGGCGTCGGTGAAGTTCCAGCTGCCGACCTTGAGGTTGCCGGCGGGGAGGGCGTGCTTGATGCCGGCGGCAACGCCGATGCGGGCAAAGCCATGGATGTGGGCGGCGGTCTCGGCGGCGGAGAGTCCGGCGTAGGCGATGTAATAGTCGAGCGTGTTGGCGACGTTGTCGTACATGAAGAGCCCGAAGCCGCGGGCGGGAGAGCCGTTGGCCGGAACTTCTTGGGCTCCGTCGATCGAAGCAACGTGGGTTACGATCTGCCCGCGCACCTCGCCGCCGGGGAAGTTGGTGGTGTGGACGTTGACGTAGATCCTGCCCGCGAGGATGTCGGCTTCCTGCGACTGGTTGTAGGTGATGACGCCGCTCTTCACGGGGCCGGGCGGGAGCGCGAACATGATGGGTCCGGCGACGCCCGGGCCCGCGGGCCCGTGAATGTGGGCGGCGGTTTCGGCCGCGGACAGATTCGTGACGACGATGCGGTAGGTGATCTTGTTGTTGATCGGGTCAATCACGAACGAGCCGCAGCCGTCGGCCCCCGAGGCGTTCGGCGGCACTTCCTGCGTCCCGGTCAGCAGGCAGACGCGGCGAAACTCGGTGTTGTGCGCCAAGGCAACAGCGGAAATCGCCAGCGCGGCAACTCCGGCGATCATGCGGGACCAGTTCATGCTCTTTCTCCCTGTGTGTTTGCGCGGCGGTATGCCGTGCGCCCCGGCGTCTCATGTCGCCTTCGCACCACGGCCTTGCCTCGGTTGTGAGAGAATGTAACCGAGAATCGGTCGCCGCACGAGCCCTCTGTGCATAAACCCTTGGTCCTGCTTTGGTTATGCCGTTGTCAACGGGGGTCTTTGGCGGGTTCATTTTCCGCCGGCGGCTGCGCGGGCGGGTCGTTCCCGGGGGCGGGTTGGGGCTCGCCCTGAGGTTCCGGCGGAGGATCGTCGTGCTTCTGGTTGGGGACGACCTTGAACTTGACGGTCGGCGTCGGCGAGTCCTGGCCGCGCGCCCGCTGCAGGGCCTTGGCGGCGTCCTCGCCCTCCGACGGCGGCTTGGAGACGCGGGCGTCTTCCTCGCCGCTCCCGGGTCGGACGATCACCGTGCCGCTCGCCCGCTTCCGCTGGTCCTTGCCCTTGTCGCGGCTGGTGGGGGTCGAGACGGACTTGTACATGTCCCACGCCGAGCCGTTGGTCTGCGCGAGGCGCGAGCGAGGATCGAGCTTGATGTCGCTGGGCACGCTGGTGCTCCAGGACTCCGAGGCCGCGACGCGACCGGGGATCGTGCCGTCCCACCAGATCAGCGGGACGTAGCCCGCGTCGGCGATGCGCGCGGAGTCTCGCGCGACCATTTCCGCGTCGGCGGGCGTGCCGAAGTAATCGGCGTAGTGCGCGTAGCTGTGGCTCGCCCAGGTCTCGTGCCCGGGCACGAGCAGGTCGGCGAGATAGTGGGGCGAATCGATGAGGAGTTGGGCCTCAGGCGACGTCGCCTTCTGATCGAGCGTGGCGCGAACCATACTCGGCGCGACGACGTGCAGGATGTCGCACGCGGAGGGCTCGATCACGAAACGCGTCTTTGGGTAGCGATTCTGGAGCGTGCGCAGCCACGAGTACTGCGTCCAGATGGGCGTGATCGCGTGCCGGAAGTCGCCGAGGATGATCGTGGAGGCGCCGGCGCGGACCGCGGCGTCCATCTCCGCCAGCGACGCCTGCACGTGGTCGGTGTAGCTCGGCTCGAACGCCTCCCACTCCAGGCCGTCGAAGGTCGTCGACACCTGGCACGATCGTCCCCACCACAGGGCGAGTTCGGTGCCCAGGGGCGGGAGCGAGGGCAGGCCGCGCTCGCGGTCGATCAGTTCGGCGAAGCCGGGCTGCCTGGACCAGGGCGTGGCCATCTGGAAGGGCGCGGGGTTGGAGGGCGCGACGCCGGTCTGGCCGCGCAGCACCATGCCGCCGGCCTTGATCTCGCGGAGGTGCTTCACGAGCCCGGCCCAGCCGCGCTCGTCGGGGCGGAACACGGGGTTCCAGCCGCGCGGGTTCGACGGCTCGAGCCAGGACTCGGCGGCGGCGTGGAAGCCCTGCATCGCCTCGGGCCTGCGCTTGTATTTCGCCACGCCGTAGAGCTCGCGAAAGAAGTTGCGGTAGGGGACGAGTGTGCGTTGCCAGCCTTGGCCGCTGGGCATCGCGCGAACGCACACGACATAGGTGCGGGTCTCTCCGGGCTTGAGCTCGGCGTCGTGGGCAAGTGAGGTGGCGGCGGCGTCGCCGATGCTCCCGAGCTGGAAGCGCGCCAGCCAGCCGCGTCCGCCCTCGCCCGAGACCTGCTTGCCGCCGGGGCTCGATATCGAGAGACGCACGTCGTGCTTGTACGCCATCACGGGGTAGAGGAGGCTGACGCCGAGGGTGTACTTGTCGCCCTCGAGCACGAAGACGGGCGAGTAGAGCTCGTCGGGATAGTCGGCCCACTGGGCGGAGAACGACTGGCCGTCGACCGCGCGCTTGCGCGGCACGTCGCGGAAGTCCCAGTAGGAGATCTTTCGTCCGATCGTGGCGATGCCGATGTTGATCACACCGAGGCGCTTGGGTTCGCTGGCGGTGTTGCTGAACCGGAAGATGAGGTCACCACCGGCGGGCTGTTCCTGGAGCGCGACCTCGGCCTTGATGGCGGGGTCGAAGTTCTCGAGGATGGGCGTGCCACGCGAGAGCACGATCGGCGTGTTGCCGCGCGTGTCGCGCAGGTCGAATTCGTCGTTCTCGCCGAGCGTGGCCTTGAAGTTCGCGGAGCCGCTCTCTTTGGCGGGGAGCGGCATGTGGACGCGCGCGGGCTGGGCCTGGGCGACGATCGCGCCCACGAGCAGAAACAAAAGTGTCACCCAGCGACGCATCAACGAAGGCCCCATCGCCGAGGCGTGGCGCGGTCGGCCGCGCTGCCTTGGCTATCGGCACCATCGGCAAGGCGCGGGCGCAACTCCACCACCGACCCCGAGGGAGCGTCCGGTGTCGTCGGCGCAGACGGGACAACCCGCAGAGTCTCCGCGGAGCATGGGGCACGCCGCCCGGCGTGGAGTGATAACCGCCCAGGGCGCTTCGCGTGATGCACGCGGTCACGGGCGGAGGAGAGAACGAGAGAATTGGGGCCGGCGCGCCCGGGGGCCACAAACAAGAGCAACCCCGCGACGGGCGGGGTTGCCCTTGGAAAGAACGTACGCCTTGGTCGCGTCGCACTCCGCGGCGCGCGATGTTCCTCGTTCAGCGACGTTTGCGGCGCAGGGCCGTCGCCAGTCCGAGCCCGCCCAGCGCCATCGCGCCCGGCGCGGGGATGGAGTTGGTGCTCACCTGCACGTTATCGATGCCCCAGCTCTCGTCGTCGATGGGCTGGAGGCCCGAGCCGATGAAGTCCACCGCCAGGTACTGGCTGGTGTGCTCGAACGTGAGGTCGAAGTGCCACACGGCGTCGCAGGCGATGCCGTGCCAGGAATAGCCGAGCGTGTTGTTCTCGACCGCGCCGGTGCGCTGGGCGTAATCGCCCTGCCCGGTCGGCGCGGGGTAGCTCTGGGTGCGCCAGTTGTCGGGCTCGCTGACGACGAAGGTGGTGTCGAGCAGCGTCGCGCCGCCCACCACACGGACCGCGAAGTTGTCCGGGCCGGGCCAGGTGTTGCCGTCCCAGGTGCGGATGGCGTAGAAGTCGAACGAGACGGTTGTTTCGGTGTGGGTGGCCAGCCCGCCGAGATTGAGGCGCACCGCGTCGTTGCTGAACTCGCCGAGGAAGGTGCGTCCGGAGACGGGCGTGGTGGAGCGGACGTTGCTCGTCCACTCGGGCATCCAGCCGCCCGACTCAAAGTCGTTGGAATAGACAACATCGGCGCTGGCGCAGGCACAAAGACCCGCCGCAACAAGCGCCGCCAGGGGAGCGCGCCGGCGCGCAAGGGCGCCCGCGTAAACATACCGCTCCATACAAACCGTCCTTTCTTCACTTTCTCCGTGCTCGAGACGGCGAATACGCAGCCGTTCGACGCGGGCGGGGCGTCCTCTCCCCGCGCGCAACGCCCTTGAAGGGGCGCGCCGCTTGAACTATGACACAGCTTTCGATCCGTGCCACCAAAGCGAGTGGATCGCGTGTTTTGTAGCGATTGTGACGCTTTGCTCCGGTCCGATCACCGGCGCGCGCGGCGCGTGAGTTCAGCATCAAGAAGTGCGTTGGCCAGCGGCACGCCCGAGCGGCGCACCACGCCGGGCGGCCAGAGATGCCGCAGCACCGCGTCGCGTATCCGTTGCAAAGCAGAAGCAACAGGACCGGACGAAATCAGATGCCCGATCGATTCCGTGAACTCATATCGCGCGGTTTCATAGACCCCGAAGTTCTCCACGTGCGAATAGGACGTGAACTGGTCCGCCTCGCGCCGCGTGGGATAGACGATGTAGCGGCGAACGAGGTCGAGCACCGCAGGGCGCAGCTGGACGCCCGAGAGGTCGCGCCACCCCGTTGCGGAGCCGGTTCCGGAGCCCGGCGCAGAGCCCGGTGCTGCATCCGGCGCGCGGTTGCTCGCGCGATCGTTCTCCGACAGGACCGGGCGATTGAGCCGCGGATTGATGGCGAGTTCGATCGCCCGGATCCCCTCTTCGATCCCCTGGTGAACGCGGGCGAACACGCCGCGGAAGTTCTCAGCTTCTTCCGGATGATGCTCGACGACCGGGCGCACGCGCCCGGCGCGTCCGATTGATCCGCGTCGCTCGTAGCCGCGCACGCTTCCGTGGCGCGCGGTCGCGAACATCTCGAACACCGGGCCGTTGAGGAGGACCTGGTCCTGGGCCCAGTCGTCGGCGCGCGTGTCGGCGAGGAACCCCGCGCGAGAGCATCCGGGCGCGTCGTCGCTGACGATGGGAGAGAGCGCCAGATACAGGCCGTGCAGCCGCGCGGGCGGTGCGGCCCGCCACAGGTTGGTCTGCATCGAGCCCTTCCAGCCAACATCGACGAGCCCCGCAAATGTCGCGTCAAACCAGCCGCGATCGCGCAAGTACTCCGCGAGCAATTCGCGGGCGCGGTCGCGGGCGATGGCGAACTCGGCCCGCACGCGATCGTCGCTCAGGAACCGCGCCAGCCCCGCGTGGGCGAGCGGGTTGTTGATCGGCGCGTCCAGGTCCGGGACGCCGCAGCGGCGCGCGTGGGCGCCGAACGTCTCCGCGTCAAGCGACAGGTTCCGCAGCAGGCGTGAGAACGACTGGTGGGGGTACTGGTACCACACGCGGGCGATCTCGCCCAGCGAGAGCTCGCGCATCGAGGGCAGGAACGTCGACGCACGGCTCGCGCCCAGGTACGTCGCTGCCGGCATCGCCTCGCCGCGGGCGCGGGCCAGACGCCGGCAGATGCGCATGAACGCGGCCCCTTCGCGCGCGAGGAAGTACAGGCGATCGATCCCGAGCCGGCGCGATTCATCGAGCACGTGGATCGCGAACGCCGCGAACGGAATCGAGAGCAAGCGCCCGAGCTCGCGGTGGGGATCGTCGGGTTCGGTCGTGCTGGTCGCGACGGAGAGGATCGCGTCCATGCCGCGCCAGTAATCCCGCACCTCTTCGGAGCCCGCGCGGGCCGCGAACCGCGCCGCCAGGCGCTGCGCCATCGTGGTTGACCCGGCGGGCGCGCTCATGCGCCGCCTCCCGAAGTCGCGCTCTCGATCGAGATCACGCCAAGCTCGATCCCCGGCGCGCCGCGCGGCGTCACCATGCTCGCGTGGGTCGTCGGGTCGTACACACCCGTCTCGAGCCTGAACGCGCCCTCGCCGAGCTCGCGCGCGTCGAACTCCGCCCGATACACCCGCCCGCTCGGCCAATTCGAGAGCTCAAGCCGCGGCACGTGATGGAAGGGCAGAGGCAGCGACGCCGACGCATTCTCACCGGGCGAGGTGTCGGGGCGAGCGTGCAGGAATACCCACCAGGTCGCGCCGGGCGCGATCTCTCCGACGCGGCGCAGGAAGACCAGCACGCGCGTGCCGCGTTGTTCGTAGGACTCCAGGCGCACGGGCGGAGGTGTCGCGTGCCCGCTCGTCGCCCCCGGCGGCCCCAGCCCGATCCCGATCGCAACCCCGGGCGCGACGTCGACGAAGCACTCACGCCGCACGCGCCCCGCATCCCGCGCGCGGGCGATGCGACGGACGACGCGGAGCACCATCCGAATGGGCACGCCCACCAGCCACCCGATCGCGCCGAGCAACGCCGCCAGGACGTGGATCACGCCGGAGAGAATGCTCGCCAGCGCGAGGACGAGCCACTCCGGCGCGGCACGCCCGAGCGAGCGCGGCAGGCGCAGCGCCAGCTGCAGCGAGATCGCCTCGCGCAAGGGCGGCACGGTCGTGGGGCGCGCGTGGTCAAGACCCTGCGCCAGGATCGATCGGTGCCGCGCGTAGCGATCACCGCGCCGGTACCACCACAGCGTGGCGCGGCGCGACAGGAGCGTCGGCCACGACTCGCGCAGCCACGCGGGTTCACCGAGGCGCTCGTTGGCTTCGCCCATCGCCCCGCGCATGCCCGGGCTCCGAGGTCAGCGACCCGTGTCGTTCTCGAGGAGATTCGCCAGGAGCCGCGCGCCCCAGCCGGTCGGGCCTTCCACGAAGCACCCGGCGCTCCTCTCGGTCGCGTGCACGCCCGCGATGTCGAGGTGGCACCACGGGATCTTCTCGTCGACGAAGTACGACAGGAATGCCGCGCCCTGGATCGGGTGCGCCTTGCGGTTCGGGTTGCTGTTGAGGATGTCCGCGATCGGGCTCTTCATGAGGTCCCGGTACTCGGCGTGCATGGGCAGGCGCCACACGCGCTCGCCCGTCGCCTTGGCGGCGGCCTCGATCTTCCCGCGCAGCCCGTCGTGCTCGCAGAACATGCCCGCGAACGTCGAGCCCAGCGCCACCACCACGCCGCCGGTCAGCGTCGCCAGGTCGATGATGTACGCCGGCTTCTCCTTGTCGCAGGCCCAGCAGAGCGCGTCGGCCAGCACGAGGCGTCCCTCCGCGTCGGTGTTGGTCACCTCGACCGTCACGCCGTTGCGATAGCGAAGCACGTCGTCGGGGCGATACGCCTCGTCGCTGATCGAGTTCTCCGCGACCGCAAGCAACGCCACCACCGGCCTGCGCGGCTTGATGACGGTCGCGATCGCGTGCATCGCGCCCAGCACCGCGCACCCGCCGTCCTTGTCGCGCTTCATGCCCACCATGCCGTTGTTGATCTTGAGCGACAGGCCGCCCGTGTCGTACGTCATGGTCTTGCCCACCAGCACCGCGGGCTTCTTGCCCGACGAGCCGCGCGGCTTGTACTCAAGGCGGATCAGGCAGGGCTTGTTCTCGCTGGCCTTGCCCACGTTGATCAGCCCGATCATCTTCTCGCGCACCAGGTCGTCGCCCTCCAGGATCTTGCACGACAGCCCCGTCTTCCGCGCCAGCTTCCGCGCCATGTCGGCCATGAAGCCCGTCGTCGCCACGTTCGGCGGCGTCTGGCTCAGCGTCCGCGTGAAGTTCGCCGATTCGGCGAGGTCCACGCCCCGCGCCATCGCGGTGTCGAACTCGCTCTCGCCCGCGCGGATCGAGAGCTTCACGCGCGTCGCCTTCTTCGCCGCCGTCCCCTTGAACTCGTCGCACACCCACGCGAGCAGGCCCAGCCCCTCGCCGAACGCCTGGCCCGCGTCGGAAAGGTCGAGCCCCGCCTTCTCGAAGCAGGGCGTAAGAGCCAGCTGCACACCCGTCGCCTTCACCGCCGCGAGCTTCCGCCCGATCGTGCCCGCCAGCGTGCGCGTCGCGTCGGTGTCGAAGGCCTCGGCCTTGCCCAGCCCGACGACCAGCACCCGCGTCGATTGTCCGCCCTTGGCGCTCGCGAAGGCCTCGGCGATCGCGCCCGCGTCGCCCGTGGATTCGGGGCGCTTGAGGGCGGCCGCGGCGGCGCCCGCGGGGTCGACCTGCTTCAGCAGCTTGGCGGTGGTGGTGTCGAACGACTGGCCCTGGAAATAGCCGACCGCGAGCGTGTCACGACCCGTGCCGCCGACGCGAATGGACTGGAACATGGGAACTCCTTGAAGTGGGAAGAGAGCACGAGTGTAGGGTGCACACTGCGGGTGTTTCCCCACGCGTTTCCGGGTGAGGTAGCCAAACCCGCGCAATGCCGACCCTGACCGCGCTCTTCGGCCCGAACGTCGTCGCTCATCGCCGCGCGTACCGTGTGCCGATGGAGGACGTATGAACCGCGCGCTCCTTGCCTTGCTTGCGTGCATCCTCTTCAGCTCACCCGCCTTCGCGCAGGACCACGACTTCTATTGGGCCAACATCGATCATCCCGGTAACGTGCCGTATCAGTCTCCTGACCCGGACTTTCCCTCAATAGCCGATGGTCGCGGCTCAGTCTCATACTCCTATCGCATTGCCAAGATGGAAGTCTCAACGGCGGAGTGGATGGAGTTTGTCAATACCTTCAGCACCCAGGGAGGCGGATACGGATTTACCGACACGCCACCAATCTTCTGGGGCGCGCAGGTCGATCCGAACTACCACGGCATCGGCTGGAAGTACCAGCTCCAAAGCAGAGACAACTCGGATTTGGCTCCGGTGGGCGGAATCATCTGGCGCGATGCGGCGCGCTACTGCAATTGGCTCCACAATGGCAAACTCATGACCCGAGATTCACTCATCACGGGCGCATACGACACTACAACCTTCGGGGGTGACTCGGGTGACATTTCCGACGTGCCGGTCCATCTCGCCGGGGCCAAGTACTGGATCCCAACCTACGACGAATGGCTCAAAGCCACCTTCTTCGATCCTAACCGCCACGGTTCGGGCGTCGAGGGTTGGTGGAGTTATGCGAATTCATCTGAATCACCCGGCATATCAGGGCCGCCCGGAATAGGTACCACGAGTTGCGACTGGCGCGTGGCCAATTTCGGCGAGTGGAAAATCCCGCTCGGCGCCTATCCAGCATCCCTTTCGCCGTGGGGGCTATTGGATACCAGCGGTGGTGCTCGTGAATGGACGGAAGATCTGGTTCGGAATGAACGCAGATCGCTCGGATCGTTTGCCGGAGCCCGACCGATCTCCGCCCGTGATTTGATCGGCGACGGCAGTTCCATTGCACCATTCTTGCAGGAGTCCGGTACCGGATTGCGTATCGCATCAATTCCAACTCCCACGATTCCTCTCGCCGCCTTGACCTTCTTCCTCAAACTCACCCCGCGGCGCCGTCGCTGAATCGCTGCCCTCCCGCCGCGCGATACCCTTCCCTCGCATGGCTCACACCAACCCACCCCGCGGCGAGGGCCGCCCGGCGCTCCACGCGCCCTGGCGTCTCGAATACCTCGAAGCCCTCGACGCGCGCGAAAAGAACTCCGGCCCGCCCACCGCCTCCAGCGGCTCGTTCCTCCTGGACTACTGGAACACGCCCGCGCAGGACGCGCCCAACCACGTCATCCATCGCAGCGCCGACGGCCTCATCGTCCTCAACGGCTTTCCCTACGCCAACGGGCACCTGCTCGTCGCGCTGGGCGACCCGCGCGGGCGATTGCTCGACTACGCGCCCGCGCAGCGCGCCGCGCTCTGGGCGCTCGTCGACGTCGCGATGGACATCCTGGAGCGCACGCTGAATCCGCAGGGCGTGAACGTCGGGCTCAACCAGGGACGGGCCGCGGGCGCGGGCGTGCCCCAGCACCTGCATGTCCACCTCGTGCCGCGCTGGGGCGGCGACGTGAACTTCATCAGCGTGGTGGGCAACGTGCGCGTGATCCCGTCGTCGCTTGTGGTCATGGCGTCGCGCCTGCGCGCAACCGCCCGGACGCTCGGGCTGGGTGGCGTGCCCGACGAGCCAAGGTAGAAGCCGCGGGCGAAGCTCCACACAGGATCGGCGTTCCGCGACCTTGCGGGCCGCTCGCTTCTTCGCGATGGCCGGCTCGCTCCGAGTGATCTTCTGATATCTTGACCTCCGAACGGTCAATGGAGGTCCGCATGTCCAACCGCCGCGAGTTCCTTGGCACGCTCGGCGCGATCGCGCTCCCCGCGTCGTATCTCTCCTGGGCCGCCCGCGAGGCGACGGCCTCCGCGATCGTGCCCCTCCCCACGCGCGACACGCTCGACATCCTCACCGAGCTCGCCGACACCCCCGGCACGCCCGACGAGATCGCCCGCGACGAGTCCTTCTGGGCCCAGTGCCAGAGCGCGTTCACGGTCGACCGCAGCCTCGTCAACTTCAACAACGGCGGCGTGAGCCCCACGCCGCGCATCGTGCAGGAGGCGATGAAGCGTCACTACGACTTCGCCAACTCGCACCCGACGGCGATGGCGCTGTTCTCTATCCTCGAGCCCGGGCCGCGGAACGCCGTGCGCGAGCGTCTGGCGCACCACTGGGGCGCCGACGCCGAGGAGATCGCGATCACGCGGAACTCGAGCGAAAGCCTGCACATCTGCCAGCTCGGGCTCGATCTCTCGCCCGGCGACGAGATGCTGGCGATGACGTGCGATTACCCGCGCATGCTCAACGCGTTCCGCCTGCGCGAGCGGCGCCAGGGCTGCAAGCTTGTGCTCGTCAAACTGCCGATTCCGGCGGAGGACGACGACGAGATCCTGCGCCGCTATCGCGAGGCGATCACGCCGCGCACCCGCGTGATCCTGATGAGCCACATCGTCAACATCACCGGGCAGATCCTCCCCGTGCGCAAGGTCGTGGGGATGGCGCGCGGGATCAACGGCGGGATCCCCGTCATCGTCGACGGCGCTCACGCCCTGGCCCACTTTGCCTTCAAGCTCCCCGACCTGGGGTGCGATTACTACGGCGTGTCGCTGCACAAGTGGCTCTTCGCGCCGCACGGCACGGGCCTGTTGTACGTCAAGCGCGACAGGATCAAGAGCCTCTGGCCCATGTTCGGCACCGCGCCCGAGCAGGACGACAACATCCGCAAGTTCGAGGAGGTCGGCACGCACCCGGCTGGCAATTTCCTCGCGATCGGCGAGGCGCTCACCTTCCACCAGACCATCGGCGACGCTCGCAAGGAAGCCCGCCTCCGCTACCTCCGCGACACCTGGGCCAAACGCCTGCTCGCGACCGGCAAGTGCAGGCTGCACACGAGCCTCAAGCCCCAGTACTCCTGCGGCATCGGCACGATCCAGGTCGAGGGCGTCGACAGCGCCAAGATCGGCTCGTACCTGTGGGACACGCACCGCATCGCGGTCACCCCCATCAAGCACGACGAGTTCGAGGGCCTGCGCGTCACCCCCAGCGTGTACTCGACCATGGAAGAGGTCGACCGCTTCTGCTCCGCGGTCGAGTATGTGATCAAGCACGGTCTGCCGACGACGCCGTAGCGCTTCTCGGCGAGGTCTTGCCGCCGATTTCCTCCGTGCATGGTCGGCCGATGGTGTAGCTTGCCCACCTCGCGCCTGCATGCGCATTGGTCGCTGCCCGAGCCCGGGGCCTGTGCATCCGTCTCTCGTTCAGTAGGTGTCCGAACAGATGCCCGAACTACCCGAAGTTGAATCAACGCGGCGCTCGCTCCTCCCGCTCATCGGCGGGCGCGTGATCGCCGTCGATCTTCGCAGGGCCGACATCGTCGATGGCCCACGAACTCCCGCGGCCCTTCTCTCGGGCGCGTCGATCCTCGCGCTCCACCGTCACGGCAAACAACTCGCCATCGAAGCAACGCGTGCCGTGGTCCTTGTTCACCTGGGCATGACCGGACAGCTCGAACTCACGCACACGCCCTCGGACGGCCACGCCCACGATCGGCACGCGCACGCAATCTGGTCGCTCCAACTTGCGACGCGCGCACCTGCCTTGCTCTGGTTCCGCGACCCGCGGCGCTTCGGGGGCCTTTGGACATTTCCCTCCATGGCCGAGGTTCGCGCGCGCTGGCAACGCCTCGGCCCCGACGCCCTCACGATCTCTGGCGAAGAACTCGCGTGCGCCGTCGCCGGCAGCCGACGCGCGATCAAGGCGGCGCTGCTCGACCAGGCCGTGATCGCCGGCGTCGGAAATATCTACGCCGACGAGGCGCTCTTCCGCGCCGGCATCAGGCCGTCCAGATTCGCGTCCCGCCTCACCCTCGATCACTCCGAGCGCCTCGTGCGCACGATCCGCGAGGTCCTCGCCGAGTCGATCCAGTCGGGCGGCTCGACGCTCCGCGACTATCGCGACGCCGCGGGCCAGGCCGGCAGCTTCCAGTCGCGGCACCGCGTCTACGGCCGCGGTGGCGAGCCCTGCCTTGTCTGTGGCGCTCGGCTCACCCAGACCACGATCGCCCAACGCACCACGGTCTACTGCCGCCAGTGCCAACACTGAGCCCAACACCCCGAGCGTCATTTCATTCGCGGTGACCCCCATGTTTTGCACAATTCTCAGTGTGGGGTCGCGTGTGGGTTATCACAACGCCTCAACACACGCAGGGTCTGATCTCTTTCTGAGAGATGAAACAGTCAATCTCATCATCGCCGTAGGAAGCCCTGTCGGGCGGTGGAAAACGCGGCGAGCATATCGGAACACCCGATTTTTCATGCACTTAGAGACGATGAGCGAGAGTGAAAACTGTCGCTAGCTTGGCGCTGGCGCTCGGGGCAGAGCGGGACGGATCGGGGTGTCGGCTATCGACAGGCTGCGGGGGCATTCGCCAGCGCCCGGTGGAGCGCGCCCGGGCCAGGGTTTCCACAGACATTGCACAGGTGCTGCCGACAGCCCGCGTGCCGGGAAATCCCGGTGGGGATCACTCCGAGCCCGGTTTGAGGGAGCTCTCAAACCCGTCGAGCACGCCGTCGAATTCCGCGTCGGCCTCGCGCCGAGTCTCGACGATCTTGACGGCGTGCATCACGGTCGTGTGGTCGCGCCCGCCGAAATAGCCGCCGATTTCCTCCAGCGACAGCCGGGTCAGGCGGCGGGCCAGGTACATGCACACCTGGCGCGGCTGGGCGACGGAGCGCTGGCGGCGCTTGGACTGCAGGTCCGTGACCTTCACGTGATAGAAATCGGTCACCGCGTCGATGATGGTGTGGATGGAGATCGCCGACTGGTGGGCCGGCGCGCTGTCGCCCATCGCGGACTTCGCCAGGGTCAGGTCGATGGGGCGGGCGTCGAGCGACGCGCGGATCTGCAGGGTCGTGATCGCGCCCTCGAGCTCGCGGATGTTGGCGCTGATGCGCTCGGCGATGTAGCAGGCGACGTCGTCGGGGAGGTCCAGGCCGCGGATGCGCGCCTTGGACTTCAGGATCTGCACGCGCGTGTCGTAGCAGGGCGGCTCGACCTTGGCGACCAGCCCCCACTTGAAGCGGCTCACGAGCCGCTGCTCCAGGTCGGGGATCTCGCCGGGCGGCGCGTCGGACGACAGCACGATCTGCTTGCTCGCCTGGTACAGCGTGTTGAACGTGTGGAAGAACTCCTCCTGCGTACGGTCGCGCTTGGCGAGGAAGTGGATGTCGTCGACCACCAGCACGTCGACGTCGCGGAAGCAGTGGCGGAAGTTGGTCATCTCGCCGCTCTGCACCGCCTCCATGAACTGGGTCATGAAGGACTCGCAGGAGATGTAGTAGAGCGACGCGTTCGGGCGGTTCTCGAGGATGCGCAGGCAGATCGCCTGGAGCAGGTGCGTCTTGCCCAGTCCGACCCCGCCGTGGATGAAGAGCGGGTTGTACGACTTGGCGGGGTTGTCGCCCACCGCGACCGCCGCCGCGTGCGCCAACCGATTCTCCGGGCCGATCACGAAATTCTCGAACGCGTAGTCGGGATTGATCACCAGCGCATCGCGCCGCACCACGCTCGTCGCCCGCTCGCCCGGCGGATCGCTCGCGGGCGCTTGGCTCGCGTTCGTTGCGGTGTCCGCGGCGGAGTTTCTCTGGTGAGACTCAGCACCATTGTTCGAAGGCACGTCCGCAGGAGTTGCGTCCGGCGGCTCGATCCGCGGCGCGGGCCTGGAGGGCTCGGCCTTGATCTCGCGGGCCGCGGACCTGCGTCCGGAACTGTCGCGCCCCGTGCCGTCACGCCCGGGAAGATCGGAGGACTCTTCGCCCGGGCTGATGAAACGAACCGCGAGCAATCGCCCCGACGCCGTCCGCGCCGCGTCGTTGAACGCGTCGGCGCACCGGCTCTTCAAGTAGTCCCGATGAACCGGCGAATGAACGCGGACGACCAGGGCGCCCGACGCCACACCCAGCGGTTCGAGGTCACCGAACCACTGGCGGCAGATGGAGGGGTTCGTCGCGCGCAGGTGCGACAGCATCCCTTCCCATATCTTGCGATCGGGGTCGGTCATGAACACTCGCTCCGTGGATCAGCTCCGACGGAAGAAAAGTACAGGAGATGCGCCGGACGGGCCGCAACAAATCGGAACTCGGCGCGCAGAACCGCGCCCACGTGTTGGCATACTTCCGCGCATAGGGCCCACCCCTTGGCGAAGAGAAAGGACTTTCAGACGCCGGCCCGGAACGCCCACCGCCCCGCGCCGTCACAACCCGCAGAACCGTCGGAAGGTACCCCGCGGCGCGGAACCAGTCAACCGGCGAGCGTTCATTCCTCTTCTTCGTTTTCTTCGGAAATCTGGCTTGACGGCGGGGCCGGCGTTCGGGCCGCGAGCTTGGCCTCCAGCGCCCGCGCCTCGACCTCCTGCTGTTCGTAACGCGTCCGTTGGGTGCGGAAATCCATCATGAACAGCACCTTCTTTTCCAGCTCCTCCCCCACCGCTTGCGCCAGGCGCTTGCGCGCGTAGCCCAGATCGGTGCGGCGCGACACGTGGACGATGATGAGGTTCTGGCACTCCAGCACGCGGATCCACTCCGCGATGTCGTCGACGTGCATGTGCATGCCGACCTTCGCCCGGTCCTTGTGGTCGGGCTCGAAGAACGTGCACTCGCAGATCACGATCTGCGCCTTGCGCACGTCCTCCCGCACCAGGTGCGGCCCGGGCTGCGTGTCGCCGAGGTACGCGATCAGGGGAATCTCAAGCGTCCGCGTGATCTCGACGCCGCGCTCCTTCAGCTCGCGCAGCTTCTCCTGCGGATACTCCGCGAACTCGGGCTTCAGCTTGCTGCGCTTCTCGACGATCGAGTACCCGAACGAGGGCGCGGTGTGCTCGGTCGGGAACCCGCGCAGGAAGATGTTGTTCTTGATCTCGATCGTCCCCTCCGGCTCCAGGGGCAGGACCTCGTACGGCGTCTTCTGCTGCTCGAGCTCGACGAACCCGGTCATCATGCCGCGGATCGCGGGCGCGATGCGCGAGTCGCACACGATCTTGGCGTTGCCCATGCCCTGGAAGCGGCGCTGGGAGCAGAAATACGCCAGGCCGCCGATGTGGTCCATGTGTCCGTGCGAGATCGCGACGTACTTGCTGGCGAGCATGGCGCGGGGACAGGCGCCCATGTCAAAGCAGACATCGAGTTCCGGGATCTGGATGGTGGTGACCTCGCCGGCGATCGACGTGCCCTGCACGCGGTACGGCGGGATGTAAATAAAGCCCAGCGAGCCCTCGCGCGGAGGGGGTTTGGGGATCATCGCGAATCCTCCGAGGCCGGACCTTCGCCCGGCCGGATGTGAATTGACGCCGATGGTAGGCGCGCCGAACCAAACGCAACCCAACGCGGACGATGGCGAGAGCCGCCGTGCGAACACCGCGCCACCTCCATTCACGGAGTTTGGTGCTCGGTCGGCATGGAGGAGAGACACGTTCGGTTACCGCGCCAGCATCACGAAGAGGAATCGCCCGACGTTGGAGAGGTTGTGGGCCGCGATCGGGGCGAGCAGCGTGCCGCAGGCTTCCATGAGGTAGCCGTACAGGAGTCCGGTCACACCGGTTCGCACGAGCGTGAACCACTCAACCCGAATACTCCCGGCCTGATCCAACACGACGCTGTGCGCCACTGCGAACATGATCGAGGTCAGAATCAGGCCCGGGCCGAAGTTCACGCCCGCGGCACGCCACGGCCTGAGCAACGCCGAATTGAGCACGCCCAGCATCAATCCACGATACACCAATTCCTCGCCAAGCCCGGGCATGGTCGCCTGAAACAGGATCGTGTCCGTGCTCCAAGCCTCGTGCGGTGCGTTTCGGGCAAAGAAGATAGGGGCAGCCACAAGAAACACCACGACAGGCAGTGATCGCACCAACCACCCGTTCCTCAGCCGAACGGAGAGGCCACACTCGCGACGCTCTTGTTGATTCAGAATCGGCAGGAAGGCCAGCGCGGCAATCACGCCCGCGGCCTTGCCCATCCAATTCCACCCGGAATCCTTGAGGACGTCCGGAACAGGAAGACGCTGGCCATAGTGAAGCGCGAGACCCTGGGTCGCGTAGATCGCGGCGGTGAGCACCAGCGCGCGAACGATTGCCCCGGTTGTGCTGCTCCTGCCGGGCGTGCTCGAAGATGCCAAAGCTGCCAGACGCCCGCGCCGGCTGAGCCAAGCGGATGCGCCAAAGCACATGACATAGATCGCCAAGTGAACGGCAAGCTCGAGCATCTGAACTCCCGCAACTGGTTGGGATATTCACGTCCCGATTTCGCAGGAAAACGCTCGCTGCACCCGCGCACGTTACCAACCCGTGACAGCACCCCGCCCCCTTCGTTCGTACCACTTGAATGCCGCCCCTTGCCGGGCGGGCGTCGGGCCGCACGCCGACGCCGAACACAAGGAGTCCACCATGTCGGTCCTCTCACGCGTCGGTCGTCGACTCTCCCCCGCCTCGGTTCTCGTCGCGGCACTCCTCACCTCGACCATGCCCGCCTGGGCGGATTCGGTGCTCTCGCTCAGAACCGAGCGGGCGGTGGTCTTCAAGGACGGGCACGCGCTCCTGGTCAAGTCCGTCACGGGCAAGCTCGACGCCACGGGCGCCGGCATCATCGAGAACGTGCCCGACTCCGCCGTGCTCGGCACGTTCTGGGCCCTGAGCGCCGACGGCAAAACCGTGGGCTTGCGCGCCGAATACGCCGAGCGCGAGACCACGCTCGAGCAGAAGACCACCTGCCTCTCCATGGCCGACCTGCTCCGCGCCAACATCGGCAAGTCGCTCGCGCTCATGCTGGCGAACTCCGGGCGCGTCGACGCGAAGATCGTCGAGGTGCTGGAGGGGGCCCAGCCCGCGATCGACGCGGGCGACAACCTCCGCGGCGTTCTCACCAGCGCCGTTGTTCCCCCCCCGCCCGGCGGGCAGTACGTTGTGCTCGAGCTCGACGGCGTCCGCCGCGTGATTCCCATCGGCGAGGTCCAGCATCTCTCCGGCCCAGCCCTCGAGACCACGATCACGCGCAGCGCGAAGGTGAAGTCGCGCGCCAAGCGCCTGGTGGTCGATCTCGGACGCGACGCCGCGGAAAAAGACGTTTCGCTCCGGGTGATGTACTTCTCACCGGGCATGTCGTGGATCCCGACGTACCGCGTCGAGGGCGTCGACACGCCCGAGGCAACAATGTGGCTGCAGGGCGAGGTCGTCAACGATCTCGAGGACCTGAACGGCGCGAAGCTCGACCTGGTCGCGGGCGTGCCAAACTTCAGGTTCGGCGACGTGGTCTCGCCGCTGAGCCTGGAAGCCACGATCCGCGAGTCCATGGGCCGACGCGACCAGGCGTTCCTTGGTCAGCAGCTGAGCAACGCGGCGTTCCGCGACGCGACGCGCGGCGCGGTGCGGGCCGAGAGCAGCGAGCCAACAGCGCCCGTCGTGCCCGGCGAACTCATCGCGACCGGCGAGCAGGACCTGCACGTGTACTCCCTGGGCGAGGTGACGCTCAAGAAGGGCGCCCGCGCGAGCGTACCGGTGTGGAACGCCAAGGCGGGCGTCCGTCACGTCTACACGCTCGACCTGAAGCTCGGCAAAGTCGGTCGGGCCGAGCCGCAGTACGCCAACCCGTCGGATCGTCCCGGCACGCCGGCGGGTGATTCGCCGCTGGGCCTGCTCCGGAACCGCGTGTGGCATCAGGTGGAATTGACCAACGCCAGCGCGTCCCCCTGGACCACCGGCCCCGCGCTCGTGATGAACGGAACAATGCCGATCAGCCAGGACCTGTTGACCTACACGAGCAAGAGCGCCAAGTGCCGCCTGCCTCTCACGGTGAGCGCCGACATCGCCGGGACTTTCAAGGAAACCGAGCTTGAGCGGCAGGCCAACGCGCTCAACTGGAACGGGTACCAGTTCGCCAAGGTCGGCAAGAAGGGAACGGTCACGCTCGTGAATCGCCGGAACGAGGCGTCGCGCGTGTGCGTGAGCCTGTCGATGGGAGGTCGCGTCAAGAGCGCCGGCGCCGAGGGCGCGGTCATCGTCGATGTGGGCCGCGCCGAGGACTTCGAGGATTCGTACAACACCAACGTCAACAATCACAGCGACGTGCAGTGGGAGCTCGACCTCAAGCCCGGCGAGACGCGGACGCTGGAGGTTGAGTACGACGTGTTCCTGAGGTGAGCGCTCGGCGCGGCGCGAGAGGCTACTTCTTCGCCGGCGACCAATCCACGCCGTAGAGCGATTCCAACCGCTCCGCCACGCCGCGGATGAGTTTCTCTTCGCGCTGGGGATCGCCGAATCTCCCCACGCGCGCGCCCAGGCCGATGCGCCCGCCTGCTTCCCGCCGCGCGACCAGCCACGCGGGCTCATCGGTGATCGTGCGGAGTTCGTAGGTGCGCGTGCGGCCGTCGGGCGATGTGCTGGCGTCCACACGGGCCACCTCCGCCGCCGACATCCCGACGTCCACCGCTGCGTCGATGTCGTCCCAGTCGCCGTCGCCCAATCTCGAGATCGAGATCGCGCTCGGGGGCGTCACCGTCTCGCTCGCGCACGCGGCCAGGCCGAGCGCGCCCGCGCCGGCCAAGGCGATCGCGGCCGCTCCCGCGAGCCGACGCATGTCCCGCACTCCACGCCGCGCGTCGATCATAGGCTCAACCCCCGCTCTTTCACTTCCGTGTCGGTTGCTTCCGCGCGCTCGATCGGGACGTGGTACAGCCTTTCCACCCGCACGCCCCGCGCCCGCAGTTCCGCGGAGGCGTTCCACAACTTGTCCTCGTGCGCATCGCTCGACAGGAGCACGCACGCGCCGTCAGGCACGCTCCGCGGCTCTCGCACCACGAGCCCCCCGAGTTCCAGCCCGGCCGCGTGGTCGTCCACGACGCCCGCAATCTCTAGGGCGAGATACGGCACGTTGTCCAGGACCCAGGTGGTGTGGGCGCCCGCGCCGTAGAGCCACACGCTCGAATAACCCTCGGCCCGCAGCCGCCGGCCCGCCAGCGAAAGCAGCGCGGCGCGTGTCAGTGCGACGCGCGAGCGCGCCGACGCCTCCGATTCCCTGGCGGACATCCACGCGGCCAGCGCTTCCACCGACGCGGCGCGATCCAGGAGCGCCTCGAGCTCTTCCATCGCGCCCGCGTTGGCGAGGTTCAGGCGCGACACAATGGCCGCGAGATTCTCGCGATCTTCGTGCGTGGCGCGGGGCAGTCGCGCCCAGGCCTCCATCTGCGCCTGGGCCGCGTGCTCCGATTGCAGCTGGCCCGCGCTGAACGCGGCGCCCGGCGCCTGCTTCAGATGGTGCGTGTACAGAACCTCGGGCGACGCGCCGACGCGGCCCGCGAGGCGCAGCCACAGGTCGTAGTCCTGGGCGCGGCTGCGCCGCTCGTCGTACCCGCCCGCCAACAGCACGGGCTCCCGCCGGAGCAGCATCGACCCGTGCGCGAGTTCGTTCCGGTGCAGCAGCTTCCACGCGAGCCGCGGCGCCCGCGTGTCGGGGCGGATCGTCGCGACCAATCGCCCTTCAAACCGCTGCTCCCACGCGCAGCCGATCGCGGCGAGTTCCGGTCGTTCGCTCGCCAGCATCACCTGGCGCGCCAGGCGATGCGCCGGGCACTCATCGTCCGCGTCCATCCGCGCCACGAGCGGCGCACGGCTCTCGCGCAGCGCGACGTTCAGCGCCGCCGCCAGTGACGCGTGCTCAAGTTCGATCACACGCACGCGCGGGTCGCCGATCATCCGTGCGGCGCGGCGCGTGGTGTCGTCGCTCCCATTCAGGATGATGAGCAATTCCAGCTCGCGCACGGACTGGCCGAGCACGCAGGCCGCGGCACGCAGCAGCACCTCGCCGTCGCGGTGGACGGGAAGGGCGACGCTGACCCTGGGCGGGCTGATGGCCATGCCTCACTCTATCGCGCCGCGGCGACGCGCGGGGACGGGCGTGTCCGGTTCCGCGGCGTCTCAAAAACAGCGCCGCCGAATCGCCGACGGCCGATACCAGCCTTGTGCGCGCCAGCCGCGCGCCCGGCCCGGCAGCGTTTCGATCCCGAGGACACGCGAGTGAAGTACCAGACCCGGCTCACCTACACCGATCGCCCGACCAAGGCCGCGTGGATCGCGGACAAGTACCGCGAGATCCTCTCCGGGCACGTGCTCGACGTCGGATGCGACCAGAAGCACCTGGCGCAGCACCTGCCGGCCGGCGCTCGCTACCTCGGCGTCGACATGGGCCCGCCGGCGGACGTCGTCGTCAACCTTGATCGCCAGGAGCTTCCCTTCGAGGCGAGGTCGTTCGACACGGTGCTGTGCGCCGACGTGCTCGAGCACCTCGATCGCCTGCACGATGTCTTTGACCGCCTGTGCTCGATCGCGCGCGGGCACGTCATCATCGCGCTCCCGAACCCGCTGCGGAACATGCTGCTGGCGCTCCACGAGGGCACCAAGGGCGTCGCGCTCAAGTACTACGGGCTGCCGCTCGAGCCGCCGCCCGACCGGCATCGCTGGTTCTTTGGGTATGAGGAGGCCGAACGATTCCTCCGCGAGCGGGGGCGACGCAACGGCTTTTCCGTCGAGCAGGTCGAGCCCGAGGAACGCGGGGTTCCCGCGCTCACCAACGCCAAGGGCGTCAACCTCATCGACTCGCCCAACGCGACGTTCGGCACGATCTGGTGCGTGCTCAAGAGGGCGTAGCACACGATGAAGTGACCCGCGTGTCCGGGGCGTGTCCATCGCGAACTTCAACCGGGCGCAAACGCTCTTGAGTGCGGGGCAGACGGGGCTTCCGGCGCGGGCAAATCCTGAGCGCTGGCCTTTGCGTCCTGGTGGAGTAACCACTCAACGGCGTGGGCCGGAGGGCGGATGACCCAGTTAATCTCCAGGGGTTTATCCAACTTCCTATGCGACGCGGTTGTCAGAATCTCGGGAGACGCGGCAACCAGAATCCCTACAAACTCCCACACGAGGCGGTCCTCGTGATATCTCCCCACAAAGCTCCCGGAATAGCCCGCGGTATCGACCTGTTTGAGGCTGATCGTGGCGATCAGCTCAGGAGGAACCACGTTGTTTTCGGTGGGTGTGACAACCTGCAGAGGTTGGCAGGTGACCGATTTCTCGCCGGCGTTCGAGTGGACCTTGAAAGCCCACAGAGTCTCCCCGCCACGACAGGGGCGTCCGCGATCCCATTCGAAGTTGGGCGACGCCGGGTGTCCCGGGATTTCATTGACCTCCAACGCCGCCCAGTCGTTCGTGAGAAACTCTGTGCGCGACGGGTGGGTCCAGGGAAGTTGCCGCACTAGGCCTACATCGCCGGTGAAGGTGGAAGCCACGTTGAGGGGAAACCAATCGACGAGGACGTGGGTCGGCGGGAATGGCGCCCGCTCTTCCAGGAACACATGTATGCAAGTGAGCAGGCGTGTGCCGACCAAAACCCCTTGGCAGCCGTAGCTCCCACGCAGTTCGGGCCCGCACAGATTCACGACCGAGACGACGGGCGGAAGATGCTTGAAAGTCGGTGTTGTGGTGCACCCCGAGAGCAGCACACACACTCCCCACACCAGCAACCGACAACTCCGATTCATAAATCGTCCTCTCATCTCGCGTTTGCAATCAGCACAATCACCGCCACCACCGCCAGCGCGCCGAGCACCGCCAGCGTGATCTTGGCCGCGCTGTACGGGCGGTCGCCCGACAATTCGCCCGTCCGCGCGTTGACCAGGAACCGGTACGCCTTGCCCGCGTAGCGGTACGCGCTCACCCACACCGGGACCAGGATGTGCTTGAACGTCACGCCCGAATAGGTGATGTACGTCGTCCCGATGCGCTGGTGGTCGCCCCCGATGTCGCGTCGGATGGTGTCCTCGATCGTGGGGCGCATCCGCCCCTGGGCGTCGGCGAAGCCCTCCTTCAAGCCCACGCTGTACGCCTCCGCGCGGAAGCCCGCGAGATACTCGTCGGCGTAGGGCACCAGCTCGTGCGTGTTGAAGTCCGCGATCTTCTCCAGGTGCTCGCGCGGGAGCGTCCTGCTCGCGGGCACGAGCACGTCGTCGAAGCGGTTGCGCACCACGCCCGACACGGGGCGCCATCGCGTTTTTCGCACCTGCTGCGGGCGCATCACGGTCTTTCCGTTCACGTTCACCGACACCATCTGCGTCTCGAAGTAATCGTCACCCCGCTCGCCGGTGTAGCGGCACGTCGTGGCGCAGTCGTACGTCCAGTACGGCACGTACACGCCCGACAAACCGCCCTCGATGTTCGCAAAGTCCCTGAGCTTTCCCGGCGCAAACCAGCGCGAGCGCAGCCACCCCGCGAAGAGCGACCGCGCCCTCTCGGCGTCGATCTTGAACGGGAGCAGGCTGCGCGGCTTCAGGTATCGCTCGGACACGGCCTGGGCCACGATCGGCGTGCCGCAGAACGCGCACGACTGCGACGTCACGTTGGCCGCCAGCGTCTGCGTCGCGCCGCACGAGTCGCAGTGAACCACGAGCGCCTCGGTCGCACCCTCGCCCGCGGAAAGTTCGGCGAGCGTGCGTTCAAAGTCGATTTCTTCGACAACCTCGGTGCCGGGCGCGTGCCCGTCATCGCCCGCGCCCGCGATGGGATTGTCGTGCCCGCAGTATTCGCAGTGGAGCGAATCGGTGCCAGGCTTGAACACGAGCTTGGCCCCGCAGCGGGCGCAGGGAAACTCGCGGTCACCTCCCTTGGCAACAGGGGTGGGCGACTCGGGCTCGGGAGCGGGCGTCATCGACGAGGAGTCGGTGGTCATGGTGGTGGCGCGTCGCGTGGGGCGTTACTGGGGAGGCATGGCCGGCGGCAACGGCGGCGGCACGCTCGCAAACACGCCCGCCAGCTCCGGCACGTTTCCCGCGGGCGACCAGCTCGCCATCCCCTGCTTCCAGACGAGTGAATCACGCGTGAGCCGCCCGCTCGACGCCTGCTGTGCCAACGTCTGCATATCAAACGGCCCGGTCTGCTGGTTGTTCACGGCGACGAAGAACATCGCCGCGCCGGGGATCGGCGGCGGAGTTCCCGCTCCACCCGCATGACCTCCCGGCGCGCCCGCGTTCAGCGCGCCGGCCATCTGCTGCGCCATCACGAAGCCCATCGCCATCCCCGCGCCGTCCCCCGCGGAGCCCGGGTTCTTCGCGGCCGCCTCCATCGCGTTGGCGGCCTGGAACTGCGCGTACTGCTGCAGGTTCCCCACCAGTCCCATGCTGCTCCGCTTGTCCAGTGCCGCCTCGACCTCGGGTGGGAGCGAGATGTTCTCGATCAAGAGCTTCGTCAGCTCGAGCCCGTAGGTGTTGAACTCCGGCCTGATCGCGCCGGCGACGAACTCGCCCAGTTCGTTCAGGTTGCCCGCCAGGTCGAGCATCGGAATCTTGCTCTCGCCCAGCGTGTCCGTGAAGCGGGACACGATGACGTTGCGCAGCTGCTCGTTGATCCCCTCTTCGGTAAAGCGGGCCGCGGTTCCAACGACCTGCTTGATCAGCGCGCCGGGGTCGCTGACGCGCATCGCGTAGGTGCCGAAGGCGCGGAGGCGGACCGGCCCAAACTCCGGGTCGCGCCGCATGATCGGGTTCATCGTCCCCCACTTGAGGTCGGTGAACTGCTTGGTCTGGACGAAGTAGACCTCGGCCTTGAACGGGCTCTCAAAGCCGTATTTCCATCCCTTGAGCGTCGCCAGGATCGGGAGGTTCTGCGTCGTGAGCGTGTACGTGCCCGGCTTGAACACGTCCGCGAGCTGTCCCTCGTTCACGAACACCGCCGCCTGGCCCTCGCGCACGACCAGCTTCGCGCCGTTCTTGATCTCGTTGTTCATCCGCTCGAAGCGGTGCACCAGGACGTTCGGCGCGTCCTCCAGCCATTGCACGATGTCGATCAGCTCGCCCGAGAGTTTCTTCCAGATGTCCACGGCGGGGCCTCCGCGCGGCGATTCCTCGGCCCGGCCGCGTGCGGGCGGATCTTCATTCGCAGTCTAGCACACACAGTTTCAGGGGTGAGAGGCTGAAAACCGCCCGGACGATCGGCGCACGAAAAACCCCGGTCCGGGCGACGCGCTCGAACTCGGGGTTCACAAAGAGCATGATGAACAACTCAATCGCGTCGGCGCGCGGCATTGTCTTCGTGACTTCTCCGATGCACAAAGCCGGAAGCGCTCGTCAGCACCCCGCGTCGAACGCGCTGGCGAATGCGTCGTAGTCGTCGCCGTTCACGAATCCATCACCGTTGAAGTCCGCGGCAATGTTCGCGACATCGAACGCGCTGGCGAACCCGTCATAGTCGTCGCCGTTCACAAATCCGTCGCCGTTGAAGTCCGCCGGGCACGTCGTGGGCGGCGTTTCGAGCTGGTTCGTCACCGCCGCGTTGGTGTTGGTGAAGCACGGGTCGGTTCCCTTGGCTCCGATCAGGCCCGGGTTGTAGCCGACCTGCCCGGTCATGTCGGTGCGCGCCAGGAGGATCTCGTCCCTGTTGTTCACGCCGTCGCCGTCGGAGTCCATCAACTCGACGTCCGCGATCGCTTGCGCGCTGGTGCGTCCCGCGGCGATTCGCAGCGCGATCGCCTCCTTGTAACAGTTGCCCGGGTTGGCCGTGTCGTTGGGGTGATGGCACAGGTAGCACTGATTCCCGGTGGCGGCGGCGGTCCGGGCCAGCAGCGTTGAGCCCGGGTACCTCGACGCGAAGGCGTTCTTGATTCCGTTGGTCGCGCTCGCCGGCGAGGGCGTACCGACAACGACGACCGCGACCGTCGCGATCACACCCAGCGACGCCGCCGCACCAAACCGATTTATGGAAAGACTCATGCTTCCTCCAGGACGAGAAGTCGCGCGAGAAAGACCGACCAGCCGCCCCACTCGCGCTCAGGGCTCGGTCGTAATGGGCCCACCCAGGGCCCCAAAAGAGGAGAATGAAGTCATCAATTCAGATACGCACGCGCTGAGGATTTCTGCGCGCACAATCAGGAGGTCGCAGACCAACCACCCCAGCTTCTCGTTCACCGCCGCATCCCTCGGCGAGCGCCTCACTTGTCCTCGGGGCGCCGCAAGGGCAGGTCCAGCCAGCACAGCCCGACGTCGCGCTTCATGTGGCTCGTGCTCTCGCCGCCCGGCGCGTCGTACACCACCGCCAGCCGGTCGCCGACCCTCAGCACGGAGGGCAGCCCCACGCACTTGCGGCTCCAGGTGCAGTTCTTTCCATCGAGCACGACCGCCTTGTGCTCCGCGTCCCAACGGTTCAGGTCCTGCGTCCAGTAGACCCAAACCGCGTCGGTGAACTCGCCACCGTCCAGGCCGATGTGATTGGTGAAGAGCCACCACACCTTGGTGGAAGGCTCGAAGTAGAGCGAGCTGTTCTCGACCTGTTCCTCGGGGGGCACGATCGGCGCGGGATCGATCGTCCACGGAGCGTTCAGGTCTTTCGTCCGCGCGATCCCCAGCGTGCGCTTCATCGACGCGCTGAAGAACATCAAATACTCTTCGCCCTGCTTGATCACATGACCCGGGCTCGCGGTGTCGGCGTAATACGTCCCGGGCTTGGTCCGGAACGGGATCACGTCCTTCTGCTTGGTCCAGGGCCCGCCCGGCGACGCGCTCGTCGCCTTCATCGTCAGGTACGGGAACGAGGGCACCAGATCGGGCGCGGGCGACGTGTGCGGCGTGCCCAGATAGAACATGTGCCACGTTCGCCCGTCAAAGTACGTCACGCCGTACGACGCCGACGCCGAGTCGTCCTCGCCGGGAGCACCGAAGTCCAGCACGGGCCCGTGCGTCGTCCACGTCTGCAGGTCCTTGCTGGTCGCCAGGCACGCCAGCCACCCCTTGGGCCCGGCACCGTCGTAGTGCATGTAGAACGTGCCGTCGGCCTCGTACACCCAGACATCACGCGCGCCCAGCTCGTCGCAGCGTGCCGGGCCCTTGGCGTGTCGGAACACCACGCCCTGGTCCTTGGCGTCGAGCCGGAATTTGGCGCTGGGGCGTCCGTCGGGATATCGCGCGATGTCGGCGGCCGCGATCACCCGCGAGCCCGTCGCGTCACGCTGGCCGGCGATCGACAAAGGTTCGCCCTCTCCTCCGCTCGCCTCGCCCGCACCCAGCAATCCGCCCGCCACCAAGAGCCATCGTGCGCACGTCTTCATGCGATGAAGATACCCGGCCGTCGAATCACACGCCCGTATTTCGCCCCAAGCCCGCGATGATGGCGTTTAACACCGGCTCGCGACAAGACCGCACACCTGTGGCACCTACCGCTCCACCGCCAATCGCCCGGCCGTCCGGAGTGCCCTTCTCGCGTTTGCACGCTTGATATCGAGGCCAAATGCGCACGGGGCCGCTTCGCCATTTCTTGGTTCAGCCCGACGCCCCATGCCTGTTGCCCGCCGCCGCTCTCAGCACCCCACCTCGAACGCGCCGGCGAAGAAGTCATAGTCATCGCCGTTCACGAAGCCGTCCGCGTTGACATCGCCGCGCGCGTCGCCCGACTCAAAGTACCCCGCGAAGAGGTCATAGTCGTCGGCGTTGGTGAAGCCGTCGGAGTTGATGTCCGCCGGGCCGCACGGCGACGGACAGCCCGCCGAGCCGCAGAAGACCGGGATGCGCCCGACGCTGCTGAGCGCCTGCCCGCCCGCGGCCGCCGGGTCATTCACGAACCACTGCGCGAACAGCACCTGGCCGGTGCTGGCCTCGCCATCGACGAGCGCCCAGGGCTGCGTCGCGACACCCGCGCCCGATCCGGCGCCGCTGGCGCTGGTGAAATCGAACCAGCGCGTCGGCGTGATGCGACCGTTCACCGGCGGCGAGAGCGAGATCCCCAGACGCAGCGTCGCGCCGCCCAGCACGCGCCCCACCCCGATCCGGTATTCGGTGTTGCCCAGCATCGCGGGCGCATCCACGACGATCTGCGGCACGATGCCGCCCGATCCCGCCACGCCGCCGCCCACGATGGTCGCGCGGTCCGTCGGGCGCTCGCCGAACAGCACGGGGCGATCGAAGGGGAACGCCGCGTTGGCCACGCGCGGATCGGTCAGGCCGTTCTGGAGGAAGTCCTGGATGTCGCCGGCGACCTGCGGCGGCATCTGGATGGTCGGGATCAGCGGGTCCTGGTTCTGCGGGAACTGCGGCGGAGCGCCCTGCCCGCGCGCGTACCACCGGAGCACATCGGTCAGCGTCTGGAACTGCCCGTTGTGCATGTAGGTCCGCTTCAGGCCGACGTTCCGCAGGCCCGGGACCTTAAAACGCCCAGCGTCGGCTGCGACGCCCGTGATCGCCTGGCGGCCGTTGTCCTCCGCGATCGGGCGCAGGCCGATGTTGCGGAAGCCGTTGCCCGTGAAGAGATCGTCGTTCAGCGTGTGGCACGCGTTGCAGTGCGCCTGCGGCCCCTGGAAGGCCTGCAGGCCGCGCCGCTGCGCCGGCGTCAACGCCGTCGCGTCGCCGGCGCGGAATCGGTCGTAGGCCGACTGGTTCGAGATCAGCGTGCGCTCGTAGGTCGCGATGGCGAACGCGATGCGCTTGGATGTGATCTCCTGGTCGCCGAAGGCCCGCTCGAACAGCTCGCCGTAGCTCGGCTTGTCGTCGAGCGCCGCCGCCACGTCCGCCGGCAGGCTTGTCGCGAGGTTCAGGGGATGCACGCGCGACAGGCGCTCGGCCAAGTTCTCATAGTTGTTGCCCGCGTGCGCCATCTCGATCGTGTTGACGAGCGGCTGCATGCTCTGGCTCTCCAGCGCCCCGCCGTTCTGGATCGCAGTCTCGCCCGTCTGTGGGTCCACGAACTGCGGCGTGGCACGCCCGTCCCAGAAGAGGTTCGGCGCGAACGCCGCGTTGATCGGCGAATTCGCGGTTCGTCCCGTGATCTGCGGCGTCAGCGCGAAGACCGCGTCCGCTTCGTAGTTGTTCAGCGCGTTCGACTTCACGACGCCCGGCGAGCCCAGGATGTCGTCCGGTGTGTTCGGGATGTTGTCGTCGCCCGGATGCCGGGCCAGCCGCGGCTCGGCCCCCGCGCGAGGCATCGCGTGGCACGTCGCGCAGGCCACGTTGTTCGACGTCGAGAGCTGCTCGTCGAAGAACAGGATCTTGCCCAGCACCCGCTTGGACTCGCTGAACGGGTTCTCGATCGGAAACTGCACGGGCGGCACGTCCGCGTTCGCCAGGTGCACCATCGCCAGCGACCCCAGCGCCAGCACTCCGAACATCGGCCCCACCAGCCGGCGGACCCGATCAGAACCGGAACCAGACTCCCGACCACCGGCGGAACCAAGAGCCTGGCGCGCCGCCACGTTGCGATCAGCCTTCCTCATGTCAATCCTCCGCGTGCGCACCCGGCAACCCCACACCATGACCGCCGGGCCCGTGCCCCAGCCCAACGCACCCCCCGCACCGGTTATTGCCTGCGCCCCACGCCCGCCTGCAATTTCGCAACACACCGGCGCGGGCAAGACCGAACTTCGCACAACCATGCGGACCACCCGCGCGGCGCGGCCCCCGGCCCGGCGTCCGGCTTTCACGTGGTCGCCGCATATCCCATAGATGCCCACCGTCCGACCCCGGAAGCCCTCTTCAGCACCCCGCGTCGAACGCGCTGGCGAACGCGTCGTAGTCGTCGCCGTTCACAAAGCCATCGGCGTTGAAGTCCGCGAGCGGGTCGGCAACATCAAACGCGGACGCGAAGCCGTCGTAGTCGTCGCCATTCACGAACCCGTCGTCGTTGAAGTCGGCCGGGCAGCGTGGGGGGAACGGCGTGATCTGCACCGCCAGGTTGTCCAGCGCCAGCGCCTGCAGCAGGGGGTCGTAGCTGTTCGGGTGCGAGCACTTCACATACAGCGTGTCGAAGCCGGCGTCGTCGCGCCATCCGATGATCGTTCCCATCTGCAGATACCACGTGTACGCGAAGTTCCCGCTCGAGACCGGCACGCCGTTCCGCCACGTCTCCCACTCGACCTGGCCATCCGCGTCGCCCCACGGATACTGGCCGTAGATGTCGCCGGTGGTCCATCCGTTGCCGTACATGAACTCGACGGCGTAGATCGGCTTGTGATCGGTCGTGCGGATCTCGGTCCACCCGTAGCTCCCGCCGAAGGGGAAATAGAACGCGCGATCAGCGCCGTCGGCGCCATGGAAGGGATCGAATACGGGCGAGCCCTCGCCCACCCAACTGTCCCCGTCGGTGCCGATGAAGAGCTTGCTCTCGGTGTAGTCGCTCAGGGCCACGCCGTTGCTCGCGAGGCGACTGAAGTCCGCGAATCGATCGACCGTCCGCACGGCGGCGCCCGCCCCGATCTTCTCAACGGTCTGGGCCGCGACACTCCCCGCCATCGACACTAAGAGCACGCCGCACGCCACACGCTTCATGACCGGCTCCTTCCCGTTTGGTCGAGCATCGATCCGCCCATGGGATACCCGCGCCGCGCGCGAGCCCCAGCAAAAAGGAAGGGCCCCGGACCCGTTTGCGTACATGCAAGTCCACAAAATGGAGGTTTTGCCTTGCCAGCGCGGGAGGGCGCGCCGCCGTGACGCGTCGTGCACATCGCGTCGTGGCCCCCACACAGAACCGGCGTGCTATTCGGGCCGCAAGGCAGCGGTCCGGCGGACCCGCCAACCCGCATCCCGCAGCTCCGCACCCGCGCCAGCGCCAGCGCTCAAGAGCTGATGCCCGAGACCTCGTCAGCACCCAACGTCAAAGTGGTCGGCGAACTCGTCGTAGTCGTTCCCGTTCACGAAGCCGTCGGCGTTGAAGTCCGCCGTCGGATCGGCGGCGTCGAACAACTCGGCGAACACATCGTAATCGTCGGCATTGACGAAGCCGTTGAGGTCGAAGTCGGCCGGGCAGATCGATTGCACCTCGAAACGCACGTCGTCGGCGAAGTGCCCGTCGAACTCCTCGCCGTACACGAAATCGCGGTGAACGTTCTCTTTCGCCCGCACGAAGACATACACAAACGTCGTGGACTGCGGAAGGTAGTTGAAGTTGACCTCGGCCCGCTCCCATGTGAGCGGCGACGCGTCCGAAATCAGCCGCACCTCCCTCTGATAATCGATCCAATTGCGATAGTCCAGGCACTCGGTGCGGAATCCTTCAAGCGTTGGCAAATTGAATGCGCGCACGGTGATCATGAACTCCGTGTCCGTCTGCTCATCCCCCGCGACCCGATTGAACGCCGCGGAAACGTGGAGGCGCGCGTTGCCAGACTGAATGAGATCGCGCACGGGCCGGAGATCAACTAACTGCCCGACGCAGGCAAGCTCCCCCCAGGCCCAGGGGTCCGTCCGCTGGCAGAACGGCGCCGTCTCCTGGAACCGCAGCATCTTCGACCCCTCGAGCGGCGTGATGCCCTGCGTCGGCCCGACCGCGGTCCCGCCGTCCACGCTCCACACGCCGAACTGCTCCACGATCTCGCTGAGGATCGGGCCGGACTCAAAGCCCGGGTTGGCGAGCTGTTGAGCATGAGCACCGTGCGTCAGCAAGAGCGAACATCCGAACGCGACGAACCCGAGCGTATTCGGCTTTCTCATCGTCATTCCTCATTCCCATTTTTCACACAGGGCGCCGTGTGAGGCGCGTGACGCAACTCGCGACCGCGAGCCGCCGCTCAAAGGCCTCTCGTTCGGGACAGTATCCCGGCCGCGAGGGAGGCGTCTTCTGTCGCTTCCATCGACAGTTCGTCGGTTCGCCGCTCAACCACGCGGGCGATTCTGGGTTTTCCCCCGATGCCTGATCTCCGATGCGGGTGCCCCGTGCCTTCTTCAGCACCCCACGTCAAAGTGATCCGCGAACTCGTCGTAGTCGTTGCCGTTCACAAAGCCGTCGTGGTTGAAGTCCGCGCCCGGGTCCGCGACATCGAAGAGTGCCGCGAAGTCGTCGTAGTCGTTGCCGTTCACGAACCCGTCGTGGTTGAAATCGGCGGGGCACGGATTCACCAGCGTGAACGGCCTGGACACCGCGAAGAAGATCTTGCCCGCGGCATCGACCTTCACCCGCGCGCCCGAGGTCGGACGGATCGGGCACACGACGCTCGCCGAACCGCTGTTCGGGAACGTCCCGAGGAAGTAGGGCCAGGTCAGGCCGTTGTCGGTGGAGAGACGGATCTCGACGCTGGCCGCGGAGATGGGCGCCGCGTCGGTATTGCCGACGGTCCAAGTCACGTTCACCGGATTGTCGGGGCCCGCGTTCACCAGCGCGCTCTCGACGGGGGCCGTCACGCCGAACGCCGAGGTGCCCGGCGCGATCGTGAGCGTGACCATGCTCGAGGTCGCGGTCGCGCCGACGCCCGGGTGGTTATCGCGGACGACCACGCGGAACTTGCGGCCGACTCCGGTCACGGTCGGCAGGCGCTCGCCGCGTACAAGTCCGCCCGCCAGCACGCCGCTCATGCTCGGGAAGGTGCGCCAGGAGTCCAGCGTGGGCGGGAAGGCACGGAAGAGCGAGCCCTGCCCGTTATCTTCCGACCCGTCGCCCTCCAGCGGGCGGCGCACGCCGTTGTCGAACTGCTCCCACGAGTACGTCAGCAGCTCGCCGTCGGCGTCGGTCGCCGCCGCGCTCAGGGCAAACGGCGTGGCGGGCGGGATCGGCTGGTTGGGCGTCACGAACCAGATGATCGGCACGTTATTGGACGAGCCATTCGAGCCCATGCACGTCGCGAAGGGAATGAACGCCCTCATCTCCTCGATCGAGCCGTGATGGAAGAACGGATCGGCGAACTGCACGATGTTGTCGGAAGGCGGGGCGTCGCCCACGGGGCACCCGCCCGCGTAGGCCATGGGCGAAGAGCCGGAGCCCGCCTCCCACGCGGTGGAGAGGTTGGCGTTGTTGCCGCAGCGGCCGCGCGTGCCGCTGAAGGTGTGGTTGGCGCCGAACTGGTGACCCATCTCGTGGATGACGACGAGGGCGGAGAAGGGGTCGATGTCGCCGCCGCGCGGGATGCCGGACACGCCGCCGTTGCCGCTGCACACGTCCCAGAGATACGCCACGCCGCCCGCGACGCGCGTCATGCAGTGCGCGATGTCCCAGACCGACGAGAGCTTGGACGAAAGCGCGCCCGGGAGTGCGTTGAGCACCGGGCTCGAGCAATCCGCGCCGCCCAGACCGTCGCAGGTCGTGGGGAACGGATCGGTGTCGGGGTCGAAGAAAACGACCTTGTCCTCGTCGCCCACGAGGTTGAAGTGGACGCCCAGGTCGGCCTCGTACACGACATTCGCGCGCGCGATCACGGTCACGATCGCCGCGAGCGGGTCGGCGACGTTCGGCGCGTGCCCTTGGATCGTCGACTGATGCACGCCGTACTCGCCCGTGCAGGCCATCGCCACGCGGGCCGTCAGGAGGCTTTGCGTGGCGCGTGTCGTGTGCCCGCCCGCGCCGTCCATCCTGGGCCGGTGCTTGCCGTGCTTGGCGGCGTCGGTGTGGCACGTCCAGTCGATGCTCGCGCTCAGATCACGCAGCGCATACGACATCAGCGTCGTCTCGTCGCCCGACCATGCGGGATCGATCATCCACGCCTCGCCCTCGGTGGTGCGCAGCATCGCCGTCAGGCCGCGCGGCGTGACCTCCAGGCGGCCCGTGGCGCTCCCGTCTCCGGTGCGCACGATGAAGGTCTGCAACTGCGGGTAGCGGGCGGCCAGTTCCGGCTCCATCACCGGCGAGCGAGCGATGAACGCGTCGATCAACTGCCCGTCGGGCGTGGGGAGCTGGATCACCATTCCATAGGTCGCCAGGTCGCGCGCGAGGTCCTGCTCCGGCGCGCGGGCGACGGCGGCCGCCAGCCTTTCATGGTCCGAGAAGACCACCGAGCCCCCGAGAGGGCGCGGCCCGGGGACCGAGCCCGCGAACGGCGCGAGGTCGGAAGGGCGATCAACGAACGAGAAGAACTGCGCACCGGCGGCCGAGGCCAGGGTCAGCGCCAGAAGGCCCGAAACAAACGCCGACCGCGGCATGCCGCCACGCGAGATGAAACTGCTCAACATGTCGAACTCCCATGTCCACGTTGGCCCACTCGGCCCCACGCCGGCCGATGCCGGGCGGGTCTGATTTCGTGCGTCCACGCCGCCCCGGGCGCTCGGACCCCATCACGCCAGCGTACCCGACGACCCCGGGGCCGCAAAGAAAGAACGCGGATTCCGCGGAGATTCGGGCGGTGGGCTGAGCGAGGTCGGGAGAGAACCCGACTCTTGGCGCGACGCGCAGGCAATTCCGCAATTGAGAGACAGGAACAACTCGCGGCGAACGGATGGGGCGATGCGTAGGCGGAACGTCGAACTACAAGCGATGCCCAAGGTCCCACCCCAGGATGCAGGCCCCGATGAACGCTCCAATCCCCAAGACAAGCCCGATGACCTTGTTCCTGCGCCAATCGTCGTCGGGAAAACACGTCGGCTCGTACCCGCCGTAGAACCAGAGATAGCAGACAGCGCCCAGCGGCACGGAGAGGTACCAGAACACCCCGAGCGCCGTTCCCATCCAACCGACGACACGAACCGCCCCAAGCGCGGACACAAGCGCAAGCGTCGGTGACGCCAGGAACGCAAACCAGAAGAACTTCGGATTGAACTCTCTGTACGGTTGCGGCCCGCGTCGCTTCCGCGTCAGCCACCGCTTTGTGTGCGTCGCGCCGCACTCGGGGCATCGGGCCAGGTCTGCAATCCCGTCCCAAGCAAGCGGATATCCGCAGCGCCCGCAGCGGTGCGCGGGCTCGCGGCCGGGCTCGCCGAGATGTTCGGCGTCGGTGCTCACGTTCTCATGATACTTCTGCTCGCGTGCCGCAGACGGGCCGTTGTGTTGACGCCTTTGGTGGGTTGGCGCCCCGCGCCGAGGTGCTTGGCTCACTGAACCGCGCGTTCGAGACGGCCGCTTGCCTACGGCACCTCTCCCACGCTGCTCACGCGCGAGCCCGTCAGCTCGGCCAGTTCAAGCACGCGGTACGAGCCCGCGCCGTCGCCGTGGACGCTCGCGATCGAGCGCAGCACGCCGCTCGGGTCGTCATCGAGGAACTGGATCGTCTTGATAACGCTGGCACGCTGCCCGCTGACGCGCTGCACCGGGTTGAGCCGATCCAGCGTCGTCAGGATCGCCGTCGCGCCCGCGCCCCATTGCGTCGTCGGCCCGGATCGCCTGATGCTGCGCGACAAGAGAAACACAAGGCTCGGCTTCATCGACAGCGCGGCCTTCAAACCCGGGAGCGGATCCGAGCGTCCCGCCGGACGGATGCTCGTCAGCCACGCGCGAACGCGGTCTTTCATGTCGCGCGTCGCGGAAACCAGGCCGCGCCCTGCGCCCGTGAACATCTCGTATCCCGCGTCATCCGCGCCGCCGGCGTCCTTGGGGGTGGGCGGCGAGCGGAACAGGATCACCTGAAACTGCTGCGACGGCGCGAGGCTCTCGATCGAGCGAGAAAGCTCGTCCACGACAAACGGCAGGCTCGACGCCATCGGCCCCGATCCGTCCACGACATACACGATCGTTGATGCACGCTCCGCCGCGACACCCGCAAAGGTGATCGGTGCGGCGTCGTTGCTCGCGGGCGCTTCAGTCGAGATCTCAACCGTCGCCGCGGCGGCCGGCGAGGTGTGCGTCATTGCCACACCGCGTCGAGGTGTGTCGAGCGCGTCCTTGACCATCGCGCTGGTCACCAGGGCGTCGCTGGGCACGGGCGGCGTGGTCTCTTTCTGGGGCGGCGCTTCTTTCGGGGGCTCGTCCTTGGGCGCTCCGGGCGGCGCGGGGGCCGGCGGCGGCGGAGAGAGTTTCGGCGGCGCGGCGAGCACCAGCGTGCTCTCGATCGTCGCGGGGAGCGCGTCAACCAGCGCGTGCGTCCGTCCCAGCATCGCGCGAGAGGAATGCACCCACCACAGCGCGCCGCCATGAACAACCAGCGAGAGCGCGGCACACACGCCGCCCGTCACCCACGGGTTCAACGCTTGTCTGGATGGTTGCTTTACCTTGCCCAAATACGTATCCGATCGTTCGTCTCCGCGAGGTGCGGCAATCCCAGTGTCGACATTCGTCGTCGGTGTCTTCGGCGGGCACGCCCAGGAGTGTCACTCGCCATCGAGAATCCTGTCCGCACCGCGTTCCGCCCGCCGCTCGATTCCTTATCCCTGCGCCGGCTTTTCAGCCGCGGGCTTGGGCGCCGGCGCGCCGGACTTCATGAAGAACAACCCGTCGAGCGAGAGCGAGCCCGCGCCAAGGCACACGACCGCCAGCGCGGAGCAGAAGAGCGAGAACTGCCAGAAGAGCATCTGCCAGGCCTGGTGATCGAACGCGGCGTGATTCGGGAGGAAGCCCATCGTGGTCGTTCCGGCCTGGATCGCGGGCCCGAACTGCGTCAGCCACATGGCGACGCCCATTACGAACGCGATCCCGAGGCTCCAGAAGCGTGTGAACAGGCCGACCAGCACCATCGCGCCGCCGACCAGTTCGGTGATGGTCGCGCACCACGCGAGCACGATCGGCCAGGGACGCTGGCCCAACGCCTCGGGGAGCAACCGCATGACCTTGGGCGCGCCCTTGTCGTCGAGCGGCACGACGGTCGCGGTCGATACGCCGATCGCGACTCCATAGAGCGTTTTCACCTTGACCGGCTCGGGGAAGTCCGCCGCTGTGTAGCGCGGCTGGTTCGCTGCCTGAGCTGGAGCCGGAGATGCGGCGGGAGTGCTGGCCGGCGCGGTTGCGGGCGGCTCCTTAGGAGTTGGTTCCTTGGGTTTGTCCTGTGGTCCAGCCAGGGCCATCAGGGTCGGCATTGCGTGGGGATCTGCCATCGACGTCGGCTTACCCGCGGGCGAGATCACACCCATGTTCGCCAGCACCGCGGCCGTGTCTCCCTGCACGGGCATGTCGACCGTCACCTTAGCCAGCCCCGCCCAGACAAAGGTGATGCCCAAGCACAGGCGGAGGAAGATGGGGGCGATCGAACTGCCGGAACCTTGACGAGCACTCATGTGGATCCCCAGTGCCCGGCATCGCCGGGCGGTCGCCGGGCGGCGGGCCCTGAGCCCCATATCCCGCCCGACTCGTCTTTGTTCGGCGCTTTCCCCCACACTTTCATCAGAAGTGCGCCGAATCCCTGGTCGCAACGGTAGGATTATGGACGGAGCGGGCGTGGCGGAACTGGCAGACGCGCGGGATTTAGGTTCCCGTGGCCGAAAGGCTTTGCAGGTTCGATTCCTGTCGCCCGCATTCTGATTTTCGGCCTGTCGCCCGCGCCGCCTGGCGCGCCGTTGCCACCATTCGCAATCGCGCAGGGGTTGCTTGGTCCTCTAACCACAAAACCGGCAACTTCTGCCTTGTGCAATGGGGCGTTCTCTCCGATCGACCGTCCGTCGCGACCGCGCGGCACGGGAGAAGAGAGACATGGGTGTGTCCGCGCGCTTTGGTCGGGTTGGTCGTCGAAATCTCGCACGCCTTGCCGGTTCGATCGAGCCCCTCGAGGCGCGCACGCTCATGGCGGCCGACCCCGTCACGCCCGACAACCCCCTCTGGGCCATCCCGCGCGGGAGCGCCGTGATCGACGGCACGCTCTCCGACGCCGATTGGGACTCCGCGCTCACCATCTTTCGCACCCAGGCGACCCGGAACGACCGCGCCGCCACCATCCGCATGATGTGGGACGACGGCGGCATGTACATGTCCGCCGACGTGCAGGACGAGAATCTCTGGGCCGACGGCCTGGGCTCGGGTTCCGGCAACCGCTGGGAGGTCGAGAGCGACGACTCGCTCACCTTCTACTTCGATCCCAACAACTCGCGCGATGAGTACTTCCAGAACGGCGACTACGCCTTCGGCGCCAACATCGCCTCGTGGACTGACGCCTACTCGGGCTCCGGCGCCGTCAAGCGGTACAAGTTCGTCACTGGCGACGGCGCGGGCGGCTCGCCCGACTCCGAATCATTCAACTGGTACGACGTCGTCCAGGCCGGCGGCAATCCCCTCGACTATTACCTCCCGACCGGCGCGGCCTACGCCACCACCTACGTCGGCACGGTCAACAACTCCTCCGACACCGACACCGGCTGGTCCATGGAGATGTACGTCCCCTGGACCGCGCTCCGCACCAGCGTCCCGACGCACGGCACGACGATCGGTATGAACTTCGATCTCATCCTCGACCAGGACGGTTCGTCGCGCAACATGACCGACAACCGCGACGCCTCCAATCGATTCGACGTGCCGCACCACATCGACGATCACATCCAGGGCGTGCAGAGTTCGTACGCGTCGACCCTCGCGGGCATTCACGGCCCGGTGAACTACGCGCAGGTGATGTTCATCGACAGCCGCGCTGACGCCAAGCCCGCCGCCATCGCCGACCTTGCCGTGCAGAACCCTTCGGCCTACGGAGCCCAGCTCACCTTCACCGCGCCCGCGGGCACCACGACGGGACAGGGAAGCGTCTCGGGCTATGAGATCCGTGTTTCGACCTCGCCCATCACGAGCGTCGACGCCTGGCGCACCGCCGACGTGGTCCGTCAGACCTACACCCCGCGCCTCGCCGGCCTGTCCGAGATGCTCCGCATCGCCGAACTCTCGCCCGCGACGACGTACTACGTCAGCGTTCGCGGCGTGGACGGCGCCGGAAATCTCGGCGATCTATCGAACTCCGCGAGTTTCTCGACGGTCTCCGCCGTCTCGGGCGACAAGGGACGCATCATTCCAGCGCCCGCGGGCACGATGCTGATGCACGAGAACGGCGAGTCTTTCATCGCCGTCGGCGACCACATGGGCCTCTCCTGGTCGTACACGCGCAACCTGTTCCCGGGCGACGTGTGGGACAACACCAACCACATGTACCACAACTTCCACGACCAGCCTTCCTACGAGGGCACCGCCGGTCCCTATCTCGACATGCTGCAGAACCGCGGCGTCAACACGATGCGCGTCTTCCTGGAGCTTCTGAACGTCACCTACGCCGGCAACCCCAACCCGCCGCAGGGGCTCTACTGGCTCGAGCAGGAGGCCGGCCAGTACAACGAGGACATGCACCAGTTCATCCTCAACGTGCTCGAGGAGTGCGGCTCGCGAGGCATCCACGTGATCTTCAGCCCCTTCGACACGTTCAGCTATGACGACGCCTTCGGCCAGGAAGGCCCCTGGGCGACCAGCATGGGCGGCCCGCTGACCGACATCAATAGCTTCTTCCAGGACTCCGGCACGCTCGATCTCGCCAAGGCCCGCATGGACACGATCGTCTCGTGGGTTCAGGCGAGCCCCTATGCCTCCAGCCTGCTCGGCTGGGAGCCCTTGAACGAGTGGGACAGCTACGAGTGGACGCTCAACGCCGAGGGGAACAGCGAGCCCGGGCGCGAGACCGAGTACCGCACCCGCGCAGCCTGGGTGGACGCGCTGGGCGCCTACGTCAAAGAGATCGATCCCGATCACCTCGTCATGAACAGCACCATCGCTCGCGACCCGCGTGGTCCGCTGGCGCGCGAGATCCTGTACTCGCGCACCTGGGATGTTCTCGTGCCGCACCTTTACACCATCAGCAACGACGAGCCCATCAACAACCCGGCCGACGACAAGTCGGTGATGGTCGCGCTCGAGAACGGCTACTTCACCAACTACTGGGCGACCAATCGCATCGACAATCGTCCCATCCTCTGCGGCGAGTGGGGCATGAACCGGACCGCGTGGCCGAATCAGACCCCCGCCTATAGCGCCGATTTCACCCAGCAGGAGGACGAAGCCAACTTCCGTACCATGATCTGGTCGGGGCTCGCCAGCGGCCAGTTCGGCACGGGCCTGCGCATCAACACCGAGGAACTCGCGTTCAACGGGTACAACCTCACGAGCACGATGCGCTACTACCAGCAGACCTTCGGTCGCTTCGTGAACAGCCAAACCCTCGCGGTCGACTGGGCGCACTTCGACGCCGATCCCCTGGCCGGCAAGGTCTCCGCCGCGGCTTCGGGTCACACTCTCTATTCATGGGGCATGAGCGACGGCGCGCAAGGAATGGTTTACATCCTCAACGACTCCAACGTGTCGGCCTCGGTGGTGTCCGGCGGCACTCTTACCATCACCGGCCTCGATCTCGACCAGCTCGTCGACGTCGAGGTCTGGACCACCAACATGTTCGTCACCGCCGCCTCAACCACCTACTCGGCGCAGTACGTCGGCGACGGCACGCTCTCGATCATCTTGCCCAACTTTACCACCGACCTTGCCATCAAGTTCAAGGCGCGCAGCTCCACCGGCCAGGCCCAGGAGGTTGTCTCGCTCCCCGTTGACGATTCGATGCTCATGTTCTTCCTGGACGAGGACAATCAGCCCAAGGTGATCGTCACGGGCCAGGCGGTCGGCGAACAAGAGACCCAAGACATCGCGGCCATCTCGAACTTCCGCGCGCAGGTCCACGACATGACACCGTTCCGCACCGACGACGGTGTGGTTCACCTGGCCATTACCGACACAACCCGCCGTGTCTGGCTCATCTCCGGTTCGCCCACCGACGCGACATGGACCGCCCGCAACCTCACCTCCGAGATCGACGCCGCCGGACTTACCGGCGATCTCACGACGTATCAGCCGAGCTGGGGTTCGATCCACATCGCGGGCCTCACCGCGGAGGGACACGCCGTCAACTACTGGTGGGCGCCCGGGCTCAGTTCGTGGCAGTACACCGATCTGAAGGTTCTCGTTGACGGCCCGGAGCTCTCTCGCGGCCTCACCGGGTACGTCAGCGGGTGGGACGGCCTGAACCTCGCGGGCCTCAACGACTCCGGCGAGGTCGTCGTTTACTGGTGGGCCCCCGGCCTCGACAGCTGGCAGTACGTCAATATGACCTCCTCCTTTGACGGCCCGACCTTCAGCGGGCAGCTCGACGCCTTTGTCACCGCCTGGGGCGGCATGAACATCGTCGGCATGACAGGCGAGGGCCACGTCTCAACCTACTGGTGGGCTCCGGGCCTGCCCGATGATCCCAACCGCTGGCGCGTCGCCGACCTGACCGACGCCGCCGGCTCGCCCGTGATCGCCGATGCCGTCGAGGTCGCCACCAGCGACGACGGCGGGATCAATGTGTTCGCGATCGATTCATCGGGCGACGCGCGCATGCTCCGCTGGACCCCGAGCGTCTTCTGGTACGACACCAACGTATCGAGCGGCGCTGGCTCAACGCGCGACCTCTCCATGCCGATGGGCGCGTCGTCCTCGGGCAACCTGCTCGTGCTCTTTGCCCGGAGCGGCGCGGACCTCGTCATGTTCCGCTACGACATTACGCTCGATCACTGGTCGACCATGGTCGCGGCGTAGCGATCCCGACATCCCGACGACACCAACGGCGCGCGGCGGCCTTGCCCGCGCGTCGTTGTCATTTTGCCATGCGTAAAACTCTTCTGCGCTCTCCCCCAATGCCCAATGCCCAATGCCCGGCGCCTTCTCTCAGCACTCGCTCACGCTCACCGACACGTGCACCGCCAGGCCGCCCTCGGCCGTTTCCTTGTACTTGGCCTGCATGTCCTGGGCCGTCTCCCACATCGTCTTGACGACGTGGTCCAGCGAGACCTTCGCGTGCGACGGGTTGCCCTCGATAGCGATGTGCGCCGCCGTGATCGCCTTCACCGCGCCCATCGTGTTTCGCTCGATGCACGGGATCTGCACGAGGCCCGCGATGGGGTCGCAGGTCATCCCCAGGTGGTGCTCCATCGCGATCTCCGCCGCCATCAGCACCTGCTCGGGCGTGCCGCCCATCACCTGCGTCAGGCCCGCGGCCGCCATGGCGCTCGACACACCGATCTCCGCCTGGCACCCGCCCATCGCCGCCGAGATCGTCGCGCCCTTCTTGAAGATGCTCCCGATTTCCGCGCTCGTGAGCATGAAGTCTTGGATGCCGTGGCGCGTCGGATCGCCGAAGAGGTCGTAGTACATCATCACCGCGGGGATCACGCCCGCGGCTCCGTTGGTGGGCGCGGTGACCACGCGCCCGAAGCTCGCGTTCTCCTCGTTCACCGCCAACGCGAACGTGCTCACCCACTTCAGGATGCCCGCAAAGTCACGGCGCGATTCGCGCACGCGTTTCTTCCACTCGCGCAGGTCCATGCTTGTGTGATTGTCCAGGAGCCGACGGTTCAGCGCCGACCCGCGACGAACCACGTTCAGTCCGCCCGGGAGCACGCCCTCGGCGTGGCACCCGCGGTGCACGCACTCCTGCATCACGCGCCAGATGCGATCCAGCCCCTCGTCGATCTGCTCGTCGGTGCGCCAGGCGCGCTCGTTGCGGCGCACGATCTCGGGGATCGGGGCTCGCTCCGCGGCGCAGTGCGCCAGCAGTTCTTCGCCGCGTTCGATCGGGTGAGGGAGCTTCACGGCCCGCGCGCCGCTGGGCGTCTCGCCCTCCTGCACCACGAACCCGCCGCCGACGGAGTAGTACGTTTCCTCGATGGTCGAGCCGTCGCCGAGTGTCGCCGTTAGCGTCATGCCGTTGGGGTGGTGGGGGAGGCACACGTCGAATCGGAAGACGATGTCGCGCGCCGGATCAAACTCGATCGGGCGAGCGGCGCCGAGCGACATCTTCCGTCGCGCACGGATGGCGTTGACCATCGCTCCGATGGCGTCGGTGTCGCAGGATTCAGGGTCCTCGCCCGCGAGCCCGAGGATCACGGCGAAGTCCGTGCCGTGCCCCCTGCCGGTCTTCGCGAGCGAACCGAAGAGGTCGCAGCGCACGCGCGCGACGCGATCGAACACGCCGCGCTCGCGCAGCACCGCGACGAACCGCTCCGCCGCGCGCCACGGGCCCATGGTGTGCGAGCTCGACGGCCCGACGCCGATCTTGAAAATGTCAAAGACACTGATCGCCTCCATAATCCACTCCGTGGCCTTTCGGCCGGCGGCGATCGTAGTTCCCGCATGGGCGCGCGCCGAAGTCCGCCGCGTAATGGGGCAATGGCGAGGAAGTTCACGCGGAAGGACGCCGAGGATATTGAGTTCGGCCGCGGGAGAGAATCCGATTTGTTGCGAAGGGCACCTCGTGCAGATGGTCAGCAGCCGAACAACGTGGCCGCATCTCGCGGGGAGGAGATGCTCCCAGCCGAGTACGCCAGCGGCTGCGTTTGTGCGCGCTCGCACGCATCCAAACCGCCACACGCTCCCGATCGGCTCTTGTTCGTAACCGGCGGCCTCGCGTGCCGCCCCGACCGACGCCAGGTCGTCCGATCGTCGTCAACTTCTCACCCCGCGACTTGAACGTGCTTGGAGCAACGCCGCCCGCGCGGTAGCTTGGAACTCCCCCCGGGCCGGGTTCCTTTCGCGTCCGGGCCATCCGGAGGTCAGGCCATGCGTTGCCACCAGCTTGTCGTTCCTGTTTCCTGTGCCGCACTCGCTTCGCTCGCCGGAGCACAGTGGCTCGGCGCGCCCGAGATTCGTTCGCCCGACGGCGACGTTCCGATCCATCGCTTTGATTCCGACCACCCGCTCCTCGGTCCGCATTTCAACGATGCCACGACTTCCCGCGCCAACGCCATGTTCGTCCAGGTCGGCGCCAATCCCGAGGCCGACGCGCACTCCGGGGCCGCGATGCTCCCCGACGGCGTATCCGTCGTCGTCTCCAATCGCGACAGCAAGAACCTCGTCATCTTCAACACGACCACGCGCGCGCTTGTGAAGGCCATCCCGCTCTCGGGCACGCCCAACGGCGTTGCGGTGACGCCCGACGGGAGCAAGGCCGTCACCCCCAACATCCTCGAGGGCACACTTTCCATCGTCGACCTCTCATCCGGCACTGAAGCGACCGTGGCGCTGGCGGGCACGAATCCGCTCATCGCTCGCATCACGCCCGACGGCAGCAAGGCCGTGGTGCAGGACAACACCACGCAATCGCTCTACGTCGTCGATCTGGCCAGCGCCACACTGATCCGCACCATCCCCACCGCGGGCCGGATCGTGTACAGCGTGTCGGTCAATTTCGAGACCATGGCGACCGGCTCGGTGCCGACCGGCTTTGAGCTCGCGGACAACAACACCGCGATCATCGCGGACTACTTCAATGACAAGATCCTGATCGCGGACCTTTCGACGGGTGTGGTGAGTTCGATCACGTCGCCCGACCAGCCGCGCTCGGTCGCGGTCAACGCCGCGGGGACCAAGGCCGTCGTGACGCACGTCGGCGCGACCCGCAAGCTCTCGGTTGTCGATGTGCCCGCCCGGGCCATCAGCTCGTCGATCTCGACGACCGCCGATCTTTGGGGCCCGGTGACGATGAACCCGACGGGAACGCACGCCGTTGTCGCGATCCAGAACAACTGCCGCGTGGTTGACCTTTCGACGGGCGTCGCCTCCGGCGACCTTGCGACCAACAGCGTGGACAATCTGTGGACGACATCCAATGGCCAATACGTCCTGGCGTCGGGCTTCCGCGGGAGCATCATCAGTTATGCCACCCAGACGATCGTGAAGGAGACCAACAACTTCGTGCTGTGCCCGCACGGCGCGGTCTCACCCGTCTCCAGCCGTGCCGTCATGTTCAGCGATGTCTTCGGCGAGGACATGGTGGTCGTCGACACCAACGGCGCCTCGGGCTCGCTTCTCTCCGCCGGGCCGAGCGGACCCGCGCCCGAGGGAGATCGCTGCCGCACCGTCGCGGTCAGCGCCGACGGCTCGCGTGCCGTCGCGGTCAGCCAGCAGAGTCAGACCGCCGCGCTCATCAACACCCAGACCGGCGCCATCCTGGGCTGGGCCACCACCGGGCGTCGACCGGGCGGCGTCGCGATCACGCCGGACGGGACCAAGGCCGTCGTCGCCAACCGCGACGGCACCGACGCGACCATCATCAGCCTTCCTTCCATGGCGGTCACCAACGTTCCGATCTCCACGCGCGGCGACGAGATCGAGATCTCGCCCGACGGGCAGTTCGCCTACATCGCCGTCGTCACCAGCGGCGACGGCGTGTGGCGTATCAACCTCAACACCAACACCGTCCAGGGTGCCAAGCTCGTCACCGGCGACATGGGCGGCGTGGGCTACGTCAATAGCCAGTTCAGCGGCATGACCCTTAGCCCCGACGGCAAGACGCTTGTCACCTGCAACTCGTTCACCAACAACATCTCGACCATCGATACGACGACATGGAGCGTCGTGAAGACCCTCACCGTCGGCACGTTCCCGACGCGGGCCACGTTCTCGCACGACAACTCGAAGATCTACATCGCCAACCGCGACAGCGACAATGTGTCGGTGGTTACCAACGCCGGCGCCGCGTCCAGCGTGTCGGGCACGATCGTCGCGGGCGATCAGCCCTACGAAATGGCCGTGAGCCCCGACGGCACGCGCCTCTATGTCTCCAACTTCGGCGCCAACAACGTCCGCGTCGTCAACACCTCGACGCTCGCCACGCTCGCGACCATTGCCATGCCCGCCAACGAGTACATCGCGGGCCTGCGCCTCACGCCCGACGGCACACGCCTCTACGTCTCGACCGGCAACGGCTCGGTCAGCATCTCGGCCAACTACTTCTGGCAGGCCCAGTCGGGCACGATCAGCATCATCGACACCGCGACCAACTCGATCGTCGACTCCGCCACCACCGGACGCTCCAGCGCCATGATCGACATGAGCGCCGCGGGCAATCGTCTCGCGACCGCCGAATGCTGGGGCGACGGCGTGTCGATCCTCTCGCGCTGCCGCGCCGACTTCAACGGCGACGGGTTCGTCAATGGCAACGACTACGACGAATTCGCGGAACTCTTCGACATCGCCGACCCCGGCGCGGACTTCAACCACGACGGGTTCGTGAACGGCAACGACTACGACGAGTTCGCGGACGCGTTTGACCAAGGGTGTTGAGAAACGGTATCAGGGCCGGGGCTCGGGCCTCAGGCCTTGAGCATCAAGAACATTGCACCGGAACAGACGCTTGCTCTACGCCCCCGACCTTGCGGGGGCGTTTCATTGGTGCACCGCCGACCGCTGTGCGTGCCCGCACCAATCCAACCAGACGACGGCACAACACACGAAAAGTCCGCCGTGAAACCGCTCGGCCCCGTTTCCCAACAACGCTGCGCCGGCGCTCGCCGCTCTCGCGGCACGATCGCACCAGCGCCGGCTGGGGGCTTTGTCCGATGCGGTACCTTCTGGCCATCCTCCTGCCGCCCGTCGCGGTGCTGTTCTGCGGCAAGCCGTTCCAGGCCCTGCTGAACCTCGTCCTCACCCTCTGCTTCTGGGTGCCCGGCATGGTCCACGCCATCCTCGTCGCCCACGACTACTACGAAGACCGGCGCGCCGAACGCCTCTTTGCCCGCATGGGCGGCGTGATGTAGATCGCAACAGGCTGCCTTAGTACAGCACCCGCGCCCGGATCGTCTCCGCCAGCCCCTTGAGCCGCTTCACGATCTCCCCGGCGTTGCTCGGGTCGATGTCGAGCACCACGTATCCGTACTCGCGGTCCGTCTGCAGATACTCGGCCGTGATGTTCGCGCCCAGGTCCGCGATCGTGCGGTGGATCGCGCTCAGGACGCCCGGCACGTTGCGGTGGAAGTGCAGAATCCGGTGCCGCCGCGACTGCTTCGGATCGTCCGTGTGCTGGTCGGGCAGCTCGACCTGCGGCACGTTCACCGCTCCCGTCGTGGTTCCCACGTTCACGAACCGCAGCAGCTTCGTGCACACGTCGTCCGCAATGCTCTCCTGCGCCTGTTCGGTGCTCCCGCCGATGTGCGGCGTGAGGATCACGTTGGGAAGGCCGCGCACCGGGCTCTCGAACGGATCGCCGCGCCCCGCCGGCTCCTCCGGGAAGACGTCGAGCGCCGCGCCCGCGACCTTGCCGCTCTTGAGCGCCGCGGCCAGCGCGCCGAGCTCGACCACGCTCCCGCGCGCGTTGTTGATCACGTACGAGCCCTGCTTCATCCGCGCCAGCTCCGCCTTGCCGATCATGTTCTTGGTGCGGCTCGTCGCGGGAACGTGCAGCGTCAGCACGTCGCACTGCTCCAGGAGCTCGTTCAGCGACTTGCACGCCCGCGCGTTCCCGAGCGGGAGCTTGGGCACGATGTCGAAGTACATCACGCGCATGCCCATCGCCTCGGCCAGGATCGACACCTGCGTGCCGATGTGCCCATAGCCCACGATGCCGATCGTCCGTCCGCGGACTTCGTGCGCGCCCTCCGCCGATTTGTCCCAGAGCCCCGCGTGCATCTCGCGCGTCTTGTCCACGAGGCGCCGGTGCAGCGCCACGGCCTCGGCGATCGTCAGTTCCGCGACCGAACGCGTGTTGGAAAATGGCGAGTTGAACACCGCGATCCCGCGCGACGCCGCGCACGCCAGGTCGATCTGGTTGGTCCCGATGCAGAAGCACCCGGCCGCCAGCAGGCGCGGCGCCTTGGCGAGCACCTCCGGCGTCAGCGTCGTCTTCGAGCGGATGCCCACCAGGTGCGCGTCGGCGATCGCCTTCTCCAGCGCCGCGCCCTCCAGCGCCTTGGCGAAGGTGCGGACCTTGAAGCCCTCACGCTCCAGCATCGCGGCCCCGTGGGGATGGACCCCCTCCAGCAGCACCGCGGTGATCTTCTCCTTCGGATACGACGTCTTCATTTCAAGCTCCGCGGTTCTTCAACGGCATTCCGGCACAGGGGCGGGCGGCGGGCGACGCATGCGAACCAAACCAGACCATTCCTATCGGCACTTTCAGCCCGCGGATTGCGTTCGGCACGATCGCGCCCCGGGGTCAAGGAGGCTTCCTCTCCCCGTCCCTCGTTCGTCGTTCAGTGCGAATCAACAGCCGCCGCGTTCGTGCCACGCGCCTTCTCCGCCTTCGCGTCCGGCGCGATGCTGACGATCCCGCGCCAGATGAGCAGCCCCATCACCACGCACAGCGCCAGGCGGTACCAGCCGAACGCCGTCAGCCCGCGCTTGTTGAGAAAACCAACCAGCCACTTCACCGCTAGCCCCGCCGACACCGCCGCGAACCACACGCCCAGGGCGCACGCGCCCCAGCCCAGGCTCTGGAAGAGGTTGGGCCCGCCGGTGTCGTGCGCGTGCTTGAGATTCTTGAGCAGGCTGTACACCGACGCCGCGCCGAGTGTCGGCAGGCCCAGGAGGAAGCTGAACTCCGCCGCCGCCGCCGGCGCCAGGCCCGCCAGGTACCCGCCTGTGATCGTCATCATCGAGCGGCTGGTTCCCGGCCACATCGCGACGCACTGGAGGCACCCGATCCCAAACGCCTGCTTGATCGTCACGTCTTCCACGCCGCGCCGATTCCCGTGCGACGGGATGCCGAAGCGCCCGCGCCGCCACTGCTCGATGAACATCATGTAGACGCCGCCCACCGCCAGCGCCAAGAGCACCGGCACGGGAACGAACAGGTATCGCTCGATCAGGTCGTGCAACAGGAATCCGATGACGGCCGCCGGCAGAAACGCCACCACCAGGTTCACAAGCAGCCGCAGGCCCGCCGGGTCCTTGCCGAACACGCCGCGGAGCATCTGCATCACCCGCGCCCGGTAGAGCCCGAGCACCGCCAGGATCGCGCCGCCCTGGATCACGATGTTGAAGTCGTCCACCGCCTGTTTCGTCGCGCCCCCGTCAAGCCCCAGCAGCGACGACGTGATGATGAGGTGCCCCGTCGAGCTGATCGGGAGGTACTCGGTGATCCCTTCCACCAGCCCGAGAACGATCGCGTGCCACCATTCCAAGCGGAGTCCCTTCCATCGTGCCGCGCACCGCGCGGGCGTGACTCTACGATCGGTCGTGACGCCCCGCCCGCTCAATTTGATCCCGATCGATCGCGCCGACGACCCCCGCGTCGCCGACTACCTCAACATCCGTGATGCGCAGCTGGCCAACGGTTTTTCCCCCGCCGGCCCTCGCTACATGGCCGAGGGAGAGCTGGTCGTCGAGACCATGCTCCGCGCCGCCCGCCCCGCGGAATCCGTGCTCCTGCTCCCGTCCCGCCTGGAAACCATGGGCAACTTGCTCGCCGAGCAACTGGCGCCGCAGACTCCCGTCTACGTCGCGTCGCAATCGGTCATGGACGCCATCGTCGGCATCCACCTTCACCGCGGCGTGCTCGCCCTGGGCAAACGCTGGCCGCTCCCGCCGCTCCCCGAGGTCCTCCGCGACGCCACCAGCCTGCTGGTCCTGGAAGACCTCACCAACCACGACAACATGGGCGGTCTGTTCCGCACCGCCGCCGCCCTCGGCGGCCAGCGCCCCGCCATCATCCTCAGCCCGCGCTCGTGCGATCCTCTCTACCGCAAGTCGCTCCGCGTCTCGATCGGCCACGCCCTCCATGTACCCTACACCATCGCGACCGATTGGCCGCGTTCCCTCGACGCAATCGCCGCCGCCGGATTCGCCACGATCGCCATGACACCCGCGGGCTCGGTCGACCTTCGCGAGCTCGCCGCCGGCCCCGCTCGCCCGGCGCGCCCCGCAATCGTGCTCGGCACCGAAGGCCGCGGCCTGTCCGGCGACGCGATGTCGCGCTGCACGCTCCGCGCCCGCATCGCCATGCACAACGACGTCGATTCACTCAACGTCGTCATCGCCGGCGCGATCGCGCTGCACGCGCTGGTGTGACGATCTTTCGTTCGGTCGCCCGATCGTCAGGAACGGCATCTTTTCTGCCCGGTTTGCTGCCTCGCTGCTTTTCTGACTCGCCGGCTTACCCGATCTTCGTCATGGACGAGAACTCCGCGTACCGCTTGTCGACATCCGCGCGCGTGAGTTGCTGCAGGCGCCCCAGGCTGAAGCTCTCGATCGTGAAGCTGGCGATCACCGTGCCGTAGCCGAGCGCCCGGCGCACCGAATCGAACGACCCCGGGTCCTTCCCGCCGCCCGCGACCGAACCCGTCGCCGCGATCGAGCCCATCATGCCGCCCGCGAACGTATCGCCGGCCCCGGTGGGGTCGATCACCGTCTCCGAGGGGTACGCGGGCAACGCCGCGATCCCGTCGCGATGAACGAGGATGCACCCGTGCTCGCCCTTCTTCACCACGACGAAACGCGGACCCATGTCCAGGATGTGCCGGGCCGCGGAGACGACATTCGCCTTCTCCGTCAGCTGCTCCGCCTCGTCGTAGTTAAGGACCAGGCCGTCGACGCGCCGGAGCAGCGCCCGAAGGTCCGCGTTGGCGTTGGCGATCCACAGGTCCATCGTGTCCGCCACCGACAGCACCCGCGACGGGAACTGGTCCAGCATCGCGCCCTGCACCGCGGGCGGCATGTTCGCCAGGAACACGAACCTCGAGTCGCGGTACGCCCCGGGAACCTCCGGCGGCTTCTCGCCCACCACGCCCAGCTCGGTGAACATCGATTCGCGGCTGTTCATTCCGGGCAGGTACTTCCCGCCCCACGAAAACGTCTTGCCGCCGCGCCGCGTCTCCAGCCCCGCCGAGTCGATCCCCTTGAACGACAGCAGCGTCTTGCGGTGGGCGTCCGGGAAATCCTCGCCCACGGCCGCCACCATCCGCACCGCTCCGAAGAACGACGCGGCGGCCGCGAAATACGCGCACGACCCGCCCAGCACCCCTTCCGCGTGCGCCTTGGGGGTGACGATGGTGTCAATGCCGACGGTTCCGGTGACGACGAGACTCATGGCCGCGAGTGTAGAACCTCCGGCGTTCTCTGTCGCTCGCGGCCTCTACGCTTGCCCTCGATGCCCCACATCCCCAGCGAAGACGAAGGCAAACGCGCCCTCCGCGATCATGTCCTCGACCGCGCCCGCATCGCCCGCGCCAAGCACGGCCCGTCCATCACCGCCGAGGTCATGCGCCGACTCCTCTCCGACCCGGAGGTCGTCCGCTATCCCGTGTCGGTCCGCTTCGACGCGCTGGGCCTCCAGCCCGGCGAGTTCGCCCACGCCGAGCAGATCGGTGCGCACCCGCGCGACGGCTTCACGCTCTTCGTGCATCCGTCGCTGCAAGCGCACCCCGAAGCACTCCCACTCGTGATGGCGTATCACGTGCCGCCGATCAACTACGGCGATATCGCCGAGCCCGAAGACTGCGAGGCCTTCGGCGCCGCGCTGCTCAATCTGCCCGTTGCGGAGTATTACAGGCGCCTGTGCGAGATCGCGGACTCGCTGGGCTGAGTTTGTCGACGGTGCTCCGTTGCGAACGCCGAATGCCGCGTCCCCGCTTCACTTCGCCTCTTCGTCTCTCGTGCTCTGCGTCTGATCTCTCCGATCCATCACCACGCTGCTCGACAGCATCATCACGCCGCCGATCGCCAGGATCCACCATCGCTCGATCGGCAGCTTGATGGGCGTCCAATGGTCGGGCAGCGACCAGGCCGCGATGTGATAGCCGAGCACCAGGAGCGCGAGCGCCGTCGCCATCCGCGTCGGCACGGAGAGCCCCGCGCGCTTCGTGCCTTCCTTGGGTTCGCGCAGCAGCCACAGCCCCGCGATCAGCACGATCGCGCCCAGCGCCGCTCCAAGGATGGCCAGTGCGGTGATCGGCATGGAGCCCCGTCGCCCGCCGCCGCCAGGTGCGACGGCAGAGCCGATCAGTTCATCACCATCGCCATGCTCGACACCATGCCCAGACCCTGCTGGTCCATGGCCGCGGTGTAGTTGAGCACCTGGATATCGCCCGGCTCGACGAGCTTCAGCGTCGCGACCAGATTCCCCGTCGAGCACCAGCGCGTCGGGTTCTGCTGCCACGACATCGCCGCCACCAACTCGTCCGGCTTGTTGTTCCGGACAAGATCGATCATGTCGCGATCGTGCTGGAAGACCTTGTTGCGGAACGCGACGGCGTCCTTCTCCTCGCCCGCGAGCGTCTGGATCTGGTCGCCGAACGCGGCGCCGACGTGCGACAGGTCCGCCGACGACACCACGAGCGTGCGCCCGCCGACCTCCGCGATCGCCTTCTTCATCGCGTCGAGGAACGTCTGCAGCGCCAGGCCCTGGCCGTCGTAGCTGTTTCCGTTATCAACCGCGGGATCGTGCACCAGCACGCCCAGCACCTTGCAGTGCTTCCCGTCCGGGTCCGCGCCCAGGCAGTGCTGGATCCAGGGCACGTGCAGCTCGATCGAGTGCTCGCGTTCGTGGTCGTAGCGATTCGCCAGGAGCTTGCCGGCGTTTTCCGAGCCGAGATTGGCCTTAAGCCTCTCGAGCAGTTCCGTGTCGACGTCGCAGGTGCCGAGCGCCGTCTGATAGCCCTTGTCGCACGCCACCACGCCCGTGCCGAATCCGAAGTGGTTCGTCCCGAGGACGACCACCCGATCCGGGCGATCCGCGACCCGCATGCGTCCGTACACGTGGGCGTAGTTCAGCCAGCCGCGGCTGTAGTCCAGGTGCGGCGCGACCACCGCCCGCGGGAGCGCGTTGAAGCTCGGCTCGTCGGCGTCCTTGAGCGCCTCGCCGATCCACTTGTCCATGATCTCGCGCAGCTTGCCGGGGCCCGCCGCCGCCTTGTCTTCCTCGCTCGCGCTTTCGCCGAGGGCCTGCGTCGTGATCGCGTCGACAAACGCCGCCGTCGACGCGGGGGGAAGGATCGCCGAGCCGTCAAATTCCTTGCGCACCTTGACCAGCAGTTCGTCGAACCGCGGCCCGAACAGGAGCGCCGCGTCGTCGAGTTGGGCGATCACGCCCTCGAGCATCTCGTGCGTCAGCCCGCGCCCGACCTCCGCCACGATCTGGTCGACCGTCCGGTTGCCGTCCATCAGGGGCAGGATGAGCTGCACCGCCGGCGCCATGAACACCACGCGCTCGGAGATCTGACGCTGGTCGGCCAGCCCCAAGACCATCTGCTCGCCCATCTGGGCCGGGAAGCCGCGCACCGGCCGGAGCTTCGGGCGGACATGGTGGGGGAGATTGGCGTCGAATTTCAGGCCGGGGGCTTGCTCGCTCATGCCCCACAGTAGGTGCGCCGGGCCAAATGTTGGCCCCAAACGTCGCGAAGAGTCTGTTTGTTTGATCAATGTTCGGCATCGAACGCCTCGAGGGGGCTTGCCGCCGAAAGTTCACCGCCTAGCATTCCGGCCCCGGATTTCCGGGCCGACCGTCGGAGGTTCCATGTTCGATTCGCTCAAGCCCGGCCAGACCATCACCCTCACCATCAGCAAGGCCCCGCGCACCCCCAGCGCGATCAGCACCGTCGAGCGCCTCATGCGTCGCGATCTCGATTCGCGCCGTGGCCTGCGTCGCGCCCAGCGCCTCCGCCGCCAGAATATGGTCATCTATAACCGCGGTAACCGCGACTGGGTGAAGCGCGAGCGTTGCGGCAAGATCGTCCGCCCCGTCATGGGCGCCTCGTGGACCATGAAGTGGACCCCCGACCTGGCCCCCGAGTTCAAGACCGTCGAGAAGTACCTCTCCGTTAGCGCCAAGTAATCGGCGCCAAGGAATCACGGCGCGTCCTCGAAAGCCCCGAATCCGGATCGCCTCAAACCCTCGCGCCGCGAGGGTTTTTCATTTGGCGGCACGACTCGCCCCTTCGATCGCCTCGATCTTCCCCAGCCTGCGCAACTGGGGGAACGCCAGCGCCACCCCGATCACCACCAGGATCGTGCCCACGCCGCCGCTCACCACCGAGAACACCGGCCCGAGAAACCGCGCCACGAGCCCCGATTCGAACGCTCCGAGTTCGTTCGAGCACTCGATGAACACCGAGTTCACGGCCGACACACGCCCGCGCAGCTCCTCCGGCGTGCGCGCCGGAACAAGGATGTGCCGCACGTACACCGACACCGAGTCCATCCCGCCCAGCGCGACGAGCGTCCCCAACCCCAGCCACAGGTTCCTCGACAGCCCGAACACGATCGTGCACGCGCCGAACCCCACGACCGCCCACAACAGCGCCGCGCCCGCCCTTTTCATCGGCGGCCTGTGCGCCAGGGCGATCGACATCACCAGCGCGCCCACGAACGGGGCCGCGTTCAGCCACCCAAGCTCGCGCGCCCCGACGAGGTACACCTCCTTGGCGTACACCGGCATCAGGGCCGTCGCGCCGCCCAGGAGCACCGCGAAGAGATCGAGCGTGATCGCGGCCAGCACGAGCTTCTCGCGCAGCAGGTGGCGCAGCCCCTCGCCCATCGCCGCGATCGACAGCCCACGCGTGGCGCGTTTCACCTCGCGGGGTCGGGTCAGCATCGCCGTCACGCCCAGCGCCGAGCACCCGACCGCCGAGAGCGCGAGCACCGGCCACGACGCGTGGAAGCGATCGATCAGGAGGCCCGCGAGCACCGGCCCCGTGAGCGCCGCGAACTGAAACAGCCCCGTCATCCACGCGATCGCGTTGGGGAATGCCGCCTCCGACACCAGCGAAGGCATGAGCGCCGACCGCGCCGGCCCGTTGCCCACGCGGCAGCACCCCATCAGCGCCACCAGCCCGAGCAACGCCCACGTCGACCCGTGCGACGACACGACCAGCGCCATCAGCCCGATGATGATCGCAAAGCCGCCCTGCGTGACCGCCAGCACCTTGCGACGATCGACGACATCGACAAGATGCCCCGCGGGCAGCGCGAGCACGACCACCGGCAGCGCCCGCGCCACGCCGACCAGCCCGAGCATGAACGCGTCGCGCGTCCGCTCGTAGATCTCCCAGCCAAGCGCGGTCGTCACCATCGACAGCGAGACGGCCGAGAAGATGTAGCCCGACGCGTACAGGACATAGTTCCGTTCGCGGAGCGCTGCGTACGGATCGTGGGGCTGAGCGTCCCTGTCCATGGGTGGCAAAGACTAGGCGCGGTGCCATCTTCCCGGAGGTGCCGCCAACCGTTGCCCACACTCGGCGTCTTCGCGGCGTGTTCTTCTCTCGCCCGGTTCGAATCCCTCAGCAGCCCGACTGTCTACCCGGGGCGTCCTTTGCCTTTCATGTGCCTTTCACTTGGCCACTCCGCCACTCGACCACTTCCTAGTCCTCCGCCTGCTCCCCCTCCGGCGCCATCTTCACGATCGCCGGATCAAACCGCGCGATCGCCTCCACCAGGTCCTGCTGGCGCGCCATCACGCGCTGGATGTCCTTGTACGCGCCGGGGGCCTCGTCGGCGCCCGCCGACAGGAGCGTGATCCCCTGCTCGCGCAGCGTGCCGCGCACCGACCCGAAGCGGAACTTCTCGCGCGCCTTGGTGCGGCTCATGAGCCGCCCCGCGCCGTGGCTCGACGAGCAGAGCGACTCCTCGCTCCCCTTGCCGACGACCACATACCCCGGGTGCGCCATCGTGCCCGGGATCACGCCCAGCACGCCCTTGCCCGCCGGCGTCGCGCCCTTGCGGTGCACGATCACCTCTTCGCGCGTGATGCCCCCGTCCGCGTTCTTCACCTCGTGTGATTCCTTCCACGCGAAGTTGTGATGGTTCTCCACGTCCGCCAGCGTCTTGGCCCCAAGGTGCTTCAGCACCGCGCGATGGATGCACGCGTGGTTCGCCGCGGCATACTCGCCCATCAGGTTCATCGCGTCCCAGTACTCGCGTCCCTCCGCCGAATCCATGTCCAGCCACGCGAGGTACCGCTGCTTGTCGGGCAGGCCGCGGCGCTTCCCCATCGCGACGTCGGAATAGTGCTTGCACACCGCCGCGCCCGTGCCGCGGCTCCCCGAATGGCTGAGCAGCGCCAGGTACGTCCCGGGCTCCAGGTCGAACCGCGCGTGCGAGCCCCCCTCCGAGCGCTGGTCGATCCCGCGCGGCGCGTTCGGCAGCACCGTCAGCGTGCCGAACTCGACGAAATGATTGCCCGAGCCGCTCGTGCCCAGCTGCGCCCACGCGCGGTCCTTGAATCGGCGCGTGACCGGCGACACGCCCCAGTCCATGTCCATCACCGCGTGCTCGCGCCGCCGGGGAAACTCCGCGCCGATCCCGAACGACGTCTGGTCCTCGATCGCGCCCGCGAGCTGATCGCGCGTGTGCTTCTTGTCCAGCATCGACGCGGGCAGGTCGAGCACCGAGAGCTTCATGCGGCACGCGATGTCGACGCCCACCGCGTACGGGATCACCGCGTTCCGCGTGGCCAGCACCCCACCGATCGGCAGGCCGTAGCCCACGTGCGCGTCGGGCATGAGCGCCGCGCTCGCCGCGACGGGCAGCCCGCACGCCGCCATGAGTTGATCGAGCGATGCCTGGTCGAAGTCCTCGCCCACGACGCCCCAGAGCCCGAAGGGGCACGATGAAGATCCGGTTGACATGCCGGATTGTTGGAGGAGCGTGCGGCGCAAGCGAACGACGCGGATTCTCGCAAGTGCGGCGCCACGATTCGCTCCGCTCGTCGTGGGCGTCAGAGCATCAGCTTCCGCAGCGCCTCGTTCACTTCGCCCGCGTGCGACACGCTCGGGACATGCCCCGCGTTCTTCAGCACCACGTCGACTCCCGCCGCGGGCAGCGGGATGATGCGATCCTTGTCGCCGTGGATGCGCACCATCGCGCACGCCGGGCTCGTGCCTCTCCAGTCGAAGATCGCGCGCCCCGCCCACTTGAGAAACGAGAACGGCACCGCGTCGATCATCGTCTCCAGAAACTCGCGGTCCTTCCGCCCCATCGGCCCGAGCTGGCGGATGAACACGCGCCCCAGCTTCTTCGATCGCGCTCCCATCGCGTGCGGCACAAACCGCCCGAGGCTCGCCGCCACCCTCATCCCCGGCGCGATCTCGCGTGGCGAGAGCGCACTCCCGATCAACACCAGCGTGCGTGGCCTCAAGATCGCCGACATCTCCGCCGCCAACATCCCGCCGAACGACACGCCCCCCAGCACAAGCTCCCCTCCAGTCGGCACGCGCGCCCGGATCACTTCCGCCATCCGCGCCGCGTACGACGACAGCGATTCGTGATCCCGCGGCACAAGCCAGTCGGGCGAGAACAACGCCGGGAACGCGCCGCGTTGCGGATTAAACAAACGCGGGTCCGCGCCCAGGCCGGGAAGAAGCACGAGCGCGGGAGCGGTGTGTTGAGCAGGGCTGGTCATTGCTTCTCGATCACCCGACGCCAAGGTTCGAAGAGGTCAGCCGCCTTCATCACATCGATGGAGTCCCAACATACCGGGTTGTCGATGTCATATTCCCACGGCTCGGGCAGTTCATCGCCGATCGCGAGTCGATCATGATCGATCGCCGACACACTGAGTGGTTCGCGAGAGTCACGAATCATGCGGAGCGATAGTCGCGCCGGGATCGTGTCTCCCGCTCCGCCTTTTTCGACGAGGTCCGTCACGTCCGGCACCAGAACAAAGTTACCCGACACGTCGCGGATCAGCATGCCCGAAACATCATCGTCCGTACTCGGAATTGCCCACGCGCCGAGCCCCTCAACTTCGATCACGCGGGCCATGCCCAGAGAAAGTACCCCTTCGAGCCGCGAGATCTCTGCGGTGTAGGCCTTACGGTCGTCAAATACATCACCAAATGTCGGTATCGCGAAGATGACCGTGAATGTGACGCCGACGATCAGCATCATCGCCGCGACAGTCATCCAGCCTGTCGTGCCGAGCTTCCATGCGATCGGAAACGCGCCGACGGCCATCAAGACTCCGCCAGCGCCAAGCATGAGCTTCACCAGTGGGAAGTCACTGGCCGCGCGGCGCAGGTCGTCAATGTCCCGCCGAATCCTTGCGCGTTCCTCCGGCGTCATGGATTCATCACGAATCTGCATGACATCTCCGCTCCGCCCGTCGACGACTCCGCGTTCACATCCCCAGCTTGTCCTTCAGGAACGCGCCCGCCTTGTCCAGCGCGATCCGCTCCTGCTGCCCGCTGTCGCGGTCGCGCACCGTCACCGTCTGCGACACGGCCGTCTCGCCGTCGATCGTGAAGCAGAACGGGCAGCCCGCCTCGTCCATGCGCGCGTAGCGCTTGCCGATCGACTGCTTCTCGTCCATCTCCACGCCGCCCACGCGCCAGAACATCCCAGACAGCTCCGCGTGCAGCTTCTCCGCGATCTCCGGCATGCCGTCCTTGGCGACCAGCGGGAACACCGCGGCCTTGATCGGTGCAATCCGCGGGTGGAACTTCATCAGTTCGGGGCTGGGGCGCGACGGATCAACGGTGTACGCCTCGCACAAGAGTGCCAAGACGCCGCGATCAAGCCCCGCCGCCGGCTCGATGCAGTGCGGGATGTACTTGCTCTTCTGCGCGATCTCTTCCTTGCTCTTGCCCTCGGCCTGCAGGCGCAGCTGCATCTCCTGGTCGAAATACTCGAGCTTGGTCTTGCTGTGCTCCTGGTGCTGCGTGAGGTCATAGCACCCGCGGTGCGCGATGCCCTCGAGCTCGCCGAAGCCCGGCGCCGTGAACGGGAACCGATACTCCACGTCGCTGGTTCCCTGCGAGTAGTGCGACAATTCGTCCTTCTCGTGCTCGCGCAGGATCAGGTTCTCGCCCGCCAGGCCGATCGTCTTCCACCATTCCATGCGGAAGTCGCGCCAGAACTTGTACCACTCGACCGACTCGTCGGGGTGGCAGAAGAACTCGAGCTCCGCCTGGTCGAACTCGCGCGAGCGGAACGTGAAGTTCCGCGGCGTGACCTCGTTGCGGAAGCTCGTGCCCGTGTTGCCGATGCCGAAGGGGACCTTCACGCGCGTCGTGTCGACGACGTTCTTGAACTGCACGAAGATGCCCTGGGCCGTCTCGGGGCGGAGATACGCCTTGTCGTCCTCGCTGGCGGTCGCACCGACGTAGGTGTGGAACATGAGGTTGAACTGGCGGGGTTCGGTGAGCGTGCCCGGCAGCGAAGCGCCTGGCGCAAATGTGATTGCGCGTTCTTCGGGAGTAAACTGCGAATAGGGCTTGCCCTCGTATCCGATACCGGCAGGGTCTAGCTTGTCAACCCTTCGCCACGTCTCCTTGGAGAGAGCTTGGCGCAGTTTTCCGCGCAATTCCACGTTAGAAAGGTCGAATTCCGTTCCAAACGCCGCTCCGTCCACTACTAGTCCGAACTTCACGCCCTCCTGTGTGGTGATCAAGTGGCCGTAGAGGTGGTCATAGCGGTATCGAGCTTTCGTCTCGCGGCAGTCCACCATCGGATCGTTGAATCCGCCGACGTGTCCGCTGGCCTCCCACACCTTCGGGTGCTGGATGATGCGGGTCTCGACCGGCACGCAGCGGACGTTCTTGCCGCCCGGGCCGGGGCGTCCCCACGCCGGGCGCATGATCATGTCCTGCCACCACGCCTCGCGGAGGTTCTTCTTCATCTGGGCGCCCAAGGGGCCGTAGTCCCAGAAGCCGTTGATCCCGCCGTAGATCTCGCTGGCCTGATAGATGAAGCCCCGGCGCTTGCACAGGGCCATGATGGCATCCATTGATTTCGTCGTCATAGGCTGCGATCGTAGGGCAACCGCGCGCCCGCTGGTTGGCCCGAGCGAGCAGCATCCATGCTCCGCGGGCGCCGACCGCCGCTCCGCTACATCCGCTTGGCGCGACGCCGGGCTCGTTCGCTCCTGACGAGTTCGACGGCACGCGCGATCGACTCGTCGAGCTTGTTGTTGACGAGAAAGACGTCGTACACGCCGCACGCTCGTGCGCCGGTGATTTCCTCGCGCGCCGCGGCGAAGCGCTTCTCGATCGACGCCTCGTCGTCCCGTTTCCGCCCGCGCAGTCGTTCCAGCAGCACGTCCTCGGTGGGCGGGAGGATGAAGAGCGAGAACGCGTCGGGGAGCTTGGACTTGACCTGCTTGGCGCCCTCGACGTCGATCTCGAGGATGACGAGGCGGCCGCGGCGTTGCTGTTCCTCGACCCAGGCGCGGGGCGTGCCGTATTTCTTGCCGTAGATGTCGGCGGTCTCGAGGAACTCGTCGTTCTTCTTCATGGCCTCGAAGGTCGCGTCGTCGACGAAGTGATAGTCGACGCCCTCGACGTCGGCGGAGGTCTTGGGGCGTGTGGTGGCGGAGACGCTGAAGACGGCGTCGGGAATGGTGCGTTCCACGCCGCGGGTGATGGTGGTCTTTCCAACGCCCGAGGGGCCGCTGATGATGAGGACGAGTCCGTCGTCGGTGTCGGTGGCGAGGCGGTGCGTGTCGGTCACGGGCGCGGGCCTCCGACGAGAAGGGAGAGCACGGCGGCGCGAACGGCGACGCCGCTGGTGACTTGTTGCATGATGACAGAGCGCGGGCCGTCGGCGACATCGGCGTCGAGCTCGATGCCGCGGTTGATCGGGCCCGGGTGAAGGACGATCGCGCCCGGGCGCATCCGCTCGGCCCGCTCGGCGGAGAGGGCGTAGAAGCGCCGGTACTCGCGGACCGAGGCGATCACGGATTTCTTCGCCTGCTCGGGCTTGGCGTCGGCGTCGGCGCGCTCGAACTGGATGCGGAGCATCATGACGGCGTGGGCGGTGGAGAGGAGCGGGTCGAGCTCGTGCGCCACGGTGCAGCCCAGGGCCGAGAGCGAGGACGGCGCCATCGACGACGGGCCGACGCAGGTGACCGAGGCGCCGAGGGTGGTGAGGGCGGCGATGCCGGAGCGAGCGACGCGCGAGCTAGCGATATCTCCGACGATGACGACATTGAGCCCCGAGAGATCGAAGGACGAATCGCGGTCGAAGCGCGAGGCGATGGTGAGCGTGTCGAGCAGGCCCTGGGTCGGGTGCTCGTGGCGTCCGTCGCCGGCGTTGATGATGGGGCAGGCGGCGGCGGCGGCGACGATCTGGGCCGCCCCGGACTGCTTGGCACGGACGATGATGGCGTCCACACCCATGGCTTCGATGTTGCGAGCGGTGTCGATGAGCGTCTCGCCCTTGTTCACGCTGGACGAACCGCCGGAGAGATCAACGACGCTGGCGCCGGTGCGCTGGGCGGCGACGGTGAAGCTCGAGCGTGTGCGGGTGGAGTCCTCGAAGAACATGGTCGCGACGATGCGACCGCGGAGCGAGGGCTCGAGCGAGTTGTGCCGGAGCTGGTGGGCGGCGTCGCGCGAGGCGGCGAGGAGCGAGACAAGTTCGGCGCGGGAGAGCCCCTGCAGGCCCACGAGATCGCGCCCGCGCCAGGAGGGGGCGGGTTGGGGGGATGAGGTGGGCTTGCTAGCTGGATTGCTGGTGGGGTTGCTGGCGGGGTTGCCGGAGTGAATGGCCGTCACGCGGGCATTCTAACGGGGTTGGGCGCGGAAGGCTGGGCTAGTTGGACTCGGGCGCGACGGCGCTGGGGGCCGGAGGCTCGGGGTCCTTCACTGGCTCATAGGCGGCGTCGGCCGGGGGCTCTGGCGGCTCGGGCTCGGGCTCAGAGCCGGGGCAGAAGTAGAGCTCGGGGAGCTGGATGGTTCCGACCTCCCAGACCTGGTGTCGAACGACGCGCCAGGGGTGCAGGCCGCCCTCGATGCGGAGGGTGATGCCCTGGTAGACGGGCTTTCCGTTGGGCGCGGGGCCGAGCTCATAGGCGGGGCGGAGGACGGTGACCTTGGCCAGCCCATCGCGGACCCAAAGCTCGGCGATGTGATAGATGGGGAGCGTTTCGGCGTTTTCGGGGGTGAGTGGGCGGGCGCGGTCGCTGACCTTTTCGGCGACGTATTCGTAGACGCTCTTGCGCACGCCGCGGGGCAGGTTGATGGCGAACTCGGGCGTCTGGCCGCTGATGACCGTGCCGCCGACGGGGTAGCGGGTGGTGACCCAGTCGAGGGAGACGATCATGAGCTCGTCGACGGGTGGCGAGTTGGGGTTGGTGGAGGCCATGGAGCCCTTGATGGGCGGGTAGGAGTGATAGCCGGTGCAGCCCTGGGCGAAGAGGGCGGCGGAGACGAGCAGGCCGGCGGCCAGGGGTGTGACGAGCGAGCGTCGGGAGGCGGGGTTGAGCGGGGTGGTCATGAGCAGGACTCCTTTGCGCGCGACATTATTCCCTGTCGCGGCCCGGCGGGGCGGTGTGCGGGGCGCGTGGGGCGACCCCGCGGCCACAGGCCGAGCACTTGGATATCGGCCGAAGGCGTCGATCGCCAACAAACACGGTGCATGGCGGGAGTTGCCGCATCCCTAGGATTCGGAAGGGCGAAGCAACGAGAACATGACACCGCCAGTTTTCAACCCGCACGAGATGATCCTGGACCCGAACCCGCGCCGGTTCGTCGTGGGGATTTCCGGCGCGTCGGGCGCGTGGTACTCGATCCGCCTGCTCGAGCTCCTGCTTGGGATGGGGCACGAGGTACACCTGGTCGTGTCGGACTATGGTCGGCGGCTGCTGTTCGACGAGGCCGACGTGCGCGTGCTGGATTTCGAGAATCTCCTGCCGCACGTCGCGAAACGGCTAAGCATCGACGGCCCGCACGCGGGCGAGCGGCGCGCGATGGAGTCACGCCTCGTCATCCACCCGAACAAGGACGTGGGCGCGGTGATCGCCTCGGGCAGTTTCATGCACGACGGGATGGTGGTGCTGCCGTGCTCGTCGGCGTCGCTGGGGCAGTTGGCGACCGGGAGCGGGAGCAATCTTCTGTGCCGGGCCGCGATGGTGACGCTGAAGGAGCGTCGGACGCTCGTGGTGTGTCATCGCGAGATGCCGCTGAGCCTGATCGACATTCGGAACATGGAGCAGCTGTCGCTGGCGGGCGCGGTGCTGTGCTCGCCGAACCCGGGGTTTTATCTCGGGCCGCGGGGCGTGGGCGACATCGTGGATTTCGTGGTTGGAAAGGTGCTGGACCTCTTGAAGGTGCCGCACGCGCTCAAGACGAGGTGGGAGGATCACGTCAGCGGCGGGCTGGAGGTTGAGGGGTAGCGGGCGCGGCTAGCGCGCGGATCGCTTCGAGGTTCAATTCGGGTGGTTTGGCGCCGGTTTCGCGCTTCACCATCTCGCCGTACTTGCCCGCGAACTCCTTGGCCTCCTCCGGGCCGGGGGGGACGCCCAGGGAGAGATCGCCGATCGGCGTCGGGCGGTCGATGAACCCGCCGTTAGAGAGGATGAAGCCCGTGCCCTTGGCCCAGGCGGCGTAGTCGCGCCTTTGTTCCTTGCCGTGCCCGTCGTGGGTGAACTTGGCCTCGAGCAATTCGCGCCATGTGCCGTCGGGATGGCGCACCCAGGCATTGGAGAATTCGCACACACGTCGGGCGTCGCCGTTGCTGCCGCCGAAGTTCTCGTTGAAGGCGTACAGGCCGTGCGGCAGCTTGGCGTCGCGCGGAGCGCGGAACGACGCGATGAGGCCCCAGTCGTTGCGCTCGGGGAAGAAGAAGTACGCGGAGTAGATCGTCGCGTCGCCCTCGACGCGGGCGCCGAGGAGGAGCTTGTAGGTTTCGCCGGTCTTCCAGGGATAGACCAGGTGCGAGTGCCCGCCGGTGCCCTCGTTGCCGAAATCGCCCGCGACGACAGAATTGCCCTTGGCGAGCAGCTTCACGCGGTTGTCGTCGGCGACCTTGCCGCGATCGTTCTTTTCGCCGCCCGCGTCCCACACGGAGAAGATGATGCGCCGTTCCGTGGGGCTGTTGACCTGAATCCCGAAGTAGCCGCGATGGAAGCCCAGCACCTCGTAGTAGGAGTGGATGGGATCGGTGATCGCCCGCACCTCGCCATAGAACCACTCGACCTGTTCGCCGCGCTCGAGCGGATAGTTCAGATGCACGCTGGCGGCGTTGCGGCGCTCGACGGTGCTGGCGCGGGCGTCCTTGGCGGCGTCGCCGATCAGCGTGAGGCCGCGGAGCAGGCTGGCGCTTTCGAGCCCGTCGGCGTGAAGCGTGAGGCGCACATAGCCGGCGCGCGAGATGGTGAGCGGGCAGAGGGTGAGTGAGCCGGGCGTGGGCAAACTCGGATTGGGATCCCCCACTGCTTTGGTTGAATCGTCGAGCTTGAGCGTGGCACTGGACTGGTTGCCCGCGGCATCGAGCGCGCACACCGAGAGCGTGCCCGTGAGCCTCGACGTTGTCGGCGCGGCGCCGGGCTTGGATCGGGGCTTGGTTTCGGGCTTTGAGGGGTCTTGAGCATCGAGCTCGATGCGCACGGAGAGTTCACCGGCGTGGGTGAGAGAGACGTACCACACGAGATCGCGTGATTGCCAGCGGCGGAGGCCCGCTTCGTCGCGGTGCAGGCCTCGTTCGTCGGGCTTGGCGTAGGCCGCGATGGCGGGAAGGAAGAACTCCGGGGCCTTGTCGGCGTGCTGCGCGGGAGCGTCGGGGCGAGTTGGCGCAACGGGCGGTTGAGAAGATTGCGCAATCGCACGGGGCGTGGTCACGGGGGGCCACGCGATCGCGGCGAGGCACGCGAGAACGACAGAGCAAAGCGCGGAGTGCGTCATGACGGATGATACAGCGGCTTCTCGTAACCGGGTCCGTCATCAGGCATGTGCGCCAGCTCGCAGCATGACAACACAGATTCAAGGCCACTCCGCGGCGCACGCCGACGACATCACACCTCGACCGGGCGCTTCTTCTTTTCCCACGGGCGGTTGTTGTTGCCGTTGACGACCTCCGCCGTCACGCCGCCCACCACGCGCACGCACCCGTCGCCCAGGACCGCGACCAGCTGCTTGACGAGGTCAGGGTCGAGCGCGACGCGCGAGCGCGTGTCGACGCTCATGGTCGCGACCGAGCCCGCGGCCGCGACGGCGATCTCGATCGGGAAGTCCGCCGGGCCCGTCGGTGCCCTGGCGGGGTTCATGGCGATTCGGCGGCGGCGCTGAGTCGGCCCGATCGCATCACGCGACCATGCCGACCGAGCCCAGCGTCATGCCGTCGATCGGGAAGTGCTTCTCGAGCATGGAGCCGAGCTGGGTGCGTTCGGTGAGGACGAACTGGCACTCGCCGGAGATGCGCCAGCCCGCGAACTTCATGGCGCGGATGAGGTTCTCCTCGCTGGTGCAGACGACCAGCGCACCCGAGAGGAATCGGAGCGGGAAGACCTCGAACTGCCAGGCCTGGCGTCGGCTGATCGACGAGAGCGCGAGGGGGTCGACGTCCTCCCGATCAAGATCGACGCGCGAGAGGAGCGCCAGGAGCTGCTGACCCCAGGCGCGCTCGATGGCGCGCGGGCTCACGCCGAACATGCGTTCCGCGAGGTCGCCGAACGGACGCCCGCACTTCTTCTGGGCCTCGATGATCTCGTTGCGCTGCTCGTCGGAGAGCAGCCCGCCGCGGACGAGAAGCTCGCCGAGCTTCACGTATTCGGGACGCTTGGTCATGATGGGTGCTCGGAATACGGGCTTGAGGGTCGTGGGAATCGGGCGCGCGAGCACCGGCTTGGGCTCGACGGCCTGGGTTTTTTCGCCGCCCGACCGACCGGACTTCTTGCTCGCTCGCTTGGCCTGGTTGGAACGGTTGAGCTTGCCCTTCGAACTCCGCTGACGATTCGCTTCCGCCATTGCTTCCTCCCCTGGGCTCCCTTGCCCGGGTTGTGCATCGGCGGAGCGGGGCAACTCCCGAAGGTGGATGAACACCGGGGAGAGATTCCAGCGTTTCGCGCACCGATTGCGCGATGAACGCGACGCAGGGGAATCCCACGACCTTCGCGGGGTCGGGGCGCACGAAACTGCGTGCCAAATCAGATTTTGGTTGCCGGGAAGAAAGACATATCGCAAGGGCGTGGTCGGGTTATGGGGCGCGTTACGCCTCGGCGGGCTCGATGGAGACGGTCAGGCCCTTGCTCTGGAACTGCTCCTGATAGAGCTCGGCCCGTTCCTTGTGAGTTACCAGAACCAACGCGACGCCGGATTGGTGGGCTTCCATCATCACCATCAGCGAGCGTTCCTTGCCCAGCGACGTCAGCTCCATGAGAGTTGCGGTCACATAAAGCATGTCGTTGATGTCGTCGTCGTGGAGCAGCAACCGATAAGGCGGCAGGTTCTTCGGCGTCGGCTTCGCCGGCGCGGGCTTGGTCGTCGCGGGCCCGGGGTGCTCGGCGACGGCGGTACGCGGCTCGTCCTTGCCGGTGCTCGGCTGGGCGGCGGGCGCCTGACGGGGGGTATCGTGCTCGGACATGTCCTTATTGTTCGCCGCCTCCCGGCTCCGGGATGGACCAACCCCACGGAATTACCGGTCGGGCCAGAAGTTACCCGATACTGAACTTGACCCCGGCTTGGCGGGCGTGGGCAGGGCTGGTTTGGGGCCTGTCCGCAGGGCGGTTCTGGCCCGGGCCGGGGTTCGATGGGGGCTCTGATGAGTAGTTCGGGCGATCACGCGGGGTTTGAGCCCGAGAACGCAGTCATCATCGTGGTCGGGGCTCATCTTGAGGCCGAGCGCGACGACCGCCCGATCGCGTATGCCCTGCGCGAGCGGGTGCGGGCCCGCCTGCCCAAGGGCCAGGACGTGACGGTGTGTTCTGATGTCTGGTACCTGAACAACGAGGAACTCCGGGCGCGACCGACGATCTCGATCGGCCCGCCGCGCGTCAACGCCCTGGCGGCGTACCTGGCCGACCGGCTGCCCAGCGTGTATGTCGTCGACGATCGCTGCATCGTGCAGGCGGACTTTGAGAACGACGAGCCCGCGGCCAGTTGCTGGGGCGTGAACACGCGCCAGACGATCGCGGCGGTCGAGGCCTTCGCGTCCCGATTCCTCGACGAGTTCATGCGCCGTCAGTCGCTACTTGCCGACGCAGAAGGTTGAGAAGACCTTGCCCAGGATGTCCTCGGTCGTGAGGCGGCCGCTGATCGCGCCGAGGTGATCGAGCGCCTCGCGCAGGGACTCGGCGACGATTTCGGGGTTCGACAGTGCGCGGACGCGCGGGTCGATGCCGCCCACCAGGCGGGCGAGGTTCGCGTGCGCGGCTCGAAGGGCGGCGGCGTGACGTGCGACCGCGAGGCCCTCGGAGCCGCCCACGCCCGCGGCGTCGGCGATCGCGCGGCGCAGGAGCGGGAGATTCCAGTCGTCGAGCGCGCAGACGGGGATGACCGATGATGCGGCGTCGATGGGAGGCAAGAAGGAGGACTCGCCGACTCTTGCGGTCGGGCTGCTGATCGCGGGCGAACTCCCGCGATCGCTCTTGGTGCGCACGCGGATAATGGGCGCAGACGCATGCGGCGCGATCGCGCCGGCGTGTGCAAATCCGCCCGAAGGATCGCAATGGACCACCACATCGGCGTCCGCGAGCGCGGCCTGCGTCGCCGCCTGTGCCGCGTGCTCCGACGGACCGGTGGCGATCGACTCGTCGAGGCCGGCGGAATCGCAGAGCATCACGGGCCCTGCGCCGGGGATGTGCGCGCCCAGGTCGAGCTCTTCGCGCAGCACGTCGCGTGTCGTGCCGCGCTGGGGCGATTCGATCGCGCGCCGGGCGCCGAGCAGCGCGTTGAAGAGCGTGCTCTTGCCCGCGTTGGGCTCGCCCACGATCAGCACGACCGGGAGCGCGCCCGGCGCGGCACGGCTGCGCGTCGGTCCGAGCTCGCGCGCGATCGCGTCGTCGATCGCGCGCGCGCGGCGTGCTAACTCCGCGGGCGCGATCGCGACAACGTCTTCCTGGTCCGTGAAGTCGATCCCGGCCTCGACGAGCGCCAGGAGCGTGGCGAGTTCGTCGGTCCAGGCGCGATAGCGCTCGCCCGTCGTGCCGCGCAGAAGCCGATCCGCGGCCGCGAGCTGATCGCTCGTGCGCGCCGCGATGATCCCCGCGGCACCCTCGGCCTGTTCGAGGGACAGTTTCCCGTGGAGAAACGCGCGGGCAGAGAACTCGCCGGGCTCGGCACGCCGAATGCACGCTCCGGTCGCGTCGCTGTTCGCTCCCGCGCCGTCCACTCCGCGAATGATCGCGTCGATCACGCGCTCCACCAGCGTCGGATTGCCGGGGAGCGACAGTTCGAGCATCTCCTCGCCCGTGTACGACGCGGGCGCGGCGAACCGAACGCACAGCACGGGAAGCTCGCGGGACACACCGCCACCCTCGGCATCACCCAAGCGCACCACGCCCGCGGCGCCGGTGCGAGGCGCGATCTCGCCCGCGATCGCGCGTACCACATTCGGCACGCCGGGGCCCGACAGGCGCACCAGCGCCCGGGCCGCCCGCGACGCGCCGGTGGAGCACGCGATGATGGTGTCGCCGGAGGTCATCACCCACATTGTTCCGCGATCAGGCGTGCGGCGGCGGGCAAGTTCGCTCCGCCTTTGCGATCGCCGCCACGCCTTGAACAATCGCGCCGCGGACTCGGCGCCAACCCGCCGAGCCGAGCCGCGCCACCGTCACTGTTTCTGGTGCAGCTTGCGGTGCATGAAGATCTGGTCCCACAGCGTGCCGTCGTCGTGCCGGCAGCCGTCGGGCAGGTAGGCGTGCTGGACGAAGCCGAACGATTCGTAGAGCCGGCGCGCCGGGGTGTTGGCGGCGTACACCGCCAGGTCGAGCATGTGGAGCGTGGGCACGCTCTCGCCCCAATCGACGAGGGCCCGCATCATCGCCTTGCCGATGCCGCGGAAGCGATGGGCCGAGTGAACGCTCATGCCGATCGTGCCGACGTGGCGGACTTTCCGCTTGGGCCCGGTCCAGACGGTGGAGAGGCCGATCATCGTGCCGTCCGCGGCGCCTTCGCACGCGACGAGGAAGATCGCGTGCGGGTCGAGCGTGCGCTGGCGGATCAGGGCCGCCTCCTCTTCGATCGTGTAGGTGAATTCGTCCGCCTGGGTCAGCGTGAATTGCGAGGTTGAGAAGACGTCGCGGGCGCACTCGAGCACCGCGGCGGCTTCGTGCTCTTCGGGCGTGCGCACAACGCACGTCCCGCCGCCCTTCATCGGGAATTCGCGTGGTTCGATCCGTCCCATGTTCAACCTCCTCGGGCCCGAAGGTCGCGGAAGAACGCGCGGAGCTTGGTCGCGGACTCCTCCGCCATCACGCCCGGGACCAGCTGCGTGCGGTGATTGAGGCGAGCGTCGGTGGTGATCGCAAAGAGCGAGCGGCACGCGCCGGCCTTGGGATCGTCCGCGCCGTAGAGCACGCGCCCCACGCGGGCGTTCACGATCAGCCCGGCGCACATCGGGCACGGCTCGAGCGTGACCGCCAGTGAGCAGTCGTTGAGCCGCCAATCGCCGATCGCCTTGCACGCGGCCATGATCGCGGCGAACTCCGCGTGGGCCGCGGGGTCCTTGTCGATCTCGCGCCGGTTGAACCCCTCGCCCAGGATCGTGCCGTCACCGGTGCGGTACACCACCGCGCCCACGGGAACCTCGCCCAGGGCCGCGGCCTGATCGGCGAGCACCAGGGCCCGCGCCATCATCGAGAGATCGAGCGGGCTGGCGCCGGGAGTGGCTGGGTCTGTGCCGCTCATGACGGTTTGCCCGGGGAGTCTCCGCCGTGCGGATTGGCATAGGGATCGACGCCGGGCGGCGGCTCGGCGGGCGGTGGATTGGTCGTCGGCTCCGTCGTGCTTGTCGTCGCGTCGTTCGGCGGCGTTGGTTCGCCGGGCTTTTCGTCGGGCGTGTATTTCTCGCCGGTCGGATCGAAGTAGGACTTCGGCCGCCACGACGCGTTCTGGAATCGCTCGTCGGTGCTGTTGTCGGGCGGGTTCGGCGAGGAGGGCGGCGGCTGATACGGCGCGGGCGTGATCGGCGCGCCGGGCGCGACCGACTCGCCCTCGTCGGGATCGATCGGCACCTCGTCGACCACGTCCTGCTTGGGCGGCAGGAGCCGGAGCAGCAACACGCCCAGTTCATACAGCAGCCACATCGGGATGCCCAGGAGCAGCATCATGCTGGGATCGCCGGGCGTGGCGAGTGCGCCGACGACGGCGCTGGCCATGATCGCGTGACGCCGATACTTGCGGAGGAACGCCTGGTCGACGATCCCGATCCAACCGAGGATGAGCACGACGACCGGCGTTTGGAACGCGATGGCAAACCCCAGCGCCAGCGAGAGGAACGTGTCGGTGTAGTCGTCGACCTTGTACTGTTGCTTGAGCGTCGCGCTCCCCAGCCCCGGCTTTACCAGCGCGCCCGAAGCCGACCACAGCACCGGCGGCGTGTCCTTGTCGCGCTCGCGCAGGCACACGCGGAACTCGTTGAACGTGGAGTTGATCCACGACTCGCCCGGTTTGGGGTCGGGCGGATCGCTCACCAGCACCGGAACCTGCGCGAGCGCCACGCCCGCGGGCGGCACCGCCGGGTCGAGGTGGTCGCGCCCGATGTCGGTGCTGAAATTGATCATGAAAAAAAGCGTCGTCGGGAGCGCGACGGCCCAGAGGAACGCCACGCCCGCGACCGACAGCAGGCCGCTCAGGGGAATCATGAGACGCACGAGTTTCCGCTCGTTGGCGTACAGCCCGGGCGAAACAAACCTCCACAGGTTCCACAGCACCCACGGCCCGCCGACGATCAGCGTCACGATCAGCGACAGCTTCACATAGGTAAAGAACGTCTCGAACGGGCTCGTCGACTGCATCTCGGGCGGCTGCCCGGCCTCCCGAAGCTTCACCAGCACCGGGTGCACAATCAGCTCGAGCAACTGCGGCCCGAAATACAACGCCGCGATCAGGATCGGGAGCAGACCAATCACCGCCCACATCAGGCGCGAGCGCAATTCGTCCAGGTGATCCAGGAACGACATCGTCTTGGCGTCGGGAGTGTCTTCCCCCGGCCTGACAATTCGCCGAACCACCGAACGCGCCTCTTCCATCGGGCGTCACGATAGCAACACGAAAGCGCCGGCCGCGCCAAACGACACCTTGTCATCCGGGTTCTGGTCGCATAATCGAGTGAAGTGTCGCGGCGATCGGGAGCGCAGGTCGATGACGGAAATGGGTGCGGCGCGCATCCCAGTAATGGGGAGCATGTCAGGCAACCTCGCCCGCGGAGTTTCTTGTGCCCGGTGAACCAGAGCATTCCGGCGGCGTGGAGCGCCCGCCCATGAGTACGCGCCGGGATCAGGCCGCGTCCTCGTCGGCCGCGCACAAACACCAAACGAACCCAGAACTTTTGACCGCCGCCGCCTTGGCTGGCGATCGCGACGCCCTGCGCGTCTTGTGGGAGCAGAACCGTCGCTGGGTGGCCGCGATCCTTTTGGCCCATAAGCCCGCCTGGGCCGACCTTGACGACCTGCTCCAGGAAGTTGCGGCCAGCGTGGTGCGGCATTCGGGCGAGCTGCGCGATCCCGCGTCGTTCCGCTCGTGGCTGCGCACCGTCGCAATCAACTCGGCGCGACTCGCCGCCCGAACCCGGAAGTACCGCCCCGAGCCCAAGCCTCTGGTGGGCGATGAACCCCTGGCGAGCGTCGCGCCAGGTGGCGTAACGAGCGTTTCGTTCAACGAAGACCGCGAGGAAGGCCGTCGCCTGCTCGAATTGGCGATGGAATTGCCCGAGGGGTACCGCGAGCCGCTGCTGCTCAAGACGCTGCGTGATCTGTCGTACCGGCAGATCGGCGAGCTGGTCGGTTTGCCCGAGACCACGGTGGAAACGCGGATCGCGCGGGCCCGCAAGATGCTGCGCGAGCTGGCGACAAGCGCGGGGGCCGGGCGAAAGGGTGAGACGCCCAAGCGGGGCGCGGCGTTCGGCAGCGTCCTGTAAGAACGAAGGCTGCGTCGCCGAGGCTGAATTTTGCGGATTTCGACGGACGGCGGCGGCGGGCGCATCTGGTGTGTTGGAAGGCCTCGCTCGCGGGGGCCCTTGGAGTTTGAGCGATGGCAGCTTCGCAGGAACAACCCGATCGCGACCTCCTGATCAGCCGCGTGGTTGACGGGACGGCCCGCGACGCCGACTGGAAGGCCCTCGACGCGCTCGCGTCGGGTGATCAGGGCGTGTGGCGCGAGCTGGCCGTGGCCCAGAGGCAGCAAGCCTGCCTGATGCGGGCGGTCGAGGAATCGATCGCGCCGGCGTCGCTGGTCGACCTGCCCGACGAGGCCCCCGCGCTGCATTTTCCGTCGCGCCAGCAGACCTGGTGGATCGGGCGCTGGGCCGGCTGGGTGGCGGCAGCGGTGCTCGGCGTCGCGTGGGTGTCCTCGGGGCACCTGGGCGGCACACAGCCTTCCTCCCTCACCAAGCCCAACGAGGCGGGCGTCGGCACGGGCGTGGTCGACGCGGGTTCGCGCCTGGTGAAGAACGCGGCGGACGCGCTGAGCGCGTACTTCGACAAGGGCGCGGAAGAGAAGCGGGTGCTCGGCGAGATGCCGACCAAGCTTTTGCTCCGCACGAACCCGGCCGCGAGCGGCAAGGGGTACGAGGTGTATTTCGTCCGCCAGATCGTCGAGCGCGTCGAGGTCCCCGACCTTCGCATGCTCTCGACCGACGAGTTTGGCAACGTGCGCCCGGCGGATGTTGACATCCGCCCGGCGTCCGCGGACTCCATGTAACCGACTGCACGCGCGGGGCCCGTGCCCGCAGATGGTCTGACCTTTGGGAGATGTGTTCATGAAGTTCAACGACCTTGTTCAAGTTCGCCCCGCCCTGCTCGTTGCGATCGTCGGCTTGTCGATGGCGTCCGTGGCGGCGGCCCAGAGCGAGAAGAAAGAGGCAGAAGAGCCCAAGGTTCGCGGCGAGTTCGGCAAGCCGCTGAACGAGGGCGGGGACGACCAGGTTGCCGGCTCGTCGGTCATGACGATCAGCCGCAGCAACGACGGACAGACCTACACCGTGACGATCAAGGACGGCAAGGTCTCGGCCGAGGTCAACGGCAAGCCCGTGCCCGAGGACCGCATCGAGCGCCGGCGCGACGCCATCATCATCAAGGACGAGAACGGCAAGGAAGTGACGCGGTTCGATGTCGGGCGCACGGGGCGCAGCGGCCGCGTGCTGCGTCTGGACAACAATCCCCTGCTGCGCGAACTGTTCGTGCCCGACACCCGCCGAGGCACGCCGATCAACCCCGACCAGATGCTCGGGCTGACCCAGGTTCAGCCGACCAACCCGCCGCCGGTGATGCTCGGCGTGACCATGTCCGACGCCGACGAGGCGCTGCTGGAGCACCTGAACTACGAGAGCGGCGTGACGGTCGATCGCGTGCTGGAAGGGCTGCCGGCCGCGAAGGCGGGCGTTGAGGTCGGCGACATCATCGTCGAGTTCAACGGGCAGAAGCCGGTCGAGCAGGAGACGATCCGCGCCAAGCTGCGCGAGGCCAAGCCCGGCGACGAGATCGCGCTGAAGGTGATTCGCAAGGGCAAGGCGCAGGACATCAAGGTCAAGCTCGACGCGTACGACGCCGAGAAGCTCGGGCACGTGTGGAACCAGGGCGACGGGAACGCCCAGCAGTGGTGGAGCCAGGGACGCGGCGACGGCGCGGCGGACCAGCTCCGTGAATCACTGAAAATGCTGGAGGGTCTCAAGGGCCTGAGCCCGGAGCAGTCCAAGCAGATGCACGACGCGATGAACGACGCGATCAAGCGCCTCGAGAACGGCAACGCGTTCGCGTGGCGCCTCGGGCCCCGCGGCAACAGCAACATCCAGCTTGATCCCAACGCGCCGATCGTGATCGGACGCAACCAGGACCAGATCTTCGAGGTGCCGGGGTCGAGCGACCTTTCCCGCAAGATCGACAAGCTCAACGCGACCATCGACAAGCTGACCGACCGCATCGAGCAGCTCGAGAAGCAGCTCAAGGAAAAGGGCCACTGATCGAACTTCCCCGCCCGGTCCTCACCCGGGCGGCCACAGACCGCGTGCGTTGACGGGGGCTCCGGACGGTCCGGGGCTCCTGTCGCTTTTGCCATCAACCCGTGCGATTCACGCGACACCATGACGCCGTGTGTCCGCGACGTTGACTTCACTCCGTCTCTTCCGCGCGCCTCGTGCCCGGACTTCTGTTCTCTTCCCGCCTTCTACTCCACCTTCTTGATCACGCTCACCGCCGCGTACAGCGCCGCCACCTGCTCGCGCTTCACCAGCCGCGGCGGGTACGCGCTGTTCAAGGGCTGCAGCCTCACCAGCTCGTTCCCCTCCGCGTCGGTCTCGAAATACACCCGCTTCAGCGTCGTCTCGTGGTCCGGCTCCAGGCGCGCAAAGCAATCGCTCCCGTTCTTCACCGCCTTCAGCGGGCTGAACACCACGATGTCGCCCTCGCGATACACCGGCTCCATCGAGTCTCCCACCACCCGCGCCGCGAACGCGTCCGCGTCCCGCACGTCCGGGCAGCGAACGTACTGGTCCGCCACCCGCGCCGGATAGCCAAGGTCGGTGAACTCGCGCGGATACCCCGCCGCCACGCTGTTGATCAGCGGCACCTCCAGCGCCAAGCTCGCCGGCGCCAGCTCGCGCGACCCGCCACCCGCCTCCGCTGAGCCCGCCCCGCCAGTTGCACCCGCCGCCGCGTTCTCCGGTGCCGGCGCGATCCGATCCACCAGGCGCGACAGCTCGCCCGACCGGTACGTCTCGTCCAGCGCGCCCCGCACCCGCCCGTCCGACCCCACCGCGCTCCCGCGCACGATCTCCAGCAGCCGCGCCGCCAGCCTTCGACGGCTCTCCTGCGTCGAGCGCAGCGACTCCATCTCCCGCTTCACCATCGCCGGCGTCTCGTCCCACCGCGCCGCGCGGATCAGCACACCCTCGTCCATCGACAACGCCGCCGCCAGCTCGCGCAGCACCGCGTCGGGCGGCACGCGCCGCTCGTTCTCCACACCCCACACATAGCTCTTCACCTTGCCGATCCGATCCGCCAGCTCATCCAGCGTCAGATCCAGCTCGAGCCTCCGCCGCCGCACCAGCGTCCCAAGCCCCTCGGTCGCCCGGGCCGTGACACCCGTGACGCCCGCAACGCTCGCGCCGCCGCCCTTGGTCGCGCCGTTCAGCTCTCCATCCATCGCCCACCCCCCGTCATGCCGGGTCGTTGTCCGCCCCGTTGCCCAAGCCGGGTTCCACCCGCACCCACCCCGGCTTATCCACTCGCCGGAAGACTTTTCCACATGCATCACCGCGTTGGTGCGCAATCTCGCGGTGATACCATACATTTTCCGTCCAAATCGATCAAGTCCATTGCAATCAGTTCTCGAACACGTATAAATCTCAATCGTGTTCATTGAATCAAGAACGTGATGGCGTGTCAACTGCCAAGGACGAACCACCGAGCAGCGCCAGGAGGGACCGATGGACCGCCATGCCGCCCCCACCGACCCGGAACTTTCATCCCGAGCTGGAATGAGGGACCCCGAGGCCGTCAATCCCATCCGCGACGCCATCTTCGACCCATCCCTGGACCTCGTTCTCGATCCGGCGATTGAACAGATCGCCGCACCCCCCGGCGACCCCGCCGACTTGCGCCGCAAGCGCCGCCGCGCTTTCGCCGACCGCATGCTCGCGCTCTCGGTTCACCTTCCCGATCACGACCGCACGCTGATCGAAGCCTCGTTCCGCGACTCGCTGCGCGTGGTCGAACTGGCGGCCCTCGTCTGCGTGCGCGAGCCCACCGACACCCAGGTCCGCGCCATGCGCCGGCGCATCCGCATGCTCGTGCGTCGCCTGCTCAACCCGCGCTTCGAATTCGTGGTCCGCGCCCTGGCCAACGCCGAGGGCATCCCGCGCGCCCCGTGGTCGCCGCTCCGGGCCCGCGTCGCGCGCGAGTTCTATCTCCAGGGTCGGACCATGCGCGCCATCGCCGCCGACACCCGCGAGTCCTTCTACTCCATCCGCCGCCACCGCGACGCCGTCGAAGCCCTCTTCGACATGCACGCCAAACGGAGCCGCGCCCATGCCCAAAGCCATGCCTGAACCCACCCGCAAGCTCGGACTCGTCCGCGTCATCCCCACGCGCGCAACTCCCTCCGCGAATCTCCTCCGCGCCCTCGCGCCGTTCGCCCTGGCGGTCGAGCAATCCCGCGCACTCCCGTGCCGCGAACTCATCAACCGCGCCGCGCGCGCCGTCCTCTATCGAAGCAAACCCGGCACGATCACGCTCATCACCGGTCCCTCGGGCTGCGGCAAGTCGTCGATCCTCCGCGCACTCGCGCGTCTCGCGCCCTGCACCCGCGCGCCCGCGTCCATCCCCGCGCGCCTCGCGACTCGCGCCGTGGTCGACGTGCTCTCCGGCCCGCTCGAAGCGCGTCTCAGCGCGCTCTCCCGCGCCGGGCTGGCCGACGCCGCGCTCCTGGCCCGCACCCCCCACGAACTCTCCGAGGGCGAGCGGCACCGCCTTCTCCTGGCGCTCACGCTCAACCGCGCCCGCCGCGGCCAACTCATCCTCATCGACGAATTCACCTCGCCGCTCGATCGCGCCACCGCGCGTTCGGTCGCGCTCACGCTGTCGCGCTGGGCACGGCGCACGAAGCTGAAACTGGTCATCGCCACGCCACACTCCGACCTCCTCGAATCCCTGAACCCCGACGCCCTCCTTGAGCCGGCGCTGGACGCCTCGCGTGTCCGACTCCGCTGGCGGCAGGGAGCCACGCTTGGAGACATCACCCTGGTCGATCCGTAAACCACCGCGCCTCTCCATCACGCAGGGCACGCCCGACGACCACCGCGCACTGGCGCACCGGCACTACCGCGCCCGGGCGCCCGCGACCATCGCGCTCGTCCTGGTCGCGCGTGTTCTCGTCGCGCGCACCGGCGAACATCCCGAATCGCCGCCCGCCGGCGTGCTCGTCGTCTCCATGCCCACGCTTAACGCGGGCTGGCGCGACGCGGCGTTCCCCGCGCTTCGCGGCCTGTCGCGCGCCCAGCGCGCCCGCTGGATCAACGAGAACATCCGCGTCATCTCGCGTGTGATCGTCGATCCGGCGCAACGCGGCATGGGCGTCGCGACGGCCCTCGTCCGCGCGTACCTCGCCCGCCCGCTCACGCGCTTCACCGAGGCGATCGCCGCCATGGCGCGCTGGTCGCCCTTCTTCCGCCACGCGGGCATGAAGGAACTCGCGACCCCGGTCTGCGCGCGTGACGCGGCGCTGTCGCGCGAGCTGGCGGCACTCGGCGTGCGCGCCTGGCGATTGATCGACGCCAAGGCCGCACGGCGTGCGGTGCGCGACGCCGAGGTGCGCCGCGCGATCGAGCGCTGGGCGCGCGGGAGTAAGGCGACCCGCGGCCTCGTCGGCCCGGCGTGGCAACTCGCGGTGATCGCGGCCCAGCGGCTGACGGCCCCGCCGCGCGTGTTCGTCCACGACTCCAAAGGCAAGCTCAATCCGGAGGACAAGTGATGGAAGCGATAGACCCGAAGGACTCGAAGACTCTCGAAGCGGAGAAGACGGGAACGCGGAGGAATCAGAGGAATGCGGAGGACCTTAGAGAGGACGGAAATGGGGAGTCGGGAGTTGGGAGTGGTGGAGAGAAGACAGTGAACGCGAAGAGATCGAAGAGCACGAAGAGAAGGCGGGAGTTGGCGTCGGACGCGCCCTTGGATTTGTTGATCGAGCCCGCGTGGGACTTTCCCGCGGATCGCGAAGCACTGGCGCGATGGCTCCACGATGTGCTGGGCGTGAGCATCTCGGGCGAACCGCTGGTGCGGGGGCACGCCGCCCCGCTCGACTATGTCGCGCACTCGTTCTTCGAGGGAGCTTCGTCGCTCGCCGAGGCGCTGGCGGCCGGCACGCCCGCGACCTCGACTCCGCCGTCCGATCGCGTCGTCGACGTCGTCGTGTGGGCCAACCGCGGCGGCGGCAAGACGTTTCTCGGGGCCGTCGCCACGCTGCTCGACATGATCTTCAAGCCCGGGATCGAGGTGCGCATCCTGGGCGGCTCGATGGAGCAATCGCGCCGCATGCACGAGCACCTGCGACGGTTGCTGGCGCGCGAGCCGATGGCGGCGCTCGTCAAGGGGCGCATCACCGAGCGGCGCGTGCGGCTGGTCAACGGCTCGGAGGTTGAGCTCCTGGCGCAGTCGCAGGCCGCGGTGCGAGGAACACGCGTGCAGAAACTCCGCTGCGATGAGGTGGAGCTGTTCGACCCCGAGGTCTTCGAGGCCGCCCAGCTCACGACGCGCTCGCGCGAAGTCGTGATCATGGGCGGAAGGTCGCTCGTGGTGCGCGGCGCGGTGGAGTGCCTGTCCACGATGCACGTGCCGCACGGCGTGATGCACCGGCTGGTGGAGGAGTGCCACGACGGACGACGGAAGCTCTTGCGCTGGGGCGTGCTCGATGTGCTGGAGCGCTGCGACGAAAGACACGCGTGCGAAGCGCCGGGCGAGGGCGGCGACACGAAGAAGTGCCCGCTGCTCGACGAATGCAGGTCGCGCTTGAAGGAACGGGCGGCGATCCACGCCGGGCACGTCTCGATCGACGACGCGATCGGGATGAAGCGGCGCGTCGGGCTCTCGACGTGGAACGCGGAGATGCTGTCGCTGCGCCCCAAGCGAAGCGACGCGGTGCTCCCCGAGTTCGACCCCGCGGTGCACGTGGTCGATTCGCTCCCGTGGGAGCTGGAGGGCGGGCCGATCACGCGCGAGTCGCTGCTCTTTGCGCTGGGCATGGACTTTGGCTATCGCGCGCCGACCGTCGTGCTGCTGGGCGCGCAGGACGCGAAGGACCGGCTGTGGATCATCGACGAGCGTGTCGCCAGCGAGCGCGTGCTGAGCGAGCACATCGCGCGCATCCGGGGCGCGGGGTGGCCGTCGTTCGAGTGGATCGGCGTTGATCCCGCGGGCAACCAGACCGACGGGCAGACGGGCAAGAGTGCGGTGCAGGTGCTGCGCCAGGAGGGGTTCCTGGTGCGCGATCGCAAGCTGAGACTGCTGGAGGGCGTGGACATGATCCGCGGGCGGCTGCGTCCCGCGGGCGAGACCGGGGCGCGCTTGTATGTGCATCGGCGCTGCGCGACCTTGATCTCGTCGATGGAGCGGTACCACTTCCCGATGGACAAGCCCGAGAGCAAGGAGCCGGAGAAGGACGGGAGCGACCACGCGGTGGACGCGCTGCGGTACCTGGTGCAGAACCTCGATCGGCCGGGGGCGAAGCGGAGGAGCTGGGTGTAAGGACGGAAGTGGCGAAGTGGCAAAGTGGCAAAGTGGCAAAGCAAAGGAGGGTGCAATCGCTGTTCGCCCGAGTGGTGCTTTGTTAGAATGATGGCATGAGCAAGCAAGCGAGCAACAAGGGGATCGAAGAGGCGCAGCGGCTAATCGAGAAGGCGGCCGCGGAAGGCTCGAAGCGCCTTTGGCTCTCCGAGCTTGGTTTGACGGACGCGGACCTGGCGGTTCTTGCCGCCGAGATCGGAGAGCTCGCCAACCTGACGGAGCTCAGCCTCTACGGCAATCAGCTCGCCTCCATCCCCGCGGAGATCGGAAAGCTCGCCAACCTGACGGGGCTCTACCTCGATAACAACCAGCTCGCCTCCATCCCCGCGGAGATCGGAAAACTCGCCAACCTGACGACGCTCTACCTCCACAACAACCAGCTCGCCTCCATCCCCACAGAGATCGGAAATCTCGCCAACCTGACGACGCTCTCCCTCTCCGACAACCAGCTCGCCTCCATTCCCGCGGAGATCGGAAATCTCGCCAACCTGACGACGCTCTTCCTCTTCAACAACCAGCTCGCCTCCATCCCCGCGGAGATCGGAAATCTCACCAACCTGACGACGCTCAGCCTCTTCAACAATCCTCTTCCCGCGGAGTTGATCGAGCTGGCGCTCAAGGACGCTCGGGCCGCGGTGGAATATGCCGCGGAGCTTGCGGGAGAGGGGCGGGCGGTTCGCGAGGCGAAGCTGGTGCTGATTGGCGAGGGCAAGGTCGGGAAGACCTGCCTGCTCCGCGCGTTCATGGGAAAGCCCTTCCGCAAGCTGAAGAGCACGGCGGGGGTTGAGGTCGCGATCAAGGGCGTGCCGGTCAAGCACCAGGAAGTTGAGTACACGCTCAACGCGTGGGACTTTGCCGGACAGGACATCTATCGCGTGACGCACCAGTTCTTTTTCACGCGGCGCGCGGTGTACCTGGTGCTTTGGAACGTGCGGGCGGGGCCGACGCAGGGCGCCGTGGAGTTCTGGCTCAACACGATCAAGCAGCGGGTGGGAGAGCAGGCCAAGGTGTTCGTGGTGGCGACGCACGTCCGCAGCGAGAAGTCGATCGAGGACATCCGCAAGCAGGACTTGATGGCGCGGTACGGCGACATGATCGTTGGGTTCGCGGAGGTGGACAGCCGCACGGGCTTCGGCGTGAAGGAGCTCAAGGCGCGGATCGCGGAGGTAACGGCGGGGCTGCCCGAGATCAACGATCCGGTGCCCGCCAGGTACCTGGCGGGGCGGCGGAAGCTGGAGGAATTGCCGAAGGCGAAGAAGTGGATGAAGTTCCGCGCGTTTGCCGAGGCCGCGGGGATGAAGGAGGACGTGGGCGCGGCGAGGCGATTGGCCTTCCTGCTGTCGACGTGGGGGCGGATCGTGTATTTCGGGGACGACGGGCGGGGCGCGGCGGACGAGGGGCCGACGGAGGGAACGCTGGCGAACTATGTGGTGGTGCGCCCGGAATGGTTGACGAAGGCGATTGCGCTCATCCTTGAGGACCAGAACACCAAGGACGGGAATGGGATTCTGCAGCACGCTCGGCTGCCCGCCATCTGGGAGACGCACGGGGTTCCGGGGCGGCCGAAATATGCAAGGGAGAATCACCCGTTCCTGCTTGCGCTGATGGAGAAGTTCAGTATTTCGTATCGGCTGGGGAGCCCGGAGAATTCGAAGCGGAGTCTTGTGCCGCAGTTGATCAGGACGGATCGCAAGGAGAAGGGCGCGGGGATGTCCTGGGTGCCTGGGGACACGAGCGACGGGCGGGCGGAGGCGGCGCTGAGCGTGGTGATGCGCGAAAATCCGCCGCCGGGGATCGTGCCCTTGATGATCGCCAGGACGCACCATCTTTCGTGCGACGATCGTCACTGGGAGACGGGGACGTTTCTGCGGCACGAGCGATTCGGCGAGGCGCATATGTACCTGCTCGATCGTGAGCTGAGGTTTGTGGCGCGGGGTGATTATCCGCCGTATTTGCTCGGGCAGTTGTCGGAGACGGCGGAGCGGCTGCTCTCGGAGTGGAAGGGCGTGAAGTGGGATCTGGCGGTTCCATGCCCGAGCTGCGCGGAGAAGCTTGGCGGGAGCGGTGAGCGCGGCAACTTTTCCCACAAGGCGATTGTCGGGTTCCGACAAAAGAACCCGGGTAGGACAGATATGTACTGCCAGGTGTGCCAGGAGAACGTCCCGGTTGAGCGGTTGCTGAGCGGATGGAGCGGGGGTATCGACCCGCTGTCGCGGATGGAGGCGAAGTTTGATCGGATGAGCGAGCGGGTTGACGAGGTTCGGGACGGCGTGCGGGAGTTGCTGTTGCGCGAGCCGTTGAGCACGGCGGAGGCGATGGAGCAGTTCGCCCGGCTGTATCGGTTCCTGAACGATCAGCGGAGGCTTGCGCCGAGCACTTATTCGGTGAAGTGCGAGGAAGGTGCGCGGTGGTTTGAGAAGAAGACTCACGGGCAATTCCGCGTGACGCTGTGGTGCGAGAATCCGGACGGGCCGCACCCGGTGGTTCCGATCGGGAGCGGCGGGTCGGGCGAGTATGTGTTGCCGTTTGCGAAGGAGTGGTTGGTTCGCGCGGCGCCGTGGATCAAGTGGGGCCTTTTGGCGTTGAGGACGGCGGCGCCGCTCGCGGGGCAGGTGTTGAGCGCTGGGCTGGACGAGAAGCTGTTCAAGGACATCAAGCAGCAGCTTGATATGGGAATCGAAGCGATGAAGGCGATGCCTTCGGGCGAGCTTGACGCGAAGGGGAGGCCGCGGCTCGGGGAGTTTGCGTATCACAGCCTGGAGGGCGCGGCGCTTCGCGAGTTCCACGGCGTGATGGCGGAGAAATTCAAGGACGGGCGATGGGGCGATCTTGAGTACGCGGAATTGCCGGACAAGTCGTGGCGGTGGATGTGCGCGAAGTGTCGGGCGCGGTTGAGCCCCGGGCCGCAGATGTCACTGGGGAGGTAGGCGGGCGGTGCGGGGTCGCGGTCGGCCGCTACGATGCTCGCCGCATGTTGTTCCGTCGCCAGAGCAGCCGATCGCGTTACGCCGAGTACATGGAGCGGCGGAAGGACCCGGCGTGGTCGTCGATGGACAAGGCCGAGGCCGCGGCGGCGGAATTGGCGCGGTCGAAGAAGCCGGGGAAGGACGACGCCAAGAAGGCGGCGAGGTTGAAGCGGACGCGCGGGTTCGCGCTCTTGTTCCGCGAGTTCTGGAGGCTCCTGGGCGGGCACCACCACATGCTGGTGCTGGCGCTGTGCACGCTGAGTTTTTCGACGGGCGTCGGGCTGATCATGCCGGCGTCGACGAAGATCACGATCGACTACATCCTGACGGACAACCCGGGGCCCACGGGCCTGCCGCGCTGGCTGACGCTGGGGCGGAGCTTCACCAGCGACGATCGGCTGAACGTGCTGTGGCTGCTGGGCGGGGCGATGGTGGCGATCACGCTGGTGAACATCGTGGTGGCGACGTGGGGTCGCTGGCAGATGACGCGCCTGACCAAGCGGGTGCAGGCGGACATGCGGCGGAAGGCGTTTGACCACGCGGTGCAGTTGCCGCTGCACCAGGTGCACCACTACAAGAGCGGCGGGGTGACGAGCATTTTGCGGGAGGACGCGGGGCAGGCGGCAGAGCTGCTCTTTTCGATGATCTACAACCCGTGGCGGGCGGTGGTGCAGCTGCTGGGGACGCTGGTGATCCTGGCGTTCGTGGATTGGCGGATGCTGCTGGGGGCGGCGGCGCTGCTGCCGGCGGTGTGGGTGAGCCAGAAGACGTGGGTGGGGAGGATCAGGCCGGTCTATCGGGATATCAAGCTGACGAGGCAGCAGGTGGACGCGCACACGACCGAGGCGTTCGGCGGGATGCGCGTGGTGCGCGGCTTCGGGCGCGGGCACGGCGAGGCGACGCGCTTCACGCTGGGGCACCACTACATGGCGCGCCAGGAGATCCTGGTGTGGTGGTGGTCGCGGATCCTCGAGATCGTGTGGGCGCTGCTCATCCCGTGCGCGTCGGTGGGCGTCTTGCTGTATGGCGGGTCGCAGGTGATCAAGCAGAGCCTGACGATCGGCGACGTGATGATGTTCTCGACCTACCTGCTCATGCTGCTCTCGCCCCTGGAGACGCTGACGTCGACGGCGGCGAACATCCAGAGCAACCTGGCGGGGTTCGATCGCGTGCTGGACCTGCTGGAAGAGCCGGTGGAGTTCGCGGACAGCAAGGACGGCAAGGTCGTGACGCGCGAGAACACGCGCGGGCGGATCACGATCAAGGGCGTGGAGTTCACGTACCCCAAGGTGAAGAAGACAGACGCGAAGGGGAAGGAAGTCAAGGACGAGGTGGAACGCGGGCCGGTGCTCTCCGATGTGACGCTGGACGTGCGCGAGGGGGAGACGATCGCGCTGGTGGGCCCGAGCGGGTCGGGGAAGACGACGCTGTGCAATCTGGTTGCGCGGTTCTATGACCCGACGGCCGGGAAGGTGATGCTCGACGGCACGGACCTGCGCGAGGTCGAGATCGCGTCGTACCGGAGGTTGCTCGGGATCGTGGAGCAGGACGTGTTCCTGTTCGACGGCACGATCGCGGAGAACATCGGGTACGGGCGGCGCGACGCGACGATGGAGCAGATCGTGGAGGCGGCGCGGGTCGCCAACGCGGACGGGTTCGTGCGCGAGCTGGAGAACGGGTACGACACGGTGATCGGCGAGCGCGGCGTGCGCCTGTCGGGCGGGCAGAAGCAGCGGATCGCGATCGCGCGGGCGGTGCTGGCGGACCCGGTGGTGCTGATCCTGGACGAGGCGACGAGCAACCTCGACACCGAGAGCGAGGCGCTGATCCAGCGCAGCCTGACGCGGCTGATGCACGGGAGGACGTGCTTTGTGATCGCGCACCGGTTGAGCACGATCAGGCACGCGAGCCGCATCGTGGTGCTGGAGGGCGGCCGGATCGTGGAGGTTGGGTCGCACGACGAGCTGATCGCCAAGAGCGGGCGGTACGCGGCGCTGCTGCGCCTGCAGGTGGAGGGCGATCCGTGGGCGGACGAGGGCGGGGAGCCGGCGCCGGGCGTGGCGTGAGAGCCGTCACCACGGAGGACACGGGGTCGCACGGAGGAAGAGAAGGAGATTCACCGCGTAGGACGCGGGGAATACGGAGGAATCAGAGGAGAGAAGAGGAACGCGGAGAAGGGCGGGAGTGGGGAATGGTGAAGAGAAGAGGATTTACCGCGGAGAGCGCGGGGAAGAGGTGAGTGCGCGGCCGGGAATGGCGAATGGGCGGGGTGAGGGGTGAAAGCGGCCCGAATGGTGCGTAATCGTTTGGGGCGGGCTTTGTGAACCCTTGGAGGGGCGGGGGAGTAGAATGAGGGTTGTGGGAAATGACCGGCTCGTGCGGGCCGGCGGACGCATCTAGAAGACCTGGAAGGAACTCGAATGAAGAAGATCTTTGCGATGTTGGCCGCGGTCAGCGCGATGAGCCTGGCGGCGTGCTCGGTGAACAGCAACAAGGGCGAGTGCAAAGACGGCGCTGAGTGCAAGGACAAGGCGGCGTGCGCGGACAAGGCTTGCCCGGACTGCAAGGACGGGAAGATGTGCGACGCGTGCAAGGCCAAGGCGGCGGCCAAGCAGGGCGGCGGCGCGGCTCCGGTGAACACCAAGTGCCCGGTGAGCGGCGAGCCGATCAAGGCCGGCGGCCCGACGGTGAGCTTCAACGGTCAGACGGTCGGGTTGTGCTGCCCGGGCTGCACGGGGAAGTTCAACGCGATGAGCGACGCGGACAAGGCCGCGGCCGTGACGAAGGCCAAGTAAGGCACTCGGCGACTAAAGATTGAATCCAGCCGGGCTCCGCGAGGGGCCCGGTTGTGTTTTTGGGTGAGGGGTGGGGAAGTGTTGGCGAGGCCCGATAAGCCGGGGAGCTCGTTCTGAGGCCCCTCATCGGTGCGTCTTCGCGAAAGTGCTCTTGTACGCAACTCGCCCGCCAAGTAGGCTCTTTCGGCGGCAGAGATTGGGAATCGACGGATCAGAATCCAAAGAGGAGAGAGGCGATGGCATTGGCTTCGATCATGCGGGGTACTTCATATTCGCAAGCCGGCGGGATGTTCGCTTGGTTGCGGGTCGCGGGCCTGATTGGAACGATGTTCGGCGCGTCGTCCGCGTCGGCAACGGTGGTCAACTTTGATGATCTGCCGCACTCGGGCGGCGCGGTGTTGCCGGTGGCGGGCAATTACTATGCGGCCAGCGGGATTCTCTTCAGCTCGGGGACGATTCCCGGCACGCCGATGGTCAACGACGTGTTCACGATGACGGACATGGTCAACGAGTTTGCGTATGTGAGCAACTCGAGCAGCGTTTCGGTGCCCAACCTGGCGGGCGCTCGCGATCTTGGCCTGCAGGACACGTTGTTTTCGTTCACGACGGCGATTGCGAACCTCGCGATGACTTCCGACAGCGTTTCCGACGGGCCCACGTTCCGCTTGCTCGCGCTGGAATCGACGGGCGCGCCCAACACGTTCCGCGTGCTGGCGGTCGACGAGGCGGTGACCGGGTATCAGGACGCGCTGAACCTGTCGATCGCGGGTGGGTTCTCGTTCGCGGCCTTCCAAGTGACGACGGAGCAGGAGGGCTTCGACGACATCACGTTCTCCAACGTCCCGGCGCCAGGCTCGATGATTGCGTTTGCGGCCGCGGGGGTTGCGGCGACGCGGCGGCGTCGCCCGCGTTGAGTTGCTGGAGCCGGCTTCGCCGTGAACGCGTTGAATCGCGCGGCGTCAATGCCGGCGCATGGGTCCGCGCGTGAGCGCGACGATTCGCTCCGAAGACTCCGCCCATCGTCGGCGTGGGGAGCGCTTGCGATTGAAGGCGAATCCCCATGAGACAGTCGGCGACTGAAAACTGAATCCAGCCGGGCTCCGCGAGGGGCCCGGTTGTGTTTTTGGGGAAGAGGCGCGAGGAATTGAGACGAGCGGCGGGGATCGGGTGATTGCCCGTCGTCGCACTTTCATGGAGGCAGACCTGAAGGTCCGATGTGGCGGGAAGAGGATCGCGCTCGCTCGGCGGTGAGTGGTTGGCGGGACCTGGCGGCGAGCGGATCGGGAGGCCCAAGCCATGATGAAGGCGCTGTTTGGACGTGCGGTCCGCATCGGGATGGTGTTGGCGGCGGTGTGGCTGATGCTTGTGCCGACGCGGGTGCTTGGGCAGGCGCTGGCGTGGCGTTGCATGTACGGGATCACGGCGCGGACGTTGCACGCGACCGCGTATGACTCGGCGCGGGGCGTGCTTGTGCTTTTCGGCGGGTCGACGCTGGACGGCTACAACGGCGAGACTTGGGAGTGGGACGGACGGGACTGGACGCTGCGTTGGGCGGGCCCGGGTCCGTCGCCGCGGGCGGCGCACGCGATGGCGTATGACGAGGCGCGGCACGTCACGGTGTTGTTCGGCGGCGCGACGACGGCGTCGGGAGGGTGGAGCGACGAGACGTGGGAATGGGACGGGGTGGTGTGGACGCGGCGGATGGTGGCCGGGCCGAGCGGGCGCGCATATCACGCGATGGTGTACGACGCGGCGCGGGGCGTGACGGTGCTCTTCGGAGGGCGCTCGGGGCTGTACACGCTGCACGATGAAACATGGGAATGGGATGGAGAGACGTGGCGGCAGCGGGCGGCGGGCGGGCCGTCGGCGCGTGATCGGCACGCGATGGCGTACGACTCGGCGCGGGGCGTGACGGTGCTGTTCGGCGGCGAGACGACGGCGGGGCGGAACGGGGAGACGTGGGAGTGGAACGGGAGCGAGTGGGTTCTGAGTGCGACGCTTGGCCCGACGGCGCGCTGGAATCACGCGATGGCGTACGACGCGGCGCGGGGCGTGACGGTGTTGTTTGGCGGGCACGACGGTGCGCCGGACGGGGAGACGTGGGAGTGGAAGGGGGGTGGGTGGTCCTTGGTTGCGACGGGAGTTCCCGAAGGAAGGTGGATGCACTCACTGACGTTTGACGCACGGCGTGGCGTCGTTTTGATGGCCGCGGGCGCGACGAGGACCGACTCCACGGACGAGACGTGGGAATGGAGCGGGGCGGCATGGACCCAGAGAAGGACGACCGCTCCGTCGGCGCGCGACCAATCGGCGATGGCCTTCGACTCTTCGCGGGGCGTGACGGTGTTGTTTGGGGGGGAGGTGGGTGGCCTTGCTCACCAGGCGGCCGACACCTGGGAATGGGACGGGGAGAGTTGGTCGAATCGCGAGGTGACGGGGCCGTCCGGGCGTTTCGGACATGTCATGGCGTACGACACCACTCGGAATGTGACCGTGCTCTTTGGCGGCAATAGCGCGTCCGGCAACACCAGCGCGGAGACTTGGGAGTGGAACGGCGCGGCATGGACGCTTCGTTCAAACGACGGGCCACCACGGCGATGGTTGACGAGTCTGGTGTACGACACTCGGCGCGGATGCGTGGTGCTGTTTGGTGGGGTGGATGGTCTTTCGGCGAAGGAAGATACCTGGGAGTGGGACGGGAACACGTGGGAGCCGCGAGATCAGTTCGGGCCGGCCAAGCGTTACAACCACGGCGCGGCGTACGACCCGGCGCGGGGCGTTACGGTGGTGTTCGGCGGGATTACGAAGTACCCCGACTTTCCCGTTGATACATGGGAGTGGAACGGGCATGAGTGGCTCTTTCGCACGAGCCAGGGTCCGACAGCGCGCATCGGATTCGCGATGGCGTATGACTCGGCGCGGGACGTGAGCGTCCTCTATGGAGGAGCGGCGACCTTCAACGCGGTGAGTGATTTGTGGGAGTGGGACGGCGATCAGTGGACGCAGCGGATGGTCGTCGCGCCGCCGCGTCGGTGCTACCACGCCATGGTGTATGACCCGGTGCGCGGGGCGTGTGTCGTCTTCGGCGGCAATGTGGTCAACCGGCTCGACGATCGCACATGGTGCTTCGGCCCGGTCTCTGGCGCATCGATCACGGCGCAGCCGGTGTCGCGCACGGCGTGCCCCACGGGGTCGGCGGTGTTCTCGCTCGCGGCGGGCGGCACGGCGAGGCTGGTGTATCGCTGGCAGATGGAGACGTCGCCGGGCGCGTGGGTCAACCTGTTGGACGGCGCGATGGCGCTGGCGGGCGGGGAGGTTGGTGTCGCGGGCGCGGGGACGGGCGAGCTTCGTCTGTCGCTCGACGGCGCGGTGGAGAGCCCGGGCCTGCGTGTGCGCTGCGTGGTCTCCAATCCGTGGGGCATGGCGACCAGCGAGGCGGCGGTCCTGCGGGTCTGTGCCGCGGACTTTGATTGCGACGGGTTCGTGAACGGGAACGACTACGACGGGTTCGCGGACGCGTTTGACGCGGGGCGGGCGGAGGCGGACGTGAACTCCGACGGGTTTATCAATGGCGAGGACTTCGACCTGTTCGCGATCGGGTTTGACGCGGGGTGTTGAGGGGTTGGGATCGGATGCTCGGGATCGGGTCGGGACTTGTGGTTGAGGGGGCGGTCGGTATTCTGTTTGTGTGATGAAACTCCCGAGCGAAGCGGTGGCGCGGTTGAAGCGGTTTTATGAGGGCCGCGCGGTGTGCGTGACGGGCGGGGCGGGGTTCATCGGCGGGCACTTGCTGGATGCGTTGCTCTCGCTGGGGGCGTCGATCACGGTGATCGATGATCTGTCGAGCTCGGATGTGGGGCACGTGGCGGAGCTGATCGACCTTGAGCCCAAGCGGGTTCGGTTTGTCCACGGGTCGATTCTGGATGACGACGCGCTGCGAGACGCGATCTCGGGGCGTGACGATGCGCCGGCGGCGGCGACGGTGTTTCACCTGGCGGCGATCGGGAGCGTGCCGCGGAGCATCAAGGAGCCGCAGCGGACGTGGTCGGTGAACGCGACGGGGACGCTGCGGGTTTTGGAGGCGGCGCGGAACGCGGGTTCGGCGCGGGTGGTGTTTGCGGCGAGTTCGTCGGCGTATGGGGACCAGCGCGGCGCGTCGAAGGTGGAGACGATGGTGCCCTCGCCCTTGTCGCCTTACGCGGCGTCGAAGCTGGCGGGCGAGCACCTGATGGCGTCGTGGGCGCAGAGCTTCGGGCTGTCGACGGCGAGCCTGCGGTATTTCAACGTGTTCGGGGCGCGGCAGAGCGCGGAGAGCCAGTACGCGGCGGTGGTGCCGGCGATGATCAAGCGGCTGCTGGAGGGCATGCCTCCGGTGATCTATGGGGATGGCCGCCAGACGCGCGACATGACGTACGTGGGGAACGCGGTGCTGGGGACGCTCCTGGCAGGCGCGTGCGACCGAGCGCTCAAGGGCGAGGTGATGAACATCGGGGGCGGGGCGCGGGTGTCGATTCTGGAGCTGTCGCAGAAGCTGGCGGCGTTGTGCGGGATGGAGGGCGTGACGCCGGTGTTTGAGCCGTCACGGACGGGGGATGTGAAGGACTCGCTGGCGGATATTTCGCGGGCGAGCGAGGTGCTGGGGTACGAGGCGTTCACGACGGTGGACGCGGGGCTGGCGGAGACGGTGAAGTGGTGTCGCGAGTTGGCGGGCCGGGCGTAGGCGGAGACGCCAAGTCGCCAAATGGCCAAATCACCAAATCACCAAATGGCCAAATCGCCAAAGAAGAATGAAGCAGAAGAGAGCACGCGGACGGGGCGGGCGAGTGACGCGTGATGGCCGCGTCGGTACCATGCGCGTGTGCAGGCGATCATCGATTGGATCGGCGGGTTGTATGAGCTGGCGCGGCTGGCGTTGATCACGCGCGCGCGGTTTGGCGGCGCGTACTGGCAGTGGCGTCTTCACACGGCGTTCGGGCGTGGTTACCCATCGCGGGGCGAGACGATTCGCTCGGTGCTGGCGTATGGGCGGTGGGTGTATCGGATGCGGCGCGGACGCTAGGCTAGTGGCGCGCGGCGGGGCGTCGCGCGGGGTCGGCTTTTCGTGGGAGCGCGGACATGAGCGAGCAGGCGAATGGTTCCTCCAACGGCGTGAGCGGTTCGTACATGCGGGCGTTCCTGCCGGGGCTGGTGATCGGGCTGGTGGCGGGCGGGTTTGGCGGGGCGTACCTGGTGCCGATGATGTCGAGCCCGGACACGTCGCCGAACGCGCACCCCGGGCCGCGGCCCGGCGCGGCGGCGCCCACGCCGGACCCGGATCGGATTCAGGAACGGCCCGAGCAGCCCGCGGCGGGCGAGGCCAAGCCCGAAGAGAAGCCCGCGGATAAGAAGGAAGAAGCAAAGCCCGGGGACAAGCCGGCCGAGAAGCCCGGCGACAAGCCGGTTGAGCCGCCGAAGTAGGGGCACGGACCCGGAGCGCCGCTCTGGAGAGCGGTGCCACCAAGGACAAGAGGAACACACCGGCGGGGACCGCCGGGCCACCCAAGGCCGGGAAGAGCACGGAGTGGCGGCGCACCACGGAGCAACGGTGATGGATACGACGAAGCTGCGCGCGATCGCGGCCCAGCACGCGGAGACGGCGCGGCTGCTCGGCGTGGACTTTGTGCCCATGTATCGCGCGGGTGGGGCGCGTGCGGGCCAGCCGGTTCCGGCGCGGACAACCGGCGCGGGAGAGGGCGTCGCGGCGCCGGTCTCGGTGCGAGAGGTCGGTCCGCGCGAGGCGACGGCGCGGAGTTCGGCGAAGGTTGAGGTCGAGGTGAAGGAGCCGCGGGCAAGCGCCGCGCGCGACGCGGATTTGATTCAGTCGGCGGGCGCGAAGAGCGTGCCGGTGACGGGCGGGACGGTCTTGGGCGGGGAGGGCGGGCGCGACCGGGCGGCGGCGCAGCGCGAGCTGGACGAGATCCGGGCGCGGTACGAGAAGGACGCGCCGCACAAGGCGTTTGTCACGCACTTCAACAACATCGTGTTCGGCGAGGGCGATCCGTGTGCGCGGCTGATGTTCATCGGCGAGGCGCCGGGGGAGGAAGAGGACAAGACCGGGCGGCCGTTCGTGGGGCGCGCGGGGAAGCTGCTCAACGACATGATCGTGGCGATGGGGTTGACGCGTGAGGGCGTGTACATCGCGAACGTGTTGAAGACCAGGCCGCCCAACAACGCGACGCCGACGGGCGAGGAATGCAAGTTGTGCAAGCCTTACCTGTTCGAGCAGGTGGCGGCGATCAAGCCGGAGGCGATCGTGACGCTGGGTCTGCCGGCGACGCGGACGGTGCTGGACACAACGGAGGCGATGGGGAAGCTGCGCGGGCGGTGGGCAGAGTTCCGCGATCCGCGCGGGCGGGTGGTGCCGGTGATGCCGACGTATCACCCGGCGTATCTCCTGCGGAACTACACGCCGGAGGAGCGCCGGAAGGTGTGGTCGGATTTGAAGATGGTGATGGAGAGGTTGGGGAGTGGTGGGGGATCGTCGTGAGGAGAGTGGGGGTCTAGTCCTTCACCACCGACATGACGGAGATGAGGAGCGTGAGGACGGTCGCGTTGTGGAGGCAGTGCGCGGTCATGGGGGCCAGGAGCGAGCCGCGCCATTCGCGCATCATCGCGAAATTGAACCCTAGCATCATGAGGGGGATCGTGAGCAGCACGGGCACGGGGTGGATGATGCCGAAGACAAAGGCCGAGCCGAGGGCGGCGAGCACGACGCCGACCGTGCCGCGCAGGTGACGGAAGAGCACGCCGCGGAACAGCGACTCCTCGACGATGGGGGCCCAGACGGTGGCCATGAAGAAGAGGATGGCCATGTCGACGCCGGAGGATTGTCCGATGCGGTCGAAGAGCGGGTTCGAGGGCGGGGCGGGCTTGTGCCCGGTGATCTGCGTCACGATCGCCTGCTGAACAAAGAGCAGCACCAGCGCGACAAGCACGCTGACGAAGAACAGGGGCAGGCCCGCGAGGTAGCCGGCGATCCCCGCGCTGATCTCGCGGAACGCGCCGCGGCCTGTGTGCCAGCCGAGGTCCTGGCGCAGACCAGCAAAGCTCCGCCCGCGCGTGAGCACATAGAGCGGGACGAGGGCCAGGAGCCAGTGGGCCAGGAGCGTCGCGGGCCCGAGCCAGTCGGTGCTCATGCCGCGTGATCGCAGGAACTGCCCGAGGAGCGTGGCGCCGAGGGCGAGCGCGAGGAACGAGACGAGGAAGAGCGCGAACGCCTCGAGATAGGCGCTCCCGCCGCGCGCCGGCGCGCGGAACGCGGGGCTGATCCTGCGATTGACGAGCTTGACGATCGCGATGATGAAGAACGTGAACCCCGCGAGTGCGCCGACAACCAGCGCGAGCACGAACGCGCCCATGATGGCCATGAGGCGCCCGCCCCCGGAGAGGAGCGGTGCGCGGGCGGGGTCGTCGTCCTTCATGCCGTGCGTGAGCGCGATCTTGCCGAAGAACCCGTGGTTCTTGGCCAGCGCGTCGCGTTGCTCCGGCGTGAGTTCCGCGGCCCGCCCTTCATAGATCAGGTTGAGCGACTGGATGTCCTTGCGCAGCGCGTCCTTGGCCTCGTCGGTGGGCGGCGGCGCGGCGGGCGCGGCGGTGGGGTTTGTCGCGGGGTCGGGCGGCGCATCGAGCTCGCTCACGATCTTCTCGAGCTTGGTCTTGGCAACGTCGGCGTTGCGCAGCTCGCCCGCGGCGATGGCCGCCCACACGCGATCGGTCGGCGTGCCGATCTTGGCCTGCTCGTCCACGACGTCGGCGTACATGTCGACCGGCGCACCCGGATCGATGGACTTGAAGTACAGCCCGAGCTTTACGAACAGGCGGCCCATGAGGTCGACCTCATCGGAGCCGTGGATGATCGCGGCGGCCTTGGGGTCGGGCGCCGCGGCTGGGGAGTGATCCAGCCGCTGCACCACCGCGACCGCGATCGTCAGGATCGCGACCAGCAGGAGCGCGACGGAGCGGCGGCCGGGCGAGCCCGGGTCGGGAAGCCGATCGGTGGCGGCGGGCGGCGTGGGGGGCGTGCCGTCGAGGACCGCGGCCGGTGTCGGATGGGAAAACGGGTTGGGCGGGAAATCGGGCATGTTGAATCATCGGCGAATCGGGGCGTCCGAGCGCAAATAGGGTCTTGTTTGGGCGTCCAGTGCGTGGTTGACCGGGCTTGGGCTCGGTCTATGCTTCTTTCCCTCTTGTCCCGGGCTTCGGACGGCCTGGGCTCTGATGGAAAACATGTCGGCCCCGCGCAAGCGAGGCCGGCCCGCCCCGCCCGGTAGGCGGCGAGCAGCGCGGCGTCGCGTGACCCGGAGTGTGGATTCGCTCGTCTGGGCCGCCCGGCATCGCGGGAACTTCATCGTTCGGTTCGGGCGTTTCGGCGTCTTGGATCGGGCGAGTGTCGGAGGTGTCGGATGATGCGTCGGGACACATTTTTGGCCAAGCCCGGGACGATGAAGAAGACCTGGCGCGTGGTGAACGCGGAGGGCGTGCCGCTCGGGCGTCTGGCCGCCGAGGTGGCGATCGTGCTGATGGGCAAGCACCGCCCGGACTACACGCCGCACGTTGATTGCAGCGACTATGTCGTGGTGACCAACGCGACCAAGGTGGGGCTGACGGGTCGCAAGGCCGAGCAGCGGATGAAGCAGCGCTACACGGAGTATCCGGGCGGCCTGAAGATGGAGAGCTACGGCTCGGTGCGTCAGCGCAAGCCGGAGAAGCTGGTGCAGGACGCCGTGCGTCGCATGATGCCCAAGAACCGCATGTCGCGGATGGTGCTCAAGAACCTGATGGTGTATCCGGGCGCGGAGCATCCGCACGCGGACAAGAACCCCGTGGCGATCAAGATCTAACCCGCACAATCCCGCCCCGGCGGCGCTCGCCCCGGGGTGAATGAAGAGGCCATCGATGGATACGACGACTCCCAGCGAGAACACCCGTCCGATCAAGACACCCAAGCCCGCGGACAAGCGCGGGTGGTGGTGGGGCACCGGCCGCCGCAAGACCGCCGTCGCCCGCGTGCGCCTGCGTCCCGTGACGGGCCAGCCGAAGTTCACGATCGTCCGCCCGGACGACAAGACCAAGACGGTGGAAGAGTTCTTCACCGAAGCCCGCGATCGCGCGGACTGCTACGCGGCCCTCAAGGCGACCGGCGGCGAAGGCCGCTTCGAGGTCGTCGCCCGCGTCCACGGCGGCGGGTTCATGGGCCAAGCCCAGGCGATCCGCCTGGGCGTCGCCCGCGCCCTGGTCGCGATGGACCCCGCGCTCGACCCCGTGCTCCGTGACCTTGGCATGCTCACCCGCGACGCCCGCGAGGTCGAGCGCAAGAAGTACGGCCAGGCCGGCGCCCGTCGTCGCTTCCAGTTCTCGAAGCGCTAATGCCGGAGCGGCCGGGCCGCTTCGCCTCTCGCTCCGATTTGGAAGGCGCGACAATCTGGATCGATCTCTCAAAGCCCCTCGCGTCGCGAGGGGCTTTTTTGATAGAGTTTCTGAGGCGTTCAACACGGAGGAACACGGAGGGGAGATTCCAGCACAGAGACACAGAATCACAGAGGAAGAAAACAGAACGAAATCGTCAGGAAGCGAATTTTCGGCGCGTGTACCACGCGAAGCATGGTCGCTTCTTCCGTCATCCGCGGTTTGCTCTCTGTGCCCCGCCGTGTCGCTCCGTGGTGAAAGATCTGGTCTTGAGTCGTCAGCGAGTTGTTGATGGGTGGGACTGGTCTTGAGGTCGTGTCGGAATCAGACGCCCGGGCGATCGCCGGGCGCGAGTGGTTCAATCGGCGCTGGCAGGGGCTGGTCGAGCGTGCCCGCTCGTGGAAGCCGCGCCCACCGCGGACCCCATCGCGACGCCTGCGCCGCATCTTCCTGATCGGCGCGACGATCTTCATCTCGCTGGTTGCGGTGCTGGTGCTCCTGGGCATCTCGCTGACCAATTCGCGCCCGCAGTGGTGGCGGAGCGTGAACGCCGGCGACCCGCGCACGATCGCGCTGGCGGAGGAAGTCGAGAGCGCGGTGACGCGTCAGCTTTCGCTGCAGCGTGAGACCGACACGTCGCCCGTGCTCCCCGGCGGGCCGCAGTGGCGCAGCCGCGAGTGGAGCGTGGCGATCTCGGCGTCGGACGCGAACGCGTGGCTGAACGCGCGCCTGCCGCGCTGGCTGGCGAACCGCGCCGACGAGATCCGCTGGCCGCGCGAGATCGCCGAGGTGCAGGTCGATTTCAACGACGGCAAGATCGCGGTGGGCGCGCGGGTCGTCGCGTCCGGGCGCGAGCAGGTTCTGTCGGCCACGCTGGTGCCCGAAATCCGCGCCGACGGTACGCTCTGGACCAACGCGACGTGGCTCCACGCGGGCCAGCTCCCTGTGCCCGCGTCGTGGATCATCGCGCGCCTGCTCGATCCCGCACGCAGCGTGCTCCCCGAGGAAGTGCGCGACATCCCCGAGGCGCGCGAGATGTTCGCGGCGTTCGACGGGCAGGGGCCGCTGATCGCGTCGCCGGTCGTGAAGCTCGGCGACGGGCGGCGCGTGCGCCTGTTGAAGGTCCTGCCGCGTGACGGACGGTTGGAGGTCACCTGCAGGACGGAGTGGAAGTAGGGGAGGCCGGCCGCGGGTTGTGGTCGCTGATACCGGAGCGAGATTGCGGTGTTGGCGGGGGCGGAATCCGTGCCGGCTGAAACCCGGAGCGAGCGCATGCAGTATCATCGTGCGGGGCGTGCCGATCGGCGCGTCCCGCACGGAGGCTCGCGATGACGGATCACACGCAAAGTACCGGCTCGGACGCGTCGGCCCCTGAAGTGCTGGCGGAGGTGACGCGGGCCTATCAGGCCCTGCGCACCGAGATCCACAAGGTCATCGTCGGGCAGGACGAGGTGGTCGACCAGGTGCTGATGGCGGTGCTATCGAACGGGCACGCGGTCGTCGTGGGCGTGCCGGGCCTGGCCAAGACGCTGCTCATCTCCACGATCGCGCGCACGCTGTCGCTCTCGTTCTCGCGCATCCAGTTCACGCCCGACCTCATGCCCAGCGACATCACGGGCACCGAGGTCATCCAGGAAGACCGCTCGACCGGGCAGCGCGCCCTGAAGTTCGTGAAGGGCCCGGTGTTTGCGAACGTGATCCTCGCCGACGAGATCAACCGCACGCCCCCCAAGACGCAGGCGGCGCTGCTCGAGGCGATGCAGGAGCACCAGGTGACGGCCGGCGGCGTTCGCCACGAGCTTCCCAAGCCGTTCTTCGTGCTCGCGACGCAGAACCCGATCGAGCAGGAGGGCACCTACCCGCTCCCCGAGGCGCAGCTCGATCGTTTCATGTTCCAGATCATGATCCGGTACCCCACGGCCGCGGAAGAGGAAGAGATCGTGCGCCGCTCCGCGGTGCGCGCCGCTGTGACGATCACGCCGACGCTCGACGCGGCGTCGATCCTCCGCGTGCAGCAATTGGTGCGGGCGATGCCGGTCGCGGACCATGTGATTCGGTACGCGTTGCGGCTGGTGCGGGCGACGCGCGTGAAGGAAGCGCCCGATCCGGGCGTGACCAGGCCCAGGCTCGTGGAGGATTACCTCGCGTGGGGCGCGGGCCCGCGGGCGAGCGAGTACCTGGTGCTGGCGGCCAAGGCGCGGGCGATGCTGTCGGGACAGACCAGCGCGAGCGTGGAGCACGTGCGCGCGATCGCCAAGCCGGTGCTGCGCCATCGCCTGATGACGAACTTCAACGCCGAGGCGGACCAGGTGACGACCGACGATATTGTCGAGGCGCTCTTGAAGGAAGTGTCGCCCGAGGGCCTGAGCGGCACCGACAAGCGGCTGATGGACAGCGTGTCGAGGTGACTCCGTGGTCCATTCCCAAGCAAACGTCAGACCTCGCCGAAAGGTGCTCGTTGGCTGCGTTTTGCTGTTGATAACGATCGGAGTGGTCGGCGCGATTCTGTATAGATTCGTTCCGGTTTGGCTCGGTTTTGAGTGGAGGCCAAGCAAGAGCGAGGTGCTGTCACTCGTGCCGTTCACTCTTGAGGAGCCATGGAGTGTCCTACTGAGCAATGAAGAGTCATGGCCAGATCCTGTCATAGAGATTGCCATTCAGAGTCAGACACGTCCGACGCTGAACGCCGAAACGCAAACAGCGAATTGGCATGTGTACACACCGTCGGAATTTGGTAGCCTCTCGATCGCGAAACGTCTTACACCAACCCTGGCGGTGAAGTCCGCAAGGACGACAACGAGGTTTGTAGTAATCAACGGATACCACTACTGGTTCAGCCTTGAGGAAGTGGAAACCAACAATGGCTGGGTAGTCTGGTTTGAAAGGGTGTACGACAAGACGGCGAATGCGCAGGTTGACTGAATACTGTTGTGCACATGAACAGTCTCAATACCAGACGGCGTTCGATACTCCTTGCGGCCATCGGCGCCGTGGCGGTCACCTCCTCCGTTCGTGCGCAAGACGTCACCTTCTCCTCGCTCCTCTCCGAGATGAGCGACGCCGATTCGCTGGCGAGGCTGCCCGCGCCCGCGTTCCGCCAGATGCAGGCGAGCAGCTACAACCGCGAATCAACCAAACGCGGCGAGCCCGGCTGGTTTGCCGACAGCGACGGCACGGGCTTCATCCGCGAAGAGACGATCGGCGGGCGTCACGAGTTTGTCGCGATGGAGCACGCGGGCCCCGGGTGCATCACGCGGATGTGGGCGCCGTTCTTCTACTACGACTTTAACGACCGCGTCGGGCCGTCGGTCCGCATCTATCTCGACGGCTCGGAGACGCCGACGATCGAGGCGTCGTGGATCGAGCTGCTCACCAACAACGAGTGGCCGGACAGCTTTGGCAGACCGCCCGAGCGGAAGAACACGTTTCGGATTCCCTCGCCCCTGGCGCGATTCACGGCCCGGGCCGGGGACGTGTACCTGCCCATCCCGTTCGCCCGGTCGTGCAAGGTGACGTTCGACAAGCGGCCGTTCTACAACATCATCAACTGGCGGGCGTACGACGAGGGCACGCGCGTGGAGACCTTCACGCGCGAGATGATGGAGACGCAGCGCGAGGCGATCGAGGAGTGCGGAAAGATGCTCGTCGCGCCGCCCGCGGTTCCGAAAGTCGGCACGCTCGTCGCCCGCGGCAATGGGCCAAGCATGGTGTGGACGCACAAGAGCGGCCCCGGCGCGATCCGCGGCCTGGAAATCTCGCTCGATCCTGCGGCCCTCCGCAAAGACCCTGGCCTGCTCCGCTCCATCATCCTCCGCATGGAATTCGACGGCGAGCAGACGGTCTGGTGCCCGCTCGGCGATTTCTTCGGCTCGCCCAACACCATCAACAACTTCTCGACCACATACCGCTCGTCGCGCGAGGGCGTGTTCACATGCAACTGGACCATGCCCTTCCATGATTCTGCCTCGATCACGGCCGAGCAGCCGCCGACGTCGAACCTCATGCTTCAGATCGCGGCCCACAAGGACGAATGGAGCTGGGACGAGCGGTCGATGTACTTCCATGCCGTGTGGCGCCCCGACGAGCTGCGCGCGGGCGACCGGTTCGCGGACATCAACTTCGCCGACATCAGGGGGCGGGGCGTGCTGGTGGGCGATCAGTGGAGCGTGCTCAACCCGACGCACGGCTGGTGGGGCGAGGGGGACGAGAAGATCTACGTCGACGCGTCGTACGAGCGCGGCTTCCCCGATCACTTCGGCACGGGCACCGAGGACTACTACGGCTGGGCGGGCGGCGTGGTGCCCAACAACAACGACGTCTTCTCGCACCCGTTCCTGGCGAACATCGCGGTCGGGTCGTGGTCGCGCGGCATGGCGCCGGGTGGGGCGTCGGGCGGGGCGGGGAGCACGCGCGGGTTCAACATCTGCTCACGCACGCGCGGGCTCGACGCGATCCCGTTCACGTCGCGGCTCGTGTTCGACATGGAGGCCTCGCCGGGCGTAGACCAGCGAAACGCGAGCGACTTCCTCGGGTATTCGAGCGTGGTGTTCTATTACGCGCGGCCCGGGAGCACGTGCAACCTCGCGCCCGATCCGGAGGCCGCGAAGAAACGGATCATGTCGCTCGAGGACATCGAGAAGGCGGCGGGCGCGGTGAAGAAGTGAAGCGGCCCCTCGAATTGGGATGAAACGACCATGCGTGACGCTCAGAACAGAGCCGACGAGGCTGGGGAGGATTCGGCGCGTCCGCCCGCGATGTCGCCCGACGAGTTCCGCCGGCTCGGGCACCGGGCCATCGATTGGATCGCGGACTACTGGGCGTCGCTGGGCTCGCGTCCGGTGCTGTCGCGGGTTGCGCCGGGCGAGGTTCGCGGCATGCTCCCATCTGATCCGCCGGAGCAGGGCGCGGGCGAGGCGGGCTACGACGCGGTATTCGCCGATCTCTCGCGCATCATCGTGCCCGGCCTCACCCACTGGCAATCGCCCAACTTCTTCGCGTTCTTTCCCGCCAACGCCTCCACGCCCGGCGTGATCGGCGAGCTCCTGAGCGCGGGCCTGGGAGTGCAGGGCATGCTGTGGGCGACCAGCCCCGCGTGCACCGAGCTGGAAACCCTCACGCTCGACTGGCTCGCCAAGGCGACCGGCCTGCCCGACAGGTTCCTCTCCACGTCCGCGCACGGCGGCGGCGTGATCCAGGGCACCGCCAGCGAAGCGACGCTCGTCGCGCTCCTCTCGGCGCGTCGGCGGGCCCTCCGCGCGGGCGATGGTGGTTCGATCGGCGATTCCTCGCGCGAGCACGCGCTCGTCATGTATGCCTCGACGCAGGCGCACTCGTCGGTGATGAAGGCGGCCATGATCGCCGGGCTCGCCACGGGCCCCGACGACAAGCGCCGCGTCCGCCTCATCGACACGGACGAACACTACGCGATGGACGCCGCCGCCCTCGAGCGAGCGATGCGCGACGACCTGGCCCGCGGCCTGGTCCCCTGCTGCGTCGTCGCCAGCGTCGGCACGACGGGCACCACCGCGATCGACCCGGTCGACGCGATCGCGGGCGTGATCGCCAACGTCTTCGATCGCGTCTCGCCCGTGGCCCGCCCCTGGCTCCATGTCGATGCGGCCCACGCGGGGGCGGCTTGCGTGTGCCCGGAGATGCGTTGGATCTTCCGGGGCGTTGAGCGGGCCGACTCGCTCTGCTTCAACCCGCACAAGTGGCTCCTCACCAACTTCGATTGCGACGCCTACTGGACGAGCGATCGCGGGGCGCTCATCGGCGCGATGAGCATCACGCCCGAGTACCTGCGCAACAGCGCGAGCGACACGGGCGCGGTCATCGACTATCGCGATTGGCAGGTGCCGCTGGGGAGGAGATTCCGCGCGCTGAAGCTGTGGCTGGTGATGCGTCACTTCGGGCTCGAGGGCCTGCGTGCCCACGTCCGCTCGCACATCGCGATGGCCGAGTGGTTCGAGGCCCGCGTACGCGAGGACGATCGCTTCGAGATCGCCGCCCCGCGGACCATGAACCTGGTGTGCTTCCGCCTGCGCGGCGAGGGCGCCGAATCCGACGCACGCAGCAAGGCGCTCATGGACCGACTGAATCAGTCGGGCGACCTGTACCTCACGCACACCGTGCTGCCCAAGACGATCTCCGGTGCCCCCGCGAACTCGACGGCTCAACGCCTCGCCGGACGGCTGGTGCTCCGCATGGCCATCGGCGCCTCCATGACGACTCAGGCCCACGTCGAACGGGCGTGGGAGAAGATCAAGGGTGCGGCGTCGGTTCAGTGATGCCCGTGGGCGCTGTGCTTACGGGCCTCGTCGATCTTGGCGAGGAAGTTGTCGGGCTTGAGCCACTCGTGGAGCGTCTCGTCGATCAGGGCGACGGGCGCCGAATCGCACGAGCCGAGGCACTCGACCTCGATCAGCGTGAACTCGCCGTCCTCGGTGGTCTCGCCCACGTCGATGCCGAGCTTCTTCTTGATCGCGTCGGTCAGCTCCGGCTGCCCGCAGAACTCGCAGGCCAGCGAGCGGCAGACGGAGATGGTGTGACGACCCTTGGGGCGCAGCCAGTATTCCTCGTAGAAGCTGGCGGTGTCGATCACCTGCGACGGAGCGATGTTGAGGAACGCCGCGATCTCCATCATCGCCTGGTGCGGGATCCAGCCGTATTCGTGCTGGACCGTGTGGAGCGTGGGGAGCAGGGCGCCGTGCTTGTTCTCGTAGCGGGGAAGGATGACGCGCGAGAGCGTGTCCCGCATCGCCGGGGTCAGGTAAGGCTCCTGACGCGTCTCGATCTTCATCCCGCCCGAGTTCTTGGTGATCCAGGCCATGTCGGTCTCCGAGAGCGGCAATGGTAGCGGCGTTGGGCCACCCGTCGCGGAACGGGCTTTGGCGCGTCAGCCGCCCTTGGGCTTGGGTTTGTCCGCTGATTTCTCGGCGGGCTTGGCCTTGTCGGGGGGAGTTTCCTTCTCGCCGGGAGCATCAGGCGTCTGGTCCGGGGCGGGTTTTTCGCCCGGCGCGCCCGCCGATGGGCCGCCCCGCAGGTCAAAGTACCCCGGGGAGAACGGCACCGACGTCTCCTTCGCGACCGGCTCTCCCCGCGCGGGCTTGTCGCGCGGCGGGGCGAGCTTGCGGTGCGACACGAAGTCCTCGCTCGCGCTCCGCCGCTGCACCGACGCGTCACGCACCTGCTCGGTGATCTTCGACACCTTGGGCGCGGCGGCCTTGGGCTCGCCCTTGTCCGCGTTCCCCCACAGCACGCACTCCACCGGCTTGTTGTCGGGGCTCGTCAGCATCACCCAGTCACCCGCGTTGTTCAGCCCTACGCGGTCCGAGTCGTTGCGCGACGTGAACACATACGCGCCGTGGAACTTCTCGTTCTTGCCCTCGGGCGCCCGGCTCGTGTCGCCGACCGGCCCGGTCCATTTGCACCCGTGCCCGTTGAACACAACCGCGACCTCGCCGGGCTTCAGCGACAGCTCGGGGAACACAAAACTCCACCCGCCCTTGCGATCGGGCGAGGCGTCGTTGCGGTCGCCGATGCGGTAGCCCTTGAGCTGGATCGGCGCGTCGGTCGCGTTGACAAGCTCGACGAACTCGTCGCCCACCGCGTCGCGCGTGCCGTCGCCGCTGGCGTCGCCCTCGGCGGTGGGCACGGCGTAGAGAACCTCGGTAATCGTGGGGTGCTTGGGCGGCTCCGTGACGCAGATCGCGGCGAGCAGGAGGAGGGCGTTCATGAGCCCAGTGTAATCGAGGGCCCGGCTTGGGGGCGCGCTGAAGCCGCAGCGGGCACGGGTGTCGGACGACCGGGTCCTCTGGAGCTCAGCCGGACCCTGAGCGTGGGGGGTCGACTTCACACAGTCTTTGCGAATCCCGTGGAACCTCGGCGGTGCATCCGGCGAACACTGGACACCCCGGCGCGGGTTCTCTGCGCCGATGTTCGCAGGACGTGAGGACAACCCGAATAGTGCCACCCGATCCGCGTGTTTCCGCGGGAGGTGCGTTCTTTGATCCTCGCCCGCGCACGGGCTGGGATCGCGGGTGGTCTGGTGCGCTCGTGCCCAACGGGCGCTGAGGTTCGGTTTCTGACGGCTTGACCACGATCAGGAGACAGACCCATGCGCACGCCGATTCGAATCACGTTGCTGGCCGCTCTCGCAGTTTCACCCGCCGCCCTCGCGGGCTTCACAGGCCTGACCATTTCGCGCCAGATCGAGGCGGGCGCGCTGCTGGCGGACGCGACGACCACGCAGGATTTCCGCGAGAAACTGAACTTCGCACCGGGTGTCTGGGCCGACATGGTGCAGGCCAACATCGCGCGCGACTCGATGACCGTCGATTCGCGTTCGTCGCAATCGACGCGCGTCACGTCCACGCGATTCGACGGCACATCCCACCTCACTCAGTTCGACCGCACGGTGAACACCGCCACGGGACGCTCGACCGGGAGCAGTGAGTTCCTGGTCCACTTCAACATCCACAACTTCGTCGACTTCTCGTACTCCTACGACTTCTTCATCAACATGGAGGCCGGAGACACCCGACAGGCCCACGCCCAGATTCTTCTGTTGCGGCTCGACGACAGCGCGGTTTTCCTGAGCGAGCAGATCTCTGCTGGGCGCGTCACCCGCGGCGGAACGCTCACACTCCAGCCCGCACGCTACGCCTTCCTCGTCGAGTCCGCGATGCTCATCGAGAACCACGGCCCGGAGATGCACGACGGGAGCATCGTCACCTCGTTCGACTTCAAGATGGTCCCCGCGCCGGGCGCGGCAACGCTGGCCGGACTCTTCGTGCTCGCGGCGAGCCGGCGCGCGGGTGAGGGCGATCGGCCGCGATCGACGCCGTTCCGGGCGTTTGCCGCGAGAGCCCAACTCACGGCAGTGCGAGCTTGACGCGCCCGGAGCCATCTACTATCATTGTAGTAGACATGGACGCCCGCGGTATCCATGTTTGCTCGGACTGGAGGAGTTTTTCATGCACACGAGAACGGCGGCGGCGTGGTTGGTCCTGTCCTTGTGCGGCGCGCCGGCGTTAGCCGCGCCACCTACCGACGAGCAGATCGACAAGGCCGCCAAGGCCATGAACGATCTGTTCGAGAGCATGAAGGGTTCGTTCGACGAGGCCGCGGTGCGCAAGCTGGCGAGCGAACAGATCGCGACGATCGACCTGTCGCGGGCGTCGCTGGCGCAGATCAAGAAGCTGCAGGACTCCGAGATTCTGATGTTCGCCGGAAAGAACGCGGAGATCAGTGATCGCCTCGCCGAGATCGCCAAGGACCCGGGCGCGGAGGGTGCGATCGCGGCCGCACTGCGCACCAGTTTCATCACAGAGCGGGCCTCCGACGATCAACCCGTGGACGTGCAGAAGCGCCTGCGCGAGAACACCGCGTCGATCTTCCGTGCCGCACTCGAGCACCCGGGCGTAGCGGCCTCGTTCAAGACCGATTCTCGCGAGACGGTGCTGGCGTCGCTGGGCTCGCTGAGCCCCAAGACGGGTGCGCTGGTCGTGGAGTCGATCCTGAAGCTGGACTCTTCGATCGGGCCGGGGATGCACCGCCATTCGATCGCCGCCTTGCCGAGCGTGGTGCGCTGCCTCGCGGGGATCGAAGGAGTTGAGGCCGCCCAGCGCGACGCGATGCGCATGAAGATCGCGTCCGTGATCGACGCGGCCCTGAGCGACGCCTCCACGGATGCACCGACCAAGAAATGGCTGGAGCGCGGGCGGGCCTATATCAACGGCGCCCACGCCAAGGGTGAGCTGTTGAACCACGCCGCGCCGAGCGTTGAGTTCCTCTGGTCCACGCTGCCCGGCAGCCCGAAATCGCTGGCGGACCTCAAGGGCAAGGTCGTGGTGCTCGACTTCTGGGCGACCTGGTGCGGGCCGTGCATCGGCAGCTTCCCCCACGTCCGCGAGTTGCAGAAGCGGTATGCCGAGTCCGACGTCGTCATTCTCGGCGTCACCAGCGTGCAGGGCGCGTTCATCAGCTACGCCGGGCCCGAGGGCGGCAACGCCAAATCGACCGACACCAAGGGCAAGCCCGAGGTGGAATTCGAGATGATGCCCGCGTTCATCAAGACCATGAACATGACGTGGAGCGTCGCGTTCAGCAAGCAGGACGTCTTCAACCCCGACTTTGGAATCCAGGGCATTCCCTCCGCCGCGATCATCGATTGCCAGGGCAAGGTTCGCCACGCCGGGCTGCACCCGGGCGTCGACCCCGAGCACAAGTACGAGCTGATCGACGCGCTGCTGAAAGAAGCAGGCAAGCCGACACCGGGCAAGTAGATGCCACGCTCAAGGCCCCTGAAGCGAAAACGCCCGCGTCGATCACGCGGGCGTTTGTCATTGGGTTCCGGACGACTACCGATCCAGCTCCGCCGCCACGATGTTGAGCGAGCCGATGATCGCAACGACATCGGCGATCATGTGCCCCTCGGTCAGCTTCTGCATCAGCGAGTAGTTGATGAAGCTCGGCGGGCGCGCCTTGACGCGCCAGGCCCGGGCCCCGCCGTCGCTCACGATGAAGTACCCCAGCTCGCCGTTGGCGGTCTCGTTGGCGCCGTAAGCCTCGGCGATCGGGGCCTTCCACCCTCGGTTGCTCATGATGAGCTGGAAGTGCTGGATCAGCCCCTCGATCGAGCCGTACACGTCCGCCTTGCGCGGCTTGGTCATCTTCGCGTCGGCGAAGGTGTCGATCGGCCCGCCCGGGGTGTTGTCGATGAGCTGGTCGATGATCTTGATCGACTGCTTGATCTCTTCCAACCGCACCAGGAAGCGGGCGAGCACGTCGCCCTCCTCGCACACGGGCACGGAGAACTTGACCGCCTCGGCACCCTGCCCGTCCCAGTTGTCCGCGTAGCACAGGTACGGCGCGTCCTTCCGCAGGTCGCGGCGCACGCCCGACGCGCGGGCGCACGGGCCGGTCGTGCTCCAGGCGATCGCGTCCTCTTTCGACAGGATTCCGATGCCGCGCGTGCGGTCGAGGAAGATGCGGTTGCGCAGGACGAGGCCTTCCATGTCCCGGAGCGCCGGCGTGAGGTCGGCGTGGAGGAAGTTCTTGATCATGCGCTTGAAGGTCTCTTCGTCCGGGAGGTCCTGCATCAGGCCGCCCACGCGGGTCCAGTCGGAGTGGTACCGCTGCCCGGAGATGTAGTCGCAGATGTCGTAGATCTTCTCGCGAGGGTTGAAGCCGTAGAGGAAGCCGGTGAACGCGCCCAGGTCGAGGCACGCGGCCCCGACGCAGAGCAGGTGGTCCTGGATGCGGGCCAGCTCCGCGATGATGGTGCGCAGCACCTTGCAGCGCGGCGTCAGGTCGATCCCGAACAGCGTCTCCACCGCATGGTGCCAGCAGATGTCGTTGGCGATGGGCGACAGGTAGTTCATCCGCGACGCCACCGTCACCCACTGGTTGTAATCCAGGTGCTCGGCCAGCTTCTCGAAACCCGAGTGCAGGTAGCCGATGTGCGGCGTGCAGCGGGCCACCCGCTCGCCGTCGAGCTCGAGGACCAGGCGCAGCGTCGTGTGGGTGGCGGGGTGCTGCGGCCCGAAGTTGAGCACCCAGCGGTCGCCCGTGTCGACGTGCTGCTTGAGGTACCCCGTCTGTTCGACATCGGTGTCGAAACCTTGGTCCGGCTTGAGCGTGTACGGCATGCGATCCTCGTCTCGAAATTGAGGCGGGCAAGGGTAGGCCGCGGAGCGAAGGGGAAGGCTGAAGCGGCCTTGCCCGGATCGGCGCGATTCCGCGTCCAAAAGAACACACCGCCGGAGCCTTGATGGCGGCCGGCGGTGGTGACCGAGGTGCTCGGAAATCAATCGGATTGAACGGGGCTTACGACGCCAGGTCGTCGAACATCGCTTCGATCGCGGCGTCGATCTTCTGCGGCGTCTCGTACGTACCGGCTTCCACCTGCGAACGAACCTGGTCGATCAGGTCCTGACGCACCGGCGGGAGCGAACGGAGCTGGCTCATGTAGTAGGCCATGTCGGAAACCTCGACCTGGTCCGTGCCACGTCGAGACGGGGCCGCCTCGGCACGTACACTGGACGACGCACGACCAACCGAGGCGGGGCCGATCCTCGCCAAGGGACCCGAACTGATCGGGGCAATGTCTGACATGTGAAGGACTCCATCGTGGGGCCCGAATCGTCGTCGTCAGGAGAACTTCCCAACACCCGGCCGACCCGTCGCGTGGCCCGTTCTGGCATTCTGTATCGACGGCGACTCCACGAACAGTGCAAAATCCGTCGACCTTCTCGAAAGTGCCCAACTTGCTACTATGCCGAGACTTGCGATGAATAACCAAACCTCGGACCAACAGAAATCTTTTGCCCCACGATCGGCGTGCAAACACGATAAGCGTGTCCGATCTGTTTTCGCAGATTGCTCCCCCACGACTTCGGGCTCTTTCGCACACGTTGTCAACAACGCCAAAATCGTGCTTTACCTTTTTCCGTTCATAATCCTAACAATTTCGACCGTCCCTTCCTGCAAATCCGCCGAAAAGCCCGCCCAGGCCGCGGACACCAAGGCCGACCCGTACGAGGACTACCCCTGGCTGAGGCCGCGCGGCGACAAGTCCGTCGCCAGCAGCGAACTGGCACGGCGACCGGTGGACCTCGAGGGCACACCCTGGATCGGGGACGACGGCAGCCCGAAGACCCCCGGCGCGACCGGGGCCACCCCCGCTTCGGGCGACGTGCTGGGCGGGCTCGACAAAGAACTGGGTATCGGAAAACCGGTCAACCCCAAGCCCGTCGCGGCCCCGGTCGCGCCGTCAAAGGAAGAGGCCGAGTTCGACGCCTGGACGATCGTGATCGTGGCGTTTACCGGAGATGCTCAGGGCCAGTCGCGCGAAGGGCAGGCGCAGTCGGCCCTGGCGCGCGTCCGGGGCGTGGAGGGGATGAGCGACGCCTTTGTGACGACGCGCGGGCGGACGTTTGTGGTCGCGTATGGAAAGTATGACTCGCCGGAGGCATCGAACGCCAAGTCCGACCTGCAGCGAATCCGCGCGATCGAGATCGACGGGCAGCGGCCCTTCGCCCGTTCGTTCCTGATGCCGCCGTCCAAGGTCGCGCTGGCCGGGAGCGCGCCGGAGTTGGACCTTCTGAACGCCCGGCGGATGTTCGGCGCGCAGGCGAAGTACACGCTGCAGGTGGGGCGCTACGCGCGGAGCGACTTTGCCCCGCCGGGAGAATCTGAGCGAAAAGAGTTTCGCAAGCTGGCGGAAGAGGCGGCGGCCAAGCTGCGGAAAGACGGCGAGCAGGCGTTCTACTACCACGGCGACACGATGAGCCTGGTGACCATCGGGCTCTTCAATGACGCGGACCTGCCGACGAAGGACCGCCCGGCGTCGGCGCGGCTGCGCGACCTGCAGACGAGGTTCCCCGACAACCTGTTGAACGGCGCGGGCGTGCGGATCAGGCGGCCGGGCGAGGTGGGCGAGGGGCAGCTGGCGCCGAGCGTGGTGGTCGCCACGCCGCAGGAGTGAGATGCCTTGGTCGGCGTGCTCGGGTGTCGGCGCGACGATTCGCCCCGAGGACTTCGCTCATCGCTGGCGTGTGAAGCGATTGCGATTGAGCGTGAATCCGCATTCCGCCGCCCTGGAGAGCGGCGCCACCAGGAGACACGCGGGCGCGAGCGACGCTTGCCCCGCGGAAACAACAACCCCGCGCTCGGGCCGAACGCGGGGTTGCGAGGTGTGTTCAATTCATCGGAACCCGGTCTGAATCGCGTGCTCGGCTTGGATCAACCGGGGTCTTGATCGCGGGCGGCGTGTATCGACGACGCCGGCGAGGAAGAGTGGGGGAGTCGGGCCGAGCACGACTCGGGCGCCGGCACGCCGATCAGTTGCAGCCGCCGGCCTCGAACTGCTCGGCGAAGAGATCGAAGTCGTCGCCGTTGATGAAGCCGTCGCCGTTGTAGTCGGCCAGGCAGGGCTCGAGCTCAACGAGTTCGGTGATCTCGCCCTGCGAGAGCACGCGGTTGTAGATGCGGAGCTCGTCGAGAAGGCCGTGGTAGAAGTTCGTCAGACAGCCGCAGCTTCCCCAGTAGCTGCCGATCGTGATGCGTGTGTTGCCGGGGTCCGGGTACTCGTGATTCGGGCGAATCTCTGAGTCAATCAAGATGCCGTCGATGTAGAGCGTTTTCACGCCGCTCGTCGCGTCATAGGTGACCGCGACGTGCCTCCACTCGTTGACGAACTGCGACTTTGGCGTCGATACGAAGAAGCCATCGCCCCAGCTCATGCCATACCAGGTGTTGCTTGCGGCCTGGTCGACCCCGCCGTTGAATCCGAAGTTGTACGAGACGGGCACGTTTCCGCCGTAGCGATCTTGGATGATGGTCTGTTCGTTGCTGCCGCCATCCCATTTGCAATAGAAAGCCAGGCTGTACGAGTCGGTGTCCATGTCAAAGCTCAGCTGTCCGGTGTGATCGACCAAGAGGCCATCATCGCCGTCGAAGCGCATCGCACGGCCGACCGCTCCGCGAGCGTACGTCGGCGACCCGACTTGCGTTACGGTGTAGCAGTGGTTCATGCCGTCGTACGGCGTTCCCTCGAACGGAAAGAACGCCACCAAGCCGTTGGTCAGGTTTGACGCGAATGCCGCGGATACGAACGACGCGCTGGCGGCTAAGACGATCATCGATTTCTTCATCGGTGTGCTCCTTGAAATGAGAACACCGTGAATACGCGGCTCGTCAGCCAGAATAGGAAATGGTCATCGGAATTCGTGAGTGCGTCGCGGGATGAAGTCCGAGGCCAGGTCCGGGCGAGCGGTCTTGAACCAATCATCCACTTGAATGGCCTCGACCGCACCGGTCGCCGCGAGGTCAAATGATCCGATCGGTCTGGGCGAGTCCTGGCCTGCCGCGTAAAGGGCAACGCGGAGATGGGCGTTGCCGGCCGCCGCGAACTTCACATCCGATACATTCGCCGAGATTGCCGCGGGCAGACTGATGCACCACGAAACCAAGTCGCTCGGCGACACAGCCCAGCTGTTCACGAGTGTTGGCTCCGACGTGGGCCGGGACTCCTCGTGGGGCCGGAATGCGAAGATCACAGGCGGGTACTGTCGATCACCGCCGTCGATGCCGAGTTCGGAGAGTCGGGGCGAGTCTGTTACACCCGCGCACACAAGCAAGCCTGATCCTCGCATAAACGCCAGGTCGTTGAGTCGCCCGTTGTGCCAACCTTCCCAGATCACCTGACCTTCGAGCGAGTACACGCGGATGCACGAAGGAGACTTGGAGTCATGATTGAGAATGACAGCGAGTTCTTGTCCGGGCCGATCGACCATGATGTCGTCGAACACAACAGCCCTGCAGCGGAACTTCTCCGGCGGCGAGTCCTCAATCCAGTTCTCGGTTCCGGGCGGAAGCCGAATCTCCGGCGGCTCGATCGGGGTCGACCAAAGAACGTCGCCCGGCGCCTCCGCGCGAGACACGGTGAGTCGATGGACGATTCGGCCGTGGTCATCGAACATGCGCGCGACGATCGCGAGCCGATCGCGTCCGAAAAGGCCCCTGGGTTCTGTCAGCGCCGCGAAGTGAACCGTGCCGCCCGGGCTCGTCTTCCATTCAAAGATCGCTTCATTGGTGACCGAGCGAAGAGTCGCGATCGTTCCCGAGGGTCCGTCGATCGTGATTGATTGCGGCCTCGACCTTGCCCACCACACCCCGATCGCGGCCGCCCCCGCCGTTCCCAGCACCATCCCCGCGCACAGGATCGCCGTCGCCGCGACCGGGTGCTTCCCTACCCACCTCACGGCTCGCTGCCACGCGCCGGGGCGGGTCGCCAGCACCGGCTCGCGCCGGACAAACCTGCGCAGATCCTCCGCCAGTTCCGCCGCCGTCGCGTAGCGCTCGTGCGGATGGGCCGCGCACGCCTTGGCGACGATCGCCGCCAGCGCCCTGGGCAACTCGGGCTCCAACGCCCGCGCGTCTCGCGCCGGCTCGCTCCCCACGCGGCGCACTGCTTCGTGGAGCGACACGCCCTCCAGGTCGTGCGGCGTGCGCCCGGTCAGCACGACGCACGCCGTCGCGCCCAGCGCGTACACGTCGGAGCGGATCGAGATCAGCTCGCGCTCGCCGCGCGCCTGCTCGGGCGACATGAACGCGGGTGTCCCGATCGGCACGCCGTCTGCGGTGAGCGTTTCCGCCGCGTCGCGTGCGGCCAGCGCCGCGACACCCAGATCAATAATGAACGGCGAGCCATCGCTCGCGATCAAGATGTTGGAAGGCTTGAGGTCGCGGTGGATGATGCCGCGCTCGTTGAGCGAGTGAACGGCGTCGGCGACGCGCGCAAGCGTCTCGGCGAGTTGGTTCCACATGTCGCGCGAAGGCGGCATGTTCCGTGCGTGCTCGTCCAGGCGCTGCCCGCTGACGAACTCCGTGGCGATGAAGAGTCGATCACCCGTGACGCCGTAGTCGAGCAGGCGCGGCAGGCAGGGAAGGTGCGTGTCCTGCAAGAGGTCGAGCTCGCGCCACGCGCGCTGGCGGGTCGGGCCGGGCGCGGCATGGGCGTGAAGCACCTTGAGCGCGACGGGGCGATCGGAGCCCTCGCGGAGCGCGAGGAATGTCGCGCCGCCGCCGCCGACGCCCAGCGTGTCGAGGAGTTGATAGCCGGGCGGCGTGAGGCTGGTGGGCGTGGTGGGGGCGAGCGAGGCGAGGACTCGCCGCGCGGCGTGATAGCCCTCGCCCACGCGATCATCTTCGGATCGGCGTCGGTCCACGCGAATCTCCGGGTTACCCTTGGTGATACGCATGAATCTCATTATCATAGGAAGCTCGTGGGAGAATCCGGCGTGCGAAACACGATGGAACAGACCGGGGCTTCGTTCGTCACGACGTGCTGGACGCTGATTGATCGCGTGCGAAGCGGCGACGAAGGAACACGCCGCGCGGCGTTCGACGAGTGCGCCAAGCTGTACTGGCCGCCGGTCTACGCCTGCGCGCGTCGATTGACGCGAACGCGCGATGAGGCGCTCGACCTGACCCAGGCGTTCTTCGCGGATGTCGTGCTGGCCCGCGGCCTGTTCGATCGGGCCGATCCCGGCGAGGGGAGCGCACGATCGCTCGTGCGTGCGGCCCTCAAGCGGTTCGCGACCGACCAGTGGCGGCGCGGGCAGGCGCGCGGGCAGGGCCTGGTCGTGTCGGGCGAAGCGATCGAGCGCGAGGAGAGCCTGGCGCGCGACGAGGATCCGGGCGTTGCGTTCGATCGGCGCTGGGCCCTGTCGATGTTCGAAGAGGCCATGCGCCGCTGCGAGGCGCACTTCGAGAGCGCCGGACGCGCCGGACACTGGCGTCTGTTCGAGGCCCGAGTGGTTCGCGAGTTGCCCGTGCTGCTCGCCGAGGCCGCGGAGACCTTCGGCTTTGCGAGCGCGGCTCTGGCGGCGGCGGCGGTGCAGACGGTCAAGCGCCGGCTCGACGCCATCCTGCGTGAGGTCGTCGCCGAGACCGCGCGCGATGAGCGCGAGGCAGGACTTGAGTTTGAGCAGGTGCTGGCGCTTTTGTCGATTCGAGAGTGATCGCACGCCGGCGGAGCGGGGGCGAAGACGATCCCCCGTCGTTGTTGCTTTGCCTCTTGGAATTCGAGCGCGCCGTACGGTGCGCCGAATCAGCATCCCGCGTCGAAGTGTTCGGCGAAGGCGTCGTAGTCGTCGCCGTTGACGAAGCCGTCCTTGTTGAAATCGCCCGCTGGATCGGCGTTGTCGAAAGCCTGGGCGAAGGCGTCGTAGTCGTCGCCGTTGACGAAGCCGTCGTTGTTGAAGTCCGCGGGGCAGGGCTGGGGCAGGTTCGCCATCCACGCGCCGCGTCCGTAGGTGCCGGCCGTGATCGTGCGGGCGATCGGGTCGATGAACAGGTCCGCGACGTTCACGTTGGGGAGCGTCGCGTTGTTCTTGGTCCACGTCGCGCCGTTATCGCTCGAGTAGTACAACCCCGCGCCCGCGCCGACATAGATCGTGGGGGGCGTGAACGCGAAGTCGATGGCGATCGCGCCGGCGCTCACACCCGAGACGAGCCCGGTGGTGACGGGCGTCCACGTCGCCCCATAGTCCGTGGTCTTGAGCACGCGGTTGCCGGTGGTGTTGTAGTACGCGACGTACGCCGTCCCGGGTGCGGCGGGGGAGATCACGATGTCGGAGACCTGTCCGTTAGGGAGCCCGGTCGAGCGGTTGTTCCACGTCGCGGCGTCGGTCGTGACGTAGACCTTCCCGGTTGAGGAGCCGGAGTAGATCGTGTTCGACGCGCCGGTGGCGACGGCGATGGCGTTGATGGTCCCGCCGGCGGCGACGCTGGTATCGGAGATCGCGGTCCATGTGGGCGTTGTTACGGTGGAGTTGGTGGTGCGCCAGATGCGGTTGGTGCCGCCCAGGAGATTGGCGCCCGTGTTCGGATCGCCCACGAGCGGCGCGATGAAGTTCACGGGGTCGGAGCCCCAGCCGCCGGAGATGCCCTTGGCGTTTGAGTTGGTCCAGCGCGTGATGCTGAGGTAGACATAGGTGGTGTAGCGCCGGTTGGTGGTGGTGCTCGGATCAATGACGCTGAATCCGCCGTCACCGACCTGGAGCTGAGACCACGAGGTGGAGCTCGACGAGCGTTCGGGCGTGCCGTTGTCCTGCGTGCCTCCCAGGGCACGGAGCGTGAGCGAGGGGTGCTGGACGAGGTTGTAGATCTGGGCGGCGGCGAGCGTGGCGTTGCAGTTGGTCCAGCTCTTGCCGCCGCTCGTGCTCTTCCAGATCCCGCCGTCGTTGCCCTCCCAGATGACGCCGGTGGGCCCGAAGGCCATGCAGTGGTGGTCGGGGTGAACCGAGGGCGGGCCCAGGCCGACCTCGGTCCATGTCGCGCCGCCGTCGAGCGAGCGCGAGATGCCGACCGCGGCGTAGCGCGAATCCACGCCGCCCACGAACACCTTGTTCTCGTCGGTCGGATCGACGGCGACATAGGCGTTCCAATATCCCTGGGGGTTCGGGAAGTTGGGCGCGTTGGTGAGCTTGGTCCAGGTGGTCCCCGCGTCGCTGGTGCGATAGAGCCCTTCGATCCCGCCGCCGGAGAGGAACGCGGCGTACAGCACCTGCGGATTCGACTTGGCGATCGCGACCAGGACCTGCGAGAAGCCCGAGGTCGGCAGGCCGCCCGCGAGCTTGGTGGGCGACGAGCCTTCGGTCGTTGACTTGTACACGCCCTGGTTGTTGCGTCCGATGTAGACGATGTTGGGCGAGGTCGGGTGGATGACGACGGAGGAGCACGCGGAGGTGAGGGTGCGCGTCCAGGTGCCGCCGCCGTTGAGGGTGCGGTAGTAGCCGCCCGAGCCGGTGACGTGGATGGTGCCGGGGCTCTGCGGGTGAACGACGATGCAGTTCTGCTGGGCGCCCACGTTGGCGGTCGTCGCGATGCGGGCCCAGCTCGCGCCCGCGTCGGTGGACTTGAAGATGCCGTCGCCGGAAGCGCCCGAGTGGGTCGAGCCCGTGCCGATGTAGATCGTGCTGGGGTTCGAGGGGTCGATCGCGATGGCGTCGTGGTTCTGGATGGAGAGCTGGTCGGTGATGGGTGTCCAGTTCGCCCCGGCGTCGGTTGTTTTCCAGATGCCGCCGGTGTCGGCCGCGATGTAGCAGGTGTTGGGATCGGTCGGGTGGGGCGCGATGGCGGCGATGTGCCCGCCGGCGTTGCCCTCGCCCGACCAGTACTCGCTCGCCATGGGCTTGGGCCCGATGAAAGTCCAGTTCAGCCCCGCGCGCGAGTGCGAGCCGCCCCAGGTCCAGTTGGGCACGGGCTCGCCGATGATCTTGATGTAGCCATAGGGGGGCGGGCCGGACTCGCGCTCTTCGCGCTCGCCGCGCTCGACGATGACGCCCGCGGGCTTGACCGCCGGGAGCCGCCCGTCGACGGTCAGCTCGTCCAGCTCCATCTCGCGCTCGCCGAACTCGCCCGCGCACGCGCCGAGCGACAACGCCAGCACACCCAGGAGCGACACCGATCCGACCTGATTCAGCTTCATCTTCAGCTTCAACTTCAGCTTCATCATCCCACACCCTTCGTTTCGCGGAATCGCCCGCCGCGGCCGTCGCGCGGAATCTCCGCACGCGCCACGAACGTCCTATCGGACGCTGCGGCGTCGTGGTTCCGGCCGAGTTTCAAGGAGAGCGGCGATCGGGGTGAATCCGGCTTGGAAACCAGCGCGGGTCAGCGGCGACGGCGCGCTGCGAGGAACGCGAGGAGGGTAGGGACGCTGAGCAGAATCGCCGGCGGATCGGGAATGGAGGACGCGATACGCAACCCTGAAGCGCCGCGAAATTCTGGGTCGGCCGCAGAGCCGCTTCCCGCCTTATCCCAAGAGGACGGGAAGCACGCCGCGTAGGTGCCGTCGAGGCTGCGGTAGTACGGGTAGAGCGGGTCCGTCTCTTCCAGCCATTCCTGCGCGCCGCCGCTGAGGTCGAGCAAGCCCCACGGCGAGGTGGTGTCGGGGTACGAGCCCAGCGGATAGTCCCACTGCGGCAGGCCGGTCGTGCGATAGCCCGCCGAGGTCTGGCCCACACCTGGCGGCCCGGGGATCGGGGCCGTGTCCGATGTCGTGTCGTACTCCCACCACCCGCCCGCGCCGTTGTTCTTGTTCGGATCAAAGTGCGCGGCCTTCAGCCATTCATCCAACGTTGGAATCCAGAACTTCGCGCCGGGAGAGTGGTAGAGCTGGTCGGTGAACCGCCCGTTGTCGAGCGTGCCGAACGTGGAAGCGTCGTACGCGCCGCTCAGCATCGAATCGAAGGCCGTGGACTTGCCGTTGTGGAGCCAGTTGCAGTACTTGGCGGCCCAGCGCCAGGTGATGCCATGCACGGGCACGAGATCGGGCGATGAAATGCCGGTGCGGAACGCGTAGCGGTTGCCGGCGTCCCGCGCGCCCCACCAGACGGGCACGGCGTCGGTCATGTTGTAGCCCTGCGCGCGGAAGGTGTTGAGGAACTCCATCCACTGGGCGGTGGTGGTTTCCAGCTTGGGCATCCTGTAGGTGTACGGCACCGAGCCGCGTCCGGCGTTGCTGCCGAACTCCGGGTCGCCGGGATAGGCGACGTTGCCCGGGTGATCGATGGTGGCCCAGTCAAAGTCATAGTCCTGGGCGAAAGCGGTGGCGCTGGAAAGGATGCACGCGAGCGAGGCCAGGAGCGCGCGGTTCATACGACCTCCATCGGCAGAGCGTACGCGGGGCGATGAGGGATTGGGGAGGGGAAGAAGAAGTGGCGTTGGTACCACGTAGTACATGGCACAGCGTCACATGACACAGAGAGAAAGAAACAGACCGGTGGGGACCGCCGGGCCACCCAAGATAGAGAGCACGCGCGAATCGCTCGTTGCACGCTACTTCATCGAATCAAGAATCCAATCGCACACCTCGCGGACCGCGCCCTTGCCGCCGGGGAGAGCGGTGACGAGCGTCGCGCCCGCGAGCGCTTTGGGGTGCGCGTCGCGCACCGCGATCGACTGGCCCACGCGCGCAAAGCAGGGCAGGTCGTTCACGTCGTTGCCGACGTAGATCACCCTTGAGGCGTCGAGCTTCCGCTCGGCGAGCAGCGCTTCGAGCGTCGGGAGCTTGTCCTTGTGCCCGTGGGCGCAAGGGATCTTGAGCTTGTTGCAGCGGGCGGCAACGACGGGGTTGGTCTCGCTGGAGAGCACGAAGACGGGGAAGCCCGCGTCGCGGAGCAGGCCGAGCCCCCAGCCGTCGGAGCGATTGCACGTCACGGACTCCGTGCCGTCCTGGTGGACGACCACGGTGTTGTCGGTCATGACGCCGTCGAAGTCGAGGACCAGGAGCGAGAACTCGCCCGGCTTCATGGGGCGTTGGCCAAGGGGTGTGGGCATGGAGCGAGGGTATCGCGTCGATCAGGCCGCGGGCTTGAAGCGGTTGAGGAACTCTTCGCGCTGCTCGGGCGAGAGGCGCGAGAGATAGGCGTCGAGGCTTCGTTGCCAGGCGCCGGCCGCCAGGTCGGAGGGGGCGCGGAGGAGGTCGGGCTCCCAGCGGACCGACGCGACGGGTTCGTGGCGGCTGTGGGAGGCGCGCTGGAGCGCGGCGCGGTGGGCCGCGATCTCCTGATCGATGATGACGTCCAGGCCGAGGTTCTCGCGGACGATGCGGCTGGCGGCGGAACCCAGGATGCTGCGCCAGTCGTCGTCGGACAGCAGGGCGCCGATGGCGTGGGTGAAGGCGTCGGCCTCGCCGGTGACGCGCAGGCCCGTGACGCCGTTCTGCACGACGTTGCCCAGGCCGGGCGATTCGGCGACCACGACCGAAGCGCCGGTCGCCATCGCCTCGAGCACCGTCTTGGGATGGCCCTCGAGCTCCGACGCCTGCGCGTAGATCGCGCAGCGCGACATGTGCTCCAGCAGTTCGCGGTGGGCGATCCGCGGCATGAACTCGGCCTTGATGCCCTTGGCGGAGGCCAGCTGCTTGAGCCGCCCTTCCTCCGGGCCCGTGCCGATCACGCGCAGCGTCACCTGCTCGCGCAGATTCTCCGGGAGATTGGCGATCGCCTCGATCAGAAGGTCGACCCGCTTCCGGATCGCCAGCTGCCCGGCGTAGAGCACCAGGCCCGCCTGACGCTCGGTCGCCTCGCGGAACGGCACGTCGGTGATGACGTAGTTCGGCACCAGGCGCGTGCCCGAATCATCCAGCCCGTAGCGCCACTCCAAGTCCTCGATCATCTCGCGCGAGGTGCCGACGATCATGTCGGCGGCCTTGCAGAGCTCGCGCTCGGTGACGCCCGCGTCGAGGGCCGCGGTCGAGTTGGCGCCCTGCTCGCGGGCGACGAAGCGCGACCAGAGGTACCCGCCGCGCGCGATGAGGGCGACGCGCTTGCCGTGCTCGGCCCGGAGGCGCTCGGTGATGCGCACCGCGACCACGCCGCTGGCGAGCTGATTGGTCTTGACGACGATGGTCCGAGAGTCGGCGCAGAGAGCGGCGACTCGATCGGGGACCGTGGCGGAGTACGCGGCCCGCGTCAGCTTCTGGTCGTTGCAGACGAGCTTCACGCTCGGCCCGAGCTCGACGGCGTGGGCGGCGTCTTCCGAGCCGTAGGTTACGAGGATGATCTGGCTGTAATACGAGCGGAGGCGCTCGTAGAGGGCCCACTCGCGGTCCAGCATCCCGGTCGTCTTCCAGTCATGGAGAGACACCCCCGAGGTGAACGCAAGGACCAAGGTGTCGGCGATCCGCTCCGCCATGCAGCCACTCCGAAGGGCGCGGCCATCGCGCCGTGGTGAAGACGTTTATCGGCACGCCAACCCGCCTTCATCATTCAGGCCCGGAAATCCGCCCCCGCGTGCAGGGGGTTTTCTGGGGCAAGCCACCCCAAAAAAGAACAGGACCCGCCCCCGGAGGCGGGTCCTGCGAGATCACAGTCGGTGTTGAGTGGTCAGGCGGCCCGCGGACCGTCGTCGTCGAACTCGTTGTTCATCATGGTCCGCAAGGCGTCCAGGCGGCGCTGGGCCTCTTCGAGGGCTTGCTCTGCCGGGTGCATCTTGCTGCTTGGGCGGTTCTCATGGAACCGCGGGGTCCAGTGACCGGCGCCCGCGCGTGGGAAGGGGAACGGTTCGTCGTTGTCGGTCGTCCGATCGAACGTTCGCAGCTTCAGGGCTTGCATCGTCGAATCCCTCCGAGGCTCGGCCTGCCCATCCATGGCAAGCTTCCAACCTAGATCATGCGATCATCGTGCGTCATCGTCCGCCCGTCCGCGCGAGTTCAGCTCTTTTGCCGTTCGCGCTCCCCCAACTTCCCATACAACTCGCCGGACTGACACGCACGGCACGGGCCAAGGTCCGAAACCCCGGCGCATCACCACGCATCGTCCATTTCTTGAGTGAAACGTGAACGTGGGCAAACTTGCGCGTTTATTCGCGTCCGATAACCGATCAACTTGATCAAATCGCGGCAAACGAGCAGAAAAGACACGTTCTTATCGGACTATTTCTTGCCGCGCAGCCACGTCACCCTGGGCTCGGTGCCCTTCAGAACGCGCGACAAATTCGCGCGGTGCTTGATGATGACGACCAGCGCCAAAGCCGCGCTGGTGAGCACAAACGGCAGGCCGGAACCGACCGGGTCGACGCCCCGGGCGATGAACAGCCCCACCACGGCGATGGGCAGGGCAGCCGCCGCCAGCACCGACGACAGCCCGACCATCGACCACAGCCAGAGTGAGGCGAACCAGACCAACGCGGCCGCGAATCCCGCGAGTGTGAGCGCGGGGAAGACGCCGAGGAGCGCGCCGAGCGCCGAGGCAACGCCCTTGCCCCCTTTGAAGCCGATCCACGGGCAGAACATGTGCCCCAGGATGGGCGCGATCATGACAAAGAGCCAGTGCCAGGCGTGATGGGCGGCAAGCGAGAGCGAGCCGGTGCCGCCGGAGAGGACGCCATAGGCGAGGGTGGGCGCGAGGCCCTTGAGGAGGTCGAGGAAGAAAACGGTGAGGCCGGCCTTTCGCCCGAGCACCCGTCCGACGTTAGTGGCGCCGATGTTCCCCGAGCCGTGCTTGCGGATGTCGACGCCGCGTGAGCGCGCGACCAGGAGCCCGAAAGGGATGGAGCCGACGAGGAAGGCGACGAGTGCGGAGCACGCGACCACGATGGGCGATTGCCAGTTCACGGGCAATCAGCGTATCGCCAAAGTGAGGCGCGGGGGTGCGCACCCGCGCTCCAGCGCGTGGCGGTGATTCAGACTCTTCACTTTGCGAGCGACCGACCCGCGACTCCTGTTTGCGAGCCTCGGAGCGATCCGCGCACGCTCCCTACCATCCTCGCTCATGCCATCGCCACGCAAAAACGCCAGAAATTCCCGCGGCAAGCCCGGCGCCCCCGCCAAGCGCGCCGGCCGTCCCGCGGCGCCCCGCGCCACCAAGCACGGCCAGCCCGCGCGCCCGGGCAAGGCCCGCCTCATCAAGGGCCGCGGCGGGCACAAGCCCATCGAAGAGGGCACACACCTGGGCACCGGCGTGCGCAAGCTCTCCGCCGGCGCGAAGAAATCGCCCGCGGCGACCTCCGCGCCGAGCAAGAAGCCCGGCGCGTCCACCAAGCCCGCCAAGCCGCGCGGCAACGCCGCCGACACCGAGGTCAGCACCGTCTCCTTCGTGAGCCTCGGCTGCCCGAAGAACCTGGTCGACTCCGAGAAGATGCTCGGGCTGCTCGCGCAGGACGGCATCCTCCCCGTCTCATACTCGGGCGAGGGCTTTGACGGCGCCGACGCCGTTGTCGTCAACACCTGCGGCTTTCTCGAAGCATCCAAGGACGAATCGCTCGGCGTGATCCACGAGGCGATCCGCGAGAAGGAACGCGGCAACGTCAAGCGAGTCGTCGTCGCCGGCTGCCTCGTGCAGCGCCACCGCGCCAAGATGCTCGAGTGGGCGCCGGGCATCGACGCGATGGTCGGCGTGTTTGATCGCGACAAGATCGTCGAGGCCGTGCGCGGCGTCGCGCCCGCCCGCGAGCGCGCCGACACCGGCGCGCCCAAGTACTGGATCGCCGCCAACGCGCTCACCGCCGCCAAGGACCGCGGCGTGAAGACCGTCGGCCTGACGGTGCAGGGCAAGGACGGCAAGGGAATCGGCTATTTCGAGGACGACTCCGCGCGCCTCCGCCTCACGCCGCGCCACTACGCCTACCTCCGCATCAGCGAGGGCTGCAACCAGAACTGCGCCTTCTGCACCATCCCGTCGATCCGCGGCAAGATGCGCAGCAAGGGTGTCGACCGCATCGCCGCAGAAGCGCGCGAACTGGTCAATGACGGCGCCTTCGAGCTCCTGCTCATCGGCCAGGACACCACCAGCTTCGGCGATGACATCGGCGCGGGCCTCGCCGCTGGCGCGGGCAATGCCCGGCGCCCGCACGACATGGGCGGCCTGCCGGCGCTCCTGGCGCGCCTCTCCGACACGCTCGACGAGCTCGGCTCGCAGGGCTGGCTCCGACTCATGTACGCCTACCCGTCCAATTTCTCCGAGCCGATCATCGACGCGTTCGCCGCGCTCTCGACGCGCCGCGGCTCGCACCTGCTCCCCTACATCGACATGCCGCTCCAGCACGCCAGCGACCGCGTGCTCTCGCTCATGCGCCGGCACGTCACACGCGAGCAGCAGGGCGGTGTCATCCGCCGCCTGCGCGAGCGCGTCCCCGACATGACCGTGCGCACCACGTTCATCAGCGGCTTCCCGGGCGAGACCGAGGACGACCACAAGCAACTGCTCGAGTTTGTCGGAGAGATGCGTTTCGATGCCGTGGGAGTATTCGAGTATTCGCACGAGGACGGCACGGTCGCGGGCACGATGGAGAACGACCCCGCGCTCGCCGTCCCCGGCGAGGTCAAGGCGCGCCGCCGCAACGAGGTGATGGAGCTTCAGCAGAAGATCGCGTTCGAACGTCAGCGCGCCCTCGCGTCGAAGTTCGACGAGAACAACCCCGAATCGAGCGGTGTGCGGATGAACGTGCTCATCGACGAATCGACGCGCACGCAGGGGAGAAAGACCAGCGGCGTCTCGGGCGGCGGCGGCCTGTACCTGGGGCGCACGCGTGCCCAGGCGCCACAGATCGATTCGGTGACGTACGTTCACTCGCGCGAAAAGCTCTCGCCCGGCGAACTCATCCCGTGTGTGATCGTGGCGAGCGACGGCTATGACCTTGTCGCGCGTCCGATCGCGGATATCGAGCGGCGTGTTGGGCTGAAGATCCTGAAGTGACGAGTGGCGCTTGTGCTCCGGGTGGCGTGGTCAACCCCGTTGACCACGCGCTTCAATTGTCACTGAACCGGCGTTGCATCCGACGTGGTCAAGCCCGCAAGGCCGTGCTTGACCACGCCACCCAGAGCAAGCGCTGGTAAGCTACGCCCGTGAAACTCCGCGTCTCTCGCATGCAGATCGCGCTGTGCCTCGTCGCTGGGGTGGTGTCGACGGCTGCTGTCGCACTCTTGGGAACAATGTTCGGCGAAGTAACTCGGCTCGGAATGGGCCGATCAGCGTCGGGTATTTCAATTTCAGAGCAAAGGCGCGTCGGCGTGTGCCGCTTCTGGAGCGTCAACGTACCGGCCGCGTTGCTCGATACGGAACTCGCGGACGATCCTGATTGGGCGTGGGAAGAGGCCGAGACGGCCATCGTCGATCAAGCCTTGCCACAGCCAGCGCCACGGCCGATGAGATTCAGGCTGTGGGTGTTCGTGCGGGCCGGCTGGCCTATCGAATCTTTTCGAGGGTGGAGTTGGCAACTCCTTGACGACCTCGGCGGGCCAAATGAGCAGATATCAAGGAGGCATTTTGCGATCGTTCGCGTACCGTTGCTCAGGTATGGCGTTTCCCAGACGGGCCACTTTCTGGTTCCTTACTATCCACTCTGGCCCGGCTTCATCGCGAACTCGCTCATTTACGCCGCACTTTGGTGGCTTGTCTTTGCTGGTCTTGTCTCCGCACGCGCCGCCCGCCGCGCTCGCCACGGGCTCTGCACACGCTGCGCCTACGACCTTCGCGGCGTCACGTTGGGCGTGTGCCCGGAATGCGGCGAGGCGCACGCACATTGACCACTTGCGCTAGATGGCATGATCAACCTGTTGGCCACGGGCCGTGCCTCCGATGTCATCCGCGACATCGGTCACTCCCCACTCACGCGCTCTCTCCGCGTTCGCTCTCCGCGCGTCCCCTTCGCGCGCCCCTTTAGCGCACTCGATGCTCGCCGCACTCCGGGCATCGCTCGATCGCGGCCGCGCCGAACTCATACCCGCACGCGACACATTGCCCGCTCGCCATTCTCCGCGCCGCACGCCGCCGCAGCCACGCGCCGATCGTGACCGACGGCAGGGCGTTGAGCGTAAGCACAAGGACGCCGAGCGAGAGCGCGTTGTGGAGGATGCCGAGAGGATGGACCGTTGTGACACATTTGGGGTCGACGTCCACCGGAACAAGCCCGAGGTTCGCCTCACACGTCGTGTTCCAATCGCGAACGGCAGCGATGGCCCGATCCCGGTCCTCGTCCGATGCTGTTCGGCCCGAGTTGTATTCGACCACGATTACGCGCCAGTCCACCACCGTGGTGGTTCTCGCGTGGAGATGATCAGGAGTCGGCGCCGCATTTGCAAACACCATCAACACGCGCCCGCCGCGCTTTTCAGTCAGCCGCGCCGCCTCGCCCCAGCTCTGCTCGTCGGGAGCGATCACCGCCGGCCTCTCCGCTGGTGAGTCGGGCAAGACCACGATCATCGTTTGATGGCGATAGTTGAGCGTACGAAACTGCCTTCCAAACACCACCGCCCGAGCGAGACGCCCGGTCATCGAGTGGTACCAGTCGTTCCTCCCCGCGATACACCACAAGTCACCCGCGAAATACAACAGCCCCACCAACACGACCCACGGCCTGCGCGCCGCCCGGAGCCCGCGTACGAGCCGTGCCGTGATGCGCGACACAAGTTTGGTTCCTCGCTCGCTCATGCTTGCTCGCCCGGTTGTTCTCGACTCGGCCGCTCGGTCGCCGCCGTGATTGCATTGCGCGGGATGAACTCGCCGCACTCCGGGCACGACTCCTGTTGCAATCCCGCGATCGAGTACTCGCACCTTGGACACACACCGCGCTGCAGCCGCTCGATCCACGCGCGCTCGCGTGCCGCGGCACGAGCCTCGTAGACAAAGCGCACGATCGAGAGCGGCACTGTCACGATCAGCAGGAGAAGGAGCGCGTTGAACGCCACTCCCGGCCACGAGATGTGCCAGTCCATGTGCGGGTCGGAGATCATGCCGACACGGCCCGTGTTCAGGCTCCACTGATACAACGCCTCGTGGATTTCGGCAAGGTCCTTCGCCGAGGCCGGGGCCATTCCGGGGAAGACGTACGCCGAGATTCTGGTCTGCCTCCGCTCGACGAATGTCCCGGGTGCAACCTCAGAGCCCCGACCTCGAATCACGTTCACCGAAAAGACACGCGACGATGGCGTCGTGCCCAGCGACTCCGCGACGCTCCAATTCGGATCAGCGAGCGTGAACGCGACTAACAGCGACCCGTTCTGCTCATACACCATGAAAGGCAGTGCTGTTGGGCCGGTGCGGCCACCGCCCGGAGCGCTCAGCGCCGCCAACAAGAGATAGAACAACACGATCGCCGCCACGATGCCCCAGCCGGGCTTCGGCAACCACCTCACCCATCTTGGCATCTTCGCGTCCATGGCCTCACCGGATCGCCAGCCTACCCGTTGTACGCGTCCGGCGCGGGAAGGTTGCCCCGCCCCGCGTACCATCCCACCGATGCACGAGCACCCCATCTCCATCGAGCATGTCCGGAAGATCGCCGCCCTCTCGCGCCTGGCGATCACCGACGACGAGGCCGCGGCGTATCAGCACGACCTCGCCAAGGTGCTGGGATACATCGATCGCCTGAGCCAGCTCGATCTCTCGGGCGTGGAGCCCCTGGTCAACGTCGGCGACGTGCGCGACCGCACCCGCGCCGACGAGCCGGGCCCGACGCTCCCCACGCGATCGCTCTTGGACATGGCGCCCGAATCGTTCGAGGGCTTCGTCAAGATCCCCAAGGTGCAGGGCGATGGAGGTGGCGCGTGAGGTCGGCCCGCGACATCGCCCGCGCCGTCGCGGCACGGGAGATCACCGCCGAGAGCGTGACGCGCGAATCACTAAGCGTCATTGACCGCGACAACGCGCGCCTCAACGCATTCACCCAGGTCTTCCACGACGCCGCGATCGAGCGGGCGCGGCGCGTCGACGCCGACATCGCGTCGGGCAAGCCGGCCGGGCCGCTCGCCGGCGTTCCGATCGCGCTCAAGGACAACATCTGCCTCTCGCACGGCAAGACGACCTGCGCCTCGCGCCTGCTCGAGAACTACCACAGCCCATTCGACGCGACCGCGGCACGAAAGCTCATCGACGCCGGCGCGGTGATTGTCGGCAAAGCCAACCTCGACGAATACGCGATGGGATCGAGCACCGAGCACTCCATCTTCGGCCCGACCCGCAACCCGCACGACGTGTCGCGCGTTCCCGGCGGAAGCTCGGGCGGTTCCGCCGCCGCCGTCGCCGTCGGGATGGTGCCCGTCGCCATCGGCTCCGACACCGGCGGCTCGATCCGGCAGCCCGCGGCGTTCTGCGGCCTGGTCGGCGTGAAGCCGACCTACGGACGCGTGTCGCGCTTCGGCCTGGTCGCGTACGCGTCGAGCCTCGACCAGATCGGCCCGCTCGCGCGCGACTGCGCCGACGCGGCGCTGGTTCTTGATGTGCTGTGCGGCAAGGACGATCGCGACGCGACCAGCGCCGACCTGCCCGGGCCGAATTCGCTCGACAGGCTCGACGAGCCCGTGCCCGAAATGGTGCTCGGCGTGCCCACGCAGGCGTGGAGCCCCGCCAACCACGCGGGCGTGACCAGCGCGCTCAAGAACACGATCGCGGCCTATCAGAAGCTCGGCGCGAAGATTGTCGACATCGATCTCCCGCTCTCGGACTACGCCGTCGCGGCGTACTACATCGTCGCGCCCGCCGAGGCCTCGAGCAATCTTGCGCGGTTCGACGGCGTGCGCTACGGGCGACGCGCCCAGGGCGCCAAGGACCTCACCGACATGCTCTGCAAGAGCCGGCGCGAGGGCTTCGGCCCCGAGGTCCGCAAGCGCATCATGCTCGGCACGCATGTTCTGTCGAGCGGCTATTACGACGCGTACTACACCACGGCCCTCAAGGTCCGGCGTCGCGTGAAGGACGATTTCGACACCGCCTTCCGCGCGGGCTGCCACGCGGTCCTGATGCCCACCACGCCCGGGCCCGCGTTCAGGATCGGCGAGAAGATCGGCGACGCGCTGGCGATGTACATGGAGGACGTGTACACGGTCGGCGTCAACCTCGCCGGGCTCCCGGCGCTCTCGATCCCCGCGGGGAGCGTGGCGGCGGACGGGGACGGAGGGGGCGCGGTGACGCTCCCGATCGGCGTGCAGCTGGTCGGGCAGCCCTTCGAAGAGTCCGAACTGATGCGCATCGCGCGGATGCTGGAGTGTTCGCGCGAGTATGCGGCGGGGCGCGCGGGGGCCGTGTGAGCGATGGACCGACACTCCGCGACCTGCTCGCGGCGCACGACGTTCCGTGCGACCGCTGCCGGTACAACCTGCGCGGGCAGACGGGCGAGACATGCCCGGAGTGCGGGCGCGCGATCCGCCTCGATCGGGTGCGCGCCGTGATCGAGGCCCGCGCCTGGCGAGAGCGGCGCATGCCGGGCGACAGGCTGGTGATGGCCGGATTGGTCGGCTCGCTGCTCGGGCTCGGCTACGCCGCGGGCGCGATCGGCACGCTGGTGCGCGTGATGATGTCGGGGCTCGCGACGCCGGTGCGCCTGGTGCTGGAGTTCACGCTCTGGCCCCTGGTCGTCGCGTATCCGCTGCTGGCGTGGGTGTACCTGACGCGGACGGCGTGGATCGAGCGGCGTTCGCGCCGCGCGAAGCTCGCGCTGGCGATCGTGGCGTGGAGCCTCGCGCCGATCGACGTGCTGCTCGTGCTGGCGCCGCTCTTCCTGCTGGTTCGGTAGCGAGCAGCGCCGGAGGACGGGGGAACAGGCGACCCGCGGGGCTTGGTGCTATCTCGGCACGCGGGCGAGCACGACCCGGCGCTGATCCTCGTCCAGCACGGCGCACACCTGCAGCAGCAACCGCTTGTGGTCGTCGCCCGAGGGCTGGTGCAGCGTCGCGGTGTCGAACTCGCGCGCGATTTCGGCCAGGCGATCGCTCTGCGAAGTCGAAAGCGAAAGACCGCTGGTCATGGCGCGCACCAGGAGCGCCCCGCTGTTTCCCAGGCCGTCGACCGCGAGCCGGATTTCCTCGCCCAGCACCGCGAGACGATGCCGCGCACTGATGATGGTCCTCTCGAGCGCGGTCGGCTCGCGCCCGCCGGTCGCCTGGTGGAACACGGCGTCCCAGTACTCTCGCATCATCGCGTCGAACCGGTCGCGCTCGGCCGCGCCGAGCACGGGCGAGATCTGCTCCCACAGCGACGGGCTTTCGAGCGCGGGGCGGAACGCCTGCAGCGCCGCGGCGATGATCCATGCTTTTTCCATGGCGGGCGTGCCATCGCCCGCGCCGCGCGCCCGGAGCACCAGGTCGATGTGGTCGGCGACAAGCCGATCCAGCAACTCTCGGTGGGCGATGATGATGTGATCGACCGTGCGTCGGGTGGCCTCGTCCAGCACGAGCTTGGCGACCGCCACGCGCTCGGGCGTGAACTCGATCGGGCGGAGATTGCCCGTCATGTCACGCTCAACGATCGACGGATGATCGTCGCGGATCGTCGGACCGGCGAGCGGTTGTGTCGTGGGCGGCTCGTTCGCGAGCCCCGCCCGAGCGCACAAGGCCTTCGTACACAGGGCCGTCGCGCACAGGGTTGCCACGCCGAGGGCAAGAATGGGTTTCATCACTCACCCCGGAATCGTTTGATGATGGCGGTGCGCTGCCGCTCGTCGAGGATGCCGAGGATCTTGAGGAACAGGCCCTCGTAGCGCTTGTCGTCTTCCTTGAGCGGGGCCTCGGCCGCCTCGGAGTCGATGATCTCGCGCACGCGGGCCTTCTGCGCGTCGGTCAGGTTGAGGTCCTTGAGCACGAACTCGGCGATGAGGCGGCCCGATTTCACGCCGCGCTCGAACGCGCGCCCGATCTCGCCCACGAACGCCTGCAGCCTTTCGCCCGCGACGATCTCGAACCGCCCGCGCTTCTTGCCGTCTTCGTTGGGGGTGTTCTTGCCCTCTTCGACCAGCGCGTTCCAGTAGTTGGTGACGAGGCGCTCGAACTCCGCACGCTGGTCCTCGGGGAGCAGCGCCTTGACCTGATCGAAGAGCGTGCCGTCCTTCCACACCGCGTTGAGTTTCTGGAACGCCTCGAGACCGAGCATGAGCTGGTCGCGCTTGTTGTTGGTCTTCCCCGCGGTGTCGAGCTTGGTGAGCAGGTCGAGGTTGCCGGTCACGAACTCCTCGATCGCCTTGCCGCGTTTGGCGAAGAGCGCGTCCACCCGCTCCTTGGCCTCGCCGCTGAGTTTCAGCAGCGCGACGGCGGCCTCCTCGGGCGTGGTTTCAAGACGCCGGACCGTGCCGTTGAAATCGGACGAGACCAGCGACGGCGCTGACTGCGTCGGCGCGTCGATCTTCGGGCCGCCGAGCGGATTGGCGGCGGGCTGCGACGGCGGCGGGGCTGTCGGCTCCTTGGCGGGTTGTTTGGATGGCGGCTCGGGCGGCGCGTTCTGGGCCAGCGCGTCGGGCACAACGCCCATCGCGGCGGCGGCTACGACGGCGAACAGCGTGATCCCCCGGGAGGGCTTGGTGGTACGTTGGAGGGACGTGCGATCGAGCTTCATGCAGCACCCCGCGTGAATGGACCCGTGTGAAGCCTTGGGAACCACGCCGACGCGGTTTCATTGTCCGTGCCACAGGGCACGTTCGCAAGAGCGATTCCCACGGAGGAACACGGCGGCGCGGACGGCACGAGGGTAAGGAACATTCAGATTCGCGTGGCCAACAGGTTGGCCACGCCACCAGGACAAACGCCTTCCGGTCAGAACCTCGTCACCCAGAAGAGCATCGCGCCAAGGACGAGCGCGATCGCCACGACGATCCAGACGGGCGAGCGCTGGTCCGCGGGGTCGCCGATGGCGTGCCCGCACTTCCAGCAGATCTCGACGTCGTCGTGAATCTCCGTGCCGCAGGCCGGGCACGACGTGGTCACGCCCGAGAAGCGATCGATGTCGTCGGTGGACGGTCCGTCGTCGAGGGGTTGTGTGCCACGCCGCCGCGTGTTGCCGGCCATGCGACGCAGTTTACCACACGGTGTTGCGTGCGCCTAATCAATCGCGGCGGCCCAGCCGAGGGCGTCGGCCTTGATGAGGAGCAGAAGACCCACGCCTCCGGTTATCACACCGACCACCGAGATCCACGCGGCCCGGCGGCGTTCCCGCCCCCGACGCAGCGTTGCGGGGTCCGCCGCAACGTCGGGCGAGGGAACACAGCGGCACGACGCGATCGCGCCGACCAAGTGCCGTGCCGCCAGAGCGCCGATGCAGACATAACTCAACAGGCGCGTGATGCCGAACGGCGTGGGCGCGATCCAGCAGACAACGGCCAAGGCGGCCAGAACAAGGGCGGCTTTCGACCCGGGGAAGGACATTCGTGCCGACGCGACGCACCCGATGAAGCACGCGACGGCCCCGGCGAACAATGGCGTGCCGATGCGCTGGTGCTCCGCGGGCGAGTTGTCGAGCGACGCCAGATGCCGGAAGAGAAACCACATGCCGACGCCGCAGAGCGCGAGAACGGCGAGCACGCCCGCGGCCAGTCGCGGATCGAAGCGGAAGCCCGGCTTGTCCGCGGGTGGCTGGACGCTGGTCATGCACGTCTCCGGCGTGTCAGCCTACACGATCATGTGTGCCGGCGGCGGCGTGTCCTCGCTCACGCGCTCCTTCTTCGGGCGATCGTCGGGCTGTTCGAGCGAGACGATGTACATCTCCTCGTTGATCCGCGCCTGCAGGTGCACCGGGCGCCCCCAGAGCAGGCGGAGCGAGCGGAGCACCTCGACGGCCTTGCCCGCGTCGACCTCCAGCCCGCTGAAGCGGTGCGCGAGAAAAAGCTCGCCGCGGTTCAGGTAGTTGGCGTCGACGACGTAGATGAACGGCTGCCCCATGTTGGTGAGGTGGTGGAGCAGCGTGGTCTTCACGCGCTGGAAATCGCGCGACACGACCTTCAGCTCGCCGGTCTGCGGGTCGCGCTTGTGCTGGTACATACGGTGCTTCTCGACGAACTCGGGCGTGAGGAACTCGTCGATGAAGTTGACGTCGTTGTAGATGCGACGGACCTCGAAGATCTTGTCGCGCCCCTTCATGGACTTGTCGTCGAAGCGCTCCTTGGCGCCGATGGAGTCGAGCCGCTCCCACGCCGGGCCGTGCTGCCCCATGTTCCAGCGTCGCTCGATGTCCTTGTACAGCTCGACGCCGATCTTGTAGGGGTTGAAGCCGCCCGGCGGCATGTAGACGACGCCCGAGTGCTGGTCGGCGTAGTGGACGATCTCCCGGGCCTCCAGGAAGTGCTGGGTCATGAGCTTGGAGTGCCAGTAGGTGGCCCACCCCTCGTTCATGATCTTGGTCATGCCCTGGGGCGAGAAGTAGTACGCCTCGTCGCGGATGATCGAGAGGATGTCCTGCTGCCACTCTTCGAGCGGCGCGTACCGCAACAGGAACTGGAGCACGTCGCGCGTCGGCTCCTTGGGGAACCTGGCCTTGGCGGCCTTCTGCTTCTCCTCGTGCTCGCGGCGCTGGCGCTCCATCTCCGCGCGCGGGTTGACGAACGGGTCCATGTAGTCCTTGGCGGGCAGGCGGTCGGGCGTGAAGGCCTCGGGCTCGCGCGACCTGCCGGCGTAGGCCTCGCGCTGCACGAACATGGAGTGCGGGTCGATCAGGTGCTCGATGGTGAGGCACAGATCGAGGAACCGCTCGACCGTGTCCTGTCCTTGGCGCTCCACGTGGCGGCGCACGCGCGTCGCGTGGTTGGCCATCTGGTCCATCATCTTGCGGTCGGTCTTGCTGAACCAGAAGTTGTTCTTGAAGAAGTCGGCGTGCCCGTACACGTGCGCCATCACGAGCTTCTGATCGGTGACGGCGTTGGACTCCTGCAGGTACGCGTAGCACGGCTCGTTGTTGATGACCATCTCGTAGATGCGCCCCAGGCCGTAGGCGTCGCGTTTGCTCAGGCGCTCGTACTCCATGCCCCACTTCCAGTGCGGGAAGCGCGTGGGGAAGCCGCCGTAGGCGGCGATCTGGTTCATGGTGTCGAAGGGGAGCACCTCGAAGATGACCTCGGCGAAGTCCAGGCCGTACTCGGCGGCCTTGGCCTTGATGCGCTGCATGTGGTCGAGCAGCTCGCGGGAGAGATCTGTGTTGGGAGTGCTGGGCATGGCACACCAGTTATCGGCGCTTCGGGAGGTCTATTCGAGCAAGGCCCGGCCAGAGGTTCGCAAATCGCGCCGCTCGTCCTCACCCGGGAGGCCCGAGAAAAGGGGGTCTCCCGGGTCAAGGCCCGGGTTTCGCAACCCGCCGCGGCATTGCCCATAGGATTCTCCGCACCTGAAACGGAGGATTCCCATGCGCACTGGTCGGATGCTGTCGGGCGTGTTGGCGTTGGTGATGTTCGCGGGAGTCGCGGCACCGGCCCTCGCCCAGGAGGCCAAGCCCGTCGCGGCCGTCGCGGGCAGGAGCGCCCACAAGGCGGGCGGCCCCACCATCGAGCAGTTCCTGAAGATCCGCACGCCGGGCTCGGCGACGATCGCGGCGGACGGCTCGATGTACGTTCGTGACTGGCCGGACGGCGTGTGGCAGCTCTACCGCGTGCCCGCCGATCAGGTCGGCAAGTCCTCGAGCGGGCAGAAGCTCACGGACTTCAAGGACGGCCTGTCCGGGTACTCGCTCTCGCCCGACGGCAAGACCGTGCTGCTCTTCCACGCCGTGGGCGGCAACGAGAACACGCAGATCTCGCTGCTGAAACCGGAGGGCGGGTTCAAGCCGCTCGTCGAGAACCCCAAGGTGCAGTACGCCGTGAACGCGTGGCTCGACGACAGCTCGGGCTTCATCTTCACGGGCAACGACAAGAGCCCGAGCGACTTCTACATCTACCGCTACGACCTGGCGGACGGGAAGGTGACCCAGCTCCTCTCCAAGGAAGGGAGCTGGTCGGCGGGCGACGTGACCAGGGACGCCAAGCGCTACCTGGTCGCGCAGTACCGCTCGATCTCGGACAGCGGCGTGTTCGAACTCGACGCCGCCAGCGGCAAGCTCACCGAGCTCTCGATCAAGCCCAAGGAGGGCACGTCGGCCAACGACGTCGTCGGCTACATGCCGGGCGAGAAGGCTGTGCTGATGCTGACCGACGCCGACGCGGACCTGAAGAAGCTGGTGCTCCGGGACCTGGCGACGGGCGCCGTGAGCGAGCCGATCAAGGAGCTGTCGGGTTATGACCTCGACGGCGCGGGCATCGATCACGAGCGGAATCGCCTGATCGTCGCGGTCAATCGCGACGGCTATGGCGAGCTTGCGATGTACGAGCTGCCCGGCTTCAAGAAGATGGCGCTCCCCGAGATCCCCAAGGGCGTGGTGTCGATCGGCGACACGCGGAACGGGCGTCTGAGCTACACGCTGAGCAACGCCCAGGTGCCGGGCCTCACCTACTCGATCGACAAGGCCGGCGACGCGCCCAAGCAGATCACCTTCACCGACACGCAGGGCATCGACCTCTCGGCGTTCCCGCTCCCCAAGCTCGTGAAGTACACGAGCTTTGACGGCCTGGAGATCCCGTCGTTCCTCTGGACGCCCCCGGGCTACAAGGAAGGCACGCCGATCCCCTTTGTCGTGAACTACCACGGCGGCCCGGAAGGACAGCACCGCCCGACCTTCAGCGCGCTCACGCAGTTCCTCCTCAGCCGCGGCTACGGCGTGATGCAGCCCAACGTGCGCGGGAGCACGGGCTACGGCCGCAAGTTCCACATGATGGACGACTACAAGAAGCGCTGGGACAGCGTGAAGGACGGCGTCGAGGCCGCCCGCTGGCTGGTCAAGAACAACTACGCCCGCGCGGGCAAGATCGCGGCGTACGGCGGCAGCTACGGCGGGTTCATGTCGGTCGCCGTCGTCGTCGAGGACGGCTCGTCCAAGGACCAGGTCTTCGGCGCGTCGGTCGACGTGGTCGGCATCGTCAACATGAAGACCTTCCTCGAGCAGACCGCCGGCTATCGGCGCAAGCTGCGCGAGGTCGAGTACGGCCCGCTCTCGGACCCCGAGTTCCTCGCGACCGTCTCGTCCATCAACCGCATCGACGACATCAAGGTGCCCATGATGATCGCCCACGGCCTGAATGACCCGCGCGTCCCGGTCGGCGAGGCCATGCAGCTGGCGGTCGGCCTCCAGCAGCGCGGCTTCGACCCCGAGCTCGTCTTCTGCCCCGACGAAGGACACGGCTTCGCCAAGCTTCCCAACCGCCTGCTCTTCAGCGATCGCATGGTCAAGTTCCTCGATCGAACGATCGGGAAATAGACAACTTTGCGGTCCGAATGGTGAACGCGTCCCTACAGCTCCCTCGCGGAGTTGTGGCTTGGATGCGGCCTCGCTGCGGCGTTTGACCCCGGACTGGTCTGCCTGAGATTTTGAACCCGGCATGGAACCGCGGAGCTGTCGTTGGCGAATAGCCGAGCGTCCGCGTGGCCCCAAGAACGGTCAAGAAGGGCGTTCAGCGAGAAATTGGGGAAGATGCGCAGGACTGGCAGGGAGAGCCGCGAGCGTCCGAGGGACGCGAACGAGAGAACCGAAGCGTGGGGCGGAGCCCCACGGCGAACGGCCAGAACATGACCCCCACGAGACCCGGTGCTTGGGTTGTCCTGAGTGCCGGGTTTTTCTTTTTTGCGCCCCTTCGGGTCGGTAAGGCACGGAGCGGCGGCGCGACCATCCCGCTTCCGATCGGGCTTTGGAAGGCGACGGAGCTTTGGGGACCGTTTTCTGGCCTGTGATGCGGTGGTTCTCGCTCACTGGGTGTCGGGCGTGCCGGACGTGTTCAGCCGGGCCCGGAGGCACACCTGTTTTCGAGGAGAATCACGATGAACCGCACACTCTCGGCCGCCCTCGCGCTGGCCACGCTGGCCGGAACCGCCGCCGCCCAATGCAGCGTCTGGCGTTACGGCGTGCCGGACTTTGACCAGCGCCGAGCCACGCTCCCCAGCAGCGGGAGCAACTACTGCGTCCCCACCTCGCTGTGCAACCACATGGCGTACATCGCCAACCACGGCTTGCCCAACGCGTTCGGGCACTCCAGCTCCAACTGGGCCTCCGCGAGCGAGTACAACCACGCCAGCACCATGATCTCCGCGATGGGTGCTCAATGCGACACCGACCCCGACGGCGGCACGAACATGAGCGACGCCGTCGATGGATGTGTTGGCTTCATGGACGCCAGGAACATCGGCTATCCGTTCTTTGTCTTCGGCTACGCCGCCGACGACGAGTGGACGCCCTCGCCCAAGAAGATGGCCGCGTGGATCCAGAACATGCACGCGTTCGTGAACATGCACTACGGGCACTGGGAGTGGGACGGCGGCGAGTGGCAGCGCAACGGCGGTCACGCGACGAGCCTCGTCGGCGTGTGGGATTTCTGCGGGAGCACGCCGCGCGTCGGTTTCAGCGATCCCTGGACCGGGAGCGGTGATTCCAAATCGACGCAGTCGGCGTTCACGGTGAAGTACTGGGAGCCGGAGAGGGTGCACGCCGATTACGACGGCGACGTGATGTACCGGTGGATCAAGCGCACCGACGACCCCAACAAGATCAAGGTGCTGGACAAGATGATCGTGATCATGCCCATGATCGCGCTCACCAACGACCCGGTGTTCAACTACGTCATCACCTACACGCCCAGCATCTTCAACACCATCGAGGAGAACCAGGCTCCGACGCACATCACCTCGCCTACCGGCGGGAAGATCGTGGGTGCGCTCTTCCACCCCAAGGAGGTGCGCCACATCATCGCGGTCAAGGCGTTCAACAGCAATTCCGCCGGCCTGTGGTCGGTCGATCCCAACGACAACACGAGGGTGAAGCTGATTGACCTGCCCTGGGAGCCGCGCACGATCAAGAACGATCGCAACGGCAACATCCTGGTGCTGGGCGACGGGAGCGTGCGCAAGTACCAGTTGCTGGGCGACGGGAGCGTGCGCCTGCTCCAGGACCTCGTGACGCGGACGGCGTTTGACGCGATGGGCGTCGACTCCGCCAACGACGACATCTACCTGCTCGACGTCGCGGGGCGCAGGCTCAAGCGCTACACCGGCGGCGACCTCCTCGGCACTCCCTACGACGGCACGCTCGCCAGCAACATCCTGCCCGTCGGCACTTGCTCGATCGACGTGAGCAGCGTGCAGCACAAACCCTTCATCACCTGGAGCGGCGGCACGCAGCTCCTGAAGCTCGCGCCCGCCGCGACCGCCGCGTTCTGGTCGATCGAGACCAGCGTGAACGTCGGCGCCAACCCACGCAGCCTGCACGTGCTCGACGGCGACCGCATCGCCTACTCGACCAACAACGTGCTGCGCGAGCTCGAGATCGACCCCGCCAGCGGGCGCTACGTCCCCGCGATCCACAAGGTGCTCGACGGCACGACGGTCGGCGACTTCTTCATGATCCCGCGCTCACAGACGAACTACAACGCCGCCAAGCACTCGCTCGCCGCGTGGGTCAGCAACCCCGATCCCGCCGACGACACGCCCGAGTATCCGCTGTGCGTCGCCGACTTCAACATCGACGGGTTCGTCAACGGCGATGACTACGACCTCTTCGCCAGCGAGTTCGACGCCGCCCATCACGTCGCCGACATGAACTTCGACGGCTTCGTCAATGGCGACGACTACGACATCTTCGCGTCGCACTTTGAAGAGGGATGCTGATCAACGGCACTTGAATCACGCTCGCGCGGCCGGGTCCACACGACCCGGCCGCGTTTTCATCGGGCGGGCACGTCGGGGCGGAGTTCGATCGCGTCGAGCCCGAAGTTGTACGCGCTCGCCAGCGGGTGCTTGGAGACCACGGCGAACGAGACTTCGTGCGTGCCCTTGCTCAGCTTCTGCCTTCCCAGCGAGATCGGCCCGGAGGGGAGCACGATCGAATCGGCCCACAGGTCGAACGGCTGACCCACCCGCCTCCCCGCGATCATCGCCTGCACCTGCCCATAGTCCGGCGCCAGCGTCGCGTACACGATCACGTCGTACCAGCCCTCGCGCGGCACATCAAGCCTGAAGCTCAGCGTGGCGTTCTTCTCGGCGCGGCAATAGAGCTGCGCGTGTTGGCTGAAGCCGTACCACGAGAACCCGAGCATGTCCTGGGGCGATGAGTTGACCCTGGTCGCCTCGGCGATGGGGAGGGTCTCAAACTCCGCGATGATCGAGCCGGACTTGGCGTCCGCTCCGAGCGGGTCCGCCGGACCGGACGCAGGACCGGCCCCGCCCGCGTCCTGTGCACCCTCGCGCGACGCCTCGGGGCGCGGCAGGTCGGTGCGACCGGGCGTATTCTGCGGCGCGGTCATGTCGAACCGCGACCGACGCTCCAGCATCCACTTCACGGTTCGAACCTGGCGGGGCGAGAGCGTCTTGGTCGGCGAGTCGTAGTACGACATGATGTTGTCGCGGCAGATCGGCACATCGCGCTCGCCCAGGCGCACCGCCCTGGTGTCCAGGCACGCGATCTCGCTGATCATGGGGTCGGGCGGCGTGTCGTCGAACGCATCACCCGCGAAGATCGACGTGTCGTTGTTCTTGGCCGCCAGGGCCGCCGCTGCGTCCGCGACCGTCTGGTACGAACCCGCAAAGGTGTGGGCAAGCCCGAAGTAGTGCCCCATCTCGTGGGCCAGGAGGCTGATGTTCTGGTGCCCGCACACGCCGGTCGACGCAAAGCCGCAGCCGACAACGAAATTGAGATCGCCGGACGAGTATGAGTTGCCCGTGGGCGTCGAGGCGCTTCCCCAGCGGAAGAACACGACGAGTGTCTTCGGATAGCCCGCGGCAATGCGGCGCATGTCGAGCGAGACGTCGGTGAGGTCGGCGCGCTTGTCAACCCCTGCCGGCATGCTGTTGTTGATCCGCGTCGATTTCAGGTCGTGAAAGTCCTTCTCGGGGTCGAAGACAAAGCGCATCCCCGCGGGCTTGTAGACCGAATCGGCGAACTGCAGCCAGCGCGAGACCTCGTCGGGCGAGATAAGGGTCTGGCGCCGCCCGTCGTCGTCGCTGACGCGCAGGGCGGTGACGCGGACGGGCGTAAGGGCGCGGGTGACGTGCGCGCTCGGCCTGCTCTGGCCGTCGGCGGGCCCCGCCAACGCAGCGCCAGCGCCGAGGCCCGCGGCGGTCACGATCGCGCACAGTGTCAGAGGGGCGAGGACTCTCATGCCGCGAGACTACCACGCGGCCGATCCGACGCCAGGCCGATCGCCCCCTGTCCCATCCCTAGAATCCCGACCGGAGACCACTTCATGCCCGACGAACCGCGCCACTTCCTCGAACAGATCATCGATGCCGACAACGCCTCTGGAAAGTGGGGCCGCTGGTCGCCGGCCGAGTGCACGAGCGGCCAGACGCCCGGCACGCCCCGCGTCCACACCCGCTTCCCCCCGGAACCCAACGGGTACCTCCACATCGGGCACGCCAAGAGCATCTGCCTGAACTACGGGCTGGCGGAAGAGTTCGGCGGGAAATTCAACCTCCGCTTCGACGACACCAACCCCAGCAAGGAAGAACAGGAATACGTCGACGCGATCAAGGAAGACGTCGCCTGGCTGGGCGGCGCGTACGAGGGCGCGTTCGGCGGCGGGGTCTTCTGGGCCAGCGACTACTTCGCGCAGATGTACGCCTGGGCCGAGGAGTTGGTCCAGAAGGGGCTCGCGTATGTCTGCGACCTCAACGCCGAGCAGATGAGCCAGATGCGCGGCGACCTCAAGACGCCCGCGCGCAGTCCGTTCCGCGAGCGCAGCCCGCAGGAGAGCCTCGACCTGCTGCGGCGCATGAAGGCCGGCGAGTTCCCCGACGGCGCCAAGACCCTGCGCGCCAAGATCGACCTGGCCTCGCCCAACTTCGTGCTGCGCGATCCCGTGATGTACCGCATCGTCCACGCGCCCCACCACAACACGGGCGACGCCTGGTGCATCTATCCGATGTACGACTGGGCCCACTGCCTCGAGGACTCGCTCGAGGGGATCACGCACTCCATCTGCACGCTCGAGTTCCGCAACAACCGCCCGCTCTACGACTGGTTCATCGACGCGATCAATCAGGGGCGGAGCGCGGACGGATCGGGCAAGTACGGAAAGCTCGTCCATCACCCGCAGCAGATCGAGTTCGCCAAGCTCAAGCTCACCTACACCGTCATGAGCAAGCGATTCCTGCTCCAGATCGTCAAGGACGGGAAGGTCTCGGGCTGGGACGATCCGCGCATGCCCACGCTCCGCGGGATGCGCCGGCGCGGCTACACCGCCGCCTCGATCCGCCAGCTCTGCAAGGACGTGGGCGTCACCACGCAGGACAGCGTGATCGACATCGGGCGTCTGGAAAACTGCCTGCGCGACGAGCTGAACAAAGTCGCGCCGCGGCGCATGGGCGTGCTGCGCCCGCTCAGGCTCCGCATCGTGAACTGGGGCGAGGGCGGGGCCGCGGATCGCGTCGAGATGATGAACGCGATCAACAACCCCGAGGACGCAAGCGCCGGCACGCGCCCCGTCGCGTTCACGGGCGAGCTCTTCATCGAGCGCGACGACTTCATGGAGAACCCGCCCAAGAAGTTCTTCCGACTCGCGCCCGGCGCGGAGGTGCGCCTGCGCTACGGCTACTGGGTCCGCTGCGTCGACGTCGTGAAGGACGGCGCGGGCAACGTCACCGAGGTGCTCTGCACCTACGACCCGCAGACGCGCGGCGGCGACGATCCGCCCCCCGGTCCGGACGGCACGGTCCGCAAGGTCAAGGGCACGATCCACTGGGTCTCCGCCACGCGGAACGCCAAGGCCGAGGTCCGCGTGTTCGACCGGCTCTTCAGCACCGAAGCACCCGGCGAGCGCACGGGCAGCTTCTTCGACGACCTCAACCCCAATTCGCTCGAGGTGCTGCGCGACGCGGTGCTGGAAGAAAGCCTGGCGCAGGCCAAGCAGGGCGAGCGATTCCAGTTCGAGCGCCTCGGCTACTTCTGCGTTGACCAGGACAGCCGCCCCGGCGCGGTCGTCTTCAACCGGAGCGTGACGCTCAAGGACACCTGGGCCAAGGAATCGGCCAAGGACGCCGGCAAGCCCGGCGCCCCGGCGCCGCAGGGACCGCAGGCGGGCGCGAAGAAGTAGGGGGACGCACGCGTCGGCGGGTTCGCGTCATTGGTGGAAGGGCGCTCCGCGCCGACAACTTCTGAGCCTACAAGCCACTCTGTCCGTCAAGTGACGAGGGATGGGACGCCGTCGGCACGGAGTGCTGACCTACCGGAGGCCGACGTGCTCAGCACCATCGAAGACGAGCGGGCCAAGCGCGGGTGACCCGCGTGGCTGCTCCTGATCGGAGTCGCCCGCGTTCATTCAGAATCTCGGCGGCTTCTGCGCCGGCTCGCGCACCTTCTGCTCCGCTTCCTTTCGTACTTCTTCGGGAAACAACGCCATCACGGCCGAGGCGTGCGCGATGACCCGCAGTTCCGCTTGCTTCGAATCCTGGAGCTTCGGGAGCAGGATGTTCGCCATTCCGAGCTCCTCCTTGCGATCCCAGATCCCGGTCAGTACCTCGACCGCATCGTCTTTGCTCCAAGCCTCCGCTGCCTTATCCATCGCGGCGGCGACGGGCGGGGAGAACAACCGAACTTGATCGATCGCTGTCCTTTGAACGGCGTCCTTCAGGTCCGCCCCCTCGATCTGGTTCACCTCACTCTTGATGAGCTTTTTCTCGACGAAGGGATACACCACTCGGTACAGGTCGTTATCGAGGCTCGCACGCGTCGCTCTGATCCCATCCACAAAGCCAAACGGATCAGTCTTGGTGAGATTGCGCACTTCCGCCGCGAGGCGCAGGCTATCTTCGCTCCCAAGCCCTCCACGCTCAAGAAGCCATTGAACTTCTTTGGCCGCCACGGTCGCGACCGACGCGGCCCGCGATCGCTCCGGCAGCCTCGCCTCGTGGTGGCACAGATGCCGCGCCAACGCGAAGATCGCCACCACCCGATCTGTCGCGCCTGACATGTCGCCCGCAACGGCGAGTCTCCTCGCATCCGCACGCAGCACTCGAGTTGCCCCTCGCGCCATGACCGTGTGCGACAATGTTGCGTCCAGGCCAAGTTCATACTCAATTCCCCAGTCGCACTTCTTCTGAGCCCCGGCACGCAGTAGCAGCCCGACAGCGTCTTGGCTTTGCGTCAGTTGCTGGCACACTGTCTGGTCGGGAATCCACGCCGGATCGTCGGAAAGATCCATGAATAGAAGCGTGGTCGAACTCTCTAGAGCACGATACTGCCAATACAACAGCGCCGCGTTTCGTTCCTTCGCCGGCATCGGCAGCTCGTCCTGCCCGAGCGCTCTCGCAGAGCCGAGCAGCGAAATCGCGGCGATCGCAACGATAACCAGCGTCCCGTGGATTCTCATGCTTTCATTCTAAGGCCTTCTGTGCGGACTCCCGGGAATCGGGCGATTGCGGACACTTGCCGGACAACAATCTCGCGTGCCCGAGCAACCAACCACTTCCGGCACGGGCCGAGCGAGCATGTGGGACAGCGTCATCCTGCTTCGCGCGCAGTTCTCCAACTGGACCGACGCGCACCATCGCTGGGCCCGTGAACTCCGCGCACCCTCCGGCGGCCCGCCCGCCGACAACTTGACCATCGACATCGAGTCGCGCCTGCTCGCCTGGCGCACCACCTGGCGAACGCTCGCGCACAACCCCGAACTCTGCGGGCGGATTGGCTTCATGGGCGGGGGTCACGCGGCCGGCATCTACGGCGGGCACACACGGGCGATGATCCTCGCTCTCATCCGCCGCGTGCTCGGTCTCGACCTGGTCACGCGGCTGACCCGCGCCCTCAACCGCTCGTCCTGCCCCGAGTGCGGCTACGACCTCCGCGGTGGCGACACTCGCCCGCTCGCGTTGCTCGCCCTGGCCCGTCCAAAGTGCCCCGAATGCGGCGTGGACTGGCCGCTCGTCCCGCCGCCAAGCCCGGAAGTCATCTGGCGACATCGCCCCGGGCCGGAGGGTTCAGACTGAGCGGGGGGCCACCTCACCCTCCGCCCCAGCTATCCCGGGCCCGCCCCCTCTCCTTTGTGCGCCGTCGCCTCCTCGCGCCGATAATCAGTCCATGCTGCGCCCCGGCCAGGTTGTCGCTCTGTGCGTGATCGCCCTCCTCACGGTCGGCGTGGTCATGGTCAACTCCGCTGGCATGACCGTCCTCGCCGAGGGGGTCACACCCAAGGCCATCCTGTTCTCTCGCTCCACCATCTACATGGCCCTGGCGATCGCGGCGATGTTTGCCGCCTCGCGCCTGCCGGTGCGGCGCCTGGCCGCCTATTTCGGCGAGCCCGACCACGCGCTCACCCAGCCCAACGCGCCCCTTCTCGGCGGGCTTTCGTTCCTCATCTCGCCCTTTGTCCTCTTCATCGTTCTGCTGGCGCTGGTCTATGCCCCGGTGATCGGCAAAGAGGTCAACGGCGCCCATCGCTGGATCCGCCTGCCCGTGCCCGGCCTGGGCGACGCCCTGTCGGTCCAGCCCAGCGAAATCGTCAAGTGGGCCATGACCGGCGTCATCGCGTGGTACTGCTGCCGCCGCTCGCCCGTCATCCACCAGTTCTGGCGTGGCCTGGTTCCCGCGCTGGCCTTTGCGGGCGCGGTCTCGGTGTTCATTGTCGTCGCGGACCTTGGCACCGGGGCGCTGGTGCTGGCCGCGTCGTGCATCGTGCTCCTGGCCGCGGGGGCCAGGTTCTGGCATTTCATGATGTTCGTGCCTCTGGGCCTGGCGGGCCTTGGGCTTGCGATCTTCAAGAGCCCGTACCGCGTGCAGCGCGTGCTGGCGTTCATGAACCCCTACGGCGACGCGGAAGGCTCCGGCTATCACATGATCCAGTCGATGGCCGCCGTCGCGGGCGGCGAAGTCTTCGGGCGCGGCCTGGGCCACGGCCAACAGAAGTTCGGCTACCTCCCCGAGGATGAGACCGACTTCCTGTTCGCCATCGTGTGCGAGGAGTTGGGCGTCGCGGGGGCGGCGGCCGTCATCGGCGTGCTGCTCCTCCTGGTCTGGACCGGGCTCGGGATCGTGAAGCGTGAGCGCGACTCGTTCCTCCGCCTCATGGGCATCGGCATCATCGCGACCGTCGGTATTCAGGCGATCATCAACCTCGCCGTCGTCACGGGCATGGCCCCGACCAAGGGCATCGCGCTCCCGCTGGTCAGCCGCGGCGGATCGGGCTGGATCCTCACCGCCTTCTCGCTGGGCCTGCTCTGGGCCATCGATCGCACGCAGTCGCGCTCGCTCTTGGTGGGCGATGACGAACCCGCGATCGAGACCCCCAGCGCGCCACCGACCCCGGCCGCGTGATGCCCGTTGACCAATCCAACCGTGCCTTTGTCCTCGCCGGCGGCGGAACCGGCGGGCACATCTTTCCCAACCTCGCGATCGCGGAGCAACTCGAATCGCTGCTTGGCCGGCGTCCGCGCTGCGTCTTTGCCGTGTCCGCCCGCCCGCTCGACGCGCAGATCCTCAGGGATGAATCGCGCGAGTTTGAGGTGATCCCCGCCGAGCCCTTCGTGCTCAGGCCGCGCGGCTTCCTGAAGTTCCTGAACTCGTGGGGAAAATCGGTGCGTTCGGCACGCGTGCTTCTCCAGAAGCTCAAGAGCGAGCACGGGCGGGTTGACGTGGTCGCGACGGGCGGCTTCGTTTCCGCGCCGGTCGCCCAGGCCGCCCGCGTGGAGCGCGTGCCCGTCACCCTCGTGAATCTCGACGCGACGCCGGGGCGCGCCAATCGCTGGCTCGCGCGCCACGCCGCACGCGTCTACACCGCCGCCGAAGCACCGGGAGTCGGTTGGCCGGTCATCCGTCCGCTGGTTCGGACCGCGGCGATGGCGCCGGGCGATGCCCGCGCGTGCCGCGCCAGGCTCGGGCTCGATCCCGATCGCCCGGTGCTGTTCGTCACGGGCGCGAGCCAGGGCGCGGGAACGATCAACAAGCTCCTCGTCGCGCTGATCGAACGGCACGCGCCGGATTTCGTCGCCCGCGGCTGGCAGGTGATCCACCAGACCGGGCCGCGGACGGATGCCAAGGACATCGAGAACTCTCGCGGCGCGATGAAGTCGGCGGGGATCCCCGCGATCGTCGAGCCGTTTTTCCGCGAGATGGGCGTGGCGTGGGGGGCGGCGGACCTTGCGATCAGCCGCTCGGGCGCGGGGAGCGTGGCGGAGGCGTGGGCCAACGCCACGCCGAGCGTCTTCCTGCCGTACCCGTACCACAAGGACCAGCACCAGCGGGCCAACGCGGCCTCCTTGCTCCGCGCCGGGGCGTGCGTGGTCGAGGACGACCTTGTCGACCCCGAGCGGAACGCGGGGCGCGCGGGCGCGACGCTCCTTGATCTCATGCGCGACGACGCGAAACGCGAGGCGATGCGGACGGCGCTGAAGTCTCTCGGCCCGGCGGACGGCGCGAACACCGTGGCGCGGGCGCTGGTGGGCGAGCGGTAACTCGTCAACGTTTTTTCCCATTACACTTTCGTCATGTCCACGTCCGACGAGCACGACCTTGCCTCGCTCCGTGCGTACCTCGCCGAACGCGACGTCGCGTGCCCCTCGTGCGGCTACAACCTGCGCGGCCTGCAATCGCCCGCGTGCCCGGAGTGCAACCAGGCGCTCAAGCTCCAAGTGGGCCTCGTCGAGCCGCGGCTCGGGCAATTCCTTACCGGGCTCATCGGCCTGACCATGGGGTTTGGCTTCTGCTTCATCGTCGGTCTGTGGGGGCTCGTCAAAGCGCCGCGCGCCACCATCCTCGTCCCGCTGGCCGCGGGCGTCCTGGTTCTCACGCCATCGCTGTGGCTCTGGATCCGCGCCCGCGCCGGGTTCCGGCGCGCGTCCGACACCGCGCGCACCTGGCTCGTGATCGCGGCGTATGTGCTCTCGGCGATCTTCGTGTCGTGGTTTCTGTCCCAGGCGTAATGAAACACGGGCCCTTTCGAGCCCGTGAGGTCGGTGCCGATCTTTCATCTTCGCTCGCTCACCCGCGCCGTCTGCGCGAGAAGCCCATTGCCACGACACCGAGCACGATCGCGCCCGGCGCGGGAACGCCCTGCACGCCCACGATCAATCCTGTGCCGTAGTTCAGCTGCGTGAAGCTCGGATCGAACATCACGTCGTCGTCGGTCGCGAGGCGGAACGAATCGCCGGACGCGAGCGTGAAGTTCACCGCGACCTCCGGCAGCCCGTCGTTCATCGCGATGAACTGCACGAGCTGCGAGTCCGTCAGCGGCAGTTCCAGCATGCCGCCGATCGCGCTGGAGGGGATCAGGAAATCGCCCAAGTCGATCCCGCCCAGCGAGATGCTCACGGGCGAATCGGGCGCGAAGGTCGATTCGGAGTACGAGACATAGAACCTCGGCTGCACCGCCCGGACCTGGTTCGGGTCGTCGATGGTGAGGTCCTCCTTCAGGTCGCGCCAGTAGTCGTTGTCCATGAGCAGCCCGAGCGAAGTCGCCCCGCCGCCCGTGATGAGCTCGCCCTGCTTGGGCGTGTTGGGGATGGCGTTGACCTGGTACTTGAAGTCCTTGGTGTCGCGCACGCCGTGGGTCTCGAGGAAGATCGAGGCGGTTTCCTTGCCCTTGTCGGCGCCCATGAGGGCCTTGTAGCCTTCGAGCTCGCTCTTGAAGTTCTCGTAGGTGCCGGGCCCGGCGAAGTCGATCCCGTCGAAGGTCTGCTTGCTGGTGCTGTGCTGGTACAGCTTCAGCGTGTCGTAGCCCTTGGGCTTGAGCGCGAGCCACATCTCTTCGACGGGGCGCGTGTACAGGCGCGACAAGTCGCCGCCGAAGACCAGCGCGTGCTTCTTGTTCGTTCCCCCGTTGATCTTGAGCTGGTCGTCGGCGCCGTTGCCCTTGTCGGACTGCGGCTTCTCGTTGTACAGCCGGGCCGGGTCCTTCTCCACGTCGGCCTTGGCCTTGTCGTGCAGGTCCTTCACCTTGGGGTCGCCGGCGCGAAGCTGCTTGACCAGATACGGCGTGTAGCCGCCGAAGTAATAGTCCTTCTTGGAGTGCTTGAGTCGCCCGGGCGGATCGGCGTCCTTGCTGGACCCGATGTCGGTGGACTTGGTCTTGCCGTTGTCGGAGGTGCCGAGGAAATAGGGGATCGTGAGCTTGTATTTCGGGTCGGTCGCCAGGTCGATCATCGCGCCGGAATAGCAGGCGTCGAGGAAGAAGTTGACCTGCTGGGCGTCGCCCAGGTTGTCGTTGAGCACCTTGTTCAGGTTGACGGCCGAGAGCACGTCGTTGCCCTCCGCGCGCTTGTTCCAGAACATGTAGCCGGTCGTGATCGCCTTCTGCTGCGCGTGGGCCTGGCCCGTCACGCAGAGCAGCGCGCACGCCGCCGCCGCAACGTTTCGCGTCGTCCTCATGGTCGCTCTCCTGATTCACCAACCGATCGAGGCGGCGTCCGAATCGACACCGAAGGGGAGGCCGCGTCGCAGAAACACCGATCAGCCCCGGTCCGTCGCGCCAGTCTACCGGGCGCGTCGCGCAGAAGAAAGACAGGACGCTCGCTCCACGCGCCCTTCGGCGCGCATTTCATGCTTCAACACAGACATCGGAGTGCGAGATCGGGAATGACGCGTCGCGATGGCCGACAAAAACAAACACGGGCCCTTGCGAGCCCGTGTGATCTCTCCCGACACTTGTTCGCGGCCTCGTCCGGCCCGCGTCGTCTTACTGATCGTGCCCGGCGTACTCGGGCATCTTGTGCCCGGCGTCGCGCAGCGTCTTCTCGCGCTTGGCGATCTCAAGGTCGTTGTCGACCATCATGGCCGCCAGCTGCTCGACGGTCGTCGTGGGCACCCAGCCGAGCTTGGCCTTGGCCTTGGCGGGATCGCCCAGGAGCAGGTCGACCTCCGCGGGGCGCAGGTAGCGCTGGTCGAAGGCGACGAAGTCCTTGTAATCCAGGCCGACGTGGCTGAAGGCCAGCTCGCAGAACTCGCGCACGCTGATCGTCTTCCCGGTCGCGATGACGTAGTCGTCGGGCTTTTCCTGCTGGAGCATCATCCACATCATCTTGACGTAGTCGCCCGCGAAACCCCAGTCGCGCTTGCTGTCGAGGTTGCCCAGGAAGATCTTGTCCTGCAGGCCGAGCTTGATGCGTCCCACGGCCCGCGTGATCTTGCGGGTGACGAAAGTCTCGCCGCGGCGCGGGCTCTCGTGGTTGAACAGGATGCCGCACGACGCGTGCATCCCGTAGCTCTCGCGATAGTTCACGGTCGCCCAGTGGGCCATCATCTTCGCGCAGGCGTAGGGCGAGCGCGGGTAGAACGGCGTGGTTTCCTTCTGCGGCGTCTCGACCACCTTGCCGTACTGCTCCGAGCTCGACGCCTGGTAATAGCGGACCTGCTGCCCGCTCTCGTGGCTGAACTCTCGCACCGCCTCCAGCAGCTTCAGCGCGCCCATCGCGACGGTCTCGGCGGTGTAGATCGGCATGTCGAACGACACGCGGACGTGGGACTGCGCGCCGAGGTTGTACACCTCGTGCGGGCGGACCTCGCGCATCAGTTTCGACAGGTTGTTGGCGTCGCACAGGTCGCCGTAGTGCAGCTTCAGCTTGCCGCCCTTGACGTGGGGGTCGAGATAGATGTGGTCGATGCGCCCGGTGTTGAAGCTCGAGCTGCGCCGGATGATGCCGTGGACCTCGTAGCCCTTCTCGATGAGGAACTCGGCGAGGTAGGAGCCGTCCTGACCGGTGATGCCCGTGATCAATGCACGCTTGGGGGTCGCCATGACGCTTGCCTTTCCTTCGTCGCACCCACGGGCCGATGAGACCGCATGGTCAGGTTTCCGTCCGGGGCCGCTCGCGCCGCCCCGCCCCGATTCTCCGCTTGCTGAACCGAAATCCTAGGGCTCGACAATTGTCGGCCCGGACCCGATCCAACCGAGGAACTCCGGGACTCGCTCTATCGACCCGAGACGCCCTCAAGTTCGGCGAAAGCCCCGCCGATGCCGGTTATTCCCGGACTTCCCGCCCCAACCCGCCCGATCTTCCCTCCGGCCCGCGGGCCTCTCCGCCCGGGCCCACGAGCCCAACGACCTGATTCCTTCCAAAATCCGTACTACTTGACAAGCGCTTCGCCCGATCATTTCCTCTGCCTTCCGACAGGACCTCTGCATGGCGAAAAGAGCCCCTTCACGTTCAGCGAAATCAGCCGCCCAGGCGGGCGCGAACACCACGGCCAAGGCGGACGCCCCCGCCGCGCCCGCGTCTCGCTCGTCACAGGGGCGTGGTCGATCGCGCGGTCCTTCGCGCGGGCTGGGCTATGTCGCCGGAGCCGCCAAGGGCAAGTCGCTGGTCATCGTCGAGTCGCCCAGCAAGGCCAAGACCATCAACAAGTATCTCGGGCGCGACTTCGTCGTGCTCGCCAGCGTGGGCCACGTCCGCGACCTTCCGAGCAAGAACCCCAAGGGCGTCAAGAGCCCCGTTCCGGGCGTTGACCTCGAGCACAAGTTCCGCCCGACCTACGAGATCCTTCCCGGCAAGGAGAAGGTGATCGCGGACCTGAAGCGGGCCGCCAAGGACGCCGACCAGGTCTGGTTCGCCACCGACTTGGACCGGGAGGGCGAGGCGATCGCGTGGCACCTGGCGCAGGAGCTCCAGATCCCCAGCGACAAGGCGCGGCGGGTGATGTTCGCCGCCATCACCAAGTCGGAGATCGATCGCGCGTTCGGCAATCCGCACCCGATCGACGAAGATCGCGTCAACGCGCAGCAGGCGCGCCGAATCCTCGACCGCATCGTGGGCTACCAGGTGTCGCCCATGCTGTGGAAGAAGGTGGCGCGCGGACTGTCCGCGGGGCGCGTGCAGTCCGTCGCCGTCCGCCTGGTCGTCGAGCGCGAGCGCGAGATCCGCTCATTCATCCCGGACGAGAACTGGGAGATCCACGCGGACCTGGCGCTCAGCGAGCCCAAGGCCCGCGAGCTGGCGCCGCAGTTCGACTCCTTCCTGCAGAGCAAGGACGAAAAGGGCAACCCGCCCTCGATCAAGTCCCAGGTCTCGTGGCTGAGCGAACGCTCGTGCATCCGTGCTGAGCTGGTCGAGGTGGACGAGGCCAGGTTCGATCTCTGCACGCCCGGCCCGGGGGATCAGGCGCGGTTCGCGCGGCCCACGCCCTGGCAGCCGGTCGAGCGCGCGTGCTGGATCGCCACCGCCGCCGGCCTGGCGCAGATCAAGGGCGACATCACCGACGACCCCAAAGGCCGCGGCCCGGCCCGCTGGGTCCGCACGATCCGCGGGAACGCCAATCCCGCTACGCCGTACACCGTCAAGTCGATCGAGACCGAGCGTCGCTCGCAGCGTCCGCCCGGGCCGTTCATCACCTCGACCCTGCAGCAGGCCGCGTCCAGCCGCCTCGGCTTCGGCGCGCAGCGCACGATGCGGGCCGCCCAGCAGCTCTATGAGGGTGTCGATGTTCCGGGCGAGGGCCCGGTCGGCCTCATCACCTACATGCGTACCGACTCGACGCACCTGTCGGGCGATGCGCTGCAGATGGCCCGCGACTACATCGGCAAATCCTTCGGGCCCAAGTATCTTCCGGAGAAGCCCAACTTCTTCGCGTCGTCGAACAAGGGCGCGCAGGAGGCCCACGAGGCGATCCGCCCGACCAGCCTGAACTATCCGCCGTCGCGCGTCGCAAGTGCGCTTTCGCCCGACCAGCTCAGGCTCTACACGCTGATCTGGAACCGCTTTGTCGCCTGTCAGATGGCCCACGCGCAGTGGGACGCGACGACGGTCCTGCTCGCCACGGGCGGCGGCACGCTCAACGGAACCACGCAGCCCACGCTCACCTTCCGCGCCGGCGGGCGCACGCTGGTGTTCGACGGCTATCTGAAGGTCGCGGGCATCCCGCACGACGACGACGAGCAGACGCTCCCGCCGCTGAAGCAGGGCCAGGTGCTGAACCCGCTGGGCGTGCGCGTGGAGCAGAAGTTCACCTCGCCCCCGCCGCGCTACAGCGAAGCCTCGCTGATCAAGACGCTGGAAAAGGAAGGGATCGGGCGTCCCTCGACCTACGCGTCGATCATCGGCGTGATCCAGGACCGCAAGTACGTCGAGCAGCTCCAGCGCCGCTTCCACGCGACCGACCTGGGCGAGGTCGTCACCGACAAGCTCGTCGAGGGCTTCCCCGAGATCATGGACGTCGGATACACGCGCGAGATGGAATCACTCCTCGACAAGATCGAGGAGGACCACCTCGATTGGATCAAGATGCTCCAGGACTTCTACGGCCCGTTCCAGAAGAGCCTGAAGAACGCGCTCACCACGCTCACCCACGCCAAGGCCGAGACCGTCCCCGCGCCCAAGGAATACCGGTGCGCCAAGTGCAACTCCGACCTCGTCTATCGATTCGGCAAGAACGGGCGTTTCCTGTCGTGCAGCCGCTATCCGGATTGTGATTACGCCAGCCCCGTCGATCGCGAGGGCAAGCCGCGTCCCGCGGCCGAGGGCGTCAACGTCGCGTGCCCCAAGTGCGGGAGCGCCATGACCAAGCGCACCGGTCGCTTCGGCGTGTTCCTCTCCTGCACGCGCTACGGCGACAAGTCGAGCCCATGCACTGGCATCCTGAACCTCGACCGCAAGGGCAAGGTGCAGGCGCCCTCGCCGCCGCCGCTCGTCACCGACCTTCCTTGCCCGACGTGCCAATCGCCGATGAACCTGCGCAACGGCGTGCGCGGGCCGTGGCTCGGCTGCTCGCGCTTCCCCAAGTGCCGCGGACGCGGCAAGTGGGCGGAGATCCCCGAGGCGCGCCGCAAGGAACTCGAGGCGGCCCTGGCCCAGCACGACAAGGCCAACCCCGTCGCGATCATCCGCACGCTCGACGGCAAGGCGCTCACCGACGCCAAGGGCAAGGCGCTGAACGACGCGCCGACGATCGACCAGCTCTCGCAGGACGGGCAGGCGCCGGACGATGCCGCGCCGGTCGAGGTCGGCGGGAGCGACGAGGCGGCGTGACGACGTGCGTGCCACCGACCGCGCTTCGCGGTCGGTGACGTTCGCCCTCGAATACGACAAGACTCGCGGGACACATCGTGTTCCGCGGCACAACGACCCCGCGCGCCACGCTACGCTGCCTCCGGTGCTCCTATGAAGACCGCGCACGTATTCCTCATTGTCGGCATCTTCGTAGTCTGCGACGCGATCGTGGTCGGGGCGCTCATCAAGTGGATGGTCTCGTGCCTGCGCGAGATCCCCGAGAAGTTCCCCTTCAAGCCGCCGCTCCCCGGCTCGGTCCGGCGTGAGTTCCAGAGCTTCCACGTCGACATGTTCAGCGTCGGCTGGGGCTATCACGTCGAGGTCGACGAGGATCACCTGCACCTATTCCCCGCCAAGATGGAGCGATGGCTGGGTCTGACGCCCGCGAGCATCCCGTGGAGCGAGATCAAGTTCGTCTCGACCGGCCGCTGGAGTTGCAAGGTCAAAATCGGCAAATGGGACGTCACCGGGCCCAAGTGGTGCCTGGAGTTGGCGGACAAGAAGAGTTGAAGAACCCGGCGAGATGTGGCGCTACAGGAGCAGGTCGGCGCAGCCCGCCGCGCCGAGCACGCAGCTCACGATGCCGTTGAGCGTGAAGAAGGCCATGTCGAGCCCGGCCTTGCCGCGCCGGGCGAGCACGAGGTGCTCCAGCACGAGCAGCACCGCGACCAGACCCACCGCGACGCCGAACATCGCGCCGAGTCGCGGCTCGCGGCGCCAGGCAACAACGAGCATCGTGAACGCGCCCGCGTGCAGCACGCGGCTGGTCCACATCGCGCCGCGCAGGCCCAGGCGCGCCGGAATGCTCGAGAGCCCCTCGCGCTGATCGAACTCGAGGTCCTGGATCGCGTAGATCACGTCGAAGCCCGCGACCCACAGCACGACCATGCCCGCGAGGTACCACAGCATGGGTGTGCGCGAGAGCGACGCGGGGTCGATCGCGATCGCGGCCGCCAAGGGCGACGCCGCCAGCGCCCCGCCGAGGAAAACGTGGCAAAGCCACGTGAATCGCTTGGTGAAGCTGTAGAACGCGATCCACGCGAGCACGGGGAGTGACAGGAGCGCCGGCCAGCGATTCTCGAAGAAGACCCAGAAGAGCAACGCCGCCGCGACGAACATCGCGGCGCACGCCAGCGCGATCATCCAGGCCTGCGCCGGCGAGATCCTTCCCGCGGCCAACGCCCGCCGGGCCGTTCGCGCGTTCTTGGCGTCGAACTCTCGGTCGACGATGCGGTTGATCATCATGGCCCAGGTGCGCGCGAGCACCATGCAGGCAACGACGATCGCGAGCTGCCCGGCGAAGGAAGACCACGCGCGGTCCGCGGGCCGAGCCGCCACCGCCCCGAGGACCGCGAAAGGAAGCGCAAAGATCGAGTGTGCGAGCTTGATGTCGGCGAGGGCGTGGCGGAGCGCGTGCCCCGGGCCGCCGCTTTGCGGATCGTTGTATGTTGATTGAGGCGCGGCGTTGGACGCACCGTCGGGCGGGATCTCAGCCGTTGGCGTGGCGCTCATCGGGGAACGATAGGTTCCGCAAAAAGGACGGGAGCCTGGGCTCTCCTCCCGCCCAGGCCCGTCCCCGGGAGATGATCCGGGCACACACGCGCGCGAGCACACAACGCCGCGGGGCTTCGCAGATCATGCCGGGCAACACGGTGCGAGCACACAGCACCGTCCGCTCTCTCGTTCTTCGCTCTTCTTCTGTTGTCTCGTCGTTTCCTGCACCACTCGTGCTGAACGCACCGTTGATTTTCAGAACGCCAATCGCTACGGGCGGCCCGCGCCCGGGGTTGCAGCACCGCCGACGAATTTCTCACGCATTTTTTTGTTGCGGAATCCGCGCGATACCATGCAATACACACGCCTTCTCCGGAGTTACCGATGCCCGAGCACGATCTCCCGCGTCTCAAAGCACTGATCGACGCCGGGCACGCCTCGGTGTTCATCTCCACCAGCGAAGAGCAGGATGCGCTCGACCTGGCGTTTGCGTGCGCCGTCGATCTCGATCTCCCCGCGCAGCGCTGGAGCGCGGTGCTCGGCATCACCGACGCTCGCATCGACTCCGGCGTCGAGCCGCACACCGAGAACGCCGCGGCCGCGATGTTCCACTGGATGCGCACGCTGAACCAGCCCGCGGTGCTCGTGCTGCTTGACCTTGCGGATCATCTCTCCGACCCGCGCACGCTCCGCGCCCTGCGCGAGCTGATCGATCACCAGGAGCGCCAGCGCGGCTGCGTGATCCTCATCGACCATCACGACTCGCTCCCCAAGGTCATCCTGTCGCGCGTCGCAACGCTCTCGCTCGAACTGCCCGGCGAGGACGAGATCGAGGAGACCGTGCGCCGCACGCTGCGCGACGCGAACCGGCGCTCGCCGCTGACGATCGACATTTCCAAGCGGCAGTTCGAGGCGGTCCGGGCGAATCTCCGCGGGTTGACACGCCGCCAGATCGCCCAGGCGGTGCGCGACGTGGTCTCGTCCGACAATCGCTTCGACGCCGAGGACCTGCCGCGCCTGCTGACGGTTAAGCGCGCGATGATCCAGGCCGAGGGCGTGCTTGAATTCGTGGACAGCCCGCCATCGCTCGATGATGTGGGCGGGCTCGATCGCTTCAAGGGCTGGCTGCGCCAACGGGCCCGCGCCATGACCGACGAGGGCGCCAAGGCGGGCCTGCCGCAGCCGCGCGGCGTGCTGCTTCTTGGCGTGCAGGGCGCGGGCAAGTCGCTGGCCGCCAAGGGGGTCGCGTCGGCATGGCGACGCTTGCTGGTCCGCCTCGACGCCGGCGCGCTCTACGACCGCTACATCGGCGAGAGTGAACGCCGTCTGCGCGAGGCGCTCGAGCAGTCCGAGTCCATGTCGCCGGTCGTGCTCTGGATCGATGAGATCGAAAAGGCCTTCGCCTCCGCCGCCAGCACGTCGACCGACGGCGGGCTCTCGCGCCGCATGTTCGGCTCGCTCCTGACCTGGATGCAGGAGCACACCGCGCCCGTCTTCCTAGTCGCGACGGCCAACGACATCGAGGCCCTGCCGCCCGAACTGCTCCGCAAGGGACGCTTCGACGAGATCTTCTTCGTCGACCTCCCCACGCCCGCGGCGCGCCGGCAGATCCTGTCGATCCACCTCAAGCGGCGCGGCATCGATCCCGCGAAGGTCGATCTCTCCGGAGCGATCGCGGCGTCGGAGGGCTACAGCGGCGCGGAGCTCGAACAGGGCGTGATCAGCGCGCTCCACGACGCCTTCGACGCCAAGGACCGCGGCGAGCAGAACTCGCTCGACGGCCCGCGACTCGAGGCGGCCCTGCGCCGTTCGCCGCCGCTCTCGGTCACCATGGCCGAGAAGGTCGCGGAGCTGCGCGAGTGGGCGGGCGAGCGCTGCGTGCCGGCGGATTGAGCGGGAACGACATCAGAAATCGAGGCGTGCTTCGGCGGCGTTCTGGGCCAGCGTCTGGTATTCCTCTTCGATCACGCTGTCCCACACGATCGCGCCGTCGACGCCGCGACGCTCGGTGGTCGATTCGTACTTTCCGACACCGTCGGCGTCTTCGTCGGAGATTTCGATGCAGCCCTCGCGCATAAGCTCGTAGCGCTCGGGCGGGTTGCCTTCGCCCTTCTCGACGAGGACGACGAGCTTCTGGCCCGCGACCGGGTTGATGAGGAAGAAGCGGGTGTGGTTGGGCGCGGCCGTACCGGGAATGACGCGGGCGGCGATCTTGGTGCCCTCGCCGGCGCCGGAGCCGCCCTTGACGATGACGATGGGCCATCGGCCGATGAGGTACGCGTAGCCGCGCTTGAGATTGACGCCGGCCCCGGGAGAGCCGGCGTACGTCACCTCTTCCAGCGAGAACATCGCGGAGTTCGAAGGATCGGGCACGATCATCGCGTGGACCAGTGAGTTACCCCTGGCGCCGGAGTAGACGCGCCGGACGAGCGGGAACAGATCTCCCGACGGCGCGGCCGAATAGACCATGTTCGACCATGAAGACGCCGACGCCTCGCGCGGCCCCCACTCGCCGCTCCAGGGCTTGGAGCACCCCGAAATCGTGGCGAGAATCCCGACCACGCAGACGCTTCCGATGATCATTTTCATGCCGCGCTCCTCGGCTTTGACGTCAGCCCCGCGTGATGACGAACCGCCAGCCATGTGCCCCCGCCGAGGCCCGCGGCCGTGGTCGGAATGACCGGATTGCACAGATAGTCGCTGACAACCAATAACCCCACGCTACCGACGGCCAGCACGAGCGTCAAAGCGCCCAGCGCCGCCAAGCCCGCGCCGATGCGCCCGCGCCACGCCACCAAAACCCCGAGCAGCGCCGCCCCCAACGTGATGGTGTCCGTCTCCAGGCTGCCCGGAGAGCGCACGATCGGACGTGCAGCAGACAGCAGCATGTCGGTGGCGGCGGCGTAGAGGTGGGCGGCCCAGAGGGGCGCACCGTTTCCGATGGGGATCATCGCTTCCCGCGCGCCAGCATCTCCGATGAGGACGACTCGTCCGCTTACCAGCCGGCGCAGCTCATCCTCGCCTGATTCCAGAACTCGTTCGTAAGCGAGGGTCGCGGACTCTCCGGCATCGCGGGCGGCAGCCGCATCGACGCGCACCATGGCGGCCGTGTCACCCGATTCCAGCCCCTGCTCCGGGAGACCCGACCCAAGTTCGGTGACCGCAAAGACCCGGACGCGATCTTCGCGAGTTAGCCACGCCGCGTGAAAGACCCCGGTGCTGCCCCGGGCCACCCGCACGTCCACGGCGCTCTCGTCGGGTCTCAGTGCCAAGGAAACTTCTTGTCCGGGATGGCGCGCCGATGCGGCCAACCCCAAGGCCAGCGAGGGAAGCGGCGCGCTTGCTCCGACGTCCGCCGCGATCGGGACCATGAGCGCACCGGTGTCCGGCGTGACGAAGTAGCCGACAAAGCCCACGCGGGCGGACCGCGCGATCTCGGCCGACAGCGCCGCCGAGCCGGAATCCGCGGGGCGGAACGAATCGACCCCGACCCAAACGAGGCACCCGCCGGCGCCGAGTTCATGGGCCGAACGCGAGAACGCGTCGGCGTGCTCGTCGCCGCGGAACGTGGGGAGCCAGCCCACGGCCCCGGGCCCCGCCCGCGCGAGCCGGTCCATCAGTTTCGCGTGAACGAGTCGGTAGCTCCGGAGGTCGCCGTTCTTCACGCCCTCAAGACCGAGCGACCGCGCCAGCGCCTCGAAATCCGTTCCGTCCGCGCGAGAGTCGAATCGAACGACAACCACGCGTTCGAGCGCCGCGGGACGTGCCCCGATGCCGCTCATCCAGGATTCCACACGTTGCGCCGCGTTTGTCCATTTGAAGACGGCCCGAACGCCGATCGTCGCCGCCGCCAGCGCCGAGAGCAGAACCACGATCAGCGCCGCCGATCGCGTCTGCCGACGTACGAAGCTCGCGAGCATGAGCGAGAGGGTCGTCCATCCGCCGCGACCGGCCAGCACCGGCTGACCGCGAGCGAAGCGATCCAGGTCCGCTCCCAGCTCCCCGGCGCTCTGGTACCGCGCCACTTTGTCCTTCGCCAGCGCCTTCTTGATCACCGCCGCCAGATCACCCCGGCACTCCGGGTTTGCAGCGCCGGCGTCCTTCGCGGGGGTGCGCCGGATCACGTCCACCGCCTGCGGCAGGGTGAGGTTGTCCAACTCATACGGCGCTACGCCGCAGGCGAGCTCGTACAGGACAACCCCGAGGCTGTACACGTCGCTCCGGGCGTCGATGGCGCGGGGGTCGGCCTCGCACTGCTCGGGGCTCATATAGCGCAGCGTGCCGACCAGCGTGCCCACGCGGGTCGCGAGCGTCCCCGCGTTCTCGCCGGGGGAGCGTGCGATGCCAAAGTCGATGATCCGTGGACGTCCATCGGCATCGACGAGGATGTTCAGCGGCGTGAGGTCGCGATGGACCACACCGGCGCGATGCCCGTGCTCCGCCGCTTCGCAGACGCGCGCCAGCAGCGCCGCGCGCTCGCCCAGGGAGAGCTTGTTCTCGTCGGCATGGCGGGTCAGGCTCCGCGCGCCCCGGATGTACTCCATGGCGTAGTAAGCCACCGGGCCGTGGGGCGTATCCGCGACGCCCGAGTCGTAGACCTGGGCGATCCCCGGATGGGCCAACCGCCCCTGCAGTTCCGCCTCCTGTCGCAGGCGGCGGGCCGCGTTGGCGGCATCGCTCGCCGAACCGCTCAGCACCTTCACCGCCACCGTCCGCCGGGGCGCATCCTGTGTGGCCTCAAAAACCGCCCCCATGCCACCGACGCCCAGCAGCCGAGTGAGCACAAAGTTCCCGAGGCGATCGCCGGGTCCAACGCGGGGGACACCCGACGCGCCGTGAAACGCCTGGCCGGGTTCACGGCCGTGCGGCAGGCTGGAGGTTGGCTCCCCGTCGGTCATGGCCACCATGCTAAACCGGTTCGACGCTGGAGTGGTTCATTTCCCCGAAGGTCTTCCGGGCACGAACGGAATATGAACCCACAGAACGCTCGGTCTTGCGGCAGGGCGTTGTATCAACTACGTTGTGCGATTCACAGCCACACGACGGCGGGAGCGCCGACAGCACGGAGCGAACCGAATCATGGCGGGACCATCCACAGAGCCCACGACCAGCGGCAAGAACGCGTCAGGATTTGACAATTCCGTCCCGCCGCTCCACGAGGACGCCACGCCCGAGCAGAAGGACCAGCACTGGTACACCCATGTCTATCAGGGTGATCGGATGCGGCAGCTTACGCCCCGCGCGGTCATCATGGGCGGTCTGCTCGGCATGGCCATGTGCTCGGCCAACCTCTACACCACCCTCAAGATCGGCTGGGCGTTCGGCGTCGCCATCACCGCCTGCGTCATGTCCTACGTCATCTGGAACCTGATCCGCCTTGGCTCTGGCGGCAAGGTCTCCAAGATGTCGATCCTCGAAAACAACTGCATGCAGTCGACCGCGTCCGCGGCCGGCTACTCCACGGGCTCCACGATCGCGACCATGTTCGGCGCGCTGCTCCTGATGCAGAACCCGCCCGCGGGCGGGACCTCCGCCGACGTCAAGACCCTCGATGTTCAGCCGTGGGTCATGGTCACCCTGTTTACCTTCTGCACCGGCATGATGGGCGTCTTCCTGGCGATCCCGATGAAGCGCCAGATGATCAACCACGAGCAGTTGCCCTTCCCCTCGGGCATCGCCGCCGCCGAGACACTCCGGAGTCTCTACAGCGAGAGCAAGGAGGCCGTGCACAAGGCCTACGCGCTCATCGTCGGGCTCCTCGCTTCGGCGGTTGTCGGCATCATGAACACCTCCGAGGGAACGCTCCAGATCATCGACAAGGTCTTCGGCGAAAAGGGCCCGCTCAAGTTCCTGCACCTGCCCGACCAATACCCCGAGGCCGGATTCGCCACCGTCGATCGGCAGGGCAAGCTCCACGCGTTCTGGGAAAAGGTCGCCGGGACCGACGGCAATCTCTCGAACTTCTCCGAGTCGCCCGTCGCCAAGCGACTCATCCAGTTCGGCTTCGAGCCCAGCGTGCTCCTCATCGCCGCGGGCATGATCGTCGGCCTGCGCGTCTCGCTCACCATGCTCGCGGGCTCGATCCTGCTCTACTTCTTCGTCTCCCCATACCTGATCGGCATCGACGCCGCCCATCTGCTCGAGGCCGGCAGCAAGTTCCAGGACGGCTACATCCCCTCCATCGAGCTCGTCGGCGGCGGCACGACCTATCACATCTACCGCTGGGCCTTGTGGGGCGGCACGGCCCTCATGGTCATGTCCTCCCTCACCTCGCTCGCCTTCCAGTGGAAATCGATCGGCCGGGCGATCTCCGGCGCGCTCTCCTCCCGCAAGGACGGCCCGAAGGTCGACGACCCCCTCACGCGCGTCGAGGTTCCCTTCTGGTGGATGCTCGCGGGCATGATCCCGCTCACGATCGCCATGGTGATCGTGCAGATCATCGGTTTCCACATCTCTTGGTGGGCCGGTGTGATCGCGGTCGCGATGAGCTTCGTGCTCTCGCTGGTCGCCTGCCGCGCCACCGGCGAGACCGACACCACCCCGATCGGCGCCATGGGCAAGGTGATGCAGATCACCTTCGCACTGCTGCACCCGGGCCAGGTCGTTCCCAACCTCGCGTCCGCGGGCATCGCCGCCAACTCCGCCTCGTCGTCCGCCGACCTTTTGACCGACCTCAAGTCGGGCTACCTGCTTGGCGCGAACCCCCGTCGCCAGTTCCTGGCGCAGTTCTTCGGCGTGTTCTTCGGCACGGTCGCGATCATCCCGATCTGGTACCTCATGGTCCCCACCAAGGCCGCGCTGGAGAAGTACCCCGCTCCGGGAACCAACCAGTGGTTCCGTGTCGCGCAGGTGCTGACGCAGGGCCTGCACAGCCTGGCCGACTCCGCGAAGGTCGCAATCCTGATCGGCGCAGTGCTGGGCGTCATTCTCCCGTGCATCGAGAAGTTCCTGGTCCCCAAGAACTGGAAGGCCTATTGGCCGAGCACCATGGGCCTGGGCCTGTCGTGGGTCGTCGGCTTCAACAACTCGCTGGCCTTCGCGATCGGCGCGTTCATCACGTTCCTCTGGACCCGCGCCCACAAGAAGTCCGCCGAAACGTTCAACATCCCCATCGCGTCGGGTCTCGTCGCGGGCGAGTCGCTCATCAAGGCGCTCATCGCGATGACCGCCACCGTGCTGGGTCTGATCTCCAGCGGCAAGTAATCCCGTGTCCTCCCAACCCCCTCCATCCCCAAGCGATCCGCGCGCCCGCGAGCACGACCTGCTCCGCGCCGCCGTTCGCGGCGATGAGAAGGCCCTCGCGCAGCTCCTCAAGGACATCACGCCGCAGCTCCGTGCCCGCGTCGCTTCCAAGATCTCGCCCGTGTGGCAGGGATCGCTCGACGCCGACGATGTGCTGCAGGTCACGTTCGTCGAGGCGTTCCTTCAGATCGAGGGCTTCACCGATCGGGGCGAGGGTTCGTTCCTCGCTTGGCTGTCGCACATCGCCGACAACAACCTACGCGACGCGATCAAGGCGCTGGAACGCGCCAAACGCCCCGACCCGCGCAAGCAGGTCCACGCCGGCGGCGACGATGATGCCTATGTCGCGCTCGTCGAACTCCTGGGCTACACCAGCACCACGCCCTCGCGGGCGGCGGCCCGCGGCGAGGTACACACCGCGCTCGACGCCGTGCTGTCGCAGCTCCCGCCCGCCTATGAGCAGGTCATCCGGATGCTGGACCTGGAGGGCAAGGCCCCGGCCCAGGCCGCCGAAGCGCTGGGTCGCACGGTCGGCGCCACCCACATGCTCCGCGCCCGGGCCCACGACCGCCTCCGGGAACTCCTGGGCTCGGAATCCCGGTATTTTTCGCGGATGTCGTGATTCCCCGTGACGCGCTCTCGCCCCCGTCGCTTCACAACCGGACCGCACCCAAGGCCGTATCTCCGTTGCCCGAACCCCGGGCCGACACGATCCTGACCGCACGCCGATGAACCCGCCCGACTCCAATCCCGATCCATCCACCCCTCCCGATCCGCATTCGTCGGGGCTTGGCGGCTCCGGCGCGGAAGGCCGTGGCGCAAGCGGGCCGAACTCGGGTGGGTCGGGCGCAAGCGGGCCGCCGCCATCTTCAGCTTCATCATCCGACGCGCCCAGCGCGAGCCCGCCCTCAAACGCCAGCGACGACGCTCTGGTCATGGGCGCCCTGAACCAGGCCCGCGCCCGCGGCAAGAAGCCCGCACCCATCCCCATCGCGCCGCCGCCCGACATCTTCCCGGGTTATCAGATCCTCCGAGAAATCTCGCGCGGCGGACAGGGCGTCGTCTACCAGGCCCTCTCCAAATCCACCAAACGCAAGGTCGCCATCAAGGTCCTGCGCGAAGGCCCCTTCGTCGGCGTGCGCGACCGCATCCGCTTCGAACGCGAGATCGAGGTGCTCTCGCAGCTCAACCACCCCAACATCGTCGCGGTGCAAGACTCCGGCGTCGCGGGCGGCCTGCACTACTTCGTGATGGACTACATCTCCGGGCACACGCTCGACAACTACATCCGCGATGCCGACCGCACCATCGAAGACACCCTCGCCCTCTTCCACAAGATCTGCGACGCCGTCAACGCGGCGCACCTCCGCGGCATCGTGCACCGCGACCTCAAGCCCGCGAACATCCGCGTCGACGCCTCGGGCGAGCCGCACATCCTGGACTTCGGCCTGGCCAAAGGCGCGGGCACCGACATCATCGAGGGCGAGCAACTTCAGGTGATGACCGCGACGGGCGACTTTCTCGGCTCGCTCCCCTGGTCGAGCCCGGAGCAGGCCGAACGCGCGCCCGACAAGATCGATGTCCGCACCGACGTCTACTCGCTCGGCGTGATTCTCTACCAACTCCTGACGGGCCGATTCCCCTACGAAGTCCTGGGCAACTTCCGCGAGGCGCTCGACCGCATCCTGCACGAAGTCCCGAAGCGCCCCAGCACCATCAAGCGCGGCATCAACGACGAGGTCGAGACGATCGTCCTCAAGTGCCTGAGCAAGGAGCGCGAGCGGCGCTACCAAAACGCCGGCGAACTGGCGCGCGACATCCACAACTACCTCGCGGGCGATCCCATCGAGGCCAAGCGCGACAGCCAGATCTACGCGATCCGCAAGGTGCTCCAGCGTCACAAGGCCGCCACCCTCGCGGCCCTCGTCTCGCTGGCCGCCATCATCGCCGGGGGCATCGTCTCGGCCGCGTTCTGGCGCGGCGCCGAGCACCAGAAGACCATCGCGCAGCAGGCGCTCGCCGAGACCGTGAAGGTGCAGGCCGTCGCCGATTCCGCCACGAGCTTCGCGGGCGAACTGATCACCTCGCTGGACCCCGAGATCGCGCGGGGCCTCGACACCACGCTCCTCCGCGAACTCCTCCGCGACGTCGACCAGAAGGCCGCGGAGCGCTTCGCGCAGCAGCCGCTCGCCCGCGCCGCGATCGATGAGTTCCGCGGCACGACCTACGCCAAGCTCGGCGACCTCACCCAGGCCGCCGAGCTCCTGCGCCATGCTCTTTCGATTCGCACCGACGCGCTGGGCGAGTCTCATCCCGAGACTCTGCGCGCCCGCCTCAATCTCGCCGCCGCGCTCTGCGAGCGCCGCCTCCCCACCGATCTTGACGAGGCCGCAACGCTCGCGGATTCGATCATCCGCGCGACCTCCTCCGCCGCCCCCTCGCCCGAGGACTCTGATCTTTCCATCGACGCGACCCGCGTGCTCGCCTACGCCCGGAAGCTCCAGTCGCGTCACGACGAGGCGCTCAAGCTCTACACGCAGGTCCTCGACGCGCGGACACGGGCCGCCGCCCGGGGCGCCGATCCGACGCTCGTCGCCGCGGCGCACGCCGACCTCGCCGAACTCGCCCACGACCGACGCGACCTCGCCGACGCGATCGATCACATCGAGAAGGCCATCAACATCCACCTCTCCAATCCTGGAAAGCAGCCGCTGGCGCTCATCGGCTGCTATCAATCGCTCGCGTCCTACCTCAGCCAATCCGAAACGGCCCGCGGCCAGAACGACGCCCGCATCACGCAGCTCTTCGAGAGCGCCCTGTCGCAGTGCGATGCGCTCCGGCTCGACGCCGCCCATCCTTACCGCGCCGCGAGCGTGAACAAGTACGCCACCCACCTGTGGAGGCTTGCCCGCGCGGAAAAGGACGCGACGCGGCGCGCGCAGGGGCTCGCCCGCTCCGCCGAACTTCACGCCACCAACCTCGCCGCCCGCTCGCGCGCGCTCGCGCCCACCCACGACAACGTCAACGCCTCGCGCCTGAACCTCGCCAATTGCCGCATCGATCTCGGGGAGTTCGACGCGGCCCAATCGCTCTTGAACGACGTGTTGCGCGACAAGCCGCCCGCCGACCGCTATCACCAGATCGCGCGGGCCAAGCAGATCACCCTCGCCGCCGCGCGGGCCAAGGCCGACCCCGCGAGCGCGGCGGTGATCATCGAATCGGCCACGAAAGAACTCGACGAGCTCTGCCGGAGCACGCTGCTCCCCGAGAGCAAGGAGCACGCCGCCAGCGCCGCCGCCGAACTCGCCCGCGCCGTCGTGTCATCCTCCGCCGCCGATCAACTCGCCGCCGCTCGTGCCCGCGCCGCCGCACTCCTCACGCAGTCCTTTGACACGCTCTCGGCCTCGGGCGCACCCGCGTCATCGCTCGCGCCCCTCGCCGCCGCCGCGCCGGACGTCTACGCCGACGATGCGCACGCGGCCGAACGCAACTCGCTCGTCCAGCGTCTCACGCCAGCGAGCAAGTAGTCGCACAGGCCGCCGCGCCGTCAGTGGCCCGCTACGGTGTTCCGCGCGTCGGTGAGACGCGGGGAATGGGAAGGAAGCAGAAGTCATCCCGGACGGGAACCAGGCCATGCTCCACATCTCGACCGACCCGTCACTCCTTGATCTCGACGTGATCCACGGCTTTCTCTCGACCTGCTATTGGTCGCCGGGGATTGCGCGCGAGCGGCTGGAGCGCGCGATCGCGCACTCGCTGTGCTTCGGCGTGTACGACTCGGACACGCCGCGGGCGAGCGATCCGACGAAGCCGGCGCAGATCGGATTTGCGCGGGTCGTGACCGATCACGCCACCTACGCGTATCTCTGCGACGTGTTCGTGCTCGAGGCGCACCGCGGGCGCGGCGCGTCGAAGCTCCTGATGCGCACGATCATCGAGCACCCGGACCTGCGGGGGCTCCGACGATTCTGCCTCATGACGCGCGACGCGCACGGGCTGTACTCACAGTTCGGCTTTGCGGGCTGCGCCGATCCGACGCGGTACATGGAGCGTCTCGACCGCGAGAGCTACAAGCGGCCGTAGCCCAACGGCGCACGCTACACTCCGCTCATGAGTGATGCCAAAGTAGGTCATGGTCGCGGTCGTCGGGCGGTTCGCTTTGCAAACATGGCCGAAGCGCTGCGCGATCTCGACTCTCTTCACGCCGCCATCGAAGCGGGAACGCTGCGCACTACCGGCAACTGGTCCGCCGCTCAGGTCTTCAACCATCTCGCGGCGTTCATGGAGTATCCGTTCAACGGCTACCCGCCAGAGATCAGCACTCTCCCGTGGTTCCTTCGATTCGTGATGCAGTTTATGCGCCACAGAATGTGCTTCGTGAAAATGCCGTCGGGCGTCAGGATCCCGCGCGTGAAGGGAGGCACGGTGGGCTTCGAGGATTCGCCGGTCGACGCGGCCGAGGCGCGCCTGCGCGCGGCGATCGACCGGCTGGATCGCGAAGCGCCGACACGCCCGAGCCCGCTCTTTGGCCCGATGTCGCACGAGGAGTGGAAGGGTCTGAACCTGCGCCACTGCGAGCTGCATCTCTCGTTTGTTCACCCGAAATGACATTTGCGACGGCGCGAGCGAGCAACAATCGCGCGTGAACAGGGCGCGGACCATCCTGATCGTCGGCCCGACCGCGGGCGGCAAGACCGATCTTGGCGTTGAGCTGGCCCTGCGCCTGTCGGGCGAGGTTGTCACGGCCGACGCGTTCCAGATCTACCGCGGCATGGACATCGGCACCGCCAAGCCGACGCCCGTAGAGCGCCGCGGCGTGCCCCACCACCTGCTCGATATCGTCGGTCCGCCCGACAGCTTCACGGTCCACCAGTGGCTGGCGTTGGCCAACCATGCGATCGACGACAGCGCGTCGCGCGGGCGCGTGCCCATCGTCGTCGGCGGGACGAATCTCTATGTGAAATCGCTGCTCGACGGCCTGTTCGAAGGCCCGGCGCCCGACGCCGCGCTGCGCGAGGAGCTCCGCGCGTTGCCGCCCGAGGCACGGCGCGAGGAACTCGAGCGTGTCGATCCCGGGGCGGCCCGGCGGATCCATCCCAACGACGAGCGACGGACGATCCGGGCGCTGGAAGTGTTCCGCCAGACGGGCCGCCCGATCAGCGAGCACCAAACGCAATGGGACGCGTCGGGCGACGATGCGTCGCGCCTACTCGTCGGGCTTGATTGGCCGGTTGAGACGATCAATCGACGGATCAACGCACGGGTTCGCGCGATGATCGAACGGGGGCTGGTCGACGAGGTTCGGGCGCTGTCGGCCGGGCTCGGGGCCCAGGCGCGCGAGGCGCTGGGATACAAGCAGATCCTGGCGCACCTCGAGGGGCGGATGTCGCTCGACGACGCGGTGGAGAAGATCAAGATCGAGACGCGCCGATTCGCGAAGAACCAGCGGACGTGGCTGAAGCGGCTGCGGCCGACGCCGGGATCGCTCTGGATCGACGCGGGAGTCACGCCGCGCGAGCAGTGGGGCGATCTGATCGAGCGGGCGTGGCGCGGGTAGCGCGGTACCACTGAACCGTGCGCGAGGATAAGAGCCCGCCACCGTCGGGCGATGCCGCTCTGAGAATCGGCGAGGAAACGCGTGTCGCCTACTCTGGCAACTTCTCGAGCTCGCGCTCGACACGGTCGACGATGCGGCGCACCGCGCCGGGACCAAAGTCGAACGGCAGGCCCGCGGCGGCGAAGAGATCGGGGAGCGGGCGCGAGCCGCCCAGCGACAGGCCCTTGATATACAGATCGATCGCCTTGGCGGGGCCTTCCTCGAGCGAGCGGAGCCAGAGGCCCAGCGCGCCCAGCTGCGCGATGCCGTATTCGATGTAGTAGAAGGGATGGCCGAAGAGGTGCGTCTGGCGCTGCCAGGCGTTCTTGCGCGCGTCGTCGAAGCCGCTCCAGTCCACGGCACGCCCGAAGCGCGTGTCGAGCTCGAGCCAGTACGCCCTGCGATCGTCGCGCGAGTGCTTGGGGTTGGCGTACACCCAGTGCTGGAACGCGTCGATGGTCGCGATCCACGCGAGGATGGTGATGCTCTCCTCGAGCTGGTGGCGGCGGGCGCGAGCCTCGTCCTTGGTGTCGGGGTAGAAGCCGCCCGGGCCGCCCAGGTGCGGCAGGGTGAGCAGCTCCATCGACATGCTCGCGACCTCGCAGAACTCGATCGGCGCGCTGCGATAGGCGAGCAGCGGCTCATCGACGCACAGCATCGAGTGGAACGCGTGCCCCGCTTCGTGCAGCATGGTCGAGACGTCGCGCTGCATGCCCGCGGCGTTCATGAAGATGAACGGACGGCGCTGGCGGTCTCGCATGTACTGATAGCCGCCCGGCGCTTTGCCCTTGCGGCTGTCGAGGTCGAGGTACGCGGGCCCGCCGTCGGGCGCGGGCTGGTCGTAGCGCCCCGGCCCGTCGCCCAGCTGCGCAAAGAGCCCGGACAGGCGCGGATCGAGCCGACCGAACACCACGCGCGACTTGGAGACCAGCTCCGCGCCGCCCGCGAACGGGCGGAGCGGGGCGCGCCCCTTGATGTCGACCGACAGGTCCCACGGGCGCAGCGAATCGAGGTTCAGCGCCGCCCTGCGCTTGGCGTCGAGCTTCCGGATGAGCGGAACGATGACCTGCTCGCACGCGTCGTGAAAGGCCTTGCAGTGCGGAACGCCGTAGTCGAAGCGGTGCTTGGCCTTGTAGGCGAAGCCGACGTAATCGGCGAAGCCCGCGTTCTTTCCGACCTTGTCCCGGAGCGTGATCATCTGGTCATAGATCTCGTCGATCGCGCCGGCGTCGCGGAGGCGGCGGGCGATCATGGCGCGCCACGCGCCCTCGCGCTGGGCGCGGTCGGTCGATTCCATGTACCGGGCCATCTGGGGCATGGTCTGCTCGCGCCCGTCGAACTCCACGGTCATCGCGCCGATCGTCTGGTCGTACTTCTGGCCGAGGAGCGCGAGCTCGGTCTCCAGCGGCACGTTCTCCTCGCGGAAGATCTCGACCTCGCAGCGCGTGTCGCGGGTGAGGACCTTGTAGCGCTCGCCGCCGTCGCCCGCGTCGAGCGAGAGCTCGGCCGCGAGCCTGGCGAGGCGCTTGTCGAGCTCGAAGGCCAGGGGCTTGACCTTGGGCGCGACCTCCTCGACGTACGCGGCGTAGGCGCGCTGCACACCCTGGTCCTCGGTGTTGCAGGTCATGGCGATGTAGAGGTTGGCGCCCGCCTCGCTGCAGGCCGCGTCGAGCTCGCTGCGGTCGATGAGCCAGGCGATCAATTCGCTCCGGGACTTCACGGGGCGTTCGAGCAGGGCGCGGGCGAGGGGCTCGATCGATTCGAAGCGCGTGCCGTCGAAACCGGCGGGGATGAACGTGGACGGTGTGGAAGACGAAGTCGGCGCGGCCATGCGGGGCTCCCTGGGTGCGTGGAGCCGATTGTACGGGGGACAAAAACGAACGCGGACCCGCGAGTGGACGGGTCTGCGCCGTTCGGAGTGTTCACCGATTCCGCCGCACCGGGTGATCGCGGTTTGCGATCGCTCGGGGCGAGCGGCGTGAGGAGCAGGGCTAGCCGACCAGGGCCGCGGAAGTCAGGATCACCACGCCCTCGGGATGCTCGGGCGTGATTTCCTTGATGGCGAGGCGCTTGGTGGTCTTGAGGTCGACGGCGAAATCAGCGAAGTCGATCTTCTTGTCCGTGCTGAACTGCACGGGCTGGCCGATCTCTTCGCCGCGTTCGTCGAGCGCGACCACGCGATACTGCGTGAGTTCCTTGGCGAAGTTCTTGTGGAAAAGACGGACCTTCTGGCTGGCGACGTCGACAAAGGCGGTCGCGTTGCCCGAAAAACCCGGGGCGGCCTCGAAGTGGACGAGGCGCGAGTTCTCGTTGAAGACCAGGTCCTGGACGTTGAAGCCGCGGATCGCGACCAGGTCGGCGTAGGTGCCCGCCTTCTGCATCTCGGACTGGAGCGTGGAATACTGGCTCTGGAGGAAGAGCGTGGTCGCGGCCAGGGCGACCGCGGCCGCCGCCGACGCCAGCGCGCCGACACGCCACACACGCGAGACCGAACGCACCTGATGAATCGGGGGATGGAGGCGCCCGCCCTCGTGACGGTGCGCGGGGGCGCCCATCTCGCGGCGCACGGCCGCCATCACGCGGTCCTTGAGCGCCGCGGCGGCGACGTCGGTGAGCACGGCGTCGCGCAGTTCGGCCGGGGGCTCGCCGTCGATCGGCACCCAGTCCGTGCGGGCCAGACGCGTCTGCTCGCGGCGCAGCTGCGCCTGGATCGACGCGGGAGCGGCGGCAAAGGCGCGGTCAAACGCCTCCCGCTCCTGGTCGTCCAAAAGGCCCAGCGCGTCCAGCTGGGCCAGCTCGATGAGTTCACGGGTCGTCATGAAACCAACTCCTCGTTCGTCCTTTCGCGCAGGCGCACGAGGGCCCGCGACAGCGCCGACTTGATGGTCCCAAGCGGCGTATTGAGTTCATCCCCGATCTGGCGGAGCGTCTGCCCCCCCAGGTATGCACGTGTCACCACGGTGCGCTGAAGCTCGGGCAATGCCGCGATCCGCTTCATCAACACCGCCATCCGTTCGTCGCGCTCGCCGGTCGAGGCGTCGGGCATCACCGAGGCCTCGGCCCCGCTGGCCTGCGCACTGTCGAGCGAGCTGGCCTTCACCCGCGCCCGCGTCCGGCGCAGTTTGTCCACCAGGTGTCGACGGGAGATCAGCATCACCCACGTCACGAGAGCCGCCCGCGCGGGGTCGTACCGCTCCGCGGTACGCCACAAGCGAACGAAGATCTCCTGCACCGCGTCCTCGGCCTCGGCGCGGCTGGGCATCGCCTGGATCGCCATGCGATAGACCAGCGAGCCGAATCGGTCGTACAGCTCCGCCACCGCGGCCTCATGGCCGGCGGCGACACGACGCATCAGCGCCAGGTCGCGCGCGTCCCGTTCCTTGGGATCGATGTCCTCGCGAGATGCCATCGTCTGAGCCTCGTTCGCCGACGACGCGTTCTTCAACGTGTACGTCGGAGGAAAAGCCCCTATGCCACCCAGAACAGGCCGGCCCGGAACGCCCGGGCGATGGGGGAAGACCTCCCCGGCCACCAGCATACAACCTTTGGCGGTCTGTACGTTTACCCCACATGTTGGGATGCATCAATTCCTTTTTGAGGCTACCGGACGTTCGCAATTCGTGTGCTACGAACGAAATGCAAATGCAAATCCGATGTCCCGGTAACGACGAATTCTCTGTTGCGGTTGCATTGGCGTTTCGATAGTCTCTAGTCCGGAAGGGCTTCGAAAGAGAGTCTGGAGACTCGTGAGGTGAAGAGAACTGCCCGTCATCCCGCGCGCGCATTCACACTGGTCGACGTCATGGTGTCCATGGCCGTCGTGGCCGTGCTGATCGGCCTGCTGCTCCCGTCGCTCCGTGGCGTGACCAGCACCGGCAAGCGGGTTGCGTGCTCTTCCAACATCCGACAGATCGGCCTGGGCCTGCACATGTACGCCGACGACTGGAACGGCCTGGTCGTCCCCAGCAGGTACGTTCCCGGCTGGTCGCAGAAGTACCGCGATTCTGACCCCGCGCAGATGATGACGCTGCGCCTCTCCAACGACGCCGACGGCCTGTGGGGCCAGTCATGGGACGGCCTGGGCCGCCTCACCATGGCCAACTACCTCGACGCCCCCAAAATCTACTACTGCCCGTCCCACCACGGCTCGCACAAGTTCACCAGCTACGCCGACGCGTTCGGCGTCGACACCCGCGAGGCGGTCGGCAACTACCAGTACCGCGGCATCGGGCCCAACGGCTCGCGCTTCCTGTACGACATCGTTCCGTCGGCGTCCGCCATAGTGACCGACGGCCTGCAGACCAAGCCCGATTTCAACCACCGGCTCGGCCTCAACGTCCTCCTCGCCGACCTCCACGTCGTCTGGTACGACGACCTCAATCACGAGCTCTACGAATCGCTCCCCGACGATGAAGAAGAAGTCGGCGCTGCTTCCGCGGTCGACGACGCCTGGAGTGCCATCGACGACCGCCGCCACACCTCGGGCTCCGGCGGCAACAACGGCGGCGGCAAGTAACACCCACGCAACAGCACGCAACTGAAACCGTCTGATTCGGCGGGTTTCCTGCGCGCTTGCCCATGGCCTGTGTACGCTCCCGTCATGAACACCGCCACCCGCGCCGCGCCAAACGTCGTTGCCTCGCTCCTTGCCGCCGCACTCGCTTGCAATGCGCTCGCCCAGCTTTCACCCGATCGCTTGTACTACGGCGTGAATCAACCCATCAACATCCGCGTCGCCACGCCCGACAACATCGAGATCGACACTGGCATCATCCTCCAGAAACCCGACGGCACAACCATCAAGGTCGCCGGCGTCGTCCCGGGCGTCGCCAACCTCGCCACCATGTTCCCCGAGATCTGGACCACTCCGATCGACGGCGTGTGGTACGCCCAGCTCCACGTCGGCATCGCCGACATCGGCGCACCCCTCGTCATCCAGCCGCTCAAGGGAACCGGCCCGGCCCAGATGACCGACGAGGCCGGCAACATCGCCCTCAAGCTCGACGAGAAGACCCGCCAGGCCAACTTCGGCACGCGCAACGCCCGCATCAGCTACCCCCAGCCCGACAAGCTGCTCACCGGCGTGCGCGTCTACGTCGATCGCGTCGCGACAATGCAGACTTCGCTCGGTGATATCGAGTTTGCCATGCGCCCCGACGCGGCGCCCAACACCGTGTTCAACTTCCTGCACCTGGCCGAGGGCGGGTTCTACACCGGCGTGATCTTCCATCGCGTCGTCGCAAAGCTCCCGAGCGGCCACGCGTTCGTCATCCAGACCGGCGACCCCACGGGGACCGGCGACGGCGGGCCGGGCTACGCCATCGACCTGGAGCCCAGCACCCTGCCCCACGACTTCGGCGTGCTCTCGATGGCGCGCGACGACGACCCCAACACCAACGGCTCGCAGATCTTCGTCGCCCTCTCGCGCGAGGGCACCGCCCGACTCGACGGGCGCTACACCGCCTTCGCCCAGGCGCGCTCGGGCGCGGAGGTGATCCGCACGATCGCGGCGGTGAAGGTCGGCGAGAACGATCGCCCTCTCGACCCGCCGGTGATCAAGGCGATCAAGCTCGACCCCGCGCCGCCGCTCTCGCGGCGCAGGCCGCTGACGCCGGAGGTGAAGACGGCCAAGCCCGAAGAAAAGCCGGCGGACAAGCCCGCGGACAAGCCCGCGCCGGCAGGGGAGAAGAAGTAAGGGAGCATGCCGCTACTCGGCCAGGCGAAGCGATCCAAGATTCTGATCTGCCCCGCGAACATGCGCCGGGAGACTCGGACTCGGGGCGGATCGGCGTTCCGCGCCGACGTCGACGTGGTCGACAACCGCCGTTGCGCGGCAAGAGTCCCCGCCAATAAAGGCATCGAAACAAAGTGCCAACCCACCAGCGAAGCCGACGCGGGTCGCTCCCAAAATCACAGAACCCCCGGGGGTTAGCCCGAGGGTTCCGTTAGACCGGGTTTCTCTCTCCCAACGCCCGTCCGGTCGGCCGAGCTTTCATGCTGGTCCTGCCGCACGCCCGGCGAGAATTCGTGCGTGCGACCGGACACTCCAGCGGGGTCGACCCTCCCCAGGGCCCCGCACAACCCCAAACTCATCGATCAGGGGATCAGCGAAACAGCGAAACAGAAGAAGAGACTTCAATCATGCGGCCGGTGATTTCCGCCGGCGTTCTCTTCCTCGAGATGCACCCCTGATCTTCCAAACTCCTTTCGACGATCCAATCACTCCGTCACTCTTGCACTCGGTCACTTCTGTCTCATGCCCGATGCCCGGATGTCCTGATGTCCCGATGACTGATGCCTCGTGCCTCAGCATCCAGCATCGAATGCCGACGCGAACGTGTCATAGTCATCGCCGTTCACGAAGCCGTCGCGGTTGACGTCGGCCTCGAACGCGCCGGCGTCGAACGCCGAGGCGAACGAGTCGTAGTCATCGCCGTTGACGAACCCGTCGAGGTTGAAGTCCGACGCGCAGTAGCCCGCCATATCGACGATCGAGTTGAGCACCAGCGCCATCGCGTCGCCCGCGAGGTAGGTGTTGGTGAGCGTGCTCATGTCGGTGATGATCACGACCGGCCCGCTCCCGACGCTGATCGCGTCGCGCGGGATGACGGCCAGCCCGGTCGCGCCGCTCGTGAAGCGCCCGACCACGCGGTCGTTTGACGCGTTGTCGAGCACGCCCGGCCAGAAGGTCGGCAGGCTGGCGATCGCGCCGAAACGCCCGTTGACGACCGACGACTCCGTCGTGTCACCCAGCGCCAACGACTCCGAGGCGCCGAGCTTGCCCGACGCATCCAGGCCGAACGTGTCGAGGATGCTCTCGTTGGCGGCCTCAAAGTCGGAGTTGTCGATCGCGATGATCGCGCCCTTGCCGCTCTTCACAAAGTTGAGCAGCGAAGTGCGTTCGGAAGCGGAGAGCGCCGAGATCGCGTTGCTGGCGCCCGTGTGCTTTTTGCCCGACGCGAGGAACACGACATCGACGCCCGCGAGATAGGAATCCGTCAGCGTGCCCGTGCCGGTCACGGTCGCGCCCGGGAACGCGATCTGGACGCTCGACGACAGGAGCATGACATCGGAACCACCCGCGAGGCTCATCGCCCCGCCTCGGGTGCTGTTGAAACCGCCAATCACGGGCGGCACACCGGCGGCCGCCACGCCGCAAGCGCACGCCGAAGCGAGCGCGACCAAACGACGAATTGACATTTCCCCCTCCTGTGGTCTTCAAGCCCCCGACGAGTCGAGACACCGCCACCACGCCACGAGATCGTGGATGGCGCGTCCTATCGCCGACGGGATGTGAAGGACTCTCCCCTTCGTCGCGGTCTACACCACAGGAGAAGAGATCCGCGACGCCCCAAGATTACCCGAGGGCGCTGTCCGCCGCAAGGGTGTCTGCGCGGTGTTCTCGCAATTCTGACGCAAGCTTCGGAGAGAAGCGGAGTTGGGTCTCCGAGAATTCAATTGACCTCCCGGGACTTGCCGCAAAACCATGTGAAAACATGGTTCGGCGCGGGTTTTTACCCCGTCTCGGCCGCGGCTGTTTATGGACTCTGTTGTGCTGTTTCTGCGCCTTCTCGCGACGGTCTTCTTCTCCCGGGCCCGCTTCAACGCGAGGAACCCGCCGCAACGATCGGCCCGGGTGTCACTTGCGGCACAGAGCGCACAAACTTCCGGTTCGTGCCCGAATGTCTGGGTGTCTGTGGTGGACTTCTAGCCATTTTCTCACCCCGCATCGCATTGGGGGCGGAGACACGATGCCCGCCATCTTCGAACTCAACGAATTCGGAACTCTGCCCCTGTGGGGTCAGGCGTTGATCGCCGCCCGCATGGTCCGGCGCGGCGTGCTCGCGGTCCTGCCCGACGCATCGCCCGATTTCCGCGACAAGGCACTCGTGGCGTGCGCGACGATCGAGCGGGCGGCGGTCAAGGGCGAGCTGACCGAGGCGGACGAGCGGTCGCTGAAGGACGCGATGCCGCTGCGCGAGCGTGCCGAGGCGCGCGTCGCCGCGGTGGCCAGCGCGCTGTGGTGGGCGATCGATTCCTGCCGCGCCGCCCGGGGCGCCCATGACTTCCCGGTCGATGCGAGCGTCACGAACTCGTCGCTGCGCGCCATCGGCGAGCTCGGCGAGGACGTGCGCGTTTCTCGCCTCCAGCTCACGGTGCTGGTCGCGTCCGACTTTGACCTGGTCCGCTTCGCGTGCTCGGAGATTTCCGTCGGGCGCTACGACGCGCTCACGCCTCACGTGCTGGCGCGCCTCGCGCCCGTGCATCCACTGACGCTGGTCGAGACGCCGATGCGCGGCACGCACCACGCCGAGCGGGAAGCGCGGTGATCCGTGGCGACCTCACTCTGTCTCATTGATCGTTCGCGCCGCCGTTCCCGTGTTCGGCGTCGCAAGGAGGCACGGATGCTGGCTTCGATCATCGTGACGCTGCTCGTGATCCCCGCGGTGCTGCTGTCGCTCCTGGCGGTGTTGGCGACGGAGGGCTACACCGCGCGCGTGCCGAGCGGCGCGGACGCGATGGGCCTCGCCCTCCCGTTCTTCACCACGGCGGGCGCCGGGCTCGTGCTGATCGTCGCATCGTGGGTGTGCGTCGGCGCGGGGAAGCTCGATTGGATCAGTTCGCGGCCCATGGTTCCCTTCACGCTCGCGACTCTGGCGTCGCTGGGTGTGGCCCTCGCGTCGCTCGGCGCGTTGGTCGCGTGGATGGAGAAGATGGGCGCGTGGGTGCCTTCGGCGGGCCTCATCTGCGGCGCGCTGGGCCCGATCTGCCTGGGCGCAACGCTCCTGGGGAGCGCGTGGCTCGACGCCGGGAAGATCAGGGAGTCGGCGCTCCCGATCGTCGCGGGACTGCCGCTGGCGCTGGTTGCCTTGGGCGGGTTTGGCGCGGGGGTTTACGCCCTCTCCGCGTGGGCGAAGCTATCGAGCGAGAACACGCAGCGCGCGATCGCGCAGGCCCAGCAAGACGAGACCGAACTCCAGCGCCGGGCGGCGCTCTCGCCCGCCGACGCGCTGCGCGAGGACTTTGCGGGGATGAGCGCCGACGCGCCGTTGTGGGTGATCGTCGCGGGCCTGCCCGACGAGCGCGACACCGACGCGCGAACGCTGATCGTCGATCGGGCCCTGCGCGTGCCGAGCTTTGACGCGGAATTCGAGCGCACCATCAGCGCCGATTGGCCGCGCTACCGCCACGCGTGCGCGGAGCTGATCCGGCTCGTCCCCGCGGACGTGATCAAGGGTTCCTGGGGCGGTGCGCTGGCGCGGGCGATCACCATCTCGGCGAGCGAGATCGAGAAGGACCAGGAGTGGTTCACGCCGCGTGAGGATCGCAACCCCGATCCGCTCGGGCATGTGCGCGCCATGGCGGACGCCGCCGCCCGGATTGGCGCCACGCCCGAACTCGGCGCGGCCCTCGACGCACTCTCGAAGGCGATCGAGGGCGCGGCCATCCCCGAGCGGGATCAGGCCCTGGCGGCCCTTCACGCGGGCGCGGACCGGACAAGCGATGACAAGTAGCGGCGAACATGCGGGCTGGCCCCGCGCCCGGCGACCGGCCCGGTTTGGACTCAAACCCACAAACTTCAAACGAGGCCCGGCGCGTCGTCCCAGGATGTGAGAGCAATGCCCACACTCGCCGCCATCCTCTCCAACCTGATCAGCGTCGTGGCGGCGCTGGGCATGTTCGTCCTGCTGCTGGCCGGCGGGGCGAACGCCTAGCCCGAGACCATCACGCAGATCAAGTGGATGTCGATCGGCGTCGGCGTCGTGACGCTGGGCGCCGTCGCGATCTCGGCGTGGCTCGCGACGCACGGGCGGCCCTGGCACGCCGCGGGAGTGGGCCTCGCGCCCACCCTGCTCTTCATCGTGCTGCTGATCGTGCTCGTGAAGCTGGAGTGGTAGCGCCTGGCGGAGTTTCTACTCAGCACCCCGCGTCGAATCGTTCGGCGAACTCGTCGTAGTCATCGCCGTTGACGAAGCCGTCGCTGTTGAAATCGGCGGCGGGATCGGCGGCGTCGAACGCCGACGCGAAGCCGTCGTAATCGTCGCCGTTCACGAACATGTCGTGGTTGAAGTCGGCGGGGCAATAGAGGTGCCACTCGAGGGTGACGATCGAGGGCGTGTAGCCGTTCAAGGGCGTGCCGCCCGCGTCGCCGAAATAGACCTTGTACGTCGCTTCGTACGGGCCGGGCTCGGTCGCGGCATACCAATTGTGCAACATCCGCCCGTCCCACATGATGCGCGCCGACGAACCCGCGGTGCCGAAGATGGGCGTGAACGCGGGCGTCGTCATCGTGCCGCCCGAATAGCTTGAGAGCCCGGGCGTGCCCGAGAGGCGCTCGATCCAGATCGACGCGCCGGGCGGGACTTCCCAGAAGCCCTCGACGACCCAGCCGTATTGCGAGTTGTACCACGTGCCGTTGAGCACCGACGCCGCGCCGCTGTACGTCTCGTCGTAGTTGGTGAGGATGGGGAGCGGGACGGTTTCGTCGATCATGTTTTCCAGCGACGAACCGTCGCGCCAGACCATGACGTGCTTCATCTCGCCGCCCATGTGCGGATCGACCGCGAGCGCGTTGGGAGCAACTGCGGACACGAGAACGGCGAGCATCAGATGCCGATTTAGAACCAAAGCCATGAGCGACTCCTTTCGATGAGCGCGCCCGTCGGCGGGATGGGCGTCCCCACGCGCAACCGCGGGGACGCCGGATCTCACCGACCGGCGCGGAAGAAACGCCGGACAGTTTCGGATTTCGAAGCGTTCACGAGCGACGGCGACGGCAGGCGCACAGCCCGCCCAGCGCCAGCGTCATCGCCGCGCCGGGCGTGGGCACCGCGTTCCAGGTGAGCGTCGCCTCGCCCGCGCCGTAGCCGTCGAGCGGCGTGCCGCTCGCGTCGCCGAAGTAGACCTTGTAGGTCGCCTCGTACGTTCCGCCGGGCGCGGACACGGCGTACCAGTTGTGCAGCATCGTGCCGTCCCACATGATGCGCGGCGACGAGCCGTCCGTGCCGAAGATCGGCTCGAACGTGTGCGAGCCCATGTTGCTCATCTTGCCGCCCTTGTAGGCCATGAGCCCGGGGGTGGCGGAGGTCTGCTCGATCCAGACGAACGCGCCGGTGGGCGGCGTCCATGTGCCGTCCTTCATCCAGCCGTACTGCGCGTTGTACCATGTGTCGTTGAGCACCGACGCGTTGCCCATGTACATCTCGCCGTAGTTCTGCAGCTCGGGCGTGGGCACCATCGTGTCCACCATCACCATCACGTCGTCCATCATGCGATGAACCATCACGTGCTTCATGTCGCCGCCCATGTGCGGCATCTGGGCCGACGCGGCGCCGGCGGAGGCGAGCAGAACGGAAACGACAACCATCGAAACCTTCATGTCATGTCTCCCTTTTGCAAGAGGCGGCCTAGCGGGCCGTCTCGGGATTGAAACAGTCAAGACTCTCGGAACGATTGAACACTCTCTCGAACTTCACGTCCGCGGCGTGCCCGTCGAGGAACAGCACACCCGTGGCGTCTTTGTGACGGAACGGATCGATCTCCGGCGGCGCGTCCTGCTGAACCCAGAAGTGCGCCATCACGTGGTCCGCGCTCGTGGTATTCAGTAATTCACCGAACACCACGGTCGAGAACGGACGCGGTGCCTGGCTCAGCTTGTGCCACGTACGTCCCTTGGTCTCGAACGAGACGAGCTCGTAGTACGAGTTGTACCCGTAGCTCCATCGCTCGCGACGCCGGTCGGACGGGCAGCGGTACACGCCGTTGAACACCGCATCCCACGCCGCGTCCTTGGTTGTGAAGCGTGAGCCGTTCACGTACTCAAAGAACGCGTAGCCCCAGGGCATGGTGCGCGTCGCGCTGGCGGAGTGCTCGCTGTGGACCATCTGGTCGCGGTTGGCGTCGGCATAGGCGTGGGTGAACTGGCCCAGCGTGCGCAGCTGGGACAGGCACCTGGCCGCGCGCGAGGCCTCGCGCGCGCTCCCCAGCGAGGGGAGCAACAAGCCGATCAACAGCGAGATGATCGCGATCACCACCAAGAGCTCGATCAGCGTGAAGCCGATCGCGCACGTGGCGCGGCGCCAAACCATGGGCGGCTCCTTTCCGGCATGAAACCACGCCGAAACTCGAGGCCGATCAGTCGGGACTCACGATGTCACGGGAGGGCGCCGCGATGCGCACGCGTCAGGCGCAGGCCACAAGCATGTCACGCACGGCAGACCCCGGAGATCTCGCCTCAGGCTCGGGGAGGAGGCACCGTCGGATCGAGCGGGCGCGACGCCGCGTGCTCGTCGATCGCCGCGATCGGCTCAATGAACTCCGGCATGGGCAACAGCTCGCCCATCCTCGCGGCACGCTGCATGGACGGAAAGCCGACCGCTAGAAGAACGTTCTTTCCCTTGCAAGACAGGGCCGACATGCCCCAGCGCGCCGGAAAGCCCTTGGGTTTGCCCGCGTGCGCCGATGATGAAGTCTCGCAGCACGAACCGGCCTTGGACGTCGCGACAGGCGCCGGCTCGTCGCATGATTTCGATTCGCCGCAGCACGACGCGACACGCGAGTGATCGCCCTCGGGCTCTCCATGAACCGCGATGCCCCTCGCCAGCGACGTCTTCAGCGTCTCGACGCAGAGCGAGCAGTGCGCACTCCCGGGCCGGACGGCGTTGGCCGCCGCGATCCATTGCTCATCGGTGAATGTGACGCCCGCGGGCGGCAGCACGCCGTGTTCGATCGCCCACACCAGCCGCTCGTGTTCGGTGTGACAGCAGCACTCGGTCCAGCATTCATGGGCCGACGAGCAGCCGCACGCGTGGTCCTGGCAGGGATAGGGCGACGACCACACCACGCCGAACCAGCCCGCGACCATCGCCGGCGAGGGCACCACGCCCATCGACGCGGCCAAAAACGCGATCACCGTCAGCAGCCCGACGATCGGGACCAAGCGACGGCGATGGACAGGCCGGATCGTCATGGGGAGGGTGATGGTACAGGCGCGTCGAGTGCTTTCCAGTTCCGAAGCCCAGCTCGCAGGGCACGCGGTCGTCGATCAGGTGGCCGTTTTCGTTCCCAAATGCCCAGAAGATCGATTTGTAGAATGCCGACTCTTCATGTCTATTATACCACACGGCGGGCCTCCGTCCAGCCCGTGCGAGGCCGCCATGTTCGCCCGCCAGTTGACCATCCGCGAATCCGGAGACGCGATGTGAACCCGCCCTCCCAGACTCCCAAGCCCTCCCAGCCGATCGGCCTTCAGGTCTCGGCTCCCACCGGTCGCCCCGGCACGTTCTTCGCCGGCGCGCCGACGGTCTCAGCGGTTTCGCCGCGCGCGCGGCGAACGGTCTTCCTGCGCGACGCATTCCGACCGTTCTATCTCGGCGGCTCGCTCTTTGCGGCATTCGCCATCCCGCTCTGGCTCGGCATGTGGTACCACCAGTCCTTCACGCCCTCGCTCCCCGCGCTCTATTGGCACACGCACGAGATGGTCTTCGGCTTTGCCGTCGCGATCATCATCGGCTTCCTTTTCACCGCCGCCCGAAACTGGACCGGCCTGGCGCTCCCCGACGGCGTGCCGCTCGCCATCCTGGTCTCTCTCTGGCTCGCGGGGCGTGTCGGCGTGTTCTTCTTCTACAGCACCCCGGCCGCGATCGTTGATTCGCTCCTCCTCCCCATTGTCGCGGGAGTCCTGGCGTTCAAGTTCATCCGCGCGCGGAGCTTCGCGAGTTTTCCGCTCGTCGGCGTTCTGAGCGCGCTCTCCATCGCGAACATCGCGTTCCACGCCGCCATGCTGCAATGGATCGATCTCGCGCCGTTGGGCGCGATCGAGTTCGGGCTGATGATGGTCGTGCTGATCGAGATGATCATCGGCGGGCGCATCGTCCCCGCGTTCACCGCCAGCGCGATCCCGGGCGTGCGCCAACGCCGCTCCGCCTGGCTCAACCGCGCCGCGATCGCGCTCTCCGCCGCGGCCTTCGTCTCGGACGCTTTCCGCGCGCCCCCGTGGCTGATCGCGTCGCTCTCGATCGTCGCAGGCGCGCTGGGGGTCGTGCAGGCGCTGGGCTGGAATCCGCTCGCCACCCGATCGAAATCGATCCTGTGGATCCTGCACGCCGCCTACGCGTTCATCCCGATCGGGCTCATCCTGCTGGGGATGTCGTGGCTCAATTTCCTTCCGCGCTCCGCCGCGATCCACGCCCTGGCCGTCGGCTCGATGGGCGGGCTCATCATGGGCATGATCACACGGACGGCCCTGGGTCACTCGGGCCGCCCCGTGCGTGCGGGACGCGCGGAAACTACCTGCTACACGCTCGTGCTGCTCGCGGCGCTGCTGCGCGTGACGGCGTCGCTCGTTCCCCCCGCGACCGTGGCGCTCATGCTCGGCGCGGGCACGGCGTGGTCCGCCGCGTTCCTGCTCTACGCGATCACGTACACGCCGATCCTCGTCCGCGCCCGCGCCGCTACTTAGGATCGTGCGTGAACGTCCGCTCGCTCGGGTGTGCCGTGCCCGCCGCCCCGACGCGGAGATCGATCCTGGGGTCTCGGCTCGCCTTGCCGCGGAGTTTCAGCTCATGGCGGCCCTGCGCCAGCTGCACCGGCGCATAGCGCCAGGTCCATCCATCGCCAAAGAGCGCCGGCTGCCCGTCGATCTCGATCGTCGCGGCGCTGTTGGTGCGAAGCTGGAGCTGATACAGATCGGCGCGCCCCGACTCGAACACGCCCGAGAGCTCGAACTCCTCGCCCTCCTTCACGCCCGCCGCCGCGATCCAATCCGCGCCGAACGTGTCGAGCACCGTGACCGGGGCGCGCCCGCCCGCGACCAGCTTCAGGCCCTTCTGCGCACCCGCCGGCGTGTTGATCGCGTGCTGCGTCACGGGGTCGGTGATCTCGCACCTGATGGCCGCCCCCTGCACGCGCGTGCCGTCGCTCATCACACCCACGGGGCGCAGCTCGACGCGTCCCATGCCGAGCTCGGCCGTGTCGATCTCGATCGTCGCCTTGGCGCCGTTCTGCTTGGCGATCGCGCGGTCGAAGTGCAGCACCTCGATCGACGCCGCGCCCTCGCACGCAAGCTCGACCGCGATCTTCTGTCCCCACGCGACCTTCGGCGCCGGCTTCTTCGCGATCGTCACGCCTTGCCCGTGATTGGCGAACGACACGACCACGTCCCGGCGTAGGCAGGTCTTGGGCTGATCGTTCAGCGTCGCGACGATGCTGATCGTGTGCTCGCCGTCGGCGAACCGGGTCGAATCGAGCGTGAACGCGGGCGCGCCCGCTTGCTCCGTGCGCAGGCCGTCCACGAACAGCGCAAAGCCGCCCGCATTCGCGGCCTTGGCCTTGAGCGTGATCGATCCCTTCACCTCGTCCTTGTTCTGCACGCCCTCGATCGAGAGCGAGCCCTTGGCGCGCCACGGCGCGCACATCGGATCGCCGATGATGAGCAGCTGATACGGGCCCTCAAGCGATTGATAGAACGCCTCGGCGAGCGTGCTCCCCTTCGCATAGTGCAGGTGCATGAATGGGCTCGGGAACTTCTCCTGCAGGGCATACGGCTCGGTCACCGCGCCGCTCGAGCCCGCGGCGCCCGCGCGGATGAACTCCGTGCAGGGCGTCTGCCCGTCGCGCTCGCCCATCATCCCGCCGCAGCTGGTCAGGTGCTCGCAGATCGCGCCCGCGATCACTTTGCTCTTGCTCGCGTTCCAGTCGAACTCCGCGATCCCGACCACGGCGCCCGCGACGTCGGCGCGATTCGTGGGAAGCACGCCGTCCTCCAGCACGCAGTTCACGCCCGCCTGCTTGAGCTGATCGACCAGGTCGGCGAACGCCCACGCGCGGGTCGCGGATCGGATGTCGCCGTTGCGCTCGATGTAGACGGTGCCGCGGGGCGACGTGCCGTCCGCGATGCTCGCGCGCTTCAGGCACGTCAGCACCTCGTCGACCGAGTTGGCTCGCCCCGTGTTCACACCCAGCATCGTCGACAGCATGTAGTGCGGCCCGACATCGCGCCCATTATCGCGCCCGCTGTCCGCGTACTCGCCCTTCTCCGTCCACGCCGTGTGCGCCGAGAACCCAAGCGTGTCCTGCACCCGCACGCGGGTTGCCTTCATCTTCGCGATCAGCGACTTGAACTCCGCTCGCTCGCGCAGCGACGCGAGGTCCGCGTCGGATTCGGTCTGGCCCGAGTTGCGCCAGCCGCGCTCCGCCGCCTCGAGCAGCGACTTCATCGCGTCGTCGGCCTTGCCCGCCAGCGCCTGGCAACACGCCAGGTTGTAGTACACCCCGCCGTCGTTCCGCGCCGTCTTGGCCAGAGTCGCGATCGCCTCCGCCGCCGGGCCATACTGCTTCTGGTCGTACATCTTCATCGCGGCCTGGTACGCCTCGCGCTCCTGGGGCGAGAGCGGTGCGCCGTCAACCAGGGGGAGCGTGCGCCGGCTGTACCGGTTGATGTCGAGGCGCAGGTAGTCCGCGTCCTTCTTCATCACCCACTCGTGCAGGTACGTCAAGCTGTTGGTCGACGCGACCGGTGTGATCGTCTGGCCGAACGAGCGCCCCGCCATGTCGGCGCTCACGTCGACTGCGGACGGGATGTCGATCGAATAGGTGATGCAATCGATCTGCGGGCGCAGGCCGCGCACGTCAAGCTCGTGCAGCACCGGCCCCAGGATCTCCGTGCGGAATCGGTTGATGTCGGTCGAATCCGGCGCCGTCAGGCCGTGCAGCAGGATGACGTTGCGCGCCGGGATATGCCGGAGGGCGGCGTATTCGTTGGCGACCGTGAGCGAGGCCCAGCTGTCGGCGTTGACCACCAGCGCGACCGACTCGGGCGAGAGCCCGGCGCGGGCCGCGGGAACCGCGGTGAGCAACGCCGCGAGCACGAGCGAGCGAATCAGCTGTCTTTGGACGCCGGACCTGAACGAGTCACCGAGTGAAGGTCCGGGTTGACTCAATATCGGCGATGCGACTGAATTCTGGGTTTGGCGCATCGCGCCAGTCTACAGCGTCTGATCGCCCTTGCCGGCCAGGGAATCCAGCGGCGTCGGCCCGGGCGAGTTCGTCGTTGCCTTGCTTGTTTGATCCGATTCGCCGCCATTCGTTGGCGGACGATCCGTGCCACATTCCGGGCAGCGCGGCAAGTCATTCAACTCATAGCCGCACTTCTGGCAGCAGCCCGCGGGGAACTCGCGCGGGTTGGTCTTGAGCCATCCGAAGACAGCCAGCCCGACGCCCAGGACGGCGATCGCGAGCGATACGAGCAGCGCCCGCAGTTGGGAAGGTTGTCCTTGCGCGCTCGCCGTCCCGTAGGTGGTGAGTTGATGGATACAACAATCAGCTGTCATCAGCACGCCGAGCGGACAGAGCAGCCCCGGCAGACCCTGCTCCCGTCCCCAGCGGTGCAACGCGTTCACCGCCGCGGCAATGGATGCGACAAAGGCGCACATCCACGCGAGCAAGATGATGATGGCGCCGACGATCACGCCGTGCAGTCTAGCGGTGCGCCGCGCCGTTCTGCTCGCTGCCGGGCTTCTATCCCTCCTGACTTGGGCCGCCCGGATCGCACGCCATCTGGTCCGACGCCGTCCGAGGAGCATCGAGCGAAGGGGTGCCGCACTCCGGGCAGCGCGGCAAGTCATTCAACTCATAGCCGCACTTCTGGCAACATCCTTCGGGGAACACGCGCGGGTGGGTCTTGACCCAGCCGGTGATCGCTACCGCAATACCGAGAAGCGCCAGGGCAAGCGATTCGAGAAACGGGCCGAGACGTGCGGTCTGTCCTGTCACCGGGTTTGGAGCGTAAGTCGTGAATTGCTCGATGATCAAATCGAAGAAGAGCATGACGCCCAGCGGGCAGAGCAGGCTCCAAAGCCCGCGCACGCGCCCCCATCGTTGGAAGGCACTCACGGACGCAGCGATGGACCCGACCAAAGCGCAAAGCCAAGCGAGACACAGCACGATCATGAGGAATGCCACGTCAGAAGTCTACTGTGAACCGGCATCTTCCGGCTTCTGGTCGTCCTGGGGGCCTTCACCAACACCAGAAGTGCGGCCGAGGCTTCCCACGCTCGCGCGGGCGTCCAAAGTACCGAGCCGATCCGTGCCGCACTCCGGGCACTTCGTCAGTTCCTTCAGGTCGTAGCCGCACTTGGTGCAGTGTCCCGGCGGGATGGGCTCGCGCAGCGCATCGCGCCACGCCGCACACTGCACATACACGCCCGCGAGCCCCGTGAGCAGCAGGCCCACAAGCGATACCAGCGCCTTGGTCGGCGGGTTCCGGAACGCGCCTTCCATGAAACCGATCCACGCGATCACCAGCGCCGCCGACGCGATCGCGCCCAGCGGCCCGAGCAGCGCCATCCGCGCGCCCTTCACCCCGTGCCGACGAACCCCGATCAGCAACGCCGCGAACGACGCGATCGTGATCGCGATCCAGAGAAGTCCGATGATCGGCCCGATCTTCACGCCCGAAGTCTATCGCGTTACGCCTTCCTCCCCAGCACGAAGTAGATCACCAGCCCGACGAGCGGGAAGAGGAAGATCACGAGCAACCACAGCAGCTTGTTACCCAGCGACTTGCCCGAGTTGAGAATCTCGAACGCCGCGATCAGGAACAGGATGAAGTGAACCAACCCGAGAATGCCGTACAGCATGAAGAAGCTCCTTGGGCGCGGGCCCGCGCTCCCCGAAGAGAGACGCGACGGCGACTGTGCGGCGCGACCGCCCGCGCCTGGTGCTCATGAGCAAGACATGCGGACGTAAAGGTTGGGAAAGGCCCGCTCGTTACATCGCGGCGCCGACCACCGCGATCGCAAAGCCATCGTAGCCCTTGACGCCGACGGTCTGCACCAGCGTCGCCGCGGCGCCGGGGGTCTGTCCCATCAGGCGCAGCACCTCGCGCGAGCCCTCGGCCGATGGATTCGCGCCCGAGTCGTCCAGCACCGCGCCCTCGCGCACCACGTTGTCCACGATGATGATCGCGCCGGGCCGTGCCAACCGGAGCGCGATCTCGAAGTACCGCGCGTTGTTGGGCTTGTCGGCATCGATGAAAACGAGGTCGAACGCTTCAACCTCCGCACGCTCCAACTCCCCGAGCGTCTTGAGGGCCGCCCCTTCGCGCAGCTCGATCAGGTGCTCCACCTTCGCCAGCGCGAAGTTCTCGCGCGCGATCCGCGCGTGGTGCGGGTCGATCTCCAGCGTCACGATTGTCCCATCCTTCGGCAACGCCCGCGCCAGCCAGATCGTGCTGTACCCGCCCAGCGTGCCGACCTCCAGCACGCGCTTCGCGCCCGTGACCCGCGCGAGCAAGTGAAGGAGCTTTCCCTGACAGGGCGAAACCGCGATCGCGGGAAGCCCCGCTCGTGTGCATCTGGCCAACACCTCGTCGAGCGCGTCGTCCCGCGCGCCAAGCCATCCTTCCGCGAGCGCGTCGACCGCGGCCCATGTTGACGAGAGGTCATCGTTCATCCAGTAATAATCCGCGCGCCGCCCCGCGGACATCGGCGTGAGTTATCCTCCGATCATCAGATTAGTTGGAATACCCGGCGCGCGGCCTCAGCGTTTCGCCCCAGCGCCGATCACGCGCCTTACAAGATGGAGCAACGTGTCCGACATGAAGGGCTTGGCGATGAACGTCACCCGCTCCGGGTCCACGCCGTGGTGCGTGATCGTCTCTTCCGTATATCCCGACATGTAGATCACCGCGAGCTTGCGCGACTCGGCCAGCTTCTCCGCCAGTTGCACGCCGCTCATGTCGGGCATCACCACGTCGGTCAGCAGCACATCGATCGTCCCCGGGTGCGCCGCCGCCAGCTTCAGCGCCTCGGGCCCGCTCTCGGCGCTCAGCACGGTGTACCCCGCGTTCCGCAACTCCTCCGCCACAAGCTCGCGCACCAGCGCGCTGTCTTCCGCGATCAGGATCGTCTCGCTCCCGCGCGGCGGGGGCTTCGGCGTGGGCGTCACGCCCGTGGGCGAAGCATTGGCATACACCCGCGGCAGGTACACGCGCACCGACGTGCCGCGCCCCACCTCGCTGTACACGCCGATATGCCCGCCCGCCTGCTTCACGATCCCCTGGCACATCGCGAGCCCCAGCCCCGTTCCCTTGCCCGCCGGCTTGGTCGTGAAGAACGGCTCGAAGATGTGCCGCTGGACCTCCGGCGTCATCCCCACGCCCGTGTCCGTCACCGCGAACACCACGTACTCGCCGGGAGTCACCTCGACGCGCGAACGGCAGAACGCCTCGTCCAGCACCGTGTTGTGGGTCTCGAGCGTCAGCGTCCCGCCCGTGGGCATCGCGTCGCGCGCGTTGATCACCAGGTTCACCAGCACCTGCTCGAGCTGCGCGTGGTCCGCCCGCACCATGCCCGTGTCGTCCGCGAGCACGGTGCGCAGCGTCACGTCCTCGCCGATCAACCGGCGCAGCATGGGCGTCAGACCCGCCGCCACTTCCCTGGGCGAGAGCACCCGCGGCGCCACGATCTGCTTGCGCGCGAACGTGAGGAGCTGGCGCGTCAGGTCGGCCGCCCGCTGCGCCGCCTGGTTGGCCTGCGAGAGCGCCGGCGCGACCGGATGATCAACCCCCAGCTTGCGCGACGCCAGCGCCAGGTAGTTGAAGATCGCCATGATAAGGTTGTTGAAGTCGTGCGCGATGCCGCCCGCCAGCCGACCAACGCCTTCCATCTTCTGCGCCTGGAGGAGCTGCGCCTCGAGCCTCTTTCGCTCCGCGATGTCGCGCAGGATCACCGTGTAGTAGTGCTGCCCGTCGGACTGCGCGTGCGAGATCGAGGCCTCGATCGGGAACTCCGTGCCGTCGGCCCGGACACCCGCGACCGCGCCCAGGTGACCCATCGAGCGCGTCGTGACGCCCGCCTTGCCGAACGCGTTGATGTACGACGGGTGCTGGTCGCGCGCGCGCTGCGGGATGAAGCGGTCCAGCACGCTCCCGATCGCCTCGCCCGCCGGCACGCCGAACATCTTCTCCGCCGCGGCGTTGAACATCACCACGTGGCCACGCTGGTCGATCGTGATGATCCCGTCCATCGCCGATTCGACGATCCGCTGCAGGCGCAGCTCGCTGGCGGCCTTCGACACCGCCGCCGGATGGTCCGTGATGTCGACCACCATCACCAGCGCGTGCCCCGACGGATCGCGTGTCGCCATCACCCGCGCCCACGCGTCCTGCTGGTCGTTCACGCCCACGTCGCATGTGAAGGTCGTACGCCGCCCGCCGAGCAGCTCGCGCAGCCCCACCGCCGCGGGCTCGCCGCAGGGCAACGCGACCAGCGCCTCGATGAGGCTACCGCCCGGCGATGCCAGCGGCACGCAGCGCTCCTGGTGCGACGTCCACGCCGCGTTGGCGATCTCCACGCGCCCCGTCGAGTCGACCAGCGCGCAAGGCGTCGGCATGGTGAACACCAGCGACGGCGCGAGGGGCGCGCCCTGACCGCTCGGCATTGCCTTCGACCCGTCCGACATCACGACTCCCTGAACGCTCTTCGGCTCCCCCGCCCATTCCATCTTATGACCGCTCGCCACAGGCCCCGAGTTTCGGATGTCGACGCCCGTTATCGGGTCATTGCCGGTGTCGAACAACGCCCAGCCCGGTCTATCATCCGCCCATGAACAAGAACACGAGCTTCGGCATGGTGGTCGCGATCGCGTCGGTCCTGTCGGTGGTGGGCTGCGAGGACAAGAACGCGCAGCCGCCGCTCTCTGAGCCCAAGCCCGCCGCTCCGGCGAACAACACCGCCGCCACCCCGGCCACGAACACTCCCGCCCCCAACGCGGGAGGTGTCGTTCCCGTGAGCCCCGACGCCGCCAACCTCGGCAGCGGCCAGACGATCACCGCGATGGGCGTCAGCGTCACTCTTCCCGACGCATGGAAGCGCAACCCGCCCGCCAACCAGATGCGCCTGGCCGAAGCCAACGTCCCGGACGCCTCGGGCGACTCCGCCAAGGCCTGCCTCGTGGTCTTCTCCACCGCCGGTGGCTCGGTTTCCGACAACATCAGCCGCTGGGCCGGCCAGGTCCGCGATGCCCAGGGTCAGCCCGTCGCCGGCACCCCCGCCACCAAGCAGGTCGGCGGCGTGAACGTCACCACCGTCGAGATGACCGGCATCTTCGCCGGCATGGGCGATTCGGCCCCCAAGGAAAACTGGACCCTCCGCGGTGCCATCATCGAAACCAGCCAGGGTCTGCTCTTCATCAAGATGACCGGCCCCGCCGAATCGATGAAAGCCGCCCTCCCGGGTTTCAACGCGATGGTCGACAGCGTCAAGAAGTCTTGACCGGGGTCTCTGGCTTCGTCTCGGTAATCACGGCGTTCTTGGGCGACACGAGAGTTTCTCCCGCGCGTTTCGCCATGTCCTGCCTCGCCCGCTCGCGACGCAGGCGTGACAGCACGCCAACGCCGTAGCCCGCGAGCACGCCGAAGCTGATCGCAAACGCGAGGATGGTCGCGGCTTGGTCGGTCATCCGGTTAGACCGGCGGCGGGAGGAGCGATCGGGGTGCTCGGCTCTTTTTCCCAACGGAACGTGGGAAGGCGCGCGAGCGTGAATCTCGCGGCGATCAGCCCGCCGGACAACATCGTAATCGCCACAAGCCACGTCCAAAGCGCCGGATACATGGCGGGCACCAGGCCGGACTGCGTCGGGTGGACGTCGGGCAAGAGCTTCACCGCCAGATACAGGAGCGGGACGTCGAGGAACGCGACAACGCCATACACCGCGCTCACCTGCGCCCGCCGCTCGGGCGACTCGATCCGCCGGCGAACCATGAGATACGCGACGTACAGCACCCAGAGGATGAGGCTGAACGTGAGGCGCGGGCTCCAGGTCCACCACAGGTTCCACGCGACTTTGCCCCAGCACATGCCGGTCAGCAGGAGCACCGTGCCATTGAGCACCGTGACCGCCGCCGCCGCCTGGGCCAAGTCATCCCACCTCTGGCGTCGAACCGCCAGATACCCGACGCTCGCGACGCACACCACGAGCGACGCCAGAAACGTGTTCACCGCCACCGGCAGGTGCAGATAGATCAGTTTCTGAATTGGCCCCATTGTCTCATCAATGGGAGCCCGCACCACCAAAAACGCCCCGATCGCGAGAAGGACGGCGGTCAGCGTCCAATACCAACCCGCGATCCATGTGCGCCGGCGTTCCATGCAGCACCTTCAGGAGGCAGGAAATCGCGTCCGAGTCCAACACAACCACGGGGCATCGGCCCCGCGATCCCATATCTGCTGCAAGGTGGGTGCCACGACCATGACGATTCTGCGCGATGGCCGGCTCAGACCCGGGAGCGGCCAGTTTCAATGGCCTGGCGATGATCCCGAAGATGCGTCCCAAACAAGAACATCAATCCCATTCTTGGAATTGATGCTCATGAATCGTTCCTGATAATGGGAATCTGCAGCTATTGAGCATGACAACTGAGGCAGAGCTTGCTGCCCCGGTTGTTGACCACGAGCTGCCCAGGCTCGCGTGAATAGATGCTGTGGCACGAGCCACACCCCAGATTCCCGCTGAATAGCCTGATCCGCTTGTCGGGGTTTCGGCTCAGGCGGAACTCGCTGTCGCGGGAACGGCTCGTCTCACGCATGGGAATCCCGATCGGGTGATCGGGGAGCATGTCATCCGCCCGGCGCTTGACGGCATGGGAACCCGCATCGCTCGCCGACGACCCGTCGTGGCACGCCATACAGCTGACGCTTTCACCATCGGCGGTCCCGGCGTGGGCGTGGGAATCGAACGCGGACTTCGTTCCCAGGTGGGCCCGGCCGCCGCGCGACGCGTGGATTGCCTTCGAGGAGTTCTTGGCCCCAGCGTGACAATCCATACAGAGACCCGCGCCGGTATCTGCTCGCACTCCGACCGGCTTGCGGGTCGTGGCGTGTTCGGGTGAAGCGTCGTGGCAGGTCAGGCACGTCACCAGCCCCCCCGCCAAGGGCAGACTATTGGGAACGGGCATCGAGGCCATCACATTGGTAGGATGGGTCAACACCTGCTCAAAGCGGTGGCAGGCAATGCAGCTTCGTGCGGTGACGGCGGCGTTGCCGTTGGCGGGCGGTGCCGCCCCGGGAATCAGGAGGTCCGGATTGGCCTTGACCTTCTGCGGCCCGGGCCCGATCGAACCAGCGATGATCACACCTGCGATGCTGGCGATTCCCCAGAGAATCGACCACGGGATCGCCCGTTTTTGTACGCGTTTCGTTCGCATTGCCTCTTGCTCCCTGCCTCATATGGGCCATCGGCAACGCGCACAATCTGCTTGAACGCTGGAGGGGCAGAATGGGGCTTTCGATTTCTCAGGGGAATTGCAAAGCTGGAATCACCCCTCCCATCTGCGGGAATGGAACAGGCGGCAGAACCCGCGCCGTGGCGTCTAAACGCGGTTTTGAGGAACTCAGATTGCTGGCACGCGAATTGCCATAGTGACATCTTGAATACAGCATCGGCCGGCAGACTCCTGGGCGGACCTGAGGTCTCGGCCGCAAGACAAGTGTGGAGGACATCATGAAACGTCAACTGTTTGTCGGAACTCTCGCGATGGTGTGCTTGGCTGGCGCCGCTCAGGCCCAGATCACTGGCAGCAAGCACGATTTCAGCACGATGGCTTGGTCTGGCGGCGAAATCTGCAAGCCCTGCCATACCCCGCACGCCGCTCTGGCGGATGAAGGCGCCCTGTGGAATCACAAGATGTCCACGGCCTCCTACACCCTGTTTGAAGGCGAGACCGGCGGCCAGAACATGCTCGATCAGCGCAGCCGCCTGTGCATGGGTTGCCACGACGGCACCGTCGCCCTCGACAGCTTCGGCAAGACGACCGGCATCAACTTCATCGCTGCCTATGCGAACATCGGCGTCGACCTGCAGGACGATCACCCGATCGGCGCCGACGCGGTCTACCCGACCACGACCAGCACCCGCTTCAATCCCCAGGACGCCAGCCACCGCGTCAACGGCCCGTGGGGCGCTCTGCGTCTGCGTGCGTGGATTGACCCGAGCGATAACACCGAGAAGTACGTGGTCTCCTGCGGCACGTGCCACAACGTGCACAACGCCGGCAACTTCGGCCACATGCTGACCTTCAGCAACCAGGCCAGCCACGTCTGCTTGACTTGCCACATCAAGTAAGCTCAAGCCCAGGAGTCATTTCGGTTGATTGACTCACTCCGAGCGCCGCAGGGCGCTCGGAGTTGTTTTTTTGAGCAGGCACGAGGCACTGGGCACTTGGCACTAGATAAGGACAGGATTCGGCATCAGGCGTTGGGGATTGGTCACGCGGGAAGCTGGGGATTGGGATCAAGGCGGTGTGGCGCGAAGACCTCCCGAGCCGGCGAGCATTCACGTCCTTGCGCGGTGACATTGACGACCTGAAGGGCTACAACCTCCCCTTGGCCAGAGAGACTCAACCCTGGCACCAGGTTTGCACGATTCTCAGACGTGACCAACCGGGAGGTTCCATGAATACCAAGTCGGCGATTCGGGGTGTGCTCGCCTGCGGCCTTGCGGGCGTTGTCGCCCTTGTCGGTCTTTCGGGGTGCGGCTCGACGCCCGCCGGCCAGAAAAAGGACGCCGGGCCCCAGGGCACCTACGCCTTCTGGCCTTTGGCGCCCGACGAGCCGCGCATCCAGTTCATCGGCGCGTACAACTCGAGCGAGGACGTGTCGAAGACCGAGGCCTCGGGGCTGGAAAAGGCGGTCTTCGGCAAGGATGTCGAACAGGTCGCGTTCGTGAACAAGCCATACGGCATCTCGATGCGCGACGGGAAGATCTACATCTGCGACATCCGCGGCAAGTCGGTCGTCGTGATGGACCTGGCCAAGAAACAGACCCGGCTCATGGGGACGACGGGCGCCAACAAGCTCGAGCGCCCCGTCGCGATCGCGATCGCTGACGACGGCGAGATCTACGTGGCCGACGGCGTGTACGGCGCGGTCTTGATCTACGACAAGAACGAGCGATTCAGCCGCGCCATCAAGATCGAGAAGTTCAAGCCCGCGTCGATGGCGACCTTCGGCGATCGCCTGTACATCGCCGACCTGTCTCGTCAGCAGATCCTCATCCTCGACCGCAAGAAGGGCTCGGAGCTCGGCGTGATCGGGAGCGTGGGCGACGAGCCCGGCCAGTTCCGCCTTCCGGTGGGCGTGACGGTCGACAAGAAGGGCGATGTCTACGTCTCCGACATGATGCGCTGCGTCGTGCAGAAATTCGAGCCCGACGGGAAGCTCGTGTGGTCTCTCGGGCAGCAGGGCGATGCGGGGGGCACGTTCGCACGCCCCAAGCACCTGGCGGTCGACGCGGACGGAGTCATCTATGTCGTCGACGCGGCGTTCCAGAACGTGCAGATGTTCAACGGCGACCGCAAGCTGCTGATGCACTTCGGGGCCGCGGGCGATTTCCCGGGCGCGATGAACCTCCCGGTGGGCATCGTGGTGTCCGACAAGGACCTGGAGTTCTTCAAGGACAAGATCTACCCGGGCTTTGAGGCCAAACGCCTGGTGCTGGTTGCCAATCAGTTCGGCGACGGCAAGGTCTCGGTGTACGCGATGGGCGGCCTGCGATCGGGGTACACGATCGAGCAGGTCGCGGCCGTCTCGACCAAAATCGAGCTGGGTGTTCAGGAGACTCCCAGCGCCGAGGCGCTCAAGTTCCAGAACGTGGGCGGTGTTGAACCCACGCCCGAGGGCGCGTTGCAGGACTCGCCGCCGGATGAGCAGCCCGCGGACGGAGCGACGCCCGGGACCAAACCCGAGCCCAAGCCCGAGACGAAGCCGGCGACGCCGCCCGCCAATCCCAAGCCGTAACGCGGAGTTGTTGGCCTGATGAGACCCTCCTCACGCCATGCGGTTCGGTGGCCCCGCCCTCGCGGGGCCGCCACGCGCTGGACGCTCGGCGTCGCGATCACGTCGTGCGTCGTCGCGGCGGTGTGGTGTGGATGCACGGTAACCAAGGAGAACTACGCGACGCTGAGCATGTTCTTCGACGGCGTGCCGGACCCCAACGCGCGCGTCGCGGGCGGCGACGCGGGGGATGCGACGATCGCGGCCGCGGTCGTGGTGCACAGGCCGTTCGCCGAGGAGAAGTGCGAGGAGTGTCACAAGACGCAGTACCGCCCGAGCCGGAATGACCCGAGGCCGTGCCTCAACTGTCACGACAAGCTGACGGAGGAGCACGCGTGGACGCACGGCGCGGTGGCGGGCGGTGCGTGCCTGTGGTGCCACTCGCCGCACGAGTCGGCGCGCAAGTGGCTTCTGCGCGGGCCGGATCGCAAGCTGTGCATGCAGTGCCATTCGGCGGCGATGCTCAAGGGCGACGTGGTCGCGGCGCACGCGGACGAGAAGGCGAGCTGCCTGGCGTGCCACTTCGGTCACGGCGGGGAATCGGCGACGATGCTGCGCCCCGGCGCGACGGCCCAGTCGCCGCCGCCCGAGAGCGCGGCGCAAGAGGAAGTGAAGAAGCAGGAGATGTTCAACCCCGAGCGTGGCGGCAAGGCCAGGAGCGCGCCGGCCAAGCCCGAGGAGACTCCCGCGCAGGTCGGACCTCCCAAGCCCGAGAACGATGACGTGATTCCCTCGGAGACGCCGAACCCCACGTGAACCATGCCGCGGAGCGCCCACGCACCCATCCTCATCCTGGGACTGCTCGCCCTCGCTGGGCGGGCGGTGGCGCAGACGGGGGGTGACGACGGCGGGCCGGTGATCGTGGGCGAGCGCAAGACGGGCTGGTCGGGCGTTGAACTCGTGCGCTTTGTTCCGGTGCTGGACCTGCGCTGGCAGCACGAGCGCGACAAGAACAAGGTGAACGGGCAGCCCGATCAGACGGTGATCGAGGATCGCTACCGCGAGCTGCTCGACATCGACAGCCAGTTCACGATCGGGCACAAGAACCTGATCGACGTGACGGCCGTCTTCCAGCTCGGAAACGAGGACATCTTCCGGCGCAGCGGCCTGGAGGGTGACAGCGGGCACACGAACGACCTCATCGGCCTGTGGGACGTGAACGCGCTGGTCTTCGGCGCCAGCGAGCTGCCCACGAACATCTACTCGCGCCGGAGCGAGGACCGCCAGCGCCGCCCGTTCGCGGGGGCGCTCGATCAGATCATCACCGAGACGGGAATCTCCAGCAGCTACCAGAACGAGTTCATGGCGCTGCGGGGCGAGTACTACCACCGCGACCAGGAGATCACCGACGACTTCGGCGACATCAACACCAAGACCAAGCAGGACACCTTCACCACCAACGACATCTTCAACGTGGCCGAACGCCAGAAACTCGAGCTGAACTACACGCTCGACATGATCGACGAGAGCCAGAGCGGCGGCTATTCCGATTCCTACACGCGCCACGACGGGCTGCTGACGCACACCTGGGCCTTCGGCGACGAGGGCATTCCGCACGAGCTGCGCTCGCAGGCCCGCGTCTACAACCAGTCGGGCGAGCAGGACATCAACCGATTCCGCTGGGACGAGTACCTCACCCTGCGTCACACCGACCGGTTCGAGACGCGTCACAACCTGGTCTACGACCAGCTCGACGTGCGCGGCAGCTCGCGCGACCTGGTCCGCTTCGAGAACTCCGCCAAGCACCGCCTCTTCGAGAGCCTCACCAGCCTCGGCACCCTGGGCGCGCAGCGGATCAGCGACGCCGAGGGCTTCACCAGCGACGAGATCTTCCTGAGCGGGCAGCTCGACTACACCAAGAGCGTCCCGCTGGGGCGGCTCGACGCCACCGTTGGCCTTGGCTATGACACGCAGATGAACAGCGATCGCGGATCGACCTTCCGCGTGCTCGACGAGGCCCACGCCTACAACGACGGCTTCCCGATCATCCTCAACCGGCGCAACATCGTGCCCGGCTCGGTCGAGGTGCGCCCGGCGGCCAACTCCACGCCCTACCAGGAGGGCATCGACTACACCGTTCAGTATTTCCCCGATCGCACCGAGGTCCGCGGCGTGCTCACCGGCGCGCTGGTCAACGGGCAGACCGTCCGGATCACCTACGACGTGGGCCCGGAATCCGGCTACGACGTCGACACACTCAGCACCAGCTGGGCCCTGCGCTACACGCTCACCGAGGGCACGTTCAAGGGGCTCGCGGGCTACACGACCTACCACACGACCGACCAGTCGATCAGCGCCAGCGATCCTTCGCTCTTCACGCCCGACGACACCAAGGACCTGCTCGTGGGCCTGGAGTACAGGCGTGCCGAGTGGTTCGCGCGGGCCGAGTACAACATCCACGACAGCACCATCTCGCCCTACAACGTCGCACGCTTCCTGGTCAACTACTCGCTGCAGACGGGGACGGGCTCCGCGATCAACGCCGAGGTCTCGCGCGAGATGATCGAGTTCACCGACGAGAACGACGACGTGACGCTCGACCGCGCCCGGCTCGAGTGGATCACCCGGCTCGACGAGGCGTTCAGCCTGACCCTCGGCGCCACCTACCGCCACGAGGACAGCAGCGTCAACGGCACGACCGACGGGCTCGAAGAGCACGTCACGCTCAATTTCCGCAAGCGTCAGACCTCCATCTACACCACGCTCTCCAATTCCAACCTCGAAGGGCCCAACAGCAAGAACGAATCGCAGTTCTTTGAGGTCGGCCTGCGGCGCTCGTTCTAGGAGAACCATGAACCATCCGCGCACATCCCGGTTCATGCCCACACGCTCGCCCGCGCCGCTCGCACTCGCGGGCGCGCTCGCGTCGATTGCGGTGCTTTCGAGCTGCTCCACACCCGCGGGCCGGATTCTCGAGGCGGCCGCCACCGCCCCCGCGTGGCCCGCGCCGCCCGATGCGCCGCGCCTCCGCTTCCTGGGCGAGATCTCAACGGACAAGGACCTCAAACCCTCGAAGAACTTCCTCGAGTCGATCGGCGCGGGGCTCTTCGGCGAGGACGCCGCCAAGGGCATGACCAGCCCGATGGGCATCTGCACCGACGGCGGGTCCCGCGTCTTCGTCGCCGACAGCAACGGGCAGGTGGTACACGTCTTCGACCTGGACTCGCGCCGCTACGCGCGTTGGGAGCCGCCCGAGAAGTTCGGGCTTCCTGTCGCGGTCGCGTGGGACGGCGCGGCGTCGCGCCTGCTGGTGTCGGACTCGGTGGGCGCGTGCGTCTACGTGTTCGATGCGGGCGGCACGATGATCGCCAAGCTCGGCGAGGGCGTGCTGAAGCGTCCCGCGGGGATCGCCGTGGGCACGAACGGGCGGGTGTACGTCGCCGATGTCGGCGCGCACCAGATCCTCCTGCTCGACAGCGCCGGCGCGGAGATCACGCGCCTGGGCGAGCGTGGCACCGAGCCGGGCACGTTTAACTACCCGACCAACCTCGCACTGGATCGCGAGGGGCGCCTGTACGTCAGCGACACGCTCAACTTCCGCGTGCAGGTCTTCGGGCCCGACCTGAAACCGATCCGCCAGATCGGGCGGCAGGGGGACCTTCCGGGTTATTTCGCCCAGCCCAAGGGCGTCGCCATCGATCCGGACGGGAACGTCTACGTGGTGGATGCGCAGTTCGAGGCGGTGCAGCTTTTCAGCCCCGAGGGGCAGTTGCTCCTGTCGGTGGGACGCGAAGGGCGCGGGCCGGGCGAGTTCTGGCTTCCGGCCGGGATTCACATCGACCCAAAGGGACGCGTCTGGATCGCCGATTCATATAACCAGCGGGTCCAGGTATTCCAGTACCTGGGCGATGGTGTCGGCGCGGGCCAGGGTGGGAGCGAGGGTGAAAAGCCATGAACGCGATTCGTAGCACAGCGTGGATGGCGGCGGCGGGGGCGATGCTGGTCGCGGCAAGCGCGACCGCCCAGACCATCTCGATGGTGAGCAGCCCGCACGATCTCTCGGCGGGGAGCGCTGCCAAGGTGCGTTCCTCCAGCGAGGACCAGGTCTGCATCTTCTGCCACACGCCGCACAACGCCTCGCCGATCGCGCCGTTGTGGAATCGCGCGATGTCGCCCCAGGCGTATCTAGTCTACACCAGCCGCTCGCTGGACGCCAAGCCGGGCCAGCCCACCGGTGACTCCAAGCTCTGCCTCTCCTGTCACGACGGCACGATCGCGCTGGGGAGCGTGCTGAGCCGCCCCATCCCCATCAGCATGGCCGGCGGCGTGACCACCATGCCGCACGGCTCGGGCAATCTCGGGACCGATCTGCGCGACGATCACCCGATCTCGTTCCGCTTTGATTCCACGCTGGCGACCAAGGACGGAAAGCTCCGCGATCCCTCGGGTCTTCCGTCGCAGGTGCAGCTCGACATCAACCGGGAACTGCAATGCACTACCTGTCACGACGCGCACAACAACGCCTTTGGCAAGTTCCTGGTGATGCGCAACACCAACTCCGAGCTCTGCGTCGCGTGCCACGTCGTGGGCCAGACCGACATCCAGGGGCACTCTCAGTGCGTGGACTGCCACCAGAACCACACGGCGCCCAGCGGCGCGCTCCTGCTCAAGAAGCCCAACATCACCAAGACCTGCACCAGCTGCCACGACGGCTCACACCCCAAGGCCATTGATATCGCCTCCGACATGACGAAGGTCAGCGCGCACGACACATCGAGCGTGCCAAATCCCGACGGGGGCTTCCAGTCCAACTCCAGCTGCACCAGTTGCCATGACCCGCACACCATGACCCGCGGCACGGCCGCATCACGCCAGGCCGCGCCCGGACCCAGCGTTGCCTCCCTCGGCCGTCTCGGACGGATCGGCGGCGTCAATGCCTCCGGTGCGCCCGTCAGCGTCATCAGCGCCGAGCAGGAAGTCTGCTACAAGTGCCACGGCGACGGCAACATCGCGATGCCGCGCGTCGCGCGCAGGCTCTCCAACACCAACGTGCGACTCCAGTTCAGTCCCTCGGCCGTCTCCATGCACCCCGTCGGCGTCTCCGGACGCGGGACGGATGTCCCCAGTCTTCGCCCCGGCTGGACCACGTCCAGCCTCATGCGCTGCAGCGACTGCCACGGCTCGGAGTCCGGTTCCGCGGGCATCCACGGCTCCACGTATCCCGGCCTGCTGGTCGCCGCGTACGAGACACGCGACTACACCAACGAGAGTGCGGCGACCTACGCCCTCTGCTACAAGTGCCATGATCGCGCGAGCATTCTAGAGAATCGCTCCTTCCCCGGGCACAAGCTTCACATCGTCGATAAGCAGACGCCGTGCGCCGCATGCCATGACGCGCACGGCATTGCCGCCGGGCAGGGTCGCCTGGCCAACAACGCCCACCTCATCAACTTCGCGACCTCGATGGTGCTGCCCGATCGCGTGACTGGGAAACTCGAATATCGCGATAACGGCGGGTTCACCGGCGAGTGCTTCCTCTCCTGCCATGGAGTTGACCACTCCCCGAAGCGCTACCCGACGACTCCGTAAAGCACCATATTGCCTATTTTGACATTTCCCACGATCGGGAATCGCTACAATGACGATTCCCGTTCGTGGTAATTTTGGCCTGATCCATATGGAAAAGGCGATTCTGGGGTGGGAATTGGGCTGGGCACGGCGTTTGCAACGGCCCGATATGGATTGATCCATTCTCGCTTCTGGAGGTCCCACAGATGAAAATGCTCCTCACCGCGATCGTGGCCTGTGTGCTCTCGGGCCCGATACCGCTCCCGCAGGACACCAAGCCAGCGCAGCCCCCCAAGGACAAGCCGTCGCAGGAGCATCCATCGACCAACCAGCCGTCCAAGAAGCCGATGCCGTCGGGCCATCCGGGGCTGGGCAATGAAAAGGTGGACTGGCCGCAGGCTCGCGTGGAGGATGTGAAGTCGATCGACGCGATCATCGCGGCGTTCTACAAGATCCCCGCGGGCAACCCGGGCGAAGCGCGCGACTGGGGTCGGTATGCCTCGCTCTTCACGCCCGACGCCCGCATGGTCCCGGCCCGCTCCGACGATCGCGGCGGCGCCATGGCGATGTACGTGCCCATCGGGAAGTACATCGAGATGAACCAGAAGTACTTCGAGAAGGGCGGCTTCCTCGACACCGAGGTCCATCGCGAGATCGACACCTTCGGGCACATTGCCCAGGTGTGGAGCACCTACGAGTCGCGCCACAGCGCCGACGACAAGGAGCCCTACATCCGCGGCATCAACAGCATCCAACTCCTGAAGGACCATGACCGCTGGTGGATCGTCAACGTCTTCTGGGATTTCGAGACGCCCGGCAATGACATCCCCGCGAAGTACCTCCCCGCGGGTGCGCCGACCGCCAAACCCGAAGCCAATCCCGAAGCCAAGCCCGAAGCCGCGGCGCCCGCGACCGAACCGAAGAAGGAGTGACCCGAGTCCTCGGAGTCCTGCATGGCCACCAAGCTTCTCCTGGTCGAAGACGAGCAACTGCTCCGCGAATCTCTCGCCCAGCTCCTGGGCGAGGAGGGGTATCAGGTCGTGCAGGCGGCGGACGGCAAGGCGGGGTATGACGCCGTGCTCGCCGAGCCCTTTGACCTTGTGCTCACCGACATCCGCATGCCGGTGATGGACGGGCTCACGCTCCTCAAGAACCTGCAGCAGGTGATCCCGCAGACGCCGGTGATCGTGATCACGGCGTTCGGCACGGTGGAATCGGCCGTCAACGCGATGCGGATGGGGGCGGCGGACTACCTGCTCAAGCCCGTGCAGTTCGAGGACGTGCTGATCCGCGTGAAGCGGGCGCTCGAGGTCGGTGAGATGCGCCGCAACCGGAGCATCCTCACCGAGCAGCTCGCGTCGCAGTCGACGTTCCACGACCTGGTGGGCGAGTCGCCGGCGATGGCGGGTCTCTTTGCGCTGGTGAAGAAGCTCTCGAGCGTGTCGAGCAGCGTGCTGATCGTGGGCGAGTCGGGCACGGGCAAGGAGCTCTTTGCCCGCGCGATCCACTACAACGGCATCACGCGCGACAAGCCCTTCATCGCGGTCAACTGCGGCGCGATCCCCGAGAACCTCATCGAGTCCGAGCTCTTCGGGCACCGCAAGGGCTCGTTCACGGGCGCGGTGAAGGACCGCATCGGTTACTTCGAGGCGGCCAACGGCGGCACGCTCTTCCTCGACGAGATCTCCACCCTCCCCATCCAGGTCCAGAGCTCGCTCCTCCGCGTGCTCGAAGAGCGCGTCGTCGTTCCCGTGGGTGACACGCGCCCGCGCCCGGTCGAGGTGCGCATCATCGCGGCGTCGAACCAGAACCTGCAGACCCTGTGCAAGGAGGGCAAGTTCCGCGAGGACCTGCTCTACCGCCTCGACGTGGTGCGGCTGCTGCTCCCGCCGCTGCGCCAGCGCCGCCAGGACATCCCCCTCCTGGCCCAGCACTTCCTCGACAAGTACACGCGGAAGATGAACAAGAACGTCACGGGCATCAGCAACGGCGCGATGCGGGCGCTGCTCAACCACGAGTGGCGCGGCAACGTGCGCGAGCTGGAGAACGTGATCGAGCGGGCCGTAATTTTCTCCGAGGGGCGCGACGTCGAGGCGACGGATCTTCCGTTCCAGTCGGTCGCCAGCGAGGAGGACACGGGCGAGGACCTGAAGCAGGCCCTCATGCAGTTCGAGCGTCAGCACATCATCTACAGCCTGCGCCGGCACAACTACGACAAGGCCGAGACCGCCCAGCACCTGGGCATCGGCGTGTCGAGCCTGTACCGCAAGCTGGAAGAGCTGCGGATCCCCAAGGACCTGCAGGACCAGGAGCGCGGCGTGAACACGCCGTAAGGAGAAACGGACCCCCGCGATGCTCCGCCGGAAACTCCTCATCCGCATCGGCCTGCTGGTCGCCTGCTTCGTTGCCGGCGCCGCGGTGGCGGTGTACCTGCTCCAGCAGGCGATCCCGGACCTGGATCGCATCAACCAAGACGCGATCGTGCTGGTCGACGGCATGCACGACCTGGACGACGCGATCGCGGAGATCGAGAACGTTCGCGACGGGCGTCCGCCCTCGGGCCCGCTGGACGCGGCGAAACCGTCCGACCGGCTCAAGGCCGCCATGACCACGATCGGCGCGCACGAGGCGATCAAGATCAAGGATTCGCCCCAGGCCAAGGCCTACGCGAGCCTGAGCGAACTGCTCCCGGCGTTCGTGGAACCCGGGAACGCCGACGCCGACGCCCAGCGAGAGAGTCGTGCCCGCGTGCATGAGTTGCTGCGCGATCTGGCGAAGACCTCGCGCGGGTTCGTCGCGGCCGAGCAGAGGGCCTTCCACAGCTACTTCCGCTGGCTGGTGCTCGGGCTCACGCTGGCGGCCCTGGTGATGGTGAACATCGCGGTCTTCGTGCTGCTGCGCACGGCGATGGTAGTACTCAAGCCCGTGGGCCAACTCGTCGAGGGAAGCCGTGAACTGGCCGCGGAACGCTTCGAGCACCGCGTCAACGTCGAGCAGGGGGACGAGTTCGGCGAGCTGGCGACGGCATACAACCGCCTGGCCGAACAGCTGCAGGCCAACGAGGAGCGCAAGGCCGAGACCCTGCGACAGCTGGCGGTCACGCTGAACCACGACCTCAACAACGCGATGGCGACTATCGAGATGCAGTTGTCCCTCGTCGGACGGCAATCGGGCGGAAATTCGAACCTTGAGAGGTATTGCCGCGAAATTCAATCGACTCTTTCGAGGATGAGCAAGACGGTGGCGTCGCTCAAGCACATCCGGCGCGTGGTCCTGACGGACTATGTCGACGGGCAGAAGATGGTGGACTTGGAGCGTTCGGTCGACGCGGCGGAGGTTCGCGCCTCTGATAAGCCGGCCGACGCTCACACGACCGGCACGGTGTAGCGGCGCTCGCCGGAGCGTCGAAAGCGGAGTGGATCATGAAGAAATCACTGGATTGGCACTACACACCCTGGGGCCGGACGATCCTCTTCCTGGGGAGCATTCAGCTCGCCGTCCCGGTGCTGTTCCTGGTGGCGATCGCGTTGGGCGTCGGAACGTGGCTGGACTCGAAGCAGAACGCGACGGTGGCGCGCGAGTGGGTCTACGGCTCGTGGTGGTTCGTCGCGCTCATGGTGCTCACGTGCGTCAGCCTGATCTTCGCCGTCATCACGCGCGTCCCGCTCAAGAAGCGGCACATCGGCTTTGTGACGGTCCACGCGTCGCTGGTTGCGCTGATCGCCGGCGGCTTCTGGTCGATGTGGGCCCGCGTCGACGGGCACCTCATGCTCAGCGAGGGCACCCAGGGAAGCATCATCGAGACTCAGGAACACCAGATCGAGGTGATGGAGCCCAACCGCGGCGACTTCAACAGCCTCGGGGCCGTTCCCGCACCCTTGGGGCGCAAGTCGCTCACCCTTGGCGGAGTGCCGTTCGAGGTGGTGGAGCGCTGGCAGAACTCGAAGGAAGAAGAAGTCGTCGCCAACGACAGCCCCGTGCCGCTCCGCGCCGTGGACATCTCGCCGTTCGCGGGCCCGCAGTCGGCGTGGGTGGGGCAGGAAGATCAAACGGGCCCGGCGCCGACGCTGGCCGGTCTGAAGGTGCTGGTGCTCCCCAACGGGAGCGACTGGACGCCGCCCAAGCCCGAAGGCAATGCGAAAGGCGACTTTGTCTTCACCGACGCCGGGCACATCCACGCGCTGGGGAACGTCGGTGACGAAGCGCTCCCGGGCTGGAAGATCACGGAGCTGAAACGATTCGCCCGCGCCATGGTCTCGGGCGACACGATCGTGGAAGGATCCGCCAGCTCGCCCGAGAACTCCGCGGTCCAGGTCCTGCTCAGCGACGGCAAGGGAAGCACGGAATTGCACATCGCCTTCGCCCAGTTCCCCGACATGGTGATGACCCGCACGATCGAGGGCCAGGCCAAGTCCGGCGCCAAGCTCATGGTGGGCGGCACCAACACCGAACTCCTCGTCGTCTTCGGCACGGTCGAGAAGACCAAGATCGGCTACGTCGGGATCGACGGCGTCGGGCACACGGTCGACGTCGAATCGCGCTACCCGATGACGATCAAGGTCGGCGATCGCGAGGTCACGATCCACAAGCAGCTCTCCAACGCGCACGTGTTCACCCGCGTGGTCGAGGCGCCCGTCGCCAAGGACAACGCGCCCGCGATCCTCGTCCGCGTCGGGACCTCCACCGAGCTGCAGACCGTCGCCTGGAAGAACATGGTGCCCGTCATGGGCGAGAACGGGCGCCAGCTCGCGCTCTACTACGGCCCGAAGCGCGCCCAGCTCCCTTTCACGGTCCGCCTCGACAAGTTCCACAAGGTCGACTACCCCGGCACCGAGATGGCGATGGAGTATCAGTCCGACGTCGGCATCATCTTCCCCGGTCAGCCCGAGACCAAGTTCAACATCTACATGAACCATCCCTTCGCGCACGGGCCGTGGAAGGTGTATCAGTCCGGGTTCAACGGCACGACGGTGTCGATCTTCAGCGTGATGCACGATCCGGGCCTCACGCTGACGTACATCGCGTCCACATTTCTGTGCATCGGTGTGGTGGTCACGTTCTATAGCCGGTCCATGAGCTGGGGCCATCCGGGCATCCCGATCCGCCCGCAGGACCCCGTGAAGAAGGAGTCGAAAGATGTCTCGTCGACTGTTGTTCGTCGCGCTGTGGTGTCTGGCGCTGCTCCCGAGCCTCTCGAGAGCAGTCGCGGCTGATACCGATCCCGGCATCGATCGTCTCGGCGTTCTGGCCGTGCAGGAGGGCGGTCGCATCATGCCCCTGGAGGGCTACGCGCGCCGCTTTGCGGTCGACGTCACCGGGCGCACGCGCTGGTCGTCGGGCGGTCCCGAGGGCTTTACCAAGCGCTCGGCGATGCAGCTCCTGCTCGACTGCATGTTCGACGGCGACAAGATGCTGAAGACCAAGGTGGTCACCATCGAGGACAAGCCGTTCAAGAAGCTGATCGGCCTGGACCCCGAACGCCGCTTCTTCAGCCCCGTTGAACTCGCCAACTGCGCCGGCCTCAGCCAGCAGTTGAACGACTTCGACAAGGCACGCCAGACCGACCCCGGCGCCTCACCCAACAAGGACCAGCGCAAGGCCATCGACGTCCGCAACGCCGCCAACCGCGTCGCGGAGTTCGCCAGCGGCCTGACGCTCCCCATCATTCCGTCCCAGCCCGGGCAGGCGTTCCGCCACGCCAGCGCACTCAGCGCCGATCCGGGCGCCGAGGCCGTTCAGGCCGCGTTCAAGGAAGTCGGGAAGCTCTACACCACCGGTCAGCCGATCACCCCCGCGGTCGAGAAGCTCGAGAGCGCCATCAACGCCATGGGCGCGCTCACCGAGAACGACGCTCGCAACGTCAAGCTCGAGGTCTTCTATGACAACCACGACACCTGGCTGAAGACTGCGGTCTTCTACGGGCTGGCGCTCATGCTCTTCGGGCTCTCGCGCCTCTTCATGAAGAAGGTCATGCTCACCCTCGCCCTGACCGCCACGCTGCTGGGTATCGTCGAACACCTGCTGGGCATCGCACTCCGCATCATCATCCTCAACCGTGCGCCGGTCAGCAACACCTTCGAGTCGCTCCTGTGGATGGGCCTGGTCGCCATCGGCATCGGCCTGATCTTCCAGCTCGTCAACAAGCGCCGCGGCTACTACCTCTTCGGCGGCATCTCGGCCGCGTTCGTCTCCGTCCTCTTCGCGGGCCTGGTCCCCCTCACCGACCGCACCAACTCGCTCCCGGCCGTCCTCCGCTCCAACTTCTGGCTCACCATCCACGTGCTCACGATCGTCGCCAGCTACGGCGTGCTCGCCGTTGCCGCCGTCCTCGGGCACGCGTACCTCGTCAAGGATGTCATCCTCAACAAGCGCGATGAAGTCAGCCGCGCCCGCTCGGCGGCCCTGGTCGTGCAGGCGTATCGCACGATCCAGGTCGGCCTGGTGCTCCTGACCGCGGGCACGATCCTGGGCGGCGTGTGGGCCGCGGAGTCGTGGGGACGCTTCTGGGGCTGGGACCCGAAGGAGACCTGGGCGCTCATCAGCATCCTCGTCTACTTCGCCGTGCTCCACGCCCGCTACGTCCGCTGGATCGAGGACTTCGGCCTGGCCGCCTCCGCCGTGCTTGGTCTGGTCGTCATCGTCTGGACGTTCTACGGCGTGAACTACGTCATGGCGACCGGCCTGCACAGCTACGGCTTCGGCTCGGGCGGCGAGGTCTATGTCGGCCTCTGGGCCGCCATCGAACTCGTCTTCCTGGCCATCTGCTGGATCCGCCATCGCAGTCTCAAGAGCGCCGCGGCGCTCAACAAGCCCCAGGCCGCGTAGGCGTCATTCGACATTCGCACCGTTCCCCCAAGGCCCGCCCGCGTGGGCCTTTTTCGTTGGAGCGACCGTGACATCGGGGCTATTGGGGGCGATCCGGAAAGGACCGGACAAGGTCAGGACTTGACGGGGCGCCGATTGGCTCTCCGGCCAAATCGGGGTCGGACCTCCGATGGCGCCGGGGTCGAATCCGTGCGCTGATCGTGCCCTCGCGCCAGCCCTTATCCCTTCATCATCAGCACCACCGCGTGAACCTCCACGCCCTCGCCCCGTCCCAGCGCGTCCAGCGTCTCGTGCGTCTTCCCCTTCACGTTCACCCGCGACGCCTCCACCCCCAGCATCGCCGCCAGGCTCGCGCGCACCGCTTCCTTCTGCGGCGAGAGTTTCGGCCTCTCCAAGATCACCGTCGCGTCGACGTTCACCACGCGGTAGCCCATCGACGCCGCCTTCGCGACCGCCGCCTCGAGGAACGTGCGCGAGTCGGCGCCGCGATATTTCGGGTCGGTATCGGGGAACAACTGCCCGATGTCGGGGAGCGCCAGCGCCCCCAGGATCGCGTCGGTCACGGCATGGCACAGCGCGTCGCCGTCCGAGTGCGCCACGATCGCCGGCGCGCCCTGGATCGCCACGCCGCCAAGCACCATCGGGCGCGCTCCCTGCAGCGGGTTGCCCGTCCGGTGGATGTCATACCCAAGGCCGACCCGGAATTCGGGGCGATTCTCCGATGGGTCCCCCGCTGCCGCTGAACCCGCGGCCGGCGCGGGCGTAGGTTCATTCGAGCTCATGGCCCCCAGTGTAACCCCGCCGCGGACCTGGCCACCCGCCCGCACCCGCCCCCGGGACCCGTCCCCTGCCATCACGGTCCCGAACAAGCGACGCATACGCCCGAGCCATCCCCGTCCGGTTTGCCATGCCCGGCTATCGACCCCCGCCGCCCTTGGTCGATACAGTCAGTCCCGTCCGCCTTGCCATCCCTTGGATGGTGCATCCGCCCCGAACGCCGGCCCGAGCGGGCCCCCGCCGCGGGTGATCGCTGGAGCTTCCGATGTCGAACGCGTCCCGTCGTTGTGGCCTTGCCTGTCTCCTCACCGGAGTTGTTGGCGTGGCGGCCTTGTCCGGCTGCGCGACCTACGCCCCGGGCGGCTCGGGCTACTCCAACGACACCTACACCTACTACAGCACGCCCCACGAGCCCAAAAACATCCTTATCGTCGACACGCGCACCGGAGAACGCTTCTGGATGTACGAGATCCCCGCCGGACGGCAGCTCGTCGTCCGCTTCTATGAGGACCAGTACCGCGACAACGCGTACACGCCCGCCGCGATGCGCTGGGAGGAGATGCCGATCGGCCAGAAATACGGCACGCTCTCCAACGTGATGGCCGTCCCCGACGCCGGCTGCCGCCGCGTCGACTTGGACGTCCGCCCCGGCCCGGAGATGCCGACGACGACCGCCGACACGATCATCCAGTCGCCCAACACCGACTCCGGCGAGTCGTACTGATCGATCGCGTTCCGGCGCGAAGAACCCGAAGCCTGTCATCTGTTCAAGGCCCTCGACAATCCGGTCGAGGGCCTTTTCTTTCAATCGCGCCGCCGCTCGCGCGACCATTCTCCTTCTCCCTGCGCTCGCCCTTGGTTCCCCACTCCCAGCTTCCCTTCAAATGAAAAAGGCCCGGGTCTCCCCGGGCCTTGTGCTTCACTTCTTCACACTGGCATTTCGAGATTCCGAGACTCCGTGTCTTCACTTCGTCTCTTCTTCTCTTCCCCCAGTGCCTGGTGCCAAGTGCCCAGTGCCTACTACCTCAGCACCCCACATCAAAGTGCTCGGCGAAAAGGTCATAGTCATCGCCGTTGACGAACCCGTCGTTGTTGAAGTCCGCCGTGGAGTTGGCCGCGTCGAACATCTCGGCGAACGCGTCGTAGTCGTCGCCGTTCACGAACCCGTCGCCGTTGAAGTCCGCCGGGCACAGCGTGGCCAGCGCGGCCTGCACGGCCTTGTATAGGTTGACGCGCCCGTGCCCGTACACGTTGTCCTCGCCCGGCGCGCCGATGTCGTCGCAGGAGTTGAACAGGATGTCGCGCACCTCGTGGTTGGTGAGCGCGGGGTTGACCGACCAGATCATGCCGACGACGCCGTTGGCGACGGGCGTCGCCATGCTCGTCCCGCTCCAGGCGGCGTAGGTGTTGCCGACGGTCGACGACCAGATGCCGTCGCCCGGCGCGAACACGTCGCACGCCAGCCCGTAGCTGCTGAACCACGCGCGGTTGTCGGTCCAATCCGTCGCGCCCACCACGATCACGTTCTTCCAGTCGAAGTAGTAGTGATCGCGGCTGGAGTTGTCGGCCGCGTAGAGGTACACCCCGCCGATCGAGTCGATGTAATCGCCCGTCGTCGAGATCGTTTCATACTCCACGCCCGTGTAGCTCGTGCTCGCCGTCCGCGAGCCGTGCTCCACCGCCCACCGGGCCGCCTCCGTCAGATCTTCGAAGTACGCCCCGCCGCCCGACGAATCCGTCACGCGGCACATCATGAACTTCAGGTTCCAGCCCACGCCCGCCACGCCCACGTTGTTGTTCCCGGTCGCCGCGGCGCACCCCGCCACATGCGTTCCGTGCCCGTGGATGTCGTAGATCTGCCCGCCGTCGACCTCGGCCATGTTCGACGCCGAGTTGTACCCAGGCACGCGGTTCTGCAGCTCGACGTGGTTGTAGTCCACGCCCGTGTCCGTCATCGCCACAAGGATCGACGACGAACCCGTCGTCACGTTCCACGCCAGCTCCGACTGCATGTTGACGTGGTGCCACATGCTCGGGAAGTACGGGTCGTTGGGCGTGTTGAGCGGATAGCAGATCCAGTTGGGATGAACGTACTGGTAATCGCCCGTCGCCATGAGCTCGGCGGACAGGTCGTTCTCGCCCGTGCCACGCGCCCGCTGATCGGCGTTGGGCACGAAGATCGTGTACTCATCAACCTCGGGGTAATAGTTCTTCACCATCCCCGTCAGCCGCTCACGCGCCCGCGCCGCCCCCTCCGTGTTCAGGTCTTGCCGCGGACGGACGATCAACTGACCCGAAAATTCCAGCTCGCGCGGCCGCTCCACGAACAGCGGCGGCTTGGCCTCCGCGACCGCGCACAGACCGGCCAACACCACCAGCATCGCAATCTTTTTCATTGGCACTCCTTCTCGCTCCCACGAGAATCAACGACCATTCTCCGAGTATCGCTTCAAGTATCGCACAATCCCCGGCCGCACACAACCCGACTTGGGTGGGGTTCACCCCCCCAGCTTGTCCCCCCGCGCCCATCGCCGATTTCTTCGCCCCCAGTTCTCGGCCCTGCAATCGCCCAGATTCACACGCGTCGCGCCGACTCCCGGCGCCCAACGCCACGATCCTCGTGCCTGCTGTTCAACATCCCCCATCGAACGCGCTGGCGAACGCGTCATAGTCATCGCCGTTCACGAAGCCGTCGCCGTTGAAATCCGCCTCCGCGTCCGCCGTGTCAAAGAACGAGGCGAACGTGTCGTAGTCGTCGCCGTTCACAAAGCCGTCCGCGTTCACGTCCGCCGGGCAGAAAAACGTCACCACGTTGGCGAACTGAAAGCTCGCGAGCGTTTCCGCGTACATCAGCGTCGTGCCGCCCGTCGCGGGGTTCAGCACATAGATCGCGTTGTCCGCCGTGAACAGGAACGTGCCGCCCGACAGCGGGGCCACGCCCCGCGGCCCGCTGAACGCCACCAACGACTTCTGCGCCCCGCCCAGGTACGAATACACGCCCGACGGCGCGCTGAAACCCGCGACGTATAAGTCCCTGGCCCCGGACGGGTCCACCGCGATCTGCTGCGGGAAATTGATGCCGCTCACCCCGTCGGAGTTGTGGTACTTGCCGAGGAACGCGCCCGCCAGTGAGTATCGATCGATGTCGTCGCCGGCCGTGTTCGCGACGAGTAGCTCCCCCGTCGACGGGCGGAACGTCACGTCGAACGGATCACCGACCGTGAAGTAGCCAAGATGCTGCCCGCGCCGATCGAGCTTCACGATCGCCTGACCTGGCGCGCCGTTGTTGCTCCCGGCGTTGCTCACGTACACCACGCCGCCCTGGAACTCCATGCCGCGGATGTTGTCGAGGCCGCCCGAGATCGTGCCGAGATACACCGGGTGCGACACGCTGAGCGAGAAGCGGTGGATCGCGTCCTGGATCTGGTCGCTGATCCAGAGCTGGTTTCCCACGCGGATCGCGTCCTTGGGCGTTCCGGACGTCGAATCCAGGCCCCAGTCTGAATAGCGGATCCATGCCGCGTTGACCACGCCGCCGCCGGCCGCGTCGACCAGCGCCACGCTGTCGTTGCCCGAATCAACCACGACCACGTACTTCGGCGGCGTGGCCCCGGCAACGCACGCCGCGCCCGCGACCGCCGCGATCACCCCCGCCCGCCGCAGCTTGTCGATTGTGCTCATGCGCTCTCCCTCCACCCAACACCGAGCCTCGTCCTCAACTTCGCGCCGCCCACGCTCAGCATCCACCGTCAAAGGCGCCGGCGAACGCGTCGAAGTCGTCGCCGTTCACGAACCCGTCGTGGTTGAAATCCGCGCCGGGGTCGGCGACATCGAAGAGCGCCGCGAAGGCGTCGTAATCGTCGCCGTTCACAAAGCCGTCGTGGTTCACGTCCGCGCCGCAGCCCAGCGTCGCCTCCGCCGCGGCGAGCGCCCTGGCGAGGTTCACCCGTCCGTGCCCGAAGGTGTCGTCGTCGCCCGTGTCGCCGATGTCGTCGCAGGACTTGAAGAGAATGTCGCGCACCTCGTGGTTGGTGAGCGCGGGGTTGACCGACCAGATCATGCCCACCACGCCGTTGACCAGCGGCGTCGCCATGCTCGTGCCGCTCATCAGCCCGTACGTTCCGTTCTTGAGCGTGGAATAGATGTCCACGCCCGGCGCGACCACGTCGATCGCCAGCCCGAAGCTGCTGAAGCTCGCCTTGGTGTCCGCCTGCGTCGTCGCGCCCACCACGATCACGTTCGCGTGGTCGAAGTTCCACAGGTCGGAGTTGGAGTTTCCCGCGGCATAGAGATAGATCCCGCCGATCGAATCGATGTAATCGCCCGTGGTCCCGACGCTCGCGCCCGACACGCCCGTGTAGCTTGCGCTCACGCTCCGCGCGCCGTTCTCGATCGTCCAGCGAGCGCCCTGCGCCAGGTCGTCGAGGTACGCGCCGCCGCTCGTCTTGTTGCTCACGCGGCACATCATGAACGACAGGTTCCAGCCCAGCCCGACCACGCCCGCGCCGTTGTTCCCCTTGGCGGCGGCGCACCCCGACACGTGCGTGCCGTGCCCGCTGTTCGCCACATCCCCGATCTGCCCGCCTTCGACCTCCGCAAGATCGTCCACCGCGTTGTAGCCCGGCACGCGGTTCTGCAGATCGGGATGCGTCAGGTCAACGCCGCTGTCGGTGATCGCGACCACGATCGAGGGCGAGCCGATCGAGATGTCCCAGCCCAGCGTCGACTGCATGTTGGTGTGGTGCCACTGGGCCGCAAACCCCGGATCGTTCGGCGTCTGCAGCGGATAGCACACCCAGTTCGGCTGCGCGTACAGGTAATCGCCGGTCGCCATGAGCGCCCCGGCCATGTCGTTCTCGCCCGAGCCGCGCACGCCCTCGCGCCCCGCGCCCCGCGGCACGCGGACGATGTACTCGTCCACCGTCGCGTAGTACACCCGCGCATAGGCCGCGAGCCGCGCCCGCGCCGCGCGCGAGCGCTCGGGCGACAGGTCCTGCCGCGGGCGCACGATCAACTCGCCGGAAAACTCCAGCTCGCCCGCGCGCTCCACGAACCGCGGCGGCCCGCCCGCCTCCTGCCCCGCGCCGCGAGCGAGGCCCGCGCCGCAGGCAAGCCCGGCGGCCAGCGCCATCCACACCACGCTCGTGTTCGCCTTCAGCTTCATGCCGTCTCTCTCCTGGCTTTCGTCATCCTGCTCTTGCGGCCATGGGTCTTCGTCGCGTGCGTCTTGGTGCCTTTGTGTCGTGCTGTCGTGCTGTCGTGCTGTCTCGCTGCCTTCTTGCCTTCTTGACTTCGTGACCCCGTGACTTCTTCTCTTCTCTTCTCCCCGTCTCTTCTTCTCTTCCCTCGTGCCAAGTGCCTCGTGCCTCTTCCTCAACACCCCACATCAAAGTGATCCGCGAACTCGTCGTAGTCGTTGCCGTTCACGAAGCCGTCGCCGTTGAAGTCCGCGGCCTGGTTCGCTTCGTCGAACAACACCGCGAAATCGTCGTAGTCATTGCCGTTGACGAATCCGTCGTGGTTGAAATCGGCGGGGCAATTGCACGGCGAGCCGAAGTGCGCAAACCAGCCGGAGACGTGGACTCCCGCGGTCAGACAACCGCCGACGTAGACGTCACCACCCGGCCCGACCGCAACCGAGCTGGCCGTGTCGGTGGCCACGTTGTTGTGAAACGACGACCACGACGTGCCGTCCCAGATCGCGAGTCCCTGCGCGGGCACTCCGCCTGCGTTGTTGAACGCTCCGGCGACCAACAAATCGCCATCGGGCAGGAGCGCCAACCCGCCCGCGCGTCCGTCGAGTCCCGTGCCCATGGAGTGCCATTGCGTGCCGTCCCATCGTGCGATGTTCGAAACCACAATGCCCCCCGCGAGCGAAAACGTGCCTCCGACGATCATGTCTCCATTCGGAAGTACGATCATCGTGGCCACGATGGGAGTTGTCGAACCCCCGAGACCGACCCCCAACGGAGTCCACTGCGAGCCATCCCACCGAGCGACGTAATTTCCTGGCGCTCCATTGGCTTGGGAGAAGGAGCCTCCGGCGTAGGCAACGCCCCCCGCGGCGACCGCGATGACGGTGGTGGAGGAACTCAGGATTCCGAGCGGCGTCCACTGTGCACCGTCCCAGTGTGCGACACCCGTCGCGGGAACCCCTCCCGCGGAGGAGAAACTCCCCGCGGCCAGCACATTCCCATCGGCATCGATGGCGATGTCCTTGACCAGGCCGGACACTCCGGCGCCCAAGGGGTGCCATTCGGCACCGTCCCATCTCGCGATGTTCGACGCCGCCACCGTGCCGGCGGAGGCAAAGTTACCGCCGACGAATACGTCGCCGTTGGGTGCGACCTCCGCGCTCTCGGCCCACGCCCAACCCGAACCGCCAGGATCGAGCCCGGCTCCAAGCGGCGCCCAGCCGGACCTGGTTTGGCGTGCGATCATGTTGACGACGACGCCCTCCGCCTGTCGAAAGTCGCCGCACGCGTACACCTCGCCATTGCTCGCGGCAGCGACCGTTCTCACTTTGTCGTCAAAGCCGCTCCCGACCGGACGCCACGAAGCCCGGTCCCAGATCGCGAGATTGCGAGCACCCGAGCCCCTCACGCGCGTAAAGCCGCCAGCTACAAGAGCATGGTCGTCGATCGTGACGGTGAGGCTACGCACAGGGCTGGACGCGTCGACAACGCCGTAGACTCCGCCTTGGAGTTGGACCCACTGCGTACCGTCCCATTCTCCGATGAAGTTGAATGTCGTGCTGTTGATCTTGTTGAAGTTGCCTCCCACGAGCAGATGCCCGTCGGAGAGCTGAGCCAGCGCGTAGACGGGGTGTCCATTTGGGATGCCGGGCGCATAGGCAGACCACGTCGTGCCGTTCCATCTGGCCAGTGCGATCGCCGGACTGCCCCCGGCGCTCGTGAAGTCACCGCCAGCGATCAGCGACCCGTCCGAGAGTGTGGCGAGCGCGTGGACGGCTCCGCCGACTCCGCCCCCCAGCGAGGTCCACACGGCACCGTCCCAGGCGGCGACACCGTAGACAAAGGTCGAGCCGCTCTTTGAAAAATCACCGGCCGCGACCAACCGACCGTCTCCCAGGAACGCCAGCGACTGAACGCCGCTAGCCCCGGGGTAGTCGAGACCAGCGCCCATCGAATGCCAAGTCGTTCCGTCCCAACGCGCTATCAACTTGACGGGCAATCCTCCGGCGTACCAGAACACCCCACCCGCGATGATGTCCCCGGACGGCAGGACGGCCAGCCCGTTGACCTCACCGGGTTGTGATTCCTTGGTCAGTCCTGCGCTGAGCGGATGCCACGATGCACCGTCGAAGACCGCAATGCTCTGGCAGGGAATCCCGTTGATGCTCGTGAACACACCCCCGACCACCAAGCGACCGTCGGAAAGCGGAAGAAGCACGCGGACCTGCGCCGTGGGATCGCTCAGGTCGAGCCCCGAACCGAGCGTCGCCCAGTGTTCTCCATCCCAGGTCGCAAGGCCGTTCGCTGGCACGTCCCCCGCCACCGCGAAGCGCCCGCCGAGAACAAACACCTCGTCTATCGGGCCCGGACCATCCGGGTCCCATCGCGCGGAGGCATACACCGTGCTGCTCGCGCCGGCGATGCCGCCGCCCGGGAGCCACTGCTCCTCGCACTGGCGCGCCACGGCCAGCGATGACATCACCATCACGCACGCGGCTGCGAGGCATGCTCCGAGTTTGGTGTTGGTCATGGTGTGCTCCTCGGCCTGAACGTCCATCGCCTCTTCGTTGTCAACCTCTTCGTCGCCAACCGCTTCTTCTCTGGTTCAACTCGCCGCTCAATCAACTCGCCACGGCGCATTCTCTTCTCATCTCATCCAATCCCATTACTTCTCTTCACTCCGTCACTTCGTCTCTCCGTCTCTTCGTCTCTTCGTCTCTTCCCCCAGTGCCGAGTGCCTATTTCCAAGAGCCTTCTTCTCAACATCCCGCCTCGAAGTGCGAGGCGAAGGCGTCGTAGTCGTCGCCGTTGACGAAGCCGTCGTTGTTGATGTCGGCGGCGGCGGCGGCGGAATCGAAGGCGCTGGCGAAGGCGTCGTAGTCGTCGCCGTTGACGAAGCCGTCGTTGTTGAAGTCCGCGGCGCAGTGCGGGCCGTTGATCGTGAAGTCGGCGTCGCTCATGTCAGAGCCGGTGTTGCCCTGCGCGTCGCGGGCCACGACGCGCAGGCGCGCGTGGGTGGAGTAGAGGCTGGGGACGGTCCAGTTCTCGCTCCGGTCGTCGGCGGTGGCGCTGGCGATGGTGACGGGCCAGGTCGCGCCGGAATCGAGGGAGAGCTGGAGGTCGACGTTGGACACGCTCACGTCGTCGTCGGTGATCCACGAGAGGGGGACGACGTCGCCGGGGTTGTAGGTGGCGCTGGTGTTGGGGCTCTTGAGATACGCCGTGGGGCTGGTGCCGCCGCGCGGCGTGGGGACGTGCATCGCGATGCAGTGCATGACGCCGGCGGAGGAGATGATCGCCTGGCAGTTGACCTGCACGACCTTTCTCTGCGGCGTGGTTTCCCACGCGGTCTTCCAGGAGTTCAGGGCCTGGGTGTTGTGCCCGGCGTTCACGATCGTTGAGTTGGTGTAGGTGGGCAGGAGCAGGAGGTCGTTGCAGATGACGGTGTTGCAGTAGGTGTAGTGAACGCCGCTGAGCGAGCGGGCGGGGCAGCGGTAGACGGTGTATCCGATCGACTGCATGTACGTGGCGGCGTTGTCGCAGATGACGTCCTGGGTTGAGCCGATGTTGTTGGGCCAGTCGGAGATCATCACCTTGCGATCGCCCAGGACCTGCATCCACATGTCGATGTGCTGGGTGGAGTCGACGCTGGTCGGGTACGGGTCGAAGAGGTGCGTGTTGACGTTCTGGAAGCTGGACCAGTAGCCGATGATCTGCGGCTCGGTGAGCGAGGGGTTCTCGTTGGAGATGAGGCGCGTGGCGTAGGAATCGCCGAAGGCGGAGAGGTGGTAGTTGCCGCCGCCGTGCGTGAGGGGGATGTCGTAGACGGGCTGCTTCTTCTGCGGGCCGAACCACTGGGGGAAGGCGTCGTCCTGTGGGCGGGGGCGGTTGTAGATGTGATCGACGATGGCGCGGCAGTCGCCCTGGTAGATGTAGCGCGGGCCGTAGTCGCGGATCCAGATGGTGTTGGTGGTGTAGGTGAAGTACTTCACGCGGGCCATGTTGGCGCCGGCGTTGGTGAGTGCGGTGTTGGCGGCGGATTGCTGGCTGGTGGTGCCGACGACGTAGAGATCGGCGTTGCCGATGGTGGTGATGTTGACGCCCATGGTGGTGAGGATGGCGGTCTGGCCGCTCGAGCCATTCCAGGAGACGAGGATCGCCTGCATGGGCTCGTACTCGGCGGCGCAGTGGACGGGCCCGGTGGGGGGCGTGGGGTTGCCGCGGGAGTTGTTGCCGTTGTTGGCGTGGGTGCTGAGCCAGAGGCGCTCGGTGGGTGTGAGCGAGCGGGGGATGGAGTTGTTGTCGGGATAGACAAGCTTGCCGTCGACGATGAGCGGCTCGGTGACGGGGGGCTTGCCGGCGGATTGAGCCAAGGCGAGCGGCGAGAGCGCGAGGGCGAGCAAGGCGGCGGAAGAACGCATGGGTGGCTCCGAAGTCTGTGCCTGGGTCGGCGATTCTGTTTGGTAAGTCAGGATTGCGATTCCGTGAGGCCGGTCGATACGACAACAAGCCCGCGCTGGGGCGGGTTCTGCTTCAAGTTTGGCCGAGGTTTTGGGGTGCGACAAGAGAAATCCACGGGGTTGGTCCTTCCTGGCGTGATTGGGAGGTGTGCGAGTCTCTACCAGGGGGCGGGCGGACACTTTGGTGCGCAAAACCGCGGTGATGCGCGGGCGATTCGGCGGAGGTTCATGGCCGTAATTGCTTTGAAATCAGATGGTTATGGGTCCGAAAAATAATCTGACGGATTTTGGGCGAGCGTGTGAAAATGGGTAAAAGACGGGGAGGGGAATGGGGAGTCGGGAATGGAGATTCGGAAGTGGCCAGAGAGTTGAGCGGGACGTGAGACCAAGGCGCGCGGCGCGGGGGGTGTCATGCGCGGGGCGTGTTGGCGAGCGCGGGCGAGGTAGGCTGTGGGTGTGAACGGCGGGGAACTTCCAAGTTCGTTGCGAGTGCGCGTTCGCCCGGTCGGTTTGTTCGGCGGCGCGGCGATGGTCATCGTGTGGGTGGTGCTGGCGGCGCTGATCGTGGCGGCGGCGGTGGTGATCGTGCCGCTGGCGCTGGTGGTGCTGCTGGTGGTCGCGGTGTGGCGCGGGGCGGGCGGTGCGCTTCGGGCGGTGTGGCCGGGGTCGGATGGGAGGAAGAACGTGCGGGTGAGGGAATAAGCACGAGCATGAAAAGGGTGTCGGGGCCGCCCGTGCGTGTAGGCGAGTGTTAGATCATGATGCCCGCGGCATCATCCAGCCACGCGCGGCGAGACTTCACATCAAGCTCGCCGCTCTTGTTCATCACGCGGGCCGAGCGCGACGCAGCCGATTCCGCCTCGGCCCAGGCGTTGACGCGCTTCTCCACCTCGTCGAGCGCCGCCCGCGCCGCCACGAACCATGCGCGACGATCGGCCTCAGAGAGTGCCTCCAGAAACCGCGCCCTCGAGCGCAGCGGGTCGTGCGCCACCGTCACCGCTTCCGCGCCGATCGGCGGCCCGATCCACTTGCGGAGCGCCCCCAGCCCCTTGTTCGTGATGCGGTACTCGCGCCGCCTTCGCTTGCCCTCGCGCTTGGCCTCCGACGACAGCAACCCCGCGCGCTGCAGGCGTCGCATGAGCGGATAGATCGCCCCGGCGCTGGCGCTCCATTGCGAGGAGGGCGACGACTGCATGTGCCGCCGAATGTCGTACGGGCTCACCGGCCCGAGCTGCCAGACCAGGCCGAGCACGAAGCACTCAAGTTCACTGCGGCTCCTGGCGGGCAACGGCACCTCCTGGTCCGGGTCCAGCGTAGCACTCCGGAATTCCGCGCGGGCCGCAACCGGACGGTCGTGATTCCCTACAATAGTACGATTCGTACTATACACGCCGCGGCCACTCCCGCACAAGGCCCCGCACGCCGCCGCAGCCCAGGAGACCGAAATGACCGTCCAAGATCGCTCCCACCAGCGCGCCACGCTCGTCCGCCGCCTGCTCCTCGACGCCGCCCGCCTAGGGGTCTCGACCACGGCGCTCGCCCTGGCCGCCTCCCTCATGCCCGCGGCCGCCGCCCGGCCGGCCGCAAGCCCGGTGGTACCACTGGCCGAGCCGCCCGCCGTTGCCCTGCCCTCAACCCCCGCGGGCGAGTGTGTCGCGGCCTATTTCAAGCTCATGAACAGCGCGAGCGCCGGGCCCGGCGTCGACGGCGTGCGCGACTTCGAGACGCGCTTCGCCTCCGCAACACGCCTGTCGCGCTCGTCGATGGAAGAGCGTGCGGCACGGACCGGCGAGCTTCGACAGCAGTGGGGCAGGCTCACGCTCGAAAAGGTGCTGGAATCCTCGGATCGCTCCCTCTCGGTGATGGTCCGCTCGGAGGACGCCGGACCCATGCTCTTCGAGTTCGCCTTCGACGCCAAGGACGCGGGCAAGCTCGACTCGATCACGATCTCTTCCGACGATGCCGCCAAGAGCTCAAAGCCCATCACGCCCGAGGCCCGCAAGGACCTGGTGGCGGGCGTCGCCAAGGCACTGCGCGAGGGATACGTCTTCCCGAAGGTCGGCGACGAGATGGCCGCGGGCGTCGAAAGGAAGCTCGCCTCGGGCGAGTACGACGCGGTCGCCGACGAGTTCTCGATGGCGCGCCGCCTGACCGACGACCTGCGCGCCATCAGCCGTGACAAGCACCTGGGCGTGGTGTTCGCGCCCAGCACGACGAACGCCGATCACCCGAGCGTCATGCCTTCGGGCGACCAGATGCGCCGCGAGAACTACATGTTCCGCAGGGCGGAGTATCTCCCCGGCAACATCGGCTATCTGCGCTTCGACCTCTTCATGGAAGAGGACGGCGCCAAGGAGGCCGCGAGCGCGGCGCTGGCGTTCCTCTCCAACTGCGACGCGCTCATCATCGACCTGCGCGCCAACGGCGGCGGCAGCCCGGACATGATCCGCTACATCACGACGTACCTCGTCGACACGCGCACGCACCTCAACGACATGATCGACCGCGAGGGCAAGGTCGTCGAGGAGTACTGGACGCTCGACAACGTGCCGGGCAGGCGCTTCGCGCCCGACCTGCCCGTGTTCGTGCTCACCAGCTCGCGCACGTTCTCGGGCGCCGAGGAGTTCAGCTACAACCTCAAGAACCTGAAGCGGGCCACGCTGGTCGGCGAGACAACCGGCGGCGGGGCGCACCCGGTACGCGGCGAGCGTGTCTCGGACCGCTTCGTCGTGCGCGTGCCGTTCATGCGCGCAAACAACCCGATCAGCAAAGCCAACTGGGAAGGCGCCGGGGTCGAGCCCGACGTGAAGGTCCCCGCGAGCGACGCGCTGGAAAAGGCGCAGGCCCTCGCGAAGGAGGCGATCGAGAAGCGGGCGGAGAAGTAACCATCGCCCGGCCGGCGACGCCCGTACCCTTCGTTCATGCGGACGTCGCCGGACATCGTCGCGGCCCTGGTCGGCGTGCTCGAGGCCAAGGACATCTCAACCGCCGCCCACACCTGGCGCGTTGTTCTCTACACCCGCGCCCTGGCCGAGGTGTTCAACCTCGATCCGCACAGCATCGACCGCCTCTCGTTCGCCGCCGCGCTGCACGACGTCGGCAAGATCGACATCCCGGAGGCCGTGCTGCTCAAGCCGGGCCCGCTCACCGACGACGAGTTCCGCGTCATGAAGACGCACACGACGCTCGGGCACGAGCGACTTCTCCGCCTGGGCGAGGACGACGAGGTCGCGCTCGCGCTGGTCCGCCATCACCACGAGCGATGGGACGGCAAGGGCTATCCCGACGGTCTGTCCGGCGAGAAGATCCCGCGCGTCGCACGCTTCTTCGCGGTCGTCGACAGCTTCGACGCGATGACGAGCGTCCGCCCGTATCGCAAGCTCGTCGGCCCGGAGGCGGCGCGCCTGGCGATCATCGAACTCGAAGCAGGCATGGGCTCGCGCTACGACTCCGAGGCGGTCAAGGCCTTCGCCGATCTCTATCGAACAGGCTCCCTGGGCTGGATCCTCGAGTATTACAACGACGCGCGCCCGATGCCCGATTATGGGCAACTCTCCGATCTCCGGGGCGTTGAGTCGCGGCGCGCCTAGAGGCCTCGCGTGACGCGCCACGTCCCGGTATCCTCCCGGCGATGCCCACGCCGCTCCAAAAGAAGATCGTCAACTTCCTCCGGCGCCCGCGCCGCGCGAGCTGGGCCGACCCGCGCAGCCGCCCGCTGGTCCTGTGGGGCGTGTTCTTCACGTTCCTCCCGCCCGGGCTGATGGCGATGATGATCCCCGACAATCCGGGCGGCTGGCGCGGCATCCTGACGATCGCGATCTTCACGGCCGGCATCTCCGTGCTCTGGGCCGCCCCGTTCTTGCTCCAGAAGCGTTGGATGCTCGCCCTTGTGATCCCGCTGCAGATCGGCGTGCCGAAGTTCGTCTTCAACTGGCTGGGCCAGCGCGGCTGGTTCGGCGGGAGCACGGGCCTCTCCGCGACCGGCACGCGCGTTGTGCTCATGATCGGCGCGATCGCCTCGCTCGTCGCGGGGTTCGTGATCGCCATGCACGTCTCGCGCCGGCTCGGGCGCAGCGCCGAACGCTCGCGCGCCGAACTCGAGATCGCCTCGTCGATCCACAAGTCGCTCGTGCCCGATATCGCGCTCGACCGCGCGGGCGTCGAGATCCTCGGCACCTCGCGCCCCTCCAGCGACATGGGCGGCGACCTCATCGACGCCAGCGTTGCCGGCGACCGCACCGACATCATCCTCGCCGACGTCTCCGGGCACGGCGTGGGCGCGGGCATTGTCATGGGCATGCTCAAGAGCTCCGCGCGCACACTCCTCCGCTCGTCGCCCTCGGTCCAGCAGCTCCTCACCGACCTCAACGTCGTGCTGTCGGACCTCACCAAGCCCAACATGTTCGCGACCATGGCCGTCGTGAGACTCTTGCCCGGCGGCGCGTTCGAGTTCGGGCTCGCCGGGCACCTCCCGATCTTTCACTTCCGCGCGACCGGCAATGACGTGGTCGACCTCCCCAACCAGAGCCTGCCCCTGGGCATCGAGCCCGACGAGCGCTTCGACGTCGGCGCGTCCACTCTCGCGCGGGGCGACACGCTCCTCCTCATCACCGACGGCCTGATGGAAGTGCAGGACGCCAAGGGTCGCGAGTTCGGCCTCGCGCCCCTCCGCGAGCTTTTCAGGAAGAGCGCGACGCGACCGCTCGCGGAAGTCCGCGACACGATCCTCGCGGCCGCGCTGGCGCACGGCACACAGGTCGACGATCAATCGCTCGTGCTCATCCGGGCACGATGAAACGCCGCATAGGCAAACATGCCGGCCGTTCACACTCCTCTCTGGGTTGCGTGGCCAACCTGTTAACCACGGACAAGCCGCAACCTCACATCGTGCCTTTCGGTACGCTTGTATGTCCGCTCCGCGAGACGAGCATGAACGACTCGCACGCACAGCCCGCGGCCAGCACGCCCGCAATCGCGCCGGGCTCGTCACCGGCCGCCGCCGCGCCCTGCGAGTGCCCCCGCTGCGGCTACGACCTCTCCGGCGCCGTTGCCGCGTGGAACCACGCCGAATCCGCCTCCTGCCCCATGCGCGGCACGTGCAGCGAATGCGGCCTCGAGTTTGAGTGGGGCGACGTGCTGAACCCGGTGCTGCTCCCTCCGCCATGGTCGTATGAGCACGCTCGCTCGCGGTTGTCGTTCAAGTCGTTCCGCACGATTCTGGTGTCGCTCTGGCCGCCAAAGTTCTGGCGTGACCTGCGGATGTCCCACCCCATTCATGCACATCGCCTCGCGATTCTTGTGGCGATCGGCGTGCCGCTCGTACACATGCTCGTCGTCACTCTCCCGCTCGCAACGTCGTTCGTCGATCACGCGCTGCGCCCAACGCCCACGGCGCCGGGATGGGCCGATGAGCTTGCGATCATCGTCGGGAACTGCTGGCCATACAGCGACAGCCTCAGCGACTACGTGCTCCAGCCGAGCCGCGCTCGCTGGGGAATCCCGACGATCATGAAGCCGTGGCCCATTCTCATTTGGTTGTGGTGGCTGCTCATGATCCCCGTGTTCCTGCTGCTTCCGATCACGCTGCGGCGTTGCCGCGTGCGCAAGACGCACCTCGTGCGAATCGGCGCGTACTCGCTGGTCTTTGCAGCGGGCGCGATTCCGCTGCTCACCTGCACGAGCCGGAACATCGCGAGCGGGCTTCGTGGGCTTGCGGCCTGGCACGGCCGGACCGGCCTCGGCCCCGACGAACAAACCTGCTATTCGCTATTGGAAGCCCTGTGGCACGGGTCGGTGGTCCTCTCGCCCCTGTTGTGCTTTGCAATGCTGGTCGTCTTCTGGGGAATCGTCGCGTCACGCTACCTGCGGCTTCCCCGGCCTTGGTTCGTGTCCGCGGTGTTGACGCTCCTCTCCGCCTTGGTTGCCATACTGCTCCTGTCGCTGTTACCCGGTAAGCTCGGCCGCCTGTATCTCTACGTGATGAACAATGTCTAGCGCGTTGCCAAACACCCCGCCCTCCTGCCCCCGCTGCGGCTACGACCTCTCCGGCGCTGCCGCCGCGTGGAACCACGCCGAATCCGCCTCGTGCCCCATGCGCGGCACCTGCAGCGAGTGCGGCCTGGAGTTCGCGTGGGGAGAGGTGCTCGACCCGCGGCGCGCCATTCCGCCGTGGAGCTTCGAGCACGCCAAGGATCGCCGGCTTCTCCGGTTCATCTTGACCTGTATTCGCGCGTTTCGTCCATGGCGGTTGTACCGAGAGGTCCGCCTCGAAACACCAGTCGCGCCCCGGAGGCTGGCGCTGATGATCTTGTTGTTGGTGGGAATCTGGATCGCGGCGTCGTGGATGGCGGCGCTCATCGACAGCCCCGGCGCTCCAGCGCTTCTTCGAAAGTTCGCGGAGGTCACGTCAGATGTCGGCAAACTGATTCGAGCTTGGGGCTGGTTGCTCGATCCCTGGGGCTCGCGGTGGCCCTGGGGCCCACGGTTACCCTGGGGACTGCGGGGATCCGGTACACTCTTGATGCTCTACCTGCTCTGGACTGTCCTCACGCCCGCCGCGTTCCTCATACTGGCGCAGACCCTCGGGCGTTTCAAGGTGCGCCGTGTTCACCTGCTCCGCGCACTGGCATACTCCCTTCCGTCCGTGATCGTCGTTCACACGCTATTCACGTTGCTCTTTGTGGTGATAGGAGTTTGGACAGCAAAGACCGGCGTGGCGCCTATCCCGTATTTCTCCACGCGGAGCTTTCACACTCTCTGCCAGTGGTCGCTGGTCATCCTGACCGTGGTGTGGCAAGCGTCATGGTGTTCTGCGTATGTCTATCGATATCTTCGCATCCCGCACGCCTTGTTGACGGTCTTCCTTTTACTCTTCGTATCGTTGCTCGCGGCGATTCTGTTGATGTGGTTCAGGTAGGCCTGGCCGCCCGCAAGTCTGGAGCTTTGTTGTGTTGGCGTGCAAGCACTCCTCGCCCTCCTGCCCCCGCTGCGGCTACGACCTCTCCGGCGCCGTCGCCGCGTGGAACCACGCCGAATCCGCCTCGTGCCCCATGCGCGGCACCTGCAGCGAATGCGGCCTGGAGTTTGCGTGGGGAGAGGTGCTCAATCCAGAGATCAGTGTCCCGGCATGGAGCTTTGAGCACGCGCGTTCGCAACACATGTCCCGATTTGTCCGCACGCTCCTGTTGTGCTTCCGCCCCTGGAGATTGTGGCGGTCTCTTCAGATGCACAACAGCGTGAATCCGGCACGACTCGTGCTCCTGGTGCTCGTCGGCGCACCGGCGGCGCATCTGGCCCTCATGTCGCTCCGCTTTGTGAGCTTTGCTCTCACCGAGCCCGATCGCCGGGGGGTCTTGACCGCCACCGACTGGCTGCTCGGCGCCGCGAACGCCTGCTGGCCCTATGGCGATGGGCTCGATTGGTACCAAATCAACATGTCGGGCGGCGTCACGCCCGCGGCGTTCCTCTCGTTCGATTCTGTCTGGGGCGCGATCTGGTGGAGCATCATCCCGCTCATGTTCGTGCTGATCCCGATCACGCTCCGCTCGTGTCGTGTGCGGCCCGCGCATATCGCCCGAATCGCGGCGTATTGGCTCGTGTGTTCGGCTCTCGCGCTCCCGCTGGTCGCGCGCCTGCACATCATCGCCGACGCCGTGCTGCACCCCACAAACCTCTTGCTGCACCGAGTGGGCCTCCTCGGTTCGTATTGGTACACAAACGCCATCGACGAACTGCGGCACATACTGGTTTGGCAGCAGCCGCTCTGTCTCTGGGGAGTCGCGTTTGTGTTCTGGGGATACGCGCTCCGCTCCTACCTGAAGCTCCCTCGTGCCCGACTCGTGGCGGGAATGCTCGTCTTCTTGGCCGGACTCGTGGCGATCCTTGTTGCGGCCGCGGCGTGCTATCTTGTGCCCGGCCATCTGTTCGAGAGATACTTCTTCGATTTTATATGAGGTACGTGCGCCCAGAACCTCCAATTCCCGCTTGCCCCTTCTGCGGCTACGACCTCTCCGGCGCTGAGGCGGCCCTGCGCGCTAAATCGCGCGATGCTCCACCGCGCGATCCCTCGGTTGAGTCGCCCTGTGGTGCTTCATGTGGTCCTTCAACTGATCCATCGCGAGCGGACCAACCCTCTGCATCGCACCCACCTTCCGGGCGCGGGCGATGCAGCGAGTGCGGCCAGGACTTCAACTGGAACGACGCCTACCGCACCCGCAACAACTACTTCGACGACCTGCCCCGCGCCGATCTCTGGAGCGGCTTTGGGCGCTCGCTCCTGGTCGCGCTCTTCCCCTGGACATCGAGCAAGGTCGAAAGCGCACGCCAATTCCGCCTGCGCCGAACATGGCTCGTCACCGCGGTCGCCTGCGCGGCGTGGCACGCGCTCGCCGCCGCCTGGGTCATGCTCATGCAGAGCGGCTGGCTCTCGCCGTGGGGCGTTTCCTTCGATCGCCCTCTCCGTCGCATCCTCGCCCTGCCCTGGAGCGCGGAGTGGGGGCTCGTCATCTCTGGCGCGAAGAACGGCCCGTTGACCATGACGACCATGGGTCGCGATGGCTTGATCGAGCCACTCACCATGGCCGGCGTGTGCTGGCTTGCGGGTGTCGTGCTCCTTGGCCTGGTGATCGCCGTACGACCAAAGCCCAACTGCGGCCTGCTCTGGGCGCGGGCGATGGTGCGCAGCATCCCCGCCATCGAACTCGTCGCGCTCGTGATGGGCGCCGAGTGGGTTATCGTCACCACCATCGACAGCCGATTTTCACCGGGCACACCGCCGACCCAGGGCCCGCCAAGCGTCGGGGAGATCGCCACCTCTCTCCTGCTCCTCGCGCCGCCCGTGCTGGTTTTGTTCATAACGTGGACACGCCATGTGCGCGACACCGGCCTGTTCAAACGCACCTGGCCCATCGTCACCGCGATGATCCTGGTTCCGATCGTCGGCGCGATCCTGGTGCTGGCCGCGCTGGGCGCGTGAAGCGCCTGAATCCCCCTCGCCCCTCCGTTGAACCCCGCCGACTCATCGGGATTCCCGCAAACCCGGCGGTTCGGCGTGCCGCACGACTACCATCGGTTCCTATGTCGACCGCCACCGATGCCGTCATGTCGCTCCTGAAGTCCCACGACCCCGCGATCGCGGAGTTGATCGCCAAGGAATCCGACCGCCAGGACACGACGCTCGAGCTCATCGCCAGCGAGAACCACGTCTCGCCCGCGGTCATGCACACGATGGGCACGTGCCTCACCAACAAGTACGCCGAGGGCTACCCGCCCAACCTGCCCTGGGGCGGGCGCTACTACGGCGGGTGCGTCTTCCACGACCAGATCGAAACCATCGCGCGCGACCGCGCCAAGCAGATGTTCGCCTGCAAGTTCGCCAATGTGCAGCCGCACTCCGGCGCCCAGGCCAACCAGGCCGTCATGCACGCCGTCATGGAGCCCGGCGACACCTTCGCCTCGCTGGTCCTGAAGGACGGCGGGCACCTGTCGCACGGCATGAAGCTCAACTTCTCCGGCAAGTTCTTCAAGCCCGTCCACTACCCGCTCCACTACAGCAAGGACCACCCCGAGTTCGAGCGGATCGACTACGACGCCGTCAAGGCCGTCTGCCGCGAGCACAAGCCCAAGCTCCTGATGTGCGGCTATTCGGCCTACCCACGCACGATCGACTTCAAGAAGTTCCGCGAGGCCGCCGACGAGTGCGGCGCGCTCCTCATGGCCGACGTCTCGCACATCGCCGGCCTCATCGTCGGCGGCGCCCACCCCTCCCCCTTCCCATACGCCCACATCACCACGACCACGACCCACAAGACCCTCCGCGGCCCGCGCGGCGGATTGATCCTGTGCAACGACGAGGAACTCGCCAAGAAGATCGATAAGGCCGTCTTCCCCGGAAGCCAGGGCGGCCCGCTCATGCACGTCATCGCCGCCAAGGCCGTCGCGTTCGGCGAGTGCCTTCGCCCCGAGTTCAAGACCTACGCGGCCCAGGTCGTGAAGAACGCCGCGGCGCTCGCGGGCGAACTCACCAAGCTCAAGTACCGCATCACCAGCGGCGGGACCGACAACCACCTCATGCTCGTCGATCTGCGAGGACGCTCCGACGCCCTCACCGGCTCCGACGCCGAACGATGGCTCGAAAACGCCGGCATGGTCTGCAACAAGAACGGCATTCCCGAGGACCCGCGGCCGCCGAAACTCACCAGCGGCCTGCGCCTCGGCACGCCCGCGATCACGATCCGCGGCCTGCGCGAACCCCACATGGCCAAGGTCGCCTCGTGGATCGATCGCGTCCTCTCCGCCGGCCTGGCGGGCGAGACCGAACTGGCCAAAGTGACCGCCGTCGTCCGCGAAGAAATCCGCGCCATCTGCCGCGAGTTCCCGCTGACGCATTGAACGGATTGACGAGCCCGAATCGCAGCAAGGGCATTGCACCCGGATCCACATGGCGCTACGCCAGAGTGTCCATCAACGCGTCTGACACGGACGCGTGTTCAATCCCACGCGGTTCCCGCGCCGACGATGAGCGGAGTCATCGGAGCGAATCGTCGCGCTGACGTGTGCGTTTGAGAGAGAAGACACCCGAGGCACGCTACAAGCGCTGCGCACCGATGCTCAACGCGCGCTGTTCCACTCGCGTTTTCCGATTGGGCCATTCGGCGCAGCGCGCTACAGCGTCTGCATCCCGATGCCTCTTCCTCAGCCCTCGCTCTTCGCCGCGGCGGCCGCGGCGGCGGCGCGGGCCTTCTGACGCGCGGCCGAGCCCAGCCCCTCGCGCATCAACCGCCCCACCTTGAACTTCACCGTCTTCCGCGCCGGAACCTCCACCCGTTCCAGCGTCTTGGGGTTCTGCGCCACCCGCGGCTTGCGCTGCTTCACCTCGAACACGCCGAAATCCCGCAGCTCCAGGCGATTGCCCTTCTGCAGCTCGACGATGATCTGCTCCAGCATCTCCTGGACGGCGTTCTTCACGTCCAGTCGCTTGAGCTTGGTGCGGGTGGTGATGCGGTCGATCAGGTCTTTCTTGGTGACGGTCGCCATGGCAGCCTCAGCGCCTCTGAACCGGCGCGATGCAAATCGTGAAGTGGTCCCGAAAGCCGACGCGGAACGGCGGCGACGCGCGGTTGTAACGACGCGTGCCGTGCTTGATCCCTCCGATCGGATCCGTCCTGGACACCCTCAAAGAGCGGGCCTCCTGGCCACGCCCATCGCCTGCGAGAAACCCCGCTTTCGGGCCCCCACGAGTCGGGAACCTTCCAGCGACAGTCCGGAGTATCGCATATTCCCGCCCCCGGGTCAACGAGGGATTCTCCGGTTAGCGCCTGTGGAATCAGTGTTTAGAACCGGAAAGAAATGCCCGCGAACAGGCCCGCCATCGCCCCGTCGAACTCGTACCGCCCCGTGCCGTCGCCGTCACGCAGCCGCACCAGGAGCTGGCGATAGCCGATCTGCACGCCGAAATTCTCGAACGGCCGATACGTCCCGCCCACCGCGATATCCCACGAATACGAGTCCTTGCCCCCCGCGGGTAGATAGCCAAAGTCGGTACGAACATCCAGCGTAAACGCCTGGTGGAATTCCAGCTCGAGCCGCGCACCCGCGACCGGCTCGATCCACGTGCCGTCGCCCTTGTCGCTCGTCGTCGCCGAGGTCACCTTCTGCTCGACGTCATAGAAGCGCCCGCCCAGGAGCCCCTGCACCGAATAGCCGAACTTCCGCTTCCCGTCCTCGCGGAACGAGAGCGTCTCGCCGAAGAGCTGGTACGAGCCCATCAGCTCGATCGACGTGAACTTGAAATCCGACGACAGCGAATCGCCGGCGCTGAACGAAACATCGCCCAGCGCGCCGCCCGATGATTGCGTCGCGTTGCGATCCGAGATCTCAAAGTGCATCCCCGACGCCTCGACCCCCCATCTCCCGGCGCGGAACCGCGCCTCGATCTGCGGGCTCAATCGCGGCGAGTCGAGGTTGAGGTCCTCGAAGCGCTGGTGCGATGAAGAACCGGGGAGCCGCCCCTTGCCGCCGGGCGCGACGTACCACGCCGAGGGCTCGATCTCCAGCGTGTAGGTCGGGAACGTCGTGTCGCCGATCCCGGGAGCGGCGGGTGTCGCGCTCCCGCCCGCGGCCGGCGCGGCGGACTCTGATTTGGCCGCGCCCGACTGCGCGAGCCCGATCGCCGGTAGCGTTGTCAAGAGGGCGGCGAGCGTGAGTCGAACCTTCGCGCGATCGGCGTGCATGAACTCCTCCTGTGTGGGCGACGAATCTCCGGCCCGCGAATCATGGTCGAACCTCGCTCGCGGCCGCTCGGAGAATAGCCGATGATGAGGGAGCGCGAGCGAGCAGCGCCCCGAGAGCCCACCCATGCCCGACACGCCATCCAGCTCCACCATCGAGATCGCGCCCGGGGTGCGCGTTCACGAGAACCTGCTGGAGTTCTCCTTCACGACAAGCTCCGGCCCCGGCGGGCAGAACGTCAACAAGCGCGCCACCCGCGCCGAACTTCGCGTCCGGCTCGCCGACCTCCCCATCCACCCCGCGGCCCGCCACCGTCTCGCCGACGCCGCCGGCTGGCGCGTCACGCCCGAGGGCGTGCTCATCCTCGACAGCGGCGAGCACCGCTCGCAGCTCCAGAACAAGAGCGAGTGCCTCGACCGACTCCGCGAACTGGTCACCCGCGCGATCGTCGTGCCCAAGGTCCGCAAGAAGACCAAGCCGAGCCGGGGCTCCAAGGAACGACGCCTCGCGGGCAAGAAGGCCCGCTCAGAAATCAAGGGCAATCGCCGCTCGCGCCCCGAAGACTAATCCCCGTCCGCCCCGCGCCCCTTGCGGAACTTCTTCCAATCAACGCCGAGCTTCCGCATCCGCGAGCGCAGCGTGTTTGGGTTGATCGCCAGCAGCCTCGCCGCGCCGAACGGCCCTTCGACCCGCCCAAAGCTCGCCTCCAGCGCCCGCTCGATGTGCCTCCGCTGCGCCCCGTCCAGCGTCTCGCCGTCCGTGGATGACGGCTGCGACGATGCCGCGCTGGACGCTACGCCATGCGCGGGCGTCGGTGTCGCCTCTTCGGACTCATCCTCCACCCAGCGCTCCTGCGGATACGGCGCCATCCCCGCGCCGCGCGCCGGCCCAGATTTCTCGTGTCCAGTTCGCGCATGTCCAGTTCGGCTTGGCCTTGATCCATCCGGCTGCTCGACCTTCGCCCCATCCTCGCGCGGGTTCAGGCCTAGCGCCGCCGCCACCATCAGCGAACGCCCATCGCCCAGGATCATCGCGCGATCGATCACCGCGCCCAGCTCGCGGATGTTGCCGGGCCACGGATACCGCTCGAGCATCTCGCGCGTCGACGCGTCGAGCTCGGGCTCCGCGAGCCCGAACCGCACCGCCGCCTTGTGGATGAAGTGCCGCGCCAGCGTCGCGATGTCCCCCACCCGCTCGCGCAGCGGCGGAAGGCGGATGGGAAACGTCGCGATGCGGTACCACAGGTCCTCGCGGAACGCGCGCTGATCGACCATCGCGGGCAGGTCGCGGTGCGTCGCCGCGATGATGCGCACGTCGACGTTGACCGGCTCCCCGCCGCCCACGCGCGTGAGCGAGCCGTCCTGCAGGATGCGCAGCAGGCGAACCTGCGCCTCCAGCGGCAGCTCGCCGATCTCGTCGAGCAGGAGCGTCCCGCCGCTGGCCCGCTCGAACCAGCCGCGCCGCCGGTCCGTCGCGCCCGTGAAGCTGCCGCGCTCGTGCCCGAAGAGCTCCGAGTCGATGAGGTCCGCGGGGATCGCGCCGCAGTTCACGCGGATGAACGGGGCGGCCGCGCGTTTCGATCGCACGTGAACCGCCCGCGCGATCACTTCCTTGCCCGTGCCCGTCTCCCCAAGGAGCAGCACCGGCACATCCTGGCGCGACACCATCTCGACCCGCGCCATGACGTGCGCCAGGCCCGACGAGGCGCCCACGATCGTGTCCGCCTCCCCGCGACGCACCCGCGCCGTCGAACTCTCCTCGCTCGCCGCGCTCGTGCCGCCGGCCGCGCCCGGCACGCCGCGCCGCCCCACGCACGCCAGTGCCTCGGCCAGCGACGGCCCGATTTCCCCGGCGACCCGCGCGTCGTTCAGCTCGACAACACAGATCTTCGTCGTTGCGCCGAGCGACCAGCGAACCACCAGCGCATCGCGCTCGCCGATCACCTCTCGGACCGCGCGCGGAACCTTGCCGCCGCGCGCGTGCCGCCAGCCCTGCGCGCCCGGCCATGCGGCCACCGCACCGTCCTTCTCCTCAACTCCAAGGCGCGCTTCACCCAGCCCCGACAACACGCGCGTCAGCGCGCCGATGGCCTCCTCGGCGTCATGACTCTGGGCGACGGCCTTCCAGATTTCGACCTCCAAACCGGCTCGGCGCATACCTGAGCGTCGTGGAAATTCTGCTTTGTGTCAAGAAAAACAGCTATTAGAAACGGAAAAACTGCTTCATGACCTCCGGTTTCGCCCTTCCGGGCACCCAAAAGCCGTTCCCCGCCGTGGCATGTTGGTTGCAAAGAGAGCATCAGGACGACACACAGTTCGGTTCACTCCTCCCGCCGGCCGTTGCTCCACGAGCCGGCGGCTCCGTTTTTGTGCAGGACGGGTCCGCCCGACCGGAGGGATCGGCGTGAGCAATCGTCAGGCGTGTGATGTGTGCGTGGTGGGCGGCGGCTATAGCGGCACGATGGTGCTGGTCGAGCGCGGCCCGCGCGATCGGGCGTGACGGGAACGCGAGCGACGGCGGGGTATCTCGGCATTTCGATCAGCAATCGCGGCGAGCGCCCCGCGCCCAATGAAAAACGCCGCCCGTGCGGACGAGCGGCGCTGGTCGTGCTGTCGCGAGCGGTGATTACTTGTTCTGGGGCGGTTCCGTGGGCTCCGCGCCGGGCTCGGCGGATGGCTCGGCGTTGGGATCCGCGTTCGGGTCCTCACCCGCGGGGCGACGCCCGGTTGTCTTGGGGAACGGAACCAAGGGGTCGCCCTCGGGCGTCGCGCGCGTCGCGAGCGCGGCCTTCAGCCACGCACGGCGCTGCTCGATCGTCAGGTCCTTGCCCAGCACGTTGAAACACTCGACCCGACCCTTGGCGTCCGACGGCGCCTTCTTGCACGCCTCGGTCAGCTTGCTGACGAGCACCGAATCAAGGCCGGCCTTGGGGAGAACTTCCGCGGCCTTGGCGACCGCCATCGCTCGCACGCGATCGGCGGAGAGGATGGCTTCCTGGGCCTTGTTGTTGTAGGTGTACCGGGCCATCCAGTTGGAATCGACGCGGCGCTGGCCCTCGACGCGGCTGGCGTCGCGCACGGCGGTGCGATACTCGTTGACGAGCTTGTCAGACATGGCGGACTGCACATCATCCAGCACCTGGCGGCGGGCCATGTCGGAGATGAGGTCGCCGAAGGGGTTGATCGGTTCGGTGAGGGCGCGGGCGTTCTTAAAGGACTGGCCCTGCGATTCCTTGGCGGCAAAGTCGAGCTTGTCGATCAGGCCGCCCTCGAGCTGCTCGACGAGGTCGAGGTTGTCGACCGCGACCGCCTCCATGCGATGGTCGCGCTTGGCGAGGTACTCGTCGACCTTGGGGCGATGTTCGGCCTTGATGAGCGGGTTATGGACCTCGAGCAGCGACAGGCGCTGCGGCGTATCGGTGAGAGGCAGAAGCTTGCCGTCCGCACCCTTCTCGCCGATCGGCTTGTAGTCCACCTTCGGGATCGAGGCGCGCTTCGTCGAGGGCTGTCCGGGCACCGCGGGATTGCGCTTGGGCTGGGCGGGCGGCTGAGCGGCCGGCTCCGCGGGCGGGACATAGTCGGGGGTCTTGGCGGGCGCGGGCGTGGGGGGCGTCACGACCTGCGCGGTCGCGGCGCCGAACGTCATCAACCCACCGAGGATCACGGTCAGGTACTTCTTCATGGCGGTTCTTTCCTGTGGTTGGAGGCCGACAATTATCGGCGAGGCGCAGGCGTGGGGACACTTGGCCCCAACGGATCGACGCGGAGTGGTAGGGGTTGTTCGTTGACCGAGACCCTGAAGTTCCGAACACAAACCAAATCGTGCGGTTATGGGGGCTGATTTGCCACGAGGACGTGTCGTGGGCGGCGGGGTTTGGGTTGGTTACGCTCCGCCCATGCCAAGCACCTCGACCATCGATCGCGCGTCCATCGCCAAGGCCATCGCGGAGGTCTCCCTGCTCCGCGGCACGTTCACGCTTCGCTCGGGGCGGACCAGTAGCTATTACCTCGACAAGTACCTGTTTTCGACCAGGCCCGAGGTGCTCAGGCCGCTGGCGGGCCTGTTTGCGGAGCATGTGCGCGCGATGGAGAAGAAGGCGGGCGCGAAGGCGGTGCGGCTGGCGGGGGCGGAGTTGGGTGGGATTCCGCTGGTAACCGCAGCGGCGATGGAGATGGGCCTGCCGTGTCTGTTCGTGCGCAATAAGAAGAAGGACTACGGCACGGCCAAGCAGCTCGAGGGTGTGGTGAACAAGGACGACGCGGTGATCCTGCTGGAGGACGTGGCGACGACGGGAGGGCAGGCGCTCGAGGCGGTGGGCTCGCTGAAGGAATCGGGCGCGCGGGTGCTGGGCGTGATCGCGACGATCGATCGGTTGGAGGGCGCGCGGGAGAACATCGAGGGCGCGGGGCTCCAGTTCGATGCGCTGTTCACGACGCGGGACCTGGGCGTGACGGGATGAAGCCGTTTCAACACGGAGCAACACGGGGAAACACGGAGACAGCAAGGCGTTCAACCCAGAGGCACAGAGACAAAGTCGGAGGAAAGAACGAGATCACGGGGATAGGCGTCTGGTGGAATGCGGGGATCAGGGCGGCGGTCGTCGTACCACCCCGAGAATCTCCGTGACTCTCCGTGTTCAGAGTCTTGGTTGAATGCGAACCTCAGCGCACGCGCTCGGCCTTGGGCTCGCGGCTCATGAGCTTGCCGATCGCCTCGATCGGATCAACACCCTCGAACAGCACGGCGTGAACCGCCTGTGTGATCGGCATCTCCACGCGGTATTTCTTCGCGAGGTCAACCACGCTGCGCGCGGTCGCGACGCCCTCGACCACGTGCGGCGTCTGCGAGAGGAACTCGTCGAGCGAGGAGCCCCGGCCGAGCGCCTCGCCGCAGGAGCGGTTGCGGCCTTCGGGCGAGAAGCAGCTGGTGGCCAGGTCGCCGACGCCGGCGACGCCGAAGAAGGTCTCGGGCGAGGCGCCCATCGCCAGGCCGAGGCGGGCGATCTCGGCCAGGCCGCGGGCCAGGAGGGCGGACTTGGCGTTGTTGCCGGCCTGCAGGCCGTCGACGATGCCCGCGGCGATGGCGATGACGTTCTTGACCGCGCCCGCGAGTTCGACGCCCAGGAGGTCGGCGTTGGTGTACACGCGCAGCCAGCTGGTCGCGAAGATCGCCTGCACGCGCTTGGCGAAGTCGGGGTCGTCGCTGGCGGCGATCATGGCGGCGGGGAGGCAGCGGGCGAGTTCGACCGCGATGGTCGGGCCGGAGAGCGTGCCGATCGCGCGGGCGGGCTTGTCGGGGTCGTCGCGCCCGGTGGAGCGGAGGACCTCGGTGATGATCTGGGTGGGGCGGAGGAGGGTGGTATTCTCGATGCCCTTGGCGACGGAGATGATGCCGGCGCGGGGCGAGATATTGGGCGCGATGCGCTTCCAGGTGTCGCGGATGAACTGCACGGGGATGGCGGAGATGATGAGCTCCGCGCCGGACATGGCAGGGTCGTCCTCGCGGGAGAAGACGTGGACGTCATCGGAGAGGACGAAGCCCTCGAGGCGCGGCGATCGGCGCGTCTGGGCGAGCGGGCCGATCTCGTCGATCGAGTGCCCCCAGAGCGAGACGTTGAGCGGGCGGACGGCGGCGCCGGCGGCGGCGTCGGGGTTGGAGAGCACCGCGGCGCACACCAGGCCCATCTGGCCCGGGCCCAGGATCACGACGCCGGGCGCGCTCGAGTGCTTCTTGGAGGAACGGGAACTCGCCTTGGACTTTGGCATCAGGGTCGCGCTTTGTTTGGGAAGAACAGGATCGGACTTTGGTTCGTATGGTACTGGAGCCGACCCTTTCGGGCTGTGGTTTCGCGCCGGCGAGTTTCGGATGGCGATCGGGCGGGCCTGGACGGGCGGGTTGGCGCGGGCGGACGGGGCCGGAAGTGGATAGGCTTTCGGCCCGCGTGCGGCGGGGTTCCGGCTCGTTCTGGGCCGGATGGTTCCGGGTGGGTCGATCATTCTTCAAGGGGCGCGAAGCCCTTGTTCATTTGATGGAGCGCGGCGGATGGCGCACAACCACGACGGCCATGATCATGGGCACGATCACGGGCATGGGCACGATCATCATCACGGGCACAATCCTGGGGGTGGGCACGCGGGCATGAGTCCCAGCGAGCAGGCCCAACACGAACTCCAGTGCTGCTCCCACCACGAGATCGAGATCGAGCGCTACATGCGCCTCTATCTCCTCGGCGGCGTGCTGGTGCTCGTCACCACGATCTGCAACCTCTTTGGCCTGGGCGACAACCAGGTCGCCCAGCTCCCGGCCATGGTCGGCGCGGTGATGCTCGGACTGCCGCTCTTCATCGCGGCGGGGCGCGAGGTCGTGTCGGCCCGGCTTTCCAGCTCGTCCCTGGCGGCGCTGGCGATCGTCGCGGCGCTGGTGACGGGCGAGTACGCCGTCGCGGGCTGGCTGGCGTTCATCCTGGTCGTCTTCGGGCAGCTGGTGCGTCGCTCGGCGTCCGGCGCGCAGCGCGCGATCGCGGAGCTGGTCGAGCTGACGCCCGACGTGGCGCGATTGGTCGCGGATGGCGCTGAGCGCGAGGTGCCGCTCGGGCAGGTGCGGGTCGGCCAGGTTGTCCGCGTGCGGCCCGGCGAGAACCTGCCGGTCGACGGCAAGGTCATTACGGGGCGATCCACGATCAACCAGGCCTCGCTCACGGGCGAAGCGGCGCCGGTCGAGGTCGAACTCGGCGGCATGGTGTACGCGGGCACCGTGAACCTGACGGGCGTGATCGACCTGCAGGTCACGTCGGTCGGCGCGGACACGACGATCGGCAAGGTGACACAGCTCATCCGCCAGGCGGAGCAGAGCCGGACCCCGCGCCAGCTCCTGATCGAACAGGTGTCGGCGTTCTTTGTGCCGGTGGTGCTGGCGGTGGCGGCGGTGGTGTGGTTCTTCATGAGCCGCTCGGCGGACGAGGCGGTGCGGGCGTCGGCGGGTATCACGGCGGTGACGGTGCTGGTCGTCGCGTGTCCTTCGGCGCTCCTGCTGTCGAGCCCGAGCGCGATGCTGGCGTCGTTCGCGGCCGCGGCGCGCCTGGGCATCCTCATCAAGCAGCCCAGCACGCTGGAGGCGGCGGCGAACGTCAACGCGATCGTGTTCGACAAGACCGGCACGATCACGACCGGCAAGTTCCAGGTGACCAAGCTCGCGCCCGCGACGGGCGTGGACGGCGCGGAGCTCCTGCGGGCGGCCGCCAACGGCGAGCAGCACTCCAACCACCCGCTGGCCCAGTCGATCCTGGTCACGGCGCGCAGCGCCAAGATCGACCCCGACGGGAGCAACGACTTCGAGGAGTTCGGCGGGCGCGGCGTGCGGGCGCGCACCAGCGTCGGCGAGATCTGCGTGGGCCGCGCGTCGTGGCTGGCGGAGCTCAACCCCGCGGCACGCCCGGAGATCGAGGGCGTTGAGTCGCGGATCGAGGGAATGACGGGGGTCCACGTGATGCGTTCCGGGCAGTACCTGGGCGCGGTGGGCCTCGAGGACACGATCCGCGGCAACACGCGGACGGTGATCCAGCGCCTGCGCGAGCTTGGCGCGCGGTACATCGCGATCTTCACGGGCGACCGCATGAGCGTCGCGACGCGGGTCGGGCACGCGGTGGGCGTGGACGCGATCGAGGCCGAGTGCCTCCCGGAAGAGAAGCACGAGCAGATCAAGGGCATGGTGCAATCGGGCTATCGCACGCTGATGGTGGGCGACGGCATCAACGACGGGCCGTCCCTGGCGGCGGCGGATGTGGGCGTGGCGATGGGCCTGGAAGGGTCGGACATCGCGACCAACTCCGCGGGCGTTGCGCTCATGAACGATGATCTTTCGCGCGTGCCGTTCCTGATCGAGCTGGCGCGGCGTTCGCGCTCGATCATCACGCAGAACATCGCGGCGTCGATCGTGATCGCGCTGGTGGGCCTGGCGCTGGCGGCGACGGGGCTCATCTCCGAGACGGGCAAGTTCGCACTGCCCCTGGCGGGCCTGTATCACTTCGCGGGCGATATCTTCGTCCTGGCCAACAGCTTCCGGCTGTTCCGCTTCGGCGAGTCGTTTGTCGCCGGCGAGCAGGGCGAGCAGCCGACGCTGCGGCGTCGCGCGGCGAGCGTCCGCGGCCTGGCGTCGGTGCAGCCGGTGTGAGCGGGGTTAGCGGTATATTCTGATATTCGGAAATCGCTGACGAACCGCTTGAACGCCCTCGTCCGTCACCTTCGTGCCGCTGAGGTTGAGTGTGGCCAGGGACTTGAGTCCCGTGTCAGCACGCGCCAGCTCCTTGAGCCCCTCGTCCGTCACCTTCGTGCCGCTGAGGTTGAGTGCGGCCAGGGACTTGAGTCCCGTGTCGGCACGCGCCAGCTCCTGCACGCCCGAGTCCGTCACCTTCGTGGCGCCGAGGTTGAGTTCGATCAGGGATTTGAGGCCTGTGTCGTCACGCGTCAGTTCCTTCACGCCCTCGTCCGTCACCTGAGTGCCGCTGAGGTAGAGTGCGATCAGGGACTTGAGTCCCGTGTCGGCACGCGCCAGCCACGCCAGGCCTTCGTCGTTCAGAGGCGCCATGACAAAGCTCAGGTGGGCCACACGCGCCCGTCTCTCGGGTCCAACATAAGCGTCCGACCTCAGGCCGAGTGCCTTCCGAATCTCTGTATCAATGATCTCCATTTGCTGGAGCAGTGCGGGTGGTACGCCCGACGCACCCGGCGCGGGCTCTCGTGCTGGTTGAGAGGATATCCCGACGGATGGGCCCGAATCCGTCGCGCCGCCTCTCGGGGACGAGGCCTCGGCCGCAGCCCGCTTTTCGACGGACTTCGCCACGAGGCGCCGGCCCGTGTGATCCTTCAGCCAGCCGCGCCCGGCGCCGGTGTTCAGAATGGCCGCACGGCGAGGATCGAGATCAAGACAATCCGTCGCCCGCCACCACGCCATCAGAGTGTTCCGATCGAGCTTGGCAAAGACGGGGTCGATTTTCTCGTGCGTTGACTTCTCGCGCCCAGGATCGCCCGCGGCCTCTCGCGGCGCGGCCTGTCCCAGCGCCACCTTGAGCGCGGCACGGAAGAGGGCGGGTCCGACATGCCCCTCGGGATCGGCCTTGTCCGCAAGGTCTGGCCTGTACTTCGCAATCGCATCACAGAGCGCGTTGTTCTCAATCAGAGGGCGCACCTGCTGGGGAAGCGGCAAATCCTGGAGCGCCCTCTGGATCAGGCAGAGCGGAAAGAGCCTGGCCCGTCGCTCTTCTGGCCTGCAGGCGAGCGTCTTGTGCGCGTCTTCGGGGAGCAGGTGGTCGTCGATCAGGAGTTCGTTGATCTTCCGCACGAGCCGGCGCGGGGAATGGTCGCTGAGGCTGGCGAGCAGGGGGGCGCAGCCGCGGATCGCTTGCAAGAGGGACTCCGCGGCAGCGACTGCGGGGTCGTTGGGCTTGGGATTGGGAGGGATCAGGCCGGGGCGCAGCTTGGTGTCGATGAGCTTGTGGATGTACCCTTCAAACTCGGCTTCGTGGGACGGGAGCCAGAGGGGAAGTTGCACGATCTTGTCGACGTAGCCCTCGCCGATGTTCTTGTGCTTTTCGCCGTAGCGCACCTCCGCAAGGCGGTCGAGGTATCGCTCGATGACCTCGCGGTAGAGGGCGAGCACGAAGACGAAGCCGGGCTGGGCGAGCACGAGCTTAATGCCTTCGAGGATTTCCACGGCCGACTCGGGGCGGCAGCGGTCGAGGTCGTCGATGAAGACCACGATCGTTGGTGCCTGGTGTGTTGTGTTGGCACGGTCTTTTCGCGCGGCGGCGTGGAGGGCGGCCAGGTCATCAAAGGCGGAGAGGTAGAGCGAATCCGCGGCCCACTCAGCAGCAATGCCTGCCACGCCTTCGGGTGTTTCTTGCTCAAGCCTGTCCGCGTTCTCGGCTTTCTTGGCGATGTCGAGCTCGCAATCTACTCCTGCCTCTGCGAGTACTGGAAGGCCAATCTTGAGTTTTGGCTTCAGCTTCACGCCTCGCGGAAATGACCGAACATACCGCCATACTCCGCGAGCCGCGTCCACAATTCGGTGCAAGTACGCTTGGTCTGCTTCTTCGAAGATCGTTGGTGTAGACGGTTTGCCCTGCAATCTCCTTTCGATCGCCCGAGCGATCGACGCGACCAGGGGAACGATCGGATGTTCTTCGCGCTCGTAGCGCCAGGCGTTGAACTGGACGGTGATGATGTGTGGGTATGGGTGTGTGACCGTGCCATCGGGTTTAACAGGTTCGAGCAACGTTCGGGCGGCGTTGAGCACGGATGTCTTGCCGTGCCCCCATGTGCCGAAGATGCCGACGGTGAACGGGGTCGCGGCGCCGAGGGCGGCCTCGGCGATGACGCGCGCGGTCTGGTTCATATTGAGCCCGTCGTCGCCGCTGACGCCGATGGGCTCGTCGCTGAGAAGGAAGAGTGGTTGAAGGGGACGAGACGACATCACTTCCAGCATATTTGATGGAAGGAGATCGCACAAGCGTGTCTGAGTTATGTGTCGTCGTACGGGATGATGGTTGGGACGGACTTTCTCACTCCGGTCGCATCATCGGGAAGAGCATCACGTCGCGGATGGTGCGTTGGTTCGTGAGGATCATGACGAGGCGATCGACGCCCAGGCCCATGCCGCCGGCGGGGGGCATGCCGACCTTCAGGGCGCGGATGAAGTCCTCGTCGAAGGTGCGGAAGGTGTTTTCCTCGGCGTTCTTTTCCGCATCGAGGCCCTTGAGCTGCTCGCGGAACTTCCGCTCCTGCACATCGGGGTCGTTGAGCTCGGTGTAGTGGGGCGCGATCTCCATGCCGGCGATGAACAGGTCGGCGCGGTCCGCGAGCACGGGGTTGTCGCGCTTGGGGCGGGTGAGCGGGCTGATGGCGGCGGGGTAATCGGTGATGAACGTGGGGCGCGCGTGGTCGAGCTGAGCCTCGCCGCCGTGCTCCTTGTCCTCGAAGAGCTCGTTGACGACGAGGATGTCGTCCATGGCGTCAACCTGCGCGGCGAGGTTGGGTCGGCGCTTCTTGAGTTCGGCCTTGGCGCGCGGGCCGTCTGTGATGGGGAAGCCGTAGGCCTTCTCGAAGAGCGAGGCGTAGCTGACGCGCTCGAAGGGGCGGGCGAAATCGATGTTGAGGTCGCCGAACGGGAGCGTGAGGTTGGCGGCGCCGTCTTCTCGCTGCTGCGCGACGAAGGTCGCGGCGTCGCGGATGATGGACTCGGTGAGTTCCATCACGGTCTCGACGTCGCCGAAGGCGTGGTAGGCCTCGAGCATGGTGAACTCGGGGTTGTGCTGCTTGTCGAGGCCCTCGTTGCGGAAGTTGCGGTTGACCTCGAAGACCTTGGGCATGCCGCCGACCAGGAGGCGCTTGAGGTAGAGCTCGGGCGCGATGCGCATGAAGAGCTTGATGTCCAGCGCGTTCATGTGGGTGACGAAGGGGCGCGCGGCGGCGCCGCCCGCGAGGGTCTGGAGCATCGGCGTCTCGACCTCGAGGTAGCCGCGCGACTGCATGAATGCGCGGATGCGCGAGACCAGGCGCGAGCGGAGCTCGAAGACCTTGAGCGTCTCGGGGTTCGACCAGAGGTCGAGGTAACGCTGGCGGTAGCGGATTTCCACGTCCTGCAGGCCGGCGTGCTTCTCGGGCGGCGGCACAAGGCACTTGCTCGCGGGCAGAAGTTCCTTGGCCCACACGGTGATCTCGCCGGTCTTGGTCTTCATGAGGCGGCCGGCGGCGACCACGACGTCGCCCAGGTCCGTGAGCTTGGCGAGCGGGAAGCCCTGGTCCTGGCAATCACGCTGCGAGACAGCGACCTGCACGTCGCCGGTCTGGTCGCGCAGGTTCATCCAGATGAGCTTGCCGTTGTCGCGATGGAGCACGACGCGCCCGGCGACGCGGACGACGGGGCGGCGGTCGACGTAACCGGGTTCCTTGCCCTTGGCGTTGAACTCGGTGTTGGCGTCTTCATCGAAGCGGACGCGGGCGCCCTCGATGGTCATGATGCCGTCGGTGCGCAGGCCGTAGGGAAGCAGGCCGAGCTGCGCGACGGCGTCGCGGTTGGCGCGGCGTTGCTGCTCGAGGTGGTGCGGGTGCGCGGGCTCGGCGGGCGTGGGGGGGTTGGAACGATCGGACGGAGTGGACGGATTGGTCATGGGGCGGATCGTATGGACCCGCGGGTGGGCGCAGGAATCGGGCTGGCTTGGGACCAAGCCGACGCGTCGGTTGGACGGGCGGGCGGCGATCAGCGTGCGAGCGAGCCCTGGACCGTGAGGCGGGCGGTCTTTTCCGTGTCGCACAGCGGCTTGTTGGAGTTGGTGAGGAGGTCGGCGAGGGAGGTGTTGCCGAAGATCTCGATCACGGCGGCGGCGGCCATGTCGGCGCGGCGATGGAGCGGGCAGAGATTCGGCCCGTGGTTCTGCAGGCCGAGCGGGCACGAGGTGATGCGCTCAACGGGGCTAACGGCGTTGATGACCTGAAGGAGCGTGGTGTCCTTGGGATCGCGCGAGAGCTTGTACCCGCCGCCAACGCCGCGCCGGCCCTCGATGAGGCCGACGTTGGCGAGGGTCTGCAGGACCTTGGACAAGTAGTTGCTGGGGACCTTGGTCTCACGAGCGAGCACGTTGGTCGACACGAGAACATTGGGCCGCAGGGCCAGGCACGACATCGCCCGCAGCGCGTACTCGGCAGTCTGTGAATACATGGATCTCTCCGGGGCTTCGAGGCATCCGACGGCCCGCCACGACCGCGTTCGCGGCGGCACGACAAGGTAACCGACTGGTCAAGTATTCGCACGCCAACCGCTTGGAATCGGGAGTCTTAGGTGCTCTTTGCGGGTGCGTGTCGGGGGGCGGGCACGAAGAGCAGGCGCAAGCTGTTGGCGACGACCAGGATGGTGCCGCCCTCGTGCGCCAACACGCCGATTGAGAGTGGGACGACCCGATCGATCAGTGAGCCGATCAGGGTTGTGATCGACATGAGCACGATCACACCCAGTGCAAATACCAGATTGGCCTTCACGATCGTGCGGGTGCGCCGTGCCAGCTCAACGCCCCAGGGCACGACCGAGAGATGCTCGGCCAGCAGCACGACATCCGAGGATTCGAGGGCGGCGTCGGAGCCGATCGCACCCATGCCGATGGCAAGATCGGCGGCGGCGAGCGCCGGCGCGTCGTTCACGCCGTCGCCCATGAGGGCAACGCCCGGGTACTTCAAGCCGGTGTGCTTGCGCTCGTCGCGCATGCGCCGGACGATCTCGACCTTGTTCTCGGGGAGGAGCTCGGCGTCGACCTGATCGATGCCCAGGGCGGCGGCGACGCGCTCAGCGGTGCGCCGGTTGTCGCCCGTCAGCATGCGCGCGGGGCGAACACCCAATTCGTGAAGTTGCCTGGTGAGTTCGTGGGCGCCGGGGCGCGGCGGGTCGGCCATGAGGACGACGGCGACCTCGCCGCCGGCGGGGAGGTCGGGCGATTCGTGGGCCGCCACGATCGCGACGTGCCCGCGTCCCTGGGCCTGCTCGAGCAGCTCGCGTACGCGGGCGCGCAGGCAGATGGGGATGAGCTCTTCGGTGAAGGAGTACGAGCCGAGGCGCACGCGGGCCGAACCGATGACGCCCGAGATGCCCTTGCCCGTGATGTGCCCGAGCTCTCCGATCGCCAGGGGACTCACGCCGCGCTTGGAGGCGACGTCGCGCACCGCGACGGCGATCGGGTGGGTGGAATCGGCCTCGAGGCCCGCGGCGATCGCCAGCAGGCGCGTGGTGTCGGACCAGGCGACGGGCTGGATCTCGTACACCTGCGGGCGGCCCATGGTCAGTGTGCCGGTCTTGTCGAAGCAGATCGCGCCGATGGTGGAGAGTCGCTCGATGGACTGCCCGCCCTTGAAGAGCAGGCCGGCGCGGGCGGCCCGCGCGATGGCGGCGAGCGTGGCGGTGGGCGTCGCGATCACCAGCGCGCAGGGGGACGCCACGATGAGCAGCGTGATCGAGGTGTAGAGCGCGTCGGACCACGGGCGCTTGAAGACCAGCCACCACACCATCAGCACGGCGAAGCTGATGCCCATCACGCCCAGCGCGTAGGGCTCGCTGACGCGGTCGATGATGCGCTGCACGGGCTCGCGCTGCTCGCTGGCCTGGGTCACGAGGTTCAGGATCTTCTGCAGGCTCGACTCGCGCACGGGTCGGAGCACCCGCGCCTCGATCGGCGCGTCGGTGTTGATCGTGCCCGCGTAGAGCTCGTCGCCCTCCTCGACGTTGCGCGGCATGGATTCGCCCGTGATCGCCGACTGATCGAACGACGTCTTGCCGGTGGTGACGACGGCGTCGGTGGGCACGCGCTCGCCGGGGCGGACCTTGACGATCTCGCCCGACACGAGCGAATCGGGATCGGCCTCGACCCACTGGCCCTGACGCAGGACGATGGCGTCGACGGGCATGAGCTTGTTGAGGGCCTCGACCTCGCGCTTGGTGCGCTGCATCGCGAGTTCCTCGAGCGCGCCGGCGAGCGTGAAGAGGAAGAGGAGGAGCGCGCCCTCTTCGGGGTGCCCGATGTAGGCCGCCAGCCCCGCGCCGACGATCATGAGGACGTCGATGTCGATGCGCCACTGGGCGACGGCCTGCCAGGCGGCGCGCAGGCCGTAGACCATGCCCACGCCCAGGCTGACCCAGACGAGCCACTCGGCGCTCTCCTGCTTGAGCAGCGTGTGAACGATAAAGCCCGCGAGCAGGAATGCGCCCGCGATGATCGCGCCGGTGAGCTCGCCCTTTGGCGAGAAGAGGAGGTCAAGAAAGGACGTTGGAGGCGCTTCGGGCTTGGCGTGCGGGGCGTGGGTCGGGTGCGGCGCGCTCGTCTGCGTCATGCACGATCGTAGAGATCGCCCGCGCGGAATGCGGGAGTGCGCGGCAAGTTAGACGCAGTCTCAACAAGGGCGCCGCATTCGGCATTCGCCAGCGAAGGCGAGGGCAATTCACCGCGGAGGTCGCGGAGGAAGAAGGAAGGGCGCGAACTCAGAGAAGTCGGCGGCTGGCGAGTTCGGCATGTCGGCGCGGCCTCGTGTCACGCCGCGCGATACGGGCGATCGTGGATGGGAGCGGGTTGCATGGGATGAAGGCGGCGTGGAGCGCCCGGCGCGCACGCGCGAGGCCCCGGCCGAGGGTTAGATCGACGGCAGCTCGACCGTCATCGTCGTCCCCTCTTTCCACACGGATTGAACGCTGATCGTGCCGCCAAGGGCCTTGGCGGCGTGCTTGACGATGGCCAGTCCCAGGCCCGTGCCGCGGCGCGATGTGCCGCCGGCGCGGGAGAGATCGACCTGGTAGAAGCGTTCGAAGATGCGGTCCTGCGCGTTGAGTGGGATGCCGATGCCCTGATCGATGACCTGGATTCGCAGAGCGTCTCCGGACGAGCCGCGCGACGCGACGACGCGGATGGCGGTGCCCTCGTACGCGAACTTGGTCGAGTTCTCGATCAGGTTCTTCAGGATGAGCGAGAGGAGGCGCGGGTCGCTGGTGATTTCGCTCGCGTCGGGCGCGGGCTCAAAGACCAGGCGCAGGTTGCGTTCCTTGCACGCGGTCTCGAAGACGGGCGTGAGAGACTCGAAGAGTTCTGGCAGTCGAACGGGCGAGAGTTCGACGGCAGCCTCGGGCGTTTCGAGGCGCGAGAGGTCGAGCAGGTCGCGCGTGAGTTCTTCGAGGCGCGTCGTGTTGGCCGCGATCATCTGAACCAGGCGTGCGGCCATGGGCGGCTCTTCGACCATCTCGCCCAGCGTTTCTGCGGCGGCCTTGATCGACGAGAGCGGCGTGCGCAGCTCGTGGCTCGCGTTGGCGACAAAGTCGGTCTTCAGCTGCACCGCCCGCGCCAGCTCCGTGACGTCGCGCAGCGTCAGCACCACCCCCGGCTCGGCGTAGGTGGCGCGCGAGCGCGTGGACAGGCCGGTGAGTTCCAAGGCCGCGGGCGCGGCGACGACCTCGTACACGCGCATGACGCCCTGGCGACTCATGCGGACCTGCGCCGCCCGGGCCTGTCCCGCGACGGCGGCGGCGTGCAGCCCCAGCACCTCCGACTGCGTGAAGAGCTCGTCGATGATCCGCCCCCGCAGCGCCTGCGCCGGCTTTTCGAAGAAGTCGCACGTCGCGCGGTTCCAGATCACAAGCTCGCCCGCGGAGTCCGTCGCCAGGACCGGGTCGCGATCGGCGTCGAGCACCGCCCGGAGGTTGGACGCCGTGAGGTTGGCCGCCGCGAGTCTCTCGCGGACCAGCGCGACCAGTTCCTCGCCCGATTCACGGGGGCCCGCGGCGAGCGTCGCCCGGAGCTGGTCGAGCGCGTCCACCCGCACCGGGGCGGCGTCGCGTCGCGTGCCGGAAAGAACGATCACGACTCCGGTGATCGCCGCGATGAGCACCAGGGCAACCGCGATGATGGGAGGGGCGTCGAGAAGCTCGCTCAGGATGGCCGCCGCGCCGACGACGGCCAGCGCGGTCAGGGCGCTCTCGCGAGAGACCAACGGCGTGGCTCCGCTCCCAGCCACGGCGAGCGCGCGAGAGGGACCGGGCACGATCGGCGTCCGGGTCTGGTTATTCGCGGGCGTCGAGTCGGCGGCCTGGGAGCCGCGCGCCGGGTCGGTTGGTCGATCGTCCGCCATGGGGGCCCATGCTATCGCGGGACGCGCGATGAGCCGAGCGAATCGGGCGCGATCAGGACTCATCCGGCCCCGAGGAATCGGGGGTCATGCGGTAGCCCACGCCGCGGACGGTCTTGATCATGCCCGCGTGCGGGCCGAGGCGTTTGCGGATGGCGGTCATGTGGACGTCGATGGTGCGTTCGGTGACCGTGATGCCCGGGCCGATGGCCTTGTTCATGAGGGCGGCGCGGGTGAGGACTTTGCCCCCGGCCTGCATCATCGCGGTGAGCAGGCGGAACTCGGTGAGCGTGAGCTTGACGGGCTCGTCGTCGACCCAGACTTCATGAGTGTCGCCGCTGACGCGCACCGGCCCCAGCGTCAGCTGGCGGTTATCCGCGCTGGGCTTTGACGAGCGTCGGAGCACGGCCTCGATGCGTGCCAGCAGAACCTTGTTCGAAAAGGGCTTGGTGACGTAGTCGTCGGCACCCACCGTGAGACCGACGATCTGGTCGACATCCTCGCCCTTGGCCGTCAGCATGATGATGGGGATGTGGGCCGTCGCGGGGTTGGCGCGCACGCGTCCCGCGACCTCGGTCCCGGATAACTCGGGGAGCATCACGTCCAGAAGAATGAGGTCGGGTGTGCGAAGCGAAAGAGCCTCGAGCGCGAGCCTCCCGTTGGAGGCGGTGGAAATTTCGTAGCCGGCCTTGGCGAGGTTGAACTGCAGGAGTTCGAGGAGATCGCGCTCGTCGTCGACGATGAGGATGTGCTTGTGCTGGGTCATCGCGAGAGCGGCCTGTCGAGAAGTGGCGAGCGGCGGTGCGTGCATCGGAACGGCTCCATTCTGACAGGGCGGCGCGGGCCCGCGCACGGCGCACCAAAAAGTGCGGCGAAAAAGCCTAGTAGGAGCCTGATTCGGGGCGGATTGTGGGTCGATTTGGATTGCGCTAAAAGGATGATGGTCAAGGCTTTGCGCGAGTTATCCACATTATTCACGACTTCGATGTCATCATTCGACACGCAGGTTTGGAGGTGCTAGCATCGCGTCCACGTGGGGGGAGTCCCCGCGGCGGGGTGTGATTCAAGCACACTTTGCGCGTTTTGAGAAGATTCGGTCTGGATTTCGGTGCAACGGATCGCGGATTTGTGGAGGACGCGCGAACCGGACGCCGATGCGACAGACCACACCGGCGAGTTTTGCCGGGGTCAGGGTTGGAGTTTGGTTTGGAAGTTGGGCTCGGACTCGGAGCGGTTCCGGGGGTCGGGCTTGACGAGTGGGATTGACGGCGTAATCATCGACACTTCCAAACACGGCTTTTGTCTCGTTCGAGCGGAGCCGTGAGAAAGAATGAGTCCCGCGACGGCCGGCAACGGCGGATGGAGGTCGCGGGTGGATGCCGGGGGAGTCTCGGCAGCGCCGGCGAGCTGTGTGTCGGCGGACCAACAGGATCAACCGGAACGTCAGCAGCGGCGTTCCAAGGCTTCCCGGGTCGGGCTGGTGCCCGGTCGGAAGGCCCCGTCGGAGTAGCTGTTCATCAAGGAGTCTCAGGACATGAAGCAGACTAGCGTTCTCGTGGTAATCGCCGGTGCGGCGCTGAGCACGGCGGCGATGGCCGGTGACACCAGCGATCGCGCCTATCAGGCTGAGCTCCTGGCCGCGAGCCAGAGCCGGGCCAACAGCGCGGGCATGTTCGCCGATGCCGGTTCGACTGTGGCCGTTCACGGCTTCAGCCAGTTCCGCTGGATCCACAACTTCCGTGACAATCCGTCCGGCGGTTCGTCGGGTCACGACAGCGGTTACACCCACGGCTTTGAGGCCACCCGCACCCGCCTCGAAATCACCGGCACGATCGGCAACGACAACCTGTCGTTCAAGATCGACAGCGATTTCGACAAGAGCGGCGAGGCCAGCCTGCAGGATGCCTATGGCAACTACAAGCTGGATGACAACAACGCGCTCAAGTGGGGCCAGTTCAAGCTCCCCATGCTCCGCGAAGAGCTCGTGAGCGACGTCCGTCAGCTCTCGGTTGACCGCTCGGTCGTGAACACGATCTTCACCGCCGGCCGCGCCCAGGGCCTGATGTGGACCTATGAGTCGGATTCGATCCGCTTCATGGGCGCCGTCAGCGATGGTCCGAACACCCGCAACACCCCGTACAACTCTGCGTCCGAGGGCGATCTGGCCCTGACCGGCCGCTTCGAGATGAAGTGGGGCGATGACTGGAAGCGCTTCAACGACTTCACCAGCTGGCAGAACAAGGAAATGGCCGGCCTCTTCGGCGCGGCGTTCCACTGGCAGCACGTCGGCAACACGGCCGCCGTCGCCAGCCAGCCCCAGTTCAACATGCTCCAGTACACCCTCGACTACAGCCTTGAGGGCAACGGCTGGAACTTCTACCTCGCCGGCGTCGGCAACCACACCGACCCCGATGAGAACGGCACCAAGAGCACCGATGACTGGGGCGTTCTCATGCACGGCGGTATCTTCGTCAGCGCTTCGGACGAGCTCTTCGCTCGTTGGGACTGGGTGATCCCGGATGGCGATCGCACCGGCGACGATGACTTCCACACCCTCGCGGTTGGCTGGAATCACTACTTCTTCCCCGAGTCGCACGCCGCCAAGTTCACGGCCGACGTGCAGTGGTTCGTCAATGAGCCCGATCAGAACGATCTGACCGCCGGCATCATGGACAGCAACAACAACGCGCTCCGCACTGACAGCGAGAGCGACCAGATCGCGCTGCGTCTCCAGATGACCCTCGTCTTCTAAGACGTTCCGCGTTCGCGGGGTGAAAACCCCGAACTTGATGACTCCGACTCGGCCGGTCCCTCAGGGGGCCGGCCGTTTTCGTTTGGTGCGCAAGAGGGGAATGGCGAGTCGGGAATGGGGAGTGGGAAGAAAAGGAGATTGCAACGCAGCGGTCGCGGAGAACGCAGAGGAGAGGAGAGGTAGAGCATGGACCCGAAGACGGGTCCGCGGCGCGCGAATGGACAGGTCGGCGCTTCACGCCGAGATCTTCTTGGTCGACCGCACTCTTGTGCCGCCAATCGCTCGTGAATAGGAAGTCGTCGGCACGGAGTGCTGGCGGAACAAGGGCACCGATCGGCGGGGACCGCCGGGCCACCCGAAGACCCTTGCCTGCGCTGCAGGCCCGTCGGTATTACATCCGCTCGAGCGTCGGGATTCCCAGAACGGAGAGGCCGTCGCGGAGCACGCGGCCCGTCAGGTCGCACAGGCGGAGGCGCGAGTCGCGCGTGGCGGCGTCGGGCGCGTCGACCACGGGGCACTGGTCATAGAACGTGCTGAAGGTGCCCGCCAGGTCGTAGAGGTACTGGCACAGGTGGTGCGGCTGGAGCGTCTCCGCGACGCGGGCGACGGCGGCGTTGTAAGGCAGAAGGGCAAGCGCCAGCGTCTTCTCGCTGGGCGCTGCGATACGGAACCCGGCGGACGACCAGGAGCTTTCCACGCCGCGTTCGCGGGCCTTCTCAAAGATGCGCCGGATGCGGGCGTAGGCATAGAGAAGGTACGGGCCGGTGTTGCCCTCGAAGGCGAGCATGCGATCGAAGCTGAACATGTAGTCGCGTGAGCGATCGTTGCAGAGGTCGGCGTATTTCATGGCCGCCACGCCGATGGTCTCGGCGGTGGCGCGCCACTCCGAGTCGGCGATCGCGGCGTTGCGGGCGCGGACCGCCGCGCCGGCGCGCTCGACGGCCTCGTCGATGAGGGCCTGGAGCGAGACGCTGTCGCCGCTCCGGGTCTTGAAGGGACGCCCGTCCTCGCCCAGCACCGCGCCGAACGCCGCGTGCTCCATGACGGCGGTGCGTCCGGTGCGCGGGTTGGTCGCGTAGCCCGCGCGGATGCTGGCGGCAAAGACCTGGCGCAGGTGCAGGTTCTGGCGCGCGTCGATGCAATAGATGATGCGGTCGGCCAGCAGCCTCTGCACACGCCGGCGGATGGCGCACACGTCCGTCGTTGCGTAGAGGAACCCGCCGTCGGTCTTGCGGACCAGGCAGGGCTCCTTGATGGGCTCCCACGCCGGATTCCCCGCGGCGTCACGCGCCGGCTGATCGACGCGGACGATGAGCGCGCCCTGATCGACCTCGGCGACGGCGCGCTTCTCCAGATCCGCGACCATGGGCGCGAGTTCCTCCGCGTAGCTTGATTCGCCCGCGCTGTGCTCGTCGGTGACGTTGACCTGCAGGCGCTTGCACACCGCCAGGCACACCGACATGGTGACGTCGCGGATGCGCTGCCACACGCTGAAGGTATCGGGGTCGTGGGCCTGCAGCTTGACGAGCGTCTGGCGAGCGCGGGTGAAGGCGTCCGTCGCGCCGTCGACCTGCGCCTCGAGTTCCGCGATCGCCTTGGGGTGCCCGGACTTTCGGGCGGCGGCCAGGCCGTCGACGTCGCGCCGGGTGGAGGATTCGGCGGCCTTGTACGCCGCGTCGAGCTGGTCGAGGGTGATGGAGTCGAGATTGAGCGTGCCGGCGTCGCGCATCTCGATGAGCCGCGCCACGGTCATGGCGATGTTCAGGCCCCAGTCCCCCAGGTGATTCTGACGCAGGACCGTGTGACCGAGCCGCTCGAACGTGCGCGCGACCGCGTCGCCGATGAAGGGCGAGCGGAGGTGGCCCACGTGCATCTGCTTGGCGAGGTTGACGCCCATGAGGTCGACCACGACGGTCATGGGGTCGCGGGCGGGCTCAACGCCCAATGACGGCGCGTCCATCGAGACAAGGAGCGAGCCGAGCGAATCGCCGCGGAGCTTGATGTTGATGAAGCCCGGGCCGGCGATGGAGGCGTCGGTGAGCTTCTCCGCCAGATCGCCGAGGTCGGCGTGCTTGACGATCGCCTGCGCGACATCGCGTGGTTTGGACGCCAACTGCTTGGCGAGGCTCATGGCGGCGTTGCACTGGAAATCGCCGAACTGGGCCTGCTTGCTCGGCGCGATGAGCGGGTCGATCTCGCCGGCAAGGGACGGGAAAGCGGCCCGGATCGCGGCGCGGAAGCGATCGGCCAGGAGCGTGATGGGGTCTGAGAATGCCATGGTGCGGATGGTAGGGAACGCCGGAAGAGGGGAGTGGGGAAGAGAAGTGGTTTCAACGCCGAGGTCGCGGAGAGCGCAGAGGCAAAGCGGATGGATGGGAGGAGGAGAGGATTAACAAGAACAGAGAGAGGACGCGCGGGAATGACAACTCGCTTCCCGAAGCACGACGAGGAACAACGGCTCGGACTTGCGATCAGCGCGCGAGGGCCTCGAGGCGGTCGCCGAGCTCCTTGGCGAAGTCCGCGAGGCGCGTGGTGGGGAGGAGCGCGAGCGGATCGTCGATGACGATGATGCGGTCGCCCTGCACGGCTGGGATATCCAGCGACGAGAGCGGGCCCAGAAGAAGGCGACGGGCCTCGGGCGTGTCCTTCACGACCGGCGCGGCGCCGGTGGCGCGGGGTGTGACGAGCACGATCACGCCGGGCGCGAGATGACGCACGTCCTCCGCGTCGAGCTCGATGTAAGGCGATGGCTTGGTCAGGGCGGCGGTCGCGCCCAGGCGCGTGAGGATCTCGTGATGAACCGACCCGGGCCCGAGGGCGGCCGGCGGGCGCACGGACATGAGCAAGAGCACGCCGCCGAGGCGCGCAAGATCGGGTCGTGGGCGCATCGAGTCGCCGAGCGTCGCGGCGAGCGCGGCCGATTTCTCGGAAACGTCGAGGCCGGCGTCCTTGAGTGTGGCGGAGAGATCAACCAGCGAGCGCGTCACATCTTCGAGCGAAAGGAGCGTGAACGCGCGAACGTTCCACGCGTGCGACGCGGAGAGCTCGACGAGACGTTCGGGGAGCGGGCGGCTTCCCCACTCGATCAGCACGTGCGTGGGCCGGACCGAGAGGAGCGACTCGTAATCGATGCCCGATTGATCGCCGCAGGAAGGGAGCGATTTGTCGAGGATCATGTCATAGCCGTGTCGACCGACGATGGACGGCGCGGCTCCGAGGTCGCTGAGCATGACCGCGAGCGCGGGCGAAAGCACGGCGATTCGCGGCGGGGTCTTGGCGTTCGGAGTTTCGACGCCGTGGGCGGACTGGTTGGCGCCGGGCGCGGTGTTGCCGGTGTTGGTCGGGCGAACGCTGTAGAAGAGGACCGCCGCGACGGCGGCGAGAGTGAGCAGTGCGAGCGTGATCGGCGCGACACGCGAATTCATGATGAGCCCCCCGGCGCGGCGGGCGTGAAAGCCCGGTGAATCTCGTCGCGCAGGCGTGAGAGCGATGAGGCGGGATAGAGCGGAAAAGCCCACGTTCGGATCGACGCGGCCCGGTCCTTGGCGCTCGTGCGGGCGGCGAGCGCGGCGGCGCGCCGAGCTTCGATGGCGGATCCATGGCGCTCGCGGTGAAGCGCGAGCAGTTGATGGAGCTCGCGATACAGATGCTCGCGTCGCGCGGAGCGATACTCGGACGCGGCGATCGACGCGACGAGCGCCCGGCGCTGCGATTCGAGCGTCTCATCGCCCAGCGAGCCGGGCTTGTGGAGCGCGTCGCGGTAGGCACGTTGCGCGGCGATGGCCCCGCTGGAAAGGGGGTCCTCCGGCGCGGCGTCGAGCGGGATCAGGAGCGTCGCCGTCGCCAGCGCGGTCGGCGCGGGGGCGGCGTCGGGTCCGAGCCATGATGCGAGCCACGCGTCGGTGACGCGGTCGTAGGCGACACCGCCCGTGCCGTGGATGAAGAGATCGCACGCCGCCAGACGCAGGAGCGCGGTCATCAGGAGCGCGCGGGGCGCCAGCTCGTGCGCGGGGATCGACTCAAGATCGCCGGCCGCCACGGCGCGGCGTGTGGCGCGCCCGAGCGGCCCCGAGATGCGCCAGAGCGGAAGCTCGAGAGCGCTGGCGTCGAGCGGGCGGATGTCGGCGTCCGGGTGAGCGAGCGCCGCCGCGTTGTACGCCTCGATGCACCGACGGGGATCGGAATGCATGTGTCGAACAACCGCGGCAAAGAAGTCGGTGCGCGCGATCGAGGTCGCGAAAAACGCCGGAACCGGGGCGATCGAAGGCGGGAGCAGTGATTCGATCGTGCGGGTGATCTGTTCCGCTGCGTTGAGCGCGCGTGCCGCGTCGTTGATCGCGGCGCGGATCCGCGGCAGGGCCTCGGCGGAATCGATGAAGAGCGAATCGTCGTCGAGCGTTCTTGCGACGAGCGTCGGGCGGGCGCACGCGGGCACCTCGGCGTCGCACGGCGATGCATATTCAAAGCGCTGCGCGCCGATGAGCACGCGATTGCTGTTGGTGCTGGCGCGGCGTGGCCAGGCGAGTTCGTGCGGCGGCGGGGTGTCCTGATCGACGACGACCCATGCGGCGGCGGCCCCGCCCGCCCGGGCGCAGGCGCCGGCCGCAATGTACTTGGCGAGAATGCCGGGATGCCACAGGATCGCCTGGTGCCCGCTCATGACGAGCGGGCCTTCGGGCAGTGCAAGCTGCGATCGGAACGACCCGGCTGAAGAAGAGAGCCACGCGGGCACGCGCGCCGGGCGCTGGCGCACGAGGTCAATCCATCGCGACGGCGCGGGATCGAGCGTGAGCGATTCCTTGGGCGGCGTGGGCACGACGGAGTTTAGGGGAAGAAGCCAGGTGGGAGTGGGGAAGAGAAGAGGTTTCAACGCAGAGGCCGCGGCGAGCGCAGAGACGGAGAGAGCGGGGAATGAAAGTGAAGGCGGGAGCCGAGAGTTGGGATGCAAGAAGGAACGGTGCGGAGGCACAACCGCGGCCAAGTTCGTGGCTCGCGGCGGGAAGAGAGATGTCGTGAGTGGTTGGTCGTGAGCCGCGAGTCTCGCGCGTGGCACGGGTTACCGGCAGCAGTAGCACACGCCGTGGGTCGCTTCAGGCTCGAGCTCGTGCCGGTGGCGAGAGAGCTCGCGGTGCAGCACGCGCTGGTAGTGCTCAAGGCGAACGCTCGCGACGTCGAGCTCCTCGCCGAAGCTTCGGTTCGGGTCGTTGTAGATCAGCGTGACGGGGATTTCAGAGACGCGGAGGCGGCGCGCGGCGGCCTGCACCCAGAACTGCAGCGGGAACGCGTACCCGTCTTCGTTGAGCGAGAGCGAGCGGAGCGCGTCGACGCGGAAGGCCTTGTAGCCGCAGAACGCGTCGGTGAGAGCGCCCAGGCGCGACGACAGGCGCTCGTTGAGCTCGCGCGTGATGATGGTGTTGATCTGGCGGCGCTCGGGCGGCGGGAGCAGGCCCTCCGCCTTGGACGCGGGGAGGAATCGCGAACCCGAGATCACGTCCGCGTTGTCCTCGTGGATGCGATCGAAGAAGTTCGGTAGTTCGTCGGGCTCGTGCTGCAGGTCGCAGTCCATCGTGACGACCCAGTCATAGCCGTCGGCCACCGCCCACGCGAACGCGTCTCGGATCGATCGCCCGTAGCCGCGGTTGACGGTGTGACGGATGATGTCGACGGGGAGACGCGGAAGGAGCGATGTGCTCGCGTCGGTCGAGCCATCATCGACCACGAGGACATTCCCGGCGTGCATCAGCACGCGTTCGACGACGGAGCGAAGGGTGTTCTCTTCGTTGTAGACGGGAATGGCGACGAGGGTGCGCATCGGATGGTCCTCCGAAGGGGCGGGTCGAACGAAAAGAACCGGGCCGTCCGTGGGGGCCGTGAGTGACCGTGAGTGACCTGCACTGGCCAATCCGGCCGGGGAGGCGGCGATCCGTTGCCGCCGATGCACAAGGCCAGCTTACACGATCCGGGCGGGAATGGAACCCCACGGATCGTATCGATGGTTATCTATATGGTGTTCGGGCCCCGCGGGTTCGCGGATTCGCGCGGAAACCTACTGGGACGCGAACAGGCGGGCCTTTTCACGCAACTTGGCGTGGTCATCGGCGCGGCTCTGGGCCTCGCGTTTCCAGCGGGCGGCATAGGCCGAGGGCTTTCCCGCGACGCTCGTCTGCCCCAGGGCCGGCGTACGCGTTAGTTCGGGGAATTCGGACAGCAGTGACTCGAACAAAGCGAGTGTTGTCGCGACCGAATCAAGATCGCGCGAGGCGCTGGTCGCGGCCTTCTGGTACGCGTCGCGACCGACCGTCGGGTCACGCGGCCAATCGAGCTTGAGAGTTTTCTCGGCCGAGGCGAGCGAACGATCGGCGGCCGCGAGGTGATCGGCGGCCTTGGCGCGCGCATCCTCGAGCGAGACACGGAGCGTGACGGGCGCGAGGCGCGTGCCCGCACCGGCCGCGACGTTCGCCAGGCCGCGCACCGGAGTTGCGAGCCCGAGCGATTCAAGGTCCGCGGCGGAGAGTTCGATGGTCACGCCGCGATCACTGGAGGCGGCGGGAGGCTTGATCACCGGAGCGGGGGGCTTGCCGCGTGCCTGGTTGGTCGGCGAAGGCGGTGAGTTGGTGAGCCGCGCGGGCGTCGCGGCGCTTGCGGGCGTGACGTAGAGGGGCTTTTCGAGCGACTCACGCGTCGGATCGACGGTCATCCACGCCAGCGATTCCAATCCCCGTGGCGCCAGCGCCACATGGAGCGCGCCGGAAAGCTCGCGCGTGGCTTTTTCGAGATCGGCGGACTCGGGCGCGAGTTCGCCCGCGATGTGGTCGGGCGTCGCGAAGACATTTGTCGTGCGCTCGATGAAGAGTTCTTGGGCGAGCAGGCCGATTGCCAGCGCGCCCGCGCCGACGCGATGATCCAGCGGATCATTCAGCACAACGCTCGTGCTCAGGTGGCTCTCGCGCAGGGCAAAGGCGAGGTCGCGGACCACGTCGGGGCGCCAGCGATCGCCCGAGAGTTCGAGAATGATCTTCCCGCACTTCTTCGAGGCGGCGTCCTCGAGGTGCTCGCGGAACGCGGTGGCCAAAGCCGTGCAATCCAGGTCGCCCTCGAGTCGGAGGTGATACACGCGCATGGCGGCACGCGTGGCGGGCACTTTGCCGTCACCGGGAGTCGCCACAGGCGCGTCGGGGCGAGCGGATGGTTCATTTGCTGGAGAATCGGCCGCGGGCGATTCGGTCGCGGGCGGCTGGGACGCTGGAGCATCGGTCGGCGGCTCGGCGCGGAGCGGGCTCGCAAGCGACAGGAGTATGCCCGCGAACGCGGCGCGAAGATGAGAGAGGGAGCGACGCGAGCGTCCGCAATGAGCCGCCGGCTGGAACATAACGTCAGAATACACGTAGGTGGGCGCTGGCCGCAATGAACATTCATCCCCGGAGTGGGGGGAATCGCCGCGTTCCTCAGCCGATCGACCTGCCGAACGGGCCGGGCTCAAAGACGTGCGCGTGGGTCATGTCGACTTCGAGTAGCACCTCGCCGCCGGGGCGGAGGGCGGCGGTTGCGTCGCCCGCGTTGACGCGAGCGACGAGGCGCGCGTGCTTCGGCGTTGAGCAGAAAACGTCGATGAGATCGCCGAGCGGCTCAACCACGGAGATCGGAACGCGCATGGTGGTGGGGGACTCGGCGCCCCCGGGCCGGAGCATCTGCGGGCGCAGGCCCAGCACGACGGGCTCGCCCACCGCACCGGAAAGTGCGGCGCTCCGCCCGCCGGGGAACGCGAGCCTGTGAGGCTTGCCGCCCGCGTCGCTCGAACCCTCGACGAACACGATCGCGTCTCCCTCGCGCGCGAGCGTGCCCTCGAGCAGGTTCATGGGCGGCATGCCGATGAACGACGCGACAAAGCGATTGACGGGCTTGCGATACACCTCCAGCGGCGGGCCCGCCTGCTGGATGATGCCGTCGGCCATGACCACGATCCGGTCGCCAAGCGTCATCGCCTCTTCCTGGTCGTGCGTGACATAGATCGTGGTGGTGCGGAGGCGCTGGTGCAGCGCCTTGAGTTCGGCCCGGGTCGTGACGCGCAGCTTGGCGTCGAGGTTCGAGAGCGGCTCGTCGAACAGGAACGCCTTGGGCTCGCGGACGATCGCCCGCCCGACCGCCACGCGCTGCCGCTGCCCGCCCGAGAGCTGGCGCGGCTTGCGGTCCAAGAGGTCCTCGATGCCGAGCGATTGGGCGGCCTTGAGCACGCGGGCCCTGATCTCGTCCCTGGCGACGCCGCGGAGTTTGAGCGCGAAGGACATGTTCTCGCGCACGCTCATATGTGGATAGAGGGCGTAGTTCTGGAAAACCATCGCGATGTCGCGGTCCTTGGGGTGGACGTTGTTGACGACTCGATCGCCGATGCGGATCGTGCCGTCGGTGAGGTCTTCAAGACCCGCGACCAGGCGGAGCGTGGTGGACTTGCCGCACCCGGAAGGCCCGACGAGGACGACGAATTCGCCGTCGGCGATGGCGAGGGTGAATTCGCGTACGGCCTCGTGCCCGTTTGGGTAGCGCTTGCGAACATGATCGAGCGCGATGGTCGCCATGAGAATGCGGAGTATACGGGCGGGCGGCTCATTCAACCGGCACACTCGTCACGACGGCGCGGAGAGCCGACGAAGAAGCTTGACAGACGCCAAGGTTCGGCATCTTGCGGTCGATACGCAACCCGTCGTACCCACAACGACGACGCGGAGCGCGACATGGGACCGTCCGAAAAGTCATTCCAGCAGGTCAAGTCGATTCTGGGCAAGCTCGATCGCTCGATCGACTCGGTGCGCCAGGCGCGGTTGCAGCCCGGCTCGCCGAGCAGCCCGACTACGAGCCCCAGCCCCCAGGCGGCGCCCGTGGTCGTCCAGGCCAAGCCGGTGCCCACGCCGCCCTCCACGGGATCGGCCAGCCAGGCCGCCCGCCCGAACTTCGGGCGTGCCCAGCCCCTGCCCCGCCCGAACAACAGCAGCCCCGGCGGGAAATGGCTGTAACCAAGGGCGGACCTGCCTCGGGCATCAGCCCTGGAAGGTCATAAAGATGATTCCAGCCGCGTGCGACAGCCGCGAAGGCCCGCGCCGTGGCCAGACAACGGACCAGGATGAGTGCAGCGGGGCGGCGGCTTGAACGGCGGCCGCCCTTGCTGCTTTTTGGACCCCGGAGTGCGGCGTGAGCAGGCCGTAAAGCCGTCGCTCCGCAAGAGCTCCGTGAGGGTCCGCCCATTTCACGGGTCCATGGCGACACAACAGCCCGCGAAAGCGAGCCATGGACACAGGTGGGGTTGTACGGGCTGCACGGACGAGAAGGGTCAACCGGCCCCGGAAGGCGGGCGAGGGCTCGCCGCGGCGTGGCGGGCGGGGTAGGATTGACCCGACAAACAGGGCGCGATTGCCGTCAATCGCGGACCGATTGGGGATTGGTGTAACGGTAGCACGACTGACTCTGGATCAGTTAGTCTAGGTTCAAATCCTAGATCCCCAGTTTTTCCAAGCATTTACGGTTTTTGGTGACCAGGCATGGCGGGCCTTGCCCCGGCGTGCCCGGTTGTTGTCAACTTGCGAGTTTGTCGGGATTTACGGCGACCGGTCCCGACGAACTCGCGGCCCGCTTTCCTAGAGCGGTCTTACTCCAGACGTAGCGAGTAGCCGCAGTGTCGGTAGCAGTTGGCGGCGTGGGTGGGAGTGACGGCGTCGAGGACGGACTGCATGGAGTTCCAGAGCGTCTGGCGTGTGCGGCAGGCGAGGGTGCGGAGGAGCTGCTTGATCTTGCTGAAGACCATCTCGATGGGGTTGAGGTCGGGGCTGTAGGGTGGGAGGAACTCCAGGCGTGCGCCGCATGACTCGACGAGCTCACGGACACGCTCGCCCTTATGGCTGGAGAGGTTGTCGAGCACCACGGTGTCGCCGGGCTCGAGCTCGGGCAGCAGGACCCGCTCCACGAAGGCCTCGAAGGCGTCGCGGTTGACGGCCCCGTCCACCACGGTGGCGCAGCGCACGCCGCGCACGTCCAGGGCGGCGATGAGCGTGGTGGTCATCCAGTGCCCGTGCGGCGTCTTGTCGATCAGACGCTCGCCCACGGGGGCCCGGCCGCGGAGTCGCGTCATGTTGGTCTTGGCCCAGGTCTCGTCGATGAAGATCAGACGGCCGGAGTCGAGGTCGCGTTGACCGTTCTTCCATTCTTCCCGCCGCGCCGCCACGTCCGGACGATCCTGCTCCGCCGCGTGGAGCGTCTTTTTTTCAACGACAGCCCCAGCCTCTTGAGCGCCATGCACACCGCCGGCTCGCCGCACACGTTGCCCAGACGCTCCCGGAGTTCACGCAGCGTCGCATCGGGCTGTTCCTTGACCAGCCGGCCCAGCAGCTCCATGTCGATCTTGATCACCGTCGCCCCGCCCATCGCACGGGGGCCCGTCTCCCCGGTCTCCCGCCGCCGCTGCTTGAGACGGCGCGCCCACGCGGGACTGACGCGGAAAGTCCTTGCGATCTCCGATGTCGGTACCCCACGGTCGTACGCCACCAGCACTCGGTCCCGCAAATCCTGTGAGTACGGCGTCGCCATCCATGCCTCCTTGCTCGCGTCCACGGACACACGCAACAGAAGCTACACCAACCGCGATCTGGGCGCAACCTCACATGCGCCGTACTGCGCTAGATTTGGGGTGAAGATGCTCTAGTGCCCGAAGTTGCCCCGGCGTGCATCGTCGGTGACCCCGGACGGTCACCAAAGATGAAAACGCGCGTCCTGGAGCCCGATTTGGCGGTGACCGTGGCGTGACCGGCGAACCTAGAGCGGATTGGCTTGGAGCCGAGCGTCAAGGAGAGCGCCTCCGGCAATGGGCAAGAGGGAATGGGCAATGGGAAGACGCGCCGCTTGAATTGAAACCGCTCCAGAGGGGCTCGTGGGCGCGCTCAGGAGCACCGTGCTCTGGTGCGGAGTAGTCGTTGGGCTGGGGGCTCAACATCCGGCGTCGAAGGCCTGCGCGAAGCCGTCGTAGTCATCGCCGTTGACGAAGCCGTCGCCATTGAAATCGGCGCTGGGGTCCGCGATGTCGAAGGCCTCGGCGAACTGGTCGTAGTCATCGCCGTTGACGAAGCCGTCGTTGTTGACGTCGCCCGGGCACGAGCAGGTGCGGTAGCGAGCGACGAACGCGGAGACCTTGTCGCCCACGCCGCCAAAAAGTCCCGCGGCATACAGGGTGCCATCGCGGCCCACGCAGCAGTCGTTCATGACCAGCGCGTCGGGGGACTCCGCGGGCGGCGACCATTGCTGCCCATCCCAGATCGCGACTTTCGTGGATGGTCGTCCACCTCCCCAACCATAGAAGCCAAGACAAGCGAGCCGCCCGTCGGGCAGCCGGCTCATCGAAAGCGAAAAGCCTGTGGGCGTCTCTCCGATCGGAAACCAGTCAGTGCCGTCCCACCTGGCGATGCCCTTCGCGGTCTTTCCGCCTGCCAGGGTGAACGCGCCCGCGACGATGACATCACCGTTGGGCAGGGCGAGGATGTCATACACCCATTTGTTCAGTCCGGAACCAAGGGCGTGCCATGACGAGCCATCCCAGCGCGCGATGTGATTGGCCGACACGCCGCCCGCGGTGGTGAATGCACCACCGGCGAGAATGTCGCCGTTGGGAAGCTCCGCAAGAGCCTCAACCCCGGAGCTTGTGCCGGTGCCGAGCGCGAACCACTCCGAGCCGTTCCAGCGCGCGATGCACTTGGCCGACGGCCCGCCGGTAATGGAGGTAAACCAGCCTGCGGCAATCAGATCGCTATTTGAGCAGATTTGAAGCGCATCGACTTCGCCACTGGGTTCGGTGGGAAACGCGGACCACGATGCGCCATCCCAGCGAGCGATATTACGCGCCGGAGTTCCACCTGCGGTAGTGAAAGAGCCACCCACGACCAGGTCACCATTCGGCAATTCGGCGACGGCGGTGACATCGTTGTTGATACCGGTTCCCAGCGCCGACCAAATCGATCCGTTCCACCGGGCGATGTGGGAGGTCAGCCCGGGGCCCGCGTTGGTGAAATTGCCACCTGCGATGATGTCGCCGTTGCGTCGGGTAAACAACACCGATGGTGGGTCATTGAAGCCGGTGCTGAAGAAGCCCGACCAACTGACGCCGTCCCACTTGGCAATATTCGTGAGCGGAACGGAGCCGGCGGAAGAGAAATACCCGCCAGTGACGAGGATGCCATCGGGAAGTCGCGCAATCGCTCGACAACTCGGCGAGCCGTCGGCGACCTTCACCCAGCTCGAGCCGTTCCAGCGGGCGATTCCCCCGAAAGGTTGCGCGGAACTCTTGTAGAACCCGCCCAGGGCATAGACCTCTCCATCCGAGAGGCGGCAGAGGCGACTGACCGACGAGTTGAGGGAACCGAGGGGCGACCAGACGCCGTTGCTCCAGCGCGCGATGTTCTTGAATGGGAGCTGGAAGTACCCCCCCATTGCGAGTTCGCCGTTGGGCAGAACCAGCAGCGATTGGACCAAGTCGTCGGTCGCGCCCATGCTGATCCACTGGGTTCCGTCCCAGCGAGCGATGTTCGGGGCAGAAATCCCCCCGGCATTCTGGAAGTAGCCGCCCGCGACGAGGTCGCCGCTGGGGAGCACCGCGAGTGCGTGCACCGATCCGTCCACGCCCGCGCCGAGGGGCGACCATTCCGTGCCGTTCCACCGCGCGATGTTGCTGCAAGCGACACCGCCGGCGGTTGTGAAGGAGCCGGCGGCGACAAGGTCTCCGCTCGGCATCCGTGCTACTGCATAGACGAGGGCGCTCTTGCTGACCCCGGGACCGATCGGCACCCATGCTGACCCGGTCCAACGCGCGATCCCGTTGAGCGTCACATCGCCCGAAGAGTCGAAGGAACCCCCGGCGATGAACTCGCCGTTTTCGAGCATCTCGACGGCGTACACGTAGCCTCCCTGCAGCCCGGCTCCGATGGTCGACCAGGTGTCCGTGCTCGGGTCCCACGACGCGATCGCGTTCATGAGCTGCGAGCCCACGAGCGTGAACGCCCCCGCCGCGAGCAGGCGGGTTCCGAGCGGACCCGAGCCGTCCGGGTCCCATGGCGAAAGGAACTCCACGCCGCGGTCGACGCCGGGCACGCCGTCCCAGGCGAGCCAGCGCTCCTGGCAACCCTGACCGCGCGCGAGTGGAGCGGCGAGCAGGACGAGCATGGCGGCGAGGAGTCGGCCGGCCGGGAGGAAATGACGCGCCATCGCGCCAAACGCGAAGTTAGGGCGAGAGAGCTGCATAGATAACAATCATACGGGAATCCTCGGGTTGACACCATGCCATTTGTCGCTTGCCGGCAGCGAGCGATGGTCCGAGATCGAGCCCGGGCGTGTGCTCGGGCGGGCCGCGGATGGCGGCGAAGTCGCATTCACATTGAATTCGGTATGCGCGGGTATGCACCGTTGGTTCTGCGCCGCGGAGTGCTCGGCGGAGGAAGCGAACGATTGCTACTTCAGCCCGGTCCTGGCCCTGATCCACGCCGTCACGACGTCGAGCGCTTCGGGCGCAAAGGTCTCTTCGATCGTCGAGTACTCGCTCGGCGCGCCGGTCTTGGAGTGCTGGAAGAGATGGTTGAGTTCCGGGAGCTCTTTCACCGTCACGTCGGTGTTGCCGCCCGCCTTCAGCGCCTTCTCGATCTCGCCGAGGTTCTGCGACGGCGGCACCTGAAGATCATGGCTCCCGTTGATCGCGAGCACTGGGCACGTGAACTTCCTGAGGAAATCACGCGGGTCGAGCACCAGGAATCGCTTCCACCACTTCGAGCCCATCTGCCCGACCTGCTGCGCGACGAGCTGCTCGGCCTTCTTGTTCAGCTCGTCCTCAGAGAGACTCGCGCTGCTCGGGTCGGCCTTGAGCTCCTCGATGGTGACCGCGCGGATCTCGCCCTTGATCGCCTCGGGATCGGCGCCCTCCGCGATCATCCTCATGATCTTCCGCGACTTCTGTGCCTCCGCCTCCGCGTCGGCCTCGGACTTGCCCATCGCCATGTTGATGAGCTTGCCCTGGAGCACGATCACGTCCGCGCCGGGAACGCCAGTGCCCGCCAGCAGCACGATGAACGCGACGTCCTTGCACGAGCCGGCGACGATCGGCGCGATCAGGCCGCCCTCGCTGTGCCCCATCACGCCGACCTTTGCATGATCGATCTCGGGGCGTGTCAGGAGGTACTCAACGCCCGCGACGGCGTCGGTGGCAAAGTCGTCGCTGGTCGCCTCGGCGAAGTTGCCGGTGGACTTGGCGACGCCGCGATCGTCGTAGCGCAGCACCGCGATGCCGTTCCGCACCAGGTGATCGGCGATGACCAGGAACGGGCGATGTCCGAGCAGCGCCTCGTCGCGATCCTGCGGGCCGGAGCCGGTGATCATCACGACCGCCGGGTGCGGCCCGGGCGTCGAGGGGCGCACCAGTGTGCCCGCGAGCTTGATGCCCGCGGCCTTGTTATCAAACGACACGTCCTCGACTTCATAGGGGAACGGCGCCTTGGGCTCCTGCGGGCGCGCGTGCACCTTCGGCGCTTCGCCCGGCGCGAGCTTCGTCACCTTGACGGGGAACTCCCCGTCGCCCTGGCGCAGCACGCCCTCGGCCGTGTGGCCGTCCGACGCGATCTTCAGCTCAAACCTCGCCCACGCCGCCTCGGGCGCGCCCGCGGGCTTGATCACGAACTTCAGTTGCGAATCCGCCGTCGACACCTCGCTCAGAGGCAGGTCCTTCGCGCCCTGCGCGGGGATCGAGATCGTCCCCGTGTCCTTGATGATGTTCACCGAGAAATCGAGCGTGATCCCGCCGGGGAGCGTGATCGGGCCGGCCCATGTATCGCCGTCCTTGGCGGCGACGAGCTTGGCCGCCTCGCCCTTGCTCGCCTTCACCGGGAATTCGCCGCCGTTCTGACGCAGCAGGCCCTCGGCCGAGCCGCCGTCCGCCGCGACCTTGAGATCGAACTTCGCCCACGCCACCTCGGGCGCGCCCGCGGGCTTGAGCACGAACTTGAGTTGCTCGCCCGTCGCGGAGACATCGCTCAACGGGATGTCCTTGGCGCCCTGCGCCGGGATCGAAATTGTGCCCGAGTTCTTGCCGAGACTCACCGAGAAATCGAGCGAGACACCGCCCGGGAGCGAGATCGTTCCGTTCCACGTGTCGCCGATCTTGACGCCACTCGTTTCGCTTGCCTTCGTGCTCGCGGACTGGGCCGCCTGCGCGGGCACGCGCAAGACAAGCGCACTGACCAGAGCCAGGAACGCGGCGACAGCAAAGCGCATTGAAACCCCCTTCGAATCCCGGACCCCCAGCTCAATCCCGATCGGACCCAGGCCACGCGCGGAGTGTAATCCGGCAATATCGCCCGAGGCGATCCGATTCCGACGGATTGATACCGCGACACGCCCGCCCCGGTTGCGATGACGAGTTCAGCGTGCAATTCGTGCGGGTATTGGCCGCATCGCTCGTGCGGCGATTGTCGTGTTGTGACCTCGCGATCCGAATCACGTTCATCGACCCGGACCTTCGCCGAGCCTTGAGTCAGGCTTCCAGGAGCGCAGGTCCAAGCCCCAATCCCGCGCCCGCGCGATCGAGGTCCATTTGTCGTGATGTTCGTGTGTTCACGCCGCCGACTACTTCGCCGGCGCTTCGGGCAACGGGAGCAACTGCGGGATGCGATCCTTGTACGCCGGGATCCGCGGGCCGTCGCCTTCCGGGTGGTCGACGTAGTAGAGCCCGAGCGTCGTGTAGTGGTTGCGGAGGGGCGAGCGATCCAGGTCCCATCCGGCGCGCCCGTGCTCGAGCGTGAAGAGGAGCGAGGTGGTGAACGTCACCGGGTCATTGATGTGCCAGCGGTAGACGGTGTTGTTGATGTTGCGTTTCTCGCCGCCCTTCTCCTCGTTGTCGAAGTATGTGACGCCGAAGAAGGGTGTCTGGAAGGCGTGCCCGAAATCCCACGCGCCGCAGAAGTAGTCTTCGGTTCCCGTGCCGCTGAGATCGGGTTTGGTGTTGCCGTCGATGAAGAAGTTGTCGTCTCCCTCGCCCCACCAGCCGTCGCTGTTGGTGAGCACCGTGACGACCGTGCCGACGAAGTGGCCCGCGCCCTTGGTCTCGCAGACGGTCAGCGGCGTGCCCTTCGGCGCCGGGAAGAAGTTGCGGTACTGTGTGTGGAAATACCGCGCGTTCGGATTCGGTGCTTCGAGCTGGTAATCAAAGTTGTAGTAGAACGCGCCCACCGGCTCGGTGCCCTCGTTGGTCACGGTCATCACCGCGTGCTTCTGGAACGGCATGGGCCAGTAGCAGTTGAGCGCCTTCTGCCCGCCCACCGACACCGGCGCGCTGTGATACTCCACGTACTTGCCCGGGCCCTGCGCGAAGAAATCGCCGACCGGGCACTCGACCGCGGGCGAAGCCGCGTCGTCCCATGTCATCCGCAGCACCAGCTCGCGCAGATGATCGGGCGACTTGGCCGCGATCGTCATCCACAGGTGGGTGAAGCTCCCGCTCCCCTTGATGTCGGCGAGCGTGATGGTCTCGCCCGGCTGGATAGGGCGCGCGTCGCCGTTCTTGCCCGTCGGGTCGGCGCTGGAGACGCGCATCGCCTTGAAGTCCTTCTTCACCGCCAGGTCCGCGGGCACCTGCGCCAGCGCGGTCGAGCACAGGGCGGCGGCAACAACAACTTGAACGAGCCCACACAAGCGTTTCATGGTGTTTCCTCGCACGCGGCCGGTGCGGTCGCGGTGTTCTTGAGTGTACCAATCCGCGCCAGGCTCGTGCGGATCGCCGCAAGCAACGGTCCTCGCGCGCCCGGACTACTTCGGCACGGCATACAGGTCCAGATAGCCGCAGTGCGTGCACCGCAGCGTCGCGACCTGCAGTCGATCCTCGCCTTCGGCCTTGAACGAGAGATCAAGCCACGACTTGTTCGGCGAGCCGCGCAACCACTCTAGCACGCGCTCGCGTCCCCGCACCAGAAACCCCGGGCCTGGGCTGTGGGTGCTGTCGACAAGGATTCCAAACTCCATCGTCCCGGAGCACCTCGGGCACGTCGTCGACGGCGTCGGAATCGTCATGGCAATATCCCCTTCAATAGCGCGAAACACACGCTACCGCGCGGTCAACGGAAAGACAATCCTCGCACACGACGAGCACCGGGCCGCGGCCCGCTTACCGCCGTGCCGCATCATCCACCCGCCGGTACGTCACGATCATCGCGTTGGGCGTCTGCGGCGACGAAAGCGAGAGCCCCGTCTCCATCAGATCCTTGCCGCCGGTGCGTTTCACGCCCGCCGCGTCGAGGTCCGTGAGTTCATAGGTCGCGTTCGCGTCCAGGCCGCGCAGCTTGACCACGATCGAATCCTGTCCGCAGTCCTTTCGGCGGAAGGCCTGCACCACGCCGCGCCCCTCGTCGGCCAGGTCGAACTGGTACGCGCACCAGACGTTCAGCTCTTTCGAATACGCCGTGAGCGGCCAGTAGTCGCCCAGATAGCACGCGGAGATCGTGCGCCAGTTGCCGTACAGCTCGCGCAGCAGGCTGTAATCAAGATCATCGCGCCGCGTGTCCACCCCGATGCCGTGGATCGTGGTCATCACGCTGCGGGCGAGATACTTGTCGATCGTGCCGTAGCCCGTGCCGTTGTAGGGCATCCAGAACGAGATGCCGTACATGTGGTTCTGCTGGTGCGCGGGATCGGTCGCCGGGTTGGATGGATCGGGCGTCCAGTCGCTGCGCAGGATGGGCATGGCGCGCCGCAGTGTTTCGAGGTCGTTGCGTCGCCCGCCCGACGCGCACGAGTCGATCCACAGGTCCGGGTGCCGGCGCACCAATTCGTCCCAGTAGGCGAAGTACCCCTCGACGTGATGGATCTCGGTCAGGCCCTGGCGATCGTCGGTGTCGTTGCCGCGCCAGTACACGAGCGGATCAAAGTTGAAGTCCTGGCGATAGAAGTCGATCCCCTGTTCGCCGATGACCTTGTCAACCCGGTCGGTGATCCACGCGCGGCACTCGGGCTCGCCGAGCTTGAGCAGCCCGCCGCCCGCGCCGCCGTAGACCCACTCCGGATGTTGCGTGGCGATCTCGGTCCCCGCCACAACGCGCTCGGGCTCGAACCACATGATCGACTTCGACCCGTGCGCGTGCAGATAGTCGGTGACCTCCCGCACGCCCTTGGGGAATCGCGCGGTGTCGACGGCCCAGGTGCCCACCGGCCACCACCCGCCCTCGCACGGATACCAGCCCGCGTCCTGGTTCCAGAAGTCCGGCTTGATCCCCTCCCGGTAGTACCTCTCGAGGAACTTCAGCTCCGTCGCGGCGTCGGTGCGCAGTCCCGGGTAGTAGTTGCCGTTGCACACGAACTGCATCGGGCCGAGCTGCTTGCCCTGGTGGCGCGGGACGTTGTGAGCGATCATCCACGCGCGCCAGACGTTCTGCGCGCGCACCCAGTCGCCCTCATAGAACTGGAGCACGACGAGCGGGCTCCTGGCCTCCTCGCCCGGGTGCAGGCGGAACGCCGTGCCCTCCTGACCGCCGACCACGCGCAGCGCGCCGCCCGCGTCGCGCGTGAACTGGGCATCCCACTGCCCCGCCCAGCTGATCGCCGCGATCACGCCGCCGTTTTCACGCTCGATGTTGAAGTACGGGAGATCGCTGTTGGTGGGACGCCCGCCCTGCGTCGTGATGCGCTTGGACGCGCCGGGGCCCAGCACGTCCTCCAGTGGTTCGTAGTCGTTGGGCTGGCACGGGCTCCCGATGAAATGGTGCAGCCGGAAGTCGCCGCTCGCGGGCCTTGGCAGATCCACGTTGAGCGGCAGCACACCCGAGATCAGGGGCGACTCCGCCGCGCCCGTGTTCTTGAACGAGATGGTCCACTCAACCGTCGGGTAATCGTCATAGCTCACGATGCTGTGCCGGACCTGCAGCCCCGACCCCGGATCGGTGTACGTGCGCACGCGCGTGCGCTTGGCGCCGTCGCGAGTTTCCGCCTCGTCCTTCCAGCGCCACGCGGGAAGCAGCGTGTCGGAGCTCGTGCCGTCGATCGTGAACGAGAAGGGCACGGCGCTCGCGCTTCGCGCCTCGGTCAGGGGATCGAGCATGGGCAGGCTGCTGAGGCGCACCTGGCTCCCGTCGGTCAGCGTGACGCTCGCCTCGCCCCACACGGTCTGGTCGCTGGAAATGCCATCGCCGGTCGTGCTGACCTGCATCACGAGCGTGTCCGCGTCTCCCAGGTCGGCGGTGAGCGGCACCGCCGGCTGATCGCGGTGCAGCACGGGAGACGACGCGATCTTCTTCCCGCCCACCTCGATGCTGCAGATCGTGCTCCCGCCCACGGAGTTCGGGTTGTCGAGGATGCCGACCTGCGCCGAGAACGTCTTCATGTGCGGGATGCGGACGTGCAGCCGCGCCGGCGCGTGCGTGTACACGCCGTGCGCGAACGGGTGGTTTGCGACCTGCAACGCGCGGTCAAGCACGCGGTCGTAGATCACCGGCCCGTAGGCGCAGTCGATCACCAGCGAGTTCTCCGCCCCCCGCCCGTGCGGCCGCGCGATCTCTCCCTTCGGCGTGTTCGCGAGTATCCACGCGTCACGCTGCGCCAATTCGCCCTTGGTCGGCGGGGCCGCGAGCGTGCCGCCGGCCGCCAGAGTCAGGGAAAGAGCCGCGACGCGAGCAATCAGGGTGCGTGCCATAGTGCCTCCCGCGCCAGTGTACCGCGTGCCCTCCCGCCTCATGCGATAGGATGCTCGCGTCCGACCGGAGATATCCGATGAAGCGCGCCTCTGTTTGCAACCTGCTCGTGTTCGCTCTCTCCCTCTCGTGCGCCGCGACCGCTCCACGCGCCATCGCGCAGGCGGTTCCACCGGGCCAGGTCGCACCGCGCCCAGGTCCCGTCGCGAAGTCGAACGCCGCCGATTGGCTCGTCGATCCCGCGCCCTTCCGCGCCGAAGCCCGCGAGCACGCCGACCGCCACGAGATCGAACTCTCCAACGGCCTCGTCCGCCGCACGTTCCGCACCGCGCCCAACGCCGCCACCGTCGCCCTCGACAACCTCGCGTGCGATCGCGCCGAACTCCGCTCCGTCCGCCCCGAAGCCGGCGTCACCATCAACGGCGTCGAATACGCGATCGGCGGCCTGGTCGGGCAGCCCATCCACAACTACCTGCTCCCCGAATGGCTCGACGCCATGAAATCCGATCCGAAGGCGTTCCAATTCCGCGGCTTCATGATCGACAAGCCGCGGGCTCGCTTCGAGTGGAAGCCGCGCCGCGAGTGGATGAGCGCCAACGCCGACTGGCCGCCCAAGGGCGTCGCGCTCGACCTCTTTTTCGCGCCGCCCGACGGCGTCGAAGCGGTGAAGGACGTCGTCGTCGCGGTCCACTACGAGATGTACGACGGCCTGCCCGTCATCAGCAAGTGGATCACCGTTCACAACAACGGGAGCACGCCGCTCACCGTCGACTCCTTCAACGCCGAGATCCTCGCCGCCGTCGAGCCGGGCTCGATGGTGGGGGGCACGAGCAACGACTTCAACGCGATCCCGCGCATGATCCAGGTCGAGACCGATTTCTCGTTCGGCGGGAGCATGGACTCGGGGCTCGACGTCCAGGGCGCACGCTGGACCACCGATCCCGCCTATGAAACGCAGGTGAACTACGAGCGCCTCACGCCCTGCCTGCTGCTGTGCGGGCCGCAGGTGGGCCCGGGCGCGTCGGTCGCGCCGGGCGGCGTGTTCGAGTCCTACCGCGTCTTTGAGCTGTTCCACGACACGATGGACCGCGAGCGTCGCGGGCTGGCGTCGCGCCGCATGTACCGCGCCATCGCGCCGTGGGTGCAGGAAAACCCGCTCATCTTCCACGCCGGCTCCGCCGCGCCCGACGCCGTGCGTCGCGCCGTCGATCAGGCCGCCGAGGTCGGCTTCGAGCTCGTCATCATGACGTTCGGGAGCGGCTTCAACATCGAGAACACCGACCCCAAGTACCTCGCGCAGCTCAAGGAACTCGCCGAGTACGCGCACTCGAAGGGCGTCGCGCTCGGCGGTTACTCGCTGCTCGCCAGCCGCTCCGTCGACGCCGACAACGATGTCGTCAACCCCAAGACCGGCAAGCCCGGCGGCTTTGCGCGCTTCGGCAACTCGCCGTGCATCGGCTCGCCCTGGGGCGAGCGCTACTTCAAAGCCCTCTACGCCGCGTTCGAACAGACCGGCATGGACGTGCTGGAGCACGACGGCTCGTACCCCGGCGACGTCTGCGCCTCGACCACCCACCCCGGCCACCGCGCCCTCGCCGATTCGCAATGGAATCAGTGGCGCACCATCACCTCGTTCTATCAGTGGTGCCGCGCCCGCGGCGTGTACCTCAACGTCCCCGACTGGTACTTCCTCTCCGGCTCCAACAAAACCGGCATGGGCTACCGCGAGACCAACTGGAGCCTCCCGCGCCAGCAGCAGGAGATCATCGAACGCCAGAACATCTTCGACGGCACCTGGATCAAGGCCCCCAGCATGGGATGGATGTTCGTCCCGCTGATGGAATACCACGGTGGCGGCCCCGCGGCCACCATCGAGCCCCTCGACCAGCACCTCGACCACTACGCCCGCCGTCTCGACAACCTCCTCGGCTCAGGCGTCCAGGCCTGCTACCGCGGCCCGCGCCTCTTCGACACCGACCGCACCCGCGACATGGTCAAGCAACGCGTCGCCTGGTTCAAGCAGCACCGCGCCATCCTCGAATCCGACATCATCCACGGGCGGCGCGCCGACGGCCGCGACCTCGATTGGATCCTCCACGTCAATCCGAGCCTCCCCGAACCGGGAATGCTCGTCGTCTGCAACCCCCTGCCGCACGAGGTATCGCGCGACCTGCGCGTCAACCTCTCTTATACCGGCCTGCGCGCGAGCGCCACGCTGACCGACGCGGGCGGCAAGGAGACCAACGTCGAGCCCGGCCCCGATGGCGTCGCGATCGTACCCGTCACCGTGCCCGCCCGCGCCATGGCGTGGTGGACGATCCGGGCGTCGCGATAGCTCGACGCGTCGAAACATGCGCGCCACCCGCAAGAAGACGCGGGTACGGCCGCCCCCATGATTACCACGGGACCACAGGGAGAACCCCGTGCATTTCGCTTATGGGAAGCCGAGCCTCGGGAGCGGCCATTAGGGGCTTCTACTCAACTCGGATAAATCACGGCAGGATGAATTGACCTCGAGCAAAGTGATCCACTGGCTCGCCGATGTCACATGCGTGCGCATCGCGCGATGCGTGCGCGGCAAGGAGCCCAGGGATAACCATGCGACGCCCAACCGGAACGGCCCTGTTCATCAGCCTGATCGCGATCCTCATCGCGGCCGAGTTGTTGGTGCGTCTCATCCTCGGAGTCATGGCACCCCGGCTCGACGGCCTGCGGTGGCTGTCGGCCCACATCGGGCTCCTGCTCCTTCTTGCCACTCCGGGCTTGGGATGGCTGATGATCGGCGTCGCGCCCAAGACCGCGGAAGACCGACCTCACCTGGACCATCACATCAGCCGCTTTAACTTGGGGCTGGCCGGCGCCGTCGCCGCGCTCGGCATCGCGCTCTCCGTGCTCCACGCGCTCCAGACCCGTCGCGAGGTCGACGCCGACTATGCAGGACGATTTGAACTGAACGCGAACGTGGCGATCGATTCCGTTGACAGGGCGATCGGTCGCTCCGCCTCCGGCCTTCGGACGGTGTCCGGCCTTTACGCCGCGAGCGACGTTCTAGAGGCGCATGAGTTCGCGGCCTATGTCGCCACGCGCGATCTGCCGTACGAATTCCCCGGCGCCGTGCTGTTCGGTGTCCTCCGGCCCGTCGCCCATCCCGATATCGAGAAGTTCGCGTTCGAACGCCGGGCGGACGGCCAGGCAGGCTATCAGCCGCTTCCCGCTCCCGACGTCGTTCAACACTACTTTGTTCAGTTCGCGGAGCCCGCAGCAGTCGGGTCGCCACTCCTTGGCGTCGACGCCGTCGCCTGGCCCGGCATCTCCGACGCGATCACGCGGGCGATCGATGCCAAGCGGCCCATGCTGGCGAGTTCGGTCAGTCTTCCGATTGAATCAGGCCAAGCATCTTTCGCGGTGTGGGTCCTTCCGGTGTACCGCAAGGACGCCCCGACCTCGACACCGGAGGAGCGCCGTGCCGCGCTCACCCACGTGGCCTTCGCGCCTGTCGCGCTCGGTGTGCTGGTCGACGAAATCGAGAGCAGATTCCGCGGACTGCTGGCAATGTCGCTCTTCGAGGGACTGAATCCCAAGGAAGAGTCGCTCCTTGCCGGGCACGCCGTCCTCGATCATGACGCCGACAACGGCGTTCTCTCGCGCGCCGACTTCTCGGAGAGCAGCCAGGTCAATCTCCGCCAACTCCATCTGGGTGGCCAGGTCTTTACGGTCGCGGCGGCGTCAACGCCGACCTTTGAGGCCCGTGATGACCACGGCTTGGCGTGGCTGTGGGGCTTCGGAGGCGGCGCCCTCTCGCTTGTGCTGGGAGCGCTGACCTGGACCATGACCCAGAGCCGAGCACACGCCCATTGCATTGCGCGCGAACTGACGCGCGATCTGCGCCGTCTCTCCGTCATCGCCGAACGCACCTCCAACGCGGTGATCGTCACCGACGCCGCGGGCCGCACCACCTGGGTCAACGAGGCCTTCCAGAAGCTCGCCGGCTACACGCTCGACGAGTTCCGCGGGCAGTTCCCGGGGCGCCTGCTCCAGTTCGAGGGCTCCGATCCCGGAGCGATCGCCGCCATGCACCGCGCCGTTCAGGACGGCACGTCGTGCCGCGTCGAGATCGCCAATCGCGGGAAGAGCGGCAACATCTATGTCCTCGACATCGATCTCCAGCCGCTCCGCGACGAGCGCGGCACGCTCACCGGCTTCATGGCGATCGAGACCGACATCACCGAGAGCAAGCGCACACAGCAGCGCCTGAGCGAGAGCGAGGCGCGTTTCCGCGCCCTGGCCGACGCCGTCCCGATGCTGGTCTGGCTCGCGGGCACCGACAAGAAGTGCTACGACTTCAACAAGGGCTGGCTGGAGTTCACCGGTCGAACGCTCGAGCAGGAACGCGACGACGGCTGGGTCGAGGGCGTGCACCCCGACGACATGGACGCCTGCGTGAAGACCTATTTCGAGTGCTTCGACGCACGCAAGCCCTTCGTCATGACCTACCGCCTGCGTCGCCATGACGGCGTGTACCGCTGGATCGAAGATCGTGGCGTCCCGCGTTACGCCGCCGACGGGTCGTTCCTCGGATACGCCGGCGGGTGCATGGACGTCACCGAGCAGATCGAGGCCAAGGAGCTCCTGGCCGCCAGCGAAGCGCGCTTCCGCACGCTGGTCGAAGGCACCAACGTCATCGTGTGGGAGTTCAACCCCGCGAGCGACAGCTTCACCTATGTCTCGCCCCAGGCCGCCCAGCTCGGGTACCCGATCGTCCAGTGGCTCGAGCCCGGCTTCTGGAAGGAGCACCTGCATCCCGATGATCGTGAGCGCGCCATCGAGTTCTGCGCCCTCGAATCCGCCGGCGGAGGCGATCACCGCTTCCAATACCGCATGTTCCGGGCCGACGGCACGGTCGTGTGGATCGACGACTCGGTCCATGTCGAGAGGGTCGATGGTCGCGTGGCAATGCTGCGCGGCGTGATGCTCGACATCACCGAGCAGGTCTCCCAGAAGCAGGCGATGCACCTGCAGGCCGAGCGCCTGGACCTCACACTCTCGGCCGCCAACCTCGGCACGTGGGACTGGAACGTCCGAACCGGCGAGGTGGCGTTCAACGAGAACTGGTGCCGAATGCTCGGCTACGAGCCCAGCGAGATCGAGCCCAATGTCAGCGTTTGGGAGCGGCTGGTCCACCCCGAGGACAGGCCGCGCGTGACCGCGACACTGGAAGACCACCTGGAGTCCCGCGCCAAGGAGTACCGCTGCGAGCACCGCCTGCGCCGCAAGGACGGCACGTGGGCGTGGATTCTCGACATCGGGCGCGTGATGGAACGCGACGCCGAGGGCAAGCCGCTCCGGGCCGTGGGCGTTCACATGGACATCAGCGAGATCCGCGCGGCGCAGGACGCCGCCGAGGCCGCCAACCGAGCCAAGAGCGACTTCCTCGCCAACATGAGCCACGAGATCCGCACTCCCATGACCGCGATCCTGGGCTACACCGACCTTCTGGCCGAGGACGGCGATCGGTCGATCGCGCCGCGCCAGCGTCTCGAGTACATCGACACCATCCGGCGCAACGGCGACCATCTCCTCTCCATCATCAACGACATCCTCGACATCTCCAAGATCGAGGCGGGTCGCATGAGCGTCGAGAAGATGCCGACCGACCCGCTCCATCTCTTCCGCGAGGTCGAGTCGCTCATGCGCGTCCGCGCAAGGGCCAAGGGCATCGCCCTGGACCTCGAGCAGGAGACGCCGATCCCGGTCTCCATCGCCAGCGATCCGCTCCGCCTCCGCCAGGTCCTCGTCAACCTCATCGGCAACGCCATCAAGTTCACCGAGATCGGCGGCGTCACCGTCCGCATCGGCCTCGACGCCCACGCCGCTTCCGGCCCGCTCCTCCGCGTCGAGATCGCCGACACCGGCATCGGCATGACCCCCGAGCAGCGCCAGCGCCTCTTCCGCCCCTTCTCCCAGGCCGATACCAGCGTCACCCGCAGGTTCGGCGGGACCGGCCTTGGCCTCCGCATCAGCAAGAGCCTCGCCGAGATGCTGGGCGGCGACATCAACGTATCCAGCGAGGTCGGCAAGGGCAGCGTCTTCACGCTCACCATCGCTACCGGCCCCGTCGACGGCCTCGCCATGCTCCCCATGGGCTCCCTGGGACGCGAGGTCAAGGCCGAAGCCCCGCAACCCGCCGCCCCGGCCCTCCCCCTCGCGGGCCTGCGCATCTTCTTCGCCGAGGACGGCCCGGACAACCAGCGCCTCATCTCCCACATGCTCCGCAAGGCCGGCGCGGAAGTCACCGTCTTCGACAACGGCAAGCTGGCGCTCGAAGCACTCACACTCGACCACACCGTCGACGGCGACCTCGCGAGCCCGCCACCCTGCGACATCCTCCTCTCCGATATGCAGATGCCCGAGATGGACGGCTACACGCTCGCGGGCACCCTCCGCGCCAAGGGCTGGATGGGACCGATCATCGCGCTCACCGCCCACGCCATGACGGGCGACGCCGAAAAGTGCATCGCCGCCGGGTGCGATCACTTCGCGACCAAGCCCATCGACAAGGCCAAGCTGATCGCCGTCTGCCGGCGCGCCTCAGAGGAGTCCACGCGCCAACGCTCCGCCGCCTAGCCCTCAACGCCCAAGGTTCGACGGCGCCATCTTCACCGCCTCGACGCCCTCGCGCGTGATCTTCACGGGCTCGATCATCCCGTCCGCCGTGAACCTCATGCGATCGATGCACACCACGCGGTGGTTGCCGTCGGTCTCGCCCAGCGGCCTGCGGTGGTACACGATGTAGTACTCGTCCGTCCCCGGCACCCTCAGCACCGAGTGATGCCCCGCCCCCGTCGCGATGCTCGCGTCCTGCTGCAGGATCCTCCCCACGCGCTTGAACGGCCCGAGCGGCGAGTCCGCCACCGCGTACGCCACGAAGTAATTCGGCCCCGTCCAGCCGCCCTCCGACCACATGAAGTAGTACTTCCCGCCGCGCACGAACATGAACGGCCCCTCGACATACTGCTCGGGCGTGATCTCCTTGAACGTCGCGCCGTCGGGGAACGCCTCGAACCCCGTGAGATCGTCGCGCAGCTGCGCGATGTTGCAGTGCCGCCACCCGCCGTAGATCAGGTACAGCTTGCCCGACGGATCGCGGAACGCGAACTGATCGATCGGCTGCGCGCCGTTGTGGAACCGATCGACCAGCGGCTTGCCGAGATATTCCTTGAAAGGCCCGCTCGGCGAATCGCCCACCGCCACGCCGATCCCGCCATGCTCCTGGTCGTTCTGGATGTCGTTGGCGCCGAAGAAGAAGTAGTAACGCCCGTGGTGCTCGATCACCGACGGAGCCCACATCGCCCGTCGCGCCCAGGGAACACCCGCCGCCTCCAGCACCCGCTCGTGCTTGGTCCAGTGAACAAGATCACGCGAGCTGAACGCGTCGAAGTGCGTCTGCTGGTCGTACGGAGCCGAGTACGTCGGATAGACCCAGAACTCGTCCTGGAAGCACGCGACCTCCGGGTCGGCGTACCAGCCCGGGAAAATCGGATTGCCCGAACGCTCAACAGCCCCCGCGCTCTTCGCGGCCGGTGTGTTTGATCGCCCGTCGCTCGCGCACCCGCCGAGCCCGGCGCACCCGGCCAACAGAGAAAGACACGAGGCACGAACGACGCGGTTGTATCGACAAATCACTCGCGGCACTCCTCAGGCGTGAATCGCCCGAGTGTACCGCGAGTGATCGCATCAAACCCAAGCGCGCGGATTTGCGGAATTACGGAATCATGGCGTCACCAGCGGGCAGCTCGCGCGCCCCGGCCCGGTCCCGTCGCGAAGCCCACGACCGGAACCGCGCCCCATTCCCTGCCCCATCCCTTGCCCCATCCCACGCCCCGCGCCCCTCCCCTGCCCCGCCTGGAACTGCCCCGCCCGGGACTGGCCCGGCCCGAACTGGTTGCCCTGGTTCAGCCCGGCGCTCGCGCGATCCGACACGCGATCGAACGCCGGCAGGTGATTGTTGAGCGACGCCGCCCGCAGATTCTCCAGCACCGCGCGCACGTCCGGCTCGCTCACGTCCTTCAGCAGCCGGTCATACATCGCGACGTTGTCACGCTCCACCTGCGCCGACAGCTTCGCGCACTCCGCGATCGTCGCGGGCACGCCCGGCACATCCGTGCTGTCCTTGCTCGGCCTGCTCACGCCGTAGCGATCCATCAGCGTCGCCACCGCCTGCTCGTGACGCTTCTCGGCGTTCAGGATGTTCGTAAACGGCCTGATCTGCCCGTGCTTCTCGAGCACCGCGCCATAGAACGCCTGGGCGCGCCGCTCGTCCAGCCACGCCGCACGCAGCGCGTCGGCGCTCGCGGGCGTGATCGTGCCCGTCGGATTCACCGGCGCGTTCTGGTTCAGCACGCACGCGCCCCCGCCCGGGCCGACTCCGCGCGCCGGCGCCATCGCCGCCGCGCCGGGCCGCCCGCAAGGCCCCGTTTCGCAGCAGGTCCCGCGATTCACAGCGCAGCCCGCCGCCGCCAGGAGCGCAAACGTCGCCAACGCCGACGCAAACAACTTCGTATTCATGCGGAATCTCCTTGCCGTCGCCGTGGGACGCTCCCGCGTGCCCGTGGGGCCGATCGCCGCGCCGACACAGAGGTGCAACGGACGTGAACGAGCGAGATTGCGGCGCAAGTCTGCGACGCGCTCGCAATCAGGCGTTCGATCACCACATTGGGGAGTTCAGACCACCTCGCGCCGCTCAGTCCGTGACGCGTTACATCACCGCGAACGCCCGCGCCGCGAAGCGCTCACGCTCGCCCGAAAAACCGGCATCGCATGAAGCTATCCCCGGTGTAGAATCCTCCAGCATGAAGACTCCGGGTCGTCTATCAGCGCGGGGGTTGATGATCGCAGCCCTTCTGCTCATCGCGTGCGGGCTTGTCGGATTCGGTATGTATCTGGCGGTACGCCGACCGTCCATCATGGAACGCGCGGAGATGTACTTGAAAGACCCCGCCACATTCGCGAGGTCGTCGCGGCGGAATGTGATCCTTCAAGCCGAGGCGCCTGTACCGAGCAATGCCGTGTCGCTGAATGATGTGTGGGTTATCTGGCCATTTGATCGCGAGATGCCGCATTCAAAGGATCTTTCCGTGCTTCGCGGCGGTGTCGCTCTGAACGGCGGCTCGATTGAGCTTGCGGTGCTTCAGCCTACGTCGAGAGAAGCGGAGGCTGACGAGCGTGGGTATTGGATCGAAATGGCGATTACTTCGGATGGTCATGACTATTCCGGATTGGACCGAATCTGTGAGCGGTGGCAGAAGTCAATCGCGTCGGACATGATTCGCTGGCAGCGAGAGTGGACGGCCATTTCACCCGAGATAATCGAGGACGGCAGCACCGGCGAGGCCCGATTGAGCCGCTACTTCGCGCTGCTGCAAAAGTCGATCGCACTCGGTGAAGCGGCCGAGCCCATCTATACGGTCGAGGGCGGGGATCGTCATGTTGTGCTGCTGATCGGGAGCGGGTCCGAGGATGCGGGCGACGAGACTCGGGCTTCGGTGAGCATCACAAGCGACTCGGAGGATCGTTGCTGGCAAGTGGTCTTCTTTGCGAGAGCAAACCGCGAGCAGATGCGCCAGCCCCTCATCGAGATCGCCAAGGCAATGGCGCACAAGCCGCCACAACCCAAGTAAGCATCAGGTAACCGCGAACGCCCGCGCCGCGAAGCGCTCACGCTCGCCCGCGAAATCCGCCGGCACATCCGGCAATTTCAATCCGCGCGGCACACGCCCAAGGCCCTTCACGATCTCGCGCTCCAGGCGCCCCGGGCGGCACAACTCGCGCGTGTTCGTCGACGCAAGGATCACCCCGCCCGGAGAGAGCAGCGCCGCCGCGTCGCCCACCAGCCGCGCGTAATCATCGATCGAGCTCCACGCGCGCACGCCCTTCTTCTTGTTGCCCGCGGCGAAGCTGGGCGGGTCGAGCACGACACAATCGAACACCAGCCCCTTGCGTCGCGCGTACGCGATGAACTCGAACGTGTCCATCTTCGCGAACCGATGCCCCGCCGCGTCGATCGCGTTGTGCGCGAAGTTGCGTCTGCCCCAGTCGAGGTAGCGCCCCGAAACATCGACGCTCGTCGTCGCCGCGCCCGCCGTCGCCGCCGCCACGGAAAACCCGCAGGTGTACGCGAACGTGTTGAGCACCCGCGCGGGCGTGCCGTGCTTCTTGGCAAAGTGCTCGCACCACCGCGCCACCCAGCGCCGGTTCTCGCGCTGGTCAAGGAAGAGCCCGGTCGAGAGCCCGTCGTAGTGCCGCACCTCCAGCGTCCACGCGTGCTCACGCACCAGCACGGATTCGGGGAGTGCCTCGCCCGCGCAAGGAGTCCGATCGGTCACGCACGACGGCAACGCCCCGCCCAGCCGCGAGCGGTCGCGCGCGAACGGCTTGTGATACACCGCGCGCACACCCAGCGCACGGAGCGCCTCCAGCGCGATCGCCGCCTCGCGGTCGGCGTCGAGCGCCGCGGGCGCGACGCCCTCGTGAACGATTAACACTGCGCCGGGCCCGAGCACGTCGACGAACACGCCGGGCATCCCGTCGACATCCCCCGAGAAAACACGGAACGCCTCGGTGACGCGCGAGTCGATCAGCGCCCGCCTGCGGTCGATCGCGCGAGGCAGAAGTTCGCGAAGAGATCGCCCCGTGTCCGTGCGCTCCGCGCGCGGGGCGCGTGGACGCGCGTCCTCCCGGGAGCGCGGATGTTGTGATGGATCACGTGGTGCTGCCACAGTGCATTCCTGTCGGCCTCAGGCCGGCGCGCCGACCGCCCGGCCCGCCGCCAGCTGGGCCGCCTGTTGCGCCGCGTGCTGGGCCGCCTGCTCCTCGAGCTCCACGCCGCTGGCGCGGCGCTTCGAGTGGTCCGCCGCCACGATCGCGTAGATCGACGGCACGACGAACAGCGTGAAGAGCGTGCTGATCGTCATGCCCGCGACCAGCACGATACCGATGCTGTTGCGCGCCTGCGCGCCCGCGCCCGTCACCAGCACCAGCGGGAAGTGCCCGAACACCGTCGCGGCGCTCGTCATCAGGATCGGGCGGAGGCGCGTCGCCGCCGCACGCCGCACCGCGTCGAGCTTCGGCACGCCCTGCTCCTGCAGCGTGTTGGCGAACTCCACGATCAGGATGCCGTTCTTGGCGACCAGCCCGACGAGCGTGATAAGCCCGACCTGCGAGTAGATGTTGAGCGTCGTGAAATCCAGATACGTGAAGACCAGCGCGCCCGAGATCGCCAGGGGCACCGAGCCCAGGAGCACGATCAGGGGGTCGCGGAAGCTGCTGAACTGCGCCGCCAGCACGAGATAGATGAGCAGGAGCGCAAAGCCCAGGGTCTGCGTGAGCGAGCTGCTCTCCTGCCTGATCTGGCGGCTCTCGCCCGCGTAGTCCATGCCGTAGCTCGGCGGGAGGACCTTCTTGGCCGCGTCCTCCAGCGCGCGGAGCGCCTCCTCCTTGGTCACGCCCGGCGCGACCATCCCCTGGACCTTGAAGCTGTTGCGCTGCTGGAATCGGGTGAGCGTGCGCGGCGCCGTCTCGGTCTGCAGCGTCACGAACGACGACACCGACGCCAGCCCGCCGCCGGGCGTGCGCACTTTCAATTGCAGCAGGCTCTCGGGGGTGGCGCGATCCTGATCGGTCACCTGCGGGATCACCTTGTAGCTGCGCCCCGCGTAGTTGAAGCGGTTGACATAGCCGCCCGACAGCAGCACCCCGAGGTCGCGCCCCACGCTCGCCAGGTCGAGCCCCAGCGTCGCGACGCGCTCCTTGTCGATCACCAGCCTCGTCTGCGGCAGGTCGATCTTGAGGTCGGTGTCCGCGTACAGGAACTTCCCGCTGCCGAACGCCGCGCCCACCAGCTGCCCGGCGTACTGGGCCATCTCCGGGCCCTCGTCGGTGCTCGTCACGACCAGCTCGACGTCGTACTGCCCCGCGCCCGGGAGGGGCGGGGGAAGGCCGACGAGCGCGCGCACGCCCGAGATCCCCGACACCATGGCGAACGCCTCGCCCTGCATCTCCTTGGTGGTGCGCTTGCGCTCCTTCCAGTCCTTCATCTTCGCGCCGCCGAACCCGCCCGACGGGAACGTGACGTTGAAGTACATGTCCGTCTCGGGGATCGACAGCATCTTGTGGGCCGTCTCGTACACGCCCTTGAGCGTGTACTCCAGCGACGCCTCGGGCGGCGTGATGAACACCGTGAACAGGAAGCCCTCGTCCTCCGTCGGCGCCAGCTCGCGGCGCGACTGCTCGTACAACGGCACGGCCGCCAGCGTGATCACCACCGCGCCGGCCGCGATGATCCAGCGCGCCTGCAGCGTGAAGGCCAGGTGCCGCTCGTACACCGCGCGAACCCGGTCGAAGATCGCGTTGATGAACCGCGTGAAGCGCCCCTGCCGCCCGCTGGGCGCGACGAGCTTGGCGCTCATGATGGGCGAGAGCGTGAGCGCGACGACGCCCGAGACGACGACCGCCGCCGCGAGCGTGAACGCGAACTCGCGGAACATCACGCCCGTCAGCCCGCCCTGGAAGCCGATGGGGGCGTACACCGCCGCCAGCGTGATCGTCATCGCGATCACGGGCGAGAAGAGCTCACGCGCCCCGACCAGGGCGGCCTGCAGGCGCGTCTTCCCCTCGCGCACGTGGCGCTCCACGTTCTCGACCATCACGATCGCGTCGTCGACCACCAGCCCCACGCACAGCACGATCGCCAGGATCGTGAGCAGGTTCAGCGAGAAATCCATCAGCATCATGAAGATGCACGCGCCCACGATCGAGATCGGCATCGCCAGGAGCGGCACGATCACCGTGCGGAACGAGCCCATGAACAGGAACACCACCAGCCCCACGATCGCGATCGTCTCCGACAGCGTCGTGCCGATCTCCTTCAGCGCGTGCTCCATGTAGTACGTGCCGTCGTAGGCCATCTGCATGTGAACGCCCGCCGGCAGCGTCGGCTCGATCCGCCCCATCGCCGCCCGCAGCGCGCTGGCCACGTCGAGCTCGTTGGCCCGCGGGAGCGGCCAGACCGAGATGTAGATCCCCGGCTTCCCGTTCACGCCCGTCTCGGCCTGCGGCTCCTCGCTCCCGATCTCCACCTTCGCAACGTCGCCCAGGCGCACGATCGCGCCGTCGCTCTCGCGCACGATCATCCGCTCGAATTCCTCGGGCGTCCGCAGGTCGCTGTTGGTGAGCAGGTCGAGCTGCACGTCCGCGCCCTTGGTCCGACCCACGGTCGCCAGGAAGTTGTTGCGACGCAGCGCCTCCTGCACGTCCGCGGGCGTGATCGACAATGCGTCCATCCGCACCGAGTTCAGCCACACCCGCATCGCCAGGTTCCGCGGGCCCTCGATCCCGATCCGCTGCACGCCCGGGAGCGTCGAAAGGTCCGGCTGCACCTCGCGCCCGAGATAGTCCGTCAGCTGCGTCATGTTGAGCGAGTCGCTCGTGAAGCTGATGTAGAACGTCGCGTACGGCTTGTCCGCCCGCTGGATCTCCACGATCGGCGCCTCGGATTCCTGCGGGAGCTCCGAACGCACCTGGTTCAGCCGCGCGCTGATCTCCGCCAGCGCCGCGTTGCTGTTGTGGTTGAGGCGCAGACGCACCTCGATCCGCGACAGCCCCGCGTTGCTCGTGCTCTCGATGTAGTCGATCCCGTCGATCTGCGACACCACCCGCTCGATCGGCGTGGTGATGAAGCCGCGCACCGTCTCGGCGCTGGCCCCGATGTACGCGGTCGTGATGATGATCGACGACGACTCGATCCGCGGGTACTGGCGGATCGGGAGCGCCCCGATCGCCCGCCACCCGATCGCCACGATCACGATGTTCAGAACGATCGCCAGCACCGGGCTCTTGATGAAGATGTCGGTCAGCGACCTGGTCGGCGTGGAACTCATGGTGTTCTTTCAGAGTGGTCGGCGCGGCGGCCTGCCTGGGTGGCCCGGCGGTCTCCGCCGGATTCTTCTGGGATCGATGCGACCATCGTCGTGCCGTTACTTGCTCTTGGCCTGCTCGCTCCCGCCCGGTCCGTTCGCGGGCGCTCCGCCAGCGGCGTTGCCCGGCGCGCCTTTCATCACCAGCGCCCCGTCGCGCAGCTTGAAGCTCCCCGCGGCCGCGATCTCCTCGCCGTCCTTCAGCCCGCTCACCACCACCACGTCGCCCCCGATCATGGGGCCCAACGTGATGAACCGCTGCTGAGCCCGGAGCTCGCCGGGCTTGGCGTTCGGGGCGGCGCTGGGCGCGATGACGAACACGTGATCGCCGAACGCCGCCCGCCGCACCGCCGTCGCCGGCACCACGATCGGGTTGCTCGTCGCGCCGACCGGCACCGACACGTCGACGAACATCCCCTGGCGCAGCTTGCCGCTCCGGTTGTCGACCTTGGTCCGCACCCGAACGTTGCGCGTCTGGTAGTTGGCCTCGGCGTCGATCGCGACGATCTGGATCTTCGCCGGCTCGCTCCCCAGCACCGCCGACTGCGCGATCACGATGTCGCCCTGCTTCACCTCGCTCAGGTACTCCTGCGGGATGGCGAAATCGAGGTAGATGTCGTCGGTCACGCCCTGGAGCGACACGATCGTCGCGCCCTCCGCCAGGTACTGGCCCGGATGAACGTTGCGAAGCCCCGTGCGCGCCTTGAACGGTGCGCGGATGGTCTTCTTCTCGATCTGCGTCTTCACCTGCGCCGCCCGCGCCCTGGCCTGCTCGACCTCCGACCTCGCCTTGTCCGCCTGGGCCCGCCCCGCGTCGAGCTGGGACCTGGCGTTGTCCATCTCCGTCGCCGCCACGGCCTTGGCCTTCATCGCCTCTTCCATGCGCGCCAGGTTGGCCTCCCACAGCTTCACGCTCGCCTCGGCCGCCCGGACGCTCGCCTCCGCCACGCCGATGCTCGCGACCACCGCCTCCAGGTCCGCCTTTTCCGTGCTCGTGTCGAGCGTCAGCAGCACCTGCCCCTCCTCGACCACCTGGTCAGAGTCGAAGCGGATCTCCTTCACCACGCCCGAGACCTCGGTCGACAGCGTCACCGCCCGCAGCGGCACCACGGTCCCCGAGAGCTGCGCCATCTTGCGGAACGGCGTCGTCCGGGCCGTCACCGTCTGCACCGACTCCGATGGCTCGAACCCCGCGTCCATTCCCACGGGCTGGGTGCGCAGCTTCTTGGCGTACCAGACGCCGCCGCCCGCCGCCGCCAGGACCACAATCACCACGATCCCCGCCGCGATCCGCGACTTCATAGAGGCCTCCCGCCGTCGACGATCACCCCGCCGAATTCCCAAGAGCGAACATCATACGAACATTAATTCGCCAAGCCAAACCAAGCCCGGGGACTTTTCCGTGGGGATTTACCCCCGACCACGGCGCAAGCCCCAGTGTTTCGGGCACTTGGCGATCGGGCGTGGATCACCCCAGCCGAATGCGCTCGGTGATTTGCAGCCCGAACGCCTCGAGCCCCGGCATGTCCTTCGTGCTGTTGGTGAGCAGCCGCAGCTTGGTGAGCCCCAGCGCCCGCAGGATCTGACCGCCGATGCCGAACTCGCGCTGGTCCATGGGCATCGTCGATCGCGGCACGGACGGCGTGACCAGCTTGGGAGAGTCCGCGTCCGTCCCGCCACGCCGCACGCTCGTCAGCCGATCATCCAGCCCCTCGCCCACGCCCTCGGGGCGGAGGTACACCACCGCGCCCTTGCCCTCGCGCGCGACGGCCTGCATCGCCTTCTCCAGCTGCGCGCCCGTCGCGCCGCTGGCCGACGAATCCAGGTCGTGGAAGATGTCGCCCAGGAGGTGTCGCCGGTGCATGCGCACCAGCACCGGCTCGTGATGCTGCACCACGTGCCCGTCGAGCCCGATCTGGCCCACGCCGCCCACGCTCAGCACCACGTGCGGCAGGGGATCGACCATGCTCTCGAACGCCAGGAGCGTGAACTCGCCCCAGGGCGTGCGCAGCGAGCGACCGTTCACCGGCTGGATGCGGTGCACCAGCGACTCGCGCGCCAGGCGGTGCTCGATGATCTGCGCCACCGAGCACATCTTGAGCCTGTGCTCCTTGCAGAACTCGGCCAGGTCGGGCACCCGCGCCATCTGCCCGTCGGGGCGCATGATCTCGATGATCGCGGCCGCGGGCGTGAGCCCCGCCAGCCGGCAGAGATCGAGCGATCCCTCGGTCTGCCCGGTGCGCACCAGGACGCCGCCGTCGCGCGAGCGCAGCGGGTTGACGTGGCCCGGCCGGACGAAATCGTCGGGCGTGGTGGCGGGGTCGATCGCCATGCGGATGCACTTGGCGCGCTCGAAGGCCGAGACGCCGGTCGTTCCGCCGTGCTTGGGGTGCAGGTCGATCGAGACCGTGAAGGCCGTGCCGCGCATCGTGTTGTTGACGGCGGACTGCGGGTGCAGCGCGAGGCGGTCGCAGTCGCGCTCGGTCAGCGAGAGGCACATGTAGCCCAGGGCCTTCGAGAGCATGAAGGTGACGCTCTCGGGCGTGACGAACTGGGCGGGGAGCACGAGGTCGCCCTCGTTCTCGCGGTCCTCGTCGTCGGTCAGGACGACCATCCGCCCGGCGCGCAGCTCTTCCAGAATCTCGGGGATCGGGCTGAACATCGCGGGGATGCTAGGGGGGAGCGACCCGCGATGGCCGGGCGGCAGGGCGGGGCGGCCAGCGCGCTCTACTTCCCGTGCCATCCCGACGTCAGGCGTCCCGCCGCATCGGCTGCAGCTTCCAGTAGGTGATCGTCCGCCACAGCCACTCCATCGGCCCGAAGCGGAAGCGTGCCAGCCACCACGAACTCCACGCCAGCTCGACCGCGTACACCGCGAGCACCACGCCAAAGCGCTGCACGTCGTTGAACGAGCCGAAGAGCCCCAGGCCGTACCAGTAGAAGATGGTGGTGCAGATCAGCGTCTGACAGAGATAGTTCGTTAGCGCCATGCGCCCGGTGTTCGCCAGCACGCGCGTCAGGCCCGAGAGCACGCCGCGCTCCACCAGCGTCGCCCAGATCGAGATGTACGCCAGCGCCATCAGCGGCCCGCCGATGTTCACGCCGAAGTTCATCGCTACGCCGGCAATGACCTTGTGATTCGGGAGCATGTTGAGCCCGAAGACGCCCACCACCGACAAGGGCAGCCCGAGCACGACGCCCAGCACGATCGCACGCTTCCGCCAGTGTGCGCGGTCGGGGTCGAAGAACCGCAGCTTCAGCAGCGCGCCGCCCAGGCAGAAGAGCGCGCCCACCTGCCAGAAGAAACCAACGACACACACGATCAGGAAGATGCCCCACGACAACGCACGGATCGCCAGCGCGGAAAAGAACCCGCCGTCGCGGTACGCCGACTCTTCCGCCGCCATCCACAGCGCGTCTTTGGGGCCGCCGGTCACCTTCCCTTGCGCCATCTTCTTGAAGAAGTCGGCGACCTTGGGCGAGAACGTGCGATCGAGGAACTGTTCCACCTCCTGATTGCGCGGCTTGCCGGCGGTGTTCGTGCCCGGCGCGGAATCAGAGGCCGTCGGGCGAGTTGCCGTGGGCGAGCCCGCCGCATCGGACGGTGTCTCATCGGATTTCGTGTCGGTTGCCGCGGGCGGCGTGCTTGCATCGGCCTGAAGCGGCGCTTCGGTCCCCGGTGTTGTCGTGTCCTTTGCCGCCTTGGCCTTCTTCTCGGCCTCGATCTGCTTCATTTTTTCCAGGCTGTACATGTTGAAGGCCTGAAACCCGCCCGACAGCGTCAGCGACAGGAACAGGAAGGCCCCGCCGACGATCAGCAGCGTCCTGGGGCGGCAGCTCGACAGGAACAGCAGCACGGTTCCCGCGAGGCTGTAGACGAACAGGATGTCGCCGTACCACAAGAGCAGCGCGTGCCCGAGGCCGAGGAAGAACAACGCCGCCAGCCTTCGAAGGTACGGCTTGTAGATCGAGCGACCCGCCTCGTCCGCGCGCCCGCGCTGCAGCATGAGGCCCATGCCAAAGAGCATCGAGAAGAGCGGGTAGAACTTTCCCTCGCAGAAGATCTTGGTGAAGTAGTGAACGATCATGTTGCCCACGCCCTCGGGCGGCGCGATCTGCATCATCTGCCCGAAGGGCTCCGCGAAGAACTTGATGTTCACCGAGAGGATGCCCACGAGCGCAAATCCGCGTGCGACATCGATCGCGTTGATCCGCGACTGCCGCGCGACCGGCCCCAGCGAGAGCGTGCTCATGTCCCCATGCTACCGACCGATTCCGGCGCGGTGGCGGGGTGGGCGGGATTTCTCCCGTAAAACCAGGCCTGAAACCCGGCCGGCCCGATTCCCAAGAAACGCACGGCGCGCCCCGCGCGGGAGGTCCGTCATGCTCTCTGTTCTCAGCCTCATGTCGAAGATCGTGTTCTTCCCCGTCTGGGCGTTGTGGCGGGTGTATCTGCTCCTGTGGTGGGCGTTCGACACGCGCCCGTCGCCCGCGCCGGCGGCGGCCCAGGCGGGCGTTCAGGACTCCGCGTTCCAGGTCACGAGCTCCAGCCCCGAGCCTTTGCCCCTGCCGCGCGGCGCGCTGCGGGGCGGGTTTGTCGGTACGTGGGTCGTGTCGATCGCGCTGGGCGCGTTGTGCGCCGCGCTGGCGGACCAGCACGTGATCGAGCCCGGGCGCGCCGCGGTCGCGTGGGGCTGGGGCTCGGCGCTTACGACGGTCGCGAGCCTGCTGGCGGTGCGCACGGTGGTGAACCGCCGGCGCGCCAAGGTGTCGCCGGTGCAGCGCGCGAAGCAAGGAATTAAGGCCGCCGCGGTGAGCGTTGCTCCCAAGGCGGCACAGGCGTCGGTGAAGGTGGCGGCGACGGCGTGCAAGCTGGGCGCCGCCGGTTGCCGCGGGATCGCGGGCGCGATGGAAAAGGCCGCGCCGGCCGCGTCGCGCTTCGGCGCCCGGTTCCGCGAGGCGATGCGTCGCGCGGGCGGCTTGGAACCCACGCCCCCGAACGCCGCCGGGCAGGTTTCGCCCACGAGCACCGGACCGGCGGGCGCCTAGGCGCCGCGAGCGGCGCGGTCGCCTCGCTACGCTTGCGGCATGAGCAACCGCTACGAGCAGTTCCAGGCGTATCGAACCCGGATGAACGCGCGGATCCTCGGGCCCGACGCCGATCGCGGCACGCGGGCCGACGGATCGCCGCGCCCCGGCGCTTCGCTTGTCACCAAGCGCTTCTTCTCGCTCGATCACCAGACCTACACCGACGGCGCTCTCTCGGCGCGCACCAAAGAGATGCTGGGCCTGGTCGCGTCCATGGTGCTGCGCTGCGACGACTGCATCGGCTACCACATCGACCAGTGCGTCAAGGCGGGGCTCACCGACGAGGAGCTGTGGGAGTGCTTCGACGTCGCGCTCATCGTGGGCGGCTCGATCGTCATCCCGCACCTGCGGCGCGGCGTGGAGTTCCTCGACCAGGCGCGCGAGCACGCACGCGGGCACTCGGGCGGGTGCGCCTGCGGCGGGCACTGAAGTTCAGTTCAACCGGTGTTCCGCACTCGCGCGGTGTCGCTGCGAATCGCGCGTTCTGTGTCGCGGCGGGCAAAGGGCAAGAAGGCGTGGGCCATGGGATGTAGCGCCCCGTGAGGCGCATCGCTCTCGACTGACGCGGCGCGCGGAGCCCTTGGTAGGTCGGCACTCCGTGCCGACGCCTTCATTCTCTCCATCGCTCTTTGCGCGTCGAGGGCCATGGACCAAGAAAACGTCGGCGAGGGAGCGCCGACCTACCCAAGACACGCCGCGTTCAGAACGCCCTTCGCGTCGGGTTCGCCACGATGTTGTCGCGCCCCAGGATGAGGAAATCTGCGATCTCCACGGCCTCCTGGAAGCTCTCCTTGGCCTTGTCGTAGTCGGCGCAATTGGGGAGCACCTGGCCCTGTTGCAGGTGCTCCATGGTGGGGATCGCATCGCCGCAGACGAGCGTGGTGGCGCGGGGTTCTTCGAGGAGCAGGCCGCAGGTGCCGGGCGAGACGCCCGGGAGCGGGAAGATGTCGACGTGATCGGCGAGGTGATCGGGGGCGGGCTTGCAGCGCTGGAGCACGACGATGTCGCGTTCGATCGCGGCGCGGATCGGGTCGTCCTCGTCGCCCGGCGCGTCCTGTGCGATGCGTCGGAGCGTTGAGGCGAGCATGACGCCGACGCGTTCGCGCTCGTCGTTGTGGATCCACCAGGTCGCGTCGTCGAAGACGTCCAGGGCGCGGCGGGCGTCGGGGCGGAAGGACGTGAGGAAGACGTCGGTGACGGCCGCGGGCGCGAGCTTGGCGCGTTCCTGCAGGCGGGCGGCCAGGGCCTGCGAGGGCAGGCCGGGATCGACGAGGATCACGCGATCGCGGGTGCGGATGAGCGTGGTGGTGGCGTGCCCGGTGCGGACGGGTTCCTTCTCGCCCCAGAGCGGGTGGGCGGACAGCGCGCCGATGCTGATGATGCGATAGTCCATCACTCTCCCCGTGGGCGGTCGTCGCGCAGGCGCTCGAGGGCCGGGTGACGCTGGGATTTCTTCTGACGCAGGATTTCGATGACGGCGGGCGGCACCATGCTGGAGAGGCCCGAGAGGTCGTTGCCCATCGCGGTGATCTGCTTGATGAGGCTCGACGAGGTGTACGCGAAGCTCTGGCCAGCGACGACGAACGCCGTCTCCAGGCCCGCGACCTCGCGGTTGGTGACGGCCTGCTGGACCTCGTACTGGAGGTCTGACAGGTTGCGCACGCCGCGGAGCAGGATCGTCGCGCCGATCGAACGCGCGAAATCGACCGTCAGCCCGGAGAACGAGCGGACGGAGACCGCGGCGTCGCCGGGATGCTGCGTGACGAGTTCCTTGACGAGTTGGGACGTGAGGGAGAGGCGTTCTTCGGCCGAGAGGAGCTGGTCCTTGCCCGGGTTGCGTCCGACGGCGACGACGAGTTCATCAAAGAGCCGCCGCCCGCGCTGGATCACGTCGAGATGCCCGAAGGTGATCGGGTCGAACGAGCCGGGGAAGACCGCGAGGTGCTTGCTGGGCATTGGGGGAGTGTAGGGAACGGGAACGGGCGCGCTCAGCACCCATCGAGGAACGCCCCGACGAAGAAATCGAAATCGGCGCCGTTCAATGCGCCGTCCCTGTTGAGGTCCGCCCCTGGATCGGATGCGTCAAACAGGCCCGCGAATCCGTCGTAGTCATCGGCGTTGACAAACCCATCACAGTTGATGTCAGCGGAACGAAGCACCCATCGGAAAGCGCGGCAGCGATGATCCGTGGCACTGCAGGCGCCGACCACGACCGCGCCATCCGTTGAGACGGCATTCGCCACGCCGGAGTTTCCGCCAAGGTCGGCGATCGTCAGAAATCCATCCGTCGCGGTCCAGCGGAAGGCGAAGCTCCCTACAATCTGATAGTCAACTACATAGCCGATCATCACGTCTCCATTCGCGGAGAGGGCGTAGGGCCAGTAGGTCCTGTCCGCCGAAGCATGTATCTCTCGCATGCCGTCGAGCGCGGTCCAACGAAAGACGCGAGTCCCGACATAGGGCTCATACACATATCCGACGATGACCTCGCCGTCGGCGGAGACGGCGGTAGCGCGTGAGCGTGGCGCGTCGAGGCTGCCGAGGTCTTGCAGCCCCCCCGCTGAGGTCCAGCGATAGGCGCGCCAATCACCGGCGGCGTTGGCCGACGTGCCGACGATCACCGACCCGTCGGCCGATACGCCGTCCGCGAGCGTCTCGTTTCCCCCGAAGCCACCGATATCGATCATCCCGCCCGTGCGGGTCCATCGGAACGCCCGCCGACGTCCCGCCCCGTCCGTCGTCTGGCCGACTATGACCAACCCATCGGACGAGATTGCGACCGCATTGGCTTCCGGGCCGCCGAGAGTACCGAGATCCTCGGTCCCGCCCTCTGATGTCCATCGGAACGCCCGACACATGAAGAAACTGTCATAGGACGAGCCGACCACCACGGAGCCGTCACCAGAAACGTCCGTCGCGACTGTGTCTGATCCGAATCCTTCGATGGTCTGAACCCGACCGTCATTCGTCCAACGCATCGCGCGATAGGTCCCGGTTTCGTCGACGTATATTCCGACGATGGTCAGCCCGTCTCCCGAAACTCCGGTCGCGCCCACAATCGACGAGCCGGACTGGACGTCGAACAGCGCGACCGAACCGTCGCAGGACTGAGCGCGAGCCGGGTTCGCTGAGCATGCGAGCAAAGTGATCGCCAGCACGGAGAGCGGCGTCTGGAAGACGGGGCACCAGCGACGATTGAACATCTGTCACCTCGCGGGAAAAGAACCAAGAATCCCCGCGCCAATTATCGCGTGGTCGACGGCGCTTGCGTGAAAGATGACCGCGGCTTTTGACACGCGCCTCCGGCCAGCATCGATAGCCAATCGTCAAGGAGAGCGCTTCGGCCTTTGGGTCAAAAGCTCCAAAACCACAGATTGCCCGTCGCGGACTCTGACCACGATGGATTCGGCGACGACGAGTTCATCAAAGAGCCGCCGCCCGCGCTGGATCACGTCGAGATGCCCGAAGGTGATCGGGTCGAACGAGCCGGGGAAGACCGCGAGGTGCTTGCTGGGCATTGGGGGAGTGTAGGGAACGGGGGCGGGCGCGCTCAGGCGGCACACGGGCGCGCCCGGACCAGAATGCGTGGTCGGGCGGCCGTCCCCTGGGACCGAGAATCAATCAAGAAATGCGCCGTGGATCAAAAAAACCGACTGGGAGCGCGGGCGGCGGACGTGTATATTGAGGAATGGTCGCCTCGGGGAAATCGGGAGATTTCCGGGCACGATCATGCTGTCCGCGGCTCGTGGGCGTGGGTTACGGAAAGGGTGTGAGCGATGAAGCACAACGCACGTGTTCTGGGTATGACCGCCGCTCTGGCCGCGCTGGCTGGGTGTTCGGTTCACAGTCATCAGACGGCCGGGATCAACACCGGTCGGCCCGCCCCGATGCAACTTTCGGCACTGGGCGGCGCGCCCGAAGCGCCCGCGGGCTCGGTCGCGGCGCCTCCGATCGACCTGACCGACGGGAGCGTGGCTCAGGTTTCGTTCGCGGAGATGGAGATCATCGACACGCGGACGTTCCCCAAGCAGATTGATGTCGCGCCCGGCGACGGCACGCGTCGCGTGAAGGAGGTCCTGCCGCCGCACACCCGCCCGGCCAAGATCAAGCCCGACGTTCAGGGCGAGGTCGTGGGCGCGGTGCTGGAAGAAGCGCGGGCGACGCCGGGCACGCTGTTCCCGGGCATCGGGGCCACGCCCTGGACACCGCCGGACCCGACGCTGGCGGTCGGCCCGAACCACATCGTGTCCACGGTGAACATGGACATCGCGTGGTACACCAAGAGCGGCACCAAGCAGTTCCAGAGCCGCCTCGACAACACGGGAAGCCCCGGTTTCTTTGAGGGCGTCGGCGCGGGCGGATTCACGTTCGACCCCAAGTGCTTCTATGACCATTACACCGGGCGCTTCATCGTGCTGGCGCTCGAGACCTATGGCTCGACCGAGGCGTGGTGTACCTTCGCGGTCTCCGATGACTCTGATCCCAACGGCGTGTGGTACAAGTATCGCACCAACGCCGTCGTCAACGTCAGCGGCAACACCTACTGGGTCGACTATCCCGGCTTCGGGTACGACCAGGACGCCTACTACATCACCGGCAATCTCTTCGGCCTGAACAACAGCGGCTTTGCCGGCGCGTTCTTCCGCGTGCTTCCCAAGGCCCCGCTTCTCACGGGCGGCACGGCGGTCATCAAGGACCTGCGCGACGGCAACACCTACAGCGTGCAGGCCGCCCAGACCTTCGGCGCCGCCCAGGCGCAGTACTTCGTCACCGATGAATCGACGAACCAGATGCGCATCATCGCGCTGCGCAACGCGCTGACGACGCCCACGCTCACGACGGCGATCGTCACGGTTCCGACGTACGCCTATCCAACCGGCGGCGCTCCCAACCAGGGCGGCGGTACGGCGGACGTCCTCGACGGGCGTGTCATGAACGTCCACTGGCGCAACGGCAAGCTCTATGCTGGGCACGGCGTGCGCATCAGTTCCAAGAACCAGGCACGCTGGTATGAGTTCAACACCAACAACTGGCCGACGAGCGGCTCGGTCACGCTCAACCAGTCCGGCAACGTGGACGGCGGGTCGGGCGTCCACACCTGGTTCCCGGCCCTCTACAGCAACAGGTTCGGCGACGTGGGCATGGTGATGGCGCGTTCGTCGTCGACGACGTACTGCAACGTGGCGTACACCGGGCGCAAGGCGACCGACGCCGCCGGAACGATGGGCGCACTCCAGCAGGCCGCCATCGGCAACGCGACGGCCAGCGGGCGCTGGGGAGACTATTTCGACATGGCCGTCGATCCGGTGAATGACTCGACGTTCTGGCTGATCGGCGAGTACCAGACGTCCGGCGGCTGGGGCACGTGGATCAGCAGCTTCAACATCACCACCTGCGCGGCGGACTTCAACAACGACGGCTTCGTCAACGGCAACGACTACGACGCCTTCGCCGACGCGTTCGACGCGGGCCTGCCCGCGGGCGACTTCAACCACGACGGCTTCGTCAATGGCGATGACTACGACGCCTTCGCCGAGCACTTTGACGCGGGGTGCTGAGGAAGAGGCACTGGGCACTGGGCACCAGGAAGGGACCAAGAAAGGAAAGCCGCGGAGCAAAGCCTGAGTGATCGCGACAGCTGCTACGGGAGCTGAAGCAGAAGCGGCCGCAGAAACGGAAGCTGACACCGCGAAAGTCGAAGATCACAGAAACCACAGTGCCGCGATTCAATGAACCAAGGCCCGGGGCGACCCGGGCCTTTTTTCGTGGAGGCACCGGGGCCGATCGCCAGCCTGTAGATTGTCCGAGTGGACCATTCTCCCCCTGAGCCTTTCCCTCCAAATCGCCAAAAAACAAGGATCATTCGTTGACAACCCGGCCCGATGGCGTAGCGTCGCGCGCTCCCCGCATTCCGCGAGGAACTGAGGGCAAGCGCCACGTCGGAACGCTTGCAAAGGGGGTGTCCGGTGAAGAACTCGGTTCGTTTCAGCGCTGTCTCCGCGCTCGTGCTTGCGTCCGGCGCGCTGGCCCAACCCATGGTGTTCAAGCCCGGCCTGACCATCCTGCCATTCGCGGGGTCGGCGGCCGGCCAGCAGCCCATCGCCTGCCCGAAGTTCGGCGTAATCGACGCGCCGTTCGGCGCGCACATGGGCATGATGTTCATCAGCGAACTCTGCGGCAATGACATCCTGATGATCCTGCCCAACGGGCAGCAGATGCCATACTCCATGATTGCAGGGCCGTTCCCCACCGGGGCGTTCGGCCTTGATATCGACGGGCCGATCGCCAACGCATTCATGCCCGGCGGCATGGGACTGCCCCCCACGATGGGCCTCTTCGGCGGGCCGGCCATCGCATCGGTTGCTGAGCAGGGCGGCGCCCCGATCATCCGTGTGATGCCCGGCGGCCCGTGGGTGCCATGGGCGCCATCGCCCGGTGCGCCCGGCGCGGCCCAGCTGCAGCTCGATCGCACGCCCGGGTTCCAGTACGGCGGCATGATGTACATCAGCGACTGGGGCAAGGACGGGACAGACTGCATCTTCCGCGTCAACCCCGCCGGTGGTGCGGCAATCTTCTGCCCGCTGGCAGGTCTTGACCCGCGCTACTTCACGTTCGACGTGTCGGGCGGCGCGACGGGCTATGGCCCGAACCTGCTGTGGGTGAGTTCGTACGCGACGGGCCAGGTCTTCGCCGTTTCGCCGCTGGGAGTGATGATGCCACCGATCGCGGTGCTGCAGCCCGATCTCGAGGGCTTGGCGTTCGGGCCGGGCGATGCGTACTTCGGCCCGTGGCTGTACGCCTGCAACCTGACGCGCGGCACGATCGATTTCATCATGCCGAACGCCGGGCCGGTGGTGCCGTTCGCCGCGGGGCTGCCGGGCGCGGCGTATCCGATGTTCGTGAGCGTCGGGCCGTACGCGAAGTTCGGCAATCCCACGCTGTACGTCGCGGACGGCGTGGGTTCGGTGTGGATGATCCTGCACTGCCCGGGCGACTACAACAACGACAGCTTCGTGAACGGCGATGATTACGACGCCTTCGCGAGCGACTTCGAGGCGGGCAATCACGCGGCCGACTTCAACAACGACGGCTTCGTGAACGGCGACGACTACGACGCCTTTGCGGAACACTTCGAGAGCGGCTGCTGAAATGCGCGTGCGTCGGGCGCACGGAGGAGGAGACCGACGCGCGAGGAGAGAGTGGTTCGAGGCGTGGCCGGGCGCGAGTGCCCGGCCGCGTCGTTTGATGGGACCGGCCGGCGGCCGATCCTCGCGTGCGTCGAGCGCTCGCGCCCACGCCCGTTCGGTCGGACGATCGCGACGTGTTGTGTTCAGGAACTGTCGGCGGCGTGCAGAAACCAAATCGCCTCGCTCCCGCTACGATTACCTCGGCCGGGCTGTTCGCCGGCCGCGGGAGCGTCGCATGATCCATCGTCGCCACTTTCTGACTCGTGCCGGGGCGTTTGCCGCGGGGTTTGTCGGGCTTCGCCGCGCCATGCTCGCGCACGCGTCGGGCGCGGGCGAACTCCCCGTGCGGGCGATGGCGGAGGACGGCTATGGCCCGCTGGTCCGCGACTCCATGGGGATCTTCGATCTCCCCAAGGGATTCAAGTACGACGCGTTCTCGCGCACGGGCGAGAAGATGGACGACGGGTTGCTGGTTCCGGGCGCTCACGACGCCATGGCCGCGTTCCCCGGGCCGGACGGGTTGACCATCTTGGTGCGCAATCACGAGATCGAGCCCGGCATGGACGTGCCCGGGCCGTTCGGCTTTGAGAACGAGCACTTCGACAAGGTTGATCGCGCCAAGCTCTACGACGCGGGCACGCACTCGCCCTCGCGCGGCGGGACGACCACGATCCTGTACGACACGCGTGGCGGCAAGGGGCACGGGCGCGTGGTGCGTCACTGGATGTCGCTGGCGGGCACGGAGCGCAACTGCGCCGGCGGGCCAACGCCGCGGAACACGTGGATCACGTGCGAGGAGTGCGTGTTCAAGGCGGGCAAGGATTTCGCGAAGGACCACGGGTATTGCTTCGAGGTGCCGGCCAGCGCGGAGATCGGGCTGGTCGATCCCGTGCCGCTCAAGGCGATGGGACGATTCCAGCACGAGGCGTGCTGCACCGATCCCTCGACGGGCATCGTGTACCTGACGGAGGATCGCCCGGACGGTCTGGTGTACCGCTTCATCCCCAGGGAGCGCGACAACCTCGTCGCGGGCGGGCGGCTCCAGGCGCTGGTCGTCAAGGGCAAGCCCTCGTGCGACACCAGCAACTGGATCCCCAAGAACGGAACGCCGCCGGAGCAGATCAAGGTCGGTCAGCACCTCTCGGTCGCGTGGATGGACATGGCCAACATCGACTCGCCCGACGACGACCTGCGGTATCGCGGCTTCTCCGGTGGTGCGGCGCGGTTCGCGCGCGGCGAGGGGATGTGGTTCGGTCGGGGCACGGTCTTCATGGCGATGACCGAGGGCGGCGCGGGGCACTATGGCCAGATCTGGAAGTACACGCCGTCGCGCCTCGAGGGCACGCCGGGCGAGCTGGATCAGCCGGGGACGCTGGAGTTGTTCGTGGAGTCGAGCGGTCCCAACGTCGTGCAGAACGCCGACAACATCACGGTCGCGCCGTGGGGCGACCTCGTCGTGTGCGAGGACGAGGTGACGGCGGAGCATCCGGACCAGTTCCTCCTGGGGATCACGCCGAGCGGCTCGATCTATCGGATTGGTCGAAACGCGATGAACATGTCGGAGCTGGCGGGCGCGTGCTTCTCGCCCGACGGGTCGACGCTGTTCGTGAATATCCAGAGGCCGGGGATCACGCTGGCGATCCGTGGGCCTTGGCAGAAGGGATAGCGAGGGCGAAATTGACGATTTGCGGAGCGAACGCCGAACAGACGCCACTCGCGTGCCTCACGTTGCCGCGTGATGGCGGGAGACTCGGCGTTTGAGCAGCGGCCTCGCGTTGGTCGCGAGAAATCCGGGCTCGCTCGACTTTCCCAGTATAGATCGTTTACCCGATCACCAGGTTCACGAGCTTGCCCGGCACGATGATCACCTTCTTGATCGCCTTGCCCCCGACCTGCTCCTTCACCTTCGGGTCCGCGAGCACCGCGGCCTCGATCGCCGCCTGGTCCGCGTCCCGCGGCACCTGGATCCGCGCGCGCACCTTGCCCATGATCTGCACCGGCATCTCGATGCTCGCGTCGACCAGCAGCGCCGGATCGAACGTCGGCCACGCCGCCTCCGACGCCAGGCCCGCGCCGCCCGCCTTGGCGAAGAGCTCCTCCGCTAGGTGCGGCGCAAATGGGCAGAGCACGAGCGCAAAGCGCCGGACCTGCGACGATTCCAGCCCGCCCGCGGTCGTCGCCGCGTTCACGAACTCCATCATCGCCGCGATCGCGGTGTTGAAGCTGAGGCGCTCGATATCCCCCTCGGCCTTGGCGATCAGGCGGTGCAGTTGCTTCTCGATGTCGTGGTTCGGGGCCGCGAGCGAGCGCAGCGCGCCGGTCTTCTCGTCCACGCACAGGCGCCACGCGCGCTGCAGGAACCGGAAGCACCCAGCGATGTCGCGCGGGTTCCACGGCTTGCTCGCCTCCAGCGGGCCCATGTACATCTCGTACAGGCGGCACGTGTCCGCGCCGAACTCCCCGATCACGTCGTCGGGGTTGATCACGTTCTTGTAACGCTTCGACATCTTGGTCACGATGGTCGAAACGGGCTTGCCCGTCGCGATCTCGATGTACGTCGTCTTCTCGCCGTCGACCACCTCGCGCACCTCGTCGACCGGAACGATCGTCTTGTCCGGTCGCTGGAATGCGAAGCTCGTGATCAGGCCCTGGTGGACCAGCTTGCGGAACGGTTCGCGCCCCGACAGCGCCCCTAGGTCGAACAGCACGTTGTGCCAGAATCGCGAGTAGAGCAGGTGCCCCACGGCGTGCTCCGACCCTCCGATGTACAGGTCCACGCCGTTCCTGATCCAGTAGCCCTCCGCCTCGCGTCCGGCCACGGCGCTCCCGCAGCGCGGATCGGTGTAGCGCACCGCGTACCACGAACTGCCCGCGCTCCCGGGCATCGTGTTGGTCTCGCGCGTCACCGGCGTGTCGGGCGGGAGCAGCGCCGGGTCGACGCCCGCCGCGCCCGCGGTCGTGTTCATCCACGCCGCCGCCTTGGCGAGCAGGGGCTGCGGGTTCTCGCTCTCGATCGGCGCATAGTCCGCCAGCTCGGGGAGCTTCACGGGCAGCGCCGATTCACGCACCGGGTACGCCCGCCCGTCCTTGTCGTACACGATCGGGAACGGCTCGCCCCAGTACCGCTGGCGGCTGAAGGTCCAGTCGCGCAGCTTGTAATTGGTCTTGCGCCGCCCGAGCCCCGACGCCTCCAGCCAGTCACCGACTTTGGCCTTGGCCTCCTCGGCGTGCAGCCCGTCGATCGAGACGCGCTCGTTGGACGAATTGACGGCGAACCCCGGGCCGGTCCACGCCTCGCCGCGGCGCGCGTGGAAGGTGCGGGCCTCGAAGGTGTCGCGGAGCGCGTCGAAGGTCGTGAATCCCAGGTCCTCGAGCGCGTCGAGCCACACGATCTTGGTCACGCCGCGACGCTCGCCGATCGACGCCGGACGCCCCGACGGCGGCTCGGTGAGATGGATCGGCACCGAAGTTCCGCCGCCGACCGGCGGCACGCGCCGCGTGCGGATCACCGACATGAGCTGATCGAACTTGTCGGGGTCCGCCTGGGTCGACGTCACCAGGCCCAGGAAGTCCGCGAGCACATCCGCGAACCGCTCGTCGGTCTGCTCGTCGGCGATCGAGTTCTGCACGAAGTACGCCATCGCCAACTCGGCGCGTGTGTACACCACGTCGACGATCGGCAGGTCGAAGGCCTTGGCGAACGCGAAATCGCGGTCGTCGTGGGCGGGCACCGCCATGATCGCGCCCGTGCCGTAGCCCGCGAGCACATAGTCCGCGGCCCACACCGGGATCGGCGCGCCGGTCGCGGGGTTGATCGCGTACACGCCCGTGAACACACCGGTCTTTTCCTTGGATTCCTGGCGCTCCACGTCGGAGCGGTTGCGGGCCGCCTCGCAGTACTGGCGGAGCTGGTACCGGTTCGCGTCGCCCACACCCAGGCGTCCCTGCGCGATGTGCTCGCACAGCTCGTGCTCGGGCGCCACCACCATGTACGTCGCGCCGAAGATGGTGTCGGGGCGCGTCGTGAAGACGCGGAGCGTTGCGGTAGGTCGGCTCTCCGAGCCGACGCCTTCCTGGGCTACTCCCTCTCGTCGCGACCAGCGTTCTCCGATCACGACCGAAGCCCCCGCCTCTGGCGAGCCCGCCGAGACTGTCAGTTCACGACTGATGTAGGTCCACGCATAGCCGCGCACTCGCGACGCAATCCCGGCCTCGACCGGGTTTCGGGCCACATAGGCGAGGAACGCCGAGAGCCACCGCCCGTCGCGGATGATGTGATCAAACGCGTCCTCGTCCCACAGCGGGCCGGTGATCGACTCCCGCCTGTTGATCTCCGTCGCCGAGAACCGCTTGACGCTCGCCACCAGCTCACGAAGCTCGTGCCCCTCGCGCGGACGCACGATCCAGTGAACATGATTCGACATCACACACGCGCCGAGCACCTCACAGCGCTCGCCGTCGAAGTGCACGAGCGAGCGCATCACGATGTCCTTCGACGCGTCGTCCAGGTTCCAACCCTTGGTGCGCCATGTCACGAAGTAGGTTGCGCCCGGAAGCATGACATGGGGCAGCTTGCGGGCCTCGACCAGCAGGTCGCCCGGCGGTGGCTCGCCGATCGGGAACGGATCGCAGGCCTTGAATCCAGTATCGCGAACGCTGGGCATCCCGGGCTCGTCCCACGCGTGAAGGAAATGAGTAGGAGTGGTAGGCGTCGGCTCGGAGAGCCGACCCACCACGGGAAACTCGATCTCCGCGCCCGAGGACTTGCCGATCCAGTCCTCCTGCATCGCCTTGGTGCTCGCGGGCCAGTCCAGGTCCTTGAGCTGCGCCAGCAATCGCTCGGCGTAGGCCGTGATCCGGAACATCCACTGCCTGAGCGGCTTGCGCAGCACCGGAAACCCGCCCCGCTCGCTCCGCCCGTCGATCACCTCGTCGTTGGCCAGCACCGTGCCCAGCTTGGGGCACCAGTTGACTGTGGTCTCCGAGATATAGGCCAGACGCTGCGAGTCGAGGTACCGCCGCTGCTCGTCGGGCGTCAGCCTGCCCCAGCGCCCGGCCGCCTTCTCGCGCTCGACCAGCTCCGAGATCGGGCGTGCCTTGTTGGCCTCGTGATCAAACCATGCGTCGTACAGCCGGAGGAAGATCCACTGCGTCCAGCGGTAGTAGTCCTCGTCGATCGTGCCGAACTCGCGCGACCAGTCATAGCAGAAGCCGAAGCGCTGCAGCTGTCGCCGGAAGTTGTCGATCGCCTTGCGCGTGGTGATCGCGGGATGAACGCCCGTCTGGATCGCGTACTGCTCCGCCGGCAAGCCGAACGCGTCCCACCCCATGGGGTGCAGGACGTTGAAGCCCTTGGCCTTCTTGAAGCGGCACACGATGTCCGTCGCGGTGTACCCCTCGGGGTGCCCGATGTGCAGGCCCGCGCCGGAGGGATACGGGAACATGTCGAGGCAGTAGAACTTGGGCTTGGAAGCGTCGAAGCCGGACTGGCCCGGGTTGGGAACGCGGAACGTGCCGCGCGACGCCCACGCCTCCTGCCACCTGGGCTCGAGCTTACCGGCAAGGGCCGCGGTGTAGCGGAAAGGGGTCTGCTCGTCGCCGGCGTTGCCGCCCGGAATTACTGCGCTTGGGTCCTGGGCCATAGAGGCCGGAGTTTAGGAGTCCCGCGAGCCCGGCTTCCCCGTCGCCTTGGTGACCGGCTTCCGCTCACCGACGGGCGGCTTGACACCCGCCGACGCCTGCGGACGCGCCTCCGTCCCGAGCGCCGGCCTTGCTTCCGATCTCGCGTCGTGCCTGGATTCGGGCTTGGTGTCCGGCTTGGGCTCGATCCGCGACAGGTTCGATGGCAGCTTCTCCGCCGCCAGGGCCTCAGCCTTCTCCACCAGCAGCTTCTTGGCCTCGCCCGCGACGTAGAACGACCCGGTCACGCAGATGATGTCGTCGCGCGCCACCGCCCGGGCCGCCATGTTGATCGCGTCCTTCACGGTCGGCGCCGTCTGCACCATCTTGTGCGAGAACTCCGCGAAACGCCGGTGCAGTTCCTTCGGGTCCATCGCCCGGGGCGAGTCCGACGCCCGCGTGAAGATGATCTTGTCCGCCCCGCGGGCCACGGCCTGCAGCATGCCCGGCACGTTCTTGTCGGCCGCGCACCCGAAGATCATCACCATCGAGTCGTACCGCATGTGGGCGCCGATCGCCTTGACCAGGCCCGACACGCTCTCGGGGTTGTGAGCGCCGTCCACGATGATCCGCGGACGCTCCCACACCTGCTCGAGCCTCCCGAAGTTGGGCGTGCGCGCCAGCCCCTGCGTCACCTGACGCTCCGGTGCCTTCCAGCCCCGCTCGCGCAGCGCATCCACGATCGCCAGCGCCAGCCCGCAGTTGAACGCCTGGTGCTCGCCCTTGAGCGGCACCGGCACGTGCTCGAACTGGCAGCGCGGCGTCGAGAGGCTGACGCGAACGTGAGGCCCCAGGTCCGGCGTCGCCTCGAACCGGTGGCTGAACTCAAGCTCGGGCGTCCCGATCACCCGGAGTGGACAGCCGACCGCCGCCGCCCGAGCGCGGAACGCGTCGAGCGCCTCGTTCTCCTGCGGGATCGTCACGCACGCCACACCCGGCTTCATGATCCCGGCCTTCTCGCCCGCGATCTTGGCGAGCGAGTCGCCCAAGATCTGCGTGTGCTCGAGCTGGATGGCCGTGATCGCGGTGACCTCCGGCGTGATCACGTTGGTCGAGTCCAGCCGCCCGCCCAGCCCGACCTCGATCACGCCGACGTCGATCGCCTGGTCCGCGAAATAGCAGAAGCACATCGCGGTGGTCAGCTCGAAGAACGTGGCCGGGCCGAACTTCCGCTCCAACCCCACCGCGGCCTTGGCGACGCGGTGCAGGTACACGCAGAAGTCGGAGGGTGAAATCTTGCTCGGGCCGATGCGGAAGCGCTCGCGCAGGTCGACCAGGTGGGGGCTGGTGTAGAGCCCGACCGTGAAGCCGCACCCCGAAAGGGCGGCGGTCGTCATCTCGCAGGTGCTCCCCTTGCCCTTGGAGCCGGCGACGTGGATCAGCTTCAGCCCCTGCTGCGGGTTGCCCAGCGCCTCAAGCAGGGCGGTCATCCGATCGAGCGTGAGCATCGACGGATCGACCTTGTCGGGCTGCAGGCGCTCAAGGTTGTGGCGCGTCGTGAGATAGTCGCAGGCCTGCTGGTAGGACTCGAACGCGTCGGGCAGCGCCACAACCGCGACCGGCTTGGCCGGGCGCAGGCGACGGCGCGACGACGAACTCTTCTTGCTCGTCGCGCGCTTCGCGGGTCGTTCGTTGGGCTTGCCGGCCATTCGAAGTCAAGTGTACCCGCGCGCCCGCGCCGATCGAACCCCGCGCAGAAACCAACCTCGCGCAAGTCTCACGCGTTCCGGGGATTGCCCGCGGCATTTGAACACCAACGACCCATCACAAGGTCGTCCACGTAGGTGGTTGGCCCAAATCGGACATAGCGATCGCGTCGTCCCTCCGCAACAAACCCGAACGACTGATAGAGCGAGATCGCGCGCGAGTTATTTGCGAAAACAAAGAGTTCGAGCTTCTCAATGGTCGGATGGGCGTCGGCCCAGGCGCAGGCCGTGCCCATGAGCGCCCGCCCCACGCCGAGCTCCCGAAACTCGATCGCGACCGTGATGGAAAAGAGCGCCACGTGCGCGCATCGGGCCGCCTTGTGGGCCTTGAGCGTCGCCTCGCCGATGACGCGCTCGCCGCGGAGCGCGACGATCAGCAGCCGGTCCGGCGCGTCGTACGACGCGATCCGCTTCAGCTCCTCGACCGAAGAAACCCGCTCGCCCCGGTCGCGCACGGTCCACAGCCCCTCCGAAACCAACTCCTGATCAAGGCGGGCCAGTCCCTCGGCGTCGCGCACCACAGCCCGGCGGATCACGATCGGCGTGCCGTCCTTCAGCGCGACCGAGGCCGGCAATGAGCGTGTGTCATCGAGATTCATGGTCGAGGTCCAATGTCGATGGTCGAGACGCGCCCTCGGCCCGCCTCAATCCTTCACACCCGTCATCGTCATGCCCAAGTCGCGGGCCAGCGTCGAACCCGGCCAGAACGTCACGATCGCCAAGGCCGCCAGGAACGCAACCAGCACCAGGAGCGTCGTAGAGCGGGTCGCGTCCGCGAGCTTCAGGTACCGACGCGCAAAGAACCACCAGAACGAGCCGCACCACGCCAGCGTCAGCGGCATCGCCAGCCACTGGTACGCCCCGATCCAGTTGGAAACATCGTCGAGCGAGTTGCAGAATCGCGTCAACCCGTCGGGCGGTCCCGAGCGGCTCGTGCGCAGCGTCAGGCCCAGGGCCCACGCGCTCCCGTACGCACCGATCGCGCGGGCCAGCGAGAACGCCAGCAGCAGGAGCGGCAGGGGTGTGAGCGAATACGCCGCCGCCCGCAGCACGTGATCGCGCCGCAGGCCCAGCTTCGTAAATGTCTGGCGGAGCATCACGAACCCGCCGGGGCAGAACAGCGCCGTCAGCACCGCCACGTACACCCACGCCGCGTAGATCGGCGGGAACTGATTGGCGACCACTCGCGCGTACGGATTGAAAAGCACCGACAGCACGTCGCGAACGCGCAGCCAGTCGCTGTCGGTCTGGACCGCGATGTCGCCGGCCGTGTGCTCGAGCCACACCATGCCCACGCCAGCCGCCAGGTGCATCAGCAGGAGCATGACCGCTAGGAGCACCCACAGCCGCGCCGCCACGATCGTGTGGTGCATCTGCATGCGCGACCAGAACGAGCGCGGGCGCAGGGCTCGCCACCACGACGCGACCAGCGCGAACGCCGGCTTCGGCGAGTGTTCAAAGCTCCACTCGGGCGCGTGCCGCAGCGGGAAGTACAGGTCGCCCCACTGGTACGAATGCCCGCACTCGCTGCACGTCCCGGTCACCGGGCACGAATCGCGCCACGACGCCGCCAAGCCCGAAAGGTCATAGCCGCAGCGCGGGCAATGGGGAGAAGTTGTGTCCATGGAAGGAAGTGATCGAGTTCCCGAGTCGTCACGCGGCGGCTTCTGCACGCGGAACGATGACGCCGCCCTGATTCTAGGGTCCCGCACGCCCGCTCCGGCCCCCGCCCCGTCCTCCCGTCACGGCCCGGCCGCCACGAAATCCGCTCGCTGCATCCGGTGCGTGCCCGACCCGGGGTTGATCAACGTGTAGCTCGTCGCGCGCAGGCCTCGCCCTGTGAACATCTGGTCCAGGTGCAGGACGGGCCAGATCGCGAACCTGGTCCGCGGCCATTTGCAGGGCCACGACGCGGTCGGCCCGTAGCCGCACTGGTCAAACGCGTTGGGCTTGCCACGCGTGATGGCGTCGAGCGACGCCGACCCACGCGGGATGTTGAAGTCGCCGATGATGAGGTCGGGCTCGGGGAAGCCGCGCAGCACCGTCGCCCCGTCTTCCACCCAAGCCTGCATGCTGTTGGGCAGGAGCGCCGGGCCCTTGAACTCCCGGATCACGCCCGCGGCCTGCGCCGTAATGTCGCGCCGCGCCAGCGACAGGTCCGAGGGCAGGTCGAGCACCCACACGCACGCCGCCGGGCGATGATCGTCCGCCGCCAGCTCGATGAACATCGCGTGCCCGGGGTCGGCCCACTTCCGCGTGCCGGTGCGCTGACGCGGGTCGAGCCCCTCGCCCGGCGCGATGTCGAGTTGCGTCAACGCGTAACGCCCGATCCTCCGGCGCGACAGCACCGTGAACCGATCCGTCACGATCACCGACTCGCTCTCGCCCATCGACTTGCTGATCCGCGCCAGCTCGTCGTCGTTCTTGATGCTGACCAGCACCACCACGTCCGCGTTCTCGCCCATCGCCGCGCGAGACCAGCCCGGCTCGTCCTCCGCCGCCGCGTTCCAGAAAAGCACGCGCGTCGAGCCCGGCCCCGGCCGCTCGCGATCCTTGAATGCGTTGGGCAGGCGCCAATCGACCAGCAGCATGTACACCAGCACGAGCCCCCAGGCGATCGACGAGAGCGCACGCGCACGCGACGGACGACGATCACGCGTCCCGCGCGGATGGAGCAGGCCCGCGAGCGAGAGGAACACGCCGCTGCCCGCCAGCGCCACGCTCGTCGGGATCCACTCCAGCCACTGCGACCAGTACCACCGATCGGAGCAGAGATTCCCGACCATCCACGCCGCGAGGACGAGCACGCCCGGGAGGAGCGCCAGCGCGGAGAGAAACGCGCGGACGCGCGCGACGAGCCCGGGCGGCGGGGTCTCGCATTGGCCCGCGGGCGCGGCCCCGCCGGCGCTCACGGCGAGAGCTCCAGGCCGTCATGCGCCAGCGCCATCCCCGCCGGGAGCGACGCGTTGGTCTCTTCGTGCGCCAGGTCGTGCGCCATGTGAACGAAGAAGGTCCGCCCGGCCCCGATCTGGTCCGCGGCGTTCACCGCCTCCTGAAGCGTGAAGTGCGTCGGATGCTTCCGGTGCCGCAGCGCGTCGAGAACCAGCGTCGAGAGCCCCCGAAAATGCCGCCAGCTCTGCGGCGGAACCGCCGAGACGTCCGTGCAATACGCGAGCGGGAGCGGCGAGCTCGCGGGCCCGTTCTCGGGCTCGAATCGATAGCCCAGCACGGGAAGGCGCCCGTGCAGCAGCGGGATCGGCGTGATGCGCAGGCCGAAGAGGTTGATCGGGTGCTCGGGGCGGATCTCGTGGTTGATGAGCGTGGCGACGAAGCTGTCGTTCACGTTGTTCTCGCGCTCGTAGATGTGCTTGTAGACGCGGAGCAGGTGGTCGAGCGTGTGCCGGTCGGCGTAGATGCTGATGGGCGCGCGCATCACGACGTTGAAGCGCCGGACCTCGTCGAGCCCGAAGGTGTGGTCGACGTGGTTGTGCGTGAAGAGGATCGCGTCCACCCGCCGCAGGTTGTGGCGGAGCGCCTGCTCGCGGAGGTCCGGGCCGGCGTCGATCAGGATGACGCGCTCCTGCCCCGCGGGATCGACGAACCGCAGCGCCGCGCTGGTGCGCAGGCGCCGGTCGCGCGAGTCGGCACTGGTGCACACGCCACAGTCGCAGCCGATCGCCGGCACCCCGGCGGACGTGCCTGTCCCGAGAAACACGAAACGCATCAGTGGAGGGTACGCGACCCGGCCCGCCGCCGCGATCTACGCTTCACGCATGGCCACGCTCGGCGTCAACATCGACCACGTCGCGACCCTCCGCCAGGCACGCTACCGCGGCACGCCCGACCCCGCGCGCGGCGAGCCCAACCCCTCGCACGCCGTGCACGTCGCCGAGCTCGCCGGCGCCGAGTGCATCACCATGCACCTGCGCGAAGACCGGCGCCACGTCAACGACCGCGACGTGCAGATCTGCCGCGACCTCTGCCGCGTGAAGTTCAACCTGGAGATGGGCGCCACCGACGAGATGGTCGCGATCGCGGCCCGCCTCAAGCCCCACATGTCCACGCTCGTCCCCGAGGGGCGCGAGGAAGTCACCACCGAGGGTGGGCTCGACGTCGCCGGCCAGAAGGAACGGATGAGCGGCGTCGTCTCGACCCTGCGCGACGCGGGCGTGTCGGCCTCCGCGTTCATCGACGCCGATGTGCGCCAGATCCGCGCCGCTGCCGACGTCGGCTTCGAGTGGTGTGAGGTCCACACGGGCCCCTACGCCGAGGCGTTCATGCACGCGGGCGGCGACCCGCGCGATCCCACGCTGGCCGCGGCTCTCTCGCGCGTCGCGGCGGCGGGGCGTCTCATCATCGAGCTCGGCATGCGTTTCAACGCGGGGCACGCGCTCAACTACGCCAACGTGCGCCCGATCGCGACGCTCCCGGGCGTTGAGGAACTGCACATCGGGCACTCGATCGTCAGCCGCGCGGTGTACACCGGCCTGCACGAGGCCGTCGCGACCATGCGATCGCTGATCGCGGGGTGACCCGACGGGTATCGGTCTTGAACGGACCCGCAGAGGACTGCTTACGTCCCGTCCGAATCGAACACGAAAGGGGCACGATATGTCGGGCATCGAGCGGTACCGCAAGCTGTTGATCGCCGAGACGCGCGCCTCGGCCCTGGCCCTTCAGTCCATCGCGACCATCCCGGACGCCAACCGCGCCGGCGTCGACGCTCTGCGTGCCCTGGGCATCATGGCCCACATCCAGCTCGCGCGGCGGATCTGGCTCGAGCGGGCCGAACGCCTCGTCTCCTCGCCCGTGCCCGACTGGTTTCCCGCCTGGCCCATTGATCAGACCGCCGGGCTCGCGGCGGAGCTCGACCGCTCCTGGTCCGCGTTCCTTGATTCGATCCGCGAGCCCGACCTCGACCGCCCCGTCATCTACAGCAACATCAAGGGCGAGAAGTTCACCAGCACCCTTGACGACATCCTCATCCACGTCTTCAACCACTCGACCTACCACCGCGGACAGGTCGCGCGACTCGTCACCGACGCCGGCGGCCAGCGCGCCCTCACGGATTACATCGGGTTCTTCCGAGTGTCGCAGCCGTGATCGGGCGGGCTTCGGACGCCGCGCGCCCGCGATCCGGCCCGCAATCTCCTATCCTCCGCCCATGAAACACGCCCAGTCCGCCGGCAACATCGAGCTTGTCGACCACGAAGCCTCGCGCGATCGCGACGCCGTCGTCCGCATGTTGCAGCACGCCTTCGCGGGCGATCGCGAGGGGATCGAGGGTTGGATGAAGGTCGGCGGCGAGGCGAACTTCCGCACGCTGCTCGACGCTTCGCGCCCCGCCGCCACGCTCCTGCGCATTCCGATGGGCCAGTACTTCGGCGGGCGTTCCGTGAAAATGCTCGGAATCGCGGGCGTCGCGGTCGCGCCCGAAGATCGCGGGCGCGGCTACGCCAAGCGCATGATGCAGTGCTGCGTGCAGGCCGCCCACAACGAGGGCTGGCCGCTCGTGGGACTCTTCGCTTCCACGCACTCGCTCTATCGCTCCGTCGGCTTTGAGCACGCGGGCCACCGCTTTCAGTACACCATCCCGATGACGCAGATCGACGCCGGACCGCATTCCCGCGAGCGCGTCGAACCGCTCGACCACGAATCCCCCGAGGTCCGCGAATGCTTCGCCCGGTTCGCCGCCCGCTACGACGGCACGCTCGACCGCGGGCCGTACATCTGGCAGCGCGTCAAGTCGCCGCGCGGCGAGGAGCACCACCCCTTCGGCGTCCGCGATGAGCACGGTACGCTGCAGGGCTACGTCTTCGTCAACCAGAAGCGCCGCGCCGACGGACGCGCCGACGTCAACCTCTCCGACTTTGTCTTCCACACCGCCGCCGCCGGGCGACGCCTCTGGGCGCTGCTCGCCGACTACTCGATGATGAGCCACGACCTCGTCTTCTTCGGCGGCCCGACCCACCCCGCGCTCCTCCTGCTGGCGCAGCAGCGCTACAGCATCGTCAACAAGGACACCTGGCTGATCCGCGTCAGCCACGTCAAGGCCGCCCTCGAAGCACGCGGCTACGCCCCGTGCGTCCGCGCCGAGCTTCACCTCGACGTCGCCGACGACCTCGTGCCCGCCAACGCCGGGCGCTGGACGCTCTCCATCGAGAACGGCAAGGCCCGCGCCGAGCAGGGCGGTCGCGGCGAAATCCGCGTCGACGCACGCGGCCTGGCCGCGATCTACTCCGGGCTGCTCACGCCCACCCAAGCCGCCAACGTGGGACTCGCCTCGGGCGATCCCGCGGCGCTGCACGCGGCCGGTTCGGCCTTCGCGGGCGGCACGCCCTGGATGTGCGACCACTTCTGATGAGCGATATCGCGGCGACAGACCGCTACGGCTCCATGAGCTGGTCGACCAACCCCTGCTCTACGCCGTCGATCTCCAGCGTCTTTTCCGGGCGTGTCTGCCCCGACGCGATCCGCACGTCCCGGGCACGCACGCCCAGCGCCGCCGCGATCAATCGGCACACCGCCTCGTTCGCCGCGCCCGCCTCTGGCGGCGCGCTCACTCGCACCTTGAGCCGATCGCCAAGCCGTCCCGCGATCGCCTCGCGCGACGAGCCCGGCACCACCTTCACGCGCAGCGTCGCGCTCATCCCTTGCGGCCCGCCTGCCAGGTACTCCGACGCTTGGCGCGATTCTCGAAGATCGCCGTGCTTGCGCCGATCGCCGCGCCAATCCTGATCGGCCCGGCCTTGACCCGCGCGAAGGCGCTCCTCGCGTTGTCCACGCTGAACTCCGACCCGATGAAGCGGCGCTTCAGCGCCCGCGCCACCACCGGCGTCGTCCCCGAGCCCGTGAACGGATCGACCACGAGATCCCCCGCGTTGCTGCACGCGCGGATCACCCGTTCCAGGTAGACCTCGGGCAGCTGGTTGTCGTGGTTCGCGCGCCGCTCCGCGTTGTTGCCCTGGATCCGCCCCCAGTATTGCCCGTACCACACGTCCATCGGCACTCGCATCCCAGGCGGCATGCCGTCGGCCTTGTTCTGCGTGCGCGGATCGGCGTAGATCGCCGCTCGGTCCGACATCTCCAGCACCTCCCGCGGGTTCCACGTGCGCAGCCCGCCCTTGCAGAAATACAGCGCATGGACCTTGCTGTTGATGAACCGGTCCGTCGTGTTTTGCCCGAAGCGATAGTGCCAGATGCACCAGTTCACCATCGCCAGGTTCCGAGACTTCAGGTGCATCACGATCTCGGCGCACGTGTCGTCCGGGATGTTCACCCAGATCGCGCCCGTCGGACGCAGCGCATCCACGCACACGTCCAGCCACTCACGCGTGAACTTCAGATAGTCCTCACGCGGCATGGAATCGTCCCACTTGTCGTACGCCCGGTTCCAGTTGAACGGCGGGTCGGCGAACACCAGGTCAACCTCGCTCCGCCGAAACTCGGGGAGCTTCGAAAGCACCTCGCGGCAATCGCCGACGTGGATCCTCAGCGCCGGGTCCTCGAGTTCGTACACCTCGTGATGACCGATCTCCTCCACCCGCGCCCGATGCTCGCGCTGACGGATCTCCTTGGACTCGTGCATCGCGGCGATGCTGGCGGGCTTCACCCTTGGCGTCGACTTCTCGCCCGCCTTTCGCCCCGCGCGGCCGCGCGCGGGCTTTGCCGCCGCTCCGCTCGCGCCGGCTTCAACGTTGGCGTCTGTTGACTTCTTTCGTCCAGCCATCGACCAACCTCTCTCTTCCACGCGGCTTCCAGAGCAACTGGCTCAGCCCACGCGCCGCAGCAGCCCCACGCCGTAGTTCAAGGGCGAGAGATTGAGCTCGCATTTCTCATAACATCCCTGCGTGATAACGTTGATCGCGTCGAGGATGTGCCGCGGACCCTCGTGGCTCCCGCACAGCTCCGGGTACGTGTCATGCAGGAGAACGTAGCCGCCGGTGTTGAGCGCCGGCTCGACCGCCCACAGGTCCTTGCACGCGCCGGGCACGCTGTGATCACCGTCGATGAACGCCACGTCAACTCCGCCGTCGAGACGCAGCATGCTCCGCTCCGCCACGATCTGCGTCGAGCTGTCGCCCGGATAGAAGCGGGCGTGATCGATCAGGCCGGCCTTCGTAAGCCGATCCTTGACCCACGCCAGCCGGCCCTCGAGCATCTCCGCGTCGCGCCATTCTCCCTTGTGGATCGGGCCAAAATTATCGAAGCAGTGAATCACGCCGCCGTCGCCGTTTTCTTGGAGCGCCGACGCGATCCAGTGCGTGCTCACGCCGAGATAGGTGCCCACCTCCACAACGACGCGCGGGCGGATGTTGCGGATCAGAGCGTGGATCATCAGCCCCGCCTCCGGAGAGAGCGACGAGGGGAAGATGATCGGCATCGCGTACATCTCTTTGAGGCACTGCAGCCAGCGGCAGTTCGGATTGTCCAGATACGCCGGGAACTCCCAGCGCGTCGGGTGCGGGCGATCGGTGTACGTCGGGAAAAACCCGTACTGCTGGCGCGACACAGGGTTCTTGGGGAGCACGACCGGCGGGCGTTGCAGCAAGCTCATCCGAAAAAGTCCTCTCTTCCACGGCCATCGACGCAGACAAGTAGCAAGGGTATTCCGCACGCGGTCCGAGCGCCAGCCTTGCCCGGCCCGCGATTCCCCGCGATCCCGGCCGCTGCCCATTGGATTCGCAACCCACGGAGGCTCTCGGCAAGAGCGACGATTTCACCCGGACACCCGCCACTACCCGCGTGCCGAGCCACCCTGCGCCCGAACCCGGGCCGCCACGGTGCGCCACACCCCGCGCAGCGCCAGTTTGGACGATGGACTCAGCCGCATCGCGCCCCGATCGCCGCGTCCATCGCCGCGCTCAATTCCCAGCGCCGCGCAGAGCGTCGCCATCACCAGCGACCTCCGCGGCACAACCCCGATCCCCAGCGGCTCGATGCACAGCGACGCCAGCATCCGCTCCAGCGACCCGCCCGCGCCGCCGCCGCGCCACAAGGGCAGAATCGCGACGCAGTCAATCACCGCCACGCCCGCCCGCCCGCCGCGCCACACCACGATCAGATTCGACGGCTTGTGATCGCGATTGAACCGCCCGTGCGCGATCATCCCCGCGATCTGCCGCCCCACTTCGCGCGCGATCGCAAGCTCCTCCCGAACACCGACCGCCCGCCGCCCCGCGCCGCTCGCCGCAGCATTCGTCCCACCGGCGTGGCCCGGCTCGCCCGCGTCGCGTTGCCGCGCCCGCGTGAGCACATCCAGCACCGTCGGGCCGGTCAGTTCCTCCATGATGAGGTAGTCGCAGCGCGCGATGATGGATGCGTCGTGGGCCATCGCCAGGCACCGCGCCGTGTCGATCCCGTGCCGCGTCAGCCACGCCGCCCCGCGCCAGTGACGCTCGCTCTTGCTCCCGCTGATCCCCGATCGAAACCTGGTCCACGCCGACGGCAGCCAACGCTTCACCACCACGCCCCGCCCGAACATGCCCGAGGCGACCACCACGTGAGGCCCGTCGCGCTTCAGCACCCGTCCCGGCTCGCCCGCTCGGACCCACCGTTCGAGTTCGCGCGACCATGCGCGCCCGGACACTTCCGGCGCGAAGACCCGATCAACGACGACCACATGTCCCCTGGGCACGCATCATTGTTGGAGGGACGACGCAACCAAGCAGCGCCATCGACAGCCCGATGGCGAAGATACACCGCACCCTCGCCGCCGAGCACCGGCACCCACTCGGGCGCAGGCCAGGCGCTGATCTTTAGGCGGCGCTCGATGGGACGATCTGGCCGCCCGCCGCGTTCCCGGATGATCCAGCCATCGGCTTCCAGCGCGAGAGCAGGTCGCTCATGGTGGTCCAGTTGAAATCGCGGAGGAGGTTGTTGAATCGCTTCTCGCCGCGCGAGAGGTTGACGTAGTGGCGGAAGGCGTGCGAGCGCTTCAGGCCGCTGACCCGCGGCTGGCCGGGGTCGATCTCCCAGGGATGGATGTAGAAGACATAGGGCTGCCCGGAGCGGAGGATCTTCTTGACGCCGGCGCGGAAGAGCGTGTACGGGAAGAGGCGGAAGTACCCGCCGCCGCCCCAGGGGACGCCCTTTCCCGCGACGTTGACGCAGGAGACGCAGACTTCGTAGAAGCCCTTGCGGATCTCGACAACGGGGACGCCGGGCGACATGCCGGTCAGCTTGCCGTAGCGATCGTGGGCGACGGTGGGGAACGCGGAAGAGTCGTACTCGAACCCGAGGGACTGGAGCACATCGATCGACCAATCGGTGATCGAGAACGACGGCGCGCGATAGCCCTTCACCTGCTGGCCCGTGAGGTCCTCGAGGAACTTCTTGGAGCGCTCGATGTCGGCCTTGAACTCGTGGGGCTTGAGGTTGTAGACCAGCTCGTGCCCGTAGCCGTGGCTGGCGATCTCGTGCCCGGCGGCGGCGATCCGCTTGACGAGCGCGGGCTTCTTTTCCGCGCACCAGCCCAGGATGAAGCAGGTCGACTTCACGCCGTGGTGCGCCATCTGCGTCAGCATGCGGTCGGTGTTGCGCTCGACGCGGAGATCGCGCGAGTCCCAGGTGTTCCGCTCGACGACGGCCTTGAGATTCTCGACCTGGAACCAGTCCTCGACGTCGATCGACATCGCGGCGTTGGATGGGAGCGAGCCGTACTTTGCCTTGACTGATGCCACGCGAGGCTCCGTTGGGACTGGTTGATTGTTCGCAGGCCGCCCGATCCGTGTTCGTCCGTCGAGTTCGGAGTCTGTCACTCGCCTTGCGCCCGGGATCGCGGGGATGTTCCGAACCTCGCTTCGCTCCTTGGCCTCTTCTCGTGCCCTCGTGCCGAGTGACGAGTGCCTCGTGCCGTCCTCTACAACATCCGATGCCCGCGCTGGCGGAACTTGGCCACGTCGGCGGGCTTGGGGAACGAGAAGTACTGGGCCCCGGTCATGTCGACGGGCTTGGGCTGGGTGGTCCCGGCGGCCAGCTGGCGCAGCACGCGGATCATCAGGCGGGCGCCCTCGCGCTTGGTCTCGGTGATCACGCGGTCCAGCGAGTCGCTCTCACGCAACGGGAACTCGAACGTGTCGAGCACGGCCCCCGCGTCGAGCTTTTCCGCCATCTCGTGGACCGTCACGGTGGCGCACTTCTCGCCCTCGAGCAATTGCCAGAAGTTCGGCATCATGCCGCGGTACTTGGGCAGACGCCCGGAGTGGATGTTCACGCAGCCCAGGCGCGCCGAGGCGAGGATGCCCTTCTTGAAGATCTCCGGGGCCGCGACCGACACGATCACGTCGGGCTGCATCGCGCGGACGCGCTCGATGTACCCGGGGTCGTTGACGCTGGTCGCGGGGATGAGCGGGATGCCGGCCTTGTGCGCCAGCGTGCCGATCGACACGCGCGAGAGCTTCACCATCGCGAAGCGGAAGAGCAGCCTCCAGAAGTCGATGGGCCCGAAGAAGCCCCACATGCGCTTGGCGGTCTTGAGCTTGGACTCGTGGAACGCCGCGTCGATCGTGATGCCCAGGACCTCGAACTCCTGGCGCGGGTACTCGTTGAAGAAGACCTCGAAGAAGCGGATGACGTAGAGCGGGTCGTCCTCGGTGACCAGCAGCACCCGCAGCTTGTTGGAGGTGGTATTGGCGTCGCTCACGGCACGCTCCTGGTCGGAAGGCCGGCGCGCCGGGCGGCCAGCGCCAGCACGTGGGCGTATTTCTTGGCCGCCATCGGGCGCGTGTACTCGCGATCAAAGAGCTCGCGGGCCCGGCGTCCCTCGGCGGCGACCTCCTCCGGGTGGGCCATCATGTCGCGGATCGTCGCGACGCACGCGTCGACGTCGCCGATCTGTATCCAGCGACCGAGCTTGTGCTGTTCCACCAGCTCGCGCAGCTCGCTCTTGGGCTCCGACAGCGCCAGCACCGACTTGCCCACCGCCAGCGACGTGTACAGCTTGCTCGGATAGCTGATCCCTTCGATCCCCTTGGCGATCGACACCACCGACGTGTCGCACGACGGAAGGGAATCGGGCACCTCCGCCGTCGGCTGGTACGGGAGCAGGATCGAGTTGGTCAGCTGCCTCTTCTGGATCTGCTCGGCGATCCAGGCCTTGCGACCGCCCGAGCCGACGAAGACGAACTTGACGTTCTCGCCCTTGAGCCGCTCGGCCGCGCCGATCAGCGTCTCGAACTCGTAGTACAGGCCCAGGTTGCCCGAGTACAGCACCGTGAAGGGCTCGACCAGCCCGTGCGTCTTCGAGAACTTGGTGCCGCGCTTGTCCTTGGGCACGATGAGGTCGCCGTCGGCCCAGTTGGAGATGACGTGGACACGCTCCGGCGGAATGTTGTAGTTCCGGCAGACCAGGTCCTTGGCGGCTTCGCAGAGCACGATCGTCTCCGCGGCCCGCGAGTACATCATCTTGTTCATCCAGTGCCAGACTCGCTCCGCGACGCCGGCCTTCTTGATCGTCCCCACCCACACGGCCAGGTCGGGATAGGCGTCGTGTAGGAGCTGCACATACGTGTGGCGGCGCAGGAGCGACACGAACGCGCCGATGATGCCCAGGAACGGCGGGTTGGTCGTGTACAGATACACGTGATCGCGCCGCGAGCCGAACAGCGTGCGCAGCGCCAGCGGCACGATGAACGTCGTGAAGTTCACGACGCGCCCGAGCAGGCGGTCCTTGCTGAACCGCGTGGTCTTCATGCGGCGCACGTCCACGCCGTCGCGCGTCTCGCGCAGCGGGCAGGGCTGCCAGGTGTCGGGCGGGCCGTACGAAGGCCACGCGGCGACCGCGTGGACCTCGCAGCCGATCGTCACCAGCTCGCGGGCCAACTCGTGGAGGAGGTGTCCCGTCGACGCGACGTCCGGGACGTAGTACTGGTTCAGGATGACCACGGGCACGTCGGGCGCGAGGGTCGGCGTGTGCGCGGGCGCATCCTGAGCCGAGGGCTGGCTCGCCATCGGGCTCTGCGTCTGGTCTTTGTTCGTTGATTCGTCGGAGGCGATCATGGGGGTTCCGAGTGTATCGGGACCGCGCGGGGGGTCTCTGCAACCGTCGATTCAGGGCCCGTGAGATTCCCGGGCTTGCTCCATGCACCCCGGGCACGCCGCCTCCCGATACCATGAGATTCTCGTGGAGCGCCCGTGAGCACGTCCGATCAAACCTCGAACACGCCCGGCCCGGACCAATCGGACCCGGCCGCCGCACCGATCCGTCATTCCGCTTGGACGACGCGCCAGAACATCGCCCGCGCGATCTGGATGGCCGTCGCAAAGCCTCTGTGGAAGTACTTCCCGTCGCTGCGCGTGCCGCTGCTCCGGCTATTCGGAGCCAAGGTCGGGAGGAACTGCCGCTTCGCGAGCACGTCGGAGGTCACCATCCCCTGGAACCTCGTCGCGGGCGACGACTGCGACATCGGACACCGCGTTCTTCTCTACAACCTCGGCGTGATCACGCTGGGCGACGGCGTGGTGATCGACTATCACGCGCACCTCTGCGCCGGCACCCACGACTTCACCGACCCGCGCTTCCCGCTGCTCACGCCGCCCATCACGATCGGCCCGCGGACGTTCATCGGGATCGACAGCTATCTCGCGCCGGGCGTGAAGCTGGGGGCCGACTGCCGGGTCTGGCCGCGCTCCAGCCTGTACAAGAGTTTCCCTGATTCGACGGTGATTCAGGGCAATCCGGCCCGCGCGGTAACGGAACTCCGCCCGCCCGTGGGGAGCACCAGCGAGGAGCAGCTCAACGCCGGCGGGTGACCACGAGAACGTTGAGCAGGCCGCGCATGAACGCCATCGAGAGCCAGCCCGATCCCCCCATCCGCAGCTTCTTGTGGAAGCTCTTCGGGCGTCGCCTCTTCAGCATGTCGTACCACAACTGGTACGCCTATCGCCGGCGCATCCTCCGCGCCTTCGGCGCCGTCATCTCCGACACCACCAACTTCCGGCCAACGGTGGCGCTCGATCGCCCCTGGAATCTCCGGTGCGGGTCGTACGTGCTGGTCGGCGATTACGCCCTTATTCTCGCGCGTTGCCCGATCACGATCGGCGACCGTGCCGTGGTCAGCCAGCGAACCAGCCTGCTCACCGAATCCCGCGACCACACGCGCCCGGGAGCGTCGCCCATCCACCGCCCCATCACCATCGGGGCCGACGCGTGGGTCGCGACCGACACGCTCGTGCTCCCGGGCGTGACGATCGGCGCGGGGGCGGTCGTCGGGGCTCGAAGCATGGTCGACGCCGACGTGCCCGAATGGACCATCGCCGCCGGCGACCCGGCCAGACCCCTGAAGAAGCGCGAGTTTCACGGGGCGGGGAGTGTCACAAGCCCCGCGCCGGGCGGGAACACATCGCCCGCTGCCTCGTAGGACCTTGAGTCAGCTCGCACGGCGGATTCCCGCCGGGACCCCGCGGGGATTTGGCCTGCAACAAACCCCGCGGATGCGATACGCTTGCTGTTCGATACGCCCGCGCACGGCATTGGCGGGCTTGGCGGGGCCAATGGCCCAAAGGACGCTCTGTGAACCGGATCATTCGCGCGGCACTCATGGTCGGGATCAGCGGGTTGGCCATCTCGGCCACGGCCCAGGTCGTCAGCCCCAGCATTGTCCGCGAAGGAACAGGCGACCGCCGCAAGGCCCTCGACGCCATGGAGTTGAACGCCTGGTCGACCGACGCTCTCAAGAACATCTCCGATTGGGTGGGGGGCAAGGCCCCGGCCTCCAGCGACCTGTCGGGCAAGGTCGTGCTGATCTGCACGTATTCGGACTGGTACCCCGCCGCGTCGCGTGCGTTCGCGATGGCCGAGCGCCTGGCGAGCACCAAATCGGGCGAGGGCCTGGTCGTCATCGGCGCGCACGATTCGAAGGAATGGGACAAGGCCAAGAAGAACGCGGCCAAGGAGGGCGTCAATCTCTTCCTCGGGCACGACAAGGACGGCAAGTTCCGCGACTCCGTCAAGTCCGACCAGGACCCCGACTTCTACGTCATCGATCGCGCGGGCCAGATGCGCTTCGCGGACATCGCGACCGAATCGGTCGACGCCGCCGTGAAGCAGCTGCTCGCCGAGACGAGCGACCAGGCGGCGGGGATCAAGGGCGCGATCGCGGCCGCCAAGGACAAGGCCGACCGCGAGGCGCGGAAGACCGACGCGATCCGCAGCAACGTGGACACGCGCAACTTCCCCGAGCAGAGCTTCACCGATCCGACGCCCGAGGACTACAACAACGCGCCGTGGCCCAAGCCCGAGAAGGCGAGCAAGGACTCGTCATCGAACGAGAACCAGGGACCCAAGAGCCTGACGCTCCCCGCGCCGGGCTCGTGCTATCCCAAGGACCCGGTGGTCAAGGGGCGCGCGGTCATCATGTACATCTGGAGCCCCAAGGTCCGCTCCAGCTACGAGAATCTGCTGCGTGACATGGACCTCGAGCAGAAGAAGTACGGGCGCGACGTCGCGGTCATCGGCGGAATGGTCGACTTCCGTCCGCGCGACTCGAACAACGAAGAGCCGGCCACCGACCCGCAGAAGCTGATCGAGCAGGCCCAGAAGTTCGCCAAGAACATGAGCCTCGAGCACGCCATCACGCTCTACACCGGGAACATCGGAGGGCGCGATTTCAGCAGCAATTCCGGGAGCGAGATCTCCATCCCCTGGGTCGCGGTCTGCAGCTCCGACGGCGTGGTCCGCTGGGAAGGCCCGCCCTCGGCTCCCGCGTACAAGGCCGCCATCGAGGGCGTCCTTCGCGCCGACCCCGGCGTCAAGGCCCGCCGCGCCGCCGAAGAGAAGTACCTGAGCGAGAAGAAGTGAGCGACGCTCCCGCGCGGCCCGTGCCGCTCTTCCACATCGCGCTCCACCAGCCGGAGATCCCCAACAACACGGGGAACATCGGGCGCACCTGCGTCGCCTGCGCCTGCGCGCTGCACCTCATCCACCCGCTTGGGTTTGAGCTCTCGGAGAAGGCCTGCCGCCGTGCCGGCCTGGACTACTGGCCGAGGCTCGACGTCCACGAGCACGCGAGCTTCGACGCGTACCTCCAGCACGCCGCGCCCGAGCGGCTCTGGGTTTTCACGACCAAGTCGACGCGCAGCGTCTTCGATGCCGAACTCCGGCGCGGCGATCACCTGCTCTTTGGACGCGAGACCGCGGGCCTGCCGCGCGACATCCTCGACCGATTCGCCGATCGCTGCGTCTCGTTCCCGATGGTGCGAAACGAGCGATCGCTCAACCTCGCGACCGCGGTGTGCGCCGCGGCCTACGAGGGCGTGCGCCAGCTCCGCGCCCGACGCGAGATCGAAATTGGGGCGGATGGCCGACTCCTGATTTCCTGAAAAAGTTATCCGGACGGATGAACGCCCCAGAACCGAGAGGGATCGCGGTGCGTAAGTGCTTGTGAGCACGTCGATTGAGCTTCATCGATCCTCCTCTCTTCGGCAGTGGACCGGCCCCGACCGTTTGGGGTCGGTACACTGCTTTTGTGCATTCTCGGAACACCAACGTCGCGAATCTTCGGAGGCCCTTGGGCGCGATCTCGGCGCTGGGCGCTCTACTTGTTGTGGGTGCGCTGCAGGGTTGCTACGACCCCTTGCTGACTCCCGATGAAGAGCGGTCCCAATATGACCGATACGACGCGATACGCGATCAACGCGCGCCGTCGTACATCGAGGACGAGTTCGGACGTCGACAACCGAATCTCCGCTCACGCCTGCTTGAGAAGCACTGACCAAGCGCGAAAAAATTCTTTTGATTTCCTCGATTCACACGGAGCGCAGTTTGAGCGCCGTTCGATCTATCTGACGATGAAAATCCTCGGTATGCTTGCGGGTCGCGGGATCGAGCACGAAGCTCGAAGGCCGCACGGCGGGATGCCGGGGGAACTGGTCGCATGAAGCGCAACGCGAAGCCATCTCGCAAGTCCTCCGCTCGGCGCACCCGCGTTGTCTGGGGCGCGCTGCTCGGCGCCATGAGCGTCGTGGGCGGCCTGCTCTGGGCGCTCGACGGCGCCAAGGGCCCGACCTCCGGCGGATGGGCGCTCCCCGCCCTGGTCGCGTCCGCCGGCCCTCGCTCCTATGAGGGCATCTTCTCCACCAAAGTCCCCATCACGCCCGGCCGCTGGCAGGGCATCGTGATTCACCACTCCGGCTCGGTCGTCGGCACGCCCGCCTCGCTCGACAGCGAAGCGCAGGCCCGCGGCCTCAAGGGCCTGGGCTATCACTTCGTCCTGGGCAACGGCAACGGCATCGGCGACGGCGAGGTCCACGTCGGCTACCGCTGGATGCAGCAGAAGCCCGGCGCCCACGCCGCCGGCAAGAACGGCGAGTGGTACAACCTCAACACCATCGGCATCTGCGTGATCGGCGACGGTGACCGCAAGACCTTCACGCCCGAGCAGATGACTCGCCTGGTCGGCCTGGTCAATTCCCTTTGCCGCGAACTGAACATCCCCGCCGACCGCGTGGTGCTCCACCGCGACATCGCCGCCACCACCAGCCCGGGCGACCTGTTCCCCCAGGCGTGGTTCCGCGAGCAACTGACCAAGGCGCGGTAAGCGCTTGAGCCATTGAAACCCAAGCCCCGGTCCTTCCGGGGCTTTTTTTCGCGCCGGCGTCTCATGGCGTCCTTCGAGGTCGGCAATCGTGGTTCTGACGGTCAAAGAGGCATCTTCCTAACAGACCGGTAATCTCGATCGCAGGGCTGATCCAGTTGGCGTGGTCGACACCCCGCCCGAGCTTTGCCTATAAAGTGTCCACGCCGTCGCAAGCTTCGGGCTTGTCGGCACGTTCTTGTGTCACCGGGCGGGTTGGTCCTGCCCGGGCGGACGGCGTTGGGTGTGCGTTCCGGATGGGGCGTACCCCGGCGGACTGGCCGGGAACGTGATCGTTGCGGGCTCTCGTCCTGAACCGGCGGGGCATTCGGAGCGAACGGAACATCTCCGGCACGGAACGTGACGGCGGTTTGATCCAGAAGAGTCCGGGCGTCCCGCGGCGCCCAATTGTCGAAGGTCGGGGGCGTGCCGGAGTTCAACAAGGGCGAGACTGTCGAAGGCTACCGGGTGCTGGACCTCCTTGGGCGGGGTGCGGCGTCGGTGGTGTACCTCGTCCAGGACCCCAAGACCAAGCAGGTCTGGGCCCTCAAGCACGTCGAACGCCGCGAGGAAGATAAGGACACCCGGTTCCTCGACCAGGCCGAGCAGGAATACAAGGTCGGCTCGAAGCTTGACCACAACAACGTGCGCCACATCGAGCGCATGGTGAAGCGCACCCGGCGCATCATCCAGGTCACCGACGTCTTCCTCGTGATGGAGTTCCTCGACGGCAAGAGCCTCGACACCCATCCGCCCAAGACGTTTGTCCACGCCACCGACATCTTCCACCAGGCCGCCCTGGGCCTGGCCCACATGCACGAGCGCGGCTTCATCCACGCCGACATGAAACCCAACAACATCGTTGTTGAGCCCGACGGCACGGTGAAGCTGATCGACCTTGGTCAGTCGTGCGAGGCGGGCACGGTCAAGCCGCGCATCCAGGGCACGCCCGACTACATCGCGCCCGAGCAGGTGCACCGCCGCCCGATCACCACCAAGACCGACATCTACAACCTCGGCGCGACGATGTACGCGATCTGCACCGGTCAGAACGTGCCGACGGCGTTGGCCAAGGGCGACAAGCTGGTCGGCTCGCTGGACGACAACCTGATCGAGAAGCCCAAGGCCGCCATCGAGCTGAATCCGAAGGTGAATCCGAAGCTCAACGAGCTGATCATGCAGTGTGTCGAGGTGAACCCGGACAAGCGCCCGGCGAACATGCACATGGTCGCCGACCGCCTCAACCTGATCCACGCGCTGCTGATCGCGGAGAACAATCGCAAGACCGGCGAGTTCCGCCCGCTGGATTCGCAGGCGGATTGATCGAATCCGATCGCCGCAGCGGATTGCTCTGCTTGGGGCTCTGCATGTGACGAGGCATGGGGGCCACGCAGTTTCGGCGCGGGAGCGCCGACCCACCCGAACTCACCCGCGTCTGGCTCGCTCATCCCCGATCGTGCTGAGGACATCGGCCTGGTGGTCAGCGTGGTAGGAGCTGCGGACCAAGGGGCCGGATTCGACGACCTTGAAGCCGCGGGCGAGTCCCTCGCGCTTGAACATCGCGAACTGCTCGGGCGTCACCCAGCGATCGATGGGCAGATGGTTCCGTGTGGGCTGGAGATATTGGCCGATGGTCAGGATGTCACAGGCATCGGGCATCGGGTATCGGGCATCATGAGAAGGCGGAGAAGTGGCGGAGTGGGGCGCGGCGCGATCGGCATCTCCCGAAGTTTGATGCCCGATGCCTGATGCCTTGGTCGCTTCCTGCACTTCCCGGATCAGTTCGACCACTTCCTCGTCGCGTTCGCCGATGCCGACCATGATGCCGGTCTTGGCGACGCTGCCCTGTTCTTTCACGCGTCGGAGGAGTTCCAGCGAGCGATCGAACTTCGCGCTCGGGCGCACGGCGGGGTACATGCGTCGGACGGTCTCGAGGTTGTGGTTGATGATGTGGGGCCTGGCGTCGATCACCATCTGCAACGCGGCCTGGTTGCCCTCGAAGTCGGGGATCAGCACCTCGATCGAAAGACCGGGGCAGGCCTCCTTGGTGCGGATGATCGTTTCGGCCCAGATGCCGGCCCCGCCGTCGGGGAGTTCGTCGCGGTTGACGCTGGTGATGACGACGTGCTTGAGCTTGGCGTGCTCGTACATGAGGCGCATCGACTCGGCGACGCGGCGGGGCTCGTCCTTGTCGAGCGAGGGGGGGCGGCCGGTCTTGACGTTGCAGAAGCCGCACGCGCGGGTGCAGGTGTCGCCCAAGATCATGATGGTCGAGATGCCGCGCGACCAGCACTCGCCCATGTTGGGGCAGTTGGCCTCTTCACAGACGGTGTGGAGCTTGTGCTCCGAGAGCACGCCCTTGAGGCGCTGGTATTCCGCGCCGCCGGGGACCTTGGCCCGGAGCCAGGCGGGCTTCTTCTTGATGGAGAGCTGCTCGGGGGTGCCGGTCTGGTTATTCAGGACCAGGCCGGAAAGGGAGACGAGGGGCTTATCGACGCGCCGGAGGGGGTCGCCTCCGAGGGGACGGGGGTGTCGGGCGAGGGTCCGGGCGATGCCCGCGTCGATCTCGGCGGGGGCGGGCGGGGTGGATGAGGGTGCTTGGTTGGGGTTGGTGGGTGGGTTGGACACGAAGAAGGATAGGGTCGAAGGGGCAAACTCCGCGCCAACGTGTGGGGTGGGGCGAACTTATGCCAGTTGGTCCCGTAAAAAGGCGGTCGCCCGCTCAACCGGTGGGTCTGGAACGGTCGATTCTGCAGAGCCTTTGCGCTCCAGTTGGTGCGAAGGGTGTGTTGACTGCGCCCCCGCCGTGGTTAGCGTTCCGCCCCACGGCCGCTGTGCTATCGTTCCGGTTCGGATTTTGTGGGGCGAGGCGGGTTGGGTTGGTCGGGAAGGTTGAAGGAACTACCAATGGCGAGCTCGAGCAAATCCGGGACAGTGCGGCGCGTCGGCGTGATTCTGGCGGCGTGCGGGCTGGCGACAGGCTCTTTGGTGATGACCGGCTGCGAGGTCGATTCGTTCATCGATCCCAGCACGATCGGGCGCTGGGAGAAGACCCCCACCACGGTGCCCATTCTCGAGCGCCTGACCAGCATCGAGGAAGATACCGGCGAGTTCGTGGAGTACAGCGATCCCACCGCCCAAGACCTCATCCCCGAGCCCAGCGACTATCGCCTGAGCCCCGGTGACCAGGTGCGGGTTACGGCGTTCGACGACGTTCGCTCCAACACCGCGGCCAGCGAGTACGACCGCGAGGTCGACATCCGCGGTCGCATCAACATGCCGCAGATCGGCCAGGTAGAGCTGACCGGCCTGACGCTCGATCAGGCCCGCGATCTGATCACCGAGCGCCTCAAGAAGTTCGTAAACGACCCGCTCGTGGAAGTGGTCATCATCCAGAAGCGCCAGCAGACCTTCACGGTCGTGGGCGCGGTGCAGCAGCCCGGGCCGTATTTCATCCCGAAGCCCGACTATCGCCTGTACGAGGCGATCACGGCGGCGGGCCAGTTCAACGAGACCATCGAGTACATCTATGTGGTTCGCCAGGTGCCGCTGAGCGATCTCATCAAGGGCAACATGGCCCATCCGGCGTCGACGCCCGCGATCCCGGCCCAGCCCGCGCAGCCCACCACCCAGCCGGCGCCCTCGGAGAACCTGATCGACCTCATTGATGAGTTGAGCAAGCCCAAGGACGGCGAGAAGCCCAAGGACCCCGCGGCGGGCGGCGGATCGCCCGGCATGTTGCGTCCCGCGGGGCGTCAGCCGGCCATCGAGCCCCCGGAGCACACTCCCGCCAAGGCGCAGGACCCCGCGATCGACCTGGTCGACAGCGGGTTGAACGCGCCGGCGACGCACGCACCCCAGGCCAACGGCGAGGGCGCCTCGTCGTGGGTCTTCCTTGAAGGCCGCTGGGTGCAGGTGAAGCCGACGGTGGCGGCGGCGGAAGTGGCGGCCCAGGGCGGCGAGTTGACGGCGGACCAGCTGATGACGCAGCGCGTCGTGCGCATCCCGCTCAAGGCGCTCCTCGACGGATCAGCCCAGTACAACGTGGTGATCCGCCCCGGCGACATCGTGCGGATCCCGACCGCTCCGGTCGGCGTGTTCTACATGGAAGGACAGGTACAGCGCCCCGGCCCGTACTCGATCCCCGACGTCGGGCGCATGACGCTGACGCGCGCGGTGGTGTCGGCGGGCGGGCTGTCGTCGCTGGCGGTGCCCGAGCGTGTGGACCTGACCCGGATGGTGGGCAAGGACCGGCAGGCGACGATCCGCCTGGACCTGCGTGCCGTCAAGGAAGGCACGATGCCCGACATCTATCTCAAGCGTGACGACGTGATCAACGTGGGCACGAACTTCTGGGCGTATCCCCTGGCGGTGGTGAGGAACGGCTTCCGCGCGACGTACGGCTTCGGCTTCGTGCTGGACCGCAACTTCGCGGACGACGTCTTCGGGCCGCAGAACTGATGAACCTCGCGGCGGAGGCCGCGTGAGCATGGGCTGGTGCAACGCGGACGCCGGATGTGGACGCGGGGCGGAGAGGGTGCGGTCGGAGGCGGCGTGACGACGACGGCGACGAGCATGTCGGGTGTGGGCGGGCTCAACGGGTGCCGCGCGCGCACGCTGCGCGAGCTGTTCACCAGCCCGGCGATGATCGCCGCGGTTTCGATCCTGGGCGTGGGATTCCTCGCGTTCTTCCACGAGTTCTTTGCGCGCCAGGCCAAGTTCAGCATCGAACGCCCGCAGGACTGGGGGCACTCGTTTCTTGTGCCGTTGATCAGCGGGTACTTGCTGTGGCGTGACCGCGAGACGCTGATGTCGTCGCGGGCGCGGGTCTTCTGGCCGGGCCTGATGCCTTTGGTGTTGGGGCTCGTGTGCTACCCGTTCATGTTGCTTGGGATCAAGAACCACATGTTCGCCGGGGCGTCGATGATCCTGGCGCTGTTCGGGATCGTGCTGCTGCTCGCGGGGCCTTCGGTGATGCGGGCGGCGTTCCTGCCCATCGCCTACCTGGCGTTCGGCGTGACGATCAGTGAGCAGGTAATGATCATCCTGACGACCAAGCTGCAGTCCGTGGCGGCGTCCGGGGGCGTGCTGACGATCAACATCCTGGGGCAGGTCTACGACATCTTCGCTTCCAACACGTTCTTTGCCGAGCGATCGGGGCAGACGATGACCGTCGTGACCCCGGCGGGCACGCAGGTCCCGCTCGAGATCGCGGCGGCGTGCGCGGGGATGCGGATGGTGGTGGCGTTCGCGGCCCTGGCGGGCGCGGTCGCGCTGATGCAGTGCCGCCACTGGTGGCAACGCACCGCCCTCCTGCTCCTGGCGATCCCGGTCGCGGTGTTCATGAACGTCTTGCGCGTGGCGGCCCTGGGCCTGGCGTCGATGTACAACCCGAACTTTGCCGCCGGCGACGTTCACATGATGATCGGCACGGTCATCCTGATCCCGGGTCTTGGGCTGTTCATGCTGATCGTGTGGATGCTGAACCGGGCGGTGACGGACGAGGCGGAAAAGAAGGCCGCGCGTCCGGCGATGCTCGATGGGATGTCGTGGCGATCGATGCGTCGCCCGGCGTTTGTGCTGACGTCGACGCTGCTGATCGCCGCGGCGGTGGGCCTGCAGGCGGTCGTGAGCGTCGGCGGCTTCTACATGACCAAGAAGCCGATCGAGCCCGACAAGAGCAAGGACGGCATCCTGCTCCAGGGCGTGACGACCAAGACGCTCTCCTGGAAGCGAGAGGGCTCGGACTCCGTCATGACCAAGGAAGGTCTGGAGGAACTCGGCACGACCAACCAGGTCTCGCGCTGGTACGTGAAGCCCGCGGCGTCGAAGGAAGAGAAGCCGATCGCGATCGAACTCCACGGCGCGTACTACACGGGCATGATCGACACGGTGCCCCACGTGCCCGAGCGGTGCATGGTCGGCGCGGGCTGGAACCTCGAGAAGACCTGGTCCGACGTGAAGGTGCCCCTGAAGATGGAGCGCTGGCGCCCGGTGAAGGACGCGCCGGCGGAGCTTTCGGGCAAGGTGATGGAAGCGCCGGTGCTGAATGAAGTCGGCGCGATCTTGCGCTGGATCCCCATGCCGATCGGCGCGGAAGACCTGCGCCTGCGGGTCAGCGAGTTTGTTGGCCCCAACGGGCAGAAGCTCTATTCGGGCTACTTCTTCATCGCCAACGGCGGGCTGTCGACCACGGCCGAGGGTGTGCGGCTGCTCGCGTTCAACCTGACCGACGACTACGCCTACTACATGAAAGTGCAGTTCAACAGCGCCCGGGCGACGTCGCCGGAGGAGCTGGCGGCCCAGGCGGGGATGCTCCTGGACGATCTGTTCCCGGACCTGATGCGGTGTGTTCCCGACTGGACCAAGGTCGTGAGCGGCGAATATCCGAGTGACAATCCGCGGCGGGCGCGAACCAACGCCGCCGCGCCGGTGAAGTAAGGCAGCAGCGAGGTTTTCTCTATGGCGAAGAAATCCAAGGTCAACACCAAATTCGTGGTCCTGCTCTCGGCGGGCGCGATCGTGATCGTCGGCGGGCTGTCGGTGATGGCGTGGCAGATCGCGCTTCGATCGGCGGGGGACCTGGCCAAGTCGGGCGACCAGAAGATGGCGGACGGCGCGATCGAGGCCGCCGAGCTTCTGTACTCCAAGGCGGTCAACAAGGAACAGACGAACGTCGACGCGATCCAGAAGTGGCGCGACTGTCTGGCGAAGTGGACGCCCGAGACGCAGGCCAAGCTGGAGGGCAAGTACACGCAGGCGTATGTCCCGGCGCTGCGCCAGCTCTCGCTGGTGAAAGCGACCGACATTCCGGCCCACCGCGCCTACCTGGACGAGCTGTGGGGCCAGATGGCCAACATCGATCCGCCCCGTGCGATGCTCGACAACCTCGCGAACGAGACCACGCGCATCCTGAGCTACTTCAAGAGTGCGCCGGAGGACGGCCCGTGGAACGCCATCAAGCGGTACCGCGGCCTGGCGATGGTGCGCGCCATGTCGACCAGCGAGGACGTGAAGCCCGAGGAGATCGAGCAGGCCAAGACGGACCTCGAGGCCGCCCTCAAGGTTGAGCCCAAGGACGCCGAGTGCGCGATCGCGATCCACGATTGGTACATGACGCAGGCCAGGCGGGCGGCGGACCGCCTGCAGAAGGACGAGGCGGCGAAGCTCAAGAAGCAGGGCGTGGATTACTTGCGCGAGTTCGCCAAGTCGTCGGAGTCCCAGGCCGTTCGGGGCCTGGTGCTGGTCCACGACATGGAGGCGGCGCAGCTGGCGGCGGTGTCGGGCAAGACCGGCAAGGCGGCCGCCGACGCGGTCCGGGCCGCGACCGAATCGTTCAAGCCGCGGCTTGACGAGGTGGCGGCGGCGTTCGAGTCTCCCGAGTCGCTCACGCTCCTGCTCCCCGCGTTCCAGCGTTTTCAGCAGCTGGAAGCGACGATCGACGGGGCGGCGAAGCTCTCGCGGACGACCGCGGTGGCGGACAAGCTCGTCGCCAAGTTCCCCGACCACTCGGCGTTCCTGCTCATGCGAGCCCGCATGCTGGGCACCAAGCAGACGTATCCCGAGGCGATCGCGGCGATGGAGCAGGTCAAGAAGCTCCCCCCGGCCCCGATCAGCCAGGAGGGCGTGCGCCGCTATGTCATGAAGACCGAGGCGACGTACTGGCAGGCGGTGTTCTCGCTCCGCATGCTCGACCAGACCGAGGACGACAAAGCCAAGGACAAGCTCATCGCCGACGCGGCCAAGTATCGCCAGGACCTGGCGGGCCAGGTTCCCGACGGCGCCCCGCAGCTCAAGATGATCGACGGCACGATCGCCTACGCCAAGAAGGACTGGGCGACGGCGCACCGGCTGCTCTCGGAATACAGCAAGGCGGTCAACGACTCGGACGTGGACGCGCTGTGGTCGCTGGCCAACGCGTCGCTGGCGCTGCAGCGCCCGGGCGAGGCGCGTGACTTCGTGACCAAGGTGCGCGAGATGATCCCGGGCGCGCCGGGCCCCTTGATTTTGCACGCGCAGATCGAGGCGCAGCTGGGCAACCGCGCCGGCGCCGAGCAGATGGTGCAGACGGTTCTCCAGATCGATCCCAACAACGCCCAGGCCAAGGAAGTCCTGAACCGGATCAAGATGGTGAAGGGCGAGGCGACCGAGGGCGTCGATCCGATCACGGCGATCCTGCTCAAGGCGCAGAAGACCGCGACGGGCGAGGGCTTTGAGGCGCCGAACGTGCCCGAGGCCGTCGAGATGCTGATCAAGGCGATCAAGGAGAACAACTACGACCCGCGCCTGGTGAACGGTGCGGTGCGCGGCTACATGCGTCTGGGCCAGAAGGCCAACGCGATCGCGCTCTTGGAGGACGCGATCAAGGCGCGCCCGGACAACAAGGAGCTGGCGAGCCTGAAGGTCGCGCTGGCGTCCGACGACCCGATCAAGCCCGTGATCGACTCGATCAATGGGCAGACGGACATCGACGAGCACGAGAAGTGCCTGGCCCGGTACAACGTCTATCGCCAGGCGGGCAAGGCGACGGAGGCCAAGGCCGAGCTGGTCGCGGCCGACAAGCTCAAGCCCGACGACGCGGAGGTGATCGAGCAGCTGTTCAACCTCTCGATCGAGCGGAGCGAGTTCGCGGAAGCGGGCGCGCTGGTGCAACGGGCCGAGGCCAAGAACTTCGACGGGTTCAACGGCAAGTTCTGGAAGGCGCGCCTGCTCTCGGCGCAGGACAATCACCGTGACGCGACCGCGATCATGGAGTCGATGATCCAGGCGGGCGGCACGTTCCCGGTCGAGGTGTATCGGTTCCTCGGACGCGAGCTGGTGATGCGCAACCGCGTGCCCGACGCGATCCGAGCCTTCGACGAGGCGCTGCGTATCCGCCCCAACGACATCGGGACGCTGGTCGATGTGATCTCCGTGCTGGCCGAGAACGGGCGCGGCGAGGAGGCCCTGCTCCGAGCCCGCAACGCGTCGACCGTGGCGCGAGACAACGACCGGTTCTTCAGCCTGTGGCTGAACCTCGAGGCCCAGGCGGGTAATCGCGACTTTGCGATCGACGCCCGCGAGAAGCTCGCGACCCGCGAGCCCGCGAACCGCAGCAACCGCATCGCGCTGGCGATCATGTACATCGACAAGCGCGACTTTGAGAAGGCCCGCCCGCTGATCGACGCGCTCCGCAAGGAGGCCGACGAGCTGCGCATGGCGCTCATCGACGCCCGCTACTACACCGACCAGAGGCAGCTCGACACGGGCCTGAAGGTCGTCAACGACTATCTGGCGACGCTCGACCCCAAGTCGACGACCTTCGAGCCCTTCGTGCTCGCGGGCCAGTTCATCGCCGAGCGGGGAAATATGGAGGCGGGCGTGGCGCTGATGGAGCGCGGGCGCCAGTACCAGGACCCCAAGGTCATGGAGGTCGATCGGTCGATCGCGGACCTCCTGACCAACCGCGAGCAGCGCGAGCGGGCGGCGACGTACTACCGCAAGGTCGTCGACGCCGGCGCCGACGGGCCCAAGCAGGAAGTCCGCCTGCGCCTGGCGGAGCTCTACAGCATGATCGGGCGTCACGACGACGCGAAGGCCATGATCGACGGCGTGACCTATGACGCCGGCGGCCCGGACCTCCTGCTCCTCAAGGGCGACCTGGCGCGCCGCCGCGGCGATTCCAAGGCCGCCCGCGAGGCGTTCGACCAGGCGGTCGGCAAGTTCTCGACGTCGACGATCGTGTATGTGCGTCGCGGCCAGTTCGCCCAGGCGGAGGACCGCAACGACGAGGCGAAGGCCGACTACGACGCCGCCCTGCGCATCAGCCCGACCGACGCGTTCGCGCTGCAGTCCCGCGCCTCGCTGTACCAGCAGCTCGGCAATCTCGACGGCGCGCTGGCCGACCTCCGCATGGCGGTCCGCGGCAACCAGAACATGGACAATCTGCGCCAGGCCCTGATGGGCACGCTGATGGACATGAAGCGCGGCGGCGAGGCGGAGGAGATCGCCGACGAGGCCGTCAAGGCCCGCCCGAACGACTCCAACCTGCGTCTGGGTCTCGGCCAGGTGTTCATGTCGCGCAGCGAGTGGACCCGCGCCCAGCGATTCCTGTCGCAGGCCTGGGCGTTGGACAAGCGGACCGACATCGCGTACGCGCTCCTCTCCGCGCTGCTCAACAGCAAGGAGGTCAAGCCCGCGGCCCAGCAGGACGCCGAAGGCGTGCTGCGCGAGCTTGGTCCCAAGGTTGACGAATCGGCGGAACTCCTGGTCTCGCGCGCCAAGCTCTTCTCGATCCGCGGGCGCAAGCAGGAGGCCGAGCGCGATCTGGCGGCCTCGCTGGGCAAGATCAACTTCGACGACACGGGCAAAGCGATCGGCTGGATGGCCGAGGCCCGGCGCATCATCCCGAACGTCTTGGACCTGGCCAAGATCCTGGAGCTTCAGACGATCCAGGGGCGCGCCCGCATGTGGGCCGACTTCTATCGCGGCTCGGTGCTGATGGAAGACCCGTCGCAGCTTGATACGGCGTTGAGCCTGCTGCGCGGCGTGATCGACGCCGACAAGGAACCCTCGGCGGTTCAGCTTTCATATCGACTGCTGGGCAGCGGCTTGTTCGGCACCCAGAAGTACGACGAAGCGGTGAAGATCTGGGGCGACGGCGTGAAGCGTTATCCCAACGACTGGGAGATGAACAACAACCTGGCCTACGCGCTGGCCAAGCACTTGAAGAAGTACGCCGAGGCCAAGACCTACGCCTTGGCCGCGACCAAGGGCAACCCCATCAGCGGCGACGGGTGGGATACCCTCGGCTTCATCCACCTGAAGCTCGGCGAGCTGAAGGAAGCGGATGACGCACTGGACCGCGCGGCGGGCATCGTACGAAGCCCGAACACCACCATCGCGGTGCTGTTGCACTCCGCCGAACTGCGGACGATGCAGAACCAGATGGACAAGGCTCGTGAGTTGGTGACCGCGGTGGAGACGATGCTGACCCAGAACCCGGAGCTGAAGACGGTGTTCCAGCCCGAATTGGACGATGTTAAGAGCAAGTTGAAGTAATCACCTCCGGGGAGCCGGGGGCGCTGGCGGGGCTTGGGCGTTGTCCGGACCCGTCGGGACAGTTTGAAGGGACGAACAGATGGCGACTATTCCTTCGCCCATGGGTATGAGTGGACCGGCGCGCCCCGCGGGTGGCCCGAGCGCGTCCGGGCCGTTGCCCGTGGTTTCGATCGATCCGCTGAAGCTCCTCTTGAAGTACAAGTGGATCCTGGCGGCGGCGTTCATCGGCGGCGCGGTGATCGGCGGCGGCGCCCACTTTGCCTGGCTCCTTACGTGGCCCTTCTTCCGCTCCAACGTGCTCTTCCAGAGCTACGTGCAGGTCGCCGACCTGGACAAGCTGTCTGGCTACGGACAGGTCGACGACGCCGAGCTCGACAAGTACATGCAGACGCAGACCAAGCTGATGACCTCGGCGGGCGTGCTCCAGCGCGTCGCGGAAGACCCGCGCCTTCCGCAGGAAGCCCCCAAGTGGGCCAAGTGGCGCATGGAGGACGGCAAGTTCAACACCGTCGAGGCGCTGATCGACCTGCAGGACACCGTGTCGGCCCGCGTCGTTCCCCAGACCCGACTCATCGACCTGTCGTTCACCTACCGCGACAAGGCCGAGGCCAAGGCCGTCGTCGGACTCGTCCGCGACGCCTACCAGCGCACCATCGCGGACAGCACGCGCGCGGCCAACCGCCAGCAGCGTGACGCGCTCACCAAGTCGATCGCCGAAATGCAGGGACAGGTCGAGTCGGTGCAGGCGCAGCGCGAACGCCTGATGAAGGACGTCAGCTATACCAACCTCAACCGCCTGTCGAACGAAACCTCCGAAGCGCTCCGAGTCGTCAACCAGGAGCGCGTGAAAGTCGGCCTGGACATCGAGTCGTACACCGTGCAGCTCAAGGAGCTCGAGGCGGAACTGCAGAATCCCGCCGGCCCCAGCTACACCGACCAGCTCCGCGACCTGGTCGAGAACGACACGCTCATGCTGAACCTGGCCAACCAGATCAACTCGCTCGAGTCGGACCTGCGCGGCCTGAAGCTCCGCTTCACCGACGAGCACCGCGACGTCAAGCAGTACAAGTCGATGATCGACGCGGCCAAGAGCCAGCAGGAATCGGAGCGGCAGCGCCTGCTCCGCCAGAAGTTCGATGCGCAGGTGGACACGGTCCGCAAGATCGTGTCGCAGCTGCAGGCGCAGGACTCGGACCTGGCCGCCAAGCAGGAGCGATACTCGGTCCGCCTGGCCGAGCTGACCCAGGCCGAGAAGACGATCGACGACATGGACGAGCAGGCCAAGCGACTGATCGAGGAGCGCACCAAGCTCCAGTCCGCGCTCCAGAAGATCAACGCCCTGGAGAGCCTGGACACCAACAAGCGAATCCTGGTCCTTCAGGAGGAGCGCCTGCCCGACGAGGTTTCGTTCCCCAAGCTCAAGATCATGGTCCCCGCCGGCGCGGTGCTGGTGTTCGGCCTGGTGCTGGGCGTGCTGGTCCTGCGCGAGATGGTTGACCAGCGCGTGAAGGGCCCGGCGGACGTGGCGATCATCCCCAAGGCCCGCATCGTCGGGATCATCCCCGATGCGCAGGAGGACCCGGAGGAGCCGGGCGTGCTCGAGACGTGCTTCATCAAGCACGAGCGGGGCGTCATGGCCGAGAGCTTCCGCCAAGTGCGTGCCGCGGTCCTCAAGCGGCTCGAGCCCGCGGGTCATCGCTCGCTCCTGGTCGTCGGCGGCCTGCCCGAATCGGGCGCGACCACGGTCGCCTCGAACCTGGCGCTGGCCTTGGCGGCGTCGGACAAGAAGGTGCTGCTTATCGACGCGAACCTGCGTCGCCCGTCGCTGCACAAGGTCTATCAGTTCACGGAGGGGCCTGGCTTGGGCGAGGTGCTCGCGGGCTCGCACACCCTGGAGGGCGTGGTGCACAAGGTCGAGGCTGACCCGCGCGTCCACGTCATGACCGCCGGCGAGCGCCCGAGCCGCGTGTTCGAGCGCCTCGCGACCAACGCGATGTCCGACGTGCTCCGCCAGGCCAAGGAGAAGTACGACTATGTTGTGGTGGACTGCTCGCCCCTGGGCGTGTCGGGCGACGGCCTGACGCTCGCCTCCAAGTGCGACGCCTCCATGCTCGTCGTCCGCGCCCTTGCCGAGAAGCGCGGCATGGTCGCCCGTCTCCGCAACGAGCTGGGCGACACCCGCAGCGACCTCCTGGGCGTGCTCGTCAACGGCGTGCAGGGCACCGCGGGCGGATACATGCGATCCAACATCATCGCGACCCACGAATACCAGACACAGGACCGCGACGCGGCGTAAGACATGGCTCCATCGCCCGCTTCTCCGGGAACTTCGCCCGCCCGCCGCGTGCTCGTCAGCGGCGGGTCTGGTTTCATCGGCTCGCACCTGGTCGAGCGCCTGCTCGCCCGGGGCGACGAGGTGACCGTGGTCGACGATCTCTCCACCGGTCGCAGGCGCAACATGCCGGCGCCGTCGGGGAGGCTGCGTTTCATCGAGGCCGACCTGCACGACGCGCTGCCGGCGCTCGGCAAGGGCGAAGTCTTCGACGAGATCTATCACCTGGCGGCGGCGGTTGGCGTGCGCCTGGTCGTCGAGGACCCGATCCGCACGATCCAGACCAACATCGATCAGACGCTGGCGATCCTGCGCTTCGCGCAGGGGCGGTCGCCCTCGGGCGGCGGGGCGCTGACGTTGATCGCGTCGAGCTCCGAGGTGTATGGCAAGTCGGAGAAGACGCCGTTTTCGGAAGAGGACGACGTGGTGTATGGTCCGACGACCATGACGCGCTGGTCCTACGCCTGCACCAAGGCGATCGACGAATATCTTGCGTTGGCGTTCCACCAACAGAAGAGCGTGCCCACGGTCATCGTGCGGTTCTTCAACACGGTCGGTCCGCGCCAGGTAGGTGACTACGGCATGGTGCTGCCCCGCTTCGTCGGCGCCGCGCTGGCGGGAACGGACCTTGAGGTCCACGGCGACGGGCAGCAGACGCGCTGTTTCTGCGATGTTCGGGACGTGGCCGAGGCCCTGCCCCGCCTGATGGATTCGCGCGACTGTTGGGGGCGGGTGTTCAATGTCGGGTCGGATAAGCCGATATCGATGCTCGACCTGGCGCGCCGCGTGATCGACGTGCTTGGTTCGCGTTCCCGGGTGGCGTTGATTCCGTACACTGACGCGTTCCCCGGGGGCTTTGAGGACCTGCGTCAGCGTCGTCCGGACCTGGCGCGGGTGCGGCGGGCGATCGGCTTTGAGCCGCGCGTCCCGCTGGAGCAGACGATCCGCGATATCGCGTCGTGGATGAGGGACGCTCGCTCGGCGGGCGGGGTCGTGGAGGCTCGGGGTTGATCCAGCAGGCGTCGAGCGTGGTGAAGGACCTGCCGCAGGCGTTGTCGCCGACGCAGGACACCTCGTTGCCGCAGGCGCTGACGGAGGCCGTCCGCTCGTCGTTCCACGATCCGAAGATCCAGGAGGATGCGTTGTCGGCGCTGCGAGCGATCGCGACGCCCGACCCACCCTCGCGCCTGGACATCCTGAACAACTACATGTGGGTCTTCGTGATCTCGTTCGCGGTGACCCTGGTCGCGACGCCCATCATGCGCTCCCTGGCGGTGAAGAACGGCGTGATCGACCGCCCGAGCGAGGCCCGCAAGATCCATCGGCAGCCCATCGCTTATCTGGGCGGCGCCGCGTGCTTTGTCGGCATGATGGCCGGCGTCTTCTACAGCTACCTCGCCATCCTGCAGCCCAGCCTCATGAGCTTCCACCCCTCGAAGTTCTACGAGGCCGACCAGATGCACCTGCCCGTGCCGCCCGCGATCCTGATCGGCATGACGGTGATCATGCTGACCGGGCTGATCGACGACGTGGTCGGGCTCGATCCGCGGCTGAAGATCTCCGGGCAGCTCTTCGCGGCCGCGGCGCTGGCCATCGACCAGGTCGGCGCCAACGTCGCGCGCGGCGTGCTGGCGCCGATCGGCAAGCTCTTCGGCAACGAGGCCCTGACGTGGCACATCCCGCTCCCCATCGGGAGCGGCTCGCTCGAGGTCGACCTCATCTACTGGGCCGGAACGATCATTATCGGCGTCTTCGTGCTCGGCGCGTGCAACGCCTCGAACCTGATCGACGGGCTTGACGGCCTGCTCACGGGCGTGACGGGTATCGCGTCGGCCGGGCTCCTCATCATCGCGCTCGGCCTGGCCGCGAGCGACGACGGCCCGCGCGACGGGCAGCGCATCATCCTGTGCCTGGCCCTCTTCGGCGCGTGCCTTGGGTTCCTGCCGCACAACTTCAACCCGGCGACGATATTCCAGGGCGACTGCGGGTCGCTGTTGCTCGGCTTCACCACGATCAGCATCGTGCTGATGCTGGGCGACACGGGCAAGACCCAGCTCGTGACGGCCGGGCTCATCATCTACGCGATCCCGCTGATCGACACCAGCCTGGCGATCGTGCGTCGCAAGATGGCGGGCAAGAAGCTCTCCGACGCCGACGCCGACCACCTGCACCACATGCTCAAGCGAGCGCTGGGCGTGAAGGGGGCGGCCCTGACGCTCTACGCGATCGGGACGGGCTTTGCGATCCTGGGGGTCGCGCTGAGCCTCGGGCGGGCACGGGTGGTGTACGTGCTGGCGTTCATGTTCGCGTCGTTCATCGGCGTGACGGCGATCAAGATCGCGCGCAAGAAGCAGATCGAGGAAGCCGCCGCCGCCTATGACAAGCCGGCGATCCCCGCGCCCGCCGCGGACGCGACGCCCCCCGCCAAGTCGGCGTAATCCCGCACAATTCCAGCGACTTTGGAGCGAGGGAGAGGGGTTGGCGCACGCCACCCGCCGCTATACTCGCCCCATGCCGCTCCCGCCCGTGCCCAATCCCCCAAGGCCTGTCCGGCTCATCGCGCTGATGAACCAGAAGGGCGGCGTGGGCAAGACGACCACCACGGTCAACCTTGCCGCGTCGTTCGCCCGCGCGGGACGCCCCACCCTGGTCATCGACCTCGACCCCCAGGCCCACGCGTCGTTGCATCTGGGCGTCGATCCGGGCGCGGACCGCGCGTCGATCTATGACTGCCTCATCGATCCCGCGTTCGACGCGTCGTCGGCCGTGGTCGAGGTCAATCCCAATCTGTGGGTGCTTCCCTCGACGACCGATCTTGCCGCGGCCGAGACCGAGCTCGCCGGCATGCCCGAGCGAGAGAAGCGGCTCGAGAAGGTGCTCGCGTCTCTGGGCGGGCGCTTCGAGTTCGTGATGATCGACTGCCCGCCCTCGCTTGGTCTGCTCACGATCAACGCGCTGGCGGCGGCCCGCGAGGTGCTGATCCCCATGCAGGCGCACTTCCTGGCGCTGCAGGGCGTGGGCAAGCTGCTCGAGACCGTGGGGCTGGTAAGCAAGGCGATCAACCCCAGGCTGCGCGTGGCGGGCGTGGTGTTGTGCGCCCACGACGCGAGCAGCACGCACACGCGTGAGGTCGTGGCGGACATGGACGCATTCTTTGATCAGGCGCGCCAGGCCGCGGGCGAGGGAAATCTGCCCTGGAAGTTCGCGCGGGTCTTCCGTCCGGCGATCCGGCGGAACATCAAGCTTGCGGAGTGCCCGAGCTTCGGCAAGACGATCTTCGACTATGCGCCGCAGGCGCCGGGCGCGGAGGATTACGCCGCCCTCGGCACCGCACTACTGCGCGACTGGGATGCGATGCTCGCCAAGCGCGGCCCCGAGGCGACGGGCCAGGCGGTGACCACGCCGCCCGCGTCGATTTCTTCGGCGCAGCCCTCACAGCAGCCCGCACAGCAGGTAGTCACGCGACCGCGCGTGGAGACTCCGCATTCCTCCGAGGCCGCGTCGTGACGAGCGCCCCCTGGGCGTCGCCCGGCGTCCGCCGCTTTGTCTTCGGCGGGTACGCCGGCCTGCTCTTCATAATGACGCACTGGCCCAAGGTCGCGATCCCCGCCGAAGGACGCTGGGACCTCCCGGTACACGCGGGTGTTTTCGGCGTGTGGGCGATCCTATTGATGTCGACCAGTCCGTTCGACGCGGCGCGGAGCCCGCGCAACATCGCGCGGTGCGTGCCCGTCGCGATGATCTACGCCTGTCTGGACGAGGGGCTTCAGGCGGTGCCGCTGGTCAGGCGTGTGGCGGCGTGGGATGATCTGGCGGCCAACCTTTTCGGCGTTCTCGTGGCCGCGCTCCTGGCGTGGCGCTTCCGCGTGGAGAACAAGGCGTGAGTCACGACGTGGCTGAAGGCAAGAAGAAGCTGGCGGGCCCGCTCATGTGGGTCGTGTCGTGCGTCGTGGGCATCGGGACCGGCGTGGTGCTGGCCAAGCTCGCCCCGGGCTTGATCGCGCCCGACGCGCTCGTGCGGGCGGGATACGACGGCCCGGCGCCGGTCATTCCGCTCTGGCTGTGCGCGCCGTTCGTGCTGCTGCTGGCCAGCATCGCCCTCATGCCCTTCGTGAGCGGCCACTTCTGGCACGATCACTTCCCCGACTTCGCGTTCTTCTTCGGCGGGATCGTGGCGGCGTACTACGCCGTTGCGTTCAACATGCCGTTCGTCCACGGCACGTCCTACGGCGTGTACACGATGCTCCACACGGGGCTGGAGTATTACTCCTTCATCGCGCTGGTCGTGGGATTGTTCGTTGTCTCGGGCGGGATCGTGATCGACGTGCAGGGGCACGCCGACGCGAAGCTCAACACCACGCTGCTGGCGATCGGCGCGGTGCTCGCCAACCTCGTCGGCACGACCGGCGCCTCGATGCTGCTCGTCCGCCCCTTCATGCGCCTCAACGCCGGACGCATCAGAGCGCTCCACGTCGTCTTCTTCATCTTCATCGTCTCCAACTGCGGCGGGGCGCTCACGCCCATCGGCGATCCCCCGCTCTACCTCGGCTTCATCAAGGGCGTGCCCTTCGCGTGGACCATCCAGCACCTGTGGCAAGACTGGGTCTCCGTCAATGGGCTCCTCCTCATCGCGTTCTTTGTCTTTGATTCGCGGGTCGGGCACCCCGAGGGCAAGGCCAAGGAGAAGTTCCACTGCCGCGTGCGCGGGCGGGCCGGCGTGACCTGCCTCTTGCTGATGCTGGTCGGCGTGTTCGTGGACCCACTCCTCAGGAAGTTCGCGAACTTCGAGGGATTTCCGGTCGGCGCGACGATGCAGGCCGTCGTCGCGATCAGCGCGTACTTCCTCGCCGGCAAGGACCTTCACAAGGCCAATCACTTCGACCTGTTCCCCGCCAAGGAGGTGGGCCTTCTGTTCCTTGGCATCTTCGCGACCATGGCGCCCGCGCTCGGCTACCTCGCGGAGAACGGCGCGAAGCTTGGCATCAACACGCCCTCGGCGTTCTACTTCGCGACCGGCTCGCTCTCGGCCGTGCTCGATAATGCGCCGACGTACCTCAACTTCTTCCAGGCCGCCTTTGGCGCGGGCGAGATGAACGCGGCGACGATCCACGCGTGGCTGCTCGACCCGGTCCATTCGGGCGATCTGCACGCGATCTCGACGGGGGCGGTGTTCTTCGGCGCGATGACCTACATCGGCAACGGGCCGAATTTCATGGTCCGCTCGATCGCCCAGTCGTGGTCGATCAAGATGCCGTCGTTCTTCGGGTATCTTGGGTGGGCGGCGGCGATCCTGCTCCCCATCCTGGTGCTGAACTGGTTCCTTTTCTTTATCGTCTGGCCGCGGTAGGAGACGCGTTCGATGAGCGGCACGGAAGCCGGGCACGAGCAAGAGTCGCACGAGCGCCGGCACGGCGCGCTGGCCGCTGCCGTGCGCGTCGTGTCGGGCATGACGTTCCTCTCGCGCCTGGGCGGGATGGTCCGTGACGTCGTGCTCGTCCGCGTCTTCGGCGGGACGGCCATCGGCTCGGCGTTCACCGCGGGCTTTGCCATCCCCAACATGTTCCGCCGGCTCTTCGGCGAGGGCGCTCTCTCCGCCGCGTTCATCCCGGAATACGCCTCGGCGGAGAAGAACGACCCCGAGCAGGCGCGCCGGTTCGCGTCGCTGGTGGTCGGTTTGCTCGCGATCGCGACGGGGCTGCTGACGGCGGTGATCGAGCTGGCGTTGCTCATCGCGCTCCTGGTTCTTCCCGCGGACGCCGAGCGCGATCTCTCGATCAAGCTCATCATGCTCATGCTCCCGTTCATGCCGTTCATCTGCGTGGCGGCGATCCTGGGGGGCATGCTGCAGGTCCACGGGCGCTTCGGGCCCGCGGCGTCCGGGCCGCTCGTGCTCAACGGGTTCATCATCGCGGTCGGTGTGTGGCACCTGTACCACCACTCGCTGGGCGGCGAGATGACGGCGTATGCCCTGGGCGCGGCGACCGTGCTCTCCGGGCTCACCCAGGCCGGATGGTTCTTCCTCATCCTGCGCAGGCACGTCACGTGGACGCGCGACGTCGCGCCCGTCAAGGAACGCGGCGTGCGCATGCTCAAGAAGCTCGTCCCCGTGCTCGTCGGCATGGGCACGCTCCAGATCACCGCGCTGGTCGATCAGCTCATCGCGATGTGGCCCATCTGGATCGGGCCGACCCTGCTCGGCTACGCCTACCCGCTCGACAAGGCCTCGAACATCATCCTTGCGGCCGCCCAGCGCCTGTACCAGTTCCCGCTCGGCGTCTTCGGCATCGCGGTCGCGACCGCCGCGTTCCCCATGCTCGCGCGGCACGCCGACGAGCCCGCCGCGTTCGTCCAGACGCTCCGGCGCGGCATCCGCCTCTCGCTCTTCATCGGGCTCCCCGCCAGCGTCGGGCTCTTCCTGGTGCGCCACGACGCCATGCCGCTCCTCTATCGATTCGGCGGCAAGGGCTTCAGCCCCGAGCAGGTCGAGCGTGCCGCGGCGGTGCTCGCGGGCTATGCCCCGGGCATCTGGGCCTACTCGCTGATCCATGTTCTGACCCGCGCGTTCTATGCCCGCGGTGATACCAAGACCCCGATGCGCATCGCGCTGTGCATGGTGGCGCTGGCGGCGACGCTCAACTGGACGCTGATCTGGTTCTTCCGCGAGGCGGGGCTTGGTTGGTCCACAAGCGTCACGGCCGCCGCCCAGTCGCTGGTGCTCGCGTTCTTCTGCCGCCGCCAGGTTCACGAGCGATTGCTCGATACGCCGACGTTCATCGCGATCGCCAAGCTTGTGGTCGCGACGGGCGTGATGGGCTTCCTGGTGTGGGTCATGCTCCGCTATCTGCCCGCGCCCATGGGCTGGAAGGACTATGCGCTGCGACTGGCGGGCGCGTGCGTGCTGGGCGGCGCGTCGTACCCCGCGGCGGCGCTGCTCCTGCGTTGTCACGAGCCGCGCTGGCTTCTGTCGCGAAATCGCGAGAGGCCCGGGGCACCTAAAGTTGATGTCGGTAGCTGAAAGGAGACATCCATGGGCCAGAATCGAGTTTCGACGGGAGTCCGGGCCGCCCTCGCGCTGACGCTGCTCGCGGGAGCCGCGCTTCTCTCCGCGTGCAACACCGTCAGCGGCGCGGGCCAGGACCTCAAGGACGCCAGCGACGCCACCAAGAAGGCCATCACAGGCGACGACACCAAGTCCAGCGACAAGAAGTAACCCGTGCCCCGGATCGACCTGCGCGGCCTACCCATCGCAATCACCGGCGCCAGCAGTGGCATCGGCTACGCGACCGCGATCGCGTGCGCACGCGCGGGCATGCCCGTCGCCGTCTCCGCCCGGCGCGCCGATCGATTGAACGAACTCGTGGCAACCATCACGCGCGAGGGCGGTCGGTCGGTCGCGGTTCCCGGCGACGTCGCAAGGCCCGAGGACTGCCGAAAGCTCATCGATGTGACGCGCGAGGCGTTCGGGTCGGTCTACGCCGTCTTCGCCAACGCGGGCTATGGCATCGAAAAACCCGTGCACGAAACCAGCGACCGGGAACTCCGCGATCTCTTCGAGACCAACTTCTGGGGTTCGATGAACCTCGTGCGGGCCGCCCTCTCGCACATGCTCGACGCCAAGCGAGGGCACCTGCTGTGGTGCTCGAGCTGCGTGTCAAAGCTCGGCATCCCGCGCATGGCGGCGTACAGCAGCAGCAAGGCGATGCAGGACCACTTTGCCCGCGCCATGCGCGTGGAACTCGCCGGTTCCGGGATCTACTCCTCGTCAATCCATCCGATTGGGACGATCAGCGAGTTTTCCGACACGCTCAAGTCGCGGTCGGGGCTCAAGAAGCGGGCCTTCGGGCGGCCCGACAAGGGGCTGTTCGTGCAGACATCCGAGCAGGTCGCGGACGCGACCGTCGCGTGCCTGCGCAGGCCCCGCGGCGAGGTGTGGACCAGCGTGCCGATGCACATGCTCTTTGCGCTGGGTGTGGCGATGCCACGCCTTGCGGACTACCTCCTCATGCGTCGGGCGCGGAAGCGCGATCAGCAGGCGTAGTCCACAATTGAGCTTTGAAATCTGAAATCTCGACGCTCGATGCTCAATGCACATCAACCAGCTTCGTGGTTTCGTGCGTCGCGCCCGTGATCGCATCGGCGAACGACGCCCGCACCAGCACCACGGCGTTCCTCTCCGCGAGCGGCTCGATCGGCAGGTCAATGACATACGACGCGCCGAAGAACCCCTCGCGATAGGCGTCGCGCATCGCCGCCGGCCCAAGTTCCGCCTTGGCGGAGCGGATCGGCGTCGCTCCCTCCCTGGCGGAGCGCCCGCCAGAACTGTCCACGATCGTTGCGCCCGCGGGGAGTACCAAGACTTCGACGCGGAGTGTGCCGACGCCCTGCATGGAGCGCCCGCGCCCATCCAGCGCGGAGACCGAAACGTGGGCGCTCGTCGCGGGCTTGCTCACGTCCGCCGGATCGAGCCACGTGCCGAGATCGGAGATCGAGATCGACGCGCAGCGCGGTACGGCCGCCAGCACATCGGCCGGGATCGCCTGCCCGCGCTCCTTCGACATCTCCGCGATCTTTGCGAGCAGCTCGGCGTTGGTCTGCTCGAGCGTCTTCTTCTGGTCTTCCAGAGCCATGACGCGCCGCCGCAGCTCGTCGTTGGCCTGCGACGCGGACTTGCTCCCGCCCACGTTGCACCCCGCGATGAGCACGAACGAGAGAGCGCCCACCAGCGCGGCGGGAATCAGGAGACAAGGTCCTCGGGTTGAAGTTCGCTCGGCGACCACGCGCCCTCCGTGCTTGCACGTCCAGCCGGAGAGGGTACGCGCGTCGACGCCGAGAGATCGGCGACCGCGGGTGGGGACCCAGGCCTTCGTCATATCGCCCGGGCCGAGGGCCTGCCAGCGCAAGAAAAAACGCCCGGAAGGCCGGGCGTGTGTGAGGGACACGGACTGCTCGGACATGCTCACTTCAGCAGTTGGCGGAGCATTTCTTCCTGATCCTTGAACCATTCGTCGTTGATGCCGACCATGAGGCCGATGTTGGGGAACCGCTTGGCGAGCTGGCGAAGGAAGTCGAGGTGCCCGCGGGCCTTGGCGACCCACGCGGCCCGGTCGGTCTTGTTCTGCATCGACTGCGCGGTCTGGACCGCCATGCCGTATTTCTGGAAGTACTCGTTCAGACGGGCCTGGGCCTCGGTGATGTCGGCGCGCCACTTGAGCTGCATTTCCTCGGCGTCGGAGATGGGCCACGAGTAGCCGTTCTTGGGCTTACCGACCCACTCGATCTCCTGATAGCCCATCTGCTTGGCGAGTTCTTCCTTGGTCGCCGCCGTACCGCGCGAGAACTTGAACTTCTCGGCGTCGGGGGCGTTGAAGGTCAGGATGTCGATGTTGGCGATGGGGTTCAGGATGTACTTGCCTGAGTGATCCTGGTACCAGGTGACCTTGCCGGTAACGGGGTCGATGTCGGCCGACAGCTTGCCGCTGGGCGGCTCGATCTGAAGCTCGGTGAGCACCTCGTCGCGGCCCGAGATCTGCATCGCCCGCATGATCTCCTTGGGGTGGTTTCCGCGGGCCGAGATCTTCTCCATCGAGAGGAGGATGCCCTCGAGCTCGCGTCCCTTCACGGCAACGAGCTGCCCGCTCCAGCCGGTGCAGGCGCCGTAGTTGCCGTTGGGCATGAAGTAGATTTCTTCGAGGCAGTGCGAGCTCATCGCCGCCGCGGAGATGGCCGACTCGATCCACGCCACGGTGCGGAACTTCTGCTTGTACTCGTTGTGGATGACGTCGCTGATGCGCTGGATTTCCAGCAGCATGCCGCCGCCCGACTTCACCTTCAGCACCACGACGTTCACGCCGTCCTTCTCCAAGAGCGGGATGGCGTCGTGGAGCGGCTTGGCGGCCATCTGGATGCCGACCATCTCCTCCATGGTGAGGATCGCGGCGCGCGGCGTGTCGCCCGGGCCGGGCCTGGCCTTGGTCTCACCCTTGGCCTCGGCCTTAGTTTCTTCGGCGGGCTTCGCGGCCTCGCCGCCGGCATCGCCGGCGCGGACGATCTTGTCGATGTCGCCCGGCTTGAGGAACTCCTCGTGCGAGATGCCGTTGCTGTCCTGAAGCAGCCAGACGTAGCCCTCGAGTTCCTTGGTGATCTTGCCCTCAAGGACGCGCCCGTCCTTCAGGTAGACCTTGTCCTTGTCGGCCTGGGCCGTCGGCGCGCTGACCGGAGTCAGTTCCGCCGCCGCAGCGCGCGGCGTGCCCGCGGGCGACCAGACCAGCGTCAGCGATGCGACGAGCGCCGCCGCCGACACCACCAATGACCACGCGCGTCCGCCCAACATCCCGGTCAGTTTCATGTTCGTGTGCTCCGATCCGAGGGCGCGGGGCGCCCGCCAAGTGCCTGGTTCGTTACTTCTTGCGACGCTGCTGCTGAACGTCAAGCGTCTGCTCGTGGTCAAGCCCATCGATCTCGCGCTGCAGATCGCTGTCCATGCCGAGGCGGCGTTCCTCGCCGAAGACCTCGCCGTACTTCTTCAGGATGCCCTGCATCTTCTGGAGGATCTGCTTGCGCTGCATGCGGGCCTTGGTGCGCTGCTGGAAGTCGCCGCCCGCCTGAATCCCGTTGGCCTCGCCGCGCAGGCGGCGCAGGTCGCGCATCGCCTGCTCAAGCCCTTTGGCCCAGCCCTCCATGATCTGCTTGGCGTGTCCCTTGACCTCCACGCCCGAGCGGGCGATGCCCAGCTCGAACTTGAGCTGGTCGATGTCGTCGACCGTGCCCTTGCTGACTCGGAGGTCCTGCGCGAGCTTGGCGCTGAGGGTCAAGGCATCGTTGCCCTCGCCGGCCTCGAGCGCCTTGGCGGTGTCGGCGTTCTCGCCCTCGCCGTTGTCGGTGAGGAGGAACTCGCCGGGACCTTCGGGCATGCGCTCGTAGTAGACGGGTTCGCCGTTGGGATAGGCGACCGTGAGGACAAACTCGGGGATCGCCATCGCGCGGAGAAGCTGGATTGAGTAGCCGCCTGTGTTGGCGATGCCCTCGGCGTGCTTCAGGCGCAGCGAGTACTGCTTCTGGCGAACGACCTCGTCGCCCGTTCCGCCGAAGAGTTTGGTCAGGTTTCCGATGCCGCCCAGCTTGCCGTCGCTGCTGAAGTACATGGTCGGGCACACGAGCGGGAGGAACGCTCCGCCGCCCATCGCGCGCTTCACCCAGAACACGACCTTGGGCGGCTTGCTGAAGCTGCTGAGTTCGGTCGAGAAGATGTCGTCCATGTCCTCGGCGCGGAACAGCTCGTCGAACGCCGCGTCCTCGGGCTTGCGATCTTCCAGGAGTTCCTTGGGCCCCCGCGTCCAGTCGTTGTTCATGATGACGATGACGTAGTCGGCGCCGCCCTTGGTCGCCTCTTTCATGCAGTCACGGATCGGCGTCTGCGAGATGTCCCAGCCGAAGTGACCCGAGAGCTCCATCGTGTAGTACTTCACGCCGCCCTCGGTGGGCGCGGCGGGCTCTTCCTTGGCGGCGGGCGTCTTGCTCTTGTCGTCGGTCTTGGTCTCGGTGGCCTTGGGCTTCTCGCCCTTGGGGTCGACCTTGGCGCGCTTGATCTCGAGGATGTCGTCCTTCTTGTAGTCGGCCTCGAACTCGATGCCGCCGACGCTCCCCTTGAACTTGATGGTGGTCGCGTCCTCCTTGAGGATCTTGCCCGAGACGACCTTGCCGTCCTTGAAGATCAGCGTGTCCTCGTCCGCCATCGAGAACGACGCGCGAGGCATGGCGGGCGCGCCGGCGAGCGCCGAGCCGTAGGTGCCCGCGACCGACGCCAGCGCCGCCAGCGTAAGTGTCGCCATCCAGCGTCCATTGAACTTCGCCATGACCGACCTCCCGACCTTTGTCGTGTTCGACCGCGGCCAATCATCGGCCGCGAAGGAACTTCCGATCCAAATCAACCGCGCCCCGAATTCTATCGAGGCCGCATGAGCGCCTGACGCGGCGCGCGGAAACCCCTGCCCCGAAACAGAATACCAATCTAGACGCCCTTTGAGCCAGCGAGTTCCAGCGCCAACTTCAGGCCGTCCTCCCGCGACACGATCCGATCCTCCAGCTGGGCGTCGTACAGCGCCTCCAGCAACACCTTGAAACCGGGCCCGGGCGACAGTCCCACCCCGATCAGGTCGTCGCCGGTGACCAGCGGCAGGGGCGACAGCCCCGACGCGGTCGCGCGCAGCGATGCCACCCCCTCCGATACGCGGCCAGCGAGCGAGCTGTTTCGAACAGAAACCAAATCGAGAGCGTCCGAGAACGCGCCGCTCGACGCAAGGCGCTTTCGCGCCGCCACGCCGAGCGAATCCCACCTCCGCTCGATGGTCGGAATCGTTTGGAGAATGTTCGAAAGCGTCGCGCGCTCGTCATTGGAAAGACAGAGGGCGGTTCGCCAACGCGAGACCAAGAGCTGGGTGTCGGTCGTGCCGATTTCCAGGCCGCGATCGAGCGCCCAGGCGGCCAGGCACGCGCCAAGGCCGGCCTCCGGGCGAAGGCGTGCGAGGATGCGCGGCGGTGTGACGCGTGCCGTCTCGCCGAGCACCGGCGCGTCCAAGCCCAACTCCGCGAGCGTCGTCACCGCGCCGGCGCGGCTCGCGTGCGACATCATGGCGCGGATCTCGTCGCCGATGCGCTCGCGGCTCACGCCCTCCAGATCGCGCGCGTGGCGCGTGATGGCGTCCCGGGTCGCGCCGTCGATGACAAAGCCCAACTTGGCCGAGAGACGCACCGCCCGCAGCGCGCGCAGGTGGTCCTCCGCCAGGCGAGCGTCTGGCACGCCCACGGCGCGCAGCACCTTTTTCTCAAGATCGGCCAGCCCGCCCACGAAATCGATCACGCGTCCGTGCGGCCCGGCGCTGGTGTCGGCGGGATCGAGGAAGAGCGCGTTGACGGTGAAATCGCGACGGGCGGCGTCCTCTTCCGGCGTGCTGAAGCGCACCTCGTCGGGGCGGCGCTTGTCGCTGTACGTGCCGTCGGCGCGGAACGTCGCGACCTCGGTGACGACGCCGTGGAGCTTCACCAGCACGACGCCGAACGACGCGCCGACCTCGCTGGTCTTGCGGAACAGCTTGGTGAGCACGGGCGGCGTGGCGTCGGTCGCGACGTCGTAGTCCTGCGGCACGCGCCCGAGCAACTCGTCGCGCACGCACCCGCCCGCGAGATACGCGATGTGCCCCGCGTCGCGTAGCGTCGCGATGATCTCGCCCGCGGCCTTTCGCCCCGGGGTCTCCGCGAATTGGCTGGTGATCGTCCCGCTCACAGAGAGATTGTATTGGGGTGGGTCGGCACGAATCGCTCGATCGCGCCCTCGAGCCCACGCTCGGCTTGGGCGAGCACCGACCGCGAATCGCGGCCGGGGGTGCACCACACGCCCCGCTCACGCACCCTTGCCGCGCTCGCTCGAATCGAGCCAGAGCGTCACCGGGCCGTCGTTCACGAGCGCCACCTTCATCATGGAGCGGAACACGCCGCTCTCGACGCGCAGTCCCGTCGCGCGGAGTTCGCCCAGGATCGCCGCGAAGTGCTTGACCGCCTGCTCCGGGCGCATGGCCCGGTCAAAGCTCGGGCGGCGGCCCTTGGCGCACGCGCCCGCGAGCGTGAAGTTCGGCACGACCAGCACCGAGCCGCGGATGTCGAGCACGCTCAGGTTCAATTTGCCCTGATCGTCCTCGAAGACGCGGAGGTTGGCGATCTTCTCCGCGATCCAGCGTCGATCGTCGTCGGTGTCGGTGGTCTCAAAGCCGACCAGCGCGAGCAGGCCGCGCCCGATGGCGGCGTGGGCGGGCGCGTCGTCGGGAAGGGCGGCGCCGTCCATCGACATCCCGCCGACGCTGGAGACGCTCGCCTCTGAAACACGCTGGATGACGCATCGCATGGCGGACGATATGACTCGAATTGTCAGTTGGCCCCGCCGATCACGCCGGCCTTGGCGAGAAACTGCCGGATCGGTCCCCAATACGCCTCGTGTACGCGATCGAGATCAAGGTGCCCGGCGTCGAGTTCGACGAAGGTTGTGCGCGGGTTGAGCGTGGAGAGGGTTCGTCCCTGCTCGATCGGGATGATCGTGTCGCGCGTGCCATGGACGATGAGGATCGGGCACGCGAGCGAACCCAGCACGCGATCGGTGTGGAACGGGTGCTTCACGATCGAGGGCGGGACGAGATAGCGTGCGGCGAACGACGCGACGCTGGTGAACGGCGAGTCGAGGATCAGGGCGGCGGGCCCGGCTTGCGCGCTGTCCCAGCTGCGCGACGCGACCTGGGCCGCCACCCCCGTGCCGAGCGACATGCCGTGGAGCACGATCCGGTTCGCGTCGACGCCGGCGCGGGCGCGCATGAGCTCGACGGCACGCACACCCTCTTCCACGGTTGATTGCTCGGACGGTTTGCCCCGGTTGGCGCGATAACCGGGATACTCAACCAAAAGCGTGGAGCAGCCGAAGCTCGCGTAGTCGCGGGCGCGGTCGGCGAGCCAATCGATCATGTCGGCGTTGCCGTGGAAGAGGACGACGACGGGCGCTGGGTGTTCGGCGCTGGCGCCCGGGGCGGCGAAGAACCACGATTCGTGCTGAAGGCCTCCGGGCCCGTCGATCATGACGCGCTCAAAGCCCGAAGGCGGCGGCAGCGTCGCCTGCACCTCGGGCACGCGCTGAACGACGAAGATCATCGAGTCCTGGGCGCGGTACATGATGGTGAGATACGCCGCGTACAGCACCAGCGCGATGAACACGAGCCGCACGACGCGCCGGCGGAGGGGCGGGCGCGTCGCGCTGTTCGCTGCCCTCGAATGAGCCGATTCGGTTCGCTGTTCGGTCATCGCTGCCTTTCAGTGCCGCGCTTTCACGGGCCTCAGGGCGACCCGCACCACGAAGCACCGTCACTTTACCGCGTTCGGCCCGCGATCGGTGCATGAAACGCCGACCCGCCCAGGCCCAATGAGTGGGCAGGAGCGTCGAATGGACTTTGTGATCGCGATATGCGTGGGTGTGGGGCTTTCCGCGGCGTGCGGGCTGCGGGTCTTTCTGCCCATGCTGCTGCTCTCCGCCGCCGCCAAGCTTGGTTGGGTACCCCTGGCGCACGGCTTCGACTGGGTTTCCAGTTGGCCGGCGCTGGTGGCGTTCGGCGTGGCGTCGGTGCTCGAGGTCGGCGCGGCCCACATCCCGTGGGTCGATCACGCGGTCGATGTCCTGGCCGCCCCCTGCGCGATCGCGCTGGGCACGCTCGCGATGGCGACGCAGCTCGATGCGGCGCAGCCATTGATCGGCTGGGCGGGCACGCTGGCCGCGGGCGGCGCGGTGGGCGGGACGATCGCCGGCGGCGTGAAGCTCTTGGGCGCGACGACGCGCGTCGCATCAACCGCGAGCACGGCGGGCCTGGGCAATCCGATCATCGCGAGCGTGGAAACACTCGGCGCGACGATCCTCTCGATCCTGTCGATCGTGGTTCCGATCGCGGCGGGATTGCTGCTCATCGCGATCGTTGCGATGGCGATCGCGATCACCCGGCGTCGGCGCCGGGCGCGGGCGGCTGTTGTGGTCGCGGAAGCGGTCCCGGTTCAGTAGCACGTCACGCGCGGGAAGGCATCGTCACGCCGCACTGCGAGCCGATCGTTCGAACGGCGAGCGATCCAAAAAAGAAAACGGCCCGTCCGGGTCGAGTCGGACAGGCCGCGGGCACGCTCGCTACGCCTCGTTACGAAGCGCGGCGGCGACGGAAGCCGAGAAGAAGACCCATGCCGCCGAGCGTCACGGCGCCGGGCGCGGGGGTGTTGTAGAACCGGACGTCGAACATGCAGTCGTTGTAATCGTGATCGCCCCCGGGGAGCTTGATGTCCTCGATCCGCATGCGGAAGTGATCCGGGGCGATGTCCTCGTAGGCGAACTGCTTGATGTCGACGGAGTCGGTCATGCGGTAGGTGTTGATATCGCCGCTGGTGATGTCATAGGCGAAGTACAGGGGCGTTTCGGCGTTGAACACGCCGAGGCTGACGCTGTCGCCCGGGGTCGACGCGTGGTTGTTGAACAGCCACTGGCCGAGCCCGTCGCGCTCCGAATCACCTCCCATCCAGTACACATCGCCGGTCCAGCCGGCGTCGGACGAATGGAAGGTCACCACGGCCTCGTGGCCCGCGGGGACGTAGAGCGGCTGACCAACATAGATCGCCGCGCCCGCCGCCGAAGCCATCGCCGCCGCACCAACCACGCCGAGCTTGATCATCGCGTTCATGTCTCTGTCCTCCAAGTCTGTAATGGTGTCGAGCCGGCCAAAGCGACCGACTCACCACAACCGTGAGATTGACCGGGGGCAAACACCATGAAAACAGGGAGCGTGCGCGTGCGCCGCGCCGCGTGTGCGCTCTGTGCCGGAACAGGCCGCCCAATCCGCGCTCGCCCCGCACTTATCGGGGGTCTGGCGTTCACCTGCCCCGGCCCGGCCGCCCAATGCCGATCCATGCCCAGCGGCCCGAGCTCACGCGCAATCCTCGTGGCCACCGTCCCTGGGCACCCCGCCGCCCTCAGCCATCGCCCGCACCAATCTCCCCCGATCCGCGAGTCCAGCCCCGTATCACCGCGTTTGTGCGCAATCTTGCGGTGATACGGGGCTTGTTCTCCGTCCCGCCTTGACGAGAACGCCCCCCCTCGTCACTATTGGCGGTTCGATTCCAACCACGAACTCGGGGCCCGGCCCCGAAAGGATGTCGGCATGTTCACACTCTCGGGCGTTCGCTCTTCCAAGCTCACCCTCGCGGCCTTGCTGGTCTCCGGTCTGGCGGCCCTGGTCGGCTGCGGTGAAAAGAAGGATTCCGGCGCCCCCGCGGGCGGCAGCACCGGCGGGAATACCGCCAACACCCCCGCGCCCGAGACCCCGGCCCCCGAGGCCGCGACCTTCAAGGTCGGGCACTACGCCTCGCTCACCGGCTCCGAAGCCACCTTCGGTGTCTCGACCGACAACGGCATCAAGCTCGCGGTGGAGGAGCAGAACGCCGCCGGCGGCGTGAAGGGCAAGAAGGTCGAACTCATCACCTACGACAACCAAGGCAAGCCGCAGGAGTCGGTGACCGCCGTCACGCGTCTCATCCAGCAGGACAAGGTGCTGGCGGTGCTGGGCGAGGTCGCCAGCTCGCGTTCGCTGGCGGGCGGCCCGGTGTGCCAGCGCCTGGGCGTCCCCATGATCTCGCCCTCGTCGACCAACCCGGACGTGACCGCGGTGGGCGACATGATCTCGCGCGTCTGCTTCATCGATCCCTTCCAGGGCTACGTCGGCGCGAAGTTCGTGGCCGAGAACCTCAAGAAGACCAAGGGCGCCACGCTCTACAACCGGGCCCAGGCGTATTCCTCGGGGCTCAACACCAACTTCAAGGAGGCCTTCGCCAAGCTCGGTGGAACCGTGGTCGATGAGCAGGCCTATTCGGACGGCGACAACGATTTCTCCGCGCAGCTCTCGGCGATCAAGGCCAAGGGCGCGGAGTTCATCTATGTCCCGGGCTACTACACCGAGGTCGTGAATATCGCCAAGCAGGCCCGCAAGCTCGGCCTGAACGTCCCGCTGATCGGCGGCGACGGTTGGGACAGCGAGGAACTCAAGAACGCCGGTGATGCGCTCAACGGCTGCTACTTCACGAATCACTACTCGCACGAGGACCCGCGCCCCGAGGTGCAGGAGTTCGTGAAGAAGTACCAGGCGAAGTTCGGCAAGGTGCCGGACGGCCTGGCGGCCCTGGGCTACGACGCCGCCAAGATCCTGTTCGACGCCGCCGCCCGCGCCAAGTCGATGGGCGGCAAGGACCTGGCCGCCGCGATCAACGCGACCAAGGACTACCAGGCGATCACGGGCAAGATCACGATCGACGCCAACCGCAACGCGCAGAAGGACGCGGTGGTGCTGGAGCTGGTCAACGGCGTGCCCAAGTACGCCGCCACCATCCCCGCGCCCAAGAACTGATCGAGCGACGCTGACCTCGTGCCGTGCTCCAGCGCGGCGGGATGAACCCGGTTCTTCCGACGGCCCTGGAGGGCCGGCTCAACGACTCGCGACGGACCTTCTCAGGACCCTTCGCCGGACCACGCCGCCCGAATGACGCAGTTCCTGCAAACGCTGTTCGACGGCCTGACTGTCGGGAGCCTGTACGCGCTCATCGCGCTGGGCTACACGATGGTGTACGGCATCCTGAAGTTCATCAACTTCGCGCACAGCGACGTCTTTGCCCTGGGCGTGTGGATGACCATCGTGTGGTCGAAGTGGCTCGGCCTTGGGCAGCCCGGGGCCGCGCCCACTCCGTGGTATATGGGCGCGCTGGTGCTGGTGCTCGCGATGGCCAGCTGCGGGCTGGTCGGGTTCGTGATCGAGCGGGTGGCGTACAAACCGCTGCGCTCCGCGCCGCGCCTCAACGTGCTCATCACCGCGATTGGCGTGTCGCTGCTGCTCCAGAACACCGGGCAGCTCAAGTTCGTGTTCGGGCCCTATCCCAAGCCGATCCCGTCGCTCATCGATTCGACCGAGCTCTTCTCGATGCTCGGTGTGTCGGTGCGCATGGCCGACGTCGCGGTGATCGGGACGGCGGCGGCGCTGATGATCGCGATGCAGTGGCTGATCTTCGGGACCAAATTGGGCGCGGCGATGCGGGCGGTGAGCTTCAACACGCGGAACGCCAGCCTGATGGGCATCAACGTGGACCTGGTGATCAGCTTCACGTTCGTGGTGGGCTCGATGCTGGCGGCGGCCGCCGGGTTCCTCTACGCGATGAAGTACGAGGGCCAGGCCAAGCAGACGGCGGACAGCATGTGGGTGATGCTGGGGCTCAAGGCGTTCGTGGCGGCGGTGGTGGGCGGGATCGGCAACGTGCGCGGCGCGGTGATCGGCGGGCTGCTCATCGGGCTCATCGAGTTCTTCGGCGTGTCGTATCTGTCGAGCCACTACCGCGACGCGTACGTGTTCGCGATCCTGATCCTCGTGCTGCTCCTGCGCCCCGAGGGCGTGCTGGGCAAGGCGACGGTGGAGAAAGTCTGAGCACTCGGGAGTTGGTTCCTTGTCGAAGTTGTTCGAGGAAACCCGGTCTCTGAAGGCTCCCGCGTGGGGGGTGATCCCGCGCGCGGCGTGGCCGCTGCTGGTCGCGTGCGCGATCGGCGCGTTGATCTATTTCGGCGTCGGGCCCCTGGTCGGCGGGTTTGTCAGCAAGGTGATGCTGATCGTCGGCATCAACATCGTGCTGGCGGTGTCGCTCAACATCGTGAACGGCTACACGGGCCAGTTCTCGATGGGGCACGCGGGTTTCATGGCCGTCGGCGGCTATGTCGCGGCGGGCATCGTGTACTACGGCTCGATCAAGCTGTGGGGGAGCACCGCCCCGGCGGGCGGCATCCTCAGCATCGTGCAGGAAGGCCCGAAGGCCGGGCCGCTCCTGGGCAAGGGCGATTTTCTCTTCGTCGCGTCGTGCCTGGTGGGCGGGCTGGTCGCGGCGGGCGCGGGGTACGTCGTCGGATTGCCGAGCCTTCGACTGCGCGGCGATTACCTGGCGATCGTGACGCTGGGCTTCGGCGAGATCGTGCGCGTGATCCTGCAGGGCTCGCACGACCAGATCCAGCCGTGGAAGGCCGCCGATGCCGCGGCGATGCCGGTGTATGAACTGGCGTGGAAGCTGGGCGGGCCCAAGGGCTTCAACCTCGTTCCGACCTACACGACGCTCTTCTGGGTCTATTTCTGGGCGGCGCTGACGTGCATCGCGGCGTATCGCCTCAAGTCGAGTTCGTCGGGGCGGGCGTTCCTCTCGATCCGCGAGGACGAGGTGGCGGCCCAGGCGATGGGCGTCGACCTCACCAAGTACAAGGTCCGCGCGTTCGTGTTCAGCAGCTTTTTCGCGGGCGTCGCGGGCGGGCTCTACGCGCTGGACATCGGCGCGATCTCCGCGGGCGATCTCAACTTCATCAAGAGCTTCGACATCATCATCATGGTGGTGCTGGGCGGGCTGGGATCGATCTCGGGCGCGGTGCTGGCGGCGGTGATCCTGTCGATCCTGCCCGAGGCGCTGCGGGATTTCCAGAGCTACCGGCTGATCGTGTACGCGCTGCTCTTGATCGTCATCATGATCGTCAGGCCACAGGGCTTGTTCGGCGTGCGCGAGCTGTGGGACCTCAGGATCTTCAAGCGTCGCGGGGGTGGTGCATGAGCGCCGGCGCGATGCTTGAGGTGCGCGGGATCTCGATCGCCTTCGGCGGCCTGAAGGCGGTGCAGGATTTCTCGCTTTCGATCCCGCGCGGCGGGCTCTACGGGCTCATCGGGCCCAACGGCGCGGGCAAGACCACCTGCTTCAACCTTCTCACCGGCGTGTACACGCCCAACGTGGGCTCGATCGCGGTCGACGGCGTGGACGTCACGGGCCTGCCGCCGCACCAGATCGCGGTCGCGGGCCTGTCGCGCACGTTCCAGAACATCCGTCTCTTCGGGCAGCTCTCGGTGCTGGACAACGTCCTGCTGGGGCTGCACCTGCGCGGGCGGCATTCGCTGGCGAGCACGCTGCTTCGCACGGGCTTTCACGTGTCGCAGGAGCGCGCGATGGCGGCGATGGCGATGCGCCTGCTCGACACGTTCGGGCTGGCGAATCGCGCCGAGGAGCAGGGCAAGAACCTGCCGTACGGCGATCAGCGGCGGCTGGAGATCGCGCGGGCGCTGGCGACCGAGCCCAAGGTGCTCTTGCTGGACGAGCCGGCCGCGGGCATGAACCCGCAGGAGAAGAAGGCGCTGCGCGAGCTGATCCAGCGGGTGCGGAAGGAATTCGGCGTGACGATCCTGCTCATCGAGCACGACATGGGCGTGGTGATGAACATCTGCGAGCGGATCACGGTGCTGAACTTCGGCCAGACGATCGCGGCGGGCACGCCCGACGAGGTGCAGAACGACCCCAAGGTGATCGAGGCGTATCTGGGGACGGAGTAGAAGAAGGCACGAGGCACTAGGCACTGGTGAAGAGAAGAAGAAGTCACGGAGTCGGGAAGGCTGGGAGTGGCGAGTTGTTGGGGTCTTTGCCATGCTGAACGTGGAGAATCTCAGCGTCAGCTACGGGGCGATCAAGGCCCTGCACGGGATCAGCCTGCGCGTGGAGCGTGGCGAGATCGTGACGCTGATCGGTTCCAACGGCGCGGGCAAGACGACAACGCTGCGGACGATCTCGGGGCTGGTGCGTGCCGCCGCGGGGAGCATCTCGTTCGAGGGAGTGCCGATCGGAAAGCTCCCGCCGCACCAGATCGTGCGGATGGGGATCGCGCAGGCGCCGGAGGGGCGCGGCGTGTTCGCGAACATGAGCGTGGACGAGAACCTGTCGCTGGGCGCGTACGCGCGGAGCGACAAGGACCAGATCGCCAAGGACCGCGAGCGGGCGCTGGAGCTCTTCCCGCGTCTGCGTGAGCGACTGTCGCAGAGCGCCGGCACGCTGTCGGGCGGCGAGCAGCAGATGCTCGCGATCGCGCGGGCGCTCCTGGCGCGTCCCAAGCTGATGCTGCTGGACGAGCCGAGCCTCGGCCTGGCGCCGCAGGTGGTCGCGACGATCTTCAAGATCATCCGCGAGATCAACGCGGGTGGGACCACGATCCTGCTGGTCGAGCAGAACGCGCACATGGCGCTCAACGTGGCGCACCGCGCGTACGTGCTGGAGGTCGGGAAGATCGCGATGGAAGGTCCGGCGGCGGAGCTCGCCAAGAGCGACGAGGTCCGGCGCGCCTACCTCGGGCACGGCTAGCGGCCGGGTGTTTGGTGTTTGTGGTGGATCGGCGAGACATCCGATCGCGTTGATAAGCTACCGAGGTCGCGTGTTCGAGGGATCGATCGGCGCAGATTGGGCGTGCTGACATGAGCGGAGCGAGCGCGAAAACCGGTGCGATGAGCGACATGGCGCTTGGGCGCGGGCTGCCCGAGGGTCTGGTCGGCGTGCCGCTCTTGAGCGACGCCGGGCCGGTGCGGCTGGCGGTCGTGGCGCACGAGAAGCCCGGCGACGGCGAGCACCCGTGCGTGATCCTGCGCGAGACGCTCGACGCGCGGATCTTCTTGGGCGCGGTGCTGGATGCGGCGGCACGCGTGATCCAGTGGGTCGAGGTGTGGGTGCAGGACGTGGACGGCCTCTCGGACGCGGTCACCGAGTTCCGCGACGCGATGAACAACGCCAGGCTGGACGAGCGATTCGCGCAGCGTGCGGCGGCGGCGACGGAGTCGGACAGGTCGCGCGACGCGGGCTCGCCCGCGCAGGCGCCCGCGATCGTGTGCGGCTTTGAGAAGGAGCACCCGCAGCCGATCTTCGTCAATCGGCGCACGCTCGAGGTCGTCCGCCCGATCGAAAAGGGGAGCAACGGCGCGTGGGTGCTGTGCACCGACGACGCGGCCTTGGCGAACGCGGGGCTGCCGACGTACTCGTCGACGCTGCACCGCTATCTGTACGTGCGCGAGCTGAAGGACCAGACGGTGTTCGTGCCGGTGACGCGCGGCGCGCCGACGAACACCCACACGGTCGGGCCCGACGAGGCGATCAACCCACGGGGCGAGCTGGCGGCGATCAACCTGGGCGGCGGGCTGATGTGCGTGCGCCCGTACGAGCCCCTGTCCCTGGAGAGCTACGTCGATCAGGTCGGCGGCTTTGCGCCGGGCGGCGAGGGTGATGGCGGATCGGGCGGGATGCTCACGCTGGGGCGTGGCGGCAAGGCCGGGCGATTGCTGGAGCGCTTGCATCTCAAGCTGCGCCTGATCGCGGACTTGGTGTCGCTGGTGCGTGGCGAGATCGCGGCGACGCAGACGCCGATGCTGAACCTGACGGCGTCGAGCTTCGGCGTGCGCGCGGGGCAGACCGCGTGGGGCTTGCCGTCGTTGTGGTCGACGCACGCGGTGCTGCGCCATTCGGGCGACGCGGTCGAGGTAACGCTGGCGGGGAGCGACCTGTCGTATTTCGTGTCGAGCGGATTGCAGGGGCCGACGGTGTACGCGCCGGGGAGCGCGGGGTCGGTGGGCGGCGCGGGGACGCTGCAGATCAGGCAGGTCAAGAGCGAGGATGCGGGCGTGGTGGTCGAGGCGACGCTGCGGTCGCAGGAGCGGCTGTTCCTGCAGGCGGGCGAGACCCTGGCGCTGCGCGTGCCCGTGGGCGGCGTTCGCCTGGACCTGTACGCGATCGTTGAGCCGGGGCGGACGGGCGGGCCCAGCGGCGAGATCAGGCTGCACACCGTGCCGCAGAAGCTGAGTGATCGTGAAGCGGGGCAGCTCAAGGCGGCCGAGGGCGTGATGATGCCGGGCGTGATGTTCCGGACGATCGCCCTGACGAGTTCGCCCTGCGATCTCTTCAGCCTCGGTGTGCTGGCGATCCGCACGCTGCTGGTCGACGGCAAGCAGACGCTGGCGGTGGCGCTGGACGAGCTGCAGAGTCTGGTGAGCGCGCTGGCGGCGGATCATGATCCGTCGGTGCCGCTGGGCCTGCGGGTGCGGGGGATCATCGAGGATGCGAAGGGGTCGGCGCCGCTGGCGGCGCTGGGGCCGCAGCGATTGACGGCGGACGTGTGGGAGCCGCGGCAGGCGCTGGAGGTCGTGACGCCCGAGGTGTGGGGCGACGTGATCGCGATGATGGTGAGGTGCATGGTGGGGAGCGGGCCGGACGCGGCGTGCCGGGATTTCGGCGATGCGCGGGCGGGGCTTCTGCACCGGGTGTTCGATCGGATGAGCGAGGACGTGCGCGACCTGGCGGTGCGGACGCGGATGATGGTGGTGGGGGACGTGCAGTCCAACCGCGAGGTGAGCGCGATCGTGGGCAAGTACCTGGCGGGGGTGGGGGCGGTGCCGTCGCGGAGGTGAACGGCCCGGCGCGGGGGCGGGTGATCGGGGCGGCTATTCTGAGGCGGGTCCCGGGGAAAGAACCGAAGAATCAACCGGGGGCGGCGGCGGGCTGGCTGTCGCGGCCTCGATCGTGGGTGACGAGCAACAGGATTTCACGCGAAGGAGACGACCAATGACCAGGACGATCCGGTCGATGATGGCATGCGGTGTGGTGGGCGTGGCGGGGCTGGTGCTGACGGGGTGCGACAGCGCGCCGCGTCCGGTGCCGCATTCCGCCGAGGTGTCGCTGGGCGACACGCTGCAGGGGCAGACGGTCGAGGTTGACATCGTGGGCGTGAACAACGACGCGAATCTTGCGGAGTGGGAAGCCTACAACGTCAACGACTACTTCAAGGCGGGCGATGCGCGCCGTGCCGAGGCGCGCAAGCACACCATGAAGTTCGCGCAGGGCTCGACGAGCACGGTCACCCTGTCGAAGGATGACGCGGTGTGGAAGGACTGGAACAAGCCGACCCACCTGGTGATCCTCGCGAATATCCCCGGCATGTCGGACCAGGGCGGCAAGGTCACGGACCCGCGGCGCAAGGTTCTCCCGATGTACAGCAATTTCTGGGAGAAGCAGGAGCTGCAGATCACGGTGCAGCGGAGCGGCCTGAAGGTCCTGACGCCCGAGAAGCCCAAGAAGAAGTAAAAAGCGGAATGGCGTGAGGTTTTCCGCCGGCGCGGTACCATTCCGGTCGGCATTCGGACCGGGGGCGAGGCCCCCGGCCGTTGTCGCGTGTCGTGACTTTTCCGGCCTCGACCCTCGTCCGGGCCGGGGCGGTGGTGTTCGTTCCCGGTCGAGCAGGGTTCTTCATGCCGGTATACGGCTCGTTTGAAACGGTGCGCGAGGTTTCCCGCTCTGGGCGGGGAGCGGTGTACACCGCGCGCCGGGTGGGGACGAGCGACGAACGCTTCGCGGTCAAGATCTTCGAGCTCCCGGCGTACCTGGCGGAAGAGGGCGAGGTCGAGCGCGAGTCGGCGTTCTTCCTTCATGCCGCCGAGGTACAGAAGGCGGTGGGAAGGCCGGGCTCGGCGTGGGCCACGGTGTATGAGAGCGGGGCGCTGGAGGGGGGCGCGTGGTACGCGACCGATCTGTTTGACCGATCGATCGAGCGGCTGCTGCTGAACCGCCCGGACCTGGAGCCGGCGGACCTTCTGCGCGTGGTGGATTCGGTGCTGTCGGGGCTTTATGAGCTGCGCGACGCGGCGGGGCGGGCCCACGGCAACCTCAAGACGTCGAACGTTCTGCTATCTGGCAAGGGCGATCTTTCGGCGGCCCGTGTTGTCCTGTGCGATCCCTGGGCGACCGAGCGGCTGCGCGGCGGCGAGGCGCGCGAGGACCTGCGCGGGCTCGGCGACCTGATCCACTGGCTTGTGCTCCATCGCGGCGTGCGCCGCCCGACCGGCTGGCCGGTTCAGACGTCGCCCGAGTGGAAGCGGCTGGGGCGCGTGGGCGATGGGTGGCTGACGCTCACCAACAAGCTGCTGGACCCGACGGACGAGAAGCTGACGCTGGAAGAGGTGCCGGCGCTGGTTCCGGGCGGCAAGGTGCGCCCGGGCTCGTCGACGACGGTGCTGCCCATGCCGACGGCGCGGGTGGGTCGGGAGTCGAAGCACGAATCGAAGCCAGAATCGAAGCACGAGAGCAAGCCTGAGGTCCGGGCGACTCCGCCAAAGAGCGAACCGCCGAAGGTTGAAGCTCCGAAGGTCGAGCCTCCCAGGAGCGAACCGGCCAAGAGCGAACCGGCCAAGGTCGAGCCACCGAAAGCCGAGCCCCCGAAGTCCGAGCCGCCCAAGCCAGAGACCAGGCCTGAAACCAAGCCCGAGCCGAAGGTTGAGAGCAAGCCCGAGGTCGTTAGGCCCCCGTCGACGCCCGCGGGACCCGCCACCCCGTCGGTCGCCAAGCCGCCCAGCGGCCCCGCGGCGCCAGCGCCCGCGGAGGTCGACGCCGATGTGACGCAGGACTTGCCGTCGCACGGGAGCGGTGTGGCGGTGGGGTCGGGGGTTGGCGCGGCTGGCTTGCGCGAGGCGTCGGGGGCGGGAGCGCCCGCGGCGCCGGCGCCGACGATGTCGCGGGCGCCGTCGATGACGAGCGTGGGGCGGGTGTCGACCGCGAGCACGGCGGGCGCGCCCAAGTCCTTCGAGGAGTTGGAGGCCGAATCACGCCGGCGTCAGGCCGAGCCGAAGAAGACCAGCAACGCCAAGTGGATCGGGATCGGGGTGGGCGCGGTAGCGCTGGTGGCGGTGGCGGCGGTGGTGATCTCGAACATGGGGGGCGGGGACAAGGGCGACAAGAAGAATGGCAAGGGACCGATTGCGCTGAACGACCCTCCCAAGAACAACGAGACCAAGCCGAACGAGACCAAGGAATCGTCAAAGCCCGATTTGCCAAAGAACGGCGAGCAGCCCAAGCCCGAGGACGCCGACGCTCAGAAGAAAGCCGAGGAGGCCCGCAAGGCGGAAGAAGCTCGGAAGGCGAAGGAAGCAGCGGATAAGGCCGCTGCGGACAAGGCCGCCAAGGACGAGGTGGATCGCAAGGCCAAAGAAGCGACGGATAAGGCTGCGGCGGACAAGGCAGCCAAAGACGAGGCCGATCGCACCGCCCGCGAAGCGGCGGACAAATCGGCTCGCGACAAAGCCGCTGCGGAGAAGGCGGCGGCCGATAAAGCGGCTGCGGACAAAGCCGCTGCTGACAAAGCTGCCTCCGACAAGGCCGCGGCGGATTCGGCCAAGGCTCAGAGGGTCAACGCCGCCAAGGGCGTGCTCCAGAAGATCGCGGGGCAGCTGGCGCTGGGCCTTGATTTCAAGGACGTGGCGCCCGACGGCGGGGACTCGATCGAGGAACTCCTCAAGCAGGTCGACGCCAGCGTTGAGAAGGACGCGGTCGCGGGCGACACGGCGCTGACGGATGCGCTTGCCCGGGCCCGCGGCCTCGGCGCGATCGCGTCGATCGCCGACGCGCCGGCGGCGGCCAAGCGTTCGGCGGACGAGGCGGGGCGCGGGCGGGCGTCGGAGGCGCTGGCGGCGGGTTCGCGGGCGCTCACGCTCTTCAAGGACCCGGCGCCGGGCGACCTGGATGCGCTCGAAGCGGGCGGCAAGTTCCTCGAGGGCGTGCGTGATTCGGTTGGCAAGCTGCCGAATGGCGTGGCGGCCAAGCGCGATGCGTTGGTGAAGGCCGCGAACGACCGTCGGCGTGCGATGTTCATGGCGAGTGTCGGCAAGTTGGCGGCGGGCGATGAGGCGGCGCTTCGGCGGGTCTCGGGATTGGCGGCGGGCTTCGGCGTGAAGGCCGAAGAGCTGCCGGTCAAGGTGCGCCTGAATCGGTTGGCCCTCACGTTGCGCGACGAATTGGCGAAGGCGGGCGATGACGCGGCGGCGACGGCGGCGGTGGGGAGGTTCAAGGCCGCGGCCGGGGCGCTGGGTGCGGAGGTCGCGCCGCTGGTGGCGCCGATGATCGCGGGCCTGGACTCGGCGGCCAAGACGCCCGAGGTTCCGGCGGGGCCCGTGCTTGATTTTGCGAAGGTCGGGCCGATGAGCGTGGGGGGCGGCTGGTCGCTGGACGCGGCGCACCCGGCGGCGGGCGACTCAAACGTGACGTACAAGTCGCCGTCGGGCCAGTCGGTGCAGTTCATCCGCCTGGCGAGCGGCGCGTACCTGTCGGCGACGGAAGTGACGGTGGGCGTGTTCAACGACGCGGCGCAGCGGGACGCCGATCTCCTTAGCCTGCTCTTCAGTCTGAACACGGGCAAGGCGCGCAACAAGGGCCCGAGCGTGTGGGAGCGCAACCCGGCGGGCGACGGCATCCGTCCGTCCAGCCCGGGCGGTTGGGATAGCTACGGCTGGCTGGCCGATGTATCCGCGCTTGCGAGCGCCAAGGTCAAGCCATATCCCGACGAGCTGCTGAGCTCTATCGGCACGCCTTCGGTGCTTCATCCGATGCAGCAGGTGAGCTCGACGGTGGCGAGCCGCGTGGCGGGCAAGATCGGTTGCCGGTTGCCGACGGTGGAGGAGTGGCGGGCGGCGTCGGGGATGGCGTCCGTGGTGGATGGTCGAACCGCGAATCGCCGCGACGCGACGTGGAACCGGTTCAAGGTCTATCTCGACGCTCAGATCAAGGCGCTCCCGAACGGGGCGCCCGTCGATTCTCCCTGGCCCGACAATGGGTCGTGTGATCCCAAGAAGGTCGACACGGGTCCGAAGGCGGTGCCCGCGGTCAACGAGGATGACCAGGTCCTGTGGTTCCGCGAGGTTGGAGCGCCGGACGGCAAGTTCCACGACCTCGTTGGAAATGCCGCGGAGTGGATTGCGCCGGTCGCGACGGCATCTGGGCCGATTCCGAACGATGTCGCTCGGACGCAGGTGATCGGCGCGTCGGCGCTTTCCTCGGATCAGTACGCGCCGGACGCGGCTCTCGACCCGACGAACCGTGCCCGCACGTCATACTCGGATGTCGGTTTCCGTCTGGCGTTTGACGCCGCGGGCGGGACGGCGCCGGCTCCGGAGCCCCTGATCGCCCGCCTCAAAAAAGCCGCCGACGCCATCGTCCTGGCGAAGTAGGACACGGCGTCGGCGCTCTCTCCAGTCCTGTGACGAGCCTCCGGGCGGCGCGATCAGTCGACGCTTTGTTCACCCGCGCTGGCCGTGGCCGTCGCGGTCGTGGTGGTGCCGTGCAGTTCAACCGGCTGGGTCTGCAGGTTGGCGGCGGCGATGTTCTGTCGGGTCTGGTTCACGAAGAGATAAGAGCCAAATCGATCGCCGGCCCCGAAGCCTCCTTCGCTTTGGTAGGCGGAGACGTTGCTCCCGGACGACGAGCAGCCGGTCAGGGCGGCGGCGGCCAGGACAAGGGCAGCGGGAACCATGAGCTTCGAACCGTTCAATCGCATGCTTCTCTCCTCCGGCCGTGCTTCCGTCGGCCGGGTGAGGGAATCGGCGAGCATGGATGGCCTCTGCGGGAATGTCGCGCGAAAAATGCGTGATCGGACCGGGTGGGGCGCGGGTGGCGCGGTTCGGGGGAGCGTGGCGGTGATGTGGGGGGCGCGGCGGGCGCGGGCGGGGGGGTTCCTCCGGCGGGCCGCACGGTCTGTATGATGGCCGCTTGAGTTTTCGGGCCGGACGGCCCGGGGGGTTGTGTGCACGACGCGTCGAGCGAGGTTTCCCGGAAGGTGATGGCTCTGTCGGCCCGGCTGCGCCTGGTGCAGAGCCAGCTGGCGGACGAGTCGGCTGATGTCCGTCGGGAGCAGTTGGACGGGGAGATCTCGCGCGCCCTGCAATCGATCGCAGCGGGTGACCGCGAGGCATTCCTGCGCGAGCTGATGAGTGCGTTTCCCACGGCCGACGGCGGCCCGGCGCCGGCCAAGGGGGCGGCGGCCCCGGTCCAGACCAAGGTCGTGGAGGTGGTGAAACCCCGCGAGCTGACTTTTGAAGAGCTGGTGGACACGTTGCTGAAGCAATGGGGGCTGGCGGCGCCCGAGCAGAGGACCAAGGCCGCGGCGAGGATCAGCGCGGTCGGGATTGGCGGGGGCGGGGGTGGCGCGGCGCTGTCGGAGGCGCAGGTCGCGAAATTGCGCGAGCGGCTGGAACTGGGCGCGGGCGAGGTGCCGGACGCGGCCCGGCTGATTGAGCTCTCGATCAAAGTTGTGGAGTTCGTGAACTACATCGATCGCGTGGCGTGGGGCGCGTGGAAGGACACGGCGCCGTCGGCGGCGTTGCGGGCCAACGGCACGATGCGGCGTTTCCTGCGCGAGTACCTCGCGGGGGCGGGGGACGCGGCGGGCGGCGGCGCGGTCGCGCCGGAACTGGACCGCCTGCGCGAGTTGTGCCGGGCCATGATGTCGTCGATCGCGCGGGCGGCGCCCGATCGGTTCGCGGAGCGGTTCGTGTCGCAATTGTCGCCGGCGGCGATCGAGGAGAGCGTGGGCGATTCGGCGTTCCGGAACAAGGACGCGGACTGCTGGAAGGCTTACAAGCTGCGCGCGGGCCAGCTGGACCGCGACGCGATCGCGCAGGAGATCAAGCAGGCGATCGCGGGGTTTGTCGAGGACTGGATGAGAAGGGCGGGCCTGTAAAACGAGACCGCGCGGGCGGCCGCGCGGAGGGGAGTCGATATGGCCAAGGGAACGGCGCAGACGCAGGTTGGTTCGCTCAGCCCGGTGCACTGGCACGAGGGGCTGTTTCTTCAGCCGCACCATCTGCAGACGGCGGCGCGGCAGGGCGAGGAGCGGTTGGCGCGCGAGCGGCGGCTGGGATGGACGCATCCCTACGGCGTGGTGGACATGAAGCTCTCGGTCGACGCGTTGGAGAATCTCACGGTCCGCTTCGATCGCCTCCGCGCGATCATGCCGAGCGGGCTGGAGATCGACGTGCCCGACACGACCGACCTGCCGGGACTGGACATCAAGAAGATCTTTGCGGCGACCAGCGGCGCGTTCACGGTGTCGCTGGCGGTTCCCCTGTGGCAGGCGGCCCGCGGCAACACGGTCGACCCGGCTTCGGGTGCCGCGGGCTCGCAGGTGAAGCGCCTGTACAACGTCTCTGAGACCACCCGCCCCGACGAGAACACGGGCGAGAATCGCCAGGCCATGCTGGTGCGACGTCTCAACGCGCGCCTGGTCGTGGAGGGCGACGACGTGAGCGACATGGAGGTGCTGCCCTTGGTGCGCATCGCGCACGCGACGGGGGACGATATCGGGCGGCCGCAGCAGGACAAGACGTATGTCCCGCCGTGCCTGGTGCTGGGCGGTTCGGGGGCGCTCCTGAACCTGGTCCGTGATCTTGGCAACCAGCTCGAGACGGCGCGGCGTGAGGGCGTGATCGAGCTGACTCGCGGTGGGTTCTCGATCGAGAACCTGCGCGGCATCCAGTACGAGCAGATGCTCCGCCTGCGCACGCTGAACGTGTACGCGGCGCGGATCGCATCGCTGGCGGGTGTGCCGGGCGTGACGCCTTTCGAGATGTACATGGAGATGCGCGGGTGCCTGGGCGAGTTGGCGGCGTTGACGCCGGACCGCGATCCGTGGGAGGCGCCGAAGTACGACCACGACAATCCGGGCGTGCCGCTCTTCGAGCTGGACCGGCGGATCCGCCAGTTACTCGCGCGGAGCAGCGTGCCGAAGTTCATCAAGGTGGCGTTCGTCAAGGACGGCGCGGTGCTGGCGGCGAACTTGGAAGACAAGCACATCACCAAGCCCAACGAGTACTTCCTGGGGGTCAAGACCAAGATGGACCCCTTGGAATTGGCGAAGCTGGTGGAGGACGCGGACAAGTTCAAGCTCATGCCGAGGAGCATGGAGCGGCTGATGATCTACGGCGTGCGACTGGCGGAGGAGCGGCACCCGCCGTACGAGCTGCCGGCGCAGGTGGGGCTGAACTATTTCCGGCTTTTGCGCGCCGAGAGCAAGCAGATGTGGGAGCGGATCGCGCAGGAGAAGAAGGTGGCGATCCGCTGGCCGGAGAGCGAGAAGTTCGAGTTCGCGGAGGTTCACCTGTACATGACGGTGCCCGAGGGCGCCGAATGAGTGAATCGGGCGGAATTCGGCGCACGGGCCCGGGCGGCGGGTCTTTCTGGTTTCTTGGCTGTCTCTCTGGTCGTGATGCGCGGGGATGAGAGCGATTGACTTGGATTGGGCGTCCGGAGGCGGGCGCCCTGGGAGGATCGATGGCGACGCTCGTGGAGTTCTGTGAGCCGTTGTTCCAGTACATCTGCCGTCTGAACCGGCTGGCCCGCAAGGGCGGGCTGGTGGACGGGTCGCAGGTGCGGAACGAGCTGCGCTCGATGCTGGCGGACGTGAAGCTCCGGGCCGAGGGCGCGGGGCTGGGCGAGCATTTCGCGAAGGTCAGGCTCCCCCTGATCTATTTCGTGGACTACATGGTGCGCGAGAGCTCGCTGCCCTTTGCGCGGTCGTGGAAGCACCTGCAGGAGGAGGAGCTGAAGCGGATCGCGGGCGACCAGGACTTCTTCGTCCAGCTCGACGAGACGCTGGCCGAGCAGGGGGACGCGGCCAACCAGCGGCTGGCGGTGTATTACAACTGCCTGGCGCTGGGGTTCAAGGGGATGTACACGGGGCAATCGGACGGCCCGAACTTCCTGCGGAAGAAGATGCTGGAGATCGCCTCGCGGATCAGGCCGCTGATGGACGCGGAGGAGAACGCCAAGATCTGCCCCGAGGCGTACCAGAACGTGGACAAGCGGGAGCTCGAGATCTCGGCGGCGCCGGGGATCGTGCGCTGGGTGGTGGTGCTGCTCATCATGGTGGCGGCGCTCCTGGCGGCCAACTGGATCGGATACCGCGAGGCGACGGAGACGATCGGCAAGGCGCTCGATGGGATCGTCAACAACACGCCGGCGGAATCGAAGTAGAGATCGCGCCGGATGCGGCGGCTTGGCGTGGGAATTGTGGGCGGGACGGCTGGTTGAACAAGAGATCGAACGCGTCCGGGCCATCCGGGCGATCAGGACAAGCACATGGTTCGGACGATCGAAATGGTGCGGTTGCTCGCGCAGGGCTCCACGGGGCTGGGCGGCGTGCTGAAGTTCTTCGGGCTTTCGCCCACGATGCTGCTCATCATCGTGGTGGGGCTGGTGGTGGCGATCGGCGCGTGGTGGCTGGTCAAGTTCATCTACAAGCACCGCGAGAAGGCCAAGGAGCTGACGCTGGTGCGGCGCATGTTCGCATCGACGTCGGGCGGGCCGGCCGCGGGCGCGGACCCGGCCAAGCGGGCCGCGATCGACAACATGCGTCGGTCGTTCGAGGAGGGCGTGGAGAAGTTCCGGGCGGCGGGCAAGAACGTGTACACGCTCCCGTGGGTGCTCTTGGCCGGGCCGTCGGGCTCGGGAAAGACGGAGGCGATCCGCCACTGCAACGTGGGGTTCCCGCCGGGGCTTCAGAACTATCTCCAAGGCGCGGGCGGCACGCTCAACATGCACTGGTGGTTCACCAACGACGCGGTCATCCTCGACACCGCGGGCCGAATCTTCATGGAGAGCGCGGCGCAGGGCGGCGGCGACGAGTGGCGCGAGCTGCTCAAGATGCTCAAGGACGTGCGCCCGCTCTGCCCGGTCAACGGCATGCTCCTGTGCATCGGCGTGGACAGCCTGATCAAGGACTCGGGCGACGACATCCAGGAGAAGGCCGGCAAGATCGCCCAGCAGCTCGACACCATCCAGCGCGTGCTCGACGTGCGCTTCCCGGTGTTCGTGGTCGTCACCAAGTGCGACCTCATCACCGGCTTCCGCGAGTTCTTCGAGAGCGTGACCGATCCCGCGCTCCAGCACCAGATGATGGGCTGGTCCAACCCCGCGGCCCTGGACACGGTCTTCAACCCCGAGCAGGTCTCGGAGCACATCGAATCGGTGCGCCAGCGCCTGCTCCGCCGGCGATATGCGCTCACGATCGACCCGATCCACACCGACGACACCCAGGCGCGCCGCACCGACCAGGTCGACGCGCTGTACGCGCTCCCCGACAGCCTGGCGCGGTTGTCGTCGCGCCTGCGCCGCTACCTGGAACTGATCTTCGTGCAGGGCGAGTGGTCGCCCAAGCCGCTGTTCCTGCGCGGCATCTACTTCACCTCGTCCATGCGCCAGGGCGCGGAGCTCGACGAGGAGCTCGCCAAGATGCTGGGCGTGGGTGTCGACAAGCTCCCGGGCGGCGTGTCGGAGGAGAAGTCGTACTTCCTCCGCGACGTTTTCAAGGAAAAGGTCTTCAAGGAGAAGGGGCTCGTCACGCGGGCCACCAACGTCGACAAGCAGCAGGCGCGCCAGCGCCTCATGGTCGTGGGCTCGGCGATCGCGGCGGCGGTCGTGCTCCTGGGGCTCACGCTCTTCTCGTCGTACTCGTTCCGAAAGGAGATCGGCCAGAAGGAAGAGTCGTGGCGCACGCTGTGGGGCGGCATGGCGGACCTTTCGCCGGTCGGGCTCGGCACGGGCGCGGGCGCGACGCCGGTTTACCGCGAGGCCAAGGACATCAAGTTCGGGTTGGATGAGGTCAATCGCGCCGGCGCGGTGGCGCGATCGCGCGAGCTGGCGGAGAACCCGCCCAGCGTTCCGATCCTGCTCAAGCCCATGGACCTGGTCGGCATGATCAGCAAGGGCAGCTTGTCGGGGCAGCTGAAGGATGCATCGGCGGCGCTGGTCGAGCGATCTGTGCTGGCGCCGATGATCGAGCAATCGCGAAAGACGATGATGGTGGACGGGAGCGGGGCACGACCGTGGGATGAGGCCGCCACGCGCACGCTCGCGGGGCTGATCCGCGTGGAGCGGGGCACGACGGGCACGTCGCTGACGGACGACCTTTCGGCGCTGGCCAAGGGGACGAGCAATCCGGGCGTCATGGCCGAGCCGCTCGATGTCGCGGCGCTGGCGCAGTACATGCTGCCGGCGGCGGAATTCGACAAGGCCAAGCCCGACCTGGAGAACCTGCAGTCGCTGGTGACCTGGACGTACGACAAGGGCGCGGGCAAGTGGCCGCCCGCGGCGCTGGGAAAGGATTCCAAGCCGATCGCGGCGGGCGCTAAGGCGTTCATCGAATACTGGAAGTCTCCCGAGAAGCGCAGCGAGAAGCTGCGGCTGGTGGGCGAGGTGGTCGAGTCGCTGGCGGCGTTCGAGAAGGCCGAGAAGGACCTGTCGGACAAGCTGGCGGCGTGGAAGGCCAACCCGCCCAAGAGCCTGAAGGGGGAGCGCGGCTACGAGACGTTTGTCGCGGATTGGAATGGCGTGTACGCCGCTCTGGCCGCGGCACAGGCGCGGGTGAGCAAGGCGATGGAGGCGTCGAAGTTCGATTCGGCGACGCTGGAGGCGACCCTGAAGGACGCCGAGGCGCAACTGCGCCAGCAGGCCGAGGGGGCGTACGCGCTGGTTCTGGGCGCACCGCGTGCGGGGGCGACGACGACGAGCACGTCCACGACCACGGGCGTGGCGGCGGTGGACCAGGCGGAGGCCAAGGCCAAGGAGGCGTCGGGCAAGGCCCAGGCGCTCCTGGCGATGGCCAATTCGCCCTGGCCTGAGGACATCAAGCCGGTGCAGAAGGCGCTGGAGAACGCGCGCGACGAGTTGCTGTCCAAGGGCTTGTCGGAGCGGCTGGCGATGATCCGCGGCTATTTGGGCGAGGGTGGCGCGGGCGCGAAGCTGCTTGCGAGGGTGGGAGACGCGCGGGTGTACGAGGCCCGGGCCAGCGCGTACAAGCTGGCCGACGCGTCGCTGAAGGTTGAGGCGCCCACGCCCCTGTGGGGCGAGCTGTCGACCGCGGGCGCGGGCGTCGACACGAAGCTGTCGGACCTGAAGAACCAGATCAACCAGGCGACCAGCTCGCTTTCGCCGAGCAACGCCAAGGAGAACGCGGAGTTCGTGCTGCAGATGGGCGCGCGCGGCGTCAAGACCTCAATGGTGGCGGCGGTGCTCTCGGGCACGTCGTCGGACGTGAGCTGGGTCAACGACCGCGTCAAGAAGCTGGCGGCGGCCCGCGCGGGCAACGCCGAGGGGATCATCCCGTCGTCAAAGCTGGGCGTGACGCTGACGCTCCCCATGACGATGCTCGATCAGAAGAAGCTCGCGCCCGAGCAGCGCGTTGACCCCAATGCGGCGGCGATGATCTTCGCCGACGTCGTGCAGGTGAACGCGGCGATCGGCGAGAAGGACCCGACGGCGTTCGGCGACGAGAACCTACGCCGCCAGGCGAGCGAGGCGCGTGGCGCGATCGGGCGGTACGCGGCGGCGTATTTCACGGCGTGGACCACCGACATGCTCAAGCAGGCCGAGCCGCAGACCCCCGAGACCTGGGCCGACGCCAAGCGGGAGATCGGGCGTCTCTCGTCGAACACGGGTGATGCGTGCGACAGCCTGGGCGTGATCGCGGAGGTGATGAAGGCCGCGATCAGCGCGCCGGGCCTGAAGGAATCCGGCGGCGTGAAGCCCGAAGACCTCCAGACTTGGATCGACGCGCTCAACACCGACATCATGAAGGTCACGGCGTCGGCGTATCGCGACGATCGTCGCCAGGACATGGGCGAGCGCTTCGGCAAGCTGCCCGACCAGGCGGCGGAGGCCAAGACGCGCATCGGCGACCTGCCGGCGGCCGGCTTCCGCCAACGTTTCCTCCGAGAGATGCCCGATCGTCCCGAGGGCGGCAAGGGTCCGGGCCAGCGCTACTGGGACCTGGCGCGGGTGCGATTCCTGCAGGCCCTGTCGGACCAGTTCGGCAAGGAGAGCGGGGACCTGCTGCGGAACAAGGCGGCGTTCCGCAAGATGCCCTTGGTGATGGAGCGGGGCGCTGAGGCGGGCGGTGCGTTGTCGGTGGACGAAATCAAGAAGTTCCATCGTGCGCTCCCGTCGGTGGCGGAAGTCCAGAAGACCGGCGGCGGGCCCGAGTCGGCGCTGGCGGCGGGCGGTCAGACCGGCGTTGTTCCGGCGGATTCGGCGCTGGCAACGATGTTCGGTGGGAGCGGGTTCGAAAGCCAGCCGCAGCTCTTGGCGGCGTTGCAAGTTTGGTCGCCTTGGGTCGCCGGCGCCAGCGCCGCGGGCGAGGTGAAGGTGACAATCTCTTCGGTGTTGGACCTTGGCTTCAATGAACCCTTGGCCGCCCAGCTCGAGAAAGCTGAGGGCGTGCTGAACGCCGCGGGCGTGTTCAACAAGATCAGCGTGAAGCTCGGCGAGCAGGAGGGCGTGGCGACCAACACCGACGGCCAGAAGCCGCTGGTGAACGATGGGACGATCCCGTCGGGGAGCAACAGTCTGGTCATCAAGTTCTTCAAGGCGGCGGGCGACAAGGAACCCTCCGCGACGCGCACTCTGGCGACGCCTTGGCACGTGCTTGAGCTCATGTGCGAGCCCGACGCGTCGCCGACCGAGGGCGGGAAGCCCAAGGCTCCGGACGCGGAGGGCGCGGAATGGCGCGTGCCGGTGCAGTTCAGCGAGGGTGGCAAGAAGTACTTCATGTGGCTCGGTCTGAAGTTCAGCGCGCCGGTGCCCTCGCGCAAGGTGTGGCCCACGGGCGACAAGTGGAAGTGATCGTGCGGTGTGGATTTCGCGGCCGCGTGCCGCGTGTGATCGGGACTCGACCGGGGCGGGCGTGAACGGCTGATTCACGCCATTCCCGCGGCGAACAGGAAGCGACGACGATGGCCATCCAAGGCAAGGCTCAGCTTTTTCTCGCGGTGTTCGGCAAGCACCCGGGCTGGGACGATCACATCGACGACCTGGGCATCGAGACCAAGCGCCTCGCGGAGGTGAAGCGCGTGATGTACTTCGAGTGCATCGCGGGCAACATCGACTCGGGCGCGTGGGAGGCGATCGACGAGTCGTCGCGTCTCGCGGCATTCGCCCACGAGTTCGCCTGGCGCACGCCCGGCGGGCTCGTCGTGGGGCGCTTGTGGTCGAGCAAGGACGGCAAGGGACGCAGCAAGTACCCGATGGTCGTCGTCGCGCAGTGCGACAACCTCCCGTCGTCGTTCATCGCGTCGCACGTCATGCCCGCGCTGGCGGGGATGCAGGAGAAATGCCAGGCGGCGGCGAGCGCGGCGGAGGTGATCCAGATCGCTGACCAGACCCGGGCGCGCCTGCGCGAGGCGATGGTCGGCGAGGGGGCCGGCGACGCGGATTCGTTCTTGGCCTCACCCAAGCAGCTGGCGGCCATGCTCTCGGGCGCCCGGATGACGGGCGACTCGGTCGCCATGCACCGCGTGATGTACGAGATCGATCGCGAGATGGCGCCGTTCCGTCCCGTCGGCAAGGGCGACGGCAAGAAGTCCACGCGCATCATCGATGCACGGGCCCAGCACCTGCGTGTGCCCATGATCGGCACGTCGAGCATCGACGCGGCCCGGTTCTGGATGGGCGTGCTCTCGCGCGAGGTTGATGGATCGGTTTCACAGTTCGTGCTCGTGCCGCTGGTCACCGCCGGCGAGATCGGCTTTGTGGACCTGATCGTGGGCGACCCCGCGGCGCCGCAGTTGTTTTGCCTGCGCGCGGGGACCAAGGCGTTGGCGCCAGCCAGTGATGTGCCGTACACCATCACGCCAGATTTCATGGCGAGGTGCAAGGCGACTTTGGCAGGGTGGTCGGGTGAAGTGGTGAAAGTTCCGGAGCCGATCGCGAAGGACGCGCCCAAGGCCGAGCCCGCGCCGACGCCCGCGGCACCCGTGAGCTCGCAGGGCAAGAAGAAGGGTTTCCCGTGGTTCCTACCCGTGGCGGCGGTGGTCGTGGTGGGCGGCGGGCTGGCCATGTGGCGGCCTTGGGAAGACAAGAAGCCCAACATCGCGCTGAACGACACGCCGTCGCACGCGAAGCCCGAGACCAAGCCTGAAGCAAAGCCTGAAGCGAAACCCGTCGAGGCCAAGCCGAAGGAGTCCGACGCGGCGGCGCTCGAGGCGCAGCGCAAGGCGGAGGAAGCCAGGAAGGCCGAGGAAGCGCGGAAGGCGGAGGAAGCGCGCCAGGCCAAGGAAGCGGCGGACAGAGCTGCCGCGGAGAAGGCTGCCGCGGAGAAGGCCGCGAAAGACGAGGCGGAGAAGAAAGCCAAAGACGAAGCGGACCGCAAGGCCAAGGACGACGCTGATCGGAAGGCGAAGGAAGCCGCGGACAAGGCTGCTGCTGACAAAGCTGCCGCGGATAAGGCGGCGTCGGACAAGGCCGCTGCTGAGAAGGCTGCGAAGGAGGAGGCGGACCGCAAGGCCAAGGAAGCGGCGGACAAAGCGGCAGCAGATAAGGCGGTCGCCGACAAAGCTGCTGCGGACAAAGCTGCTGCCGAGAAGGCCTCCAAGGACGCCGCGGACAAGAAGGCCAAGGACGAGGCCGCCCGAACTGCGCAGGTCGAGAAAGAGCGAGACGCCCTGCGCCGGCAGTTCGTGCAGCTCGACAGCCTGCTCCATCAGGGCTATGGGACGGGCGAGAAGACGGCGGACGGTCAGAGCGTCGACGCGATCTTCGCCAAGATCAGTGCCAGCCCCGAGTTTGCGTCGTTCCGCGAGGCGACGCCCGCGGCCCGCGAGACGATCGAGCGCATCGAGGCTCTCAAGAAGATCCCGACCAGCACCGACGCCAAGGAGCTCGCGGTTCACGCGACGGGCGCGCGATTGTCGGAGCAGTTGGCGGCGTGGTCGAGATTGGCCGCCGGCGGCGCCAACTGGCCCGCGACGCCCGCGGACCTCAAGGGGGCGGCGGCGACGGTCGCGACGATGGAGACGTCGACCAACGACGTGGGTGGTGAGCGCGGCGCGCTGTTGCAGAAGCGCATGCTCGCGGACGCGGGGAAGTTGTGGGCGCGCTATGCCGCGGCCCAGACCTCGCCCGAGGCGCTGCTCGAGGCCGAGTCATACCTGGTGGCGTTCCGCGTGAAGCCCGAGCAGGTCGCGGCGCCGATCCGTTACAACATCGAGGTCGCGAAGCTGAAGCGCGACGGGGCCGCGTTCAAGAGTGATGCGAGCGACGCGGACCTGCGTGCCCGGCTGGCGGCGTTCGTCACCAGCGTGGGCGAGCAGAAGGGCCCGGGGCTTGACGGCGTGCTCGCGGTGCTCAACGCGACCGTGTCGTCCGGGGTTGATCCCACCAAGAGCGGCCCGGGCGCCAAGGGCTGGCGGTCCGAGGTGCGCGAGAACGGCGACGTCGTTGCGTTCTTCCCGCCCAAGGGGCGCACCAGCGAGGCGATCGCGTTCGCGCGACTGGAGGTCGGCGGCGTGACGTCGTACATCGCGACGACCGAGACCTCGATCGGCATGGTGATGGACATCGCCGAATCCGCCAGCGCGTGGGGCGACGTGCTCAGCCTGCTCCCCGCGACCAGCCGCGCCGGCTCGATCAACTCGGTGCGCGGCTGGGACTGGAAGATGACGGGGCGTCAGGCGACCGCGATCCAGCCCTGCCCGGACTCGGAAGACTGGAGCGCCGGCTGGTTCAACAGCGGCAACTTCAGGGCGATGACTTCGCCCACCAAGAAGGAGCTCTATCCCGCCGGCTCGCGCCCGCCGGCGCCGAACGCGCAGACGCCCATGCAGTTCATCTCGTTCGGAGCGGCGGCCTTGGTCGCCGGCACTGCGGGGTGCCGCTTGCCGACGGCGGAGGAATGGTCCGCGGCAGCGTCGGTGGATTCGAGCGGCACGCCCAACCGGCGCGACGCGTCGTGGAAAAAGGTCTGGGACTTCAGCCAGGCGGTGGGCGGCGCGCCCAAGCTCAACGAGGGCGTGTTCGGCGGGATTGAACTGCCGCGCGACGTGACGGTCGCGGTGCCGGGCGACGACGGTGCGGTGTGGTTCGTCGAGGTCAACGCGGGCTCCGGCGCGCGGATCAAGAACCTCGTGGGCAACGTCGCGGAGTTCGTGACGACCGGCGCGATCGACCCGATCACGGACAAGAACGAGGCCATGAAGCTCGGCGGGTCGGGTCGGGTGGTCGGCGCGTCGGCGCTGTCACCCGCGAAGATCGAGCCCGTCACGCCGCAGCCCATCCCACCCAACGCCGTCGGCAAGGAGTTCGCCGACGTTGGCTTCCGCCTTGCGTTCACCGCGGGAGCGGCGGCCAAGCCGGTGCCGATCACCGCGAAGTCGGCTCAGGCTGCGATCGGTGCGATGGAGCTGATTCGCACGAAGCCATAGCGCATCAATTGCGCATGTTCACGAATTGTGGAAAGCTGGGGTATTCACAGTGCTGGAGGATTGGGGCCGGGTTGACGGTCTTTGGTTCCGGGAGCTAGGCTGGCGGATTGATTGATGGGGCGATCCGCTCGGATCGCCCCGTGGTGTGCATGGTTGAGTGAGCTGGAGTGTCTTGAAGCGGGCACGATGATGCGGTTTGCCAATCCTGGCCGCAGAGCGCGGCGGTTGTCGAGTCGTTGCCGGAAGCCCGAGAGCGAGGAACGCGAATGGGTCGGACGCGCGAAGTCGTAAATCACGGCGTGACGGTGGGATGGTCGACGACGCTGGCCATGGTGCTGGCGGCGGGCTTGGCCGTGGGCGTGCGGGCCCAGGATGCGGCTCCCCCCAGTGATCCCCCGGCGAACAAGGACGCGGCGGAGACCGCGGGCATGACGGTCAAGGCGGGAGCCGCTCCCGCCGCACCTCAAGAAGATCCGGCGAAGCTGATGTCCACGGACGGTGACGCCTACCCGATCTCGCGCGTGCTGCTGGTGTATGCACGTGAGAATCCCGGGCAGCCCGACCTCCAGGACGAGCGATTCCAGAATCTGACGGTGCGCCTGGGCAAGCTGCCCGAGGGCTATGTCAACGCCCGCGCGGGTGTTGAGAGCGTGACGCTCAAGCTCTCGGAGATCACCGAGGGTTCGGGCGGCATCTTCCGCAAGAGCGCGGTCGGCGCGATCGCGGCGACGGTGCTGGAGGAGTTGAACCGGCGTGGCGTCTACGGCGTGTTCGTCAGCCCCAGCGATGAGGACATCGACGAGCAGAGCGGCAAGGACAAGCGCGAGGGGCGCACGGCGCTGGTGTTCGTCATCTACACCGCGGTCGTGAAGGACGTCCGAACGATCGCGCGCGGCGAGCGGTTCGAGGGCGAGCCTGCGATCAATCATGCGGCCCACGCCGGCATCCGGTCGCGCAGCCCGGTGGTGCCCGGGCAGCTGCTGCGCAAGGACAAGCTGGACGATTACGCGTATCAGCTGAAGCGCCATCCGGGGCGCGTGGTCGATATCGCGGTCGCCGCCGCGGACGACCAGGGTGGCGCGCAGGTGGATTACCTGGTGGGCGAGAACAAGCCCTGGATGCTGTATTTCCAGCTGTCGAACACGGGCACGAAGAACACCGAGGACTGGCGTGAGCGTTTCGGCTTCACGCACAACCAGCTCACCAACCACGACGACATCCTGCAGCTCGAGTACTCGACCGCGGGCTTTGATTCGTCGCACGCCGTGACGCCCAGCTACGACTTCCCGCTCCTGTCGAACAAGCTGCGGGCCAAGGTGTACGGCTCGTGGACCGATTTCACGGCGTCGGACGTCGGCGTGAGCCAGGCGAAGTTCACGGGCGAGGGCTGGAGCATCGGCGGCGAGCTGGCGTGGAACGTCGCGCAGTGGGGCCCGGCGTTTGTTGACCTCGTGGGCGGCGCCCGCTGGCAGAACGTGGACATCCGCAACGAGAGCGACCCGCTGAACGTGGTCGAGGGCCAGGACGATTTCTTCCTGCCGTATGTCGGGGCGCGGTTCACCCGCGACACGAACTTCGCGCGCTCGTACGCGGAGGCGCTGATCGAATTCAACGCGGCGAGCATCGCGGGGACGGACCACGACCAGATCGACCAGATGGGCCGTTCGAACCCGGACGATGACTTTGCGATCTTCCGCTGGGACCTGACGCAGTCGCTGTACCTGGAGCCCCTGTTCAATCCCAAGGGAGGAACGGCGGACGGCAAGGGCATGACGCTGGCGCACGAGATCGTCGGGAGCTTCCGCGGGCAGAACGCGCTGGGCGGGCGACTGGTCCCGACCTTTGAGGCGGTCGCGGGCGGCTTCTATAGCGTGCGCGGCTACCCGGAATCGGTCGTCGCGGGCGACAACTCCTATGTGGCGAGCTTCGAGTATCGCTTCCACATTCCCAACGCGTTCGCGGCCCGCGAGCCGAGCCGGCTCTTCGGGCGCGAGTTCCGCACCACGCCCCAGACTCCCTACTACGGCACGGCGGACTGGGACCTGATCGCCAAGGCGTTCATCGACGCGGGTCGGGTCACCAACAACGACCGCCTGTCGTTCGAGAGCGACGAGACGCTGGTGGGCGCGGGCCTCGGGCTCGAATTGCAGGTGATGCGCAACGTGAACATCCGCGCCGACTGGGGCGTGGCGATGGAGGAAGTGAACAAGAACGGCGGCGGCGAGTTTGTCTCCGACGGGAGCAGCCGCTTCCACCTCTCGTTCACGCTGCTGTTCTGAGTCGGTGTACCCCGGCGGTCGGCGCGGGGATGGATTTCTGCGGATCGGTCTGATCGACACGATGCACACGAGGCGGGGCGAGGATGCCCCGATGACACGAGGATTGCCATGAACACCAAGTCGTTGAGCGCCAAGTCGTTGGGCGGTGGTCGCGAGGGTCTGACGCTGGCGCTGATCGCGGGGCGCGCGTTGCGTTCGCGGTTGGCCTTTGGCGGCGCGTTCTCGGGGGGTCTCCTGGCGTTGGCGGGCGTCGCGGTCGGCCAGGTGCAGGGCGTGGCGGGCGAGCAGGTCGCGGCCGGTCAGGCGCGGTTCGTCCGCTTCGGGAACAACGTGACGATCACGGCGGCCAACAACACGATCATCAACTACAACTCGTTCAACATCCGCGCGGGCGAGTCGGTGAACTTCGTGCAGCCCGACGCGCTGGCGCGGGTGCTCAACCGCATCAACAGCGCCGAACCCTCGCGGATCGACGGCTCGCTGTCGGCCAACGGCCGCGTGTACATCGTCAACCCGGCGGGCGTGTACTTCGGCCCGGGCGCGGTGGTCAACTCGGGGAGCATCTTCGCCGCCGCGGGCAACCTCTCCAACGCCGACTTCCTGCGCAACATCAACCGCTTCACGGACGTCAAGGGCAAGGTCATCAACGAGGGCACGATCAACACGGCGCCCAGCGGCGTGGCGGCCCTGGTCGGTTCGGCCGCGATGAACTTCGGCACGATCAGCGCCCCGCAGGGCACGATCATCATGGCGTCGGGCAACAATGTCCTCATCGGTGAAGAGGGCGGGCACGTCTATGCCCAGGTCGACACCAGCCAGGCCGCGGGCATGGGGCCCGAGGGCGGCCAGGACGCGACGGCGACCCAGAAGGCCCGCTTCGGCGCGGGCGACACGTTCGCGGTCGCGGTGTTCAACAAGGGCGTCGCCAAGGCCAAGACGGTCCAGATGGAGACCTCGCGCGGCGTAACGGTCGCGTCGGGCACGATCGACGTCTCCGACAAGTCCGCGGGCGGCAAGGGCGGCTCGGTCGAGATCCTGGGTGATCGCGTGGCGCTCGTTGACGCGACGATCGACGCCTCGGGCGACGCCAAGGGCGGCCAGGTGCTCATCGGCGGCGATCTGCAGGGCAAGGGCACGCAGCGCAACGCGGCGCTGGCCAACGTTGATTCCAAGTCGGTCGTTCACGCCGACGCGATCTCGTCGGGCGACGGCGGCAAGGTGGTCGTCTGGTCCGACGACACCACGAAGTTCCAGGGCCTGGTCACGGCCCGCGGCGGCGCCCAGGGCGGCGACGGCGGCTTCGTCGAAATCTCCGGCGCGCAGTACCTGCACGCGATCCACAACGTTGACCTCTCCGCGCCCAAGGGCAACGCGGGCACGGTGCTCTATGACCCGCTCAACATCCGCATCGACGGCACGGCGGGCGGCGACGCGGACGGCTCGGACGACATCGATCTTTCCGACACCAACCTGCTGAACGACTCGGGCTCGAACACCCAGGGCACGATCACCTATACCGACGAGGGCGCGGGCAACCCCGACCCCTTCATCGTGACGGAATCGGAAATCGAGGGCACCGACGCCAACATCGTTCTGCAGGCGCGCAACAGCATCCAGACCAACGGCGACTTCGCGGGCGACGAACTCACGATCTCCACCGGCCGGAACTTCACGCTCGAGACTCGCAACAATGTCGGCGACGGCGCGGGCACGATCGATCTCACGGGCTCGGCCGAGGGCGCTGCCCTCGTCATCCGCACCCAGGGCGCGGGCACGATCACCATCAACGGCTCGACCGACGGCGGGAGCGCCGGCGTGATCGATCTGTGCGCGCTGACCACCGCGGGCGGAGCCATCAATGTCTCCACGCTCAGCGGTTCCATCACCGCCCAGGGCGCGATCTCTTCCGGCGGCGGCGACGTGCTCATCTCGGGCGGCGCCCTCAGCCTTCCGCAGTCGATCAACGCGGGCGCGGGCACGGTCCGCCTCGCTTCCACCAGCACGATCACGCAGTCGGGCGGCTCGATCACCGCGGCGTCGCTGGGTGTTCGCGGCGGCGGGGCGATCGCGATCAATCAGGCGGCCAACAACGCCGCGACGTTCGCGGCGACCACGTCGTCGGGCACGATCGGATATGCCGACACCGACGCGCTGGCGATCGGCTCGGTGTCGTCGAGCGGGACCTTCGCCGCGGTCTCGGGCATCACGACCACGAACGGCGCTGTCACCATTAGCTCGGGCGGCGCGCTGAACGTCAACAACAGCATCTCGACCAGCGGCGGCTCGGTGGGCTTGACCTCGACGGGCGCGCTGGGCACCAGCGCCACCATCAGTTCCGGGAGCGGCGCGCTCAACTTCACCTCGTCGGGTTCGACCATCACGATCGGCAGCGCGGTCACCGGCGGCACCGGCGGCGCGCTCTTCCTGTCGTCGGGCAACCTGACGCTGAACGCCAACCTCAGCGCCGCGGGCGGCACGGTCCGCCTTCAGTCCAGCGCCGGCCAGGTGAGCCAGGCGGGCAGCACCGCCGTCACGGGCGCGACCCTCGGCGTGCGCGCGGCGACGGGAATCTCGCTCCCGGAATCCGGCAACAGCTTCACGTCGTTCGCGGCGTTCACCAGCGGCGCGGCGGCCCCGATCAGCTATCGCGACACCAACGCGCTCAACGTCTCGACGGTCACCGCGTCGGGCGGCTTCGGCGCGACGTTCGGCGTGGGCACCACCGGCAACGGCGCGGTCACGCTCCAGACCGGCGGCGCTCTCACCCTGCTCAATAGCGTGGGCTCGGGCTCCGGCGCCATGGCGCTCACGGTCGCCAGCGGCAACGTGCTCGAATCGGGCGGTGTGGTCACAGCCACCGGCACCCTCACGCTGAGCGGCGGCGGCTCGTTCCTCCTCTCCAACTCGGGCAACAACCTCGGCACCGTCACCGGCTCGGTGTCCGGCGCGACCGTCATCCTCAACGACGGCACCGGTTCGCTCACCCTCGACACCTTCAGCCACACCAACGGCGCTGGCTCGTTCACCGCCATCGCCACGACCGGCAACATCACCGACACCACCAGCGCCACGTTCGCGGGCACATCTTCATTCAGCGCGGGCGGCTCGATCACGCTCGACAACCTTGCCGCGACGGGTGGGATCGCGGTCGCCACCGGTGCGGGCAACGTCACGATCGTCAACGCGACGGGCGTTGACCTCGACGCCTCGTCGACCGTGGCGGGTGACCTGTCGGTTACCGCGACCACCGGCAACATCACCGACGCCGCCCTGATCGACGTCAACGGCAACGCGACCTTCAGCGCCCCGGCCAACGGCGCCTCGATCACGCTCGACCAGCTCGACGTGACCGGCACCTCCTCGTTCACCACCGCGGGCACCGGCTCCACGATCACGATCACCGACCCCGTGCTCGGCGCGGCGGCCTCTTTCAACACCGGCTCGGGCGGCACGGTCTCCCTCACCATGCCCGCCGCCACATCGGTCTCGATCGGCGCCTCAACGGTCGACGGCAATGTCACGCTCAACACCGACGACGTGGACTTCACGGGCGGCAACGACAGCGTCGGCATCACCGGCACCCTCGACATCATCCCGATCACCACGACGCGCGAGATCGTGCTCGGCACCAGCGGCACCGGCTCGCAGCTCGTGCTGGACGACACGGACCTCGACGCCCTGGCGGACGGGATCGATCTCATCACGGTCGGCCGCACCAACAGCAACGCCAATTCGACCATCGATGCCTTCCCGATCAGCGATCCGCTCTATGTCCGCACGCCCTCGGGCGGCGTGATGACGATCTCCGGCGCCGTCGTCGGCTCGGGCGACTCGTCGCTCACGTTCAACACCGGCGGCACGATCGATCACAACGGCTCGCTCACGGTCGCCGGACAGAACATCCTGCTGCTCGCCACCGGGGGCATGGACCTCGGCGGGAATATCAACACGACGGGCGGCACGCTCCGCCTCCTGACGGGCTCGGCGGCGGGCGTCACACAGAGCGCGGGCAACATCCTCTCGACGGGCCTCGGCGTTCGCGCCGGCTCCATCGACATCTCCCGCAACGGCAACACCTACTCGCAGGTCTCGGCCTTCGCCACCGGCTCGGGCAACGCCCTGGCGCTCGACAGCGACAACTCGCTCACCAGCACCACCATCAGCGCCGACGCGCTCAACCTCTTCCTTTCCACCTCGGGCATTTCGACGACGGGCGGCGGGAGCATCCTTGTGGATGCCGCCGACCTTGCCATCACCCAGCAGATCGCGAGCTCGGGCACGGTCCGTCTGCAGACGGCCAACGGCGTGACGCAGTCGGCCCGCATCCTTGCCAATTCGCTGGGCGTCGTCGCCTCCGGCGCGGGCGACATTGACCTGACGAATGCCAGCAACAACGCCACGACGGTCGCCCTCTCGACCGCGGGCGCGGCGAACACGATCAGCTACACCGATGTGGATGACGTGGCCGTTGGCTCGGTCTCGTCGAGCGGCGGCTTCACCGGCGCGACGGGCGTCGTCACCAGCAACGGAAACGTCGTCCTCTCCTCGGGCGGCGAGCTGGACATCGGGCAGAACATCACCGCGGGCTCGGGCGTCGTCCGCCTGGACGCGACCGACGCGATCCTGCAGACCTCGGGCGCGATCACGGCTTCGGCGCTGGGCGCCAACTCCGCCAACGCGGGCATGGTGCTCGCCTCAGCGACCAACGACGTTGACACCTTCGCCGCCACCGGCTCGGGCGTGGGCAACGCGATTTCGTTCCGCGACGCCGACGGCGCATCGATCGGCACGGTCTCGTCCTCCGGTGCCTTCGCGGGTGCAACGGGCGTTTCCATCACCGACGGCAACGTCACGCTGCACACCGGCGACACCATGGCGATCGACCAGAGCGTCCTGACGAGCAACGGCATCGTCAGCCTCACGACCGACGCCGGCGGCATCACGCAGGGCGCGGCGATGGGCGTCACGGGCGACTCTCTCTCACTCAACGGCACGGGCACGTTCACGCTCGACGGCAGCGCCAACGCCGTTACGACCCTCGACGCCACCACCACCGGCAACGTCACCTACGTCGACACGACGGGCGTGGACATCGCCGCGTCGAACGTCACGGGCAACCTCAATGTCACCGCGAGCACGGGCAATCTGACCGACTCGGGCACGCTCGACGTGAGCGGCACGGGCACGTTCACGACCAGCGCGTCCAACGCGACGATCACGCTCAATCAGTTGGCGGTTGACGGCGCGATCAGCGCCAACACCACGGGCGCCTCGGGCGACGTGGCCCTGACCAACGCGACGGGCGTCGACCTGGCGGCGTCGACCATCGGCGGCATCCTGGATGTGGTCGCGACCACCGGCAACATCATCGACTCCGGCACGGTCACGGTCTCGGGCGCGGGCGCCTCGGCGTTCACGACGCTGGGCTCCAACGCCGACATCACGCTCGAAACCACGAACACCTCCGCCGGTTCGATCGGCGTCTTCACGACCGGCGCGACCGGCGACGCCTCGATCACCAGCACCGCCGCGATCAACCTTGATGCGTCCACGCTGGGAGGCAGTCTGACACTCGTCAGCGACGACATCGACCTCGTTGGCGGAGCCGGCAATGTGCTCTCCAGCGGCGGGTCGGCGACCATCACGCTCAAATCGCTCAACGCCGGGACCTCCATCGGCGTGGGCACCGGCGCGGGCTCGCTCGCGATCGACGCGACGGACCTTGCGGGCATCGGCGCGTTCTTCGGCGGGATCAACATCGGCAACGCGGCGGGCACCGCGGCTCTGACCATCGGCGACGCGACGCTCCCCCTTTCGACGACGCTCACCATGACGGGCGCGGGCGGGTCGATCGTCACGACCGGCGGTACGACGCTGAGCGCCCCGGGCTCGAACAACCTGACGCTCAACGCCGGCTCGGTCTCGCTGGCGGGCACGATGAACGCCGGCACGGGCACGGTCCGCATCGTCTCCGCGGGTGCGGTCAACCAGACCGCGGGCGGGATCACGGCGACGGGCCTGGGCGTCCGCGCCGCGGGCGCGGTCACGCTGAACCAGAGCAACAGCGTCACGACCTTCGTGGCTAACTCCAGCGGCGGCGGTTCGGCGGTGCAGTACACCGACGCCTCGGGCCTTGACCTTGGCACGATCTCGGCGCTGGGCGCGTTCAGCGCGACCAGCGGCATCACGACCAGCAACGGCGACGTGCTCGTTTCCACGGGCGGCGCCCTCACGATTCCGCAGTCGATCAACGCGGGCTCGGGCACCGTCCGCCTGGCTTCGACCGGCGCGGTCACGCAATCCGGCGGAACGATCACCGCGGGCTCGCTGGGCGTGCGCGGCGGCGGGGCGATCACGCTCAACCAGACCTCGAACAACACGGGAACGCTGGCCGCGATTACCTCGTCGGGCAACGTCAGCTATGTCGACGCCGACGCGCTCACGATCGGCTCGGTGTCGTCGAGCGGGAGCTTCTCGGCGGTCTCCGGCGTTACCAGCGCGGGCACGCTGAGCGTCTCGACGCCCGGCGCCCTCACCATCAACAACAACGTCACGGCCCCGACCTCGTTCACCCTGTCGTCGGACACCGACGGCAACGGCGGCGGGATCTCCTTCGGCGCGGGCGTGACAGCCGCGTCTGCGTCTCAAACCTTCCGCGCGGGCAACGGCGCGGGCTCGGCCACCGCCGACATGCTCACGAGCAGCCCGACCTTCCAGGGCGCGACGGGCGGCACATCACCCACGACGTTCATCGTCCGTCAGGACGGGGCAATCGTGGACGGCGGGACGGCTGCGGGGGCGCAGTTCGCCGGCGGGCTCACGGGCGTTGACTACACCCTCCGCTCCGACAACGGCGCGGTCACGATCGCGACCGCCAGCAAGGTCAACGGGTCGTGCCTCACGCTCTCGGGCACCAGCGTCACCATCATCCCGGCACTCACGCTCGAGTGCCTCAACTCCAACGGCGCCATCACCATCAACGACGACCTGACCATGACCCAGGACACCACGTTCTCGGGCGCGGTCACGATCGGCGGCCCGGATGTCACCATCAGCACGGGAACGGGCACGCTGACGTTTGGTTCGACGGTCTCCGCGGGCGCCAACAACCTGACGCTCGAGGCCGACGAACTCCAGATCAACGCCAACGTGTCGGGCACGGGCACGCTCGCGATGCAGCCCTTCACGCAGAACCGCCCGGTCGACCTGGCCCAGACCGAGGGCTCGACCCCGGGCGATCCCACCGCGGGCATCTTCGATCTCACAGCCAACGAACTCGGGCGCGTGCAGGACGGCTTCGCCCAGATCAACATCGGGCGCGCCAACGGCACGGGCGCGATGCGCGCCGTCAACGGCACGGTCTTCAATGATCCGCTCGCCCTCCGCATGCCGGGCGCGGGCGGCTCGATCACGGTCAGCTCGCTCATGGTGAACGACGGCGGAGCGATCTTCTTCGATTCGCCGACGACGTTGAACGCGGACGTCCGCACCAACGCCGGCGTCGTCACGTTCAACGAAACCCTCGCGGTTGCCGGCTCGAGCACCATCGACACGACCGACGGCGGCAACGCCGCAACCGGCGCCAACGTCCTCTTCAACGGCGACGTGGACAGCACCGGCGGCAACAACGCCCTGATCGTCGGCGCGGGAACCAACGGCGACGTGACGTTCGGCGGCAACGTCGGCGACACGACCCGCCTGCTCAGCCTGGTCGTCACCGGACGCAACCTCGCGATCCGCAACGTCAGCACGACCACCTTGCAGTCCTACACCGGCGCGGCCTCGCTCTCGGGCGCGACGACGCTCACGACCGGCGGAGGTGTGACGGGCACCGTTGACTTCAGCAGCACGATCAACGGCGCTCAGACACTTGTCATCGACGCCGGAACCGCCGATGTCACGATCAACGGCGCGGTCGGTGGCACCACGCCGCTGACGAGCTTCACCGCCACCGGCGGCACGATCAGCGTCAACGACGTGACGACCACGGGCGACCAGATCTTCAACGGCGACGCAACGCTCGCCGGCGATCTGGCCAGCACCACCGCGGGCTCGATCCGCCTCGCGGGCGACACCACCCTCACCGGTGGGACGCAGTCGATCACGACCAACGGCGGGGCCAACACCGACGACATCCGCTTCACGGGCACGCTCGACGGCGCTTCGGCCCTCACGCTGAACGCCGGCGCGGGCGATGTCACGATCACGGGCGCGGCGGGCGGCACGACGCCGCTCACCAGCCTCGCCGCGACGGGAAACACGATCGGCGTCGCGGGCGTCACCTCGACCGGCGCACAGACCTACACCGGCACGACCACCCTGGGCGGCAATCTCGCCAGCACCACCGCGGGCGCCATCAGCATCACCGGCAACACCATCGTCACCGCGGGCACGCAGTCGATCACGACCGCGGGCGGCGCGGCCAGCGATGACATCACCATCACCGGCACGCTGGACGGCCAGCTCGCCGGCGTCGGAACCGCCCTTACCCTCAACGCGGGCGCGGGCGACGTCTCCGTCACCGGCGCGACCGGCGGCACGACGCCCCTCAGCGGCCTGGTTGCCACCGGCAACACCATCGCCGTCGCGGGCGTCCGCACGACCGGCGCTCAGACCTACACGGGCAACACGAGCACCTCGGGCGACCTGGTGTCGACCACTTCGGGCGCGATCGGCGTTACCGGAAACCTCGCGGTGTCCGGTGCGACCCGCACGATCAGCACCGAGGTCGGCGCGATCTCCGTCTCCGGCACGCTCGATGGCGCCTCGGCCCTCACGCTCGACGCCAACCAGGGCGACGTGACGATCTCGGGCGCCGCGGGCGGCACCACGCCGCTCACCAGCCTCGCGGTCTTCGGGCAGGTCGTCAGCGTGAACGACGTCACGACCACGGGCGCGCAGGGTTACACCGGCACGACCGGCGTGACGCTCAACGGCGACTTGACCTCGTCGAACTCCGGCGCGATCGGCGTCGTTGGACCGGCGACGCTCGGCGCTCCGTCCGTCAACATCGCGACGGCCGGCGCTTCGGGCGACGACATCGTCTTCGACGGCACCGTCAACGGCGCGTCGAATCTCTCGATCAGTGCGGGTGCGGCGAACGTCGCCATGAACGGCGTCGCGGGCGGCACAACCCGTCTCCAGAGCTTCGCGGCAACGGCCGCCAACACCACGACCGCCGGCGTCAACACCACCGGCGGGCAGACCTTCACGGGCAACGCGAGCGTGGGCGGCAATCTGACCAGCAGCGGCGGCGGCGACATCCTCGTCACCGGCGCGACCACGCTCACGGGCGCGAACACCACGATCTCGACCGCGGGCGGCGCGAGCGACGACGTCACGCTCAACGGCGTCGAGGGCACAACCGCCGACGCCAACAGCCTGGTCGTCAACGCGGGCTCGGGCAACGCGACGCTGGGCGCGGTGGGCGCGACGACGCGTCTGGGCGCCCTCAACGTCACGGGCGCGAACATCGGGGCGGCCTCGCTCAACGCCGCCGGCTCGATCACCCTCGCCGGCACCACCAACGTCAGCGGCAACGTCTCGGGCGGTAGCCTGACCTCGACCGGCACGACAACTGTCGGCGGCGGGGTCACGACCGTCGGCGATCAGACCTACACCGGCGCGACGAGCGTCTCGGGCAACGTGGCGGGCGGTGCGATCAGCGTCGCCGGCACGGGCGCCTTCGGCGGCAACGTCACCGGCGCCAGCATCGCGGTCACCGGCGGGAGCGCGACCATCGGCGGCAACGCGACCACCTCAGGCACGCAGACCTACTCCGGCGGCGCGACCATCACCGGCAACGTGCAGGGTTCCAGCCTCACGGTCTCCGGCGGCGGCGCGACCATCGGCGGCAACGCCAGCACGACCGGCGCCCAGTCCTACGCGGGCGGTGCGACCGTCGTCGGCAACGTCACCTCGACCACGCTCACGACCGGGGCGGCGTCAACCTTCACTGGCAACGTCACCTCCTCGGGCGCGATCGACCTCACCGGGCTGTCGGTTCTCTCTGGCAACGTCAACGGCGCTTCGCTGAGCGTGAACGGTGGGAGCCTGCTGGGTAACACCGGCGGCGCTCGAACCCTCACGTTCACGAGCGGCGCGCTCTTCCAGGGCGCGACCACGATCACCGGCACGACGACGATCGACGCCGGGAGCGGGCCCATCTTCTTCGCCTCCACCCTCAACTCCGCGAACGCCACGGCGCGTGACCTCACGCTGCTCTCGAGCGCGGCGGGCGACGCCAACACCTCGAGCGCCTCCGGGCCTTTCATCAACACCGGCGTGCGTTTCGGCTCGACGGTCGGCGAGACCAACAAGCTGGGCGTGCTGACGATCGGCGGGTCGAGGACCTCGGTGCCCCAGGCCGCCACGATCGTGATGGCCTCGTCGTATGTCAGCGGGTCCAACGGCGCTCGCGTGTCGAACGCGATCGACAAGGCCGACGTGCTGACCATCAACGCCGATCAGTTCGTGATGGGCGTCAACGAGAAGCTCACCGCGTTCGGCTCGCTCACGATCAACGCCGCGACCAGCGCTACGCTGGGCGACATCACGACCCTGGGCGATCTGAACGTGAACGCCCCGGCGATCACGGTCCGCTCTCGCTCGGGCAGCGCGGTGCTCTCGCAGTTCGTGTCGGGCGGCGTGCCGCTCACGGCCCAGGACGGCGGCCTGGACTTCGTCTCTGGCGGGCGGATCGTCTTCGGCGTTGCTCCGTCGGGCTTCGCCCGCTACGCGGTCTCGAACCCCGCGACCGACCTCGATATCAAGGGCGGCTCGGGCACGGTCTCGATCTTCGAAGGTGGCGTCAGCGAGTCGCTCTTCTCGCCCAAGGCGTCGGCGGGCGGCGACCCGGCCAACACGGGAACCGAACTCCTGGCCCTGGACATGCGGGCCGAGGGCTCGATCGACAACCCGGCGTCGGCCCTGGCCTCGGCGCTGCCCAGCGACCAGTCGCTCGGCGTGCCGAACCAGAGCGTGTCGCTCTCGACCGCCATCAAGGACCTGCTCGCCCAGATCGGTATCTCGGTGAAGGACTCCTCGTCGTTCGACGAGGCCGTCAACGCCGCGGCCGGACTGGCGCTGTACAACGACTGGCCGCAGACCACGCGGGCCAGCGTCGACGACGCGAGCTATCAGGTCAGTGTCAACCGCCTGTCGCGCGACCGGATCGATTCGGTGCTCAACGCTTATTTCGACCTCTTCGGCACCGACGCGGCGGCTCGCAACGACCGCATCGCCGAGTCGCAGATCACCCTCTCCAAGGCCATGGAGGCCTACGTCGGCACCATCGGTGATCGCGAGCCGGACGGCCTTGGCTTCCGCGCCTTCATCGAGGCCACGCCCGAGCAGGAGCCGGCGCTCAAGGTTCTCAACGGCCTGAACAAGCTGTTCATCGCGATCGATCAGCTTGGTTTGTCGCCGGTCGAGGCCCGCGTGCCGCGCACCACAATCTCCAACCAGTTCAACGACGTGGGCCTGTCGAAGGAGCAGTTCTGGGCCGCCGTCACCGGCAAGCCCGTGGCCGAGCCCGCGCCGGCCGCTCAGTAAGTCATTCTCTCGGGCGGGGGACGACTCTCCCGCCCGGGTTTTTTTCAGGAAGGGTGTTCACGCGTGCCCATCGACGTTGACGGACTTTTGCGCCCCGTGTCCGACGCCACTCCGTGCGGCGAGGAATTGCGTTACGACCGGCGCTACCTCGAGGTGATGCGCCTGGCGGAGGGCAAGCCCGAGCAGCAGATGGGCGACACCATCGTGCCCGGCGAAGAGCCCAACTGGCGCGAGGTCTACGACGGTTGCCTCGAGCTCTTCGCGCGCAGCAAGGACCTCCGCGTTGCCATGCTCCTGTGCCTGGCGAACCTGCGCCTGGAGGGATACCCCGGGCTCCGCGACGGCCTCAGGATCGTGAAGGGCCTGGTCGAGACGTACTGGGACGGCCTGTTCCCCATCCTCGACCCCGACGACGGCAACGACCCCACGGAGCGGATGAACATCATCGCGTCCCTGGCGGTTCCGCCCGGCAGCTTCGGCGACCCGATGAAGTTCCAGGATCGCACGCGCGAGGCGGCGATCGTGCAGCACCGGCAGCTGGGGCGGGTGGGTCTGCGCGAGCTGCTGATCGTCGCGGGCGAATTGCCCGCCTCGACCGACGCGAGCGCGCCCAAGCTCGATTCCTCGGCGATCGAGGCGGTCTTTGAGGAGGTCGAAACGCCCGAGCTCGAATCGGTCGCCAAGACCATCGACGAATGCGCCGAGCTGGTCAAGGGCCTCGAAGACACGCTGACGGCCAAGGTCGGCGCGGGCAAGGCGATCGACCTTTCGAGCTTCCGGAGCCTGCCGGTCGACGCCGCCAAGGCCGTACGGAAGCGCTTGGCCAAGCGCGGCGTGGGCGGGCCGGCCGGAGCGATCGACGAGGCGACGGGGATGCCGGGCGGCGGCGGCGGTGGGCCGCGGCTGGCGGGTGAGATCTATTCGTCTTCGGACGTACGCGAAGCACTGGACAAGATTGTTCGTTATTACGAATTGCGTGAACCATCGAGCCCGGTGGCTCTGGTGATGCAGTGCGCCCACCAGCTGGTGGACAAGAGTTTTTTGGAGATTGTGCGGGTACTTACGCCCGATGCGATCCAGGTGCTGGAGCGGATCAAAACGCCACCCGAGCAGGGGCAGTCAAGCTGAACGGGCGGGCTGAACGGGCGGGCTGAGCGGGCGTGGTGGTGGGATGTCGTGGGTGCGATTGATTCAAGGATTTGTTGGCCTGTCGGGCGTTGTGATACGCTCGTGGAGTGAACCGCCTTGGTATGGGCGGAGTATGTCGTCGTCGTGTAGGCTGACGGGGCTACTTGAGACTGGTGCGGGTCTTCCGGGCGTCGGGTTTCAGCCGGCGCTTGGGCCCGAGTCGGAAGGAGTTGACGCATGGGTAAGGCGAGCAGTCAGAAATTCATCGCCCGCAACCGGGCGCCGCGCGTGCAGATCGAGTACGACCTCGAGTTGTACGGCGCGGAGAAGAAGATCAATCTCCCGTTCGTGATGGGCGTGATGTCGGACCTGTCGGGCAAGCCCGCCGAGGCGCTCCCGCCGGTCGCGGACCGCAAGTTCCTCGAGATCGACGTCGACAACTTCGACGACCGGTTGAAGAGCATGAAGCCCCGGGTGGCCTTCAACGTGCCCAACACGCTGACGGGCGAGGGGAACATGGCGGTGGACGTCACGTTCGAGAGCATGGAGGACTTTTCGCCCGCGGCGGTCGCGCGCAAGGTCGAGCCGCTGCGCAAGCTGCTCGAGGCTCGCACCCAGCTGGCGAACCTGTTGACCTACATGGACGGTAAGAGCGGCGCCGAGCAGCTCCTGGGCAAGGTCCTGTCGGACCCCGAGCTCCTCAAGTCGCTGGCGGCGGCGCCCAAGCCGCAGGAGGGTGGCAATGGCTGAAGCCCAGGCACAATCGGCGGTATCAAGCGTTCAGTTCGAGGGCAATCCGCTGGGCGATCTGCTCAACAAGGAGTTCAAGCCCAAGACCAGCAACGCCAAGAGTGCGATCGAGAGCGCGGTGCAGACCCTGGCCGAGCAGGCCCTGGCGACCACCAAGCTCATCTCGGACGACTCGGTGAAGACGATCGAGGCGATCATCGCCCAGATCGACGCCAAGCTCTCGGAGCAGATCAACCAGATCATCCACCACGCCGATTTCCAGCAGCTGGAGAGCGCGTGGCGCGGGCTCCATCACCTCGTCAACAACACCGAGACGGACGAGACCCTCAAGATCCGGGTCATGAACATCTCGAAGAAGGACCTGTCGAAGACCCTCGGCAAGTTCAAGGGCACCGCGTGGGACCAGTCGCCGATCTTCAAGCGCCTCTACGAGGACGAGTTCGGCACGCCCGGCGGCCAGCCCTACGGCTGCCTCGTGGGTGACTACTACTTCGATCACACTCCCCCGGATGTCGAGTTGCTCTCGGGCATTGCGCAGGTCGCCTCCGCGTCGCACGCGCCGTTCATGGCCGCCGCCGCGCCGTCGATCCTGAATATGGAGTCGTGGGGCGAGCTGTCGAATCCCCGCGACCTCACCAAGATCTTCCAGAGCGCCGAGTACGCGCCGTGGAAGAGCTTCCGCGAGAGCGACGACGCTCGCTACGTGGGCCTGGCGATGCCGCGGTTCCTGTCGCGTCTTCCCTACGGCGCCAAGACCAACCCGGTCAGCGAGTTCGCCTTTGAGGAGGACACGACCGGCGCCGACAGCAACAAATACACGTGGTCCAACGCGGCCTACGCCATGGCGGTGAACATCAACCGCTCGTTCAAGGCCTACGGCTGGTGCGCCCGCATCCGCGGCGTCGAGTCGGGCGGCATGGTGGAGGGCCTCCCCTGCCACACCTTCCCGACCGACGACGGCGGCGTGGACATGAAATGCCCCACCGAGATCGCCATCACCGACCGGCGCGAGGCGGAGCTGGCCAAGAACGGCTTCATGCCGCTCTCGCACTGGAAGAACACCGACTACGCCGTGTTCGTGGGCGCCCAGAGCGCGCACAAGCCGGCGGAGTACGACGATCCGGACGCGTCGGCCAACGCCCAGCTCGGGGCGCGCTTCCCGTACCTCTTCTCGACCTGCCGATTCGCGCACTACCTCAAGTGCATGGTGCGCGACAAGATCGGCTCGTTCAAGGAGCGGGCGGAGATGGAGGCGTGGCTCAACCGCTGGATCATGCAGTATGTTGAGCCCGATCCGTCGGCGAGCGAAGAGGCCAAGGCGCGGCGTCCGCTGGCCGCGGCCGAGGTCGTCGTCGCCGAAGTCCCCGGCAACCCCGGGTACTACTCGTCGAAGTTCTTCCTGCGTCCGCACTACCAGCTCGAGGGTCTGACCGTGTCCCTCCGCCTGGTGTCCAAGCTCCCCTCCGCCAAGGGCGGAAAGTAACGGGGAGGGACCGAACAGGGATTTTCAATGCCGCCGCGCACCGAAAGGGCCCGGCGGCCTTTCTTAGGGTGCCCCGGACGACGGGGCTGAAAACGAAACCAGGTCGGCCATGCGGCCGACGCACGCACGGCTGACTCATACGAAGGGACACGAACCATGGCATACGACGCATACATGAACCTGGACGGCCATCCCGGCTCCGCGACCGACGAGAAGCACAAGAACTGGATCGAAGTCCTCTCGTTCCACTGGGGCGTGGAGCAGCAGGGCGCCTCGCGCAGCACCGGCGGCGACCAGACCACCGGCAAGGCCAACCTCCGCGACCTCTCCATCGTCAAGGTCGTCGACCAGTGCTCGCCCAAGCTCGCCCTCACCTGCGCCACCGGCGCCCATGTGAAGTCCGCCATCCTCGAGTGGTGCCAGGCCACCGGCCAGAAGCACTGCTTCATGAAGTACACCCTCACCGACGTCGTCATTTCGTCGGTCCAGCTCGGCGGCAACTCCGGCGGCAACGAATCGAAGCCCACCGAAGAGGTCTCGATGCGCTACGCCAAGATCGAGTGGGAATACACCCCGGTCGACGAGAAGGGCAAGGCCCAGGCCGCCACCAAGGGCAGCTGGGACCTCAAGCTCAACAAGGGCGCCTAAGACCACGACGAACCAAGTCCGCGGCCTGAAGAACGCCGCGTGAAGAATCAAACGGCTCCGCCGGGGGGACATCCTCCGGCGGGGCCTTTGTGTATCCTGAGAGCGGATTCTGAAGGCAAGTCGCGGGGCGTCGCCCCGCCGTGGGAGTTCCGCCATGCAGGCCGAGTCGTTGATCAAGCAGGGCAAGCCCGTGGACGCGCTGGCGGCGCTGGAGGCCGAAGTTCGCTCCAAGCCGGGCGACGCCAAGCTCCGGGTCTTCCTCTTCCAGCTCCTGTGCGTGCTGGGGCGATGGGAGCGAGCGCTGCAGCAGCTCGAAGTCGCCGCGCAAATGGACCCCAAGAACCTGCTGATGGCCCAGGCCTGCCGCCAGGCGATCATCTGCGAGAAGCTGCGCGAGGAAGTTTTCGCCGGCAAGCGAGCGCCGATGGTCGTTGGCAAGCCCGCGGAGTGGGTCGGGCTCCTGCTCCAGGCCGCCCGCCTGAACGCCTCGGGCGAGCACCGCGCCGCGTCGGAGATGCGGGCCCGGGCCCTGGAGTCCGCGCCGGCCACGTCGGGCTCGATCGAGACCGACGCGGTCGGAACCGAAACGTTCGAGTGGATCGCCGACGCCGACTCGCGTCTGGGGCCCATGCTCGAGCTGATCGTGGACGGGCGTTACTACTGGGCGCCCTTCGAGCGAATCCGCGAAATCAAGATCGACAAGCCCGCCGACCTGCGCGACATGGTGTGGGCGCCGGCCCAACTCACCTGGAGCACCGCGGCCGCGACGGTCGCGTTCGTCCCCACGCGCTACATCGCCAGCGATCGATCGTCGGAGGGCCTGGTGCAGCTCTCGCGCACGACCGAGTGGAGCGAGTTGTTCGCGGGCGAGTACGCCGGGCTGGGCCAGCGCGTGCTGGCGACCGACGCCGGCGAGTATCCGATCCTGTCGTGCCGGAAGCTCACGCTCAATTCCGCGGCGCCGGAGGCGGGCGAGGACGGGCGCCCGGCCGAGATGCCGATCGTCAAGGGCGAGATGCCCATGGGTCTTGGTCTGAAGGCCGGCCCGGCGGGTGGGAATCCGGCGGGCCACACGGGCGGCCACGCGGGCGGTGGGGGAGGTTGATCGACGATGGCCGAATCGCTCCCCATCGAGAGGCTTCAGCCGGCGCTGCTCGATCGTCTGACCGACGACGAGCCGCGGAACCCAAACGAGTCGCGTGAGCGGCGCGTGATGTCGATGCGCCAGCTGCGGGCCGCGGTGCTGCGCGACCTGGCGTTCCTGCTCAATTCGCCCGCGCACCCGCCTGACAGCGAGATTCACGATTATCCGCTGGTGGCGCGGAGCGTGCTCAACTTTGGAATGCCCGATCTGTCGGGTCAGACGGCGTCGGCGCAGCGGGCGGCGAAGCTCGAGGCGCTGGTGCGCCGCGCGGTCGAGATGTTCGAGCCGCGGATCATCCCGGGCACGCTCCGCGTCGCGGGCGTGAAGGCGGGCGAGGACGCGGGCAGCCGCCAGACCGTGGCGTTCGAGCTGACGGGCGACGTGTGCCCGCTCCCGGTGCCCGACGCGCTCTACGTGCGGACGCAGATGGACCTGGAGAGCGGGCGGTGCGAGCTGACGGATCGCCCCACGTAACCGCGCGAGCTCGCGGGCGGCGGGGCGTGGATGAACGGAACGGTGTCGACCGAAAGGCGTAGACGAGCCAGGAGCTGGGACGAGCATGGACAGGCGGCTGCTCAAGTACTACGACCGCGAGCTTCGGCACCTGCAAGGGATGGCCAAGGAGTTCGCGCGCGAGTTTCCCAAGGTCGCGGGGCGGCTTTCGATCGACGACTTCCCGTGCGCCGATCCCTACGTCGAGCGTTTGCTCGAGGGCTTCGCGTTCCTGGCCGCCCGCGTCCAGCTCAAGCTCGAGAGCGAGTTCCCTCGGTTCACGCAGAATCTGCTGGAGACGGTCTATCCGCACTACCTCGCGCCCACGCCGTCGATGGCGGTGGTTGAGGTCACGCCCGACCACTCCGAGGGCGGCCTGTCCAAGGGCTTCACGCTGCCGCGCGGCACGATCCTCCGCAGCGTCATCGGGCCCGGCGAACGTACCAGCTGCGAATACCGCACCGGGCACCCCCTCACGCTCTGGCCCACCAAGCTGACCGAGGCTCGCTACTACACGCGCGACGTCGGTCTGCTCGGCCTCACCGGCGCGATGGAAGAGGCCAACCCAGACGCCCGTGCGATGGGCACGCTCACGCCCGCCAAGAGCGCGCTGCGCCTCCGCGTCAAGGCGACGGCCGGCCTCTCCTTCGACAAGATGGACCTGGACGACCTGACGATCTACCTGCGCGGCGCGGACGCGACGCCCATGCGCCTGTACGAGCAGATCATCGCACACGGGCGGGCCGTCGTGGTGCGGGCCGTGAAGGGCGAGGGCCAGCGCGAGGAGCCGCCGGCGCTGGTGCTCCCGCCGTCGTCGATCCAGCGCGTGGGGTTCGAGGCGGGCGAGGCGCTGCTCCCCTACGACGCGCGGAGCTGCCAGGGCTATCGCCTTGTCCACGAGTACTTCGCATTCCCGCGCCGCTTCGCGTTCATCAAGCTGGCGGGCGTGGGCGAACTGCTGCGCCAATGCAAGACCGACACGGTGGACGTGGTGATCCTGATGGACCAGGAGGACCCGGACCTGGAGGGCGCGGTCGACGTCGAGAACGTGGCGCTGCACTGCGTGCCGGTGGTCAACCTGTTCCCCAAGCGGGCCGACCGCATCCTGATCTCGGACAGGTTCAGCGAGTTCCACCTGCTCCCCGATCGCACGCGTCCCCTGGACTTTGAGGTGTACAAGGTCGCGTCGGTGACGGGCTACGCGGGCGGGAGCGAGGAGGTCCGGAGGTTCAAGCCGTTCTATTCCGCGCGCGACGTGGACAGCGACGGCGCGTCGTACTTCGCCGTCAATCGCGTGCCGCGCGTGCTGTCGGAGCGCGAGAAGCGCGAAGGTCGCCGCTCGAGCTACGGCGGGAGCGAGGTCTACCTCTCGCTGGTCGAGGGCGAGAACTCGCCGTTCTCGACGGAGATCAAGCAGCTGGGCGTGGAGGTGCTGTGCACCAACCGCGACCTGCCGCTGGGCATCGCGATCGGCCGCGGCAAGACGGACTTCACGCTGGACGTGGGCGCGCCGGTGACGAGCATCCGCGTGGTCGCGGGCCCGACCCCGCCGCGTCCCAGCCACGTCGAGCCCAAGGGCGGGCAGAACGAGGGCGACGCGGTGTGGCGTCTCATCAGCCATCTCTCGCTCAATTATCTCTCGCTGATGGACGACACGGTGCGCGAGGGCGAGCCGGCGCAGGGCGCGTCGGCGCTCCGCGACATGCTGCGCCTGTACGCGGATACGTCGGACCCCGCGGTGCGCCAGCAGGTGGAGGGCGTGCGGAACGTGGAGTGCCGCCCGATCGCGCGGCGCGTGCCGTCGCCCGGGCCGATCGCGTTTGCGCGCGGGCTGGAGGTGACCGTGACGCTCGACGAAACGCTCTTCGAGGGCACGGGCGTCTTCACGCTGGGCGGCGTGCTCGAGCGCTTCTTCGCGGGCTATGTCTCGATCAACTCGTTCACCGAGACCGTGATCCGCACCTCGGAGCGCGGCGAGATCATGCGCTGGCCGGCGATGATCGGCGGGAGGCCGGTGCTGTGAGCGCGTCCTCTGTCAGCCGCGAGGCCCTGGAACGCCTGGCGTCGCTCGACGCCCGGGCCGTGGACTTCTTCCAGCTGGCGCGCACGCTCGAGTGCGCCTTCCGCGACCTGCCGCGTCTCGGCACCTCGCAGAAGCCCGGCGAGGACCCGGTGCGCTTCGCGCAGGAGCCCTCGACCGCCTTTGCCCCGACGACCGTCTCCAAGATCGAGAACGTCGCCGGCGCCCGCGCCGGGCGCGTCTTCGTGAACTTCCTCGGCATGCTGGGGCCCAACGGCCCGATGCCGCTCTTCATGACCGACTACGCCCGCGACCGCGAGCGCAACCACGGCGACGCGACGCTGGCACGGTTCCTGGATGTCTTCAACCACCGCATGGTGAGCCTGTTCTATCGCGCCTGGGCGGTGAACCAGCTCCCCGTGAGCTTCGATCGCACCCACGGGCAGGCCGATGCGATCACGCAGATGGAGGAGGACCGCTACGGCGCATACATCGGCAGCCTCTTTGGCATCGGCATGCCCACGCTGCGCGGGCGCGATCGTGTCCACGACGTCGCCAAGCTGCACTACTCCGGGCGCCTTTCCAACGACACCAAGCACGCCGAGGGATTGCGCGCGATCATCGAGGACTACTTCCGCGTGCCGACGCAGCTCGACGAGTTCGTCGGCGCGTGGCTGGAGCTGCCGTCGGCGTCGCTGTGCCGACTGGGCGTGTCGCGCGATTCGGCGACGCTGGGCGTCAGCTCCGTGCTGGGCTCGCGGGTCTGGGAATGCCAGAGCCGATTCCGCATCGTGCTCGGGCCCATGGGACTTTCGGATTACGAGCGCCTGCTCCCCGGCGGCGACAGCCAGGGCCGGCTCGAAGACTGGGTGCGCAACTACGTCGGACGCCAGTTCTCGTTCGAGGTGAATCTGATCCTGCGCCGCGAGGAAGTGCCGCGCGTCAGGCTCGGCGGCTTCGGACGCCTCGGATGGACGACGTGGCTGTTCGGAGATTCAAAGGGAAGCGGGGACCTCGGACGGAACGCGCGTGACCTTTCGCTCGTCCGTGATCCGTGATGGTGTGTTGAGTTCAACCCGCGCCGATCGATCGGCGCTTTACTCTGGCGGGGACATCGATGGCTGAGATCAGCAGAACGGCACTCTTCGGCAAGCTCAATCCGATCGCCTACAAGGCGCTCGAAAACGCGACGGTCTTCTGCAAGCTGCGCGGGAATCCGTACGTGGAGATCGTCCACTGGCTCCACCAGATCATGCAGCTGCAGGACTCGGACTTCCACCGCATTATCCGCCACTTCGACCTGAACGCCAGCAAGCTCGCGGCCGACACCCAGGCGGCCCTGGACCGCCTGCCGCGCGGCGCGACCAGCATCAGCGACCTCTCCGGGCACTTCGAGGAGGTGATGGAGCGCTCGTGGGTCTACGCCTCGCTGCTCTTCAAGGAGTTCCAGGTGCGCACCGGGCACGTCGTGCTCGCCATGGTGAAGCACACGCACCTGCGCAACATCCTGATTGGCGTTTCCAAGGAGTTCGAGAAAATCAAGGGCGAGGCCCTGTCGGACGACATGGCCAAGATCACGTCGGGCTCGCCCGAGGACGCCCAGCCCCCCAGCGACGGGAGCGGCACGGGCGCGGGCGCCGGCGCTTCGCCGGGCGAGTCGTCGGGCGCGATGGCGCCTGCCGCCATGGGCAAGGAAGAAGCGCTCAAGAAGTTCTGCAAGGACCTCACGGAGAACGCCCGCGCGGGCAAGATGGACCCGATCGTCGGGCGCGATGAAGAGATCCGCCAGTGCATCGACATCCTGATGCGCCGGCGGCAGAACAACCCGCTGCTGACGGGCGAGGCGGGCGTCGGCAAGACGGCCGTCGTCGAGGGCTTCGCGCAGCGCATCGTCAAGGGCGATGTCCCGCCTCAGTTGAAAGATGTGCGGATGCTGGAGCTCGATGTCGGCCTGCTCCAGGCGGGCGCGAGCATGAAGGGCGAGTTCGAGAACCGCCTGCGCCAGGTCATCGACGAGGTGCAGGGCTCGCCCAAGCCCATCATCCTCTTCATCGACGAGGCCCACACGCTCATGGGCGCGGGCGGCCAGGCGGGCACGGGCGACGCGGCCCAGCTCCTGAAGCCGGCGCTGGCGCGCGGCACCCTCCGCACCATCGCCGCCACGACCCAGAGCGAATACAAGCAGCACATCGAGAAGGACCCCGCGATGACCCGGCGCTTCCAGGTCGTCAAGGTCGACGAGCCCGACGAGAAGAAGTGCCTCCAGATGATCCGCGGCCTGGCCAACGTGATGGAGAAGCACTTCAAGGTGCAGGTGCTCGACGAGGCGCTCGACGCCGCCGTCAAGCTCTCGCGCCGCTACATCCAGGGGCGCTACCTGCCCGACAAGGCCGTGAGCCTGATCGATACGGCGTGCGCCCGCGTGGCGGTCAGCCTGCACGCGACGCCGGCGGAGGTCGACGACGCACGCAAGCACATCGACGCGCTCGACCGCGAGATCGAGATCATCGATCGCGAGCTGGCGACGGGAATCGACCACGACAAGCGCCGGGCCGAACTGGGCGAGGACCTCGCCAAAGAGCAGGAGCGTCTCAAGGGCCTCGAGGAGAAGTTCGCCAAGGAGAAGGCGGTCGTCGAGAAGATCCTCGCGGTCCGTGCGCAGCTCCGCGGCACGGGCGACGGCAAGGTCGATTCGCCGTCCGCACCCGCGCTCACCGACGCCGACCGCGAGAAGCACAAGGAAGAGCTGAAGAAGCTGCAGGCCGAGCTCACGGCGCTGCAGGGCGAGCACCCGATGATCCTGCCCAGCGTCGACGGGCAGGCGGTCGCCGCCGTTATCGCGGACTGGACCGGCATCCCCGTCGGGCGCATGGTGAAGAACGAGGTCGATGCGACGCTCAAGCTCGCCGACACGCTCGCCAAGCGCATCATCGGGCAGCGCCACGCGCTCGACATGATCACCGACCGCATCCGCACCGCGCGCACCGGCCTTGAGAATCCCAACAAGCCCGTCGGCGTCTTCCTCCTGGCGGGCCCCAGCGGCGTGGGCAAGACCGAGACCGCGCTCGCGCTCGCCGAGGCGCTCTACGGCGGCGAAGAATCCGTCATCACCATCAACATGAGCGAGTACCAGGAAGCCCACAAGGTCTCACTCCTCATGGGCTCGCCCCCCGGCTATGTCGGCTACGGCAAGGGCGGCGTCATGACCGAGGCCGTCCGCCGCAAGCCGTATTCCGTGCTCCTGCTCGACGAGGTCGAGAAGGCGCACGCGGACATCCACGAAGTCTTCTTCCAGGTTTTCGACAAGGGCTGGATGAAGGACTCCGAGGGCGTCGACATCAACTTCCGCAACACGATCATCCTGCTCACGACCAACGTGGGCACGGACATGATCGCGAACCTGTGCAAGGACCCGGCCCTGATGCCCGACCCCAAGGCCCTGACCGAGGCGCTCAACGAGCCCCTGCGCAAGGTCTTCCCGCTGGCGCTGCTCGGGCGCATGGTCGTGATCCCGTACTACCCGCTTTCGGACGACATGATCAAGCAGATCGCGCGTCTGCAGCTCGGGCGGATCGGGAAGCGCGTGCAGGAAGGGCACAAGGTGCCGTTCGAGTTCGATCCGGGCGTGCTGGACGCGATCGTCGCCCGGTGCACGGAGCGCGAGTCGGGCGGGCGCATGATCGATAAAATCCTGACAAACTCGATCCTGCCGCGCCTGAGCAACGAATTCCTGTCTCGCTTGGCGGAGGGGAGAGCGGTCGCGCGCGTGAAGATCACCGTCCAGGACGGAGACTTCGCGTACCTGTTCGACTGAGCGGAGGCGGGCGATGGCCAAGGTTGGTACGAACAAGCCCGCGGGCAAGGGTGCCGCCCGATTCTCCGGAGTGCTTTCGGCTACTCATGTCGTGCGGCCGGGAGAGTGTCTGTGGAAGATCGCGGAGGATGAACTCGGCGATCCGCTCCGCTGGCCGGAAATTGCTTCGGCGAACGGACTCGGACTTCCCTATGTGATTTTCGCCGGGCAGACGATCAAGCTTCCCAAGCCGAATGTGCTACCCAAGCCTGCCGCAAAGCTCTCAAGGGTCGCTGGGCAAACGAGCGCGGCGGTCAAGCCGCGTATTGCATGGAAGGTCGATCCACGCGCCACCCGACCGGCGCCGATCGTCGTGCTTCCGGCCTACGAGATAGACGTCGGCAAGATCGAGTTTCCTCCGATTCCTATGGCGCCAGGCGTGACGGCCACATTCGCCTGGAGCGGTACGGTGACCGTCCAGTCCGCGAAGGTCGACCTCCCCGTAAAGTTCACCAAAGAGTCATACTCGGTCGAGTACAAGAACCAAGCGCTCAAGGAACTTGGCAACCTCTTCAGTTCCATGTCGGCAAAAATGAACACCAGCACGGGATCGATGGAGGTCAAGTTCTCTCTTGGCTCCGAAGTCGAAATCAACGGCAAGAAATTGCTCGGCACCAAGCTCTCAACCAAGATGGACTGGACTGGCGCGATGATCGTCGAATTTGAGATGTCCAACCAGTCAAACGATCTCTCGTTCGGAGAGTTCAAGGCAAGTGCGGAATGGGGTTGGACCTGTGAAGTTCGAATTGAGCCTCGCAAGAATCCTGGTCTGCGCGTCAATCCGCTGTGGGCGCCGCTCGTGATCTGGGAGGCGATCGTCGATTTCTTTAGGAATCTGGATTGGGCAAAGGCAGGGGTGGTCTTGTTAGTGTTGGTGGCGGTCGTCGTCGCGTTTTTCGTCCTCCCAGCGGTCATCGCGGCGATAACCGCTGCTGCTGGCGCCGTACTAACCAAGGTTCTCGCGTACGGGGCGGCGGCGGCGCTCGTCGGTGTTGTCGTGGCTCCTTGAGTCGCTGTCCCGGCTGTATTGCGGTTTCACCGGTCGAGCTGCCCAGGTCGGCGCACGCAAGAATCCCCCGAGTCTCTCTGTCTTGTGCCCGCCCCCGAAAACCCGTCGGCGCGGTACGCTCAGAATCCCTTCGGGCGCCGAACCCCGCGCCCGTCCGGTACTCTGCTGATCCCCCGAATCGGCCCAACGCCGATCGGTCGTTGTAAGGGAGACTTTGGATGGCCGGTGACGACGTCCAACTGAACCGCGAGATCGCCATCGCCACCGACGCCGGCGACGGCGCGTTCATGCTCCTCGACCTGCGGGTGAACGAGGAGCTCGGGCGGATGTTCCGCATCGAGGCCGTCGTCCGCGCCCAGCGCGCCAACATCAACCTCGACACCCTCCTGGGCACCAACGCCACCGCCCGCGTCACGGTCAAGCAAGGCGTCGAGCGCTATTTCAACGGCATCATCAGCCGCATCTCGCGCTCCGGCGAAAAGAACACCGAGCTCGATTACACCATCGTCCTCGTGCCGCAGATCTGGCTGGCGACCCGCGAGACCGACTGCATCATCTACCAGAACCAGAAGGTCCCGGACATCATCAAGGAGTACCTCGAGTACTACGACGTGGTGGTGGACGACCAGCTCAAGGGCACGTACCGGACGTGGGAGAACTGCGTTCAGTACCGCGAGAGCGACTTCAACTTCATCTCGCGACTGATGGAGCAGGAGGGCATCTCGTACTTCTTCAAGCACGAGAACGGCGCCCACAAGATGGTGCTGTGCGACGACCCGCTCTCGCACAAGCCGCTCCCCAACGTCCCCGAGGTCGAGTTCTTCCCGCCCAATCCGTCGATGCCCGCGCCCGCCAACACGCTCTCGGATTGGAACTTCGACGCAGACCTGGAATCCGCCAGCGTCGCGCTCAACGACTTCGACTTCAAGGCGCCCACCAAGAACCTGAACACCACGCGCGGCGTGGAGGTGCCGGGCATCGCCGCCGACCGCGAGGTCTTCGATCATCCGGGCGAATACACCGAGGTCGCCGACGGCGAGGTCCAGGCCCGCGTCCGGGCCGAGGAGATCGCCGCCCACGCCATGGGCTGGTCGGGCTCCGGCACATGCCGCGATATCTACGCGGGCGGCACGTTCAAGCTCAAGGACCCGCGCGAAGTCCTCCGCGATGCCGATCGAGGCGAATACCTCGTCATCACCTCCACACTCATCGCGATCCAGAACCTGGACGAATCGGGCGAGGGCGGCGGCGGCTCGATCTCCTGCTCGCTGCGCGCGATCAAGTCGGACCGCGCGTTCCGCCCCAATCGCTCGACACCCAAGCCCGTGGTGCCCGGGCCGCAGACCGCCATGGTCGTCGGCCCCGACGGGCAGGAGCTCCAGGTCGACGATTTCGGCCGCGTCCGCGTCCGCTTCATGTGGGACCGCTACGGCGCGGAGAAGCCGCAGGACTCCTCGGCGTGGATCCGCGTCTCGCAGCCCTGGGCCGGCAAGAGCTACGGCGCGATGTTCATCCCGCGCGTGGGGCACGAGGTCATCGTCGAGTTCCTTGAAGGCGATCCCGATCGCCCGATCATCACCGGGCGCGTGTACAACTTCGACAACAAGGTTCCCTACGCGCTCCCCGCCAACAAAACCATCAGCACCATCCGCACCGATTCCTCGCCCCACTCCGGCGGCTACCACGAGATCCGCTTCGAGGACAAGGACGGCAGCGAACAGCTCATGATCCACGCGCAGCGGCGCATGGACCTCACCGTCAAGGCCAGCCTCTACGAGAGCGCCTACGGCAACCGAGAAGAAATCGTCGGCAACGAGGACAAGGGCGACCACAATACCCTGGTCTGCGGCGACACCAACGACCACCGCAAGAAGGGCACCTTCTACAAGATCGAAAAGGTCGTCAACAAGACCGTGATCGAGGACGTCGTCGAGGACTTCCAGAAGAAGCAGACCACCAAGGTCACCGATCGCTACACGCTCAACGCCAAGGAAATCGTCGAGGAATCCAGCGACAAGCTCAGCCTGAAGAGCGGCAAGGTCACGGTGCAGGGCTCGTCGGGCGTGCACATCAAGGCCGGCGATATCTGCATCGAGGGCACCCAGTCCGTCAATCTGAAGTGCGGCGGGAACTTCGTGGTGATCGACCCCGCGGGCGTGACGATCAAGGGCACGACCGTGATGATCAACTCAGGTGGTTCGGCCAAGGCCGCCGATGGTCCGGAGAGCGCCGCGGACGCCGAGATCGAGGAGCCGATCGACGCGGCCGCCGCGACCACCGCGGTGCCCGGGAGCGCGACAGGCCACGGCGGAGGCGGGCACACCCGCACGCGCGCCAAGCGCACCGTCACCATGGTTCACGCGCCCGAGCCGCCTCCGCCCCCGACGCCCGGCACGATCGATCGCGGGCCGACCGGCACCGCCGACGAGATCGAGCTCGTCGAGGTCGTTGAGGTCACCGGCACCAAGGCCGCGGGAACTCCGACCGCCCCCACCGAGGCCCGGCGCCAGTACATCAACCTGAACCGCACGGTCTCCGGCAACCAGGTGAAGCAGAACGGGCGCATGATCCTCATCAAGGCCAAGATCCGCTGGCGCGATTCCTCCAAGACCGACTCGCTCGCGGGCAAGAAGGTCCGCTTCTACAACGTGCCCGACGGCGGCAACCGCGCCGCCGCCCAGCTCAAGGACACACTCCGTTGCGGCTTCGACGGGCCCAACATCGCCGACGTCAAGGTCGAGACCACCCAGGCCGACGGCTGGACGCCCGTGATCGAGTTCCACACCTCGCGCTTCGGCGGCGACATCTTCAACCTCAAGGCCACGCTCGAGACGACCAACACCGGAGGTCTCGACGCCGGCACCTACACCGTCTGGCGCAAGATCCTCTACGAGGTCGACAACATGGCCCGCCCGGGCGGCGGGAGCTATTCGGATATCTCCACCGGCATCCAGAACGACCTGATCGCCAAGCACGCCGGCGTCTTCAACGAGGTCGTCGCGGTCGGCCAGGACAGCACTCCCGCCCACAAGCGCGTCCACGACACCAACGACGCCATCACCTTCGCCAACAACTGCGCGCAGGGCGCCGGGAACAACTACTTCCACCTCGTCTACGTCGACACCATCACCCTGGGCACCCGCAACAAGACGGTCAACTTCAACAACTTCACGGTCGGAGACCCCGCCAACCAGCTCACCGGTTCGGTGTCCGCTCGCGAGGCGGAGTTCTTCAACAACGACGCGGGATGGGTTCAATCCGCGACCTGGGTCGACGCCAACGACGCGACACGAACCGGCAACATCCCCGTCGCGAAGTTCTCGAATCCGACGTCGGTCGGCGAGTACGCCCGCCCCGTCAGCGAGGGCGGCGACTACGACCGCTGGGAGTTCATCTTCGACCTGGGCGGCACCGGAATCAACAACGGCGACACCGTGAATATCGCCATCAACTATCGCTCGCGGCACATGCTCAGCGGCGTGCAGACCGGCCAATCCACCACCGTCGGTATGCGATTCCGCGAACGCCGCCATCGCGAGGACAACTCCTTCGACGTCGCCAACGCGACGCTCCAGACCTCCGTCCACGAGTCGACGCACTCGTTCGGCCTGGCCTCCACCAAGCTCCCCACCGGCGCCGCCAACCCCGCCATCGACGGCTCCAACGCCCACTGCACCTTCAACGCCACCTGCGTCATGACCCCCGCGCTCCACGAACACACCGACCTCTGCCCGCGCTGCCAGGAAAACGTCCGCGCCCGAAACCTCGCCACGCTCCCCGTCAATACCGACGCCGCGATGTAATCCACGGCACACCCGTGCCGATTCCCCACGGTTGACCACATGCAGACAACCAAACTCGAACGCGTCGCGATCCCGTCCATCTTCGGCGATGGCGTGCCGCGCTGCCCGCAGACCCCCGCCAAGCCGGCGTTGCTGCTGAGCGTCGTTCCCGCCTCACGCGACGGCGCGCCCACCACCGGCGCGCTCGGCGCCGTGGCCCTCACCCCGCGTCAGTCCCAGGTCTACGGCTCCAATTCCGATCAATTCCTGCGCCTCATCGCCTTCGATTCGCTCACCGGTCAATTGTGGCAGCGCACCACCATGCGCCCGCACTCGGCCCCGATCGGGCCCGCCCGCGCGTTCAACCCCGCCAAGCCGCCGCGCCCGCCATCGGGCGCGCTCGTCCCCGACGGCTTCTCCCATCAGTTCGCCGTCGATCTTCCCGCCGCCCTCTCCCTCCCCGCCGACGCCGCCCGCTACACCTGCGTCGCCTGGCTCGATGAACTCGTCAGCGAATCCAGCGTCTGCCTGATCGACGAGAACAAGGCCCGCTTCGGCGTGCCGCCCGTCGCCCCTGAGCCCGCCAGCGCCACGCCCGTTCACATCCGCGCCGTCGCCGGCTCGCCCGAGCGCGCCGAGGGCAAGGTCGTGCTCAAGGCCGCTCCCTCCGATGGCGACGCCAAGATCGGGCGCGTGCTCGGTTCCATCGGGGCGGGCGTGCTACCCAAGGTCGCGCCGGGCGTGGCCGCCGCGCCCAAGTACCTGGCCGTCATGCTCGTTTCCGCGCTCACCCACCAGTTCGCGTGCAAGGTCGCGCGCCTGCCCGGCGCGGTCTTCGACGAAACCGGGTGCGGCGAGTTTGACTTCGAGGCCATCGACTTCTTCCCCGACGCCAAGTGGCGCTACGAAAAGCCCGAGCCGTGCTTCGCGATCTGCATCGCCGGCGGCACAGTCTCGAACGCGATCACGATCATGCCCGAAGGCTGGAAGGACTGATCGCGTTCGGTGCGAATCGCGCCGGCGCGGCGTAAACTGCCCGCGACAGGAGCCGCGCATGGGCAAGAAGGCCGCCACACAACCGGGTCCCGCTCAGAATCCTGGTTCCAATCCCCAGGCCGCGCCGCCCGCCCGCGTGCTCGTCGGCGTCATCATGGGCTCGCGATCCGACTGGGAAACGATGCAGCACGCCGACACCACGCTCGATGAACTGGGTGTCGCGCACGAGTGCATGGTCGTCTCCGCTCATCGAACGCCCGACTGGCTCTTCGAATACGCCGCCAGCGCCGAAGCCCGCGGCATCGAGGTCATCATCGCCGGCGCGGGCGGGGCCGCCCACCTCCCCGGCATGTGCGCCAGCAAGTGCGTCATCCCCGTGCTCGGCGTTCCCGTCGAGAGCAAGTCGCTCAAGGGCATGGACTCGCTCCTCTCCATCGTGCAGATGCCCGGCGGCGTGCCCGTCGGCACCCTCGCGATCGGCAAGGCCGGCGCGATCAACGCGGCGATCCTGGCCGCCTCGATCGTCTCGTCGTCGCGCCCCGAACTGCGCGAGAAGCTCCGCACGTTCCGCAAGGCCCAGACCGACAAGGTGCTGGGCGATCGCGACCCGAGGAAGTAGACGCCGTTCCGCGCGGGCGCTGAAAACTCGATTCCATCCGAATCTTCTGCAGTCTTCAGGACCAGGCCCGGCCCGGCCTCACCACGTTCCGGGTGGCCCGGCGGTCCCCGCCGGTGTGTCGTCCTCGCGCCGCCTGTGTCGACGCGGCATCGTGGAGCCCTCCCGGTCGTCCCTCCACCTCCGCTCCCTCCGCGACCTCTGCGCTGAACCTCTTCTCTTTCCCGCCCCCTCCTCTCTGTGCTTGCTCGGTGCTTCGGTGCCTCTGTGGTGAGGGTCGCGCTCGATTCGCACCGGCCACCCGACCGAAGCGATCTTCCGCATTCGCTTCCCCTCCGCGCCCTCTGCGCCCTCCGCGTCCTTTGCGTCCTTTGCGTCCTCTGCGTTGAACCTCTTCTCTTCCCCACTCCCGCTCCTCCCGGTTAGTCCCCGCTTACAACCACATTGGTGCGCACCAAAGTGTCCGTCTTTTTGGCCACTTTCCGGATTTCCGAAAAAAATCTTCGCGCGATTTTCCGCATCGCGCAACCCCCACTTCGGCCTTGTCTTATGGCCTTTCCTAGTGCCAAGTGCCTAGTGGCTAGTGCCTACTTACCACCGCCCTGGTGCGCACCAAAGTGTCCGTCCGCCCACTGGGTGACACATCGCTCGCGGGCGGGCCGAACGTGAGGCCGACGCGAGGACCAACCCGGAGGGCGGCCCGATGGCCTACAGGCTCAGCGCATTCTCGAACGTCGGCCTCGACGAGGCCTTGCTCAATCTCGTGCTCGACGAGCATCGCGCCGGCGCGATCCCGCGCCTCGAAAAGCTCTGGACGTACTTCCGAAATCCGCTCACGCCCGCCGGCCGCGGGTCGCCCCGGGGTTGGTACCGCCAGGGACAGGAGGTCGGCCTCCCGCCGCGCGTGCTCGGCGATCCCGCCCTCGCCCTCGACGATCGCGCCGTCCTCCGCCGCGAGGTCGTCATCGAGAACGACATCGCCTGGCGCGTCCACGCCATGGTCGACTTCATCTTCGGCAAGCCCGTCACCATCATCTCCACCGCCAGGGACCCGTCCAAGCGCCGACTCATCGAACGCCTGCTCGACCGCGTGTGGGAACAGTCGGGCGGCATCTCGCTCCTGCAGGACATGGCGCTCCTCGCCCACGTCTTCGGGCACGTCGACCTCGCCGTCCGCGCCAGGCCCCATCATGCCGCGCCCGTCGATCCCGCCGACGACCACGCGCTCGACGCGCTCCGCCCCATCCTCGACGACATCCGCATCGACGCGATCGACCCTCGCCGCGGCATCCCCATCACCAACCCGCGCGACTACCGCGAACTCTCCGCCTATCTCATCAGCGTCGAGCACGCCACCAACAGCATCGAATCAACATCGAACTCGCCGCTCGCGATCATCCGGCGCGCCTGGCAGGCGCCCGCCGCCCGCAAGCGCTCCGCCACCCTCGAGGTCCTGAGCGCCGCGCGCCGCCAGCTCTACGAGGACGACCGCCTCGTCATCGACGAAGACCTCGCCTGGACCCAGGGCCGCATCCCCGTCGTCCACATCCAGAACATCGCCCAGCCCTTCCACTACAGCGGCCTGTCGGACGTCGAGCCGCTCATCCCGCTGCAGGACGAGCTCAACACCCGCCTCTCCGACCGCGCCTGCCGCGTCACCATGCAGAGCTTCAAGATGTACCTCGCCAAGGGCCTCGATGGCTTCGACACCGCGCCCGTCGCGCCGGGACAGCTCTGGACCACCGACAACATGGACGCCCACATCAGCGAGTTCGGCGGCGACGCGTCGTGCCCCAGCGAAGAGGCCCACATCGAGGGCGTCCGCGAAGCGCTCGACAAGGTCTCGGGCATCCCGCCCCTCGCCGGCGGCGTGGTCCGCGCCAAGGTCGGCAACCTCTCCAGCGCCAACGCCCTCCGCATCACGCTCATGGGCGTGCTCGCCAAGACCGAGCGCAAGCGCGTCACCTACGGCCGGGGCATGGCCCAGGTCTGCTCGCTCATCCTCGCCGCCCTCGACCACGCCGGCGCGCTCTCCACCACCGAAGAGGAACGCGCCGTGCGCCTGGAGTGGAACGACCCGCTCCCCGAGGACATCACCCGCGAGGTCCGGGCCGCCCAGGGCAAGGTGGAACTGGGCGTCCCGCGCGAGCGCGTGCTCGCGGAGCTGGGCTATGCGCCGGGCGACCCGGGCATCGGCTGATCGCTCATCACGTTTGAAATCGGATTGCATCTCTTCACTCATCACGAAAGGAGGCATGTCATGCCTGACGGAGGTCTTGGAGGCACGGGCGGCGGCGGGATCGGAGGTGGCGGGATTGGTGGCGGCGGTTCGGGAGGCGGCGAGGGCGCGCCCGAGTCGCAGGGCGCGGGCGGCCCGCTCGTCACCGAGGACCTTCAGTGGCGACGCCGCGCCATCGCCGCCGAGGATCGCCTCGCCGAACTGGAAAAGCAGCTGGACGAGGCAACAAAGGCCGCGGGCCGGGCGGAGCTGCGCTCGCGCCTCGAGCGCGAGGCCCAGGCGCTGGACGCGGTCGACATCGAGACCGTGGTCATGCTCGCGCAGGCGGCGCTGACGGGGATGGACGCGCCGGACGTCGGCGCGGTGCTCCGCGATCTGAAGCGGCGCAAGCCCTTCCTCTTCCGCGCGGGCGCGCAGCCCGCGGCCATGGCGCCCGACGCCGGGAGCGGCGAGGACCTCGCCCTGGCCCGCGCCCTCGAAGAGGCCCGCCAGAGCGGCGATCGCCAGGCGCTCCTCCGCTACTTGCGGATGCGCCGCAACGCCTGAGTTCGTTCCGCACTCGTATTCACGTTCGTGTTCAGGGGAATGCGCGGCGACCCCGCGCCAACGAAGGAGGATTGAAGCATGGCATTCACCGGGAAAGCAACGTACGCGGCGGGCGCCGACCTGCCGGAAATCATGGAGGACGTGTCGGACCTCATCTCGATCGTGAGCCCGTACGAAACGCCGCTCCTGGATCACCTCGGCGATCCGGCGCGGTCGGCGCTCTCGACGATCCACGAGTGGGTGGAGGACGCGCTGCTGCCCAACACCGACGCGATCAACCAGACGACCTTCACGCCCAACGCCCAGGACGCCACCAGCGTCACGGTCAACAACGGGTCGCGCTTCCAGGTCGGCGACCTGGTGCGCCCCGGCAACGCGTCCGAGATCATGCAGGTCACCGGCGTCGCGACCAACACGCTCACCGTCGTGCGCCGCTACGGCGGGACTTCGGCGTCGAACCTCTCGAACGGGCTGAAGCTCACGATCGTGGGCAACGCCGCGCTGGAGGGCGCCGACGCGCCGGCGACGCGCTTCACCACGCGCTACCGCAAGCAGAACTTCACGCAGATCTTCGCGGCCTCGGTCGAGGTGTCGGGCTCGATGCGGGCCGCCCGCGTCTTCGGCGCCTCCGACGAGCTCGACTTCCAGAAGCAGGAGCGCATGCGCGAGCTCCTGCGCGACCTGGAGAACACCGTCATCAACGGCACCGCGCCCAGCACGGGCCAGCAGGGCTCGGCGAGCGTCCGCCGCTCGATGAACGGCATCGTCCGCCAGGTCTCGACCAACCAGTTCGTGCCCGGGCAGGGCGGGTTCCCGTCGGGCGGCGGCGCGGGGACCGACCTCAACGACGTCGTGCTCAACGCCGCGCTCCGCACCGTGTGGGAGCAGAGCGCCGGGCGCATCGACACCATCGTGTGCGGCGGGATGCAGAAACGCCGCATCAACCAGCTCATCAGCTCGGCCCGCGCCTACGCGCCCGAGGACACCAGGCTGCGCGACCTGGTGAGCGTCTACGAGAGCGACTTCGGCGTGTGCAAGGTGATCGTGAGCCGCTGGGTGCCCGCGGACACCGTGCTCTTCCTCGACAGCTCGCGGATCGAGGTCATGCCGCTGCGCGGGCGCAGCTTCGCGTACCAGCCGCTGGGTGCGCAGGGCGACCGCAGCGCCGGCCTGGTGGTCGGCGAGTACACGCTGGAGTTCCGCAACGAGAACGCGCACGGGCTGGTCCGCGGCCTGTCGACGACCTGACGTGGGAACGCCGGGCGCTGTGAGGGCGTCGCCCGGCGAAGGGAGGCCCGGCCCGGGATGAAAGTCCCGGGCTGGGATTGGGGAGAGAGACGATGCCATTTTCAAAGGAGTTCTTCGATGTTCGCACACGACCGTGATCTCTTGGCGATCGAGCCCAACGTGTTCAATCAAGTCTCGTGGATCGGGCAGAGGCTGGTGAAGGGGACCGGCAGCCTCGACGACGGCGTGCTGACGCTCGCCACGTTCGACCGCGACTTTGTCGTGGCGGGCGTGGACGTCGGGCACGTCGTCGTCATCAACAACGTCGCGTGCGAGGTGGTGGAGCGCGTGAGCGCGACGGAAGCAGCGGTGTCGCGCTGCCGAGCGAGTGTGGACGCGGCGGCGGTGTGGCCGGCGAATGTGGCGGGCGCGAGCGTGGAAGTTCGGACCTTCGGGCCGCAGGTGGGCATGACGCACGACCTGGTGCTGCGCCTGCTGGGCCTTGAGAGCGCGGAGATTCCGGGCGCGGTTGGCGAGGGCGCGGTGGTGAACGGTGCGGCGCTCTCGCGGGTGGAGGCGCTGGGCGCGTTGCACTTGGTGTACGCGGCCGCGGGATCGCTGTCGGGGCCGGGCTCGGCGCTGTGGGAGCGCGCGGAGATGTACCGGCGGCGTTTCGCGGCCGAGCGGCAGACAGCGGCGGCGCGGGTGGACACCGACGGCGACGGCGTTGCGGACGCGACGCGGCGGATGAATGTGGTGTGGCTCGTCAGAGGATGACGGGAAGTCACGGAGTCACAGAGTCACGAAGTCACGAAGAAGAGTCCAAGGCCGCGTGGGTGGTGAGGAGGACGTGTGATGCTGGTGCTGAATCCGAGCGAGGTGGTGTTCGCGGGCGAGGTGTGGGGCGGCGTGAAGAGCGTGGCGATCGATCGCGTGGCCGAGGAGGTGATCGCGGATCGCGGCGAGGGCGGCGCGGAGGTGGTGTTCGCGGATGTGCCCTCGGTGCGCGTCAACGTGAAGGTCGTGCGCGAGATGAACACGAGCGACCTCTCGTCGCCCAGGCCGGGCCAGAGCGCGGTGCTGGTGCTTGTTGCGTCCTTGGGCGCATCGGACGCCCAGAAGAAGTCGATCTCGATGCAGGCGGTCGTGACGAACGTGCGGCACGACGTGAACGGACGCGGCGCGACGCGGGCCGTGGAGTTCGTGGCAATCTCGGCGGACGGACATTCGGACCCGATCACGGTCGCTGGTGAATCGTGAGTCGTGAAGAGAAGAGGTTTAACGCAGAGAGCGCAGAGGACGCGGAGGAAAGAAGAGAGTCACGAAGTCACGAAGTCACGGAGTCACGAAGAGACGAAGGGACGAGCGGGGGAGTGGGTTGGGAAGAAGAAGGCAACGAAGCACGGGGCATCGGGGCAACGAGTTGTGGGGGTGGGTGATGGCGAGTTCGTTCAAGTCGAAAAACCTGTTTGGGAGCGGGCCGAACGTGTTTGTGATGGGTGTGCAGGGCGAGCTGGCGCCGCTGAACATCTCGCTTGGGATCACGGATGCGGGATCGACGCTGCTGGGCTTGCTGGAATTGAACGTGACGGTCGAGGGTCGCTTGGTGGCGGCCAGCGAGAGCGCGTTGTGGGCGCTGCGCGACGCGGTGACGGCGGAGCTGGCCGACCCTCCCGCGCCGGGCACGCTGGTCGACAACGCGGGGCGCACATGGACAAACATGACGTTCATCTCGTACACCGAGGGCGCGGTCGCACGCGGGCGGGCGTGGAGCGTGGCGTACAAGGCGCTGTTCAGGAAGATGGCGGGGTGAGAGAGGACTCGGCATTCGTGATTCGGCATTCGGAAGAGGTTCACCGCGGAGAGCGCGGAGGACGCGGAGAAGAGAAGGCAAAGTATGAGGAGTGGGAAGCGGAGAAGAAGTAGACGAGAGAAGTCGGCACGTGAAGGTGGAAATGAAAAGGGCCGCTCCCGTGGTGGGAACGGCCCTTGTCGTTTGGGAGCGTGACGTGATCGGCGTGGGGCCGCCAGGGTTCACGTTGAGCGGGGGCGATCAGCGGCGGCGGCGGAGGGCGGCCAGGCCGAAGATCGAGAGGGCGCCGATGGTGCCGGGCGCGGGGACTTCATCGAGGGCGTTGGTGAAGAGCTGGCGGTAGTCGCCGCCGACGTTGCCGAAAGCGTCTTCGGGGAAGAGGTTCACCGCGACGACGTTGCCCTTGGTGGCCAGGAGGGGCGAGCCGTCGGACCACGAGCCGCGGAGGGTGGCGCCGGCGGCGACGCCGACGTTATCGTGGAAGTAGCCGTTGATGGAATTGACGCCGCCCCAGAAGAGCGAGCCGTCGGTGGAGCCGATGGTGACGCCGGAGTAGATCGAGGTGCCGGTGATGGTGAAGGGGCTGATGGCGTCGCTCATGATGCGGCCGCCGAGGGTGTTGCCGCCCTGGTTGGCCCAGGCGAAGGTGCCGAGGACGAGGCGCTTGCCGGTGTCGGCGTAGTCGGCGAGGACATTGCCGATGGCGGTGGGGTCCAGCACGCCGCTGGTGTTGGAGAAGTAGAGGATCTTGTCGTAGCTGTTGAGGGTGTTGAAATCGACGTAGTCCGCCCCGGTGGCGGACACGGACGTGAAGCGGCCGGAGGCCTGGAGCCAGGCGGCGATGTTGGCGGTGCTGCCGCCGACGTTGTCGTTGCCCGTGCCCCAAACAAGGACGGTTTCGGCGTTGGCCGCGCCGGCGAGCGCGACGAGGGCCATAGCGGCCACGATCTTCGTGTTCATGTGCGTCTCTCCTCTGCCGGGGCGGAATTGCCACCGGTGCCCGTGTCTCAGACGGGCAGAAGGAGGGTACCGGACGAGGGTGGGCGTGGCGAGCAAAAAGTGCGGAGAAGCAGGGATGAAACGGGCTGCACGGGGCGGGAAGGTCTGATAACGGAATGGATATGGACTGTTTACTTCAGAATGGGCAGGGGGAAGGAGTGGACCCGTGGCGGGGTGGTCGAGTGGAGGAGGAAGCGGCATTCGGTATTCGCGATTCGGCATTCGGAAGAGGCTCACCGCGGAGAGCGCGGAGGACACGGAGAAGAGAAGGCAAAGCATGAGGATTGGGGAGCGGAAGAGGAGATGAAGCAGATGAGGAGGAGGAGGCGGAAGAGGAGGGAGAGGCGGAAAGAAACAGACGAGAGAAGTCGGCACGTGAAGGTGGAAAAGAAAAGGGCCGCTCCCGTGGTGGGAACGGCCCTTGTGGATTTGGAGTGTGATGTGATCGGCGCGGGGCCGAACTCATGGATGATCGACCCGGACCTTCCTCGCGGACTCGTCAGGTCCGGCGTCCGAAGACGCGAGGACCAAATAAGGCGGGAGTCGGGTGGTCGCGATCAGCGGCGGCGGCGGAGGGCGGCCAGGCCGAGGATCGAGAGGGCGCCGACGGCACCGGGCGCGGGGACCTTGTTGACGATGACTTCGAGGTTATCGATGGCGAAGGACTCATCGATACCGGCCTGCCAGCCATTGCCGGAGGCGTAGAAATCGAGGGTGAGGGTGCTGGCGGTGTGGGGGATGGATTGGATGAGGGCTTCGTTGCCCATGTCGAAGGCGCGATCCCACCAGCTGCCGTTCCAGCCGGCGCCGCCCCAGTAGATCTGATCGCCGGCGTAGGTGACGTTGCCGGAGGCGTTGGCGCTGGTGAGCTGGAGGAAGTTGGTGCCGTCGATGTCGAGGTTGAACCAATCGGGCGCGGGGCTGCCGTTGGTGCTGTCCCAGGAATCGATGAAGGCCAGGAGGAAGCCGACGGAGACGGAGTCGTGGGCGGGGAGGTTGGTGAGGGAGAGTGTGGTCTTGACGAAGGCGCTGCCGTCGTTGCGCCAGAGATCGCCGGTGAAGGTGTCACCGGTGTTGCCCGCGCCGGCGAAACCGGCGACGGACTCAAGGCCGCCCGCGCCGGAAATCTCGGCGGGCTGGCCGGAATCGAAATTGGAATAGAACACCTGGGTGGGCTGGGCCTGCGCGAGGCCAGCCAACGACAGAACAACCAACGCCGACAACGTCTTCATGTCTCATCTCCTTCTCTTGCCCACGGCGCTATCTCACGGCGTCGCGGGTGATGTGAGTCAGGGGCAGTTTATCCCCGTGAAATACGGGCACAAGTGAAAGTGGCGGGCGGGGCGTGAAGTTCTGTTGGTGAGCGTCCGAGAATGGGAGCGATGACGGCGGTTCGGCGAGAAGAAGGCCGAACGGATCGCGAGCGGGATTGCCCAGATTTGGATTGGTGGAGACAGCGTGCGTGGGGCAAGGACCGGCGCGCGAAGGCAGAAGAGAAGAGCACCGATGTCGGGGTGCCGACATCGGCGGCACGCGCGACGCGAACGGCGCGATCAGGAGTCGCGGAGCAGGTGGAGAAGGTTGGCGTTCTTCAGCGCGATCCAGGGGAGCGCGACGCTGGCGGCGTAGAACTCGTTGGCGGTGCGTCCGGTGTCGGGGTTGGACCATTCCCAGGCGCGGGTGGTCCCGTCGTCGCGGAGCCAGGAGCGGAGGGTGCGGACGAAGTCGCGGGCCATGTCGCGCGCGGCGGCGGGGTCGGTGACATACATGGCGGCGATGTACCAGCCGCTGGGCGTGGACCAGTATCCGCCGTTCTGGTATTCGCCGACGGGCGAGACGGACTTCTGCCAGCCTGCGTTGTTGGTGGTGTCGGTGGTGAGGATGTGGCGGACCAGGCCATCGCGGACAGCGGTTTTGTCGCGGAAGGCGCGGACGAGGGCGCGGGAGACGCACTTGGCGTCATCGTCCTTGATCGTCCGCGAGCCGAGGGCGAAGGCGCTGCCCCAGACGTCGGGCTGGTTGCCGAGTTCGGTGGCGGAGCGGAGCCAGACTTCGCAGTCGTCGGCTCGGTTGTCGGTGATCGGTGGAGTAGGGAGCCGGGTGGTGAGACTCGCCCACGTCTTGATGAACTGAAGGGAAAACTGGTCCGATCGAACAACATTGTCATCGATCAAAAACGTGAGATTTGTAAGTTGACGGGCAGCGATACAGCGAAGGATTGACGGGAAGAGGAGCTGGCCGCTCTTCGTGACGCTGTCACAGAAGCCCCAGTCTTTGGCGTTGTTCGTTTCGTCGGAGGTAACGAGTTGGGTATCGGGGTTGCAAGGGATGGCGCGGAAGACGCGATCGCAGAGATCGATGAGCGGGAGCGGGCCGGACGCGGTCTGGATCGGCGCGCGGAGGAAGGTCTTGTCGCTGGTGAGCCGCCAGTATTCCTGGACTATTTGGATGAAGTAGAAGTTGTCGTCGAGTGGCGGGAACTTTCCAAAGGGCGGGCCGCCTTGCTTGTCGCCGGATTCGTAGGAGCCGGGGTAGAAGCAGGCGGAGCCGTCGAAGTTGATGTGATCGGGGACGAAGTAGGCGGGGACGACGACGCCTTCGCGGACGTTCCATTCGGCGTCGCGGATGGTGCGGGCGATGAGGGTGATCCAGCCCTTGAGTTCCGCGGCGGAGATGAGATCGGCGCCGAGCATCATGGCGGCGTCGCGGATCCAGAAGGCGGGGTAGCCCATGTTTCCGCCGGGGACGTGGAGGTCGAAGGCGGTTGAGTTGGTGTACGGGCCGCGGGTCTCGCCGGCGCGGATGAGGGCGGAGGCGACGACGCGTCGGGCCTGGTCTTCGAGGAAGTCGGCATCGTTGAGATCGGCGCGGGGCTGGGTTGTTGGCTTGGTTGTTGGCTGGGATGTTGATTGGCGCGAGGCCAAGGTCCGCGCGGCGAGGGACGCGGTGAGTGAGATCGCGCCGGCGCTGAAGGCGCGGCGGGAGAGGACGGGGAATTGAGGGGCGTCCTTTGGCATGATGAAAGTGTAAAGGAAGCGATGGAACGAAGAGGGACAAGGAGCAACGGGCAGCGGAACAGAATGGGCGGGCGAACTGGTTGGGTGGAGCGGGCGCGAGCGAGTCGGGCTCGTCGCATGGCGGATGAGCAAAGCGGACGAGAGCGGAGGGATTGGCGGCTGGGGTTTGTGTCGGCGACGGATCGTTGATGTTTGCCTTGCGTGGCGCGGGGCGTCGAGATTAGGCTGGCGTCATCGGGGTGTTGCAAGATTGCCAGGCCGCTTGGGTGGCGGGGAGGGGATCATGTTGAGCGGGATGAATCGTCGGCCTTGGGGCGTGGTTGGTTGCGTGCTGGGGGCGGCGGCGGTGGTGATAGCGATCGCCGGGCCTTTGAACCCGCCGGGCGGCGCGGTGAGTTCGACGTACAAGACCTTGACGGAGGTGGAACCACGGATCGCGATCAATTCGACGAACACGCCGGGGGACGCGGACAGCGTGTACCGGATCGTGTCGGCGGGGAGTTACTACCTGACGGGGAATGTCACGGGGCAGAGCGGCAAGTCCGGGATCGAGATCGCGGCCGACAACGTGACCCTGGATCTCAACGGGTACACCTTGATCGGTGTCGCGGGCTCGGTTTCGGGCGTTTCGGTTTCGGGTGTTCATACCGGCGGTACGATCCGGGACGGGATCGCCCGGAGCTGGGGGAACGCGGGTATTTTGTTGTATGACGGGAGCAACGCGCTCAATCAGTTCATCGTCGAAGGGGTGCACGCGACCTCGAACGGGCGCGAGGGGTTTCACGTCAATCAGAATGGGCGGGTCATCAACTGCACGGCGTACGGAAACTCCCGCGAGGGGTTCATCGCTCGGGACGGAGTGATTCTCACGGGATGCAATGCGCTGAGCAACACGCTCACGGGGTTCCTCGGGAAGACGGCGTGCTCGTTCGATTCCTGTATTGCCCGCGGCAACGGCGCTGGCGGCTTCGGCTTGGTTTCGGGCGCCACGGGCTCGCATCGTTTCAATGCCTGCACGGCGCAGGGCAACACCGGCGACGGATTCAACACGCACGACGGGGCGACGCTCATCGGATGTTCCGCGAACCTGAACACCGGGAGCGGCATTGTGGTCGGCCTTCACGCGGTTGTGCGCGACAGCACGGCCAACAACAACTCGCAGTACGGGATCAACGCCACCCCGGGGTACAGCCTGCTGCAGCACTGCGCCGCTGACAACAATCTCCTTTCGGGGATTCGTGCCGCCACGCACTGCGAGGTTGTGGCGTGCATGGCGCACCAGAACTCGCAGAGCGGGGTGCATATCACCACGGCCGGCGTGGTTCGCGACAGTTTCTTTGATCTCAACGCGGTCGCGGGCATTCTGATGGATTCGGGGGGCGCGGTCGACATGCTCCACAACCAGTGTTCCCAGAACGGGGGCTCGACGGGGGCGGGGATACGCATCACGACCAACGGGAGTTGCCGCGTGGAGGGGAATGTGCTGGCGCTCAATTACCGGGCGCTCGATATTTCATCGAGCGGGAACGCGGTTGCTCGAAACTACTTTCGCCAGAACACGACCACCAACACCATCGCCGGGGGGAACGACGTGGGCCCGATCGGGAGCGCGGCGACGGCGACCAGCCCGTGGGCGAATATCCAGTACTAACCACGGGCACGCTCGCGTCGGGGAAACGTCCAGCGTCGGGCGGCCTCGGATCGGAAGCGTCGTTGCAGTTTGGTGTTGAGTCGATACCCCACCGCGCGGTAGGCTAGAGGGCATGAAACTCCACGCATTGACCGTGCCCGCGGGCGTTCTCTCGTTCGGACTTCTGGCGGCGGCGGGGCTGATGTCGCTGCGCGTGACGGCCGGGCCGTTGAACCCGCCGAGCGGCGCGGTGAATTCGACGTACAAGACTTTGACGGAGGTGGAGCCGCGGATCGCGATCAATTCGACGAACACGCCGGGAGATGCGGACAGCGTGTACAAGATCACCGCCGCGGGGTCTTATTACATTGTATCGGATGTCACGGCGCCGGCGGGGAAGAGCGCGATCGAGGTCGATTTCAATACCGCCCCCGACGTCACGATCAATCTCAATGGGTTCACGCTGCGCGGCGCGGCCGGCTCGCTCCATGGGATCTCGAGCTCAGGGTTCGGGCACATCGAGGTCACGAACGGTTCGATCACCGGATTCGGCCAGAATGGTGCGATGCTGGATTGCCGCGACTATCGCGTCGAGAGCGTGAGTATCACCAATTGCCTGCACGGCCTGGTCGCGGGGGGGCAGGGGAGCGTCTCCGACTGCTTCTTCCGGGAGATCGGGGGCGATGCGCTCTTTTCCGCCAGTGTGACCCATGTCGAACGTTGCATCGCCTGGGATTGCGGCTCGGGGATATTGGTTGCGGGTGACTCTGTGGTGACCGATTGCATGGCGCTCGGGTCGACCTACGCGGGAATCGGCGTCGGTTCGAACAGCACCGTTCGCGGCTGCACGGCCGAGGCCAACGGCGACGAAGGCTTTGGGTTGGGGTCACACGTGTCGATCTCTGGGTGCGTTGCGCGATTCAATCAAGTTGGCTTTCTCGCGGGCGAAGGTTCCGTACTCGAAGGGTGCGTCTCCGAGGGCAACACACAGCATGGGTTCTGGACCTCTGACTCGAGCATTCTGCGGGCGTGCAGTGCGACCGGGAACCAGCTCCAAGGCTTCTACGCGGGAGCTCGGACCCTGTTCGAGCACTGCTCGGCGCTGACAAACACGAGCGATGGTTTCCGTGCCAATGTGGATGCAACGTTCATCAACTGCGTTTCGACGAACAACGCGGCGGACGGATTTGAGTGCGCCGACAGCAGCACATTCTCCGGCTGCACCTCGAATAGCAACGGCGGGCGCGGGATCTTCGCATTCAACGCCGCCAAGATCACTGGCTGCAGCATCAACAACAACGCGGGTGTCGGCATCTTTGCCAACAACGGCGGGCACATCGAGAACAATCTCACGCGGAACAACCAGCAGGACGGGATCGTGGTGAATTTCTCGTGCGCGGTGATCGGGAACAACTGCAACGGCGATGGGGCGGCGGGCGGCACGCACGGCGCGATCAAGGTCATCGGCCAGGCCAACCGCGTCGAGGGGAACAACATCTCTTACGCCGATCGCGGGCTGTATCTCCTCAGCGGTGGCAACGCGGTGTTCCGCAACAGCGTGAAGGGATGCACGGTGAACTTTGACATCGTGGGCGGGAATGACGTCGGCCCGATCGGGAGCGCGGCGACGGCGACGAGCCCGTGGGCGAATATTCAGTACTGACCGTGATCGATCTCACGTCGGGGAAACGCCGGGCGTGGGGCGGGGTTGATTGGTGATTGGTGCGACGGTTTGAGCTTGAGTCGGCAACCCGCCGCACGGTAGGCTGGAGGGCATGAAACTCCATCCACTGACCGTACCCGCGGGTGTTGTGTCGTTCGGACTTCTGGCGGCGGCGGGGCTGATGTCGCTGCGTGTGACGGCCGGGCCGCTCGAGCCTCCGCTCGGCCCGGTAAGTCCGACGTACAAGACGTTGAGCGAGATCGAGCCGAGAGTCGCCATCTCCAAGACGAACACGCCCGGCGATGCCGACAGCGTCTTCAGGATTACGCAGCCCGGGAGCTACTACCTCACCACCGACGTGGGCGGCGAGGCGACCAAGAAGGGGATCGAGATTCTGATTGGTGGCGGTCAGCAGGTGACGATCGACCTCAACGGTTTTTCCATGAACGGAACTGGGGCGACGAGCACGCAGGCGGCGATCTACATCGACGGCGTGGACGCCAAGGTGGTGGTGCGGAACGGTGCGATCCGAAATTGGAAGAATGCGATCCAGCACTTCCTTGGCGGGAGCATCACGGTTCAGGACGTGCACGCGTACGGATCGAGTGCCATCCAGTTCGATCTGAGGAACGCGACGGTCGAACGCTGCTTTGCGCACAATGGGTCGAGCCACGGCTTCTTCGTCGACGGTGGTGTACTGGTGGACTGCACGTCCAAGAGCAACTCGGGTTCCGGCTTCACCATCAACAGCTCGTCGATCATGGTGCGCGGGTGCAGCGCGATCGGGAACGGGAACGGTGGCTTCAACCTCGGGGGGGGCATCGCGGAGAATTGCCGGGCGGAGTCCAACACGGGGCACGGCTTCACCAGCCCGGGTGCGATGGTCAACTGCGCATCACTCTTGAATACGGGCGACGGCGTGTCGGCCTCGTTCGCGAGCGTGATCCGCGGGTGTGACATCGGGAGCAACGGGAGTGACGGGATCGCGGTCGCGAGCAACTCGCGGATCGAATCGAACAGCATCTTCGGCAACACCGCGCACGGCGTGAACTGCACGGGCAGCCGCACGACGATCGTGAACAACTCGATCTCGACCAACGGGCGGGGCACGGGGATTTTCGCGGGCGTGTTCGTCGGCGGGAGCGACAACTGCGTCGACGGCAACCACATCACCAACATGACCCTCGCGGGCGACGATTTCGGGATTCAGGTGACGGGCACCAGCAACCTGATCGTGCGCAACCAGCTCTCGGCGCTCAGCACCTATTTCTCCGTCGGCGCGGGGAACACCAGCGGCGGGAGCTCGACCACACCCTCGACCGCTGGGGCGTGGGTGAACATCACGTACTAGCCGGGGCGGAAGCGGCGTGCGAGCCGCGTCGGGCGCGTACGAGATCGTGTTGGAGCGAGCGAAGGAATGTGGTACCTTCGGCTGAGCGGGCGATCGCTCGCGCGGAGGTCCGAGAATGCTCCTGATTCGTAACAGGCTGGCGGCGATGGTGTCGGTGTCGTTGGTCGGGCTGCTGGCGGCGGCGCTGGTGGTGGCCGGGCCGTTGAACCCGCCGAGCGGCGCGGTGAGCTCGACGTACAAGACTCTGACGGAGGTGGAGCCGCGGATCGCGATCAATTCGACGAACACGCCGGGCAATTCGACGGCGACGTATCGCATCACCCAGCCGGGTTCGTACTACCTGACGGGGAACGTCACGGGGCAGAGCGGCAAGAGCGGGATCTCCATCGAGTCGGGCAATGTGACGCTCGATCTCATGGGATTCTCGCTGGTGGGTGTTTCGGGATCGGTCGACGGCATTGCGACCACGGCGTTTCTCGAGTCGGTCGTGATCCGGAACGGCATCGTGAGCGCTTGGGGACGCCACGGCATTCGGACCTTGCTCGATTCGGGGCGTATTGAAGCGCATCACGGCGTCGAGGAATGGCGGATGGGGGATCGACAACCAATCCCAGCAGACCTTCACCACCCACGTCGTCGGATGCGAGGCGCTCGCGAACGGGTTTGGCGTGGTCTCGACGGGGGGGATTCGCGTCGGCGAATCGGCCCTGGTCACCGATTGCGTCTCGCGCGGGACCAACGGGCACGGCTTTGCTACCTCGGGCGGGTTTGTCCGGTTTGTGTCGTGCGTTTCGATCGAGAGCGGTGCGGACGGCTTCAATTCCGCCGGGACCGAGACGTCGCTCACGAACTGCACGGTCGGGCAGGCGGGTGCGGCGGCGGTTCGCGTCGGCGATCGTGCCTCGCTGGTGGAATGCACGATTTCGCAAACGGCGGGGGCGGGTGTCGTGCTCGGTTCGCTGGCGAAGATGACGGGTTGCAACGTGAAATCGTTCGGCGTCGCGATCACGGCGCTGGACGACTGCGTGTTCGCCGATTGCACCCTGACGGCGAGTGCCGCGCTGGGTGTTTCCGCGCGCGATGGCAATCATTTCGTGAATTGCCGGGTGAGCGGGTGCGCGGGCGACGGGTTCAACGTGCGGTTTGGGAACCGCTTCGAAGGGTGTCAATCGCGGAGCAACCAGGGCGACGGTATCGAGTCGAACTCCGGCGGACACATTCTCTCCTGTACGCTGGACGGCAACGGGAGCGGAGCGACGGTCGGAGCGAATATCCGCATCACGGGCGACGCCTGTCGGATCGAAGGCAACTCGCTCATCGGTGGTGACTTTGGCATCCAGACCACCAGCGGCGGGAACGTCATCGTCCGCAACAGCTCGCGCAACAGCGGCAACAGCTACGGCGGGATCAGCGGGGGCAACGACGTCGGCCCGATCGGGAGTGCCGCGACGGCGACCAGCCCGTGGGCGAATATCCAGTACTAATCACGGGCGGTCTCGCATCGGGGAAAGGCCCGGCATTGGACGGCTTCGGATCGCGATCGACTTGTGGTTTGTGCTTGTGGCGGCAACCCGCCGCGCGGTAGGCTAGGGGGCATGAAACTCCACGCACTGACCGTGCCCGCGGGCGTTCTGTCGTTCGGACTTTTGGCGGCGGCGGGATTGATATCGCTGCGTGTGACGGCGGGGCCTTTGAACCCGCCGAGCGGCACGGTGAGCTCGACGTACAAGACTTTGACGGAGGTCGAGCCGCGGATCGCGATCAATTCGACGAACACACCGGGGGACGGCGACAGCGTGTACAAGATCACGGCGCCGGGGAGTTATTACCTCACGGGCAACGTCGCCTTGCCCACCACCAAGGCGATCGGGATCGAGATCGTCTCGGTGAGCGCGGACCAGGTGTCGATTGATTTGAACGGCTATGAGCTGCGCGGCTCGGGAGCGACGACGCTGATCGGAATCTCGTCGACGGTCGGTTCGCGCGTGTGGGTGTGCAACGGATCGCTGCGCGACTTCAAGCAATCGGGCGTGGTGGCGGAGGGGAACAGCGTGATGCTGGAAAAGCTGCAGGTTGTGAACTGCGGCACGCCGGCGATCCACGCGGAGGGGAGCGGGACGATCCGCGACTGCACGGTGGCGGACGGCCCGGGCACGGGCTTCAGCGTCACCGGCGCGTTCACGATCGAGCGCTGCTCGGCGACGCTGGTGGGTGGTTATGGCTTCCTGACGGCGGGCGAGTGCGTGCTGGCGGACTGCACGGCGTTGCAGTGCTCTTCCGGCGGGGTCTACACGGGTGACAACACGATGGTGAGGGGAAGTCGCGCGGTGGGCAACCTCGGCCTGGGGATCCACGTCGGCGCGGGCTGCGATGTGATCGACAGCGAATCGACCGGCAATGTCACGGGAATCGAGGGGGATGACAGCACGCGCTGCGTGAACGTGCTGGCCCGGGGAAACCAGAGCGGCTTTGTGATGCAGGACTCGTGCGTGCTCCGCGGGTGTACGGCCTACGGCAACTCGGGCGCGGGCGTGTTGGCGGGCGCGGACCTGACCGCGATCGACTGCGTGTCGTCGCAGAACGTGACGGCGAGCGGCGACGGTTTCAAGGCGGCCGGGGCGAACGCGAGCTTTGTCGATTGCAAGGCGATCGGGAATGGCGGCGACGGCTTCGATACCACCGACGGGAGCACGTTCACGGGGTGTGCGTCGAACGACAACACGGGGCGCGGCTTTGCCGCCAACAACGGCGCCCGTGTCGAGAACTGCACGACGCGGAACAACCAGCAGGACGGGATTTCGGTGAACTACTCGTGCGCCGTGATCGGGAACAACTGCAGCGGCGATGGGGCGGCGGGCGGCACGCACGGCGCGATCAAGGTCGTCGGCCAGGCCAACCGCATCGAGGGGAACAACATCAGCTACGCGGATCGGGGGCTGTACTTGACCAGCGGCGGCAACGTGGTGTTCCGCAACAGCGTGAAGGGGTGCATCGTAAACTTCGACATCGTGGGCGGGAACGATGTCGGCCCGATCGGGAGCGCGTCGATGGCGACGAGCCCGTGGGCGAACATCCAGTACTGACGCGGGCAAGCCGATGATGGCGCGAGCATTCCTCTTGGCTGGCGTCCGCACGCCAAAGCGGACCTGGGAGTCGCCTTGGTATTCGGCGCGTCTGTCACAAGCATGTGTCGCGTTTGGCGGGAGTTGCGGTAGACTGGGGTGGGCCGATTCCGGGCCCGCACGATGGACGCCTCCGAACACCAGCCCGATCCGCAAGACAGCGAGGCGCGAGCGAGCGGCGAGGTGACGCGTTTGCTGGAAGCGGTGGGGAAGGGCCAGGCGAGCGCTTCGGAGCAGCTGTTGCCGCTGGTGTATGACGAGTTGAGGCGGCTGGCCGCGGCGCGTCTGAGGGTGGATCGTCCGGGCGCGACGCTTCAGCCGACGGCGTTGGTTCACGAGGCGTATCTGCGTCTGGTGGGTGACGAGAAGGTGCGCTGGCAGGGGCACGCGCACTTTTTCGGTGCGGCGGCGCTTGCGATGAAGCGGATCCTGATCGATCGCGCACGGCGGAAGCAGGCGGAGGCCAAGGCGGTTCGGAACGCCGCGGAGCTCGAGTCCGATGCCGATCCGGAGGCGGTGGACATTCTGGCGCTGGATTCGGCGTTGGAGAAGCTGGCGGCGCTGGACGAACGGGCGGCCCGCGTGGTGCATCTGCGCTTCTTTGCGGGGCTGAGCGTGGAGCAGACGGCGGAGGTGCTGGAGTCTTCGGAGCGCACGGTGAAGCGTGACTGGAATTTCGCGCGGGCGTGGCTTCGCCAGGAGATGGGTCAAGGGCCGGAGCCGGGAGGCGACGGGCCGGGGCGGGGTGGATGAGCGTGGACGCGGCGCGATTCGCCAAGGTGCGTGAACTGTTCGACGCGGCGTCGGAACTCTCCGGCGCGGAGCGAGCGGCGTTTCTGAGCGCGCGGGGCGAGGACGCGGAGGTTCGTGCCGCGGTTGAATCGCTGCTGGCTTCGCACGAACGGGACGACGAGTTTCTTTCTCGCCCGGTGTGCGGGCTGATTCTGAGCGAGCGTGACGGCGTGGACCCGCTGGTTGGCTTCACGCTGGCGTCGTATCGAATCACGGGGGTGCTTGGCGAGGGGGGCATGGGCGCGGTGTATCGCGCGCAACAGGAGAGTCCGCGGCGTGAGGTCGCGCTCAAGGTGATCCGCGGAGGGTGGAGCACGCCGGGTCTGCGCCGGCGGTTTGCGCAGGAGGCCGCCACGCTGGGGAAGCTGCGGCATCCGGGGATCGCGCCGATCTTCGAGGCGGGGAGTGCGCGCGGTCCGGACGGTCGCGACACGCCGTATTTCGCGATGGAGCTGGTGGAGGGCCCCGGGCTGGCCGCGTACGCGAGCGGGCGTGGGGTGCGTGAGAAGATGTCGCTGGTCGCGATGGTGTGCGATGCGGCGCATCACGCGCACCAGAAGGGCGTGATTCACCGGGACCTGAAGCCCGCGAACATCCTGGTGGAGGATCACCGCGGCGATTCGGCGCGGGGCGGGCCTGGTGTGCCTGGCGGCGTGCAGCCCAAGGTGCTGGATTTCGGGGTGGCGCGGCTGGTCGAGCCCGAGGACGCGATGGCGACCATGGGCACCGACCCGGGGCAGGTGATCGGCACGCTGGCGTACATGGCGCCCGAGCAGATCAGGGGGGACGCCGACCGGATCGACACGCGTGCCGACGTGTATGCGATCGGGGTGATCCTGTACGAACTGCTGGCGGGGCGGCTGCCCTTTGCGTTGAAGGGCAAGTCGATCGCAGAGGCGGCGAGGATCATCGAGGATCAGGAGCCGGTGTCGCTGGGGTCCATCGATCGCGCGCTGCGCGGCGACATCGAGACGATCGTCGCCAAGGCGTTGGAGAAGGACCCGGAGCGGCGCTACGCCTCGGCGGCGGAGCTGGCGGGCGACCTGCGCCGGTTTCTGGCGGACCTGCCTATCAACGCCAGCCCGGCGACGACGGCGTACAAGCTGCGCAAGTTTGCGGCCCGGCACACGGCGTTGGTGGGCGGCGTGGCGGCGGCGTTCGTGCTTCTGGTTGCGGGCGTTGTTGGGACGAGCGTGGGCCTGGTGCGGGCGCGGGAGGCGACGAGGCTCGCGGAGAAGCGTGCGATCGAGGCCGAGATCGAGTCGCGCACGTCCCAGCGCACGTCGGACTTCCTGTCGTCGGTGCTGTCGTCCGCGGACCCGGCGATCTCGCGCGGGCGTGATCTGACGGTGCGCGAGGTGATCGACGACGCGGCGGCGATGCTGGCGATCGAGCTGAGCGACGAGCCCGAGGTGGCGCTGCGCAGCCGCATCACGCTGTGTCAGACGTATCTGTCTCTGGCGCGGATCGACGAAGCAAGGGCGCAGGCCGACGAGGCCATGCGTCTGGCGGAGCGGTCGTCGGGGAAGGACGGCCTGTCGTACGCGCGGGCGTTGTCGGCGCGGGCGGGGGTGGCGCGAGCGGCGCGGATGCAGGAGGAGAGCGTGGCGCTGAGCCGAGCGTCACTCGAGCTGTTTGCTCGCCTGCTTCCGGGGGGAGATGTTCGGGTGGCGAGGGCGAAGGTGGCGCTGGCGGACGCGCTGTCGTTGGATTGGAAGTTCGATGATGCGAAGGCGCTGCTCCGAGAGGCTCGCCCGGTGCTGGACGCGGCCCGCGACGCCTCGGCGCTGCGATGCACGCTCCTGCTCACGTCGATGCTCTCGCGGCGGGTGTCGGACGCCAAGCCGGGCGAGGCCGTCGAGGCCGAGCGATTGATGGAAGAGGCACTCGCGAGCGCCAGATCGCGCGGAGCATCGGGCGATCTTGATGTGTCGGCGCTGCTCCTGGCGCGCGGGGACCTGCGCCGGCGCGATCAGCGGATCGCCGAGGCCGAGCCCGACTATCGCGCGTCGCTGGTGATCCGGCAGCGTGTGTACGCGGCACACCACCCGAGCATCACCAGCGCTGCGATGCGGCTGGCCGCCGCGATGAGCGCGCGCGGGGCGCACCGGGATGCGCTGGATGTTCTTTCCCCGATCATCGACGCCCTGCGGTCCCAAGGGCGGACGAGCGACGCGCCGTTCGCGCAGCTGCTCGGGCAGGCGGGCACGAGCGCGGGCGAGCTTGGGCGGCACGCCGAAGCAGCGGGGCTTCACGAAGAGGCGCTCGCCATTCATCGCGCGATGGGCAATCGGGTGATGCAATCGGTGTCGCTCGCGGACCTTGGGACCGAGCTTGTGAAGCTGGAGCGATTCGCAGACGCGGAGCGTGCACTGCGTGAGGCGATGGCGCTCTCGGGCGGGGGGCACAGTGCCCAGCCGATGGTGGTGGTTGCGCTGGCGACGGCGCTGGACGGGCAGGGGAAGCACGCAGACGCCGCGGAGGCGCTGCGCCCCGTGATCGAGCTGCTGGCGACCCAAGCACCGGGATCGGTGATGCTGATCGAGGCGATGCGGCTTCGGGCGGAGCAGCTCGAGGCGGCGGGCTTGATCTCGGAGGCGGCGGAGCAGCGGGCGGCGCTCGAGCGGCTCCGGACGGGCGGTTCGACTTGGGGTCAGGAGTAGCGGGCCGAAAATCCACCAATTCGCATGGCCCCTTGGCGGCGGGTCGTTCGCATGAAGGTCCAGACGCACCAAACCCGCGTCCCGGAGCCATGCCATGAACGCCCGCGCCTTCCGCCGCTCAGGTTCTCAGATCGCCCGACTCATCAGCATCGCCGGCCTGGCGTCGGGCCTGGCCGCCTCGTCGGCCCACGCGCAGACGCTCAACTGGTCCAACGGTGCGGGCGGGAGTGCCGCAACGATCACCAACTGGAGCCCGAACCAACTCCCAAACGCGTCGAGCCTGCTGGTGTGGAACCTTCCGAACACCTACAGCGTGACTTGGAACGCCAGCGTTGCCGCGAGCAACACGCACACGCTGAAGAAGGGCGCGGTGACGTATTCGCTTTCTGCGCCGCACGCGATCGGCGCTGGCGGGCTGAAAGTCGGTGACGTCAGCGGCGACGCCGCGACGCTCACGCTCACGACCGGATCGCTCAACAGCGCGGGTCCCACGATCATCGGAAATGCGTCGGGGAGCAGCGGGATACTGAATGTCAACGATGACGACGCGGAGCTGATCCTCACCGGCCTGGCCGGTGACCTTACGGTTGGCGCGAACGCGCCGGGTACGCTGAACCTCACCGGCGGCGGGCTCGTGCAGGTAGCGCATCATTTCGTTGGCGGCAGCAACGCCGCGAGCACCTCAGCCATTACCGTCAGCGGCGCGACCACCACACTCCCGCTCGTGCGCTCGCGCCTTCTCGTGAGCGGCGGCGGATCGCCGTCCAAGTTCGGAGGGGGTGGCGATGCGACCGTCAGCATTTCAAACGGCGCCCTAGCCCAGTTTGCAAATGACCTGGCCGTTTCATTCGGCAGCGCGTCAACGAGCAGCGTCACCGTCGCGGGGCAGGGCGGGATTGTGCCTACCAAGGCGGAGCTGGCTGTTCAAGGGGATCTGTTGCTGAGCCGGAATATCAGCGGCGGAAGCGCAGCGGGCGCGGCGACGTTCAATGTGAACGCGGACGGCGTGGCGACCGTCGGCGGCACGCTCTTTGTGGCCGGCGACCCCGACGGCGGGAGCGCGGTACTGCACACCGCGACCGGCGGCGTGGTAACGGCCCACTCCCTCGACCTCGGCGTCGGTTCAACACTCGACCTCGACGGCGGCGAGCTTTTCATCGACGCCGGCACACTCACCAATTCACTGGGCACGACGCTCGACATCAACGGCGCGCCGGGGAACCCGGTCGTCACCATGAAGAACGGAGCGACCGCCACGCTCCCCGCGTTCAGCAACGCGGGGCTGCGCATCGGCACCGGAAGCGGCGCCAATCTCGCCGACTTTGATGTTCGATCGGGCTCCGATCTCGTCGTCAACGGCAACCTCCTCATGGGCGTCGGGAACGACGACTTTGGGGGCATGATTGTCAGCGGCGCGGGGTCCACTCTCTCCAATCCGGGTTCGATCGTCATCGCGGGGATTGCCGGCGACGCTCGCCTGGAAGCCGAAATGGGCGCCGACATTTCGGGGCACGAGCTCTGGGTTGCCCGCGACGCCACCTCGACCGCCGATGTCCTCTTCGAGAACCCCGGAACCACGGCTCAGTTCGATGCGGTCTATATCGGGGGGAGCAGCACTGCGGGCGGCGGCAATGGGCAGCTGGTGGTCAACGCTCAGGCGGTTCTGACGAGCGGGCCGCTGAAGGTTTGGGTGGGCGGAAAACTGGACGTCACTCAATCTGCGGTCGTCAATCTTACGGGCGGGGCGGACCTCACTGTTCTGGGAGAGGCGCAGCTCGACGATGGTGCGGTTGTCAGCGCGGACTTCGCCGAGTTCCGCTTCGGGTCGATCCTCCGCGGACCGAACGCGGTCGCCGGCGCGTCCACGCTGAATGCGAAGACTCACCTCCTCTCGGGGGCGACGCTCGTTCTGGCCGCCGGCGACCTCACGGTCGGCGATGAAAGTTCCACCCTCGGGTTCCTGGCCGGGGACGGGAGCGTGATAAACGTCGGCGCTCACACGCTGACTCTTCTTGACGCCGACCTGGCCGAGGTGGACGACATCACGATCAACGGTGGCGAGATCATCGCGCCCAACGGCTTTGAGATCGTCACGCCCGGGCAGGATGGGCGACTGGACGGCACGGGGACAATCACGGGCGAGGTCTTCATCGAGTCCGGCGGTTCGGTCATCACCTCGACCGGAGCCAACGGCATCACGATCAACGGGCGCTTCCGCAACCACTCCGGCAACATCGACGGCACTCGCTACACATTCAATCACAACCCCAACATGCCGGGCGACAGCGGCTGGAGCGGCGCCGGCGCGATCAACGCCCGCGTCACCTTCAATACCAACACCACGGTCATGGCGCTCGCCAACATGACGATGGGAGCCAACACGACCGACGGCGTGGTCTTCAACGCCGGTACCACGCTCGACGTCAACGAAGAGATCGTCACGCTCGTCGACAGCAACGGCGTAGCGCTCGCTTCGGTCAATCGCCTGGCGGTGGGCGGCATCATTCAGAGCTCGTCCAACCTGTCACTCACCACGGATCGCACGATCGTCGGAACGGGCGAGATTGTCTGCCCCACCTTCAACATGACGGGCGGGTCCGTGAGCCCCAGCGCACGCACGGGAAGTTCGGACCCCATCGGCTCCCTCACGTTCGATCCCGCGAGCGCGTTCGTCATGTCGGACACGACGCACTCTCATGTCTCGTACGACTGCGATATCGCCGGCCTCACCAACGCCGACCACCTCCGCGTCGAGGGCGCGGCAACGCTGGACGGCACGCTCAACGTGCGGCTTGTCAACGGCTTTGTCATGCCACGCGCCTCGCGCGTCGACGTCGCTTCCATCACCGGCCCGCTCACGGGCTGGTTCACGACCCTCAACCTGCCCTGGGGCCATCGCCTTGTCGAGTTCTTCACCGACGAGACCGTGCTCCAGGTCTTCAACTGCCCGCCCGATGTCAACAGCGACGGCTTCGTCAACGGCGATGACTACGACGCGTTCGCCTCCGCCTTCGAATCCGGCGACGGCTTCGCGGATTTCAACGAAGATGGCTTTGTCAACGGGGATGATTACGACATGTTTGCCTCCGAATTCGAGATGGGCTGCTGAGCGCTGGGCGCGGAAGGTACGACACTCGCGCGGAATCGTGGAGCGGGGGGGCTCTGATCGGGTGCGCCCGCTGCGTTTTCGGACGCTGGCCGCTCCGCCGGACAAAGTTTGACCTGGATGCGGCACTCTTACGCAGTACCTCCAGAGCCTGAGCGGAAACCCGCCGGGCCCGGAGGTCGAGTCATGGCACGCAATTTCACCGGCGGCTTGGTCCTGGGGATGGTCGCGCTCGCGGGCTTTGGGGCGGCGGCGTTGTTCGCGTTCGCCGGGCCGCTCGACCCACCTTCCGGCGCGGTGGCGTCGACGTACAAGACGCTGACGGAGGTCGAGCCGCGGATCGCGATTAGCGCGACGAACACGCCCGGCGACGCGAACTCCCTTTTCCGGATCACCCAGCCCGGCTCGTATTACCTGACGGGGAACATCACGGGTGTCAGCGGAAAGAGCGGCATCGAGATCGCCGCCGCCCGCGTCACCCTTGATCTCAACGGATTCTCCGTCGTTGGCGTCACCGACTCGCTCGACGGGATCGTCAACGACTCATCCTCGCGCAACGGCCTCATCGTCCGCAACGGAACCGTCGCCTCGTGGGGGCAGGACGGCATCCACCTGGTCAACGCCAGCTCCGCCAGTTTCATCATCGAGGACATCAGCGCGATCAGCAATGCCGGCGACGGAATCTATGCCAACGGCGCACTTGTGCGCAACTGCCACGTCGCCCTCAACACGCTCAACGGAATCGCCGGCGTGTCCGCCGCCATCGGCTGCGTCGCGCGCGACAACGTGGCGCAGGGAATCCAAGTGACCAACGGAGGCACGATCTCCGAGTGCACCGCCTTTGAGAACGGGACCTACGGCCTGTACGCCGGCAACGGCGTCAACATCACCAACTCCTGCGCGTACAACAACGTCGGCATCGGCATCATCCTCTTCGGCGACGGGCTCATCAAGAACTGCTCCGCCTCAAACAACGGCGCTGACGGCATCAACGGGCAGGCCGGCACCACCATCATCGACTGCGTCTGCAGCGACAACGCCGCCGACGGCATCGTGGTGCTGAATGACTCGCTGGTCCGCGGCAACACCTGCAACGGAAACGCGAGCGACGGCATTTTCGTCTCCTCGACCAACAACTGCCGCATCGAGGGGAACATCATGAACGACAACGGGCGCGGGCTGCACGTTATCGGCGCGGGGAATGTGATCGTCCGCAACACCGCCAGCGCCAACACCGTCGTGAACTGGTCGATCGCCGCCAACAACGTCGTCGGGCCGATCCTCAACCGCACCGCGCCCGCCAGCGCCGCGATCAGCGGCGATTCGGCGCCCAGCTCGCTCGGCTCGACGGACGCCAACGCTAACTACACGCACTGAGCCCCGCGATCGGGGAGGCCTTGGCAGGACCCGCGCCCGATCGAACTCGCACCCGCACCCGCGCCGATTGGAACGAATCATGAATCGCACCGCAGTGACATGCACCTCCATCGCATCGATGGCCATCCTCGCGGCCGGCGCGCTGATCTCCGTGCGCGTCACGGCCGGCCCGCTGAATCCACCCTCCGGCGCGGTGGCGTCGACGTACAAGACGCTAAGCGAGGTTGAGCCGCGGATCGCGATCAACGCGACGAACACGCCGGGCGACGCCTCGAGCAAGTTCATTATCGCGCAGCCCGGGTCGTATTATCTCACCAGCGATCTTTCCATCGCGGGCACGCAGCGCGGGATCCGCGTGGCGGCGAGCGGCGTGACGATCGACCTCAACGGCTTCAACCTTACCGACCAGCTCTTCGACTTCCAGGCCTCGACGGGCGGCATCTGGAGCGATAGCGGAGTATCGAGGATCACCGTGCTGAACGGGCGGGTGACCGGCTTTGTTGGAGCGGGCGTCGTGGGCGTCGATCTCCGGAACGCCACGGATTGTCGTGTCGAGCGCGTGCTTGTTGCCGACTGCGGCGGGGCGGGGATCTGGTGCGGCGAACGCGCGGTCATCGAGTCGTGCATCGTGGCCGGCAATGTCGGGATCGGGATCAAGGCGAGCGACGGCGTTGTGCGGAGCTGCACGGCGAGCAACAACGGGGCGAACGGAATCTACGCGAACGAATCGGTAGTCAGCGACTGCATCGCGCGCGACAACGGGGCGAACGGCATCGACGCATGGGGCGGTGTGGTGCGAGATTGCGCCTCGTCGAGCAACGCCGGGTCCGGCTTCTACATCATCGCGGCCAACGCCGAGCGCTGCTCGTCGTACTACAACCAGGCCAACGGTTTCTTCGTCAACGGGAGCGACCAGCAGATGCACGCGTCGCTTGTTCATTGCGACGCCTCGCTGAACATCGACGGGTTCAAGGCGTGGAACGCGGAGATCGTCGATTGTACCTCGACCAACAACTATGGCGACGGGATCGAGCTCAACGTCAACTGCATGGTCCGCGGGTCCAGCTTCCACGGCAACGGACGCTTCGCGCAGAACACGGGGTATGGGATCAACGTCGTTGGGTCGGCGAATCGCATCGAGGGGAACACGTTCACCAGCAATGACGTGGGCATCTTCTGCTCCGGCACGAACAACCTCATCATCGCCAACTGCGCCCGCTCCAACACCACCAACTATTCCCTGGGGACCAACGAGTACGGACAGATCATCACCAACCCGGGCGCGAACTTTGTCAGTTCGAATCCCTGGGCCAATTTCGCGTATTGATCCTTGAACGGCGCGGCGTGCAGGCGCGTGCTGAGCCCGAGCTTTGTGAACGGAAGGCCACCAATGAAGTTGCATCTACTGGCGATACCGGCGAGCGTTGTGTCTCTCGGGCTTGCGGCGGTGGCGGGCCTCGTGGCTTTTCGAGTGGCAGCCGGTCCGCTCAATCCGCCGGGCGGGACGGTGTCGTCGACGTACAAGACGCTCGGCGAGGTCGAGCCGCGGATCGTGATCAACGCGACCAACACGCCGGGCGATGACGACAGCAACTTTAAGATCATTCAGCCCGGGAGCTACTACCTCCCGGGCGATCTGACGGGTCAATCGGGCAAGCGGGGCATCGAGATCGCGTCGAGCGACGTCACGATCGATCTCAATGGCTTCACGCTGCGCGGCGTGACAGGTGCGCTCGATGGGATCTCGTGTTCTTCCGTGGTACTGACGGGGATCGTGGTGCAGAACGGCATCATCCGCGGCTGGCCGTCGCGTGGCATCGATCTGCTCGCGGGGCCGAGTTATGGCGGTCGCGTCGAGGGCGTCGCGGCGGAGAACAACGGGCTGGATGGCATCAAGGTGGGCAATGAGTTCATTGTGACGAAATGCACGAGCGTCAACAACGGGCAATACGGGATCATGGCGTATAGCGCCTGCACGATCTCCAATTGCTCGGCGCGAGGGAACGGCGGTTATGGCTTCATCTGCACGAGCACGTGCGCGTTCAGCGACTGTTCCGCCTACCTCAACGGTCTTCACGGGTTCAGTTCGATCTTCGAGGGCGCGGCCATCCGCAACTGCTCGTCGAGCTACAACAGCGGCGACGGCTTCAATCTGGCGGCCGGGAGCACGATCACCAATTGCAGCGCCGCGTACAACGACGGGTGCGGCTTTCTGATGACGACCCGAAGCACGATCGAGGGATGCACCGCGATGCTCAATGCCGTCGGGGCCGCGAGCGGCGCGAACATCAAGCTGACCGGCGCGGACAATCGAGTTGCCGGGAACAACTGCTCGGCGGGCCTGCGCGGCATTCAGGCGGCCGCTTCGGGCAACTTCATCAGCCGGAACGTATGCTCGGGCAACACGACCAACTGGGACGTGGTGGCGGGGAACGCGTGCCTGGTTGTGAACGCATCGATGGGCGGTGCGATCCTTGGGAACTCGGGCGGCACGGCTCCGGGCTCGACCGACCCAAACGCGAATTTCACGTACTAGCTCGCAGCGTGGGCGGTCTCTCGTTTGTTTCCGCGCAATCGTGCTTCTGTATTCGGCTCCGGGCGATTATGATCCGTTCGGCTCTCTTGCCGACAATGGAGGTCCGAGAATGCGTTCGTTTCGCAAGCGTGAATTGGCCTTGGCTGCACTGTTGAGTCTGGCGATTGCGACCGTGGGTGTGATGGCGGTGGCCGGCCCGCTGAATCCGCCGGGCGGGGCAGTGTCCTCGACGTACAAGACGCTGAGCGAGGTTGAGCCGCGGATCGCGATCAACTCGACCAACACGCCGGGCGACGCGGACGCGACGCCGAGCCTGTACAAGATCACGCAGCCCGGGAGCTACTACCTCACGGGGAATGTGACGGGCGTCAGCGGGAAGATCGGCATTGAGATCGCGTCGTCCGGCGTCACCCTCGACCTCAACGGATTTGAACTTCTTGGGGTCGCCGGCTCGCGCGCCGGGGTGAATGTCTCGGCCTTCAACCCTCAGAATATCGGCGTGCGGAACGGATCGGTGCGCGGCTGGGGCGAGAACGGCGTGGCGCTGAGCGCGGTGAATTCAAGCGTGACCGACCTTCGCGTCAGCGGCAACGCCGGCAGCGGAATCTCGATGGTCGGTGCGTGCATCGCGTCGGGGTGCCTGGCGAACGGCAATGGCGGCGACGGCATCCAGGCCGGGGTCGCCTGCATGGTGCTCGGGTGTACCGCGTACGACAACGGGAGCGCCGGCATCTCCGCCATGGGTGGCTGCACGATCTCGGACTCCACCGCGTACTTCAACACGGGTGACGGCGTGGCGGTGCTGTCCGGCTGCACGATCTCCGGGTGTACGGCGTACAACAACCTCGGCAACGGAATCTCCGCGACGTCCGGCGCCACGGTGTCCGGGTGCACCGCCAGGTCGAACACGCTCGACGGGGTCCGCGTCAGCTCGGATTGTCATGTGCTGAGCAACACCTGCGTGTTCAACGGCATCGGCGACGGGGCCGGCATCCACGCGACGAGCGACAGCAACCGCATCGAAGGCAACGTCTGCAAGAGCGCGGATCGCGGCATCGACGTCGACGGGACGGGCAACATCATCATGCGGAACACCTGCACCGCTAACACCATCAACTGGACCATCGTCGGCGGCAACTCCTACCTTGTGGTCGTGGCCAACAGGACCGTCAGCAATTTCTCCGGCGACGCGGGCGGGGGCGGCTACGGCTCGACCGATCCCAACGCGAACTTCACGTACTGAGTGGCGGCGCAACTGGGGGCGTGAATGGCCAACGCAGTTCCAACTGCTTGGGAACTTCCGCCTGACGTCGATCACGTCCCGAACTCGTCCGGCGTCCATCTGGCCTGCGAAGTGAGCAAATCCTCTTGAAATAAGACTGCGGTATCCGCTATTCTGGGAGTGGAACTCGTCTGTTTCAAAGAGGAGTACTTCGATGCTGCCGATTCGTGATTGTCGCTGGCCGCTGGGAGCGGTTGCTTTCGTCGCTGCGCTGGCGGGCGTGGCCCTGGTCGTTGCCGGGCCGTTGAACCCGCCTTCGGGCGCGGTGACTTCGACGTACAAGACGCTGACAGAGGTCGAGCCGCGGATCGCGATCAACTCGAGCAACACTCCCGGCGACGCGGACAGCGTCTTCCGAATCAGGCAGCCCGGCTCCTACTACCTCACCGGCAATGTCACCGGTGCTTCAGGGAAGATGGGGATCGAAATCGAGGCCAGCTATGTCACGCTCGACCTCAACGGCTTTGACGTGAAGGGTGTGACCGGTGCGCTGGACGGGATTTCGTGCACGCAGGCCGACGCGATCGGCATCGCGGTGGTGAACGGCAAGGTGCGCGACTGGCCCGCGAACGGGATCGATTGTTCGTCTGCAATCGTGACAGGTGGTCGGATCGAGGGAGTCGCGGCCGTTGGCAACGGCGCCAGGGGGATCGCGGCGGGCAATGGGTTTACGCTGATCAATTGCTCTTCCGTCAACAATACCACGACCGGCATCGACTGTGCGTACGCGACCGTCGTCACGAACTGCGTGGCGAGTGGCAATGGAGGCGTCGGGATGTACTCCTTCGGCAAGTGTTCCTTCGCCGAATGCAGCGCGTCCATAAACGGCGGCTACGGATTCAGCGCGATTGCCGAAGGAACCACGTTCACGAACTGCACGGCCAACGCCAACACCGGGGATGGCTTCTACCTCTCGAACGGGTGCATCGTGAGTGAATGCACCTCGACCTACAACCAGGGAAGCGGCTATCTGCTGAGCACCCGTTGCAAGGTGCTCGACAGCAACGCGCACCTCAACGGCACGAGTGCGAGCGGGGCCAACATCAAGGTGTCCGGTCTGGACAATCATGTGGTGGGCAACAGCTGCTCGGGCGCCTCGCGCGGCATCCAGGTCACGGCCCAGGGCAACTTCATCAGCAGGAACATCTGCTCAGGCAGCGTCACCAACTGGGACATCGCGGCCGGCAACACCTGTCTGGTTGTGTCCGCGGCGACGAACACCACGGCGTGGTCGGGCAACTCCGGCGGCGCCGCGCCCGGCTCGACCGACCCCAACGCGAATTTCACGTACTGATCAAGCGAGCCCGCTCGGCCGGGCGCATCCGAACCAAGGGAGTAGACCATGAACCGCACCGCGCTTCTCTGCACCACGATTGCATCGCTGTCGATCCTCGCCGCCGCCCTTGTCGTCGCCGGGCCGTTGAACCCGCCTTCGGGCGCTGTGGCGTCGACGTACAAGACACTGACGGAGGTCGAGCCGCGGATCGCGATCAACTCGACCAACACTCCCGGCGACGCGGACAGCGTCTTCCGGATCAGGCAGCCCGGTGCCTACTACCTCACGGGCAAAGTCACGGGCGCTTCAGGGAAGATGGGCATCGAGATTGCGGCCAGCAACGTCACCGTTGATCTCAACGGCTTTGAAGTGCAGGGCGTGACCGGCGCGCTGGACGGGATTTCCTGCACGCTGCCCTCCGCGAGCGTCATCTCGGTCGAAAACGGCTCAGTCTGCGACTGGCCGCTCGACGGCATCGACCTGGGTATCGATATTGGTTATGGCGGACACTTGGACCGCGTCGTGGCATCAGGCAACACAGGCGATGGAATCAAGGCCGGGATTGAGTACACGGTGACCCGCTGCTCGAGCCTCAACAATGGCGGGTACGGCTTCAGTGTCTCGTCCTCCTGCACAATGTCAAACTGTGCTGCCTACGGGAACGCGCTCAGTGGTGTCTCCTGTCGTTTCGCGTGCACGCTGAGCGACTGCACGGCCTCCTTCAACTACTCCGACGGCTTTCTGTCCGTCTATGCCGGAAACTCACTCCATAACTGCACTGCAAGCAGCAACGACGGCCATGGCTTTGATATCTCTTACAGCAGCTCCATTGTGAACTGCGCGTCCTACATCAACGGCGGCGATGGCTTCCGGATCTCCAACTCAAACGTTCTAATCGGGAACACATCCAGCTACAACGGACAAGGCGCCAGCGGCGGCTGCGGGGTCATGATGACGGGAATGGATAATCGTGTGGAGGGAAACAACTGTTCAAATTCCACCTACGGCATCCGAGCCCTGACCTCGGGCAACTTTATCAGCCGGAACATCTGCTCGGGCAACACGACCAACTGGAACGTCGTCGCTGGAAACGTCTGCCTCGTCGTGAACGCCACCACCACCGGCGGCACCATCAACGGCAATTCCGGCGGCACGGCCCCCGGCTCGACCGATCCCAACGCGAATTTCACGTACTAGTCTTCGAATGCAGCAAGAAAACGACCGGTGTTTGTGCATTTTTACCTTTGGCGTCCGATGCTCGGCTGGTATGCTCCGCCCGGCTTTCTTGCCGACTCTGGAGGTCCGGGAATGCACTCTTTTCGCCATCGTGAATTGGCCCTGGGTTCATTGTTGACTCTGGCGCTTGCAACCGTGGGTGTGATGGCCGTCGCCGGCCCGCTCAACCCGCCGGGCGGCGCGGTGAGCTCGACCTACAAGACGCTCACCGAGGTCGAGCCTCGGATCGCGATCAACTCAACGAACACGCCCGGTGATGCCACCAGCTCGTACAAGATCACCCAGCCGGGGTCGTACTACTTCACCGGCGACCTCGCCGGCGCCGCGAGCAAGAACGGCATCCTGATCGCGGCCTCGGACGTTTCCATCGACCTCAACGGCTTCACCCTTAGGGGCGTGAGCGGCTCCACGAACGCCATCGCGATGGACACCGCCCGCTCAAACATCGCGGTCCGCAACGGGTCGATCACAAACTGGGGATTCAGCGCCGTCAACGTGTACAACGGCTCGGGCTCCGGCTACGTGATCGAAGATGTGCGCGCGGTTTCGTGCGGCGGGCAGAACTTCCTCTTTGGGCGCAATGCGCGCGTCAGCCGCTGCATTGTCGAGAGCGCCGGCTCGTACGGCATCTATGCCGTCGGCGGGAAGTGCGTGATCGAGTCGTGCGTCGTACGCGGCGCGGGCTTCTATGGCATCGTTGTCATCGACAATTCCATCGTGCGCGATTGCTCGGCCAGCGCGGTGACGGGCACGGGGATCCTGGCGAGCGGCACATGCGTCGTCTCCGATTGCACCGCGGTGGGCTGCACGACAGGGATCTATGTCGAGAGCGCCAGCACGGCGGTTGACTGCGTCGCCAGCGGCAACTCGAGCGAGGGCTTCTTTGTCAATCTCTCGAGCGTGCTCCGAGGGTGCGTCGCCTCGACCAACACCGTCGGTGTGCACGTCTTCGGCGGCGACAACCGTATCGAGTCCAATACCTTCAACACCAACGCGCGAGGACTGAAGGTCGATAGCGCGGGCAACATCATCACCCGCAACGTCGCCTCGGGGAACTCGACCCTCAACTGGGACGTCGTGGCCGGGAACGTCTGCCTGGTCGTGAACGCCACGACCGGCGGCGCCATCAGCGGCAACTCCGGCGGCGCCGCGCCCGGCTCGACCGACCCCAGCGCAAACTTCACGTACTAAGGCCAACAGGCCTTGGCGGTGGGGGAGCCCGGTTTTCACCCGGGCGGCGTGCCATTGAAGCCCGCTCATTCACGACCTGAAGGGCGAAATATCTGCACCCATGAGTAGCCGCACGCCCTCGCCGCGTCGCATTGAAGAGTGACCACGGAGTGCAACCCAAAGACGGCGGCGTCCCACACGCTCGCCAGGCCGGGATGGTCGCGCGTCGCAATGTTGCGCCGCGTGCGCTGTGTTGTCGCGCCCGGCCGGGTTGCACACCGGAGACATGGACGTGAAGAGCATCCGAGAGATCGAGTCGCGCATCGCCGTCAACGCCGAGAACACCCCGGGCGACGAGCAGTGCCTGTTCCGAATCACCCAGCCCGGGAGTTACTTCCTCCCCGGCAACATCCGCGGCGAGAAGGACAAGTACGGCATCGCCATCGCCGCCAGCGGCGTCACCCTCGACCTCAACGGTTTCGACGTGGTCGGCGTGCCGGGCTCGCTCGACGGCATCTCCGCGGTCGTCGACGACCTGCGCAACATCGCCTTGATGGGTGGCTCGGTCCGTGATTGGGCGGGCGACGGCGTCGACCTCGCTTCCGCCTCGCCCACCAACTGCCTCGTCCAGGACCTCCGAGTCTCGGACAACACCGGGCACGGCCTGGTCATCGCCAGTTCCAGCACGGTGCGCGAATGCGTCGCACGCGCGAACGCCGGCTCTGGGATCGTCGCCGGCGCTCGCTGCACCGTCATCGATTGCACCAGTTCCGGCAACGGCGTCGGTGCGGCCGCCGGGCACGGCATCGTCGTCGGATCATCAAGCACCGTCTCCGATTGCACCGCGGTCGCCAACGGCATGGGTGCGGGCGGCGGCACGGGAATCCTCGCGGGCCAGACCTCCATGGTCCGCGATTGCGTCGCCGACGGCAACGGCTCCGAGAAGTCCGCCCAACGCCACGGCATCGAGGTCAGCTCCGGTGCCACGGTTGCCGGGTGCAGCGTCACCCGCAACAAGGGCGACGGCATTCGCGCCAGCGCCCAGTGCCTCATCCTCAGCAACAAGTGCGTCAGCAACGGCGACGGCGGAGACGGCGCCGGCATCCACATCACCGGCACCCGCAACCGCGTCGAGGGCAACCAGTGCGACGCCTCCGATCGCGGCATAGACGTCGACGCCGACGAGAACATCATCATCCGCAACACCTGCACCAACAACGCCACCAACTGGGACATCGTCGCCAACAACGTCTTCGGCCCGATCATCGACCGCACGGCGCCCGCCAGCCTCGCGGTGTCCGGTAATTCCGCCGCCGGCTCGCTCGGCACCAGCGACGCAAACGCGAACTTCACCTACTGAGCACGCCCGAAAACCGGGGCTCCGCCCGCGCGGGGTGGTTCAAGGGCGATTCATGTCCGAAATCCGGCGATACACGAGCCGCGTGGCCCGCGCGCGACGCACTGTGACATGAAGGCACCTCAAAGACCGCCGGAGCACCGCATGAAATCGTCGCATCGCCGCGTGATCACCATCTCGACCGCTGTCCTCGCGCTCGCCGCGGGCGCGGGACTTCTCATCGCCGGCCCGCTCAATCCTCCCGGCGGCGCGGTGTCGTCGTCCTACAAGACCCTGACCGAGGTCGAGCCCCGGATCGCGATCAACGCGACCAACACGCCCGGCGGCGCCAACAGCGTGTACAAGATCACGCAGCGCGGCTCGTACTACCTCACCGGGAACATCACCGTCCCGACGAACTCCTACGCGATCGAGATCACCGCCAACGACGTTACCATCGACCTCAACGGGTTCAGCGTCAGCACGGCGATCAGCTCCCTCTCCGGCATCTATTCCACCGGCACGAACTGCACGATCCGCAACGGCACCGTCCGCGGCTTCGCGGGCAGCGGTGTTGACTTCAACGCCGCAGGAGCGAACGTCGAGAATGTCACCGTCGATTCGTGCGGAAGCAGCGGCATCCGCGTGGGAGTCCGCTCGTTCGTCAGCCAATGTCTCACGCAGAACAACACGCTCTACGGCATCTACGCGGACTCCGGGTCTCGCATCCGCGGCTGCACCTCGAGCCAGAGCGGTGTCGTTGGCATCTATATCAGCAGCGGCAGCTTCGCCGAGAGCTGCATCTCCTACAGCAACACCGGTGATGGCTTCAGCACCAGCGACGGCGCGGTGATCCGCGACTGCACCGCGTACTACAACGGCGGCAACGGCTTCGGCGTCTCCTGGGGCATCACCATCACCGGATGCACCTCCCACTCGAACGCGGGCCACGGCTTCTCATTCGGCTCCTACTGCGACATCGAGAACAACAGCGCCCGAGGCAACGGCTCCTCGCCCTCGAGCGTCGGCGCCGGGTTCTATTCCGCCAGCGGCAACACGGCCTCCACAGTCCGAAACAACTGCGCGCGCCAGAACGAGATCGGCTTCAAGATCGACGGCACCAACAGCCTCCTCGCCGGCAACTCCGCCTCCGCCAGCTCGACCTCTAACTACCAGATCGTCGCCGGGAATCGCGTCGCCCAGGTCGTTCTCCTGGCCACCAACGCCGCGATCAACGGCAACTCGGGCGGCACGGTCGTCTCCAGCCCCGACGCCAACTTTGCCTACTAGCGGCCGCTCGATCCCGGTTCGTCTTCGGAAAGGAATGACTCCATGAATCTCAGAAACAGAGTCGTCATCGGTTCAATTACCGCGCTCGCCGCCGGCGCTGGGCTTCTCATCGCCGGCCCCCTCAATCCTCCGGGTGGCGCGGTGTCGTCGACGATGAAAACACTGGCTGAGGTCGAGCCCCGGATCGCGATCATCGCGAGCAACACGCCGGGCGACACGGACAGCCTGTTCAAAATCACCCAGCCCGGCTCGTACTATCTGACCGGTAACATCACCGGTGTGCCGGGCAAGCGGGGCATCGAGATCGCGTCGAACGACGTGACGATCGACCTCAACGGCTTCACGCTGCGGGGTGTGACCGGCGCGCTGGACGGGATCACGAGCATGCTCTCTGACGCGACGGGGATCTCCGTGGTCAACGGTGTGGTCCGCGACTGGCCGCTCCACGGCATCAACATCGGGAGCGGGCCCGTCTTCGGCGGGCACGTTGACGCGGTGTGCGCCGAGAGCAACGGGGTCGATGGCATTCGCGTGGGCAACCAGGTCGCCGTCACACGCTGCTCCAGCGTCAACAACGGAGATCGAGGCTTTGCCGGCGCCACAACCTGCACATTCTCCAACTGCGCCTCGCGTGGAAACGGGTCGACCGGCTATTACTGCACAACCTCCTGCACATACGGCGATTGCACCGCGTATTTGAACGGCAGCCACGGATTTGAGTCCGCCTATGACACCGCGGCGTACGAGAATTGCACGTCGAGCTATAACAATGGCGATGGCTTTCGTCTCGCCGCCGCCAACGCCATCACCGGCTGCAGCGCCGGCAACAACAAGGGGAGCGGCATCTTGATCGACACCCGTTGCATCGTCCGCGGATGCACCGCATACGCCAACGCCGTCGGCGCCGCCGTCGGCAGCAACATCAAGGTGATCGGCACCGACAACCGCGTGATGGACAACAACTGCGCCGCTGGGCTGCGCGGAATCCAGGTCACGGTGTCGGGCAGCTTCATCTGCCGCAACACCTGCACGGGCAACACCACCAACTGGGACGTCGTGGCCGGAAACGCGTGCCTTGTCGTGAACGCCACGATGGGCGGCGCGATCAGCGGCAATTCGGGCGGTTCCGCGCCCGGCTCGTCCGATCCCAACGCGAACTTCACGTACTGATCGACCGCGTGAACGCCGCAGCGACCTGGCGCTTCATCCAGGAAGGAGAGACCTGTTCATGTATCGGAACGCCGTCCTTGCCGTCACCATCGGGGCCGTGGGGCTCCCCGCCAGCCCGCTCTCTACCACCGATCCCCGGTCTGATTTCGCCTACTGACGTTGTCCGTACAAACAGGCCTTACATGCCCGCCATCTGGCCGATAGGAAAGAAAACCGTTCCGTTCAGCCCCCGACCCCCGAAAACTCTGTCCCCGATCCACGGTTCTGACGCAGATAGATTTGGTCCGTCGCCCTCAATTCGATAGACTGATGGGTGAATTCAACGAGGTAGCCATGATGAACCGCACCACGCTCGTCGCACTGCTCGCCGCCGCCGCCGCCCCCGCCGCGCTGGCCCAGCAGCACATCGACGCCGTCAACAAGTACGCCTGGTCCGAAAACGCCGGCTGGCTCAACTTCGCCGACGCAGGCAGCCCCTCGGGCTCCCAGAGCGTCTTGATCGCCACCTCCTACCTCTCCGGCTATGTCTGGGGAGAGAACATCGGCTGGATCAACATGGGCGACGGCACGCCCACCAACGGCGTCTCCTACGCCAACGTCAACGGCACCGACTTCGGCGTCAACCTCAACACCATCACCGGCGAACTCTCCGGCTACGCCTGGGGCGAGAACGTCGGCTGGATCAACTTCTCCGGCGGCGCCATGGCCACCCCCGCCAAGCCCGCCCGCATCGACGCCCCCGCTCACCGCTTCCGCGGCTACGCCTGGGGCGAGAACATCGGCTGGATCAACCTCGACGACGCCACCCACTACGTCGGCCTCCGCTGCCCCGCCGATCTTAATGGCGACGGCTTCGTCAACGGCGACGACTACGACCTCTTCGCCAGCTGGTTCGAAGTCGCCGATCCCCAGGCCGACATCACCAACGACGGCTTCGTCAACGGCGACGACTACGACGCCTTTGCCTCCGCCTTCGAGTCGGGGTGCTGAGTCCGCCGCTGCCGGGTGCAGCAACGTTCGATTCGATCGACACAGGTTTCAATGACAAAGACCCGCGCTCCGGCGCGGGTCTTTTCTTAGGTCAACCTGTGGGCGAGCGAACGCTCGGCCGATTTATGCCGGGAACACGCGGAGAAGGTCCAGCGTCGTCACCACGCCGATCGGCTTCTTGTTCGCGTCGACCACCACGATGCGATGCACGCGCCGCTCGGCCATTTTCCGCGCCATGGCGCTGACCGAGTCGGTCGCGCTCGCCGTCACGGGCGATTCGGTCATGAAGTCGCCCACGACGATGAGGGGTTCGGGCATGGGCTGACGCTCCGCGGGGGCGCGGTCGTTGAGCAGGTCGAACAGGTACCCCGCGCTCGGGCCGCTCACTTCGGCCGTCACGCGCCGGAAGAGGTCGGTGCGTGAGACGACGCCGACGAGCTTGCCGTCGGGCCCGACGACCGGCGCGCCCGACACGCCGTGCTCGGAGAAGAGGGCCGCGAGCTGGCGGATGCTCATCCCGGGCGTGGCGCACACGGGGTTCTTGGTCATTACTTCGCCGATGGTCGTAGCCATGATCGTCTCCGTGCCGCCCGGTGTTTCCGGAGCGGCAGATCATGGTACGCCCGCTGGGGCGAGGCCCTCGCGCGGGCCCCCACGCGAACCCGTCCCCGGCGGGGTCCAAAGCTCTCGCGATTCCCATGTCAGTCCGAGAACGCTGTATCACCCGCGTCACGTTCCGCCACTCCCCGCGGCCAGCGTCTTCACTCGACGTATCATCCCCGACCCTTGGAGGACTGCATGCTCTCTCGCCTTGCGATCATCGTCGCGGCCGCGTCTTTCTTCGCACCCGCGCCCGCGCTGACCAACCACGCCCTCGCCGCCGAAACAGGCGTCACGACAGGCGAAACGACCCGCGACAGGTCCGACGCCTGGACCTGCCACGTTGATCCCGCCAATCAGTTCTATCCGTCGATGATCATCGCGATGGCGACCGCCAAGGCCGGCGACGCCCCCGAGGAACTCACCGAGCTCCCCATGATCGAGCAGATCAAGATCGACATCAAGACGATCGAGCGGACGCTCGGTGATCCGGAGGGCTGGCTCTACGTCATGGTCAAGGCCCCCAGGGCCGACACGCCCATCAAGGTCACCATCGAGTGCCCCGATGTCATGGAGGCCAGCACGTTCAAGGGCGTGCTGAAGGAAGAAGGCGCGACCTACGGCGTGGCGCCCAAGATCCGCTGGAAGTACAAGGATTTGGCGCGCGTCCGCCAGCCGCTTCCGGTCAACGTCGTCTTCAAGGTCAAGCTCGGCGACGCCGAGACCGAGGAGGACGTGCAGGTCTGCACGCTCCACACCATCAACGACTGCCCGTACCTGCACCTTTCGCCGCCCGACGAGAAGGGCGAGATGACCGCGCACAACATCAGCTTCCTCTTCGCGGCCTATGTCAACGAGGATCATCCCTGGGTCGACCAGATCCTGAAGCAGGCGATCGATTCGCGCACCGTCGAGAACTTCATCGGCTACCAGAGCGGCTCGGTCGACGATGTGCTCAAGCAGGTCTACGCCGTGTGGAACGTGCTCCAGCAGCGCGGCATCACGTACTCGGATATTTCGCGCGTCTCCACCCGCGAGGGGCGCGTGCCCAGCCAGCACGTCCGCTTCCTGGATGAATCGTTCGACATGAAGCAGGCCAACTGCGTCGACGGGAGCGTGCTCCTGGCCTCGGTGCTCCGCAAGATCGGCATCGACACGTTCCTGATGCTCACGCCCAACCACTGCTACATCGGCTTCTTCACCGACGCCAACCGCGAGCACATGGTCGGCCTCGAGACCACGATGATGGGCCAGGCCCGCAAGGAAGAGTTCGAGCGCACCAAGAAGCTCCGCGCGCTCCTGGGCGACGAGACCACCTTCGACCAGGCCTCCTTCGCCAGCTTCGACGGCGCGCTCGACGCCGGCACCAAGAACCTCGAGTCGGACATCCAGAAGATGATCGCCGGCGAGTTCCAGTACCTCCAGGTGCTCATCAACGAAGCGCGCGAGCAGGGCATCAAGCCGATCCCGTACGTGCGTCCCGAGCAGAAGGAATTCCTGCCCGGCATGCCCGGCGAGCTGACGCCCGAGCAGCGCGCCGAGATCGAGCGCAAGGCGGAGGAAGCCCGCCAGGAAGAACTCCACCGTCAGATCCAGGACCTGCATATCCCCAAGGACTTGATCCGCAAGACCCCGGCGAAGAAGGAGTGAGTCGGGCGAGGCGGGTCCTTCGCACTTGGCTCGATGGGCTTCGTCCTCTTCGGAATTCCTGGCGCCTGTTGCCCAGTGCCTGATGCCTTCCGCTAACACCCCGCCTCGAAGTGCTCCGCGAAGGCGTCGTAGTCATCGCCGTTCACAAAGCCGTCGTGGTTGAAATCGGCCGAGAAATCGCCCGAGTCGAAGCCCTCCGCGAAGGCGTCGTAATCGTCGCCGTTCACGAAGCCGTCGCTGTTTACGTCCGCGGCGCACGCCGCCTGACGCTCGAGCGCACCGAGATCAATCAGCGGCGCCGCGCCGACGCCAAGGTCCGGCGCATCGGGGTCGTCGCGGAAGCGCTGGTTCCCGGCGAGATCGAGCGTGGTTCCCTGCCCGGTTTCCGTGAGCGCCGCGTTGCGTCCGCGATCGATCGCGGGCGAGCCCGCGCCAAGCGAGAGATCATCGTCGAGCGTGCCCGGCACGTTGTCCGCGCCGTCGGCGTCGACAATGAGCGGGTCCGCGGCGAACGAGTCGTTCCCCGGGAAGCGCCCGTCCCACGCCTGCACGAGGCAGCGATCAAACCGGGGCGGGAGCCCGAAGCCGCTGTAGGCCACGGCCTCGGCATCGCCCTCCGAGCTCTTGTTCCCCCACGCCACGCAGTTCTCGAGCGATATGTCGCCGCCGCCCATGATCATGGCGTGGAAGTGCGCCGGTTCGCCGTTGAACGTGAAGGTGCAATTCACCGCGCGGAAGCGACCGCCGCTATAGATCGTCGAAAAGCCCTCGCGGTCGTTGGCGTGGAAGAGCGAATTCGTGGCGGTGTAATCGCCGTTGAAGGTGTGGATCGCGGCTCCGCCGTCGAACATGCCCTCGTTGCCCATAAAGCGGCAGCGATCGATCGTGACCGTGCCGTCGCCCGACACGCCCGAGCCGCCGCCGCAGCTGATGTTGTTGACGAAGTCAGTGCGACGGATGTCGGCCGTTCCCGTCGAGACAAAGATGCTCATACCGGTGGGACATGCGAACTCGTTCTCGGCAATCGAGAAGAAGCAGTCCTCGACCGTCAGGTGCGAGTGATCGTCGGGCCCGGACCCGAACTTGCCGCTCAGGATGCCCACGCCCGCCGTCCCGCCCGCCACGTGCGAATCGCCGACGAACGCGCAGTTCCGGATGATCGCGTTGCTGCGCGCCTGGGCCGCGTTGCAGCCCGAGTGGCCTTGATTCCCGCTGAACACACAGTCTTCGACGAGCGGCGACGCATCGACGATCCCGAGCCCGCCCCCGACCCAATCGGCGTAGCTGCCCGTGAACTCGCAGCGCCGGATCGTCATCGCGCCGCCCGACACGATCATCCCGGCCCCGTACCCCTGGAACGGAAATGTCTGATCGTCGTTGTGCCCGTCGCGGATCGTGAAGCCGTCGAGCTCGGTCGTCGCGCCCAGGTTCACGCACGTCACGACGCGGTACGCGTTGTCGGCGTAGTTCGGCCACTCGTTGCCGTTCCCCGCCAGGTCCCCCGTCAGCACCGCGACGTGCAGCGACGGATCGCGCTGGTCGGCACTGGTCTCGCCGCCCGCGAACCCGCCCAGCACGCGCACGCCGTCCTTGAGCGCAAACGTGCTGGTCCGCGGCGAGCCGCTCAGCCCGGGTGCGTACACGCCGTCCGCCACCCAGATTTCGTCTCCCGATTGAGCGATCGCCAGCGCCGCCTGCAGGCCCGTTCGCCCGCCGAACGCCGTTGCCCACGACGCTCCGTTGCCGGAATTGGGCGGCTTCGACGCATCGACAAAGATCGTGCCGGCCCGGACCTGACCCGCCAGGGTCACCAACGCCGCCGCAGCGCACGCCAAACCCGCCAGACCCGCCATGTGTATGCGGTCGTTCATCGGAGCCCCGTTTCTCCCCGCGACGCCTGACCACCAATGTCCCACGCCAAGGTTGGCCTTGCAAGCAAAACCGGTTTCAGAGGTCAGGTCTGGGCGGTTTCGGACCGCCAGTTCCGGCGGGGTGGAGAGTCGTTGGATCGATGTCTCTCGCACTGTCTTTTCGGATGCTGGACGGCATGTCCGGGAAGATCGACATGGTCGATGGCGTGGTGTTCGCGGGGGTACGAGCGGGCGCTGGACGGTCGGGTGTCGCCTGGGGCGTGAGGCCGCGTACGCGGCTTGAAGCCCTGGTGTGCGAGGAGGGCAATCGACGTGTGGCGCAGCGTGAGCGCCGTTCCCGGTCGGGTTTCGATCACATCGGGCGGGCTAGTAGCGAACGACAAGCTCATCCGTGAGGACAACGCCCGGCGATGCAGAGTTCATGGTCTGAGGCACATACTCCGCCCGAAGGCGCACCGAGCCCGTCGTCGCCCGCTCCGTCCAGGCCGGAAGGTCCAGCTGCACCCGATACGTCCGCGTGACGGGGTCAAACCAGCGCGCGTTGGCTTCCAGGTTCGTGAGGTCCACGGTCCACTTCGCCGCCTGCTGGTCCATGCCCGGGGTCGCGCTGGCCCGGTAGAGCTGCACCTCCATCACGCCGCACGCTTTGACGGAATCGAACCAGCGATCCTGAAACTCCGCGTGGCACACGAGCCGCTTGGGAAGCCCGGCTTCGTCACGCTCCAGGTGCGACAGGGGGTGCAATCGCAGCCTCTCGGGCGCGAACGGCCCGACGGTCGCGTCGCCCTTCCATCGCTCGGTTCCTCCGATCGCGCCGCATCCGCCGCCCACCTGAAGGAGTGCGACGAGGACCGCGCTCCCGATCGCGAACCAGGCGCGTCGGGCTGGAGCTTTGTGTAGCGCGATATTCACGAGTTCACTGTACACGCGAGCGTCCCGGCGTGCCTTCGGCTTACGAAACCCTTGGTTGCGAACCCATTGCGGAATCGGTGCCCGCGGTTGAGTTCGGGCTGGGGGCATTCCTACGACAGCACGTTCACCGAATCCGCCAGCGCCTCAACGCGAGGCAGGGTGTCCAGCAGTTCCTCGCGCGTGTCGCGGCGCAGGGTCAGGTGCCCGACCTTGCGTCCGGGGCGCGGCTCCTTGGCGTAGTGATGCAGGTGCGCGCCCGGGATCGACATCGCCGCGGCACGCTCCGGCAGCCCGCCGATCAGGTTGATCATCGCGCTGTGCCCGACGGGCGCGGTCGAGCCGAGCGGCAGGCCGCCGATCGCGCGCAGGTGATTCTCGAACTGGCTCGTCTCCGCGCCCTCGATGGTCCAGTGCCCGGAGTTGTGGACGCGCGGCGCGATCTCGTTGGCGATGAGGCGTGCGCCGGCTCCCTCGCCCTCGACGAAGAACTCGACGGCCAGCACACCGACATAGTCGAGAGCCCTGGCGATCGAGCCGGCGTGTTCGCGGGCGCTGTGTTCGAGATGCTCCGGCCAGTCCGACGGCGCGATGGATCGCTTCAGGATGCCTTTGGCGTGAACGTTCTCGACGAGCGGATAGAACGCGGTTGATCCGTCGAGCGCTCTCACGCACACCATCGACGCCTCGCGCGAAAACGCGATCCGGCGCTCGAGCACGCAGGGTTGCTCTCGGACCGCTCGCCATGCCTCAAGGAGCGACGCGTCGTCGGCGTGGTCAAGGCGGGCCTGGCCCTTGCCGTCATAGCCCAGGCGGCAGGTCTTCATGATCGCGGGTGCACCGACGCGCCGGGCCGCGGCCCGCAGTTCATCGAGCGTGCGCACGATCGCGAACTCGGGCACGGGGATCGAGAGCGACGTGAAGAGTGATTTTTCGTTCGCTCGATCCTGGCCCGTCGCGAACGCGCGCGGCCCGGGGCGCACGGGGACTCGCGGCGCGAGCGATTCGAGGGCGGCGACCGGGACGTTCTCGAACTCGCAGGTGACCAGATCGAGGCCGCGGGAGAACGCCTTGAGCGCGTCGGGGTCGTCGTAGCGTCCGACGATGAGTTCGCCGCAGTCACGCGAGGGTGATTCAGGCGCGGGGTCCAGGAAGCGGAAGCGCAGGGCGAGCGGGAGACCGGCGAGCGCGGTCATGCGCGCGAGCTGTCCGCCGCCGAGGATGCCGATGAGCATGGGGTGAGGATAGGGATGGATGGGTGGGTCCTCCGCGCGGGGTGAGGCCGTAGCGGTGGGGTCACGCGCCCCGTCCCCGTCCGGCGTATGCACTTGTCAAAGAGCGGCGGGTAACACACGCACTCTCCAAACGGCTCTCCACCCAGGGGGCGGACGGACACTTTGGTGCGCACAGGCGCGGTGATAAGCGAGCACTTACCGGGAGGTTTCGGGCGCGCGGTGGTACTGGAAATGCAGGCCGGAGAGGGAGTTGCGTGGGGAGAGAAATCGCGCGGAGATTATTTTCGCAAATCTGGAAAGAGCCAAAAAAGACGGACACTTTGGTGCGCACCAACGCGGTGATAAGCGGGTGCTAACCGAGGGAAGCGACGGAGAGACGGAGTGGAAGCGCACGGACCTCAAGACAGGTGCGTGGCACAAAGACAGCACCGATCGCCATTCGCGGTCCGTGGCATGAGGATTGGCACACAGACCCGAAGTCAGGTTCGTGGCAAGCGGCGCTTACCAGATGAAACGGAGCCTTCCCGCGTCGGGGATGGGGATCGAGCCGGGCTTGGGGGCGGGGAAGTAGACGCAGAAGGCACGCCCGACGAGCAGGTCGCGGTGCACGACGCCCACGGTGTCGTCGATCTGGTCGGCGGTGAAGGGGTCGACGTCGGTCCAGAGGCGCGAGTCGGCGGAGGCGGGGCTGTTGTCTCCGCAGAAGACGAACTGATCGGCGTTGAGGATGGTGCTGGCGGAGGGGTGGGTGCCCAGGCCGTAGACGCCGTCCGGGCGCTGGCGCGGCTGGTAGTAGAGATCGCGATCCAAGGCGCTGCGGTTGATGGTGAACTTGGACCCGCTGAACTCAAAGCGGAAGGAAACCTGGCGGTACCTTGCGGGGTCGTAGAGGGGCCACGTGCCGCCGGTCTTGTTCTCCGCGGCCAGGGCGTCGTCGACGGACATGCCGGTGGCGGCAAGGATGCGCTGGGCGGGCGACCAGTCGTAGCCAGCTTGGACAAGGCGCTCGCCGTCGACCCATAGCCCGAGCGTCTGATCGACGTGCCAGAACTCGATGGCGGTGGCGCGGCCGGGTTTCAGCGCGGTCTCGGGCAGATCGACGCTGGCGAGGTCCTTCCACGCCGGCTCGGCGTCGTCTTTGGACGGCGCGGGCCTCATGCGAAGGATCGCCTGGCCCCCGGAGAGATCGGCGCGGAACTCATGCCCGCGCGCCAGCAGGCACGCGGAGACGGAGAGTCCGGCGGCGTCGGGCGTGAGCGTGCAGCGGGCGCGGACGTCGGAGACGGGAAAGCAGATGAGGTGGGCCGAGCCGGTGCCCATCTTCACGACCGGGCCGGGTGGCACGGGATAGTCGGCGACCTGATAGAACTCGTTGTACGCGGTCCAGTCCGTGATCGGACGGTTGGTCCACTCGAGCGCGGTCGGGGTCGTCGCGTCGAATCGATAATGGGAGCTGACCTTGCCCTGCTCGCCGAAGTTCCAGCCGGGCGTAGCGCCCTTCCAAGGGAGCGAGAACGGAGCCTGGGGCGCGTTCTGCTGGACATCCCAGGGCGTGTACTGGCTGTCGAACATCGGCTGCCATACCGCGCGCTGCACGCGCTCGGGCTTCCGCGCGATCTGCCAGCCTTCGCCCTCCCACGGGTTGTCTTCCTTCTTCTGGGCTTCGGTGGGGCGGCGGGTGAACACGTCGCCGTCGATGAAGGCGATCTGCTCGCCGGGCAGTCCGACCAGGCGCTTGATGTAGTTGTTCTGCGAACCGGGAGCTTCGCCGGCGGTGGGACCGGGGTACTTGAAGACGACGACATCGAAGCGAGAGGGATCGAAGAACGAATAGACGCTCTTGAGCACGAAGATGCGGTCGCCCGAGCGCGTCGGTATCTCGATGTCGCGTCCCTCACGCCCGCTCATCGGGTCGTGGTAGATGATCGGCTCGGTCGCGGTGCCCTGGCGCGGTTTCGGCTCCTGGCCCTGGGCGAATATCCACGGATTGACCGCCCAGTCGTAGCCGGAGTTCTTGTCGTCGAAGCGCATATGCGCGCCCATGAGCGTGGGCGCCATGGAGCCCGTCGGGATCATGAAGGGCTCGAGCACAAATCCGCGAAACACGAACGCGACGACGAACGCGATGATCAGCGAGATCACCGTTTCCTTGATGGAGGACTGCGGCTTGGCGGGCGTCGCGTCGGCGGTGGTCGAGGAGATGTCAGAATTGGGGGGCATGGAGTCCTCGGGAGGTCGTGTTCGCGCGTCCTGTTGACCCTACGTCATCGGCGGGGTGCGGGATCGCCCCTCAGCGGAAGGCGGTTAGGCGCCCGGATTTGGTCCGGCGGGCCCGCCCGGGCCGCCTTGGTTGCTTTGTCCCCCGCCGGGAGGTCCACCCGGTCCGCGGCGGCGACGCCGGCGCCGGCGTTTGCGTGGCTGGCCGGAAGCGTCCGTGTCACCCATCTCGCCCGGGCCACCCTGGCCGCCGGGGCCGCCGGAAGCAGCCGGGCCGAGGTCGTGATCGCCCGCGTCGGTCTCGATGTCGTCGAAGATGTCCTCGGCATCGGCCGGTTCGGGGCGGGGCTGGCTGGGGCGTGGTTGATTGGGCGGGCCTTGCCGCTGTTCGGGGCGCGGGCCTCGGGCGTTCGGATCGCGCGGGCTTTGCTCGCGCCTGTTCGGATCGCGCGAGCCCTGATCTCGCGAGCTTTGATCGCGTGGTCCTTGCTCTCGTGGCCCCTGCTCTCGTGGCCCCTGCTCTCGTGGCCGTTGGTCGCGGCGATCGCGCTGGCCGCCCTCCCGGGGTCCCTGGTCACGGGGTCCCTGCTCACGCGGCCGCTGCTCCCGGCCATCACGCGATTCCGGACGGGAGTCGGGTCGCCCTTCGCCCCGCCCTTCGGGTCTTGGTCCGGGACGCGGGCCGCGCGTGTCCCGCGTGTCTCGAGAGTCACGCGAGTCGCGCGGGCTGGGCATGGCGCGGACGGGCGCGACGGCGTTGACGGGCGCGGTGAGTTCCTCGACGGGGACGGCGACCTGCTTGATCTTGCCGTCGGCTTCGAGCGCGTCGAGTTCCACGAGCACGAGCTGCGTCAGGATCTGCGAGTCCAGGACAAGGCCGTCGCCCTCGGGGGTGCCCACGCGGGACTTCTTCTTGGGAAGGCGCTTGCGGAGATCGTCGTAGGTCTCGTCCTCGTAGCGGAGGCAGCACATGAGCCGCCCGCAGCGCCCGGAGATCTTGAGCGGATCGAGCGTGGCCTTCTGGACCTTGGCCGACTTCATCGACACGGGCTTCAGGACCTTGAGGAAGTTCTTGCAGCAGCAGTACTGCCCGCATTTTTCATAGTCGGCCGTCAGGCGTGCCTCGTCGCGCGAGCCGACCAGGCGCAGGTCGACGCGGACCTTGAAATCCTGCTGGAGAAGCCGGACCAGCTCGCGGAAGTCGACGCGTTCCTCGGAGAGGTAATAGACCGTGAGGCGCTCTCCGCCCAGGATCGGCTCGACGTCAACGACCTTGCAGGGCAGGCGCAGCTCCTGGGCGCGGGACTTGGCGACGGCGCGCAGCTCGTGCTTGGACTGCTCGAGCCTGGCCTGGGCGTCGAGGTCCTCGGGCGTCGCGATGCGGAGCACCTTGCCCTCGGTGAAGAAGGGGTAGTCGCGCCCGCCGGAGTTCTCGATGTACTCGAGCATCTCCTTGCGGCTCACGCTCTTGGAGCAGCCCGAGTTGGGGCAGGTGCTGGCGAGCATCTCGCCGAGTTCGGTGCCGCGGTGGGTGCGCACGACGAGCTTTGATCCGCACCCGGGCTTGATGTCGCCGCTGGAGGGGAACTCGCCCACGAGCTTCATCGCGCCGAAGCGGACGACGAGCGTCTTGGGGGCCTTCAGGCTCTCGTAGAGCTTGCGGTCCTCCTCGTGGAGGGCGGCAAGGTCGGCCTCGAATTGGGGGAGTGGGACGATGGGCATAGTGGCCCCCGTGAGGGCGGATGAGGGTAGGGGCGGACTACGACCCCGGGGTGCCGTTTGAACCACCACTTGGCCGAGGGTTGATCAAGACTGACCAGGAAACCCCGCGTCCGGCTTTCGCCGGACGAGAGGAGAGACGGCTCTTTGGTTACGCGTGACGGATCAGGCGCCAAGTCACCGCCTGGCCCGCGTATGGGGGCATCCGGTTGCCCTTTGCGATGGGCGCTGTGGTGGAGGGATACCCCACAACTTCCCACACCCCGCTTTCGGGGCAAATTTCACCGGTGCGGGCCGTCGTACCAATGGGATACTTCGTCTGCATGTGCAGACTCCTTGGCGGTACAGGCCTAGAGTTGCCCGAGGGGGTTCATCCTCAGACGACGGCGGGGCTGCAACCCCGCCACCGACAAACGGGCTGGAAAGGCGTACCGCATGCCTTACCAGCCCGGCTTGTTTCACGAAACACCGGCTCCTTTGACAATGCCCAAAGACAGCAACCGGATTGCGATGGGCTGGGTATTGACGTCGAAGCGATCTGTCAAACACATCACGTTTCCAAACTCATCCTCGCAAGGGATGCGCGCAATCTCATCGGCGAATTTGCGAGGGTCACCTGTGGGCACGGTGAAAGACTCCTCGCCGAAGAACTGCATGACCGCCTCTCGCACCGCTTCTTCGGGCATCAGTAACTCGGCGGCAAACTGATTGGCCTGCCACTCGCGCCAGTCTTCGTTGGTGCTGAGCGCGCGTTTTTGACGGTCTTGCTGGTACCACGGCTTTCGCAGCATCGCCGGCGCGAGTGAAACGAAGGCGAGCGATCGTTTCATCAGGACATCCGGGTTGCGCGCTTGCACCATCGGCAGGTGCTCGATGCAATGGAACAGCTCGTGGGCAATGGTGAAGTTCGCGCGGCGACGGCCCGGCTTGTCCTCCGCGTCAAGCAAGTCTTGGTGCACGATCAGCTCGCGTCGCTTGCCGTCGCGTGACCATCTGGAAAGGCCGAGTACTGCGGGGCTGCCGTCCCGCAGTCGAGCAGGCTCGATGTCGGCTCGTCCGGTTAACACGATCTCCTTGTCATACTCCGAAATGACGCGGTCGAGGGGCACAGGAAGTGGAACCTCGTTCCCAAACACCTTTGCCAGCAGTGCCAGTGCAAGTTCTTTTACGCGGACGCGCGAGAGGTATCGCGGCTTGATGTCCATCGCGTAGAGACCGTCGTTGCCCGAGGCGCGCCGAGGGAGATCGCGGCTGTTCGCACGCGCGAGCATCTGCCGCAACTGATCGAGGAGCGCCTTCTTTTGGTCGTCGGGAAGTTGGATCGCGCCCAGCGCGCCCTCGAACATCTTCTCTTGCATCTCGGGCGTCTGGTCCTTTGCTAGGCGATAGAACGCCTGAAGCAAAGGTGCAGCGCCTGCGTCCGAAGCCATCGCCTCGGGTGCACGCTCCTTCGCGCGTTCCAGCAACGCGAACCAGTTGGTCTGGTATAGAGCCGCCATTTTTCGGAGCACGTCCGGAGAGGGCGGAGGGAAATCTCCCGCCTCCAAGCGGCTCAAATAACTGGGAGAAATTCCCAGCAGCTTCGCTGCCTCTCGCAGACCGAGTTCAGCCTTGATACGAACGGCCCGGATGTACTCGCCAAATATACGGTATGTGCTCATGAACGGCCCTGCCGGTTGGTGCGAGTGATGCTCAACACTAAACACCCCAAATCTTTGTGCTCTGTATTGAGCGATCAAGTTGAGATCGAATTATTTTTTGCGGACCAGCATATGTATGGTCTATGATAGGGTATAGCTTGAGGTACCTCTCCGACTCCAGGACGGCCATTGCGTTCTACTTCCCCTTCTTCTTGAAGATCGAGTCCAGTCCCTTCTGCAGGAGATCCTCGGGCTTGGCGTTGTCGATCGCCTGCTTGGCGAGGAGTTCGAGGTCGGGCTCGGTCTTGGTCTTGCCGAAGGAGCCCTTGGTTCGGAAGGGGATCATGAGGCCGTCGTTCTTCTTCTTATCTTGTTCCTTCTTGCCGCCCAGGATGTCGCCGAGCACGCCGCCGAGGTTGGCCTTGCTGACGAGCTTGGCGGTTTCCTCGCTGAGCGCGCCGAGCGGGATCCAGGTGATGACGTCGACCTTCTTCTGAACAAGATCGACCTTGCCCTCGGTGGCGAGCTTGAACTCGCCGAGCGGCAGGGCCCACGGCGCATACTCCGCCACGCCGCTCGTGATGGTGATCGACATCGGTTCGAGCTTGTTGCCGACCGAGGCCATGGTCTTCTGGGCCGCGAGATTGAGGATCGGGCCGAACTGCTCGCTGGCGGTGAACTTGGCCTGGCCCGGGTCGATCTGGATCTGCCCGTTGAGCTTGGAGAGATCGCTGTCGAGAGGCACGCGCAGCGCGCTGGCGACGATCGTCGCGGGCTGATCGGTCTTGACCTTCTCGACCGAGCCGACGAGCGGCATGCCCGTGACGAACCGCGCCGCGAGCGCCTGCGTCACCTCGATGATCGACACATTCAGCGGCTCGCTGATGGCGAACACGCCCGCGCCCGAGTTGCCCTTCACCTTGGCCTTGGCGCGATCGCTGCCGGCCTCGAGCGAGAGTGATCCGCCGGTCTTGGAGAAGTTCTCGGCCCGCAGCGAGACGCTGGCGGTCGGCCCGAGCGCGTCGACCAAGAGGCCGTTCTGCTGCGCCAGCGCATCGACCAACGCCGTGGGAACGACGGGCATGTCGCCATTGGCGGTGAGCGTGGCGGCGTCGGTGTTGACGTTGCCGTTCTTGTCCGCGAGGTTGGAGACGTTGCCGACCAGCGAGATCTTCTGGGCCGCGGCGGGCTTGTTCGCCTGGGCGGTGCCGGGTGATTCGACGGACTCAACCGCGACGTTGAATGCGATGGCGCTGGCGGCCTCCGCGGCGGGCGGGGTGCTGAGCGTCACTCGCGTGTTGCCGAGCTTCATCCGCTGCCCATCCGGGAGCGAGAGGTCGAGCGCCGGGATGATCGCGTTCATCGCGAGCTCGAACACGCCCGGCTTCAGCGGGCCGACGGCCTGCTTGGGGTCGTTCCCCTTGCTGATCGCGAACTTGCCGAGCGTGAGCGACACCGGCGCGGGCGCGAGCAGCTTCATCGCCTTGCCCGAGGCGTCGGGCTTGAAGACGTGGGCGTTGGCGAACTCCGGATCGAGCTGCCAGTTGATCTTCACCTCGCGATCGCTCCTGATGCGATCGGGGAGCACGCCCAGCTTCATCGGACCGTCGAACTTCATCTTGGGAGACAGCACCGCGACCTCGGCATCGATCGTCTGACCGCCGGCGGCCTGCCTGATCTTCACGTTTGCGTCGACGCTGGTCGTCGGCCCAAGCGCCCCCACGAGCAGGCCGGGCTGCGCGAGGAACCCGTCCAGCTTGTCGTTGCGGAGGTCGGCGATCTTCGCGACCGCGTCGAGGTTGCCCACGCTGACCTGGCCCTTGCTGGACGTGAGATCGCCCGTGGCCTTGCCCGTCACGACGCCGCTCACCGCGCCGGGGCCGGTGAGGATCTTCATCGAGAAATCCGCGGCCAGCGGCTTGGTCCACGCCGCGTCGGACGCGCCCAGAAGCGAGCCGGGCGCCTTGATCAGGAGCGCCATGTCCTCGACACCGATCTGTCCCATGTCGCGGACGCCGCCGTTTTCCTGCTTGAGCTTGAAGCCCTGCGCGATGGTCTGGCCGGGCATGTTGAGGCTGAGCTCAACCTCGCCGGCGCGGGCGAAGTCGGGCTTGCCGTTCGATCCCATGGGGATCGAGAGCGGCTTGACGCCGAGCGTGATCTTCGCGGGGCTGGCGAGCGTCGGGCCGTCCTTCAGGTCCGGCGCGAACGTCGCCATGAGCGTCGCGATCGTGGAGGGCGCGAGCGTGGTTTCAACGCTCGTCGCGGCGATCGCGATCGCGTCCTTGGCGAGCTTGGCCTGCGTGCCGGCCTTCAGGTTCTGACCGTTGGCCGCGACCGTGAGCGCGACGGCGTCGGCGCTCTCCGCGCCGCCCTTCACGCTCACGTTCAGAGTCGGGCCCACGACCTCGTTCATGAGCTTCGCAAGATCAAGGCCCGGCTTGCCGTCCGCGCCGGGTTTGCTGGGCATCAGCCCCGCGATCGCGGTGGGAACGTCGCGCAGGTCGAGCTGGCCCACCGGACGAGCGCCGCCCGGGTTCACGTCGAGCGTTCCGTCGGCCTTGTTCGAGAGCAGGCCCGGCACGTCGAACGCGCCGGTCGCCGCGAACGGCTTGCCCGCGTAGTTCATCGACGAGTTCAGATCGACGCGTGGCGCCTTGCCCGGGGCCAGGCCCGCGGCGAGCGTCACCTTCGCGATGTCCACCGCCCCCGCGCCTTTGGCGGGCGTTATCGAGAGCCCGTCAAGATCGACGCGGAGCGCCGCCCTGGACTTGTCGATGAGCGGCTGGCGCGACTTCTCGTGGAGCGGAAGATCGAGCTCGGTGATCGAGAGCGTGGCGATCCCGCGCGGCGCGATGGAGGCGCCGGAATCGCCGACGAAACGCCCGGCGAGCTGCCCGACCTGCGCGAGCGACACGCGCACGCCGTCCTTGCCCGACTTGAGCGACGCGCCGTCGTACGCCAGCGCTCCCGCGGCCTTCACATTGGCGCTGGTCACGCCGAAGGTGAGATCAACCGCGTTGGCGGCCGCGGTCTTCGCGCGCACGTCGACATCCAGCGTCGGGCCGATGTCTCTTGGAAGGTCGAGCTTGGCGCTCTGCATGAAGGGCTGCGCGATCGCGGTCGCCACGCCCTGCAAGAGCAGCTTGGCGTCGAGCGCGCCCGGCGCGCCCTTCACTGGCGCGCCCTTGTCGTCGAGCAATCCCGACGCGACGGCGTCGAGCGTCAGCACGCCCGCGTTCTGGTTGCCGATCTTCGCGTCGGTCTTGGCGCTCACCTTCATCGTGCCGCCAAGGTCCGGCGCCTCGACTCGCAGCGCCAGCGGCGCGACGCGCAGCGCACTCGGCGCGGCATTGGGATCGAGCTTGATGGTTCCAAGCGTCTCGCCCGCGGCGAGCGTGAGCTGCACCGCCCCGCCGCGAAGGTCGGGCGCGCCGCCCTCGGGAATCTTGATCTTGAGCGCATCGAGCGAGACGGAGACATCCGGCACGGTGGTGAGCGTGACGGTGCCGGACCTGGCGAGCGATTCGTCGATCTGGGGCGCCAGCGTGCGGATCGCCGAGCCGTCGATCTTGATGATGCCCGGCTTGCTGGCGGTGAGCACGTTGTCCGCGATGTTGAGCGTCAGGTCGGCGTTGACGTGGGCCGCGGTTGCCTTCACGAGCGCGTCGGCGTTCTTCGCATTGCCCTTGACGATGATGGATGCGTCGAGCGTCGGGCCCACGCCGTTAGCGAGCCGCCCGCCCATGCCCGCCAGCGCGTCGGCGACCGCGAGCGGGGCGTTCTTGATGTCGATGGTCGCGTCGACCTTGGCGGTGGTGGGGGAGAGCTTGCCCGAGGCGTCCGCCAGGCCGTCGACGCGCCCGTTGATGTTGATCGATCCGGTGGAGCCGCCGCCGCTGGTGGCGGCCGCGAGCTTGAGGAGCGCCGCCGTGCCGCCCTGCGCCGGGCCGATCTCCGCCTCGCCCTTCACGTCGCTGACCTTGACCTCGCCGGTCTGGGCGGCCTCGTCGCGATAGGTGAGGTCGAGCTTGTCGATCAGCACCTTCGCCTTCAGCGAAGGCGGAAGCGTGGAGGATGGAGATGCTCCGCCGGACGATGAGGAAGTGGCGGGCTTGCCCGCCGGCTTGGCTGTGGTCTGGGCCTTAGGCTCCAGCGCGCGATCCAGGTTGGTCGTGCCGTCCGCGAATCGCGTGAGCGACGCCTGGCCGGAGACCGTGATGACGCCGACGTCCTTGCCCGACGCGGCCGTGATGAGCGTGAAGAGCCCCGAGGAGATCTCGACCTTGACGCGGGCGACCTGATTGCTCGCCGCCGTCCCCTTGGGATCAAGGAGCGTGATGTCGCCGATGGTCTGCGGCCCGCCCCAGGAGAAGCTCGCCCTGTCGACCTTCACGCCGCCCGCGATCGAGTCCCTGGCCGCGTTCTCGATGATGCCGGGCGCCATGCTCCCGGCGATGGTGGGGAGGAGCGCGACGAGCACGACCAGCGCGACGACGAGCACCGCCGCGAGGATGCCGATGATCTTCAGGATCGAGCGCTTCTTCGGGGGCTTGGGGTTGGTCGCGCCTTCCCAGAATTGCTCGTTCGAGGTGCCGCCGGAGTTGGTGGTAGCCATGCCAAGAGATTAGGCGAGGCGGGCGTGAAGTTGCGTGAGCGGGGCGAGGATCCCGAGCACAGAAAAGCAGAGAAACGCGGAGGAAATCGGGGCGCAGTGGTGCGGGAGCGCAAGAAAAAACCGCACGATCCAACATCGCGAGGTTACTGTCATTCGATGCAAATTCTTACACGCCCTCGGACTTGCCGATCTGCCACTCTTCCAGCTCGATCGGAGCCTGGCGCCCGAAGATCGTGACCAGCACGCGGACGAGTCCCTTGTCGGGGAGCAGCTCGTCGACCGTGCCCTCGTACCCCTGGAACGGGCCTTCCTTGATCGTGACGTGCTCGCCCTTCTCGAACACCATGCGCACCGAGGGCTGGTCCTCGGGCTTACGGCTGTCGACGAGCATCTTCTCGATCTCGTGCTCCTTCATCGGGGTCGGGCGGCCCGCGGTGCCGACGAAGTCGCCCACGCCCGTTGTCTCCTTGATGAGGAAGAAGACGTCCTGCGGGATTCGCCCGTCGGGCTCGAGCTTCATCTCGACAAAGACATAGCCCGGGTAGAGCTTGGTCTCGGTGATCTTGGTCTTGCCGGCCTTGATGGTCTTGGTCTTCTCGGTGGGGACGAGGATTCGCCCGACCAGGTGGGCCATGTTCTCGATCTGGACCTTGCGGAGCAGGGTCTCGCGAACGCTCGATTCCTTGTTGGACGCGACGCGGAGCACGAACCAGTTCATGCCCTCCTGGCGCAGCGGGCCGTCGGCGTCGAGCAGTCCTTCACGATGGGCGGTGTCGGTCATGTCCAAGTTCTCCGCCGGCCGCACGTTTGCGGCGAGGGGCGTTGGTGAAGCGAACGCACGAATCAGGTTCGCTCATGCACATCGGCCTGGAAAGGCTACTTGTGCAGGAGTCCGATGCTCCGGAAGGCCGTCACAAAGCCGAAGTCGAAGAGCCAGAGAAGCCCGGCGATGAGGAAGCAGGCGGCGATGACGACCCAGGTCGAGCCGAAGACCTCGCGTCGGGTCGACCAGTGGACCTTCTTCATCTCGCCGTCGGTGGCGATGAGGAACTCGGCGCTCTTGGGCTTCACGCCGACGAAGATGTAGGTGAGAATGACGCCCAGGATCAGGATGACCGCGGCGACCGCGGCCTGAAGGTACAGGATGTTGAAGAGCGCCACGCCCACCACCGTGGTGACCGCGTAGCGCTTGCCGCCGATCATCACGGCGTGTCCGCTCGCGTCGGCGGGGTCATGATTGCTCACCATCTGGGGGTCCTTGATGGTGAGGTTGCCCTTGGCTTCGCCGTCCTTTTCATAGGAAACGATGGAAGCGCTGCCGATCACGACCGCCGCCGGGCCTCTGCCCGCGGTCTCGTCGAGCAGATCGACGCTCCCGCCGCCCGCTGGGGCTTCGGTGACGTTCTGGAGCGCGAGGACCCACGACTGCATGGGGATACGGACGGCCTCGATCTGCTTGGCGGTCCAGGCCGCCGAGACCAGGAAGAGGAGTCCGACGATGCACGCGGTGAGCACGCGGACCCAGTAGCCCTGGCCGGGGCGATAGAGCCCCCAGCCTCCGGACTTGTGGGACTGGTGGCCATCGCCGCCGTCGCCCGAGTCGGAATCACGCCGGGAGGGACTTGAACCCGCAACCTGCGGATTTGGAATCCGCTGCTCTGCCAATTGAGCTACCGGCGTATTGGACGATTTGGATGAGCCGTGTTCCGGCACTGGATTACTTCCGTTTGACCTTGTGGAGGGTGTGACGACGCAGGCGGGGCGAGTACTTCTTCAGGCCTTCCTTGAGGCCCTCGGGCATGCCGCCCTTGGTGTTGACTTCCGTGCGGTAGTTGAGATCGCCGGTCTCCGTGCACTGGAGCCAGAGGTACTCACGAGCCGCTGCTTTCTTCTTCGCCATAGGGTCACTTCGATTTTCAGGGCCCGGGGGTTCGCCCAAGGCGGTGCGAGGCGCGGCTGGCCGCGCGTTAGTTCCTCTGTTCGGGCGATCCCTGCCCGCGGCGCTGTGCGGTGACGGTCCCCGTCATCCGCCGTTGCCCTGGGGATGATCTGTCGATTCCGACAGGTCCCTTCAGACAACGCCGTCCGAGCACCCCTTTGGGCCCTCGGACGGACGGTTCAAGTCTAGGCCGGTCAAGCGACAACGCGACGGGAAGCCCGGGCGAGGAAGCTGACCAGCGGTCTCTTGGCCGCTCCCTGACGCAACGGGAGGGCGCTTTTCGGAAAATCCGGCCGGAGGTGTCCCCCCGACCGGCATGAATCGATCAGGCGATGATCTCGGTCACGGTGCCGGAACCGATCGTCTTGCCACCCTCGCGGACGGCGAAGCGAACGCCCTTCTCCATGGCGACGGGCTTATCGATGAGGTCGATCTCCATCTCGACGTTATCGCCGGGCATGCACATCTCGGCGCCGCCGAGGAGCTTGCACGAGCCGGTCACGTCGGTGGTGCGGAAGTAGAACTGGGGGCGGTAGCCGGAGAAGAACGGGGTGTGACGCCCGCCCTCTTCCTTGGTGAGGACGTAGACCTGGCCCTTGAACTTGGTGTGGGGCTGGATCGAGTTGGGCTTGCAGAGCACCTGGCCGCGCTCGATGTCGTCCTTTTCAACGCCGCGGAGCAGGGCGCCGACGTTGTCGCCGGCCATGCCGCTGTCCAGGGTCTTGTTGAACATCTCGACGCCGGTGACGACGGTGGACTTCTTCTCGGAGCGGAGACCGACGATCTCGACGGTGTCGCCGACCTTCACCATGCCGCGCTCGATACGCCCGGTGGCGACAGTGCCGCGGCCCTTGATCGAGAAGACGTCTTCGACCGACATGAGGAAGGGCTTGTCCATCTCGCGGGCCGGATCGGGGATCCAGCCGTCGATGGCGGTGAAGAGCTCATCGATGGGCTTGCAGATCTTGTCGTCCTTGGGGTTCTCAAGGGCGGCCTTGGACTGACCGCGGACGACGGGGGTGGTGTCGCCCGGGAAGCCGTACTTCTTGAGAAGCTCGCGGACTTCGAGCTCGACGAGGTCGAGGAGCTCGGGGTCATCAACGAGGTCCACCTTGTTGAGGAAGACGACGATGTAGGGCACACCGACCTGGCGGGCCAGGAGGACGTGCTCGCGGGTCTGGGGCATCGGGCCGTCCGCGGCCGACACGACCAGGATCGCGCCGTCCATCTGGGCGGCGCCGGTGATCATGTTCTTGACGAAGTCGGCGTGGCCGGGGCAGTCGACGTGGGCGTAGTGACGCTTCTCGGTCTCGTACTCGGTGTGAGACGAGGCGATGGTGACGGTCTTGTTGGCGTCGCGGACCGTGCCGCCCTTGGTGATGTCGGCGTACGACTTGATCTCGCCGCCGAAGCGGGCCGCCGAGCGGGCCGAGAGGGCCGCGGTGAGGGTCGACTTGCCGTGGTCGATGTGACCGATGGTGCCGACGTTGACGTGTGGTTTAGTACGAGCGAATGTGCCTTTAGCCATGTCCGACGACCTCCGATCATGATCCCGCAACGGGGATCTTCGACCTCGAAGAGTCCGCACCCGAAGCGATGACTCCGCGACGGATAAGGACCGAATGAACCTCACCGGCCGAGCGTGGGCAACGCCCGATTCGGTGAACATGTGCTCGATCTTCCGACGCGAACGGTGTCGCGCCGGAGTCCCGACGAGCCGCTGATGGGGATTGAACCCATGGCCTCACCCTTACCAAGGGTGCGCTCTACCACTGAGCTACAGCGGCCTGTGCCCCGGGCGGCTGCCCGCGCGGAACCTTAGGCCGAAATGTCAACCCTCTCGGGAAACGGACCCCAAGCGAGCGTGGATCGTATGCCCGCAGGGGGGGCGGTCAACACGCCACACCCCGAGCCCCATTCCCAGCTTCCCACGGGGGTTGGGAGCATTGAAATCGGTCTTGCTTCATGCCAAACAATACACTAATCTGAAAAGATGGGTGGTTGGCCTGACGCGATCGGGACCGTGGTGCGGGCGGCGGATATGAAGGCTTGGGTGGGGTTGGGCAAACGCCGCAACTTCCCAGCTTGGCGGTCCGAATCTGAAAGGCCAACGGGAGTCTGAAAGTGGGCAAGTGGCTGGAGCGACAGGTGGCGGTGTCGGCGTGTCTGGGCTTGGCGCTTGCCGCCGGGGCCGCGGACACGATCGTCGTTCCCACCTCGCAGGGTGTCGAGACATTTCTGGTGGACAGTTCGAGGGCGTCTCGATCGGTGGCGCAGCGCGTGAACGCGGGCATGGTGGGCAAGGACGGCGTGGTGCCGCCGCCCACGCCAGGGTATGAACTCACCTCCAAGGTCGTTGTTCGAGCCACGCGCGACGCGGTGAACGCGGCGCTGGCCAAGTCGCACTCGCCGATGGTCGCCTCGCCGGTTGAGGGCTCGCCCCGCTTCGTGAGCCTCGATGCGGCGACGATCGCGGGGGCCGCGGCGTTGGCGAACGACCTGCGTGAAGCGGGATTTAGGGATGCGGTGGTTGACGTGCGTCGGCCCATGCCGCTGCGCTCAATTCCGACCGATCCGGGCCTGGCGCAGCAGTGGCACCTCCTCAACACGGTGATGCCGGTGGCGGACGTGAACATCGAGGGCGCGTGGAACCTGGGCTACACCGGGCAGGGAGTGACGATTGGCGTCCTTGAGGGCGGATTTCAGTCGTCCCACGAGGACCTGAGCGCCAATTACAACAGCACGGCCTCGCAGTCGGGGGGGAGCGCCACTTCGCACGGAACGGCGTGCGCGGGCGTGGCGGCGGCGGTGGGCAACAACAACAAGGGCGGCGTGGGCGCGGCGTTCAACGCCAGAGTCTCGCAGCAGGTCTTCGGCACCGAATCGCAGACCGCGACGGCCCTTGGTTTCCGCAACGATCTCAACTGGGTCAAGAGCAACTCATGGGGCCCGACCGACGGCGGCTACATCGCGTCGATTTCGGGCGTCGAGCTCGATGCGATCCAGACCGCGATCCTCACGGGGCGGGGCGGGCGCGGCACGATTTTCACCTGGGCGGCGGGCAACGGCGGGAGCGTCGATCGCGTCGACTACGACGGTTATGCGTCGAGCCGATTTGTGGTCAGCGTGGGCGCGATCGGCGACGAGGACTACCAGGCGTACTACAACGAGCTTGGATCGGCGCACCTGGTGGTGGCGCCCTCGGACGGGAACTCCCGCTCGATCTACACGACCGACGTGATGGGCTCGGGCGGGTATTCGAGCGGGAACTACACGCCCGATTTCGGCGGGACCAGTTCGGCCTGTCCGCTCGGCGCGGGCGTGATCGCGCTCATGCTCGAGGCCAACCCGAACCTCTCCTGGCGCGACGTGCAGCAGGTCCTGATCCGCAGCGCACGCCGTTGCGACGCGTCGGACCCGCTGTGGGTGCAGAATGGCGCGGGACGATGGGTGAATTACAAGTACGGCTTCGGCGCGATCGACGCCTCGGCCGCCGTCGGGCTGGCGCGGACGTGGCAGAACGTGAGGGCGGAGAGCTCGGGAACGACCGGTATTCGGGCGGTCAATACAAGCATCCCGGACAATAACGCCGCGGGCGTGACGAAAACGGCGACGATCGACACCAACCTCTCGATCGAGACGGTGGAAATCGTGCTGAACGTAACGCACCCCTTCGTCGGCGACTTGCAGATCACGCTCACGGCGCCGTCGGGAGCAACCTCCGTGCTGGCGACCAAGCGGAGCGATCCGACGGACAACTACAACCACTTCGTGTTCACGTCGCGGCGCCATTTTGGCGAGAACGCCAAGGGCGACTGGACGCTCAACATCGCCGACCGTGCCGCTCTGGACTCGGGCACGTGGGTTGACTGGCAGCTGAATGTCTACGGCACGTTGGGCTGCTTCTCGGATATCAACGGCGATGGCTTTGTGAATGGCGATGACTATGACCAGTTCGCCGACGCGTTCGACCAGGCGCTCCCCGAGGCCGACCTGAACCACGACGGCTTTGTGAACGGCGACGACTACGACGCGTTCGCCAGCGCGTTCGATGAGGGATGCTGAGAGGAAGACACGAAGTCACGAAGAGAATACACCGTGAGTCGTGAGTCCGGCGGAATGCGACCGGGACGGCCGAGTTCCGCCTGCTTCACTGTGTCGCTTTCTCGCGGCCTCGTTCTTCTTGTGCCATGTGGATGTGCCCTTGAAGCCCACGATCCGAAAGCGCCCGGGCGGGCTTTCGCGCGCCCGAGTGCGGCCTCGCCCTTCTCGTGAGGAGAACGAGACCAAGGGGCACGCCCACGCAGCCTGCGGGCCCCTGAAAAAACACGCGGTCGTCCCTTTCGGGGCGATCGCGTGGTGACCACCGGCGTGAGAGATCCGCCTTGGACAGATTGAGGAGTGTGCCCATCCTACTAACGCGGTAACGGCGGGCATTCAGGGCGCGATTCTGAGAAACTCGCGCAAAACCAAGGGAAACCACGGGATTCCAGCGATGGCGGGAACGACGGGATGGCACCGCTCAATCGAACCCGAACTCGAATTCCGCGGGTGGTGGCCGGTTCCCTACGGCGCGACGGCGGAGCGCAGCTCGTCGATCGTCTTGGTGGGGTCGAAGCCGTCGAGTCGCTTCACGATCTTGCCCTCGGCGTCGATCGCCAGGAACGTCGGGTAGCGGGTGATCGCCAGCTCGCGCGCCAGCGTGTCGGCGCTCCCGGCGATCTTCAGCGAGCTCGTGTCGACCTTGTCGTCCCCGGTGCGATTGCGGGGCTGGAAGTTCTTGAGGTAGTCCGCGGCGGCGTCCTTGGTGCGCTCGCGGACGGCGCACGCGATCACGGGCACGCCGGGCTCCTTGAGGGTGGCCGCAAACTTGGAGAGCGGCTCGATCGCGTCGCGCGCGGGCAGGCACCAGGTGCCCCAGAACATGATGACGGCCGGCTTGCCGCGCAGCGATTCGGTGGTGAGGGTCGATCCGTCGGAGAGTGTGAGCGAGACACTCGGGAGCACGCCCGCGCCGAGCGTTGGGGTGGGCGCGGATGTGGGCGTGGTCGAGGGCGCGTGGTTTGGGAGTTCGGCACCTGGTGGTGTGATGATGGTCGCGGGGCTGTGGGAAGGCTCTTCGCCTTCGCCCTTGGCGGGCGATGGGTTGGAAGTGTGAGGTGTGGCGGCTCGGCCTTGTTCGAAGTGCTGCGGCGTCGTGACGTCGCTGGTGTAGCCGTCGGGCGCGGTGATCGTGAGGTCGCTGTCGCTGATGTCCTTGTTCATCGCGACGTCGGTGAGTTCCTGAACGGTCGAGCTTGTGATCTTCGTGGTTTCGGTGGCGCGCTCGAGCTTGCGGAGCATGTGGTCGGACTGGGCGATCCAGAGCTTGAGGAGCGTCTTGCGCTTGGGGTAGCGGACGTGGAGGAGGTCGCAGGTCTGGCCGTCGACTTCTTCGGTGCCGGCCGCGGTGATTTCCTCGCCGGCGAGTTCCTTGTTGAAGGGCGTGGCCTCGATCATCTGGGTGGGCATGGCCTGCGAGGCCATGGCGTAGGAGCCGCCGCGGGCCTCGTTCTGGGGGCGGCCAACGAGCTTCTTTTCCTTGTGGTCGAGCCAGGTGATCGAGCCTCCCCCCCAGGCGACATCGAAGTTGGTGGGCTGCCCGGCGCGGGTGCCGCTGCCCGTGACGCGGATGAGCCAGCCACTGTCGGCCTTGCGGAGGCGCACGACGGCCTCGGTCGAGGGCGTCACGTTCGAGAGCGAGCCTGTGACCGTGGTCTTGATGTTGGCGCGGATCGACGTCGCCTTGGCGATCGCGTCGGACATCGCCTGAAGGATCTCCTTGGCGGCGGGGTCCACGTTTCCGGCGGGCGCGGCCTCGGCGGGTTGCGTGCCCGGCTGCTCCACGGGCTGGGACCCGGAGGGCGAGTCGGGCTGGGCCGTGGGCGGCTGGCCCGGCTGCTCCTGCGCCAGGACGCAGGGCGGAAGCGCGAGGCAGAGCATCGCGGGGAGCGTGAGCGCGAGGCGGCGTGAGCGTGTGGTGTCGGGGGTCATCGCGTGTTCTCGCGGGGATTGTTACGACGGGCGGCGTGTGCCGTGGATCAGTTCGTGGAGCGCGGCGCCGGGGTCGGGCTGTCGCATGAGGTGCTCGCCGACGAGCACGATGCGCACGCCGACGGAGCGGAGGCGTTCGAGGTCGGCGCGGGTCTTGATGCCAGATTCGCTGACGAGCACGGAGCGATCGTCGACCAGCTCGACCAGGCGCATGCTGTGGGCGAGGTCGACCTTCATGGATGAGAGGTCGCGGTTGTTGATGCCGAGCAGCGAATAGGAAGGATGCGGGAACCCGATGTGCGGGCGGACCTTCAGCAGGTTCTCCATCTCGTGGACTTCGATCAGCACCGTGAGGCGGAGCTGCTGGGCCAGGATCAGCATGTCGACCAGTTCGCCCTCGGTCAGGCACTCGGCGATCAGGAGCACCGCGTCCGCGCCGGCGGCACGCGATTCCCACAACTGCCATGGGTCGATGATGAAGTCCTTGCGGAGAACCGGGAGCGGGACGGCGTCTTTCACACGCTGGATGAACGACAACCGCCCGCCGAAGAAATGCTCGTCGGTGAGGCAGGAGATCGCGGCGGCGCCGGCCTTGTGATACCGTTTGGCGATGTCCTCGGGCGCGAACGCATCACCCTCATACTCCGCGCGGATCAGCCCCGCCGAGGGGCTCTTGCGCTTGATCTCCGCGATCACCGAGGTGTGGTCCAGCGAGGGATGGCGGGTGACGGCCGCGAAGAAGTTGCGGGGCTCCTCCTCCTGCGCCACCATCGCCTCGAGCTCGGCGAAGGGTGTGCGGGCCTTGGCGGCCTCGACCTCGCGGCGCTTCTGCTCGACGATCTCGGCCAGGATGGGCACCTTTGGGTTCACGGCGTGGATTGTTGCGCTGGCGATCGTGCTGGGCGCGGCGGGGGTTCCAAAGGCCCGGGCGAGCGTCCTCCCCGTGACAATCGCGTTGCAGACCTCCCAGAACCCCACCCTGACCGACGGGCGGTCGGCGGAGGCGGTGCCCGCGGCGTCGCAGGATGTACCGTCGTTCAAGGGCGTCACGAAGGTGCAGTGGATCACGTTCGGGCTCGCGGCGGCACTGCTCGGCGTCTCGTGGTGGCGCGACGTCATCCGCCCGGGATCCTTCAGAAGGAACGGGATCCGCAGGACGGGCGAACTCGGCGCGCTGGTGTGGGTCTTCGGCGCGATCGCGACGTTCCTCATCGCGCAGATCGGCGGCACGATCGCGCTGGTGGGGTTGGGCGTGAAGCTGAGCGAGACCGACACCCCCGGGCCGCGAGTGCAGGGGTTGTACGCGATCGTGTCGTACGGGATGGGGATCACGGCGACGTGCGTGCTGCTGAGCCTGTACCGGCGGGCGTCGCCGGGCGCGGAAGGGATCACGCCGCGCTGGAAAGATGGGCTGTGGGGCGTGCTGGCGTTTGCGATCATCATGCCGATCGTGATGTCGGTGTCGCAGCTTTCGGTGTGGCTGGCGTGGGCGGTGGAGCGCTGGTACCCAGAGCCGATCGCGCACAAGACACTCCAGGAGATCGTGGACAACCCGAGCAACCCCTGGGTGTGGGTGATGGCGACGGGTGCGGTGGTGGGCGCACCGATTGTGGAGGAATTTGTGTACCGCGTGTGCCTGCAGGGCGCGCTGGTGCGTGCGACGGGGCGGTCGTGGGTGTCGATCCTGATCGTATCAACGCTGTTTGCGCTGGCGCACTGGGGACGGGTGCCGTGGCACGCGATGATCACGCTGGGCTTCCTGGGTTGCGCGATCGGCGTGGCGTATGAGCGGACCAAGAGCTTGCTGGTTCCGATCACGGTGCATGTGCTGTTCAACGCCAGCAATATCGCGATGGCGTTGTTCTTCAAGTGATCAAAGCTCCCGGTCGGGTGAATCACCGGGGAACGTGCCGCGAACCGTTCGATTTCATGCGCGCTGTGAAGGAACTTCGTGCTTGTCCACACGTTCTGCACGCGGTGAATCTGCGGAGTCTCTTTGCCTAAATTGATACACTGCGCCGACAAGGAGGTGCTCCATGCGTGGAAGGTTCGCCTCGGTGCGCGGTGTGTTGTGCGTGTTCAACCTATTCGGCGTGGTGGGAGCGGGTATCGCGATGGTGCTCGTGCTAAGCGCGGCTACGCTCGGGGGCTGTTCGAGTTACAGCGTGCCGGGCGGGCCGGCCGACTTCCGCGCCCTGGGCATCACGCAGGATCAACAGGCGTCGCTCACCGACAAGGAGATCGCGGAGCGACTGGCTCGCAAGCCCGCGGCCAACTTCCCCGCGGTCATCGCCACGGTGCGCGTGCAGGACAACGACTACCGCTCGCACAGCTACCACGGCTCGCGCGGCGAGGGGAAGTTCAGCGTGGTCACGCTCCGTGAACTCGAGAGCGATGTCGACATGGAGCGGCTCGGCAAGCTGCCCATGGTGCGAGGGCTGGCGCCCATGAACCGGCTGGTCGTGCCCGAGCGCGTGAACGACGAGAAGAGCCTGCGCCTGGCGGCCGCGGACCTGCAGGCCGACGTGGTGCTCGTCTACACGATCGACACACGCTTCGGGAGCAAGACGCTGATCCCGATCCTGGGCACGATCACGCTGGGCATGTTCCCCGCGGAAGAGGCGCAGGTGACCACGACGGCGTCGGCGGCGCTGGTCGATACGCGGACGGGCTATGTCTACGGCCTGGCGGAGGCGACAGAGAAGGCCAGCCAGCTCGCGAACCTGTGGACCACCAGCGACGCGATCGATGATTCGAGATTGCGTGCCGAGAAGGCGGCATTCTCGAAGATGGTGGGCGAGATCGAGAAGACGTGGGTGCGCGTTGCGGCGAGCTATGGGCCGACTGGGGGGCCGCAGGGGGGAACGCAGACGCCGGGAGCGGCGAAGGCGGACGTGAAGACGGAGGGTGGGAAGTAGCTAGATCTTGTGCGCGCCATGACAAAGTCGGAGCCGGGCTCCACGAATCCTGAACCAAGCACCAGGCCTCGCGTCTCGCGGTGGCCATTGCTGTCGTTCGTGGCGTGGTGCGCAACGAGCGCCTGCTGTGCGGCCATTGTCGTCGCGCAATTCTGGAGTGATTCGCTCGAGCCTTGCTCAGGTACACAACTCGCAGCTCACTATGTTGCTTTCATGGCGGCGACCTTCTTGTTCCACGCCGCGCTCGCTGCCATCATCGCCTTTGGCTTCGCGTTGCTGGCGCGTCGACAAAGGCTGGCGATGGTTTCGGGGATGTGCGCGATGGTCGGCCTCGGCCCGTTGCTGTGGGCGGCCCTCAATGCGGCATCGAATTCGCGACATGATCACGAGCTCGTAATCATGTCGTTCAATCTGATGTACGGGCAGAGCTCGTCAGAAGATGTGGTCAGTCAAGTCAAGCGTGAGCGACCTGATGTGATCTTCTTTCAGGAGTGGACACCTTCGGCGGCGAGGGAGCTTGGCCCGAGACTGTCAGGTGATTACCCTTTCAAGATTGAGATCGTGAGAGAGGATGCATTCGGGCAGTCGGTGTTCTCAAGGCGGAGGTTTGCGGCTGTACCGCGCCCGTATCCCGCGAGCGGCGGATTCCGCGAGCCGCAGATCACGGTCGAGGTTGAGCACGAAGGTCGGGTTCTCCGCGCGACCAATGTTCACTTGCTGCCGCCGGTGGGACTGGCGTACTTCGCTGAGCAGAGACGAGGGGCGCGAGCATTGGCAGATTGGTGCGCAGACAGTTCGCGAGCTGATCGGCCGCACGTGTTGATGGGAGATTTCAACTCCACGAGATCATCAGGCGTGGTCGGTGCGATCACAAGTCAGGGATACCGCGAGGCACACCTCGTCGCGGGCAGTGGCCGGGGTTCAACCTGGCCGCGGACAGGATTCCTGCGGTTCGTGCCGGGGTTGCGTCTGGACAATGCAATCGTCGGTCCGGAAGTTGAGGTGCTTCGGGCGGAGGTGGGCGACGACTTTGGGTCAGACCATCGATCGATTCTGGTCGGCGTTCGCTGGCGGTGATGCCGCGCGTACCCTTCCTCCCTATGAGCAAGCCCCGCATCCTGACCGGCGACACGCCCACCAGCACCGGCCTGCACCTCGGCCACTTCGTCGGTTCGCTGGAGAACCGCCTGCGCCTGCAGGACGAGTATGACTGCTACTTCCTGATCGCAAACGTCCACGCGTTCACGACGCTGGCCGACAAGCCCGCGGACATCCGCGCCAACACGATCGGCATCGTGAAGGACTGGCTGGCGGTGGGGCTCGACCCGGACCGCTCGACGTTTGTGCTGCAATCCGAGGTGCCGGCGATCGCGGAACTGACGTTCCTGTTCGCGATGCTGCTCCCCTTCAACAAGGTGATGCGGAACCCGACGCTCAAGACGGAGATCGAGACCAAGGGGCTGGGCGACAGCTATCCCTTCGGCTTCCCGATGTACGCCGTCGGGCAGTGCGCGGACATTCTGGCGTTCCGCCCGGAGCTTGTGCCGGTGGGCGAGGACCAGGAGGCGCACATCGAGATGTGCCGCGACGTGGCGCTCAAGTTCAACCAGATGTACTGCGGCGTGGGCAACCGCGTCGAGCCCAGGGACCACGTGAAGTCGGGAGGGCTCTTCCCGATCCCCGCGGCCAAGATCGGTCGCGTGGCGCGCCTCGTCGGGATCGACGGAAAGAACAAGATGTCCAAGTCGCTGGGCAACGCGATCTTCCTCTACGACGACGCCAAGACCGTGCAGAAGAAGATCAACAAGATCACGACGGGCCGCCAGAGCCCGACCGAGCCCGGCGACCCCGGCAACATCCTCATGCAGTACGTCGACGCGTTCATCGGCAACCACGACGCGGCGCGGGCGGCGGAAATCAAGCGGAGATACGCCGCGGGCGACAATATCGGTGATGGGCACGTCAAGGCCGAGCTGGGCGAGGCGATCAACGTGATGCTGGAGCCGATGCGCGTGCGCCGCGCGAAGATGGAAGAGCCCGGCGGCGAGGCCATCGTGCTCGACGTGATCAAACGCGGCCTGAAGAAGGGCAACGCGGTCGCGGAAGAGACGCTGCACCTGGCCAAGCAGGCGATGAAGCTGGACTTCGGGGCAAGAATGTTGGGGTAAGAACAGCGGCGCAGGGCACATGGCCACAGCGCACATGCCACATGGCACATGAAGAAGTGCCGGAGTCTTGGTTTGCGGCGATCGACTACAGCGGATTGGGTCCGAGGATCGTGATGCCGTGCTTGCCCGCCAGCTGGCCGATGCGCTCGATGACGATCGGGAGCTCCGGCGGCTTGCCGTTTACCGGCGTGCCGATCGCGGCGTAGAAGTCCTCGAAATTCTTGGGCGGCGTGACGACCAGGATCATCTTGGCCGGGCGGCCCGTGTTGTTCTTGAAGCAGTGGGGCACGTTCCGCGGGCCGAACAGCGTCGTGCCGGGCGTCGCCTCGATCCGATTCCCGCCGACATGGAACGAGATCGTGCCCTCGAGGATGTAGAACGTCTCGTCCTCGAGCGTGTGCACGTGCAGGGGCGGGCCGGCCCCCGGCTCGACGTGATATTCGGTGAAGGAGAGGCGATTGTCAGTCTCGCCGGCCGCGAGCTTGACGTAGGAAGTGTCGCCCGGGCCGTGGAGGATCGCGCCCCCGCCGGGCGCGACGTGCTTGGGTGCGAGAGGATGATCCGGGGCGGTGCTCATCGGGTGTGGTCCTCTAACGGTCTGGGGGGGCTTTGGGGGTCAGCATAGCAAAGTGGCGTGGGCACTCGGCTAGCGCTCCGCCGGCGATTCGTTGGGCCAATCGTGCGGCACGAAATCGAAGCTGAATTCGCCCTTCCAATACGACGTTGCGTCGAACTGGCGCAGGGCGAGTTCGGGATCGGACGAGACGCGGACTTTCAGGCCGTTGGTGTTCTCTAAGGGAACGCCGGGGCCCGTAAGGCGGGCCCAGATGTGGGAATAGTCTCGGATTCCACCGACGATGCGCCCGCCCTCGGGTCCAGGCTGCGGTGCGATGAGGATCGACGACTGCGCGATCGGAGTGTTGTCGCGCACAAACTCAACGCGGAGAGCAACCGCGGCCGTGTTCGCTTCGATGAGCAATGGAGGAAGCGTGATGTACTCACCGTCGGGCGAGAGGCAGAGATAGGACTCGACAATCGAGCGCACGCTTTGATCCAGAAACCCCGATGTATCGGGCGTGATCGCGTCGTCGATGGTGCTGACGATGGTGATCGGCGCCCGCGCGATGTGCGTGTAGACCTCGTCCTTGCCCTCGGATATCACGCCCGCAAACGTTGCCTCGCGGGCGACGGGCGGCGGCGTGCCGAGGTTGACCAGCACGGGGTTTTCCGGCTGCGGCGATGGAATCTCAAACCAACCGTTGGTAAAGGACCTGTTGGGCATTACGAAGACTGCGGATTGAAGGGCCGTGTAGTGATCGCCGCCATTCCAGGGCGAGGACGCGACGAGGTCGCGGTCGCGCGCACCGCGGAACGATGACGTGACCTTGGCCCAGAGCGGAACGCCGACGGGCCAGCGCGGGCGGGTTTCGAGCGTGAGCACATCCCATCGTGGATTTGCGAATTGTCGTGCCGCGAGCGATCGAGATTCGGCAAGCGAGAGATCGCCGTTGAAGGATCGCCTCCAGAGTTCGACGCGAAACTCGCCCTCAAATGTGAGGTCAGGTCGACCGACCGGAGTTAGCGTGATCGGCCCGCATGGATCTTCGGCGATTTCAAGCAGCAGCCACGTCGGCGACAGGCGCGCGAGCTGGCGGTACGTTGCGCGAGTCAGGAAGAGCGACCAGAGGCTCGAGAGCGCCAGCACCAGCGCGATGACGACCATCGACCACCGCCGGCGGGCGTAGTGCATGGCGCGCTCGGACCTTGCGGTGCGGCCGCATTCCGGGCAGGTCATGCCGCCCGCCGACATGTCGTACCAGCAGCGCGGGCAGCGCCGGACCTCGGGTCTTCGGGCGCGGCGGAGCCAGTCCCAAAGGAGCGCGTGCAGCGCGAGCAACGTGCTCAGGCCGATCAGGCCCCACAGCGCCCACCCAATCCAGGTTGGAAGTTGGATACTCATCGCCGGGCGATCGGGAGCGGCGTGGGCGCGGGCGAGGTCGAGAGCGGGCTCACGATCCAGTCATACGTCGGGAGCGTTTGCCCCGAGGCGAGCGTGATCCCCGCGTGGTTCATCGGTGCTCGTCCGTCGTGCCCCGTGACTTGAACGGAGATCGACGTGATTCCCAGCGACGCGAGCGAGACGACCTCGCCGGGGTCGGACTCGCCGTTGGAGTTGCGATCGAACCACGCGGCGATGCCGCGAAGCTCGCGCCCTGAGAGCGTGCCGTCGGCGTTGTCGTCGAGGGCGTCGAGGGCCTCGTAGCCGTTGCGGAAGAACATCCACCAGGTCACGCTGCCGAAGAGCTGGCGTCCGGAGGTGATGACACCCGTGTTGCTGGGGTCCCAGACGAGGAGCGCGGTGTCGGGTCGGAGCCAAGGCCAGGCCTGATCGCGCCCCGTGCCGTCGAGGTCGAAGGTGCTTGTGGTTTGTGGTGCGAGCAATTCCGAGAGCGAGGAGGAGTCGCTGAGCGAAAAGACAACGGGCGTGATGACCATGTCCTTTGGGAGAGCCTCGAGTTTCTTGAGTCCCTCGGCGATGGCCTTGGGACGCGCTTCGTCTTTCTTCGCGATCACCGGGTCGGTCTCGGCGAGCTTCTGGAAAGACTTGCCGGCCTCGTATGAAATGAGCTCTCGCAGCCCACCAAACGGCGGCTGCTGCTCGCGGGCCGCGTCCTTCTTGATTGTCGCTTCAAACGCGAAGTAGTAGTGATCGGCCGCGATGCGGCGCCAGTAGGTGCTCAGGAGCGTGCGGACGGCGGCCTTGCGATTCTCGTTGGCGTCGTTTCGCGCGGCGTGGAGCGCCGGGGCGGCGAGCACGAGCATCGCGTCGAGTTCCTTGGCCGCCTTTTCGCGGACGGAGTTGTCTTTGTCGCCGAGCTTCTCGATGAGTGCGGCGATCTTGGCCTTTTCGGGGTGCGCGGTGTTGTCAGGCTGCGCGGCCTTGTCAGGTTTCTTGACCTTGTCGGAGTGATCGACCTTGTCGTTCTTGCCGGACTTTTCGGGCTTTGGCTCGGGGAGCTTTTTTCCCAGGGCCCAATCGGCGTAGGGGAGCATGTCGACGTCGCCCGCCGCCGCCGCACCGCTGTTCAGGAGATAAGCCAGTCCCAGGTGGGCCGGCCCCGGGTCGTCGCCGAGTTCGAGCGCACGCTCGAAGCTGACCACGCCCTCGCGCAGGTGTTTGATCTGTTCGGCCTGCGTGGGCGGGTCGTTCGATTTGCTGCGCGAGCGCCAGCCCTGCATGTCATCGTCTGTGATCGAAGGCAGGCCGTCCTCACGCTGGTAGTACGAGACAAACTTGGTCTTCATGATGTAGGCCACGGAGTGGGCGCGGCCCAGGACGTAGTAGACGTGCCCGTCGCGCGGGCTTTTCTTGGCTCGGGCCGTCAGATTCGCGACCAAGCGATCAACGGGCGCGTCGGTTGGTTCTGCAAACATCGGCGCCAGGCCGATCGACGCCGCGCCGGCCGCCAGCGCGACCGAGGCGACAACGATGCGGGCAAGCCGCGACGATGCACGAGCGTGTGAAGCAGCGAGCGGGCGGTTCATGAGGGATCCTCCGCAATTCGGCGATGGATGGGGCGCCCGTGCAGTCTACCTTGGGCGGCGGCGGGCTGGCGGCGATTACCGCGCACGATGCCCGCAAACCCGCGACAAACCCCGGCCTGTTACGGGGGCGTGACAGGCGACGCCTACGCTTGGCGGGATTCGTGAAACCCTCGGGAGATCGTCATGAACGAGTCGTCGCGATTCGGAACTCGCTGCATCCACGCCGGGCAGGCGCCCGACCCCACGACCGGCGCGATCATGACGCCGGTCTACATGACTTCGACATTCGTGCAGCGCTCGCCGGGCGTGTTCAAGGACGGCTATGACTACGCCCGATCGAAGAACCCGACGCGCACCGCGTTGGAATCCAACCTCGCGGCGCTCGAGGGCGGCAAGCACGGCATGGCGTTCTCGAGCGGCCTGGCCGCCATGGACTGCGTGCTCCACCAGCTGCGCGCGGGCGACCACGTCGTGCTTTCCGACGACGTTTACGGCGGGACGTTCCGCCAGCTCGACAAGATCTTCCGCCATCACGCGATCGAGGTGACGCGCGTCGACATGACCAATCTGGGCGCGGTGCGCGAGGCGATGCGTCCGACGACCCGGCTGGTGTGGCTGGAAACGCCGAGCAACCCGATGCTGAAGGTGATCGACATCGCGGGTGTGCGGGCGGTTGTGGACGAGCACGGGCCGAAGTCGGGCAAGGCGGCGGGCGTTCGGGACGCGGCGCTCGGGCCGCTCGGCACGCCGATCGAGAAGCCGATCCTTGTCGTGGACAACACGTTCGCCTCGCCCTATCTGCAGAGCCCGCTGTCGCTGGGCGCGCACGTGGTGATGCACTCGTGCACGAAGTACATCGGCGGGCACAGCGACCTGGTCGCGGGCGCGATGGCGACGAGCGATGACGCGCTCGCCGAGCGCCTGAAGTTCGTGCAGAACGCCGCGGGAGCGGTGCCCGGCGCGATGGACTGCTTCCTCATGCTGCGCTCGACCAAGACGCTCCACGTGCGGATGCAGCGCCACTGCGAGAACGCGATGAACATCGCGCGCTGGCTGGAGAAGCACGCGAAGATCGAGAAGGTGATCTACCCGGGTTTGGAGAGCCACCCGCAGCACGCCCTGGCGAAGAAGCAGATGCCGCGCGGCTTCGGCGGCATGATCTCGTGCGTCGTGAAGGGCGGGCTCGAGCCCTCGCGCCGCATGCTGGAACGCGTGTCGCTCTTCAGCCTCGCGGAATCGCTGGGCGGTGTGGAATCGCTGATCGAACACCCCGCCATCATGACCCACGCCAGCGTGCCGATCGAGGCGCGCAAGGCGCTGGGCATCGCGGACGGCCTGGTGCGCCTCTCGGTCGGCATCGAGGACGTCGATGATCTCATCGCGGACCTCGATCGTGCGCTGGCGTAGGGAAGTCGATTCAACACGGGGTGACTCCGAGGGCTACGGAGAGAGGAGACGACTGAGCTGAACGGAGGCGGCTCTTGCACGGCTCTCTCTCTCACTCTCTCTCTCTCTCTCTTGTACCCGGCTCATCCGTGGTCTCCCCCACGCGCTCTCCATCAGAGCGTTCGCTTCGAGACATGTTCATTCCCCGTGCCTCTCCGTGTCCCTCCGTGTTGAAGTGTCTTCGTGAAGGAGCGAGCGATGTCCGAATCAAAGGTGCTGACGTGGAGCGACCTGCCCGGCGACTGCCCCATGCCGCTGATCGAGCGGCGGCGTGTCATCGGCGCACACATGATGATCTCCAAGGTGCGCCTGTCGAAGGGTTTCCGCCTGGCGACGCACCAGCACGCAAACGAGCAGATGGTGATTGTCCTGAGCGGACGCGCGGAGTTCGTGCTCGACGAGGGCACGCCGGCGGAGCGGCGGGTGATGCTGACCGGAGGTCAGGTGCTGGTACTCCCGCCCAACGCGCCGCACGGCTGCGTCGCGCACGAAGACACCGACATCCTCGATCTCTTCAGCCCGCCTAGCGAAAAGACGGGTGTGGATCGGACGTAGATGGACGATCCGCGCGGCGTCGGGTTGCGGACAACTTGGTCAAATCAGTGCCTTGCGCAGCTGCACGATGAGCGTCTGCCGGTCATGGTCGCTCATCGTTCCCCTGAGCGTCTCGGCGGGAAATCCCCACACGGCGTTGCGCGGGTCGGGGTCGCTCGCGTGGCGCGGGATCACGTGCCAGTGGATGTGGTTCACCTGGTTGCCGAGGCATTCGTAGTTGATGCGCGGCGGGCCGGCGGCCGCGCCGGAGTTCGGGAAGACCGCGCGGATCGCGTCGGCCACGCGCGCGACCTCGTCGAAGATCGCCGCCTGCTCCTTTCGCGGAAGTTCGGCCATGTGCTCGCGATGTTCGCGGAGGATCAGCACGCACCAGCCGGGCAGGCCCTGGTTCACACCGAGCACGACGAACGTGCGCGGCAACGCGGCGATGAGCATGGGATCAACGGCGTCGCGGCATCGTTCGGTTTGCTGGCAGAGCGGGCAAGGTTCGCGGGTCATACCCGATTGTTGGCGGCGGGTGCTACCCGCGATCTGCTTCGCGGACGGCGTCGCAGAACGCCTCGATCAGCGCCGGGTCCTTCACGCCCTTTTCCTTCTCAACGCCGCTGGAAACGTCGACGGCGTACGGGCGGACGGCGCGGATGGCATCGCCGACATTCGCGGGCGTCAATCCGCCCGCGAGGATGATGCGCTTGGAGATGGGCTCGATGGCCCGGGCGAGGCGTTCCCAGTCGAGCGTGGTTCCCTCGCCTCCTGCGGAGCCATCGACGAGGATCGCGTCGACCTCATCGACACGGTCCCAGCGCGCGAGGTCGGCGTCGATGGTGTCGGCGCTGAAGCGCAGGCCGCGGACGATTCCAGGGCCGCACTGCTTGACGGTCGCCTCGTCCTCGTTGCCGTGGAGCTGCGCCAGCGTGGTGGGGCAGGTCTCTTCGACGTCGCAGAAGTGCTCGACCGACGCGTTCATGAACACGCCGACGCTGGAGACGAAGGGCGGGAGCGCCGAAGCGAGCGACCAGGCGTCGGCGGGGTCGATGTAGCGGGCGCTGGAGCGGACGAAGACAAAGCCGAGCGCGTCGGCGCCGGCCTCGATCGCCGCGATCGCGGAATCTTCGTCGCGTATGCCGCAGATCTTGATGCGTGTTCGGCTCATGGTGTGGCTTTCGGCTGATTGGTGGGCGGGCCGTCGCTCGACGCGAGCTCCGCGCGGAGGTCGCCGGCGAAACCCTGCTGGTCGGCCGAGAGCTTCGGCGCGATGTCGTCGAGGATGGCGCGTGCGCGGGCGTGGTCGTTCATGTGCCTCGCCGCGATCGCCGCCATGAGGAGTTTCACGCCGATGGTCTGCGGGTCGTTGGGGTACGCGCGGGCGAAGAGTTCGAAGGCGCTCATGGCGCGGGGGTAGCGTGCGAGCTGATAGAGCGCGCCGGCGACTTCGAATTGCGACCGCTTGGAGAGAAGCGCCGCGGGCGACGCCAGACCGTTCTCAGAGAGGAGGAGCTCGTACTCGTCCGCGGCCCCGGCGCGATCGCCCGAGGCGAGCGACGCCGTGATCTTCGCGCGGCGCTGGGCGGCCCGCTCCGAGATCGCGGGCTCAGTCCCCGGCGCGAGGCGGGCGGCGCGCTCTTTCTGTCCTTCGTCGACCGCGGACTTGAGTGCCGCGCGTCTCTTGCGGTGTTGCCAGATCGAGATGAGGTCGTACATGGGCTCGCGCGGGAGGATCCGCATGGCGAGTAATCCGCCCGCGACGACGAAGCCCGTGAGGTAACCGGCGAGGTGCGCGCCGTGCGCGATCTGGTCGCCGTCGCCCATGCGGAGGAAGTCCAAGACGACCGCGGCGACGATGAACCACGTCGCGGGTATGTCATAAAAACGAAAGAAAACTAAGAAAATGATGCGAACAGTCGTTCGGGGGAAGAGGACGAGGTAGGCGCCCGTGACCGCGGAGACAGCGCCGGACGCGCCGATTACCGGGGCGGGGCTCAGGGCGATATGCCCCAGCCCCGAAAGGACCGACCCGGCGAGGAAGAAGAAAAGGAAGCCGGCGTGCCCGAAGCGGTCCTCCACGCTGGGGCCGAACACCCACAAGAAGATGGCGTTGGAGATGACGTGCCACCAATCGGCGTGGGCGAAGGCGTAGGTGATGAATCGCCAGGGCTCGGAGGGCTTCCAGGAGAGGTGGAGGCGTCCCAGGAGATCGGCGTAGATCGAGGGGTCGAGGCGGGCCTGAAAGCGTGCGAACAGAAACGTCGCGACCATGGCCCCGATCAGGGCGAAGGTGATGGTCGCGGGTCGCCGGTGTGGGCGGGATGTTCCGACCGGAAAAATCACGGCGGATGGTACGGAGGTGAGAAAGAGCTGGCGGCGAATGTGGGATTCTGTGGCTGGGGTTCGGGGGGCTTTCTATAGTGCCGCTCTCCGGCCGGGCGGCGGACCTGGGGCTCGCCTCGCCGCGCTGGAGCCTTCAACGTTCCGCGAAAGGTGGGTCGTATGGCTACGTTCGCCAAGGGGCTGGAAGGCGTCACCGCCGCCGAGACTCGGATGTCATTCATCGATGGGGAGAAAGGCATCCTCGAGTATGTCGGGATTCCGATTGATGATCTGGCACGGAATTCAACCTTCGAGGAGACCGTCTTCCTTCTCTGGAACTGCCGCCTTCCCACCAAGGGCGAGCTCGCGGACTTCACGCAGCAGCTGCGTTCGCGCTACGCGCTCCCCGCGGGGATGAAGGAGCGCATCCTGTCGGTGCCAAAGAACGCCCAGCCCATGCACATGCTGCGCACGATGGTGTCGTCGCTGGCGATGCACGACCCGGAACCCAACTCCGTCGAGGTTCCCAAGGTCCGCGAGAAGGCGCTGAACGTGCTCGCCCAGGTGCCCGCGATCATCGCGATGTTCGACCGCAACCGGCGCGGCCTGCCCCTGGTCGACCCCGATCCCAAGCTCACCTTCGCCGAGAACTTCCTCTATATGCTCAACGGCGTGAAGCCTAGCCCCGCGGTCGCCCGCGCCTTTGACATCTGCATGATCCTGCACGCGGACCACGGATTGAACAACTCGACCTTCTCCGCCCGCGTGGTTATCTCCACGCTGAGCGACACCTACTCGGCCCTGACCGCCGCCATCGGCTCGCTCCGCGGGCCGCTCCACGGCGGCGCCAACGAGGAAGTCATGGAGATGCTGTTCGAGATCGAGGACATCGCCAAGAAGCAGGGCAAGGACGTCATGTCGATCATCGAGCCCTTCATCATGGACAAGCTCGCCCGGCGGCACGAGGGCGCCCGCATCATGGGCTTCGGGCACCGCGTCTACAAGACCATCGACCCGCGCGCCACGTTCCTCAAGACCTTCGCCAAGCAGATCGCGACCGACACCGGCAACCTCGAGCTCTACGAGATCTCGAGCCGAATCGAGCAGATCATGGCCCGCGAGGTCGGCGCCAAGGGCATCTATCCCAACGTCGACTTCTACTCCGCGACCACGTACCACTCGATCGGCCTGAAGCTCGATCTCTTCACGCCCATGTTCGCCATGTCGCGCGTCAGCGGCTGGTCGGGGCACGTCATCGAGCAGCTCTCCGACAACCGCCTGTATCGCCCGAAGGCCGAGTACGTCGGTCCGCACGCGGCGCCGTACATCCCGATGGACAAGCGATAAGACCTCCGCGATTCGTCGCGTTGCAGGTGAGGCCGCGCCCGGCCCGAGGTCGCCAGAGAGCGGCACGCTTGTCGCATGAAATCACCGGGTGTGCACCCGGGCTTTGGCGGTGCGACAAGTCTCGCGCCCTGTCGTCTTGAGATAATGCCGGATCGGGGCTACTTCGTCGCGTTGATCGTGACGGTCGCCTTGGCTTGGCGCGGGGCTTCCTGGTGCATGCGATTGGCGCGGTGGGCGGACCAGTCGGTGACAAGGCGATCGGGCGACGACGGACCGTCGTGGACGCGCAGCACGTCGTAGGTGTTGTTGCGCTGCGCGGGGACGTAGCCCGATTCGCGGATGAGGCGGCAGAGGACGGCCTCGTCGAGGCAGTACGTCGTGCCCGCGCTGGACACGACATTCTCCTCCATCATCACGCTGCCCATGTCGCTGGCGCCGAAGGCCAGGCCCATCTGCCCTACGTGCGGGCCCATCGTGACCCACGAAGCCCCGATCGAGTAAATGTTGTCGAGGAAGAGGCGCGAGAGCGCCTGCGTGCGCAGATAGTCCGACGAGCCGCTCATGCGCACGCGCCGCCCGAACTCGGCGGCGTCCGGGCCGAGCTCGCGGTAGTCCACCTCCGGGTTCGCACCCCACGCGAAGGCACGCGCGACCACGTCGCCCGGGAACTCACGTGAAAGCTCCGACGGGTCCGTACCCCAGTGCTTCACGCGCCCGAGAGGCGTGTTCTCGCGCTGGAAGGGCCAGGCGATGAACGCCTTGTAATGCCCGAAGTGATCGGACTCGCTCTCGGCAACGCGGAGTGCCCGGTCCTGCCACTGTCGCACCAACCCCATGTGGTGCACGCGATCGGCGAACCCCTCGATGTGCCCGAACATCATCGTGGCGCTCGTGAACATCCCCAGCGAATGGGCGGCGTACATGACGGTGAGCCACGCCTCGGCGTCGCACTTGCCCAGTCCAATCTTGCGGCGGACGGGCGTCGCGAAGATCTCCCCGCCGCCGCCCGGCAGGCTGTGGAGACCGGCGTCGCGGAGCTTGGTGAGCACCCAGCGGCACTTGTCAAAGAGCGTCGCGCCCGGCGGGTTGAAGAAGTGGACGAACTCGATCATCTCCGGCGGGCTGAAGGCGTGGACATGGATCGCGGGGAACTTCTCGCGGATCGAGCTGAGCAGGTCGAGGTAGTAGTCGAGCGGCAGGTCGGGGTTCATGCCGCCCTGCATCAGGATCTGCGTGCCGCCGATCGTCGCCAGCTCGGCGATCTTCTGGTGGATCGTCTCCTTGGGGAGGACATAGGCGTCGGCGTCGCCCGCGTCGCGCCGGAAGGCGCAGAAGGTGCAGCGGGCGTTGCAGACGTTGGTGTAGTTGATGTTGCGGTCGATGATGTAGGTGCGGATCGAATCGCCGTGAAGCACGCGGCAGCGCGCGTCGGCCCATCGCCCCAGCTCGTGGAAGGGCATGCGGTTGAAGATGTCGAGCGCCTGCTCCCGGGTCAGGCGGGCCTCACCCGCGACGACCGCGCGGAGCAGGGCGTGGTCGAGGGCGTCGAGGTTCGGATACTCGCGGGGTGTGCCGGCGGGGGGTGTGTTCATGCGGTGCCTTGGTGTGCTTTCAGAGGTTCCTGAAAGCATTAGGAGATGGTACGGGCGCGCCCGCGCGCGGTCCACGCGGGGGCTTGGCGGCGGCTGGCTCTTGCCGCGGCGACACCGCCAGCGCGGCACCGTAGACTCCTGTGGGGGTTCATCATGGCGGCACGCAAGCACAATCCGGGTCGGCGAAAGCCGCGGGTCACCAAGTCCGCGGCCAAGAGTTCGCCCGCGCCCAAGAAAAAACGCGTCGCCAAGAAGCGAACGATCCGCTCCGCCGCGCCGGCGCCCGCGCGTCGCCACGCCAGCGGCCGCCGGGAGATCAAGCCCGCGCCGCCCTCGGCCCGCGCCGGCGGTATCGGCACCGACGCGGTGCAGAAGGCGACAGGGTTCGGCTGGGACCACTGGCTCTCGGTGCTCGACGCGTTCAATGTCAAAGCCAACGGGCACAAGGCCGCGGCGGAATTCCTGTCGCGCGAGCACAAGCTTGGCGACTGGTGGTCGCAGATGATCGTCGTGGGCTACGAGCAGGCGCGGGGGCTCCGCCAGAAGCACCAGAAGTCCGACGGATTTTCCGTGAGCGTGAGCCGCACGATCGAGGCGGGCGCGGCTCGCGTGTTCGAGGCTTGGAGCGATGAACTCGTGCGTTCGCGCTGGCTCCTCGGCGCGTGGATCACGATGCGCCGGGCGACCGCGCCGAAGTCGCTTCGGCTCACCTGGAACGCGGGCGAGGGGCTCCCCGCGGAGCCCAAGGCGACTAGCGTCGAAGTGAACATCTACGCCAAGGGCGATGAACGCTGCCAGATTTCCGTTCAGCACAACAAGCTGCCGTCAGCGGCGGACGTGGAGCGGATGCGTGCGTTCTGGACCCGCGCGATCGAGGCACTCCGGGCGATGCTCGGCGCCTGACGCGATCCACGATCAGGCCCTGAACAATTTGCCGGCCGCCAGGCAGCGGGCGAGCTCCGCATAGATCGACTGCAACGCGCGAAGATCGGTGCGATCGCCCAGTCGGCGCCGGATGCGGGTCGCCAGCGAACCCTCGCGGAAGATCACGCCGAGAATCTCGCGGGTCTGCTGATCGAAGGTCGCCTCGGCGCGCTCCGCGAGTGCCTGCCACAGGCGAAGCGCGGGCGTGGGCGCGGGCGGCAAACCCAGGGCGGCGAGGTACGGCGCATCGGAGATGATGGCCGTATCCGCGCCGTCGATGGTCAGGTCGAGGATCGCGCGGAGCCTCGATGTGGGCAGCGCCCGGAGCGACGCCTGGTGCGGCGATCGCTTCTCCGAGAGCCACTTGAGCACGGCGCTCACCAGCTTCAGGATCGCCAGGTCCGCCGCGGGGCATTCCTGCACGTCGAGCACCCGCACCTCGATGGCGTTGCGGGAAAATCGCGCGATGCAGCCGCGCGAGTTGCACCACTCGTGGGCCAGGATTCCCTGCGGGTCGTGGGGCTTGAGGTCCGCGTAGATGCGGTCGAGGATGACGCGCTGGTACTCGCCCTGGCTCCACACGGGCTCGGGGATGACATCGCCCGCGACGCTCGCGATCGTCCGCGCGTTGCGCGCGTACACCGCCATGCGGTTGTCGAGGCTGCGCGAGGTCGCGCCGTCGATGAGCGGCGAGCTGGCGGCCAGCGCCGGCATGATGGGGAGCAGCGCGCGGATCGCGGCGTGCAACCGCGCGAACTCGTCGTCGCCGCTGAAAGGCAGGTTGAGGTGCGTCGACTGCAGGTTGCACCAGCCGTGCCCCCTGCAATTGAAGATGCGATCGAAGGCCGCGTAGATCTCGTTGAAGCCGTGGGGCCAGAGCTTCATCTCCCGATCGGGGTTCATCCACGGGTGCATGCCCGTGGGGAGGAGCACGCAGCGCATGGGCGCCAGCATGGCGTTGGCCAGCGCGACGCTGTCCTGGAACGAATCGGCGACGTGGTCGAGCGACGACGCCGGCGCCGCGGTCTTCAGCTCGATCACATGGGCACAGAGCTCGTTGCTCCACGACACCGGGCCCAGGCCAACCTCGGTCGGGACCGCCGTGCCGCTCTCGAAATAAGGCTCGGCGCCGGGGAGCGTGGCGGCCTCGAGCAGGAGCTTGTCGGCGACGGGGCGGATATCGAGCGTGGCGGCGTCGACGATCATGTACTCGCACTCGACGCCGAACGCCTCGAAGAGCGCGAAGGAGCGCGGGGTGTCGGGGTTGGATTCCAGGAGTGGGTCGTGGTGAGAACTCATGAGCCGCGGGACTCCAATCGGCGGAGGAAGACGCGCATGACGCGCCGGTAGAGCTCGTCGCCGAGGATCTGGTCCTCAACGCCGGTCTCGATGGAGGGGTTGTCGTTGATCTCGACGATGACGGGCTTGCCGTTGATCTCCTTGAGGTCCACGCCGTACAGGCCGTCGCCGATCAGGTTCGCGGCGCGGATCGCGGTGCGCACCACGTCGGGGGGCGCGGCGTCGACCGGCCAGGCCTCGAAGTTCCCGACCTTGTCGAGCCCGGTCTTGGTGTGGTCGTAGATCTGCCAGTGCTTCTCGGCCATGAAGTACTGGCAGACGTACAGGGGCTGACGCTCGATGATGCCGACGCGCCAATCGAAGCTGGTGGGCACGAACTCCTGCGCGATCAGGAGGTCCGACACGGGGAATAGCTTTTCCAGCTCCTCCTGGTACTCCTTCAGGGTGTTGATCTTCACGACACCCAGCGAGAACGAGCTGTCGGGCTGCTTCAGCACCAGCGGGAAACCGAGCTGCTTGGGCGCGTCGTCGCAATTGCCGCGGTGGATGATGAGCGTGCGCGGGTGCGGCACGCGATGGCGGTGCAAGAGCTCCGCCAGGTACACCTTGTTGGCGCACTTCACGATCGAATCGGGGTCGTCGATCACGACCAGCCCTTCGGCCTGTGCCCGGCGCGAGAACCGGAACGTGTAGTGGTTCACCGATGTCGTGTCGCGAAGGAAGAGCGCGTCAAACTCCGCGACCCGGCCGTACTCGTCCTTGGTGATGATCTCGGTGTCGAGCCCCATCGACTCCGCGGCCTTGATGAACTTCTTCAGCGCCTTCTTGTCCGATGGCGGGTTGGGCTCGCTCTCGTTGAACAGGATCGCCAGATCGTGGCGCGTGTCCACCTTGCGGGCGCGGCGGGCGGGACGCGTGAAATAGGCCTTGGCGCTCTCGCCCACGAACGGCAGGTGCTCCTTGGGGATTTCGTCGGCCTCGATCGGGCGAAGGCTGCGGAGTTCCCACTTCTCGCCGTCGTGGCGGAACTCCGCCCGGAGAAGCGGCGCGGGGAAGAGATTGAAGAGCGCCAGCGCCAGGCGCTCGTGGCGCTTGGCCATGTTCCGCCCGAAATAGATCGAGAGGAGAAACGTGCCGGGCTTCAGGTCGGACAGGCTCTCGGCGATCAGCTCTTCCAGCTCGTGCTCCGCGATGCGCAGCATGGTCGAGAGCTTCAGGTCCTGGATCGTTGTGATGTCGGGGAGCGGCTTGTGCCCGCGGGCCGAGGCCAGCAGCGACACGTAATAGCCCAGCGATTGATAGCTGTACGACTTGCACAGGTTGAAGACCCGGGCGGCCCGCAGGTCGGTGAATCGCGGCTCGGTCAGATAGCCGCGCGCCGAAACGACCGTCACGCCGTGGATGTGCAGCGGCCAGTCCTTCGGATTGTCAACGACGATGACGTTTGACATCAGCTTGTCGCCTTGCGTGGGCGCGAGCCTTTGCGTGGGCTCGATCGCGCTCGTGCGGAGGCACGGGGTGCGGTGCGGGCGGACTTCTTCTTGCCGGGATTCTTCCGCGGCGCGGCCGCGGCAGTCGGGCCCGGCCTGGATGGAGCTCGCGCGGCGCGTGACCGCCTGGTCGGCTTCGTGCTCTCCGGCGCGGCGCCTCTGCGGCGGGCTTTGGCAACCAGGCGGGCCTGTTCCGGCCCGGGCTCGATCACGAGCAGGTTCGCGTCGTAGGTGAGGATGCCCAGGAGCACCGAGCACAGCACGCGGTCGATCGAGATGTCGTACTTCAGCGCCGGGAAGCGCGGGTTGGGGAACATCGGGTCGGCGATCGTGATCTTGCGGGTGCTCGGGCGATAACCGCAGAGCACGACGAAGTGCCCCGAGGGCTTGCCGCGAACGTCGTCGTACTCGTCGCTCGGCCCGAACTCGCGGGCGGTGCGGTAGAGATACGTCGCCGAAAGCCCGGTGAGCACGGGCGTGCCGGTGCGGAGCAGGTCGGCGACGAGCTTCGACGTCAGGTCCTTGAAGACCAGCTTGCCGCCCAGTTCGAGAAACTCCAGATAGGCGTGGCTCCCTTCACGCACGCGGACCTTGGGCACGTGCTCGGCCTGTGCCCGCAGCTTGGCGGCGATGTCGACGTCCGGCGTCTGGAACCACGTCGGATCAAAGAGCTGCAGGTTGTAGGTGTAGATCGTCGCGCGATAGCCGCGCTTCAGCGCGTGGGTCGCGAGATACACCGCGAGCGTGCCCTGGTTCTCGAGGCGCTGGATGGAGTAGATCACGTCGTCGAGCTCGACGTGGTCGCCGAAGTAGCGGTAGACGGCATGAAGGCACGTCGGCCCGCACGTGAAGTCGTCGGGCTGCGGCAGGATCTCAAGCTCCAGCTCGGTCCGCATACTGCATGGTAGGGGGTTTTCCAAACCGCCAGATGTCCAAATGGTGAGACAAGAACCGGCGGGAATCGGCGCGGAGAATCACGGAGTTTTCGCGGGTGGGAACCGCGGGCGGACATAAGCGTCCATCGGGGAACCAAACAGCGAGGAGAAGTCCATGAGCGACGACGTGAGTGCGGATCGGCGTGAGGTGTTGAAGGCGTGCGCGGGCGCGGTGGTGGCGGGGGCGACGCTGGCGTCGGCGCAGCCGCCCGCGGAGCGAAACGACGAGCCCAAGGGCAAGCCGGGCGACTTCGACTTTCTGGCGGGCGAGTGGAAGATCAAGCACCGGCGGCTCAAGAACGCACAGGCCGGCGAGTGGGACGAGTTCGAGGGTGAAGCGACATGCTGGACGATCCTGGGCGGCGTGGGGAGCGTGGAAGAACTGCGGATCCCGGCGCGAAACTTCAGCGGCATAGGGCTGCGCCTGCTCGACGTTGAGAAACGCGTGTGGAACGACTTCTGGGTAAACGCCAAGAGCGGCGTGCTGACGACGCCAGGTCAGACGGGCGCGTTCGAACACGGCGTGGGGACGTTTGCGGCGGATGACAAAGACGGAGAGACGCCGATCAAGGTGAAGGGCGTCTGGGATCGCATCACTCCGACGTCGTGCCGCTGGTGGCAGGCCGTATCGCGCGACGGCGGGGCGACGTGGGAGACAAACTGGTCCATGGATTGGACGCGGGTGAAGTGATCAGTTCGCGACCGGGGAGCGCGTGAAGTCGACCGGGGCGCTGGTGGTGAACGACGCTTCGGGGCGGCTGACGCCGGTGTCAAAGAGCGTCTCGGCCCACTGGCCCGGCGCGGTGTAGGAAAGCGTGCCCGAGAGCGTGACACTGGACGCGCTCGGGGGCGCGGCGCCGGACGAGAGCGGCAGGACGACCGGGAGGATGAGGCGCTGGGTGCCGAAGCGGCGGAGGGTCGCTTCCGGGGAGCGCACGCATTCGAAGACCCGCTGGCCGTTGACCTCCATCGCGTAGCGGACCTCGCGCAGGGGCATGGGCTCGGGGTTGGGGTTTTCGGCGTCGACGAGGAACTCAACCACCACGCCGGACGGGGCCGATTCGCGCACGCGCGTCTCGGCGACCGTGAGCACCGGGGCGCGGTACGACGAGCAGGCGGCCAGCAGCAAGAGCGGCACGAGCAGGCACAGGCGGGCGGGTCGGTTCATGGCCAGAGTGTACAGGGGAAGTGACGAAGATACGAAGAGACGAAGGGAAGAGAAAAAAATGGTGAAGGGGTCGGGTGGTCAGGTGGTCACATGGTGAGGCGGTCGAGTGGCGGAGAACAACATCGCGCGACGGCCTCTCGGACGCGTGCCGCGTTTCCGCCGGTTGCCGGCTCATCCATCTCCCGATGCCCGATCCCTGAACCCCATGCCTCTTGCTTCGCGCTTGCGCCCGCTACTCCTCCGCCTCGATCCCCACGCCCTTGTGCTCGCTCGTCACCTTCTCCAGCGCGCGGTTGGCGATGAACCCGATCACCACCAGCGCCAGGATCGAAAGCACCACGCCCGCGACAATGTACCACCAGGGCTTGTCCGCCTTGGCCGCGTCCTTGGCGTGCTCGCTGAACTTCTGGCTGATCTGGGCCGCCAGGTACAGCACGATCCCCGTGCGCGGCGCCATGCCCACCAGCGTCCCGATCACGTACGCGCCCAGCGGCACGCGCACCGACGCGAGCACCAGGTTCGTGATCGCAAACGGCGAGTTCGGCGGGAGGCGCAGCAGCGTGATGATCAGCAGCATCCGGCCGAACCCGCTCTCGAGCAACGCCTTGCGCACGACCTTCCATTTCGGGCGCTCGTCGATCAGCTTGATCACACGCTCGCCGGCGGTGGGCTTGGCGACGGCGTACCCGATCAGCGAGCCGCCCAAGAATCCCGCCAGCGCCGCGGGATAGCCCAGCCCCATGCCGAACGCCCACCCGCCCAGGATCGCCGACGCGTACGTCGGCAACAGCGCCAGCCCCGCCAGCACCGCGAAGCCCGCGGCGTACAGCACGACCCCCAGCGATTCGTGCGAGCGGAGCCACAGCCCGATGTCGTCCATGAAGTAGAACAGTGCGACCGAGCCCAGCGGCGGGATCGCGGCCGACCACACGCCCAGGAACGCCACCGGCCCCAGCCGCTTGGCGATCTCGCCGGCGCTGGCCGCGGGCGCTCCACCCGCCGACGGCGTTGTCACGCCCGACTGGGCGGCGGTGGAATTGACGTCGGGTTGACTCGGTTCGTTCGACACGCTGGAGAGGATAGCGGAACCGGAGGAAAGGAACGCGCTGGCGCAGCGAAGCGGCGCTGGTTGGGCGGAAGCGTTCGAAGATCAGCAGCGGCCGGCGGCTGGGGAAGTGGGGGGGGTGACCCGAAACGGATATCCCTACCGCGTCTTCTTGCGGATGAAGTTGACGAGAGCCAGCAGGAGGATCGCGCCGAGGGTGGCGGTGACGAGCGAGCCCACGCGAGAGACGGTCTTGAGGCCGATGAGGTCCAGCAGGAAGCCGCCGAGCACGGCGCCGAGCGCACCAACGAGGAGGTTCCCGGCGGCGCCGAAGCCCTTGCCGCGGGTGAGAAGGCCGGCGAGCCATCCGGCGGCCAGACCGATGAGCAGGAACCAGAGCCAGTTCATGCCCGAAGGCTAGCGCGGATCGAAGGGTCGATCGCTCTGCATCCAAGCTCGCGATCGCGCGTCGAGCGTGGGGCTCGTCCGGCTCGTGCGGCGCGGTTCTGGTCTGGTCATCGGCGGGCCGGAGCTATCCGAGCGTCTGGCCGCACTCGGGGCATTTCAGTCCGGCGATGGAATAGCCGCAGCGGCAGCGCGGGGTTCGGCGTTCCAGGACCCGCGCGAGCACCTCAAGCGTGGTCCAGGCGGCGAGGCAGGTGATCGCCAGCGCGGTTCCGCACGCGATGTCGGTGTCGCCGTAGGTCGTGTAGAAAGAGAGCACGAAGCTCGACCGCACGATCCCGAAGGCGAAGAACAGCGCGGCGGCGGCCACGACCAGCAACCAGTGCCGATGTCTCATGCGCGCAGCATACCTCACCGGGCGGTTCGATCGCGTACCCTTGGCTCATGTCGAATCAGTCTGCCGGCGGTTCAACCGATTGCGTGACACGCTTTGCCCCGTCCCCGACGGGACACTTGCACATCGGCGGGGCACGTTCCGCGCTCTTCTGCTGGGCGTATGCCAAGCGGATGGGCGGGCGGTTCATGCTGCGGATCGAGGACACGGACGCGGCCCGGAGCAGCGACGAATCGGCGCGGGGCATCATGGAGGACCTGGCGTGGCTGGGGATCGAGTGGGACGACGGGCCGTCGCTCACGACGCGGGGCGGGCGGATGATCGGCGCGGGGGCGCGCGACGTGGGCGGCTATTTCCAGGCGCGGCGTGTGCCGATCTACAACCGGTATATCGAGCAGCTCGTGCGTGCGGGGCGCGCGTACCCGGCGTTCGAGACGAGCGAGGAGATCGAGACGCAGCGCAAGGCGGCGGTGGCCGCAAAGCAGACCTATCGCTATCCGCGGCCCGCGGAGATCGAGTTCGGCGTGTTCAACGCGGCGCTCGTGGCGCGCTGGGCGCGAGCGTGCGCGGGCGAGCCGCACGTGATCCGCTTCGCGGCGCCGCGCGAGGAGATCGTGGTGCCGGACCAGGTGCTGGGCGACGTGAAGATCGCGGCGGGCGAGCTGGACGACTTTGTGATCCGCAAGGGCGACGGGTTCCCGACGTACCACTTCGCGGTGGTGATCGACGACCAGACGATGGGCGTGACGCACGTAATGCGAGCGCAGGAGCACCTGGCGAACACGCCGCGGCACGTGGCGCTGCAACGGGCGTTGCGGGATGAGAAGACGGGCGAGGCGTTCCGCACGCCGGGCTATGCGCACATGCCGCTGATCTTCAACATGGACGGCTCAAAGATGTCCAAGCGCGACAAGGCGAAGTTCGCGCGCAAGGCGGCGAAGGACGCGATCGCCAAGGACGCGGCGGCGAAGGGGCGGCTTGTGGCGGGCACGGAATTGCCGGAGAGGACGATCACGGACTTCCTGGCGGCGGAGACCGACGCGGTGGAGATCGCGGAGAAGGTCGGGCGCTTCATGAACCTCACGCTCCCGGAGGTCGAGGTTCACGACTTCCGCGCCAACGGCTACATCCCCGAGGCGATCGTGAACTTCCTGGCGCTCCTGGGCTGGAACCCCGGCATGAAGACGGCGGATGGGAAGGACCTCGAGAAGTTCGATATGAAGTTCATCGCGGAGCACTTCTCGATCGAGCGCATCGGGCGGACGAACGCGAAGTTCGATCGAGCCAAGCTGCTGTCGTTCAACGGCGACGCGATCGGCGCGATGAGCGACGCGGAGTTCGCGGGGCGCTGGCGGTCGTGGTGCGAGGAGTTCGAGCCCGAGTTTGCCAAGGCAGTCCCGGCGGGCGGGTGGGAGACGCTGGGACGCGCGGTGAAGGCGCGGGCCAAGACGCTCCGCGACGGCGTAAAAGCGTCGGCGTTTCTGATGCTCAACGACAACTCCTATCCGTTCGACCAGGCGGCGGTCGCGAAGAACCTGGCCGCGAATGAGGGCGCGGGGCTGAAGATGGTGCGGACGGTGCGCGATCGATTGGCGGATGTCGGCCCATTCGAGGCGGGGATCATCCATTCGATCCTGGAGCAGTTGGCGCAGCAGTCGGGCGGCATGGGCGCGGTGGCGCAGCCGATCCGGGTGGCGCTGACGGGTTCGGCGGTGAGCCCGCCTCTGGGCGAGACGCTGGCGGTGCTGGGGAGGGCGCGAACGCTGGCGAGGCTGGATCGGTGCCTGCGGACGATGAGCGTCTGACGCTATTCTTTGCCCATGGCGCTTTTGAACTATCAGACCGCGGGCGAGAGCCACGGGCCGTCGTTGGTGGTGATGCTCACGGGCGTGCCCGCGGGGCTGCCCTTGGACGTTGAGTTTATCAACGCGGAGCTTTCGCGCCGCCAGGGCGGATATGGGCGCGGCGGCCGCCAGCGGATCGAGCAGGACCGCGTGGAGTTTCTGACGGGCGTGCGTCGGGGCCGGGCGATCGGGGCACCCTTGACGATGCGGATCATCAACAACGACTCGCGCCTGGATGACCTGCAGAAGACGCCGCCGGTGTACCGCCCGAGGCCGGGGCACGCGGACCTGGCGGGGAGCATCAAGTGGCTGACGACGGACTGCCGCGAGACGCTGGAGCGGGCCAGCGCGCGAGAGACGGCGTCGCGCGTGGCGGCGGGCGCGGTGGCTCGCTGTGTGCTGCGCGAGCTTGGAATCGAGGCGTTTGGGTTCGTGCGGTCGATCCTTGACGCGGGCACGAACGCGGACGTTCGCGAAGACAACTGGCGCGAGATGCGGAAGCTTCGCGACGAGAGCGAAACCTATTGCCCAGATGCAAAGGTGACCGAGCGGCAGTGCGAGATCATCCGCCAGGCGAAGATCGACAAGGACACGGTGGGCGGGCTGGTCGAGGCGCACGTATTCGGGTGCCCGCCCGGAATCGGCAGCTCGATGGACTGGACGACCAAGCTCGACGCGCGGATCGCGTACGCGGTGATGGGGATCCAGGCGTTCAAGGCGGTGGAGATCGGGCTCGGGAAGGAGTGCGCGGCGCGAGTCGGGAGCGCGGTGCACGACGCGATTCGCTTTGATGCGGCGAAGGTCGATACGTCGAACCTCGGGTTTGTGCGCGACAGCAACAACGCGGGCGGGACCGAGGGGGGCATGACCAACGGGCAGCCCATCGTGGTGCGCGGCACGATGAAGCCCATCGCGACGCTCTTGCGGGGCATGGCGAGCGTCGACCTCAACACCAAGGAAGCGGAACACTCGGCGTATGAGCGGAGTGATGTGTGCGCGGTGAGCGCGGCGAGCGTGGTGATGGAAAACGTGGTCGCGTTCGAGGTCGCGCGCTGCGCGATGGAGAAGTTCGGCGGGGATTCGATGATCGAGGTGAGGCAGAACTTCGAGAATTACCTGCGGATGGCGCGGATGCTCCCGCTCGAGCCGCCGAGCATCACGCTCGCGTGAGCGGTCCGGATCAGAAGATCAGGTCGCGGGCTTGGCCTGGTTCGTGATGCCCTTCTTCACCTCGTCGATGAGTCGCTCGACGGGGAACGGCTTGAAGAGCACGGCCTGCAGGCCTTCCTGCGACGCACGCACGATCGAGTGGTGCGGGTCGTAGCCGAAGCCGGTCATCAGGATCACCGGCACCTCGCCCATCAGGCGGCGGACGGCGGAGAAGACCTCGTAGCCGTTGCGGTCGGGCATCTTGATGTCGGAGATGACCAATTCGTAACGATGGCCGGCGGCGGCGTGGGCGGCAATGGCCTCGATGGCGCTGACGCCCGAATCGCAGACGGTGACGTCGCAGCCGCGGTGGCGCAGCACGTCGCCGATGATGCGGCGGATCTTGGGCTCGTCGTCGGCGACCAGCACGTGCTTGCCCGCCAGGGCGGCGTCGCGGGTGCTGGAGGCCATGGCGCGCTCGACGCCCAGGAGGGTCGTCGGGCCGGCGGCCACCTCGCGGATGCGTTCGCGGATCGACTCGACGTCGGCGCCGATGCGGGTGATGTGGGACTTGGTTTCGGCCTCCTGGGGCACGCTGTGGTGCAGGAGTTCGAGCTCACGGACGATGTCGGCCAGGGGAGCCGCCAGCTCGTCCTCGACCCGCGAGCTGACGCTGCGGTTCACGGTCGAGCGTTCAACCACGAGCATGTCGAGGGTGTGGACGGCCATGGCGATCGAGCGGGCGAAGATCTCGGCGAAGAGGCGATCCTCGTCGGTGAAGGCCGCGGGCTGCTGGCTCTCGACGTTCAGGATCCCCAGCACCCGGTCCTGGACCTTGAGGGGCACGGTGAGGGAGGAGCGGGCGCCGGTCAGGCCGGGCAGGAACATGGTGTCGTTGCCGGCGTCGTCGCAGCGGTAGCTCTGTCCGGTGGCGGCGACGTATCCGCTGATGCCGTTGCCCTCGGGGAGCGGGTAGATGTCGATGTCGGCGTAGGTGGGCGGGAGGCCGGCGGACATGACGAGCTCGAGCTTGCCCGAGCTGGCGTCGAGCAGGCGGATGCCGAAGTGATCGAAGTGGAGCAGGTCGTGGGCGTAGGCGACGACCTTGCCCTCCAAGGCGCGGAGGCGTTCGGAGGCATTGAGCTTGCGGACCACGTCGGCGTCAAGGCGGAGGAGATCGCCGCCGGCGCGTTCGATGGCTTCCATCTTGAAGCGGCGGCGTTTGGCGGCGGTGATGTCGTGGACGACGACGATGGCGGCGGCGTCGGGCGCGATCGGCCCGGCCCCGGCGCTCGCGGCCGACGGGCGGGAGAGCACAACCTCAAACTCGGCGGAGAGATCCGAGGCGGACACCTCGTGTCGGACGTCGATAATGGGCCGCCCCGTGTTGGAGTTCCAGGTGGCGACGGCGGCCGCGGCAAGGGCGGCGATCTTGGACCTGGTGCCCGCGTCGAGGGCGTGGAAGCGGGTGTTGGCCCACAGCACCTGGGTACCGGCCGAAAAAAGGGCGGCGCCATCCGGCATGGCGTCGGCGGCGAGCATGGCCATGGGGGCGGTGTCGCCAGCGATCGCGGTCAACTCGACGCGATCGCCGAATCGCTCGGCCAGGAGGCGACGCACCTCGTCGTTCAACGACGCGTCGCCGCCGGTCACCAGCAGCTTGGCACGACTTTGCGTCATCGAATCGGGCAACCTCCGGCTCCTCGGGCGTCTAGCGTAGCGGCCCAGGGGGGTGGCGCACAATCGACCGCCTCGCCGATGAATGAGGGTGGCGGGGCGGGGACTGATGCAACCCGAACTTCACATCGGTTCGATCGATCGTGGTACTGTGATTCTGAAATGCTTTCAGTGCAGGGCGTCCATAAATCGTTCGGGTCGATCCGGGCCGTCCGGGGGGTGTCGTTCGAGGTTCGCCCGGGGCAGGTCGTGGGTTTGCTGGGGCCCAACGGGGCGGGCAAGACCACGACAATCCGCATGATTACGGGCTTTCTGCCCCCCGACGACGGGCGGGTGATGATCGGCGACCTGGACGTTTCGCGGGATTCCGCCCAGGCCCGCGCGAAGATCGGCTATTTGCCCGAATCGGCCCCCCACTACCCCGAAATGAAGGTGCGGGAGTTCATCGCCCATCGGGCAGCGCTTTTCGGAGTCGCGCGGCGGGACCGGAAGCAGGCGGTGGGCCAGGCGATGGACCGCTGCCAGCTTGGGGCGGTCGCGTCGCGGCGGGTGGGCGTTCTCTCCAAGGGCTTCAAGCAGCGCGTCGGGCTGGCGGCCGCGATCGTCCACGGGCCGAGCGTCCTGGTGCTCGACGAACCGACGAACGGCCTGGACCCGACGCAGGTGCGCGAGGCGCGCTCGCTCATCAAGGACCTGGCCAAGGACCGCACCCTGCTCTTCTCGTCGCACGTGCTGAGCGAGGTGGAGCGCGTGTGCGACCGCGTCGTGATGATCGCGGGCGGCGAGCTTCGGGCCGACGGCACGCCGGGCGAGCTGGTGGACAAGACGTCGCTCACGCCGGCCCATGTGATCGAGTGCGCGCGGACGCCGGACCCCTTGCCGATCCTTCGGAAGGTCGAGGGCGTGGCGGACGCGAAGTTGGAGGCGCTGGCGGACGAGGCTTGGGTGCGCGTGCGGGTCACGCCGCGGGCGGGGCATCGCGATCTGCGCGAGGCGTTGTCGGCGGCGGCGCGGGGCGCGGGCCTCGCGGTGCGCGAGCTCTCGATCGATCGCCCGAGCCTGGAGCGGTTGTTCGCGGAGCTGATCGAGCGGCCGGGTGCGGTCGGGGGCGGGGCATGAGGGGCACGCTCACCATCGCGCGGCGCGAGCTGGCGTCGTTCTTTGCGATCCCGCTGGGATGGGTCGCGATCGCGCTGTACCTGTTCCTGACGGGCGGCGTGTTCTCGCTCATGATCCTGAACCCGAGCACGGCGGCGACGATGCGCCCGTTCTTTTCGGTGAGCGCGTGGCTCATGCTCCCGGTAATCCCGGCGATCTCGATGAGGCTGTTCAGCGAGGAGTTTCGGAGCGGCACGATCGAGCCCCTGCTGACGAGCCCGGTGAGCGACGCGGCGATCGCGGTGGGCAAGTACCTGGGCGCGCTGGGGTTCATGGTGCTGATGCTGGTGCCGACGCTGGCGCACGTGGGGGTGCTGGCGTGGCTGTCGAACCCCGCGCCGGACGCCGGGCCGATCATCGCGGGCTACGCGAGCCTGGTGCTCCTGGGGATGCTGTATCTCTCGATCGGTCTGTTCATCTCGTCGCTGACGTCGAACCAGACGCTGGCGTTCCTGGGGACGCTGTTCGCGATTCTGCTGCTGCTTTTGGCGACGACGCTGGGGGCGGACCGGCTGCCTGAGGCGATGCGGCCGCTGCTCTACGCGGCGGCGCTCACGCCGCGGATCGCGGACTTTGCCAAGGGCGTGATCGACACGTCGCACATCGTGTTCTTCGTGTCGTGCTCGGCGTGGTTCGTGCTGCTGACGATCGTGGCGCTGCAATCGCGGAGGTGGTCATGAAGACCTCTTCGCCGCGACGATTCCGGGCGGGTTTGCTCGGCGCGATCGCGCTGGCGTGCGCGACCAGCTCGCTCATCATGGCGAACATCCTGGGCGAGCGCTTCTCGCAGCGCTACGACGTGACGGCGACCGGCGAGCACAAGCTCTCGCCGAGGACGACGGCGATGCTGGGGTCGCTCACGCACGACTATCGCCTGGTGGTGGCGTCGGACCTGTCGCGGATCGACGCGCGGGCGCGCGAACGCGTGGTCGACGTGATGGACCAGCTCCGCCGCGCCTCGGCGCGGATCACCAGCGACGTGATCGACACGGGGCGTGCCGACGGCCCGCGGGCGCTCGACGCCCTGGTCCAGCAGCTCGCGGACGCGGAGCACGACACGCTGCAGGCGCAGGTCAACACGATCAACGGGGCGGCGGGCGCGATGAAGACGCTGGCGGCGTTCCTCGACAAGGAACTGGCGCCGGAAATGGAGAGGCTGCGCCAGGCGACGCCCGCGGACAAGGAGCTGTTCCGCACGTTCTTTGACCAGCGGGCGGCGGCGGCGCGCCTGGCGGCGCAGGACCTCTTGCGCGCTGTCGAAGCGCTGGGCGAGCCGCTCTCGGCCAAGATCGGCGAGGTGCCGGTGCCCGCGACGGACAAGGCGTCTCAGAAGGTGCGCGACGCGTGCAAGCCGATCTTTGACCAGCTCGCGGAACTGACGCGCCAGCTCCGGCTCATCACGACCAACGAGGCGGCGCCAGCCCCGACCCGCGAGGCGGTGGGCACGCTGCCCGATCGCGTGCAGGCGGCCAAGGACGCGGCGGGCGCGGGCGTGGACGCGGCGCGGTCGCTCCCGCGGCTCGACCTGCAGCGCGTCGGCGAGGCGCTGCGCTCGGGCTCGTGCGTGCTGGTGATCGCGCCGGGCGCGGGGATCCGCGCTGTTGAGTTCAGGGCGCTCTTTCCGGACGAGGCCAACGCCGCGGGGCGCGCCGACACACGCCGGCACGCGGAGGAACTGTTCGCCAGCGCGATCGGATCGATCGAGAACCCGATTCGGCCGATCGTGGTCATCGCGCACGCGGAGGGCAAGAAGTTCTTCGGCGACTTCCCGGTCTTCACCACGCTGGGCGAGCGACTGGCGCGGCGCGGGATCGACCTTGTCGAATGGGCGCCGGTGATCGAGCCGGAGCCCACGGCGCTGGCGACGCTCGATCCGACGGGCGCCAGGCCCGTGGTGTACGCGAGTTTCGCGCCGGACTCGGGCGCGGCCAGCGCGGGCGCGGGGCAGCTCCCTGGCCCGGAGCGTGCCGCCAAGCTGGGCACGGCGCTCACGGCGCTCGCTGACGCGGGCAAGCCGCTGCTCATCTCGATCAACCCGTCGGTGATCGCGACGTATGGCCAGCCCGACCCGACGGTCTCGGTGCTGGAGCGGTTCGGCTTGTCGGCGGATTCGGGCAAGCCCCTGCTCAAGGAACAGATCTCGGCGCAGGGTCGGAGCGTCGAGACGGATCAATCGGTGGTTGCTGGCGAGGGGACGCATCCGATCCTCCGCGCGGTGCGCGGCCTGCCGACGCTCGTGCCCTGGCCCATTCCGCTGAAACCAAAGAGCGCGGACAGCGCGCCGGGCCGAGAGATCGCGGCGCTGGCGACGATCGCGAACGACCCGTCGACCTGGGGCGAGTCGCAGTGGCTGCGCTTGTGGCAGACGCCGCGGGCGCAGCGCGGCGCGAGCCCGGACTTGCCGGTGTTCGACGCGAACCGCGACGTGCGCGGCGGACCGTGGATGGTGGCGGCGGCGGCGCAGATCCCCGGCCCGCGCGGCACGCCGCAGCGGCTGGTCGTGGTCGGATCGAACAGCTGGTTCATCGACCAGGTCACGCAGCGCCAGGCGGAGATCGACGGCCGCGTGATCAACGCGAACCCCGGGAACATCGAGCTGTTCGAGTCGTCGGTGCTTTGGCTCGCGGGGCAGGATGACCTCATCGCGCAGAGCCCCGAGGCGGCGTCGATCGCGATCATCAGGCCGATCGCGGCGGACCAACTCTCGATGATCCGCTGGGCGATCGTGGCGGGGTTGCCGGTGCTGGTGCTGGTGGTTGGCGGCTTGTATCGGGTGGTGCGGGGATAGGGCGCGGGCGTCGAACGCCCATGACGGCACGATCGTGCGGGTGGACGGGAACCAGCCGCACGCACACCACCCGTCGCCTCAATCCTCTACACCCGCACCATGATCTTGTCCAAGGATTTGCGCGCGATGTCAGGAACGACGCAGTTCTCTGCGGGATACCCGACGGGAATCAGGAGGAACGGCCTTTCGTGATCGGGGCGTCCGAGCAGCTTCGACAGGAAGCCCATGGGGCTTGGGGTGTGCGTGAGTGCGACAAGACCGGCGTGATGCACCGCGGCCAGTAAAAAGCCCGCCGCGATGCCCGCCGATTCGACGGGGTAATAGACCTGCCCGTGCTCACCATGTTCGTCGGGATCGTCCTTGGCGAGCCTGAACATCACGATAAGCCACGGCGCGACCTCCAGATAGCCCTTGTTGTCGTCGGTGCCGAGCGGGGCGAGGTCCTTGAGCCACTGCGGCGTGGCACGCCGGTGATAGAACTCCCGCTCCTCGGCTTCGGCCGCCTGACGGACCTGCTTCTTCACGCTCGGATCACCCACCACGACAAAGCGCCACGGCTGTTTGTTCGCGCCCGAGGGCGCGCTGCCCGCGGCGCGGATGATCCACTCGATGGTCTCGAAAGGCACGTCGCGGTCGCTGAACATGCGCACGTTCCGACGCTGCTTCATGAACTCGTAGAAGCGCCGCGCCGCGGCCGCGCTGGGGATACCGGGATCGACGGCGTGATAAGGGATCATCCGCGGCCGATTCGAAGGCGGGCTTGCGTCGCTCATGCGCGCAGATTACCAGCCCCGTGTTCCGCGCGCTGCGGCGCGGGCCCGATGATCGCGCCGGGATGATGTGGATCCGGCGGGCATCGCGGATTCGCCCAGTTGTGAAGCGTCGGAAAGGCCGGCGGGCGGTACGGCAACCGGCGCGGAGTCGTTGCGCGAAGGTGCGCGCGCGTGGGCCGTGCGCCCGGGAGCTCGATGCTCGATCAGCGTGCCGCGGTCGGCGGTCTCGACAAAGCCGTGCGCGGGTCGCGGGCCGATCACGAGGTGATACGTGCGGCAATCGGGGCACGCGGGCTCGTGCGACGAGAGCTGCTCCATGCCGGCGTTGCACAGAGCGCACGCGAGCGGGCGCGCCGAGACGACGGCGTGCTGGCGCCCGCATTCGGGGCAGCGTGGGCACGCGACCTCGAGACCCGTGAGGTCGTAGCCGCACTGACGGCACGCGATGCCCCGGAACTTGGGCGGGAGCGACGCGAGGAAGATCGACACGATGAGCACGAGGGCGGCGTAGGGGTACAGGATCGTCTGGAGCACCGGGAGATAGATTCGGTGGTTGGTCCAGACGTCCATGCGGTAGTGGATGTAGCCGACGAGGCACAGGCCGAGGAACCCGCCGATGGCCCAAAGGAAACCGGTCCACGTCCTTCGGTGCTTGACCGACAACCACCAGAAGAGCGCGGCATAGATGACGAACAAGAACACGCGGTTGACCTCAACTCGACGGGGCGGCTGGATGAAGAGCGGATTCACGCGCACGCTCGTGGCGGACGCTTGGCGAATCACCGGCACGTGCGGACGCCCGCGCGACGGCTTCACTGTACTCGGAAAATGGAGCGGCGCGGATGCAAACCGCTGAAAAACAGGGCTATCGCCCGTTCTTGAAGAACGTGCGAAGGCTCTCCAAGAGATCGTCACGTCCATTGACCTTGCTGGTGACGACCTTGGGGCCGAGTTCGTCGGCGGCGCCGCCGGGGAAGGCCTCCTGGAGCACGCCGAGGAAGGAACCCGAGCCATAGGACGAGGTGACTTGGCAGTAGCCGAACATGTTGCACACGGGGAGGAGCTGCTCCTCGATGAGCTTGACGCACAGGCGATTATCGGCGTCGGAGCTGTTGTCGCCGTCGGAGAAGTGGAAGAGGTAGATGTTCCAATCGCTGGGGTCGTAGTGCTGTGAGAGGAGTTCCTTGCAGCACTGATAGGCGGAGCTGATGCGGGTTCCGCCGTCCTCCTTCACGGAGAAGAAGGTCTTCTTGTCGACCTCGCCGGCACGGACGTCGTGGACGATGTAGCGGCTCTCGATTCCCTCATAATTTCTTCGGAGCCAGGTATCGATCCAGAAGGCCTCAAGGCGGACGAGTTCTTTCTGCTCGTCGCCCATGGAGCCCGAGACGTCCATCATGTAGACGATGCACGCGTTGCTCTGGGGCTTCTTGACCTCGTTCCAGCTGCGGAAGCGCAGGTCGCTCTTGATCGGGATGATGATCGGGTTGTCGGGGTCGTAGACACCCATCGAGAGCTGGCGCCGGAGCGCCTCGCGGTAGGTGCGCTTGAAGTGGCGCAGGCTCGCCGGCCCGGTCGGGCGGATGCCGGTGTACTTGTCGCGGATGGTCGTGATGTTGTGCTGCCCGCGCGGCTGGATGCGCGGGAGCTTCAGCTCGTCGGCGAGGATGTCGGCAAGTTCTTCGAGGGAGACGTCGACCTCGAGGAGGTGCTGGCCTTCCTGCTCGCCACCCTGGCCGTTCTTGCCCTGGCCGACGCCCTGACCTTCTTCGCCCTCGCCCATGCCCACGCCGCCGGAGTTGTCGCCGTAGCGGAACGTGGGGATGTCGATGTCGTGGACGGGGATGGAGACGGAGCGCTGACCCTCGCGGCCGATGAGCTCGCCGCGCGAGAGGAACTTGCGCAGGTCCTTGCGGATTTTGCCGCGGACGATCTGACGAAAGCGTTGATGGTCTTGTTCGATCTTGTTGACCATCGCGGTTCACCCGTCGGCCGAACGAAAAGGGCCGATCCCCATTGACGTATGCGCACGCGGACCCACACCGGATGCAGTTGCATCGGCTGTCGGCCCCCGTTCGTGCAATCGGACTCCTCGGACTAATCGCGCCAGGCGATCTGGGCGTCATCGAGCGACCAGTCGGGCGCGAAATAACCGGCCGCGAGCAGGGCGCCCGCGCCCTTCTGCCACGAATCCGCGCCGGCGATCAGGAGGTCGGGATAACCGACGCCGGACACGAAGAGCGGCCAGCGGGTGATCGCCCGAAGGCCGTTGATCCCCGTGCCGCCGATCGCGACCACCGTCCCGCCCATGGGATTGGGGCGCGTCACGATGGCGGCGAGGTCATCGCGCGAGGCGTGGTGCGTGCCGACGATAATCTCCCCGCGCTTGAATGTGACGGGCGAGTCTTTCATGAGCGCGGTCCAGAGTGCGTTGGTGTCGGCGTTGCCATAGAGCACGACGGAGCGGCCGGCGAGCGTCTTGGGGTCGACCTGATCGGAGACGATGTCGAACTGGCCGTTGCCGCGGTACCACCACTGCTCGGCGTCGAAGCGGGCCTTGGCGAGCGACCAGGCGTTCTCCTCGGGCGTGCCGCGCGTGGTGTACACGAGGACGACGTGATCGGCGAGCGCCTGCTTCATGCCGGCGGGGCGAGCGGCGGGCGCGGACTTGGCGTCGACGACGTTTGCTTTCCAGGTATCGGCGGCGCGTTCGAACACCACGAGTTGGTCACTCCCCGAGGGGATCGTCACTTCGCCCTTGAGGGAGTCGATTTCGAGCGAGAGGGTCGCGCCGGCGAGCGGACGGGCGCTGATCGTGAAGCGGGAGACATTGGCGGCCGTGCCCTTGAGCGTGTGGGCCTTTTCGTCAAGGTCGAGCGAGAAGGTGGAGAGCTCCATGACGCGCTCTTGCTCAAACCCGCGGAGCCACGCGTAGCCCTTGAAGAGCCACGCGGACGGGAGCGTGAGCGAGATGTGCTTCTCGGTTTCGGGGCGGGCCCGATTCTTCTGGAACTCGAGCAACTGTGGCCAGGCGACGCACTCGTTGCCCCACCAGTGCCCGGCGCCGGCGCGCTCGTAGTACGCGAAGTCGGGGTGGAACTTGGCGAGGCGCTCGCGCCACTCACGGGCCTCGCTGACGGGAACGTTGTCGTCAGCGTCGCCGTGGAGAACGTACACGCCGAGCGTGGCGAGGTTGTTCATGCGTGCCACGGTGTCGTAGACGTTGGTGGAGCGCCGGAGCATGGAGAGCGGGCCGGCGGTTTCTTCGGGGCGCGGCGCGCCGGCGTAGCTGAAAAAGCTGGCCCAGCCGGCGCTGGGCGTTGCGGTCGCGAACTGGCCCGGGAACATGCTTCCGAAAACCCACGTCCCATGCCCGCCCATCGAATGCCCGGTCACGTGTACGCGCGCGGGGTCCACGCCGGGGAACGCGACCAGGGCGGCGTCGAGCGCCTCCAATCCGTCGAGCATGCCCCAGTCTTCCCAGTCAAAGCCGTACGGGCGCCGGTTCGTCGGCGCTGCGACGTGGGCCCAGTCGAGCGATGGATAGCACGCGGCCTGCCCCGCGCCCTCCACGCTGGCGCCGTGCAGGCTGAGGATGAGGGCGCGGGCGTCGGCGTTCGTCGCGGGGTTCAGCGCGACGTACTGCACGCTCCCGTCGATGTCGCTGACATAGGTCGCCTTGCGTCGATCACCGGCGCGGCGGGCGTTGACCTTGAGATCGATGTGGTGCGCGGGCTTCCCGGCGGGGCCAAAGAGCGTGAGTCTGAGCGTCTGCTCGCCCGGTTCCTTGAGCGTGGCGGGCGGAACGCGGAAGGCGACCTTGCGCGTGCTCACCGGGAGCATGGGCGGGAGTTCGGTGAACTCGACCGCACCGTCGAAACGTGCCTCGATCTGGAGATTCTCTAGTGGGCTCTCGGTGTTGTTGCTGACAATGATCGCTCCCATCGACGGCGTGCTCGTCCCGATCACCAGGTCGGGGAGCGTGAGGTCGGCGGCGTCGAGCGAGGTGTAGTTGACGGGCTCGCTCAGTGTGGCGCGCAGCTCGCCGCGCCCGCAGGAAAAGAGGAACTCATTGTCGCCCTTGCGGACGAGCACGGGGAGGTGCGAGTATCCGAGCGCGTACGGATCACCCATGCGCGGCTCGCCGTTCACGACAACAGCGGAATGGGCGCTGGCGGAGAGGATCATGACGCGCGGCGAATCGCTCGAAAACGTCGCGAGCGCGTACCCGGCACGGAGGGCGTTGTGGCGGAGCGCACCGTCCTCGGCGGCACTCGCCTGCTCCCACGCGTGGAGCTGGCCGTCCGGGCCGGTCACCTGGTCGCCCGCGGCCGGAGATTTCCACGCGCCGGTCGCGATGGCGTAGTTGACGGCGTCGGTGTTGAACGGGCGGCGTGCCGACTTGCCGACGTCGCCGATCACCAGCGCGCTCTTGACTAGGTTGACGGGCTCGCGTTTGCCTTCGATCACCTTGTTCTCGGCCGGCTTGTTGTCGGTGGACGGCGCGGGCGCCTGGTTCTGCGCGTGCGCGTGGAGCGAGACGACAGCGACGAGCGCGATCGCGGCGTTCTGGATCGCGCGGGGAGCACGGGAGAGGGTGCGCGTGGTCACGGTTGCTTCCTTTCGCCCGCCGCTTTGCGGGCCACCACCATCGTTCCCCACAAACCGACCAGAAGCGCGGCGAAAAGCTCGGCGGCGCGATTGACCAGATCGGCGGAGAGACCCTCGACTCGCGTCGGGGCGGCCGCGGCTCCAGCGAACCATGTGGGGAGCGATGACGCAACCAAGCCCACGGCCCACTCGCGTAGCCCGAGGCCGTTGCCCGCCAGCGGGATCAACAAAACCAATTGCGTAACGGCGGCGATGCCCGCGGCCTGGGTCGGCGAAAGCTCCACACCCACGACCGCAAAGCACGCCCAGTAGCGCACCGCCCACACGAGCACGTCGGCGAACTTGAAAACGCCGGCCGAGATGAATCGCCAGGACGGCGAGGCTCGGGCGCGGAGCCAGAGGCCGGCGGCGACGCCGAGGACGCCCGGGATGGTGAGCGCGATCCACGTGCGCGAGCCGGGCGTCGCGCCGGCGGCGCTCGATTGCCCGCCGAGCAGGAGGAGCAGCGCGATCATCACGACGATGGCGACGCCCGACAGGCCGATGGAGAACGCGAGCACCTGGACCGACGCGGCGATGGGGATGTCGTTGACCTTCTTGTGATAGGCGACCCGGCCGATCAGGCCCGGGCGCATCGGGAGATAGTTGAGCAGCCATGCGGAGGCAATGACGGCACCCATCTCGACCGCGCCGACCCTGCCGTAGCGGTTGGTGAGCAGATGAAACGAGGCGGCGCTGCAGAGCCAGTTCAGGAACGGAAGGGCGATCAGAAGCGCGACGAGCCGGGGCGAGGACGCACGGAGCGCATCAACGACGCCGGTAAGGCCCGCGCCTTGTCGCGCGACCGAGACGACGGCGGCGATGACCAGCGCGGCGCCGATCGTGAACATGAACACGCCGCGCCAGCGACGCGGGGTTGGTTCGCGCGGCGGTGGGCTCGGCGTCTCGGCGTTCACTTGTTGCCCGCGGGAGGTTGCGCGGGCGGGGCGGGAGGCTGCCCCGCGGGACGGGCGGGCGGCGTGGTCCCGGGCTGGGTTCCCGGTTGGGTCGCGGGAGCTTCGGCGGGCTTGTCGGCAATGACGCCCGTGACGATGCCGTAGAGACCCGGGCCGGCCTTGGCATAAGCCCTGGCATTGGCGTCGATCGCGCCCGCGCGGGCGGTCGCCACGGCCTTCAGTCCCGCGTCGCTCTGGCTCTTGGCCCACTCGAGCATGGGATCGGCGGCGTCGCGCACACGCGTCACGATCACGACCGAGGCGACGCCGGGGTCCTTCTCCTGACGCGCCAGCGCGTCAAAGTCCTTCATCTCAGTGCATTGGAGTTCATGCGGGAGAGACGCGGCCATCAGCAATCGAACCTCGCGCGGGGCGGAGGAATAGCGTTCGACGCACGCCGCCGCGATCTTGGCGCGGTCCTCGGGCGCCAGCTCGGTCTTGTTCGGGCGGACGGGGGGCTTGGGAGCATCAACGCCGCGGAACTTGGGGTCGAGAAGGACCGGATCGGGCTCATCGCGGGCGAGCAATCGCGAGCGCACCGCGACCAGCGCACCGGTCAGTTCGTTCTCTGGCGCGTTCTTCACGCGTGCGGCAAGCGCGTCGACGTCGAGCAATGCCTCGGGCAGTGCAGCACGGATCGTCGAACGCGTCTCGGAGGTCAGGCCGAGCGGGCCCGGGACGGGAACGCCCTCCTCGTTCTGCACAAAGCCATAGAGCACACGCCAGCGCTCGCGGATCGTGCGGTGGGCGGCGGATTCGACCATCCAGCCGACCATGCCCGGCTCGGCCCAGTCTTCGATCTCGAGCTGCTGCGTCGGCGCGAGGCTGAAGCGTCGCGTGAGGTCGATGTACTCGGCGCCGAGTGCGCCGAACAGCTGCTCGACGTGGGCCTCGGCCTTGCCGTCAACAACGACCGACTGGCCGATGGTGCGGCCCGGCCCGATGCCGAGGGGCACCGGCGCTTCGTTGCGGATCACGACACGGATGCGCATGGGCTCAAGACGACCGGGGTCGGGATTGACGAGCTCGGCGCGGAGCGAGACGAATCGCTTGGGGTTGGTCGCGAGCTCGTCGATCCACTTCGGCACCAGCGCGACGGACTTGCGGACCTTGGCGGCGGCCTCGGGGTCGGGCTCAAAGCTCTTGGTGAGGGCGTGAAGGCGAGCACGGGCCCAGCCGCCGTCGGGCGAGAGCGGGATGTCCTTGGCGATGGCGCGCCATCTCGCCACGGCGGAGGTTGAATCGCCCGTCAGCTCATACGCCGTCGCGAGTCCGATGTCGGCCAGCGTGTAGTCGCCCGCGATCGGGCGGAGCGGATCGATCGCTTCGCCGGGCTTGCCCTCACGGATCAGCTTCCACGCGCGGGCGGTGATGATCCACGGGTCCGTCGCGTCGACGCCCGTGTCCGCGGCGAGCTTGTCCATTTCCGCCGCCGCACGCTCGGGATCGCCCTGGAGCCAGAACAGCGTCGCGGCCAGATCGGCGCGGAGCTTGCGCCCCCGCGCGGCGGCCTGATCGGGCGGGATCGAGCCCGGCACGCCGCTCATGATCAGGTCCAGGTCGTGCATCAGGTTGTCGAGCGCTCGCTCGATGTTCCCGATCGCGGACTTCATCGTCTCTTCGTCGCCCACCTGCAGCGCCGCGAAGACGCGCACGCGTTCCAGCAGCGGGTCGAGCGTGATCTCGTCGGGCTTCGGGATGCCGCTGGTCGGGATCAGCTGCTCTTCCATCGCCTTGATGGTCATGGCGGCGGACTGGCGGTTGTCGCTCAGGACCTTGTTCAGGTCGGCGATGACCTTTTCCGGGCCTTCGAGGGCCCAGTCCAGCACGGTGGTCTTGACGATGTCCTCGGTCTTGTCGGTGCCGCCCAGCCCCGCGTAGATGAGCTTGGCGTTGTTCTCGAAGCGGCGTGCCTCAGCGAACGCGCCGACGCCGGCGCACGCCTCGGCCATCGACGCGAGCGTGATGTGGTCCGATGGATCGGCCAGCAAAAGGTTTGTCAGGAGATCGAATCGCCCGACGGGGTCGTCGACGCGATCACTGTAGAACGTGAACGCAAACGTCGCGGCTTCCTTGTTGGTCGGGTCGAGCGTCACCGCCTGCTTGAGCAGCCGCGCCGCGTTGGGAACATCGCCGTGCTCGTTGTACAGGCGGCAGGCCTCGAAGGCCAGGCGGCTGCGCACGCCCGTGTCGATCGATGACCCCGCGGGACCGACAAACTTCTCCAACGCCGTCAGGCGCTCCTCGTTGGTCTGCAGCTCGCTGATCCGCCCCATGATCATGGCGAGCTGGGCCACGGTGTCGGCGGGCTCGAGCGCGACCAGCGCCCGCGTGGCGGCGGCGACGCGCCGGGTATCGCCCAACTCGTGCGCCAGCGCGACCTCCGAGCGGACCAGGTCCGAGCTCTTGGGGTCAAGCTCGCGCGCGATGTCGTTCATCGCCAGCGCCATCGCCATGTCCTCGGCCGAGGGCGGGCGCTTCAGGCGCAGCTCCAGCAGCGCCATCCGCTGGAGTGAGCGCGCCAGATAAGGCCTGAGCTCGGTGACGGTCGCCTTGAACGGGACGGCGGGCTTGACGGCCTGCTGAGCCGCGGGCTTGGCTTCGGGTTGGGTTGCGGGTTGGGTCGCCGTCGGAGCCGCCGTGGCGGGAGCGGGCTGGGACGCGGGCGGCTTGGAGTCCTGCGCGAGCGAGATCGAGAGCGGCAGGCCGGCCGCCAGCGCGAGAAGGAAACGACTGGAAGGAATGCTGTTCAATGAGCCTCCCCGACCGCGATCGTGGGCAGCCCCAGGCCACCCACGCCGACGGCGAGCATGTACAACGCCGCGCCCAGCCCAACGACGAAGGCGGCAAAGAGCAGGACCTCAACGCCCCAGACCAGCCGCGACGACGCGCGCGGGAAGGCGCGGTCCGCGACCAGGACCAGGAACAGGAACTGCCCCCCGGCGAGCAGGGCCGATCCGCCCATGAGACAAAGCTCTCGTGGTACGGGCCAACGCTCCGGGCCGTTCATCACGACCCACAAACCGGTGAGCAAAAGTGTGGCGGCCCAGGTCGTCGCCACGGCGGCGCGGACCGCGGTACCGACGCGTTTCAGGCCGAACGCGGGAACCGAGTGGAAGGCCTGTTCGGCGAGATCAGGCGACACCGCGGCATCGGTTACAGCGCCAGCCCCGGTCGAGACGTCCAGGGCGTCCGAGTCGATGGCGTCCGCCGGGCGGGTGAGGCCCGCCGACGGGTCGATGAATTGCCTTACCGCGCTCCGCGCCCGCACGCCAGATCCTCCGGCCAATGACCCCGGGGCACAAACCCCGGCGCCAACTGTACTTCATCGGGCGGCGAGGGGCGCGGGCTGGAAAGAGGGACTCCGGGACACTCGCACTGCCCCGCGGGTAGGATGGTCCCATGTCCAAGCGACAATACAACGTACCCCATCTGGTATCAGGCGGCCAAGCTAAGGCCCTCGAACGGATCGATTTCGATCGGGGTGATTTCGACGAGAAATGGCTACAGGAACTCCTCTTTAAGCACCCGTCTCTCCTTCCGGCCGCGGATATCGCGCGACAATTCGAAAATCCGCTTCCACTCGCCCGCGAACTGCCAACATCCTCAGGCCCGGTCGACATCGTGTATGTCAACCCGGCGGGGTATCTCACGCTCGTCGAGACCAAGCTTTGGAGGAATCCCGAAGCACGCCGGGTAGTGGTCGCGCAGATCATCGATTACGCGACGGCGATGTCGAAGTGGTCCTACGCGGACTTGTGCAAGGCGGTAGGCCAGGACGGGGCGAGTGAAGACCCCGTTCTCGCAGCCGTCTCAGGCGAAGACATCGACCAGACGCAGTTCATCGACACCGTGACGCGGGGCCTCTCACGAGGAGAGTTCTTGCTTGTGATTGCCGGCGATGGCATTCATGAAGGTACGGAGCAACTCGCCGAGACTCTTGCAAATAGCCCCCACTTGCGGTTCTCGCTCGCACTCGTCGAATTGGCGGTGTATCGCACCGGCAATGCGACGAATGATCTCTTGGTTCAATCTCGGACGCTGGCCCGAACACACGAAATGGTGCGAGCGGTCGTCGAGCTCAAAGCTGGCCTATCGGTGAGTGATGTGAGAGTGTCATTGCCATCTACAGAGAGCCCCGGCGCAGGCCGACAACGATTGTCCGTTGACTTGCTACTGGAACGACTCGCGAGCTCAACCTCGCCTGCAATTGCCAGCGGGTTCCGAGATTTTCTTGCAAAGGCCGCCATCCTGGGAATCGAGCCTGAAGGGCGAGACTCGAGTGTGTCGTTGTTCTGGTACGAACCGAATACAGAAGAGCGATTCAGCTTTGGCTCGGTTTATGGCGACAGTGGTGAAGTGGACACTTGGTACATCCGCAAGAGCTACCTCAGGACCGGTTTGGATGAAAATCTCGGACTTCGCTATATCCAGGCGCTTTCGGCTCTCGTTCCTGGCTCCGTGATTCTGGAGAACCTGGAAAACAAACACCACATCACTCGAGTCATGCTCAAGAACCGACCGATCACACTCGCGGACTTGCTGCCGCACGCCGACGAGTGGATCAAAGCGATCAAGACCACAATCACAGAGACCGAAGCGGCTACCGCTGCGAAGATCGAAAACTCGCGATAACCGATGCGGTGAATCCTACCCCATCGCCATCGTCATCAGGAATTCGGCGTTGGTCTTGACCTTCTTCAGGCGGCTCTTCAACAGCTCCATCGCCTCGACCACGTTCATGTCGCTCAGCACCTTGCGCAGGCGATAGACCAGCTCCAGCTCCTTGGGGTCCATGAGCAGCTCTTCGCGGCGTGTGCCCGACGCCGGGACGTCGATGCACGGGTAGATGCGCTTGTCCATGAGCTTGCGGTCCAGGTGCAGTTCGCTGTTGCCGGTTCCCTTGAACTCCTCGAAGATGACCTCGTCCATCTTCGAGCCGGTGTCGACCAGCGCGGTCGCGATGATCGTGAGGCTCCCGCCGTGCTCGATGGCGCGGGCGGCTCCGAAGAACTTCTTGGGGCGCTGGAGCGCGTTGGAGTCCAGACCGCCGGTCATGATCTTGCCCGAGTGGGGCATCTCGGCGTTGTAGGCACGGGCCATGCGGGTGATCGAGTCGAGCAGGATGACGACGTCATCGCCGAACTCGACCATGCGCTTGGCCTTCTCGATCACCATCTCGCACACCTGGACGTGGCGGTTCGACGGCTCGTCGAACGTGCTGGCGACGACCTCGACGTGCTTGGAGTCCTTGGTCGTGTTGCGCCTGAAGTCGGTCACTTCCTCGGGACGCTCGTCGACCAGGAGCACGATGATCCGGGTCTCGGGCGCGGTCTTGCTGATCGCCTTGGTGATCTTCTGCAGGAGCACGGTCTTGCCGGTCCGCGGCGGGGCGACGATCAGCATGCGCTGACCCTTGCCGATGGGCGCGGTCAGGTCGACGATGCGGCATTCGATCTCGCCCGGCTCGGTCTCGAGCATGTACCGCTTTTCGGGGTGAAGCGGCGTCAGGTCCTCGAAATTGATGATGTCGTGGACCTTGGCGGGGTCACGCCCGTTGATCTTCTCGATGCGGAGCAGGGCGAAATATCGCTCGCTCTCCTTGGGCGGGCGGACCATGCCGCGGACCACCATGCCGCGGCGCAGGCCGTAGCGGCGGACGGTGCCGGGGCTGACGTAGATGTCGTCGGGCCCGGGGAGGTAGCTCTGCTCGGGCGAGCGGAGGAACCCGAAGCCGTCGGGCATGATCTCGAGCGTGCCGTCGCCGAACATGAGGCCCTGCTTGGCGGCGCGGGCCTTCAGGATCTTGAAGATGAGGTCCTGCTTGTTGAGCGAGTGGAAGTCGGAGAGCCCTTCCTTTTCCGCGATCTTGAAGAGCGGCTCCATCTCCATCTTCTGGAGTTCGCCGATCGAGAGCGCGTCCTTCAGCACCGAGGGATCGGCGCTCTTGGCGATGCGCTCGAGTTCCTGTGCCTCGCGCTCGAGTTCCTCGTCGCTGGGAAGGCCCTCGGGGAGGCGCGAGCCGCCGAAGCCGCCGTGCCCGCCGCCGGAGAAGCCGCCTTGGAATCCGCCGGGGCCCATGCCGCCCTTGCGACGCTTCTTCTTGCGCCGGAATCCACCGGGGCCCTGGTCATAGAACTGGCGATTATCCGGGCGCCCATCCTGTCGATTGTCGGGCCCGCGATCGGGCCGCCCGTCGCGCATGTCTGGACGAGCTTCTGGGCGAGCATCAGGACGAGAATCGGAACGGGAATCGGGGCGAGCATCCGGGCGAGGTCCGCCCTGATTGGGATAGCCGCCCTGGTTCGGGCCGCCTTGGTTCGGGCCGCCTTGGTTCGGGCCGCCCTGCTGACCTTGCGGGCGGTCTTGATCGCGCCGATCGTCGCGGGGTTCCGAGCGAGCCTCCGAGCGCCCCTCCGAGCGCGATTCCTGACGTGGCTCCGGGCGCGATTCCGAGCGGCTCTCGGAGCGCGGCTCGGGCTTGGGCTCGACGCGCGGCTCGGGACGGGCCTCGCCCTTGGCGGGCTTGGAATCCCCCGACGCACGGCTGCCGGAGAGCGATTCGCCCGGCAACGCCGAAACCGGGCGGGCCTCGGGTTCGGCGGTGGCGCTGCTGCCGCGGCGTGCGGTGGCCTTGCCTCTGGAACGGGTTTCGTGCGCGTCGCCCTTGTCGTCGTGGCTGGAACCGCTGGAACTACGAGCCATGCTTCCTCGATCCTGCCGGGCATAAACCCGGAATCTTCATGCCGCCCGGCGAACCGGCGCCCAAGCACCAAGCCCAACCCAAGCAGCCCAAACAAACAATGTGAGTCTGGGAGTCTTCGGCCCGAGCCTGGAAAAGCGGGGCCGCGTGTCTCACGAGTCGCGCGTCTCGAAAAGGTCGAGCCGCGTTGAACATTCCGAACAAGGCGTCACCGGCGCGCCGCTAGGCCGCGCGGGAACTGGAACTTATGGCGTCACGGAGCCCGGAACATGCCAAAGCCGCCGGAATTCCGATCCATCCCCCGCGTGATTTTCATCCAGCGGCCGGCCTGCGAAACGCGCCAGACCCTGTGCCCCGCCCCGAGTTCACGTGGAACTCAGCCTCGAAACCCGCCCCTGGATGCGTTGGAGGAGGTCCGCGACTCGCCCGGGTAGGGACCCCGGCTCGCCGTCGTTGACCACTACATCATCGGACCTTTGCCGCTTCTCTTCAAGTGGCAATTGTGCTTTTTCTCGGCGCTCCAGTTCGGCGGCATCCCACCCCCGGGTCGCCTTCACGCGTCCCACACGGGCTTCCAAAGGGGCGTCAACATACAAAACAAGGTCGCATTCACGGTCAACCCCCGCCTCGAACAGCAGCGGCGCGTCGATGATCGCCACGCCCGCCCCCGCGGCCCGGGCCCGCTCGATCGCCTGGGCCCGCGTGGAACGCACGATCGGATGGACCAATCCCTCAAGCCGTGCCCGCTCCTCGGGACGACGAAAGACGATGTCCGCGACCTGGCCCCGATCGATGCGCCCGTCTTTGCCCATCACGCCGCGCCCCCACCACGCGATGAGCTGATCGCGCACGTCCGGTCGATCGAGGGCGGCCTTGGCTTCCTTGTCCGAGTCGATCACGATGCCGCCGGCCTGCCGCGCGATCTCCGCGGCGACCGTGCTCTTGCCCGAGCCGATCCCGCCGACCAGGCCGATCACGCGGAGCGGAACGCCTGGAGCGCTGGTCGATGTGCTTGCTGCGTCCGCGGCGCCGAGCGTCGCGCCGCCGGACGCGTGATCGATCGCGCGGCGAATCTGGGCGAAGGTGTCCTCGGGGTCGGCGGCGTGAACCCAGGCGACCCCGCCGCCGCTGGCGCCGACCACCGCGATCGAGCCGAGCCCGAGCACGCGCTCTCCCAGCGTGCGATGGATCACGACGTCCTGCACGTTGCGGAGGGGAAGTTCCGCCTGCCCGCGCGAGAACACGCCCCACGCGCGCACGATCCGCCGATCCGTCAGCACGAAGCGACGGCAGCGCCAATCGATGAACACCCAGACCAGTCGGATCGCGACCAGCCCGAGCGCCGCCATCGCGACATAGCTCGACCACGTGCGCGTGTCGCGCACCAGCGTCGGATCGCCCGCCGCCCGGCTCGCCAATCGATCGAGAATCCACACGCACGCCATCGCCGCGACGATGATCATCACCACGCTCCACGCGGGGCGCAGGACCAGGCTCATCGCGCCGGGGCGGCATTTCAGAATCACGCGCTCGCCGGAGACGGGGCGCTCGCCGGGCTCGGGACGCGCGTCAGACACGCGAGGACCTCCGGCGCACACGCTCGACCACCTCGGGGCGGAGCGTGGCGATATTGGGCACGTTGCGGTAATGACCGTCGAAGTCCAGGCCGTAGCCCACGACGAACTCGTCGGGGATCTCAAAGCCGACGTATTGCACGTCAACCGCACGCTGACGCACGCGGTCGGGCTTGCGGAGGAGGACACACACGCGCAGGCTCGCGGGCTTCTGGGCGGCGATCAATTCGCGCACCAGCCCGAGCGTCTGGCCCGAGTCGAGGATGTCGTCGACGACGACGACGTGCTTGCCCGCCAGGTCGCCCGGGATCTCGGCCGCCAGCTTGGCGCCCTTGCTCTGCACCGACGCGCCGGGATAGCTGGAGACCGCGACGAGCTTGAGCGACAGCCGCATGGGCATGGCGCGGATCAGATCGGCGACGAAGACGATCGCGCCGGTCATGACGGGGATCATGACGACCTTGCCGAAGTCGTCCGAGCCCGCTCCGTCACGGGCAGTTCCGTCAGAGCCGGATTCGCGGGCGAGGTCGCGCTCAAGGTCGGCGGCGAGCTGCGCCCCGAGCTCGCGGACGCGCTTGGCGATCGCCCGCTCGTCGACCAGAATGCCCGCAAGATCATGATCCACGGTTGGTTCCCTCGAAGCACTCGCCTGCGCCGCGCATCACGCGATCACACGTTCACCCGACCACCTGACCACCTCATCACGGCTTGCTTCTCTCTTCCCCTGCCTCGCTGATTCGCTGTCTCGCTCTTCCTAGTTGATCAGCCCCTTGATCCCGCCGGTCCGGCGTGCCTGCGAGTACCGGGCCAGGCAGCTTTCCACGATCGCGTCCGCGGCCTCGGCGGGCAGGATGTCGTCCACCTCGACCTCTTTCCCCTCCAGCGTCTTGTAGTCCAGGAAGAACCGCTTGAGCATCTTGAGCAGGTGTCTGGGGAAATCGCTGCTCTTCTGGAACTCCGAATACACCGGGTCGGCCATCAGCACGCTGATGATCTTGTGGTCCGGCTCGCCGTGGTCGATCATCGTCATCATCCCGACCGCCCGCGCCTCGCACAGCGTCATGGGCGGGATCTCCTCCATGCAGAAGACCAGCACGTCGAGCGGGTCGTGGTCCTCCGCGAGGGTTTGCGGGATGAAGCCGTAGTTCGCGGGGTAGTACACCGCGCTGGAGAGAACGCGGTCGAGACGCAGCAGCCCGGTCCCCTTGTCGAGCTCGTACTTGTTGTTGGAGTTCTTGGGGATCTCGATGATCGCCTTGAAGTGGCGCGGGAGCGGCGTGTCGTGGTCGATCCCGGGGGTGACGTCGTGCCATGGATGGATCATGCAGAGAGGGTAGAGCGATCATCCCGATTCCGCTTTTGTCAGGCCCGTTCCCCGCCGATACCCTGCTTTCCATGCTCACCCTCGATTACGCCAACTGTCTCTCCGAACGCGTCGGCTCGCACGGCATCGACCCCACCCTCCTGGTCGACGGCGCCGAGCCCGCCCAGGCCGTCAAGGCCGCCACCGCCAGGCTGGCCCAGACCCGCGGCACGGGCTGGGAGCGCTGGCGCAATCTCGCGATGGACCCGGTCAAGTCCGAGCACGTCTCGGCGGTCCGCGCGATCGTGAAGGAGTGCCAGGGCAAGTTCGACACCATGGTCGTGGTGGGCATTGGCGGTTCGGCGCTGGGCAACATCGCGGTGCAGAGCGCGCTCAATCCGACGACCTACAACCTGATGTCCGACTCCAAGCGCCCCGGGCCGCGACTGTTCGTCGTCGACAACGTCGACCCCGCGAACTTCAAGGCGGTGCTGGACTACTGCCAGTCGATGCCGGGCGGGCTGGAGCGCACGCTCTTCAACGTCATCAGCAAGTCGGGCGAGACGGCCGAGACCGCCGCGCAGTTCATGATCATCCGCTCACTGCTGCAGCGAGCCCTGGGCAACAACTTCGCGCGCAACATCGTCGCCATCACCGATCCGGCCAAGGGCACGATGCGCCAGATCTGCAACCGCGACGGGTATCGAACCCTGCCCGTTCCCGACGGCGTGGGCGGACGCTTCAGTGTGCTCTCGCCGGTCGGGCTCTTCTCGGCCGCGATGTGCGGGATCGACATCGACGCGCTGCTCGCGGGGGCCGCGGAGATGGACGCGCTGTGCTCGCGCCCCGGGCTGACGCAGAACCCGGCCGCGATGCTCGCGTTCCTGCTGGTGGAATTGGGCACGAACCTGGGCAAGCCCAACCATGTGATGATGCCGTATTGCAACGGGCTCTACCTCCTGGCCGATTGGTATCGCCAGCTTTGGGCGGAGTCGCTCGGCAAGCGCGTGGACAAGTCGGGGCAGGAGGTCTTCGCGGGCTTCACGCCGATCAAGGCGCTGGGGACGACCGACCAGCACTCGCAGGTGCAGCTCTATCGCGAAGGCCCGAACGACAAGGTGCTCGGGCTCGTCCAGGTCGACACGTTCGACCGGCCCGCGCCAAGCGATCTTGCGATCCCGACGGGGATGGGGGTCGACGCGCTGGCGTACCTCGAAGGCCGCCGGATGGGCGAGCTGCTCAACGCCGAGAAGCGCGCGACCGAGTACGCGCTGGTCGAGAGCCAGCGCCCGAACTACACGATCCACTTCCCCGTCCTTGACGCACGCCACGTCGGCCAGTTCATCCAGCTCTGGATGGTGACGACCGCGTACGCGGGCCTGATGCTGAACATCGACGCGTATGACCAGCCGGCCGTCGAGCTGGGCAAGCAGGCGACGTTTGGCCTGATGGGCAAGAAGGGCTTCGAGGAGTTCCGCACCCAGGTCGATCGCACGCTGACCGCGTCGCGTTATCAGATCAGCGGGTGAGGGATTCGGTAACGCCGATTCGCCAAGCATCAGCGGAACGAAGCACGAAAATAGCATCTCGCACCGGAACGCCCACATGCGGCGGGATTTCTGCGTGACTACGCGGAGCGGGTGTCGCTTCCTCTCTGCCCGATCGCCCGACAACGTGCCGAGCGACCTGAGCGACACCTCTCGTTGTGGAGCACAGTCATGAATCGCCGCACACTCACCTCCGCCGTACTCGCACTCGTCCTCTCCGCCGGTCTCGCCCAGGCCGGTCCCGACGACATCGGCACCAAGTACCCCGTCGGCATCGAGGTCGGCGGGCAGAAGTTCGACGGCATCCTGGATTCCGGTGGGCTCACCAGCCTCTCGTTCGAGGACGCCAAGAAAGCCGGCCTGCTCGACGCCAACGGCGATCCGGTCAACCCGCCCGACGGCTCGGTCAACGTCGGTGGCACCGGCGGCGGCTCGGTCAAGTGCCATGTCATCAAGACCAAGGTCAAAGTCCAGCCCAAGAACGCCGACGGCACGAACAACGGCGACGCCAAAGAGGTTGAGGTCAAGGTCGTCGTCCCCAAGAAGCCCGCCGACCAGGACGGGGCGAACGACGCGGAGAAGCAGAAGAAGACCGACTCGATGAAGACCAAGGCCGGCGCAAACATCTCCGGCGCGACGATCGACGGCAAGAAGGTCGGCATGAAGGACGAGCCGACGGCGGACCCCAACAAGAACAAGCGCTCGACCGAGTGGATCGCGGCCGCCGTGCAGGCGCCCGTCAAGATCCCGGTCCAGCAGGACGACAACTTCGAGGATCACATCTTCAAGAACTTCCGCTCGCAGACCGTGCTCGTGAATGGGCATCTGGCCACGGCGCTCCTCTCCACCAATCCCTGCACCATGATCCCGATGTCGCTGGCGATGCAGTGGGGGCTCCCGATCGAAGGGCAATCGCTGCTTGATCCCGGCATCTCGCTCCCCATGTACTGCGACAGCTTCTTCGACATCTTCATGGACGTGCCGCTCAGCCTGCCGCACACGCACACGCAGGTGATGCTCTTCTCCGTGAACGGCCAGCCGATCCCGCTCCCGCCGGGCAAGACCTTCATCAACCCCGATCCCATGTTCGAATCGATCATCCTGGGGAGCAACACCGTCACGCCCGAGGGATGCACCAGCTGGTTCGACCACGAGACCAGCACCCTCAACATCATCCCGAGCGACATGCTCTGCGACGCCGACGTGAACGACGACGGGTTCGTCAACGGCGACGACTATGACCTCTTCGCCTCGTGGTTCGAGAGCGCGAGCCCCCAGGCCGACTACAACCACGACGGGTTCGTGAACGGCGACGATTACGACGCCTTCGCGTCCGATTTCGAGAACGGTTGCTGACGACGTGTGACTGGCACGCCGGTGGCGCACGGACGTGGGGAATCCCCCCGCGTCCGTGTTCGTGCGCGGGCGCGACTCCGCGCCCGCCCGCGACGCGATCGCGTGTTTGACGGCGTACCATGGGCCGAACCGACGGAGCCCGCGCCTATGCCGCACATCATCGCCGAGCCGTGCATCGGAACCAAGGACACCGCGTGTGTCGACGTCTGCCCCGTGGACTGCATCCACCCCACCAAGGCGGAGGCCGAGTTCGGCAAATCCGACCAGCTCTACATCGATCTGGACACGTGCATCGACTGCGGCCTGTGCGTCGACGAATGCCCGGTCAAGGCGATCTTCCCGCAGGAAGACCTGCCCGCGGAGTGGAACAAGTACATCCAGATCAACATCGACTACTACAAGAAGAAGTAGGGAGGGCGGGCTTGCGCCCCGCGCAGGCGCGCGCATGATCCGGGGAGTGGCGTCGCTTGCTTCGGGCTCGCCCACTCGGGAGCCGAGCACGGAACCAAGGCGCTGCATGAGCACGGACCGCAAGGCGCGGTCGGTGGCACGCGCGTGGCCAACGCGTTGGCCAGGCCACCCGGAGCCCGGTCCAGGCCGGTGTATTCACTTTTCAAAGACGCCGGGGTTGCGCCGCGGGCGAACTCGCTCGAAGCCTGGCCCTGGTGAGGGCGCGGGGAAAACACGCGCTCTCCATAGGGGGGCGGGCGGACACATTGGTGCGCACCAGAGTGGTTGTAAGTAGGCACTAAGCACTGGGCAGTTGGCACGAGGAAGAGGCACAAAGAAAGGCCGCAGAGGGGTTTGCGCGCGGGGGATGGGCGCGCGAAGTTATTTTTCGGAAATCTTGGAAGAGGGGAAAAAGACGGACACTCTGGTGCGCACCAAGGCGGTGATAAGCGGGTACTAACCGGGAGTCAGGAGTGGGCACGAGAAGAAGGTCCCACGCGGAGCGTGGGGGTACCCCAAGGTGCGCGGCATGGAGAAATAAGGATGCGTATCAGATCGGATTCTCGCCGCCACGGCTGTGGGCGGTCGCGGAGGGGTCCATGCGTCCGGCGTCCGCTGGCAGGATCATTCGGAAGGTCGAGCCGCGTTCCGGGCCGTCGGTGCGTGAGGAGACTTCGACGCGCCCGCCGTGCTCTTCCGCGATGCGTTTGGTGACGGCGAGCCCAAGGCCCGTGCCGCGTTGGCCCTTGGTGGTGTTGAAGGGCTCGAAGATCCAGGCGAGTTTTTCCGGCGGGATGCCGGTGCCGTTGTCGATGACGTTGATCTCGGCCCAGGCGGGCTGTCCCGGCGCGCCCGCGTGAAACGCCGCCCGGCACGTCACCGCGCCGCGCTGGGGCTCGACCGCTTCCAGGGCGTTGGTCATCAGGTTCATCACGGCCTGGTGCAAGAGGCTCGTGTCCACGGGGATCGGCGGCATCTCCGGATCGACGTCCACGATCAGCGCCACGCGCCGGCTCGACGCGTACCCCTCCAGCAGCTGCGCGCAATCGTCCATCAGAGGCCCGAGCTTGATGAGCTGGAGTTCCGGGCGGCGCTGGCGCGAATACGCCAGCATGTTCAGCGCCAGCCCGATGATGCGATCCAGATTCCGCTTCAGGATCGCCCACCCGCCCTTGGCGAGCTTCATGTCGTCCTTCTTTAGCCCGATTTCGACGAGATCGGCCCCGCCGCGCAGGCCTTGGAGGATGTTCTTGATGGAGTGCGACAGGCTCGCGACGGTCTCGCCGACGGCCGCGAGGCGCTCGGCGCGCACCTTCTGCGAATAGAGCTCCGCGTTGGCGAGCGCGAGGCCCGTGTGCAGGCCGATCGCGTTCATGAGCGCCAGCTGCTCGCCGGTGAAGGTGTAGTTGGCGATCGAGCTGTCGACGTAGATCGTGCCGAAGACGCGTTCGCGGAACTTGATTGGCGAGCAGATCGCCGATCGGATGTTGAGGCGTTGCACGCTGTCGCCGGAGGCGAAGCGCGGGTCGTTCATCGCGTTGGTACACAGCACGCCCTCGGCGTGGCGCATCGCGTGCTGGATGATCGTGCGGCTGACGCGGATCTTGGCGTCGTCGGCGTCGCGCGGCGCATTGCGATAGCGCACCACCTCGGGACGCACCATGTGCGAATCGCCCGAATCAAGCACGATCACCCCGCGTTCGGGCTGGAACTCGTCGAACACCAGGTCCATCACCTTGGCAAGCAACTCGCCCCGGTCGAGGCTCTGGGCGGTGAGGGTGGTGAGCTTGTAGACGATCCGGAGGTGGTGCACCGCGGCGGCACGGGGCTCGGGCTCGGCGAGGATGATCGAGTCCTCGTTGCTGGCCATGGTGCGCTCGATGGAGGTATCGAGCTCCGACTTGCCGACAAAGCGCACGACATCCGGGTCGCGCGCGTCGGTGACGCCGAAGACGAGCAACGTCTGGCCCACGCGGATCTGGTCGCCCAGGCGGAGGCGCGTGCGATCGTCGATCTTCACGCCGTTGACGTAGGTGCCGTTCTGGCTTGCGAGGTCGCGGATGAACCACTGGCCCGAGTCGGGCGTGAGCTCCGCGTGCCGGCGCGAGAGCGTGGTGTCGTTGATGAGGATCGCCTCGCTCGATCGCCCGATGAGCTGGGGCTCATGATCGGGCAGCTCGAACCGCTTGCCCTTGTCCGGGCCTTGAATGACGCTGAGCACAAGCACGGGGAAAGGGTATCGGGGGTGACTGGGCCGCGTACGCTTTCACCATGACCACCGCCGCCTTCGACCGAACGTGGATCGACCGTTACGAGGCCGGGGCCGAGCTCCTTGCGCCCGCGATCGCCGGGCTCTCTCCCGCGGAGCTGGACGCCCATCCGGTCCCCGGCACATGGAGCGTGCGCCAGATCGTCGTTCACCTGCTCGAAAGCGACCTGGCCGCCACGCACCGCATGCGCCGCATCATCGCCGAGGACAAGCCCCTCCTCATCGCCTATGACGAAACGCGCATGGCCGAGACGTGCTTCTATGAGCAGGAGGACATGGCCCGCGTCTGCCGCATGTTCGCCGACGTGCGGCACATGACCGCCGGCGTTCTCCGTCGTCTGCCCGACGCGGCCTTTGCCCGCGCGGGCGTTCACAACCAGAACGGGCTGGTGACGCTGGGTCGGATGGTCGAGATGTACGTCGGGCACCTGGCCCACCACATGAAATTCCTGCTGGACAAGCGCCGGATGCTGGGAAAGCCCGTCGACCTGAAGGCCCCGTGATCGCTATTCTCTCCGCGTGGCCAAGAAACCCGCTGGAAACACCGAACTCTCCGCCGACCAGCGCGTCGTCGTTCTGCACGGGCCGGAGGCTTTCCTGCGCTCGCTCTATACCGACCAGCTCAAGGCCGCCCTCACCAAGGCCCACGGCGAAATCGAGATCGTCCGCCACGACGGGCGGGCGTCCCAGGCCGTCGACGTGCTGGACGATTGCCGCAGCTTCGGCCTGATCCAGCAGCACAAGCTCGTCATCATCGACGACGCCGACGAGTTTCTGAAGTCGTCCGAGGATGATGAAGAGGAAGCCGCCGAGGCGGCCCGCGCCGTCGGCCGCAAGACCAACCGCCAGCTCATCGAGTCCTACTGCGCCTCGCCCAGCGACAGCGCGACGCTGCTCCTCCGCTGCAACACATGGCGCGGCGGGAAGCTGGACAAGCTGATTCCAGCGATCGGCACGGTGATGGCGTGCGAAGAACTTTCGGATGAGCGAGCCGTCGCGTGGGTTGGGAAGCGGGCCGTGTCGCGGTACCAGTCGTCGATCGACGTGGCGACCGCGGCGCTCTTGGTCGAGCGGCTGGGGAGCGATCTTGGGCGGTTGGACAGCGAGCTCTCCAAGCTGTCGTCGGCCGCGGGAGAGGGGAAGCCGATCTCACGCCAGCTCGTGGTCGAGCTGGTCGGCCAGAGCCGCGAGGAAGAAGTGTGGGGTGTGCAGCAGACGCTTCTGGCGGGCGACGCCCGCGCCAACCTGGCCCATGTGCGCGAACTCCTTAACGTTTCGCGCGTCCCGACGCAGCAGATGATGTGGGCCATCAGCGACCTGGCGCGGAAGATCCACGCGATGTCGGCCGGCCTCCGCGCGGGGATGAACCCGTTTTCGCTCGCGGGCACCCTCAAGCTCTGGGGCCCGGCCAAGGACGCGGTCACCCACGCCGCCCACCGCACGACACCCGCGGCCGCCGCCAAGCTCTTCGGCGCGTGCGTCGACATGGATGCGCGGACCAAGTCGGGCTTTTCCGATGCCGAGCGGGCGATTGATGTCCTGGCCGTCCGCTTCGCCGACCCCTCGATCTGGACCGGGTCGGCCCGCCAACGACGAGGCTGAACGCTTCATTCCAGCAACGGTCTTCCTTTTGCCGATACTCCCCCCGGGCGCGAGGCGTCGGGCTGTCGCTCCGCGCCCATGTCAGCACACGCCGCGGCGAGGATCGCCGGCCTTTGGCGCACGGAGGCGCACCATGCGTGAACCAACCCGGATCGCTCCGCTGATTGCCGCCCTGGGTGTGGTCGGCGTGTCGGTCCTCGCCTCGTGCGGGCAGCATTCCAACAAGGGGCCCGCGTCGTCGGAGGCTCCCAACACCGGGCTCAACGCGCTGACGCAGGAACCAATCGATCAAACCAAGCAGTCCGGGAGCGAAATACCCGGTTCTTCGCCGAGCACCCCGCGCGACGTGGACACCCAGCGCCCGGGAGTGCGTCCCGGAACGCGGCTCGACAAGCTCGCGGCCGATACCGGCGTTGACGTCGACAACATCCTGGCGAGCGCGACGCCATCCTCTCGCCCCGTACCTGAGCCGCGGCCAGAACCCGCTCAGTCCGAGCCCGCGCCGGAAGTTCCGACACCAAATGCCGAGGACACTTCGCTGCCGACGCTCCCGGATTCGGCGCCGAACTCCGGGCTCGCGGCTCTGACCGGCGAGGACACCAAGGCCGGCGATCAATCGGCCAGCGGGACCACCTCGGCCAGTGCCGCCGACCAGGCCGCCAAGGAGCGCGAGGCCCAACTTGTCAAGCTCGGCTCGCTCCGGCGCGAGCTTGCGGTCTTTCTCGAGGCGCGCCGGCAGCAGGGCGCAAAGGCGATGTCCGACGCCGCGGCGATCGTGATCGGCGACTCGATCGGGTATGACGGCGATCCCAAACCGGGCGCGCCGGACGAATCCACGCTGACCTCCCAGGAGCGCACCACGTTGTCGGCGATCCGCACGCTGGGGCGCGCTCTGTCGCAGGACGGCAAGGTGGCCGAGCCCGCGCGAGCGGTCCAGCTGGTGGAGGGCGTGCTTTCAACGCTTCGCGAGGCGGCCGCGGTGCGCATCGCCCGATCGGCGCTCTGCACGCGCGTCGAGGGCTTCGGGCAGTATGAGCCGTTTGCCGACTACACGTTCCTCGCGGGGCGCACCACGAAGATGATCGTGTACACCGAGATCGAGAACTTCTCGCACCGGGCCGCGCGCAGCGACGACCCCGGCATGGACACGATGTCCGGCGCGGACCTGGTCGCGGTCGAGCTTTCGCAGGAGCTGCGCCTGTGGCACGACGCCGACGGCTCCATGCAGTGGCGCAAGCCCGAGCAGCCCATCATCGAGGTTGGCCGGAACAAGCGCCGCGACTTCTTCCTCGTCCAACAGATCGAGCTCCCGCCCACGCTCAGCGTCGGGAAGTACAACCTGAAGATCACGATCCGCGACAAGGTCTCGGGCGGGGTGGACGAGCGATCGATCCCGATCAAGATTGTCGCCGATGCGGGCGTGATCGGGAAGAAGTAGCGGAGGAGCCGCGGCACCGAACCAGGCACCGGCCCGGGTATTTGGGCTCGGGGCGATCGCGATGGTGGGGGCGTGGCGACCTGGCCGAGCCTCGTTCACCAGATCCGGCTCACCATTCCCCATTCCTGACTCCTTCTTTCGCCTGCCACTTCGGCGGCTGGTCGGGTTTCTCCCGCAGTTCCTGTCGTTTGCGGACCTTCTTGGCCGCCTCTGGCGCGACTTGGCGACTTCCACCAACCGGCACAGGGCTCGCTGCCGATACGTTCGATGGCCATGGGCGAACATCCGCCCGATCATCCGAACCTGATCCGAACGGAAATGTGAACCGTTGGGTCCGGCTCGCGTACGATCGGCGGGAGAAACCCGCGGCGGATTCCGAAGCGCCGGGCGCTCGCCCTGCGAACAGGATTCTGGGACCTACACCCCGCGCCACCCCGGAGCGTCCGGGAGCGCGGGACGAGACTGGAGAGCTCCGATGTTCGAACGCTTCACCGATCGAGCCCGCAAGGTCATGGCCCTGGCCAACCAGGAAGCCCAGCGGTTCAACCACGAGTACATCGGGACCGAGCACATCCTGCTCGGCCTGGTGAAGGAAGGCTCGGGCGTCGGCGCCAACGTGCTCAAGAATCTTGACGTCGACCTCCGACGCGTCCGCCTCGAGGTCGAGCGCCTCGTGAAGGCCGGGCCCGAGATGGTCACCATGGGCCGCCTGCCCCAGACGCCCCGCGCCAAGAAGGTCATCGAATACGCCATCGAAGAGGCGCGCAACCTCAACCATAACTATGTGGGCACGGAGCACCTCCTGCTCGGCCTGCTGCGCGAGCACGACGGCGTGGCCGCCCAGGTGCTCATGAACCTCGGCCTGAAGCTCGAAGAGGTCCGCGAGGAGGTGCTCAACCTCCTCGGCGCTGGCAACGAGAACGCCGAGGGCGGCCCGACCAGCGAGGGTCTCTCCTCGCCGCAGTCCGGTGGCCCGGGCGCGGGCAAGGACCCCGCCGCCGGCCCCGCGGGCAAGGGCAAGAGCAAGACTCCGGCCTTGGACTCCTTCGGCCGCGACCTGACCGAGTTGGCCCGCGAGGGCTCGCTCGACCCCGTGATCGGGCGCGCCAACGAGATCGAGCGCGTTGTGCAGGTTCTTTGCCGCCGCACCAAGAACAACCCCGTGCTCCTCGGCGAGGCGGGCGTCGGCAAGACCGCGATCGTCGAGGGCCTCGCCCAGCGCATCATCAGCGGCGAAGTGCCCGAGATCCTCCACGAGAAGCGTCTGGTTGTGCTTGACCTGGCGATGATGGTCGCCGGCACCAAGTACCGCGGGCAGTTCGAGGAGCGCATCAAGGCCGTCATGAACGAAGTTCGGCGTGCCAAGAACGTGATCCTCTTCATCGACGAGTTGCACACGCTGGTGGGCGCCGGCGGGGCCGAGGGCGCGATCGACGCGTCCAACGTGTTGAAGCCCGCGCTGGCCCGCGGCGAGATCCAGTGCATCGGCGCGACGACCTTCGACGAGTACCGCAAGTACATCGAGAAGGACGCGGCCCTGGCGCGGCGCTTCCAGGCGATCACGGTCGATCCGCCGAGCAACGAGCAGACGATCGAGATCCTCAAGGGTCTGCGCGATCGGTACGAGCAGCACCACCGCGTGCGCATCACCGACGGCGCCCTCAAGGCCGCGGTCGAGCTCTCGGGGCGCTATATCAGCGGCCGCGTGCAGCCCGACAAGTCGATCGACGTGATCGACGAATCGGGCGCGCGGGTGCGTCTGCGCACGATGACCAAGCCGCCGAACCTCGCCGAGATCGAGGCGGACATCGAGCGCCTGAGCGTGCAGAAGGACGAGTCCGTCCGGGCCGCGGACTACGAGCGCGCCGCCGAGCTGCGTGACAAGGCCGAGCAGCTCCGCAAGAAGAAGGAAGAGATGCAGCGCCAGTGGCGGACCAAGGCGCAGGAAGTCGACGGCGTGGTGGACGAGGACGTGATCGCCGAGGTTGTCAGCAAGATGACCGGCGTGCCCCTGCAGCGCCTCGAAAAGGACGAAGCCCAGCGCCTCCTCGACCTCGAGAAGGAGCTGCACAAGAAGGTCATCAGCCAGGACGAGGCCATCAAGGCGATCGCCAAGAGCATCCGTCGCGCCCGCGCCGGGCTCAAGGACCCCAAGCGTCCGATGGGCTCGTTCATCTTCGTAGGCCCGACCGGCGTCGGCAAGACGCTGCTCGCCAAGGCGCTGGCGGAGTTCATGTTCGGCGACGAGGAAGCCCTCGTGCACCTAGACATGTCCGAGTACATGGAGAAGCACAACGTCTCGCGTCTGGTCGGCGCGCCCCCCGGCTATGTCGGCTATGAAGAGGGCGGGCAGCTCACCGAGCGCATCCGGCGGCGTCCTTACTCGGTCGTCCTCCTCGACGAGGTCGAGAAGGCCCACCCCGACGTCTTCAACATGCTCCTGCAGATCATGGAGGAAGGCCGCCTCACCGATTCGTTCGGGCGGAACGTCGACTTCCGCAACGCGATCGTCATCATGACGAGCAACCTCGGCGCCGACCTCATCAAGGGCGGCGGCGGGTTCGGCTTCCAGAAGCGCACGGCCGACGTCGACTACACCAACATCAAGGGCGTGCTCACCAAGGAGATCGAGCGCTTCTTCCGTCCCGAGTTCATCAACCGTCTCGACGACGTGATCGTCTTCCGTCCGCTCATCCGCGATGACCTCGCGCTCATCGTTGATTACGAGGTTGCGAAGGTCGGCAAGCGACTGGCCGCCCAGGCGCTCACGCTCGAGATGGACGCCGCCGCGAAGGAGTTCCTCATCGAGAAGGGTTACAACCCCGAGTTCGGTGCTCGACCCCTCCGCCGCTCCATCGGTCAGTACGTCGAGGACCCGCTCTCCGAGATGCTCCTCTCCAAGGACGTCGCATCGGGCGGCAAGATCACCGTTACCCGGCGCAAGAACGCCGAGGGCGTCGAGGACGATCACCTCTTCTTCGACTTCACTCCCAACACCCAGCCGCCCACCAGCGGCGACAAGCCCGCGACACTCGGCGCCAGCTCAACGTGATCGCGAGCGACGTTCGCACATGCTGATCTCACCCAACCCCGGGGCGTTTGCGCCGGGGTTTTTCGTTGCTCGAATCCTCGGCCGGCGTGCCCTGTTGGCGACGGTCGGCATTTGTCCCCGGGGCGATCGGGCACGCGCGCGGGCGAGCGCGCACGCCATGTGTGCCATGACCCACGCCAAGAAAAAAACGCGTGCGCCCTCGCGCACGCGTTGGAGTTCATATCGAGACCAGCGCCAGCGGATTAGATGCGGTATGCGCCCGCGACCTTGCTCAGGGCGGCCTCCAGGATGCGGAAGTGCTCGTCGGTAAGGTCGTGGTGCATGGGCAGCGCCATCACCTGCGTCGAGAGCTTGTCCGACACCGGGCAATCCTTCTTGTCCCACTTCGACAGCGCGGGCTGCTTGGGCAACGGCCTGGGGTAATGCACTGCCGTGGGCACGCCCTCGGCTCCCAGCGCCTTGCAGAACTCGTCGCGGGTGCAGGAGAACTTCGAGGTGTCCATCTTGATCACGTAGAGGTGGAACACCGCCTCGCCGCCCGGCGTGGTCTTGGGAGCGGTCAGGCCCGGGATCTTCGAAATAATCTGGTCATAGCGGGCGGCGTTGGCCTGACGCTGCTTGGTCTGGGCCGGGAGACGATCGAGCTTGCTGCAGCCGATCGCGCCGGTGATGTCGTTCATGCGGTAGTTGTAACCGACCGACTCGTGGAGGTACTTGTCCGTCTCGCCGTGCGAACGGAGGAGCTTGATCTTGCGGGCCAGCGCGTCGTCGTTGCAGGAGATCGAGCCGCCCTCGCCCGTGCCGAGGTTCTTGGTCGCGTAGAACGAGTAGGTCACGGCGTCGCCGAACGCGCCGATGCCCTTGCCCTTCCAGGTCGCCAAGTGCGACTGGGCGGCGTCGTACACGACCTTCAGGTTGTGCTTGGAGGCCAGGGCCTGCACGCCGTCGATATCGACCGGGCAGCCGTAGAGGTGCGTCGCCGCGATGCCGCGGGTCCTGGGCGTGATCTTCCTGGCGGCGTCAACGACGTCGATCTGGAAGGTGTCGGGATCCGCGTCGACGAAGACCGGGACGCAGCCGCGCGCCACGATCATGCTGACGGTCGCGATGTAGGACCACGCGGGGACGAGCACCTCGTCGCCGGGCTGAAAGAGCGGCTCATACGCGAGCTGGAGGGCGCAGGTACCGTTGGCGCACGTCATCATGTGCTTGGCGCCTGACATCTGGGCGAAGCGCTGCTCGAGCTCGTCGCACTTCTTGGCGGCCCGGAGCATGCCGCTCTTGAGCACCGCCAGGGCCTGGTCGATGTCGGCCTGGGCCAGCCCGGTCGACATGAAGGGGACGGGGGTCTTGGAGACGGGCGTTCCGCCCGCGACCGCCAGTGACGACACTTCCTGAACCGCACGACCAGGGGCGACGGCTTGAGTCACGTTTCATCCTCCATGGGGCCGGGAGCCATCGCCAAACGAGCGGGCTCGCCGGGTTTGAACAATAGCGCGTGGGCACACCTCCCATCGTTCGGAGTTTGGCCGGATTCGCACGGACATCTGCTGTTCAACGGAACTTTGGGCAAGTTCGACGATGTATAGTCCTGCCATGACCTGCACAACCTGCGTGCGGGGGCTCGATCGTTGGGTGGCGATCGCGGCGGTCACATGCGCCGCCGTGTCGCTGGCTTCGGTCCCCTCGCGGAACCAATCTGATGCATCACAGGGCGAGCAGCCCACGGCCCAACCCGCCGCCCAAGCGAGCGGACCCAGCGAGAGCGACTTCAAGAGTTTCGAGGGAATCAAGGCCGTCACGCGCCCCAGCCGCGACTCCATCATGGGCTTCTCCGCCGCCACACGCGTGATGGAGCTTTTGGTCGCCGGAGGGCAGAGCGTCACCAAGGGCCAGCTCCTGATCCGCGGCGACGACGCGGAAGACGGGATCGTGGTCAAGCTTCAGGAACTCCGCGCGGGCACCGATCTGCCCGTGCTGAAGGCCAAGAAGACGGCGGAACTGGCGAAGCTCGAATACGAGCGTTACAAGGAAGCCCAGGCCAAGGGAAGCGCCTCACCCACCGAGGTTGATCGCGCGCGCGTGAACTGGGAGGCCGCCGAGATCGACGTGGGTCAGGCCGAGATCACGCAGCAGCAGGAAGTGGTCCAGGTCGATCGGCTCAAGGCCCGCGTCGACAAGCTGCGCATCGTCGCGCCGTTCGACGGCGTGGTGGACCAGATCTCCGTGGACGTGGGGCAGACCGTTTCCGAGAGCGACAAGATCGTCCGCGTCGTGAACGTGAACCCGCTCTGGATCGACGTGCCCGTGCCGACCGGCAAGACCCTTGACCTGCAGCCCGACAGCAAGTGCTGGGTGCTCATGGACCTTCCCGGGCAGAGCAGCGTCCGACTGGGCAAGGTCATCGAGGTCAGCGCCGTCGCCGACGCCGCCAGCGGCACGCGCCGCGTGCGCGTCGCCCTGCCCAACCCGAGCAAGACCGTTGCGGGCGTGACGGCCTACGTCCGGTTCAGTGAACCCCCCGAGGCCTGGTCGAAGAAAATCGCCGAGGTCGGAGCAAGCAAGTGATCGATCTTTCGAACATGAAGGCCCCGGGCTGGTCGCGCCTGGTCGCCGACCTGGCCGCCCCCGCGCCCGACGATCGCATCTTCCTGGCGCGCCTGCTCGGCGTGCTGGGGCAGGTGAGCACCGCACGCCAGGGCGTGCTCTACACCATCGCCAGCGCCCCCAAGGGCGAGCGCCCCGACGAGCCCACGCCCGACATCGAGCCCAAGGCCGTGCTGGTGTGGCCTATCGCACCCGAGACCGCCGCGGCGATCGATCGCGGGCTGACGTTCGATGTCGCCCTGCCCGATGCGCAGGTTGAGCGGGCTCCGGACGCGCGCAACGCCGCACGCCGCGCCGCGATGACGCGGCAGGTTCAGGTTTTCGGCCTGGAAAACGCCGATCTTCTCTACGACGGCTCGGCCAACAAGGGCTACCTCATCGCCGTCCCCATCCTGGGCGCGATGTCGGGCGAGAGCGCCGCGGGCCCCGTGGCGGCGGTGGTCACGCTGCTGACCGACGGCCGCTCGCGCCAGGCGCTGCAGACCACGCTCGCGCTGCTCGAGGTGCTCGCGGGCTACGTGCACACGCACGCCGCGATGCAGCAGCTGCGCAGGACTCGGGCCGCCAGCGCGTCGCTCGACCTGGCCTCTCGTCTCATCTCGTCGATCAACCAGGCGCCGTCGTTCAAGGGCGCGACGCTCCAACTCGTCAACGATCTCTCGCGCCAGCTCGCCGCCGAACGCGTCGCGTTCGCGTGGGTCGACGGCTGGAGCGCCCGCGGCGATTCCCAGCCCGGCCGCCTGCGCTCGCACGTGCTGGCGATCACGGACACGGAGAACGTCGACCGGCGCATGATCGCGGTGCAGAAGCTCGAAGCCGCGATGGACGAGTGCCTCGACCAGGAGCAGCCCATCCTCTACCCGCCACCGCCCGCGCAGGGCGTGGGCGCCGACGTGCTGCTCTCTCAGGCGGTTGTTCACGCCCATCGGGAGCTCGCGGCCGCCGACGCACGCCTGAAAGTCACGTCGCTCCCGGTGCGGGTGGATGATCGAGTGATCGGCGTGGTGACGATCGAGACGACGCAGGCGGGAACGGTCGAGCTCTCCACGCTCGAATTGCTCCAGGCGGCCCTCGACCTGGTCGCGCCCGTGCTGCGCGTGCGATACAACGACGATCGCTGGCTCCACGAGCGGGCGTACGACTCGATGCTCAAGGCCGGGGTGTGGCTGGTCGGGCCCAAGCACACGCTGTGGAAGCTCTCGGGCATCGCGATCGTGGTCGCGACGCTGTGCGCGATCTTCATCCGCATCCCCTACCGCGTCGGCGCGCCCATGAGCCTCGAGCCACGCGAGCCGCGGACGATCAGCGTTCCCTTCGACGGCGTTCTCCGCACGCTCGGGCCCGGCATCGAGCCCGGCGCGACGGTCGCCGCGGGCGATGTGCTGGCGGAGATGGACTCGACGGAACTGGTGCTGAACAGCCTGGATGCGCAGGCGCAGCTGACGGAGGCGGCCAAGAAGGCCGACGAGGCGCTCAAGAAGAACGAGCTCGCCGAGGCGCAGCAGGCCCAGGCCAAGGCCGACCAGGCCAAGGCCAAGCTCGATCTCTACACCGACCGCATGTCGCGGGCCAAGCTCCGCTCGCCCATCGCGGGCAAGATCATCGCGGGCGACGTGAAGGATCGCGTGGGCTCGACGGTCCAGATCGGCCAGTCGATCTTCCAGATCGCCGACCTCTCCGACATGGTCGTGACCATCAAGGTCGACGACCGCGACATCTCGTTCATCAAGGAGGGCATGACCGGGGAGTTCACGACCAAGGCCGACCCGGCCCGTGAGTTCCCGTTCGTCGTGGAGAAGATCGTGCCGCTCTCTCAGGCCAAGGACGGCACCAACTCGTTCGTCATCCGCGCCAAGCTGCAGCAATCCGCGGCCTGGTTCCGCCCGGGCATGGAGGGCATCGCAAAGTTCAACACCGAGAAGCGATCGCTGGCGTGGATCGCCGGGCGGCGCGTCGTCGACCAGCTGCGCCTGTGGCTGTGGTGGTGAGGCGCATGAACACATGAGCACAGCAGCACAGAATCACAGGGCACACGAAGAGAGAACCCTGAACCGATCCCAATCCACCCCCCGATGACACGAACCCCAATCACCAACTCTCCGTCACGACTCCTCCGTGTGGCCGCGTGCCATGTGGAATGTGAATCCAACGCATGACCGCCGAACGCCCGACATTCTCGCCCTTCTGGCACCGCGTCCGCGCGATGACGCCGCGCCTCCGCCCCCAGGTGCAGATCACCCGGCAGCACTACCGCGGCATGCGCTGGCACGTCGCCCACGACCCCACCACCAACCAGTTCTTCCGGCTCTCCCCCATCGCCAATGAGTTCGTCGGCCTGCTCGACGGCACGCGCACCGTCGAACAAACCTGGGAGCTCGTCCTCTCCCGGTACGGCGATCACGCGCCCACCCAGAACGAAATCATCAGCCTCCTCAGCCAGCTCTACAACTCTAACCTGCTGCGCGTCGACCACTCACCGGAGACCGAGCAGCTCCTGGGCCGCGGCAAGGAACGCACCAAGAAGAAGATCCAGCAGCAGGCGATCGGCCTGATGTACTTCCGCGTCAAGATCTTCAACCCCGATCGCGCGCTAACGTGGCTGGAGCCCATCCTCCGCCCGATCCTCAACCCCGTCGGGCTCATCGCCTGGTTCGTGCTGCTCATCGCGGCGCTCGCCACCGTCCTTCCCCACTGGGGCGAGCTGGTCAACGGCTTCGGCTCCGCCGTCGCCCCGTCGAACTGGGGCTGGATCATGGCCGTCTTCGTGGTGACCAAGATCATCCACGAAACCGGGCACGGCGTGATCTGCCGTCGCTTCGGGGGTCAGGTGCCCGAGATGGGCGTGATGATGCTCGTGCTCCTCCCCTCGCCGTACGTCGACGCGTCGGCGTGCTGGGCGTTCGAGAGCAAGTACCGGCGGATGGCCGTCGGCGCGGGCGGCATGATCTTCGAGCTCTTCGTCGCGTCGCTCGCCGCGTTCCTCTGGACCGCGACGCGCGACACCGGAGGCCTTGCCCATCAGCTCGCGTACAACGCCATGCTGACGTCCGGCGTCTCCACCGTCCTCTTCAACGCCAACCCGCTGATGCGCTTCGACGGTTACTACATCCTCTCGGACCTGCTCGAGGTTCCGAACCTCATGATGCGCTCCACGGGCATGCTCAATCACCTCGCCCAGCGCTACATCTACCGCGTCAAGAACGCCACGCCGCCAAGCTCGGTCCCCAGCGAGCAGGCGATCCTCATCGTCTACGGCATCGGCGCCCTGATCTATCGCCTCTTCCTCTTCGTCTCGATCACGCTCTACATCATGGGCAAGCTCTTCGCGATCGGCCTGATCCTCGCGGTGTGGACCGCCGCGATGTGGTTCATCCTGCCCGTGGGCAAGTTCGTTCACTGGCTGGCGACCAGCCCGCAGCTGGCCGAGTTCCGCCCGCGTGCCATCGCCACCAGCTTCGTTCTCCTAGTCAGCGGCGCCCTGCTCATCGGCGCGATCCCCATGCCCGACCATCGCACCGCGGGCGGCGTCGTCGAGAGCGACGAGACCACCGGGCTCTTCTTCGGCGCCGACGGCTTTGTGACCAAGGTCCACGCCCGCCCCGGCGATTTCGTCAAGAAGGGCGAGCCCATCGTCACCTGCGAGAGCCCCGAGCTGGTCGCCCAGCTCCAGCTCGCCGACGCGATGCTCGCCGAGGCCCGCTCAACGGAGCAGCAGGCCATCGCCAAGAACGAAACCGCCAACGCCCAGGTCGCGCGCGGGCGCGTCGAGGCCATCGAGGCCCAGATGACCCAGTCGCGCCAGCGGGCCGAGAGGTTGATCGTCCGCGCGCCGTTCGACGGCGTGGTCGTCGGCAACGACCCCGCGAACTTTGTCGGCTCCTATATGAAGGAAGGCAAGCAGATCTGCGAGTTCGTCAACCCCGCGAATCTCCGCGTCGCCGCGTCGCTCACGCAGTCCGAGGCCTCGTGGCTCTTTGAGCTTCCCCACGACCGGTTCAGCGTCGAGATGCGCACGCTCTCCAAGATCGATCGCTTCATCGACGGCACCAACGTCCGCATCGTCGACGCCGGACAGCGCCAGCTGCGCCACCCCGCGCTCGCCTACGCGGGCGGCGGCACGATCGAGACCGAGCAGCAGACCGACCAGCGCTCCGCGCCCCAGGCCAAGCAGCACCTGTGGTGGGTCTATGTCGACGCCAAGGACGCCGCACAACTGGTCGGCGGGAGCGCTCCGGGCGAACGCGTCCGCCTCCGCTTCACGCTCCCGAGCAAGCCCTGGCTCTCGCAGTGGATCGATCGCCTGCAGAAGGCAATCCAGGGACGGGTCACGATCTGAGAAACAACCCTCTGAGCGAGAGGACGCTCTCGCCGCGAATCAAGAATGAGTACCGGAACGAAACCATCAACCCCTTGACACCCTGCCTGACGCCCCCTGCCCCCATTTTCTGGTCGCCTTTGGCGATTTGACGTCTTTCCATGAGCCAAGCCCTCACCCGCTACCACGCTCTCTTCGAATCGCTCCGCTCGCGGCGCGTGAAGCCCAAGGTGCCGTCGGGCGTCGACATGGCCTTCGGGCGCGTGCTCATGCGGGCCAAGAACCGGCGCATCAGCATCGCCTGGCTCCACGACCAGGCACGGCAGATCGACCTCCTCGCTCCCGAAATCCGGAACTGCTCCGACGGCGTGCTCGACGAGCACATCACCCGCGCCCGCGAGGTCTTCGTCCGTGGGCGCGCCGACGAAGAATCTGTCCGCCGCGCCCTGGCGCTCACGCGCGAGACCGCCCGTCGCATCACCGGCGAAGAGCCCTACCTCGTCCAGCTCATGGGCGCGATGGCCCTCTACCACGGGCGCATCATCGAGATGCTCACCGGCGAGGGAAAGACGCTCACGGGCTCCATCGCCGCTCCGCTGCTCGCCTGGCGATACCGGCGCCTGCACATCCTCACGGTCAACGACTACCTCGCCGCACGCGACGCGCAGTCGCGCGGCCAGCTCTACCGGCGCTGCCTCTGCGACGTCGGCGCGATCGTCCAGGAAACCGAGGAGCACGAACGCTTCGAGATCTACGCCAAGCCCATCGTCTACGGCACGCCAAAGCAGATCACCGCTGACTGGCTCCGCGACCAGATCCGCATGGGACCCGTCAACACCCCCTGGACCGGCCGCCAATCGCTCATGGGCGGCGGACGCTCGGGCGGCCCGATGATCCCGGGCCTGCACGCCGCCATGGTCGACGAGTGCGACGCCGTGCTGATCGACGAGGGCGTCGTCCCGCTCATCATCGCACGCTCGCGCCGCGAGCACGACATGGCCCAGGTTTATCGCGACGCCGCCCGGATCGCGGCCAAGCTCGACGAGGGCCCGGACTACTCCGTCGAACATGTGTACCGCCGCGCCGAACTCAAGCGTCGCGGGCAGCACCGCGCCCGCCAGATGTTCGATGAGCTCCCCGACTCGATCTGGCGCGCCACCCGCCGCGCCGAAGAACTCGTGCGCCAGGCTCTTGTCGCGCGGCACTGCTACACCAACGGCCGCCAGTACCAGATCGTCGACGGCAAGATTGTCATCGTCGACGAGTACACCGGGCGGTTCCTCGCTGATCGCTCGTGGGAGCACGGCCTGCACCAGGCCGTCGAAGCCAAGGAAGGCCTCGACGTCACCGCCGACCGCGAGACCCTCGCGCGCATGAGCTTCCAGCGCTTCTTCCGCAGCTACCCGTTCCTGTGCGGCATGACGGGTACGGCAGCAGACGCGACCGGCGAGATGGAATCGGTCTATTCGCGCCCCGTCATCGTCGTGCCGACCAACCGCCCTGTGATCCGCGAGCAGTGGCCCATGCGCGTCTTCCGCACGCAGGAGTCCAAGTGGCGCGCCATCGCCCAGAGCGTCGCGGACCTGCACGCCAAGGGCCGCCCCGTGCTCGTGGGCACGCGTTCCGTCGCGGCGTCGGAGCTGATCTCACGTCTGCTCGAGTCGACCGGCCTGCCCCATCGCGTGCTCAACGCGAACTTCGACAAGGACGAGGCCGAGCTCATCGCCGCCGCGGGCTACGGGCGAGAACACGGGCGCGAGGCCTCCATCACCGTCGCCACCAACATGGCCGGACGCGGTACGGACATCAAGCCCGACGACGCCGCCAAGAAGGCCGGCGGCCTGCACGTCATTCTCACCGAACTCCACGGCGCCAAGCGCATCGACCGCCAGTTCATCGGGCGATCGGGCCGCCAGGGCGACCCCGGCTCGGCCCAGATCTTCGTCTCGCTCGAGGACGAACTGGTGCGCCTCCACACGCCGCGCCTCGCCCGCATCGTCTCGCGCCGCGTCGCCGGCTTGGGCGATGAACTGCCCACCTCGTCCAACGCGTGGCTCTTCCGCCTCGCCCAGAGCCGCTCCGAGAAGCGCGACCGCATCAACCGCGCGTCGGTTCTTCGCCAGGACGACTGGATGGACAAATACCTGCCGGGGCACTGAATTCCGTCCACAACAATCGGCCCGAGGCGCAAACGGCGGACTTCGCAGCCACGATGTTGCCTTCACGCCGCCGGTCCGCTTCGCAACCAGACTCCGTCGACAGCCCCCCTCTCCGAAACCTATGATATTTTTCCGTTGCCCGCGCCAGGAGACTGCATGTGACATCGATCGTGATGACCTCGATTCTGGCGACCTTCGCGTGGTCGTACTTTCAACCGCCTGCGAAGGATCCTGCCCGCAACGCCACAATCCACAATATGACCGACCACCCAGCTGAAGTCTGGGTCGATGCTCGATACCTCGGCCAGGTTCCCGCGAAGGCATCTAGCAGGGCCGTAATTGCAGACAGAGAACTCAAGACGGCCGACGAGCCAACCCCCCAAGGAATGTCCTTCATCATCGCATCGCGCCTCGACGATTCATTCGCAATCAATAGCCTCGTTATCCCCACCACGTCCCATCAGAACATCGATGTGGTGTGGGGAGGTGTTGATCGCCCTGATGATCGCGAGGTGACGCAGATCGACGCCTCACGACCCGCAACGCTCGACGATCTCGCCGCCCAGCGCTGGGCTTCGGTCACCGCGTTGCAACTCGGCCAGCCATCACGGTTCGCCGATACCCTGCTCGGAACGCGACACCACGACCGCGCCGTCGTCGGACAGGTGCTCTCCGCTACCTCCGGCGGCACCAGCTTGGTCAGCACCTCGTTCGGATCACTCCTCCGCCGCATACCCAAGGGCTCCTTCTCGACCGGAACCTCGTACTTTGGCGCACGCGGAAGTGTGAGTCTGACCCGCGACTACTACATTTCTGTCACAGAGATCACACGTGGACAACTCGCTCTTCTCAAGGTTCAGCCGACGCCAAGCTCTGCTGACCTCGACCTTCCGGCCTCCGGGATTACCTGGCAAGAAGCAGCCGATGCGTGCGGTCTGATGGGCAGAATTGGCACATGGGTCTTTCGACTGCCAACCGAAGCCCAGTGGGAGTTCGCGTGCCAGTCGGGCAAACTCCGCCGATTCTCACCCGATTCCGTCTCGCCGCTCGAGACCATGTGGTGCTCAACCAACTCTGGCGGACACATGCAACGCGTCGCGACCCGTCTCCCCAACGATTTTGGAATCTTCGACATGCACGGAAACGTCCGCGAGTGGTGCCGCGACTGGTGGAGCCCCCAACCTCCACACGGGACCGACCCGATAGGCCCAAACTCAGGGACCGAACGCGTCCGACGCGGCGGTGCATATGACACACCCATGGAGTGGTGCGGCAGTGGCTTCCGCGACGCCGGAATTCCGGACCTCGCTCAATCTTGGCAGGGCTTTCGCATAGTCCTGGAACTTGCACTAGAGTAGCGATTGGCTTCATCGGAGCGATCCGATGCGAGTTCTGTGCGCTCGCAATTTCGCTCACGCCGGCATTCCGCTCCCATCACTTCTGGATGGACAAGTACCTGCCGGGGCACTGACCGCCCCGCCGCACTCCGGGCACACCCCCGACCCGATCCCGCGAAGGTCATAGCCGCAGCCGCGGCACACATACTCGGGCCAAGCCTTCCGCCGCGCCCGCCAGCCCCACGCCGCCAGCATCGAACACAGCACACCGTTGACGCCGATCGTGTACGCGATCATCCAGTCAAACGAGAGCTGCGTGAACCGGATATGCCCGGTCGGCATGATGAGCACGAGCGCCGCCGCGATCATCGCCAGCGTCAACCGCCACGACCTCGTCGCCGCCCACACGACGCCGAGCACGGGCAGGTAACTCAGCACCGCGTTTATCGCGAACACGCCGTTGACCCACGGGGCCGTCGGCAGCATCCCGCCGAATGTGTACTTGGCCGCCATCATCGCCGCGCAGGCCTTCCACCAGCACCAGGGCAACGCCGCGCACAGCAGCGCCAGCGCCGCGTACGTTGCGCCGCGCCCGCGGATGGGAGCGACGTGCAGCGCCAGCAGCATCCAGCACAGCGTGATCGGCCCGGCCGCCCGAAGCTCCGCCCCGAATCGCAGCGCGGGCAGCAATCCTCCCGCGAACCACGGCTGCACGCCCCACCCCAGAGGCATGATCAATCTCTGAATCTCAAAGCGCAGGTCCACGCCCCGCGCTATCGCGATGAGCATCGCGCCCAGCACGACCAGCGCGACCCACCCCCTCCACGACCATCCCCACAGCCGCGGCAGCACCCCGCAGATTTGAACTTCTCGCGCCACACGTGCTCGCAGCGTAATCGATTCGCGCGATGGACGCCTCTGCTTAGTCTTGACACTTGAAACCGGTCAGGCGTGAATAAGAGACTCGATGGCGTCTCCCGGCGCCGTTCGGAGGTCCGACGGTGGATCTGGAGCGGGTCAAGGCGGAACTGATCGCATTCGCGACCACGCAAGCGGATGGCGAGGGACGGAGAAGCCGAGCGCGGACGATCGTGGATCACTCCGCACGCGAGGGCGTGCTCATGGAGGTCGGGCGAAGTGCCGGGAGATGAGCGGTCGGAGCGTGATACGCGAGTGGCGAGCAAGGCCGCGCCGGCGATCGAGAGGGCGATCGAGACCGCCTGGGCGATGCAACGCGCGAGCGCGCGAGCAGAATGTCGAATGAATGCCGTGTGTGTGAAAGTCGTGTCGGGCGATGCGGATACGAGCGGAGTCAACGGGGAAACTGCGTGTGAAGGTGGAGGATGCCGGAGGCGAACGTTACGGGTGGGGGGAGTATTGAGGTAAGCTGCGCAGCTGAGACATGCCAATCCGCCTCTTGCGATGGCTCTTCGTCGTCGTACTCCTCCACGACATGAGAGTGCCGGAAGGGCAACTGGTGGGTGCCCTGACGAACGCGGAAGAACTGACCCATGCGCGCCAAAGTCTGACGAAGACCGGCCTCGCTCCCGGCCTTGGCATCAAAGTTGAGACGGTGGCAAAGAAGGGTGCTGAGACAGGCGAAGCGGCACTGTCAAACGGAGGTGGCGGCAACCAGTTGGCTGGCGAGACCGGGGCGCTCACAGCGGTCATCCGCGGCCCCACGCCAAAGGCGCACGCGAGCGAAATGAGCGTCAGAGCGTACCGCGGTTCGCGGTCAGAAGCCGCAACTGGCCTGCGATGAGTCGTGGAAGGTTGTCGAGCCGAGGGTGAATGCGGGGGGTGGTGAGCGCGCATGGCAAAGCACGAACCACGAGTATCGTGGTCACGCACAGCACAATGACACGGGCATAACAGGCCGGTGTAGATCCACCAATATAGGGTGTGCCAAAGCTGAGAAGCGCGTGCCGATGCAAAAGCCACCTAAGCAGTGGATCGACATGCGGGCAGCGTCAACGTAAGGTGAGCGTGCAGCGGCTCATCAAGATGATGTGTGGAGGAGCGGATATGACAAGAGCAGGTACAAGGCGAGTCAGGATGCGGCGCTGTGCCGCGTGGACCGGCGCTCTGGTCCTTTGGAGCGGCGCATCGTCGATGGCCCGAGGGGCCGACGGCATGCAAATGGCGGTGTCGGCGTGCGGGATCAGTGAAGTTGCGATGGCGGCCGCGTGCATGAGCCCCGCGGAAGTCCATGCCGCGTTTGCGGGTGTGTATCAATCCCCGGAGCTGGATGAGTTGTTGAGCGCGCGTGCCGCCGCGCTGATCGCCGAGCAATCACTCGTTGCGGTGAAAGCCGCGCAGGACCCACTCGATGCCGACGGCGCGTCGGCGATTCTCGAGGCGGAAGCGTCGGTGCGCAGCGCGCGGACATCGCTCGATGCCGCCGTGGAGGCATTTGTCACCTTGCTGCTGTCGCCTTTACCCGAGCCCCAACAGCGGCGCCTCCGCGCCTGGCGAGCAGCTCCCGCCGGGCTCCCCCCCGCGATGCGCATCAGAGCTTGGACGACTGACGAGCATCAGTCCTTGCTGGCCGCCCTGCTCGACGAGCGGTTGGAGCAAACACAGGGGAGTGGGGGGAGTTCCAACTCGGCGGCGCTCCTCCGTTCGATCCGAGCGCTCCCGGAGGTGGTCGAGGCGCAGGACTGCCTCAGCGACGCCGCGAGTGTCGTCGCCGCGTTTCGCTCCGAGGTTGCCGCTCCCTGAAGGCGGCTCGGCCATGTCGCGCGTTTCATCGAACCGGCACGAGAAAGGGACCGTTATGTCGCGTCGCGTTCCACCGAGAGCAGTCGTCGGCACCCGCCGCCCTTCAGCGAAGCCCCGAGTTCCGCTCACTCGCGTGTGCATCGCGGCGGGTATCGCACTTCTGGCCTGCCCTCTCATGCTGCGCCACACCCTCGGCGGAATGTTGCGGTGGTTGGAGCGGAGTCCGCGCATCTCAACCAATGACTGCACCTTGGACGATTGGTTCAGGAGCCACAGCCACGGCGGCGGCGTGGGGGATTGCACGGGCGGCTCGGACGCTGGTGGTGGAGACGCCGGGAACGGTGATGGTGGAGGTGGGGGCGTTGGAAACCCCGACCCACCGCCGACGGATGACGACCCGCCGCCGCCCGGGCCGGGTGAGTGCGAATGTGGGGTCGATATCGACTGCGATTCCCTGGACCCCGAGGGCGATTGTGATTCAGACGCCGGAGAGGGCGGCGGCACGGGTGACACGGACGGTGACGGAGACGTGGATGACGATGACGATGATGACCAGAACGACCCACCGCTCAATCGATACACCGGCTTTCTGTGGGGCGGCGCGGCCAGCGTCTACCTCAACGGGATCGGCACGCCGAGCCTGTGGGAGAGCAACCTCATTCGCCCGGGTGATACCGCGGGCCCCCTGGCGGCCGAACCGGAGAGAACGGTTGTGCCGGCCTCGGGCTATGGAATTGACGAGAACACCGATCTGGTGGTTGATCTGCCGGGGCGCAACTTCGAGTTGACCCGGAACTTCAGCGGGTCGTCGCAGTTGCTGCAGGTGGGCTCGTTCGGTCCCTTCGCCATGGGTGGCTGGACGCTCTCGACCGATGCCTACATCTACGCGGACCTGGTTCCCGTCTCGCCCCCCATGAAGGTCGTTTCGGGCGACCAATGGAACCGCATGGGCGTTGTGGTGCTGGTGCAATCTCCGATCCGGAACACCGTCGCGTTTGAAAACTACCTCTCGTACAAGCCGGAGACGGCGTGGTCCCTCCACCAAGGGGACCTCATGCAACCACCGAGCATTCAAGAAACGGCCGAGGAATGCCGGACTTTTCGTCCGATGGGGCCCGGACTGGCCCGCATCATCGCCGACCGACTGACGTTTCGCACTCCGCTCAAGGAGGACTACGCGCCCGGTTCGCCGCGTGTCACGCTCCCGGTTTGGAAAGTGGTTGAGCCGGGGCGTGGCACGAGCTACTTCTTCCGCAACTGCGAGAGCAATGCAAGGTGCGTCAACCTGGCCAAGAACGTTGGCGGGTTTGACGGCACTGGCTACGACCAGGCCACGCTCGACAAGGTCCCGAACGGTCGGCTCTGGTGCCAGTTCGACGAATTCGGCAATGTGTGGTCGTACGAGTATGAACTCAAGCGTGTCACGGGCGGGAAGGTGCCGCGATTGGCCGCGATCTACCTGCACGGGGAGAACGATCGTGACGACGAAACGGACTCGAGCAAGCGCGCGCGTGCCGTGGTGCGATTTGACTGGCGGCTGATGCGCGGGGCGAACGGGCAGGCGCTGGGGAGCAACGTCTGGCATCTGAAATCGGTCGAGGTCGAGCGCCCGTTCCGGACCAACAGCAGCGATACCACTTTTAAGCGGGTCAAGCCCGCGCGGGTCGACTATGTGTATCACGGCGACCTCACCAAGATGCTCGGGAGCGCCGTGGATACGTCCGCGCTGGGACAGCTCTACGACGATCTGGTGCTGGTTGCGCAGCGGACGGGGGTGCATCTCCCGATGTCGGTCGACGCTCGCGAAGGGATCGGCGATTCCGAGATCGGCCACAGCACACGGATCACCCATTACCGCTATGCCTTCGTTCCCAACCCGGAAGATCCCGGCGAAAGTTCCGTGCAGATCAAGGGGGTCTATGGGCCGGCGCAGATCGATGCGTTTGTCCGCGACGACTGGGGGATCGTCGGTCAGAGCGGGCTGTCGTTGTGGCAGCGCGGCTTCCAACTCATGCCGGATTGGGCGGCCGGCGCGCTGTACCACGACGCCGCGGCGTTGGCGCTGGCGACATTGAATGACACCGAGCTCATCGAACCGCTGCGTGGCGCCGGGCAGGGCGCGGGGCCTCTGAAGGTCTGGCAGGCCGCCGATCGCTGGACCACCTACCACGGGCACGCCTGCACCGTGCCACCGTCGGGCGACGGATCAATCGGGAGCAGCGAACCGAGCCATCTTGGCCGACCCCGGAGCGAATTCTCTCGTCCGGGGATCGGCGGCCCAACCCTCCGGCGCGACTTCTCGTACGGGACCGAGGCCGAGGACCTGGAAGATTCCGTGCTCGTGAAACGCAAGTGCCAGACTTGGCCGAGCAACCAGCAATCCGTCTTCAGCCTGGTCCACGGCTATCGATTGCGCGGGAGCGTCCAGCAGGTCAGGGAGTGGACGCGGACAACGAGCGACCCGGCCCCCACGGATGATCCGTGGACCAGCGAATCGTGGATGCTCCGCCGCCGGATCACGACCCGATCTGAAGAACGAGAGTTGTTTGCGTTCGCGTATCAGTACAGCCAGGCCGACGGCACAGCGCTCGGTCTTAAGTCGCTCGTGAGCGCCGTGCCGTTCACGGTCGCAGAGTTGATCGAAGACCTCGACCCGGATACGGGGGAGCGGCGACGGAGTTGGCTCACGGTTCACGAGTTCGATGAGTACAACCGCCCGTCGCGCACGCTCGATCCCGGTGCTTTCACAGCCGAGTATCCTCCCGAAGATGCGCCGCTGGCGCAGGTCGTGAAGCTCCGGCTGCTGAATTGGAAGACGTTTGTGACCGAGCACTCCGATGCTTCGCACCGGGGCTCGATCCAGAGCACAACGTACCAAGATCAGGTGGGTCCGACGGCGGCCTTTTCGAACCTGTTGCGGAAGGGCGGCCCGATCGATGTCGCGGGCGCGAGCACGCACTATGAGATGAACTATCCGAGCACCCTTCGGGCTCAGAAGAAGTTCGTGGGAAATACCACCGGCGGGTCGTTGGTCGAGTATCAGGTCCACCCCGGGGATCTCAAGTACTTCGGCGGCTTCAAGAAGGGCAACGAGGCTTTCGGGCGGCCGGACCTCATCGACGCCGTTCACCGCTCGCGCACGGGCGAGGATGTCCCCCCCAGTCAGGCGGATCAGTTCGAGTCCGTCAATTTCGGATACACCCTCAAGAACCGCGCGAACGAGTTGGGCTGCCCCGCGGTCACCATGGTTTCAAGAGCGATCGAGCGCGAGCTTGAGAGCGAGAACGGTCCGCCGAGCTCGGGTGCCGTGACAACAACGTCGTATCTCGACGTACTGGGCCGTGAGCGATTCCGCGTCGGCCCCGATGGCGTCGCGGTGGCGTTTGAATACGGTGCGCATGGGCCCGACCTCAACGGGCGCGCCGAGCGGGTCCACCAGCATGTCACGCTGACCGACGCGAACGGCGACGGAGCGCCCGACGCATTCCAGGCGATCTCGTGGGACTCCGGCGTGGGCACCCTCGCGGTTTCCGCGCTCTACGACGTCTCGGGGAATCTGCTCCGATTTGTCGATGCGGATGGCGTGGAGAGCACTCGCGCCTACGAAATCCGGGCGTACGTCGATCCGTTCAATGGAACTCTCCCGCCGATTCCGACCGTGTCGGTCGCGTCCTTTCCACCCCTGGCCGGGCCCGGCGAACGCGCCGGGCCGATCTCGGTGTCGTATGTCGACAGCGCGGGCCGGGCGTTTCGTTCCAGTTCGTTTGCGCCCGCGAGCATCGCGGCCAACGAGGATGGGATTGTGACAGGATGGACCCTGGGGCAGGAACTCAGTCGTCGCCAGACCGGCTACTACCTGTCCGGCGCGGTCGAACAAGAACAGAGCTATCCCTTCGCGTCGGTGGGCGGAGTGTTCCCGAGCGCTATTCCGAATCAGGAGAACGACCGTTCGGCGCCCGTGGTCGCGTATTACGCGTGCGACGGTGATGCCAGTCCAATCTGGTCGATGGACGCCGCGGGCAACACCGAGAAGATCGAATACGACGCCCGGTCCCGGCCCATCCGGACCTACCGGGGTGTCGATGGTGTTCCCGAGCAACTCGTCGAATCGAAGTTCTACGACGGCGAGGACTCCGATCGACTCGGGATCGGCAATGGCCTGCTAACCCGCATTGAGTCGTACATCGGTCCGGATCAATCATCTCAGCACACGCGGATCTCGCGCCTTTGGTATGACAACCGCGACCGGCTCTCGCTGCAGGGGCAGCTCTATCCGAATGGCAGCGCGGTCACCCCGTACTCGGTGTCCGTCCTTGACAATCTCGACCGCGCTGTACTGACCGCCAGCCTCAGCGCGGCGGTTGTTCCGCCGGAAGGCACAAGGTTCGGAATCGGTGAACAAGAACTAATCCAGGACACGAGTGCGGTGAACCTCCGTCGAACGCGCTTCAGCCAACGCGGCGCGGTCTATCGCGAGGAATCGCTGATCGGACGCGATGGCCAGCCCCAATGGCAGCGCACGGACCATTGGCTTGACTCCGCGGGCCGCGAACTGGCGACCACGAGCTTTGGTGCCGCGAGCGTCAAGCATCAGTTTGATCCGCACGGGCGTGTCGCGCGTCAACTGACGAGCGCCGGCACTCCGACGACGTTTGCGGATGCGACCAGCCTCGCGAAGGGATTCGTGCTTGAAGAGACGATCACCGATTACCTGCCGCAGAAGACGCTCGCGGCCCGGGTGACGCGCCGACAGCGCACGCACACCACGGTTCTCGACACCGGCGTGTTGATCGATGACCCAATCGGCGCGGATCCTCTCAAAGGTGTTACGACCTACAGCGCGTCCGCCTATGACCTGGCCGCCCGCCCCGTGGCGGCGATCAACTACGGCACATTTGCGGGCCCGGCTGTCGAAGGACTCACATCGGTCGGCGTTTCGGCCGCGCCGGCGATCATCCCTTTCGGCCAAGGCACGAGCGTGAACGCGCCGCTCCCGACGGTCTTGGGCGGCAACGCCATCGTCACCCGCACCGGGTACGACTCGCGCGGTCAGGCGAGCGTGGTGTCGCGCTGGCTCGAGATCGACAATGCCGGTGTTCCCACGAAGCAAGAAGCGACGCGAACCCTGTCGGACTCGCTCGGGCGCGTGTACGCCACGATCGAGAACGACGGCAATCCCGCCGGAGCTTCCCCGGTCGCGATCACGTGGTCAACGCAGGGCGGCGGGCGCTGGTCGACGAGCGGCATGAGCCAGCCCGCTTCGGACCAGAACCGCGTGACCACCAAGGTGTATGACGCGGCGGGCCATGTGGTGAAGCACATCGCGCACCAACGGGCGACATCGGGCGGTGAGGGTGTGCAGGTTACCGCGTTCCGCTACCAGTGGGACCAGGCACTCGATGCTGCTTCCAGCCTGCTCGCGTCGAACAGCTTCCTGTATGGGATCCGCTATCCCGCGACGAGCGGAGCTTCGATCGGTGAAGCGAGCACCAACCCGATCGATCGCGTTCACTATTCCTACAACGCATTGGGCGAGCAGATCGCGGTTCAAGATCAGAACGGCACCATCCGCGATTTCATGCGAGATAACGCTGGCCGGATGATCGCGGATCGGGTTCGTGTGTTTGGTGCGACCGCGGCGTCACCGGGCGATTCCCATCAGGCGGCGAGCGTCGATCGCGCGGTCTCACAGATCATCACCAAGCACGACGACTTTGGTCGGGTCGCGGGCGTGGTCTCGTGTTTCCGTCCCGCCGGGGAGGAGTATGACCCTGCGCTGAACCTCGACCCCAACCTCTCGCTGTTGCTCTTGCTTCAGAGTGACCTCGTTCACAACTGCGTGACGTATCAGTACGACGATCTCCTCGGACAGGTCACCTCGTTCCGCCAGTCGTCTGATGGCAAGTTGCCCGCTGAAGGCTTCGGGCCGAACTATCGCGAGGTCGGAATCACCTATGAGCGGATTTCGGGCGCGGCGGGCGCTTCATGGCGCACGACAAAGGTGAAGCACCCCGATTCGACGCTCTCCGATTCCTCCGATGACACGGGGCTGGTGTTCAACTACGAAGGACATCCGGTCGACGCCGCGATCAATCGCGCCTGGGGGCTCTCGCTTTCGAACGGCGCCTCAGCGCAGGAACTCGTGCGTTATGCGCGCCTCGGAGCTTCGACGATCGCCGTCACCGATTTCCGCCAGATCGGGGTGCAGCTTGATCGCTCGGTCGCCGCAGATCTCACGCGCGACTATGACCCCTCCGGCGGCTCGGTGGAACACAGCCGCTACGGCGGTTGGGATCGCTACGGCCGACTCCTCCGCAACAGCTGGGTCAGGTCCGACTTCGGCGTTGGTGGACGAAAGCCGATCTGGCAGGAGCTCTACGCGCACGATGCGCTCTCGCGGCGGACATCTCGCGACGAATCCCGCGGCAACTACGGCTATCTCGACGAAGACTGGCGTGTCACCTACGACGGCCTGGACCGCGTCACGAAGACCGAGCGCGGGCGATCGGGCGCCGACGGCGTGCTCGTCTTGCCGACCACCGGACTCCCGGTCAAGCAGTGGACGCTCGATGAACTCGGCAACTGGACGGGCGTCACCTCGTCGCACCCGGGATCGACTCTGCCACCCGCGGTCGAGGTTCGGCCGCACAACGCGACCAACGAGATCAAGGCGATCGGGAATATCGCGCGGAGCTATGACGCGAACGGGAATCTACTCCTGGTTCGACCGAGCGCTCCCTCGTCGGCGGTTGATCGCCAGCGCTACGTCGTCGACGCGTGGAACCGTGTCGTGAAGGTGGAATGGCTGAAGAAGCCGGTTCCGACGCCCATCTACGACACGCTGGAGTACTCGTACAACGGCCTGAACCACCTGGTGCTGGAGAAGCGGACGCCCGGAGAGGCCGCCGCACCGGGCAGGGTGCATCGGTTCTATTCACCGACGTGGCAGTTGCTCCTAGAGCGCCACGAAACGTTTGATGGGACGACGTGGCAGCCCGGCGCGATCGAGCGTCAGTTCTTCGGGCTGCGCGGGCTGGATGATGCGATCCTGCGCCGGGTTGATGCCAACGGCGACGGCGACTATGCGGACGCGGGCGATGTCTCGTACCACCAGCTGACGGACGCATCGTTCAGCGTAATCGCGCATGTGGACTTTGACACGGGCCTGGTGCGTCAGTGGATGAGCTACGACGCGTTCGGCGTGATGAGGGTGCTGCGTGCGGGGGACTTCAACGGGGACGGCGCGGTCAATGTCGGCGACTGGACGGAGTTCAACGCCGCGTTCAACGACCCGGCTCGGGCCTGGCTCTGCTGCGACATCGACTCCGACGGCACGGTGACGGGCAACGACTACGACCTCTTCGGGCAGTTGTGGGAAGAAACCAGCGACCAGGCCTGTCACGACGACGAGGTGCGGCTCGGCTACGCGGGGTACGTGCGTGATCCCTTCACGGGACTTCTGCTCGCGCGGAACCGGTGGTACGACGCGAGTGTCGGCCGCTGGATCACCAGGGACCCGGCGGGCTATGTCGATGGTCTGTCGCTGTACCTCTACGCCAAGGGCAATCCCTTCGGGCTCGTCGATCCGACGGGGTTGGGGGCGCGTCGATCGTATGACGATGACGAAAAGCGCGGGGGGATTCTGTCCGGCATCGGTGACTTGCTGAAATTTGTGACCGGTGGCTCGGCGTCGAACGGCGGCGACGAAGGGGGTGGCCCGCGGCAGGTAGAAAACGCCGCCGCGATCGGGCGCTTGTCCGAGAGTGTCAACACCCATGTGGTCGAGCCGGCCAATGAAGCGCTCCAAACAGCGAACGCGATGGAATCGCTGGTGCCGGGGGTGGGCGAGGTCCAGGACATCTACACGATGGTGGCGCCCGGGAAGTCGATGACGGACCGGGCCCTGGCGGGAACCAGCATCGGCATCAACCTGGCGACGGGCGGATTCGCGCCCAATTACTCCAGCGTCAAGGGAGTGGCGGTGGCGGGCACGCACCTGCTGGGAGAGGAAGCCGGGCAGGCGGCGCGCCGAGCTGGCGGCGCTGCGCTCAACATCCTTGAGGAGTCATTCAGCCCTAACCAAAAGGCGGCCACCAATGTGCTCCGCAGTGTCACGGATGACGTGGCGGGCGATTTGGCGGCGAACCCGTCCATCATGAAAGGCGTCCTCACCGATCCCCAAATTCAGGCGTCGCAGGCAAGCGAGGCGGTGGCAAGGATGAACTATGGGCATGCCGTGGAGAGAATGGTAGCGGATCGAATTGAAGGTGACTTACTTCACTCGCAGGTGTTGAAGCACATCGGTGGACCCAGACAGCCAGACTTCGTCGGACTTGGGGGAGCATCGGGAGCGACTTTCGACATCACGACGCCGCTCGCATGGCCCGCGCATCAGGCAAGACCCTACGGTCCCGGCCTGATTCCGGTATTCTACAATCGTCCAAGCACATTCACGAGGCTGCCGTGAGCAACGTCTATCGAAAGCTGAAGTTCGATGGTCTAAAGGACCGAGATTCCGGCCGCCTTGTCGAAGGCGCGGGATTTGAAGAGTGTGAGTTTGAAGGCTGCGTGCTTTCGATCACCGAGCATCCCGAGCTACGAACGGTGGTACGAAACGTGGTGCTGCGTGACTGCTCGGTCCGCGGCTGCAGTGTCTACGCGGCCATCCTTGACAACGTCGTCGTCGAGAATCTGAAGTGCTACAACCTGCTGATGTGCTGCGGTGCGGCCGTGCGTCATGTCACGCTGCGTGGAATCATCGGCCAGGTGATGTTCAGCCCACTGCACTTTCCCAGCCGATTCAGGTGCCCGATTGTGCCGGCGCTCCTGGAGCACAACCGGCTCTTTTACAGGAGCGTGGACTGGGCGATCGATGTCCGAGAGGCTCAAGTCCGGGACCTCGGACTTGCGGGCATCCCGGGGCGTCTGATCCGGCGCGACCCGGCCAACTCCATACATCTCAGCGTCAAAAGCGTGGCCAACGGAGATTGGCGAGCGATCACCGCGGCGACGCCGTGCGGGGTAGCGATTGAGCGGATGTTTGACTATTCGTTGGATGACATCGTAGTTCTCGCGCCTTGCAAAGGAAGATATCGCCAGTCCGAGCTCGACGCCTACGCGAAGTTGCGTGACGCGGGGATGGCGGAGCCCGACTCGCGCCACGAGTGTTGAGCGGCGACGGCGATTACGCCGATGCGGGCGATGTCTCGTACCACCAGCTGACGGACGCCTCGTTCAGCGTGATCGCGCACGTGGACCTTGATACGGGCCTGGTGCGTCAGTGTCTGGGCGCGGGGCTGTACCCCTTGTCACCCGCGACCTTCAGCGGCCAGCCGTACCAGCGCGGCGGGCGAACCTTCTCCATCACCTCGACGAAGTGTTTGGACTCGTGCGATTGGCCCGCAGTAACGACGGCGGCAAGGGGCAGACATCGAGCGTCCACGACGAGGTGGAGCTTGGACTCCCATCCGCCGCGCGAGCGCCCCAACGCGTGATCTCCGTGTTTTCGGCCCGGCTCTTCGCTTTTTTCGAAGCGCCCGCGTCGGAGCGTGACGCCCGGATGTTCGAGCCGTCCGCGCACCACAGGTCCCAGTCGATCGGGCCGTCCTTGTTCAGGCGGATGCGCAGGGCCTTCAAGAACTTGTCGAACACGCCGCTTTTGCGATAGCGGTTGAAGCGGTGGTAGACGCTGGGCCACTTGCCGCACCGCTCGGGCAAGTCGCGCCACGGCGCCCCGGTGCGGAGGAACCACAGGATGCCGTCGAACGTGAGGCGTGGTCGTTCCACCTCCCGCCACGACGCTGCTTGGGGGAGAGCCCTTGACCAGCCTCCACTGCGCATCGCTCAGAACGCCACCGGCATGCTCGCGTCCTTCTGCTGGCGGCATGTCGGCATCTTTGCCGAAAGCCACATCATCCCACCGTCAGGCGTGCCGCGCCACTCCCAACGAGCACAATCTCACCCACCCCGCGCCGTACATGCGCCGAACAGGTGATCCGTCAGACAGTGCCTGGCTTCGGCGCCCTGGAGTGTCCCCCACGTCTCGCGGCCTTGAGTGCGGACGGCGACGTTGCTCCCGGTGACTGCCGTGTCGACTTCGTTGCCATGACCACCTCCGAGTTGAGCGGAGCCTCACCAATAACGCTCGATCTTACAATCGGTCCTTTGGAAGGTCCGGCGCCTTGGCCGAGCACGTCGCCGCGGAGAGGAGCATCGCGGCGAACTCCGTGCCGCGCGGCACGTTGCGGTACGAGAATCGCGCCACGGGCTCTTCGATCGTGGCGTCCTGCGCGTCTCTGGCGGCACGCGTGAGGTAAATCACGCGCGAGCCGGCGTCGACTACAAGCCGCAACGCGAACAGATCGTGCAACTCGCTCACCACGAAACAGCGCCCGAGAAACCCCGCACGCATCACCTCCAACTTGCCCGGCGAGACGCGGAAATACACCGGCAGGCACGCGGCCCAGAGGACCGCCAGACCTCCCGCGATCCCCATGAGCTCAAGCGAGGCGGTGTGCGTGCGAAACCCGCTCGTCATCTGCCACGCGAACCATACCACCCACAACGCCGTCACGAGCAGCCAGAACCGCACGAACGTGCGTTTGCGTGGCGGGACGGCGAAGAACGCGAAGTAGACGGCGGGGTCAAAGCCGCTGTCGCGCCCGGGATCGAACGCGGCGTGGAGCGGCCCGAGCGCGTTGGCGTCGCCGATCGCGCGGACGCGATAGCGAGGATCAGTTTCAATGTTGGGCGCGCCGAACGTCGGGCGCGGCCGCCCCCAGCCCCGGACCTTTCGCAGGCCGAGCAGCATCGCGACGCCGGCCGACACTCCCGTGATCGTCCACACCGACCACGGGCGGAACCCCAAGCGCGGCAAGACAAGCTGCCCGATCGAGACGATCGCGGCTGTCATGCCCATCAGCATCCAGATCGGGAGCTGGGCCATCGCGTCGTGAACGTTGGACTTGTCGGAAAGGAACGCCTTGAAAGGCGAGACGCCCTTGGCCGCCCAGTGAATGGTGCGGTCGAAGTCCGGCAGCTCGTCGTTGAGCGGATCGAGCGGCCCGGGCGGGATGGGGTCAAACATGATGATGTAGTTCCTACCGCTGGAGTGATATCGATGTTGCGGGGGTGTCTTTGACTTCAATACTCACGACGTGGATCGTGGTCGCGCCGACGTTCTCCAGCGTGTGCGGCCCGAGCGCGGGCGACCACACCGCCGTGCCGGGCCGGAGTCCCGTGGGCGTGGCGCGGGTGTCGAGCGTCACGCGACCGTGCTCGTCGCGCCGAACAAAGTCGCCGACCGAGAGGATGTAGTACGCCGCTGGCCAGCGATGCGTGTGCAAGGGCACGATCTGCCCCGGTTCGATCCGCGTGTCGAGAACTCGCACCGCGTCGTTCTCCAAAAGCGGCGTGTGAAACCCCGGCGCGGCCGCGACCGCGTCGAGGCGCGCGTCGTCGAATTCGCGAGGCGGCGGGGACTGCCCGGGGTTGCCCTTTGAACCGGCCGCTCGCGTGGTCGCTGGGTCCGTCATCCGATCGCTCATGGGCCCAGACTACGCCACGCGACGGGGCTCTCCAAACCGCCCTGATTTCTCGCGGTTTTGTAGTACGAACATCACCCGATCGACCGGTCCGGAACGCGCCCCGGCTGGTGGGCGTGAACCGCGCGAACCAGCTATAATCATTTCGCTCGATTCCCCAAGCAGCGGAGGCCCTGTTTCGCACTCCGTTCGGCATGGCAAAATCGACCGCTTTTTCGCCGCGAACTAGGACTGGCGACCCGCCAGAAAACGGAGCACGGATGACGGCCCAGATTTCTCCCTCGAGCACCACCAAGCCCGCCGGCGATTACACCGCCGATCAGATCCAGGTGCTCGAAGGCCTCGAGGCCGTGCGCCTCCGCCCCGGTATGTACATCGGCGGCACGGGCGTCAATGCGCTGCACCACCTGGTCTACGAAGTCGTCGACAACTCCATCGACGAGGCCATGGCCGGGCACGCGACCTATGTCTCCGTCACCATCCAGCCCGACGGCTCGTGCTGCGTCGTCGACGACGGGCGCGGCATCCCCGTCGAGCCCAAGAAGCACGACAACCCCGCCTACGACGGCAAGCCCGCCGTCGAGATCGTCATGACCGTCCTCCACTCCGGCGGCAAGTTCGGGCAGGAGGGCTCGGCGTACAAAGTCTCCGGCGGCCTGCACGGCGTCGGCGTTTCCTGCGTCAACGCCCTCTCCGAGTACCTCACCTGCGAGGTCTATCGCGACGGCAAGATCCACTCCATGACCTTCGAGCGCGGCAAGGTCGCACGCCCACTCTCGGTCATCGGCACCATCCCGCCCGGCTCGGCCCGCGCCCGCGGAACGTCGGTCACCTTCCGCCCCGACCCCGAGATCTTCCCCGACACCACCTTCAACTATCAGACGCTCGCCACACGCCTGCGCGAGCTCTCGTACCTCAACCCCGGCATCAACCTCCGCCTCATCGACGAGCGCGTCGGCGCCGACGGCAAGGTCCACGCCGAGACCTTCCACGCGCAGGACGGCCTGCGCGAGTACGTCGAGCACCTGATGACCGGCAAGACGGCCGTCTCCGACGTCGTCTCCATCAAGCGCAACGACGAGGCCAACAGCCTCACGTGCGAAGTCGCGATGCAGTACCACGACGGGTACAACGAGACCCTGCTCTCGTTCGCCAACAACATCAACAACGTCGACGGCGGCACGCACGCCCAGGGCTTCAAGGTCGCGCTCACGCGCACCATGAACAACTACGCCCGAAAGACCGGCATCATCAAGGAAAAGGACCCCGTGCCCACGGGCGAGGACCTGCGCGAGGGCCTGGTCGCGATCGTGAGCGTGAAGCTCCCCAGCCCCACCTTCAACAACCAGCCCAAGGAGAAGCTGCTCAACCCCGAGATCGAGAGCTTCGTCTCGCTCGCGGTGGGCGAGGCGCTCGACACGTGGTTCGAGGAGCACCCCGCCGAGGCCAAGCGCCTGTGCATGAAGGGCATCGTGGCGGCCCAGGCGCGCGAGGCCGCCCGCAAGGCCCGCGAACTCACCCGGCGCAAGAGCGCGCTGGACTCGGGCTCCATGCCCCACAAGCTGCGCGACTGCAAGACCCGCAACGTCGACGAGAGCGAGCTCTTCATCGTCGAGGGTGACTCCGCAGGCGGGTCGGCGACGCAGGGGCGCAACGTCGAGACGCAGGCGATCCTCCCGCTCAAGGGCAAGATCCTGAACGTCGAGAAGGCGCGCATCGACCGCATCCTGGGCTTCGAGGAAATCCGCACGCTCATCGCCGCCCTCCGCGTCGGTATCGGGCAGGAGATGGACATCACCCGCCTCCGCTACGGCAAGGTCATCATCATGACCGACGCCGACGTCGACGGCAGCCACATCCGCACGCTCCTGCTCACGTTCTTCTTCCGCCAGATGCCCGAGCTCATCCGGCGCGGGCACGTCTACATCGCCCAGCCGCCGCTCTACCAGATCCTGCACGGCTCGGGCAAGGCGCGCAAGAGCCGCTACGTGCTCAACGAGCGCGTGCTCGACGACGTCCTGACGGAGATCGGGATGGAAAAGGCGACGCTGGTCGTGCGCGAGAACGGGGCCGAGAAGAAACGACTTTCGGGCGACTCGCTCCGGCGTGCCGTGCACCTGCTCCGCCGCCTCGACGAACTGGTGCAGATCGCCGAACGGCGCGGGGTCAAGTTCGTCGACTTGCTCTCGAGCCGCTCCGGCGATCCCGAGGTTAAGAACGGCCGGCGGACGACCGGGCGCCTCCCCTCGCACCGCGTCACCTGGCGCGGCGGGGAAGAGTTTCACTGGTCCGAGAGCAGCGCCCACGCCACACTCGAAAAGCGCGGCCTGCGCCTCGCGGACGATTCGCACGAGTCGGGCGGCGCCCCCTCCGGCTCCATCCGCGAACTCCACGAAAACCGCGAGCTCGAACGCCTCTTCACCGACCTGGCGGCCATCGGCCTGGACATCAACGACTTCGCGCTCGTGCAGGAAGAGTCCGTCACCGGCGAGAAACTCCCCGCGCGATACGCGTGGATGCTCAGCAAGGTCGAGCACGAGGAGCACACGCACGCCGAGCCGCTGCCCGCGGGCGACGGTGAGGAAGCCGAGGAGCGCGTCACGACGATCGCGGTCAAGTCCAACGTCGTCGAGTGCCCGAACCTCGCGACGATCCTGGGCGGGCTGAAGGAAATCGGGCGGCGCGGTCTTGAGATCAAGCGCTTCAAGGGACTGGGCGAGATGGACGCGGAGCAGCTGTGGGACACGACCATGGACGCGTCGCGGCGCGTGCTGATGCGGGTGTCGTGGGACATGGCCAGCGACGCCGACGCGCTCTTCTCGATCCTGATGGGCGAAGAGGTCGAGCCCCGCCGCCGATTTATCGAAGAGCACGCGCTGGATGTGAAGAACCTGGACGTGTGAGCGGGAGTTTCATTCAGTAGCCCGACCGTGAGGGAGGGCGATTGAAATCATCAGAGTTCAAATCGCGAAGTGAAGACGGCGGGACAGCGGCGGAGCCTAATCCTCAACCTCGCTGAACGCCCCCTTGGCCGCCTCCTGATCGACGTACTTCTGAAAGTCGCTCATCTTGTACGAGATGAAGCAGAAGGCGTGGTGGATCGCGAGCCACTCAAGGTCGCTCTTGTCCTCGCCAAGGTCCTTGCGCATCCGGTTCAGCTCCGCCAGCAGCGTCTCGGCTTTCATGCGTGGATCATAGGGATTCTCGGTCAATCGCACGCGGTCCCACGCCGGCGATGAGGGGAGTCCTCGGGGCGAATCGTCGCGCCGACGCCCGAGTGTCGTCAAGATCGCCCGCTCACGCCTCCGCACCAGCGCCGGGCGTGCCGCTCTCTCGTGCAGTACCCACCAAACTCGCGAGGCGTGCCCCGGCATAGATCGCTGTCATCGCGCCCACGATGCACGCGCCGGGCGGCCAATCGAGCTCCATGCTCGCGACCAGCCCCAGCACCAGCGCCACCAGCGACGAGCCCACGCTGATCGCGATCACGCGCGAGAGCCGGCGCGAGAGCGCGAGCGCCGTCGCGCCCGGGAGCACCAGCACCGCGGTCGCCAGGATCACGCCCGCCAGCTTCATCGCCGTCACGATCGCAAGGCAGAGCAGCACCATCAGCACAATCCGCGGCGAGCGCGGCGGGACGCCGAACGCCGGGGCGCTGGTCTCGTCGAACGCCCAGAAGACGAGCTTGCGCCGCTCCCACCACAGCACCGCGAGTATGGCGATCGAGACAAAGACCGCGATTTTCGCGTCGGACCAGCCGACGCTGAGGATCGCGCCGAAGAGGACCGATTCCCAGCCCGGCCCCTGGGAGCCCTGGCGCTTGAACGCCGCGTGCATGAGGATCGCGCCGAGCGTCATCGACGCGACGAGCACGATGCCGATCGCGGTGTCGGCCGACGTGCCGCGCCGGGCGCTCATCGCGGCGACGATCATGGCGGCCGCGAGGCAGAAGGCCAGGATGATCGAGAACTGCCCGACCGCCTCGCCCGCCGAGAGCGATGCGCCCGTGAGCCCGAGGAACGCGGCGACACCCATGCCGCCGAACGCCGCGTGGCTGACGCCCTGGCCGATGAAGCTCATGCGCTTGAGCACGACGAGCACCGCCAGGCACGCGCACACGATCGCGATCGCGACGCCCGTCACGATCCCGGGCAGGAACAGCCCGCGCATCACCGGATCACCGAGATACTCAAGCGTTCGCACGCGGCGTCTCCTTGTGATCAGATGCGCCGGGCGCGAGCGCCGGCGCGCCCGTCGGGCCGGCGGCGCTGGCGGGCTTGGTGCTCACGACCAGCGAGACGCCCGAGGGCGCGTGATGATCGCAGCAGTGATGGTGCGCGTGCTCGCTGGCGTCGACGTGGCAGCTCGCCGCGGCATGGGCGTCGACGTGGACATCGCCGAAGACCTCCGCGATGTCGTGGCGGAAGACCTCGCCCAGCACCTGGGGGCTGAGGCCGCTCGGCGCGTCGTGAAAGTGCAGCGTCCGCGCCAGGCACGCGACGCGGTCGCAGCCCGCGGCGATGGTCCGGATGTCGTGGCTCACGACGACGATCGTTACGCCCAGGCGCTCGCGCAGCGACTGGAGAAGCTCGGCGAACCGGCGCTGGCCCGCGACGTCGATCCCGACCGTCGGCTCGTCGAGCAAAAGGAGCGTTGGGCGCGGCGCGATGGCCCGCGCGATCATCACACGCTGGAGCTGCCCGCCCGAGAGCGCGCCGATCGGTCGATCAGAAAGCTCGGACGCCCCCACCATCGAGATCGCCTCGTCCGCGCGCCGGATCGTCTCGCCCGGCACACGCTTCCACGGCGCGAGGTTCACGACCAGCGGCATCATCACGACCTGACGCACCGAGAGCGGGAACGCCAGCTCCGCGTCGATCTTCTGCGGCACATAGCCCACGAGCCCCTCGCGACGTGCCTCGCGCGGCGATCGCCCGCACACGCGGATATCGCCCGCCTGCATGTCGAGCAGCCCGAGCGTGAGCTTGAGCAGCGTGCTCTTGCCGCCCCCGTTGGGCCCGAGGATGCCCAGCCGCTCGCCCGCGTGGACGGCGAACGAGATCGACGAAAGGGCCGGCGCCTCAACGCCCGGATACGAGAACGACACGCCGCGGTATTCCAGCGTGTGTTCGTGCGGGGATGGTGTCTTTGGTTGATTCATGTGCCGCGTGAGCGAGTGTACCGCGCCGTCGCGCTCACTTCCCCGCCAGGCCTTCCTTCAGCGCCGCCAGGTTCGCGCGCATCATCGCGAAATAGTCCCCGCCCCCCAGCGGATCGAGCACGAGCATCTTCACGCCCGCGGCGTCCGCGACTCGCTTGGCGCTCTCGTTGTTGAACTGAGGCTCAACGAAGATCGCGCCGGCCCCGCGATCCCTCACCCCCGCGACCGCGCCCGCGATATCCGCGGGCGTCGATTCCGCGGTCTCGATCGGACGCAGCACCGCCGCGACCTTCAGCCCGTAGCGCCCCGCCAGCCGCCCCCACGCGCCGTGGTGCGTCACGATCGAGCGTCCGGCCAGCGGCCCGAGCGCCGCGCCGTACTCCGCGTGCAGTTCATCGATCTTCTTCTCCAGCGCCCCGCGCGACGCCGCGAGCCCCGCCTCCTGCTCCGCGCTCATCGGGCCCGCCGCGCGAACCGCGTGGTCCACCGCATCCGCCAGCGGCGCGACAAACTCCTTCACCAGCACCGGGTCGAGCCACACATGAGGATCGATCGGGCCGTGCGCGTGACCCGCGTGGGCGTCGTGCTCGTCCCGAGCGTCGGCGTCGTCACGATCGCCCGCGTGCGCATTGGCGCTTTTGGAGTCCGCGGCGTGGTCGTGCTCATCTCCTTCGAGCTTGAGAGCCGCCGCCATCGAAACATCGACGCGTCGCACTGACGGGTTCTTCTTCAGGAACTCCTCGACGCGCGGCTCGAGCCCAAGCCCGACATACACCACCACGTCCGCACGCGCCAAGGCCGCGATGTCCTCGGGAGTCGGTTCATAACCGTGCTCGCTCCGCCCCGGCGGCAGGAGCACGCGGAGCTGGGCCCCCTCGGGCAGAAGCTCGCGCGCCAGCGCGCCAAGCGGCGCGATCGTCGCGACGATCCGTGCCGCACCGGGCTCTCGTGGCGGCGCACTCGCCGATCGCTCGGCCTCCTTGGAGCAAGCGGACAAGCCGGCGCCCATCAACGCCGCGAGCACCCCCGCGGCCAATCCACCCGCCACCTTGATCCACGCGCGCCGTTTCATCGATCAACCCCGCTCGCACACCTCGTCGCCACCCGCGCCGCCCCAACCGCCCAATTCAACCGACGCGTCGTGGAACAAGCCCCGCCCGCCTTCGGCCTTATTGAGATTCTATTCTCAATACGCTCGACACGCCGCCGGGTTCGCGATTTCTGCCGGGACCCGAGGGTCGAAATCTCGAGGGCGCGCCGCAAAGGGCTGAGCCGGCCGACACCAGTCCCACGGCAGGCGTCTTTCCGACGACCTCTTGATCGTCGGGGAAGGCTCCTATACTCCTCCCCACTTGGGGCGGTAGCTCAGTTGGTAGAGCGCATCGTTCGCAATGATGAGGTCGGGAGTTCGACTCTCCTCCGCTCCACTTGAACAGGAACCCCTGCATTCGCAGGGGTTTTTTGTTGAGTGCCCGACCGCTGGTCGTCTCACGCTCGCCGTTCGCCCGCGCTCGCCCCCGCGTCACGTCGCCCGCATCCCGATCAACATGTACATGATGAACAGGGCCGCCACGCCCACCGGCACCGAAAGCCAGACGACCATCCACAGCCTCGATCGCCGACCCGACACCGCGCGATGATCGATCTCGTCGGACACGACGCCTCCGTCGCCGTCGGTTCACCGGAGCGGATCGGACACGAACTGCGACAAGGGCAGGACATCCAGCCAACCATCCTGCACCGTCTGCTCCACGCGAATCTCCGTGCCGAAGAGCAGCTTGCCGACGCCCACCCGCGCGACGCCGCCCTCGCCACCCGGCGCCGCGGCCCGCGCCGCCATGCTCGGCTACGACGACAATGAAGAGCCTACACGCCGCGAGGTGCGCGACGCCGACTGGGCCAATGAACTGCACGTCACCGACCGGTGCTACAAGCGCATCGCGCAGCGATTCCAGGACGCGATCAGGAGCGCGACGCCGGCGTTATGAGCGATCGCCCGTTCACGGCTCGATCTTCACGACGCTGATCTTCTCGCACAAGAGCTCGTACAAGAGCGCGATGTCCTGGTCGCCCAGTCGCACGCAGCCCATGGACTTCTGCTGGCCGATGGAATCGGGCTCGATCGTGCCGTGCAGCCCGAAGCCCTTGTGGACCGCCGACGCGCCCACGCCCTCGATGCCCATCCAGAACTCGCCGATCGGGTTCTTCGGGTCGCTCGCGTCGAAGTGCTCGCCGGTCTTGGGGTTGGTCCAGTGCGGGTTGACGAGTTTGCTGGCGGGCTTCACGACGAACGTGCCGGTCGGCGTGCCGTTCTCCGTGCCCAGCCCGACCTTGAACGACTTCACGAACGTCCAGGTTTCCTGGTCGTCGGGCGAGCCCGTGTAGAGATCGAGGCGATACGCGGACTTGTTCACGACCGCGTGGAACGGCCCGCGCACCAGCTTGAGCTTCTGACCAACCTTGAGCGCGCCGGGGTCCTTCAGGCCGTTGATCCGCTGGATCAGTCGCCAGTCGGTCGCCAGGTCGCGCTTACGCGCGATCTTGATGAGGCTGTCGCCCGCCGCGATGGTGTATGTCTCGGTCAGCGGGTCGCCCGCGACGACCTTGTTCGAGAAGATCAGCTCATCGCTGATCTTCGACAGCTTGTCGCGGAGCGAGTCGCGATCGCTCGCGACGGTGCGCGAGTCGGCGAGCGCCTTGCTGAACAGGCCGCGGGCTGTGAGCAGGTCGCCGCTGGAGAACTTGCGGTCGCCCTCGCTGATCCACTCGGAAACCGCGGAGCCCGAGATGCTGGGGGTGAGCGTGTTGGTCGGCGTCGTGGGCGTGGTGCTGGTGTTCGGCGCGTCCTTGTCCTTGGGCTTCACCTCGGGGTTCGCCTGCGGATTCGCGACGTTGACCGGGTTGGGCTTGGTGCCGTCGGGCGTGTTCGCCTGCGGCTTGGGATCACCCGTCATCGAGAGCGAGGGCACGTTCGACGGGGGCTGGCCCACGCCCGGGGTCTCGGTCGGCCTCACCGGCTCGCTCGGGACACCCGCGTCGCCCTTCACGAACTCGTTCTTCTTCTCGGGCGGCGTGATCGCCGGCGGCGTCACGGTGCTACCCGTGTCCGTCCCGGCCTGCGCGGGAGTCGGTGTCTTCTTCAGGCTCCACACCGCGTAGGTTCCGCCCGCCGCCACGACGACCAGCGCCGCGACGATCAGGCCCGTGTTCCGCTGGCGACGCTTGGCGGCAAAGCTGTGCGTGCTCCCCACCGAGTGCTCGATCTGAGATGGAAGTGCCATGTCCGAACCTTCCGTGTTGCTCGCGCCCGCGCCCTGCCCGGGCCGGCGCCGTTCTGTTCCTCGGAGCGTTCCCTCGCCCCGTTTCGTTCAGCCCGTCGGCGTGTCCGACGACCCGGACACATCCGCGACGATCGTTCGCGTCGGCGTGATGACCGCATCTACGAGCGCGTCGCGCTCGTCGCGCGGCACGCGATCGACAATCTGCGCGTCGAACGCCACTCCCACCCGGGCCGCCGTCAGCCCGGGCGTCGCGAAGAACCGATCATAGAACCCGCCGCCGCGCCCCAGCCGCCCGCCATAGCCGTCAAATCCAAGGCCCGGCGTGATCACCAGGTCGATCGAGCCGACCTCCGCCGCGACGCAGGTCGCCTTGGGCTGGCGCAGGCCGCCGCGCGTCGTCTCCAGGTCGTCCGGATACCGCGTCACGCGCCGTGCGACCAGCTCGCGCTTCTCCCAATCGATCCAGGGAAGCACCACCACCTGCCCGCTCTCCAGAGCCCGCTCGATGATCGGCGTCACGTCCGTCTCGCCCGACATCGGGGCGAACACCATCACGACCCTGGCGGCACGAACAAACTCCGACGACAGCACGCGCTGGCACAGGCGCACCGACATCGCCGCCACCTCGTCGGGCGACAACGCCTCCAGCGACCGCGTCAGCGATCGCCGCATTGCTCGTTTGGATTCCGCAAGATCACTCACCCGCAACCGCCGCCCCCGCCGCTAGACCGCCCGGAAAGACCCCGGCCACCAGGCCTGTGCGAACCGCTCCAGTCGCACCCCGCGAATCGCGCGCGGCGCAACTGAAATAGATCGACCATTCCCCGCGCCGGGCGTCAAGTTTGCCCGCCCTCACGCGGCCCGGATTCCCGGCGCGTTTCGGCCCGCAACGCCTTGATCTCTTTGAGGCGTGCCGCCAGCTGCGCCTCCAGCCCGTGAACGCTCGGCCTGTAATAGGTCTTCTCGACGCCCAGGTAGTCCTGTCGCCCCACGCCGTCGGAATGGTCGTGGGCATAGTCGTACCGATCGCCGCGCTGCCCGCCCGGCGAGAGCTCCTGGACCTTGCGAACGTTGCCGTCCTTGATGTGCATGGGAACGGGGATCGTCCGTCCCTCGCGCACGTCCGCCATCGCCTCGTCGATCGCCAGGTACGACGCGTTGCTCTTGGGCGCCAGCGCCAGGTAGATCGCGGCCTGCGACAGCGTGATCCGCGCCTCGGGCATTCCGATCCGCTCCACAAGCTCCCACGCCGACGCCGCCACCATGATCGCGCGCGGGTCCGCGTTGCCGATGTCCTCGCTCGCCAAGATCGCCAAGCGCCGCGCGATGAAGCGGGGGTCCTCGCCGCCCTCCAGCATCCGAGCGATCCAATACACCGCGGCGTCGGGATCGCTCCCGCGCACGCTCTTGATCATCGCCGAGGCAAGGTCATAGTGCTCGTCGCCCGTGCCGTCGTACACCGCGGCCTTCTGCTGGATCGAGTCCTCCGCCACTGTGCGATCAACCACGATCACGCCCGACGCGCCACCTTCTTCGATCCCTTCTTCTGCCTTGTCGCTCCGTCTCTTCAGACTGCTCAGCACCGCGACCTCGAGCGCCGTGAGAGCGCGGCGCGCGTCGCCGTCGCACTTGATCGCCCACACGTCGAGCGCTCCCTCGCGCAGGTCGATCGCCAGCGCGCCGAAGCCGCGTTCGGGGTCCTTCGCCGCGCGGCGCACGATCGCCTTGATCCGTTCGGGGTCGAGCGGGCGCAGCGCAAAGAGCGTGCTGCGGCTCACCAGCGCCGAATTGACGCTGAACAGGGGGTTCTCCGTGGTCGCGCCGATGAGCGTGATCACGCCTCGCTCCACGTCCGCCAGAAGCACGTCCTGCTGCGAGCGCGTGAAGCGGTGGATCTCGTCGAGGAAGAGCATGGTGCGCGTGCCGGCGTGCTCGAGGCGGCTGGTCGCCTGGTCGATGATCTCGCGGATGCGTTTGACGCCCACCGACGACGCGTTCTCCTGCTCAAAGTGGCGCTTGGTGTGGCGGGCGATGAGTTCGGCGAGCGTGGTCTTGCCCGTGCCGGGCGGGCCGTGCAGGATGAGCGAGGTGATCGTCCCCGCGGCGAGCATTCGCCTCAGGAGTTTGCCCTCCCCCAGGATGTGCTCCTGACCCTCGAACTCGTCGAGCGATCGCGGGCGCATCCGCAGGGCCAGCGGCATCGCGGCCGCCCGCGCCCGTTCCCGAGATTGGGCCCACAGGTCGCTCATCGCAAGAGAATAGGGGTACTGTGTGGTGCCGCGCATTCAGGCGCGCCGATCTCATCCGCCAGCGCAGGCCCCTTTTCCCGCCTGCTGGAGCCCCCATGGCCAAGCCCGCCACACCCGCCGCCCCTCCGCCGCCCGCGCTCCGCCGCGCCCCGGCCGGCCTCTCGCTGATCGCCGGCGCGATGGGCAAGAAGACGACCGACGAATTCCGCGCCGTGTCGCCCAACTCGGGCGAGGACATTCCGACGCCGTACTTCGCTGCCGGCGCCGCCGATGTCGAGGCCGCGTGCCGTGCCGCGTGGGAGGCGTTCTTTGACTATCGCCATCGATCCGCCGCCGTCCGCGCCGCGTTCCTTGAGAAGTGCGCCGAGAACATCGTCGCGCTGGGCGACGACCTGATCGCGGTCGCGACGACCGAGACGGGTCTGGCACCCGCGCGCCTCGTGAGCGAGCGCGACCGCACGGTCAACCAGCTCAGACTCTTCGCGAGCGTGCTGCGTGAGGGCTCGTGGGTCAACGCCGCGATCGATCACGGCGACGCCACGCGCCGCCCGCTCCCCAAGCCCGACGTACGGCGGATGCTCCGCCCGCTGGGCCCGGTCGCAGTCTTCGGCGCGAGCAATTTCCCGCTGGCTTACAGCACCGCGGGCGGCGACACCGCGTCGGCCCTGGCCGCCGGATGCCCCGTGATCGTCAAGGGTCATCCCTCTCACCCCGGCACGGGCGAACTGGTCGCGCACGCGATCGCGGCCGCCGTGGCGCAGTGCAAGCTCCCCGCGGGTGTCTTCTCGTTCCTTCACGCCGGCGCGCAACGCGAGACCGCCGTGGGGATCGAGCTCGTCCGCCATCCCTGCATTCGGGCCGTCGGTTTCACCGGTTCGCCCGCGGGCGGCATGGCGCTGGCCCGCGAGGGCTCGTCGCGCCCCGATCCCATCCCCGTGTTTGCCGAGATGGGAAGCGTCAACCCCGTCTTCCTTCTGCCCAACGCGCTCGAGAGCCAGGGCGCTTCGATCGGTGAGAAGCTCGCTGCCTCCATCACCAACTCCAGCGGGCAGATGTGCACCTGTCCGGGGCTCATCTTCGGAATCCGCAGCGACGGCCTGGAGATGGCCACCCGCACCATCTCCGAGCAGATGAACCAGCTCGCGCCCCAGACCATGCTCAGCCGGCGCATCCGCGCCACCTTCATCAAGCGCACCAGCGAGATCGCCGCCGTCCCCGGAGTGCAGATCCGCGGCGGCTCTCCCGAGCCCGGTCACCGCGCCCAGGGCACCGACCACCAGGCCGAGACCAAGTTCCCCATCCGCTGCTCCGCCACCCTGTTCCGCACCAACTTTGAGTCATTCAAGAGCAGCCCGACGCTCCTGGAAGAGTGCTTCGGCCCGGCCGCCGTCCTCGTGGTGTGCGAGAACGAAGACCAGCTCATGGCCGCCGCGTCGATGATCCAGGGAAGCCTGACGGCCTCGATGTTTGCGGGCGCCGCCGACGCCGCCATCGCCGGCCAGTTGCTCGCGACGCTCGAGCTCCGCGCCGGGCGAATCGTGTTCAACGGCGTGCCGACCGGCGTCGAGGTGTGCGCGGGCATGGTCCACGGCGGGCCCTTCCCCGCGACCAACCAGCCGCACACGACCGCGGTGGGGCACCACGCGATCGAGCGCTGGTGCCGCCCCATCAGCTATCAGAACGCTCCGAGCACTCTCCTTCCGCCCGAGCTACGCGAGGAGAACCTGCCCCAGGTCCGCCGCCGCGTCGACGGCGTGTGGATCGAGCCCGCCAAGCCCACCAAAGACGCGGAAAAGCCCGACACGGCCAATGCTGCAAAGCCCAAGAAATAGGATTTTGTCTGGTATCGATCGTGGCGAATCGCATTGGGGGCGATGGAGGGTCTGAGCGTTGTCCTGATCAGGACTTGGGCCTATCCTCTCAGCCCTGACCTCGTCTGGGTCAGGCGACAAGTTGGAGCCGAAAGCACCACCGAGCTGGCTCGCCCTCGAAACCCTGGGCGAGTCTTCCGAGGCAGACTTCGGGGCCGGTGGGAGGTGGAGACCAATGGGCAAGAAAGAAGTCACACAGGTTTTCAAGATCATGGCGACGGGTGGCGCAGCCACTCCGGCGCCGCCGCTGGGTCCGGTCCTTGGTTCCAAGGGCGTGAACCCCGGTCAGTTCATCCAGAAGTTCAACGCCGCGACGCAGAACGTCAAGGGCAAGGTGGTCGGGTGCATCGTTACGGTGTACAGCGATCGCTCGTTCGACTTCGAGATCAAGAGCTCGCCCGCGAGCGTCCTCATCAAGGAGGCCGCCAAGGCGGAGAAGGGCTCGGGCGTTCCGAACAAGAACAAGGTTGGCAAGATCACGCGCGATCAGGTCAGGAAGATCGCGGAGGCCAAGGCCGCGGACCTCAACTCCGCGAGCATCGAGGCCGCCATGCGGGTGATCGAAGGGACCGCGCGCTCGATGGGCGTGACGGTGGAGGGCTGAAGCCATGCCAGTGAGAATCACCAAGCGGGCCAAGGCCAACGCGTCGCTGAAGCCGAATGACGCGCTCTCCGCCGCCGAGGCGGTGGCCGCCCTGAAGAAGTTCAAGGCTCCCAAGTTCGACCAGACTGTGAACGTCTGCATGCACCTGGGCATCGACACCGCGCAGGCCGACCAGGCTCTCCGCGGCGCTCTGTCGCTCCCCAAGGGCATCGGCAAGACCAAGCGGGTCGTGGCGTTCTGCCAGAGCGACGTGGCGCCCAAGGCCCTGGCCGCGGGCGCGATCAAGGCGGGCGCTGAAGAGCTGGTCGCCGAGATCGAGAAGGGCTGGATGGATTTCGACGTGGCGATCGCGTCGCCCGACATGATGCGCGTCGTCTCCAAGCTCGGTAAGGTCCTGGGTCCCAAGGGTCTGATGCCCTCGCCCAAGGCCGGCACCGTGACCACCAACGTGCCCGAGGCGGTGAAGGAATACTCGGCCGGCAAGGTCGAGTACCGCGCCGACAAGGGCGGCAACGTCCACGCGGTCATCGGCAAGATGAGCTTCCCGGAGGGCGACCTGGTCGCCAACCTCGAGCACTTCATCCACGCCATCGAGAAGGTTCGCCCCGCGACCGCCAAGGGGCTGTACATCAAGAAGATCACGATCAGCGGCGCCATGACCCCCGGTGTTCAGATCAAGTACGTCCAGGCTGTCGCCGCGGAGTGAGGTGAACCATGTCCAAGACTGTCAAGCAGGCCATCATGCGCGACTACACGTCGCGTCTCACCGACCCCGCGACCAGCAAGGTGCGCGAGGCGATGCTCATCAGCGTCCGCGCCCTCAAGGGCACGGACAACACCAAGGTCCGTCTGGGTCTTGCCAAGAAGAAGATCAAGGTCAGCGTGATCCGAAACTCGCTGGCCCGCAAGAACTTCGCCGGCAGCGCCCTGGCGCCCCTGGCCGACCTCCTCACCGGGCCCAGCGCTCTGGTCTACGGCGGGTCCTCCGTCGTCGAGTGCGCCCGCGAGGTCGTCGCCCTCATCGCAAAGTTCCCCGGCATCGAGCTCAAGGGCGCCGTCCTCGACGGGCAGCTCTACTCGGGCAAGGCCGGCGTTGAGGAGCTGAGCAAGCTCCCGACCCGCGAAGAGGCCGTGGCCAACGTGGTCACCCTCGTCGTCAGCCCCGCCAGGAAGCTCATGGGTCAGATCAAGGGCCCGGGCTCCAACATCGCGGGCATCATCAAGGCGATCGAGACCAAGCTCGAAAAGGGCGAGGCCATCGCCAAGGTCGGCTGAGATCTCGGTCCCACAGTTCCTGCCCTTTCAACGGGGGTCGCACCGGGTTCCACCGGCCGCGACCCTCGTTTTTTTGTGCCCGCACGCCTCCCACGTGGCCAAACAAGTGTTCCGAGTCCTGATTTCCCGCTCTTTTCGTTGAGAATTTTGATAACCACGGTTAGCGCCCGGACCCTGTCCCGACGCACTGGGTTGCGACGACACTCGAAACCCGTGGCGGCGACACACCCGCCCCGGGCGCACACAAGACACACGGAAAGGACGACCCAATGGCTTACTCGAAGTCTCGCGCGATCACTCTGCCCACGCTGGCCTCGACCCTTCTGCTCCTCTGCGGGCAGGCGATGGGCCAGAGCTTCAACGTGGACATCAATAACACCAGCGGCAACGGCTCGGGCGTTCCCGCCAACAGCTTCGCCGGCGCCGCCGGCCAGGCCGGGTTCTGGAACTCGATCACCTCCGCCACCGCCACGACCTCGACGCTCAAGGACCTCAACGGCAACAACACCAGCGCCTCGTTCACCCGCGACACCACCGGCACGTTCACCAGCGCCGCCGACGCGGGCGTGGCCGGCGAGGCCGCCAAGCTCATGCTCGACTACCAGGGCCTGACCAGCTTCGGCACCCTCACGTACAGCTTCAACAACCTCGCCGCCGGCACCTACGCCGTCTTCACCTACGCCGACCTTCCGGGCGACTCCAGCAACGAAAGCGGTGTGACCGTCACCGGCTCGTCCAGCAGCTATCAGTACTGCGGCGGAGCGATGTCCGCCAGCAAGCTCATCCCCGGCGTCACCCACGCCATCCACGTCATTACCGTCTCCGCCGGCGGCTCGATCACGGTCAAGGTTGCCGACTCCATCTTCGGCACCGCCCACGTCAACGGCCTCCAGCTCCGCAAGATCGACAGCAACCGTCTCCGCTTCTACGTCAACGACAACGCCAGCGGCGCGTCCGACGGCACCAGCTGGGCCACCGCCTACACCGACCTCCAGACCCCGCTCGTCGCCGCCCAGAGCATCGGCGGTGCGTACGTCGACATCTGGACCGCGCAGGGCTTCTACTACCCCACCAGCGGGACCTCGCGCACCGCGTCGTTTGTCATCCCCAGCGGCCTGCACCTCTACGGCGGATTCGCCGGCACCGAGACCACCCTCGCCCAGCGCACCAGCCCCTGGTCCTTCATCACCGCCATGAGCGGCGCGATCGGCGGCTCCGCTCAAACCGACAACTCCTACCACGTCGTCGACGCCGACAATACCCTCGGCGACACCCTCATCGACGGCTTCTCCATCGCCCGCGGCTACGCCAGCGGCGGGAGCGCCGACGGCCGGGGCGGCGGCATGACCGCCGTCAACAGCTCCATCGTCTGCAAGAACGTCAAGTTCCTCTCCAACTTCGCCAGCGGCGACGGCGGCGCCGCCATCTCGACCAACGGCAGCCCCAAGTACATCGATTGCCTCTTCTACGACAACTGGACCAGCGGCGAGGGCGGCGCGGTCTATCACCACACCTCGGGCTCCACCCTCTTCGCCAACACCGAATTCATCGACAACCACTGCACCGGCTCCGGCGGCGCCGTCAAGATCCTCTACGCCTTCGCCACCGCCGAGGGATGCGTCTTCAACGGCAACCTCGCCTCGGCCGGCGACGGCGGCGCGATCGCGTGCTCCGGCGATACCGGTGTCGGCATGATCGTCCGCATGTCCACCTTCGCCAACAACACCGCGCCCAGCGGCACCGCCGGCGGCCTCTACGTCAGCACCGGAACCGACGCCACCATTACCAACTCCATCTTCTGGGGCAACGCGGACGGCGTGCCTAACACCACCGCCGAGTCCCAGATCTTCGCCGTCAACTTCCACGGCTCGTTCTACACCGCCCTCTCGACCACCATCGAAGGCCAGAGCCCCGATCCCAAGTTCATCGACATCAACGGCGCCGACAACATCCCCGGCACCTTCGACGACAACTTCCGCCTCCAGTCCACCTCGCCCGCCATCGACGCCGGCAACAACTCCCTCGTCTCGGTCGACTCCTGGGACTTCGACAACGACTTCAACTACGCCGAGAAGTGGAGCCAGGACATCGACGGCAACCCGCGCCTCGTCGACGTGCCCTTCGTCACCGACACCGGCGTCGGCCCCGCGCCCGTCATCGACCGCGGCGCCTTCGAGTTCCAGTACACGCCCTGCGACGCCGACTTCAACAACGACGGCTTCGTCAACGGCGACGACTATGACGCCTTCGCTTCCGCCTTCGAGGCCGGCGACATCGCCGCCGACCTCAACAACGACGGCTTCGTCAACGGCGACGACTACGACATGTTCGCCTCGCACTTCGAGTCCGGCTGCTAAAGCCCGCCGGTGGTGAATCACGCTCCCAAAGCAGGCCGGCTCTCGCGAGTCGGCCTGTTTCTTTTTGGTTGATCTGCCTTTGTTCGGAGGCTTGATCGCACCGCGCGGTCGGCCAATCATTTCGACCCTGCCGACTCCACTGGTCCGCTTGCCCCCTTCGGGCAGCACGGATTAAAAGACCGGGCGTTCCGGTCCCACTGGAGTGCGGGAACTCGCTCGGGCGCTCCGCCCGGCAATGGAAGGTGAATCATGTCGATGACGGTTGATCAGCTCGGCGACGCTCTGGCGGGTCTGTCCCTCAAGGACGCGGTCGAGCTCGGGAAGTACATGAAGGACAAGTACGGCATCGAGGCCGCCGCCGGTGGCGCGGTCATGATGGCGGCCCCCGCCGCGGGCGGCGCGGCCAAGGCCGAAGAGAAGAGCAGCTTCGATGTCATCCTCAAGGGCGTCGATGCGGCCAAGAAGATCGGCGTCATCAAGGCGGTCCGCGAGGTCACCGGCCTGGGTCTGGCCGAAGCCAAGGCCTTCGTCGATGCCCCGGGCAAGCCGGTCAAGCAGGGCCTGGACAAGGCCGAGGCCGAGAAGCTCAAGAAGAGCCTCGAAGAGGCCGGCGCGACCATCGAACTGGCCTAATCGCCACTCGACCTGTCGCCGGTCGGAACACCCGCCCGATCGGATCCCGGTGAGGGGTTGACCTCTTCGCCGGAAAATCCCAAATCGAGTGTGTGATTCCGAGTTGAGAATGTTGGAACACAGAAGGGGCCCGTCATTGGGCGGGCCCCTTTTTTTGATCTTCGTGTGGCGGACCCAATTTGTCCGGTGTGCGCAGGGTGGATACACTGCGCGATTCCTGACTGTGTGGTCGGTGCGACAGGGGCGGGCATTGACTTCCACCACATGCTGATGCTGGAGCATTTGGCTCTTCAGGGGCGCGTGACAACGCGGCCTTGTACTCCATCGTGAGGACATCGATGGCCATGGCGAAAGTGCGCGATTTTTCGAAGCGTGGCGATGCGATCGAAGTTCCGGATTTGACCCAGGTGCAGAGGGCCGCCTACGAGCGGTTCCTCCAGCTGGGCAAGGGGCCGCACGAGCGTGACAAGACGCTCGGGCTGGAGTCCCTCCTCCGGGAGATTTTCCCGATCGAGAGCTACGACGGCACCATGCAGCTCGAGTACTCGTACTACGAGCTGGAGGACGCCCGGTACACCTCCGACGAATGTCGCGAGCTGCGGCTGACCTACGGCCTGCCGTTCCGCGTCTGCGTCCGCCTCAAGCGCGAGGGTCACCCCGACACGCCCGAGGAGGAGATTTACCTCGGCGAGTTCCCGATCATGCTGGGCGGCGGCGAGTTCATCGTCAACGGCGCCGAGCGCGTGATCGTCAGCCAGCTCCACCGCTCGCCGGGTGTGGACTTTTCGATCGTGTCCAGCGAGGGCGACCGCCCGCTGCACTCGACCCGAATCATCCCCGAGCGCGGCTCGTGGATCGAGCTTGAGGTGACCAAGAAGGACGTGCTGGCGATGCGCATCGACCAGTCGACCAAGCTGGCCGCCACCACCTTCCTGCGCTGCCTGGACGAGAGCGTGAGCACGACCGAGGCGTTGCTCGGGCTGTTCTATGAGATCAGCACGATCAAGGCCGAGCAGGTGAAGCCCGAGCACTGGGCCGCCGAGAGCATCATCGACAAGGAGACGGGCGAGGAGCTGGTGCACGTCGGCCGCCAGATCGGCGAGTCCGCCGCCGCCATCACCGCGTCGAACCTGAAGACCGTGAAGGTCATCCAGAACCCCAGCGACGTGCTGATCCTGAACACGGTCGCGGAGGAGAAGCTGGAGCAGTTCGAGGCCGCCACCGAGTACGAGCGTGCCCTGCTCAAGATCTACAGCAAGCTGCGTCCGGGCAACCCGCCGCAGGTCGAGAAGGCCCGCCAGTTGTTCGCGGAGAAGTTCTTCGACGAGAACCGCTATCGCCTGGGGCGGGTCGGCCGCTTCCGCATCAACCGGAAGTTCGACCTGAACACGCCCGAGGACATGATGTTCATCCGCAGCGAGGACTTCCTGCGGGTGGTGCAGTACCTGCTCGACCTTCGCTCGAACCGTCCTGACCCCAAGACGGGGCGTCCGGTCGCGCAGGTTGACGACATCGACCACCTGGGCAACCGTCGTCTCCGCACGCTCGACGAGTTGGCGGTGGAGGAGCTGCGCAAGGGCTTCCTCAAGCTGCGCCGCACGGTCCAGGAGCGCATGAGCGTCAAGGACCCCGAGGAACTCGCCAAGATCGCGGACCTGGTCAACAGCAAGAGCATCTCCAGCGCCATCGACTTCTTCTTCGGGCGCTCCGAGCTCTCGCAGGTTGTCGACCAGACCAACCCGCTGTCGTCGCTCGTCCACGAGCGTCGCCTCTCGGCCCTGGGCCCGGGCGGTCTGAACCGCAAGCGCGCCGGCTTCGAGGTGCGCGACGTTCACATCTCGCACTACGGGCGCATCTGCCCCATCGAGACCCCCGAAGGCACCAACATCGGACTGATCGCCTCGCTGGGCATCTACTCCGCGATCGATGAGTACGGATTCCTGCGCACGCCCTACCGCGAAGCCAAATCGGGCAAGGTGGTGCAGCTCCGCGCCGACGAGGAGATGAAGGCCGTCCTCGCGCCGTGCGACGCCCTGGAAGAAGGCGGCAAGCTGCGCAAGGGCATGATCCTGGCCCGCGTCGACGGCGAGCTGGCCGAGGTCGATTCGGCCAAGGTCGACTACATCGACATCAGCCCCAAGCAGATCGTGGGTATCTCGGCGGCGCTCATCCCGTTCCTTGAGCACGACGACGCCAACCGCGCGCTGATGGGTTCGAACATGCAGCGCCAGGCGGTGCCTCTCATCAAGGTCGATCCGCCCTGCATCGCGACGGGCATCGAGAAGCCGGTGGGTCACAACTCGGGCATGGTGGTCCGCGCCAAGAACGCGGGCACCGTGACGTTCGTGGACTCGCAGCGGATCATCATCGATAACGCCGACGAGTACGTGCTCCGCAAGTTCGTGGGCCTCAACGAGCGCACGTGCCAGAACCAGCGTCCGATCGTGAAGCCCGGGCAGGAAGTGAAGAAGGGCCAGGTCATCGCGGACGGCGCGTCGACCAAGCAGGGCGAGCTGTCGATCGGCAAGAATGTGCTGGTCGCGTTCAACACCTTCGACGGGTACAACTTCGAGGACGCGATCGTGATCAACGAGCGCGTCGTGAAGGACGACGTCTTCACCAGCATCCACATCGACGCGTTCGACGTCGAGATCCGCGAGACCAAGCTCGGGCGCGAGGAGTTCACCCGCGACATCCCGAACGTTTCGGAGAAGATGCTGCGCAACCTCGACGAGCTGGGCATCATCCGGACCGGCGCCCGCGTCGGCCCGGGCGACATCCTCGTGGGCAAGGTCAGCCCCAAGAGCAAGACCGAGCTGACGCCGGAAGAGAAGCTGCTCCACGCGATCTTCGGTCGCGCGGGCGAGGACGTGAAGAACGACTCGCTCGAGGTGCCCGCGGGCGTGGAGGGCGTGGTGATCGGCGCCAAGAAGTTCAGCCGGCGCCTCCACATGAACGAGGAGCAGAAGAAGCAGCTCAAGAAGGAGATCGCCGACTACGAGCTGGCGATGGACAAGAAGGCGATCGATCTGTTCAAGCAGATGTGCGCCTCGATCAACGAGGCGGTGGGGACGCCGATGGTCGACCCCAACACGCGTCAGCGGGTGGGCGCCTCGGACATTCCCGAGGTCATCCTGGAGCAGATCAAGACCTTCGACATCAAGTGGGCCAAGGGGAGCAAGGAGACGCGCGAGAAGGCCGAGCTCCTGCACAGCCAGTTCTGGCCGCGCGTCCGCGCCATCGAGACCGAGAAGCAGCGCAAGGTCGCGCACATGAAGCGCGGCGATGAGCTGCCCAGCGGCGTGCTCGAGATGGTCAAGGTCTATATCGCGACCAAGCGTCACCTGTCGGTCGGCGACAAGATGGCGGGTCGTCACGGCAACAAGGGCGTCATCGCCCGCATCGTGCCCGAGGAAGAGATGCCGTTTATGGAAGACGGCACGCCGGTCGACGTGCTGCTCAACCCGCTGGGCGTGCCCAGCCGTATGAACGTCGGTCAGATCCTCGAGACGCATCTAGGCTGGGCGGCCCGGGTGCTGGGGTTCCAGGCGATCACGCCGGTCTTCGACGGCGCGACCGAGAAGCAGGTTCACGAGGCGGTGGCCGAGGCCAACACCCACGTCGAAACCCGTCTCAAGCACTACGAAGAGACGGCGACGTGGCCCAACCCGCGCGAGCTTCTGGCCAAGATGCCGCCCGGCGGCAAGATCCAGCTCTACGACGGGCGCACCGGCGAGCCTTTCAACCAGCGCACCACCGTGGGCTTCATGTACATCCTGAAGCTGCACCACCTGGTCGACGACAAGATTCACGCGCGTGCCACCGGCCCGTACTCGCTCATCACGCAGCAGCCCCTGGGCGGCAAGGCCCGCACGGGCGGTCAGCGTTTCGGCGAGATGGAAGTGTGGGCGCTCGAGGCCTACGGCGCGTCGTACATCCTTCAGGAACTCCTGACGGTCAAGTCCGACGACGTCGAGGGGCGCACCAAGATCTACGAGAGCATGGTGAAGGGCACCAACAAGCTCGAGGCCGGCATGCCCGTCGCGTTCGACGTGCTATGCAACGAGCTCAAGGGCCTGGGCATGAACATCACGCTCGAGAAGAAGCAGTCCGAGGGCGGGAGCCTTCTGTAAGTCGGAACGGCGGGCCGTGCGGCGGGCGATTCATCGCCCGTCCGTGCGGCGGGTGAGGCGGAATGACAATCCCGGCGCGGGCCCCCAGGCGCGCCGGCCATCTCGAACCGGAGCGGTTTCTAATGGCCGAGATGATTTATGATCGTGTGAATGACTTCTCCTCCGTCAAGGTCACGCTGGCGTCGCCCAACGACATCCGCGCGTGGTCCTACGGCGAGGTGAAGAAGCCCGAGACCATCAACTACCGCACGTACCGCCCCGAGAAGGACGGGCTCTTCTGCGAGCGCATCTTCGGGCCCGAGCGCGACTACGAGTGCGCCTGCGGCAAGTACCGCGGGACCAAGTACAAGGGCATCATCTGCGACCGGTGCGGCGTGAAGGTGACCCACTCGCGCGTGCGGCGCAAGCGAATGGGGCACATCAACCTCGCCAGCCCCGTCGTCCACATCTGGTTCTTCAAGTCAATGCCCAGCCGCCTGGGCACGCTCCTGGGCATGAAGACCAGCGAGCTGGAGCGCGTGATCTATTATCAGGATTACGTGGTCGTTGACCCGGGCGACACCGAGCTGAAGTTCAGGCAGATGCTGACGGAGGACGAGTACCGCGCCGCCGTCGACAAGTTCGGCAACGCGTTCAAGGCGTTCATGGGCGCCGACGCGGCCCGCGAGCTGATCGAGCGGACCGACCTCAATGCCGAGGCCGCCAAGCTCCGCAAGGACCTGTCCGAGACCAAGAGCAAGCAGAAGATCAAGGACTTCGCCAAGCGGCTGAAGCTCATCGAGCAGATCCGCGGTTCGAAGAACGACGCGACGTGGCTGGTGATGGACGTGATCCCCGTGATCCCGCCGGACCTGCGCCCGCTGGTGCTCCTGGAATCGGGTAACTTCGCGACCAGCGACCTCAACGATCTGTACCGGCGCATCATCAACCGCAACAACCGGTTGAAGAAGCTGATGGACCTCAACGCGCCCGAGGTCATCATCCGCAACGAGAAGCGCATGCTCCAGCAGGCCGTGGACGCGCTCTTCGACAACAACCGATGCCGCCGCCCGGTGCTGGGCTCGTCGAACCGCCCGCTCAAGTCGCTGACCGACATGATCAAGGGCAAGCAGGGTCGCTTCCGCGAGAACCTGCTGGGCAAGCGCGTCGACTACTCCGCGCGCTCGGTCATCGTCGTCGGCCCGGAACTGAAGCTGCACCAGTGCGGCCTTCCCAAGAAGATCGCGCTGGAGCTCTACCAGCCCTTCATCATCCGCAAGCTCAAGGAGCACGGGCTGGCGGACACGATCAAGAGCGCCAAGCGCATGCTCGAGCGCCGTGACGCCGCGGTGTGGGACATCCTCGAGGAAGTCATCTACCAGCACCCGGTGCTGCTCAACCGCGCCCCGACGCTCCACCGAATGGGCATCCAGGCGTTCGAGCCGGTGCTCGTGGAAGGCAACGCCATCCGCATCCACCCGCTGGTGTGCGGCGGGTTCAACGCCGACTTCGACGGCGACCAGATGGCCGTCCACCTGCCCCTGTCGGTCGAGGCCCAGGCCGAGGCCCACGTGCTGATGCTCAGCACGCACAACATCTTCTCGCCCGCCAACGGCAAGCCGATCATCTCGGCGTCGCAGGATATCGTGATGGGTGTGTACTTCATCACGGCCGCGCCCCTCGACGAGAAGAAGCCGGAGGAGATGAAGCGGTTCAAGGACCGGCGCGAGGCGATCCTCGCGTATGAAAAGGGCAAGATCAAGATCCACGAGCCGATCTTGGTCCGCCTCGACGGGTTCGAGGAGTATGTGGACAGCCAGTCGGGCTCCGTGAAGAAGCTGGCCGCCAACAAGCGGCTGGTGACGACCGCGGGCCGCGTTCTGTTCGCGGATGTGCTGGCCAAGGGCATGCCGTTCTACAACTGCGCCCTGGGCAAGAAGGGCTGCGCCCGCGTGATCGACGATACCTATCTCTACTGCGGAAGGTCGGAGACGATCGATCTCCTCGACCGCATGAAGGAGATCGGGTTCAAGCAGTCGACGCTGGCGGGCCTTTCGTTCGGCATCACCGACCTGCGTATCCCGAGCGAGAAGGTTGCGCTGGTCGACGAGGCCCAGAAGCGCGTCGATCGCGTCGAGAAGAACTACGACCGCGGCATCATCACGGCCCGCGAACGTTACAACCAGCTCCTGGACATCTGGTCGCACTGCCGCGAACAGGTCACCAAGAAGCTGGTCGAGACCCTCAAGACCGATCGTCGCGACGCTGGTGGTGTGCCCGTCACCGATCCCGCGGCCGGCAAGCCCTACCTCAACCCCGTCTACCTCATGTCCGACTCCGGCGCCCGCGGCAACGTGTCGCAGCTCATGCAGCTGGCCGGCATGCGCGGCCTGATGGCCAAGCCCTCGGGCGAGATCATCGAGACGCCCATCCGCTCCAACTTCCGCGAGGGTCTCACGATCCTTGAGTACTTCAGCTCCACCCACGGCGCGCGAAAGGGCTTGGCCGACACCGCCCTCAAGACCGCCGACTCGGGCTACCTCACCCGCAAGCTGTGCGACATCGCCCAGTCGGTCATCATCGGCGAGCACGACTGCGGCTCGAAGCGCGGCATCAAGAAGCGCGCCATCTACAAGGGCGAGCAGATCGACGTCCCGCTCCGCGACCAGATCATCGGGCGCGTCTGCCTCAGCACCATCATCAACCCCAAGACCGACGAGACCATCGTTCGCGAGAACGAGATGATCACCGCCGAGATGGCGATCAAGGTCGAAGAGATCGGCATCGACGAGATCTTCGTCCGCTCGCCCCTCACCAGCGAGTCCTCGACGGGCTGCTCCGTGCTGGACTACGGCATGGACATGTCGACCGGCAAGCTGGTCGAGCCAGGCATGGCCGTCGGCATCATCGCGGCTCAGTCGATCGGCGAGCCTGGCACGCAGCTGACCATGCGTACGTTCCACACGGGTGGCATCGGTCAGCGCACGGCCGAGCAGACCGAATACCGTGCGATGAACGCCGGTATCCTCGAGCTGCGCGACTGCTCGCAGGTCCCCGTCAAGGATGACGACGGTCACGACGCGCTGGTCACGCTGAAGCGCAACGGCGAGCTGGCCATCATGGACGCCAAGGGACGCGAGCTCGAGAAGTTCAAGGTTCCCTACGGCGGGTTCGTCTACGCCAAGCCCGGCGATGAGGTGAAGAAGGGCCAGGTCGTCCTGAAGTGGGACCCGCACCGCGCCCCGATCCTCGCCGAGAAGAAGGGCTTCGTGAAGTTCGTCGACCTCGAGCTGGACCAGACGATCCGCGAGGAAGACGCCGGCGGCGGGCGCAAGGCGCTGACGGTCATCGAGCACAAGGGCGATCTGCACCCGCAGATCAACATCATCGACGAGGCCGGCAACATCCTCGACTTCCACTACCTGCCCGCCAAGGCGCGTATCGAAGTGAAGGACGGCCAGGGCATCGACGCGGGCGCCATGCTCGCCCGCCAGCCGCGTGCGGCCGCGGGCTCGCAGGACATCGTCGGTGGTCTCCCTCGCGTTACGGAGATCTTCGAGGCCCGCAAGCCCAAGGACCCGGCCGTCATGGCCGAGATCACGGGCACCGTCGAGATCCTCACCGAGAAGCGCCGCGGGAGCAAGATCACGATCCGCGTCAAGGCCGACGGCGGCATCGAAAAGGACCACCATGTCCCGGCGGACAAGACGCTCTTGGTCCACACGGGCGACTTCGTGCAGGCGGGCGACCCCCTGACCGAAGGCCCGCTGGTCCCGCACGACATCCTGCGGATCAAGGGCGAGGAGGCCCTGTGGGCCTACATGCTCGACGAGGTGCAGAACGTCTACCGCGCCCAGGGCGTGGGCATCAACGACAAGCACATCGAGCTGATCCTCAGCCAGATGCTCCGCAAGGTGAAGATCGAGAGCCCGGGCGACACCGACCTGCTCCCGCAGGAAGTGGTCGACAAGCTCGTCTTCCGCCAGAAGAACCGCCAAGTCGAGCAGATGGTCCGCATCAGCGATTCGGGCGGCACCGACCTGCCGGTCGGCGCGCTGGTGACCAAGCAGGAAGTCCGCGAGGCCAACGCCAAGGCTGAGGCGATGGGCAAGGACGGCGCCAAGGCCAAGCGGGCCAAGCCCGCGACCGGCCGCACGCTGCTCCTTGGCATTACCAAGGGCGCGCTCATGAGCGAGTCGTTCCTCTCGGGTGCGTCGTTCCAGGAGAGCACCAAGGTGCTGACCGAAGCGTCGCTCCGCGGCGCCGAGGACACGCTGGTCGGCCTGAAGGAGAACGTGCTCCTTGGGCACCTGATCCCAGCGGGTACGGGCTTCCGTCCCTACCAGGACATCAAGGTGCGTTACCTCGTCGAGGCGCCGGTCGACGACATCGACGAAGAGGAGATGCTGGCGGAAGCGACCGCGGCGGCCGAGGCGCTGGGCGCGGATCGCAACGATGTGCTGGGCATTCCGCACGTTGAGGTGCGCGACGTGAACCCCACGCCGTCACAGCCCATGCAGAACTGATGGGCGAATTGACCGGGTGAGCAAATCCGAGATTCACGAAGGGCCGGGCGTAAGCTCGGCCCTTTTTTCGTGGAAGCGGTGACGCAAAGACTAAGGGACGGACCGGCGAAGTGGTGAAGTGATCACTCTTCGCGTGACGTGATCAGAATCCATGTTCTGATGATCCGCCCGTCTCTCTTGGTCGCTTCTTAGGCCGGCTTGGGCGCTGATTGCGAGTTTGGGTCGGGCTTGACCTCGGCCGCCTGCCCGCCCTTGCACATGCGTTCCAGTTCGCGCGGCGACATCACGGGGAACGTGGTGCGCCCAGTGGCGAGCATCGCCTGGATGTAGGGAACGCACAGGCCGCACGACGAGCCGCAGCCCGTGGAGTCGAGGAGCGCCTCAAAGCCGAGCGATTCCTCCGCCGCGATGTCGCGGAGTTCCTCGAACGGGATCTGTCGGCATACACAGCGGTCGATCGGCATATCCGTGGCCCCGGCGCTCGTGGTGACTCCACGATACTACAACATCTATCGTCGCCAAGCACGCCAATCTGGAATGTACCAAGGATCGTTTTCCGCGCTCAGCGATCCAATGCGGAAAAGCGGATCAACAAGCGCGTTTGCATCGTGCGAAAAGACCCGTGCCGAGCCGTCGCCGCTCGCACCGATAGAGGAAATCCCCGGGTGACGGAACGACGTGGTGGGGCTCGGATTTTCGACCCACGAATCCACTGAAAAAATGCGCGGCGGGTCGAGTAACGCGCAGTTGCGCAGCTTTCCGGTAACAACCACCATTGCGTCCGAAAACACCAGCAGCTTCGATGGGTGCGCGATGTCGCCCACGCGCTTCCACGCGCGGAAGCCGATCGTCTCGCCCCAGCCGGGTGTTTTCGCGGGTGAGAGGTAGTAGCCGTTGTAGCCGTAGGTGCTGGTGGGCGACGATGAGCCGCCCTGCGGGCGATAGCTCTCCCAGGGCTGGGCGGCGCATTCGAGCACCGATCGCGGCGCGAGCGTCGCGTCGAGATACGGCGCGAGAAACCCGCGCTCGTAGTCGGTCGGCGCGGACGACTCGCCGTAGCTTCCCCACCAGAAGACCTGCGGCCCGTCGCCGATGTCCTCGGCGCTCCAGTACGCGAGCGGCATGGCGCGCTCGCGGTTGGCGTTGGCGTAGAGATTCCACGCCGTGATGAGCTGACGCTGATTCGACAGGCACGAGGCCGAGCGGGCGGCGTCACGCGCCCCGCGCAGCCCGGGCATGAGCAGCGAGATCAGGACCGCGATGATGGCGATCGACACAAGCAGTTCGATGAGCGTGAAGGCGCGGAAGGACATCACGCATCCGCACACCCGCAGACGGCCACCCGGAGAGGGCTTTGAAATCGGTGCGAGATTCATGGGCGGTGCGATGCCATGTCGTCGAGTTCGTCGGCGCGGAGGACACGGAGAAGTTCTTCGTGGTCGAGCGAGTTGACGGAGGCGTCGCGGTTGACATCGCGGTCGCCGCGTCCTTGCTCCCACCAGTACAGGTCCTCGATGTCGGCCACGCCGTCGGCGTTGACGTCGGTGTGCGCCGGCGCGGGGCCGAAGGCTTGCAGCCCGGCCGCACCGATGCTGTACAGGCTGGCGGCGTCGATCGCGGGCGCGCTGCCGACGCCCGTGCGCTGGGCCGCGATGAACCCGGGCTGGGCGCTGCCGACGCCGGTGGGCAGCTTGGTGATGTCGATGGCATAGAGGTCGGTGCATGGTGAATACGAACTGCCGCCGGTGGGCGTCGCGCCGATGAAGAGGGTGTTCCTCTTCGAGGCGAGCGCGGGCTGATGGGTCCAGCCGCCCATGACGGTGAACTCGCCGAGATCGATCTGCCCGTTGTGGTTGGCGTCGGTCCAGGTGTTGAGCGCGGAGTCCCAGAGGCGCTCGCCCCAGGTCTCATGGTCGGCAAAGAGCTGGAGCGTGGGGAGCGTGCCGTAGCCCTTGAGCCCGCCCGAGAGCGCGATGCGACCGTCGGGGAGCACGATCGGCGTGGCGCCGGTGCGGTTGCACGCGACCGACCACCGGAGTTCGCCGGTGCGTGCGTCGAGCTTGATGAGGTTCGCCGACTCGCGGCCGCCGGTAAAGGCGTACGACGCCGCGAGCACGAACGCGCCGTGATCGCCCGAGTCCCGTGCCGTCGGCTGATGCACCGCGGGTGCGGCGAAGAAGCCCTCGTCGATCACGTTATCGAACGACCAGAGCGGCGCGGGGCCCGCGACCACGTCGAAGCACAGGATCGAGCCGGGCGCTGAGCCCGGATCGCCCATCGTGCCGACGTAGGCGCGACCCTGGTGGTACGCGACCGTGTCGCCCGAGGCGAATCCGAGCGGGTAGGTCCACACGATCGTGCCGGGCTGGCGCGGGTTGAACGCGCCGTCGAAGGCGTCGATGTTGACGCACACGAGGCGCGCGTTGCCCGCGAAGCCGTCGTACTCGGTGATGAGCACGCGGTCGCGTATGAGCAGGTCGGTGGTGACGGCGGGCGAGGCGTTGACGACCGGGGCCGCCAGGGCCAGCGACCACTTGAGGGCGCCGGTCGCGAGGTCGAATGACGCCAGCGTGGCGCCCGTCGCAACGATCGCGGCGTTGTGCTCAAGGTCCAGCGCGGGCGACGCCCACGAATCGAGCGTGGGCGACGCGATCGGGGCGGCCCAGGCGATCGCGCCGGTGCGCCGATCGACCGCATAGAGAGAGAACTGCTTGGCCGCGAGCTGAATGGAGCCGATCGCGAGCACGTGCGAAGGCGAGACGACGGGCGTGGACTGCCCGACAAACGTGATCGCGCGACCGAGCGAGTCCTGCGACACGGTCCAGAGCGGGGCGGCGAGCACCCCCGCGCCGGGCGCGAGCGAACCGGCGTTGGTGGAGGAGCGCGACGCGTCGCCCGCGAAGTGCGTCCACGATTGGGCGAGAACGGTGGGGGAGAGGCACGCCGCTGTGCCGAGCGTGCCGAGTGCGACGAGACGCCAGCGGTGAGTGCTCATGCCCGCGCTCCCGACGAGCCCGAGCGCCGCGCAGCCCGGGTTTCAGGGCAAGTCCGCGTGGCGCGAGCGCCGCCGAGCAATCCAACTGCGACAAGAGTGAGCGAGCCCGGCGCGGGGATCGGCGACACGTCGACGAACGCGTCGACCTCCGGCGTGCCGCCCACGCCGCTGGGATTGCTGACGCGCACGAACGAGATCGAATCGAGTCCGACGCTGGAGAGGTCGACGCCCAGCCCGCCGCCCGCGCCGTTGTACGCCGCGATGATTTCCGGATACGTCCTGCCGCTCGCATCGAACGACGGATCGACCGGGCGGGTGAAGTCGGATTCGATCGCGCCGGGCGAATCGCTGTAGGGCGTGGCGAGGTCGAGGTATCCGAGCGTGGGGAAGCCCGCGTCGGCGGCGAGGAGCGGGATGGTGTGCCAGGCCCGGCCGTCGGCGGAGACCTCGATCACGCCGCCCTCGCCCGCGAAGCCTCCCACGAGCCCGTTGGGCCAATCCGCGTCGTAATAAAAACTGTTGCCGAAGATGAGGAGATCAAGGCCGAACGGATTAGCGGAGTCGTTGGTGACGGGTTCGTCGAAGGCGACCGTGATCTGTCCGCCGATCCCGAGCGACACGATGTCGGTGGTCTCAAAGGGCGGGCTGAACGGCGTGACGGCCGAGGGAAAGCCGTAGGAAACGCCCGTGAAGCGCGTGGGGCTTCCGAGCGCCGACGATGCGAGGTCATAGCCGTCGCTTCCACCCGTGCCGGCGTTGAATGAGATCACACGATCGGCCCAGGGATCCGCGGCGAGTGCGGGCGCAGCCGCGGGGCCGACGAGCGACAGCGCGACGCCGGCGAAGCACGCACAACCAGACTTGGAGATGTGGAGCACAACGAGCCCTTCAGCACGCGGCGAGCGTGCGACCCATCCCGAATCGCGCGGGACGACCCCCGTGGAGCATGACGGGCCCGTCGGAGCGGCATGGCGAAAGGCGAGGGACCGACGCCGGGGGCGGACGCGGCCTCGCCGGTCGCCCCATCTCGCGAGGGCAGCCAGCGCCCGGGCGCACGCCCGGGGGTCGAGGTCGGTCTTCCGGCTCGGGGCTCGGCGTGATCGGCCTTCCCGACGCACTCGCGGCGTCAGTGGCGCCCGGCACAGGGCCGGACCCGGGCATTTCGCCCGTCGTTCACGCGTCGGCACCCCTTACGGCGGCGCGTCCGCGGCGGGTTGGATCGCAGGGCGATCGTCACCGCACTTCCCGTTTCAGCCGCGGCAAACCCGCGGCACCAACGACAAGGCCAGCGTATCGCGACCGCGGCGCGTGTCAAGGCGGTGGCTCTAGTCCCTGGGAAAGAGCCATGCCGCGGGCGCGGCGCGGGGCGCGTTCCCGTCGAGCACCGCGAACTCGTAGCCCTGGTGCATCGAGGCCGCGCCGAACACGCCGTCCTTGCGGATCGCATAGAGCGTGACGTTGAACGTGGGGCGGCCTTTGGCGTCGCGGAGGTGCGTGAGGCGCGTGCGATCGGCGATTTTCTTGAGCGTGAACAAGCACGCCTCGGTGGGCGAATCGCCGGCCTCCATCCGCGCGACGATCGTGTGCGCGCCGCAGACCTGCAGCACCGATTCGCCGCGGCCCGTCGCGCCCGCCGAGCCGATTGCGTTGTCGGTGTAGAGGCCCGCGCCGACGACGGGCGAATCGCCGACGCGACCCGCGATCTTGTAGGACAGGCCGCTGGTGCTGGTGCACGAGGCGAGGTTGCCCGCGGCGTCGACCGCCGAGAGATGAATTGTGCCGTAGGTGAAGGGGACTTTGGGCGGGGGGGCGTCGGGCGCGAGCATCTCGGGCCCGGTGCGGCCGGCCCAGCGCGCGGTGCCGAAGGACGACGCGGCCTGGTCTGGCGCGATCCACCCGTCGCGCTCGCTGAGGTTTGCCTTCCAATCGAGCCATGCCTTGCGGGCGCGATCGGTGAGGAGGTTCTCGTCGGGGAAGCCCAGGAGCGCGGCGAACTTGCGGGCGCCCTCGCCGACGAGCAGCGAGTGATCCGTGCGGCGCATGACCTCGAGCGCGACGCGTGCGGCGTGGCGCACGCCGCGCAGGCCCGCAACCGCGCCTGAGCGGTGCGTGACGCCGTCCATCACGGCGGCGTCGAGCTCGACGACGCAGTCCTCGTTGGGCAACCCGCCAAAGCCGACGGACATCTCGTCGGGATCGTCCTCGACGAGCGCGATCCCGTCGACGATCGCGTCGAGGAGCGGCGTGTTGCCTTGGAGGCGTTGGGCGGCGTGGGCGATCGCGGGGATCGCGTTCCAACTTCCGATCATCACGGCAAGTCGCGGCGTGCAGGTGGGCGTGGTCATGCCCAATCGTGGGCGGGATGGACCCGAAAGTCACGTCCCGTTCTTGGCGCTCGGGAGCGCCGGGCGAACCTCGATCGTGCGCGAGAAGGAAAACGGGCGGGCGTAGACGTTCATGGGGAGCGTGGGCGAACCCAGGGCGTCGTAGGTGACGCGCTGGTCGGGTTGGCCCACGAAGAACCAGCCCCGGGCCTCGATGGTGATCGTGCCCGGCTTCTCGGTGCGTTGCGAGTGCGCGAACACGGCGCGATCGAGGCCGAAGAAGGAGGTCGCCACGGGGCGCTCCCAGCGCGACTGGGCGACCTCGCGCCCGTCGATTGATACGCCGCAGAGCAGGACCTGCGGCTCGTCGGCGACGCCGGTCCATCCGGCGGAGAACCGCCCGACGATGTCGACGGGGATGCGCTCGCCGGCCTCGACGGACTCTGGCGTGATGAGCCGGGCGTCGAAGAGCTCCGCGAGCCAGCGCGTGGCGAGGTCGGAGGGGAGCGTGTTCGAATTCGCGCGAGACTGGATGAAGACCGCGAGAGCCGAGGGGAGCGAGCCGTCGCGGGCGCGCCGGTTGAGCAGAGTTTCAAGAAGCTGGCGATCGGACTGCGGCGAGAGCGAGCGCCGGCCGAGCTCGCGCCATTCTTCCTGCAGATCACCCCACGAGAGCACGCCGACCTGTCGGATGAGGAGCCAGTCGGGTGTCTGCGCGAGCAACTGGCGGGTGGCGAAGGTGCGTGCCCACATGCCGAGCATGGCGAGGGCAAGGAGCGTGGCGCCGATGACCAGGCGCGGGTGATGGGTGATGAGCCGGCCGCGAACGCGCCGCCCGAAGTGGCGCCAGGGCTTGCCGCATTCGCCGCAGTAGGGGAGTAGGCGCGAGTCTTCCGCCGCGACGGCGTGCCCGCACGAGGCGCAGTACAGCGCCCCGCCCCGGCGCACCGGCCAGCCGTGGCCGAGGAATGCGGCGCCCGCGGCCATGGCGGCGAAAAAGAGCAGGCCGGGGAGCGCGATGAAAAGACCCGTGAGAAAATCCGGCGCGGGGCGGATCTCAAGGATGCCATAGAACGTGCCCAGGCCGAGCACGAAGGCGGCGACAAGATCACCGATGAGGGCGGGACGACGCATCGGGCACCGACACACACTACGGTCGGAGTGATCGGCGGGTTTGCACGCGCGGGCAGGGCGGCCGCGAATGCCAGAAATTGCAGCGTGCTCCCGCGAAATACGGGTACTGGTAGCGTCTGAAATGCCGCACGGCGCGCCAGGGGCTTGAAGGTCGGGTACCCTGCGCGCATGGCGAAGAAGAAAACCGCGAAGAAGTCGAAGAGGACAGCCAAGAGTCCCGCCCGTCCCGACGCGAACCAAGCGGCCAAGTCGATGGTGGACCTGATCGCGTCTCGCACGTCCCGCCCACAATGAGTGTGTAAGGCATTTGTTCGCTTTCCACACTTTGTGTGTATTTGTAGTCGCGTAGCGATTTCTCCAACACGAACGCCAGATCCGTGCCTAGACTTCGACTACACGAAGGAGCGCGGCTATGCCAGGGCAAATGACGTTTGAAGAGATCGCCCACGTTTTTCGACTCAAGAGTGAGATCGCGCGGCTGTTTCAGGAACTCCACCAACTCGACGCGAGGTCTTCCCGCGAATTTGCCGAGAGCCTGCTCGCGGCGATTGGACCTCTTAAATCCCCGGCCGATTCCGGTTCTCGAAGCTCAAGGTCTTCGATCCGTCCTAGCTACGCCTTGGTGCGAGATCACTTCCTTGAGAACGGGAATATCCCGAAAACAAAGCCGCAGTTGATCGCCGCAACTGGTCTGTCGGAAGGCGCGTTGCACGGCGCGCTGTACTCCGAATCGCGTGGCGAGCTGGTGTTCTCGAAGAATCCGGCGGGCGGGAAGCTCAAGCTTGTCGCCCTCAAGCCAGAAGTTTACGAAGCCGCAAAGCGCGGCAGCTGATTCCCACCCAGGGCGACGGATCGCCCGCAATCGAAAGGGGTCCACCATGAAAACTCACTTTGGTCAAAACGAAAATCGGCGAGGACGGTCCCCGCCGATCGTTCGTGGCTGCCCGATTCCTCCGGCTGCAAACTGTCGGAATCAGGCCTTTTTAGGAGACCCGAACCATGAGTTTGAACACTCGCTGGTTCGCCCTTCTGCGATGGATTCAACTGGCGATCAAGCCGGTTGATCTGTCGAGAAGGTGAACGCGCCTTTGGGGGCCCTGCCAGGCCCCCGAGGCTTTATCGTCAATCATCCTAGGCTCCCTTAGTTTCTGACGCCAGAGGATTCTTACCTTGATCCCTCGAAGCCTGTAGAAGCACCATTCTTGACCAACCAGAATCCGAAAGACCCGCCTTGTCTGCGGCTGCGTGTATCTGTGCGCGCTCGGAATCCGTGAGACGTATTCGTAGTGGAGTCTCGCGTCGGCTCTTTCGCGGCTTTGGTGGTCGTCCCGCCATGTAAAACATCTTAGACGGTTGCCGCCAAAAAGCAACCATTTTGTGGCTACGTTTTAGTTGACTCGTGGTATTTTTGTGGCTACATTTATGAGTATGAGGAAGTTGAGCGTTTCCCAGCGTGTGGCGATCGTGAAAGCCTTGTGCGAGGGATGCTCCATCAATTCGACCGTCCGTATGACTGGCGTGGCAAAGACCAGCATTCTGCGCCTCTTGGTCGATCTGGGCCGCGTGTGTCTCAACCACGAAGACGCCTCGCTCCGGGGACTTCGGTGCGCCGAGATCGAGGCAGACGAGATTTGGGGATTCAACCACTGCAAAGCGAAGACGCTTCCGCGAGCCAAGTCCGCCCCGGACATGGCGGGCGATGTCTGGACGTGGTACGCGGTCGATCGGAAGTCCAAGGCGATTCTCTCGTGGATGATGGGCGATCGTGACGAGAGCCACGCCCATGCGTTCATGCACGATCTGGCGTCCCGATTGGTCGGTCGGCCCGACCTCACGACGGACGCCCTTGGCGTCTACGCCGATGCTGTCTTCGATGCGTTCGCGCGGACGGGCGTGGACTACGCCCAGGTCCACAAAGTCTACAAGAACAACCCGGTTGCGCCGGGCCGCGAAGAGGGCGCGACGTGCATCGGGTGCGACAAGAAGTCGGTGTTTGGCTCGCCCCGTCTGGAACGCTCTGGAACGTCACGAATCGAGCGGGCAAACCTCACACTCCGCATGAGCCAGCGCCGTTGGACTCGGAAGACCAACGCCCATTCCAAGAGCTTCGACAACATGCAGGCCGCGTTTGCCCTTCACGCATGTTTCTACAACTGGGCGCGTCCGCACGCCACGCTCGGCGGGAAGACTCCGGCGATGGTTCTCGGAGTGGCCGATCATGTCTGGTCGGTTGAGGAATTGGTGGGCTTGCTGGAAGCCGACGAACGCCGCGAGATTGAGGCCGGAGCGCTCAAGCGTGGCGCGTACCGCCCCCGCAAATCGAAGAATTGAAACGCTACCAGTACCGAAATACGCCCGGTATCGGGCTCGGCTCACCGGTCATATACTTGCCGACGATTCTGACCCGCTCGAACGCCGTACAGGAGGTGCCCCGTGCGAGCCGACATCCGGTACAACAACATCATCGACAGCGACGAGGCCCGGCTGGCGCAGGCCGAGGCGGACCGCGCCCCCTCGCAGCACGCCGACGACATCAACGCCGACAAGTTCTACATCACGCAGCAGTACTGGAAGTACACGCGCGACAACCACGACGTGTGGCACGACATGTACGTCAAGCGATGGAGCGTGCTCGAGCAGCAGGTGTCGCGCCAGTTCATCGAGGGGATGAAGATCCTCCGCCTGTCGCCCGACCGCATCCCGCTGCTCGACGACCTCGTGCTCGATCGCGACATCGAGATCGCCGGCGGCGTGAAGATCGCCAAGGGCACGAAGCTCGACGGCATCAACAAGTTCCTGCACGCACAGAGCAACTGGGCGAGCTACGGCGTGCCGGGCTACCTGCCCGCCAAGGCGTTCTTCGCGTGCCTGGCGCAGCGCGAGTTCCCGACGACCGTGCTGATCAGGCCGCGCGAGGTGATGGACTATCTCCCGGAGCCCGACATCATCCACGACGTGTTCGGGCACGTGCCGCTCCACACGCTCCGCGTCTTCGCGGACTTCCTGCAGACCTACGGCAAGGCGGCGCTCCTGTGCGACGACGAGGCTCACGTCAAGCGCCTGGGCCGGCTCTTCTGGTTCACCGTTGAGTTCGGGCTGATCCGCGAGGACGGGCGCGTGAAGGTCTATGGGAGCGGCCTGGTCAGCAGCCACGCGGAGAGCGCGTATTCGCTGTCGGGCGAATGGGAGAAGAAGGGGCGCGAGGTGAGCGATTGCAAGGCGCGCCCCGTGCCGGTGTACCGCCCGTTCGACCTCGAGCGCGTGTGCGAGACGGACTTTGAGATCGACCACTTCCAGCCGGTGTACTACGTGCTCGAGAGCTTCGAGCAGCTGCGCGACGCGATGAACGAATACGCGGAGCGCGTGATCGGCGAGGCGGGGCTGGCGAAGGCGGCGGGGCGGTAGACGGCGGTGCGAGACGGGTCCAATGACGGGAGTGATGCGGCGTGCTAATCCAGCAGCTTGACTCCGTGGTGTCGGCTATGTCGAGCGACGGAAGCGTCGGAACGGAGCTCCATCCGACAGTGGAGTGTGCGCTGAAGGCCGCGCTGCTATGCGGTGAGACGATTGACTTCCTGCAGCCGCATTATCTGGACAACGGCTATCTGCTCGAGGCGTTGGCCGTCAGTCCACATTTCTACGACGTGCTGCTTCTCTCCGACACTCGGTTTTGCTTGTGGGGCAATGATTACGACCTGCTGAAGGAAGCGGTTGAACTGTGCTCCACATCCCGTTCGAGATTGGACGATGCGGCGTGGTGGATTGGTCTTTCGTTGGCCGGTCGTATAGCGCCGATGACGACGGACCGTGGAGGTACGCGTGTCAATTCGTGGGCGACGTCCGCATGGGCCGTCAATCCAGAGGTGTTTGCGCATTCGCTCCAATCGGCGGCTCAACGACGGCTTGCCGGGGAAGCGGTCGATGTTGAGGACGAACTCCGAAAGCGAGAGGGTTGTCTTCTGACCGCAGCGGCGAGGCGGCGCCTGCAGGGGCTGCATCGATTCGGGCGTTTGATCATTGAGAAGAAGATGGGGTCCGAGGCGCCAGGCCTGAAGTCTAAGGGGAGGCGCTCGATTCCGGAGTGGTTCAAGGAGGATCGGGTGGTGAAGGCCAAGTCGCCCCAGGGTTCTCTTTCGCAGCGTTTGCGAGATCAGATTGAGCAGCTGAGGGGCGGGTTGGAGCACGATCGAGAGGTCGCGGAGCTGATGGGCGGGGTACTCCGGAGCCTGACGAGCTCTCGCGATCCGCGTTCGATCGATTCGAGGTCCGCTTGGATGGAGATGCTGGGCGGGTTGGTCTCCGATCGGCCGGACTTGGTGTGGGAAGCGTGCTCGGTGGTGAACACCCAGTATCACGATGTGCTCAGGAGCTCTGGCGGGTGTGATGCGATCTGGGCGACCGAGTCGCACACTTCCGTCGCCGCCGACGCTGAGATCGCGATGATCGACCGAGCCGAGGTGATGAACGAGGCGTCGCTGGGCGACGCGCCCACGGGACTTCGGCTGGGGCCGCCTCGCGAGCGTGACTCTGTCGGTCTGCAGCGCGTCGGCTGGAACAATCTCGCCGCGCTCCTCTCGGATGAGGGTGCCGGCGCTTATTGGAAGCACGTCGCCGAGCATCGCCGCGAAGTACGGCTGGGGAAGATCGATGAGGCGATAAGTGCCCGGCGAAGAGCGCTCGACACGGCCATGGATGGGTTGGGGATTACAGTCGGAGTTCGCGCGTATCAGGACGCGACCGGCAAGGGTGATGTGATCGAATCGGCCCTGGAGTTCGGAGAGGCGATTGCAGGACTTGCGATCGAAGTGGCTCCGACGGCTCTGGATGTGATTGGTGCGGCGACGGCCTCTCAGATGGCGGAGTCCGCCGATCTCGTCTTCGACGCGCTCGATGCCGGCCATCACATCAAGACATTCGCGTTGGAAGGGACGAAGATCGGGTTGCAGATGGCGGTGAATCGACGCGCGGCAGGATCGTCGCTGACGCGCCCAGACTCGATGCGTGGTGCGATTTTTCAGGACATCGAGAGACTTGACGTTCCGCTTTGATGAGGTGTCGCGATGGCGGATAAGGTCCGGTACAGTCAACTGCAACAATCCGAGCCCGAACTCTTTACGCGCGTAAGCACAGACGACATTCGTCTTCTCACGGGCGAGCGGGAGGTGGACGAGGCGGAGGCGGCGAAGGCGAGCCAGCTTGCCAAAGTCGGGCTTCCTGTAGCATGGGCAAGTACGGGAGTGGTTTCAGAGGATCAGTATTTCTTGCTTCTACGCGATGCGGTTCAATTCTCGAACGGCACGCTCGGAACCTATGTTCGAATGGTGTCAAGGCCACCGGGGGTGATGGGGGCGGCGGCATTGTGCGTTCGCGCCGGCGAGGTTTTTCTCGTGCGCCAATTCCGTCACGCGACGCGATGCTGGCATGAGGAGGTCCCGCGCGGATTCGGGGAAGCAGGAGAGTCGTGCGAGCAGACGGCGCGCCGAGAAATCGAGGAAGAGTTGGGGATTCGCGTCGCGCACCTGAAGTCGCTCGGTCTCCTGCATCCAAATTCGGGGATTCTGTCCGAAACGGTCGCGCTGTTTCTGGCCGAGATGACTAACACGGCGACGGGCGCGCCGCCGGAGCATGAGGTCGTGCGAGTATCTCTGGCGAGCTTTGAGGCGAAGATCAAGGACGCGACGTTGACAGACGCGTTCACTCTCGCAGTGTTCGCCCGCGCTCGCTCCGCGGGGATGTTGTAGACTGGAAGAAGATCGGTGCCGCACCGGCGTTGGCGAAGACGACCGGTCCGGTGCTGCCGGGATGTGCGGCATGAGTGATGTTGGAGAGCCTGGAGTGAGCCCGCTCCCTGACGCTGCCCAAGCAAGCGCCGCGAGGTTCCTCGATCGCGACGTCGCGTGCGTGCGCTGTTCGTACAACCTGCGCGGGTTGCCGACGAACCGTAACTGCCCGGAATGCGGCGAGCCGATCGCCAACTCGATCAAGGGCTTCATGCTGCAGGATGCCTCGGCGGAGTATCGCGGCAAGCTGAAGCTGGGCTTGTCGCTGGTGCTCAACGGCATCCTGCTGATGATCGTCGTCATGGTTGGGTCGATCGTGCTGGGATATTTCGCGGGGTCGGCGGCCTGGCCGAGGATCATCGCAAACGGCGTCGGCTTCCTTGTCGGCTGCATCATGCTGCTGGGCTATTGGAAATACACGGAGCCAGACCCCGGCTACGTGATCTTCGAGCAGCCTTCGAGCGCTCGCAATGTCGTTCGGATCGCGGTGGCGGTGGGCGCGGCGGTGTCGCTGACGCAGTTCGTGCTCGCGTTCTTTGTTGCGGCGTTGAGTGGGACAACTTCGAGTTCGGCAGGGGCCTTCGGCACTATCCTCGTGGTTCTGGTGGGGCTGGTGTCGTTTGTGGCGTGGGTGGTTCAGTTCCTGGGCGTCATGAACTACACCGCGTGGGTGGGCGGGCGTGTGCCCGACGAGTTCGTCGTGCGCCGCGCGAAGATGTATCGCTGGCTGCTCCCGGTGATTTACGTCGTCGGCGCGATCGTTGTCATCGGCCCGCTGATCGCGCTGGTGATGTATTGGAACCTGCTCGATCGCGTCCGCAAGCACCTCAAGTCGATCGAGGCGACGGGAATGCCGGCGGAGCTGCCGAAGAGAATGGAGTGACGTGAGGCCGAGCGCAATCCGCACGCAACGCGAGAGACGGGAGCGCTACTCGGAGCGGTGCGCTCGGCCGGGGCCGTCCTCGTGGACTCCTCATGTCCGGCGTCCAGATCGCGGCGATTGATGCACGTGGGTAATGCAACCGCTCGCCGTTCGACACCCTACTTCGCGGCTTCCTCGCTCTTCTCCGTCAGCTTCATCGTCCGCAGCATGAACTCGTAGTTCATCCGCTGGTACTGGCGGCCGCCGATGCCGTGACGCCAGCCCGGGTACATCGCCATCTCGAACTGCTTGCCCGAGTCCTGCAGCGCCTTGGCGAGCTTCCACGAGTTGGCCGGGTGAACGTTGTCGTCGATCGTGCCGTGGACCAGCATCAGCCGCCCGACCAGGTTGCCAGCGCCCCGGACGACGGAGGTCTTGTCGTAGCCATCGGGGTTCTCCTGCGGCGTGAGCATGTACCGCTCGGTGTAGATGCTGTCGTACTCGCGCCAGTCGGTGGGCGGGCCGCCCGAGATCGCGGCCGAGAAGAGCGTGCTGTGGGTGAGGGCGTAGCAGCCGATGAACCCGCCGTAGCTGTAGCCGCTGATGCCGACGCGAGAGGGATCGGCGTAGGGCTTGGACGTGATCCAGCGGACGGCGTCCTCGAGGTCCTTCAGTTCCGAAACACCCAGCTGCTTGTAGCAAGCCCAGGCGGACACGGCGCCCTTTCCGCTGGCGGAACGCGGATCAACGCCGAACATGATGAAGCCGTCGTGCGCGTAGGCGTGCAGGCCCACGCGTCCGCCGCCCCAGCCATCGCTGACCGTCGGCGCGTGCGGGCCGGCGTAGGTCGTGATCCACACGGGGTACTTCTTCGCCGGGTCAAAATCGGGCGGATAGACGAGGTATCCCTCGAGGACGAAGCCGTCCGCCGCGGGGATCTGCACGAGCTCCGACTTGCCGAGCTTGAACTCCTCGATCGCGTAGACGGGGTTGGTGTCGAGCGTGCGGACGAGCGAGCCGTCGGTCGCGGCGCGGAGCGCGACCTTGCCCGGCGAGTTGAAGCTCGACCAGTTGTCGACGAACAGCGTGCCGCCGGGGTTGAGGCTGGTGCTGTGCGAGCCGGGCTCGGTCGTGAGGCGGGTTGGCGTGCCCGCGGGCGAGAGCGGCGTGCGATAGAAATTCGACGCGATCTGCGAGTCCTTCGTGCCGTTGAAGAAAACGACGTTGTTCTTCTCGTCGACCTTGACGACCGAGCGGACTTCGTATTCGCCGGTGGTGACGGGGCCCTTGAGCGTGCCGTCCTTGGCGTAGTGATAGAGGTGGCGCCAGCCGGAGCGTTCGGATTGCCAGAGGAACGAGCCGTCGGAGAGGAACGCGGGGTCGGCGAGGAATTCGACCCAGGCTTGCGTGGTCTCGCGGAAGAGGCGGGCGGGCTTGCCGCCGCTCGGAGAGACCGCCACGCAGTCCATCCACGTCTGGTAGCGGTTCTGAATCCCGGCAAACACGCTCGAGGAATCGGGCCACCACGCGACGCCCGAGATCAGCATGCTTTGCGGGTCGTAACCGGAGAGATCGGCGAAGATCGGCGTGCCGCCCGCGACGCGGACGACGCCGAGCCTGACCTGCGGGTTCGCCTCTCCCACGCGCGGGTAGCGGACGCGCTCGACGCGCTGCTTCTGGGGCAGGTCGTCGACGAGCGTGTATTCGGGCACCATCGACGCGTCGGTGCGATAGAACGCCAGGCGCGTCGAGTCGGGGCTCCACCAGTACGACTTCCAGTTGCGGTTGAAGATCTCCTCGAAATAGACCCAGTCGTTCTTGCCGTTGCGGATGAGGTCCGTGCCGTCGGTCGTGAGGCGGCGTTCGGCGCCGGTGACGGTGTCGACGACGTAGAGATCGAAGTTGCGGACGAACGCGACGAACTTGCCGTCGGGGCTGAACTCGCTGAGTTCTTCCGGCTCCGGGGTGCTGGTGAGGCGGAGGGCCAATGAGCCATCGAGCCTGGCGTAGTAGAGGTCGTTGTCACGCTCGAAGAGCGCGCCGGTGCGATTGGCGTCGGTGCGGAGGAAGGGCGTCCGCGCCAGCTCGCCCGCGCCCTTCTCGCCCAGCGACGGGAGCGTGGCGAGCGCCTTGACGATCGCCTCGTTGTCGAAGGTAAGCTTCTCGGCGCGCCCGGTCTTGGCGTTGACCTTGAACCAGCCGCCATTGCGGTTGACGCGCCACGTGTCGTCGTCGATCCACGCGCCGCCGCCGCTCGGATTGCCGTTGAGATTCACGCCGCGATCGCTCTCGTTGACGCGCTTGTAGCTGAGCGACTCCTGGACGAAGGACTCGTCGCGCAGGGGGCGGATCGAGGTGGTGTGCAGGTGGGTGCTGAAGGGGACGCGCAGCACGGGGAAGTCCTGCCCGAGCGCGAGCTTGTCGTCGAAGAAGTTCCAGGTGACCAGGCCGTCGTCCGACGCGGGCTCCAGCAGGATCGAGGCCAGGTGCCCGAGCTTCTGCCCGGTGCGCACGACGATCGAGCCGGCCGGGATCATCCGCGATTCGGCCCGCCGCTCGGCGTCGACGCGCGCCGTGTTGTGCTTCTGGAACTCCTGGGGCGAGCGGGCCATCTGCGTAACCTTGCACGCCTCGATATCGAGCTCGATGTCCTCGCGCAGCTCCTCGACCTCGATGCCGTGACGCTGCAGGGTCTCGACCGCGCTCTTGAGCCCCGAAACCAGCGGCTGCGGGATGACGTAGGCGTAGGCCCGCGGCACGAGCGTGTCCGCCTCGCCGCGGTTCCATACCTCGACGTCGTAGTCCTTCTTCTCTCCCGTCGACACCGTCTTCCCGTCGCGCACTTCCTCAACAAAGCCCGCGGCCTTCATGGTCTCGGGCGCTTTGGCGGCCTTGGAGCGCACGGATACCTGCTGCTCAGACTTCGGGTCCTTGGGCGGATTGCGCCCAAGATCGATCGTGCGCCGATCCGCGTCCGCCAGCAGCTTCCTGATCTGGTCCTTGTTGCCCGACGCGAACTCGAGGCATGTGCGTACAAAGTCGCGCGTTCCCAGCACGCGGTCCTTGTACGACGAATACGAGTAGCCCTCGGAGAGGATCGAGATCCGCCCGCGCAGGCCCATGTAGTTGGTCGTGAATCGCGGCTGGAGCGGGAAGCTGTCCCAGCGCGTGTGCTCCTTGTTGAAATCACCGTAGTAGAAAGTCTTGAGACCCGTCTTTGACTCGAGGCCCTTGGACACAGCGGGGAACATCGTGTCGCGCACGTACTCGATCAGCGCCGAGTCGCCCGCGGGATGACGCGGGCCTTCATAGGTGACGGCGTACTGGTGGAACGAGCCGTTGGTCGTATGCGTGTCGACGAAGATCGCGGGGTCCCACTCGTTGATGAACTTCACCAGCGCGCGAACCTCGGGCGATTCGAGCTTGACGAAGTCGCGGTTGAGGTCCAGGCCCGCGGCGTTCTCGCGGATGCCCATGCCCTCCTCCGGGCCGTGCTGGCCGGGACGGTTGTCCTTCGACACCCGCTCGTTGCCGTCGCAGTTGAAGATCGGCGCGAACACAAGCACCATGTTCTTGAGGAGGGGGTGATCGGGCTGATTGATGATCTCTCGCGCGAGCATCGGCAGGCCTTCCTTGCCGTCGACCTCTCCCGCGTGGATGTTGCCGATCATGAGCACGACGAGCTTGCCCGCGTCGGCTTGGGCCCGAGCCTCACGCGCACTCGCCACGGGCGGGTCGGCGAGCGTGAGCACGGGGATCGTGCGTCCCTCACCCGTCTTGCCCATGTCCAGGCGGCGCGCCTTGGGCGAGGCCTTGGCGAGCGTGTCGAGCAGCGACACGACCTCGTCGTAACGGGCCGTCGCCTTGAAGTCGGATTTCTCCGCGACCGTCAGCTGCTCGGGCGGCGTGGGCGCGCCGGTCTGGGCGAGCGCGGCACAGGCGGACGACAGGACGAGCGCAAGCACGCTGAAAAGACGCGCGGCCATGCAACAGACTCCAGGGAGAGAAGTCACGCGGGGTACCTCGAGGCCGGGGCGACGCCCCGGGGAGGTGTATTAGAGCGAATCAAGGCCCGGCGTGCGAGCCTCGCGCATCGAGAGCGGCTGGCTCAGCAATTCCTGCAGAAGGAACGCGTCACGCCAGGGGTTGCCGCTCGAGGGCGGCAGCACCCTCGCGGCCGCGGCGGGGGCGGGTGTCGCGTCCCGCACGATCCGGTGCGTGGTGGATTCGCCGGTGTCCTGCAGACGCTGACGCTCCATCGCCGCAAACATCTCGGCGGTTGTTTGGGCTCCGGTCTGCCGCGACGACCGCGATTCCTGGGGACGGACCTGCGGGCGAGCCTGAGGCTGGGTTTGGCGCTGCGACTGCTGGCGCTGGGGTTGCTGGCGCTGCGGGCGGCCCTGCTTCTGCGGCTGCGGGATCGGCTGGGCTTGGGGGAACTGCGGCGTCCTGGGCTGCTGCATCCGCCCGGGCGCGGTGCGAGCGGTCGCGGCGCCTGCCTGCCCGGACGCCTGTGTCCGCGCACGCTCGCGCTGAATACGGCGGAGTTCCTCGAGCTGGGCCTCGCGGCGCTTGGCCAAAGCCACCGCGGGATCATCCTCGCGCGAGCCGTCCTCGTTCCGTCCCGTGCGGAGCGCCTCGAACCGGCGCTTCTCGATCTCCAGTTGCACGCGGCGCTGCTCCGCGGCCTCCTTGGCCTTCTTGACGATCGAGCTCAGGATGCTCGCCGCCACCATGAACAGCACGACGTAAAGCTGGATGTTGTTCATGGTGAGGCTTCCGATCCGTCGCGTGCCGAGCGGGCCACGCGAGCGACGAGCGTTACGACACGCCCGCCCACGCTGGCTTGGTCAAAGGGTAGGCCCAGCAGCGATTCCAGCGCCCGGGGCGACAGCACCTCGCCGGTCGGGCCGATCGCCGCCACCCGCCCGCGCGCGTCGAGCAGCAGTGTCCGCTCACAGAACGCCAGCACCTGGGAGAGATCATGGAGCACCACGACGACCGCCCTCCCAGCGCGAGCGACCGCCAGCAGCGTGGTGAGCGCGTGTGTCGCTTCCAGCGGGTCCATGGCGGCGGCGGGTTCGTCCGCGAGCAACGCCGCGGGCCCCTCGATCGCGTCGAGCTGCGCCAGAGCCCGCGCCAGGCCGACACGCTGCTGCTGCCCGACGCTCAGTTCATCAAATGACCGTGACGAAAGCTCGCCCACCCGGGCGCGATCCATCGCGCGGGCGATCGCCTCGGCGTCCGGGCCGGCGCCGGCCGCGTGTCGCCCCATTTCCACCAGTTCACGCACCGTGAAGCCGAACGCGGGCGACAATCGCTGAGGGATATAGACCAGCCGTCGCGCCCGGGCGCCCGCGGCCAGATCGGCGACGTTTTTCGCGCTGCCCAGTTCCGGCCAATTCGCTTCACCCGTTTGCGGCCGGACGAGCCCCAGCAGCACCCGGAGCAGGGTCGATTTGCCCGCGCCGTTGGGCCCGACAACCGCGGTGATCGCGCCGGCGTGAAACTCCGCGGAGACCTCGCTCAGCACCGCCGGCGCGCCCGGCGCGTACGAAAACGTCACGCCCCGGGCGGCGAGCGACGCGATCGCGGTTGGAGGCGATGGACTCACGCGGTCGATGGTACCGGCGGCCGGGTCAACGCGTGGACGGGCGCTGGGCGGGTTCGCGCGTCAGGCCGAGGGTCGCACCGGGCCCGGCGTCTGTTCGGACGGCGCGGGTCTGGTGGCTCTACGATGCCGACTCGCGGGGGCGAACGGCCGCCCGCCGATGAAGGATGCAGCGAATGGCACAGCAAAAAGTCGTCACGGTCACCGGCGCCTCGGGCTTCGTGGGGCGTCACGTCGTCCGCGAGCTGTTGACCCGAGGGTTCTCCGTCCGCGCCCTGGTCCGCGATCGCGCCAAGGCGGCCCAGGCGCTCCCGCCCCGGGCCGCGGGCGCACCGTTCGAGATCATCGTGGGAGATGCGCTCGACCCGCGCGACGCGCGGGCGGCGTGCGCCGGCGCCGACGCCTGCATCCACCTCGTCGGCATCCTGCGCGAGCATCCGCGCGACGGCGTGACCTTCCAGCGCGCCCACGTCGACGCGACCCGAAACGTCCTCGGCGCCTGCCGCGACGCGGGCGTTGGCCGCTTCCTGCACATGTCGGCGCTGGGCGTGTGCGACGACGGCGTGTGCGGCTATCAGCGGACCAAGTGGGCCGCCGAGCAGCTCGTCCGCGACAGCGGGCTCGACTGGACCATCTTCCGCCCCGGCCTGATCCACGGCGAGGGCAGCCACTTCATGGACGTCGCCGAAGGGCTGGTCAGCGGGCACGAGATGCCCTGGTTCTTCATGCCGTATTTCACACGCGGCGTCGCCGACCCGAGCGTCCCCATGGGCGGCGACACCGTCATCGATCCGCTCGTCGCCCCGGTGCTCGTGACCGACGTCGCCCGCGCCTTTGTCGCCGCTCTCAACAACGAGCGCGCGATCGGCGAGATCTACAACCTCGTCGGGAGCGAGACGCTCTCCTGGCCCGACATGCTCCGCTTCATCCGCGACACGCTCCCGGGCGGCAACGATCGCCTCGAGCCGTTCGGCGTGCCCTCAAAGCTGGCGGCCGTCAAGTTCCAGGCCATGAACCTGGTCGGCTTGGGCGACATGCTCCCCTTCGACGACGGCATGGCGCTCATGGGCGGCCAGGACGCGACGGCTTCGCTCGACAAGGCCAGCGAGCATCTGGGTGTCACCTTCGCGCCGTTCCGCACCGCGATGCGGGCGTACGCGCCGGTCGAGGCGCACTGAACTGAGATAGCACAAAGTTTGCCCGACGAGACAATTCACCACGGAGGGACACGAGGAGCCACGGAGGGGAAAGGTGTGGCGGCGCGAACCCGGCACGCGGGGTGTCGTGCGTGTACGTGCAGTGACGCTCGATCAAGGTGCAGTCTGAAACCCCAATTCCGGTCTTCTTTTCTGCTTCCTTTGCTGCCTCATTCTCCTTCTTGTTTCTCTTCCTCACTTTTCCGGTGCTAATTGCCTCATGCAGGGCGCCTCTTCCGCTGGCCTTATCCTCATGCCTGATGCCCGCTCCCGATGCCCGATGCCCCTTCTTCCTGACTTTCCCAGTGCCTAGTGCCAAGTGCCTAGTGCCTAGTGCCTTCTTCAAGGATTCACCCATGTCTCTGAAATACCGCCGTCGCTTGCTGGATCACGTGGGGCACGAGGGTTACACGCCGCGCCGCATCGAGGACCTTGCCGTGGACCTGCGCGTGCCCGCCGACGAGCACGCGGAGTTTGAGGCCGGCGTGCGCGACGAGGTCGAGAAGGGCGTCCTGGCGATGTCCGCGTCGGGATTGGTGCAGTTGCCCTCGGTCACGTCGCGCGGCGGGCAGGTCTCCGGCGTGTTCCGCAAGGCCATGAAGGGCTTCGGGTTCGTGAAACCCGAGCCGCCCGTGCGCGAGGGCTCGATCTTCATCCCCGCCGACGCGACCGGCGATGCCCTCTCGGGCGACACGGTGCGCGTCACGATCTATCGGAGCCAGGCCCGCCCGGGCGAGTCCGGCTTCGAGGGCGAGATCGTCGAGGTGCTCAAGCGCAAGCGCGCCAACTTCACCGGCGTGGTCGCCAAGCGCGGCTCGCAGTGGCTGGTCTTCCCCGACGGCCGCGAAATCACCGAGCCCATCGTCGTCCGCGACGCCGAGAGCAAGAACGCCAAGGAAGGCGACAAGGCGGTCGTAGAGATCGTCGCGTATCCCGAGGGCGGCATGCTGGCCGAGGGCGTGATCGTCCGCCTGCTCGGTGAAGCAGGTCGCCCCGACGTCGAGACCCAGGCGACGATCGCGGCGTACAACCTGCCCGGCGAGTTCCCCGAGGAGTGCCTTGAGCAGGCCCGCGAGGTCACGCGCGAGTACGAGCGCCAGATGGCCGATTACGCGACGCGCGGCATCGCGGCCCTGCCCGGTCGCAAGGACCTCACCGGCGATTTCATCATCACCATCGACCCGCCCGACGCCAAGGACTATGACGACGCGATCTCGATCAAGAAGACCGAGCGCGGCTGGGAATTGGCGGTTCACATCGCCGACGTCGCCCACTTCATCCCGCCCGGCTCCGCCATCGACACAGAGGCCAAGGACCGCGCCAACTCCGTCTACCTCCCGCGCCTCGTCATCCCCATGATCCCCGAGCTGCTCTCCAACGGCATCTGCTCGCTGCAGGAGGGCGTGCACCGCTTCTGCAAGTCCTCGTTCATGCGTTACGACCGCGACGGCACGATCGTCGCCGAGGGCGTGGGCCAGACGCTCATCAAGTCGTCCAAACGCCTCACCTACCTCGAAGCCCAGGCGCTGATCGACGGCAACATCGAGGAAGCACGCCGCCACGCCAAGACGCCCCCCAAGTACACGGATCAGCTGCTCGAAACGCTCCAGGAGATGAACAACCTGGCGCGCTCGATCCAGGGTCGTCGCCAGCGCCAGGGCATGATCTCTCTCGAACTCCCCGATGTCGTGCTGATCTTCGACGAGCACGGGCATGTCGTGGACGCCCAGCGCGAGGACGATGCCTTCACGCACACGCTCATCGAGATGTTCATGGTCGAGGCCAACGAGGTGCTGGCGCGCCTGTTCGAGCGTCTGAACGTGCCCCTGCTCCGCCGCGTCCACCCCGAGCCCACGCCGGGCGACACCGATGACCTCCGGCGCAGCGCCATGGTCGCGGGCTTCAAGATCCCGAAGAACCCGACGCGCGAGGAGCTGCAGGGACTTGTGAACGCGACACGCGGCACGCCCGCCGCCAGGGCCGTTCACATGGCCGTCCTGCGCACGCTCACCAAGGCGGAGTATTCGCCCGCGCTCGTCGGCCACTTCGCCCTCGCCAGCGCGGCCTACGCGCACTTCACCAGCCCGATCCGTCGCTACGCGGACCTGACGGTCCATCGCGCACTGGCGGCGTACCTCAAGGAAACCGAGAACGGACGCCTCCGCCCCGCCGGCGACGAAGAATCCGCGGCTCTCGGGCGGCGCCTCCGCGATTCGGACCTCTGCCCGCCCGAGGTCGATCTCATCGAGATCGGGCGCCACGCGACCATGCGCGAGACCAACGCCGAGGACGCCGAGCACTCTCTCCGGAAGTTCCTCGTGCTCCAGCTCCTTGAGAAGCACATCGGCGAGTCATTCCGCGGCGTGGTGACCGGCGTCAACAACCGCGGCGTGTTTGTCCAGCTCGACAAGTACCTCGCCGACGGCTTCGTCAAATCATCCGACCTCCCCGGCGACGTGACGCGGAGCAACCTGCCGCCCATCTGGAAGATCGAGCCGCGCTCCGGCGCACTCGTCGACCAGCGCTCCGGGCGCAGCTTCAACATGGGCGACACCGTGACCGCAAAGATCGCCTCCGTCGACCTCGCCCGCCGCCAGCTCGAGCTGGTGATCGACGACGCCGAGGGACGCGCGATCGGCAAGTCCAAGAAGCCGTCGCTCGAACTGGGCGGCGGGATGTCGCACGGCGGCGGCGCGGGCTTTGACAGGTTCCCCAAAATGACCGGCTCCCAACGCCGCAGCCAGAAGAGCAAGTCGCGCGACAAACGCAAAGGCAACCACCGCCGCGACGCCAAGGACTGAGCGCCAACGCACCGATCGATCCACTGGCCGTTCCTTGGTGGATCTCCAATGGCCCGACGTGCCCGTCCGTCGAGGTGCAAAGGTCCGTTTGTGCGGTCTGGCGCGATTTTGCTGGCCGAGCCGCCGAACCTGAGGCATCTTCGATCGGTGAGATGCCGCGCCCGTTCGGCGGAGTCGTTGTTCGGTAGTTGGTTGGTCAATTGAGGTACATGCGATGACACCCGCCAGAAACTCCGCACTGCTCGCCGCGGCGGTTGCCGCAGGATTTGCCTCGGCCGCCAGCGCCCACATCCTTCCCTTCTTTGCGGTCATGGACGGGCCGCAGGTCGTCGATCCGACCGAAAGTCCCGCGACCGGCGCGTGCTCGATTCTGTACAACCACCACGCGTTCAGTATCGAAATCAACCTCTATCTTGAGGGAATTGGTCTCGACGACCTCAAGGGCGACGGCCCCAACAACACGCCGATCCATATCCACAGCGCGCCGTACGGTGTGAACGGGCCGCTGGTCGTCGACCTTGGCTGGTGGGCCGTCACGACGCTCGTGGAATACGAGCCCAAGCGACTCTACGCCCATTGGGACGGAGTTTTCATCGGTGGCGAGCAGGGCAACGTTTACTCCGATTACCTCGAAAGCGAGACCGCGCTGTACGACGGGAATCTCTACATCGACGTTCACACCAACGCCTACCCCGACGGAGAGATCCGCGGACAGATTCTCCCGGTCCCCACGCCTGGCGCGATCGCGATGTTCGGCTTTGCGGGCATGGTCGTGGCACGCCGCCGTCGCGCGAAGTGACACGCGGTTTGATCGCGCGAGGCCCTGCCTCGCGATCGTCAGGTGCAGGGCGTTCCAACGCAACGCCCCCAACTCCAGTTGGTGGCGCTGAAGCAACTCGTACGCCGGGTGCTCGATGCTTCGCGCGTGATTCTCAAAGCCCGGCACTTCGGGGGTCCGAAGTCCGAAGCCCGATCTCGAAGCCGGATGGCTGATCCCCGACGCCTCTCCTCAACACCCCAGTTCGAACGCCGACGCAAACGAATCGTAATCGTCGCCGTTGACAAAGCCGTCCTGGTTCAGGTCCGCGGCCAGATCGCCGCTCTCGAAGTACGACGCGAAGGCGTCGTAGTCGTCGCCGTTGACAAAGCCGTCGCGGTTCATCTCGGCCGAGGGGGCCAGGCCAAGGTCCGCGATCACCATGCGATGGTCGGTCGCGTCGGAGTCGCCGGCCTGCAGACCCAGCGCGGCCAGCTCGCCCGCGTTCAGTTCCGACGTGTGCAGGCCAACGACCTGACGCGGGAAGAGCGTGGCACGCGAGTGAATGAAGATGTCGAGCGCGCCCGGCCAGAAATCCAGGCCGTCGTGGGCCGCCCACGTCGAGGCCTCGTCACCGATCTGGTTCACCACCAGCTCGCGCTTCATGTCGGGCGTGTTGGGCGAGAGCCACAAATCCAGCGGCGTGGTCGATCCCACGAGATTCCAGTCGCCCACCACAACCACGGGCACGTCCTTGTACGCGACAAGATTCGCGCCCTTCTGTCCCGCGCGGAACAGCGCCAGGTTGTTGATCGCGTCCTGCGCCTGCGTGATGCGCTTCACGTCCTCGCTCGTGCCCTGATAGCCGCAGCACTTCGGATGATTCGTGATGATCAGGACCTCACGCCCGGGATTGAGAATGACGGCGCCGAAGTGCTGGTCGCCCATCGCGACCGGGATCATCGGGTAATGGCTGGCGATGTACAGCTCGGTCTGCTTTACGACGTTCCACGTCGCGCCGTTCTCCAGCGGATCGGTCGTGTTGAGATACGTCGCCAGGTTCGTCGCGTTCCCGCTGTACTCCTCCTGGAAGCAATACACATCCGCGCTGGCGGCATCGACAAGCCGCAGGATCTTGGGGCGACGCGTCGCGTCGCCGAACCCCGTCTGCTCGGTGTTCAGGCTTGCGATGCGCAGGTCGGTGCAAGGGCGGCGATCGATGATCCGCCGCGTCACGTCCGACACCGGATCGACCAGCGTGTAGCTCGCCGCGCTCGACAGCGAATCCGCCGTGTTGAAGTTGATCGACACCGTCTGGCCGATCTGCACGCCGATCGGCGACAGGTCCATCCGCATCTCAAAGCTCGTCGATGACGCGGTGGGCAGGCACTCGAAGCTGATGTTCGGCCAGGGAACAACGCTGCCGGACTGCCCGTCGTAATACGCCTTGCGCCCGCGGAAATCGATCGTCAGCGTCCGCCCGCTGGGCGCGGTGACGACGAGCTTGAGCGTCGCGTTCACCGTCGAGCCTGTCGAGAGGTTGACCGTGTTTTTCAGGTCGAGCTTGAGCGAGAGCACCGTGCCCTCGGAACGCGCCCGCAGCGCCAGCACGTCGAGCTCGCCCGAGGAATCGCCCGCCGCGTCCGTCGCCAGCGCCGTGACTCCGTCCCAATCGCCGAACACGCCGTCGATATCGATCGGCGGACCCGCCAGACTGGGATTGGCGCCCGTGAAGGCGAGGGCAAGGGCGATCAGGACCGACGGCGTGAGGGCATTGCGCATAGGGTGCCAGTGTAGTGGGGGCCCCACGTTCGCCGAAGCGAAAACTCCGTCAAATCTTGGCCGGATTCGGGTTGGTTCGCCCCAGCGACGGTGCGGATGAGCAGGGCCACCCGCGATCCATCGCGAGATGCTCGCCCAGCTTCACGTCCCGGCGTTTCCGGGCCGCCGTCGATTCGCCGGGCGTTGCTTCTGCTTCAGCACCCTGCCTCGAACGAGCTGGCGAAGAGGTCGAAGTCATCGCCGTTGAGAAAGCCGTCCTCGTTCAGGTCGCCGTCGGTCGAGCCGGACTCGAAGAAATCGGCGAAGACGTCGTAATCGTCGCCGTTGACGAACCCGTTGCAATCGACGTCCGCCAGGCAGAGCCGGACGAGCGCCTTTTCGGACAGCACACCGCCGCACGTTGAGTTTGATACGACGCAGTGATACAAGCCGACCTTGGTGCTGTTCATGTCGCTGATGGTGTAGGTGCTCAGCGTGGCGCCCGGGATCAGCGCGTTGTTGCGATACCACTGATACTCGATGCCGCTCGCCGACGACGCGCTCACGCTCAGCGTCGTGCCGCAGTGCAGCCCCACGTTCGCGCTCTGCGGCTGCGCCCAGACATACGGCGGGAGCTGCGACGAGATCGGATACTCATAGATGCCTCCCGTGGTGTCGCAGACGTACAGACGCGAGCCGATCACGCGCAGGTTGGCGAACGGCGAAGAAAAGAACGTCGAAAAGTCGGTGTCGAGCCTGAACTTCACGCTCGGGAACGCGGGGGTCGTGACGTCGACCACGCTGGTGGCGTCGAAATCGCCCGCATAGAGAAGCGAACCCGACACCGCGAGCGCGTCGATCGCGCCCACGACCGATTGGTCGACGTTGCCGAGCCAGGTCGGCGCCGCCGGGTTGGCGACGTTCAGCACGTTCACGCCGTTCTGCGCGAGATAGATCGTGGACCCCGAACGCGCGATCGCGCGGGCCTGCATGCCGGGGAAGAGGTTGGTCGTTGAGAGCAGCGAAGGCGAGGAGGGATTGCTCAGATTGTAGATCTTGAGCCCCTGGTGGCTCGCGGCCATGTAGAACGTGGTGCCGTTATTCACCACGCCGAACATGTAGTCGCTGATCGCGATGTCCGAACGCTTGAATGGAGCCGCGGGGTTGGTGATGTCGATGATGCGTGCGCCGTGCGAGCCCACGACGCACACAATGTTCCCGTTCACCGCCAAGTCCCAGGCGTCGATCGTGAGATCGTCGAAGATGCCGCGTACGAAGGGGGCGTTCACGTTCGTGATGTCAACGATCACGAGTCCGCCCGTGCCGTCGGCGACGAGCGCGAGCGTTCCCGAAACGACGACGCGCTGCGCCTCGTCGGCCGTATCGATCGTCGCGATGAGCGCGGGAGAATTGGGGTTCGCGTTGTTGAAGACGCGAAGTCCCGCCTGTCCGTCGGCGACCAGGGCCGTCGTCCCGGTGATCGCGATGTCACGCGCGTACCCGGGCGCGAGCAGGCGCGTGCCCGCCGCGGCCGGCGCCGCCGGATTCGTCAGCGTGTACACGCGGAATCCTCCCTCGCGATCGGAGAGGTAAAGGCGTGCGCCCAGCACCGAGACGTCCATGGCGAACCCGCTGGTGTTCGTCGTGTTGACCTTGGTCGGAAACTCCGGCGCGGTCATGTTCCACGTCTCGAGCCCCGCCGTTCCCGCCGCGACGTAGAGATAGGGATACTCGAGCGTCAGGTCGCAGCCCATGCCGCCGGAGCTGAAACTCCCGACCTTGACGGGCGTAACGGCGCTCGATGTATCAACGATCGAAACGACGTTGGTGTTGAACGGCATCACGTACGCGTACGAACCGAGCATCCGCACACGCGAGTTGAACCCCGCGCCGAAACTCCCGAGGTCGACCGAACCCCGCTGCACGATGTTCGAGGGGTCCGACACGTCGAGCGTGACCAGGCGATCGCTCCCGTAGCGCGGCTCGACCGCCAGCGTTCCCTCGTTCACGCCCACGCCGCCGTACGAGCCGCTGAACTTGCCCGCCCGGATCGGCGCGCTCGGGAACGTGAAGTCGATCACATGGACGTCGTTCTCGAAGGTGGCGTACACCGTCGGCCAGTCAACCGCGACTCCGTAGACATCGGGCGCGCCCGCGAGCTCGTAGGTGCCCGTGAGCGTCACGCTGTTGCCGCTGATCGTGAAGTAGAACACGCCGTCGTCCGTGGCGGCCACGAAGCCGGCGCCGGCCCGGGCGATATCACGGATCGGCGCGGGCACCGTGGCGTTGCCGACCACGACGGGCGAACTCGCGTTGGTGACATCAAGCAGCTCGATGAATAGCCCGCGCGCATGGATCGCGCGCGTCGAACTGATCGCGATCGTCGCGACCGACCCGCCGCCGAATTGCGACAGCACGGCGTTGCCGCATTGCGCCAGCGCCGTCCCGCCCAGTCCAAGCGACGCGAGGGCCACCAGCGCCGTGCGGCGCCACGATCCAACCAGTCTCGACATGCAGAGCTCCGTGCGTTTGACGATTGACCGAAGGTAGACAGACTACCGGTCGTCTGTGCGCAGACAAGAGAATCTGCCGCTCCGTACGCGTGTATCCCGCCGCCATCCCGCCCAAACCCCCTCAGACTGGGGTCTGTTCGGCCAAATATTCTGGTGGTTCGATCGGAAACACGTTGCGAATCGCGGCCAACCCGCCACTTCCTCGCGCCGCCCGCGGCCCGTATCCTGAACACCCAATGGCCGATCCCCGCGAAACGCCCGCGATGCAGCAGTACGCCCGCTTCAAGCAGAAGTTCCCGGGCTGCATCCTCCTCTTCCGCATGGGCGACTTCTACGAGATGTTCGATCAGGACGCCGTCGTCGTCAGCAAGGCGATCGGCCTGACGCTCACGCAGCGCAGCGCGGGCGTGCCCATGGCCGGCATGCCCTATCACCAGCTCGAGGTCTACCTCCGTCGCCTGATCCGCCAGGGCTTCCGCGTCGCGGTCGCCGACCAGGTCCAGGATCCCAAGGAGGCCAAGGGCATCGTCGCGCGCGCCGTGACGCGCGTCGTCACGCCCGGCACGCTCGTCGATGACACGCTCCTCGAGAACGACGCCGCCGTCACCCTCGCCGCCCTCTGCTTCACCGGCGAGGGCGACGACTCGCCCGCCTCGCTCGCGATCGTCGAGGCCTCCACCGGCTCGCTCGTCTTCGCCGACGCCACGCACGACACCATCATCGACGAACTCGTCCGCCGCGGCGTGAGCGAAGTCCTTTACGCCGACACGGGCTCTTCCGTCCCTGCCCGCGTAAAGCGCGTGCTCAACGCACTCTCGCTCGCCGGCACGCCGCGCCCCGCGTGGCTCTTCCGCATGGACGACGCGCGCCGCTCGCTCTTCGAGCATTTCGGCGTCTCCACGCTCGCGGGCTTCGGCCTGCGCGACGACGATCCCGCCATCCCCGCCGCCGGCGCCGTGCTCGATTACCTCAAGCAGACCCAGACCGCGACGCTCGACGAGCAGAGCACCGTCGCGATCAAGCTCCCGCGCGCCACGCTCTCGCACCTCTCCCCGCCGCGCCGCGAGAGCCCCGCCGACACGCTGACGATCGACGCCGTCTCCCTCCGCGCCCTTGAAATCGAGCGCACCATGCGCTCGCAATCGCCCGAGGGCTCGCTGCTCGGCCTGTTCCTCAGCGGGCCCGGGGGCTGCCGCACCGCGATGGGAAAACGCCTCCTCCGCGAGTGGTTTGTGCGCCCCCTCCGCGTTCTCTCCACGCTCCAGTCGCGCCAGGCCTGCGTCGCGGCGTTGGTGAACGAGCGTCGCCTCGCCGAAGATCTGCGGGCCCAGCTCTCCGAAGTTCAGGACGTCGCACGCATCGCGGGCCGCGTCGCCGTCGCCCGCGCCACGCCGCGCGACCTCGTCGCGCTGGGACGCTCGCTCGCGCAGCTCGAGAAGCTGCTCGACACCATCGGCGCGACGCACGCGTTTGCACAGGCTGCGACGCGCCTCGCCTCCTCGCGTGACGCCCTCTCGCCCCTGGCCTCCGACATCCTCGCCCGTTGCGTCGACGCGCCGCCCGCGCACCTCCGCGAGGGCGGCCTGTTCCGTCCGGGCTTCGACGCCGCCCTCGACGAAGCCAAGGAACTCCAGACCAACAGCACCCAGTTCCTCGCCCGCTATCAGGAAGAGCTCGCCCGCGACCTCAACATCCCCGGACTGAAGGTCGGCTACAACAAGGTCTTCGGCTACTACATCGAGCTCACCGCGGCCCAGGCCCGCGTCAACCCCGCCGCGCTCACGCGCGTGCAGACACTCAAGAACGCCGAGCGCTACAGCACACCCGCGCTTCGCGAACTCGAATCCAAGATCACCGGCGCGCAGGCCCGCGCGATCGACCGCGAACGCGAGCTCTTCGACGAGCTCTGCACCCGCGCCCTGGCCGCTCTCCCCGCGATCACGAGCTTCGCCGGCGTCGTCGCCGAACTCGACGCGCTCGCGTCCCTCGCCGATCGCGCCGTCCGCCGCTCCTGGGTCCGTCCCGACCTCACCGAAGACCCCGTCCTCGACATCCACTCCGGGCGTCACCCCGTGCTCGAAGAACTCCTCGCCACCGAGTTCGTCCCAAACGACGCCACCCTCGGCGATCGCGAAGCACGCCTCGCCCTCATCACCGGCCCGAACATGGCCGGCAAATCAACCTACATCCGCCAGGTCGCCCTCATCACGCTCCTCGCCCACGTCGGCTCGTTCGTCCCCGCCGATCGCGCCACCATCGGCCTCTGCGATCGCATTTTCACCCGCATCGGCGCCGACGATGCCCTCCACGCCGGCCAATCAACCTTCATGGTCGAAATGACCGAGACCGCCAACATCCTCCACCACGCCGGCCCACGCTCCCTCGTCGTCCTCGACGAGATCGGGCGCGGCACCAGCACGCTCGACGGCCTCTCCCTCGCCTGGGCCATCGCCGAGCACCTCGCCGCCCCGAACGCACCGCGCGCCCTCTTCGCCACCCACTACCACGAGCTCACCTCGCTCGAAGAACGACTCCCAGGGCGCGTCCGAAACCTCCACGTCGAGGTCCGCGAGTGGCCCCCCGGCGACCCACACGCCCAGATCGTCTTCCTCCATCGCATCCTCCCCGGGCGCACCGATCGCTCCTACGGCATCCACGTCGCTCGCCTCGCCGGCCTGCCGCTCTCCGTCGTCGAACGCGCCCGCGAAGTGCTCGCCTCGCTCGCCGTCTCCCACTCCGCCGGCCCCGAAACAAGCTGCGTCCCCGATGCGTCAAGCGTGCCCGACGCGCCGAGCAACGCGGGCGCTCCGGGGATGTCGGGCCGCCGCAAGCGCCCCGCGCTGGAGACGACGCAGCTCCCGCTCTTTACGACATACTTGGAGCACCCCGCGGTCGATCAGCTCCGTGAGCTGAAGATCGAATCGCTCACGCCGCTCCAGGCCTTCGACACACTGCGCAAGCTCAAGGACGCGGCCGACGCCGCCGAAGCCCCGCCCTCGACTTGAATGCACGGCGTACTCGCGCGCACCACCGACTTGTCCTCATACGGAACCCCGCTGAATTCCGGGCGCGTTCGGCGCATGTGAGGTAGCGCGGCGTGGCTGGACCTGCGAAGATGTGTGCGGCACGGAGGCCCCGCATGCACATCGCCGAGCACACGCCGGGTGACACCGATCGTCTGTCGGAACGGATCGCGTCGGAGAAGCAGGCCGACCGGCGCGACCGTTACCGCATCGCGCTCCTAGCCCTGCGCGGACGCGAGAAGCTCGAGATCGCCGAGGTGCTTGGCATCGCCAAGAGCACCGTCGAGCAGTGGGCCTACGCCTACCGCGACGGCGGGATCGCCGCCCTGGCCGGGAAGAAGCGCGGCGGCAGCCGGCCCAAGATCGACGGCGAACTGGCCGAGCGGCTGCGGGCCCGCGTCGAGGCCGGGCCGACCGCGCAGGATAAGGTCTGCACGCTGCGCGGCAGGGATATCCAACGCATCGCGCGCGACGAGCTGGACGTGGACATCTCGCTCAACGGGGTGTACCGCACGCTGCACCGGCTGCGCTACTCGTGCCTGGCGCCGCGTCCGCGGCACGAGAAGCAGGACCTTGCCGCGCAGACGAAGTTCAAGGAGCAGACCGCCCCCCTTTTGTGAAGACCGTCCGCGACGCGTTGGCCCCGCACGGCGGGACGGTGCGGGTCTTCTGTATGGACGAGGCCCGCTTCGGCCAGCAGGGCACGACCACGCGGGTGTGGGCACCGACCGGCTCGCGCCCCACAGCGGTCAAGCAGACCCGCTACGAGTGGGTCTATTTGTACGCGGCGGTCGAGTCGTCAACCGGCGCGAGCGTGGCGCTGCAGGCCCCGCACATCAACACGGGAACGATGAACGTGTTCCTCGGGATGCTGTCGGCTGAGCTGGCCCCGCGCGAGCACGCCGTGGTGATCATGGACCAGGCGGGCTGGCACAAGGCACGGGCGCTGATCGTGCCCGACAACATCACGATCCTCTACCTGCCGCCTTACTCGCCCGAGCTCAACCCCGTCGAGCGGCTGTGGGCGTACCTGCGGGGCCATTACCTGAGCAACCGCGTCTTCGACGACTACCAACACCTGCTCGACGCCGGGGCCGACGCGTGGCGACACCTCAGCACGGAACTGCTCCGCACCGTCTGTGCATGCCCCTACCTCACGCCCGAGTTGGAGCGGTGATTCGTATCAGATCCAAGTGGCTTCATGCCACCGAAGACAGCCTTGCGACTCGGGTGCTCTGCTGTTGATTTGGTCGTTCGTCGAGCAGCGCTACGCGTACCGCCCGACGATCAGCGTCACGTTGTGGCCGCCGAAGCCGAACGTGTTGTTCATCGCGTAGGTCACGCGACGCTCGCGCAGGGTGTGCGGTACGAGGTCGATGTCGAACCCGTCGTCCGGGTCGTCGAGGTTGATTGTCGGCGCCACCAGCCCGTCGCGGACCGCGTGGACGCAGGCGATCGTCTCGACCGCGCCCGATGCGCCCAGGCAGTGCCCGTGCATCGACTTGGTCGAAGACATCACCAGCTTGCCGCCCGCGGACTTGCGAGCGTGGTTGCCGAAGATCGACAGAACCGCCGCCACCTCGGCCTTGTCACCCAGGGGCGTGGAGGTGCCGTGCGCGTTCACGTAATCGATCTGCTCGGGGGACATCCGCGCATCGCGGAGGGCCCATCGCATCGAACGCGCGGCGCCCTGGCCCTCGGGGTCCGGGGCCGTGATGTGCCCGGCGTCGGAGGAATTGCCGCAGCCGACGAGCTCCGCGTAGACCTTCGCGCCGCGCTTCTTGGCGTGCTCTTCGGTTTCGAGCACGAACATCGCCGCGCCCTCGGAGAGCACGAAGCCGTCGCGTCCGCGATCGAACGGGCGGCTCGCCTTGGTCGGGCAGTCATTGCGGGCCGAGAGCGCCTTCATCGTCATGAACGCGCCGATGCACAGGGGAGACACGGCGGCCTCCGCGCCGCCCGCGAGGATCACGTCCGCTTCACCGCGACGCAGGATGTGCATCGCGTCGGCGATCGCGTGGCCCGACGAGGCGCACGCTGTGGCGTGGGCACCCGCCGGCCCGCGCAGGCCGTAGCGGATCGAGATCATGCCCGTGGCGGCGTTGACCATGAGGCGCGGCACCGTGAAGGGGGAGATCCGTTCCGGACCCCGCTCCACCATGCTCATCACACCCTCTTCGATCGTCTTGATCCCGCCCACGCCCGAGCCGACCACCACCCCGCAACGCTCGGAGTCTTCCTTGGCGAAATCAATTCCCGAGTCCTTGACGGCCTCGGCGGCGGCACCAAGCCCGAGAATCGCGAAGCGGTCGATGCGACGCACTTCGCGCCCGTCGATCACGCCCGACTTCACCGGGTCCCAGTCCTTGATCTGGCCGGCGATCTTGACGTCCCAGTGCCCGTCATAGCGGGCGAATTCCTCGCCCTGGAAGTTCGAGACGCCGCTGCGCCCTTCGCGCATCCCGGCCCAGGTCTCGCCGGCGGTGCGGCCCAGCGGCGTGATCGCGCCCATGCCGGTGATGACGATCCGGGTTTGGGGGTTGTGGTTGGGCATAGAGATGGTGCGAAGCGTGAAGTGATCGGGGACCGCCGGTCGCCCGGCGCGTCGAGGTCTGGGTCGTGGAGGAACCGCCGCCAGTGTACGCACCCGGGGGCAATGACGGTGCGCAGACCATCAGCGATCACCCGTGGCCCGGGCGGCAAGCATGAATAGAGGTTAGGGCGTGCCCGCGGGGGGGCCGTTCAGGAGATGCCGTGGGCCTGCTTGATGAAGTCAATGGCCTCACCAACGGTCTTGATCTTCTCGGCCTGTTCGTCGGGGATCGAGGTCTCGAATTCGTCCTCGAACTCCATGACCAGCTCGACCGTGTCGAGGCTGTCGGCGTTCAAGTCCTCGACGAACGAGGTCGCGCGGGTGATCTTGGCCTTATCGGCGCCCATCTGCTCGGCGACGATGTCGATGACTTTCGCTTCGATTTCCTGCTCGGTCACGGTGGGTCTCCCGTTGGTATGGCGGGGTGTCGCCGGCCGGGCTCCAGCCCCAAGAGTCGGGATTATAACCGCTCGTGGCCAGAAGCAAGCGACATGCGCTTAGACCGTACAAAATACGAATATTTATGACTGAGTCCTCGTAAGAACTTTCCTTTACCCGTATTGAATGCGATAAGAACCGGGCGATCTGTGCAGTCTGTTCGGACTGCATCGAAAAATCGGTCTGTGAGGAGTGTCTGCAAGCCGCCGGGCCACCGATGTACTCGCCGGGTGCGTCAACCGGCACCTAGGAGGAACGGGAAGATGGCAAGAACTGCACGATTCACCTGGTCCTGGAAGGGTGCCGCGGTCGTGGTGGCGGCGGTGGGAACAGCGGTCGCGACTGCGATTGGCAAGGGATGCGACGGTTTTCAGATTCGTGTTGACAGGTTCGAGTTGGGCTACGGTAGCAGCCGTGCTACATCGAGCACGAGCCCAGGCACGGACCCAAGATCGCCGAGCACTACCTCGACCAAGGTCGAGGATGCTCCGAGTTCACCTGGGGTTCGTTCTAGGCAATGACTGGGCGATGCTCTGCACGCTGCCCGCGGCACCCACCGAACATCGCCCACGTGTCATTTGCGGATGATCGGACGCGATTTGCGCGGATATGGGAGCGTCGATCGAATCGATCGCGCGAAATCTGCGGGCGAGCGCGTGTATTCGGCGTCTCGCGAGGGCAGTTCTTCCTTGACACGATCCAAAGCCCGCCGCCCTGCGGAGGGTGAAGTCGATAGACGCCTGTCCGAGCAGTTGGCCGGTTGTTCACCGCTGCTTGATGCGTTTAGACAGCGTCTTGACACCGGCCGACCGCTCCGATCGAGAAGAGAGAGGAGAGGTGGCGATGTCGAGTATGCCGCAGGAACCCGGAGCGTTCGCCGAGGCTGTCGTCGAGATGCTCAAGAAGCTCCAGCCTGAGTACAAGGTGGACCTCGTGGGCCCGCGCGAGATTCTGGTGAACGGGCGTCGTCTCGACCTCGAAAACCTGTACCGCATGGTGCGACACGAGCCCGGGCGCGGGTCCGAGATCGTGGAGCATTATCTCGACCAGCTCTTCGCTGGCGAGGCGATGCAGCTCATGAACATGACGCTGGACTTCGCCAGGCCGCGGATCATGCCGCGCATCCAGCCCGATTCGATCTTTGAGCACCTGGCCCGCGAGATGGTGGCCCACGTGCCCTTCGTCAACAACACGGTTATCGTCTTTGTCACCGATCTCCCCAACATGACCGTCAGCATCACGACCGAGCAGGTCGTTCGCTGGGGCGTGACGATCGAGGACATCGAGCAGATCTCGCGCGAGAATCTCGACGGCTTTGCGCCCGAACTCGAGGTGCAGGTCGTTGAGAGCAAGGAAGGCGGCAAGGCGGCGATCCTCGCCGAGCACGACGGCTATGACGCCGCCCGTCTGCTGCTTACCGGCCTGTACGACCGCCTCGCACCGCAGCTGGGCGGCGACTTCTACGTCGCCACGCCGGCCCGTGACATGTTTATCGCCCTCTCGCCCGGGCCCGACAGCTTCGTGAAGCGGCTGGCGGCCCGCGTGCAGCAGGATTACAAGCGCCTGCCGTATCCCATCACCGGAGAGTTCTTCTACGTCACCCGCGACGGCGTGGCGGGCAGGCTCAACGAGCCGTGGGCCCAGCAGGGTGAGGCGGCGTGAGCAGGCTGGCAACAGGCACCTGGCATCAGGCACGAGGAAGATGCCCAAGTCGGGGACGCTTGGCGTGGCTTGAAGTACCGCTCGGTCGCGACAAGAACTGAGAGCCCCGATCATCGTTTTCTGCGATACTGAACCCCCGAGGCACGAGCCAAGGGGGTTTTTCATGCGCCAGCGTACGAACGAAACCAAAGGTGTGAACGCGATCTCGGCCGGCGTCGCCGTGATTCTGCTGAGCGGCGCGATCATGCTCGCGCTGGTGCCGCGCGCCTCGACCGGTGCGCAGATGGCCAGCGCCGCCTCGGCGTGGCTCAATAGCTTGTCGCCCGGGCTGCGCGCCAAGGGACTCTTTGATATCAACGACGCGTGGCGGACGGACTGGCACTTCATACCGCGCGAGCGCAAGGGAGTTCCGCTGGGCGAGATGAACGAGGCGCAGCGCATTGCGGCGAGAAACGTGCTGCGTTCGGGGCTGAGCGCGCACGGCTATCTGAAGGCCGAGCAGATCATCCAGCTCGAGCTGGTGCTGCGCGAGATGGAGCAGCGCGCCGGGCAGAGCGGCGCGGGGCGCGACCCGGAGAAGTACACGCTCTCGATCTTCACGAGCGCGGGCAAGGCGCCGGGCGATGGGCCTTGGGGCTGGAAGTTCGAGGGGCACCACCTCTCGATCAACTTCTCATCGATGTCGGACGAGCGCGTCGCGACAGCGCCGATGTTCTTCGGCGCGAACCCCGCGGAGGTGCGAGCCGGGCCGCGTGCCGGCCTGCGCGTGCTGAGCGTGGAGGAGGACCTGGCCCGCGAGCTGGTGAAATCGCTGGACGAGGCGCAGCGGAAGGCCGCGTTGATCGCGGTGGACGCGCCGGCCGACATCCTGCTCGTGCCCGGGCATGAGCCGAAGCTCGACAAGCCCGAGGGCCTGCCCGCGTCGCGCATGAGCGACGACCAGAAGCGCATGCTCTGGCGGCTCGTCGAGGTGTACGCGGGCAACCTCACGAGCGACCTCTCGAACTGGCAGCTCGAACGCGTGAAGCGCGCCGGCGTCGACGCGATCGTCTTCGCTTGGGCCGGCGGCGTGGAAAAAGGCCAGAAGCACTACTACCGGATCCACGGCCCGACGTTCATCGTCGAATACGACAACACGCAGAACGACGCGAACCACATCCACTGCGCGTGGCGCGATACGGAGCACGAGTTCGGGACTGATCCCCTGCGCGGGCATGTGAAAGAGGGGCACGGGAAGTAGGCGCGGAGCGACTGACAGGGCGGCGTGGGTGCCAATTGGCCGAATTTCTTGATAGCCAAATGAAGAGGGAGTGGCGATCGGACCGCGTGTTGGCGGCCGCTGACCCGGCGCTTGCTCTCGGCGTTCTTCCTACCCTTCCCCGATGATCCTCCTGATCGACAACTACGACAGCTTCACCTGGAATCTCGTCCAGCGGTTCGGTGAGATCGAGCCGTCGCTCGAACTGGGCCGAGACCTGCTGGTCGTGCGCAACGACAAGATCACGCCGGACGAGGCCGCCGCACTCGATTCCGGGCGCGGTCCGACGCACCTGGTCATCTCGCCCGGGCCGTGTACCCCCAACGAGGCGGGCGTGTCGAGCGCCATGATCGAGCGATTCGCGGGGCGGATTCCGGTGCTGGGCGTGTGTCTCGGGCATCAGTGCCTGGCCGCGTCCAACGGCATGACCGTGACGCGCCACGTCATCCAGATGCACGGGAAGACGAGCCCGATCATCCACGACGCGAGCGGCATCTTCGCGGGCATGCCCCAGCCCTTCACCGCGACTCGCTATCACTCGCTGGTCGTGCTCCCCGAGACGATCCCGCCGCCGCCCGCGCCCGGGCAGGACGGTTGGGTGTTGTCGGCGTGGACCGATGAAGATGACGGCAAGGGCGGCACGCGCCGCGTGGTGATGGGGCTGCGGCGCGTGTTCGGCGATGCGAAGAAGTTCCCCGTCGAGGGCGTGCAGTTCCACCCGGAGAGCTTCCTGACCGAGCAGGGCACGAAGCTCCTGGCGAACTTTTTAGCGATGGGCTCCGCGTTGGGCTCCAAGACGGGGCGGGTCACGACCGCCTAATCTCTTGGACCATGATTACCCCCTCGCCGACCACGAAGATTGCCCCGTATCTCTGCCGCGGCGTGCTCGAGCAGGTCATGCCCGAAACCGCCACCAAGGGCGCGTACGTCGTCGTGTCGTTCCCCGACACGAGCTATCGCCTGCACCTGGTGCCCACCGCTGGCCTCTCGACCCCCGTGGGGAAGAAGGTGATCGGCGTGATCCGGGCCAAGGCGCGCCGGGTCGACGTGGTGCAGAGCGGCGGGCGGTACGTGGAGCCCGTGCAGGGCAGGCCCCGCCGCGTGCAGGGACACGTCGTCTCCACCGAATCGAGCACGAACTCGATCACGGTGAACGCGGGCGTGCCGATGGTGTGTGCGTTGACCGATGGGCGGCAATCGGCGTCGCAGTTCGAGCCCGGGCAGTTCGTCAGCTTTGACGTGCTCGACGGCGCGACGCTCACGCCCGAGCAACCGGCGTAAGACTCGCCGCGAATGGTCCGGTGGGTTCTTTTCTTCGAGCCGCCCGGGGCGGCCCATTGTTCCAAGCGCGTTGGTGGTTGATGAAGCGGCTGGTTTCAGCGGGGGCGTTGCGCCGTGAGTGCACCGCACGAGCACGAGGCCGACGAACGCGAAGCGCTGCAAGGCGTCACGCCGTCGCGCACCGGCTGGCTGGTCGCGATCGCGCTAGCACTGCTCGGCGGCCCGATGGCGACGCTGGTCGCGTGGTTGGGCTCTATGAAATCGGGGGGCTGGTCGCCCTGGATGCTCATTGTGTTCGGGCCGGCGCTGGAGGAAGTACTGAAGTCATGCCTGACGGCGGGCGTGGTCGATCGCAGGCCGAGACTGTTCGTTGCTCGCGATCAGATCCTGCTCGCGGGCGCGTGGTCGGGCGTGTGCTTCGCCGCCGTGGAGGCGATGATCTACACGAATCAGTCGCTCGAGCCCGCGCCGGTCGAGCTGGTGTGGTACCGCTGGACGGTGTGCGTGGTGCTGCACGCGGCCTGTTCGCTCATGGCGTCGATCGGGCTCGCGGAATCGTGGGAGCTGGCGCGTCGGGGCGAGCGCGGCGGGCCATTCGCGGCGTTGCCGTTCCTTCTGGCGGCGATCATGCTCCACGGCGGATACAACGCGATATGCGTGCTTCTCTCGATCCGTGGGTATGCGATGTAGCGGAAGTCACGAAGTCACGAAGTCACGAAGTCACGAAGTCACGAAGTCACGAAGTCACGAAGAGGATGCCTCGTGCGTCGTAGAGGACAGGAGCGGGGGTGGGGAGTTGGGAATGAGGAGTGGTGGGACGGCAAGGCAACGAGGTCTGAGGCCGTGGCGGTAGAGTTCTTCCACTTCGCCACTTCGCCACTTCGCCACTTCGCCACTTCGCCACTTCGCCACTTCGCCACTTCGCCACTTCGCCACTCCGCCACCTGACCATTTCTTCACATCCGAATCCTCGGATCGATCCAGCGATACAGCACGTCGACCACGAGGTTGAAGAGCACCAGCATCGTGGAGAAGACCAGCACCACGCCGATGATGAGGAACAGGTCCTTGTTCTGCACGGCGTTCACAAAGTGCTGGCCCAGGCCCGGCACGTTGAAGACGCGTTCCACCACGAACGAGCCCGTCATCGCCATCGCGCACGCCGGCCCGAGGTAGCTCACGACGGGCAACGCCGCGTTCTTGAGCGCGTGGCGCATCACGACGCTGGATTCGGGCAGGCCCTTGGCGCGCGCGGTGCGAACGTAATCGCTCGACATCGCCTCGACCATGCCCATGCGTGTCAAGCGGGCGATATAGGCCGCGAACGGCAGGCTGAGCGTGAGCGCAGGGAGGATCATCTGCGAGAGCGATCCCCAGCCGCCGACCTTGCCGACGCCCAGCCACACCGGGAACACGAGCACGAGCAGCGTGCCCGTGACGAAGCTGGGCAGGCTGATGCCGATGAGCGCGATGGCCAGCGAGAGCGAGTCGATCCAGGTGCCGGGGCGCACGCCGCCGAGCACACCCGCGGGCGTGCCGATCAGGATCGCCAGGATGATCGCGACCACCCCGAGCTGTGCCGACACCGGGAGCGAGCCCGCGATGATCTCGGAGACCCGCTGATCGCGATACTGAAGCGATGGCCCGAGATCGAACACCCGTCGCGGCGGCGGCGCGAGGTGGAGCGATTCCAGGCGATGGCGCTCGCTCTCGGCACGACCGCTGAAGTGGTCGCGGGCCGCCCGCACGCCGGTCGCGCTATCGAGATACGACCAATAGAACGACCAGAAGCTGTCGAGGTTGTACTGCGATTTCATCGCGGCCTCGACTTCTGGCGGCGGGCGACGCTCCGAATTCTCCAGCGGATTGCCCGGGATCGCCCACGCCAGCGCCAGCGTCAGCGTGTACACCGCGAGGAGCACGAGCGGAAGCTGGGCCAGGCGTGTCAGGATGAGGCGGGTCACGGCGCGCCCCCGCCACCTTCGACGGGATGCGCGAGCGCCGGGAGGGCCAGCGCCTTCTCCGCGCCCTTGCCGTCGCCCAGGATGTCCACGCGGAAGAGCTGCTGCTCGCTGCGCGGGTGCGAGCTGACGCCCGACACGCGGTGCGCGTCGAACAGATAGAAATTGTTCTGCACGAACAGCGGGATCAGCGGGAGTTCGTCCTCCACGATCATCCGCTCGGCTTCCTGCAGCAGCTGCAGCCGCTTGCCCGCGTCGAGTTCGGTCTCGGCGCGATCGAGCAGCGCGTCGTAGGTCGGGTTGCTGTAGCCGCGGTCGTTGTTGCCGTCCGCCGTGCGGTTGATTTCGAGGAACGTCGTCGGATCGCCGTAGTCGCCGTACCACCCGGCGCGGCTGGTCATGAAAGTCCCGGTGCGAAGGTCGTCGCGAAAAACCTTGATCTCCTTGGTCGTGAGTTGCACCGGCACGCCGAGGTTGGTCTGCCACTGGCGTGCGATGTACTCCGCGATCAGGTCGTGCCCCGAGTCCTTGTTGAACAGCACCTCAACCACCGGGAACTTCGTGGGGTCTGGATAGCCCGCCTCGGTCAGGAGCGCCCGCGCCCGCGCGGGGTCGAAGGGAAGGCCTCGCGGCGAGCGATACCCGTTGATCGAGCCCGGCGGGATCAGCACATCCGTCGCGACCTCGCCCGAGCGGCGAACGTCCCGCGCCAGCACCTCCTTGTCGATCGACATCGAGAACGCACGCCGAACTTTCGCGTCCGCAAAGGGATTGGCGCGTCCATCGGGAAGCGTCGGGCGGCAGTTGAAGTTGTAGAAGTACGTGCCGAACGCGGGGTACGCGTGCATCGTCGCGCGCGGGTCGGGCGGCAGGCGACGATCGATCTCGATCGGGTCGAGCCCCTGCGCGACCAGCGCCTCGTATTCCGCGCGATGCTCCGCGAAATACGCCTCCTTCTGCGCGATCAGCTCGCCGCGATAGCCCGCGTTCACGTCGCTCACCCAGTCGACCGCGCCGGTGCGGAAGGCCATCACCGCCGCGTTGGGGTCCTCGACGCTCGGGATCGAGATCGACCTGACGTTGAGCGCCGCGAGATTCCAGTAGTACGGATTGGCTTCCAGGCGCATGTCTCGCTTGAAGCGCCACACCATGAGCCTGAACGGCCCGTTGGTGATGAACGTGCCCGCCTTGGTCCACGAGGGATCGGTCTTGACGCGCCCCGAGTCGGGGTCGATCGTGTCGTGGGCCGTCACCAGCGGCGGATACACCGGGTAGAACACCGGCATCGACATGAGATCGAGGAAATACGGCACGCGCCTGTTCAGCGTGAAGACCAGCGTGTGCTCGTCCGGCGCGTGGAGGTTGACCAGGCGATCAAAGTCCGCGCACGATTTGTCCCAGAGCGCCCTCGCCGCCTCGCGCCGCTCCGATGCAGAAAGGTCCTTCACTCGCCGCGCGTGCGCTGCGAGGTCCGCCGCACGCAGGTCAAAGAACTCGCGCCCGCCCTCCATCAACCAGAAGAGCGTGGTGTAGTCCGTCGAGTTCTCGGGGAGCATGGCGCGACGCCACGAGAACAGATAGTCGCGGGCCGTCACCGGCTCGCCGTTGGACCATCTCGCGTTGCGACGCAGGCGGAACGTGTAGGTCCGCCCGTCGGGCGAGATCTCGGGGAGCGATTCGGCGGCGGCCGGCTCGAGCGTGTACTCGCGCGTGAAGATGTTGGGGCGAACGAGGCCCTCGCACAGCAGGCGCGCCATGCGGAGGTCCATCATCCATGACATCTGGTGGACGTCGAGCGTCGTGATGTCGCCGCGGTTGATGAAGGTGAAGTCCGCCCGCGGGAGTGGGCGATCCGCGGCCGCAGAGAGCGCGATCGCGGCGATCAGCGTGATGAGCGGAAGAACGAGCTTCCACATGAGGATCGATCCGTCAATCGCTCCGCGATTCGTTCAGAGGCCCGAACTTGAGTACTGGCGTGTTCTCTTCTTCCCCGTCTCGCTGCTTCGCTGTTGTCCTGCCAGTTCACTTCTTCGTGAAGCGTGACGCCGGGAGGCCGAACTTCTTGACCAGCGCCCCATCCGCCCCGATCAGCAGCGACGCCGCATCGAGGAAACCGGCGTCGCCCGCGACGTCGGCCCGCTTGATGAGGTCCGCCATCGGCTGCTTCGGCGCCGCCTCGGATGCCGCCAGCGCGATGATCGCCTCGGCCAGCGCCGCGATCTGGCGCGGACGCTCGCGAGCGTCCGCCTGCCCAACCGGGAGCGCCTTGGCGTCGATCGCCTGCTTCAGGTACGCCAGCATGTCGCCCGCCAGACGCAGCGCGTCGGTCCTGGCCTCGGTGGGCAGCGCCACGGCGCCGACCGCCGTAATGCGATCACGCACCGCCGAGCCCGCGACCACCAGCGTGTCGGCCCAGGATTCGTCCAACTCGCCGTTCCAGATCGTCAGCGTCCGATCGCCCGTCCGCTTGCACAGCTCGCCGAACGCCCTGGCGGGGAGCGCCTCAAACTTGGCCTGCGACACATTCACGCCCGCCACCAGCGTGCGCGCCATGATGTCCGCGACCCACGCGTCCTTTTCCTTGGCCAGGCGCGATCCGACCTCGCTCATGATCCGGTTGCACGTCTCAAGATCGATCGCGGGCGTGGTGCGTCCCACCGCCTCGATCGTCCGCGAAAGCGCCTGCACCGCCATGTAACGAACCGAGGGCTCCGGACGATCGAGCTGCGACAAAACCAGCGTCGCGCACGACGTCGACGCGGCCTCGCCCGCGACCCGCAGCGAATTCCCCGCCACCAGCTCGCGCTTGTCCTTCACGAGCGGCGACAGCGCCGGCTCCAGCACCTTGGAATACGACAGGCGGAAGGGCGCGCCGACCTCGGCGTCGGTCAGCGGCTTGAGCAGTTCCGTGCGGGCACGACGGACCTTCACCGGGTCGTCGCTCCCCAGGTCCTTGATCGAGAGGTCGACGTATTTCTTCAGCGCGTCCTCGTCGCTCGCGGAGAGCGTCGCGGTCGCGCGGATAAGGCTGGAGGGAAGATCGTTGGTTTGAGCGAACGCTGGTGAAGCCAACGACAAGAGAAGGGCGGCGACCGGCGGGAGCACGCGGCGCAACCCAAGCCCCGATCCCAAACGCCGCTGAAGAGATGACTGAGTCGTCATGGTGATATCGCGCGATCGAGAGAAGCCAAAACCGTCGTCCCGGCGCAGGCACGGGTGTTTCACGAAACCGACGATAGGCGTGGCAAGCTACCAACGCCCACGACAGGGGTCAAACGATCGGGGTCCGATCGGTATCCCCGACCCCGACGCAGAGTTGATCCGCCGCACCCCGGTGGGCGGTTGCGGCCTATCCCAGATTGAGGGCATCAATCCGGCCCGGCTCCGCCCGGGCTCCCCGAACTCGGACGTATTTCCAGGGCCGAGTCGAGGATCACCTGGCGGATGAGCATCGAGGCCGTCTTGACCAGTTCCTTCCCGGCGTCGGCGTTGGTGCAGATGGCAAAGGCCGCCCGCCGGCGGACGAGCCCCTCACCCCACGACCACCAGCCCTCCTTGAACGCCGCGTGAAAATACTCCGTGTCGGATCGGCGTCGGTGCAGGAAGAGGCCCAGCGAGCAGACCCCCAGATTCGGATCGCTCGCGGCCGGGGATGTCATCAGCGACGCCGACGCGGGCAAAAGCTCGGGGTGCGGTGAACCCGACCGAGGCAGAAGGGAGACGAAGAACCGGGTGAGGTCCCGGGGCGTGCTGATCAGCCCGCCCGAGGCCTCGCACGTCGGCCATGTTCGGGGGTGAATCGTGGTTCGGTCCGCGTGCGCCCGCGACACGCGGCCGGCGCGCCGGGGATCGAAGGTGCTGTCGTTCATCTCCAAAGGCCGCAGCACCAGCTCGTCCGCCAGCGGCGCGAACGCCCTCCCCGTCACCCGTTCCATCGCGTGCTGCAGCAGGAGAAACGCGCCGCTGGAATACACAGGCCCGCGCCCCACCTGGCCCGTGATCGCCAGGGGCTCATCCGAGCCGTCGACCGCACGAAGCACCTCGATCGCGGGGATGGGTGTGGGATCGGCACGCCAGTCGAATCGCGTGCGATTCAGGCCGCTGGTGTGCGAGAGGACGCGCCGCACGGTGATGAGTGTGGGATCGACGCCCCCGAGCCGCTCGGGCGGGATCGCAGAGTCACCCGCGAGCGAGAGCACCGGGGTGTCCAGCGACAGCACGCCGCGCTGGGCAAGAAGCAGCGCCATCATCGCCGTGATGCTCTTGCTCAGCGACAGAACCAGGAACGACGTGCCCGGCGTGACCGGTTCGCGCGTCTCGATCGAGGCCACGCCGAACTGACGCTCGATCAGCGGCCCGGAATCGAACCGCACCGCGATCGACATCCCCGGAACGCTGGATCGCTCGAAAACCCCCGGGATTTGCGTCTCGAGCAGGCGCTCGAGCCGATCACGCACGCGTCGGAATGGATCGCGCACCAGGCCGGCGCGATGCGCCAGCGCGTGCGTGCGCCGGATGATCCCTGGAACGATCGACATCCCGCCAGTAGAGCCGACTCACCTGCCCGGAACAAGCCCGAGAGCTAGTAAACCTCGAGGAACACCCGCCGCGTCGGGTTGATCTTGCGGCTCAGCAGCTTGCGGTCCCAGGTCTTGGGGTCCCGGTATTCCGCGTCCGTCTGAAGGTACTGCCCGAACGCCTCGGGCGACAGTGACGCGTGCAGCCCCTTCAGGATGCCCATCTCCATCCCCGCGATCCCGCACACATAGATCAGCCCGCGCTCGGACGCCAGCAGCGGCGTCAGCAGGTCGCGATGGGTCGTCAGCCGGTCCTGCACATACAGCGTGCGATCCGCAGCCGGGCCCACATGCCGCGAGATGGTGGGGAGGTAGGTGAAGTTGGTGTGCTTCGCGGCCAGCGCCTCGAACTGCTCGTGATAGATCAGGTCCGACGAATACGCCGAGCCCATCACCAGCACAACCTTCGACGCGGCGCCGGATTCCAGCAGGTCCATCACCATGCCGCGGAACGGCGCGATGCCCGTGCCCGTCGCGAAGAAGACGTAGTCGTGCTCGCCGGGGTTCTTGGGGAGCACGAACCGCTTGCCGCTCGGGCCGGTGAGGAGCACCTTGTCGCCCGGCTTGAGGTCGCAGAGATAGTTGCTGCACACCCCGAGGAAGAGCTTGTGGGTCTCCCACTCTTCGTCGATCACCCGCTTGACCGACGTCGCAACGACGTTGCCCTTGCCGTCCTCGCCGCGCGAGGGCGAACTGAGCGAGTACAACCGCAGCTTGTGCGGCGAGCCCTTGGCGTCAACCCCCGGCGGGATCACGCCGAACGACTGCCCTGGGCGGAACGATCCCGCCAGCGGCGTGCCCGTGATGTCGAACGAGATATGCCGCACCACACCCGCGGCCTTGGCCGCCCCGCCGCGACCCGTCCCCAGCGTGCAACGCGATGTCTCCACCACCGTCGCGGTCACCGGATTGGCGGGGTTCGCCAGGTGCATCCTGACGTCGGGCATCTGCGGGCCGGTCTCGGTTTTCATGCCCGATTGTTCCCAACGCACGGGGTGGGGCAAGCGACCATTCGCCGACCCCGGGCAGGCATCGCCTTCCTCACAACGCGGCTTTCTCCCAACTCCCCACTCCCCATTCCGGCTCCCGTGAGGTCAATCTCGAATCCGCTCTAGACTATTCCCATGCGGCGTCGGATCTCCCTGGCCAACAAGTGCCTTCTCCTCTTCGGCGGAGCGGTCGTCCTCACCGTGCTCGCCACCGCCGCCGCCCCTTGGCTCCGCATGAACAACCTCGTCGACGACGGGCAGCTCGAGCTCTCGCGACGCATGGCCCAGATCTGGGACCGCCTCGACCGCGACTCCACCGGCGGCCTGGCGGGCTACAGCGAAACCCCGTCCGAACGCGCCGGCATCAGCGCCCGCCGGATCTCCATTGACCAGGCCCGCGCCCGCGCCGGCGAGGACGAGTTCATCGCCCGTGTCGTCGAGACCTTCGAGAAGAACCCCGGCGTCGACGAACTCCACGGCCCGCGCTGGGAAGGCCTCACGCGCGAGTACCGATACGCCCTGGCCGTTCGCGGCAAGGACGGCCTCGAGGGCATCGTGCTCCTGCAGCGCCGCTCCATCCCCGCGACCGAGCTCCTCCTCATCAACGGCGCGTACCTCATCAGCGCCGGCTCGGTCGTGCTGGGCGTCGCGATGCTCGCGTTCTATCTCATCACGCACCGCCTCATCCTCAGCCCCGTCCGCTCGCTGAAGGAAACCGCCGAGCGCGTCCGCGAGGGCAACCTCCTGATCCGCTCCGACATCCAGACCGGCGATGAGTTCGAGGAGCTCGCCGACACCTTCAACGTCATGCTCTCGGACCTGCAGGCCGGCCAGGAACAGCTCCGCGGCATCAACGCCGCCCTCGACCTCAAGATCAACGAGCTGCGCGAGGCCAACGTCGCGCTCTACGACGCCGCCCGCGTCAAGGGCGAGTTCCTGGCGAACATCAGCCACGAGCTGCGCACGCCGCTCAACTCGATCATCGGCTTCGCGGAACTCCTGGGCGAGATCGCCAAGGCCGACGTGGGCGACGCCGAGCCGACGCCCGTGCAGGCCAAGCGACTGCGCTACGTCGATCGCATCCTCACCGCCGGGCGCGGGCTGCTCGACCTCATCAACCAGCTCCTCGAAATGGCCAAGATCGAAGCCGGCAAGGTCGAGGTCCACGCCCAGAAGGTCTCGCTCCGCGACGCGTGCGAGGGGCTGATCGGCCTGATCTGGCCCCAGGCCGAACGCAAGGGCATCCAGGTCAAGCTCGAGGCCAGCGACGACGTGCCCATGGTCTCGACCGACGTGAAGAAGTTCCAGCAGATCGTCTTCAACTTCCTGTCCAACGCCGTCAAGTTCACCGAGCCCGCCGCCCCCGGCGGAAAGACGCCCACCATCATCGTCCGCGTCGAGCGCCTTGCCTCCTCCGATCCCGAACGCGTCCGCGTCAGCGTGATCGACAACGGCCCGGGCATCCCCCACGAGGAACACGCCCGCATCTTCGACAAGTTCCACCAGCTCGACGGCGGGCACACCCGCGGCCAGGGCGGCACGGGCCTTGGCCTCTCCATCGCCCGCGAACTCGCCACCATCCTCCAGGGCGAAATCCAGCTCGTCAGCGACATCGGCCGCGGCTCGATGTTCAGCCTCATCCTCCCCGTCGAATACGACCCCGCCAGCTCCGCCGAGACCGCGCTGGAAGCCAAGTTCCGCGGCACGCTCTCGGGGCGAAAAGCGTGGGTGTGAGTGGCGGCCTTGATGCGGGCGAGTGGAGAACTCGTCTCCGGCTCACCCTGATTTCCCGGCATTTGGACGCCGGACCTGACGAGTCCGCGAGGAAGGTCCGGGTTGATCGAGCGAGCATGTACAAGTGTGCTCGGGATTCGAAAGGCAGGCCATGAGCGAATCAAGTCCGCCGAGCTTTGAGGAGTGGGTGGAGTATTGCTTCACGCAGGGGTACGACAACTGGGCGTCCGGTGACGACGACGAATCAACCGATCGACACGAGCGGTTCGTTTGCCTCGAATCGAGCGTGATTACGGCCTATCTGACCCGCCTCTTCGAGTCACCGGAGTTTCTCGGAAACGCCTATTCGCCTGAGCAGATCGCAAACGCATTGTGGTTCATCTTCGGATGCGCTTCGGAATACCTCAAAGACGTGCGATACGGCAAGGTTGGGCCCGGCGAACAAATTCGTTGCATTCGCTCGGTGGCCACGCTTTACACGGACCTTCTGGATCGGGTGTGTTGCGATCGGGGCCGGGACCCGGACACCGATCTGCGAGAGCGCAGCAAGATTGATGGCGCTGTCTACATGATCTGGGACATGGACGGCCTTGAAGGCACGGTCATGTTCCATGAAAAACACCCGCATCTGGTTGAGCCCGGTCTGTTCGTGCTGGAATCAGTGCTGCAGAAGTGTCGCACAAGCGCGTGCCGAGTCAGCGCCCTTCACGGCATTGGCCACTGCCTCATGTATGCGCCTTCTGAATGCGACGAGACAGTCACGATTCGCCTGCGTGACTTTGTCGATCGCTTCGTCGCTTCTACGCCGCTGCCCGATTGGCTCGCCAAGTACGCGGCGTGCGCCCGCGACGGCTACGTGCAATGACATCATCTGCGCCGCCCTCGCCCCCTACCTCCCCCTCACCGCATCCACATGGTGCCTGATCTGTGGCCGCTGGCCGTCGCGCCATTCGATCGCCACCACGTCGATCCGCCACGGGCGCGCTTCCCAGTGATTCGCCCGCACCAACCCCCGCGTCACCGCGATCAATTTGCCGCGTTTGTGCCGCGTGATCGCGTCCTCCGGCGTGGCGGCCGCGCTCTTGGCCGGCTGGTCCGGCGCCCGCCTCCGCGTCTTGACCTCCACGAACACGATCGTCCGCTCGTCGGGCGCGAGGCACAGCAGATCGAGCTCGCCCACGTTCGTGCGCAGGTTCCGACCGATCACGCGGTAGCCGTCGCGCCGAAGAAACGTCGCCGCCGCCCGCTCGCCGCGCGCCCCGAGCGTCCCGCGCCGCCGCCACCGCGCGACGATCGCCGCCCAGTACCGCCGCCACGGGTTGAGGGAGGTTGAGGAAGTCACGAAGTCACGAAGTCACGAAGTCACGAAGTCACGAAGTCCAACGCATCGACGGCCAAACAGCTCGTTGATAATCACACGGCGGAATCGCGCCAGAGCAGGAGTGGTCGCGTGGTCCAGTGGTCAGGTGAAAGACACTGGGCTCGAACGCCATGTCTCGCCGCAGACATTCTTCCTGCTTTGGTGTTTCACTCGACCACTCCGCCACTTTGCCACTTTTCCTTCTACCTCGTCTTGGTATCCAAGTACCGCTCGACCGCGACCGCGAGCAGCGCGTCGGTCATCTCGTCGATGTCGCTCACGCTCGCGCGTTCCTGCAACTTGCGGATGTACTTCTGGCGCGCCTCGTTCTGACGCACCTTGGTGATGCTCTCGGAGATGCCCAGCTGCGCGTCGTACAGGCCCATCGTCTTCTGCTCGATGCGGTGCAGCTTGATCCACCACACCGAGCCGCCCGCCTCGATCGGCCCGACCTTGGCGCCCGGGCTCAGCCTGCGCACCGCGTCGTTCAGCTCTTCGTACGCAAAGAACTCCGAGGTGTCGAAGCTCCCCGTGAATTCCTTCGCGTTCATGCCGGCCTTTTCCGGCAGGTAGCGGTTCTGTTCCATCGACGCCACGTCGTCGAAGTCCTTGCCCGCGGCAAAGGCCTCGTTGATCAGCTGCACGTCGCCGGTGTCGTCCTTGGAGACGCGGATGATCCCCAGGAACGCGGTGGGATTGGGGTTGAAGAGTTCGTAGTTCTTCTCGTACGCAAGCTCGATGTCGTGCCACGACACGTTGATCTTGCGGAAGATGCCGCGCAGCTCGTACTGGATCAGGTTCTTTTCCTTCTCCGATTCCATGTACTCATCAAAGCTCTGCCCGGTCTTTTCGCGGATGCGTTCGTCGGCCGCCGTGCGGTTGCCGCCCGATTTGCTCACCTCCGCCGTCTGCATCTGGCGCATGAACGTCAAGACGCCCGAACGCTGGTCCGGCGTGAGGCGGTTGAGCGCCTCGGCCCGGAGCAGTTCGTCCTCCACAAACGTCACCAGTCGCTCGCGGATGTCCTTCCGCGCCATCTGGATCCACTCGGCCCGGGGGCGCTTGGCCGCCTCGGTGCGCAGGCGTTCCTCCAGCGGCCCGAGAAAGTCCGACACATACACCGGGCGGTTGTTCACGTCGCCGATCTTGGCGTCAATGAACGTCGCCTCGGCGATGGGCACGCTCTGCACGGTCAGGTTCGGGTCGCCCGGGCGCGCCTCCAGGTCGACGACCGTCTCCGCCGCCGCGATCGGCCCGGTGCGCGTGATGGTCCGCTCGCTGTTCCGCGCCGGGGGTGCGACGGCCGTCGCCGACGGATCGACAAAGTCCTTCGGGCGCAGCGTCGTGTTGGTCGGCGCCTTGGTCGACACGCACCCGCAGGTCAACACCCCGGCAACCAGGGCGGGCAGCAGCAATCCTCGGACAAGCCCGGCCGGCGTAAGCACCGCGGGAAGGGTCGGCGTGGCGCGTCGGGTGTGGGTCGAGCGAGACATGCCGGAGCTCCTGGGGAAAAGACGAACGGGTCGGGCGGGCCAATCGGGCGGTCCGGACGGGTTGGGATTCCCGCCTCCGGAATTGTGTCCAAGGGCCGACGAAGCCCAAAGGCTTCCCTAGAATCGCCAACCGGGCGGCGGCGAGGGAACTCCGCGTCCCCGCCCCGGCGAACGCGAGGTCCAATGGCCGGCGAGGAACAACCGAAGATTATCATCGACAGCGACTGGAAGGCGCAAGCACAGGCGGAGAAGGAAAGGCTGGCCGCCGCCAGCAAGCCCGCCACGCCTCCCCCCGGCGCCGCCCCCGCGGGCGAAGCGGGCGAAGGCGGCCGCCAGCCCGGCGAGCCGATCGGTTTCAAAGACCTGCTCAGCCTGCTGATCTCCCAGGCCCTGTCCGCGATGGGCGCGTTCCCCGACCCCCGCACCGGTCGGGCGATGGTGGCGCTCGACCTCGCCAAGGTCTACATCGACATGCTGGGCGTGCTCGACGAAAAGACCAAGGGCAACCTGACCGCCGACGAATCCACGCTCCTGACCCGTGCCGTCAGCGAGCTGCGCATGGAATTCGTCGAGATCTCCCGCGAGGTCGCCAAGGCCGTACAAGAGGGCCGCGCCCAGAGCGTGCCCATGTCAGGCGCAGGCGGATCCGCTGCAGGCGGCATGGGCGCCGGCCCGATCGGCCCCTCCGGCGGCGTCATCGCGCCAGGCGGCGGCACGAATCTGCATTTCCCAAGCTGACGGATTCCAAGCGTTATCCTCGTGATCGCGTCTTCAGGCGATCGCATCGGCGGAGGCCCAAACCGTGCCGAGCTTCATCGAAAAGAACCACTTCCTGCTCCGTCGTCTCCACTCGCTGACGGGCATCGTCCCCATCGGCGTCTTCCTCATCGCGCACCTGCTCACCAACTCCTCCGTCGTGTGGGGTGGGGCGGCGCTGCGTGAGGGCATGCACGACGCGCCCTTCGCCGACAAGGGAATCGCCTACTTCCAGGAAGAGGTCGCCTGGATCAACACCCAGGTCCCGCACCTCCTCCTCATCGAGATCACGCTCTGGGCGTCGCTGGCGTTCCACGCGATCCTCGGCATCGTCTACGCCAAGACCGGCAGCGCCAACACCGATCGCTACCCCTACCAGGGCAACTGGCGCTACCGCGTGCAGCGCCTCTCCGGCTACCTCGGCTTCCTCTTCATCTTCTATCACGTCGCCACCCTCCGCTGGGGCTGGACCTTCCTCGTCCCGGGCGGCACCGAGTGGTCCTTCCGCTTCAGCGCCTCCACGCTCGCCGCCGCACTCCACGGCTCGACCGCCGGCCTCACCACCGTGGGCGTCGTCGTCTCCCTCTTCTACTTCGTCGGCGTCTCGCTCCTGGTCTTCCACTTCGCCAACGGCCTCTGGACCGCCGCCATCACCTGGGGCCTCACCATCTCCCGCGCCTCCCAACGCCGCTGGGGCTATGTCTGCACCGCCGTCGGCGCGGCCCTCATGCTCATGGCCTGGATGGGCCTCTTCGGCGCGCTCGCTATCAAGCACGACGACGCCAAGCGCATCGAGACCCAGGTCCATCAGGCGGCCGGCGCTGACTCGCACGTCGCGCCGGCAAGCTCGGTCGCCGACGGGCACTGAACACCTTCTCTGACTCTCGGAAACTCGCGGGGCACGCAGGACATTCGGACGACCTGAAGACGGAATCGGATCACTATGGCACAGCATCGCGTCATCGTCGTGGGTGGTGGGCTCGCGGGTCTGGCGGCCGCCGCGCGGATCGCCGAAGCAGGGCTCGCCGTCGACCTCTTCTCCCTCGTCCCCGTGAAGCGCAGCCACAGCGTCTGCGCCCAGGGCGGCATCAACGCCTGCAACGAGGTCGCACGCCAGCAGGGCTACAGCGAGTACGAGCACTTCGACGAAACCATCTACGGCGGCGATTTCCTCGCCGATCAGCACCCCGTGCTCGAGATGGCCAACTGGGCCCCGCGCATCATCGACCTCCTCGACCGCATGGGCGTCCCCTTCAACCGCACCAGCGAGGGATACCGCGACCTCCGCCTCTTCGGCGGCTCGCTCTTCAAACGCACGCACTTCAGCGGCGCGACCACCGGCCAGCAGCTCATCTACGCCCTCGATGAACAGGTCCGCCGCTACGAGAGCGAGGGCCAGGTCACCAAGTACGAGTTCTGGGAGTTCCTCTGGCCCGTCATCGAAGACACCGCCCAGGGCCAGCGCTGCGTCGGCATCGCCGCCCAGGACATGCGCACCATGCAGATCCGCGCCTTCCGCGCCGACGCCGTCGTCATGGCGACCGGTGGGTGCGGGCTCGTCTTCGGCAAGTCCACCAACTCCATCATCTGCACCGGCGCCGCCGCCGCCCGCTGCTTCCGCGCCGGCGTGTGGTACGGCAACCCCGAGATGATCCAGGTCCACCCGACCGCCATCCCGGGCGCCGACAAGCTCCGCCTCATGAGCGAATCCGCCCGAGGCGAGGGCGGGCGAGTCTGGGTCCCGCGCAAGAAGGGTGACAGCCGCCCGCCGCGCGACATCCCCGAGGACGACCGCTACTACTTCCTCGAAGAGCGTTACCCCGCGTACGGCAACATCGTCCCGCGCGACATCGCCACCCGCGAGATCTTCAGCATCTGCGTGAACGACGGCCTGGGCGTCGCCGGCGAGAATCAGGTCTACCTCGACCTCACCCACAAGGACCCCGAGTACCTCACCAGGAAACTCGGCGGCATCCTCGAGATCTATGAGAAATTCGTCGGCGTCGATCCGCGCCACGAACCCATGAAGATCTTCCCCGCCGTCCACTACTCCATGGGCGGCCTGTGGACCAGCTTCACCAAGGGCTCGTACAACCCCGACGCCGCTCGCACCAAGCACAAGAGCGGCACACGCCCGCCCATCCTCGCCGAGGTCGGCCAGGGCATGCAGCTCGGTGCGCTCAACAACGCCCAGACCAACGTCACCGGCCTCTACGCTTTCGGCGAGGTCAACTTCGCCTATCACGGCGCCAACCGCCTCGGCGCCAACGCCCTGCTCTCCTGCATCTTCGACGGCCTGTTCTGCGGCGTGTCGGTCGTCAACTACGTCCGCGACGGCGCGCCCGCCAAGGCCCCCGCCGGCGACCTCTCGTCCGCCGGCTACGACCGCGTCGTCGCCCAGGAACAGCAGAAGGTGAAGCGCTGGGTCGATTCCGCCAGCGCCGGCGCCGCCGAGCCGCGCACCAACCCCTACATCATCGGCAAGGAACTCGGCGACGAGATGACCGCGGCCTGCACCGTCGTTCGTCACCAGACTCGCCTCGCGCAGTGCGCCGGCAAGCTCGCCGAGCTGCGCGAACGCCAGGACGCCGCCAAGCTCGCCGACGGCGCCGCGTGGTCCAACCAGGCGCTGGGATACGCCCGCGCACTCTCCGACATGCTCGTGCTCGCCGAGGCGATCGCCCGGGGCGCGACCGAGCGCAAGGAAAGCCGCGGCGCCCACTACCGCACCGACTTCCCCGACCGCGACGACGCCAACTTCATGAAGACCACGCTCGCCAAGCACCAGGGCGGCACAACCACCCTCGAGTTCGTCCCCATCGACGCCTCGCTGATCCTGCCCACCGCCCGAACCTACGGCAAGAAGGACGACAAGCCCGCGGCCAAGCCCGCGATGGCCGCCTCCGCCTCCTGATTCCAATCGAACAAGATCTCGGAGATCTCGCATGTCCGCGACCGCTTCCCACACGACCCCCGCCCGTCCCAAGGCCAAGCCCGGCCGCACCGTCCGCTTCCGCATCAAGCGCTGCGACGGCCCGGGCAAGCCCGTGCGCTGGGAGACCTTCGCCGTCAAGCCCGAGGCCGGCGCGAACATCATCTCCTGCCTCCAGCAGATCGCCGCCAGCCCCGTCACCGTCGAAGGGCAGAAGTCCACGCCCGTCGCCTGGGATTCCGGCTGCCTCGAAGAGGTCTGCGGCGCCTGCACCATGGTGATCAACGGCAAGGTGCGCCAGAGTTGCTCCTGCCTCATCGACGAGTACGCGCCCAACGAGGGCGACGAGATCACCCTCGAGCCCATGAGCAAGTTCCCCGTCGTCCGCGACCTGTGGGTCGATCGCGCCCGGCTCTTCGACGCCCTCAAGCGCGTTAAGGCCTGGGTGCCGATCGACGGCACCTACTCGCTCGGCGCCGGCCCGCGCGAGACCGCCGAGCAGTCCGAGTCGCGCTACGTCATGTCCACCTGCATGTCCTGCGGCTGCTGCCTCGAGGCCTGCCCCCAGTACCAGATCGAAGAAAACCCTGAGAAGTGGCCCACCTCGTTCATCGGCGCCCACGCCATGAACCAGGCCCGCCTCTTCAACGAGCACGGCACCGGCGCCGTCCTCAAGGGCGCCCGCCTCGACGCGCTCATGGGCGAGGGCGGCGTGAACGACTGCGGCAACGCACAGAACTGCGTGCAGGTCTGCCCAAAGCACATCCCACTCACCGAGTCAATCGCGACCATCGGCCGCTCCGTCACCATCCACGCCATCGCCAAGTGGTTCAAGGGCTGATCGAGAGCTTTCGACCGAGCATGCAAGCCCCTTCACTCGGCGTGATCCTGAACTTGCGCCGGTCGTAACCGATCGACCGATGTGATTCGCGCGAGCTTCCCCTACACTCTGCCCCATGGCACGCAAACGCACCATCGTCATCACGGGCGCCGGCGGGTTCATCGGCGGGCACCTGGCTCGTCACTTCCTGTCGCTCGGGCACGAAGTCCGGGCGGCCGACATCAAGCCACTCCGCGAGTGGTACCAGGTCCACAGGGGCGCGGAGAACTTTGCGGGCCCGGGCACGCCCGCGAAGCTCGGCGGTGATTGCCGCGACTATTCGCTCTGCCGTGCTCTGTGCAAGGGCGCGTCGGAGGTGTACCAGCTCGCGGCGGACATGGGCGGCATGGGCTTCATCGAGAACAACAAGGCGTTGTGCATGCTCAGCGTGATGACCAACACGCACATGCTGCTGGCGGCCCAGGAAGCCGGCGTCGATCGCTTCTTCTATGCCTCGTCCGCGTGCGTCTATTCCGCGGACAAGCAGCGCGACCCCAACATCACGGCGCTCAAGGAGGCCGACGCGTACCCCGCGCTCCCCGAGGATGGCTACGGCTGGGAGAAGCTGTTCAGCGAGCGCATGTGCCGCCATTTCCGAGAGGACTTCGGCATCCACGCGCGCGTGGCGCGGTTCCACAACGTGTACGGCCCGCACGGCACGTGGGACGGCGGGCGCGAGAAGGCCCCGGCCGCCGTGTGCCGGAAGGTGATCGCCGCGGTGGTGTCCGGGCGTCACGAGATCGAGGTGTGGGGCGACGGCACGCAGACGCGTTCGTTCACCTACATCGACGACTGCATCAAGGGCATCGATCTCATCACGCACTCGAAGATCCTGGAGCCGATCAACCTCGGTTCGTCGGAGATGGTCTCGATCAACCAACTCGTCGACATCGCCGAGGACATCGCGGGCGTTCGGCTGAAGCGGAACTACAAGCTGGATGCGCCGCGCGGCGTCGCTGGACGCAACTCCGACAACGCCAAGATCATGGAATACCTCGGCTGGCAGCCCTCGACGCGCCTGCGCGACGGCATGGAGGCGACGTATCGCTGGATCCACGGCGAGTTCGTCAAGAAGTACCGGGGCAAGACGGCCGCCAAGCAGACGGTGTCGTCCTTTGCGCACGGCTCGCGTCCGATCCCGGGCGACGGCTACAACGCGGAATCGCAGCGCATGAAGACGTGGCGTCAGGGCATCCCGGCGACGTATGGCCGCAAAGTCAAAGGCCGTGAATAACTCCGATCAGCAGCGACTTGATAGTATTTTGTAAGGCTCTTGATATTCATACTCGCGAATGATAGAGTTTTGGTTCGTCGTGCTAGGACGAGAGCCGGTGCCTATGCACCGATCAGAACCCAATCTGCAAGAGAGAGCGATGAACAAACTCCCGCCCGGAAAGAAACCCCTTCCGGCTATCCGCAGCATCAGTGATCATGCCGACCAGATTCTCGCGGCTGTCGTGCTGCTCGAGTACTGCTTGAAGTCGCTCGATCCGGCGCTCATCATGTGGGACGGCAAGGAACCGACCATTGGTCAGCGCGTAAAGACGTTTGCTCGCATGTTCAAGAATCCGCGGAGTGTCCTCAACGCGGTGCGGGTGAGAAATCGACTCCAGCATGCAGGGCGCGAGGAGCCCGACCCAACGCCTCAAGAACTCGAGGTCGCCGCGTCAACCTTGATCTCCGCAATTGCAGAGATCGAGTCAGTTCTTCCTCCTTACATTCAACAGACGGTGTTCGTGCGGGCTGCGCGGAAGAGGCGATGGTTTGCGGGTGTGTCGCTCTTCGTCTTGTTGGTCTTGGCAGTATGGGCAGCAGGCAAGGTCGATTGGAGCTTTGGCGCACGAGATGAATATGCTGCCAAGTTCGGACAGCTGTCGCATGAGTTAGACAAGCTTCAGCCCCGCATCGGAGATACCCGCGGAATCCAATTGGTGGGCGCCTTGCTCCAACTGCGTGATCAAGCGCGTTCGCAGGAGCGTGGCGGCGAGTTCCGTGCCGCCCTGTCGACGCTGAATCGCATCTCCGACGGGATGCCTGCCACCACTGCACACCTCACGGCATTCGCCAAGGGTGACGATGCGGTGAGATCGGCAAAATCTAGGCACGCTGACGCAATAGCAGCGAAGGAGGGCGTCATCGACTTCGGTGACGCACCAGCTCTGCTCGCGAAGGCAGAAACTCTGCTGGCATCGGAATCACCCGAAGCCGCTGTATCACCGGCGATTGAGGCCGAATCGCTGTTCCACAAGACTGAGGTCGCTGAACTTGATGAGCGCAACGTCCGGATACGAGCCGAGATTCACGCAATCGAGACTCGATTCTCGATTGTTGATCGGTCTTCCGACCAATGGCCCAAAGAGGCGGCCGTCTTCATTCGGGCAATGCGTCCGTATCTCGTCTCGAATCCGAAACTCGCGGACCCTGTGTTCAATCTTCGCGCGGTAGACCCCGGACTTTGGGTTGGCTTGCTTCGAGACACGATCGACCCGGCTCTTGCTTCCAAAGAAGGCTGTTTTAGTGAGTCGCTCGGCACCGCGTGGTGTCTGGTTGCGATGTCGCGCATCGCACCCACGCCATACGACGTGGAACTTAGTAAGAAGACTGCCCAATCGATGAATCGACCCGGACTAGCCGCAAATTCGGTATGCGCCCTTCAACGGATGTATGTTGACATTGCCGCAAGTGTCGGCCGAAGACCACTCGTTTCCGAGTGGATTCCATCTTGGGAGCAGACAATCCGCGATGGCGGCTTCACGGAGTATCAGAGAGCCTTTGCCTACATGGAGATCGCTACTTTGGCGAAGCGCTGTGGGGACGATGCCACTGCAGTGCGACTGGCCACAATCGCTGACAAGCTCTGTCCGGACTGGGCTCAACAATTCCTCGGACTCTTGCCGCTTGCAGAAAGCGGCAACTTCGACAAGCTGATCGCAAGCATCGATAGAGTAAAGATGCCTCTCCAACGCGCCTATCTCCTCTGTCGAACCGCATTTCGCTTGGCCATCGAGGGAAGGTCTGAGCTTCTCGACCGCGCGGTTGTCGCAGCCACATCGAGTCTTTCCAGCCTCGACCAGAGTGATTCCGGGTCGCTCAAAGAGGATGCTGAGGGATATCTGGTTGCTGCGATGTCACTCGCCAAGAACCCCGCGGCAGCGGAGGCATTCTCATCGAAGCTAATGGTAAATTCGCCAGTTGACCGGCTCGAAGTCAAAGGCTGGCTGGTAGCCGGGTACGCACTACGTGGTGACAAGGCCAACTGCGATCGCATATATACGTTGCTGATCAATGCGACCAAAGACAACCCTGCTCGTACTTTCGGGCTCGCGCACGCAGCCTACTACAAGGGGATGCTCGAAGCGGGACGCTCCACACCATCCGACCTAGCTCGTTGGGTTTTCTCGCAGCCGGTTCTGTTGCAACGCCCTGCCGCTGCTGGCGCTTCTGAGGCGTTCGAAATGCGAAGAAAACAGACATCGAAGTAGCCGTCGGATTCGGCAGAATCAGCAGCTGCACCTTCCGTACGACTCGTCACCTTCCCGTGTACAGCCGCTCGCCGAGGTACGGGTGCAGCTGCGGGATCGCCTTGATCTTGTTGGCCGTCACGTCGATGTCGTAGGGCACGCGTGTGAACTCGACGCGGTCGGCGTGGAGGATGGCGTAGCTGGCGCGCGGGTCCATGTCGCGCGGTTGACCGACGGAGCCGACGTTGATGACGACCTTTTCGTTCGGCTGGAAGCGGAAGACGCCCTCGCCCAGTTCGGTCGGCGGGTAGAAGTCGGGCTCGTTGGTGAACACGCCGGGGACGTGGGTGTGCCCCACGATCGCGACGCGCTCGACGCGGTCGAAGACGCCCTGGATCTTCTCGGGCGCGTTGGTCGCGTCGTCGGGGAAGATGTACTCGTTGATGGGGCGGCGGGGCGAGCCGTGGACCGCGAGGATGGGGAACGCGCCGTCGGGCTCGGTCTCGACCACGCGGACGCGCAGGCGGCCGAGGAACTCGTATCGGGCGGCGCGGAGCGCCTCGTCGGGCTCCTTGTCGAACTGCTCGCGGGTCCAGAACGCGGCGGACTCGGCGTTGGCGTTGAAGTTGGTCGGCTCGTAGAGCACGCCGAAGTCGTGGTTGCCCATCAGCGACCAGGCGCAGCGCTCGCGGACGAGGTCGACGCAGGTCAGGGGCTCGGGGCCATAGCCGACGATATCGCCCAGGCACACGATGCGCTTGATGCCGCGCTTCTCGATGTCCTCGAGGACGCGTTTGAGGGCTTCGGCGTTGCCGTGGATGTCGCTGATGACCGCGGTGGGCACAAAGACTCCGGTTGAGCCCCCAACGAGACCGACTCCAAGCCAAACCTAGGGGGCGGGTGGGGATCATAGTGCGAATCGGGGGCGGGCGGGGGCAGGGACCATATTCGGGCCGATCGGGCTATTGACCGATGCCGATTATGCCGATCTTGCGGCGGGGATCGCCCTTGGCCTGAATCGGTCGGGGCGTGTCCGGGGAATACCATCCCGGGAAAGCGTCGGAGAAGTTCGCGGCCAGAGCGGCCATCGACGGATAGGAACCACCCATGCCATCAGCAGCTTCGGTCACATACCAGCGGACCCGCGAAATGACGATCGACGAGCTCCTGCTCGAGAATCGGATCGTCTTCCTGATCGGGGAGATCAACCAGGGCTCCGCCGCCCGCGTCATGATGCAGATGCTGTACCTCGAGAACCAGAAGCGGGGCCAGGACATCAACTTCTACATCAATTCGCCGGGCGGCGCGGTCGACGACACGCTCGCCCTGTACGACACCATGCGATTCCTGTCCTCGCCCGTGTCGACGTACTGCCTTGGTCGCGCCTATTCGGGCGCGGCGGTGCTCCTCACCGCCGGGGCCAAGGGCAAGCGGTACATCCTGCCCCACGCGAAGGTGATGATCCACCAGCCGTACGGCGGGGTGACGGGTCAGGCGGAGGACATCCGCATCCAGGCGGAGCAGATCATCAAGGCCAAGGCGGAGCTGAACCGAATCATCTCCAGCCACACCGGCCAGTCGATCGAGAACATCCACCGCGACAGCGAGCGCGACAAGTACTTCAGCGCGGAGGAGGCGGTGCGTTACGGGTTGGTCGACGAGGTGCTCGTCGAGCCGCCCAAGGCCGCCGCGGGAATCCGCTGATCGCGCGTCATTGATCCACGCCCCTTCCGGGCCGGCGCCGCGTCGCGTCGAGCCCGTCTGGAGAAAGCCATGTCCGGATACCTGGTCCCGATCGTCATCGAGAAGTCAGCGCGCGGCGAACGTTCGTACGACATCTACTCGCGCCTGCTGAAGGACCGCATCATTTTCCTGGGGAGCCCCGTCACGGACGAGGTGGCGAGCCTCATCATCGCGCAGCTCCTGTTCCTGGCCAACGAGGACTCCAAGGCCGACATCCACATGTACATCAACTCGCCCGGCGGGAGCGTGACCGCGGGGCTGGGGATGCTCGACACGATGCAGCACGTTCCGTGCGACGTGTGCACGTACATCATCGGGCAGGCCGCCAGCATGGGCTCGGTGCTCGCGGCGGCGGGCACCAAGGGCAAGCGATTCACGCTGCCCAACGCGCGCAACCTGATGCATCAGCCGCTGCTCTCGGGCGTGATGGAAGGCCAGGCGACCGACATCGAGATCGAGGCGCGCGAGATGCTGCGCCTGCGCGACCGCCTCTATCGGATCTACGCCGAGGCGACGGGCCAGACGGTCGACCGCATCGCCAAGGACTGCGACCGCAACAAGTGGCTGGATGACCAGGAAATGCTGGACTACGGCCTGGTGGACGCGGTCCTGAAGAAGATGCCCGTCATGCCACGCCGCCACGGCGAGAGCGAATAAGCACGCCGGTCGGCGTAAACACGGAATGAAAACGGACCCGAGATCGGGTCCGTTTTTTTCATAGCTGTTGTCATCTCGGATTGCGCCTCACGGAGAATCCTCTCCGTGACTTCGTGACTCGGTGACTTTTGCTCTTCTCAAATCCTCTCCATCACCGGCAGCTCGCCGACGAGCGGGCGGAGGTACTCGAGGTAGGCCTTCGAGATATCGCAATGCCCATCGAAGAAGTGCTGCGGCATGTGACGCGTCTTGGCCGCCACGTCGGAGAGCTTGATGAGGTTGAACTCGGGCTTGTACAGCTTGCCCTTGGCGCGGGTGATGGCGATCGAGCCGCTCATCTCGCCCTTGGCGGCGTGCTTCACGGCCATCTTGCCCGCGATCCGTGCTTCCTTCGAGTCGATCGGCGACGGGTCGGGCCAGCAGCGCTGCAGGTATCCGAACGTGTCGGCCCGCACGCGGAGCTTCGAGCCGGTGAGCTTCAGGTTGTTCTTCACGTGGTCCGCCAGCGCATCGCCCAGCGCGCCGACGCCCGACAGCTGCACGTTCCCGTGCGAGTCCTTCTCCAGGAATTTCAGCAGCGTCGCGACGATCGGCTCGCCGTTGGCGTCCTGGATGCCCTCGCTCACCGCGATCTGGCAGCGACCGAGCTTGGTGTAGACGCGTTCCACGTCCTGCAGGAAGCGCGTCGAGTCGAACGGAATCTCCGGGCAATAGATCAGGTGCGGCCCGTTGTTCCGCGTGCCCTTGCCCTCGCCCCGCGCCAGCGCCGACGCGGCGGTCAGGAAGCCCGCGTGCCGCCCCATCACGACGTTGATCTTCACGCCGGGCAGGCTCGCGTTGTCCATGGAGTCGGACATGAACGCCAGGGCCTGGAAGCGCGCCGCCGACGGGAAGCCGGGCGTGTGGTCGCTGCCCATCAGGTCGTTGTCGATGGTCTTGGGAACGTGGAAGCAGCGCATCTCGTAGCCGGCGCTCGCGGCAAGCTCGCTCACGATGCGGCAGGTGTCGGACGAGTCGTTGCCGCCGATGTAGAAGAAGTATCGTGCGTTGATCTCCTTGCAGCGTTCGAGGATCCTCGCGCAATACTCCGCGTCGGGCTTGTCTCGCGAGGAGCCCAGGGCGGCGCTGGGCGTGATCGCGACGCGCTGCAGCTTGCTGGCGGGGTACTTGGTGAGATCGACGAGCTCGCCCTTCACCAGCCCGTTGACGCCGTGACGCATGCCGTACACGCGCTTCACGATCCCGCGCTTCAGCAGGGTCGCGCGGAGTTCCTCCACCACGCCCACCAGGCTCTGGTTGATGACCGCCGTCGGCCCGCCGGACTGCCCGATCAGCGCCGCGCCCTTGCTCAACTTCTCCGCCATGTCTCGGTTCCTTCCTGCCCACCCGGCCCCCGCCGGCGTTTGAAATTAGGATCCAAAGTTCAATCCGCCGACCGGTTCCCCGGGCGGCGCGGCGGCGAAACACCCCGCCGCCCATACCCCGAATCGTGCCAAGCGTAGCCCCGCTCTCCACCCCTTCGTCCGCTTTGCAGACCTCCGTGTCCGCGGCCTGACTTTCCCGAATCTGGCGTTCCGGCGCTTGGCAAATCCGCCGTGCGCTCTTGGTACACTCCGCCCCCATGTCAACCCTCCGAGTTTCGTCGCTCCTGGCGCTCACCTTCGCCGCGTTCGCTCCCTTTGCGCTCGCCCTTGAGCGCCCCACCCAACCCGCGACCCAACCCGCAACCCAGCCCGCGGCCCACGGCAACCCCCAGACCGCCAAGGGCCAGCCGCCCGTTCAGCCCAGCGCCCGCCCGCTCAATCCGCCCTTCAACGGGCCGCGCACGACCAGCCCCGCGGACCACGCCCTGGTCAACGCCACGGTCTATCCCGCGCCGGGTCTGGTGCTGGCCCACACGACCATTGTCGTCCGTGACGGCGTGATCACGCAGCTTCTCCCCGCCGCGCCCGGGCCCGACAACGTGCCCAACACCGCGGACGACGTGCCCGCGCCCGCGCCCGCCGACTGTCGCGCCTGGGACTGCACCGACCTGCACATCTATCCGGGCTTCATCGAGCCCTATTTCGAGGTCGAGCCAACCGCGACGACCAACCGCCAGGGGGCCCACTGGAACGCGCGCATCACGCCCGATGTCTCCGCGCAGAACATCAGCGAAGACAACGCCGCCTCGCTGCGGCGCATCGGATTCACCGTCGCGGGCCTGGTGCCCTCACGCGGGCTGATCCGGGGCACAACGTCCGTCGTGTCGCTCGCCAAGCCCGCCGACGACGCCAGCCTGGCCGTCTCGCCGGTCATCCGCGATCGCGTCTTCCAATCGCTGTCGTTCGACTTCGGCGGCTTCGGCGGGGGCGGCCCGCGCCAGAACCGTGAGGCCGGGATGGAGGCCCGCTGGGGGAGCTATCCCAGCTCGCTGATGGGCGCGATCGCGCTGATCCGCCAGACTTTCATCGATGCCGACTGGCAGGCCGCGTCGCGGGCCGCGGGCGCGACAATCCCCGCCAACTCGATCGACGCGTTGAACGTGCCGTCGCGGCAGGGCGCGGCGCCGTTGCTGTTCTCGGTCAACGACGAGCTGGACACGCTGCGAGCGGTCAAGCTCGCGCGCGAGTTCGATCGCCCGGTCACGATCGTGGGCTCGGGGCTTGAGTTCCGGCGACTGGGCGCGATCACCGAGGCCGCTCGCAAGGCGCCCGATGCCGCCAACGACGTCTCGTTCATCATCCCGCTCTCGTTCCCCGGCGCCCCGGACGTATCGACGGTCAGCGCGACCGAGTCGGTCTCGCTGCGCGAGCTGATGAACTGGGAGCAGGGCCCGACGAATCCGCGCCGCCTCGACGCCGCGGGCCTGACCATCGCGCTCACCAGTTCCAAGACACGCGATCGCAACTCGTTCCATCGCAATCTGTCGAAGGCGATCGCCTATGGCCTGCCCGCCGATCGCGCGCAGGCGATGCTCACGACGATCCCCGCCGCGATGCTGGGCATTTCCGACACGCACGGCACGATCGCCGCGGGGAAATCCGCCGACCTCGTGATCGCCGACAGCCCGCTCTTCACGCCCGACTTCCCCAAGGTGCCCGAGGAGAAACCCGCCGACGCCAAGAAGGACGGCGACAAGCCCGCGGACCCCAGCGCCAAACCTGATGGCAAGGCGGGCGACAAGCCCGAAGAAGCAAAGCCCGCGGATGCGCCGCAGGATGAAGCCCCCGCGCCGGGTCGTCGCGGGCGCGGACGTCGCGGTGGCGGCGGCGGGCCTGGCGGCTTTGCGCCGGGCGGCGGGGGTGCCGGCGGACCGGCCGACGCCAAGTCGAAGCGTGCCGTCATCCGCGAGGTCTGGGTCGACGGCCAGCGTCACGAGCTCTCCGCGCGCCCCGTCTCGCTCGAGGGCTATTGGAGCGTCAGCGTGAACCCGGCCGGGCGCGAGCTCGAGCGCGCCCTTCTCATCGACAAGGACAACGGGATCACCGTGAAGCGCGGCGACAAGACCGTCCGCGCCACCAAGTCGAACTTCGACAACTCGCTGATCTCGTTCACGTTCGACCACGGCGCCGTCGACTTCCCCGAGGCCAACGACACCCACCCGGGCTTCTTCACGGTTTCGGGTGTTGTTGAGAACGACGCGAGCGGCAAGCCCGGCGTGATGACGGGCGAGATCCTGTCGCCGGGCGGCGATCGCATCGGCTTCTCCGCGACTCGTCGGCCCGCGTCGCCCATGCTGGGCTCGTGGCGCCTCACGGAGGCCGACGGCGCGCCGCGCGGCGCCGAGGACGTCGACTCGCTCGTGCTGGACCTGACCGAGTCGGGCGGGAAGCCCGCGCTCAAGCTCACGTTCACCAAGCCGGCGAAGGATGGGCCCGCGAAGGACGGCGGCGAGAAGACGACCACGGTCATCAACGCCGACGATGTGAAGATCGAGGGAGACAAGCTGACGTTCACGCACGACCTCAAGCCGATCGGCGGGGAGGGGAAGTCGAGCGACGTGATCACGCTCAGCAACGACACGCTCGTCGGCGAGTCGACGCTCGCCGACGGCGCCAAGCACAGCTACAAGGCCGCCCGAGTGGTTCCCAAGCAGCCCGCGGCGCCGCGGAACCCCGCCGATCCAACCGGCGCGTACGTCATGGTGTCGGTGGACGACAAGGCCGAGACGCTCAAGAAGGACGACGCGACGTTCATCGTCGTCGGCAAGGACAGCGTCAGGCTGCACGGGAAGGGCGACAAGGACCACGCCGCGATCAACGCGAGCGTCGCCGCGGATCGCGTCTCGTACAGCGTCGACATGTCGCCGCTGGGCGGCACGGGGACGGTGAAGGTCACGGCGATCCGTTACTCCACGCTCCTCATCGGCTCGATGACGGTCCCCGACGGCTCGCTCCACACCTTCAAGGCGGTGCGCGTCGGCGACGCCGATCCACTCCCGAAATTCGAAGAGATCGACCGCGGCCAGTGCTTCGCGGCCGCCGTGCCCGAGCTGTTGCCCACGCCCTTCGGCGCATACGGCTATCTCCCGCAGGACCAGCCCGGGCAAGAGAACCTCATCCTGAAGAACGCGACGATCTGGACCGGGGACAAGAACGGCGTGATGCACAACGCCGCCGTGTGGATCAAGGACGGCAAGGTTCACTGGATCGGCCCCGCCGCGACGCTCGACGCTGGAGGTTCGGCGCTCGCGGACCTCGACGCCGCCCGCGTGGTCGACGCGACCGGGCTCCACATCACGCCCGGCATCGTCGATTGTCACTCGCACACGGGCATCTCGCGCGGCGTGAACGAGGGCGGACAGGCCATTTCCGCCGAGGTCCGCATCCAGGACGTCACCGACCCCGACTCCATCTCCTGGTACCGCCAGCTCGCGGGCGGCGTGACGGCCGTCAACAACCTGCACGGCTCGGCCAACCCGATCGGCGGCCAGAACTGCGTCAACAAGAACCGCTGGGGCGCCGCCCACCCCGACGACCTCCACTTCGCTGGAAAGGAGACGTACTCCGACGCCAACCCGTTCGCGCCGCTGGCGGCGCCCGAGGCCGCCTCCACGCGCGACGACAAGCTTGTTCTCGCGGACAACAAGGTCATCCCGGGGATCAAGTTCGCGCTGGGCGAAAACGTCACCGAAGCCAACGGCTCGGGGCAGCGCTCGCGCTATCCCATCTCGCGCATGGGCGTCGAAGGCCTCATCCGCGATCGCTTCACGGCCGCGCAGGATTATCTCAAGGAATGGAAGGCCTACAGCGACAAGGTCTCGCCGCTGCTCCGCCTGCGCCTGGCGCCGGACGAGCTGCGCCGGCGCGTCGCGGAGATCGCACCGCCCCGGCGCGATCTTGAGCTCGAGGCGGTCGGGCAGCTGATCGAGCGCCGGCGTCTCATCCACTGCCACTCCTATCGCCAGGACGAGATCCTTATGCTCGCCCGTTTGACGCGCGACTTTGGCTTCACGCTCGGCACGTGGCAGCACAACCTCGAGGGCTACAAGGTCGCCGACGCCGTCAAGCAATCCTCACGCGGCGCGAGCGTCTTCTCCGACTGGTGGGCCTACAAGATCGAGGTGCAGGACGCGATCCCGTACGCGGGCGCGATCCTCCACGACGTGGGCGTGCCCGTTTCGTTCAACTCCGACTCCGACGAGCTCGCCCGCCGCCTCAACTACGACGCCGCCAAAGCGATCCACTATTCGAACGGCCTGCCGCCCGAGGAGGCGCTGAAATTCGTCACGACCAATCCGGCGTATCAGCTCGCGATCGATGATCGCGTGGGCACGATCGCGGTGGGCAAGGACGCGGACATAGCGGTGTGGTCCGGCAACCCGCTCTCGACCGGCTCGCGTGCCGTCCGCACCTTCGTCGACGGCAAGGAGCTCTTCTCGCTCGATCGCGACGCCAGGCTCCGCGCCCAGAACGCCGCCAACCGCCAGCGCATCATCCAGAACATCTTCAAGCTGGGCGAAGAGGCCGGCACCACGGCGGCCGCCGACGACTTCTTCTTCGCCGCCTCCGGCAACTCCGCGGACACCAACACCTCGGGGCGCGGCATGCTCTCCAACTACCTCCTGGACCTTGCCCGCCAGGGCATCGACCCCACCCAGACCAAGCCGCTCGATTGCGGCTGCGGCCTGACCGCGGATCTCGAATACCTCCGCAACCCATGATCTTCCCGCCGCCCCCTCCCGCGTGCCCATGCCTTGTTCGTTTTCAACTCTTCGTGACTTCGTGACTTTCTGACTCCGTGACTTTCTTTTCGAGCCCATCATGCGTCACCACACACTGACCGCTCTCCTGGCCTCCTGCACTCTCGCCGCCAGCGCCGCCGCGCAAGACCTCGGCATCAAGGCGCCGCCCCAGGCACGCCCCATCGCGATCAAGAACGCGACCATCCATCCGATCTCGTCCGGGCCGATCGAGGGCGGCGTCATCGTCTTCGACAAGGGTGTCATCGTCGCCCTCGGGCCCGCCGACAAGGTCGATCTCCCCAACGGCACCGAGGTCATCGACGCCAAGGGCAAGCACGTCTATCCCGGGCTCATCTCTTCGTACTCCCAGCTCGGCCTCACCGAGTTCCCGCCCATCCGCCAGACGGTCGATTCCTCCGAAATCGGAAACGTCACGCCCGAGACTCGCGCCGTCGCCGCCATCAACCCCGACTCCACGCTCCTCCCCGTCACCCGCGCCAGCGGCGTGCTCGTCGGCGCGATCTTCCCGACCGGCGGCACCATCTCGGGCCAGGTCGCGATCGTCAATTTCGACGGCTGGACTTGGGAGGAGATGGCCGTCACCCAGAACGCGGGTCTCTCGATCAACTGGCCCAACGCACGCCCCATCACCGCGTGGTGGAACAACACCCCCCGCGATGAACAGGTGAAGCGCATCCGCGAGCAGCTGCAGTCGCTGAGCGACACGTTCACCGCGGCCCAGGCGTACCGCGACCACAAGCCCGATCAGTCCGACATTCGATTGGCCGCGATGCAGGACGTGCTCCCGCCCGCCGGCGAGTCGCGCGTGGCGCAGAAGCCGGTCTTCATCCGCGCCTCCGACGCCGACCAGATCTCGCAGGGCGTCGCGTGGGCGATCGAGCGGAAGCTCAAGCCCATCATCGTCGGCGGGCGCGATGCTCGCCTGTGCGTCGAATTGCTGAAGAAGCACGACGTGCCCGTCATCGTGCTCAACACGCACTCGATGCCCAAGCGCGACGACTCGCCCTATGAAGAGGGCTACACGCTCCCGCGCGATCTTCAGGCCGCGGGCGTGCGCTGGTCGCTGGCCTGCGGCGACGACACCGCCCACGAGCGCAATCTCGCGCACCACGCCGCGTCGGGGCTGCCCTTCGGGCTCTCGCCCGACGACGCGCTCCGCGGCATCACGCTTTCGGCCGCCCAGATCCTCGGCGTTGACGGTTCCATCGGCTCGCTCGCGCCGGGCAAGGCCGCCACGCTCATCGTGACCACCGACACGCCGCTCGAACTGACGAGCGCGGTCACCAACGCGTACATCAACGGGCGGGCCATCGACCTCTCGTCGAAACACACCAAGCTCAACGAGAAGTACCGCGAGCGCTACAAGCAGATGGGGTTGATCCGCGAGTGACGCGGCCTGTGGGCACGCCACCGATGTCGTCCGTGAAATCGGTGCATTGGAAAGCACCTTGTTTCCTCGGTGAATGAGCGATTTCGCAACCTCCTCTCGCGGCGCGGGTACCCTTTTGCTGAGGTGACCCATGTCGACTCGGCTATCTCGCGTTGCCCTCCTCCTCGCCGCGTTTGTTTCGCCGCTCTCGCTGGCCCAGGACAAACCGGCGGCCAAGCCCGCACCGCAACCGACGCCACAACCCGCTCCCCAGCCAGCCCAGCCTCCTGCGGCACAACAGCCCGCGGAGTCGGCGGTCGCGCGCCTGCAGTCCCAGGCCGCCGCGCTCAAGCCGCTGGTGACCTCGGACCTCGCGCACTCGTTCCTGGCCGCGACGGCCAAGCTCCCCGATCCCGGCACGCGCACGCTCTATCGCAATCGCGAGAAGGGCGTCACGCTCGCCAAGCCCGCCTTCGACGCGCTCCCCGCGGATCAGCAGGGCGGCTTCGCGCCGCGCGACTGCACGCCCGACTTCTACTACGACACCAAGCACGGCTCGGCCCTGGTCTATTCGCGCGTCGTCGACCTCATCGGCAAGCACGCCACATTCGGCGCGGGCGACACGCCGCGGCTCCTGGACTTCGGCTACGGCACGATCGGGCAGCTCCGCCTGCTCGCCGAGTGCGGCTTTGACGCGCACGGCGTGGACATCGATCCCGATCTCGCCGCCCTCTACAGCGATCCGGCGGACACCGGCGCCGCGGGCAAAGGACGCGTCGGCGTTCACCTGGGCCGCTGGCCCGCCGAGCCCGCGCTGGTCCAGGCGATCGGCGGCCAGTACGACGTGATCACCAGCAAGAACACGCTCAAGGCCGGCTACATCCATCCCACGCCGCCCGCGGGCCAGACCGTCGACCCGCGCAAGCTCGTAAAGCTCGGCGTCGACGACGCGACGTTCCTGAAGACCGTTCACGACTCGCTCAATCCCAAGGGCCTCTTCATCATCTACAACATCTGCCCGGCCCAGAACCCGCCCGACAAGGAGTACATCCCCTGGGCCGACGGCAAATCACCCTGGACGCCGAGCGAGTTCAACGCCGCGGGCTTTGAGGTGATCGAACTCGACGTGGTCGATCAGGAATGGGTGCTCGATTGCTTCGGAAAGCTCGGCTACCTCGGCGGCAAGCCTCGCGAAGAAGCGGCCAAGGACTACTTCTGCTGGTACACGATCCTGAGGCGGAAGGACTGAGGTCGCACACGGCTATTGGTGCGTGCGCTTTGCGAACCGACTGGTCGCGGCCCGCGTCCAACCCGGCCTCAACTCAGCGACCCCACCAGCGGCGCGCTCACATCGCGCCGGGCTCCGCCTCCGCGTGCCTCTTCGATTTTCTGGTTCCTCTGCGATCGGACCCCGGTCTCTTCATCGCGGGGATTTACACACCCATCGCCTCCGCCATCGCCTTGCCCATGTCGCCCGGGCTCATCGCCACCACCACGCCCGCGCCTTGAAGCGCCTTGATCTTCGCGTCCGCGGTATCGTCGGCCCCGCCGATGATCGCGCCCGCGTGGCCCATGCGGCGCCCCGGCGGTGCCGTGCGACCCGCGATGAACGCCGCCACCGGCTTGGTCAGCTTCCCGCTCTTCCGCGCGTCGGCGATCCACTTGGCGGCATCGCTCTCGTCGCTCCCGCCGATCTCGCCGATCATCAGGATGCCGTGCGTGTCCTTGTCGCTGGCGAAGAGGTCCAGGCAATCGATGTGGTTCAGCCCGCGCACCGGATCGCCGCCGATCCCCACGCACGACGACTGGCCGAACCCGAGGCTCGACGTCTGCCAGACCGCCTCGTAGGTCAGCGTGCCCGAGCGGCTGACGATCCCAACCGCCTTGCCGCGCTTCGACTGGCTCACATGGGTGTGGATGTATCCGGGCATGATGCCGATCTTGCAGCCGGCGCTCGTGAATTTCGAGGCCGCCGTGCCGTCGCCGGTCTTTGGCCCCGGCGTGATGATGCCCGGGCAGTTGGGCCCGACCAGGGTGAATTTCCGCTGGGCCGCGGGGATGTGCGCCCCGCCGTTCAGCTCGTCGATCAGCGCCCGGCACTTGATCATGTCCTGGACCGGCACGCCCTCGGTGATGCAGCAGATGGTCGTGATCCCCGCCGTCGCGGCCTCCATCACCGCGTCCGCGGCGCCGCCGGGCGGCACGAAAATCATGGTCGCGTTCGCGCCCGTGTCGCGCACCGCCTGTTCGACCGTGTCGAAGATCGGCAGGCCGTTGGGGTCCTTCGTCCCGCCCTTGCCGGGCGTGACGCCGCCGACCATTTTGGTGCCGTATTCAAAGCACCCCTTGGTGTGGACGGCCCCGAAGGCGCCGGTGATTCCCTGGCAGATGACGCGAGTTTCGGCATTGACGAGAATGGGCATGGCAGGAGCGTAGTGCGCTAGCGCCCCACCCCGCCACCGGCGCCCGCGACGCCCTCCCGGGCCATGCCTCCCCCGACGACCACGACTTCCAGCCCGGAATGATCGCGTGGGCCGGTCCTGGCGCTCCGCCCCGACCAGGCCCACACGATCGTGAGGCAGAGCAACATCGCCGCGCCCCCCATGTACGCCCCCGCCGCCGGGATCGCGATCATCTTGGCCGATTCCTTCGCCAGGGCCGCGCTGGCCAGCGACGGCGTGCGCACGCCCGCGACGATCAAGGCCGCCGCGTATCCGGCGCCACCCGCGCCCATGCCCAGCGACATGCCCGAGGCGAACCACCGCGGGAATCGCGCCGCGATCACGGGCACAAGCGAGATCAGCGCGATCGCCGCCGTCCCCATGCCGCTGGCGTGGAGGTGCGAGCGCCGCAGGAATGTCCAGGCGCGATCGACGAGCGCGCCGCTCTCGGCCCGGGAGGCTTCGGGCACGCGCTCCGCGAGCGCCTCGCGGATGGGCCCGTCCTCGAGCCCCAGCACCGCGCCGCCTATGAACCCATAAAACGTCGTCACGATCGCAAGCACCAAGCCGAGCCAGACACGACGCAGACCGATGGAGTACTCGTTCATCGCGGACCTCGCGCACCGATCGCCCACGCGACGCGCCGGCCTTCCGCCGGCACTCCGCGCTCTTGTAGATTCGCGAACGCCACCAACGCGGCCGATTTCCGGCCGCGCGACGCCCGCACGATTCCCACAGAATGCCCCCCACAGCCCGGACGCGGCCGCCGATCAGCGATCGGTGCCGTAACCTGGGCCCCACGTCTCCCTCATGTCCGCAATCAACGCGCGTCTTTCACAACGCTTGTTTTTTTCCGCGCCGGTCCCTGCCTCGCCCACACCCACGCCCGAGGCACAACCGCCCGAATCAGACACGCTCCCACCGATCACGATTCTCCGCTCACCACACCCTCAATCAAACAACGACTCACGGGGTATTCCCTTCGTGACTTCGTGACTCCGTGACTTCGTAACCCCGCCTCTCTCACCTCCCCAGCCACACCCCGCGCACGTTCACCACCGCTTCGCCCGGCTTGTTCATCGCCCGCAGCACCAACTTGTGCTCTCCGGCGGGGAGCTTCACGCGCCCCAGCTCCACCACGCGGTACTGCTGCCACCCGCCCGTCGCGGGCACCTTGAATTCCAGCACGCCGCCCGGCGTCTCGAGCTTCATCATCGCGCCCGCGGACGCGTCCGCGCACCCAAGCTCGGCCTTCACGACGTACTCGCCCTCCTGGCCCGCGCCGATCCCGATCGGCCACGACGCCGTCGCCGATGGATCGAGCCAGTACCCGATGTTGTACTTCACGTCCTCGATCGCGCCGACCATCTCCACGCGGATCGACGGCCCCTCCAGCGTCGCGTCATGCGGGAGCAGCGTCACCACGCCGTCGCTCCCCGGAAACGCCACGAACGCCGCCGCGTCCACGCCGCCCGCGAGCTCCAGCTTCACGACCGAGCACGCGGCGTCGACCGGCTTCCCGGGGAGCGTGACCTCAAGCCGCCCGCCCTCACGCTCGCTCTTGCCGAACGCCAGCGCCCCCTCGCGCCCGAGCAACCGCGCACTCTTCACCGCGCCCTTCATGGGAACGATCAGCCGCCCGTCCTTGGGCCAATCGAACACCATGAGATACAGCGTGCCGGGCTTCTGCGTCGCGCGTCCCCAGGGGAGCCGAGCGAACGGGCTCGCGGTCGTCGCGTAGATCGCTTCCGAGTTGATCTTCATCCACGCGCCCACGCCACGGAGCGTCTTCTGGGCCTCGTCGGGCACATGCCCGCGAGAATCGGGCCCGATGTTGAGCAGCAGGTTGCCGCCCTTGGACACGATGTCGCACAACAGACGCACCACGGTCGTCGTGTCCTTCCAGTGCGTGTCGTGCGCGCTGTAGCCATACGACTCGTTCAGCGTGTGATTCACCTCCCAGTCCATCCCGGGCAGGCCCGTCGGCGGCACATACTTCTCCGGCGTGCCGTAGTCCCCGTTCTTGTTCTCCAGCCCCTCGAACAGCCGATTGTTCACCACGATCTGCGGCTGCTTCTCACGCATGTCCGCCAGGAGCTGGGCCGCGCCCCACTTCTCCCCCTGACGCTCGCGGTCCGAATAGTCGAACCAGATCGTCGAGAGCGGCCCGTACTTGGTGAGCAGCTCATCCACGTGCCCGCGCACGTACTTGATGTACTCCGCGTGGTTCCGCGGGTGCGTGGGCTTGGGATACGCGGGAAGCGCCATCTCGTACGCGTCGGGGTGCTGCCAATCCAGCAGCGAGTAATAGAACCCCGCGCGCAGCCCGCGCGACCGCATCGAATCCGTGAACTCCTTCGCCATGTCGCGTCCCGGGGGCGAGATGTTCGTCCCGCCCGTGACCGCGTTGGAGCGCGAATACTCCGCGCTCGAATTGAACAGCGTGAAGCCCTCGTGGTGCTTGGCGCACATCACGGCATAGCGCATCCCCGTTTCCTTCGCCAGGTCCGCCCACATGTCCGTCACACCCGGATCGGGCGCAAAGAGCGGCTTCATCTGTCGCGCGTACTCCGCACACGGAACCGCCGCCCAGTGCTGGATCCACTCCGCGTAGTGCTGCGGGTACACCTTCCCGTCCCACTTCCCGCCCGCGCCGGAGTACAGGCCCCAGTGGATGAACATGCCGAAGCGCGCCTCGCGCCACCACGCCATCCGCTGATCACGCGTCGCGGCCCACTTCGCCAGTTCCTCGCTCTGGTCCGGAGCCTTGCTCGCTCCTTGGCCCGCCGGTGTGCCGCCCGCTTGCGCGCTCGCCTCGCCAGCCAACACGCCGCCCGACACCAAGGCCAACCACGCCGCAACCATGAGCTTGTTCATGCCGTCAATCTAGCCGAATCTCAACCGAGGCGGGCGCGGGCTGCGAGCCTTTGGACGCCGGACCTGAGCGAGTCCGCGAGCAAAGGTCCGGGTCAAAGTGCCGCGGAAGCGCGCCACACGCAGACCAACCGCGGGCCCTCATTTCTTGTTCATGTTCGCGGCCGTGAACACGCGCCCCGTCGAGTCGCGGTCCCACAGGTGCGCCGGGCCGGCCTTCTTCTCGTAGTGCACCCACATCTCGAACCAGTAGCTCCGGAACGCGTTCTCGCCGAACGGAGCGAAGTGCGCGTGAACCCGCTTCATCACCTGCGCCGAACTCCCCTTGAAGCCCAGCACCGCGCGCCCGTGCCGCACGCTCTCGGTGTCCAGCGGAAGGCGCGAATAGCGTCCGAGCAACTGCATGATGTTCGCCGCGGCGTACGGCCCGATCCCCGGCAGGTCGATCAGCGCCTTGTGAATCGCTTCGTCGCTGGTCGCGGGGTCCTCGAACCACGCCGCGTCCACGCCGCCCTTCTTCCCCGCGACAAACAGCCTCGCCAGTTCCACGATCCGCGCATCGCGATAGCCGACGCGGCAGCGAGACCTCAGCAGCGCCGGGCTCGTCCGCGCGATCGCGCGGGCCTCGGGGAACCCGCCGCCCTTCCCGACAACCTCGCACAGACGCCGGTTCATCGACAGCGTGCCGGGCCACGTCACGTTGCAGCTCGTCACGGTCTTCAGCACATCCTCAAAGAAGCTGGGCGAGCGGAACAACCTCGCTCGCCCCGATTTCTTCCAACGCGGATCGGCCTTGTGAAAGGCCGCGACGTGCGCCGCATCCTCGTCCAGGCGGAGCATCCGCGCGATCTGCCGCTTCACGTCCTTCTTTTCGTCTGTCGCCAGCGCGCGATCGAACACGCACGAGAGCGCCGTCCCGGGCTTTACGCGATCGGACCCCCGCCCGCCGCGTACGCCCGAGCCCTGCGAGATTGTCACCTTCGCCGGCCCCTCGGGCAGGTTCATCACGCGCGAGAACGTTCCAGCCCTGGGGTCCCAGAAGTTGGGCCAGAGCAGAAAATAGCCGTACGAACACACGTCGCGCGACAGCACATAGTCCTTGGGCGGCGTGATGGAAAGACGGGTTCCCATGAGAATCTTCCAGCCCTGACCGAATCAACTCCAGGCTCGCACGCACCCGTCACGAGTGGAACCTTCTGTCTCACGGCCCGTCATTTCGCGTCCCGCGCGTCAATGTGCCGTGCGGAGATGAGCGACCGTGCGAAGTGAGCTGCGGCGGCTCACGCCGACATCTTCTTCAGCAACGGGAACGCGTACGTCGCAAGGTTCACGCACAGCCGGTCCGACAGGCGCGCAAACGCCGGGTAGTCACGCTCGATCTGCGACTGGATGTCCTGCACCGACACGCCCGCCGCCGCGAGCTCGCCCGAGCTCGCCTTGTACATCTCCTCCAGCATCGCGCGATCGCACTCAAAGTGCGGCACGATAGCGATCGAACGCATCCCGACGCGGAAGATCGCGTTCTTCGTGTTCGGCGTCGACGCCAGCAGCGTCGCACCGGGCGGGAGCTGCGTGATCTGCTGCCCGCACGCCAGAGGCTGCGGCGAGTTCCACGCGATCCCCGCCATGAACGTGTCCGTCTGGCCCGCGGGCGTCAGCGACATGTTGAACATGCCGATCGCCGGCTTGTCGGCCCGCGCCTCGACCTTGCCGCCCAGCGAGTGCGCGATCAGCTGCGCGCCCAGGCACACGCCGACGACCGGGAGCTCCTTGGCGTGCGCCGCCTTGATCAGCTCTACCTCGCGCTGCATCCACGGATACTGCGCCAGGTCGGTCACGTTCTGCGGCCCGCCCAGAATCACCAGGCCGTGGACGTTGTCCAGGTCGCTCGGCAACGGATCGCCATTCGCTGGAAAGCGGATGTCGAGCCTGAAGCCGTGATCGCGGAGGGTCATCCCGAGGCGGCCCGGGCCGCCGGTGGGCCAGTGCTGGAAAACGAGAATTGCCATAATGGGCGATGGTAGTCGCGGGGACACGCGGGTGTCCGGCCGGTTGCCACTCCCGGCCCGACCACACCCGAGCGACCACACCCGAGCGACCACACCCGAGCGAAGACACCCGGGCGACGGCCACGACGCGGAGCGATCGCCTGTCCGTCCCCTCTGGCCGTTCGCCCGTGAACAAACCCGGGGGCTCCCTCGAACCGGCCCCGGGGCGATCTCGCGCGCATCACCGCGTTTGTGCGCACCAAAGTGTCCGTGTTTTTCGCGTTCTTTCAGATTTCCGAAATAAATCTGCGCGCGATCCCTCCCAGCGCGCAACCTCTTCCGCGGCCTTGTGTTCTGCCTTCTCCTGATGCCAAATACCCAGTGGCTAGTGCCTGCTTACCACCGCATTGGTGCGCACCAAAGTGTCCGTCCGTCCCCTTGTTGGAGAGTGCGTGTGTTCCCCGCCGCTCTTTGACAAGTGAATACGCCGGCCGGCGTGGCACGGGCACGACTTTGCGTCCGTACCGCAACGGCATGTCGTTCCCGTGGACGCGCCGCTCAGATCGCCCGCGACCGACTCCATGGACCAAGCGCTGACCAATTTCGGCCGCGCTCACCCGCGCGCCGAGTCCGACATGTAGTTCGGCGCTTCCTTCGTGATCTTGATGTCGTGCGGGTGGTTTTCAACCACGGTCGCGCCGGTGACGCGGCAGAACTTGGTGCGCTCGCGCAGATCGCCGATGTTCCTGCAGCCGCAGTAGCCCATCGACGAGCGCAGGCCGCCGACGAGCTGGTAGACGAACTCCGCGAGGCTCCCGCGGTAGGGCACCAGGCCCTCGACACCCTCGGGAACGAACTTCATCACGGGCTTGCCGTCGGCGCCGACCTTGTCGGCCTGGCGATAGCGATCGGCGCTGCCGGCGTTCATCGCGCCCTCGGAGCCCATGCCGCGATAGGTCTTGTAGCGGCGCCCGCCGGAGATCACGAGCTCGCCGGGCGATTCGTCAAGGCCCGCAAAGAGCGAGCCCATCATCACCGACTCGGCGCCCGCCGCGATCGCCTTGGGGATGTCGCCCGAGTGGCGGATCCCGCCGTCGGCGATCACCGGGATGTCCGAGCCGATCGACGCGAGCCCCTCGGCGGCGTTCATCACGGCGGAGATCTGCGGCATGCCGACGCCGGTCACGACGCGCGTCGTGCAGATCGAGCCCGGCCCGATCCCGACCTTCACCGCGTCGGCGCCCGCGCGGGCCAGGTCGATGGCGGCCTCGGCGGTCGCGATGTTGCCCGCGATCACCTCGACCTTGTAACGCTCCTTGATCGCCTTCACCGTCCGCAGAACGTTCTCGCTGTGCCCGTGCGCCGTGTCGACCGTGATCACATCGACCTCGGCCGCGAGAAGAGCCTCGACGCGGTCGTACTGCTCAACGCCCACCGCGGCGCCGCAGCGGAGCCGCCCGCGCGCGTCGGTGCAGGCACGCGGGAAGCTGCTCAGCCGCTCGATGTCGCGCATCGTGATCATGCCCGCGAGGTTCATGCCCGCGTCGACCAGCAGCAGCTTCTCGACCTTGTGCTTGTTGAGGAAGACCTCGGCCTGGGCGAGCGTGGTGTCGGCGGGCGCGGTGACCAGCCCCTTGCTCGTCATGACGCTGGCGACCGAGACGCTTGGATTCTCGACGAACTTGAGGTCGCGACGCGTGAGGATTCCCAGGACCTTGCTCTTGTCGCGCAGCGTCTTGGAGCCCCCCTCGGTGATGGGGAAGCCCGAGACGTTGTGCTGGCGCATCAACTCCTTGGCGCGGGCGACGGTGTCGTCGGGCCCGAGCGTGATGGGGTCGGCGATCACGCCGTTGGCCGAGCGCTTGACCTTGGAGACCTCGCGAGCCTGGGCCTCGATGGAGAGGTTCTTGTGGATGATGCCGATGCCGCCCTCCTGCGCCAGCGCGATCGCGAGCGCGGACTCGGTGACGGTGTCCATGGGCGCGGAGATCAGCGGGATGTTGAGGCGGATGGAGCGCGTGAGGCGCGTGGTGGTGTCGGCGTCGGCGGGCATCACGCCCGACCGCAGCGGGATGAGGAGCACATCGTCGAACGTGATTCCCTCGCTCACGATCTTCGCAGCGCGCATGCCAGTCTCCATCAGATGTGAATTCGGCCCGGGAACGCCAACCTCGACGCGCACCGGCGATTGCGGTTGCGTCACTCCCCCAAGCCCTGAAAACGCGGAGGCTTCCATGGATGAGGGTTGCGGGGATTGATGTCGGAGTCAAGCGCGGCCGAGCGCGGGGCCGCAAGGACCGAAAAGCACGCGGAGACGCGGAAATCGCGAAGAAAGCACTTCAACGCAGAGGCCGCGGAGATCGTGGAGGGGAACCGGAGCAGGAAGAAAGATGAAGAGCTCAGAGCAATCAGAGGGAAGCCGAGAAGCAGAGGGGCGCGGAGGGAGGTCGTGAGTCGTCTTCAACTCCGTGACTTCGTGACTTCGTGACTCCCTGCCTTTCCCTCACTTCCTCTCAAACGCCACCTTGCCCGGGATCGAGTCCTTGAGCCTGCCCGATTCGAGCACCTCCCTGGCGTGGTCGTCGTGCTTGAGGTGGGTATCGAGGAAGAGCGTTGTGCCGCTGCGCACCGCCTCGCCGATCTGCGCGACGTTGGTGCTTGGACCATCGCCGCGCAGGGCGGAGACGGACTTGCCCGAATAGGACGAGTGGGTCGCGCCCTCGATATAGAGGAGGTACGCCGGCGGGCCGCCCTTCGCTACGCCGCGCGAGTATTCGAACGGGTGCCGGCGTGATTCGGGCGTTTCCGGACCCATGCCGGACGGCGAGGTATCGAGCGAGCCGCCGATCACGAACATGGGCACCTTCACCTCGCTCCACGCTTCCTCGCCCAGGATCCTGCTCGTCGTGCCCTGGCCCGAGATCACGATCGCGGCCTTGAAGCGATCGTCGGCGACTGACGTGAACGCCAGCCCGCGCTTGCCCACGCCCGCGGCACGCACCTTCACGCCCGCGCACAATTGCGTCGTGAACGCGCCCGCCGAGTGCCCCGCGATTGCCAGGCGCGAGCGATCGATCACGAACGCGCTCCCGCCGGCCTTGGCGACCGCGGCGCTGATCTCGTCGAGATGGTCGAGCACGAACGAGCAATCCGCGACCCGGTTGCCGAGATCGACGCTGTTCCGCAGCTCACGCCGGCCCTTCTCCGACGCCAGCTCGCGCAGCGACTGGCCCTCGCCCTTGCGGCGCTTGAGCAGGAGCGAATCCTCGTGCGTGATCGCGATCGTCGCGTAGCCGTGCGAACCCCAGAACTCGAGCAGGTCGGGGAACGCGTCGCGCGAGCCGCCCACGCCGTGGCTGAAAACCACGAGCGGCCAGCCGTCGGCGGGGGCCGACGCGCCCGCAACGGGGCGCGGGATGCGGACGCGAAGCTCGATGTCCTTGTCGCGCGGTGCGTCGTGGATGGTCACGTCGGTGCGAACAAAGGTGAAGTCGCCCTTTGAAAGGACAAAGCGGTCCGGTTCCTTGGGCTGCTGGGCTTCCACGACGGGCGGATTGTTCGGGGTCGGCGGCTTGGCGGGGTGGAAGGTCGTCTGGGCGGGTGCAAAGCAGGCCGCCACGAGTGCCATGAGGGCGGCGGAAAGGCGAGCAAGGCGGGCGGATTGCATGTCGGTACCCCCTGGCCGCGCCGGAGTGCGGCGGAGGGAAGAACGCCACGAATCGGCGTGAATTGCAGCGCAAAGGCCGCGTGTTGATGGTTCGCGCCGCTCGGTCGATACGGGACGAACAGGGCGAACGACCCCGACAGGCCCCGATCAACCACGTGGTTCGGTGACTGCTTTTTGAAACTCTCGGATTCGATGACGGTTTTCCACAATTCTCGGAATCTCTTTCCCAAGGAGCTTGACGCCCTACGACGGTTGTAGTACCTTGCTACGACGCTCGTAGTAGTCGGGCGGGCGGCCGCGGGAAAGGCGGTCGGGGCGGGACGGACGGGGAACGAAGGAGGGCCCGGGCGGCGGGCGGAAGCACGCGGGCAACGGGCGAGCGGCATGAGCAAGAAAGAACACGAGCTTGGCGAGGCGGAGCTTGGCGTGCTGCGGGTCCTGTGGGACCAGGGCCCGCTGACGGTGCGCGAGGTGATGGAGGTGCTGCACGAGCGCGGGCGCAAGGTCGCGTACACGACGGTGCTGACATTCCTGACGCGCCTGGAGCAGAAGGGCTTCGTGAAGGCGGACAAGGGCGACCAGGCGTACGTGTACCGCGCGAAGGCGAGCCGCGCGAGCGTGACCAAGTCGCGCGTGCGGGCCCTGCTCGATGAGCTGTACGACGGGGCGGCGGGCCCGGTCGTGCTGCACCTGGTCGAGAACGAGCGGCTGACGCCCGGCGAGATCGACCAGCTCAGGCGGCTGATGGACGAGCTCGACAAGAAGTAAGACGACGGCGGGCGCGGGCCCGTGACGAATCTCGCGGCGACTGGAAACGCGGAGCGATGATGGACCTTTCTCGTCTTGTACAACTCGTGTGGATCGGAGGCCTGGCGGCGACGCCGATCGTGATCGGTGTGTCGCTCTTGTGCCGCTCTCACAAGCTCCGGCCCGCGACCAAGCACGCGCTGTGGGCGGCGGCCCTGGCGTCGTTCCTCACGCCGCTGGCGGTGGCCGCGGTGTGGCGGAACACGTGGTTCGCGTCGGAGCGAGTGCTGTCGCTGGCGGATCGCGTGCTGCCCGAGGGCACGCACGAAGCCAAGGACACCGTGAGGATCGAACCCGGTGTTGCGGCTGGCGGAAGCGTGAACGCGGGCGTGGAGGCGATGGAAGCGCCCGCGAAAGCGAGCGATGTGAACGAGACGCCGCGGGGCATGGAGGTGCCGGCGAAGCTGATGGCAACGTCCGAGCCCCGGGTCCCGATCGCGATCCCGATGGTCGAGACAACGGCGTCGCTGAGGAGCGCGCCGGTCCAACTGATGGACGATCGCGGGATTGAATCCAAGCCCGTGGCACGCCCGGCTTCGCAGCACGGCGTCGAACAAGGGGCGTTGGCGGGGCCCGCTCGGCCGCACGGATCTGAGGAAACGCCTGCAACCACGAAGGCACAGACGATCGGGCTGCACGACCAATCAGCGGCACGCGCCGGCGACGCGGGCGTGAAGGCGTCGATCGCGGGCTCGATGTCGCGGAGCACGCGGGTCGTGCTGGAGAAGCTGGTCGCGGTGCGCGATGCGATCGCGGGCCTGCCGCCGGTGCCGATCTATGTGTGGATCGGGATCGCGGCGGTGCTGGTGCTGTTGCGGACGTTCCGGAGCGTGACGCTGCGGCGGATCGTGAACCGGGCGCGTCCGGCGCCGCGGCGGATGCGAGAACTGGTGTCGGACATGGCGGGCGTGATGGGGCTGGCGTCGCCGCCCGAGACGCTGACGACCGAATCGCGGATCAGCCCGATGGTGTGGTGCGGCGTTCGGCCGAAGCTGGTGATCCCCGAGGACCTGTGGGCGTCGCTGGATGATGACTCACGCCGCGCGGTGATCGCGCACGAGCTGGCGCACCTGAAGCGGCGCGACCACCTGCTGCACTGGGTCGCCGCGCTGGTGGGCGCGGCGTACTGGTGGCATCCGGCGGCGTGGTGGGCGCGCCGGAAGATGAACGAAGAAGCGGAGGCGTCGTGCGACGCCTGGGTCACGAGTCTGTTCCCGCGCCGTCGGCGTGCGTACGCCGAGGCGCTGTTGGTCACGAGTTCGTTTCTCGGTTCGCCGGCATATCACGCGGGGCCGGCGCTGGGTGTTGTGGATGGTCGGACGAAGCTTGCCAGGAGAATCACGATGGTTATGACTCAGCGAACGGCCCCGAATGCGTCGAAGATTGGAGTGATCGTCGCGTCGCTCGTGCTTGCCACGGGCGCGCTGGTCACGCCCGGGCTTGCGTGCCCGCCGGAGAAGGAGAAGGCCGCCGGCGGCGCGGCCAGCTCGGCGGGAGGAGGGAGCGCGGGCGGCGCGTTCCTGGGCGAAGCGCCGGCGATCGACGCGATGATCAAGGCGGAGAAAGCGCAGGCGGAGAAGGCCGCCAAGTCGAAGAACAAGACGAAGCGGAAGGTGTCGGGCCAGACGACCACCGTGGCGCCCGACGCTCTTGCGACGCCCTCGGACACGGTGACGATCTACCGCGGGCAAGCGGTCAGCCCCGACGCGATGGCCCGGGCGTATGTGGTTGATCGGGCACAGCTCGAGCGGGCTCAGGAGCTGGCGCAGGTGTACGCGGATACCGCGACGCAGAACCAGGCACGCGCGGCGCAGAACCAGGCGCAGGCGGCGGCGAACCAGGCGAGGGCGGCCGAGCGCGCCGCGAAGGCCTATTCGGACGCGGTCCGTCGCGCGAATCGCTCGAGGACCGTGGCGGGATTGACGACGCCCGCGGCACCGATCGCGCCGGTGGCGCCGCTCGCGCCGATGACTCCAATGCCCGCCATGCCCGCCATGCCGCCGTCGCCTCCGGCGGCGATGAGCCCGTTCGCCGCTCAGGCTCCGATGGCGACGCAGCCCTCGCTCGACGCGTTCGGCGGCGCGGCGACGATCTCCGGGCCCGCCGAGGGCACCGAGCCGCGCGAGTATCGCCTGCCGGGCGGCAAGCTGCAGGCGCTCAGCGAGCTGATGGCGCGTCAGGACGTGCCGATCTGGATCGAGCGCGGCGCGGGCAAGATCGTGGTGTACGCCACGCCCGAGCAGCACGAGGTCTTCGCGGCGTTCGTGAAGCTCATCAACCCGGACGGGTCGAGCGGCGGTGGGCACTCCAGCGGCGCATTCGGCACGACGGCCCCGCACGCGTCGGCCCAGGCGCTCGATGCACTGCGGGCCAAGCTCGACGCGCTGAATGCGCAGCGCGACACGCACGAGGCGCGCGTTGATCAGCTCCGCGAGCGGGCCGACGAGATGCGCGAGAAGGCCGATCGCCTGCGGGAGATGGCCGAGGAACTGCGCGAGAAGGCGAATGAGGCGGCGAACGACGCGGCGCGGAATGCGCTGCACCAGGCCGAGCAGACGCTGAGCGAGCAGAGCAACGGGCTCGAGACGCAGGTCGCGGACATTGAGGCGCAGGCCGAGGCGTTTGAGGGGCAGATGTCGCAGATCGAAGAAACGATCGCGTCGCTCGAGGCGAACATCGAGCAGATGGACGCCGCGGAAGAACAGGCTTCGGCTGAGGACATGGCGGACGCCGTGGAGGTCGAGGGCGTGATGGCGGCGGACACGGTTGAAGTGACGGTCCCCGAAGTCAACATCGAGGAAGGTGATCTGGACCTGCAGATCCCGGCGGATCTGCTCGAGGCTCCGGAAGCGCCCGCGACCACGACTCCGGCACCGGCACCGGCGCAGCCGACGCTGTGAACGGCCGGATGACTCGGACCTCCTGATTGCGTGACGAACTGATTGCATGATGACATCGCGCTTCGCGGCGCGATCAAGGACCGCGTGACCTGTGCCGGTCTGGTGCGAAAGCGCCTGGCCGGCCTTCGAAGGGAATCCATGTATACAGCCGGCGACGCGCGGGCGTCGGGCGCGGTCGGTGCGCCCGCGGGCCGTGGCACGCCCGCGTGGATCACGTCAACGTTGAAACGCCGTCCGGTGCGCGGCGGGGAGATTCAGGCCATGCAACGCGCGACTTACTCGAACAGGCTCGTCGTGCCGCTCGCGCTTGCGATCACGGCGAGCGCCGCCAGCGCGCAAGCAACGCGTGAGGCGATCGGCCCCGGTCAGGATTTGCGACGCGACGCTGCGGAGATCGCGGGGCGCTTGGCTGAACCTGCGAGCGCATCGCTCGCGCTGCAATTCGAGCCGCCGGGAACGCCGAACAACGTACCGCCCACCGCGCCATTCCCGAAGGGCGGGGCGTCGCGGTATCAGACGGGCATGGCGCTGCTGAACCGCGGGCTGAACGACGCGGCGGAGAAGGAGCTTCGCGCGTTTCTTGAGGAGACTCCTTCGTCGAAGGACGCCGCCAACGCGCGGTATGCGCTCGGCATCGCGCTCTCGCGTCAATCACGCTTCGAGGAGGCGGGGGCCGAATTGTCGAAGGTGGCCTCGGTCGCGGAGTTCAGGTACGCGCCGGACGCCACGCTGCTGCTTGCCCAGTGCGATGTGAAGCTCGGGCGCGACGCGGACGCGGCGGCCGCGCTGGGCGTGCTGCTCGATTCGGCGAAGGACTATGCGCGCCTGGACGAGGCGGCGGCGATGCGCGGGGAGTGCCTGCAGAGGCTGGGGAGGCACGACGAGGTGATCGCGGCGCTCGCGGACTTCTCGGGGCGATGGGCGACGAGCAAGGCCGCCCCGCGCGCGACGCTGGTGCTGGCGATGTCCGAAGCGTCGCTTTCGAAGCACGCCGACGCGGCGGCGCACGCGGAAACGGTGCTGGCAAACACGAGCTCGCCCGAGCTTGGCTCGCGTGCAGCGATCGTCGCGGCGAGGGCGCGCGAGTCGCTCGGGGACAGGGCAAGGGCGCGATCGCTCTATGAACAGGCGCGCGCGAGCGATGATCGGGCGATCGCGTGCGAGGCGCTGGTGGCGTCGGCGCGGCTGGCGCGCGTGGACGGCGATGCGAAGGCGGCCGCGAGGGCGCTGGATCGCTTTGAGGGTGTCGCGAGCACCAAGGAAGACCCGGCGCGAGGCGATCGGAAAGCGGGCAAGGGCGAGGCGGCAATACCGCCCGCGCTGCGCGGGTGGGCGCGGTACGAGCGGGCGAGGCTGATGCTCGATGCCGGCGACCCGAAGGGCGCGCTGGCGCTGCTGGATGCGGTCGCGCACCTGAGCACGTCGGACGTGGGCTCTGACGCCACGGGTGTGGCGAGGCGCGCGGCCCCGGATGACGACTCGCTGCGCGAGCAGGCGGCGTACTGGGCGGCGCGCTGCGAGGCGTCGCTGGGGCACTTCGATGACGCGGCGGGTCGATTGACGGCCTTGCGCGCCGCGCTGCCCAAGGGCACTCTCGCGGCGGAGACGCTGTTTGACCTGGCATCGGCGCACGCGAAGGCGGGGCGGGCCGCGAAGGCCGCGGAAGCGTACGGCGATTTCCTGAGCGGTCATGCCGCGCACGCATGGGCGGGCGATGCGTCGCTCGGCCTTGCGGGCGCGCTGGTGGGGATGGGAGAGCACGCGAAGGCGGCGGAGGTGTGTGAGCGGGCGATCGCCGCCGCGCCGAAGGCGACGCTCGTGCACGCCCTGACGCTGGTGCTCGCGGAGGCGCGGTTTGCTGCGAAGGACTACGCCAAGGCCAGCGAGGCGTATGTGACCTATCTGAAGGCAGCAAGCGGCGAACCGGGCGAGTGGAGAGCGAGCGTTCGCCGCTCGCTGTGCGCCCTGCGTCTGGATCAGCCGGGGGCGAGGGAGATGGTGCGGCGGGCGCTCGATGCGCCGTTGCCCGTGGCGGCGCGGGATGATGCGCCGACGATGGCGCTGCTCGTGTCGGCGCTCTCCGAACTGGCGGATTCGCAGGCGGCGAGCGAGGAGTGGCCCGCGAGCGCGGAGAGCTATTCCAGGCTGGCCTCGCTGCGGGGCGGAGCGACCGAGGCGCAGGATTGGCTGCGCCTGGGGATCAGCCTGCGGCGGGCGGGGCGGGCCAAGGACGCGATTGCGCCGCTGGGCAACGCGATTGCGCAGAAGGCAAGCGGCGCGGTCAGCGGCAGTGACGCCACGGTGGATGCTGCTCGGCTCGAATTGGCGCAGGCGTTGATCGAACTGAATGATCAGAAGGGCGCGGCGGCAGCGCTGCAGCCCATGGTCACGGGGGCAGGCTCGCCGGCAGATGAAGCGGCGCGATCGGCCCGCACGACCGCGCTGCGATTGATGGCGTCGATCGAGAGCAAGCAGGGCGATGCGGGCGGGGCGGCCGCGCATCTCGCCGCGGCGGCGGCGCTCGGCGGGGACACCGCGCCGGAGTTGTTGCTCGATCAGGGGCTGGCGCTGGTGAACGCGGGAGAGCTTGAGAAGGCCGCGGCGGCGTTCGCGGAGTTCATCTCCCGCAACCCGGCGCACGCGCGGCGGGAGGAGGCGTCGGCACGCCTGGCGATGGTGCTTTCGCGGCAGGGGAAGCACGAGCAGGCCGCGGAGATGTTCGCGAAGACACCGGTTGCGTCGCTGGCGCCGGGGCTGCGTGACTCGGCGGCGTATGCGCACGCGATGTCGCTGGCGGCGGTCGGCAAGGCCGACGACGCGCGAGGATTGCTGGAGAAGCTCGCGGCGGGCGCGACGGATGAGGGCGTGAAGCTCGCGGCGTCGGTTGAGGTGGCGCGACAGATGCTGGAGGCGGGCAGGGCGGAGGAGGCGCTCGCGCGGCTTGAAGCGATGACGGGCGGCGAGGGCTCGCTTCGCGCTCGGTCGGTGTACTACCGGGCCTCGGCGCTGCTCAAGCTGGACCGGGCGCGCGATGCCGCGACGTTGCTCTCGCGTGAGGCGGCGCTGCTGGCGGCGAGCGACATCGCGCCGGGGGCGGCGTTGCTGACGGCCGATGCGCTGTCGCGGAGCGGGCAACTCGATGAGTCGCTGCGGACGCTCGGCACTCTCTTGACGGGCAGACCTGCCGCGTCGATCAAGGCCGCGGCGCTCCTGCTGCAAGGAGACGTCGCGGCGGCGGCGCAGCGCTGGAGCGAGAGCGAGCGGGCGTACGCGTCGTTTCTCGCGGAGTTTGGGGGGAGCGATCTGTGGTTCCGCGCGCGGTTCGGCCTTGGGCGGGCGCTCGAGGCGCAGAGCAAGCACTCGGCGGCGATCGAGGCGTACCGGGAGGTCGCTTCGCGGCACAGCGGCGCGACCGCGGCACGCTCGCAGTTCCAGATCGGCGAGTGCCTCGTTGCGCTGGGCAAGCACCAGGACGCGATCGTGGAGCTGGTGAAGGTCGATGCCGCGTTCGCGGAGCCCGAGTGGTCGGCGGCGGCGCTCTTCGAGGTCGGGCGTGTGCTCGTGATGCTGAAGCGTCCCGACGACGCGGCACGCCAGTTTGACGAGGTCGTCGAGCGATTCCCCGATTCGCAATGGGGCGCGATGGCCAGGAATGAACGCACCAAGCTCGCGCCGGCGGCGCTGCCCGGGCGGCGGAATGCCGCGGCCAGCCCGACAGGCACGAGCACGGGTACACCGGCCGCTAATCAAGGAGATCGATAGTCATGCATCAATTCGCTCTCGAGGTGAACGCGCTCTCTGGCGTGTTGGGCCAGGCGCCCGTGGACGCCGGCGCGGCGTCGATCGTCGGCACGGTGTGGCAGATGATCATGAAGGGCGGCTGGATCATGCTGCCGCTGGGGTTGTGCTCGCTGGTCGCGCTCACGATCGTGGTGGAGCGGCTGCTCGTGACGCGCGCGTCGCGGCTGGCGCCGCCGGGTCAGCTTGAGAGCCTGCTGGCGGTGCGCGGGCAGGCGGAGCGATCGCTGGCGGAGTGCCGAACTCGGCCGAGCCCGTTGGCGGAGATCATCGGCGCGTGTCTTCGCGAGCCCTTCGCGCATCGGGCGCGGCAGGAGGAGCTGATGAGCGAGGCGGGCGCGCGGCAGGTCCGCATACTGAAGCAGCGATTGCGCGTGCTGTCGTGTCTGCCGCAGACCGCGACCATGCTCGGGCTCCTAGGCACGGTCGCGGGGATGATCCGCACGTTTACCGTGATCGCGGCGTCGGGCGAAGCGCTCGGAAAGACCGAGCGATTGGCGCAGGGCATCTACGAGGCGTGGACCGCCACGGCGGTGGGGCTCGGCGTCGCGATTCCGACCATGCTGTTCTATCACATCATTCAGTCGCGGGTGGACCACGCGACGGCGCTGCTCGACTCGCTGGCGACTCGGTGGCTCGATGCGCCGGCCGCGCCGATGACGAGTGCCGAGATCGCTGAGCCGCCCGCGGGCCTGCGCGGCGCGGGGTCTGCGAACCCTCCCCAGGCCGCGGCGGCGGCTCAATCTACGGCGCCCGAGCCCGCGATGGCGTCGTGAGCACGCTCGGCGTTCAAGGAGCATTCCCGTGCTGATCAAGGCAAGCGATGGCGACTCGGCGATCCACGTCGACTTTGTGCCGATGGTCGACGTGCTGTTCAACCTCCTGATCTTCTTCCTGATCGCGACGAGCATGGCGCAGGCGGAGCGTGAGATGGCGGTCGCGCTCCCGCAGGCGGCGGCGTCCGCGCCGATCTCGTCGGCGATGCGCGAGATCGTGATCAACGTAACGCGTGACGGCACGATGATCGTCAACACCAGGGCGGTCGACGAGGCGTCGCTGCTCTCCATGCTGAAGAGCGCCGCGGCGCAGAACCCGGGGCAGAAGGTGAACGTGCGGGGCGATCGCGACGCGGCGTATGGCATGGTGGCCCGGGCGCTGGACCTGTGCAAGCAGGCCGGGATCGCGGAGCCCTTCCTTCAGACCATTCCCACGCGTTAGCGCGGAGTTGCAACGATGAGAGCGCTCGGCATCGTCACGTTGACTGTGGTCGGAGCCGGCGCGCTGGCGCTGGTCGGCGCGCTGGCGGCGCAGCACGCGTCGAGCTTCTGGAGCGACGCGGACACGATCAGCCGGCCGCCCGAAGCGCCGGTGCGCTCGATCCTGTGGCGGCCCGCGCGTGCCATCGCGGGCGTCAACACGAGCGTGGACGAGTACGAGGCGAAGTACTCGCCCGACGGCACCATGATGGTGTTCGTGCGACGCAGGCCGGGGCGCAACGCGGACCTCTTCATGTCGCGCTGGTCGCCGGCGGGCTGGAGCACGCCGGAGGTGATCGCGGCGATCAACAGCGACGCGGACGAGCTTGGCCCGGAGATCGCCGGCGACGGCGGGTCGCTGTACTTCTACTCCGATCGTGCGGGCGGGCGCGGCGGGTATGACCTGTGGGTCTCTCGCCTGGTGGACGGCGCGTGGACGACGGCGCGGAACCTGGGCGACGGCGTCAACACCGAGTTCAACGAGTACGGGCCGGCGTTGACGCCCGATGGGAAGACGCTGTACTTCTCGTCGAACAGGCCGCGGGAGGGGGAAGATGCGCCCACGGCTCCGGCGTGGGATGCGACGATGCGCGAGCGGCACGCGCGGCACGACTACGACCTGTATCAGGCCGGTGCTCACGACGGCACCGCGGACGGAGCGAGGCCCGTCGCGTGGGCCAACACGACGCGGGATGAGGGCGCGCCGGCGGTGAGCCCGGCGGGCGATTACCTCTACTTTGCGTCGGATCGCGACGGCGGGATGGGCGGGTATGACCTGTATCGCGCGAGGATCAACGACCCGCGGCGGCATGTGGTCGAGAATCTCGGCGAGAGCGTCAATTCGCCGGAGAATGAGCTTGACCCGGGGCTGAGCGCCGATGGATTCCGATTGACGTTCAGCTCGGATCGCAAGCTGAGTGCGGATGACGCAGCGCCCGCGAGCGCGCCCCCCACCGCTGCAAATCCGAGCGGGCCGGCGCAGAGTGATACAGCCGGCGCGGAGCTGGCCCGGGGTGACAAGGCCGCGAACGATGACGCACCCCATGCGGAAGGCGCGCGAGCCGATCGTGATTACAACCTCTGGTCGACGGCGTCGCGCGAGGTGTTCCTTGATCATCGGCCGATCGATGCGAAGCTGGCTCAGTGGATCAATGCGGCCTGGCCTTGGGTGCTCTTGCTTCTGCTCGCGGCGCTGCTGCTGTGGCTGCTGTCGAAGCTCCTGCAATCCGAGCTGTGGCGGCGGCGGTTTGCGCAGATGTCGCTCTTGGCGCGATGTCTGCTCGTGTCGCTCGTCATTCACGCGCTGATCGCGTCGCTGCTCACGATCTGGCGGGTTGGAACGTACCTGGGAGAGCTGATGCAGTCGGGCGGCACGCGCGTGGTGCTCGCGTCGTCGGCGTCGGAGATACCCGGCGATATCACGTCGCAGTTCTCGACGAGCGTTGAAGCGCCGGAGACGCCGCGGCTCGAGGCGCAGGAGCTGGAACTGCCTCGGCTCGAATTGCCGACGCCGGAGGTGCGAACGGCGATGGAGGCGAGGTGGCGGAGCGACGCGCCGCCCGATCTTGCGGCGACTTCGCCGAGCCCACAGCCGACCGAGGTGAATCACCCGAACGAAGCGGCACCGGTTGCGCTGCAGGAGCAGACGCTCGCGCATGAGGCCCTGCCGCGAGCCGAGGGGCCGAGCAGGTCGAGCGTGGAGACGACGGCGGGCCAGCCGGAACTCGGCGCGGCGGTCGCGCCGCTCCGGGCGTCGCCGCTTGCCGCCAACGTAACGCCGACGAAGCTCGCGGCGCGCGAGGCCAGCGACACGCCCCCGGAGATGCCGTCGGTTGACTCACCGAACGGTGCGGCGAACGAGGCGAGTTCGCTGTCGCCGCTGGGCGTCATGTCGCGCACGACCACAGCATTACCCGCCAGCGAACCGAGCGCCGAGGCTGCGTTGCCATCGACCGAGCGGCCCGCTCGGGTGGCCGAAGCGGGGGCGCCGTCGACCTCCGCATCGCTGCCCGCCGCGGCCGTGCCGCACGCGAGCGAAGCGATCGAAGCGCCGAGCTTGGCGACGCCGCTGGCGGTAAGGGAGCCGTCGCGTGAGTCTTTGAGCCCGTCGGTGCAGGGCGTGATCCCTCCGGAACCGGTGAAGGTCCCGGAGGCATCGTCGCCCGCGATCGGACTGGATACCGAGCCGCCTTCGCTGCCGGCGCGAGCGCCGCTGCGGGAGAGTCCGCTTCCGCCGGTCGAGCGTCCGGCGGCGGAGCGCCCGGCGACTCCGGAGCCTTCGGCGACGTATGCGCCGACGCTGGATCTGCCGAGAGGCGGGGCGACGCTGAGCGCGGCGCCGATCGACCTTTCGCCGGTTGACCTGCCGCCCATGACACCCACGCCGCGTCCGCGGCGTGATTCGAACGATGCGCCCGCGATCCAGCTCCCTGCGGGGGCGCTGCCCGTGCCGAGCGCGGGGGAGCCGGCGCGGCCTGATCTGTCGGGCGTGTTGAACGTGTTGAGCATGGCCGCTCGGGAGCCGCTTCCCACGCTGCCGCCGGAGTTGCCGCAGCCGATCGAGGACTTCGCGCAGCGTGCGCCGGAGCAGCGATCGGAGCTGGTGGAGAAGATGGGCGGGAGCCAGGAGACGGAGCGTGCGGTGGCGCGGGCGCTGGAGTGGCTCCGGCGGGCGCAGGAGCCCGACGGGGGCTGGTCGAGCAAGAACAACGGCGGCGAGGTGAACGCGGACACGGCGATGACGGGCATGGCGCTCCTGTGCTTCCTGTCGGCGGGGCACACGCACACGCGGGACGGCCCGTACCGAGACACGGTGTCGCGCGCGATCGAGCACCTGATGTCGCGGCAGCGGGGGGACGGCAACCTCGCGCCGGACGAGACGATGTACGGGCAGACGGTCGCGAGCGTCGCGCTGTGCGAGGCGTACGCGATGACGCACGACGCGCGGCTCGCGCGGCCCGTCCGGCTCGCGGTCGAGTTCGTCGATGCGTCGGCCCGATCGAACGACGGATCGGCGGGGAAGACGAGCGTGCTGGGCTGGCAGGTGATGGCGATGGAGAGCGCGCGGCGCGCGGGCGTGAAGACTTCGAACATCACGTTCGACGCGGCGCGGCGCTGGCTGGACTCGGTCGGGACGGCGGGCGCACCGGGGCGGTACGCGTATCAGCGCGGGCAGGCGGCGAGCCCGGCTATGACGGCGGAGGCGATGTTCGTGCAGCAACTGCTGGGTCACGGCGCGGGCGAGGCGCGGATGGAGGACTCGGCGCGGTTCATCCTGGAAGAGATGCCGCGCTGGCGGGACGGCGCGCCGACGCATTCCTGGTACTACGCGACGCTGGCGCTGTTCCAGCACCAGGGCGAGGCGTGGGCGCGCTGGAACGACGCGCTGGTGCCCGAGCTGCTGGCGCATCAGCACACGGACGGGAGCTTGGCGGGGAGCTGGGAGCCGCAGGACCGCTGGTCGAAGTTGTGCGGGCGCGTGCACCAGACGGCGGTGTGCACGCTGAGCCTCGAGGTGTATTACAGGTACAGGACGCGGGCGGAGTGACAGCAAGGGGAGATCACGGGAAGGCGCGCGGCCAACAGGTTGGCCGCGCCACCCGGAGCCCGATCCCGACCGACGTATTCACTTGTCAAAGACGCCGGGCTGCGCGGCGGGTGATGGGCCGCCGATTGGCCTCGGTGAGGGCGCGGGGTACGCACGCGCTCTCCAATTAGGGGGCGGACGGACACTTTGGTGCGCACGGGAGCGGTGATACGTGTTTACTAACCACGGGCTGGCGGGCGCGGGGCGACGCGGGAAGACAAGGCCGCGGAGGCAGTTGCGCGCGGGGAGAAATTGCGCGGAGATTTTTTTCGGAAATCCGGGAAGTGGTCGTAGAGACGGTCACTCTGGTGCGCACCGATGCGGTGATAAGCGGGCACTAACCGAGAGGCGCGGCTTCGGCGCCCTAGACTTTCCCGGTGGGGTGGCAGAGCGGTTGAACGCGCCGGACTTGAAATCCGGTTTGCCCGTCAGGGCAACAGGGGTTCGAATCCCCTCCCCACCGTTTCTCACGAAGGCACGGAGTCAGGAAGTCACGGAGCGGAAGACGCTTGGTGACGATGGCTGGCGGATGACTTCGTCGCTGTGCTTGCTAATGGCCCGCAGGAGCCGGCTCGGACGGTGCCGCACCGGAATCGGGCGCGGGCGATGACGCCGGCGCGGCGGTCGCGGGGTTGGCCGCGGGCTCGGTGGAACTCGGGGCGGCGGAGGGCGCCGGCTCGGGGTCGCCCGGGCCGGGAACGCTCTTGATCCAATCGAGCCATTCGGGGAGCTTGGCGTCGAGGCCTTGTGTGGGCGTCGCGGCCGGGGTCCAATCGACCTTGCCGGCGCCGAGCAGCGTGCCGGTCGCGAAGGCGAGGTCGATCTGGGCGACCTGGTAATCGGTGAGGGCGCGGGCCTCGGCGACCTGAGACTCGGCGAGCCTGGCCGCGGCGTCGAGGACGTTGGTGCTGGTGCTGTTTCCGACGTCGAACTGGCGCTGCTCGGCCTGGAAGGCGCGGGTGTTGAGGATCACGCTCTGGCGCGAGGCCAGCACGCGTTGCCAGCCCGAGTTGATGGTGTCGATCGCGTCGAGCACTTCGCGGCGGATGGACTGCTCGCGGGCGTCCTTGGACGAGAGGCGCTGCAGGCGTTGGAGGATCGACTGGCGGATGCGGGATCTGGCTTCTTCGTTGCCGATCGGGACCTGCGCGGAGAGGCCGACGGTCCAGTCTTCGAAGCGATTGTCGCGCATGACCTGGAAGGAGCGGTTGAGCGAGCCGCCCAGGCCGTTGACGCGATAGCTGTAGTCCATGGTGACCAGGGGGAGGGCCTGGGAGCGGTTGAAGTCGACGGAGAGCGCGTCGGCGGCGAGGCGCAGCTCGAGATCGAGCATCTCCATGCGGTCGCGGAGCGCGCTCTGGATCAGCGTGGGCGCGTCGAACACGAACTCCGCGGGATCGGGCGGCGTGGCGGTGATGACCTGCGTGTCGGCGTCGACGGGGAGGTCGGGGCGGTTGATGATGCGCTTCAGCTCGCGCTGCTGCGTGAGGGCGCTGTTGGCGGCAACGATGATCGCTTCGAGGCGATCGGCGACGCCCGCCTGGGCGCGGATCACCTCGATCTCCGAGGCGCCGCCGGCGTTGACGCGGCGCTGGGCGCGTTCGAGCTGGGCGACGGCGAGCTCGTACTGCTGCTGGGCGACCTCGAGCTCGCGGCGGACCTGGAAGAGGCGCCAGTAGGCGCGATCGACGGCCGCGAGCTGGCGGATCGCTTCGAGCTTGGTGGAGGCCTCGGAGGCCTGGGCGTTGAGCGAGGCGATCTTGATGGCGTAGGTGTTGGCGCGGCGCCCGGCTCCGCGGAGGAGCGGCTGGCTGAGCGAGAAGACCAGGTCGCTGGTGTAGCTAGGGTTGAGCGTGGAGAAGGAGTTGTTGGACTCCAGGCGTGAGACCGGGAGCGAGACCTGGACGGTCTCGCCGGTGCGGAGCGGGATGCGCACGCCGGGCTCGATGTTCTTGCTTCGCGCGGCGGAGCTGTCGAGGTCCGACGCGGTGGGCGAATCGGTCTCGGACCAGGCGCCGCGGAGCGTGAAGAGCGACTCGAACGCGGCCTCCTCGCGGCTGATGTTCTCCTTGGCGATGGTCGGGTCCATCATGGCGACCTTGAGGTCGAGGTTGTTGGTGAGCGCGGCGGCGCGGCAGTCCTCGATCGAGAGGGTCACCTTTTCCGCGTGCTCGAGGCGGGCCTTGGCCTGGTCGGGCGTGGGCGTCTTCGAGGTCGCTTCGGCGGGCTTCTTCTGGTCGTCGAAGTTGCGCGCGGTGATCTGGCGCAGACGCTCGGGGGCGATGCGTGCGTAGTCATCCTCGACGGAGCTGAGCGGGTTTCCGCCGCAGGAGATGAGGAGCGGGGCGGCGGTGAGGGCGGCGAGGGCGATGATCGCGCGGGCCGGGCGGATGGGGCTCGGCGTGAGTTTGATCGCGTGCTTCATGATGGTCATTCGTGTCGGAGGGCGACGATGGGGTCGAGGCGCGCCGCCTTGATCGCGGGGAACATGCCGAAGATGAGGCCGGTGGCGGCGGAGAAGCCGACGGAGAGGGCGATGGACCACATGGGGACGCCGGCCTCTTCGAGGGGAGACTTGGGGATCAGTTTCAGCCCGGCGACGATGCCGAAGCCGATGACGAGCCCGACCGCGCCGCCGATGAGGCAGAGCGTCACTGCTTCGACGAGGAATTGGAGGAGGACGACACCGGGCTTGGCGCCGACGGCCTTGCGCAGGCCGATCTCGCGGGTTCGCTCGCTAACGGAGACGAGCATGATGTTCATGATGCCGATGCCGCCGACGAGCAGGGAGATGGCGACGATGCCGGCGAGGAAGACGGAGAGCCCGGCGGCGAGCTTCTTGAACTGGGCGATGATCTGCTCGATGGCCTCGACGCCGAAGGTGTTGGGGTCGTCGGGCTTGAGGTTTCTCATGCGGCGCATGAAGAAGGTGATCTCGGCCTTGGCGTCTTCGTAGAGCTCGGGCGATTTGGTCTGGGCGACGATGTACATGCGGGGCTCGGGGCGGAGCATGAGCCCGGTCTGGAAGGGGATGTAGACCTCGGTGCGGGCCTCGTCGCCGCCGAACATGGGGCTGACGGTCTTGGTTTCGACGACGCCCACGACGGTGAAGAGGCGGCCGCCGACGGAGATGCGGGTGCCGATGCACTCGCTGGGGAGCTGGAACTCGCCGATGGCCTTGTCGTTGATGATGCAGACCTGGAGGCGCTGATCCTCGTCGATGGTGGAGAGGGGGCGGCCCTGGATGATGGCGCGGTCTTCGATCTGGTGCCACGCGGGTCGGACGGCCTGGACGGTGACGGTCGGCTTGGTGACGTCGCCGTATTGAACGCTGGTGGCCATTTCGAGGATGGGGGTAAGGCGCTCGATGGAGGGGCAGCGGTCGAGCATGCCGTTGACTTCTTTGAGCTGGATGCGCAGCTGCCGCCAGCTGAAGCGGTCGCGCTGGCCATCGGGCATGCGAGGGAAGATCCAGACCTTGCTGGCGCCGACGGAGGCGAACTCCTTGAGGACGAACTTCTGCAGGCCGTCGGTGGCGGCGACGACGGAGATGACGGCGGCCACGCCGATGATGATGCCCAGGGTGGTGAGCATGGCGCGGACCTTGTTGGCCCAGATCTGGCCGATGGCGAGGAAGACGGTCTGGAAGATGACGCGGAAGATGATCATGGCTTGACCTCCGCGACCGAGGCCGAGACGGAGGCCGAAACCGAGGCCATGACGGCGGCGTCACCCAACTCGCGTTTGGCGACGGAGACGGCGGTCACGGCGGCGCGTCGCAGGTAGTCCTGGTGCATCACGTCCTCGTGGGTCGGGCTGTCGGACATGATCCGGCCGTCGCGGAGCCGGACGATGCGCTTGGCGTGCCCGGCGATGTCCTCTTCGTGCGTAACGATGACGATGGTCTGGCCCTCGTCGTGGAGCTGCTTGAAGAGCGCGATGATCTCCTCGCTGGTCTTGGAGTCGAGGTTGCCGGTGGGCTCGTCGGCGAGGAGGATGCTGGGGCTGTTGACCAGGGCGCGGGCGATCGCGACGCGCTGGCGTTGGCCGCCCGAGAGCTGCATGGGGCGGTGGTGGATGCGGTCGCCCAGGCCGACGCGGTCGAGGGCTTCCTTGGCGCGTTTGCGCACGCCCCACCAGCGCTTGGAGGAGTAGATGAGGGGGAGGGTGACGTTGTCGAGGGCGGTCTGGCGGTTGAGCAGCTCGAAGGACTGGAAGACGAAGCCGATTTCCTGGTTGCGGACCTGCGCCAGCTGGGTCGCGTTCATGCGATGCGTGGGCTTGCCCGCCAGCTCGTAGACGCCCCCGGTCGGGCGGTCGAGGCAGCCCAGGATGTTCATGAGGGTGCTCTTGCCCGAGCCCGAGGCGCCCATGATCGCGACGAACTCGTTCCGGTTGATGTCCAGATCGATCCCGCGCAGCGCGTGGACTCGCTCGGTTCCGACGCGGTAGACCTTCTGGAGCTGGCGGATGCGGATCGTCATGCGCGATTAGTTCCCGGCCTTGGCGGTCGCGGCCACCGCGGGCTTCTGTTCCTTGGGGATGGTGGTCTCGTCGCGCACCGTCTGGCCTTCTTTCATGCCGGTGAGGGACTTGAAGGGGCCGGTGATGATTGTTTCGTCGGCCGCGAGCCCGCCCAGGATGATGGTGTGCGTCAGGTCGCTGGGCCCGATGCTGACGGGGACGGTGACGGCCTTGCCGTCGACGACCTTGTAGACGACGCGCGCGAACCTCTTGGTCTTGTCGATGTACTGGCTCGCATCGACGATGTTCTTGGGGAGTTCGTCCATCGGGCGATCGAGCACGGCCTGGCTGGGCACCTTCACGACGTCGCGGATGGTCTCGACCTCGATGTCGGCGTTGCCGGTCATGCCCCAGAAGACCTGATCGCCCTTGGGGATCTCGACGAGGAGCTCGGTCTCGAAATAGGCCGTACCGTCGCGGTCGACCTGGCGCTGCATCATGACGCGCTGGACGGTGGCTTCGAAGGCCTTGTCGCGGTAGGCGTTGAAGAAGACCTTGGCCTTCTGTCCCGACTTGACGGGCGCGACGTTGGCCTCGTCGACCTTGGCCTGGAGGAGCATCTTTGAGAGGTCGGCGATCTCCATGATGACGGTGCCGGCGTTGTTGAACGTGCCGACGACGACGAGCTCGCCGACCTCGGCGTTGCGCTTCACGAGCACGCCGTCGATGGGCGTCTTGATGATGGCGTTGTCGAGGTCCTTCTCGGCGCGGCTGATGTTGGCCTTGGCGATCTCGATGGCGAATTCGGCGGCGCGAAGATTGGACTCGGCGCGTTGGAAGTCGGCCTCGGCCTGGTCGAGTTCGGCCTTGGAGATGTCCTTGGTGGAGAAGAGCTCGCGGCGGCGGCCGAGCTCCTGCTCCATGTTCTTGTACGTCGCCTTGGCGCCGTCGAGGCGGGCCTTTTCGCTGTCGAGTTGGGCCCGTGCGGAGTCGAGGTTGGCGACCAGGTCTCGATCGTCGAGGCGGACGACCACGTCGCCGGCCTTCACCTGGTCTCCCTCGTCGAAGGGGAGCGCCGTGATGCGGGCCGAGACCTGGGCGCTGATGAGCACCTTGCTCTTGGGCTCGGAGAGCCCGGGCGCGGAGACGGTACGGATGAGGTTGCCCTTGATGGCCTTGTCAAGGCGGACGGTGGTCGCCTGAAGGTCAGGACGGAACTGCTCCTGCAGTTTCTTGAGCTGCCCGGAGCTGTAGAGCCAGTAGGACCCGCCGGCACACCCCAGCACCAGCACGACGAAGATTCCAAGCAGCCATTTCCACACGAGATTCACACTCCACGGTTGGTCGAGACGACCGGCGCAAGAGCCGGTTTCGATGTCGATCGCGCCGGACGGGTTCGCCGGACGCGCCGGTAGGGCTTCACTGGGGAACTCGAGTTCCCGTTTTCAGCGTGCGATCATTGTCGATCCACCCACGATTCTGTCGATTCACCCAAACGCCAACGTTCCAGAGCCGGAGCCCACCCGCACCCCCGATGATCGCGGCCGCATCCCGCGTTACGTTCTACCGGCCCGCTCGCGTCGGGATGCCGAGAGCGGGCCGAACAATTCTAGAAAGTTCCGGGTCCCCACGCCGGAAATCGCATGGGGGACTTCCCAATCAATGCTGGGCGGGAGGCCGGCGCGGCCATGGACCCGCCACGGTTGGCCGGAGGTTCGTCCGGCGGCACTCGCCTCGTTTGGGTGAATCACCTATGGATCATGCGATGCCCAATCCCGCCCGCTTCCGCGATCCCGATGCGACTTCTTCCGACCGGAAGAAAGCGATGGCCGCCCACCTGCTTGGGCTCTCGTCCTTCGCGGGCGTGCCGGTCATTCCGACGCTGGTCCTTTGGCTGATCACCAAGGACGATTCGCCGTTCGTCGCCGACCACGGAAAAGAGGCGACCAACTTCCAAATCTCGATCCTGCTCTACGCGATCGTGGGCGCTCTGCTTGCGATGGTGCTGATCGGCATCCCGATCGTGATCGGGGTGGTGGTGCTGAAGATCGTCGGGATGATCCTGGCGGTGGTGGCGGCCAAGGACTCGGAGTACTTCCGATATCCCATGTGCTTGCGCTTTATCAAGTAGTTTTCGCGCGAGCGGGGCGACGAGACCCAACGAACACCGAGCGCCCCTTCGCCCCGGCATGGGCGTTGCGATACACTCTCCGCACGTGTCGTTGCTCCAGGCGATCAAACTCCGAAAGACGTTTTCCGGGCGGCTCGTCGTCAACGACGTGTCGTTTGTCGTCAACCCCAGCGAGATCGTGGGGCTACTGGGGCGGAACGGCGCGGGCAAGACCACCAGCTTCCGCATGACCATCGGGATGATCGATCCCGACCCGGGGCAGGACTCCGGGCGCGTGCTGTTCAACGACAACGACGTTTCGAACCTGCCCATGTATCGGCGGGCGAGGCTCGGCATGGGCTACCTCTCGCAGGAGCCCAGCATCTTCACGCGGATGACGGTCGAGCAGAATCTGCTGGCGATCCTGGAGACGCTGCCCCTGTCGCATGACGAGCAGCGGAAGCGGGCGGCCGGGCTGCTGGATCAGTTCGGGCTCAAGCACAAGGCCAAGCACCAGGCGCGCACGTGCTCGGGCGGCGAACGGCGCAAGCTCGAGATCGCCCGCGCGTTGGTCACGCGCCCGAAGCTCATCTTGCTGGACGAGCCGTTCAGCGGCGTGGACCCGATCGCGGTCGAGGACCTTCAGACTGAGATCCGGCGCCTCGCCGAGACGGGCATCGCGTTCCTCATCACCGACCACAACGTGCAGCAGACGCTGCGGGTGTGCGACCGTGCGTACATCCTGGACAGCGGCAAGGTGTTCGCCGAAGGCACGCCGCGTGATCTCATCAACGACGAGATGGTGCGGCGCGTGTACCTGGGCTCGCTGTTCCGCGGCGATGAGTTTGACGATCATCACGCGGCAAAGCCGGCGGCGAATCAGGCCCTGAGTTCATCTGGACCCGCGACGCAGCCTGCCTCGCCGATGTCGGCGAGAGCGACGCCGGGCGTTGGCACGACGAATCCCGCGGGCGGGGCTGGTGCTCGTCCCGCGCCGGGTGGTTCGGGCGGAAACGGGCAGCCGTCTCCCGTGGTGAAGCCCGCCGCGCCCCGCGCGATCGTGAATCCACCTTCGCCGGCGCCGGGCTCGTCCGGCGCGAATCCGCCAAGCCCGAGGCGATGACGGTCACCCAGCCGGACGTGGCCGGACGTGCCTTGGCGTGGTATCGTGAGACGATGAACCTGCGGCCCCCCACCTCCATGATTCTGCTCGGACTCGCCGCCTGCACGCTGGCGCTGCCCGGGTGTCTCACGCGTCGGATCACGGTGACGTCGAACCCGGCGGGCGCGACGGTGTGGCTGAACGACGCGGAGGTCGGGCGCACGCCGCTCTCGACGGATTTCACGTACTACGGCGATTACGACGTGCGCGTGAAGCTCGAGGGGTACGAGCCGATCAACCAGCGGATGACGGCCCAGGCGCCGATCCAGGAGATCCCGCCGATTGACCTGATGGCGGAAGCGTTCCCATCGAAGATCGATCACGAGGTGAAGTGGCACTTTGATCTTGTGCCGGCGCTGGAGACGTCCATGCCTCGCGAGCAGTATGAGAAAGAACTGCTGGAGCGGGCGGCGGACCTGTCGACGAAGGTGGAGCGTCCGGCGGAGAAGTGATCGCGAGTTTGGGTGGGGTCTCCGCCTCAGTGAGCGAAGCAGGGTATTCGGCGTACCGATAACGCACCGGCGCGCGGTGTGGGCATCGTCGCGCCATGGTGCGAAGCGACTCTTGATCCACACGCATGGTGCGATTAGTCTGGGCTGGAAGGGAACACCATGAAGCACATGCAACGCGGGCTGGCCGGCCTGCTCGGCGCGGCGCTCGCCATTTTCGGTCTTTCGTGCTCGTCGCTGGAGCGCACCGCGGGCATCATCAACCCCGACGCCGACGAAGAGTCGGAGCGCGCGGGGCACGAGCCCGCGACCGACGCGGGCAAGGCCTATGAGTGGCGGAGGCTGGCGTGGCTTGACGAGCACGGCGCGATCGCGCCGGGTGCGCTGCAGAAGGCACTCCAGCAGCGTGGGGCGAACATGGCGGCGTGGGCGGGTTCTTCGCGGATCGCGGGCATCGCGCCCAATCGCTGGACGAGCCGCGGACCCAACAACATCGGCGGGCGGACGCTGGCGCTCGTGGTCCACCCGACGGAGACGAACAAGCTGTGGGCGGGCGGCGTGGACGGCGGGATCTGGCGATCGACCGACGGCGGGCTCACGTGGAGCACGGTCGACGACACGATGGCCAATCTGGCGATCGGCGCGCTGGCGATCGCGCCGAGCAACCCCAGCATCATGTACGCCGGAACCGGCGAGGGCTTCTTCAACGGCGATGCCATCGGCGGGATCGGCATGTACAAGTCGACCGACGGCGGCACGACTTGGAGCTATCTCGGCTCCACCGCCAGCTTCGGGAACGTCTGCTCGATCGCGGTCCACCCCACCAACGCCAACGTCGTGCTGGTGGGCACTCGCTACTACGGCATACAGAAGACGACCAACGGCGGGAGCAGCTGGTCGAATCCGTACTGGGCCCAGGGGTGCTACTTCGTCGCGTTCGACCCCAGCAACGGGGCCAAGGCGATCGCCGAGATCATCGATTACAACTTCTCGACGGGGCAGTGGTTCCATCGGGCGGCGTATTCGACCAACACCGGAGGGACGTGGAGCGCGGCCGGCGGGCTGGGCACCGTGACGGAATGGGGGAGCCGCATCGCGCTGGCGTATCACAAGGCCAACCCGAGCATCGTGTACGCGACGTGCGCGGCCGATTCGAAGATCTACAAGTCGACCGACGGCGGAAAGAACTACGCCGCGGTGACGACGAGCGGCACGAGTGACACCAACTGGTACTGCGCGCCACTCTGGGTCGACCCGACCAATCCGAACATCGTGCTCGCGGGCGGCGGGCATGTGAAGCGATCGGCCGACGGCGGCGCGACGCTCGCGCAGATCAGCAACGGCTATATCAACACGATCGACCCGCACCCGGACATCCACACGATCATCAGCGACCCGGGGTTCAACGGCACGACCAACAAGCGCGTGTACATCTGCACCGATGGCGGCGTCTATAAGACCGAGGATGTGTACGCGGCGAATCAGGGCGTGGGCTGGGCGAGGCTGGAGCAGACGTATCGGACGACGCAGTTCTACGGCGCTGTCGGCGACGGGCCGAGCGGGCTGATCTACGGAGGCACGCAGGACAACGGGAGCCTCCTGCTCCATACCGGGTCGGACACGGCCGCGATCCCGTTCGGCGGCGACGGTGGGTTCTGCGCCATCGACTGGGACTATCCGAACGTGATGTACGGCGAGTACATCACGCTGCAGATCCATCGCTCCAAGAACGGCGGCGCCAGCGCGAGCTACATCACCAGCGGCCTGTCGGACGCGGGGACGGCGGCGAACTTCATCGCACCCTTCATCCTCGACCCGAACAACTCGAACACGATGTTCGCGGGCGGCGCGAGCCTGTGGCGATCGAAGAATGTGCGGACGGCCCTCTTCAACGTGACATGGAGCCGGGTCCGGAACGCGGGCACGAGCTCTATCTCGGCGATCGCGGTCGCGCCGGGGAACTCCGACATCGTGTGGGTCGCGCAGAACGACGGCAGAATCGACACGAGCGTGAACGGCACGGCGACCACGCCGACCTGGAGCGTGATCGACGATAACGGCGTGACGACCAACCCGCTCCCGGATCGCTACTGCACGCGCCTCGTCGTCGATCCCATGGACCACGACACGGTGTACGCGGCGTTCGGCGGCTTCTCGCCCGACAACCTCTGGCGCACCACGGACGGCGGTGCGACGTGGCTGGACATCACGGGCGCGGGGCCGACGGGATTGCCCGACGCGCCGATTCGCGGCGTGGCGCTGCACCCCTCTCGACGCGGCTGGATCTATGTGGGCACGGAGGTCGGCGTGTTCGCGTCGGCCGACGGCGGCGCGACGTGGGCGACCAACAACGAGGGGCCGAACGCGGCCAGCGTGGACGAGCTGAACTTCATGCACGGCTCGACGGTGCTTCTCAGCGCCACGCACGGGCGCGGGCTGTGGACCTCTCCCACCGACATGTGCAGCGCCGACTTCAACGGCGACGGGTTCGTCAATGGTGATGACTACGACGCGTTCTCAGGGCTCTTCGACGCAGGCAACCCGGCGGCGGACGTCAACAGCGACGGGTTCGTGAACGGCGACGACTATGACGTGTTCGCCGAGCACTTTGACGCGGGGTGCTGAGGAAAGGCACCCGCCACAAGGCATCGGGCATCAGGCATCGGACGACGGGCCGAAGACACGAGGCAACCGGTGTCGAGCATGGAAGCCGAGCGGTGCGTCGACGCGGTGGGCTCGAATGGCTCAGGCCGCCTTGGCGTTTGACGAGCTCGCGGACCCGGACGAACGCGGCGTTTCGCTGCGCCGCGCGCGCTCGATGGCGCGGAAGACGTCGATGAGCACCGCACGCTCGGTGTCGCGCCCAACGAGCCAGCCCGAATAGCGCATGTCTTCCAGCAGGTCGTCGCGGAGATAGGCGAGGCGCTCGGTCGGGCTCGAGGCGCACAGCAGGCAGATGCCGGCAGCGACGCGCCCAAGGGTCATGGGCGAATAAGGCCCGTGCTCAAGCTCGCAGGAGAGCATCGAGGCCTGTTCGGCGGAGACTTGCGTGCCGCGCTGGCGAAGGAGCTTGTCGGCGGCGACGATCGCCTCGATGCCGCCCTCGTCGTCCATCGACGCGATACGCACGGCGGCGAGGCGCAGCATGGTCTCGGGCTCATCGCCGATCAGCTTGGCGACGCACTCCATGAGCGAGGCACGCTTCGTCTGATCGATCGGGCCGGTGGTTGCGAGCCAGGCGCTGACGGCGCGGCACGCGACGCGGTCCGCGGGCGAGAGCTCGGAGGGATTGGTGTGCGTCTGGATCTGCTCGGCGAGACGCTCCATGCACGCGTCGAGCGATTCGAGGTCGCCGCGCCCGCGGTCGTCGGAGATCGGGCGGCGGCCCGTGAGTCGATTGTGGAGCGAGAGGCGCGACGCGGAACGGGAGAAGAGGGCGGCGGCTCGCACGATCTGGGAGAGCATCGCGGAGGAGCCCATGGGCACGCCACTCTGGTCGGCGATGGTGATGAGCTCGGGGTCGATGCGCACGGGGAAGAGCGAGAGATAGCTGAGCGGGCGTTCCGCGCCCCAGTCAAACCAGGCGGCATCGCGCGCGTCGGTGGTTCCGGAGCGGATGCACACGCCTCCCTCGGCGGGGAGGACGACCGCGTCGAGCGAGTCGTGGTCGGCGTTGGCGTGCACGAACTCGATGCCCGCGGCGCCCGGGCCGTGCATGATGAGATTGGCGGGCTCACCGTCGATGGCGAGTCCGACGCGGAGTGGGCGCTGCGGCCAGGCGATGGAGTCGTGCCAGGCGGAGACACCCTGCGCATCGATGCCCAGGAGCGAGCAGGAGCGCTCGACGATGGTCGCGCCGAGGTTCATGAGCCCGGAGAAGAACGAAGAGCGCGGCCATGCCCAGCCGCGATGGTTGCCGCGGAGCGAGGCGCGACGCCGGCGCTCGCGCGATGCCTGCACCGCGCCGTTCCACGCGCCGGCGAGGGCGACGATCCACACTCCCATGGGAAGGCCGAGCGAGGATTCGTTGAGCCAGTCAGCGCCGAGGTATCGTGCCGTGGCGACGCAGGCGCACGCGGCGAGCACGGTGCCCACGGTGCCGGCCCGGGCCGAGAGCAGGCCCGGCGTGGCGGCGGCTCCGTGGTCCGGGAACGTTTGGGGGACCTGGGAAAACGTGCGGCTGTCGTGGCTCATCGCCCGCAACATCGACGGGACGGCGCTGGCCCCTGAGCGCGAGCATCGCCCGCCAAACCGACGAGGCCGGACCAGCGGCATAGACGGTGCAACCCGGATAGGCGGGCGCGTGATGGTGGCGCGGAGTGGCGGAGCACCGACCCGGACGGGCCGTTGCTCATCGATCGTCCGGCAGCATCGCGCGGAACAGCAGGCCCGCGACGGCACCCGCCGCGAGGTTCGCCACGACGTGGATCCACAGGTCGCTCATCGCGACCAACTTCATCACGCCCGCGCCCAGCGCGACCGCGGAGTTGAACGCGCCGCCCGAGATGCCGCCCACGCTGAACGCGCCCGCGAGCACCACCGCCGCGATCGCCACGCCGAAGAACGAGTTGCCCGCGTTGCCCCTGGCTGTCGCGACGTGGAGCACCACGCTCGCCAGCGCGAACGAGAAAAGGAACTCGGCGAGCAGCGCGGCCTTGATGTCCTTGATCGTGATCATCGTCTGCGGATAGCCGACCAGCACGCCGACCACGAGCGCCGCCAGCGCCGCACCCGCGAGCTGCGCGACGACGTACGCGACGCCGTCCCGGGGCGTGCACTTGCCGCGCAGGACGACCGCGAGCGTCACGCCCGGGTTGAAGTGCCCGCCCGAGATGTGCCCGAAGGCGTAGATCATGGTCATGAGCATCGCGGCGATCGCGAGCGCCGGGATCACGCCGGGCGAGCCGGGGATCACGGTGCAGCCGATCGTCAGCACGAGAAAGAACGTTCCGATGAATTCGGCGATGGGCTTGGCGAGAGGGTGGTTCGCGGGGTTTGGCATGGGGCGGAGTGTAACGGGTCTCCGGGCGGCGGCGCGGAGCACCCGCGATCGGTAGCATTGTGGATCATGAACTCGCTTGCGAAATCACTGGCGTTGCTCCTCGCGGGGTTCGCGGCGGGCGCGGGCGCGATGCTGCTCGTGCCGCGGGGCGTTGAAGCGCCGAAGAGCACCGAACCGGATCGTGTCGCCGGCCCGATTGGGGCGTCGTCCGAGGCGGCGTCGCTTTCGAGCATGCGCGACGCGTTCGCGGCCATCGCTCGCGCGGATGACGATTCGATCGACGCGAACTATTGGACGCTGATGACGCGGCGCTACGCCATGATCCCGTGGATTTCATACGGCGGCGAGCATATGTGGGGCGGCGGCCTGCGCTTGCGTGAGTCAAAGGAGAACAATCATCGCTGGGAGGTCGAACTCGACCTCAGTAACCAACGCGAACTTGTCGGCGATCGCGCGAGGGTCTTCATCGTTGGCGATGGCGTGGCCCGCGAGGTGTCGCTCACCGAACCGGAGCGGAAGATGGGCGCGATCCTGATCGCCGCGCCCGGGTGCGTGCGGTCGATCGATCTGACCGAAGGATCGATATCGCAGCTCGGCGGCGAGATCGAACTTCCGCCGGACGCGTACAAAAGGATCTGGACAAAGGCCAAGATCGATCCGGCGGTATTGAAACGGTGGGGTGAGTGACGCCGTGCTCGTGGCTTGCACATCATCGAAGAACGAGAATGAGTGCGTCGAGCAAAGCGATTGAGGAAGGAGCTTGCGATGAATCACGGCATGAAGTGTGCGATAGCGCTGCTGATCGCTTCCGTGTGTGTATTCGCGACGGGTTGCCCGCCCGAGGAGGCCGCTCCGGTGCGAACCGTCTCCGGAAAGCCATCGCTCGTGCTGACGATTTTCCGCTATGGGAACGAGGCAGAGGAGAGCAGATTGGTCTGCGCGTTGTGGTCGGACGGCCTGCTTTATTTCCCGCTCGGAGAGCACCAACTGTTCTATCAGTCCAATTCGGAACGGCTCGCGGCGTTTCGGAAGTACCTTGACGAGGGTGCCGGCATTCACACGGCACGCGCCGGTTATGCCGTACCAGATGCGCAGTGGACTTCGATGCAATTTGTGAGCAAGGATACGATTATCGTCGCGGACTGGGACGAAGAGCTCCGGCCCAACTGGGGAGCAAACATCAACGCCAGCGACGAGTATCGGGCGTTTGTAGCGGCGTGGTATGACACGCGAGTGCGCCTGGTCTCGCTGGGCTGGTCGATCGAGAACTCGATGTCCGAAGAAGAGCGTGCGCGACGAATCGAACAGGCGGGAAACTGGCGGCCGTAGCCGGCTTTCAACTTGTGCGTGTGGATCGAGCGCGGGAGTGAAAGGCGAACCCTCGAACTTCGTGGCGACCGCCCCCATCACGCCCGTCGCGCCGTGGATCACGGTGCCGCCGATTGCCATCATGAGAATGTACCGACGAACCCGGCGATGGGCTTGGCGAGGGGGTGGATCGCGTGGTTTGGCATGGGGCGGAGTGTAACCAAGCCGAGAGGGGGATGGGCGGGCCGGTGTACTCCGCATCGAACCGAGCCGCGTTTCTGACTCAGCGCGAGATCCGCGCCTCGGGCTGCGGAAGACTCTGACGTCCCAGCCGCCGCGACACGCCAACAAGCAGGATCAGGACCGGAACCTCGATCAGAGGACCCACGACCGTGGCGAACGCAGTGCCCGACGTGAGGCCGAACACAGAAATCGCCACGGCGATGGCGAGCTCGAAGTTGTTTCCGCTGGCCGTGAAGGCCAGTGTCGCAGTCCGCGTGTAGTCCGCGCCGAATCTCCGGGCCATGAAGAATGAGGTAAAGAACATCACGACGAAGTAGAGGACCAATGGCACCGCGATCCGCAGGATGTCCATCGGCACAGCGACGATGCGGTCGCCCTTCAGGCTGAACATGGCCACAATGGTGAAGAGCAGAGCCACGAGTGTGACGGGCGCGATGCGCGGCAGAAAACGCTGCGCGTACCAGGCATCTCCTTTGAGCCGGCGCAGGACCAGACGCGTGAACATCCCGGCGAAGAACGGGACCCCGAGGTACAGCAGCACGCTCCCGAAGATGCTCGCCATGCTGACATTTACCGCCACGCCCTCGAGACCCAGCAGGGGTGGAAGCCAGGTCATGAACAGCCAGGCATAGATTCCGAAGAAGAGCACTTGAAAGATGCTGTTGAACGCGACGAGACCGGCAGCGTACTCGGCATTCCCCCCGGCCAGATCATTCCAGACCAGGACCATCGCGATGCAGCGCGCCAAGCCGACCATGATGAGCCCGAGCATGTACTCCGGCTGGTCGCGCAGGAAGAGTGCCGCGAGAGCGAACATCAGGATCGGCCCGACGATCCAGTTCTGTACGAGTGAAAGCGTCAGAATCTTCCAGTCCCTAAAGACCCTGGGCAACTCTTCGTAGCGCACCTTCGCCAGCGGCGGATACATCATGAGGATCAGCCCGATGGCCAGTGGCACATTGGTGGTGTCGATCGTGACGCGGTCGATCGCGTCACGCAGGCCGGGCACCAGCTTGCCGAGGCTCACACCGGCGGCCATTGCAAGAAAAATCCACAGAGTGAGGAATCGGTCCAAGACCGAGAGCCTTCGCGGTTTGCGAGCAGCCATCGATGGGCAGTCTGGCTCGGAGGTCATGGGGCCCGCCCCTTCTACCCGATTGTACCCATCGAGAGTCCGACGAGGCCCGCGCCCAGGATCACGAGCGGCGTGGTCCAGCGCGATGTGCATGAGAACAGCGCCGCCAGCGCCGCGACGAAAACCGCGCCGGTCAGCGTCGAGCTCACCGCGTCGAGCGTCATGGTCACCGCGGCGGCCGCGATCACGCCCACGACGCCCGCGGTCACGCCGTCCAGCGCGCGATGCGCCGCGGGGAAGTTGACGACGCGCTCAAAGTACGAGTGCCCGAGCACCGTGAACGCGAACGCGGGCGCGAAGATGCCGAGCGTCATCGCCAGCGCGCCCGCCCAGCTCCCCGCGACAAAGCCGACGAACGTGCCGAAGATTACCAGCGGCGCGGGGAGCACGCCCGAGAGCGCAAGCCCGTCAAAGAACTCGCGCGGGCTGACCCAATGATGGCGTGCCGCCGCGTCCTCCCGCAGGAACGGCACCACGGTGTACGCGCCGCCGAACGTCAGCATCCCGGCCTTCAGCCCCGAGCCGAGCAGGCGCGGCGTGGAGACACGTTCGCGCGTGAACGCGGTGTCGTCGCGTTGTTGAACAGCTGAGAGGTCCGCGGCGTTCGATTCGTCTCTCGTTTCACTCGGCCCCGTCTCTCTGAGGCCGGTCTGCGTTGTGCCGGGCGTCGCCGCTCTGGATGTCTCGATTGCCTTCCACGCGCCCGCTCCCGCGACGAGCGCGAGCGTCATGACCGCCAGCCAGCGCCACCGTTTGTTCGCGCGCGGGGCGCACGCCTCGCTCGCCAGGGCCGAACCGGCCAGCACGATCGCCCAGTGCGCGCCGGCGAGTGTGGCTCCCAACGACACGATCGCGATCGCCCATTTCCACGGGTCGCGTGCGACCGCGTGACTCCCGATGCGGTGCGCCGCGCGCACGACCAGCGCCGCGACCGCGGGCTTCATGCACGCGAACGCGCCGGCGATGATGACAAGTGCTCCGGTTGCGGGCGCACCGGGCCCCATACCACCGCCAGCGCTGTAGCCGCCAACGCCGAAATTCACATAGAGCCACGAGAGCGCGAGCATGAGCAGGAGGCCGGGCGTGATGAAGCCCACGCCCGCGGCGATCGCGCCCAGCCTTCCGCGCGAGAGGTATCCGAAGTAGCAGCAGAGTTCCGTCGCCTCCGGGCCGGGCAGGAGCTGATAGACGGCCAGCGCGCGGTTGAAGCGATCGGGCGTGGTCCATCGCTCGCGATCAACGAGCTCGCGTTGGAGCATGGCGATCTGGGCCGCGGGCCCGCCCCAGGCGTGCAGGCCGAAAGAGAGAAAGCGGGCAAAGAGGCGCGGGATGGAAAGCCGCGGCGGCGAAGGATCGCGTGGCGCGTCGGGGCTCATGTGGGCCCGCCACCCGGTTCTGAGCGGGAAACCCCGGCGGCGCGAGCCAACCTTCGGCGCGCCTCGGCGATTCGACTCTCGAGGTCATACTCAAACTCGCTGACGACTTTCCAATGATCTTTGCTGAGGTGGGCGGGGCGCGCCAGGCCCCCGCGTTTCAGCCACGACTCTCTCACAACACGCCACCACATCCACAGAAGCGACCCGACGCACGCGAGCACTCCCAGGAAAAGAAGCCACCACGCGAGCCCATCGAACTGAACCTCGATCAGGACCGACGCGGCCTGCTCGATCACGAGCCACGCGACCAGCGACCCCGCGAGCGTGTAGCACCAGAGCGACAGGTGCGCGGCGGAGATGTTCTCGCGCGCCACGCGGTCGTACTGCGCATCGGCGCCCGCGCGGATCGCGATGCTCTCGCGCGTCGCACGCGGGATCGTCGGTCCGGCGGTCGTGGGTTTGCTCGGCGCAACGGGGCTTGCGGCACTCCCCGGCGAAGATGCGGGCGCGATTTCCGTCGCGGCATCCTTCGTAGCCGGTGCCGCTTCGCCCTTCAACTCGCGCACGCGAGCCAATCGCTCGCTCAACCGGCGGTCGACCTCCGCCTTGGCCTCGGCGGCCAGGTCTCGCTGTTCCGGCCTGTAATCCTCGAAGTCCTCCACGCGCGAGGGCACCCAATAGGTGCGACCGTGATGGTTCACAAGGCTCGGGTGGCGGAACCACGCGAGACGTTCGTCCTTGCCCGCTTCCTCGATGAAACTGATGGCCTCCTGGAGCCAGCGGCTGCGTTCGTCGTCCTTCGCCTGGCGGAACTCGTCGAGGCGATCGCGGATCAGGTCGAAGCGGCTCCTTTCGCGGACGAGCTGCGGCACGTTGGCCTGATAGATCGAGCGCCCGATGACGACCAGCAACGCCGCGAAGAAGAGGAGCGCGAAGGAGCCCGGCATGTGCGAGTTGAGGAACGACTGGGCGGGGGTGGACACGACGTGGGGCGTGTGGTCGAGGCTCCCGACCATCCAATCGACGACGCGGGGCGCGACGCCCTGCTTCCAGTGGACGTCGGAATAGCGCTGCACGGCGCTGCGCAGCGCGGGCCACAGGCCCGCGAGGATGGGAACCAGCACCAGCGCGAGCATGGAGGCGCGGGTGAGGATCGCGAGTTCGCCCACGCCACGGACCAGGCCCCAATCAAGAGAGTGGCAACGACCCCTGGCCCACAAGAGCCACCACAGGCGTCGCCGGCCGCGCGCCGGCGGCGAGCGCCCGAACCTCGCCGAGTCGGAGCTGTCTGAATAAAAGGTGGCGGCCTGAATGGATGATGAAACATCGAATTGATGTTCCGAGAACCACGCGTTGTGGAAGCGCGGGGGTTTGGCGAACGTACCGCCGCCGGCGCGAAACGTTCCGGCGAAGGCCGCGGAGTCGAACCCGGCGCTCCCGGCGAAGGCCGCGGAGCGGAAGTCGGTGTTCCCGGCGAAGGCCGCGGAGTCGAACCCGGCGCTCCCGGCGAAGGCCGCGGAGCGGAACCCGGCGTCCCCGGCGAAGGCCGCGGAGCGGAACCCGGCGCTCCCGGCGAAGGCCGCGGAGTCGAACCCGGCGCTCCCGGCGAAGGCCGCGGAGTCGAACCAGGCGTCCCCGGCGAAGGCCGCGGAGTGGAACCCGGCGCTCCCGGCGAAGGCCGCGGAGTCGAACCAGGCGTCCCCGGCGAAGGCCGCGGAGCGGACCCCGGCGCTCCCGGCGAAGGCCGCGGAGTCGAACCAGGCGTCCCAGGCGAAGGCCGCGGAGTGGAACCCGGCGCTCCCGGCGAAGGCCGCGGAGTCGAACCAGGCGTCCCCGGCGAAGGCCGCGGAGCGGAACCCGGCGCTCCCGGCGAAGGCCGCGGAGTCGAACCAGGCTTCCCCGGCGAAGGCCGCGGAGTGGAACCCGGCGCTCCCGGCGAAGGCCGCGGAGTCGAACCAGGCGTCCCCGGCGAAGGCCGCGGAGTCGAAGTTCACGCCGGCGGCGAACTTGCAGGCGACGGAAACAAAGTCGCAGGGGAGGTTCAGCGGCTTGCCTTGTGTTCCCTGGCAGCTCGGGATTGAACAGGCGCGGAGCACGACGCGGCATTGGCGCAGGCCGCCGGCCGGGATATCGGGGTGGCGCGTGCGGAGCGTGTCTGCCACGCGGTTGAGGAGGTCGATGAGGTCGATGGGGTCGCCGAGGGAATCCTGGAGCTTGACGCGATCAAGCACAACGCCGTGAACGACGCGAGTTTCGTCGTGTTCTGAGAATGCGTTCTGGCTGGTGTGCTCCTGTGGCCAGCCCGTGATGAGATCGGTACACCAGGCGTCGACGAGCGTGTTGATGACTTCGTCGCGCTTCTCTCCCGGCCCGACCAGCGGCGGGAGCGCCTCGTAATCGATGTCCTTGGGATCGATCTCAAACTCGGACATGGTGCGGGAGCGTACCAGGGATTCCGCGGCGTGACTTGACGTGTTGCGGCGTGTTGCGGCGTTTTGCGGCGTGTTGCGGCGTTTTGCGATGACGCGCGGCGTGGCGCGGAAGTGGAGCGGAAGGGACTCGAACCCTCGACCCCTAGCTTGCAAAGCTACGGCGCTACGTCGAAACCGTCGGGAAATCAGGCCAAATCCGAATCTCCCGAGTCGGCCCCCAACCATACTGCCATCAGTTGCACCAAAGTTGATCCGATCGACCCCGACCTCACGGCGATCGTCGGCGCGTGGCCGACGTTGCCCGATGCGATCAAGGCGGGCGTGCTGGCGCTGGTGCGTGCGGCGGAATGCACGAAGGCGCGAGAGAGTGCGGAGAATAAGCGATGATCGATACACCGTCAACAAACGGACGAGACGGGCGCGGGCGGTTTGCGCCGGGGAACGCGGGCGGGCCGGGCAACCCGCACGGGGCGAGCGTCGCCAAGCTCCGATCGGCCCTGATCGCGGCGGTGTCCGAGGAGGACATCAAGGCGATCGTGGCCGGGCTCGTCACTCAGGCCAAGGGCGGGAGCGTTCCGGCGGCCAAGGAACTGCTTGAGCGCGTGCTCGGCAAGTCGCTGGAGTGGGACATCCTGGATCGCCTGGACGCTCTGGAGCGGCGTGCGGCGGCGGAGGTGGAGGAATGAGCGCCCGTCGCCGACTCGAACGCCTGGAGCGCCAGATACGCACCCAATGGCCGCGCTGCGCAACGTGCGGGGGATACCGCGACGGCGGCGTGGTTGCCGTCTCGGCAGTCTGGGAGCCCGACCCTGATCGACCGCCACCGCCCCCCGATCCGCGTTGCCCCGCGTGCGGCGGGCCGGTTGAGGAGGACGGGCGCGCACCGTCGGACATCCTGCCGCCCGACAGCCCGCACACGACGATCCAGATCATCTGGGATAAGCCCGGCAAGCGCAACGCGGACGGGGGATCGCGGCCCGATCCACGAGTGCCTCGCGGCCTGCCGCCAGCCTAGCGCTTCCGTTCTGCGGGGCACTTCCTAACCTACATCGATGTGCGGGCGTTTTACCCATCGGTATACGTGGAAGCAGTTGCACCGTCTGCTCGGGCTGATGACGCCGGAGGTGACGCTTCCCGCGCGGTACAACGTCGCGCCAACGCAGCAGACGCCGGTCGTGGTGTTCGATGAATCGATGGGCGGCCCGTCGCTCCGCGGCATGCGCTGGGGGCTGATCCCGTCGTGGGCCAAGGACGACGCCATCGGCGCGAGCCTCGTCAACGCGCGGGCCGAGGGGGTCGAGACCAAGCCGTCGTTCCGTGCTGCGTTCAAGCGACGTCGTTGCGTTGTGCCCATTTCCGGGTTCTATGAGTGGAAGGTCGTCGCCCAGTCGGAAGGGCGTGCCGCCAAACCGGTCAAGCAGCCGATGTACATCACGCCCGCCGACCCGAGCGACGAGCCCTGGCTTCTCGCGGGGCTGTGGGAGTCGTGGTCGCCCGCCGACGCGACGGCACCGTCGCCCGTCGAGACCTTTACCATCATCACCACCGAGCCCAACGAGATGATGGCAACACTGCACAACCGCATGCCCGTCATACTCGCGCCTGACGCTGCCAAGGCGTGGCTTGCGCCCGGCTCCGGCAAGGGACATGAAGTCACGCCCGAGGAGGCCGCCCGTCTGTTTGGGCTGCTGGTGGCGTGTCCAGCCGAGTCAATGGTCGCGGTACCCGTTTCCAAGCTGGTGAACAGCCCGAAGAATGACACGGTTGAGTGTACAAAACCTCAGGAAACACAGCGGTTTGGCACGCTTTTTGACGGATAATTCGACACTCTCCATTGATCAATGATTGGCGTGTGTTAGTATGCCAATCATGTCCCGAACATCGGACATCCAAGCCCTTCGCGGCATGATCCGCGATCGAGAGGCCGGGGCGAGCGACGACCCCCCGCGTTCGCTCGCGTGGCTGATCGATGTGCGATTGAACGCCGTGCATGAATGGTTCGTCTCGGACGCGCCGCCCTTGGCGATTCTGGCGCACATGGCGGCACGGGCACTGCACGCTCGCGTGCTTTCGCGTGTTCTCTGGATCGGGCGCGAGGTCTTTCCCTATCCGCTGTTTCTGGATGCGAGCGTGCTGGCCGCGTCGGTCTTTGTTGACGCGATCGACGCGGACGCGAGGCTCTGGGCCGCGGATGTGGCGCTGCGGAGCGGCGTGCGCTCGTGCGTGATCGTCGACGCGTGCAGGTTTACGCTGGCGTGTACACGTCGGTTGCAACTGGCGGCACGCAGCGGCGCGGGCGTCGCGCTCCTGGCACGCCCGGAGCAAGAGGCGTCATCGCTCTCGGCCGCCACGACTCGCTGGCTGGTGGAGCCCGCGCGTGAATCCCGCAGCGTCGCGTGGATGCTGACGCTGGTTCGCAACAAGGACGATCCGACGGCGGCGATGGAGCGACCGCGTTGGATGCTTCGAGGCGGAGCGCCGAGCGATGATGGTGTCCGTGTACCTGCCCTGGTGGCGAGCCGAGCGTCTCGCACGACGGCTTAGGCCGCGCCCAGACGCCGTGCTCCTCGCCCGTGCCGAACGCGGCCAGCGGATTGTCGCGGGGATGTGCGGCGCGGCGTTCAAGGCCGGCGTGCGCCACGGGCTCTCGATCGCGCACGCGCGGGCCTTGCTCGCGGGGAGGTCCGCTCATATTGCCGACGAAGACGCGCCGGACGACGCCCGCAGGCTTGTAGCCATGGCGCAATGGGCCTCGCGTCGGTGGTCGCCCATCGTCAGCACCGACGGAGCCGACGGCCTGCTCCTGAACGTCGCCGGGTGCGAGCATCTCTTCGCCGGGCTGGATGGGCTCGTGCGCGACATGGAGCGAGCCGTGCGGGCGTTGCGCGTTACGCCGGTCATCGGCGCGGCTCGAACAATCGGGACAGCATGGGCGGTCGCTCGCTTCGCGCCGTGCGAACTGAGGCTGGTTCCGAGCGGACGCGAGCGAGAGGCCATCTCGCCCATGCCCGTCGCGGCGCTGCGCATCGACGACGATATCGTGGGTGCGCTCGCGGAGGTCGGCATCGAGCGGATCGGTCAGCTTCTGGAACTTCCGCGTTCTTCGCTGCCCGCCCGCTACGGCGATGATCTTCTGCTCCGGATCGATCAGGCGCTTGGGCACGCGATCGAGATGGTCGATCGCACCCGCGAACGCAATGACCTACTCGCGTCGCACGAGATTCCGGGCGGCACAACGCGGCTTGAATCGATCGAAGCCGTCACCAAGCGTCTGCTGACGCACGCGTGCGAATCGCTACTCCGAATGGAATCGGGCCTTCGGCGTCTTCACGCCACCTTTGATCGCATGGGCGGCGCGCCGGAACTCTGCGAAATCGAAGTATCGCGCCCCAGCCGCGACCCACGCCATCTCTGGTCGCTCATCCGTCCCAAGGTCGAGCGAGTTCACATGGGCTTCGGCGTCGAACGTGTCACGCTGCGTGCGACGGGGATATCGCGGCTGGCACACACGCAGGCGGCGCTGCCGGGCGGGCATGGCAACGCCCGCGACATGGCTGCCGACGATGAAGGCTCTGACGACGAGGGGCCGATGGGCGTGCTCATCGATACGCTCGCGTCGCGCCTCGGCCGCGAACACGTCCAGCGTGCCCAGCTTGTGCCCAGCCATCGCCCGGAACGGGCGTTCCGCCTCCTGCCCGTCGAGCGTGTTGAGCCTTGGGCGTGCGAAGCAATCCCGGTCGGGCCGAGACCATCGGAGTTGTTCGACAAGCCCGAACCCGCGCAGGTTGTCGCGCTCCGCCCCGACGGCCCGGTTATGCGTGTGGCGTGGAGCGGCGGCAATTCACCGATTCTCCTCTGCATCGGGCCCGAACGCATCGGCCCGGAATGGTGGCGCGACAGCGACGACACCCGCGACTATTTCCGCGTGCAGGCGGAATCGGGCGACTGGCTCTGGCTCTTTCGCACGCTCCAGGCCGGTATGTGGTTTGTGCATGGGCGATGGAGCTAGCCATGCCAGACGCCGGATTCAGCAAGCCGCGCGTGCATCCGTTCCGTGCCGACACGAGCCGCCACGGCCCGACGCCAACGCCCCGTGCGGAGTTTGTCGAACTCTTGACGACGACGAACTACACGTTCCTGACCGGCGCGAGTCATCCCGAGGAGTTTTCGCACGAGGCCGCCGCGCAGGGCTGCAGCGCGATCGGAGTCGCCGACACCAACACGCTCGCCGGGATCGTTCGGGCGCACTGCGGCGCGACGGATCGCGGCATCCGCTGCATCGTCGGCTCACGCCTCGTGCTCAGCGATCCGCCGGGGCTTGCGATCGCGGCCTACCCGACCGATCGCGCGTCCTACGGGAGACTCTGCCGCCTGTTGACCGACGGAAAGCGCCGGAGCGAGAAGGGAGAGTGCCGCCTGTCGCTCGCGGACATCGCGCGGTACCAGGAAGGCCTCGTCGCCGTCGTGGTCCCGACGCTGCCGCCCGAGGAACTCGCGAAATACATGGGCCCGCTCGGTGAGATATTCGGCGACGATCGCCTGTCGCTGGCGATCAGCATCGGTTACACCTCAAGCGACGCCGAGCGGCTGGAGCAACTCGCGGCGCTCGGCGTTCGCTTTGGATTGCCGCGCGTCGCTACCAATGACGTGCTCTATCACACGCCGTCGCGCCGACCGCTGCAGGACGTGGTGACGTGCATCCGTTTGGGAACGAGCCTGGAGGCCGCGGGATACGCCCTGCACGCCAACGCGGAGCGGCATCTCAAGCCGCCGCACGAGATGTCGCGTCTCTTTGCGGGCGAGCCGAACGCGCTGGCGCGCAGCCTCACGATCGCCGAGCGCACGAGCGGCTTTTCGCTCGACCAGTTGAGGTACGAGTATCCCGACGAGGTGTGCCCGCGCGGCCTTTCCGCGATCGACCATTTGCGGGCGCTAACGAACGCGGGAAGCCACGAGCGATATCCGGGAGGTGTGCCGTCGCAAGTGGCCCGCACGCTCGCGCACGAACTCACGCTGATCGAGGAACTGAAGTACGCACCGTATTTCCTCACGGTCCATGACATCGTGACGTTTGCGCGTTCGCGCGGCATCCTGTGCCAGGGGCGCGGCGCTGCCGCCAACTCCGCCGTGTGCTACTGCCTGGGCATCACCAGCGTCGATCCGTCGCGCATCAATCTCCTCTTTGAACGATTCGTGAGCCGCGAACGGAACGAGCCGCCCGACATCGACATCGACTTCGAGCACGAGCGACGCGAGGAAGTGATCCAGTACATCTACGCAAAGTACGGGCGCGATCGGGCCGCACTCACAGCCGAGGTGATCTCGTACCGGGGCAAGAGTGCGATCCGCGACGTGGGCAAGGCGATGGGCCTCTCGCTCGATTGCGTCGACAAGCTCGCCAAGTCGCTGGGCTGGTGGGACAAGGCGGAGTTTCCGGCCGAACGCCTGCGCGAGATGGGCCTCGACCCCGACGACCGCACAATCCGAATGGTTCTCAGGCTCGCGGGTCAGTTGCAGGGCTTCCCGAGGCACCTCTCGCAGCATGTGGGCGGGTTTGTCATCTCGCGCGGGCCGCTCTGCGAGTCGGTGCCGATCGAGAACGCCGCGATGGAAGATCGCACCGTGATCGAGTGGGACAAGGACGACCTGGATGCGATGGGGATGCTCAAGGTCGATTGCCTGGGGCTCGGCATGCTCACCTGCATCCGCAAGTGCTTCGAACTTGTACGGCTTCACCACGGACGCGAACTGACGCTCGCCTCGGTGCCAGCCGAAGACCCCGCGGTCTACGACATGCTCTGCGAAGCGGACACGATCGGCGTCTTCCAGATTGAGAGCCGGGCCCAGATGTCGATGCTCCCGCGCCTCCGCCCTCGCTGCTTTTATGACCTGGTGATCGAGGTCGCGATCGTGCGCCCGGGTCCGATCCAGGGGAACATGGTGCATCCGTATCTCCGCCGGCGCAACGGCGAGGAGCGCGTGACCTATCCCAGCGAAGAGGTACGCGCCGTGCTCTCACGCACGCTGGGCGTACCCCTTTTTCAGGAGCAGGCGATGGCGCTGGCGATCGTGGCGGCGGGCTTCACGCCCGGCGAGGCCGATCAATTACGCCGCGCCATGGCCGCGTGGAAGCGAAAGGGCAATCTCCTGTTCTCCTTCGGGCAGAAGCTCGTCGAGGGCATGATCCGCAAGGGCTACCCCGCCGAGTTCGCGGCACGCTGCTTCGAGCAGATCAAGGGCTTCAGCGAATACGGATTCCCAGAGAGCCACGCCGCCAGCTTCGCGCTCATGGTGTATGTCTCGTCGTGGCTGAAACGGCATCAGCCCGGTGCCTTCGCCGCGGCGCTCATCAACAGCCAGCCGATGGGCTTCTACCAACCCGCCCAGATCGTCCGCGACGCGCAGGAGCACGGCGTAACCGTCCGCGCCATCGACGTCAATCACAGCGACTGGGATTGCACGCTCGAAGACGCCGGTGCCGCACTTCGCCTCGGGATGCGACTCGTGAAAGGCATGAGCCGGGCTCACGCGGACGCGATCGTGTCGTCGCGCCGCGAGCACGGTCGATTTTCGTCGATCGAATCACTCCGCCGTCACTGCGCCACGCCCGTGGGCTGCCTGCGTGCGCTCGCGCGGGCGGATGCGTTCTCGTCGATGGGGCTCGATCGCCAGCACGTGCTCTGGGCCATCCAGCCCCTGCACGACGCCGACGAGCCGTTGTTTGATTCGCACGATCCACCCGCCGCCTCGCCCGCGGAATCAACGGACGCCGAGCGGCTCCCTTCGCTCGCGCCCAGCCGCCTGGTTCACCACGATTATGCCGCGACGGGGCTCTCGCTGAAGGCCCACCCGATCGCGTTCCTGCGCGAGCAACTCTCGGCACGCCACATCGAAAGGGCGAGCGACCTCGATGACGCCTCGCGCTTCCCGCATGGTTCGCGTGCTGCCGTCGCTGGCATCGTGCTGCACCGCCAACGCCCCGGCACCGCCGGTGGTATCGTCTTCATGACCCTCGAAGACGAGAGCGGCAAGGCCAACCTCATCGTCCGCCCCGATGTCTTCGAGAAGCACCGCGCCGTCGCCAAGCTCAGCATGTCGCTCCTGGTCCGCGGCCGCGTCGAGCGAAACGGCAAGGTCGTCCATGTGCTCGTGACCGACCTCGAATCGATTGATGATTGGCAGCCCGGCCTGATCGCCCGCTCGCGCGATTTTCACTAGAATAGCTGGTGCGGCGCATTGCGCGGTTGAATCTCAATCCGACCGCAACGACACCAACGATCTGTGCTGTGGTGCGAAGTGATCGATGGACTTCCAGGCATTGGACAAGCGGGATACCTATGAATCACCTGAGCAGACTTGCAAAGCTGGAGAGGCACCTTGGCACCGAGCCCGAGCGGTGCGAGTGCGGCGCAATCCACGGATGGGTGCCCGCGCCAATCCTGTCCAGATCGGACGATCCGAGCATCGACGCCCGCTGCCCTAAGTGCGATTCGCCGCTTGACCCACAGGGGTGCGCCTATCCGAGCGTGCGCCCGGGGAAGCACTACAAACGGATCGTCCTCGATTGTTGATGTCGCGAGTGCCTCAAGGAGACCCAGCATTCCGTCTCGAAGTGTGTCGCGAACAGAGCAAAGTCGTGGCCGTTTGCAAATCCGTCATCATCGAAGTCTACGGGGCATAATGTACTCGTCCAAAGGAGCGATACCACTCTTGCGGTCGCGGTGTTGCAGCCATCGCCGGAGACGTTGCTGTCGATCTTGTCGGTGGAGATTTCAGTGGGACACCTGTTCGAGATGTGTTTCGCCCGAGCTCCCTTAGTCATGCGCCCTCGATCGTGTGAATGTCGCGACAATTCCAACCAACCTACACATCGCTCTCAACCATCACGCGGTCCACCTCAATGGAGCCATCAGGATACTCCCAATAGTGAAGCCTAAACCCAGCACCGCGCTGAGTGACCATGCAACGCCACAGCTTGGCTCCATCACTCCGGGTAACTTGCGGTTCTTCGGCACCGGCCCCCTCCCGTACTGGATGTAGCTTCGCACCCTTCACCTCATGCAGGCGTCCCATAGCCGCGAGCACGATGCGCTGGAACACCGTTTCAAGCGTTCCACGTTGACTGGGAATGGCATAGGCCTCCATCGACTCCACAAAGCTCGGTGAGCATGTGACTCTCGGCAACGTCACCCCCACTCGCTCCGCCCGACCGATGCGGCGCTTCAACATCCACGCAGTAGCCTTCGCAACGTCTTGCCAAATGTCCTCTAGGCACACGTCATCGTCTATGCAGTCAGGATCGAAGAGAAGCCCGACGCTAGTCATGATCTTGGCGTCGAAAGGCACCAGGTCACCATTGAGCCGCTCCACAAGTGTCAAGCGACCCGTAATGTAGAGACTCGTCGCCCACTCTCCATCTTCGCTCGTCGCAACCCGCAGCCCTCGCGACGCCCACCCGTTGTTCTGCGCCCACCCCGCCACTAGCAGTGCCGTCCCAAATCTACTGCCGACCTCACCCGGTTGGCGCTCGAGAATCTTCTCGGGGCTGATTTCTAGATCCGTGTGCGTAGCCGTTCGAACGTCAAGGTGGTGTTCCAAGAACGGTTGCACTTCAGCGAGAACACGAAGGAGGTTCAGCACATCAAGTAGCCCGACATGCTGAATACCGGCGGCTTGAAGCAATGAGCCGAGCCGTTCACGCGTAGGATAGTGTCCGGAATCCCACAGCGCAAACACTGCCTCCTCCGAGATCGAACAGATCTTGCGATGTGTGCTGAGGCAGGACAACCACTTGACCAGCATTTCTACATAGCTCGAATACTCGTCTGGCTCGTCAGGTACCGCGATCAGAAACGGGTCAACGACGATGTGGCGTTCAGACATTGGAGCTACCGCCATGGTTTGTTGCGCCTCGCCGCTTGGCGTGCGCAGCGGCAAGAATCCGCTCGGCTTCATCTGGACCTTGATCGAAGAACCCCTTGGGCCATTCGGCAATCGCTCCGAACTCATTGATCTGCACCTCACGAAAACGAGATCGAGCCCCATCTCGTTCGACAAAGTGAATCATGATGTTGCGATGCAACGTGTCTTCACGTGGTGCTTCAGCGACGCGCAGCCGCAATCTGTTAATAAGATACTCACTGTGCGTTTCAAGAATGCATTGCCGTCCTGACCGCATAACAGCGACAAAAAAGTCTCCCAATAGCGTTTGTACTGCCGGGTGCAAGTGCAATTCTGGTTGTTCGAACATCAGCAGTGAACCGGTGTCCGCAATAAGGCACATGACAATGATTGGCAACAGCTGGCTGACACCAACTCCCACGTTGGTGAGATCGACTTGACGATGCATTCCAGTCGGGTGAATCCAAAGCCGATGGCCGATTTTGCCCTCTTCTGTTGTTGTAACACCGTCAGCAATCGCGAAATATGTCATCCACAACTGCACTGCATCATCTAGCCGCATGGTCATCGGCACCCGCTCTCGGGGACGCACCACGTCGATCATCCGACCGGCGTAGAGATCAAGGACCGCCGCCGTGAATTGTCCTTTGGAGCCAACATCTCGGGGATCAGCAGTGCTCGCGATGCCGTATACCGGTTTAGGATCATCGCGAAGTGGACCTAGGTAGCGGACACTTGCGAAGAACTCATTTACAAGACTGTTAAATGCAACGAGATCATCTGGCAGACGGCCGTACTCGAAAGTCGTGCGGTTGCCGAACTCCGTACCTAACCTCTCTGTCACTGCTGAATGAAGCTGTGTCCACAGATCGCCCGCCCCGCCCCCTTCGCGTGACCGTGGGGAACGGCTGGCCCTCGCAGCGAATATACCCACAGATTGGCCAGCTACTTCTGCGCGTGTGCGTAGCACTTCTGCGACTTCGCGTCGAATCGGATCCGCGCCAGAGGACCATTCCGATAGCACGCTTTCCAGTCGGGAGAAGTCCCGGTCGATGATCTCAACAATGATCTGCTCAAGCTGTCGCGAAAGTAGGTTGGAACGGTGCACACAGATGTCTGGGATGAAATGCTGCAAGCGTACCGCGACCAAATCTCGCGGGGCGTCCTCGCCAAAGTATCGACGGTACCGCCGCTGTGCCTGAAGCAGCCGCTGTGCAAAGTGAGCGCGATATCGCAAGTCGGCGGGATCAATCGGTCGCTGCGAGCTGAGTGCATCAGCATTAGACGTGGCCACGAGTGTCGCAATCTCATGCGAGGTGCGACGGTGAATCCTGAGATCCTCTGGCATTGATGCCAAAGCCCTCAGCGTCTGGTCGTCGCGGGATTTCATGATGCGAATGCCGAGCCGAGCCTCTTGGAGGTCTGCCTGGAGTTTCGCGGGCTTGTCGGGATCATCCACTGCATCGCTGGCACTGGGGCCGAACTTCATGGTGGTGAATATCTGCGCTGAAGAAGAATCGCCCGGCTCGAGATGTGCGGCGGCGTACCACATGCGATCACGTATCGGGCTAGCCCACCGCCTATGAGCGAGATCGAGTTCAAGTGCAAAGCCTAAGTCAATGAGCCGCTCAGTCGCGTGCGCATTCAAAACGTCGTCGAACGAGCCGAGTTTCACAAGATCACCATTCAAGACTAGGTGCCGCCGGCCTACTTTGCTCGCAAGTGTCTGAGATACTAGGAGGATGCTCTGAATGAGCGAAGACTTGCCAGAGCTGTTGGGGCCCGCTAACACCGTCAGAGGTCGAACCTGTAGCGACGTGGTCTCAGATACCGACTTAAAGTGACCCAGCTGCCACTCTCGGATCATTGACGTCTCCAGTGGCTGCGTCGGCAGCCGGTAGGGGAATGCGACAGCAGACATGGTATCGCACTCGTGGCGCCCTGCCAGTCGAGGCGTCTTGATGGGCGGTCGGATGACATTTCAAAGGTCTCGGAATAGTCACCGCCGAGCGTGCGGAGGTCGGACATTGAACCGCAGGCCTGGCCATGCGCCGGCGCGCTGAATACCAACACGCCCGCGAGAAGCGGGGGTTGCACGACCCTGCGGCTTAAACGGCAGCCTTCGCGGCCTTGCAGCGGACGGTGAAGTCCAAAGTCCACGACTTGTCCGACGCCGCCCGCCCAGCAGCTTCTCGAATAGGCTCCTGAAGTCCACCATCGCCAGTGACTTGGTACACGCTTCTCCCGGTGAGTCCGGCGTGAGTGCTGGCGCTCGTTTGGGCGGCGGGCCCCATCGTCCAACGTGCCGGCTGTGGGGCAGGCGGGGTTAGGTCCAACTTTAATGACAATGACCTGGCGCCACGCCGCCAGTCCGGGCAGCGCGGCGAGAGTCGGAGTTCCGGGGATATGGTTTCAGATGTTCAAACTTGAGCTCGACCTTCACTTCAGCTTGGTCGGGACCCTGTGAACCGGCTCCTCGCCCGCTCACGCGGCTGCCCGGTAGACATTGCGTCGGCGTACTTCAGCGTGAGCGGATACAGGGAGGTCCGGTCGGCGCTCGATGACGTGGGAGCCTTCCGCCTCCTGCTCGGCCATGAACCGGTCGAGGGCGTCGACGTGGGCCTCCGCCCCCGCCTCGTGACTCGCATGTCAGGGGACCTGGCCGGGATGACGCTCGACCCGGCGACCCTCCGCCTGGTCGAGGACCTCATCACGTTCCTCCAGCGGGGCAAGGTGCAGGTCCGCCTCTTCGAGCGCGGCTTCCTTCACGCCAAGGCCTACATCTTCCATCAGGATCGCGTCGGTCCGCAGAACCTCGACGATCGGCTGCATCCCTTCGCCGCGGTGGTCGGGTCGAGTAACTTCACGGGGCCGGGCCTGCGGACCAACAAGGAACTGAACTTGGTCCACCGGGTGTTCACCGACGAGGACCCGGCGCTCGACCGAGAGGCGGCCGAGAGTGCCGAGTATCTCCGCGGCTCAGAACCTCCAGGACTGCGGGGTCATGGTGAACTACGACCTCACCTGGAACCCGATCCGACTCGTCCAGAGAGCCGGGCGCATCGACCGGCTGCGAAGCCCGCACAAAGAGGTCCAGATCTGCAATATGTTCCCTGAGAGAGAGCTCGAGGACTTGCTCCACCTAATCGAGCGGCTGGGAGAGCGCATTGCCCAGATCGACGACGTGGGAATGCTCGACGCGAGCGTCCTCGGCGAGGTCGTCCACCCCCGGACCTTTAACTCGCTCCGCCGCGTCAAAGACGGCGACGTGACCGTGCTGGATGAAGAGGAGGCGCGCGCCGAGCTGGCGGGACCCGAGCTGCTACTCCAGAGTCTTCGAGAAATGCTCAACAAGCAAGGTGCAGAGGAGGTTCTCAACCTGCCCGATGGCATCCATTCCGGACTCCGCCGAAGCGGCAAGGATGGCATGTTCTTCTACTTCAAGACTCCTCGATCCAATGCGAGCAGCACCGGCGGCGACGGGTTTCGGCACTTCTGGCGGTACGCCGACACCGCGACCGGCGCAGTTTGCGACAATCGGTTCGAGATTGCCCAGATCATCGCGTGCCGTGCGGACGAGCCGCGGTTCATCGGTTCGCAAGATGTCTTCAAGTGCCAGAGCTCTATCGTTGCCAACATCATCGCAAGCGACGCCGCGGCCGCTGTTCGCGACGTGGTCTCCACCGCGAACGACCCGATCCAGCTAACGCTAGCCGAAGACCTGAAGCAGGCATTGCGCCGCGGAACCGTTGACCGGGAACGCACGAGGCCAGTCCTGCAATTCCTTGGACAGCCAGTTGGCCGCAGCCTCGTGCAGAAGTTCAAGACTCTCCGCAAGGATTGGGACGATCGCCGTGACGATTCTGTGCTCTTGGCTGAGCTAACCCGCATGATGGGCGACTACGCGAAGGACGCCGCGGGTACTGGACCAGGAGTGACGGCTGAACAGTTGCGGCTGGTTTGCTTCGAGCATGTGTCGTCGTGACGCGAGTATGGCGATGGCGGATGAACGGTCGTCGCGCCAAGAATGATCGACAACGGGTAGCGGGCTGGTGTTGCAACACCAGCCCGCGAACGGAACGGCGGCGGCGGCGGTACACACCGTCCCCGCGGCCCCGCCCTTCCGGCCCGACGAAGGACGGTGGAGCATGGAAGCGAAGCCCAACGGGGCGGATGAACTGGCGCGCTTGCACAGGGTCCAACGAAGAAGCGGACACGCTGGGTGATGACGAATCGGCGGCGTGGAGTAAACTGGAGGGCTATGTCCCTCGTTTCGCCCTCGTGATTCACCTGACGCGCTGGGCATCCGGCGATCCCGACGTACCCGCACCCGACACGCCGGTGGATGCCACGAGCATGGCCAGCGCGATCCGCCTGGTCCGGTGGTTCGCCCGCGAGACGCTTCGCGTCTACGCCATGCTCGGCAAGTCGGAAGGCGACCGCGAGCTGATCGAACTCGAAAAGTGGATCGCTGATCGTGGCGGTTCGACCAGCGTTCGTGAACTCCAGCGCGGCCCTGTCAAGTACCGCGGCGCTGGCGCGGCCGCGCAGGCCTTGGATCGGCTCGTTGCCCACGGGAGAGCGACCGAAGCGTGGATTCCTCCCGGCGTCGAGGGCGGTCCGCCGACCAAGCTCGGGCGCGAGTCGTGGTACTTGGCTGCGGCGCTGGCGGGGCTGCGCCGGGGCGACATGGTGAAACTGGCGTGGCGCGACGTGAACTTCGCCGAGGGCACTCTCACGATCCGCCACGGGAAGGCCAAGCGTGAGGACGTGATCCCGATGCACCCGCAACTGGCGGAATCGCTCAGGACGCACCACGCGGCCCGCCCTGGGCTTCCAACGGCCCGCGTGTGGCCGGAAGCGGTGGGGAACCTGACCCGCACCAAGGACTTCCTCCGGGCCGGTATCGCCAAGCTTGTGCCGGTGCTGGACGCCGACGGGAACCCAATCAAGATCTGTGAGGGCGACAAAGCCAAGACCAAGACGCGCATCAGCGCCGAGGATGCGGATGGACGGGTGATCGATCTGCACGCGCTGCGCACGACCCTTGGCACGCAACTGGCGCGTTCTGGCGTAACGCCGCAGGTCGCCCAGAAGATCATGCGGCACTCGGACTATCGCACCACGCTCCGGCACTACACGGTGCTCGGGCTCAACGACACGAGCAAGGCGATGGACTCCCTGCCGGGCGTGCGCCCCAAGAGCAACGAGGCTCAGGCTGCCACAGGAACCACCGACGCGGGTTCGGCGGACTGCCGCCCATACTGCCAACAGTTGGAGCGCGAAAACGACAATCGGAGCGCGAAAACGCGCGACGGGGCGCGAGGAGCGGATCGGTACGGGCGAGAGCAAAAGAGCCTGAAAATTGCGGCGTTTTGCGATGACGCGCGGCGTGGCGCGGAAGTGGAGCGAACGAGACACCAATCGAACTCCTGGTCTGCTATGTGAGGGAGATGCCGGAGAGCTTCGCCAGCCGGCTACGGACTAGCATTTGCAATGGAGCCTGAGCATCAATCTGGCGCGGTTGCGGTTTCGCATGGCAATCACCTGCTCGAAGTGAAGTCTTTGACACAACGTGCGCCGTCGTGTACGTCGTTGGGAGTGACGAGCCCGACCGAAGAAAATACAAACAAAGACCCAGAGAGCGCGCCTGCCAGAGATGTGGGCGTTTCCGCGGGATCCAAGTGGACGGATGCGGAACGGGCGCGAGAAGCCGCCCGCGCGCTGCGGGCTTTGGCGGATCGGCTGGAACGGGGTGAGCAGGAGGCAGGTCAGCAGCCTGACCGCGACGCCTATCCGCTGATCGGGCAGGTCGTCAAGGCGTTGGCCGAAGAGAGGCTGGCGCAGTGCCGCCCGGGCGATTGGAGAGCGGCGCTATCAGCAATCTCCGAGGCATCGCATTGCCTGGATGCGCCGCTTGCAGAGGTGCTTGAGAAGCACGTCAATAGCGATCGTTTTCTGGGTGAGGAACGGGAGGTTCCTGGGGTAGCCGATCGGCTTGAACTGGTCCGAACGCTCAACGCTGTCTTGGACCGGGTGTCCATGTGGATATGCCTGCCCGGCCGGTCTCAACCGCCATCTCATCGTACCAATCTGGTAATCGCAGGCAGAGGAAGCGTGTTCTGTGTCCGTCACAAGGAAAATCCGGACACGCTCCAGACTACCGCCACATTCGCCGGTCTGCCGCAGGGCCACTTTCCGCTGCTTGGGCTGATCTCAGTGATGCGTGCAGGCCGCTGCAAAGTTTGATTGAGCAGATTTCCTCCCAGATATTTTCACTCGCCTAGTCCGAAAATCAAAATCGTGCGTATTTGTTGCTGGTGACGGAACGTTTTCACTTGCATTGGAGTGCGCGCATGATGAGGAAGGCCCCAGACAACCGTTCGGCCGGGCGAAAGAAGCGGTGGACGTGCGTGGTACCCTTGACTTTGTCGGGATTGGCAATCTTGATCATCGTCGGATTGGCCGCAACGCCGGCCACGGCGTTCGGCTCGCTTACGGTACTTGGCCAGCTCGCTGCTGCCGCAAAAGACCCGATTTCGGTGGCTCTGATCGTTCTCGGTGTCATGGGTTTCATGGCGCTCTACCCGGTCTGGCTGGACCGGGGCGGTGCGAAAAAGAAGTGGAGGCACGCCCACGAGGCTGACGGGAGGGGCGTGCCGTGGAAGTTCTTGATCGCCTGCGTCGAGTCGTGGCTCCTTGCAGCCACGATGGTCTTCGCCGTCGGTGCGCTCGCGGGCATGTTCTTGTTCACCATCCGGCTGATGAACGCAAACCAACCCGCAGTGATCGAGCGGAACCTTCAGGAACGGATCAGCACGCTCAAGCAAACGCTGCGGAAGAGCGATCAGTCGCAGAGTCAGAATCCATCGGAAGAGGCCTCTGCTGCTGCGCAGGCCATGTGGGCGTTCCTGGAAACCAACTTTGGTCGCTTGACGGACGATCAGAAGGCGAGGGGGTATGCACTCGTCGGCGCGCAATACGTCCAACTTGAACGGGGCGAGTATGTGCGTACGAACGAGGCAATTCGCAAGCTCGACGAATTGCCGCCGCGGCTCATTGCTTTTTCCGATGGACTTTGGAATTACTATTGCTCCGTCAGATCGGCCCGCGATCCAAGTTGGCAGCCGCCGCCAACGCGGCGGGTGGCAGACCAGCGGCTCTTCGAGCAGATCGAAATGGAGAGAGCCTGGAACAGGCGTGAAATCGGTGAGGTGTCGCGGTTGGCTTTGGAGTACATCCGTCACTTCGCAGGCGACGAGGAAGAGCGCGGTAACTTTCAGCGGGTGCTGTTTCTGGGCAATGCCCACGCCTACGCCGCGATGAGTGCCGATCTGAGCGCTGTCGAGGGGCAAGAGTTGGCCAGAGCGCACGCCATCGCGGGGTTGAGGATCGGCGAACTCGGAAGAACGGCCATTGGGACCGACAACCTGACCATGTGCGATTTTCGGCGGTTGATTGCCCAATGCCACTCCGTGCTCGGAAAATGTCACGAGAAGGGCAGCGATTTTCCCAAGGCGGCGGCTGAGTACGAGATGGCACTCGGGATTCTGGAGAGCCTGGTGTTGGAGCAGCAGGTGGTCGGGCAGTTGAACGAGGCGGTCGAAATCTGTGGGAGACTGGCGACTATCTACGGATCAATCGGAGATTTCGATGCACAGCGCAAGTGCGAGCAGCGAAACGCCGCCTTGCGCCGAGCTTCCGAGGCTGGCTGATCGGTGTACGGGCTATCACCAGAAGCATGTGCGGAGCAGATCACGTTCTGCGTCGCCAATACGCCAGCGCCCAGGACGCCGCGCGTGACAACGAAAGCCGCGCTGATGTTCACAACGTCTCGACCATTGCCGCTGACACTCACTGCTCGTTGATCGCGGCATTCCAGGCCGCTTCGACCTCGGCGAGGTGCGTGAGTCCGGTCTTGGCGGCGATCACGGCCGGGTCGGTGTTTACGCCGGTCAGGAACTCCGACGTGGCGCTATCGACGGACTCGCCCTTGGCGGCGGCTTCTCGCTCGATGGCAAGGGAATCCCGCAGCTTGAGCCAGTCTCCTTCCGAGCGGTCAACGATCAGGTACTGCATCGGCAGGTCGATCGATCGGTTGGCGCGCAACTGAGTGAGCGATGCGAGGGCGCTTTCGGAGAGTCCATCGAGAGTGGCATCCATGAAGGTGGCGACGGCGGCCTCTCGTGCGGATGTGGCGGATGTCAGGGCCGACTGCGCGGACGCCAGCGCCGAAGTGTCCTCGGCGGTTCCGGTGCCCGCCTGAACCTTCTGCTGCAGCGTCCGCACCTGCAAGGTTGCCGCGCGATGGGTTGAGAAGACCTGCTCGTAATTGGTCGAGCCTTCGTTCATGTGGCTGCGGGCACGATCGATCAAGTCCGCCGTTTGCTGGGTGGACAGCCCCGAAGCCGCCAAGGCCGCGGGCGACAGGCTCGCCATCGAGAGGGCCTCTCGCAGTGTGCGCTTCGCCACGGTCGCCGTATGAGCCGTGAGTGATACCGAGCTGGCATTGGCATTGGGTGCCTGAGGCGCCACATAGAACGCCGCCGCGATGATCACGGCTCCCGCCGCGACGCTGCCGCCCATCCGAATCGCAAAGTTGGACATCATCGATGGCTCTCCCGTGGGGGGGTGAACTCGATCTTGCGAGAGAAGAGTACCGAGCGGGCGAGCGGTTCGCAAGGGCACTCAGCTCACGAACCCACTCAATGTGCGGAGCGCGATTGACGCGCCGGGCAAATCACTGGTCTCAATATTGGCGCATCATGAAGATCAGAGGCCCGGAATTCATCAAAAGAGAACAACCGTGATCGGCGCGCGACAGCATGGTGCGATCAGTCGTTCCGTGTTGACGCCGAACGGTCAAGCCGGTAGCCTGCGAACTTGTCGGATGTGACGTTCTCGACGGCTGACCGTTTTCTGAGGACTCGTCATGCGGAACTCAACGATGTGTCTCGCGGCCCGGTGCATTGCGTTCGCGGCGATCGCCGCGCTTGCTCCGAGCGCGAGCGGCTTCCAGATTCTCACCACGAACAGCCACACGCTGACGCAGTACCAGGCGGGCACTTCCGCGGTGCAAGGGCTCCGGCCGATCCACTTCCAGCGCGGCGTGAACCTCGACGGCACCAGGCGACTCGAGTCATCGCTCGGCTGGGCGCTCTCGGGCAACCCCTACAGCGAGAGCTGGGATTCCAAGCTTTGGATGGGCAATATCCGCCTCGACACGCTGAGCTATTCGCCGCCGACGATCGATCTGTCGCTCCCGGCACCGGGGTTCCGCTGGATCATCGCGCGGGCCTACAACGGCGTGCAGCACGACGGCACGACGCACGTGGACTCCAACGGGTATCAGGGCTGGAACTGGTCGCAGATGAGCCAGCCGGAGCTGGTGTTCCATGACAACTCCGACAACACCAAGGACGCGCTCTACCTGGTCTACGGCGCGGACCGCTACATTGAATTCATCCGCGCCGGCGAGTCGAGCGACGTGTTCAAGGCGGTGAACGGCGCAGCAGGCGCGATCAAGTTCACCGCGGGTACGGCGGCCAGCGGGGAGACGCCGGCGGTCCCGGACCAGTACACCTACTACGACCAGATCGGCAACGTCACTGTCTTCTTTGGAAGCCAGTACGCCGGCGCGGCGGCCTGGCAGTTCTGGAAGATGACGGACCCGGCGGGCAATGTCGCCTACGTCGGGGACGCGACCGTGCCCAGCACCGCGATCACGAGCGGGTACGACTCCGGCGGCCGGATCTTGAAGGCGTACGACACCGCGAGCCGCCGCTACACCTACACGTACAGCGGCAGCACGATCGGCGGCGCCTACCGCCTCACGCAGGTCAAGGCAGAAACCAAGAGCGGGACGAGTTGGTCGAGCCCCGGAACAGTGACGGAAGTCGGCCGCGTCGATTACACCCATTACACCAGCGACTCGGACGATCACGGCATGGCGGGTGATCTGAAGATCACCACCGTGACGATGCCGTTGACGGACTCGGGTGTGAGCTCGATCTCCAAGGAACACTACCGGTACTACGACCAGAGCTGGTCGGATAGCGATGGTCGCCGCGGTTCGGCCCACACGCTCAAAATGGTTCTCGGTGCTGAGGGCGCCCGCAACTACGACGCGACGGGAGACGGTACGTCCACGATGGACGACGGCTTCACCTCGGCGACGGACAGCAATCTGAAGGCGTACTCGGAGGTTTATCTCGAATACGTCTCGGGAAGCGACTACTCCATCAAGTCCGTGATGTTCAACGGCAACTGCGGCTGCTCAGGCGGCGTGAGTGGAACGTTTACCTTCGCAACCAAGACTAATACGGTGACGTCAAACAACGGCTACGACGTGGACGGGAGTTCTGAGGGCAAGTGGGCGCTGCGGACTACGGTGTATCCGCCCTCGGGAACTACGGCGGCCCACGAGATCCAGTACTTCGACGAGGTGGGGCAGCCCCTGAGCCACGTTCAGTGCCGGGCGATCCCGACGACCCCCCCTGATTCCAGCCTGACGCAGACGTATTGGACCACCTATGTGGCCCGCAATTCGAGCGGCCAGCTCATCCGGATGCACTGGCCCAAGAATGGCTGGGCGGGAACAGATGCGGACGAAGTCAATTACGACTACTACGGCGACGACAGCCATGACGACAGCCACACCTTCACGTCAAATTCGTCGGTCGGGCTGGTGCGCGGCTTCGTTCGTGCGAGCACGGGCGACGTGGCCGGCTTCCCGACCGGGGTGCGATTCCAGGAAGGATGGACGAGCACCGGAGGCATCACAGGCTCGTACGAATCGTCGACTGAGTACACGACCGTGAGCTACACACCGGTGACCGGCGTGACAATCGTCCGGCCTCTGGTGAGCTCCCAGAGTGTTTACCCTGCGGAGGGGACGACAACCGCCGGCACGAACTGCAACACGACGAGCTTTGAGTACACCTACTACACGGCTTCGGGCGCCGAGTTGATGCCCAAGATCGTGCGAACGATCTTCCCGCTGGTTGCCACCACCAGCAACGGCTCGGGCGCGACCGAGAGCAAGTACCGCTACTACCGCAAGGACGGCACGATGGCGTTCGAGAGCAACACGCAGACCGCTTCCTGCACCTCGCCGATCTACGAGTACACCCAGTACACGAGCGGCCAGGTCACGAAGGTGATCAAGGACTGCCGAACGGACGACAGCGGGTACGGCACGGTCGATGATCCCAACGGCGCCTTCGGGATCACCGAATCCAGCGCCGGCACGCACGTCGCGACGACGCACGCCTACGACGCCCAGGGACGGCTCGACACCACGACCTACGCCGATGGCCGCATCGCCAAGGAATACTACTCCACGCTCGTTGATCGCCGGCTGGTGCATGTCTCGATCCCGAAGTCGAACAGCGGGACGTACTACGGCCCGGTGACCTACCGCGTGCTCAATCACTTGGATCGGAGCGAGGCCGAGGGGACGATCGCCCTCAGCAGTTCGGGCATCACCACCGCCCTGACCTCATGGATCACCGAGAGTTCCTCGGACATGATCGCGACCGTCGGCGTGGGCACTCTTGAGCGTTTGACCACGCATGGCTACTCGTCTTCGGGTCGCTTGCTCGCGTCGACGCGCGTGTGGCACACCATCCCCTCGACATACGGCGGGGGCGTGGTCCGGACAAACTTCGATCTGACGAGCTTCTCGTACGACGGCTTGGGCCGGCTGGTCGACACCGTCGATCCGAGCCAGACCAAGACGCGGAACGTCTACGAGGTCCGCGGCGAGGTCGTCCAGAAAGAGGTGGGGATCAGCACCTACGTGATCGGCGGCGGCCCCGCGTCGCCTCCCGATCCACAGACGTTCCCCGTGAGCAGTGCGGCCAGCGACGAGGAGCACGGCACGGGCGGTCCCGACGGTGGCAATTCCGGCACCGGGGGTACAGGTGGTGACGCGGGGGGCGGTGCCGGTGATGTTTCCGGCGTCCGTTGCGTGTTGATCGTTGAGCATTTGAACGACGAGCCGACCACAAAGGTCTTTCGCGATGTGCGTGGAAGGGCGGTCTTTGTCGAGCGATTCAGCCGCGGGAGTGAGCAACCGCAGAACAGGAACCGCAAGTTTGATAATCACGGCCGCCTCGTGGCCGAATCGACTTGGAACACGACGTATGAGTCAGTGGAGCCAACCAGCAATGATCCCGACAGAGTGAGCCTGATCGAGACGTCGTACGACGAGCGCGGGCGGGTCTGGCGGAAGCGATACCACCGGATCGCGCAGGCTACCGCAGGTTCCGAGACCAAGGGGAACAGCTACGACACGTTGGATGAACTCTACTGGTACGACGCCGACGGGAGGCTGATCAAGGTCGATGGCGCGTCCCTGGTGAAGTACCAGTACGATCGCATGGGCCGCCGCACGCACGTCTACACGCTCGCCAAGGACGATGATGCCTCGTACTCCAACGTCTATGACACCGCGGGGATGAAGTCCAAAGTCGACGGCACGGACATCGTGCTGACCGAGCAGCAGACCACCTACGACGACAGCACCGACGAAGTCCTGATGGAGGCGACGATCGAGCGCTTCCACGACTCCACGGGCACCACGCTGACGGGTCCCCTGGACACCAACGCCGACGCCGACGTCAAGAAGTACACCGCGTCTGACGTGAAGGGGCGCATCCAGATCACGGCATTCTGGTATGACTTCCTGCACCGCACGACCACCGAGGGCGAGTACGGCACCAACGCCGCCGCGACGTTCAACAGGTCCGGCCTGTCGGAGCCATCATCGTCCAGCAGCGGCGTGCTGGTCACCAAGTACCGCTACGACGGCGCGGGCGAGCTCGACCGCGTCACCGATCCGAACGGGCGGCACGTGGTCACCACGTTCGACCAGGCCGGGCGCGTGCGCAAAACGATCGAGAACTACGTCGACGGCACGCCCGGCTCATCGGAGGACGAGGACCGCACCACCGAGTACACCTACGAGTACCCGTCCGAGGGCTACGGCCTGATCCGCAAGATCATCGCCAAGCGCGTGAGCAGCGGCGACGATCAGACGACCACCTACAAGTACGGCGTCCGCAGGTCGTCGGATTACACGAGCTCGACGCACCTGACCTCGGGCTCGGACATCAACACGGGCAATCTGCTCGGCAGCGTGGTCTACCCGCAGACCGACGGCGCCGATCGCATCGCGACGTTCAAGTATCACCAGTGGGGTCTGCTTCTCAAGGAGTACAAGGACCCCGCGGGCAATACGGTGACGATGGGCACTTCGGACTATGACACATCTCGGCGAGAGCTCAAGCGCACGCTCGCCAAGGCGAGCGGCTCGGCGTTCGATGACACGGTGACCTCGATCACGCGCACGTACGGCGCCAATGGCAAGCTCAAGTCTGTCGTTCAGGCAGGCGGCTCGGGCGACGTCGACAGCGTCAACATCACCTACGACGGCTGGGGTAACGTCGAGGAATTTCAGCAGGACCCCATTTCGATCGACACTGAAAACCGGGCCTCGGTGATCGTCTCAAACTCGTACGAGAAGGCCACCAGCGGCCGCAACACCCTGCGCCGCACGCTCCAGAAACTCCGCGCCGTTGTTTCACCCACCGACATTTATGGCTACGAGATCGGGTTCTCCTACTCCAGCTCGGGCGGCTCGCACGACAGCGACGCCAGCCGCGTGAGCGCCGTCACGGTCAAGACCACCGGCTCGCCCGTCACCGTCGCCGAGTACGACTATCTCGGCTTTGATCATGTCGTCGGCGTCCGCTACACCGCGCCCACGACCGACATCGAGCGGAAGTTCTACGGCTCGACCTCGGGCTCCTACACCTCCTTCGATCAGTTCGATCGCCTGGTCAAAGACGCCTGGATGAAGAACGGCGGACGCGAGTTTTGCAGCCTCACCGTCGCCTACGACTCCAACTCCAACGTCACCTCGACCGACGACGCCGAGCCCGCGGCCGGCTACGATGTCAAGTACACCATGGACAACCTCGACCGCCTTACCCGGGCCGACGAGGGCACGCTGTCGAGCGGCTCAATCACTACCGGCACACGCGACGAGCAGTGGACGCTCTCAGCCCTGGGCAACGCCACAACCCACATCCTCGACCTCGACCACAACGGCAGCTACGGCGGCACGGGCGAGCTCAACGAGAACAACGCCGATACCGGGAGTTCGCCACGGTTCAACAAGGCCAACGAGCTTCGCACGCGTGATCCCGACAACAACAACACGGACAACATTACCCTCACCTACGACGCCAACGGCAACCTGACCGACGATGGCGTGAATTACAAGTACGAGTACGACACCCTCAATCGGCTCCGCAGGGTGCGCGACCGCAACGACAGCAATATCTTGACCAATCTCGTCGCCGAGTACTGGTACAACGGGCTGGGCTACCGCATTGCCATGAGAACGGATGTGACGGGCTCGGGCGGCATGCCGGACGGAAACGCCGACAGCACCGACCCGATCTACTACCTGGTCTACGACACACGCTGGCGCCAGGTCGCAACCTACCGAGACGACGACGACTATCCCAAGGAGCAGTTCGTCCATCACGCGGCGGGTTCCGATGGCAGCGGGAGTTATGTCGACTCGATCATCCTCCGTGACCGCGACTCCGACACAGCCTGGGCATCGACGGCGGACAGCACCCGGGAGGATCGCACCTACTACTGCCAGAACCGGCGCGCCGATGTGGTGGCGCTGGTGTCGGACAGCGGACGCATCCTTGAAACCGTGAAGTATTCGGCGTACGGCGTGCCGCTGCTCTTGAACCCCGCGGACTACAACCACGACGGGTATGTCAACGGCGATGACTACGACAGCTTCGCCGACGACTTCGACAATGCGGAGACCGCAGCGGACGTGAACTTCGATGGGTACGTGAACGGGACGGACTTCGATGATTTCTCCGAGGCGTGGGACTTCTCGGGGTTCGTGGCCGGCCGCGGGCATCTCTCCGCGTACAACAACACGTTCGGCTACGCGGGCTACACCTGGGACCCGGCCTGCTCAAGGTACCACGTCCGCAACCGCGTCTACGCGCCAGAACTGGGAAGGTGGCTGACGAGGGACCCGGCGTCATACCTGGTTGGGATGAATCTATACGACTATGTCGGTTCTATGCCGCACAGGTTCGCCGATCCTCTCGGCCTCTATGGAGTTGACGATTGGTGGGAGGACCTTAAGGACGGGTGGGAAGAGGTTGAAAAAACATGGGACGAGATATTCGATGATCCGAGCAAGTACACCGAGTATGCGGGTGACGATGAGGCGATCGACGAGGTCCAAGATGCTCTCGAATTCTGCGAGTGCATTCCGCTCGCCGAACAGATTGTGGCCCCCATCAACATTGGTTTGGACCTCATTCAGGGAGATTGCGCGGGTGCGGGTCAGAAAATTGTCTGCGCCGCCATTCCGGGACCGGGGGGAGGCGGTGGGGGACCGCTCAAGGCGGTAACGCCAGGATCGCTCCCCTTGGTGCCTCCTCTCAAGGTTCCGTCTCGTCCTCCCAAGATGAAACCGCATCCAGATGCTCAAGGCGCACACTGTACTCTTGTACGCGAGGGCAAGAATCAGGATGGACCAGTGAAGAAGTATCAAGAGTGGGGAGAAAAGCCGAACAGACATCCGAGCGACCCAAACAGGTGGGCCCCAGGGAAACGATACGACAAGCATGGCCCACCGCATGACGGGGTGCCTACACCCCACGTGCATGATGATCCCAGTGGACCTGCTCGCCCGCCAAATCCTGACGAAATACCATTGTGATGAGCTACCAAATGTACAAAGATGTTCATTCAATAAGGCGAGGAGAGAACCCAAGATGGATTGTATGATCCGATTGCGCAATTGGTGGAAATCGCAATGCGACGGTGAATGGGAGCACGAGTTTGGAATTATTATTCAAACAATGGACAATCCTGGTTGGATTGTTAAGATTGACATTGGACATACGGCTCTAGATGACCAGGACATGCGTGTGATATCTGAACGTAGATCGCCATCTGATTGGTGTGAATGTCGAATATCAGATGGTACAGCGTGGGGATCAAATGAGACTCATTTGCGACATTTTGTCGGCATGGGTGGCCCCGACAATCTGACGGATATTATTGAATATTTTTTATTATTTGCCGAGAGTGCATGATAAAACATGGCAATTAACAACTCATTGCGCCCGCGCCGCCGTGTGTTGCAATTCGCCCTGTGCCGGGTGGTGCATAGGCAAGCCGCTGAGCCGATGTCGGCGGCGCCATTGCCCGTCGCAGGAGGATCATGGAGGCCGCCTGGGCGTCGACGGCGGACAGCGCCCGTGAGGATCGCGTGTACTACTGCCAGAACCGTCGCGCGGATATGGCGGCGGTAGCGTGTGTCAACATGCGCACTTTGCCAAAGAGCTTCTCCCGAGGAAGGTTCTCTCCCGCTGCTGAGGCTGAGCCCGGAGGGCGAAGGCTCAGCAGCGGCGCGGCTCACGCGGCGGCCGTCGCCAACTCCGTCATCACCGGCTCACGCAGCCGGCTCATGTCCAGGTATCTCCGCGTGCCCCACCGGGTCCCCGCCACGTGCCGCAGACGCGCCGCGACCAGCATCAGCGCACTCTGCCCGTCGGGGAACGCGCCCACGACCCGGGTTCGCCTCCGGACCTCGCGGTTCAATCGCTCCATCGGGTTGTTGGTCCTGAGGCACCGCCAGTGCTCGCGCGGGAACGCCATGTAGCTCAGCGTCTCCGCCACACCCTCGCGCACGATCGTCGCGGCACGGGGCAGCTTCATCCCCGCCAGCTTCTCGACCACCAGACCGGCCTTCTGCTCGGCCGATGCCCGGTCCTCCTGGGCGTGGATCGCCTTGAGCATCGCGGCGACCTCTCTGACCCGGCCCTGGGGCACCGCCGTCATCACGTTGCGGTACCAGTGCACCACGCATCTCTGCCAGGCCGCGTCGGGGAAGAACTCCGCCAGAGAGTCCACCAGCCCAAGGCATTTGTCGCTGGCGAACAGGCGCACGCCCGACAGGCCGCGCTCCTTCAGGCTCCGCAGGAACGTCCGCCAGCTCTCCGCGTCCTCCTTGGTCCCCTCCGTCACACCGAGCACTTCGCGGTAGCCCTCGGCGTCCACGCCGATCGCGATCAACACGGCCACGTTCTTCATCTCGCCGCCCCAGGAACGCTTCAGCCAGATCCCGTCCAGGTACACGTACGCGTGCTCCCCGGTAATCTTCCGGTTCCGCCACGACTCGATCTGGCCGTACACCTTCTGGGCCATCCCGCTCACGGCGCTGGCGCTCACGCGGGTGCCCCACAGCGCCTCGGTGATGTCCTCGACACGCCGCATGGAGACGCCCGCCAGGTACATCTCGATCAGGGCTTCCTCGACCGAGCTCTCCCGCCGCTTGTACCGCTCGATGATGGCGGTCTCCAAGGGCAGCGTCCGCAGCCGCGGCACCGTCAGCTCCACCTCCCCGGCCTTGGTCTGCAGCTTCCGCCGGTAGCTCCCGGCACGCGTGTCTACGCGCTCCTCGCTCCGCTCGTAGCGCCCGGCGCCCGCGACCCGATCCGCTTCCTCATCGAGCAGCTGGTTCAAGGTCTGCTCCACCGTGCTCCTGACCACCTCGTCCAGGTGGCCCCGCACCTTCTCCGTGTCCACCGTCAGCGCCGAGGCCAGGCCGCTCTTGGCCTCTGCCGCCGGACCTTCCTCAGTCGTTCCTCTTGCCGCTCCCGCTTGCTTCGCTACGCTCGCCATCGGGCTCTCCTGTCTGAAAAGGGGTTGTCACCAACACCACCTTCCAGCGGGAGAGCCCCAGTTGTCAAAGTGCGCACAACTCTGAACGTTACCGGGGTATGTCGATGGGATGAATCTGTATGAGTACGTTGGATCGTACCCTGTCGAATTCACGGACCCCTCAGGGCTCGGCCGCGATGACTGGACCGACAGAAACTGGGATCCTAAGACACCCAAGCCGTCCCCGGCGCCGCCAGCTCGGAAGGAGCCTGCGTGGTGGGACGATACCGATGTAAACCCCGTGAGCGATGTGCTTAGCGATGCGATCTTCTGGTGCTTTGAGACGTGCGGAGCAACAGACACGCTCGCAAACCTGTCAGACAGTCAGGTCCGAGCCATTGGGTATGGCACGGCCATTATCGGGGGAGTGGGAATCTACTGTGGTGGTTCAATCGCGTTGGGTGGGTCATTTCGAGTATTGAAAAACACTCGCGGGGTTTCGTTCAGAGTGACAAAAGACTTTAGGATAGAATGGCATCGTTTTACCCCAACCAAGGGCCCTCTTAAGGGTCGCATGTTAAACAGACCGCATTTTCACCGCCGACCAGGCATCGGTTTGCATCGCCCCTGGGAGAGGGGATGGTGGTAATGAACCGACCAAAGTTGCCCGTGTTTTGCATGGAAATAGGCCCGCCGAAGTACTTTTATTGTTACGAGATGCAGGAGCAGGTCGAAACGCACCTTGAGGAATTTGCCGATATCTTGCACGAGTTCATGTACTGGGATGGAGGCGGAAGGCGCTGGCTTCCGTCGATGCCGCCCGCCGCGATCGGCCTTGATGACTCATTGGATCTAATGAGCATGGCGAAGGAGTGGCTCAATGAGCGAGAGGTTCCGTTTCGCGAAGCCGAACTGCGGACACCAGCCGATCTTCAACGATTTATCAACAATAAGGACCTCTGAGCAATGCCGATCCCCGTGGCGGTCAAAAACTCGCTGCACCTCGCCGCCGCGTCCCGCGACTCACCCCGCCCGTCAGTAGTAGTGCCTGAGGACGCCGTCGAGCCGCTCCTGGCGCCGCACCTCGCCCGCCTCGGGCCGATCAAGAGACCGCCTGGGCGTCTTCGGCGGACAGCGTCCGCGAGGCTCAGGCTTCTCTTGAGATTGCAGGCGGTGATCGTCAGGGCGAAGTCGAAGGCGTTGCGCTCCATCCCTCGGTACCTGGCCTTGCGGTATCCGCACTGCTGTTTCAGCATCGCGGTGGGGTGCTCGACCTTGGCGCGGTGGCGTGCCACCACCGCGTTCCATCGGACCTGCCAGTCGTGCAGCGCGGAAGAGGATTGAATGACTCTTGATGGTGCGAGTTGTCGAAGGCGGTCATGGGGGGCTCTTGCTCTCGAAGCCCGGATACTTCCCCTGCATGCAATTCGGTCTCTCGGCAAACTCGATCGATCGAGTGTCGTGCGCTGATCGTTGAGACCGCTCGCGCGTCATCCACAGAATGCTTCCGACAACTACAAGAAGACTATAGGTATATCTCTATAGGTTTATGGGGGTGGTGATTCAGCGCAGAATGAACGGTTGAAGGGGTGGTGATTCAGCGAAGGAGGGGGTGGCGATTCAGCGTAGACAAGTCGGCGAAGGTCGGAAGATATCCACAGGGCCACGCGGGGCGATGTGAGCACACTCTGGGATCGTGGGAACAGCGGAGCATCGTGGGCATACACAGACACGATCATCGGCTATGACGTGCGGGGCCGATGTCCTCACTCCTCTGCCTTGGCGACAGGCTCGGCCATGTCCACTTGATCGAGCTTCGGCGGCACCGCCGCGGTCGCTCCGGCCATGCTCACCGACGTGGGCGCCAAGGGCGGCCGCGACGGGTACAGCACCAGTCCCCCCATGACCTCCTCCAGGCGCGCGTCCGGGTACACCGCGCACACCTGGTGCAGGGCATGTCTGAACTCGTGCTTGAAGTTCTTGCTGGTGCGGTACTCCTGCCCGAACTGGTCGCGGAGGTTCTCCCAGCTCAGCTTGGTGCCGTTCACGGGCTTCACCCGGCACAGCCGGTGGGCCAGCCAGGTGTAGATGTCCAGCGCCAGCGACGAGTGCCGCAGCGCCGCCAAGGCGCGGTAGTCGAGCGGCACCGCGTGCTCGGCCAGGGTGTTGTAGAAGTCCTCCGACAATTCCAGCACCCCCGGCCAGAGCGTGTGCTGCGTGCCGTCGTGCTGGAGCCAGGCCTCGAACCTCTTGATCGGCTTGGCGTCGACGGTGACGACCCGTCCCTCGTTGTGCATGCCGAGCGTCAGGCGGCACGCCGCCAGCGCCTCCATCTGCCGGCGCAGGGCCGCGTAGCCGCCCCGCTCTCCGCCGCTGGTCTGCATGCCCAGGGTGAGAAGGAACTGCCGCATGCTGTCGCCGACCTCGATGCGGCGCTGCTTGGTGCGGATCGCTTCCGAGCTGACGTGGACCATGACCAGCCTGGGCACGGTGCCGTAGGGGAGAGGCTGCTCGATCCACTCCACGCCGTTCCAGAGCTTGCCGGCCTCCAGGAGGATGCTGACGTGCCCGCTCTGGCGCTCGAAATTGCGCGAGTCGGTGCGTTTGCGTGGGAGGCCGACCTGGCACATGACGGTGTGCAGGAAGTCGGCGCGGTCCGGGGCCGAGAGGCTGACCTCGGTGTTGGCGACCAGCAGGCGGCTCTGGAGGCGGGTGAGGGGCGCGGGGGCAGCGCCACGATCAAGCACGCTCGCCGCTTCCGGTTCTTCGCTCACGACAAATACCCGTGGGTGCGCAGCCAGGGCTCGATGGCCTCTTCCAGGATCTCCTGCACGGCGCTGGGCTGGACTCCCTGGAGCTGGCGCTCCAAGGAGGCCCGCTTGAGGGCCGCCGCCATGTCGGCGCGGATGCGTGTCGTGAGCCGGGCGCGGCGGACTGGCTTGGCGCGGGCGCTCGTCTTCGACTTACCCGATGGCTTCGGCATCTGCTCGCGCGAGTGATCGTCGCCTGGGTCGGAGCCCGCATTCGCGGCACCTGCCGGCGCCTTTCCGCCGTACACGAACTCCCGGGCTGTGGTCGGGTCGATCCTCGGCGTGGCCGCCAGCCCTTCCTTGAGTGTGCGTCGTTCGGCCATGCAATCCTCTCTATGTCTCAACCAATTCGTTCATCACCTGTTTCCCCGGCTTCCGGGTTCCCACCTCGGGGAAGAGTTCACGGAAGAGGCGGTCGATCTCGCTCGCCGCGTCTCTGGCCCTCGATCCCATGTTCCACACCACCGCGGCCTGGCCCGGCGCGTCGGCGTACACCTGCCGGAGCGTGAGCATGGTGGGGGATATCGGTAGCTTGAGCACGGCGGCGGCATCATGCATGTCCTGGGTGAGGCGGTAGCGCTTGCCCACCATGCTGAGCACGATGGTGGCCTCGGGCTTCCCGGACCGGATCTGCCGCGCCAGCCTGAGCACTTTGGTCGCTGCATCAAGAGCGCGAATCTCCAGCATCGACGCCTTGCAGGGCACGATGGCGGTGTCGGCGACCAGCAGAATGGCGCGGGTGATTTCGACCAGACTCCCGGGCCCGTCGGCGACCACATAGTCCACTTCACGGGCCAGGTGGGGCAGGGTCTCGATGATGTCGTCGGGGTCCTGGAAGCAGATGGTCCGCACCATCGGGCACGCCTCGCGGACCCACTGCGAAGAGGACTGCTGGGTGTCGCAGTCGGCCAGCGCCACCGAGCGCCCGCGCTCCGAGAGCCAGGCGGCCAGGTGCACGGCCAGCGTCGACTTGCCGACGCCGCCCTTGGAGTTGGCGACCGCGATGATCATCTCCGACACCTACCACGCCGGGCGCGCGGACGTCAAGCAGAACGTGCGGGCGGACGGCAGGACGGCAAGATGTCAGAGCGACGGCCGCGTACTCCGACAGGCCCATTGCGTCGTGATAGACTTCGATGTTCAAGGGGGTTCGGGCGCACAAGGCTGGCGTGGCCGGTCTCGTCGGTTCTCGCGTTTCTCGGGACAATTCCCCATGAACTCAGGCACTTCATCAAAGAGCGATGCTCAGCCGGCGATCTCGCGTGCAACTGTCGACGTACCCAAACCAATACTCAGCAAGAAGGCCCGGGCGGTTCGCGGGAAGAAATCGGATACGGCGCCGGCGATCACCGAGAAAGACATGAAGCTCTTGTGGGGCCGGTCTGGCAACCGATGCGCGTTTCCGGGCTGCCCGAACCAACTCACCATGGATTCGTCCGCTGGTGATGCGTCAACGCTGGGGGAGATGGCGCATATCGTCGGAGAGGAGGACAGCGCGAAGAGCCCGCGGGGCAAGAGCGCGCTGCCGCTGAATGCGCGGAATATCTACTCCAACCTGATTCTGCTGTGCGCCCATCATCACACGATCATTGATAAGCGAGAGAACTGGAGCGATTATTCGGTTGAGATTCTCCATCAGATGAAGGACGCGCACGAGCAGCGAGTTCGAGAGTCGCTTGCCGCCAAGAGCCACTCCGAGGCAATCGATCCCTCTGAGTTGCTCGTGGCTGACATTGTCGATCGCTGCACAAGGGGGTTCTTTTTGGAACGCTGGGAGTGGTACGCGGATGCCGCGGTGCGGCAGATCCTCCCGGAGGAGATTGACAACTCCGATGACATGATTGCCCGGCTGATCCTAGGTACTCCGTGGCCAAGAAAACTTCCAGAATTGAAGATGGTGACTCTGCGGACAGCCAAGTCGTTCATTGAGTTTGTGCGCCATACGCGAGATGGCGCAGTGCTGCGCGGCGGCTTTTACAAGCCTGATGCGTCCTACAAGCGGTTTGGGAGCTACGAGAAGGTTTCTGCTGCCCGAGCCGAGATGAACCGATGGTATCAACTATCGTTTCTGCTTTTTCAGCGGCACGTTTGCTATCTGAACGCGTTTGCTCGGACAGTGCGGAAACATCTCAACCCGATGTATTTCCTCGCGCACGGTGATTCCCTGCTCAAGGACGAGCTCGGAGTGTGGCATGACGGTGAGAGCATGATTTGGAAGCCGACACTCAAGCCTCTCGAACTCGCGATTTCTGTGATGGGGTACAGGTACCCCTACGTCGCTGGCCTGCTGCCACCTTGCAGCGGCGGATAGCCCGCCAGCATTTCTCGAACGATCCTCTGTATCTCGGGCAGCGAAAGCGTCGACGCACGCGTGCGGATGATCTGCGCGAGCGATTGCTCCTCCACGCCGTTCTCGGCCGCGAAGAACTGGTCATAGGAAAGGGAGGCCGATGCCGTGTTGATCTGCTCGATCTTCAATCGGGGAGGAGCATCGACACGAGAGGCGATCAGAACCGTGTCGTGCGAGATCGGGAGATACACTTCACTCCAATCCTGCCCGAATCGCAGCATGTGCCCTGGACCGGAGTCGCCGACCGCAAAGCAAGCCCCGTCGCCAAGAATGACACTTCTCGCCGGCACTCGAAGAGTTTGCCAGTGCTCGGGGCGGAATGACTCCGGCACGTAGCCGCGCTCGCCAAGCCTCTGAAGCGCGCGCACGTGCGAAGTCTCGGACAAAGCGTCCGTGTCGATCGTCTTTTGAGCCAAGTGCAGAAGCGCCTGTACGGCGAAGGCGTAGTTGTCTCCCTCCACCTGCATCGCGATGAGCCGGCGAAACTTGTCCCGCAAGGCGGGGCGGCGTTCGAGCGAAATCCGGAATGCTCGGGCTTGAACGGCAGGGAGCTTGGCGATCGTCTCATCCAGCATGGTGTCAAATTCGTTCTTGAGATGCTCCGAGATCATCCGGGTTGCGGTCGGCACATCGACCTGATCGGCCAACTCATCAATGCCGTTCCGGAACAGATCGCCGACGTTGTGCCGGAAGTTTGAGGTTCGCACTGCCAGCGTCCAAAGCAGTTGGCGCAGCTCGTCGGCGAAGTCTCTCGGATCGCGGCCTTTCAAGACCTCGTCGAGTACCACCGCATGCCGAGATTCGATTCTGCCGAGCCCCTGTTCGATGCCGTTGTCTGCATCACCGTAGAATTGGGCCTCAACGGACGCATTCCGCACGTTCGCCTCAAAGGGTCTGGCGTTGCGTCTGAACTGCCAGGTGTAGACTTCTCCGCCTTTTGCTCTGGAGGCGAACCGTTTGAGCAGCATCCGTGGGATGGTGTGCTGGCGTCGCGCGAGTGATGGTGAATTGCGATTCTCCATGCCGGGATTTCACCGCTGCACTTCGGGCCGCTCCACCCAAGAGCAGGTCACAGGTGCGTCAACATGGATGTAGATGTCGTCCCCTTCCAAGTCCTCGATCCTCAGGCCCATGCGACGCAGCAGCTCGGTGAGGGCGAGTTCGAACGCAGTCGCTCGCGCCGAAGCGTCCTCATTCGCGCAGCCGTCGACGATTGCGGGCCATACCGGCTCGAGAAACTCAGCATACCCGTTCAGTCCGTGCAGCGCGCCCAGGATGGGGTCAATGCGGCGATCGGAGGCGGACAGTACGATCAGCACGACCGAGGTGCGTAGTAACCCGAACGCGAGGTCTATTGCCGTCGGGTACAGGTCGTCCAGGTCGATCCCGAAAACTCGGTACGCGTTGACGTCGAACGTCGCGAAGACACACATCTGGTCAAGGAGTTCGGAGGCGACCGCCAGCGAGTCCGCGGCGAGAAAGTCCGACAGTTGAACCGGGTTGCCGTCGCTGTCCCGAAGACACGAGTTGCAAAGGTCGATCGCGAGAATCGAATCGCTCCAAGCGCATTGCAAAGTATGTGAGCACCAATGCACCGTCCGCGCGTGCCGACCACGCTCCGGGGAAGGCTGCGGTCCCGGGCGCTCGCAGTCGTGGCGATTGAGGAGATGGCCGATCAGGTATGCCAGGCCGAACGTGCGATGCACAATATTGGCGCCTGCCTCGTCGACCCAAAGCGACGCATCGACCACAATCGTGTGACTGGCCGGAGCCTGATCCTCGGGGGGAGTGAGCACGATCCCGAAGGAGATGCCGTCGGGCCGCTGTCGCTGGTACTCGGATGATGGGATGCCATGTTCCTGATTGAAGCGATCGACCTCAGCCGCGAGGTCGGTGGTAAGGCACACGGTGAGTTCGACGGGCTTGCGGAGGTGAAACTGGGCGCGCTGAGCCAGTTCAAGTAGGACATGGACCTCACGTTCAGCAACCTCGGCGTCGCAGGATGAGAGGCCTTGCGACGTGACAGATCGGAGCCGAATGGGGGTCGGGCTCAGGGGACTTGTGATGGAGTCGGTCGTCACGCGGGTAATGGTATTGCCGTGCTGACTGCGCCGAATGCCGTCTGCCTCGTAGGATCCCCCGGGTCAGTCACGCCGGTGGTTGCTTGCCCATCCAAAATTCCGATGTTGCGCCGAGGGCTATTTCGGTCGCGTGTTATCGCCCATCAACCCGCCGATGGCGCCGCCGAGAATGGCGCCGAGCGGGCCCGCGAGGAGCGCTCCGGCGGCAACACCGCCGGCGGCTCCGAGCACCGTGTTGAGCTTGCGTTTGGCGGCTCGGCGCTCATAGGACAGTGGGGCCCGGGTCATTCCGTTGTACCCACGAACACTCTTGGTGTCGGCCTCCCGCTTTGCTCGATTGCACGAGATGCACGCGGCGTAGAGGTTGTTGCGGCGATGGGTGCCTCCGCGACAACGGGCGACAGAATGGTCAACTTCCCAGGCGCCGCGTGCGCCGACACGACCGTAGTTGGTGAAGGCGAGTCGTTTGCCGCAGAGATGGCACTCGCCGCCGGTGCGGTCGAAAATGTCGTTGAGCAATTCGTCGGAGTATCGCATCGGTGGTCCCCGGTCCCAATTGAACTTCGGGCGATGGCACGATTCTACCAGCGAAGGCGGTGCAACGATGATCCGCAACGAGAGGGAGTACCAGCAGGCGCTCGGCTGCATTGAGGCGGAGAACAAGCGATTTGCCGAACACGCCGAGGCCTGGAGGCAGCAGGGATTCTCTGCTGATCAGATCAGCAAGCTCATGGAACCCCTGGAGTCATTCCGGCTCCAACTCGTGGAGGAAGTGCAGAGCTACGAGCGGCTCAATCGCGATCTCAACGATCCCGCATGAGCCGGGGAGATTCGACTGCTCCGCCCAACCACAATGCGTTTGACATTCGCGGTCGATTGTGGCATGGTCGAGGGATAGCCCCAGAGCGGGCGAACTACGGGAGACTGTGTCAATGCAACCACACGAACCTACCTCCTATCGCGGGCGGATCGACACCGCCGGACGCGTCACCATTCCGGCGGACCTCCGCCGCCGGCAGGGGCTATGTACCGGCGATGATGTGGTGCTCGTGCCCCGCGCCCATGGGCTGGAAATCCGGAACTACTCCCAGGTGCTCAAGGAAGCCCAGGACGTGTTCTGCGGCGCCGCGCCGGCCTCCCGCGTGCTCTCCGATGAGTTGATTGCCGAGCGCCGAAGCGACGCGGCGCTCGATGACTGACGTTGTGCTTGATGCCTCCGCCATCCTGGCATTCCTGCGGCGCGAACCGGGCGCGGAAGCGGTCCAACCACACCTGCGGGGTGGCCTGCTCTCCACCATCAACTATTCGGAAGTGTTGGCCAAGTCGCTGGCGCTGGGCGTGGCCCTTGAGGTGACCGAAGGGATCATGAACACGCTGGAGGTGCAGCGCGTCCCGTTCACCGACGACCACGCCAAAGTCGCCGCGGCGATGACGCCGCTTGCGAAGGACCACGGACTTTCGCTGGCAGATCGTGCCTGCCTTGCCCTGGCCAGAGTCTTGGCTGCTCCGGTTCTGACGGCGGACCGTCGTTGGCAGGAGGTGCCGCACGGTGTCGCGGTGCGTCTGATCCGTTAGCCCGGCCTCCCGGAGCGCGCCCGAGCGTTTCCCGATGGACCTGATTCCAGGATTTCCACCCATCGTCGCGCATGATTGTGTCCCCTTCGCGAACTGCGCGTGATGGTCAAGGGACGCCCGGAGCTCGCGTGTCCGCCTCGGCGAGCTGGTACTCTGGGGCCATGCCGCCTTGGATCGCATTCGTGAGCGGGCTCATCGGGGCCGTCATCGGAGCCGCCGCTTCCGTGTTCGCGCAGGTCGTCAACCACCGCTCCATCCAGAAGCGTGAGGACCGGGACAAGCTGCGCACGGCCTGCATCGAATTCGCCGAGTCGGCGTTTCGCCTTGTCCAAAGGGCGGAGTTGGCGTTGATCTACGCTTACAACAAGGGTCCTGCCTTGGCCGATGCGTCTTCGCGGAAGGCAACCGAAGACGAACTTCTCGAGCTGGTCATGGACGCTGGCGCCGCCCAAGATCAGCTCTCGACCGCATTTTGCAAGGTCACGATGCTGCGGCACACAGACAGATCGCTCGATGACGGTCTGGCGCTCTACAAGGCGCTCATGGCGATGCCGATGGCAATCGGTGACGAAGGATGCCATACTCTGGACGACCTGACGAAGATGGCCGAGCGAAAGCGCCTCGATATCAAGGATTGGCTTCAGGAGCAGTCAAAGAAGCTCGCGTAGCGACGCTCCTTGTGTCGCGCACGCCACCCGGTCGAGGCCCGTCCGCGCGAGTGGATGCGCGGACGATCGCAAACGGCTTGACAATCGATTCCGGCTGGTTCAGCCTGGTGGGAGACCAGTGTGAACTTGTCGTTGAGGGCATATGCGGGAATTATGGGAGGAAGGCGCCTCCATCGGGGCTGACGAGGCCAAGACCCACCTCAGCGAACTGCTGGATCGAGTTCACGAAGGCGAGGAGATCACCATCACCAAACACGGCGCGCCCGTCGCCAGGCTGGTGCCCGTGAAGGCCAGGGCAACCTCCGAGGAGCGCCGAGTCGCGATCGAATGGTGGTTGGAAACCTCCCGTGGTTTATCGTTGAGCGGGCTCGACATCCGCGATCTGATCGATGAAGGCCGCAGGTGACGCCGTCGTTTGTGATCGATGCCTCGGGGCTCCCGACGAACGATTTCGCTTGCGCCGTGGCACCGCTTCGGGCAAACTCGGCGGCGCACCACACAGGATTTCCTATGACAACCAGACCGCCCCCGCGTTTCGATTTCGGTGATCTATCTAACGCCGAACGCATCCTCCTGGCCGGAGAGCTCCTGGAAATGGCCTATTCAACCGCGGCCCCGCTGACTGCCGAGCAGATCGCCGAACTGGAGCGTGACGACGCGGAGGCGGACGCTGGCCGCCTCCAGGGGGAGCCTTGGGAAGCTGTCAGGAACCGGCTCAAGCAACGCGGATGACGATTCCGGTCACTGTTCTGCCCAAGGCGAAACTAGCCATCGCATGGTCCATGGACTACTACGAAAAGCTCCGGCCCGGGTACGGCGGGCTCTTCCTTATCGAGATTGAGCGGACGTTCGACATCATCGCCCATTGGCCCGAGGCCTACGAGCTCGTGACTTCTAGGCTTCGGCGTGCCCCCGTTCGACGGTTCAATGACCTTGTCGTTTACCGGCCACTGCAATCCGGCGTCCGTATCCTGAACGTCGTCGCGGCACGTCGGGACCCGGCAATCACCCGCTCGCTCGATCTCCCTTGATTTGAGACACTCGTGCGGCGGCGCTGCGCCAGACGCCTTAGCTTCGCTAAGGGGAGACGTCTGTTGGCCAAATTGACTTGTTTGACTCTTGAGGGATGCCCAGCAGGAGCGGGCATCCGCTGAGGCTTCAGCCGGCGCATTGAGTGTCGAATAGGCATCCAGCAAGCGACGAGTATGCTCTGTTTGAGTCAGCTACCTCTCTGGACGACATCGGCAATCGGTCCGAAGATCGCCCGGGGATCGGCTCCGCACGAGCGGCACCATCGGACGAATTCGATGAGATCAAGCCGGCGTTCGCCCCCTTCGGTTTTCCACACGAACGACCTGTGGCGTCCCATTCGCTCCGCCAACTCGTTCTGCGTCAGACCCGCGTTCTCTCGGAGCTGAACGAGCGTTGCGACCAGGCGCGCGTAACCCGGTTCGAAGAGTGAACTCGACTTGCGATTCCGCCTTGCACCCATTTGGGAGCACGCTAAACTGCCTGCATGAATGCACCAAAATCGGTGCATTTCCGTTCCGGGTGGGCCGGTGCGGTGAGCAAGGAGACGCGTATGTTCAAGTCGTCGTCGCTGTCGATGGAGGGACTGGAGTTGGTGGTGCCGGCGGGAGCCGCGCGCCTGGGAACCCGGGTGCTGGCGGGGCTGGTCGCGTTGGCCGAACGCTCGGTGGAGCGCTTCGACCAGCTCCGCCGTCAGTATCGCGGGGCTTGCCCGACCGCCGTGGTCAGCCGCGTGCGGGGCACGGGCCGCGGCGTCTCCTTCACGTCCCTGGTCGCGGAATTGGAGCGGGCCCATCCGGTCAGCCTGGAGTACCCGTTCGAGGACAGCGAGCGCGTGGGCGGCGCTGTCTGGATCGCGCGTGAACTCCTCGGCGGCGCCTCGACGACCTCGGTCGCCAAGCTCCGCTGGGACAGCCGAGCCCTGGATCTCCCCATGCACGTCCACGACTTTTCAGATCGCTTCATCATCGTGCTCAAGGGCCGAGGCTTCTTCCATGTGAGCGACGAGTCCCCGGAGCGGTTCAGCGGCGAGCGCGTCCGGTCCATCCCCGCACGCGAGCGGGACGTCTTCCTCTTCAAGCGGGGCACCATGCACACCTTCAGCACGGACGAAGAGCCCATGACGTTGCTCTCCTGCCAGCTCCCCTTCCTGGCTTTCAATGATCCGAAGCAGTACCGGCTGCCAAAGGTCCGCTGGGTGGCGAAGGATCGGACCGACGGCTATGCGCCGACCGTCGCCTGCGATCCCGGCTGGTCCGTGATCGCCCAAGGCTCGGCCATGGGAGCCGTTTCCGCCGCCGACGTGATCTCGATGGGGCCTTGACGTAGCGATAGCGGCGCAGGGCCAGCATCGACAGGGAGAGATGCAGGCCGATCACGCCGCACGCGACGCCGTAGGCGTCGAGAAAGGGGGCCAGCCCCGGGTGCATGGAGGCAAGGTAGACGCAGGCGCCGAGCATGAGCACGGAGGACGTGAAGACGGTCTTGACCGTCTCGGCCCCGGTCCGGCCCCCGGTGGCGTGACCGCCGCTGGGGTGCCTTGATTGGAAGAGGAGCAGCGGCTCGCCCGCGAGCGCATTGACTTGCCGCTCGATCTCGTCGATGCGGCGGAGCACATCCTCGAAGGATCGGGCATGGTTGATGGTGGTGCGGACCAGCCAGAGCTGGGCGAGCGGCAGGCCGATCAGGAAGATGGCCTGGCTCGCCGGCGGCATGGCGGCGATGCCGCCCAGGAAGGTGGCCAGCGCCGCCGAGGCGATGGGCACTCGACGATCCAGCGAACTCATGCGGAACGTCACAAGGCCGTACAGGGCCTTGTACTCCTCCATAAGGATGTCGATCGAGCGGGCGGCGTGCTGGTGGCCCTGGACGGCCGTTGAATCGGACGCGGGTGCGTGGGCAGCGCTCATCGCTTATGAAGCCCGCGCGTCCATGAGCAGGGACACGACCGTCGGATCGGCCTGGGTGGGCACGACGCCGATCACCTGGACCTGTCCCCCGGCGATCCGGTACACCACCACGAAGGGGAAGCGGCGCGTGAAGGCACGCCGCAGCGTGCCCGAGAGCGGCTGGTATCCCTCGGGATGCTCAGCTACGCGAGAGAGCACATGATCGATCTCGAGGCGGAACTGCGCTCCGTGCCCGGGACGGCGTGCCTCGTACCACCGCGCCGTCGCGTCGGCCTCGGCCAAGGCCCGGAGATCGATCCAGACGGGCGTGGTCATGCGCCCGCGAGGAACGACGCTCGGACCTCGTCCCACGGCGAGCAGGCGACGCCGCCGGCGTCCAGATCGGTGCAGCGTCGGTGCAGCTCGGCCAGCTGTGATGGAGACAGGGGCTCGGCCCCGGTCTCGGCCATCACGCTGTCCAGGATGTCCTGGACCAGGAGCAGCCGCTCGGCGGCCGAGAGGTGCAGGTAGTCGATGTCGTCGACCGGGCGGGTCATAGGTTCCTCACGCGTTGGTTGCACGCCGATCATGCCCCAACTCGGGGGTGTTGTAAACCACCAAGTTGGGGGGCTCTCATCACGGAGGGGCAAGTCCTGCGCGGTGAAGTGAGTTGCTTTGGAACGTGATGAATCTTCAGGAAGGATTCGTCGTGCGATTCGATCATCCATGACGGCCCGGTACGATCAGGGCCCGTCGTGTTGGCGCGGATCGTTCGGCCCTATCCAAGGAGGATCCAATGCTCTCGATGTGCATGCTCGCATGGGCGATGTCGGCGGGGTCATCTTATGTTCCGGCGTCCGGCGCGGCGGAGGTTCCCTCGACGATGAGCGCGGCGTCGGCGCTCGTTCATTCAGGAGGAGTCGACGCGCAGGTCCAGCTCTTCTCGCAGACGGAGTTCTGCATCGAGGGCGCCAAGGTGGACTTCTGCACGCCCCGCGCCTGCACGAACGCCACCTGGCTCCTGCGCGGCGCCGCGCACACCGCGCAGTGCGAGCCGGGGTACTGGAGCGATTCCTCGCACGCGGAAGCGGGCGAGCTCTGCATGCCGCCCGATCCCATGCTCGATTTCCCGTCCGTCGCGTCCCCCGACGGTGGTTGGCCCAGCGCCGAGCACTGCGGCCATGATTTCCGCTGCTGGCTGTCCGAGCCCGGCAATGCGGGGTGCGCGTTCATGTGCCCGGCCGATACCAGCCCCTGCGACTCCAGCCCGGGCTTTTCGTTCGCGAAGGTCGACATCCTGAGCGGCGACGGGGGCGGCGGCGGCTGCAACCGCAACCCGGCGCAGGTGCTTGAAGAACTGGGTTCGGGGAGACTGGCGCTGCGGCTCGTGGAGCACCGCACCGTCGGCAAGGCCGGGACCGGCGGCGACCCCTGCGCCTCCACGGAGCAGAGCTACACACGGGGGACGGCGACCGCCGGCGCCAGCGTGACCTGGAGCCTGACCCGGGAGCCGGGCCAATCGACCGTCCCCAGAGTCAACTTCACGATCCATCTACGTGCGTACGCGGCCGCGAGCGCCAGCGTGGGGATCGATCTGGGATCGTGCGAGGGACACAGCTACGCCACCGGCGTCGGCAAGTCGACCGTGGTGAAGGTCCGCGTCTACCGCTGCGACCGTCCCGAGGAAGTGCGCCGCCGCCTCGTCGGCGTTACCGCCAGTGCCAACGGCTTTGTCCGCGTTCATTCGCCCGGGACGAGCGGTGACACCACGATCGCCAACGCCAGAATCAGCCCCATCGACGGCGGTGTGTATGACGGAGAGGTCTACGACCCGGTGGGTGTGAGTGACGTGTCGTGCCACGGCAACGCTCCGACCTGCGAGTGCGCCAGCCTGGTCGACGTGGGCACTCCGGCCGATGGCCTGGCTTCGGACTTTGGGGCGGTGTTCACCGACGGCGGGGATGGCCCGTGCGGGCCGTCGGTCCAGTTCTGGATCGATCTGCCGTTCGATGCCGGCGAGACCGAGGCGGCGTGGGTCATGGACCTCGAATCGATCACGGCGGCCCAGTCGGTCCTGGACTACGCCCGCCCGTGCGTCTCTGAAGCCTCGGCCTGCTGCCCGACGTTCGGCGAGGATGACTGCAAGGTGACGCTCTCACCGGACGGCCCCTTCGGCGTGGCGGACCTGCGGGCGCTCTGCGCGTCGGTCGGCAAGGCCCCGGGTGACGACTGCGCGGTGGGCTTCGCCGACCTTGACGGCGACGGCCTGATCGAGGCCGAGGAAGTCGCGGCGCTGATCTGCAACGACATGGCGGACATCAACCAGGACGGCTTCGTCGACTTCTTCGACTACGACGCGTTCGTCGAAGCGTTCGAGGCGGGCGACTGCTGGGCCGATTACGCCGCCGACGGGTTCATTGATTTCTTCGACTACGACGAGTTCGTAAGGATCTTCGAAGGCGTCAGGCCCTGCGATTCCATCATCAATCTCGGGGGTGGTTGCTAGACTCCGATCGTTCGCGTGCGGCGAACGTCCGGCCTTTCGCCGGGATGGGGCCCGCGGCCCACGGCAAACAACCGTGGGCCGCGTCGCTTTTGAGAAGATCGTCCGTTGATCAGACGCCGCCCGGGGTGCGCGAGCCGGGTAGGCGCGGCCGATTCCCGTCGCTCTTGCGATCATGGTCGCACGCCGATCACGCCCCGATCCTCGGGTGTTGGGCGTCTCCAAGGCAAGGCGACGAGTCGCGGCCCGTGCGGACGGCGCTCTCGATGCGGCGGCACGCGTACTCGAAGTACACCGGGTCGCGCTCGACGCCGACGAAGCGTTGGCCCGCCAGCACGGCCGCCACACCGGTGGTGCCGCTGCCCATGAAGGGATCGAGCACGGTCTGGGCGGAGATCGAATCGCAGAAGTAGCGGACCTGGGCCAGCGGACGCGGGCAGGGCACGGGATTGCCACCGGTGTAGCCGTCCCACGGGGTGAGATCGTTGACGACCCAGTCGCGGGGCAGTTCGTGGGCGAGCTTGGAGCGCCCGCTCCAGAAGATGACGGGGTCCCAGCTCAGGCACGGGCGCTGACCACGCCGTGCCGGATACACCTTGCAGGCCGCGATGATCCGGTATCCCCTGGGGAAGTAAGTGTGCCATCGACCGGCCTTGAGCGGGCTCTGCCACACGAAGCAGGGGCCGTTGCCGGTGACTCGGATCAGCTCCGGCACCAGTCTTCGCATCAGGATGTCGTAGTTGGCGGGATCATCGTCGCAACTCCGGTACGTGAAGCCGATGCCGTACGGCGGATCGGTGACAACCGCGTCGACCGGATCGAGCCGGGGAAGCACCTCGAAGCAATCGGCACGGTACAGCGTCGCCGGCCCGATGACCACGCGCTCGCTGCGGGGAGTCGGGAGCGCTTTCCTCGCCACATAGAAGGGATTGACAGATGCAGCGGTCGTCATGGGCGCCTCCCGGGTGATTTCGCATTCCGGGACTCGTCCTCGCGCTCGGCCAGGTAGTGCTGGTGGGCGACGCGCTCGGCCTCGGCGTAGCTGTGGGCCCTGTGGTCGCACCAGTGCCGCGCGTCGGCCAGGAGATCGATGAAGTTGGCCAGGTCGTCGTACTCGTCGTTGTAGCCACGCACCGCGGCGTCGAAGCGCTCGGCGCGCTGGCGGTTGGTAAAGAAGTCGTCGTCGGACATGGGAGTCTCTCCGTCGTAGATGATGAAGGAAGGCGGGCGGGCCAGAGCCCGCCCGATCGGTGGTTAGTCCTTGTGCTCGGTGATGACCCGGAGCGAGACCCGCCCGTCGAGCGGGACGGATTCGAGCTGGATCGAGAACCCGCTCCCATCGGAATGGGGCCAGGCGGAGCCGATTCTGGTCCAGATGGCCTTCTTGCCCTCGCGGTCGCGGACCTGATAGGCCGCGTGGCTCGGGGCACGGGTTGCTGAGGTGTTGGCGGTGTCGTTCATGATGAGTCTCCTTCGTGTGTTGGGGACGCGCCCATCGCGTCCCGACGGCACCTCCCTGGAAGCCGCCCAGGCGGGGCTGTGCTCTCCGGTCAAGCGAAAGGCCGAAGGCTTCCGTCCACTCTCTTGTGGATGGAAAGCGGCCTTGGCAGCTTGAACGGCCCGCCGGAGGCTTCACGGTGACAAGTCGGGATCGCGTGGCGCGGAGGCCATCATGCAGGGAGAATCAAAGAGCGACCCCGATCACCACCATTCCATGACGTCGCTGGGGTCTTGAGTGCCAGCGGCCGCGGGAAGGGGCATCGGAGAATTGCCGCACGAGGCTGCGAGCGCTCGGCTCGTCGAAGCTGCCGCCGAATCGCGCGGCGCAGCGAGGGTCACAAGGAATTCGCGGAGCCGATCGCCGGAGGCCGGAGTGGCTCGTCTACCAACTGCTGCAGGCTCGTGCCGCCGAACATGCCGATGATGGCGCCGATCGACTCGTCCAGCCGACGGTGTAGCGGGCAGAGTCCGTCGCAGTGCTCGGGCTTGCCGAGCGGGCATGATCGAATCCGCTCCAGAGGCTGGAAGGCCCGGATCACGTCGATCAGCGGGATATCCGACGCCGGACGGGCCAGGGAGTATCCGCCCTTCGCCGTCCGCGTGCGGCGGATGAACCCGCGGCGCGTCAGTCGTGCCAGCACGCGGTCGAGGTCCGTGGCGGGTATGAGGCTCGCCGCGGCGATGGCCTTCCTGGTCAACGGCGCTGCGGAGCGGTTTGATGCCAGCACTCCCATGGTCCGCAGCGCGTACTCGGAGGCGACCGTAAACACGGCGCTGCAGAAAGGATCGCTCGGCGGCCAGCGCTCGTGAGTCACCATTCTCCAACCTTCGTCATTGTTGATCATGCTATCCGAAAACACGGCGTGAGCAAGCGTGACTTCAGGGGCCGCAACTGATCATCGGCTTGACCCGGGGATCCCGCCCCACCTCATGAGGGTGGTGGGCGGGTTCACGGTGCCGGTTCGGGATCGCGCGGCGCGTCCGCAAGTCGAGGGAGACATGACATCCTTACCGCAGAACTCGGCGAATCAGACCACCGCGTGAGCGCGTTCATGGCGCGACAGCACGAGCGGGCAGCCCGAGTACAGTCCTGTGATGGAGAGCTTTCGACTAAGGCCGGTGACCGAGGCCGATCTGGATCAGATCGTGTGCAACGCCGGCGGAGCACGGGCACACTCCGATGCCGAGCGGCGTGACCGCCCCGGTGCGGACTACCGGCTCGGCAATGCGATCATCGAGCTTAAGAGCCTTGATGACGAGGGGTTCTCCAAGCCGGAGCGTCAGCACAAGCTCGCGTCGCTGTTCGGCCCGACGCAGCCCGGCCGACCCGTCGTTGTGCTTGATTCATCGGGCCTGCCTCCTGGCGATCTTCGCCGATATGACAGGATCGTTGAAGGGCCGGTCAAGAGCGCGGTGGCCAAGGGGCGTCAACAACTGGCGCACTCGAAGCGGGATCATCCGGATGCTTCGGCTTGCGTGCTCATGATTGTCAACAACGGCTATGGCGCGATCGACCACGAGGAATTAGTGAGGATCGCGGCACATCGGGTGCGATCCGACAGCACCGGCATCGATGGGCTCGTCGTGGCGGGGTGCTACTACTACACCGACGGTTACGAAGGCCGCGTGTTATGGCCCATCGACTACATCCCGATGACGGTCACCCGGCCGTTCGCAGCGTTCGATGCACTCCGGAGCGCGTGGAATGCGTTTGCGAACGCGTTCATGACACGGGTGGTGACAGGGGAAGTTGAAACAGGCGCGATCAAGCGGCCCGTTGATGATCTGCAGTTTGACGTGAACGGGGTCACCTACGTCAAGCCCGCCCCGCGCATGGGAGTTCCATCGGAGTTCTATGGTGCGGCGCGACCGAGGCGCGATTCGAGACGTCCGCCGGTGTGTCCCACGGTCGCGCGGACGTTTCCTGACCTGCGCCGCCGCGAATGGGAGCGGTTCCGCGCGGCGGGCGTGTTTGCTCCCATGGTCGGCGATGGATATCAGGATTGGCTTGAGGAGCGGTCCGTCGCCAGGGCGGCTGGCGATCCATTGGAGCCCCTTGTGCCGATGGAGGTCACGTACGACGATTGCGCGGCGTGGTGTGCTTCCAACGCGATGAGCCTCTCGATCGAGGCCATGAGGCGGTTTGCGAACGACCAATTCGAGCATCGCGTGCGAGCGATCTTCGAGGCCGCGAGGGAGATATCGGATGCGTCGCTCGTCGTATCCCGCTACGTCTCCGTGACGACCCAGGTCATCGGTCAGGACGCGGCCAATGACGTCTCGGACATCGCGGTCGTGCGTGAGCAGGTCGCAGAAGCGCCCCTGATCCGCGCGTTGGTGAGCAATCAGCGGATCACGCACGAACACGCATTACTGCTCGGGTGCGCCTACGCGATCGCGGAGCGAGTTGATGCGGTTCGATGGTACCGAGACTTGAGGTACGCCTGGGCTTGATGTGAGGAGCGGGGTGCAAGCAAACGCCGCCCGCCGGGATTACCGGCGGGCGGCGCGTCTTTCGCTGGATGTCGTTCCCGAGCTACGCGGCGGTCGCGGCGTGAGGCTCCGCCGGCGTACCCTCGGCGGCCTGGTCGCTCGGCGGATCGCCGGCGTCGGCCGTCACGCCGGGACGGATACCCCGGATCCAATCCGCGGCGCGCTGGGCGGCGCCCGCCGCCGTGACGATCAATCGTTTGTCCGACTTGATCGCCTTGAGCCACCCATCGAGGTACGCCGCCGCGCTCTCGATGGTGGAGGGAAGAATCCCGCACCGTCCGCACAGGAACGCCGCCGCCATCTCGGCGACGAGTTCTTCCTTGCCGTAGTCCGGCGAACCGAACGGGGCCGGGTCCCGATCGATCCCGCGATCCAGGCGTGAGCTGTGCGCGGTGCTGTGGGCCAGCTCGTGGAAGAGCGTGGCGTAGTACGCCGAGGGATTCTCGAACCGCGTCGGCTCTGGCATATGCACTCGGTCGGGCTTGGGGAGGTAGTAGGCCTTCGACCCGCCGTGATCGATGACCGGCGCATCCTGGTACGTCCGCACGATCCGCTCGGCCTCGTACACCGGCTCGAAGGCGCTGGGCTCAAAGACCGGCGCGTCGGGGACCGCGATCCCCTCGCACTGCTCGGCGTTGAACACCAGATAATGACGCAGCACCGGCACGTTGATCGCCTCGCCCGTCTCCCTGTCGGTGGTGGCGTACTGCTTCCAGAACACGACCATCGACGCCTTCTCGCCCTTCTTGACGTGGCCGCCCTTTTCCTTGGCCTGGCGGAAGGTGAGCCAGTGGGCCGAGCCGTAGCCCTTGGCCCAGGCGGTGAAGGCCAGGAGGAAGACGTTGACCCCCCGGTAGTCGCGTCCGGTGGTGAGGTTCTTGGGCCACCCGGCCTTGGACTGGCCGAGGATGGGCGAGCGCCAGGGGGCGACGCCCTGCTCCAGCATCTCGATGACCTTGGCGGTGATGGATTCGTACAGATCGTGCGACATGGGTTCCTCCGTCGTTGATGACTTGGTCACCGGGCTGACCGCACACCGGCCTTGCCCGTGACGGAGGAAGGGCTTGGGTACGCCCGCGGCGCAGCGGTCAAGGTGGAACCCCCGGGCGGGGGGACCGCGGCTGCAGGGGAGCGCATGGATGACACCTCATCCCACCGATCGGTGACGAAGCGTCACCGGCGCGCGGCCACACGTTGGCGCGCCCCGAAGCTGCGGTGGGGGACCTTGACGGCGAGCACGGGCGATAGGATCACCCGGCACGGGCAAGGCTGGAGAGGCATCCGCGCAGTAGCAGCGGGCTGATTCCATCGTGGAGGCTTGTGGTCTGACGTCCTGGATGCCCCTGAGCAGCGAGTCTGTGAATTCGGAAAGAGACTGTGTAATCACCTACTTGCCGGACGAGTCATGACGAGTCCGTGGTTTCGGCATGTGCGGAAAATTCGCGGAATACTGGAGCACGGTCGTGGCGAGGGGCCTTTGGGTGGTGTCGGACGAACTGAATCGTCCAACATTCAGAAGGAGAATCCCATGTTCAACCCCCTCGCACAGTTCAGCCAAGCGTTCCATGACGGCATCAGCAGCAGCCAGGCTTTCACAACGGCGCTCGACCGATTTGGCAGGAAGTTCCAGTTGGAGTTCCGCCCTTTCCAGGACCGGTTCTTCATCCATCACGGTGCGAACCGACTGTTCGTTCCACTGGCGGCGTTCAAGAACGGTCGCTTCCAAAACCGGCGGAAGTTCTTTGCGAGCTTCCGGTTCGAAGGCGGAAAGTTCACGCTTGTTGACGTTGCGCCATTCACATCGAGCCCGAGCGGGTCGTTCCGGTTGTTCTTCGGCGAACTGTTTTCGCCGTCTGCGAACTTTGGTCGCACCGCTTGACCCGCGCCGGTGTGCGATCGACGAGGAAGGGCTCCGCGGGACGGAGCCCTTTTTCATAGAAAATGCCCGCACTCGACGGCATTCCCTTCTCGGTAGCCTAGGCTACGACAGAGTCGAATGGGTCGGCTTGTCGGGGTATCTGTCTACGCTTTGCTGTCGGCTTGACGATTGAATTCCCTAGGGCCGGCTGATCAGACGTGTTCATGCCGGGACTAGGGGCGGGCAATCAGTTCGTCGCGAACTGCAGACGACCCGCCCGCGGCGCCTTGAACGCCTGGGTGTTTGACTCACACGGAGAATGACCATGAACCGGAAAAAGCCAGGCAACCGGAATGAAAGCACCCGCATTGCAGGTCTCCGGCTGCTCCGACAGAGACTGGATGAGTTGCTTCCCAAGGGGCACTCGCAGGTGAGTGGCCGCCCGCTGGTGCGAGGGTCACAGTTTTCGTTCGACGAAACGGGTTGCGTAGCGAATCCGCGTCAGGTCTTTCAGGCGATCATGGAGGGTACCATCAAGAGCAAAGAGGTGGAGATGGTGCTCCTTCACAAGCTGCACTGCTGGAAGTGCAATCAGACCTTTGCGGCGCTGCGATCCGAATTCGAGGACAACTTGCGGAAGCGATACGCCGATGCACTCAAAGGGCGGTCGAGCGACGGGCTTGGTGATTCTCAAGACCAAGAGTACAGAGAATCGCCCCAGTCCCGTCGGCGTGCGGCCCGCGGAGGAAAGTGACGGTCGGTCCGCGAAGCTGGGTAACGGACTAGGTTCTGTTTGACGGAAGATCCGGGGCGAGGGAGCTGGTGGCCAGTTTGTCGTATCGGGTGCCGACGCGGCGGTTCGACCAGCTGGCGATCGCTGCGGATCGAGTACAGGCATTGCAGGAGCATGGCACCGAGCAAGACCTCCGGTGGCACGGCGGGCCTGTCGGCCGCGCTGTAGCAGCGTGAGAGCAGTGGCTCCAGATCCCTCCGAACTGGATCGGCCACCGCACGGGCAGCGCGGAGGGGATGGTCGGATCGAAGCCTGGCCTCGACGTCGATCGCGCAAAACACCCGAGCATCATTGGGCGCTCAACCTCTCATGCACCGGGATTCGGATCACCCCTCGGCTCGGTTGCGCCACTAAGCCATTGCTTTGCAGCAGCCCGATAGGCAGCACAATCCGTGGTCTTGCGGACGTGCCTGAATGGATAGGCTCACTTGGTCGAAGATAACAGTCGTCCCGGATAGACTACCGCCTCATCGAGGACGCACGCGGCGATTTCACGACATACGTCGCGCCAGTTCGCTTCACGGAATTCGGCGCAGAGAGTGCGAGCGAGTTCGGCCGAACTGGCGCCAGCGTTGGCCGTGGCGTCGAGAACCTCCGTGACAGTTTCGACCCAGTCGCTTCGAGTAGATTCGGAGAGCAGTTCTGCCAACGCTTCGATGAGAACCCGCCGCCGAGGAGGTTGGCCGTCACCGAAAAGCCTTGCGAATCCGCCCGCGATCTGCAGCGATTCTGGCGGATGTTCTGCGTTGGGAGCGAGGGTAGCGGAGCAGGGTACCTTCAGTTGCGACATGTTTCACCTGCGGTGTCTGGGGGACAAGCTGCGGACCGGGTGCCAACGCGATCACGTCAGGTGGAGGATACCAGCCGTTCGGCGACGTTGCTGATCACATCCTGCTTCGCCAAAGTTCTCCCAATCTCTTTGGCCCATTCAAGCGCAATTTTCTCGCCCAAGTCAGTCGGCACGTAGTATACGGGTAGTCTATTTCCCTTGGTACTGCGGAAGGGAACTCCGTTGGACGACAGTGTCGTAAGGAGCTCGGGTCTGTGCTTTGCGATGAATCCCAGCGAGTTTCGACAGGTCCCCTTGATGAACACGCTACCGTCAACTTGATCGAATTTGGGCTGATTCTTCAGTATTCCCTTGATGACGGCTTGCAAATATTCGTGCACCTGCTCCCATGAATATCCGCCGGAATCAATCGACAGTTTGGCTTCGATCTGCTGTCCCGCAGAAGTGTCAGCCGGTGTGACTGGATGGCCATCAAGTCGCTGGCGGCGTAATAGAACAAGCGCCGCGAGCCAAACGAGTTGCATCGTTTGTAGTTTGTTATTGTCAATTTGCACACCCTCGGCCATTCAATTGTACCCCACATGAGTGCTGGTCCGAGCCACAAGGCGGGTAGCATAGCGAATCGTGGTTCCTGATGCACGCGGTCGAAACGACAAGGGGGGCAAATAGGTTTCTGCGGTGCGGGCAAGACCGTCGGGGAGGCCGTCCCCGTGAAGCAATCCCAAACGGCCCCCTCCCCGATTGAGGGGGAGCGACTGTCTTGATGGTCAAGCGGTTTCAAGAGAGTTTCTCCACGGCGTTCGGGTTCTGAGCATGGCGTTGAGGGTGACCAGGAGTTTTCGCACGCAGGCCACGAGCGCGAGCTTCTTGGCTTTCCCGGCGGCCAGGAGCTTGGCGTAGTGGGCCTTGAGAATGGGGTTGTGGCGGGTGGCGACCAGCGGGGCCATGTAGAGGGCCGAGCGGACGATGGTTCGACCGCCCCAGGTGGTGCGTTTGCCGCGCATCATGCCGCTATCCCGGTTGAGGGGCGCCACGCCGACGAGCGCCGCGATCGATTGACGCGAGATGGTGCCGAGTTCCGGGAGGCAGGCCAGCAGGGTTCGGGCCGTGAGTGGGCCCACGCCGGGCGTGCTGGTGAGCAGGTCTTCCTTCTCCTTCCAGGCCGGGCTACGCCGGATGCGGTCGTCGAGGTCATCGTCGATGGCCGCGATCTGCTTCTCGATGGTCGCCAGCACGGCGTGGATGCTGGCCTTGATGCGGGGCGACCTCTCTCCGCTTACCTGCGGACCCCGCGGGATGACCTTACCCGAGCGGTTGAAGCAAGATGCAGAGGAAGGGGCTCCGAGCCCCCGGCAACAGCAACTCAGATGTGGTCGAGGTGGCAGTTCAGCGCGCGTATGGACGAATTGCGAGCCTGAGCTTGGTCAGGATCGACTTGACCGCCTTCTGGACACGGGGGCGGGTAAGACCGAGCAGGCTTGCGACTTCAACTTGTGTCCGCCCCTCCACGATGCAGAGTCGGGCGATGGCGACCTCGAACTCATTGAGGCGAGCGAGTTCGCGGAGCAGAACATCGTCGTCGATTCCAACCGGCGGCGATTGGTTGTCCATTTGGGCAGGCCGGAGTTTCCACGAGCGGCGAACGAAAGCCTGGTGACGCTTGGAGAGGCGTTGAGCGGTGCGTTCCATGGCAAGCAAGAAGTACCCCATCGCCGCGGCGGCGGGGCGGGCTTTGTGCACAAACTTGTCGAGCAGATCGACGCCGGGAGTTGCGGTGGGTGGCCGCGAGCGATCAGAATGTCGATTAGGTTGTTTCGTGGTGAGAACGATGGTTTCAACGCCGTCGATCACACCGACGCGGAGACGATCGACAGGCCAGAGCACGGCAGCATCAACGCGATAGTGGTACGCCAAGAACTCCGCTCCCATATTGATGTCGGAAGTCAGGGCGCACAACGCCTCACTGAGGGCCTCGACGTTGCCTCGGGAGGAGGTGATGTGGTGATCCTGAAGCCTATATGACCCCAAGCGGGGGATACGACTTGGCATAGGCCCCTCCGAGTTGGACTACGGAACGATGGCGAGCAGCAGACGTCGGGCGATCGGGCGGAGTTGATCGCCATGGGAGCGAAGGGAGGACTGAATGCGGTCCGCCAGGACGTCTCCAGCGGTCTCTCTGATCAGAGTCATGAGCATTCGCGAAGCCGTCGCCTCGTTATTGTCGGCGAGGCTGCCGCCATACAGCTGCATGAGCTTCGGGCTTTCCGCAAACGTGCCGACGACGGGGTAGCTCGCGCTGGTCGTAAGGCCGAACTCCTTGAGGAGGTCGCGGCGCACCTGGCGCACGATGATGCTCGTTCGGACGAGATTGGCGTTCATCCGCGCGGCGATGACTGCGTCGAACGCGCGGACCAGGTCGGGGTCAGCCGTCGGGGACAAAAGGACACCGCTACCAAGTTCGAGAGCGGTCAGGTGGGTCATCGCTGACCGCACAGCCTGGCTAGCCGCACCGTCGATGACGACTTTGACGGCCAGCGTGGCAACCCCATCGGCGCTGACCGAACTTCGACTGTCAGGCCAAGCGGCGCCCGGGTTGGTTAGAAGTGTGCGGAAGAGTTGGGCCGACGCGATGAGCGATTGCCGGACTGACATGCTTGGCTCCTTCCACTTCTTGAAGGGCGAGATCCGAGTTTCTGCGCCATGGACCTGCGTTTTTTTTTTTTTGCCGAAGTCGCCGACTGGATCTTCATATTTTCAGTTGCTCCGGTCGTCCGGTTGCGTTGCATTTGGCGTGCATCGCGATCTGGTTGATTTTGTCATGTCGGCCGGAGGACATGAGTTGAATCACGAGCTGAGAGAGTCGCAGCGAACGGTAGTTGCTCCCGACTTTGCGTTGGGCTGCAGTTGAGTTCTGTCACGCAGTCGCGCATTCGCCAAGGCGAGGAAATGAATGCCAAGTGCATCTTTGTTCGAGAGAAAATGGCATTGGAGATTGAGGGAAGCGCCAGTAGATTGGTCAGACGTGCGAAAACGGAGGACCCACCATGTCCCTCTCGGCGCTGGCGGAATTGATCGAACGCCTTTCCACTGCAAAGAGCCCGGCGGACCTTGCGTCGATTGGCGAGATGCTGCGATTCAAAGGCGCGCCGACCGTTGCTTTCGAGGCGCTGTTGATGTTGGGTTCGGTGGATTCGGTTCTGTCGATGGAGCACGCCCGAGACCCTCTGGCGGCGGATGTTGTGTTGGCCATGGCGAACCTCTCGAACTTCACGAGGGTCACCGACTCCGGGCTGCTGGTGCCCGAGGAGCCGCTGGCCGCGCGCAAGTACGGCCAGCTCGTGGCGGCGGGCTCGGAGGGCACGGTGGAGTTGACACTCCGGCGGTTCCTTTCGGTTCGTTGGCCGAGCCATGAAGCACTAGGTGCGGTTCGTTTGGACTCGAGGGCCACGGTTGCCGGGGCCTGCGCGGCGGTGATGCGGTTGAGCTGGTTCTCGAAGATGGAGTTGCCGGAGTTTGTTCACTCATTTCGAATTGTTTCGCGGCTATGGCAAGAGGGCTTGGAGCGAGCGGACAGAGGGCCTGGATCCGGCATCCCGTTTGCAACGTGGCGGCTACAGCTGGACGACCACACCCGCTGCCTGGCGGAGTTTCGCGATACACTCCCGTCGTTGAGCTGATCTAGGATCAGCTCAGGCTCGGAGGGTGCCGGAGTGATGTGCTCCCCCCCCCTCCCCCCGGTGGAGATTGAGGACCAGCCGAGGAATTCCAAGTGGCTGATCAATGCGACAATCGTTGGATGGGTTCCGCGAGGGTCGATGATCACGCTCTCGATCATCAGCTTGATGCCTATGCGCGGGCCATCGCGATGAACTTCCCGCCGGAAAGCGTGCGCGACCCATTGCATTCAACCGAGCAACATGTTTCCACATGTCCTCTGTGTCAGTCAAGGCTTCGGGCCGCGATCACGCGATTGACTGAAGACCGCGCGCTCTACAGCTGCTTGGCAGGCGGCCCGGTCCACTACCCATGGATTGTGGAGTCTAGTATCCATGTTTACGAGGGCCCCGATCGGCCCGGGCTGATCTTCGACATCACTCGTCGCGCAAGACAAAAACTTCTAAACCTGAAGAAGATGAACGCGTTCGCGCAGAATAAGGCCGGCCATGGATTGACCGCGACGATTGGTTTTGTCTGCGACGGAACGAACCATGCGATCGCGGATTTCGACGGAGAAGAGTTCCTGAAGGCCATCGGGCGAGTGGGCGGGTCTTGTCGGCATGAGGTGCTTCGAGTTGGTGATTCAGGAAATATCGGGTACCGAGTAGTTGTCCACGGCGATGATCGTGAGAATGTGGTGTTGGAGTTTGTGCACGCATTGCAAGACGTCAACCGGGCGAGAATACTCCGCTTTGTCGCCCGGACGCTCCCCTCGCGGGACGGATCCGAGCGAGTTCGCGTCAAACTGATCGCGCGGGTATTGCTGCGGCGAGATTCTCGAGATCCGACCCTTGACACGTTGAAATCGTGGGCGAAACGGCGATCGCTGACTGTGACACTCAGGCCGATGGATTTGTCGCTGTTGTCGCCGGACAAATACGACCCGCCAGCGGAGCCGCCCCGCTCCGAGCCTGAACTCCCCTGCCAAACTCCTCCTGCCGGAAACCGTTGATCAATAAGGCGCGCGTTGTCGGACGAGGAGGGAGGATGGGCGCTTACTCGTCCGGGGGGCTGACCATGGATGTCGGCTTGCGGGGTGATTCCGTTCCCTGCTTGGGCCCGTCGGAGTCTCCGGCGCCCAGCTGCGGACGGATAGGGCATGTCTGGTTATCTCCGGGTGGCTGCGCCGAGAGGTGACTTCCAGACGTTACCAGAACGCATTCCCACCGTAGACGACTCTGGTCTTGGGCGCGTCGGGGCGCCCGCCCTTCAGGATGTCGGCCTGCGCATGCATGTTGACGAAGTTCATGCGCTTGGCGCGAGGCGTGCCCGCGACCTTGGCCACGGCTTTCATGGCGGCGTTCCAGCGCAGGAGGTTGCGGGCCCGATCCTTGTCATTCATGGCCGGAAAGTCTGCGTAGAGCTTTTTCCCCGTGGCGGTGCCCTCGTACTGGGTGGGAGGCTCGATGACGTCCAGCGCGGTGGCGGTGAGGTCGTTGTCGCGCTTGGCGGGGAGCAGCCATGAGTTCCGCTCGATCGCGGTGTCCCGAGCAGCTTCGTAGACCTTGTATGTCTCGGCACGCATGGCGTTGGCAGCTTTGAGGTGCCCCTGGCGTGCCTTGAACTCGACGTCGTAGGCGGCGGCACTGCCGAGTTTCTTGATATACGCGGCGCGATGCTTCTGAATGTCATCGAACGCCCGTAGCTTGGCCTCCCGGTTCTTCCCGGCGTCTTCATCCGCCCTTTTCGTGGCCTTGGCGTCGGCTCGGGCGCTGTTGATGTCGTCGGCGCGGTTGAAGATGGTGGACGCGATGGCCTCGGCTTCCAGGTCGGTCTTGGGATGCACGACGGCGCCCAGCTCGCCGAAGACCGTCTTGACGACCTCCAAGAGGTCTTTCGCGGTCAGCGAACCAATGACCTGAGTTGGCAGCGGCAGCACCTTGGGAGTCGCCGCTGGCTGGGCCTTCCCGGAACCCGCCGATCCGGGAGTCTGAGCCTGTGGGACGGGTCCGCGCGCGGTTCGCGTCGAACCGCCGCCCTGGCGGCGACCGATGGGTCCGGGTCGACGCGCATACATCGGTTTCCTCCTCCGATCGAACGGCACCGGCCCAGGTTGTGCGGGCCGACTCAATGCACGGCGTCGATCACGATGGCGTGATGAGCGGCCTGAAGCGTCGGCATGAACCGCCCCACGGCGGTCAGGTCCGCCCCGACAAGATCGACCGCGTCCGGCATCTGCCAGCGGGCCATGAAGGTGAGCGACTGCCCCGGCTCGATCCTGACGGGTGTGACGACCTGATTGACAATCTCCGGCCAACTCCAGATCGGCGTGTAGCTGCGCATGACCCCGAACCGTGCCAGGGCGCTGTCCATGGATTGCCCGACGAACGCGGCGCTCCCGATGTTGTGGACGGTCAGCACCAGCCCGATCTGGTGCGGCTGGGGGCGGCGCACCGGCGGTTCGAGATCGACCGTGACATGATCGGGCATCACGTCGAGCTTGAGCACCAGCTTCGCCGCTCCCGGCGCGGCGCCGGCCGCGACGAACTCGTTGACGTGGTCGCTCTGGGCGTCGAGCGACACCTCGACCTGGCGCTGCCCGGCGTACCCCACGATCGTGCCGTAGATCGCCGACATCGACTCGACCTTGACGAGGAACATCTCGTCGGGGTTGGCGGGCTTGGTGCGGGCCTTGAACGCCGCCTCGGCGGCGGCCTCGAAGGCGGACTCGAACGTATCTCCACTGCCGGTATACGTCTGCTTGGCCACGAGAGAGTCTCCTTGGACGATTTGCTCCGTACCGACCGGGGCGTGTCCTCACGCCCGCGGTGAACGATCACGACGCGACTGTCCGTTCTCGGTGAGGGCCGCGATGGCCACCCCCACACCTACACCCACGACCGCGGCCGCCGCGACCGCTTTGACCTGCTCCACCTGCTCGCTGTGCCCCCGGCCGGTGGCGCACCAGGAGGCGAAGTGCTCGCAGTTGTTGCTCCAGATCGCAAACCCATCGCGGCCGATCTGCTGCTCGGCCCGCACCGCCACATCCTCACGCGGGAACGCTTTGTCGTGCTCGACGATCTCCACGCGATCGCTCCGCGCGAAGTCTTCCAGCGTGACATGGGCGACGGGGCCGCCCCCGACGCCGCCGCCGAACTCGACGAGCTGTCCGTTCCCGACGTAGATGGCGTGGTGCTGGTAACCGATCCGGAAGACGCGGACGTGATCGCCGCGCCGGAGTTGCTCGATGTGAGTGACGCGGTGGTAGCGGGCCATGCTCGGAGTCCTTTCCTGAGCAAGTTGTACCGCGATGATCGACGCCGGTTCCGCGCACTTGCTCCGAACTTTCTTGGAAGAAGATTGCAACACGCCGGGCGTCGGGCGTCAATACCTACCGGAGTCCGTCCCAACATCGGACGCGCATTCGCGTTCGGAGTTCTTGATCCCCCCGACCGGGGTGTGGTAGTCGAGCGCATGCTTCGCATCGTCGAGAACACCAGCGCGCCGGGGGCCAAGAGCTACTACAGCTCGTCGGACTACTACACCCAGGGAACAACTCGTAGTCAGGAACTGGTCGGCGAGTGGCGCGGACTGGGCGCCGAGCGTCTGGGGCTCTCGGGACCGATCGGCCGCGCCGCCTGGGATCGTCTCTGCGACAATCGCCACCCCCAAAGCGGGGGGTCGCTCACGGCGAGGCGCAACGCCGAGCGCCGCGTCGGCTACGACCTCAACTGGCATTGCCCCAAGAGCGTCTCGATCCTCTACGGGCTCACGGAAGACCCGCGCCTGCTGGAAGCGTTCCGCTCGTCTGTCCGCGACACCATGACCGACATCGAACGCGAGGCCAAGGCCCGCGTCCGCAAGGGGGGAGGCAACGAGGATCGCCTGACCGGCAATCTGGTCTGGGGTGAGTTCACGCACCTGACGGCACGCCCCATCGACGGCGTGCCCGATCCGCACCTGCACAGTCATTGCTTTGTGTTCAACGCGACCTTCGATCCGAATGAGAAGCGCTGGAAGGCGGCCCAGCTCGGCGACATCAAGCGCGACGCGCCCTACTTCGAAGCGCTGTTCCACGCGCGGCTCGCGCGCAAGCTCGAAGAGCTGGGGCTGGCCACCGAGAGAGGCCGGCACGGCTGGGAGATCGCCGGGCTGGACCAGGGCACGCTCTCGGCGTTCTCGCGCCGCACCGCCGCGATCGAGGCGCTGGCGGAGTCCAAGGGGATCACCGACCCGGAGGCCAAGGCGGCGCTGGGCGCGACCACCCGGTCGCGCAAGCGGGGCGAGCTCTCGATGGAGGAGCTGCGCGTTCTCTGGCGGGATCGCCTGCATGATCAGGCCTCGCGGGCGGCCGACCGCCTGGCGGCCCGCGTCGGGAGCGCCCCCATCCCGGCCGAGCCGGGGATGGCCCGGGAGGCGGTGCGTGGGGCCCTGGAGCACTGCTTTGAGCGCTCGGCGGTGGTGCCCGAGCGCGTGCTGATCGCCGAGGCTCTCAAGCGGGGCGCGGGCAAGGCCCACGATCACGCCGTGATCGAGGAGGTCGGCAAGGCCGGGCTCCTGCGGGCCGAACGCGACGGCCGCCTGATGGTGACGACCAAGGAGGTCCTGGAGGAAGAGGCGGCGATGCTGCGCTTCGCGCGCGAGGGGAGGGGCGCCTGCGCCCCGATCAACGCCGAGTTCAGAGACTGCACCCGCTCCTGGCTGAATGACCAGCAGCAGAACGCGGTGCGGCACGTGCTCCACGGGCGCGATCGCGTGATGCTCATCCGCGGCGGCGCGGGCACGGGCAAGACCACCATGATGCAGGAAGCCCGCGAAGCGATCGAAGCGGCGGGCGGCCGGGTCTTCGCCTTTGCTCCCTCGGCCGACGCCAGCCACGGCGTGCTGCGCGACGAGGCGGGCTTCGCGGACGCGCACACCGTGGCGCGGCTGCTGGTGGACGACAAGCTGCAGGAACAAGTGCGCGGGAGTGTCCTGTGGATCGACGAGGCGGGGTTGCTCGGCTCCCGTTCCATGCGCCGGGTCTTCGGCCTGGCCGAGAAGTTGGAATGCCGCGTGGTGCTGTCGGGAGACCGGCGCCAGCACGGCTCGGTGGAGCGGGGCTCGGCGCTGCGTCTCTTGGAGGACGAGGCGGGGCTCTCTCCCGCCGAGATCAAGGACATCCAGCGACAGAAGGACGCGTACAAGATCGCCGTGGCCCACCTGGCGGAAGGAAGAACGGACCAGGGTTTCTCCGCCCTGGATAACCTTGGCTGGATCAGGGAAATCCCCGGACAGGCACGCGATCAGGCCCTGGCGCGGGCCTACGTCGATGCGACCCGGAGCGGGAAGTCGGCCCTGGTCGTCTCTCCCACGCACGTCGAAGGCGAACGGATCACCTCTCAAGTCCGGGCAGAGCTGCGTCAGCTCGGGGTGATCCATGGAGCGGCTCGTGGTTTTCCCCGGCTCATACCACAGCACTTCACCCTGGGTGAAAAACTCGACCCGGTGAACTACCGGCCCGGGGATGTCCTGGTCTTCCATCAGAACGCCACGGGGTACACCAGGGGCCAGAGGATAACCCTGGGGAGCGAGCCGCCCCCGGTGGAGCTGGCCGAGCGCTTCACGGTCTATCGCGCGGGCGCGATCGACCTGGCGGCCGGTGATCGCGTGCGGATCACCAAGAACGGCCGGACGGTGGACGGCGGCCGCCTCTGCAACGGCGACCTCTTCACGGTCAAGGACTTCACCAGGTCGGGCGACCTGGTGCTTTCTTCTAAGGATCGCTCGGGGAAGGAGCGCGTCAAAGTGCTGGCGGCCGACTACGGGCACCTGGATCACGGGTTTGTGGTCACCAGCCACGCCAGCCAGGGCAAGACGGTGGACCGCGTCTTCATCGGGCAATCGTCGCGGAGCTTCGCCGCCTCCTCGCGCGAGCAGTTCTACGTGAGCGCGTCCCGGGGGCGTGAGCAGGCCCTGGTCTTCACCGACGACAAGGCCGGCCTCTTGGACGCGGTGCGGCGCGGCGATGACCGGCTGAGCGGGACCGAGTTGGTGCGGGGCGCGCAGCTGCCCAAGCGACCCCAGCGCGTGCGTCACGGGGTGGTGCGATCCCGCGTCGCCCAGCTCGCCCAGAGGCTGGCGCTGCCTCCCACGCCGGTCAAGGACCGGGAGTTCGAGCATGGGCGATGATGTGCTGGAGCGGTTCACGCGCCGGGCGGTGCCGCCCGCCGGCGTCCTGACCGAGCTCGATCCCGACGCCGCGGAGGACTACGCCTGCTTCGGCTGGCTGCGGGGCGTGCGCGAGCGGGCCCTCATGCTGGAGCTGCGCAAGCTCGACGGCCGGGTGATGGCGGTGGGGTACGCCTGGCTGGAGCGTGTGGCGTACGAGCCCGAGACGGGGATCACGCTCCTGCTCCCGGGGATCACGGTGAAGATCAGGGGCTCGGGTCTCAACACATCCCTCCCCTCGGGGGTGCGGCTCCTCGACGGCATCCTTCGCCACCGCGTCCCTTGGATCGCCGAGAGCGGGCGCGCCGCAGTTCTTCGTGAACCGCGGGTGGTTGCGGTCGAGGGAGTGGAGTGGGAGTAAGTTGGGCAACCGAGAGCGACGAGATATGTTGGTAGTCGATGGCCTGGAAGGTCGAGCTTGCACATAGAATGCGCAACATTGAACAAGCCGAAGTCACTTCCTGGCGTCATCGAAGTAGGGTCACCTTCTGCCTCGATTGAGCGGGTGATTGAGATTGCAGATAGGAATGCCAAATTCTTGGGCCACTTTCCGGCGAGCTGTTTTCGGCGCGAGGCGGAGCGCGGGCATGTGCTCGCGTTCGTGGGTTCGGATGGTGTGGTGCAGGGCTTCACGCTCTACCGGACTACCAGGGACCGAGCGGTTGTGCAGCAGTTGTGCGTGGACGAGCAGTTTCGAGGGCGTGGTGTCGCGCGGGCGCTGGCGGACGAGTTGAAAGCGAGGACGAAGCATCTTCCCTACATCATGTGCCATTGTGCGCACGAGTACGAGGCGCTGGCCGCGTGGCAGAAGCTGGGGTTTGTGCCCCGGGGAGAAAAGGACGGTCGCGGCCGTTCGGCTCGGTCTCTGGTACGGCTCGTCTTCGATCACGGTCATCGCAATCTGTTCAGTGAATCGCTCGATCGGCTCGCCACAACAAAGCTGGTGGCCGCGCTGGATACCAATGTATTCCTGGCTTGGCAGGATGCCGACGGTAGGGACCCGGAGATCGAGGCCCTGCAGGCGGATTGGTTGGCGGACGAGGTGGGATACTGGCTGACGGACGAAACTTCGGCCGAGCTGATGAGGCAGAAGCAAACGGAAGAGCGACGACGCCGGTTGGCCGAAGCTCGTGGGTTTGATTGCCTTCCGCGGGAGCACTCGGTCGAGGAGGTTGCGCTCCGCCAACTGGAGACGATCTTCGGAGCCAGTCCGCGGGAGCAGGACAAGTCGGACCATCGGCAGCTGTCGCAGGCCGTGGCCGGTGGGGCGGATGTGTTCGTTACGCGGGACGAGCGGCTGCTGGGCAAAGCAACCGCTATTCAGGAGCGATTGTCGATCGAGGTGCTACGGCCCTCCGAGCTGATCTTGACATTCGATCAGGTGGTTCGTGCGGGCGAGTACGCCCCCGAGCGTCTCGGTGGTTGCCTGCTGCTCTCCCAGAAGCCGCGGGCGGACCAATTGGGGTCCGTGGTCGATAGATTCCTCAACACCGGTGTCGGAGAGTCCAAGTGGGAATGGGCAGCGGTTGTTCGATCGGCTGCGATTGAGCCGGAGCACAGCCGCGTCATGCTCGTTTCGGACTCCGGCGGGGCACAACGTGGTCTATTGGTTCTTCGCCGAGAGTCCGCCGATGTTGCGAGCGTGCAAGCCGTTCGGGTGTTCCGCGATCGACTCTCCGAGACGCTCATGCGGCATGTGCTTCAGTCGGCGGTGCGGCAGAGCATCGACTGGGGTTGCGTCGCAACCGTGATTCGCGACCCGCACCCGATCAGTCCATTCGACACGGCGGCCGAAGCGTGCGGGTTTGTGAAGTCGTCGGCGGGATACGTGAAGGCCGCAATGACTGGGTGCTTCTCGGCGAACGAGGCGGCGGAGAAGCTCGGTCGAATGAGCACGAGCGACGCGGGATCGTCTGAGGTTGCCGAGCGGTTGGCCGGACTGCTTCCGGGACATGGCTCGACCTTGGAGCGAGACTTCGCGCTCGATGGCCTGCTTTGGCCGGCGATTCTCCGCGGTGGAGCAATGCCGTGCTTCGTCGTTCCCATTCGACCCCGCTTTGCAAGACACCTGTTCGATCACGGGCTCAGCGAGGGCGATCTGTTCGGGGGCGATCCGTCGCTGCTTCTGAACACCGAGAACGTCTACTACCGATCCGCCAAGATTCCGGTGGTGACAGCGCCATCTCGGATACTCTGGTATGTCACCAAGGACGGCTCGGGCTCGGTGCGCGAGGTGCGCGCATGCTCAACGGTGCTTGCAGCGTCCGTGGCTCCAGCCAAGACGCAGTTCAAGACGTACCGGCGGCTCGGGGTCTATTCCTGGGACGATGTCCTCTCGACCTCGCGCACCCCTGACGCAGACATCATGGCAATCCACTTCGGCCGAACGAGGCTATTTCCAAAAGCTATCCCCTCCGATACCCTTCGGCCGATGATCTGTCGGCATCGGGGGTCGACGAACGCGCCGCCGCTCTCGATGCCGGTTGAGGTGCCGTCGGCGTTCTTCGAGGAGGTCTGTGATCTCGCGTTCCGATGAAGGTGATGCACGCCGGCTTCTTGTTTCGATCCATCCTCGTTACGGCGAGAAGGTGCGGTCGGGCGAGAAGCGAGCGGAGCTTCGGCGAGTCCGCCCCGCGGTGGTTCGGGGAGATTCGATAGTGTTCTATGAGACCTCGCCAACCTGCGCGATCGTGGCGTACGCCACCGTCTGTCGAGTCGTTGCGGCGAGCCCGCGGACTCTCTGGCCGCTCGTGCGTGATCAGTGCTGTGTGTCGAGGGAGTATTTCGGAGAGTACTTTCAAGGGCGACGCATCGGGTACGCGATCCAATTCAGATCGGTGGCGGTGCTGGATAGTCCGATTGAGCTAGCGCGGATTCGCCGTCACGCGCCCCAGTTCACGCCGCCGCAGTCGTATCACTACCTGCGCCAGGACCGTGCCCACGATCGGCGCGTAGTTGCGCTGCTCTGACACAACCGGTCCAGGATCACGCATGGCGAGAGCTTGGCCAGACCGACCTCGTCGAACCTGGTGTATTTGGAATGAGGATCAGGTTGGATTGGTCCGACACACAAGTGATCGAAGAGAGTGTCCTTGGTGAATCAGAGGGACCGCCCGGCATCATCAGACCTGCTGAGCCGGCTCTTGTGAGAGCGCGGCTCCGCTGGAGACACCGACTCTCTCTTGGCAAAGTCTTCAAGGTGGGCGGCCAATTCGGGATGATGAAAATCTCGGGCTATCGAGCTGGGTGAATCGCCGAAGTAAGTTGCGGCAGCGGCGTACGCACCGGCGTCGATCAACCGCCGAGCCATGGCCTGATCACCGTGCGCTGCGGCCCAGTGGAGGGCCGTCTCGCGATAGACGCCGCGCTGGTTGGGGTCGATGCCAGTATTAAGCAGGTTCTCGACCGATGCCATGTCGCCACGCGCCGCACATGCAACCAGCTCGTGGGACATTTCGCATTTTTCTGGATCTTGATAGGGATGCATTGACTTCTCATTAGTTGCGATTGTCGTCCTAACACGCCGTTCGGGCGTTGTCAATGTCGGAATTGTCGCAACCAAGCCGAAATTGATCCGGTATATCGCAGGGCTGAAGCACCTGTCGGCTAAGTCCAGGTGCGTCTCAGGTGGGTGAGGAAGGATCGCTCGATGTCAATCGGTTCCTCAGCGTCAGGCCTATTGGTTGTCAGAGGCCAAGACCGTGCTCGGGTGCTCTTTGAATGCCTGTCCTATCTCTGCACTCCGTTGCCCAACTTCAATCCGAGTTCCTACGAGGTCCCAAACATCGACCTGGCGTGGGTTCGTAGTCTAGGCTCCATTGGTGGAGTGATGCTCCGTTTCACAACGAATGCAAAGACGCTCTCGGGGCTCCAAGACCCGGAACGCCTGCGCGATTTGAACGGTCAATTCGCAGGAGAGGAGGGGGCTACAACGGCGAGCATCGTCGGTGTTGAGCACCGACATGACACGGACCCGTCCACTACGCATGGTGTCTTCGTGCGGGAAGGCGATGCGTTGGAGCGGTCGCTGTCGCACATGATGGCAATTCTGACTGCAGATCCGCACCTGAGCGTATCGTCGTACGATCGGATTCAGATTTCGCCGCAGATTTGGAAGGATGGTTGGCGACTCTATGACTTCGCCAAACGAGGACCGATGTGGCTGGAGCATACCGTTGAGGAAGCGAGCAGATTAGCCGGTGGACCTCCGCCAAAGAAACTGTCGCCGGAGGACACTCACGACTTCGCGAAAGCCACCATGAACAGGAGATCTGTTCGCCCGGATCGACATGGGAAGGGTGTTCTTCACATGATGGTTCAGTGCCGTGATCGGCCGGGACTCTTCATTGATGTCGATCGCGCGGTCGATCGCGTGCGTGCGCGAATGCGGTTGAACGACGGCGCGGGCAATATTAGTGCGTGCTTTCGAATCGTGGGTGGTCAGGCGTTTATGTTGTCGGCGTCGGAGCAGCCAACGGCGGATGCGGGACAAGTTGAGAATGAAATGAAGCACGAGCTTGGATTGCTCGAGCCGCGAGATGGCGCCCCGCGAGCAATGACGTTGGGTGGCACCGCGCAGCGGAGGAGCAGTCCCGAGCCGGAAGTACGGGTCACGCGAGGGGCCTTCGGAAGTTCGGCGCGCGCGACGGAAGGGGCCCATGGGTTTCTGTCATTGTACTTTGAAGCAAGCGAGCGTGGGCTTTTGGATGTGTTCCGTGCGGCCGATCAGGCGGCTGGCATGGCGAGTGTGTACTACCTTGATGCTCGCATTAGGCGCCGGTCTGCAATCGACGCCAACGCGACGCTTGGGTGTGCGATCGCATGGGATGTCCCGTTGAATTCACGGCCTGCGTTGCGATTGGGCGTGAGTGCCGCGTTGGATGCGTTGGGATCCGATGTGCGAAGGCGCGTCTGGAGTCGGCACTGGAACTGACTGTGCCAGCAGCAACCGTCACGGGGGCAGTGCTTTGGAAATGAACCGCAAGAGATCACAGGTGTATCCGACTGATCTCATCCAGCGTGACGTTGTCGGCCCGGCGGTCGTAGACCTGGGTGGTGCGGACGCTGGCGTGGGCCGCGATGGTGCGGGCGTTCTCCAGGGTGCCGCCGTTCTCCAGGTAGCAGGTGATCCCGGTGGCGCGGAACGTGTGGTTGGTCGTGCCGGGCGGCAGGCCCGCGCCGACGGCCCGGCGCTTGACCATCTCCCAGGCCGCGAAGCGTGAGAGTCTCCGCACGGTCAGGGTGTCCCGCCCGATCAGGGTCCTGAAGAGTGGCCCGCCGACGATCCCGGCGGCGGCAAGATAGGCCCCCAGGCAGTCCTCCGCCACATGATGCAGGGGGAGCGCGTGCTCCCTCCCGCCCTTCTCGCGGAAGCGCGCCCACCGGCGAGCCGCGTTGATGTAGTAGTCGTCAACGTCCATGCCCACCACCGCCGAGACCCTACCGAAGGTGTAGATCATCACCGCGATCAAGGCCCGATCGCGCAGCCCGGCGAGTGATCCGGGGTCAATGGAGTCCAGGAGATGCCTGGCCTGCGGCCCGGACAGCACGGGAGTCCGGCCGGTCCGCACCACGTGCCGGGGACCCCGAACGCCCTCGGCGGGATTCTCGGCGGGGACGCGCAGGTACTCGAACATCATCCGCAGGGCCGCGAGATTCTGCTTGACGGTGGGGGCGGAAAAGAACCGCGTCATCTCTTCGATGTACGCCGCGACGTGCAGCCGCTGGACGCGGTCCAGCCGCACAAGGCCACGCGATTCGCACCAGGCAAAGAACTTCTCGGCGGCGACCAAATACGCGGCACGCGTGTTGGGGTTGCGGATGTGGGCGGCGAAGAACTCAAGGTAGCGGCGGTGGGCGCTCTCGCCGCACTCGGCGATCAGCGCCGGGACCGAGGCCGTCGTCGGCCCAACGCACAGTACTCCGGTCGGAGCGCCCGTCATGCGGCCTTGGCCAGGAGCGTCACCCGCTCGTGGACGCCCTGGGCTCGCTCGTACAGCGTCCGATCGGCGGTCACGAGCGTCGCGCCCAACAGCCGAGCGGCGGCGAGGTAGAAGCAATCCAGCAGGGCGTGCCTGGTCCGGAACGCCAGGTCCACGGCCATGTGGTAGGAGGATTCGTCGATGGGGACGAGCCGCACGAGCCCGTCCGAGAGGATCGCGTCCCATTCATGGCACACGATGCGGGCGGGCTCTTCCGACAACTCGCCGAGGCGGAACCGCCTCGTGATGGCGCTCGCCACTTCCCAGCGGAGGTGCTCGGGCGCGGCGAGCGCGTGTGGGCCGTGCAGCAGTTCGAGGGCCACGGCGGTTTCCGGCTCGGTGAGCACCCACTTGGCTGCCACGGAGGCATCGACGATCAGGATCTCCATCGCGGCTACCCGATGCGTTCACGCTCTTCGCGGATCCCCGGCGTTGAGTCGGGCAGCACCCCGTATTGGGCGCGGAACTCCTCGTGGTGCTTGCGGAGCCGCTCGATCAACTCGCGCTTGGGCCGCTTGGCCTCCTCGGTGATCACCTTCCGCAGGATCGCCTCGACGCTCGTCCCCTCGCGCCTGGCCCGTTCCTTCAGCTCCAGGACGACCGACTCGTCCAATCTCCGTACTCTGACCTCCGCCATACACCCCCATCACCGTTGTTGACTTCGCGATCAACCATGCCACAACATGGCGGTGGGTGTCAAGGGGGTTGTTGAGGGGCACGCCGCCCCGATGGCCACACCCTTCCGCGACCTGACATAAAGGGCGTTATGTTGGGTGTGTGGGCACGGAGGTCTGCACGACCCAACAGCGATGATGCGGACACGCGGTGTGTTCGGCGTTGCTTTCAATCTGGGGCGCCACCTCGGCATGTCCCTCGGCCATTCGCAATGGATCAATCCCGATCTGGGTGCATCGATGAGGCTGCTGACCGGTAGAGCACTGGGTGAGTACGGTGGGCCGGGCGAGGCAAGGAGCGTGCGGCATGGACTTGGAGTCGTTGATCGTCAAGCGGATCGATGAACTGGGTGTGAACATCCGCAGCTTGGCCGATGTCTACATGAAGTGGTACACGTTCTATTGGACGCTGAACAGCGCGGCGTTGGCGTGGTTGTGGGCGGCGGGTTCGGGCGGCCCGCCCCGGGTGGTGTACTGGTTCTTCGCTGTGATGGCGATTCCGGCGTCGATCTCCTCGTTCGTCGTGAAGGATGCGCTGGTCAGGATGTGCAACGAGCTGAACACGTTGAATCGTGAGTTGGTCGCTCGGCACAAGGACGGCGGGAACGCGACGGTGTTGTCGATCCTCGAACGTGGCGCTTGGCCGACGGACGTGACGCGATGGGGGATCGCGGTCAACGGTGCCGCGACGTTCTTTCTTGGCGTGGTCTGGGCATACCTCGCTTTGCGATGATCGCCGCTCATTGAACATGAATCCATCCCCCGGCGGTCTCCCGCCGGGGGATGGGAGGCAAGGGCCGCGAGCTACGCGGCCTTGGCCGCCGCCTGTGCGGACGGCGCGCCCACCTCGGGCGTCGCCTCCGCCGCCGGCTTGGTCGGCTGCGCGATGATCCAGCTGTGGGCAAGATCGAGCACCTTGCCGAGCAGGAGCAGATCGTCGCGGCGGAAGGTTTCGGTGCGCTTCCAGAGCCCCTTGTCCTTGTACAGACGCTGCACCGTGACGCTGTAGCGGATGGTGTTCCGTTGCGTGCGGTTGGCCCAGACGGCGGCCTTGATGGTGCCCAGGCGGACCTGGTGGACGGGCTTTTGCGTGTCGGTCATGGTCGGTTCTCCTTGGTGCTAGGGGCCTGAACTCCAGGCCCGGACGCGCCCGGACCGGGCCGGGCAGGCCCCCTCAAGGAGAACTCCGCGCGCCGCGATTCAACCAACCCGAGTCGGCGGAGCCGACGATCGTGCCGGACCAGGCGAGTTGTTGCAACGGCGTGACGGCGTGCGGTCAATACCAAGAGTCACACGGGCTCTCGCTATCTCCTCTCACCTTCCCGCACGCCGGCGCGACGATTGCCGCCCCGGCACGAGTACTCAGCCCGCGGCGAGCGCGACCAGGCGACACGAATCCCCCGGCACTTCTTGCGCGGGGACCATTGGCTCCGGCGGGGTCTCTGGACGCAGCCTGCCCGAAAGACCGCCACAGGAACGAGCCGGCACAATTTGGATGAAAAAAGCGGAGGAAGGCACACCAGAACGCCGGGCGGCGCCAATCTAGTGGGCGAGACCCTGCGCAGGGTTTCGAAACGTGAATGCCGTAACAGCGAGGCAAGCTATGTGCAAAGAAGACGGCAGAGAAGGCCAAAGCCGAGATCCGGCGACGGAGCGAGAGATTCTGCGCCGTTTTCGGCTCACGGTCTGGGACGAGTTCCTGGAACTTGTTGCTCCGATTGCCGCGGATCGAGGTCGTCGTATTGGTCTGTCCGGAAGGGAACTTCAAGAATTCTGCGAACGCTGTGTCATTCGCGCGTATCAAACGGCGGGTCGCTTCGACGAGAAGCGAAGTCGGGAAGCGTGGATTGCTGGGGTTTGTTACCGCGTCGCGGGCGAGCGTTTGAAGTCGCTGCAGCGTTCGGCACCGGTGGCGTTCGGCCTGGACTTCGAGCCGGCGGTGCAAGATGGTCCATTGGACCGGCTACTCCGCCACGAATTGCTTGGCTGGCTCGAAAAACGCATTGCCGATGCCGATCCGGTGACGCGGAGAATCGTCGAACTCAGGATCTTCGCCAATCTCAAGTGGGTGTCGATCGCTGAGAAGATTCGCGATATGGCGAGTCTCACGGCGGAAGGGACGAAGTGTCGCTTCCATCGGTTCACAGCGCAGCTGAGGCAGGAGCTTGGTGGCGGCGATCAGAACGGTTGAGAGAAGAAGAGGATCAAGGAGTTGTCTCCATGAACAGTGAGCAGCATTCAAAGAAGGAACTTGTGGACGCGATCGAGGCGGCGGGCGAGTGCGATGATCCGGTCGCCGCCGCGCCGATGGGCGATGAAGCGGTTCTCGCGCCGGAGTTCGTCGAGCGGTTCCTGAATATGACCCGGCGGACCGGCAGGATCCAGGGAGTTCGGTGCAGCATCGACCAGACCGAGCACTACGCCTTCGTGCTGCGGGGATTCCGGCGGGGTCGATGGCTTCTGCGTGCGAGGGTGAAGGACTGGGACCGAGAGGACGATGTGACATCCGGCGGTATCGCCGAGAACGAAGTCGTCTACGAATTGGACCCCGTCGGATTCGGTACGTCGGGAGAGTGCCTGCACCGCATTCTGCGCATGAACACGGCGGAACAAGCGGATAAGTTCTTTGACGATTCATTCGGGGTCGGTGCGCCGATCTGGGAGGCGATCCCGCTGGATGGGGCCGAGAGCGACCGGGTGACGAAGGTGTGATGCGCAGATGAACGCTCGGCTCATCGTTCCGGTGGAACAAAGCCGGGCTCGACTCGGACGCTGATGGTCTTCCAACGTCCGGGCTCTGCGAGCAGTTCGCGGAGTTCCTGCTGCCACTCGTCTTGCATGGCCATGACATCGCCGCGACTCCGCGAAAGGGCGGTGCAGGATGCGACGCCGGCCGGCCCTGCGGCCTTGGCGATCACCTCGACGAGACCACTCTCGTTCTCCATGTCGCTGTCAAAGGCGTGATTCGAGATTCGCTGCGCCAAGAACTCGTGCTTTGAGAGAAGGCCGAAGACCGCTCGAAGGAGCCCCTGCGAGGTGACGCCTTTTCGGACGCGAGCACCCGGGTCCGGGGAGGCAACGTACTCGACCCGGAGCGTAACAAACGCCGCCTTTTCGGTTTTGCGGCGAGAGAACCGCATTCGCATGAAGCGATCTCGGATGTGCATGCTCGCCAGCACGGCCGAGTCGTTGTCGAAGCGGCCGCGCTCATCCCGGTCAACATCGATACGGGAATGAGTGTTCAGGAAGGAGGCAATCCTCTCGAAGTCCCCCGCGTCACCCTTGGAATCGGATGCAGTCCGCTCCGGGCGCAAGCGGCTGTGCTCGTAGCGCAGGGGCATCGGCGCGTTCTGATCGCTTGCACCGCCGTAGGCCCAGACGCGAGCGTGTGCCAGCGCCGGGATCGCCGAGATCTTGAGGGGCCAGAGCGCTTGCTGCTGGAAGAACAACCTCAGTGCATCGCTTTCGAATTCCAGCGGGGTGGTGTTTCGCCTGGCGCGCTCTGAAGTGGCTGACTTGACGGTGTAGGCGGGGCCGCTCTTTGCGAAGTCGGGGCTTGCGGGGACGAGGTCCCTAAAGAACGGGTCAAGCTGGCGGTCCTTGAGGGTCTTGAAATACACCTCGAACAGGGTGTCGAGGTCGTGGTCCGTCGCGTCAGCCCAACCTTCTTGCAGCGAGGAACGAGCGACCAGACTGTTTACGGGTTTTCGGGCGAGTTCACGCCCGGACAGCGTGTGGTAGGCGAGGAAATACGTGTTCTCTCCGGCGGCGCATATCCGACGGTTGAGGAACCATGAGTTCTCGTAGGACGCGCGGAGCATACTGGTAGCGCTGGTGGTTGCCTCGCTACTTTCACAACCTGGCCACGGCTCTCCAACCGCCAGTCGGAAACGGGTCTCGTCCTTCGCGTCAAGTGACATGTTCGAGCGGCGGTCGCCTCCCTGTGAGTTTTCATCAACGCCGTGCCAAAGCCTTCGGAGCCGATCGATCACGGTGAGACGGGCTTCAAGTTCCAGCAGTTTGGGCAAGAGCAACTGGCCGAGGAGCTGGAACGCCCGGGCACGAACCCGGTAGCATTGATCGGCCGGTTCGCGGAGTGCCTTGGCTTCATCCTCCGGCGTGAGTCCTCGATTGCGTACCTGGGTTCTGGTTTTCTCCATGTCTGCGCCCGCGAGGTCTGCTTCCTGAAGGAGGCGGGCAGCGGCGGGACGGAGGGAGGGGAGTTCGCAGACCGCGTCAAAAGAAATCAAGTCGTACCCGACCTGCGCGGTGCGGACAGTCAATACGTTTACACCGCAACGGCGGAGCGCATCGGCAAGCCCAAGGAAAGGGTCGCAACGCCGATTCGGTGCGCCGGTGGAATTCGGGCGCTCAAGAAGCGCCTGCAGGTTAAACGCCGTCGGCCACAGGTTGGGATGCATCTGCGCTACCACCAGGTGAGGCGCTTCATTCGCAAGCCAGCGCTCGCCGTCAAGTCGAGAGCTCTCGTCAAAGCGATGGCCCTCGGCCCAGAGCCCCCAGCAGCGGGCGCCCGGTTCGATACCCAGTGGCTCCAGCTCGTGCGGTTCAAAGGTGATTCCATTCCACCGGGCCCTGGTTGAGATCGAGTAGATCATGACGGACCTCCACCGAGAACTGTCAGCAGATACGCACCGAGAGTTGACCATTCATCCGAGGTGATGTCAACACCCCAACTAAACACGAATCTGATGGTGGATATTGTACCAATGTCTCGGCCATGGTGAAGTTGCTTATTTGGCAGCGCGGAAAGTAAGTCCGGGGTTGGCCGCTTTGGGGGCGACGGACTATCGAGCGCGGTCGCCGCGTGGTGTCGCGGGCGGACAGGCGTGGCCACCAATGAAATCTCGGATCCATTGGATGGTGGTGGTGTCGCCGGACAACGCGCCGCTGGTGGCGGCGGCGTTGACGTGTAGGCGACAGAACTCGCGGGCAAAGTCGGGGAGTCCACGGAACCACGCCTCGCGGGTGTGCTTGTCGTGATTCAGCATCCATGTTTGTTGTTCGGCCGGCCAACGCGAGGTGTACGACTTGGTCATGTCAGTCGGGCCGTGCTTGGCCTCGTATTCCAGACGGAATTGTTCGAGCTTGGCTCGGAGTTCGGGTGTCGGAAGATAGAAGAGCAGGTCAGAAAGTGAGCTGCATTCGTTGGTGGCGGTAGCGGCGCCTCTGCGTTGCACGTTATCCTCGAGTGTACTTTGGTTGCTACCCCTCCCGTCGCCGGGAGAAGCGATCAGGATTGCTGATACCACATTCGACGAGAGAGTCAAGCGATTTCAAACAGTGGTTGCAACTCCTTGCGGTATGGAGTCAATCTCAGTCGTCGGTGTGCGGTCACTCGCCGGGATTGACGACTTCTCACAAGGAGCACGCATGAAGCTGATCGACTCGTTCCTGTCGCGCCGCGCCGAGGGTTTCACGATCGGGCAGAAGCTGGGCTGGACGTTCCTCACGGCGCTCTACGCCGTGTGGCCCGTCGACGTGCTGCCCGACTTCCTGCCCGCGATCGGCCAGCTCGACGACGTGACGGCCTTCATCATGCTCGTCATGGTCTGGTTCAGCCCCCGCAGGCGGAAGGCGGTGGGGGCATGAGCTTCCTCAATCACTTCTTCCGCCGCCGCGCCGGCGCGGCGGCGCGTGGCACGCAGCGCGACTCCGCCCTCCCCCCAACCTCTCGCTGGGACCCCGAGACGCCCATCATGCCGCTGGGGGGCGGCGAGTTCCTCTCCCTCCGCGACTTCTACTGCGGCGTGCAGGTGTGGGGCTCGACCGGCTCCTCCAAATCCACCGCGACCATGGCCTCGGCGGTGGAGGGCCTCTTCTCGGCCGGCGCGGGCGCCCTGTGCCTGTGCGCCAAGCGCGAGGACCGCTGGAACTACGAGGCCCACGCCCGCGCCTGCGGACGCGGCCAGGACGTGATGATCTTCGGGCCCGATGACTCGCCGCTCCGATACAACTTCATCGACGCCGAGCTGGCGCGCGACGGTTCGGGCGCGGGTCTGGTCACCAACCTCACCGCCCTCCTCTCCACCGTCGCCGAGGTGGCCCGGCGCGGCCACGGCTCGTCCGGCACCTCCGAGGGCGAGGGCTACTTCCGGCTCGCGGCCGAGCAGCTCTCGCGCAACGCCCTGGAACTCCTCCTGATCTCGGGGCAGCGGATCACCATCCCCGCCCTGCACCGCTTCATCGCGTCCCTCCCCTCGTCGCTCGAGCAGGCCGCGTCGGAGTCCTGGAAGGCCACCTCCCTCGCCTACGCCACCATGGAACTGGCCGGGCAGCGGGTCAGGTCGATGTCCGAGAGCCGCAGGGCCGACTACGAGCTGGCGATCGATTACGTCTTCAACGAGTACGCCACGATGTCGGCGCGCACGCGCTCGTGCATCGTCAGCACCCTGACCAGCGCCCTGGACCTCCTGTCGCGGGGCACGGCGCGAGACCTCCTGTCCAGCCCCACCAGCAACGTCTCCCCCGAGATGTGCTGGGACGGGGCCATCGTCATCGTCGATGTCCCCGCCCTCGTCTATCTGGACGTGGCCCGCCTGATCGGCGTCATCATGAAGTACTGCTGGCAGCGGGCGGCGATGCGGCGCGACCTCTCCAAGGGCGATCGGCCGATGGCGATCATCGTCGACGAGAGTCATCTCTTTGCGGCCGAGCCGGACTGGGAGTTCCAGGCGGTGGCGCGGGGCACGCACACGGCCACGTTGCTCGCGACCCAGTCGCTCTCCAACTACCTGGAGGTCTTCGGCGAGCGCGGCGAAGCGAGAGTCCACAGCCTCCTGGGCAATCTCCAGTGCCAACTCTTCCATCAATTGACCGACACACGCACGATTGCCTACGTGCAGGAGCTGCTGGGCAAGCGCCGCGACATGCTCATGAACGGCTCGACGCCCCCCGACCAGGACTGGGTCGCCACCCTGCTGGGAATCGGTTCCGGGGTATCCGCCGGCTTCTCGGAGGTGTGGCAGGAGCAGGTGCAGGCGGGCGATCTGAACAGCCTGGCCCGCGGCGGTCCAACCCACGGCATGGTCGCCGAAGCGATCGTCTACCGCGGTGGGCACGTCTTTGGTTCGACGGGCCGCACCTGGCGACGCGTGGCGATCCCGCAGCGGATCGTGCAACACCCGGCCCACCCAAGGTCAATTGGTTGGAGCAGCGTCCCACCTTTGTCGTCCCCTCCCCTTCCCGGCTCGTCCGTCTGCGTAAGCAAAGACACCCGCGCGTTGTGACGCTGTCCGGCGTGCGGCGGATGTCGCAAGTCACATGTTCATCCAAGGAGTTCGCCATGGGCCACGAACCAGAGCCGCGTCCCAACTTTCTGGACAACGCCCGCTCGTCCCTCAACATCCTGGCCTTCGCGGCCGGGACGCTGGCCAACTCCGTCGAGGTGATCCTGCACCGCCGCCGGGGCAAGCGCGCCGGCGGCGTCTTCGATCTGACGGCGTTCGTCCTGATCCCCCTGTGGGGCGCGTTCTTCCCCGGGCAGGACCAGACGCCGCTCATGATCTTCTGGGTCGTGTACCTGATCGGCTGCGCCCGCAACAACCTGAACCCGGCCGACCCGGGGGCGCACACGCGCTACTCGGGCGAACCGCTCCTCATGAAGTACTTCCCAGGAGCGACGGACGAGCTCAAGTTCAAGGCCACGACCGAGCCGACCCTGGTCTTCTTTGCGGGGCTGATCGTCCTGGGCTTCAACGAGCCGCTGGGCTCGTACCTGATGGCCGCGGGCCTGGGCCTTGGGTTCACGGTCCGGCTGGCGCTGCGGCTGCAGCGCGCCCGGGCCGAGCAGCTCAACGACGCGCGCCTGGAGCACGAGCACCTGATCGCCGAGATGCGGCGCCTCCGTGATGAGCGGTAACCCGCGCGTCACGACGGCGTGACGTCACGGTGTCCACCCGCTGTGACGTAGGCCTGTCGTGCCGCCTGTGCGTCGACGCGTGCCGACGCGCCCACGTCCATCTGTCCCGGCACACGAGCCGCAAGACGCAGTCCCGTCAAGCCGCCTTCGCGTCGTGATGTCCATAAGCCCTGATGGCTCGTCGTCCTGACGGCGAAGCAGCCAAGCGTCAGATCGGCCTGGCAACCAGGCAGCAATCCGGCAACACCGCCGGGCGGCATGACAGCCGGGCGCGAGCGCGGCGTGCCGTCCGAGCGTCCCGCAATCAACCAACCTGGAAGGAGCAGAGCGCATGAGCACCCAAGCCAGAGACCTTCGTGATCAGGCGGGGGCCAGCCCCCAACCCAAGCTCGGCGCCGGCGCGCTGGGAGCCATGGGCAGATTGGGTCTGCACGAGCTTCGCAGCGTCGTGCAGGCGTTCCCCGACAGCAACGTGGTGCAGCCCACGGAGATGGGCGTGCTGGGCACCAAGAGCGCGCAGGAAGTCGTCGACGAACGACGCCGCGATCTCATGCCCGGGGCAGAACCGGAGCGCGAGTTGCAACAGCCCGGGCCCCCCGCGTCAAGTTCACCCCTGGACGCGCACCTCGCCAGGGCCAGAGACGCGGTCGGGCAGGGGAGGGAGAGCCGGCGCGGCCCGGAGCCCGAGCGTGACGGCCTGGAACGAGATCGGGAGTAACCCATGAACGCCGGATGGATCATCGCGATCGTGGCCTTCGCCTGGCTGTGCCTGGGGGCGCTGGCCTGGGCCGTCGCCTGCCTCAGCGACCGTCCACGCGCGGGCTGAGCCGTGGACCGTGCTCGGTCATCGGCGGCGCGGGTCCGCTCGTGGCCTCTCTGCCTCATGTCGACTGCCTGCGGTGACCTGGCCCGGCTTGTTCACCCACGCTCAGCTTGGAGCCATCGCCATGCCCACCTGGTTGCTGAGCGTCGCGACGCTGTGGTTGCTGTGCGTGGTGCTGCTCTTCTCCTTGCTGGCCTGGGCGTATTGGCGCCAAGAGCGGGGGCCGAGAGAGGAGGGGGCCGGGCTCCCACGCCGGGATCACCGGCGCCGCCACCATCGCCGGCGTTGGCGCTGTCCTCCCGGGCGCTTCCGCCCCAAGCCCAGCCAGCCCCCGTCGTCTCCTCTCCATCCCGCGCCCCGCGTGTCTTCCACGCGGGAGCGCGTCTGGCGGCGGGCCGCGCTTCGCCAGTGTCGTCGGCATCTGCATCGGCGATCGGCACCGTGACGCTCCGTGTACTTCCATGCGGTCCAGATCGTCCTGGGAAGTTCTCTCCTTGGAAAACGCCATGCACCGGGGACGGCCATCATCTCGCGCAGGTCACGGCGCGCCGCCTTCGGCTCCGCTCCTCCTTCCGCCCGCCACGCCCGATTGGATCACGCCCGACCTGGTTCGAGCAACTCTCGCGCTCTGGGGGGCGTACTACTCCCAGCCCCTCGGCACCGACGAGGCGATCGCCATGATCGCGCGGGTCGCGCGCCTCGGCGAGGTGCTGAGCGAGCAAGGGAGAGGGGAGTGCGGCCGTGAAGCAGTTCGTCGCGTGGGCCCGCGTCTCGAGCGTGGGGCAGAAGAAGGAAGGGTTCAGCCTCGAGGACCAGGAGCTCAGGCTCCGCGAGTTCGCCGAGCGCCTGGGCGGCGGCGTCGCCAAGATGTACAAGGTCGCCGAGACCGCCACCCGGCATGACGAGCGGACCATCTTCCGCGACTTCACCGCCTACGTGCGCGCCAACGCGCGCTCCCTGAGCGGCATGCTCTTCGTCAAGGTCGATCGCGCCGCACGCTCCATCCAATCGTGGGCGGAGCTCGAGGCCCTCGCCGAGTCGACCCACGTCCCCATGCTCTTCCCCGACCAGCCCTCGGCGGACACGCCGGCGGGACGCATGCAGCGCCGCATGAGCGCGGTCTTCGCCAGCTACCAGACCGACCAACAAGCGTCTGATATTCGTGCCGGGCTCCGCCGGAGAGTGGAGAGCGGCCTGCCCCTGGGCCGCCCCTACGGCTATCGCACCGTGCGCGTGAACCGCCGCAGCATCCTGGAGCACGATCCGATCGAGGCCCCCAAGGTCCGGCGCCTCTTCGAGCTCTTCGCCTACAAGCCGCTCACCGTGGACGGCCTTCGCGAGGAACTGGCAAGGCAGGGCGTGGCGTACCGCGACGGCACGCCCAGGTTCCCCCGCGCCACGCTGCACAAGCTGCTGCGCAACCGCCACGTCATCGGCGAGGTGAGGGTGGGGGATCGGTGGGTGGCGGGCGCGTTCGAGCCCTTGATCGATCGCGCCACCTTCAACGCCGTCCAGGCCAAGCTGGGCGGCGGCAAGGTGTACCAGCGCCCCGAGCTGGTCTTCGCCGCTGGATTGATCCGCTGCGGCCATTGCGGGCACTGTCTGACCGGCGAGACCAAGCGCAAGCGTTCGCCCGGCGGCGGGCTGTTGGAGTACACCTACTACTTCTGCAGCCAGTACCGGACCGTCGGGCATCCGAGAGTGCGCTTCACCGAACCCAGGATCGAACGGCTCTTCCTGGACGTCTTCTCGCGTCTGAAGATGGACGAGCACGCCGCCCGCTGGGTGATCGAGGTCGTCAAGGCCCGGGCGGGCCACAGCCAGGACCAGAACCGTCGGCACCGGGCCGATCTGGGGCGGCAGCGCCTGGCCGTCGACGCCAAGCTCAAAGCCCTCCTGGAACTGCGGGTCGACGGCGAGATCACCGCCGAGGAATACGCCGCCACGCGATCCGAACTGCTGGATCGTCAGGCGGGTATCCGGGTCCAGCTGGAGGAGACCGACCGGGACGACGCCCAGGTCGCGGACCTGGCGGTCCGCGTGATCGAACTCTCGCAAAGCCTGGAAAATCGCTGGAAAACAGGCGACTTCAAGGCCAAACGCGAGATCCTGGGTCTCCTGTGCGAATCCGTCCGATCGAACTCGGAAAATCTCGAGATTCGCCTGCGAAAACCGTTCGATCTGATCGCCTCGGGCGATCTTGTCTCTTCAAGTGGAGCGGAAGGGACTCGAACCCTCGACCCCTAGCTTGCAAAGCTAGTGCTCTACCAATTGAGCTACCGCCCCGGCGGGAGAGGATAGGGGGCGTGAAGCGGGCGGGTTCGCAGGTCGCGGCCACATCGCACATGGCACCCTTTCACATGGCGCATGGGCACGCGGCACTGGCCCACGCGGCGTGTGGTGCGGGCTGAATCGGAGAGTGGACGATGAACCACTTCGCCACTTCGCCACTTCGCCACTTCGCCACTTCGCCACTTCGCCACTTCGCCACTTCGCCACTTCGCCACTTCGCCACTTCGCCACTTCGCCACTGTGCCCATGGGGCATCCCGCACTCTTGCGGCCCGTCGCGTGTATAGTGAGCACCAACTCGCACCGCCTGGAGGCCGCCATGTCGATCCGCCGCGAACTGATCTGTCCCGTGCTTGTGCTGCTGGCCGTGGGTCCGATTGCGACGGCCCAGGACGCCGCGAAACCCGCCGACGCGCCCGCGGCGCCCGTCGAGAAATCCAGCGGCCCGGCGGTCTCGTTCCGCCTTGGCGGCTTTGGTGAGTACCACCTCAAGACCGACTTGGACCATCACGGCGATGTGTCGCTCTCGCGCGCGGGCGGCGAGGTCGGCGTGAACGTGCCGTTCGGCGACACGGTGTTCCTCGACGTCGCCTTCCGCGAGGAGATGTCGTGGTACAACTTCTCGAACGCGATCGACCTGGGCGGCACGGACTCGCCCTGGGACGGCCCGATGTACGACCATCGCCTGATCTCCAGCCTGTTCGTGCGGCACAACGACAACTGGTCGTACACGCTCGCGGGCAGCATCGCGTGGTCGCACGAAGACTCGTCGGCGTCGGACTCCATGTCGGGCGGCGGCCTTGGCATCGTCACGTACTCGTTCAACGAGAACTTCTCGCTCTCGGCCGGTGTTTCCGCGGCCTCGCGGCTTGAGCGCTCCGCGAGCATCGTCCCCCTCATCAGCATCGACTGGAAGATCAGCGACCAATGGCGGCTCTCGGGGCGCGGCGTGGGAAGGCTCGCCAATCGCGGACCGGGCCTGGCGCTCCTCTACTCCCCCAATGAAACATGGACGTTCGGCGCCGGCGCTTCGTACGAGACGCGCGAGTGGCGGCTCGACGATCAGGGCGTGGCGCCCGACGGCGTTGCGGAAGACTCCCGTGTTCCGATCGAGTTTTCCGCCGTATGGAAGCCCGGCAAGCGGTTTTCGCTCACCGGCACGATCGGCGTCGGCGCCTGGGCGGAGTACACGCTGTACGACAACAACGGCGAGCGGATCGGCGATGTGCAGGCCGACCCCACGCCGTTCGTGGGGCTCGAGGCCAAGCTGGTGTTCTGAGCGGAGCAGTGACCGCGCGAGTTCAGGCCCGTTCGGCGGGTGGGGCTTCCGCGGGGTCGGCCCGCATGAAGAGCGGCTCGCCCTTCACGATCTTCTGCCCGGCCTTGAGCGAGTGATCGCCCGCGTAGCGCGCCAACTCGACCAGGGCGACGCCGCCGGCGGGCGCGCAGTTCCAGTCGCGCCACAGGTGGGCCATCTTGGTGGGCATCGCGGGCGACGCGAGCAGCGACGCGACGCGGAGCGCCTCGGCGCAGGCGAACAGGATGGCGGCGAGGGCCGGCTTGGCGTCGGGGTTGGCGTTCATCGTCTTGGCGAGCGTGAAGGGCGCGGTGTGGCTGATGAAGTCGTCGACGAAGCGCACGATCTCGGTGACATGCATAAGTGACGCGCTCATGTCGAAGGCCGCCTGGTCCTCGATGGTGCGCTTGACGTGGAACGCGATGGTCTCGGGGAAGTGGAACGCGCGTCCCTCGGCGCCCGCGGGCGCGGGGTTCTTCGCGGCGGCGCGTGCGGCGAGCGCCAGGTCGATCGGTGATCCGCCGCCCGGCTGGGGCGCGAACTCGCCGTTGTGGGCGTTCTCGGGGACGATACCCGCGAAGTACTTATCGATCATGTTGGAGACGCGCGAGGTGCAGTTGCCCAGGCCGTTCGCGAGCTCGGCGTTGTACGTCTCGATGAACTTCGCGTGGGCGAAGTCCGCGTCGGCGCCCGAGAGCGGGCCCTGCGTCGCGAGGAACCAGCGCACGGCGTCGAGCGAGTACCGATCGGCGTAGCCCATCAGCCGTTCGAAGCTGATGAAGTTGCCCAGGCTCTTGGACATCTTCATCCCCTCGCTGATCCACCAGCCGTGCCCGAAGATCGAGTGCGGCAGCTTCACCCAGTCGTATGCGGGCGCCGACGCGCGCAGCGCCATGAGCAGCGCGGGCCAGATCGCGGCGTGGAACCACAGGATGTCCTTGCCGATGAGGTGGACCGCGGCGGGCCAGAACGTGCGCCGCTCGGGCGTGTCGACGACGCTGAGATAATTGAAGAGCGCGTCGATCCAGACATAGACGCGGTTGGCGTCGTCGCCGGGAACTCGGATGCCCCACTGGGTCGCGGGGTCGCTGGTCACGGGGCGCGAGATCGGAACGTCGTTGAGCCCCGCGCGGATGCGCCCCAGGATCTCCGCCTGGCGCGACGAGGGGCTGACAAACGCGGGGTGCGCCTCGATGTGCTTCTGGAGCGCGTCCTGGTACTTCGAGAGTTTGAAGAAGTAGCAGTCCTCGGTGCGCTTCACGAGGGGCTTGCCGCTGATTGTTGATTTGAAGTCGGCCTCGCGTGCGGCGTTCTCGGTGACGTACTCCTCCTGGCCCTGGTCGTACCAACCGGTGTATTGCCCGCGATAGATGTCGCCCGACTTGAGCAGCGACGTGATGTACTCGATCACGCGGTCCTTGTGGCGTGGTTCGGTGGTGCGGATGAAGTCGTTGAAGGAGACGTTGCAGGCCGCGAAGGCGCGCCGGAACTCCGCCGCGTTTCGGTCGGCCCATTCCTGCGGCGTGACCTTGTTCTCCGCGGCCGAGGTCACCACCTTGTCCGCGTGCTCGTCGGTGCCGGTGAGGAAGAAAACGTCGGCGTCGTGCCCGCGCACCATGCGTTGGAAGCGGGCGGCGACGTCGGCGACGACCGTGGTGTAGCAGTGCCCGATGTGGGGTCGATCATTTACGTAGTAGATCGGGGTCGTGATGTAGTACTGATTCATGCTCCAATCGTAGGTTGGGGTTTGGTGTTCGCAGTGTGTTCGCAAGAATCGGGCGATGTGGGCGGCGGGTTTGGCCGATGAGGGGGACGGGATTCGGTTCCGGCGCGATTCCCGCGCAGAGGCCGAACCTAAACTGTCCGCGGGTCGAACCACAGAGATGAGGGCACGCGGATTCGAGCACGCCATGAACGCCACATTCGACACACCGGAGAACCCGAGCTTGAAGATCGCCCGCACCGCCGGCGCCAAACTGGCCGCCGTGGTCGCGTTGGCGGTCGCGATGTGCGCGGGCTCATCGACGGCGCTGGCCCAGTACTACCGCGGCGGGCCGGCGAGCGGCGGCGGCAACCTTCTCTCGCGGAACCTCCAACGGAGCGGGAGCGGCGGCGGGCAGACCCGCGACGAGGTCGGGCGCTCCATGCTGAACTTCCGCAACTCGGTGATCTACGGGAACGCGGGCGGCGGATTGTCGTTCCAGGGATCGATCCCGTACACAGCGCCCGAAGAATTCCGCGGCAAGCTCCAGTCCGACGCGCTCTACGCCTTTCGTCGCGACTCGTTCTATTCCAGCGTTGCAAATTCGGGCGTGCGATCGGGGGATGCGCTCGCCTATCGGCGCTCGCTGACGATCGGTGGCGCGCGACCGCAGGGCGTCGAGGGCTCGCTCTCCGTGCCGCGCAACTCGAGCGCTCGCCCGTTCAACCCGACGCCGCTCGCCTCGCCGACGCAGGGCTCGCTGGGTCGATCGAACAGTCTTCCGTCGATCGGCGGACGCGGGAACATGCTGAGTCGCTCGGCCGCGGGCGCGAGCATGCCCTCGCAGGCCGCGCTCAACCAGCTCAAGGCCAGCGCGTTGCAGAACGCCACGGGCGCGAACACGCGCTCGAGCATGTACAGCCAGGACGATTACAACCTCACCGGCGACAATCTCCGGAGCCGCGTGAACAGCTACACGCCACAGGGCGACGACGTGGTGGGCCAGCGCTCGCAGCAGGGCGCGGATACGCTGCGCCAGCAGACCGAGCGGTTGGGCGGTGCGGCGAACAAGTCGGCGGGTCCCGAGCAAGCGAACCCAACGCCCGCCGGCCCGGGGCGAGCGAGCGGAGCACCGCTTTCGTCGATCCAGAACAAGCCCGCGGGCCAGACCAACACGACCTATGACGAGCTGCGTGATCGCATCCAGAAGTTGCTCCCCAGCCAGCCGGGCGATGTGAAGGCCGGAACGGGCCCGGGTACCGGGCCGAACACGGGACCGGGGTCCGGACCGAACACGCCGCCTTCGCTGATCCCGCAGGCCGCTGGCCCCAGCACCGCGATGCGCGAGTTCCAGAAGCAGATCAGCGATCTTTCCAACGACCTGCGCAACGACTCCAACCGCGTGAACATGGGCGCGGCGGCGCGCAGCCGTCTCGGCCAGGGCATCGCGCAGAACGGCGTGGTCCCCGCGAAGCCGGACGACAACGCCGCGGCAACGCGTCCCTTCGAGCGGATCGAGCTCGGGCCCGATGGCAAGCCCATCCCCAAGGACGAGCGTCTCGGCCCGACCATCGACCCCAAGACTCTGCAGATCATTCGGGCCGCGGGCACGCGCGTCGACACGCTCATCCCCGGCGGTGCCGCCCGGCGCGACATCTACGGCGAGAGCATGGCGTCCGGTCAGCAGGCCTTGGCGGAAGGCCGCTACTTCGACGCCGAAGAGCGCTTCGCGCGGGCCGGCTCGATGCGTCGCGGCGACACGACCTCCGCCGTGGGCATGATGCACGCGCAGATCGGCGCGGGCATGGTGCTCTCGGCCGGCAAGTCGCTGCGTGGTCTGATCACCGATCACCCCGAGATGACCGCGATGCGCTACGCGGACAACCTGCGCCCCAGCGCCGCGCGAACCGCGGAGCTCTTCGAGCGATTCCGCGACAACATCGAAGCCAAGGGACGCCTGCGTCGCGAGTCGGCGCTCATCCTCGCGTACCTGGGTTATCAGGCGGGTGACAAGGCGATCGTGACCGAAGGGCTCGACGGGCTGGCGAAGGCCGACGCCGATGAACAGACCTCGGATCCAAGCGCCGCCAGCGACGCACGCCTGATCGCGCTGCTCAAGGGCGTGTGGCTGACCGAGGACGCGCCGGCCGATCCCGCCGCGGCCCAGCCCGGGGCGACGCCGGACGCAAAGGCCGAGGCCAAGCCCGAAGCCAAGCCCGAAACGAAGCCAGACTCGGGCGCGAAATAGCCCCTGAATTGCAGTGAAATCGTTCGGATTGGGCAAGCCTTGCGCTCGCGGGCGCGCGGGCCCGCCCGTTGTTTCCTATGCTGATTTGGCACTCGCTCACGCCGCGTCGGCGCGGCGATCACCGCCCATTTTCGGACCGCCATGACCACGCCGCCATCCAATCCAAGTCCGGGCGCAACCCCCGCGGGGTCGCCGCCCGGCGCGCCGATCTCGTCGGAGCTGCGTCGCCCCATCGAGGTGCTGGCCGCGGGCGTGACGGGCGTTCGCCCGCAATCGATCACGGATTTTCTGACCGACGGCGCGCTGGTGAAGCTGTGCGTCGAGCTGTCGCACATCACGGGCGCGAAGATCGAGGTGCGTGATCCGCAGGATCGGGCCGTCGTGCTGACCGGTTCTTCGCCGGGCTGGTCGCTGGTGGCGCGGCAGGATGCGCCCGAGCGCGTGCCTTTGGTCGTCGCGGGCGTCAACATCGGCTCGATCACGATCGGCCCGGCCACCGGGAGCGACACGCTGGAAGCCGCGGAGCACAACCGCGCCACGCTGGTGCGGAACGCCGTCGCCCACCTGGCCTCGGCGGTCGCCGAGTTGTGCGGCGACGAACTCGAGCTGCGTCACAAGGCCAAGGAAGTGGGGGCGCTGGCGCGCCTCGCGTCGCTCCTGGTGCGCGCCCCGAGCGTCGATCGCATCCTGCACGCGGCCCTGGAATCCGCCATCGACGTGCTCGGGCTGGACGCCGGCTCGATCATGCTCCTCCCGCAGGACGCCGACGGCATGACCAGCGAGAACGAGGCCGACCTCACCCTCGCCGCGTCGATCAATCTCAGCCGCGAGTGGCTGGAGTGGCCGCAGCCCCTGAGCAAGGACCGCCAGTTCGATCGCCTGGCGCTGGCGGGCGAGGTCGTGACGAGCGAGAACCTGCAGAACGATCCGCGCGTCAACATCCCCGATCGCGTGGCGCTCGAGGGGCTGGTCTCGTGCATCCACGCCGGCCTCGTTTTCCAGGGACGCCCGATCGGCGTGATGCGCCTGTACGCGCGCCGCCCGCAGACCTTTGACGAATCCGACATCCGCCTCTTCCGCTCGATCGCGCAGCAGTCCGCGGTCGCGGTGCAGCAGTCGCGCCTGCTCAAGAGCCAGGAGGAAGAGCGGAGGATCCAGCGCCAGCTCCAGCTCGCCGCCGACGTGCAGCGCCGCATGATGCCGCGCGGCGTGCCCAACATGCCCGCCTTCGACGTCGCGGCCAAGTACCTGCCGTCGTTCGAGCTGGGCGGCGATTTCTACGACTTCGTCAATCTCAACGGGCATCTGGGGATCGTGATCGGCGACGTGGTGGGCAAGGGCGTGGCGGCCGCGCTCCTGATGGCCGCCGTCCGCGCCTCGCTCCGCGCCCACGTGCAGGACGTCTACGACCTCGACGAGGTGATCGCGCGCGTCAACCAGGCCATGTGCCGCGACACGCAGGACCAGGAGTTCGCCACGCTGTGGTACGGCGTGATCGACCCCTCGACGATGCGCATGACGTATTGCTCCGCGGGGCACGAGCCGACCTTCGTCGTGCGCGTGCCCGCCGATCGCGCCCCGGAGAGCAGCGACATCGACGAGCTCTCCGTGGGCGGCATGGTCGTCGGCATCGACCCGACGCAGCGCTACCAGCGCGGCATGTTCGACCTGCGCGAGCGCGACGTGATCGTCGCCTACACCGACGGCATGTGCGACGCCGTCGATTTCAACAACAAGAAGTTCACCAAGCGCCGCCTGCACCAGGCCGTGCTGAACGCGCTGGCCCAGAACAAGGACGCGACGGCGGCCCAGATCATCGAGCGGGTGTTCTGGGAGATCCGCCAGTTCGCGGGGCTTACACGCCGCCCCGACGACCAGACGCTGGTCGTGGCGCGTGTCCGCGAGGGCGCGCGGCGCGTGCGATAACACGCCGGGACCTCGGAACGTCCCCCCGCCCCTCCGCACCTACCATCGCGTCCAATGCCTATTCCTCGCGTCGCGATCGTCGGGCGCCCCAACGTGGGCAAAAGCTCCCTCATGAACATGCTGGCGAGGGCGAAGGTGTCGATCGTCGACCCCACGCCCGGCGTCACGCGTGACCGGGTCAGCGCCATCGTTCTGCTCGAGCACCCCGACGCCCGGGGCCCCGTGCGCCCCATCGAGTTCGTCGACACCGGCGGCTTCGGCGTCTACACCGCCGAGGGCGAACGCTACGACGACGTGGGCGAGGACCTGACCCGATTGACCGGGAGCATCGAGTCGCAGATCGCGGCCGCGGTGCGCGACGCCGACCTGGTCCTCTTCGCCGTCGACGCCCAGGCGGGCGTCACGCCCCAGGACGAGGAGATCGCGCGCCTGCTCCGCGAGCAGCGCCTCGGACGCCCCAGCGCCGGCGCGCCGCGCGGCGCCCGCGACGCCAACGCACGCCGCGTGCCCGTGCGCGTGGTCGCGACCAAGGTCGACGGCCCGCGCTGGGAGACGCACGCGCTGGAGATGTCGGCGCTGGGATTTGACGAGCCCTTGATGGTGAGCGCCAAGAACAACTACATGCGGCGTGACCTCTTCGACGCGCTGTATTTCCTCGTGCCCCACACCCAGGACGAGAACACACCCGCGCCGCACGCGGACATGAAGTTCGCGATCATCGGCAAGCGAAACGCGGGCAAGAGCACCCTGGTCAACACGCTGGCGGGCGAGCCGCGCATGATCGTGAGCGAGATCGCGGGGACCACGCGCGACGCCGTCGACGTGCGCTTCGAGATGGACGGCAAGGTGCTGGTCGCGATCGATACCGCGGGCCTGCGCAAGAAGAAGAGCTTCGCGGGCCCGGTCGAGTGGTACGCGTTCGATCGCCTGAAGCTCTCGGTGGACCGCGCCGATGTGGTGCTGCTCCTGATCGACGCGACCACACCCGTCAGCCAGGTCGACCAGCAGGTTGCGATGCTGGCGCAGAAGGCGTTCAAGCCGACGATCATCGTCGTGAACAAGTGGGACCTGGCCGAGGGCAAGGTCGGGCCCAAGGGAAAGAAGATCGGTGTCGACGACTACGAGCAGTACCTGCGCCGGGAGATGAAGGGGTTGTGGTACGCGCCCATCAGCTTCATCTCGGGCGAGACCGGGCGGAACGTCCGCGAGACCATCGACCTGGCCATCGAGATGCACCAGCAGGCCTCGCTGCGCGTCACGACCGGCAAGCTCAACCGCATGGTCGGCGCGATCGTCGAGCGCAACGGCCCGCCCAGCAAGATCGGCGCGCACGCCAAGCTCTACTTCGTCGCGCAGACCGGCGTCAACCCGCCCACGATCGTCATGGTCGTCAACAAGCCCGAGCTCTTCACGGCCAACTACCAGCGCTTCCTGCTCAACCGATTCCGCGAGGAACTGCCGTTCACCGAAGTGCCGATCCGCCTGATCGTCCGCGGCAAGCGGCGCGAGGAGGCCGAGGCGGAGCGCCTGGAGAAGGCGACGCCGGTCGTCGATCCGTTCGGGAGCGAGGATCCACTCGAAGTCAGCGAGCCCGGGATCGAGGTACCCGTCGAGGGCGAGGGCGTGGAGCTTCCGCACGCGCCGAGCGCGGGCGGTGGGGGCGGTGCGTCGCCGGCGCAGCCCATGGACCTGGGCGACGACGCAGATGCCTACTTCGAGGATGATGACGACGCGGAAGACGCGGACGATGCGGCGACCTCGCAAGAAGCCGAGAGAGCGTCGCACGATTCCGAGGTTGGAGAGCCTTCCGAGGACGACGGCGCATCGCAAACCGCGTCGGAGGACGCGGCCGGGCGCGATTCCGACGAGATCGAGGAAGACCCGTTTGTCATCCCCCAGGACGAGCGGCCAACTTCGGGCTCCTCGCGTTCAAATCCTGAAAGCAGGCGCGGTCAATCAGGCCGTGGGTCCAAGCACACCATGCCGAAGCGCTCCGCGCCGAAGTCCGGCGCTCCGAAGCCTCGTGGCGGAAAGAACAAGACCAAGCCCGGGACCAAATCAGGCGGCAAGTCTTCGGGCAAGCCGAGCGTGAGACCCGCCGCGAAGAGTTCGGGATCGAAGTCGGGCGCCCGGAGTGAGCGACCGGGCAAGTCGTCCAAGCCGGTGAATTCTGGCAAAAAATCCGGTAAATTGTCCGAGTCCAAGGGCGCTTCCAGAAGCTCATCCAAGGGACTCAAATCGCACGGCAGGAAGTCACCTAAGCCCAGACGTTGAATGGCTTTACGGCCGATCGTGTCTCGTCGTCCACGCCGGCAGATCGTCGCAAAGATCTGACGAGCCGGTCATCGGCCCGCTCGTGCAACCAAAGGACTTGACACTTTGTATGAACTGTGTTAGGGTACGCCCGAGAATTCGGTGGGCGATCACTCCCGGCGCGCGTCCGAGAGGTCTGAAGTGTCGCCGCCGATGATCTGGGTCTTTGAACTCGAACAAGGGGAATCAAGCATGTGCTGCGTCATGTCGGGGAAATTCGGGATGGTGGCGGGACTGGCGGCGGGTATCGCGGTCCTGGGCGGCGCGATGATGGGGATGCAGGACGGCAACAAGAAGCCGCAGACTCCGACGACCGCCAAGCCGAGCCCGGAAGCAGTGAAGCCGGCGAGTGTGACGCCCGCGCAGCCGCCGAAGGACACCAAGCCCACAATCCCGGCGACGCCCACGGCCACGCCGGCTCAGCCCGCGGACGCGATGCAGGCCGAGGCGGAAAAGCACTGGATGGAGTACATGACGCCCGGTGCCGAGCACAAGGCGATGGAGTATTACGTGGGCGAGTGGATCGGCGACATGAAGATGTGGCAGGTCCCCGGCCAGCCGCCGAGCGAGGAGAAGACCAGCTCGAAGTTTGAGCTGATCATGGACGGGCGCTACCTGATCGGCGAGCACAGCGGCCAGTTCATGGGTATGCCCTTCCAAGGCCGCTCGACGATGGGCTTCAGCAACCTCACGAAGACCATCACCCACGTCTGGATCGACAACTTCGGCACGGGCGTGTGGGTGACCAGCGGCAAGTCCGAGGGCAAGGTCTGCACGCTCACGGGCAAGATGGACGACCCGATGACCGGCAAGCAGGTCGACACCCGCGAGGTCATGACCATTGTCGACGACAACACCTACCGCCTCGAGACATTCAGCCCCAGCGCGATCGACGGCAAGGAATTCAAGAACATGGAGATCACCTACCACCGCACCGGCGGCACCAAGCCCGCGCCGGGCGCGGCGGGCGGCGCAGCCAAGCCCAAGACGATCGATACGACCAAGTGAGCGCGTTTGCCGCATGAGCCTTGATCACGCCGCTCGAAAGGGCGGCGTGTTTGTTTTGTAGAGGAGCAGGAGAAGAAGAAGAGGTAGAGGCACTGGGCAATAGGCACTGGGCAATAGGAACTCACAGAGCAGAAGGAGTCGCGCATGTCGAGTGAGCACGAACAGTGGATGAAGATGGCGAGCCCCGGGGCGCACCACGAGATCTTGAAGCGGATGGAGGGCACCTTCGACTCCAAGGCCCAGTTCTGGATGGCGCCCGGCGCTCCGCCGATGGACTCGACGGGGCGGATGGTGAACTCGCTGCTCCTGGGCGGGCGAGTGCTGGAGCACCGCTACAAGGGCACGATGATGGGCTCGGTGTTCGAGGGCTGGGGCTCGCTCTCGTTCGACAACATCTCGCAGACGTACACCGGCGTGTGGATGGACACGATGTCCACGCTGCTCCAGGTCCACACCGGCCCCGTGGGCGCGGACCCGAACGTGCTCGATCTGCGCGGCGAGTTCACGCTCCCGATGGGCACGATCAAGAGCCGCCATGTCACGCGCGTGGTCGATCGCGATCGCATGGTCTTTGAGATCCACCAGAGCCGCGGCGGGCAGCCCGAAGCGCTCATCGGGCGGATCGAGTACACGCGGGTGACGGGATAGCACTCGTCCGCGCGGACTCGCCAAAGGCCTCGTCCCGAATCGGCCGATGGAGGGATGTCTCACCCGCGGTGGGCGGACGCCGTACGCTTGGAGCCCGATGCCGGTCTCGATCTTCATCCAGACGCTGAACGAAGAGCAGAACCTGCCGGCGTGCCTCGACAGCGTGTCGTGGTGCGACGACGTGGTGGTGCTCGATTCGTTGTCGACCGACGGCACGGAGCGCCTCTGCCGCGAGCGAGGGGCGAGGTTCTTCCAGCGGAAGTTCGACGGGCGCGGGCCGCACCAGAACTGGGCGATGGAGAACATCGACTGGAAGCACCCGTGGGTGTTCTATCTCGACGCCGACGAGCACATGACGCCGGAGCTTCGACGCGAGATCGAGGCGATCGCAGCGAATCCCGACGAGACGCGTGTTGCGTTCTACTGCGGACGGCGTAACTTCTTCATGGGCAAGTGGATCAGGCACGCGATGCCGCCGGGCTTCATCATGCGGTTTTTCAGGCCGCCGAAGATCCGGTTTGAACGCCTGGCGAACCCGGTCCCGATCATCGACGGCGAGCACGGGTACCTGCGCGAGCACTTCCTTCACTTCAACTTCAGCAAGGGCCTGCACGAGTGGTTCGAGCGCCACAACCGGTACTCGACCTACGAGGCCAAGGAGACGGTCAAGGCCTTGAAAGGCCAGCCGGTCCGGCTCGGGAACTTGTTCAGCGGCGACGCGATGACGCGAAGGCTGGAGCTGAAGAACCTGTCGTTCCGCATGCCCCTGCGCCCGGTGCTCAAGTTCCTGTACATGTACTTCGCGAGGCTTGGGCTGTTGGACGGCCGGGCGGGGCTGACGTACTGCGTTCTGCAGGCGATCTACGAGTACCAGATCTGCGTGAAGGTCCGAGAACTCCTCAGGATCGAGCGAGGACTCCCCGGCAGCTGAGACGGGCGAGCCGGTCAAAGGGGCGATGGGGGCGGCCTGGCGGGTGGTGGTGGAAGGCCGCAAGGCTCTGTCTGTACAGGATTTGCGGCCTGCGCCGGAAAAATCGGGTAAATGGGTGGCAACGCCTGGAAGCTGTGGCACATTTGAACCGTCTAGCAGGAGGTTGCTCAGGAGGCTTCCTCTCTGCGGGCGTGGGTCGGCCCTTCTGCTCAGGGCCGACGGAATGGCTGGAGGGGCCCTTCGGGCCACGTTCAGAAAGGGTGTGCCATGCTTCGTTCGGAAGGAATGTGGTGGTCGGTTCTGGCGTTCTTCTTGAGCTTTGGCTCGCGCGGGAACCAAGAACTCGAAATGTGAGATTTGACCCTCCCCTCGGCCGGGGACCACAACCCGGGAGAAGAGACGGGTAAATAGCCCCGGCCGTGGTTGCACTCAACGACTCGAGACAGGAATGCTCGGGTCTTTTCAAGGGAACGCTCGTGGGGGCCTGAAAGGGCCTTGAGCTTCCCGACGCCAGAAATGCGATCGGATCGCGCCAACACCTCGCCCCAAAGGCGGGGTGTTGTGTTTTGGAGAAGGCACGAGGCACTGGGCTTTGGGCACCAGGAAGAAGGCGCCGAAAAAGCGGCGAGCGCGAGGGGTTGTGATCGTGCTGGTGAACTTTGAGGGGGCGGGCGACGCACGGAGGGTGGCGGGCGCCCGGCGAGATCGGGCCGGAACGTCCGGATCGCCTCAGAGGCGGGCGAGCCAGCGGCCGATACCATCTGGACCCTCATGCGGATCGTCCACTCCATGCCCACGCTCCGACTCGCCGACGGCGGGGTGGTGCGCGCGGTGATGGATCTGTGTGGTGGGCTGGCGGCGGAAGGTCGCGACGTCACGCTGATCACGTGCGACGACACCGACGCGCCTCCCTCGTGGAAGTCGGGCGGTGCCGGCGCGCCAAAGGTCATCAGGGTCGCCAGACCGTCGCTGCCGGGCGGGTTCTTCAACGGCGCCCAGATGCGCGAGATCGAGGGGCACCTGCGCGGCGCCGGCGTGCTGCACCTGCACGCGATGTGGACGACGTCGAACCCCCAGATCGCCAAGGCGGCCAGGCGGCTCGGCGTGCCGTACGTGTTGAGCGTGCATGGCATGCTCGACGACTGGTGCATGGAGCAGAAGAGGCTCAAGAAGGCCGTGTACATGGCCTTGCTGGCGAGGCAGATGCTGAACAACGCGGCGTGCATCCACTGCACCGCGGAGTTCGAGCTGGCGCAGGCCAGGAAGCACTTCGATGCGTCGCGCGTGCGCGGCGAGGTCATCCCGCTGGTCTTCGATCTCTCCACATTCCGCAACGCGACGGGGCCGGCGATCGCGCGGGCTAAGTTCGGACTGCCCGACGACGGCGTGCCGACGCTGTTGTTTTTGAGCCGAATCCACGTCAAGAAGGGCGTGGATGTGCTGCTGCGTGCCGCGGCGGAACTGGCGAAGCGCGGCGTGAGCTTCCGCCTCGCCATCGCGGGCACGGGTGATGTCGCGTACGAGCGGGAAATGAAGTCGCTGGCGGCGTCGCTCGGGCTGCAGGGTGATCGCGCGAAATTCCTGGGTCTTGTGACGGGCGATGAGAAGGTGTCGCTGTACCAGGCCGCGGACGTGCTGCTCATCCCGACCAGCCAGGAGAACTTCGGGTTTGTGTTCGTGGAGAGCCTGGCGGCGGGGACTCCGCTGGTGACGACCAAGGGCGTGGATACCTGGCCGGAGCTTGAAGCGTCGGGTGGCGCGACGATCATCGGTCGCGATCCGGCGGAGTGGGCGAGCACGGTGGAGCGGCTCGTGAAGGACCGCGCGGCGCTGCGTGAGAGCGGGCGGCGCGGGCGAGAGTGGGCGCTGGCGAATCTCGATGCGGGGCGGACGCTGGCCCGGTTCATGGAGATGTACGAGCGGGCGGCGGCGACGGCGGGCGCTGGGATCACCGGGAAGCACGGGGCATGAGCGGTTCCGAGGCATCGCGCGCGATCGTGCGGATGGCGACGAATTACCTGCGCCTGGGATTGAACCTCGCGCTGGGCGTCACGCTCGTGCGCGTGCTCATCGGCTGGATCGGCGCCGACGCGATGGCGCTCATCCTGCTCATCGTCGCGGGCGCGGGCTTCGGCATGATGTTCCGCGAGCTCTCGAACCGCACCGCGGTGCGCGAGCTCGGGGCGGCCCATCACTCGGGTGACCGCGAGCGGTTCCTGCGTGTGTTCAACTCGGCGCTGCTCGTCAGCGGCGTGGCGGCGGTGCTCGCGGGGGTCGTGTTCGCGGGCCTGTTCCTGTACCTGCCCAACATGAAGATGCCGGATTCGCTGCGCCCCGCGGCTCCGGCGCTGGTGATCGGGCAGGGACTCTACATCGTCCTGGCGACGGCGTTCTCGCCGGTCTTCAACATGTTCAGCGTGACCGAGCGCTTCGTCGCGTACAACTTCTGGACGCTCGCGGAGCGCGCGTGCCAGCTCACGGCGGCGCTGTGGCTCCAACACGTGACGAGCATCACCTCGTCGGCCGAGGGCGTCCGGGCGTACGGCTATCTGGTCGCGGGCCTGCAGGCCGCGGTGTTTGTCGTGCCGGTCGGCTGGCTGATGCTGAGCGACCCGCGTCTGCGCCCGAGGCCTTCGAGGGTGGGCGGCGCGGAGATCCGAGAGCTCTCGCGCACGCTGGGCTGGTACTTCGCGGTGGAACTGGCGAGCAGCCTGCACGAGCGCGTCGGCGCGCTCATCATGAACGCGTACTTCGCGCTGCTCGGCAACATCGTGTTCGGTCTGGCGCTGCAGTTCACGAGCTACGTGCGCCAGGCGACGCAGGGGGTGACGTTCGGGCTGGACGCGGTGTCCGCCCGCTTCAGCACGGACAAGAACAAGTCGCTCTCGGTGCTGCTGACGCACTCGACGCGCCTGCACGGGCTGGTCGCGTTCCCCGCGGGGCTCGTCATGGCGGCGCTGGCCCATCCGCTGATCCAGCTCTGGGTGGGCGGCAAGCCCGACATCACCCCGGAGATCATCGATCGCACCGCGCTCACGGTGCAGATCATGAGCGTCGCGCTGACCTCCCGCGCCATCAGCGACGGCTGGATGATGATCCTGTATGGCGCGGGCTTCCTGCGCGTGTATGCGCCGCTAGTTCTGGTGGGGGCGATGTTCAATCCGGCGATCACGCTGGGAACGCTGTGGTCGATCCCCCAGGGAGGGATCGAGCAGAACGTCGGGTTCTATGCAAACCCGATCGTGTTCAGCGCGGTGTACACCACGGTCCACTTCGTGATCCTGCCGGTGGTGGCGGCGCGGTGCCTGAAGGTGCGTTACGCGGAGGTGTTCTCGCCCCTCGCCAGGCCACTCTTGGCGACGCTGGCGACGTCGGCGTTGGTGGGGCCCTTGGTGTGGCTGGGGTGGCGGTCGTATCCGCACTGGAACGTGTGGATGATCGGGGCGTCGCTGGCGCTGTTCGCGGCGGTGTATGGGCTGATCGCCTCGGCGGTGGTGCTGACCGAGCAGGAACGGGCGCGGTTCGTGTGGCCGCTCGCGCGGCGGTTCGGGCTGGGGCCGCGCGGGGCGTGAGTCTCGTTCGGTTTTCAGTCACCCGGGCCCTCAAAAGATACGAACTTGTGCCGAGCTTCGGCGCACAAAGGACCGATAGGATTCGTACCAGTTCGCGTGCCCGGGGGCTTTGATCACGCCGCATGGAAATCATCGTCAGCATCATCCTGATCGCGATCGCCCTCTGGCTGATCCGCAAGATTCTGGTGCAGAGCCTCCGGAGCGAGGTCGACCTTTTGTCGGCGCGCAACTTCTTCTTCGTGGGCTTCCTGATCTTCCACCTGACCAGCGGCGTGCTGGCGGTGTGGTTCCCGCTCGCGGACGAGTTCGCCATCAGCGACGTCACACGACCGGCCTTCATCTTCTGCTGGTTCGTGGTGCTGTTCCTGGCCATCTTTATGTTCACCTACAAGAAGGGCTGGGGCGTGCGGCGTTTGGCGCACAGCGTCACGCCGCAGCACGCGCCCGCGCCGACCGTGCTCCTGTTCCTGGGGATCCCTCTGGTGGGGCTCGGGCTGGTGTTCCGCTTCCTCCTGACTGGCGTTCCGATTTTCGGCGCGTTGTCGGGCATGTTCGGCGCCGGTCTCATGGCGCTGGCGGCGGGCGTGGTGTCGTGGGCTTGGTTCCCGCGCCTGTTCAACCCATTCTTTGCGACGATCGCGCTGGCGGTCATCATCACGGGCATCGCGGGAACGCTGATCGGCTCGTTCGGCCGGCGTGACGTGCTTGGCGTGCTGACGGGCGTGGCGTGGGGTGCATACCACGGCTGGTACAAGCACATGGGCCCGCGCCGCGTGGTCACGTTCATCGCACTCTTGAGCGTTCCGGCCATGGTGCTGATGGCGGGTTTCACCGCCGTCCGGCATATCAACAAGACCGATCGTTCGATCGGGCAGCTCTTCAGCGAGGCGGCGGCGTCGGACATCGGCCAGGGCATCCTGGACCTGTTCTCGGGTCAGCGCTGCGCCAACTACGTCATGTTCTTCATCAGCACGCGCCCGGAGGGCAAGGACTACGACACCCTCCACCAGGTGAAGCTGTTCCTGTCGTTCCCCGTGCCGCGACAGTTCTGGGACGACAAGCCGGACGCGATCGCGCGAACGGTCGTGAAGGAAGTGAACGTGCAGGGCGTTCCCGAGGGCTTCAACATCGGCCCGGGGTTGCTCGGGCACTGCGCCAACGACAACCCTTGGATCGCGCTCCCGCTCTACTCGGTGCTGCTGGCGATGTTCCTGAGGCTGCTCGACGAGATGATTGTCGTGCATCCGAACAACCCGTTTGTGGTGCTCCCGGTGGGGGCGGCGATCGGGCAGATCATGGGCCTGGCGCGAGGCGAGACCGCGTCGTTCTTGTTCCACGCGTGCGCCGCGATCGCGATCTCGTGGATCATGATGCGGGTGGTCGCGGCGGCGGGGCGGGCGCTTGGCTGGGGCGTCGGGGCGCAGCGGGCGTTCGAGGCCGAGCAGGCCGATGCGGACGTGGCCTATGCCAATGAACTCGCGGCGGGCGCGGACGGCTATTCGGATGGCTATGGCGACGATGAACGCGTTGCCTGAGCGGGGCGAACGCGGGATGCGTTGAAACGCCGCCCGAGAACCGCGCGGATTCGCGGACCGTAAAAGAAAGAGGTGCTGCCGCGCGTGCCGGATATGTGGGCACGTCATTGGTCGCGCGGATTGTGCGCGGCGGGAAGGGGCAAAGTTCGCGTGCTGGATATCAGATACATGAGGCGAGTCTTTGGTTGGCTCACGCGCCGGTGGCGCGAGGGAGGGGACATGACCAGGCCCGCACTTACGTACGTCGGCGGATTCACGATCGCGTTCCTCGGGGGGTGCGCGGCGTTGGCGCAGCAGCTCCCGCCGCCGGAGTCCGGCGACAAGACGATGAACGTGCGGATGGTGAACGGCCAGGTGGAGATGCGCGACGCGCGCGACAACACCGCGATCATGCTCCCCAAGGGCGTGCCGCTCCACCAGCCCAAGCCCAACTCCAACTCGGCGACGCCGCTCGTCACGATGCAGGAGCAGCCCAACGGCTTCGACCTGACGTATTCCTACGACAACCAGACGCAGCTCGAGCAGGAGCTCGGGCGCATGCGTCTCGGTGTGTTCACGATCGGCAAGCAGATCGACTTCTATGACTTCCGCTGGACGGGCGACAACCTGCGCCCGGACTATGACAGCTGGATCGTTCAGGGCTACTGCTACCCGGGCGGCATCTACTCGCCCGTCGGAGTTTTCGGCAACGACAAGTACTGGATCGCGGTCAGCTTCCAGTACCCCTACCTCGACTACAAGCACGACATTCGCATGCAGATCGCGTCGCCCGGCGGCGATGCGGCGCTCGGCGAGGGCGGGCGCGGCTGGTTCTTCGAGTATCGCCTGAGCGAGTGGGGCGACGAGGACGGCTTCGGCAAGATGGCCTTCCCCGGCAAGCTGCCCCCCAAGGCCAAGCGCGACTACGTGATCTCGGTCCGCGTCGTCGACAAGGCCCAGGGCTGGCAAACCGCGCTCCTGCCTTATCGCAACTTCTTCCGCTCGACTTACCAGGGTGTTCACTACGACCGCGACCCGCGCCCCGTGGCGGCCGAGCAGATCGCGTCGATGGAGACCGTGAGCGAGAGCAACCCGTTCGGCTTTGACTTCAACCAGTACGAGCGCCCCGACCTGGTGGGCTGGAGCAAGGTGACGGCCCTGCTCAACCAGCAGACGGGCTGGGAGCGCATGATGCTCTGGATGCCCGCGGGCGCGTACCAGTACAACCGCGACACCTCGTACTACTTCACCACCCCTTGGATGTCCAACGCCAAGATGCAGAAGGCGATGGACCCCGACGGCCTCCCGTCGGTCGCGAAGAACTACAAGTTTGGCCTGTGGTGGAGCCAGTCGCTGCTCTACTCCCGTTCGCGCGGCGATCTCGTCGGCATGAACGCGAGCAACGAGGGCATGGTGAAGGAGGCGTTCCAGGAGCTCGATCGGGCGGTCGCCGCGGGCGCCACCATGATCGGCCTCGACACCTTCTACCACCGCACCGTCCCGACGTGGATGCACATGCGCTGGCTCGACATGATGCGGGCGCGCCATCCCAAGGTGACCTTTGTGACCGAGCCGATCACCTCGGACCTCGTTCACGGTCGCTGCCCGACGTTCCTCCAGTGCTGGTCGCGTCGCAACCCGGCCCGCAACGAGGCCGATCTGCACCCGATCCAGGGCCCGCACTACCTCGCGGACTTCCTGCTCCCCGGTCACGAGATCTGGGGCATGTACCGCTACCTCGAGTGGAAGAACTACTACGGGCGATTCCCGACGACCGAGGAAGTCGAGGCCGAGATGCACTCGATCGCGGATAAGGGCTTTGTGCCGGTGATGCTTACGACCGTGAATCCGAACTCTCGCGGCAGCTTCAACGCCGCGGAGTCGTGGGACCTGACGGTGCCCGAGCCTCTCCGCATCCCGCGTGAGGATTGGAAGGGCGACGTGGCCGGCGCTGGCGGCGGCATGCTCGGTGGCTCGTTCAACTCCCCGGGCCGTGACGGCGGCAATCGCAACGGCGAGGGCGGTTCGGGCGACAAGGCGATGGCGGGCTCGGGCCCGGCGCGCCAGGTCAATCCGGGCGGCGGCGCCTCGGCCTCGGCGAGCCGCAACTCCACGGCCGGCCCCGGTGCGGCCGGTGGTTCGCCGGGCGGTAGCCGAGTCAGCGGCGTGTCGGGTGGCTCCTCGGCCCGGGCCGCGGGCCTGACCCCCGCGGAAGTGAGCGCGGCCCTGAAGCGCGCTCGCGACATGTACGCGAAGAAGAACCAGAACAAACCGGCCGCGGGTTCGTCCAACCAGAAGCCCGCGAAGCCCGCGGAGCCTCAGGAGGCGGTCGTCCCCGCGCAGTCTGATCCGCAGTAAACTCCGGTTGGTGTGAAGTGTTCAGCCACGCCCCGGGGTCTCGAAGCCCCGGGGCGTCTTTCATGGAAGGCGTCGTGTTCCAGCCCGCGGACGAAGGACGGCTCTCGGCCCACGCCGGCGACAAGCGCGCTGCGGCGCGGCGCGGCCCCATGCTCGCCCTCGCGCGCACGCTCGCGATCTTCCTCCAGCTTCTCGTCTGCGCGCTCGCCCGCGCTGATCACACCGTGCCGCCTCCCGAGAACGGGCAGGCGACCATGCGGACCCGCCTGGTCAACGGGATGATCGAGATGATCGACACGCGCGACGGCGCCATCGTCGTCTCGCCGCAGAGCATGCCGCTGCACGTGCCGACCCCCAGCTCCGCGGGTGTCATACCGCTCGTCGAGCTCCAGGAGCAGCCCACGGGCTTCGACCTGATCTACACCTTCACCAACACGAGCGGCACGACGCGCTCGCTCGGAAAACTCCAGCTCGGCGTCGTCAACCTCGGCGAGAACATCTGGTTCCGCGACTTCGCCAAATCGGGCGCGGAACGTACCACGGACTATTCCTACATCGCGCCGGGGCTCTTGTACCCGGCGTGGGTCTACTCGCCCGTCACGGTCATGGGCAACAGCAAGTACAGCATCGGCGTTTCCATCCAGTACCCGATGCTCGAGTACAAGCACCAGGTCCGTCAGATGATGTACAGCCCGGGCGGGAGCACGATGAACGGCCCGGCGGGGCGCGGCTGGGCGGTCGAGTACCGCCTCAACAACTTCGGCGACGAGGTCGGCCTGTCGCACATCGATCGCGCCGCCTCGATCCGCCCCGGCGAATCGCGGACATACGTCGTCTCCGTGCGCGTTACCGATCACGACGACGCGTGGCAGCGAACGCTCCTGCCCTATCGCGGCTTCTTCCGCGCGACCTACGGCGGGGTTCGGTACCAGCGCGACCCGCGCCCGGTGAACTGCGTCGTGCTCGCGTCGACGGAACACATCACCAACGACAACCCGCTCGGCTGGGGGCAGATGAAGCAGTACCGCCCGGACGTGGGCGGCTGGCGCGTGGCGGTGCAGGAGATCCGCCAGCCCAGGAACTGGCCGCGGGTGATGGTGTGGATGTGCTCGGGGACGTACCAGTATTCGCGCGACGACGAGTGGCAGTTCACGTCGCGCTGGCTCACCAGCCCGAGGCTGGCCGAGGCGCTGGACCCGAGCGTGGGATTCCCGACGGTCCCCGCGATGGGGCGCGAGCTCGGTCTGTGGTGGACCGAGTCGCAGCGCTACAACGCGGGGCGCGATGCGATGACCCTGTTCTCGCGACAGAAGCAGGCCCACGTGAAGTCGGCGTTCAAGGAGCTCGACCTGGCGGTGCGGGCCGGCGCGACGATGATCGGTCTCGACACATTCCACGACTACGCGACGCCGGCCTGGGAGCACTACTTCTGGCTGCGCGACATGCAGGAACGCTTCCCGAAGGTGACGTTCATCACCGAGCCGATCGCGTGCGATGTGGTGCACACGCTGTCGCCGACGTTCCAGCAGCACTGGGCGTGGGTGCAGCCGCCGCAGAAGGCCGAGGACGTGTACCCGATCACGACGCCGCATTTCCTCGCGGACTTCCTGCTTCCCGGGCATGAGATCTGGGGCGCGATGCGTTACTCGGATTACCAGCAGTTCTACGGGCAGCGCCCGACGACGGACAAGGTCCTGCAGGACATGGCCGCGACCGCGGCGATGGGCTATGTGCCCGCGTACGCCGAGGCGATCGACCTGAACAGCCCGGCGCTCTTCAACGCGGCCGAGTCGTGGAAGGTGACGCTGCCGGAGGACCTTTGGATTCCCGACGAGGAGATGGTGGCGGCGTCGGAGACGTCGCTCCTGGGCGGGCCGTCGGGCGTGGAACGAGCGTCCGGCGGGCGCGCGGTGCTGGGGAGCAGGGCGACTCGCCAGACCAGCGGGGCGGGCCAAGTGAGCGGCACAAGCGCGGGCGCCAAGCCCGCGACGAGCCCGAGCGTGAAGCCCGGCGTGACCCGTTCGGGCGTGCGCACCACACCCGCGGGAACGGTGCGGATCGATCGCTCCGCGACGCCCGGCGCGGCCCGCGCGGGCCAGGACCCGGCTCAGCGAGCGGCCCAGGCGGCGGCGGAGCGTCGTGCCGCCGCGGAGGCGCTGCGGCGCGTGCGCGAATCGTTCACTCCCAAGGGCAAGCCGCCCGAGAAGAACCAGCCGCCGACCGAGAGCGATGGCGTTCGCACGGTGACGCGCGACCGCAAGCCCGCCCCGGGCGAGAAACCGGCGGGGACCACGGGCAAGGATCAAGACAAGTCGCGCAAGCCGCCGCCGCCCGGCGAAAAGCCCGGGAGCGAGAAGAAGCCCGCGACCGACGCGACGCCCGCGCAGCCGCCGGCGAAGCCGGATGAATCGCCGGAAGACGACGACATCAATCCGGATCGGTGAGACGAAGGTCGACCGCGCGACTGACTCATCACTTCAGGCACGAACGTCTGCGCGAACGCAGTTTCAATTGCACGCGATCACCGCGGAGCCATATTCCGTCAAGTGTCGTCGAACATTCGGTGCTTCGCGTTCGCGGGCGAGCCCACGGCCAGAGCGTTGATCACGCGGGCCCACAGCGCGGGCGAGACGTCGACGGGCCCGAGGTCTCGCAGCCAATCTCCGGGCGTGCGATCGGTGACGCGCGAGAGCGCGGCCGCGGCGACCGACGGAGAGCGGCTCATCCCCGCGCTGCACATGACGAGCGTGGGAATCCGAGTGCGGAGCAAATGCTCAACTGAATCGATCGCAAGGCGAAGTGCCGCCTCGGCACCGGAACCTCCATCCACAAGCGGGATGCGCAGCACGATGCACTCGCGATCGAGTGTGAACGGAAGTTCATCCACCGCAAGATCGACCACGGCCGCGATGCCGGCACGTCGAATGGATACGGGTTCGCGCAGATCGCCACGATTGCCGATCCAGAGCCAATGGTCGGGGACCTTGCGCACGGGATCATCTCCTTCTCAGAAGTTGTTGGGCAATCACAGCGTCGGGTTTTGCGGTATGCGGTCGGAGGTATGGGATACGGTGGCCTCGGCCTGCTTCAATGCGGCAGTTGCCAGGATTCTCAGCACATCGTCATGCCGCCGTCGACGCACAGCGTCTGACCGGTGATGAAGCCAGCTTCGTCGGCGGTGATCATCGCGACCGCGTGTGCGATGTCGTCGACCACGCCGAGGCGTTTGACGGCCATCAGTCCGAGCACGTGGTCGCGCACCTGCTGCGGCAGGTTCGCGGTCATGTCGGTCTCGATGAAGCCCGGCGCGACCACGTTGCATGTGATCCCCTTGCCGCCCAGCTCGCGCGCGATCGTCTTCGACAGCCCGGCGAGCCCGGCCTTGGCGGCGGCGTAGTTCGCCTGGCCCGCGTTGCCCACCACGCCGCTGGTCGAGCTGATGTTCACGATGCGCCCGAATTTGTTCCGCATCATCGAGCGGGCGGCGGCGCGGATCGCGACGAACGCCGACGTGAGGTTGGTCTGGATGACGGAGTTCCAGTCCTCGTCGGACATGCGGAGCGCCAGGCCGTCCTTGGTGATGCCCGCGTTGTTGATCAGGATGTCGAGGCGTCCGCGTTCCTCGGCGACCTTCTCGATCGCGGCGGCGAAGGCGGCGGAATCCGCGACGTCGACCGCGACGTGCGACGCGCTCCCGCCGGCGCTCTCGATCTGGTGCTGCAGGTCCGCGAGCGGGCCCGCGGAACGGCTGACGAGCACGACGTGGCGTCCGCCGCCGATGGAATTGGGGCGTGCGAGGCGCATGGCGATGGCCTTGCCGATGCCGCGCGAAGCGCCGGTGACGAGGGCGACACGTTTGGGGGCGGGATCGGTCACGGGCATCTCCAGGGAATTGGTCGAGTGGTGAGAACGAAGAGAGGCCGAGCGGTCCGGTGGTCAGGTGGTCAAATGAGGCGGACAAGACCTGAGGATGTGACTTGCGATCGGATCAGAAACGCCGGTCTGCGGGCCCAGGGCCATCGAGCGGTTCGAGTCTGTTTGGTCAGAACTCCCAACGACCCCGGGCGCGATTCCTGGTCCGCCGCGCCGGCTCCTTTGCTTTGGAACTCCGCGATCCCCGCCGTCAGTCCTATCGCTGAAAGCGATCAACCGCCGTCCGGGCGCTTGGTGGGGATCTTCACCGGGCCCGCGGGCGTGCGCTTGATGATCTCGTCGCTGTCCTTCTTCTCCTCCTCGGGTGCGGCGGCCTTCTCGTCCTCGGGCTTGGCGTCGCCCTCGTCCTTGGCGGCTTCGGCCTGGCGCGGAGTATTCTGTGGACTCCACGCGGCGGGCCCGCTGTCCCATTCCGAAGCACGCTTCAAGACCTTGCTGTTGGCGGGCAACGCCAACATGGTCGTTGAACCGCCGGATTCCCTGGTCACCCAATTCAGGACGTACGCGCCGGTGGGCTCCTGGATGGCGAGCGTGAACATCGCGCGCATCACGCCGGTCGCATCGCCTGAGACACCCTGCACGATACGTACGGCCTCGATCTTCTTCACCGACTCGTCCCACTCCCCGGTGCCGAGCAGCGCTTCGAGCGATGACCTGGACTTCTCCTCCAGCATCCCGCGGACTTTATCCGCGTCGCCCTTGCAGAACGCGTCCGCGAAACCGATGATGGCCCTCGCCAGCTTCTCGTCGGTGACGCGGTTGTTCGACGCCCACTGAACGCGCGCGTCGGCCTTCAGCACCTGGAGCAACGCCACGCCATCGATCGGCTCGGGGTCCTTCGGCGGGGGCGGCGGCGGCGGGGGTGGGGGCGGCGGCGGCGCCTTCTTCTTTTCACAGCCCGCTGTCGTCATCGTCGCGCCCAGGAACGTCGCGCCGATCAACGCCGACAGCGTCACGGTCGCCACGCCCGCGCCAACACGCGCCCAGAACTCACGCCTGATCGGGTTCGTCATGAGTGATCACCTTCACGTTCTTGTCGATCCGCCGCATCAATCCGGCCAGCGTCTTGCCCGGCGCCAGCTCGTGGAATTCCGCTTTGACATTGGCTCCCAGCCATTGGCACGACTGCGACCAGCGCACCGGCGAGGTCAGCTGCTCGACCAGCCGCGTGCGGATGCTCGATTCGCTGTCGTGCGCCTGGGCCGTCACGTTCGAGATCACCGGCGCGCGCGGCACACGGATGGCGGCCTGGGCCAGCGCCCTCGATAGCCGGTCCGCGGCGGGCTGCATCAGCGGCGAGTGGAACGCGCCGGCGACCACCAGCGGCGTGGCGCGGAAGCCCATGTCCGCCGCGACGGTCGCGGCGCGATCGCACGCGACCTTGTGACCGCTCAGCACGATCTGGCCGGGCGCGTTGAAATTCGCGCACACGAGAACATCGCCCTCGCGCGCCCGGTCGCACACCGCCAGGGCCTGCGCCTCGTCGGCGCCGATCAGCGCGACCATGCCTCCGGGCGAGGCCTCGGCCGCGTCCTGCATCGCGCGCCCGCGCAGCGTCACCAGTTCGAGTCCTTCTTCAAACGACATCGCGCCCGCGACGACCAGGGCGCTGTACTCGCCCAGGCTGAGCCCCGCGCTGGCGGCGATCGAAACCTCGCCGTCAGCGAACTGCCACTTGGCGAGCAGGCCCTTCCAGCACGCGATCGATGCGACGAAAATGGCCGGCTGGCTCACATCGGTCTTGTTCAGGCGGTCGGGCGGGCCCGAGAAGCAGAGCTCGCTGAGCGGGGCGCCCAGACGCGGGCCGAGCTGGCGATCGGCGGCCTGGAAGACCGCGCGCGCCTCGGGCGACGCGTCGTGCCAGGCCTTGCCCATGCCGACGATCTGCGCCCCCTGACCGGGACAGAGAATGACCAAGGGATTCGACATCAGCCCATGATAGGGCCAATTCCGCCGCGCTACCGGGCCGCTCGGGGGGCGTTTGCGTGTTGTTACGGGGTATGGGTTTCGAGCTGGGACGGTCGCTTGGCACGACGCGAACGCATCAGCCACAGTGTCGCCAGCCCGCTTCCCCAGCCCGAGCCCCCGAGCACCAGGAGCGGCGAAACCTCGGCGGGCGCGAGGCTGACGAACGCGAGCGCCGCGGCGTGGGCCCCGAGCGCCTGGAGCGTCATGCCGCGCAGGCCCAGCCCCTCGATCCCGGTGAAGAGCCCCGCGACGACCAGCGCAAAGCCGACACCCGCGGAGATGGCGGCGTCGGGCTTGATCGCAAGCGCCAGGACGGCGCAGATCGCGATCGGCAGGCCGAGCACGATGAGCGAGGAGGTCGGAAGAGAGAAATCCAGCAGGTGCCCGACACGGTGCGACGCGTGGGATCGGCCGGTCTGAACCAGGCCGCATTCAGGGCAGAGGAATCGACCGTCGGCCCGTGGTTCAAGGTCCTTGAGCGGATAGTCGCACCGACGGCAGAGCCCGCCGACCCGGAAGTGCTTCTGCTGCCACGACCAGATGAGCGACACGGCGGCGGGGACCGTGCCCAGGATCGCGACCGCCGCCAGGATGTTCACGCCGCCGGCCATGGGACAGAGTATCGGAGCGAGCAGGTGCGAAGGGAGAAAAGTCGCGCGAGGGTTCACCCGCGCAGCACGCCCGATTTGGCGAGCGTCTCGCGCCATTCGTCGGCGGCCGAGCTGTCTGCCACGATCCCAGCGCCGACGGGGAACACCACGCGATCGTCCTCGATCATCGCGGTGCGGATCGCGACCGAGAGCGAGAGGTCGCCGACGTCGTTGACGACCCCGATGGATCCGCAGTAAAAGCCGCGTGTGAGATCTTCCAGTTCGTCGATGATCTGCATCGCGCGGACCTTGGGTGCGCCGGTGACGGAGCCCGAAGGGAACGCCGCTCGCACCAGATCGATCGGGCCCAGGCCCGCGCGCAGCGAGGCCGCGATCGTCGCGACGCCCTGCCACACGCCGCGGGAGGGGTTCGCCCCGCCGTGGTGCTCGATCGCGCGTTCGTGCTCGACGCGCACGCTCCCGAAGTCCGCGACCCGTCCAAGGTCATTGCGCACGAGGTCGATGATCATCGCCAGTTCGGCGTGGTCCTTGGGCGATCGCGCCAGCTCCGCGGGATCGTGGGTCGCGGGGCGCGTGCCCTTCATCGGGCGCATGACGGCCCGGCGCTCCCGATCGCGAGAGTCGACGAACAGCTCGGGAGAGAGCGAGAGGATCGCGCGCCGGTGGTCGAGCTCGATATAGGAGCCGTGCCATGCGCCGGAACTTTCAAGCAGCGCGGCGGCGAGCCGGCGGCGATCACCCGTAAACGTCGCGTGCAGCGCGTGAGCGAGATTGACCTGGAAGACGTCGCCGGCCCGGATGTACTCGATGGCGCGGACGACCGCGGACTCGTAGCGACGCCGGGCCGCGTCGGTCGGCTCGGTGATATGAACGCTCGGCGGCGTGTCGTTGGCGAGGTCCGCCCGCGCGAGCGGATCGAGATCGAGGCGCGGAAGTTCCCGGTGATGACCTGCGACCGACCAGCGACCGCTCGTGTGATCAAAGACCAGCGCGGCGTCGAATCGCTGCAGCACCGCGAGGGGCTGGTCGGCGGCGACGCGCGCCACGCACCCGACGCTCGGTTCGATCCACCGCCCGAGCTCGTATGACAGCGCGGTGAGCCAGCCCTGTCCGATCGCTTCACAGGGTTCCGCGGCCCAGCACGAGCCGCGCGCCTTCCGCTTCGAAGCCCACGCACGCTCGATCTCGTCGAGCGGCGACGCGCCCTGCGAGTCGGGTTCGCGCGGCGCGAAAACGAATCGCGTGTCGCTGGGCTTCACCAAGAGCGTGCGGCGCGAAACGTCGTGATCGCCCGCGCGATAGACCACGCCGAGCGGTTGATCGCTCGGCCAGGCGCGGATCACGTCGGCGGGACTAAACGGGCTTGCGGGCTTCGGCGTGGTTACCGGAGCGCCGCCTGAGGCGCGAGCCGCCACGTCGCCGTCGTTGGTCGGCGCGCTGCCGTGGATGGGTCCGAGGGTCGTCAAGAGCCCGAGATATTAGAAACCCCCGGGAATCGTGCTGGAAACCCCCTCCGACTCGTCAACCGCGCCCGGCCTCCATAGGATTCTGGACTCGCGACGGGACGGAGCCTCCCGACGCGAAAGCCGGTGCCCCGCGGGAATCTTCGGTACGGCCTATGATCGGCTAAAGTACGGAAGAAATACGGCGGATTCACCGTTCAAGTATGCCGGAATCACCGGTACGCGCTCCCGCGTGTGGTCTTCGCGCCGCCCTTTGGCGACGCAACGAGAGGTTTCAGCATGTCGAGCAAAGGAAGCAGTGCCGTCGCCAAGCGCCCCGTCAATAAGTCGCGCGCCGGCAGCCCCGCCCAGATCGTCGAGGCGCCCGCCTCCAAGAAGAACGGTGGGCCCAAGCCCAAGCCCGGCAAAATGGTCTACTACTTCGGCGTGTCCCGCACCGAGGGCAACAGCTCCATGAAGCCGCTGCTCGGCGGCAAGGGCGCCAACTTGGCCGAGATGACCTCGATCGGCCTCCCGGTCCCGCCCGGCTTTACGATCACGACCGACGCCTGCGCCGCGTACTACAAGAACGGGCAGCAGCTTCCCTACGGCCTCATGAACGAGGTCAACAAGAACATCGCCGTGCTCGAGGCCGAGCTCGACAAGAAGTTCGGGAGCAACGACAATCCGCTCCTGGTGTCGGTCCGCTCCGGCGCCGCGGTGTCGATGCCCGGCATGATGAACACGATCCTGAACCTGGGCCTGACCGACGCGTCGGTCGCGGGCCTGGCGGCGGCGACGAACAACGCGCGTTTCGCCTACGACGCCTACCGGCGCCTCATCAACATGTTCGGCGACGTGGTGATGGGTGTTGACCACAGCCACTTCGAGGAGGCGTTCAAAAAGATCAAGGCCAAGTACAACGCCAAGGACGACACCGATGTTCCCGAGAAGGGCATCATCGAGCTGTGCGAGGCCTACAAGGGCGTGTACCAGAAGCACGTCGGCGAGGTCTTCCCGCAGAACCCGTTCAAGCAACTCGAGCTGGCCATCGAGGCCGTCTTCAAGAGCTGGAACAGCGACAAGGCCGTCTCGTATCGGCGCATCGAGGGCATCCGCGGGCTGAACGGCACGGCGGTCAACGTCCAGTCGATGGTGTACGGCAACATGGGCGATGACTCGGGCACGGGCGTGGCCTTCACCCGCAACAACGCCACGGGCGAGAACGCGTTCTACGGCGAGTTCCTCGTGAACGCTCAGGGCGAGGACGTCGTCGCCGGCATCCGCACGCCCCGGCACGTCGACGAGATGCCCAAGTGGAACAAGGATGTCTACAACCAGCTCCTCAAGATCAAGGCCAGGCTCGAGAAGCACTACAAGGACATGCAGGACATCGAGTTCACGATCGAGCGCGGCAAGCTCTACATGCTCCAGACCCGCACCGGCAAGCGATCCGGCATCGCGTCGGTCCGCATCGCCTGCGACATGCTGCGCGAGAAGCTCATCGACGAGAAGACCGCGATGCTCCGCATCCCCGCGGGCGACCTGACCCAGCTCCTGCTCCCCAGCTTCGACCCCGCGAGCAAGAAGAAGGCCACCGCGCTCACTCGCGGCATCCCGGCGTCGCCCGGCGCCGCGACCGGCAAGCTCGCGTTCACCGCCCACGAGGCCGTTGAGCGGGCCCGCGCGGGCGAGAAGGTGCTCCTGGTCCGCTCCGAGACCAGCCCCGAGGACGTCGAGGGCATGCACTCGGCGGTCGGCATTCTGACGTCGACCGGCGGGCGCACCAGCCACGCGGCGGTCGTCGCGTGCGGCTGGGGCAAGTGCTGCGTCGTCGGCGCGGGCGAGCTCAACATCGACGAGAAGAAGGGCACGCTCAAGGTCGCGGGCCAGACCCTCGGCCGCGACGATGTCGTCTCGATCGACGGCTCGACCGGCGAGGTGATGCTCGGCGCGATCTCCAGCATCGAGCCCAAGCTCTCCGGCGATTTCTCGCTGGTGATGAAGCTCGCGGACAAGTACCGCACGCTGGGCGTCCGCACCAACGCCGACACGCCCGAGGACGCGCAGCGGGCCCGCGAGTTCGGCGCCGAAGGCATCGGCCTCACGCGCACCGAGCACATGTTCTTCGAGGGCGAGCGCATCAAGGCGATGCGCGAGATGATCCTCGCCGAGAACCGCGCCGATCGCGAGAAGGCGCTGGCCAAGCTCCTGCCCTACCAGCGCGACGACTTCGTCGGCATCTTCAAGGCCATGAAGGGCCTGCCGGTCACGATCCGCCTCCTGGACCCGCCGCTCCACGAGTTCCTCCCGCAGGACGACGCGACGCAGACCGAGATGGCGCAGATGCTGAAGATCAGCGCCGAGAAGGTCCGGCGTCGCGTGGCGCAGCTGCACGAGATGAACCCGATGCTGGGGCACCGCGGCTGCCGCCTGGCGGTCACCTACCCCGAGATCCTCGTCATGCAGGTCCGCGCCATCGTCGAGGCGACGATCGAGTGCCTGCGCAGCAACATCAAGGCGATGCCCGAGATCATGGTCCCGCTCATCGGCACCAAGCGCGAGCTGGCCGCCCTCCGCGCCGAGATCGAGGCGACCATCGCCGAGGTCAAGGCTGAGCAGGACTACAAGCCGCGCCTCGATATCAAGATCGGCACCATGATCGAGATCCCGCGCGCCGCCCTGACGGCCGACGAGATCGCCGAGGTCGCCGAGTTCTTCTCCTTCGGCACCAACGACCTGACGCAGATGACGTTCGGCTATTCGCGCGACGACATCAACACCTTCCTCCCCGACTACCTCAAGCGCGAGCTGCTCGACCACGACCCGTTCCAGTCGCTCGACCAGGAGGGCGTGGGCCAGCTCGTGAAGATGGGCGTCGACAAGGGCCGCTCACGCAAGCCCGAGCTGAAGGTCGGCATCTGCGGCGAGCACGGCGGCGACCCCAAGAGCGTTCACTTCTGCCACCGCGCCGGCCTTGATTACGTCTCCTGCTCGCCGTTCCGCGTGCCGATCGCGCGGCTGGCGGCGGCGCAGGCGGTGATCATGGGCGAGCAGGCCGCCAAGAAGTAAGCGCCGAACGTGGGTTTTCCGCGGTCCATCCCGCGGCGGGCTCACGCGTCGGACAAGTTCGGGTCGACCAAATCGTGAAGCGTCGAACGCCCCCGCCCCTCGATGAGAGTGGTGGGGGCGTTTTCTTTGGGGCGAGTTTGGTGACGGAGAGGTACCATACACGCATGAATGAGCCGCCGCGCCGTATCAAGATGCGTCACATCGCGGTGGGCGTGTTGCTGCTGGCGACCATGGTGATCGGGTGGTACGCCGTCCGGCTCATCGCCCTCAAGCCCGGCCAGCCGGGACGGTTCAACCCAAACGTCATGGAGATCGTCGAGTCGGCCCAGTCTGAGCTGGCCGGGCCAAATGGTTGGGATGACTACCTCGCGGTGGTTTCGCTGTATGAGAAAACGACGAAGCGACTGAAAGGCGAAACGAGCCCCAAGCCGCCGGAAAGCTGGACCGGCCAAGCATGGCCGGTGGATGTGGCGGAGTTGTCGCCGACGACGGGCGCGGACGTGCGATCGGCGACCGAGAATGTCGTGGCGGCACACCGGGAATCGGGGCTCTTCGACGCGATGGCGCGACTGTCGGCAGCGCGCCGATATGTGCGACCCATCCCCGCTGGTCAATCGCTCCTCGCACAGAACGCCAGCGACGCGGGAATTGCTCGCGAAATCGCCAAGCTCGCCCGGGCGCAGATGCGCCTTACCGCCGAAGCCCGTGATGAAAAGTCCTCGTTGGCAAGCTTCGATCAGGCGATGACACTGTCGGAGATCATCGGGCGGCAATCAACGCGCTTCGAGCAATTGCAGTCAATCGCAATCTCGGGTGCGATGTATGAAGAAGCTCGGCGATTGGCGGCCGCGGGCGCGATATCCCCCGCGGGTTTGAGGTCGATGTTAGCGAGGATCGACGCGGCTCGCCCGCACTCGCTGGTCGTCCTTTTCGAGGCGGATTGGTACACGCTCCTCGACACGCTGGAATGGACGCACAGCGACGATGGCCATGGCGACGGAGTGCTTCCCATCGGAGATGGCCGCGCCATCGCCGCGGGTCCGGGCGGCGCGCGTGCGAGCGGGTTTGTCGCAAAGCTGTCCGCCCTGACCAAGCCATCGAAATCCCAGTCCGTGCGAATGGCGAAGCCGATCTATGACGCGGCGATCGCAGCCGCCCGATTGCCGTCCGCGCCGCGTGACGCAAAGTTGCGGGCGATGACACGCGAGGTGGAGGCCATCCCGACGCAGTACACGGTGCTGCGCGAATCCATGCCGGCGTTCGGAGCGTCATCGCCATCGCTGATGAACGCCGACGCGGAGCGCGAGGGCACGAAGCTGGCCTTGGCGATCGCGGTCTTCAAGATCGAGAAGGGACGGTTGCCCCGGAATCTCGCGGAGTTGTCGCCGGACATCGTGCCCGCGATGCCCGGCTGGTCGTACCGCGTCACCGCGACCGGCGAAACGCCGGACGGACGAGCGTACCTGCTCTACCACGCAGGACTTGACGGCGTGGACAACGGCGGCAAGGCAAACCCGTTCGGCGCTCACTCGTCGTGGAACCCGCAGTATTCGGACGGCCACGATTACATCGTCGATCAGTGGAACGAAGAGCACCAATGATCGTCGAGGCCCAAGGGTCGGTTGGATTGATCGTGGTCTACCACTCCGGCCCGCCGGAGTAGCGGGCGTACACGTCCGCCATCGCCTGCACCATCTCACCCAGCGTGCAGTTGCAGAGCGAGCCCTCGACCAGGGCCGGCATCACGTTGGTCGCGTGCAGCGACGGCCCCGTGCCGTTCGACGCCGGCAGCTTCAGCACGCCCAGCGAATGGCGCGGCGGGCGTCCCTGCGAGACGTCGCGGATGTTGTCCAGCGCGCGGGCCACGAGCGACGCGTCGCGCCGCTTCTTGAACGCCGCCAGACGCTCGCACTGCTCGGTCTCCACCTGCTCGCCGATCTTCAGGATGTCGATCGGGCGTTCCTCGGTGCTGTCGGCGTAGGCGTTGACGCCCACGATGATGCGGTCGCCCGCCTCGCACTCCTCGCTGAAGCGATAGCTCGCCTCGGCGATCTTCCGCCGGAAATAGCCCTTGTTGATGCCGCTGACGACCGACTTGCCGAACGTGCGGCGCGACTGGTACGCGGGGTGGTTGGCGAGCGGCTCGGCGTTGCCCTCGCCCCTGGCCCGCGACGCGTTCCAATCCGCGTAGGTGCCCATCTGGTCGATCTCGTGGATGAAGTGGAGCGCCTCTCGCTCCATCGTGTCGGTGAGCTGCTCGATGAACCACGAGCCGCCCAGCGGATCGACGACGCGCGTCACGCCCGTCTCGTGGGCCAGGATCTGCTGCGTGCGGAGCGCGACCGTCACCGCCTGCTCGGTCGGAAGGCCCAGCGTCTCGTCCATCGAATCCGTGTGCAGGCTCTGGCATCCGCCCAGCACCGCGGCCATCGCCTGGTAGGCCACGCGCACGACGTTGTTGAGCGGCTGCTGCTCGGTGAGCGAGCAGCCCGCGGTCTGCACGTGCGTCTTCATGAACCACGAGCGTTCGTTCTTGGCGCCGTAGCGATCGCGCATCACGCGGGCCCAGATGCGCCGGGCCGCGCGGAGCTTGCACAGCTCCTCGAAGAACTCGTTGTGGCTGTTGAAGAAGAAGGAGAGGCGCGGCGCGAAGTCGTCGATCGCCAGGCCGCGCTCCATGCACGCCTCGACGTACTCCATGCCGTCGCGGAGGGTGAAGGCAAGCTCCTGGGTGGCGGTGCTGCCGGCCTCGCGGATGTGGTAACCGGAGATCGACACGCTGTTCCACTTGGGGACGTGGCGCGACTGGAACTCGATGGTGTCGACGACGAGCTTCACCGACGCCTCGGGCGGATAGATGAACTCGTTCTGGGAGTGGAACTCCTTGAGGATGTCGTTCTGCAGCGTGCCGCCCAGCGTCGACCACGAGATGCCGCGCTGCATGGCGTGGGCGAGGTACATCGCCCAAATGACGGCGGCCGGGCCGTTGATGGTCTGCGACACCGTGACCTCGCCGACGGGGATGTCGGCGTAGAGGCGGTGCATGTCCTCGATGGTGTCGATCGCGACGCCGCACTTGCCGACCTCGCCCACGCAGAGCGGGTCGTCGGAGTCGCGCCCCATCAGCGTGGGCAGGTCGAACGCGGTGGAGAGGCCGGTGTTGGCGTTGGTGCCCTTGGCCTGCGAGAGGAGGTACTTGAAGCGTTTGTTGGTGTCGTCGGCGCTCCCGAAGCCGGCGAACTGGCGCATGGTCCACAGGCGGGTGCGATACCCCTGCGGGAACAGGCCGCGGGTATAGGGGAACTGGCCGGGCTGGGCGTCATTTCCCAAGTCGCGGTCGATGTGCTTGAGGGATTCGGGAGGCCCGCCCGCGATCGAACTGGGGCCGTAGGACGGATCGAGCACCAGGCCCGAGATGGTGACCGCGTTTGGGTCGACCGGCGCCTTGGCGGGCGGTTTGGAGGTGGCGGGTGAGGCGACGCCGGAAAGTCGATCGGGGATCGAGGTGCTCATAAGCAGCATTCTATCGGGCTGACCGCGCCCGCCCAAGGGGTTGCGGGCCTGTATGCCCGATCCGATCGGCACACAAAGACCTTGATCGGTCGCCTGTCCGGATAACCCGAACAAGGCGTAAAGACCCCAGCGACAGGGCCCGATGGTGGTGCGACGCCTGGAGGGTCGGCCGCGCGGTCGATCGTGGACATCTGATTGGTCGTGAAGGAGCTCCCTCATGCTGGTGCGTGCTCGTGGTCGTCGATTGGTCAAGATGGCGGGGCGTGCGGAGACGTGCGAGGCGCTCGAGCCTCGTCAGATGCTCAGCGGCGACTACCTCCGCTTCGATCTGGCCGCCCAGGCGGGCACCAACGCCGTCGTCGCCGCCGATTTCGATCGCAACGGCATCATGGACCTCGCCTCCGCCAACGCCGACGCCGGGAGCGTCTCGGTCATCCTGAACAAGGAAGGCAAGTTCCAGGGCACCAGCAACTATCCGACCGGCGGCACCCCCTACGAGCTCGGCATCTTCGACTTCAATCGCGACACCTTCCCCGACCTCATCACCCTCGACCGACAGAACGCGAAAATCATCACGATTCAGAACAACGGCGACGGCACCTTCGGCGGCGGGCAGGAGATCCAGCTCCCCGCCGGAGCGCACTCCGCCCGCGTCGGCGATTTCAACCACGACAACAACATGGACCTCGCGGTGCTCATGCCCGCTGAAAACGCCGTACGCATCTACCTCCTCGGAGAGGGCGACGAGAACGGCCCGCCCACTCTCGGCGAGTACGCGTCGTACGGCGTGGGGAACGGCGCGTCGTTCCTCGAGATGGGTGACGTCAACTCCGACGGCGTGCTCGACCTGGTCACCACCAACACCGACGACGATACCGTCACCGTGCTCACGGGCGTCGCGGGCACCCCCAGCAACAGCGACTGGCTCCACGACGTCTTCACGAGCCTCATCCACCGCGAGCCCAACAGCGGCGAGCTTGACACCTGGCTCTCCGACCTCAATTCCGGCGCCAAGGAGCGCATCGACGTCGTGAGCGAGATCGCGGGGAGCGACGAGTTCCTGCGCATGGCGATGGACCGCGCGTACTCGCGCCTCTTCGACCTCATGCCCGACCAGGCCGCCCGCGACATGATGCAGAACACCTGGGACTTCACCGGCGAATGGAACGACTGGTTCGCCCACATGGCGACCAGCGACTGGTTCGTCGCCCAGAACGGCCACGGCAACGAGAACTGGTTCAACGCCGCGTTCCCGCGGCTCGTCGGGCGCCAGCCCAGCGTGACCGAGCGTGTGCAGTACATGTCGATGTTCGAGAACCAGAGCACGCAGCTGATCGACGTGTGCCGCGCCATCATGGATTCCGACGCGTATGTCGAGTCCTCGCTCCGGCGCGTGTATTTCGACATCCTGCACCAGCAGCCCGACCAGGGCCAGTTCGACACCCTCGCCGCGATCTACGACGAGCAGGGCGAGGGCTCCGTCATCGCCCGCCTGCTCGGGTCCGATGACTTCTTCAACCAGTCCGCCGCCAGCGACGGCACGTTCGCCCAGATGGGCGTGTACGACGTGGGCGACCAGCCCGGCTCGGTCCGCATCGACCGCGCGGGCGACGACCACAACATGGACCTGGTCGTCACCAACGCCGGCTCTGGCAACGTCACCATCCTCACCGGCAACGACACCCACGATTCCTTCACGCCCACCTTCACCATCGATGCGGGCGATCAGCCCTCGTCCAGCTTCGGCTTCTTTGAGCCCGGCAACGGCTACGTCCTCGCCGTCGCCAACCGCGGCGACGACACCGTCTCGGCATTCAAGATCAAACTCGACGGCACCGTCGTCCTCTTCGATGTTGTCAAGGTCGGCGACCAGCCCGCTTGTGTCATCCCCGGCTGGTTCGGCAAGGCCAACGGCATGGCGGTCGCCAACCAGGGCGACGGCACCGTGACCGTCATCCTCTTCGGCGAGGGCGGCGATCAGAACAACAACGACGGGAACAACGACGACATCGCCGTCCCCGGCGCGCCCGATCTTGCCGACATCAGCGACACCGGCGACGACAACCAGGACAACATCACCCGCTACAACAACGCCGGACGCCCGCTCAAGTTCATCGTGGGCGACGTGCCGCAGGGCGCGTTCGTCAACGTCTTCGCCGACGGCGTCTTCCTGGGCAACGCCCTCTCGCGCGACGACACCGGCTTCGTCGAGGTCTGGACCGACGGTTTCACCGTCCTCCGCGACGGAGAGCACGAGATCCGCGCCTCGCTCACCATCAACGGGCGCGAGGGAGATAAGGGCGAGGCCCTCGTCATCACCGTGCGCACGCCCAAGGTCGAGGCCGACCAGTCCGGCTCGGGCAACGTCATCACGCGCGGCGACGACGGCGCGCCCATCGTCCGCCGCCGTGACGACAACGGGCAGTATCACGATTTCAACCTCCACGAACTGACCGGCGGCCCGGACATCACCGGCGACGTCGTCACCATGGACGAGCCCAAGAACGAGCAGTACTACGCCGCCGGCCAATCCGGAAACGGCGTCATCCTCTATACCGAGGACGGCGACGGCGGCTGGCGCAACCGCAACCTCACGCAGGATGTCCCCGGCGCCGAGCCCTTCGCCGGCGCCGACATGGACGTGTACACCACGCCCTGGGGCTTCGTGAACATCGTCGGCGTCAACGCCAACGGCGAGCCCATCATCTACTGGCAGGACGGCAACACCGACGAGTCCGGCGACTACAACTGGAACTGCACCAACATCGGGCAGACCGAGCTCGAAGCCAACGACCAGCCCGTCCCCGATTGGACCAGCGACATCGAGAGCTATGTCACGCCGTGGGGCGGCCTGAACGTCGCGGGCATCGACAGCAACGGGCACGTCTACGTCGTCTGGTGGTCGCCCGCGTCCAACGGCTGGATTTCCAGCGACCTCACCAGCCTCACCGGCACGCTCGGCATGGTCGGCTCACTCTCCACCTTCGTCACCGAGTGGGGCGGCATCACCATCACAGGTCTCGATGAGCAGGGGCACATGATCGCGCTCTGGTGGGCCCCGGGCAACGACTGGCAGTACACCGACATGACCACCTACCTCGGCGCCGCCGACTTCGAGCAGGGCTCGCAGTTCTCCTTCGTCACCGACGACAGCAAGCTCATCATCACCGGCCTCTCCAAGGAAGGCAGCGTGATGTTCTTCAAGTGGACCCTGGAAAACCAGACCTGGGAGTACACCAGCCTCGCGCTCCCCGACACCGAGACCAGCCCGATCGTGGGCACCCTCTCGGGATACGAGGGCGACGACGGATCGCTCCACGTCGTCGCGTCCAATCTCGACGGCCAGACGCTCGACTGGTCCAACAACCCCAGCGTCGACAACACATGGGCCTTCAGCAACCTCGGTTGATGAACTGATCGCCGCTGAACGACCACGCGGGCTCGGTGATCGCACCGGGCCCGCGTTTTTCTTGGCCGAGACTCTCTCTTGGCCGAAACTCTCTTGGCCGAAACAAGGCGCACGTGTGACGCGGCGCCTCGACGGCATCGCGCCTGCCGTCCGCACCGATTGCCGGGTTCGGGCTCAATCGTCCCCCCGCTACCCTCCTCCGCTCATGAACGAGGCCTCGCCCAACTCGCCCGCCCACGCCCCGCTCGACCCCGAGTCCGTCGGATTCGTGCTCGAACTCGGCCGCGCCCTGCACATCTGCGGCACGCCCGCCCACCGCCTCGAAGAGGCCCTGCTCCGCATCTCCGATCGCCTCAACCTCCCCAACGGCCAGTTCTTCTCCACGCCCACCTCGATCACCGCCTCCTTCGGACCCATCGGCGCGCAACAGACCGGCCTCCTCCGCGTCGAGCCCGGCGAGACCAACCTTGACAAACTCGTCCGCGTCGATCGCGTCGCCGACGACGTCGCTTCCGGAACGACCACCGCCCACGACGGTTTGGCGCGCATCCGCGAAATCCTCGCCATCCCCGCGCGCTTCCCGTGGTGGATCCGCGCGGGCTCGTTCGGCGTTTCATCGAGCGTCGCGTGCCGGTTCTTCGGCGGCGGGTGGCGTGAGATCGTCGTCGCGGGCATCGTCGGCCTCTCCGCCGGCGCGCTCGCCATCACCACCTCGCGCCTGCCCACCATGGCGCGCCTGAGCGAGTTCTTCGCCGGCCTCGCCGGCGGGTTTCTCGCCGCCGCACTCTCGCCCGCGATGCAGCCCTTCTCCCCCGTGCTCGCCACGCTCGCGGGCCTCATCGTCTTCATGCCCGGCCTGACCATCACGCTCGCGATGACCGAACTCGCCACGCGCAACCTCGTCTCCGGCACCGCCCGCCTCATGGGCGCGCTCATGACGCTGGTCCTCGTGGGCATGGGCGTCGCCGTCGGGCGCGCGATCGCCGAACGCTTCGTCGGCCCGATCGGCGACCCCGATCCCTCGCCCCTCCCCGACTGGACACAGCTCATCGCCCTGGTCATCGCGCCCGTCTCATACACCGTTCTCTTCAACTCGCGCTCCGCGCACTTCTTCACCGCACTTGTGGCGGTCTTCGTCGGCTTCTTCGGCGCGCGCGCGGGGGCGCACATCCTCGGCCCCGAGCTCGGCGTCAGCATCGGCGCGTTCATGGTCGGCCTGGCCGCAAACCTCTACTCACGCTTTCGCGCCCGCCCCGCGGCCCTCGTCGCGGTTCCCGGCATGATGGTCCTCGTCCCCGGCGGCCTGGGTTTCAAGAGCCTCGAAGCGCTCCTCGGTCGCGACGTGCTTTCAGGCGTCGAGATCGCCGTCAGCGTCGTCCTCATCGCCGCCTCTCTCGTCGGCGGCCTTTTCCTCGCCAACGTGGCCGCACCGACCAAGAAGTCGGTCTAGCGAGGCAGGGAAGAAGAATCTGTTCCGATTGTATCCCGCACGACTCCCCACTCCCGACTCACGGCTCCGCCCCCAAACGACAACCGCCTTCGCCCGCGGATGAAGAGGTCGCGGGCGGAGGCGGTTGCAGGAGGGTGCTCATCACAGTGTCAGTGATGAGCGTTGAGGAGTGTCTCGTTCGCGGGCTGTCCCTTCTGGAAATTCGTGTACAGCCACACGGGCATCTCGATACTGCCCAGGTGCTTGTGGATGAGCGGCGCGACCTCTTCCCACTTCAGGCCGCCCACGCCCGTCGCGAGCTTGGGCAGCGCCACGCTCCCCGGCTTGTCGGCGTCGATCAGCGAGCGCAGCTTCTTGAGCGCGTGATTGACCGATTCGTGCGTCGCACGCCCGGGGTGCTTGCCATGGTCATACGCCGCCTCCTGCGTCAGGAGGCACGCGATCCGCACCGGCCCGCTGGGCCCGGAGCCCGACCACACCCACATGTCGCCCGACTTGGGGTGATGGGTCTGGCAATAGTGGCGGAAGTCCTTGTACATCGCGGGGAAACGCTCGCGGAGCTGCAGCGCGAGCCCCACGTGGAAATCGTCGTTGGGCGCCACGCCGTGGGCGATGACCGCGGCCTTGCTCAGCAGGATGTCGCCGGTGACCTCGTGGATGTTGTGGGCGGGCTTCACGGGTAGACCTCCGTGGGCGGCGGGAAATCGTGGTGGAAACACACGCCGCGGCCCAGTATACGAATACAGGATCGGCAAGTCAAGTATTCAAGAGAAGGGAGAGTTGAAGGAATCGGACAGATTGGGGGCCGGGACCAGCGACGGACTGCGCCATCGGTGCGTTGTGCCCAAATCTGGGCGATCGCACGGACAGGTCGCGGGCCGTTCACTTTGAAGGAGCTTGAACAACCACGACAGGGCCATACCCGCTAAATCGCCATGTTTCTTCGCGTGCAAGGTCCGGCACTCCCACACGAAGGCTGCCACAACCCGCCGATTCGAGGGACGGTGGAAGTCGCGGCCAATCACCGTCGAGGATCGTTTCGTTCGCTCGTAACTCGCAGAGCACACCCGCCACCGGAATGGTCGTCTTGACCGACTCAGCCGGCCCCAGTTCCAAGGTTCCAGAAAGCGGACGCATGTCATCGATGATGCTCTCGGAAATCCAGTAGCGACGCCCCGAATCGCGGTCGATCAGAAAGAAGTCATACATAGCACAGGACAAGAAGTTCAAATCGATGACGCAGGGCCTCTCCGCGCTGTTCTCGACCATCACCTCGACCAGGAGCAGTCCGAGCTGTTCGCTTGGGTGCTCGCTTGCTTCTCGCTCGATTGAGGCGCCTGAGTACCAACTGGAGTCGTTGCCCCGCGCGATCCGCTCGAGACGGACGGTAAGTTCATAGGCTTGGCTCGCGGCGTGCGAGCCTGCGGCGCACCCGCCAAGGCCGCTCGCTAACGCCGCGGCCAGAACCGCCGCAAGCACACCACGAGTGATGCACGTCGTCATCGTCATCGCTCCTTCCGCGCCTCGCCGAAATCGGTCCGCACCAATCCGATCACCCGACCCGACGGTATCTCGACCCGCTGATAGCCGCCGTCACGTCCACGCTTGTAGATCAGGTGCCCCCTGTTGACGTCGCCAAGCCACACCACGCTCCCGTCGGGGCTGGCCATTACGCTGCACGATGCGTCCCAGTCCAGGCTACCGCGCTGGCTCCACGAGTAGTCGGCGTTCACTTCCGCGACAAAGCACCGCTCCGATTCCGAGCAAACAAACGAGCGCTCACCGAATCCGTTCCACACGAGAATGTAGCGACGCCACTTGGCAAGAATCCGTCCATCTCGTCCAACGACGAACGTGCGGTCGTCTTCGTTCGTGACCACAAGGAACTTGCCGTCGCCCGACCACGCCATGAGAAACGATGCCGGCGAGCCCACACCCGGCACCCGATGCAATTCGCCTTCGCGCGTGCGGATCACGAGTGTTGATCGATCAACCCCGGCGGCGATGTCGCCATGACGCGAGACCGCAACAGAATCGTTCACGTATTTGGCTTCTGGAAACACCTCGCCCAGCGAGATCAAGCGGGTTGAGCTCTCACGCGTGAAGGCCCACACCACCGCGTCGCGTCCTTCGCCGGCGACGAGGAAATCCGCCCCGACAAAGCGCGCCCGAACGTTTGGCATTTCCAGAAGGAGCCGCCCATCGAGGTTAAACAGCTCAGACTTGATGGCATCGAAATGAACGTTTGGGCTCTTAAAGGTCTCAACGATCGCGTGGGTGCCCGCGGCGTTCGTGAGAATGTCATGGTAATAGTCGGCCACGCCTTGCAGGAACGCCGGCGCGGGCTTGCCATCAAGCCGCACAACGGATGGCGGCTCGAACTGCTTCACCATCGGAGCGAATGTCCAATCGGTGATCGTCGCTGGTGCCACGCCGCGACAACCCGAGACGAGCACCAGAAGCAGCACGCACATCAGACGCAGAATCGGATTGATCAGGCGCATCTGAGTCCTCCGCAATGCGAACGAAGCTCAGCTTACCTTGGTGGATCGCGCAGGACCAGCGATGCCCCTACGTCCCCTGCTCTTTGAGGATCTCCGCCGCCGCCGAATCAAAGAACGCCACGCACGTCCGCACGTTCTCTTTCAGCTCCTTGCCCTGTGTGTTCTCGTACTCCACCAGCACCATCACCGCAAGGCATGCCTCACTACTTCGATGGCGGCGTGGTCGCGCCCGCGTCCGACAGCGGCGTCATGCCCACCTTGGCGATGCCCAGGCGATTGCACGCGTCGTGGGCGAACACCAGGTCCTGCATGGGCACGCGGGCGTCGGGCTTGAGCAAGACCGCGATCTCGCGCCCCGCGTTGTCCTTGGCGAGTTGTTCCAGACGCGCGGCCAGTGCCGTGAGCGGTGCGTCCGTCAGCGATTCGCCCGTGACCACGGTCCTCGTGGACGCTCGCGCTGCAGCGCCCGCCGTGCTTGCTCCGTCGCCATCGATGGGGACCGAGCGCAGCGTGAACTCCAACCGAAACGTGTCCGTTGCGGTGCCGGCGCTCGCGGAGCGCACGGGCAACGCCGACTTGATGAACCACTCGGGCCCCAGCACGGCGGAGCTGGCCATGAAGAAGACGAGGATCACCATGACCACGTCGACCATCGGCGTCATGTTCGGCGCGTGGTGCAGGCCGCGGGCCTGCGCGAGCGATAGACGGCGGCGCAGGGCGCTCATGGCGAACGCTCCGTCGCGAGCCGCGCGCTGGTCAGCCCCGCGCGTCGGCAGGCTTCGAGCACCGGCGACAGGGTTTCAAAGGGAAGATCCGCCGACGCGCGAAGCAAGACCGGGCGCGCGGGCGTCGACGCCTGCGCGGCACGCACGAGCGTCTCCAGGCCCTCGAGCGTGATGGGCTGCTCGGAAGAACTGAGCGACGGCGCGGCGTCCGCCCCGCGCGTGATCACGACCGAGAGCGGCTCGGGACCCGCGGGGACCTGGCCGGTCGCGGAGGTCGGCAGCCGCACCGCCGGGTCCATCGCCAGCTTGCCCACGATCAGGAAGAAGATGATCAGGCACATGACAACGTCGATCAGCGGCGTGACGTTGATCTCGCCGGTGACGGGCCTGTGAGGATGGAGCGGGCGGGCGCGCATCGCGTGGCTCAGGGCTTGAAGGGCACGGGGATGCGGTCGACCAGCTGCCCGCAGAGCGTCAGGGCCCGCGTGCAGTGCTTGTCGATGATCGAGCGGAAGAGGGCGAACGAGAGCAGGCAGGGGACCGCCAGGCACAGGCCCAGCAGCGTGTGGAAGAGCGCCTTCGAAATCCCCAGCGACAGGTCGGCCGGACCCGCCTTGCCCCCGGTCTGACCAAGGCTCGTAAAAGCCAGAATCATGCCCCACACCGTGCCCGCCAGCCCGATCAGCGGCCCGAGATTCCCGATGACGTTCAGAAGCTCGGCCCGACGGAACCATCGCGCGGATTCCTCGGCGGCGGCGAGTTCGGCGGCATCGCGGACGGCGTCGCGGTCCGGCGCGTGTCGCGCCGCCGACAGAGCCGATCGCATCACACGCGCGACATAGGTCTCGTCGCGTGCGACCAGGTCGCGCACATCGTCCCAGCGCCCCGCGGCGACCAGATCGCCCAGCCGATCCACGAGCTTGCGCGGGATGAGACGCGATTCACGCACGTCGATGAGGTTGGCGAAGATGACGGCGACCGCGACGACGCTCCCCAGGACGAGCAGGACCGTGAAGGCGTCGAATGAACGCGTGAACAGCGACCAGAGGCCGAAGGTCTCGGTCGCGCCCTCGGCGGGCGCGGGGGGATTGGCGGCCTGGAACGCGGAAGCGGCGGCGGCGCAGAGGCACGCGCCGATCAAGGCCGAGAGCAGGGTGGTTCTTCGCATCACGCGATGATACGCGGGGGCGGCGGGGAAGGGCCGCGGCCCAAATCCGCGATTGCTTGACGGACGCGGGCGGTTCGCGCATCTTGAGGACAACATGAACACGAATCAATGGATGCGTCGTGGGGTGGCGGTGCTGGCGTTGGCCTTGAGCGGACCGGCGCTGGCGGGCCGCCCGGGTGTCCCACATTCGGGCGAGCCGACGCACATCCGGGCGAGCGCGGCAGAGACGGAGACGACGGTCGCATCGTCCCCGGGCCACATGGCGTCGCCGCCCGTTGCCAAGCTCGTGACGCCGGCGAGCGAGCTGAAGCTGCCGTTCGATCGGTACACCACGACGGACGAGTTCGGACGCGAGATCACGTTCTATCTGTCGGTGGCGAACTACAAGCCGAACGGCCCGAAAGAAGCGCCGAAGGACGCCGACACGAAAGACAAGAGCGAAACGAAGGACGCCGCGACGAGCGGCACCACCGACACGGGCGCAAAGGGGCGTGCGCTCCCCATCGCGGTCTTTATTCAGGGTTCGGGCGGCGGCTCGCTCTTCGGCGAGCTGCCAGACGGGCGGCGCTACGGCGGGATCCAGAACATCCTGCTCACGCTCGCCGATGGACGATTTCGCGTGCTGTGTGTTGAAAAGCCCGGCGTGGCGTTCCTGTCGCAGGCCACGCCCCCCGGGTCGGCCGAGGGATGCACGGACGAGTTCAAGCGCGAGCACACGCCGGAGCGATGGGCGGCGGCGATCGTGGCCGCCACGCGCGCGGCGCGGGCGCTCCCCGGCATCGACACGTCAACGCTGCTCGTCTCCGGACATTCGGAGGGTGGCGACATGGCGGCGCACGTCGGAGCGGCCGTGCCCGAGGCCACGCACGTCGCCATCCTCTCCGCGGGCGGGCCCACGCAGCTCTTTGACATGGCACAGCTGGCGCGGCGCGAGCAAGCGCCCGGCGAGAGTGCCGAGGACCGGGAGGCGCGGGTCGAATCGGCCTACGAGGCGTGGGCGCGCATCATGCAAGACCCCGACAGCATCGAGAAATCCGAGTGGGGACACCCCAACCGGCGCTGGTCGACGTTCATGAAGGCAAGCCCCGTGCAGAGCGCGCTGGCGTGCAACGCGAAGATGTTCCTTGCGTACGGCACGCTCGACACCTCGGTGCCGGTCGAGAGCTGCGATGTCCTGCGGGCCCAGCTGACCGCCGCGGGCAAGGACGTGACGGTCGATCGACGCATCGGCGAGGATCACGGCTACTCGAAGGAAGGACAGGACCCGCGCGCCGGGTTCACGATCGTGTTCACCAAGATGATCGAGTGGTGGAAGCCGAGCGGCCAAGGAAAGTAGCGGTGGCGGAGTGGCGAAATGGTCAGGTGGTGTGCGCTGCCGGATGCCCGATGCCCGATGCCTCTTCTATCTCCCATGTTGAATCTTGCATCGTGAATCACTTGCGGTTACGCTGCGCGTGCCGAACTTGGAAAGGAGCACGCGATGGCGATCGATCCTGATATGTATGAGAAGTACTCCGGGCGATCGGGCGATCCCTATAAGCGGCTCGGCGAGGCGCTCGCGCAAGGGGCGGCCCACAAGCAGCGCCTGTCGGCCGAAAAGGACAAGTCCATCGGGCAACGCCGCCTCGAGGCCAAGATGAAGATCAACATCGCGTGGTACATCATCGGCGGGATCATCGCGATCATCAGCGGCGTGTGGGCTCTGACGAAGTAGGCAACCGCGGGCCGCACGCGGCAAACCGCCGCAATCAAGCATCCGTTGTCGCGCCGCATCGGTATAGTGCCGGAGATGGCCCCGTCGCTCCTCTTCGCGAATGTCGGCACGCCGCTGATGTTGATCGGCTGCGGGCATCTGGTGCTGGGCAATCTGATCATCGGCCTGTGCGAGGGCGGGCTGCTGTCGTGGTGGGGTGGGGTCAAGTACAAAGCCGCGGCGCTCAAGATGATCGCGGCCAATTACATCTCGGGCCTCTTGGGCTGGGCGGTTCTGCCCGTTCTGGTTCGCTGGGTGGACGCGAGCTTCATGGACCCGCCGCTCTATCGCGCGGGGCTGACGCTGGGTGTGCTGGTCGTTGTGGCGTTTGTGCTCACGGTGCTGGTCGAGTGGCCGCTGGTGCTGTGGTCGTTGCAGGGCTCGCGGCGTGGGCGTGGTGCGCGCGTTGCGGCGGGCGTGTGGACGCAGGCAGCTTCGTACGCCGTGCTCATCCCGATGTATGTGTCGGTCAGTCCGATGACCCTGCTGACGGATTACGCCGTCGTGCGCGATGTCTCGGGTATGGCGGGCGGGGCGAACGGCTGGGTCTACTACGTCGATGACCGAGATGGATCGGTTCGACGTGTGCGGCTCGATTATGCGGGCGATGAGAAAGTCGGTCAGGTTTCCGACGTCAACAGACATCGGCGCTGGGAGCCCTTGTGGGCGAGGCCCGAGATCGATGGGAGCGTCTCCATCGTTGACGGTGAAGACGCCAACGCAAAGATTGTGGCGACCCAGGCATCGGGGGTGGTGGGTGCGAGAACCGACGAGTACAATCCCGATGGTCCCTCGCGCGTGTATGCGATCGATTTCCGTGCGGACCCAAGCCATGCCACGTACTCGTATTGGGCCCTCCCGGATTGGGAATCGGGGCTGCGCCGCATCGAATCGGAGCCGGGCGACAGCCCGAACGTAAGAGTGACGAGGGAGCTCACATTCTCAAACGCGCTCATGCATTGGCAGGCCGGCTCTCCAGTCATCCTCCCCAACGGCTCCGTGGTGTTCGAGTTCGGCGACCAGATCGTGATCATGGACGAGCAGCGCAGAATCGGATTCCTGGCGATCGGGAGTTCGCCGGCCGTGGTGCTGGACCTGCCGGGTGAACGCGACAAATAGGCGGCTGCAGGTCGTCCTCACTCAGGATGATCCATGCGGCGTACAAGCGTTGCCCGGGCCTTCTTCGCAGGCTCGTCAGTTCCGGTGTCCAAACACGAAGGCCTATGCGCCGAAGTCTCACACCGAATCAGCGCGATCGCTCGCAAGCGCCGGGTTCGCGCTCCGCGCCGTGCCGCACTCGGGGCACTGCTCCGACTTGAGGTCGAGCAGCGGATACTGACAGACATGGCACAGCGGCTCGCGCACGCCGATCGTGAAGAGCAGGCCGCAGGTCGGGCACGCGCAGACTCCCACGCGCGCGTCGAACTTCTTGCCGCAGTGCGGGCACGCGAGCCAGATGCTGGCGATCGTCGTGACGGCCTGATCGCTGCGCGTTGGGTTGAGCTTGAGCAGAACCATGAGCGCGATGGTGGCGCACGCCGTCACAATGCCGCACGCGCCCGTGAAGCGTGCCAGCATGTCGGGCGGCGAGTTCTTGAAGCCCTGCGAGAGCGCGGAGATGTACGTGATGCCGCCCGCGGTGGCGGCGGCCGCGACGATCGCGACCAGGCGCAGCCACAGCGCCGAATCCGGGAGCTTCAGATGAAGCACGACGTTGGCGTATCCCACGACGAACGCGATGCCGAGCACGCCGGCGTACACCGTCGGGTCGTCCGACGGGATGAACCACGTCCCCAGGAAGCTCATCACGAACGAAACCAGGGCCGCCAGCGGACCGATCCAGCGCCACGCGCGTTCACGCGCCGAAGGCGCGATCATCGCCATCGCGGCGGGGGCGGCGGCGGCGAGCAGGCCCACGGCGGTCTCCGCCAGGCGATCCTCGAACTTCCACCAGATCGACGCGAGGAAGAGCAGGGCCACGATCGACTCTGAAGCCAGCGACGTCGTGGCGGCCAGCGAGAGATTGGCGGAATGCCGCGCGGGGAGCAGGAACGCCGCGAGCATCGAGGCGGCGAAGATCGTGAACGACGAGGCGCCGAACCTTTCCTCTAGGTCGCCCGACGTGGTGAACAGGCCGAGCCAGATCGCGACCAGCGCGAGCATGAACGCGAGCACGAGACCCAGCAGCCCGACCAGCCCGCCCAGGCGCTTCTTATCGCGGTCGAGGAACTTGCTGAGCGGGAACGCCGCGAGCATGGCGGCCGCCGTGAGTGCGCCGGTGCCCGCGACCCGCCCCATCACTCGCGCCGAGCCGAAGATCGTCAGCACGCCGGCGATCGCGGTGATCGCCAGCATCCACAGCATGACGCGGATCAGGATGCGTTGCAGGTTCATGGCGGCCTCCGTCCCCGGGACTCAAGAAGTATAGTAAACACTATACTCGATCATTGGGGCGTGTGCGCGCAGCAAATAGCGGGTGAATCGTCCAATTGGTCGCTGGGTCAGGCGCCCGCCCCGTGCCTGAACTCGTCGTTGGAAACGATGACGTCGGCCCGGGCGCGATAGAGCGATTCGAAGCGAGAGAAGGTCGGTTCCGCCACGCCGTGGAAGAACTCGCGCGCGGGCTCCACGCCCATGCCGCGTTGCCCGGTGCGCTCGATGTGCTCCCAGCGCGACCACCGGATGTCGCGCGGCGCGTCGACGAAGACCCTGACGTCGAGCAGCGGGAGCACGGGCTCGTGCAGCGCGTGGATCCCCTCGAGCACGATCACATCGGCGGGCGTTCGCGGCGTGTCGCCGACGCGCTTGTGCGTCTGGAATGACCACACCGGGATGAGCGTCTCCCGTCGCGAAAGCAGCGAACGTAGGTCGCTGAGCAAACGCGCGAAATCGGCGTGGTGGGGGAGGTCCCGCTCGCCGGGCGCGACAAGGTCATAATCGGGGAGATACGCGTCGGTCGGAACGACGCAGGCCGAGAGCAGCGCCGCAAGCGTGGACTTGCCCGCGCCGACCGGGCCCGTGATCGCGACCACGCGCGGGCGATCCGCCGCGAGCGAGCCCAGGCGCTCGAGAATCACGCGCGGCGCGAGCGGGAACGGGATGGGAGATGCGTCAGGCATCGGGCGATGGGTTACGGCGATCAGTCTGATCCGGATTCTCGGTCAATCGCACGCGGCTTCCGCCGCCGACGCCCTTGGAGGTCGAGTGTGCGGATGAACCCTCCTGTGCTCTTCCTCCGCGGCTCCGCGGTGAATCTCTTCTCCTCACCGCTCACGACTCACGCGCTTCCCGCGTGCCCGACTTCTTCTCATCATTCGCCTGCGCGATCATCGCGACCTCCGCGTCGACCGGCAGTTCATCCAGTTCGTCCAGCGCCTTCGTCCCCGCGGCCTTGGCGAGCCGGTGCTGGGTGTACAGCATGATCGACGCCCCGACGATCGCCACCACCCCCATCGCCCACTGCCCGCTCGTCAGTACCTCCTGGAAGAGGTACATCGACCCGATGCTCACGAAGATCGGCTGGAGCTGCACCACGCCCGCCGAGACCGCTAGCCCCAGCCTCGCGATGCTGATGAAGTAGAACGTGTGCCCGAGACCGACGCCGATGATCGACGAGAGCGCCAGCAGCAACAGGTGCTTGCCCGAGAGATCGAAGACGCCCATGCCGCGATGCGGCGCAAAGACGAGCATGACCGCGAAGATCCCGGCCGCGGAAAGAACGCTGACCGCGGCAAAGGCGGTGATCGGCGGGATCGCGTGCATGCACTTGCGCACCGCCAGGGCATACGCCGCGTACCCGAGGCCCGCGAGAATGGAAAGCGTGACACCAAGCGCCGAGCCAGTGCCCAGCCCGCCCGGCTTGAGCGCGATGGTGAGGAGCGTGCCGAGGATGACCAGCGACATCCCGACCATGAAGCCGCGCGAGGTGATGATGCGCCGCTCGTTCACGAAGAGAATCGCCGCCCCGACCGTGACGAAGATCACCTGGAGGCGGAGCGAGAAGGTCATGAGGCCGGGCGACACGTAATACGGCGCCAGGCCGAACGCGATCTGCGCCAGGATGTTCAGAACGCTGGGCACCAACGCGGCACGCCAGAGGCCCTTGGGCAGCGTCCCGCGCGCCACGCCGAGGATCAGCACCGGCGCCCAGAGCACTGCGGACACGGCGTACCGCCAGCCGTTCGCCGTCCAGCCGTCGATCATGTCGGTGAAGTAGCGGAGAAAGAGCGGGATGCTCGACCATCCGATGAGCGAGCCCAGAATGCACATTGTGCCGAGCAATCGCCCGCGGGCGTGGGCGTCCGACGCCCCGGCCCCGGATGATGGCGCGGTCATCGCGGCGGCGGGTTTGGAAGGGGTGCTTGACAAGCTCGATGGACTCGGCGGGCGGGATGTTCGCGGCGTGGGAGGGCGATCGTAGACCCCCGCGCCGAAACTGCAATCGCCGGCGGCGTTTCTGGTATGAAAGGGCATGGGACGCCCCATGCACCACTGCGGGCGCTGCGGCACAGACCTGACACGCCTGCGGGCCGTGCGCGATCCCGTCTACGGACTGCCCCTGGTGCGTTGTCCCTCGTGCGGAATGACGCTGGCCCGGCGAAAGCACCCGCTCCCGGTGTGGACGCGCCGCGTGTGCCGCACGATCCCCGTGTTCTTCGTGCTGCTCGCCCAGGCGTTCATCATTCCGATCGTCACCATGGGCTTTGTGGGCATGAGCGCGGTGATGATGGACGAGATCATGATGATCGGTTTCCGCCGCGACGGCACGATGCAGCGGGACTTTCTCGGTGCGTTCATCGAGCGCTACTCCGATCGCCCCGACGAAATGGGAGCGGTCATCGGCATGGCGTGCATCGCGGGCTTGGTCGGCGTGTGGATGGGCCTGTTCATGCGCCACTGGAAGCGCGGGGTCATCCTGGCCGCGTGGCTGCTGCCGGTGCTCGGCTACATCGGGCTCGATGTCCTGCGCGCGGGCATGCCCGGTGTGCGGTGGTTCTTCGCCCCGATGCTCGGCGAGCCCTGGATCAAGACGCCGGCGCACGCCAAGGTCTGGGTGATCGTGGTGCTCGCGTCGCTCCCGCTGGTGTTGGCGCTCTCGTCGATCGGCGGCGCGGTGGGGCGGGCCATGGATCGGCGCCGATTCGCCCGGCGTAAGAGAAAACTCGCCAAGCTCAGACAGGCTCGGACGACCCGACTCGGGAGGACTTCATGAGCACGCAGGAACATCCGCGAGAGCCAGGAGCATCGCCCGGCACGCCCGTGCGGAGCACGCCCGAACGCGTCGCCATCGTCTCGGGCGATCGCGTCTGCGGCTCGTGTGGATTCAACCTCCACGGACAGCACGTCGTCCGCGAGGAGCACTACGCCATGCTCATGGTCCGCTGCCCCGAATGCGGCCAGGTCGCCTCGCTCCACGAGTACCCCGTCCTCGGGCCATGGGCCAAGCGCCTCGGGTTCCTCCTCGCGGGCGTGTGGCTGCTGGTCATGCTCGCCGCGCTCGGCGCGACGACGGGCGCCCTCATGGGCGGCACGCTCATCTCTTCCGAGGCGATGCTCTCGGGCATCACGCGCGAGATCTCCGCCGCCCACGCCAAGCACGCGGAAGAACGCCTGAAAGAGGTCGACGCGGAGATCGCCAGGCTCCAGACTCAGCAGGAGGACTCCGTGCTGGCCCTGAGCCGGAAGGGAACCGCTCCGGAAACAGACCAGGTCGCGTACGCGCAGCGATCCGCCAACCTCGCGACGCTCTCAAACCAGCGGCAGACCTGGCAATGGATGTCGCAGCAGGGGAGCATGCCCAACTCGTGGATCGACGATGAATGGTGGAAGGCCAGCGCCGGCAAGGCGGAGATCGTGAGCGGTCTGTGGCGATCCATCGACTGGCGGACGAGTTCCTGGACTCTGCTCGGCGCGGGGCTGATGCCGCTCGTCGCCGGCGTGTTCTGGGCCATCACCTCGCCGCGCTGGCGTGGACGAGCGATGCTCCTGGCGTGGGTGGTGCTGGTGCTCTTCGGCGCGGGCGGGCTGGTCTACGCGGTGGCGATGCGCCTCATCATCAACGAAATGCAGATGTGGGCGGGCATCAAGATGACGCAGGCGAGCGGGCTGGCCCGCGAGCTAACCGGGCTGACGCCGACCATCATGACCTTCGCCGCCATGAGCCTGCTCTTGCTCCTCGCGATGCGCTTCGGCCGGGCCTGGGCACGTCTCGCCGTGCGCGCCCTCCTCCCGCCGCGGATGCGCGCCAGCCTCGCATATCTCTGGTGGTGCGACGGGAAAGAGATGCCGCGGACACGCTCCGCGCCCGGAAAACCCGTGTAGCGGCCGATATCCGCCCTCGCCGCCAGCTGCGCCCGCCTTTCCATGGCTCGCCGGCTCGCTCCTTCGCTGCCCCGCTTCCTTCCCTACCATCCCCCGCAATGACCGACACGCCCGAACATATCCGTAATTTCTCGATCATCGCCCACATCGACCACGGCAAGAGCACCCTCGCCGACCGGCTCCTCCAGGCGACCAACGCCGTCTCCGCGCGCGAGGCCCGCGACCAGATCCTCGACTCGATGGACATCGAGCGCGAACGCGGCATCACCATCAAGGCCTCCGCCGTCACCGTCTTCCACCGCCACAAGCCCGGCACCACCACCGACGAGCTCGAGAACGACTACGAGGCACCCGTCGACGACACCGCCGAACCGACGCACCACAAGACCAAAAAGGGCGAGTCCGCCGAGGCCCACGGCGAGCTCTTCATGCTCAACTTCATCGACACCCCCGGGCACGTCGATTTCAACTACGAGGTCTCGCGCGCCCTCAAGGCCTGCGAGGGCGCCATCCTCGTCGTCGACGCGACCCAGGGCGTCCAGGCCCAGACCCTCGTCAACGCCTACCTCGCCATCAACGAAAACCTCACCATCGTCCCCGTCATCAACAAGATCGACCTTCCCTCCGCGCGCGTCAACGAGGTCGCCGAGGAAGTCGAGCAGACGCTCGGCTTCCCCGCCGAGGACTGCCTCCTGGTCTCCGCCAAATCCGGCATCGGAATCCCGCAGCTGCTCGCCGCCATCTGCGAGAAGATGCCCGGCCCGCGCAAGCAGGTCGTCCCCCAGCTCCGCGCCCTCATCTTCGACGCCATCTACGACGACTACCGCGGCGTCATCGTCTACTGCCGAATCTTCGACGGCGAGATGAAGGTCGGCGACAAGATCCGCATGATGGGCATCGGCCGCTCCTTCCTCGTCACCGAGATCGGCAAGATGAACCCCAAGCCCTACCGCCTCCCCGGCGGCAAGGTCGGCCCCGGCGAAACCTGCTACGTCGTCGCCGCCATCCGCTCGCTCAAGGACGTCCGCATCGGCGACACCATCACCCTCGAGCAGAACCCCGCCACCGAAGCCCTCCCGGGCTATCAGCCCCCACGCCAGATGGTCTTCTGCGACTTCTACCCCGCCACCAGCGAAGAAGGCGACGGCCCGGACTTCGAGGACCTCCGCGACGCCATCGAAAAACTCTCCCTCAACGACTCCTCCTTCACCTTCCAGCATGTCCACTCCGAAGCACTCGGCTTCGGCTTCCGCTGCGGCTTCCTCGGCCTGCTCCACATGGACATCATCCAGGAACGCCTCGAACGCGAGGGCAACGTCCAGGTCGTCCAGACCGCGCCGACCGTCTCCTACCACGTCCTCGTCCGCGGCACCGACACCGTCACCGGCGCCAACGGCCAGTCCCTCAAGTCCGTCGACCCCGCCACCGCGTTCTTCCGCGACGTCAAGCCCAATACCCAGCTCCTCGAGGTCCACAACCCCGCCGATCTGCCCAATCTCTCCTTCGTCGAGGAGATCCGCGAGCCCATCTGCCGCGTCGAGATCCTCCTGCCCAAGGAATACATCGGCGACGTGATGAAGCTCTGCCTCGACCGGCGCGGCACCTACAAGTCGCAGTCGTTTGTCTCCGCCTCGCGCGAGATGATCATCTTCGAGATACCCCTGGCCGAGATCATCTACGACTTCTTCGACAAGATGAAGGGCCTGACCAGCGGCTACGGAACGATGGACTACGAGGTCATCGAGTACCGCTCCGACAACCTCGTCAAGCTCGACATCCTGATCAACGGCGACCCCGTCGAGGCCCTGGCCGTCATCGTCCACCGCGAAAAGGCCGAGCAGCGCGGGCGAGCGCTCATCAAGCGCTTGAAGGAACAGATCCCCAAGCACCAGTTCGAGATCCCGCTCCAGGCCGCCATCGGTGCCAAGGTCATCGCCCGTGAGACCATCAAGGCGTACCGCAAGGACGTGCTCGCCAAGTGCTACGGCGGCGACGTGTCACGCAAGCGCAAGCTCCTCGAGAAGCAGAAAGAGGGCAAGAAGCGCATGAAGAACGTGGGGAGCGTGACCATCCCGCAGGAGGCCTTCATGGCCGTGCTGGATCAGGGGGATTGAGGCAATTCAATATCAGAGATGCGTCGCTCAGGTCAACGGCTCTCCGCTCGCGACCTTGATCGCGAGGTCCATGTCTTTTCTAAGCGACAGATGCTGGGAAAACGCCGCACGAACCACCGGATTATTTCTATCAAGATTGTAAGCTTCAGTCCAACGTTTTGTGGCCTCATCGTGCCGTTTGGTGTTGCGAAGACACGTCGCTAGGTTGTGCAACACCGCGATTCGATCTTCCCGTGGCGTGTGACCAAGCGCATCCTCGAGCAACGGAATAGCAGCGGCTGAATCGCCCGACACGGCCACATAGTCAGCGAGAATGCGGCGAGCTTCGTACTTGGTTGACTCTTCTTTGGACGCAAGCATCCACTCCTTGCAGGTCTTTTCAATGGCGTCAATTGGAGCGCTAGATTCACAAAGCAATGTGAGCAAGGATCGTGCACGCGCACCATCTCCTGGATTCTCGCCGAACTCCCTCTCTGCCTCCTGGATGAACTTACTGATATCAGTCGTGACAGACTTGTCCTTTAGGGCGAGCTTGATCTCAATGACCTTCGCGTGTTGCACATCGCTAGGATCCAGCCGCTTCGCCTCCTGGAGCATGTGCTTTGATTCTTCAAATCGCTTCCGATCGGCTAGAAAATCGGCGTATTGATAGTGAATTCCACCAAAGGTCGGATCAAGAGTGATTCCACGCCGAAATACGTCCTCGGCAAGAGAAATAAGTGATTCAGATTCGAGGACGACACCCATGTTGCCAATGACAGCAGCAACGTTACGTATGTCCGTCTCGTCTGCCTCGGCTGCGACGGTCGGAGTTACACGGTCAAGAGTCGAAAGCACTTCCTTTGCAATGGTAGTCATTTCGGTCTGATCACTGGTTTCGGCGGCTTTGCGCACCTTCAGATAGGCCATCTGCAGCTTGCCAATCAAGGCGTCATTTACGACAAGGGGCTGACTTGGCGAAACGGAAAGGAGTTGTTTGCGTGTCGCCGAGCCCGTTGTTGTTGCACCCGACGAGGCCGAAGCGCTGGGCTGCCCTAGGCACGACTGAATTGCAGGGACGACCCTCGGCCTGCAGTCCTTGTTCAGGCGGCCGCGATCGTAGACGATCTGTCGCATGTCCTTGACATCAAAGGGTGAGTCCTTGACCGTCTGATTCAGAATTATCGACGGCTTGTTCAAGGCGTGCGCGTAGCCAAGTTCATACATTACATTTGGATTGCTTCCAGTAAGATCGGCAATCACCACGTCGGCATCGCGAATGCACCTGATTATCTGATCTGTAATACGGCCGGGCTCCGCGATCTCGTCAGCTCTGCGGCAACGAACAGACTGTCCGCTAGAACACTCGGCGCACGCGCTGCGCAACATCTCGTAGACGTCATCAAATTCTTCGCGGAAGGGCATCAGGACGAAAACTTCTTTGGTGCGAGGCTCTTCCATAGTGACTCCTGGCGGGCAGGTCGAATGCTGACTTTGCGCTGCATACCCAGTCTTGACCAGATCATGATATTCTCAGGCACAAGCTGACGCAAGACGAACATTCGGCCTCCAGTTCCTGAAACGCACAAAGACGCAGAAATCGCATTCATAGAACAGCAGCCGCGGGACGTACCCGGCCATTCACTGTCTTGGTAATCCCAAGGGGGCTCAAGTCTTGCACTGCAACTGTGGTGCGAAGTCACACGTCGGACACGATTTGCAGTCGCAGGATGCACAAGCACCGTTGTCCTCGTGTTCGGGTGACGGCGGCTTTGAGCCCGAACAAGGTGGTCGCGGAATGCGAATGGAGATAGGGTTTCTGTGGTAAAAGGTTCAGGAAACGTTTGGTATATATCGGTGAGATCGGGCGGGATGCCCAAAGCGCTCGGCCTCTTCTCCCTTTTTTTGACCGGGGGGTGCCGCGGGGCGGAGCCCCCGGCGTCAGTGCACGGAGCGCACCTCGCGCACTCCCTCCACCCGCCGCGCTCGCTGACACACTTGCTCCGGGTGGCGTGGTCAACCTGTTGACCACGCTCTTGGGTGATTCACACGAGTTCAATTCATGTGGTGCGACTCTTCCACATGGTCAAGCTTCACCGAGCCTCGCTTGACCACGCCACCCGAGTCAGTCCACGAACGAAGCCCGCCCTACCGCAGCGCCACCCGCGCGTTCTCGCGTCTCCGCGTCTCACTTCTCCCACGGGCGAGGCGACGAGAGGTCCCCGTAGTTGGCCAGGCTCAGCGACTCCATCAGCACGGGCTCCCACACGACGGTGTGGCTGCGCCCGGCGATCGCCAGAACGCGCTCGCCGCGGTTCACGAGGTCGACGAGCGAGCGGACGAAGTGATCGTCGCGCACCTGATTTGATCGGCGGGCCATCGCATTCAGCCACGTTCCGCCGGGGCTCGGCCACATCGCTTGCTCCGGCATGTCGCGCCAGGCGGGTGATTGGGGGAACTGCGCGGCGAAGTACGCGTCGAGAGCGGCGATATCGGGGAGCGCGTCGGTGAGCGGCGCGGCCCGCTTGCTGAGGAGTCGCCTGATCTTGAAGTTGCTGACTTCGCCGCCGCGCCGGGCGCTGATGTAGCCGTTGAGCACGCGGAACATGGCGACCTGAGTGCGATCGCCGCACTCTTGCAGGGCCGCGAGTTCGATCTCCAGCGGCGGTTCGAGAGTGTAGAGGGGGATGCCGTCGTGTCGGGCCATTGAATAGACGGTGGCGCCCTCGCCGAAAACGCCGATTCCCTGTCGGGGCGTGCCGACAAAGAAGCTCATGCGCCCTTCGACGAGCGCCACGGTGGGGCGGAACTTCTCCCAGACGCGGCGGAGCTCGCCCTGCTGCGGATGCTCGGGGTCTTTGCTGTGGAGCGAGCCGAAGTAGACGAGCTCGCCGCGTGCGACGGGCGGGGCGGCGCGATCGGGCACGATGTGGAGGACATACGGATCGTCGGGCCCGAGAAGGCCGACGCGCGAGTCGTGATCGGCGATGGTGCCGCGGATTGTGATGCCGTCGGCGGGCGTGTATCCCGGCGGGGCCGACCAGCGGAGCGACCACGCGACGGCGAGGAACGCGGCCAAGACCACAACAGCCGTCAGCGCGGCGCGGCGGAGGAGGCGTCGTCGTGGCGATGGCCCGGGTGTGCTCATGGCCCGTTGTTGGGAGGGCGCGCGGACGGCTTTCGCGCTACCGCAGCGCCACCCGCGCGTTCTCGCGCAGGCTGCGCCGCTCGGCGTCGAGCACGCGCGAGACCTCCAGCGCCTCGTCGATCGTCGCCCGGGCCGCCCGCTTCTTGCGGATCGCGCTCACCACCTCGCGCACCTGGAAGTCGTACCCCGCGCCCGCCTCAAGCGGAATCGTCTCCTGCTTGCCGTCACGGCACAACAAAAGCTGCGGCGTGCGCCCCAGGTCGAAGTCCGCCGTTCCGCGCTCGAACACCACGATGAACCGCATCCGGAAGCTGAACCCCGGCGTGTGGTCCCACGCCCCCTCGGCCACGACGTGCGCGGGGGCATTCGCGCCGCCGAAGTGGTACAGCGTGGTGACGTGATCGAGCGTGCCCGCGGAGGTGACCGCGTCGGGCCGCCCGAAGAGGTGATACACGAAGTCCGCGTCGTGGATGTGCAGGTCGACCAGCGCGCCGCCGGTGCGTTCGTTGTCGCGATAGAACTGCGGACTCCACGCCGGCGGCGTGCCGAGCCGCTGAAACACCGCGGACTTCACGCGTCCCAGCGTGCCGTCGACCATGCGATCCTTCACCCAGCTCCAGCCGGGCCAGAAGCGGATGCACATCGCGGGCATGACGACCAGGCCGCGGCCTGCGGCGGCGCGGGCGGCGTGCGCCAGCCGCTCCACGTCCGAGGGCGCGACCGCGATCGGCTTCTCGACCAGCACGTGCTTGCCGGCCTCCAGCGCGCGGATCGCGGTGTCGACGTGCGACTCGGTGTGCGTGCAGATGCTGACGAGCTGCACGCGCGGGTCGGCGAGGAGCTCGTCGAGGTTCGGAGTCGCGCGGACAACCGCGGGATCGAAGAGCTGCTCCGACGTGCCGGTCGCGATGTTGCCGCTGGTGACGACGCGCCCGGTGAGGCGATCCTGCGCCTGGTCGCAGACGCCGACGAGCGGGCAGTTGAACCCCGCGGCGTGGGCGGCGGCGTAGGCGCGGATGTGAGTCGCGCCCATGAAACCAAGGCCGATCACGCCGACGCCGATGGGGGATGTGCTGCTCATGGATTGGCTCGCGTGCGGTCTCAGATGGGTGCGGCCGCACCCTTCATGTGCTCTGTGGCCCTGTGCGATGTGCGGGTGTCGCGCCGCGCGTCAACCCTTCGCGCCCTTGCCGCCCTTGCTGTAAGCCTCGACGACGCCGGGATCGACGGGCGAGACCTTCCACGACACGAAACCCTCGATCGCCTGGTACTCGGGGAGGCCGAGCGCGTCGTAGAGCTGCGCCGTGTGGCGGTTGCGTTCCTCGGCGCGCTGCCAGAACTCGCGCGAGTCCACGCCGGGGAAGAGCGCCTTGTCCTTCTGCGACTCGTGCTTGAAGATCGCCATGCGCTTGCGCTCGACCTCGCTGGGCGAGAGGGGCACGGCCATCTCGATCTCGTGCGGCCCCCATTCCTGCCACGCGCCGCGGTACAGCCACACCTCGCACTGGGCCGCCCACGCCTCGTTCGCGACGGCCCGCATCGCCTGCACGATCGCCTTCAGGCACACGCGGTGCGTGCCGTGCGGGTCGGAAAGATCGCCCGCGGCGTAGACCTGCTGGGGCTTGATCCTGCGGAGGAGCTCGACGGTGATCCGCACGTCCTCCTCGCCCAGGGGCTTCTTGCGGACCGCGCCGGTCTCATAGAACGGCAGGTCGAGGAAGTGCGTGTTCTCCGGCTTCACGCCCGAGTATCGCGCGCCGGCGCGGGCCTCGGTGCGCCGGATCAGGCCCTTGATGGTCTGCAGCTCGGGCATGTCGACCTGGCCCGCGCGCTTGGTGGCCGCGAACTTGTGGAGCTCTCCGGAGAGCTTGCGGACCGCGTCGAGGCCGGACCCGAGCTTGAGCGATTCGAAGAGCTCGACGACGAAGTCGGTGTGGCGGAGCGCGTTGTCATCGAAGACGGCGATGTTGCCGGAGGTCTGGTACGCGACGTGGACCTCGTGCCCCTGGTCGCAGAGGCGGATGAGCGTGCCGCCCATCGAGATCACGTCGTCGTCGGGGTGGGGGCTGAAGACCAGCACGCGCTTGGGGAAGGTGTCGGGCGTGCCCGCCTCGTCGACGCCCTTGCCGGGGATGAACTTGGGTCGACCGGGCTTGCCGCCCGGCCAGCCGGTGATGGTGCGCTGCATGGCGCGGAAGATGGCGATGTTGATGTCGTAGGCGCTCCCGCGCGTGGTGAGAAGCTCCTGCAGCCCGTGCTCGTTGTAATCCTCCTCGGTGAGCTTCAGGATGGGCTTGCGCAGCGTCTGGGCGAGCCAGATGACGGCGCGCTTGGTGAGCTGATCGTCCCACGCCAGCCCGAACTGGTCGAGCCCGCCGAGCAGCCAGGGGGTTTTGATCCGCGTGAGTTCCGCGGCGGCGGCGGGATCGAGCACGAAGCGGGCGCACGGATGTTCCTGAAGGAAGCTGGCCGCCACGGTGCTGGTGATCTCGCCCTCGACGGCGCGCTTCACGATCGGCGCCTTGTGCTCGCCGAAGGCGATGAGCAGCACCTTCTTGGCGTCGAGGATGGTGCCGACGCCCATGGTGATCGCGGTGCGCGGCACGTGCCGCTCGCCGAAGAAATCGCTGGCCGCGTCGCCGCGCGTGACCGAGTCGAGCGTGATGAGGCGCGTGCGCGAGTTCCTGGGCGAGCCGGGCTCGTTGAAGCCGACGTGCCCGGTGCGGCCGATGCCCAGGATCTGGAGATCGATCCCGCCGGCTTCCTTGATCTTGCGTTCGTATTCCTCGCAGAAGGCGCCGACGTCCTGGCGCTTGATGGTGCCGTCGGGCACGTTGGCGTTCTTGGGGTCGATGTCGACGCGGTCGAAGAGATACTCGCGCATGAAGCGCCGGTAGCTCTGCAGCTCGTCGGGGTTCATGGGGTGGTACTCATCGAGGTTGAACGAGACCACGTTCTTGAACGAGAGCCCTTCTTCCTTGTGCAGGCGGACCAGTTCCTCGTACACGCCGTGCGGCGTGGAGCCGGTCGCGAGGCCCAGCACGGCCTTCTTTCCCTGGGCCGCCCGCGTGCGGATCAGGTCGGCGATCTCGGCCGCGACCGCCTGGCTGGCGGCGCTGCTGCTGGCATAGACCGTGACGGGCACGCGCTCGGCCGACATCCCCGGTCGGGCGTGGGCGGCGTGGTCGGGCGTGGGATGAGCGGCTTGGCCGGCGGCGGCGTGCATGGGCGTCTCCGATCGCGCCGGCGGGTCGTCGGCCCGGTCCTGGGACGGGGCCTGACAAGTCTGGTACCCTCGCGGACGGGCGCGCTCGTCGGCGGGGCACGTGAGGATATTCACACCCGGTCGATTCGTCGCGCTCTCTCACTCGGAGACCTTCTCATGCTCGCGTTTCGCCGTGCATTTCCCGTGCTGACAACGGCCCTGGCGCTCGTGGCGGGCCTGTCTGTGGGCTGCCAGCAGGGTTCCAAAGCCCCCTCCAAAGCCAAGGCCCAGCTCGAGCCCGCGACCGCGGAGTTCAGCGTGATGCTCGACGGCGACGTCCGCGAGTGGCCCACCGACAGCGTCGCTTGGGCTGATCAGGACTACATCTACCTGCGCTTCACCGTCGAGAACGAGCGCTTCACGCTGCAATCCGCGCCCAAGACGGTCGCGATCCTGATCGACGCCGACGGCAACGCCGCCACCGGCCTGTCGGGCAAGCAGGAGCCCACCGCGGGCATCGGCGTTGATCTCGAGATCCAGTGCTCGCCCCTCGACCCCGCCGGCGGCGCGCCCACCAAGGGCGTCGCCTGCTTCGCGGTCGCCAGCGACGGCACGCGCACCAAGCTCGACAACGCCGCGCTCGATGTCTCCTTCTCGCCGACCTACGCCTCCGAGTGGTACGAGGCCCGCATCAAGCGCAGCGCCGTGATCCCCGCGCTGGCGGCCAACGACGCGGGCGGGACGGCACGCGGCGTGGTCGTCATGACGGACGCCGCCGGAGAGATCGAGGCCTGGGCCGATCCCTTCGGCATCATCATGCCCCCGGCCCGCAAGCCCAACGAGCCTGTGGCGGCCGGCGATGTCGGTGCCGGCGTCGTCCCCGTGCGCCCCAACGGCACTCTGCGAGTGATGACGCTCAACGTGCTGAAGAGCGGCCCGGTCACGCGCCCCGATTCCTTCGCCCGATTGCTCAACGCCGCCACGCCCGATGTTGTGCTGCTCGAGGAATGGGACGAGGGCGACGCGACCAGCGTGCAGGCGTGGTTCACCACGCTCGTCAAGTCCGAGTCCGGCTGGCACGTGCTCAAGCCCGCGGGCTCGTCGGTCGCCATCGCCTCGCGCTACCCGATCACCGCGTTGGGCGGCCCGGTCGAGGGCGTGAAGAAGGACGACGGCAGCGATTGGAAGGTGCGGTACGTCGCGGGCAAGGTCAACTCGCCCATCGGTCCGGTCGCGGTCGCCGCGGTCCACCTCAAGTGCTGCGGGAGCGCGGATTCGTGGGAAGACCAGCTCCGCGTGCGCGAGGCCAAGGCGATCAACGCGACGTTCGCGGCGGCGGCCAAGGACGTGAAGCTCCGCGTGATGGGCGGCGACCTGAATCTCGTCGGCTCGCGCCCGCCGCTGGACGCGCTCCGCGCCGGGATCGACACCGACGGCACGGACATGAACGTCGCGGACCCCGTGGTCTCGGGCGATCACGCGATGTACACGTGGGTCGACTGGAGCACGACCTTCACGCCCGGACGGCTTGATTACCTCGTCTACAGCGACGCGAGCACGGAGGTGGCGCGTTGCTTCGTGCTGGACACGTCGCGCTTGTCGGACGCGGCGTTGAATGCCGCGGGTCTTTCGAGGAGCGATAGCCTCGCGACCGACCACCGGCCGGTGGTGGTGGATGTGAGGGGGCGGAGGTAGGAAGAAGTCACGGAGTCACGGAGTCACGAAGTCACGAAGAGAATAGCTCGTGAGTCGTGGAAGAAGCGGGAGTGGGGAATCGGGAATGGGGAGTGGCGCGGAAGAGCGATTGGCCGCACGCGATCACGCGGGCGGGAGTCGGGTGAGACAAGATTGAACCAGTGCCTCCCGGTCCCTTGCACCAATCTTCTTGAATAGATCGCGTGAGAGGGTCCAGAGGCGGCGGGCTTCGTTGATATTCCCGCGCGTCCGCTCGATCAGGCCGAGGTTGCTGTACTGGATCGCCATGCCCTCTGGCCGCCCGAGCTTTTCGTTGATTGCGAGCGCCTTCTTGTGGTATTCCTCGGCGGCGTCGAGATTCCCGCGCGTCCGCTCGATCAGGCCGAGGTTGCCGTACTGGATCGCCATGCCCTCGGGCCGCCCGAGCTTCTCGTTGATCGCAAGAGCCTTCTTGAGGTACGTCTCGGCGGCGTCGAGATTCCCGCGCGTCAGCTCGATCGCGCCGAGGTTGCCGTATTGGTTGGCCGACAATTCCAGAAGTCCGAGCCGATCTGAGATGTCGAGCGACTTCTTGTAGTAGGCCTCGGCGGCGTCGAGATTGCCGCGCGACCGCTCGATCACGCCGAGGTTGCCGTAGTCGGCCGCCATGCCCTCCAGCCGCCCGAGCTTCTCCTCGATGGCCAGGGACTTCTTGTGGTACTCCTCGGCGGCGTCGAGATTGCCGCGCGACCGCTCGATTAGGCCGAGGTTGCCGTATTGGATCGCCATGCCCTCCTGCCGCCCGAGCTTCTCGTTGATCGTGAGCGACTTCTTGTGGTACTCCTCGGCGGCGTCGAGATTCCCGCGCGTGATCTCGATCAGGCCGAGGTTGCCGTACGCGGCCGCCATGCCCTCCTGCATCCCGAGCTTTTCGTGGATCGCCAGCGCCTGCTTGAGGTACTCCTCGGCGGCGTCGAGATTCCCGCGCGTCTGTTCGATCAGGCCGAGGTTGGCGTAGTCGCTCGCCATGCCCTCCTGCCGCCCGAGCTTTTCGTGGATCGCCATAGCCTTCTTGAGGTATTCCTCGGCGGTGTCGAGATTCCCGCGCGTGAGCTCGATGTTGCCGAGGTTGCCGTAGTCGCTCGCCATGCCCTCCCGGCGTCCGAGCTTTTCCTCGATCGCCAGGGACTTCTTGTGGTAGTCCTCGGCGGCGTCGAGATTCCCGCGCGTCTTCTCGATCAGGCCGAGGTTGCCGAAAGATACGGCTCGCGTGGTTTCATTCGTTGCGAGTTCGCCGACGCGGGTGTAGAGGCGTTTGGCTTCGTCGAGATTGCCGCGAAGGTGCATCACATGGCCGAGTTGGTTGGTGGCGTCGAGGTCGTCGGGGCGGAGGCTGAAGATGCGGTTGCAGGCCGCCTCGGCCTCGTCGATTCGACCCGTCAGATAGGCCGTCGCGGCGATGGATCGATCGAGCGCAAGTTCCGTTTCTTCTACCTTGGTGATGGCGGCACGCTTGGCCTTGTCAATGCGGGCCCGCTCGGCGACCAGTGCGTCGACGGCCTCGGATGGGTTGCGATCGGCGATAGCGCGGGCGGCGAGTTCGTCGCCGCGCTCGGCACGCTGCGCGAGAATCTCCATGCCGTGGGCGAGGTCGCGGCGTGTGGCTTCGTCGGGTTCGGTGTTCGCGGGGCGCTGGGCGAGAATGAGCTGCTTGAGTTCTTCGACCTGTGCGGCGGTCGCCATGTTCTGGACGATGCGGTCTTGGCCTGCCAAGAGCTTCGCCTGCCCCTTCTGGAGGTCGACGATGCGCCACTGCATATCGAATCCAAGGTGGGCCAGTTCGGCGAGGGTGGCCTGAATCTGGGTTGTGTCGGCCTTGAGTTCGGTGAGTTGGGTCTTGAGCGCGTCGGCGCAGGCGGCGGTTTCGCTCTTCCAGGCCTCGTTGAAGGCGTCGGAGCCTTGGCTGATCGCGTTCTTGAACCACTCTTGTTGGAGGGCGATGTCGGCGAGTTGATCGCGGGCGGCGGACGTGCCGTGCTTCAGTTGTTCGAGCAATTGACCGACACGCTCGCAGTGCTTGGCCTGTTCATCGTCCTTGGCGCGGTCCTTGGCGGCCTTCTTGAGCTTGAGCGCGCCGAAGAGGGCCATGGCGGCGACGATACCGGCGACGGAAGTAACGACCGGAAGCGCTCCACCGGTGCAGATCGTGCCGAGCACGCCCACGCCCGCGATCATGCCCTCGACACTGACCTTCTTGACCACTTCGGTCACGACGTCGGCAGCGGTGGATTTGATGTCGCCAGGCTGAGACATGAGAACATACTAACACGTCCGGGAGAGCGTGCAAAGTCCATTCGATACGCAAAGTGATTTATCGAGTGGCCAACGGGTTGGCCACGGCACCCAGAACAGACGTGCAAGGACAAGGACCGACCGCGAGGACGCGGCCGTGGTACGCAGAGGTCGGTACGCAGAGGGTGGCACGCGGGTGTGGTTACTTCCCGTCGCTCATGCGCAGGCCGCCGTTGTTGTCGTCGATGATGACGCCGAGTTCCTTGAGGGCGTTGAGGGCGGCCATCTGTTCGGCGCGTTTCTTCGACTGGGCCCAGCTCGATTCGTAGCGTGTCGCGCCGATCTCGACGCAGATCTTGAAGCACTTGGCGTGGTCGGGGCCTTTCTCGTCGAGCACGCGGTAGATGGGCGTGCCGAGGCTGGCGCGCTGCGCGTGCTGCTGGAGCACGCTCTTGAAGTTCTGCTGGTGCCCGCTCTGAGCCGCCTCGTCGATGAGGGGCTCGACGATGGGAAGGATGAACGCGACGACGCGCTCGAAGTCCGAGTCGAGGTAGATGGCGGCGATGATGGATTCGAGGACGGCGGCGGCGAGTGAGGCGGGGAGCTCGCCGTTCTCCGCCTGCATGCCCTTGCCGAGCTGGAGGTGCTGCGTGAGCCCCATCTGCATGGCGATGCGGGCGCACATCTGTCGCGAGACGGCCAGCGACTTGATCTTGGTCATCTCGCCCTCGAGGAGCGAGGGGTACTTGCGATAGATGCACTCGCACACGACCAGGCCCAGGATCGCGTCGCCGAGGAACTCCATGCGCTCGTTGCTGGCGAGGCGCGATTCGACGAGCGAGGCGTGGGTGAGGGCGCGGTCAAGCAGGCGCGTGTCGGCGAAGCGATAGCCGAGCACGGATTCGAGCGGATGACGGCCGATGTTCTCGTCGGACATGAAGGGCCCCGCGCTGCGAGCCCGCGCGCCGAGCGGGCGCGGGCCTCAAGCGTGCGGCGTGGGGAGGGCCGGGACCGAGCGGCGACGCGCCACCCGCTGCCGGCCGACCTCGCGCCGTGCCAGTGAGATCGACCAAAGAGAGGCTGGAGTCCACGCTATTTGCGCGAGATACGAACAGAATGCAAGCAACGCAGGGGAATGGGGAATGGGGAGTCGGGAATGGGGAGGAGAAGAAGGGAAATGATCGGGTGAATCGACGATCGGAGCGGGTGTTGCGGGGCGGCGTGCGATCGCGGCCGGGGGTGTGGCGTGACAGGCGGTGGGCGGCGGCCTAGAGTCTGGGCCTGTTTCGTGATCGAGTTGATGGGCCGCCCGAGGCGATGACCCGGCGGGAAGAACGAGGTTTCTATGCACTATCCCCACCGTACCAGCCGCCTCAAGCGCAAGCGCGCGATCGGGTTCCGCGCCCGGATGAAGACCAAGAACGGGCGCAAGATGATGAACCGCAAGCGCCGCGCTGGTCGTTCGCTCAACGTCGCGGACAAGTAAATCCACCCCTGATCCCGACCCATCCAGCCCGCGCCCGACGCGGGCGTTTTTTCGTGCGCGGGGAGCGAGACCAAGAAGGCATCGAGGCACGCGACATGAGGGTGTTCAATACACCGTGCCGCGTGATTCCACGGGGCGGATGCATCCGGGGTTGTCGAAGCGTGTGCTGTTCACCAGGCGGCTGACTTCCTGCACGCTGGTCAGCTCCGCGGGGTAGGGCCGGCACAGGTCGTGGGCGGCCCGCACTTCGGCGTCGGACGATTCGCCGCGCTCGCCCAGCCACTTCGCCATCGACGAGATCGGAACGACGGCGGGCATGCGCTCGTGGACCGGCGCGATCGCGCTGTTCGAGGGCGTGGTGAGGATGGCGACGGTGGTGACCGGCGAGCCGTCACGCGGCGTCCATTCCTCCCACAACGCGGCCATCACGAACGGCGCGGGCGCGCGTTCGCCCGGCGGGCAGAAGCGCACGAGATACGGCTGTTTCTGGCTGCCGCCGAGTGATCGCCATTCATAGAACCCGTCGGCGGGGACGAGGCAGCGGCGCGAGCGGAGCGCGGGCGCGAGCTTGTCGTCGATGGTCTTGGCCGCGATGTTGATGGTGCGTACGCCGACGTCGGGCGTCGCGGACCAGTGCGGGATCAGCCCCCAGCGTGCGAACTTCATGGCGGGGCGTTCGCTCGGACTGCACGGGGGGAGGATAATCGGGATGTCCTGGCCCGGCGCGATGTTGTATCGAGGAACGAGGCGCGGGAGGGCGGCCAGCGACGCGCGGCGTGCCGCATCCAGCGGGCCGTCGAGCAGGTCGAGCGCGGGCGCGAGAGCGTCGACAGGAGTTGCGAGGAAGAACCGGCCGGGCATGGCGGAAGGGTAGGGAGAGGGGACGAGGAAAAGGCATCGGGGAGAGGCACTTGGCACTCGGAAAGGCATCAGGCATCGGGATGAAGTGATGCCCGCCGGTCAGTGATGGGTGCTGAAAGCCGTGCGCGGCGGCAGAACTCGCACGCGTGCATTGCGATCAACCCTGCAGGTGCGCCCCGCCGCTGATCACGCCCGTGTGCCGATCGAGCGATCGGCCTTCGATGCTCGCGAGCTGCGTGTGCTTGTTCAGATACTCCATCACGACCATCGCGAAGGTCGCGTGGCTCCACGTCAGCGGGCTCACGCTCATCGATTCGCCGGTGTGCGGGTGGAACTGCTCGGCCAGCACGCCCGACGCCGATGCACGCTGCACGCACCACTCGAGCAGCGGCACGGCCTCCTGCAGTTCCGCGAGCGATCGCGCCTTGGCGATGTGATACTGCGCCTGCCACAGCGTGCAGATCACCCACGGATTCCCGGGCACTTCGCTGATGCGGTCTCGCTCGACCTGGTGGTAATAGTCGTGCTCGTAGCGGGCGCAGCCGCCGATCGGCGTCTTGATCCACAGGCGCTCGCGGAGGGCCTTCATCTCGCTGGCCATGCGCGGGTCGTTGGGGTCCAGGGCGCCGAAGGCAAAGAGCGCGTAGTTGGCGGAGTCCGCCGTCATGTCGAGGCGGTACGAGCCATCGGGGAGGGGCTGGGCGAGGCGTGCGAAGCGCTGCTGCTCGTCGTTCCAGAGGTGGCGACGCAGCGCCGCCCGCATCGTCTCCGCGCCGTCGCGGTACGCCGCCGCACGATCCTGCTGCCCGAAATCGCGCGCGAAGGCCGCGGCCGCCTGCAGGGCACCGATGGTCGCCGCGACGGTAAAGGTGTGGATGCCGCGACGCTCTTCCCAGAGGTCCCACGACGGGAGTGGCAGGCCCGCGGCGTCGCGGTAGCGCAGCATCCAATCCGCGGGGCGCGTCACCAGCGAATTGAAGAGCGGCTTGATGAACTCCACGTCGCGGAAGGTCGCGAAGTGCTTGCGCAGCGCCCAGAGCACGAGCGAGGTCTCGTCCTGCTGGATGGGCAGGATCTTCAGGCCGTCGAGCATCCAGGGGTGCCAGGACGACGCCAGGTCGCCCGTGGGGGTGTACTTGTGGAGGAAATAGCCGTCGGGCTCGACGCAATCGGCGCAGTAGCGGAAGTAATTGCGGGAGAGCTCGGACTGTCCGCAGAGGGTGAGGGCGTAGGCGACGAGCGCGCCGTCGCGCGTCCAGCAGTAGGAGTAGTGGTCGCCGCCGAACTGGGTGATGTCAGAGTCGTTGGCGGCGATGATCGCGCCGCCGTTGTCGATCTGCGTGCGCAGCACGAGCTGCGAGCGATAAAAGAGTTCCGCGACGCCGGCGGAGAGCGGCGAGAGGTCGACCGGCTCCTTGCGTGCCCAGAGTCGCCAGTACGACTCGGTGCGATGGAGCATGTTGTCCGGGCCGGACTCGTTGACGCGACGGTTGAGGGCCTTGACCTGGTCGTACGAGCGCCCGCATACCAGCCACGCGGTGACGTGCGAAGTTCCGGCGGGCGGCACTAGGATGTTGAACCCGATGGTGGCGTCGACCGAGCCCTGGGAGATCGCGTTGCGTCCCAGCACGCCGTCCTCCGCGTCGCGCCAGGTTCCCTCCGTGCCGCGGACGCGCTTGGTGCCGATGGCCCAGTGGTCGATGCCCGACTTGTGCTCGTCGCAGGCGTTGAAGAGGAAGTAGATGTCGTCCTTGTAGATGACGATCGAGGAGGTGGAAGGGTCGTAGTTGGCGGTGTCGCCTACGGGCGTGCCGCCGATCGACATGTCCCAGTGAAAGAAGACGCGGACGTCGCGTTCCTGCCCGCGCAGGTCGCGGACGCTGACGCGCCGGAAATAGATGGGCTCGTGGAAATCGACGGCGTCGTTGCAGATCAGCTCGAGGCCGAGCTCGTCGTTGGTGAGGCGGACCTCGGTGACCAGCGTGTCCTCGCGGTAGCGCAGCTCACGCCGCCACGACGGGTCTTCGGACCAAGCGAGGCGTCCGTCGGCCCACACGCCGAACCGCTGCACATTGCCGTCGGTGTGGTTGAAGCGTCCGACATTCGGGAAATAGAGATCGCGCACGCGATAGAAGCGGTCGAAGGTGATCAGCAGGTTGCCGTTCCCGACGGGGATGTCTCTGGGCATGGCGTCTCCGAAGCTGGACGCGGCAGGGTATCGCGCCCACGCTCGGCTCGTGCGGTGTTGAGGGGTTTAGACCTGCCCGGCCAGGAGCTGGGCGGCGAGGTCCTCGGCGGCGGCGTCTTCGCTCGACACGGGCTCTTCACCGGTCTGGCCCGCGGCCAGGGCGGCGGCCCGCTCGGCTGGCGTGCCCACGAACGTCACCAGGATGCCGAACTTCTCGCCCACCTTGACCGCCGTCCCGTTCCCGATCACCTGGTTGTTCACCATGAGGTCCAGTTCGGCGTCGGCCAGCTTGGGGATTTCGACGATGGCGCCGGCGGTCAGGCCCAGCACCTCGTGGAGCTTCATCTCGCGCTCGCCGATGCGAACCACGATCGGGACCTCGAGCTTCAGGATGGATTCGGCGGTGGAGGGCATGGGGTGACTATCGGCGCGCAAGGCCGTCGCCTGAAGCTCCGCAACCAGCGTGCCAGAGGCTGGGCAGGAAGAGGCGACGGAGAAGCGATTCCGAGGGTTGCAAACGCCGGATGATCGCTCGGCGTGGAACAGCAGTACCGGGTGGATCGACCCAGCCAGTCGCCGAGGACTCGACAGTGCAGGCGTACGGCCGCGCGGACGCTCGCTCAGCCAATCGGGCCGTCCGTTGTGAGCTGCTCAACCAGGCAGGTGAAGGTGGCTTCGGGGCTCCGGCACTCTTCCCTTTTCTCTTCCTCGCGCTCACACGTGCTCATTCACGCCGCGACCATCCCCATCACATCGAACAGCACGACATACGCGATCCACGCCAGCAACAGCAGCACCCACACCACGCCCATCGACACCAGCGACGCGCGCCAGTCGCTCGCGTCCTTGTCGCCCGAGCGTGCAAACCACGCGAATCCGCCCATCACCACGCTGGTCGCGAGCACCATGCCGTCGATTCCCCACCACATCGCCGTGTTCGTCGCGGCCCGCGCCATCAAGCCCAGCATCGTGAGCGCAAGAAGCACACCGATCACGCGCACCAGCCACGATGATCGCGACCTACCGATCTTCGGCCTCGTCGTGCTCATGTCCAGAGTTCCCAACCGGCAATGGTCCCACGATAAGTCGAACGCGAACTAACGCAACGTGCCCGTGCCACGCGAGCCCGTCGTCACTCACGGCCAGAATCCCAGCAGCCAGCGCGTCCCCAGCACCACCACGCCGCACGCCAGCCACACCAGCGGCCAAGTCTTCACCGCGATCCAAGGAAACTCACCGAAGCGGTCTCGGCACCGAAAAGCGACGATCCACTGTTGCATCGAGATGAGCGTGAATAGCGCGAGATTGAGCTTGTGCAGGATCGGGATCTTCCCCCACGGTGTCGACGCGGGAACGAGAAGAAACGTCATGATCTGAATCACGACGCTCAGCGCCATCAAGAACTGAAAAGAAAACCTCGACCGCTCCTCGTCGGGGTGTTCCTTCGCAAGCTCCCACTCGCACTCCGGGCACACCTTCGCGTCGCCGATGCCCGCGAGGTCATAGCCGCACTTGCTACACCGCCGCGGCCCGGTCGCCCTGCCTTCTTGCGCATCGCTGGTGCCCACGTATCCACTCTACCCGCAATGCCCCGGCTCGGAATACACCGGTTCGCAAGGCTCAGATCCCGGTGCCGACGGCCGGGCTTGTCGGTTCAATGGCCTTGGGAGCGCACGCGTCGGTTGTCCTCAGTAGCCCGACCGTGAGGGAGGGCGCGTCCTCCGATGATTCGCTGTCTCGCTGTCTCGCTGCTCCCCAAAAACAACAAGACCCCCGGAGGGTTCGGGGGTCTCGGAGCACACACTGATTCCGCTCTACACCACCGGCGGGATCAGGACATGAATCTCTTCGCAAGCATGTTCAAACCGGTTCCAAACGAACTCTGGCAATTCGGCCTTGGCCGTCCTGCCTTCCTGCTCATGTCCCCCGGTCAGGAAATCCTTGCCGATAAACCCTCCGCTGGCCAGTGAATTCCGGACCAAAAGCGCATTTACCGCCGATCGCCCCACCTGTGGCTCTCAACATTCCACCGATCGTCCACCGCGTCGAGCCGCGCCACTCGACCTCGGGGCTACCGTCCGGAACCCGGCCACGCTCTTCCAGCTCTCTCCCTCTAGGTGGAGCCCGCGTACAGTAACCAAACCCCAAGGAGTCCCCCCCATGCCCACCACCACGGAAAACGTCAAGTACTGGAGCTCGTACGACTGGTCCGGTAAAGGAGAAGAGTGGACCGCCGGCTATTCCCCGACGGGCTACGGCAAGCCCAGCGTCGAGCGTGCCTGGTACGCCGCCGTCTACCCGCGACTCCGCGATTTCCTTCCCACCGGCACCATCCTTGAGCTCGCGCCCGGCTACGGCCTGTGGACCCGCTTGTTGCGCCCCCTCTGCGAGAGCATGATCCTCGTCGATCTCACGCCCAACTGCATCGATCACTGCCGAAAGGTCTTCGGCGAAAAGGACATGCAGTACGTGGTCAACGACGGCAAGTCGCTCGAGGCCGTGCCAAACGATGCCGTCGACTTCGTCTTCAGCTGGCACTCACTCGTTCACTGCGAGCGCGATGTGATGCAGACATACGCCGCCCAGCTCTTCCACAAGATGCGCCCCGGTGCGTTCGGGCTCATCCATCACTCCAACTTCGCGGAGTTTGTCGATCCCGCGACCAAACAGCCGCGCATCGAGAACACACAGTGGCGCGGCGTCACGATGTCGGCCGCTGCGTTCCGCGAGGATTGCCGCACCGCCGGGCTCGCGGCCGTATATCAGGAGATCGTGCCCTGGGGCTATGAGCACCTCGTCGATTGCTTCACGCTCTTCAAGAAGCCCAGGCCGGGCGATGCGTCCGTCGAGTGCGTGGTCCAGAAGAACCCCTTCTTCTGGGAGCACACCCGCGACGCGGCAAGGATATTTGAGAGCTACATTCGTTCGTAAACTATAGCAGTTACAAGCATTTAGAATTGAAATGGGGTGGATCATTGATTACGATGATTTGGCTACCCTATGATTTGCAGCTTCATCGTGGGGTTCTTCTCGAAAGGAGCTGCGATGCGGAAAATCTCATTATCTGCGGTTCTGGCTCTGCTGATGGGCGTTTCGATCTCGGTTGCGCAAACCGAGACGACGTGTACGAGTACGCTCGTCGATCGTGTGAACTTCCTCAATAGTGGTGACGTGACACAGAACGTCAAGATGCGACAGTCGTGGGACTGCCCCCCGGTCAGCGAGAACGACAAGTACGGCTTTACGCTCGACTGGGAAGGACCGGCCAAGCCAATCTGGATGGCCGATCCCACCATCGTCTGGGTGAAGGGCTCGTCACAGTCCGAAGGCTGGTACTACATCACCGGCACCTGCGATGAACTTGGCGCTGGCAATTTCCAAATCTACAAGACCAAGGACTTCAGGCACTACTTCACGCACAAGAAGGCATTCACCGACGCATACAAGCCGAATGACAATGAAGATCGGCTCCTCATGCCAAAGCCCCTCCAGTCAGGCGTGAACTACATCTACGGCGGCCTTTACTCCCCCCATCTCTTCATCGACCCGGCAAACCCGGACGAGGTTCACATCCTCTTCACCGCGACACGCGCGGAGACGCTGTCGAGCTATGGTGGCTCTTCGCCTCCCACGTACTCCCAGATCAAGAAGGTCTGGCACTACGACCCGGCGCGTTCGTGCAACGACAACGACAAACTCAACCCCATCTTTCCCTGGGACTCGTGGTGGGAATCGCTCGATACCGGAAGCGACTTCGATGAGTCCGCCTGGTGGGACAGGATTATCGACTGCAACACATCGAACTCAGAAGCCCTGCTTCGCTCTCCGCAGGTCATTTTTGAGGCCAACCGCTTCCAGGCCATGTTCGTGGCCTCGATGCCGGTGAACGACTTCGTGGACCCCAGCGACTCTGAGACCTTTTCTTCGGGGGACCGCAACGTCCGATGGCTTGGATATCGTGAGCCTTCGGCTCAAGGAAATGCAATTTATGATGGCGGTCAACAACTGAATGCAAGCGGGGGCAACCGGTACGTGCCTTCATACGCGAACGCCTATAGCATTAACAACTGCGATACCGACGGGACGAATCTCGAATCCATGTCCGCAACCGGTACCTTTGGTGGATACTTGCCCTTCGGAACGTGGCATCGTGTCATCAACCACTCGCCTCTCTCACTCTGGGCTCCCTTTACGAGCATGGTCGACGGAGGGTGCGTGTTCTTCGATCCCAATGATTCGTCGAACTGTTCGGCTTTCCAGGGTTGGATTTTCTATGGATGGCAATGCATCGGTGCCGATGCCGATCAAAACGGTGGACTCCGGGGCAACCACATCGCCGGCGCCAAGCTGTTGCGATGCTTGAGTAGCTCGAGTGTCTACAACAATGACTGGGAATTTGGTACGGCCATCGAGTCGGCTCCGACAGGCTTCAACACCAGGAGTTCGCTTAGCCAGTTCGCCTGTCGAATTAATTCCAATAACGCGCCGCCCAATCAGACTTACAATGGCCAATCGACGTCGGGCGCGACGGCGCATGCCCCAGGCTGGGGTGTTGCCGAGAGCCCCAGTGTCGTGTGGGATGATTCGCTTGCCTCGGGTGGGCGGTACGTTCTCTCGCTGAGCCGGAACTTCTGGGACTCGCCCGCATACTGCGTGGTCTATCGCACCGCCGCGAATGCAAGCTCGGGTGTCAAGGCCCTGCGTCTCGACACGATTACCGATTCTACTACAACTGAGTACATGCTGGCGTCATCCAATCTGTACGCTGGAGGGACAACCTACAACCTCCGCGGAGTCGCCTACGGCCGCAGCTACGGCAGCGCTGAGTTCTTTTATTTCCGGAAACCAGACGGCTGCTATGTCGTTGACTCGAACGGTCAGAAGATGCTCGGCATCATCTTCCATGCCAAGCTCGATGGCGAGTCTCGCCGTACCGTGTTTTTCAAGAACCTTGTCCGTTCCAACGGCCTCTACAGCGAACTCATCGAGAACCACCCCTCCGGCGCGGCGGGGACGGATACTTGGAAATTCCAGGTGCCCAAGTACTGCTTCGCCGACTTCAACAAGGACGGCTTCGTGAACGGAGCGGACTACGACGACTTCGTCGATGCATATGATACGGGAGACCCCTCGGCGAATATCAACGAGGACACCTTTGTGAACCCCGATGATTTCGACTTCTTTGCCCTCTGCTTTGATGAAGGTTGTTGAATACCGGTTGATTCCACATCCCTTCCAAGCCGGGCCTCCGTGCCCGGCTTTTTCGTGCGCAGGTGGATCGGTCAGAGAAGCACAACGCTCCCAACGAAAAAGCGGGGCGATCGCTCGCCCCGCCTTGGGTATGACTCGATATAGAACCGCGCTCAGTTCAGCGTCGGCACGCGGGGACGCTGGGGGGTCTTGACCTCCAGCGACGCCTGCTGCTCGGCCTCCAGCGCCGCCGCTTCCGCCGCCGCCTCGGCCGCGGCACGGTTGCCCAGGAAGTTTGCCTCCAGCTGCAGGCGGATCTTCTCCATGGCCTTGTTCTGGATCTGACGCACGCGCTCCTTGGTCACGCCGATGATCTGCCCGACCTGCTCGAGGGTCATGGGCTTCTCATTCTCGCCCGCCTCGAGCCCGAAGCGGTGCTCGATCACCGTGCGCTCCACGTCGGTGAGGTCGGCGCGATTGTCCAGGACGATCCGCTTGACCTCCTCCGCCGCGTCCTTCTCGAACCCCGCCCGCTTGGTCTCCAGGAAGTTGGAGCGCTCGAGCTTGGGGTCGAAGTCCGTGGGGAAGCGCTGGCGATACTTGGAGAGCTTCATGCCCTGGCGGCTGAACGCCTTCAAGATCGCGCGGCAGGCGTACGTCGAGAACTTGTACCCACGACCCGCGTCGAACTTGTCGACCGCACGCAGGAGCGCCATATTGCCCTCGCTGACCAGGTCCGCGAAGTCAACCTCGCTCATGCGCGTCCGCTTGGCCATCGCCAACACCAGCGCCAGGTTCGTCTCGGCGATCTGCTCGCGCACCCGCTCCGACACGCGGTGCCAACGAAGAATCTCGTCGGCCTGCTCGGGCGTCGGCTGGCGGGCGTCGGTCGCCCACACGTCCTGCTGCAGCTTCCACACGCGGTACCGCGCGTAGTTGAACTGGTGGAACAGCACCTTCTCCTCGGCGCCCGTCAGGATGACCTGCTGGGCCGACTTGACCGTGCGGCTGCGCGACGCCGACAGATCGTCCATCACCGGGTGATACCACGAGGTATCGGGCTTGGCGATGTCGGGCGCCTCGTCGTAGATCTTGTTGTCCGCCGCCTTCTCGTAGAACGCCGGGCTGTCGATGAAGTCCTGCTCCGATGCCATCAGCGCGTTGAGCAGCTTCTCGTCGTCCGAGCTGAGGCGCTTGCGCACCACCGGCTTGCCCGCCTTCTTGGCGGTCTCGCCCGTTCCCGCGGCCGGAGCCACACCCACGCGGTGCTTGCGTCGCACCTGCTCCAGGGGGCTCAAAGTGTTCTTGATGTCTCCGTTGGTCATGATTGTCCTTGCCCTTTCAGGCCGCGGCCTGCTGCCTGCATCCGCTCTCTCTTCGCGCTTGGATTCGCCCCATCCAGGTTCAATCTCCGCCCGCGTTCGATTCCATCCCAAAGTCGTCTGCAGCCTACCTCGCCAAACCGTCCGTGCCACTTTTCACGGTCCGGGGAAATCCCCCTTCCGCTCGCCCGCCAAGGGCTCCGCGGCACCCGTGAAGTTGTCCTCACTCATCCGACCGCCCCGGCCAACGCTCTGCGTTGCGGCCCCAAGCCGCCCGCCCGTCTCAGAAACCCCGTTTTTCACGGATTCCCGATCGCCCGGCTGTCGAGTCTTTGTACGTCTTTGAGCCCCGATTGTTTCGGGTTTCAACGCGATTCCCGTGTAACACCCACGTCAAAACGCGTCTGCGCCCGATACCAAACAAATACCTTGTCGAGAGCGCCCGCCTGGCTTCCCACGACCCCAACGGCTGACCTCGCTCCGCGAACGCCACGCCGCACACCCGCCAAGCGTCGTGCTCAGCGATTGACCTTGCATTCGGGCCGGATAACCTAACCTATTCCGCCTCGCGCCCGAACCCAGACGAACACGAAGTCGGGGGAACAGAAAGTCCACACCCCGACCTAGGACGCTGGGACCACAATATACCAGACCGGTTGGCCCGACGCAAGCCTTCTCTGAACAGAGTCCGTATAAGCGATATTCGTATCATGTTTGGATGAGCGCCTAGACTTGGGGCGGCATCCATTCAGGAGAAAAGCCATGCCCATGACGCTGCCCCCCCTGCCGTATCCCTCCAACGCCCTCGAGCCGCACATCGATTCGCAGACGATGGAGATCCACCACGGCAAGCACCACAACGCCTACGTCACCAACGGCAACAAGGCCCTGGAAGGCACCGCGTTCGCCGAGAAGGACCCGGTCGACATCATCAAGAACCTCGCCGCCCTTCCCGATGACAAGCGTGGCCCGGCGCGCAACAACGTCGGCGGGCACGTGAACCACTCCATGTTCTGGACGCTCATGGCCGCCCCGGGCAAAGGCGGCGGCGGAGCCCCGACGGGCACGCTGGCCGGCGCGATCAACGCGGCGTTCGGCTCGTTCGACGCGTTCAAGGAGAAGTTCGCCGCGGCCGCCGCGGGCCGCTTCGGCTCGGGCTGGGTCTGGCTGGTGGTGAACGGAGGCAAGGTCGAGATCGTGTCGACGGCCAACCAGGACAACCCGCTGATGGGCAAGGCGATCGCCGGATGCGAGGGCACGCCGGTCTTGGGCCTGGACGTGTGGGAGCACGCGTACTACCTGAAGTACCAGAACCGCAGGCCGGACTACGTCGGCGCGTGGTGGAACGTGGTGAACTGGTCGAAGGCCGCCGAGCTGTTCGCGGGCGCGACGAAGTGAGCGTCTGACTCGACGAGCCCGGCGCGCGAGCTAGGGCACAGCGAGACAGCGTAAAGAAGAGTCGGCGCGATTGCGCGCACATGTTGGCAATCTCCAGTGCCAGATCTGGATTGCGCGCCAAGGTCACGCCTTCGCGCGGGCTCCGGGTGGCGTGGTCAAGCTGCTTCAGCTTGACCACGCGAGCGATCGAAGATCGCCTTTACTCGTTGTGAGGACGCGGGGCTTCCGCCGCCATCTTGACGGCATGTCGAGCGCGGACACCGATGAGGTGCGCGTCGAACAGTCGCTGCACGATCGGGTTGGCCGCCACGCAGGTTACGCTGTTGCTCCCGTCGCGAAGGCAGGCGACGTCTGTGCTGCCATCGATGCGAGTGATCGGAAACACTGAATCGAGATCGAGCGCGGCCATGTCGCCGTAGTCCGCCACGTCGGAAGTGTTGCGGAACACCAGCAATCGCCCGTCCCGAAGGATGAAATCTTCCCTCGCGCCGGGGCCCCGCGCGATTACACGCTCGACCACCGCGTGGTACTTGTCAAAGAACCCGAGTCGTAGGTCCGAGGCCGCGACCACAATCGACGAGCCGATCACAAGGTCGTTTTGCTGTCCGGTGTCGCCCTTCACGGAACTCGCCACGCTCGAACGGAGCATGTATCCGAAGGATTCGGTTTCGTAGGCGATCCATTCCCGCTTGGTCCGCCAGAATGGACGGCCCCGGCCTTGCTTCGGGCCGCCTTGGATCCTCTCCTGCGCCTTGGCCTCTTCTTCCGTGTACCACGGCGCGCCTCGCCGCAGTAGCGGCCAGAGATGCCCGAAGTCGAGCACGCGAGCCGACATCCCAGGCTCGGAAAACTTCATAGATCGCGCGATGCGGCCGGCAAAATGGCGCGCGTACCACGAATCGGGGGCTTCGGTCTTGATCTGCTCGATGATGTCCAGCCCGTTTCCGGTGCCGATCCTGGTCCCTACTTGTGGGTTGGCGAACCGATCGCCGTCCAGTTCACCCACCGGCCACGCGACGGCCTGGAGCCAGAGCGGGAGCAGCCGCTGCGGGCCGAACTCGCGCGCGTCGGCGATGTGCGCAATCGGATACGCCGCCAGCATCACCGTCAGCACGAGCGCGGCCAGCCTCCAATGGCGCTGGGTGCGCCGGGTCTGTCGCTCGTGCTCGATCTTCTTGCCGCACTCGGGGCAGGTGATCGGCCAGGGCGCTGGTGTCTCCGGCTTCACGAGCCCCGCCAGGTCGTACCAGCACTTCGGGCAGCGCGTGCGCCCGCGCGATCGATCGCGGCACATCGCCCAGAGGAACGTGAGCGCACCCAGACCCGCGAGGGTCCACGCCGTCGCGGAGAGGAGCCAGCGAGTTTCCCACCAGGCGGTTGTCATCGAGGGCGCTCGTGCGTGGGCATGATCTCAGGTTCGGGCGCTCGTGTCGCGCCTCGGGGGGCGCGGAAGTCGCGCCGGTTGATCGTGCCGCCCCGTCGGCGGATCCGGCCTACGCATGATCGACGCGGGAAGCGGACAAGTGTTTCTGGGGCACGGGGAGCGTGGGGCGTGCGGATGAAGGTGCCGGAACGCATCGTCTCAGCGGGCAGATCACAACCGACTTTGGATGGTGCTGGCGGGTTGCTGGTTGTCACTCGCGGATGCAGGAACTCGTGCTTTGGGTGGAACTTACTCGTCGGACGGGAAGAAGTCAGGCGGCGGTTCGGCTGTTGGTTTGGGCTCGGGCGGGGTGCCCCACAGAATGTGCTGAGGAATACGCAAGGGCGCGCAAAAATGTGCTTGATCTCCATCGCCGGGTCTATTAGGCTCTGGGTGCGCGACTTCTCCGCGCACACGTGAGGGAGGGGAGGGAGACAGACCCCCGTTCGTCACGAGCTTGAGTCTCCGGATCCAGTGTGGATTCGGGGCGCCCTGTGTCGTTGCGCCGACGACACGGCTGGGGCGATCGTTCGGCGGATTGGGAGGGTTTCCATGAAGAAGTTTGGTTTGATCCTGGCGATCGCGGCCATTGCTGGCGCGGCCCAGGCGAAGAATGGCAACGTCGACAGGCTTCTCGAAGGCAAGAACACGGGCATGGGCGGCGCCAACAGCCGCTCGATCTCGTACATGACGGTCAACGTCTCGAATCTCCCCTCGTGGGACCTGTACGGCGATGCGCAGAACATCGTTCAGGGCTACAACATCGGTGCGAATTCGCACGTTGTCGGTATTGGCTGGGATGTCACCCTTGAGGCCGACGGCTTCTCCTGGCTCGACGACATGAAGGTCTCGTTCGAGGATTCGACGCAGGCCCTCGGCGTGTGGCTCACCCCGGGCGTTGGCGACACCTTCGCTGGCGTCAGCACCTACTCCTCGGGCGGCGTCATCGACCTTATCCAGTACGCCCTCGACTTCAACGTCGGCGGTGACGGCACCCTTCGCATGGAGTACTTCGAAGGCTACGACGATTACTCCAACGCGATCGACGGCTACTGGCTCGGCGGCACGCTGACCATCGCGTACGAGCAGGTCCCGGCCCCGAGCGCCATGGCGCTCCTCGGTGGCGCCGGCCTCCTGGTCGCCCGTCGTCGTCGCTAATTCACCGGTCGCCTTCGGGCGACTCGTGAACTCGATCTGACCCAATCACAGGGCCCGCGGCACTCGTCGCGGGCCTTGTTGGTTTTTGGGGGTACTCCAAGGCCCATGCCGACCAGCATGCGCCAACGCGTGACCCCATTCAGGGGGGGCCGCACGAGTTTCGCTTTGTGGTTTCGCGCTCGATCGTTAGGCTGATAGTCCGGAACCCGGGCGAACAGTCACTGTGGCAGGGGCGCGTGTGCGATGAGAAGATATCGATCCAGCCTCGCCGTCGCGGTTGGCGTTGCGGGGCTCGCGTCGGCGAGCGCGGCGCAGACGACGACATCGGAACGCCTCGATTTCGACGAGACGATCGTGCATACCGATCCCGTCGGGATGAACTTCTCGGGCGTGCCGGTGGCGCCGTCGCGGATCGTCTCGGCCACCCTGGCGATCCGCCTCAATCAGTCATCCATTCCCGACGAATTGCAGGTCTTCGACACGCCGTCGCAGGCGTGGATCACCACCAACAGCCTCGGCGGGTCGGGCTGGCAGGTCTATCTCGCGCCGCTCGACGGTGCCTATTTCGGTGAGGTCGCGGCGGGACTTCAGGCGCGCCTGGTCGTCAACTTCATCTCGAGTTTTCAAGGGAGCCTGATCGACTACGCGGAGCTGAGCGTGACCTACGACGCCTGCGTGGCGGACCTCGACGACAACGGCTTTGTGAACGGCGATGACTACGACCTGTTCGCGTCGGCGTTCGATGCCGCGGACTCAGTCGCGGACCTTGATGCCAACGGCTTTGTGAACGGCGACGATTACGACCTCTTCGCCAGCGCGTTTGAGTCCGGGTGCTGACGGCTCCCAAGGCGGAAGTGGTCAAGTGGCCGACTGGCGAAGTGGTCGCGCGAAGGCGTGGACGCTGGAACGTGGGCCATGTCCATGCCGCCCGCGTTGGTTCGATTCTCACGTCTGACGGCGGGTCGCGCGCCCTTGGTGCGGGCGGCCCAGATGCATAGTCGCGGTGGCGTGGAGGCCTCAGCAGCGGTGTCGGGGTGGGTTTGGCGGGGGTATACTTTGGACCCCGGCGGAAGGCCGTCGGGCGTGGGGCTTGTAGCTCAGTTGGCTAGAGCGCACCCCTGATAAGGGTGAGGTCGGCAGTTCGAGCCTGCCCAGGCCCATTGGCGGGGCGTCCCTCGGGGCGCCCCGCAGCGTTTTTGGACCCGACCCGGGAAGCCGGGCACCCACCGTGTGCCCACCGCGGCCTTCCGTTTCCGGGTGGCGGGGCCTTCAAAGGGGAGTTGGAAGCTCCGGGACCCTCTGTGGTTTGGCCTCCGGATTGGCCCCTCGATTGGCCTCTGGTCAGGGCGTGGGTGGGGGTTATGATCGTGTCTGGCCCGGCGGGTCGTTTGGCCGAGGGCGGAAAGGGAGCGTGCATGCGGACGGACGTGATCGGGCGGAACATCGAGGTGACGGACGCGATCCGTGAGCACGCGGAATCGAAGACCTCGAAGCTTCCGAAGTTCTACGACAAGATCCAGTGCGTCACGGTGACGTTGTCCAAGGCGGACCATCACAAGACGGGTGATTTCACGGTCGAGCTCGTGGTTGACGTGGAGCATCACGACGATTTCGTGAGCCACGTCACGGGCCAGGACCTGTACGCGGCGATCGACGAGGCGGTGCAGAAGGCCACGCGGCAGCTCACGGAGTTCAAGGAACGCCTCAAGCAGGACCATCACCGCCCCGGATCGCGGTAACAGGCGCTGGAATGCGCAGCACACGCCCCGCGGCGGGGCAGGAGTCGGTATGAAGCTGATGGAGATCATCGCCCCGGGCGCGGTTGTGGCCAAGCTGCAGGGCGCCACCCGCGATGACGTGATCCGCGAGTTGATCGACGCGCTGGTCAAGAGCGGGGCGGCGGCCCCGGCGATCCGCGATGAACTCGTCGCCCGCGTGCTCGACCGCGAACGCAAGGGGTCGACCGGATTCGGGCGCGGCGTGGCCGTCCCCCACGTCAAGCACCCCTCGGTCACCAAGATGTCCGCGGCGATCGGCCTCGCGCCGCGCGGCGTGGACTTCAACTCGCTCGACAAGCAGCCCGTCTTCTCGGTGTTCCTGCTCCTCTCGCCCGAGGATCGTCCCGAGCAGCACCTCCAGGCGATGGAGGTCATCTTCAAGAACCTCTCCAAGGACACGTTCCGGCGCTTCCTGCGTCAGGCGGGGACCAACGACGAGGTGACGGCCCTCCTGGAAGAGGCCGACGGGCAGCAGTTGGCCGGCTGATCGGGACCCCGTTGGGTCCGCGGTGGGGAGCGTCGCGTGTCGGATCGCTGCGAGATCACGGTGAAGATCGTCAACCGCCTGGGGCTGCACGCGCGCCCCGCGATGACCTTCGTCGACGTGGCCAGCACGTTCGCCAGCGAGGTGACCGTGAGCAAGGGCGACACGAGCGTCGACGGCAAGTCGATCATGCAGATGATGATGCTGGCCGCCAGCGAGGGCACCGAGCTGCAGGTGATCGCGGTGGGGAGCGACGCCGCCAAGTGCTGCGAGGCGCTCAAGAAACTCGTCGAGAGCGGGTTCGACGAGGAATAGGCAGTCGCCCGGCGACAGCGGTTGCAGTTGTCGTTCGAAGCAAGCGGTAGGAACGTGATCCACAACGTCGCGGGTTTGAAGGGCTCCGCGTTGTGGCACGCTCGGAGCTTCTACTTGCCCTGCTCTTTCAGGATCTCCGCCGCGGCGGAATCAAAGAACGCCACGCACTTCCGCACGTTCTCTTCCAGTTCCTTCCCCTCGGTGTTCTCGTACTCGACGAGCACCACGCCCTTGAACTTCTGGCGCACCAGCTCGCGCAGCATCGCCTTCGCGTCGGCGTGCCCTGTGCCCCACGGGCGGTCGAGGTACTCGCTGGGCTTGCCCGATTCGGGTGCCACGTCCTTGAAGTGCAGCTCCACGATCCGGCCCTCGAGCTTCTTGAGCTGGTCGACCGGCGAAAGGCCCGAGCGCGGCCAGTGCCCCGTGTCGGCGCACGCGCCGATCAGCTTCGAGCGCTTGCCCACGTGCTCCAGCACGATCTCCGGGCTCCAGTAGCGCGACGGCTTGGGATGGTTGTGAACCGCCAGCCGGATGTTGTATTCAACCGCCAGCTTCTCGACCAGGTCCCAGGCATCGAACTCCGGCTCGCACGAGATCGCGCCCATGCCCATCGCCTTGGCGAACTCGAACTTCGCCCGCGCGTCGACCTCGTCCTTCTTGAAGCCGACCACGCCGAAGCTGCTCGCGACGACCTTGCGATCCGCGAGCTTCTTCTTGAGCGCGTCCATGTGCTCCTTGGCCATGCCCGGGCCGACCTTCACGTCCTTGTGCTCGGGCGAGAGCGTCTGGTCCGTGAAGAGCTCGATGTTCGTGAGGCCCAGGTCCGCCGCGATGTCGACCGCCTCGAACGCCGTGCGATCGCGGAACGTCCACGCCTGCGTGCCCAGGGAGAGGCCGAGCGCGTCCGCGGCCGCGGAGTTGCGGGGCGAAGCCTTCGCGCCAGGTGCGGGCGCCTGCTTGGCGGGCTGAGAGGTCGCGGCAAGCCCCGCGAACGCGGTGGCGACGAGCGACAAGGCGGCGAGGGAGACAACGGACTTCAGGAACGTGCGGCGCATCGGAGAGCTCCGGAAAGTGTGCGGGAGATGCACCAGCATATCGCACGCGGCCCGCATCGGAAGGGCAAACACAGCGACTCGCGGTGGGATATGGGCTTTCTTCCCCACGCAACCGCCAATACCCATGTGCGACAAACAAGCAAATGTGGCAAGGGTTGGAAAGGCGAGCGAGTGCCCCATCACACGGGCGGAGCTTGCCCGGTCGCAAGATCGCGCATGTCGAGCCAGACCCGCGTGCGCCGGACGGCGTTGGTGATCAGGAGGCGATAGACGACCATGCCCGAGAGCATCAGCACCACGCCGCCCATTGTGTGATACCAGCGCAGCGCCTTGGCGGCGTTGAACTTCTCCGCGGCGTCGAAGGCGACGACATCCCAGAGCGTGTGGATCGTGGCGGCGCCGAAGAGCGCGAGAAGGGTGAGGGGCATGGCGCGGCGCGCGCGGGTGACCAGGAGCCCCACGCCGAAACCGCCGATCCCACCGAAGATGAGGTGGCCCGCGAGGCGCACGGGCTCTTGCAGGGGGAGGAAGTTCGGGTGATCGAGGTTGAGGACCCAGACGGACTCTTCGAGCGCAGCGCCGAGGCCCGCGAACGAGCCGTACATCATGCCGTCGATGGGCTCGTTGACGTGGCGCGACGCGAAGAGCGCGAGCAGCAGCACGACCGAGAGCTTGGCGACCTCCTCGGTGAGTCCCGCGAGCGAGGCGAGCGAGACGTTGGGCATGATCCGGCCTTGCTCGGCGAAATGGACGATCGTCCAGGTCTGCAATCGCCCCGCGGTCCACATGAACGCGGCCCCCATCGCGACCGAGAGCAGGATCATGCGAAGCGGCTCGTGAACGTACATGTCGTAGTGCCACGCCATCGCGCCGATCGCGACTGCGCACAACGCGAGCGTGAGATAGAGGATGATCGTGGAGACAAGCACGGGGAGAGAATAACAGAAGTCACGAAGTCACGAGGACGGGCTCGGGGAATCGGGAGTCGGGAATCGGGGTGGGAAGCCGAGCGAGGCGGCGCGAAGTTGGGCGCGCGGCGAGCGCGGCCAACCAATCGACACTCCGCCGCAATTTCGCGTGGCCCGATACACTCGCCCCATGCCGCAGATTCGCGAGCCGATCGGCGTGGTTGGATTCGGTCACTTCGGGCGAGCGCTGGTGTCGCTCCTCGATGCAGCCGGCGTGGAATACCGCGCGTTCGACCCGCAGGTGCTGCCCGGCCAGCTTCCCCACGCGGCCGGATCGCTCGAAGAGCTCCTTCGCCAAGCGCGCACGATTGTCTGTTGCGTCCCGGTTCGCACGCTCGAGGGCGTGCTGCGTGCCGCCCGCCCGTTCCTTTCGCGCGAGCACCTCGTGCTCGACGTCGGCAGCGTCAAGGTCCTTCCGACCAAGCAATTGGCGCGCGAGCTCGGCACCCAGGTCGCTTGGTGCGCGACGCACCCGCTCTTTGGACCGGCTTCGCTGGCGCGAAACGAGCGGCCGTTGCGTGCGGTCGTCTGCCCGAATACGCAGCACCCCGCCGCGGCCGACGAAGCTAGGGCGCTGTACGAGCGCATCGGCTGCGACGTCATCGACCAAACGCCCGAAGAGCACGATCAACTGATGGCGATGACCCACGCGCTGGCGTTCTTTGTCGCCAAGGGCATGATCGGTGTCGGCGCGGGCGAAGACGCGGCCTTTGTCCCGCCCTCCTTCCGCGCGATGAAGCAGACCGTCGACACGGTCCGCGTCGACGCGGGCCACCTCTTCAGCGTGATCCAGAACGACAACCCCTTCGCCGCCGGGGCCCGGCGCAAGCTGATCGACCAGCTCCAGGCCATCGACGCGGAACTGCGGGCGGCAAACCAGGGCGGCGAGGCAAGAGACCTGGAGATTCACTAGAAGTGCGGAAGCCTGCGCGGGGCGCGTGAAGCTGCAGGAGATTTGGCGCGCAAGCCTTCCCGACGCGAGGCGATCGCGGCGCGAGCGTGATTTGTCCATGGGTGAATGCTGATGAAGCTCACACACTTCCAGCGCAGGACCTCTAACCGCCTCAGGCTCGCATCACTCTTGGCCGCGATGATGGTCGCCGTTCTGTGGTTGCTGAACCTGCCGTTCTACTCCGGCTCGCGCATCGGTTCCCTCGGAAGCTGGCGGCTCGAGCACGGCAGGTTCACTCTGAACTGGGGTCGCCCATCGACCGAGTCGTTCTACATAGCCATCAACTCAGAGCCCGTCCGCTGGAAGGCCGAATTCACTCACTATTCCCCGGGCGAGTGGCAGATCGTGGTGCCGCTGTGGGTGGTGGGGGCGCTGGCCCTCGGGGCGGCGGGCACGTTTTGGCGCTTGGAGCGGCGTGCGTGTGCCCTGCAGCAAGCCGCCCATCAGCCGCCAGTTGTGAATCCGCCCGCGCCCCCGTAGCATCCGCACATGCGCAGCAAGCCTTGCGGTCATTCGGGCGTTGGTCGGCTGTTGGCTCGGGTCGGCCAAGGGCGCGGGCTGCGGCGTGGGCTGGCGGCCGGTCTGGTCGCGGCGGCGCTGCCCCTGGTGATCGCACCCGTGTTCAGCGCCTCCGCGGCGCCGTGGCACAACGGTGTGAACCCCGAGGCACCCGGGTTCGATCAGCCCGCGAACCAGCCCGGCACGTATGACCTCATCACCGGTCGCGACTTCGCCGGCCTGAAGTGGCCCCTCAACCCGGCGGGCGGCCCGCTCAGTTTCGCCGCGCAGAAGGTCTGGGCCTGGACCGAAGAGCCCGACGCCGCGGGGAACGTCACCCAGCGCCTGCTCTTGGACGGCGAGGTTGAAGTGGATCTTGGCCTCTACCACTTTTCCGCCAAGCGAGCGGTTGTGTGGCTCGCGCCGCGAAAAGAGATCGGGCCCAACGCCTATCAGGTCTTTGCACTCTTTGACCACGCGGGTTCCGCGACCGACGACGCCGTGATCTCGTTCAAGGCCGAGCGTTTGCCCGTGCGCGGCGTGATCAACGCCAGCGACCCGGTCCGCATCGTCCGCCCCGCGCTCTTCAAGTCCCAGCGTCCGAACGATCCGCTGCTTATCGAGGGCGAGCGCACGCTCGCGGCCGCGTTGCGCTCCATGGTCGCGCCGACCGCTCCCAACACGCCCGATCTTCCCACGCGCCCCGGCGGCGTGGAGACCCTGCCGCTCGATCAGAGCGATCCCGGCGCGCCCGGGCGTAACCTCACCTCCGCGCCGACGCCGACCGAGGCCGAACTCCGCGACGCGCTTCGCACGCTGCCGCCCGCGCTCGAAGTGCCCCAGCCGATCTTCGCCAAGAACGGCATCATCTCCGTTTCCTCCAGCGATGTCACGCTCGTTTCCGGCGCCGATCGCAACAGCGTGATCGTGTCGGGCGGGGTTGTGGTGCAGTACACGGACCTGGTCAAGGGCAACTCGCTCCAGATGACGGCGCAGCGGGCCGTGATCTTCCTCCCGCCCGGGCCGCTCAAGAACCTCGGGCGCCTCGACGCCTCCGAAGTGCTGGGTGTGTACCTCGAGGGCGACATGGTCGCGACCGACGGCAAGTACACGCTGCGCGCGCCCAAGGCTTACTACGACGTGCAGACCGGCAAGGCCGTCGTGATCGATTCGGTCTTCTGGACCTACGACCAGCAGCGTCGCCTGCCGTTGTACGTGCGGGCCGAGACGATCCGCCAGGAATCGCAGCAGGAGTTCGTGGCCGAGCACGCGACGCTGACCAACACCGCGTTCTTTGACCCGATGTTCTCGATCGGCTCGAGCAGCATCACGATCACGCAGCAGAAGCGCGCCGCGGGCGAGCCGGGGGGGGCGACGCAGACGCTCGTCGACGCGCGCAACATCACGCTCCGCGCCGGCCCCGTGCCGTTCTTCTACTTCCCGATCTTCTCGGGCGACCCGGAGCACATCCCGCTCCGCGACCTGCGCGTCGAGAGCTCGTCGGGCTCGGGCAGCGCGATCAAGACCGTGTGGGACATCCCGGGAATCCTCGGCGTGAAACGCCCCGAGGGCTTCGGCGCGGAGTTGCTCGTCGACGCCTACTTCAAGCGCGGCCCGGCGATCGGCACCCAGCTCGACTGGCGCGACCAGGACTCCAACGGCAGCCTGCTCGCCTACACCGTCATCGACGACGACGGGGAGGACCTGCTCAAGACCGGCAAGAAGCTCGACCACCAGGGCGACACCCGCGGCATCATCGCGGCCGACCACATCCAGGACATCAATGAGTCGTGGAAGGTCTACCTCGAGGGCTCGTACATCTCCGACGAGACATTCGTCGATGCGTTCATGGAAGACATGGGCGAGAACCGGCGCGAGTTCACCAATCGCGCGTACCTCCGGCGTGCCGAGGACAACTCCATCCTCGCCTTCGACGCCAAGGGCACGTTCAACGACTTCATCGCCAACGAATACCTGCTCCAGTCGCAGGGCTATTCCGTCGAGAAGATGCCGGAAGGTTCGTACGTGCGCCTCGCCGACGACCTGGGCGGCGGCGCGGTCAGCTATTTCAGCGAGTACCGGGCCGGCGAGATCGCGATGAACTTCGACGATCCGCTCGCCAAAGACCGCGGCTTCACCAACAACTTCCTCGCGCAGCGCGCGTTCGGCATCAACGCCGACCAGTCCATCTCCGAGCGGTTGCGCGCCGCGGGGCTGGAGGAAGGCTCGGTCACGCGACTCGACACTCGCCACGAGTTCGTCGCACCCCTGATGCTGGGTGATTGGAACCTCACGCCGAGCATGGCCGGACGTGTCACGCACTACGACGATACCTTCGATCAGTATTCACCCGCGGACGACGAGCACACGCGCCTGTGGGGCTCCACCGGCGCGCAGCTCTCGACCACGCTGCAGCACATCGACAACAGCGTCGATTCCAAGGCCCTTGACCTCCACCGCATGCGCCACCTCATCACGCCCAACCTCGGCGTGTGGACCAGCGGCACCAACGTCGACAACGTCGATCTCCCCGTCTACGACGACACGGTCGAGGGCCTCTCCGAAGGATCAATCGCCAATATCGGGCTCGATCAGATCTGGCAGACGCAGCGCGGTGGCCCGGCCCGCTGGCACTCCGCCGACGTCTTCAAGCTCCGCACCGACTTTACGATCACCTCCGACGACGCCAACATCGAATCGCCGATCGAACGAACCATCTTCTATCGACCCGAACTCTCCAACGTCGGCGATTCGTTCACCGCCGAGGGCGAGTGGCTCGTCACCGATTCCTTCTCCCTCGTCGGGAGCGAGATCTACAGCTTCGATTCCAACCAGCCCGCCCGCACCAGCGGCGGATTCACCATCCAGCACTGGCCCGGCTTCGGAAGCTACATGGAATACCGCGGCATCAACGCCTTGGATTCCAAGTTCCTCGACTTCGGCACCCAGTACGAGCTCACCACCAAGTACTCGCTCGGCGCCGACGCCGTCATGGACCTCACCAACGGCGGGCTCCAGACGATTTCATTCGAAATCCGCCGTCGCTTCCCCTCCGCCATCTTCGGTGTAGGAGTGTCCTACAACGACACCACCGACGAAACCAGCTTCGGGTTCATCTTCCAGCCCGTGGGCGTTCGCGGCCCGGGCGCCCGCCTCTCCGGCCTCGGCGCCTCCGACCCGCGCTCCCGCACCAACCGCATGGGCGGGTGAGCGACTTCTGGGTGGCCCGGTCGTCCCCGCCGATTTGTTTTCTGTCTTGCACGCGTACGAACTTGTGAGCTTTCGGCCACCTAGCGTTGAGTGCGCAAGCGGGTGATTGATTATCCAAATGGACATCGACAAGGCAAAGGCTGAGTTTCTTGTCAGCGTCAAGCCGGGCGTCGCCATACGGACGCACGCGCAAGCCGTCCACGAAAGCTATGTCTCCGCGGTTCGAACTCGGAACACCAAGGCTCCGGTCTACATCAAGCTTTTGTCAGAAGAGCAGCGGGCTCGATTTGCCAAGAGCTTCAAGGACGCGACACGGGCCGCAGCGGAGTTTGTTCGCGAGAATCGGTCCGAGGAGGGGCTCATCGCAGCGATCGAGGGGCTTTCGCGGGAAATGTCACATCGCTACCCGGACGCGCTTTTCGGTCGTCGGCTTCGAATCGTCATCGCGCAGAAGGCGCTGAATCTCTACCTCAAGTACGTGTGGTGCCTCGACCCCGCGTGGCCAACTCCTGTGCATTGCCCGCTCGATGGCATTGTGCTTGAAGAGGCCGGTGTGAGTGGCGTTTGGACGCAACTCGATTGCATCGATACCTACCGAAATTGGATTGGAAAAATCGCATCCTGCGCAATGCACAACGGCTTTGCGTCGATGGCCGAGTGGGAATTGAAGATCTGGCAGGACCGCGGGGACCGGAACAAATCCGCAGAGCGACGCTGCTGAGCCTCGTGCCTACAACCTGCTCGCCGCCAGACTCGCCAGTTCGCTCCGCTCGCTCTTGGCGAGCGTGATGTGCCCGAACAGACGCACGCCCTTCATCTTCTCGGCCGTGTACGACAGGCCGTTCGATGATTGATCCAGGTACGGGTTGTCAATCTGCCCGATGTCGCCGGTCAGCACCAGCTTCGTGCCCTCGCCCACGCGCGACACGATCGTCTTGATCTCGTGCGGCGTGAGGTTCTGCGCCTCGTCCACGATCATGAACTGGTGCGGGATCGATCGGCCGCGGATGTACGTCAAGGGCTCGAGCACCAGCTTGCCGTCCGCGACCAATTTCTCCACGCGCTGCTCGGTCGTGTGACTCTCCGGGCCCTGCCCGCTCGCGCCCCGCGTGCTGAGCAGGTACGTCAGGTTGTCGAAGATTGGCTGCATCCACGCGCCGAGCTTCTCGTCCTTGTCGCCCGGCAGGTATCCGATATCGCGCCCCAGCGGCATGATCGGGCGCGCGACCAGCAGCTTGTCGTAGCGTTCCTCGCTGAAGACCTTGGCCATCCCCGCCGCCAGCGCCAGAAGCGTCTTGCCCGTGCCCGCCGAGCCAAGCAGCGTGACGAGCTTCACGTCGTCGTCCATGAGCAGGTCGAGCGCCATCATCTGCTGCACGTTGCGGTGCATGATCCCGAACACCGGCTTGCGCGGGCCCGTCACCGGGATCACATGGTCCGTGTCGGCCAGCCGCCGCCCGATCCCCGTGTGGTTCTCGTCGTCGCGGTCCTTGAGCACGACGTACTGGTTCGGCAGCAGCTCACGCGGATATTCAACGCCCTCGGAGTCCTTGGCGACCAGGAACGGCGCCACCCGCTCGACCGGCACGAGACGGTCCTTGTACAGATCGTCGATCAGTTCGCCGTCGGTCGTCGCGGCCAGGTATCCGGTGTACAGGCGCTCCGCGTCGACCTTCTGGTTCTCAAAGTCCTCTGTCTTGATTCCGAGCGAATCAGATTTGATGCGCGCCGACAGATCTTTCGACACGAACACCGAGCGGATGCCCTGCTGGTGCAGGTGCCACGCGACCGCGATGATGCGATTGTCGGGCATGTCGAGCGCGATCGCGCCCGGGCGGTCGTACACCGTCACGTCGATGCGGATCGAGCCGGTCTGCCCGCCGGGGCCCAGGGCCGCGCCCGCGCCGACGCGCGGCGCCACCTCGCCCCAGTACACGCCGTGCGTCAGGCTCCCCATGTTCCGCAGGCGGTCGAGGTGCCGGATGCACTCGCGGGCGTTGCGCCCGAGGTCATCCTCCTTGCGCTTCATCTTGTCGAGTTCTTCGATGACCGCAAATGGAATGACGACGTGGTGCTCCTTGAACACAAAGAGCGCGTTGGGGTTGTGAAGCAGAATGTTCGTGTCCAGCACGAAGTGCTTCACGCTCGCGTCCGTTGCGGGGTTCGCGGCGGTCGCCTGATTCTGAGCCGGTTGCTGGCGTGTCGTCGGCATCTCGCTCCCAGGGCACGGCCGGTCGCGCCGGCATCGCCCCACCCAAAGGCATCTCCCACCCGCCCAAGCATATCGATCCGCCGCCCCGTCGGCACGCCGCCATTTGTTGATCTGGGGTGTCTTTCGACGCCGGGCTTGAGCACGCCCGCGAGCAAGGGTCCGACGCCGACGCGCCGCTCGCCGTGACTACGCCCGCCGATGCGCCCCGTCTTCTCGCTCACTTCACAAACGCCGCCACCACCAGCGTCACCGCCACGGCGCCCGAGATGCACGTCTTGATGATCGTCGCCGCCAGGCGTCCCGCCGCCGCGCCCGTGCCGACCTGCGCCGACTCGCGCCATCCCTTGTTCGACAGGCCTCGCTCCGCGATCAGCGCGCCCACACCCGCGCCGAGCACGGCGCCTCCCACGGTCCCGATTGGCGGAAGGAACGGCGTGCCCACGATCGCGCCCACGATCGACCCGACCACCGCCGCCACCGCGCTCGGGCGGCTGCCGCCGAACTTCCGTGCGCCGGCCGCGGACGCAAAGAACTCCAGCGCCTCGCCGATCGCCGCCAGCGCCACCGCCGCCCCGATCGTCCACCACGAGATCAGCCCCGGTTGCCACACGTTGCAGCCCACCGCCACCGCGATGGTCAGCCACGCGCCCGGCAGCGTCAGCAGCGTGAGCCCCACGCCGATAACCCCGAGCAACAGCACAATGCACGCGGCCAGGATCTCCATCCAGGTCATGAGTCCCTTTCGATCCGCCCTCGTTGGGCCCCGCTCTTTCTTCGGATTTCGCAGCGCGATCGTTCGAGGATAGAACGCGATACGAACACGACGCGGATCAACGTACGCCAGCGGGATTCTCCTTCCAATTACGGACTTGCAAGGCTAAATTGAGCGTTGTACCGCGTTGGCGTCGCGGCGGGTGACCTCCTGCGGCCTTGACCGCACGCGCACCCTGTTGGCCGCCGGACGTGGAGTGTTTCGGGCGGACTCGTCAAGGACTTACCAATGGTCACGAAGACTCAAACCCTTGCTCGCATCGGCCTCGCCGTTCTTTGCGTCGGCGGCGTGATCTCCACCCTCGTCTGGGCCGGCCCGCTCAACCCGCCCGGCGGCCCCGTCTCCTCAACCTACAAGACGCTTTCCGAGGTCGAGCCGCGCATCGCCATCAATGCCACCAACACGCCCGGCGACGCCAACAGCCTCTACAAGATCACCCAGCCCGGCTCCTATTACCTCACCGGCAACATCACCGGCGTCGTCGGCAAGCACGGCATCGAGATCGTCGCCAGCGGCGTCACCCTCGACCTCAACGGCTTCGACTTGTCCGGCGTCGCATCCATGGGCTCCTTCGACGGCGTCAGTGTCACCGTGAGCGGCCTGAGCAACATCGCCGTCGTCAACGGCTCGGTCCGCAACTGGGGCCAGTGCGGCATCAACCTCGGAATCCTCTTCGCGTCCAACTGCCAAGTGGACGCGGTGTCCGCGACCGGAAACGTCGTCGCCGGAATCAGCGCGGGGAACAACGCCCTGATCACCCGCTGCGCGGCGAGCAACAACCAAAACGGGATCGCCGTCGAGAGCAATTCCGTGATCTCGGACTGCTCCGCAAACTCGAACTCCATGCGCGGCATCCTCGCCAACTCCGGCACCACGATCACGCACTGCTCGTGCTCCGGGAACATCTCCTACGGGATCGTCACGCAGCCCGCCTGCACCATCTCCGCTTGCACGTCGTACCAGAACGTCGCCCAGGGCATTTACGTCGTCTCAAACGGCCAGATCATCGACTGCAACGTCATCAACAACAGCTTCGACGGCATCCTGTGCGGCCCGGGCAGCATCGTCCGCGGGAACACGTGCGACGGCAACGGCTTCGGCTCCGGCGACGGCGCCAACATCCACGCCATGGGGGCCGACAGCCGCATCGAGGCCAACAACTGCGTCGGCGGCGATCGCGGCATCGACGTCGATTCCGCCGGCAACATCATCATCAAGAACACCTGCTCCGGGAACACCACCAACTGGGATGTTGTCGCCGGGAACACCATCCTCGTCGTCCAGGGTTCCTCCGCCGGCGCCGTCCTGGGCAACACCGGCGGCACCGCCCCCGGCTCCACCGACCCCAACGCCAATTTCACCTACTGACGCGCCCCGAGCCGCGCCGCGCTGGCGCGTTCCACCTCCCGCGCCACCGACAGGCACACACCGACCCCGAAAAGGAATCCACGCATGTCCGCCCCAAACACCAAGACCCTTGCCCGCGTCGCTCTCGCACTCCTCGCCGTCGGCGGCGTGATCTCCACCCTCGTCTGGGCTGGCCCGCTCAACCCGCCCGGCGGCGCGGTCTCCTCAACCTACAAGACCCTCACCGAGGTCGAGCCCCGCATCGCCATCAACTCCACCAACACCCCCGGCGACACCGACAGCCTCTACAAGATCACCCAGCGCGGCTCCTATTACCTTACCGGCAACATCGTCGGCGTCGCTGGCAAGCACGGCATCGAGATCGTCGCCAGCGGCGTCACCCTCGACCTCAACGGCTTCGAACTCGCCGGCTTTGCCTCCATGGGCGCCTTCGACGGCGTCAGCGCGACCACGTACGGCCTCGTCAACATCACTGTCGTCAACGGCTCCGTCCGCAACTGGGGACAGAATGGAATCAACCTCGGACTTACGGGTGTCGTTGGCTGCCGCATCGAGGGAGTATCCGCCTCGGGCAATACGAATATTGGAATCTGGGCGGGCGCTCGAGCGGAGGTCTCCCGCTGCATCGCCGACGACAGCGCGTATGGGATCTACACAGGAGCGAATTCCACTGTCCAGCACTGCATCGCAACCTACAACAGTTCGGCCGGGATCACCTTGGGGAACGGAAGTTCCATTTCGGATTCCTCGGCCGGCTACAACACCGAAGGCATCAACCTGTCGTACGGCTCAACCGCAGCCAACTGCGCAACGTATACCAACTCTGGCAATGGCTTCGTCGCGAACTCGGGGTGCGCGATCTCCGACTGCGTGGCCCGCTACAACGCGCTGGACGGAGTCAATTGCGGCACGGCATGCACCATCACCGGCAACACATGCACGCTCAATGGGACGGGCGACGGCGCGGGTATCCACGCCACCGGCAGCGACAACCGCATCGAGGCCAACAACTGCACCAGCGCCGATCGCGGGATCGACGTGGATGGTGCTGGCAACATCATCATCAAGAACACCTGCTCGGGCAACACCACCAACTGGGAGATGGTTGCCAACAACATCTACGGCCCTATCATCGATCGTTCGGGCGCCGCAACCGCCGCCGTCAGCGGCAGCTCCGCCGCCAGCACCCTCAGCTCCACCGATCCCAACGCCAATTTCACCTACTGACGCCGCCCTCCTCCGCTGCTGGTCCGACAAGCTTGATGACGGCAAGTCCGGAGAACTGTCCCCGGTTAGTGATCACATACAACCGCATCCGTGCGCACCAGAGTGTCTGTCTTTTTCCGCTTTTTCCGGATTTCCGAAAAGAAATTCTGCGTGCGATCTCCCCGCGCGCAAGCGTCTCCGCGGCCTTGTCTTCCGGCATTTCTGAGCGCCCCGCGCCACGTCCTTAGTGCCTGCTTACCACCGCTTCCGTGCGCACCAATGTGTCCGCCCGCCCCCTGGTTGGAGAGCGTGTGCGTTCCCCGCGCCCTCACCGGGGCCAGGCCAAGGACGAATTCGTCCGCGGAGCAACCCCGGCGTCTTTGACAAGTGAATACGTCGGCCCGGAGAGTGCTCCGGCTGGCCCGGCCAATCCGGCGACCACGCGCGATCCGCCGTTCTCGCCCGATCACATCCCCCGCGCCGCGAACACGGCCGAGACCAGCTCGTCCGCGCTCTCCGCCGGCGTGCCCGCCTTGGCCAGTCGCTCGCCCGCCCGCGCCACGAGCCGCTCCGCGTCGGCACGCTGCTCGCCCAGCGCGAGCAACGCCGCCACCGCCTCCTCCGCGGGGCCCGACGCGATCATCGTCCGCGGCTCGATCGCGCGATCAAGCCGGCCCACCTCGCCCAGCGCCAGGTACCCATCTACCTTCCCGAACAATTCCGCGATCACGGTCTCCGCCAGGCGCTTGCCAATCTCAGGGAGCTCCGTCAGCGCGCGGGCGTTGCGATCCGCGATCGCCCGCGCGATCGTCGCCGGCGGCAGGGCCATCGCGCGGAGCGCCTTGCGATTGCCGATCCCCTTCACGGTCGTGAAGAGCTCAAAGAACTTGCGGTCGTCGGACTTCTCGAAGCCGATCAGGCGGGGGATGAACGACGAGCCCTGCCCCTGTCCCTCGAGGTACTGAAGCGTGACGAGCGTGATCCGCTCGCCGACCCGGGCCGCCGCCGATTCGCCCACATACGCGGGCACCAGCACCTCGTACCACAGCCCGCCCTCGCCGACTTCCAGCGTGACGGCCAGCGCCCCGGCCTCGCGGATCGTGCCTGTGATCCTGGTGATCATCCGTGCTCCCAGTACCGAGATCGAAACAGCCGGCGTCGGGCCTCTCCATCGCGCCGGTCTCCGCCGGCGTTCGCCCGATTCGTGCAAACAGTACCGCGCAACGGCGGGATTTGCCCGCGATTCGCGCAGCTTCGGCGGGTGGGCCATCCCCACGGAAAGCCCCGCCCGATTCCCTCCCGCCCTTGGCCCATCCAAGCCGATATTCCCTTGTGGTACCGGTGCGCACCGGGGCGAAGCCCCACGCCCGCCCGGACCCGGAGGTCCCCGTCGTGAACAGCCAGTTCAACAGCTTCAACCAGAGCGAACACCTCGACCTCTCCCGCGGCCCGACCGGCTCCAGGTCCGGCCCGGGCTTGGATCTTGGCAACACCGTGCTCGTCGGCACCGCCTCCACCATCCCCGCGTTGATCGCCCAGCTCATGACCCTCCCCTCGCCGCCCCCGCTCCTTGGGTGCGTGCTGGTCGAGCCGGTGAGCGATGCGCAGAAGCACCACCCGGTGCTGGGCTCGCTCGCGGACTTGCCGCGTCTGCACGGCGTGCTGGGCTTCCATGCCGCCATCATCTCGCTCCCTGGCTCGATGTCGTCGGAACTCCGGCGCGCCCGCTCGATGCTCCGCGAGCTCTCGATCGCCGAGCGCATCGTCCCGCCGCTCTCCGAACTCGTCGCGTGCGCGCCCGGCGGCACGCTCCGCGCGGGCGCCGGCGAGATCGACCCCATCGAGCTGATCGGGCGCACGCCGTACGGCATCGATCGTCGTGGCGTCGCGCGAACCCTCGGCGATCGCTGCGTGCTCATCACGGGCGCGGGCGGCTCGATCGGGAGCGAGATCGCCCGGATCGTCGCGACCTTCTCGCCGCGCCAGCTCGTGCTCGTCGAGCGATCGGAGAACGCGCTCTTCGAGATCGATCGCCAGATCGCGTCGCGCTTCCCCGACGTGCCCCGGAAGGCGATCCTGCACGACGTCGTCGACGCCGATCAGACGCTGCGCCTGCTGGTCTCGCTGCGCCCGGACGTCGTGTTCCATGCCGCGGCCCACAAGCACGTCCCGCTGATGGAGGACCACCCGTCCCACGCCGTGACGAACAACCTGTTTGGCACCAAGAGCATCGCGGACGCGTCGCTGGCGGTGGGGGTTGATCGCTTCGTGCTGATCTCGTCGGACAAGGCGGTGAACCCGACGTCGGTGATGGGCGCGACCAAGCGATTGGCCGAGAAGTACATCCAGGCCCTGCACCGCCAGAGCCGCGCCGACGGCGCCTCGCGCACGCTCTTCTCGATGGTCCGCTTCGGAAACGTGCTGGGCTCGGCGTGCAGCGTGCTCCCGATCTGGACACGCCAGATCGCCGAGGGCGGCCCGGTGACCGTGACCGACCCGCGCATGACCCGCTACCTCATGACCATCCACGAGGCCGCCACGCTCGTTATCCAGGCGGGCGCGATGGAGCCGCTCTCGCGCGAGGTCGCGGGCGTGTACGTGCTCGACATGGGCGAGCCGGTGAAGATCCTCGACCTGGCCCGGCGCTTCGTTCGCGCCCACGGCTATGTACCGCAGGTCCACACGCCGCTCGGCGGCCCGGTCGAATCGGGCGAGGGCCCGACGATGGAGGTGCTCATCACCGGCGCCCGTCCGGGCGAGAAGCTGCACGAGCAGCTCGCCTACGCCGCGGAGCAGCTCTCGCCGACCAACCACCCCGGCATCAACGCGTGGAAGGGCGAGCTGGGTGACCAGTTCAACCTGGCGGCGATGATCGCGGACCTCGCGTCGGTGCGGACCAGCCCCGACCGCGACGCGGTCATCAACGCGATCCGGCGCCACGTTCCCGAGATGACCCGCCCGGATTTGGCGGCCGCGGGATCGCTGGAATCCAAACAGATTCCGGACGACACTTTGGCGGCGGCTTGAAAATTTGCGAAGACTCGGTGAAGCTACCCGATGTCCGAAGGTTGAGGTTCTTTCGAACTTGGGGAGGTGCCGTGGGCGTGGAACGCCCGGGAGCGGTGCCGCCCGACGCATGGACGCCGATATGACCACCCAGCAACTCATCGAACAGACCGCGACGCTCCGTCGGAAGGCGGAGGACCTCCTGTCAGGATTGCTGGCCGAGCAGAGCCAGCGGACGACATCGCCCGACGCGCTGGCGCGGGCGACCGGCCGGTCGTCGATGGACCGCGCGATCCAGTCGGCGGAACGGATGATCGAAACGCTGGACCGGACGATGGTGGAGCTTGGCCAGCCGGGCGGCACGGGCCAGCCGATTGCGAGATAGGTCGTTCGCTCGCGGCGTGCTATCTTCCGTGCCTATGCACACGCCGCTGCTTCAGATCCGAAAGTTGGATGCTCGCGCCACGGTCCCGTCGTATCAGTCCGCGCAGGCCGCGGGGCTCGATCTCTCGGCGTGCCTGCCCGAGTCGGCGGCGTCGCTGGTGGTGAAGCCGGGCGAGATCGTGCTGGTGCCGTGCGGCTTTGCGATGTCGATCCCGATCGGCTACGAGGCCCAGGTCCGCGCGCGATCGGGCTTGGCGAGCAAGCACGGCATCACCGTGCCCAACGGCCCTGGCACGATCGATTCGGATTACCGCGGCGAGGTGAAGGTCGCGATCATCAACCTCGGGCGCGAGGCCTACACGATCACGCACGGGCAGCGCATTGCGCAGATGGTAGTGGCGCCGGTGGCGCACGCCGTCGTGAAGGAAGTGGAATCGCTCGACGATACCGCGCGCGGGAGCGGCGGGTTCGGATCGACGGGAGCGCATTGAGAAAGTCACGAAGTCACGAAGTCGAGGCCGGCGTGAGTCGTGGGGCAGAGGCGAAGTGATCGGTGCGCAGGCGAGCGGGATTGCTCTTATCGCCCGCTGCCCCATGGCAACGCTCTTCAGCTCCGTGACTCACTGTGTCGCCCCGCGGCGAATGTTCTGTATCCCGCGCTCGGTTGACTCGCACTCCCGACAAGGGTTGGGCGTCAGCGCGACGATCCGCTCCGAGGACTCCGCTCATCGTCGGCGTGGGAACCGCGTGCGATTGACCGACATCCGCTTCACACGTCGCAGATTTCGACGGCCTTGCGCAGCGAGGTCATCGGGTCATTCCTCGGGATGAACTCCTGGCCCACATAGCCCGTGTAGCCGGTTTCGACGATCGCCTTCATGATGGTCGCGTAGTTGAGTTCCTGGGTCTCGTCGATCTCGGCGCGTCCGGGCACGCCGCCGGTGTGGTAGTGGCCGATGTGCTTGGCGTGCTTGCGGATGGTGTCGATGACGTCGCCCTCCATGCGCTGCATGTGGTAGATGTCGTAGAGGAGCTTGAAGCGTTCGGAGGCGACGCCCTCGCAGATGGCCACGCCGTAGGACGTGTGATCGCACTGGTAGTCGGTGTGGTCCTTGGAGTTGAGGAGCTCCATGACGATGGTGACGCCGAGCTTCTCGGCCAGTGGCGTGATGCGTTTCAGGCCGACGATGCAGTTCTTGATGCCTTCCTTGTCGTCCTGTCCGGCGCGGTTGCCGCTGAAGACGATCTGATTGGGCAGGCCGGCTTCCTTGACGAGGGGCAGGCGTTCCTCGAGTTCCTTGACGATGGAATCGTGATTCTCGAGGCGGTTGAAGCCGCGCGGGATGGGGTTGGACTTGACGAAGGAGGCGACGGCGCAGGTCAGCCCGTGCTGCTTGGCGACGGGCCACTCGTCGGGGTTGAGCAGCTCGACGGACTTGAGGCCCATGGCGGCGGCGTTCTTGCAGAGGTCGGCGAGCGGCATGCTGTAGCACCACTTGCACACGGAGTGGTTGATGCGGCCCTTGAGCGTGGCGGGCTGGTTGGATTGCGGTGAGTTCATGGTGTTCATCGTGCGGCTGCTGCCGGCGTGGGCGGCGGCGGCCAGGGCTGTGACGCCCAGCGCGCCGATGGCGCCGCGGCGGGAGATGATCGAGTCGTTCTGCTTGCGCGTGGTCATGGGCGTCCTCCGGTCGTTGGTGGAACAGCGTACCGCGCGGCGCGGGGTCGGGCGCGCCGGAATTCGCGTGCACGGTTCCGGCGTGTGTCCCGCGCCTGTTGACCGCGACTGGATGAGTGCGGAGAAGTGGTGAGGGTGAGCTGCGTGCCCGGCCGGAGCGGTCCAAAAAAGAAGCCGGATCGGGTGCGTGGGCCCGATCCGGCGCATCCCCTAGGCCGTGGCTGGTGCAGCCCGAGGGGTTTCAAGATGTGGGTGGACTAGTAGCCGTTCTCGAAGGCGTCGACGAAGTGGTCGTAATCGTCGCCGGTGACGAAGGTGTCGTGGTTGAGATCGGCGCGGGGGTCGCCATCTTCGAAGCGAACGCCGAAGAGGTCGAAGTCATCGCCGGTGAGGAAGCCGTCGGCGTTGTAGTCGGCGACGAGGGTGGCGCCGACATGGAAGGGCTGGGCCCAGGTGTTCCAGGTGTCGCCCCAGACATCATTGGGATAGGCGTTGTAGTGCCAGAAGGTGGTGTCGTCGCTCGGGTCGACGGTGGTGCCGGTGTAGTCGCCCCAGCGGATGGGGGAGCCGCCCTCGCCGTAGTAGTCGCGTGTGCCGGACTTCACGATCGTGGTGGGGGACATGTAGTCGGCTGGGTCGTTGGGCGAGCGGTAGGAATAGCCGAGGCCGATGCGCTCGCTGGTTGAGGAGCGGGAGAAGCCGACGGCGAGCGTGCCGTACTTGTTCACGGAGATCGAGGGGTACCACTGCCAGACGTTCGGCTCATAGATGCTGCCGGACGCGAGCAGGGACGCGGCGGGGAAGTTCTGCGACGCGACCTGGTGCCAGCGGATCGCGGTGACGCCGGACTGTCCGACGGAGTAGGCGGTGGAGAGGACGTTGTACTTCCAGAGCAGGTTCTGGATGCGTCCGTCGCCGCAGTCGAGCTGGACGGCGGATTCCATCTGCTTGGCGAAGTTGGGGCGTGCGTAGGCGGGGACGCTGATGGTCTGCTTGACGAGCGAGGGGCTCGTGGTGGCGGCGCCGACGATGCCGATGAGGTTGATCTTGCCGCTGGTCTGGTTGTTGGCGGTAAAGAAGGCCTGGTTGTCGGGCGAGCCTCCGGGCAGGTGCTCGGCGGGGACGATCGCGAAGGCCTTGGTGTTGTCGGGATTGACGAGGTTCCAGAAGTCGGAGTAATTGAGCTTGGAGGCGAAGGACGTGAGGTCGGACTTCTTGAAGCAGCGGATCTTGGAATACTGGAAGACGTCGCCGACGCGCGAGTACATGTTGGCGGTGACGACGATGGAGTCCTTGTCGACGCCCAGGCGTGCCCAGTCGGACCAGTTGCCGGTCGCTTGCGTGCCGTTGACGGTGGAATCGATCGACCACTTCTTCCAGGTGCCCTGCGGGTTGGCGTCGTCGGAGACGGCGACGAGGAACCACGTGTAGGTGTCGATCGAGCGGATGGCGGGGAGCACGGCGAACCAGCGGTTGGACCAGCGATCGAAGACGATCGTGGGCTGGGCGACGAAGTCCCAGCCGGTGTTGACCGAGCCGAAGAACGTGCTCCAGGAGGCGCTGAAGACCTCCTGTCCGTAGGACGTGTGATAGCGGATGCCGGCGTTGGTTCCGGTGACGACATAGCCGTTTCCGACCGCGAAGGTGGTGTTGGCGGGGAAGAGGAAGTCGCCGGAGAAGCTGTCGAAGCCGTTGCCCTCGTTGAGCGGGCTCACGTCGTCGTTGTGCCAGCCGTTGTCGATTGTCCCGTTGAACTTGGCGGCGTTGAGCGACGCGAAGAGCTCGGGGAGGGGGCGATGGGTCTGTCCACTTTCGTAGGGCGTGACGGCCATGCGCGCGAGCACCGCGGCATCGTCTTCAACGCACGAGACGGGTTCGACCTGAACGCTTGCCTTTTCATCAGCGGAAATGGCGCGCGAGTTCATCGCGCCGAGCGCCATCATCGCGATCCACAGGTACACCGACTTGCGCATTCCATGCTCCCAACAGGAAGACCACCACAGCGTGACGGAGACCGCGCCCATCCATTCAGCACGCGCACGGGGAGCCCTCCTGCGACCTCATGCGTCGGCCGAGGACAGGAGAGACCGAGAAAAGCGTGCTGCGCGCGAATCCCCACGATTTTGTTGATCGTCGCGGAAAAGCTTGATCGCGTCAACAGGACCGAAAAGAAGTTTGGAGATGATTTGGGTAGAGAAAAGCCCCGAATCGACGGGAGCATCCCAGAGGGATCGGCGCCTCATTCGGCGCGCGTGTCAGGATGGGCAAGTTTGTCGGGGCGGCACCCTAGAAGGGAACGCCGGGGTCGTCGAAAGACTCGCGGTCGGGCCCGCCGCCGTCGCGGTGATCGGAGATCGGGCCGGACTTCTTGCCCGGGGCGAAGCCGGCGGCCGGGGGCTGCTGCATGGACTGCGGGATGTTGACCGGCGGCTGATAGGCGGGCGGGGAATTGTGTCCGAGGCTCTTGAAGCGCGTGGTGTGGGAGTCCCAGAGGAGTTCGACCACACCGGTCGGGCCGTTGCGCTGCTTGGCGATGATGACTTCGGCGACGCCGACCTTGTCGGGGTTGGCGTCCTGCCATTCGGGGTCGTCGATGTGGTAGTAGTCCTCGCGGTGGAGGAGCATGATGACGTCGGCGTCCTGCTCGATGGAGCCGGACTCTCGGAGGTCGCTCATGCGCGGGCGGTTGCCGGTGCGCTGTTCGCTGGCGCGGTTGAGCTGTGAGAGGCAGATGACGGGGACGTTGAGCTCGCGTGCGAGGGACTTGATGCCGCGGCTGATGGCGGAGACCTCGACCTGGCGGCTCTCGCGGGCCGAGCCCGGCGCGGTGAGGAGCTGGAGATAGTCGATGATGAGGACCTGGACGCCCTGCTGGGCGACCATGCGCCGGGCGCGGGCGCGGAGGTTGAGGACAGTGAGGCCGGGCGTGTCGTCGATGAAGACGGGCGAGTCGCCGAGAACGCCGGCGAAGTGGAGCGCCTCGCGGAACTCGGCGTCGGAGAGCGTGCCCTCGCGGATCTTCTTGCTGTCGATGCCCGAGGCGGCCGAGAGCAAGCGTTGGGTGACGGCGGACTTGCTCATTTCCAAGCTGAAGACGCCGACGCCGACGTTGGAGCGCTGGCGCGGGGCGATCTTGGCGGGGTGCCCGCCGAAGGCGATCTGCTCGGCGAGGTTGAGCGCGAGGGCGGTCTTTCCCATCGAGGGACGAGCGGCGAGGATGATCATCTCGCCTTTTTGCAGGCCGCTGAGGTAGCGGTCCATGTCGGGGAAGCCGGTTGAGATGCCGCTGATGCCCTTTCCCTCGGAGGCTTCGATGCGGAGCATCTCGATGTGAAGGAGCTCCTTGAGTTCCTGGGGGTCGCTGACCATCGCCTCCTGCGCGATGTCGAAGACGGAGGTCTCGGCGCGATCGAGGACCTCGCGGGCGCCGTCGGGACCGAGATCGCCGGTGTGGTACGCGTCGTAGAGGATTTGTCCGGCGGCGTCGATAAGGCGACGGAGCTTGGCCTTTTCAGCGACGAGGCGTGCGTAGTGCGGCGCGTTGACGGCGGCGGGGACGCTCTCGGCGAGCTTGACGAGGTAGTCGCCGCCGCCGATGGCGTCGAGCACGCCGCGGGTGTTGAGCAGGTCGCCGAGCTGGACCAGGTCGCCGGAGTGGTGGGCGTCGAAGACGTCGACGATCGCCTTGTAGATGTGGGTGTGCTTCTCGTCGTAGAAATCCTCGGGGCGGCGGACGATCGCGATCACGTCGGCGATGACCTGCGGGTCGAGGATCATCGAGCCCAGCAGCGACATCTCCGCCTCGGTCGAGTGAGGCGGCAATCGCTCGAAGAGCTCTTTCGCGCTCAGCTTCGTTTGGAAGCGATCGCGCCGTCTCTCTGTGCTGGGTGCATCGCTTTCCATCCGGCCCTCAGTTTGGCGAGCCAAGATAATAGCGGGAGCTCAAACAGACAGGCGATCGTTGGCCCGTTTAGTGTTCTGAACGGGTGATCCTTGGTCTGGTGCGGTGGATTGTGCAAGGCCTGTCAAGAGAGCTGCTGCTCAGGGGTCCGCGTGGAGTCTCGCAGACGTGAGTTGCGATGTTTGGCTATGGCAAATCGTCGGTGCTTCTTCGGGTCCGGAACCTCCACCGGCAGACCTCCCGTGTGTTCGACGAAAGGCGAGCTGACAACAGACCATGAGCGGAGTCGGAGGATTGAGGCGCTGAAGACCGGTAGGCGTCGGCACGGAGTGCCGACCTACCAGAAGCACCGGCTTACGACGATTGGTTCGTGGAGCGGGTGACGTCGACAAAGCGGCGCTTGCGGATGTGCTCGCTGCCGAGCTGGCCGCACGCGCCCATCAGATCGCGTCCCTTGGTTCGGCGGCGCTTGACGAAGACGCCCTTGTCCGACAGTTCCGCCATGAAGGAGTCGACCTCCGCGTCGGTGGGGGCTTCCCACGGCGAGTTGCGGCGCGGGTTGTAGGGGATCAAGTTGATGACGCAGCGCGGCGAGGAGTTCCGCGAGGTCGTGTTGATGTCGGCGACGAAGCGGGCGACTTCTGCGGCGTGCCCGGGCAGGTTGTTGACGCCCGGGATGAGGACGTATTCGAGGCAGAGCTTGCCGCCGCCGTAGACGGGCCAGGCCATGAGCGTGCGCTTGAGCGCGTCCATGGGCATGGCGCGGTTGATGGGCATGATCTGGGAGCGGACCTCGTCGTTGGGGGCGTTGAGGGAGACGGCGAGGTTGAGTCGGTGCCAGCCGGGTGTGTGGAGGCGATCGGAAAGGCGAGCCAGGCCGTCGAGCCGCCCGACGGTGGAGACGGTGATCTTGCTGACGGGCATGTGGGCGCCGTTGTGATCGATGAGGACGGCGATGGCCTGGATGACATGGTCGATGTTGTCGAGGGGCTCGCCCATGCCCATGAAGACCACGTTCTTGGGTCGATGGCCCAGCGCGTGCGTGGCGGCCCACCATTGCTGAACGATCTCGGCGGGCGAGAGCGAGCGGATGAGGCCCATCTGCGCGGTCTCACAGAACGTGCAGCCCATGGCGCAGCCGACCTGGCTGGAGACGCAGAGGGTGTGGGTGGTGGAGCCGGTGCGCCCGATCATCGGGATGAGGACGGATTCGGTGGCGAGGGACTTGGCCGCCATGCGCTCGGACAGCGGCGAATCGCCTGCGGGGACGTGCTGGACAAACTTGAGGACCTTGCCCTCGAAGGAATCTTCGGAGAGCACGGCCTGGACGGTGGCGGGCGGCGCGAGGAAGTCGGCGATTTCCCCGGTGCGAAAGAGGTTTTTATAGGCGGATTCGGCGCGTGGATGCGTGACACCGAGCTCGCGCCGGGCGAAGGGGACGAACTGATCGAACGTCATCCCGAGGGGGTGATTTAGTAAAGTCGCATCCGCTTGAGGCATCCGCCTGAATACTAGGGGCAAAGGCCGTTGGCGGACGATTTGATTGGTGTGCTGGATCGAAGTCCCTATACTTGATGTGGCCCATTCTGGGCCCGCCCGCGGTGCTCGTGCCGGGTGGCGACGACGGAGGCCGACATGAAGCTGTGTGCTGGATATCGCCGGTCCGCGTTCACGCTGATCGAGCTGTTGGTGGTGATCGCGATCATCGCGCTCTTGATCGGCATCCTGCTGCCGGCGCTGGGCAAGGCGCGTGCGGCGGGGCGCCAGGTGGCGTGCATGACGAACATGCGATCGATCACCCAGGCGTCGCACTTCTATGCGGCCGCGAACAAGGATCGCATCTGGGCCCAGCGGAAGTTCTTCAGGGAGAAGGTGGGGAGCAATCTCTACGAGGCGGGGACGCTCTACAAGTTCATGGACAACGCGCACGACGTGATGGCGTGCCCGGAGAACAAGCGGCGCGGAGCCAACGCCGACAGCTCGACGGACTCGAACAGTCTGTTCGGCTCCAAGCTCAACTTTGACTACACGATGCCCTGGTGCGTTCAGGGAGCCCGGATCGGCCTGGAAATCCGCACGGCGTATATCAAGGACAGCAAGAACGCGCGTCCGCTTCTTCTCACCGCCGATCGCGCGCCGAACCTCACGATGATGAAGGGCCTGCCGATCTTCGTGGAGGAGAGCACGATCTGGTACAACGCTTCGGTGAAGGACGGCATGTGGGGCAACGATGACCAGGTCACGCCGCGGCACATGAAGGGCGGGCATATGGGGTACCTCGATGGCTCGGTCGAGAACTTCAAGGCGCCGTCCGACGGGAACGAAGACCTCCAGAGCGCGGCGGACTTTGAGTGCAACGACGTCTACGTCTCGACCAAGGGCGTGGACAACTCGTGGATCAAGCTCTATCACCAGTACCATCAATACAAGTACGGCTGGATCAACGCGCCCGACAATCGCAACCACAAGAACGACTCGGATTGGGACGAGCACCTCGAAGACTGATCGAGCGGTTGGTTCGGCCCGGGATTGATGAACCGCGTTCGAGCCGGGTCTCGCTCACCGCGGCCGCCTTGCACAATCCGCGACCGGCTACCATCCGCATTCCCTCGGGAGGATGCGGCTATGTCGTGGCTCAAGGTCTGTGATGCGTTCAGGGCGGCGGTCGGCACGAAGGTCACCATCAAGGGTTGGGTGCGCACCAACCGCGACAGCAAGGCCGACGGCGGGCTGTGCTTCGTCGCAGTGTCCGACGGGACGTGCTTCGATCCGATCCAGTGCGTGGTGAAGGCCGCGGGCGAGGGGGCGGCGTCGAACTTCGCGGAGGTCCAGAAGCTGACCACCGGGTGCGCGGTGGAGGTGGAGGGCACGCTGGTCGCCAGCCAGGGCAAGGGCCAGTCGGTCGAGGTGCTTGCCAGCCAGGTGCGCGTGGTGGGGCTGGTCGAGCATCCGGACTCGTACCCGGTCAGCAACAAGCGGCACACGTTCGAGTACCTGCGCGAGGTGGCGCACCTGCGCGTGCGCACGAATACGTTTGGCGCGGTGGCGCGGGTGCGCCATTGCCTATCGATGGCGGTGCATCGCTTCTTCCACGAGCGCGGGTTCTTTTATGTGCACACGCCGATCGTGACGGCGAGCGATTGCGAGGGCGCGGGCCAGATGTTCCGCGTGAGCACGCTCGACATGATGAACCCGCCGCGGGTCGCGCCCGAGGGCGCCAAGCCCGGCACTCCCGTCGATCCTTCGGCGCCGGTGGACTTCACCAACGATTTCTTCGGCAAGGAAGCGCACCTGACGGTGTCGGGGCAGCTGAACGTCGAGACCTATTGCTGCGCGTTGTCGCGCGTGTACACCTTCGGCCCGACGTTCCGGGCCGAGAACAGCAACACGAGCCGACACCTGGCCGAGTTCTGGATGATCGAGCCGGAGATCGCATTCGCGAACCTGCAGATCGATTCGGAGCTGGCGGAGGACTTCATCAAGTACCTGGTGAAGTCGGTGCTGGACGAGCGTCCGGACGACATGAAGTTCTTCGACGAGCGGATCGAGCCGGGGCTCCTGAAGCGGTTGCAGCACGTGCTGGAGACGCCGTTCAGGCGCTTGCCGTACACCGAGGCGATCAAGATCCTCGAGGACGCGATCAGGAAGGGCAAGAAGTTCGAGTATCCGGTGAAGTGGGGCACGGACCTGCAGAGCGAGCACGAACGGTTCCTGACCGAGGAGCACTTCAAGCAGCCGGTGATCCTGATGAACTATCCCAAGAACATCAAGGCGTTCTACATGCGCCTGAATGATCCGGGGACGGACGGGGCGCCGGGCGATACGGTCGCGGCGATGGACGTGCTGGTGCCCGCGATCGGCGAGATCATCGGCGGGAGCCAGCGCGAGGAGCGGCTGGACGTGCTGGATCGGCGGATCGAGGAGATGAAGCTGCCGGCCAAGGAATACTGGTGGTACCGCGACCTGCGCCGGTACGGCACCGTGCCGCACGCCGGCTTCGGGCTGGGGTTCGAGCGCGCCATGATGTTCCTGACGGGGATGCAGAACATCCGGGACGTGATCCCGTTCCCGCGTGCGCCGAAGCAGGCGGAGTTCTAGGAACGGGAGGGGCGCGCGGAGCCAGCCCGACGAACGAAGGGCGTGCGAAGGGCCTGTTTGCGGCGATCAGCAAAGTCGTCGACCGTTAAGCGAGTCCGTGGCCTCGCGAACTTGACGTGGCGATGAAGCGGGTGATTGCCGAAAGCGGCTCTCGTAAGCACAAACGGGTTAGGGCCAGAGAATCTCGCTGACCCGATGCGTACGAACGCTCGCGGCGATGCGCAGGCGACTATTCCTCAATCGCCCTGTTCTTCGTCTCGCGGATCAGGATCGTGCCGACGGCCAGGGTCATCGCGGCGATGGTCATGGGATAGAGCAGGCCCACGAACATCGGGCCGCCCGCGAGGTCGGCGAGCGTGCCGCCCTGCCTTGCGAGCGATGAGGACGCGAGCCAGGTGGCGATGAAGGGGACGAGCCCGCCGAAGACGCCGTTGCCGATGTGATAGGGGAGCGACATCGAGGTGTAGCGGATGCGTGTGGGGAAGAGCTCGACGAGGAAGGCGGCGATCGGGCCGTAGACCATCGTGACGTAGAGCACCTGGATGAAGATGAAGAGGCCGAGCATGAAGCTGGGTGCGCGGCCGGGCTTGATGCTGGTGGAACTGGCGGTCTTGGCGTCGCTGCCGTCGAGCTTGCTCGTGGTCGTGGTGGTGGTGAGGGCCTGCGTGCCGTCGGTGTAGGTCTTGGTTGACTTGTTGATGACCGTCTTCTGGTCCTTGGCGTCGTCGGTGGTGGTGGTGCTGGAGGTGAGGCCGGCGGCGGGTTCGGTGGCGGTCGCGACGACCTCGGCTTTGGCGGAGAGATCGACGGCCCGGGCCATCGCGTGATAGATCGGCAGGTAGGTGAGAATCGCGAGCAGGCAGCCGGTCATCATGATGGGCTTGCGTCCGATGCGGTCGGAGAGCCCGCCGAAGACGATGAAGAACGGCGTGGCGACGACGAGGGCGCAGGCGATGATGGTGTTGGCGGCGACCATGTCGACGCCGAGCGATTTCTGCAGGAAGGTGAGGGCGTAGAACTGGCCGGTGTACCAGACGACGCCCTGGCCGGCGGTCGCGCCGAAGAGCGCGAGCAGGACCATCTTGAGATTGGCCCAATTGCCGAAGGACTCGGCGAGCGGGTTCTTCGATCCCTTGCCCTCGGCCTTCATCTTCTGGAAGAGCGGCGACTCGCGCAGCTTCATCCGCAGGATGTAGCTGAGCAGCACGAGCACGATCGAGAGGATGAACGGCACGCGCCAGCCCCACGAGGCGAACTTGTCCTCGCCCATGCTGAGGCGGCAGCCGAGGATCACGCCGAGCGAGACGAACAGGCCGAGCGTCGCGGTGGTCTGGATCCAGCTGGTGTAGTAGCCGCGGCGATGGTCGGGCGCGTGCTCGGCGACGTAGGTGGCGGCCCCGCCGTATTCCCCGCCGAGCGCGAGGCCCTGCAGGAGTCGGAGCAGGAGCACGATGATGGGCGCGAGGACGCCGATGGTGTCGTAGTCGGGGACCAGACCGATCGCGAAGGTGGAGCCGCCCATGAGAAGGAGCGTGACGAGGAAGGTGTACTTTCGCCCGATGATGTCGCCGAGGCGTCCGAAGACGAGCGCGCCGAAGGGGCGGACGACGAAGCCGGCGGCGAAGGTGGCGAGGGTCGAGAGGAAGGCGGCGGTGGGGTTGTCCTTGGGGAAGAACTGCGTGGCGATGATGGTGGCGAGCGAGCCGAAGATGTAGAAGTCGTACCACTCGATGAGCGTGCCGGCGGAGGACGCACCGATGACGACGAAGAGGTTGTGCCTAGATTCGACCTGGTGGGACATGCGTGGCTCCGTGTTCGGCGGATGAGGATACAGAATCCGGGGCGGGGCGCGGGGCGGTGCGGGGCGGCGTGAATGTGGACGTGCGGGTCGGGCGGGATCGCGGCGCCCGTGCCTCCCGCATCCGGCTTCTCCTACCCTCCGCCCATGCCCAAGGGATCGATCGGCGTCGATATGTTCTACGTGCTGCTGGCGATGCTCGCGGGCGTCGTGACGGCGTATCAGCCGGGCGTGAACGCGAGGTTCGCGGCCCAGGCGGGCGCGAGCGCGTGGGGCGGGTTCATCAACTTCGCCGTGGGCCTGCTCGCGATGACGATCGTGGTGCTGATCTTCCGGCCGGGGATGCCGGAGGTCGCGAAGCTGGCGGACGGGCCGTGGTGGATGTGGCTGGGCGGGTTGTGCGGCGCGTTCTTTGTGACGCTCGCGCTGATCCTGGTGCCGAAGATGGGCTCGGCGAACTATCTGACGGCGATGGTCGCGGGGCAGCTCGTGGCGTCGCTGGTGATCGACCGGTTCGGGCACATGGGGCTGGAGATGCGGGCGATCACGCCCGGGCGTATCGCGGGGGTCCTGCTCGTGATCGTCGGGGTGATGATGGTGAGGAAGTTCTGAAGGGGTGGCCGGGTGCCCAAGCGGTCGGGTGGTCCTGTGAGCGGAGTCGGGGCAAGCGGAATCGAGTTGGGTGAGCTTGAAGACTGAATCCACGACAACTTCGACGGAGAGTGGCGGCGGCGAGCGGGTGTCACTTTCCATGGCCGCGTTGCACCTGCTGGGCGTCGGGCTGATCCAATCGACCTCGATGGCGGTGATGTTCATGCTGCCGGTGCTGGCGCGGCGGGAGTTCAACGCCAACAAGCTCGAGACGCTGGTGGTGACCGCCGCCCCGACGATCCTGTTCAGCCTGTCGATCTTCTGGAACGACTATTTTTCACGGCGATCGATGTCGCGCTACCTGCTGGTGTACTGGGCGATCGGGTGCCTGCCCATGGCGCTGGTCGCCTTCGCGCACAGCTTCTGGCAGTTGCTCGTGCCGCACCTGATCGCGAGCATCGGCGGCGCGGGGTTCCACCCCGCGGCGGGCGGGCTGCTGCGCTCGCTCTACCCGGAGCGGGTGCGCGGGCGGATGTACAGCATCCTGTGGGGCGGCTCGATGGTCGTGAGCGCCGTCATGGGCTACGCGATCGGCGAGTGGTTGAACCGTGATCCGCAGGCGTTCCGCGTGTACCTGCCCCTGATCGCGGCGCTGCAGCTGGCGGGCGTGCTGGTATTCATCTGGGTCTCGCATCTCTCGGGGCACGCGGGCGACCGGGTGATCAGGACCAGCGACGAGCGCGGGCGGATCAGGCGGCTGATCGAGCCCGTCGCGCACATGAGCCAGATCCTGAAGGCCGACCCGATCTTCGCGCGCTACGAGGCGGCGTACATGACGTACGGCGTGGGCTGGATGATCTGCTATGCGCTCCTGCCGCTCCTGGTCACGGACAAGCTGCACCTGACGTACGACAAGATCGCCGAATCGACGCAGGTGGCGTACCTGGTCGCGATCGTGGTGATGCTTTACCCGGCGGGGCTGCTGATGGATCGCCTGGGCGCCGTGCGCAGCACGGGGCTCTCGTTCGCGCTCCTCACGATCTATCCGATCGGCTACATGCTGGCGCGGAACGACCACGACCTGCTGATCAGCAGCGTGCTCTACGGCATGGCCCACGCGGGCGCGTCCGTCGGCTGGATGCTCGGGCCCGTGTCGCTGGCGCCGTCGCCCGACAAGGTGCCGCAGTACGTCGCGATCCACGCGACGCTGGTGGGAATCCGCGGCAAAATCTTCCAGGGCCTGGGAGTTCTCCTGTACGCGATGTTCGGGCGATTCGAGATCCCGCTCGCGCTCGCGGCGGCGGCGTACGCGTGGTCGGCGATCCAGATGTGGCAGCTGCACCAGCGCATGAAGGCCGGAGGCGGGGCATCAGGAATCGGGCCGCGGGCATCGGGGTGAATGAAGAGAAGTCGAGTGACGGTGTGGCGGACTTGAAGGAAGGTCGGGTGGCCGCGTGTCCCGGCCCGATGAGCGACAGGGCGTGAAGAGGGAACGCCTCGCCGCCGGACCACCGGCAACGCGGCCGTGGATAGACTGGGCGCATGCCACAGCCGCACACCGACCCGGATTCCGCGGGCGTCATCGTCGCCAGCTTCAATCCGCTGTATCGACCGTACCTGGTGGTCACGATCGGGCTCACGATGGTCATCTCGGTCGTCGGGATTCCGCTGGCGATCATCTGGTTCTGCGGCGTGGGCCAGTGGTGGGCACGCCACTACTTCGACAAGCTCTCGTGCCGCCTCGACGGCAAGACGCTGCGCTTCCGCAAGGGAATCCTGTTCCAGGTCGAGAAGACGATCCCACTGGAGAACATCCAGGACGTGACCTTCATCGAGGGCCCGATCCTGAAGAAGTTCAACCTCGCGACGCTGAAGTTCGAGACCGCGGGGCAGAGCGCCGGGCAGGCCCACGACATGCGCCTGACCGGCATCATCGAGGCGCACGAGTACCGCAACCGCATCCTGGAAGGGCGCGAGGCGCTGCGCCAGCAGCTCGTCGGGCGCGGCTCGTCGCACGGCGCGCCCGCGCCGCTGGCGGACGCGAGCGCGGCGATGCTGGCAAAGATCTCGTCGCAGCTCGATGAAATCGCCGCCCTGCTCCGAGAGCGTCGCTGATCGGCACGCGGCGAGCCGGTGGCGGCGGCCTTACTTCGCGCCGATGGTCGCCGTGGCCTCGCATGCCTTGCCCGCGCGGACGAAGCCGATGACGAGCGTCTCACCCTCGCGCTTCGAGCGAACGGCCTCGCGCACCGCGGAGGTCGTGGCCCAGTCCTTCCCGTCCAGGTGCGTGATGATGTCGTACTTCTGCAGGCCGGCGCGTTCGGCGGCGGAGTTCGTCACGACGTGCGTGATGATGCAGGTTCTCGACGCGTCGACGCCCGCCTGGGTCGCGGTGGCGCTGGAAACTCCGGAGAGCTCCACACCCAGCATCGGCGCGCGACGGCTGTAGTACTCACCGTCGGAGTCCTCGTAGTGGTCCGTCGCGACGATGATGCAGCCGGGCAGGGCCAGCGCGGCGATGCCCGACAGGGCGAGCGTCGCGACGAGTACGGAACGACGGGCGAACGAAGAGCGATTGCGATTCATGATGTCCCCCAACTGCGAGCGGCGGCGGCGTGCGGGCGGCCGGTGCCGAAGTTATACCCCACTAACTTGGCCGGGTTTCACGATCCGGCGTGGTTTTTCGGCGCGGATACCATCCCGACCGATGCCCGAACTGCCGGACATCACGGTCTACGCCGACGCGCTGCGTGCCCGGGTGATTGGGCGTCGCGTCGAGCGGCTTTCAATCCGCGGGGCGTTTCTGCTGCGCACCGTTGATCCGCCGCCCGAGTCGTGCGAGGGCCGGGCGTGCATCGGCGTGCTCCGCCTGGGTAAACGACTCATCCTGGAACTGGAGGGCGAGCAGTTCCTGGCGATCCACCTGATGATCGCGGGGAGGCTGCTGTGGAAGCCTCCGGGCACACGCCCCAGGAGCAGGATCGACCTTGCGGCGATCGACTTTGGCGATGGCGTGCTTCTGCTGACCGAGGCGAGCACGAAGAAGCGGGCCGCGATGCATGTGCTGCGCGGGAGATCGTCTCTCGAGACGCTCAATGCGCGCGGGCTCGATGTGCTGACGTGTTCCGAGGGCGAGTTTCGGACGCGATTGCAGGGCGAGAACCGCACGCTCAAGCGGGCGTTGACGACGCCGCGGCTGTTCGACGGCATCGGGAACGCCTACTCCGACGAGATTCTTCACGCCGCACGCCTGAGCCCGGTTTCGCTGACGCGATCGTTGTCGGACGACGGCGTGGCAAGGCTGGCGGGCGCGTGCAGCCAGACGCTGGTGCGTTGGACCGATCGACTCCGCGCGCAATTCGGGCTCGACTCGCCGGGCGGCGGGCGCTTCCCAGGTCCGGGCGACATCACCGCCTTCCGCCCCGACTTTGCGGTGCATGGCCGCTACGGCCTGCCTTGTCCGGTCTGCGCGAGCCCCGTGCAGCGCATTGTCCACGCCGAGAACGAAACGAACTACTGCCCGGGGTGCCAGACGGGCGGGCGGGTCCTGGCGGATCGGTCGCTGTCGCGCCTGCTGAAGGACGAGTGGCCGCGGACCATCGAGGAGTGGGAGGAAGAGCTGGGCGGGTGACGGCGGATTCGTGCACCGGAATCGTGGGTGTTTCGGTAGGATGCATCGATGCGAATGGGTCGAACCGGGCCGCGTTTGATGGTGGTGTCGCTCGGCGTGTTGAGCGCCACCGGCGGCGCGCTGGGCGGTGGGCATGTCGTCGCACCTGGCGGTGGGCCTCCGGCGGCTCCCGGCGCGGGCGGATCGCCGGCGCCGCTTCCTCCCGCGATTCGCGACGAGATCGCCGCGGTGCTTTCTTCGATGGCTTCGGCGGCGGTGCGCGGCGACGCGGGCGGTTTTCTGGAGCAAGTCGACTTCATCGAGCCGCAGTTCGAGCGCGAGATGCGCAACATGGCCAAGGACCTGACGCTGCACGCGCCGGTGCGGGTGGAGTTTCGCCTGGCGGAATCGGGGAGCGTGCCGAGCGGCGCCGGCGACCGGGCGCACGTCGCCTTCACGATCGATTACGACATGCCGTTCGACAAGGACGGGCGGAAGATGGACGCCTCGTCCCGGCATGTGCAATCGCCGTACCCGGTGTGCGAGTTCCGCCGTGACGCCGGCGGCGCGTGGCGATTCGCCGGCGAGGTGTGGAAGGAAATCCCGGGCGACGGTTTCGTGGTCCGCTATCTCGACGACAAATCGCGGGCGACCGCGGAGATCATCGATCGCGTCTTCCCCATCGCCAAGGCGCACGACGACGAGGGCTTCGGCATCGCCGGCACCGCCGCGGCCCGCAGGCAGCAGGTCATCAAGCTCTACGAGAACATGGAGCATTTGAAGGCGACGGTGTATCTCTCGATGCCCGACCCGGTGCTGGGCGGCTGGAACGAATCCGGCGAGTCGATCAAGTTCATGTCGTCCTACACGGAGGGCGAGCAGAGCTGGACGCGGGCGTTCGCGCATGAATACGGGCACGTCGCGACCTGGGCGCTGGGCGATCGGGCGAGCGAGCTTCCCTGGTGGGTCGCGGAAGGTGCGGCGGAACTGGCCGCGGAGAAGTGGGATGCGCCGGGGGGCAACGACCGCCAGGTGCGTGGGCTGGCCAAGGCCGGCAAGCTCGCCGCGTGGAACGACATCGCCAACTATCACGACGCGCGCCAGGAGGTGAAGTACCTCGCGTACGTGCAGGGGCACCACCTGATGGGCTATGTGTCGGACACGTTCGGGCGCGAGAAGCGCAACGCGTGGATCGCGTCCGCGGCGTCCGGAAAGTCGATCGACGAGGCGACGCGGGCGGCACTGGGCATGTCATTCGATGAGCTTGATCGCGCCTGGCGCGATTCGCTCAAGGGCGAGCGCAAGTAGGGAGCGATCATGAGAACGGCGTGGTTCGATCGAGTCTGGATGTCCGGCGGGCTGGGCTTCGCGCGGAGATCGCTCGGCGTGGCCGCGCTGGCGGCGATTCTGGCGTGTGGCTCGCCGAATTCCGCGATGGCGCAAGATGCAAAGCCCGCGACACCGTCCGCGCCGACGACACCCGCCTTGCCCGCCGCGACAAAGCCCGGTGAGTCTTCCGACAAGCCCCAGGCCGCGCCGGAGGCGCACCCCGCGCCCGACGCCGAGGTCGCCAAGCTCAACGTGCTGATCGAGCGGATGACCAAGGCGGTGCTGGCGACGGATATCGCGGGCTACATGGCGTGCGTCGACCGGGCCGATCCGGTCTTCCTGCAGGAGCAGAAGAACTGGGCCAAGGACCTTGAGCGCATGCCGGTGAGCGAGTTCTCGATCAAGGCCGAGAATTTCCGCGCCGAAGTGTCGTCCAAGGAAGGCCCGGGCGAGATCATCGCCGATCTCACGATGAACTGGAAGATCAAGGACGCCGGCTCGGCCCGGTTCCTGAAGTACGCGGGCAGGTTCGTCGACCGCAAGGGCGAGTGGCTCTACGCCGGCGAGCACTGGAGGGTGATGGAGCGTGAGGGCGTCCGCGTCTTCTTCGACGCGGGGCGAGAGAACATCGCGGCCATGATCTGCGAGATCATGCCCGGCATCCGCAAGCACGTCCACGAGGGCTTCGCGCTCACGATCGATCGCGTGCAGGAGATCAGGCTCTATTCGTCGATGCAGCACCTGCAGCACTCGATCTATCTCAGCTACACCGACGGCCTGTCGGGCTGGAACGAGCCCAACGAGTCGATCAAGATGATCGCGTCGGCCCATCCCGACAAGGAGGGCATGACGAGCGTGCTGGCGCACGAGTACGGGCACGTGTGCACGTTCGAGCTCGGGCCCAGGGCCAACGACGCGCCGTGGTGGGTGCTCGAGGGCGTCGCGGAGCTGTCGAGCGAGTCCTACGACGACAACGGGCAGTTCGCGCAGCGGGCGGTGCGCCGAATGGCCAAGAACGGGCGGCTGCGCGACTGGGCATCGTTGAGCGACTTCCACAACACCAAGCAGGCCGACATGCAGATGGTGTACACGCAGGGCCACGCGATGCTGGGGTACATCTCCGAACGATTCGGGCGCGAGAAGCGGATCGCGTGGCTCAGGGCGATGGCGACCGGCTCGACGATCGACGATGCGAGCAAGGCGATCTTTGACCTCAGCTTTACCGAGCTCGACGCGCAGTGGCGCGAGAGCCTCAAGCCGAAGGAAGAAGCGCCGGCGCCCGCGGAAACGCCGTCGAAGGAATAGCAGCAAGAGCGCGAGACAGGAAAAAAAGACACCACCTGCGGTCGTATTCCGCCCGACTCACGACTTGCTCACCCCGTCTGCTTCAGCGCTCGCTCGGCGTTGAGCTCCTTGACCAGCGCTTCGCCCAGATAGCGGAACTGCTCGATCGAGTTGTAGAGCTGCGCGCTCAGGCGGATGATGCGGACGCCGGGGTCTGCGGGCGTGCCCTCGCCGAGGCGCCAGATCGGGACCTGCACGCGGTGCCTCTCCAGCAGCGCGTCCTGGAGCGGATCGTCGTACAGCGTCGCGCGCCCCGAGAGCGACGCGTCGGCCTCCGGCAGGGGGAGCGAGACCATCGAGCCCACCATCGAGTCCGGGCACGCCGCGCGAAGGCCCGCCATCGCGCACACCGCCTCGCGCGCCTCGAGCACCAGCGCCCGGTTCCGCCGGCGGATTTCCTCCCAGCCGCCCGGGATCATCTTCGCCATCGCTTCGATCGCGTGCGGCACGCACAGCATGCCCGTGTAGTCGTCGGTTCCCATGTAGTCGAAATCGCGCAGGAAGAGCGAGCGATCGCCGCGCACCTTCGACGCGCGGCTCGAGAGCATCGCGCTCCGGACCGCCGCCTGCCGGTCGGGGCGAACCCACAGGAAGCCCGTGCCCTTGGGTGCGCACATCCACTTGTGGAAGCTCCCGACGTAGTAGGTCGGGCTCAGCTTTTCAATGTTGAGGTCGACCTGGCCCGGCGCGTGCGCACCGTCGATCAGGATGTCCACGCCCCGTGCGCGGCACTCCGCGATCACGCGCTCCACCGGCATCACCAGCGACGTGCAGCTCGTAACGTGGCTCATCACGACGAGCTTGGTCCGCGGCGTGATCGCCCCGATGATCGCGTCCGCGGCCTGCGCGGGGTCCGTGATCGGGAAGGGGATCTCGGCCGTCACCACGCGCAGCCCGGTGCGGGCCGCCAGGCGCGCCAGTTCGTTGGCGCCCGACGAGTACTCGTGGTTGTTGGTCACGACCTCGTCGCCCTCGCGGAAGTGCGTGGCGAAGAAGATCGTCGCCAGCGCGATCGTCGCGTTGCGGATGGGCGCGAGGTCCTGCGGGCGGCATCCGACGAAGGGCGCGACCTTCTCACGCACGCCGTCGAGCAGGCGTTCGAGATCGACCTTGAAGAATCGGACGGGGTCGCGCTCCACGCGGGCGCGATAGTCGTCGTGGGCCGCAAGTACGTCGTCGGGGCACCCGCCGTAGGAGCCGAAATTGAGGAAGACGAGGTTCTTGTCGAGGCGCCAGCGTGCGGCGAGCGGGGAGGGCGCGGGGAGCGTGCCGGCCAAGGCGGCGTTCAGCATCGCGCCGGGGGTGGTGGGGAGGGGTCGGTCCATGACGTCCTGACTCAGTCGCATCACGCCGTACTATCGGCCATCCGTGGCGCGGCGGGCACAGCGAATTCATCGCGCCGCGACGGGCGAGCGTAGCCCGTCGCACCCGCCGATTTCGAGCGCCGCACGGCGCGATCTTGCCGGCGAGTTACGCGCCGACGCCCGCGGCCTGGTCCTTGTACACATCCCGACATTCCGCGGAGATCGGCGTCGCGAATTCGTACGTGTTCATCTTGCGGATCGGGGGCGAATAGATGTGCAGCGTCACCAGGTCCGTGCCCGGCGCCTGCATGTTGGCGACCTGGTGAATGTCGGCGTCCATCGCGGCGCAGACATACCCCGGCTGCATCGCGACCGCCCCCGCGGGGCAGATGAGGCCCGAGGGAGTCCTGGCAAAGCGGATCTCGGTGCCCGTGCCGTGAACCACGCGGAAGGCGCAGCTGACGCCCTGGTGGTCGTGGATGGGCGTCACGTCGCCGCTCCGCCAGCAGAGGGCGAGGAGTTCGTACCAGTCGGTGCGGCTGATCGTGTTGCGTTTGTAGCCGCGAGCGCCGAAGCAGCAGGCTTCTTCGATGTCGGCCTTTGAGAGCGACACCCCCCGGAGGAGCTTCTCCAACGTCCCAAGGTCAGCCCGGGTGGAAAGGGAATCCAGGTAGCGGATCAATTCGGCGAGCTTGGGGTATTTCTGCCCCGGATTCTGGGTGGGCGTGCAACACCCGCAGCCGTCAGAGGTTCCGTGTGAGTCGCCCGTCGATCCGGAGTTGCATCCCATGGGGCCCATGATACCGGTCTGGGCGCATCAGTGGGAGGGGATTCGGCGTCAGAACGCCCGTTCCCGGGCTATCTCTTCGTCCAGCGCCGCCGCTAGGTAGTCGTACTGCTCGCGCGTGTTGTAGACCTGGGCGCTGATGCGGATCACGCGGTCGGCCGTCCCCGCCACGCTCCAAAGAGGCACCTGGATCCGATGCCTCCGGATCAATTCGTCCTGTGTCGCGTCGTGGTATTTCGAAGTCCGGGCGGCCAGCCTCGCGGTCCGGTCCGGGTCGTGGCGCGGCAGGTACATCGTGCAGATCGACCCCAGCATGGCTTCCGGCGCGGGCGGTTCGGTGCCCAGCACCTTGCTGACCACTTGCCGCCCGTACCTCAGCAGTTCGTGGTTGTGGCGGCGGACGCCCTCCCAGCCCCCCGGAAGGAGCGAGCCCATGAACCTGATCGCGTCGGCGATGGAGAAATACGCCGTCGGGTCGTCCGTGCCGATGTAGTCGAATTCCGTGTGGAATTGAGAGCGTCCCGGCTTGGGCTTCTCGGCGAAGTTCGAGAGCACGACCGGGCGGATGCGGCCTTGCCAGTCCTCGCGCACGTGCAGGATCGCCGAACCCTTCGGCGAACAGACCCACTTGTGGCAGTTGGCGGTGTAGAACGCCGCCCCGATCGACGGGATGTCGAGGTCGAGCATGCCGACGGCGTGGGCGCCGTCGACCACGGTCTCGACGCCCTTGGCCGCAAGGGCCGCCACCATCTCGCGGATCGGAAGGATGATGCCGCTGGAGCTGGTCACATGGCTGAGGAGCGCCAGGCGCGTCCGCGGCGTGACCTTGGACATCACGGCCTCGACGATCTCGCTCGGCGATTTCACCGGGAACGGGATGGGGGCGGAGACGACATTCGCGCCCGCCTTGGCGCAGATATGCCGCAGGTTGTTCATGCAGGCGGGGTACTCGTGCATGCCCGCGAGCACGTCGTCGCCGGGGCGCAGGCCGAAGCTGTTCAGGATGGTGGCGACGCCCGTGGTCGCGTTGGGGACGAACACCAGGTCGCCGGGTTTGCAACGGACGAACGCGGCCACCTCGGCGCGGGTCTGGTCAAAGACGTCGTCCATGTCCTCAACGAAGAACCGGACCAGCTCGCGCTCCATACGAAGCCGGTGGCGCTGCTGGGCCTCGATCACGGGCGTCGGACATCCGCCGAACGAGCCGTGGTTGAGATAGACGATGCCCGGGTCGATGGGCCAGTGCGACGCGAGGGGCGAGGGCGCGGGAAGCGGGCGCGACGAGTGGTGTTCGCTCATGTCGCCGTACAGTAGCGACCCGCGTGCCACCCCCAACTCCAGAACCAACTTCGGGCCCCCTCTTAAAGGCTCGCCCCGCGGCGTCTCCCGCGAACGCCGTGAGCGGCCCGGGCGCGGCCTCGACCGCACCGCCGTGGAAGACCGCGCTCCTGTGGTTGGCCCTGGCCGCGTGCCTTCATCCCGCCGTCGATCCCGGCCTCGGGCTCGCGGGCGGGCTGATCCTTGCCGTGACGGGGTTGATCGCGCCGGGCACACGCCGTCGGAAGTGGGCCACGCGCCTCATCCAGTTCGCCGTGATCGTGCTCGGGCTCACCATGGACCTGCGCCAGGTGCTGCACGCGGGTCTCTCGGGCATGGGCTTTGCCGCGGGCACCATCGCCGGCACGTTTATCCTCGGAACGCTCGTCGGCCGCCTGCTCCGCACCGATTCAACCATCACGACGCTCATCAACTCGGGCACGGCGATCTGCGGCGGGTCGGCGATCGCGGCCGTCGGCTCGGTCATCGGCGCCACCAGCGCACAGATGTCCGTCGCGCTGGCCACGGTCTTCGTGCTCAACGGCATCGCGCTCTATCTCTTCCCGCCGCTCGGGCACTGGCTCCATCTGACGCCCACGCAGTTCGGCACCTGGGCCGCGGTTGCGATCCACGACGTCTCGTCGGTGGTGGGGGCGGCGGCACGCTTCTCGCCCGATGCGCTCGAATCCGCGACCGCCGTCAAGCTCGCCCGGGCGCTGTGGATCATCCCCTTGTCACTCCTCGCGGCCTGGCGCTTCCACGACGACAGCATCGCGGGCGAGCGCGGGCGTGCGAAGGTGCCGCTCTTCATCGGCCTGTTCCTCGTCGCATGCGTGGCACGCGAGCTCGTGCCGGAGATCGGTGATTATCAGGATGCGATCCGCACGATCGGGAAGCGCGGCATGACGATGGGCCTGCTGCTCATCGGCGCGAACCTGTCGCTCCCGGCGATCAAGGCCGTGGGCTGGAGGCCGATGGTCCTGGGCGTGGTGCTGTGGATCGCGATCACGGTCGCGGCGTTGCTCGTGGTGCGAGCGACGATCGCGTGAATGATGCTCTTGCAAGCTCCGAGGGCGAGCAGCGGGCGCCGTGTGCACGACCGAACCACAGGTCCGCGATCATGCGGCGTGAGAGTGCCTTCTCGATCAACCCTCGACGTCGATGATCTTGCCCTGGGCGATCCCGGTCGCGGCGGCGTTCTTTTCCGCAGGATTCCGATAGAACGAAAGCGAGCCCGACGGGTTCGCGGCGTGATTCATCGCCGCGACGTTCGCACTCCGTAGGTCCGCGGAATCCGGCACGCGGCCCGCGACAAGGCTCGAGGTCTTCGACGACTTCACCGATGCCCCAGACGACGCATCGGTCGGGGCCCCATTCGGCGCCCCATTCGGCGCGAGGGGCGACACCGGAGTTCCCGCCCGTGCCGGGCGTGGAGCGCCGTACGCCGCGGCGACTCGGAATGGAAGCGTCGGAGGGATCTGCGACATGCACCCCGAGTGTACCACCGCCTCAAAGCGGTGTGGTGCATGTGGATGCAAATCAAGTTATCAGGACCAGCGCAGTCGCGATACTCGCGCTCGCCCGCACAGCCCGCGCCGCAAAGTTCCATCGCTCCTCGCATCAGGCGCCCTGTGCCCCGTGCGATGTTCAACCTGTCTCGCTGCCTGCTTCAAATCTCGATCTCATTCCGCCTGATCCGCACTTCCTCCACCGGCACAAACGTCCCGCGATCCATGCCCGGGCAGATCTGCTTGGCCCGTTCCCAGTGCCGCCGCGAGTGCAGGTTGCTCTTCCAGAAAGGCCAGGTTCGGCACTGTCTCGGGCGATCCTCATACACGCCGCACAACGCCTTGCCGGGGATCTTGTCGCGATCCAGGAAGATGCAGTCGCGCCCGAACGCCGTGAGCTTCTCCGTCAGCGACAGGCCCGCGATGCTCATGTGCGTGTACTGCTTGCGGAACTCGGCCTCGGGCATCCCGAGACGCGACGCCAACGCCGCGACCTCCGCGTCGTTCACGAGCACATAGCCCTCGGGCCCGGTGCAGCAGTTGCCGCACATCGTGCACGAGAAGCGCAGGCCGGCCCGCCCCTCCTCGGGGTCGATGTTGAGGTCGAACCACTCGTGCCACGAGGGCTCGCGCTGCGTGTCGCTCGGTTCATTCGTCACGGGGCGATGGTATCGCGCCGGGCGCGACGGCGGAGCGGGGTCCCGCGATGCCGCGGGGCCCGTTGGCGAATCGGCAGCGTCGCACGCCGAGGTACACGAGCACCTCGAACGCGAGCATGCCCACCAGAATCGCCGTGAAAATCAGCCCGCCGCCGATCAGATCGCGCACGCTCACGATCCCCGCGATCAATTGCGTGCTCCCCGCCAGCGTGGACGTGAGCAGGAGCGCCGCCCACACGCACGGCCCGGCCGCCAACCAGCCGACCGAGGCGTGGGCGCACACCTGCCACGCCATCGCGCGCGTCAGCCGCCACGATCGGCGCGCCGCAAAGAAGCGGATGCCCAGGCACTCGATCCACGTGAGGAAAAGAAGCACGAGCACCGCGACCAGAGTGATCGCGATGAGGGACGCGAGTTGCAGGAGCACGCCCGACGCGCCGCGTGCGCCCCGCGCGGGGTCGTACAACCACACGCCGGTCCAGGGAAGCGCGAGCAGAGCGCCCGACGCGAGCAGGTTGATCGCAAGCAGCGAGCCCGCGCCCGCCATGTCCGCGCGGAGCAGCCGGAAGTCCGCGCCGCGACGCCGCACGATGTTCAAATTCGTCGAGAGCCACGCCGCCAGCGCGCCGGAGTCGCGGGTGAGGATCCGCTTCTGCCACGCGGAGCCCGTGCGAGATTCGGGGAGTGATTCCGGGATCGGGGTGCCGCATTCCGGGCAGTTGCCGGTCTCGGGGAGCCCCGCGATCGGATAGCCGCAGGATTCGCAGAGGAGGCCCGGTGACATTACTGCTGCTTCTGCCGATGGCGTTCATCGACCTGTTCAATTTCCCAGGGAACAACAAATAGCGTTTTGAACAGGGTCTCTGCAAAATCGAATCCGCGTCGAGCTTCTGCCTCGGTGAGAGAAGGGAACTCCACGTCGGGGTGGGCCCCGTCGTTTCCAACTAGTCGAATGGTGTGTGCAATGCTAATCAGCTGTTTGGGTACGCCCTGGGCCGCTAGGTTGTCGATCTTCTGCCAAAGGCGCTGCCCGTTGACCTTCAAAGAGCGCATGGCCAATTCGAGGGCCCGTCGAGTCATCGTACCGCTTGCATTCCAGGCTCCGATGGACATGCAGGCCGCGGACTCACTCATCGCCTCTGCGATCTCCGTCGGAATCGAAGAGTGGCTGCAGTAGTTTGCGTGTGGGAGGATCCTAAGTCGAGATTTCCCACCTCGCATCCTTGGGTTTCGAATAGAAATGCCCTCCGCCACAACCAGCACCGCTTTGGCGCATATGCGGCACTGATAAAGGCAGGCAAAGCAATTAGATGGGTGCCCGTCTAGCGATGACGTGAATGCGCTGTCCGTCCAAACCACCGTTCCTGCGCGGACCAGAACGGAAGTGTGCGCGCACGAAGGGCAGAAGAAGCTAATCTCGGTGCTATTGAATTCAGGCCACGATGCTTGATCAGCGTGCATGCGCTCACTCCCCCGGGATATACGACACCGTGCCCTCCCACGGGCTGCTGGCCGTCGCGTACAGCTTCTTGGCGATCCGACCCGCCAGATAGCTCGCCCGCCCCGCCTCGCACCCCAGCCGCATCGCCCGCGCCATCAGCACCGGGTCCGCCGCGTGCGCGATCGCGGTGTTGAGGAGCACGCCGTCGGCCCCGAGTTCCATGGCGATCGAGACGTCGCTGGCGCTCCCCACCCCCGCGTCGACGATCACGGGGAAGCTCGCGTCGCCCTGCTTGAGGAGTTCCAGGCAGAGCACGATGTTGTTGCGATTGAGCACGCCCTGGCCCGAGCCGATGGGGGAGCCCGCGGGCATCACGCTCGCCGCGCCCGCTTCCTTGATGCGGAGCGCCGCGATCGGGTCGTCGCTGGTGTAGGCGAGCACCTTGAAGCCGTCCTTCACCAGCTCGCGCGTCGCTTCGATCGTGCCCGAGGGATCGGGGAGCAGCGTCTTCTTGTCGCCCAGCACCTCGAGCTTCACCCAGCTCGCGCCCGGATTGTCGAGCTGTTCGAGGATCTCACGCCCGAGGCGCGCGACCCGCACCGCGTCCTCGGCGCTGAAGCACCCCGCGGTGTTGGGCAGGATCGTGTAGCGCGAAAGGTCGATGAACTCCAGCAGGCTCTTGCCCTGCTCGTTGAACAGGCGCTCCCGCCGCACCGCGACCGTCACGACCTGGCACCCGCTCTCGCGGAGCGAGTCGCGCATGAGGTCGTAGGTCTTGTACTTGCCCGTCCCGACAAACAGGCGGCTTTCGAACGTCCGCCCGGCGATCGAGAGCGGCAGCGACTTGGGCCGGGCGCCCGGATTTCCCTCAACCTGCGTGTGCGCGAGTGTCATGGCGGAAGGGTAGGGAGCAAGCGCCCGGCGTGGCTTCTACTCCGCCATGTGCCGCGCCCCAACCCGCCGTCCCGCCGCGCAGGCGAGTCTCCATTCCGGCGCTTCGCCACTCCGCCTTTGGTTTCTTCCTATTTGGCGATTTGACAATTTGGTGATTTGGTGATTTGTTTACCCCCCGCCTACCAGCGTCACAACTTCAACCACGTCGCCCTCGCGCAGCGTCACGCTCGCCCGCTCGCGCTTCGCCACCAGCTTCTTGTTCACTTCCGCGGCGCACGCGGCCTTGGCGAGACCAAGCTCCGCCACCAACGCCTCAACACTGGTCCCCTCGGGCACCTCGCGAGCCTGGCCGTTGACGACGATCTTCATGAGGGATTCTACGGAGACTCACGCGGCACGGCCTTGACGAGCCCGAAGCGCAAGCGAGGCCGAATCTCCGACAGCACACGCCTTGCAACGTCGGGTGGCGTCCAACATGCGAGATAGCGAAACACCGAAACAGCCAGCCAGGAAGGGAGACACAATTCAGCCGGCTGGCCCACCGAAGGGCGCAGGACCAAGAGTCGATGGACAGATCCTCCGCCACTCCGCCACTTCTTGTTTCACAGATGCTTCAAGAAAAAAACCGGGGCCACCTTGCGGCAGCCCCGGCCCCACGAGCCTGAAATCTCGCGACGAGTCCGATCAGTCCTGCTCGGCCTTGGGCTTGTACGCCGCCACGACCGTCGCCTGGATGTTGCTCGGCGTGCGCTCGTCGTGGCTGTATTCCATCGCGTACGTGCCCGCGCCGCCCGTCATGCTCTTGAGCTCGTTGCTGTAGTTCTGCAACTCGCCCAGCGGCGCGTGCGCCTTGATGAGGCACACGTCCGGCCCGACCATGTCGCTCGACTGCACCCGGGCCCGCTTGGTCGAGAGGTGCCCCGTGATGTCGCCCATGTACTTGCTCGGGACCGTGATCTCGAGAAGAACATAAGGCTCCAGCAGCACGGGCTTGGCCTTCTGCACCGCGTCGATGAACGCCCGCTTGCCCGCCGTGATGAACGCGATTTCCTTGCTGTCCACGTCATGGTACTTGCCGTCGTAGACCTCGACGCGCACGCCCGTGAGCGGATAGCCCGCGATCGCGCCGTCGCCCAGCACCTGGCGGACGCCCTTTTCCACGGCCGGGATGAACTGCCGCGGGATCGTGCCGCCCACCGTCGCGTTCTCAAACTCAAAGCCCTCGGGATGATCCGTGGGGAGCGGGAGCACGCGCAGATAGACCTCGCCGAACTGGCCGGCGCCGCCCGTCTGCTTCTTGTGGCGATGGTGCCCGTCGGCCTTCGACGTAATCGTTTCCTTATATGCAACCTTGGGCGGCGAGGTGAGAAGCTCGATGTTCGCGCTGTGCTTGAGCTTCTCGATCACCACGCGCAGGTGGAGCTCGCCCAGGCCCCGCATCACCGTCTGGTTCGTCGCCGCGATGCGCTCGACCACCAGGCACGGGTCCTCGAGCATCATGCGATGGCACGCGGCGGAGAACTTGCTCTCGTCGGCGTGGTTCTTCAGCTCGATCGCCAGCCCGAACATCGGCTTGGGCAAGGGGAGAGGCCACAGGTGCACCGAGTCGGCGTCGTGGCTCTCGTGCATCACGCTGTTGAAGCGGACCTCGTCGACCTTCGAGATCGCGCCGATCTCGCCGGGCCCGAGCGACTCCACCTCGACGTGATCCTTGCCCTGCAGCTTGTACAGGTGGTTGATGCGGACAGGCTTCTTCTGGTCGTCCAGCAGCACCTCGCTCTTGTGCTTGATCGTGCCCTGGTGCACGCGGAACACGCCCAGCTTGCCCACGAACGGGTCCGTCGCGACCTTGAAGACGTGTGCGATGAGCGGGGCCGCCGCGTCGGGCTTGGCGTGCCATTCCTGGTCCTCGCCGCCCGCTTCGCGCTTCTGGAATTCAGGGGGATTCACTTCCACCGGGCTCGGGCACAGGCTGGCCAGGACGTGCAGCAGGTCCTCGCAGCCCGCGCCGGACTTCGCCGAGCAGAAGCAGATGGGGACCAGGTGCGCCGATTCCAGCGCCTTCTCGAACGCGGCGTGCAACTTCTCGGGGTCGAAGCCCTCGCCCTTCTCCAGATACTGCATCGTGAGGTCTTCGTCGACCTCGATCACCTGCTCCACGATCTGCCGGTGCGCCTCGTGAACGCTGGAGAAATCTGTGTCGTCGCCCGCGGCGTCGTTGCCGTCGTGCTCGAACACGTTGATGACCTTGGTCGCGCCCGCCGTGGGCAGGTTGATCGGCAGGCACATCGCGCCGAACGTCTCGCGGACCTGCGCGACCAACGCCGGGAGATCGGCCTGCGACTCGTCGATCTTGTTGATCACCACCATCCGAGGGATCTTCCGCTCCGCGGCGACCGCCATCAGGCGGCGAGTCACGCTCTGGATGCCCTTGAGCGCGTCGATCACCACCACGACCGTCTCAACCGCGGGGAAGCAGCTGATCGCGTGCCCAAGGAAATCACCCAGCCCGGGCGTGTCGACCAGGTGAACAGTGTGCCCTTCGAACGAAAAGTGCATGAACGAAGGCTGAAGGCTGTGCTTGTGATGCCGCTCTTCTTCCGAGTAGTCACTGACCGTGTTGCCTTCCTCGATCGTGCCGAATCGAGTGGTCGTGCCGGTGAGAAAAAGCAGGCGCTCCGTTATTGTCGTCTTGCCCGACCCTCCGGCGCCCGTGAGCACCACGTTGCGAATGTTCCGGGGGTCGGTCGATACGTTGCCAGTCATAGAACACCTCCCGCCCGTCGCCCTTCGACGGGCATGTGGTAATTTAGGACACGCGAGTCACAAATCCACAGGCGTTCGAACACGATCCATCTTCATGCTCCCGCCCGGCGGCCCGGTGCCTTAACTCGCCAGCATAAGCCAAACCTCGCCCCGCGCCGAGTGCCCACTGTGTCGAATCGATCGATCGTTGGGTTAAACACCCCATGATAATCGCCCGAATTGTCACGCCCCTGTCACACCCCCACGCGGCCCGGAAACTCGCCTATCACCCTCCGCGTATCTCTCGGAACGCCACAAATGGAGTCCCCGAACGGGCCCTGTTTGTGTACCATCCTCGGCCCGACCCCAACCGGTCGGGGGCAGGATTGAAAAGCGGTGGGGCGTTGACGCTCCGCCGCCTTGGGTTGTCCTGTCGCCTCGGATTCGCCCGTTTGGGGGCGAGGAGTGACCAATGGCATCATCATCCGCGTGCTGGGGAATCGAGATCGGCGCCGGCGCCGTCAAGGCCATCAAGCTTGAAGAAGGTTCCAGCGGCGTCAACGTCCTTGAGTACATCGTGGTTCCGCACCAGAAGGTGCTGAGCACGCCCGGCCTGGACCAGAACGACGCGATGCGGATCGCGCTGGGCCAGCTCGTCAGCCAGGTGGACCTCAGCAAGGCGTCGATCGCGGTCTCAGTCCCCGGGCATTCCGCCTTCGCCCGCTTCACCAAGCTCCCGCCCGTGGAACCCAAGAAGGTCCCGGCGATCGTGAAGTTCGAGGCGGTCCAGCAGATCCCGTTCCCGCTTGACCAGGTCGAGTGGGACTTCCAGACGTTCGTCAGCCCCGATTCGCCCGACGTGGAGGTCGGCATCTTCGCGATCACGCGTGACCGCATCATGGAGCGCCTGCAGATGCTCCAGGACGTGGGAATCACGCCGGACTACGTGAATCTCAGCCCCGTGGCCGCGTACAACGCGCTGGCCTACGACCTGCAATTCTCCGAGCAGACGCCCGGCACGCTGATCCTCGACGTGGGCACGACTTCGACCGACGTGATCATCGCCGAATCGGGCCGCGTCTGGATCCGCACCTTCCCCATCGGCGGGCACCAGTTCACCGACGCCCTGGTCAACACCTTCAAGCTCACGTACCCCAAGGCAGAGAAGCTCAAGAGAGAGGCCGACGAAGGTCCCAACGCCCGCCATGTCTTCCAGGCGATGCGCTCGGTCTTCACTGACCTTGCCCAGGACGTGCAGCGCTCGATCGGGTACTACCAGTCGCTGCACAAGGACGCCAAGATCGTGCGTCTGGTCGGCATGGGCTCGACTTTCCAGCTTCCCGGCCTGCGCAAGTACCTCAAGCAGCAACTCTCGATGGATGTCTATCGCATCGAGGAGTTCAAGCGCGTCAACGCCGACGCGATCAAGGACCCCGCCCGACAGGCCCAGTTCAAGGAAGCCTCGCTCCAGCTTTCGACCGCCTACGGCCTGGCGCTCCAGGGCCTCGGCCTCAACGCCATCAACGCTAACCTCATGCCCACCGTGGTGGTGCGCGAATCGATGTGGAAGACCAAGTCGCGCTGGTTCGCCGCCGCGGCGGGGTTGGCCGTGCTGACCGGCGGCGCGATGTTCATCCGTCCGTTCGTCGATTCGACCGCGATCGCCGGTTCGCAGCGGCCCGTCGAGATCGACAAGGCTATCAATGAACTGAACGAGGCCAAGCGTTTCGCCGACGAGGCCAAGGTGCTCGGCTCGGGCGAGACGGATTTCCGGGCCGCCAACCTTCTGGGTCTCACCCAGGCTCGCGAGATCCACTCGTACCTCGTCAACGACCTCGGCCTGATGATGGCGTCGGCGGAAAACGCGGCGGCGTCGTGGCAGAAGCCGGAGGTCGCCCCGCCCACGGGAACGCCCGGCGGATTCGTCCTCCGCGCTTTCAACACGCAGTATCTAGCTCCCGGAGCCGCAGCGAGTTCTTCGAGCGAGAGCGGCTCTGGCGATGCGGCGGCCGGCGACGCCAACACCCTCGGCTCCATCAAGATCGAACTCCAGGCCACCACCTACGCCCCGGATGCACGCAAGTTCGCCATCGCCACGCTGCAGAAATGGCTCAAGGACAACATCACGCGCGACGGCGTGCCCTACGAGATCGTGCCGCCCGACGTTCGTGACCTGAATGTCGATGAAGTTGCCGCGGCCGGCGGTGCTCCGGGCTCCGGGAACGAAGCGGGCGGCGCCAGCGGGCCTTCGGGCGAGGGCGCGGCTCCCGAATCCACGGAGCGACGGCGCTCCGGCGGCCGCACGCCTCGCGGGCACGGCGGCGACGCCGACGCCGGCGGGGAAGGCGGGGGTGAATCCGCCGCGCCCCAGATGTCGGCGCCGAGCCCTGATGCGCCCGCGTCGTTGTCGTCGGGCGAACTGGGAACAAGCCCCGAAATCGAACGGATCGCGTCGCTGGCGTCGCTCCGACCTCCCAAACCAGACAAACTCAAGAGCGCCAACGTCGTGCTCCGCTGGACCGTGAAGATCAAGGCCCCCGCCAAGCCGGGCGAGAACAACAGCGACGCGGCCAAGAAGGAGGCCAAGCCGTGAAGCCCCTACTCGAATGGATCAAGTCCCATCTCTTGGTGGTCGTCTCGACGCTCGTGGTGCTGGTCGTGCTGCCGGTGGGCTACATCTTCAGTTCCAAGTGGAACGAGTCGATCAAGACCAAGCGTGCGGCCGAGGTCAAGGCCGACCTCGACAAGCTCAACCAGAAGGTCTCGTACGCCATCCCGGCGCTCGACCCTTCCGAGCCCGCGGTGACCCAGAGCGACGTGCCCAACGCGGTCCGGACGGAGTTCTTCAAGAAGCATCGGGAATCCGTGCTGCAGCAGGCCGAGGGTGTGGTCACCCGCGCGGTCGAATTCAATCAGCGCGCCCACAAGCCCCTGGTCGACGGGCTGTTCCCCGACGCCAAGGGAGAAGCCCTGCAGACGCTCCCGTTCGAACTCGCGGATCGATTGATCGGCAAGGAAGGACGCCCGTCGGTGTACCAGGAACTGCTCGACCGCGTCCGCGCCGGTGGGCCGCGCGCCGCCGACAAGCTCGCGCCCATCCTGCTCGACGTCGAAACGCGCGAGCGCGAGGCGATTCTCGGGCAGAACTCAAGCCGACAGCTGACCACGGACGAGACCAAGCGGATCCTGGAGAAAACTACGGCACGCCGCCTGGGCGAGTACCAGGCGCGGGCCCGCGAGGTCACGCTCTACGCCGGCATGGACGCCTTCAGCGTCCGTTCCGAAGGCGGCATGACCCAGCTGCGCATCAAGCCCAAAATGCTCCCGAGCCTCGAGGAGTGCTTCTCCTGGCAGGCCGATTTCTGGATGTTCAGCGATGTTCTCGAAGCGCTGGCGGCGGCCAACACCGACAGCGGCGGGCGCCCCCTCACCGTCGACCAGGGCGCGGTGAAACGCGTGATTCGCATCCTGATCAAGGATTCTCCGTACACCAAGGTCGAGCAGTCCTCCTCGTCGTCCAGCGGCGAAACCAAGGAAGCGCCGGCGCCCGCCAGCCCCAACGCCGAGCTCAAGCCCGACTTCGCCAAGTCCATCACGGGACGATGGACGGGCCCCGAAAACGGGATGTACGACATCCGCCACGCGACCGTTGAAGTCATCGTCGACTCGGCGATGCTCCCGCGCCTCTTTGACGCGTTTGCGCAGACCAACTTCATGACCATCACCAACATCAACCTCGCCGAGGTGGATGCCTGGGCCGAGCTCGAGCGCGGGTTCTATTACGGCGACGCTTCGGTCGTGAAGGCGACCATCGACGTGGAGACCGTGTGGCTCCGCTCGTGGATGCAGCCCTGGATGCCCAAGGGCATCCGCACACGCCTGGGAATCCCCGAGGACAAGCCCGCCGAGGGCGACGCCGCCGCGGACCCCAAGAACCCCGACCAGAAGAACCCGGAGAAGAAGGACGGCTGACCCAGTCCGTGAACGACTCAAACCAACGGCGCGGGTGTCGCGGCGTGTGGAGGATTGCAGATGAAACTCAAAGGCATCAACCCGTTCGAGCAGTACGTTGACAAGGCGGTCTTCGGGATCGTCGGCGCGTCGTTGCTCGGAGTGCTGTCCTGGCAGTTCGTGGGCCCCGGCAACCAGATCGAGGTGGCCGGGCAGAAGGTCGACCCGGACAAGGCCTACGGCCCGGTAAAGACCCAGGCCCAGTCGATCATCGCCAAAGTTGGCTCTCAGTCGCCCGAGCTCCCCGCGCCGCCTCGGGCCGATGTCCTCAAGCGGTTCGAAGAGCGCCTGACCAAGGGCGTCTCGCCCGGCAAGAACATCGTCGCGCTGGCGCCACGCCTGACTCTGGGCGGGGGCAACGCCGATCTCGCGTCGACCGCCGAGGCGCCGATCGCGCCGCTCGCCGTCCCCGCGCCCACCGGCGTGCTCGGGCAGACCTTCGCCAGCGCCATCAACCCCGCCGAAGTGGTGGCCAGCGAAGAGCTCGCCAAGCTGCTCCCCCTTGAGCAGCCCTTCGACAAGCAGGCCGTCAGCGTCGAGGCCGTGTTCGACGGAACGGCCCTGGCCAAGGCTCTGGAAAACGACCCCGAGGGTGATCCGCGCTCGATCCCGCTGGGATGGTGGCGCGGACAGATGGGCGTCGTGGCCGTCGAGATGGAGCGCGAACGCCAGGTCTCCAGCGGCGAATGGGGCGAGTCGACGATCGTGCCCCCCATGCCCGGGCGCGTCAGCCTGCTCAAGGACATCGACAAGACGGTCAAGGTCAAGAGCGATGTCCCGGCGCTCGTCGCACGCGCGGACCAGGACCGTGACCTCATCATGCGCCCGGCGTACTACTCCATCATCGCCGGGCCCAAGTGGGTCCCGCCCAGCGAAGCCGGCACCGGCGAGTCGCAGACCGAGAAGACCGACCGGCTCCAACGCCAGCTCAAGGACCTTCAGAAGGAAGAGACCGCCATCAGGAAGCGTCTCGAGCAGCAGGGCAAGCAGGCCGATCGCCCCGCCGGACGCGATGACCAGCAGCCGACCGGGCATCGCGGTACGCCGGGAAGCGGCGCGGGTAACGCGCCCAAGCCGCCGCCCGACGACCGAAACCGCACGCGCACGACCCAGAAAGACAAGAAGAATCCGCTCGAAACCAAGCTGGAGGAAGTGCAGCGCCGAATCGTCAAGACACAGGAAGAGCTCCAGAAGGTCAACGAGACCGATCAGGCCGCGAATAAGGAGCCGGAAAAGCGTGCGGGCTTGCTCGAAGACCCCAAGGCCCGCGTATGGTCGCACGATCTGACGGCCGAACCCGGCGCGACGTATCGCTACCGGCTTCGCGTGGTGACCAACAACCCGCTGTATGGCCAGAAGCTCGTCGAAGCCCAGAAGGCCGACGCCGAGACTCCCGTTGTTCGCGGCGATTGGTCCGAATGGACCGATCCCATCACGGTCGAGGCGAAGGAGTACTACTTCATCACCGGCGCTTCACCCGCCGACCAACTCGGCGGCGCTCGCGCCTCGGCGGAGTTGTACAAGTTCTATTACGGCTTCTGGCGCAAGGGCTCTGCCTCCATCGAGCCGGGCGACGTACTCGCCGCCCAGGCCAAGCTCCCCGAAGACCTCCGCCTTTGGGACATGGACAAGCTGAAAGCCGGCGCCAAGCCCAAGGCGCTCCCCGCCAATCCGGGTGAGGATCGTGCCAATCCTTCGGGCGGGCGTCCCGGTGGCCGACCTCTCGGTCGTCCCGCCGCGCACGGCTCTCCCGATGAAGGCGAAGCGCCCGCCAAGGACCCGACCGAGAAGCCCAAGCTCGAGGACGACGGCCTCTCCAAGCCCGGCCCCAAGAACATCGACTTCGTGGTGGATGCGATGATGCTCGACACGTCGGCGTTGCCCGCCTCGGGAGACTCAAGCTCCAAGGCGAGGTTCCGCACGTTCTTCCGCAACCATGCCGGTCAGATCGTCGTGAGATATCCAGATCTCGACAACGCGAGCGACCTGTACAAGCGTCTCTTGGCAAACGCGAAGCTGGGTGAGAATCAGGGACGCCCCAAGGTGGAGACCGTCGACCCCCAGAAGTCAACAGATCCAGATCAGAATGGACCGGGACGGCGGCGTCCGCGGCCGGATCGAGAGGAAGAAGAAACCAAGCCGTCGGGTGGATAAGTCCTGTTCGTGAATGCAGTTCGAACGCCCCGGGGTTATCCTTGGGGCGTTTTCATTCGGATGGTAGGGCTTGAGTTGGGCCGATTGTTTTCCGAACCAAAAAGAGGTGAAATCGAGATCAAAAACGAAGGGGAATCGGCTTGACTCCCCGAGGTCGATCCCTAGAGTCCTCCCACCTCTAAACCGGAGCGGTTGAGGTCGCCGCGACTGCGGCGGGACGAAAATCGGGTTGATCCTGATCAAGTCCGAGCTCTTTGACATCCGGATACTGACGAACGAGACGATCCGTCGCGTGGACGAGGAAGCGGGGTTTCCCGCGGAATCCACCGCCGATGGAGACGTCAGAACGAAAAAAGCAAGCACTGAGTATGAGCGCCGATGGAATCCTTCGGGGTTCATCAAGGCGATCCGGCTGAAGCCCCGCGAGGGGTGGAGGACGGAAGGCCGAGGTGAGTTCCGGGGAGCTCGTGAATCGTCACGAGTTCTGGTCTGCCAGCCGGTCGCGAGAGATCGCGGCGTCGGGTTGGTGCGATTGGCCAAAGGGCACACGGTGGATGTCTTGGCATCGAGAGGCGATGAAGGACGCTGGAACCTGCGATAAGCCCAGGGGAGTTGGTAACCGAGCAGTGATCCTGGGATTTCCGAATGGGGCAACCCACCCGCAAGGGTACCTCACTCTGAATGCATAGGGGTGAGGAGCGAACGTAGGGAAGTGAAACATCTCAGTACCTACAGGAAAGGAAAGCAACAGCGACTCCGCAAGTAGCGGCGAGCGAACGCGGATCAGCCGGTAGAAGAGCGAAGCGTTTGAATGACGCGCCGAAGAAGGTGAAAGCCCTGTAGCCGGAAACCGGTGAGGCCACGAGTAAATTCGGGCTCGGGAAACCCGGATTGAACATGGGGGGTCCACCCTCCAAGCCTAAGTACTCCTCGATGACCGATAGCGAATCAGTAAGGCGACTGAACGATAAAAAGCACCGCGATGAGCGGGGTGAAAAGTATCTGAAACCGTGTGCTTACAAGCGGTCGGAGCCCTTCGGGGTGACGGCGTGCTTTTTGCATAATGAGCCGGCGAGTTAGTCTGTACGGCGAGCCTAAGCCCTACCAGGGCGGAGGCGGAGCGAAAGCGAGTCCGAAGTGGGCGCCGAGTCGTACGGGCTAGACGCGAAACCTTGTGATCTACCGTTGGTCAGACTGAAGGGCGGGTAACACCGCCTGGAGGGTCGAACGGGTGACCGTTGAAAAGGTCTCCGATGAACTGACGGGAGGACTCAAAGTGTAATCAAACTGGGAGATAGCTCGTTCTCTCCGAAATAACTTTAGGGTTAGCCTCAGGGAGCAAGCCATGGGGGTAGAGCTACTGGATGATTGCAGGGGTCTACCCGACTACCTCGATCAACCAAACTCCGAATACCGTGGTCCAAGCCCTGGGAGATAGACGGCGAGTGACAATATCCGTCGTCAAAAGGAGAAAAATCCAGATCGCCAGCTAAGGTCCCTAATCTCTGCTAAGTTCGAAAGGAAGTCAGGTTGCAATGACACCCGGGATGTTGGCTTAGAAGCAGCCACCATTTAAAGAGTGCGTAACAGCTCACCGGGCGAGGAACTTGGCGCCGATAATGATCGGGAATAAGCAGGGAGCCGAAGCTGCGGGAACCGAAAGGTTCGGTAGGAGAGCGTTGCTGGTGCGGTGAAGCGTTCCCGGAAGGGGTCGTGGAGCGCCAGCAAGTGAATATGCCGGCTTAAGTAACGATAAATAAGGTGAGAATCCTTATCGCCATAAACCCAAGGTTTCCTGGGGAAGGTAAATCCGCCCAGGGTTAGCCGGGACCTAAGGCAAGGCCGAAAGGCGTAGTCGATGGACATCAGGTTAATATTCCTGAGCTGTCGTCGGGAACGGATCTCTGAGCTCCGCGGGACTGTCAGATGTCCAGGCCCTAGTGGCCGATGCGGGGGGATGGGGTTCCTAGAAAAGCCGACGACGAACCCGTACCAAAACTGACACAGGTGGGTGAGGCGAATAGCCTAAGGCGCTCGAGAGAACGGTCGTGAAGGAACTAGGCAATTTAACCCCGTAACTTCGGGATAAGGGGGGCCTACCCGTAAGGGAGGCCGCAGAGAAAAGGGTCTGGGAACTGTTTATCAAAAACACAGCTCTGTGCTAAGACGGAAGTCGATGTATACAGAGTGACGCTTGCCCAATACCGGAATGTCAAGGGAGCGGGTCAGCGAAAGCGAAGCTCGTCACCGAAGCACCGGAGAATGGCGGCCGTAACTATGACGGTCCTAAGGTAGCGAAGTTCCTTGTCGGGTAAGTTCCGACGCGCATGAATAGCGTAATCACTGGACTCCTGTCTCCACGACCGACTCGGTGAAATAGTAGTGGCGGTGAAGATACCGCCTACCCGCAGCAAGACGGAAAGACCCCGTGGACCTTCACTATAGGCTACTATTGGCCACGAGCATATACTGCGTAGCATAGGTGGGAGGCTTTGACGTCCCGGTTCCGGCCGGGAAAGAGCCAACAAGTGAAATACCACCCTGTGTAAGTTTGTGGCCTAACCTCGATTCCCGTGAATCCGGGCGAGGAACAGTGGTTGTCGGGTAGTTTGACTGGGGCGGTCTCCTCCTAAAATGTAACGGAGGAGTGCAAAGGTCGGCTCAGCACGGATGGCAACCGTGTGTTAGAGTGCAAGAGCACAAGCCGGCTTTACTGCGAGACCGACGGGTCGAGCAGTCTCGAAAGAGGGCTCTAGTGATCCTGCGATCCCGTGTGGAAGGGTCGTAGCTCATCGGATAAAAGGTACCCCGGGGATAACAGGCTGATCGCTCCCGAGCGTCCATAGCGGCGGAGCGGTTTGGCACCTCGATGTCGGCCCATCACATCCTGGGACTGAAGGCGGCCCCAAGGGTTCGGCTGTTCGCCGATTAAAGTGGTACGCGAGCTGGGTTCAGACCGGCGTGAGCCAGGTCGGTCCCTATCTGTTGTGGGCGTCGCAAATTTGAGAGGAGTCAACCCTAGTACGAGAGGACTGGGTTGGACCAACCCCTGGTGATCCAGTTGCATCGCTCGATGCACCGCTGGGTAGCTACGTTGGGCAGGGATAACCGCTGAAAGCATCTAAGCGGGAAGCCCCCCTCAAGATGAGATTTGCATGCGTAAGCGAAAGACCCCTGGTAGACCACCAGGTTGATCGGCCGCAGGTGTACAGGCAGTAATGTCTTCAGCCGAGCGGTACGAATGGTCGAAGCGTCAATCGCACCAACCAGCCGCCGCGGTCTTGGCGTGCCCGGTCCTGCCTCGTGCAGCCCGTGCATCCATGCACCCGGAAGGCGCTCATGTTCAATGCTGCTCAATCGTTCTGATCTGTCCAGCCGTGTTCGCGGCCGGGCGGAATCTCGTTCGTCACATCCGGTCAATTCCACCCGGCGCACGGAAACGGGCGTCGGGAGTTTGTCGGTGACCAAAGGCCCTGGGAGACACCTGTTCCCATCCCGAACACAGCAGTTAAGCCAGGGCCGCCGATGATACTGCAACGCGGGAAAGTAGGTCATCGCCGACTTTTGAGCCCCATCAGGTAAACCTGGTGGGGCTCTTTTCGTTTTTGGACTTCCTGCCCCGTGCGTCCTTTACCCGGCGAACGCCCACTCCCCGGGGATACACTCGGGGGCGCATGCCCACTCAACTAACCGCGTACCGTGTCTTCATCGCTTCGCCGAGCGGCCTGGACGATGTCCGCGACGCGTTTCGCAAGATCATCCAGGAATACAACGAGGACGAGGCCAACTCTCGCGGCGTGTCGTTTATCCCCGTCGGCTGGGAGTTGACCACGCCCGGGAAGGGTCGCCCGCAGGAGCGGATCAACGCCGACATCCGAGAGTGCGACTTCTTCGTGCTGGTCCTTCATGTGCGTTGGGGGAGCCCGACGTCGGCGCCAACCGCGTCCGGCTTTTCGTCCGGCTGCGAAGAGGAATGGGCAGTCGCCAACGGTGTGTTTGGGGAGAAGCCCAGGTCCATGCTCGAGGTGGTGGCGTTCTTTCGTGCCGCGCCGACGCCCCAGATGGCGGACCCCGGCGAGCAGCTCCGGCGCGTGCTGGAGTTCCGCAAGAAGCTCGAAGTCGAGAAGACTCACCACTACCAATCGTTCGACGTGGTATCGGAGTTCGAGCGGTATCTGCGGCGCCTTCTGGGGCGATGGCTCTTCGATCACGAGAAGGGCGGAGGTGCGCCGAAGGTTGGTGGCGGCCCGCTCGTTCCGCTCGCGCCGGTCAGTGGAGAGCCATCGATCGAAGCGGCGTCGGCGCCAACCGGCAGGGCTTTCGACGCGAACCCGGCCGATCAAATGGCGATCGAGGCCGAGGGGCTCGCCGATGCGGGCAAGCTCGTCGAGGCGGAGGAACTCTTCGCAAAGGCGACCGCGGGCGGCTCGGACCTTTCCGCCATGCTCCGCTTTGCGAAGTTTCTGGATCGGGTTGGCCAACTGGAGCGGGCGAAGGAAAAGCTCTCGCTTATCCAGCCGCAGGCGGAGCGAGCCGGTGACCACCGTTCATTGGCGATTGCTCTTCGTCGCATGGGCAACATCGAGTTGACGCTGGGCAATCTGAGGCGCGCGGAGGAGTTCCAACGCCGGTCGCTCGCGACAAGCGAAAAGGCGAATATCGAGGATTGCATTGCGGCTGCCTACGGCAACCTCGGCCTGATCGAGCAGACGCGCGGGAATCTCGACGCCGCCGAGGAGTACCACAAGAAGTCGCTTGCGATCAACGAGGAGCTCGGGCGGCCGGAGGGCATGGCGAACAACTACGGCAACCTCGGCCTGATCGAGCAGACGCGCGGGAATCTCGACGCCGCGGAGGAGTACTACACGATGTCGCTGGCGATCGACGAGAAGCTCGGGTGGCTGGAGGGCATGGCGGCCACCTACGGCAACCTCGGCGTGATCGAGAAGACGCGCGGGAATCTCGACGCCGCGGAGGAGTACCACAGGAAGGCCCTGGCGATCGACGAGAAGCTCGGGCGGCCGGAGGGCATGGCGAGCCACTACGGAAACCTCGGCGTGCTCGAGCAGATGCGCGGGAATCTCGAAGCCGCCGAGGAGTACCACAAGAAGGCGCTTGCGATCAACGGGAGGCTCGGGCGGCCGGAGGGCATGGCGGCTGCCTACGGCAACCTCGGCGTGATCGAGCAGACGCGCGGGAATCTCGACGCCGCCGAGGAGTACCACAAGAAGTCGCTTGCGATCAACGAGAAGCTCGGGCGGCCGGAGGGCATGGCGAGCCACTACGGCAACCTCGGCCTGATCGAGAAGACGCGCGGGAATCTCGACGCCGCGGAGGAGTACCACAAGAAGGCGATTGCGATCGATGAGAAGCTCGGGCTACAGGAGGGCATGGCGAACCAGTACGGCAACCTCGGCCTGATCGAGCGGGCGCGAGGAAACATCGGCGGAGCACGCCGACTTTGGAGCCTCTCACGCGATCTCTTCCGAAAGATCGGCGCCAAGGATCGCGAGGCTCAGGCGCAATCCCTGCTCGACTCTCTTCCCCCCGAGCCGCCGGGCGGGACTCCTCCTGAAAACAAATGACCGGCCTGAGCCTTCGCCCAAGCCGGTCGCGCTCGTCGGACGCCCTCCATCCAGCAGTTGCGATGCAGCCACGGCGTCCGGCAGTTGGGCTTGATCTCGTTGATCGTGCGAGCTCCACCCCAGGACACTCAGGGCGTCGAACGCCGGCGGGCCGCACGCGGTTGACCAGGCTCTTCACGCTGACGCGCGGCCGGGGCCGCTCGATCCCAATTCCGTCGAGCAGGGCGGCAGGAAGAGCGACGTGACGTTGCTCGCCCACTTCCCGCTGGGGCTCGTGTGCCGTTCCGCGCGATCGCGCGAGCTCGACGCGCACCATCTCGCCGACCCGGTCGCGCGAGGACCGAGCGTGATCTGTTCTGGTCTCGCCGCCGTTGCCCCGTTGTGCGATCGTGGCGTGCTACACCCGCCGGCGCTCCGCGTCCTCGACCTTCAACCCCGCGGCCCGCGCGATCTCCGCCAGCGCCACGCGATCGTGCACCTTCAGCTTCTCGTAGATGCTCACGCGGTGATGGTCGACCGTCTTCTCCGATCGGTGCAGGATCGCCGCGATCTCTTTCACCGACAGCCCCTGGCCCAGGAGCGCGGTCACTTCCAGTTCACGCGGCGAGAGAACGTCGAGCCGTCCGAGGTTCATCACCGACGAGTCGACCTGCTCGAACGCCGTGCGCGCGGTGAGTTCTTCCGCGGCCTCATTGCTCGGCGAGCGCCGCGTGATCAGAAGGAACAACTCCGGCGCTTCCGCCGGCGCATCGGCCTCGCGCGTGATATGACGAATCCACGTGAAGTGCTGCTGCCCGCGCCAGATCACCCGCAGCATCACCGGGCGCTCGCGGTTCAGGAGCATCCGCCGGTTCAACTCCATCCGATCTTCCACCCACTCCGGCGGCATGAACTCAACCCACCGACGTCCCAGGTACCGAGCCGGGTCGGCGCCAGGCCCAAACAAAATCTCCGCGGCCTGCGGATTCATGTACACCCAGCGCCCATCCGCCGCGATCACCGTGATCCCCGTGCCCGGCTCCGCCACCAGCGAACTGCACAGGTCTCCCGCGTGTTCGATGAGGAACTGCGTGATCGGGCAGGGAGGCGGCGGCGTGTGCGTCATCATTAAATGAAGATACGCGGATCCCTTGCTCGGGCAAACCACCGAGAGGCAAAAACCACGCGAATACAGGCCAACCACAGAAAATGAGACTCAGACTCGCTGCCGCTCCGCGTCTCTGAGGGATAACCCCGCCCTTCGCGCGATCTCGCTCATCTCCACTCGATCGCGCACCCCCAACTTATTGTGGATCGCCGTGATGTGCGATTCGATCGTCTTTTCCGAACGGCTCAGCACGCGGGCCGTCTCGGTTACCGTCAGCCCCTGTCCCACCAGCGCCAGCACCTCGATCTCGCGCTTGCTCAGCGCATCCAACGGGCCGAGACGCATCACCTCGGAATCCACGCAACGCTCCTCGTTCTCCGACAGAGTCTCGGCTTGCTCATCCCCGGCCTCACGCCGCGTGATCGTCAGGAACATCGGCACGCTGTTCTCGCTCTCCGCCGCCTCGATCGGGCTGATCCATGTCACATGCTGAAAGCCGCGCCAGATCGTCCTCACCTGCACAGGCTCGCCATGAACCATGATTTCACGCAGGATCTTCAGCCGCTCCTCGACCCACGCCGGCGGCAGATGGTCATTCCAGAATCGTCCGACGAACTGGGCCGCACTCGCGTGCTTCCCGTGGAAAATCCTGGCCGCCTGTTCGTTGAGGTAGATGACCTGGCCTTCGAGCGAGATCACGCCCACGCCCGTCGACGGCTCGCGAATCAACGCGCCAAACACCGCGTCCTGCAAGCCCGGCAGGGCTTCCGTGATCTGGGAGGCGTCCGTGGTGGGGGAGGGCCCGCTCGCCTGGCCGTGTTCCTGCTTCGCCGCCGAGTGATCGGAGTTCATGGCGACATCGTACCAGCAAATCCCCGGGCCTCCGGGGTGATCGCCCGACACGTCGATCGTCCGCCTTAAATCCGAGGGCGATCTGCGTCCTCCAGGGTCAGCCCCGCTCGCTGCGCGATGCACGCAAGCTCCACGCGATCCGCGATGTTCAGTTTCCGATGGATCGACGTGCGATGGAACTCGATCGTCTTTTCCGCGCGGAACAACTGCTTGGCCACTTCGCGCACGCTCAATCCTCGTCCGAGCAGCGCCAGCACTCTCAGCTCGGGCGTCGTCAGCTTGTTCAGTGGCCCCAGCCGAACCGTGCTCGACTCAAGGTACTCCTCCGCCCCAGGCGCCAGGAATTCCCGCGCGTCACCCGCGACCCGGTGCGCCATCGCGATCACGGCCCCCCGTCCGGGCTCGATGTCCCGCGGCGTGAGCGCCCGGAACCACGTCATGAACTGCACGCCCTCCCAGAGGATCCGCACCAGGAGCGGCCGCCCGGACAGCATCACCTCGCGGACCGCCGCCAGTCGCTCGTCCGCCCACGATGACTGAAACTCGTCATGCAGCGTGCGTCCGACGATCTCCCGAGCGGTCCCCCCGGGGCCCTTCATCGCTCGTGCGACCCAATCGTTGAGGTAGATGAATCGCCCCGACCCGCACAACACCGCGATCCCGACAAAGGGATTGGTCGCGACAGCATCCACGATCGCCCTCCCGTGGACGGGCAGTTGCTCGACGAGTTCGTGAACCGTGTGGACCGGGCGCAGTGCATCCTTGGAGCAGATTCCTGCTAAATTTTGGACTTCGGTATCTCGTGGAAAACCCTGAGTTTCCATTGCCGAATATTAAGCGGCTGAATTGAACTCTTGGCTGCAGTGAATCACGCCCGTATTGCACCTCTTGGGCGGATTTAGCACAATTCATCGCAAGATCAGGTTGAACCACCAGTTGCGCACGATCTTGATCAAAGAACGAGAGTAATATCCCCTACTGTGAATACACCACGCGCCAGTGAGCGCCCGGGCCGATTGCAGCGATTGAACGAGGCAAGCGGGGCGTGCGATTGCTAGACGCGAATCCGGTCCGCGTCCTCGAGCATGAGCCCAGCTTGGTGCGCGAGCTTGGCAACCTCCACCCGATCGCGCAGACCCAGCTTCCGATGGATCGCCGTGCAGTGGGATTCGATGGTCTTGTCAGCTCTGAATAGGGCCTGGGCGGCCTCGCGCACGGTCATCCCCGCCCCGATCAACGCCATCACCCGCAATTCCTGGGGTGACAGGCAGTCCAGCTTGCCCAGACGCACAACCGAGGTCTCCACGAGGTCAACCGCGTCGCTGGGGAAGAGAGGCCGCAGATCGCCCGGGATCTGGCGTGACAACGCAAACACCAGCATCTGACCCGGCAGGTCGGGGAGCAACTCGACGCGACGGAACCACGTCGTGAGCTGGCGTCCGTTCCAAAGCGTCCGCATCAGCGTGGGACGCCCGGTGTCGCGGACCCGCTGGAGAACCTCCAGCCTCTGCTCCATCATCAGCGCGGGGAAGTACTCCTTGAGGTTTCGTCCGACCACGTCCGACGCCCGCGTCTCTTCGCCCGCGACGTGCCGGGCGGCTTGGTCGTTCATGTACAGGACCTCGCCGTGCGGCGACACAAGCCCCACGCCGCACAAGGGCTCGCTGGCGATCATCTCGAAGAACGCCCTCGCCACGCTCGGCAGACGCCCAAGCAACTCTTCGGTGGTCGTGGTGGGGGCGAGGATGAAGCGCGTTTCCGCGTCGGGGCGCGGCAGGAGCGCTGGGGGTCGGTCGCTGCGTTGGTTCATTCGCCTCATACTACGGATTGTTTCTGAAGGACCGATACTAAATCCAGCCGATCGAGGATATTCCCCTACTCTCGCCCCAATAGTCCGATTCGGACGATTGCCCGAAATCACATCCGCAATTCTGGTTGACGCGCCGCGCTCGTCGCGGGAGGGCGGGAGGCTGGTCACACCCGCACCCGCTCGGCGTCCTCGAGCGTCAGCCCGGCCCGCTGCGCGAGCCTGGCGACCTCGAGCCGGTCGTTCACGCCGAGCTTGCGGTGGATCGCCGTGCAGTGCGACTCGATGGTCTTCTCCGCGCGGTGCAGCTCCTTGGCGGCCTCGCGCACGCTCATCCCCGCGCCGATCAGCGCCATCACCCGAAGCTCCTGGGGCGAAAGGCAATCCAGCGGGCCCAGGCGCACGAACGACGAATACACCAACGTCACCATGTCGGGCGAATAGAGCGAGCGCAGATCGCCGGGGATGAGACGCCCCCGCACGATCATGACGTCGCGCCCCGGTGCGTCATCGGGCGCCGAAACCCGCTGGAAAAACGCGGCCAGCTGGTTGCCGTTCCAGATGTTCCGGATCAGGACCGGCGGCGCGTCGGCCCCGGTCCGCTTGAAAATCTCGAGACGCTCGCGCATGATCTCGGGAGGAAAGAACTCGCTCATGCTCCGCCCGACCAATCGCGCGCTGCTCGTTTCCTCGCCCCTCATGAGCCGGGCCCCGTGCTCGTTCACGTACAGGATCGTCCCCTCCATGGAGACGACGCCGACCGCCGAGATCGGCTCCAGCGCCGCCATCTGAAAGAACGCCCGCGCGATCTCCGGCGACTGCCGGCAAAGTTCGTCGGCGTTCGTTGTCGGGATCGGGTCGCCGCTCGCGCGAGCGAACGGGATCGAGCGTGCAACCTCGGGCCGTGCGGTGTTCTGGGTTATTGAAGTCATACGGGGGCTCGTTTCGAAAGCATCAACAAGACATCGCCCGCGGGGAGAACCGACACTCGGGATCGTCCTCCGATTTGAATCGGATCATACGCTCTGCTTTGATACGTCGAATCGCACCTTTGACGACGGGTCTGCTCGGGAGTGGTTCGCCCGCCTGCTCCGCGGTCACACCCGCCGCCGATCCGCGTCCGCCAGCGTCAGCCCCGCCTCGTGCGCGAGCGTCGCCATCTCCACTCGATCCGAGATCTTCAGCTTGCGATGGATCGATACGCAGTGCGATTCGACCGTCTTCTCCGCGCGGTGAAGCGCCTTGGCCGTCTCTCGCACGCTCAGCCCCGCGCCGATCAGCGCCATCACCCGCAGTTCCTGCGGCGTGAGACAATCCAGCTTTCCGAGGCGCACGACTCCCGATTCCAATCGCTCGGTCTCCGCGCCGTGAGGCACCGCCTGCGGGTTTCCGCCGACATGATGCACCAACGCCAGGAATGCGCCGCGCGACAACAAACCCGGGAGTTCCGCCAGGTACGAGAAGTTGATGAACAGCTGGCATCCGAGCCAGAGCTTCCGGCGGCTGACGGCCCGGTGCGTCATCGACACACGCCGCATCGATTCGTCGCACTCCTGGGCGCATTCGATCGGGAAACACTCCGAGAGCACACGCCCCACGAGTTGGGAGGCCTTGGCATCCGGGCCGACGAACATGCGTGCGCACTGGTCGTTCATGTACTCGATGCGCCCGAGGTCACTCAGGACCATGACTCCGACGAAGGGGTCCGACGCCATGACCTCAAAGACGCGCCGCGCCGCGTCCGGGAGCTGGCGTTGCAACTCGGTCGCAACGGTCGTGGGCCCGAGAGGCGACTTGGCCTCACGAAGATCCGCGATCCCGGTCTCGGGCTTGGAGGAAGAGTCATTCATGGATGTCCCCGAGAATGCGTTGGAGCTGGCCGACAGATGGGCAGTTTATGGAAATATCGGCCAACTGCTTTGAAGAAAAGAGCAGAAAGTTCACCACATTATCGGACAACTTCGTTCAAAAAGCAATATTGCTGAAAACCATGTTGTTGTCTGCAAAACAAGGGTTTCCCCTTTGCGGATCAAAGTGCACCCCGTCGGGGCGGGACGCCGCGCAGGGATTCCCCTGGCGAGGGTATTTGTGAGAAATATGCAAGAGCTACGCGCGGGCGCTGGCGCGTGACAATCGAAGCAAGGCGTCGTGGAACGCGCGGGCCGCGGGCGCCAGATCGCGGTCGCGTCGGCGCACGATCGCCATCTGCCTTGAAAGCCCCGTGTCCTTGCACGCCAATCCCTCGTCGGCACCCAGCGCAAACCGACTCACGAAGCCAACGCCGATTCCTGCTCTGACCATCTGCTTGATCGATTCGATCGAGCGAAGTTCCATGACGATGTTGAGGCTCGCGCCCGCGTCCGCGGCGGCGCGATCGATCACGTCGCGCACCGCCGATCCCGCCTCGAACGCCACCACGTCCGCGCCCGCCAGCTCGCCCCAGCGGAAGACCCGCTTGGATGCCAGGGGGTGCTTGGGCGGCACGATCAGCCGTAACTGGTCCGCGACCAAGGGTGTCCGCAGCAGTTCATCCGCGCCCGCGAGCGTGATGGGAAGCGTGACGATCCCAAGGTCGAGCTCGCCCGAGAGCACCGCGGCCGCCACCGCCGACGAGCCCGCCTCGCGGATGTAGAAGCGCAGGCCCGCGTGCTTCTTGCGAATCTCGGAGACCGCCGGGGGAAGGAGATAGGTGATCGCGGTCGCGCCGCCCCCGACGCGGATCGTGCCGCGCTCCAATCCCATGAGCTGGCGCACCGCCGCCATGGCTTGGTCGGCCCGGCGCAGCGCGTCGTCGGCGTGGATGAGAAAGAGGCGCCCGGCCTCGGTGAGTTCCACGCCGCGCGGTGTGCGGTGGAGGAGCGGCGTGCCGACCTCGCGCTCGAGCTTCTTGACCATCGCGGAGAGCGCGGGCTGGGTGACGCCGAGCGATTGGGCCGCGCGGGTCATGTGCCCCTCGCTGGCGATGGACCGGAAATATCGGAGCGTCGTCAACTCCATGGCGAGGCCATGCTAACCCAAGCGGGGTCGAGCCGCCGGTGCGCGAAAACCGGAACGCCCTCGGACCGGGAATTGCCGGGCCGGCGGACGTTCCAAAAAGGAGAGCGGTGGAGTGGTCGAGGCGGTTCCGGCGGGCGCACGCGCGCGCCGCGTCGCCTGGGCGGCTCACATGAAAGGTGCCACGGGTTTTCGGAATTGCAAGGAAAAGCTGGGAGAAATCGTGCGTCCGAGATCGCCGGAATTTGCACAGGATTTGACGGTCGTGCTGGTTTTTCCGTGGATGCGGTGCATGTTGAAGATGGCGGCACGGATTCTCCGGGCCGCGCGCTGGCCGTGCTCCGACCGGCGTCCGGGGAGTTGGAACAACATGGCCGGGGTTGACGCAATGGAGCGCGTCGCGCCGGCGGTGATGCGAACGAGAGGGTTTCTCATGTCCCGAGCGAAATCGATGTTGGCATTGGCGGCCGTGACCGCGCTGGCCCCGGCGGCGTTGGCCGGCGGAAGCGGGCCGTACGACAGCGTCAAGACCGATGATCCCGCCAGCTTCTCGCTCCCCATGTACGGGAGCAACGGCTCCAAGGTGTATATCAACACGGACGGCGCGGCGGCCTCCGTCAAGGTCAACGCCGGATGGACGTCGATCGGCGGGAACCGCAACGGGCAGCTGCTCAACGGCTCGCGCGGCAACATCCTCGTCTCGTGGGACGAGCAGGTGCTCAGCACCAAGAACGTCGTCACCGTGCTGTTCAAGTCCAGCGACGGCCAGGACATCATGCCCTCGGGCGTCATGATCGGCAACGAGACCTTCGACTTCTGGACCTGGAACGTCGGCGTCATCGACCCCATCAACTTCGCGACCGGCGACGGGAAAATCCCGCTCTTTGCCGCCACCGTCTCCCTCAGCCGTGACAGCGGCGACAGCTTCTACTCCACCAAGTCGATCCTCAACAAGAGCGTGTCGAGCCCGTGGGGTGGCAAGGACGGCGGCGTGACCCAGATCGAGGTCGGCCAGGGTGTCAATTACATTCGCCTCCGCTACGACATCGGGCAGGTGCCCGGCCCGGGCGCGGGGGTGTTGATGGGTATGGGCGTGTTGGCGGCCGCTCGCCGCCGGCGCCGGTGAGTTTTCCCTGAGGCCCCCCGGGTTCCGGGGCCGGGGGCCAGATTTCCGCCCGCACCCGCCGCGGTATGCTTGTGGTGATGAACCACCGAGCGACCAACGCGGGACCAGAGCACGGTGATGGATCGCTCACGCAGCGATCCGTCGCCGTTTTTGCACTGGCCCTTGCCGCCTGCCTCAATCCCGCACTCGCGCAGCCCGACCTTACCCTCGATCCATCCCAAGGCTGGATGGCCAACGCGCCCGACGAAGCACGCCCCGCGGACGGCCAGCTCATGGACCGCTGCCGCGCCCTGCTCGCCGAGGGCAAAGCCAAAGAGGCCCGGTCGATCCTCTCCGACTGGCTGGACGAGAACGAGTTTTCCACAAGCCCCTTCCTCGCCGAGGCCTACCTGCTCCGCGGAGACGCTCGCGTCGCGACCAACAGCGAGTGGTGGGCGCTCTACGACTACGAAGCGGTCATCAAGCAGTTCCCCGCGTCGGTCGAGTTCCCCAAGGCCGTCGAGCGCGAGTTCGACATCGGCAAGCGCTACCTCACGGGGCTGAAGACCAAGATCTTCTGGATGCGCCTGGAAGACGCGACCAGCCTCGGCGCGGAATTGCTCGTCCGCGTGCAGGAGCGCCTGCCCGGCAGCCGCATCGCGGAAGAGGCCTGCCTCTTCCTCGCGGACCACTACTACCAGGTGCGCGATCTGACGCAGGCGTCGGAGATGTACGACGTCTTCCTGCACAACTTCCCCACCAGCGAGCACCGCCAGCGCGCCATGCAACGCCGCGCCTACGCGAGCATCGGCCAGTTCAAGGGCCCGAGCTACGACGCGTCGGGATTGGTTGAGGCCCGCTCGCTCATCAAGAGCTTCGCGGAGCAGTACCCCGCCGAAGCGGAACGCGCCGGTATGAGCGACGCGCTCTCCGCGCGTCTCGACGAGTCCATCGCGTCGCAGAAGCTCGAAAAAGCCCGCTGGTACTTCAAGCAGGGCGACGAGGTCTCCGCTCGTTTCACGCTCAATCGCCTCCGGCGCTCGCACCCGCGCACCGTGGCCGCCAGCATCGCCTACGACCTCATGCTCGAGCGCGGTTGGGTCAAGGAAAAGGAAGCATCGCCCGCCATCCCGACCGACGTCCCCAAGACCGACACGTCCGCTCCAGCGCCAGGCGCTGAGGTGCCAAAGGACGACGCGAAGGCCGAGCCCAAGGCTGCAACCGTGCCCGAAACCAAGCCCGAGCCCGCCGCGGCCGCGAAGAAGGAAGGTGCCAAGTGAACCGGCGCACGCACTCCAACTCCGTTGTCGCGTCGACCATCGCTCGTGTCGCGGGTGTGACGCTCGGCGTCGCGCTGCTCGCGTGCCTCCCGGCCTGCAGCACCGATCCCACCAAGGGCTATTCCTTCAACTCGACCTACGACGAGTCGATCCGCACCGTCGCGGTCCCCGTCTTCAACAACAGCACCTTCGAGGCCGGCCTCGACGCCCAGTTGACCGAGGCGATCATCAAAGAGATCCAGCGCACCACCAAGTGGACCGTCGTCTCGACGGGCACCGCCGACGCGACCCTCTCGGGCACGCTCACCAGCGCGGACCTCGGCACGCTCAGCCGTGCGCCGTTCACCGGCCTGACGCAGGAGCAGATCGTCACGCTCCGCATCGACTTTGAGTTCAAGGACAACCGTTCGGGCCAAGTCATCTCCGCCCGGCGCAACTTCGCCGCATCGGAGACCTTTATCCCCGCCAATGGCGTGGGCGAACGCATCGGCGTGGGCCAGCAGAACGCCGTCCAGACCCTCGCCCGCGACGTCGTTCACGAACTCCGCACCGGCTGGTAGGTCGCCCGGACGACCCGCGGCAAACCCCTACCCGAACCCGTCACGAGCGGTCGGTTTCCGCACCCCGCCTACCCTATTTCGAGCGTCCGGGAACCCGCGGGTGCATCCGCGGGCACCAAAGGCCGAAGAGTGTACGAAGGGTGTCCACGTTCATGACAAAGACCGGACATACGCGTCTGGGGCGGTTGCCGGCGGCGATCATCCGCGGCCTGTGGCGAGCCCTCAATCGCGCGTTGCCAGGATCGAGCCTCGAACCCACGGGTGGTGTGTTGATGAGCAGCGACGGGCCCTCCCGCAACAACAACGGTCCGCAAAAGACCCCGCCGGGCAAGCCCGGGCCGGAGGGTGATCGTCGCGGCATGCCGCCCAGCCGCGGCCTCTTCGGCGTCGCCACCTTCATCATCATCGCGCTGGTGCTGATGATGCTCATCAACTCGGGCGGGCGCGGCGACACCATCACGCTCGCCGACTTCGAGACCCTCGTCAAGAACCGCGAGATCGTTCCCGGCACCGTCGAGGTCCGCGACGACGCGGTCATCGCGCGCAAGCGCCTCGACGGCCCGCAGGCCGGCGAGCGCATCGTCATGATCCCGCTCAACACCGCGTCGAGCAAGACCGTCGTCGATCGCGTCTACGAAGTGACCCACGGCGACGTCAAGAGCCGCAGCTCCTCGCCCTGGATGCTCCTGCTCCTGGTCTTCGGGCCGTTCTTCCTCATCATCGCGCTCTGGATGGTCATCTCGCGCGGGCTGCGCGGCGCGGGCGGCGGTGGGGGAGTGCTCGGCAACTTCGGCAAATCGCGCCACCGCACCCTCACCAAGGAAATGACCGGCGTCACCTTCGCTGACGTCGCGGGCGTCGAGGAAGCCAAGGAAGAAGTCACCGAGATCATCGAGTTCCTCAAGAACCCCAAGAAGTTCACCAAGCTCGGCGGGCGCATCCCGCGCGGCGTGCTCCTGGTGGGCGAGCCGGGCTGCGGCAAGACGCTCCTGGCCAAGGCGATCGCCGGCGAGGCCGACGTCCCCTTCTTCTCGATCTCCGGCTCGGACTTCGTCGAGATGTTTGTCGGCGTCGGCGCCTCGCGCGTCCGCGACCTCTTCAAGCAGGCCAAGGAATCCGCCCCCTGCATCATCTTCCTCGACGAGATCGACGCTGTCGGGCGCCGTCGCGGCGGCGGCTTCACCAGCGGCGGTCACGAGGAACGCGAGCAGACACTCAACGCCATCCTCGTCGAGATGGACGGCTTCAACTCAACCGACGGCGTGATCGTCGTCGCCGCCACCAACCGCGGCGACGTGCTCGACCCCGCCCTCACGCGCCCCGGGCGCTTCGATCGCCAGATCGTTGTGCCGCTCCCCGACGTGAAGGGCCGCCTCGAGATCCTCAAGGTCCACTGCAAGAAGGTGAAGCTCGGCCCGGACGTGAACCTCGAAAAGGTCGCGCGCGGCACGCCGATGTTCAGCGGCGCGGACCTGGCGGCGATCATCAACGAGGCCGCCATCAACGCCACAATGCACAACAAGGACTTCATCGAGCACGAGGACCTCGAAGAGGCGCGTGACAAGGTGAAGTTCGGCCGCGCCCAGCGTAGCCGCAAGCCCGACGCGATCGAGAATCGCGCGACGGCCTACCACGAGGCGGGGCACGCCGTCCTCCAGACCATGCTCCCCGACGCCGACCCGCTCCACAAGGTCACGATCATCCCGCGCGGTCAGGCGATGGGCGCGACGTTCTCGCTCCCCGAGAAGGACCGCTGGGGATACGCCCGCAAGTGGCTGCTCGCGACCATGCGCGTGCTCTGCGGCGGGCGCATCGCGGAGGAACGCGCGACCGGCGACGTTGCCTCCGGCGCCGCCATGGATATCGCGCAGGTGACCAACCTCGCCCGCAAGATGATCCTCGAGTGGGGCATGAGCGACAAGCTCGGCTTCGTCCGCTACGAGGGCGCCGACACGCGCGAGATGTTCATGCCCGACAAGGAGTTCAGCGAGGACACCGCCCGGATGGTCGACACGGAGGTCCGCCGCCTGATCGACGAGGCCTACGCGGACGCCAAGCGGATCATCGAGGCCAACTGGGACAAGGTCGTCGCGGTCGCCGAGGCGCTGCTGAAGTATGAGACGCTCACGTCCGACGACGTGTCACGCCTCATCAAGGATGGCAAGCTCGACCGCGCCACCGTCGAGGACCTGCTCCTGGCGGAGAACAAGCGCCGTGCCGCCCAGCCGCCGCCCTCGGCCCCGGACCCCGAGCCGCCGGCCGGGGCGCTCCCGAGCCCGGCGTAACTCAATCCCACGACCACTCCAACACCGCTCCCCGAGCGGTGTTTTTCTTTCCTCGTCCGGACAGGCGGTCCATGCCCTCGTTTGGCGACTGTTGCGGTCCAGCCGTCCCGATCTTGCGTCCTTTCCCCCGTTCGGTCGATACAACTACCAGCAAGGCGACCCCGCGCGGAAACACGCGGCGGTTTGCCGCGTCTACCCCGCCGCGGCCCGCGTATCGGTCCCGGACCGGATCGGGCGTGCGGGGTGAGTGGCGCAAGGCCGATGGAGCTTCCGATGACGGCGATGGTGCTTTCCTTCCTTCTGCTCGGTCAGACATCCGGCGCTCAGCCCGCCAACCCCGCGACGAACCCCGCCGCGACCCCGCCCCCGGGCGCTCCCTCCGACCCCACCGCGGGCCTGAGCGGCATCTCGCTCTGGGACTACATCAAGGACGGCGGGCTCATCAGCTACGTGATGATCGTGATGTCGATCATCGCGCTGGCCCTCATCATCCGCAACGCCCTGTACATCCGCCGCACCCGCCACATCCCGCTCGAACTGGCCCAGAAGCTCGACATGGCGATGGCCGCCGGCTCGCTCGACGAGGCGGCCCACGCCTGCTCGGGCGAGCACGCCGACAGCTTCCTCGCCCGCGTGATGGGCATGGCGATCGAGCGCGTGCGCCGCTCGGCCTTCGGCAATCTCGAGCTGCGCTCCGCCGTCGAAGACGCCGGCGCCGCCGAGACCGAGCGCATGCACCGCATGAACGACTTCATCGGCATCATCGCCGCGGTCGGTCCGATGCTGGGCCTGCTCGGCACGGTCGTGGGCATGATCGGCGCGTTCCGCACCATCGGCACGCTGACCGGCGCCGCCCGCTCGACCCAGTTGGCCACGTTCATGTCGATGGCGCTGGTGAACACCGCCGAGGGCTTGATCGTTGCGATCCCCTGCACGATCATGTTCGCCATCTACCGCCGCCGCATCGAAGAGATCGTCGACGATTCCAGCCGCGTGATGGAGCGGCTGATCTCGCACATCAGCGCCGCGACCCCCGCCCCCGCGCCGCGCCAGGCCGCCCGCCCCGCCGCACGTGAGGTCGATCGCACGTGAAGCTCAGCCTCCGCAAGAGCAAGGAAGAGGCCTCGTTCGATCTCACGCCGATGATCGACGTGGTGATGCTGCTCATCGTCTTCTTCACGCTGACGTCGCAGTTCTCCCGCTCCGAGCAGGCGCCCCTCGACCTCCCCTCGCAGCGCGGCGACACCTCCCGCGAAAAGGCCGGCAGCGCCGTGTACCTCGACATGGACCGGCTCGGACGACTCTCCACACTCGGGCAGCCCGTCGATCTTCCCTCCCTCGCCTCCCAGATCGCCGCCCAGGCGGGCAACAGGTCCGGAGGTGGGGCCCCTACGGCGAGCGACGCCAAGCCCTCGCGCCACACACCCGTCGAGGTCGTTGTTCGCGCCGATCGTCTGTGCCCCTCGATGCACCTCTCGCGCGTCGCCGAGGAACTGAGCCGCGCCGGCGTGGTGCGCTGGCGCCTCGCGACCAGCAACGAGGGCGGCCCGGGCGCGCCGGCGGGAGGTTCCAAGTGAACTTCGCCCGCAAGCAATCCCGCCGCCTCGACCCAGCATCACTTCGGCTCCCCCTCATCGCACTCATCGACGTCGTGCTCTTCCTCCTCTTCTACTTCATCATCGCCGGTAACCTCGCCGCCGAAGAGGGCGAACTCGCCAGCACCCTCAAGACCTCCAGCGGAGGCAACACCGGCGGCAACGCGCTCCTGCAGGCGCCGCTCATCGAAGTGAAATCCCAGAACGGGCGGCCGCGCTTTGTCCTGGGCGCCCGCGCCCTGGAAACGCAGGACGCGCTGGGCTCGGTGCTCGCGCAACTGCCCAAGGACCCCGGCGTGTTGATCAAGGCGGACCCGGACGCGCCGGTGGAGTTCACCGCCGCCGCCATGCAGGCCGCCAGCGACGCGGGCTTCACCAAGGTGACGTTCGTGACGCGGACGCGGTGATCGCCCGAGGCTGGTGGTTTTCTCGCGGGTCCCGATCGTGTAGGCTCTTGGCGTCTGATTCACCCGCCCGGCCTTTCGGAGGCGTTCCGATGTGTCGTTCCACGCTTCTTCACTCGGTGATTCCCGCCCTTGCGGGCCTGGCGCTCGCCGCACCCGCGTTGGCGTTCCAGAACAAGCCGTCGGACTTTGTCGATCGACGCCAGGTGCCCGCCGAGCCTCCGACCCAGCCCGCGACGCCACCGCCAGCGCAGCCCGCGGAGCCGGGCGACTCCCCGATCAGATTCGAGGCCGTCAAGGCCCGCTGCGCCCAGCAGGTCGCCTCGGTGATCGAGACCGGCGAGGTGAAGAGCGAGCTTCAGAACATCGATCAATTGATCGATCTCATCGCGGCGTTCGACACGTTCGAGGACACCCGCGCGATCGTCGAGGCCGTGCGCTGGCGGCGCTCCGTCGCCCAGACGCTCAAGCTCGATCCGCCGGAGCGTCAGGCAATCCTCCGCGCGTTCCGCGAAAGCCCGAAGCTCGCGGACGCCATCGTGTTCAACGCACGCCCGTCGAGCGACGACCTGCCCGCCGTGTACCGCCTGTACCTGAAGATGCTGGATCAGCGTGGCAAGCAGGTGGCGGAGTATCCGAATCTTGCCGCCGCGATCGCGCTGGTGTGGGACAAGCCGCCGTCGTTCGGGCGCGCGGAGCGTCCCGACCCCGTCGAGCTCTTCGACTACTACGCGAGCAACGCCAAGAAGCTCGTCTTCGATCCGAAGACGACACCCACCGAGCTGCTGGTGTTCATGGTCGATGCCGCCGCCCCCGTGTCCGACCTGCGCTGGGCGATGGAGAAGCACGCGAGCGATCGGCGCATCGGGCGCGTGTACTTCGACGTCCCCTACGACACCGCGTTCTTCAAGTACAGCCAGCCGCTCAAGCTCGACAAGGAACCGTTCAACCTCGCCAACATCCGCAAGGTGGGCGGCGTGTGCGTGCACCAGGCCTACTACGCCGCCACCATCGGCAAGGCGATCGGCGTGCCCACGGTGCAGATGGGCGCCGCGGGCGCCGACGTCGGTCACGCCTGGGTCGGCTTCCTCGAGCCCGGCACGCCGCCGCGCTGGAATCTCGATTTCGGCTGCTACGAGGAGTACAAGAAGCTCGTCGGACACACGTCCAACCCCCAGACCGGCGAGGACATGACCGACGGCGAGGTGCTCCTGCTCGCCTCGCTCGCCAGCGACAAGCCCGCCGACCGTCTCGTCGCCACCGCCTGGACCGACGCGAGCAATCGCCTCGGGAGTCTCATCACACGCAACATGGACTTCCCGCCGCGCGTCGATCTCAAGGGCTGGCAGGCGCCGCCCCCGCGCAGCAAGTCGCCCGACACGCGCCTCCAGCTTCTGAAGTTCGCGGTGAACGCCTCGCCCGCGTATGCGCCCGCCTGGCGCTCTGTCATCGACTTGGCGGGCGCCGCCAAGCTCGAGCCCAAGCAGCTCAACGAATGGGCGAACTCCGTCATAAAGCTCGCGGGCGACAAGTCGCCGGGCTTCGCGCTCGAAGTGCTCATCCCCATGATCAAGCTCGTCTCCGATCAGAAGGAGCAGGAGAAGATGTGGGAATGGGCCTACGCCCAGTTCTACACCAACATGAATGATTCCAGGTTCCGGCGCGTCGATCTCGCCGTGCGCGTGCGCATGGAAGAAGCCCAGTTCTTTGAGGATCACAAGAACACCGATCGCGCGTACAAGCTCTACCAGGAGATCGTGCAGAACTTCGCCGACGAGGGGCCCTTCGTCGTGCAGGCCTCCCAACGCTGCGCCGACATGATGAAGGCCCGCGGCTCGACGCCCGTGCAGGTCGCCAACATGCTCCGGGATATGTGGCGCAAGACCAAGAAGCCCGGCAAGATGAGCGGGCAGTTCGTGACCCAGAGCAACTGGTTCCGCATCGGCGGGCTCTACCTCGAGGCGCTCAACGCCGCGGGCAACGCCGCCGATGCCAAGAGCGTCAAGACCCAGCTCGACGCCGTGATGAAGTAGATCAAAGCTCGACCGCAAGACGCGGAAGCACACAGGTCGTCAACACTCGCCCGCGTGAGAATGGTCACGCATCGCCTCCGCCTCGATGCGACCCCCGAAATTCGCGATGTTCCCATGCGCCCATGCGCCCATGTGCCCATGTGCCCATGTGCTCATGTGCCATGTGCCATGTGCTCATGTGAACATGTCCCATGCGGCCCACGCTCAGGTCTCCCGCGCCGACTCCAGGGCCTTCGACACCACCGACACGTCCGGCAAGGCCGGTAGTTCCTTCGCCGATCGGACCCCCGCGTCCTCGAACTTCTTGAGCGTCGGGGTCAGCCGCGTGTCCACCGACGCGACGAAGCGGTTGTAGTGCTCCGCCGACTGGCGCAGCGACGCGCCGAGCTTGGCCGCGTGCTCCCACGCGACCGACGCACGCTCGTGCAACTCGCGCCCGAGCTTGCGCAGTTCCTCGGCCTCTTCCGCCAGGCGCTGCTCGCGCCACCCCAGCTCCACCGCGCGGAGCAGGCCGATCAGCGTCGACGGGCTCGCCAGGATCACGCGCCGCTCCGCCGCAAGCTCGAACAGCTCGGGCCGGCGCGACAGCGCGCCGTCGATGAACTGATCGCCCGGCACGAACATCACGACAAACTCCGGCGCGCGGTCGAACTGGTCCCAGTACGCCTTGGCCGACAGCGCCTCGACCTGCCTGCGCACGTGCTCCGCGAATCGATCCATCGCGTGCTCCGCCGCCTCCGGGCTCGAGGCCTCCAGCGCGTCGAGGTACGCATCGATGTTGGTCTTCGCGTCGATCACGATCGTGCGATCGCTCGGCAGCCTGATCGTCATGTCCGGGCGCTGCAGGTCGCCCGCGTCGGTCCGCCGCGAGTCCTGCTCGGAAAAATCGCAGTAGTTCCGCAGGCCCGCGATCTCGACCACGCGGCGCAGCTGCACCTCGCCATACCGCCCGCGCACCTGCGGCTTGCGCAGCGCCGCCACGAGCTTCGACGTCTCGTCCTTCAGCCTCGCGCTCGACTCCTGCGTCCCGCGGATCTGCTCGACCAGTGACGCGAACGACGCCGTCCGTTCCTGCTCGATCCGCGCGAGGTTCGTGTCGGTCTTCGCGAGTAGCTCGCGGATGGGCGAGAGAAGCTCGTCGATGTTCTTCCGCTTCTGCTCCAGCTCCAGCGCCAGGTGCTCGCGCTGCCCGCTGAACTGCTGCGACGCCCGCTCCTGGAAGTCCTTCACCGTCTGCGCCAGCACGTCGCCCGCCAGTCGCTTGAAGTGGTCCTGCGACGCCCTGAGCGCCTCGTCGTGCCGACGCTCGATGTCCTGCACCCGCGCGCGGTGCGCCTGGTCGGCCTGGACCAGATCCCCCTCCAGCGCCACGACCCGCTCGCCCAGTCTCGCCCGCTCCTGCTTCTCGCGCGAGAGCTCGTCTCCACGCGCCTCGATCTGCGCGCGGAGATCACGCTCCGTCGCCGCCGCCGAATCCAGGGCCCGCGCCAGCTGCTCGCGCGCCGCCGCGACCTCGGCCGTCAGCGCATCCGCCCGCGCCGTCGCCGCGTCCGCCTGGCCCATCGCCTTCCCACGCGCCAGCGCCGCCCACACCGCCACGCCCACGCCCGCCAGCGCGACCACCCCGGTGACAATGAGTGCCGAATCCATAGTGGTGCGAGTATACCGATCAAAATCCGATTCCAAGCCCACTCCCGCCTCGATTTGATCGGATTCGGCCCACGCTCGCCCCTGCCGAAATGGCATCCGCGGACACCTCTCCGCCAGCTCGCTGGCAGACGGACTCACGTCCATTGCCGCGATCGACTCCCCCGTCCCTTGCGCCCCGCGCCCCGCGTCGCATCTGACCCACCACGAAAACCCCGCCACACGCCCTCAACGCGGGTTCCGTGCGCGATCCGTCCACATCATCCGCTCGCCCCCCGCCCGCCCCGATTCGCCGATTCCCACCGCGATCGGCATACCGGTTGCCCATGCCTTGGCATGGTGTTGGTGCGCCCCCATCCCGACTCCCCCCACACGCCCGCCGGCGGCCAAGCGCCCGGAACGGGCTTGGGCGGCATGCCGTCGGGCTCCGGGACTGGCTTCGAGTCTGGCCCCGCACACCCCGCATCCACCCCCGGCCCGACCTGCGCCGGCCGCCTCAACCTGCTCCTCTCCTGCGCCGGCTGGCAGCAGGACCCCTGGGTCGACCGCCTGCCCCGCCTGCTCGAGCCCATGGGCGTCATCGCCCACCGCGCCCAGACCGGCGGCGAGGCCAAGCGCGTCATCGAATCAACCCCCATCCACATCGCGGTCGTCGACCTCGGGCTGCCCCTCGACACCCAGTCGTCGCACGACCACGAGGGCGGCCCGCGCCTGCTCGATCTGCTCGCCCGCCTTTCGTCCCCGCCGCCCACGGTCGTCGTGAAGCGCTCGCGCTCGCTGCGCGACGACGCACGCGAGATCGGCGCTGCGCTCCGCGCCGGCGCGTTCGCGGTGGTCGAGCGCCCGCGCAGCATCACGGATCTGGAAGTCATGCTGGAGGTGCTGCGTCGGTGCCTCCATCGGCATTACCACGGGCGTTGGCCCGGTTCGACGGTGTAACCCACGCCGGAGCGCACCGGTGCGCCCCGGCCTGATTGTGTGAATTGGAGATTCGCGTCATGGCCAAGAAGAACGGAAACGGCGTCCGCCCCCTGCACGACAAGATCCTCGTCAAGCGCGACGAGGCCGCCTCCAAAACCGAGAGCGGCATCTTCCTCCCCGAAGCCAGCAAGGACAAGCCCAAGACCGGCATCATCGAGGCCGTCGGCGATGGCGCCCTCAACACCGAGACCGGCCATCGCATCCCCCTCACCGTCAAGAAGGGCGACCGCGTCATCTTCAGCAGCTACTCCGGCACCGAGATCAAGATCGACGGCCAGGACCTGCTCATCATGTCCGAGGACGACATCCTCGCCGTGGTCGATTGATCGGAGCAGGCACTGGGCATTGGGCAACAGGCACTCGGGGCAACCCACTGCCTGCCGCCTTTCCTAGTGCCAAGTGCCTCTTGCCAAGTGCCTATTCACATGACCCCCACCCAACTCCGACAAGCCCTCGGCGAACTCAACGGCGAACGCGACCTCTCCGTCGTCTTCGCCGACGTCCCCTCGCCCGTCCCCGGCGTCGCCAACCTCGAGGTCAAAAAGGCGATGCTCATCCCCGACGAGGCCGACCACCTCGTCAAAGTCACCGACGGCAAAGCGGTCTACGTCCTCGACGCCGACCGCGTTGCCTGGATCCGGATCGGTCTGAAGTAACCCGGCGGCCGTCGTCGGCCGCGTGTCTTTCAAGAACAACGCCGAGTGCCCAGCGCCTCGTGCCTCTCAGGAGAACCCCATGGCCGCAAAAATGATCGCGTACAACACCGACGCCCGCGAGCGAATCCTCCGCGGCGTCCAGAAACTCGCACACGCCGTCAAGGTCACGCTCGGCCCCTCCGGCCGCGTCGTCGTCCTCGAAAAATCCTTCGGCGCGCCCACCGTCACCAAGGACGGCGTCACGGTCGCCAAGGAGATCGAGCTCGAGGATCAGTACGAAAACCTCGGCGCTCAGATGGTCAAGGAAGTCGCCTCCAAGGCCTCCAAGGACGCCGGCGACGGCACCACCACCGCCACCATCTACGCCGAAGCCATCTACTCCGAGGGCCTCAAGGTCATCACCGCCGGCGCCAACCCCAACATGGTCAAGCGCGGCATCGACGCCGCCGTCGAGTCCATCACCGATGAGCTCGCCCGGATGTCCAAGAAGGTCGAGTCCTCCAAGGAAATCGCCCAGGTCGGCACCTGCTCCGCCAACCAGGACACCCAGATCGGCGGCATCATCGCCCAGGCCATGGAGAAGGTCGGCAAGGACGGCGTGATCACCGTCGAAGAGGGCAAGTCGCTCGAGACCGAGGTCGAACTCGTCGAGGGCATGCAGTTCGACAAGGGCTACCTCAGCCCCCACTTCGTCACCAACGCCGCCACCATGGAGTGCGTCCTCGAAAACCCCTACATCCTCATCTTCGAGAAGAAGGTCTCCAACGCCAAGGACATGCTCCCCATCCTCGGCCGCATCGCCGAGTCCGGCTCCTCCCTCCTCATCATCGCCGAGGACGTCGACGGCGAGGCCCTCGCCACGCTCGTCGTCAACAAGCTCCGCGGCGTGCTGAAGATCGCCGCCGTCAAGGCCCCGGGCTTCGGTGATCGCCGCAAGGCCATGCTCGAGGACATCGCCGTCCTCACCGGCGGCAAGGCCCTCATGGAAGAGCTCGGCATCGAGCTCGAGAAGGTCGAACTCTCCGACCTCGGCCGCGCCAAGAAGGTCACCATCGACAAGGACAACACCACCATCGTCGAGGGCGCCGGCAAGACCAGCGACATCAAGGGCCGCATCGACCAGATCCGCCACCAGATCGACATCACCACCAGCGATTACGACCGCGAGAAGCTCGAAGAGCGCCTCGCCAAGCTCGCCGGCGGCGTGGCCCAGATCAACGTCGGCGCCGCCACCGAGGTCGAGATGAAGGAAAAGAAGGCCCGCGTCGAAGACGCCCTCCACGCCTGCCGCGCGGCCGTCGAAGAGGGCATCCTCCCCGGCGGCGGCGTCTCCGTCATCCGCGCCCGCAAGGCCCTCGAAAAGCTCCGCAAGAAGCTCGACGGCGACGAACGCTCCGGCGTCGACATCATCTACCGCGCCCTCTCCGCTCCCATCAAGCAGATCGCGGCCAACTGCGGCCTCGACGGCTCGGTCATCGCCTCCAAGGTCGAGGAAAACGCCGAAACCAACTTCGGCTACAACGCCCTCACCCACGAGTACGGCGACCTCATCAAGATGGGCGTCATCGTCCCGGCGAAGGTCGAACGCGTCGCGCTCCAGAACGCCGCCAGCATCGCCGGCCTGCTCCTCACCACCGAGGCCGCGATCGTTGAGCTGAAGGAGAAGAAGAAGCCCGCCGGTGGCCACGACCACGACCACGGCGATGATTATTGATTGAAAACCGTGTCCATCGAGCGAAAGCTCGATGGATGCGTTTGGCAGTTGATGCGCGTGAATCGCCAGATTAGGAGTGCGTATGCCGAATGATGCGGAGATCGCGCAGACGAATCCTGCCCAGGAACTGCTCGTACTTCTTCAAGACATGCTAGCCCGGCAGCGTGGCATTTCGACTCGACAGGCGATGGCAGAGTGCATCGGTGTCGATCCCAATGACAACGTGCAGTTTGCCGTAGCTTTGGGAGAGTTTTATGCGCTGATCGGGCGAGCCAAGGCAAGTGTTCGAAATGCAGGACTAAAAGAGTCGATTCACCTGCGATCATTCCCTGGCATCGAGCAGGCGTTTGCCCTCGACAGTGTGAGGAACTCATGGGATCAGCAGGCTAGATTCTTGACCGAGGCGGTCATGGGTATCCTTGAAGCTACCGCTGACGCACTCCTCGAAAAGGCACCAGAACGTTCGATACCGAAGGCTGCCCTTGATGATGTGCTTCGCGAGACACGCGAGCTTATTGAACTTGTTGGCGCTGCTGATGTTCCTATGGTGATTCGCCAGCTATACACGGACTTTCTGCTTGAGCTGGAGCGTGCCGTATCGCAGTATCGCGTAAGAGGCGGGCCTGGTCTCCGTAAGGCAGTCGAACAAGGACTAGGAACGATTGTCTTGGCGTGGACAAGGCGCCCCGAAGATCGCAAGTCTGTACTTTCACAAAAACTACTTGCACTGTGGCAGGGTGTGACTGTGCTGGTGTCGTTTGCAAACGAAGCGATTCAATTGACAGATGGCGTTAGGCAACTGCTTGATATTGATAAAACACAATAGTATGCGAACGCTATCGGCAATGCTCCGGGTGCCGTAGCCAACCTGTTGGCCACGCTCTTCGAAAATCACATCGTCAGTGTTGCACACGTCGTGGTCAAGCCCGCATAGCCGTGCTTGACCACGCCACCCAAGCCACGCCACCCAAGCCAGGCCACCGAGAGGCAATCGCACCAACGCGCGGGCCGCGCTCAGTGAGCACGTGCTCCGGGTGGCGTGGTCAACCCCGTTGACCACGCGCTTCTTCTCCTCCTCCTCCTCCTTCTCCTCCCAACTCCTCTCCTCTCTTCCGCTTCCTCCGCGCCCTCTGCGTTGATCCTCTTCCGCTTCTGTCTTCTCTTCCCCACTCCCTACTCCCGATTCCCCATTCCCGCTCCTCCCGGTTAGCACTCGCTTATCACCGCGTTCGTGCGCACCAAAGTGTCCGTCTTTTTCTCCACTTTCCGGATTCCCGAAAAAAATCTTCGCGTGAGTTCTCCCCGCGCGCAACCCCCTCCGCGGTCTTGTCTTCCGCCTTCCCCTCGTGCCCAGTGCCTAAAGGCTAGTGCCTACTTACCACCACTTTCGTGCGCACCAGAGTGTCCGTCCGCCCACTGGGTGGAGGTGCCATGTGCGTCATTGTCTTTATCTCTCTGTGTCTGGCGTCGGTGGTCGCGTCGATGGCGCCACGTCACGGTCGCCACGCTGAACTTGGGCCGCGGCAACTCCAAGCCCTCGCCCAGCGACGAGCGTCACGACCGGCGGGTGAGCCATTCCAAGATCACGAATCTGTAGATCACATACGCGATCAGGAGGATCGCGCCGGTCACGACGAGCCAGGTCGGAAGGGGCGGCGTCTCTCGGTCTTTGCGGCTCATGCGCACAGCATACCGCGCGAATCCGAAGCTGCGCCCGGTGTGCCGAGCACCGCGTCCGTCGTGTCAGGCCACGTTCGCCACGCCGAACTTGGGCGTGAGGAGCTTGAGCTTCTCGCCCAGCCAGGCGCGGTAGTTGGCTTTCTCGCGGCGCAGGAAGTCCAGGTCGAGCTTCGTGGGCTTTTCCTTGATCGTCGTCAGGCCCAGGCGGTTGAGCAGGTACGCACGCGGCGAGCGCGTGAACAGCATGGCCTCGTTGCCGTAGCTCGCGGTCGCGACGCACGCGTGGACGCGGTTGCTGAAGGTGCAGCGGGTGTGCGCGTAGAGCGCCAGGTACGTGTGCGGGATGTCGGAGACGAAGCTGCGGGGCCAGCGGTAGGTCTTCCGCGGGAGGAACGGGTTGTAGCGGTGGTCGGTCCGCACGATCGGGAAGCCGTCGATGGTGTCCGGGCGCTTGGGGAGCGGCAGGAACGCCTCGACGAACGGCCAGGTCCGGGCGCGGTAGCTCATCTCGGTGCGGAACGCGGGCTGGCGTGCCTCCCACACCTTCCCGTTCCACTCGAAGGGGGTGATGTTCTTCCGCGCCTTGGAGAGCGCGGGCACGTTGACGAAGTCGGGCTCGGGGATCTGGTCGAAGTTGACCAGCACGTACTCGGGCAGGTCGTGGGGGAGGGGGCGGTAGAGGTCGCTGACGAACGTCGCGACGTCCACGCCGTCGAACGCGTGCTCGGCCAGATCGGCGTAGAGCTCGTAGGTCTCGCGGTCGCGGGTGGTGAAGATGAAGGGCGGGGTTTCCTTGAGGAGTCGGCGGGCGAGGGCGACGGTGTCCTTGTCGTACTTCATCATGCCCGCGGCGAGCACGATGATCTTTCCGCCGCGCTCGTGGCAGGCGCGCATCGCCTTGGCGGTGATCTTTTCCATTTCGGGGCGCATGAAGGGCCCGAGGATGACCAGGGCGTCGCACTTGACGTGGGCGGCGTAGTCGAGGGCGTTGGGCGGGTTGCCGATCTCGGTGTTCCAGTAGCCGGGCTGGTCGCCGATGAGGACGACGTTGGCCTCGGGGCAGACCTGCTTGAGGAGGTACTCGGCGCCGAGCTGGAAAAAGGCATTGCCGATGTTGGTGGACCAGTAGCCGGCGAGGATGGCCAAGCTGGGCCCGGCGCCGGGGGTGTGCGTGCTTCTCGGACCAGTGTCGGACATCACGTTCATGCTCCCCGGGAAGGTGCCGCCCGTCAGCTTCATTCGGTTGCTCTGGTCCATGGCCCGATCATCGACGATCGGGGGCCATGGCTTCGGGGCCGTCGGGCCGCGGGCGGCAGGTTTGCCGATCGGACCGCCCCGGTTCGCCCGATATCATCGTGGCGGACGAGGGGCAGAATCCTAACGCGAACCGGCACGCTTGAACACCCAAACTCAAACCCAATCTTCGACGAACTCTCTGGGTACGGGCGGCACGCCGAGCCCGGCCGAGCCGCCGCGTCGCTCGCCCTATTCAGCCCGCGCGAAGATCGGGCGGGTGCTGTGGTCGGTGGCGTCGCTCCTGGTTTTCAAGCCCTCGCCGTCCGGTTGGAACGGGCTCCGGCGCGGGCTGCTCCGCATGTTCGGGGCCAGGGTCGGCGCGGGAGCCGCGATCCATCCGTCGGTGTACGTCGAGATTCCGTGGAACCTGTCGATCGGCGCGAACGTCCGCGTGTGCGAGCGCGCGATCCTGTACTGCCTCGGGCCGGTGTCGATCGCCGACGGCACGCTGGTCGGGCCGTTTGTGCATATCTGCGCGGGCACGCACGACTACACGAGCCCGTCGTTCACGCTGCTGCGTTCGCCGATCACGATCGGGGCGCGGTGCGCGCTCATGACGGCGTCGTTTGTCGCGCCGGGGGTGGTGGTCGCGGACGGCACGGTGCTCCTGCCACGCGCGGGGCTGTTCAAGAACTCCGAACCCGATTCGACGTACGAAGGCAATCCGGCGAAGGCGGTTGAGAAGAAAGGCACTGGGCACTAAGCACTTGGCACTGGGGAAGAGAAGAAGCAGCGGAGTGTGGAGCGGCGTTCGGCATTCGTGATTGGGCATTCGAAAAGGAACGCAAGGACGGCGAGTCGGGCGTGCTCGTGAGCGATTGTTGAGATGACGACTTCTTCGACCAATCCGCTCCCCGCCGATCCCGCGCTGCTCGCGGGCGCGACGATGTCGGATCGGCTCTGGCCGCTGGTTCAGGCGACGCTCTTCCGCTGCTCGTTCCACAACTGGTACAAGTTCCGCAATGGGCTGCTGCGAGCGTTCGGGGCGAAGATCGATCCGACGGTGCGGATCAGGCCCTCGTGCACGATCCACAGGCCGCGTTATCTTTCGATGGGACGCAAGAGCGCGCTGGGCGACGACGTGACGATCTTCGCGCACGCGCCGGTGGCGATCGGGGCGCGTGTGGTGGTGAGCCAGTACTGCCAGGTGAACGCGTACACGCAGGACGCGGCGAAGCTCGACGCGCCGGTCGCGCCCGCGCCTGTCACGATCGGCGATGATGCGTGGGTCGCCGCGGACTCGGTGGTTCAGGGGCCGATCGAGGTGCCGGCGGGCGTGCTGGTGGGCGCAAGGTCGGTGATCCGCGGGCCGTTGGAGCCCTGGTCGATCGCGTCGGGCGACCCGGCGCAATCGCGTCGTCCGCGCCCTTACAACGGCGCCAGGCCTGAGAGCGTCGCGAGCGCGGCAAGTTGCGGTGCGGGCAATGACGGCGAGGGCAGTTCGGGCGGGAGCCCCGCATGAGCACGCCGAAGGTCGATATCTCCAACGTGCCCAGCCCGCACTCGTCGGGGCATCGCCTGGCGCGTGTGCTGTGGGGCGTGGTGTATGCGACGCTCTTCCGGCTGAGCCCCAAGCCCATGCACGGCTGGCGGTCGTTTCTGCTGCGATCGTTTGGCGCAAAGGTCTCGCCCAAGGCGCGGGTGTATCCGCACGCGAAGGTGTGGGCGCCGTGGAACCTCACCATGGGGGACTTCGCGACGCTTGCGGACGACGTCGATTGCTACTGCGTCGCGCCCATCACGATCGGCGCGCACACGGTCGTGTCGCAGTACTCGTACCTCTGCGGCGCGACGCACGATTTCGAACTGGCCAAGCGCCCGCTGGTGCCGATGCCGATCACGATCGGCGCGAGCTGCTGGATCGCGGCGGACGTGTTCGTCGGGCCGGGCGTGTCGATCGGCGAGGGCACGGTGGTGGGGGCGCGCTCGAGTGTTTTCGGCGATTTGCCGGCGTGGAAGGTGTGCGTGGGTTCGCCCGCCAAGGCCGTGCGGGATCGGGTGATCAGGGACGAGAGTCACGAAGTCACGGAGTCACGAAACGGAAACGTCGTGAGGTCGGACGGCGAGATGGCTCGATAGCGAGATAGGCGGATGGCCCGTGCCTGTGCTCGTTGGCCCATCGGTCGTCAACGTGCTGCGCGACGGTGGTTGTCTTCAATGTGGAATGTGGAGCCGCACTCCGCGACTCCGGCGCCTGATTCCTGATGCCTCTTTCTTACAGCATCCCCTTCATGCCGAGGGCTTTGCGGAGCGACGCCATCTGGCCGGCGTGAAAGCCGTTGTGGAAGCTCATGCGCGAGGCAAGGGCGGCCAGTGTCATCTCGCGCGGTCCCCACTTGGTGGTTGTGTTGAGCTTGTCGTCGCTGAGCGTGCGCACGGCCGTGATCAGGCGGGTGGCGGCCTGGGCGAAGATCTCGCGGGAGCGGGCGTCGCTCGGGTACGCGCTGGCGTCGGCGGTGGGGACGGAGTCCTTTGCGACGCCCTCGATGCCGAAGCGGGACGCGTCGCCGCGCGTGGCGGGCACGAAGTCGGAGTCCGGGAGCGGGGCGCCGTCGAATCTCTCCGCGGCCCGGTGCATGACGAACGCGAGGTGCCCGATGGTCCACGCGAAGTGATTGGGCAGTCCCGGCGCCTGGCTGGTTCGGTTCGAATCGTCGAAGCCGGTGAAGAAGAGCTCGGTCGCCATCCGCGACGCTTCGATTCCGTCGGCCAGCACGCTCGATTTCTCGCCCATGATCGCACGCCTCCCGTGGTTCAGTTCGTGGCCTCAACGCCGTGTTCAGGATCATTGGACGGCGCGGGCGCGGAGAACAGGGAAAGGACCGTGCGGGCGGGGTGGGTGAGCGTGCACCAGGGCCGCTCGGGCGCGGCGTGCTCTTTCAGGACCGATCAAGCATGATTCCTGGGCGATCGCGGTCTGTTGTCACGGATTCGGCCTGGCCGTCACGCGGCGCAGGTTCATCAGAGCGCTCTCCATCTTGAGCGCCTTGACGTGGAGTTCGTACCTGCCGGGCTGCAGGCCGACGGTGCCCGCGATCTGCTGGGCGAAGTCGTCCCAGCTCTTGGTCTGCTTGACGCTCGACTCGACCGCGGCCTCGACCTTGCCATCGCGCACGAACTCGATGCGGTACACCCCGCCGTTGCCGGGCGCGCACGCGCTCTCGACCTCGATCGCGTACTTGCCCTGCCTGGCGACCTCCACGTTCCACTTCACGGAGTCCTTGGCGTCCATCCACCATCCGATGGCGTTCTTTGGCTCGCCCTCGAATCGCGCGGTTTTTCCGACGACCTCGGCGTCGACGGCGGTGGCGCTCAGGACGCCGTCCGCGCCCATCTTCACGGGCTTCTCGAAGACCTGTGGCTCGCCCTCGACGACGAGCTTCACCACGGTCGCGTGCGGGTTGCGGGGGGTGTTGCCGACCTTGATCGCGATGTCGTCGCCGTCGCGTCGCGCCATGGTTTCGCCGCCGCCGAAGATGGCCGCGGAGATGGGCTTGTTGGTGAGCCCCGGCACGCGCAGCACGCCGTCGCTTGGCCAGTCGAAGACGCAGAGGTAGAGGGCGGTGTTCTTGCCGTCCTTCTTGGCGGTCGCGCGGCCCCACGCGAGTTTCTTGAACGGGCCGGCGTGCGTGCCGTAGATCGCTTCGGCGTTCACGTCGATCCACTTGCCGACTTCGGCGAGGCGCTCGACGGACTCCGGCGGGATGACGCCCTCGCTGGTGGGCCCGACGTTGAGGAGGAAGTTGCCGCCCTTGCTGGAAGTCTCGATGAGCATGCGCACGAGCGTGGTCGCGGACTTCCAGTTGTGGTCGCTCTTCTTGAATCCCCACGTGTCGTTCATGGTCATGCAGGATTCCCAGTCGACGCCGGGCATGCCGGTCGCGGGGATTTCCTGTTCGGGCGTGCCGTAGTCGCCGGCGAAGCCCGCGTCGCTCATGCCCGCCATCCCGCCGCGCCCCTTGTCGACGCGGTTGTTCACGATGACGCCCGGCGCGAGCTTTCGGCACAGGTCATAGAGCGGCCCGCCCTGCTCGTGGGTCCAAGTGTTCTCCCACTCGCCGTCGAACCAGAGGATGCCGGTCTTCGGGAAGTTGGTCAGGAGCTCGGTCACCTGCCCGCGCAGGTGCTCGACATACTTCGGGAAGTCGGCCTTCACGTCCGGGCGCGGGTCCCAGGCCCGGCGTGGCAGATAGTCCGGGTGGTGCCAGTCCATGATCGAGTGATAGAAGCACATGGTCATGCCCTGCTTCTGGCACTCGTCGTAGAGCTCGCGCAGGATGTCGCGCTTGAAGGGTGTGGCGTCCATCACGTCGTAGTCGGTGAGCTTGGAGTCCCAGAGGCAGAAGCCGTCGTGGTGCTTGCTGGTAATGACGATGTACTTCATCCCCGCGCGCTTCGCGGTCGAGACCCACTCCTTGGCGTTGAACTTCACGGGGTTGAACTGCTTGGCGAGCGGCTCGTAGTCCGCGACGGGGATCTGGGCCGAGTTCATGATCCACTCGCCGATCCCGCCGATCTCCTTGCCCTTCCACTCGCCGGCGGGGATCGAATAGAGCCCCCAGTGGATGAACATGCCGAAGCGGGCCTCGCGGAACCACTTCATGCGCGCGTCGCGCTGCTCGGCGGTTTCATGAGCCGCGGGCTGGGCGGCGGGGGTCGTCTCGGCCGGATCGCTCGCGGGCGCTGCGACGGCCGCGGCGCCGAAGGTGATGCCCGCGCAGACGGGGCCCTGTGCGGCCTCACGTTGGAACTCACGCGCCGCCGCGAGCGTGCCCCACGACACCAGCCCCGCGACGCAGGCCAATCCCGCCGCCGTCCGCATCGACCGACCCCGCATGATCCCGAGCATGTTCATGGATGGACTCCCAGCGCCGATTTCCCGGCGGCGCGAGCATACACGAGCGCCCGCGGGGCGTGTATGCTGGTGCGACGGATTCCCCTTGTGCGTCGCGGCGTGTTCCCACAGCCGCCCGCACGAACCTTCACGCGCCGCCGAGTTCTTCCCGCGCGGCCGGATCGCACGCGAGAAAACCCATGACGACCTCCGACTCGCCCCAGGCCCAATCGCCCTTCCTCAAGCTCGCCACCATGATGTTCCTCCAGTTCTTCGTCTGGGGCGCGTGGTATGTCACGATGGGCCCGTACATGGGCGCGGTCGGGCTGGGTGATTCGATCGGGCACGCCTACACCGTGGGCCCGATCGCCGCCATTCTCTCGTCGCTCTTCCTGGGCATGATCGCCGACCGTTTCTTTGCCTCGCAGAAGGTGCTGGGACTGCTCCACATCCTGGGGGGGCTGGCCCTGGCGGCGGCACCCGCGTTGGCCAAGATGTCGGTCGACGCCGCGGCCGCGCACCCGCTCGCGGACGGAGCGGAGAAGCCGTTCCTCAACATGCACCACCTGCCCTATCTGGGGGCGCTGCTGGTGCACATGCTGTGCTACATGCCCACGCTGGGGCTGACGAACTCGATCTCGTTCGCGCACATCAAGCACCCGGAGAAGGAGTTCCCGGTGATCCGCGTGCTGGGCACGATCGGCTGGATCGTGGCGGGGTTCGCGGTGGGCTACGCGGTGCAGTACCTGGTGCCCGCGACCGCCGCGGCCGATTCGTCCGCCGACGCGATCGCGGCCGCCGCCAAGGCGACCGAGACGGCTCGCGCCTCTTCGCCGCTGTTCTTCTATATCGCGGGCGGTTCGGCGGTGCTGCTCGGGCTGTTCTCGTTCGCGCTCCCGCACACGCCCCCGCCCGCCGCTGGAAAGCAGGTGCGGGTCACCGAACTCCTGGGCGGCGACGCGCTCTCGCTCCTCAAGAGCCCGAGCTTCGCCGTCTTTGCCCTCTGCTCGCTGCTCATCTGCGCCCCGCTGGCCGGCTACTACAGCTTTGCCGCGACCTTCGCCGGTGCGTCGGGCATCAAGAACGTCCCGGTCACCATGACGTTTGGGCAGATGTCCGAGATCGTCTTCATGCTCCTCATGCCCGCGTTCTTTGCGCGCCTGGGCGTCAAGTGGATGCTGCTGGTCGGCATGCTCGCCTGGGCGGTGCGCTACGCCCTGTTCGCCACCGCCGCGCCGACGAGTACCCAGTGGATGATCCTCGCGGGCATCATCCTGCACGGCATCTGCTACGACTTCTTCTTCGTCACGGGCTTCATCTACGTCGACAAGAAGGCCCCCAAGGAGATCCGCGCTCAGGCCCAGACCTTCCTGGTCCTCATCACGCAGGGGCTCGGCCTCGGTCTGGGCGCGCAGGCGTTCGGCCGCCTCGTTGGGCACTTCACCGACGCCACCACCAAGGCCGTCGATTGGAAGATGGTGTGGACCTATCCGGCGATCGCCGCCGCCGCGATCATGGTCATTTTCTTCCTGGGATTCTGGGAGAAGAAGAACAACGACGCGAAGGCGTAAACGAGGGACTTTCTCGCGTCAGTAGCCCGACAGTGAGGGAGGGCGCTGCTCTGCGGCGCTAATCACGCACGCGACAGCGGTGGCCCGCATGTTCGCATAACGCACAGAGTCCTCGTCGGCGTTGCGCGACGTGGCGTCGCACGCATCCGCGCACCATCAAAGCCAGTGCAACAGCGCCCACACCACCATCGGCGGCATGAAGACCACGACTTCGGTGAGTAAGACCCCGCCGATCAGCCCGATCGCCGCCATCCCGATGCGACGAAACACGCCCGATGCACTTCGCTGCAAGGCCCACGCCGTGTAGATGCAGTTCCACGCGAGCCCGATCGAGAAGAACACTTCGCTCGCCGTCGAATTGGGAAACCCGAACTCATCGTGCCCCGGGAACACCCAGGCCACGCTCGCCACAATCACACCCGGCACAAGCGGCCAGGCTTCCGCCCAGAACCCACGCCGGCGATGCGGCTTGCCCATACCCATAGCCCTTTGTGGTCTTCGAGCCCCGAACATTCCCTCGCACACGCGGACAAAGTCACACGAAGAAAAACCGCACCGCCATCGGCACAAACCACGTCACCGATGCGCACAGAAACCCGATGGCCAGCCCGAACATCGCCAACTCGAAGCGCCGATACGGGCTCGGCGCGCCTCGCTGCATGGCCCACGCCGTCAGCACGCAACTCCAGAACATGCCGATGATGAGGAACGCATTGCTGGCGGCCCCGCTCGGCCCCAAACCGAAGCTATCGCGCTCCGGAAAGAGCCATCCGATACTCGCGATCACCATCCCGAGTAGCGGCGGCCAAACTCTCGACCAGAATCCACGCTCGAGATTCGGCTTGTTCATTTCGCAGCGATCTCCGCGATCTCCGCGGTAAATCCTCTTCTGCCCACGCCGCTCACGCCCCGCCGGGGCCGAGCGTGATCGCGTTCTTTCCTTGGCGCTTGCTCTCGAGCGCCAGGAGGTCCGCGTGGCGCAGCAGTTCTTCGGCCGTGCGCCCGTCCCACGGGAACGTCGACATGCCGCCCGACACCGTGAGTGTCCCGGGCGCGTCCAGCCCCAGCTTCGGGAATCGCTTCTGCCTGATCTGCGCCTGGAAGCGTGCCGCGATCTCCTGCACGCTCGTCGGGTGCTTGCTCCCAGGATTCCGGGGCCCGCCCGGCTCATAGAAGACCACCGCGAACTCGTCGCCGCCGATGCGGCACACGCGATCGCTCGGCCTGATCACGCTGTTGAGCAAACGCACCGCCTCGACCAGCACCTCGTCCGCCGCCACATGCCCGTAGCGCTCGTTGAACCGTTTGAAGTCGTCGATGTCGAAGACCAGCACCGAAAGCTGGTGGCGTGCTTTGGCCGATTGCTCGATCGCCGCCGACAGGAACCGCTCGAAATAACGCCGATTCCAAGCGCCCGTCAACGCATCGGTGAACGCGGCCCGGCGCAGCTCGCCCTGCTGACGCGCCAGCTTCAGCCAGCCCGACAGCCACGCGCCCGTCGATCGCAGCGTCGCGCCGTCGATCCGCGTGCCGCTCAGCACACCCACGATCGAAACGCCGTCGCTGACCTCAACCGTTCCCGCGGCGGTGGGAAGCGAAACATCAAGCCCCGCGCCCAACCCCACTCCGATGCCAACCCCCACGCCGACCCCGCCCGGAGCGCTGTTCGCGCCCACGCTGAACGAGAGCGTCGCATCGCCGGTGCGCGCCCGCGCGATCTCGATCGCGGGCCCCAGCACCTCGCGCCCCTGCAGCACGTTCTGCACCAGCAGTTCATCACCGCTCGCGCCGCTCGATGCCTCGCTCACGCCGGAAGCCTGCGCTCGCGCCGGCGCCGCGGGCGCGGGACGAATGACCGGAGCACTCTCGATCTGGCGCGCGATCCCGCCGTCAAGCTCGTCGTCGCGGTCCGCGTTCACCGGGCCCGCCGCGCCGCGTGCCCCCTGCGCCCGCGTCTGGCCGCTCGCGCCGCCCGCCGACATGCCCGCCGCCGAACCCGCCGCCAAGCCCAGAATGACACGCTTCGCCGCCGCGGCGTCGCTGCGGGAAGAGATCACGCCGTCATACGGCATGCCGCTCAGCCCCGACTCGGCAACTCGCAGCACGCGCACCAAGGGCTGCACGCGCCGCAGGCCGCGGACGAACTCCTCGGCCTCGATCATGCCCAGCCCGGCGTCCTTGCCCGCGTTCTCGCGCAGCGCAGGATCCGCGTCAGGTCCCACGATCACCACCGCATCACGCGGCGAATCCTGATCGATGGGCGACGACAGCTCGCCGATCGCGTCAAACGTGGTTGAGACGCGCGTGACATCGAGCTCCGCGTCGCCGCGCAACACACTCTCGAGCCCCGTGCGACCAACGAGGATGACCCGCCGCCCCGTGGCGGTGGTGAGGTCCAGCGTGCGGCGAGGCCGCGCGTGCTGGTCGCCTGGTTGTGAGCGAGATGCCCCTGCCACGTCCTCTCCCTGCCGCGGGCCCGGGCCGCGCGATCACGCGTCGGACCGCCCGCCTTGCCCTGTCATTGTCCTCTTATTCAGTACGAAATGCACGCCCCGGCGGATCGGGATCGAGCAACATCGCAAGTTCTTCACCCGTGAGCATTCCCCCCATGCCGCCCGTGGGGGCCGGGATATCCCCGGGACGTGGGTTCTCGGACTCTTCCTGGCTCGGCGGAAGCGTCCCCTCGCCCGCCAGGCGCAGCGACGGCCGCCCCTTTCCAAGGAACATCTCCGCCACGTCGTCCGCCTGCTGGGCCACGCTCGGCGAAGCCGGGGGCGATGGCGCGCTCGCAGAACTCGCGGCCTTTGCATCGGACGCACCCGTCGCGCCCTGGCCTTCGATCTTGCCCGCGCCGGGCGTCGCCCGATTCGCTCCCAGCCCGCGCTCGATCAGCTTCTTGCCCGCGCCGGGCTTCACCACCACCTCGAGCCCCGCGCCCCAGCGCGCGATGTCGGACGAATCCGCGGCCCGCAACCGGCGCGACGGCTCGTCGAACCACCAGCACACGACGCGAGTCTCCAGCCGCGGCGCGTACTCGCTCGCGGCCGAATACGCCGCGGAGAGATTCATGAGATTCGTCGGGTCGGTGACGATCAGGACGATGATCCGAGGGCGGACCGCGATCGCTCCGTGCCCATCCAGCCCCGCGTGCTCGTCCTGCTCGCTTTGCTCGTCATGCCCGCTTTGCTCGTCATGCCCGGCCAGCTTGCCGTGCTCGAGCATCCCCTCGCGGGCCAGCGCGCACAACTCACCCACCGCCTCGTGGGCGCTGGCGGTGTGCGCGACCTGGAATCCACGCTTCTCGAGAACGGCGACCAACTCCTCGGGCGCGTGCCGCCCCCGGGGCGTCCAGATGACACAACGATCGATCGGCTCCGCCGAACGCGTCTGCATGACAGAATCCTACCGCGCCCGGGGGCGGGGCGTGTAAACTGCGGTCTTCCACCCGGAGCGAATGATGCGAGCGGCCCGCCGCGGCCAACCCCGACGAAGCACACGCCGCTGGGCGTGGGTGCTACTCACACTCGGGTTCATTGCTTCCTGCCTTGGAGTTTCTTCTGGAATCGATCCGGGTTCGTCCGCCAACTTCATCGAGGTGAACCTGGGCTACAAGGCGATTTGGTTGTTAAATGGGCGCATACTTTTCGCAGAATGGAGTCCTGAGGCATGGGAACTCAGGGCGCTCGGCGCACCCCTTGTCTGGTCGAAAGCTGGCTGGTGGTTGCCCTATTACGCGCACGGCATCCCAATCGTGCGTACGTGGGGAAACCCGCTCATTCCGCCGCAAAACGACCCGCCTAGCGGCCACATCCTCATCATCCCTGTTCTCCCACCGGCCTTGCTGGTGCTCGCGAGCGGCGGCATTTTCTACTTCAAATCCTCCCGCGCGCGCTCCGGCTTCTGCCTCTGCGGCTACTCACTCGCCGGCCTCGCACCCATCGACGGCGTCGTCACCTGCCCCGAGTGCGGTGCAACGCACAAGCCGCCACCCTGTGCGTTCGCGACAGACCAACTCGGAACTGCAACACATCATGCCTGAGCGAGCGCCAACTCACCGAAGACTCACGCGCCGCCGCTGGGCGTGGGTGTGGTTGTTCACTGGATTGAGCGGCATCTCGCTCATCGCCTTCACGATCAACCAGCCCAAAGCACCGCCGCACGTTCGCGGCACTTTCTGGTGCCCGCCTTGCTGGTTCACGATCGGCGAAGGTGGCATCCTCGTTCGAAATGGGCGCGTCCTCATCAGTGGCAGTTCATTCGACGCGGGGTGGGATGCATGGGGGCTCACATCCTCGCCGATCGTCGATCCCATTGGCTGGTGCCTGCCGCGTTTCGGTCGCACGAATGGTCGCCTCGAACCAAACCGGAAGGGCGAGTGGACTGTGATTACCTCGTGGGAAGTTGAGTTGCCCCTTTTGACTCCGACTGCGGCCGCCATTTTCCTGGCGGTCATCTGCTTTCGCAACTCGCGCACGATCGCCGTCCACTGCCCCTGCGGCTACTGCCTCGCCGGCCTCGCACCCATCGACGGCGTCGTCACCTGCCCCGAGTGCGGGCACGTTCAATCGCCGCTGAAATCGGCGTGATGTGATTCAGAGGCGCCGGACTCGCCGGCGTGAAGTTGGTCGTGGCGCTTTGGTCCGCACGTCCGCTGCTGGTTGGCGAGGTGGGGTCAGGTCACTCGCACGCCCCGCGCCCGGGTGCCGCGAGAGCGCGGACGGCACGCCCCGTCCTTTGCCTCACGCACATCTCCCACGGCTCGCATCCGCCCGGACTCCGCGACCTTCTTTCGCTTCGCTTCCGGGACGTCCATCCGCCCCTACTCATCGACGCGCAGGCGGCTCCGTCCCTTTTTGAGCCGCGCGAGTTCCTCGTCCGCGGTCTTCCTCGTGTTGTCGGCGAACTTCCTGTAGCCGTCGAGGATTTCCTCGACCGATTCGTCCGCGTCGAGCGGGTCGCTCTCGCTCTCCCACAGCGCGACCTTGCCGATCTTGCCTCGCGCGTCCGCGTAGGCACCGCGCCGTTCGCGGTACGCCTGGACCGCCCGGTGCAGGTCGTTGCACGCCGTGACGATGCTGTTCCAGATTCCGAGGCACTCGTCGGTCCTGTCCCGCCACTTCTGCGCCGACGCGGCCGTCAGGAATCCGGAGCCCTCCTTGCGATAGAGCTTGATCGTGGTGGGATCGTTCTTGACGGCCCGCTTGACCTCGCTCTTGATGAAGTCGCTCTGGTCGACCATGACACGGAGCGACTCTCGCAGCGCTTCCTTGGCGCGCTCCGCGGCTTTCCGCTCGCGCGAGATCTTGGTCGCCGCCGCCTTCATGAATCGCGAGCCGTCCTTGCCCGGGGCGGACTTGTCGAGCGCCAAGTCGTTCCACGAGCGCACCTCGCCGGGAGTTCGCTTCGCCACGGCGAAGTCCACGGACTGCGTCGCGTCGAGCGCCACGACCGAGTTCCGGTCATCGAACGCGCTGGCCTTGCCCTCGGCGTCGTCGGGCGGCTCGCTGGTGATCCTGGGCGGCGCTCCTTCGGCGCGGAGCACCCACACCTCGGCCTCCATGTCGACCATCGCCTTGAACAGCGCCGACGCCATGCCGTGCGCCTCGGCGACCGCACCCAGCCTCGTCGCCAGCGCGGCGATCAGCTTGCGGTCCACCTCCGCCGAGCCGGTCTCGGGGTTGATGCGGAACGCCACCGCGGCCCCCATCCGCCCGCTCGGCACCACCCACACCGCGTCGCACTCAACCAGCGGCCACATCGCCGCGCTGTACGCCTCCTCGACCACGGCGTGGATCTTCACGCCGTCGGGCCGCTCGTGAATCACCTTGGCGATCGCGAGGCCATCGGCCACCACGCCGCCGGGGGTTTCGAAGTAGAGCATCACGTCGGCGATCTTGTTGTCGGCCGCGAACTTGATCGCGTCACGCACGCCCGGCGCCGTTACCTCGTTGCCGATCTCTCCCTTGAGCGGTACGGCGAGATAGGCCTCCTTGGGCCAGTCCGGGCCTGCACCGATCGTGACCGCATCGCCCGCCGCGCGGGCCGCCCCCAGGCACGTCGCGCCGACACCAACGAAGCACGCCGCCGCCATCGTCCACGCCCGCATTGTTGCCCCCGCTCGGTGTTGGTTGCCTGCCGTAATGTTCACTCCACGTCAGCATATCAAAAACGCGAGCCTTACCAATACAATGCGACCCCCCTCGTTTGGGGGATTCATGTGCTCTTACCCGCTTTGTGCTCTCCCCGTGATCGGAGCTCAAGCCCCGCTCCCCTCCACCCAGCCCGTCTTTCGCGTGTAATACACGCTCGCCGAGAAGCCGTGATCGGGCGTCTCGTTGAAAGCAAGTACATAGCCCGCCGGCTCAACGCCCTCCTTCCACGAGTGATACTCCCACACGCGATCGCCCGCGACCGGCGAGAGCACTTCCGCGATGAACTCGGGTTCCAGTTCATCGAGCGTCGAGGGCAAGCGAGTCTTCGCGCGCTCGAATCGCTCGATCGCGGCAACAATCTGCTCGCCCCGCCTGACGGACTCGGCGAGCGTCGGCTGGTCCCACGCGTACGTGTGCAGGTGAATCCACACAAACACGCCCGCGACGCACGCCAGCAGCATCGCCAGCGACGCGTACACCGCGGGGTGCGGGCGATACCGCGTCGGTCTCTCGCCTTCGCCGGTGGTTCCCGCGGACATGCGACCTCGCTTCCTTTGCCCGCGTCACTTCCCCGCCGCGCGAGCGTACATCTCGACATAGCGCGACAGCACGCTCCCCTCATCGAGCCACGAGAAGACGTGCGCCCGTGCCGCGGCACCCATCGCCTGGCGTTTGGCCCGGTCCGAGAGCATCGTCGCGATCGCGCCGGCGAATGCGCCCGCGGCCGCGTCGGTGATGATCGCGCCGCCGGAGGACTCGAGTTCGGGCCAGATGTCGACGCCGCGCGTCGTCACCACCGGCGTGCCGCAGGCCATCGCCTCCGCCAGCACCAGTCCGAAGTTCTCCTGGCTGGTGGGGAGCGCGAACACGTCCGCGGCCTGGTACAGCGACAATTTCACCTCGCCCGTCACGAGCCCGGGAAACTCCACGCGGTCCTCGACCTTCATCGCCCGCGCCCGCTCGCGCAGCGACGCGACATACGACTCGTCGCCCGGGCCCGCGAGCACGAAGCTCGCGCGAACGCCGCGATCGCGCAGCATGGCCGCCGCCTCGATCAGGATGTCGGGACGCTTCTTGGGGTGCAGCCGCGAGAGGAACAGCACGATCGGCGCGTCGCCCGCGTTGTGACGCCCGCGCCACAGCGCGGGCCCGGGCAGCGCGCGATACGCCGCCAGGTCAACCAGCGGCGGGATCACAACACCCAGCGACTTTGGGAACCATGCGCTCGATTGATCGAGCTCCGCCTGCGCGGTGCAGTGGACGCGGGCCGCGCCCGCGAAGAACTTCGCGCCCGCGAGCGTGTGGAAGATGCGTTTCTTGAGGCGTGCCTGGTTCATGCACCAGTCGTCGAGCATGCCGTGGGGCGAGGCGATGTAGGGCCTGCCGAGCCGGCGGCACTGCGCGGCGAGCTGGATGTTCATCGGCATCCACGCGCCGTGGAAATGCGCGACGTCGCACCACTCGATCAGGGGCAACACGCTCGCGATCGCGCCCGCCGACAGCACGTCCATCGGGAGCGACGGGCCCATCATCTCAATGCAACGCGGCGTACGCGGCGTAACTGGTGTTGATGGCGCCGATGACGCGCCGCGCGAGTCGCGCCCGCCGGCCTTCGAATGCTCCCACTCCTTCGGCACGTCGGAAACGTCGGGCGATACGACCGTGACCTCGTGCTCACGCGCGAGGGCCTGGGTCAGGTCGATGACAAAGCGAACCACGCCGCCCTTGGCGAGCTTCAGATTGCGGTGGACATGAAGGATGCGGAGAGGGTGCATAGGGAGTCGGGCTGAATGCTAGCGAGGCGGGGGGTTCTTTCACCCTTTTCCTGCCTCGCGGCTTCCCGGTGCTCGATGCGTTCTGCCAAAAAAGGACGAGGGCGCTCGAATCCGAGCGCCCTCGCGTGAATCAGACTTGGAAGGACGCGGCAGTCCGCGTCGATCAATTAGCGACGACGACGGCCGGCGAACACGCCGCCGAGGGCCAGGAGGGCCGCGGCCGACGGAGCGGGCACCACGTCACCGCCGAGGGTGAAGCAGTGGTCGGCGCCGGGGTAGCCGGCGAACATGCCGGGGCCGTCAACCCAGTCGGTGCCGATACCGAACGAGCCGCCCTCGTTGCGATAGGACGCGCCGTTGCCGATCGTGGGGTCAGCGGAAATGAGGTGGAACTCCTGGAAGTAGGTGCCGAAGGCGAGCGTGGGGGTGAGGCCGATCCAGTAGTCGCCGTTGATGCCCTGGAGGGCGCCGACGCCGGAGGTGTCGGCGACAACCGCGAGGGCGCTGCCGAGGTTGTAGATGGTCACGGGGACCGAGCCCAGGTTGCCCATGTGGTCGGCGCCGGACGGGGCCGACCCGGTCTTCTTGTAGAGGCTGAGCTGAGCCGTCGCGGAACCCGGCCAGATGCCGAAGCCGTAGGAGTAGTACGTCACGACCGTATCAACGTTCCAGCTCTGGCCGCCGGTCGAGAAGTCATCAACGCCAACCGTCGAATACGTCGGGAAGTCAGGGAAGTCCTGATCGACGATGCCGACGAAGTTGGTGAAGCTCTGGTCCCACAGGGTCGAGCGGTTCTGGCTCAACTGGGCCGAGTTATACATCGACTTGCCCTGACCGACAGGACCGGCGATCGCGGTGCCAGCGCAGGCGACAACCAACAACGCACAAATGCTCTTCATTGGAACCTCGTCTCTCGGGGCTGGCGCAGGCTTGTCGGAATCAAGGCGCCCCACACGTTGTCGGGTTCTCATGCCGACGTGGAAACTTGCACCAGCCTTACTCAACACGCTACCGAGGCACCCCAGATTGTGCAAGTTGTTTTTCGAATTATCGAACGACACGATTGTCCGTAAATACCCACTTCGTCCCATAATTTCGCCTACGATTCCGGCTGGAGCGGCATTCGTCGCTGGTTCGACCAATCAAAAAAAAACGAGAGCGCCCATATGTGGACGCCCTCGTGCGTTGCAAAATTCGACCGATCAGCACGGGTAATCACCCCTGCGAGCGGTTCTTACCGACGACGACGACCCGCGAACACGCCGCCCAGGGCCAGCAGGGCTGCGGCGCCCGGAGCGGGCACCACTTCACCCTCGAGGGTGAAGAGCATGTCAGCGCCCGGCTGGGAGCCCAGGCTGCCCGCGTCGGCCCAGTTGGTGCCGAAGCCGAAGCTGCCGCCGATGTTGCGGACCGCCGATCCCGCACCGATCGTCGCGTTGGACGACAGGAGGTGGAACTCCTGCCCGAAGACGCCGAACGCGGCGATGGGGGTCAGGCCAACCCAGAAATCGCCGTTGATGCCCTGGAGCGCGCCGACGCCCGAGGTGTCCGCGGTCAGCACCCAGGCGTTGTCGAGCGGGATGAGCGTGGCGGCCACGGTGCCGAGGTTGCCGACCAAGTCGGCGCCGCCCGGCATGCTGGCGGACTTGGTGTAGAGGCTCAGCTGGGCCGAGCCGATGCCCGTGCCCCAGAAGCCGATGCCCTTGGTGTAGTAGGTCGTGACGCGGTTCACGTTCCACGTCTGGCCGCTGGTCGTGAAGTCATCGACCATGCCCGAGGAGTACGTGGGGAAGTCGGGGAAGTCCTGGTCAACGACGCCGTTGAAATTCGTCGTGCTCTGGTTCCACAGGACCGAGCGCGGCGCGCTGAACGACGCCGAGCCGGCGCCGGAATTGCCAGTCTGAACGGGGCCCGCGACGGCGACGCCGGCGCACGCGAGAACGAGAAGGGCGGCAACAGTCTTCATTTCATCTCTCCGAATTCGAAATTCAGCCCGCGGACGCCGCCCGCTCGCAAACACAAGCGAGATCGACGCAACGTCCCTGGAAACCGGGCACAAGGCGACCGGTGGGAATCTACACCAGCCACGCGCGATTGCCGCGACGCCCGAGCAAAGTCACGCGGCAACGCTCATGGGAACGACAGCGTCGACGGGATAAAGCGCACAACCCACACAACCGCGCACGCCTCGCTGGGTGATAAGAAGGCGCGGTAACTCCGGCGTCGTTCAACGCGATGTCAACACGCCCCGACCGGCACCGCCAGCAATCGCGCATCGGCCTCCGCGATGATCCGCGAAGCGCCCGCAATATCCGCGGGGATCAGGCATGTCGCGCCCGTCATGAGCGACGTCACGCCGCTCGGCGTTTCAAGTCGTGCATGGCCCGAGAGCATGATCACCACGACGGGGCGAGAGCTCGCCAGCGAGCCCGCGTTCACCACGGCGTGCGACTCGCCCGCACGCAGCGAGAGCTCGTTGATCGTGTAGAACTCGGTGGTCACCAGCGTCGCGAAGGACCGGCCCGCGCCGAGGCTGGCCGCGGGCGGCGCCGCCGAGAAGTCGGAGCACTCCAGCGCCGGCTCGGTGTGCAACTCGCGCCCCGTGCGTCCCCAGTCATAGAGGCGGAACGTCGTGTCGCTGGGCGTCTGCACCTCCGCGACCAGCACGCCCGCGCCGAGAGCGTGCACCGTGCCGCTCGGGAGATTGTGGCACTGGCCGGGGATCGCGGGCAGCGCGATCATGTCGTCCACGATGTCGGGCGAGTTGGCGCGGGCGTGGGCCGCGAACCGCTCGCGCGACACGCCGGGCTTGATGCCCTTGTAGATCACCGCGCCGGGCCGGGCGTGGAGGATGTACCAGCTCTCGGTCTTGAGGTGCGCGCCGGCGTGCGCACGGGCGTAGGCCGGGCTGGGATGCACCTGTACGGAGAGGTTCTCGCGCGCATCCAGGAACTTCACGAGCAGCGGGAAGCAGCCCGCCGGTGTCGCGGGCGTCACGCCCAGCAGGTCGGTCTTCCACAGCGCCACGGCATCATTCAGCGATCGACCCTGCAGCGGCCCGTTGGCGATGATCGATCGCGCCGAACCGCCGCCCGCGCCGCCCGACGACGTCGACGCAAGGTCCGCCAGCTCCCACGACTCGCCGATGTTCTCACCCGGCGGGATCGGCTTGGAAAGGTGCTCGAGGGCGCGCCCGCCCCAGACCTTGGCGAAGAAGAGCGGCTCAAACATCAGCGGATACGTGGGCATGGATGAAAAATAGCAGCGCGGAGCAAGGGGAGTGATGCGAAGGAGTGGCACGAAAACCACACCGATGTCTCAGGACCGACATCGGCAGAACGACCAGACCGTCTGTTGCTGTCCGTTACTTCGCCGTCACCATGCCGCTGATGCGGGCCTCGAAGGCCAGCTGCCCGCGCACCACGCCTTGGATGTCGGAGACGAACTGGCGTCGCCCGACCTTCACCTCGCTGCACAGGAGGTACAGGTCTTCGCCCGGCGCGACCGCGGCCCGGAACGCCGCGTTCTCGATCCGCAAGAACGCGACCAGAGTCGGCCCGCACTTGCGCGCCATGAACTCGTAGCAGGCCAGCTGCGCCCCCGCCTCGATCATCATCACGCCCGGGAACGTCGGGTGTCCGGGGAAGTGCCCGGCGACCCAGAACTCGTCGTCTCGGACGTGCTTGATCGCGACCGCCTGCAGAAGCTCCGCGTGCTCCCAGATCACGCCGTCAAGCAATGACATCTGCCCGCGGTGGGGGAGGAACGACTCGATGTCGGCCTTCGAGCGCCGGCGCGCCGAAAGGTCGATCGCGTTGAGATCGAACAGAAACCCGTGCCGCGCCGCCGGAGCCTCAGCCCTGCTTTCCTGCATCGCGAATCTCCAGGATCTTGGCGCGGATGTCCTGGGCGGCGTTCTTGATGTCCTGCATCACCTGGCGAACGCGGGTGCCCGCGGCCTTGTTGCCGCCCTCGGCCTTGGCGATGTCCGCCTCGATGTCGGCGATCAATCTCTTGAGTTGCTCGAATGCTTCCATGGAAGACCTCCGTGCGTCGGGTCGGGGGCGATCGCCCTGCCGACGGACTGGCAAGCGTATGCAACACGCCGGGGCGGGTCAGAAACGCCGCTAGCGGACGACCCGAACCCGAACTTCCCGCTCCAGAGCGTCAACCACCTGCTCGAACGTCATTACGGATGTGTCAATGCGTATTGCGTCCGGCGGCGCCCGCAGCGGGCCGTCCGAGCGCGTCGAGTCGGACTGGTCTCGCGCGATGATGTCGCGCAGCAGTTCCGCAAAGTCCGCGGCCCTTCCCGCCGCCTTGAGCTGGTCGGCCCGGCGCGTCGCCCGGACCTCCGGCGTCGCATCCAGATAGAACTTCACCGCCGCGTCGGGGAACACGACCGTGCCCTGGTCGCGCCCTTCGGTGACCAGGCGCGGGTGGTCGTGCGCGATCAGGCGCTGCTCGCCGACCATGAGACGCCGCAGCTCCGCGATGCCCGCGATGGGCGAAACGATGGCCGTCACATCGGCGTCGCGGATGCGCGAGGCGATGGGCTTGTCCCAGGCCATGATCGTCGGCGGATCGGTCTTCCAATCAAAGTGCAGGTCGGCGCTGTGGACCTGCGCCACGATCGCATCGACGTCGTTTGGATCGATCTGGTGATCGATGACGATGGCGGCCGCGGCGCGGTACATCGCGCCCGTGTCCAGGAAGTCCAGCCCGAGGTGTTTGGCGAGCGTGCGCGCGACGGACGACTTGCCCGTCCCCGCCGGGCCGTCGATCGTGATGATGATGGGCCGCGAGTGCGGGAGCACGATGGGATTCTTGGGGGGCAGATCGACCTTGGTGGGAGACTTCTGGGCGACGGACGCGGGAGGGGCGGCGGGGGTGGCGTTCACGATCAGGCTCCGGCGGATGTCCTCGCGTGATCCATGCCCCGCGCCGGGCTTCGGCGTCGCGGGGCTTCAGGTCTCTTCGTCTTCCTCGTCGTCCTCGCCGAGTTCGGCCTCCAGATCGGCCAGTTCCTCGTCGGTCGGGCCGACCTCGTCGAGCTTTAGCGCGGCCAGCAGCGCGTCGCGGGTCTGGGTCACGCCCAGTGTACTGTCTCCCGGCCCGCGATAGTCGATCGTCAGCGCCGCGTCATACCCCACCGAGAGCACCGCCTGCACCATCAGGTTCAGGTCATACGCCGTGTGCACCGGCGGCGTGCCTTCCTTGAACGCGACCGTCGACGCGCACACGCTCGAGGCGTAGGGAGTGATGCGACGCAGATACGCCGTCGGGTCCTTGCTCGCCGCGGCCGCCTGGAAATCCGGGAACGTGCCGACCCGGAACCCGCCGACCTTCTTGATCAGGTCCGTCACGCGCTCGGGCGTGCTGGTCAGGCCGGTGTCCGGCGAGATCAGCAACGAAATGTCCATCTTCTCCGCCGGCTCCGACACCATCCGGATCCGCTTGGCGGCGGCGTCCAGCTCCGCGGGCGAGTCCGCGGCCTTGACCTTCACGGCGGCCGCGTTGCACCCCAGCACGTGGGCCGCCTGCACCACCCGCTTCATGCGGTTGATCGCGGCGTCGGCCAGCGTCGGATCGGCGAACGCCTGCGGCTCGGGCTCATAGATCAGCAGCACCGCGCAGCCCGCCTTGTCGGCACGCTCGCGCAGATGCTCCAGCTTCTGCTTGTCGAACCCCGCGAGGAGATTGGTCGGCAGCGAAAGACCCGCCAGGCCCAGGCTTTCCTTCGCATACACCGGGAGATCGAGGATGGTGAGGGGGCGTGCGCGACCCTTGGGGGCACTGGTAAGCCAAGGGGCGGCGCAGGCGGCGTTGAGGGTCAAAAGCATGCTCGGGCGGACTGTAGCGGGGGCGCGTTCCGCACGCCAGTTGCGCCCAATCCGGACCGGTCGGACTTGCGCACGCCTAGCATGGGTCTGAAACGAGCGCGGATCGGCGGCCGCGGTGGAGGCCGATCCAGCGCCGGAACGGAAGGTTGACATGGGCAGCCCAGCGGATCGGGTGTATTCGGACTCGCACGAGTGGCACAAGCTTGAGGGCGACACGCTGACGCTCGGCCTGACGCAGTTCGCCGTCAACGCGCTCACCGACGTCACCTACGTCGAGATGAAGAAGGCCGGCACCAAGTTCTCCGCCGGCGAGATCGTCGGCGAGGTCGAGAGCGTCAAGACCACCAGCGACGTCTACTGCGCCGCGGGCGGCGAGATCGTCGAGGTCAACAAGGCCCTCTCCGACGACCCCTCCCTCATCAACAGCGACCCCTACGGCAAGGGCTGGCTCGTCAAGATCAAGGTGACCGAGAAGTCCAAGCTCGCCGGCATGATGGACGCCGCCAAATACGACGCGGCCCACCCGGCGTAACTTGAATCGCGGAAGCGGCGGCCGGCGAACCAAGCGGTGCATTGAACCTCTCGTCGGAGCGTTCTTCTGGTGATGCTGCGCTGCGTCCAGGTCCACAAGTCCTATCGAACCGGCGGGCGCGAAGTTCCCGCCCTCCGCGGCGTGGACCTCTCCATCGACGCGCCGGGCTTCTACGCCATCATGGGCGCCAGCGGGAGCGGCAAGTCAACCCTGCTCCACCTCCTGGCCACCCTCGATCGCCCCGACTCCGGCGAGATCTGGCTCGGCGATCGCGCCCTCCACTCGCTCGGCGAGCGGGACGCGACCGAGTTCCGCCGCCGCGGCATCGGCATCGTCTTCCAGCAGTTCAACCTCATCCCGACCCTCTCGGCTAAAGAGAACATCGAGCTGCCCGGCCTGCTCTCGGGCGAGGACCCGCACGCCATGTCGTCGCGCAGCGCCGAGCTGATCGAGCGACTCGGCATCGCGCGGCGCGCCTCGCACCGCCCCGACGCGCTCTCGGGCGGCGAGCAGCAGCGCGTCGCGATCGCCCGCGCCTTGCTCTTCGCACCCTCGCTCGTCCTGGCCGACGAGCCCACCGGCAATCTCGACTCCGCGAGCAGCGAACAACTCTGGACCTTGCTCGGCGAACTCGCCAAAGAACGGGCCATCACGGTGCTCATGGTGACGCACGAACCCGCCGCCGCGGCCCACTGCCGGCGCGTCTTCGTGCTCAAGGACGGACAAGTAACCGGAACCATCGAATCGGAGGGACTGGATGCGGGCGGCGTGGCGGCTCGCTATCAACAGTGTGTCGGCGCGGCCTAGCCGCTCGGCGCTCCTCGTCGCGGTCGTCGCCCTCTGCGCGACGCTCATCACCGCGATCGCTTTCGCGCTGGCCTCGGTCCAGGGCGCCATCGGCTCGCGCCTCGATTCCACCTTCGGGAAGGCCGACCTCCGCGTCACGTCACGCTCCGGCGGCGGAGACTTCGACGCCTCGCTGGCCGATCGCGTCGCGGGCTGGCCCGAGGTCGATCACGTCAGCTCGCGCTTCACCTCCAGCCTCTCGCTCCGCTTCGTCCGGTACGAATGGACCGAGTCCAAGGACCCGACCCGCAACGGTTTCCAGCGCCAGAAGCGCGTGATGGGCCAGACACCCATGGCGCAGGGCATCAACATCGAGTCCGAATCGCGCGTGCGACCGATGGAACTCGTCGAGGGCCGCTGGCCGAAGGGCCCGGGCGAGATCGTGATCGATCAGGCGAGCCAGGTCGCGTTCGGAAAGACGCCCGAGCCCGGCGCCGCGAGCGTGATGGCCGCCCTGCCCGGCCTGCTCTCCGCCGCCGCTGCTGACACCGACGCGGGCCCGGACTTCGTCGAGTCCAAGGACGAAGCGGAGAAGCTCACGCGCGAGCGCCGGGTGCAACTCGGCTCAGTGCTCGAGTTCGTCCGGCCTCTGCGCGAGCCCGTGAAGCTCACCGTCGTCGGCATCAGCAAGTCGCCGATCGCGTTCGGGAGGCCCGAGGTGTTCCTCGAGCGCGACGCGCTGGCGGAACTCGCGGGGAAGAAGGGCCGCCTCACGCAGATCGACGTCGTGGTCCGCCCGGGCGTCGACGCGACCGGGCTCGCCGAGAGCGCCCGACCCCGCGTGCCCGAGGGCCTGCTCGTGCAGACAACCGCGAAGATCACCAGCGGCCTGTCTAAGAACATGCAGGCCAACCAGCTCGGCTTCGCGCTCGCCTCGATCATGGCGTTCCTGGCGGCGTCGTTCATCGTCACGACCGGCATCACGACGGGCGTCACCGAGAAGCAGCGAGAGCTGGCGGTGCTCCGATGCATCGGCGGCACGCGCGCCCAGCTCGCCTGGTCGCAGATGTTCGTCGGCGTTCTCGTCGGCGCCGGCGGCGCGCTGATCGGCGTACCGCTCGGCATCCTCGCCGCGTGGGTCCTCGTCACGGTCTTTCATGACGTGCTCCCCTCGGGCTTCGCGTTCTCGTGGACCGGCGTCCTGCTCTCACCCTTCGGCTGCCTGCTCGCGGGCGTCGTGGGCTCGGCGTATCCCGCGTGGCAGGCGTCGCGCGTCTCGCCGCTCGAAGCGCTCGCGCAGCGTGCGGCCCCCGCGTCGCGCGCCTGGATCGCGGCGCTCACCGCCCTGGGACTGATCGGCGTCGCCGTTCAGCTCGTGATCGTCACCATGGTCCCCGACGGGCAGGTCATGTTCTGGAGCTACGCGAGCTTCGGCCTGCCCGCGATGTACTGCGGGTACTTCGTGCTCGGCGTGCCCCTGGTCCTGCTCACCGCCCGCGCGCTCGGGCCGATCATCGCAAGGGCGATGCAGCTCCCGCCGCGCCTGCTCGAGCGCTCCGTCGCGCGCACGCCCTTCCGCCACGGCTTCACCGCCGGCGCGATGATGACCGGCCTGGGCCTCATGACCGCGCTCTGGACCCAGGGCTCGTCGGTCCTCCGCGACTGGCTCGGAAAGCTCGAGTTCCCCGACGCCTTCGTCGTCGGCCTGAACCTCACGCCCGAAACCCAGCGCGAGATCCAGGGCCTGCCCTTTGTCTCCGGCACCTGCGCGATCGCGCTGCAGAACGTCGAGACCGACGCGTTCGGCGTCCGCGCGCTCCAGAAGTACACCAGCACCTTCATCGCCTTCGAGCCCGACTCCTTCTTCGACATGACCGAGCTCGCCTGGGTCCAGGGCGACGAGGCGACCGCCCGCGCCGAGCTCAACAAGGGCGGCGCCGTGCTCGTCGCGCGCGAGTTCCACGCGGCCCAGAAGCTCGGCCTCGGCGACACCTTCAGGTGCCGCCACGACGGAAAGGACTTCGAGTTCCGCATCGTCGGCGTCGTCACCAGCCCCGGCCTCGACGTCGTCAACAAGTTCTTCAACGTCGGCGAGGAATACACCGACCAGTCCGTGCACGCCGTCTTCGGCAGCCGCCGCGACCTGCGCGAGAAGTTCGGCAGCGAGGCGATCAACATGATCCAGATCGGGCTCAAGCCCGCGGGCGAGCCCGGCGCCGTCGACGATCAGGAGGCGGTGAAGCGCATCCGCGCCGCCGCTTTCGAGGCCGGCGTGCTCGACGCCGGGAGCGGGCGCTGGATCAAGGAAGAGATCCGCACGTTCGTCCACGGCTCGCTGCTCGTCAGCTCCGTGATCGCGATCTTCGCCATGGCCGTCGCGGGCCTGGGCGTCGCCAACCTCATCATCGCCGGCATCGCCACGCGCAGCTTCGAGTTCGGGGTGCTCCGCGCCGTCGGCGCGACCCGCGGCCAGGTCGCCCGCCTCGTGCTCAGCGAGGCGATCGTCATCGCCATCACCTCATGCGTGCTGGGCACCTCGATCGGTTTCCAGGGCGCGCTGGCGGGGCGCCGCCTGAACTATGCGCTCTTCGGCCTGGAATTGACGTTCCAGACGCCTTGGGGCCCGATCGCCTGGGGCTGGCTGGCGGTCGCGCTCATGACGCTCGGCGCCGCCGCGCCCGCCGTCCTCGCCCTCGCGCGCCGCCGCCCGCGCGAGTTGCTCGGCGCGATGAAAGGCTGAGCCCGACGTGCCCGGAACGCACCTTCCGATGCGGCGATCGTCGACCCGTCGGCGCTCGGCCTCTTCCGCGCCGTTGCACCACGCACGCTTTCGCGCACATTCTCTTCCGCTGACTTACAATCCCAGCCCATGCCAGCCCCAGCGCCGTCAATGCCGCTCGGCCGATTCGCCGCGAGGATCTTCCTCACGCTCTTCATGGCCCCGTTCTTCGCCGGCGGCTGGTTCTTTGCGTTCGCGGCCGACAAACCCGAGGGCGCGTTCGGCGCAGTCTTCACCGTCTTCGGCCTGGCGTTCATGGGCATCGCGATCTTCGTCGTCGGCGCCGCCTGGCTCGGCAACTTCGCCCGCCCAGCCGCGCCCGCAACCCCCGTCGCACCCGATGCCTCCAACCCGCTCGCGCCGGCGCCAAAGCCGAGCGTCTGTGCCTACTGCGGCCGCCCGCGCGCCAACCCCGCCGCTCCCTGCGAGTCCTGCGGCGCCGCGTGACCGCCGCGCTTCACGCGACCTCGCGCACGCTCACGCGCCCTCACGCCACCTTCGCCTCCACGATCTCCACCGTCTGCTCTTTGGTCACTTTCACGAGGTGATTCACCGGCACCGTCTCCCAGCCCGGGTCATCGCTCAAAGGCTCGCTCGAAATCAGCACCGCGCCCTGGCCCTTCTCCGGATCGACCATGCGGCAGATGTTCCCGTCGCAGACATACTTCCTCCCGGTATGCACGTACAACGACGACGCGTGCTTCGGATCGTCCGTGGTGAACCGCAGCGCCACCGACTGCGTGCCGTCGGAAACCGCGATGTTCAGGTAGTTGAACTCGCGCACATGATGGGCCTCCTGCAGCGCCTGCACGTCGTGCACCGCGCGCAGGAGCGACGCCGCCATCGCCTGCAGCGGGTCGGTGATGTGCGAATGCCACATGTGATCGAGGAAGAGCGCGAACACATGCACCGAGTCCGTCGAGCCCTGGATCGACGCGAACGCGCGGTCCGACAGCCGCTGCTGCACGCCACGCCGGATGTGCGAGAACCCGCCCACGTCCCCGTTGTGCATGAACGTGAACCGCCCGCGCGTGAAGGGATGACAGTCCAGCTCGCTCACGCTCAATCCCGGCGTCGCGGCACGCACATGCGCCATCACGCAGCGGCTTCGCGTCACCCGCGCCAGGTGGATCAGGTTCTGGTTGCTCCACGCCGGCGTGAACGACTTGAACACGCCCGCTTCCTCCGAAAGTTCGGGCACGTACCACGCCACGCCGAACCCGTCGCCGTTGATCGCGTCGTCGCTCTCCCGCGCGCGAAGGCTTTGGTTAATGATCGAATTGGTCGGGTCGATCACCAGCGACGCGAGCGTCAGCGGCGGGCCCTGGTACAGCACAAAGCGGCACATGGGGAACTCCTGCGGGCCCCGCCCGACCAACCACCCGGAGGACGCGCGACGCCTACCCTCCACCGTTATCGGCCGATCGGGGTCGGCCTGAACGTCGAACTCCCCGACAGGGTGCATCTGCAATGAACAAGCTCTTTGCGTTCGCGGCGGCGTTGGTCGTTTCGGCTGTCACCACCTCGGCCTTGGCCCAGGCAACCAAGCCCGCCGAGCCGCCCGCTCAACCCCCCGCCACCCAACCAGAGACCAAGCCGGAAGCCAAGCCCGAAGCCAAACCTGAAACCAAGCCGGGCGACACCAAGCCCGCCGACAGCAAGAAAACGGAGGATCGCGTGTACGTTCAGCTTTCGACTTCCCTGGGTGACATCGTCCTCGAACTCGACCACGCCAAGGCTCCCATCTCCACCGAGAACTTCATCGGCTACGTGGAAAAGGGCGCCTACGACGGCACCATCTTCCATCGCGTCATCAAGAAGTTCATGATCCAGGGCGGCGGCTTTGACGCGAACATGAAAGAACGCGACAAGGGCAAGGGCATCAAGAACGAGTGGAAAAACGGCTTGTCCAACAAGCGCGGCACCATCGCCATGGCCCGCACCAGCGACCCCAACTCCGCCAGCAACCAGTTCTTCATCAACACCGTCGACAACGCCATCCTCGATCAGCCCCGCGACGGAGCCGGATACGCCGTCTTCGGGCGCGTGGTCTCCGGGATGGACGTCGTCGACAAGATCGAGGGCGTGAAGACCGGGAGCAAGCCGGTCGCTGGCATGCCCCGACCCTTCGACGACGTCCCCGTCGAGACCGTCACCATCAAGACCGCCAAGAAGCTGAGCGCCGAAGAGGCCGCCAAGCTCACGTCGGCCAAGTCCGCGGAGCCGGCGAAGAAGTAAGAGAATACGGACTCCGTAATCCTGTTTAGATAGTGTGAGCAACCGGGTTGCGTTCTCGGTCCGCTTCGGTCATAATCGGCGCGGTCTGTTCAGAAACGGCGGGTGGCCCTCGTTCTTGGCCCTCGCCCACACAGAGACTCGCGAAGAGAAGGGCCGCCCATGAGGAATCGCCGCGCCGGTTTCACTCTGATCGAACTTCTGGTCGTGATCGCGATCATCGCGCTGTTGATCGCGATCCTGCTCCCCGCGCTGGGCAAGGCGCGCGCCGCCGCGCAGCAGACCATCTGTCTCTCCAACCTGAAACAGCAGGGCAACGCGCTGGGCATCTACCTCAACGACAACAAAGAGTACTACCCGGGCGACCACTGGCAGCTCTCCAAGCCCTGGCCGATTACCTGGGTTGGTCGGCTCAAGCAGGTGATGAACAACAACTACGCGGTGTTCAACTGCGCATCGCGCGGCCCGGATTTCCGCTACCGCTACATGACGCGGAAAGAGGGCAAGGAGAGCAACAAGGTCGAGAACCCGGACAACCACTACGTCGGCTACGCGGACGACGAGCTGGAACTCGACGGCGATCAGAAGCGCGGCTTCAGCTATGCGTACAACGGCTTCGGAGAGGACTTCGCCGAGGCGTTCAACTACCACGGCGGCGTGCATCTCGGCCTGGGCGGACACATCCGGATGCCCGTCGAGTACTACCGGGATAAGAACAAGGACCGCGAGAACGTCGGCGACAAGAAGCACTGGGAGGTCAGGCAGTCGACGCTTGTTTTCCCCGACAAGATGGTCACCATCACCGACAGCGACGCCAACTTGGCCGCGGACACATGGGTCACGGTCGAGCCCGGTTCGTTCAATGAATGGCCCGGCTATGTCCACAGCATGAAGACCAACGTGCTCTGGTCCGACACCCACGCCAACTCGGTGAACCGCAACGACATCGGCCCGGCGCCCGTCGATGGGATCAACCCGCCGAACCAGGCCGCCCAGAAGAACTGGGACGATTGGCAGAGGGACAAGCCCGACTGGGTTGCCAAGTGGAATCGCCAGCACGAGACCTGGGAAAACCTGAAGAAGAAGATCTGAGACTGGATCGATTGAGCGCGTGGCGCCTGGATGACGCTTTGCGCGGGCGCTTTGCCGGAGATTCGCTTGAACAACGCCATTAAGATCGCTCTTGTCGTGGTGCTTCTGGGCGCCGCCGGCTTCCTCGCGTATCGGTACTACGCCACGCCGGCCGAAGGTCAGGTCGCGGGAGACCTGCAGTCCATCTGGAAGTGCTCCAACGAATCCTGCGGGAACGTCTTCCGGGTGAGCCAGCGGGACCGCATGAAGCTCCAGAACGAGACGGGCACCACGATCCCGGCGTGCCCCAAGTGCAGCAAGCTCGGCACCGAGGTCTACGAGTGCCAGTTCTGCAAGGGCGTCTTTGAGCCGGCGGGACACGGGTCGTACCCGGCCAATTGCCCGCACTGCGGCAAGAACCTCGCGGGCGACTCGAGCAAGGACCTCGCCAATCCCAAGCCGGAAAAGAAATCACCGAGCGGACACGGCTGAATCGCGGCGCTTCCATGCCCAAGGACCTCGCCGATCGCATCCGCCTCAAGCCCGGTGAGCCCGCGCGCCTGAAGAAACGCGACCCCGGCGACACGCTCGCCCTGGACTCCGAGGACGCCGCACGCGTGCATCAGGCCTCGATGCTCGATCGCCTCAACGACCTGCAATACCGCCTCTACGCCGAAAACCAGCGTTCCCTCCTCCTCGTGCTCCAGGGCATGGACACCAGCGGCAAGGACGGCACCGTCCGCCACGTGATGTCGGGCCTCGACCCCACCTCCTGCCGCGTCACCTCGTTCAAAGCACCCACCGCCGAGGAACTCGACCACGACTTCCTGTGGCGGGTCCACAAGGCCGTGCCCGCGCGCGGCGAGATCGGCGTCTTCAACCGCTCCCACTACGAGGACGTGCTCATCGCCCGCGTCCGCGAGCTCGTGCCCGCCAAGGTCTGGAAGTCCCGCTACCACCAGATCAACACCTTCGAAAAGCTCCTCACCGACAACGGCACGGTGATCGTCAAGATCATGCTGCACATCTCCCGGCGTGAGCAGAAGGAGCGATTGCTCGACCGCCTGCGCGATCCCCGGAAGAACTGGAAGTTCTCGCCGCGCGACGTGGAGGAACGCAAGCTCTGGCCCGCGTACATGGACGCCTACGAGGACGCGCTCACGAAATGTTCGACCGAGCACGCGCCGTGGCACATCGTGCCCGCCGACCACAAGTGGGTGCGCAACGCCGTCGTTGCCGAGCTGCTGGCCGACACGCTCGAGGGCATGAAGCTCAAGATCCCGAAGGCCACCTTTGACATCGGCGCGATCAAGATCCCGGACTGATCCCGCCGCGACACGCTCGAAGTCCCCCGTTGGGTGCCTGATCGGAACCCGCCACCACGATCCGATTCACCCGGATCGGGTCCGTTGCCGCGCGTAGAGTCCTTTGCACAAACCCCGGGCGAATCCGCCCGGCCACGCCGCAAGGACTCTCTTCCATGACCACCTCGCTCAACGTCCCCACCACCGAATTCGAGAAGACCGATCGCTGCTCCGACCTGCCCCATCGCCCGCGCGTCCTCCTGGGCAAGATGGGCCTCGACGGGCACGACCGCGGCGTCAAGGTCATCGCCCGCGCCCTGCGCGATTCGGGCGTCCACGTCATCTACTCCGGCCTGTGGCAGACGCCGCGCTCGCTCGCCGTCTCCGCCCGCGACGAGGACTGCGACGTCGTGTGCGCTTCCATGATGTCCAACTCGCACCTGGTCCTCGGCCCGCGCCTCGTCAGCGACCTGCGCGAGCTCGGCCGCCCCGACATCCCCGTCTACATGGGCGGCATCCTCCCGCAAGAGGACATCCCGAAACTGATCGAGGGCGGCATCGCGCGCTGCTTCACCACCGGCGTCGGCCTGCTCGACATCGTCGACGCCGTCCGCGGCGCCGTCAGGCCGCGACCCACCAGCGTCGCCGGTTCAAACGCCGTCGCCCAGCTCGCCCGCGACATCTCGCAGCTCCATGACGGCAAAGGATTCCGCGCCGGCGCCAAGCGCCGCCGCCCCGCCCGCGTCGTCGGCATCACCGGCTCGCCCGGCGCCGGCAAGAGCACGCTCGTCGCGCAGCTCGCCTCGGAGTATTCCCGGCGCAACAAGGCCGAAGGCCGCGGCGGGCGCTGCGCCGTCGTCGCCTTCGACCCTATGAGCCCCATCACCTCCGGCGCGCTCCTGGGCGATCGGCTCCGCGTCGACTTCAACACCATGGGCGACTCGATCTACTACCGCTCCCTCGCGATCAGCGGCGAGGACTACCGCGCCCTCCCCGAGATCATCGAGCTCATCGGCGGCGCCTGCGAAGGCCCCGAGGCCTTCGACCTCGTCTTCGTCGAGACCGTCGGCGCCGGCCAGAACGAAACGCGCATCCGCCAGCACGTCGACCGCACCGCCGTCGTGCTCACCCCCGGCATGGGCGACGCCGTGCAGATGGACAAGGCCGGCATCCTCGAGATCGCCGACGTGTTCGTGTGCAACAAGGCCGACCACCCGGGCGAGAGCGACCTGGTCCGCGACCTCCGCGACGTCGCGGGCAAGCGACCGATCATCGAGACCATCGCGACCAAGGGCCAGGGGATCGAGGAACTCCTCGCCGCCGTCACGGGGTGAACGCACCGCCGCCGACATCCGAACCACCAACGCGAAACCGGCGAGCGTCCGCGCCCGCTTGACGTGGTGATGCGAAGGAAGGACGATCGCGTCGTGCGTCGCGGGCCGGGCTCCCCGGGAAACACCCGCCGCGCTTTCTCGTCGAACATCCGCCGGCGGTGACATGACCCTGACTCCAACCATGCCGTCGAGCGAGCCGCACACCCTCCAGTGCATGGAGGTCTGGGGCGGCAACGACGCCGTGCAGAGCGCCGTGAGGATGCCGGGGCTCGACGCCTGGGTCTACAGCCGCCCCCACAAGGGCGAAGCCTCGGGCGGTGATGTTCACTATCTCAGTTCCTGCGCCACCGGACGCATCACCCGCCTCCTCATCGCGGACGTTTCGGGCCACGGGCTGGGCGTCTCCGAGATCGCGATCCGCCTCCGCAATCTCATGCGTCAGTTCGTCAACTACCTCGACCAGACCCGCTTCGCGGAGTCCCTCAACCGCGAATTCACCGGGCAGGAATCGGGCTCCTTCGCGACCGCGGTGCTCGGAACCTACTGGGCGCCCACGCGCTACCTCGTGACCTGCAACGCCGGACACCCGCGCCCGATCCGCTTTCACGCCGCCACGCGAGAATGGTCGTTCATCCGACGCGACAACGCCGACGCGCCTCCCGGGGCGGCTCCGGAGAGCGACACGCCCGCGAACCTCCCCCTGGGCGTGCTCGATTTCTCACGCTACGACCAGCTCGGCGTACGCCTCGACGAGGGCGACGTGATCATTCTCTACACCGACTCGCTCATCGAGGCCAAGGACGCCGAGGGAAGGCTGCTGGGCGAGGCCGGGTTGCTCGAGCTCCTCCGCGAGCTGGGGCCCGGCGACCCCGCCGCGCTGGCGTCGCGCACCGTCGCCCGCGCCGAACGCTTCAACCGGGGCCTGCCCCTCGACGACGACGCCACCATGCTCGTGATGCGCTGCAACAGCGAGCGCACCCGGCGCGGACCGCGGGAATCGTTCGCCGCCGCCCGGTATTTCCTCGGCCTTGTCATCGCGCGCCTGCGGGGCGGCGCCACGCCGATGCCCTGGCCCGAGCTCCGCCTTGCCAACGTCGGCGGCGCGATCGTGCCGTGGCTCAGCCGTCTGTGGGGAGGCGAAGCTGCAAAGTAGCTGCGTCAGCGTCCTTCACCGCACGCCGCGCCATGCCGCCGCACCCGCCTCATGCCAACCATCGCCGCAATCACCGGCGGAATCACAGAACCCGGCGCGGGGATGGGCATGGACCAGATGAATGCCTCCGGCGCCCAAAGCGTGGCCGCGTATCCGACAACGTACAGCTTGTGCTCGTCGTGCCACACGCCCGACGCGGTCGACTTGATGTACTCCGGAGGCAGGAACTGATTCAGATCAACCCACGATTCGGCGCTCCCGTTCCAGATCGCGGCGTGCGGCTCCGAATCGGTGGAGCTGGCGTATCCCACCTGATAACCATCAAAGACGCCCAGCGCTTCGGATCGGCTCATGCCCGACGGATGCAGATCGATCCAGCTTTCGGCGGTGCCGGACCACAGTGCGGCACGGATCTCATGCACCCGTCGCGTCCGTCCGACCTGCTGCGTCGCGGAAACCGCGTTGACCTCCGAAAGATCCAACTCCGAGCCCTCGGGATGCAGGTCCACCCACTCTTCGCCGTCATTCTTCCACAGCATCGCCCGGTTCATGTTGTTGAGAATGCCAATACCGCCGATCGAATCGCCGACAATCGATCGGGCCGAAGCGCTCTGATACGTCTCGGGCGTGATGATCTTGTACGACTCAGCGCTGCCGTGCCAGATCACCGCGCCACCGCGTCGATCCGGGAACGACACCGAGCCAACCTGACGATCTCCGTAGGCGCCGTATCCATAGGACGAGCTGGCGCCCGCCGGGTTGAGGTTGACGTAACTCGACGCCGACCCCGACCACATCGCGGCCTGCCACCAGCCGGAGTATGGCGTGACATAGCCGACCTGTGTGCTTCCGCTGACCGCCATTACACGAGATGAACGCACCAGCCCCGTCGGATGGATGTCGATCAGCGACTCCACACTCCCCGACCACACGCACGCGTGCGCAAAGCCGCCGACATCGAGCTCGCCCGCCTGCGTCCGCCCATCGGTGGCGTTGATCTGGGATCGATACTCGGGCCCCGGGTTCAGGTTCATCACGCTCCACTGCGCCCCCGCGCTCGCCGTGGCGGCCAGCGCCATCGCCCCCGCGATCGCCGCGCTACGCCGCCGCACCCGCCTCATGCCAACCATCGCCGCAATCACCGGCGGAATCACAGAACCCGGCGCGGGGATGGGCATGGACCAACAAATCGCCTGGGCCATGTTCGTCGAGGGGTCCCGCGCGAATCCAAAGACGTACAGGTTGTGGTCATCTCGTTCGATTCCCGTGGCGCTGGACCGATCGAGGCTCGGCGGAAGAAAGGCGTGCAGGTCGACCATGGAATCCGGTGTGCCGAACCAGACCGCGGCGTGGGTGTCCACGGTGCCCGCCTGCACGCCGCCACTCACCGCGTAAAGGCGTGATTCAACATACGGACCATCGGATGGGTGAAGATCGATCCATGAATCCACGCTCCCCTCCCAAAGGCTCGCGTGTCGATATGCGTCGTAGAATGGAACTGCCCATCCGGCTTGATACTGCCCGTCGGTTGCCAGTGCCTCTGAATACTGCGAAATCCCGTAGCCCAGATTTGTGTATTGACCGGTTGACGCGCTCCAAAGCGCTGCTTGCGCGCCGAACTGATAGGCCTTCGTCTGCCCAACAATCTGATCTCCCCGAATCGAATTCGCGAACGAAGTATCCGCCCAAGAAGGCGAAAGATCGACCCAAGACGCCGCCGACCCGGACCACATGCAGGCGTGCGACACATCCCGCACCGAGTCGCGGACGTACCCGACTTGCACATCGCCTGACACCCCCTTGGCGTACGAACGCGGCCAGGAGCCCGCCGGGTGCAGATCGACATACGACTCCGCCGTGCCGCTCCACATCGCGGCGTGCGCGTAGATTCCGTTCGTCGCCCATCCCACCTGATGGGTCTCCGATACTCCGAACGCCTGTGAGTTTGACATGTGGCCCGGATAGTGCAGCGTGGTGCATGAAGCCGCAGTTCCCTTCCAGTAGCACGCGCCCTGGAAGTTGGCCGAGCGGCATTCACCGACTTGCGTCCCCGCAAACGACGCGTAGATTTGGGCATTCGACCCCGCCTCGGGGTTCAGGTAACTCACGCTCCATTGCGCCCGCGCCGCGCACGACCATGCGCTCCCAGCCACGGCCGCGATCCACACGCAACAATTCACGCTCGCATTCAAACGCACCATCTCTCGTTCTCCTCATCTCGAGACAAACTCGAAACCACCGAGAGAATAGCAGATGCGCTTGTCCTAAAGAAGCCGTCTTGTGCACGTTTGCCTGGCGATCAGCCCAAATCCAAACGCCGGTCGGTGTGCCGAGTCCTCGGAAGGAACAGGTCAGCAGAACATCCTGCGAGCCTGATCGTCGGCACTCCCACGTTCGCCCTGCTGCCCAAAGCACAACGCCCTCTCTTCGAGGGCGTTGGCGTCTTCTCTCTCTCGGATTGGGAGGCGCGGGAGAACACACCGCGCCGGGAACTGTTCAGCTCATTCAGCGACGACGACGCGCCGCCAGCAATCCACCAAGGCCCAGGAGCGCGGCCGCGCCCGGCGCGGGCACCGGATCGGCGCCGACGCCGTCAACATCCCAGCCGTCGGCGTACGGCAGGCCGATGAAGCTGCTCGTGTCCACGAACTTCACATAGTCCCACGAGCTGATGCCCGTGTTGCTCTGCACCGTCGCCAGCGACATCGGCACGCCCTCGACGAGATTCGAGATGCCGCCAACGAGGTAATACGCCGCCGTGCTCGGGTCGTTGCCCGAGCCGACGAACAGGTTCGCGTGCTCGAAGTGCCCGGTCGCGGCGTTCCAGGTCGTCTCGTACCAGTAGATGTTGTCCTTGAACTTCTCGCCGAACGAAAGCACCAGCGAGCCGCCGAAGCCCAGCGACACAAAGTTGATCGTGTCAGGGAAGCTATCGTCGTTCTCGGGGACGCCCAGCGCCTTCGATGTGTCCGTGCGCTCCACGGGCAGCGCGCTCCCGTCTTCCTGCGTGCCCGGCGTGTACAGATGCGCCTGGGTCGCCCAGATCTGCGCGTGCGCGGCTCCCGCGAGCGAAAACGCACCGAGGACCCCGAGGATTGTTCGATTCTGCATGCCTGTCTCCTTCTTCGATGAAGCTTGCGAGCGGTGACCTGCCGCGGCGGAAACGCGGCGGGGTGCGGGCACCTCCAACACCCCGACAGTCACTCGTCATTCCGGTGCCCTTCTCTCGCACCGGAACCCAATGGAAAAGCTCCTTCGCATCCCGATGTCGCGCGGGTTTACGAACCTTGCCAAAAAGCACGATGTAGAGACCAATTCAGCTCACGAGCGCCGGCGTCGCGCAATCGACGCCGCACCCAGACAGACCGTCATCACCGTTCCCGGCGCGGGAATGACCGTGTCGAGATAGTCCGTCAGAACTCGGAGCGTCGTCTCCGTTGCCATGTTCGCGGCCGCCAGCGGCGTGTCGATGCCGACGTGGATGTGCCCCGCCGCATAGTTTCTATAGGGATCGTTCACTCCCGAATGCTGCAGGTTGTACCACTCGCCGTGCAGCCCGATGAACTCCGACAGAAACGCACCGCCGAATCCGTTGCCGGTGTCGATGAACGCGTCGCTGATCGCGCCCGACGTCTTCACCGCGTCCACGATCCCCTGCATGGGCAGCGTGCTGGGCACGATCTGGTTCGGCACAAGATCCGCGAAGATCGGCATGTCGGCGCTGGGGCGCTTGGGCGCGACGTAATCCGGGTACCACGAATTCGGCGCGTGCATCTTCAGGCGCGACTCGACCTCCCAGTTCACGCCCGCGCTCCCGCGCGAGAACGTGATGATCGCCGCGGGCTTCACCTCGTTCACGATCCGCTGCCAGTCCGCCGACGTGTCCTGGTAGTCGACCTCGAAATCGCCCGTGCCCTTGCCCCAGTTCGGGCCGTCGTCGGGATTGAAGGTCGGGAAGAACGAGTACACGTTGTACCCCCGCCCTTCCCAGTTCCCCCCGATCCAGCCGTCGGGGTTCAGCTCCGTGTTCGTGCTGAAGCGCGACACCATCCAGTTGGTGGGCGGCCAGTACCCCGTGATCATGATGTTGTTGGTGTGCCCGGCGCTCGCGATCGACGCCAGCGCGCCGACCGACGCCAGCACCACAGCCGCCGCGCCCGCGCGCGGGCCCGAGAGTTCGTTCTTTGACATGTCGTCCCTTCTCCTAAGTGGACGACACCAGTATCGCAGAACGCCCCGCCGGAAACAAGACCATCGCGCTCTCCGCCGCACGCGGAAATTCGGCGTGATCGAGCCCTGTTTTCAAAGCCCCGGGCGACAGCATGCGCCCGGGGCGATCGGCGCGCGGCGATGCCCCGCCCGGGCTCAGCCGCGCTTCCGCCGGTCGATCATCCGACCGACGGCCCTCTTGAGCTTGTGCGACGCCAGGTCGATGGCCTCATAAAAACCGCCGGCCTGCTCGGAAACGATCACGGGCGATCGATGGGGAATGGAGGCGAGAATTCGGCACTCTTTGTCAACTCCGCCGCGCGGGCCGTTCACGTCGGCGATGCGGACCTCGATCGTCGCGATCCGCGGTTCGAAGCGCCCGATCGCGTGCGCGATGCGTTCGCGCACGTAGTCGAGCACGGCCTGGGTGGTGGGCATCGGTCCATCGACGAAACGTAGAGTCATATGAAACCTCCACTGGGCGATACGACCAGATCGGCCGTCTGTTCGCGCCGGGATGCCGCTTTATCAGGCCCCCGCCGCCTTCGGCCATCATCGGATTCCGTTCGTGACGAACGCCCGGCGGGCCATGCGAACAGAGTGCAAGAAGACAGGAAATCGGGTACAAACAGGCAACCGCGGGCGCGCTCAAGCCCCGCGGCACACCCGGAGATTCACGATGTCCGCATCGACTGATCGCTCGTCCCGTCGCACGTTCCTCAAGGGAGTCGCCGCCGCCGGCGCCGCGGTCGGCGCCGCCTCCGTGCTCGGCTTCCCGCGCGTCGCCACCGCGTCGAACAAGTCCGGCAAGGACCCGATCATCGTCGGCGCCGGCGATCATCGCTACGAGGTCATCCACGATTGGGGCCAGCTCCCCAAGACCATCGCCTACGGCAACACCCACGGCGTGTGCGAAGACTCCCAGGGTCGAATCTACATCAAGCACACCATCCACTCCTCCAGCCAAGAGAAGAACGCCATGGTCGTCTTCGACGCCGATGGCAAGTACGTCGGCGCCTGGGGCGCGGAGCTCGGCATCGCCGGCGGCGCGCACGGCCTGCACCTCAGCAAGGAAGGCTCGCAGGAGTTCCTCTACCTCTGCGACCAGGCGCGCGGACTCGTCTTCAAAACCGATCTCGCCGGCAAGGTCGCCTGGCAACGCGGCGTGCCCGATGCCAACGGCCTCTACGCCAACCCCGGCGAGTACCACCCCACCAACGTCGCCATCCACAACGACACGCTCTTCATCGCCGACGGCTACGGCAAGAGCTGGATCCACATCTACGACACCGCCGGCAACTACAAGAAGTCCTTCGGCGGCTCCGGCAGCGACCCCGGCAAGCTAAGCTGCCCGCACGGGCTCATGATCGACACACGCGGCAGCACGCCCGTCCTCGCCGTCGCCGATCGCGCCAACAACCGCATCCAGTACTTCTCCCTCGCCGGCGAGCATCTCTCCTTCGTCAAGGACGAGCTCAAGCTTCCCTGCCACTTCCACCAGCGCGGCACCGACCTCCTCATCCCCGACCTCCAGGCCCGCGTCACCATCTTCAACAAGGACAACAAGCTCATCACCCACCTCTGCGACGGCGAGAAGATGGACCTCCGCGACAAGGCCCGCGAACAGTTCCTCCCCGGCAAGTTCATCTGCCCCCACAGCGCGATCTGGGACCACGCCGGCAACATCTTCGTCGTCGAGTGGGTCGAGGTCGGCCGCGTCACCAAGCTGAAGCGCGTCAGCTAACGCGTCGCGAACATGCAATGACTGAATTCAAAGCCCCCGACTTCCATCGGGGGCTTTCCTGTTGTGGGGGGAACTCCGAGCGGGCCTTGGGGTACAACCCCATGAAAGGAGCTTCGCATGCGGAATACTCGCGCCTTCACGCTGACGGACCTGCTCGCCCTGATCGTGGTGCTCTCACTTCTCCTGGCAGTGACCGCCGCCGCGGGCGGCCCGCCCGGGCGCGCCAATCCCTTCCCGAATTACGCCGCGATCGCCCAGGCCGCGGGCGCGTACCGCAACGACAACCAGAACCGACTGCCTTTCACGCTGACCTACACGCGCGGCACGACAAAGAATGCCACCTCGGGTTCGTTCAAGGGATGGTGTACATGGCAATGGGCGGGCAAGAACAACCTGGGCCGCTGGGCAAACTCCGCACAGAGAGGCTACGACGTTGAGGCCGCCGATCGTCCCATGAATGTGTACCTCTATCCGGGCACAGTCTTCGACGCGCCACCGCCGCCCGCGACGCTCCCCGCGAACGACCCGGCCCGGAACCAACAGGCCTTGATCAATCGCGATCCATACGATAAGGCATCGCACCAATGGAACTGGCCCGAGTCCGAGCCCGCCGGCCTCTCGAGCTATGTCGATGTCGGGACGAGCTATCACACCAACATGATCGGAGTGTATTCGATCCCAGGTGATTTCAGCGACGCTAGCATTGAGGGCTTCGTGAAACGGTTCCAAGCGTTCAACGAACTCCTCGCCGCTGGCACCGGCTTCAATCCCTCTCGCTACGTCTGGCTCTTCGATCAGTATGCGGACCTGGTGGCATACAGCCAGCCCGGCTACACCGTGAAGAACGGGCGCGGCGACATCAACAAGTCCGCGATGCTCTACCTCGACGGGCACGCAGGATATGAGAGCGTCTCGCCGCAGGTCTACAAGACCTCGATCTACTCGTTCGTCTATGAAGAATGAGCGGGCATCGCCGCCGCGCTACCCCCTGATCCGCGCCTTCACGTTGTCCATCACGTTCATGTAGTTGATGTACGCGTCGTACGGCGAGTCGTACGGGCTGAAATACTTGTGCACGTCGCCGTCGGCCCAGAACTTCGTGCACATGTAGTAGAAGTGGTCGCTGGTCGTCAGCTTCCGCCAGTCCGCCAGCACGTGCGCCGCCTGCTCGCTCCTGGCCTTGTCGCCCACCGACTTCTTCACGAAGTCCTTCACCAGCCCCTCCACGCGATAGCACTCGTCCAGCGCGTTGTTCTGCATCGCGTTCCCGCGCCACGCCGTCAGGTCGCGCTCCGTGTCGGCCCACGACGTCCAGTTGTGCGCGTCGTACACGCCCACCGGCGGGAACTGCGTGATCGCCTCCGACACCGTGTTGAAGTGGTTGTGACCCGGGTTCACGTCGAACACCTTCTCCGGGAGCGTCCTCAGGAACTCGAAGATCCCCGTGTCGGCCCACTGGTGCTCGCCGAACGTCTCGTAGTCCATGAACAGGTTGCACAGATAGCCGTCGCCGTTGATCTGGTTCACCCAGCCCGCGAATTTCTCCGCCGTCAGAGGCCACTCCGCCCATCCGCGGTTGCTGAAGCGGAACGCCACGTCGTCCGACAGGCGATAGTTCTTCAGCAGGAGCGCGAACGCCTTGTTGTCCACGCTCGCCACCGTCTTCCCGAACAGGTCCGGCGGGCGGTACATGTAGTTCGGCGAGCGATACCCCAGCAGCAGGTCCGTCCCCTCGCAGATCGCACCCAGCCATCGCGGCTTGCCCTGCGCATCCCGCATGTCCGCCAGGTAATACGAAAGCTCGTTGGCGTAGATCAGCTCCGTATTCCGGAACACCCGCGGCGTCTGCCCGAAGTGCTCCTTGATCTTGGCCGAGTGCATGTCCACCTGGGCCGCGAACTCGTCCTTGGAGTACAGGAACGACAGCGAGTGGTAATAGGTCTCGCCGATGAACTCGCAGCACCCCGTGTCGGCCAGCTTCTTGAAGAGGTCCAGCACGTCCGGTGCCCACGCCGCCAATTGGTCCAGCACCACGCCCGTGATCGCGTAGCTGACCTTGAAGTTGCCCTTGTGCCGCTTCACCAGGTCGAGGATGAGCGTCGTCGCCGGGCGATAGCACTTGTCCGCGACCTTCAGCAGCACCTCGCGGTTCTTCGAGTCGTCGAAATAGAACGGGTCGGAGTGGAACACCGAGTACCGCTTCAGGCGATACGGCTGGTGGACCTGAAAGTAAAAGACGATGGACGCCATACGCACTCCCCGGGCCCTGCCCGATAGCCGGCGCAGTGTAGGGGAAGGGCGGCGATCGCGCGAGCGACCCCGCGTTGCCCGTTCCTGATGGCCGATGCCTGATGTCTTTTCACTAACCCGACCGTGAAGGAGGGCGCTTCCACTCTTTGTCCATTTCGCTCCGCGCCCCCGTGGCTCCGTACTTCCTCTCGGCCCCGATGCCCGAGCCTTCCTTCAGGAGCCCGACCGTGAGGAATGGCGAATCTCTGCGTAACTTCGTGGCTTTCGATCTTTGCAGCGTGTCTTCGTCTCGTTCCCAGTGCCGAGCGCCGCTTCCTCAGCAACCCGCCTCGAAATGCTCCGCGAAGAAGTCAAAGTCATCTCCGTTCACGAACCCATCGAGGTTGATGTCGGCCCCAAGATCGCCGCTCTCAAACAACCCCGCGAACGCGTCGTAGTCGTCGCCGTTGACAAACCCGTCAAGGTTAAGGTCCGCGGCACACGGATCGGTCACGCTCACCATCGCCGCCTGCGTCGTCACGCCCCCGCACGAGTTGCTGAACACCGCGGTGTACGCACCCGCATCCGACAACTGCACGCCCGTGATCGTCAGCACCACCGGCTCGCCGTCCGAAGGCGACGCAAGTGCGCCCGCCGCGCCGCTCACCGTCCCGCCGCCCGACGACGCACCGCCCGCGCCGCCCACGATCGGCACGCCGTCGCGCAGCCACTGCACCGACAGCCCCGAATACCCCCAGCGAGGGGCCGCCGACAGCACCAGAGTCTGCCCCGTGAACACCGACGCCCCCTGCGGCTGGCTCCCCATCGTCGGCACCCCGCTCAGCGAATAGCGCGCAAAGAAGGGTTGATTGCCGAAAGGTGAGCGGATCTGTGAGAATCCTCCGCCGACGGCCACCTCGTCCGCCGTCAGCATGGAAAGGGAAAACACCGTTGCGTCCACGCCGCCACCCATGGTCGCCCACACGCCGCCTTCCAGCTTCGCAACCCGGTACGCCGAGTTCGGCGTATTCACCGTATAGAACTCACCGCCGATGATCGGGATGCCGTTGGAGGTAACGGCCACCGCATACACCACGGAGCCCGAGCTGAAGTTCGCCGAACCGATCGATTGATACCCGGTGCTCGGAGACCAGCGGATGACGCGTTCGCTGAACTCGCCGACCGCGATGAACCCGCCGTCCGGCATAGGCGCCTGCGCGTGAACGGTGTTGTCGAGCCCGAAGCCCGACGCCTGGAATGTCGCGCCGTTGTAGGAGCACTGCCGTTTCATCGGAACTCCGCCGAACATCGTGAACTCCCCGCCGATGATGAGCAGGCCGGTCGTCGTGACCGTCAGGGCCCGGACAGGCGCGTTGAACATCGACGTAAAGAACACGTCCGGCCTGGCCCAGGCCGCCCCGTTCCAGTACGAGAAGCGGTTGCAGTTCGAGCCGCTCGCGGTCGTGAACTCCCCGCCCGCGTACAGCACGCCGTTCGGACGCACCGCCAGCGCCGCCACGACCCCGTCCATCCCCGTGCCCATCGCCGACCACGCCGATCCGTTCCAGCGCGCCACGCGGTTCGCGGCCACCCCCCCGGCACTGGTAAATGCGCCGCCGGCGATCAAGTCGCCGTTCGGCATGAGCGTGAGCGCCAGCACGTCATTGTTCATGCCCGCGCCCAACGCCCACCACGAACTGCCGTCCCAGCGCGCGATGCGGCTGGCAGGGACGCCCAAGACGTTCGTAAACGAGCCGCCGACGATCAGATCACCGTTCGGCAGCGTTAACGAAGCACGCACCGGCCCGTCGAACGCGGGCCGAAGCCCTGTCCACAATCCGTCGCTTCGCTGAAGAGAGACGTTCCCATGCGCGCCGCCAATGCCACCCACAAGCACCATCCCATTCGGGAGACGCGTGATCGTGTAGACCGCGTCGAAATCGGCCGGCACGTTGGCCTGGTTCCAGTGCCCATCGACAAGCCTGAACGTCGCAAGGGAGTAGAGCGCGCGGCCACCCGCGGCGTTGTATCGGAACTCGCCGCCAGCCATCATCCGACCATGCAAGATATCGTCCGCCAGCGCGAACACGCTCGCGTTGAATCCGTCACCGGCCGCCTGCCAACCCATGTACCTGCGCACTACGCGATCCGCGGGAGTGGAGCCAACGTGGAGAAAGTCACCTCCCACATACAGCGAGGTGCCTGATTCGGCAATCGTGATGGCGCGCACCGTCCCGTCGAATCCCGGGCTCGAGTTCAGCCATGTGCTCCCCGTCCACATCACGAAGCGATTCGCTGCGATTCCTCCGCCGTCCGAATGCACGCCCGCGATCGTGAATGATCCACCGATGTACATCCCCTGTGTAGGGCCGGTAATCACATGAACCTCGCCGTTCATCCCAAGTTCGCTCGGGTCGCCGCTCAACCGCGACCACGCCGATCCGTTCCATCGCGCGATGTACTGTGTACCAGGCGCCCCGCCCGCGGACAGGAATCCGCCCCCCGCCACGAGGTGCCCCGTCCCGTACTCCTCCGCAAGCGCGCGCACCACGCCGTCCGTCCCCGTGCCCATCGACTGCCATGACCCGCCGCTCCACCTCGCGATATTCGACGCCGGCGCGCCGCCCGCCTGGCTGAACTCGCCTCCGGCGATCAGGTCGCCGTTCGACATCCCCACGACGCTTCGCACCAACCCGTTCACGCCCGGTCCCAGCGCCGACCACTCACCCGTAACCGGATCCCACATCGCGATGTTGTTCGCGGCCACGCCCCCCGCCATCGTGAACTGCCCCGCCACCACCACACGCCACGACAGCGGCCCCGCCCCATCGGGGTCCCACGACGCTGACGCATACACCGGCCCATTGGTGCCCATCGGCGCGCCGTTGAGCAACCACCCCTCGCACTGGGCCTCCGCCCCCCGAGGCCCCGCAATGCCCATCGTCAGCAGCGTCAACGCGGCCACGATCCAACGCGAACGGATACATCCAATGCTCGCCATGATGGACTCCTGCACAACGCCGCCCAACGGACCCAGGCAATCCGGTCCGCCGACAGTCCTCCGCGCAGTATAAAACACCCCCCTCGCCCACCACAAGCAATCAAGGCGCTGTGCCGCTCAGTTTTCGCAAGATATCAACGGACTTATTTCGCCGGTTTCCACGTGCTCTTGAAGCTCTTGATCGCCTCTTCCAGCTTCTTCTCCGTCTCCGCGTCCAGCGCCTTCTTCTCGTTCAGCGCGTTCCACGCCGGCTTGCCCGCCGCCTGGAAGAACTTCAGCAGCTCGACCTCGAACTGACGAACGTCCGCCACCGGCACGTCGTCCAGGTAGCCCTTGCTCCCCGCGAACACCGAGATCACCTGGTCCACGATGTGGAACGGCGTGTACTGGCCCTGCTTCAGCAGCTCCACCATTCGACGCCCGCGGTCCAGCTGACGCTGCGTCGCCTTGTCGAGCTCCGTGCCCAGCTGCGCGAACGCCTCGAGCTCGCGGGCCGCCGCAAGGTCAAGCCGCAAGGAGCCCGCGATCTTCTTCATCGCCTTGACCTGCGCGTTGCCGCCCACGCGCGACACCGAGATGCCGACGTTGATCGCGGGACGCACGCCCGAGAAGAACAGTTCCGGCTCAAGGTAGATCTGCCCGTCGGTGATCGAGATCACGTTCGTCGGGATGTAGGCCGACACGTCGCCTTCCTGCGTCTCGATGATCGGGAGCGACGTGATCGAGCCGCCGCCGTTCTCGTCCGACAGCTTCGTGGCGCGCTCCAGGAGCCGCGAGTGGAGATAGAACACGTCGCCGGGATACGCCTCGCGCCCCGGCGGACGACGCAGGAGCAGCGACAGCTGGCGATACGCCACCGCCTGCTTCGACAGATCGTCGTACACGCACAGCGCGTGCTTGGGCGTCTTGCCCTGCTTGCCCAGCCACATGAAGTACTCGGCCATCGCCGTGCCCGAATACGGCGCGACGTACTGCATCGGCGCGGGGTCCGAGCTCGACGCGTTCACAACGATCGTGTAGTCCATCGCGCCGTTCTTCTTCAGAACCTCGACGACGCCCGCGACCGTCGATTCCTTCTGGCCCACCGCGACGTAGATGCAGACCACCGCGTCCTTCGTCCCCCAGTACTGCTTCTGGTTGATGATCGTGTCGATCGCCACCGCCGTCTTGCCCGTCTTGCGGTCGCCGATGATCAGCTCGCGCTGACCACGCCCGATCGGGATCATCGAGTCGACGGCCTTGACGCCCGTCTGCATCGGCTCGTGCACCGGCTGACGCTCCGCGATGCCCGGCGCGATGATGTCGACCTTCCGGAACTCCGTCGCGTTGATCGGACCCTTGTCGTCCAGCGGCCGTCCCAGCGGATCGACCACGCGCCCCAGCAACCCCTCGCCCACCGGCACCTCGAGCAGACGACCGGTCGACTTGACCATGTCGCCTTCCTTCACCGCCAGATAGTCGCCGTAGATGACCGCGCCGACCGTGTCGAGCTCGAGGTTGAACACCTGGCCCATCACCGCGCCCTCGGCCGTCTGGAACTCCAGCAGCTCGCCCGCCATCGCGTTCGAAAGGCCGTACACGCGGGCGATGCCGTCGCCGACCTCCACCACGCGCCCGACCTCGGACACTTCAAGCTCGGCGGAATACTGCTCGATCTCACGCTTGATGACGCTCGCGATCTCGTCGGTCTTGATCTTCACGTGACACTCCGATTGGTCGGCGACGCCCGCAAGGACGCCAGGCTCTTCAAGATGCAACCAGCAAACCGGACAAACCCCGATCGGATCGGGCCCGCAAAGGCCCACCGAGGGGGAGTCAAGGTTAGCGGGGTCCGGCACCTTTTTCTCGTCCCTGCGCACGCGTTGGTGCCTTGGGCGGGTCGGCGCTCAGCCGGCCAACTTCGTGTTCTGTGGCCTTCCACGCGCACCGAGCGATTCGACCGTCGCGTCACGCCGCCGGCCAGCGCCAGGCGAAGATGGCTCCGGTGATCAGCCCGTAGATCAACCCGTCGAACATGTTGGCGATGATGGTCTTCTTGTACGCGCCGAACCAGATGCCGTGCGGCACGTGTGCGAAGGAATAGGAGAGCACTCCGACCGTTCCGACGACTTGGAAGACCTTTGAGAATGACGCGCCCTTTGGCAGCGCCTCGCCCGCGACATACGCGATCAGGAACGCGACCACGAGATTGAGGGTGAAGCTCGCCAGCATGCGCGGGCCCATGCTCGTCGGGTTCGACATGACCGTGACGAAACCGACCGGCCCGTCCTTCCACATCGCCTTGGCCTCGGGCGTGTTGGCGTCCTTGTGGCAGGCAAAGTGCGGGAAGCCGTAGTTGCCGGGCTTCACGCCCAGCTCACGCACCGTGTCGATGAACTTCTTCTCGTCGGGCAGGCCGACGAAATCACCCTTGTGCGTGGGGAGCACCGTCCAAGTGAGGAAAGCCGCGATCCAGGCGGCGGCGGCGGAGAGCACGATGGGGAGCCAGAGCCACGAGAGCCAGTCCATGATGTTGTCTCCGGGGAAGGGGCCGCGAAACAGCCCGTGAGGCGGGCTTCACGCGGCGCTGCTTGAGATCGTCACTCGCGTATGTTGACGGATCAACAATGCCGCGTCAAACCGAGCGGGGGCCATTGACGACGCGTCGGGGACGGAGGACCATGTCCGCAATGCTGGAATTCGTGAAGTACCACGGCCTGGGCAACGACTTCGTTCTCGTCGATCGACTCGACGCCGGGGGCACGTCCCCCGCGTGGGGAAGCTTGGCGCGAGCGTGGTGCGACCGGCGCAGGGGGATCGGGGCCGACGGCGTGCTGGTGCTCGAGCCTGATTCCGAGGTCGACGCGCGTCTTTCCATCTACAACAGCGACGGGAGCGACGGCGGGATGTGCGGCAACGGCATCCGTTGCGTCGCCATGCATCTCTTCGAGCGTCGCCAGCGGCGCGAAGGCACGCTGCGCATTCGGGCCGGGCGCGGCGTGGTGACGGTCGAGCCGAGAGTCGAAGGGAGCAAGTTCGTCGGGGCGACGGTCGATATGGGTGAGCCGGTTCTTGAGGCCGATCGCATCCCGGTACGAGCGGATATGGCGGCGGTGGGAGGTCGAGCGGTGCCTTGGGACGGGCTGGTACGTGTGGCGCTGCCGGGCGAGATCGCCGATGCGTGGAAGAGTTGGAGTGGGGGCGGCGAGGGTGGGGCGGGGCTGGAGCCGGTGATCCAATGCGTGTCGATGGGGAACCCGCACGCGGTGCTGTTCTGCGCCAGGCCGGAAGTTGTCCCGCTCGAGAGCGCGGGCCCGTTGCTCGAGACGCACGCGATGTTCCCGGCCCGGACGAATGTTCACTTTGTGCGTGTTGATTCGCCTCAATCCGCGACGATGCGCACATGGGAACGTGGCGCGGGCGCGACGCTGGCGTGCGGCACGGGCGCGTGCTCGGTGCTGGTCGCCGCGGCGATCGAGGGCAGGCTGCAGCGCAGCGCGACGATCCGCGTGCCCGGCGGCGAATTGCACATCCGCTGGGAGCAGCGTCCGGGGCATGTGTTCATGACCGGCCCGGCGACGGAGGTCTATCGCGGATCGATCGCGATCGCATAAGGGTGTTTAGCTGGCGGGGAGCGGTGTCATGCCGAACCAGCCGCGCAGGACGCGATGCCCGAGGTAGATGATCGGCGTGATGCCGATCGCGATGACGAACTTGAGCGTGTAGCCGGTGGCCGCTGTCTTGATGATCTCGGCAAACGGCATGGGGGTTCCGCTGTCGGGGATGAGCATGCGTCCTAAGCCGAACGCCAGGTAGGTGACGATGAACGAGTCGATGACCTGACTGATGACGGTGGAGCCGGTGGCGCGGAGCCAGATGAAGCGTCCCTTGGTGAGGCGTTTGAACAGGCCGAAGACCGCGATATCGCTGAAGTTCCCGACCAGGTACGCCATGAGCGAGGCGATGTACATCACCTTCGCGCTCCCGAAGATGGAGTCGAAGGCCTCCTGCTTGACGTTGAAGGGCACGTCCCACGCGGGCATCGCCTGCGCGATGTTGACGACGGCGAACACGATCATCGCCATCGCGAAGCCGATCCACACCACGCGGCGGGCGGCCTTCTTGCCGTAGTAGTCGTTCAGAAGGTCGGTGATGAGGAACGTGACGGGAAACGTGAGCATGCCGCAGGTGTGCGTGACGGAGTCATATGTCACGCTGGAGAACGGCATGGTGAACGAGAAATTGCCCGGGAACGGTATCCGGAAGAGCTTCACGCCCACGATGTCCGCGATCAAAAGGCACGCCAGCGAGAACGACGAGAGCCACAGATACACCCTCTGCGGCGTCGAAAACTCATAGGCGGCGCGGGAGGAATCGGGCGGAGACGCGGCGGCGTCGGGCATGTCGGGCTCCATCGTCGTGCGGCATCAGGGGCGAGCGTTCGTTGTTGTGCGAACGCGGCAGAGAGTTCGACGCGGGACAGAATACGGATGTTGTCGCTTGGCCGCGTGCGAGAGTTCTGGCATACTGATGACCCTGCGCATGCACGCCGCGCATTCACACAGGAGTTTTCTATGCGGAATAACACGCGATTCGGCCTGGCCAACCGCCTGGGTCTTTTGGGGGCGACGCTGACGATCGCGGCGCTCGCGGGTTGTGCATCGGGCGGGCACCGTGCCGCGCAGGAGTCGGCGAAGGCGGACGCCAAGGAAGAGCACGCGCCGGCGGGGCCTTCGGCTCTCGATCCGATCAAGGCGCTGGCGGGCGCCTGGGAGTGCGACTTTGACGGCGACGGCAAGCCAGACTGCACCGCGATCTACAAGGTGTCGGCGAACGGCTACACCGTGACGGAGAATCTGTTCGTCGGCACGCCGCACGAGATGGTGACGGCGTTTCACATGGACGGGAGTTCGGTGATGGCGACGCACTACTGCGCCGCGGGCAACCAGCCGCGGATGCGTGACGCGCACCCGGGCAAGCACTCGTTCATGTTTGAGTTCGTGGATGCGACGAATCTCAAATCGATCAACGACATGCACATGCACTCGCTGAAGATGGAGATCATCGACGCGGATCACTTGACCAACACCTGGACCAACTTCAAGGACGGCAAGCCCAACGGCGAGGCGTCCTTCAAGTTCACGCGCAAGAAGGCCTAGGAAACGCGCGGAATTTCTTGGGATGGGGATGGAATGGGTCTTGGGGTTGGTTCGAGCGGACCCGGCGCAGTCCGCCCCGCTGGGGGCTACCATGCCGCGCTATGAAGATCCATGAATACCAAGGCCGCGACCTTCTCCGCAGCTACTCCATCGCCGTGCCCAACGGGCAGGTGATCACGTCGATTGACGACGCGGCCAGCGCATTCAAGGGCGCCACCGCGGGCATGGCCAAGCCCCTGGCCGTCGTCAAGGCCCAGGTCCACGCGGGCGGACGCGGCAAGGCTGGCTTCGTGAAGCTCGTCAACAGCGCCGAGGAAGCGACCGCCGCGGCCCGGTTTATGCTGACCAACCGCATGAAGTCGCCCCAGACCCCGCCGGAGGGGCTCGAGGTCAAGAAGCTGCTGGTCGCCAGCGCCGTCGACATCGCCGAGCGCAAGGGCGGCGGACGCGAGGAGTTCTACCTCGCCATCACGACCGACCGCAAGACGCGCCGCAACGTGCTGATCGCGTCGCGCGAGGGCGGCGTGGAGATCGAGCAGGTCGCCCACGATCGCCCCGACGCGATCGTCAAGGAGTTCATCCATCCCCTCACGGGGCTCCAGGGCCATCAGGCGCGCCGCATCGCGTTCCGACTTGGCCTGGTCGGAAAGCAGGTCGGGCAGGCCGCGGACATCATGATGAAGCTCGCGCGTCTGTTCGTCGACAAGGACTGCACGCTGGCGGAGATCAACCCGCTGGTGATCACGCCGCCGACGAAGGAAGCGCCCGACGGGCAGGTGCTGGCGATCGACGCGAAGTTCAACTTCGACGACAACGGCCTGTTCCGCCAGAAGGCCATCAGCGAGATGCACGACGCCAGCGAGGACAATCCCGCGGAAACCCGGGCCAACGCGCTGGGCCTCAACTACATCGCGCTCGACGGCAACATCGGATGCCTCGTCAACGGCGCCGGCCTGGCGATGTCGACGATGGACATCATCAAGCTGAACGGGGGCGAGCCGGCAAACTTCCTCGATGTCGGCGGCTCGGCGTCGGAAGAAGCCGTCACCGAGGCGTTCTCCATCATCCTCTCCGATCAGCGCGTGAAGGGCATCCTCGTCAACATCTTCGGCGGGATCATGAACTGCGAGACGATCGCCAAGGGCGTCGTGAACGCGGCCCGCAACTTCAAGAACCCCGACGGGAGCGTCGGTTTCAAGGTGCCGCTGGTCGTGCGCCTGGAGGGGACGAACGTCGCGGCCGCGCGGAGCTTCCTCGACGGGGCGCGCCACCAATTGCCCACGATGCAGCCGGCGACGGACCTGAACGACGCGGCGAGGCGTGTGTGCGCGGCGGTGGGGGCGAAGTAAACCGGGCTTGCGGACGACCGGGGGCGCACGGATTGTCAATCGTCCGTGCCGATCTTCATCCTGACCTCATGCTCGATAAGCGCCACGCCCCTGTCGCAAGCCGGCGTCACGATCTGCGTGATGTGGTCCTTGGACCCTTCTGCCCGCAGCTTCGGCGTCAGATGTGGTCGCCCTCGAACCAGATCGTCGACCAGGTCAACTCATAGCCCTCGGCCGTCGTGGTTACGTGGATGTGGCGTGGGTCATCGCTGTTCGGAGACGCGTCGAGCATGACGGTCAGAATCTGTAAGCGTCGCTCGCGATCGGTGCGCACCGTTGCCTGGATTCGCGTTACGCGCGTGGGCGAGTTCGGCAGGTTGCAGTGCCCCGTCGCGTCGGTGTTGTAGAGCGTCCCGCCGCCCGTCCGATTGAGTTTCCGGTCGCGTCGATCACGCGCCCGGAAACGAGCAGCCGCTCGCCTGCCTCGTCCGCGTTGCAGGCGAGCGCGGTCGAACCAAAGCCGGCGGCGGCACCCGCGTCGGGGGCTCGGTCAGGCGAACGCTCCAAATGCCACGTCGATCCCGACTCCCCGCGATGCCGATCCACGTGACGATGCCTCGACGAAGCGACGAACGCGTGCGCACGCGATACTCCTTTGCAAAGCAAGACGCACGCCCGGCGGGAGTGTGAGCGGCGGGTCTGAGGGTTCCCATCCGCACGCTCGGCTACTTGTCCGTCGGTCGTTCGAGGGTGCCCTCGCTCCCCGCGACCACCACGCACGCCACCGCGTCGCCGCTCACGTTCACGATCGTGCGGCACATGTCCAGCACGCGGTCGACCGCCAGCACGATGGCGATCCCTTCGGTGGGGACGCCCACCGACTCCAGCACGATCGCCATCATGATGACGCTGGCTCCGGGCAGGCCCGGCGTGCCGACGGCGACGACGGCGGACATTACGCCGACCGTGATGTGCTGCGCCAGCGTCAGTTCCATGCCGTAGAGCTGCGCCAGGAAGAGCACGCTGATCACCTGGTAGAGCGCCGTTCCGTCCATGTTGAGCGTAGTGCCCATGGGGCAGACAAAGTTGACGATCTCGGCCGGTGCGCCCAGGTCTCTGGCGCTCTGGATCGTGACCGGGAGCGTGGCCGAGGAACTGCTGCTCGAGAAAGCCAGCGTCTGCGCCGGGGCCATGGCGCGGAAGAATCGCTTGTAGCCCACGCGGTTGTCGCGCGGGGTAGTCGCGATCATGAGCAGCGGATACTCCAGGAAAAGCACCAGCGCCAGCCCGACGATGACGCACATCGCATAAGCCAGCACGCTCGAGATCGCCCCGATCCCAACGCCGGCGACGAACTGAACGATCAGGCAGAAGACCGCGAGCGGCGCCAGCTTCATGATGACGCGGACCAGCGCCATCACCGCCTCGGCGACGCCCTCGCAGAACGCCACGACCGGCCCGGCTTTCTCGCGCGGGATCATGGTGAGCCCGACTCCGAGCAGGAATGCCGCCGCCACCACCTGCATCATCTGGGCGTTGGCGATCGCGTTGAACGGATTGATCGGGATGATGCCGAGCAGGTACGCCCAGACGCCCTGGTCCTTGAGCTGGTGGGCGGATTGCACGCGCTGGGTCGCCTCGCCGGCGTATTGCGCCAGGATCTTGGCGCGGGCGTCGTCGGTGACGTACGTCCCGGGCGCGACGAGCTTGCCCAGCACCACCGCGATGGTCACCGCCACCGCCAGCGTGAAAAGAAAGCAGACCAGCGTCTTGATCCCGATGCGCCCGATCCGGCGCACGTCGCCCACGCCCGCGACCGCGATCACCAGGCTGAACAGCACGATCGGAACGGCGATGAAGCGGAGGCTCTGGAGAAAGAACTTGCCCACGAACTCGTTGAGGTCGCCCGCGAAACGCGCCGCCGCGGCGGTGAACCCCGCGCTCGCGTTCGCGTCCGCGTCCTTGAACGCCTGATACGCCGCCGCGTCGCCCACGCCGAGCGTCCGCCACGTCTCCGTGGTCCACCACTCGTTGATCGCCCAGCCGACCGCGAGGCCGAGCCCCAGCGCGATCAACACCTTCCAGTGCAACGCCATCCCGCGTTCATTCATGGGGCCAGAATAGCGGAATCACGCCGGGCGGCGCTCGCTATTTTCCCTCGCTCTTCAGCGACTCGATGATCTTCTTCTGGTCGTCGGGTGAGAGGTTCTTGGCCGACTTGCTCAGCATGGTTGCGAAGTGGGCGATCTCGTCATCCGCGGACGGGAAACCCGTGTTGCCCTTCGGCCCAGTGCTGTCGATGATCGCCGAGCCGTCCGCGTTAAGAATCACGATCCACGGGATGCCGCCGCCCTCGTGCGTGCCGGCCTTGGGGTTGAACTTCTTGAGGAAGTCGTCGCCGCCTGTCATACGATCGGTATCGATCTTGAGATCGACGTAGTCCTTGGAAAGCAAGGCCGCGACCTCGGGCCTGGCCATCCACGCCTCGAACTTGTGGCACCAGACGCACCACGGCGCGCCGAAGTGCAGAAAGACCCGCTTGTTCTCGGTGCGCGCGGTCGAGAGAGCGTTTTCCAGCACGCTCGACGCGACCAGCGGCTCGGCCTGGTGCTTCTTCAGGAACTCCATGACCGCCTTCGGGTCGTGCTCAGCCTTGCCCGGCTCCTTGGACTCCAGCGCACCGGTCTCCTGATTCGTGACCACGTTGCCCTTGGCGTCGAGCAGGGTCAGGTAGGGAACGCCGCTCTTGATGTCCGCGTGGTACTTCGCCGCCAGATCGACGTTCTTGTTGAACCGGCCGATATCGACGTTGACCACGACGTACTCGTACATCAGCTCGCGAGCGATCGCCTTGTCGTTCTTGAACAGAGAGTGCAGCTTGATGCACCACGGGCACCAATTGCCGCCCCACTGGATCAGCACGCGCTGGTTCTCCTTGCCCGCCTTGGCAAGGGCGGCCTCGATCTGCTTGCCCGCGTCCGCGGCCTCGTCGTAGACCTTTTCGGCGGGCTGAGCCTTGGATTCCGGTTTCGCGGCGGGCTGTGCCGCGGGCTTGTTTGCGGGCTGCGCGGGCGTGGGAGCGTTCTGGGCAAAGGCCGGCGCGGAGAGCGTGGCCAACGCAAGCAGCAGAGAGACGCGGAGATTCATGGTCGGTCCTTTCGTGGGCCTGTTCGCCGGTTGGCGAGGCGTTCCGTCGAGACGGGTTGTCAATTCCGCTTCTTGATGTAATCGCGATCATCCCATCGATCGAGCGATGAGATCACGTTGGACTTGATGAACGAGGCGTGCCCGTCGAGGAACACGCCGTTGGCGCCGTCGCCGTGGCGTTTGGGCGCGATGCGGCGTCGGCTGGTGGAATTTCCGCCGTCACCATTGACGCCGGTGCCCTCGATGTGCGTCTTCATCCAAGTGTCATAGTACATGGCGATCTCGGATTCGTCGTTGCTCGCCGCGTACCACTGCTTTGACTGGGTGCCGTCCGGATCGTCGGCGAAGCACGCGATCCACAGCGTGTCGTGCGGGAATTGCAGGCGGGAGAGGCGTGAGGGCGGGCGTCCCCGGCCGTCCTCGACTACTCCCGGCGCGTTGAAGACCAGCCCGTTGTCGACATAGTGGATGTTGTGCCCGTCGCGGGGGCGCGCGGGGTCCTGGTAGTACTTCGCGGTGGCGTATCGGTCCTTCAGCCCGGCGTCGGGCTGATCCACCCGGGCGTTCGGATCGAGAAACGGTCGGATCGCGAACGGCCAGCCCGGGTTCCGCGGCTGGTTCGCCGCTTCACTCGAACCAGATTCACGCGGGATGAACTCCTTGTACGCGCTGGAGTACATCTGCACCGCCACCCCGATCTGACGCTGGTTCGAGAGGCATGTCGCCATCCGCCCCGCGGCCCGCGCCTTGCCGAGCGAAGGGAGCAGGATTCCGACCAACAGCGCGATGATCGCGATCACGACCAAGAGCTCGATCAGCGTGAAGGCCCCGTGTCGACCTGAACGGGCAACGTGCGCCACGGTGCTCAGACTACCACGCGGAGGTTGGCTTCGTCCACGCAACTTCATTGCGAAATCCGTCGGTGTCGCGGCCGGGTTCTCTCGGCTGGCGCGGTTGGTCCTACGGCTGATAGTCCTTGTCGTCCCAGCGATCCAGCGTCATCAACTCCTCGGCCTTGACGAACGAGCCGTGTCCATCGAGGAACACGCCGTTGGCCCCCTGCCCGTGGCGCCGCGGCGCGATGCGCAACTGCGCTGGTGTGCCGTTTATTTGCGCCGCCGCCCAGACGTCGTACCACTGCGCGATGCTGATGTCGCTCGCACCGTCACGGTAATATGTCCTTCCGTCCGCGTCGTTGGGGTCGTCGGCGTAGCAATTGAGGTACAGCGTCGAGACCGGAAACTGGATGCGCGACAAGCGCATGGGCGCCTTGCGATCGGCGTCGATCTTCCCCGGCGCGTTGAACTTGAATCCGTTGTCGACGAAGTGGATGTTGTGCAGGTCCTTCGGTCGGCCGGGGTCGCGGTAGTACGTCGCGCCGCGGAACTGGTCGTTCGGGTCCTCCGCGGGCGAGACGTTGCTGTCGATGAACGGGCGGAGCGCGACGGCCCAGGGAAGCCGCTCGCGAGCCTTGCTCTCCCAGCCCTCGCGGGGAATCCACTCGTTGTACTGATTGGCGTACATCACGAGCGCCGTCCCGATCTGGCGTTGATTCGAGAGGCACACCGCCGCCCGGCCCGCCTGACGCGCCTTGCCCAGAGTCGGCAGCAGGATCGCGATGAGCAGCGCGATCACCGCGATGACGACCAGGAGCTCGATGAGCGTGAATGCACGACGAACGCGGACCATGCGGCACTCCGGCGCCGGAAAACCCCGGCGCAACCGCGTGCAGTGTACTCGATCGCGCGTGGCGCACCAACGCCCGGTCGGGCGGCGAACGCCTGAAAAACTCAATGAAGATACAAACGTCCGCTGGCGGCTACGCCTTGTAGCGCACGACGCCCTTGCCCTTGACGATCTCGCCGATGATTGTCGCGTCCTCGCCGAACTTCCTGAGCTGGTCGCGGACGGATTCCGCGAAGGTCTTCTTCACGATCACGCAGTAGCCGATGCCGAGGTTGAAGACGCGCTCCATCTCCTCGTCGCTGATCCCGCCGTGCTTCTGCAGGAACTTGAAAACGGGCGGGATCTCCCACGTCGAGCGATCGACGACGGCGTCGCAGTTTCGCGGGAGGGCGCGCACGAGGTTCTCGCGCAGGCCGCTCCCCGTGATGTGTGCCATGCCCGTCACGACGTTCTTCACCTTGTAGCTGCGCTGCAGCTTCACGATGTTCGCGGCGTAGATCCGCGTGGGCGTGAGCAGAACCTGGCCGAGGGTCCGGGCGGGCTCCGCCTTCTTCCCGCGGCGGCCCTTCGGGCGGACGTTCAGCTCTGGCACGACCTCCGACAGGTCGAGCTCGGCGTGCTCGACCACCTTGCGGACCAGCGAATAGCCGTTGGAGTGGATGCCGCTGGAGGCCAGCCCGATCACGACGTCGCCCGGCGTGACGCGCTCGGGGCTCATGGCGCGCTTGAGTTCGACGACGCCGACGCAGAATCCCGCGAGGTCGAAATCGCCGGGGGCGTAGAGGTCGGGCATCTCGGCCGTCTCGCCGCCGAGGAGCGCGCACCCCGACTGGCGGCACCCCTCGACCACGCCGCGGACAAGGTCGGTCAGCATCGACTTCTCGACCTTGGGCACGGCGATGTAATCGAGGAAGAAGAGCGGCTCCGCTCCTTGCACGATGAGGTCGTTGACGTTCATCGCGACCAGGTCGATGCCGACCGTGTCGTACACGCCGAGCATCTGCGCGAGCTTGACCTTGGTCCCCACGCCGTCGGCGCAGGCAACGAGCACCGGCTCCTTGTAGTTGCGCGCAAAGAGCTTCTGGTTGTAGTCGAGGCGGAAGAGCCCCGCGAATCCGCCGGGATTATCGATGACGCGCGGCCCGAAGGTGCGGCGCATCAGCGCGGGCAGGGAGTCGGTGAACGAGTCCTTCTCGTGCAGGCTGACGCCCGCGGAGGCGTACGACAGGCCGGCGGCGGCCCCGTTGGCGTTTCGGGTGCTCATGCGCGAGAGAATAGGTCAGAACGAGCAGTGGTGGAAAAGGGGTCGGTCGCCCCAGACTGGTATCATGCCAGCATGAAACCGGGCGCCCTCAAACGCATGTCTGGCCATGAGTTGCTGCAGCTCTTCTGCTGGACGCTCGAAGAACTGCGTGGTCGAGAGATGGTGAGCAGCACGAACAACCCGGTCGGCGATTTCACCGAGAAGATCGTGATCAACGCGCTCGGCCTGAAAGGCACACGAAAGTCCAACGCTGGCCACGACGCGACCGACAGCCGAGGCAAACGCTATCAGATCAAGGGCAGGAGGATCACGAGTCACAATCCTTCCCGACAGCTCTCGTTCATGCGCGAACTTGAGAGCAGACCATTCGACCATCTCGTCGGCGTGCTTTTCGATGCCGATTTCTCGGTGCTTCGCGCCGCGAAGATCCCGTTCCGCGTCGTTCGAGAGCGAGCCAGATACTCCGTTCACACCAAGGCACACCGATTCTGGCTTGTGGATGAGGTCTGGCAGTTGAACGGCGTGGAAGACATCACGAGGGCAATCATCAAGGAAGCGAATCGCTTGTCAAAGTAGCAGGGCTTCCGCGTTTCGTTGACGTACAGATCGCGGAGATTCCATCAGCCGAACTACTTCTCACCCGACATCTTCTTCCGCCACTCCGCCGCCTTCGCGTCGTATCCCTTGCCCGGCTCGGCCTTGTCCCACGCCTCGTACAACTGCACCAGCGACTTCGACATCTCACCCGCGATCGGATGGTCCGACGGCATGGCACGCCCGATGATGTCGCGCGCCTCGAGCTGCGGCTTCTCCGCCTCCGCGAAGTGTTTCAACTCGGTCAGGCAAGTGCCGTACCAGCCCAGCGCAAACGCCGTTCCCGGCGAATCTGGCGGCAGCACCCTCTTGGAGAGCGTGACGGCCTTTTCGAGATAGGGCAGGGCCTCGTCGAACCGCTTCTGCTTCAGCAGGAACGCGCCGAAATTGGCCTGCGTCGTGATGCTGTCTGGATGCTCCTCGCCCAGGGTCCGGATCGAGACCTCCAGGTCGCGCCGGCGAAGCGCCTCGGATTCCTTGTTGCGACCGAGCTCGAAGTACACCACCGCGAGGTTGTTCACCGAGGTCATGGTCTCGTGATGCTCGGGGCCCAGCACGCGCTCGCGGGCCGCCAGCGCCTGCTCGCTCAAAACCCGCGACGCCTCCAGCAGCTTCTGCCTTTCTTCGGGCGCGGGGTTGCCGTGTCTGGCCCGCCAGTACATCATCCAGGCGTGGTTGGCCTTCAGGCTCAGCGTCATCGGGTGGTCGGCCCGTGTCGTTCGCTCCGCGATGCTCGTGGCTTCAACAAACATCTTCTCGGCTTCGTCGAAGCGACCGATGTCGCCGTACAACGTGGCGAGCGTGCTCATCGTGTTGACGGCCTCGATGCTCTCGCGCCCCAAAACCGCGATCTGGCTCTCCAGAACTTCCTTCAGCACCGGCTCGGCGTCTTCGTTCCGCATCTGCAGGCCGAGCATCGTCGCCAGCGCATCCATTGATTCGATCGTCACCTCGTGGCGCCGCCCGAACCACGCGGTGTTGTCCTCGATCGCCTTCTTGAGGAACGGCTCCGCATCGGCGTGCTGCCCGTTCTGAACCAGCAAGAGACCCATGAGATTCCGCGCGCGGGCGGAGTCCGTGTGCCGTTCGCCGCGCTCCTTCGTGTAGATCGCCAGGGCTTTCTCGATATGCGTCTTCGCCTGGTCGTAGAGCGCCAGACGCAGGTACGTCCGCCCGATCGTGGAGTGCAACCGAGCGGCCGTCAGCGGCTCATCGGCGAACTTCTCGTCGAGCGAGCGAGCTGATTGGTCGAGCACGGAGCGCACCGAGACGTCCTTGCCCGCCGCGCTCGGATCGGCCGAGCCCAGCATGTCGTCGAGGAACTTGACGGTCGCCTCGCTCTCGGCGAGGCGAGCGGTTGCCAGTTTCTCCGCGCTGGTCGCGCGGGCGGCCTGCCAGGCGAACGCGACCACGCCGACGACCAGCGCGACGCTGACCGCCGCCGCGCCCGCGACCGACGCCCGATGCCTCTTGGCGAACTTGCGGACCCGATAGGCGGTGCTCGGCGGCGCGGCGAGCACGGGCTCGCCGGCGAGATAGCGGCGCACGTCCATCGCAAGGCCGTTGGCGGTCTCGTAGCGACGGGCGCGGTCCTTCTCCATCGCCTTCATCACGATCCAGTCGAGCTCGCCCTTGAGGAGCGTTCCCAGGCGGTGCGATTCGGTCCCGCGTTTGGCCGCGATCCCCGCGATGGTCTTGGTGTTTTCCGACAGACGCGTGCTGGGCTTGGGCGGATCGATCTCGCGGATGATGCGATGGATGTCGGCGTACGCCGCGGACTGCAGTTGCGTGCCGGTGTAGGGCGTGGTGCCCGTGAGCAGCTCGTAGAGAATCACGCCGAGCGAGTACACGTCGGTTCGCGTGTCGATGTCGAGGCTTCCCTCGGCCTGCTCCGGGCTCATGTAATCGGGCGTGCCGATGAGCTGGCGATGCTCGGTGAAGAGTGTCTTGTCCGTGAGCTTGGCGGCGGTCGCCTTGGCGATGCCGAAGTCGATGATCTTGGCCGCGGGCTTGCCGTCCTGCGTGCTTACGAGGATGTTCGAGGGTTTGAGATCGCGGTGGATGATGCCCTTGGTGTGCGCGTGCTGGACGGCGGCGCACACCTGCGCGAACAACTCCAGGCGATCCGGGATGCTCAGGTTCTGTTTATCGCAATACTCAACGATCGGCTCGCCTTTGACGAGTTCCATCACGAAGTACGGGCGGCCGGTCTCGGTCGCGCCCGCGTCCAGCACGCGCGCGATCCCCGGGTGGTCCATGATCGCCAGCGCCTGACGCTCCTGCTCGAAGCGGGCGACGACCTGGCGAGTGTCCATCCCCAGCTTGATGATCTTGAGAGCGACCTGACGCCGGACCGGATGCTCCTGCTCCGCGAGGAACACCGAGCCGAACCCACCTTCGCCCAGCCGCTGCTGGAGCTTGTACGCCCCGATCTTCTGGCCCGGCTGCTCGCGCAGGATCGCGCCCGCGGTCGGCGCGGAGGTGTCGACGCCGCCGGTGTGCGGCGTGTCCAGCGTGGCGTCCGGATCGTGCGGATGGTCGGGCATTTCCGCAGCCTACCGGAAATCGCTCGCTCGGCCGGCGGCATCCCGCCCATCCGCTCGACCCCGCGCATATCCTTGGCGAGGGCCGCGAGGTTCCCCGGCGAAACCTCAGCCCGAGTCCACGTCCAAATCGGAGTTCCCGATGCCCCGCACGCAGCTCTTCACGTCCGAGTCCGTTTCGATGGGCCACCCCGACAAGGTCGCCGACCAGATCTCCGACGCGATCCTCGACGCCATGCTCGTCGACGATCCTTACAGCCGCGTCGCGTGCGAAACCCTGTGCTGCACCGGCTTGGTCGTGGTCGCCGGCGAGATCACGACGAACACCTATGTCAGCATCCCCGACCTGGTCCGCGAGACCATCCGCGAGATCGGATACACATCCGGCGACATGCGTTTCGACGCCGACAGCGCGGGCGTCATGGTCGCCATCAACAAGCAGTCCAACGACATCGCCATGGGCGTCGATCGCGAGGGCGCTGGCGACCAGGGCATGATGTTCGGCTACGCCTGCCGCGACACCGCGGAGCTCATGCCGCTCCCCATCCAGATCAGCCATCGCCTCGTGGAGCAGCAGTCGACGGTACGACGCGAGAATCGCGTGCCCGGCCTGCGCCCGGACGCCAAGAGCCAGGTCACGATCGAGTACGAGAACGGCACGCCCAAGCGCGTCGACACCGTCGTCCTCTCGACCCAGCACGATGCGTCGTGGAACGATCGCCAGGAGCAGCTGAAGCGCGAGATCGTTGACCACGTCATCAAGCCCGTGCTGAAGGAGTGGTGGAACCCGGGCATCACGGTTCACGTCAATCCAACCGGCCGATTCGAGATCGGCGGGCCGCACGGCGACACCGGCCTCACCGGGCGCAAGATCATCGTCGATACCTACGGCGGGATGGGTCGACACGGCGGCGGCGCGTTCAGCGGCAAGGACCCCACCAAGGTCGATCGCTCGGCCGCCTACATGGCCCGCTACATCGCCAAGAACGTCGTCGCGGCCGGCGTCGCCGATCGCTGCGAGATCCAGCTCAGCTACGCCATCGGCGTCGCCGAGCCCACCAGTGTCTATGTCGATTGCTTCGGTACCGCCAAGGTCGACGAGGACAGGATCGCCAAGGCCGTGCGCGAGGTCTTCGGCCTCACGCCCCGCAAGATCATCGAGACTCTGCAACTCCGCAAGCCGATCTACAGCCCGACCGCCCGCCACGGCCACTTCGGGCGTCAGCCGTTCGAGGGCCAGTACTTTGATCGCGTGAAGCGCGAACACCGCGGGCCGAAGCTCGGGTTCTTTACGTGGGAACGCACCGACAAGGCCGAGGCTCTCAAGGGCATGCTGAAGTAAGCCAGTTTCCGCGCGGCACGACAAGGAACCATCACCATGAGACGTGCGCGAATGACGATCTCGCTCGCCGCCGTGCTTGCGCTCGCCGCGTGTGCGGCCAGAACCTCAACGTCGAGCTCGCCAACCAACGACAAACCGAGCGAAGTGACCACGAAGGACTCGTCGAGCGGGAATGCGCCTGCGCCCGAGTCTGAGGACAAGCCCGCGCACAAGCCCGAAGCCGACTCCAATGCCGCGCTAGCCTCGCTCGTTGGCGCATGGCGGCTGGTTTCGCTGAACGGGCAGGACATCACACCGCGCCTCGCATCGCTCTCCAAGCCGCCGACGATCTCATTCGCCGCCGACGCGGGGATCTCGGGCTTCGCCGGTGTGAACCGCTTCACAGGCCGTCTCGACAAGTCCGGCCTTGGTGGCGGCGCGTTCAAGACCTCGCCCCTGGCGATGACGCGCATGGCGGGTCCGCCCGATGCGATGCAGATCGAGGGCGAGTTCGCGACCGCGCTCTCAAAGGCGACGGCGTTCACGCTCGAGGGCGATCGATTGGAACTGCGGACCACTGCCTCGTCGCTCGCGGTGCTGGAGCGCGTGAAATAGAGCCGGCGCTGCGTGGGATGCCGCTGGTCCGCCGACGCTGTCTCACGTTGCTCTGCTACGACCTTCATTGAATCGCGCCTCGAGCGCGCACGACGCCCCGTGGCAAGGCCGAGTATCGCGAAGGCTCCATCGCGAGCGGCTGACGCTTGCGGAGGAGTCCGTAGCGAACGAAGCCCGGCTCGAGCCGCCGTGAGGTCTCGGACCAGGGATGCCGAGATCGCTGGTCTTCGATCGCTGCGGATTTGGCCCGATGTGCGTCGTGCGAACGGCCCCCGGCGCGGCCGGACCTCCCCACGCCGCCTACCATCCCGCCCGAACCGCGGCCCCGTCGTCTAGCCTGGTTCAGGACACCACCCTTTCACGGTGGGTACATGGGTTCGAATCCCATCGGGGTCATTGGATCGTTCTGCGACGAAACGCAATCTGCTGAAACGGGCTGCGTTTCTTGCGTTTTGGGACGCATGGGGGTCTCGGGCTTCGCTTCATCGCAGGCGGTTTCTGACGGCTGCTGCGTCGCTTTTTGCGTCACCCCCCCGGTACCCCCCCGGACGGCTCGCGCGAAGTGCTCGTCCGTGACCTGCAAGTAGTGCTCCCGTGCGACAGACTTGGTGTTCCCAAGCCACTCGCAGACGACGTGCGTGGGATGCCGGTCGCAAAGTTCCGTCTGGCGCGTGGACCGAAGATTCTGGAACAACTTGGGCCACGGCTTTACGCCAGCCCGCTTGATGATCCTCTCAAACTGGGTCCGCAGGTTTGCATTGGACTGCCGATAGCGCGAGATCACCCACTCTGTGCCGGGCTCGGCAGTCTCGAACGCCTCTCGCAGATATGGCTTCAACTCTGGAAAGAGCGGAATCTGGCGGGTCTCGCGGCCCTCATAGCCCTCTGTCTTCATGCAGGTCACGGTGACGCATTGACGCTCCCAGTCAATGTCTCCCCACCGCAAGGCCAAGTGCTCGCTCGGGCAGCGGAGACCGCCGTACCGAGACAACGCAACGATGAGACGCCACTCGTTGTCCGGACACGCAGCAAGCACCTTCTCGATGTCCGCTTGTGACACGAATCGGAGACGTGTTCGATTCGTTTGGGAACCGGCCTTGATCGCAGCGAATGGATTCTCTTTGACCATTCGCAGCCGTTCACCGGCGCGGAAGATCGACCGGGCGGTCTTCACTCGCTTGCTGACGGTCGCTGCTGCGTACTTGGCGTCAACCATCGACTTCCGCCAGCGTTCCGCTTCGTCGGGCGTGATGCTGCAAACGAGGCAATCTTCCTTGAAACACTCCCGAAGGCTCTGTTCGGTCTGCTTGTAGGTCGTTAGTGTGCTGGGCTTCACCGTTGTCTTCTCGAAGAACGCCTTGAGCAATACGTCGAGAGTGACCCTCCGGCGATCACGAGCAGGCACCAGCCCGACATCCGTCAGCCTGCCGTACATCTCGTCGGGCATGTCCGCGATCCACCGGGCGGCATCCGGTTCCATGATTCCCGTTTCCTTCGCAGATACCAGTTGTTCGACCAGTACCCGCGCAGTCCTCGCCTGCTTGGGCGTCACACGACCGAGTCGAAGCGTCTGCCGCTGGCACCCTCTGACCTTGAACTGAATGCGAGGGAGTCCGTTCGGGTCTTTGTTGAGGCTCGCCATGTATTCAGCCCTTCCTCTTTTGAGGCTTCGCCCTTGTGAGCTTCTTGCCGCTGACTTGAGTCCGTGTGGGTACCAGTTCGAGTCCCAAGTAGCCTGCGAGCTGGTCGAGGCTCGCCAAGTTCAATCCGCCGCCGTGAACAAATCGGCTCAGCCCACTCTCGGTCATTCCTGTCTGCCGTGCGATCCGATACCGTGTTTGACCCGAGTTCTTGACGGCGGCTCTGAGTGCGTCGCTCGGCTTCATGGCACCATCATAGGCACATACTTCACTTTTTGGAAGTAGTTTCGATGTCGACTTCTTGGTCACTTAGCGCTCTCCTGATTCTTATTGATCCACTCTTCGAGAGCCTTGACGGGATACAGCACCCGTCCCTCAAGCCGCACGCACGGAATCGCGCGATCTTTCGTGCGCGACGCAAGCGTCCGTTCGCTGATTCCTAGGGCGTGCGCAGCCTCGCGAGTGCTGTACATCAGCGGTGGAGGAAGGGGTCGCTTCTCTGATGGGAGGATAAACGGTTTCATGCCAGCTCCGCACAATCAGATTCGGCTGCTGCCCGTGAGCCCTTGTCACAACGCATTGCCGCTGCACACATGATGCAGGCACGCATCGCGATTTCAATTACGCGGTCGTGATTATGGTTTGATTGTCCGGACGTGTCCGTTTGTCCGAAAGGTGTCCGGATGCTTCTTCTGTCGCAATTTCACGAAGCGGGCCCGCAAGTTCTCTTTGCTGGCAGTTAGATGCTTCGAGCCAAGCGGCCATCTCTTGAAGGTGCGAAATCGGCATTGCGCCTCTTTTGGGGCGGCGCACGACCTTTTCCGATCGCCACTCTTGTAGCCACCGCCGAATCGTCCGTTCAGTGGTCCTACAACGACGGCGACTCAACTCGCTCAATAGCGTTTTCATGCTGAGGGATGGCATACTCGGGAGAATTAGGCCTTCTTCAGCGATTGAGGCAGGCGAAATACGCTTGGAAGATGCGACGACAGACGGTGGCTCATCCGATCGCGGCTCTACGCCTGAGCCATGCCGCGCGCGATGTTCGAGTTCGTGCAGCACGCCGCACGCGATGACGGAATCCTCAGCGACTTGCAGCCATCGGCTCCATGAGTAGAAGGTGCCGTGAACTGCAATCTCGCCCCGTCGTTTAGAAGCGCCCAAACGGCCGCCGCCGACAATGTTGCGCCCCGGCAGACCAGCCGAACGATGGTGGGGTGCGAGCGCACGAAGAACGTAAATCCACGAGCGCAGGCTTTCGCGGTCAGATTGTTCCGCGTGATCCGAGTCAATCAGTCGTAGTCGATATGCGGGATCGTTTGGTCTGGTCGGCGACCCGCCGACCACCATCGCAATTCGCTTGTTGAACCCCGGAATACCTGCCCGCGCGCAATCGGCGTATCGCCCGACCGCAAGCGCGACGATTGCGCGTGTTGCTCGCAGACCGTCGGTCCCACGACAATTCGACTCTAGCAGGCGATTCAGACGATCCTTGAAACTCACGAACGTGGCACCAAGGACCACGGGCTCGTTGGCCGAACGGATCGACGCTGCGTGTTGGTGCGCCTTCATACCAAAGGATCATACTTCGCACTCAGCAAGTAGTGAACAAGTGAGACGAAAATCTTCTCATGCGGCGTTTGCGAGCCGAGCACTGCCGGTGCGTTCATCGTGCAAACGGAGTCGCGCCTTCCGCACTCAGTTGCAAGTCAACAGTCTGTTGGAATGAAGGTATTTCGCATCAGTGCGACGTTGGAGCCAACGGATGGCCTGACAGACCAACAGTCTGTTGATCCAGCACTCCCGGCCGGTTCGCTTCCGGTACGATATGGCATGGGATGGCCGACAGGTGGGTTCGCGGACAAGATGGGGAATCGGTTCGAGGCGCACTGCGTCGTCGCTGCCGCTCTCGAACTGATCGAGGGAAACGCGACGACGATTGAATGGGAAGGCGTCGGGAGCGATTTCGATGGAATCGAGTATCGCCGCCGATTGCCGGATGGGACTATTGAGTGCGTCCAGTGCAAAGGAAGCCGCGACAAGAAGTGGACAATCGCGACTCTCGCGAGTGAAGGGCTACTTGGTGCAATCCGCGATCAATTGACTCGGTACCCCTCCAGCCGTTTCCGGCTCGTGCTCGCGAGCAGTGCAGGTGAGTTGGCCGATCTCACCGAGCGTGCAAGGGCGGCGGCTACCGCCATCGACGGTGCCCTCAAGAAGCTCAATTCCGATACCTGAGTGCCCTCGCGCCATCGACAGCGACCATCATGTGACCCGATCACGCGGAGGGAGCGGCACAACTCAACAGACTGTTGATCTGAGGCCGCCGTCTGGACGCTGCGATGCTCGGCAACGGCCGCTGGAATCGCGACTGGCAAGGGCAGCGCTGATGGTCGTCCCTTCGCTGCAACATTCGCAGTGATTGGCTTCGACGCTGGACCGCCCCATCTGTCGATTCACCGACGCCGCCCTGAGAGTGTAAACCGCGACATTCGGGGATCGGAAGCGCCGGACCTCGGTACAGCTCTTGCCCACACCCCCTAGTTCGGGGAGGTTCCACGGCCGCAGGGACGCTCGCCATCGGGCACCGACAAGATCACGAGCGAATATCGGACGGATGCCGGGAGATTGGGTGGCCAGCCCGAGAATCCGTGGCAGACTTGGAGGGGGTCGCCCCATCGGAGCGTGCCGCTGGAGCGTCGCAAAGGTATCAGCATGGGCTGGGGGAAGTCATGGCACAGTGGAAATTCAGATTCGACGGCAGCTACACCGGCAACTTCTACCGGGTCGATACACCTCTCGGTGTGACGTTTTCCCGTGCTGTCGCGACGGTCGATCCAAGCGGCGCTTCGGTGATCTCGAACAAGCCGAGATTCGATCGGGCCACGCATATTGCTCCGGTCGTGGCCCCGACGGAGGTCACAATTGGCAGCCAAGGCGCTGCGCCCGAATCACGGCTTCTCGCGGCTGGCGTCGCGGCAGACGGAACCACGCCACTGATGGTCTTCCGCGATGAAGACCACGGAAAGCTCTTTGTACTCTCTGGATCAACGCTGTCGGAGGTCAAGCGGACCGACCTGACAACCGTCTCGCTCGTAAACGTCGAAGGGAACAATCCAACCGAAGCGGCGTGCTTCACTCCGAGCGGCTTGTCCTCCGACTATTCGCTGGTTCCCAATTCTGCGGTAGTTGTTCATGGCCTCGTCGTGCTCGGCGGCATGTTAGTAAAAAAGGTTGGCTCAACGGAAACCTACGAGATTGTGGGATGGGGCTTTGCCCAGCTCACAGGTACGACTCCCGTCTGGACTCACCTGTGGAACGACGCCTCTGTCGGAGACAATCAACCCAATTTCTATCGCGGGCGCGAATGGTGCCTCCACGCTTCTCTCGCTCATGCCCGTGGCGACGCGCATCCGCTAACGTGCTGGGTATCTTCGACGGACTATCGATTCCAAGCGTTTTCGGATGATGACCCCCCGGTCCCGCTTACACTCGGAGGGCGAGTCTTCGTCTTGAAGTTCAAGCGGACTACCGAAAGCGACCCGTGGGGATGGGATACCGTCAGCGGTAACCCCTTCTACGCAGACATCGAGCAGGGAGACGGGACCTTTTCCACCGGATGCCACGCGCATTCGTGCCAAGTCACCGAGTACGGTAGCAACAGCATTCAGATGGTCGTATCGGTTGGCGATGCTCAGTATCACAGCCGATTCATCTGCTACCGCCTTGACAGTCTTGGGAACGACTACTCCGATCCCCAGCACTGGTCCTGGACCTCTGCCGGGTACCACGGCTTCCGCCAATATGGCCCGCCCGATCCGTTGCCCGGCTCTCGCTCTCAGCAGCCGGTCGGCGTCGCGCTCGGGCCGAGACCGCGGCTCGCGCAACCGTTCAGCAACAGCGTGCCCATTTCTCTCTATCGAAGCACCTTGATCTGGGGAACGGATGAACAGGCCGAGGTCCTGACGCGAATGGTTCTGCCGGAGCCAACCGAGGTGCAGAACGGCACAGACCAACTTTGGATCGAGCATCTGCACGGCTTCACGACCGGCTTTGGGTCGGTGTACGATGCGAGCTTTTCGCGCCTTCGCGGGATCGTGTTCTGCCTGGCACAATCAATAGCGGAAAGTGGTGCGGGCTCGCTGGTGGCGGTACTCTCGAACGCGAGCGACGACGATGGGGGTGATCCTCCGCAGCGTTTGGCAATAACACGGCTCTTGTACTGCCCGGACCAGAGTCACCCGGATCGCTGGATGCAGGTGTTCAGCACGTGGGGGCGATCGGAAGGTACGGCCGTTTTGTACGATGCTCGGGTCTTTTTCAACTCGTATTCGCAGTTGGACACTCATGGCGGGCTTCAGTACATCTCGGTTCCAACGGACACGACCGTGTTCAAGCCGATCATTGTCGCCCCCGGTGGAAAGAACCTTGCGATCGAAGACTGTTGGTTCGACATCGGTGACCAAGCTCCGAGTAGCGACGACGGCATCGTGGCGCTCACCAAGAACACCGCCGGGAAATGGGTGGATACTCTCCCCAACAGTTCAAGCAGAACGCTTCCCTCCCCGCCGTCGTTGACTACCGAAGTGTTCCGCATCCGTACGCGCCGAGCGGTTCCGGGAACGACCAACAAGTTCATCTGCCGAGTGCATCTATCTGCGGACGACGCGAATAATTGGAATGAACTCGCATCTGGCCAAGGGTGGAGCACAGGAACGAAGGTACGGCGTATCCGCTGCTGGGTGCTCGATGGGACATGGGGTGTGCTCACAGGCGCGAACAGCCAGAGTAGCCCCAACAAGACGGCCCAGATGAGCGTGCGAACTCGAACGGGGCTCGACACCAATGTCGATCCCGCCATCGTTCAAGGTGCCCCGTTGCTGTACTCTTGCTCGAATCGGTGGTGTCCGATCACGATCATCGGGGTTAGGACCATTACCAATGACCCGCCGAATCACCTTACGGAAGGGATCGCGATCGAGTTGTTGTGCGCGTCAGACACCAATAGCCCGATCTTCCCACCTGACGACAACTACTTCTACCTTGCGATCGATGGCGCGTTCGACGGTAATGGCAGCTTGCCGTACCCCGTGGCACTGTCCGAAGTGGGCTCGACGCCGAGCACGAACCCGGATGAGCTTCTGACTGTGACGATCGGGACGACAGGCGGCGTCAGTCCGCTCGGCTTGGCGCATGATTGGACGCTCAGACTTGCTGGACAGGTGCCGATCGGGAACTGGGACCAGTATGCCGAACGGAGAGACTCCAACGGCCTCGATGCGAGATACTGGCCACTCTTCACACTCTGGGCGGACGCCTCCAACTGGATCGAGTTTTCCGCGAACTGCACCAACATGGGGTTTCGAGTGCGGGTTCAAGCCAATGGCGGCAGCATTTCCGAAAGTGATCTTGGCTCTTCCGAGCAATTGTGGCTCCCCGAGTCAACGCTTTTTGCGGCAATCAGTTGGGACTCGAACACCGGCACGCTGTATTTCGGAGGTTCGCTTGCTGCGGGTGCGGTCGCGACCGGTCCATCGGGTGGCCTGTCTATCTCGTGGGGCTCTGGCGTTTCCGCCTTCACGCAACTGCGTTTCCGTGGCGCGCCAGACATGAATGACGAAGTGTGCGAGTTCCGATGGTTCGGCGGCGATGTGTCTGATTCGGCTTCGGACAACGATGTGCTCACCGAAAGTGCATTCAACTCGATTGCCTTTGCGAAAGGACCCACGACATGAAGTTCGCATTGATTGGAGTTGCGGCTGTCGGCGTCTTGGCAATTGTGTGCCCGACCAGCGTGGCACGCGCCCAACCGTGGAGTTTCACGAAGATCGTGGATTCCAACACGAGCATTCCCGGAACGGCGACCTTGAAGTTCGACGGCGCGAACTCCTTTCAGTATGTCAGCGTCTACGCCGACCGCGTTGCATTCCTCGGACAGGCCAAGTCGGGCAATGGCTACGGCGTCTACGAGTGGCAGTCCGGCGTCGGCCGAACCATCGCGAATAAGAACACGGTCGTTCCCGGTGGTACCACGAAGATTCAGGTGTACCACGAGATCAACGCAACGTCGCGCGGCGTGACGTTTTATGCCGCAGCACCAGACAACAGCGGCGTCTTCTACGAAGATGGCACTTCGCTCGGTCATGTCGCCGATCGCATGGACAGCATCCCGGACGGAAGTGGCAAGTTCACCGGCATCGAGTTTCGCCACCACAGCGTCGGCACTTCGACGGCTTTCGCCGGACGCAACGACGCGAGCGGCCAGCCCTTCGGCATCTACCGCAGCGACGACGGCGTGCTCACACGCATCGCCGACAAGACCATGAGTCCGCCTGGACACGCGGAACTGTTCGAGTATTTCCTTGATTGGCGCGTCGAAGGCGAGGCGACCTACATCAGCGCGTTCACAGCAACGACCTACGGTGGCATTTTTCGCAGTCAAGGCGGCGTGCTGACCAAGATCGTGGACTCGAACGATCTCTTGCCGGATGGTCATCGCATTGTGTCAACGCAGTACATTCGCCCGGCGGGTGAGAACATGGTGTTCAACGGCTTCATCGAAAACCATATCGAGGGCATCTACATCAAGACCCCCTCTGGCCTCGATCGGCTGGTTGATGAGTTGATGACACCGCCGGACGGCTCATCCGACACATACAAAGGCATCGGCGACTTCGACTATCAGAACGGCACTCTGATCTTCAAGGCCGGCAACGAAGTCATGTATACGAACTACGGCGGAACCATGCAGCGGCTGATCGGCCCGGGAGACGTTCTCGACGGCAAGCAGGTCCTGTCCGTCAATTTCTACGAGCACGGCTTTGACGGCACCACCGCCGCGTTCTGGGTCGTCTTCGAGGGCGATAGCTCGTTCTTCTACAACCGCGCGATCTACACCGTCACCATCCCCGCGCCCGGCGCGGCAGGGCTTGTGTTCTCCTGCACGATGCTGGCCCTCGGCCGAAGGCGGCGGGCAGTCTGACAAGCCCTCACCTGTCGAGTTTCTTGATCCCGCTGCAAACCGGCGAGGCTGATGTTGATGTTGAAGTAGATTCGGAAGTAGGTACCTACTGCTAGGCTTCATCTGGAATCTTGGAGCGAATCCAAATGCAAGCGCATCATGTGCTCAAGTTTCTTGTACTCGGCTTGGTACACCGGAAAAAAGTGCATCGGCGTGCTTCTGGTGGTCACATTGCCACGTCGCAAAAACGAGGGCGCTGTCGCCGACGGGTCGTGGCTCTGCTTCCGCCGCTTCGACAGCCCATGCGTTCAGCGCACCGCCGGTAATCTCTAATTGCGCCAGAATGTCTGGAGTCGATTCCAGCCGAAAACGCGCGAGCAGTCTGTAGTACCAACCGAGCTTCTTGGTCTCCAGCCTGCACAACCGCTTTGACATCAGTTGAAGCAAACCGAGCATGTTTTGGTACAACGAACCAACAGCTTTCACTTTGCGCTCTCGTGCGGCGCGTACTTCCCGCTGGTTCTCCTGACGGTGAGCCAACCACTGTGCCAAGAATGAAATCAACCCGCCAAGAAGCACGGAGATAAGCGTCTGAAATGTCTCCATCGGAGCCATTCTAGCCGGTTAGCGTGGGCGAGATTCGCACCTATTCGCCTTCCAGTTTCATGGCCTTGATATCCCGCTCGTCGAGAATCTGATACGACACGCACTTCGAGTTGAGGAATACGGCGTGGAGCACCGCGCCGCCCCCGGCCCAGATGTACCGGTGGCGACCGGTGCCGTCTCGGATATCAGCATGGGGCTTCCCGAATACCGCGACCGCCCAGTCCTCCGAGGCCCCGTACTTCATCGCCGTGGCTTTGTCGCGCCAGAACGTCGGGCTTTTCTTTCTCATCGCGACCAGCAGTTCGTCACGCACCGCACTCGGGTTCACGGTTGGAGCGGGCGTAGGGGTCGCGGTGGAACGATCGGACGATTCAGGCTTCACCGACGGCAAGCACTTCACCAACAACACAAGCCCGACAACGAGCATGAACACGCTGCCGATGATCGTGTCTCGGGACTTGGTGGGTTTGGTGTCCGGCGTGTCGTGCGTGGTCTCTGGATGTGTACCCATCCCGTGCTCCCTATATGGAAAGACCCACAAGCGAGTTTAGCGTGGTGGGGTGTCGAACGCCACGCCAAAGAGGAATAGCCGCCGGGGGCCCAAACCTCAGCATCATCGCGGCTACGTGCGTCTGACCGTGCTTCTGCGGGAGGCACGGGTTGCGCGCGGATTGACCCAGAGAGAACTCGCGGCCCGGCTCAGGAAGCCGCCAAGCTATGTCCACAAGGGCGAGACGGGCTCGCGGCGGCTGGACTTCCGGGAGGTAGTGGAATGGTGCTTGGCGGTTGGGCTTGAAATTGCCGATGCCGTGAAAGCGGTTCGGTCGGCATAGCAACACCGACTGGTTCGCGGTACCGAAGCCTACGACCAACAGTCTGTTGAATTGGCGTCCCGACATGCTCGCCGCCCTCAGGACCGCGCGAGTTGTGCTTGGACGCCGCTTTCACACCGGAAACCGTTCGCCACCGCCCGGCGGAAGGGTGCCGTTCCAACGGAATCGCCCACACGGACCGGCGGACTTGACGTACTCTGTCGGCGGACAGCAGGTGCACCGATTCCCGATTCCCAGATTCAGGACCAGTTGGAGCGCATGACGACAACGGCACAAGTTCGGCTAAAGCACCGGATCATCGACCAGCCCCAGACGGCGGCGAGGATCGGCGCACGACTTCGCAAAGAGACGCCCGGCCCCGAAGCCGATTTGCTCGGCGAGTTCCTCCACAACCTTGAGATCGACATCCCTCGCGGTTGTCAGGTGACCATCTTCCGCGAGCCGCACCTTGAGTGCGGTATTCCCGACTTGGTCGTCGCGGTATGGCACGTCTCCACGGCAGAGAAGTGGGTCGCGGACCGGTCCGCTGTGACCGTCGCCGATCTGCGCATGCTTCAATACCTGCTTTGGTCGGACGGAGATGACGAGACAGACCTGAGAGCACGGTTCAAGGATGCCAAATCGGGGCTGGACCGATTGGCAACAGCGCGGCTCGTGCGCCGGCGCGGCACGATGTGGATTCCTATGTCCCTCTCTACCACGTTTGCGCTTCGGCGACTGATCGCAATTGAAGCGAAGATTGCGGACTGGATTGGCGTGGTTGAGCAGGCGTGGCGAAACACGTGGTTTGCGTGCGAGTCCCACGTGCTAGTCCCAACTGATCGAGCGATATGCCACCGTGCCAAGCCGCCTCGTGGCGTCAAGGTGTTCACGCCCGAGCGTGCGGTGCTGGAGATTTGTACTCGCAGCCGAACTGTCGTCCCACGCTCCTACGCCTCATGGCTCTTCAATGAATGGGTGTGGCGTGATGAGATTGGTGCGGAGCAACTCGGGGGGGATCGAGCGTGACGATTGACCAGAAATGGATCGAAGAGACATTCTCCGACCTTGCTGAGATCAGTCCGCTGAATCACGGTGGGCAGAAGTGGGTGTTTCGTGCGAAGCACAAGCAGGACGGCGACGTTGTACTCAAGGTCGTGAAGCCGGGTGGAGAGCCTGAACGAGTACGGCGGGAGATCGTGGCTGCTCAAAGAGTGGTTCATCCTCGCGTACCCGTGATCCTTGAAGTCGGCACTTGCCAGAGCAATCTAGGCGAGTGCGTTTGGATTCGAGAGCAGATGATCTCGGGAGAGTGCCTGCGACCGATCTTGACACGTGGCCCACTTGCCGCGACCGAAGTCTTGCGGCTCGGTCTCCAGTTGTTGGAGACTCTGCTCGCGACTGCAAACGAAAACCTAGTTCACAGGGATGTGAAACCTGACAACATTATCAAGGATGCCGAAAGCGCATTCTGGCTCATCGATTTCGGTCTAGCGAGGCATCTGGACCTTGAATCTGTCACGGCGGATCAAGCGCCGTTCGGTGTGGGAACAGTTGGATACTCCGCTCCAGAACAGATGCGTAATCGGAAGGGCGAGATTGATGGGCGTGCGGACCTGTTTGCCGTTGCGATTACGATGTACGAGGCTGCGACTGGCGTGAACCCGTTCAGGATTGGGGCGAGTAGCGCGTTAGACGTACTCCAAAGGTCAGAGACCGTGCCTCTTCCTGTACTGCGATTGTCGCTCACAAACGGCTCGGCACACAGTCTCGCGGACCTGATTGCTTCGATGGCGCAGAAGCGGCGCGACCAACGTCCACGCACAGTTCTGGAGGCGTTGGAATGGATGCGGGAGATTTGCGCGGCGGAGGGAGTGTTGTGATTTGCAACTGTGGCTACATGACGGGATGTACTCGCTCCGCTGGCGCATCGGCACCACCATGCACGCTAGGAGGCAACTGATGGAGTTCAACTTACAGTTCGGCTACGGAATGATGGGGCACTCTCGCGAACTCGTAGAACGGTGGAGTGGCGGCACGGTGGTGCTCAGCCCTCGCGACCTGTCTGCGGACCAGATCACACGCCTCAGTTCTGAACTGGCCGATCTCGGCGCGACCGTGCTCATCGACCCGCAGTTGTACTTGCCTCACAAGGTTCACGAACGACTGGCCGAGCACGAGTATTGGCCCGCCGACTATGACTCGGGGATGTTCTGGAGCGGCGCGGAACTCAAGCGAATGATGGCCGCGATCAAGCGCATGAACGACGGGGCGAGCACCAGCGCACTCGTGCTTCCGGGAATCCTCGCCCGGCGCGTGGATGACGACTGGTTCAGCACGTTGCAGGCGACATACGAAGAAGCAGAGCGAGTGGCACCCGACACCGACCTTGTCGGTACGCTCGCAATCGGTGCCGACGCCATGCGAGACGCGGACCAGATCGGCCCCCTAATCGAGCAATCGGAATCGTGGTCGCCAAAGGCGTTTTACCTAGTGTGCGAGCATCCCAACGGCGACTACCTCGTCGCCGATCCTGTATGGCTTGCGAACCTGCTCGACTTGATCGCAGGTCTTCGGCTGGCCGGGAAAGAGGTCATTCTCGGCTATTGCCAGCACCAGATGCTCATCGCAGCCTGCGCGAAAGTCACCGCGATTGCATCGGGGACGTGGATGAATGTCCGTTCGTTTCCCCCGGAGAAGTTTGAAACGAAGTACGACGAGGAAATGAAGCAGCGGACGACGTGGTACTACTGCCCGCAGGCATTGTCTGAGTACAAGATTCCCTTCTTGGACATGGCGCAGCGTGCGAAAGTGCTGAATCGAATGCGCCCTCCCCACGGCATGGACGAGTTTGTCACGACGTTGTTCGCCGGGCCGCAGCCAACCACAGTTGGCTTTACTGAGCAGCAGGCATTCCGTCACTATCTCGACTGCCTTCGGACGCAGGCACTAGAAGCGACCAAGGCGACGTTCGACGCAACTGTGGAACACCATCAGACATTGCTCAACGAGGCGGAGACGCTTCTCGGTGAACTTCGAGCAGCGGGCGTGAACGGGCAGAAGCGAGACATGTCCAACGATGATGTCCTCGACGCAAGCAGAGCAGCAATCGAGGACTTGAAGCGACTGCGGGGTGCGATGCTGCGGCGCAAGTGGGCCTCGCTCTGATACCCGCTTCGACACAGTGTTCGGAGTCGTCACGAGGCGGACGGTATTTGGAGTCGGGCTTGAGAGCCATTCTCGTTCGAGTCTTCGTGGACGGCAAGTACGGCGGCTGGAACGCCCCGGTTGACCCCGAGACTGGCGAGTTCGTGTACGTCCCGATTCCTGACGACCACGATGCGAAATGGCACCCCGGCTGCGAGCGGCGTTACAGCGAGGTGCGCCCCGTGGTCGATGCGTTTCTCGCGAAGCGAAATGTCGTCCCGGTCGGCGAATTCAGGATGCCGCGCGAACTCGATGCCTTTCCGATGCACCTCGACCCAGACTTTGAGCACCTGACCTACGGCGATGTTGGCGATAAGCGCGGAGCAGGTGTGCGCACGCTGCGCGAGAATGATCTCGTGGTGTTCTACGCCGGGCTGCGCTCAACGCGCCGTGAGGACAAGCGGCTTGTCTACGGCATCGTTGGGCTGTACGTGGTTGACGAGATCGTCAGCGTCCACGGTGTGACGCTCGACCGGTCACATGAGAACGCACACACGCGAACGGTGGTTCGCGGCACCAGCGACTTCGTGCTTCGAGCGAAGCGGGGGAAGTCCGGGCGGTGCGAACGATGCGTGCCGATTGGAGAGTTCAGGGCACCGTCGAACTACTTCGTCCGCCCCGATCTCTTCGAGCGTTGGGGCGGGTTCAAGACGACCACCGGCGAGCCCCGTAACGGGTATCTGACCATGAGCGCAGTACCGCCGGAGTTTGCGAATCCGGGCAGGTTCCTCGAATGGTGGCACGAGCAAAGTGTCCGACTGCTGGACAACAATTTCGGGTAGCCCAAACCAACAGTCTGTTGATTCGACCCAGTCACGACGCCCACTCACCGAAGCAGTGCAGTAGTCCTCTGCATTCGGTGATCTGGAGAGCCAGTTCGCGCCGAGCCTCATCGGGCCATGTTGCGGGCACCTCGAACGCGAGCGATTCTGCCAGTTCGAGACCGAGCGACCGCTCGGCCCCTCGGAGCGGGTGCACGTCGCTGGCAATGCCCTCGCCCTCGGCAGCGAACAACTCGAACAGGCGGCGGGACAGGCCGCGCAGGCCAAGATCGAAGAGCGCACCGTCGTAATCGACGTGGGGCGGGTCGACCGTCGCGCGAGCATCCCACTCACTTTGCGACTTGGGCATCAGGGCATAGGCACGCTTCCATGAGTCGTACCGTGGCACGTTCTCGTCGTCTGTTTCGGGCCGAACATGCCTTTCGGCCCACGAGTCCCACGGGCGCATCAGCGATACAAGCCAGTCGGGAGGGACGTTGGGAAGCACAACGTGGTCCGGCAGCCGCTGGGCCAGCTCGCTGGGCGGGGTGCGGATCATGCCCGCAGAATACCACGCGGCTACTGCTTGGGCCGGGGCGTTGGATGCGGGTTTGTACTGCGCCGGAGCCGCTGAGGCGGAAGTCCGCCCTTGGATCGCGACTGCACCTCGCGAAGAAACTCAATCGGGTCTTTGATTTCCAGCGCATCGGCCCACGCGAGCCACTCCAGTGCGTCGACGCGCCGCTGGCGCTGAAGAGTCTTGTGAACGCGACTCCGGGCAAAGCCCGTCCTGTCCTCAAGGTCGGTGATTGAGAGGCCGAGTTCGACCGCTCTCGCCTCCATCGCGTGCGCCAGCCACGCGAATGGCGTGGACGCGATCCTCAATTTGGCGTCGGGGGTCTTTCGCCGGGTCTGTTTGGGCCTCTTTGCCAAGCCCAGACAGAAGCCGCTGGGACAGCTATCTCCAAAGACCATACAGTATGAGCTGCGACATCCCGCATTCCCGGAGGCTTGGAACATGAACACGGGCAGCAAACTCGCACAGACTCTCTTCGTTGGCGCAATGGTCGTGGGATGGCCGATCGCGGCGGTTCTCCCGGTAGCCAACAGCGTGGCTGCGGTGCCGATCAAGACCGGCATCGCCGCACCGAAGTTTGAGCCGGATGAACTGCTCTCCCCGGCACGGGAGCGACTCGCCGCATCGCTCTCGGCAAGCCCGCGACTCAAGATCGACCTTGCGAACCGCGTCGCCGCGATGAATGCGGCCGAACTCATGCAGACAAACCAACAGTCTGTTGTTCCGGCGGCCCGTGCATTCGATGAGATCATCAAGTCCTACCGCGCGGACGCGCGGAAGCTGATGGAGCCGATGTGCGAAGCAATTGAAAGGCAAGAGGCACTCGCGAAGCAGGAGCGATCGGCGAGCATCCACATTGTGCTGGGAGAACCGAAGGAGATCGGCGCTGGATATCAAGGCAAGTGTGACGGTCAGATTGTGTATATCGAAACCGCCAAGTACAAACCTCGGGCTCTCCCCAACTCCATCCGTCTTGGAATGCTCGATGGCCTATTCGTGCGCAGCGGGACCATTGAGGGCACGAACGCGCTTGGCGCGAAAGTGACACTCCCGCAATTCATCGACGCTCCGGATGTCGAGCAGGCCAAACGCGATCTGCTCGTGCGTCAACTCGCAGAGGTGGAGAGCCGGAGAGAGACGATTCTCCGTGAAGCGAGCGAGAAGGACGCACGCGGGTTCACGACAACCTATCGGGCGATCCTCGATCGCGCGGTAGCACTGGCCGAGGCGGACATCGCGGCGATGACCGAGACTGCGAAGAAGGCAGCGGGCGAGCCCACCTCCGAACAACGAGTGAAAGACGCCTCCGACGCGCTGGCCGCCTTCGAGTGGAAGCCCGGCGTGGGCGCGCAATGGGCTGAACAGATCAATGCCGTGCTAAAGGCGGCCGCCGACCAGTTTTCGAGGCCGCGCGGCGATCTCGATTCCGTCACCACAGCGAAACTGGCGGACGCATCAACGCTTCTGACCTCGCTGGCCGTAAACGAGAATCCGCTGAGTGTCGGGCACGCGGCGCGGACACTGCTGGCCGACATCGCCAGCGGGGCGAAGAAGGCGGCCGTGCTCGGCCAATTCGACGTGAAGCGGGACGATTACGGGCGTCGCCTGCGCGGCGGCCTCTCCGAGCAATCGCTCGCGTTGATCCGACAACGACAGAACGCCAACCAAGAAGACGGCGGTATTGCCGGGTACAGGCGCTGACGACCTGTGGCGAGTGAAGACGAAGCTGCTCGGTCTCAGTCGTGGCACAACGGGCGGCGAATCTCCGGGCCTCTACTCCGTCACATCCGAGGGCGAAGTGCAGCGGGTTGGCGAGGCCAGAGACTTCGCGATCGTGGATGGGAAGGGAGTCGTGATCTCGCGCCAGATGGGCGGAGGGAGCGACCGCGTAGATGTCATCGACTCGACCACCAACCAGCCGGTGCCGGAGTTTGCCGCGGCTTGGGCGCGACTCCGCAATTTCGATCCCAACGGCAGCGGAACTCAGGCCGCGATCGCGCTCGGCCGGGTCTGGGTGTTCAATCTCCACGGGGTCGAAGGACTGAGCACCGGGCCGACTCTTATTCCGATTGACTTCACGGGCAAGTTTGGTCAACCCATTTTCGCGCACCAGTCCGTTCAGACCGACGACAATGGAAACGGCGGCGCGATCGCACAGACGGTTGGTTCGACCAAGTTGGTCATCGCCGGGGCTGACAATGAAATCGTGATTACACAGGATCGCGCGTACGTGTACGGCAAGCCCGATGAGCAGAGTCTGAGCGGCACGGTGGTCGCCTTTGACCTTGCAGCCCAGCGCGAAGTGTGGATGGAGGCGAATCTGCGTGACCAGTTCAACGCCTTGACTGAGGCGCGTCGGAGTCACAAAGAGGACGGACCCGGCATGTTGAAGTTCACGTTGATCGACAAGCCCAATCGCGGGGAGGTGAGAATCGTCGACCAATCGATGCCGATCTCGGTCGACGGGAAGCAGCGATTGGTGGAAGTGACCATGAGCGCGGAGGGACACAACCCGATCTCGTGGCTCGTGCCCGACGACGGCGCGTACGCCAAGAATGTCGCCGGGGTTGATCGCGGGAGACTGCTCCGGCACGGTGGGCGCTGGTACTTCGGCTCGTCACGAATCGAATCGATCAAGGCGCAATGACCGGGTCCGTTCGCTGGGTTGCGTTTGTAGCCCCCGATTTCTCGGGGGTTGGCGCGACGGCGCTTATTGGACAGTGCAACTCCGTAGATCGCTCAGGATCGATCGGCGTCGTGGAGGGGTAGAGCGGGGTCCCTCTGGGGCCGTTCAGAGCTTCTGGCGGCCTTCTACGGGCCTTGGCGCGGTTCCACGGGCGATTGCAAGGCCGCAAGCACTGGATGGAGAGCCAAACCGGACGGTCGAACCCTCGATAGCCCCGATATTGGACCCAAGCGTGATCGGCGGACTCACGCGGCACTTGCCCGGTTGACGCGATGCCTCACCCCAGCATTCCCTCAAGCTGGCACGTTCGAACGGCAGGGACCGCTCGCACCCCTGAGCGTGGCCATTCGCCAGTATCCGACACGACGGGACGAACCGTCCAGTAAACTCTGACCCGAGATGCTCTGCTTCCGGCTGCGATTCCCCATCCACGAGATTCAACAGTGGGCCGCCGCGTACACCGACGCCGAGGCCGACCGCCAAGTCATGGAGATCGGGGCGCTTGCCCGGTCGGCGCGATACCTCACCCGGCCGCAGTTTGTGTCGCTGGCGCGCTGGAAGAGCAAGCGTCCGTCGAAGCACTACCTCCGGAACGACGATCGGACCGTTGAAGAAGTGACGCGCTTCGCGCTCACGACACCTGTCGAATCGCTGAGACTGCGCGCACTGACGCTTCTGTCCGGCGTGGAGGCGAGAACCGCGAGCGCGATCCTGCACTTGTGTCACCCCGATCCATACCCGCTGATGGATGTGCGCGCGGTCTGGTCGCTCGGCATCGAAGCCGAGCCGAAGGACTGGAGCGCGGTGTGGCCGGAGTACACCGCCGCGTGCCGCGCAATCGCCAAGGACGCGAAGACCGACATGCGCACGCTCGACCGCGCCCTGTGGGGCTACTCGGCGCAGCACCAACGCGCCGCAGAATGATCGCGGGGGTCCCGACGCTGAGCACGTACTAAATACAAGCACGATTATAGTTGACAATCGACATTTTCCCACCCGCACTGTGGGGGCCACCCACCACCCAACGAAGCCCCCGGCCCTCGCTCCGGGTGGCGGGTGGCGGGTATGTGCTCGGAGGCTCGCGGGCGGTAGTCTCGCGCGTCGCGCTGCGTGTGCAATCAGCCGTGGCGTACAACACTACACGGGTGCGCGCACACGCGAGGACGATTCTGCGCCGGCATCCGCACTTTCGAGTTCTGTGCTGAGTTCAAAGGCTCGTGTTCGTGTCACGAGATCAGCCGCAGCAGTCAGGAGCAGTTGTGCGCAGTGGACTGTGTACACAGCCCAGTATTCTCGGCAGCGCTGCACCCGGTCACAAAGGTGGATATAGGACGACGACGACGACGACGACGGACGGACGACGACGAGCGTGAGATCACGCATCTCACTTGCTCGCACGCCCTGCGCGCGTCTTGCCATTCCAACTCCCAAACCAGCGATCCAACCGTGAGAACGGAATCATGTAGTTCGCGAGCAGAGCTGCGAGGATTCGCGGCGTGGCCTGATGCGGCCCATCAAACGCATCGAGTACCTTTGACGTTTCGAATCCACCTCGCCTTTGCACGCCAATCGTGTATCTCGCCATGTTCACCTCGGTTCCCGGTGTCACGCGGCGGGGCTTGTCCCCAGTGGACGTGAGCACGGGTCCGCCTGCGCGAGTCGCGAGCCTTTGCCAGCCCCGCCTGATTGCTGTGTGAGTCAGCAGCGGATTGCTCGGGTTTGAGCGATCGTATTCGACAGTGAGATGCACATGCATCAGCAGAATTGACCCGAGTTGCTTCGAGTTCCCGATGCACACTTCGATTGACCATTGACCGCCTAGGACTCCGTGACACAACAGCCACGGGAAGAGTTCCTTCAACAGTGTCTCGCACTCGTAGCGCGCGCGCCACACTTCAATCGGTCTGGGAGGCCGATCCAGCGGCCACTCTCGATAGTGAAGCGTGCACGCGAGAAGGCACGAGCGATTCGCCAGCCATTTGCTCTTCTCCTTCTGGAGCGTCTGAGAAGCGTGTTCGCACGCGAGCAGCGGCGATGCGAGTCGCGCTCTTGATGGCAGATTCGTGAATCGAGCGCGCGCGCCACTTCGCTGCTCTGGAGTAATAGCCGATGTCGAGCCATACGCGATGAGTTGAGGGAGCGCGGGGCAGTCTGCGATGGCAAGGGCGAGTGCGATGACGCTGTCGGATGCGATGCTCTCGCACCCTTCAACGAAGCCGTGTTCCTTGAAGAACGCGAGGGTGTCTTTTTGGCGAACCTCGGACAGCACCTTCTGTAGGCGTCTCAAGAATCGTGATCGACCACGCCGCCCCTCGTGACCCCGGCACGCTTTCCTGACGACCTTCCCGGCAGTCGTCTTGTACCGCAGGATCAGATTGCGCACCTCCTTATTCAACTTGAAACCAACAGACGGTTGGTTCTGGCGGCACCGGGGGCGAGTCATGGCGTCACCGCCGCTTTCACCATCGCCACGATGCCAGCCTTGACCGGCCTCGGCAGCTTCGCACTCTGCGGCAGCCCTTTGAAGCGCGCACGCGGTGCATCCAATTGTTTGCTGGTCGGCGGTGGAACCACCTTCGTCTTCAGCAGCTCGCGCAGAGTGGGACAGTCCGCGATCGCGAGGGCCAGCGCATCAACGCTCATCTTGGGGAGCGGCTTGTCACGCTCATGGAATCCGTTGGCGCTTAGCCTCGCAGTGTTCACTTTGCTGCGGCGCTGGCCAATCTCCGTTTGTAGGAGCCGCAATCGCTCTGAGCGAAGGAAGCGATTCTCGTCCGCTACGTACTCACGCACGTATTTGGCGCAAGTGGCCTTGAGCCGCATAGTCGCCACGAGGATTCGCGCATCCAATGGTCCAACAGTCCGTTGATTTGATCGATTCGTTGGCCTGCTCACTGTGATACCTCCTTTGCCAATCCACAACTCTCCGCTCGTGCGACCTCCGGTAGTCGGTGCCCGACCCGATCCCCATGCGCCAAGACCCCCCTTTGCAACGGCTCGAATGGACTATGGGGTCACTTTATCCCATCTACATCACGGACTGCGTCACTCGCGGCACGACTGAACGATTTCCCGCGCTGCCAGTCAATCACCTTCAATCGCCTCACGGACTCGCTCGACGTACTCGCGCTGCACATTGAACGCATGCGCGATGTCGGATATGCGCCAGCCGCGCTTTCTGCGACGGCGTAGTACACATTGCAGCATCGCCACTTCACTTTCTGTCAGTCGGATGCGCTTTCGCCGTTTGAATTGTTCAACGAATTCGAGATTCGAGATTCGAGAGACGAGTGTCGCGAGGTTTGCCGTTACGGAGAATGATGCCCCACTTGCCTGTGTCATAGTCGGGCCAGTCACCGCGTCGAAAGGTCAGCATCATCAAGAATGGCACGGTGTGATACGGTCTCTTCGGCCTTGGAGGATCGCCCTCCAGTCGGATGCGCACTCGCACATGCTCACGCCACTGACTCGGAAACTCCGGCTTGAGCGGAAGCTGATTGAGTTGAACCCGGTCACACCCGTCGGCGCGATAGATGTTGCCGTTCTCAGTAGCTGCGTATTTGCGGCGAGTGCCCGGGATAAAGGTGACGTCGTCACCGGGCGAATCGGGGAATAGCGGCCTGTACGCAATTCGAGGCATGATGAACTCCTTCCGTTTCTGTACGTCTTGATTTGGCTCCTGCGATCTGCCGGAGCGGAGCGAGGCAGATTGCAGGCTGGTCGCCGCAGGCGACCAGCAACGTCTACTGTCATGTGTCTGCTTTTTTCTTGGCGCTTGGGGATTGGCTCCATTGGGGACAGAATTCCGGGATTCCGGAATCCCAGAGAGTCCGTTGGCGATTCGTCTTCGAGGTGGACCACTGACAACGAGAGACTTGCCCATTCAGACGGCGTTCTTCAAAGCGAGAGTCGATCGCGTCATCGATCATGCAGTGCTTGATGTGATGGTCGACTTGGCCTTCGGTATCTCGCTTCAGCGTCGTGTGCGCGTTATCGACGCGCCATCGGTGACTCCCGGAATGGTCGCAGCGGCAAAGGCGGCGTTGGTCACATTGTGCGGCGGCAAGAAAGTCGTGCTGTGCGCCGCGCCTGACCAGTACGCAGCGATCATTGACGCGCGAGTCGGCTATCCCTATCCCGAACCACCTGCTGCCTTGTCGCTTCCGGGCTACCACTGCGGCCTGTTGGACGTTGGGCTGGGGATGAAGCAACTCGAATCGAGCAAATTCTCGAAGTCGGCAGCGGTGGAACTGGCTCGCGGTCGCGCCACCGAGTCCGAAGAGGCATGAACGCAGGAGCGTTCGCCGTGATATCCAATGGAAGTCACGCTCCTCAATCCAACAGTCTGTTGGTTTGCAGTCGGGCATCAGAAGCCCTCCCGATCCAGAAGCTCGTCGGCTTCTTTGCGACGGTCATTGGTTCCCCGCCGAAGTTGTCGAGGGGTGAGTTCGCGCGACGGTGGCCGTGCCCGTCTGGCATCAATCGCAGCGAGGAAGTTGCGCAGTTCTCGCAGTGAGACAAAGTCGCGACCACCGACCGCATAGACCGGCAGCACCACGCCGGGGCAACGCCGCAGCGGCTTTCGTGCCCAGCGGTGAAGGGTGCTGACGTGAAGGCCCTGACCGATTGATCGGGCAGCTTGGCTTAGCGGAACAGCGTCGTCAGGAAGGCAACGGGAGCGAGTTGAACGGCTGGCCATCTTGGCAAACCCCATGTGCAGCCACAAACGCCTATGGAGCGTGATGTGGTGCTCGGGTCTGTGGCACCGATGGTGCCAGAAGATGACCTTCGCAAGCCGGATGTAAACGCCGCGTCAGCGGACGGAATGTCGGTCCACGACCGACTCCAGAATTATTGCATTCATCGCAAACCTGTCAATCTGTGCATCTGAATTCAACAAGCGCCACCAACAGCCGTGGGCTTGCGCAGAAATAAGACGGCTAACGACCCGGAGGACTTCAGCACGCGAGGCGACCTCTCGACGTGACGATGAGCGTCCAAGACCCTCGGAAGTCCACCACGCGGGACGGGGTTTTCGAGGCTTTGGCGGTTCAGGGGTATCTACCCTTTTTTTGGTGGTAAATACCCGCGAAATTTGCAAAACTCGCTTGGTTTTGCGCTATTTGCCTTTGGCGCGAATTCGGGGTACTCTTCCAGTGAAATTGCTCAAAAACGAGCGGTTTCTGGGCCATTTTGCGTTCAGATGCGTCAGCCGTCACATAGCCGAGGTCACAGGTTCGAGTCCTGTTGCGCCCATTCGATTCCCGATCGCCCTTCGGCCCGCACCGGCACGGGTCGGCATCTGGCGGCGAATCTCCCGTGAAATCAGGCTCGTCGGGACAATCGTTCCGAACCGATCCGGTCAGTACCGGAGTTTGCCGCGTTGCATGTCGCATCGGTTGTGCGTTGCCTGGTGCGTTGCCTGGTGCGTTGGCGCCGGCGCGGGCCTCGCTGGTCCGATTCGTCCACGATGTCGAAATGCTCGTTCCGCACGTGAAGTGGGGCATTGCAGCGACCATCGGCGAATGCCCGGCCCCGGCGGCGGGCTCCTTCATGCGCGCTGACTCCGCGGGCAACAGATCAAAGCTCAGGTTCGCCCAGATGCTGGCTCAATCGACATCGCCTCGATTCGACGCCGGGTCGACGCGATCCATGAGCACCGCGTTGATGTCCCAGAGGCCGGGCGATCGCAGCGTGCAAATCGCAACGGCCCCCGGCCTCGATCTCCCCATGTTCCCCTCTTCGCTCTCGGAGACAGACGGACGCGCACCCTTCGGGTGGCCATGAGGCAGGATTGCAAAGCCATGAAAAAACCCGGGCCGAAACCCGGGTCATTCTGACTCGTTCAATCTCGTCCGCGTCGTCGGGCGAACATTGACGGGGGCTCAGCCCATCGCCGCGAGAGACTGAATCAGCCCTTGATTCTCAACCCTTGATGTTGGTCACCTTAACCAGCGTGTAGCGCTGGCGGTGGCCGTTCTTCCGCTGCCAGGCCTTCTTCTCGCGGAACTTCCACACGTCGATCTTGTCGCCCAGGACGACCGGCGAGAGGATCTCGCCCGTGACGGACGCACCCGCGACGAACGGCTGGCCGAGCTTGGCATCGCCGCCGACGCCGCCGACGACGAGCACCTTGTCGAACGTGACCTTCTGGCCCGGCTTGGACTCGCCGGCGTCGATGAGGTCGACGAGGATCTCGTCGCCCTGGGCGACCTTGCGCTGACCGCCGGACTCGTGGATAATCGCGTACATGGGCAAAGCTCCGAAACTCCGAGCGGCGACGCCGCGATCGGGGTGGGGATGGTAGGCGGGCGTCCAGAAATCGCCAAATCGCCGGACTTCAAATCACCAAACCGGCCCTCCGGACCTGCCAGAGGGGCCAAACACGCCGGACTCTTGCCATCCGAGGCGGTTCGTCAGGAACGCGTTCGGTGACTTAGACGAACAGCGTGCCTTGGCGGCCGGCCTCGATGAGCACATCCGCGACCTCGGGCCTCGTGAACTCCACCGGCGGACGCTCGCCCTTGAGCAGGAGGTCGCGCACCGCGGTGCCCGACAGGTTGATGATGTCGCCCTCGATCTTCGGGTACGACTTCTGCGACACCATCCCGCCGTAAGACTTGCTGTAGCCGGTGTGCTCGAACATCAGGGGCTGGATGCCCAGGTTCTTGAGGTCGATCTGGTCGAAAATCTTCTGGGCGTCGTAGGTGCCGTAGTAGTTGCCCACGCCGGCGTGGTCACGCCCGACGATGAAGTGCGAGCACCCGTAGTTCTTCCGCATGATGGCGTGGTGGATCGCCTCGCGCGGGCCGGCGTAACGCATCGCGGCCGGGAGCACGCTCACCATCGTCGCCGTCGGGCTGAAGTACTTGGCGACCAGCGCGTCGATGGCCTTCATGCGGGCGGCGGCGGTGATGTCGCCCTTCTTGGTCTCGCCCACCAGCGGGTGGATGAGCAGGCCGTCGCAGATCTCCTGGGCGCACTTGCACACGTACTCGTGGGCGCGGTGGATGGGGTTGCGGGTCTGGAACGCGACGATGCGCGACCAGTTGCGCTTGGCGAACTCGGCTCGGGTCTGCGCGGGCGTGAGCCGCTTATCGAGGAACGCCTCGGGCCCGTGCGGATCGACGCACACCGAGAGCACATCGACCGGCCCGGCGACGCACACGTCGCCCTCGGCCTGCACCTGGGCCACGCCCGGGTGGGCGGCGTCCTCGGTGCGGAAGACGTTGGGAATCTCGAGCTTCTTGTCGTGCTCGAAGACCTCGGCGACGCTCATGACACCCTGGAGCGTGCCGTTCGGCGCGAAGAGCGCGACCTTCTGACCGACCTTGGGCTCGGCGCCCTTGGCGAGCGAGAGCAGGATCGGGATCGACCACACCGTGCCGTTGGCCAGGGTCATGCTCTTGCACACGCTCTCAAAGTCGGCCTTGCCCATGAAGCCCGTGAGGGGTGCAAAGCCGCCGATGCCGATCAGCTCCAGGTCGCACGACTGCTTGGGCGTGAGCTTGATGGAGGGGAGCGAGGCGGCTTCTTTGGCCAGTTCGGCGGCGCGGGGGCCGGTGACGACGCGGTCGACGGGCGTGCCGCCGTGGTATGAGATCAGTCCAGACACGGTGCGGTCTCCAGGAAAGCGGGAGGTGCGGGTCGAAATGAGCCCGAAGGGTAGCGCGATCCGGGCGGGATAGGGGCGAATCCGCTTGATTCGCCGGGACCGGGCGGGCACGATTGGAACTCGCCCGGTTCGGGCGATTTTTCGCCCAAGGCGGGGAAGACGGAGGTCAACGTGGCGGTTCAGAAGGCGACGAACATTCACTGGCACGAGGGGAACTTCACGCGGGCCGAACGCTGGAAGGCGCTCAACTCGGTCGGCTGCACCATGTGGTTCACGGGCCTCTCGGCCTCCGGCAAGTCGACCATCGCCAGCGCGCTGGAGCAGTCGCTGGTCAACGCCGGCATCAACTGCTATCGCCTCGACGGCGACAACATCCGCTTCGGCCTGAACAAGAACCTGGGCTTCAGCGCCGATGACCGCGCCGAGAACATCCGGCGCATCGGCGAGGTCGCCAAGCTCTTCGCGGATTCGGGGTGCGTGGCGCTCACGAGCTTCATCAGCCCGTACCGCAAGGACCGCGACCTCTGCCGCGAGCTGCACGAGAAGGACAAGACCGGCGCGATGGTCTTCATCGAAGTCTTCGTCGACACGCCGATCGACGTGTGCGAGCAGCGCGACCCCAAGGGCCTGTACAAGAAAGCCCGCGCCGGCGAGCTCAAGGGCTTCACGGGCATCGACGATCCGTACGAAGCCCCCGCGAACCCGGAGCTGGTGCTGAAGCCCGCGACGATGAGCGTGGACCAGTGCGTCGCCGCGTGCATGGAGCTGCTGAAGGCCAAGGGAGTGTTGAAGGGGTAAGGCACGAGGCACTGGGCACTGGGAAATAGAAAAGGCGATCGGCTGCGAGGTGTTCAGGTGCGTTCGCAATGCGAGCCCCGAGCGCCGGCGAAGGGTCCTCGTCTTGATGAGCCCGGCGGCGCGGGCGAGGGGCTCATCGCCCGCGGCCCTTTCCAGATGCCCGAGACGTCGCCTGATGCCAGTTCGGAAAGCATGGAGCACTCAACATGACGGCACGAGCGGACTGGATCGAGTATGCGCGCGAGGCGGTGCTGCACGCGAGCGTGGTGTGCCGAAGCGTGCAGTCGCGGATCGGCGAGGTCCGCGCGATCACCAAGGACGACAACAGCCCGGTGACCGTGGCGGACTTTGCCGCTCAGGCGGTCGTCGCGCACGTGCTGGCCCAGCGGCTTGGCGCGTTCGTGCTGGTGGGGGAGGAGTCGAGCGATTTCCTGAAGGACGCGGCCAACGACGCGCAGCTCTCGGCCGCCCTCGACGCGGCGCGCGTGGTGTGGCCGGACGTGACGCGTGACAAGTTTATCGCGGCCCTGGAGCGCGGGCACGGCGAGCCGAACGCGCAGGGATTCTGGACGCTCGATCCGGTCGATGGCACCAAGGGCTTCCTGCGCGGCGAGCAGTACGCCGTCGCGCTGGCGTATGTGGAGCACGGCGAGCCGGTGATCGGCGCGATGGGCTGCCCGAACCTGCCCGCGAGTTTCGAAAAGCCGCTCGGCACGCCCGATCCGACGGGCACGGTGTATTCGTGCGTGCGCGGCGGGGGCGTGTACGAGAGCGAGGCGATGCTCGGTGCCAAGCCCCGCAAGATCACGCGCGTCGCCAGGCGGCCCGGCGCGCCCTTGCGCGTGACGGCGTCGGTCGAGAAGGCCCACTCGAACATCTCCGCGACCGACCAGGTGGCGGCGATCGTGAGCCCGAAGTTCGAATTGGTGCAGGTGGACAGCCAGTGCAAGTACGCGGTCGTCGCGCGCGGGCAGGGTGATCTGTACCTGCGCCTGCCGACGAAGAAGGGCTACGTTGAGCGGATCTGGGACCACGCGGCGGGTTCGCTGGTTGCCAGCGAGAGCGGGTGCGTGGTGAGCGACGTGCATGGCAAGCCGCTGGAGTTCGGACACGGGCGCGGGCTGGAGAAGAACGCGGGCATCGTGTGCTGCGAGCACGCGATCCACGCGGCGGTGATCGACGCGATCGCGAAGGTGAAGGCGCAGAGCGCGGGGTGATGGCGCGCTGTTCACGGCGCGTGGCCAACAGGTTGGCCACGCCACCCGGAGCCCGGTCCCTGCCGGTGTATTCACTTGTCAAAGAGCGGCGGTGAACACACGCACTCTCCGTACAGGGGGCGGGCGGACACATTGGTGCGCACCAAGGCGGTGATGCGCGCGCGAAATCGCCAAAGTTCAAATCGCCAAATCACTCAATAAGTCAAGGAAGGATAAGAGGTTGCGCGCAGGCTCTGGACGCGCGGAGATTTATTTCGGAAATCTGGAAAACGGCCAAAAAGACGGACACTCTGGTGCGCACGGAGGCGGTGGTAAGCGGCTGCTAACCGAGAGGAGCGGGAGTCGGGAATGGGGAGTCGGGAATGGGGAGTTGGGAGTGGGGAAGAGAAGAGGGAGCTCGAAGGGCAGGGAGGGGAATGGAGGAGAAGGCGGAATTCAGAGGCATCAGAGGAGAGCGGAGGTCGGGGAGAAGAGGGGGAGGCGGAGTCGGCAAGTGGTCCGATGTATATTGACGGGAGCGGGCGCGGATGCCGAACCGGGCGCTTGATGGTGCCGGGGTGAATGCGGCTTCGACAGCCATGTCGGGCTGTTGAGGGTGATGGGATTTCGGCGGCGACCGAGCACCCCTCGGCGGAAACGTGCGGCGATGAACGAGAAGTTGTTTTCGTCGAGCCTCAAGCAACTCGTGATCTTCGGCGTGGTCGTTTTCGGCGTCTCGGCGCTGATCGGCGGCTTCGGGGTGTCGGAGTTCGGCCTCCCGAACAGTGTGCTTGGGTGCTTGGCGATCCCGGTGGTGTTCTTTGCGATACCAATCGCGTCTTATGGACTTGTTGAATCATCGACGGCAAACGCGGAATCACACGAACGCATTATCAAAGTGGTTGGCCTATGGGTGTTGATCCTCTACCCGGTCTCGGTCGTCGGGTATTTCGTGGGCGGGGCCTGCCGAGCGATCTTCGGTTTCGGTTGATCGACGGCGGGTAGATCAAGTAGATGTCGGCGCGGAGCGCCGACGTACCATGAGCGTGGTCAAGCCCCCAAAGCGGGGCTTGGCCACGGCACCCGGAGCAGAGGAAGAGGAAGCGCACGGGCCCGAAGACTTGTCAGTGAACCCTCGGGCGGAGGTCTAGGTTCGGCGTCGAGCGCCGAAAGAAGCGATGGCGGCCAGGGCGAGGGCGGCGAGCGTGATGGACGCGCCGGCGATGCAGAGTTCTTCGTCGCGGGCGTAGTGGAGGAGCGCAAGCACGCGGCGGGGCAGGAGGTCGCCGGGCGGCATGAGGATGACCGCGGCCTCGATCTCGTGGAGCGAGAGGGCGGCGGCGAGGGCGGCCGAGGCGATGAGCCAGCCGAGTTCGGGGCGGAGGGCGGCGGCGAGCCAGCCCCGGCCGTGGTCGGCACCGTCGAGCAGGCGCATGGCGCGGGCGTCGCGCGGCTCGGCGCGGGCGATCAGCGCGCCCATCGCGGCGGAGAGTCCGGCGAAACGGGCAAGGTGCGCGATCGCCAGGAGCGCCATGTCGGTCGTGCCGCTGGTGGAAAATCGGCCCCAGGTCTGGGCGAGGGATGAGCCCACGAGCACCCCGGGCGTGAGCGCACTGATGAGAAGAAAGCGTGTGGAGAGCGAGGCGAGCGTTCGCGCGGTGGGCGAATCAGATGCGGCGGCGCGCCACACGATGAGCGTAACGCAGGCCGACGCGAGCGCGACGATGAGTGAGAGAACGGCGCTGGTTGCAAAGGCGTCGGAGGCCGAGCGGAAGAAAGTGGAGATCGAGGCCGCACGCTGGATGTTGGTGATGAAGAGGATGAGCGGGGCGAGGACGGCGAGGACGAGCAGGAGAATCGCCGCGAGGCGGCCGAAGGGCGCCGGGCGCGGCGTGACCTGGGGCGGCGGCGTGTCGGGCGTGAAGAGACGCCCCGAAAGAAGCCAACCGGCGGCAATCGCGATCACGAGCAGCGGCGACGCGGCGCCCCAGACGCGCCACGCCTGGTCGGGCCCGGCGAGATCGAGAGCCTGCCAGATATTGACGGCGTAGGTGCGAACCTGCGCGAGGTGCAGAGGCAGATTCGAGCCGAGCGTGAGCAGCGCGACGATGATCGCGGCGAGCGCGAAGGGGCGGAGGGTGATGCGGGCGAGCGAGCGGGAGCGCGCGAAACGAGAAGTTGATTCGAGGGTGAGGAGATCGAGCGTGGCGTCATCGATGCGGCGAGCGGCGGGCGCGAGGACTAGGAGCGCGATGGGCGTGGACCAGAGGATCACGCCCAGGATGGCGAGCGACTGGCCCACGATGAAGGGGAGAGCAGGCAGGCCGCGTTGCACGAACTGCTCGATGAACGTGCCGAGCGCGGTGCCCGGCGCGCGGAGGAGTCCCCAGCCGGCGTACGCGAGGTAGGGGGGCATCGCCAGGGGGATGAGGGACCAGTGAAGGACGGGGCGGGCGCGGCAGAAGAACGCGACGGGCCAGGCCAGGAGCGAGGAAGCGAGGCCGACGAAGAGCGCGATGGCGAAGGTGCGCGCGAGTGTCTCGGCGTCGATGATGGTGGGGAGTGACGAGGCGTGCGGGCCGGGATCGCGGAAGAGGCCGGCGAGGCCGAGCCAGAGCGAGCGGGCGAGCGGGAAGACAATCAGGGCGATGGTGAGGGCCAGAAGGAGCGCGGGCGCGATGGGAGGGCGGCGTGTTTTCACGTGCTTCCCGTGCTGCACGCCTCGCGCCAGAGGGCGCGGAGCGTGGACTCAAAGCGGCGGGCGTGGCTGGCGGCGTCGCAGAGCGGGGACGCAAGCACCTGATCGCGGAGGGATGCGCGGGTGCGCGCCAGCGACTGGCGATCGGCGACCAGGCGTGCCGCGATCTCGGCGTATTCGTCGGCGCTGCGGGCGATCCACTCGGGGTGGCGCGCGGAGGTGAGGATGCTGGCGGCGGTGCGTTCGGCGTGTCGCGTGCCCGGGAGCGTGACGACCGGGACACCCATGACGAGCGACTCGCAGGTGGTGGTCACGCCGTTGTATGGCATCGTGTCGAGCGCGAGCCAGAGGCGCGAATAGATGGCGAGGTGTTCGGCGATGGAGGGCGTGGGCCCCAGGAGCGTGAGGCGTGCGGGATCGATGCCCCGCGCGTGGAACTGGCGCGTGATGAACGCGCGGACGGCTTCGTCGGCGAGCGCCTTGGCCTTGAGCACGAGCGTGGCGTTCTCGATCCGGCGCAGCACGGCCGCCCAGGTGTCGAGCGTGCGCGGCGAGACCTTCGAGAGCATGTTGAACGAGCCCAGGACCGGCGGGCCGTCGGGGAGCGGCGAGACGGGCGGGAGGTCGGAGGGCGGCGTGTAGGCGTGCATTCCGGCGGGCTGCATTCCGGCGGGCTGCGTTCCGGCGGGAGACGTGAGGCGGACGAGGCACTCGGTGCAGAAGGACTCGGTTTCGGCCGCGGGGTCGGTGACGTCGTCGACGAGGCGGGCGTCGATGGCCGAGACGCCCGTGGTGTTGGGATAGCCGAGATAGGTGCACTGCAGCGGCGCGGCGCGGAGGGCCATGGCGCGCAGGCGGTTCTTGTGGGTGAGGCCCGCCAGGTCGACGAGGATGTCGGTTTTCCGCGTGCGGACAAGTCGCGCGAGTTCGAGATCGGGGAGCGAGGCGACGTTGTGGTGTTCGTCGCAGAGGGCGCGGAGGCGCGTGGTGGTGCGGTCGGCGCTGCCGCCGGCGTCGAGGGCGATGACGCGGGCGCGGGAGCGGTCCAGGTGCTTGAAGAGTCCCTCGATGAAGAAGGCGACGGAGTGCTCGCGAAAATCGGGGGAAATGAAGGCGATGTTGAGGATTTTCTCCGGGTCGCGCGCGGGTTGCGGGGGTCCCAGCGCGGCGAGGTCGGCGAGCGCGGAGGCCTCGAGCGCCCGGGCGTAGCGGACGTGGGCGTCGAACGACTCGGCGCGATCGGCGTCGGCGTAGTTGAGCACGTCGGCGATGGTCCGATCGATCATCGCGTCGTCGGGCGCTTGGGCGCGACGGGCGCGGAGGAGCGCGATGGCGTCCCCGGCCCGGGCCATGTCGCAGAGCAGGAGCGCGGCGTTGGTGAGCGCCTCGGAAAGCTCGGGGCGGAGCGGGATCGCCTGCTCGAGGAGCGCGAGGGCCTCGCTCGTGGCGTGCCGCTTGATGAGCGCCATCGCGAGCAGGTTGCGGGCGGCGTACTCCGAGGGGTTGACGCGGATGGCCTCGCGGAGCGCGTGCTCGGCGCGATCGGAAAGGTCGAAGTTGAGCAGTGTCTCGCCGAGATTGGTGTGGTAGACGGAGCGCGAGGGGTCGAGCGTGACGGCACGCTGGCAGAAGTGGATCGCACGCTCGGCCTGGCCGAGGTCACGCAGCACCGCGCCCATGAGCGCGGCGAGGTCGGCGTCCTTGGGCGAGCGCTGGATCGCGCTGCGCAAGGAGACCTCGGCCTGGGCGAATTGGCCCTGCTCGTAGAGGCGGAACGCGGCTTGATAGGCGGGCGAGGTGGTGGACACGCGGAACTAGCGTACACCGACATGCACGCCCGCGGCGCGGCGGCGGACCAGATCGCGGGCCAACGATTCCGCCTCGGCAAGGTCGGAAAGGTCGCGCAGGGGACCGATCGGGAGGGTTTCCAGCGCCTCGCGCGCCAGTTCCGGGATGCGGTGGAAGGCCAGGTCGCGGGCGGGGTCCATGAACGCGGTGACGGCCTCTTCGTTGGCGGCGTTCAGGATCGCGCCGGAGGACTTGCCGCGGTGCATCACGAGGTCGGCCAGCGACAGTGCGGGGAATCGCGCGGGGTCGGGAGTTTCGAACTCCAGGCGCGAGAGCGACGCGAGGTTGAGGCGGGGGGCGACACCCTCGGCGCGGCGCGGGAAGGTCAGGGCGGCCTGGATGGGCGTGCGCATGTCCGGGCAGGCGAGCTGCGCCAGCACGCTGGCGTCGTTCAGCTCCACGATCGCGTGGACGATCGACTGCGGATGGATGACCGCGCCGAGTCTCTCGGGCGGGAGCTCAAAGAGCCAGTGGGCCTCGATGAGCTCGAGGGCTTTGTTCATCAGCGACGCGGAGTCGATCGTGACCTTGGCGCCCATGGACCAGGTGGGATGGCGCAGGGCCTGCTCGCGGGTCGCGTGGCGGATCTGATCGGGCGACCAGGTTCGGAACGGGCCGCCCGAGGCGGTGAGCGTGACGCGGCGAACGGCGTCGGGGGCTTTGAGAGGCGGGGCGAGAGGCGTGGGCTTGATGCCCATCAGGGCCTGCCACACGCCGGAGTGTTCGCTATCCACCGGGAGGAGGCGCGAGCCGGAGCGGACGGCCGCGGGTATGACGAGCGCGCCGGCGGCGACGAGCGTTTCCTTATTGGCCAGTGCGACGTCGCGCCCGAGCTCGACGGCGGCGAGCGTGGCGGGAAGGCCGGCGGAGCCGACGATCGCCGCCATGACGAGGTCGCAATCGACGGCGCGGACGAGATCGAGCGCCGCGGTCGGGCCTCGGAACGTGGCGGAAGAGTCGGAGCGAGAGCAGGCGGTGTTGGAGCAGTTGAAGCGGGCGGCCTGCTGGGCGAGGAGTTCGTGGTTCTGCCCGGCGGCCAGGCCGACGACATCGAAGCGGTCGGGATACTCGCCCCGCGCGTGGAGGTGGTTGAGGTGCGCGACAACATCGAGGGTGCTCGTGCCGATCGAGCCGGTGGAGCCGAGGATGATGATGCGGCGGGGAGGCATGAAGAGGCACTGGGCACTAGGCACTTGGCACTAGGGGGAGAAGAAAGTCACGAAGACACGGAGTCACGGAGTCACGAAGTCACGAAGTCACGAAGACACGAAGACACGAAGTCACGAAGTCACGAAGTCACGAAGACAGCCTATTCGGGCTTGGGGCGTTTGTTGAGTTCGCTGGGGGAGAGCTTGCGCTTGAAGCCGTAGAGACGCCGCGGCTGGGCGGCGGGCGCGGGCTGCGGCGCGGCCGGGGTTGGCGGGGTTGAGGCCGGCGGATTGGAAGGTGTTTCGCGCGGCTGTTCGGCGCGGGGTTCGCGCGGCTGGCGCTGGCCATCGCGTTGGCCGTTCCTCTGGCCGTCGCGGTGACCATCGCGATGCTCGCCGCGCTGGCCGCCCTGACGTCCGTCGCGCTGATTGCCTTGGCGCTGGTCGCCTTGCGACTGATCGCGCTCGCCGGGCTGGTTTTCGCCGCGGTTTTCGCCGCCGCGTCCACGCCCACCGCGACGACGCCGGCGGCGACGGCGCTTGCCGCCCTCGCCCTGCTGATCGCCGGTTTGCTCACCGGTCCGTTCGCCGTCCTGTCCACCTTGGGCGTCGGCGTCTTCATCTCCCGCGTCGTCGGGCTGGCCGCTCGAGTCCATGCCGCCCTCCGCATCGCCGGCGGGCGCTGAATCGCGTGTATCGCGCTGGCCACGAGGCTGAGCTTCGCGCTGATCCCCCGATTCATCGCTCTCGTTGCCGTCGGCGTTGTCGCCCACGTCGTCACGCGGCTCGGGCGAACCGGCGGCGCCATCCGGGGCGTTCACCGCGCCATCGCCCTGGCGGTTGCGATTGCGACCTCGTCCGCCGCGGCGTCGACGACGACGGCGACGGCCGCCTTCTCCGGGCTGGTCCGGCTGACCCTGCGGGTTTTGCTGGTCATCGCGGTTGGAATCACGCTGCATTACCGAATCGCCCTGAGCGCCGGATTCGCCGGTGTCGGCTGCGGAGTCAGAGCGCGAGTCGAGATTGGCGGGTGCGGCGCCGGATTCGTCGTCGTAATCACCGGCCGTGGGCACGGGACGGACGCGCGTGGGCGCGACGCCCGCGATGACGCGGGGCTCTTCTTCGACTCGGGGCAGGCGCGCGGGGCGCGGTGCATCGAGGGACGAGGGCAGGGGACCGGCGTCGTCGCCGGCAGGGACGCGACGATCGCGCCTGTCACGACCTTGGCCGTCGCGACCCTGTCCATCACGGCCTTGGCCGTCGCGACGCTGGTCACGGCGCTGATCTCGTTGGTCGCGCGGCTGATCGCCCTCGCCGCCGCGCCCGCGACCACGCCCGCCGCGCCGACGGCGGCGCTTGCGCCCGCCACGGTCCTGGTCGTCTTCGCCAGCGAGAACCGGGCGGTCGTCGCCCTCCTCGACGGGGACGTCGGGGAGGTCCATCTCGATCGGGTGCGTGGGCTCGCCGAGCTCGTGGGTTTCTTCGGATTCCTGCTCGACGGTGGCGGGGATTTCGTCGGCCCACTCGCTGCCGTCGTGCGTCTGCCAGGGCTTCAGGTCCTTGGGCTTCTTGTGGTGCTGGACGGCGGTGAGGTCGATGTCGGCGCCCGCGGCGTCGTAGGCGTAGAACGACACGCGGTCGACGGGCACCGACTCGCTGACTCGAACGTCAACATGCTTGCCGCTGGAACGCTCGATGCGCCCCAGGAGCTGGCGGCGCGAGGAGAGGAGCTCGCCGGCGACGCGCGGGGCGACGGCGATCTCGACCTTGGAGACGCGGTCGATATCGAGCACGGCGGCGAGCTCGCGGAGCGCGTCGGACGCGACGGAGTCGGGGCGCTGCACGAGGCCGCGCCCGCGGCAGGTAGGGCAGTCGACGAAGTGGACGGATTCGTGGCTGCCGCGCATGCGCTGGCGGGTCATCTCCAGGATGCCGAAGGGTGAGATGTTGGCGGTGGTGGTGCGGGCCTTGTCGCGCTTGAGGCGTTCCTTGAAGCGGGTCTCGATCTCGCGGCGCTTGGCGAGCGAGCGCATGTCGATGAGGTCGTTGACGACGATGCCGCCCAGGTCGCGGAGGCGGAGTTGGCGGCAGATTTCGTCGACGGCCTCGAGGTTGGTGCGATAGGCGTTCTCCTCGGCGTCGCGCGATTCACGCGACTTGCCCGAGTTGACGTCGATCGCGACCAGGGCCTCGGTCTGGTCGATGACCAGGCGCCCGCCCGAGGGGAGCGGGACCTCGCGGGCGTGGATGAGCGCGATCTGCGGCTCGATGCCGAACGCGTGGAAGATGGGCGTCTTGCCCGGGAAGTGCAGGAGCTTGGTGGTGGAGCGTGGCGAGACGATCTTCATGAAGCGGCTGGCTCGGTCGAGCGCGACCTCGTGGTCGATGACGACCTCGTTGGTCTCGCCGGTGAGCAGGTCGCGCAGGGCGCGGACGAGCAGATCGCTCTCGGAATAGAGCAGGCGCGGCTTGCTGCCCGAGTCGCGCCGGCGCTCCATGTCCTTCCAAAGGCGCTGGAGGTAGGCCAGGTCGCGCTTGAGCTCGAGCTTGGTGCGGTCCATGCCCGCGGTGCGCAGGATGAACCCGAAGCCCTCGGGAAGGTCGAGCTGGTCGAGAATCTGGCGCATCTTGGCGCGCTGCTCCTCGTCCTCGACCTTGCGGGAGACGCCGACCTTGTCCATCTGGGGCATCATGACGAGGTAGCGCCCGGGGATGGAGAGGTAGCTGGTGAGGGTGGGGCCCTTGGTGCCGACGCCCTCCTTCAGGACCTGGACGGTGATCTCCTGGCCGCGCTTCAGGCAGTGCTGGATGGGCGGGCGTTCGCGGCGCGGGGTCTTGTGTCCGACGCGCTCGGTCGTCTCTTCGACGTCCTCACCCGGGAAATAGCGGGGGTGGAGGTCGGAGTAGTGAAGGAAGCCGTTCTCACCCACGCCGAAGTCGATGAAGGCGGCCTGGATGGAGGCCTCGACGTTGGTGACCTTGCCGACATAGATGTTGCCGACGCGCGAGGCGCTGGCGAACCGTTCGGCGTGGAGCTCTTCGAGCTTTCCGTCCTCGACGATGGCGACACGGCACTCATCGCCGGGGACGTAGTTGATGATCATCTGGTTGTTGGGCATGTCTGCGTTCCTCGCGGTCTTTCGTTTCCGCGCGGACGCGAGCTTCTACGTGGTGGTGAGCGCCGGCGTTCGGGGGCGCGCAACAGTCGCTCCTCGCGCATCGCACGAGGTCGGCTTGGCGGCGGCCCGGATTCGGGTGGGCGTGGTCACGGGGATCACGTAAAAGAACAGCGTCCGCGTGCGGCGGATCGCGTGCGCCGTGGTTCGCGCCCGGCGCTCCCGGCGCGCCCGACGCATCGCGCGGGGCTCGGGGCGACAAACGGGGCGGACCATTCGGCGGCGGGCGCTCAACCCGGTTCGGGTGAGGCCCGGCGATTCGCCGCGGTTCCTTCGCCAGTGCTCATTCGGCGGTACGCCCGTCGAACGCTTCCGGCACGATCTTGCGTGCACGCTCCCGCAGCAACGCGGAAACCTGCACGTCCGAATCGAGGGCGATCGCCGACTTGGCGATCCTCTCGCACTGGCTGATGTTCACGCTCCGGATCAGCCGCTTGAGCTGCGGGATCGATGAACTGGTCACGGAGAGCGTACGCAACCCGAACCCGATGAGCAACATCGCAAATTCGAGGTCGCCGGCCGACTCGCCGCAGCACGACACCGGGATATCGGCTCGTTTGGCCTTGCGGATGACGTCCTTTATCAGGCGCAGGACGGCGGGGTGCGTGTGGCTGTAAAGCCCTGCCACACGCTCATTTGTGCGATCGACCGCCAGGGTGTACTGCACCAGGTCGTTGGTCCCGATCGAGAAGAAATCAACCTCGCGGGCGAAGGCTTCGGCCAGGATCGCGGCCGAGGGAACTTCGACCATCATTCCCATTTTGAGGTCCCGATCGAAGGCCAAACCTTCCTCGGCGAGGTCGTCCATGATGTCGCGGACGTGGTACTTGGCCTGGCGGAACTCTTCGAGGGAGGTGATCAAGGGGAACATGATCTTGATCGGGCCCAGGGCTGAAGCGCGGAGCAGAGCGCGGAGCTGCCTCTTGAACATCGGGAGGTTTCGGAGGCAGTAGCGGATGGAGCGGTTGCCCAGGAAGGGGTTGCGCTCGGGGACGTCGACGCGGGACTGGGTGTACTTGTCGGCGCCCAAGTCAACGGTGCGGATGGTGAGCGGGCGGCCGCCGGCGAGCGAGACGCAGCGGGCGTAGGCCTTGTAGTGGTCTTCCTCGGTGGGCTCGGTGGGGTTGGTGAGGTAGAGGAACTCGGTGCGATAGAGGCCGACGCCCTCGCCGCCGGCGTCGATGACCTGGTTGATCTCCTCGGCGAACTCGATGTTGCCGAGGATCTCGATCCGCGTGCCGTCGACGGTGACGGCGGGGAGCTTGCACAGATCGGCGAGCGAGAGCTTGAAGTTCCGCGTCTGCTCGATCTGGAGCTGGTAGTCGGCGAGCTGCTCTGGGCTTGGGTTGAGGACGACGACGCCGCGGTCGCCGTCGAGGATCGCGGTCATGCCGTCGGCCGAGGCGGCGGTGAGGTTCTGGCACCCCACGACGGCGGGGATCCCGAGTGCGCGGGCGACGATCGCGGTGTGGCTGGTGCGCCCGCCCAGGTCGGTGGCAAATCCGATGACGCGCGAGCGATCAAACCCCGCGGTCTGGGAGGGCGTGAGGTCGCGGGCGAAGATGATGGTGTCGGGGGGGGCCTCGATGAGGCGGGATTGCTGCGCGCCGAGCAGGTGGTGCAGCACGCGGGCCGACAGGTCGTCGATGTCGTTGGCTTTGGTCTTGAAGGACGAATCGCGCGAGGAGCGGAACTTATCTGCCAGCACGCCAAGCTGGTGCGAGACCGCGAACTCGGCGCTCACCAGCTCCTTCTCGATCATCACGCGCATCGGGCCGACGAGGGACTTGTCGGCGAGCATGACGGCGTGGACGCGGAAGATCGCCGCGGTCTCTTCGCCCATCTCGGTCTTGGCCTGGGCGTAGAGGGCGTGAAGATCGGCGATCGAGGCGCGGATGGCGTGGTCGAAGCGTTCGAGCTCGCCCTTGACGGCGTGGGCTGTGATCGGGCGACGCGGGACTCGCCCGTGCTCGGTGTCCAAGACCATGACCCGCCCGATGACGATGCCGGGCGAGACACCCAGGCCTGGGTGCTGGTCGGAACGAGGGGTTGTGGGGGTCGGGACGGTCACGCCGCGGATGGTATTGGCAAATCGCCACATGGCCAAATGGCCAAATCGCCAAATGAAGACAAATACGGAAACGAGGGGCGTGGTTGGGGAGTAAGGCGGAGGAGCAAGCTTGGCGCGAAGACAGGGTCGTGTTTCGGGGGGGAGTTCTCAGGCGGTCGGCACCCGTTGAAGGCGTGGGGGTGAGGCACCAAGCAACAAGAAACGGGAGAAATCGCAGCAGGGTTCCGTGGATAGTCTGGTAGATTTGTGGTGCTGTGGGGCTTGGGATTTCCGTGACCTTTCGAGGAGTTTCCTGTGGCACACGCTGTGGGCGCGATGCGTCTTCACCAATTCGGGGCGGTCGTGGTTCTGACGATCTGCGCCCACGCGACCGCGCAGTGGAGGGTGATCGATCTTCATCCCGAGGGGGCGGTCCGTTCGAGAGCCAACAGCGTGGCGGGCGGGATGCAGGGCGGGAGCATCTGGATCACCGGGATCGGCAACCAGGCGGTGATGTGGAGCGGAGATTCGAACGGCGTCAACTTGCACCCCTACTCGAGCGGGTCGTCGCTGGTGCTGGGTGTGTGCGGCGATGGAACTCAGGTCGGGGTTGCGTCGAACGGTCAGGTTGGCGACGACGGTTCTTCCTCGGGATTGGCGGTGCCGTCGCTCTGGCGCGGGACGCGTGCGTCGTGGGTCAATCTGCGTCCGGCGCACGCGACGTCGGGCGTGGCGATGTGCGTGATCGCTGGGCAGCAGGCGGGATTCTCGTTCTACGCCTCACCCCAACTCAAGCTCGTGGGCCAGCACGCGAGTCTGTGGCGTGGGTCGGCGGCATCGCATGTGGACCTTCATCCGCGGGACGCATCGGGGACATGGCTGGTGATGAACTCGTTTGTCAATGGAATCTCGCCCGACCAAGAGGTCGGGGGAACTGTGAGCGGACCCAATCAACCAAGTCACGCGGCGATGTGGCGGGGAAGCGGGACTTCGTGGATCGACCTGCACCCGGCGGGCGCGACGGAATCTACGGCGAAGGGCGCGGGAGCTGGGACGCAGGTCGGCTGGGCGCGGTTCGAGGGCGAATCGCGAGCCGGCATCTGGTCGGGCAGCGCGGGCTCGTGGCGTGGGATCCACCCGGTCGGCGCGGATGGGTCCGTTGCTCGCGCCGTATTCGGTTCGTGGCAAGCGGGCGAGGCGTCGTTTGGCGGGGTCACCCACGCCGGGCTCTGGGCGGGTTCAGCCGAGAGCTGGCAGGACCTGCATTCGTTCCTCGGTTCTTCGTTCGCCGCTTCGAGCGCTGCGAGCGTGTGGGGCGATGGGGCGTACCTCTATGTAGCCGGGACGGGTGTGCTCGCGTCGGACTCCGCGGTCTCCCACGCATTGCTGTGGGTGCGGTGCCGCCTCGATTTCGACCGGAACGGTTTCGTGAACGGTGATGATTTCGACGCCTACGGCGAGGCATTTGACAACGCCGAGCCGATCGCTGATTTCAATGGCGACGGCTTTGTGAATGGCGATGACTGGGACGAGTTCAGTGGTGCCTTTGATCAGGGCTGCGACTGATCGTGACTCCACAAGGGAATGAGATACTCAAGGCCCGGGTATGCGATCGGGCCTTTTCCTTTGTGCCATGCCACATGTGACCGCTTGCCACACGACAATTTCGCATTCCAGTATTTTCCTTCCGTGTCATCGCAGCTGGTTCCACCAAGCCTCGAGGGCGGTGCGGTCGAGGGCGAGTGTCTTGTCGCGCGGCGCGTCGGGAGGCGCGGGGTACAACGCTGCCAAGCGGTCGAGCACGGCGGCGCGCCGGGTCTCTGGAACGCGCTGCAGGATGTGCCACAGCGTGATGCCGTCGGGCTGCCCGCAGGATGAAAGGAGCGCATCGATCGCACCCGCGCCGATCCGCGCGGGGTCGAAGGCCGCGAGTTGATCCTCAGGGAGCGAGGACGCCTTCGCACGCGGGAGCGCGACAACGCCATCGGCGCTGGTCCGGCATTCAAGCCCCGCGGAGACGCGCGTCACGCCCTCCTTGCCTGAGAGCTCGACCCAGCCGACGGCGACGGACAGAAGCGTCGTGCCGTCGGGTTCGACGCGGAGCGTGTAGATGCAGCCCATGTCGGTGGCACGAGCGGCGGGCGTGTCCACGACAAACAGGCGCGGCGGGGCGGTGATGGTGGCGTGGAGCGTGCCGCGCGAGAGCTCCATCTGCTGCTGCTTCTGGCGCGAGCGAACGAGACGAACGCGCGAGTCGGGCTCGACGGTGACCGTGCCGATGGAGGGGACGGTGAGCGTGGCGCGTTCTCCGGCGGCGGTGGTCAGCCACTGGCTCTCGCGGAGTCGCGGGGCGCCTGGCCGGCCGTCGATCGTGGGGGAGCCGGCGATGACCCGGACGTCCCAGGCCTGGCCGGTCGGGCGCAGGAAGAAGATCGCGGCGGCGGCGATCGCGAGCGTGAGCGTGCCGAGCGCGAGAATGCCACGGAGCGATGGGCGCGACGAATCGGGGCGCGAGGGATCGGGGAGCGAGCCACGATGACGCAGCGAGGCGCCGACACGCGAGAGGGTCTCTTCGAGAGCGGCGGTTCCTGGATCGGGCTGCTGGTCCGGATGTCGGTTTGCATCGGTCATGGCGACGGCTCCATGGACGCGGGCGCGAGCTTGTCTCGGAGGAGCTTCATGCCGCGGGTGAGATTGACGCGGACCGAGCCGTGCGTGAGGCCCAGGCGTCGGGCGATCTCCTGGCCCTCCAACTGCTCGATGAGACGGAGCGCGAGCGTTTCGTGATACGCCTCGGGGAGGGAGCGGATGGCGTCGAGGAGTTGCAGCGGCGTGATCGGTGTTTCGTGGATCGCGGGAGCCTCGGCGTGCGCTGGCTTGGCTTCGGCAGCGCGGGGCAGCGCCCGGCGGAAGAGCGAGCGCACGCGGAACAGCGTGCCGGCGCGGCGTCGCGCCATCGAGCAGAGCCACGGCACGAACATGGCATCGTCGCGCAGCGAGCCGATCTTCCGCATCGCGGCGACGAAGACGTCCTGGGTCAAGTCATCGGCGTCGGGAGAGCCGACGCGGACGAGGAGCACGGCGTGGACCACCGGCGCGTAGAGGTCGTAGAGCGTTGACCACGATCCGCGGTCGCCGCGACGCGCCAGCGCGACGAGCGGGGCGATCTGACGCGACAGTGAGTTGTCAACTTCCGGCGGGGCCGCGTCCGGGTCGGCATCCGCGCGCACGACCTCCAGCGGCGCTGCTGCGTCGGTCGAAACGGCGCGGATGCGGTCGGGAATGGGCTCCACGCGAAGCACGAGTCTACTTCTTGGGGGAGGATGTCGTGTCGCTGGGCTGGACTTCGGCGGCGAGCTCCTTGCGGGCGCGTTCGATCGCTCCCTGGTAGCTGGTGAGGTTGGACTGCATGTTCTTTTCCAGGAGCGAGCCCGGGGACATGCCGCGGACGGCCTCACGCATGTGGAAGCGGTATCGCTCGTCGACGCGGGCGAGGTTCTTCTCGTCGCTGACCATGACCGGATGCGTCAAGAGGGCGGCGGCGAAGTGGAGCGTGGAGGCCGAGCCGCGGCTCTCCTTGCTCTCGAGTTTGATCGCGCGGAGCATGTACCAGTAGCCGGGGATGCCGTCGCGCTCGCCCGGAGCGATCCGGCCCTTCACACGCTCGATCTCTCCCAGCTGGTTGAGGCAGCCGACGGCGTACGCGAGGTCGAGCCATTCGTTGGAGCCGACCTTGCCGACCGCTTCGCCGTCGACGACGCGCTGCATGAGGCGATGGATGATCTGTTCGGATTGGCCGCGCTGGTTCAAGCAGAGGCGGCGGACGATCTCCATGTGCGAGAAGAAGTCAGGGCTCCCGGACAGCGCGGCGAGGCTGTGGCCGATCGGGTCATCGCCGGTGGTGGGGAGCTTCTCGATCGAAGACCGGTACTCCGAATCGACCTGCACCTCGCTGCACACCATGGGCGGGCCCGAGCGGGCGGGGGCCCAGGCGCCGGCGAACGCGGCGGCGGTCAGAGCGGCGGCGGATAGGACGCGGGCGGTGCGATTCATGCGAGTCTCCTTGGGCGGGCCAGGGCCCGGCGGAAGAAGGACGCGCGAGAAGGAGGGGTGTTAGCGGGGCGAGGGAGAGATGGAGTGGCGAAGTGGCGAAGTGGCGGAGTGGCGGAGTGGCGGAGTGGCGGAGTGGCGGAGTGGCGGAGTGGCGGAGTGGCGGAGTGGTTCGATACTCGCTTGGACAATTCAAGTCCAGCGAGTGTTGATCCGCCTGCCTTGCTGTCTCTATTTGCTCACACGTTGAACAGGAAATGGCACACGTCCGCGTCGTGCATGACGTAGTCCTTGCCCTCGACGCGCATCTTGCCCGCTTCCTTGATCGCCTTCTCCGTCTTGAACTTCTCGAGGTCGGCGACGGTGTAGATCTCGGCGCGGATGAAGCCGCGTTCGAAGTCGGTGTGGATCACGCCCGCGGCCTGCGGCGCCGTCGAGCCGATCGGCACCGTCCACGCGCGGATCTCCTTCGGGCCCGCGGTGTAGTACGACTGCAGGCCCAGCAGGTGATACGCCTGACGCGCCAGGCGCGCCAGCGCCGGCTCGGTCATGCCCATCGATTGCAGCATCTCGAGGCGGTCGGCGTCGGAGAGCTCGGCCAGCTCGCTCTCGATCTTGGCGCACACCGCGACGCACTCGCTGCCTTCCTTGGCGGCGTGCTCGCGCACGCGCTGGGCCAGCGGGCCCACGCCGTTGACGTCGTCCTCGTCGACGTTGAGCACGTAGAGCACCTTCTTGGACGTGATGAGCGAGAGGCTCTTCATCACCTTGGCCTCTTCGGGATCATCGACCTTGAGCGAGCGGGCGGGCTTGCCGGCGTTCAGCACGGGCTCGAGCTTCTTGAGCAGGCTGAAGCGGGCGATGTTCTCCTTCTCGCCGCTCTTGGCCGCCCGCTCGGCCTTGCCGATCGAGCCGCTGACGGTCTCGAGGTCGGCGAGCACCAGCTCGGTGTTGATGATCTCGATGTCGCGGAGTGGATCGACGGTGCCCTCGACGTGGGTGATGTCCTCGCCGCCCGGCGCCTTGGTGAAGCAGCGGACGACCTGGAGGATCGCGTCGACCTCGCGGATGTGGGAGAGGAACTTGTTGCCCAGGCCCGCGCCCTCGCTGGCGCCCTTCACGATGCCGGCGATGTCGACCAGGCGCAGCATCGCCGGCACGATCTTCTGCGACTCGATGTGCTTGCGGATGATCTCGAGGCGATCGTCGGGGATCGGGACCACGCCGACGTTGGGCTCGATGGTGGCGAAGGGATAGTTGGCGGCCAGCGCGCCGGCCTTGGTCAACGCGTTGAAGAGTGTGGACTTGCCGACATTCGGCAGGCCGACGATTCCGGCTTCCATCGAGAGGCTCCTGGGGAGAGGGGGAGCATGGTAGGAGGGAGAAGAGCGCGCGATTTGGCCTCGAGCGCCGGGTCGAGTTGGGCGAGCCGAGGAGCGTCGAGTCGTCGGGGGGCGTCTGCCGGATCGGTGCAAGCGAAAAGCCCCGGGTTGAAGGCCCGGGGCTTTGTGTTGAGCGGCGTGATGGTGCGCGGTTCGAGCGGATCAGGCCCGGCGGCGACGAGCGAAGCCCGCGAGCGCGGCGATGCCGGCGAGGGCGGCCGAGCCCGGCGCGGGAACCTCGGTGATGACGCGCATGTAGTCGCCCGGGGCTTCGATGGCGAAGTGGAACTCGATCCACTTGCGGTCGGCGGAGATGCGGAACCAGTCGGAGGAGAACTCAACGCCGCGGTTCTCGACCTTGTCCGGGTAGATCGTGGGAGCGCCGAGGTAGTCGGAGCGATCGAGGCGGCCGGTGAGGTTCTGCCCGTTGTCGCCGCGGCAGATCACACCGATGATGTTGTTGGCGAAGCGCACGGCGCCGGTGGCGGCGGCGGCGGTGTTGCCCGGCGAATCAAAGTGGATGTAGTGGCTCGAGATCGCGGAGCCAGCGCCGATTTCGAACGTGCCCAGGTCGGTCTCCTGGTCGTAGAGGCCTGGGCTGGTGGCGTCGACGATCAGGCCCGCGCTGAGCGTGAAGTTCTGCTTCTCGTTCCACGTCCGCACCCAGTCCGAGCTGGTGAGCACGTCGATGCGCGCGTCGGCGGGGGCGGAAATCAGCTGCACGTCGCCCGCGACGCCGGTGATCGTGGCGCCGGCAATCGAGGTGAGGAGGGCCGAGGCGGCGAACGCGAGAACAGTGGAACGGTGCATGGTGTCTCTCCAGGGATGACTCGACCGAGAGAGGCAACCACGCCGCGAACACCGCGGCATCACGCGTGCGGCGATCGCGCCGCGCACGCAGTACCACAAAGACACGGGCTCCCTCTCCCTTCGCGCGAGCGGCGGAAGCTCGTCGCGATGGACTTCATCAGTCTGCCGAGCCCAACGGGTCGGATCAAGAGCTATTGCGGGGCGGAGCCGCGAAGTTGTGGGCAATTCGTGCCGGGGGCGAGGGCGGACGGAGCTTGATCGGCGGCTTATCGGGCCGTGGGGCGCCAGCGCTGGGCGATGGGGACGCGCCGGCCGGGGCCGAACGCGACGCTCGTGATTTTCAGGCCGGTGGCGGCCTGGGTGCGCTTGTACTCGGCGAGGTCGATCATGCGGGTGACGCGATCGACGAGGGCGGCGTCGAAGCCCGCCTCCCGCACGATGCGGGCGGGGTGCTGGCGCTGCTCCACGTACCGATCAATGATCTCGTCGAGCACGTCGTAGGGCGGGAGCGAGTCCTGGTCGGTCTGGTCGGGGCGGAGTTCGGCCGAGGGAGGTTTGGTGATCGATCGCTCGGGGATCGGCGGCGCGGCGAAGCCGAGCCTTGAGTGCTGATCGTTGATGAAGCGAGAGAGGCGGTAGACGAGCTGCTTGGAGACGTCGGAGAGGACAGCCAGGCCGCCGTTCATGTCGCCGTAGAGGGTGCAATAACCCACGGCTAGTTCGGACTTGTTGCCGGTGGTGAGGACGAGCGAGCCGGAGCGGTTGGAGATCGCCATGAGCACCACGCCGCGCAGGCGCGATTGGAGATTCTCTTCGGCCAGATCGGGGAGTGACGCGCCGAGCGAGGGCTGGTTGAGGGCGCGGAAGGCGTGATCGAGCGGCGGGCGCATGGCCTCGAACGCGGAGTTGATCTGCACGATTTCGAAGGGGACGCCGAGATTGGCGGCGAGTTGGCGTGCGTCCTCGATGGAGTGGTCCGAGGAGAACGGGCCGGGCAGGCCGACGCCGAGCACGTTGGCGGGCCCGAGGGCGGCGGAGGCGATGCAGGCGGTCAGGGCGGAATCGATGCCGCCCGAGAGACCGAGGAGCACGGACTTGAAGCCTGTTTTCCTGCAGTAATCCGCGACGCCGCGGCGGAGGGCGTGGAACGCGAGCTCCTCGGGCGCCCCGAGCGCGGGGTCGGTGACGGGCGGGAGCGTGCGTGCGGGCGACGGCGTGGAACTCGTGTCGATGTCGATGACGAGCAGCTCGCTCTCGAAGCCTCGCGCGGCGGCGACGAGCGAGCCGACGGGGTCGATCACGCAGGAGTTCCCGTCGAACACGAGGTCGTCGTTTCCGCCGACCTGGTTGACGCTCGCGACGTGGACGCGATGGTTCGTCGCGTGGTGGCGGAGGATGTCGCGGTGGCGCGCGGATTTTCCGAGCACGAACGGGCTGGCGGAGGGGTTGATGATGACGCGGGCGCCGGCGCGGATGAGATCGGCGACGGGATCGGGCGCGTCGAGGTAGCGGGACGCGAAGCCGGCGTCTTCGCCGCGCCAGAGGTCCTCGCAGATGGAGAGGCCGACGCGGGTGGTGCGGCCCGCTGGGCCTACGTCGACCACGCAGGCGCGCGAGCCCGGCACGAAATAGCGGTCTTCGTCGAAGACGTCGTAGGTGGGGAGGAGCCGCTTGTCATAGCGGGCGATGATCGCGCCGGCGCGGAGAACCACGAGCGAGTTGGTGATGCCCGGGCCCGTGTCGCACGAAAGCGGGAGGCCGACGACGACCGTGAGCTCCTGCGGGAGCTGGCGTGCGAGTGATTCCGCGAGGGACTTGGCTTGGGAAAGGGCCTCGTCGAGAAAGCCCTCGTGCATCAGCAGGTCTTTGGGCGGATAGCCGGTGAGGCAGAGCTCGGGGCAGACGAGCAGGTCAGCGTCGTGGCACTTGCTCGCGGCGTCGAGAACGAGGGCCGCGTTGCCTTTGATGTCACCGATGATCGGGTTGATCTGCGCCAGGGCGAGCTTCATCGGGCGATGGTAGGGGCGTGGAACTTGGCTGATTTTCTGGTGGTGGAGGCGCGTGCGATGCGCCCGGAGCGCGGAGCAGGCGATCGGGGCGGAGGTAGATCAGGCCCAGCGCGGCGCACGCGGTGTTGGTGATGAGTTCCGACGCTCCGACGATGAGCACGGCGGCGGCGAACCAGGACGTGTCCTCGCCCGAAGAGGCGACGAGCGGGAGCAGCCAGGCGGTGCCGCCCTCGCGCGTGCCCAGCATGCCCGCGGGGCTGAAGACGCCGATGAGGAAGAAGGCCAGGGCGGCGAGGAGCGCGCGATCGGTGGAGAGCGAGTGCCCGATGACCGAGGCCGCGAGCATGAATCGGGCGGCCTGGAGCGAGAGGTCGAGGGCGCGCCACATGAGCGTGGCGGAGAACGCGGGGGGCGAGGCGAGCATGTCCGCGCCCGCGATCGCGTGGCGCACGGGCGTCTGCGCGAATGGCCGCGCGGAGAGGCCGAGCGTGAGGGTGGAGAGAAGGCTGGTGGCGCGGGCGCGTCCGGCGTCTCCCGAGGCGAACCGCGCGAGCAGGTGCAGCGCCGCGGCCGCGACGAGCACGCCGAGGAGCGAGAGCGTGATCCAGATCGCGTCCACAGTGGGACGCAGGAGAGAGACCGCGATGAGCGGGCCGCACACGCTGAGCATGACGAGCGCGAGGGCGATGAACCACGCGCCGATGGTGAAGACGGGGACGGCGTCGCGCCGGTTGTGGATGAGCACGCGTGTGATCGCGCCGAGCTTGAAGGGGAGATAGTTGAGCCAGGTGCAGAGGGAGTTGACCGCGAGAATATCCGTGACTTTCAGGCGATGGACGGGGAACAGGGTCGAGCGGAACGACAGGCCGTTGACGGCGAGCGACGCCAGCGAAAGCGCGAGCAGCCCGACGATCTGTGCGGGCGAGGCGTCGCCGAGTCGATCGAGCTTGTCGCGGTTCTCGGGTCGCAGGGCTTCACGCACGCACCACGCGAGCAGCGCGAGACCCGCGGCGAAACCCGCGAGCTGCAGCACGATTGAGAGCGGGCTGCGACGATTGGGAAGTAGACTCACGACGGCCCGCCTTGGTCGGGCTGCTTGGCGCCGGGCTGCTTGGTGTCTGCGGGAGTCGCGGGAGGCACTTCGTCGGGGGGCAAGGCGCTGGGCGGCGGAGGCGGCGGCACACGCAGCTTGTAGAGCGCACGCCCCTGCTCGGGCCAGGCGTGAATGATCGAGCCCCACGATACGACGAGCTTCTTGGCGTTCTCGGGCGTGACGCTCTCCTCGGCGAAGCCGCTGCGCACAAGGCGATCAAGCTCGCCGAAGTTCACGAGAACGTATTCGATCTTCTGGGCGTGCAGGTAGCGGGCCCAGCCGGTGGCATCGCTTCCGTAGCGATCGATCGCCGCGGTAAGCGGCGAGGCGTCGTAGGTCGTGTTGTAATTGACGTCGCAGCCGAGATAGAAGGGCGTGGCGTCGCCCAGGAGCCACACATGCGCGTCGTGTGGGAGCGCGAGGTTGATGAGGGCTTCGGGCGGAATCTGGTTGAGGACCTGGTCGCGCTGCGCCTGGGGCAGGTTTGGAAGCTGAGCGCGGAGGGCGTCGCCAGTGAAGGCCCCGGCGCCGATGACCAGCGCGGTGTTGGGGTGGCCGGCGCGTTCCTGCGAGAAGAGATACGCGCTCCAGCCGGCGTGCCCGAGGGCAAGGAGCGTGGAGAGGGAGACGGCGACGCGCAGGCCGCGGTCTCGATCCGGGCCACGTGAGAGTGAATCGGCGAGCACGACGATGGCGAGCACGGCGACGGGCGCGAGGGGAAGCAGGAAGCGCGATTGAACGTGCGTGAAGAAAAGCCACGCGGTGAGCTGCGCGGCCAGCGAGAGCCCGAGCACGATCGCCCAGCGCTTTGCCGTCGCGGAAGCACCGCGAAGTGTTGCGAGCAGTGCTGCGAGCGCCACGAGGGCGACGGGGAAGAGCAGCGCGTACTGGGGATGGAGCAGGCCGCGGTGGCGAGCGCCGGCGGGATCGGACGAGTCGGGGAGGATCGTGAGCGCGAGGCGCTGGGCGAGCGAGCCGGAGAACTGGTGCGAGCGGGCGAAGCGTTCGAGCTGCTCTTGGGTCCAGTGGGCGCTGGTGAAGAAATCGGCGAGCGCGGGGAAGACCGGATTTCCCGCGGCGTTGAAGTTGCGGGCCATCCAAGGGAGGAACGACACAGCGCCGACGACGGCGCCCACAAGCGCCGCGGCGGGCCAACGCTTCCAGGGCGTGAACGCCAGCAGCGTAATCCCTGCGGCGGGCGCGGCGAGCGCGATCGCGGTGGGCTTCACGCCGACCGCGATGCCCACCAGCCAGGCGCAGAGCGCCGCACGTTTCAGCGAGCCGTCGGCGTTGTCCGCGGCGCACGAGATTGCGCCGATCATGAGCAGCAGCATCGGCATCTCGTTGTAGGCCAGCGAGCCCACGACGATCATCCACGGGATCGAGATGAGCAGCGGGCCGGCGATCGCGGCGCCGGCCGGCGCGACACGGCGGGCCAGTGCGGTCAGGGCGCGAGCGCACCAGATCGCGATCCCCGCGTGAAGGAGCTGGCAGGCGATGGCTCCCTGCGCGATGCCCGCGGCCAGGCCGAACGCGTGCGAGGAAGCGGTGGGGGCGGCGGGCGCGCCCGTCAGCGCGGCGATCAGGAGAAACGCGGACTCCATGTAGCTGGGCAGGAAGGAATAGACGTTGTGATCGAGCGGCGCGAGCCTGCCCTGACGCAGCCATTCCTGCGGGAGCTGCAGGTGATACGAGAGCGCGTCGTAGCCCCCGAACTCGCTGGACCACAGCCAGCCGGGCGGCGAGAGTGCCGCGACGATCAGCACGGCCGAGGCGATGACAAACGAAGCCCGCAGCGAGAGCGACACCCAGCGCGGGAGCAGCACCTCGCCAACGGGCGGCGCTTCGGGCGGGTGCTTCATCGCGCGGACGCGATCGGCGACGAAAACGCACAGGCCGATGCCCACGAACAGGAGCGCGACGAGCTGGCGCGACGCGCCCGCGGACAGCCCCGACCACGCGAGCGCGTGGGAGAGGGTGAGGAAGATCGACAGGCCGAAGATCGGTTCGACCTCGCGGGAGGTGCCGCGCAGGAGCGGGCGGGCCAGCACGCCGTAGCCCGCGGACGCGGCGAGGAGGGCAAGGGCGGGCCACGCGGCGCGAGGAAGGATCTCGGCGACCGCGATGAAGGCGTTGCTCGCGCCGCCGGTGCTGCGTGTGCCGACGGCGGCGAGCCCGAAGACGAGTACGAGGGTGGCGAGGGCTGGGGCGGCGTCGGTGGCAATCGCCCGTGGGGCTGGCGAGGGTTCAGGGCGCGTCGGTGTTTCGGTGCTCATGCGCGGGGGATTCTCAGGGCGGGAACGAAGGTCCCGGCCCGGTTAGGATACAGGCATGGCGGGGACCACGGCGAATTCCGTGATCGGGGCGGGCGGGGAGCTTGAGATCATCGAGCCCTTGTGCGCGGTCTTCAGGCGGAAGCTCAAGAGCGAGGGGCTGAAGTACACCCCCGAGCGGGCCCAGGTACTCGACACCGTGATGCGTCAGGACGGCGTGTTCGAGGCCGACACCATCCTGAAGCTGCTCAAGGGCGGCAAGGTCCGCGTGTCCAAGGCGACGGTGTACCGCACGATCCGCCTGCTGCAGGAGGCGGGGATTCTGCAGCGGGTGCTGTTCGACGACGACCCGGAGCAGTCGCACTTTCAGCTTGTGTACGGGCAGCGCCCGCATGACCTGCTGATTCGGGTCGATACGCGCGAGGCGGTGACGATCCAGGTGCCGGAGCTGATCGAGCTGCGGGACAGGTTGTGCGCGAAGCTGGGCTTGTCGCCGGTGGGGCATCGCTTACAGATCTTTGCGAAGGCCAAGGGCTGATCGCCGCCGGCCCGCGGTGCGTGCACGGACTTGGCCAGTCTTGGACCCCTCCGCCTGAGACGGCAACAATGGCGGCACGGCGGCGGCGACACTTTGCTGCCGCCCGCCCGCGGAGTTGCCCATGAAGACCAAGGTGTTTCAGACCGCCCCAAGCTGCATCGCCGATCTGGCCGCCATGGGTGTGCTCCAGGACGGTATGACCGTGATGGTCGGCGGGTTCGGACTGTGCGGCCTTCCTGAGCAGCTCATCATCGCGCTCCGCGACAGCGGCGTGAAGGGCCTCACCTGCATCAGCAACAACGCGGGCGTCGACGATTGGGGACTTGGCCTGCTGCTTCAGACGCGCCAGATCAAGAAGATGATCTCCAGCTACGTGGGCGAGAACGCGACGTTCGAAAAGCAGTTCCTGGGCGGCGAGCTCGAGATCGAGTTCAACCCGCAGGGCACGCTCGCGGAGCGAATCCGCGCCGGCGGTGCGGGCATCCCGGCGTTCTACACCGCGACCGGCGTGGGCACCGTCGTCGCCGAGGGCAAGGAAGTCCGTGAGTTCTACCTGCCCGGCGACGACACGCGCAACCAGAACCGCGGCGGCGAGGTCCCGGGCGCGAGCAGGCGCGAGTACGTTATGGAGACCGGGCTCTTCGCGGACCTGGCGCTCGTCAAGGCGTGGAAGGCCGACACCTTCGGCAACCTCATCTACCGGCGCACGGCCCGGAACTTCAACCCGATGATGGCGACGGCGGCGAAGTTCGTGATCGCCGAGGTCGAAGAGATCGTGGACGTCGGGCAGCTCGACCCCGACCAGGTCCACACGCCCGGGAGCTACATCGATCGCGTCGTCAAGACCGTCTCGGTGAAGCGGATCGAGCAGCGGACGGTGAGCAAGGCCTGATTTCAGCGTGAATCGGGCTCGTGGCTGACCACTCGGCGTCGCGACCGGAGCGGAATCGCGCCGATCAATGGCTCGCGTGCCATCCTCCCGCGCTATTTCTCTTCGGCGATCGTGCCCTCGAGCGGCTTGCCCGCGCGGGGTTCCTGCTTGCACCAATCCTGACCCAGCGCCCAGGCGAGCGTGGCCGCGACCTGCGATTGCGTCACCATCTCGTGATCGCTGATGAGGCCGGCGGGTGGCGTGTCGGGGCCCATCACCGCGACCCACCACTGATCGGAGCCGGGGTGCTTGGCGCCGTGGTTGCTCCAGTCGTCGGGCGACTTGGAGTTGTCGCCGCGTCCGTGGTCGCACGTGAAGATGATCGTGGTCTGGTCCTTGTACTGCGGGTCCTTCTGGATCATCTCCCACAGTTCCTTCCAGTACTGGTCCGAGCGCCGGGCCGCGTCGAGGTACCGCTCGTAGTCGGTCTCGTGGGCCCATTCGTCGGTCTCGCCCAGGCCGAAGAACATCACGCGCGGGCGGTTCACCTCCACCCATTCCGTCATGACGTGGAACGTCATCGAATCAAAGTGCGACCCGCTCCAGCGGCGAGGTGTCTCGGCGCGCAGGCGGTTGATGAACTCGATCCGCGGCGTGACCCGCCCGAACTTGCAGGGCCTGATGCCGTCGTCGACCGGCAGCTTGCTCCGCTCCACGTTCAGGATCCACGGGAACAGGTCCCAGGTGGTGAAGGCGACGACACGCCCGTTGTATTCCTTCATGTTGTTCAGCCACTCAAAGACCGTGACGTTCGGGTTGTAGATGCGCTTGTTTTCCTTGATGACGGGCTCAGGGAAGCCGCAGAACAGCTCGGAATAGCCGGGATATGAGACGGCGTAGTTGTTGGTGACGCGTCCGGGTGCGTTGTGCGTCCGATCGCCGTAGACGATCCCGTTCTTGGCGACGACCGACCAGAAGAACGGCATGAGCGTTTCGCGGCGTTCCTCCGGCGTGGAGCGCCAGTAGGTGTCGCGGACGTACTTGTCGTCCTTGATCTTCCCGGCCGTCTCGTTGAAGAGCGTTTCGTCCGCGCCGGTAAAGACCTCCTGCCAGCGCAGGCCGTCCGCGACGCACAGGATGACGTTGCGAGTCTTGCGTGCTGGCTCCGGTTCGCCGGTTGGCTTGGACGCATCGGCGGGCCTGGCTTCGGCGTTGGGGGGCGTCTGGAGCGCGCCCGACAGCGAAGCGAGCGAGCAGGCGGCCAGCAGAGCAAGAATCTTCGTGAACTTCATCGCGGACCTTTCGGAACGGATCACACAGTCGAGAATCGTCGTGGGGAGTCGTGCGGGCCTCAGCCCGAGCCGTAGGGCGTATCGGGATCGCTCGTGCCATCCACGCCCAGTGCGGCGATATCGGTCGCGGGCTCGCCCGTCATCGCGAGCGTGACGGGCATGTGCCCAAGGCCCTTGAGCGGATTGTGCCACAGGACGCGCCCGGAGAAACGGTCGAGCGCGTACAGGTGCCCGCCCGTGCCGGCGAAGACGATCTCGCCCTTGACGAGAATGGAAACGATGCTGAGGGCCTCGGGGAGCTTGGTCCGCCAGAGCTCCGAGCCGTTGGCGGTGTCGATGGCCGCGACGTGGTGGTTGGTTCCGATGTACAGTGGTTCGGCGGGGTTTGGCATGGTTCCTCCGATGGGTGCAGCGTATCGCAAGGCGGGGCCGGATTGCAAAGGAATGGCACGGAGAGCGCGCGATCGCCCGCCTGATCGACGCGAGCGACTGCCCGCCAGCGAGCGCCCAGGTCGGGCGGATTTGTAGGGAGAGTTCATAAAAGGAGCGGGCGATGGCACGCAAGCGGGGAATCCCGTTTTTCAGGCTCGGTCTCTTGCTCGTGATCGGTTCGCTCGGGGCCTCGGTCGTGCGGTTCTACGTCGGCTTTGCGGAACAGGCCGCGGACCTGAATTCGGATATCCCCAGCGAGCGTGCGGAGCTGTGGCCGTTGTTTCAGCGCGACTATTTATTCGCCGGGAGCGCTGCGGGCTGGCTGATGTGGGGAGGCGTGGCGATCATGGCCTTCGGTATCTATCGCAACCTGACCAGGCCGAAGTGAGGCTATCGTTTTCGCACTTTCCGGAGGCTCCTCATGCCGCTCACCCGCGAACAGATCACCCAGCGTGCCGCCAAGGAACTGCGCGACGGCTACATCGTCAACCTCGGCATCGGCATGCCCACGCTCGTCGCAAACTACGTCCCCGCGGGCATGGACGTGTGGCTGCAATCCGAGAACGGCCTGCTCGGAATGGGCCCTTTCCCGCGCGAGAGCGAGATCGACCCCGACCTCATCAACGCCGGCAAGCAGACGATCACCTTCCGCCCGGGCGCGGCGTTCTTTTCCTCGGCCGAGAGCTTCGCGATGATCCGCGGCGGGCACGTCGACCTGTGCATCCTGGGCGCGATGCAGATCTCCCAGGAGGGCGATCTGGCGAACTGGATGGTGCCGGGCAAGATGGTCAAGGGCATGGGCGGCGCGATGGACCTGGTCGCGGGCGTGAAGCGCGTGGTCGTGACGATGGAGCACACCGCCAAGGGCACGCCGAAGCTGGTCAAGCAGTGTTCGCTTCCCCTGACGAGCAGGCGCTGCGTGGACCTGGTGATCACCGAGCTGTGCGTGCTCGAGATGGACAGGAAGGCGCGCCGGTTCGTGCTGAAGGAACTGGCGCCGGGCGTGAACGTCGATGATGTGAAGAAGCAGACCGAGGCCGAGATCATCGTGCCGTCGAATGTCGGCGCGGTCTGCGTGTGACGCGAATCGCGCGCGCGAAGCGATCGTGCATGCTGCATGGATGGGTGATCCGGACGCCGGGCCTGAGGCGATGCAACGGTCCGGGTGCGATCGGCGTCGGCCGCCGCTGCCGGACAATCTTCGCAAAATCACGCGCACCCCTGAAAATCCCCCGGGGTGTCATCCCAAGAGTTCCAATGGCCACGCGGAGTTTCGCCCAAGTTCGTGCGGGAGGGGTTGTCGCGCTCGCGTTGTTGAGCGTGTGACGACGGAGTCGCCCCGCGCGCGGAGTCGGGCGAGGTTCGGCGGGGCAAGGAGCCATTCCATGCGTCGCACGCCAGCCGTCGTTGTTGCCGCCGCCGTCGCCACCACCCTGGGCCTCGCCGCCTCGGCGCGCGCGGAGGGCTGGATCATCGGCCTTTCCGACCCGAACGAGGTGGTGGAGTTGTCCTCGCCCACGCAGGTCGAGGGCGACATCATTCTCGTCAACAACGCCACGCTGCGCGTTCTGCCCGGCGCTTCGCTCTCGCTGACGGGCAAGCTGGCCGCGCTCCACACCTCGCACGTCGAGCTCGATCATGCGCTCCTGCAATTCCCGCAGAACTACGCGTACCAGTCGGGCATCGTCGCGGCCGACCAGAGCGTCGTCTCGCTCTCCGACACCAACATCGACGGGAATTACCGCTCGTTCGGCGTGTCGGGCGTCGGGAGCGCGCACATCGAGTACCAGCGCGTGCATGTCGTGACCGGATTCTCGACATGGGGGCTCTACGAAAATGCGTCGGTGGTCATCCGCGCATGCCAGAACACCGGCGAGTTCGTCCCCTTCGGCACAACCTCGCTCGACATCGCGGACAGCGAGGGCGTTCTTTTCTGGCTCACGCTCTTCAAGAACACCTCGGTCGACCTCGCGTTCCCCGCGCCGGGCGCGGTGTCGTCCTTTGTCGCGTCGCCCGGCGTGCCCTGGGGCACCGGGATCCCGTACACCGCGTCGATCACCAACGCGTCGAACGTCCGCTGGGGCGTCATGGCGCGGAGCGGTTCGTCGGGCACGTTCCACAACTCCGAGATCCTCGGCGTGGGTTCGTATTTCGAGAATGACGCGCAAGCGCTCGTGCAGGGTCTGGCGACCAACACCTACCTCACGGATTCAACGTTCCAGTGGGCCGACGTCCGCCATCGATTCGTGAACTGCAGCGTGCGCGCGTGGAACTTCTACGCCGCGGACCGCACCAGGCTGTCGGTGCGCAACTCGATCGTCGGTGAGTGCCACGCGTATGGGGAGTCCGTGGTCGAATTCCTGCAGTCGACCTGCGACGGGAGCGGCGGCTTCATCAGCGTCGACAACAACGCCACGATGCTCCTGCTCCAAGCGACCAACCTCTCGCAGATGACCGTTGCCGGCAACGCGATCGTCTGCGCGCTGTACTCGTCGTTTGCGGGCTATGACTTCGACGTCAAGGACAACGCGATCATGCTGATGGCCAACTCGCAGTCGTTCGGCGATCCCGCCGTGCGCAACAACGCGGGCGTGTTCGATGTGAACATCGAGCCCGTACAGGGCGTCGCGGGCGCGACGATCCCGATCCGCGGCTCGGCCCGCGTGCTGGCCGGCCCCGACGCGCCCTTCCGGTTCGAGGCCTACACGATCCAATACGCCGATCAGGACAACCCGCACAAGTGGATCCCGCTCGCTGGCCCGGTCTTCACGCCCGTCGACACCGGCGACCTCGCGGCTTGGCGTACGCGCCGCGACATGGGCGGCGTGTACACGCTGCGCCTCTTGCTCTTCCACAACCTCGGTGACCCGATCGCGGCCGAGATCGGCGCGTTTCTCCAGACCCCGTGCCCCGCCGATCGCAACTGCGACGCGTTTGTCAACGCCGATGACTTTGACCTCTTCGCCGAGGCCTTCGAGGTCGGCGGCCCCGACGCCGACTTCAACGCCGACGGCTTCGTCAACGGCGATGACTATGACGCCTTCGCCGAGCACTTCGAGGCCGGGTGCTGAGCAAGCTCGTCGATCAAGGGCCGCCTGCGATGGGCATTCATTCTCGCCCGTGATCAGGTCTTGATCCACGAGACCCCCGCGCGGTACGCTGCTCCGATCAACCGATCGGAGCTTTTCATGCGCATCCGCACCGTTCCCACCGCCGCCGTCTCCGGCCCCGCCGCGCACCTCGCCGCGGCCATCGCCCTTGCATCCTGCTCGATCGCACTGGCCCAGCCCTGCACGCCGCAGTGGTTCGGCGATGTCGGTACTCCTGGCTCCAACGGCTACGTCGGCGCGTTCGCGACGCACAACTTCGGCCAGGGCAAGCGTGTCTTCGCCGGCGGCGCCTTCACTCGCATGGCCAACATCTCCGCCGCCAAGGGCGTCGCGCAGTACAACCCCGCGACCAACACTTGGAGCGCGATGGGCGGCGGCGTCTACACCACCAACACCAACTACTTCGTCGCGGCCCTCACGACCTACAACACGCCCGCCGGCGTTCGCCTCCTCGTCGGCGGTTGGTTCGCCACCGCCTCCAACGTCCCCAACACCGCGAATCTCGCGGCGTGGGACGGCGCGGCGTGGTCCAGCTTCACCACGCCCCCCGACGGCGCGATCTGGTCCTTCGCTACCTGGAACAACGACCTCTACGTTGGCGGCGGGTTCGCCAACATCGGCGGCGTCGGTGCGTCGTGCATCGCCAAGTACGACGGCACGACCTTCACGCCGCTCGCCGCGGGGATCACCGGCGATTTCGCGCCCAACGTCTTCGCGATGACCGTCTACGACGACGGCAACGGCCCGGCGCTCTACGCCGCGGGGCGGTTCAACAACGTCGACGGACAGAACATCCAGCTCCTGGCCAGGTGGAACGGCTCGACCTGGAGCAAGGTCGGCACCGGCATCACGCGCAACGCCTCAACCTCCGATCTCTCCGCGATCACGGTCTTTGACGACGGGAACGGCCCCGCGCTCTACGTCGGCGGCTATGACTACAGGCCCACCGGTAAGCCCACGACCTCCGTCGCCAGGTGGGACGGCGTGTCGTGGACCAACGTCGGCGCCAACCTCGGCGGGCGGACCACGTGCTTCGCGGTCTTCAACGACGGCACCGGTGCCAAGCTCTACGCTGGCGGCACCGCGCAGCCCGGCATTAACTACGTCTACCGCTTGGAGGGCGGCCAGTGGGTCACGCTCTCGGGCGGCGTATCGGGCACAATCTCCGCCAACTTCCCGTCCGTCTTTGCCATGAAGGCCGACACCCACGACCTCTACGTCGGTGGTGAGTTCACCGCCGCGGGATCGGTCGCGGGCAAGGGCGTCGTGCGCTGGCACGCCTGCGACTGCGCGGCCGATTTCAACCACGACGGCTACGTCAACGGCAACGACTACGACCTCTTCGCCGAGGCGTTCGACGCCGCGGATCACGCCGCCGACTTCAACGCCGACGGCTTCGTCAACGGCGATGACTACGACGCGTTCGCGGCACGGTTCGATCAGGGCTGCTGACGATCGGGGCGGGCCGCCGAGTCACGCGATTCCTGCACCAGGATCGCGATGCACGAATGAAGCAACGGATACCGGATCCGGAAGCGGCAGTACTCAAACTCCGTCGCCATCCAGTGATTCTCGCGGAGCACCGCCCGGATGAGCTCCGGGCAGCGCGTGAAAGACGAACTGTGGAGCGCGTCCACCGAACGCCCAAGGTGCTCCGCGGTTGTGGCGCACGGGAGCCGGTGGTCCTGGTGCATCGTCTTGCCCTTGGAGACGTCCTCGATGCACGCAAAGACCCCCGCGTCGAGCGTCTCGAGATCCCAAAGGCCCGTCGGCACCACCAGGTCCGCGATGAACTCCTCGCAGGGCGTGTGCATGACCGTGCAGGTGCCGATCTCACGGGATTCGTGATTCACGCAGTGGGTCCGCGCCGACATGAACACGTCCGCCTCGCTCGTGGCGCCGATCTCCGACATGCTCAGGAAGTCGTGCCCGGTCGTTCCTTCGGGTCTGCTCTCGATCGGGGGCAGGCCCGGGCTGCAGAAATCCCGCAGCAGCACCGCCCCCGGCTCTTCGGTCGCCGCTCGCCCGTACTCCCGCCCTTGCCCGACGGACACGAACTCACGCCGCCCCAATGCGATCGGACGTACACGCCGAAGCGCCCGCAACCCCTGCAGGCCTCGGACGATCACCAGGGGATTGGTCCTCCACTCCGCGCCCGGCGAGACCACCATGCACTTGTAGCACAGGCGGGCATGGAATCCCCAAAGCTGGGAGTTCGCCCGGTACGCCGCCCGGCGCGCGGGGAGTTCGCTCCGCTCGAGTTCGCCGCGCCCGAGCCCGGCCGACATGGCATCGAACGCCGCTCGACCATCCGCGTGCCGACGAACGAGCGATTCGAATGCGCGATAGCCGGCTTCCACCGCTTCGATGGCACGCCCGGAGTATCCGCACGATCGAGCCGCGGACACCAGCTTGGCCATCGCGTCCGGACGCGGAATCTGCCGAACTTCACCGAAGACGTCTTCCGACGTCGCGACGCGGAAGACCTGCCACGACAGCGACGGGGTGATGCCGAGGGATCGGGGAAGGTCCGACGCCCGCATCCTCCGATCGCCCGGCTGCCGGATCAACGCATGGAGCGCTTCTTGCAGCGAACGAAGCACGGGCGCCGCGTCCGATTCGAACGCGGTCGACGCCGACTCATCCAGGTGGTTCGGAGGGCTCATTCTCTCAGGGGATGATACAGATCCGGACATGATCCTCGCATAGTACCAGATTCCAATCAAAATGCATACAAAATATCTTCATGGAAAATCGTATTTGCACGAAAATCCTCTTGGAGCCATCGACCCGAGGAGCTAGTCTCGGGTGGCACTTTGTGCATCGAGTCAGGCGCCCGCCGGGCGCTTTCCATGAAAACCGATAACGGAGGCCCGCCGTCATGCGCCAGACCACTCCCATCACCCGTTCGGGTTTGAGCTCCGCGTTGCTCGTCCTTTTCAGCGGTCTCGCCGCGGCACCCGCTGTGGCGCAGTGCGACGAGGGCTGGGTTGCCGGCACAGCCGCATCGGATGTCGCGTCGTCGATCCGCTGGCTGAAGATGTGGGACCCGGACGGCGCGGGCTCCGCACAGCCGCTCTTGATCGCCGCGGGCGATTTCGCCGGCGCGAATTCCGCGGGTTCCGCGACCGCCAACGGCATCGCGGCCTGGGACGGGAGCGCATGGTCCGAGCTCGGCCTGGGCATCGACGGCCCGGGCTATTGCCTCACCACCCTCTCCTCGAACAACCACCTCCTGGTCGCGGGCGTCAACTTCAACAACGCGGGAGGAAGCCCGGCGCGGCGCGTCGCCCAGTGGGACGGCTCGAACTGGTCACCGCTCCATGACAACGGCACCGCGACGCTCACGCTGCTCAACGTCACCGCGGTCAGCCCCACCAGCGTTGTCGTGACCGGCGCGTTCACGTCGATCGCGGGCTTCCCGGCGCTGCGCGTCGCGAAGTGGGACTCGTCGGCGGGCTGGTCCGCCCTTGGCGACGGCATGAGCTCGACAACTTCGTGCGCCGCCGTGCTCCCGAACGGCGACATCGTGGTGGGCGGCGCCGCGACGTCGTCGGGCTCCACGACCATCAACCGCATCGCGCGATGGGATGGCTCCACCTGGAACGCGATGGGAGGCGGAACGAGCGGCCTGGTCCGCTGCCTGCTGGTTCTCCCGGGCGGCGACCTCATCGCCGGAGGCGCCTTCACCAGCGCGGGAGGCAATCCCGCCAACTTCATCGCCCGATGGGACGGCTCGACCTGGTCCCCGCTCGGCACGGGCATGAACCTCGATGTGTACGCGCTGGCCGTCCTGCCCAATGGTGATCTGGTCGCGGCCGGTGACTTCACCACCGCGGGCGGAAATCCCGCCAGCCGTATCGCGCGTTGGAACGGGTCGACTTGGTCGGCGTTCGGCTCAGGTCTGCCGGCGGTTGTCCGAGCGCTCGAGGTGCTCCCCGACGGCGACATCGTCGTCGGCGGTGATTTCACCAGCGCCGGCGGGCAGCCCGCCAACCACTTCGCCCGCTACCACTTCTGCGCGTCCTGCCCGGGCGATTTCAACCACGACGGCTTTGTCAACGGCGACGATTACGACGCATTCGCCTCGCTGTTCGATATCGCCGATCTTGGCGCCGACTTCAACCACGACGGCTTTGTCAACGGCGATGATTACGACGCCTTCGCCGAGCACTTCGACGCCGGGTGCTGAACGCGATCGACCGTTGCTTGGATCGTCTCTGCGATATGCCGTTTCGCCGCGTGCGGATCGAGTCACTTCGCCGCGCGACGCGGCGCGGTGTCGGCCGGGTCGCACCAGATCTTCGCCGCCGCCGCGAGCGCCAGCGCGACGGTGTCGCGCCCCTTGGGCTGCACGCCGATGGTCTGGGCCGCCGAGTCGAGCGTGCGCACTTCGATGGCCGCGCCCGGACGCAGCCCGCTCCCCGCGACGAACGTCAGGAACGTCGAGTCCTGGTCGGTAATGCGCACCACGCGGACACGTGAGCCCGGCCCGAATTCCGTCAGCGGGCGCCCACCCGGCTCGCGGAGGTGGCCCTCCGCGCTCGGGATCGGGTCGCCGTGCGGATCGTGGGAGGGATGGCCGAGATGCCGATCGAGCGCTTCGAGCACCGTGGGCGATATCGCGTGCTCGAGCCGCTCCGCCTCGTTGTGAACGACCGACCAGTCGAGCTTCAGCGTCTGAACCAGGAAGGTCTCGATCAGGCGATGGCGTCGCAGGATGTCGACCGCCGCCGCCTCGCCCTTGGAGGTTAGGCGCACGCCCCCGAACCGCTCGTACCTGGCGAGCTTTCCGGCGGCGAGCCGTTTGACCATGGTGGTGGCGGTGCCGGTCGTGACGCCGACGAGCGTCGCGAGCGACTTCATGCCCGCCTCGCCCGTGGTTGATTCGCGGGTGAGCGTGTAGAGGGCTTTCAGGTAGTTCTCGACCGTTTCCGTCGCCACGCCGCCTCCGCCGACCCGTCGCACGAACCGGGGCGAACGGCGCCCCGCGATCTGGAGTTTACGCAGGTGGCCCGTCGGGTTCGAGGCGGGGCCGCCCGGAAGTTCGAGACCCGTCCGTAGCGGTTCATATTGACTCAATCCAAAGAGTTTGACGACTCAAACTTGAGCGACTAGAGTTGCTTGGTCGATATCAGGCCTGTTGTTCGTCGGACCGCGCCATGCCCACGCCCAGCTCCGCCAGCTCTCCCCTCTCACCCGGTTCGCTGATGCCCGATGTCCGTTCGGCGCTCGATCATGGCGCCGGCGAGCCGGATCATCGGCACGACCCCTCCGCGCCCGACCATCGCCGCTCGCTCCCGGAGGCCCATCGCACCATCGATGTCTCGCACTCGACCGTCGGCGGGCGTCCGTGGTGGCGCCGCATGCTCGGCTTTGCCGGCCCGGGCTTCATGGTGAGCGTCGGTTACATGGACCCCGGCAACTGGGGCACCGACCTGGCCGGCGGGAGCAAGTTCGGCTACGCGCTCCTCTGGGTCATCCTCGCCTCGAACCTGATGGCGATCTTCCTCCAGACGCTGTGCGCCCGCCTGGGCGTGGTCACCGGGCGCGATCTGGCCCAGTGCTGCCGCGACTATTACAGGAAACCGACCGCGATCGCGCTGTGGGTCCTCTGCGAGATCGCCATCATCGCCTGCGACTTGGCGGAGGTGGTGGGGGCCGCGGTCGCGCTCAACCTTCTCTTCAACATCCCGCTCGTGTGGGGCGTGCTTATCACGGGCTTTGACGTGCTCCTGCTCCTCATGCTCATGAACTTCGGCTTCCGAAAGCTCGAGGCGATCGTGCTGGCGCTCGTCGGCACCATCGCGGTGTGCTTCGCGTACAACATCTTCCTTTCGAAGCCCGATCTCTCCGCGGTCATGGGCGGCACGCTGGTGCCCTCCATGCCCAGCACCGAGGCGCTGCTTGTCTCGCTGGGCATCCTCGGCGCGACGGTGATGCCGCACAACCTGTACTTGCACTCCTCGATCGTGCAGACGCGCCGGCACGCGCTCGACGAGGCGGGGAAGCGCGATGCGATCAAGTACAACACGATCGACACCGTGGTCGCGCTGGGCTCGGCGTTCTTCGTCAACGCGGCCATCCTCGTCCTCGCTGCCGCGGTCTTCCACAGGCAGGGCATCGTCGTCGAAGAGCTGGGCCAGGCGCACGAGCTTCTCAAGCCCGCGCTGGGGGGCGCCGCCGCCACCTGCTTCGCCGTCGCGCTCCTGGCGTCGGGCCAGTCCAGCACGATCACCGGCACACTCGCGGGCCAGATCGTGATGGAGGGCTTCCTGCGGATCCGCATCAAGCCCTGGCTCCGCCGCCTCATCACGCGCAGCCTCGCCATCATCCCCGCGCTCATCGTCATCTCCGCCAGCGGCGGGAAGAACACCGTGCAGCTCCTGGTCATCTCGCAGGTCGTGCTCTCGATGCAACTCCCCTTCGCGATCTTCCCGCTCATGACCGTGACGAGCAGCAGAGCACGCATGGGCGTGTTCGCCAATCCGGCGTGGGCCAAGTTCGTGGGATACGCGATCTGCACCGTGATCGCCGGGCTCAACGCGTACCTGCTCTACGACACGATCGGCCCGATCTGGCTTGGCGTGATCGTCGCCGCCATGCTCGCGTTCGCCCTCTGGGTTCACTTCATCTACAAGCCGCGCCCGGTCGTGCCGCTCGCCGCCGCGTAGCCAGCCCGCATCACTTCCGCGCCTGCGCGCCCGCGGGTTCGCTCTGCCCAGCGCTGTCGCTAGTGCCCGCGTCGTCGGCCTTCCCCGCACCGGCCCCGTTGACGCCCGCATTCCCGCGAACCGCGCCGCCTTCAACGCAGCGGAATCCAACGTGCTGCAGAGACGTGTCGGGCGAGGTCGCCATGCGGGCCGACGGGCGGTAGCTGGCGCAGTACGAATCGTTGCACAGGAACGAGCCGCCGCGGATCACGCGCAGCGTTTTCTCATCCGGGCGACGTGAGTCAAAGCACACCGCAGGGCCGCTCGGGTTCTCCGCGATCCGCGGCGTGTCGGTGCTCCCGACTTCCATCCGATACGCCCGCTCGTGGTACAGGTCGGCGCACCATTCCCACACGTTCCCCGCCATGTCGTACAGGCCGAACGCGTTGGGCCGAAAGCTCTTCACCGGCGCGGCCGTCGCAAAGCCGTCCTCGACCGTGTTGTGATCCGGGAAGTGACCCTGGAAGTAGTTGCAGCGATTGGGGTCCACTGGCTCATCGCCCCACACATTGACTTTCCCACGCAGCCCGCCGCGTGCGGCGCATTCCCACTCCGCCTCGGTTGGCAGGCGTTTGCCGGCCCACTTCGCGTACGCGAGCGCATCCTCAAACGCGACGTGGACCACCGGGTGCTGCTCGCGCCCCGCGATCGAGCTCGCCGGCCCCTCCGGATGTCGCCAGTCCGCCCCGCTCGTCCAGCGCCACCATTGCTCCACGAACCGCAGGTCCACCGGCTCGGCCGGTGGCACAAACACGAGCGATCCGGGCTGCAGCTGCTCGTCGGGCGGCTTGGGCGTGCTGGGCGGGAGCTGCAGCTTCATCGCTTCCCAATCAACCGGCCGCTCTGCGACCGTCTTGTAGCCGGTCGCCGCGACGAATCGTGCGAACTGGGCGTTCGTGACCTCGGTCGTGTCCATCCAGAAGCCGTCGATCCGCACCGAATGCACGGGCGATTCATCGGCGCGGGCGAGAGGATCGGTGCTGCCCATCAGGAACTCGCCGCCCGGTATCCAGACCATGCCCTCGTGCGTGCGATCATCCCCTGCGGCCGGCTGGTTCGCTAGGCCCTCCTGATTTCTGGTCAAGACGGACGGGCATTCCATCGCCTGCATGATCGCACGGGCCGCGGGCGGAGTGCCGCAGCACGCATGCTCGCCCGCTGCGCGGGACTCGCCGGCGCACGCACGCGATGAGGAGGTCGAGACTTTGATCGTGACGCAGCGAGTCGCGAATTGGTTCTGCGCCCCGCTGGTCGGAGCGACGCCGATCGTTCGGCCGCTGGCCACAACTCCGCCGATCAAGATCCCGGCGGTGAACGCCACGGGCCGGATGGTGAACGCACGCTGGGCTTTCACGGATCGCATGATACAAGAGGGTACGAGGAATCCGGACGATTCGCCCGGGCGAGGACCCGTCTCCCGGCGGTGGGCCGTGCGCGCGACGGCATATCAATCCTGTGCGCGATACCGAGGCAATTCCGCACAATCCCCAATCGTCCGCCCACAGGTGCAACATCGGAACGGTGGACGCCTTGTTGTCGCCAAAGCGATCGACCACCGGCCGCCAATCGAGCTGCCAAGCTTGGTCCTCTCTCGCCGGCGCGGTGTGGGTCCAATCGTTCACAGCCAACGGCATCTTCCACGGCACACGATCCACGCGAGCAACGACCCTCAGCCCGGGCAAAGCCGGACTCACAGGCGCGTGATCCGGTCAACCAATGGTGCCGCCTCGCGCACCGCTTCCGCCTGAGTCGTCTCTGCGGCCTGGTTGAATGGGGAAGCGCGTCGATCGACGCCTCCGGCTCGCGCCGGTTATCCTGAGACCACTCTCCACCGATGATGGTGTGTTGTCGGGGCTCGTTCGCGTGTGGTTTGCGGACCTTGGGCCGCCGACGTGTTTCTCGCGATGAGCACCCAGCAACAGAGATTCTCGCTGCGTGCCCTGGTGTTCGCCCTCACGGCGGCGTGCTTCTTTGCCCTCGGTATCGTCGTCTATCGCGACGACCCGGATGGTGATCCGAGCGGGTTTACCGAATTGTCTCCCACGGCCCGCGCCGGATTCATGCACTGGCGCGCCCAGAACTGCTTGGTCTGTCACCAGCTCTATGGCTTTGGCGGATACCTCGGACCGGACCTGACGCACGTGGCGCAGCGCGTCGACGAGTCGAACTTCCTTGAAACCCTGAAGAAGGGCACTGGACCCATGCCGCGCACCAAGATGGAGGACGCGGAGGCCAAGGAGTTGTACGCGTTCCTGAGGGAGATGGACCGCTCGGGCCAGGGCCATCCGTCGCAGGCATCGAAGCCGCTCGCCTGGAGCGAGGTCTTCGATGTCGTGAAATCGGACGCGACCGCGCCGGGAATCGAGGTCTTCACGAGGTTCGAGTGTTCGCGATGCCACCAGCCGCTGCGCGTCGGTCAGTTCGGTTCGCCCGATCTCACCCGCGCGTGGGAACGGAACAGCAGTTCCGGGCTGCGAGTGCTTCTGCGCTCCGGACGCGGGAGCATGCCGATGTTCTCGATGAGCGACGCCGACTCGGCGAAGGTCATCGAACTGCTCAAGGCGCTCGACACGCACCGGGGTGATTTGCTCTCGCGCCAGCGCGAGTCGCGCGGCGAGCTTCCCTGGTGGAACTACACGCCTTCGGCCCGACCCGGCACGCCGGGCCAGCCCACGGGGGGTGCCGATGGCTCGCGCTGATTCAAGGCTCGACGCCGGGCGTCGCTTCCTGACTCGATTCGGACTGCTTTGCCTGTGGACCGCCCTGGGCGTCGGCCTAATCGGCGCACTCTTCTACACCAAGGCGTACAGCTTCCTCGACATTCTCGGCGTTTCCTTCCAGACCATCCGCCCGCTCCACCTGCTCGCGGGCACCGCGTGGATCTACCTCGGCGGTTTGGCCGTCGTCACGCACTTCTGGTCCGGCGGCGGCGAACGTGTCGCCTCACGGGCGGCCGGGGCCCTCCGGTTCTTCATCTGGACCTGGGTGCTCGGCGCCCTGGTCGTCGTCGCGACGCTGATGCTCAAGGTCTACGGCGGGCGCGAGTATTTCTTCGCGTCCGAGCCGGCCTCGGTGCTGTTCTGGGTCGGGTGGAGCGTGCTGGCGATCGGTTTTTCGAGGAATCGCCCCGATGTGCCCGGTCCCAAGCCCGCGTACCTCTGGATGTGGTTCACGAGCTTCGGGCTTTTCACATACGCGTTCGTTGAAACGCACGTCTTCCTGCTCCCCTATTTCAAAGCCCATCCGCTCCGCGACATGGCGGTGGAGTGGAAGTCCTATGGCACGCTGGTCGGCTCGTTCAATCTGCTGGTGTATGGCTCGCTCGCCTACCTCGGCCATCGCCTCAACCCCGCCGCCGGGTATTCCCGGTCGCGCATGGCCTTTGCCCTCTTCATCGTTGGCGTGCTCAACAGCTTCACCAACTACGGACACCACACGTTCCACCTGCCGCAGTCGGCGATCGTGAAATGGACGAGCTTCATCGTCAGCATGACGGAGATCGCCATCCTTGCCAAGGTCGCATACGACGTGCTCGGCATTGCACGCCGGCTGCGCGACGGGAAATCATGGGACGGCGTGACATGGCTGCTGGCCGCCACCACCGCGTGGACCTTCGTCGGCCTCACGCTCTCCATGGTGATCTCGGTACCGCCGCTCAACGCGCTCATCCACGGCACGCTGGTCGTGGCGGGGCACGCGATGATCAGCATGGTCGGCATCGACACGATGGGGCTGCTCGCGGTCCTCGGGTGGATTCACGTTCAGGACCGGGCCGGACGGGCCGTCATCTCGCGCTGGAGCGTCGCGCTTTTCAACCTTGGAGCGATCATCATCTGGTGCTCGTTTATGACGGTCGGCATCTCCGACGCCCTTGATCGCTGGCACGCGGGCATCCTGCCCAGCCGCAGCCATTGGCCCGGCTGGTTCCCGCACGCGTTTCTCTTCGGAGGGCTGTGCGTGCTGGCCGGCGTGGTGCGGTTGACGTGGTCGTGGTTCCTTCCTCTTCCGAAGGCGGTCGCACCCGACACCACGCCCGCTCCGAGCGAATCCGCCGCCGCTCCCTCCTGACCCGACGCTCGGCCATGCACGTCACAGGATCTTCGTCGCGGCGAGCATGATCAATCCGGTCATGATCAGGCGAACGGCGCTCACGGGCATCTTGTGAACCCACTTGGCCCCCAGCCAGCCGCCGAGAATGCCGGTCGGGGCCATGCACGCCGCCAGCGAGAGCGCGTACATGATCGACTGACCGTGCTGAGAGAGCGTGGCGAGCTTCAGGACCGACCCCACGCCCGCCGTGATGCACAGCACCGCGGAGCTGGTCGCGATCGCGTTCTTCAGCCGGAGATTGCAGATGAGCTGCAGGAGCGGAACCAAGAGGAACCCGCCCCCCAGCCCGAGCAGGCCGCCCAGGAGACCGGTGCTGAACCCGCAGAACACCAGCCGCGGCGTGCCCGATCGCTCCACGCGCCCCTTGCCGTCAAAGGTCCGTCGGCGCGGGCGCGCCAACATGCGGAGATTCCAGAAGCAGTACAGCATGAGCGCGACCGCCAGGCAGACCTGCAGCGCCCCGCCCGAGAGCATGTTCGAGATCTGCACGCCCGTGATGATCGCCAGGAGGTGGCTCAGGATCAGGCGCGAGAGGATGCTGGTGTTGACCGCGCCGGCGCGGTGGTGGCGCCACGCCGCGGGGATCGACACCGCGACGTTCACCGTCATACCGGCCGCCATGTACGCGTGGTGAATCTGAGGATCGGACGACGCGCCGAACAGGAAGGGCGAGAAGACAACGTGAAGCGCCGGGAGGATGAGTACCGAGCCGCCCACGCCGGCGATGCCGCCCAGCGTTCCCGCCACGAGACCGATCAGCGCGACAACCGATGCCTGGTCGATGGTCAACCCGAAACTCCCGGGAAATGCAAGGGCCAACCATAGCACGAAGGGCGCGGGCGTGCCCCGTCGGCCTCCGTGCCGCCACGGTGACTCACGAGATCAGCCGATCCGATAGGCGTCGTCAGAGGGGCGGACCGCCCGCGCCATCCACAGGGGACGACGCAGTCCGCCGGGCCCCGGCGCGGGGCGCGTCATCCCCAGCCAGCGCCTATAGACCTCCATCGACTTGTTGGTGTCGACGAAGACATCCGCGTAGCGGTCGTCCGGAGCGGCTCGCTCAACGCGAACCGCCTGGTGCCAGCAGTGCATGCCCGAGACCGGATCGGGATGGACCGGGAACGTCAGATTCTGATGAACACCGCCGTCGGTCCACCAGATTCGCTTGGAATCCGGGTCGCTGCTTCGGAAAGGCCCAACGTCCGCCAGGCGTCGGAATCGGAACTGGCCCGGTGCGACTTCCTCGCGCGAAACCAGCGCACTGGCCCAGCGATCGGTCCCGACGTCTTCAAAGAGCCGCCACCGCCCGAGGTGGTGCGAGCACGCGACCACGCCGGGGCGCATCCCCTCGGTCACCCACACGCGGTTGACGAAGTGGCCGATCTCCGTCGAGACCCGCACCAGGTCGCCGAGCTCCACGCCGATGCGCCGGGCGTCCTCGGGATTCACCCACACCGGGTTGCAGTTGGAAAGCTCGTACAGCCACTTGGAGTTGGCGGATCGGGTGTGGATGAGCGTCGGCAGGCGGAAGGTCGGCACGAGGCAGTACTCGCCCTGGTCCCGGTTCATCGCTCCGCGATGGATGTGGCTGGTGATATAGGCCGGCAGTGCATACTCCGGCCATCCCCAATCCGCCAGCGTCGCGCTGAAGAGCTCGAGGCGCTTGGTCGGCGTCTTGAAGCCGGCGCACGCCTTTCCATCGGCGATGACGCCGATCTGCTTTCCGGCCTTCCGGACCTCGCCCGACGCGTGGTCCATCTCCGCGCCTTCCATCTCCTTGGAAGGAATCGACTCCATATGCCCGTGGTACGTGTCCTCGTTGACGAGGAACGCCCCGAAACGGCGCATGTACGCCAGCGGCGAGAGCCCGCGCTTCTCCGCCTCCGCCCGCAGTCCCGGCACGGAGTTCTCGAAGATCCAGCGGTAATACTCCTCCACCGTGATCCGCTGCGCCCCGCCGTCCTTTCGATACGGCGATTCAAAGTACCGGCGCACGCCGAGCGAACCATCGGGATCGATGCGCCACGACAGCGCGATCCAGAACTCGTCCTCTTCCCACACCTCGCCCGGATTGGCCTGATACGTCCACTCGAATGTCTCGCCCATCCGCTCGCGCATGACGCGCAGCACCGGCTGGCGGAAGCTGATCCACTGCGCCGCGTGCGTCTCCTGGCTCATCAGGTCGTGGCGCTCGGCGCCGACGCCCGTCGGGAGCACATAGTCGGCGTACTGGGCGGTCTCGCTCCACACCGGCGTGATCGCCGCGTGCAGCCCGATGAGCTTCTCATCCCGGAGCACGCGCTCCCACACCATGCCGTCCGGGTTGGTCCAGACCGGGTTGTAGACGCGGGTGAAATACGCCGCGAGCTTGCCGCGTCCCTCCAGCATCATGTGCGGGAGGAGATACGACAACTCGTGGTACGAGAGCGGGTACTCGCGCGGATAGAGCAGTTCGTTCCACACGCTCTGCGCCGGAGGCTTGAGGAATGGCGGGGGAACGAACTTGTCCCGCGTGTTGGGGTTGGTCCCGCCGGGGGTGCCCACCGCGCCCACCAGCGCGGAGATAAGCATGAGGCAGCGCGCGACCTGCCAGCCGCCGAGGTTGCCCGCGGCGGCGTTGCGCCAGACATGGGCCGCGAAGCGCGATCCCGCCGCGCCGATCTCGCGCGCCACCCTGATGATCGTCTCCGCGGGCACATCGCACTCTCTCGCCGCCGCCTCGGGCGTGGCGAACGCGTAGTGCTCCTTGAGCGAGCGGATGAAATCGTCGAACGTCCCGGCGCCGCCGACCCCTACGCCCACCTTGACCTTCAGATAGTCGCGCCAGTTGACCCACGTCTCGACAAACTTCCGATCGAACAGCCCCTCGCTCAGGATCACATGGGCCATCGCCAGTAGCAGCATCGCCTCGGTGCCCGGCCAGGGCGCAAGCCAGTAGTCGGCCATCGACGCCGTGTTCGAGAGACGCACGTCGATCGCGCAGATCTTCGCGCCCGCGGACTTGGCGTCGATGATCCTCTGGGCGTGCGGATTGAAATAGTGCCCCGTTTCCAGGTGGGACGAGAGCAGCAGGATGAACTTGGCGTTGGCGTGATCCGGCGAGGGCCGATCCGCGCCCATCCAGCTCGCGTAGCCCACCCGCGCCGCCGCCGAGCACACGTTCGTGTGCGAGTTGTGCCCGTCGACGCCCCAGGCCTGGAGCACGCGGTCCATGTACCCGTCATGACCGGGCCGACCCACGTGATACATCACTTCCGTGCGCCGATTCTCGATCAGCGCCCGCCGGATCGGCGCCGCGATCGCGCTCAACGCCTCGTCCCACGTCGTCCGCTCGAACTTCCCGCTCCCGCGCTCGCCCACCCGTTTGAGCGGATACAGAATCCGCTCCGGGTCGTCGATCTGGTTGAGCGTCGCCGGCCCCTTGGCGCAGTTCCGCCCGCGCGAGCCAGGGTGGTACGGGTTCCCCTCCAGCTTGCGGATCTGCTTGGTCTGCTTGTCGATGTACGCCACCAGCCCGCACGCGGCCTCGCAGTTGAAGCACGTCGTCGGCACGAGCATGTACTTCTTCTCGACCTTTCGCGGCCAGGCCGTCGACTCATACTCCGCCCAGTCGTCCCACTGATCCAGCGGCGGAAACGACTCCAGCGGTGTGACGCGCATGCCGGGCGGATCGATCATGGTCAATTACTCGCTGACAATCATCACGACAGCGGCGGGAGCTGCCCCGCGCGCACAAACGTCCACTCGTACACGAACAACCCCGCGAGCACCAGCGCGAGCCCCGCCCACGCGCCCGCGAACACCACCCCGCATCCCGCGACCACCAGCAGCACGGACAGCGTCCACGACGAGATCCACGATGGTGTCGCGCCGATGCGAAGCGTTCCCAGGAATGCCGCCGCCTGCCGCGCGTTGCTGGTCGCATGCCCGCCGAACCGCTCGACGCACGCGATCACAACGTGCAGCGCCGCCGCCGCACCGATCACGATCCCGGCCTTGGCCGGCGTCGCTCCGCCCGCGGACATCGCCGCTCCGCCCGCCATGATCGCCTGCACGATCAGGTGGGGCAGGCACCACTTGCTCTGCCAAAGATCGCGCCCTTCACACTGCGCGAACAGGAACGCCGTATACCCCGCCGTCGCAAGCCCGAACGCCGCCAAAGGCCAGCGCAGCAGGTCCGCGACGCCGCCCGCGTCGATCAATCGCGCCACGATCCCGCCCGCCGCCAGGAGGCCGTACACCGTCAGGACGATTCCACCCTTGACGAGCCAGCTTCCCCAGTTGGGGCGCGTGAGCAAGCGATAGAAACGCGCGGGCCGAGCCAGGTCCTCGATCAGAATCCCGGCCGTCAACGCCGTGAATACCAGCGCGAGGATCTCGGGCAGATAGGCCGCGCTCCGCTCCGAAAGCCCCAGCCATGCCGCGAAGGGCGCGAGCATTCCCGCGCCCGCGCCGATCGCCTTGCTCACCAGGTACATCGCGACCGTCCATCCCCACTCGACCCGGTGCCCCGCATCGAGCACGACCCGCGTGCTCGGCAGGACCGGAAGAGAGATCGGCCACGCCTCGGGCTTGTGCGCCGGTCGCTGGCTCCACAAGTAGCTCGAAGGTCGCTCCGGCGCGCCGGGCTCGAGATTCGCCGGCTCAACTCCCTTGTAGTACACGTTCGGACCGGTGCGCTGCTCGGGGCGCCGGACGAGCGTTTCGCTCTCGAGCAGCATCTTGGAGATCTTGCTCGCCGGATTCTGGATATCGCCCGCGATGATCGCCTGCTCCGGGCACACGATCACGCACGCCGGCTCCAGGCCCTTCTCAACTCGGTGCGCGCAGAAGTGGCACTTCTCCACCGCGCCCGAATCCTCGTTGAGATAGATCGCGTCATAGGGACACGCCTGCATGCACGCACGGCAGCCGATGCACGCGTCGCGATCGATGTCCACGATCCCGTCGGCTCGCTTTTCGAGCGCGTTCACCGGGCAGATCTTGACGCACGGCGCGTTGTTGCAGTGGTTGCAGCGCAGCACCGCGAAGTGACGCCGAACCTCGGGAAACGTGCCCTTCTCGACGTACTTCACCCAGGTCCGGAAGCTCCCCACCGGAACGGCATTCTCCGCCTTGCACGCGACCGTGCACGCGTGGCAGCCGATGCACCGATCGTGGTCGATGAGAAAGCCGTACTTCATGCGGCGAGCGTCTCTCCTGCCCGCGGCGGTGCGGGCCGTTCAATGTACCGCCGCCGTCTTTCGATCGCAAGGACGGGCCCTTGGCCGCCCGTTCCGCGGTGCGATCCGACTCCTATTCGTCGTTCGTTTCGACGGAATGTCATGCGCTCTCGCGTGCCGGCGCGATCCCACGGGCAGCCCGTGCGCGACGTTGACGAAGATCATTGAAATGGCCGGCCACGATGGAGCCGCGTGCTGTAGAGTTGCGCGTATGAGCGTTCAGCCGAATCTCGAGACCGAGCGTCTGCTCCTTCGCCCGTTCCGGGTGGAGGATGCGCCGAGCGTGGCCGCGTTGGCGGGTGACGCGGGCGTGGCCGAGATGACGCTCTTGATCCCGCATCCGTATGTTGTTCAGCACGCGATCGACTGGTTCGCGACGCACGCGGGCCAGTTCGCGGCGGGCGCGAGCGCGCAGTTCGCGATCACCGATCGCGCCGGCGGCGCGCTCATGGGCTCGATCGGGATCGAGTTCCAGGCGCGGCACGCCAAGGCCGAGATTGGTTACTGGATCGGGCGGCCGTTCTGGGGGCGCGGCTACGCGACCGAGGCGGGGCGGGCGGTCGTCCGCTGGGCCTTTGCGTCGCGCGGCGTGGAGCGCGTGGAGTCGTTCTGCTTCACCAAGAACGCGGCGTCGGCCCGCGTGCTGGAGAAGATCGGGCTCCGCCGCGAGGGCCTGGCGCGCGGGTACGTCAAGAAGGGAGGCGAGCGGCTGGACTGCGTGATGTTCGGCGTGGTCAGGGAGGAGTTTCAGTAGAGGCAGCGAAGCGGCGGCGAGAATGAAAGATGAGGCCGATCGCCTGACTGTGGCGGCAGGGCCTTATGTAGCCGGTAAAGCCCGTCACCGCGCCGTGATCGATATGAGTATCAATGTGGCCCAGATCGATGCGTTGGCGGCGAACCCGCTCCAGATAATGCCGCAAGGAAGCAGTTCGCCGTCGGGGACGCCGCGTTTCCCAGTCAAACGGATTGCGTTCCTCTCTGCGGGGTCGGCGCGGCAGAGTGACCATTTCAAGCACGGCAGTGGAAAGCCGTTCGCCACCGTGTATGTCTCACATCCAGCCTGGTCGGCTCTGACTTCCACCCAAGGCGGCAGTACGATGTCCTTGCGAGCAGTCGTCTCTGTTGATCTCATAGCGGCCGCCTCGTTGTCATAAAACCACAGTACCCACATCTCTGAGCACAGGCCATGGTCATGCACGCCAACGACGATGCCATCCGGTCCGTAGCGTGCATCAATGTTCTCGATTTGTAGAGTCGAAAGTGCCTTGGGGACATACAGGCCCATGGATCCGAAGATGGGCTCAATCCAGCCCGTCACGAAAGCGGCGACTATTCCTCCGACGAGTGAAAGCGAGAGTGATCTTCGCGTGATGTGCAGCCGCATGGGAGTGTCAGCGCGCCTTATCGGTAGGACAAAGACCTCGCGTGGTCGATGGAGACCGTGTGGTGCCAAGTTGGCGTGGGGCGAGTGGCTCGCGTCGAACTACTTCGTCTCCGCCTTCCAGCCGTACTTGATGTACTCGTGCTCGAAGCTGCCGTCGTCGAAGAGGTTGATGGCGGCGTAGCCCTCGTCGCAGTCGTAGTGCTTGCCCTTCCACCAGTTGCCGCAGACCGCGCCGTTGCAGAGGTAGGTCACGCCGTTGTAGTCGCAGCGGTCGATGAGGTGCATGTGCCCGGAGAGGCAGAGCTTGACGGTCCGGTGCTTGTCGAAGATGGCCTTGATGCGGGCGTAGTCGCAGTGCTGGAGCGAGCCGTCGAGCTTGTAGTTGTTGTCCTTGTCGGGCTTGGTGTAGACCGTGGTCGTGACGGTGAGGATCGGGATGTGCGAGAGCACCAGCGTGGGCGTGCCCTTCGCAACCTTGGCGAGGTCGGCGTCGAGCCACTCGGCCTGCTCGTCGTCGAGTTTGCCCAGGTAGCCGTCGCCGTTGGGGAACACGCTGTCGAGCGCGACGAAGTGCCAGCCCGCCTGGTCGAAGCTGTAATACCGCGCGGGGATCTTGAGCATGTCGACGGCCATGGCCTTGCCCCAGTTGTGCTCGCTGCCCGTGGTCTTGCTCTTGGCCTTGTTCCAGCCCCACGCGTCGTGATTGCCCACGCACGAGCGGACGGGGATGTTCATGCCGTCCGCCCAGGTCTTGGTGAACACGTCCCACTGGGTCTTGGTGCGATCGAGTGTGGACTCGAACGAGTCCATGACGTGATCGCCGCCGGTGAGGATGAGGTCGGGCTTGTCGGCGAGTTCGCTGACGTGCTTCAAGCAGGCGGCCATGCCCTCGCCGGCGTGGCGTTCGGGCTGGACGTGGATGTCGGTGAGGTGTGCGAGGCGCAGCACGCGCTTGCGGGCGGAGGGGGCCGGGACGCGCGGTGCGGCCAGCGCGGTGTCGAGCGAAACGCCCGAGGCGAGCACGCCGGCGCCGAGGGCGGCGCGGGTGAGGAGCGAGCGGCGGGAGAGGGCGCTGAACTGGGAGGGTGATTGGGAACCGGACATGGGTGACTCCTTAGAAGTGACCACGACAGGCTATCACTTCGCGGGCGGCGCGTCACCCGCAAGGCACGGAATCACAGGCCGGACGGCAATGACGGAGCCGGCGGCGTGAAGCACGCTGCGCTGTCGCTATTCCTCGCACGTGACGGCCGGAGGGTCCTCGTGTTTGGCGCGAGCGCAGATGATCGCGCCCAGGAGGATGAGAGCGCCGCCCACGAATTGGATGAGCGTGAGGCGTTCGTGGAGGAAGATGCCGCCGACGGCGACCGTGGCCGCGGCCTCGAGCGTGGAGATCGTCGAAGCGCGGACCGAGCCGAGGCGTTTCAGCCCCGCGAGTACGCACAAGATCGCGATGACCGTGGAAAAGATCGAGAGCAGACCGATGCCCGCCCAGCCCTTGGGAGACTGCGGCAGATGCCAGCCGTCGGCGAGCGTGGCCCAGATCGAGAAGACGACGCCCGCGGAGAGACAGACAAGCGTGGTGACGGCGAGGGCGTCGTTGTTCTTGGTGACCTGGCCGCCGACGAGCATGTAGACCGCGTATGCGATGGCGCAGGACACACCGAGCGCGACGCCGAGGGTGGGTGAACCGCCCGGCGGGCCGCCAGAGGCGCCGGTGAGCGCGGGGACGACGGTGAAGGCGGACCCGAGCATGGCCAGGATTAGCGCGAGGAGACGCGCGCGTCCGAGTCTTTCGCGGAAGAAGAGCCAGGACGCGATCGCGACCGGCGCGGGGTAGAGATAAAGGAGGAGGGCGACCAGCCCGGAGGGGATGTGCTTCAAGGCGAAGAAGTAGGTGCCGGCCTCGATGACGTAGAGGACCGCGCCCATGGAGCAGGCGAGCCAGAACATCGCGCCCTTGGGCCATGGGACGCGTCGGGCCAGCGCGATCGAGAGCAGGACTAGCCCGGCGAACGAAAAACGGAGGGCGAGCAGCGTGACCGTGTCGGCGCCGGCATCGACGGCCCAGCCGCGCAGCACACTCATGAAGCCATAGCCCAGGGCCGCGATGGCAAGCTGGACAAACCCGATCAAGTCGGAGCGTCCACGGTGGGCTGTCCCTGGAGTGACGGGGTCAGCCATGGCCAAGCTCGCGGATGGACTCGGACGCTGTTATTATCGGACTTGATTGCAAACATTTTCCTTACAATGAGCGTTCGGAGGCGGTTCATCGTACAATGGGCAGCGATGGACGGGGCTCCGAATGAATCCGAGGGCGTGGTTCCCCGACGACCGGGGCGTGTCGAATTGATCGACGCGACGGGGAGGCTATCCCCGGAAGACGCACGATGGATCGCGGACCACGCCGCCCGGGCGATGCGGGTGCTCGAGGCCGACGGCGAGGTCCGGGTGCGGGTGGTGGCGGACGCGGAGATGGCGGCGGCCCACCTGGAATACGCCGAGGTCGAGGGGACGACCGATGTCCTGACCTTTGATATGAGTGAGCCCAACGCCGACGGTACGCGGATGGAGCTGGATGTCGACGTCTTGGCGTGCCTGGACGAGGCGGGGCGGCAGGCGGAACGGCGCTCGCATCCGGCGCGGTGCGAACTGCTTTTGTACGTCGTTCACGGCATGCTGCACTGCCTGGGCTTTGACGACCACGACGACGAGGAATACGCGCGGATGCACGCCGAGGAGGATCGGGTGCTCGAGGCGATCGGCGTGGGGAGCGTGTTTGGGGGCGCGTCTGGTGGCGTGACTGGGGCTGGGGCGAACGGGGAGGGCCCGCGATGAAGCGCGAGGCCTGGTTCTGGATCGCGCTGGCGGCCACGATCATCTCGGGCGTGTGCTCGACGCTTTTTCACGCGCTGCGCGAGGTGGCGCGCTCTCGGCTGGAGCAGGTGGCCCGCGAGCGCAACGACAAGGGGCTGATGCGCCGGGTCGACGCGATCCTCGAGGACGTGGACGGGCACGCGACCGCGATGGCCTTGCCGCGGATCGTGGCGAACCTGGTGCTGGCGCCGGCGCTGGTGTTCCATTCCTGGCACTCGCGCGGCGGCGAACAGCTCGACTGGATCGACGTGTCGATCGGTCTGGGGGCGGCGGCGGCGATCGTGTGGATCTTCGGGCTGGCGATCCCGACGGGCATCGCGCGGCACGCGGCGGCGGAGACGATCTGCCTGTGGTCCACGCTGGTGCGCGCCGGGTACATCATGGCGACGCCTTTCAACGTGGTGGTGCGGTTCTTCGACGAGGTGGTGCGGCGGCTGGCCGATCGTCCCGCGACCGCGCCGGAACACCAAGCGCACGCGGAGCTGATGTCGGTCGTGGACGAGGCGCGCCAGGAGGGGCAGTTCGATCGCATCGAGAGCGACATGATCGAGGCGGTCGTGAAGTTCCGCGACATGACGGTGGCGCAGATCATGACGCCGCGCACCGAGATGGAGGCGATGGCGCTGACGAACAGCCTGGGCGAGGTGACGGCGACGCTGCGCCGGAGCAATCACAGCCGCCTGCCGGTGTACGACGGCACGCTGGACCGCATCGTGGGCGTGTTCTACGTGAAGGACCTGATGCGGTGGATGGCGGGCGAGGCGCAGCGCTCGGGCAAGACGTTTGATTTCAAGGCGATCCTGCGCCCGGCGATCTTCGTGCCCGAGACCAAGACGATCCGCGAGCTTCTGACGGAACTCCTTCAGAACAAGGTCCACCTGGTGATGGTCGCGGACGAATACGGCGGGACGGCGGGCCTGGTGACGATCGAGGACATCGTCGAGCAGATCGTGGGTGAGATCAAGGACGAGTACGAGCTCCCGGAGGACGACAAGCCCGAGGTGGTGATCGCGGAGGACAAGCGCTCCGCGACCATCGACGCGCGGGCGTACATCGTCGACGCCAACGAGGGCCTGCGCGATCTTGGCGTGGAGTTGCCCGCGAGCGAGGACTACGACACGGTGGGCGGCTTCGTGACCGTGACGCTGGGCAGGATCCCGCCGCGGGGCGAGCGGTTTGAGCATGACGGGGCGGTGGTGACCGTGCTGGCGGCCGAGCCGACGCGCGTGACGCTCGTGCGGATCGAGCCCCGGATCTCGGGGGATTCGGGGGACGAGGGACGCCGGTCCGACAAGGGATTCGGCGAGGGAGACATCCGGGTGCGGGCCCGCGGGCCCGAGGAGACCGCGTCGAACTGAGCGACGGCGTTTCGTTTCGCGTCGTCCCGCTACCATCTGCGCATGCCCCTTCGCCTGTACAACACCCTGACGAGGACGGAAGAGGAGTTCGTGCCGCGGGACCCCGCGCGGGTGACGTTCTATTCCTGCGGTCCGACGGTGTATGACGACGCGCACATCGGGAATTTCCGCTCGTTTCTGGCGGCGGACGTGCTTCGGCGCTGGGTCGAGTCGTCTTTAAGCGAGTTGAAGGGCGCGGACGGGAAGATGCACAAGGGCCCGCGGAAGGTCGTCCATGTGATGAACATCACGGACGTCGGGCACATGACCGACGACGCGGAGGGCGGCGAGTCGGGCGAGGACCGCATGGCGGTCGCGGGCAAGAGGATTGCCGAGGCCAAGAAGTCGGGCAAGCTCCCCGCGGACGTGAAGATCGACCCCAGCGACCCGTACCAGATCGCGCGGTTCTATGAGGATCGGTTCAAGGACGACGCCAAGAGACTGGGGCTGAAGCTGGCGATCGAGGGAGAGAAGGACCCGACGCTCCAGCCGCGCGCCACCGAGAGCGTGCCGGGGATGATCGAGCTGGTGAGGCGATTGATCGCGCAGGGCTACGCGTATGTCGTAGGCGGCGCGGGCGAACGCGTGGTGTACTTCGACGTGCAGAAGTTCCCGGCGTACGGGCGGCTGAGCGGCAACACGCTCGACCAGCTGCGCGAGGGCGCGGGCGGGCGCGTGGCGGCATCGAACCAGGCGAGCAAACGCCACCCGGCGGACTTCCTCCTGTGGAAGGAGGACTCGTCGCACATCATGAAGTGGGACTCGCCCTGGGGCCCGGGGTATCCGGGCTGGCACATCGAGTGCTCGGTGATGAGCTTCCAGCGGCTGGTGGGCAACGACCTCTCCGCGACGATCCCGAACGGCGAGGCGCTGATCGACCTGCACTCGGGCGGCGAGGACAACATCTTTCCGCACCACGAGTGCGAGATCGCCCAGTCGTGCTGCGCGTTCAACGCGACGCCCGACAAGGGCGGGTACGCACGCATGTGGTTCCACCCGCGCTTCCTGCTCGTCGAGGGCACGAAGATGAGCAAGAGCAAGGGCAACTTCTTCACGGCCCGCGATCTCTTCGCTAAGGGCGTGGAGCCCGCGGCGCTCCGGCTGGAATTGGTGCGCACGCACTACCGGAGCAACGCGAATTTCACGATGCAGGGGCTGGCGGACTCCCAGAGGCAGGTCGAGCGCTGGCGGCGCTTTGTGGAGAGCGCCGCGGGCAACGCGTCTCACTCGCAGGGATCGCGCGATGACTCGATGCGGGGGTTTGCGCAGGCGCTGAACGCGGACCTGAACATCGCGGCCGCGATCGCGGAGGTGAACAAGTTCGTCGCGCGGACCGAGCGGCCCGGCACGCAGGACGCGGAGTTGATGAAGGTCTTCGATGGCGTGCTAGGTGTTCTGGAACTGCAGCGCCCCGCGGCGGCCTCGACGGACATCGGCATCTTTGCGCCGGGTGTCGCGCCGGACCCGTCGGTGGTCGCGAAGCTGGAGGAGCGCCGCGCCGCCCGGGCCGCCAAGGATTTCGCGCGCTCGGACAAGATCCGCGACGAGCTTCTGGCGATGGGGTATGCGATCAAGGACGTCGCGGGCGGCAAGGTCGAGGTGAGGCGGGCGGGGGCGTGAGGCGGGGTCGCGTCGATTGACGCGGCGTCGCGCGGAGAGAACTGAAGCACGATGACATTCGGCATGCCGATCTCGCTGTGGAGGTACATCACGCTCGAGCTGTGGCGCATCATCGCGCTTACGGGCGCGGTGCTCGTGGCGGTGATCGCGTTCGCGGCGTCGATCAAGCCCATGGCGGACGGGAAGATCACGCCCGTCGAGGCGCTGCAGTTCATGGGGCTGGCGATCGTCCCGATGCTCCAGTACGCCCTTCCCTTCGCGGCGGGGTTCGGCGCCACGCTGGCGTACCACCGGCTCTCGCACGACAACGAGGTGACGGCGGCGTACGCGGGTGGCGTGTCGCACCGCGCGGTGCTCATGCCGGCGATCCTGACGGGGTTGATCCTGGGCGTGGGGCTGCTCGGGCTGAATCAGTTCATCATGCCGCGGTTCCTGCGGTCGATGGACGTGCTGATCGCGCAGAACCTGTCGAAGGTGCTTGTGAATTCGGTGCAGCGCGGGCAGCCGGTGGTGCGCGAGGGGACGGTGCTCTACGCGGACCAGGTCGTGGCGCTCGACCCCAAGGACAGCCCGCAGCTCCGCGACGCGGGGGCGCGTGAGTGGCTGCTGCTCCGCGGCGTGATGGTGCTGATCTTCGACAAGAAGGGGAATGTCGAGCGCGAGGCCGCGGCCAAGCAGGCCCAGGTCGTGCTCCTCCCGGGCGGTGTGAACGACGGCGGCGCGACGCGCGCGGTCGTGCAGCTCGAGCAGGGGAGCGCCCGCGACGGCGATCGTGCGTACGCGAAGTTCGAGACGCTCCCCTTGTGGATGAACATTTCCAACGCGTTCAAGGACGATCCGAAGTTCCTGACGTTCGGCGAGCTGGTCGAGCTGCGCGGGCATCCGGAAGGAATGAACTGGATCGAGGTGCAGCGCCGCGACTTGGCGTATCACGTCGCCGAGCGCGTCACGACCGAGGCGATCCAGAAGGAGCTGGCGAGCAAGGGACAGGTGACGCTCCGCGATCCGCAGGGAACGGAGTACGTGATCCACGCGGCGGGCGTCGCGGTGCGGTCCCCCGACTGGCGCTGGGTTTTGCAGCCCGCGAAGGCGGGCGGAGCGATCGAGGTCGAGAAGCGATTGGTGGGTGCGGCGCCGACCAAGTTCTCAACGATCGACGCGGGCATCTACACGGACATGGGCGGGTCGGACCGGCTTTCGCGGTCGATGACGATGCGGCTGGAGCTCGACAACGTGGCGGCGGGCCAGGGGACGAGGGACCAGGCGGCGGGCAAGCGGACCAAGCTCGTGTTCAGCGAGCTCTCGCTGGTGAACGGGCCGATGGAGACGCTTCTTGACCCCGCGAGGACGCCGGCGGCAAAGCTGCTGGGCGATGCGAGGCCGCGGGTCGAAAAGGCGGGCGACGAGTTCGTGAAGAGGCCGTACGCGGACCTTGAGCACTCGATCGCGAGCCTGCTCCGCGAGATCACGAGCAAGCAGAACGAGCGGTTCGCGATGAGCGTGGCGTGCGTGGTGATGGTGGTGGCGGGCGCGATGACGGCGGTGCGGCTGTCGGGCAGCCTGCCGCTGACGGTGTATCTGTGGAGCTTTTTCCCCGCGCTGGCGACGGTGATCACGATCTCCAGCGGGCAGCAGCTGACGCACGAGCACGGCTGGCCGGGGCTGATGGTCCTGTGGGGCGGCGTGGGGATCATGGGGGCGTACGCCGCCATCGGCTACTGGCGATTGACGCGCCACTGAGTCGCACGAGGAATCGCGGGGCGTTCGGCCCCGATCGCACGATGACGCGAGACCAGACCAAGCACATCCACGCACGCGCCGGAACGTGGGCCCCGTGGGCCGAGTCGTGGGCGATCGTGCTCGCGCTGGTGCTGCTCGTCACGATCGGGCGGCTGGCGTACCTGGCGTGGTGCAATCCGTACCCGCTGATCGAGGACGAGGCGCACTACTGGGAGTGGAGCCGCCGCCTCGAGTGGAGCTACTACAGCAAGGGCCCGGGGATCGCGTGGGCGATCGCGGCGTCGGTGAAGCTGCTGGGGGCCGGCGAGTTCGGCGTGCGGGCTCCGGCGGCGATCGCGGGCGCGATCGCGGCCCTGGCGATGGCGGGGCTGGCGCGCGACTCGATGGGCGACAAGCGCACCGGCTTCTTTGCCGCGGCGTGCCTGCTGCTCTCGCCGGCGTTCCAGGTGCTTTCGCTGCTTTCCACGATCGATATGCCGTATGTCGCGTGCTGGATGCTCGCGGTGTGGGCGGCGTGGCGCTGCCTGCACCGAGCCGGGACGTGGTCGTGGGCGGGGCTCGGCGCCGCGATCGGCGCGGGCGTCCTCTTCAAGTACACGGCGCTGCTGCTGGTGCCCGGGCTGATCGTGTACGCGCTCGCGCGGCGCGGGCGGCTGACGCTCCATCGGCGCGCGGGCACGCTCGTGCTCGGCGCGATCGCGATCGGGCTGCTCGGTATCGCGCCGGTCGTGATCTGGAACGCGGAAAACGGCTGGCCCACGGTGCATCACCTGCTCGGGCACCTGGGCGTCAAGGGCGGCGACATGCCCGAAGCACGCGAGACGTACACGCCGCTCTGGACGCTGACGTTCATGGTGTCGCAGCTCGGGCTGGCGGGAGCGGTGGGGGTGCTCGCGGTGATCGGCGGCGTGAAGGCGCTGCGTGATCACGACGTGGAGAGCGACGGGGCGCGCGAAAGCGCGGTGTTCCTGCTGTTCGCGGCGGCGCCGATCTTCGTGTTCTATCTCATCGTGAGCTTCGTGAGCGAGGGCGAGGCAAACTGGGCGATCGCGGGGCACGCGACCCTGATTCCGCTCGCGGCGTTCGGGCTCGTGCGGGGGATGGATCGGTTCGCGGTCCTGATGACGCGGTGGCGCGGGCTGGCCGAGCCGCGGCCGCGTTGGGGATTCCTCCTGCGTCGCCCCGAGACGGCGACGCAGGTCGCGTGGCACATCGCGATCGGCATCGGGCTGGTCGCGGGGATCGGCATGCTGCGCCCCGACTGGGCTTCGTCGCTTCCGGGCGTCGGGAAGTACGTGCCGGTGGCGCGGCTGACGAGCGCGACGAGCAACGCGGCCCAGGTTTCGGAGCTGCTGGCGTCGCTGCGCGAGCGAACGCACGCCGAGCCGATGGTCATCAGCCAGCATTACGGGCGCGCCAGCCAGATGGCGTTCTACCTTCCCGGGCGGCCGACGGTGTATTGCTCCAGCAGCCTGATGGACGGGCGGAGGTGCCAGTACGATCTGTGGGCCGATACCGACCTCCGGCGCGCGACCGGGCTGATCGGGCGGCCGGCGGTGCTGCTGGGCGCGACGCGCGAGCAGTGGGCCCCGTGGTTTGAGCGCGTGGACGACATCGGCGAGCTGCGCGGCGAGCACAAGCGCGGTCGCCCGGCGTTTCTGGGATATGGGTTCAAGGGCATCGGCGGGGGAGCCGGGGGTTCGTGATGGCGGGCGATCTCAAATCAACTTCGCTCGTGCCGATGGGGGTGCGCTGGCTCTCGCCTCGCCAGTCGCGGCTGCGCACGCGGCGCGTGCTGGTGACAACCGCGATCGCGCTGTTCGTGTTCATTGCCGCCAGCGTGCTTGATCACTGGGCCTATTTCTTTTTCAAGAGCGGCGATACCGCCCGGGTCGAGGGGCGCGACTGGTACCGACTCCTCCGTGTCATGGGCTTCCTCCCGACCTGGCTCATCGTCGCGCTGGCGGCGTGGCTGCTCAGCAAGAAGGAGCCGATCGCGGCCCGCGTCTCGACGGCTCTCTCGATCCTCGCGGGCGCGACGCTCTCGGGCGCGGCGGCGGAACTGCTCAAGCTCGTCATCGCGCGCGAGCGCCCCGGCGAGGACGCGCGGTACGTCTTCCGCGGGCTTTTCGCGGGGTTTTCCGATGGGAGCAACCTCGGGCTGCCCTCCAGCCATGCGGCGGTGGCGTTCGGCGGCGCGATCGCGCTCACGCTCGCACGCCCCGTCCTGGGGCCCCTGGCGATCGTTCTGGCGGCGGGCTGCGCGTGGACGCGCCTGCTCTCGGGCGATCATTTCCTCTCCGACGTCACGGGCGCGGCGATGCTGGCGTACGCTGTCACGCTCCCGGCCTGCCGCGTGCTGGGCCTGATTCCCCCCAAGTTGCCAAGGTTCGCCTAGCCACCGATGAAGCTCCTGGACCGCTACATCGCCCGTCAGTACCTCATCAACGTGATCGCGTTGCTGCTCATCTTCGCGTCGTTCGTCGTGACGATCGACGTGTCGCTCAATTTCGATCGATTCGTGTCCGCGGCCGACCGGTACCTGAAGGAAGAGAGCGCGAACCCCGGGTTTGTCCGGCGCGCGGTGGTCACGGCGTTGCTCATTGCTGATCTGTGGTGGCCGCGGCTCCTGCAGTTGTTCAACTACACGCTCGGGCTGGTCATGGTCGGCGCGATGGGGTTCACGTTCACCCAGCTCGTGCGCGGGCGAGAGCTCGTCGGCGTGCTGGCGGGCGGGATCGCGCTGCACCGGGCGGCCGTCCCGATCTTTGTCGCGTCGCTGGCGCTCACGGGCGTGCAGATCGCCAACCAGGAGCTGGTGATCCCGCGGATCGCGGCGATGCTGGTGCGCGATCACGGCGACGCGGGCAAGCGTGCGTTGGGCGAGACCAGCGTGCCGATGTACAAGGACTCGCAGGGACGCCTGTGGTTCGCGCACGCGTTCAAGGCCGACGAGGGCGAGCTGACCGGGCTCATGGTCTGGGAGCGCGACGCGCAGGGCCTGGCGACGACGCGGATCTCGGCGGATTCAGCGCGCTGGAACGGCAAGGCCTGGGACCTTGAGAATGGGTCGGCGGTGCGTCTCGACGAGCCGGAAGCCCCGAGCGCCGTGAAACGCATCGAGACGAACCTTGATCCCACCGCGATCAAGATGCGGCGTTACGCGGGCTTTGCCCAGAGCCTGAGCTGGTTGCAGGTCTCGCAGATGCTGAAGCGCCCGGAGCTGCTCGACGAGCGCGGCGTGACGGAGCTCGAACGCATCCGCTGGGGGAGACTCTCGATCCTGACGGCGAATCTGCTCGCGCTGGCGGTCGCGATGCCGTTCTTCCTGAAGCGCGAGCCCTGCAACATGATCGTGCAGTCGCTGAAGTGTGCGCCGATCGCGATCACGGCCCTGATGGGCGGCGTGCTCGGTGCTTCGGCGGCGATTCCGGGGCTCCCGCCGCAGATCGGTGTGTTCGTGCCGGTGATGGTGCTGCTGCCGGTGGCGATCGGGATGGCGACCAGCGTGCGGACCTGACGGCCCCCGCGTCGGCCCGCTCGCTCGCGAGGCCCGAGAACTCCCGACGCACGCGGGGCGGTTGAAGACCCCAAATGTAGATGTTCATATCCCGTTTGTGTGGCGGCGCGGTTCCTCGGCGTTAGCATCGATTGATGCGGCGTGTTCGTTGGCGCTGCTTTCGGTCGGTTGCTTCAGCGCGGAGAGTGTGTCATGTGTGAACGGACGAACGCCGTGCGTTGCGGAGCGTTGCGATTGAGCGCGGCGGTTGGGGCCGCGGCGGTGACCATGCTGAGCGGGAGTGCGTTCGGCCAGACGCTCGCGATCTTCACGTTTGACGATGGGACGGCCAAGGACCTCTCGGGGAACGGTGAGACGACCTCGCTCTTTGGATCGCCGGGACCGACGTTCAGCGTGGCGGGCAGCGAGGGCTTCGGGATTGCGACGATCGGCAACAACGGGGTGCGCGTGAATCTCAACATCAACCCGTCGGCGGTGCCGCGCCTGACGATGGGCGCCTGGGTGAAGCCGAGCGTTGTTACGACGAACCGACATCTTCTGTCGCACGACAACGGGGGCTACGACCGCGATCTCGACATCGATTCGCGCGGCGGCGGCGCCGGCTGGTCGGCGTTCAAGGGCAACGGCGTGCTGGGCTATGTCCCCGCGATCGCCAATCAGTGGCAGTTCGTCGCGGTCGTGTACGACGACATCGCGGATACCGTGACGCTGTATGTCGACGGCGTCGTGAAGAACGGCGCGGGCTCGCCCGGCACGGGAAACATGTACATGTACATCGGCGCGAGCACCTGCTGCGACACAGGGATCAATGGTGTGATCGACGGTGTGTTCGTGCTGGGTGAAGCGCTCAGCACCGCGCGCCTCGACGAGATCAGGAACGGCGGCATCCGCAAGGCGCCGACCTGCCCGATCTTCTTCGAGCAGCCGGAGGACTTTGTCGCGTGCAACCGCGACGCCGCGGAGTTTCATGTGATCGCCGCGGGCGCCGGGAACCTCACGGTGCAGTGGCAGTTCAAGACCGACCTGGGCACATGGGTGGACGTGGGGGATGGTGAGTTCCCGGGCGTGGGCGATCTGATCGGGACCGACACGCCGGATTTGTCGGTCATCAACCTGCAGCCCGGGGCAAAGGTGCGGTTCCGCGCGATGGCGACCAACGCGTGCGCGCCGATTCCCAGCCGGGAGGCGTTGCTGACGGTCTGCTCGTCGGACACCAATTGCGACGGATTCGTGAACGGCGATGACTACGACTCGTTCGCGTCGGCGTTCGAGACGGCCGATCCGGCCGCGGACCTGAACAAGGACGGATTCGTCAACGGCGACGACTACGACTTCTTTGCCAGCGCGTTCGAGGCGGGGTGTTGAGGTGAGTCGCCGAAATCTGGGCATCGGCCATCGGGCCTACATCTTTCGGCGAATGACGCTAGGCGGCGCGGTCACGCGGTGAGTCTGAGCTGGGCGAGGTCTCACAAGCGGAACGATACCGCACACTTACGGACAATGAAGTCTTCAGTAACCTGCAGTCCGACCGAGGTCGGTACGAGCCCGCAACATTCATTTGGGAAATCGGACATCGTGCGGTAGGATGCCTCGTCGCTTGGAGAGGCACGATGCTGAATTCGCTGTATTGTTCTGTCGGTAGTTATCGCTCGTTGACCGCGATGGTCGGCGTCGCGGCGCTCATGCTGGGCGGCGCAAAGGCCCGCGCGCAGTGCGGCACATCGGTGCTCTGGCACGACGGCGGGGAAGTGACCGCGTCGCACGCGACGCCTTCCTATTACCTCGGCGGAGCGGCCAACGAGCTGCGCATCTACTCGATGGCGAATCCGGCCGCGCCGGTACTGGAGTCGACGTACATCCTCGGCGGCGTGCCGATCAAGATCGAAAAAGACGGGGACTATGTCTACGTCGCCCTGGGGGAGCGCGGCGTGGAGATCATCGACATGACCAACCCCGCGGCGCCGGTGCAGGTCCAATCGATCGGCGGCGGTAACGCGAAAGATGTCGCGGTGTCGAGCGGCAAGCTCTTCGTGTGCTGGAACGGCGATATCCGCACCTACGACGTCTCCAACCCCGCGATTCCACAGTGGCTCAGCACCTACGCCATCGGGAACGCGATCGAGATCGAGAGCCGGAACAACATCGTGTTTGCGATGGGCGGCTTCACGGTGACGGCGGTGGACTTCCAAAATCCTACGTCGCCGGTGTTCCGCGACAGCGTGGCGTTCGCGTACTCCACGCGCCGGATGGATGTCCGCCCGGGCACACTGGCGGTGCTGGCAGACAGTGACATCTACTTCTTCGATATCTCCACGCCGTCGAACATCACGCAGGTGAGCGCCGTGACGAACGTGGCGACGAGTATCGACGACGGGACGTGCGAGTTCGGCCAGGCCGACGGCGTGCCGGTGCTGTACTTCGTCAACTTCGATCACGACCTGGACGCGGTTTCGCTCGCCAACCCCGCGTCGCCACAACCGATGCCCGTGATCACGCAGAACCTCTCCGCGAGCACGCGGGTGGCGGCGCCCTCGACGGATCGCGTTCATGTGGCGATGGGCTCCGGCCTGATCTCGTTCGCAACGACGCTGTCGGGCGCGAGCCAAGTGTCAAGCGTCAACATGGGGCCGGTGGGCCTGCGCGGGCTCGTCACGGCCGGGAATGCGCTGGTTGCGGCACCCGGAAACGCGCTGCTGGTCTACGACGCGACGAATCCAGCGGCCCCCGTGCTGGCGGCGAGCGTCCCGCTCCCCGACTTCGTCAACGCGCTGGCGGCGGATGGCGCCCGGGTCTATGTGCAAACCGAGGGTGAGATCCTGCAGACGTACGACGTGAGCAATCCGGCGTCGCCGCTCCTGCTCGGAGAGGACACGGTTGTCTCGGATGCGTGGGAGATGCACGCACGAGGCGACTACCTGTACATGACGACCTGGGCCGAGAAGTTCGATATCTACCGCGTCGCCGATCCCAACAACATCCGGCGCAAGAGCTCGACCGAGACGATGCCCCAGGCGGACCTGGTGGTGGAGGATGGGATCGCGTACGTCTTGAGCGGCCCGACGATCGATGTTTATGACACCGCGGACCCCTCGAACCCGGAACTCCTGGCAGTGCATCCGGCTCCGGGATTCTGGGACTTTGAGCTTGCGGTGATGATGCCGGGGCACATCCTGGCGGCGATGACCGGCTCCGGTGAATGCCAGGCGATCGACGTCTCGAACCCGGCGAACCCGGCGACTCGCGCCACGCTGAACTTCCCGGGACTTCTCCCGTATCCGCACGCCGCTGGATCGCTGCTGGTCGTATCCAGACCCCAGGAGGTCAAGTTGGTCGACTGGTCGGACCCGAGCAGCCCGGTGATCCTGCCGCAGACTCTGCGGCAATCGGGGGAGATGGAATACGGCACGATGGTGGGCACGGTGTTCTTCGCCACCGGCTACTACGGAGCGGGAATCGACGCCTTTGATCTGCCGGGACTGCCGCGTTTGACGCACCAGCCGGAGGCGCAGATGGTCTGCGCGATCGACGCCTCCGCGCAGCTGTCGGTCACACTGGCCGAGCCCGCGGGCGCGACGTATCGCTGGCGTCGCGGCGGGTTCCCGATGAGCAACGGCACGACCGGCTGGGGCACCACGATCTCGGGCGTCACGACCCCGACGCTGACGTTCACCAATCCTCATGTCCAGGACCTCGCGCTCTACGACTGCGTCATCACCAACTCGTGCGGGTCGATCACGAGCAAGAGCGTGTCGCTCTTCCCGGGAATCTCGCCCCAGATCGTGATCGAGCCGCAGGACCGCAACGTGTGCCCGTCCGGGAGCGCGACGCTGAGCGTCGGCTGGCTCGGCTCGCTCCCCGCGACGTTCGCGTGGCAGGCCGAGATCCCGGCCGGCTCTGGGACATGGATCGGCGTGAGCGACGGCGAGTTCGCGCGGTTCTCAATCGAGGGCGCGACGACGCGGTTCCTCACCATCTCGGCCCAGGCGGGTGAGACGCTCCCCGAGTTCGTGCAGACCAGGTATCGCTGCGTCGTGTCCAACGACTGCGGGAGCGCGACGAGCGATGCGGCGACGCTTCGCATCTGCGTCGGCGACTACAACTGCGACGGCTTCGTCAACGGCAATGACTTCGACGATTTCGCCGGCTTCTTCGAGGCCGGCGATCCCGCGGCCGACGTGAACCGCGACGGCTTTGTCAACGGCGATGACTATGACGTGTTCGCTGAGGCCTTCGAGGCGGGGTGCTGAGGAAGCGGCACCGGGTATGAGGCATCGCGCACCTGGGAATGAGAGAGTCAGTGGCGCAGCCAACAAAGCTCGCCTCGTTCGTCCAGCGTTCTGAGCCGAGTATTCGCTTGGCGAGTCGCGGGTGGCTGCGCGGCCACCCACTCGCTACGGGAGAAGACCTGACCCGACTCCGTGCGTGATTCCCTTGGCCGAAGGCGGCGTTTCCGCTACCTTGGAGGTGCGGGCCCTGCCCGCGAAGGGAGTTTCTCATGCGGTGCATGATCGCGTGCGCACTGGCGTTGAATGCTGCGATGTCGGCCGGAGCGCTGGCCCAGGACTGGACGAACAACGGCGGAAACGCGGGCCGGAACGGTCAAACGAATCAGCTCGGCCCCGACGCCGCGACGCAGCTCTGGTCGGGCGGGCGCACTTCGGTGATCGCGTGGCAGCCGGTGATCGAGGGCTCGCGCGTCTTCATGGTGCGGCAGACGGGATTCCCCCCCGAGCCCAACTCGGACAAGTCGCCTGTCGTGTGCATGAACCTCGATACGGGCCAAGAGATCTGGGCCCGCAACATCCCGTGGCTGACGGGCGACTGGACCACGTGGGTCGCGGGCGTGAGCCACGGCAAGGTCTTCGTGTCGCGATCCGGCAACGGCGCGTCGGTCAAGGCCAAGCTCCACGCGCTCGACGCTGGCAGCGGCGCGACGCTGTGGTCGTCGGTTGATCTGATCGACGCCGGTCCGTACGACGGCGTGGTCTTCGCGCCCAACGGCGACCCGGTCGTCGCCAGCTTCACGAAGATCTGGCGCATCAACGCCGGCAACGGCGCCACGGTGTGGACGGCCTCTCGCGTGGGCTCGGTCTCGGGCAACTGCGGCGGGGCCATCCACGGCGATGCGATCTACGTCGCCGACACCGTGGTCGGCGGGCACGCGATCAAGAAGTTCAACCTGACGACGGGCGCGCTCATGTACCAGAGCCCGACGCTCGCCGGGTTCACGATCCAGAACACACCGATGGTCGCGCCGGACGGCACGATCTATCTCTCGCGCGTGCAGAACAATGCCTCGGTCGATTTTTTCTATGCGATCGACGACAACGGCACATCGATGAGCGTGCGCTGGTCGGTCCCCGCGCAGTGGACGACCGAATCGGAGTTCGCCGTCGCGTCCGACGGCTCGGTCTTCATGATGGACCCGGGCAACAAGATCGCGCGACGGCGTGCGTCCGACGGGGGCCTGATCGCCCAGAGCGCCGCGATCCCCGCCGATTCGTACCAGCCGCGGATGGCGGTCGATTCGCAGAATCGCCTGTACTTCTCCAACGGCGCGTTCTCGAACGGACGCTTCTATTCGTTCAACCCCGACCTTTCCGAGCGCTGGTCGGTCGCCGTGACCAACATCAATATTGGTGCGCCGGCTTTCGGGCGCGATGGCACGCTGCTGGTCGCGGGAACGGGCACGAACATCAAGGCCTATCGCACGGCACGTTGTCTTGCGGACTTCAACCACGACGGCTTTGTGAACGGCGATGACTACGACGCCTTCGCCGAGGTCTTCGACATCGCCGATTCCGCGGCGGACATGAACCACGACGGCTTTGTCAACGGCGACGACTACGACCTTTTCGCGGAGCACTTCGACTCAGGGTGCTGAGACTGGCCCAGACTCGGCCAATTCGATGCGCGAGATGGATCGAGTAGCCCGAAAGCAGAGGCTGTCGCGACCCGAGTCGGATTGGCGTTCGCAATCGACCCCTCTTTCCGCATGGTGGATCGAGTTGTCAGAGAAGTCCTATAACCTGACAGCTTCTGCGTTACACCCGCGATTGCACGGCGGCCCGTTGTTTTGCTTGCTCCCAAAGCGGCCTCCGATTACGCTCGCCCCGCTGGTGTGAATACCCGGGGTTCGCGTTCGCAAGGATCGTGGAGGATCGGCATGGGACTGCAACCGATGGGAATCGCGATTGCTTTGTTCTCCGGGGCGGCCTGCGCGAACTCGCAGACGTTTCAAGGGCTGGGCCTTCCGCCTGGAGCGGAATCCAGTTGGGGACCCATGCTGAGCGCCAATGGCTTGGTGGTGGCGGGCTCGGCGACCACGAGCACGGGGTCATACGCGTTTCGTTGGAGCAAGGGGGAAGGGTTTACGCTGATCGAACCGTGGGATGGGCGCGAGTTTGCCATGGCGGGCGGAATCAGCGGGGATGGCAGCCACATTGTGGGCACTGAATGGTGTATCGAGTGCTCCACGCAAGCCAGCCACATCGGGTTCCGTTGGACGAGGGATTGGGGTTCGATCCCGCTTGAGCCAATGCCCGGCGATGCGGGGGCGGGTGCGAGTGGCGCCAGCTATGACGGCGCGGTGATCGTGGGAACCGGACGCACACAAGGTGCTACCGCCAACGATCGAGGACTCTACTGGCATGGCCACGCTTTCCATGAGCTTCCTCCGCTCTCCGAGGCCTCGGCGAGCGCGTCGCGCGTGAGCGCCGATGGCACGCTGATCACGGGCTCGTCGCGTGTGATCGATCCGAACGGGCCCATCCAGTTCCCGGATCACGCGGTGTTCTGGAAGGACGGTGTGCTCCATGACCTGGGAATCCCGGCCGGGTCGCAGCGAGCGTTCTGTGGTCCGGTCTCGCCAGACGGGACGACGATTGTGGGTATTCACGAGACCAACGGCGGCTTCGGGGATCGCGTCTTTGTCTGGACCCAGGAGACTGGTGTCGTTCTGGTGCCGCCCCCGCCCGGCGCGTATCACCATTGGGCGCGCGACATCGCCGCGGACAACCAGACCATCGTCGGGCAGGTGTCGCCGGCGTTCGGAGATTTCTATGCGTTCTTGAGTTCTCCCGCACTGGGCACGGTCGACCTGAACGCGTATCTGCCGACGCTGGGGATTGATCTCGTCGGATGGCAGCTCTGGGAGGCCACGTCGATTTCGGCGGATGGAACCATTATTGCCGGCAACGGACTCCACAACGGTGTGGAAGAGGCTTGGATCGTTGACCTGGGACTGGATAGCGACGAAGACGGCCTGAAGGACGACTGGGAAATCAACGGGATTCCGTATCTGGACGATCTCGGAGTGCTGAATCGCTACGTGCTGGATGCCGACGGCGATGGCCAGTCCGACGCCGACCCGATGCACAAGGACCTCTTTGTCGAGGTCGATGCAATGGAGGGCCAGTCATTCACCCAGGCTTCGATCGATATGGTGGTCGCCGCGTTCGAGGCCGCGCCGCACTCGAATCCTGATTCACAGGGCGGAATCAGGCTTCATGTTGTAGTGGACGAAACGGATGTCCCGCTGAATACGGACTGGCAGTTGTATTCTGATAGCTGCATGCCCGTGGGCTTCAGCTACTTTGAGGTTCTCCACTTCGGGTCTGTGGGCGAGAGGTCGGACCCGAGCGCGGACCAGATTCTCGATGCAAAGCGACTCGCATTCCGCCATGGGATCGTGGCCGAGCGTTCGTCTCCCGGTTCCGGAGGTTGTGGATACCTCGGGGGCGACCAGTTCATCATCTGGACGGCTGCGGCGCGGGTGGCCAACAGCGACGAAGACCTTGCGATGGCGTTCATGCACGAGCTCGGGCACAACCTCGGCCTGGATCACGGCGGCGGCGACGCCATCAACGGAAAGCCGAACTACCCGAGCATTATGAATTATGTGTACGCGTACCGGATGGCCTGGAGCGCGGGATTCTGGAAGCTCGATTATTCGGGCGCGGGTGCGGCGCTGTTGCCGGTCATCAACGAAACCAGTATCGACGAGAGCACGGGCATCGGAAGTGCGGGCGGTGTCTACGCGAAGTGGTTTGCGCCCTACGGCTACGACTTCGACATCTCGGAAACCGAAGTCGAGCGCCGCGTCGGCTACATGCGACTCAACGGCAAGCCGACCGATATCGGCGGGCCGCTGGTTGATACCTTCTTCTATCGTGACGGGTCGATTATGAGCAACGCTCAGCAAGACATGAACTTCTTGCTGGACCAAAGCGCCGGGGTGAACCTGCCGACCAGCGACTCGTTCGGCGAGGTTTTTCTGCCGCACGACGATTGGAGCTCGATCCGACTGAAGTCCCGCGCCGCTTTGGCGTATGCCTCGGCGGCGCCGGTCCCGCAGAACGAACTCACCGTCGAGGCACGCGATTACATGGACGAGAACTTCCCGCCCCCGCCCTGCGATGGCGATTTCAACGATGACGGCTTCGTGAACGGCGATGACTACGACGCCTTCGCCGAGGTCTTTGATATCGCCGATCCCGCGGCGGACGTGAACAACGACGGCTTTGTCAACGGCGACGATTACGACTTCTTCGCCGAGCACTTCGACGCGGGGTGCTGAGTTCGTGGGCTTGGCTGGGCGAAAGGTCAGAAGGCCAAGGTAGCCAAGAGAATCTCTGGCCGTTTCCGACGAGTTCTCCGCTTGTGAAAGAGGCGGGCGATGTGCCCGCATTCACAGGGGAGAGCCCATGAGCCGCGCAGCAACTGCACTTGTTCTCGCCGCCTTCGTGACCCAGCACGCCCTCGCGGGCGATTCGCACGGCACCGCGCCCACGCCGGGCGGGATGGCCCAGTCCGCGGCATTCCCTTCCACCTGCGGGTGCGGCTTCAATCCCGGTGATGACATCTCCACGCAGCAGAGCGGAGCCGACGGCGACTTTGACCAGTCGACGTTTGTCGGAGGTATCTCGTCCGTCGCTTCGTCGTACCAGGGAACCTATTACGACCTGAGCGGCGATTGCGCCGCGACGCTCGGCGCGATCCGCGGGCACGCGTACCGCGCCTCGCTCAACTCCGCAAACTTCGCCGGCGGTTACGCCAACGGCGGATGGAACGATCGCCTCACCGTCTCCCACCCGTCCTACGCCGGGCAGGCGGGGTACGTCGTCTTCCATGTTCGCGTACGAGCCTCGTTCCACGCGGCCGGCTTCTCCGGTTCGTCGCAGATCTCGACCTGTATCTGGAAGAACGACGCGGCCGTGGGGTTGAACGCGTACTTTGATCCTGCCGACGCCGACAGTGTCGGCAGCACGCAGAATCTGAAGTGGAAGCTCGCGACCTACGCCGGGAACGCCAGCGAAGACCGCAGTATCGACAGCGTCGTGACATTCTCTGTCCCGATCACGATCGGCACGCAGTTCAAGCTCGGTGTCTTTGCCTCGGCCGCGGGCGGCCAGCGCTCCAAGTCGAGCGTCGGGGGCGGCTCCTACTCGAGCCTCGATTTCTCCTCGGGCGGCGTGACGTGGGACGGCGTGGGCGGGGTGTATGTCAACAACCAGTTGATCACGGATTACACCATCTCCGCCCAGTCCGGTGTTGACTGGACCTTGCCATTTTCAGACTGCAACGCGGACTTTAATCAAGACGGATTCGTCAATGGCGACGACTTCGACGCTTTCGCCACGCTCTTTGAAGCGGGCGATCTCGGCGCGGACTTCAACCACGACGGGTTCGTCAACGGCGACGACTACGACGCGTTCGCCTCAGGCTTTGAGTCTGGATGCTGAAAAGCAGGCATCGGGCAACAGGCTTCAGACATCGCGCCGCAGGCGATTGGCGGACCACGCAAACCCGTCGGCTGTGGTTCGCAACGCGTCATCACTTGGCCTTCTTGGCCGGCTCGATCGGTCCGCGCACATTGCCGCTGTTGCGGCTATCGTGGCGGGTCATGGGCCACGCGTTGCCGGCCGAGGCCTTGCCCGCAAAGCCCGTGAGGCAGACGGCCCGTCCGAAGCGCGGCTCGACGCTGCCGTCGGGCTTCTTGTTGCCGCCGCCCCCGACGACAAAGAAGACGTCGAGCAGGCCGTCACCATTGAGGTCGCCGATCACCGGGCCGTTGGACGAATCCGACACGACGTGTCCCTCGCCGCAGACGCCGCTGGCGTCGAATTCGCACTGAACCGAGCCGTCCTTCGCGTTGAGCACGCGGAAGACGCCGTCGCCGGTGAGATAGGCGAGGTCCTTGGCTCCGTCGGCGTTGAGATCGGCGATCGACACGCCGCGCGTGATGGAGGTCCAGCCGCCGCTGGCGCCGACGGTGTGCTGCCAGAGAACGTTGCCCTCGCCGTTGATCGCGCTGACCTTCTCGCACGCCGCGATGCACTCGTCCTTGCCGTCGCCGTCGATGTCAAGGACGGCGGTGGGGGACATGAAGTAGCGTTCGCCCGGCGCGATCGTGAAGTCGGGCGTGCCCTTGGCGTCGACGGAATAGACCTTGCCGTCGTAGCTCCCGAAGACAAAGTGCACGGTCCCGTCGCCGCGCGGATTCCACATCGATGCCCCGTGGTAGATGTGCGATCCGGTCGCGATCTTCCACAACTCGCTGGCGTCGCGCCCGCTCACGGCGTGCATCGCGTGGTCGCCCCTGAAATTGCCCGCGATAAAGTCGGGCACGCCGTCGGCGTCGAGGTCGGTAACGATCGGGCACGACTGCACCGCGCCAGGCGCGACCTTGATCGAGCGGAGGACTCTGCCATCGGGCGCGAGCACATGGAGCTTGCCCTTGAACGTGCCGACAACCACGCCGATCGTGCCCACGCCGTCGACCACGCCGATGAAGGGCGGCGTGTCGATGCACTCGCCGTCGCCGAGGTACGTGTTCCATTTCACCGCGCCGGTGGCGGCGTCGAACGCCAGCACGCGGCAGCCGCTGGAGCAAGGCACGATCAGCGACAGCTTGCCGTCGCCCAGGTCCGCGAATCGGCACGAGGCGTCGTAGCAATCGTCACGCTTGGGATCGGGATCGTGGTACGACCACAATTCGCTTCCGTCCTTGCCGCGGAGCACGCGGACCTTCGCGTCGCCGAAATAGCTGGCGAACGCGACGTCCATGGCGCCGTCGTTGTCCGCGTCGGCGATCGCGCCGGCGCCGAAGGAGTGGGACGAGGTGGGAGTGGACCACAGGACGCGCGGCGGATCACCGACCGGGCCGAGTGCCGCGGCGAGCCAAAGGACATGCACGCTTAACATTCGCTCCTCCCCTTTCAATTTGGCGGGTGGACCCGGAAGCGATCGAACGTCGCGAGTCTCCCGTCGGTTCGATCTGGCCGCAAGCCGCCAACCCGCGTCCGATAGTGGCTCCGCTGGATTTGTGGGCTGCGGGGTGTTCGACAGCCCCCTCTCCGGCGGCAAGGCTTTGATCCCAAGGCGAGCCCCAACGCGATTCGGGGTGCGTTCGCTTTTCGGTGGCAACCACTAGGGAATTCAGGCCGCATCCTGTACGATGGAAGTCCTAGACAGGAGACCCGTGATGTCGTCGATCTTCTCCCGCGCCGCGATGGCGGCGTTTGCCTTAGCGTCGTCCGCACTGATCGCCCCAGCTCTCGCGTTCGAAGGGCCGCAGAACCACGCTCAACCCGCGGGGATCGCGTCGACCAAGGCGGTCAATATGCCTCGTTCGAGCCTCGATCTGAGCAAGGCCGAGGTCCAGCCGATCGAGTGGGCACCTGCCGCGTCCGGCCACTGGTTCGGCACTCTCGTGCTGAACGGCCAGGAACTCCTGCTCGACCTCGAGGCTTCTTCCGTCCGCGCACCGGGCTTCACGCTCCAGGCGTCGCGCGCCGGCCAAATGATCGATCTGCCCACGCCCGCCGTCACGACACACCGCGGCCAGGTCGTGGACCATCCTGGCTCGCTCGTCGCCGTGTCGTTCGTTGCGTCGGGTGTTCATGCCGTCATCGATCCGGGCGACGGCACCATCTGGTACATGCAGCCCCTGAGCGAGATCGACGCCAACGCCAACCCGATCGATCACGTCGTCTATCGCTCCGACGCGATCAGGGCGACGGGGCGGTCGTGCGGCGGGGCGCTCGAAGTGCCGAACGGCGTGAAGGTCGAAGTGCCCGATGGCTTTGACACCCGCGCCAACTGCCTGCGCCAGGCCCAGATCGGCATCGACATGGACTTCACGTACTACGGGCAGCACGGCTCGGACCCCGTCCAGTGTCTCGCGTATGCCGAGAGCATCATCAACGGCATGAACGTGATCTACAACCGCGACGTCAACGTCCACTTCATCATCAGCGCGAGCATCGTGCGCACCGACAACACGCTGTATAACACCGCCGACATCGGAACGCTGCTCGGCATGATCCAGTCCGAGTGGACCAACGCCCAGCGATTCAAGCAGCGCGACTGCGCTCACCTCTTCACCGGTCAGCCCACGGGCGGGGTGATCGGCCTGGCCTGGGTCGATGTCGTCTGCAACTTCAGCTATGAATACGCCGTCTCGAACATCGGATTCACGGGCGACCTTGGCGCCCTGGTCGGCCTGGTGTCGCACGAGGTCGGGCACAATTTTGCCGCCGGGCACTGCGACGGCTCGCCCGATTGCTCGATCATGTGCTCCGGCCTCGGTGGATGCGCCGGCAACCTGAGCGCGTTCAGCGAGACCGTGATTCCCTCGCTGAAGTACGCCGCCGCTCGCGGCTGCCTTGAGAACATCGGCCCCGCGCCGACGCAGGGCGGCCCGGGCGCGATCGCCAACAGCTACACGATCACCTCCAACATCCCCACGCGGCTCGACGTCATGTCGAACGACGGCGATCCCAACTGCGATCCGCTCTCCTTCTTCTCGTTCCCGACCACGACGCCCGCCGGCGCGACGCTCTCGGTCTCGACCGGCACCGGCGCGGGAGGGCGCGACGAGCTGATCTACACGCCGCGCACCGACGCCAGCGGCTATGACACGTTCCTTTACACGATCCAGGACACCTCCGGCGCGCAGGCCACGGCCCGCGTTTACCTCAGCAACCAGACCCTGCGCGACGCCGACAACGCCGGCAACACCTCGCCCGGTATCGTCGCCAGCTACTACCGCGCCGGCGGCCAGAACGCGCTCTCCGATTTCGCGGCTCTCACGCCGTACAAGTCCTCAACCATCGGCGCGGTCGATTTCCCGCGCGCGTATCTCAATATCATGGGCTCGGGGCGCAAGTCCCTGTTCGGCGCGCTCATCCAGGGGACCATCATCGTCCCCGCGACCGACACGTACACGTTCTTCTCAAACTCAGAGGACGGCTCGATGCTGTGGATCGACGGCCAGGCCGTCGTTAAGAACGACTTCCTCCACAACAACATGACCGAGGCCTCTGGCTCGATCGCGCTGGCCGCCGGCTCGCACGCCTTCAAGGTCGAGTACTTCGCGGGATCGTCCTACTGGGGCGGCCTGATCGCCTCGTGGCAGAGTTCCACGCTCGCCAAGCAGGTGATCCCGAGCACCTCGTTCGCCGGCCCGCTCAGCATCAACTACTACGACTTGCCCGCCGGGCTCTCGGCGCTCCCCAGCTTTGAAGCCCGCTCGCCTTACAAGACCTCGGTCCTCGCGCAGGTCAATCAACCCTCGACCACCGGCATCCTGCTCGACAGCGAACGCTCCGACGACCTGCTCGCCGCCTTTGATGGCTACTTCGTCGCGCCCACCGAGGGGCTCTACACGCTCTACACCCAGTCCGACGACGGCTCAAAGCTCTACATCGGCACAAACCTTGTCGCCAACTGCGACGGTCTGCACGGCATGATCGAAGTGGGCGGCACTGTGAATCTCAAGGCCGGCACGCACAAGCTCCGCGTCGAGTGGTTCGAGGCCGGCGGCTCGGGCGGGCTCATTCTCAGCGTCGCCGGACCGGGTATCGACAAGCAGGTCATCCCCGCGTCGATGCTGGTCCACAGCAACCCGTGCATGTCGGACTTCAATAACGACGGCTTCGTCAACGGCGATGACTACGACCTCTTCGCCGAGGTGTTTGACAACGCCGATTCCGCCGCCGACGTGAACGACGACGGCTTCGTCAACGGCGACGACTACGACGCGTTTGCCGAAGCGTTCGACGCGGGGTGCTAAGAGGCGAGCGCCCCGGCGAGTAGTCGCCCGGGGCGCGGTTATGGGGCATCGAAGCGATGGCGGCCGTGGGCGGTCCGCTGGCGAGGACGCCGTCCGCCCTGACCGCCTGCGGTTCGACCTCAAAACGGCGTTGGAGCCCCGCTCGGCGTCGAGTAGTCTGACGCTAGGTTGCTGCACCTTGGCACCCGAGAGAACTCAAATGGACAAGCTCTTTGTCGTGTCGTTGCTGACCCTGGCCGCCCAGACCGCCAGCGCTCAGTTCACCTTTCATGACACGTTCTCGCCGTCTCCTTCGCCGCTCTGGCGGAACGAGCGTGGTGCTTGGACGGGCGACGGGAACACCTACTTCGCCACCCAGCCCGCCAACAACCCGCCCACGCTCACCTCGCTCCCCTATCAGCACAACGACTTCGAGATCACGGTCGATATCAAGCACGTCGCCGACGGCGGGATCTGGCTCCACATCGACGACCTGGCCCTGAACGGCGTGCTGCTCGTCACCGGCGGATTCGGCTCCACGGGCACGGGCCTGTACTGGCACATCATGACCAACGGCGGATACTCGCCTCCGATCAATCTCGTATCAGGATTGTTCAACCAGGGCGACGACATCCGCGTTCGCGTTGTTGCCCAAGGCGACCATTACGACGCCTACGTCAACGGCTCGTCCACGCCCGCGACGTCGCTGGTGGTCCCCGCCGCCAAGTCCGGCTACGCAGGTCTCTACGACTTCAGCGGTGGCGGCCAGTCCTTCGACACTGTCACGCTGATTTTCCCCTGCCTGGCCGACTTCAACTCCGACAACTTCGTCAACGGCGACGACTACGACTCCTTCGCCTCGATGTTCGAAAACGCCGATCTCGGCGCCGATCTCAACCGCGACGGATTCGTCAACGGCGATGACTACGACCTCTTCGCCTCGCACTTCGAAGAAGGGTGCTGAGCAAAGGCGTCTGGTGTCAGATATCGGGCATCAGACAGGTACAACCAGTCATCGCGTGAGGTCTGTCCAGCGGATCACGGTCCGGATCAGATCGTCGGTTCCTGGCCCGGCAGCTTTCCGCCCGCGCTTCCCGCGTGTTTCTGCATGATCCCGAGCACCACCGCCGTTGCGATCCACAAGAGCGAGAGCGGCATCCACAGGACCCACGTCGGGATCGGCGTGGCGAGCTTGAGCCCCGCGCCGATCGCGGCCAGCCAGGTCGGCGTCCAACCTCCCAGCATGTCGCCCGCGCGATACACGAACGTATCGATGAACGCCTTGGACTTGTACTTTTCGTCGGGCGAGAGCGGCGTGTACAGGATCTCGCGGGCCGGGCGATCGACCGCGTAGTGCATGCCGCGGCGCACGACCTGGTAGGTGTAGAGCACCGGCACGCTCCCGGTCGCCGCCAGCGTCCCAAAGCCCGCGAACGTGAGGGTCGGTAGAACGGCGAGCGTCCCGCCGACGCCGATCAACTTGATGATCTGCCGCGTCAGAAAGAGCTGCGTGACGAGCGTGAGCAGGTTGGTGTACAGGTCGAGATTGGCGAAGGCCTTGGTCCGGTCCGCCTCGCTCGTGAACTTCGCCGCGATCATGTTCGCCTGTTCGAGATAGATGAACGTGCTCGTTATCGTGAAGAGCAGCATGTAGAGCGAGAGCGTCTGCAGATATCGGCTGTGCAGGATCAGCCGGAATCCGGCGAGCGCATCGCCGGTCGGCTCGCGTCCCGCCGCGTGCGAGGGCGAGCCCGCGTTCATCGCCTCGCCGCGCTTGATCAGCGACGTTGCGCACAGGATCGCGGCCTGCAGCGGCACCAGCGCCGCGAGGAAAACCCACTCGCGCGAGAGCTTGGCAAACTCGAAGGGCGTCCATGCCGCCGGCTTTTCGCCGAACGGCCACTCCACCGAGAGCTTCCCGGCCAGCAGCGCGTTGACGATGATCGGCCCGCAGATCGCGCCGAGCGTTCCGCCCACCGCGATCACGCCGAACACCTTCTTGGCCCGATCGCGTCCGAAGACGTCGGCCATGATCGACCAGAAAATCGAGACCACGAACAGGTTGAACACGCTCAGCCACACATAGAACGCGTAACCGACCGAGTGCAAAGTCTCCTTGGGGAGCAGCTTGGTCGCGGCGAAGAACGCGACGATGTTGAGCGCAAAGAAGTAGTGGGTGATGGGGACAAATCGCCGACGCGGGAGGCGGGAGACCAGGAACGCGTAGACCGGGTTCGCCAGGAACATGACGCCCAGCGTCGCGGTCATGAGCCATGGGAGCTTGTCTGCGCCGCGATCGATCGCCATCGTCTCGCGGATCGGGCGCAGCATGTAGTAGCTGGTCATGACGAAGAAGAAGTACGCCGCCGCCGTGAGCAGAACCCCCCACGACACGCCGGGGCCCGCGCCCTCGCCGGTGGGATTTGAACTCTGCCCGCTTGTTTCAGCCACGCGAACCACCTTTCCCGCCCCGGTCGATCCCGGATGGTGCGATTCGTACAATCCGCCCGCAACTCCGCGTGCGGATGTTGGTACAACTCCCCCGCACGCTACGCTGCGGCCTGGCCGCACCATCTTCGCAGAAAGGTCGAATCCATGCACAGCAACCGTCGGTTCTTCCTGGCATCCTCGTCCCTGGCCGTTGCCGGGCTGGCGATCGGCGCCCGTCGCCTTCACGCCGCCGCGCCCGCAGCGCCCAAGAAGATCCTGATTCTGGGCGGCACGGGCTTCCTCGGGCCCGCCGTCACCGCAGCCGCACAGGCCCGTGGGCACAGCGTGTCGCTCTTCAACCGCGGGAAGACCGAAAAGGTCCTGCACACCAAAACCGACAACACCGAGCGGTTCTACGGCAATCGCGACCCGAACAAGACCGCCGACGAAAAGGACCCCGCCTCCGCCAAGGGGCTCGAGTCGCTCAAGGGGCACACGTGGGATGCCGTCGTGGACACCTCGGGCTACTTCCCGCGCATGGTGAAGGCGTCGGCCGAGTTTCTCGCCGCCAGCGTGAAGCAGTACGTGTTCATCAGCTCCGTCTCCGTCTACGCCGACAACAGCACACCCAACGCCGACGCCTCCGCCGCGGTCGGCAAAATGGCCGATGAGACCGTCGAGACGTTCGGCGCGTCGTTCGAGAACTACGGGCCCGCCAAGGCTCTCTGCGAAAAGGCCGCCGAGGCCGCCATGCCCGGGAAAGTCACCAACGTCCGCCCCGGCCTCATTGTCGGGCCCGGCGACCCGACGGGGCGCTTCACCTTCTGGCCGGTGCGCGTGGCGCGTGGCGGCGAGGTCCTCTCGCCCGGCACGCCCAATGACCCGCTCCAGATGGTCGACGTCCGCGATCTGGCCGAGTGGATCATCCATCTCATCGAGACTGGCACGATGGGTGTCTTCGACGCGATCTCACCCCAAAACCCCGCGGGCAAGCCCGGGTTCACGATGGGCATGCTCCTCGACGCATGCAAGCAGGCCTCGAACTCGAACGCGACCTTCACGTGGTGCGACGCGGAGTTCCTCACCGCCCAGCAGGTCTCGCCGTGGGGCGACATGCCCCTCTGGATACCGCCGATCGGCGAGAGCGCAGGCTTCCACACGCGAAACGTGCAGAAGTCGATCGACGCGGGCCTCAAGATGCGCCCGGTGGTCGACACCTGCAAGGCGACGCTGGACTGGTTCAACTCTGTGCCCGAAGGCGATCGCCTGAAGAACCTCGCGGGCATCAAGCCCGACCGCGAAGCCGCGGTGCTCAAGGCCTGGCACGAACGTGACAAGGCCAAGCCCGCGGAAGAGCCCAAGAAGGAAGAGAAGGCCGCGGGCTGAGCGGATTGTCCCGAAATCCAGGTTGGTTCGACAAGCCCGATCTCGCGATCGGGCTTTTTTGTGCCTGGATGGGACCGCTCTGGGCCGCAACTCGCATCCGCGCGGGCGGTTGAATCGAGTACCATCATGCAGGCAGGGGGTGCGGATGCCGGGCGAGAGTGTCCAATTTGACACGACGCAAACTGGAGCGGCACGGGCGGGAGCGGCCCGTCTGCTGCACCGCGCGATTCCACGAGCCTTCGCGATCGCGATGGCGATCGTGTTCGCCCTCGCGCTCCCCGCGTGCGACCGCGCGCCGAGCTACAGCCAGGCCACGCCCAACGACGTCATCCGCTCCGCGGCCCAGATGATCAAGGACAACCGGGCCGAGCTGCTCCCCAACCTGCTCTACGCCGAGAACGACGAGATGCGCCGCCTCTATCGCGCGCTCGGGACGTTCATGAAGCACACGCAGGAACTGGCCCAAGCCCTCCAGGCCAAGTTCCCCGAGGAAGTCAACAAGCTCAAGAAGCAGGCCGAGGAAGCCGCCAGGAAGGGACAGGCGACGACGCTCTTCGGCCAGATCGCGCAGGCCCAGTCGCGCGCCCGGCGTGGCCCGCCCGACAAGTCCCAGCAGGACGCCTTCAACGCCGCTCTCAAACGCATCTTCGTCGATCCCTACGGCTCGCTCGACGACGGCGTGGACCATCTCTCCACCACGCCCATCAACGACGACGTGGTCGCGATCATGGTCGACGGCAAGCCGATGCTCGCGCCGCTCGGGCTGACGATGCGTCGCGTGAAGCCCGACGGCCGGGAAACCTGGGCGGTCGTCCCGCCCCTCAACGTCCCGGGCGTGGCGAACTTTGTGCCAAAGACCAAGGAAGAGTTCCAGATCTGGGGGAGCCTGATCAAGACGATTGACAACGTCGTGGTCGACCTCAGCAAGGACGTGAAGTCGGGCGCCATGAAGTCGCTCGACGACGTGTCGAAGAAGGCGGGTGAGAAGGTCCTGGCGCCCGCCGCTATGGTGATGTTCGCGTATTCACAGGCCATGGAAAGCCGCAAGAAGGCGGCCCAGAAGTCCGCTCAGACGACGACCCAGCCGGGAGCACCGGCGTCGCCCGCGCCCGAAAAGAAGCCCATGCCGCCCGGCAAGAACTGAACGGCGGGCAAGAGGTCGGCGGCCGGCTGGTCATCCCCGCTGGCCGAATCGCCGTCGCGCCCCCGAAATCCCGCCAATGTGAATGTCCGCCCCGGTCGTGCCGCGCTCCGCTAGACTGGCGCAGGATTCCCGCGCCCTCTTTTGGAGATCGCCATGGACACCTCTCGTCGTCGCTTCCTTCAGCAGACTGTCACGTTCGCCGGCGCCGCCGCCGTCGCGGGCTGCTCGCGCTTCACCTCGGGCCCCGCCGCCCAGTCCGCGTCGAGCCTCACCAAGTTTCGCGTGCTGTCGATCGGCGTGATCGGCACGATCGGCGGGCACGACCGCAAGACCATCGCGTCGCATCCCATGGTCGAGATCGCCGGACTCTGCGATGTCGATGCCAACGCCCTGGCCGAGGCCGCCAAGGACCATCCGAGCGCCTTCACCGCCTCCGACTATCGCGAGGTCTTTGCCAAGCACGCCGACAAGTTCGACGGCGTGATCGTCGCCACGCCCGATCACTCGCACTGCGCCATCATGACCACCGCGCTGCATCACAACAAGCACGTCTACGGCCAGAAGCCGCTCGTGCAGCAGCTCGAAGAGCTGAACACTCTTGATCGCGCCATCAAGGCCAAGCCGCACCTTGTCACACAGACCGGCGCGCAGCGCATCGAGCACGCCGCTCGCCGCGCCGCCGTCGACATCCTGAGATCGGGCGGCCTGGGCAAGGTCATCGAGGCCCACATCACCTTCGGCAGCAGCGCGATCGGCGGCGGCTTCTACTTCGCCGACGGCAAGCTCGGCGATCCCATCCAGCCGCCCGCGGGCTTCGACTACAACCTCTGGCTCTGCGGCAACGCCGAGGAGCCCTGCCGCCCGCAGATGGTCCAACGCCAGTGGCGCTCGTGGTTCAACTACGGGGGCGGGCAGATCGCCGACTGGATCGTGCACACCACCGACGTGCTCTTCTATGCCTTCCCCGAACTCCAGAGCCCGACCCGGGTCTGCACGCGCACGCCCTCGCGCGACCTCCGCTACTTCCACGCCGACAAGGTCCTCTCCACGATCACCTACCCCGTCAAGTCCGACAAGTTCGCCAACTCCACCTGCAACTTCTACTTCTACGACTCGGGCCTCACGCCCGATCGCGCCAACATCGGCCTGGGCGAGGGCAAGTGGCCCAGCGGCGTGTGCACCATCGTCGTCTGCGAGGGCGGCACGCTCGTCCTTGCGCCCGAAGGCCCGCTCGAGATCTGGCGCGAGGGCAAGATGATCGACGGCATGACCTGGCCTGGCCTCCCCAAGTACGAGAGCTTCAATCACTGGCACGCCTGGGTGGACAAGGCGATGGGCAAGGACACGCCGCACCTCTGGATGCCGTGGTCGATCGGCCTGCGCTGCACCGAGCCGGGCCTGCTCGCCGTCAAGGCCGCCAAGTTCCCCGGCCAGGTGCTGCACTGGGACCGCCGCCGCCTCGAATTCACCAACCACGCCGAGGCGAGCAAGACGCTCGTCCGGCGCGAATACCGCAAGGGCTTCGAGCCGGTGCGGATGTAGTCGAATTGATCGCGAGACTCAGCAACGTTCGCGGGCTTGCACCCGTGGCGAGGCAGAACGCCACCGGCCGGATTAGCTGGGCGATCTTCGCGACGGTATCGATCACGATCGGCGCATTGGCCGCGTGGATCGCGCGAGGTTCTGGCTCGGGCATCGCGGCCGCGTTGGGCTTCGGGGTGTTTTTCGCGGCGGTCGTGGCGATTCCAACTTCGGCGATCTGGGGAACCGGCCTTGGCCTGCGCGAAAAGGCACGGCGCCGGCACGCGCCCGTTCGTGCGTGAAGTGCGGTGCCAGCCTGATGCGGCTCGAATGCCGCTGGAACGTCGTCGCGAGCAAGGCGCGCGGCATGCGCAACTGGCTTGGCGCGAGCGGGACAACTTCCGCGCAACTCCGAACTCGCGAGTTGGCGTTCGACCGTCTTCCGAACAGAGGCCAGTATCATCCCACGAATCTATCGCTCATGCCGGACCGGTTTCCGGGGTCAAGGCCACGTACCGATCGACACCTGACCCCATCCCTTTCGCAACGAAGCAAAATCAGTTGTGACTTGCGCGCCGAGACGCGATTCATCGGCTATCACCCATGAAGAATGGTGATTTTCGCTTGGCGTTAGGATATCAACGCTCACAATAAACGTGTATACTGACAAAGTTCGACCTCTCTCCGATCTGGCTTTTCGGTCGCCGTGCGGCGCGGGAACTCGGTATCGATGCGCATCGCACCTTGGTTGGAGGGAGGCGCGGGGAGAAAGGGTTTGCTCGTGCGACGACATCCGCGTGGCAGGCGCGATCTGGGTTCTTGATGGCGTTGATCGCGCCGGCTCAAGGCGGCGGCGATCAGTCGCCACCTCGGAAGGGAGTCTTGAAAGCCCGCGTAGATGACATTTCAATTCCCTCAGCACCTCTGAATCGCATCTCGACGCCGGGCTCGAGCGTTCGATGACCGGAGCCGCCAAGTTCTAGTCGTTCTCGCAATCTCGGCCTTGTTGTTCTCGACCAGTGTCTTCTTTCCAGAAGACGCCGGGCAAAGTACTGACCGCTCGCGGCCTTGATCGCCGCAGTCCGGAGACTCTCATGAAGATGTTCGGCTCGTTCAATTCGGATGGTGACGCGTTGCCGAGCGGGATGCGTCCTACGACGGGGTCGGGGCACGGCTTGAACAACGGTGCGTCGAGTCGGCTCGCGATGCTGCTCGGTCGCAATGGCGTCGCGGCGGGTTTGCTGAAGGGTCGGCGGTTCTCTCGGTTCGAATGCGAGGCACTCGAAGCACGTCAATTGCTGGCGACGTTCACCGTCACGAGCCTGGCAGACTCTGGCATGGGCTCGCTGCGCCAGGCGGTCACGGATGCCAACAGCCTGGCCGGAGCGGACGTCATCACGTTTGACGCCAGCGCACATGGGGCGATCACGCTCTCAGGAACCGAACTGGTGCTGGCCGGTGAATTGACAATCGAAGGTCCGGGCGCGAGCGAGCTGAGCGTGAGCGGGAATTTGGTGTCGCGCGTCTTCCGGGTCTTGCCCGACGCGTCCGTCTCCATCAGCGGCCTGGCCATCTCGAACGGCTATAGCGCGAACTCCGGCGGCGGTGTTTACAACGACGGCTCGCTTGCGATCACCAACTGCACCCTCTCCGGCAGCTGGTCCCAGAACGGCGGCGCGGTGTACAACGCCGGGGTACTCACAATCACCAACTCATCCTTGGCGAGCAACACGGCCCAGTACGGCGGGGGTGGCATTAAGAACACCGGAACCCTCGCGATCACCAGTTCCTCCATCACCGGAAATTCCACCCAAGACATCTCGTATGGCAGCGGCGGCGGCATCGACAATACCAGCACACTCACCATCACCAACTCCACCATCTCAGGGAATGCTTCGATCGAGTACGGCGGCGGCATCTACGCATGGGGCGGCTCGCTCACCATCATCAACACCACAATCTCCGGCAATTCGTCGTGGTACGGCGGCGGCATCTTCGCCAGCCGAACGCTCACTATCACCAATTCAACCATCTCGAGCAATACATCCCAGCCGGGTGGTCAGGGTGGCGGCCTGTTCCTGAACACACTCGAACCCATGACCGTCCGCAACAGCACCATCGCTGGCAACCTCGGCAACGGTGGCATCCATATTGCCGACGGTGCGCTCGTCATGCTCAGTTCCCTCGTCGCTGGAAACGCCGGCGGTGACTTTCTGGGTGACGCCTTGGGCGCGGGCTCCTTCAACAACCTGGTGCAGGATGCGGCGCACGCCGGAGGTATTTCCAACGGCGTGAACGCTAACCTCGTCGGCGTTGACCCGCTTCTCTCCGCCCTGGCCGACAATGGCGGACCTACCAAGACCATGGGACTGCAGGCGGGCAGCCCCGCGCTGGGCACCGGCCTGAATCCGGCAAACCTCACGAGCGATCAGCGAGGCGGGCCGTTTGCGCGCGGCACGAGCGTCGACATAGGCGCGTATCAACGCCAGTCCCTCGCGCTGGTGGTGGATACGAACTCCGATGCGGTTGATGGCAATTACAGCGCCGGGAATCTCTCGCTGCGCGAGGCGATCGACGCGTGCAATGCCAACCCGCTTGCAGACGCGATCACATTCGCCTCGGCCCTCAACGCGACGACGATCACGCTGGGTGGAAGCGAACTGCTGGTCTTCGGCGACCTGACGATCACGGGCCCGAGCCAGAACGCGCTGAGCATCAGTGGCAACACCGCCACGCGCGTCTTCGAGATCGCGTCGAGCGCGAGCGTCTCGATCAGCAAACTCACGATCAAGGACGGCCACAGCGCAAGCCTCGCCGGCGGCGTGTACATCAACGCCAACGCCACGCTCAACCTCGTCGAGGTGGCCCTGTCCGGCAATACCTCGAGCGGCGGCGCCGGGGGCATCAATAACGACGGCACGCTTACCATCACAAACTCCACCATCTCGGGCAATACGGCTTCGAGCTCCCATGGCGGCGGGATCAACAACACCGGCACGCTCACCATCACCGGCTCCACCATCTCGCAGAACACAGCGCAATCTCCCTACAGCGGCGGCGGCGTGAACAACTTTGGGCAGCTCACCATCGCAAGTTCCACGATCTACGGGAATACGGCGCTCTATGGCGGCGGCGTCAACAACAGCGGCGGCACGTTCACCATCACCAACACCAACATCCTCCAGAACTCGGCGCCCGGCGCGAACGGCGGCGCCGTGCATAACTACGGCAATGGCACGGGCACGATCACGAACTGCACCATCTCCGGCAATTCGGCGGAGCTCGGCGCCGGCGTGATGAACGACTCCAGCACGCTCACCATCAGCGGGTCCGCGATCTCGGGGAATACCGCGAACGCCGAGGGCGGCGGGGTCTATAACAACAGCCTGCTCACGATCACCAACTCCATCATCTCCGGGAATACCGCGGTGAGCCGGGGAGGCGGCGTGCACGCCTCCGACGGCACGCTCACCCTGACCAATTCCACCGTCACGGGTGATTCGGCGCCCTATGGCGGCGGTATCGCCATCGTCAACGGCGCGCTGATCGTGACCAATTGCACCATCTCCGCCAACACCGCGAGTGTCCAGGGCGGCGGCCTGTATGCGATCGGCGCGAGCCCGACCATCCGAAACTCCACGATCGGCGCCAACCTCGGGTCGGGCGGCATCTTCGTCGATCAGAGCTTCCCGCTGTTGATCAGTTGCATCGTCGCGGGCAACACGGGCGGTGACATCCTCAACGGCGGGCTCTCCGCGGGCTCCATCAACAACCTCGTTCAGGATGCCGCGCACGCCGGCGGACTGACCAACGGCGTGGATGCAAACATCGTCGGCGCCGACCCGCTGCTCTCCGCACTGGCCGACAACGGCGGGCCCACCAAGACCATGGCTCTCGCCGCCGGCAGCCCCGCCATCGGCAAGGGCTTGAATCCCGCCAACCTCACAACCGATCAGCGAGGCGGGCCGTTCGCTCGCGGCGCGAGCGTCGACATCGGCGCGTATCAGCGCCAATCGTTCGCGTTCGTGGTAGACAGCGCCGTTGATGAGAGCGACGGCGACTTCGGCGCGGGCGACCTCTCGCTCCGCGAGGCCATCGAGGCGGCCGGGCCCAACCCCGGCAACGACACGATCACCTTTGCCGCGAGCCTCAACGGTCAGATGATCACGCTCGGAGGAACCGAGTTAACGGCGAAGGGTGACCTCACGATCACCGGCCCGGGCGCGAGCGTGCTGAGCATCAGCGGGAACAACGCCTCTCGCGTGTTCCAGATCGTGGGCGGCGCAAACGTAGCGATCAGCGGGCTGACGATCACGAACGGATACAACGCGGGCGGCGGCGGCGGTTTCTACAACCAAGGCACGCTCACCATCACCGATTCCACCATCTCCGAATCGACTGGATACTCCGGCGGCGGGGTGTTGAACAAGGGCACGCTCACCATCACCGGCTCAACGATCTCCGGGAATCCGGCGGCATACGGCGGAGGTATCTACAACAACGGCACCGTCACGATCACCGACTCCACCATCTCGGCAAACTCGGCCTTGTATGGAGGTGGCGTAGATAGCACCGCCGGCACCACGAGCATCATCAACTCCACGATCTCTGGAAACTCGGCCCAATACAACGGCGGCGGATTGTACAATTACTACTGTACGCTCGCCGTCACGAACTCCACCATCTGGGGCAATTCGGCTCCGACCGCGGGAGGTGGAATCGGCACCAGCGGCGGAACTGTCACGCTCCGCAACACCACCATCGCCGCAAATCTCGGGAACGGAGGTCTGCATATCGATGGGGGCGCGCCCGTGCTGGTCAGTTGCATCGTCGCGGGCAACGCCAGCGGCGACATCATGAAAGGCACGCTCGGCGCGGCCTCCACCAACAACCTCATCCAGGACGCGGCCCACGCCGGCGGGCTCACCAACGGCGTCAACGCCAACATCGTCGGCGTTGATCCGCTCCTCTCCGCCCTGGCCGACAACGGCGGGACCACCACGACCATGGCGCTGGCCTCCAACAGCCCCGCCATCTCCAAGGGACTCAACCCCGCCAACCTCACCACCGATCAGCGCGGGCAGGCGCGCGTGCGCGGCACTGCCATCGACATCGGCGCGTTCGAGTTCAGTGCGAATCCCACCCTTGCTTCTCTCGGCGCGTCCGGCAGCACCATCGTGCGCGGCCAGAGCATGACGCTCACGGCCAATTCCGTCACCGACGCCGACGGCACGATCGCTCGCGTCGACTTCTACCGTGACGCCAACAACAACGGCGTCGCCGATTCGGGCGAACTCATCGGCAGCGATTCCAATCCCGCGGGCGGCTATACGCTGAGCGTGGCCGTGCCGACCTCCGCCGCGCTGGGAGCCCAGTCCTACCTGGCCGTCGCGGTGGACAACGACGGCGGACTTAGCTCATTCAAGTCGGCGTCGGTGACGATCGTCAACGCGGTCCCGACCATCGCGAGCCTCACTCCGAGCGCAACCACGCTGGAGAACGGCGACCCGCTGACCCTCACCGCCAAAAGCGTCGCCGACGCGGACGGCACCATCGTCAAGGTCTCCTTCTACGCTGACACCAACAAGAACGGCGTCGCCGACGCGAACGAACTCCTCGGCGCTGGTACCAGCAGCGCCGGCGGGTTCGCGTACACACTGACGCCCGCGCAGACTTTCGCGCTCCCGTCGGCGTCGGTGACGTTCCTTGCGGTCGCCGCCGACAACAACAGTGGGGTGTCGACGCCGCGCTCGGGGAACGCCACGCTCTTGCTCTCCGCGGCCGATCGGTTCATTCAGACGTACCTTGCCGCCCCGAAGGACGCCGACGGCCTGGTCGACGGCGACGCGATCGTCGCCACCCTCAAGAGCACCGTCTCCAACGTGGCCACTTCAGATGCCTACTGGGGCGCCCAGAACCACTGGTTCCAGGACAAGAAAGGCGACGTCTGGGTGCTGTGGCAGGGAGGCGACGCTCACAAGAGCACAACGCTCCCCGGTCAGCACCGCTGGGTGCTCACCAACCTGACCGAGGCGGCGGGATTGTCCGGCACCATGCGCTTTGCGCCCGGCTCGCTCTCGGGCATCACGACGGGTTGGAACGCGTTCAACGTGCAGGGCATTCAGGACGGCAAGCTGATGGCCTTGTGGTGGTCGCCGGAGGCCAGCGCCGAGACGTATGTCGACCTCGACGGAACTCTCAAGCACGGCAAGGCCCTGGGCCTGCGCGGCAACGGCTGGAGCCTCAGCAGCATCAGCGACGCGCTCGTAAAGATCAACGGCGCGGTCGCCACGCCACCCGGACTGTTCCGTGCGTACAGCATGAGCCAGGGCAACAGCCGCACCGACTTTGATCCACGCACGACGATCTACACCGCTAACAACGGCATGTCGGTGGTGCTGGTCGACACGAGCAACCACGTCTACCTCGCGACCTTCAACGTCTGGCAGCAGCTCTATGTCGACGGCGCGCGGAACGACCTGAACGGCCAATGGCTCATCGAACGCATGTCGGACGTGCCGTCGTTCAAGTGGTTCGGCCTCGAGGCTCAGGAGCCCGCGTTCGAGCAGCAGTTCATCGCCGCCGCGAATCACTGACCGACCCGCCGACGGACGCTGCCAAGTGAGATGCGAGCGGCGTGACGCCCCTCGATCATGTCACCGTCGCTCTGCTCGCCGGCGATCCCGTCGTCCCGGGCCTGATCGCGATCGAGCTACTCGCAAGCGATCACACTGCCGCCGCGCGATCCTGCGCGTGCGAGAGTCTCGAAACGGCGCTCCGATCGTCACTCAGGTCCGAACTCCCGTTGAATCGGAGAGCACGAGCGGGAGAGCAACGCGGGCTGGTCAGTCCGGGTGGTTTCGTGTCCGCACCGGGCCACCCCTTTATCTGCGCGCCACCGCGAAACTGTCGCGCGGGAATTCGGTAAGCTAACCAAATGTCCGATTCTTCATTTGACCCCGACGCAACGACCGGATCGGAACAGCCCGCCCTTCCGCCGTCGCCACCACATCCGCCGCACCCCCGCGTGCCGTTCGGCGAGAAGCCCGGTGACTCCATCGGGCCGTACAAGCTTCTTGAGATCATCGGCGAGGGCGGCTTCGGCACGGTGTGGCTGGCCGAGCGGCGCGAGCCCATGGTGCAGCGCGTCGCGCTCAAGATCATCAAGCCGGGGATGGACTCAAGGGCCGTCATCGCCCGCTTCGAACAGGAGCGTCAGGCGCTGGCGGTGATGGACCATCCGAACGTCGCCAAGGTCTTCGACGGCGGCCTGACGCCGACGGGACGTCCCTACTTCGTGATGGAACTGGTCAAGGGCGAGCCCATCACCGACTTCGCCGACCAGCACCGGCTCACGATCAAGCAACGCCTCGAGCTCTTCATCCCCGTGTGCGACGCGGTGCAGCACGCGCACCACAAGGGGCTGATCCATCGCGATCTCAAGCCCGGCAACGTGCTGGTGGCGGAGATCGAGGGCAAGCCCGTGCCGAAGGTCATCGACTTCGGCGTGGCCAAGGCCGTCGCCAGCGAGGGCTGGACCAATACGGCCCACACCCAGTCGGGCATGATCATCGGCACGCCCGAATACATGAGCCCGGAGCAGGTCGCCGGCGAGATCGACGTGGATACCCGCACCGACGTGTACTCGCTCGGTGTCCTTCTGTACCAGATGCTCACGGGTGAGCTGCCCTTTGACTCTCGGGTGCTCCGGAAGGCGGCCTTCGAGGAGATCCAACGGATCATCCGCGAGGTAACGCCCCCGAAGCCGAGCACGAGGCTGGCGCAGCTGGCGGGCGAACGCACGACGACGATCGCGCAGGCCCGCTCGACCTCGATCGATCGGATGGCCGGCGAACTCCGGCGGGAGCTGGCTGGATCCCGCTGATGGCGCTGCGCAAGGAACGCGACCGGCGCTACGCAAGCCCGCAGGCGCTGGCCGACGATATCCATCGCTATCTGGATGGAAGACCGCTGCGGGCCGCGCCCGACAGCCGGGCGTACCTGGCGCGGAAGTTCGTGCGGCGAAATAAGGTTCAGGTGCTGGCGGCGACAGCGGTGTTCGCGGCGCTCACCGGGGGCCTGGCGGTGGCGCTGTGGCAGCGGAACGAGGCGATCACGTCGCAGAAGGCCGAGGCCAAGGAACACGCCCGGGCCGACGAACGCGCCATCGCGGCGGAGAAGGCGGAAGAGGCCGAGAAGGATCGCGCCGACCAGTTGAAGAAGGTCTCGGACTTCCAGTCGCAGATGCTGAGCCAGATCGACACGACCACCGCTGGCGTCGAGCTGATGACGGACGTCCGCGAGCGGTTCGCCGAGGCGCTCGACAAGTCCGGCGTGGTAGAGTCGGATCGAACGAAGCGAGTCGACGCGCTGCAACAAGAGCTCGTCCGCGTGAACGCGACGGACACGGCAGCGGCAATGATCGAACGCACGATCCTCAAGCCCGCGATCAAAGCCATCGACGAGCAGTTCAAGGACGACCCCAAGACCCACGCGAGCCTGCGACAAGCGCTGGCGGACCTGTACGAGACCATCGGCCTCTACGACGCGGCGATGCCGCTGCAGGAGTCGGCCCTGAACACGCGCCGGCGCGTGCTGGGTGACGAGCACTGGGACACGCTCGGCTCCATCGGCAACATGGCCAATCTGCTGCGGGAGCAGGGCAAGCACCAAGACGCCATCGACCTGCTCGTCCCCGCCGAGCCCGCGGCACGCAAGGCGTTCACAGGCAGCAACGCGCGGCGGCTGGCCGACTTCCTCACCGCGCTGGCACGCGCTCGCGTCGGCGTCGGCTTTGACGCGGAACGATTTACCCTCGCCGAACCGAACCTGCTCGAAGCCCATTCGATCCACCTTGCCGCCAAGGACCGTGGCCCGATGCACAAGGAGACGCTCGGGTGCGTGCAGGGTCTCGTCGATCTCTACACCGCGTGGGACAAGGCCGAGCCGGGCAAGGGATATGACGCCAAGGCCGCGGAGTGGCAGGCCAAACTCGACGCCGCTAATGCCGAGACAAATCCAGCCGAGCCCGGTACTGCAGGCAAGAAATAGCGCGCTGAGTTCTGTCCTGTCGGTGGACCACAAACTGACTGATCAGCGAAGTCTCGAAACTCCGTCCCGATCGCCATCCCGATCCGGACGCCCTGTTCAATCGGAGAGCGAGAGCGCGAGAGCAACGCGGTCCCGTCGGCCCGTTTTGACCCGTCCCGATCACCACCCCGCTCTCTGGTCACGAAACGCACCGCGCCCAACCCCGTTCCCGGGGCCTGCCAGGGGGTCCTTTTCACCCCGCCCTGTAAACGAAAAAGCCCCCGTGTGCTTGGACAGGGCCTTGGACTTCTAATCCACTACACGGACAAGTCTGGTGGGCTTTGGATTCCTCTGCTCTGTACGGAAGCGGGCGGTTGACGCGCAACAGGAACGCACGTTCCGACGATCAGTGCGAGGTCTTGGAAGGAACCTCGACCGCAAACTCTGCAAACAGCCGACCACATCCGTCGCCTTTGCGCTGCAGGAGCCGATCACGCGGCGGGGCCGGTACGATCCGCACTCGAATGCCCGCGAACGTCACTCAGATCCTCTCCGCGATTGACTCGGGCGACCCGCAGGCCGCGGCGGAGTTGCTCCCGTTGGTCTATGAGGAACTCCGCAAGCTTGCCGATGCTCGCCTGGCCCAGGAACGGAAGGGCCAGACGCTGCAGGCGACTGCCCTGGTGCACGAGGCGTACCTGCGGCTGGTCGGTCCCGATCGCAATGATGACAAGTGCTGGGACAGCCGGGGGCATTTCTACGCCGCGGCGGCCGAGGCGATGCGGCGGATTCTCATCGACCGTGCCCGGGCTCGCGGGGCGGTGAAGCGGGGCGGACCGGCGCGGCGGCTGACGCTCGACCCGGCCATGCTAACCCTCGATGCGATTCCCTCGGAAGTCGCGGAACTTGACGAAGCACTCACGCGGTTCGAGGCGGAAGATCCGCAGAAGGCGGCCTTGGTCAAGCTTCGTTTCTACGGGGGCCTGACGCTCAAACAGGCCGCGGCGGCCTTGGGCATGCCGCCCACCACGGCGGACCGGCACTGGGCGTACGCCCGGGCGTGGCTGTTCCAAGCCCTTTCGGGCCAAGATTGAGTATTTTCTAGATCGGGTGGGGTGTCCGGGGCTGGTCTTACGCATTGACCTGCGGGTGTGGCTGGCCCCTGCTGGCCGTGATTGGATCGACACGCCTTGGCGCCCGCGAGGGCTGCTCTGGCGGAGATGGTGAGGCCTGACTTTCAGCGGAGATTCCAGATGACTCGCAGCGCCGAAGAGATCTTTCACGAAGCCCGCGGAATGGCGCCTTCGGAGCGGGCGGCATACCTCAAGGGCTCCTGCGGCGGCGATGCGAACCTGCGTGCGAGGGTCGAGGCGCTGCTGAAGGCCGACGCCGAGGCCGGTGACTTCCTGAAGACCTCGGGGGAAGCCTCGCCCACGGCCGACTCCGCGGCGGTCGAGGCGACCACCATACCCGCGCCGCCGCGTGAAGCGCCGGGCACCCGCATCGGGCCGTACAAGCTGCTGCAGCAGATCGGCGAGGGCGGTTTCGGATCGGTCTTCATGGCCGAGCAGGAGAGGCCGGTGCAGCGGAAGGTGGCGTTGAAGGTCATCAAGCTCGGGATGGACACCCGGGCGGTGGTCGCCCGCTTCGAGGCGGAGCGGCAGGCGTTGGCGCTGATGGACCACCCCAACATCGCCAAGGTGTTCGACGCGGGCGCGACGGAGACGGGTCGGCCGTACTTCGTCATGGAGTTGTGCAAGGGGGACGCGGTCACCGAGTACTGCGACAAGAACAATCTGAGCATCGGGGAGCGGTTGGATATCTTCGCGCAGGTGTGCACGGCGGTGCAGCACGCGCACACCAAGGGGATCATCCACCGGGACATCAAGCCCAGCAACGTGCTGGTGTCGACGCAGGACGGGCGTCCGCTGGTGAAGGTGATCGACTTCGGCATCGCCAAGGCCACCGCGAGCAAGCTGACCGAGAAGACGCTGTTCACCGAGCACCGGCAGCTGATCGGGACCCCCGAGTACATGAGCCCGGAGCAGGCGGAGGGCTCGCTCGACATCGACATGAGAACGGATGTCTATTCGCTGGGGGTGCTGCTCTACGAGCTTCTCACGGGCACGACGCCGTTCAGCGGCAAAGAGCTCCGCTCGGCGGCGTATGCCGAGATCCAGCGCATCATCCGCGAGGTCGAGCCGCCCCGGCCCAGCACACGCCTGAGCACCAACACCGACACGCTGGCGAGCGTCGCGGCACGCCGCCACACCGAGCCGCGGAAGCTGGGGATGATCGTCCGCGGGGAGCTCGATTGGATCGTGATGAAGGCGCTCGAGAAGGACCGGCAACGCCGGTACGAGACGGCCAACGGGCTGGGGATGGACATCCGCCGGTACCTGTCGGGCGAGGCGGTGCTGGCGGCGCCCCAGAGCACGGCCTACCGGATGCGGAAGTTCGTCAAACGCCATCGACTCCAGGTGGCCGCCGCCGGACTCGTCACCCTCACACTCATGTTGGGGCTCATCGGCACGTCGATCGCACTCGCGTGGGCCGTACGCGAGCGGGACCGTGCCGACGGCGCGGCACTCACCGCGATCGCGGCGCAGCGGGAGGCGCAAGCTCGTTCGCGCGACCTTGAGCGCGTGGTGTCGTTCCAGTCGGCGCAGCTGTCGGGCGTGGATGTGATGCAGATTGGGATCCGGTTTCGTCGCGATCTTTTGGCCGGGATCCGCCGAGCGGGCGAGACGACGCATGCCCCGCCGACGCGGATCGATGCGAGCGTGGCCGCGGCGGACGCGGCGTTGGTGGGTGTGGATCTGACCGAGGTAGCGAGGTCGGCGCTCGAGAATGGGATCCTCCGGCCTTCGGTCGAAGCGATCCGTGGGGAGTTTGGTGATCAGCCTTCGGTGCGTGCGGACCTACTGATGACCGTGAGCGAGAGTGCGCGACGCCTCGGTCTCTTCGAGTTCGCGGATCAGCCGGGGCGCGAGGCGATCGAGGGACACACCAAGGCCGAAGGAGCGAACGGCGCGAAGACGCTCGATTCGCGGATGCGTCGCGCGATGCTCGCGAAGGACCGGGGCAGGCTCGCGGAGGCCGAGGAGGAGTTGCGCGAGTGCCTTGCGCTGGCACAGAAGAAGCACGGCGAGGACGCGAAGATCACGGTGGATCTGCGTGCGAATCTGGCGACGGCGCTCACCGCTCGCATGCAGTATGAAGAAGCGGTGGGCCTGTACCAGGGGGCTTTGCCCTGGTACCGCGCGAACGAGGGACCGCTCGACGCCGACACGCTCGGCTGCACGGCGTCGCTCGCATCAGCGCTGGGGAATCTCCGACGGTTCGACGAGGCCGAGCCGATGTTCCGCGAGGCTGTGGATGGCTTCCGCTCGGCATTTGGGCTGGGAAATCAGCGGACGATCCAGTCGATGAACAACCTCGCGGGCTTCTACCGGGCGAAGGAGGACTATGCCGCGGCGCAGCGAATGTACGAAGAGGCGCTCGCGGCGGCACGCCAAGCGCTCGGAGAAGATCACTACCTCACGCTGATGATCATCGACAACATCGGCGGAGTGCGCTTCGCGCAGAAGGACCCGAAGGGCGCGGTAGAGCATGCCCGGGCCGCGCTCGAGGGAAGGCAGCGCGTGCTGGGCGAGGGGCACGCCGCGACGCTTCGGTCGTGCTTCAATCTCGGAAAGGTCCTCGAGTCCCTTGGCGAGCGGGACGAAGCGATCGCGCTCTTTCGACGCGCCACGGCGGGCTTCCGTACGGTCTACGGCGAGTTCCATCAGAACACGATTGCGGCGCGGACGGCGCTTGCGGGCGCGCTCCTGAACTCGGGGCGCTTCGTTGAATGCGAAAACACATTGGCGGAGGAGATCGCGCTGCTGGATATGAGTGCGGATGCATCAAGGGACCGGCGGCTCGCGGTGGTTCGAGCGATGGGGATCTTGTACGAAAAATGGAACACCTCCGAGCCCGGGAAGGGCTATGACGCCAAAGCGGCGGAGTGGCAGGCCAAGCTCGACAACGCCAAGGCCGAGGGACGGCCCGCTGAGCAGGGCACCACGGAGAAGAAATAGGTGGCGGTTCCTGATCGCGGCGCGACGAGTCTGATCGGTCTCGAATCTGCGTGCCGACCGCCACCCCGATCAGAGCACCCGTTCAATCGGAGGGCCAGAGCCCACGAGCAGGGAGGCCGGTCGGTCCGGACAGCCTGGTGTGCACGCCGGGCCGCGGCTCTGTGGGCGGTCTCAGGCGGAACGGTCGAGAGGAATCCAGTACGCTGTGAGCATGCCCGCAAACTGGCGAGTCGCCGCTTCAGAATCCGCGCGTGTTCGATGCACCAGCGCCCCATCGCGGCCAAGAACAGCCTTCGATGAAGATCTGGGCGGCCTTCCAGATCTTCGCAAGATCCTCAAATGGCTCCGCGATGCTGGCTCGTGTGTGGTGTGCTGGGCCGATCAGACCATGCCAGGAATCGTGCTTCGCTCTGGTGCGCTGATCGCGGCGACGATGGCCATATTCGCGGTTCCGTCCGCAGGTGTGGCAGCGACGAACCGGCCCGAGATTGAAGCGACGGTTCGTGGCGGCGAAGTCGCGCAGGCAAACGGCGGATCGCAGTCCCAGGCCGGTCCAAGCCTCGGCGAGATGGCGCAAGCTCGTCGATTCACCGCGGCCAAGTTCTCGCGTCCTCGGCCGGAAGCGCACCGCAATCCGGGCTTGGTGGTCGCGCAGAACAACGGACCTCTCGAATCGAACAACCACCGCGGCAAACCTCTGAGAATCGGCGAGCATGAATTCACGCGAGGCCTCGCCTGCCACGCCGACAGCAAGATCATAGTTCGTCTGCCAGCTCCGGGAAAGATACTCACGAGTTACATCGGGCTCGACGACAACGAGCAGACCCACACTGGCCAGGGCAGTGTCACATTCGGCGTCAGAGTCGGCGGCCGGCGGCTGTTCCGCTCCGGCGTGTACGGCGTCGGTACTGAGGCGGGCTTGGCTGAGGTCGAACTGCACGGTGCTGAAGAACTCGTGCTGGAGGTGGGTGACGCGGGTGATGGCATCGGTTGGGATCAGGCCGACTGGACCGATGCCCGCGTCGAAATGCTCGATGGTTCGGTTATCTGGCTGGGCGACATGCCTGTCTTGGAAGTTCAGGACGCTCTCTTCTCAACCGAGCCGCCGTTTTCATTTACCTATCACGGCGATTCTTCCTCGGAGTTCCTTGAATCATGGACTGTTGATCACACTCCGCATCCACTCGACGCTCATCGCACGGCGTACTCCGTCTCATATTCCGACCCCGCGAGCGGCCTGGTCGTGCGCTGCGAGGCGGTCGCGTACGACGATTTCCCGACGGTGGAGTGGACGCTCTATTTCAAGAACAGCGGTTCAACGGACACGCCGATCATCGAGAATATTCGCTCGCTGGATGTCCGCTGGCAGCGGAGCCGCGAGCACGAGTACCTGCTCCATCACAACATTGGATCGCCCGCGGATGGAACCGATTACTCGCCTTTGGAATCGACCTTGGGCGGTGGCACGACCACACGATGTGGAGCGGTGGGAGGGCGTTCAACAGCGGCGACCATGTCTTATTTCAACCTGGAACGAAGCCCCGACGACGGTCTGATCGTCGTGGTGGGCTGGCCCGGGCAATGGGCCGCCGAATTCGAGCGGGACCGAGATTTGGGCGTCAGAATTGCTGCCGGGCAGGAGTTGACGCACTTTGTGCTCCATCCTGGTGAGGAAGTCCGCACGCCTCTTTCGGTCCTGCAGTTCTGGAACGGTGGTGATTGGATTCGCGCCCAGAATATCTGGCGACGCTGGATGATCTCGCACAACGTTCCGAAGCCGGACGGCAATCTGCCTTCTCCCATGCTCCTTGCCTACAGCGGAGGAGCCTACGAAGAAATGTACAAGGCCACCGAAGCAACCCAGTTCATGTGGTTCGATCGGTACCTCGAAGAGAACATCAGACTTGATTGCTGGTGGATGGACGCCGGTTGGTACCCCTGCGATCCTGTGGGCTGGCCCAAGGTTGGAACCTGGGAGGTGGACAAACGCCGCTTCCCACGCGGCCTGAGAGCCATCACCGACCATGCGCACTCCAAGGGCGTCAAGACCCTCCTCTGGTTCGAGCCCGAACGTGTCGCGCCGGGTACGTATCTAGCCGAGAACAAGCCCCAATGGGTACTCGGCGGCGAGCATGGCGGGATTCTCAACCTCGGTGACCCCGAAGCGCGGGCCTGGATCACCGATCGCGTCGACTCGGTGCTCTCCGGCGAAGGCATCGACCTCTATCGCCAGGATTTTAACATCAACCCGCTCGGGTACTGGCGTGCCGCCGACGCGCAGGACCGCCAAGGCATCACCGAGATTCAGCACGTCACGGGCCTCCTGGCCTACTGGGACGAACTGCGGCAGCGTCATCCGAACATGCTGATCGACGAGTGCGCCTCGGGCGGTCGGCGCAACGACCTGGAAATGATGCGACGCGCGGTGCCCATGTGGCGCAGCGACAAGACCATGGAGCCGTGCGGTCAGCAATCCATGACGTACGGCATCTCGATGTGGATTCCGTACTTCGGGACAGGCACGGTCGCCTGGGGTGACGCGGCGTACTTCATCACCGGAAAGTCGCCCGTTGAATCGTACGGTTTCTGGAGCAGCGCCTGCCCCAGCCTGAACCTGCTGTTCGACGTGCGCGAGAAGACGCTCGACTATGCCGCTATTCGGGAGCTCGTGAAGCAGTGGCGTGAGGTCATGCCGTATTACTACGGCGACTTCTATCCGCTGACGAGGGCAGGACTCAACCAGGCCGACTGGATGGCGTGGCAATTTGATCGCCCCGAACAAGGCGACGGCATCGTGCAGGTCTTCCGCCGCTCGAAGAGCATCTACGAAGGAGCAAGGCTCAAGCTCCGTGGACTTGATGCGAAGGCCAACTACCGCATCAAGCAGATGGATCGCGAGAATGAGATCGAGGTTTCGGGGGATGAGCTTCTGAACCGCGGCCTCCGGGCACAACTCGAGACGTGTCCCTCGGCCGCTGTGTTTCGGTACCAAAGGGCCCCGTGAGGCGACGCATCAACGCGCGCCATGCACACCTTCGTGCGAAAGTCCTGAGGATCAAGTTGTCTCGAAACTGCGTCCCGATCGCCACCCCGCTCTCTGGTCACGAAACGCACCACGCCCAACCCCGTTCCCGGGGCCTGGCAGGGGGTCTTTTTCACCCCGCCCTGTAAACAAAAAAGCCCCCGTCCGTTTGGACAGGGGCCTTGAACTCCCCGATCGGAACGGTTTCAAACCGAGAATTCTGCTCTGATTAGGCCTGCAAGCGGGACCGGATCGGTTAAGAGCCGCAAACTTGCTCGCGCGTCAAATGGGTTCGTGACCATGGTTGCGGGAATCGAGAACTTGGACCTGAAAGTCGGTGCCGCTGGGCAGGCGTGCGAGTGCGAGAGATCTTCTATCCACTGCGCAGGCGGTCCGTTTATCGTCGGCCTCCCAAACATGAATCAGAGAATTTCCCGAGTTGATGAACCACACATTACATTATTTGTGACCATAACCGTCCCACAACGCCCCGGGAGCAATTCCACGGCATGCTTGTGCCTCCATGCACTTGTGATGGCGGCACTGTTCGTCGGACCATACTCATGCTCTGAAACAGGCTCTTAGCTCTCTTGCCTCGATTCCAGAACATCGCCCACGCCCGGGTTCCCCGACTCCTTGAGTTTGGAGTCGATCTCAACACCCCACATCGAAATGATCCGCGAACTCGTCGTAGTCATTGCCGTTGATGAATCCGTCGTGGTTGAAGTCCGCGCCGGGATCGGCGACGTCGAAGAGCTCCGCAAACGCGTCGTAGTCGTTGCCGTTCACGAAGCCGTTGTGGTCAAAGTCTGCTGGGCAGAGGCCCACGTCCACGGTCGCAGTGTGGCTCACCACCTCGCCGCATGCGTTGTAGAACACGGCGGCGTACTCGCCCGAATCGCCCGGTCGCGCGCCGGTGAGCATCAGCTGCGCCGGCACACCGTTCGTAGGCGATTCCATCGCGTGCGCGGCACCGGTCACAGCCCCTCCTCCAGACGACGCGCCGTGCTGCCCGTCGTGAATGTTGGTGCCGTTGCGCCGCCATTGCACGGAAATGTTGGAGTATCCCGCGGTGGGAGTCGCGGTGAGCAGAAGTGTCTCGTCGGCTGCGATCACTTGCGGTTCTGGCTGCAGGGACAACGTCGGGGTGCCGGTGAACGAATAGCGCGCGAAGTACGCCGAGGTGGTGCCGCCGGCGGTAGTGAAAAGGCCCCCGGCAGCCAGGTCGTCGTTGGGCAACGCCGCCAGAGCGCGAACATAGGGGTAGGCTCCACCTATTCCGGAACCCAGGGGCGACCACGACGTGCCGTTCCAGCGAGCGATGTTGTCGACGGTAACGTTCCCGGCCATTGTGAAATTCCCACCCGCGATCAGGTCGCCGTTGGACAGAACAGCAAGGGCGTCCACGTAGGAATCATTGATTCCATCATTGAGCCCCGATCCAATGGGCGACCACGACGAACCATTCCAGCGCGCGATGCACTTCGCAGCCACGCCCCCGGCGGTGGTGAAGATACCACCCGCGATAAGGTCGCCGTTGGGTAGCACTGCGAGAGCGTATACACCGCTGTCCATCCCCGACCCCAAGGGCGACCACGAAGAACCGTCCCAGCGGGCGACTCCGTACACGAGTTTGCCACCGGCGGTGCCGAATTCTCCTCCCGCGATTAGGTCGCCATTGTGAAGTACTGCGAGGGCGAACACTCCGACGTTCATTCCCTCGGCAATAGGCGACCACATTGTGCCGTCCCACCGGGCGATGTTGTTGGCGGCCACGCCCCCGGCTGCTGTGAAATTTCCTCCCGCGATCAGGTCGCCGTTGGGCAGCACCTTGAGGGTGTTCACCACGGCGTTTAGACCTGACCCCAGGGGCGACCAGGACGTGCCGTCCCAGCGCGCGATGCGGTTGGCGCTCAAGCCCCCGGCGGTTATGAACCACCCCCCGGCTATCAGGTCACCGTTGGGCAACACTGCGAGGGCGGTTACCGAGGGATCGAGATAGCCTCCACCAACACCCGACCCTAGGGACGACCACATGCCGGTGTCAGGATCGAAGATGGCGATGCGGTTGGCCGGGACGTTTCCGGCGACCGTAAACCTCCCTCCCACAACGAGTTTCGGCGTCATCGGTCCAATGCCGTCTGGGTCCCACATGGAAGTGGCAAATACCCACCCATTCACGTCTGTGAACGCTCCGCCCTGGAGCCACTGTTCGCCGCAGGTCTGGGCCCGCGCCGGGACGGTGCACGACGCCACGAGCACGACCAGCGATGGAAGAAATCGCACGTATCGAACAACAGCATTCAAGGCGCGGAGCATCGCAATCCTCCTGTCTACGCCGCCCGGCTCATTTGGCGTGGAACTGAGCGGATCAACGAAGACCCAAGCCCCGAACCTCTGAACCACGACGGCTTCAATGGATCTCGCATACGGATCGAGACGTGGCATTCTCAACACCCCACATCGAAATGATCCGCGAACTCGTCGTAGTCATTGCCGTTGATGAATCCGTCGTGGTTGAAGTCCGCGCCGGGATCGGCGACGTCGAAGAGCTCCGCAAACGCGTCGTAGTCGTTGCCGTTCACGAAGCCGTTGTGGTCAAAGTCTGCTGGGCAGAGGCCCACGTCCACGGTCGCAGTGTGGCTCACCACCTCGCCGCATGCGTTGTAGAACACGGCGGCGTACTCGCCCGAATCGCCCGGTCGCGCGCCGGTGAGCATCAGCTGCGCCGGCACACCGTTCGTAGGCGATTCCATCGCGTGCGCGGCACCGGTCACAGCCCCTCCTCCAGACGACGCGCCGTGCTGCCCGTCGTGAATGTTGGTGCCGTTGCGCCGCCATTGCACGGAAATGTTGGAGTATCCCGCGGTGGGAGTCGCGGTGAGCAGAAGTGTCTCGTCGGCTGCGATCACTTGCGGTTCTGGCTGCAGGGACAACGTCGGGGTGCCGGTGAACGAATAGCGCGCGAAGTACGCCGAGGTGGTGCCGCCGGCGGTAGTGAAAAGGCCCCCGGCAGCCAGGTCGTCGTTGGGCAACGCCGCCAGAGCGCGAACATAGGGGTAGGCTCCACCTATTCCGGAACCCAGGGGCGACCACGACGTGCCGTTCCAGCGAGCGATGCGGTTGGCGCTCAAGCCCCCGGCCGAGCTGAAATACCCACCCGCGATCAGGTCGCCGTTGGACAGAACAGCAAGGGCGTCCACCTCGGAGCTCGTCCCTGATCCGAGGGGCGACCATGACGTACCGTCCCAGCGTGCGATGTGATTTGCGCTCCCCCCCCCGGCTGTGGTGAAAGAGCCACCCGCGATCAGGTCGCCGTTTGGAAGCACCTTCAAAGCATGCACAAGGGGGAAGTTTCCACCGACTCCCGATCCCAGAGGAGACCATGAAGTCCCGTTCCAGCGGGCAATACCTGCGGCGTCTACACCTCGTGCGGTGGTGAATGAACCTCCCGCGATCAGGTCGCCGTTGGGAAGGACCGCGAGGGCGTACACAGTGTTGTCTATTCCCGACGCCAACCGTGACCACAAAGTGCCGTTCCAACGGGCGATGTTTAGGGCGCTTTCACCCCCCGCAAAGGTGAAGACACCTCCAGCGAACAGATCTCCGGTAGGCATCGCCACGAGTGCGTCCACTTTGGGATAGACTCCACTGATACCCGATCCCAGCGATGACCATGAAGTCCCATTCCAGCGGGCGATGCGGTTGGCGCTTGAGCCCCCGGCGAAGGTAAAGGCACCCCCCGCGAACAGATCACCGTTGGGCATCACCGCGAGAGCGTTAACATCGCTGTCCATCCCCGACCCCATAGGTGACCACGACGTGCCGTCCCAGCGAGCGATATTGTTGGCGGTCTGATCCCCGGCGGATGTGAAGCTCCCTCCCACGACCAGGTCGCCGTTGAGCGTCAGCGCAATGACCTTCACGTTACCGTTAGTCCCCGATCCCAATTTGGACCATGAAGTGCCGTCCCAGCGTGCGATGTGATTTGCGCTCCCCCCCCCGGCTGTGGTCAAAGGACCCCCTGCGATGAGGTTTCCGTTGGGCAACGTCGCGAGAGCGAAAACTGTCCCAAGGCCCGAACCCAAGGGAGACCACGATGTGCCGTTCCAGCGGGCGATTGAGTTCGCGCTGATACCCCCGGCGTTAGTGAAGATACCTCCCGCGACAAGGTCACCGTTGGGTAGCACTGCGAGAGCGTATACACCGCTGTCCATCCCCGACCCCAAGGGTGACCACGAAGAACCGTCCCACCGGGCAATGTTGTTCGCCGCCACATCCCCGGCTGCTGTGAAATTCCCTCCCGCAATCAGGTCGCCGTTGGACGCTACGGCGAGGGCACGCACATCCGGGTGGGATCCGCCAATTCCCGACCCCAACGGTAACCACACCCCGGTATCCGGGTCGAAGAGAACGATTCCGTTGGTGACGACATTGCCGGCGGCCGTAAACTCCCCGCCCGCCACGATTTTTGGCGTCTGCGGTCCGGGGCCGTCGGGGTCCCACATGGTCTCAGCAAAAACCCTTCCAGTCACGCCGGGCAGAGCTTCGCCCGGAAGCCACTGCTCGCCGCAGGTCTGGGAGCTCGCATGCAGGGGAGCGAGCAGCACGGCTAGAAACGGCAGAACACTACACAGCCCATTTCCGAGTTTCATCTTCGCACCTTGCTATTCATAGATGCACGCGCAGTCGTGGCGACGATCAATCGTCGCGATTCCTTGGAGGGATTTCGATGTGAATGACATTGCTCACCCGAGCGCGAGCAGTGACTCCATGCCGTAAGAACGGACTTCCGAACTCCGGGTCAAGTCTCGTAGACTGGTCTATTTGGAATCGCCGCTGCATCTCGACCTCCGGAGCGCCTGGGTCCACGGATAACGGGCCGAACGGTCACCAACCCCGAGCGCGTAGAAACGCTGGAAGCAGTGCCGTCTCCAACCAGATACGGAGGCAAACTCCGCGGATAGGACCGCTTGCGGTCGAAACCATCACTTCAGCGGCGAAGGCCAACCGTTCGTTGTATGTGGGGGTTGAGATTCGGGGGTGAGAGGGCGGGCGTTTCGACGTTGGGGCAGTGGACCTAGGTAGGCAGACTTGGCGTCTGGCAGGCCCTCAGCCGCGGCCCAATGGGCATTGGGATACTGATCCACGACCCTGCCATTCGCATCGATGATCCAGGCGATCGCCCGCAAGGTACGCAGATCCTCCAGTGAGTGAGCAACACCTGTCTCCATCATCACATACGGCGAGCCCACCGGGAATTCTCGAGCGCTCGTCAGGAGTTCTATCCCCCTGATGAAATCCGACAACGACGCAGGCAGTACGGCTTCGTACCACACCGGCTGGACGTCGCCATCAAATCCGGGCCACGCGAGAATGGCATTGGTCACGCCGATGGCGGGCCGAACCGCGAATACCACGGGCGGGTATGCAGTCAATCGCTTAGGAGTTTCGCCGCGCTCCGCCCACGTGCCGTCGCTGTTGACTCCAGCCAAAACGAGCAGGCGAGGCTGCGCCATCCAGTAGGCATGAGTTAGGTGTCCATCGTGCCAAAGTTCATAGCGGAGGGTGCCGTCAAGAGAGAAGACTCTAAGACATGCGGGAGATCGCCTTGCGTGGTGATAGAGGATCACAAGTTCTGGGCGGGCGACTCCGTCCATATCTGGTAGAACGTCCTCGAGCATCGCAAATCGAATCCCCATGGAGTCTGAGCCGAGAGTGATTGGTGCGGCATATCGAAGCGCATCTGGAACATGGATCGGAGACGGGAAAGGCACTTCGACGTCCTCCGATGCCCCGTATCGGTGGATCGCAGCCAGGGGCCGCGACTCGTTGTCCTGATAGCCTCGAAAGACAATTAGCGATCTTGATTTGTCCAAGTCGCCCGCCGGAGTGGGCAGAAATGTGTTGAGCAGTACAGCGTCTGGACTGTGATGGTCGGGCTCCCAAGAACGCAGCTCGCGGTCGTTGAGCGCGCGAAGACTTACCCCGGAATGGTCCGGGTTCAGCACAAGCTTGTCGGGGCGGAAGTTGGAAAAGTAAACGACACAAGCGGTGATCGCAACCCCCACAATCGGGAGAAGGACTAGAAGCACGATCATCGCCATTGCCGCTGGGTGCTTTGCTATCCAGAGAACAGATCGATGCCAGCGGCCTTGCGCAACGGCCATCACGGGCTTACCGAGTAGCCATGAGCCAAGGTCGTCCGCGAGGTCGGAAGCCGAGGCGTAGCGGTCCAACACGACAGGCGAGCAAGCCTTCAAGAGTATCGCGGCCAGTTCTCGCGGCAGATCAGCCCAAAGCGATCGGGGATCTCGGGGTGCCTCGAGACCGACGCGCCGAATTGCCTCATGGAGCGTCACATTCGACAGGTCGTGCGGGGTCTCCCCAGCGCACAACCAATACCCAATGGCGCCCAGGCTGTAGACATCTGCGCGCGTCGAGGTCAGGTCTCGACGTCCTTGTGCCTGCTCCGGGGCCATAAATGCCGGCGTTCCCACCGGGATTCCGGTGACAGTCAGCGTTTCCATGGGATCTGTCGAAATCAGCGTCGCTATCCCGAGATCGACGATGGAAGGCGCCGCTTGGTCGTTGACAATGACGTTGGACGGCTTGATGTCCCGATGAATAACACCGTGCTCGTGAAGACTCTGCACGGCTCGAGCCACTCGCTCCAGGATCTGCACGCGTGCGCGCAGTTCCTCGATTGTCGCTGGCAGTCGTGCCTCGAAGTACTGGCTGAGCGGCGCTCCTTCGATGTACTCCATCGCCACAAACAAGGAGTTGCCGGACATGCCGAAATCCATGAGACGCGGCAGGCTCGGCAGTCGTAGCTGTTGAAGAATGTCCAACTCCCGCCAAACACGCGATCGGGACTCGCGGCTCCCAACCGGGGCATGGAGAACTTTGAGCGCGACCTTTGCCTCGGAGCCAATGCGGCGGGCGAGAAAGGTCCTACCAGCCCCGCCGACTCCCAGCTCTCGTTCAATGAGGTATCCGTCGACGGCAGGGGTGTCCGACTCGGATTCTCCCTCGGCCGCCTCACAATCAATCGTCCGAAGCACATGCGCCGCAATGGCGTAGTTTATTGGAGCAGATTGGCGTCTCGCGGGTCCAGTCATCGCTTTTGGCCCCGCTCGTGGCGGGCCTCCCTCTTGCACTACGGCGAGGATTCGTGAGAATAGGGCGGAGCAAAGGAGCATTCATTGGCCAGTCCTGATGAGTCCCGTGGGTTCGAATTCTCTACCACACGGTGGACGGTGCTTCATGGCCTGCGCGCGGACGACCATTCGGTTCGAAGGGCTTGCGAGACTCAACTCGCGGAGACATACTGGCCTGCCGTCTACTCCCTATGCCGTCGCTTGACCCGCACACCCGACGAAGCATCGGAACTGACCCAGGCCTTTTTCTCGGAGGTCATTGTCGGACGACGTCTGTTTGAACGGGCCGATTCCAACCGGGGTCGGCTGCGATCGCTCATTCGGACAGCCGTGCGCCGATTCCACACCGATCAGTGGCGCTCAAATCACTCGAAGGCGAACGTCCTTACTATTTCGGCGCTCCAACTCGATCGCGAGGAATCCCTGCTTGCCGACCCACAGCCGGACGACGCTTTCGATCGTCGCTGGGCCTTGTCGCTCTTTGAAGAGGCGATGCATCGTTGCGAGAGGCACTTCTCGCAAGGGGGTAAGCGCGGTCACTGGTTGTTGTTCGAAACCCGCATACTTGGCCCAGCCATCCACGGAACTATTCCGCCATCTTGTGCCGAGGCCGCCGAGTTATGCGGATTTGCCAGCGCTGCCGATGCGGCGGCGGCCATGCAAACTGTCAAACGTCGACTCGATCTCACTTTTCGTGAAGTTGTTGCTGAAACCCTTGACTGCCCGCAGGATGTCGCGGACGAATTGCGACTTGTCCGGTCGTTGCTCTCCGCTCGACCAAGCTGAATTAGCATGTGCTTCAATCTTCTGAAGTGAAGGCATGGGTGACAAGCTCCTCAAAGCGAGTTAGTCACCGTGACGACCGCCGACCACGGTGCGAGTTACACTGGCATAGACCTCGAGTGCCTCGCTGGAGAGGTTCTCAACGAATTGGCAGACGAGCGGAGTCCGACGCTTGGACATGGGGCAGCCCCGATCGGGTAGGTGGTGGGCTCCCAGCATATCGAATCCGCCCCAGCGGGCGGAGAATGGCCGACCAAGTCGGCGTGGCTCTGATTCCTGCGGCGAGGAACGGCTTGGGCGGAAGCTCGACTGACGCTATTCTGTTCTGATCGGCGAATGGATCGTCGAGAGCCTGAATAACCGCCGCCCATGAGTCTCAATGAAGCCGATACCTGCCGGAAGTTCGTAATTCCAGCCCTTCAGGCGGCTGGGTGGGACACCGCGCCCCGCGAGATCGCCGAGCAGCGGACGTTCACGGACGGCCGAGTGATCCCCTCAAGTAGGGGGGCTAGGCGGCGCAAGGGCAAGCGGGCAGACTACCTGCTCCGATACAGCGCAGATCTCACGGTGGCCGTGGTCGAGGCCAAGGCTGTCTACAAGCACGCCGCCGATGGGCTGCAGCAAGCAAAGGACTATGCGCAGACGCTGGGGCTGCGCTTCGCGTACGCCACCAATGGACACGGGATCATCGAGGCAGATTTGGTGTCGGGTCGAGAGCAGGAAGTACCTCGATTCCCGACGCCCGACGAACTGTGGTCGCGCCTTAATGTCGCTTCGAGCGTTGCCTCGCGTCTGCTCACTCCCACGCATCCAATTCCAGGCAAACGCCTCCGGTACTACCAGGAGATAGCCATCAACCGGGCGGTGGAGGCCATCGCGGGCGGCAAGGACCGCGCGCTTCTGACGCTCGCGACCGGCACGGGCAAGACGACCGTCGCCTTTCAGGTTTGCTGGAAGCTCTGGAAGGCGCAGTGGAACCGCAAGGGCGAGTCCAGGCCACCCCGGATTCTCTATCTTGCTGACCGCAACATCCTCATTGATCAACCGGCCGGGAAGGAGTTCGCGGTTTTCAAGTCCGCCGCGATCAAGATCGAAGGGGGCAATGTCTCCAAGTCACGCGAAATGTACTTCGCCATTTACCAGGCCATCGCCGACCGCGACGGAAGGCCGGGGCTTTTCCGTCAATTCCAGCCGGACTTCTTTGACCTCATTATCGTTGACGAATGCCATCGGGGCAGCGCCCGCAAGGACAGTGATTGGCGCGAGATATTGAACTACTTCACGGGTGCGGCCAAGCTCGGAATGACGGCAACGCCGCTCCGACAGGACAACCGTGACACCTATCTCTATTTCGGGAACCCCCTCTACACGTACTCTCTTCGTGAGGGAATTGACGACGGGTTCCTCGCGCCCTACCGCGTGCATCGCATCGTGACCACTTGGGACGCCGCAGGATGGCGTCCGAACAGGGATGAACTGGACCGCTACGGCCGCGCGATCCCCGACGAGGAGTACCAAACCAAGGACTTCGAGCGCGTCGTGGCGCTCCGCGCGCGAACGAAGGCCGTCGCCAAACACCTCGCCGGGTTTCTTCGCAAACACGGCAGTTTGGATAAGACGATTGTGTTCTGCGTTGACCAGGAGCATGCGCTCGAATTGCGACTCGCCTTGGCGGAGCAGATGCCGGAGATGCTGGCCAGATTCCCTGATTACGTGTGTCGCGTTACCGCCGACGAAGGGGACATCGGGCGCGGTCACCTCGATCGCTTCCAGGACATCGAAAGCGCGAGCCCCGTCATCCTCACGACTTCGCAACTCCTCACGACCGGCGTCGATGCCCCGACGGTGAAGAACGTCGTGCTTGTCCGAGTGATCGGCTCCATGACCGAGTTTAAGCAGATCATCGGGCGCGGCACGCGTCTCTCCGTGGACGCGGGCAAGATGTTCTTCAACATTCTCGACTACACGGGCGCCGCAACGCGTATGTTCGCCGACCCCGACTTTGACGGCGAGCCGGCTCTGCTGACGCAAGAAGAAATCGACGAGGCGGGCGATCCGGCCGGGAGAGAACAAGTCATCATCGACATAGACCCACCCGGGGACGTTGGCCCAGATGGGGATGGGGCCGTCGTCATTGTCGATCCTCCCGCCCCTGGTGAGCGCCGCAAGTTCTATTTCGATGGCGGGCAGGTCGAGATCGCCGCGCACCTTGTGTTCGAGCTCGACCCCGACGGGCGACAACTGCGGGTGATCACGGTCACTGAGTACACCGCGGACCGAGTGCGCACCCTCTATCCCAATGCTGCCGATCTGCGTGCTGCTTGGCAAGAGCCGGAGAAGCGGGCAGCGGTCATCGCGGCCCTTGCCGAGCGGGGTATCGACTTCGACACGCTCGCCTCAGCCGCTGGTCAGCCCGAGGCTGATCCGTTTGATCTGCTCTGCCATGTCGCCTTCAACGCGCCGCTCCGCACCCGACGCGAGCGGGCCGATCGCCTGAAACGGGAGCGCAAGGACTTCTTCGACAAGTTTGGCCCCGATGCCCGCGCCGTGCTGGACGCGCTCCTGGAGAAGTACGCCGAGTTCGGCACGGCGCAGTTCGTACTGCCCGACGTGCTGGAGGTGCCGCCGCTCTCGGAACAGGGTAACGTGATGGAGATCGCCAAGCGGTTTGGCGGCCCGGCTCAACTCCGTGAAGCAGTTACCCAGTTACAAAACCTGCTCTACGCAGCTTGATGATACGGAGGTGTCCGTGGCTCGCTCAACTGGTTACATGGGAAAGGCAGGACAGTTCGCCCTCATGAGCGAGTTGGCGCGCAGAGGCTACAACGTGGCGATTCCCGAAGTGGATGTTGGCGATGACATTTTGGTGTTCAACGATGACACTGGAGAAGTCACGCGGATTCAAGTCAAGACCAGCATTGCGAAGCCCGGCGACAAAGTGCAGAGCTATCAGTTCGCAGTTCGAGAAAGCGCAGTCACGGTCGCGCAGAATCCCGACCCAATCTTCGCATTTGTGCTCCGCCGTCCGCGCTCCGGTGGGGTGCCGGGAGCCGAGGAGTGGAGATTCCTGCTCATGCGCCGTGACGCACTAGCAAACTACTACACGGCGGGCGCGATCGGCACAAAGCGAGAGCAGGACGGCGAGCCATATGTCCAGATTACGTTCAGCGAGTGGGAGGCTGGGAAGCATGCGGGCAAGGTCATGGCTGGACCAACTACCGATCTGAGTCAAAATCTGAACGATTTTTCCATGTTTCCACCTCTCGCCTGAGCACGCCATGCCGCCATCCAAGAAACCCACCCCCTCGCTCTTTCCCTCCGACGCCACTCCCGCCAAGCGCCGTGGCCGTCCGCCCAAGAACGGTGCGGTCACCGACCCGAAGGGCTCTGCGCCGAGCGCTGCGCCCGCGCCGCTCACCACCGCCCAGCAACTCGGCTCCATCGTCAAGTCCGCTCGCGACATCATGCGCAAGGACAAGGGGCTTAACGGCGATCTCGACCGCCTGCCGATGCTGACGTGGATCATGTTCCTCAAGTTCCTCGATGACCTTGAGCGCATGGAGGAGGAGAGGGCAGCACTGGGCGGCAAGAAGTACCAGCCCTTCATTGCCGCGCCCTACCGCTGGCGCGACTGGGCCGCCCCTGACGACGGCATCACGGGAGACGCCCTCATCGCCTTCGTCAATCAGGACGAGGCGACGCTCCCCGGCACCACCAAACGCGGCAAGGGTCTCTTTACCTACCTCCGCTCACTCCGCAGCCCCTCAGATCAGCCCGACCGGCGCGACACCATCGCCCGCGTGTTCGAGGGCACCGTCAACCGCATGATCGACGGCTACCTCCTCCGCGATGTCATCAACAAGATCAACGCCATCCACTTCAACGCTACCGAAGAGATCCACACCCTAAGCCGTCTCTACGAGGGGATGCTCAAAGAGATGCGCGACGCGGCGGGCGACTCCGGCGAGTTCTACACGCCGCGACCCGTGGTCCGCCTCATGGTCGAAGTGAGTGATCCCCGCCTGGGCGAAACCGTACTCGACCCGGCCGCGGGCACCGGCGGTTTCCTGGTCGAGGCGTTCAGCCACCTGTCCAAGCAGGTCAAAACCGTCAAGGACAAGGAGACGCTCCAGCGCCGCTCCATCTTCGGCACCGAGCCCAAGCCCCTTCCCTACCTGCTCTGCCAGATGAACCTGCTCCTGCACGGGCTGGAAGCGCCGGATATCGGCAAGGGCAACTCCCTCGCGGTGAACATCAAGCAGCTCACCGACAAAGACCGCGTGGACGTGATCGTGACCAATCCACCCTTCGGCGGCGAGGAGCAGGCCAGCATCAAGGCCAACTTCCCAGAGGACAAGCAGACCGCCGAAACGGCACTGCTCTTCCTGCAACTCATCATGCGCCGCCTGCGCAGGCAGGATTCGGCGCATTCGAATGGTGGCCGCGCGGCGGTCGTCGTCCCCAACGGCACGCTCTTCGGCGACGGCGTGTGCGCCCGCATCAAGGAGGAACTGCTCACCCAGTTCAATCTCCACACCATCGTCCGCCTGCCCAACGGGGTGTTCGCGCCGTACACCAGCATCCCCACCAACCTGCTCTTCTTCGACCGCTCCGGCCCGACGAAGAACATCTGGTTCTACGAGCAGCCGATGCTCGAGGGCCGCAAGAACTACACCAAGACGGCACCGATCCAGTACGAGGAGTTCGCGCCGCTCCTGGCGTGGTGGAAGGACAGAAGGGAATGCCCGCAGGCGTGGCGCGTGAAGGCCGCCGACGTGCTCAAGTACGAGGGTGAGAGTGCGGACAAGCGGCTGGTGTCCTGCAACCTCGACATCAAGAACCCGAACGCCGCGCCGGACCTCGAACACCTGCCGCCGGGGCAACTGGTGGAGGACATCCTCACCAAGGAGCGGCGGATCATCGAGATCATGGAGGAGATCAAGGGGCTGCTGGCCGCGCCGGTCGAGGGCGCGACGGCGAACGGCACGGCGGCGGGGACGCGCGGGGGGCGGCGATGAGCGGTGCGTGGGCCAGCGTGCCGCTCGGCGAGTGCCTCGCAAAGAACGAGGATTGGGTGAGGCTCGACCAGACGGCGGAGTACCGCGAGGTCACTGTCCGCCTTTGGGGGCGGGGCGTGGTCCTTCGTGGCATCACCACCGGCGCGGAGATCGCGTCGGCTTCCCGCATCCGGGTTCGCTCCGGGCAGTTCATCCTGTCGCGCATTGATGCTCGCAATGGCGCATCCGGCGTGATTCCGCCCGAACTTGATGGAGCCGTGGTCACAGGTGACTTTCCCGCGTTCAATGTGCGCGGCGACCGGCTGCTCCCGGAGTTCCTCGGCTGGATGGCGAAGACCCAGACGTTTGTGGACAAGTGCATCGCGTCAAGCGAAGGCACGACGAACCGGGTGCGGCTCAAAGAGGATCGCTTCCTCGCAGCAACCATCCCCCTCCCGCCTCTCGCCGAGCAGCGGCGGATCGTGGCACGGCTCGACGCGCTGGCCGCGAAGATCGTGGAGGCCAAATCACTAATTGACGGCCGTTCTAGGTCGCTGCGGCGCGCTGTTATCGCAATGGCTTGTCGGGATGATCTTGACGAGAGCTCCAAGCGGCGTGCTGGCTGGCGCAGAATGCCCCTCTCGGATGTGATTGCCCTAGTTTCGGACGCGGTAGAAGTCCAGGTTGACAAGCAGTATCCAAACGTGGGTATGTTGAGTTACGCGCGTGGACTTTTTCCGAAGGAACCAATAAGTGGGATGGACACAAGTGCATCGCGCTTGTATCGCATTCGCGAAGGCCAGTTCATTTACAGTAGGCTGTTTGCCTTCGAGGGCGCATATGGTCGTGTTTCTCGTGAATTCGATGGGCATTTTGTGTCAAATGAGTATCCGACGTTTGAATGTCGTGCCGATTTGGTGAACGCCGATTTTCTTTGGGCCCATTTCTCTCGGTCCTCGACTTGGACTGCCGTCGCTGCGGGGAGTCTTGGCTTAGGAGATCGGCGGCAACGAGTGCAGCCGCATCAAATCCTCACTCATGTGGCCTGGATTCCGCCATTGAGTGTGCAGCGGTCTATCGCAGCCGCGATTGCAAAGGAGATCGCCGTAAGTGCCGAGACGCGCAAGCAGGTTGCCGAGATTGAAGCGCTGGTGCCTTCGATTGTGGACCGCGCCTTCACCGGAGCACTCTGATGCCCGGCTTCTCCCCGCAAGCCATCACGGCACTCGTCGAGGCTGCAGCCGGCGGGACTTTCAGCTCATCGTCTCCCAGCCCCGCGAAGTATCGCAGTGGGTCAGAAGTCGCCATGCTGGTCGGCAACTGCGGGATCGACCGAAGCCGCCTGCGATCACCACCCCCTCCTCCCGATGGCCTGAATCACGGCCTGCGGGTTGATGTGATCGAGATATCTCGCCGTGGTGGAGATGTCCGCGTGGCCGAGCTGGCGTGAGATGAGGCCGATGTCGAGGCCCTCGCTCCGGAGCTCCGACGCGTGGGTATGGCGCAGCCCGTGTGCGTGAACGCGCTTGGCGATGCTCGCCGCGCGGGCCAGCGTCGGGAGCAGGCGCCGGATGCTCGCGGTAGTGATCGCGCCTCCCGTGCGGGTGCAGAAGAGGGGCGAGAGGGGCGTGACGAAGGGGAGCGACGCGCGGGCCCGCAGCCAGCGGTCCACGTGCTCGATCCCGCCCTGGTCGATTCCCACGGTGCGCGACCGGCCCCCCTTGCCGCGCAGCACGCGGATCGCGCCGGAGACGGCGTCCACGTCCTTGGGGTGGAGCGAGAGGGCCTCGCTGACGCGAAGGCCACTGCGGTAGAGCACCGCGATGAGGGCGCGGTTGCGGACGTCGGTGACGCCGTGGCCACGGCAGGCGTCCAGGAGCGCCGCGACCTCGCGCTTGTCGAGGACCTCGATGGGAAGCCGACGCGGACGCTCGGTCCCCCGGCGGTTGGACGCTCTCCCCGGGTTCTGCGCGCTCCTCTTCATGTTCCCGCTCCCTTCTGCTCGCTACGGCTCCGTGACAGGACGTAGCAAGCAGTACCGCCTGCAGGCGGGCGAGGGAAGGGACCCGAGGAGCGATCTGGATGCGGGGACGATCATGCGCTCGGCGTGTCCGTGGCGCTCGGCGCGTCGTTCTCGTCCTTCCCCAGGATGATGATCTTGGTGTGCTGCCCCGGCGGCACGGGGTCGGTCCCGCGCAGCGGGTACCCGCACGAGGCGCACAGCGGGTTGGGCTCCTTCAGGTCCTCCCGGATCAGGAGCACGCGCGGGAGCCACCCGATCGGATTGCCGCACTCCTTGCAAGCCGGGGGCGGGCGGCACGCGATCGAGCGGGTCGCGCGCTGTTCCAGCCTCGCCACGCGGGACGCGATGCGGTTCATGGGCCCTCCCCGAGGCGCTGCTCGATGTCCTCCAGCCGTGCCGCCAGGTCGTCGAGCTCGATGGCCTCGCGGCTGAAGCGCAGGAGCGAGGACGCGGCGCTGACGCGGGCCGCGTGGGGCGCGGTGGTGTCGATCATCACCTTGGCGAGCGTCTGCACGGCGGCGGCCGCCATCTTGTGGGTGAGCGAGATCGCCTGCGCGAAGGCCTTGCGGCGTGCATCCCGGTACGCGCGCGCGAACTCGGGCTCGTCGAGCCACGTGTGCAGGGTGCGCTCGCCGACGTTGGCGGTGCGGGCGGCCTTGGCGATGGAGGGCTCGGCCATGAGCGCGATGATGGCGCGCTCCTGCCCGGAGGTGAGCCCGGCGGCGCGGCGCACGCCGGTGGGGTTCCCGTAGGGCGGCGGCGGCGCGGCGTCGTAGCGCTCGTCGACTTCGCCCTCGAACGCACCTTCATGTAGTTCGCGCGGAGCGCTGTCCTCATGTAGATCGCGCCCCAAGGACTCCCCCTTGGGGGGTTCCGCGTTCTGGCCGTGGTGGGGGACGTTGGCCCCGGGGGCCCCGGGGGCGTTGGTGGGAGGGTCGCCCGCCACGGCTAGTCCTCCCCGCCCACGGGCGATCGTGGCGCGCCACGGGGGGCGTTGGGAGCGTTGGGAGCGGGGCCGCGATCGAGCGCCGTCGCCCCACCTTGACACATGTTGCCCGAGGTCCGATCGCACGAAAAAGCCTGCAAATCAGGCCGGAAGTTCGCCGCATCGCCTTGCAATGACGGAACGTCGATGGCTTCATGTGTCCAACGCGGGGCCAAGAACGTCCCGCCCAGGAGACCACGAAGATGAACGCCAGGAAGGACACCAAGACGGCCGCCGAGACCTACGCCGCGCGGCGCACCGAGATCGCCAGGCTGATCGACGTGCTGGAGATGCACCTTGAGATCAACGACAAGGCGCACGCCCAAGCCCCGGGCAACTGGGGCCTGGTCGGCAACCTCGAGAAGGTCAAGAGCGACCTGGTCAACCTGGTCGGGTTCATGAGCAACATGGACCCGGAGCACGTCGAGGACTTCCTCAACAACGCCGAGTGATCGAACGCCACACCAAGGAGCGCAGCCATGTTCATCAAGTCGATCGTGATCGAGGGGGTTGACGGGGACGTCAAGGTGAGCCACACCGACGAGGGCGCGGTGGTGACGGTCGAGCGGTTCTCCCGCCGCCAGGGGAGGCACGACGTTGAGATCGCGCGGATCGAGCGTCATGCAACCCGCGAGGCGATCTACGCCAAGGCGTTCGAGGTGGCCAAGGTGGTGCTGGGGACCGACCGGCACGGGCGGCCGCTGGCGACCAACTCGATGATCCACGAGGTGCTGAGCGAGATCGAGCGGGTGGCGGGCTGCTGACCCCGACGTCTCGCACGCGGCGTCGCGGGGAACCGCGACGGCCACGCTTGCCGGGCGCGCTGTGCGCCGGGCCGATGGATTGACATGAAGGAGACTCGCATGAGCACGAAGAAGACCGGTCCTGCTGCGCGCAAGGGTTCCAAGGCCAAGACCACAGGCAACGGGAGCACGGAGAAGCTGAAGGCGGCCGCGCTCGTTGAGATCAAGCAGCGGCTGGACGGTGACCCCGCCGAGAGCGGCGTGGCTGGCCCCGAGGGCGAGGCAGCCGCCGAGCGCAACGCCGCAGATCGTGCCAAGCCACGACGCGGCGCAGGGCGGAAGGGCAAGAGCGACGCGAAGGGCGAAGGGAAGAAGACCGCCAAGCCAGCCAAGCCCAAGCGCGTGAGCGCGCTGGACGCGGCGGCCCAGGTGCTCGCCAGGTCCGAGGTCCCGATGCGTGCCAAGGAGCTGATCGCCGCCATGGAGAAGTCCGGGCTCTGGCACAGCCCCAGCGGCCGGACCCCGCACGCCACTCTCTACGCCGCCATGATCCGCGAGATCGCCGCCCGGGGCGACAAGTCCCGCTTCAAGAAGCTCGAGCGCGGGGTCTTCGTGGCCACCACCCACGCCACCGGCCACGCGAAGAACTGATTCAGTCTGGATCGACATCACGCGCCCTCCCCAGCCGCGACCGCTCCGGGGGTCGCGGCTGTTTCTTCGGCGATGCCGTGGAGGTTGGTGCGCGTCGCGGTCCTGCCCGTGAAGGCCTCCCAGCGCTTGACGATGACATCGCAGTAGAGAGGATCGAGTTCCATCAGGAACGCGCGGCGGCCGGTCTGCTCGCAAGCAATGAGCGTGGAGCCCGAGCCGCCGAAGAGGTCGAGCACGTGCTCGCCGGTCTTGGATGAGTACTCGATCGCGCGGCGAGCCAGTTCCACCGGCTTCTCCGTCAGGTGGACCATGCTCTGCGGGTTCACCTTCTTCACGTGCCACAGGTCGGCGATGTTGTTGGGCCCGTAGAACTGGTGGCCCGCGCCTTCCTTCCAGCCGTAGAACGCCAGCTCGAACGCGCCCATGAAATCTTTGCGCGTGAGCACGGGATGCTGTTTGTCCCACACGATCGCCTGCGAGAAGTACAACCCCGAGGCTTCCAGGGCTCGCGGGTAGTTCGCGAGGTTGGCGTACCCGCCCCAGGCGTAGAACGACCCGCCGGGTACCAGCACGCGGCCGATGTTCCCGAACCACGCGTTCAGCAAACGCTCGAACTCATCGTCCGAGACGAAGTCGTTGGCCAGGGGCCGGTCCTTGGCGCGGAGCTTCTTGTGCGTGGCCTTGCTCTTGCCCGGGTAGCGGTGGAGGTCAGCACTCTGCTGATCGCCCGCGCTGGCGTCCTTGCGCTGCGCCATCGTGAACGAACTCAGACCCGCCGCGATGGCGTTGTTGGAGCGGGGCTCCACTTTGACGTTATAGGGCGGGTCGGTGTTCACAAGGTGGATCGACGCTCCATCCAGCAGGCGATCGACGTCCTCCGCCTTCGCGGAATCCCCGCACAGCAACCGGTGCTGGCCGAGTACCCACAGATCGCCGGGCTTGGTCGTCGCCGCGTCGGGCGGCTCGGGCACGTCGTCCTCGTCGGTGAGCCCCACCGGCGTGCAGGTCGACATGCCGAGCGCGACGAGGTCTTCGGGCGACCATCCCAGGAGCGCCGGGTCGATGTCGAGGGCCTGCAGTTCGCCGATCTCGATGCGGAGCGCCTCCTTGTCCCATTCCGCGAGTTCAGCGGTCCTGTTGTCGGCCAGGCGGTACGCTCTTGCCTGCTCGGGCGTGAGTTCGCTGGCGACGTGCACCGGCACCTCCGCCAGGCCGAGCTTGATGGCTGCCTTCCATCTCGTGTGCCCGACGACGATCACGCCGTCGTTGTCGACCACGATGGGCTGCCTGAATCCAAACTCGCGGATGGAGTTGGCCACGGCGTCGACCGCGCCGTCGTTCTGTCTGGGGTTGTTGTCGTAGGGCTTGAGTTGGTCGGGGGGACGATGGGTGACGATCATGATGCAGACTCCGTTGAATGAGGGAACGAGCGACGCCGGGCCGCATCGGGCACGGGCGCTCCGTAGGTTGAGATTGACGACGACGGCTCCCCCTCCACGCAACCACGCGGACGGCGGGCCCCGGGCCGATTCCGAAAATCGCGTGCGCCGAACTGCGCGAGACTGTCGCACACTGTCATAACAGTTCGCATTGCGCTTCGTATACACGCACGCGTGCGCGCGTGTGTGTGTATGGGATGAGTACAATGTCAACTGTTGCGACAGTTTACTACAGTCTGCAGCAGTGCCCTTCATAGAGTGGCTCCTGGCGACGAACGCAGGCCGATTCCTTCGTAGAAGGCGATCTGGTGCGTGCTCCTGCGGCGCTTGATCCCCGGAACAGCGGCCGCAAGATCCCGACCGAAGGCGGTCTTGCAGCCCATGAAGTCCCGCCCCTCGCGTTGGCACCAGACCTTCCATTCCTCAAAGACATCATCGACGTCGGCGCGCTTCCCGAAACCGACCTCGCAGTGGTCCCGGACGAACGCGCTGACGGGCGACGCGAGATTCTCGATCTCCTCGAGCGACTCCTTGGCGCTCTGCGGCTGGATGAACCGCCCCCGCGCGTGGAGGCGCTTCCAGCCGGCGATCGCCCACTTCAGGATGCCGGGAAGCTCCCGGAGCAGCGTCTCCGTCAGCAACATGTCTTCCTGCCCCAGGAAGCTCCGGGTCAGCTCGATCACGATGAAGCGGCTCGCGATCGCGGCGCTCGCGTCCCTGAATCGCGGGAGCTCGTTCGACAGGAAGAAGAACCGGGTCGGCAGCTTCATGTGGACGGAACCGAGGAACTTGCGGTCGACCGTCAGCGAGTCCTCGCCGGAGATGCACAGGAGCCGTTCAACCACGGTGCTCGAGTGCTCTCCCGAGAAGCGTGCGTCGCTCACGATGGCGAGAGACTTGTCCACCAGCGGCTGCAGCCCGAAGTTGCCGGCGAGACTGCTGGTGGTCGGCCCGGCGACGTTGGCGGCCCCGACGAGCTTGGCGAGCACGCGCCCGATGGTGCCCTTGCCGGACCGCTTCGGCCCGACGAGCAGGAGCATCTTCTGTTGACTTGTGTCGCCGGTGAGGCAGTAACCGAACCACTCCTGCATCGTCTCCATCGACTCGATGTCGTCGCCGAAGATCTCCTCCATGAACTTGATCCATCGCTCCGGCGGCGCGGGGTCCGCCTCGTAGTCAAAGTCCAGCGCGTTGACGGTGAACAGCGCGGGCGTCGGAGGCAGCAACCTGCCCGTCGGGAGGTGCAGGGTCATCGACATGCACGGAAGCAACTCCTTCGCCTCGGGGCGGTCATCGCCCTGGCTCAGCCACGACGGCGAGGCAATGGTGGCGGGGATGTGCGCCTCGGCCCTGATCGACTCCAACGCGTTCCGGACGGTGTTCGGATTGGAATCAAAGTCGGCGACCTTGCGCGTGTCGGACTTGGGGTCGACGATCAGCTTGATCGCCCCGTGCAGCCATGGCTGCAGCCGGTGCTTGATCGCGTCTTCCTCAATCACCGCGTACCTGTTGTCCTTCCATTCCAGGAGCTGTCCGCCGTGAGCGACAAGCGTGCGGCCGTCGGGATGCTGATGGAACTCGCGCAAGTATGCGAGCGCGGTGGGAAGGGTGCGGTTGGGGCAGAGAACGAGCCGACCGGTGATCGGATGAGGTTCACCGAGCGTGATGCGAAGGGCCCCCGATGGTGCGGCGCGATCGATGCTCGGTTGGTGTTGCGACCCGCCGCCGTAGTTCTCGCGGCAATCCTCGATCGCTTTCTCGATTGTCATCTGCCCGTACGTTCGACCGCCGCGCTTCTCGTCCCACTTGTCCCGGAACAGGCCCGACTGGCGGAACAGCCGATCCATGCGTTCCGGGTCCTTGGCGGTCCAGAACGCGAGCGAGTTGCACAGGGCCTGATCAGCCCCGCTGGCGTCATCACCGTGCAGGGACGTGTCGCCCGCCCAGAGCCTGGCGAATCGATCGCCGTTCTTCGCGGCACATGCTCGCTTGATGAGGGCCTCGTCATCGCCGCCGAATCCGGCCGACGCGAGGGTCCCATTCAGGTGCGGCTTCTGCTTCTTGGGCCACAGGCGGGCGCACAGTGCATCGAGTGCGTCCTGCCGCTCCTCAATGCGGCTCGGCGTGCCGTTCACGTGCCAGCCGGTCACGGTGAAGAATCGGTTGCAGTCGTAGATCTCGGTCTCTTTGAACCCGGCGATGGCCTTGGACTTGCAGCCGACGCCATCTGGCTTGCGACCGGCGATGAAGATCTTCACGCCGCGCCCGCTCGGGGATACCTCCGTGTACGAGTTCAGGGCGTCGATGATCTGCTGCGCAGCGGGAGCGACAACTCCTGCATCATCAATACAGCCGTCGAGGTCGACGCCCGTGAACGGATCATCGGCCGTGAACACGAACCCGATCCCTTCGTAATGGCTCTGCTCGGCTGCAGCGCACGCATTCTCAAACGAACTCCACGTGCTCGGCTCGGTTGCGCTCGCCCGGCTGCCGGTCGCGGCGGCGTATGGCACCTTGGTCCGCTTGCCGTCGCGCTGTTCGAAGCGCCAAACGACCCACTGCGCGTAAGTGCGAAGCGAGTCCGGGATGGCGTCGTACAGACTCGGCCGCGTCGGTGGCGGGTCATCGGAAGAAGATGTGTTGTCCGACTCATTGAACATCAAGTCGTGACCTCCGTTGAACATGCAGAATCGCCGGTAGATGCCGACCGTTCGCACGACACCGACTCCGCCCCGACCGCCTCGCGCGCGAGTTCGAGCAGAATTGCGGCCAGATCGCGGCCGCCCTCGCCGGAGACGTCGACGGTGACGACCCCGCGTGCCAGGTCGAGGTCGAGCGGGTCCTCAACTTCCAGGCGCGTTGGGCCGTACAAGCCTTCGGTGGCGCAGCAGGCGATCGCCAGAAGCGACTCGACCTCCGCTTCACGGACGTGCGGGGCGAATTGGAATCTCGCGATGGGCGCGATCATGCGGCTTCTCCAGGCGTCAAAGCGCCATCCCTATATCTGCGCGCCGACGCCCATTTGTCGCGCCACTCGGCCTCGAATTTCGACCAGAGCGCTCGCAGCTTTTTTCGGATCAGGTGCACGTTCCCGCGATGCCGGCCGATCTTTTCCCCGATCGCGGCGTCGCCCTCTCCCTCGAGGATGAGGCGCGCGACTTCACGATCCTCGGTCGGCACGGTCTCGAGCGCGGCTCGCCGGAGCTCGGCCGTGGCGACCTGGTCGCTTACCGCGAACGGCCTGGTGCGCAGCGCCTCGCGCCGGCTCCACCCCGTGTTGGCGCGCAGCTCGCGCTGGCGACGGGCGAGGCGGCGATGTACCTCGGTGCGGATCTCGGTTCGCATCACCGCGGCAACAAATGTCATCGGTGCGGCGACCGTCGGGTCGTATTTCGGCCACGCTCGCAGCGCGGCGACGATCAATTGCTGCCGGATGTCATCGACGCACGTTCGAAGGCGCGGGTTGTCACGACACGCCTGAACGGCGACGATACGAGCCTCGCACTGTGCCTCTTTGACAGGGAAGGTGTTGTCCGAAGGCCCGTTGGTAGATTCGTTGCGCAATGAGGCGTCCTTGCCATTGCCGGCGTTCAATGAACGCCAGCGACCGCTGTCTGCTTCGTGCATGACTTGTCGACGGGCCGTTGCCCGCCATGTTCCCACCAGCGCTTGATGCGCGTTGAATGAAGCCGCCCACCCATGAGCGGCAGACAGTTACTGAATCATATCATGTATTGAAGCGTGTCAACCGCGATATGGTGCATCGTGGTGTAAATGAGCGAGCGTTGGGACTTACAACGTTGCCGCGTCGGGGGTCCATCCGCATCCACATTGTCTCCTGCCTCGCCCACGACGGCTCGGCGCAGATCGGGCGGAGATCGCTCTCGCTGAGCGGATCGTGCCCGCGCTCTACCAGCGGAAGATCAAGCAAAGCGGCCTGGATTGCAGGCGATAACAGCGTCAGATTGAGGAGCTGGGTCACGCGTGCCTTGGTGACGTGGCCGAGCTCGGCGAGGTCGGTCTGGGACAGCGTCCGACCTTGGGCGAGGACGCTTTCCATCTTGATCGCCAGCGCCATCAGTCGTGCCACGCGGGGGACCCGGCCGGGGAACGATGGCGCTAACGACAAGTTATGTACGCCAAGAACCCGCTTGCCGCGCGCCTTGGTCGCGAACGTGACTTGCTTTCTGATTACGAGGCTGTCGTGCATGCTCGCTCCTGAGAATAGCGGTCAGTCGCCCCGAGAAAAGCGACGGTCAGTGAATCGTCCGTTGCGTCGTACACAACTTCCCGCACCATCAACCGAACCAGCCGCTCCCGCTCGTCCGTAGTGAGACTGGCCCAAAGGGGGTCGAATGCCTCCATCGCCCCTGCCAGCTCGTCGGGGTCGATGACCTGTCTCTCCATCGCACTGATCCGGGCGTCAAGCTGGCGTTGGCGGCACTCCAGATCGCGTACCTCGTCGCGGCGCTCGGCCGCGCTGGCGTGGTCGCCCTTGCCCGTGGCCTTGGTCAGCGATTGCCGCGCCAGAGCCAGATCGCGGGCCACGCCGTCGCGCTCGTCGCGGGCGGTGTCGAGGTCCTCGGCGAGTTGCTGCTGGGCGCGGAGGACGGACTGCTGGAGGAGCGACTCGTCGCCGCACACCTCGCGCATGCGGTCGACCACGAACTTCTCGAGTTCTTCGGCAGGGAGCGACGGCTGCGGGCACGTCCCCCAGCCGCGTTTCTGGGCATGAATACAAACGTAGTACCGATATCGCCGCCCCTTGGACATGGCGAAGTGGTGGCCCATCGTGGAGCCACACGCGTTACAGCGCACCAGACCCTTCAAGAGCGCGCCGTGTTTGTTCCGGGGGCTCCGGCCTTCGTGGGACCGGTTGGACTTGAGCAGTTCCCCGGCCTTGCGGAACGTCTCCTCGTCCACGATCGCCTCGTGCAGGCCGTCGTAGACATCGCCCTTATACGAGACCTTCCCGATGAACGTGACGTTCGTGAGGAGGCCGTGGAGGGCGCTCTTGTCGAACGCCTGCCCGCCGTGGCGCGTGCCGTCCTTGGCGACCCACGCCTTCTTCTTGACACCCTCGGCGTCGAGGCGGTCCAGGGTCTCCGACAGCGACTTGGTCTCCAGGTAGGTCCTGAAGATGCGGTTGACGACCTTGGCCTCGTCGGCGTTGACCACGAGCTTCGTGCCCGAGGGGGACGAGTCCATGTCGTAACCCAGGAGCGGCCTGCCGCCGCCCCAGCGTCCCCTCTTGCGGGCCGCCGCGATCTTGTCGCCGGTGCGCTCGGAAATGATCTCGCGTTCGAACTGGGCGAAGGAAAGCAGGATGTTGAGGGTGAGGCGGCCCATCGAATGGGTCGTGGTGAACTGCTGGGTCACCGAGACGAACGACACGCCCTTGCGGTCAAAGACCTCCATCAGACGGGCGAAGTCCATCAGGGACCGGGAGAGGCGGTCGACCTTGTAGACGACGACGCAGTCGACCTTCCCGGCCTCGATATCCGCCATCAGCCGCTGCAGTCCCGGGCGGTCCACGTTCCCGCCGCTGAAGCCCCCGTCGTCGTACTTCTCGCGCAGGCACATCCACCCGGCGTGCTTCTGACTGGCGATGAACGCCTCGGCGCTCTCGCGCTGGGCGTCGAGGGAATTGAATTCTTGTTCCAGCCCCTCCTCGCTCGACTTGCGGGTGTAAATCGCGCAGCGGACCGAGGGCCTCGTGCTGGTGGCGGATGGTGTTTTAGGCGGCTGCTTCACTTCGACTTCTCCCGTGCCGCCAGGCCGAAGAACAGCAGGCCGTTCCAGTGGGAGCCCGAGATGGCGTGCGCCACCACCGTCAGCGAGCGGTACACCCGTCCCTCGTGCTCAAAGCCGTTGTCGCGTACGACCACCGTGTGCTCGCTGCCCTTGAACGTCTTCTTCAGCACGCTCCCCGGCGGCGGGATGCGCGCGTCGCGGGGTACGACCGTCCGCGTGAGCGGTGGGGGAGCGGCCTCTCCCGGCGGCGGGCGGAACCTGATGTCCGCGTCCCGCGCCAGCTCCTTGGCTCTCGCAATCGCCCGCTCTGACAGGCCGCCGTACGCGTTCGCCTGGATACGCCACGCCACGCGGCGGAACAGCCACTGGCGATTACCCGAGCGGGCCGGTTCTCCGAACGCCTCGGCGTAGCGAACGCGGAGTTCGCTGACCGTCATGCTCTTCAACCTGTCGATCTCGGTCATCATGTCATCCATGCGTAACGTCCCGCGTCGCACGCTCCTCACCCGCATCCGAGGAGAGAACCTCGTTCACGGGCGGGGACGCGAGCGACGACACTGAGGGCTCGACATCCGTTGAGTTCAAGGAAACCCGGCTGGAATCGCGAAGGCAACCGTCGGCGCGGTACGGACCAGAAAACCACGGGCAATCAACGGAGAATCGGACGGCTTCGCCGCGAATCGCCCGCGCCATGCCTGTCGCCAGCAGATCGACCACCTCCCGGCGGCGGGCGTCCGGGTCGAGCTCCGCGTACTCCTTCCGGCTATCACGACGACGTTGCGTGCCTGCAGACATGGACCTCCGGCCCGGGCAGTTTCGTGTCCGCACCGGGCCACCCCTTTATCTGCGCGCCACAACGAAACTGTCGCGCGGAATCATGTAAACTGGCGGCATGTCCGCAACGCCGTTCGACCCCGACGCAACGACCGGATCGGAGCAACCGATCCTCCCGCCGTCGCCACCACATCCGCCGCACGCGCGCGTGCCTTTCGGCGAGAAGCCCGGTGATTTCATCGGGCCGTACAAGCTCCTTGAGGTGATCGGCGAGGGCGGCTTTGGCGTCGTGTGGCTGGCTGAGCGGCGCGAGCCCATGGTGCAGCGCGTCGCCCTGAAGATCATCAAGCCGGGGATGGACTCCAAGGCGGTCATCGCGCGCTTCGAACAGGAGCGCCAGGCCCTGGCGGTGATGGACCACCCAGATATCGCCAAGGTGCTGGACGCCGGTACGACCCAGACCGGGCGTCCGTTCTTTGTGATGGAGTTGGTGAAGGGCGACCCGATCGTCGAGTACTGCGACAAGAACAATGTCGGCATCGAGGGACGGTTGGAGCTCGTTGCGCAGGTCTGCAACGCCGTGCAGCATGCCCACAAGAAGGGGATTCCAACTCCTTGAAGTACGATCGAGAGGTTAGTCAGCATTCGAACAGGCGTTCGCGCGGATTTGGCCGGACCAGACAGTCACTGGCCCCGAGGGCTTTGGGGCCACGTCGGCCGCATCACCCTGCTCACCGACAAATGACGTGCAAGGCAGAGCATGGACCCCTTCCACGATTCGACGGCGAGCGCCCTGCCATGATTCGGAGGGTGCGTTACGCCAAAACCGATGGGGTTGGGGTCGGGACGGGAACCTGGACCTCAATCTCGGCCTCTCAAGACCGATGAAGCACGTTGCCGCGAGGTGTGAACCATGAAGACCTTCTCTCGCCGATTCGCGTTCTCGTTGGTGTTGCTGGCGTTCGCGGTCGGCGTTGTCGTGCTGATGATGTGGCTCGTCGGTGCGTTCAAGCCGAAGGTGAGCATGGCGGGGGAAGCGTCGGATGTTCGGCGCCCGCCTGCCGGGGCGACGATCGTGACGGTCACCTCCCGAACGATTCCGCGCGAAGAGACGGCGGTGGGCACAATCCAACCCGTGCATCGCGTTGAACTTGCGTCGCGGATTCTCGCGCGGGCGCTCGAGGTCAATGTTTCGGCGGGCCAGAAGATCTTCAAGGACGATGTGCTGGTGCGTCTCGAGGACTCTGACCTGCGGGCGCGCCTCGCGCAGTCACAATCGGCGGTGTCCCAGGCGCAGGCCGCGCTTGATCAGGCACGGAGCGAGGAGGCTCGCACACGGGCGGCAGCGGCGAGAAGGGCGGTCGCCGAGATCGAGCTTGAGCGCATGGTTAATGCGCTGAAGGCGGCCGAGGCGAACCTCACGCGGGCCAGGCAGGCCCAGACCGAGGCGGAAACGGTTCTCGAATACGCGACGATCCGAAGCCCGATGGACGGCACGGTGGTGGACAAGCGAGTGAATACCGGTGACACAGTTTCGCCCGGGCAAGTAGTTGTCACGATGCTCGACCCCAAGCGCATGCAGATGGTCGCGAGCGTGCGCGAGTCGTTGTCGCGGCGACTAACGGTCGGCGGCACAGTTACCGTAAGAGTCGACGTGATGGACCATGCTTGCACTGGCACGGTCAGCGAGATTGTTCCGGAGGCCGAGGGGGCGAGCCGGGCTTTCCAAGTGAAAGTCACCGGGCCGTGCCCGGAGGGCGTATACGCGGGCATGTTCGGGCGTTTGTCAATTCCCGTGGGCGATGAGAGCGTGCTGCTAATCCCGTCTGACGCAGTGCGGACCATCGGCCAGGTTGATTGCGTCGACGTCGTGAGCGGGGATTTGCTCGTTCGTCGGGCGGTCCGACTCGGGCGCACGATCGATGGTGAGATCGAGGTTCTCTCGGGGATTCGCGCTGGCGAAAAGGTCGTGGTCGATTCGGCGGGAGGTCGCTGATCCATGAGCGATCCGACACCGAACCTGCCGCGGGTCCACTCGCATGAAGCCGCGAGCGCTCAAGTCGAGCGCTCGCAAGTAGCGGCGTTTGAACACACGCACCAAATCGCCGAGCATGCCCGCGGCGGCTGGATCAACGGCATTGTTCGCGCGTTCCTGCACTCGAACCTGTCGCTAATCCTGCTGGTCGTTTCCGTGGCGGTTGGCGCGGCCGCGCTCCTGATCACGCCGCGCGAGGAAGACCCGCAGATTGTTGTTCCGCTCGCGGATATCTATGTTAACGCGCCTGGGCTGTCGGCGCAAGAAGTCGAACGGCTCGTGACCACACCGCTGGAGCGCGTGCTCTACCAGATCGACGGCGTGGAATACGTCTACTCCATGTCGCGTCAGGACTCGGCGATCGTGACCGTTCGGTTTTATGTCGGCCAGGATCGCGAGCGATCGCTCGTGCGGCTGTTCAAGAAGCTCGAGGAGAGCAAGGATCTGATCCCGCCGGGTGTCGCGGGCTGGGTGATGAAGCCCGTGGAGATCGACGACGTTCCGATCGTGACGCTGACGTTGCGCGGGAAGTCGGGCTCAACGCCGGACGAGTACACGCTCCGGCGCGTTTCCGAGGAACTCGCCGCGCGGCTTGCGGTTGTGGAGGACACCTCCCGCGTGACGATCTCCGGCGGCCTGCCGCGCGTGCTGACGGCGTATCTCGACCGTGAGGCGATCGCTGGACGTGGTCTGGCACCGCTGGACGTGCAGCGGGCGGTGCAGGCGTCGAACCTGCTTGGGCCCGCGGGCGACCTGCAAAGCCGCGACGAGAACATCCCCATTCGCGCGGGTTTGGTGGTCCGCGACGCGACAGGCCTTGGCAACCTCGTGGTCGGGGTATCGGCCGGAAACCCGGTCTTCCTCCGCGAGGTGGCCCGATTAGAGGACGGCCCAGCGGAGCGTGCCGCATATGTGCGCCACGGTTGGGGACCGGCTCGCAGCTTTGAGACTCATCATCACGCGGCTGGAACCTTGATCGGCGCGGGAGTACCAGAGTCAGCGTCTCAACGGTTGCCGAACGAAGGCTCCACGCCCGCGGTCACGATCGCGATAGCCAAGAAGAAGGGCACCAACGCCGTTCATGTTGCCGAGGCGGTGTTGCAAGAGGCGGATCGTCTGAAGTCGCAAGTCGTGCCCGATGGTCTTGATCTGGTCGTCACGCGCAATAGCGGTCTGACGGCCGACGAAAAGGTGTCGGAACTCGTTGAGGGATTGTGGGTCGCGATCCTGATCGTCGTGGCGCTGCTCACGCTCGGCCTTGGCTGGCGCGAGTCCGTCGTTGTGGCCGTCGCAGTGCCCGTGGTGTTTGGGCTGACGCTGGCGGTGAACCTCATCGCGGGTTACACGATCAACCGCGTTACGCTGTTTGCATTGATCCTCTCGCTGGGCCTGTTGGTTGACGATCCGATCGTGGATGTCGAGAACATCGCGCGCCACTTCTCGCTGAGGAAGCGTGCCAGCCGGGCGATCACGCTCGAGGCGGTCAGCGAGATCCGCCCGCCGCTGATCTCGGCGACGCTCGCGGTGATCGCGAGTTTCCTTCCGCTCTTCTTCATCACGGGCATGATGGGCCCGTACATGCGTCCGATGGCGCTGAACGTGCCGGTCACCATGGTGATGTCGATGTTGGTCGCCTTCACGATCACGCCGTGGCTGGCGTTTCACCTGTTGAAGAAGCGGAATTGGATCGCGGGCGGGCACGCCGGAGAGCGCCACGACGAGTTTGCCGCGGCGAGGTCGAGCTTGCAGTATCGCCTGTTCCGCCCGATGCTCCAGCCGCTCCTGAAGTCGCGCCCGCTGGCGTGGGGATTCCTTGCCTTGGTGGCCGTGTTGACGGGCGCGGCAGCGACGCTTGCCGGCATCCGCCAGGTGCCGCTCAAGATGCTCCCCTTTGATAACAAGGCGGAGCTTCTCTTGACGGTCAATGCGGACGAGGGAACTACGCTGGAACGGACAGACGCGATCGTGCGTGATCTGGAGCACGCGATTGCGTCGATCGCCGAGGTCACGGATTACACAGCCTATGTCGGGGTGAATTCGCCGATCGATTTCAACGGGCTCGTCCGACACTACTACTTGCGCGGCCAGGCGCACCAAGGCGAGATCCGCGTGAATCTTGTCGGCAAGAAGTCGCGCAAGGACGCCAGCCACACGCTCGGCTTGCGTGAACGCGACGCGCTTACGGCGATCGCTGCTCAAGCCGGCGCACGCTTGAAGATCGTCGAACTCCCGCCCGGCCCGCCGGTGATTGACACGATCGCTGCCGAGGTCTACGGCGACGACGACCAGCCCTACTCGGCGCTGTGCGAAGCCGCGGAACTGGTCAGGGCTCGCCTCGCCGCCGAGCCGGGCGTGGTCGAGCCCGATGACACCGTGGAGGCTGCTCACAAGGAACTCGTCTTCATTCCCGATCAAGAAAAAGCGGCACTGAGCGGCGTGAGCGTGGCGGAGATCGCGGCCACTGTTTGGGCGGCGGTTGCCGGCGCGGAGATCGGGGTTGTTCATGCACCCAACGAACGGCAGCCGCTCGTCATCCTCGCCCGCCTGCCGATAGCCGACCGCTCAAGTCCAGCTGCTCTCTCGCAGATTCAGGTGCGCGGCCATTCGGGCGGACCCCGCGCACCACTGGTCGTGATGGGCGAGATCGGTCGATGGGAAGAGCGTCCCGCCGAGCAGATGATCTATCACAAGAACCTTCAACGCGTTGCGTATGTCTTCGCGGAGACCGCGGGCCGCCCTCCGGCGGACGTGATCGTCGATGTCATGCACGACCACAGCGAACTGGCGGTGAAGCCGAACAGCGCGACAAGCACACCGGGAGGCTGGCTGAGTACTTTCGCGCCCCGCGCACTGGCCGGACGCTCGCATCTGTTCCGCGGCGGAGGAATTCCCTGGGCGACCCGGGATGGCACGCGCGTTGTTTGGTCTGGCGAAGGCGAGTGGAAAATCACGCTCGATGTCTTCCGCGATCTCGGGCTGGCATTTGCAGCGGCGCTCGTGATGATCTATGTCATCCTGGTCGCCCAGACCGGGTCGTTCATGATTCCGGTGGTGGTGATGCTGTCGATCCCGCTCACGATGGTGGGAATCATGCCGGGATTCTGGTTGCTCGGGCTGTTGGCCGGCAAGTCGGTGGGCGGATACGCCGACCCCGTGTTCTTCACCGCGACCGCAATGATCGGCATGATCGCGCTTTCGGGCATCGTGACGCGCCAGTCGATCATCCTCGTAGACTTCATTCACCTCTCGATCAAACGCGGCAGACCATTCATGGACGCGGTGATCGAGGCCGGCGCGGTGCGCCTGCGACCGATCCTGCTGGTGGTCGCGGCCGCCATGCTCTCGGCCATTCCCATCACGATCGATCCGATCTTCTCTGGGCTTGCTTGGGCGCTGACATTCGGCCTGATCGCGTCGACGATCTTCACGCTCTTTGTGATACCGCTTGTCTACTGGATGCTCTACAAGAATGTGCCGGGTCATGGTGTGCAGGTCGGCTACGACGAAGCTGCTCCGACCCCGTAGTCTCCGGCCGACGATGTATCGTTCTCGAACCTGCGTCCCGATCGCCACCCCGATCGGGGCGTCCATTCGGCCATCACGACGACGTTGCGTGCCCGCAGATATGGACCCCCGGCCCGGGCAGTTTCGAGTCCGCATCGGGCCACACCTTTATCTGCGCGCCACAACGAAACTGCCGCGCGAGAAGCCGTGCGAGTAGAAGAAGGGGCCGTTGCAGGGGCCAACTTCTTACCGGTCGTTGCGCTGGCGGGCTCTTCGGACTCGGGCTGCAGCGACATCGCGCACTCCTTTCGGAGATGCTCACCCGTCCGTGGTCGTTCGTGGTGAGCAGGGATCGGTCGCCCGCGACACACCGCCGCCGGCTACTGGATACCTACGCGATGGGATTCCGAAGTCGCACAAGGGGGGCGAGAGCAACCCAGGCGTTAACCGCGATCTTGAGTTGGATGATCGCTCGGGGTACTGCTGTCAGTGGGCCAAGGCGCGCCACACAGGTGAAGCCTGATCAATGTGGAATCTTGCTCTGGCCAGAACGTCATCTGAGTCGGCCGTGCCAGCCTGACCGCTTCCCCCGGATTTGCAGCGACGGCCGATGCGACATCGTCAAGCCACCGGCGCATCAAATCTCGATCGACGCGCACTCGCCCGTAGTGCTTGACTTGTGCGTCAGCGAGTTCATTGTCCGAAACGCCCGCCGAGTGTTGCGCGAGGTAATGGGCGAGCCGTGGTCCGATGGAGAAGCCGGTCATGGAGATGAAGACGAGAGACCGCACCACGCAAAGCATCGGAAACGGATTTTCCTCCCGATTGATCTCGAGCACCTGATCAAGAATGCCATCGAAGAACTGGTCATCTCCGGAGTAAATGGCTCTAGGCTGACCAGGTGGTGCCCAAACGTCCACAGCAATCGCCTCTAGGTTGAAAAAGGTCGTGGACGGAAGTCGCGAGAAGTGCGGTTCGAGGTCTCCAGAAGTCTTGAACGCCCATGTCTGCTCCAGTGGCCATACATCGAACTGCCACGACATTCGCTCGAGCTGAAGCCCGCCAAACCGGGTTTCTCGCCGGATGCTGTCGTGAAACTGATGTCGCAGCTGCTCCAAAGTGGTGCCGGATACCACAATGTCAACGTCGCGTGGTCGCCCAAAGCGCCCGCTCTGCACGCGCGATAGGATCAGCGAACGAAGTGTGCCGCCGAAGAAGACTGCCCGGACGTTGGCCTCTCGCAAAAGTCGCAGAGTCTCGGCGATCGGCTTGTTCCACTCACGCCCATCTCGCTGATAGAGCGAAGCCACGTCATGGCGGAGCTGTTCCTTCAGTCGGGCTTTGGCGATTGCTCTATCCATTCATCAGCTCGGCGTGCAGCCGTTTCGCAAACGAGTCCGTCATTCCGCAAACATGGTCCGTGACAAGCTGGAGCCGAAGATACGGCTCAGGCATCGGCGAATCGGCCTTGATGGATTCCTGGAACACGCGGCGGTAGTTCTCGGAAAGGAGAGCGCCGGCCTTTCCAGGAAAAGTCTTTGCTTTGGGTGCCTCGTCAATTGGAAGCTCTTTGGCTCCTTCCCAGAAGATGTCCATGAGGTCGCAAATGACACGCCTACCCATCAGCTCGAGTTTCAGGTTGGAGGGAGTGCAATAAACTCGGGTGCCACCGATCTTCTTGAGGATCTTTACCAGGGCCACGGCCTCGCAGTCGTTCACCAGCTCGCCGGTGTACGTTCCCGCCATGATCGCGTCATAGTGAGTCTTGAAGGCCTTCACAGATGCGTCGACAACCGCCCCGATGGCTGCGGTGCGCAATGCCGATGCGTAGATGTCGTCCGGTAAATTTACTGGGATGGCTTCACGCCCCGCTTTGAGAATGCGCTCCATTGATGCGAGACTCTGGCTAATCACTGGTGCCGTCTCTTTTTTCAAGATGCCCTCGACTGTGGACCAGCTGAGGATTCCCTTTTTCACCGCATCTTCCACGTCCGCCACTGAATAGACGATGTCGTCTGCGGCTTCCACGAGATAGGTGAGCGGGTTCCGGGCATCGCCAGTGCCAGTTTTGCTTTGGATTTGCGCGACGACGGCTGCCTCTGAAGCGAAGTAGCCGGGCTTGGACTTGGCGTGGTTTTGGCCGTCTTTGTCGGCTTGATCAGAACGGGCTGTGTACTTGCACGATGCGGACAGCGTTCCGTACGTAAGGTTCAGCCCGTTGAAGTCCGCGAGAATCTGTAGTCTGGTGAGTAGCCGCAAAGACTGTGCGTTGCCCTCGAATTTCAGGAAATCCTGGACGAGCTGCTCCTGGTTTTGGCTTTTCAACATTGAGCGGAGGTCAGGCAACGCCGCGTCAATCGGTGCCACGTTCGAGGAACGCTGATCTGGATCAGAGACCTTGAACCGGGTCTCAAACCAGTGCCGGATCGCATCTTCCCCCGAATGGCCGAACGGCGGGTTGCCCAGATCGTGCACCAAGCCGCACGTGCTGCAGATTGCCTCGATCCACCGCTCCATCCCCGGCTCGATCTCCTTGCGATCCAGAAGCCACTTGCCAATCGCAATTCCAAGGCCTCGGGCGACCGACGAGACTTCCAGGGAATGGGTCAGGCGCGTCCGAACCGCGTCATGGGGATCAAGGGGGAAGACTTGTGCCTTGTCTTGGAGCCGTTTGACCGGCGTCGAAAATACGGTCCTGTCGTAGTCGCGCTCGAACTCGGCGCGATGATCGCCGGGGTTTGTGGAGGACCGAGGCCGCTCCTTGCTGAGCAGTTGCTTCCAGTTCATGGTCATCGCCGAATAGTACAGGCTCTCGTCGCGGCTTGGATGCGGTCTGTCGATCCGGGAGCGCGAGTGATCGGCCAGTCTCGAAACTGCGTCCTGATCGCCACCCCGATCCGGACGCCCTGTTCAATCGGAGAGCGAGAGCGCGAGAGCAACGCGGCCCCGTCGGCCCGTTTTGACCCGTCCCGATCGCCACCCCGCTCTCTGGTCACGAAACGCACCGCGCCCAACCCCGTTCCCGGGGCGTGGCAGGGGGTCTTTCTCTCCGTTGGCCGTAAACGAAAAAGCCCCCGTCCGTTTGGACAGGGGCCTTGAACTCCCCGATCAAGACCGTTTCGGAGACCTGGTAGGCCGCTCTCGGGGTGGCCCAGTGGGCGTGCGAACGACACGGGTCGTTAACGGGGATGGGCCGAAACCGGTTCGACCAGCGGCGCCTTTCGCGCGCGTGTTTCGAGCTTGACGCAACCCAAGTGGCTGAGGAGCGACGGCATTGCCAGAGCCCTTCTGCTTGCGGTCCGAGCCTCGTCGCGCCAGTTCCGGGCGCGTGAATACACTCACCCATTCGCTCGACAGTAACCAGCACTGCCCCAGGGGAGCCCGAACGCGAGGTCACGATGCGATTCTTGAGTCGAGAAGTGGGCCGTGCGGCAGTCTGCGGGATTGTGGCGACGCTGCTGTTGGCGGTACTCGTCGCGATCGGTTCACGCAACCTTGCTCACTTCGACGCGGCCCTCGTCGGATACACGTTCGCCACGCTGTTCGCGGTTTTCGCGATCACCTATCGCTACTCCATGTGGCTCCAGCGCCCGCCGACCGCTCTGTACTGGCGGCGGGGGTGGCAGGTGTTCTTCTCTCGCGATCGACTGCTGGTGAATCTCGCGGCGTGGCCGCGGCGCATCGTGGGCGTGTTCGCGCTCAACAACTTCATCTTCCGGCGCAGCCGCCCGCGGTGGGCCGCGCACTGGCTCATCATGTGGGGGTGCGTGATGGCGGCGGGGATCACCTTCCCTCTGGTCTTCGGGTGGATCCACTTCCAGACGCCCGCTGACGATTTCGAGCGGTACCGGGTCTACGTCTTCGGGTTCCCCACGTTCAGCTTCCGAATCGGGAGCCTATTGGGCGGGCTGATCTTCCACGGGCTGGTGTGGGCCTCGTTCCTGGTGATCGCGGGCGTGATGATCGCGATGCGGCGGCGCATGCGCGACCACGGCGCGGGGGCGGTGCAGCAGTTCAGCGAGGATTTCCTCCCGCTCATCCTGCTCTTCGCGGTGAGCATCACGGGCCTCATGCTGACGGCCAGCTACACGTGGATGAAGGGGTACGCCTACGACTTTCTGGCCATCGTGCACGCGGCGTGCGTCATCTTCACGCTCCTGTGGCTGCCGTTCGGCAAGTTCTTCCATATCTTCCAGCGACCGGCGCAGCTGGGTGTGGCGTTCTACAAGGATGCGGGCCGAGCGCGCGAGCAGGCGGTGTGCCGCAACTGCTCGCAGCCGTTCGCATCGAAGATGCATGTCGAGGACCTCATCAAGGTGGAGCAGGCGCTGGGGTATTCCTACGAGATTCCCGGCGATGCCGCGGGCCATTACCAGCACGTCTGTCCGCGCTGCCGGAGACTGAGCATGGCGCTGGCACAGGGGCGACTCTGGCAGGCGGGGCGCGGGCGAGAGGTCACCGACCGCCCGGGTATTGTTGATGTCGCGGCGATGATGGATGCCGCGCCGGTTCCCGCGGCGGGCACGGTTCGGTCGTAATCGACGACAAGGATTCGCATGAGCACGCCTCCCTCCACACTGCTCCCCGTCCTCGACCGCTTCGGGCCGCACGTGAGCCGCTCCAGTCCGGCGCGCCTGGCGACGGACGCCGAGCCGGACCGGCTGGTCAAGACGCATTGCTGCTTCTGCGGCCAGCAGTGCGGCATCCAGTTGAAGGTCAGGGACAATGTCGTCACGGGCTTTGAGCCGTGGTACGACTTTCCTTTCAACCGGGGCATGCTCTGCCCCAAGGGCGTCAAGCGCTACCTCCAGGGCGCGCATCCGGATCGGCTGCTCACCGCGTTCAAGCGCGATACGAGCGATCCCTCGGGCTTTTCCGCGATGGGGTATCAGGAGGCGATTTCGCGCGTCGCCGGCGAGATCGCGAGGATTCAGAAGGCCCACGGCAACGCCGCCATCGGCGTGCTCAGCGGGGCCAGCCTCACCGTCGAGAAGGCCTACCTCATGGGCAAGTTCGCCCGGGTCTGCCTCAAGACGCCGTACATCGACTACAACGGGCGGCTGTGCATGGTGAGCGCGGGAGCCGGCAACAAGAAAGCCTTCGGCATCGACCGGGCCGCGAACCCGTGGAGCGACATCCCCAAGGCCGAACTCGTCTGGATCAGCGGGGCCAACGTCGCCGAGTGCGCGCCGATCACCACCGAGTACGTCTGGCAGGCACGCGACAACGGCGCGAAGATCATCGTCGTCGATCCGCGGATCACGCCGCTGGCCCGCACGTGCGACCTGTTCCTGCCGATCAAGCCGGGGCGCGACATCGCGCTGTTCAACGGCGTGCTGCACCTGATGATCGAGAAGGGATGGATCGACCGGCCCTTCATCGAAAACTTCACGGTGGGCTTCGACAAGGTTGCCGAGCACGTCGCGTCGTGGAACCCCGCCAAGACCGCCGAGGTCACCGGTATCCCCGAGCGATTGATCCGCCAGGCCGCGGAATGGTGGGGCACGGCCAAGTCCAGCTTCCTCATGCACGCGCGCGGGATCGAGCACCACTCGCACGGCGTGCAGAACGTGCTGGGCGCGATCAACATCGTGCTGGCCTCGGGACGCATCGGACGCGAGGGGTGCGGGTACGCCACGATCACCGGCCAGGCCAACGGCCAGGGCGGGCGCGAGCACGGGCAGAAGTGCGACCAGTTGCCCGGCTGGCGCGACATCTCGAACAAGGCCGACCGCGAGCACATCGCCGGGATCTGGGGCATCGCCGAACCGGACATGCCCGGCCCCGGCGTCGATTGCTACGAGATGTTCCGCAACATCGACAAGGGCGAGATCAAGGGCCTCATCTCGCTCTGCTTCAACCCGATGGTCTCGCTCCCGGACAGCAACTTCGTGGCCAAGGCGCTGGGCAAACTCGAGTTCTACGCCGCCATCGACTTCTTCATGAACGAGACGGCCCGGCACGCCGACATCGTGCTCCCCGGCTCGCTCCAGGAAGAGGATGAGGGCATCGTCACGCAGATCGAGGGGAAGGTTATCAAGATCAACAAGGCCGTGGAGTGCCCGGGCGAGGCGCGCCAGGACTGGAAGATCATCCAGGACATCGCCGCCGCGCTCGACCGGCCCAAGGGCTTCACGTTCAGCGAGCCGCGCGAGATCCTCGACGAACTCCGCATCGCCAGCAAGGGCGGCGTTGCCGACTACTCGGGGATCACCTACGAGAAGATCGAGCGGCAGTACGGCGTCTGCTGGCCGTGCTATTCCGAGTCGCCCGACGGCACGCCCATCGACCACCCCGGCACGCCGCGCCTGTTCGAGCCCGGCTCATGGAACGTGGTCGCCAAGGGCGCGGGGCCGTACTACTTCCCCGACGGCAAGGCCCGCTTCAACGTCGCCCCGTACACGCCGCCGACGGAGGAAGTGGATGCCGAGTACCCGCTGATCCTCACGACCGGGCGCGTGGTCAGCCAGTTCCTTTCGGGCACGCAGACGCGGCGGATCGGCCCGCTGGTGGACCAGTACCCCGAGCCGCGGATCGAACTCCACCCGCGCCTGGCCGAGACGCTGGGGATCAAGGACGGCGACTGGGCGACGGCGGAGTCCCGCCGCGGCGACTGCACGCTGCGAGCGATGGTGGTGACGACGATCCGCCCCGACACGATCTTCATCCCCTACCACTGGCCCGGGCGCAAGAGCGCGAACCAGCTCACGATCTCGGCCCAGGATCCGATCTCGAAGATCCCGGAGTACAAGGTGTGCGCGGCGCGGCTGAGGAAGGCCGACGCCCCGCCGGAGTGGGCGGGCACACTGGAACCACAGCAGGGGTAACGCACGAGGAGCCGTGATGAGCGTTCCCAGCCACCTCAACTTCTACATCGACGCCTCCCGCTGCATCGGATGCCAGGCGTGCGTGCAGGCGTGCACCGAGTGCGACACGCACAAGGGGGAGTCGATGATTCACCTCGAGACCGTGGATCGGGCGCACTCCACGCAGACCGTCCCCGTGATCTGCATGCACTGCGACTCGCCCACGTGCGCCGAGGTCTGCCCCGCCGACGCCATTAAGCGCACGCCCGACGGCGTGGTGCAGTCGGCCCGCAAGCCGCGCTGCATCGCGTGCAACAACTGCGTGCTGGCCTGTCCCTTCGGCGTGCCCAAGATGAAGGTCGAGTTCGAGCTGATGATGAAGTGCGACATGTGCTACGACCGCTCGTCGGTGGGATTGAAACCCATGTGCGCGAGCGTCTGCCCGAGCCAGGCGCTCTTCTTCGGCACCCGCGAGGAGATCGAGACGGCGCGGCCGGGGTCGGTGCCGATCGACCGCTTCGTCTTCGGCAACCAGACGATCACGACCAAGGTCAAGATGATGGGGCCGCGGAGCGTGGCGGGGCAGCGGCCGGAGCACATCGACGTGACGGCGGCGCTGGACCCCAGCCCGCCCCCGCGCTCGGTGTCGCTCGGCGTCCTGAACGGCTCGCGCTGATCGGCTCGGTTGTGTTCGATGATTCGGAGCTTTGCATGGCCTACGACACCCCCTCACCCAACTCCCTCCGCGTCCTCACGCCCGACGGCCGCCCGCCCGAGGCGCAGCCCAAGTGGCGGCGGGATTTTCCCATCGACACCGCCGACGACAACTACGTCGCCCGGCGCGACTTCACCAAGTTCATGGTGCTCATCAGCGGCTCTTTCGTCGCCGGGCAGGCGTGGATCGCGCTCAAGACGCTGGGCGTTGGAGGAGGGAAGGACGCGGGTGCCGGCCCGCGGGCCATTGCTCGCGTCGGTGAAATCGCGGTGGGTCAGGCCGCGCGGTTCACCTATCCCGGCGAGCATGATTCGTGCCTGATTGTCCGCGCGGGCGAGAACGAGTTCCTCGCGTACAGCAACAAGTGCTCGCACCTCTCGTGCCCGGTGACGCCGGATGTGAAGTCGGGTCGCCTGCTCTGCCCCTGCCACCACGGGTCGTTCGACCTGGCGACGGGCCGCCCGCTCGCGGGCCCGCCGCGGCGGCCGCTGGCGCGCATCCTGCTCGACGTGCGCGACGGCACGATCTACGCCACGGGCGTGGAGGAGAGAACCGTATGAGCACGGCACGGAGTGCATCTTCTTCCGTTTCCGCCACCGCCGCGCCGCCTGCTCCCGCGCCCGCGCGCGGGGGGGAACGACTGGGCGTGGGGATGGAAACCGCGTCGCGGCGGGCGCGGGCCGACCGGCAGGCCCGCACTGGCGTGGTCTCGGGCATCCTTACGATTGTGCTCATCCTCGGGCTGATGCAGTTGTGGCTGCTCACGGCGACGATGAACGCGTTCCTCGGCGGCGATCACGCGGTGGTGTGGCCCGCGCTGGGGGCGAGCGTGGTCTGCCTGCTACTCAACCTCGGGCTGTTGCGGTACCTGTACCTGCTGGAGCGTCCGCGATGAGCTGCGATGCCGGCCCTGCGCCGGCGGCGTCGTCCGCGAACGGCCCCCCCCTCCCCCCCCTCCCCTGGGCGGGAGGGCCGTGGGCGACGATTGACCGCGCCGCGGCCAACCTCCTCCCGGCGTACTTCGCGCTGGTCATGGCGACGGGGATCGTGTCGCTGGCGGCGTCGATCCAAGGCTTGGCGGCGGTCGCGCGCGGGATGTTCTGGCTCAATCTTGTCTTTTTCGCCGCGCTGTGGGGGCTGACCCTCCTCCGCATCGCGCGCCACCGCGGCCGGCTGATCGCGGATGTGAACGACCACAACCGGAGCGTCGGGTTTTTCACGTCGATCCCCGCGGCGTGTGTGCTGGGGACGCAGGCGCTGCTCATCGCGGACACGCCCGCGCTCGCGTGGTCGCTGTGGGCGCTCGGCGCGGCGTTGTGGGTCGTCGTGACCTACACCGTGTTCACCGCGCTGACGGTCAAGCCCGTGAAACCCGCGCTGGCCGACGGGCTCAACGGCGGGTGGCTGGTCTCGATCGTGGCGACGCAGGCGGTCTCGGTGCTGGCATCGCAGCTGGCGGCGCACGGGGCGAGCGTCGGGGCGGGAGCCGAAAGAACCAACGCGCTGCTGTTCGTCGCGCTGGTCATGTGGCTGGGCGGGGCGATGCTCTACGTGTGGATCATCTCGCTGATCTTCTACCGCTACACGTTCTTCCCGTTCAAGCCCTCGGACCTGTCTCCCCCGTACTGGATCAACATGGGCGCGATGGCGATCTCGACGCTCGCGGGGGTAACGCTCCTGCTCTCGGGGAAGCACAGCCCGCTGATCGAGGGCCTCGCGCCGTTCATCAAGGGGGCGACGCTCCTGTTCTGGGCGACGGCGACGTGGTGGATCCCGATGCTCCTGATCCTGGGCGTGTGGCGGCACATCGTGAAGCGCTTCCCGCTGCGGTACGACCCGCTCTACTGGGGCGCGGTCTTCCCGCTGGGGATGTACTCGGTGGCGACGGCGCGGATGGTGGGCGCGATGGACCTGCCGTACCTGCGCTCGCTGCCGTCGGTGTTCTGCTACGTCGCGCTGGCGGCGTGGACGGCGGCGCTGCTGGGGCTAGTGCACAGGATCGTGAAGGGAGCGCCGCCACCTGCCGTGCCGCCAACGCCTTCCCCGGTCGCGCTCGAGCCTCGCGCGTGAAGTGGGAGGGGAGGAACGAGCACACGCCCGCCGGCGCATAAGTCAATCAGGGTTGCGTGCCGATCCCCCGCCGCGCCCGCATCTCCTGACCCACCGCCGCGAGGTCCGATGGGCTGAGCACCTTCTCCGCCAGCGGGAAGACCTCCTTCTCCTCGACCTCGATGTGCCCGCGGTAGAGCTCGCGCAGGGATTCGAGGAGCGCGAGCAGTTCCGCGGCGTGCGCTGCCGCGAGCTCGCCCGCCGCGTCATTCAACCACACGTCGAGCAGCGCATCGACCCGCGCGTGCATCGCATCGGCCTGCTTGTGGTCGTCCCGCAGGTGCTTGACCGCCTCCGCGCCCCGCACGCCGCCCGCGCCCGAATCGCCCGACGCCGCCGTCCGCTCCGCCGCGGCCTTCAAGCGCGGGAAGAGCGATTCCTCCTCATCGGCGGTGTGCCTGGGCGCGGCGTGCAGGAAGTAGCGTTTGGCGGTTTCGACCGCGGCACGGGCCTGGGCGTCCAGCGGCCTGCCGCCGCCACCTTGCCCCGGCCCGTACTCGCGCGCGACGCGCAGCAGGACATCCAGAAACTTCTCGATGCGGCGGTGGCAGTCGGTGAGCAGGCCGATGGGCTCATCAAAGCCGTGGTCGGGTTGACGGTTCAGCAGGTTCAGCATGCAAGGCTCCACCGAAATAGTATTGTCCGATGCCGCCCGATGAAGCCCCATCCGGCCCCGCCCCCGCGGGGCCGTCCAGCGACGCGACCCCGCCGCTCAAACGCCACGCCGCGCTGCAACCCCTCTCGCGCGAGCACATGGGCGGGCTGATCCAGGCGCGGAACCTACAGCGCGCGGCGGAGTTGGGGCAGACCGACCGGACCCGCGCGGTCGCGGAGTTCGTGGCGGTGTGGCGGGCCGAGATCCGCGAGCACTTCGATGATGAGGAGCGGCTGCTCCTGCCGCTGACCCGCTCGGAGGAGTTGCGCCGCCGCCTGCTCGCCGAACACGGGGAACTGCGGCAACTGGCGAGGAAATGCGAGAACGACCCGCGCACGACGGCGAGCGATCCCGCGATGCTCAGACGGCTGGGCACGCTCCTGCACGACCACATCCGCTGGGAAGAGCGGGACTTTTTCGAGGCCGTGCAGCGCGACCACCCCGAAGCGCTCGCGGAACTCGTGTCAGAGGCGGGGCACATCGAAGCGCGGCGGCCCGGCTCGCGGGCAAGGATGAGCCTGACGGAGGAGTGCCGCGCCGTGCCCTCCACACCCGCGCCGCACCACATGAAGGAGGCGACCATGAGCGATGATCGGCTTCGACAAGCCCCGGCGGAGCGGTTCGCCACCGATCACCTGGTCTTCGACCTGCACGCCGAGATCGCGGCGCTGCGTGCCGAGCCGTCATCGCCGCGCCACGGGCACAGGCAGAAGACGCTCTACAAGCACGCGGGGCGGACCGTCGCCCTGTTCGTGATGGATGCGGGGGCGGTTCTGCCCGAGCACGCCGCGGGCGGGACCGTCACCGTGCAGACGATCGAGGGGACGATTGACATGACCGCGTCGGGCGAGACGTGCACCCTGCCCGCGGGGACGATGCTCGCGATGGCCCCGGGTGTGCGGCACGATGTCCGCGCGACAGTCGCCGCGGCGTTCCTCCTGCAAGTCTCGCTCGCGGATCATTCTGTGAAAGCGTGAACGGTGGCGATGAGCCGAAGGCAGACGACCATGACCAAGCGCAGCGGCACCACGAAACGCGGCAAAGCGTCCGGAATGCCCGGGACGTACAAGGACTTCGTGACGCGGTACCCGGAGCTCGGGCGCGCCCACGAGCGCATCGCCAAGGCGGTGGAGGAAGCCGGGCCGCTGGATGCCAGGACGCTGGCGCTCATCAAGATCGGCATATGCGTCGGCGCGGGACTTGAGTCGGCCCTGCGGAGCCATGTCCGGCGCGCGATGCAGCACGGGGCGAGCGCCGCGGAGGTGGAGCAGGCCATCCTACTTGGGATGAATACCGTTGGGTTCCCGCGGACGGTCGCGGCGTGGGCGTGGGCCCATGAGCAGTTCGAGCGCGATCGGTGAGAGGTGAAGATGCGGACGGCGGCGCGTGATCCCGGCTCCATCGACGTGCGAGCGCGACCGGCGCGGGGGGCGGATGTGTCGTTGCCGCAGTTCGATGGCCGCTCGCAACGGGAGATTGGCGGCGTGCCGCCGGTGTCGCCGACCGATGTCCGGGCGGGCGGGCGGATGATCGATTCGCACGGGCGGACGATCCGCGACCTGCGGATCAGCATCACGGACCGCTGCAACTTCCGCTGTGTCTACTGCATGGAGCCGGATGTCCGCTTCGCGCCGCGCGAGTCACTCCTCACCGTGGCCGAGATCGTCCGCGTCGCGGCAATCGCCGAGTCGCTGGGCGTCCGCAAGGTCCGTCTGACCGGCGGCGAGCCGACGCTGCACCCGGACCTCACGTCGATCATCGCGGGCATCCGGAGGACGACCTCCGTCGAGATCGCGATGATCACCAACGCCTCACTGCTCACGCGAGCGGCGCTGCGGGAGTGGAAGGCCGCGGGGCTGGATCGGGTGACGATCAGCATCGATTCGCTCCGGCCCGATCGGTTCGCGCGGCTGACGCGCTCGACGACATCGCCGGCGGACGTGGTGGCGGGCGTCAAGGCGGTCATCGCCGAGGGGCTGACGCCCTTGAAGCTCAATGGCGTGCTTATCCGCGGCTTCAACGACGACGAAGCCGCCGACATGGCGGCGTTGGCACGCCGGTTCGGCGTCGAGATGCGGTTCATCGAGTACATGCCGCTCGATTCCGGCCACGCTTGGGACAGTTCCAGGTGGGTGAGCGCCGCCGAGACGCGGGCCGCGATTGAGGAACGGCATCCCCTGGTCGCGTGCGAGGATGGGGACCCATCCAGCACCGCCCGGACGTTCGCGTTCGCCGATGGGGCGCCGGGGCGCGTCGGCTTCATCGCCCCGATTAGCAGCCCGTTCTGCGGGGCGTGCAGTCGTCTGCGCCTGACCGCCGACGGCAAGGTCCGCCCATGCCTGTTCAGCACGACCGAGTGGGACCTGCGTGCCGCGCTACGGGCAGGGTCGACCGACGAGGAGGTTGCGCACTTCCTGATCGATGCGACCTGGACCAAGCAGCCGGGCCACGGCATCGCCTCGCCAGGGTTCCGCCAGCCCGAGCGCCCGATGTCTGCGATCGGCGGATGAGCCCATGTCGACCGACGCTCTTCCCATCCTTGTGATCGCCTTTCTGGTTGTCGGAGCCTTGTACGCCTCGGTCGGCCACGCCGGCGCCTCGGGTTACCTCGCTGTCATGGCGCTCGTGGGCGTGGACGCGCTGGTGATGCGCCCCACGGCGCTCGCGATCAACGTGCTGGTGGCCACTATCGCCTTCGTGCAGTTCGCCCGCGCCCGGCACTTCTCGTGGGCGCTGGTCTGGCCCTTCGCCGCGGCGTCCATTCCGGCCGCGTTCCTGGGCGGACGCTTCCATATGCCGGCGAGCGCGCTCAAGGTCGCCATCGGCATCGTGCTCTTGCTCGCCGCCGCGCGTATGGCGTGGGTGGCGCTGCGGCCTTCGAGACTCGGGAAGGAAGCAAAGCCCCCGGCGGTCCCCGTCGCGATTGGCATCGGTGGCGTGCTCGGCCTGGTCGCGGGGATCACCGGCACGGGCGGGGGCATCTTCCTCAGTCCGATGATGCTGCTCTTCAACTGGGCCGACACGAAGCGCACCGCAGCGACCGCATCGCTGTTCATCCTGGTCAACTCGCTGGCGGGGCTCGGTGGTTTGGTCAGCGCGGGCTGGAAGCCGACGGGCGAACTCGCAATCCTCGCAGCTGCGGCATGTATCGGCGGGCTGGTTGGTGCTTCCCTGGGCAGCCGCCATGCGACCCCGCGTGCTCTGAACTTGGCGCTGGCCGCGGTGCTGCTCATCGCAGGCGCAAAGCTCATGTTCGCCTGAATCACCCACAAACTACAGCCGCTGTCAATCCTCACGCTTCCGGTTCTCTCTGGGAGGGCGGCGCGATGAGCCGGTAGACCTCGACATCCGCCGATTCGGCGAGGAGACTGCGCCACCGGGCCAGGTACGCTTTCATGGTCGGATCGTTTGCCACGCGGCCTTGGTCGCGCCGGTAGGCTGCCTCGTCGCTGTAGTGCACCAATTCGATGAAACGGTGGTCATCGTCCAGGTCTTGGAGCAGGCGGACGGTGATGCCGCCGGGTGCCTCGTAGAATGGGATCGCTTCGCGCAGGAAATCGACGAAGTCAGCGCGGCGGCCGGGGACGACGCGGCAACGCAGATGTAGATCGATTCGACCAGCGAGATCCATGTCCAAAGGTAGTCCCCAGCCGGCATGCGCGACGACTTGGTGAGCCTCTTTCGCTTGGCAACGTCGCGGCCGAAGGCACTCGTGCCGAAGGATAGCAAGGCGGTGGCCGCCCTCACATTCGGTTGTGCCTACGCCCAAATCGGCTGCTTCCAGATCGGAACGTCCTGCTTCATCCGATCGATGAACTCCGTGAGCCCGGCGATCGCTTCGGCCCGGTGCGCCGCGGCGACAATGAGCACAAACGAAACCTCACCGACCCCCACCCTCCCGCGGCTGTGGAGCACAGCGACCGATCGCAGCCCATGGCGTTCTGCAACGTTTCGGGCCAGGATATCGAGTTGCTGCTGCGCCATCGGGTCGTAGGTCTGATAGTCCAACGCCACCAACGACCGCGGCTCGCCGCCGAAGTCGGGATGCGCCTCGTCGCGGCGCACGATCCCCTCGAATCGGAGCGTGGCTCCTACCCACCCCGTGCGATCTGTTCCGCCGAAGAGGCGCCCGGCATCGGCCTCGGCCTGGGGGTTCACAGGGCCATCCACGATGGCGGCCAGCGCGCGGCACGTAGGCGAAACCGAGGGGTCCGGCATCATCCGCCCCCCAAGAGTGTGATCAGGGCCACCTCGTCACCCGCTTTGACATCGTGGTCGCCCCGGGCAAATGTCTGGTTCACGGCCAATCGTCCCGTGTCGGGGTTGGGGAGGGCGAACCGCAAGCCGGGGTGTTGCTCCCTGAGCGCAGTCAACACGTCGCGGACGGTGGCGCGGGCGCCCACGGTGACCGTTACTCGGCCGGCCTTGGCGTTCATTGCCGCGGCACCGAAGATAAGCACTTCGAGCTCCATCGCGGGAGGGTATGGTTTGAGAGTTGGCGACAGGAGCAAGCATGGGCTTTCGCGGTCAGGAGTACGCGTTCGATTCACCCGCGGCGGCGGTCGCGGGCATGATCGCCCGCCTTGGCGGCTCGCCCCCTGCGATACGCCCCGAGTTGGCGAGCCTGGATGCGGACGCCCCGACCGGCCCCCTCGGGCGCGTCTTGGCCGAGGACGTGCAGGCCGATCGGGATAGCCCGGCCTTTGACCATTCGGCGATGGACGGGTTCGCTGTGCGCTTCGGGACGATCGCGGCCGGGCGTGACGGAGCGTTGGTGCTGACCGTCGCGGGCGAGTCACGCATCGGGCATGAGCCGCCGGTGATGCCCGAAGGCACGGTCGCGATCCGAATCGCCACGGGAGCGGCGGTTCCGCCGGGGGCCGACACTGTGATACGGCGCGAGGATGTCGTGGAGGCAACCGGAAGGGACGCGCGAAAGGACACTCCGGGGTCGATCACGATCTCGGCACGCGCCGAAGGACGTGTGAAACCGGGCGACCACATTCGCCGATGCGGAGAGAACGCCCGCGCCGGTGCGGTCGTGCTGCGAGCGGGTGAGGTGATCTCCGCGGCGGGTCTTGGAACGCTGGCGGCGGTTGGTGTGACCGGGCCCCGTGTGTTCCCTCGTCTGCGCGTCGCCATCATCACCACGGGGGACGAGGTCGTGCCGCCACGAGCCGTGCCGGCGGCGTTCCAGATCCGCAACAGCAACGCACCTGCGCTGCGCGCGATCCTCGCGTCGCCGGCGTGGATGGTCGTTGCGAGCGTCGCGCACGCTCACGACGAGGGAGAACTCGATGGCGTGCTGCGCGCCGCTGTCGCCGCGGCGGACGCGGTTGTTCTCACCGGTGGCGTCTCGATGGGTCACCGGGACCCGGTCCGCGAAGCGGTCGAAGCGGTCGGCGCGGAAGTCATCTTCCACGGCCTGCCGCAGCGCCCGGGCAAGCCCATGCTCGGCGCGGTGTTGCGACGCGCGGGAGCGGAGGCGGATGGACCACTGCCGATCTTCGGCCTGCCGGGCAACCCGGTCTCGGCGCTGGTGACTTGCACGCGCATCGTGCTGCCCGTGCTTGCCGCGTGTGCAGGGGCGAGCCGGACCCCGCCCGATCTGCTGCCGGGGCTGGTCAGGCTCGCGCACCAGGACGGCCGATCGCTTGATCTCTGGTGGCATCGCCCGGTGCGCCTGAGCATCGACGAGGCGGGAGCACCGACAGCCGAGATCGTGGACACTCGGGGCTCTGGCGACATGATGGCCGCCGGGCTCAGCGACGGGTTCGTTGAACTGCCGCCGTCAGAATCGCCTGCCATCGCCCCGTTCTATGCATGGCCGGCGTCGTGAGCCCCGACGTCCAACGATGTTCCTGCGTGGATTCCCCTGCGAGACCCATCGAGATGAACGACTCAGCTCAGCCGGCCCGCCCCGCCCCACTCTCGCACGTTGCGCCCGATGGCAGCGCGCGGATGGTGGATGTGGGTGAAAAGCCGATCACTCCGCGTTCCGCGAGCGCGGAGGGATTTGTGCGCATCTCGGCCGACCTCGAGCGGGCCATTCGCGCCAACACGGTCAGGAAGGGCTCGGTGTTGGAGATCGCGCGCCTCGCGGGAATCCTCGCCGCCAAGCGCACTGACGAACTCATCCCCCTGTGCCACACGCTGCCCCTCGACGCGGTGGACGTGGCGGCGACCCTGGAAAACGGGTGCGTGCGTGTCACTGCGACCGTCCGCACGCAGTCCCGCACTGGGATTGAAATGGAAGCGCTGACGGCGGTCACCGTCGCGTGCCTCACCGTGATCGACATGGGCAAGGCAATCGACATGGCGATGGTCATCGAGGGTGTCCGCATCACGGAGAAGCACGGGGGACGGAGCGGATCGTTCAAGGCTCCGCCGGAGGGTTCACGATGACCGATCCGGTGCGCCCCATCCGCGCTGCCGTGCTCACCGTGAGCGATCGCTGCTCGCGCGGTGAGGCGGTCGATACGTCCGGGCCGGCCCTCGCGGACCTTCTCCGTATGCGGCTGGGCGCCGAGGTCGTTGATCGGAGATGCCTGCCCGACGAGCGAGATCGGCTCGCCGCCTGCTTTGTCGAGTGGAGCGGGACCGACCTCGCGATCGACCTCGTGGTGAGCACAGGCGGTACGGGCCTGGCTCCGCGGGATGTCACCCCCGAGGCCGCGCGGAGCGTGCTGACGCGCGAGCATCCCGGCCTGATGGAACTCGCCCGCCTCCGCTGCCTCGCCATGACCCCGCGGACGTTCCTCTCACGCGGAGTAGCGGGGACGATCGGGCGCACGTTGATCCTGACCCTGCCGGGCTCGGTGCGGGGATCGACGGAGAACCTTGAGGCCCTGCTGGACGTCCTTCCGCACGCCATTGATACGCTCCGCGGCGACGTGCAGGACGATGGGCGGCCGGACGCGACGGCCGTCACCGGCAGGATAGTTCACCATGAGCGATGACGGCCCGACGATCTCCCCAGCGTTCCTGGCTTCGACCCAGCCCGTGGTGCTTGTCGGCGGAAAAAGCCGGCGCTATGGGCGTGACAAACTCGTCGAGACTTGGAACGGCAGGATGCTCGTGGAGCACCCCATCAATGCGTTGCGGAGCGTCTTCGGGAACAGGGTCAGTGTTGTTGGAGCGTGCGACCCGCGAATCCCGGGGTTGGCCGATGGCGTCATTCAAGACCGCTACGCGGGCGTAGGCCCGATCGGGGGGATCACCTCCGCGCTGGAATCGGGGCCCGCATCGATCTTCGTGCTCGCCGGCGACATGCCGAGCGTCTCTCGCCCGGACATCCTGGCGATCGTCGCCGCGGCGGAACGAAGCCGAAACATCTCGGCGGTCCTCGGATTCACGGACCGTTTCCACCCATGCCTGGGCATGTACCTCGCGACCGCCCTGCCGCTGTTGCTGGCGCGACTCGAACAGAAGAAATACTGCCTGAGTGATTCCGTGCCGTCGTCGCTGGTGCTCCGCGTCGCCGTGGAGGAGCGAACTGTGGTGAACATCAACGAGTCCACCGATCAACTTCACGGCTGAACGACGGATGGGAGGAGAGGGGTTCGGCCGGCGCTCGCGAGGCGGATGTCATCGACGGTGTAGAAGCATGCAGGGTCCGCCGCGCGCGCGACATCGACGACGTGCTGGGTGCGGTTGCGTCGCACCTGAACGAACAGCATCGAAACGGGGCCATCGCGTCCCTCACCGCTGAATGTGGTGACGCCGAGACCCCGGGAACGGAGAGCATCAAAAACCGCTTGCCCCTGGCGCGAGAAAACGCGGACGACCTGCTCCCCGAATGGAAGCCACCGCTGGAGGGTGACTCCCACGTAGCTCCCGGTCGCGGCTCCGACGGCAAACGCGACGCCGTACGCAGGTTCCGAACGGATGTTCGCGATGACCGCGGAGACGGCGTAGACCCAGATGGCCATCTCGAGCAAGCCAAAGAGCCACGCCAGACCGCGGTGGCCACTGACCACGGCGACTGTGCGCATGGTCCCCAGCGACACATCGCCAATGCGAGCAATGACTATGAGCGTGCATCCGAGGACGATGCTCCATGTCATGATTGGTCGCCAAGCTCGGGCTTGACGGCAAGGATCGAGCACGATGCTCCGCGCACCACCCGCTCGGCCGTGGAGCCGAAGATCATGTCCCGTATGTTCCACCGATCACGCGTGCCGAGCACCGCCAGGTCGCACCCGCCATCTTTGACGAATCGAACGATCGCGTGGCCGTACCCGCCGCCTCGCCACTCTGACCGAACGCAATGGAATGCCGCCTTGAGCGCGTTGAACTCATGTGCGAACGGCGCGCAGAACTCGCGTAACCGGGCTTCGACCCCCTCCTGGAATCGTAACTCGAAGTCGAGCATGTTGACCTCGACGCCCCGGGGCGGGGCAAGGCCGTACCACGGATCGTCGTACACATGCAGGATGTTCAGGGTGGCGTCGTCCTGAGCGGCCACGCGGATCGCCTGCTGCAACGCGAGCTTGGAAGTCTCGGTGAAATCCAAGCACGCAACGACGTTCCTGTACGGCTCGGCGTGATCCGCGCGAACCAGCAGGACCTTGGTCTTGGCGCGCTGCATGCACCCCGCGGCGGTTGGGCCGATGCCCTTTCGAGCGTCGAGCACGCTGTGCGACCCGAGCACGAGGAGGTCGGCGCGAGCGCGCGCGGCCGATTCGAGGATCCTCTCTCGCGGGCTCCCGATCTCGATGTCGCACTCCACACCAGGCTGCACGTTCGCCTCCGCCGCGAAGCGCGCCCACGCTGCCTTCGCATCTGACACGAGGTCGGCCCGAGTCGGCAGCGGGAACGGGAACAGTGGGTGCGGGGTTGGCTCGAGGGCGGGTACGGGCACGACGTGCACAGCACGCAGCGATGCGCGGTTGATGTCGGCGATACGCATCGCCTGTTTGATGGCCGTGGCGGAGCACGGTGAGAAATCAACGGCAACGAAGATCGAGTTAAAGCTCTTCATCTGATGGCCTCCTCGGATGCGAAATCGCTGAAACCGGCCTCTGGAAACCACGGTACTGCGGGGCCAGCCTGGAGTGGCCGGGTCCGGTCCTGCAACGCTGTCACGCTACGCCTGCCCGCTGCCGGTGCCGCCGCCACTTGTGCGACCCACTCGGAACCGCCGCCGCGCACGCGTGTCGATCCGTTCGACCGCTCTGCCGATGGCGGCCTCGAGCTTGCGAGCCGCCGCGTCGATGGCTGAGTAGAGGTCGTGGGAGCGGGCCCGGACCGCGATCGGTGTTCGGCCGTTTACCCGCGCCTCCATCACGCAGTGGGCATCGTCGCCGGTGTGCCTCGGACCGTTGACGTCCTCGAAATGGACCTCGACGGCCGTCATCAGCGCGCCGTACCGACGGAACGCGCCCGCGAGTTTGCGGTGCACCCACGCCTCGATTGCAGCGCTGGTCTGGAGGTTCCCGGGTTTGATGAGAATCGGTAGATTGGACGCTCGCGGCGACATGCTCGACCTCCTTGAACTAAATGTCACCCCCTACCGATCGAAATGTCGCTCCCGCTCGGGCTGGTACGCGATGCGTTCCACCGTCACGCGCCGCGACACACGACCTCCGGCGCACTCGACGCTCTCACCCTCGCGGGCGCCCAGAAGCGCCGCGCCAAGGGGTGACAGCACCGAGAGCCCACGAGAGTCCGCATCGGGATAGCAGAGGTCGTAGGCCTCCGGCTCGTTGTCGCCCGGGTGATGCACGAGCACCCGCGAGTTCATGGTGACGACGTCGGGCGGAACCCGACGGGGAGCGACCCTGCGTGCCCGCTCGAGGAGCGTGCGCAGCCGCCACAGGGGGGCGTCGAGGTGCGGGCCTTCGAGCAGGGGTTGAAGTCGCGTGTAGTCCAGCGTGCTGACAACGGGTCCGGCGTTCATGACGCCCCCTTTCTTGATGATGAACCGGTGGATTGAGCCGTGACGCCAGGAGAGGCCGGGTGGTTACAGGTGCAGGTCGCCGGCGGCCTCGGGCTGGTACAGGATGCTCAGAATGTCGCACGAACGCTCCTCCCCGCCGGGCACGCGGAACCTGACACTCTGTCCGACGCGGCAGCCCAGGATCGCGGCGCCGAGCGGGGCGAGCACCGAGATGCAGCCCTCCTCCGGGTCCGCGTTCTCGGGGAACACCAGCGTCATGATCCATGTGCGCCGCCCGACGCGCAGCCGGACGCGGGAGTTCATCGTGACCACGTCGGGCGGGATCTCGTCCTGGCCGACGACGACCGCGCGAGTCAGTTCCGCTGTGAGCACCGCCAGGTACGGCCGGTCGCGATCGTCGCCGCCCCCCCCTCCTCCGCCGCCGCGCGGGCCACTGCCAAGATCGGCGATCAGCGTGCGCAGCCGCTCCATGTCGGGCTCGGTGATGTGGATGGTGCGGTCGTTCATGGGTGTCCTCCCGGCCGTCGCGCCTCGAGCGCGCACAGCCGGTTCAATGGTGCGTGTTGCAGTCGTCAACCAACCTTTGCGCCGGCGCGGGGCTCACGGATAGATGCCGCGCTCGGCGTAGACCTGCTCGATCCGGCGGAGGGCCACCGCGTACGCGGCGGTGCGCCAGTCGAGCGACTTGGACTCGACCATCTCCTTCACGCGTCCGTAGGCCCGCGTCAGGATGTCCTTGAGTTTGCGGTCGATCTCCGCCGCGTCCCACGCCGCGCCGCCGCGATTCTGGAGCCACTCGAAGTAACTCACGACCACGCCCCCGGCGTTGCAGAGCACATCGGGGAGCACGTCGATCCCGCGCTCACGCAGCGCCGTGTCGCCCTCGGGCGTCGTCGGGCCGTTGGCGCCCTCGGCGACGAGGCGCACGTTGAGCAGCCGCGCCGTCTCGCCGGTCACCTGGTTCTCCAGCGCGGCGGGGATGAACACATCGGCCTCGACGCCGAAGAACGCCTCGCGCGAGATCGCCGTTGCGCCGGGGAATCCCGCGACGCCGCCGGTCTTCTTGACGTGCTCGGCGAGCGCATCGGCGTCCAGCCCCGTCGGGCCGCTCGACTTGATCGCCCCGGTCACATCCTGGGCCGCGAGCAGTTTCGCGCCCTTGTCCTTCAGGATGCGGGCCGCCCACGCGCCGACCTTGCCGAAGCCCTGCACGGTGTACGTGAGGTCGGCGACGGTGCCGTTCTTGTCCGCGGCCCACATCTCGATGAGATCGACCACGCCCTGCCCGGTCGCCTTCTCGCGCCCGACCGAGCCGCCGGCGCTCACCGGCTTGCCGGTGACGACGGCCAGGGCGCGGTAGCGCTCCTGCGGCGGCAGCGTGGCCGCGTAGGTATCGACGACCCACGCCATCGTGCGGGCGTCGGTGTTCACATCGGGCGCGGGCACGTCGTACCCCGGGCCGATGTTCGCGCCCAGCGCATAGACGAACCGGCGCGTCATGCGTTCGATCTCGCGCCGGCTGAGCGTCGCGGGATCGACCTGCACGCCCCCCTTGCCGCCGCCGAAGGGGATGTCCACCAGGGCGCACTTGATCGTCATCCACGCGGCCAGGGCGCGCACCTCGTCGATGCTCACATCCTGGTGATAGCGGATGCCGCCCTTGAACGGCCCGAGCACGTTGTTGTGCTGGACGCGGTAGCCGGAGAACATCTCGATGCGCCCGTCGTCCATGCGGACGGGGAAGTTCACGCTCACTTCGCACGCGGGCGAGGAGAGGATCTTGCGGACTTCCGGGGCCAGCCCCACGGCCTCGGCGGCCTGGTCCATCCGCTCGCGGACGCGCTGGAACAGTTTGGGATGCTGGGCGTCGTGCGCACGGCCCGCGCTGATCCTGGGGGAGGGCGGGGTGAGGGTGGCGGTGCCGTTGGCGATGGGGGCGGTCGTCATGGCGAGACTTCTCCGTGTTGAGGGGACAACGTGCCTAAGGCAAGTCGCGTGCCAGAGCCTCCCCCCGCGCCACGCCGCCCAAACGCGGCCCGCCTCGCTCGCGGCGCGGGGAAAAACGCACCACTGGGGCGATTCGCCCCGGGGAGGCCAGAAAGGTCAGGCAATTGCGGTGTGCCGATCGTCGGGCCCCGCTGCGCTCGGTGCCTTGAGTTTCTCCCGCAGCGACTTGCGGTCGATGCCCAGGATCATCGCGGCCTTGGTCTTGTTCCCGCTCACGCTCTCGAGCACGGCGCGGATGTGAGCAACCTCCACCTCGCGGAGCGTGCGGCGGGTTTGCTCGCAGGCGCTCGGTGCGGCGCGCGGAGAATGCGGGAGCGGCGAGGATGGGGCGACGTACCGCATCACCGTCGGCAGGTCCACCGTGTCGATCACGCCCGCATCGGCGAAGATCACCAGCCGCTGGGCGAGGTTCTGCAGCTCGCGCACGTTGCCGGGCCACGAGTACCGCCGCAGCGCCTCCAGCGCCGCCTCGGTGGGGCGCGGCCCGCTTCCATTCTCGCCGCCGCCTTCACCCTCGCCGCTTTGCCTCGCAGCCGCCGCGAGGAAGTGGCGGAACAGGAGCACGACATCGCCCTCGCGCTCGCGCAGCGGCGGGATCTCGATGGGCAGCACGTGCAGGCGGAAGAACAGGTCCTGGCGGAACTTCCCATCGCGCGCCAGGCCCTCCAGGTCCTTGTTGGTCGCCGCGATGATGCGGACATCGACGCGCCGCGGCTCGTCGGCCCCCACGGCCTGCACGGTCTGCTCCTGGAGGACGCGCAGCAGTTTGGCCTGCGCGATGGGCGAGAGTTCGGCGATCTCGTCGAGGAAGAGCGTCCCGCCGTCGGCGGCGACGAAGAAGCCCTGGCGCGCGGACCCCGCGCCCGTGAACGAGCCCTTGGCGTGCCCGAAGAGTTCGCTCTCGATGAGCGTCTCGGGGATGGCGGCGCAGTTGACGGCCAGGAACGATGCCGCAGCGCGGGGCGAGCGGTAGTGGATCGCGCGGGCGACGAGCTCCTTGCCCGTGCCGCTCTCGCCGGTGATGAGCACGGGGACGCTCGCGCCGGCGGCGCGGTCGATGAGGCGGTAGACGGGCCGCATCGCCGCGGAGGCGCCGATGAGGCCGTCGGGGGCCGCGACCTCACCCGGGGCGTCGAGTTCGCGCCGCAGGCGGATGCGGTCGAGCGCGGTGCGGACGGCGCCGCGGAGTTCATCATCCGAGAAGGGCTTGGGCAGGTAGTCGTCCACGCCCTCGCGCATCGCCGTCACCGCCCCGCCGACGGTGGCGAAGCCCGTGACCATGATGATCCCGGCGGCGCGGAAGTGCTCGCGCACATGGCGGACGAGGTCCAGCCCGTCGGCCCCGGGCATGCGCATGTCGGTGATGACCAGGTCGGCGGGCGACTCGGCGAGCGCGCGGATCGCCGCGGCGACGCTCTCCGCGGCGCGGACCTCGTGCCCCTCAGCGCGCAGGTTGCGCTCGAGCACCTCGCGCGTCGCGGGCGAGTCGTCAACCACGAGGATGCGGGCGGTGTCGGCGGTCACGTCGGGGAATCTCTTTCAAGCATGAGGACCGGGGTGGATGGGCAGGAGCACGCGGAACGTGCTGCCGCGCGACGGCTCGGAGGCGACCTCGACACTCCCGCCGTGCCCGGCGACGATCCCCTGCACGACGGCCAGGCCCAGGCCCGTGCCCTCCCCGACATCCTTGGTCGTGAAGAACGGGTCGAAGGCGCGGCGGAGAACATCGGGCGTCATGCCCGCGCCGTCGTCCTCGACGGTGAGGACGATCGCGTCGGCCTGAGCGCGGGTGCGCACGGTGACGGTGCCCCTGCCCGTGATCGCCTGCATCGCGTTGATGACGAGATTGGTCACGACCTGCCGCACCTGCACCGGGTCCGCCTCGATCTCGGGGAGATCGGCGGCGAGGTCGCGGGCGAAGCGGATGCCCGGGTTCTCGCACCCGGCCTCCAGCAGGAACATGGCCTCATCGACCACTGCGTTGACGGAGATCGTGCCCTTGGACGCCGGGGCCTGGCGCGCGAACACGAGCAGTTTGCGGATGATCTCGCGCCCGTGCAGCGACGCCTGCACAATGCGCCCGAGATCGGCGCGGACCTGCTCGGGCACGCCCGGAGCCTTGAGGGCCAGTTGCGCGAACCCCAGCGTATTGCCCAGTGGCTCATTGAGTTCGTGGGCCACGCCCGCGGCGAGTTGGCCGATCGTCGCGAGGCGGTCGGCGTGGCGGAGTTGCGACTCCATGTGCGTCCGCCGCTGCTCGGCCTCGACGCTCTCGACGAAGACGCCGACCTGGCACGCCACGGTCTGGAGGAGCGCACGCTCCTCGGGGAGGAACGAGGGATCAGCGTCGTTGCCGATACCGGCCCGGACGGCGTGAGGAGGGGTGGCGGTGTACGCGAGTGTGACATCCCCTCGACGCACACCCGCGACGACCAGGTCGCTCGTGATCCACGCGCCCGGGTGGGCGTCGATCGCGTATCCGTCGCCGGCGAAACCCGGCGAGGCGACGACGAGCTCGTCCAGACGCATCCGTGCAACCGCCCGCACGGGAACCTGGCACGCGCCCGGGAGCACGTTCACAACGCGGCTCATGCAGCCGCGGAGCGAGGTGCGGTGCTCGACGAACGCCGCGGCCACTTCGTACAGGCATGTCAGCTCCTTGACGCGTTCGTGGAGCTGGCCCGCGAGATCGCCGCGCGTGCAGGCCGCTTCCTGAGGCGTGGGCTCGACAGGCGATGGCGGCGATTGCAAGCGAACACCTCCGTGGTGGCTGCTCCGAGCCAGCCCGAGCGATCACCTTGAACAACGGTCAGGGCTGCCGGACCATACGATGCCCCGTGGGGCTGGCGCTCCCGCGAAGGAACGCCTCGGACACATCGTACGCCCGGCCGCGATCGCAGCCGCCGGGCGAAGGAGCCTGACCATGACCACGATCCGCCCGGAATCCACCATTGGAGAACTCGTCGCAGAGCGGCCCGCACGCTCCCGCGTCTTTGAGTCGCTCAAGATCGACTACTGCTGCGGCGGGAAACTCCCGCTCTCGCAGGCGTGTGGCAAACTCGGACTGAGCACCGCGGCCGTGCTCGAAATGCTCGAGAAGTCGGACAACGAACAGACCCGCCCGGGGCTGGCCGACGCAGGGGCCATGTCGCTCACGGCACTCGCGGACCACATCGTTCACGCCCACCACGACTTCCTGCGGGCCGAACTGCCGCGGCTCGACGCCATCACCGAAAAGGTCTTCCGCGTCCACGGCGACCACGAGCCGCGCCTACTCCGGGTCCGCGAGGCGTTCTGCTCGCTCAAGGACGAGATGCTCAGCCACATGGCCAAGGAAGAGCACGTCCTGTTCCCGATGATCCGGAAGATGGAGCAGACGCACACGCCCCCCACGCCCCAGTCCTGCTGCGGCGGCACACTCGCCCACCCCATCACGCAGATGGAGGCCGAGCACGACCAGTCGGGCGAGGCGCTCGCGGTGATTCGCGCGGCGACGGATGAGTACGTGCCGCCGTCGTGGGCGTGCAACACCTACCGCGCGATGCTCGACGGGCTGGCCGGGCTGGAACGCGACATGCACCAGCACGTCCACAAGGAGAACAACGTGCTCTTCCCCAAGGCCCTGGCGATGGAGGCCCGGTTGTCGGGCGCGGGCCACGGGGGCACGCCCCACGGAGGCACGGGAGGGTGTGGCTGCGGGCACTAAACGCCGCATCCCTTGCGAAGTTCGGATGCCCACGAAGGCGAGGCGGCGGCGTTGACAGACCCACTCTCCACGCGGCCCGCGGCGGCGCATCGATCTAGCCCGCTCCACATCGCCGCGCACCTGGCCGTGTGGGCGGGGCTGTATATCGCCGGCACGGTGGTGTGCCTCGCGCAGCTCGCGGGGATCGACGGGCTTGTGCCCGTCCGCGCGCGGGTGCTGGCGGTCTCGTTCGCCTTCTGCACCGCTTCGGCGGTCTACCTGCTCGACCGCGTGAAGCTCCGCGATGCCTGGCTCGACCCCGCCGATGCGCAGGCCCACCCCCAACGCTTCGCCTTCCTCGCGGCCCGCTCGGCGCTCGTGCGCGGGCTGATCGTCGTGCTGCTCGTGCTCGCGGCGTGGCTGGGCACGATGCTGATTTCGTCGGGGGGTGGGCGCTGGGTGGGGGCGCTCGTGCCCGTGCTCGCGGCGGCGGGCGTGCTGGTCTACGCTGGGAAGCCCCGTCGCGGCCGCGCGCGGCCCAAGGACATCCTCTTCATCAAGAACTTCTACGTCGCCGCGGGGATCACCGGCTTCGCGGCGGTCGTCGCCCTCGCGGCGGTCCACGCGGGCGAGCATGATTGGGGGCTGCGCGCCATGTGGGAGACGGTCAAGTCGCACGCCGCGCCGCTGGCGGCCTCGGCGGCGCACCTCGCCGCGCGGGTCTTCGCCGATGCCGTGCTCTGCGACCTGGACGATGAGGATGCCGACCGCCGCCACGGCACGGGCACGCTCCCGACGCACCTGGGCCGCGCCCGGGCGTGGAACATCGCGCTGGCGATCCGCCTCGCGCTCGCTGCGGCGATCGCGCTGGTCCCGATCCTCCCCGCGCCGGCGCGGCTGGCGTGGGCGGGGGTGACGGCGGTCTCGTCGGTCGCGCTGCGCCTGGCGGCCCCCGCGCGGGTGCGAGACTGGGTGGATGCGCGACTGCCGATCGAGTCGGCGATGGTGGCGGTGATCCTCTGGTTATCGTGAGCACTCCGGCATCGGAGTGAAATCGCGGGCCGGCAGCCCGTTTGTCCGCTGTGGGCTCGAGGATCAAGCTTCGCAAGCCGGGTATTGGCTCTACCCGGTCGGGCGGTCGGCGGCTGTCCGACGTTACCATAACCGTCATGGACACGACCCCACGCCACTGCATCCTGTTCGCCGTTTGCATCGCCGCTCACGATGAATGCGCACCGGCCCGCACGACCGGGCAAACCGCGGCTACAACGCACGCCGCGAGTGCAACGATCGCACCGGAAGTCGTTCGGCTCGACCTCGACCGCGACGCAGCGCGGCAGGTGGTCGTGGACAAGGAGCCGGGCGTCTACCTCGGCCACGTCTCGACGGTGAAACTCGACGACGGCACAACCATCCTCGCCGCGTACCCCAAGGGGCACGGCCAGGGGCCGATCATCCTCAAGCGCAGCACGGACGGCGGCAAGACGTGGTCTGACCACCTGCCCGTGCCCGAATCGTGGGCCACGAGCAAGGAGACGCCCACGCTCTTCCGCGTCGGGAAGACCAATCGCGTGGGGGGGCGGGGCGAATCGCTCATTTTGTTCTCGGGGCTGTACCCGATCCGCGCGGCGCGCTCGGCGGATGGCGGCGCGACGTGGACCGACCTTGCGCCCATCGGCGACTTCGGCGGCATCGTGGCAATGGGCGGGCTGGCCGACTTGGGCGAAGGCAAGTTCGCCGCGTTCTTCCACGATGATGGGCGATTCATCGCCAACCAAGGTACGGCTGCGGGCAAGTTCACGCTCTACCAGACCGACACGACAGATCGCGGTGCGACGTGGTCAGCGCCGCGGGCGATCTGGAGCGGATCGGACATGCACCTGTGCGAGCCGGGCGTGGCCGCCTCGCCCGATGGGAAGACGCTCGCCCTGCTTCTCCGCGAGAACAAGCGGGTCAAGAACTCGCACGTCATGTTCAGCACGGACAAGGCCGCGACGTGGTCGCCGCCGCGCGAACTCCCAGCGTCCCTCACCGGCGACCGGCACATCGCCGCGTACGCCAGGGACGGCCGCCTGGTCGTGACGTTCCGGTGCATGGCCAAGGGCGACCCGTGGGCGGGGGACTGGGTGGCGTGGGTGGGGACGTGGGACGCGATCGCGAGACTTGCGCCGGGTGCGCCACTGGCGAACGAGAGCGCGGCCACGCCGAGAAACAGCGCCGCGCCCGCCGCGCCGCGCTCGTACATGGTCCGCCTCAAGGACAACCTCACCGCGTGGGACTGCGGCTACGCGGGGCTCGAATCCCTCGCCGACGGCACGCTTGTTGCCACAACCTACGGCACGTGGAACGCGGGCGAAAAGCCCTCGATTCTCTGCGTCCGCTTCACGCTCGCCGAACTCGACGCGCTGGCGGCCCAAACCGCTCGATCAGCGCGCTGACGGCGCGCCAACGTGGGCCCGGGCGCGCGGCACGGCCCACAGAAACGGCCTCTCCGCGCCGCGCGGTGCCCTGTGGATTCCGAGGCGTCGCCTGCCATCGCCCGTGAACCGATGGGCATGCGCTGCGGGCTACATCTCCTCGAACTTCGCCGTGAAGTGGCGCAGCACGTCCGGCGCCTCCACGATGCGGAGCCCGCGCAGGCTCGATCGCTTTGCGAATAGCTCGGCGCACGCCTCGGCGACGTAGTCATAGTGGCTCTGGGTGTACGCGCGTCGCGGGAGGGCGAGCCGCACGAGTTCCATCGCCTGCGGCGACGCGGGGCGGGGCCCGGCCATCACCGAGCCGATCTCGCACGTGCGGATGCCCGCGATGCGATACAGCCCGCACACGACCGCCTGCCCCGGGAACCACTCGCGCGGGAGGTGGGGGCAGAAGTGGCCGGCGTCGATGTAGATCGCATGCCCGCCCGGCGGCTCGATGATGCGCACGCCCGCCGCCAGCAGCTTCTCGCCGAGGTACGCCACGCTGCGGATGCGGTACGAGAGGTAGTCGTCCTCGACGACCTCCTCGAAGCCCTGCGCCATGGCCTCGAGGTCCCGGCCCGCGAGGCCGCCGTAGGTAACGAAGCCCTCGGTCAGGATCAGCAGATTGCACGCCCGCTCGAAGAGGGCGCGGTCCCTGATGAGCAGCAGCCCGCCGATGTTGACCAGCCCGTCCTTCTTCGACGAGATCGTCGCGCCGTCGGCAAGGTCGAACATCGCCCGCGCGATCTCGCGGACGCTCATGCCGGTGCACTCCGGCTCGCGGGTCTTGATGAACCACGCGTTCTCGGCGAAGCGGCAGGCGTCCAGGAATAGGGGCAGGTGGTGGCGGTCGCACACCGCGCGCACGGCCCGCAGGTTCGCCAGGCTCACCGGCTGCCCGCCGCTGGTGTTGTTCGTGATCGTGACCATCACCAGCGGGATGCTCCCCGCCCCGACCTGGGCGATGAGTCGCTCGAGCCCCGCCACATCCATGTTTCCCTTGAACGGGTGCTGGTCCGCCGGAGCCGCGGCCTCGGGGATCGGCAGATTGACAGCCCGCGCCCCGCCGTGCTCGATGTTGGCGCGCGTCGTGTCGAAATGGGCGTTGTTGGGCACGACCTTGCCGGTGCCGCCGACAAGCTCGAAGAGGATGCGCTCGCTCGCGCGGCCCTGGTGCGTGGGCAGCACGTTCGTGAAGCCGGTCAGCCGAAGCATGGTCTCCTTGAGACGCCAGAACGACTGACTCCCGGCGTAGCTCTCGTCGCCCCGCATGATCCCCGCCCACTGCTCGCTACTCATGGCGCTCGCGCCCGAATCCGTCAGAAGGTCGATGAGCACGTCTTTGGCATGCAGAAGGAAGGGGTTGAAGTGCGCGGCCCGGAGCAGCGTGTCGCGCTGGTCCGGCGTCGTCATGCGGATGGGTTCGACCGACTTGATGCGGAATGGCTCGATGATGGTCTTCATGGGGATGGGTTTCCTCCGGCATGCCGCGTGGCAACTTCGCGCGGGTCATAATAGCGGACTCGTGTATCCAGATTGTTGGCGCCTCACGCCTCAAACGATCCATGAACGCGTCGCGCTCGGTGCCACCACGCTTGGAGCGTGGCAAACCACGAGAAATCGTCCGCGTGATGTAAGGGTCGCAGGAACGGCGTCATAATCGAGGATATAAATGTCTTGAAATCCCCAGTCTTGGCGGGCCTCTGGATCCCTGACCGAGCTTGCTGAGCAGACCGCCGCTCAAGGCCGTGCACGACGGGCGGCGCACTCCTGAAGGACCTTTCCATGAGCAGACGAGCCTGGGCCGAGCCGTTCAAGATCAAGATGGTTGAGCCGTTGCGGATGATGACGCCCGCCGAACGCGAGCGGGCGATCCGCGAGGCGGGGTACAACACCTTCCTGCTCAGGAGCGAGGAGGTGTACATCGACCTGCTCACCGACTCGGGCACCAGCGCCATGAGCGACCGGCAGTGGGCGGGGATGATTCTGGGTGATGAGGCCTACGCCGGAAGCGCGAACTACTACCACCTCGAGGATGCGGTACACCGGTACTACGGGTACAAGCACCTGATCCCGACGCACCAGGGCCGCGGGGCCGAGCACATGCTCAGCCGGATGCTCATCAAGCCCGGCGATGTCGTGCCGGGGAACATGTACTTCACGACCACGCGTGCCCACCAGGAGCTGGCGGGCGGCCGGTTCGTGGATGTCATCAGCGATGCGGCCCACGACCCGGAGAGCGAGGCCCCGTTCAAGGGCAACGTCGACATCGACAAGCTCTCCCACCTGATCGCGCGGGTCGGGGCGGAGCGGATTCCCTACGTGTGCGTGCAGTGCTGCGTGAACATGGCCGGGGGCCAGCCCATCAGCCTGGCGAACCTCCGCGAGGTCCGGCGAGTGTGTACCCAGCACGGGGTCCGCGTGATGCTCGACGCGACCCGCGCCGTCGAGAACGCGTACTTCATCCAGCTGCGCGAGCCCGGCCAGTCGGGGCGGAGCATCGAGGAGATCCTGCGGGAGACCTGCTCCTACACCGACGGCTGTACCAACTCGGCCAAGAAGGACTGCCTCGTCAACATCGGCGGGTTCCTCTGCCTCAACGACGACGACCTGGCCGAGCAGGCGCGGAACATGGTCGTGCTCTACGAGGGCCTGCACACCTACGGCGGGCTTGCCGGGCGCGACATGGAGGCGATGGCCATCGGCATCGCCGAGAGCGTGCAGCAGGACCACATCCGCGCAAGGATCGGGCAGGTGGAGTACCTCGCCGATCTGCTGGTCCGGGCCGGCGTGCCGATCGTGCGGCCCACGGGCGGACACGGGGTCTTCATCGACGCGGCGAAGTTCCTGCCGCACATCCCGCGCGAGCAGTTCCCGGCGCAGGCCCTCTCGGCGGCGCTGTACATGGATTCGGGCGTACGCGCGATGGAGCGGGGCGCGGTTTCCTGCGGCCGCGACCCGGACACCGGCAAGAACATCTTCCCGTCGCTGGAACTGGTCCGCCTCACGATCCCGCGGCGCGTCTACACGCAGGCGCACATGGATGTGACCGCCGAGTCGGTGATCGCGCTGCACGCCCAGCCCGAGAGCGTGCAGGGCCTGGGCTTCACCTACGAGCCCAAGTACCTGCGCTTCTTCCAGGCCCGCTTCGAGCCCGTCACCCGCGGGGTCCCCTCCGCCGCTGCCACGGCCGAGCCCGCCGCCGCCCGCCGCGGCTGACCGGCAGCGCGGCGGTGGAGCGCCGCCTGCCCAGGACACGCCATGCACACGCACGACCCGATGAGCGCCTGGTTCGCCGGTCCCAAGGGTGAGAACGCCGAGGCCGTCGTGGCCCGCCTGCGGCGCATCGCCGACGACTACTACGCCTGGCGCCGCAACTACTTCGCGGAGGACGGCGTGGTGATCGGCTCGGCCGACCGCCGCGCCAACGAGGCCTTCGACGACGCCTTCGAGGACCGCCTGACGGAACTGCTGGGCCGGCTGAAGGAGGATGTCCCCTTCCACAGCCCGCGCTACGCCGCGCACATGCTCGCGGAGCAGACGCTCCCGAGCATCGTGGGCTATTTCGCGGCGATGCTCTACAACCCCAACAACGTCTCGTCGGATGTCGCTCCCGTCACCATCCGGCTGGAGCACCAGGTCGGCGGTATGCTCGCGAAGATGATCGGTTACGACGAGGGCGCGTGGTCGCACCTGTGCTCGGGGGGCACGGTCGCCAACATCGAGGCCCTGTGGGTGGCGCGCTCGACGCGGTACCTGGCGCTTGCGGTCCGCGATGCGCGGGCGGCGATGGGCCTTTCTCCGCCGCACGCCCCCGGGGATGCCGACCTGATGCGGCTCTCGCCGGGCGCCGCGCTCGACGCGCTGGAGCGCCTCTTCATCGATGCCCGCGCCGCCGCGGGCGAGGAGGGCGTGCGCGGGGCGGACGAAGCGCTGCGCGCCTCGGTGTACAACCCGACCGAGGCGGGGATGCCCGCGGTCGTCGCCCGCCTGGGCTCCGAGCCGGTCCTGCTCGCGCCCGAGACGTGCCACTACTGCTTCGAGAAGGCCCTGGATGTCCTGGGCCTGGGCCGGCGGGCGCTGCGGTTGGTCCGGGTCGATGAGCACTTCCGCATGATCCCCGATGAACTGCGCGCTGCGCTGGATCACCTCGATGCGCAGGGCCGCCACGCGCTGGCCGTTGTGGGCGTGGTCGGCTCGACGGAGGAAGGTTCGATCGACCCGCTCGACGCCATCCACACCGTGCGCACGCAGCGCGAGCGCGTCGGCCTGGGCTCCTTCTGGTTGCACGCCGACGGGGCCTACGGCGGCTACCTGCGGTCAATCACGGTCCCCGCGCGGGCCGGGCTGGGCGAGCCGCGGGCGGCCGTCCGCGTGCGCGGGCGCGAGCGCGAGATCGGAATCGACCTGCCCGGCGCGGGCGCGTGCGCTGCGCTGGAGGCGATGGCCGTGTGCGACTCGGTCACGATCGACCCGCACAAGCTCGGCTACGTGCCCTACCCCGGCGGGGCCGTCTGCTTCCGCCACGGTGCGGTGCGCACCCTCACGAGGCAGGCCGCGCCCTACCTCGAGGATGCCGCGCCCGACCCGGCCCACGACCGCGCCTCGGAGAGCATCGGCGTCTACGTGCTGGAGGGGAGCAAGCCGGGCGCGGCGGCCGCCGCGGCGTGGCTCAGCCACTCGCTCATCCCGCTGGACACCTCCGGGCACGGCCGCCTGATGCGCGAGAACATCCGCAACGCCTGCGAACTGGCCGCGCTGCTGGAGCGGTACCCCGCGCTGACCGCCGATGAGGGCGCGGGCGGGGCGGGGGGGATGGGGTTGCGCGCGGTCACGCTCTGCCCGCCGGGTTCGAACATCGTCTGCTACGCCTTCCGCCCGGCGGCGCCCACCGCTCTGGCGCGGATCAACCTGCTCAACCGCGGGATCTTCGAGCGCTTCAGTGTGCGGCAGGGCGCGCGCGTGCACAACCTTCCCTTCTTCGTGAGCCGGACGGTGCTCTCGGCCGCGCGGTACTCCGAGCGCACGGTGCGGGGCATGCTCGACCGCCTCGGGGTCGATGCCGCGCAGTACCAGCGCGAGGGCGTGGTCCTGCTCCGCTCGGTGCTGATGAACCCGTGGTACGCGCAGTCCAAGCGGCGCGGGCGGTACCTGCTCTGCGAACTGGTCGAGGCGCTCTACGCGGTCGCAGAGAAGCTCGCCCACGGGCATGGGGGGGGCCAGTGATGTGGTGACAGACGACGGCTCGCCGACGCGCGAGTGAGTGGTGACAGTGTGCGGAGCAATCGAGGCGGAATGATGTTCCGGTTCCCCCACGACCGGGGGCGACCGCCTCGGTTGCCCCACGTTCACTTCTTCAGCACGGAGAGGTCCGCGCCGTGGTTGATGTGGAACGCCTGGCCGTCAATGACCAGCGCGGGCACGGACTTGACGCCCGCCTTCTCCGCCTCGGCGACGCGGCCCTTCTGCTGGCCGAGGTGGACGATCTCGACGCTGTACTTCGCGCGATCCAGCGCGCTGGCGACGGTCTGCTCGGCGGCGACGCAGACGGGGCAACCGGCGTGATAGAACGTGGCCTTGGTGCTCATGATGATGCTCCTTTCGAGGAATCGTGGACAGTGCGGCGTGAGGGATTCGAACCGGCCCCGGCGCGCGCACGCCCCGCGCCAGGGCCTTGACGATCAAGAGGTTTGCCGTGGACAAAGACGCTCCACAGGCGCGGCCGGAGGCTTGCTTCGACCGGCTCCATCTCCGCGCAGTCGATGCGAAGGTCGGCATCGCCGATCGGCGCCCCGATGAACAGGCAATGGTGCGGCTTGGCGGTGCCCGGATACTCGTTGGGACGGAAGAAGCGGCAGGAGACGCACATCCGCGCGGTGGGAATCAGGCCGCGGTCCTCCAACGTGCGGATCATCCCCACCAGCCCGCGTAGCAGCGCCGCCCGCTCGGCCTCGGGCATGGTCTCGACGGCGTCCACGATCGCCCACGGCCACTCGGCGGCCCGCGCCGCCTCGCGCTTCCCCTCGGCGGTGAGCCGCAGCACCACGGCGCGGCCGTCGGCCTCGTCGGATTCTTTGCGGAGCAGGCCCTTGTCCACCAGCGCGCCGACGGCCTCGCTCGCGGTGCCCATCGTCACGGCCAGGTGCTCGGCGACGGCCTTCACACCCAACGGTTCGCGGCTCCCGGCGATGAGCGAGAGAATCTGCGACTGCGTGGGCGTCAGCCCCCGCCGGCCCGACGCCGCCCACTGCGCGTGCCGGAACACCAGCGCGACCTTGGCCAGCCCGGCGACGATGCGCTGGGCGGTGGCCTGTTGGGGCGGCGTGCTGGGGGAGGTTCGCGCGGGCATGGCGGGCGATAGTATGGAGTCCGAAGTATCACCGTCAAGCGACACCGGCGCGACGGATAGTACCGGACACGGATGTCGCTTATACTCCGGCATGACTCACTGCACACCGGCTGGCGCTCCCGCCACGCCGCATCCCGCATCACGCCCGGTCGCCTTCTTCGCGGCTCCGACAATTTCCGCGCGAGCCGCGACGCCCTCACGCCCGCCCGCCCCGCCGTTCCTCCAGGACGGCTTCCGCCCGTTCTACCTCGGTGGGGCCATCGTCGCAGCCCTCGCCGTTCCGTTGTGGCTGGGGATGTGGTACCACCAGTTCTTCACCCCCTCGCTCCCGGCGCTCTTCTGGCACATGCACGAGATGGTCTTCGGGTTCGTGGCGGCGATCATCATCGGTTTCCTGTTCACCGCCGCGCGCAACTGGACGGGCCTGCCGCTCCCCGCGGGCGTGCCGCTTGCGGCCCTCTTTGCCCTGTGGATCGCGGGGCGCATGGGCATGTTCTGCGCCTACGGCCCGGTGACGGCCGTGCTCGACTCGTTGCTGCTGGTCATCGTCGCCGGAGTGCTCGCCCAGAAGTTCGTCCGCGCCCGCAGTTGGTGCAGCATGCCGCTGGTGGCGGTGCTGCTGGCGCTCGCCGCGGCGAACATCGCGTTCCACGCCTCGATGCACGGGCTGATCCCGTTCTCGCCGATGGCCGCCGTCGAGCTGGGCCTGATGCTCATCGTGCTCGTCGAGATGATCGTCGGCGGGCGCGTGGTGCCGGGCTTCACGGCCAACGCGATCCCGGGCGTGCCGCAGTTCCGAGCCGCGTGGCTGCACCGCGGGTCGTTCGTGCTGGTGGCGGCGGCGATCATCGCCGATGCGCTGCACGCGCCGGCCCCCGTCTCGGGGACCGCCGCGCTGGTGGCGGCGGTCGCGGTCGCCGTTCAAGCGCTGGGCTGGAACCCCGTGGCGACGCGCGGCCGACCGATCCTGTGGATTCTCCACGCGGGGTACGCCTTCATCCCGATCGGGCTGTTCCTCTTGGGGCTCTCGGCGCTGGGCGTCGTGGCGCGCTCGGCGGCGATCCACGCGCTCGCCGCGGGCTCGATGGGCGGGCTGATCATCGGCATGATCACGCGGACGGCGCTCGGCCACTCGGGCAGGCCAGTGCGGGCCGGGCGCGCGGAAGTCGCGGCGTACATGCTCATCCTGCTCGCCGCGGCGCTGCGGGTGTCCGCGTCGCTGATCCCGACGGTGTACCTTGCCTCAATGCTCGCGGCGGGTGCGGCGTGGACGGCAGCGTTCCTCATCTACCTGGTCGCGTATACGCCGGTGCTGCTGGGTGTTCATGGCGCGCGTCGGGGCGCACCATCGCCGCTCGGTGGAGCGACGGCGGCGGGAATCGGATCATGAGCGTGGGCCGCCCGCGCGGGGCCGCCGAGCGTCGCCGCGACGGCCTCGGGCGCTGAGCGCTTCAAGCAGCAGCAGGGCGTGGTTCCGCTCCGGGTCGCGGGCGCCGAAGACCAGCGTCACGCCGCCGCCTTCCCGCCGAGATCGCTCGCGGATGATCGCGCGCAGTTCTTCGAGCGCCGCGCCCGCGGCGAGTTCGGCTTTGTACCGCCGGCGAAACTCCGGCCAGCGGTCGAGATCGGCGTGAAACCACCGCCGCAGGTCCGCAGACGGCGCGACATCCTTCATCCAGAGGTCCACTCGGGCCGCGGCTTTCGTCAGGCCACGGGGCCAGAGACGGTCCACGAGGATGCGGTATCCGTCGCCCGCGGCGGGCGTCTCGTACACACGCTTGAGGCGAACGGCAGTGCGGCGCGCGCTCAAGGTCGGCCCTCCGGGGCACGCCCGGTGCCGGGCGGACCGCCCGCCGCCTCGTTGATCTCGGCGAGCATCACGTTTGAGTGGGCGTACGCCCCGCCGGCCCGCATCTCCGCCGCCACCCACACCGCCTCCATCAACTGCTGCGGCGTCGCGCCGGCACGCAGGGCGGCCTTGGTGTGCGAGCGGATGCACTGCTGGCACTGCGTCACGTGCGCCACCGCGACCGCGATGATCTGCTTGCTCTTCTGGTCGAGCGCCCCATCGGCGAAGACCTTGCTCTGAAACGCTTGGAATGCCGCGGATGCGTCGGGCGTGAGGTCGCGCCGCTGCGCCGCCAGCATCGTGAACGATTGAGGATCAGCCGGATTGGACATGACTGGCTCACCTTCCTGGCGGCACGCGGCCGTGATGTCCACATCGTATCATGACGGGTTGTCCGACGACTGAGGCTTGGTGTTGAGTACGCCTGTCCACCCCCGCACGGCGTGGCCCGACGTCGAATCCGAGTGATCGAATGTCTTCGAGTTTCCAGCCCTGTGCCGAAGGACCGCGTGACCGAAGAGAAAGCCGCGACGATCGTCGCGGCTGGGAGCAAGGCGTGATGTGCGCCTCACTCGTCGAGGGTTGGGAGCGGGCCGTCGGTCGCTTCGTCCCATTCCAGGGCGTAGCGCTCGGCGATGTCCTCGAGGTCGTGCTCGGTGAGGTAGTCGGCCGTCTTGCGCCCTTGGCACGCGGCGACGGCCCGCGCCAGGTCCGTCCATTCCTCGATAGTGAGCATGTGGTCTTGGCGTGCGCCGAGCAGGTAGAGCGCGGCTTGGAGCACGGACTCGAGTTGCGCTTCGCGGTTGGGAGCGGGCGTCGCGTTCATGGTTCAGGCTCCCTTCCCCGCGACGAAGACGCCCTTGTCGTGCTTCTTGAATCGAGCCTTGTCGCCCTTGGCGGCGATCTCGCGGATGATGGCGGCGTAGAGCGTGGCCTCCGGGGTCTTGCCGCCGGGGCTCTTCCAGAGGCCCTTGGCCTCCATCTTGGCGATCATCTCCTTGGCCCGCATCGGTACTTCCGAGGCGGCGAGCACCTGCGCGGCGGCGTCCAGGGCGCTGGCGCGCTTGGGCTTCTTCTCCTTGGGGGCCTTGGGCGCCTTCGCGGCCTTGGGTGCCTTACCGCTCTTGGCGGGCGTCGCCTCGGGCGTCTTGCCGTCCAGGCGGTTCTGGATCTCGGCGAGCGCCGCCTTGCGGAGCCGGTCGGTCTTGTCTGCGCCCTCCGCGCGGGCGGCGCTCTTGGACATGCGGGTCTTCGGGGCCTTCTTCGTTTTCGTGCTCATGGTCATCTCCGAACTGGGGGTTGGAACTCCCGTCGCACATCGCGGCGGGGAAGCGTGGCCGTCGCGGTTCCCCGCGACGCCGCGTGGGTCCTGTCAGCAGCCCGCGACGCGCTCCATCTCGTTGAGCACCTCGTGGACCATCGAGTTGGTGGCGGCGGCCCGACCTCGGCAGTCGGTCCCGTAGACCACCTTGGCGACCTCCGTCGCCTTCGCGTAGCGGCTCTCCCGGTTCTCGTCGCGGGCGATGTGCGCGATGCAGATGTCTTGCTTGCCCGCTCGGCGGGTGTGCTGCTCGATGGTCACTTCCGCGCCACGCTCGGTGCGGCTGATCTTGACGTCCTGCTCGTGGCCTTCGATCACGATCGTTCTGATGTTCATGGCGTTGCTCCTTGCGGTTGGTGGCTCTGGTCACTCGGCGTCATTCAGAAAGGCCTCGACGTGCACGGGATCCATGTTGCTGAGGAACCCGACCAGATCGATCAGGTCGCTGCGAACCTTCCCGAGGCTTCCAGCGAAGCCCCAGTTGCGTGGGTCGGCCTTGGCCCCCTCGGCGTGCTTGTCGAGTTCCATCTGCAGCACGTCCATCAGGCGGGCGATGTCGTTGCGGCGTGCGGCGTAGGTCTCGGCGGCGGTGGGTTCGGGCTTGGTGGTCTTGGGTGTGCGCTTCGTCATGGTCGTGCTCCTTTTGGTTGGTGGTCTCCGGTAAACAGCGAAGCCCGCATTTCGCGGGCTTCAGGTCGTCGGGTGGTTGTCGTTCTTGCGGTCCCAACTCGTCGTGTCTTTCGGCTGGCCGACCGCCCGGAGGTAGTCGACCAACTCATCGGCGGTCCAGCTATCGCCGTCGATGGCGTCGTGCTCGTCGGGGGCGTCGGTATCCCGGTCGATCTCGAAGAGGCGGAAGCCGCCGAGCGCGCCGGGGCGTGGGCCCCAGTGCCCGTCGAGGTGGCGGCCGCGTCCGGCGGGGACCGTCGCGATGTTCCAGGTGCGCCCGTCGGGCGTGTGGATCTCGATCGCGGGGATGTGGAACCCGCTCTTGGCGAGGGTCTTGGCGAGGTCGAGCGTGGTCGTCGTGGTCGCGTTCATGTTCGTGGTCTCCGTCGCGGGCGGGGGGTGCGTTGTTCCCGCTCGCGTTGGACACACATTGGCCGGCTGACGGGGAACAGGCAAGGCGATCGGCCTGCATTTCTCGATGATTCTGCGACATGTGGGCAACTCGGCCAAACATGTGGGCGGCGCGGGAAAGCGGGCCGCCCAGCGCGGCTTCCCCACCCGCCCGTTGGCCACGGGTTGGCCCACGATCGCCCACGTCGCGTCCTCGCGGCGGGGCGTACCGATCCCCGCCACGCGACCGTCGGCGCTCGGACGCGCAAACAAACTCTGTCTCCAAGCGCGGCTGTTCCCGCGGGCGTCGGCTCTCGATTCTGGCGGGGAAGTACCTATTGACCCCCTCCCTCCCCCCGGTCGGACTCCGGCTGTAAGGCTTCGGGTAGGCGCTGCCTGGCACGCCAACTGCATGTCCGAAACCGTGCGTCGATGGCGTGCGATCCGCACGCCGGTTGCCCGTTGCGCCGAACCTGTTGCGCGCCCGTCGCGCCCGCGCCGGCGCGGGGGGGGTGGGCGCAACAGGTAGTAAAGAGGGGGGTGTGTTGTTGTTTGCTCCATGATTTCTCGATGTTCCCGCGATGAACCTATTGCGCGCAAGAGGTTGCAATAGGCGCAACAGGTTGCTGCGCACCCCCGCTGGCGCTGCGGAAGCGAGGGTCCGCGCTCGTGCTCGCGCTGCGCCGGAGCGCTTCTTCGCTGTGTTTGAGCGGCAAAGGCCGCTGCGCAGACCAGTTTGTGTGGCTTTGGAGCGCGTTGTCATGCTTCGGTGACGTCCTCGATGAGCCGGTACAGCCTCTGGGGCGTGCCGCCGGTGGCACGCTCGGCAAACTGGATGCGGCGCTGATCCATCAGCGCCTGCCGGACCTCGTCGTGCTCGCGGGGCGACCACGCCAAGCGCCGGCTGAGTTGCCAGAAGGGCATCCACGGGTCGGCGGGGTGTTTACACGCCCATTCCCGAAGCACGCGGATCATCGCCTTGCACTGGCTCTCGAAGTCGCCAGCGCTGACGTGCTGGCTGGCCTTGAAGAGCATGCGGCGGGTCTGGTGTTCAACCAAGGACCACGCCCAGTTCACCCCTTCGACGGAGATCTCGGGATTGCGGTGCCCAATACTGCACGCATGCACGAGCGCGAGACGCCGGGCTTTCTCGTTGGCGCGGGCCCACAGCGCCATCCCCGCTTGATCCGACTTGGCTTCGGCCTCGGCGTACGCGGCATCGGCCAGGGCGCGAGTCTCGCCGAGGCGTACCCGAGCATCGGGCGTGGGCTCGACAAGTTTGGGCTCGGGGTGCGCGGTCTTCAGGTTTCCCTTGCCCGGCTTGAACTCCGCCCACCACCGCGCCCGCTTGAGAATCGCTTTCGGGAGTTCGTGCACATCCACATCCTGGCCGATCCCTCGGCGGCCGGCCTCGAAGATGAGCATGCGAGCGAAGAAGCCGTTGGAGAGCATCTTGGGCGACAGCGCCTCATAGAAGATGTCCGGGATCGCCGTCCCGAAGAGGCACAGGCATGGCTGGTCGATGATGCGTGGCTCCTCATCGCTGGCCTTGACGCGGAGCGGGTAGATCGTGTTCGCAGAGGTGTACAGCTTCAGGAGCGTTTGCATGATGCCCTCGTACCGAGGGTCGCGCTTGGTGCCGTACCCGCTGATCGTCTGCATGAGCGTGTCGATCTCGTCGGTCTGGAAGAGCATCACCGGCGTCAGGTGCAGCCGGTCTTCGAGCCCTTCGCCGCTGGCGAAGCCGTCCGCAACCGCGCTGGGCATTCCGGCGCTGGCGAGGATTCTCTGGTTGACTTTGCGCGGAAAGTCTTTGCCCGTGCCGGTATTGGCCAGCCCCAGGAGATAGATCGCGGTGCGGTTGTCCTGCGGGTCGCGGACCTTTCGGCCCGCCAGCGCAGCCTGGAGCGCCACCGCGCCGCAGAACGCCAGCACCGGCTCGGGGTACGGCGCGTTGGCAAGCGTGTAGTCGATGACTTCGTCGATGAACCCCGGCACGCGCAGGAGCGCCGGCGGCACGGGTCCGGGATCGATCCGCGCGGCCGGCGGCGGGTCGGCCTGCGGGGATGTGACATTGAAGGCGGACAGATCGACATCGCCGGAGGCAGGTTCCGCACCAAAACCCTTGCGCCGCAGCGCCCGGGCGGCCGCCGCGAAATCACCGTCGTGCTTGAGCAGCGAGTACACGGCGAAGAGCGAGTACCCGCGCCCGTCCTCGAAGGGCGGGGCGTTGGTCGAGAACACATAGAACACGCCGCCTTTGAGCGTGGCACTGCAGCCCCGGTCCTTGCCGGGGCGGGCCCAGTGCTCGTTCTCCCCCCCGCTCACCCGAGTCCAGCCGTGCTCGACCAATAGGTCCCGGACATCGCCGCGCTGGTTGAAGTCATCGCCCGGCTTCAGGTCGCTGGGCGATGATGCCGAGGATGCCTTGGGGCGCGGTCCATCCTCCACAGGATGCTGGGCCTCGTTGAGCTCCCATGCGCAGGCCAGCAAGCACTCGCGCTCCTCGGTTGTGATCAACGGCAACGCGACAAGATCGCCGGCCGTGAGCACATACCCGTTCGACGGTGCGCACAGGAACATCCCGCCCTCGCCGCGGGTCTCGATCATCGTGGCGACGGCTCGCCAGCGCCCGTCGGGACCCTTCCGCGGTGTGAACCGCTTCCCGGCTACCTCGATCGGATCAGCCCCGGGTGCGTCGAAGGACCGTTGCGCGAGTTTCATGTTGCCGCAGACCGGGTCCGAACACCGGTATGCGACATGGCGACCGCCCGAGGGTGTGGTCTCGACGACAAGGCGATCGATGAGGCCCGGGCACACCGCCTCGACTCGCGCTCGCCACGGCTCGAACGCCACGCCAGCCAGGTCGAAGTCGATCATCTCGAGGTTACCCGAGACGCGTCCGCACACCAGGCACAGATCACGCCGGGCGGGCCCGGCGAACCATCGCGCGCGCTCCGCCGGCGTTGGGAGCCGCGTCTGGTACGGTTTCCACGAGCGCAGGGCGACGCGCTTGTCGTCGCCCTCGCGGATGGCCGGCAGTACGCAGAGCCCCGCCGCGGCATATCGCCGGGCCGCGTCCAGGGTTGAGGGCAACGGGAGCGTCATTCGAACGGAACCTCCCACGCCAGCGCGCGGTCGAGCGCTTCGGCAGGAGAGGCATGCACGTGCGCGGTCGTCCGCGGACAGTTGCGGGCGAACCACATCTGCCGCGCCAGGTCTCGCGACGCGAACGCCAGGTACACCGGCTTGCCGAGCATGTGCGCCCAGCCCAGCTCGAGCAGCGTGGCGTGGCAGTCCGTGGCATTGATCCACGCAAAGAACAGGTCCGACTCTCTGATCCACTCCATGCACAGGCCCGGAACCACCCAGCGGGGGCGACTATTCACTGGCGCGGGCCACGATGGACTTGAGTCGTGCTGCCCGACGCCCGCGTGCCATCCGACCCACTCGTGGCTCTCGCCGCCGAACGGCACGAAGTGCGGCCCAGTGAAGATGAAACGGCCGCAGTCGATCGGCTGTCCGAACGGCGAGACGCCGAGACGCGGCACCAGCGGCAACCGCCAGTTGCCCGATCCGTGCATCTTCCCGGCGAGGTACACCCGCCGCTTGGGCCCGGGACTGGGCGCAGCCGCCACGGCGGATCGGGGCGTCGTGCTGGGCGGGATGGAGGAAAGTGTGCGAGTCGTCATGAAAAGTTCTCCGAGAATCCGACGGATTCGAAGTGGCGGCGCAGCGCGGCTGATGCCGCAGCGCCGAGCGAAGGGCGACGGCGGCCATCCGTGGCCGCCTCCAGGAAGCTGTTGCAGACTGCCGCAAGGTCCTCGGGCAGGGCGTCGATCGCGGCGCGGACGTCGAGTTCGAGCTCGCGCCGTGCGATCGAGCACACCACCGAGAGCGACGGGGCTCGCCCGTGTCCGGCCCCCGGCACGTCGGACAGCGGCAGCGTCGTCGTCTGGCCGCCGCGCTTGGCCGCGTGCTGGGCCCGGAGGATCGACGTCCCTGCCCGAGTCATGGCAATGGCCAGGAACGCCATCGGGCGACCGCGCGACGGATCAAACTTGGGCCAGCGCTCGAGCGCGGCCAGAATCAGGTCGGCACGCAGATCCGCTCCGCCGTCATCAAGGTGGCGGCGACCGATCAGCCTGGTCGCCACGCCATGGGCAGTGGCTCCAAGCCGGTCGACGTCGAGCGAATCGAATCTAGAGCGAGAGGGAGAAGGTGCGATCTCAACCACGAGCCACCTCCTCAACGATCAGCCGCGCCGGCAGACCGTGGCGGACCTCGATGGCGACCGTGGCGGTACCGACGCTGGCCAGTTCGGCAAGGAGATCAACAACCGCCCTTTTGACCGTGAAGTCAGAAGCGTCATCCTGTTTCTGATTGGCTGGCTCCGTCCCAAGCTTGACCTCGCGGATCACGCGCGGGGGCGGGTCAAAAGCCGGCTGGCCGCCGGCAACCCGGAGCGACTCGATCCGGCCGAATCCGATGCGATGCATGAGCGCGATCAGCCGCCGTGGGTCTTGACCGAGCGATGAGGTATGAACCTGAGCGTTGGCGGTATTCAAGCCGCACCGCCTTGCCCGAGCGGCACGCGGCGACGATCGATCGCGACGAGCTCGGCGCGGACCTGCTCGATGGCGCGGCGGTCAAACAGCCGGACCCGGCCGGCCAAAGCGGCCGGCTTGATCCACGGGCGCGTGGCCAAGACCCGCACGATGCGATGGATGGGCTGGCCGAGCTCGCTGGCGATCACCCCGGCGGTGATTAGAACAGGCGGCGGCGATGAACTATGACACTTGACTGGGGACGCGATTGCCATTGCGGCGACTCCGTTCCCGGGCGATGGGCCCGGTTACAAGTCCGCAAGTGGTCGCGTGACTACGTCGTATGTCTCGGGATTGGCAGGCTTGAGACCGGTCGCGTCTGGTCGCGACCACCGGGCCCAGAGCTTGGCAACGACCTATCGCTCCGGCCGCTTCTTGGCCGCTCTCCCCTGGCGTTCCTCCCGCATGCGCTCGGCCCTCTGCTGCGCGATCAGATTCGCGATCGCTTCGTCGCGGTCTGCGGGTGCCTCGTCATCGCCCGCGTGATAGGCGTCCAGCGGCGCGTGGGGTTCCCCCGCGTCGATTCGATCATCAATCGCTTCCTGCTTGGACTTGGCGACTCTCGGGGTGTCGCCGTGTTCGATGGACGAACCAACCTCCTTGGCCTTGCCCGACCCCGGTGACTCCGCACGCCGGGCCTTGAGATACGCGGAGTGCTTGAGCACTTTCGTCATCGTCGCTGGGGAGCAACCAACGATGCTGGCGAGTTCGTTGCGGCCGGGGAAGAAGCCGCCGTGCTTCTTGACGTGTTCCTCGGCCAAACGCATCGCTTCTTGCCACGACATCGCGCCGGCCTTTGGTGCATTCGGAGCCTTCGCGCGACTCGCGTCGCGCCCGGCACCAGCCACCATCGCCTCCACCATCGGCAGCATCGCTTCGCGGAAGGCCGCAGCGATATCCGCGGCGTTGGTCAGGTTCACATGGGTGGTCGGAGGCGTGGCCGGAGGTGCGGTCGTCTCGGCGGCCACGCTGCGAAGGGAGACAAGCTGTCCGGTGCCATGAACCGGAGGGCGATCCTCGAGGGCGCCGGCCTTCATGACGAAATCGATCACCCGCTCTCGACTGGCAATTACCGCGGCGTGCTCTCGGGACAGCTTCGGGTCCAAGGGAATGCTGAGGTCCGCTCTCGCGAGCAGCCCGTGCTCGGTAAGTCGCCATTCGTCGCCGCCGACTTTCGTGACGCGGAATGGGCGGCTGGCCGACCCCGTGCGCCGACGCCAGCCTTCGATGGCCCCCGACCATCGGCTCCAGGACTCGGCGAGCGCTGGCTCGATCGCTTGAAGCAACCCCGCCTCGCCGGTCACGGCGATGGTGGCCTCAAAGCTCTCGTTCTGGCCCGCCATATCCAGGCGGATGGTGTTGCGCCGTTCCACAAGTCCCGCTCCCACAAGGCGCAGGATCGCTTGCTGCTCGGTGACCGAGAGCTGGTCGGTATCAACACGTTGCCACTTGTCCGGTATGCGCCGGAGGAGGTCTTCGATCGCCTTGGCCAGGTCCTGATTCATGCGGACAGATCGTAAACCGCTGGGGACCGGGCGTCCCTGCGAATCGAGCGGTTGTTCGTGCGGACCCATCGCGCTTACGCATAAGCAGGAAGGCATTTCGGGCCTTCGCTAAGATGAACCCGCACTGGGAAATGCGGCTGTGGACGGACGACAACCTTCCGCCGATCCTCAACCGCAACGCCTGGGCGGCCTGCGGCAACGTCGGCGGCACGCCCGGCTGCGTGATGCGTTCGGACATCCTGCGACTGGAGATCCTGGCCCGCTTCGGCGGCGTCTACCTCGACACGGACGTGAAGCCCATCCGTCCGCTGGACGAAATGTGCCCGCCGGAAGTTCGCGCCTGGGCTGCGTGCGAGCAACTCGACATCGTCTCCAACGCGGCGATGGGATTCCCCGCCAATCACCCGGCCATGTGGCACGCCGTTGCGATGGTGGAGGAGTCGTTCTTCGAGCGCCGGTACGTCGGCGATCAAGCCGGACCGGGGCTCCTCGCTCGGGTGGTCACCCAGTACGACGACGTCGCGCTCTATCCGCCCGTGTACTTCCACCCGACGGTCGGAGAGTCGAAGGCCAATCCGGGCGCGCCAGTCTTTCTGAAGGCGGCGCATCTATTTGCCGGAACGTGGGTGGAGGAGAATCGATGCATCCACCACCCACTTTGGACTGCGAACCGAGGCCTCGGACTCAGGCGGATGGATCGGAACAACCAAAAACGACACGGTACTCCTCAATGAGCTGCCGTCAGGGCCGGATTGTCCGGTATCAGCGTTCAGTCCGCAACAGGAGGGACCGATATTCGATCGGTGAACGTATCTGATTAGCGCGTATCCCGCTGGTGGGGCTGCGGGGTTGATCGGACCGATGGTGATGGGTGATGGCGGAGCCGTCGAACCATCCTTCGTCGTGTCCGCGGTGCGTGGTGCTGGAGGAGCGCATCGGCAGGCTCGAGGCCCGGATCGCCGAGCTGGAGCGGCTGCTGGAGGAGGCGACCCGGGGGGCCAAACGCCAGGCCGCGCCCTTTTCCAAGGGGTTGCCCAAGGCCGACCCCAAGCCGCCCGGGCGCAAGAGCGGCCCGGACTACGGCACGCCCGCCTTCCGCTCCGCCCCGCGGACGATCGATCAGGTCCACGAGGCGCCCCTGCCTCTCCACTGCCCCGATTGCGGCGCCGCCGTGCATCGGACGCGGGTGGCCTGCCAGTACCAGGTCGAGATTCCCCGCCGCCCGATCCATCGGAAGTTCAACGTCCACGTCGGCGTCTGCACCGGCTGCGGCCGCCGGGTGCAGGGCCGTCATCCCCTGCAGACCTCCGACGCCCTGGGCGCGGCGGCCTCGCAACTGGGGCCGGACCTGCAAGCCCTGATCGTGCAACTCAACAAGGACGCCGGCCTGTCGCACGGCAAGATCGCGGGGCTCCTGCGGACGCTCTGGGGCGTCGGGGTGTCACGCGGCGGGGTGGTGCAGGCGATGCTGCGGGCGGCGCGCCGCTGCACGCCGGTGTACCGGGCCATCGCGGCGGCCATGCCGCGCCAGACCCAGCTCAGCCCCGACGAGACTGGCTGGCGGGTGGGCGGCCGGAGCGCCTGGCTGCACGTCTTCGCGGCCGAGCGGATCACCTGCTACGCGATCGACCGGGGCCGCGGCGTGGACGTGGCCCGGAACATCCTCGGCCCGGACTACGCGGGGGGCCTGGTCCACGACGGCTGGGCTCCCTACGACCGTTTCTGGCGGGCCGAGCACCAGCAGTGCCTGGCGCACCTGTTGCGGCGGTGCATGGAGATGGTCTCGCAGGCCGCGGGCGCGGCCGTGCGCTTCCCACACCAGGTGCGGGCGCTGCTGCTGGACGCGCTGGCGCTGCGCGACCGCCATCGGGCGGGCGCGGTCGGGGACCACGGCCTGGCCGTGGCGCGCGGGCGATTGGAGTCACGGCTCAACTGCCTGTTGCGCTGGACGCGGGCCAGCGCGGTCAACGAACGGCTGGCGGCGCACCTGGACAGGCACCGCCGCCACCTGTTCACCTTCCTGCGGCGTCCGGGCCTGGAGGCGACCAACTGGCGGGCCGAGCAGGCGATCCGCCCGGCCGTGGTCAACCGCAAGGTCTGGGGCGGCAACCGCACCCGGCGGGCGCCCACGCCCAGTCCGTCCTGATGTCGGTGCTGCGCACCTGCGCTCAGCAACGCCGCCACACCCTCCCCTTCATCAGCGCCGTCCTGCGCCGCCAACACCCGCGCCTGCTCCTGGCCCCTCCCTGAGCGCCGACCCGCTATTCAAATACCGGTGAACTTTCCGGCAAGAAGCCCGTATACTGTGTACCTCTATGCCTGTGCACCAACCATTGCCCCAACGCCTGATAGCATTCCTCTGCCTTGTGGCCTTCGGCCTCGGGCAGACGGTGTTTGCGTCGATGGGCGTTCGGTGCACGGATGCCTCGGGCAGCACTCGCATCGAGTACGCCTGCATCAAGACTTCTCAGGGCGTGTGTCTCACTCCATGTGTCGATCCTGCGGTACATGCTGCGGACGACGACCACGGGGCCGACCCGGTTCCGCCAACGCCGTGTGAAGACGAGCCTCTCGCCTCGCAAGCGTCGGCAGCCAAGCTGATTCCATCGAGTGTGTCTTTCGAGCCGGTCTTCGCGGCTGTTGTCGTGGCGATTCTGTGGGACCACTGGTCCTTCACGATTGACCAGTCGGTGAGCCCGCGCCACCCCGAAGTCGATCGCGATCGTCCTCCGGACTCGCTTGCGCGCTTGCGCTCGGTCATTCTCATCGTTTAGTTTTGAGCTAGCCCGGTCCCTTTCGCCGCTTCATAGGCCGAAGTGATCGTGTTGTCATTGCGCTTGAACCCGCGTGGTAGTTGCGCGACGTGACGACCACCCTCCGCCGACAGCGCGGCAATCTCAACAACCTGTGCTCTCGGACCCGGGCCGTCGGGCCACTCGCGGAATCGCCCTGATTCTGTGGTCGTGGCGGACACCGTCGGGCACGGGAGATCCCAGCCCAGCATTCCCGCAACGCCAAGATCCACCATGAAACCAAGAAGCCCCCACGTCAACCCATTGATTCACCGTCCGATCGGGGCCGCCCTGGCGCTGGTCATCGGAGCAGCGCTCAATACAGGCTGCCAGTCCACTCCACGGGCGGACGTAGACGCTGCTCGGAGCGCCGCCGAGGCTGCGGGACTCTCGGCTCCGATCGAGTTTGTCACCGTCGGCCCCGACGGCGGCCCCCTTGACGAGCCAGACGCAGCAAGCGGCACTCTCACGTTGACCGACGCTCTCAAGAAAGCCGTCACCACTGATCCGGGGTTGCAGGCCGCGATGGCCCGAGTGCGCATCGCGCTCGCGGATGCAGATCAATCCAGGCTACTTCCCAACCCTGTCCTGAACGTGGTGCTTCGATGGGGGCCGGGAAAGCCGCAGATCGAGGCATCGCTGGCACAGGACTTTGTCCAGGCACTGCAGATTCCCCGTCGCGCCAGCGCCGCTGACAATCGGCTCCGGCAGGCCGCCGCCGATGCGGTGACCGTGGCGATCGACGTTGCCAGCGAGGTGCAGGAGCGGTACGCGACGGCACAGGCCGCGGCGGAGCTCGTGCCGCTGCTGCGTGATCGGATGGTGCTTCTGGAGCGCCTGGCGGCGGTTGCCAAGTCCAGGCTCGACGCGGGCGAGGGGACGCGCAGCGACCTGGCCACCCTCCAGGCGCAGCGTGTGGAACTGCAAGTCGAGATCGATCAAGCCGTCCTCTCCGAGCAAGAAGAACGACTACGGCTCGCGCGCCTGATCGGTGAGCCATCTTCGGCTGCATCCTGGACGCTGGATGCGTGGACCGCGCCGGGCACCGATCTTCAGCCGGAGTCCCGCTGGGTCGATTCGGCGCTCCTGCACCATCCTGAGATCCAGGCCATCGCCTGGAAGCTTCGGGCGCTGGGCGATGATGAAGCGATCGTTCGCCTGCTGCCGTGGGAGGGCGCGAGCGTCGGTGTCGACGCTCAGCGGGACGACAAGTTGTTTGCAGGTCCATCTGTATCAACGCCGCTGCCCATTTTCGACATGGGTCAGGCCAAGCGAGCACGGGTGACAGCCGAGCAGCTTGAGGCACGCCACGAACTGACGCTTGCCCGGCGGAAGGTCGTTGAGGATGTTCGCGTCGCGTACCAGACGATGACCGCCAGCAACGCCAACCTCGCCCGCATCCGCGACGAGTTGATCCCGCTCCAGCAGCAACGTCGCACGCTCGCGGAGGACGCCTACCGCGCCGGCCAGAGCGATGTGACCGCACTCTTCCTGGCCGAGCAGGATCTTCGACTGACCCAAGCGAAAGCGATCGAGGTCGAGAGGCAGGCCGCAACCGCGTTCGTCCGTCTCCAGCGTGCGGTCGGCGGGCCTGGGGTGGCCGTGCCGCTCCTGACTTCACCCTCGTCGCCCACAGCATCGCAACCCGCTCCGGCGAGTGGGAGCGCGAGTGCTTCGCCGCTCTCAGCCCTACCCGCGTCCCCGTACCGCTAACGCCAGCCACCTGCAAACACCGCCGCCGAGACCCAAAGCCAGATCCCGAGAACACCTATGAGAACCATGAAGATGAACCACGGAATACTGACTCGCTTCCATTCTCCAGCGATCGCCGCCGCCGTCGTAATGCTGGTCGTCTTGACCGGGTGCAAGAAGCACGCCGAGGGGGATGGTCACGATCACGGCGCGAAGGCACCCGCCAAGGCCGACGAGCACGCGGGCCACGACCACGGCGCTGAAAGTGGCGGGAAGGAAGAGCACACCGACGAGGTCAAACTCACCGCCGAGGCCGTTGAACGATACGGCGTGAAAGCCAAGCCGGCACAACTCTGGGCGCTCAAGCCGACGTTCACTGCGCCCGCGCGGATCGCGTTCAACACCGAGGCCATGGCGCACGTCGGCTCGCCGCTGCGTGGCCGCGCGGTCGAGATCAAGGTGAGACTGGGAGATGCCGTCAAGCGTGGCGATGCGCTGCTGATCGTCGAAAGCCCCGAACTCGGCGAGGCCCAGGCGGACTACTTCCAGAAGCGGATCGCCGCCCAGACCGCCGCCGCGCCGGTGGATCTGGCCAAGGTTGCGTGGGATCGGGCCAAGGGCCTCTTTGAGCAGTCGCAGGGCATCTCGCTGACCGAGGTGCAGAAGCGCGAGGCGGAATACAAGGCGGCCGTGGCCGCGCAGCGGGCTGCCGAGGCCGCGGTCGTCGGGTCCGAGAACCGCCTGCACCTCTTGGGAATGTCCCAGGCATCGGTCGAGGACCTCGCCAGGACCGGCGAGATCGCGCCTCGCTACACGGTCCACGCGCCGATCGACGGGCAGGTTGTGGAGCGCGAGGTCACGCTCGGAGAACTGGTAAGCCCCGACCGCGAAGCACTCATGGTGCTGGCGGATACGAGCACGCTGTGGGTACTCGCCGACGTGCCGGAGGCAAGGCTGCACGAGGTGGCTCCGGGTGCGAAGGCCTGGATCATGATGGGCTCCGCGGCGGGTCGCCGTTTCGAAGGTCAGGTGGCGTTCATCGCTCCGCTGGTGGATGCCGGGACGCGGACCGCGCAGGTGCGCATCGAGGTGCCCGCCGCGGCGAGCGGAGGGTTGATGCTCAAGCCTGGCATGTTCGCCCAGGTGGAAGTTGTAGCCACGGACCCCGCGAATCCCGAGCCTGTGCCGACCGTGGCCGTCCCGGACGAAGCCGTCCAAACTGTCGAGGGCGGCCCGGCGGTCTTCGTTCCCGTGAAGGGCGAGCCGAACACGTATGCAAAGCGGGCCGTCACGGTCGGCCCCTCCGTGGGCGGGCTGGTCCCGATTCTCGCGGGGCTGGTCGAGGGAGAAGAGTTTGTCATCACGGGAACGTTCATTCTGAAAGCCGAACTGGGCAAGGGCAGCGCGGCCCACGAGCACTGAGCCATTGATCCGCGCCATACCAAGGAGACCTTGCCATGCTTGAATCCATCCTTCACTTCTCAATCAAAAACCGCTGGCTCGTGCTGTTGCTGACCATCATGGTCGGGGCCGTGGGCGTGTACTCGCTCAAAAAGCTCCCGATCGATGCGGTGCCGGACATCACCAACAACCAGGTGCAGATTAACGCCGTCGCGCCCAGCCTCTCGCCCATCGAGGTCGAGAAGCAGGTCACGTTCACGATCGAGAACGCGCTGGCGGGGATACCCGGTCTGCAATCCACCCGCTCGCTCTCGCGCAACGGCTTCGCGCAGATCACCGCCGTCTTTGAAGACGATGTGAACATCTACTTCGCACGCCAGCAGGTGAGCGAACGGCTGGGCGAGGCCAAGGAATCGCTTCCGCCGGGGGTTGAACCGGTCATGGGGCCGATCGCCACCGGTCTGGGCGAGATCTACATGTACACCGTCGAGTACGAGAAGCCCCACGGCAAGGGAGCCACCTTTGCTCCAGGCAAGCCCGGCTGGCAGCGTGAGGGCGTTTACCTCACGCCAGAGGGCCGCACTCTCACGAGCGATCTTGAACTCGCGTCCTATTTGCGGGAAGTGCAGGACTGGATCATCCGCCCGCAGCTCAAGGGAGTGAAGGATGTCGCGGGTGTAGAGGCGATCGGCGGGTACGTCAAGCAGTACCACATCCAGCCCGATCCGATGAAGCTCGTCTCCTACGGCCTGTCGTTCGCCGAGGTCATCGACGCCATCGAGAAGAACAACATCTCTACAGGCGCTGGGTACGTCGAGCATAAAGGCGAGAGTTACCTGGTCCGGGCTACGGGCCGGATCGAGAAGCCCGAGCAGATCGCCGAGATCGTCGTGGCGTCGCGCGGGGGCGTGCCCATCCGCGTCAAGGACATCGTGCAAGACGGAGGCGGGGGGATCGGAATCGGCCGTGAACTTCGCACGGGCTCGGCCAGCGAGAACGGCGAGGAAGTGGTCGTCGCTACAACGATCATGCTGCTCGGCGCGAACAGCCGCACCGTTGCCGCCAGCGTCGACGCGAAGATGGCGGAGGTGCAGCGATCGCTCCCGCCGGGGATCAACGCCAAGACCGTGCTCAACCGGACGAAGCTGGTCGACGCCACCATCGCGACGGTGCAGAAGAACCTGCTCGAAGGCGCGGTGCTGGTCATCGTGGTGCTCCTTCTCCTCCTAGGCAACGTCCGTGCAGCGCTCATCTGCGCGCTGGCAATCCCACTCTCCATGCTGATGACCGCGACCGGCATGGTTAAGGGCAACGTCAGCGGCAACCTCATGTCGCTGGGCGCGATCGACTTCGGGCTGATCGTCGACGGTGCGGTCATCATCGTCGAGAACTGCTTGAGACGGCTCGGGGAAGCTCAGCACCACAGGGGCCGCCTGCTCACGCTGCAGGAACGCCTGCACGAGGTCATGGTCGCCGCGAAGGAGATGATCCAGCCGTCGGTCTACGGACAGGCGATCATCGTGACGGTCTACTTCCCCATCCTCGCGTTGACCGGGGTCGAGGGCAAGATGTTCCAGCCGATGGCGCTCACCGTCATTTTCGCGCTGGTCGCGGCGTTCATCCTCTCGCTGACATTCGTCCCGGCGATGGTCGCCATCCTCATCACCGGCAAGGTCACGGAGAAGGACATGTTCTTGATCCGCTGGGCCAAGACCGCGTATGAGCCGGTGCTCAAGAAGGCCGTGCAGTTCCGCTGGCCCGTCGCAGGCGCGGCTGTTCTGGCGTTTGCCGCGTCCGCGATGCTCTTCGCGCGGCTCGGACAGGAGTTCGTTCCCACGCTCGACGAGAAGGACGTAGCGATGCACGCGATGCGCATTCCTTCGACGGGGATCACCCAGTCGCAGGCCATGCAGTTCGATGTGGAACGCGCCGTCTCGTCGATCCCCGAGGTCGCGTTCATCTACTCCAAGACCGGCACGGCGGAGATGGCGACAGATCCGATGCCGCCGAACGTCTCCGATACGTTCATCATCTTCAAGGACAAGAGCCAGTGGCGCAGCGAGGCGGAACTGGACCGGCTCATCGCTGAGAAGCAGGCAGCGATGGAGAAGATGGGCGCACACGCGGGCGGGCATGTTGAGCACGGCGGCGAGGCCGGAGGGCATGAAGAGGAAGCCGAGCTGAAGATCGAAGGGCACAAGGGCAAGCTCATCCAATTGATCCAGCTCACCGTGGCCGCTGTGCCCGGCAACAACTACGAGTTCACGCAACCCATCCAGATGCGATTCAACGAACTCATCTCGGGCGTTCGCGGAGATGTGGCGGTCAAAGTCTACGGTGACGACTTTGACTCAATGGAGAAGACAGCCCAGCAGGTGCTCGCGGTGCTCCAGGGCATCCCCGGTGCGGCCGACGCAAAAGCCGAACAGACCGAGGGGCTTCCGGTCATGACAGTGGACATCGACCGCGCCGCGATCGCCCGCTACGGCCTCTCCGTGCACGATGTCCAGGAGGTCGTCGCGGTCGCCATGGGCGGACGTGAGGCCGGTCAGGTGTTTGAAGGGGACCGCCGCTTTGATCTGGTCGTTCGACTTCCCGATGCACTCCGCGGGAAGATCGACACGCTCGGGCGGCTTCCGATCCCGCTTCCGAAAGTGAGCGATGAGCGACAGGCCGTGCGTCTCGTGAGTGCGAACGGTGGCACCGGTCTTGGCGCGCCCATCGATGAGATGGGCTTCGTCCCGCTGGGCAACGTTGCCAAGATCGATGTCGCTGAAGGCACCAACCAGATCAGCCGCGAGAACGGCAAGCGACGAATTGTGGTGCAGTGCAACGTGCGCGGCCGAGATCTGGGCTCGTTCGTCGAAGAGGCCCAGTCAAAGATGGTTTCGGTCCAACTGCCGGCAGGCCAGTGGCTTGTCTGGGGCGGGCAGTTCGAGAACCTCGTGGCGGCCAAGCAGCGACTCACGGTCGTGGTGCCGATCTGCTTCTTCCTGATCTTCCTGCTGCTCTTCTCGACGTTCAAGAGCGTCAAGTACGCGCTGTTGGTATTCAGTGCGGTGCCGCTTGGCTTGACCGGCGGTATCGTCGCGCTCTGGCTGCGCGATATGCCATTCTCCATCTCCGCAGCCGTGGGGTTCATCGCTCTCTCGGGCGTGGCCGTTCTCAACGGGCTCGTGATGGTGTCCTTCATCAACCAGTTGCGACGCGAGGGGCTCGGTCGCGACGCCGCGATTCTCAGGGGTTGTCTCGTGCGGCTGAGGCCGGTGCTCATGACGGCGATGGTGGCGTCGCTGGGCTTCGTGCCGATGGCGCTCGCGCACGGCACCGGTGCCGAGGTGCAGAAGCCTCTGGCAACAGTCGTCATCGGCGGCCTGATTTCCAGCACGCTCTTGACGCTCGTTGTGCTCCCGGCGCTCTATCGCATCTTCACGGGACGGGAGCCTGGCGGTCAACTCGTCACGGCAGAGCAGCCGTGGGAGAAACCCGAGACTGGACCGTTGGAAGTGAGGTCCACAGACGCCGTCCCTGCGGCGACCGGTTCCATTGTCGTTTCCAAACCCGCGACGAACCCCGCTGCCCCGTCTGACAGCCCAGGAGGCGCAACGCCGAATGGCCCCGCTCAATGACTGGTCCGATCTGCCCGCCCCCGGCGCGTGCCGGTGCTCTGTGCAGAACTAGGTGTGTTCCGTGTCCATCAATAGGAGTTCTTCGATGAGTCAGATTGCTTCCCCCGCTGTTAGTCGTTCAAAGTCCATGATCGCAGGCCTCGTCACCGGAGTTGGCCTCACCGCGCTTGCTGCCGTCATGATGGGTCAGGGCGCTTCGCAGCCTGTCAAGAGCGAGCCGCCGTACTTCGTCACCGCCGACGGGGAGGGTGCGCACTTGTGGGTACGTGAAGGCACCGCTCTCCGCGTCGTCGGGCATGGCGAGTGCAAGGAGTGCAAAGCCAAGGGGCATGACGACCACAAAGAAGGGGACGGTCACGACCACACGAAGGACGCCCCCAAGAAGTAAACCCTCCGCTTCGCGGCGTGCTCGCGCACGCCCGACGCATTTCCCGTTCATGGAGATCCCAATGCGCCGAGTACTTTCTGTTGTTGCCGTGTCCTTCCTGCTTGCCGGGTGCGCGTCAAATCGCACCGATTTGGTGAAAACTGGCTATCTCTCCCTCCAACCCACGCTCACCGCCTCACTCTCGCATCCGCCCGAGGTGTACGAGCAAGACGGAGGTCTTGTCGTTGACGGCCGCCTTGACGCTGCGGAGGCAACAAAGGGCGGCCACGTCGACGTTCAAGTCGTTGGCCCCGATGGACAAGTCGTTTACGACGCATCGGTCAACTACCGCAAGCCTGTGGCCCAGACCCAAACCGGCCCGAGGGGTTCCTATCGTGGGCCGCGATCGGCGGCAGACAGCCACGCTACCTATTCGGTCCGCTTCCCCGGGTTGCCTCCGGAAGGCTCGGTGGTCCGGGTCAAATACGATTCCCAACCGCATCAAGCGGAAGGGTCGAAGTAAACCGTGCCAGAAAGCGTCTACACCATCCCGGCGATGGACTGCCCTGCCGAAGAGGCGTTGATCCGGCGGAGGCTCGGGAAACTCGCGGCCATCTCGGATCTGCAGTTCGACCTCATGGGTCGTCGGCTGACAGTGATTCACGATGGCACCGCCGAAGCTGCCGTCGTCGCCGCGTTGGCCGACATCGGCATGGCACCCGCACCGCGTCCGTCGGCTGAGAGTTCGTCTGGAGCAGCGTGCGCGGATGGAGCGTGCTATACGCGTCCGCCTGCGGTCACGAGCCCGGCACGTCCCTGGTGGCGGCAGCACGGGGTCTTCGCCCTGTCGGGCGTACTCGCGGCGGGCGCGGAGGCGATGTACTTTGCGGGCGTCAAGGAGACTTCGGCCCCGGTGATCGCGGTGTCGGTCGTCTCGATCCTGCTCGGCGGCCTGCCGACGCTCAAGAAGGGGTGGATCGCACTACGGACCTTCACGCTCAACATCAACTTCCTGATGACGGTGGCGATTGTCGGCGGGGCGGTGATCGGCGCGTGGCCGGAGATCGCCCTGGTCACGATCCTGTTCGCGCTCGCCGAACTGATCGAGGCCAAGGCGCTGGACCGGGCCCGCAACGCCGTCAAGGGGCTGATGGCGATGGCCCCCGACGAGGCGAGCGTGAAGAAGCCCGACGGTTCATGGAAGGCGACGCGCGCGGGCGAGATCGCCGTCGGCGCGGTCGTGCAGGTGAAGCCCGGCGAGCGGCTCGCGCTCGACGGCATCGTGGTCGCGGGCGAGTCCAGCGTCAACCAGGCCCCGGTGACCGGCGAGAGCGTGCCGGTAGACAAGAAGATCGGCGACAAGGTCTTCGCCGGGACGATCAACGAGTCGGGCGTGCTGGAGTTCCAGACCACCGGCGGCAAGGACCAGACCACCCTCGCCAAGATCATCAGGACCGTGCAAGAGGCACAGGGGAGCCGCGCGCCGACGCAGCGGTTCGTGGATTCGTTCGCAAAGGTCTACACACCCATCGTGTGCGTCGTGGCCGTGCTGGTCGCGGTCGTGCCGTGGCTTGCGTTCGGCCAGCCGTTCTACCCCTGGCTTTATAAGGCGCTGGTGCTGCTCGTGATCGCGTGCCCGTGCGCCCTGGTGATCTCGACGCCCGTGACGGTCGTCAGCGGCCTGACGGCGGCGGCCAAGCGGGGCATCCTCATCAAGGGCGGCGTCCACCTGGAGAACGGCCGCAAGTTGAAGGTGGTGGCGCTCGACAAGACCGGGACGATTACCGAGGGCAAGCCCTGCGTGACAGACGTGCAGCCGATCGGCAACGCGAGCAAAGACGAGGTGCTGCGGATCGCGGCAAGCCTGGATGCGCTCTCGCAGCACCCGGTGGCGCTCGCGGTGGTGGCGGCGTGGAGCGGTGAGCGGGCAGGCGTCGAGAACTTCAAGTCGCTCACGGGCCGGGGCGTCGAAGGACGCATCGATGGTGCGGTGTACTTCGTCGGCAATCACCGTCTCGCCGAGGAGCGCGAGGTCTGTTCCTTGGAGGTAGAGGCCGTTCTGAGTCACTTCGAGGTGCAGGGCAAGACGACCGTGGTCGTCGCCTCTGAGAGCGCCGTGCTGGGCGTCATCGCCGTGGCCGACACGCCCCGCCAGAGCAGCGTTGCCGCGATCAAGTCACTGCACGATCTGGGCATCAAGACGCTCATGCTCTCCGGCGACAATCAGACCACCGCCGGAGCGATCGCCAAGGTGGTCGGCATCGACGAAGCCCGCGGCGGGATGCTCCCCGAGGACAAACTCGCCCAGATCGAACGCCTCCTCAAGGGGCACGGGGACGCCGTCGGCATGGTCGGCGACGGCGTCAACGACGCCCCGGCCCTCGCCAGATCCACTATTGGCTTTGCGATGGGCGCGGCGGGCACCGACACGGCCCTCGAAACCGCTGACGTGGCACTCATGCAGGACGACCTTCGCGGTCTGCCGGAGTTCGTGCTGCTGTCTCGCCGCACCGGGGCGATCCTGACTCAGAACATCACGCTGGCCATCGGTATCAAGGTGGTCTTCTTTGCGCTGACCCTGGGCGGGTTGGGGACGATGTGGATGGCGGTCATCGCGGATGTGGGGGCGAGCTTGATGGTCGTGGGCAATGGTCTGCGCATGCTTCGTTCTGTTGCCCCGACGTCCAAGGGCTGACCGTCTCGCCAATAGCGACTAGCCCGATGGGCATAGGCCACGTCGCACCCGCGCAGCGAACGAGCCGCGATCGGGACCACGATCACGTCACCATCATGTTTCGTTCCTGCGTGCCGCTTTGATACCTCCATGACGGGACGCGCGTTCCGCCAGCCCCTTCAACCAGCCGCAGCGGAGATTCCCGCCCGGCCACGGAGCATTTGCATGCATACTCGGAAACTCTCGGCCAGCCTCGTTTCGCTCGCCCTCATCACTGGCGCTGGTGCCTGGGCCTTCGCTCAGCCCGGTCAGCCACCCCAGCCCGCGGGCAGCACGCAGCCCAAGGGCGAGGAGAAGGAAGGTGACGAAGAAGAAGTCATCACGCTGGACAAGGCACCCGAGGCCGTCCGCGCCGCTGCGATCAAACTCGCGGGCGATGCCAAGAACATCACCAAGGTCATCAAGGAGGAGGACGACGAGGACGTGGTCCAGTACGAGGTCGAGTACATCGAGGGCGCGGTAAAGTGCGCCGCGATCTTTTCCGCCGCGGGCGATCTGATGGAGACCGAGAAGTCCATGACCGAGGCGAAACTCCCGGCGGCGGTCATGGCCGCGCTCAAGAAGGACTACCCCAAGGCCACGTTCGCCGACCCGCAGGTCGTGACCAAGATGTTCTACGAGATAGAGGTCGTCATCGACGGCAAGAAGCACGAGGTCAAGGTCGATGCCTCGGGCAACATCGAGGACGAGTCCAAGGACGACGGCGAGCACTCCAAGGGCGAGGAGAACGGCAAGGGTGAGAAGGGCGAAGGAAAGAAGGACAAGAAAGACTGAGCACCCCCGCGTCGACCGAGCAAGCACACTCACCGCCCGCCGCCCCAACGGGTGACCGGCGGCTTTCCCCGCAGACTGGCCTTGACACTCCAAAAGGAACCCCGCCCGATGCCCGCCGCGCACCAAGCCGCCCTCAGCAAACTCCCCGCGCTCACGTTCCTCTTCTGGGTGATGAAGATCGCGGCCACCACGCTGGGCGAGACGGCGGGCGACCTGCTGTCGATGACGCTCAACGTCGGCTACTTCGTGAGCACGCTGATCCTGATGTCCGGCTTCGCGGTGGTGCTCGTGGGCGAGCTCCGGGCCAAGCGGTACATCCCGTTCCTCTACTGGGCCGTCATTCTCGCCACCAGCACGGCGGGCACGACGACGTCGGACTTCATGAACCGCACGCTCGGGCTTGGATACGCCACGGGCAGCGCGATCCTGCTTTCCACGCTCGTCGGCGTCCTCGTTGTCTGGCGGCTCACCGAAAAGTCGCTCTCCGTCACCGATGTTCGTTACTTCCGCGCCGAGGTCTTCTACTGGTCGGCGATCCTCGTCTCCAACACGCTGGGCACCTCGCTGGGCGACTACCTCGCCGATGATTCCAGGCTGGGCTTCGCGGGAGGTGCCTCGCTCATCGGCGGCGTGATCGCCCTGATCGTTGCGATCTACCTCGTCGCCAAGCGGATGAAGGTGTCCAGTCCGGCTCTGTACGTGGGCCTCTTCTGGGCCGCCTTCGTGCTGACCCGCCCCTTCGGCGCGACGATGGGCGATGTGCTCACGAAGACGCCCGCGCAGGGCGGGCTGGGATTCGGCACCATCGGCTCCTCGGCGGTGCTGGCGGCGGTCCTTGTCGCGGTGATCCTGTACACGATGCGGCGGGATGCGTGTCTCGTGGTCGCCCGCTCGTCGATCCGTTCAGACGCGCAAGCACGTCTCGAAACCTAAGCCATCACATTCGCGCCGGCGGGTTCGCTCATCGCCCTCGCCCCGCCGACTCGTGCAGTTGGGCCTGCCGACGAGAAGAACCCGGAGGGCACGCCATGAACCTAGTGCAACCACGCCGCGACCAATCCAATCACTCCGCCGCCCAGCACGAGCCACGCGGAGTTGACCCTGAAGCGCAGCAGCAAGGCCGCGCTGGTCAGCGCGAGCGCGAGCGTCATCCAATCCACAACTGCCTCGCGGGCGAGTAGCACCGCGACGGCGGCCATCAGTCCTAGCGAACCAACGTTGAGTCCGTCGAGCACCGGGGCGAACCATCGCGAGGCCCTCAGGCGGGGCAGCACCAGCCCGGCGAGCGCAACGAAGACAAAGGCGGGCAGGAAAATGCCCACCGTGGCGACGGCCGCGCCGCTCCAGCCGCCCAACAGGAACCCGATGAACGTCGCGGTGGTGAAGACCGGCCCGGGCGTCACCTGCCCGACGGCAACGGCGTCGAGCAGTTGCTGCTCGGTGAGCCAGTGCAGCCGGTCTACCAGATCGGCCTTGAGAAAGGCCAGCAGCACGTACCCGCTGCCGAAGAGCACCGACCCGACCTTGACAAAGAACAGGAAGAGCGCCAGCGGCGAGAAGGGGGCCGCGATGACCGCGCCGGTTCCGGCTATTCCAGCCGCTCCGCTTGCCGCGCCAATCCCCCAGCCCAGCCCGAGCCCCGGCACGCCGATGGACTTCACGGCTGTTCCCGGTTGCACGGGAGGCCGCCGAACCATGTTCAGGACCAGCCCCAGCACCCCGGCCCCGGCGAGCACGAGCAGTTCGTGAACACCCAGCATACTGGCGGCGACGGACAGGACGCCCACGGCGATCAGGCCCGCGTCCTTGCACGCCGAGCGGGCCAATCTCCACACGGCCTGCGCGATCACCGCGATAATGACGGGCTTCACGCCCATGAGCAGCCCCTGGACCTGCGGGAGCGTGCCGTACGCGACATACGCCCAGCCGATGGCCGCGACGATGAGCGTGGCGGGCACGATGAAGCAGACCCCCGCGACCAGGAGCCCGCCCCACCCGGCCCGGGCGTACCCGATGTGGATCGCCAGTTCGGTCGAGTTGGGCCCGGGGATGATGTTGACGATCCCCAGCGTGTCGGTGAACTCTTCGGGGGTCAGCCACTTACGCCGCGTGACGACCTCGTCCTCCATCATGGCGATGTGGGCGGCGGGCCCGCCGAACGCGGTGGCCCCGAGGCGCAGGAACAGGGCCGCCAGTTCACGCAGGCGACGGGACCGCTCGGCGGCATTGAGGGAAAGGTCAACGTCGGACATCGCGGTGACTGTACGCGATGGCGTCCGTGCGCTGTGCTTGAGCACGCAAGACCAAGCCCTGCGGACGAACACGCGATCTCGGCGTTAGGCCGCAACGGTAGCGGTCACGGTCTCCCCCCACGGCCCCGGCTCGCCGCTGGCGGAGACCAGCCGCACAAATCCGATCGTGCCGTCGCCGCAGTCGCCGATGCGTCGATCCGCGTCATCGGTTCTCGGCCCTCGCTCACGGCGGATTGTCATCTCGACGCTACGGGCAGCAGCAGCACAGTTCCCCTGGCGAGCCCCATCGCGTCGATGTGGCCGGTGACCAACCCCTCTGACCCGTCCACCAGGGCGTGGGCGTGGACGGCGGTGCCGTGGTGTGTGAGCACGCCCTGCGAATCTCGGGCGTACACGCCGACGACTCGCGCGCGGATCGGCAGCGGGAAGGAGCTCTTCCACGGCTGGTTGCCTGTGGCAGCCTCACCTCCGCTGTGGGGGCAGAAGCCGTTGATGACGTGCATATCGAGGGTCGAGAACGCTCCTTCCAGGCGGAAAGGGAAGGGTGCGTCGGGGTCGATGCCGTGCTCGCGCGCGGCCCGCTCGATGGCGGCTTCCAACGCCCCCGCGGCGAGCGGCTCCTCGAGCGTGACGGACGTCCACCTGTCAACGCGGAACCCCACCAGCAGCGTGGCGAAGGCGTCGGGCGCGGGGGCGGGACCGACGGTGGCGGGGTGCCCATCCATGACGCGGCTGACCCACACCTCACCGCCCGTGATGGTGATCTCCCCGTCCAGGCCGGCCATCGCGCCGACCGCGAACAGGCCCGCCCGCTCGTTTGCGCTGGCGAGGTTCACACGCGGCTCGGTCTGCCCCTCGCGCATGACGGGCCGCATGGCCCCGGCCTGCACGGCGGGCGTAACCCGAGCGGGCGCAGCGGCGGTGGCGGGTCGAGTGCTTTCGGTTCCCGCGCATCCGGCGAGCAGACCAACAACGACGGTGGAGAGAACGGCGACGATCCGGTGCGGCTGGGTGTGCATCGTGGTGATTGTATCTGGAGCGTTCGCATTCGCCTTGCCGACCGCTCACCGCTCGATCGGCTACCTGCCCGCTTCACTTTTCAACTTCTCGGCGATGTCGTTGGCCTCGGGCACGCCATCGGGATACACGCGGCACCCCATGCTGGGCGTGGCGGGAGCGAGCAATCCGAAAAGATCGCGGCCATCGACCAGCACCGTGGGCGTTGGCCAGCCGCGCCGCGGGTCGCTCGCGGGCAGTTGCTCCTGGTTGGTGTCCTTGAAGGTCCACCCCTCGCCGATCGAGCCGAGCGCGGCCCGGAGATTGTCGCGCAGCGCGGGTGTGTTGGGACAGCCGGGAAAACCGAGGAGTTCGATGCTTGGCTGGGCGGCGTGCATGGCAAGTGGCTTCGTGGACGGGCCGGGCGTCGCAGTGCACCCTGCGAGCACCCCAAGTAGAGCGGTGGCGGCGCAGACGGCGAAGGTGCGACAAGGCTTCAACATGCAACACTTTATGTCGGGGCGAGCCAAAGTGTACTGCGCCTCCCCAACGCACTGGTCGTCTCGCCATCGCGTCGCGCGACGAAGTGGGTCCGCTGCCCGCCCTGTGGTGACCCGGAGGAGAGCACGGCCGGTCCGTCGCAGACACTCGGCACGTAGGGGAGCGAGTTGAAGTCTGTCGAGGCCACTCATACATCGCTACAGGCACTGCGCCAGCGTCATGTTTCCGTCATCTCCCCGGGCGCGAGCCCCCAATGATCGACCAGAGCCATGCGCATCCTCATCGTCGAAGATTCCGCCGTTCTCCGCGACTCGCTGGCCCAGGGTCTGCGCGAGGCCGGGTACGCTGTGGACGCGGTCGCCGATGGCAAGCGCGGCCTGATCTACGCCCAGACCACCGACTACGACGTGATCGTGCTGGACTGGATGCTGCCGGAGATGGACGGACTAACGGTGCTCGCCAAGATACGCGAGAAACGCATCCCCGCGGCAATCCTCATGCTCACCGCCAAGGACACGCTCGACGACAAGGTGCGCGGCCTGACCACGGGGGCCGATGACTATCTCGTCAAGCCCTTCGCGTTCAAGGAACTCCTGGCACGGGTGCAGGCCCTCACGCGACGCAGGCACGGGGAGCGATCCCCGGTGGTGCGGATCGGGCCGCTCACGATCGACACGTCGGCGAAGACGGCGCACGTGGCGCGGGGCCACGGCGCAGCGGTCGCGCTCGACCTCTCGCCCCGCGAGTACGGGTTGCTCGCGTACCTCGCGGCCCATGCCGGAAAGCCCGTGCCCCGCGCGGAACTGGAAGAACACCTCTACGACGATCGCTCGCAGGTCTTCTCCAACGCGATCGACTCGGCGGTGGCGGCCCTGCGCGGCAAACTCGACGCGGCGGGGTGTCCGGCCATCATCCACACGAGAAGAAAGGTTGGGTACGTGTTGAAAGAGGGCACGCCATGACCAGCATCCGTCGCCGCACGGCCATGCTGGTGGCCCTGAGCATGGCCGTGCTGCTGGTCGTCGGCGGCGTCGTGCTGCTGGTCGTGCTGCGCCGGGCCATGACCGCGCAGTTCGACGATGCGCTCGTTGCACGGGCCGCTGCGCTGCAATCACTCACGCGATTCGACGGAACCAAGGTCGAGATGGACTTCGCGGGCGAGGCCATGCCTCGCTACGCCCGGCGCGCGGATGCCGAGTTCTTTGTCGCGTGGGTGCGGGCGGGGTCGGGCTGGCTCGCGCTCGAACGCTCCGAATCGCTACGCGAGGGCCCGTGGCCCCCGGCGGCGATGCGCGATGATTCCGTGGGCATCCGCGACGTGATTCTGCCCGGTGGCTCGCCGGGCCGCGCGGTGCTGATCGAGTTTGTCGCCCCACGCGAGCTTGACGAGGGGAGCGACCGTCGCGGCGAAGCACCGACCGAAACCGCTCCGGCCTCACCCGCGCTCGATCCACCATCCGCGCACGCCGTCCGCCTGCTTGTCGCGCTCCCGCGAGCGCCGCTGGACCGCACGCTCTCGCTCGTCGGGTGGTGCATCGCGGGCGTGGGCGGGGCGCTCGCGCTGGCGAGCATCATCGCATCCCGCTGGGCCGTCGGGCGCGGGCTCGTCCCGCTGGGCGACCTCTCCCGGCGCGTGCAGTCGCTCGACGCGGACACCCTCAGCGCTCGGTTCGAGCCCGCCGGTCTGCCCGCCGAACTCCGCCCAATTGCCGAACACCTTTCGGGCCTGCTGGCCCGGCTCCAAGACGCGTTCGAGCGCGAGAAACGCTTCAGCGCCGCGGCCAGCCACGAACTCCGCACGCCCATCGCGGAACTGCGGATGCTCCTTGAAGTCGCCTCAAGTCAGCCCCGCACCGGCGAGGAATGGTTGCGCACGGCCGAGACCTCGCTGGGGGTGCTGGCCCGCGCGCAATCGCTCTGCGAGACGTTGCTGCGCCTGTCACGCGCCGGCGCGGCCCACCCCGCGCCCGGCGCGGAGGCACGCACCCAAGTCGGTCCTGTTCTTACGGAGCAAGCCGCCCGCGCCATCGCCATGCACGGCGGCGATGCCCGTCTTGTGCGCATCGACGCGGATGAGACGCTTGTGGCCCGCGTCGAGAGCGCCACGCTCGCGGCCATCGTCGGCAACCTGCTCGACAACGCTCTGCGCCACGGCGACGTCGCGCCGGATGATCCGGTGATCGTCCGCGCGCATTTGGTTGCGGACGGGGTTCGCATCGATATCACCAACTCGGCCCCGGCTCTCACGAACGAAGACCTCGCACACCTCTTCGAGCCGTTCTGGCGCAAGGACGCTTCTCGCCACGACCAACGCGGCTTCGGCCTGGGCCTCGCCGTCGCCCGTACGCTCACGAGAGCCAGCGGCGGAGAGATTGCTGTGCGACACGACAGTGCGCGAGCAGTCAAGTTTTCAATATCGCTTCTCCCATCGGATGGACGCCGATGATGTGCCGGCAACACCTCTTGAAAGCGTCACCATCTCCCCTAGGGATGTCGCGATAGATTGCTGTCGACAGATCTCATGAAGCTGTTTGGCGACCTCACAATTGCGGTAGTTCGCAACGAGGCCGCCTTGCGTCCGCCAACTCCCGCCAGCGCCGGCGCTGCTCGCACCAGTCCGAGGCGGCACACACCGTGCGCAGTTCGTGCTCGCTGACTGCATCACGCTCTCGCGCAACGCGGGGCAGGAACAGCAACTCCTCCTGGATGTCCGGAGCCAGGCACAGCAGGTCCATGATCTGGCTGATCCGAGCCCGCGTGACCTGGCCGAGGCGGGCAAGATCGGCGTGGGATTCGACCTCGCCCATCCGAACCAACTCCGCAAACCGGATCGCCAGCGCCATCAGGCGGGCGACACGGGGAACGCGGCCCGCTTCAACGGGCGGCGCGGCGGGCTCCACGCCGACGTTGACCTGTTTCCGGCCCGCCGTCCCCCGCGTGAAATGCACCGGGAACTCGATCGTGACGTCGTGCATGTTTTTCATGCGACCTCCTCGTGCTCAACGGGTGCCTGGCCGAGCGTGCGCAGCCCGGCAGGATGGAACGTGATCGACACCGTCTTCTTTGCACCGTCGTAGTCCACCCGCTTGACGAGGTTCGCCAGCACGGCCGCCTGTTCCCGCGGGTAGAGCACGTCCCACGACGCGGCGAACTCGCGAAGCGAGGCCGCGACGTCGGCCTGGGTGATCGACTCGTTCTCGATCTGTTCCGCCTCGGCGCGAAGAACCCGTGTCCGCTCGCTGGCCGTCGCCAGGCGTTCGTGGAGGTCGGCCAGCCGGGCGGCGGCGTTGGCGTCCGTGCCTGCGGCCATCGCGGCCTTGCGGATGTCGCCCTCAATCTTCTGGATCTCACGCGTGCTCGCCGTGTGGTCCTTGTCGATCTGGGCGCTCCGAGAGCGGATGCCGCTCTGCAACTGGCGGAATGCCGCCGCGACCAACGCGTCATCGCCACCGATGTGCTTGATCCGGTCGACTACCAACCTTTCAATCTGCTCGGCGGGCAGGGAGCCCGAAGGGCACGCGTGCCAGCCCTGTTTCTGGGCGACGTAGCAGACGTAGTAGCGGTACGCGGCCTTCCCGTCTTTGACGCTGTAGGTGTGGCCCATCGCGTGCCCGCACGGCCCGCAGTGGATCAGCCCCTTGAGCAGCGCGCCGTGCTGGTTGCGGACGTGCATGCCGCCGGTGCGGCCGTTGTGCTTGATCGTCTGGAAGACCTGCTGCCAAAGCCGCTCGTCGACGATGGCCGCGTGTTCGCCGGCGAACAGCTCCTTCTTGTGCTTGACCTTGCCCACATAGGCCGGGTTGGTGAGGAGGTTGATCAGCAGGTGCTTGTCCCACACGCGACCGCCGACCGCCATGCCCTTGCGGGTCGTCCAGCGCTTGCTCGTGCTGCCGCGGGCGTTGAGGATCTGGGCCACCTTGGTGAGCGAGCGGTGCTCCAGATACAGGTGGTAGACCTCGCGGACGAGTTCCGCCTCCGCCGCGTTGACCACGAGCTTGCTCCCGCCCGCGGGCTGGGGTGCGAGGTCGTACCCCAGGATCGGCTTGCCGCCGAACCACTTGCCCTTGCGCTTGGACGCCGCGATCTTGTCGCGGGTGCGCTCGGAGATGATCTCTCGCTCGAACTGGGCGAACGAGAGCAGGATGTTCAGCGTGAGCCGTCCCATCGATTGCGTGGTGTTGAACTGCTGCGTCACCGATACGAATGACACGCGGTGCTTCTCGAATACCGCCATCATGCGGGCAAAGTCCAAGAGCGATCGCGACAGGCGGTCGACCTTGTACACCACGACGCAATCAACCTTGCCGGCCTCGATGTCCGCCATGAGCCGCTGGCAACCGGGTCGGTCGGTGTTCCCGCCGGTGAAGCCGCCGTCGTTGTACTGGTCCGGCAGCGCGACCCAGCCTTCGTGCTTCATGCTGGCGACGTAGGCCTCGCCGCTCTCGCGCTGGGCGTGCAGCGAGTTGAACTCTTGCTCGAGTCCCTGTTCGCTGGACTTGCGGGTATAGATGGCGCATCGCACCGTCGCCACGCCGGCGTTCTTTGCGGGTTTGGTTTCCATTGACGTTCTCATACCTTGCCCTCCGTGATGCCGGGCTCGTGGAGCCCGAAGAATCGGAATCCGTTCCAATGCGACCCGGTCACCTTCGCCGCGATGGCGCTCAGCGACCGGTAGACCTCTCCCTCAAACTCGAAGCCCTTGGGCAGCACCCGGACAAACACGGCGCGGCCCTTGTACTCGCGGCGGAGGACCGTCCCGGGTGGCGGCAGCCGCCCGTCCTCTCGCGTGTGGATGGGCACGCTCACCACGCTTTCGCCGTTGGCCCGGGGCTTGGGCGCGTCCGGCGATTGGGCGCGTGGCGGGCTTCGCCGCAGGTCAGCGTCGTTGGCCAGTTCGCGCGCCCGCTGGCGTGCCCGCTCCGAGAGGTCCCCCTCCCGAAGCGCCTGCATCCGCCAGAGAATCCGTTTGATCAGCAGCACCTTGTGGTGCGTGCGAGCTTCTTCGCCATAGACCTTGGCGTACCGCTGCTTCAGTTGCGGCACAGTCATCTTCTCCAAGGCCTTTTCGGCTGCATTCACATCGATCGCCATCGGGGTCTCCGTTCTCGTGGTCGTTAACCACGCGACCCATCAGGGCGGGCATGCTCGGAGAGTTCAAGTCGAGTCGGAGAGCCGTCTTGATGCTCGATGCTCGGCTCCGAAATGGCGACCTGTCGCCGCCGGCGGCGGATGCCCTCGGCAAAGATGGCGGCGATGGCATTCAGTCGCGCCACGGGCGTCGTCGGGGCATCGGGATCAAGCGAGGCGGTTGGGGGGGTGGGGGCGGGCGCATCGTCCGTGATCGCGGTGTCGTGCACGGGCACATCCTCCGTAAAGGGGGACATGCATCCGTGCGGGCGTGCGCTTGGCGCTCGGCTTCGCACCTGATGCTGGAATGGGGCCCGCGTCCGGTGCGGGCCGCCTGCCTCTGAATACGCGAAACGGTCGGAGAGCGGCGCAGGGTCCGAATCTCACCCCTCGTTCACCCCGGCAGCGCGTTAACCAGACCCGCCCGGGCGTTTGAGAGCGCGGAGAGACTTTCGGTCCCCAACCCGGGCGTGGCGACCGAAACGGCGATGCGATGCCTCGGATTCGAGAGCGCCCGGCAAATCGTGGACCTTCAGGAAGTGCCACGATTCCCGAGAGTTACGCGCGGTGGGCGAAAGGCCCAGACCGTTAACGAGAAAAGGCCTCTTTACGAGGCCTTTCTCAGAACTCCCCGACTAGGACTCGAACCTAGAACCTACCGGTTAACAGCCGGTCGCTCTACCATTGAGCTATCGGGGAATCAGGTTGTCATGGCCACCCACCGGACGTGCCGGGAGTTTGGCCGGGCCAAAGCCTAGCCGCCCTTGGCCGGGGGTCAAGATCGACCGACTCGCCCTCTCCCTCGACCCGACAGGCCAGCCTATACTCTCGACCGATCGCCCGGGGCCCTACAGGCCCTCCAGGCGAACCACGCGGCAGGTTCCCGCCTCGTCTCGGGCTTGGCCCGGGACCCGTCGGTCACTCGCCACCGAAGCCCGCGCCATCCGGCTCGGCTTCGGAAACGCCCGGGCGAGAATCCGGCGGCGTGGAAGGGAATGAGTTTCGCGGCCGATCCCCCGGTTCATCGCGGGATGGTCGATCGCAGGGAGCTTGCACCATCCCGCGGGTCCGTCCGCCGGGAGCATCGGAACGACCGGATCAACGACCGAAACCTGATCCACGACTGGAATTGGACCAACGACTCAATCGGGGACTCGCCATGAAGAAGGACACGCATCCGCGCTACTACCCCAACTGCAAGGTTTACCACAACGGCCAGGTCGTCATGACCGTTGGCGCCACCGTGCCCGAGCTGCACGTCGAAGTGTGGTCGGGTTCGCACCCGTTCTTCACGGGCAAGCAGACCTTCGTCGACGCCGCCGGCCGCGTCGAGAAGTTCACCCGCAAGTACTCGGGCAACTACTTCAAGAAGGACGAGAAGAAGAAGGCCTGAGCTTCGGCTGGGCCCTGCCGTCACTCCCTCGCGCCGAGCGGCGTCCGTGGGGCCTGCTCGGCGGTGCGGCTGCGGCCAAGATGAGCCAAGCCGGCTTCGGCCCGATCTTTGTCGTACCAATCAGACGACCATCGAACGCACGCGAACAGCGTGCGTTTTTCACGGGCCCGTTTCTGACCGTCGCCTCAGCCTTGGTGACCTATTCCAGTTGCCCAGCGAGATGAAATGGCAGCGTCTCCCACTGGCCGGAAGTGCCCACCCAAACTCTCAGATCGTGATCAAGCTTCAGACAAGCACCTCGTCGGAAGCGATTATCGGGCAACCTGACGCGCCCATTCGAGTCGGTGAATTCAAGCGCCTCACCCGGCGGAATGGTCACATCTGGGGATGGATCGAACGATATCTCCGTTTCGTCTGGATGGTAGAGTCTCCCGTCCCACTCGAACAAGTCTCGTCCATTGGCGTCCTTGATCCAGAAAGGCAAGCCGCCAACGCACGCCGAATCGAGCCTGAGCGGCTCGCTCCCCAGATTGCGGAGTGTCAGCATCGCTCGAGGCGTAGCCGAGTTGCGAAGCGCCATGTGCTCAACACGCACCACCGCCGTCCCGGCGCGGCAAATGCCGTCTCCATCGAGCCTGAGCGAGTGCGTTTGCGAACAGGCCGCAATTGAGAGGGACAAGAGGAGCGCCAGGCACAACCCACACACGCGGCACGCATCTGAACGCTCAGCACTCCAGTGGGTGTCATCCATGGTCATACCCTGCACTGAGTTCGGACGTCCGAGCTATGGCCTCATGGCTGGCCCAGACGCAGGCGACTCTCCGGTCCTTATCGGTGTTGCAATCCCCATACACCCACGAATTCGTCGAAGTCCCCGCTCTGAACCGTGAACTTTCGCACCCGGAGCAGCGCGTTCGCATGCGAGCACTCGGGACAGCGCACTTCGTCATTCTCGACCTGCAATCCGTCGAGCCGATAGCCGCATCGCTCGCACGCGGCGCCCGCGTCCGCAGAGCGGCCCTCACAGAATCGCCGCCACGCCTCGCGAATTTCCACGAAATCGGTCGGGGCAATCGCCGCAGCGCTGTGCGTTACGCGACACTCGGGGCACGAGAACGATCCTTGCTCGCATCGTGTTCCTCCCAAATCACCCGCGCAGCTCGGGCAGCGGCTCCCCGGTGCGATGATCAGGCCGTCGAACGCCGTCTCGCGAGTTCTGAGTTGCGCGGGCGTTGTCCCGCTCGCGCCAAGCCAGTTGCGCGTGCCGCACGCCTTGCACACGACGACGTTCCAGCGGCATTCGAGCCGCGTCAGGCTGGCTCCGCACTTCACGCACGAACGGGAGGCGTGCCAGCGACGTGCCTTTTCGCGCAGACCAAGGCCGGTTCCCCAGATCGCCGAAGTGGGAATTGCTACAACCGCTGCGAAAAACACCGCGAAGCCCAGCACGCCCGCGGTGCCCGAGCCAGACCCTCGCGCGATCCACGCGGCCCATGCGCCGATCGTGATCGATACCGTCGCGATGATCGCCCAGCCAAATCGATCGATGACGGCCTGCCGTGCCATGCGATCATGCTATCAGACGCGAAAAGTCATCCGTTGCCACGCGAACAGCGTGCGTTTTTCATGAGCCCGTTTCTGATGGTCGCCTCAGGCTTGGTGACCTATTCCAGTTGCCCGGTGAGATGGCACTTCAGGCTCGTCCATTCATCCGACGTGCCCACCCGGATTTGAAGGGGGCGATCCAACTTCAAGCGGATGCCCCGCTGAAAACGCTCATCCGGGAGCCAAACGAGCCAGTTTGAAACAGAAAGTTCCTTCGCGCTTCCCGGCGAAATCACTTCGTCGGTCGATCGACCACGATTGATAATCCAGTCAGGAGTGGGGTCGACAAGCCACCCTTTCCCCCTGAACAGCGCCTCGCCTTGCTCAGTCTCGATCATGAACGCCCATTCGCCGAGCCTCCAGTAGTTGATCCCGATCGGCCCGCTCCCCAGATTGCGCAGCGTCACCAAAACCCTGGGCGAGTCGCTGTTGCACAGCGCCATGTGCTCAACACGCACCACCGCCGTCCCGGCACGGCAAATGCCGTCTCCATCGAGCCTGAGCGTGTGCGTTCGCGAACAACCAGTCAAAAACACCAAAGACAACAGGGCGAAACCAAAGCGAGCTAGGCATCGCAATCCGGTACGACCGTCGCTCCAGATTTTCGGGTGTCCGCCAAGCATGACGTTCCTCCTGTGACGATCGGCCTTTCAATCTCATCGACTTGGTAAGTGCCGATCGATCAATCCGCTGCTACCTCACTCTCCGCCTCCGGGCACGCCAGGCTCTTGCTGTACATCCCCGAGCGATCGAAGCAGCACGGGCGTCGCTTGCCTTTGGCGAGCATGTCGATCGCCATCGCCACGCGCCTCGCGCGCGTCACCGCCTGCTTCGCCGACTCGATCCAGTGAACCCAATCGCGTCGGGCCGCGGGCGTGATGTCCGACCACACGTCGCGGGCCCCGCGCGAGCCCGCCTTCACGGCCGGCGCGCCCGTCAGCGCCCGCCGCGGGGAAGCCTGCTGAAGAAGGCGTTCATCTACGACGGCCTGCGCGAGGCAATCGTGGACGAGGAGTCGTTCCGCAAGGCTGGGAAGCAACAGGCCCTACGAGGGCCGGGCCCCGGGAACAGGCCTGGGCGATCCTTGAAGGCTTCGTCCACTGCCAGGCTCGCGGCTCGACCCTGGGGTATCACTTCACCATGTCCAAGGGGTGGAAATTTCGGTACTACGTCTGCGTCCTTCCCCAGAAACGCCGCTGGGGACCAAGTGAGCGATTGGCGATCCCGCGATTGAATGGGCCGCCGCTTGTTCCAGGGTCGGCCTCAGCACCCCGACTCAAAGTGCTCGGCGAACAGGTCGTAGTCGTCGCCATTGACGAAGCTGTCGTGGTTGATGTCGGCGCCAGGGTCGGCGATGTCGAAGAGTTCGGCGAACGCATCGTAATCATCGCCGTTGACGAAGCCGTCGGCGTTGAAGTCCGCGGGGCAGCATGTGGCGGCCACTGCGAGCGTCGCCGCGTCGCTCTGGGCGGCGGCACAGACGTTGACCGCGCTGCAGCGGATCAGCGCCGAGCCGCTGGTCCAGTCGTCGTGGAATCCGGGGCCGGGGGTGATGATGATCGAATCGGTTGTCGTGCCGACCGCCCAGAATGCAACTTGGCCAGAGGTGGCAAGAGTCTCACCCTCGTCGATCGAGCGCCATGCGCCGGGTGTGACGGGGTCGGAGATCTGCCAAGCGATGGCCGGCGGTCCGCCGCCCTCGATGGCGATAGCGAACAGTGCGGGCGAGTTGGTGCAGGTCTCGGCGTCGCTAGGATTTTGGGTGAAGGACGGCGCATCGACGCAACTGGTGATGTTGAGCGTGCCGGCCCAGGCTTCGAGATAGCCGGAGTTGCAGCCGCCCGTTTCACCGATGCCCTCCATGCCAATAACGTGACGGCCCGGCGACACGGGGCCGAGGTCGATGACGCCGGTCGAGACGCCGGGTCCGACGGGCGGGGTCTCGATCATGAGCGCGCCATCAAGGTAGAAGCGCATGCCGACGTTGGAGCAGTGCCCCGGCGAAGTGATGTACTCAACCTGGAGCGTGCCGCAGGTGTCACGTTCGACCTCGAAAAGGCTGCCGCACTCCTGGCCGTTCATGGTGCAAGAGGTGCCGGCGGGCATGGACTCGGTGACCGTGCCGCAGCCGGGGTTGATGGTGAGCTGCGCATACGAGGTGTACGCGAACGAGCACGCGGTGGAGACGCGGCAGCGATAAGGCCCCGCGTCATCGCCTGAGACGTTCATGATGGTGAGGGTTGGCGAGTCGGCGCCAGCAATGGCAGAGCCGGTGCCCGTCGGGCCATCCGAGAGCGCGGTGGACGCGCCGCGGTACCACTGGTATGTGAGGCCCGAGTTGGCCGTCGCGTTAACGATGAACTGAACGGAGTTGTGCGGGACGGCGGCCGCGGACGCGGGCTGATCGATGATCGTGGGCGCGCAGGGCGAGGGGAGGTTCTTCACGATGTAGCCACGGCGCTGGCCGTTATGCACGCCGGCGCCCGCGATGGTGCGTCCGTCGCGCGACACTCCGGAGACACTCTCGAGGTTCCAGCCGGTAAGATCGACGCCGAGCGATGCGAGGTAGGGCTGAAGGCGCACGCCGGGGTTCCCGTTGAGCCAGATCAAGGCGGTCCCGTCGGGGTGCGGGCCGTAGACCGCGTTACCCCAGATCACGGTCCCATCCGCGGACACGACGAGCGCGAGTGATGCAAGCCCGGGTTCACCGGTGGGCAGTTCGGTCATCCCGCCGCTTGCGGTCCACATGAAGGCGCGATGGACGTCTCCCGCCAGGACGCAGTCTCCGACGATGGTGGAGGTGTCACGGCTGATGCCGTACGCGCCCGCGGCGATCCCGCCGGGCAGGAGCCCCAGGTCCTGGCTGCCGACGCCTTCTTCCCAGCGGAAGGCGCGCCACGACGGGTTGGACCAATAGCCGATGACGATGCGCCCGTCGGGGCTGATCGAGGCGCCGACGGAGTTCGCATAGCCCAAACCAGGCGGGATGAGATCGATGTTGCCGACGGAGTCGGTGCGCGCGGCGATGGTCTGAGTTGACGCGCGCGTGTACACGCCGACCATGTACGCTCCGTCTTCGTTGACGGAGTAGTACGTACCACCGGTCCACGTAGGTGGGAGCGGCAAGAAGAGGGGGCCGCCGATCGCATTCCAGAAAACCGGCTTGCGGACATTCTGAGAGGCGAGGTAGCCGGACCCAACAAAGGTCGTACCATCGCCGCTGATCCCAAGGGCGGTGTAGACCGCAGCGGCAGTGTTGAGTATGCGAAGGCCGGTATTCGTATTCCACGCCAGGGGGAGTTGATTGGGTGAATTGCACGACGCCGATGCGTCCGCGCCGCTGTCGCTCAGGCCGGTCACATACGAATCGATCGTCCCGGCGGGTACCCCGATGTCGACAATCTGCGGCTGGGCGTTCGCGAGCGCGGCCAGCACAAGTGAAGCAACTCCGCCGATAACACCTGCACTGTTCATGGGCCTCTCCGGAAGACGGCGAGATCAAAACGCAGTCCGGCCTTCCAAAGGCGACGTCTTAGCGCGCGACCGGACACGCAAATCACGAGAATCGCGGACATTGCGTCGTCCATGTGCCGAAATCAGGCTCTGTCCGGTATCATGGAGTGGCCGTGAACCCCAACGACCTGACGGCCATCCTGAGACGAGTCGAGGCGGGTGAGTCCGCCGCGGCGCCATTGCTCCTCGAAGCGATCTATGACGAACTCCGCAGCCTCGCACGGGCCCAGATGAACGCCGAACGACCGGGGCACACGCTCGAAGCGACCGCGCTGGTTCACGAGGCGTACCTCAAGCTGGTGCGCCAGACCGACGCCGGCTGGAAGGACCGGGCTCATTTCTTTGCGTCAGCGGCGATCGCGATGCGCCGGATCCTGATCGACCACGCGCGGGCTCGACTCCGAGAAAAGCGAGGCGGCGGCGTGTCGAGGGCGGCGCTCGATCCGGAGCGACTCGCGCAAGGGATGGAACTGGATGACATCGAGCTGGTGTCGCTCGGTGAGGCGCTGGACGAACTGGAACAGACCGACCCGCTGGGGGCGCGTCTGGTGGCGATGCGGTACTTCGCGGACATGGAGATCGAGCAGATCGCCGCGGTCGAAGGGATCGCGGATCGAACCGTGCGCCGGCGCTGGAACCTCGCGCGAGCGCGGCTCTTTCATCGCCTGACCGGAGCCCCGCCCGAATGAACCGCCCGCCGGACAGTTCCGCATGGAATGATCGCGTCGCGGACGCGCTGGACGAGGTGCTCGCGGCACCGGGCGAGGCTCGCGATGCGGCGCTCGATCGAGTCACGACGGGCGATGCGCGATTGCGAGATGAAGTCCGCGACCTGCTGGAGTCACTCGCGAAATCGGGCAAGTTCCTGGAGCCACAGCGCGACCTGGTCGGCGTGGCATTCGGCTCATCGCGGATCGTCGAGCGGCTGGGTGAGGGCGGCATGGGTGTGGTGTACCGCGCGATTGATGAGCGGCTCGCACGCGATGTCGCGGTGAAGGTGCTCTCGGGCGCATGGAGCGAGAGCCCGGAGCGTCGCGCACGCCTGGAGCGGGAGGCCCGTGCCCTGGCGGCGCTCAACCACCGTCGCATCGCGGCGGTGTATGGCTTGGAGGAGTCCAACCCATCTTCCGGGCGGCGCACGCATCTCGGGCTTCTGATGGAATTCGTACCCGGCACGACGCTGGATCGACTGCGCCTGCCGATCGAGTGGCGCGACGCGGTGCGCATCGCCGCCCAGATCGCCGAAGGGCTGGATGCCTCGCACTCACGCGGCATCGTGCATCGCGATCTCAAGCCATCCAACATCTCACTCACACCAGAGGGCGACGTGAAACTGCTCGACTTCGGTCTCGCCAAGGCGTGGCAGGAGACGCCCTCGCTCGAGGTGGGGTCTCGTGCCGCGCCGCTCACGCCGGTGCCCACGCCGTCACCGACCCCAGCGCCCCGATCGCTCGTGCTTACGCAGGAGGGAATGCTGCTAGGAACGCCGGCCTACATGAGCCCGGAGCAGGCGGCGGGCAAACCCGCGGATCGGCGTGCCGACATGTGGGCGCTTGGCTGCATTCTCGCCGAGTTGATCACGGGCGAGCGCCTGTTTCAGCGCGGCGATTCGCGCGAGACGCTGGAGGCCGTCCGGCGCCAGGAGCCCAACCTTGAAGCGCTGGCCGTGGCCGCACCCGCGCCGATCGTGGAGATCGTGCGGCGCTGCCTTCGGAAAGACCCCGACCTTCGCCTGCGCGATGCGGGCGATCTCCGCGTGCGCCTCGAGGAACTCCTGGCAACTCCACCCGACGCGGTGGCGCGCGGCCTTTCGCGCCGGCGGGCGATCACGATCGGAGGCGCGGCGTTGGGACTGGTAGGGCTCGGCGGCGCGTGGCTTGGCAAGCGATTCGCTTCGCCCGCGCCCGCGTCACCCATCCGGTTCACGTTCGATGCCTCCGAGATGCTCCCCACCCGGTGGGATGTGGGCGCGTCATTCGCTTTGTCGCCCGACGGAAAGTCCATCGTGTACGCCGGCTTTCGCGGTGCGGAAACACAGAACTTGCACATTCGCCGCCTCGACGATGCGTCGCCCAAGCGCCTCGTCGATGCCGGCCCGGCCCGCACGCCCTGCTTCTCGCCCGACGGCACATGGATCGCGTACTCGGACTCGGTCACCGGTCAACTCCGCCGCATCCGCCCCGATACCGGCGATCGCGCCGAGTGGAGCGGCATCACGTGCGACGCCGGCGGCATGACGTGGACATCGCAGGATCGTCTCGTGTTCACGCTGCGCGGCACGTTGTGGGCGGTGAGTGTTGAGGGCAACGCATCGAGCGCGTCGCAAATCACGAAGCTCGATACAACTCGCGGCGACCTCGAACACGCGCAGCCGTGCCAGGTCCCGGGGCGCGGCGCGATCGTGTTCAGCGTTGAACGTCGCCGCGGCGAAGCACGCACGTGCGGACTCGCGAGCGTTGAACTCGGCAAGCCAGCGTCGGGCGGCGAGATCATCCTGGAGAACGCGAGCTCGCCGCAGTTTCTTTCGGCAGACGTCCTGCTGTTCTCGCGCGGCGAGTGGATCATGGCGGCGCGATTCGACCCGACGAACCTCCGCGTTGTCGGCACGCCCGCGCGTGTCGTCGGACCGCTCCCGCCGCTCGCCGATCGGCTCGCACCACCCCGATTCGCGGTCGCGGCCGGTTCGCTCGTCCATCTACCGCAGGCTTCCGCGGCACGGCCGACGTGCCTTGCGTGGGTCGGAGTTGACGGCTCTTTCTCGCCGATCTTCGAAGGCTCGGCTCCGATCTACTCCGTGCGTCTCTCGCCCGATGGCTCCCGCGTTGCCTTCGCAGCAGGTGACGGCCCGGCAGGCATCTGGGTCCATGATCTGGCTCGGGGAACGCTGACACCCGTTGCGCCCGACGCCGCGCGGGATCAGGCCAGCCCGGTGTGGTCGCGCGACGGCTCGCGTGTGTTCTTCCGGTCCGACGGCGCGGGCACGTCGCGCATCGCGTTCTGTCGCACGGAAAGCGCGAGCACACCACAGACTCTGCTCGAAGTCTCCGATCGATTCTGGGCATCGCCCGATGATGTTCTGCCTGACTCGAAGACCGTGCTGGTCACGATCAATCCGAGGTCGACCGACCCGAGCGACATCTACGCCGTGCCGCTCGACGCGCCGGAGCGGAAGCGAGTCGTGTTCCCCGTCGTCGCCGATCGCGGTTCGGCGAGGCTGAGCCCCACCGGCGACATGCTGCTCTACAGCGAGTTCGACACGGGCGCGACGCCGATCTACTTCAGGCAGAACGACGCGGCCGGGTTGACGGTGTATCTGCAGCCGTGGCCGGGGCTTAACGAGCGACATCAGGTTTCGGCTGTCTTCGGTCGCCGGCCAACGTGGCGTCGCGACGGACGGGCTGTGTATTACCAGGTGCGCAATCACCTGTACGAAGTTGAAGTGGCCAGGAGCGGCGAGGCAATCTTGCTCTCCAAGCCGCGGCTTGCGCTCGCGTCGCTGCCCGAGTCTCCGTTCGACGCGGCGATCGAGCCCGGCCGGTTCATCGCGGCGGTGCCGCCCGGACCCCTCGAGCCCGTGACGCGATTCGCGTTCACGCTGAGCTTCGATGTCGTCGTGAATCAGGCCATCGCGAGCACGGGGTTATGACGAACGCTCGCGGGATCGGAATGCGAGAGGGAGTACGTCGCGCGAACTACGCCGAGCCCCCTCGAGTGCGGCCCGAGCATGCTCCGCCACGTCCTTCGGGTCCTTCTGCGCGAAGCTCGTTCCACCGATGTTGTCGACGATCATCAGCGTCTGGTGATCTTCCCCGAGCGCCCGGCGCGCCGCCGCGCTGGCCTCTTCATACGTTCGTTGCGCCGCGCCGTAGTCCTCTTTCGCCCGGCACAAGCCCGCGAGGTTGTTCATCGCCCGGATCGTCCGCTGATTGCCCATTCCAAACGCCGAGCGGAAGCCACCTACCGCCTCGCGGAATATCGGTTCGGCCCCGTCGAATCGCCGAAGGGCCGCCCACCGATCAATCCCACCACCGCCGCGAATCGCCGCGGTGTTCGACCGCGTGTGGCCAATGGGAACTCGCCGCATGGACTCCGACGCCGCGGCGTAGAAATGTCCACGCCCCGCACGGTGGCGAGCATCGCCTCGGCCGAACGCGGCTGGTCAGAACCGTTCCGCCCATCGACGCTTCCTGCTCGTGGACTTGATCCTCCTGATTCAGACCGGGGTCTGAAGCTCCAACCGGCCTCCTGTTCAGGCGGAAAAGTCGTTGCGCCGAGCAGCAGGGAGCATGAAGGCCGGCTGATCATCGGCAGCGATTCGGTTTCAATCGACGAACTGCCGGAGCGGTTGCCCGTATATCCTGTCTCGGTCCACCATGCGCCACGCATTGATCCAACGCCTGCTCGTGACACTCTGCCTCGTGGCCTTCGGCCTTGGGCAGACGGTCTTTGCCTCGAGAGGTGTCTGGTGCACCGACGCCACAGGAACCTCCAGGTTCGAGTACGCGTGCTTCAAGTCGGCGCAGGGCGTCTGCCTGTTGCCGTGTGCCGAACCGAATGTGCACGCGACCTCTGAAGACCACGAGGGTGAGCCCCTTTCGCCTGCGCCGTGTGAAGACACGCCCCTGGGCTCGCCGCAGCTGTCGGCCGCGAGGCTCGACCATGCGAATTCCGCCCTCGAACCGGTCTTTGCGACAGTCGTCGTCACGATTCTCCGGGACGCTTGGACCATCGAGTCCCAGGTTTCTGCGCATGTCCTGTTTCTCGCGCGCGAGCGAGATCGTCCCCCGGACTCGCTGGCGCAGTTGCGTTCGGTCGTGCTCGTCATCTAGCCGTTCGCTGGACCGGTCACCCTCGGGCGCGTGATAAGCGCGGGTGATCTGTTTCTCGCTGCGCCGCGGTCATACCGGCCGATCTCGACGGCATGACGATTCTCTGGCGTCGACGTATCCGTCGAGCGAAAAGGCCGGCACTCCAGCCTGCGTACCACCGCGTGCGGAATCTCTGCGATTTCCGTGTGTGGCGGACGCTCGCGGTAGATGTTCTCTGCACGAGCCACCATCCACCCGTGAGAACAACGCAAATGAACTTCCACGCACCGGGCGTTCGCGACGCCTGTTTGAACCTGGCGATGACTTTGGCCGCCATAGCAACCGTCGGCTGCCAAGCCACACCGCGGGCTGATGTTGATGCGGCTCGCGATGCGGGCGAAGCCGCCGGGCTCTTCGCGCCCATCGAGTTCTTCGCCGTCGGCCCAGAGGGGGGGCCTCTCGATGAGCCGGCGGCACCCGCCTCGCTCACCCTTGCGGATGCCCTCCGCCGGGCGGTCACGACCGATCCCGGCATCCAAGCGGCGATGGCGCGCGTGCGGATCGCGATGGCCGACTCCGATCAATCTCGACTGCTCCCGAACCCCGTGCTCAACATCGTGCTTCGCTGGGGACCCGGCAAGCCTCAGATCGAGGCGTCCCTGGCGCAGGATTTCGTGCAGGCACTCCAGACCCCACGCCGTGCGAGCGCGGCCGACAACAGGCTACGGCAGGCCGCGGCGGAGGCGGTGGTCGTCGCCATCGACATCGCGAGCGAGTTGCAGGAGCGATACACCGCAGCCCAGGCGTCGGCGGAGTTCGTGCCTCTTCTCCGCGACCGGCTGGTGCTTCTGGAGCGTTTGGTCTCGGTGGCCCAGTCACGGCTAGATGCAGGAGAAGGTACACGCAGCGATCTCGCCACGCTGCAGGCGCAGGTCGTTGAGTTGCGGGTGGACATTGATCAGGCCGTGTTCGCGGAGCGTGAGGGGCGGCTACGGCTGGCCCGACTCATCGGGGAGCCGTCGTCGCCCGCCTCGTGGACGCTCGACCCTTGGACAGGGCCGGGCGCCGATCTTCAACCGGAGTCTCGATGGATCGACCAAGCCCTCTTGCACCGTCCGGAGATCCAGTCGATCGCGTGGAAGCTCCGGGCGCTCGGTGATGACGAGGCGGTCGACCGCTTCCTGCCGTGGGATGGGGCGAGCGTCGGCGCCGACGCCCAACGCGACGACCTGTGGCTCGCCGGCCCCTCGATCTCGACGCCGATCCCGATCTTCGACACGGGGCAGGCGCGCCGAGCTCGCGTCACGGCCGAGCAGTTCGAGGCCCGCCACGACCTCACGCTCGCCAAGCGAAGGGTCGTCGAGGAGGTCCGCGTCGCGTACCAGACCATGGCCGCCAGCAACGCCAACCTGGCTCGCATCCGCAACGAGCTCATCCCCCTGCAGGAAACCCGACGCCAGCTTGCTGAGATGGCCTACCGCGCCGGCCAGAGCGATGTCACCGCCTTGTTTCTAGCGGAGCAGGAGCTTCGCTTGACGCAGGCAAAGGCCGTCGAGGTGGAACGCCAGGCGGCGACAGCCCTGGTCCGGCTCCAGCGGGCCGTGGGCGGGCCCGGCGCCGCGGCGACGCTGATGCCATCGCCGACACCCCCGACCTCCACTCGACCATCCGAGCCATCGCCCCAGCACGGGACTGCATCCGCTCCGCGTCCGAAGTCCTGAAACCCCAAGTCATGCTCAATCCGTCTCGCACATTTCGCTCCAACCCAGCACGGCCCGAGACCCCAAATGCACACACCATCTGACAATCAGCCCTTTGCGAACCGATTCCACCCCGTCGCCGTGTCCTTCACCCTCGCTGCCTCGGTCGCGGCGATCACTCTTCTCGGCGGATGCAAGAAACACGCCGAAGGCGACGAGCGCGACGACCACTCCAAAGCTCCGGCGAAGGCCGACGACCACGCCGGTCACGACCACGGGCCTGAGCCCAGCAGCGGAAAGCACCAGGAGGGCGAGCACGACGACGAAGTCACGCTGACTCCGGAGGCGATCGAGCGCTACGGCGTCAGAGCACTGCCCGCACGGCTCTGGATGCTGAAGCCGACATTTACCGCGCCGGCCCGCGTGGCGTTTAACACCGAAGCTATGGCACACGTCGGCTCCCCGCTCCGGGGCCGCGCGGTGGAGATCAAGATCCACCTCGGCGACACCGTCAAACGCGGTGATGCCCTGCTCGTGGTCGAGAGCCCTGAACTCGGCGAGGCCCAGGCGGACTTCTTTCAGAAGCAAGTCTCCGCCCAGACGGCAACTCCCACCGTGAACCTGGCGAAAGTCGCGTGGGATCGAGCCAAGGGCCTCTACGAGCAGTCGCAGGGCATCTCGCTGACCGAGGTGCAGAAGCGTGAAGCCGAGTACAAGGCCGCCGTCGCGGCGCAGCGCGCGGCCGAGGCGGCGGTCGTCGGATCAGAGAACCGCCTGCACCTGCTCGGTATGACCCAGGCGGCGATCGAAGACCTCGCCAAGACCGGCGAGATCGCGCCGCGCTACACGCTCCACGCCCCCATCGACGGCCAGGTCGTCGAGCGAGAAGTCACCCTGGGCGAACTCGTCAGCCCCGATCGTGAAGCACTCCTGGTGCTCGCAAACACAAGCACGCTCTGGGTGCTGGCCGACGTTCCAGAAGCAAGACTTCACGAGGTAGCGGTTGGCGCGCCGGCGCGCGTCGCCATCGGTGCGGTATCCGGCGCAGGTCGGCGGAGCTTTGAGGGGCGTATCGCCCTTGTCGCACCGCTCATTGACGCCGGAACGCGCACGGCACAGGTCCGCATCGAGGTGCCCTCCAACTCGCTGGTGCTCAAGCCCGGGATGTTCGCACAGGTCGAGATCGTGGCGACCGATCCGAGCAACCCGGAGCCTGCGCCGATGGTGGCGGTTCCGGACGAAGCCGTGCAGACGGTCGAAGGCGACCCGGCGGTCTTCGTGCCGGTGAAGGGCGAGCCGAACACGTTCGCCAAGCGTGCCGTCACCGTCGGCCCGTCTGTCGGCGGGCTAATCCCCATCCTCTCCGGGCTGATCGAGGGGGAGGAGTTCGTGGTCAGCGGAACGTTCATCCTCAAGGCAGAACTCGGCAAGGGCAGCGCGGCCCATGAGCACTGAGCCATTGAACCGCATCACAACAAGGAACCCTTGCCATGCTTGAATCCATCCTTCATTTCTCCATCAAGAATCGCTGGCTGGTGCTGCTGCTCACCGTCATGGTCGGGGCCATGGGCGTGTACTCGCTCAAGCAGCTCCCCATCGACGCGGTTCCAGACATCACCAACAACCAGGTGCAGATCAACGCCGTCGCGCCGAGCCTTTCGCCCATCGAGGTCGAGAAGCAAGTGACGTTCACGATCGAGAACGCCCTGGCCGGGATCCCCGGGCTGCAATCGACCCGTTCGCTCTCGCGCAACGGGTTCGCGCAGATCACCGCCGTCTTCGAGGACGACGTGAACATCTACTTCGCTCGCCAGCAGGTGAGTGAGCGGCTGGGCGAGGCCAAGGAATTGCTCCCTCCCGGCGTCGAGCCCGTCATGGGCCCGATCGCGACCGGCCTGGGCGAGATCTACATGTACACGGTGGAGTACGAGAAGCCGCACGGCAAGGGCGCGGCGTTCACGCCCGGCAAGCCCGGCTGGCAGAAGGAAGGGGTGTATCTGACGCCCGAGGGCCGCACACTGACGAGCGACCTTGAACTCGCCTCCTATCTCCGCGAGGTGCAGGACTGGATCATCCGCCCGCAGCTCAAGAGCGTGAAAGATGTCGCGGGCGTTGAGGCCATCGGCGGCTATGTCAAGCAGTACCACATCCAGCCCGACCCGATGAAGCTCGTGTCCTACGGCCTCTCCTTCGCCGAGGTGATCGACGCGATCGAGAAAAACAACCTCTCCAGCGGCGCTGGCTACATCGAGCACAAAGGGGAGAGTTACCTGGTGCGGGCCACGGGGCGGATCGAGACACCCGAGCAGATCGCAGAGATCGTGGTGTCCGCACGCGGCGGCGTGCCGATCCGTGTGAAAGACATCATCCACGACGGCGGCGGCATCGGCATTGGCCGCGAACTGCGCACCGGCTCAGCGAGCGAGAACGGCGAGGAGGTTGTCGTCGCGACGACGATCATGCTCCTGGGAGCGAACAGCCGGACCGTCGCCGCGAGCGCTGAGACAAAGATGGCCGAGATCCAGCGCTCGCTCCCGCCCGGCGTAAAGGCCAAAGCGGTGCTCAACCGCACCAAGCTCGTCGACGCGACTATCGCGACGGTGCAAAGGAACTTGCTGGAAGGCGCGGTGCTCGTCATCGTCGTGCTCCTGCTCCTGCTGGGCAACGTGCGTGCCGCGATCATCTGTGCCCTGGCGATCCCCCTCTCGATGCTGATGACCGCCACGGGCATGATCAAGGGCAACGTCAGCGGCAACCTCATGTCTCTGGGCGCGATCGATTTTGGCCTGATCGTGGACGGAGCGGTCATCATCGTCGAGAACTGCCTGCGCCGCCTCGGCGAAGCCCAGCACCACAAGGGACGCTTGCTCACGTTGCAGGAACGCCTGCACGAAGTCATGGTCGCGGCCAAGGAGATGATCCAACCGTCTGTCTACGGCCAGGCGATCATCGTGACGGTCTACTTCCCTATCCTCGCCCTCACCGGCGTCGAGGGGAAGATGTTCCACCCGATGGCGATGACGGTCATCTTCGCCCTGATCGCCGCGTTCGTGCTCTCTTTGACGTTCGTGCCCGCGATGGTGGCGATCCTCATCACCGGCAAGGTGACCGAGAAGGACATGTTCCTCATCCGCTGGGCAAAGGCCGCGTACGAGCCGGTGCTCAAGAAGGCGGTGCAGTTCCGCTGGCCTGTCGCCGGTGCGGCGGTGCTCGCCTTCGCGGCCTCGGCGCTGCTCTTTACGCGCCTCGGGCAGGAGTTCGTTCCCACGCTCGACGAGAAGGACCTCGCGATGCACTCCATGCGCATCCCTTCCACGGGCATCACGCAGTCGCAGGCGATGCAGTTCGACGTCGAGAAGGCGGTCTCCTCGATCCCAGAGGTCGCGTTCGTGTACTCCAAGACCGGCACCGCTGAGATGGCCACGGACCCAATGCCGCCCAACGTTTCCGACACGTTCATCATCTTCAAGGACAAGAGCCAGTGGCGGAGCGAGCCCGAGCTTGACCGCGCCATCGCCGCCAAGCAAGAGGCCATCGCCAAACTCGGCTCGCACGCGGACGAGCTTGATAAGTACGACGAGCACGAAGAAGAGAGCGAGATCAAGATCGAGGGACACAAGGGCAAGCTGATCCAGTTGATCCAACTCACCGTCGCTGGCGTCCCAAGCAACAACTACGAGTTCACCCAGCCCATCCAGATGCGCTTCAACGAGCTGATCTCCGGCGTGCGCGGCGACGTCGCCGTCAAGGTCTACGGCGACGACTTCGATCCGATGGAGAAGGTCGCTCAACAGGTCCTCGCGGTCCTCCAGAGCATCCCCGGCGTGGCCGACGCCAAGGCCGAGCAGACCGAGGGCCTCCCGGTCATGACGGTCGACATCGACCGGGAGGCGATCGCACGCTACGGCCTTTCGGTCCACGATGTCCAGGAAGTCGTCGCGGTTGCGATGGGCGGGCGCGAGGCGGGCCAGGTGTTCGAGGGCGACCGCCGGTTCGACCTGGTAGTGCGCCTCCCCGATGCGCTGCGCGGCAAGATCGACATGATCGAGCGCCTGCCCATCCCGTTGCCCAAGATGCGGGACGAGACGAGCGGCGTCCGGCTGGTCTCCGCGGCGGTGTCGCCAACGGCGGGTTTGTCCCCAAAGACCGACGAGATGGGCTTCGTGCCGCTTGGAAACGTCGCCAAGCTCGACGTGGCGGAGGGCACGAACCAGATCAGCCGTGAGAACGGCAAACGTCGCATCGTGGTCCAGTGCAACGTGCGCGGCCGCGACCTGGGCTCGTTCGTTGAAGAAGCCCAAGCCAAGATGGCGTCGGTTCAACTCCCCGCCGGACAGTGGCTTGTGTGGGGCGGCCAGTTCGAGAATCTGGTCGCGGCCAAGCAGCGGCTGACGGTCGTGGTGCCGATCTGCTTCTTCCTCATCTTCCTTCTGCTTTTCTCTGCGTTCAAGAGCGTCAAGTACGCCCTGCTGGTCTTCAGCGCCGTGCCGCTGGGCCTCACCGGCGGGATCGTGGCCCTGTGGCTGCGAGACCTGCCGTTCTCCATCTCCGCCGCCGTCGGGTTCATCGCCCTGTCGGGCGTGGCCGTACTCAACGGCCTCGTAATGGTCTCGTTCATCAACCAACTCCGCCAGGAAGGGCTCGCGCGCGACGCCGCGATCTTTCGAGGTTGCCTTACGCGCCTGCGGCCCGTGCTCATGACCGCGATGGTGGCGTCGCTTGGGTTTGTGCCGATGGCGCTCGCCCACGGCACCGGGGCCGAGGTCCAGAAGCCGCTGGCGACGGTCGTCATCGGCGGCCTGATCTCCAGCACGCTCCTGACTCTTGTGGTGCTCCCGGCGCTCTACCGCATCTTTGCTTCTCGCGAGCCCGCCGGGGCACTCGTGGCCGCCAGCCAGCCTTGGGAAAGGCCCGAAACCGGCCCGTTGGAAATCCGGTCAAGTGACGCCGCCACACCGACGACCCGTTCGGAGAACGCCGGTATGCCCGACCCCAGCGACAGTGCTCCGCCCGTCAGCCCGTAAGACCCAGCCTCAGGGACCACGGTCGACCGTCGTATGAAACTGGCAAAACGAGCCTGCCATCCGGGCATTCCAAGGGCAAAGCCCGGCTTCGAAGTGCAGAGATCGCGATTGACACCATTCCGATCGGGGAGTTTCTGACCGGCCCGCGAAAGCCGTTCGGTTGTCCTTTGCGGCCCGCGCGGTTTCCAGTGTCCTGGCGGGGTCGCGGAAACGCTGGAGATTCCGGGGTCAAACGCGGGCCCGCGTTGGCCGCCGCGCTTTCGCTTTGCTCCCGTCCATCGGGCTGCTACAAAAGCCCCCGCGGTCTGACCCGCCTCCGTCGACCCGATCCAGCCTCAGGTTCTCTGTATCAGAGCCGGAGCAAGGAGGGCAACGTCGTTGCAAAGGCCGCGATGCGACGCGGAGCAGATCACCCACAAATCGCATAATGCCGGCGACGAACCCCGCAATCGGCATGATCGCCGTCGCCGCCGGGACTCTCTTGCCGCCGCCGTCACGACCGCGGCCCGCCCAACCGACGCCCCTCGCTCAAGTCGCGATTCGCCCCGATGCCTCCGCCGGTTCAATACTCTCTGTCCACCAGAATCCCAGGCTGCGGCACGGGGTACCGCCCCTTGTCGTCCGCCATCACCGGCGCGACCGAGTCCTTCGTAAGCTCCGCCACGCCCGGCGCAAACTCGTGCTTGCACTCCAGCATTTCCTTGAACGAGATCTCGCGCCCCGTGTGCGCCGCCATGCGCCCCATGTTGCATACAAGGCTGGCCTCGATGCCGCGCTTCGCCTCGTTGTACGCCACGCCGTCGCGGATCGCGCCGATGAAGTCGTGCCACTCGTTCCGGTACGGATTTTCCTGTCCCGGAGGGGTCTCGGACTGCCACACGAGACTGTCACGACTGAAGTCGCGCCGGTTGTGGATGCGGCTCGGCGCTCCGCAATCGCCGTTGGCCGAGACGATCGCCGAGCCCTTCGTCCCGTGCATGAAACTCAGGAACCGGTCCTGACATCCCTCGATGTTTCGCCCATCGAACATCATCTTCGTGCCGTCGGCATAGGTGTACTCGACCGCGTACGAGTCGAAGTTCTGGTCAACCCACGGCACGCCGTCGCCCCGTGCGCGATAGTGGCGTCCGCCGAGCGCCTGCGCCTTTTCAGGCCACGCGCCCTTCATCCAGCACAACTGGTCGATGATGTGGATGAAGAAGTCGTTGAAAGCTCCGCCGCTGGCCCACAGGAAACTGTGAAACCGCCGGAGTTGGTACTCAACCTCGCTGATGCCTTCCGGCTTCGGCAGCGACCGGAAATTCACGATGGGACCCTGCATGCGGTACCCGTGCTGAGAAATGATCTCGCCCAGTTCGCCGGCCTGCACGCGCCGAGCGAGTTCCTGGAGCGGGCGGCTGTGCCGAGACATCAGGCCCACCGCGACCTTCAGGTTCTTCTGTCCCGCCCGCTCGGCCAGTTCCAGCATCCGTCGGCTGCTCGGCCCGTCCACGCTGACGGGCTTTTCCATGAATACATTGAGCCCCTTCGCGATCGCGTACGAGAAGTGGACCCAGCGGAACGCCGGCGGCGTCGCGAGGATGACCACGTCGCCGGGGCGCAGGCAGTCCATCGCGTGCCTGTACCCATCAAAGCCGACGAACCGGCGTTCCGGCGGCACCTCGATGCCACTCTTCGTTTCCTCGGTCAGCGCCTCGTGGCTGGACTTGAGACGGTCCTCGAAGCAGTCGGCCATTGCGACCAATCGCATCGGGCCGGACTTCACCGAAAGCGCGTCGGCCGCCGCGCCGCTCCCGCGCCCGCCGCACCCCACGAGCGCGACCTGAATCTCGTCGCCGCCGCCCGCGTGCACGCCGCCGATCGCTCGCGTGCCGACCATCGCCGCCGCGGCAATCCCTGCTGCGTCGCCCAGAAACTCTCGCCGTGTCTTCGGTGTGCTCATGTCTCACCCGCCTTGTGTCTTGTGCCGCCGCTGCATCGCCCGATCTAGCGTCGATGCGAGGACCAAATGCTCCCCGTTCGCCGAAGAGTACAGAACATCCAGCGACACCGCCAGCGGACTTCCACGCACCTTTCGCCCACCGCGATTTGCCCCCTACCGGGCCCACCCACGCACTCGCTGCGGCAACACCACGCGCCCAATAGCCGCACGCACTCAACGCCCGTCAATGTGACGCCTTCGCCTCGAGCGGGCGACGGCTTTGTGGTTCCCAGCCGACATGCCGAAGCCGCCACTCCCTCGAAGGTGCTCCTCTCTCCCGACCACTCGCCCACCAGACCACTCGACTACTCCTCCGCCCGCCTTCCCCTACCCTCCACCCGTGAAGCAGGTCCTCTCGCTCAACGACGCCCGCTGGACGCTCCACCTCGGCCCGCGCGCCGATGCCGCCCCGGCCGCGCTCCGCGATCGCCTCTCACGCGGCGTCCCCGCTTCGCTCCCAGGATGCGTCCACACCGACCTGCTCGCCGCGGGCCTCATCCCCGATCCCTCAAAATCCACGCACGAACTCGACGTCCAGTGGATCGGCGAGTGCGACTGGGTCTTTCGTCGGCAGTTCAACTGGACGCCCGATTCCGGGCAGACCAACCCCGTCCCCGCATCGCCCTCCGCCGAAATCGAACTCGTCCTCGAGTCCCTCGACACTTTCGCCACCATCTCGCTCAACGCCACCGAACTCGCCCGCACCGAGAGCATGTACGTCCCACACCGCCTCCCCATCGGCGCGCACCTCCGCCCAGGCCTCAACACCCTCGATCTCGCCCTCGAAGCTCCGCTCCGCGCCATCCGCGAGCGTGCGGCACGCTTCGGCCCGCGCCCCGTCAACGGCGACTGGGAGCCCTTCAACTTCGCACGCCGCCCCGCCTGCAACTTCGGCTGGGACTGGGGACCCAAACTCGCGACCTGCGGCGTATGGGAACTCGTCTCCATCGAGCGCTGGTCCGTCGCCCGCATCGACCACATCCGCCCGCTCGTGACCCGTGCCGACGAATCCGCCGCCACGCTCGAACTCCACGTGGATCTCGTGCGAGGCTCGCATGCACCCGTCGTCGTTTTCGCCAAACTGCACGATCCTGACAATGAGATCGTCGCGCAATGTCAAACGCCAGTCTCCGCCGACTCCATCACCATCCCCATCCAGATCACCAACCCGCGGCTCTGGTGGCCGCGTTCGCACGGCCCGCAGCCCCTCTACACCCTCAGTGTCAGCGTCATCGACCCGCACTCCTCTGCAATCCTCGATCAATCCACGCGCCGCATCGGTCTCCGCACCATCGCCCTCGACACCACGCCCGATCGCTTCGGCGAGTCCTTCGAACTCCGCGTCAACAACCGCCGCGTCTTCATGCAAGGCGCCAACTGGATCCCCGACGGCCTCTGGCCCATGAACCGCGGCTCGCTCGAACTCCGCGATCGTGTCCGGCAGGCCGCCGACGCCAACATGAACACCCTCCGCGTCTGGGGCGGCGGGTGCTACGAGCCCGACTCCTTCTACGACGCCTGCGACGAACTCGGCATCCTCGTCTGGCAGGACTTCATGTTCGCCTGCGCGATGTACCCCGAGGAAGAGCCCTACCGCTCGCTCGTCGAGCGCGAAGCTCGCCATCACGTCGCCCGCCTCTCCTCCCACCCTTCCCTCGCGATCTGGTGCGGCGGAAACGAGTGCGTGTGGGGCTACGAAAACTGGGGTTGGAAGCAGCGCCTCGTGCCCAATCAACCCTGGGGCGCCGGCTACTACTTTGATCTCTTGCCGCGCGTCGTCCGCGAGCTCGACCCGACGAGGCCCTACTGGGCCAACTCACCCTGGTCGCGCGACGCGACCAACACTCCCAACTCGCCCGATCGCGGCGATCGACACACCTGGGACGTGCAGGGCGCACGCTACCGCGAGATCATCCCCCGCGCCTGCACCGAGTTCGGCCATCAGTCCATCAGCCTGCTCGCCACGCTCCGCGATGCGATCCCCGCCGAGCAGCTTCACCTCTGGTCCGACGCGTTGGCGCACCGCCAGCGCGCCACAGGCGGGCACGAGCCGCACCACCTCGCCGAGATCCGCCGTGTCTATGGCGAGCCGCGCGACTTCGAGCACTGGCACGACCTCGCCCTCCGCGCCCAAGCCCGCGCTCTCTCGATCGGCGTCGAATGGCTCCGCGCCAACCAGCCCCGCTGCTCCGCGGCCCTCATCTGGCAGCTCAACGACGCGTGGGCCGGATTCTCCTGGTCGCTCGTCGACGTCGCGGGCCGCCGCAAACCCGCGTGGCACGCCGTCCGCCGTTCCATGTCGCCGCGCCTCCTCACCATTCAACCGATCGAGCAGCGCCCAACGCTGATCGCGATCAACAACTCGATGAGTGAGTGGTCGGGCCGCGTCCGCGTCCGTCGCATCGACTTCGATGGAACCACTCTCCGCGAATCACACGCCGCGTTCACGGTCCCCGCGGGCGAGGTCCGCCACATCGCGGCCATCGACGATCTTGTCGCCCCGACCTCGCGCCCCTGGCGCGAGATCACCGTCGTCGAGCCGATCGACGCGCCCGATGTGCCCCGCGCGACATGGCTCTACCGCATCGATCGCGAACTGCAAGATCCCCCGCCCAAGTTCACGTGGTCGTGGCGCGATGCCGGCACACACAACGGCGTGCTCACGCTCACCGCCGCCTCACTCCTCCGCGACATCATCATCCACGCCGATCGCGTCGATGGCCGAACCGAATGCGACTCCCACGTCGTCACACTCCTCCCCGGCGAGTCTTTCGACTTCCCCATCAGCAGGCCCTACGGCGATCCTTCCCGCCTCGTCGCGTCCGATTGCCTGACCACCGCCCGAGCGTGAGGGAGGGTGTTCCCTGTCTTTCGCTCCGTGACTTCGCGACTACTCCTTCAACCCCTGCGTCGCGACTCCCTCCACAAACAGCCGCCGCGTCAACAGGAACAGCAGCAGCACCGGCAGGATCACCAGCGTGCTGAACGCCATCACGAGGTTCCAGGGCGTGCCCCCGTGCTGCGCGTAGTAATTCGCCAGCCCGAGCTGCAGCGTGTACTGCTCCTGGTGGTTCAGGAACACCAGCGGCCCGAGGAAATCGTTCCACGATCCGACGAACTGAAACAGCCCGACCGCCGCCAGCGCCGGGCGCGATAAAGGCAGGATCACCCGCACAAACACCCCGACGTGCGAGCACCCGTCGATCCGCGCCGCCTCGTCCAGCTCACGCGGGATCGTCAGGAAGAACTGCCGCAGCATGAACACACTCGACGCGCCGCTGAACCACGCCGGCGCCCACAGGGGCGCGAACGACCCGATCCATCCAAGCTCCCGGAACAGGAGGTACGACGGCGCGATCACCACCGCCTGCGGCACCATCATCGTCGCGAGCACCAGCGTGAACACCGCGTCGCGCCCGCGCCACTGCAGGCGCGAAAACCCATACGCCACGATCGAGCTCGACACCAGCGTGCCCAGCACACTCAGCACCGCGACCAGGAGCGAGTTCCTGAGGTACAGCGGAAAATCCGCGATCGGGCTCGTCCACACGTCGTGATAGTTCGCCGCCGCCTGCCCAAGGAACCGCGACCAGTACGCGAGGCTGAACAGCGAGGGCTCGCCCCCCTCCCCCTCGAACCGCGGGAGCACGCCCAGCCCCGGCGCGGCGGCCTGCGCCGACGATTTCAGCGAGACCAGGAGCCCCCACACCAAGGGCACGGCGTATAGAAATCCGATCACCGCGAGCGACATCCACGCGCCAAGCCGCGGGCCCACGCGCGTCCCGCGTCCGGCTCGCTGGTCCCGACCGTGCTGTCGCCGTTCATCGCTCATCGGTCACGAAACCCACACACGCCCAAGCCCTCATCCACACGCTCGCCCGATCGTCCTCACGCCGCCCGGTAGTACACGAACCGCCGCCCGACCGCCAGCACGATCAGTGTCAGCGCCAGCGTCACCAGGATCTGCAGCCACGCCAGCGCGCTGGCGTACCCCATCCTCCCGTAGATGAACGCGTTGTTGTACACGTACATCGAGTACGTGTACGTCGTCTCCTCCGGCCCGCCGCGTGTCATCAGGTGCGGCGGCGCGAAGAGCTGCAGCGACCAGATCAGCGACATCACGCCGTTGAACAGGATCGCCGGCGACACCATCGGCAGCGTCACGTGCCTGAATCGACCCAGCCGCCCCACCCCGTCGATCGACGCGGATTCATACAACGTCCGCGGCACGTCCTGCAGCGCCGCCGAGTACACCAGCACCGAACTCCCGATCACCCACAGCCCCATCACGATGAACGACGGCATCGCCCACGCCGTGCTCCCCAGCCAGTCCGGCCCGTCCGCACCGAGCTTCGAGATCGCCGAGTTGATGAGCCCGAACCGCGGGTTGTACAGCCAGAGCCACGACACCGCGCCCGACACCGCGGGCACCAGCACCGGGATGAACACGATCGCGCGCACCAGCGACGCGCCGCGCACCCGCGTCTCCAGCAGCGCCGCGATCACCAGCGAGAGCACGACCGAAAGCCCCGACGACGCCAGCCCATAGAAGAGCGTGTTCCGCGTGACGCGCCAGAAAAGCGGATCGCCCGCGAGCTCCTTGTAGTTCTCGAGCCCCACGAACGCCGCCGGCTCCAGCAGCGAGTAATCGTTGAAGCTGTACCACAGGCTCATCGCGATCGGGACCGCCAGGAACGCGACGAACCCGATCGCCCACGGCAGGATCCAGGGCAGCGCAACTAGGAACGGAGGGCGCTTCACGCGGGCGCTCCTTCCCGGCGCTTCCGCAGCTCGCCCGCCTTGTCGAGGATCGCCTGCGCCCGCGACTGCACGCGCGTCATGATCGCCGCCGCGTCGCCGCCGTTCCACACCTCGTCGAACGCGCCGATCATGAGGTCCGCGTAGGGCTTCCAAGCCCGAGTCTGCGGCAGGACCTCCACCCGCGGGCTCGCGGTGATCGCGTCGTGCACCGCCACCGATCTGTTGGCGTGCGTGCGCATGAACGACTCCGACACCCGCGCCATGGGCGAGCTCTTGCAGTGCTCGCTCGCCAGCTGCTCCTGGACCTCCTCCGACTGCATGAAGCTGAGGAACGCGAACGACTCCTCCGGGTGCGGGCAGCCGCGCGGGATCATCAGCACATCCGCCTCGAGCATGCCGCGCGGCTGGTCCGGATCGGGCACATCGGGCGACAGCGGCACGGGCACCGCCGCGTAGTCGAGCGACGGGTTGTAGTGCCTGATGAAATTCGCGAGCCACGGCCCCTGCACGATCATCGCGGCGTGCCCGGAGATGAACGGGTCCTCGGGCGAGTGAAAGCTCCGCGCATAGCTGTTGGCGAACGCCCCCGCGGCGGCGGGGCTGACGCGGGCCGCGCACCTCCCGATCCACTCGTACGCTCGGACGCACTCGGCCGATGCGACCGTGGCGCGATCGCGGGCCGCGTCGTACAACGACCCGCCGAACATGATGGGCCAGAAATACGGCCACCACGACGGCAGGTTCGGCAGGAAGCCGACCCGCGACAGCTTCCCCGCGCCGTCACGCTCGTTGAGCCGCTCCGCCAGCGCGTCGAGCTCGCCGATCGTCCGCGGCAGTCGCGACGGGTCCGCGCCGATGCTCGCGAGGACCGCGCGGTTGCAGTACAGCGCCAGCGTGTAGCACGTGTTCACGCCCGCCCAAGGCCGCCCCCGGTGCGAGAGCATGCGCGCCACCGCGGGCTTGTAGATCGACGGATCGATCTCGCCGGGACGCGACGCGAACTCGTCGAGCGACATCGCGGCCCGCGCCTCGGCGAACTGCGCGACGTTGTAGCTGAACAGCCCGAGCACGTCCGGCGGGTCTCCGCCGCCCACCGCGACCATCGCCTTGCTCATCGGGTCGGCCACCGGCACTCGCTGCACCCAGGCGCGGTCCTGCGACTCGTTGTACCGATCGACCACGCGCTGGATCGCCTCGCCCTCCGGGCCCGTCCATTTCTCCCAGTACCGCAGCACCACCCGCCCCGACGGGATCGTGCGGCGCGAGCGCGGCGTGCGAGGCCAGAACGCGGCCAGCGCCGCACCGCCCGCGATCGCGCCCATCGCCGCGCGACGCGTGATGCTCGAAAGCCGGGATGGATGGTGCGGGTCGGTCATCGAATGAGGCGAGCATACCACAGGCGTGTGCCGCTACCGACGCACGCGGAGAGAAACGATCTGGAACGCGCCGAGCTGGAGCGAGGTCACCCTATCGCGATGCGACACGCCGCGGCGTTGCGGAGCGGAGAGTGTCCCCGTGCGTTCGAGCAGGTCGATCTCTTCGACCTGTGTCGCCGGAAGCGTCCAGCGGATCCGGATCGGCGTGCCCACGCCCCGAGTCTCGACCAGGCGCAGCACCAGCGAGTCATCGTCCTCGCCCGGCTTGAACGCGAGTATCTCGACGCGCGAACGCGGGTCGTGCTCAAGCGTGAAGGGCGACCAGGAGGACGAGGCGGTTGGCGCAAGCACGCCAGGCGAGTCCGGGGCAGAACCAGACGCCGCGAACATCGAGTCGTTCAGCGCCTCGGCCTCGATATCGACGCAAGCTCGGCGCCAGTCGCCGTCGTGCGGCATGAGGCTGTAGGTGAACTCGTGCTCGCCGATGTCCGCTCGCGGATCGGGGAATCGCGCCGAGCGCAGCAGCGACAGGCCCATGACATGCCCGTGGCACGAATGCCCGTACTTGCAGTCGTTCAGAATCGCCAGCCCAGCGCCCGGCGCCGACAGGTCCATCCATCGATGGGCCGGTACCTCGAACCGCGCGCGGTCGTGGGGCGTTTCTCGCCCCGTGCCGCGCGTGACAAAGCCCAGCGACGCGTCATAGGTCGCCTGGTTCCCGCGAACGCTGGTCGCGAACAGCACCCGCAGGAGCGTGCGCTCCTCGCGCCAGTCAACGTGACACCGCACGTCGACTCGTGGCGACCCGGCCCGCAGCTGGTACCGCTGCGTGATCGTGCTTCCCTTGCCGAATCGCCGGACAAACTCGACCGACGCGCGGAGCGGGTTCAGCTCAACGACGCGCCACGAATCGGCGGGTGAGTCCAGCGCCGTGGCGTGATTGAGGTAGTCCTCGTCGATATCCCACGCCTCCCAGTACTTGGGTTCGTCGCGGTAGGTGACCAGACGCCCGAGCACGCCGCGAGCAGGATCGGGTGGCGAATTGGATGAACCCGCGTGCGGCGCCGCCCGCGACGGGCCCCGCGGAGCGGCCGCCTCCGCGAGCTGTGCGCCCGAGGGCAGATGGACCAGGCCGGTGATCGCGCCCGTCGCGTCCAGCGTGCAGGAAATGAGCGAGTTGGCGAGCGTGAGCCCGTCGAGCGTGACGGGCGGGAGCGACGTAGCTTTTGACGCGGTGCCGGCCACGACGCGGCAGCCCATCGCGGGCACATCCGCAACGAAGCGGGGCGTGCCGTCGATGTCGATCACCTCCGAGCGCGGCGACGAGCACGGATTGAACACGACGTGTGATTGAGCGGCGGGCGTGCGCGTCGAACGAGCGTCACTGGTCGAGCGAGAAGGAGAGGGCGCGGGAGCGGCCCGCGACTCCGCTCCGCACCACGCCTGGATGCCCTGGGCCGTGATGGCGGCCGCCGTGGCAGTGATCGTCTCGAACTGCTCGCGTGCGTCGCCGTAGACCTCCCCGATCGACGAGCCGGGCAGGATGTCGTGGAACTGGTTGAGCAGGAGCAGCTTCCACGCCTCGTCCAGCGCCCCGCGCACCTCACGAGGCAGCAACGATGAGCCCGGCGCGGCGCACGCGAGCCACTCCGCCCGGCGCAACGCACGCTCCGCGCGCCGATTGGCATTCTTGATCCACGCCTGCGTGGTGTACGTGCCGCGGTGACGCTCGAGGTAAAGCTCGCCCGCGTGAACGGGGAGTTCCGTGCTCCTCGCGGCCGCGTGAAGCTCCCGCACGAAGTCTCGCGGCGTGGCGACGCGCGTCGCGGGCATCTCCGGGCAGGTATCGGCGAGCACGAGGTTGTCGAGCATCCATTCGGTCGGCCCGCCACCCCCGTCGCCAAAGCCGAAAGGCTGGAGCCAGATCGGAGCACGCCCAGCGTCCTTCCGCTCGTGATTCACGCGGCCCTTTCGCAGCTCGGGCGGCGTGTTGGTCGCGTTATATTCCAGCCCGGGCGTCATGTGCGAGAGCACGCGCGTGCCGTCCAGCCCCTGCCACAGAAACGTGGAGTGCGGGAACTCGTTGGTGTCGTTCCACGCGAGCTTGTTGGCGATGAACGTGTCCAGGCCGCTCTGCGCGATGAGCTGCGGCAGCGTGCCGGGAAATCCGAAGGTGTCGGGGAGATAGAGGTATCTCTGCGCGCCTTGGTCGCCGAAACACTCTCGCCAGTAGCGCGTGCCGTGGACGAGCTGGCGGATGAGCGATTCGCCGCTGGGAAGGTTCGCGTCGGGCTCGATCCACATCGCGCCGCCGGGCTCCCAACGCCCGCTCGACACGTGGCGCGCGATGCGCGCAAAGAGCGTGGGCGAATCGCATTCGACCCACGCATACTGCTGGGCCTGGCTGCAGAGGAAGAGGTAGCGAGGATGATCGTCGAGCATGCGGAGCGCGGTCGCGAAGGTGCGCAGGCACTTGCGCCGCGTCTGGTCGAGCCGCCAGAGCCACGCGGTGTCGATGTGGGCGTGCCCGACGGGAAAGCACTCCGTTCGCCCCGAGAGCGGCGAGTCGCCCGTGATCGCCAGTCGCAACCGCGCGTCGGCACGGCGGGCGAAGTCCTCGGACGCGTCGGTCTCCGCGCCGTCGAGGACGGAGCGGAGTTCCGTGTCGAGTGCGCCCCGCCTGCGTGCATCGAGATCGGCAAGCGAGAGCAACCCAACCGCGAACCGAGCGGCGATGTCGAGCGAGCGCCATGCGCGAATGACGCGGACCACTTCGGCAAATTCAAGGCGGCCGGGGATTTCTTCCTTCCAGCGTGCGTGCTCCGCGGCGTCGTCCCAGAAGAACGTCGTCGCGCCCAGGGGGCGATTGCACGCGGCCTCGATATACAGCTCGATATCGCCGTCGCTGATGTCGAGAGGAATGAGCGTGTGGTTGACGTCCAGGCCGTGGATCGGCGCACCGTTCTGCCAGAGCGTGGCCTCGGTGCCGCTGGAGAAGCGGAGGTGCAGTGGTTCGCACGCCACAGGAATCGCCGCCGTGAGTCGGAACCACGCGATCGACCAGACTGGCCCCCAGCGAAGGCCGATCTCAACGGGTCGATAGGTCAGCGCTCGGGCCTCGATATCGCTCGCGGCGGCGTGCGGCGCGAATTCACATCGGAGCGGCGCGACGAGCGACCACGTTCGCGGCGAGAGCCGCGCGTCGATCAGAGACCTGAGCTGGGCGAGCTGATCGCTCATGGGGCTAGCGTACGGCGATTCGTGGCGACCGCGATCACGCCGCGGTCCATCAGGAGATTCGGCCGAAAGCTCGGCCCCGCGCCGGCGCCTGCCCGCCGCCGAAGCGGGCCGGCGATCGCACCTCCTGCAAACGCTGAGTTCTTTCGGGTTTTCGAGGGTCCTCAGGCCAACGACCTCATCACGCACAGCCGGGGTATGGACAGAAGCTCCTCCGGCGCCCCACCCTCTCCGAAGCCCAGCCCACTTATCACCCCGCCCTCGCCCGCCTTCCGCTCCTCAATTCTCCATTCTCTTCGCGCCCTTCGAGTTTCCCTCTTCCTCTGCGTTCTCTGCGCCCTCTGCGTTGAATCCTCTTCTCTTCTCCATTCCCAACTCCCCATTCCCGACTCACGCCCATCAACGAAAAAGCCCCGGCTTCCCGGGGCTCGATTCATTCACACTGGACCAATCGCCCTACTTCGTCACGTCGATCGGCTTGCTCGGCGGCGTCTCACGCGAGGGCTTGGAACGCACCGGCTCGCTCGCCGCACCCGTGCCGCCCGGCGCCACGCCGCCCGCGTCCGAACGCGACTTGGTGAGGAAGATCTCCACGCGCCGGTTGGCCGCCGTGTTGCCGTTGGCGTTGTTGGGCACCGCGGGGCGGAACTCGCCCCAGCCCGCGACCATCATGCGTTCGCCGGGCACGCCCATCGAGGCCAGGGCGCTGCGGACGCTGATCGACCGGTGGGCCGAGAGATGGACGTTCGTCGGGTGCTTCTGGGCCGTCACGCCGCCGATCCGCTGGGCGTCGGTGTGCCCGACGATGTGAACGTCATAACCCGCCGCAGAGGGTGAGTTGAGAATGCGGGCCAGCGCCGAAAGGCTCGAGCGGGCGCTGTCGTTCACATCCGCCGAGCCCGACGCAAACGTCAGGTCCGACGCGAAACGCAGCATGCCGCGCGCCGAGTCATAGGTGATGAGGTCGGGGAACTCGGCCGCCAACGCCGCCAGCGCCTTGTCCGTCGCCTCGTCCAGCGGCCCGATTTCAAGTTCGGCCATCGCCTTGCGCAGGTCGTCCAGGTCAAAGCCGGCCTTCTTGAGCGCCTCCGCCAGGCTCAGGTTCTGATTGCGCAGTTCCGCCAGCGCCGCTTCCGCCTTCGCCAGCGTGTTCCGCTGCAGTTCAAGGGCCGAGCGGTTCTCGTCGCGCTCGCGCTGCAGGGTGATGTTCTTGTCGGTCAGGGCCCGGTTGGTCTCCACGACCTTGTCATACTCGCCCTGCCCCACGCACCCGCCCAGCCCAAAGGTCGAGCCGATCAGGCACGCGGCCAGAAGGGCCAGTCGTGTTCCGCTCGTGCCCAGGTGCCTTCCATTCATGCAGCGATCCGCCATCCGTGTCATGCTTCGCTCCCTCATGGGCAGGACGACCGGCGATTTCGGGGTGACGGGCGGCTGCCGCTCCGCCCGGCGTGGGTCGCCCCTGGCCAAAGTCGTTTCTACTGTGCCCAGCATAGGCGCAGACTCTGTTTATCGACGCCCCGGCGCTCCGGGCGTGAATAGAGACGGCCCCAGATTCTCGGCGAATCCAGCCCTCGGACGCCGGACCTGGGAGAGTCTTCGAGCGAAGGTCCGGGTCGATTGAACCATCGCGAACTCTTGAACGTGCCCCTTTCGGAGTCCTTCATGCCGACCGCCGGCGCTCGAAACCCCGAACTCGTCCGCCTCGACGCCGCGGCCATCGCCGACGCCACGCGCACCCTCGCCCCCGCCTCCCTCCTGCTCGACGTCAATCCGGCCCGTGCCGCCTCACCCCTGCTCGTCCTGGCCGCAGACGCTCCCGCACAGGTCGACCGCCACCCCGCCGCCGCCAACGCCCGGCGCGTCAGCCTGCCAAATCGCCTCCTCATCCCGGGCCTCGTCAACGCCCACACCCATCTTGACCTCACGTCAATCGGCCCTCGCCCATACGCCGGGGATTTCTCGGGCTGGCTCGACATGGTCCGGCTCTCCCGCCCGACCGAGCCCGCCGATATCGCCGCCGCCGTCGCCGAGGGGGCGCGGCTCTCGCTCGCCTCGGGCGTGGTCGCGGTGGGGGACATCGCCGGCGCGCCGCGTGGCCAGCCGACGCTTGCTCCCGCGGAGGCCCTGGCCGCCACCGGGCTCGCGGGCGTTTCCTTCCTTGAGTTCTTCGCGATCGGCAAGGCCGCCGGCGCCATCGATCGGATTCAGCATCTTGCCGAGTCAGCGCCCCGCTCGATCGGCCCGGTCCGCGTCGGTCTTCAGCCCCACGCGACAGGAACCGTCGGGCTCGCGGGCTATCGATGGGCCGCCGATATGGCCGCCCGCGGTTGGCCCGTTTCCTCGCACGTCGCCGAAACCCTCGACGAGCGCGAACTCGTCGCCAAGGCCGTCGGCCCGCAGCGCGAGTTTCTCGAACGCCTCGCCCTCTGGGACGATTCACTCCTCCGCGAATTCGGTCGCGGCCTCTCGCCTGTTCAGCATCTTCGCGACGTTCTTGAGCGCGCGCACTTCCTCCTCGCCCACGCTAACGACGCCAGCGACGCCGACATCCAACTACTCGCACGCACAAAGCAGAGCGTCGCGTATTGCCCGCGCGCCTCGGTGTACTTCGGCAATCACGCGATCATCGGGCCGCACCGCTACCGCGACATGCTCGCCGCCGGCGTCAACGTCTGCCTCGGCACCGATTCGATCATCAACCAGCACCCCGAGGGCGGCCTGTCAATCTGGCGCGAAATGAAGCTGCTCTTCCAACGCGATCACGCCCCCGCCCGAGACCTTCTCGCGATGGCGACCTTGAACGGCGCCAAAGCCCTCGCGCTCGACGCCGACCGGTGGCTCTTCACGCCCGACCACGCCGTTGTCGCCATCGCCTCGGTCGAACTCCCGCACGCGATCTCCGGGCGCGATCCACTCGAAAGCGCCTTGGACGCCGCCGGCGAACCCGAACTGCTCTGGCGTGCGTATTGAGTCCCGCCTCATCCTCTCCCCGCCGGCCCACGCACATGCCCGACATCCGACTTCAACGCGACGACTTTGCCATCCCCGCCGACAGACTCGCGCCGGCCCTGCTCGGAGCGCGCCTGGTGCGCATTCTCGACGACGCCACGCGCGTCTCGGGCGTGATCGTCGAAACCGAGGCCTACGTCGGCGTCAAGGACCGCGCGTCCCACGCCTACGCCGCCCGACGAACCCCCCGCAACGAAGCTATGTACGCCGTCCCCGGCACGGCCTACGTCTACTTCACCTACGGCATGCACTGGTGCTTCAACGTCGTGTGCGCCGACCTCGATGTTCCCGAGGCCGTCCTCGTTCGCGCCATCCGCCCGCTCGAAGGCCTGGAAGCCATGCGGACGCTCCGCGGCGGCGTGCGCGATCTCGACCTCTGCCGCGGGCCCGCCCGGCTCTGCCAAGCCCTCTCCATCGACCGGGCCCTCAACGCCGTCGACCTCACCTCCTCCGATCGCCTCTGGATCGAATCCGGCCAACGCCCCACCAAGGTCGCCCAGACCGCCAGAATCGGCGTTGGATACGCCGGCGCCTGGGCACGCCGCCGCCTGCGGTTCATCGAGGTTGGGTCGCCATTTGTGAGCGGAACCACGGGGAAACGCTCCGGTCTTTCCCCGACCACTCGGGCCCGATAGCATTTCCCCGCGAGAGAATCGGACAAAGGCCGTGCGGCCGGCGTGCCGATGGAGAAGGGCCAGCACCGCCTTGGAGAGATGACGTGTCCGGAGCCCCGATGGATTGGAAGACGATGCGTGCGAAGGTCGGGCCTTATCCGCCCGAGGCGTACGAGTTCGTGCAGCGCGGCCTGGCCCACACCGCCCAGATCGTTCACGGCGAGAAGGACCCCGCCGACAACCGGCACGTCAGCGGACAGCAGCTCTGCCTCGGGCTCAAGGACTTCGCCATCAAGCAGTACGGCCTGCTCGCCCGCACCGTCCTCAACCGCTGGAACATCCAACGCACCGACGACTTCGGACGCATCGTCTTCGGCATGATCGATCAGGGCCTCATGCGCAAGACCGATGAGGACACCATCGACGACTTCCGCGGCGTGTACGACTTCGGCGAAGTCTTCGCCGAGCCCGAGCACGTCTGAGCATCACCATTTCGACCTGCGCCGTGCCGCCGACCGCTCGCTTCCTTTCCGGGTGGCGTGACCAATCCGTGCCCTGACGGCTGAACCACGTCCGCTGCGGGTCATCCCTCCGCCCTCCCGCGCTTTCCTCCCCTCGCCGTGGTAGGCTTTCCTCGCATGGCCGATGAGAGCTCAAAGAACCCCGACTGGACCAACCGGCACATCTGGCAGATCCAGCCCGTGCGCGACGGGCTCATGCTCCTCGGTGTGTTCTGGCTCCTGTACCTGGGCTACTTGCTCAGCGTCGTGACCGTGCCGCTCCTCCTGGCCATCGCCCTCGCCTATCTCTTTGAGCCGCTCGTCCGCACGCTCACCAAGAGCGGCCATATCTCGCGCAGCGGCGTGGCGATCGGCATCCTCCTCCTCGCCGCGGTCGGCATCATCGGACCGGTGTTCATCGGCGGCGGCTTCGCCGCCGTGCAGGGCGGCAAGTACGTCGCCAAGCTCACACGCAGCGTCGATACCCTCGTCAAAAGCGTCCGCAAGCCCGAGGACGAGACGCTCAAAAACGCCCTCCCCGGCGGCACATGGCTGCGGATCCGCGAATACCTCGTCGAGGAAGAAGCCCTCTGGAAAGCATGGCACGGCCGCGACGGCGCAGCGCCAGTCGATCCCGCCACGTCTCCCGCCGCCGCGTCGACCGACCAGCCCGCGACCTCGCAAAACCCGCCGCCCTCCGTCACCGAGCAGAAGCTTCCGAGCCATGACGCGCCCGCGACCGAACCCAGCGCCGAACCAAGCGCCCCCGCGGACGCCGACAAAAAGGAACTCCACCCGCCCGGCCCCGAGTACGAACTCATCCGCTCCGGCATCACATGGCTCGGCGACAACGCCGGCCGCATCGGGCAGGAGGCGCTGCAACGCTCCTCCAACGTCTTCGGCACCGTCGTCGGCGCCGCCGGCACACTCGGACAGGTTCTCTTCGGCGGCTTCCTCACCGCCTTCTTCTTTTTCTTCTTCTGCACCGGCTACGGCAAGCTGCTGGCCTTCTGGGACGGCCTGATCCCCGAGAAAAAGAAGGGCCGTGTCTTCGAACTCGCCGGCCGCATGGACCGCGTGATCGCGGGCTTCGTGCGCGGACGCCTCACCATCTGCGCCATCCTGATCTGCGTCTACAGCCTCGGCTACTGGCTCATCGGCGTACCCGCGCCCCTCATCCTCGGGCCCATCGTCGGCATCTGCTGCCTCATGCCCTTCGTCTCCGGCGCCGTCGGCATCCCGACCGCCGCGATCCTCATGGCGCTCGAGCCCGCGACGGGCTTCCAGGGCACCTGGTGGTGGATCGTCGGCTCCCCGATCCTCGTGTTCATGGTCGCGCAGGGGCTCGACGACTACGTCCTCTCGCCCGTCATCCAGGGCAAGAACACCGACATGGACATGCCCTCGATCCTCTTCGCCGTGATCGCCGGCGGCGCGCTCGCCGGGATCTACGGCCTGCTCATCGCGATCCCGACCGCCGCCTGCATCAAGATCCTGCTCCGCGAGGTCTTCTGGCCCAAGTTCCGCAGCTGGGCCAACGGCGAGGCCAAGGACTTCCTGCCCATCGAGCCTGATTAGCCGCCACCGTGCCTTGGGTGGCTCGGCTCCGGGTGGCTCAGCTTCTGGTGGCGTGGTCAAGGGCCGGCTTTGCGGCCTTGACCACGTTCTTTCCTTTCTTTTCATCACCCAATCCCCGCCCTCGCGTCACACTTTCAGGTTCATCCGGGATTTCCGGGGGACTTCAGGCCGGAGGCCTGACCGTTCGTAGGCGGGGTGTGGAGCGAGGAGTCCTCGACGAGCGACACCCCCGACAGTTCGACCCAATGACCATGCAGCCTGAAGGGCTGCTCGTGGCGTGAGGAGCGCCGAGCACGTCCGCACCCCGCGCATATCGGAAGAACCCATTTTCATGGCACCTCCCTCAAACCCGTGGCATGGTTGCAAGGGGCCCATCGCGCTGACATTGCGCGCGTGGTGCATTGTTCAGTAGCCCGACCGTCAGGGAGGGCGTCTCGGGAGGTTTGGGTGTTTGGGTGTCTGTCTTGGTGGTTCGGCCTCGGGTGGCGTGGTCAAGCCCGGCCTTGCGGGCTTGACCACGACGAACTCGGCGCGGGCGAGAACGAAGGAGCGTGTCCAACAGGTCGGCACGCCACCCAGAGCACGTGCATGAACAGGATCAACCGATGAAGACTCTGCTCATCTCGCTGACGATGCTCGCTGCGAGCCAGGCCGCGATCGCCCAGCCGTGGAGCTTTAAGAAGATCGTGGACTCGGAGACGATCATTCCCGGAAATTCGCAGAAGTTCGACGGCGCAGCTTCGTTCCAGTACGTGAGCGTGCTCGATGATCGCGTCGCGTTCCGGGGCCAGAGCAAGTCCGGAACTGTCTACGGCGTGTATGAGTGGAGAAAAGACGCGGGCCGCGTCATCGCCGATCAATCCGACTTGTTCCCGGGACCGGCGACATCTTCTACGGATTCCAGCAGGTGTGTCCCACAGCCAATGCAGTCACCTTCTCTGGCGGAAACAACGACAACAGCGGGTACTTCAGAAGGGCCGGCGCAGGATTGGAGCGCGTCGCCGATCGAACCGACATCGTGCCGGGGAGGACCACGCACTTCTCCGGCTGGGGGACGAGCCAGCACTCAGTCGGACGGTCCACGGTGTTCAAGGGATTCTCGGAAAATTCGAGCTTTGAGGGCATCTACCGCAGCGACGACGGCGTTCTCTCACGCATCGCCGACAAGACCATGAGCCCTCCGGGGCACGCGGAGACATTCACCAATCTCGTCGACTGGCGTCTCGACGGCGACGCCACCTGCTTCACCGCCGCCACATCGAACGGCTACGCCGGTATCTTCCGAAATCAAAGTGGCGTGCTTACAAAGATCATGGACTCCAACGACGTCGATCCCGACGGGCACCGGCTCGCCTTCCCGCAATACGTTCGCCCCGCCGGCGCGAACACCGTGTTCAACGCCTACACCGACAACAACATCGAGGGTATCTACTTCAAGACTAGCAGCGGGATCGATAAGCTCGTCGATGAAACGATGGCACCGCCCGACGGCTCGTCGGCGACCTATGGCGGTATCGGAACGCTGGACTACCAGAACAACACGCTCATTTTCCAAGCCGGGAACGACGTGATCTACACCAATTACGGCGGCACCGTGCGGCGGCTGATCGGTCCCGGCGACACCCTCGACGGCAAGCGCGTCATCGCGGCCGTGTTCTACGAGCACGGCTTTGACGGCACCACCGCCGCGTTCTGGGTGATCTTCGAGGGCGATAGCTCGTTCTTCTACAACCGCGCGATCTACACCGTCACCATCCCCGCGCCCGGCGCGGCCATCCTCGCGCTCGCCACCATCGTCTACGCATCCAAGCCCCGCCGCTCTCACGCTCGCTGAGTCAGCCTTTTCATCCGCCCCGCGTCTCAGACTCCCTCCGCTCTCCCCTATTTCCTCTGAGTCCTCCTGTCTCTTCGTCTCTTCGTGACTTCGTGACTTCCTCCGGTTAGTAACCGCTTATCACCGCTTTGGTGCGCACCAAAGTGTCCGTGCTTTGGGCCGTTTTCCGGATTCCCGAAAAAAATCTTCGCGCGTTCTCCCCCCGCGCGCAACTCCCTCCGCGGCCTTGGCTTCCTGCCTTCCCTAGTGCCAAGTGCCCAGTGGCTAGTGCCTGCTTACCACCGCCTTCGTGCGCACCAGAGTGTCCGTCCGCCCCCAGTGTGGAGGACGTGTCTGCAAGAGGACGGTCGCCGCGAAGGGCTCGGGCAGGTGGATGGACAACCATCTCCCGGATGGCGCCCGACGGGCAGAATCCAGGCGGCCAACGCACCGCCTCGAAGTGCCGGGTGAGCAGCACGACTTGCATCCTTGCGGGCAGCCCGGTTGCGGGAGCCCGCCGTCGGCCGCCCGAGTGTCGGCGCGCTCCACGGGGCGCGTCGCCATGCCATCCGCGCTCGCCGACGAACAACGCAAAGTTCAGCACCACCGCGAACACGCGAGCGACATCGCCGCGCGCGGGCGCCCGCGTTGCATTGTCCTGAAGCCCGCTGCCCTCTTCTCAGCACCCCGCCTCGAACTTGGCGGCGAAATCGTCGAAGTCGTCGCCGTTCACGAAGCAGTCGTTGTTGATGTCGGCCGCCGCGTTGCCGTTCTCGAACGCGCTGGCGAAGGCGTCGAAGTCGTCGCCGTTGACGAAGCCGTCGTTGTTGTAGTCCGCGTCGCAGAGCTTCTCGGCGTTGGTGTAGACGATCGTGACGGTCGCGTTGGCGCTGGTGCCGTTGGGCGTGGTGACGTTGAACACGATCGAGTCCGTGCCGCACGCCGCCGAGCCGGGCGTGATGACGCGATAGGCCTTGCCCGCGCCCGCGATGATCGTCGACTTGGCCGGGCCGCTGACGATGGAGAAGGTGGAGGTCGAGGGATCGGCGTCGAACGTGGCGGGGAGTTCGACCACAGTTGTCGAGTTCCTCGGGACGAACCGCGTGTAGCTGGAAGCGACGGGCGCCGTGACCGCGGTGCCGCTGGAGTTCGAGATGGTCACGGGGATCGGCGCGCTGTTGACGAGCGAGCCGTCGCCCATCAGCGCCTGGACCTGGACGCTCACCTGGCCCGCGCCGAGCGCCCGCCCGTGGACCGAGAGCGGCCCGACGCCGCCGGTCGCCGCGACGACCCGCCCGTTGTGGACCAGCCGGGTTTCCACGACGCTGCCCGTCACGCTGGGCGTGAACGTGTAGAGCGTCGTGAGGTTGCCCGAGCCCTGCGACACCGTGCCGCTCGCGGCGTTCCCGGAGTTGTTGACGACGATCGAATCGACGAATCGTCCCTCGGTCTTGACGAGCGAGTTGTCGTACGCGAGCACGCGCACGTCGTGCCAGCCGTCGGAGAGGAGCGCGGTGTTCACCCGCAGCTGCTGGTGCGTGAAGCACGTGTCGACGAGCACGCCGTCGACCAGGAGATCAAACGAAGCAATCGCGGCGTTGGGATTCGAGGTGGTCGCGGTGGGGCTGATGACCAGCGCGCCGGAAACCGGCGTGTTGGGAAGGCCCGGGTCATCAACGACCGGGATGTACGCGAACGGGCGGCACAAGGGATCGCCCACCAGCAGGCCCTGGAACGGGACCGCGCCCAGCGAACGCAGGTACGCCTCGCCCATCGACAGGCCCTGGAAATAGAAAAGATGGAAGCGGGCGTGCGGGAACTTGGCGGTGTAGTTGCAGGGCTCCTCGACCTCGCCCGCCGAACCGATCGCGCCCTTGCGGATCCAGCTCGTGGTCTTGGTCTGCGAGGCGATGTCGTACGTCGCGGCGTAGCTGGTCAGGTGATCGCAGAACGCGCCGGGCATGATCGTCATGTCGGCCGTCGTCACGCTGGTCTCGGCGAACCCCGCCATGATGCCCAGGCAGTCGTAGTGACCGAGGGGCAGCAGGCCGTCGAGCTTGGCGGCCTGGCCGCCGTTGGCGACGATCGCGTTGACGATCGCGGTGAACTGGGAGTTGCGAACATTGCGTGCGCTGTCGCTGGCGTTGTTCATGAAGTAGAACGTGCCGGTGGGGCGTATGCCGTCGACCGCGACCGCGGTGTCGATGAGCCCGGTGATCTCGGGCACGGTGTTGCCCAGCGCGCCGATCCAGCCGATCATCCCGCCGATGAAGTACGAGCGGGCGCGCGAGTCGGTCGTGTTCGCCTGCCCGCCGAAGTACGTCACGTTGCTGTCGAAGGCGAGCGGCGACGTGTTGCTGGTCGAGTAGTAGCGGTTGGGGCTCGTGCTGGGCACGCCGCCCGGGAGGATGTCGGCGCTGATCTGCGACATCGTGAAGACCGAGCTCATGGAGAAGCGGTTCACGGGCGAGCAGCCGTCGGTGCAATAGCCCGACGCGGGGACATAGAAGTTCTGCCCGGGCGTGACGAGCACGAAGTCGATGTGGTCGCGGATGGCGCGGCCCGTCAGCGTGCCGAGAAAGCCCTGCTGGTTGCCGTTGACGAACTCCGCGTAGTTGGCGGATTCGGGGTCGAGGTACAGGATGTTCGACGCCGGCACGCCGCGCTTCTGCGCGTAGTAGTTGCCCACGTACATCGAGTCCGCGTTCGAGGGATCGATGATGATGAGCAGGTTTTCCGGGCCGCCCCCGGCGTGGGCGGTGGCGGCGGCGGCGAGCGTCAGCCACAGGGCGGGCGACACGATCCCACGAACTGATTTCATCGTTCTGGCTCCCTCAACACCACATCCGCCCGTCCGGGGGAAAGGTCCACAGATCGTGCCACAAGCCCGAGGCGGTGGCAAGAGAAAAAATGGATTGGATTGTTGGGGGAAAGGCCGGGGTCGGATTCGAACCGACGGATAACGGATTTGCAATCCGTCCCATTAGACCACTCTGGCACCCGGCCGCGGGTGTCCGGGCGTGCCCGGAGACAGGACACTAACGGCGCCGCGTCGCGGGGTCAACCCGGCAAGGGCCTCATCTGGTTGAACTCGTGCCGGTGAGCTCCGAAAGCCGGCACGGGGGCGAGGTCCGATATGGGCCCGCAGGCCGATATAGGATGGTGCGTCCGAACCCCCGGGAGACCACGATGGTTCGCAACTCCGCTCTTGCCACCCTGCTCGCCGCGTCGCTGGTGACCGCTGCACCGTCGCTGGCGCAAACCGCCGCCCAGCGCGTGCCGGCCAAACGAGAGGCCGTGCGCGAGGGGATGTTCCTGACCGCCCGCCCGGGCGGGCTTGTGCGCGTGTCGACGGGCGACTGGGTCTTCGTGCCCCAGGACACCGGCGAAGGCCCGCAGCTCCGACCGATGGTCATCCTGCCCAGCCAGACGCTGACGCGGCTTGCCGCGGGCGCTCAGGCGCTCACGGGCCAGGCCGCGGGCGTGGTCAGCGGGCAGGTCTTTGTCTACCGCGGGCGCGAGTACCTGTTGCCCACGGCGTATCGCATCATCGCGCCGGAACAGATCAGCAACATCCCGACGGGGCTCACCCCGACCGAGCCGGAGAAGGACAAGCCCGACGAGGCCCAACCCTCGGATGCCAAGCCGACCGACAACAAGACCTCGGATAGCAAGGCCGAACAGCCGGGCGTCACGACGCCGGACAGCAAGCCCGATGAGAAGACCGGCGAGAAGCCGCAGGCAAAGCCCCTGCCGAAGAACCTCGAGAAGGACCCGTCGGTGGAGGAGCTGGTGCGCGATCTTGAAGCGCGGAAGACCCAGCCGCGGGCGCTGACGCCGCGCGTCGGCGGCGGGGATCGCGTGACGACCAACAAGATCGAGACCAAGCCCGAGGTCAAGCCCGAAACGAAGACGGAGGCCAAGCCCGGCGAGCAGACCGCGGAGGTTGCGAAGGAAGCGCCGATCGAGTCGCTCCCCGAGGGGAAGCTCATCACGTCGATGCGGGGGCGCGTCACGCGCACCGGCGAGGGCGAGCTGGCGTTCTCCCGCGACGGAGATCACGATTCTCCTGCGGGCGGGGCGATGGTGCTGCTCCCGTGCCAGACGCTGCAATCACTCGAGGAGCTGACCGCGTGGCGCGGCGAGGCGCTCGTGCTGGAAGTCAGCGGGCGCGCGTTCGAGTTCGAGAATCGCCGCTATCTGTTGCCCACGATGTTTGTCGTGCAGCCGCCGAGTGAAACTCGCCCGACGCAGTGAGCGGAAGTCACGAAGTCACGAAGTCACGAAGTCACGAAGTCACGAAGTCACGAAGTCACGAAGAGAATACTCCGTGAGTCGTGAGTCGTGAAAAACAGAGCGGGAGTGTGGAGTTGGGAATGGAGAGTGGTGGGAAGGCAAGGCAACGAGGCCTGAGGCCGCGGCGGTAGAGTTCTTATACTTCGCCACTTCGCCACTTCGCCACTTCGCCACTTCGCCACTTCGCCACTTCGCCACTTCGCCACGACCAAGTGCCAAGCGGCTCGCGCTTACTGCAGGCTCTGCACCGGGCGGTCTTCGAGCGCGATGGGATTGGTCGGGCCGGTGACCACCTTCTCGCCCGGCATCGGGCTGAAGCGAGAGCCGTAGAGCGGCAGGCGCTTGTTGGTGCTCGGAATGCCGACGCGGCTCTGCAGCGCCGTGAACACCAGCGCGACGGCGAGGTTGGCGACCAACATCTGCCACGACGCGCGCCAGTCCATGTACAGCGCGACCGAGATCACCACGACGTGCGCCAGCGCCAGCGGGATGCACACCTGCCACGCCACCGCCATCACCTGGTCATAGCGGATGCGGGGGAGCGTCCAGCGGACCACCATCTGGAAGCAGATCACCAGGACGACCTTCGTGAAGAAGACGACGAACTTCGCGGCGGCCGCCACAAACGTCTTGGACTCAGGCGACAGCAGATCAAGCCCCGGGAGCGCCGTGCCGGGCAGGTGGTACCCGCCCAGGAAGAGCAGCACGAAGAGCGCGCCCGACGTGAGCATGTGGGCGTATTCGGCCAGGAAGAAGAGCGCGAACCGCATCGACGAGTATTCGGTGTGGTACCCGCCGACCAGCTCGTTCTCGGCCTCGGCGTTGTCGAAGGGAGCACGGTTGGCCTCGGCCAGGATCGCGGTGAAGAAGATTACGGCGGCCAGCGGCTGCGTGAGCACCATCCAGCCGTCGGAGACCTGCTGACGCACGATCTGATCGGGGAGCGTGGTGCCGTAGACGAGCAGGGCGGCCAGGAGCGCGAGGCCGAGCGGGATTTCGTAGGAGATCATCTGGGCCGTGGCGCGGAGGCCGCCGAGGAACGAGTACTTGTTGTTGCTGGCCCAGCCGCCGAGCGTGATGCCGTAGACGCCGAGAGAGGCGATGGCGAGCATGTAGATGATGCCGACGCCAATGTTGGCGCCGGCGACCTGCACGGGCCCGCCGTCGATGTGCCAGTTGAGGATGGGGATGGTGAAGTCGGGGAAGTTCCAGACGCCGCCCCAGTTGATGACGGCAAAGCCCATGAGCGCGGGCGTGATGGACATCATGGGCGCGAGGGAGAAGAGGATCTTGTCGACCTTCGACGGCGTGTAGTCCTCTTTGAGGAAGAACTTCAGGCCGTCGGCGAGGGGCTGGCCCAGGCCGATGACGTTTTTGAGGAAGGAGAGAGCGGGGAGCCCGAAGTCGAGGCCGACGCGGTTGGGTCCGAGGCGGTCCTGGATGTAGGCGGAGATTTTTCGTTCGAGGTAGATGAGGTAGGCGACGGTGAGGAGCATGACGTGGATGACCAGCGCGATCACCACGGCGTTGACGATCAGCTGGGCCGTCAGGAATTCGGGCTTTTCCATAGAGGCCCGTACTGTACGCGGACAAAGCCCGGTCATCGAGTCGGAAGCGGGGTCTTTGGTGATACCGCCTTGTGCCGGTGGAGCCGCGCTGGTGACCGGCGATTTCGCGCGACCGAAAAGGGTCGGAGGGCCGCTCGCGCCGGGCATTAGTGAGGCGAGGAAGCCGGGCTTGCGCGCCCGCTGTTGTCGGTCGGTTGAGTCATCACGCGCGGGCGGGCATACGGGCGGCGCCGCTACGGGTGCGATCGCTGCCCGGAGCGGTGGGGCGGGCTCTTTAGGCGAGGGAAGCGCGGGCAACGAGGCGGCGCATTGGCACGCAAGTCCTTGTTTCACAATGGCGTCCGCGGGTACACTGGTGCGAAGGCCCCGTCGCGCTTTGGCTGGAGCTGGCGGTCGTGGAATGACTGCGGAGCGGGTCGCGGGACCGGGGTGCGATTCGGGCGGCCGTTTCTGGCGATCGCTTCGGACCATCGCTCCGGATGGAGATTCAACATGATGCACGCGGAAGTGGCACGCAAGGCAATGACGAACGCGGCGCGAGTGCTGGCGCTGCTCGTGGTGGCGATCGCGATCTTCGGGCCGGGAAGTGTGGCAAGCGCGCAGCAGATGGAGTGGGTGCAGCGGTACCCGATGGCTCGGTGGGATCACGCGATGGCCTACGACTCAGCGCGCGGCGTGACCATCCTGTTCGGGGGATACATCGGTACCTCCAACGCCGAGACCTGGGAATGGAACGGGAAGGCGTGGACCAAGCGGACGGTCAGCGGTCCCTCGGCGAGATACGCTCACGCGATGGCCTACGACTCAGCGCGCGGTGTCACCGTCCTCTTCGGGGGACACGATGGCACGAGTAGCAACGCCGAGACCTGGGAATGGAACGGGACGGCATGGACCCAGCGGGTGGTCAGCGGCCCCTCGGCAAGGCGAAACCACGCGATGGCCTACGACTCAGCGCGCGGCGTGATCGTCCTCTTCGGAGGGTATGGCACGGGTGGCGCTAACGCCGAGACCTGGGAATGGAACGGGACCGCGTGGACCCAGCGGGCCACCAGCGGTCCCTCAGCGAAAAGCAGCCACGCGATGGCCTACGACGTGGCCCGCGGCGTCACTGTCCTCTTCGGAGGAAGCACAGGCAGCGGCCCCAGCGCCGAGACCTGGGAATGGAACGGGACGGCGTGGACACAGCGGGTGGTCAGTGGCCCGTCGGCGCGATACGACCACGCGCTGGCTTACGACGCCGCGCGAGACGTCATCGTGCTCTTTGGCGGATTCAACGGCACTGACCGTAACGCCGAGACCTGGGAATGGAACGGGACGGCGTGGACCCAGCGGTTGGTCAGCGGCCCCTCGGCAACTTATCGCCACTCAATGGCCTACGACGTGGCCCGCGGCGTCACCGTCCTCTTCGGAGGAAACACAAGCAGCGGCCCCAGCGCCGAGACCTGGGATCGGAATGGAGCCACTTGGACCTTGCGTGCGATCAGTGGCCCGTCGAAGAGGCCCGGCCAAGCGATGGCCTACGACGCGGCACGCGGCGTCACCGTTCTCTTCGGGGGTTGGACAGGCAGCATCTTCAACGCCGAGACTTGGGAATGGGACGGGACGGCATGGACCCAGCGGGCGGTCAGCGGCCCCTCGGCGCGATACAGACACGCGATGGCCTACGACTCGGCCCGTGGCGTCACCGTCCTCTTCGGCGGAGACACCAGCGCCGGCCGCAGCGCCGAGACCTGGGAATGGAACGGGACGGCATGGACCAAGCGGGTTGACAGCGGTCCGTCGGCGAGAGATGAACACGCGATGGTCTACGACTCGGCCCGCGGCGTCGCCTTGCTATTCGGGGGATTCGACGGCAGCACCTACAACGCCGAGACGTGGGAATGGAACGGAACGGCATGGACCCAACGCATGGTCAGCGGCCCCTCGCCGAGAGGCAGATACGCGATGGCCTACAACGCGGCACGCAGCGTTGCCGTCCTCTTCGGGGGATACACCGGCGCCGACAAAGCCGAGACCTGGGAATGGAACGGGACGGCGTGGACCCAGCGCGTGGTCACCGAACCCTCGGCGAGATCCTGGCACGCAATGGCGTACGACGCCGCCCGCGTCGTCGTCGTCCTCTTCGGGGGAGACACAAACGCCGAGACTTGGGAATACGGCCTCAAGCTCTGCCCCGCCGACTTCGACCACAACGGCTTCGTGAATGGAAACGACTACGACGCGTTCGCGGAGTTGTTCGATATTGCGGACCCGGCCGCGGACTTCAACGGCGATGGGTTCGTGAATGGCAATGACTACGACGAGTTCGCGGATCACTTTGATGTGGGGTGTTGAGGAGGAGAGGCACTTGGCACTGGGCACTTGGCACGAGGGAAGAAGCGAGACAGCGAGATGGGGGACGAGAAGAGCACCGATGTCGCAAGGCCGACATCGGTGGCACGCCAACAGGTTGGCCACGGCACCCAGAGCAAGCGCGCGACAAAGCGCATGACCCGATGGCAGGTCCGTCGAACGGCGCGTGGCCAACAGGTTGGCCACGCCACCCGGAGCAAGTGTGAAACGAAAGGCACGGACCTGACGGCAGGTCGGTGGCACGGCCTTACTTCGCGAAGGCGAGCACCTGATCGATGATGTCGCGGCCGCTCGCGCAGCGCGGGCACTTGTGCTGGCCGCCGAGCTTGCCGCGCGATTCCATCCAGCGATGGAACGTGCCGAGGGCCAGCGGCGTGACGGTGGGCTCGGTCATGCCCAGGTCGCCGGTGCGCTTGATGCCGTAGTCCACGCACTGTTCCTTGAGCGCGGCGTCGAAGGCGGGGACGAAGGCGGCGAGGCGCTCGGGGGATGCGTTGGCGGCCTCGACGGCGAGCTCGAGCCCGGCGCGGCGGCCGGGGCCGGGATAGACGGGCGCGGCGGTGAACTCGCCGACGATGAGGCCGGTCTGGCTCGCGGCCTTGGCGACGGCGTTCTCGATGTTGTCGACGATCAGGTTCTCGCCGAAGGCGTTGATGAAGTGTTTGTGACGCCCGACGATGCGGAGGCGTGACGGGCCGTCACCGCCCGAGCCGTCGGGGCGCGAGGGGATGGTGTCGAACTCGACGACGTCGCCGAGGATGTAGCGCCACAATCCGGCGCAGGTGGTGAGCACGACGACGTACTTCTGTCCCTTCTCCACGGCGTCGCAGGTGAAGGCGGGGGCGTCGGGCCTGGCGATGTCTTCGAGCGGGACGAACTCGAAGAAGTTGTGGTTGTCGGTGAGGAGGCGGAGGCCGGGATCGCCGCGGATGTCCTGGATGGCGATGAAGCCCTCGGACGCGGGGTAGAGCTCGAGGCGGAAGGGGATGTCCGGGCCGTCGGGCGCGCCGCTGTAGGCCTGGCGGACGCGCGGGTCGAAGGGGGCGTATTTCACGCCGCCGTGGACGAAGATGGTGAAGTTCGGCCAGACGTCGTGGATGGTGTTGACGGTGCGGCCTTGCTCGCGGGCCATCGCGATGAGGCGTTCGAAGAGCACGAGGGCCCAGGAGCACATGCCGCTGACCATGCGGACATCTTGATCGAGGCAGGCCTTGGCCATGGCGTCGATCTTGGAGGGCCAGTGGCTCATGAGGGCGATTTCAGGGCCGGGGAGATAGACCTCGCTGACGGGCCAGCGGATGAGTGGCGTGACGATGCCGGAGAGGTCGCCGGTGCGGGTGCCGTGCGTGTTGGTGGAGAGGTCGGTCGAGCCGCCGAGGAAGAGGGACTTGCCGGAGCAGAGGGCGGGGAGGGAGACGCCGAAGCGGGCCATGTGCGAGAAGATGTCGAGCGAGGCGCGGAAGTTTGAGGCGAGCATTTCCTCGGAGACGGGGATGAACTTGTCGCCGGCGGTGGTGCCGCTGGTCTGGGCGTAGTCGCGGACGAGGCCGGGCCAGAGGATGTCGGGCTCGCCGCCCTCGCGCATGCGGGCGACGCGGTCCTTGTAGGCGATCCAGTCGCCGACAGGGACGGCGTCGCGGAAGCCCTTGAGCATGTCGTCGTCGGGGAGGCTCGCGAGCTTTGCGAAGTTGGACGTGCGGCCGATCTCGGTGGCCGAGGCTTCGGAGAGGAGCTGACGGAGCTGGCTGCGCTGGATGCCGGCGCTGTTGCGTTTCCAGTGGGCGATGTTGGAGAGGAGCCGGATGCGCCGGGTCAGGTAGGTGCGCATTCCGACGCCGATCAGGCCCCGGAGCCAGGATGAGCGGGGTTGTGAGGTCATGGGGGTGCTCTAGCGCGGCGAGCCGGGTGGAGTGGTCGCGGCGGAGAGGGAGCGATTGAACTCGATGAGGAGCGACGCGAACTGCTCGGGCTGCTCGATCATCGGCGCATGCCCGCAGCGATCGAGCCAGACGAGCGTTGAGCCGCGGATGAGCTGGTTGAACTGATCGGCGGCCTCGGGCGGCGTGACGGCGTCCTGCTTGCCCCAGACCAGGAGTGTGGGGGCCTTGATCTCGCCGAGGCGGTCGCCCATGTGATTGCGCCGCGCCGAGCGTGAGAGCTTGACCATCGCGCGTGCGCCGCCGCGACGCGAGAGTTCGCGGTGGGCGCGGTCAACGTCGCCCTGGTTCATCTTGGCGCGATCGAAGAAGAGCTCGCCGATCTTCTCGACGAGCCACTCGCGCGAGGGACGGAGCTGCACCTCGCGGACGGTCGTGCGCTCGGTCAGACCGGAGGAGCCGGCGAGCACGAGGCCCGCGACGAGCTCGGGGCGCTCGATGGCGACGCGGAGCGCGACGTGCCCGCCGAAGGAGTTGCCGACGAGGACGGCGGGCTCGCGCAGGTGGCGCTCGAGGAAACGGATCGTGAGTTCGGTGACGCCGTGGATCGAACAGTCCTCGCCCTGCAGATCGAGCAGGGGGAACTCGAGCATGACGGCCCGGGCGTGGGGGCGGAGGGCGTGTGCGGATTGTTCCCAGTGATCGTTGAGGCCGACCAGGCCGTGCAGGAAGACGAACGGTCGGCCCGTGCCGAAGTCAACGACGCGTGCGGGGACTTCGCGTCCTTCGAGGCCGCGGAGCGAGAGGGCGGCGGGGGATGGAGCGGTGTTGGTTGGCGCGGTGGTCACGTGGTGCAAGGCTCCCTGCAGTTGCTGAGGCGATCATATGTTCGCTCGCGGCGCGGGATCGTTTGGGAAGTGTCAAGGGCGGAGCGGAGAGGCGGCCCCGTCACGCTTCGTTGACGACCTTGCCGTCGCGCAGGCGGACGACGCGGTCGGCGCGGGCGGCGGTCTCGGGATCGTGCGTGACGACGACCAGCGTCTGCCCGGCCTTGTGGAGGCCCGCGAGCAGATCGAGGATGGAGCCGCCGGTGACGCGGTCGAGGTTGCCGGTGGGCTCGTCGGCGAGCAGGAGCGTGGGCTTGTTGACCAGGGCGCGGGCGATGGCGACGCGCTGGCGCTCGCCGCCGGAGAGTTCGGCGGGGCGATGGTTCAGGCGATGGGCGAGCCCGACGTGCGCGAGGATGTCTCGGGCGGCGGCGACGGCGTCCTGGCGGTGCCGCAGATAGCCGAGGCGCCCGTGGAGCACCATGGGCGAGAGGAGCACGTTCTCGAGGACGGTGAGCTCGGGGAGCAGGTGATAGAACTGGAAGATGAAGCCGACGCGGGCGCGGCGGTAGTGGTTGAGTTCGGAGGCCGACATGGCGTCGATGGCGCGTCCTTCGAAGGTGATGGGCGATGCGCCGGGCGACCGGTCGGCGCGGTCGAGGGCGCCGATGAGGTGGAGGAGCGTTGATTTTCCGGAGCCGGATGCGCCGAGGACCGCAAGCCACTCGCCGCGATTGATGTCGAGGTCGACGCCGCGGAGGACGGGGACATCGACGCGGCCCAGGCGATAGGTCTTCTTGAGATCGCGCACGGTGACCAGCGCCTCGGCGTTGCGGGGAGCGGCGGTCGCGGGGTTGGCCTGGGTCGCGGTCATGTGATCGGGCTATTCGAAGCGGAGCGCTTTCACCGGGTCCATCGACGCGGCGCGGACGGCCGGGATGAGCGCGCCCAGCACGCTGGAGATGATGCCGCCGGCGAGCACGATCGCGGCCTTTGACGCGTCCATCTGGCTGGGCACCTCGCTGAAGTAGTAGATCTTGGGGTCCCAGATGTAGAGATTGAAGGTCTCGCCCAGCCACTCGTGGATGGGGTTGATGTTCTTTACGACGACGTACGCCAGCGCGCCGCCCAGGCCGGAGCCGACGACGCCGATCATCACGCCGTAGGCGAGCCACACGCCCGCGATGCCAGCGCGGCTGGCGCCGACGGCGCGGAGGATGCCGACGTCCTTGGTCTTCTCGCTCACCATCGACCAGAAGATCGCGAGCACGAGGAAGACGGCCGTCAGCGAGATGAAGCTGAAAATGAAGAGCACCAGCCCCGTCTCCTTCTTGACGGCGTTGATCATGGTGCGGTTCTGATCCTCCCAGGTCAGGATCTTGATGTCGCCGGGCGACGGCACCTTGCCCGCATGATCGCGCTCGAACTGGGCGTAGATCGTCTCGACCTTTTTCTTCAGTTCGTCGGCGCTGATCCCGTCCTTGGCGCGGACGTAGACGTTGGTGACGCGCGCGGGATCGTCGGCGACGACCTGCGGCGTGACGATGCGCTCTTCGCCGGTCGCGGGGTCGATCTCGATGTGAGCGCCCAGGCCGCTCGATACTCGCTCGGCCTTCACGCCCTGATCGAGGTGGAGCTTGCGCTGCAGTTCGTTGAGCGGCGCGAAGACGACGCGGTTGTCGGTCTCGTAGATTCCGCTGTGGACCTCGTTGGCGACGGGGAGCGACCAGGAGATCATGTCGATGGTGCGCCCGCTGGCGTCGAGCGGAATGAGGTTGAGCGTGACGCTCATGTTGCTGGGCGCAAAGACGCGGGTGGGCTCGAGGTCGCCCTTGGCGGTGCGTCGGTAGGGAAGCCGCGGCTCGAAATAGCCCTCGGCGCGGCGCGAGTTGAAGCCGCTGACTTCGATGCCCAGCACGGCGGCGGGCTTGAACTCGCCGGACTTCTCGTCGCGGCGCTGGAGCTTGCGGCCATTGTCAAGGAACTGCTTCCAGTCGAAGCCCTTCCAGAAGGTGTCGTCGGCGATGCGCGGGTCCTGGCGTTTCTTGTCCTTGCGGAGCGCCGTTTCGATCGGACGCCACCAGAGGGTGCGGTCGTACTCGGTGACCTTGGCGTAGCCCGGGCCGTCGATGCCCTTGATGACGATCGCTTCGCGTCGCCCGTCGGGGAGCGATATCAGGCCGTAGGTTTCGATGACGGGCGTCGCGCCCGCGACAAGATCGTCCTTCTGCAGGCGATCGACGAGTTCAGCGTAGTAGGCAAAGCCGGTGGAGGGCCAGGAGACGTTGACGTCGCCGAGGAGGGTGCGCCCGGAGTTGAGGAGCATGGTGAGGAAGCCGCCCATCACCGACCAGGTGATGAGCACCATGGCGGTGCAGAGGACGACGGCCAGCGACGCCAGCAGCGGCATGACTTTGCTGGTCAGGTATTTTCGCGTCAACAGCGCCTGATACACGGAGCCCCCTGGTCGTTGGCGGACCAGTGTAGGTCGTGATCCGCGTCAGCACCCCGCTTCGAACTCGACCACGAACGCGTCGAAATCGTCGGCGTTGATGAAGCCGTTGCGGTCGTAGTCGGCGGCGGGCTGCGCGTCGATCCAGTCGACCACGAAGTCGTCGTAATCGTCGGCGTTCATGAACAAGTCGTGGTTGTAGTCGGCGCGGCAGTAGGCGTGAGCGAGTGCGAGGAGCCCGGCGTAGATTTCGGGGCCGCTCAGCAGGATTTGCGAGGGCGGGGGGGCGAAGCTCGTGCCGCGAAGTTCGATGGTCCAGTTGAGGACGTTTCGTTCGCCGTACCACCAATCGATGTTGGCGCCGCTGGCGGGATAGAGGGTTGAATACCACTGGCCGCTCGTGAACGTCAGGCCGTTGATGCTTGCGATCGCGGATTGCATGAGGAGCCCGAGGGAGTTGAAGTAAGGGAGGATTGGTGGCGGCGAGGCGGTGTATCCCCATGGGGAGAGGATGAGCGGGCCGTAGGTGTGGATGTCGAACGCGAGTGTGATGCCGGGAGTGCTGAGAATGTGGTCGCGGAGGACGGCGGTTTCGGGCTCGGAGAATGGGGCCGTTCCGCGGTAGGTCTCGCTTGCGCCACTGCCGGAGGAGCCGTTGTTGTTTCCCCAGGCGAAGCTCCAGTTGCGGTTGAGATCGACGCCGAAAGTTCCGTTGGCGTTGCTGCGTCGGTTCTTTCGCCAGAGTCGCTGGGTGGTCCATGTGTAGACATAGCCATCGACGTTAACGACGGGGACGATTATGACGGTGAACTTGTCGAGGAAGGCGGTGGCGGCGGGGTCGGTGTCGTAGCCGGCGATGAGCTGCTCAGCGACGTACATGGTGGTCATGGGCGCGAGCCACTCGCGGGCGTGCTGGGTGGAGTGGATGTACATCACGGGCTTGAGGGTGCCGGCGGGGCCGGACGTGGGCGACTCGATGCGGAAGCCGAAGATGGTTCGGTTTTCGAGGGACGGGCCGACGTTGAAGCGGGAGACGATGTCGGGGCGGAGCGCGACCAATTCGTCGACCTTATCCGAGATGGCCTGGAGGTTCTTGAAATCGGCGTACCAATCGCGGGGCTGCGGGCCGTTCAGCCGGGCACGCTCCGCGGCGACCACGTCTCCCATGTCGGGCACGACGATGTCGAAGGTGACGCCCAAGGCCCGGATTGCGTCAAGGCCGCCGGGCGGCACGAGGAAGTCGACGGGAAGCTCGAGCGTCGGCCGCTCGGTCCAGCAATCGCCCGAGATCGCCAGCACGCGCTCGAACTCGGCCTGATCGCGGAGGTCGGCGTGGATCAGGGAATAGCCGCGGTAGGTCTTGAAGGGCTCGGGCGCGAGGAGGACCGAAGCTGCGTCGGCGTGCGACGGTCCCGGGTCGAGCGTGTGCTGGGCCAGCGCGGGGGACGCGAGGGCGGCCAGCGAGATCACGAGCGGGAGCGAGAATCGACGGTTCATGGCGACCTCCGGCGTGAATAAGGCACCGATATCCAGTTTCTTCGAATCGGCCGCTCGGGGCAAGCACCGAACCAGAGAAAAGCGCCGGATGAGCCGGGTTCTACGATTGGCCGATGGCGACGCGGGAGGTTGCGGAATTGAGGCTCGGGCACGTGCCGCTGGCGACGCCGCTGTTGCTCGCGCCGATCGCGGGGTATTGCGACCTGGCGTTCCGGACGGTGTGCCGTGAGTATGGCGGGGTGGGGCTGGCGTGCACGGATCTTCTGAGCCCGCAGGGGCTGCTGCGCGGGACGGCGACGAGCCTGGACCTGGCGCGCACGAACGAGGTCGACAAGCCGATCGGCATGCAGTTGTACGGGAGCGACCCGGAGATCATGGCGCAGGGGGCGCGGTGGGCGGTGGAGCACGGCGCGACCATCGTCGACATCAACATGGGCTGCCCGGTCGACAAGGTGACGAAGAAGGACGGCGGGAGCGCGCTCTTGACGAATGTCGAGCGTGCGGTGAAGCTTGCCGAGCGCGTGGTGCGAGAACTGGAGAAGTGCCCGCTGGACGCGGAGGAGTGGGGGAGGCGGATCGGCGGAGTGAGGCATCAGGCATCGGGCAACGGGCATCCGGGGGATGAGCTGTGCGCCGCCGAAGCTCGAATGCCGATTGCCGGTACTTCTTCTTCTTCTTCTTCTTCTTCTTCTTCTTGCCTATTGCCCAGTGCCCAGTGCCCAGTGCCTTCTTGTGGCCCGGTGCCTTTGACGTGCAAGATGCGGCTGTGCTGGTCGGACGCGGACTATCACGCAGGAAACGCGTGCTCGCCCCACCTGGCGCGGATGCTCGCGGACGTGGGCGTGGTCGGCGTGACCGTGCACGGTCGGACGACGGAGATGAAGTTCAGCGGCGTGGTGCAGCTTGCGGGCATCGCGCGGGTGGTCGAGGAAGTCGGCGGACGGATTCCCGTGATCGGCAACGGCGACGTGCGCGAGCCGGAGGACGCCGTCCGCATGATGCGCGAGACGGGCTGCGACGGCGTGATGATCGGGCGCGGGGCGCTGTCGGCGCCGTGGCTGTTCCGCGACGCGTGGGCGGCGATGCGCGGCGAGGCGATCCCCAGGACTCCCGACGACGCCGAGAAGACCGCGATGATGAGTCGGTATTTCGAGATGATGCGCGAGTATCGCGGCGATCACTACGCGATGACGCAGATCAGGCGGCGCATCGCGTGGTTTGCGAAGCGAATGATCCGCAAGGACCCGGTGACGGGGCGGATCGTGGGCGTGAAGCCTCTTAAGGAAGCGATCCGCGTCGCGGGCGGGCCAGCGGATGTTCATATGGCCTTTGCCCGGTTTGCGGCGGGAGAATTGAGCCAGGTTACGGAAGCAGACGAGGCGGAGTCTGGTTCTGTGTGATTGATCTTTGTTCGGGTCCGAGTTTGTGAGATTCAGGTCTCGGCGCGAGCGAGGTTTATGGCGCGTGTTTGGCGACTGCGGGGGTGATTCCCGGAGTCGATCTGATATGCTGACGGGGTCGTGAACTCGGGGGGCGGTTTGTCCGTCTGAAGTTTCATTCGGCCGCGGTCGATTGCGCGCCGCGATTCACAGGCAGTTTCCGGCGAAGAGCCCGGGTTGACACGGGGAGTGCATCATGCAGCGGAATATCGGTCGTGCGTTCGGTCTGGTGGTTGGTCTTTCGGCGATGTTGTCGGTGTGCGGCACGGCGGTGGCGCAGAACGCGACGCCCGCGACGCAGCCGCCCGCGCAGCCTCCGGCCACGGCTCCCGCGGAGCCCGCGCTGGCGAAGGTCGAGTCTGGCACGCTGGTCTTTGACCAGGAGTCGTTGGACCTGGGCACGATCACGCAGAACGAGCTGAAGAACTTCGAGTTTACGTTCAAGAACACCGGCAAGGCCCCGGTCGTGATCAAGGAAGTGAAGCGGTCGTGCGGATGCACCCAGGCCAAGGTCGCGGTGGAGGGGAGCGACAAGGGCCTTGAGGCGGTCGAGCAAGACCAGAACACATGGGTGACGGTGCCGGCGGGCGCCAAGGCGGTCATCAAGGCGGAGTTTGATCCCAAGGGCAAGATCGGCTCGCAGAGCAAGACGATCACGGTCGTGTCGAATGACGCGGAGCGAGCGGAGGTCGTGCTGACCTTCACTGTGCAGGTCGAGGCGGTGGTGATCGCCGAGCCGACGGTGCTGAACTTCGGCACCGTGGAGCGTGGGAATACCAAGTCGCTGAAGCTGACGGTGCTGGGGCGCACGCCCGACTTCTTGGCGACGGACGCGACGGTGACGATGAGCGAGTTGTTCGACATCAAGCGGGGTGAGACGCGCGAGGTCGAGCGGGGCGGCAAGAAGCTCCGCGCCACGGAGTTCGATATCACGCTCAAGGCGAACGGAAAGAGCGGGCGCGCCAACGACGTGCTCCATGTGCGGACCAACGATTCGCGTGAGCCCATGAAGTCCGTGTCGCTGACGTTCAACATCCAGGGCCTGCTCGCCCTCGAGCCGACGCAGCTGAGCTTGTCGACCGCCAAGCCGGGCGAGCCGATGAGCGGCGAGGCCGTCCTGAAGCACCGCAAGGACCAGGCATTCAAGATTCTCAAGATCGAAACGGCCCCGGTGGCGGCGGGCGCGCAGGTGCCCGAGTTCAAGCTCGAGTTTGAGCCGGTCGACGCCGCCAACACCAGCAAGTGGCGCGTCAAGGCTTCGACCACCGCGCCCGCGGATCGTCCGAGCATCAACGTGTTCCTGCGCATCACGACCGACGTGGGCGGCGAAGAACTCGTGCAGGTGCGATGCTATGGCGTCGTTCGTCGCAATCAGGTCGGGGCGGCGCCGACGGCGCCCGCGCCGGTTCCTGCCGCGGCTCCGGCGTCGGACCAGGCCTCGAAGTAATACACGGAGCACCCGGTATGGCTTGTGGTGGTTGCGTGGCGATGCGTGTACTGATCTTGGCGGCGGTCGGCGTCGGCGCGGGGCTGTTCGATATGTCGGTGCGCGGCGGGAAGATCGTGCTGTCCAAGCCGATCGAGCACGCCGCCCCGGTCCAGCCGACGAATCCCGATCCGGTGAACACGGGCGAGAAGCCGCCCGCACCTCCCGAGAACAACGGCGGCGCCGCGACGCCAGCACCCGTAGCGCCGCAGGGTGCGATCCGCGACATCAGCGTCGCGGAGGCGAAGAAGTGGTATGACCAGGGGGCGATCTTCCTTGATGCGCGTCCTCGGAAGGACTCGGAGCGCGAAGGGCGAATCCCCGGGTCGCAGCTGCTGGGGCCGGGCGATGTGGATCGGAATCCGCCGCCGGAAATTCTGAACGCCATGGACCCCGAGAAGGAAGTGGTGATCTACTGCATCGGCGGCGATTGCCACGACTCGCACAATCTCGCGACGCTGCTTGAGGCGCGCGGGTTCACCAAGCTGCTGGTGCTGACGGATGGGTTCCCCGGCTGGGTGAAGGCGGGGTACGAGGTCGACAGTTCGCCCCTGCCGCCGGAGTGAGCATGAAGCCGAACTCCAATCCTGTGATCGACGGGCTGCTGTTTGTGTCGCGGATCGTGCTCTGCGGCGTGTTCGCGTTGGCGGCCTTTACGAAGCTGTCCTCGCCGCAGGAGTTCGCGTTCGCGATCGACGCGTTCAACGTTCTGCCCAAGAACATGGTGCCGGTGGCGACGTTTGTCGTGCCGTGGATCGAGGCGATCTGCGCGGCGCTCCTCTTGGTTGGCCTCTGGACCCGGGCGTCGGCGGCGATGGCGGGGCTGATGCTGGTCGGCTTCATTGCGTTGACGATCTCGGCGATCATGCGGGACCTGAGCCTGTCGTGCGGGTGCTTCGGCAAGGTCCGCCTCTTGTGCCCGGAAAAGCTCGGCTGGTGCAACGTCATCCAGAACAGCATCCTGATGCTGCCGGCGATCTTGCTGCTGGCGAAGGGGCACGGGCGGCTGGGGATCGACGGGGCGTGCGGGTGCGGTTCGGGCGCCTGCGGCGGGGGAGCGGTGGACGCCGGTGCGGCGTCGACCTAGAGTTTCGACCACATTTCGAGCCCGTCGCCCGGGTTCCCGGCCGTGTCGGCCGAGTGCCCCGGGCCCAAGACCAGGACGGAGCCCCGCGAGCGCGGGGACGACCATGAGCAAGTTCCAGCGATTCGCGCCCGTTCAGAAGATCCGCGTCACCAAGACCACCGGCCAGGGCAAGGTGGTGGTTGATTGGAAGGACATCGAGACGCTTCGTCGCCTGATGAGCCCCAACGGCAAGATCTACGGGCGGAAGCGCCTGGCGACCTCGGCCGCGGAGCAGCGGATGGTGGCGCAGGCGATCAAGCGGGCGCGTTTCATGGCGCTCCTGCCCTATACCTCGGCGACGCTGTAAGCGTTTGACACCGGCGCGGATCACGCCGGGCCGAGAGCCGACGCACATTTGAAGATGAACGGCGATCCGGAAGAAGGTCAAGGCCATGAGCGCACGGGGCGACGAGCGCGCGGGTGTTGAGTCTGGTGCTGGACGTGACTACGCGCCGCTGCTTGGCGCGGCGCGGGCCGCGGCTGCGCGCGGGGCGATATCGCGGACCGACGCGATGTTGCTGTGCTGCGACCTGGTGTGGGACGCTTTCGGGCTCCAGAGCGCGGGCGCTGCGATCGACGGCCTGGCGAAGGTCTCGTGGGTCGGGTTCTATGAAAAGGCGGCGGATGCCGACGAGATGATCCTCGTGGTGCGGCGTGACAAGCCCGCGTGCTCGCCGATCGGGCTGCACGGCGCGTGCGGGCGGTGCTGGCGCGAGCGGCGGGCGCTGGTGATCGCGGATGTGTCGACGCTGGGGGCGGGGTACATCGCGTGCGACCCGAAGGACAAGGCCGAACTGGTGCTGCCGATGATGGACGAGCGTGGCTGCTGGGGCGTGCTGGACGTGGACAGCTTTGAAGTCGGGGCGTTCGGCGAGGACGATGCGCGTGGGATGTCGGAGTTGTGCGAGGTGCTGGGGCTGACGGGATCAAATCGCCAAATGAAGAGATGAGACAGCGAGGCAAGTAGCGTAAGACGCCCTCCCTGACGGTCGGGCTACTGATGGCAGGCGTCGGACACTCGATACCTGTGGAGCAGGGACGAAGAATCGAAGAGAAGGCACGGTCACGCGATTGGTTGTGCCACGACGTCGGAAACTTGGCCGCATTCGGGGCAGGATGCGCCGGGCGCGAGGCCTCTGAGGTCGTAGGCGCAGCGGGTGCAGAGGCCGCGGCGCGCGCGGAGGGTGCGGCGGGCGATGCGGATGCCGAACAGTGGTACGAACCATGCCGCGGCGTAGAAGAGTGTGTTGAGGGTGAAGCCGAGGGGGAGGATGTAGATGGGGAGCCATCGCTTGAAGACGGATTTGTCAGGCTGAACTCCAAACGAGGTTACGAATTCGCCCAACCCGTCTGGTGGTTCGAATGGAAACCACAGTCCTTCGTAACGAGTGGCTTCGATCAGATCGCCATACGACTCCATCTGGCCCAGGTACCAAAACGATCTTGCCGGCCATCCGAATCGGTACTCGGTGATACTGCTCGCCGGTTTCGCGGGAATGTGCCGGCCATCGGGCGGTTGCTCCACCGGTCGAGCGGTCGATACACCCTTGTTTCTCCGGCCAAACCATGTGTACTCGATGTGGTCACCCTCTCGACGCCAAGACTCCAGCTTGCTCGAGTGCAGTTCAGTGATGCCGGGATACTCAATCGCGGGTCCGAACAAGAACCCGTCCTTGAAGTCGGGAACAGCAGCGGTGCTCGCGGGAGTCTGATCCGCTTTGGATGCGCCTCCGCTCGGTGCATTCGTCGTTGTCGCGCGTGTAGTTCTGCTCAGCGCGATCCCCCACGCCACGGCTGTAGTTGTCGCAGCGCCGAGGGTCACAATTAGCAGAGCGAATGCCGTGATTCTGATCCAGCGCCGGGGCATGGAACCAGCATACCGCGCGTGGAGTGCTGGGCGAATGATCGGGCTCGCATGTTCGGTCGCGGCGCCCTTTCGTGGTCAAGCGAGGCGCTTGACCACGCCACCCGGAGCCGGTGTCTGATTCGGCGCTTTGACGAACAGGCTCAGGATGATGATGAGCACGCCGCACAGGCCGGAGAGCGAAGCGGCGGCGATGTTGCTGGCGAAACGTTGTCCGATGTAGCCGCGGACTTCCGTGGCGAGCCAGTCGTTTCCGCTCGGCTTGGGGCGGCCTGGGTAATGCGCGGCCCACTTGATGTCATCGATGGTCTGGGGCAGATCGCGCCAGTCTTCGGCGACGGCGCTGACGCCGGCGTTGGCCCAGAACATATTCCAGGCCGAGTATGCGGAAGACGCGATGATGACCGCGCCGAGCACGATCAGAACGGCTCGCAGAGATGAAGCTGACATTGACGCAGCATACCGAGCGGGGAATGCTGGGCGAACGATCGGGCTCGCATGTTCGGTCGCGGCGTCTTTTCGTGGTCAAGCGAGGCGCTTGACCACGCCACCCGGGGCTTCGCTTGCATCAGAGCCGATTTTCGGTGATATCGATCTCGCGCACGCCGCGGGCCAGGCGGACCTGCTCGACGGCGGCGCGGATTTTTTCGCGCAGGCCGACGGGGTCGGGCACCTTGGCGAGGTTGATGTGCGGCATGGTCTCGTCGCTGGAGAGCACGAGCACGCTTCCGATGCCGAGCGTGCGATCGACCACGGTCTGGTGGAGTTGCGTGTCCTTGACGCGGTAGAGCTCGACCTCATCGAGGCTCTTGGTGAGGACGCCGGATTCGAGGCGGAGGCGCTGGGTGGTGAGCGTGTACTTGGTGGAGCGGAGGACGAGGTACTTCCAGAGTGCGACGGGGATGGTCAGGACGAGGATCAGCGATGCGTAGCCGAAGGGCGGGAACATCAAGCTGAGGACGAGCGCTGGAATCACGAGCAGGCACAGCGCATACCACTTGGTGTTGACCCACTGGCTGGGCGTGCCGCCCCAGACCTGTGATTCCGGGCCGAGCTGGCGCGAGGAGACGGGCGGGATGGAAGGAGTCGGGATGGTGGTTCCGAGGGAGGCGGGGTCGACCTCGACGGCGAGGACGGAGAGGCCGAGGCGCTGGCCCATCTTCTCCGCGTCGCCGGCGTTCTCGGCCTCGAAGACCTTGGTGGTGCGCTGGTTGGTGGTGGGGTCGGTGGCGTGGACGATGTAGCGAGTGGGCATGGATGGGTCCCCCGCGGCCTGGCCGCCATGCCTTGTTGGGCGGCGGACGGCCTGGATTTCGAAGGGCATCATACGGATTCGGCTCGCTTCTGGCGTTCGGCGTCGGCCGACCCGGACCTTCACGGCGCCACAGTTCCGACGTCCGGAGATCAGATATGCGGGCGAAGGAGCGCCGGGCGCGGGGCTATTCCTCGGGCGGGAGATAGAACGCGTCGATGACGCCCGGCGCGGGGCGCGGGGTGATCTCGTAGAGCACCGTGTTGCCGAGTTCGCGTCGGAACATGTGGAGGCTTGGATCGAAGTCCCCTTTGATCTTTGCGTCGTTGGCGAGCGTGTCGACGAGGACGATGATGGGCGAGTTATCAACCTTGGCGAAGAGCATGATGGTGCGCGGGCCGAGCGGCGTGCCGCGATAGGTCTTTGAATAGGCCCATCCGATCAACTGGACGTTGGCGGATGGGTCCTGGCGTACGAGCATGGCCTGGCCGGCGTTGTTTCGGGTTGTGTCCTTGAATTCCTCGTCGTTGTTGCAGGTCCAGTCCGGCGCGAAGTTCCGTTCGGCGGCGAGCGCGTAGAACTTGCCGGCGTCGTAGCGGCGGAAGCTGGTGTCGAAGTGGTCATAGATGAAGTAGCCCGCGCTGGCCAGGAGCAGGACCGCGGCGGCGGAGGCGAGCAACCACAGGCGGCGCCTCCGGGTATGCCTCGAGGCGAGCGTGGAAAAAGCAGCCGGTTTGGCGGGCGCGAGCTTGAAGCTGGCGGCGGGGATGTCGGCGGGTACGTGGGAGCGTTTGAGCGAGGATTCGATGCCGCGGGCGAGGTCGAGCTCGGCGCGGAGGGACTCGTCGGCGGCGAGGCGCGCCTCGAATGCGGCGCGATCAGCGGGCGAGAGCGCGTCGTCGAGGTACGCGTCGATCTGCTCGACGATCGGATCGGGCCCGGGGTTGGCGGGGGCGTGGCTCACGACGCACCTCCCCGGGATTTGCTTTCGTTCGATCGGGCTTCCCGCGATCTCAAGTGATCGCGCATCGCCTTGCGGGCGCGGTGCACATGGCTCATGGCGGTGCCCTCGGGGATGGCGAGGGTTCGGGCGATCTCGGCGTAGGAGAGGCCCAGCACGGTCTTCATCAGCAGGCACGCCCGGGCGGTTTCCTCCAACGACGAGAGCGAGCGGACGACGGCGTCGTCGAACGCGTGCTCGTCGGACATGAGCGCGCCGAGGGAGCGGTGTCCGCTGCTGCCGGGTGTATCGCGGTCGGGATTGGACGTTGAGTCGAGCACGGCGGGATCGGCAGAGCGGGACGGGCGACGCTGGGAGCGTCGGCGCTCGTTGAGCGCGACGAAGCGGACGATCTGGGCCATCCAGGCGTCGAAGCTCGTGCCGGGGTCGAACTCGCTTAGCTTGCCCAGCGCGATCACGGCGGCCTCCTGCACCACGTCGGACGCGCGGTCACGATCGCTGGTCACGGCGGCGGCGACGCACCAGAGCTTGCGTGCCGCGCACTCGAACAGCGAGCCGAACTCCGTCGGCGTGAGCGCCCCACGAGTGACTCGGAGCGGGGTCGAGTCCCCGCCCGAGTGTCCATGTCCCTGAATGTCGTTGGTGGCGTCCATTCTTGCAGATTCTGCCGAAGCCGGACAGAAGCCGTACGCGGATGATGAGGCATGCGCACGGTGAACAGTGCATAGCGTATCGAAGACTATCGATACGAAGCAAGCGGGTTCCATCCGGCGGCGGGGGCGGACCGGTGCCGGGAAAGTGTGCGGAATCCTTGCGGTTTACCTGGGCGCGGGGAATTCGCCGGCGAAGTTCCAGGCGGGCTCGGTGTCGCGGGTAAGGGGCTTGTTGAGGACGCCGGCGCGGACGAGTTCGATGGGGATCGCGCCGTAGGTGAGGAGCGCGTCGTTGAAGTCGCGTTCCTTCATGCCGGCGTTGGTGACGGCTTCTTCGTGGAGGGAGCGGAGCGCGAGACCTCCGAGCATGTAGGCGGCCTGGTAGAGCGGGCCGTAGTCCGGGCCGATGTATCGGCGGACTTCGCTGGTGGCGTTGTCGCGTTCGTGCCCGACGCGATCGACGAGGAAGTCGATCATCTGCTGGGGCGTCATCTCGCCGAGGTGGTACTTGAGGCTGATGATGATGCGGGCGCAGCGGTGCATGCGCCAGAAGAGCATGCCGACGCGGTCCTCGGGCGACTGGGCGTAGTTCATGTCCCAGAGCTTCATCTCCCAGTAGAGGGCCCAGCCCTCGACGAAGAATGGGGTCGTGAAGGTGCCGCGGTAGGGACGGACGCGCGAGGCCATGAAACCCTGGAGGTGATGGCCTGGGATGAGCTCGTGGGGGACGACGATGCGGGAGAAGTGGCGGTTGTTGCCGCGCATGGACTGGAGCTTGGCGTCGTGGGTCATGGAGTCGGCGGGGGCGGCGACGCCGATGGACTGCCCGCCGTAGAACGCGAAGGGCCAGTAGCGCTGGTTTTCCGGGGAGATCATCTCGAGGCGCCAGTACTTGTCGGCGATCTCGGGGATGGTGACGAGGTCGTGCTTCTTGACGAAGTCGATACCTTCGCGGGTGAGCTCGGCCATCATGTCGGTCTGGTGGCCGGCGGGCGCGGTGATGTTCTTGACCTTTTCGAGGGCGGCCTTCCAGTCGTCGCCCATGCCCATGTCGCGCGAGGCTTCCTTCATGCGGGCCTCGCACCACGCGAACTCGCGATCGGCGATGGCGATGAGCTGCTCGGGGGAGTAGGCGACGAACTCGAGCTTCAGGTCTTCGATGACCCAGTCGCGCCCGATTGGGTTGCCGACGAGCGGATCGTCGGGCGCGCCCTTCAGGCCCGCGATGTCCTGGCGCAGGTAGCGCTCGTAATCGTCAAGGGCGGCGCGGGCTTCTTCGAAGGGCTTCTTGCACCACCAGGAAAACTCGGGCGTGTAGGGCGCGTGGTATTCGTACCAGTCGGCGAGCGCTCGGCGGAAATCGGCGACCGCGCCCGCGGCGCGCTGGGCCTGCACCGCGTTGAGAACGATCGGCGCGTCGGGCGCGGGAGTGGTGGAGGGGGCGGCGGTCGGCGCGTTGGCGTCGGCGGGCTTAGCTTCCTTCTTCTCTTCGTGGCGGCCTTTCTCGATGCGCTCGCGGACTTTCTTGATGTCGGCGGCAAAGCCGGCGAGGGTCCCCGCGGAAGTGCGCGGGTCGGGCTGCTCCATCCTCCAGCGCATGCCCTCGAAGGCGATAACGGCGTCCTTGAACGGGAGCAGGTCCTTCATCTCGGCGATGCGGGCGCGATGGCGGCCGGCCTGGGCCAGTTGCTCGCGGAGCTTGTTGCGGAGGAGCAGGTAGTCGATCTTGCCCTGCTGCGAGAGCGAGTCGAAGTTCACGCTTTTCAGTGTCGCCATCTGCGTGTTGGCGAGCGCCTCCATGTCGTTCCAGCGCGCGTCGGACCAGCGGATGCTGTGCCAGCGAGCCAGCGATCCGGTGTCCTCGCCGACGAGGTTGATGAGGTCATGCAGATCGCCGCCGGCGGGCGGGAGTTCGTGGAGCGCGGGCTGTGCGGCGGAGATTCCGGAGAGTGCGGCGAGCGCGAAGGCGGCAAGGAGGCGGTGTTTCATGGGCCAGAGCGTAGCGGAAAACGCGGAGTTCTTGGACCCTCGACGTGGGTGCCAAGATTGATGAAATCGTCCCGCCCGCGGCCCGAACAAAGCGGGTGAAAGGGGACCGATGAGCGCGATTCCTGTGACAGTTCGGCGGGTCGGGGCGTGCGAGGGGGATCCGGGCGAGTGGGGCGGGCGCGGGGCCGCTCCACGAGCGGGGAAGCGGGGGGCGGTTTCGTTGTTCGTGAAGAAGCTGCTGCGCAAGCACGAGAACGACGATGCCCGCGAGGGTGCGCGGCGCCGGGTCGCGGCGCTGGCGGTTCTACTGGATAGCGCGTTTGTCATTCCCGGCACGTCCGTGCGAGTTGGGCTTGATCCCTTGGTCGGGCTGATCCCGGCGGCGGGCGATGCGATCAGCGCGGCCGCGTCGCTGTACATCGTCTATGAAGGTTGGAGGCTGGGCGCGTCGCGCGGGCAGGTGGCGGCGATGCTGGGCAACGTGGCGATCGACGCGCTGGCGGGCGTGGTGCCCGGCCTCGGCGACGTGATCGACCTGGCGTTCAAGGCGAACATGCGGAACCTGGCGATCCTGGGGATTACGCCGCGGGTGAAGGCCGGGAAGTGACGCGGGCGGTGTTGCGAGTGCTGAAATAAAGCAACAACCGCCGCCCTCGTGCGCGTGCAGGCTGTTGGTGCTGCACGCCATCGGGAGCGGCGGTTTCGCGTTGTCGTCCGCGCCCTGCGGGGACGGGCGGGTGTTACGCGGTCACGGCGCGGCGGCGTAGGCCTGCTCGCCGTGGAGGCCCTCGTCGAGCCCGACGACTTCGGTGTCCTCTGGGACCTTGACGGGCGTGATGCGTTCGATAAGCCAGAGCATGCCGAGCGTGAAGATGAAGGCCCAGGCGGAGGAGATGGCGACGGCGGCGAGTTGGACGAGGAAGAAGTGGGAGTTGCCGCGGAGCAGGCCGTCAACGCCGCCGGATTCGGCGGGGTTCCAGGCGGTGGAGGCGAAGATCCCGAGCATGATGATGCCGATGAAGCCGCCGACGCCGTGGACGCCCCAGACGTCGAGGGCGTCGTCCCACTGGAGGCGGTTCTTGAGGGCGACGGCGTAGAAGCAGACGACGCCGGCGATGATGCCGATGAGGCACGCCATGGGTGGCGAGACGAAACCGGCCGCCGGCGTGATCGTTGCGAGGCCGGCGACGGCGCCGGTGAGCAGCCCGAGGAACTTAGGTTTCTTGTTGGTGATCCAGTCGAGCAGGAGCCAGACGACGGCGGCGAAGGAGGCGGCGACGTCGGTGTTGAGGAACGCGACGGCGGTGATGGAGTCAACGCGGAACTCGCTGCCGGCGTTGAAGCCGTACCAGCCGAACCACAGGAGGCCGGTGCCCAGCGCGACGAGCGGGATGCTGTGGAGGCCCTTGTCGGCGACGCGGCGCTTGCCGACGTAGAGGACGGAGGCGAGCGCCGCGATGCCGGCGATGTTGTGGACGACGATGCCGCCGGCGAAGTCCTTGACGCCCCATTCGGCGAGGATGCCGCCGCCCCAGACCATGTGGACGAAGGGGAAGTACACCAGGAGGAGCCAGGCGGTGAGGAAGAGCATGTAGGCCTTGAAGGTGACGCGGTTGGCGAAGGCGCCGGTGATGAGTGCGGGGGTGATGATGGCGAACATCATCTGGTAGGCGCACCAGACGATCATGGGGATGGAGTCATTGACGGGCGAGGGCGTGGAGAGGGTGATGCCGTTGAGGAAGGCCCAGTCGAAGTTGCCGATGATGCCGGCGAAGTCGGTGCCGGACTTGTGGTCGCCGCTGAAGCACATGGAGAAGCCGCAGACGAACCAGAGGACGGTGGTCCAACCCATGGAAACGAAGCTCTGCATCATGATGGTGAGGACGTTTTTTCGGCTGACGAGTCCGCCGTAGAAGAACGCGAGGCCGGGAGTCATGAGCATGACGAGGCTCGTGCAGAGCAGCATGAAGCCGGTGTTGCCGGTATCGATATGTGGCATAGGTGAGCTTTCGTGATTCGGCTGGAGAAACCAGCGGGCGTTGAGCCCACGACCGCCGTGGGCCGTCGTGTGTGATCCTAGGCCGCAATTGATGACGGTCGAGTCGTTTTGTGGGTTTGTTCGTTGAGATTCGAGAATGAGACGTGGCGAGCACGCGCGGGCGCGAACAGGGGCGCGACGCCGGCGCGGGGCGCGTCGTTGGTCGACGCATCGATCTGCGATAGTCTCTTCCCCATGATCGAACTCAGTGAACTGGCGAAGCGTGAAGAGACCCGGCAGGCGCAGGGGCTGGCGGCGATCGCGCCGGAGTGCGCGCGGCCGGCGAGCGGCGGGACGATGGCGCGAAGCGAGCCGGGATCATGGACCAACAGCGCGGTCGGCATGGGGCTGCACGGCCCGGTGGCGAAGCGCGAGGTTGATGCGCTGATCGAGTATCACGCGTCGAAGGGGATCGAGCCGCGGATCGAGCTTTGCCCGTTTGCGGATGAGGCGTTCGTGCGTGAGCTGGCGGACCGCGGGTTCGTGCCGCGGATTTTCGAGAATGTGCTGTTTCGCGAGTTGAGCGCGGGGGAAGAGGTGCGTCCGGTGGTGACGCCGCCGGCGGAACTGGTGATCGAGCAGTTGAATCCGGCGGACGACGCGGCGGTGCGCGAGTTTTCGCTGGTGTCGACGAGCGGGTTTGCGCCGGCGGGCTATGTCGTGCCGGAGAGCGACATGCAGACGGTGGCGCGTATGGTGCGGCACTCCAAGTGCGTGTCGGTGCTGGCGCGACTCGGGGGCGTCGGGGTTGGCGCGGGGACGATGGCCGTGCATGGGGATATCGTCGCGCTCTTCGGGCTGAGCGTGCTGGAGGCGTATCGGCGGCGGGGCGTGCAGCAGGCGCTGCTGGCGGCCCGCCTCAACATCGGCATCGCGCAGGGTGCGACGCTGGCGACGATCGGGTCGAAGCCGGGCATCGCGACGGAGCGGAACGTGCGACGGATGGGATTCCAGGTCGGGTATACGAAGGTCCACCTGGTTCGTCCCGGCGAGGGGCTGGCGGCGAATGTGGTGTAGGGCGGAGGACGGGAGTGGGGAGTCGGGAGTGGGGAGTGGTGGAAGACGCGGCATTCAGCATTCGTGATTCGGTATTCGGAGCGGAAGAGGAGAAAGCAGGAACGCAGAGGGATCAGAGGCGATCAGAGGAACGCTGAGGTGAAGAGACGGGAGTGGGGAATCGGGAATGGGGAGTGGTGGAGAATTCGACATTCGTGATTCGGCATTCGGGATGCAGAAGTGGAATCCGGGTGTGGAGGGATCGCGGGAGCGCGATGGCGTTCGTGAGTCGGTCGTGACGCGGAACTGTGCGGCGTGGCCTTTCGGCGCGTGATTGCGATAGACTGCGCGGGTGCAGCGGCGCCGCGTGCGAGAGCGGCGGGGTGAGGGCGGTGATCGAGGAGCCAGCGATGAACGGCATGATTTCGACGGCGGTTGCGGTGGGCGCGATTGGTGCGGTGCTGGCGCTGGGTGCGTGTGCTGTGCCGTCGAGGGAGGCGGGCGAGATGGATGCGGCGGGTAATGCGAACGTGGCGGATCGGACGCCGCCCGGATTTGAGCTGCGGCGGATGGGCGATGGTGAGCAGGCGCTGGCGTATGTTGTGTACACGCCCGAGGGGCGGGGCGACGAGGCGATGCCGGCGATCCTGTTCCTGCATGGCGCGGGCGAGTGCGGCACGGACGGATGGAAGCACGTGGGCAAGAGCAGTCTTGCGGAGTCGATCATGGACGACCCGAAGCGCTGGCCGTTCGTGGTGATCATGCCGCAGAAGCCGGTGCTGAAGAAGGAATGGGAGACGTACGACGCGACGGTGATGAAGATCCTTGATGACACGATCGCGCGCGAGAACATCGACACGTCGCGCGTGTATCTGACGGGGCTCTCGCAGGGCGGGCACGGCACGTGGGTGATCGGCGCGACGCACCCGGAGCGGTTCGCGGCGATCGCGCCGATCTGCGGGTATGGCGATCCGGACATGCTGGCCGGGCCGCTGGCGTCGATGCCGGTGTGGGCGTTCCACGGGCTGGCGGACAAGGTGGTGGCGCCGGCGCAGACGACGAACATCACGAAGGTGCTGCGCGATCGGCGGGGGAAGGACGGCGCGGAGTTGAAGGAGTCGCTGTACCCGGGCGTCGGGCACAACTCGTGGGAGAACGCGTTTGCGGAGAAGGAACTGCCGGGGTGGTTCCTGAAGCACACGAAGGCGGAGAAGTGATCGCGGCTATTCCTGGCCCTTGCCTAAAGGGGGCATCAAGCGAGGGAGCCAATTGTCCCTGAAATAGATGGGGTCGGGTTTACTTCGAGAGATCGAATTGAGTCGGTTGGCTTCGATGGTGGTGATTGGCGTGCCGCGAAGGCGATAGATGAGCAGCAGGGCGGTCCGGGCGCGCTGGGTTTCCTGATCCGGCTCCGCGGCGAGGGCGGATTCGAGAATGGGGATTGCCGCGTCGCCCATGCGCCACAACGCCTGATACGCGAAGACCGCGTTGGCATCGGTCGCATCATCGCCGAGCCATTCGAGCAGGTTCGTTGCGCCGCGGAGAGCGAGCGATGGGTGGCGACTGATCGCGACGACGGCCGAGGCGAAGTACCGCTGCTGCTCATCGCTCGACCCGAGTGCCGCGTCGAGTTCTCGCGTTGCGTCGGATGCGTGGTTGATCAGGTAGCGGAACGCCATCAGGTGGTTGGTGGCAAAGAACCCGGCATTCCAACCAACGCAGTCCGCGGCGAGCCCCTCAACCGCGACCTCGATCAGGCGGTGGGGAGGCCTGTAGTCGGCCGGAATCGCGGGGACCTTGGTCTCGACCCAGGGCGACGGATTGCCATCGAGCAATCGCATCAGCACCATGGCGGCGGTCTGACGCTGCTGGTAGTCGGCCGAGTCGAGTGTCCGCTCAAGGAGCGGGATCGAGTGTTCGGCCGCTTGGGTAAGGATGCCCATGGCCCAATCGCCGTTGAACTTCACGTCGTCGTCGCGCAGCTCACCGATCGCGACGCGATACAGCCATGAGCGCCAGGGCCAGCCCATCGATCCGGTCCGGAGGCGAAGCTCCTCACGGACCATCGAGGGTGTCGCCCAAAGGGAGCCGGCAACGTGCTCGGCGGCCAGGAGCACGGGCGTCGGCGCGTACGGCGACCATCTCCCCGACCTGATCCAGCGCACCTTCCAGCACGGAAGGGCGATCAAGAGGAGCACCAGCGCGATCCGCCCGGTGCGCCAGCGGGTGGGACGGCGGCGGCGAGTTGATGGGGTCTGGCGCGTGCCGCACTCGGGGCAGATGACCTTGCCCGCGGCGTCGGGGATGGAGCCCGAGAGGTCGTAATCGCAGCGGGGGGAATGGAACCAGTGCCAGGGAAGGAGTGATTGGAACCATCGGCGGGCGGGTCCGCGGCATAGAGCCTCGCGCGCGGGTGTGAGGAAGCGGAGGAGCCGAAGGAACATCAGCGCGCAGGCGAGCCCCGCCAGCGCAATCGCCGCATGTTCGATCCAGCGTGTCATCGTCGAGCCTCGCGCAATGAGCGGATCAAAGATCGGCGAGCATGGATAGGAGAGATCAGAATCGGCGGCGGATTCGATATGTGCCGCCCGGGCCCGCCGGAACCGTCGGCGCGGTAGCATGAATGCGATCTGGGGAGGTGAGGATGGCGAAGAAGCTCGAGATCGAGCGGCGGGGGCGATCCGCAGAGCGTGCGGCCTTGCGACATCCATCGCCCGCCGCGATCGAGAAGCACCTTGGGCGCGTGCGGGGATTCGCGAACGCTATGCCCGGGGCGAGCGAGCGGAAGTCGCACGGCGAGCCGACGTTCTTTGTGGGCAAGCGCGTCTTTGCGATGATGAGCATCGACCATCATGACGACGGGCGGCTGGCGGTGGTGATCCCGCTGGCGGAGGGCGAGCAGGAGCGTCTGCTGGCGGAGAATCCGAGGCGGTACTTCTTTCCGGCGTATGTGGGGGTGAGCGGGTGGATCGGCATCCACCTGGTTCGCATCAGCGACGCGGGCCTGAAGCGGCATCTCGCGGCGGCGTGGGAGCTGATCGCGCCGAAGAAGATGCGAGGTAGATAGGCGCTACTCCCATCTCGGTTCGCGGCCCATGACGTGACGCACGAAGAAGTCCTGACGTTTGCGCCGGCCGTAGGGCGACTCGCACGCGCCGTGCCCCTCGCCCGGGAACACGATGAGGTCGAAGTCCTTGCCGGCCTTGATGAGCTTTGACACGACCTGCATGGTGCTGGCGGGGTCGACGTTTTCGTCCATCTCGCCGACGGTGAGCAGGAGCTTGCAGTCGTCGGGGAGGCGTGAGGCGTTGACGGCGTTGCTGTTCTCTTCGTACCACGGGCCGATCGGCCAGGACATCCAGAGCTCGTTCCACCAGATCTTGTCCATGCGGTTGTCGTGGCAGCCGCAATCCGCGGCGGCGGCCTTGTAGAAATCGCCGTGCCAGAGGAGTGCGGCCATGGCGTTCTGTCCGCCCGCCGATCCGCCGTAGATTCCCACGCCGCGGGCGTGGTTGTCCAGGTCCATCTCGGGGTGCGCGGCGGCGGCGGCCTTCATCCAGGCGATGCGGTCGGGATAGCCGGCATCCTTCAGGTTCTTCCACGCGACATCGTGGAACGCCTTGGAGCGTCAGTTCGTGCCCATGCCGTCGATCTGCACGACGATGAAACCGAGCTCGGCGATCTCGTTGCACTGCGAATAGGCGCGGAAGCCCTTGGGGACGTGCTGATCGTGCGGGCCGGCGTAGATCGCCTCGACCACGGGGTACTTCCTGGCGGGATCGAAGTTGGTGGGTCGATGGATGAGCCCCCAGATGTCGGTGGTCGCGTCGCGGCCCTTGGCGACGAAGCGCTCCGGGGCTTTCCAGCCGGTCTCCAGGAGCACGGACCAATCGGCGCGCTCGAGCTCGACGATCAGCGTGCCGTCGGAGGCGCGGCGGAGCTCGGTGACGGGCGGCAGGTCGGCGCGCGAGTAGGTGTCGATGAGATACTCGCCGGTGGGGGAGGGGACGACGTCGTGCGTGCCGTCGCCCTCGGTGAGGAGCGTGAGCCCCGTGCCGTCGAAGTTGATGCGGGCGAGGTGGACGTGGTAGGGGTCCTGGCCCGGGCGGATGCCCATCGCCTTGAAGGTGATCTGCTGCTTGTCCTCGTCGACGCGCTCGACGGAGCGGACGACCCACTCGCCTTTGGTGATCTGGTTGAGGGGCGTGCCGTTCCGGTCGCGGAGTTCGAGGTGATTCCAGCCGGTGCGTTCGCTCATCCAGATGAGGCGGGAGTCGCGCGTGAAATAGAGGAAGGTCTTGGCGGCGTAGTCGAAGAAGGTCTTGCACTCTTCGTTCACGAGGGGCGTGACGATGCCGCCCGCGTCGATCGAGATGACGCGCATCACGGTGTGCCCGCGTTGGTTGTAGAGGAACGTGAACCGCGAGGAATCGGGCTCCCAGCGGAAGTTGTTGGCGGACCAGGGATTGGCGAAGAGCGATTCGTCGACCGCGATCTCTCTGCGGGCGGCGGCGTCGAAGAGTCGCGGGCGCGAGAGCGGGATGTCGTCTCCGGGCTTGAGGTACTCGTAGGTCTTCACGCGCGGCTGGAGCTGATCGCCCGGCGTGCTTTCGATGTAGGTGACGCGCCGGTCGCCGCCCTTCTTGGTGCGCATCGCGATGAGGCGGGATGCGTCGGGCGACCAGAAGAAGCGGGCGTCGTATTGGTCGTTGGGCGAGCCGTCGGAGGAGAGCGGGAATTCCTGGCCGGAAGCGTCGCGGCCCCACACGTTGAAGTCCTTGATGAAGGGCTCGAAGGGCCGGGCGGAGGGCGCGGGTTCGCGCTTGCGATCAGTGATCACAGGCTCGTTGCCATTCATCTCGATCGTGGGTCCGTTCAGCGCCCAATCTTCGAGTTCCGCGCTCGCGCCGTCGGGGTTGAGATCGTCGGACTCGGGCGGCCTGGGCGCGGGGTTGTTCACGACGCCGATGGATGGTCGGGGCTCGGCGCGGAACCACGCGAGCTCGCGACCGTCGTGGCCGACGGCGACCCAGACGTGCCCGGCGAATGTGTGCTGGGACGCCGTGCCGCCCGGCGCGAGCCGGTCGTATGGATGGCGGTTGCCCTCAGTGTCGACCCAGAACATCTTGACGCTCTCGTTGGTGTTGTTGACGAAGGTGATCGAGGTGTCGCGCCCGCCATCGGTGCTGCGCGCTGGCGCGGCGAGCGGCGAGAGATGGAAGGGCGTGGCGTCGCTCGCGGGCTTTTCGGTGACGACGCCGCTGGCGCGATCGAGTCGCCAGAGCTTGGGGTCGCCCGTGAGCATGAGCACCAGGCCGCCCTCGTCGGGCTCGATGCGCTCGATGGGCAGGCGATCCGGCTTGAATTCGCGGGTGGTGAGGCGCGAGAGTTCGCGGGCGAGCGCGTCGTGGTCAAAGAGCGGCGATTTCGTGCCGCCCGCCGCGTCGACGAGCCAGTAGCGGCGCTCGCCCGCGTGCGGCGAGGCGAGGTACCAGAACGTGGAATCGCTCAGCCATTGCGGGCGGATCGCGGCGTTTCGGAGCTTGCCGCGGACTTTCTGCGGCAACTCGGCCGAGCGCGCGTAATCGGCCTTGCTCCCCTGGGCGAGCGCGGCGGGGAGAAGCGACGCGGGAGCGAGGAGCGAGAGGGAGAGGGCGAGCGAGATGGCGAGGTTTCGCATGTGAACTCCAGAGGGCGTGAGCGTAGCGGGTTTTGCATCCCGTTCGCATGTTGAGCCTTGCGTTGACGGCGCGATGGTTGAGGTTTTCGCCCAGAAGTGGAGCCGGAACTGTGGGCAACACGGCCGAGTTGGAAAGGGGACCGTGCGAGCCGGTATAGTCAGGGCGTTTCCATCCCGGCACATGGCGGCCGGGATACTGAGAGGAGAGAGCCATGAACGCAAAGAGTGTGTTGGTTGTTGTGTCGATGGGTGCGCTCGCGTGTGCGAGCGCGTCGGCGACGAACGTGCTGGTCAATCCTGGGTTCGAGGATGGGTTGGCATCATGGAGCGGCGGCGGGGCGATCCGCGGCGGTGATCCGACGCCGCACGGCGGGCTCGCGTACCTGTTCGGCGGCGCGGTGTCGAGCTACTACACCTACCAGATGCTCACGCCCGCGACGATGGGCGTGAGCGAGGCCGACATCGACGCGGGATTGGTCGAGATCGATTTCGGCGGATGGCAGGCGGGATGGGGGACGCAGCGTGACGAGGGCAAGATCGAGATCAAGTTCCTCGACGGGGCGAGCGCCACGCTCGCCGCGATGGACCTGGGCTGGTTCCACTCGAACCACACATGGACGGAGCGGTCGGGCGTGACGGTTGCGCCGGCGGGAACGCGCTTCGTGGTGTTCGGCTTCTACGGGCTGCGGCACGATGGTTCGAATTGCGACGCTTACCTGGACGAGGCGTTCGTGATCCCACAGATTCTGCCGTCGGGCTCGACGCTGGCGATGTTCGCAATGGCGCTGGGAGCGGCGAGGCGGCGGAGGTAGCGGCGGAGATTGGTGGAGCGGAGTTGGAGATTCCGGTAGTCCGGTGGCCGAGTGATGGTGTGTAGCGCCGAAGTGATTGGCTGCGCGCGTTGCTGGGGTGCCTCACTGCGCGAGCGCGGCGGGGAGAAGCGACGCGGGCGCGAGGAGCGAGAGGGAGAGGGCGAGAGAGAAAAGTGGGCGCATGGGGGCTCGGTGGGTGGTGAAGGCAATCGAGGTGCGGCGAGGCCGCCTTGCGATTGAGGCGGGGGCTCCTCAGGAGCCCGGTGCTCTTCGGGATAGCGGTGCAGCGAGTCGACCCAACGCTTCCTGCTGCGGGCTCGAGAACGCGTCGAGAACCAAGTCGTTCAGCGAACCGCCAGACGCTTGGCTAGAGGCGAACTCCTCGTCAGTGAAAGCGTGAACCCACTCCAAGTGTCTGCAAAGGCCATCCAGGTCAGGAAAGAGCGTTGCCCGCGAAATTCCGAGCAGATCTAGCTCTTGCCGAAAGCGCGAAAGCTGTGACTCTTCCATCTCGACAACGCTCAGCCGTTCTTTGTATTTCTCGTTACGCTCAAACCGGACGAAGGTGTCGTTCTTGAGAATGGCGTGCGCGGTAAAGAACCCGGCTTGTGCTTGGATCCGCCTTGCGATCACGTTTGGTCGAAACACCTTCGTTTGTCTGAGTTGATATGGATCATCCCGTGCCTTCACGAAGTCACTGGGTTGTGGTTGGAATACCCAGACGACTGGGGGCAGCGATCTTCCGTTCGGATTGCTGCGTTGCTCAACGCAGAACCAAAGTGCCGCGAGCGCAGACTGTGACCAGTCGAGAAGTCGCGTAGGCAGCCAATGATGTTGTGCGAGGGCGAGCCAGTCCCATTCAGAGCCTGGACTTGCGGCAACGAGATCGAACTTGCTTCGCTTGAGATCGTCCATAAGTCGGGTCTCGAGCTCTTGAACGGATACCTTATCGCGTGCCTGAATTCGTCCGAGCTTTGGAATCAAGGGCCAAGCGTGGCGCTGACCCCGAAACAGGGCACCACCCCCGCAGTTGCCCTGAACGATTTTCACGAAGTCGTGGACGGTGCGGACTTTGCCGAGGTATTTGGCTTTTCCGCAATAGGATGGCTTTGGCATAGAGAATGTCCCGATCATGGCACTGTTGTGCAACCCCAGCAGGTCCTACGGCCTCACACCCAACTCCGCGCGCTTGTCGGCGATCTCGGCTTTGATGCCCTCGACGAACTTGTCGAGGGGCATGGCGCCGAGGTCTTTCTCTACGCCGCGGGCGCGGACGGAGACGGAGCCCGATTCGGCGTCGCGCGGGCCGACGATGAGCATGTACGGCACCTTGTCGTCGGCGGCGACCTTGACCTTGGCCTGGATGCGGTCGTTGCCGCTGTCGACGGCCACGCGCACATCACAGTCTCGGAGAGACTGTGCCACCCGGGCGGCGTAGTCGAAGGACTTTTCGCTGATGGGGAGGACGCGGACTTGCTCGGGGCTGAGCCAGGTCGGGAAGGCGCCGGCGAAGTGCTCGATGAGCACGCCGCAGAAGCGCTCCATGGAGCCGAAGGGCGCGCGGTGGATGACGACGGGGCGGTGGGGCTTGTTGTCGGGGCCGATGTAGGAGAGGTCGAAGCGGTTGCCCATCTGGTAATCGACCTGGACGGTGCCGAGCTGCCACTCGCGGCCGATGACGTCCTTGACGACGAAGTCGATCTTCGGGCCGTAGAACGCGGCCTCGCCGGGCTCCTTCGAGAAGGAGACGCCGAGCGACTGAGCGGCGGCGATGCAGGCGGCCTCGGCCTTGTCCCAGCTCTCGGCGCTGCCGGTGTACTTGCTGCTGTCGGGATCGCGGAGGCCGACGCGGACGCGGTATTCCTTCATGCCCAGGGTGGCGAAGATTGTCTTGACGAGTGAGAGGCAGCCCTGGATTTCGGCGGGGATCTGCTCTTCGGTGCAGAAGAGGTGGGCGTCGTCCTGGGTGAAGCCGCGCACGCGGGTCAGGCCGTTGAGCTCGCCGGACTGTTCCCAGCGATAGACGGTGCCGAACTCGGCGAGGCGGACGGGCATGTCGCGGTAGGAGTGCGGGCTGCTCCCGAAGATCTTGGCGTGGTGGGGGCAGTTCATGGGCTTGAGCATGAAGCCCTCGATGAGCTTGTCGTCGGCCATGATGCGGTCGGCGGCGATGGTGGTGGCCTTGGTGCGCTCGTTGATGCCGTCGGCCAAGCGCTGCGACACGCCCTCGACGCGGCGCATCATGTCGGCGCAGGAGCAGCCCTCGGTGCAGAGTTTGTCGAGGGCCTGGCGCTCGATGATCGGGGCGAACTGTGAGTCCTTGTAGTAGGGGAAGTGCCCGGAGGTCTTGTAAAGATCGAGCGAGCCGATGTGGGGAGTGAAGACCTCGGTGTAGCCCTGCTTCTTCAGCTCGGCGGCGATGAAGGTCTGCAGTTCCTTGCGGACGATCGAGCCCTTGGGGGTCCAGAGGATCAGGCCCTGGCCGACGGTCTCGTCGATGTGGAAGAGGCGGAGGTTCTTGCCGATGACGCGGTGATCGCGCTTGGCGGCCTCTTCGCGCTGCTTGAGGTATTCATCGAGCTCGGCCTGGGTGGCGAAGGCGGTGCCGTAGACGCGGATGAGGCGGTCGGAGTTTTCGTCGCCGTGCCAGTAGGCGGAGGCGAGGGACATGACGCGAGCGGCGCCGATGCGGGCGGTGGAGGGGACGTGCGGGCCGCGGCAGAGGTCTTCCCAGTTTTTGCCGGGGGTGCCGGTGGCGTAGAAGGAAAGAGAAGAAGCGGCGGAGTGGCCGAGGGATGCAGTGGAAGGGTCGGCGAAGGCGGGTTTGCTTCCTTTGTACACGGAAGATGCCATGCCCATGGCGCGTTCGGCGTTGTCGACCTTGTACTTGTTGCCTTCGGACTTCAAGCGAGCCAGGCCGTCGGCGCCCGGCTGTTCATACCGGGTGAACGCGCGATCCTCTTTGATGATCTCCGCTATGCGGTTGTTGATGGCGTCGAAGTGATCGCTGCTGATCTTCTTTCCCTCGGGGACGTACATGTCGTAGAAGAAGCCGGTGTCGGTCGGCGGGCCGTAGGCGAGAAGGACGTCCTTGCCGACGACATCCTGGATGGCCTCGGCCATGACGTGGGCGGCGGAGTGTCGCATGAGGTAGAGGGCGTCGGGCGAGGCGGCCTGGCCGGGCTTGGGCGCGGTGACGATTGCCAGCGCCACGTCCTTGTCGATCATGGTGGAGAGGTCGCGAAGCTCGCCGTCGATCTTGGCGCCGATGGCGGCCTTGGCGAGCCCGGCGCCGATGGAGGCGGCGACGTCGCGGGCGGAGACGGGCTTGTCAAAGGACTTCTTGTCGCCGTTGGGCAGGGTGATGGTGGGCATGGTGGTCTCTGAAAAATGGCTGATTTGGTGGTTGGATCGGGGATGAAAGCAAACGACCCGGCTTGAGTTGGCCGGGTCGCGTGTGAACTGCAACTGTGTCCGCGTCTGCCGGCTTCAGGCGCGGGGTTCCGTCGTGGTCGTGGTCGACGTGGGGGTCATGGTGGGGGTCGTGCCGGTCATGGGTCCAGTATACGCAGGGTCGGGCGGCGGGGTTGCCGGCGCCTGGGCTGGTGGGGTGGGCGATGCGTGGGACGGGAGGGGTGCGTCGGGTGCCGACGCCGACGCCTGCGGGACGTTGAACGAGCGTGCCAGCGCGATCGTGGCGGTGATGGCGTCGATGAGTTCGGTTTCGCTCTCGATGGGCGAGCGGACGCCCGCTTGGAACGTGACGCTGCCGTCGGGTCGGACAAGGCGCACGCGGGCCCACACGTTGCTCAGGCGTTTGAGAACGACGGTCTCGTCGCCCGCGAAGCGCACGGACGCTCCTTGCACGGAGCTTGGGCCGGTCGAGCCCGCGAGCGGCATGAGCGTGACTTGCCCGGCGACGAAGACGAGGAGGCCCTTGCCGCCCTGCGAGCGCGGCGCGGACTTGACGAGGTAGACGACAAAGGCGATGCCGAGGGCCAGCACGATGAGGGGAGCAAGGAACGAGCCGAATCGGAATCCGATGAGGATCAATACTTGCGGACCGAACACGGCCGCGAGGGCGATGACGGCGATGGCGGCCAGTCGCCACGGGGCCATGATGCTGCGAGCGGTGGGCACGCCGCCGACGATGAACTGTCGCCCGGTGTGGATGTGCCCGCACTCGGGGCACGGGACTGGGGGCGTGAGCCCGGCGAGCGAATAGCCGCAGGCGAGGCAGATGCCCGACGACTCGTCCCATTTCGGATCGGGGAGAACTTCGGTGGCCATGCGAGAGAGTCCGCGCGGCTTAGCGCGAGACGGGCCCCTGGTACTGAGCTTCGCTGAAGCCGAGGATGGGGAAGAAGATGAACGGGAGGAGGCAGAGGCCGATGCCGAATCCGGTGCCCTTGCCGTAGGCCTTGGCGATGTCGACCGACACAACCACCCAGACGACGAGGCTGACGATCGGGACGAAGCAGAGGATGAGCCACCACCACGGACGGCCGGCGATCTTCAGCAGGATGTATATGTTAAAGATTGGAATGATGGCGGCCCAGCCGGGCTCGCCCGCCTTGGCGAAGGTCTTCCAGAAGCCGGCGATCACCAAAATGACGAGCCCGAGGTATATCACGCTGAAGATCAGCTCGCCCGCGGTATTCGAGCTTTGCTGCGCTAGCACAAGGGCACTCTGCATCATGAGGAAACTCCTCTGCGGCTCCGCGACGGGGCGCGGCGGGCGCCCGCCGCGTGCTGATGTGGAGAGCATACAACATCTGATGTGATGATGCGCCGGCCGGTTGAGCGGTGTAACTGGTGATTTCTACTTTGCCGACGCCGGGTTCAGCGACTTGCGGAGTTCGTCCATCTGGGCCTGCATCTCTTTCTCGCGTTCGCGGGCCTGGGCGATGGGCGGCACGTTCAGGGCGGCTCGCATGGGGTCGGTCACGCCCTCGCCGACCTCGTAGAGCTTCATCACGCCCTGTTCGTCCGTGCGGTATTGCGTGCCGAAGCGCTGGGGCACCTTGAGGTACATGAGCAGCCGGTCGTAGCTGGCGGCGGCGAGCCAGCGCGAGTCGGCATTGCCGAGGCACGCGCCGATCATGGCCAGCTCGTGAGCGAGCTGGATGCCCGCGGGGTCGGACGCGTGCTGGAACACCATCGCGGCGTGGAAATAGTCGCGCCCCGATCTGACGAGGCCGGCGTCGAGCATCTCACGCACGCGTGCCTCGCGTTGAAGGTCGTTGGTCTGGACCTTTTGCCAATCATCGGGTGTGGTGCCGGGCGTGCGGTCGGCCTGGTCGGCGTCGTAGAGCGCGAGCAACTCTTTGTTGTCGCTGGCGGCGGCCGCCTCGTCGCGGGGGTGAGATGATGGCGCGGAGGTCTGGCACCCGGAACTCGCGAACATCGCGGAGAGCGAAAGCAGAAGGGCGGCGGCGGGTCGACGGTTCATCGCTGTCTCCGGTGGGGTTCTGCGGATCGTCGGGTCGATCGCCGCGCCTGTTTTCGATGCGTGCGGCGGGAGTGGGGAGGGTCAGGAGCGGGTCGCCGCCGCGGCGGGGCTCTCCCGCGGCACGAGCAAGGAGAATCGGCGATTCGATGCCGGGAAGTCCACTCCCATCGCGAAGGCATAGATCAGGCCGACCGCCATGGAGACGAGCCAGGCGCCGGGCGGAGCGGCATCGGCGGGCAGAGCGATCGGCGCGGGCAGGCAGGTGCAGATCGCGCCGCCCGCAAACATCGCGATGCAGAGCCACTGGTAGGAATGCAGGCCCGCGTGGACCTTGGTCTGGGGCTCGCCGCGGTGGTGCTCTTCGACGAAGCGGGTGAGGCCGGTGAGCAGGAGATACAGGCCGACGATCATGGAAGCGGGCGGGTCGGCGGTCCAAACGCGCCAGAGCAGGCCGAAGTTGAGGATGCCGATCAGGATCGACCAGACCTGCGTGGGCTTGACGGGCTGGCCTTTCCAGCCGGCGAGGGCGCAGACGCGTGAGGTCGGGATGTGATAGTGGAGGTCGTGCGGCGAGTCGGAGCGCTCGCCGTGGCAGCAGCCCTGTACGAGGCAGCGGAGTCGTCCGATCGATTGGATGAGCGGTGCGGCGGTGGCGAGCCCGGCCGCGAGGAGCCAGGTCTGCTCGGCGCGGGCGATGATGCAGGCAAGGAGCGCGAGCGAGCAGGCGATGATGTGACCGAAGTACCCGAAGGGGCGCGAGAGGCGCCCGCCGCCCTCCATGAACTGTCCCCACGCGCCCGCGCCCAGCAGTCCGGCCAGTACGACGACCGCGTACCACATGTGCAGGTCGGCGGGGATGAGGAAGCAGGTGATGAGCGAGCCCAGGCCCGCGGCGAGCCCGGCGTAGAGCGCGTGGACGAGGATGCGCACCGGGCCGACTCGGAGGGACCACCAGGCGTTGGCGATTCGCTCGCAGGTGAGGATGAACGCGCGGTACAGGCGGGCGTGATGGTGGGCGATGAGGAAGAGCGCGGCGCCCGCGGCCAGGTCGAGCAGCGCGTGCATGCCATTGGTCCAGCAGGAAATGATGATTGCAGGCGCGAGGACCCACGCGAGGCGCCACAGCCCGCCGCGGCGTGAGATCAGCTGGGCGCAGGCGAGGGCCCAGTAGACGTGGAATGACGGGAGCGACGCTCGTCCGTCGAGCCAGTCGGCCTGTTCGAATTCGCGAAGCCAGGCGAGGGGCGCGTGGTGATCGAAGGCGCGCGGCGGGCTGATCACGGGGATCGTCAGATAGCACCAGAAGCAGATGATCATCGCGGCGACGGCGCTGGTCTGAAAGCGACGCAGGTCACGTGCGCGGGCGGCGAGGAGTGGCGCGATCATCGCGAGCGGATAGGCGAGGGCGTAGATCGCTTCGGTCCAGACCAGGACGGGCGCGCCGTGCTCGAACGAGAGTTCGACGCCGGCGGCGCCGGGCGTGGGGAGCCCGCCGATCGCTTCGTAGATAATGACCCAGGGGAGGAGGATCGTGAACCAGACGGAGAGCCGGGCGGAGAGCGAGGGGCGCTCGTCGGTGTCGGGCGCGAGCGAGAGCCAGGCGCGGCGTTGGCGCGGGCCGAGGCGAGTGAGCGTGGCGCGGTGCTCGTAGCCCATGACGAGGGCCGCGACGGAGAGGGCCGCGATGGGTGTGATGATCCACAACGCGGGCGCGTTGCCGGTGATGAACGCGGCGCCGGCGCACGCGACGACGAAGCCGAGATAGATCAGGTTGTCGACGAGCGCGAACGGGCCGGATTCGACGCGGCGCATGGGCGGGAAGGCGTTCATCGGGAGCGCCCGGGCCTTGCGCCACAGTTCGAGCATCGCGAGCGCGGCGAGCGCGACGCCGACCACTGCAAGCGACCAGCCGAGGATCGGCAAGTGAACTCCCGGCGGCGAAGCGACCGCGAAGTGCGCCCACGCCGCCAGCCCCGCGGGGATCGCGGCACAGAAGAGCACGGCGTACAGGCTCTTCCCGAGGTTCATGGGACACCCGCGCTTGGCGGATCGCTCGTCTGGTGTGGGTTCTCGCCCGCGCGTGGCGATGAACCGTCGAATCGTACCTCTTCGTGGATCGCCCAGCCCTGTTCGGCGCTGTGATCGGGGCGGGTGAGGGTGCCGCGGCTGAGCCAGCGGCGTTCGTGTGCCGCGAGCGTGCGGGCCGGCGCCCACGAGCGCAGTCCGGGGATGATGGAGAGGAGAGAGTCCGCGAGCGATTCGTCGCGGAGCGAGCGTGAGTTAGAGAGCGAGAGCGAGGCGTGACGGGACTTGATCAGGCCGGGAGTGACGCTGGAGTCTGTTGATTCGGTTGATTTGTTTGCCGAGCCTGCATCGTGCGGATCGTCGGAATCACTTGCCGCGGGTTCGTTCAGGAGCACCAGCGTCTTTGGAACCGGGCCCTCCCAGCACAGCCAGACCATCGACGAAGACGTTCCGATCCATCGCCCCCAGTGCATGGCGTCGATCGGCATGTCCCACGGCCTGAGGGTCATGGTCAGGCGCTCCGCGTAGCCAAGGCCGCGGATGGCGAAGTCCGGCGTGCGCAGGTCGACGCTTGCGTGCTGATGGATGGGTCCCCAGTCGATGAAGCCGTCGTCGTTTTCGAGCAGACGGTGGGGCGGCGGGATGGGCGTGGGGTGCGGCGGGTTGGGCGGGACCGGCGAGCAGTTGATGGAGAGGTCGAGCGAGTTGCAGGTCCACGACGTGCCGCGCGCGGAGGTGAGGGGCATGTCGCCGGCGCGGATGGTGGCGTGGTGGATGGCAGAATGCGTGGTCGATTTGGTGGCGGGCGCGGTGGAGGCAAGGATGGCGCCGTAGTGGAGGTGGATCAGGCCGTAGCGGAGCACCGCGGCGTGAACGATGGCGGCCCGTCCGTCCTCGTCCACGACGTCGAAGTACCACTTGTCGAGGAGGAACGCCCCCATGTGTCCACTATAGCACGCACTAACTAGCCGTGCCCGCGATTTTCGAGTATCCTCGGATTGGTTGTTGACGGATATATCGTTGGCCGATATATTGGCGTCGGAGGTTACCGCTCCATGCTGACAGGAAACGAATCCGCCGAGCTTGTCGTGCTCTCGCTGCTCTCGGAGGGGGCGAGCTATGGCTACCAGCTTACGAAAGACGCGGCCGCGAGGTCCGAGGGCCATCTGCGTCTCACGCCGGGCGTGCTGTATCCCTTGCTGCGGCAGCTCGAAAACGAGGGGCTGATCACGAGCAGCTGGGACGCGGTGCGGGCCGAGGACGCGGACGATGCCGGCGAGGGTCGCAAGCGGAAGTGGTATCGGCTTTCGCCCAAGGGCAAGCGGCGGCTCGGCCAGCGGGTGGCGGCGTACGAGTCGCTGCGCCGGGTCATCGACGCGTTCGTCGGCGTCAGGCCGCGCGAGGAGGGGACGCGATGATCGTGCGGCCAAAGAGTGCGGCGGGCGGATCGACGCTCGATCGTGCCGGCCCGCCCGATTCTCTCGGCGCGCCGGCGTCGATCGCGGCGTGGCTTCATGCGCTGGCGCGGCGCATGAACGTGCCGGCGTCGGAGCGGCGGGCCGTGTGCGACGAACTCGACGCGCACCTGCGCCAGCGTGTGCAGGAACTCATGCTGTGCGGGCTGTCCGAGGCGAAGGCAACCGCGGACGCGATTGAAGAACTCGGCGACGCGGACGAACTGGCGGGGCGGTACACCCAGGCGTATTCACACCCACGAAGGAGACGCATCATGCAGATCGGATTGCTCGGGATCGCGGGGGCGGCGGTGGTGACGGCGATCGTGACCTTCAACGGCCCCGGAAGTGTGATCCCCACGTCCGCGTTCCAGCCGGCGCGAGAGGAGGCGCCCGCGGCGCTGCGCGACATCAAGGTCTCGGCCGACCTTTCGCTGCGCTGGGATAACTTCTTTCGGGCGATCGGGCAGGGGGCCAAGCTTCCCGTGTTCGTTCACTGGCCGCAGCTGCGGGCGCTCGGCGGCGGCGACGCGGAGGCGATCTCGCCCGACAACGGGATCGGCGTGGAGTTGCAGGGCTTCTCGCTGGATGCGGCGATCACGCTTCTGAACGACCACGCGAACCTGAGCAGCGATTCGGGCGTGGCCTATCGCGTGCAGGAGGGGCGGATCGTCTTCTCGTCGCAGGCCTTCTTCGATCGGCAGGAGACGGTGCTGGTCACCTACGACCTTGCCTCGGCGATTGGTGCGAGGAAATCCGACCTCGACAACGGCGCGACGACCCAGGAAGTGGTCGACAGCATCAGGCAGCTTGTGACGGCGCTGGTGCATCCCGATCTCTGGGCCGAAAACGGCGGTGACCTGGCGCGCATGCAGACCTATGGAACCAAGCTGTTCGTGAGCGCGCCGTCGAGGTTGCAGCCCCAGGTGCAGTGGGTGCTCGCGGAGATGGCAACCGCCGGGCCGAAGGACAATGCGGTGCGCGGCGCGGCGGCGGACACCGGCGAATTGCAGATGCGTGCCTTTCCGCTCAAGCACGTCGGGGCGAGTGAGGCGCTTTGCGTGATCAAGTCTCTGCATTCTCTGCAGCCGGTGGACTTCACCAAGGCGGCAAGCGACCCGGGCAGGAACTCGATCATCGTGCAAGGATCGGCGGATCTGCTCGACCGCGTGGGTGCCGCGATCGATGCGATCGATCGTCCGGTGGCCCAGGAGGGCAAGCCGGTCTCGATGCTCGATCCGCGCTTCCAGATCAGGGCCGCGGGCGGTGGCGGGCTGGTGATCCGTGCAATGGATGGCACGGAACTCCGGTGCGAAGAACTGAACATTGATCCCGAGGCGGGCATGCAGGCGGTGCCGGTGGGGGCCAAGGGGGAGCGTGTGCCGGTGCTGGGCGATCTTCCGATCTTGAACAACATGTTCACCACGCCGGCGCGGACGGTGCCGTTGCGGGAGCTGCCGCGAGAGTGATCGAGCGGGGTCATCTCTTGATTGAACAAACGGCGTCGGCAAGGCGCCGTTTTTCATGGGGGATATGAGATCGGTGAAGATCGCCCTTTGGAACTTGGGGTGAGGCGTTGGTTGCGCGCGAATCGATCCGGGTCGAAGCCGCTCGGTTCTCGGGCTCCACGCGCACCGGCCCGCACAGACGCCGCGAGCGAAGTCCCCACCGGGCGGCAGCGCCCGCCCGTCCGCTCGGTCGTATGATGTTTGCGTGATCTGTCCAAATTGCGGCAAAGACAACGACAAGGTGATCGACAGCCGCGCATCCGACGGCGGGAAGGTCGTGCGCCGGCGGCGCGAGTGCCTCGAGTGCGGGCGACGCTTCACCACTTACGAGCGGGCCGAGCCCGCGGCCAGGCTCATGGTCATCAAGCGCGACGGCACGCGCCAGCCGTTCGATCGCGACAAGGTTCTCCGCGGCATCCAGGTCGCGTGCGGCAAGCGCCCGATCGGCGAGGACGTGAAGGAGCGGTCCGCCGACGAGATCGAGGAAGAGATCCATCGCCAGTACGACCGCGAGGTGCCGTCGCGGGCGATCGGCGAGTTGGTGAAGGCCAAACTGCGTGACATCGACGAGGTCGCGTACATCCGCTTCGCCAGCGAGTACGACCAGTTCAAGAGCCTGGAAGAGATCAAGAGCCAGATCGAGTTGCTCGGCAATCGCGTGAAGGACGTGAAGGACCAGCAGAAACTGTTCTGATCGGGGCGATCATGGACGGATCGACGCGAAAGTTCGGAAGGGTTGTGGCCGGCGCGACGGCGTGCGTCGCGCTGGTGGCGGCGCTCGCGTCGTGTTCGCCTCCGCCGCCCAAGGCCGCGCCGTCGTACCCGCTGGTCGACACGGCGATCTACGACGATCGGGCGCGGGAGCTGATCCGGGAGCGGGGGATGGAACTCCTGGCGCACGGCGCGCAGCCCGCGTGGTGGACCTCACTCACGGAGTTGTCGGGCAATGTCGCGACAATCCCGGCGTCGGGCGCTGCGGGCGATTTGCAGGTCGCGCTGGCGCTGGCGGGTCGAAACGCGAAGGCCGCGGCGACGGAGTTGCTGGGGACCGAGCCGCTCACGATCGAGTTTGTTCACAGCGCGTGCCGACGGACGGACGCGGGGCAGATCGAAGCGATGGTGCTGGCGCGGGCTCTGGGCCCGGCGCGGGCCCAGGTGCAGGCCGTGCCGATTCCGGCGAGCGAACAGACAAAGACGGCGGTCGGCGAAGCGACGGGGGCAACCGGGGCGGCCTCGCCCGGCACGCCAGCGATTTCCGATGGCGTGGAGCGCCCCGCGTGGTGGTTTGACGCGCCGAAGGTCGGAGACGCGGCGATCGAGGCTTGCGCAATGGCCGACGGCCCGACGCTGCGCGATGCGCGCAACGCCGCGCTGTCCAAGGGAGCGGCGGCGCTGTCAGCGGCGGCGGGCAAGAGTGTGAGCGCGGGCGAGACCCAGCGCGTCGCGACGGCGCGCCTGCCCGACGGGAGCTACCGAGCGTTTGTGCTGATGAGCGTGTCGCGGCGGTAGTGGGGAGGCTTGAGTGGATCCCCGGCGTCACTGGTCACAGCGGATCGCGATACCTGTTCTCCTCTGGACGTGCGCTTGGCTGTTTGTCTGCAGTGTCACATCGCTCGCGACGGAGTATTGGTGGTGTCTGCCGCTGCTGCCACTGGCGCTGTGTTTGCTGACGCTGAGCGTCTTAGGTAGGCCCGCGCGCCTCGCCAAGCCGATGGCCATGATTTGGACGATCGCATCGATCGGGTTCGTTTCATGGCAGGCTGTTGTCTTTCCTGCTGAGTGGTTCGGAGCGCTGGTTGCAAGCGTCGTGCTTTTCGTTCCGGGTTGCGTCGGTTTCTGGCTTGCCGCGAAGCACCACACGCAGTGGCTGCTCGAAGAGTCGATCGATGTGCGTGAGAATGTCTGCGGAAGCTGCGGCTACTCGCTTCGTGGCCTCCGCCCGGCGTGCTGCCCCGAATGCGGGCATGACCTGCGGCTATCCCCATGACCCGAAGTGTGCCCAAACTCCAGGATGTCGGCGCACGCCTGCTCTGCGTGTGGGGCGTGGCGTGGGGGTGCTACGGACTCACGATCCCCGAGCCGTTCGTGCGGGTGTTCGGCTTCACGCTCGCGGTGGTGTGCGGCGCGGCGGTGTTCATGCCGCGGGTCATGCCGTCGTTTGTGATCTGGTTCTCCGCGTTGCTGGGCGTGTTGTCGATGATCGTGGGCCTGGGTCTAGCCGGGGCGCAGGGTCTGGCGGTGACCGGGGCGATCTCACTGCTGGTGCTCGGGCCGCCGGTGTTCGGCGCGATGATGCTGAACCGGTTGTACAGCCCCAAGCCGCCAACGCCGGGCGTGTGTCCAAAGTGCGGCTATTCGCTGGCCGGACTTGAGTCGAACCGCTGCCCGGAATGCGGCACGGAGCTTCGCGGCCCATGAAACACTGAGCGTTCGATGGGTGGGATGTGCCGGCGTGACACGCCGCTGTGTGCTACTCCGCCTGCATCTCCAGCACGCCGCCGGAGAACCCCTCGCGCAGCTCGACCTCAACGCGCACGCCCTCGGCCTTCACCGGCTCGAACGCCACCTGGTTGAACGAGTCTTTCGCGACGCCCAGCGGCCCGAGCGTCTGGGGCTCAACCCACTTGCCGCCCACGCGCACCAGCACCTTCGCCGACTTGGGCACGCGGCACTGGCCGCCCGCCGGCTCGTCGTCGAACCAGTACACCAGCACCTTGCGGACCTCACGCGGCGAGTCGAACTCGTGCTCGGCCCACTCGTGCGTGCCGCGGTGGTCCCACCAGGTCAGGCGCGGGATCGAATGATCCGCCGAGTTCTTCGGCACCAGTCCGTCGGCGATCGCGCGGACCGTGTCACCCCCGAAGCAATGCGAGGCGCTGACCTTGATGTTCTTTGCCTCCGGCGGCACGGTCCACGCGTGGGCGTCGGGCTTGTCGGAGACAGTCGGGAACGCGCTGACGCGAAGGCGGGCCGCGCCCATGGGGATGAGCGTCACGGTTTCGACCGGCTCACTTGACTTGGCGGGGCTTTCCTGCAAGAGCCCGACGAGCCCGAGGTAATCCTGCTTCCACTCGGGGATGCGCCGCACCTTGGCCTTGATCGAGATCGGTACCGTGTCCTGCGTGAACGGCGTGTTGCCGGCGGGCATGGAGCTCTTGACCAGTTCGAACCCCGAAGCAGCGTTCTTTGCGTCGAGCACCAGCCCATAGTTCCAGGGCGATTCGGGCCAGATCTCATGGCCCGGGAAGGCGTCGGGACCGCCCGAGCGCTTGTAGTTTTCCTTGATCTTGAGGGAGTATGTCAGTGGGCCGCGGTCGATCGACACGCTGTTGTGATTCGCCTTCCATGTGCGGATGTTCACCGTCATGGGGAGCGAGAGCGTGAGCGTGTCGCCCTTCTTCCACGAGCGGCTCACGCGGATGAACCCGCGCGAATCCGCGGGGGCGTTCTTCACGGGCGTCGCCGCCGCGCCCTTGTTGACGGCGACGCTCGGGTTCTCGCACCATGCGGGCACGCGCAGGTACACCGGGAACTCCGCCGCCTTGTCGAGGTCGAACGAATAGACGATCGTCTCTTCGAACGGGTAGTTGGACGAGGTGGTGATCGTCGCCTTTGAGCCGTCGCCCACCTTGGCGGTCACCGTCGACGGTGCGAAGAAGACGGCGGCCAGCCCGTTGTCGCTCGTCGCCATCCATTGGGTCTGCACGAAGTTGGGCCAGGCGTGCCCGAAGTTGTGCTGGCAGCAGCGATGGTCATCGGAGCGCATCTCGAACATGTTGCCGCCGTTCTGCACGCCCGGCGCCTTGCTCGATCTGTCGGACTGGATGTGGTTGGGCGAGGTGAGGTAGCGCAGCCCGCTGAAGTCGGCCATCACCGCGGCGGGGAGCGAGTTGAACGCGACGTCCTCGGCGCGATCGGCCCAGATCGGGTTGGCGGTGATGGACACGAGACGCTCGCATGAGAGCATCATTTCCGCCATGCCGCACGTCTCCACCGCCTGGCGCGGGTCGGCAAAGCCGGGGCGGCAATTCTCGTCGCTCCCGAACATCCCGCCCGGCACCTGCCCGTACATCTCGCGGATCTGCCGCCAGTTGCGGTCCGCGGCGTTCAGGTGCTTCGGGTCCTTCGACTGCTGGTAGAACGTCGCGGGCCCGCCGAAGGCCTGCGACATGTTGACGTTGTGCCAATCGGGGATGCCGTCGGTCCAGTTGATGGTGTGCGCGTGGACGCGCCTCGCCAGGTCGAGGAGGAAGGCGTCGCCCGTGTGGTTGTAGAGCCAGTACACGCTCGCGAGGTTGTCGGCCGCCCGCTGCTGCTGCCAGTACGGCGGGAAGAGGTCTTTCTCGGGGATCGTCATCTGGAACTTGAAGTAGCGCGTCATGAGATCGATCACGCGCTGATCGCCCGTCGCTTCGAAGTACGTCTGCAGGCAGTTGAGCATCACCATGTTGGGCCAGAGGTCGAGCGGCCCGTCGGTGCTGCTCACGGTCGCCTTCGCGCCCTTCCCGCGCGGGCCGAACATGCCCGACGCGTCCTGGCTGGCGATCGCGCCCTCGATCCAGATGCGGGCCTCGTCGATCTGGGCCTTGTTGTCGGTGAGGTACGCCGCCGCGATGAAGCCCTTGAGCCAGTACGGCACTTCCTCCCAGCCGTATTCGCCCTGTCCGTCCTTGGACAGCCACGCGTTCTTTTCCTTCTTCAGGAACTGGCTGATCTCGTTGAGATGTCCGTGAAAGCCCGCGGCCTGGAGCTCGACTTGCTTCTTCAGCCAGCCCTCGCCGCGAACGCTCCCGATCGGGAGCTTTACGAGCGGCGAGGCGATCAAGGGCTCGCGGTTGGAGATGTAGTGCGAATTCCGTGTGTCGGTCGGCGGGTGCGCGACGCACGTGATCTCATCCGCGCCGAGCGACGGGGCGCACAGGCCGGCGCTGCACACCAGGCCTGCGGCCAGGGCGGTCGTGACCGCGAGCGACCGTCCGCTCGCGACGGAAGTGGTGGGGTTCTTCATGCCGCCAGTCTATTCACTCGGCGGTCTCGCACGCGTTTTCCAAAGGCAAGGTGACGTGGCGTGGATGGCCACTCTTGACCTTTCCTGCACGGATGCCCGATCTCCGATGTCCGATGTCGCTCCAAAAACAACCAAGGCCGCTTTCGCGACCTTGGTGATTGAGTCAATCAGATTGTCAGCACGGGCTCAGGCCTTCTTGGACTTCTTCTCGCCCTTGTCGGCCTTCTCGGGCTTGGCTTCGGTCTTCTTCTCGGCCTTGCCGCCGAACTTGCCCTCGCCCTTTTCGGCCTTCTCGGCCTTGGCCTCGGGAGCCGCATCGCCCTTGGCGGGCTTGTCGCCCTTCTTGGACTTCTTCTCGCCCTTGGCTTCGCCCTCGGCGGGAGCAGCATTCTCAGCGCCAGCGGCCGCAGCCGAAGCCGCAGCGGGCTCGTCGCGGTGGAGGTCGAGCTTGCGATCGGCCTGCACGTGCACCTTCACGCTGGCGTCCAGGTCCGAGTCGAGCTTGATGTGGACTTCGTAGGTATCGATGCGCTTCATCACCTGGTTGATGCGAACGTCGCGCGGCTTGACGGCATAGCCGCCCGCGTTGAGTTCGTTCGACACGTCCTGTTGGGTGATCGCGGCGTAGAGGATTCCCTGGTCGTTGCACGAACGCACGAGCTTGATTTCCACACCCTGCAGCTTCTGCGAGAGCCCCTCGCGCGTGCGGCGCTGCTCGGCGAGCATCTTCTGGGCCTCGGCTCGCTTGCCCTGCAGCTGCTGGATCAGCTCGTCGCTGGGCTTGGTCGCCAGGGCGCGCGGGAGGAGGAAGTTGCGGGCGTAGCCGTTGCGGACGTTGACGATGTCGCCGACGATGCCGAGGCTCTCGACGTTTTCGACCAGGAGGAGTTTCTGCGTGCGGGGCATGATGCTGTCCTTTCGGGCTCTCGAGGAGCCGGGAAGTTAGGAGTCGCTCGGGCGCTGTCCCGGAACACCCGGGCACGCCGCCGACCCCAACGGTGAAAAACATGGACTGGCCCGGCCGGGAACCCGACGGGGCGCAAGGGGGGGGATCTTAGAACGGAATGTCGTCGTCGGCCACGTTCGCGGGTGCCGGGGCCGAAGACGACGAGGACGAACCCTGACGGGACCCGCCCTGCGACGAGCGCCCGCCGCCACCTCCACCTCCGCCGCCGCCACCACCCTCGCGGCTGTCGACGAACTGGAAGCTCTCGACCACCACGCGGAGCTTGGAGAACTTCTGGCCCTCCTTCTCCCACTGGTCGAGTTTCAGGCGGCCTTCGATGAACACCGGGCGGCCCTTGGCGAGGTACTGCGCCATGACCTCCGCGGTCCGACCCCAGGCCTCGCAATCGACGAAGGTGGTTTCCTCGCGGTTTTCACCCTCGGGGGTCTTCCAGCGGCGGTTGACCGCCAGGCCGATGTTCGCCACCGCCTGATTGCCCGACACATGGCGCAACTCGACGTCGCGTGTCAGGTTTCCCATCAGAAAGACGCGATTCAGATTCCCGGCCATGGCGATCCTCCAGTCTCGTCGCCACCCGACGCGGATGGGCGATCGATACCGATCATTCTACAAACATTCGGTCGCAAAGGCGAACGGCACGAAACCGGGCCTATTGGGCCGCGGGCTCGGATGCGGGAGCGGCGGCGGGGGCGGCGGCGGGGGCGGCGCCCTCGGTCGCGGTCTGGGCGGCGCGCTCGCCACGCAGCTTGATCTCGACCTCCAGCTCCTTGCGCCCGTCGAACGATGCGATCTCTTCGGGGGCGTACTGATCGGCGCGGACGATCAGCGTCCGCATGATCTTCTCCGAGAGGTTGCAGTCGCGCTCGATGTGGGCCAGGTCGGTGTTGGGGGCCTTGAAGTAGACGAGGATGTAGATGCCGCGCTTCTGGCCGGCGATCTCGTAGGCCAGGCGCCGCTCGTCCCACTTGCGGAGGGCGACGATCTCGCCGTGACCGCGGGCGATGATCTCCTTGAGGTGCTCGACGGCGCCGCCGAGATCGGCCGCGACCGCCTGGGAGAGGAGGAACATCGCCTCGTACTGATACACGCGCTTCGGGGTTGCCATGTCTGTTTCCTTGCTGATCCTGAGTGAATGACTCGGTGTGTGTGACTTGATTGAAAGATCGTTTACGACTCGGAACGACGCGCCCCGGGATCGATCCCCGCTTTGGGCGCGTCGGTTGGTGAATTGAAACTCGGACCTCTCGCGTCGGGCGCACGCCCCGGCCCGCTCTCTGGTTTGTTCTCCGCTTTGCTCTCCGGCCCGGTCTCGGTGGGGCGCTCGCGCTTCGGCCGCGCGGGCGTCTCGGGCGCGTTGCACGAGTTCATGGCGGCGTCGACGCCCTTGGAGACGAACGTCTCGCAGGCCTTGACGCTCTTATCGATCGCGCCGCTGAACGTCGCCCACTCGTCGTCGGAGAGACGCGAGAGGACGAAGTCGGCCTGATCCATGAACTCGGGCTTGCCGCCGGTCTCGCCGACACCCACGCCCAGACGCAGGCGCGGATAGTCCTCGCGCCCCAGGGCCCTCTGGATGTCGGACAGGCCGTTGTGCCCACCCGTCCCGCCGGCGGGGCGCATGCGAAGCGCGCCCAGCGGCAGGTAGATGTCGTCGGTGATGACCAGAAGGTCACTCTCCGGCGACAGCTTGTAGAAGCCCACCGCCTCGCCCACGCACATCCCCGAGCGATTCATGAATGTCGTGGGCTTGAGGAGCAGGCATCGCTCGCCGCCCACCTGGCATTCGACCGCGGCCGCATTGAAGCGAGCCCGCGGTGTTTCGCCCGGCGCGTGCTTGGCGGCCAGGCGATCGACGACCAGGAACCCGGCGTTGTGCCGCGTCTTGGTGTACTGATTGCCGGGATTGCCAAGGCCGACGATGAGCTTCATGGACGCACGAACCCGATCGAACAAAGGAACGGAGAGAACAAACGCGAACACGGGCCAGAACGAACCGTTCGGCGCCGGTGGTGAGCCCGCCGGCGCTGGACGAGCGAGTGATTACTTCTTCTTGTCGCCACCGGCGGCGGGCTTGGCGTCCTTGCCCGCCGGGGCAGCGCCCTTGGCGGCGGGGGCGGCGGCCTTCTTGTCGCCCGGCGCGGCGGCGGCGCCTTCCTCGCCCTCGACCTTCTTGGCGGTGATGACTTCGGGCTCGGCCGGGCCGCCTTCGGCCGCGGTCGCTTCGCCCACCACGATCTCCTGCTGGATCACGACCTGCGCCAGGATGGCGTGCTTGTCGGTGATCATCTTCATGCCCTTGCCCGGGAGCGTGACCTCGCCGGCGGTGATCGCGTGGCCGACGTCGAGCGTGCCCAGGCTCACCTCGATGTACTCGGGGAGTTCGGTCACGACGCACTCCACCACGACCTCGTTGGTCGGGTGCATGAGGATGGCGCCGGCCTGCTTCAGGCCCGGGGCCTCGCCGATCAGGTGGATCGGGACACGTGCGCGGATGCGGTCGGTCAGACTGACCTTCGCGAAGTCCGCGTGCACGATCTCGGTGCCGAGGTAGTCGAACTGGACGTCCTTGAGCAGGACGGTCTGCTTGTCGAAGACGCCCGCCAGGTCCATCCGGAAGATCTTCTCGCCCTTGTTGATGTGACGCTTGGTCTCGCGCGCGTCGACCGAGAGCGACAGGGGCTCGGTGCCCTTGGCGTAGACGACGATGGGCAGGCGACCCTGCTCGCGCTCGCGCTGGCTGTACCGCGTCCCGAGACGCTCACGCTTGCTGGCCGAAAGAACGGGGGTTGATTCACGCATGGCTGTTTCCTTCCGTCGTACCGGGCCCAATCGTTCGGGCCTTGTTGTTCGTGCCGGGTTTCTGGCCGGCGTTTCACTCACTTCACGTCGAGCAATCGATCCGCCGCGGGCGACACACCCTTGCGGGCGGCGGATCGGGATGTCCTGGACCTGGCCGCTGACTTCTCTTCGTCACTCCGTCTGTTCGTAACTCCGTGACTTTGTTCTACCGCTTTGTCCCCGCCGTCTGCTGGAACAGCGCCGACACCGACAGGTTGTTGTGGATTCGATTGATCGCCTCGCCGAGCAGGCGGCCCACGCAGAGCTCGACCAGCTTGGGACGCAGCGAGTCCACGCGCGATCCCAGCGGGATCGTGTTGGTCACCACGACCTGCGAGATGAGCGGGCTCGCCAGGCGTTCCATGGCCGGGCCGACGAGAACCGGGTGCGTCGCGGCGGTGATCACGCGCCTGGCGCCGCGGTCGAGCACGAGCTTGGCCGCCTCGAACACCGTGCCGGCGGTCGAGATCATGTCGTCGAACATCAGCACCGTGCGGTTCTCGACGTTGCCGATGAGGTTGCCGGTCGTGACGGTCGAGCCCGAAAGACGCCGCTTGTTGATGATCGCCAGCTCGCCGCCCAGCAGGTTGGCCATGCCCTCGGCGACCTTGACGTTGCCGACGTCGGGGCTGACCAAGCAGAGCTCGCCCAGGTCCTTGCGGATCGAGGTGAAATACTCGACGAACACGGGCGTCGCCGAGAGGTGGTCCACCGGCAGATCGAAGAAGCCCTGGATCTGGGCCGCGTGCAGGTCGATCGAGAGCACGCGGTCCGCGCCCGCGGCGGTGATGATGTTGGCGACAAGCTTGGCGGTGATCGGCACGCGCCCCTCGTCCTTGCGGTCCTGGCGTGCGTAGCCGAAGTAGGGAACGACGACCGTGACGCGCGCGGCGCTGGCGCGCTTGAGGCAGTCGATGAAGACCAAGAGCTCCATCAGGTTGTCGTTGACCGGGTCGCACGTCGAGAGCACGACAAAGCAGTCGCGCCCGCGCACGTCCTCGTCGAGCTTCACGATCAGCTCACCGTCGGGGAACACCACGGTCTTGGCCAGGCCCAGCGGGATGCCGATGTGCGCGACCACGCGATCCGCGAGGTAACGCGAGCGGCTGCCGCAGAAGATCCTCAGGTTGTCGCCGTTCCCGCCCGCCATGCGTTCCCCCTCACGCGTTTCCGTGCTTCGATGAGGCCTGTGGAGAAGAAAATCCCGCGCCGCTTTGGTGCTGGTGGAGACCGCCCCCAGCCCGCCCGCCACGTGCCCGATAGATCCCGTCGACACGGCTCAGCTCCTCCGGTGTGTTGATCGAGAGGATGTCCTCCGGCGGGACCGCGTCGATCACCTCGACCCGGGCCCCGTCGGCCAAGAGCAGTTTCGGAACGTCCGTCAGGTAGTACTCGCCGCTGCGCTCGTTGCGCCCCACCCGGGCCAGGGCCGAGAAGAGGAGCGACGCGTCGAAGCAGTAATAGCTCGGGTTGACCTCGCGGATCGCCAGCTGGGCCGGCGTGCAGTCTTTGTGCTCGACGATCGCGACGAAGCGCCCGTCCGGGCCGCGCGCGATGCGCCCGTAGCCGGTGGGGTCGTCGATCACGGAGGTCGCGAGCGTCGCCGACGCCCGCGCGGCGCGATGGCACGCCAGGAGCTTGGCCAGCGTCTCGCTGCGGATCAGCGGCCCGTCTCCGCACAGCACGAACACGTCGTGCCCGCGCGACGTGCGTTCGCCCGCGAAGTTCTCGATCGCCGACTGCACCGCGTGCCCGGTGCCGAGCTGCTCGCTCTGCACGGCGAACTGCACCTTGGAGCCATACGACGCCAGCGCCTCGCGCACCAGCTCCTGCTTGTACCCGACGACCACCACGACCTTGGAGCAGCCCGCCTCGAGGCACGCGTCGACCACGGCGCACACCATGGCGCGCCCACCCACGGGATGAACGACCTTGGGAAGGTCGGAGCGCATCCGCGTGCCCTTGCCGGCGGCGAGGATGATCGCGCTGCACGATGTGCCTGCTGTCGCGTTGCTCATGGTCGTGCCGATTTGGGTCGCGAGCGTGGGAGGGTGCCGGTGCACGTCGGTTCGCGGGCGGGTTCAGCTCGCGCCGCGCTCCCAATGGGAAAGCTGGTCGACGAGGATTTGAACCTCGACTAACAGAACCAAAATCTGCTGTGCTACCGATTACACCATCGACCAGTCGATGGACCCAGAGCAGCGCCTCCTATCCCCGGGCGATGTCGCCCGCCGAACCCAAGACCACTTCCCGTCGCGGTCCCGAGATCGCGCTCCAGAAGGAGCGGGATTCCGGCTGCCGCGGCACAGAGTGCCCGCGAAAACTCGCGAGCGGGAGCGAGACCTTCCCACAGCCGCTGAGGGAAGACCCATGATCGTGCCTCAGTCCGCGGAGTGGCTGCCGCGAGGCGTCCGTCACGATCGGCTCCGAAACCGACAGGCGGAATGATTGGAAACCCGCCCCCCGGAGTCAATCCGTCGGGGTTTGTTCGCCCGATTCTTCCGAATCAACTGCCGCATTCCCCGGCAACGCGGGCGGCGGGCCCTCGACCGCATCCCGGCTGATGACCTCGTAACACGTCGCGAGCAGGCCGACGAGGGGGAACGACGCTCCCGCCATGCCCTGGAACGGGCTGGGGCCAAGTCGGCGCAACAGGGGGTGCTTCACGGGTGCATGCTGCCGGACGAAATCCAGCGAGTGAAGGCCGGGCCCCGCGTCCCAGAACTTGTCGAGGCACTGATCCAGCGACGGGGCCTCGCCCTCGCCCGGCAGGCGAGGCGCGTAGACCGGAACCGCGGAGTTCCCCGCTCGCGCCACGGAACGGCGCTGGCGCAGACGTTCCAGCAATTCCACCGCCGCCATGCCCCGCATCGTGAACATGTGGAACGGGTCTTCGCTGAGGCGCTCGGCAAAGAGCATGGCGACGCACACCGCGTGCTTGCACCAGTGGCGCCCGCCCTTGAAATCATCGCACGTACACGACACTTTCACGTCCGTCGGCTCGGTCGGGAAGAGGCGAAGCCCCAGCGGCGCGAACAGGTCCTCGATGTTGGGCGGGAGTTCGCCAGAGAGGAGCTTGGCGGCGTGGATCGCCTGGTCCGACATCGCCTCGACGATCCGGTCCCATTCATCGTGCGAAAACGCGGTCAGCGAGAGCACCGTGGTGTACGGGCGATACGCGCGGCCCTGCACGCTGGCGTCGACACGACCGACCTCGACCGACAGACGCTTGGTCTGCCCGTTCTTGGCGTAGTCGATGCCCTCGACCAGATGCTGGCCCTCGCCGGCCTGTTCAACGAGCCTCACCCAGCGCTGCGCCGCCCACGACGCGTTCTGGTCGCTGAGCAGGAGCTTGACCCCGCCGCGCACGCGACGCGGGCGCAGCAAGGGCTGCTTTCGCGATCGATCCGAGAAGTTCGGGACGTTCGTCACGCGGCGATTCTCGGGGTTGGGAGCGGGTGCGGCGGGTCCCCGGCCGCGCCGGGGCAGAACCGAAATGTTGGCGTCCTACGCCGTGATGTCCAGCGTCGGAGTTTGTTCAGGGCCTGGAGACAGCGTTCATTCTTCGACAATGGCGTCCTGACGGAGCGTGAGCACGTCGCGGAGCTGATCGGTCGACAGCTCGGTGAGCCAGCGCTCGCCGCCGCCGATGATGTTCTCCGCCAGCTCGGTCTTCTGCTCGATCATCTCGTCGATGCGTTCCTCGAGCGTGCCCTTGACGACGAACTTATGCACTTGCACCGTGCGTGTCTGCCCGATTCGGTAGGCGCGGTCGGTCGCCTGGTTCTCCACCGCGGGGTTCCACCAGCGGTCGAAGTGGAAGACGTGCGTCGCAGCCGTCAGGTTCAGACCGACGCCGCCGGCCCGCAGGCTCAGCACCAGCACCGGCTTTGATCCATCCGCCTTCTGGAACGTCTCGATGATCTCCTGGCGCTGGGCCTGTGTGGTCCCGCCGTGCAGGAACAGCACCTCGCGGTCGAACCTCGCCTGGATCATGGTCGAGAGCATCGCGCCCATCTGGCGGAACTGCGTGAACACCAGCGCCTGCTCGCCCTCGGCCAGAACCTCGTCGAGCAGTTCCAGGAGCCGCACGCACTTGCCGGAGCGCTCGGGTTCGATCTGGCGTGCCGGGCGGCCTTCGCTCGCCTCGTGGTCCTTGAGGAACTGGCCGGGATGGTTGCAGATCTGCTTGAGCTTGATGAGCGCCGCCAGCACCAGGCCGCGGCGATGGATCCCTTCCGCGTTGTCGACGTCGGTGAGCATCCGGCGCACGCACGTCTCGTAGAGCGACGCCTGCTCGCTGGTGAGGTGGCAGAAGTCGCGCGTCTCGAGCTTCTCGGGAAGGTCCGCGACCACCGTCGGATCGCTCTTCAAGCGCCTGAGCACGAACGGCCTGACCAGCCCGCGCAGCTGATCCGCGCACGACTTGTCGCGGTATCGCTCGATCGGCACGGCGAATCGCGTGCGGAACGTGTGGGCCGAGCCGAGATATCCCGGGTTGAGGAAGTCCATCACCGACCACAGCTCGGACAGGCGGTTCTCGACGGGCGTACCGGTGAGCGCCACGCGCCGCTCGGCGGCGAAGCCGCGCACCGCCTGCGACTGTTTGGCCATTGGGTTCTTGATGTACTGCGCCTCGTCGAGCACGATGCGCCCCCACGAGACCTTGCCGAGTTCTTCCTTGTCGCGGTGCGCCAGCGAATAGGTCGTGACGACCAGGTCGCTCTGCTGGGCGGCGTCGATGAGTTCCTGTCCTGACTGGCGCTCGAGCCCGTGATGCACCAGCACGCGCAGCTCGGGGCAGAACCGCCGGGTTTCGTGGAGCCAGTTTCCCACCACCGACATCGGCGCGACGAGCAGCGTGGGCAGCACCTTGAGCGAAGAGTCGCCCACCGCGGGCTGGCCCTCCGCCGCCTGCCGCTCCAGCGCCAGGAGCGCCAGGAGCTGGATCGTTTTGCCCAGGCCCATGTCGTCCGCCAGGCACGCGCCCAGTCCCAATCGCTCGAGGAAGAAGAGCCACGACAAGCCGCGCACCTGGTACGGGCGCAGCGTGCCGCGGAAGCTTCGCGGCGTTTCGAGGATCTCGATGCCCTGGCCCGCCTGGCCGTTCAACATCGCCGCGACCCAGCCGGTGGCTTCGAGCCCGACCACGGGGATGCCGGTCTGCTTCAGATCCGTGCCGTACGCCATGCGCAGCGCGTCGGCCACGCGCATCTCACCGCCGGGGTTCTCGCGGATGAAGCGGATGGCCGCCTGCACGTCCTCGGGGCGGACCTCGACCCATCGCCCGTTGACGCGCACGAGCGGCGTCTTCTTCGCCGCCAACTGCTCGAATTCGTGGAGCGTCAGCGAGGTGTCGCCCAGCGCAATCTCCCAGCGGTACTTGACCAGCGCGCCCATGCCCAGCTTGGGTGTGGCGGCCGTTGACGAGCCCGCGCTCGCCGAGCCGCCGGGGAGCGTCGGATCGCTCTCGACGCGGAGGCGCGCGCCCAAGCGTGCCATCGGCGAGTCCCACCACTCGGGAACGATCACGCCGAAGCCCTGCTCGATCAGGATGGGGCGCTGCTCACGCAGGAAGTCATAGGCCTGTTTGGTGGCCAGATCGATCGATGCGGGCTGCGCGTCTTCCAGCGCTCCCTCGAGCACGCGGTAGAGTCGCGACGCACGCCCGAGTTCCTTCAGCAGGAGCTCCTGCGGCGCGTCGACGCGTTTGCCCTCGACCGTCAAGTGCTGGCCCGGCAGAAGCCAGATGTCCTCCGCGTCGATGAGCAGCGTCGGGCGATCGACCGATTGCAGGTGGAACGAGATCGTCCATTCCGCGTCATTCTCGCCGCCCGAGGCGCCCGGCCCGGCGCCGCCCGGAAGCGTGTCTGGGATCGGCTCGGAGAGGCGAAGGCACAATCGCCACGCGCTGCTCACGCCGCGATCGTCCAGGCCCGCGACCCACGTGCGCACGCGCCGGATCGTGTCCTGACGAGACGCCGACGTGCTGGGAACCGACGTGGCGTCGCCCAGGAGGCCGCTCAGCCATCCGACCTGCGCATCGGCCTGCGGCGAGCGCTCGCCCAGCGCGCCGATCATTTCCTCTCGCTTCAGCGTCTGGCGTGCCAGCGCGTCGATCTCGCGCGTCAGGAACTCGCGGACCACCAGCGCGGGATCGTGTCCGAGGTCATCCACGCCCGCGCGGGCCGCAGGAGGCATGGACGAAATCAGCACGCCCAACCGCTCTGCGGTCGCCTCGTCGCTGGTCCACGGCGCCCACATCGCGGTTAACTCGCCCGACGCCTGCTGGCACAGCATCGGCACGAAGCGTTCCTGCGCGAGCAGGTGCCCGGCCATGCGTGCGCAGGCCGCGAAGTACTCGACCGACTTTCCGATCGCAAACCTCGCGTGCTCCTGCTCGGACGCATCGACCAGCGCATCGAGCGTTGCTTCCGCCTCGCCCGCGGGGACGACGACCGATGGCACTTCGAATGTTCCCACGCCGTCGGCGCCCGTTGCGGGCTGGCCGAGCGCCAGCGCCGCGCGCGGCGAGGGAAGGGGCTTGCCGCCCGCCGCCGGGAGCTTCACGACCGCCTGCGCCGACGCGAGCTCGCGCGACACACCGCACTCGCGCACCAGCGTCGCGAGAGATTCGGCGTTCAGAGCGAAGGGGTGCGAGCGATCCTCGCCCGGTACGGGCGTCGTGCCGACGCCCGCCAGGTTTTCGGCGAATAAACGCAGCCCGCCACCGGACCAGCAGGCATGAATCACGGCTTGCAAGGCTCTCCCCCGCGGAAAAGGCCCCGCCGCGGCCTGCGGCGAGGAGACGGAATGAGGGCGCAGGGACTCGAACCCTGGACCCGCGGCTTAAAAGGCCGATGCTCTACCAACTGAGCTACGCCCTCATGTCGGACCAGTGCCCATCATAGGTCGCAACCCCGCTCCGCCGACGCTCGGCGCGAATGTTCCGGTTGCCCGCGTCCGTCGCCCGTCGCCGCGTCTGACGCGGAAATGAAAACGCCCCGACCAGCCGGGCGGGGCGTGTGAAGCTGAGTGAAAAGGTGGTTCAGAAGCCGGCGTTGATGCCCAGGGGGGTGCCCAGCGTCTGGAACGCGCCCGGGAAGAACCCGTCGGAGTGGGTCATGCTCGCCACGATCGGCGAGGAGCTCTTGACCGTGATGCCATAGAACGCGTCGACCAGGCGACGCGAGCCGGTCACCAGGTCGTGAACGTTGACATCCATCGTCTGGCGGCTCGGCAGCGTCATGCGGAACGTCTCGAAGCCCAGGCCGTTGTCATAGAACAGCGTGACCTCGCAGAGCACAGCCGTCGGCGTGGGGTTGTAGAGCTTGAGCGACTCGGTCACCGCGCCGCCGCTCGCCGGTCGGAAGCCCTCGCCGAAGCCCCACAGGGAGTAGGCCTTGTCGCTGAGCATGGTGCCCAGGCCTTCGCCGAACGCCAGGGCCGAACGGCTGACGGTGATCGGCCCGCTCGCCTCATAGCTGACGGCGTAGTTGAGCCCCGTCGGGAACGAAGGCAGGGTCGCCACGTCGAGATCGGTCTGGGACTGCGCCGGCACGGAAAGGACCCAGCGATACGCCGAGCCGTTGGAGAACACGAAGCTAAGCGTGACGCTGGCGGCCTTGGTGTCCGTGTTCAGGAACTGGAGCTTCTCGTCGGTCGCGGAGATGCCGAGCGAACCCTCGGGGAGCACGCCCTTGGTCGCGCCGCCGCTGGCGTCGCCCGCGAAGCCGTCCGCGGCGTGGTTGGTCGAGTCGTAGTGCGTCATGGCGGCGACCAGCTCGGCGCCGTCGGAGACGACGCGCACGCCGTACGTCCCGGCGGGGACCGCGACCTCGGCGTTGAAGTTCCAGCCGCCGCGGCGGTACGCGCCCAGCTCTTGCGTCAGGACGATCGGCGTGCCGCCGCCCTCCGGATACAGCGTGGTCGTGATCTTTGCGGGCTGGTTGGTCACGTTGGTGAACAGGATCAGGTCGGTTACGCCGTCCGACCCGTCGGACTTGGTGATCCCGCCGAAGGTCCACGAATTCGAGACACGGGTGGTGAAGGCCTCGCCCACCGCGGCGCGGCTGCCGGCGAGGATGAACTGGTCGTAGTGGCTGAACGTCGCCGCCACCGGGAGCTGGCTGCGGACCTCCAGCGAATACGGCGTGTCCTTTCGGACCAGCAGTTCGTCGCGGGCGTACATGCCCGGATCGGTGATGGTGATGCCGCCGCGTTCGCCCGCGCCGAGCGTGAAGTCGGCGATGACCTGATCGCGCTGCGCGGTCGGGTCGCTGGGGTTGTATTCGTAGCGGGCGATCACGACGATCCGCGAGGAATCATCGTTGGTGTTGACCATCGGGATGAACGTGTAGGTTTCCGAGTTGGCGTAGCCCTCTGGGTAATACTCGCGATAAGGCAGCTCCGCGATCGACACGTTTGTTGAGCCGTCGGGCTGCAGCAGGGTCTCGCTGGCGGGGTTGGCGGCATCGGTGGTGAGGTGCCCGCCGCCCGTGCCGTTGTTCAGTTCGGTGTACATGTTGGCGACCAGCGTCGGGCTATCGCCCACAAAGATGAAGTAGCGGAACGAGGTGGTGCTGGAGTTGCCGCCCGCGCCGGTCAGCGTGCCCAGGTCAAAGCCGATGGCGAGCAGGCTGTCGGAGGACGCGTTGTTGGGGTCGTTCCGCGGGAGCGAGAGGAACTGCTCGGGATCGCGCACGTCCGTGAGCGTGCTCAGGATGTTGACGCTGGCGCGAGTCTCGCTCGATGCTGCGGCCAGCGCGACCGTCAGGCCGTTGGGATAGATGTTGTTCTGGAAGGAAGCGCTGGCAAATGGGCGGGTCGGATCAAGATCGTTCTTGGTGCTGTCCGAGCGTGGGAAGAGGTTCGCGCCCATGTTGGGGTTGAACGCCTCCATCCACATCACATCTTCCATCGTCTTGGCCGTGGTGTTGGTCAGGCGAATATCGACCACGACGAAGGAGTCGTTGACGCCGAAGGAGAATGTGCGCTTGACCTGCAGGCCGTTGGACAGGCCCTCGGTGACGACGCGCTTGTTGAACGAGTCGCTCTGGTCCTCGATGGACATGGGCATGTCGATCTGGGCGGAGCTGCCGCCAAGGCCGTAGGAGTTCCGGAAGTACGTTCCCGACGCGGTGGCGCCGAAGTAGGTGGTGGGGGAGGCGCTGGTGCTGGACGAGTTGAAGAGCAGTTCCGTGCCGCGGAACGACAAGCCGGTCGCGGGGTTGGACGTGTTCGAAAGGAGCGTGCCGCCCGAGTTGACGCCCACGCCGATGACGGACCCCCTCGCGGCGAACGCCGGATCGGAAACGCCCGTCACGATCGTGATGCCGAGGCGGTAGTCGCCGGTCGTCGCCGCCAGCACGCCCGTCGTCACGTTGAACGGGTCATAGTCTAAGTTGGAGTTTTCGGAGACGGCGATGTAGAACGTTCCGCCGTCCACCACCAGGAAGTTCTGGAGCAGCGCGCCCCGAGCGTTGGGGAGCGAGGCGCGAGTGATCTCGGTTCCCGCGGCGTTGAAGAGGCGAAGGCCAAGGTCGACCGTTCCCGCCGTCTGAGCCCGGAAACTGATGGTCGAACCGCTCGAGATGGTCATCTTGAAGATGTCGCGGTCGAGCTGCCCGAACCCTCCGTCGCCGACAAAGGCGTCGATGCTCGCGCTCCCGCCCGCCAAAGCGGCGTCGATGTTCCTGGCGGTCTCGGGCGTGTCGTTGGACTCGAACGCGCCGAAGATGTTGTTGGTCAGCGTGAGCTGCAATTCCCAGGCGATCAGTTCGCCCACGTTCCCGCCCGCCGCATCGGTGATCACGAGCGTCCAGGTGCCCAGCGCGCTGTACCCGTCGAAGGTCGACAGGGGCTGGTCGGGCTTGAACGAGCCGCTGAACGGCGCAACGCCCGCCGAGATCGGCGTCGCCACGTCGTCGTCGAACAGGGTGTTGGTGAAGTCCTGCCCGTTGAAGCCGCGCCGGTTGGCGAGCACCACGCTCCGCCCGTTGGGCGCGATCAGCGTCATGACGAGGTCGCTGTCGTACTGATGCGTCAGGTTGATCTTGATGTTCGCATCCAGCACCTGGCGCGAATCGGTGACCACGATCGAGCTGCTCGTCGAGCCCGATGAGCCATGGCTCGGGATGTCGAGCGGCACGGGGATGTTCGCGTCCAGGATCAGCTGGTTGTTGCCGATCAGATCAACCGCCAGCTTCAGGGTGTACGCGCCGGCGGACTGGCTCGATCCGCTCTGGGCGATCGTCGGGGTGTAGGCGCTGTTGCCGAACCCGCTCACGCCGACGTAGTACGTGCCGCCCGTCGTGACGAAGAAGTCGATGTACGAGTCCTTGCCGAAGAACTGGTCGTTGATCGCCAGCTGCTCGCCGCGCGCGTTGAAGAGGCGGAGCACGGAATCGAGCGTGCTGACCGTCAAGAGGCGTTTGGCGACGATCTCGGCGGTGATCTGCCCGCCCCGCGGGATGTCGATGCGGAAGAGGTCGACGTCCTTGCTGGTGTAGACGCCGTCGCCGATGGTCGCGCCGGCGAACGTCGCGGTCCCCGACGCGCTGAACGTGGTGAGCGTCGCGGTCGCGAGCGTGTCGTTGGATTCGTTGCTCCCCGAGACCCCGACGACCTTGAAGTTGTACGTCGTGTCGGCGCCCGTGGTCGGGTCGCCGTTCAGCATGTTGCCGTTGAGGTCCTTGAAATAGTCGGCGTCCAGGACGAGGCGGTAGTCATCCAGCGGCAGACGCTGCTGGGGGAAGCCGCTGGTCAGGTTGAGGGCGATGATCACGACCTTGGAGTCGGTGGGCGAGAGCGCCACGCCGCCGATCGGGACGACCTGGTCATCGCTGGTGCCGAAAATGTTGTCGGCGCCGTTGCGGACGAGCGACACGCCGCTGGTGGAGAGCAAGTTCCCGTCGATCGCCTTATTGAAAATGACCGTGACAGAGCGCACGGGTGTGCCGGTCGTGTCGCTGATCTGCCCGGTCACCGGGCCCGGATCGACGCGGTGCACGATGGGCCCGTCCTTGCCGATGATCTCCAACGCGCGGTTGATATTGAGCCGCCCGCCCGACACCACCTTGCCCTGCAGGGCCGGGAGCGGATCGACGCTGTCGATCAGCGCACGCCGGATTTCTTCGGGCGAAGCGTTGGGCTTGTAGCTCTTGAGAAGGGCCACGGCCCCGGCGACCGTCGGCGACGAGAAGCTCGTGCCGCTGATGTACTGATACCCCGACCCCGTCGAAGTGGTGAAGTTGTACAGGCCGGGCGCGCCGAGATCGACCGTCTCGGGCCCGTAGCTGCTGAAACTGGCCATGTTGTCCTGGTTGTCGGTGGCGGCCACCGCCACCAGGCCGGGCAGGTTGTACGACGCCGGATAGTCCGTAACGTCCGGGTTGTCGTTGTTGAAGGCTGCGTTCCCCGCCGCCGCGACGAACACGCCTCCCGAATCGATGAAACGCTGGATAGCGTCGCGTTCGGAGTCGAAGCCGGTGGGCGCGTCCTTGTAGAAGGTGTCCCCGAACCCGCCGTAGCTGTTGTTCGACGCGACCAGGTTGTCGCCCCGTTCGCGCAGCATCGTCGAATAGTCGTGCGCGCCGATGATGGCCGAGAGCACCAGGCTCCCGTAGCGATCGGCGATCTTGAGGGGCACCAGCCCGACGTTCCACGCCACGCCCGTCACGCCGATCCCGTTGTTGCCGACCGCGCCGACCACGCCGGCGACCGCCGTCCCGTGTCCCATGACGTCGTCGGGGTTGTTGTCCAGGTCACCGAAGTCCCACCCATGCACGTCGTCGATGAACCCGTTTCCGTCATCATCGATGCCGTTGCCCGCGACCTCGCCCGGGTTGGTCCAGATGTTGCCGATGAGGTCCGGGTGATCGATCTGCACGCCGGTGTCGATGATCGAGATGAGAACGTCCTGCGAGCCCACCGTCTTATCCCACGCGTCGGTGGCGTCGATGTCGGCGTCGATCACGCCGTTCTGGCCGGCGATACGCTGACCCACGTTCTGATAGGTGTACTGCTCAACGAACAGCGGGTCGTTGGGCACCTGCTGCGTGTGCGAGATCCGATCGGCCTCGACATTCACCAGCATCGGGAACTTGGCCCTGGCCCGCGCGATCGCGTCCTCGGTCACGATCCCGGTCGTGCGGAGCGCCGCCCATCGTCCACGCCCGATCCCGTACGCCATGCTCGCGGGCACGCCCATCTCCGCCGCGATCGCCTTGGCCGTCGTCGCCGCCGCGCCCATGCCGAGCTGCTGATCGAACGACAGAATCCACGAGCCCGCGGCGACGTCGATCTCGACGCCGTGCCACAGGCCCTTGGTCGGCGCGCCCAGGAGCTCGCCGCTGGCGGTCTTCAGACTCCACGGATCACCCGCCAGGAACAGGCGGCCTTCCAGCGACTCGATCAGATTCACCGGGCGACCGGCGACGGAAATGCGTTGACGCGGCATTCGCGAACTCCGAAAAACGAATCCAAGGGGAGCATCGGGCGCCCAAAGCGCGGCCGGCGCCGCCACGCTTCCCGCGCGACGACGCTACCAACCCGGAGTCAGGACCACGCCCCGACACCAAGCCCGGTGGACCGCCGCCCGAAGGCACTCACGACGGACAGGCCCGACATCCATCATTGTCACAGGAAATCGCGCCGGGCACAAGTCCACCCCGGCCCGAACCAAACAAAGTTCAAGAATTTCCCCAAACCCCCACGCCCGCACGACTTGACAGGGGTCCAGAGCCGACTCGACGAGGCTCTTCAGGAGCCGTTGGGGCATTGGGTCCCGCCTCGCGCCGTCACTGTCCGGGCCGCCCATTCTGCTAGAAGCGTTGCATGGCGTGCGCTTGCCCCCTGATTCGCCCGGATGCAGGCCCGCCCGGCTTCCGCCAGCCTGCTTCGCCCCTCTGAATCGCCGATCCACCGCGCCAGGTCCTGAGAAAGCGTTCCCCGGTCGGTCCGGCCGATCCCGCCGGCCGACTCAAACTCCCGCACGATGTTCGCAAAGTCGGACACCGCCGGCCCGATCAGGGTCGGCCGCCCTAGGGCGATCGGCTCAATCGGGTCCGATCCGTATTGATCGCCGAACGACCGCCCGACCACCACCAGGGTCGCCAGCGAATAGGCCTGGCGCAGCTCTCCGATCGAGTCGAGCAGGAACCGGCCCGACTCAGGCCGCCCCGACCCCGGCTTGCTCCGGCGAACGCACCCGGGCATCGCCGCCGCCGCTTCCTCAAACCGCTCCGGTTTGCGCGGCGCACACACCAATTGCACGCCAGCCGGGCACGCCGCGTGCAGCAACTCTTCCTCGCCCGGTCCGGTGCTCCCCGCGACGATCAGCGGCCTGGTTCGATCAATCCTGAGCGCGCGCGCCAGGTCGTCCGCGCCCGCCACGCCGTCCTCGATCTTCGCGGCGTCCCACTTCATCGAGCCGGTGATCGACAGGCGATCCTTGGGCACGCCCATCGCGAGGAATCGCTCGGCGTAGTCGGCGTCCTGCACCGCGGCGAACGAGAGCGAGCGGAACGTCCGACCGATCACGCCGCGGATTCGTCGATAGCCCTTGAACGATCTCGCGCTGAGGCGCCCGTTGATCACGCCGACCGGGATCCCTCTCGCGACGCACGCGCCGACGAAATTCGGCCAGACTTCGAGCTCGACCAGCCCGACCGTATCGGGGCGAACCGCATCAAGAAACTTCGCAACGCTCCGCGAGAAATCCAGCGGATAGCGCACCACCGCGTGATTCGCCGAAAACAGATCCGTCGCGCGCTTGAGCCCGGTGTCCGTCGTTGCGCACACCACGACTTCGCACGACGCCGCCAGCACCGGCACCACCTGGCGAAGCGCGTTCACCTCGCCCACCGACACCGCGTGCAGCAGCACGCGCGGCCTTTGCGGCGCGGGGAGCGCCGGCGTGTTGCCGAATCGCTCCGACCACCCGCCGCGCTGCTTGCGGGCCCAGAACGGGGCCGTCACAGCGCCCCCTACGGCATAGAGCACATCGAGTGTGTTCACGGCGGTCTTCGACATCAGAAATGGGCAGGCCGGGATTCGAACCCGGGACCCTTCGCGTGTAAGGCGAATGCTCTAGCCGCTGAGCTACCCGCCCCAGTACGCCCCATCGCCCGCGCGACAGGATCATGGTGCGTGCAGGAGTTTAGGTCTTCGTCCCCGGCTGGGCATCGCCCCACGCAAACGCCGCCCGCCCGGCCGTGAATCCGATCACCCCGATCGCCAGGAGCACGCCGCCCGGAAGGAGCATCGCGTCCCATCCTTCCGCGCGCCACAGGCCGTTCTCGATCGCGATCGTCGCCCACTTGAAGGGCGACACGCTGCTGATCTGCTGCATGAGCTTGGGCATGAAGAAGAGCGGGATCGACCCGCCGCCGATCAGCGCGAGCACCAGGAGCAGCGCCCGCCCGAGGCCCTGGGCCGCGCCCTCGCTCCGCGACAGGCCCGCGAGCAGCATCATCACGCCCGTGAACCCGATCGACGACACCAGCACCGCCGCCGCCATGATCGCGGGATTCCCGATCCGCACGCCCATGAGGCGTGCCACGACCAGCAGGATCACCTGCACGATCACGCACGACACAAAGCACGCCGCGGCCTTGCCCAGCAGGATCTGATTCCGCGAGATCGGCGCGACGCACAGACGCAGCAGCGTGCCGCGACGGCGCTCCTGCACGAGCGAAACGCCGAAGGCCATCACGCACCCCATCAGCCCCCACACCACACCCTGCGGGAACGACACCGCGAACGAGTTGTTGGGCGTGTTGGGGTCCATCTGGAGTTCGTGCATCGTGACCGTGACCGGGCGGAATCCGCCGCCCGCCGATTCTCCCGTGCCGCCCTTGCTTTCCCCGCCGGATTTGCTCGTGACTTCCCTGGTCAGCGACGACACGCTGTCGAAGAACGTGCCGAAGATTCCCTTCTGCAACGGCGACAGCCCGCTCGATTTCGACACATCCTCGCGCGCCGAATCCAGGAACGAGTTCATCATCGACGAATCGGTAAATGTCCGCGCGAGTTGCCTAAATCCAAGCTCGTTCAGCCTTCCCTCGAGGAGCCCCGCCTCGGCGCTGCGCTTCGGGTCCACGATCGCCTCGAGCTCCATCCCGCCGCCCGAGAAGACCTTTCTCGTCGATTCCTGAAACCCCTTGGGCACGATCACGCACGCCGCGGCGTCGCCCTTCCGCACCAGGCCCTCGCCCGCGGCACGGTTCTCCGCGACCTTGGTCTCGATCCCGCCCGCCTTGCCCAGCTGATCCACGAACCACGCCGATGCCTCGCCGCCGTCCTCGTTGACCACGGCGATCGGCATCGCGCTCTTCTCGCCGCCCCCGCCCCCGAACACATAGCCGAAGAAGAGCGCGATCAAGAGCGGGAAGAGGAACGTGAAGAACGCGTCGGCCCGGTCGCGCAAGAGCAGGCGGAGGTCTTTCATCGCGATGCGGATAATGGCGTTCACTCGGCACCTCCATCGCGCAGGGCGCGCCCCGTCAGGTTGAGGAACACCGATTCAAGATCGGGGCGATCGATGCGGAGGCCCGAACGCACGCCGCGTGCGATCAGATTCGCCACTTCGGCCGCCGGGTCGCGCGTCACGATCTTCTGCTCGCCCCGCTCGTCGTGGAACACGACGACCGAATCCCCGCCATGGGCCTTGAGCAATTCGTCGATCGTGCCCACCGCGAGCATCGAACCGCGGTCCATGACGCCCACGCGGTCGCACAGCTTCTGGGCCTCTTCCATGTAGTGCGTCGTGTACACGATCGTCGTGCCGCGTCCCTTCAGCGAGCGCACGAGCTCGATGATCGAGTTCCGCGACTGCGGGTCAACGCCCGCCGTCGGTTCGTCGAGCAGCAGCACGTCCGGCCCGTGTACCAGCGCCGCCGCCAGGTTGAGCCGGCGCTGCATGCCGCCCGAAAACGCTTTGGACCGATCGCCCGCGCGATCGCGCAGCCCGACCATATCGAGCGCCGCATCGACCGCGGCGTTCAACTCACGCCCGCCCAGGCCGTACAGCCCGCCGAAGAACTCCAGGTTTTCGCGGGCCGACAGGTCCTCGTACAGCGCCAGCGCCTGGGGCGCCACGCCCACGCGCCGGCGCAGCATCGGGTCGTTCACCAGCGACTTGCCGTCGATGTGGACGTCGCCGCCCGAAGGCGGGAGCGTGCCGATTACCATCGAGATCGTGGTGGTCTTGCCCGCGCCGTTGGGGCCCAGCAGCCCAAACACCTCGCCGCGCGGGATTTCAAGCGACAACGAGCGCACCGCCTCACGCTCGCCAAATTTTTTGCACAGCCCCTCCAGTCGGATCATGCGGGCATGGTACGAGAAAGCAGCGGGGGAGTTTCAATTCGGGCGCTGCGTACCCGTACCCGTGCTCGTGCTCGTGCCCTTGTCCGTGCCGATGACGCTGGGTCTTTCCGGTGACACGGGCTCATTCCTGCTCCTCCTCTCCGCCGCTTCCTAAACTCCTCGCATGACCACACCGCCCGCTCCTGTCCGCGAATGCCGCGTAGGCGATCTCCGCATCGGACCCGACCGCCCGCTCGCCATCATCGCCGGACCGTGCGTGCTCGAATCGCTCTCGCTCGGCCTTGAAATCGGCGTTGCCATGCGCGACGCCTGCAAGGCCCTCGGTCTCCCCTACATCTTCAAGGCGTCCTTCGACAAGGCCAACCGCTCCAGCATCCGCTCGCCCCGCGGCCCCGGCCTCGAGCAAGGCCTCGCGTGGCTCGCCGAAATCCGCGAAACGCTCGGCGTTCCCGCGACCACCGACATCCACGAGCCCGCCCAGGCCGAACCCGCCGCCTGCGCCCTCGACCTGCTCCAGATCCCCGCGTTCCTGTGCCGACAGACCGACCTGCTCTGCGCCGCCGGAGAGGCGGCCGTGAAGCACAACCGCGCCGTCAACGTCAAGAAGGGACAGTTCCTCTCGCCCGCCGAGATGAAGGGCGCCGCTCGCAAGCTCGCCGAGACCGGCTGCGAGAACCTCCTCTTCACCGAGCGCGGCACGTTCTTCGGCTACGGCCGGCTTGTCAACGACTTCCTCGGTCTCGGCGATCTCATCAACCTCGAGTCGCAGGGCGGCCCGGTCCCCGTGTGCTTTGATTGCACCCATTCGACGCAGCTCCCCGGCGCGGGCGAGCAGACCGGCGGCCGCCCGGAACGCGCCCCGCTGCTGGCCCGCGCCGCCGCCGCCGCGGGCGTGCACGCGCTCTTCATCGAGTGCCACCCCTCGCCCAAGTCCGCGATGAGCGACGCGAGCACGATGCTCGACCTCGCCACCGCCCAGCAGGTGCTGCGCGAGGTCGCGGCCATCCGCATCGCGCTGCGGAGCATGGCGCAGTGACCGCGACGTGCCACATCGGCACGCTCCAGTTGGCCGGCAACGATTGGGTCTGTCCTTCCGCATTTGTCGTGCTGGTCTTGGGGCTCATTTCGATTGCGGTCTTCGTAGCCAACCAGAGGCTCAAGGAAAAAGGTCTGGTCTTTGAGAAGCTCGAGTCAACGGGATTCCATGTCTTGGCGAGCCCCACGGAAGTTCAGAAGCTCGATGCCTATGCCATGATCAACCGCGAACTGCCCAACGGCCTGCGCGCGGTGTCGTGGATCGCCCGGGGTGAAATATCCAACCGAACGACCTTTGTGATCGAGCATCTGGCGAAAATTCAACGTGGACGTCATACCAAGTGGGTCTATCACACCTTCGCGATCGCAAGCTGCCCCGTCAAATGGCCGAGTGTTTGGGTATCGGGTCGGAACATCGGCGATGAGCTGCTGGGCCTTGTCGGCATCAATCGAGGCGACGTCGCAACTGACTCTGCGCAGTTCAACCGCGAGTGGCGTGTGAATTCGCCCGACCCGGACTTCGCGAATCTGATTCTCTCAGGGGCATTCTTGAGCGCGATCAGCCGGCTTCCATACGAAACGAGCGTCTATCTCGGAAGAGGCAAGCTGGTTGTGGGTCGCAAGTCTCGCGCGACATCCGAGTCGATCGAGGAATTCGCCGCGATGCCCGCGGCGTTGCTGGCGCTCCTGCCGCCGGAACTCGACGCGTATCAGACGCCGGCCGGCCTGTGACGCGATTTTCTTTTCGAATCGGCCTGGAGCCGACTTCCCGCGCCGTACGCAAACATCTTGCCGATAATTCCTCGCGATGATCTACCACGCCGCCGCAGGATGTTCGCTCCTCGCCCAGTCCGCCCGCGTGCCGACCGGCGCCGCCGCCGGCATGATCGTCGGCGTCATCGTTGTCATCGTCGCGATCGCGGTCGTCGCGACCTACGCGACGCGCAAGGCGCGGCGCGAGCTCCTCGAAAAACTCCGCCAGGTCGGGCTCACCATCATCGAGAAGCCCGACCTTGCCATGCAGACCGACGCCTACGCGCTCATGCGCATGAAGCTCACCAAGGGCGAACGCGGCGTGCGCATGATCGCCCGCGGCATCATCCGCGACCGCGACACCACGCTCATCGAGCACATGCACATGGTGAGCACCGGCAAGTCCGCCCACGCCGTGTACTTCACCTTCGCCATCATCGCGTGCCCCGAGCACTGGCCGCTCCTGGTGCTCAGCGAGGAGCACCTGGGCGACAAGATCATGAAGCTCTTCGGCAAGGACCGGAGCGACGTGCAGACCGAGTCGCGCACCTTTGACGATCGCTGGCGCGTCGAGTGCCCCGATCACAACTTCGGGCTGCTGGTGCTCTCGCCCGAGGTGCAGGCGTGGGCCAATTCGCTCCCGCGCTCAACGCGAGTTTCGATCGGCGGCGGGCAGATCAACATCGCCTGCCGCGCCCAGCTCTCCGCGAAGACCGTCGATTCCTTCATCGATGCGCCCAGCACGCTCGCCGATCTCTTGCCGCCCGAGCTCGACGCCTACGGGGCGAATTGATCGCCCATCGCCATCCGCGGGTCCCGCGATTTGGCGATCCTGGAGTGCCGTGGGTTCAGTGATCCTCTCGTGCCAAGTGCCTGGTGCCCGGTGCTTTCAGTGAAACAAAAACCCCGCGTCGCCGCGGGGTTGGTGAATCACTCAATTGAAGCGACGTCAAGCCGCGTCAGTTCGCGAGCCAGAACGGGCGGGGCGCCTTGGCGTCCGCCGGGTTCACGTGAACCGTCCGGCCGCGGAACACCACCGTGCCGTTCGCCACGGCGTACAGCGTGTTGTCCGAGCCTTCCTTCACGTTGAAGCCCGCCTTGAAGGGCGTGCCGACCTGACGCACGATGATCGAGCCGGGCTGGGCGACCTCGCCGCCGTAGAGCTTGATGCCGCGGTACTGCGGGTTGGAGTCGCGCCCGTTCTTCGTCGAGCCCTGACCCTTTTTATGTGCCATGACGATCACTCCGCTTCAAAGGCCAACCCAAACCGACGGCGAACATCCGTCCGGCCGGGCAGAGACTGTAGCCCACTTCCATCGGCCGTTCCAGCGACTTCTCCAACCCCACCATCCCGCCCGATTCATCCGTTTCGGCGCTTCGTACGGGCCAGAGCGGGAGGCGGGCGGCGAGATTCGGCGGCGTTACCGGAGAATCCAGCGCGATTCATTGACTGGCAGGGCCGAGCTGTCGTGCCCGTCCAAGTCGCCGGGGACGTCGTACCTCACCATCATCGTCTTACGCAGCAAGACCTTGCGCATCTGGCCGGACTTGGCATCGGCCACCTCGATCGGGCGCGTCTCTCCGCTGAATCCCATCGCGTAAATCGACAGGTCGCGGGCCCGGAGGTTGTCCGCGGGCCACACCACCAGCCCTTCCTTGGCGTTTTCTTCGCCGCGGAGGATCATGCCCAAGATGCTGATCTGGTCCTGCAGGAACGGGTTGCCCAGTCGCTCGAGCAACTGCCGGGTCACGTCCGCATGCACGCCGCGACCGGCCCGCATTACGGGCACGTCCTCGCCTGCCATCTCGAAAATCGGGGCCAGGAGCAGATCTTCCGACGACGAGTTGGTCACTTTGTACGTCAGGTAGTAGTACGAGCGAGGACCAACGCCGGGCGTGTCCACCGTCGCGATCCGCAAAGGCCCGACCTCAAGATCAAGCTGCCAACGGCGCGGCACGGGGTCCGGCTCAGGGGCCGCCTTCACCCACGCCACCACCGAGCCAAGCAGGGCCACCACCAGCAGCATCACCCTCGTGACGGCTGCCCGGCGGGAAATACGCGAGAGCATCGAAACGTTCATGCCGACTCCACAGGTCGCTCAGCGCCCCGATCGGTCCTCCGTTTCATCGGATCGGCACGATCAAGGGACAAATCTCGGGCGGCGGATTCCAATCCTGCCGATCCCCAAGGTTCGTAGTCTACTGGATAGCGGTTGCCGGTCAAACGCCCGGACCCAGGAGTTCTTGACCCGCCCCCGCCCCTTGAGGAGATTCTCGGCTGCCCCCGCCCTCTCCATCCTCACCCAGCACCGATCAGCCACGCGTCATCCGTGTGCAGGAATCGCAGCGATTGTCGGCGATCCGCCGCCTGGTCAACCAGTCGGGCGATCGCGACGCCTCGGCCCGCCGCCTCATCGCCGCCGCCCCGGCCCATGGAATCGATCTTGATCTCCTCTGGGCTTCGCTTTCACCCGCCGGCGCTATTTCTCAGTCGTGTTTGGTCGTTCTAGGGGCGGGCCGAACCGCGATGACCTTCCTGAGCGAGCCGGGACCGGAGGGCGAGGCGGACCCGTTGGCCGCCGCGGCGGAACGTGCCGCGTGCCTCGACGCCGCCTGCCGAGAACTCGCCACTCACCCGGGCAAGGTTGGCACGGGCGTGATGATGGCTCAAGGCCTGGTCGATCCCAGCGAGTCGTGGTCGATCGACGCCTTCAAGCGTGCGGGCTTCATCCACGTCGGAGATCTTTCCTATCTCCGCCGCGCGATTTCAGGCTTTCCCACCATCCCCGAGCCCACCTGGCCCGCGGGGATCAGCGTCGTTCCCTTCCACAAGTGCTTCGGCGACAGCGGACGAGAGCGCCTCGCCGAGCTCCTGGCCCGCACGTACGAGGGCACGCTCGACTGTCCCGAGCTCTGCGGCCTGCGCGACCCCATCGACGTCGCCGACTCCCACATGGCGACCGGCGTGTTCGATCCCTCTCTCTGGCTCATCGTCCTCGACCACGACAAGGCTGAGGGCTGCGTGCTCCTGTCGCGCAACCCGGAACTCCGCGGCGTAGAGCTCGTCTACTTCGGGTTCACGCCGGCCCTGCGCGGGCGGCGCATCGCGCTCCCGCTCCTGCAGTACGCCGTCGGGCGCACCCGTGCCCCGAGCGTGACCGAGCTGACCTGCGCCGTGGACGACCGCAACGAGCCCGCCAAGAAGCTCTACGAGCGTGCGGGGATGCGTCGCTACTCCGGGCGTGTCGCGTTCGTTCGCCCGCTCCACGCGGGTGCGAACACGCCGCCGATTCGCGCAAGTCATTGACGGGCCGTCTGAACAGGACTTTTGCACAAGCTTTGCGCAAGCCCGCGAGCCGCGCGTGGACAAAGTTTTTTCACGATCGATAAGTCCTTGTTTTTCCGCATTCAGCTCCCGATCCTCCGCGCTGTGCATGGGTTTCCCGCGTTGAACCCGCCGCGCGACTCCACTACGTTCTGGGTCCTCGGTCAAGGACATGACCGGCTGACGACGCGATCGGATTCGCTCTCGAACGAAGTGCCAGTATTCGGTTGGGCCGCGTTCCCCTCTGGGTGCGCCGGTGGTTCTGTCACTTCGTTCGGAGCGGCCCGCGCCGCGGTGGGTGGAAGGACTCCGTGTCGAAGGTGGGAGGCGAGGAAGTCGCGAGCAAGGGCGGCCGGGTGGTCGCTCGCGCTCAGGTTTCCCGCTCGAGCGGCGCTCGGCGCGGAGGGCGGGTCGGCGTGGAGACGCGGACACCATCGGACAATTCGGCTTCCCCCGCACGCGAAGGCCCCGCTCGTGAGAGCATCACGCGTGACGCCCAGTCTCGACCCGGCGCACGTTCGGGCGATCACACGGCCGCCCGTCACGACGACGGCGTCCGCCGCCTCCGCGATCGGCTCTCGCGCGAACTGGGCCCCGCCCGATTCGAGCGATACTTCGGCCGCCAGCCCCGCCTCGATGTCCACGACGATCATGTCGAGATCACGGTTCCCTCCGCGTTCGTCGCGGAGTTCATCGGGCGTCGCTTTGCTCCCATGATCCGCCGCGCCGCGGCCGAGGAACTCCGCGAGAACGGCGACGTGCAGCTCCGCCTCCGCGTCGAATCCGATGGCGCCGATTCCCCCGCCCCGGGCGAAGCCGGCGCGATCGACACGAGCTTCGAGCCGGCGTCCGCGGTTTCTTCCGTTCAATCGCTCGCGCCGCGGTCGGCCCATCCCATCGAGATTCCGCGTCCGGCCCGCGTTTCGCCCCGCGCCCGAGAGGCCGCCCGCGTGCTCGCGTCGCTCGATGACTTCGTCGTCGGCGAGTCCAATCGCCTTGCGTACGCCGCCGCCCTCCGCCTCATCGACGCGGCCGACACCTCGCTCCAGCTCGTTCTGATCCACGGCGGGTGCGGCGTCGGCAAGACGCACCTGCTCCAGGGCGCCGCGCGGCGCTTCCGCGAATCCCGCCCCGGCGCCGTCGTCCGTTGCACCACCGCCGAGGACTTCACCAACGCGTACATCACCGCGATCCGCGACAACCGCATCGACGAGTTCCGCCGCCAGTACCGCGGGCTCGATCTCCTGTGCATCGATGACGCCCACTTCCTCTCGGGGAAGGAACGCACGCAGTCGGAACTCCTCCACACGCTCGACGCCCTGAAGCTCGACGGCGCCCGCGTCATCCTCGCCAGCGACGAGCACCCGCGCGACGCGCAGAAGCTCAGCCAGCAGCTGCAATCACGCTTCCTCGCCGGCATGGTCGCGCGGATCGATCCGCCCGACGCCGAACTCCGTGCCGCGCTCGTGCGCGCCATCGCCAGGCGGCGCGCCATGCTCGTTGACGAGAGCGCGGTACGGCTGCTCTCCGATCGCGCGGGACGATCCGCCATCGGCGATCAGCCCGCGTCGGTGCGAGAGCTCGAGGGCATGATCACGCAGGTTGAGGCCGTCGCCCGCGTCCTTCCGGAACTGGCGATCGGCGGTGTGATCGGCGCCGCGGCAGTGGGGCGGGCCCTGGGCATCGCGGTCGATGCCGCGCCCGTCGCTCGCCCGCGCCGCCCGGTCCAGGCCGAGCTCATCATCGCCGTGATCTGCGAGGAATTGGCGATCGACCGCGCCACGTTTGTCGGTCGCTCGCGCCACACGCGGGCCGTCCTCGCTCGGTCGCTGGGCTCGTATCTCTGCCGCGAATTGACGACGATGAGCTATCCCGAGATCGCGCGGGCGCTGGGGCGGCCCAACCACTCGACGGTCATCACCGCCGACAAGCGGGTCCGCCAGCAGTTGGACACGACGACCGACCTCGCGTCCGAAGCCGGCCCCAATTACGCCGGGGTGTCGCTCCGCGAGCTCTGCACCCGCCTCTCGCGCACGATCGTCGCCCGCGCCGCGAAGTGAACGCTCCTGTGCTTCGTCCTGGTGGCACCGCTCTCCAGAGCGGTGCGCCGTGCCGCCGATGTCGGCTTTGCGACATCGGTGCTCATCGTTCCACCACGACGATTCGGCGCGCGAGAGGCCGCTCCTTTCTCAACACTCACCACTCCCGACTCCCCATTTACCACGTTGCGCCATGACTTCATGCCTTCGGGCCTGCTTCCGCTCCCTTCTCGCTGGCCTTGCGCCCCGCTTGTGCCGATGATGATGTCATGGGCGCCTCCGAAATCCCTCTCTCTCGTCCCGATATCACCGCACTTGAAGAAGAGTTTGTCCTGCGCGTCCTGCGCTCCGGGCGACTCTCCATCGGGCCGATGGTCGAGGAGTTCGAGGAGTCCGTCGCCCGCCGCGTCGGGTGCCGCCACGCGGTCGCCGTCAACTCGGGCACCAGCGGCCTGCACATCATGCTCCGCTCGCTCAACATCGGGCCGGGCGACGAGATCATCACCACGCCGTTCTCGTTCATCGCCAGCTCCAACTGCATCCTCTACGTCAACGCCACGCCCGTCTTCGTTGACCTCGACCCCAAGAGCCTCAACATGGACCCCGACAAGGTCGCGTCAGCGATTACGCCGCGGACCAAGGCGATCCTCGCGGTCGAGACGTTCGGCAACCCCGCGCACATGGACGCGTACCGCGCCATCGCCGCCCGCCACGAAATCCCGCTGATCGAAGATTGCTGCGAAGCCCTCGGCACGAGCTACCGCGGGCGTCAGGCCGGCTCGTTCGGGCGTATCGGTGTCTTTGGCTTCTACCCCAACAAGCAGATCACGACCGGCGAGGGCGGCATGATCGTGACCGACGACGCGCGCCTCGCCGATCTCTGCCGCTCCATGCGGAACCAGGGCCGCCCGCTCGGCTGGTCCGCGCCCACCTCCGGCGGCGCGCCGACCGGCTCGTGGCTCAAGCACGAGCGTCTCGGCTACAACTACCGCCTCCCGGACATCAGCGCCGCGCTGGGCGTCGCCCAGATGAAGCGACTCGACGAGATCCTCCGGAAGCGTCAGACCGTCGCCCAGGCCTACATCGAGCGTCTCGCGGGCAACGCCCACTTGATCATGCCGACGATCGACGAGCACACCGTCATGAGCTGGTTCGTGTTCGTGGTTCGCCTCGCGACCAGCTACAGCGGCGACGAGCGCGACCGCATCATCGCCGGCCTGCGCCGCCACGACATCGGCGCCTCCGATTACTTCCCGTGCATCCACCTCCAGCCCTTCTACCGCGAGCAGTTCGGGTTTGGGCCGGGGATGTTCCCGATCGCCGAGTCCGTCAGCCAGCGCACGATCGCACTGCCGTTCTACAACGACCTGACCGAGCGCGAGATTGACCACGTCGTCCAGACCCTCGACGTCATGATCTCGCGCGAGAACCTGAAGCGAACCTAACCCGCCCGGGAACCCCGGGGCTTGTCTGAGCGGCGATGCGGGCTATCCTTCCCTCCCGCCGGTGGCTCCGCCCCCGCGCTTTTTCACGAGGTCTCCCTATGCCCGCGACGTGCCATTTCACCGGTAAGAAAGTCAGCTTCGGGATGAAGCGCGCCTGGCGTGGTCAGGCCGTCAAGAAGGGCGGCTTCGGTCTGAAGCCCACCGGCATCACCCGCCGCAAGTTCCGCCCCAACCTCCAGAAGCTCACCGTCCTCGTCGACGGCAAGGCCCAGACCGTCCGCGTCTCCACGCGGGCCCTCCGCCAGGAAGGCCTGGTCGTCAAGCCGCTCAAGCGGAAGTACGGCTACACCCGCCAGCAGAAGCAGGCCGCCGCGCACGCCTGAACCACATCCCCCTGTCTGAATCTGAACCGGAACGCCGATCATCGGTGTTCCGGTTTTCGTTGCGCGATACACTCACCTCGCGTGAAGTGCGACAAGTGCGACAACGAGGCGACCGTTCACGAGATGATCGTGAAGGGCGGCGTCAAGACCGAACGCCACCTCTGCGAGCACTGCGCCCGCGAGCTGGGGCTCAACCCCGGCGGGGCCACCCTCGGCCAGCTCATCACCAAGTTTGTCGTCGCGCCGCAGGGACAGCCCCTCGCGCCCGCCGGCAAGCCCGCCGCGCCCGCCCGCCCCACGCCGCCAACTTCTTGCCGCGGTTGCGGCACGACCTTCGCTGATTTCAAGCAGACCGGGCGTCTCGGGTGCTCCGAGTGCTACGCCACCTTCGAGCCTCAGCTAGGGCCCCTGCTCGAGCGAGCCCACGAGGGCGCGACGCACCACGTCGGCAAGAGCCCCAAGCGCTGGGAAGAGCGGGCGGCCCGCGCCGACTCCGACGCCGCGCGTCGCGAGCGCATCGATGACCTTCGCCGCCGTCTTGAACAGGCCGTGATGGCCGAGCAGTACGAGGCCGCGGTCGTGCTGCGCGACGAGCTCCGCAAGATCGAGGCTCAGGGCACCGTTTAGGACCAGAAGCCACAGGACGACACGCCGCGGGACGAAACACGATGACCAGCGAGGGATTCATCCCGTCCTACGAGAACGGCACCGAGTGGCTGCGTTCCGCCGGAGCGTCCAGCGACGTCGTGATGTCTTCGCGCGTGCGCCTCGCCCGCAACCTCGCCGGCTGGCGATTCGGCCACAAGGCCGGTCACGGCGATCGTCAGAAGGTCCTTGAAATCTGCCGCGATCGCATCGCCGCCGCGGGACTCTCGAGCGTCGGCGCGCCCGTGTCGCCCGTGTCGCCCACGCCAACAGCACCGTCGACGCCGCCCCAAGTCATGTGGATCGACCTCCGCGAGTCGCCGCCTATCGAGAGACAGCTCCTGGTCGAGCGCCACCTCATCTCAAAGCAGCACTCCAAGGGCAAGCCCCTCCCCGACCTCAAGGCCGGCGACGTCGAAACCACCGATCCGCGCGGCGTGGCGATCGCGCTCCCCGACGAACGCCTCTCCATCATGGTCAACGAGGAGGACCACCTGCGCATCCAGGCGGTCCGCGGCGGGCTCGCGCTCGCCGAGGCCTGGGCCGACGCCGATCGCGCCGACGACCTCCTCGAATCCAAGCTCGATTTCGCTTATTCGCCGCGCTTCGGGTACCTCACCTGCTGCCCGACCAACGTGGGCACCGGCGTTCGCATGAGCCTCATGCTCCACCTGCCCGGCCTGAAACTCTCGGGCGACATCGAGAAGGTCAAACGCGCCGCCAGCGACATGAACCTCGCCGTCCGCGGCTTCTATGGCGAAGGCTCCGAGGCCGCCGGCGACTTCTACCAGGTCTCCAATCAGACCACGCTGGGCAAGAGCGAGCAGGCGATCCTGAACGACCTCGCGGGCGAGATCATCCCCAAGATCGTCGAGTACGAGCGCATGGCCCGGCGCAACCTCCTCGCCAAGCGCGGCGCCGCGCTCGAGGACCAGGTCTATCGCGCGCTCGGCCTGCTCACCCACGCGCGCCTTCTCACGGCCGAAGAGTCGATGCAAATGCTCAGCCACGTGCGCCTCGGCGTCGTGATGGGGCTCGTCTCCGACGTCGACCTCGCGAGTGTCAACGCGCTGATGCTGCTGACGCAGCCCGCTCACCTGCAGCGCGTGATGGGCACGGAACTCGACCAGGAACAGCGCCGCAACGCGCGGGCCCAGCTCATCCGCCGCCGCCTGCTCAAGACGAGTTGATCCCGACCCTGCACGCCGAAGATAAGCGAGTCCGCGAGCGAATCGGAGCGCTGGTGTTTCCCGAGCCTCGCGGGTGGGTGATGTCACTTGCTCCGGGTGGCGTGGTCAAGGCCCGGCTTTGCGGCCTCGACCACGATCTGGGTTGGCCCTCGCTCCGCGCCGACATCTTCTCGCTCTACGGCCCTCATCGCGCGACGAGCGAGCCTCGATCAGTAGCCCGACCGTGAGGGAGGGCGCCTCTTTGGATTCGACTTGACCGCGTCGGCTTGGAGCGACGAAAGTCCCAACGCTCCTGCGTGCTTGAACGCCTTCGGTCTAATTGAATTCCGCCCCAAAATCAGGTACAAAGCGCTCGTGGGCGACTCCGACTCCCCAACTTCGGCCGCAGCGCAACGCGATCTTGATCCGCCACGCGTGAGCGCACCATCCAGCGGCGATCTTCCTTCCGCCCAGATCGAAACCAAGCCGATCGCGTCATCGCCGATCGAGCTGTCGCCGAGCGAGCCAGACCCGACTGAACCCGTCCCTGTCGAAGCCGGCCCGCGCGACGCCAAGTTCATCTGGCCGCCCAGGCCGCCCGCGCCCGACGCGGAGAGACTCGGCACGGCCGAGGGTCGAGCCGCCGCACGCGACGCCCGTGCCCAGCGTGCGGCCCGTGACGCGCGAAACGCGGCGCCGTCTGCTCGTGAATCGCGCCAGCTCCCACGCATCTCATCCAATCTCGACGCCGCTTCCCTCGACGCCTCCATCGATCTGCAACCAACTCCCGCAGCCGCGCCCGTCTTCACTTGGCGCGATGTGCTCGAGCGGCTTGAACGCCGCTGGTTTGGCCTGATTCATCGCTCCTGGTGCACCCGCGCCCACGCCGCGGGCTGGCATCCCGACGCGCCCGACTCCTCCTGCCCATCCTGCGGCGAGGACATTGGGCGATACGAACTCGACACCAATCGGCGTTGCTCGTCCTGTCGCGCACGCCGCCTGGCGTGGGACGCGTTCGTCCGATTGGGCCACCACGAGGGCCTTCTGCGTGACGCGATTCACGAGATCAAGTTCGAGCGCATGCGTTCTCTTGCCCTTGACCTCGGGCGGGACCTTGGCCGCGCCGTCCGCGAGCGAATGAACGCCGCCGGGCTTGGGGACTCGGCCGTCGTGGTGTGCCCGGTTCCGACCACCTGGCGTCGACGCATGAGCCGCGGGATCGACCACGCGGGGATCATCGCGACTGGCGTTCGGGATTCGATCGGAAACGCCCGGCTGGTGCGGCTGATTCGGCGGGTACACAGGCCCTCCCAGCGGGATGTGCCGCCGAGCCTCCGGGCGATGAACGTCGCCGGGGCGTTCAAAGCCTGTCGGCGAATGTCGAACCAGGCCGGATTGGTCGTGGTGGTGGACGATGTGCGGACCACGGGCGCGACCCTCTCGGCCGCGTGCCGTGCAATTCGGGAGATCACCCCGGGAATCCCGGTCTGGGCGGCGTCGCTGGCCGTGGTGGGCGACGGTGGGGGCCCGGGAGGGGCGACAGGGCGGTAAAATCGAGGCCTCGATCGACGGGCGCAAAGGCCTGGAATCCCGCGAGTTGGGAGAATTTCAAGGTTTGCGATCGGCCGCGGCTTGACCCCGGGAGGATCGTCGATATTCTTCCCCTCGCCAGTTGACGCACGGCACGCGGCCGGATGGCCGAAGGTGTCGTGCCCTCTTTGACAAGTGAACAGTCGGGATCCGCGCGAGAATGTGCGGTGCATGGATCGGTTCACGCCGAGCCGCTTGGGAGCGGGCCATGCACCCACCAAATTCCCAGATCAGAGGATCACAGCTCTGATCGCTGATTTCTCGTGATGGATTTTTCAACGAATCCCTCGTTGTTAGAGAAATTGAAATCAGCCAAAATCGTCGGACGCAGCCGCGTCCGGCGGCATCGGTCGAGCCTTCGGGTTTGATCGGTGTGACCGGCCCGACAATGTCGGGTTTCAACTGGTCAACTTTCCGTTGATATTCACCGCCGGCGAAAGTCGGTGGACACGGACATCAATTGAAGAGTTTGATCATGGCTCAGATTGAACGCTGGCGGCATGGCTAAAACATGCAAGTCGAACGGGCCCGCAAGGGCTAGTGGCGAAAGGGTTAGTAATACGATCGAACGTACCCTAAGGTGGAGGATAGGCATGGGAAACTGTGCGTAAGACTCCATGTGGTCTCCGGACCAAAAATTTATTGCCTTTGGAGCGGCGATCGTCCTATCAGCTAGTTGGCGGGGTAATGGCCCACCAAGGCGAAGACGGGTAGCAGGTGTGAGAGCACGACCTGCAACATCGGGACTGAGACACTGCCCGGACTCCTACGGGAGGCTGCAGTAACGAATCTTCCGCAATGGGCGAAAGCCTGACGGAGCAATGCCGCGTGCGGGATGAAGCGCCTATGGCGTGTAAACCGCTGTCAGGGGACGGAACCAATGATTGTCCCCAGAGGAAGTGGCGACTAACTCTGTGCCAGCAGTCGCGGTAATACAGAGGCCACGAGCGTTAATCGGAATCACTGGGCTTAAAGGGTGCGCAGGCGGCTCGAAAAGCGTTCCGTGAAATCCCCCGGCTCAACCGGGGAACTGCGGAGCGAACTGCCGAGCTTGAGGCAAGTAGGGGCGGGCAGAACTGTAGGTGGAGCGGTGAAATGCGTAGATATCTACAGGAATGCCGATGGTGAAGACGGCCCGCTGGGCTTGACCTGACGCTCATGCACGAAAGCGTGGGGAGCAAACAGGATTAGATACCCTGGTAGTCCACGCCGTAAACGATGTACACTAGACTGGTGCGGTTTTGACGCCGTATCAGTCGTAGGAAAACCGATAAGTGTACCGCCTGGGGAGTACGGTCGCAAGGCTAAAACTCAAATGAATTGACGGGGGCTCACACAAGCGGTGGAGCATGTTGCTTAATTCGAGGCAACGCGAAGAACCTTACCTGGGTTTGACATGCATGGATTAACTTTGTGAAAGCAGAGCCACACCCGCAAGGGTGGAACATGCACAGGTGCTGCATGGCTGTCGTCAGCTCGTGCTGTGAAGTGTCGGGTTAAGTCCCTTAACGAGCGCAACCCCTATCGTTAGTTGCCTGGCGCAAGCCGGTACTCTAGCGAGACTGCCGGTGTCAAACCGGAGGAAGGTGGGGATGACGTCAAGTCCTCATGGCCCTTACATCCAGGGTTGCAAACGTGCTACAATGGCGCGCACAAAGCGACGCGAGGCCGCGAGGCGGAGCAAATCGCAAAAAACGCGCCCCAGTTCGGATTGCAGGCTGCAACTCGCCTGCATGAAGTCGGAATCGCTAGTAATCGGAGATCAGCTACGCTCCGGTGAATGTGTTCCTGAGCCTTGTACACACCGCCCGTCACGTCATGGGAGCCGGGAGTGCCCGAAGCCGCCATATTTCAGTGGTGTCTACGGCAAGATCGGTGACTGGGACGAAGTCGTAACAAGGTAGCCGTAGGAGAACCTGCGGCTGGATCACCTCCTTTCTAAGGGATTTCCTTAGACATGGCATGCCCCTCGCGGACCTGATCCGGTCCAGTCGATCGAAAGATCGATCAGAGGTGCGAAGAGAGATCTTCACCATGTTCTGTCAATGCATCCTCGCCCGTTGTCGCTTCGGCGACTCGGATAGCGTGATGGTAACTTCACGCCAAGCGGCCCCGACTGTTTCTTGATATACCCGGAAGTTCCGGCGCAGCACCCACGTTCACGCGTGGGTGTTGTTGTTTTTTCGAAGCTGATGTTGTTGTTTTTGAAACTCACGCCGTCGCGCGGTTGCCTGCCCCTGGTGGCCTGGAAGCGAGAGTTCGCGGTCGGTGGTGGGAAAGCCCGGGATACGCGAGCCGGAAGTTGGGAATGGTGGGTTGGCGACGATCTCAGGATCACCACGTTCGTCGCGATGACGTGTGGTATGCCACTCGACCAGCGGCCACATGTCTTTTTCGTCGTGCCTACGACTGGCGGCTGCGCCGGCGCTGCTGCTTCTCAACGTGGCGGATGATGTCCCCGGTCGCCAGGTACACGATGTCCTCCGCCACATTCGTCATCAGGTCGCCGATCCGCTCCAGCTCTCGTCCGGCACGGTAGATCAAGAGCCCGTTCGCGAGCTGCTCCCGCTGCGTCGGAGAGAGCAGCATGTGGTCGATGGTCTCGTCAAACAGCCGCTTGTCGAGCTGGTCGATCGTCTCGTCGGCCTGCACAAGTTCGCGGGCCGCGTCGACGTTCTCGTCCAGCACCGCCCGCATCAGATCGTGGCACATCATGGGCACGCGGTCGCCCAGCTCGCGCAGCGATGTCGGCCAGTTCGGGACCGCGTCCCCCTGGATTTTCCGCACGATCTTCGCGATAGAGCACGCGTGGTCCGCCACCCGCTCGATGTCCGCGTTGACCCGCAGGATGAACGTCACCACCCGAAAGTCGCGTGCGAAGACGTGGTGCAGCGCGAGGATGGAGTTGCACTCCTCCTCGATCGAGACCTCTTCGCGATCGATGCGGTCGTCGAGCCGTGTCACTTCCTTGGCCGCCTGGCGGTCCATCCGCCACAAGGCGTCCAGGGCCGTCTCCAGCATCCCGATCGCCATGGTCGCCTCGCGGACGAGGCGGCGTTTGAGCTGGATGAGCCGCCGATCAAACGCCAGCGGCGGGCGGTGCTCGTTCGGATCTGGCATGTTGTTGCTCAGGCTCGACATCGGCGGCGGTCATCCTCCCTGCGTGGGCACGCGCCCGGCACGTGACCAATCGAGAATGATAGACGACTCCCCGATTTCCTGCCGGGTCGGATGTCGGATCGGAAGAGCCTATTCTCATGGGTCACCACGGAAGAAAGGTCGGGTTCCTTGATGCAAGCTCTGAAGCGCCGCGTGAAGCAGATGCTGTCGAAGGCCGTCGAGCCCCAGATGGTCGAGCTGAAAAGCAAGCTCGACCGGATCGAGCGGATGGTCTCGATGCCGCCCGGCGCGTCTCAGGGCGTTTCGATTGGTGCGATCTGGCGTGGTGGGGTGGGCGGCAAGGCCGTCGACGCCGCCGGACGCGAATGCCCCGCGATGACCGTGAAGTACCGCGACGAACTCGCGTTCTGGCATCATTCCATCAAGCACGACCCGATCAGCGCCTTCCACGGCCCGTACGAGGACATCTACGGCGGGTGGCAACGCGGCCGCCTCGAAGAGCTCCGCGAGTTCCTGGGCCTTGCCACCTGGGCCGATCTCGAGTCCTGGGCTGCCACGCGTTCCGCGATCGAGATCGGCCCCGGGCCGTATCCCTCGATCTCGCTTCTGCAGTGGAAGCGAGGCATCGCCGTCGACCCCCTGGTGGACGCCTACGTCGCCGAGGACCTCTTACCCAAGCGCGGCCACTGCGACAAGCTCGTGCTCCTCGCCTCCGCCGCCGAGCGCATTCCGCTTCCCGGCAACTCCTTCGACATCATGGTCGCCGAGAACTGCCTCGATCACGTCGACGATCCCGGCGCCGTCGTCGCCGAGGTCAAGCGCGTCCTCGCGCCGGGCGGCCTGTTCTGGCTGCTTGTCGATCTGATGGAATACCGCGACCACATGCACCCCAACCCGTTCAGCGAGCAGTCGCTCACCGCGCTGCTGAAGCAGCACGGCTTTGAGATCGTCCGCCATCGCGTCAACGACCACAAGAGTCACCCCAACGCCTACGGCGAGTTCCGCGGTCTGCTCCGCAAGCCGTGACGGACGTGCTCCGACAGACGGGGCCCGGCCCGTCGCCTATGCGGTTTTTTCCTCGTTGCCACGCTCGCGAATCTTGCGAGCGATCGCCCACGAGTCCTCCCTTTGCCGAGACTTCCCGTGCCCGTGCGTGATTCCTTCGACACCCTCTCGCAGCGACTCGACGCGATCGGGCAACTCGCCGCCGATCGCGCCGCCGGCGGTGGGGCAGCGCCGAGTTCGCTCGAATCCCCAGTCGCGTGGCGCGGCGGAGTCGATGGGCACGCGGTCGCCGTCGACGGGCGCGTCGACGATCGCCTGACCCGCAAGCTCCGCGGCGAGCTTTCCTTCTGGCTCGAGGACGCCGCCAACCCGGGCTCCGACAAGCGCCGCGATTTCGATGAGCGATGGACCTTCTACCAGCGGCAGCGCCTGGGCGAACTCGCGTGGACGCTCCGCCTCGAAAGCTCGGCGGGCCTTGCTGCTTGGATGCGAGATCGATCGGTCGTCGAGGTCGGTGGCGGCCCTTTCCCCGGCGTGTCGCTGCTCAGCGTGAAGCGTGCGATCGCGGTTGATCCACTGGCCGACGCGTACGTCAGCGCGGGCCTGGTTCCCGCGCTGGCCTCGCGCGTCGTTCATGTCGCCGCGCCCGCCGAGCGGATCCCGCTGGCGCAGGCCTGCGCCGATCTGGTCATCTGCGAGAACTGCCTCGACCACGTCGAGGACCCCACGCTCGCGATGCGCGAGATGTCGCGCCTGCTCGTGCCGGGCGGCCTGGTCTGGCTGCTCGTCGACCTCATGGACTACCGCGACGAGATGCACCCCAACCCCATGAGCCACGAGCGCCTCGCCTCGATCCTCCGCGATGCCGGCGTCGAGGTTCTTTACCAGGCCACGTGGGACGGCGCGTCGCACCCCGAGGCCAAGCGCCAGACGCGGCTGCTCGCGTGGAAGCCGGGCGGGGAGAAGCCCGCGGTGCGCACCGAGCCCGGGCGGATCGCCGACTCGTCGAGCATCGGCGCGCCGTGACAACCCGCGCCGTCCGCCATCTGTCACGCGCCATGCGCCAAATCGTGTCCGGTTAGTGCTCGCTTATCACCGCGTCCGTGCGCACCAAAGTGTCCGTCTTTTTCGCCTTCTTCCAGATTTCTGATAAGAATCTTCGCGAGCTCCCGTCCGTCGCGCAACCGGCTCTCTGGCCTGCATTTCCGGCGACGCCCCGCGCCCACGTTCCCTTGGTTAGTAAACGCTTATCACCGCAACTGTGCGCACCAGAGTGTCCGTCCGCCCCGTCTTGTGGAGAGCGTGTGCGTTGCCCGCGCCCTCACCTGGGCCAGGCCTCGGTCGAGATTGCCCGAGGCGCAACCCCGGCGTCTTTGACAAGTGAATAAGTCTGCCGGGACCGGGCTCTGGGTGGCGTCGCCAACGTGTCGGCCGCGCGCGTTGCCCGGGGCCTCCTCGCGCTCGCTGCTTTTCGACGCGTTGAGGACCGCTACTTCCGCGGCGCATCGGGCGCATCGGGAGTCGCGGGCGAAGTCGCCGGCGTGCTCGGTGTCGGAGTCACACCCTGCGTGCGCTGCAGGTAGCGCCGGAAAACCCGGCGGACGTAGTCGCCCTGCTGCGGCGGCACGACCTGCTGCTCGATCGATCGCTCCGCGCCCTGCGCCGCACGACGCACGACCTCCGCGCCCGAGCCAGAGCGGTTTGACGCCGCACGCCCGCCGGGCTTGCCCGAGGGATCGAACCAATCAGAGATCACGCGGTCGTCGGGCGTCGGCGTCTCGCCCTTCGAGCGGTCGCGCATGTCAACAGTCTTCTGTTCCGCGTCTCCGAACGCACGCGGCGATCCACGATCGCCCCCCGGCCCTTCGCCCGCCTGATCTCCGGGCCCATCTCCCGGCCCGCGCGGGTTCGGACGATCCAGCCCAAGCGACCGGGCCAAATCCTGGAGTTGCTTCTTCTCCTCGGGCGACGCGTTCTTCATGAACTGCTCGGCCGCTCGGCGTGCCGCATCCTGCGATTGTCCTTGGCCGCTCTTGCGGTCGCCCGTGTTCTCGCCCTCGCCCTTGTTGTTGTTGTTGTTGTTGTTGTTGTTGTTGTTGCCCGGCATTCCCTCGGCCATCTTCCGCGCCAGCTGCTGCAGCTTCTGCTTCTGCTCGGGCGTCGCGTTCTTCATCAACTGCTCGGCCTGCTCCAGCATCCTGCGGGTTGTTTCCGGCGAGACCGAATTCGGATCGGGCCTGGGCGCACGCTTCGCCAACTCGCGGGCCGCCTCCGCGGCCTTCTCGATCTGCTCGGGCGACGCATTCTCGAGCGTCTTCATCGCCTGCTCACGCAGACGATCCGCGAGCTTCGAATCGCGCGAGGCGTTCTTCTGCGCTTCCTCCGCGTCACGCAGCGTGTCGGCCAGCTTCTGCAGACCGGGCGAGTCGGGCTGCGGCGGCTTCTCGCCGTTCGGTGATTCGTCCGGCTTGCCCGCATCTGACTTGCTGGCCTCAGGCTTGGTCCCATCCGTCTTGTTTGCTTCGCCGGCTTGGGAGTCCGACTTCTGCGCGCCAGGGTTTGCGCCGTTCGGCTCCTTCGTCTTCTCGCCGCGAGCATCGGGGCGCGGCTCGGGCTTCTTTTCAGTCGTTGGTGGGCGCTGCGACTCGTTCGCGCGATCACCGGGCGTCGGCTGTTTGTTTTGCGAGGCCGTGCTTTGCGGCGCGCCCTCGCGATTGTTCTGGTCGCCGGATGCTCCTTCGCCGGGCTTGCTCTCGTTCGACTTGTTTTCGCTCGACTTGCTTTCGCTCGGCCTGTTCTCGCGCGATTGCTCGCTGGATTGCTCGGGCTGGCGCTGCGATTCTCCTTCGCGCCGATCGGCGTCGCGGGGCTTGCTGGGATCGGCGAGGTCGCGTGCCGCGTCCTCCATCGCCCGGCGCAATTGCTCCTTGCGCTGGTCGGCGGACGAGGGCTTGGGCTTGTCCTTTGGCTCCTGCTCGTTCTGCGGCTTGCGCTGGCCCGCATCCGTCTGCTTGGTTTCAGGCTTCTCACTCGGCGTTCCGCTCGGCGGCGCCGGCTTCGCCGATTGGTCGGGCTTCGCGGAGTCCGCCTTCTTCTCATCCGGCGGCGTGGACTGCCCGCTCGTCGGCGCGGGATTCTGTGCATCCTGCTTCGGATCTTCAGGCTTGGTTTCGTTGCGCGTCGGCCCCTCCGGCTTGCTGGCGTCGGGCTTCGCGGTCTCAGGTTTTACAGTTTCGGGCTTGTTGTCGGTGCTGGTCGGCGTCTGGGAGTTGGCGGGCTCTGTGGTTGGTGGGTCGGTGCTTTTTCGATCTACGGTGCTCGGCTCGGCCTGCTTCGACGGTTGGTCCGTGTCGGCCGATTCGCTGACGCGCGAATCACCGGGGTTGTCGCCTTGGCCGTTCTTTGCCGCGTCCCCGTCGTGATCACGCGTGCGGTTGCTGCTTGCATTGCTTCCTGAATCACCCGGGTTCGCGGCGTCCTGCTTGGCCATCTGGCTCGAGAGATCACGCAGTTCCTTCGCGAGGGCCGCACGCTCGTCCGCCGACATGGAGGGCATGCGTTCCAAGAGCTCTCGCGCCGCGTCCTGGGCGGCCGCAAGATCGCCCCGCTTGAGCGCCCGGGCTAGGTCGGAAGACCCGTTGCTGCTCGCATCGGGCGTGCCGGCGTCCTTGGCCCGTCCGGCCGAGAGCAGCGAATCGCGCAGCGCATCCTGGGCCGAGAGTTCGCGGTCGGCGTTGTCCTTGAGCGACTGCGCGAGCCGCTCGAGCGCCTTGGCGGATTGCGTTCGTGCGTCCGCCGGGAGCGTCTGGCCTGCGGCCAGCTCACGCTCGACATCGGCGATCGCGTCGAGCTGGCGCTGCACGTCAGGGCTGGCGAGCGCCGGCTCGCTCTTGATGGTCTCGATCACCTTCGCCGCGGCGCGCACCTGCTCGCCCGCCTGCTTGGCTTCCTCTTTCGTCGCCTTCGGCACAACGACCACCGAGGGCGGGCGTTCACGCACGAAGACACCCGCGCCGATCGCCAGCACCACCAGCGACGGCCACACCGCCCACGCGCGATCGACGCGGATGGGTACGGCGTCGTCGGGCCGCAGCGCTCGGGCCAACTCCTCGGCCCGGCGCACCGCAAGCTCCGCGAACGCGGCGTCGACGCCCGGCGGCGTCCGATCGTGCAGGTCGATCGCGGATGTCAGGCGATCCTTGAGCGCGAGGTTCTCGTCAAGCGTCATCGCGCCGCGTCGTGACCGCACCGGTCGGGCCAGCGCGAATGCGGCGGGCGCCGCCGCGATGAGCATCGGGGCCGCGACCAGCCACCACCAATCGATCGCGCGAATCCACGGCGAGGCAACAAACTTCCACGAGAGCACCAGCGCGAGCGCGACAAGAGCCGCGCCCGAGAGCCAGCGCCCCGCGAGCGACAGCGCACGGGCGCGGATGGCACGTCGATCGGCCGACGTCGCGACGCGCCGGGTCTGGGCCGGATCGGAGATCGCGGGTTTGCCGGGTTCGGCCTGGCTCACACCAGATGGTACGTCGCGAGCGGCGGGGGATGTTCGGCACGCGAATCGCGGTTACGCGGGCGTGACGGCGGCGCGAGTGGGATTCCGCTTCGAGCGGGAGCGAGACGCCGCGCACGCCGCCTGCGGTGATCGCCGCGTCACGCCAACGGCCGCACGGTCATACCCTCCGCCATGCCCATCAACGCCACCCACGACGCGAGCATCCAGAGCTGGGTTGAGTCCGCCAACGACCCGGCGACCGACTTTCCCATCCAGAATCTGCCGCTCTGCGCCTTTGAGATCTCGCACGACGAGCACACGCACGAGCACATCGGCGTCCTGATCGGCGACCAGGTGCTGGACATCGGCGCGCTCCTGGAGGCCAACGCGTTCAACCGCGAGGAGCACGAGGACGTCGCGTACGTGCTGGGGTCGATGAACTGGGCGCTGGTCGCGAGCATCCCGGGAATGATGACCAAGGCACGCGAACTCCTGCAGTGGTTCCTCCGCGCCGATACCCAGATGGGCCAGCAGCTCAAGCGGATCCGCCAGAAGGCGCTGATGCCGGCCCGCGAGGTCAAGTTCGTGCCCGCGATGCACATCGGCAATTACACAGACTTCTACGCGTCGGTGCATCACGCGACCAACGTCGGCTCGATGTTCCGCCCCGACAACCCGCTCCTCCCGAACTACAAGCACGTGCCCATCGGCTATCACGGGCGGTCGTCGTCGATCGTGGTGAGCGGCACCGAGATCAGACGCCCGCGCGGGCAGCAGTCTCCCCCCGAGAGCGAGCCCGGCGCGGCGCCGTCGTTCGGCCCGTGCAAGATGCTCGATTACGAGCTCGAGATCGGCGCGTTCATCGCGCCGGGCAACCGCATGGGCGAGCCGATCGACATCAAGGAAGCCCGTTCGCACATCGCGGGCCTCTGCCTGCTGAACGACTGGTCGGCGCGCGACATTCAGAAGTGGGAGTACCAGCCGCTCGGGCCCTTCCTCGCGAAGAACTTCGCGACGACGCTGTCGCCCTCGATCGTGACGCTGGAGGCGCTCGAGCCGTTCCGAGCGCGCGGGTATGAACGAACACAGGGCGATCCCACGCCCCTCGAGTATCTGCGCGACGAGGACGACGCCAGGAGCGGCGGGTTCGACATCAGGCTGGAGGTGCTGCTGCGCTCGCGCGAGATGGCGACTCGCGGCTTGCCAGCCGTTCGTCTCAGCATCGGCGACTTTGGGTCGATGTTCTGGTCGTTTGCGCAGATGGTCACGCACCACGCGAGCAACGGGTGCAATCTCGAGCCGGGCGACCTGCTCGGCAGCGGCACGATCTCCGGACGCGAGTCCTCGTCGCGCGGGTGCCTGCTCGAACTCACCTGGCAGGGGATCGGCCCGGACAAAAAGCCGCTCCCGCGCAGGGCGATCGAATTGCCGACGGGCGAGACACGCACGTTCCTGGCCGACGGTGATGAGGTGATCTTCCGCGGCTGGTGCGAGCGCGAGGGGTACCGCAGAATCGGTTTCGGCGAATGCCGCGGCGTGATCACGCCGGCGGGGTGAGGAAGAGGCCACGAAGTCGGGAAGCGGCGAAGTTGATATCGATTCACTTGACCTGAGCTGGTCCACGCATGAACAAACCGACGGTCTCGCTTCACAGCCGCACGGCGATCTGCGTGACGTTCTGCGCGCGCCACGTGCCGAAAAACTCTTGTTTCCAGTAGTAGCGCACGAGTTCGCCGGAGTTGTTGACGCCCATGACGGAGAGCCCGCCGTCGCTGCTGGCGACGCCGCGGAGTTCGTTGACGGGGAGTGTCATGCCGTTCCCGCCCTCCGCGATGTCGGAGAGGACGGTGGCCTGCCAGCCGACGCCGACGTTGGTGGGCGACCACCAGTAGACGCAGGTTTTCCCGGTGGTGTCGTCGATGCCGACGACGTTCAGGCCGTCCCACGTCGAGACGTAGCTGGTGATGGAGCCGGCGCGGAGGGCGGGGGCGTTGATGGTGACGGTGAGGTTGTCCTGTTTCCAGGTGCCGGCGAAGCTGGGGACCCACCAGGTAACCTGCATGTGCCCGTGGTCGTCGAGCCCGGCGATGTTGATGCCGTCCCAGCTGGTGAGGTAGACCGTGAGCCCGCCGCGGACCGGAACGCCGCCGAGTGTTTGCGTCAGGTTGCTGACCGACCAAGCTGAGCGGCCCGGGGCCCACCACACGCTCCAGACGTTGCCGGATGAATCGATGCCCGCGATGTTCAGGCCGTTCCATCGAGTCGCGTAGGAGGTGAGGCCGCCGACGAACGCGGGCGTGGATTGGCCGCTCGGCGCGAGGTCCTCGGTGCTGATGTTCTCGAACGACCAGCTCGGGCGGCCGGTCGCGTCGCGATCGCCCGATTGCCAGTAGCGCACGACGCTGCCGTTGGTCGTCAGGCCGACGATCGAGACCGTGCCGTCGGGCGAGGTCATCATCGACAGGCCGCGCGCGATCGCGGCCGCGCCCGCGACGTCGGTGGTGAGGTTGCGGAAGGTCCAGCGCGAGCGCGACGAGCCGATGAACTCGATCACGCCGCCGCTCGCCAGTCCCACGGCGTGGTGACGCCCGTCCTTGGTGTCGTACCACGAGACGAGATTGCCGATGATCGACGGCGAGCCCGCCGCGCGGACGAGGTCGACGCCGGCCCACGTGCCGTCCGCGCCGAGCTGATAGAGCGTGGGACGGCCGAAGTTGTCGGGCGTGCCGGAGGTGAAGCTGAGCGGCGCGTCGGACCATGTGTCCTCGGGTCCGGCGACGCGCGTGCCCAGGCCCAGCGCCGGCCCGTCGTTCTCGTGGTCGTCGTTGTATTGGAGCGGGAGGAGGGTGGTGCGGTTGCGCCCGATGGCGAAGTAGCACTCGCCCGAGGAGCGATCCTCGTCGAGCGTGAGTTGATCTCCGGAGACGTGCCAGTAGCCGCGTGAGATCACGTGGCGCCCGCCCGAGTCGTAATCGTCGAGGTCGTAGGCCTTGTAATCGCCGTCGGATTCGAGGAAGAGAATCCACTGCGAGGATGTCAGCTCCGAGCCTCGGGCCTGCGCGTAGTCGTCCGTGGCGACGTCGGCGAAGAGGTACGCGCCGACGAGGTCCTGGGGCGCGGCGGCCGAGCCGTTGCGCACCGCGACGCCGACGAACACCTCGTCGCCGCGGGTCATGTCGGCGAAGATGAGCGTGTTCTTGTCCTTGCTGAGGTAGAAATACTCGCCGTGCGAGCCGGTGGCGCGCCCGGTGATCGTCATGCCCGTGATGGTCGTGCTGGAGCGGGGCGCGGTGCCCTTCACCGCCTGGAAGCGCACGAGCGAATTGCTGATCGTCATGGTGCCCGAGCTGCCGCGGCCTTCGCCCTCCGTACCGTCCGGGTTGTTGGGGAAGGTGTCGTCGAACGCGACGCCCGCGAGCGTGTAGGTCCATGTGCCGGAGAGGTCCGAGGGCGATGCGGCGGTGGGCTGCTCGACGGTGAATTCGAGTTCGCGCGTGCCGTTGGTGTATTCGGCGTACCACCAGCCCGCGTTGTAGCCGGACGCGGAATCGAAGCGGGAGGCGTTGAACTCGCGGGGCGAGCCGTTGTAGCCTCGCGACGGATTGCGGAGAAGGCGGCCGTCGGCGAGGCGCGTGACGGAGGAGTAAGGGAGCGAGCCGACGAGGTGCGCGCCGGCGTCGCGCGCCACGGACCACGTGCCTGTGGCGACGCCGAGGTCGGAGATCGTGCCCTCGGACATGTAGGCCTCGGCCTGGGAGTTGTTGTGCCGCCCTCCGATGAACCCCAGGCCGACCGAGGCGAACGCGGTGTCGAAGAGGGCGCGAGCTTCAAGAGGCTCGAAGCAGTGCGAGATGGGAGTCCGTTGATCGATTCGGCCAGAACGCATCCGAAGTTCTCCGGTTCGTGGGGCGAGGCGTGGAAGGCGGGCGCTGGGTCGCGCCGGGCCGACCCGCGCACCCGCACCGGGCGCGCAAGTTTGCACTCACCAACATTATTGTTGGTCGGATGCGGCGAGGAGAAGTTCCGCGCGTGGGGGATTCCCGCAGGCCACAGGAACGGAAGGAAACGGACACGCTCGGGCAGAGATCAACGGAGTCGGGAATGACCAAAGAATGTCACCCGGGCTCTCACGAGAACACTCGTTTAGGCCCGCGTCCGATGGCTTCCGCCGTGATGCGCTCAACCCCCCGCGCTGCCCTCGCCGCCGGGGAGGGTCATTGACCACGGATCGAGGTACTTGTCGATGGCGTCCTTGGTGATGATGTTGCCGGCGTTGTCTTTCAGGCCGACCACGGTTTCGTGCGCGATCTGGCGCACGGTCTTGCCGTGCTTGAAGGCGTCCTTGGCCAGAGCGGCGGACTTGTCATAGCCGATCACCGGCACGAGGCTGGTGCACATCGCCAGCGAGCCCTCGATGAGTTCGGCGCAGCGTTTCTCGTTGGGCTGCAATCCCGGCGAGGGCGGCAGGCCGGTGGATGGATCACCGTTGTGCGTCTGAAGCAGGTTCTTCGTGAACGTCTTGCAGCCGTTGGCGAGCAGGCCGATCGAGTCGAGCAGGTTGGCGGCCATCATGGGCATGGCGACGTTGAGATCCAAGAGCGAGCCGATGCCGCCCAGGCCGCCCATGGTGACGGCGGCGTCGTTGCCCACCACCTGGCAGCAGACCATCATGAGCGATTCGCAGATGACGGGGTTCACCTTGCCGGGCATGATGGACGAGCCGGGCTGGACGGCGGGGAGCACGAGCTCGCCGATGCCGCAGCGGGGCCCGGAGCCCATCCAGCGGATGTCGTTGGCGATCTTGGTGAGGCTGACGGCGAGCGTGCGCAGGTGCCCGGACGCCTCGACGTAGCAATCGCGGGCGTGCTGGGCCTCGAAGTGGTTGGTCGCTTCGCGGAAGTGGATGCCCGTGCGCGAGGTGAGCTCAGCGGCGACGAGCTTTCCGAACTCCTCGTGGCAGTTGATGCCCGTGCCGACCGCGGTGCCGCCGAGCGCGAGCTCTCCGAGCGTCTGCAGCGAGCGCTGGAGTCGTTCCTCGGCGTGGCGGAGCTGCGAGGCGTAGCCGCTGAACTCCTGGCCCAGGCGGATGGGCGTGGCGTCGGCCAGGTGCGTGCGCCCGATCTTCACGATCTTGTCCCAGGCCTTGGCCTTGGCTTCAAGCTCGGCGGCCATCGCCTGCACCGCGGGGAGCAGGTGGTTCTTGATCGCGACGGCGGCGGCGATGTTCATCGAGGTGGGGAAGGTGTCGTTGCTGGACTGGCCCATGTTGACGTGGTCGTTGGGATGCACGCCGCCCTTCTTGATGTACTCGGGGTCCTTGCTCTTGCCGATGGGGTTGCCCGATCGGATGGCGGTGAGGTTGGCGATGACCTCGTTGGCGTTCATGTTGGTGGAGGTGCCGGAGCCTGTCTGGTAGATGTCGATGGGGAAGTGCTTGGCGAGCCCGCCGCGCTCGGGGAGGCCCGCTTCGATCTCGGCGCAGGCTTCGACGATCGCCTTGGTGCGCGCGTCATCGAGGCGGCCGAGCTTGTGGTTCATGCGGGCGCAGGCGGCCTTGAGCGTGCCGTAGGCCCTGAGCACGCCCTCGGGGACGATGCGGCCGGAAACGGGGAAGTTGAGGACGGCGCGCTGCGTTGAAGCGCCGTAGAGAACGTCGGCGGGGACGGGCATCTCGCCCATGGTGTCCTTTTCGACGCGGGTTCCTCCGCCGCCGGCGGTGGGTGAGAAGAGCGGACGGGAAGAAGACGGGAAGAGGTGGCTGGTCATGCGCGATGGTACGGCGGGCGATCGGGCGGTCTCCAATAGGAAAATCCCAAGCCGCGGACGGACCTTGGCCGTATTCTCATGCGTCTGACTGTCATGCCGCACAAGCCCCGACCCGAGCAGGGAAGGGGACGGGAGTGTCAAGGCCATGGGACGTCAATTGCGGGTGCTGAGCCTGTGTTTGCTGGCGGTGCTGAGTGGCGCGGACGTGGTGGCGCAGGACACGAATCCGCCGGCCACGACACCGACGCGCACGCCGCGTCAGCGCCCGAAGCCCCAGGACCCGAACCAGCCGGCGGAGAATCCGGACGAGAAGAAGGACGAGCAACCGCCCGCCGACAGCAAGCCGGGCGAAAAGAAGCCAGGCGAGGACAAGCCGGCGGACAACAAGCCCGATCAGAAGCCCGCGGATGGAAAGAGCCCGGCGACGAAGCAGCCGGCCAAGCCCGCGAGCAAACCCTCGACGCCCGCGAAGCCACAACCAACAGCGCCGGCGCGTCCGGTGATCCAGGCGGTGGAGGTCGAGTTCAGCGAGCCCGGGCCGTATGTGAAGCGAGAGAAGCCGCGAGAGTGGAACGTCACGATCAATGTCGACGTGCGTGCTCAGTCGAATAGCACCGATCTGATTGAGAAGCTGGTGGAACCAGATACCCGGACATTCAAGTTTGAGACGCTCTCGGTGGTGTTCCCGCTTCCGCCCGCGACGGCGTCGGCGACGCCCGATCGAAGCACGCTCAAGGCGCTCCTGCGGCTGCAGAACGCGCCGGTGCTTCCGGCGGCGGTGACCGTTCTTGACAAGCAGATCACGGGACAGCCCTACCAGAGCGGCGTGAGCCTGATCCGGCTTGACGCCGTGAACGGGGTGTGCCAGGACATCAGCTTCGAAATTACCTATAAGTCGACGGCGGCAAACACGGTGTACGCCGAGGCGGAAGCTCAGAAGGTGAAATGGCCGAAGAACGGCTGGCCGACCGTGCTGGCATCGACGTTCGAGCCTCAGATGTTCGTTGACTACGCCGTTGTTCGGGACAATGTGTCGGTGATTCGTCGGCCGATGGTCTCGGACGCGATGGTGCAATGGGTCAATGAGCAGACCAAGAACAACCCGCAGAGCGTGCCTCCCGCGACGCTGGCCAAGTGGCTGGCGGGCCAGCTCATGATGAAGCTGCAGCCGTCGGGGGACGGGCTGTCCTTCCTCAACAATGGACAGCTCCAGGGCATGATGATCCTCGGGCCCGAGGCCACGTTCCGCACGGGGCGCGGCTCGGACTTTGACATCGCGGCGACTCTGGTGGCGGTCTACCGGCAGGCGGGTCTGCCGGCGCGACTTGTGATCGGGTGGGACACCGGCACGGGCGGCGACAACGACGAGGATTTCCTTGGCCGGGCCGCGGGCAAGGGAAAGAAGACGCTCAAGCCGTGGGTCGAGTGGGCGCTGTACGACGAGGAAAAGGCGACCGTCAACTGGGTTCCGGTGGACCTCGCGAAGATGCGCAAACAGGGTTCGAGGGCGCAGCCGATGGACAGGGCGTGGAAGTACTTCGGCACGCACGACGAGTTGCAGGGGGTGGTGCCGATCGCGTTGCACTTCCACCCGCCCACCACGGTGGAGAGCTACGGCGCGCCGGCGATGTGGGGATGGATGATGACGCCGCAGCCTCCCGAGGTTGCTTTCCAGTCGCTGCGATTCCGCGCCGATCGCCCGTCGATGACCGTGGAAGACCAGAAGAAGAAGCAGAACGAGAACAAGAACAAGAAATAGCGATTCGTGTCAACGCAGAGAACAACCGCCCGCGCGGATGCGGGCGGTTTCTTATTGGGGTCGCGGCTCTGGAACCGTTCAGGGCAGGAACGTGTAGTCGTCGGTCGTGTTCACGACGCCCTGCGGCACGGTGACGCGCAGCTTCACGTGCATGTCGAGCATCAGCATGTTCGCCTGCACCCGGTCCTGCTTGAACCAGTGCATCTGGCGGTTGTCGTCGGACTGGTAGTTGTAGATCGTGTGGGTCGCGATCACCCAGGTCTTTGAAGTCTGCGTGACGTAGGGCATGCGCCCGCCCCCGAGCGGCACGAGCGTCGCCTTGTCGTCGCCCTCGATCGAGTGGTCGTTCAGCGTGTAGCTGGCCCCGATGAAGTTGTACATCGAATCGGTCTTGTCGAAGGGCGGGTACGGGATGCCCGTGCTCTGTGAACCCTTGTCGACCGGCGACTGGAACTCCGGGAGCTCGACCACGCCGGTCGAATCGTCGGGAGGAACCGCGCGCGAGACCAGGTACTTGTTGAGCGGTCGGCGCTCGGCCCCGATCTTGTCGATGTCGTAGAACGGGAGCTGGCCCTTCTTGCCGGCAAAGAGCGCGCCGATGACGGCTTCCTGATTCTCCGACACGTGCCCCTTGGCCTGGGGCAGGCGGTCGGGGAACTCGTTGAGGTACATCGTCAGGCCCACGCCCATCTGCTGAAGGCGGGCCCCGCACGCGGCCGTGCGCCCCGAGAGACGCGCCGCGCCCAGCGCGGGGAGCAGGATGCCGATCAGGAGCGCGATGATCGCGATGACGACCAGGAGTTCGATGAGCGTGAAAGCGCGGCGGTTCATGCGCCGACAATGTAGCAGCAATCGCATGGGCCGCGGGCTTTCAAAGTGTCGCGCGGCCCGCGGATAAGAGAGGCGAAGGTCCGCGTGCGATCGGCAAACACGGGAGAGCAAGGAGGCGCGGACTGCGTAAGTCAACGGCTGCCGGCCTTGGCGGGCTTCTTCGCCGGCTTGGCGGAGGACGGGGCGGTCGGCTTGGCGCCGGACTTGTTGGGCGAGATCTTCTCGCCCGTGATGGGATTGTTGAAGTGGGCCTCTTGGATGGGGACGACTTCTTCGAGGATGTGCTCGAGCACGCGGGCGGGGGAGCCGGTGGCGTTGACCTCGTGGACGATCGCGGGGTCGTAGTGATCGAGAACCGGGTACGTCTCCTTCTCGTAGACCTCCCAGCGCTTGCGGATCACATCCTCCTTCGCGTCGTCGACGCGGTTTTCCTTGAGGGCGCGGCGGCGGAGGCGCTTGATCATCTCCTCCTTGTCCGGGCACACGAGGTGGATGATCGCCAGCACGTCGAGGTGCTTCTCGAGGAGCTTGGCCTGGTTGGCGTTGCGCGGGATGCCGTCGAGCACGAGGAGATCGGCGTTGGGCTTGTAGTCGCTGAGCACGGTGCGGGCGTGCATGTTCTGGTGCCACATCTCGATCGTGACGTCGTCGGGAACGAGCAGGCCCTTGCTGGAGTATTCGAGGAAGGTCTTGCCGAGCTTGGAGGACATGTCGAGGGTGCGGAAGACGTCGCCGCAGGAGAGGTGATAGAAGCCGGGGATCGCGCCCAGGATCTTGCCCTGGGTGCCCTTGCCCGAGCCGGGTGCGCCAAAGAGAAGGACGGTCTGGTAGCGGTTCGACATGGATCGGTCCTCGCCAAAGCAGGGTCGCACTCGCCGGAAGGGGGGCGAGGGGTGGGCGCGCCCACGCGGGATTTATCGGCCCGACCCGGGCCTCAGGCAACCCGCCCCATGAAAAAACCCCGCCGAGGCGGGGTTTGTGAACTTTCTTACACAAGGCGGGCCGAAGACCGTCGGGCCGGGGCCCGGTTTACTTCTTGTTGCCCTTCTGCTCTTCCAGCGCCTTCTCCATCAGGTTCTTGGGCATGGCGCGGTACTCGAGGAATTCCATGCTGGCGCTGGCGCGGCCCTGGGACATGCCGCGGATCGAGGTGGTGTAGCCGAAGAGCTCGGAGAGCGGGATTTCCGACGTGATGAGCTTCACGACGCCACGATCGTCGGTGTCGATGATCATGCCGCGGCGGGAGCTGATGTCGCCGGTGATGTTGCCGAGGTACTCGTTGGGGACGGTCACGACGACCTTCATGATCGGTTCGAGGAGCACGGGGCCGGCCTTCTCGGTCGCTTCCATGACGGCCAGTCGACCGGCCTGCTCGAAGGCGACCTGCGAGCTATCGACCGCGTGCGACGAGCCGTCGACGATCTCGGCCTTGACGTTGATCATGGGGTAGCCGAACTTGACGCCCGTGACGCAGGTCTGGCGGATGCCGTACTCGACCGAGGAGATGTACTCCTTGGGGATCGAGCCGCCCACGACCTTGTTGACGACGGCGATGCTGTCGGTGAAGTCGAGCCCGTCGGCCTTGGCCTGCTCAGCGGTGTAGGGCATGAGGTTGATGGTGCAGTCGCCGTACTGACCGCGGCCGCCGGTCTGCTTGACGAACTTGCCGCGGACCCACTCGGCCTTCTTGGTGATGGCCTCGCGGAACGAGACGCGGGGCTTGCCGACCTCGACGTTGATCTTCATGTCGCGGACGAGCTTGTTGCGGATGATCTCGAGGTGGAGCTCGCCCATGCCGCTGATGATGGTCTGGGCGGTCTCGTCGTCGTAGGTATAGCGGAAGCTGGGGTCCTCGCGCCGGATGGTGGCCAGGGCGTCCGAGAGGCGGCGCTTGTCCTCGGTGCTCTTGGGCTCGATGGACATCGAGATGACGGGCTCGGGGAAGTGCATGCGCTCGAGGATGATGGGTTTTTCCTGATCGCAGAGCGTGTCGCCCGTGTAGCTGTCCTTGATGCCGACGACCGCGACGATGTTGCCGGCCGTGACGGCGTCGAGCGGGATGCGGTTCTGGGCGTGCATCTCGAAGATGCGGCTGGCGTTCTCGCGCTTGCCGTTGCCGGGGTTGAGGATGCGGTCGCCCTTATTGAGTGTGCCGGAGTAGACGCGCATGTAGGTGAGGTCGCCGTGGGTGTCGGAGACGACCTTGAAGACCAGGGCCGAGAACGGCGCCGCCGCGTCGTGCGGGCGGGTCATCTTCTTCTCTTTGTCCTGGGGATCGGTGCCCTCGACCTCGGGCTTCTCGGTGGGGGCCGGGAGGTAGTCAACGACCGCGTCGAGCAGGGCCTGCACACCCATGTTGCGCAGCGCGGCGCCGCACAGCACCGGGTAGCACGCGCGGGCGATGGTGCCCTTGCGCAGGGCGGCCTTGACCTCCTCCTCGCTGATGGGCTGCTCGTGGAGGTACTTGTCCATGAGGTGGTCGTCGAGCTCGGCGGCCTTCTCGACCATGTCGTGATGCCACTTCTTGGCGATGTCCATCCACTCTTCGGGGATGGGCTTTTCCTTGGTGATCTCGCCCTGGTCGCCCTCGAAGTAGAGGGCCTTCATGCGCACCAGGTCGATGATGCCGACAAACTCGTTGCCCACGCCGATCGGGTACTGGATCGGGATGCCGTTGGCGCCCAGGCGGCTCTTGATGGTGGCGAACGAGAAGTCGAAGTTGGCGCCGAGCTTGTCCATCTTGTTGACGAAGCAGAGGCGCGGGACGCGGTAGCGATCGGCCTGACGCCAGACGGTCTCGGACTGGGCCTCGACGCCTTCCTTGCCGTCGAAGACGGCAACCGCGCCGTCGAGCACGCGCAGCGAGCGCTCGACCTCGATCGTGAAGTCGACGTGCCCCGGGGTGTCGATCAGGTTGATCTTGTACTCCTGGCCGTGGCATTCCCACGGGCAGGTGGTGGCGGCCGACTGGATCGTGATGCCGCGCTCCTGCTCTTCCTGCAGGAAGTCCATCGTGGCGGTGCCCTCGTGGACCTCGCCGATCTTGTAGTTCTTTCCGGTGTAGAAGAGGATGCGCTCGGACACCGTGGTCTTGCCCGCGTCGATGTGGGCGCAGATGCCGATGTTGCGGACGTGCTTGAGGTCGGTGACGATCATCGTGTCGGCCATGGCTTTGCTCTTGAACAGTCGGGCGATGCTGTCGATCGCCTCGGGCAACCGCGCCCTTTCGCGGGGCGGCGCCCTGGGTGAATCCGTCTCGTAAAAACGCTGGGTTCGTCGAACTCGCCGGCCGGGTTGGATGCCCGGCCCGCGTGGAGTTTCATCGGCGTAATGCCGCTGAGTCGTCAGTCAGGCTCGATGTCCTCTTCTTCGTCCATAGGCATCGGCCCAGACCCTTCCGTCGTCGTGCCGCCGAGAGCATCGTGACTCGCGGTCGGTGCGACACTTGCGGAACAGCCACCCCAGCGGCCAAGCACCGCCGAAGGTGCAAACAAGTCCCGTCCAAAGTGGAGAAAAATAATAGCGCCGGACGCACGACGATCAAGGACCGCCGGCACCCTTGGCGATGCCCTCCAGCCGGGCGCGTTCCGAAGCCTCCAACTGCCGGAGCGGATCGAGCCGCATGTTCCGATCCGCGTCGAGCACCTTCTGCGCCCATTCGGCGGCCCGAGAACTCTCGCCGAGCGAATCCAGCACCCGAACAAGCTCCAAAGAAGAGGTCGTGCCATGGGGGTCGAGTCGAGCGCCGGCCTCGAACGCGCTGGCCGCGGCGGCGAGAGATTCACGGCGTCCAAGCGCCGAGCCAACTTCCCGTTGAACCGTGCCCAGCCAGTTCCACGCGGAGGTGGTGGGTGCGAGTTCCGTGGCGCGCTCGGCGCCGGAAATCGCCAGGGCGGCCTCGTCGCCTACCGCGAGCATCTGGGCCTCATTCTCACGCTCCGCCATCCGCTGCATCCAGAGCTTGCTGGCGGCCTGCAGCGTCGGCGCGTGTCGGGCGAGCTCGCCCGCGTCTTTCAGGATGGCGGCGGCACGCCCGGCGCGGTCGAATTGAACGATGGCGATCTCCTTCATGACGTCGTCGGGCTTGTCGAGGGTGGCCTTCACGCCGAGCGAGCCCAGCATCGCAGCAAGCTCGCCCGCGTTGCCCTTGCCGGATTGCGCGAAATCGAGGTAGGCGGCGCGCACCTCGGCGACGGGCGAGACGAGGTCCGCGGCCTCGCGCAGCTTGGATTCCCACGTCCAGGTGCGCACCGCGCCGAGCGCGGAAGCGATCGCCAGCGCGAAGGCGAGCAGCGCGCCCAGGTGCGAGCCGATTCCGGTACCGATTGGTGTTGCTGGGGCCGGGCTCTTGTCCCCGCCGGGACACGCTTGATTCCCCGCGCACAGCCCACACACCATGAGCATCCACGCGCCCGAGCCCGGCCACACGGGCGTGACCTCGATCTGGGCGTGGGCGGCGAGTGCGAGGGCGGCCGCAGCGAGCCCGACGGGAACGGAGTTCAGGCGATCGATGAGCGTTGCGACGCTGACGCCGACGCCGAGCGCGAGCACCGCCGCGACGAGCCGTGCGATGGAGGCCTCCGGCGTGCTCGCCTGCGCTTCGAGGAACGCGGAGAGCGCGGTGGGAGCGAGGATGATGACGATGAACGCACGGACAAGATTGGGCGTGGTCCACACGCCGCCCGCGCGCGAGCCGGGTGCGGCGTAGGGAATGGCCAGTGTTTCACGCGAGAGAAGCGAGCGGCCGGTCGCGGCGATCCAAGCCAACCACGCGATCGACCAGCCGGCGCCGGCGAGCCCCAGAGTGCTCAGCCAGTCGAAGAGGATGCTGTGGGGCGAGGTGACTTCCTCGGGGCTGAGCGCGGGCTTGGCCAGGAGATATGCGTCCTTGAAATCGGCGGGGCCGACGCCCAAGAGCGGATGTTCGGCGAAGATGCGTGTCGCGCCTTGGATGTAGAACCAGCGGAAATAGATGGAGAGTTCGGAGAGTTTCTCGCCCATCAGGCCGCGGAGGACGACGCCCGCGAGCATGCCCGCGACGGCGAGCAGGCCCAACGTGACGCCGAGTCTGCGTGCGACGTCGGGCTTGCCAGTGAGCTTGTGGCGGATGATGGCCCCGGCGATGAGGAGCGCCACGCCGACGCCGGCGGCCGCGATGCCGCCCTTCGACATGGAGAGCGCCAGGCCCGCGCCCGCGATGAGAAGCCCCGCGCCGATGAACGGCCTGACCCACGTGGGAAGGTCGTCGCGTACGCGGCGTGAGGCGCCCGCGAGGGCGAGCATGGCGACCACGCCTCCGGCGCAGACGCTGGCGAAGACGTTGGAAAGGCCGAACCAGCCGGTGCCCTCGTTCTGATAGAGGCGGCGCTCGAACGCGCGGGCCATCATTGAGCCCTCGCTCCAGCCCTGGGATTCGAGGAATTGAGCGCGGTGTTGCTTGTACGCACGCACGGTCTCGGGATGCTCGACGAAATACTGCAGCGCGCCCTTGCACGCGAGCATGACGACCAGCGCGAGCAGCGCGCCCCACGCCAGGGAGCGGCAGGCTCGATCGCGCGCGATCGCAAGGCCCGCGACGCCGGTTGAGAACGCGGCACACCACGACACGCCGACGCGCAGGTTGTCGAGCGAGCCCTGATCGATGACGAACGCGTGAGAGATCGCCCCGATGGAGCCCGCGGCGAGCAAGAGCGGCGTCCAGGTCGATAGGCCGCGCGAACGCCACAGGACGACCGCTGCGGCGACGAGCGAGATCGTGTCGAGGATCAGCTGGCCCGTCGGCGCCAAAGACGTCTGCGGCGTGGCGAGCAGCGTGGGATCGCCCGACCAGATCGGGAAGGGGTCGAGCGAGACCACGCATCGAGCCAGTACGGTGGCAAGCAGCAGGCCGGTCGCGCCGAGCTTGGCCCTGTCGATGGACGCTTCCGCGCCCGGTGTCGCGTGCATGCCGGAGCTCGCGTCAGTCATGGCGATGTTCCTCACCGGTCCGGTCGGGCTCGCGCGGGGGCGCGGCGCTCAGGCCGCGCCAGCCTGTGGCGTGCTCGAAGGCGGCAAGCACGACCAGGGCCATGACGACCTGGATGCCGACGAGTGCGGCCTTCCACGCCTCGAGCGAGCCGAGAAAGATGCCCGCGATGCCGGTGCAGGCGGTGAGCCCCCAGATGACAAGCACGGCGGCCTGCTTCGACATGCCGCGTCCGACGAAACGGTGCGAGACGTGCTGGAGGTCGCCGACCATCGGGCTCTTGCCCTGCGAGAGGCGCAGAATGGTGACCGTGGTGAAGTCATAGAGAGGAACGGCAAGGACGACGACGGGCATGAGCACGCCGTACCAGGCGTTTGTGCCCGCGGGGCCTTCGCCGATGTAGGTGGTGCGGACGGTCAGGAAGGCAAGGAGAAAGCCGATCACGAGCGAGCCGCCGTCGCCCATGAAGATCTTGGCGGGCGGGAAGTTGAAGACCAGGAAGCCCGCGAGCGATCCGACCAGGAGCGAGAGGCACGCGGCGACGAACCACTGCCCCTGCACGAGTGCGCCGGCCAGGAAGCACGCGGCGGCGATGAGCGCGACGCCGCCCGCCAGGCCGTCCATGTTGTCGAGGAAGTTGAGGGCGTTGGTGACGACGATGATCCAGAGGACCGTGACGAGGATGGAGAGCCACGGGCCGCCGACGCGAGAGTCGAGGAAGGTGAGGAGGCGTGTGTCGCTGAACCAGACCGTGGCCGCGGCGACCCCGAGCATGATCACGAGCTTGAGCTTCGGCCCCAGGGCGCGCCGGTCGTCGAAGAGCCCGACGAGGTGAAGGAGCGCGAGGCAAGCGGCGAGCGTGAGAGCCGCCGGGCGTTTGGTCGCCAGGCCCGGCAGGTGGGCGCGAACGGGCTCGAGCCAGCCGGTGAAGGTGTCGGCGGGGACCAGGCCCACGACGGCGATCGCGCCCAGGAGCGGGATCATGATCGCGCCGAAGATGGCGACGCCGCCCGTATTGGGGATGCGCCGGGGCGGGAGTTTCACTTGCCCCGCGACGCCGGCGGAATCGAGCGCGCCGAGCTTTCGTCCAAAGACCACGGCGAGCCACGTCGCGGGGAGCGCGATGAGGAAAGAGGCCGCGATGAGGGAAAGGACAACCAGAACCATCGGTTGATCAGGGTATCCGAATTCGGGGTGGCACGGAACGAAGACGTCTCATCGTGGAGGGCGCGGAGCTCGCGGAGATGAAGTGCAAGGAGGTCGCGGAACCGCGGGTGACAGCGCGGCCGGGCACTGGCCGATGGAAATCGTCAGATGCCGCGCGAACTGCGTCGGGTGCGGAGTCTGCCGGCGAGTGTCCACGGGAGCGTGATCAGTGCAAAGACCGCGGACGCCATCAGGACGATCCAGACGACGCGCAGCGGCCAGGGGCCGAGTTCGTCGAGGATCGTCGGCGCGCTGGGCCGGCTCGGGCCGGTGTAGGCGTAGTTGGTGGTGAGCCACGCGTTGACGGGCATCATGAGCACGATCGCGTAGAGGAAGGTCTGCCCGGCGGCGGCGAAGAAGTCGCGCCATGCCGGGCGGTAGCGAAGGACGACCAGGTCGTAGGCCGCACACCCGACGATCTGCATGTGGTTGATCCAGTAGAGCCAGAACTTGATGTGACCGAAGCCCTGCGTGACGATGGGCGTGAAGAAGGCCTGCGTGCACAGCGCAAAGCCCCAGTAATAGCCGAGCGTGCGGAGCCAGCGCTTCTGCGTGACGAGCGCGGCCCCGCCGATCCAACCCGCGAGGTCGCAGATATGAAGCGGCAGGCTCTCGCTGAGCACGAAGCGCGAGGGGCGGATGTAGTAGATGAGCATCAGCGCCTGCGTGATCAGCGTGGACCAGCCGACGCAGGCGCGGAGCGTCGATTCGCGCGAGGAAGCGCCAGCCACCGCCGCGGACGGCCCGGCGTTCGACGGCGCGTCGTGGTGATGGGCGAGCGGGTCCTGGGCCTTGGCGCGCCATCGCATTCCCAGGATGATGGGAGTGCCGATGCACACGCCCCCAACGACGAGGACGCAGAGGTGAAAGAGGCCCAAGGGCGTGAAGGCCTCGCGCCACGAAGGGGCGGCGGCCTGCGCCAGGTTCACGCCCGCTCTCCCGCGCCGGCGGTTTCATGACGCAGCTGCCCGCAGGCGGCCTTGATATCACGTCCGCGGCTGGCGCGGATGTGGACATTGATGCCGCGGGCACGGAGGAGCTCCTGGAACTCGCGCACGTGATCGTCGAGGGGGCGCTTGAAAGGCAGCCCTTCGACCTCGTTGTAGCGGATGAGGTTGATGTTGGCGCGCAGCGACTTGGCGAGCGCGGCGAGCTCGGCGGCGTGCTCGGGCCGATCATTCACGCCGCGGAGCAGCGTGTATTCCAGCGTGATCTCGCGCCCCGTCTTCTCGAACCACTTCTGGCACGAGGCCAGGAGGTCGGCGATCGTGGTGTAGTTTGCCCACGGGATGAGGTCGCGCCGGATGAGGTCGTTGGGCGCGTGGAGCGACAGCGCGAGGGTGACGGGCAGGTCGAACTCGCCGGCCAGGCGCTCGATCGCCTGCGGCAGGCCGACGGTCGAGATCGTGATCTTGCGCGCCGAAATGTTGAAGCCCCACGCCGAGTTCATGATGCGGATAGCGCGGGTGACCGCGGCGAAATTGGCGAGCGGCTCGCCCATGCCCATGAACACGACGTTGGAGATGCGCGGCGGCTTGCGGGCAGGAGCGCCCGGTGCGGCGGCGACGCTGGCGGGGGTTGCGCCGGCCTCCTCGTCGCGCATGAGTTTCTGAAGGAGCCAGACCTGCTCGACGATCCGACCGGCGGAGAGATTGCCGTCCAGCCCGCCGAGACCCGAGGCGCAGAAGCGACAGCCCACCGGGCAGCCGATCTGCGAGCTGATGCAGGCGGTGCGCCGGTCATCGGCGGGGATCATGACGCACTCGGTCTGGCGCGAGGGATCGCCCGACGCGGCGCCGAGCACGCTCAACGTCGCCTTCGCTTCTCGTTCCCCTCCCTCGCTGTCGCGCTGCTTCGCGGTGTCGCTCTTCTCGGCGTCCTCCCACTCGATGAGCAGTTTCTCCACGCCGTCGGTCGCGGACTGGCGGCGGACAATCGCGCCGGAGATGAAGGTCATGTGCGCGGCGAGCGTCTCGCGGTCGAGCTTGGAGAGGTTGCTCATCGCGCCGGGGTCGGCGACGCCCTTCTCGTAGACCCATTCCATGATCTGCGCGGCGCGGAACTTCTGCATGCCCCGTTCGACGCACCAAGCCTGCAGCTCTTCCAGCGTCATGTCGAAGATGTGGGGCGAAGGGTGTTTCATGCCCGTGCTTTCCCGGCGCTGACGGTCAGGGCCGTTGAGCCGTAGGTGTCGGCGGAGATGGGAGTCTTGACGACGCGGATGCGTCGGGATTCGGGGTCGATGCCCTTCTGGGTCATCATGCGTTTGAGGGTCGCAGGCAGGTTGAACTCCACGTCCTCGTCGACGATATCCCACTGCTCGAGCGTGGCGCCGAAGCGATCGACGAAACGCCGGCAGATGGCGGCGACGAGGTCCTCGGGCGCGCTGGCGCCGGCGGTGAGCATCACGCCGATCGATCCGCCCTTGCCCTTCCAGGGCAGGGGGTCGGGGAGCTCGGTCACGTCGTCCACGAGGATCGCCGGCGTGCCGACGTTTTGCGCGATCTCGGTGAGACGAACGGAGTTGCTCGAGTTCTTGCTGCCCACGACGACGACGGCATCGCACTGCGGCGCGATCGCGCGCACCGCGTGCTGGCGGTTGGTGGTCGCGTAGCAGATGTCCTCGCTGGGCGGGCTCTTGATCTTTGGAAAGGCACGCTTGAGCGCGTCGATGATGACGCCCGCGTCGTCGGTCGAGAGCGTGGTCTGGGTGAGGTAGACGAGCTTTGCTTCATCGACGATCTTCAACTTCGCGATGTCGCCCGGGCTCTCGACGACCTGCGTTGCGTCGGGGGCCTCGCCGCTGGTGCCGACAATTTCCTGGTGGTTGCGGTGGCCCACGAGCAGGATCTGGTATCCCTGGCGCGCGTAGCGGACCGCCTCGGAGTGGACCTTGGTGACCAGCGGGCAGGTGGCGTCGATCGCGGTGAGGTTGCGTCGGCGAGCATGCTCGCGGACCTGGGGCGACACGCCGTGCGCGCTGAAGACGACGATCTTGCCCTCGGGTACCTGGTCGAGCTCATCGACGAAGACGGCGCCGCGTCCGGCCAAGCGTGCAACGACGTGCTTGTTGTGGACAATCTCGTGAAAGACATAGATGGGGCGCTCGTCGATCACGTCGAGCACCTGATCGACCACGTCGATGGCCATGCGCACGCCGGCGCAGAATCCACGCGGGTTGGCGAGGATGACGCGGACGCGAGCGGATTCGGATTTGGCGGTGCTGACGGCGACTTGCTCCACGCATGATCGTAGGGGAGGCACGCGGCGCGCCGGGACGATACCCTTGGGCACGGCGGCCGATGCTCGGCGTCGACCCCGAGATTCCGCACGCTCGCCGCTCGAATCGGAGGAATTGCAATGGCGTCAACTTCCCTGCGAAATCGTCGGTCGGCATTCCGCGCGGGCAAAGTCGGCGCGGGCGTGGTCGTCCTGATCGTGCTGGTGTGCCTGGGCGTGGTGGGGGGATCGACGTGGCTGGCCAAGCGCAGCCAGCAGATGGCCGAGGATGCGGTGGTACAGGCGCGCGAGGCGGCGGCCAAGGCGCAAGCTGACGCCCAATCCAAGGCGCGCGAATCTCTCAAGCTGGCGGATCAGGCCCAGCCCCCCGCGGACCCGGCGCCGACGACGCTGGACCAGACCAAGGCGCCCGAGCCGCCCGCAGGCGCGATCGATACCGCCGCGATCCGCTTCGGAACTCGGGCCACCCCACGGAAGAGCGATGTCGTTCGGATCGCGACGTACAACGTCGCCAATCTCTACGACGACAAGGACGATGCCAAGCTCACGGGGCAGTACGAGGACATGAACTCGGTGAAGCCCAAGGCCGAGTTGGACGGCGTGGCCGCGGCGATTCACGCGATCGACGCCGATGTGTTCGTGGTCGAGGAACTGGAGTCGCAGGAAGTTCTGACCTGGTTCCGCGACACCTATCTGTCGGACATGGGCTATACGACGGCGGTCTCGCTCGACGCGGGCGACCCGCGCGGGATCGAGCAGGGAGTGCTGAGCCGATTCCCCGTGGTGGAACCGACAGTGTGGCTGCAGATGCCGCTGAAGGGCGTGCACCCCAAGGGCGCGGACGACGCGCCGGAAGGTTCGCCGATCACGTTCCATCGCTCGCCATTCCGCGTGGATGTGATCGTGCCGGCGGGCGCTCGGGGGAACCCTCGTGATTACAGCTTCACCGTGTTTGCAATCCACGCCAAGTCGGGTCGGAACAGCATGTACTGGCGCGAAGCCGAGGCGGCGGGAACCGTGCAGTTGATCCAGCGGGCGGCGATGGAGGATCCCTCGCGGAACGTGGTGGTGATGGGGGATTTCAACGCGGTGCAGAGCGACGCCAGCTTCCGCACGTTCGTGAGTTCGGGGTTGATCGATCTCTACGCGGATCGTCGCCCGGAGGACCCGGCCACAACGACCCACGAATCGGGGAGGTCGATCGATCATGTGCTGGTGAACGCGGCGATGATGCCCGAAGTGATCCGGGATTCGCGGTTTGTGTTCGGGACGCCCGCCCGTCCGAGGGGTGTGGACTACCGAACCTACCCAGCGCCAAAGGGTTACGGTTCGGACCACTATCCGGTCGTGGTGGACATACGCCCCATGGAGGGTGGCGCGACGCCCGCAACGCCCCAGAACCAAGGCGGCAAGGCCGTGGACCCTGCCGCCAAGTAGTCCACAACATCAAGATTCGGTTCAAGGTCGTGGGCTTTGGACCCCGACCCCCAATAGAGCGTGGTACTATCCAGAGGTCATACCGGAGGCTGGTCTGGTTTGATCTTCGTTTGTACTCGCGAGGGGCTGGCGTTTGTGTCGGGTTTGTACCCGCACCCGTTCGGGTCGCGGCGGTCGGACGAGAGAGGATCGAAGGAGGCACGCATGGACCGGAGGCGGTTCGGACGGTCGGAGTCCCTCAAACGCGGCTTCACTCTGATTGAGCTTCTGGTCTCGATCGCGATCATCGCGATCCTGATGAGCGTCCTCATGCCTTCTTTGAGCGGTGCGCGCCGTGCGGGACGCGCGACGGTCTGCTCGAACAACCTTCGTCAGATCGCGGTGGCGATCAACCAATACGCCAACTCGAATGCCGACGCGATCGTCGGGTCGCCCGACAACAGTGGAAAGGCCGCGTACTTCGACGGGAAGTTCAACGGAGTGTCGATCCAGGGCTGGGACTGGTGCGGACCCTTGGCGGCGGAAATGGGAATGACCGGCCCGGGCGAAGGACAGACAGACCCGACCGAGCAGGAGCGCTTCGCCCGCTTTGACTGGTATCGCTCCAAGATCAAGTCCTACAGCTGCCCGGAGAACGACATCACGGCCGTGTGCTATCCCAACAAGAACGACTCGACATGGCTCTCGGGGCGGATGCTCTCGTATGACATGTCGACGCAGTTCACGTCGACCGAGAAGAACCCCAACCAGGGCGGCACCGGGAGCACCAGCGTCCGCCGCAAGATGAAACGCCCCTACAAGCCGATGATCAGCCAGGCGGGCACGGCCAACCTGAAAGCGATCATCTTCGAGGGGCACCGGTATATCGAAGCGCCTCCCATCGGGAACTACCCGGACTTTGACAAGAACATCAACGCGGAATACGGCGGGATGTTCGGCGGCACCGGCCCGTGGTTCAACGACAACAAGGAGTTGCGCCGAATCCTGGCTCCGGGCGAGGCGTTGTCGGATATCTTCACAAGCGAACCCGATCCTCGCTTCTATGCCTTCCGTCACAGCGCCCGCAAGGCGGGTTCGTTGACCCTGGGCGGGCAGCCGGCGATCGGGCACATGGGCTTCCTCGACACCCATGTGCAGCAGATGGACGACGCCAAAGCGACCAACCCGATCTATTGGTTCCCGACGGGTACCACCCTCAACATGAACAACTCGAAGCTGGACACCTGGGAGTCCACCAAGCGTGACTTTGAGGCGGCCTGCAAGACGCCGAACTTCAGCGTTCCGTAAGGCGGGCTCGGCGGGTCCGGGAATTTAAACACCACGGAGAGAGGGCGATGCCGGAATCCGGCGAGAGCAAACTCAGGAAGATCCTGGCGATGGTTGGCGCGTCGGCGGCGGTGCTGGTGTTCGCGATCCTGCTGCTGAGGTCGACGCTGTTCAGCGGGCCGGACGCCGGAGACCTCTCGCGCCGTCGCATGGTGATTGACACCAAGACCGGCGAAGTGATCAAGGATTTCCCGATCCCCGAAAACTCGACGATGCCATGGACGAATCCCAAGACCGGCGAGAAGACGCTGGTGCAGGGTGAGGGGTGCTTCTGGACCAAGGACGGCAAAGCAAAGCTCGAGCCGACCTATGTGCTTCTCAACGAGATGACGGGAAAACCGGGTCCGACGATCTGCCCGGACTGCGGTCGCACGGTGGTGGCGCACAATCCGCTCCCGCCGGCCGAGCTTCTGCGCGAGGCCAAGAAGGCCGCCGAAGGCAAGAAATAACTCTGGGATAACCCACTTACGATCGACGCCCTGTCGCCTTGCTGGAGCGGTGCAGCCTGCACGAATGTAACGGTGTTTCGTATCCATTGACGGCGCGGGCTTTTACGCTCATGCCGCATATGGTTCGGCCCGATTTTGAGCGGTCGTTGCGCCCCTGGAGGTTTGCATGTCGAGCGATGCCCCGATGATGGACGGCCAGCCCAACTCGCAGCCCGAGGCCCAGCCGCACTCGCAGCCCAGCTCCCAGTTTGATTGGCGTCCGCAGCCCGCCGGGCAGGCGCTCGTGAACGAACTCCTCGCCACGTTCCTGCAGAAGTGCCCCGGGGCGGCGGTGCTGGCCAAGCGGATGCAGAGCGACACCGGCACCAGGTTCCATGACTGGGTCGACACGATTTTCGTGCCGGGCTCGCCGGTGCTCCACCAGCGGCTGATCGAGGCGGGCTTCTCACAGCGCCCGGTGCCCGGCGCGCGTGAGCACTTCGTTCACCTGGGCGCGATGTTCCCGGCGGTGGTCTTCGAGCCCGGCGAATCACGCCGCGTCGCGATCAAGGTCGATTTCGTCGCGGACTTCCTCGCGACGTGGAAGCTCGACCACTCGATCGAGGGCGATCCATGGTCGCAGTTCCGGCGCGCAAGGGCGTTTGCGGGTGACCACGCGGAGATGTGGGTCTTCGAGCGCCACGGCTATCGCGGGTACGAGATCGCGAAGGCCGACCCCGCTCGGGCGATCGCCGCCCAGCGTCACATCGAGAACTTCCGCAAGCGTCGGCGCGATTTCGGCGATGATCACGCCGCCGACGCGCGGGGCTTTGAGCACGCGGCCGTGCTGGCGGATGCCGCGATCCATGACCTGGGGCGCGACTGGGCGTGCGAGTTGTGGTTCCATTCGGAGCGCGATTACTGGCAGCGCCGTTGTCGCGCGGGGCGCGTGCAGAAATCGCGACAGGACGCGCTCGGGCTCGGCTGGGCGAACCACGATCACCACACGTATCGATCGAGCCGCCACTGCTACACGCACCTGATCGCGTTCCTTGAGCGATTCGGGTTCACCTGCCGCGAGAAATTCTACGCGGGGCACGAGGCGTTCTGGGGCGCGCAGGTGATCGAGCAGCCCACGGCCGGGATCACGATCTTCGCCGACGTGGACATGTCGCCCGATGAATTGCTCGGCGATTTCCCGCACCGCGGATTCTCCAGCGACGTGCCCGGCGGCAAGCTGGGCACAATCGGGCTGTGGTGCGCGCTGCACGGCGAAGCGTTCCTGCAGGCGGGGATGCACCACCTGGAGTGCCAGTTCGACTGGTTCGGCCTGACCGAGCAGCTGGCGCGCGAGGCCAACGTGAAGATGATGGACCCCTTCACGACGTTCCCTTACCTGCGCCAGGCGTTCACGGAGGGCGAGCGCTGGCAAGTGGCGGAGTCGCGATTGCAGCGCGTGCTGTCGATGGGCCAGATCACGCAAGCGCAGGCCGAAGAGTTCCGCACGGCGGGCGCGATGGGCTCGCACCTTGAGAACCTCGAGCGCAACGACGGATTCAAGGGATTCAACCAGCAAGGCGTCAGCGACATCATCGCCCGCACCGACCCGCGCAAGCACGCGGCGGTGAAGGGGGCGTAGAGGAAATCGTCGAGTCGCTTGCTCGCCGAGTGAGGGTACGGAAGCGGTGGGCACGCGCGAGGTTCGTCTGGCCGAGAGCGGTGCGCCGCTTGAGAGAAACGGCGCGGATGCCCTAGCATTGCCCAACCGAGTCTCCGGCGACGCCTCGCGATGGTGCGTGGCGTGCCGGCGTTTGCGCGGGAGCGCTTGTGCCCGTCGATCCCGTTCAACTTCTGCAGGCGGACCCCACCACGGCGGCGCTGGCCGAGGCGCTCTCGCGCGGGCGACGCGTCATCGCGGCGGGCGCGTCGGGTTCGTCGACAGCATTCCTGGCGTCGGCGATCGCGGCGATGGCCCGCGCGCCGGTGGTGTTGGTCGTGGCGCACATCGACGACGCGGACGAGGCCCGCGACGAGCTTGAATCGCTGGGGCGCGAGGTGGCGCGATTCCCGGCGCTCGAGGCCGCCACCGGCGACGGCGGGGCCAACGCCGAGTTGTTCGCCGAGCGCCTCGCGATCGTGCGCGAACTGATCACCGCGCCGGGAACGCCGCGCGTGCTGGCGGCCCCGATCCAGGCGCTGATGCAGACCGTCCCCGCGCCGTCGGGGTTGGACACGCTGGCGCGGACGATCGCCGCCGGGCAGACGGTGAAACTCACCGAGCTCGCGGCGTGGCTGGAGGGCGCGGGCTATCGGCGCCGCGACGCCATCGAGGACCAGGGCGAGTTCGCGATCCGCGGCGGCATCGTCGACGTTTTCTCGCCGGGCGGCGCGCCGACACGCCTGGACTTCTTCGGCGACCAGGTCGATCGCATCACCGAGATCGACCTGGACACCATGGGCTCGGATCGAGCGGTGCAGAGCGTGCAGCTCGTGTGCGTCGAGCCCGGCAAGTTCCAGAGCGACGACAAGACCGTCGGGCTCGCGACGCTGCTCCCGCGCGGCACGATCGTGATCCTCGCCGAGACGATGGAGATCGTCGAGCAGGCGCGCGGGTACTACGAGCGGGTGACGGACCCGCGCGGGATCCTCGGCCCGCCCGCGGTGCTCAAGCAGCTGCAGTCGAGCGCAAGCGCGGTCGCGGAGATCAACCAGTTTTCATCCGGGGCGGCCGAGGCCGACGAGCGGATCTCGCTCCCGATCTCGGCGCTCCAGGCGTTCGACCAGGACACCAAGGCCGCGGTGGGGGAGCTGGCGGCGCTGGCGGGCGGGCGGCGTGTGATCGTGTCCTGCCAGAACGAGGGCGAACGTCAGCGCCTGGGCGAGCTGCTGTCTCAGCACGCGCCGGGCGCAAAGCCGGAGGTGATCGACGCGTACATCCACCGCGGGTTCGTGTGGGAAGGGCGGGAAGCGATCGCGGTCGTGCCGTATCACGAGCTGCTGAACCGGTTCACGATGCGACGGCGCGCGGGACGCATGCGAGCCGGGCGCGCGATGGACACCTTCCTGGACCTCCAGGCGGGCGACTACGTGGTGCACCAGGACCACGGCATCGCGCGGTTCGTGGGGCTGCAGCTGCTCAAGCCGCGCGATCTGCCCGGGCACGAGCGGAGCGAACGAGTCGGCGACGCGGAGGAGTACCTGACGCTGGAGTTCGCGGGTCGCTCGAAGCTGCACGTGCCCGTGAGCAAGATCGACCAGGTGCAGAAGTACATCGGCGGCTTCAGCGGCAAGCCGCCGCTCTCGACGCTGGGCGGGCAGAAGTGGAAGAGCCAGAAGGAGCGGGCGGGCGAGAGCGTGCGCGACCTGGCGGCGGAGTTGATGCGTGTGCGCGCCGCACGAGAGCACATGTCCGGGATTAGGTTCCCGGGCGACACGCCCTGGCAGACCGAGTTTGAGGCGGAGTTTCCCTACGACGAGACTCCCGACCAGCTGGCGGCGCTGGCGGAGATCAAGCGCGACATGCAGGCCAATCGCCCGATGGACCGCCTGCTCTGCGGCGACGTCGGATTCGGCAAGACCGAGCTCGCGATCCGGGCGGCGTTCAAGGCGTGCGAATTCGGCAAGCAGGCCGCGGTGCTGGTGCCGACCACGGTGCTCGCGGAGCAGCACGAGCGGACGTTCAAGTCGCGCTTCGCGGGCTATCCGTTTCGCGTCGAGAGCCTGTCGCGCTTCAAGAGCAACAAGGAGGCCAACGAGATCCTCGCGATGGTCCGCAAGGGCCAGGTCGACGTGATCATCGGCACGCACCGGCTGCTCTCCAATGACGTTCGCTTCGGCGACCTGGGCCTGGTCATAATCGACGAGGAGCAGCGGTTCGGCGTGGAGCACAAGGAGCGTCTGCTGCGCCTGCGCATGACGGTCGACGTGCTGACGCTCTCCGCGACGCCCATCCCGCGCACGCTGCACATGGCGATGCTGGGGATCAGGGATATTTCCAGCCTGGCTACGCCGCCGCTCGATCGGCGCGCGATCGTGACCGAGGTGATCCCGTACAACGCGCGCCGCATGGCGCAGGCGATCGCGCGCGAGCTCTCGCGTGAGGGCCAGGTGTATTTCGTTCACAACCGCGTGAGCGATATCAAGACGGTCGCGGACGATGTGCAGAAGCTGGCGCCCGGGGCGCGGATCGTGATCGGGCACGGTCAGATGTCCCCCGACGAGCTCGAGGACGTGATGCTCAAGTTCACCCGCCGCCAGGCGGACATCCTCGTCTCGACGACCATCATCGAGTCGGGCATCGACATCCCGACCGCGAACACGATGATCGTGAACAACGCCGATCGGTTCGGGCTGGCGGACCTGCACCAGCTGCGCGGGCGGGTCGGACGATCGAAGCACCGCGCGTACTGCTACCTGCTCCTCCCCCCCGACCGACCGGTGCCCGAGGTGGCGCAGAAGCGGCTCAAGGCGATCGAGCAGTATTCGATGCTGGGTGCGGGGTTCAAGATCGCGATGCGCGATCTGGAGATCCGCGGCGCGGGCAACATCTTGGGCGCCGAGCAATCCGGGCACATCGCGCTGGTCGGCTACGAGATGTACTGCCGATTGCTCGAGGACGCGGTGCATGAACTGAAGCACGAAAAACGCCCCGACCCGCCCAGCAAGACCAGCGTGGAGATCGGCGTGTCCGGCGTGATCCCCAAGCCGTACATCCCGTCGGACCAGCGGCGTCTCGAGGCGTACCGGCGGCTCTCGATCGCGGCCAGCGAGGCGGACCTCACGCAGGTCGAGGTCGATCTGAAGGAGGCGTACGGCGAGCCGCCCGCGCCGGTGAAGAAGCTGATCGAGCTGGCGCAGCTGCGCATCGCTCTGGCCAACCTGCGCGTGAAGACGGCGACGATCCGCGACAAGGACGTGATCTTCCGAACGCCCGAGCCCAACCTGATCGCGGAGCGATTGAAGGCCGTGCCGAAGGAAGACAAGCCCACGCCGAGCAGGTCGTCGTGGCCGAGGCCCGCGGCGCCCGCCAAGCCGAGCGAGTCGGTGGTGGCGCTCCCGCCCAAGGCCGGCGAGACTCTGTCCGAGGTGTATTTTCGTCCGGGCGACCGCGTGATGGAGAGCCCGGACACGCTGCTGGCGATTCTCCGCCGGCGGTTGGTCGTCGCGTCCGCGAGTTCGTGATCCCCATCGGCGTCGGCGCGCTGGCGATGGACAGTTCGTGGAGCGCACGAAAAAGCCCGACGAGGACATCGCCGGGCACAGAGGTTTCGGATCGGGATGGAGGTTGAGTCGGATTAGCCCGGGGCGTTCTGCTTGGGGTTTTCCTCGATTTCCTTGATTTCCTTCTCGAGCTCTTTCTGCCTCTTTTCATCGATCTTGATCGGGGCGGGCGGTGGCTTGCTGGCCCAGAATGCCGGCACCCAGCCCTGGCTCGCCGCGATCAGGTATCCCGCCGCCAGCAGGCACACGATGGCCAAGGTGAGTTTGATTGCTTTGCCCTTGTCAAGTTCTTCCGCCATGTTCGGTCTCCACAGGAGTGTCGGGCCCAAGGCGGGCCGGTTGAAAGATCATAGGTCGCGAGCGGGCCCGGATTCCCGCCCCCGAACGGGCGAGGGGAACTAGCCGACGTCTCGTCCTTGGAAGAGCACGATGCCAAGCGAGAGGAACGCGGCGATTTCAAGGACGCCGTAGATCGCGATCAGGCCAAGGTGGGCTGCTGGTACGCGCGTGTTCTGCGTCACCGCGTCGAGAAGCCAGAAGCACTGCATGTTCGGGTTGGCGGCCCAGAGCGTGAGGGCGACGGGGCCGATCTTGGTCGGCTCTCGGAAGGCGTAGTCGCCGGGAGAGGGCGGCTTGGTCACGGGCTGCGCGCTGGCCCCGAGGTTGCGCACGATGACGGTGCGATCATCGGGGAGAGCCGTGATGAAGACCCCGGATGGCGCGCTTGAACTCAGGAGCGACTCGCTCTTGGCGAGGTCTCCGGCGAAAGGGGCGAACTCGGAGACGTACATGGCGGCCCCGTTGGGTGAGGGGCCGAAATAGAAGGAATCGCCGGGCTTGAGCGCGACCCGCGGGGGGAGTTGGAACGAGATTTTCAGGGTGTCGCCGGGCTTGTCAAAAGTCTCGCTCGTCATCCCCTCCCGCTCAACCTGGGCGATGGTCGCGTAGGGTGTGTTCTTGAACGCGTGACGCCCGAACAGGTAGTTCGAGAGCAACGAGCCGACGAAGATGCCGAAGCACACCACGATCGTCATGACCTGGGACAAGCGAGTAGAAACCGCGGTCGCGACGGCGGTCATCACGAGCACGGCCACGGTCAGGGACGCGCAGGCGACCAGCACCTGGGGCTTCAAGTCCACCTCGGGCGACTGCCAGGCCCACTTCTTGGAGACGAGCAGTACGGCCAAGTACGCCACGGCGCTCGCGGGCGCCAGCAGCACCACAGAGACCTGCGGAAAGCTCCAGCCGTAGAAGTAATTGCACCACGCCGCGGCGCCGAGCGCGAGGAGCACGGCGGCGGTAGAGAACGTGATGGCGGGCATGTCGAGATCGTCGGCGGCGGTGCTCATGACCCCGTGTCGGAGCCCGAACATCAGAAAAACGATCATCGGGATCATGGCCAGCAGGATGGCGCCGGCGATGCCCAGGTACTTGCCGATGATCAGGACCGCGCGGTGGACGGGCTTGCTGACCACGGTCAGGACGGTCTTGTTCTCGATCTCGCGGCTGATGACGCTGGTGGCGACGAAGGCGGCCAAGATCATGCCGCACAAGAAGATGGACGCCATGCCGACGTCGAGGAGAAGCTTGTTGTCGCCGGAGACCTCGCCGGTCTCGTCGTAGCCCATGGCAAACCCGGTGTTCCAGGTGGTGAAGAACTGGAGCAGGCCCGAAAGGAGGATGACCAGCAGGAACACCGGCTGGCGGATGCCCTCCACGAAGGCGTTGCGGGCGATGGCGATCAGTTGGGCTGGCATCGGTGGGTCAGCTTCTGGGGTCCGGAGTGTACATGGAGGAGCAATCGGGCGTTCCGGGAGCGGGGAAAGAAATCCCCATGATTGTTCCGACCGGGACGAACATAGGTTCGCGGCGGGCGTACATCAACGCGTCGATTCCGCGGATTCTCCGCGAAGGAAGGGCGGCCATCAGCCGTCCTTGTCGGCGTTTGTGCGCATCCCCGGCGCGTTCTCGCGTCCACTGGCTTTGTGGGAGCGGCCCGCGTCAGACCGGTATTGATCCGATCCGCCCTCGCGAGGCTGGTCGGACCTTGGTTTGGTGAGTGGTGGCGGGGTCGGTCTTTGTCCGGCGCGCAAGTCCGTGATCCGTCGAGTGGACACGGCGCGAGGCGGCTGGCAGAATACCACCCCCCAAGGAGCCCGGGCGACGCCAGCGTTGGCGCCACCAGGGCAGCGCGGCGTTCGTGCGCGCGACGGATTGGTTCGGGTGTGACCGGGGAACCGGATGAAGGCTGACTACCTCAGTTATCGCATCGCCACCGGGCGCTGCATTCTCGGGATGGTGCTGCAGGGCGCGCTGGCCGCGACCCTGGTGGTCTACGGCATCATCACCAAGGACCACGCCGCGGTGACCGCGTCCGCCTATACGATCCTGGGCGTGCCGATCTGGCTGGCGCTCGCGATCGTCTTTGACCAGCATCGGCGCGAACGTGTTGAAACGCTCGAGGCCGAGGCCCTCGCCCAGCAGGGCGGGTCGACCTCGGTGTTCGACACATCCGCGGGTGAATTCCGCCCCGCGGCCAAGCGCCTGGCGGCGATGCACCGCCTCTTCCTCCCGATCGTCAGCGTGGTGCTTGGCTTGGCCTACCTGGGTGTGGGCTACTGGCGGTTGACCTCCGCACGCGCATTCCTGGCGGCCCACGAGACTCCGGTCAATCCGACCGATGCGCACGTTACGCTCGGTTGGGGGCTTGCCATCGGCCTGCTCACCGGCGTCGTCGGCTTCATCTTCGCCCGCTTCATCTCGGGCATGGCCAAGCAGGCGATCTGGTCAAACCTCCGTGCTGGTGCGGCGTCGATCGTCGGTTCCGCCATCATGGGACTGGGCATCGCGGTCGGTGCGTTCGCCGACCTTGCCGGGAGCGATTCGGTCCGCCACGCCATGCCGCTGGTGGTCCCCATCGCCATGATCGTGCTGGGCTTCGAGGTCTTCGCAAACTTCCTGCTGAACTTCTACCGCCCGCGCAAGGCGGGCATGATGCCCGCGCCCGCGTTTGATTCTCGCATCCTGGGCTTTGTCGCGGCCCCGGACCGCATCGCGGCGTCGATCAGCGAGGCGATCAACTACCAGCTCGGGTTCGATGTCTCCTCCAGTTGGTTCTACAACCTGATCTCACGCTCGCTGGGCGCGTTGCTGGCCATGGCGGCCATCCTGCTCTGGGCCATGTCGGCGGTGGAGATCATCGAGCCTCATCAGCGCGGCATCGTGCTCCGCTTTGGCGCGTTCGAACGCGAAGTCGGCCCGGGTTGGCACTGGAAACTCCCCTGGCCCATGGAGCGTGTCGAGGTGCCCGTCTATGAGCAGGTCGATCGGGAAGGGCGCCGGAGCATCGTGGGGGAGACGACCACGGGCGTGCGGGTGCTCCAGCTGGGCTCGCTCCCGCCCGTGGACGCCAAGAAGGCGATCCTCTGGACCAACGAGCACGCGCAGGAAGAGGTCTATCAGATCGTTCAGCCCGGGGCGGCCGATGCCAAGGCGGGAGAGTCCGGTGTCGTCGCAGGTCGCGACGTCGCGCTGGTGTCGGCCGAGATCCCGTTGCACTACGTGATCGAGAACGTCGAGCTGTACGACCGCCTGGGCGATCAGCAGGCGCGCGAGGCCATTCTCGGCGCCGTGGCGCGGCGTCAGATCGTCCAGTTCTTCTCGGGGCAGAGCGTGGACGAGGTGCTGGGAGGCAACCCGGAGCTCCTGGCGCGCCAACTGCAAGACCGCGTCAACGCCGCGCTGAACGAAATCCCCAACGGGAGCGGCAAGGGTGCGGGCGTGCGCGCGGTGTTCGTGGGCGTGAACGGCGTCCATCCGCCGCGTGAGTCGGCGGACAAGTTCGAGTTCGTGGTGCAGGCCGAGCAGAAGCGGGAGGCCCGGTTCGAGGACGCGCGGAAGGACCGCATCCAGAAGCTGACGGAAGTCGTGGGGAGCGTCGAGCTGGCGGACAAGATTGTCGTGGAATTGAAAGCGCTTTCTCGCCTGTCCGACGCCGGCGCGGAGCTGGGCGCGATCAAGGAGCAGCAGTTCAAGGTCCAGACCCTGCTGGAGACCGCCGGCGGGGCTGCCGCGTCGCTGGTGCAAAGGGCGCGGGCCGATCGCTGGGCGACGCACATGAGCGAACGCGGGCGAGCGGCCCGCTATCAGGGCCAGATCGCGGCGTTCCAGGCAAACCCAGAGCTGTTCCAGGTGTCGCAGTACCTGGAGGCGTTGCAGGCCGCGATCAAGGACGCACGTTTGTATGTGACGGACGATCGTGTTCCGGACCTGCGCCTGAACTGGGACGTGAAGGATGTGGACAACGGCGCGGCGACGTTCGATCCGGAACGTCGGAAAGCCATCGGGGAGCCGTAGGGCGGGTCTTTTCGAGGATTGAGTCGGGCGGATGGGAACTTGGCGGGGTTCGTCCCCGGGCAGGAGCGACGGCGTGAAGAGGTTGGTGATCATCGTGCTGGCGTGCGTGCTGCTGATCGTGCTTCTGGCGTTCAGCATGACCTATCAGGTGCGATTCACGGAGGCCGCCGTGCTGACCACGTTCGGCAAGGCGAGCGACGATTCGCTGAAGCTCGAGCCGGGCCTGAAGTTCAAGTGGCCCAGCCCGATTCAATCGGTGACGAAGTACGACACGCGGCTGCGCGTCGTGCAGACCCGCGCCCAGACTCAGCAGACCAGCGACAATCGCCAGATCATCGTGGAGGCGGCCTGCTTCTGGCGCGTCAAGGACCCGCTCCGGTTCTTCGAGCGATTCAGCGTCGCGGGTGATCGCTCCGCGGACCACTTCCGCAAGGCGCAGGAGATCATCGAGTCCAACCTCCGTTCGGCGATCGGCGCGACCAGCAAGTTCGCGATGTCCGATCTGTTCAGCGCCGAACACCCAACCAAACTTCCCGAACTCGAGAAGGCGATCCTGTCGGGCCTGGTCATCCACGAGACCTCCGCGGGCGGCGAAAAGTCCGTGTCGCTGGCGGACTACGGCATCGAAGCCGTGGATGTCGGTGTCACCCGCGTCATGCTCCCCGAGGAGACGACCCGCGCGGTGTTCGAGCGCATGGGCGCCAGCCGCGATCGACTGGCCGCGGAGATCGAGGCCAAGGGCCAGGCGGTGGCGCAGGCGATCCGCGATACCGCGGAGAACGAGGCGAGGATGATCCGCGCGTTCGCCGACAGCCGGGCCCAGGAGATCAGGAAGCAGGGCGACCGAGAGGCCGCGACCTATCTCGGCCAGATGAACACCAACCCGGAGCTGGCGGTGTTCCTGCGTCGGATGGAGTTCCTGCGCGACGCGACCGCCAAGAGGATGACGTTCGTGTTCCCGACCAGCATGCCCGGATTCGACCTGGTGAAGCCCGACGCGCTGAACGGCCTGAAGAAGGGCGAGATTCCCCGGATGCCCGAGCTTGATCGCGCCCTGTCGCAGCAGCCCGCGAAGAAGGCGGAGGGCGGCCAGTGAGCGACCAGGGTCAACCAAATCCCGAGCGCGGGCCCGGCGAAGCATCCGCGTCGCCCAGGCTGACGCGCCGCGCCAAGTCCATCACGCTGCGCCAGGGCTCCGAGATGGAATCACCCGGCGCGCTCATGGATGCGGCCCACAAGTCGCTCGCGGATGCGCTGCGGATCACCTTTGGCCTGGTGCAGATCGGCATGGTCGTGCTCGCGGGGCTGTATGTGCTCAGCGGCTTCCAGTCGGTGAAGCAGAACGAGCAGGGGATCCGACTCCTCTTCGGGAAGATCGACGCCGACGGGCTGGAGCCCGGCTTCCAATTCAGCCTTCCCGCGCCGCTGGGCGAGATGGTGAAGGTGAGCACGGGCGCTGAGAGCGTGGACCTCGACAGCGAGTTCTGGATTCACGTGCTCCCCGCGGACAAGGAAAAGGCGATCGACTCGCTCCCCAAGCTCCCCAAGATCGACCCGGAAACCGAGGGCGCGGTGCTGACGGGCGATGGGAACGTGGCCCACACCCAGTGGAAAGCGTCGTACCGGCGGGTCAGACCCGGCGAGTACGCCAAGAACATCATGCCCAGCGACGAGGCCGCGATCGTGCGCGCCGCGGTGGAGCGGGGCGTCGTGCAGGCGGTCTCGCAGGCGGGCATTGAGGACCTGCTCAAACAGACCGCGAGCGAGCGGGCGTCGGTCTCCACCAACGCCCGAGAGGTCGCGCAGCGGATTCTCGATCGCGCCCATAGCGGGATCGTGGTCGAGCAGCTGATCCTGAAGGACAAGATGCCGCCGCTCTTCGTCCGTGAGAGCTTCGCGAAGGTTCAGACGGCGGCGTCGAACGCGGGGACCGAGCAGGACAAGGCCCGGTCGGAGCGCGAGCAGAAGCTCAACAAGGTCGCGGGAGCCGCGGCGCCGGTGCTCCTGTCGCTGATCCGCCAGTACGAGCTGCAGACGGAGAAGAACGACCAGCCCGCGGGCGAGAGGGTCCTTGCGACGATCTACCGCCTCCTGGACGGCGAGGAGGTCGAAGTCGACGGCGCGAAGGTGGCCTCGGGCTCGGCCTCGGGCGAGGTGGCTTCCATCCTCGGGCAAGCACGGCTGTACCGCAGCGAGGTGGTGAACCAGCGCCAGAGCCAGCTCATCAGCTACCAGGCCAAGCTGGAGCAGTTCAAGTCCAACCCGCTGGCGATGGTGAACCGCGAGTGGCAGGAGGCCATCACGGCGTTGTACGGCCGGGACAACGTGCAGTTGATGGCCTCGCCGCCCGGGACGCGGACGCTGGAACTCCTGCTCAACGCCGATCCGGACATCCTGCGTGAGCTGGACATCCTGCGCAAGCGCAAGGAGGCGGAGGACTCGAAGGCCGAGCGCGAGCGGAAGCAGCAGGAATCCCAGCACGACGTTGATCGCAGCATGAAGCGAAAGCCGCAGTGAGCCCCGAGGCGGTCCGGTGACTCAAGAACTCGGGCCCCGGCACGGAGTGACAGTCTGATGGTGAGCGCGCCCGGCACATCATGGAACGCTTCGAGCGCGACGGTAACCCCGGTTGTCGCCTGCCAGAAGCTCACCAAGGTCTTCAAGGACTTCTGGATGCGCGATCGCGTTCGCGCCGTGGACGAGCTGTCGTTCGACATCCGCCCGCGCGAAGTTTTCGGCCTGCTCGGTCCCAACGGCTCGGGCAAGAGCACGACGATCAAGATGATCCTCGGGCTGCTGCGCCCGTCGCGCGGACGCCTGGCGGTGTTCGGCAAGCCGGCCCACGAGGTCGACATCAAGAAGCGGATCGGCTATCTGCCGGAAGAGTCCTACCTCTACCCGTTCCTCAACGCGCGCGAGACGCTGGACTATTACGCCAAGCTCTTCAACCTCGACACCAAGACACGGACGCGGCGCATCGACGAACTGCTCGACATGGTGGGTCTTACCGGAGCGCAGTTCCGCCCTGTCCGCGAGTATTCCAAGGGCATGCAGCGACGCATCGGCATCGCACAGGCGCTCATCAACGATCCCGATTTCCTGATCCTTGACGAGCCCACGACCGGCCTTGACCCCATCGGAACCAAGCAGGTCAAGGACCTCATCATCGAGCTGGGACGGCGCGGCAAGACCATCCTGCTCTCCAGCCACCTGCTGTCGGATGTTGAGGACTGCGTTGATCGCATGGTGATCCTCTACGGCGGGCGCGTGCGGGCCGAGGGAACGTGCGAGCAGTTGCTGGAGAGCCAGAGCAAGACGTCGATCGAGGCCGACACCCTGGACGACGCGACGCTGGCGGAGATCGACCGCGTGATCCGCGCCCGATCGGGCGGGCACAAGTCGGTGCTGCGTGTGTCGCGTCCGCGTCAAAGGCTCGAGGACCTGTTCCTTGACATCGTCGAACGCGCGCGGAGCGAGCAGGTGTCGACCTCCGGCGCGACGTCCGGCGGACAGACCGCGGCGTTCCTGCGCGGCGGTGAGTCGGGCGAGGCGCTGATCGAAAAGCTGGTGACGGCCAGCGACGCGCCGCCTGCGTCGGTTACGAAGGCCGAACCCGTGGCCAGCGGTCCGGACGCGTCGCTGATCGGCTCCCTTGTTTCGGGCGCGCCGGGCGCGACGCCGACGGCGCCGGGCACAAATGCGCCGTCGATGCCGCAAACGCCCGCGATGCCGCCGGTCCCGCGGATGCCGGCCGCGCCGACGCCGCCGTCCTCGAATGTGGATCGTTCGCTGATCGATTCGTTGCTGTCGGGCGGTGAGAAACCGGCCGATCCCAAGGGATCGGAGCCCAAGCCGTGATGTGGTCGGAGCGAGTGAGCGCGCTGGATCGCCTGCAGCAGGGTCGCACCTACAAGATCATCGCGACCTGCGTGGTCGTGCTGGCGGGGATCGTCGCGGCCGGCGCGGTTCTGCTGACGCGGACGCAGGGGAGCGGGCTTGATCTCTCGGCGCTTGCCGATCAGGACGCGGCCCGAGCGCTGGAGGACATGCTCAGCGGACGCTCGGACCCGATGCTCTTGAGCGCGGGCATCGGCCTCGTGACGGCCCTGGCGCTCGGCGTGGTTTGGCTCGGTCTGAGCCTCACCTATCTTGCGCTCGGGGTGCTTGGCGCCATGGTGGTCGTGCCTCTGGCGTTGTTCGAGCTGACGCGCGGACTCGGTCAATTGCTCGGGGGCGTGCTGGCGCTCACGATCGCGTTCACGGCGTTGATGCAGCTCTTGCGGCTGGCCCTGGGCGGCGCGGGGCCGATCTTCTCAATCGCCAAGACCGCGGTCGCGGAAGCTTCGCGCCAGCGCGTGTCGCTGGTGCTTATGGTGATCCTCGTCTTCGCGCTCTCGGCGATCCCGATGCTGCTGTCGGACCAGACGCCGCTCCGCTATCGCGTGCAGGCGTTTCTCCAGTATTCAACGGGCGGCTCGTTCTGGATCATCGGGCTGCTCTGCGCGGTCTTCTCCGCGGCGACCGTCTCGTTCGACCAGCGCGACAAGATCATCTGGCAGACGATCACCAAGCCGGTCTCGGCCTGGCAGTACATCTTCGGCAAGTGGCTCGGCGTGATCGGGATCAACCTCGTGCTGCTGCTGGTGTGCGGCTCGGCGGTGTTCCTCTTCACCGAGTACCTGCGCCAGCAGCCCGCGCAGGGTGAGCAGGAGGCCTATGTCGCCGCCGGCGGAGGCCTGAGCGAGGACCGCCAGGTCCTTGAGACCCAGGTGCTGGCGGCCCGCGTGGCCGTGATCGCGTCCCCGCCCGACATCGATCCGGCGGCGCTCGACCAGACGGTCGAGGCGAAGATCGACGCCGAGAAACGCGCGAGCTCGCAGTTCCAGGACACGCCCGAGCGACGTGCCAAGATGCGGAGCGACCTCATCAAGGCGTTCGGCGACGCCTACCGGTCCATCGAGCCCACCAAGAGCGAGGTGTACGTCTTTGACGGTCTCAAGGAGGCCAAGGGTTCGAAGCGTCCGCTCACGTTCCGATATCGTGTCAACGCGGGCGCCAATGCACCCGACGATCTCTACCGGGTCACCATGATCGTTTCGGGGAGCGAGCCGTTCGTGCGTGAGATCGGCCTTGGGAACTCGCAGACCGTCGAGCTCTCGCCCGGCGCCATCGACGACGACGGGCGGGTCACCGTGGAGGTGTTCAACGGCGACGCACTCCGCGGACTCCCGAACCTCATGTCCATTTCCTTCCCGCCGGACGGCCTGGAGTTGTCCTACTCGATGGGAAGCTATCGCGCGAATTTCATGCGGGTCATGGTGGTGCTGTGGGTCAAGCTGGCGTTCATCTCCATGATCGCGATCTTCGCGTCCACCTTCCTCTCGTTCCCGGTCGCGTGCGTGGTGGCGGTCGGGGCGCTGGTGTCGGCGGAGCTGACGCCCTACCTGTGGAATGCGCTCGAGTATTACAACTCCACGGACGAGAAGGGGAACATCAAGCCCCTCGCCGTGCTCGTGCGCGGCCTGGCGGTGGGGATCGCGGGCGTCTTCAAGCTGTACGGAGACCTGGACCCGGTGTCGAGCCTGGTGGAAGGCCGGCGGCTCTCGTGGGACACGGTGGTCCGGGGCGTGGGCTACCTGAGCGCGGTCGCCGGTGTTCTCTTCGTGTCGGCGGTCGCGGTGCTCCGGCGTCGCGAGCTGGCTATCTACTCGGGGCACGCGTGACGCCATGACAAGCACCACACGCACCAGACTGGTGGCCGGGCTGCTCGCGCTGATCTTCTTCGCGCTGGCCGGCGCGTCGTCGATCGCGGTGAACGCGTCCGCGTCGCGCGGCAAGCTGGTGTGGACGGATTCGGCCTCAGACAACGACCCGCCGCAGGTGGCGCTCGGCATCGCCATGGGCGCGTTCCGCGGGCTCTTCGTGAATGTGCTGTGGATCCGCGCCAACAACCTGAAGGAAGCCGGCAAGTACTACGAGGCTCGCGACCTTTCCAGCGCGATCACGAAGCTGCAGCCGCGATTCCCGCGGGTGTGGGTTTTCCACGCCTGGAACATGGCGTACAACATCTCGGTCACGACGCAGACCAAAGAGGAGCGATGGAACTGGGTGAACCAGGGCCTCCAGCTGCTGCGGGACGAGGGAATCCCGGCGAACCCCAACGACCTGCTCCTGCACCGCGAGCTCGCGTGGATCTTCCTGCACAAGATCCAGGGCTACACGGACGACGCCAACGGATACTACAAGCGCCGGCTGGCCGAGGAGTGGACCTGGGTGCTGGGCCCGCCGCCGCCCCCGTCGCCCGAGATGAAGCAGCGGGAGACGGCGATCGAGAAATACCTGGCGTGGTTCCGACCGATCACGCTGGCGCCCGAGCGGATCGGGGATGTGGTGAAGGTCAACCCGCCGGTCGGGGTGCTGCTGGATGAACTGCGGGCGCGGGTGGGCACCGCCCCCGGCGCGGACCTGCTGAGACGCTACGAGTTTGCGCGCGAGCTGAGCACCTCGCCGCTGCGATTCCAGGTCGAGACGCGTTCGGGCCCGAAGACCGCGGCCATGATGGATCTGATCAACGACCCTCGCTTCACCGACGCGTGGCCCGCGCTCCTGGCGCATGTGCGCAAGCGGGTCCTGGTCGACAACTACCACATGGAGCCGGATCGCATGCTCCGCTACATGTCGTACTACGGCCCGATGGACTGGCGTCACGCCGGGTCGCACGCCATTTACTGGGCGTCGCGCGGCGTCGAGCAGTCCCTTCCTTACTTCACCGAGGAGAATCGCAAGAACTTCGACTTCATCAACACCGACCGCATGACGATCCAGGCGGTGCAGGAGCTGGCCCGATCCGGTGAGATCTACTTCAACGTGCTCGACTTCCTGTCCGGCAACGACGCGTACTACCTGGCCATGCCCAACGTGCACTTCGTCCGAACCTACGGGGATATCCTGCAGACGCTGGTCGAACGCAGCTGGGCCGACACCGACAAACGCGTGTACAGCTTCTATTCCGCGGGGTACGAGAACTTCCTGAAAGACCAGATCAGGTACTACTACCGGCGCGGGCAGAAGGACATCGCCGAAAAACTGTACGCCGATCTGCGGAACTACCCGCACCAGAACATGAACGACCCGGAGAGGCCGTTCATCATGAGCCGCCCGCTGGCGGAGTTCGTCGACCGGGAGATCACCGAGCAGGAGAAGGTGCCCCAGGTCGCGGTGAGCGAGACGGTGGGCGCGTTGCAGGGGGCGTACACGAGCGGTTTGCTCGCGGGCAACATGGAGGAGTTCCGCGCCCAGATCGAGTACGCCAAGCAGTTCCACCGCTACTACATGGAGGAGCAGACGCGGCGCAACGTGCTCGACCCGGGCACGTCGCGGATGGAGATGATGGACAAGGACTTCGGCGTGGTGGCGGGGGTGGTGTTCGCGCAGCTGTGCGCCATTGTGCCGCGTGAGCAGGCCGAGGCGCTGTACTCTCGCGCCCCGGACGATCTGCGGGTGTACGCGTACGATCTGTTGGTCGATCGATACAAGAAGCAGATGACCGAGGAGGTCGCCAAGGGCGGGCAGGAGTTCGACCTGGTGTTCCCCGAGCCGCCGCTGCTGGAGCAGCACCGCGCCAGGATGCAGGACAAGGCCGCCAAGCTCCGCGAGCTTCAAGGGAAGATCAAGCAGGAACTGAAGTAGGCAGGCCCCGTGCCGCCGGTCGTGCGCATCGGCCGCGCGCGACGCCGTTTCCCGCGCTGGCCATCGAAACTCTGATCCGGGCCGGGCTCGCAAAGATCGGTAGGCCGACGCGGGCGGCACGTGTCTCGGCGTCTATTTCCTTTCCGCGATCGCGTCTTCGTAGGCCTGCAGGCAGCGCTCCGCGGCGCCCTCCCACGTCAGGCGGTGCAGCTCCAATCGCCCGTGCTGACGCAGCGTCTGCGACAGCGGCGGATGCTTGAGCACCGCGACGATCTTGTTGGCCATCTCGTCGATGTCCCAGAAGTCGACCTTGAGCACGTGCGAGAGCACCTCGGCCACGCCGCTGGTCTTCGACACGATCACGGGCACCTGGTGATGGATCGCCTCCAGCGCCGCGATGCCGAAGGGCTCGCTGACGCTGGGCATGACATAGCAGTCGGCCATGCTGAAGACGCGGTCCACGTCGCCGCCGCGCAGGAAGCCCGTGAACAAGACCTTGTGCCCGATGCCGACGCTCGCCGCCAGCTCGATCATGCGCAGCGTCATGTCCCCCGAGCCCGCGACCACGAACTTCACCTCCGGCATCACTTCGAGCACGCGCTTGGCGGCCGCGATGAAATACTCCGGGCCCTTCTGCATCGTCAGCCGCCCGAGGAAGAGCACGATCTTGTCGCCCTCCTCGATCGCGGTGTCGGCGGCGGGCTGGTAGGCCTCGCGGTCGAGCCCGTTGTACACGACGTCTACATGCGACGGATCAACGCCGTACTTGCGCACGCAGATCGATCGGGTGAGCTGGCTCACCGCGACCACGCGCGCGGCGCCGAGCATGCCGGCGCGCTCGATGTCATAGATGCGCTGGTTGACGTTCGCGCCCGAACGATCGAACTCGGTCGAGTGAACGTGAACGACGAGCGGCTTGCCCGTCACCTGCGACAAAGCCAGGCCCGCGGGATAGGTCAGCCAGTCGTGGGCGTGGATGACATCAAACTGCTCGCTCCGCGCGAGCGCCACGCACAGGCGGGCGTAGCGCTCCGCGTCGCCGATGAGGTCCGTGCCATAGCCGACGCCCGCGGGCGAACTCGCGGGCTGCGCCAGCGCCTTGGCGGCGGCCGTGGTCAGGCCCAGGTCTTCGTACAGCTTCGCCGAGCCGGCGCTGGCGCCGCTCCCGAGCGTCCAGGGCTCGATGGGCGCGCTGCCCGTGAGCCCGAACCAGCCCGCGGGCGAGCCGCCCGGATAGGGGCTGGAAAACGCCGCGGGAACCCCGCGGAAGACCGTGTGCTCGAAGCCGGGGATATGGATGGACTGGAATCCGCCGCCGAGAACCTCGGGGCTTTCGGGTGTGCCCTGATCGCCGGGCGACACGCCGTGAATCCGCGCGAGCTTGGCCATGAGCGTTTCGGGACTCAGGAGCTTCGCGGGCGCGTTCTCGGTGGCGCGCACGGGTTTGGGGAGGATGAAGACCACCTCATGCCCGAGCTTGTCGAGCGCCTTGGTCAGGCCGTGGCACGCCACCCCCAGCCCTCCGGCGATGAACGGCGGAAACTCCCATCCAAGCATCAGAACCCGCATGACACCGTCCTCAGCGTCGCGCTCTCACGCCCCGCGTTTCTCTTGATCTTGCCGCGCGACAGTTCCATCCCCCGCGCAAGCCCGCCATTGTTCCCTCGCGCCGCACGACCCGCGCTCGCATTCCGTTTATTTCGATGCCGATTGCGGTCTTTGCGATCGAACCGACTTCAAAAAAAGCCGGCCCCGTTCTCCGCGTCTTTGCTTCGGCCCGTCGATGCTCCTCAACGCCTTCACCCGGCCGTTGATCTACTCGCCGCCGGACATATCGCCGAGGTTGCGGAACGCCGCCTCATACGCCAGAAGCCAGGTCGTGATCGTCTTGGCTCCGGCGCTCACGCCGCCAGGCACGCTCGACTTGAACGTGAACAGCTTGTCGTCGGAGCGATAGTGCTGGATGGTGGGCGTCACGCCGCTCAGGCCAAGCTCAACCAGTTCCTCTTCGACCAGTTCCTCCATCGAATCGCCGTGGTGGAGCAGGTCCGCTTCGATCGACTCGCTCAGCCAGCGGTTGGCGGTGACGAGCGAGACCAGAGCGTCGCTCCCGGCCACGTCAACGCGGTAGAACGCGGGCTCGGCGGCGTCCTTGGCGGCGCACTCGACGCGAGCGGGGGACACGACCACCTCGCCGAAGACTCCCGACTGGCGGGCCTCGCGGGCGATCAGGTCCAAGAGCGTCTGCACCTGGGTCGGTGCTTGGGTCATGTTCGGCCTTTCGAGATGCACGGCGTCGGGGAATCTCCCGGCGCGACCCACTGGCTACGCCTTCCCTCCGACGGCCAACATTAGGCGATGCTCACGCTCGCGGCCCGCGATCCCGCGACGCCGCCGCCGGGAAGGGCGTTCATCGCGTGGGGCTTACCCCCGCACTGGCCTCCCGGCCCTGTCGGTGCCTATCCTCTCCACCCCGGCGAACGCCTTGGCCGGGCCATCTGCCCAGGTGGCGAAATTGGCAGACGCACTACCTTGAGGTGGTAGCGCCCGCAAGGGCATGGAGGTTCAAATCCTCTCCTGGGCACTTTCTCTTGCCGCCGACTCTCGCGACGAGTTCGGGCGGCCCTTGTTCCAAGCCGTGAAGCCCCGCCCGCGATTCGGTGAATCCTCGCGGGCCGAACACGGTACAACTTGCCGATCCCCTCGCGCCACACGCCGCGACGGGCGATCAGACGAAGGAGAATCCATGACCCGCCGTACCCCCGCCCTCCTGCTGGCGTCGCTGGTTGTCACTTCCGCCGCCTGGGCCCAGAACAACACGCCGCTGACCAATCCCGTCGGCAACAAGGACGCCTCGCCGACGGCCCTGATCTCGCGCGATGTCCTCTTCGGAAACCCCGATCGCGCCCAAGCCCGCCTCAGCCCCGATGGCAAGCAGATCGCGTTCCTCGCGCCGGTCAACGGCGTGCTCAACGTGTGGGTCGCCCCGGTCGAGCAGCCCGACAAGGCCAAACCCATCACCAGCGATTCCAAGCGCGGCATCCGCCAGTACTTCTGGGCGTTCACCAACAGCCACATCCTGTACCTGCAAGACTCCGGCGGCGACGAGGATTGGCGGCTCTATTCGGTCGACCTCGCCTCGGGCAAGCAGGTTGACCTCACACCCTTTGACTCGATCCCCGGCCCGGACGGCAAGCCGCTCGTCGGCCCCACCGGCCGCGCGCTGCGCCCCACCGCCCAGATCCAGGGCGTCAGCGAGAAGTCTCCCAACGAGCTCCTCATCGGCCTCAACAACCGCGACCCGCGCCTGCACGACATCTACCGAGTCAACATCAAGACCGGCGAGATGAAGCTCGTCCGCAAGAACGAGAGCATGCTCGCGTACATCTGCGACGACGATTTCAACGTGCGTTTCGCGATGCGATTCACCCCCAAGGCCGAGATGGAGATCGTGCGCGTCAAGGGCGACGCGACCGAGCCCTTCGCGACGATCGGGCCCGAGGACTCGATGACCACCGCGCCCGCGGGCTTCAACAAGACGCAGGACGTGCTCTACATGACCGACAGCCGCGGACGCAACACCGCGGCCCTGAAGGCGGTCGATCTCAAGACCGGCGATGAGAAGATCCTCGCGGAAGACCCCAAGGCCGACGTGGGCGAGGCGCTCGTTCATCCGATCGACAAGACCGTGCAGGCCGTCGCGTTCGACTATGACCGCCAGCACTGGAAGATCCTCGATCCGGCCGTGAAGCCCGACCTGGATTACCTCGCGGGCGTGTGCGACGGCGACCTCGGCGTCGTGAGCCGCTCGATGGACGACAAGCGTTGGATCGTCGCGTACACCGACGACGACGGCCCGGTGCGCTACTACCGCTACGACCGCGCAGAGGCCGGCAAGGCGGGCAAGGCGACATTCCTGTTCAGCAATCGCAAGGCGCTCGAGGGCCTGCCGCTCTCGCCCATGCACGCGATGGTTCTCAAGAGCCGCGACGGCATGGAACTCGTCAGCTACCTGACGCTCCCCAAGTGGGCGGACGCCGACGCCAACGCACGCCCCGACAAGCCGCTCCCGATGGTGCTCATGGTCCACGGCGGTCCGTGGGCGCGTGACGACTGGGGCTATGACCCGTACCACCAGTGGCTGTCGAACCGCGGCTACGCCGTGCTGTCCGTCAACTACCGCGGCTCGACGGGCTTCGGCAAGAACTTTGTGAACGCGGCCAACGGCGAGTGGGCGGGCAAGATGCACGACGACCTGCTCGACGCCGTCAACTGGGCCGTCGATCAGAAGATCGCCGACAAGAGCAAGGTGGCGATCATGGGCGGGAGCTACGGCGGGTACGCGACCCTCGTGGGGCTGACCTTCACGCCCGATTTCTTCGCGTGCGGCGTGGACATCGTCGGGCCGTCGAGCCTGCAGACCCTCATGCAGAACATCCCGGAATACTGGTACCCGTTCTTCCCGGTGCTCGCGCAGCGCGTGGGCGACCCTTCGACCGAGGAGGGACGCAAGCTCCTGGCGGCCCGCTCGCCTCTGGGCCTGGTCGATCGGATCAAGAAGCCGCTCCTGATCGGCCAGGGCGCCAACGACCCGCGCGTGAAGCAGGTCGAGGCCGACCAGATCGTGTCGGCCATGAAGAAGGCGAGCATCCCCGTGACCTATGTGCTCTTCCCGGATGAGGGGCACGGCTTTGCCCGCCCGGAGAACAACGCGGCGTTCAACGCGGTCACGGAAGCGTTCCTGTCGCAGCACCTGGGCGGACGATTTGAGCCCGTTGGTGACGCGATGTCCAAGTCGTCGGCGCAGGTGAAGGTCGGCGCGGAGCACGTGCCGGGCCTGGGCAGCACGAACAAGTAACGCACCGGCGGGCAAGAACACCAAGGTTCCCCTGACGAGGCCCGGCGATCCCGGGCCTCTTTTTCTCGGACTCCCGGCGCGGGGCTCAAGCCGTGCCCGCGGGCGTTCGATGAAACAAAGCGGCGCGCAAGGTGCGCCCCAGGGAGTTGCCCGTGCGAGTACTGGTCGTCGACGATTCGGTCGTCATCCGCCGCATGTTGACCAAGTTCATCGAGTCCGACGGGACGATGAAGGTGGTCGACAGCGCGCGTGACGGGCAGCAGGCTCTTGAGAAGATCCAATCGCTCGCGCCCGACGCGATCACCCTCGATGTCGAGATGCCCGTCATGGACGGGCTCGGCGTGCTGGCACGCCTGCGCACCGTGCGCCCCGAGCTGCGCCCCGCGGTGCTGATGTGCTCAACCCTGACGGCCGCCGGGAGCACGCACGCGCTGGAGGCCCTCCGCCTCGGCGCCGCCGACGTGATCGCCAAGGACGTTTCCGACGAAGAAACGCTGCGGCGCGAGGTGGTCTCGAAGCTCCGCGCGATCGGCGAAGCCCGCAAGCAGAAGTTCCCGCAGCGCCCGAGTTCGCCCGCCAATCTCCCCAAGCGTGACTACCAGCTCGTGGTCGTCGGCTCCAGCACCGGCGGCCCGCCGGTCGTTGAGCGCCTGATCAGCGGCCTGCCGCGCACGCTCTCCACGCCGCTGGTCCTCGCGCAGCACATGCCCGCGATGTTCACCAAGGGCCTCGCGGACCGGCTCAGCCAGATCAGCGCGGTGCCGGTGCACCACGCCGACCAGGACATGCCGATCGAGCGCGGGCACGTGTACATCATCCAGGGCGGCAAGCACGGACGCGTACACAGCACCCCCGCGGGACGACTGCGCCTCGAGATTTCCGACGAGCCCAAGACCGCGCTCTACAAGCCCTGCGTGAACGAGCTCTTCGCGTCCGCCGCTCAGGCGACCGGCGAAGCGACCATCGGCGTCGTGCTCACCGGCATGGGCGATGACGGACTTATCGGAGGTCGCGAATTGCACGCGTCGCGCGGCGTGATCCTGGCCCAGGAAGGATCGACCTGCGTGGTGTACGGCATGCCCAGGGCGGTCGTCGAAGCCGGCATCGCCACGCCCGGTTCGCCCGATTCCATCCTGAACGCCCTGATCTCGGCGGTGGGCGGCAAGGTGGCGGCGAAGGTCGCCTGAACAGGGGTTCACCCGGAAATCGCCTTTCGGCCGCGCAGCACGCCCGGCCCCACCGAAACCCCGCGAACTCGGCTGAAGTTGACCCAGAGCTCCGTCGATACGACAGACGCGCCCATCCGTTTCTCGGGTGCCTGAGGAATTGCCATGTCTCACCAGATCGGCCAGCACCAGGCGTCGTCCGGCCCCACGCAGCTCCAGCTCGTGACCTTCGAGGTCGCCGGCGAAGAGTTCGCCGTTGACATCCTCGCGGTGCAGGAAATCAACCGCATGATGGACCTCACCCGCGTGCCGCAGAGCCCGCCGGAGGTGGAGGGCGTGATCAACCTCCGCGGCAAGATCATCCCCGTGCTCGACCTGCGCAAGCGGTTCGGATTCCCGCCGGCGGAGCGCGGCGAGGACACGCGGATCGTCGTCGTTGAGGTACAGGGGCGCGTGCTGGGCTTCCTGGTGGACAAGGTCCACGAGGTCCTGCGCATCTCCAGCGAGATCGTGGAGCCCGCGCCCGCGATGGTGTGCTCGATCAACGCCGACTTCATCGCCGGCGTCGGCAAGCTCAACGACCGCCTCCTCATCCTGCTCGATCTCCAGAAGCTGTTCGGCACCGCCGCGCTGGGCGCCGCCGTCGCCGCCGCGGCCTGATGTCTGTTCCTTCAAGCTCAACCACCGCCCCGTTCTCGGAGAAGTTCATGACCACCGCCGCCTCGAAGATCAGCCTCACCGACCGCGAGTTCAACGACCTGCGGAAGATCATCTACGAGCGTTCGGGCATCCACTTCCCGGACGGGAAGAAGTACGTGCTCGAATCACGCCTCGGCCACCGCCTGGCCGAGCTCGAGATGGACAGCTTCACGCAGTACATCCAGTTCCTCTCCATGGGCCCGTACATGGCCGACGAGTTCCAGGAGATGTTCAACCGGATCACCATCAACGAGACCAGCTTCTTCCGCAACGAGCCGCAGCTCGACGTGTTCGAGAAGACGGTCCTCCCCGAGATCCTCGAGTCCCGCCAGTCGACCAAGCGCCTGCGCGTGTGGTCGGCCGCGTGCTCGACCGGCGAGGAGCCTTACACGCTGGCGATCCTGATCCAGCGTTCGCTGGGCATCCGCCTCAACGACTGGCGCATCGAGATCCTGGGCACGGACATCAGCGAGAAGGCGCTCGAAGTCGCCGAGTCCGCCAAGTACACCGAGTACGCGATGCGCTCGACGCCCCCGATCATCCGCCAGCGGTTCTTCAAGACCGAGGGCCCGTACTCGATCCTCAACGACGCGACGCGCTCGATGGTGTCGTTCGAAAAGCACAACCTCCGCGACCGCCTTGGCGCCAAGCGTCACGGCATGTGGGACGTGATCTTCTGCCGCAACGTCATGATCTACTTCGACGACGCCATGAAGAAGCAGGTGCTGAACATGTTCGCCGATCAGCTGGCGGACGACGGCTACCTGTTCATCGGGCACTCGGAGACGATCCGCGCGGGCGAGGCGCCGTTCCAGGCCGTCCCGGTGCCGCAGGCATTCTGCTATCGCAAGCTGTCCAGCAAGACCATCTAAGGGATCAAGGGAATCGAGGCTGGCCCAGGCGGCCGGGAGCATCGCGTGTCTTCGTTCGATCCACAGATCGTGCAGGACTTCCTCACCGAGTCGGGCGAGTTGTTGTCGCAGCTCGAGTCCGACCTGGTGACGCTGGAGCAGGACCCGGGCGACCCGGAGATGCTCAACCAGGTCTTCCGCGCGCTGCACACCATCAAGGGCAGCGCCTCGTTTCTCAGCCTGACGAACCTCGTGAAGATCGCCCACGCCGCGGAGAGCGCGCTCAACGCGGCCCGCAACCGCGTGGTGGTGATCGATCGCGAGGCGATGGACGCGCTGCTCAAGGCCGTTGACCTGATCAAAGAACAGATGGGCCAGCTCTCGCAGGACGCGGCGCTGTCCGAGCCCGATGCGGGCCTGGTCGCGGCGCTTACGGCACTCGGCGAGGGCAAGCAGAAGCGTTCGACGCCGAGCAAGGCGGACACGGGCGCCGCGCCCGATGCGACCGCCAGGCCCGCCGGCCCGGCGCTGGCCGACGGCGACATGCCGCTGGTCCTGGGCGAGGGGAAGAAAGATCTCCTCGAGTTCCTGATCGGCGACCTCGATGACTCGCTGGGCAAAGCCCGCGAGCAGGCACTCCGCCTCTTCGACGCTTCCAGCTTCCGCGACGCCGCGTCGCAGCTGTTCGACCTGGCCGACGCCATCTCTCGCTCGGTGGACTTCTTCGAAGTCGCGCCGATGACGCGACTGTGCGTGTGCATGCGCAACGCGGCCCAGTCGTTCGGCGAGGCCGGCGCGGATGTTCGCGCCCAGCTCGCTCCGCGAATCGGCGCCATCGTGTCGATGCTCGCGTCGAAGACCGACGCGCTCCGCAAGAGCGTGATCTGCGGCAAGTCGTTCGGAAAGCTCGTCGAACGCGTGGAGCAGCTCATCTCGGGCGAGATGCCCGATGCCCTGCTCGCCGCCGGCGCCACCGCGGACGACGCGCTGGCGCTCGACGTCGGTCCCGCCTCAACGGCGAGCGCCGTGAGCCAACCGGCCGAGCTCTCCGAGCCTGATCCCGCGACGCGCGATCTCCCCGCGCCGGTCGTGATCCCCGAACCCGCCGATGTCGCGGGCAGCGCACCGGCCGCCTCCGCGACCGCCGCGCCCGCCCCGACCGGCGACGCGCGGGCCGAGAAGGAGCCCGCCAAGCGGGCGGCGACTCCGGGCGGCGATCACACGATCCGCGTGGAAGTGAACCGCCTCGAGGCGCTCATGAACCTCGTCGGCGAGCTCGTGCTCCAGAAGAACCGCATCGCCGCGATCACGCGCCAGATGGGCTCCGCCGACAGCGGCACGCAGGAGGCACGCGAGCAGATGCTGCTGGCGGCGTCCGGGCTCGATCGCGTCACCGCCGACATCCAGGTCGCCGTCATGCGCACCCGCATGCAGCCTCTGGAGAAGCTGTTCAGCAAGTACCCGCGCCTCATCCGCGATCTCTGCGGCAAGACCGGCAAGAAGATCGAGCTGGTGATCGAGGGCGGCGAGACCGAAGTCGACAAGTCCGTCATCGAAGAGCTCGGCGATCCGCTCGTCCACCTGCTGCGCAACGCCGCCGACCACGGGCTCGAACTCCCCGGCGAACGCACCGCGGCGGGCAAGCCCGACACCGGCACGATCACGCTCCGCGCCAGCCACGAGGGCAGCCACGTTCAGCTCCTGATCATCGACGACGGCCGCGGGCTGAACCGCGAGAAGATCGGCGCCAAGGCCGTCGAGCGCGGGCTCGTCCGCGCCGAGGACATCGCCAGCCTGCCCGACGAAGAAGTGTTCCGCTTCATCTTCCTCCCCGGGTTCTCGACCGCGGACAAGGTCAGCGACCTGTCCGGCCGCGGCGTGGGGATGGACGTCGTCCGCACCAACATCGAAAAGCTCAAGGGCCTGATCTCGCTGTCGAGCCAGCAGGGCAAGGGCACCACGGTGTCGATCACGATCCCGCTGACGGTGGCGATCCTCCCGGCGATGATGGTGGGCGTGGGCGAAGAGGTCTACGCCGTCCCGCTCAACAACATCCTTGAGATCGTGAAGCCGGACCCGGCGTCGCTGTCGTCGATCGGCGGCCGGAGCGTGATGCGCCTGCGCGACTCGGTGCTCCCGCTCATCAGCTCGGCGGAACTGTTCGAACTGCCGGCCGAGGGCGTGCAGACGCCGTTCGCGGTGGTGCTGAGCATGAACAACTCGCGCGTGGGCCTGCTCGTCACGCGTCTGATCGGTCAGCAGGAGATCGTCATCAAGCCGCTCGACGGCGTCGGAACCCGCGGCGGAGCGGCGGGCGGCGCGACGGTCCGCGACGACGGCGGCGTGAGCCTCATCATCGACGTCGCGGAACTGATCCGGATGGCGCAGGGACGAACCAACGCGTAAAGGACGCAGGAAGAGCCGAGAACCGGCGAAACTGGAGTGATCATGGACCCCAATTACATCAAGCCGTTCATCACGAGCATCCAGAACGTCTTCTCGACGATGCTCCAGCTCCCGGTTTCGATCGGAGAGCCCACGATCAAGACGGGCCAGCAGCCCTTCGACGTCTCGGGCATCATCGGCATGTCCGGTGACGTCACGGGCTCGGTCGTCCTCAGCTTCCCGCGCGACTGCGCCGAGCGCGTCGTCGCGCTCTTCTGCGGGCAGCAGGTCGCCTTCGAGACTTCCGACTTCAACGACGCCATCGGCGAACTGGTGAACATGGTCTCGGGCAACGCCAAGGCCCTCTTCCCCGCCGGACGCAAGGTCAGCATCTCCTGCCCGAGCGTGGTCGTGGGCGCCAACCACAGCGTGGCACGCCAGTCCGACGTGCCCTGCATCCAGGTGCCCTGCGGCACGGACTGCGGCGAGTTTGTGATCGAGATCGCCATCAAGTCCAAGCCGGCCACCGATTCCGCCGCCACCGGCAACGTGGCGTCCGCCAAGGCCTAACCCGAACACCGAATTCTGATCGGCTCGCGAGCCGATAGACAGATGACTGAGGAGCTGTCATGAAGATCATGCTTGTGGACGACTCGAAGACGATGCGCAACATCCAGAAGGCGGTGTTGGCACAGCTCGGTCACAACGACATCATCGAGGCCTGCGACGGGCAGGACGCCCTGTCCAAGGTCCAGGCCGCCAAGCCCGATCTCCTGCTGGTCGACTGGAACATGCCGAACATGGACGGCCTGTCGTTCGTGAAGGCATATCGCCAGACGAACAAGGCCACGCCGATCATCATGGTGACGACCGAAGCCGAGAAGGGCCGGGTCATCGAGGCCATCAAGGCGGGCGTGAACAACTACGTGGTCAAGCCCTTCACGCCGGACCTCCTGGGTCAGCGCATCCAGGAAACGCTGGCCAAGCGTGCCGCCGCCGGCGCCGCCTAGAGCCAGACATCACCCCATGATTACCTTGGCCGGGGCGACAACCCCGGCTTTTTTGCGCGCTGTTCGGACCTTGTGGCATCGGGAGGGAGTCTGACCCGTATGGGAAGATCCCGGGTGGGCACCCGGGGTCTCTTTGGGGGGTGGGGTGGACAAGGGCCGCCCCGTCGCGGAGAATCCGCTGATGCCGATGCGGTTGGGAGTGCGCTGGGTGGGGGCCCTGGGTGGCCTGTTGGTGGCCGTCGTGGCGGTGCGCGCCCAGGAGCAGCCGGTGACCCCGCCAGAGCAGGCCCCGGGCCAGACGTCTCCCCAGCCACCGACGCAGCCCGAGCAGAAGCCCGAAACCAAACCCGACGCCAAACCTGAAGCCAAACCTGAAGCCAAGCCCGAGCCACCGGTTCAACCCGCCGCTCAGGAAAAGCCCCTGATCCCGGAAGGCCCCGCCGATGCCGACCTTGGACCCGACGACGAGGTCCGGGAGACGGTGGTCATTCTGACCGACGGACGGCGGATGACCGGCGTGCTGAGCGACCGAACCGCCAAGGGCATCACGCTCTCGATCGGCGGGATCGCCACGTACTTTGCGGCGGACGACGTCGCGTCGGTGGAGCCACAGCCCACCACCCGCGAGCGATATCGCCAGATGCGAGAGACGATCGATGACGACGACGTCGATCGACGCGCCAACCTCGCGGACTGGCTGCGCGAGCGTGGGCAATTGAAGCTCGCGCTCCGCGAGGTCGACGGGGTTCTGGCTCGCAATGCGGCCCATCCCCAGGCCAATGAGCTGCGCACGCTCATTCTCGAACAGTTGAGGCTCGACGCCGCGTCCGTGAAGCGTGCGCCCGACGAGAACAAGGTGGGCGGCGCGGAGTTGAACAAACGCCCGGCATTCCCGGTGTTGTCGCCCGACCAGGTGAACCTGCTCCGCGTGTACGAGATCGATCTGGCCGATCCGCCGCGGATGGTGATCGACTATGAGACAATCCACCAGCTCTACCAGAAATACGCGGGGCATGAGCTGTTGCCCAAGACGCGCGACGCGGAGGACCAGCTCCATCACAAGCGTGCCGAGCAGATCCTTGAGTTGATGTTCCGCCTGCGTGCCCGCGAGTTGTATCCCAAGGTGCAAGTGATCGAGGACCCGGCCGCGATGCGCCGCTTCCGTGACAACGTCCATCGGACCTGGATCATCAATTCGTGCGCGACCTCGAACTGTCACGGCGGGAACGAGGCCGGGCGGCTCATGCTGAACAACCGGCGGCCCAATTCCGACGCGACGGTCTACACCAACTTCCTCATCCTCGACCGCTTCAAGATCCGCGAAGCCAAACGCCCGGAAGTGAACGCGGACGCGAACGCCGAGGCCGCGGCCGCCCAGCCCACCGAGCCGAGGCTCGTCCCGCTCATTGACTACGACGATCCCGCCAGTTCGCCCCTGCTCCAGCTTGGGCTTCCGGCTGGCGAGAGCACCTACCCCCATCCGACCATCCCCGGCCCCGGCAAGGGACGGACGATTCCCCCTGTTTTCCGCGGCAAGGACGATCGACGCTTCCTGGCGGCGATCGAGTGGATCAAGTCCATGTACAAGCCGCGTACGGAGTACCCGATCGAATACACTCCCCCTTCCCCGGCGACGCCCGCCGCGGTGGGGCAGCCCGCCGGGCGATAGGGCCTGGCCCGCCCGGGTGGGGCGCGTTTGTCGCGTGTTTGCTACAGTGTGCGACCCTGGACGGGCGCCCCGAGCGTCTGTCCGACGACCGAAGTTTCCGAAGCGCCCGGCGCTCGATTCCGCACGAGGATGATCCCGATCATGACGTTCTCCGATCAACCCAACGCCGCCCGTTCCCGTCGCCTCTCCGCCGCCCTGCTGACCGCGATCCTCGCGGGTTCGGCGGTGTCCGGTTGCGACGATCGCTCCCCGGCCCAGAAGGCGATGGTCGAGTCATCGCGTGAAATTCACACGGTGTCGGGCGGCTCGGGCCCCGGCGATATGGGCGTCGAGACCAAGAAGCGTCAGGCGGCGGCGACCGCGCTCACCGGCGCGGAGGCCAAGTCCCCTGCCGAGGTCGCGGCGACGATGTCGACGCTGGCGCAGACGCAGCTTGGTCAGTCGACGGCGGCCAAGGCCGAACTTGTGAACGTGGAGCGCGAGGCGCTGCTGAAGGAAGCACGCGTCCGCGGGCTGCTGGGCGAGTGGGCCAGCCAGGCGAGCCTGGCGGCGTCGCTGGAGAGCTTCGACGCCAGCGCGGCGATCAAGGACCTGGAAGCCTCGATCGTGACCAAGCAGAAGGAAGCGATCGACTTCGGCGCGCGGAAGAAGGAACTCGACGCCAAGATCGCGACGCTGAAGTCCAAGGCGGACGCGGCGAACGCGGAGGGTGCGGCGGCCGAGGCCGAGTACGCCAAGCTGCGCGATCAGGCGCAGTCGCTGAGCGCGGTCCAGGCGGAGCCGCTGGTGGCGCAGGCCGCGACGTTCAAGCGGAAGAGCGACGAGGCGCACATCCAGGCCGCGCGGTATCTCGCGGAGGCCGACGTGATGTCGCCCGAATCCGCGGAGTCGGCGCAGGCGGTCGAGCGCACGGCCAACCAGATCAAGGGTCTGGAAGAAGCCAAGAAGCACCTGCAGGAACGCATGGCGCAGTCCAAGAGCGAGGGCCAGGCGGCCAGGGCGGAGGCCGACAAGGTCGCCGACGAGCTCGACAAGGCCGTTCAGGACTTCAAGGCGTATCGCTCGGGCGCGATTGACGCGGCGTACGGCACGCTCGCCAAGGCGTACTCGACCGCGGCGGGGACTGCCAAGAAAGCGACCGAGGATAAGGGCGGCGGGTCGAAGATCGCGCTGGGCGCCGCGCAGCAGGCGCTGGGCGATCTTCACTGGAACCGGGCCAAGGCGGAGCAGAAGTTCGCGTTGCTCATGGACCGCCTCGCCAACGTGACGCCGGAGCTGGCCAAGAAGTCGGGGTACGCCGACGACGCCAAGGCCGGATTTGAGGCCAAGAAGGCGGCGTTGGAATCGGCCAAGGGCGCGTACGAGAGCTCGGTGTCGGCGTACCGCGGCGCGGGCGCCAAGGGCCAGGTGAAGGAGCAACTCGACGCCGTGCTCAAGCGGCTCGAGGCGTTTGCCACCGCCGCGGGCGACGACAAGCTCGATGTGCTCGAGGTGCTGGCGAACGCCGCGAAGCCGGCGGAAGAAGCAGCGCCGAACGCGGAAGAGAAGCCCGCTGAAACGCCCCCGCCCGCCGCGACCGCGGTGGTGCCGAGCACCGAGAGTCGCCCGTTGAGCGATGCGCCGCCGGCGCTCCAGCAGGCGATGGAGAAGCTGGCCGCCGGCGCGAAATCCGGCGAGCTCGACGCGATCCGTGAGTTGCTTCTGATCCCGGCGGACATGGCCGGCACGATCGACCAGCTCTTCAAGATTCAGAAGGCGACGGTTGGCCTGGATCGTGCCTGCCGTGAGAAGTTCCAGAAAGGTCTGGCCGACGCCATGAAGGGCATGGGCGCGGCGGGAAACATGGGCGGGCTCGGAGTGAACGCCGATATCGACCTGGCCAACGCGACGTTTGTCATGCCCACCGAGGACTCCGCCAAGGTGAGCGTTCCCGGCTCGCCCGAGCCGCTCAGCTGGAAACTCTCGGACAATGAGTGGAAGCTGGAGATGGGTCTCGAGAGGCTGCCGGCTGGAATCTTGGACGCGCTGATCAAGGTCGCGGACCCGATGGCGGCGGCGTATGACGAAGTGACCGCCGACGTGAACACGGGCAAGCTCCAGTCGATCCAGGCCGTGGGCGTGGCCTTGATCCAGAAGCTGGGTCCGATCATTCAACAGTTGCAGGGTCAGGGTGGCGGCCCGGGCGGCGGCGGTGGCGGCGGCTGATCGCGCAGGCCCTACGATCTGCGGCATGTCGCGACCGCGCGTCTATCTCGAAACGTTCGGCTGCCAGATGAACGAGCTCGATTCGGAGCTTGTCGCCGGGCAGCTTCATGCGCTGGGCTATCGCTTTGTCGATGAGCCCGAGGGCGCGCAGGTCATCCTGTACAACACGTGCTCGGTGCGCGAGCACGCGGAGCAGAAGGTGTGGAGCCGCCTGGGCGAGCTCGCAATCCGCAAGCAGGACGATCCCGCGCTGGTCGTGGGCGTGCTGGGGTGCCTGGCGGAGCGCGACGGCGTGGCGCTCGTGAAGCGCATGCCGGTGGTCGACGTCCTGTGCGGGCCGGGCGAGCTCGACAAGCTGCCCTCGTTGCTCGACAACGCGTATCGCACGAGACAGTCGCTCCTCTCTGATCGCGTCACGGCGACCGACGCCGATCGGCGCAGCGCGTCCCAGATCGCGCTGCAGGGGAACAGCTCGCGGCGCAGCGCGACCCTGGCGGCGGCCCAGGACTCGCTGGAGATGCTCGATCTCTCGCGTGCGACGTCGCCCCTGGACACGATGGACGAGGACCACCCGAGCGCGAGCGCGGTGCGCAAGCGATCGGCGTACGTGCGGATCACGCGCGGGTGCAACAAGTTCTGCACGTACTGCGTCGTGCCCTTCACGCGCGGCGCGGAGGTGCACCGCCCGCCGGAGCACATCATCGACGAGTGCAAGAAGCTGGCCGACGCGGGCGTGATCGAGATTACGCTCCTCGGCCAGACGGTGAACCACTATCGATTCGAGCACGGGGCGGCGGTGACGATCGGCGGCGTGGTGCAGCCCCAGAAGGGGCGCTCGTACGCGGGCGGTCATCGGCGCGATCCCTTCGCGGGATCGAGCGTGACGACGTTCGCCGACCTGCTTTCGCGGATTCACGAGGAGGTGCCGTCGATCGAGCGGCTGCGGTTCGTGACGAGCTATCCGCGCGACTTTGGCGACGATGTGCTGGAGGTGATCCGCGATCACCCGCGGATCTGCCGCTATCTGCACGTGCCGGCGCAGTCTGGGAGCGACCGGGTCCTCAAGCTGATGAACCGCGGGTACACGGTCGCGGAGTATCTGGAGTTCGTCGATCGCGCCCGCGGGTTTCTGCACGAGCCCGAGAAGGGCAGGCCGCTCTCGATCTCGGGCGACATCATCGTGGGGTTCCCGACGGAGACGGAGGCGGACTTTGACGCGACGATCGGCCTGATCGAGCGCGTGCGCTACAAGAACTGCTTCATCTTCAAGTACTCGCCTCGCCCCGGGACGACGGCGTTTGACAAGCTCGAGGACGATGTGCCCGACGCGATCAAGCGCCGGTGGAACAACACGGCGCTGGGTGTGCAGAGCCGCATTTCCGACGAGCTCTCGCGCGAGTCGATCGGGCGGACGCTCGGCGTGTTCGTCGAAGGACTCTCGCGCATGGAAGAAAAGAAGCGGGAGCGCCCGGCGAAGGCGTGCGGCGGCGGCGTGTCGCTCACGATCGGCGGGCGAGTGATTCACTCGCACGCGGGCGAGGATGACGAAGATTGCGGGTGCTCCACGCCGGTCGCCGGCGAGCCGAGCGCCGCGACGACGCAGCTCTCGGGGCGGACCGACGGCGATCACATCGTGTTCTTTGACGTGCCGAGCGATCGCCGGGCGGAGGAACTGATCGGGAGCATCGTTCCGGTGCGGATCGAGCGCGTGCAGCGGCTGTCGCTGTTCGGGCGGCTGAGCGACCGGCGCTAGCGAATGGCGGCACGCGTGGGCCTGTGGGCGGACGCGTGGAGTGGCGCGTGGCCAATAGGTCGGCCACGCCACATCGAGTCCGGCTCCGACCGGTGTATTCACTTGTCAAAGACGCCGGGGTTGCGCGGCGGGTGATGGGCCGCCGGTTGGCCCTGGTGAGGGCGCGGGGTACACACACGCTCTCCATCCAGGGGACGGACGGACACTTTGGTGCGCACGGAAGCGGTGATGCGCGCGCGAAAGCGCTAAAGTGCAAATCGCTCAAGCGCTAAATAAGACAAGGCAGGGGAAGGGGTTGCGCGCGGGGGGAGTTCGCGCGTGGATTTTCTTCGGGAATCTGGAAAGAGGAGAAAAAGACGGACACTTTGGTGCGCACCAAGGCGGTGATAAGCGGGGACTAACCGAGAGGGCGGGAATGGGGAATGGGGAATGGGGAATGGGGAGTGGGGAGTGGGGAATGGGGAGTCGGGAATGGGGAGTCGGGAATGGGGAGAATGAAGTGGGGGAACTCGAAAGGCTCGAAGGTGAGCCGCGGCATGTGATCAGATTGTCGAGTTGGTCGCCAAGGGTCCGGACGCGGAGGCGAATGTGGCCGCGGCGCTCCTGGGCGCCCTTGGGATGAAGGACAACCGCGTTGTCCCGCTGATCCTGGAGCACGCGAGGCAGGAGGCGGAGCGAATTCGATCGGATATTGGACCTGAGAACGAACTCGGCCCGGGCTTATCGGCCCGGGCTTTTCATTTTCGGGCGTGTCACGTGATGCCCGGATCGAGGGTGGGGGCGGTGTCGTCGTTACAGAGCGCACCACCGCAGTGCAACGAGGTCCGGCGGGGCGTGCAGTCGAAAGTGCGCCGCGATTGAATCCGATGTCATGGGTGCTCGTGACGAGGTGTCACGAGACTTCGTCGGGCGCTGCAAGCGTGCGATGGGGATTGAGGGTCGGTCGTGTGTCGCGATCGATCGTTCGGCTTGCGGACCTTGGGCCCGCGGCCAGGTCCGAACGTCCGGAATGAGGAGTCAGCAGCATGCGTACCCGCCGTTTGAGCAAGGCTTTCACGCTCGTCGAAATCCTGATCGTCGTCGTCATCCTCGGCATTCTTGCCGCCATCGTCGTCCCGCAGTTCACGAACGCGACGCAGGACGCCCAGGTCGGCAACCTGCGTGCGCAGATCAAGAGCATCCAGAACCAGCTGGAGCTCTACCGCGCCCGCAATAACGCGTATCCGACGCTCGCTCAGCTCTCCGCCGACTCGGCCAACGCCGACTTCGCGGGCATGGGCTGGGGCGCCCTGGTCGACGGCAACTACCTGAAGGCTCCGGCCAAGAACCCCTACAACGGTTCGGCCGTGATGGCCGCCGAAGCGACCGAAGGCAACGGCTGGCACTATGACGAGGCCACCGGCGTCATCGGCGCCTGCTATTACGATGAGACGACCGAGACCATGACCCCGGGCACTCCGTAAGTCGCGTGCTGATCTGAGTTGAACCAGAACGGCCGGACCCCTGACCGGGCCCGGCCGTCTTTGTTATCCCGACCAATGGGGCGTTTCTTCGCGGGAGTTCCACGCATGCGCGCACTACGCCGGGCGTTCACGCTCGTCGAAATCCTGATCGTGGTGGTGATCCTCGGGATCCTGGCCTCGATCGTCGTGCCGAAGTTCACCCACGCGGTGGAGCAGAGCTCGGAGACCGCGACGCTCGATCAGCTCGACAAGGTCCGGCGAGCGCTGGCGGTGTACTTCGTGCGCAACGCCAGCGCGTACCCGCAGATCGCCGAAGGCGACGGCACATGGGGCGAGCTTCTTCCGAACTACATGCGCACCGCGCCGGTCAACGCGTGGGTGAGGCCCGAGAACTCCAAGAAGGTCGTGATCGGCGATCACGCCGACGCCCTGTGGCAGGGGGATTACGCCTGGATCTACGACCCGGCAACCGGCAACGTCTATGCCGGCGGGTTCAACGCCCAGGACCAGCCCTACCCGCGCGAGTGATCGCGACTTTGGCGGATTGTCGTGATTGAAGGCCCGTGAACGCCCGATGAGCCCATGCATGGAACCGACCACACCCACCCCGCGCCCTCGTCACGCGTATCACAACCTGATGCTCACGCTCCTGGTCGCCGGCGTCGGCGTGCTGATCTTCGATCGCGCGCCGTCGGAATCGCGGCTCATGAACGTGTCGACCGCGATGGCGCAGCCGCCCGAGGAAGAGGCCGCCGATCCCGCCGGGCGCGTTAATCCCGCGGACCAGCGCAAGCAGATCATCAGCGAGCTCAAGACGCTGAACACGAAGGTGTCTCAGCTCGAAGCGACGATCAAGAAGGGCATCAAGATCACCGAGATGCCGCAGCAGAAGGACACGGCGACGGCGCCGACCAAGGCGAACTGACGCCGGAGGGGAGGGGGACCGATGCGTCGTCCGACGGCGCGTGCGTACACGCTGATCGAGCTCCTGATCGTGATCCTCGTCCTGGGGATCGCGGCGGCGTTGATCATTCCGTCCATGGGCGGCACGGGGTCGCTGCGCGTCCAGGCCGCGGTGCGCACGATCGTGGCCGATCTCACCGAGGCGCAGTCCGACGCGCTGGCGTTCCAGAAGGGACGCGCGGTGGTGTTCGACGTGGAGCACAACAGTTATGCGATCGTGGACGTCAACAGCTCCGAGCTTGACGTTGCGAATGACCTGATCCGGCGCACGATCATCCAGGGCGCCGAATTCGGCGACGCCCGGATCGAAAGCGTTGATTGCGACAGCGACACCACCCTGGTGTTCGACGAGATGGGTTCGCCCGTCCAGGAGCCGATGGGCAGCACGCCCGCGGCGAACGGAACGATCGTGGTGTCGGGCTCGGGTCAGCAGTTTACCGTCACCATCGAGGCCTACACCGGGCGCATCACCGTCGCCCGAACCGGAGGCTGATCGCACGTGAGTCAATCACGGTCCCAGAACCATCGAGCACGCGTCCGGCCGTTCACGGCCGTGCTCGGCATGTGCGCGCTGGCCGCCACCCTGCTCTTGTGGACCAAGCTGCGGCTGGTCAACGGGATACCGCGCACGGCGGTGGCGGACCCCACGGTGGAATTGGCGAGCCCCGGCGTTCCAAAGCCCAGCGCCCAGCGGCCAGCGCTGCCGAAAGCCGACGCGCCGCCCACTCCCAACGAGGACTGGTCGAAGCACGATCGCATCCCGCCGTTTGAATAACGCAAACGCGACTCACCGACACGAAGATCCTGAGTGTGACGAGCGACGCACGACGTCATTGTGCGATGATCGCGCCCGATACCCGCGTGCGTTTGTTGGTTATCTCTCGCGAGCGGCGCCGACCGCGATGATCGTGGCCGCGCTCACGGCCAGTTGATCGTGCCGCTCGGACGAGACGAATCGCTCCCTGCACATTCGGCCCTTGCATCACGCCATGCGCCGCGATCGCACGCGTGCCAGTTCCGCACGTTCTCTCTCGATCGCGCAAACTCCGCTTCACCTCTTGCTTCTCCAGACGGCACAAACGCGCTGTGCGTTCGAGACCAACCACACGAAGGTGCGAAAAGCGATTGTTCTCCAAGCACGCTTGACAACGGGCCGAAAACGATCGTGCTCCGTGGGCGGATTCCGTCCATGCACCAACGCCCAAGTCCGGGCGTGCCGGCGGAAAGGCCGCCGATCGGGACCCTCCCACGGGCAGACAAGAGGAAGACTCGTCATGCGGCACAAGCCCACCGATCGGCGTGATGTCAACGGTCGTTTCAATCGTCAGGCGACCTGGTCGACGGTCGCGATCGTGATGATGGCCGGGAGCAGTGCGGCCCTCGCGCAGTCCGCCAAGCCCGCGCAGCCGCCGGTCAACACCGGGCTGTCCAATCTTCCGATGCTTCCGCCCGTGCCGAAGCAGGCGTCGAACGCCAACGCGAACCAGAACCACAACGCCACGCCGCCCACGCACGCGACTCCCGCGGTACCGCCCGCGGCGAACCCGCAGAACGACCCCGCGCAGGACACCCAGGCCGCCGGTGAGCCGGGCAACGCGCCCGCTCCGGGCGACGTCAAGGTCGACGATAATCTCATCGTGGACCTGCATCTGAACAACGAGGACCTCTCCAAGGTCCTCGAGATGCTCTCCATCCAGAGCCAGCGCAACATCGTCGCCTCCGGCGGCATCGCCAACGCCAAGGTCTCCGCCAACCTCTACGGCGTGACCTTCTACGAAGCCCTCGACGCCATCCTGCACCCGAACGGCTACGGCTACATCGATCGCGGCAACATGATCTATGTCCACACGCTCGAAGAGCTGAAGCAGATCGAGCAGGCCTCGCGCGTTCGCGTCTCCAAGCTCGTCACGCTCAGTTATCTGAACGCCATCGACGCCGCGGAGTTCGTCAAGCCCCTTCTCTCTGAGGGCGGCTCGATCAAGACGCCCGGCAAGACCAAGGACTTCTCGATCCCCGGCGACACGCCGACCGGTGCTGACGAATACGCGTTGGACGCGACCCTGGTCGTGTACGACTACGAAGAGAACGTGGCCGAGATCGAGAAGCTCCTGAAGGGCCTGGACAGCAAGCCAGCCCAGGTGCTGGTCGAGGCAACCATCGTCCAGACCGCGCTCAACGAAAATAACGCGTTCGGCGTCGACTTCTCGCTGATCGCCGACATGAACTTCGCAGACTTCTCGGGCATCGGCGGCCCCCTCAAGGCCGTTGATTCCATGATCACCGGCAAGGGCGGCCAGTTGACCGGCGGCAGCAGCGTTCCGCTGCAGGTGCCCGCCGACGATGAAGGACGCGGCCTGGTCAGCACGCCCGGCAACACCGCCGGCCCCGGCACGCTGAAGCTCGGCATCGTCGACAAGGACGTCGCCGTATTCGTGAAGATGCTGGACGAGGTGTCGGACACCACGATCCTCTCGAACCCGAAGATCTTGGCCGTGAACCGCCAGCCCTCGCGGGTCCTGGTCGGTCGCAAGGTCGGTTATCTGAGCACGACGTCGACGGACACGACCACGACGCAGACGGTCGAGTTCCTCGATACTGGTACGCAGCTCTACTTCCGCCCCTTCGTGTCGCTCAACGACAGCATGATCCGCATGGAGCTGAAGCCGCAGGTCTCGGAAGCGATTATCCGCGACGCGACGGACGTCACCGGCGCCGCCGTCACCATCCCCGACGAGATCACCAACGAACTGGTGACCAACGTCATGGTGAAGGACGGCCAGACGATCGTGCTGGGCGGTTTGTTCCGCGAATCGACCAAGTCGAGCCGCAAGCAGGTTCCGTTCCTGGGCGACATCCCGCTGATCGGCACCGCCTTCCGCGGGCACGATGACGAGGTGCAGCGCTCGGAGATTATCTTCCTCATCACGCCCTCGATCGTGAAGGATGAATTGCTCGCCAAGCAGGGCAAGGTCGCCAAGGACTACGTCGACCACGCCCGAACCGGCGCTCGCGAGGGCCTGCTCCCCTGGAGCCGCGACAAGATGACGGGCATGAAGCTCATCGAGGCCCAGAAGCTGGCCGCGGCGGGCGATACGGAGAAGGCCCGCTGGAAGCTGCAGCAGTCGCTCTCGCTCAACGCCAACCAGCCCGACGCGATCGGGATGCTGAAGGAGTTGGGCGGCGACGTGAACACCTGGTCAAGCCGCAGCCTGATGGAGGACATTGTCAGCAACGAGGTCAAGACCGAGCTGAAGACCTCGAAGTTCGAGTTTGATCCCAACCACTGGCCGACGCCCGAGAACCACAACGCCAACCACAACACGAATCACAACTCGACGGGCGCTCAGGCAGAGCCTTCGACCAGCACGACCAACGACAGCGCCAGCGTGACCTTTACTCCCAGCGATGCGCCGTCGAGCCAGCCGACGACCAACGAGAACTTCGACTCCAGCTCGAACACCTTTACAACGCCGAACACTGATTCGAGCACCCAGCCCCAGACGCAACCCCAGCCCGAGTCGCAGCCCGCGACCGAGCCCACGCCGAACTCGGACGAGTTCGTGCCGCCGACCCCGAACAACACGGACTCTCCCAGCGAGACAACGCCCGCGACGCCCGAGAACAGCACGACCGATCAGGGCGTGAACACCTCGACCAGCAGCGGTACTTCGTATGACTCGGGCTCGTTCGCAGGGACGACGACCGCCCCGACCACCACTTCGACCACGAATACCAACACGACCGCCGACAGCACCGACACTTCGACCGCCACCGCGACGAGCGGTCAGTCGAACACGACGAATAACTCAGGCACGGCCATCGCCGGCACCCAGGCGGAACGCCAGACTACTCCGACCGAGACTACGAACACGACCGACAGTGCCAGCTCGAATGACACCAGCACGACCGGCACCGACACGACCAAGGCCGCGCCGGTGAGCAACGACACCAACCAGGCGGCGACCGCGACTCCGTCGAGCACGGACTCGACCGTCAGCAACACGAACACGAGCACAAACGCCAGCGCGACCAACACGACTTCGAATAACACGAGCACGACCGATTCGGCCGCGACCTCAACCAGCACCAACACCACCAGCGGCGTGACTCCGACCCCGTCGACGACCGAGACGACGGCCGCCGAGACCAGCCCGGCTCAGATCCCGCCGACCGAGGCGACTCCGACCAACACCGAGACTGCGACGAACTCGTCAACCACGACGACCGATTCGTCAGCGAACAAGACCCAGGCCTCCGGTTCCTCGAACTCAAGCAACGCCACCGAGAACCAGACCAACGCCACGCCGACCGATGCGGCCGGCAGCGCAACTTCGACCAGTGCCGATTCGGCCGCGAATAACACGAATACGACCAACGCCACCGATCAGCCCCAGGCGACCAACTCGACCGAGACCAAGACCGATTCAAACGTCCAGTCGACCGACGCCGCCAACCAGACCAACTCCGGCTTTGAAGCAAGCGAGACCTCGACCACCGGTGTGGTGCACGGCGAGAAGTCGAACCTGGATCTCCTGACCAACGCGATCAACGTCCAGGGCACAGATCAGGCCAGCCAGACGCAAAACGCCGAGAACTCGCCGAAGTCAGAGAACTCGTCGTCCCAGAACGCCGACAACAACACCGCGGCCGGCTCGGCGTCGGACGCCCAGTCCACGTCCCAATCTCAGTCCAAGGCCACGTCCAGCGCCGCGTCGAAGTCCAAGAGCAAGACCGGCAAGGAAGCGACCACCAAGGAACTCAAGCCCGGCAAGTCCTCGGCCGCGACGAGCAAGACCAACGCCGCAGCGAACTCGAAGACCGCCAAGGCCAACACCAAGGACAGCAAGTCCGCCAAGACCAAGGCCGCGCAGGAAGCCAAGAAGAAGAAGTCCAGCTGGGGCATCTTCGACTTCCTCCGACCCAGCGATGACGACGAGAAGACCGAGACGGCCGTAACCAAGGGCCAGGACGACACCGGCCCGCCAGCCGAACAGAAGTAGCGCCCGCGACTCTGGTGCGCGGGTGACAGGAGAACCAGTCATGGCTATCCAGACCCGCCGCGTTCAGAAGTCGCTCGACAACAAGCAGGTGTGTGGGGGCCTCGACACGCTCACGCGGGTCGGGGCCTTTCTCGTTATGGCCGCCGGCTTCGCGATCGGCGGGTGCGGGGCCAACGGCCACGGCGGTTACACGACCGAGCACATCTCGGCCGCCAAAGAGAAGATGAACATCATGAAGAGCGCCACCGAGTGGGAGATGGCCCACCAGGCGTTCCTCGCGGGAGAGCTCGATAAGGCACTCAAGGGCGTCGACCGCTCGCTGGCGATCAACGACAACGTCGCCAAGAGCCACGTCCTCAAAGGACGAATCCTGATGGAGCGCGGCGAGCTGGAGGGCGCCATCGAGTCCTTCAACAAGGCCGCGGCGTTGGACCCGACGTTCGTCGATGCCCCGTACTACCTGGGTATCGCGTACGAGCGCATCAATCGACGCGAGCAGTCGCTCGAAGCGTACCAGAAGGCGGCGGAGATCGAGCCATCGAACGCGCAATACGCGATCGCCGCGTCCGAGATGATGATCGACCTGGGCAAGATCGACGAGGCTGAGAGTTATCTCGCCGAGCGTGGCGGGAGCTTCGAGAACAACGCGGGCGTTCGTCAGACGCTCGGCCACATCGCGATGATGCGATCGGACAGCACCAAAGCCGTCTCGCTCTTCAATGAGGCGCGCCTGCTCGCGCCGGACGATAACGCGATCCTCGAAGACCTCGCGCGATCGCAGGTCGCCGCGGCGCAGTTCGCGGACGCGGAGTCGAATCTTGCGCGGCTGCTCAAGTCGCCCGACATGAAGGAACGCCGGGACCTTCAGCATCTTCGCGCCCGTTGCCTGGTTGAGGTCGACCGCAAGCTCGACGCGCGAGAAGCGCTTATCGCGCTGACGCAGGGCCAGGCCGGCGCCGCCGACACCGAGGCCTGGGTGCAGCTCGGCAATCTCAGCTACGTCCTGAAAGACGCGACGCGGGCTCGCCAATGTGCGGCACGCGTGATCGCGATGGCGCCGGAGCGCCCGGATGGTTATGTGCTCCGCGGGCTCCAACTGCGGCGCGACTCCAAGCCCAAGGACGCGCTGGCGAGCTTTGAGAAGGCGCTGACGCTCGGCGCCAAGTCCGATGTTCTGATCCTGAAAGGCATGGCGCTCAAGGACCTGAACCGGACCGACGAAGCGCGGGCCGTATTCGCGCAGGCACTCCAGAATAACCCCCAAGACACCTCGGCGGCGGCGATGCTGACGCAGGTCGACGAGCAGAACTGAATCGGGCCGGTTATTCAGCGACGCGGAGGTCGAGCAATTCGGGCTCGACCTGCCCGTTCCAGTCTGAGAGCTTTGGCGACACCACGGCCTCGATCATCGTGCCCGCGCGGATGTCGCCCGCGAAGCGATCCCACAGAGTCGCCCAGTTCCACGCGACAACGCGCACATGCCGCCCACGCTCGCCCGCAAGCTGTAGCGAGAGGTGCTTGCCCTGCGTTCCCAGCGCCCGCGGCTTATCGACCACGCGAGCCCGCGTCAGGCGCACTCGCACCGAAGGATTGCTCTGGCCGAACGGCGCGAGGGCCGCGAGTTGCCGAACGGCGCTTTCGCTCAGCTCTTCGATCGCGGCGTGCGTGTCAACCCACAACGAGCCGACCAAATGATCGGGCGCGATCGCCCGATTCGCGATCCCGATGAACGCCTCGGTGAATTCCGCGATGCGCGACGAATCGAGCGAGAGGCCCGCGGCCATGGCGTGCCCGCCGCCCGACCTGAGCATCGGGCGGCACGCCTCAATCGCCTCCGCGAGGCTGAAGCCCTCGACGCTGCGCCCCGAGCCGTGATACACGTCGCCGTCGCGCCCCATGAGAATGGTGGGGCGGCTGAACCGCTCAACCAGGCGCGAGCACACGATGCCCACGACGCCGCGATGCCATGATTCGTGCGCCAGAACGATCGCGCGCCGGTCGGGCGAGGTCATGCCCGACTGCTCGGCCAGCTGCGCCGCGTGCTCAAAGATCTTTTTCTCCGTGTCCTGCCGCTCACGGTTGAGCTTGGTGAGGTTCCGAGCGATCTCCCGGGCGCGATCGGGCGACGCGACCGTGAACATCTCGACCGCCTCGCGCGCGTGACCCATGCGCCCGCAGGCGTTGAGCCTCGGCCCGAGCTTGAAGCCCACGTCCTCCGAGCTCACCGACGCGCCGTCGAGCCCCGACGCCTCGACCAGCGCCTTCATCCCGACCAGCGGCGAGGTCTTGATCCGCGAGAGTCCGAACCTCGCGATGACGCGATTCTCGCCGACCAGCGGCACGACGTCGGCAATCGTTCCAAGTGCCGCCAGCGCCAGGAGATCGAGCAGAAGCGCCCGCATCTTCTCGCTGACTTTGTCGCCGCCGGCGTGCGTGGTCGCCAGACGCCATGCGAGCTTGAACGCGACGCCCGCACCGGAAAGATCGCCGAACGGGTACTTCGATCCCGGCACACGCGGGTGTACGAGCGCGAAGCACTTGGGCATGTCCGCGGCGCTGGCGGGCGGCGTGTGATGGTCCGTGATGACAAGATCGACGCCGCGCTCTCTTGCAACGCGTGCCGGTTCGGCCGCCGTCACGCCGCAGTCGACGGACACGATGACCTTCGCGCCGCGGCTCGCGAGCTCGCCGATCGCCTCGCCCGAAAGGCCGTAGCCCTCGTCGAGGCGGTGGGGGACGTAGGTGTCGATGACCGCGTCGGGCTCGAGCGTCTTGAGCGTGTGATAGAGGATCGTCGTCGCCGTCACCCCGTCCACGTCGTAATCGCCGTAGATCACGATCCGCTCGCGCGACGCCGCGGCGAGCAGCAGTCGCACCGCGGCTTTGTCGATCTCGGGGAGCAGGCCCGGATCGTGCAGTTGCTTCAGAGTTGGTTCGAGAAACTCGCGGGCCGCCGCCGAATCCGCAAGCCCGCGTGCCGCGAAGACACGGCTCACGAGCGGCTCAAATTCGGGCGACGCCGGCACCTCGATCGCCCGCCTGATCTTCCACAAGCGCGTCAGGCCGCGAACGATCGCGCCCGCCTCGTCGGCGCGACGCGATGGCGTTTCCGCGTTCGACGTGACATGACACGCCGGCACGTCAACGATGTTCGCGGACTGCTCGCTGGTTGAGGTCGACATCCGTTCCGCCTTCTCCCCGCCGCGTTCCCTCGCGGCAACTCAGAATAGCGTTCCCGATCCGCCGCGAACATCGCCGCGGCACGACAAACGGAGGCCCTGATGGTCAAGCTCAATCGCATCTACACCCGAACCGGCGACGACGGCACCACGGGTCTGGCGACCGGCGAGCGCGTCGCCAAGGACGACCTCCGCGTCGAGTGCTACGGCACGGTCGACGAGGCCAACTCGTTCCTGGGTCTTGCGGTCGTCGCGTGCGCCGCGGCCCCCTCACTCCGCGACATGACCGACGTGCTCCGCTCGATCCAGCACGATCTCTTCGACCTCGGGGCTGACCTGGCCACACCCGTCTCTCCCGACGAGAAGCCGGGCCAGCGCCTCCGCGTCCAGCCCGCACAGACCGACCGCCTCGAACCCATCATCGACCGATTCAACGACGGGCTGGCTTCGCTCAACAGCTTCGTGCTCCCCGGCGGGAGCCCGGCGTCGGCCGCGCTTCACGCGGCCCGCACGGTTGTCCGTCGGGCCGAACGCCTTGCGGTGCAACTCCGTCGCCACGATTCCCAACACACCAGCGCGGAATGCGTGCGATATCTCAACCGCCTGAGCGACCTTTTGTTCGTGCTCGGCCGCGTCGCGAACGACATGGGCGCCGCCGACGTACTCTGGGTCCCGGGCGCCAACCGCCCCCAAACCTGATTCTGCCACGGACACCCTTTCAGCCGGTATCCTGTAGAGGCCGTTCCGGCGTCCGGTGTCACGAATGTCAACTCCCCCGAACCACCAATCCCGCCAGCCGCCCCGCCGCCCGCCGCCGGACTCGCGGAGCTCCGCCTACACCGCCGACTTGCGTCACGAGTTCGAGGCCGAGACATCCCAGCTCCTCCGCGGCAAGTTTTTGCTCTTTAACGCCCTCCTGGGACTGATCTGGGTTCTCTTTCTCATGCTGTCGCTCTACAGCCTGGGTCTGCAGCTTCTCATCAAGACCGATGGAATCGACGGCCTCACCCTTTCTTCAACCTGGCAAGCCCTCTTCAACATGCCGCGCGGTGTGGTCCCGCGCCCGTTCTTTGATCTCGTCGCGATCATCGCGTATTCCGCTTCGTTCGTCGCGGTTCGCCGCGGCACCGTGACAGACCAGGACCTGCTCAAGCTCACCTTCTGGCTCGTGTTCCTCGACGGCGCGCTGCGCATCGTCATGGGCTGGCTCGGCGTGGGACACGGCGTCGGCCTGGGGGGCGTCATCCTCTGCCATGTCATCGCCGCCTTCACACTCCCCTGGAGCGCCCGGGAAGCGATCCGCCCGATCGCGCTCATCCTCGGGCTCTACGCGATCGTGCGCCTTACTCGCACCGACATCGACTGGTCCGACAAACTCTGGAGCATCATCTGGAGCTTGTTCCTCGGCGCGCCCGGCACGTTCATCGCCTGGCTCCGTCACTCACGCCGCCTCGATACCTACCGCAACCGCTTCTTCCAGCGCCGTTACGGCGAACTCCGACGCGAACTCGTCGACGCCCGACGCATCCACGAGGCCCTCTTCCCCACGCCGGTCACGCAGGGGCCTGTGCGCTTCGCGTATGAATACGAGCCCATGCGCCAGATCGGCGGCGATTACCTCTACGCGACCTCCGCCCGCCAGGGCGACCAGGCCGACCGTTTCTCCGTCGTCATGCTCGACGTCACCGGGCACGGCATCCCCGCCGCCCTCACCGTCAATCGCCTGCACGGCGAGCTCGAACGCGTCTTTGCCGAGAACCCCGACGCCGCGCCGGGCGACGTGCTCAAGCTCCTCAACCGCTACATCCACCTCACGCTCGCCAACCACTCCGTGTACGTCACGGCCCTCTGCCTCCGCGTCGATTGCACCCGCGATCACCTCGAATACGCCAGCGGCGGACACCCGCCCGCGTTTCTGCGCGCGGTCGACGGCACGGTCCACGAGCTTCCCTCAACGAGCTTTGTGCTCGGCGCCTGCGCCGACCCCGACTTCGACCCCGATCCAAAGTCCATGCGTTTCGGACGGGGCGACGTCATCATCGGCTACACCGACGGCGCGATCGAAGCACGCGACCGCGCCGGGCGCATGCTGGGCGTCAAGGGCTTCGCCAAGCTCGTCGCGTTCACCACGCCCGACCCGCAGCTCGGCTGGACCGGCACGCTGCTCAAGGCAGTCGAGCAGCACCGCTACGGCCCGCCGGCCGACGACACGCTGGTCATCGAGATCGCTCGCCCAGTAACGGCGTGACGCCGCGGCCGTGACGGGGATTCTTCGTCAAGTCGATGCCGGGTCGTACGCGTACTTCGCCATCGAGCCGCGAAGCCCTCGCTTGGACTTCTTCTTCTTCTTCTTCTTCTTCTTCTTCTTCTCACCCGGTGCCCAGTGCCTTCTTCTAGTCCTTCACTCCCTCAACGCCCACGACCGTGTACTTCTGGAGGGCTTTCTCCAGGTCCACGCCGTTGATGTTGGCGAGGGTGGTGAGCCAGGCGATGACGTCGGCGAATTCCTCGTCGAGGTTGGCACGCTCCTCGGGGCTGGGTCGCTTGCCAGGCGCGTTGTTGTGGAGCGCGGTCGCCAGTTCGCCGACCTCTTCCATCAGCCACATGAACGTGCCGGGCGTGCCCCGCGCCGAATCGGTCTTGTAGTAGCGGTCGTGGATCAGCTTCTGAAACGCGGCGAATGTGACGGGCTGGGACATGAAGTGAGCGTAGCAAAGCGAAACGGCCAGACAGCCAGACAGGGGGACAGGGAGAACGGAAGACGGTGGGGGGCCGCCTTGGGCATCTTCCATTCGGCCAGAGCGGGCGCGTGTCCGGGCCGACGCCGGGCGACGCGGCGCCCCGGATCATGCCATGGCTCTCAACGACGCCCCGATCCGCCGATGTTTGGCGTTTGCTCCCCTGCCGTGACGGCTCGATCCAACGCTGCCTCCCCTCTTTGTTTGACCATTTGGCCATTTGCTCTTCGGCCATTTGTCTCCCCCGTCCTCCCGGCTAACATTCCCTCCCTTAACCGGTCGCGGTTTTTCTCCGCGCCGGCACTTTGAGAGCGACCATGCCGACGATCAATCAGCTTGTCCGCAACCCCCGCCGCCCGCTGGCCAGCAAGTCCAAGGTCAAGGACCTGAACCTGTCCCCGCAGAAGCGCGGCGTGTGCCTCATCGTCCGCACCACCACCCCCAAGAAGCCCAACTCGGCCCTCCGAAAGATCGCCCGCGTTCGCCTCTCCAACGGCAACGAAGTGACGGCCTACATCGGCGGCGAAGGCCACAACCTGCAGGAGCACTCGATCGTGCTCGTCCGCGGCGGCCGCGTGCGCGACCTCCCGGGTGTCCGCTACCACATCGTCCGTGGCTCGCTCGACTGCCTCGGCGTCGAAGGCCGCAAGCAGAGCCGCTCCAAGTACGGCGCCAAGCGCGCCAAGAAGTAATCACGCACCCCCGCGCGTCGCGGGGGTGTTTCGTTTTGGGCCGAGGACGTCTCGGCCCGGCAGTAATCCAGCGTGGCTTCCCCAGGCACGCCGGGTGAACCGAGCCCCGCAACCGTGCGGCTTGCAGCCAAAGGAGTTTTCAGATGGGTGGAAAGATCACCGCCGCCAGCACGCAGCTTCGCCCCGACCCGCGCTTCAACGATCGGGTCGTTTCCCGTTTCATCAACTGCGTGATGCAGGACGGCAAGAAAGCCGTCGCCCAGCGCGTCGTCTATGACGCCATGGACGCCATCGAGGCCAAGCTGGAGAAAGAAACCGCGCCCGACAAGCCGGCCAACGCGTTCGAGCTCTTCCAGAAGGCGATCGAAAACGTCAAGCCGTTCGTCGAGGTTCGCTCCAAGCGAATCGGCGGCGCCAACTACCAGGTCCCGATGCAGGTCAACAAGAAACGTCAGCAGTCGCTGGCCTTCCGCTGGATCCTCGAGGCCGCCCGCGGCGAACGCGGCCGCCCGATGCACCAGCGCCTCGCCGAAGAGCTCTACAACGCCGCCAAGGGCGAGGGCAAGGCCATGCAAACCCGCGAGCAGACGCACAAGATGGCCGAGGCCAACCGCGCCTTCGCCCACTTCGCGAACTGACCGCGATCCGCTGGCCGATTGCGAACACCGCCAACTCCCGTATGTTTCGAAGCCCCCGAGCAATCGGGGGCTTTTTCTTTGGCGTGAAGGCGGAAGTCGTCGGTGGGCGCCGTCCCCGTCTGTGAATTGCCCGTGCAGCGTCCGATAGCGCCGGAGGCTGGGGGGTTTATGCCGTGATTGCAAGGCCGGGGATGCCTCGCGCGGCGTATTTCCATTGATGGAACTGAAGGTATCGGGCACACTTGATCGGGGAGCGCCGTCGGCCTGATCGCTCGGCGCGCGCTGCCCCCGGCGCGATGCCCTCGTGGTGTCGCGCGCGATCCGCCGGTGGTTGAGCGAGGTCGGCGTGCGGGTGTTGGCGAGACAGTTCAAGAACAGGGTTTGAGAGAGGATCGACCGATGAAGACCGTGATCGCGTGCGTGGCGGGCGTGCTTCTTTCCTGCGGCGTCGCGGGCCAGGCCCAGGCGCAGACGCGCGTGGAACGCAACTTCCGCGATCGTGATTCCCGCCCCCTCGCGACCCGCCCCGCGTACCCCCACGGACGCGCCGACGATGTCCGCCGACCCGGGTTCAACGGCAAGGAATGGCGCGGCGAGTCGATCGTCGGCGGTCGCACGCAGTGGTCCGCGGCGTGGCGCGATCCGGGCCCGGCCGCCTACGGCGCGCTCGGCAACGAGGACGCGATGGTCTACGCCCGCGTCGGCGAGGTCGTCGTCGCCTTCTCGCCCTGGGAGCATCCCGGCAATGATCGACTCGAATACGCGCGTCAGGCATGGCTCAAAGAAAACGGCTACGTCGGCGGCGTGCGCACCTTCGTGAACGACACGCTCAATCGCCCCGAAGCCCTCGCGAGCGCCGAGCCCGCGGCCAAGAAACACGAGATCGTGCCCCGCGCGATCATCACCATCCCGATCGACATCCCGCGATTCAAGGGCCATCAGGAAGTGAAGGCCGACGAAAACGCGACGCCCGCGAGCGCGACGAAGATCGACTCAAAGGCCGAGACCAAGCTCGCGGACGCGAAGGCCGGCGAGAAGCTCAAGATCTCCTGGCCGAGCGGCGCGCCCAAGGACGCGATGGCGCGCACCGAAAAGCCGGCAGACGCAAAGATCGCAACGAAGCAGGACGATGCAAAGGCCGAGCCCAAGTCGGTCGCCTCAGCGGAGAAGTGAGAGGGAACCGCGGAGCCGCGAAACCCCGGCCGTCGATCGAGTTGGTGAATTCCCCCGGCTGCCCGTTGCCTGAAGTGCGACCACGGTGTGTGCGAGGGGAGGTCGGAGCCCCCGAGTCAAATCGGGGGCTTTCGTTTTTGACCGGGCGAGTCGAACGGTGCCCTGCAAACGGTTGATATCCTCTCGCCGTGGAGCGATTGCCGTTTGATCCAACCAAGATGTCGGGCGCGGCCGACAAGCCCAAAGCGTCGAGCGCCGCCGCCAAGGCCAAAACCAAAGCCGACGCTCAATCCGACCCCCCGGCCGCCGGGTCAAACGCCCGCGATGGCACGCTCACCGTCACCCAACTCGCCGGCGCGATCGATTCGGCCCTCAAGGCCGGCGTCCCCGCTCGCGTCCGCGTGATCGGTGAGGTCAGCGGTTTCCGCGATCGCACGCACTGGTACTTCGACCTCAAGGACGCGAACGCCGTCGTCTCCTGCGTGGTCTTCCAGTTCGCGGCCAGGAAGGTCGGCTTCACCCCGGAAAACGGGCGAGAGGTCGTCGTGTCCGGTCGCATCGATTTCTACGCCAAGGCCGGCAAGGTCTCGCTCATCGCCGACAAGGTCGAGCCCATCGGCGCGGGCGCGCTCGAGCTCGCGTACCGCGCCCTGGTCGAAGAGCTGCGCGGCCTGGGATGGTTCGACGTCGCGAGAAAGCGCCGCGTCCCGGGCTTCCCGCGAAAAGTCGCGGTGGTGACGAGCCGGACCGCCGCCGCGTTGCAGGACGTGCTCGTGACCATGAAGCAACGCTGCCCCGCCGTGGGCTTGCTGCTGGCCGACGTGCGAGTGCAGGGCGACGGCGCCGCGGGCGAGGTCGCCGGCGCGATCCGCACGCTCAACGCCCGGCGCGATGAGCTCGGCATCGACGCGATCCTCGTCACCCGCGGCGGCGGCTCGATGGAAGACCTCTGGGCCTTCAACGAGCGCGTCGTCGCGCAGGCGATCGTGGAATCAGCGCTCCCGGTCGTCGCGGCGATCGGGCACGAGACCGACACGACCATCGCGGAACTGGTTGCGGACGAACGCTGCTCCACGCCGACGCAGGCCGCCACGAAGCTCACCCCCGATCGACGGGCGCTCCTGCGCGAGGTCGATGCGTCGGAGCGGCGTGTGCTCCTGGCGGTGGAGCGGCGCGTGGAAGACCTGCGCGACGACTCCGATCGCCTGGACCAGCGGCTTGCACACGCCACGGAGCGGCGCGTGAGCGCGGCACGCAAGCGCGTCGATCGCGCGGGGCTCTTGCTCGAGCGCCTGCGCCCCACGGAGTTGCGTTCGCGCCTGGCGGCTCGCCTGGCCGCGGCCGGGAAGGGGCTGCACGCCGCGATGCGAGGGCTGATCGCCGGCGCGTCGGCGCGGGTGGATGCGATCCGCCTCGCGGAGGCCGCCAAGGGGCTGGTGGCGGAGCGTGTGGCGAGCGTGGACGCGGTGGGGAGGCAGCTCCGGGCCGTCGGCCCGATCTCGGTGCTCGAACGCGGCTACAGCGTGACGACGCTGAAAGACGGCACGCTGGTGCGCGGGCCCGGTCAGGTCGCGCCGGGCAAGGCAATCCTCACCAGGACCGCCGGCGGCGAATTCGAGTCGCAGGTCGTCGGCGGCGTGCGCGTCCGCACGCTGCGGCGGAAGGACGACGAGGCGTCGCCCGGGCTCTTCGGCTGAGTGACGCGCCGGTATCGGCCGAGTGCATACGAGTGCTACGGAATCGCGGGGGGGCTCCCCCCGAGCGTGCGAACCGCGTCATCGCCGTCGACGAGACGCGACAAGCCAGGCGAGCGGCACGATCGTCAGCGAGCCAGTCGCCGGGACCGCAGACGCGATTCGGAAGCCGTAGAGACCGGTCGCGCCGGGCGTCGTACTGGAAACGGACCAGATTGGATCGCCCCCGAATCCAGTGCCAGCCCTGCTACCAAAAAGAAATCGCTCGCTCGGTGGCCCAGAGCGGGGTGCATGCCCCTCCGTCCACTCCGGCGTGCCGCCGCTGGTGTCGAGGAGTCCCCACGGCGAGAGTGAACCGGGATAGCTTCCAAGGGCGACGAGGTATTCGCCGCCAAATCCGTCGGTCCAGCCGTAGCTGGTTTCGCCGACACCGGGCGGGCCGGGGATGGAGTAGTCATCCGAGCCGTTCTTGTTGAGCCACCACCCGCCCTGCCCTTGGCCGTCGCGGTTTGGGTCGTAGTGGCTGGCCTTGAGCGCCTCGTCGTAGGTCGGGAGCCAGTATTTCGCGCCGGGGAGGTGAGTGAGTCCGTCGCTGAATGAGCCGTCGGCGTTGTCGCCCCATGTCGACACGTCATACGCGCCGTACAACAGCGTTGCCGGATCGCTGGATTTCCCGTTGTTGAGCCAGTTGCAGTACAAGGCGGCGTCGCGCCAGGAGATTCCGAAGACCGGGCGCATCGCCGAGCCCGGGAGCGTGTCGAGCGTCCATTGCCTTCCCGGGCCGTGGTAGTTTCGATCCGGCCCCGCGCCCCACTCGATCGGCCCAAGCCCGGAGAGGAAGGGCGGAAGTGAATTGCGGTCTACGCCGTAAAACGTATTGGCGAATTCGAGATACTGGGCGGTGGTGGTTTCGTAGTTGGCCATGCGGAAGGTGTAATCAACCCTGCCGTGCCCGAGCGCCGGCGAGTTCGGGTAGTCCTCCCAGTTGGGCTTGTTGAAGGCCTCGTTGCCGGGCGCGCCGATGGTGGCGAACTCGATGCCGTAGTCCTGCTGAGCCATGGCTCGCGAGGCGACGACCGACCCAGCGAGGAACGCGACGCCCAGCAACGGAGCTTTCATGCGACCTCCATCGGCTGAGGGTATGTGGAGCAATGAGGGATTGAGAGGAGCGAGGTGCGACCCGAAGATCGTGGTCAAGTCCCAAGCGGGCTTTGGCCACGCCACCTGGCGCACTTGAGTGGAACACGCCGCCGGCGTCAGCCGGGGCACCAAAAGGCACGCCGCCGCGAAGTGGGTACGCTGTGGGTGTGAGCAAACGACCCGGAAAGCACGGCGACGGCACGGAACTCTCGTTCGAGGAGGCGCTCGCGCAGCTCGAGTCGATCGTAGAGAAGATCGAGGGCGGCGAGGTCGGGCTCGAATCCGCGCTGGCGGAATACGAACGCGGCGTGGCGCTCCTCAAACGCTGCCGGGAAGTTCTCGAACGCGCCGAGCAGAAGGTCGAGGAACTCTCGGCCAAGGCCGGTGAACGGGCGCGGGAAGACGATGAGGATGAAGAGGAAGACCCGGCGCCGTTCTAGGGAAGAAGGCACTGGGCACTAGGCACTAACAAAGCGCAGAAGAATCAGGCATTCGGCATTCGGAAGTGGGGGAGTGGCATTGTGAGGATCGAAACGCGCCCTCCCTCACGGTCGGGCTACTGATTCGGGGCATTCGGAAGACGAACACTTGAAGGGCAGGGAGGCCCTGAATGACGCTGGCGGTTGAGAGTTACGAGCTCTGGTTGTGGGCCTTCGACGCCGTCAAGGTGCTGTTCATCGCGGCCCTGGGCGCGTGCATCGGCTCGCTCACCAACGTGCTCGTCTACCGCCTGCCGCGCGGGCTCAACGTCGTCACGCCGCCCTCCGCCTGCCCGGCGTGCGGCACGCAACTGACCTTCGGCGAGAACATCCCCGTCTTCGGCTGGCTCCTGCTCAAGGGACGCTGCCGATTCTGCCGCGTGAAGATCTCCAGCGAGTACCCGCTGGTCGAGGCGTTCGTGGCGGCGTTGTTCGTGTTCTTCTTCGTGCTCTACTACATGGTGCCCACGGGCACGCACGTGCTCGGATTCGACCTGGGCTCGATCAAGCCGCGCTGGATGGCGTCGTCAGCGACGCAGACCTGGCCGAGCTTCGCCGTGCTGCTGACGCTGCTCTCGGCGCTGGTCGCGATGACCCTGGTCGACGCCAAGACCAGCACCATCCCGCTCATCCTCACGTGGGTTCCCGCGCTCGTCGCCGTCCTCGTTCATCCGATCCACGCCTACATCGTTCAGCGCGAGGGCGGCCTGGGCGTCACCACGCCCGGCGAGGTCTGGACCCTTGCCACCCCCGGGCCACGCGGCTGGGGCTGGATCGGCGCGAGCATCGGCGGCGTGATCGGCCTGGGCATCGGCAATCTGCTCCTCGCCACCGGCCTGATCCGGCGCAGCTTCGCCGACTACGAAGCGTGGGAGAAGCAGGCCCTCGCCGAGCAAGCCGGCGGCCAGCCTCCCGCAGACGCCCCGCACAACCCGGGCGAGATGTGGATCGCCTATCCCCACGCCAGGCGTGAAATGGTCAAGGAACTGGTCTTCCTCGCGCCGTGCCTGGGGCTCGCGATGACCGGCTGGTGGCTGGCACGCATGTGGGCGGGCCCTTGGAAGTTCGATGTGATCACCGGCGACCAGATTCCGACCCATCTGGCCCCGCTCTGGCTCGTCGCGCTGGGCGGCGTGCTGATGGGCTACCTGATCGGCGGCGGCGTCGTCTGGGCCGTGCGGATCTTCGGGAGCCTCGGCTTTGGCAAGGAGTCGATGGGCCTTGGCGATGTCCACATGATGGCGGCCGTCGGGGCGTGCATCGGGTGGATCAACTCCGTGCTGGGCTTCTTCGGCGCCGCGTTCGTCGGCTTGGCCTGGGTCCTCTTGGGCAAGCTGCTGGGCGGGCGGCTCAAGCGCGTCATGCCCTACGGCCCGTTCCTGGCGGTTTCGACCGTGCTGGTTCTCGTCTGTAAACCATTGATCGAGCTTGGGTTGCGAAAACTGACCGGCAACATGGGCGGGGTCTTCCTGCCATAGCGGCGATGGCAAAGTTCGAGATGCGGAAGCGAGCGCCGTTGGTGTGTCGGGAGTCCGCGCGAAGGTGAATCCCGGAAGTGGCGAGAAACTTGAAAGAACGCCGATACCATTGGCCGCGCCGCGAGTTTTTCTCGCGCGCCATGTGAGGAAATGAGCCGGGCCACGAGGATCGTGACTCGGAGTTTGGCGGCGAGTCCTTTTGAACGGGGATGGTCACGATGACTGGGATCAACAGGTTTGCAAAGCTGATCGGTCTTGGCGTGCTGGCGGCGGCGACGATGGTCGCGACGGGCTGCGGCGTCGACAAGAAGGAACACGACATGGTCACCCAGGAGAACGCGGAGCTCCGCGATCGCCTGCAGACGCTCGAAAACCAGTCGCGTCAGCGCGATACCGAATTGGCCGAAGCGCAGGCGAAGGCTCAGCAGGCTCAGGCCGAGTTGGCGGCCAATAAGGCTCAGCCCACGAGCTACCCGCCGAACGATGGCGGCCGGCAGGGCAACGGTCGCTCCACTCGCGAGGAAGTCATGGTCCTCGCCGGCGACGTCGGCTTTGATTCCGGCTCGGCGACCCTGAAGTCGACGGCCAAGAAGGAACTCGATGGAATCGCGGCCAAGATCAAGCGCGAGTACTCTGGCGCTTCGATCCGCGTTGAGGGCTACACCGACAGCACCAAGCCCAACAAGATGAAGGCCAAGTACCCGACCAACGAAGCGCTGAGCGAAGCCCGCGCCGAGTCGGTGCGTGCCTACCTCGCCTCCAAGGGCGTGAACAATCCGATGACCGCGGCCGGCTACGGCGCCGCCAAGCCCAAGTCGACCAAGGCGGCCAGCCGTCGCGTCGAGATCCATGTGGGTGGCTGACAAGATCGACATCCGTCGATACGGATGAAGAACGATTGAATGAGAACGCCGGCCGAAAGGTCGGCGTTTTTCGTTGGAAGAAGAGACTGAGAGACGGAGCAAAGAGAAGTACCGGGAATGGGGAATCGGGAGTGGGGAATGGTGGAGGAAGCCCGGGATCAACTCCCGGTTCGGCGTACACCGATCGTGACATGCTCTCTTCCGCGTGCATCCGCGTGAATCCGATCCGCTCGCGCCCGCGAAAGACGTGGGGCAAGGTTGCATCGGCCTGACCCAAAGGCACGCACACAACAACGGGTGTTTTGAGCGGCGGGTTTCCCGCGCGACGTGGATCGTCGTGCCGGCCGGTGGCCTCATGGAGCAACGGATATGAAAACGACGAACGTTCTTGCGATTCTGGCGGTGGCGGGTGCGGCGGGCCTGAGCGGCGTGGCGAGCGCGCAGGATTGTCCCCTCTTCAAGGGCTCCTGCTCCGATCAGAAGCCCGCCGTGACCGCGGCCTCTCATCTGGTGGCCGACGACATCGTCGATACCGCGGTGAAGGCCGGCAAGTTCAACACGCTGGCCGTGGCGCTCAAGGCCGCCGGGCTAGTCGACACGCTGAAGGGCGCGGGTCCCTTCACGGTCTTTGCGCCGACGGACGAGGCGTTTGCCAAGCTCCCCAAGGGCACCCTCGACGAACTGCTGAAGCCTGAGAACAAGGCCAAGCTGACCGCGATCCTCACCTATCACGTCGTCCCCGGCAGTGTGCTGGCCGCCGATGTCACCAAGCTCAGCAACGCGACCACCGTCAATGGCCAGCGCGTCGATATCAAGACCTCGGGCGGCAAGGTGATGATCGACGGCGCGACCGTCACCGCGACCGACGTGAAGACCAGCAACGGCGTGATCCATGTGATCGACACCGTGATCATGCCAAGTACCGACGATGTCGTCGACACCGCGGTCAAGGCGGGCAGCTTCAAGACCCTCGCCGCCGCGCTCAAGGCCGCCGGCTTGGTTGACGCGCTCAAGGGCAGCGGCCCGTTCACGGTCTTCGCGCCGACCGACGACGCGTTCGCGAAGCTCCCCAAGGGAACGCTCGACGACCTGCTCAAGCCTGAGAACAAGGACAAGCTCGTCTCGATCCTGAAGTACCACGTTGTGTCGGGGCGAGTCTTCTCGACCGACGCCGTGGCGGCCAAGCACGCCAAGACGCTCCAGGGCGGCGAGGTCAAGATTACCAGCGACGGCGGCGTGAAGATCGACAACGCCGGCGTGGTTTCCGCCGACCTTGATGCCAGCAACGGCGTGATCCACGTCATCGACACCGTGATCATGCCCAAGAGCAATTGACCTTCGCCCGGGCCGTTCGAAAGGGCGGGCCGGGCATTGCGGATATACGTGGAGTGATGCGTGTCCAGCGCGTGCGCAAGGTTGACGTCGGGAAGGGCCGCCGCGATTCACGCGCGGGGCGCGTCATCGGTGGCGGATCAACCGGCCGCGACTTACGATGACGACCGAGCGGGCGCCGATCGCGCGGGTGTTGTGCGGTCAGGCGTCCACGCTCGACGATCTGTCCGAGGTTTGGGGGCTTCGAGACCTTTGGAAGAGCCGCTCCTTCAACGCGTGGCGCGTGGCGATCAGGAGGCGGTGCGCGCTTGCTTGGATCGCTTTGGTGGCCTGATTTGGTCGCTCGCCCGACGCATGACGCCCACCCACGCGGAGGCCGAGGACGCCGTCCAGGAGATCTTCGTCGAGATCTGGAAGAACGCCTACCGCTACGACCCGGGCGTCGCGTCGGAGACCGCCTTTGTCGCGATGATCGCGCGGCGCCGCCTGATCGATCGCCGCCGTCGCGCGACCCGACAGCTGGATAAGAACGGTCTGCCCGAGACCGAGCCCTCCGCGGCCGAGCCCAACGAGATGACCGCCGACGAGCGCGAAGTGGCAAACGCCGCCATGATCGCGATGTCGCGATTGAGCGACGACCAGCAGCGCGTGCTTCGGCTCTCGCTTGTGCAGGGTTTGTCGCACGAACGGATCGCGGGCGCGACGGGTCTCCCGCTCGGCACCGTGAAGACCCATGCGCGGCGCGGCCTGATCCGCCTGCGTGAACTCCTCAGCGCCGCGAAGAAGGACGCCAGCAACGCCGGCGCTTCGAGCGAAGGGGGTGCGGCATGAGCGCCCCCGGTCGGAATGTCCCCCAGCGTGCCGAGGAGTTGCTCGCGGAGCGCGCGTGCTTCGGCCTGTCGCGCGATGAAGAACGCGAGCTCTGCGAACTTCTCTCCGAGTGCCCGGAATGCGTCGAGTGGCTTGCGGTTTCGCCGCACGACCTGGCGGCGGGCGAAGTCGCGGCCGGCTGCCCTTGCGAGGGCGGCATGCCCGCGTCACTCCGACGCGAGGTCGAAATCCAGGCCCGCGCCTGGTGCTGCGGCATGAAGCTCGCGCGACCCGAGCCTGAACACCGTCACGATCGAGCGCCCGCGCTTCAGGCTGCCCAGCCCTCGCGCTGGCGAGCTTTGGCGCTGTCCGGCTGGATGGCCGCCGCGGCGTGCCTGGTCGTCGCGGTGGGGCTGGCGCTCCGAAACCCGGGCGGTTCGACGCCCAGCCACGCCGATCGCATGGTCGCCGCGCAGGCCAAGGGCGATCTGGTTCGTGCCAGTTGGGGTCCGTTCAACGCGCTCGACACCGGCGAGTCGCCCGAAATCACCGGCGTCACGGGCGAAGTGGCGTGGTCGGACGCGATGCAGACCGGCGTCATGCGGTTTACTGGCCTGCCCGCCTGCAAGGCGGGTGAGCAGTACCAACTCTGGATCATCGATGCGGAAAGGGGCCTCGCTCAGCGCGTGAGTGGGGCGGTGTTCGGGTGCGAAGGCCGCGGGCCTTTGGAGGTTCCGATTGAGCCGCAGCTTCCGATCAAAAAGGCGGCTGCATTCGCGGTGACGCTGGAGCGAGCGGGAGGCGTGGTCGTGTCGGATATGAAAAGACGTGTGGTGCTCGCGTCGATCGCCCGATAAATCCCGATGGTGGGTATTTGCCTGAACGCTTGGATCGATCGCAATGGATCGGGCGAATTCCCGTTGGGTTCGGTGCAAATGTCATTGACGGGCCAGCGGGCCGGGGTGTAGGCTCGCCGATTGTCAGGTGTAAGCCCGCCCACGGGCCTCTTTCGTCCATTGCGCCAGGAGAGCAGGAATGTTGAAGAAGTTGATTCGTGGCCTTACAGCCGCCGCGGCGCTGCTTGCCGCCCCGGCCTTCGGCCAGGTCGCCACACAGCCCGCGGGTGGCCTGGGTGGTCATGCAGACGGTGTGATCCGCGATCAGGAGGAAGCGCCGCTGATCGTGTGTTTCGCCGAGGGCACCGATGAGAAGTACGTCGCTCAGGTGATGGCGTACGTCAACGCGTACAACGATCAGTTCGGCGAGCGCTACTACCTCGGCTCCCGCTGGTCCGGCACCCAGGGAACGCCCCGCGCGTTGACCTGGAGCCTGGTGCCAGATGGTCTGTCGATCTCGGGCGGCGCGGGCGAGCCCACGTCCGCGAGCAACCTCTTCGCCAAGATGGACACCAAGTTCGCCCGCGCGACTTGGATCGGCTATTTCCAGAACTGCTTCGATCGCTGGCAGCAGCTCTCCGGCCTGACCTTCACCCGCATTACCGTCGGCGGCAATGACTGGGACGACGGCGCCGCCTGGTCACAGGCCGGCGCTGCCACCCGCGGCGACGTCCGCATCTCCATGCACTCCATTGACGGCGCCAGCAATATCCTCGCCTACACCTTCTTCCCCTCCAACGGGAACATGGTGATGGACTCCGACGATATCAACAACTTCGGCGGCACCGCCAATTCCGGGCGCTTCTTCCGCAACACCGTCATGCACGAGCTCGGGCACGCCTGGGGCATCGACCACGTCTGCTCCAACAACAGCAACCAGCTGATGGAGCCGTTCCTCAGCACCTCCTTCGACGGCCCGCGCCACGACGACTTCCGTGCCGTGCAGCGCCACTATGGCGATGTCGTCGGCACCATCGGCACCGCGGCCACCGCCAAGGACCTCGGCACGCTGGTCTCCGGCACCCCCATCAACGTCGGCACGCCGGTCCCTAGCCCGCTCACCGGCACCAACGACACCCAGGTCTCCGTCGCGTCGCTCGACGACGATGCCGAGGCTGATTGGTACAAGTTCACCACGACCGCCTCGCTCACCTTCGGCGCCACGCTTACGCCGTACGGCAAGAGCTACGACGACAGCAGCCAGGCGGCCAGCGGCGCTTGCAACAGCGGCACCACGACCAACTCGCTTGCGATCCTCGACATGCGGATCGACGTCTACGCCAGCAACGGCACGACACTCCTCGGCTCCGCCGCTTCCACCGGCGCGGGCGCCGTGGAAACCCTTTCCGGGCTCGGTCTGAGCGCCGGCACGTACTACGTCAAGGTTTCCGCCGCGGCCGGCACCTCCGCGTCGCAGCTCTATCAGCTCTCGATCTCGGGCACCGGCTGCACGGCGCCCAGCATCACCGGCCAGCCCTCCAACCTCACCCGCTGCACGGGCACCTCGGCCACGTTCACCGTCACCGCGACCAACGCGACCGGCTATCAGTGGCGCAAGAACACCTCCAACATCGGTGGTGCGACCAGCAGCAGCTACACCATCCCGTCGGTCACCGCCGGCGACGCCGCCAGCTATGACTGCGTCGTCTCCAACTCCTGCAGCAACGTGACCAGCAACGCCGCCGTGCTGACCGTCAACACCACCCCCAACATCACGGGCAACCCCTCCAACCAGACCAAGTGCTCGGGCCAGTCGGCCAGCTTCAGCGTCACCGCGACCGGCGCCACCGGCTATCAGTGGCGCAAGAACACCGCCAATATCGGCGGCGCCAACAGCAGCACCTACACCATCCCGTCCGTCACCGTGGGTGACGTGGGCAGCTACGACTGCGTCGTCACCAACTCCTGCGGCAACAGCACCAGCACCGCCGCCTCCCTTGCCGTCAACGAAGGTCCGACCGTGACCGTTGATCCGACCGGCGGAAACGTCTGCCGTGGCGGCTCGATCGCCCTCTCGGTCACCGCGACCGGCGCCACCGGCTATCAGTGGCGTCACAACACCGTCGACATCGGCGGCGCCAACTCCAGCAGCTACACGATCACCAACGCCCAGATCGCCGACGCGGGCAACTATGACTGCGTCGTGACCAACGGCTGCGGCAGCGACACCAGCGCCGCCGCCTCGGTCGTCGTGTGCGCCGCCGACTTCAACTGCGACGGCTTCGTCAACGGCGATGACTACGACGCGTTCGCCGAACTCTTCGAGATCGCCGACATCGGCGCCGACATCAACGGCGACGGCTTCGTCAACGGCGACGACTACGACATGTTCGCCGAGGCCTTCGAGTCCGGCTGCTAAGCTCGACCCGCGGTCGTTCAATATCCCTCAAGCCCCCGTCGGTATTCCGGCGGGGGCTTTTCTTTTCCCGGGATCGCGGGCTATAGTCGTAACGCATCTCCAGATGCGGCGGGATTCCGCCGATTGACATCCGAGGTCCGGGCGATTGGCGCAGTTGGCTAGCGCGCATGCATGACACGCATGAGGTCACTGGTTCGAGTCCAGTATCGCCCACGTTCACGATCAGGCGGGTTTCGGCCCGCCTGATTCGTTTTTGGACGCACCAGCGTCGCCGCCGCCCGGTCGCATCCCGACAATACCGACCCGCTGACCTGCCGAGCCGCCGAGAGAGGCCCAGCTACCTCGCCCGAGGTCGCCGCGGCCGTCCATGCGCCGTACGCCCCGCCGCCCTCGCTGTCATTGCGTCAAATCCCGTCTTCGCGTACCGTGTCGCTCCGCCCTTCCGACGGAGACCAACCGCATGGCCATCCAGCAACTCAGCGACGAACAGATCCACTCGTGGACCCGCGAGCAGAAGGACCGCTGGTGGCTCCAAAACGTCTTCCGCGGCGACATGCCCCAGCTCACCCTCCGCTCCGCCGCCACCGGCTTCGCGCTCGGCGGCGTTCTCTCCGCCACCAACCTCTACGTCTCTGCCAAGACCGGCATCACCCTCGGCGTCGGACTCACCAGCGTGATCCTCGCCTTCGGCATGTTCAAGCTCCTCTCCGCGATGCGCATGGCCAAGGACTTCACGATCCTCGAGAACAACGCGATGCAGTCCATCGCGACCAGCGCCGGCTACATGACCGTCCCGCTCATGTCCAGCTTCGCCGCCTATTTCTGGAAGGCCAACGTCGTTCTCCCGTGGTACCAGCTCCTGGCCTTCAACATCATCACATCGGTCATGGGCGTGCTCGTCGCCTTCCCGATGAAGCGGCGCTTCATCAACGATGAGCAACAACCGTTCCCCGAAGGCCGCGCCTGCGGCGTCGTCCTCGACACGCTCTACTCCGGCAAGGGCGCGATCGGCATGATCCAGGCCAAGGCCCTCGTGGCGGCCGCGGCGCTCGTCGGCGTCGTCCAGGTCTGCGCGGGCGAGGCCTACATGAAGCTCCTCTGGGTCCACGCCCTGGGCCGCAAGTCGTTCTTCGTCCTGAACGAACGCCTCGACGCGTGGTACTACGCCGGCGTCGCCAAGCACGGCTGGGCGATCCCCAAGATCGCGGGCGTCGACATCCGCGAACTGGCCCTCCGTCCCTCGCTCGACCTCGCCATGATCGGCACCGGCGGGCTCATGGGCATCCGCACCTCCACCAGCATGCTCATCGGCATGGTCATCAATTTCTTCATCCTTGCGCCGATGATGATCACTGGCGGCGACATCCGGGGCACGGACCCCAGGCCTGACGCCGCGCCCGGCGCCAAGGTCACCTGGGCCGAGATGTCCTCGCTGGTCGAGCAGGGCGTCGCCAAGTGGTCGCAGTTCCACGTCGGCCGCGCCGAGATCGTGAATCAGTGGGCGATCTGGTGGGGCGTCGCGATCATGGTCGTCGGCTCGCTCGTCGCGCTCTTCGCTAAGCCCAAGGTGATCATCGACGCCTTCGCCGGCATGCTCGGCAAGAAGAAGGCCGCCGGCGTCGACCCCGTCGGGCACATCGAGCTTCCCACCAAGGTCTCGTTCATCGGTCTGCCGATCCTCGCGGCGATCACCGCTTGGATGGCCCACACCTGGTACGGCGTGCCCTACTGGACCACGCTCGTCGCGCTCCCCCTCGTCTTCATCCTCTCGCTCATCTGCACCAATGCCATGGCGCTCACCAGCTGGACGCCGACCGGCGCATTGGCGAAGATCCCTCAGTTTACCTTCGGCATGATCGACAAGGCCAACGCCGCCGCGACCGGCGCGCTCCCCAACCCCGCCGTGAATCTCATGACCGCGGGGATCACGGCGTCGGTCGCCGGCAACGCCGCCAACCTTCTCTCGGACATCAAGCCCGGCTACATGCTGGGCGCTAAGCCGCGCCAGCAGGCCGTGGGGCATGTGATCGGCATCCTCGCGGGCGCGTTGGTGTCCACGCCGCTGTTCTACGCGATGTTCCTGAGCACCTACAAGCCGGGCGACAACGTGCAGGCCAAGATGGTGAGCGATCAGTTCGCCATGCCCTCCGCCGTCCAGTGGAAGGGCGTCGCGGACATCATCGAGGGCGGCTTCAGCCACCTCAGCACCTCGATCATCTGGTCGCTCGTGCTCGCCGCCTCGGTCGCGCTGGTCTTCGAGGCCGTCAAGATCATGACCAAGGGCAGGTTCTGGCTGTCGCCCGTCAGCATCGGCCTAGGCGTCGTCCTCCCACCCGACGCGACCTTCTGCATGTGGGCGGGTGCCGTGCTCTTCCATTTCCTGCACAAACGCTACGAGCACCGCGAGGGCACCGCGGGCCACACGCTCTGGGTCCGCTCCCTCGAACCGATCTGCGCGGGCATGATCGCTGGCGCGGCCCTGCTCGGCATCGGCGACAAGCTCATCGACGTGTTCCTGCTCCCCAGGCTGCACTAGGCGATTGTCAGGGCGAGGAGGATCTCCGCTCCGCTTGCGCGGCCTTCATTTCAGGGCGATTTATGCGGGAGAGCGGTGATTCTCCGCGCTCGCGTCGTGCCACTTCTACAATCGCTCGTGCCCATTCTCTCCTGCACCAACATCCGCCACGCCTTCGGGCAGCGCATCATCCTCGACGGCGTGTCGCTCACCATCGAGCCCGGCGAGCGCATCGGCATCGTCGGGCGCAACGGCTGCGGCAAGACCACGCTCATGAAGATTCTCACCGGGCAGATCACGCCCGATTCGGGGAGCGTCTCGCTGCAACGCGGCTGCCGCGCGGGCTACCTGCACCAGGACCCGAACCTCGACCCGGCCGAGACGCTTCGCCAGTCCGCCGAGGGCGCGTTCGTGGAGCTGCACCGTCTGCACATGGAACTTGACCGGGTCTTTACCGCGATGGAAGAGGCGACCCGCGCGGGCGACGACGCCGCCATCGACAAGTTGATGAAGCGGCAGGTGCAGCTCGAGCGCGCGATGGAGGCCGCGGGCGGGTACGCGATCGATCACAAGATCGAGGCGGTGCTGCACGGCCTCGGGTTCACCGATTCGCAATTCTCGATCTCGGTCTCCGGCCTTTCCGGCGGACAGAAGGGCCGCCTCGCGCTGGCCAAGCTGCTGCTCGAAGAGCCCGACATCCTGCTCCTCGACGAGCCGACGAACCACCTCGACATCGACGGGCGTTTGTGGCTCGAATCGTTCCTCACCGAGCAATACCGCGGCGCGGTCGCGATGATCAGCCACGACCGCTACATGCTCGACAACGTCGTGACGAGGATCATCGAGGTCGAGCACGGGCGTCTGATCGAGTACCCGGGCAACTACGCCGATTTCCGCGAGATTAGGACCGAGCGCCGCATGGCGCAGCTCCGCGCGTTCGAGAACCAGCAGGGCCGCTTCAAGAAGGAAGAGGCGTTCATCAGGCGTTACAAGGCCGGTCAGCGCGCCCGCCAGGCCAAGGGCCGCCAGAGCAAGCTCGACCGCGCCAAGGCCGAGTTCACGCTCGAGCGCCCGATGGAAATGTCCGTCTTCGCGCTCGAACTCCCCAAGGCCGAGCGCACGGGCGATATCGTGATCTCGGCACGCGGCCTGTCCAAGCAATACCGGGGCGAGGACGGCACGCCCAAGGTCCTCTTCAAGGAGCTCGACGTCTCGGTCGCACGCGGCGAGCGGTGGGGCATCATCGGCCCCAACGGCGCGGGCAAGTCAACGCTCGTCAAGTGCCTCCTCAGCGAACTCGACGCCGACACCGGCGCGATCCGCATCGGCACCAACGTCAAGGTCGGCTACTACCGCCAGCTCCACGAGGGCGTCGACCGCGACAAGCCCGTGTACCGCTACCTGCAGGACGTGATCCTGAAGGAGTGCCCCGGCCTCTTGCTCAGCGAGCAGCAGGCCCGCAACCTCGCCGGCGCGTTCCTCTTTTCCGGGAGCGAGCAGGACCGCGAGATGGGCATGCTCTCCGGCGGCGAGCGCAGCCGTGCCGTGCTCGCCGGCCTCCTCGCCAGCGCGAAGAACCTCCTCGTGCTCGACGAACCGACCAACCACCTCGACATCCCGAGCGCCGAGCGTCTCGAAGACGCGCTCGCCATGCCCGAAGAAGACGGCGACCTCGGCTATGAGGGCACGCTCCTGCTCATCAGCCACGACCGCGCCCTCATCGACGCGACCTGCGACCGGCTGCTCGTGCTCGACGGCAAGGGCGGGTGCGAGGTCTTCCTCGGCAACTACACCGAGTGGCACGAAAAAGCCACGATGCGCCAGCGCGAAGCCGCCGCGGCTGCCGCGGAGGAAAAATCGCGTCGCGAGGAATCCGAACGCCGCAGACGCCAGTCGGAAGAGAACAAGCGGAAGGTCGCGAGCCCCGCGCCCAGCGTCAACGCGCTCGCCAAGCTGAAGACCGAGCAGCTCGAATCCAAGATCGAGAAGATCGAAACGCGGATCAAAGCGATCGACGTGGAGCTGGGCGACCCCGACGTGTGGCGCAATCAGTCCAAGGCGACCTCGCTGGGCGACGAGCGTCGAAAGCTCGCCGAGGAACTCGAGCCCCTCGAGTTTGAGTGGGCCCGCCGCGCCGAGGCGATGTAGCGCTGCGGCGACACAGGGAATCAGGGAAACAGCGAGACAGGGAAGGAACGCGGTGGTGGAGTAATCGAACGCTGCGGCCGAAAGTGGTCGAGCTTCGCGAGCCCCGAGCGCCCGCGAGGGGGACACTCTATCTTCGTGACTTCGTGACTTCCTCTACGACCTGATCCAGATCATCAGCCCCGCCAGCGCCCCGCCCGCAAGCAGCAGCGCCGTTCCCACGATCAGCATCCAGTTCCACCCCTCCGAACCCTCGTCGCTTGGGGCCTTCACGAGCTTGAGACAGAACTCCGTCTCCCGCGAGAGGGGCGATTCGCCGCGCCTCGCCGCGTCCTGCACAAGCGCGATCACGACATTGGCATCGAACGCCCGAAGACCCATCCGCACCGCGCCCGCGACAAGCTCCCGTCGCTTCTCGGGCGGAAGCACCGCCGCCTTCCCCCCGTCGAGCGTCCGCGCCACCTGCACCGCAAACACCCAGCGTGCATCGAGCGCCGAAAGCCCCGCCGCGGCCCGATTCTCGGTCGCCACCGACCCCGCCGCACGCCGAAGGTCGGGCGTGGTGGCCACACGCGACGGGCGCTGTTCCAACGCCGCGTCCGCGTTCACTAAACGCAACACCGGACCACTCTGGAGGCTCTGAGCCATGGCTATCAACGGTACGGGCATTCCGCGTGCCAACCCCTGCAGGCCCCGCCCCGATTCCTCCGATAGATTCGCGGCGTGAGCGCGTTGGATCGGCTGGCGGCGCCCTTCGAGGTGTTATGCAGACGCAAGGCCCAGAAGCGACCGGACCAAACCCAAACGAGTTGCCGGTCGTCCAGTCCCCGCTCCAGCCCGCCGAGGTGATGGATCGGGCACGCCAGCTCTCGAAACGCGGCAAACTCCCCGGCTTCGCCGCCATGTCCGCGACCGAGTTCCGCGCCGACGCCTTCGCGACGCCATTCGAGCACACCCTCTCGTGCTCGGTCGAGCCGAGCGGCTCGGGCTCGCGCCTCGTTTTTCGAGCCGCCATGAACAAGCGCATGCCCTGGATCTACGCGCTGCTCCTCATCGCCACGGTGTGGCCCGGTGTCTGGGTCACCGATTCGATGCTCAAGACCTATTTCTCGTGGTACACGATCCCGACGTGGTGGTGGTACCTCCCGCTCTCGGTGATCCCGCTCCCCTGGATGTGGCGGTCGTTCACGCACAAGAGCCGCGCTACCGCCGACGCCTCCGCGCGCGAGGTGATCGCGGACATCGCGACCGCCGTGGGTGGCACAGCGAGCGCGTAGCGTCGCGCTACCTCAAACCAAGTGCCTTCTCAATCTCATCCGCCGCCAGCTTCCGCGCGCTCCGTCCCGCAAACTGCGACACGATCGCGACCAGCTCCTCGCGCTGCTTCGCCGCCACCCCGGGATTCTCCACGACATCCAGCACCGCGCGGATGATCGGCTCCGGCCCGCCGAAATGCGGCACAAACTCCGGCACGATCTCGCGGTGCGCGATCACGTTCGGCAGCGTGAACAGCTTGGTCGCCATGATCGCCTTCACCACGTAGTAGAGCAGCGGGTTCGATTTCTTGTACACGATCACCATCGGGCGGAGCTGCTTGGCGACCTGCATCGTCACCGTGCCGCTCTTCACCAGCGCCAGTTCGCACCAGCGGACCACGACGTCCGTCGCGCCCACCACGCAGCGCATCGACTCCGGCCATCCGTTGTTCTCGACGCGCCCGAGCCCCAGCCGATCCGCCAGCTGCGCGGCGACCACCTGCAACTGCTCCGCGACCGCGGGCCGCGTCGCCGCGACCACCGCGATCGCGCCCGGGTGCTTCTCCCTCACCTTCGCGAAGACTTCCAGCATCATCGGGTAGTTCCGGCGAAGCTCGTCCGGACGCGAGCCCGGCATGATCGCGATCCGCGGCGTGCCCGCCGGCAGCTCCGCGATCTTCGCGTCCAGCGCCGCCTCATCGATCGGCTCATCGAACAGGAAGTGCCCGATGAACGTCGCCGGCACCCCTCGCTTCACGAAGAACTTCTCTTCAAACGGCAGCACGCACAGCACGCGATCCGTCAGGCGGCGCAGCTTGTGAATCCGCCACCGCGCCCACGCCCAGATCTGTGGCGCCACCAGGTGCACGACCTTGATCCCGCGCGCCTTCGCCATCGCGCAGATCGGGAAGTTGGCCGCCGGCGAATCCACCGGCACGTGCAGATCAACCCGGTTCTGCTCGAGCCACTGATCGATCCGCTCGTTGATCTTGCGATGCTCCTGCAGCTTCTTCAGCCCCGGCAGGCCCATCACCGCGTCGTCGCCCGTTCGCTCGATCACCTCCGCGCCCGCCGCCGCCATCCGCGGCCCGCCCCACGCGTAAATCCTCAGCTCCGGATGACGAGAAAGCAGCTCGCGGATCACCGCCTGCGCGTGGTCATCGCCGCTCGGCTCAAAGGCCGTGAACAACACACACGGCGTGCGATCAGCCCGCGCGGTCGGTTCGGCTTGGAGAGCGGCGTGACTCACGACCCGGAGTGAAGTGGCACCGACGCGTGATGTCAACCACCCCCGCGTGAATCCGCCCCCGCTCGCGCTACAGTCGCCCTTTCCATGGTCACGCCGCGTCCGAACCGATCATCCTCACCCGCACCCTCGCCGCCCGGCGCCCGCGATCGGGCGATCCGCGTCGTTGCGCGTCAGGCCGCCCGGCGCCCCGACCTGCTCCCCATGGAGCCGGAGACCGCCGGCCTTTCGCCCCGCGACGCCGCCTTCTGCCACGCCATCTATGACAGCGTGCTCCGCCACTGGGTTACGCTGGAGTTCATCCTGGATCGCTTCCTCTCCACGCCCGTGCGCGAGCTCGAGCCCGCGATGCAAGCCGTCCTGCTCGTCGGGGCGGCCCAGCTCGCCGCGATGGACGCCGTCCCGCCCCACGCCGCCGTCGACGAATCGGTGAACTGGGCCAAGGCCAATATCCGCGAAGGCGCGGGCGGACTGGCCAACGCCGTCCTCCGAAAAGTCAGCGACACGGCCCCTCGCGCCACCGATGACCAAGGGCGTTCGATCCCGCTCACCCGCGCCGCCTGGAATCTCGGCGACGACGAATTCCCCCTCGCCAGCGGGCGCTCGCGTGTCCTTCGCGGCGTGAAACTCCCCGCCGATCCCACATGGCGGATCGCCGTCGCGACAAGCCACCCGCGAACGCTGATCGAAGGCTGGATGGCCACCCACGGCCCGGACGCCGCACGGGCCATCGCCCATCACTCCCTCGCCGAAGCACCGACGATCATCAATGCGAGCCATGCCTCCGGATCGGTCGCGAAGCGCCTCGCCGCCAATCCCGCGCTTTCGCCCCACGCCGACGCCGGCCACTCCATCTTCGCGGGTCATGAGTCCGCGCTGGCGGATTTCCTTGCCGCCACGCCCGGCGTGTGGGTGCAGGACCCTTCATCATCGCAAGCCGTCCAGAGCATCGCCGACCTGCGTTGCGAGCGAATCGTCGATCTCTGCGCCGGTCGCGGCACAAAGACCCGCCAGCTCCGGGCCATCTTCCCCCAGGCCCGCATCATCGCCACCGACACCGACGATGCACGCCGTTCCGTGCTCGAAGCCACCTTCCGCGACGATGAGTCGGTGCTGGTCTCTTCGTACGCCGAGGCGTTGCAGCGAGCCAGCGCCGCCGCCGACCTGGTCCTGATCGACGTACCGTGCTCCAACACGGGCGTGCTGTCGCGGAGGCTCGAGGCCAAGTACCGCGCCAGCGCCGAACAATCCGCTCGCCTGATCGAAATCCAGCGAGAGATCCTCACCCAGGCCGCCACGCTTCTCAAGCCCACCGGGGCGATCCTCTACGCAACATGCTCGATCGAAAAGGCCGAGAACCAGTCTCAGGCGAGCTGGGCGGCGTCGCAACTCGCTCTCCGCATCTCGCGCGAGCGGTCCACCAGCCCCGCCGGCCTCCCGGGCGAGCTCGCCTCGGCCTATCGGGATGGTTCCTATTCCGTGCTCCTCGCCCGTCCTTCCGGGCCGCGTTGACGGGGGTACACTCATCGACCCTGCGGCTTGCGGGGGCGATCGGCGGAGTCTGATTGGCCGCGTGCCGAATCCGGGCGCGGGCATGACCAGGGCACCACATGAATCTGTTGGACCATCTGAGCCTTGATTGCATCCGTGCACCGCTGGCGGCGCGCGACAAAAAGGGCGTCATTGAAGAGCTGGTTGACATGCTCGCCCTCGCGGGCCGAATCACCGACGCCAAGCCGCTCAAAGACGCCGTCTGGACTCGCGAGCAGACTCGCACCACCGGCATCGGTCACGGCCTGGCCATCCCGCACGGCAAGTGCCCCGGCATGACCTCCCTCGCCCTCGCGATCGGAAAGCCCGCCGACCCGCTCGACTTCGAGGCGATCGACGGCCAGCCCGTCCGCCTGATCGTCCTTCTCGCCAGCCCCCCCGACAAAACCAGTGATCACATCCAGGCGCTCGCCCGCATTAGCCGCCTCATGATGATGAACGACTTCCGCGAGAAGATCTACGCCGCCGCCAACGCCGCCGAGATCCACGACCTCCTCCGCTCCCAGGAGCGCCTCGCGTGAAACCGCGCCGCGCGCGCGACCCCTCGGCCTTCGTCTTCGCGCCCCTCCCCGCCATCGAAAAACTCCTCGAACGCTCCACCCGCGTGCCCGGCACGCCCCAAGCGCTCGCCGACGCCGTCCGCTACGCCCTGATCGGCGGCGGAAAGCGCCTCCGTCCTCTGCTCGCGTGGCATTGCGCCAAGGCGGTGGGGGGCACCGGCCGCGATGCCGCGCCCGCCCTCGTCGCTGTTGAGTACATCCACGCCTTCAGTCTCGTGCACGACGACCTGCCCGCGATCGACAACGACGACCTCCGCCGCGGACGACCCACGCTCCACATCCACGCCGGCGAAGCAATGGCCGTCCTCGCGGGCGACGCCATGCTCAACCAGGCCTTCGTCGTCCTCGCCCGCGCCAAGCTCCCGCCCGCGCTCGTCACCCTGCTCCTCGAAGAACTCGCCGGCGCGACCAGCGCCATGATCGCCGGCCAGGTCTACGACACCCTCGGCGGCCTGCCCGATTCACTGCCCACCGTCCGCAAGCTCCAGATCATCCACCTCAACAAGACCGGCGCGCTCCTCCGCGCCGCCTGCCGCATGGGCGCCCTCTGCGCCGTCGGCGCCAAGCCCCGCGACAAACGCCTCGCCGCCATCACGCGCTACGCCGAAGCGATCGGCCTGATGTTCCAGATCGTCGACGACCTCATCGACGTCCAGCAGTCCAGCGAGCACACCGGCAAACGCACCCACAAGGACGCCGACAAGGGCAAGCTCACCTACCCCGGCGTGCTCGGCGTCGAAGCCTCGCAGGCCGAGATCGAGCGCCTCCACCTCAAGGCCACGCGGGCCGTCCGGGAACTCGGGCGCCCGGCCGAGCCCCTGCGCATCCTCGCCGACCTCATGGCCACGCGAACGCGCTGAACCGCGAACCCGCCGCCCCCGTTTTCGTAATGAGAATCACGCTGGCCGCCGCCCCCAAGCCGCGCTAGAGTTTTCAGGAAGAGATGAAAGTTCGCCGGCCCCGCGATCGCCGACCCCGATCCAGTGACGCGACCGCCGTGCGGCCGATGAGGTGATGATGCGACTGCTCGACACGATCAAGTCTCCCGCCGATCTCAAGTCGCTCGCCGTTGAGCAGTTGCCCCAGCTCGCCCAGGAAATCCGCGACGCCATCTGTCTTCAGGTCTCGCGCACCGGCGGACACCTCGCCCCCAACCTCGGCGTCGTCGAGCTCACCATCGCCCTCCACTACGTCTTCGACTTCTCCTTCGACCGACTCCTCTTCGACGTCGGCCACCAGTGCTATCCCCACAAGCTGCTCACCGGCCGCCTTCCCCTCCTCGACCACCTCCGCACCCGCCAAGGCATGGCCGGTTTCCCCGAGCCCAGCGAGTCCCCCTTCGATCTCTTCCGCGTCGGACACGCCGGCACCGGCATCTCCACCGCCGTCGGCATGGCGCGCGGCGACGCCCTCGCCGGAGATTCCTTCGACCCAAAGCTCCGCCCCCAAGGCCGCCGCGTCGTCACCATGATCGGCGACGCCTCCATCGTCAACGGCGTCGCCATGGAAGGCCTCAACAACGCAGGCACCCTCAACCGCCAGTTCCTCGTCGTCCTCAACGACAACGGCATGTCGATCTCGCACCCGCAGGGCGCCGTCAGCCAGTACTTCGATCGCGTCCGCATCTCCTCGCTCTACGCCGACCTCAAGAAATCCGCGGGCGAAATCCTGAAGCACGTCCCCGGCGGTTCCCTCGTCCGCGAGGCCTACCACCGCGCCGGCGAAGCAACCAAGGCCATGCTCGACGAGGGCGGATGGTTCGAACGCTTCGGCCTCAAGACCGTCGGCCCCATCGACGGCCACGACCTGCCCACGCTCATCGGCATCCTCTCCGAGGCCCGTGATTTCCCGCGCCCCATGGTCCTCCACGTCAAGACCATCAAGGGCAAGGGCTTCGCGTTCAGCGAGGCCGACGCGTCGAAGTTCCACTCGCCGCCCGCCTTCGAGTTCGACACCGCCGAAGAGGGCGAGCCCGCCGAACGCGCCTGCCGCGTCGAGCTCAAGAGCGAAGGCCGCTCCTTCACCGCCGCCTTCTCCGACGCCATCCTCGCCGTGCTCGCGCGCGATCCCAAGGTCGTCGCCTGCACCGCCGCCATGCCCGACGGCACGGGCCTCACCAAGTCCCTCGCCGCCTATCCCGATCGCGTCTGGGACACCGGCATCTGCGAGAGCCACGCCCTCGACATGATGGCCGGCCTGGCCAAGACCGGCTTCCGCCCCTTCTTCGCCGTCTACTCCACCTTCTTCCAGCGCGCCTTCGACCAGGCCTTCCAGGAAGCATCGCTCCAGGGGCTCGCGGTCCGCCTCTGCCTCGATCGCGCCGGCCTCGTGGGCGGCGACGGCGCCGTGCACCACGGCTTCTGCGACACCGCGCTCCTCCGCACGCTCCCCGGCGCCGTCATCACCGCCGCCATCGACGAGCCCTCGCTCCTGGCCGCCCTCGAGTTCATGCGCACGCACGACGAATCGCTCTCCAGCGTTCGCTATCCGCGCGACGTCGTCTCGCCGAAGCTCTCGAACCAGCCCTGCCCGCCGTTCACGCTCGGCAAGGCCCGCCTGCTCACGCCCCAGATCGAGAACCCCGACGCCGCGATCCTCGCGTTCGGCACGCCCGCGCTGGCGGCCCTCGACGCCGCCGATCAACTCAAGGGCGAGTATCGCGTCGAGGTCTACGACGCTCGCTTCGCCAAGCCCGTCGACGCGGCCCTGGTCCGCCGTCTCATCGAAAGCGGCACGCCGATCATCACGATCGAAGACCACTCGATCGTCGGCGGGTTCGGCAGCGCCGTGCTCGAATCCGCCCAGGAAATGGGCCTCTCCGCCGCGGGCGTCACACGCCTCGGTCTGCCCGATTCCTTCATCCATCAGGACTCGCGCTCGCGCCAGCTCGCCGAGGCCGGCCTCGACGCCGCCTCCATCGCCCGCGCCATCCGCGAATGCGCCCTCCGCCGCGCCGAGGCCGCCAGCATCGAATCCGCCGCTTCCAACTCCGCAAACCCCAACTCCGCGAGCCCCAACTTCGCAAGCCCGGGCGGCGTGCCCAAGCCCCGCCCCTGCGGCGCTTGACCGATCTCCTTCCGTCTCCGATGCGATCACTCTCGTGCGGCGATTGCGCGAGTGTGCAGAGATTCCATTGGCTCACTGGCCATCAGTGCTTCAGAATCCCCACGATGTCGTTGTACGTCAGGATCAGGAACAGCCCGGCGATCAACAGCAGCCCCGCGATCATCGTCGCGTTCTGGAACCCCGCCGGCACCGGCTTGCCGCGGATCTGTTCCGCCAGGATGAACAGGAACTGACCGCCGTCGGCGATCGGCAGCGGCATGAAGTTCACCACCGCCAGGTTGACGCTGATCAACGCCAGGAAGAAGAGCAGCCAGATGAACCCACGCGACGCCACCTTGCTCCCGAGGTGCGCAATCCCCACCGGGCCCTTGAGGTGCTCGATCTTCACCGTGCCCTGGAACAGGCGCGCGAACGTCACATACGTGTTCAGCATCACGCGGTGCGTCTCGCCCAGCCCGATCCGGATCGCGTCGATCGGCCCGTCGCCCTTCAGCAGGATCTCCTCGGGCTCGAAGATGCTCGGCGAGACCTTGGCGGCCCACGTCAGCGCGTGCAGCGCCTTCACGTCCGACGCGTCGATCCGCCAGTCCATCGTCACGCGGTGCGCGCCGCCCGTCGTGAACGCGCCCTCGTCCAGATCGAGCGCCACCGTCGCGTCGCTCCCCGCCGCCGCCGCGTCCTTTGTCGCCGCACGCAGTGCCTCGCGTGCCTCCAACAGGTTCGCGACCGGCGTGCCCGCGACCCGCGCGAGCTTCATCCCCGGACGCGTGATCACCGCCGCGGCGCTCGTCGTTCGCGGCGTGCTCCCGGTCTCCACGTTCACCACGCTCGCCGGCGGCATCGCCAGCAGCGTGCCGGTCTCCGCCGTGTCGCCCGGCACAAACCCGATCCGCCCGTCGGAATCGACCTTCGCCGTGATATCGACCAGTTCGTACCCATCGCCCCGTGCCCGCGCGACCGTGACCGGGACCGACTTCCGCGCGTTGCCCTTGATCTCCGCGATCCCCTGCGCCAGGCTCGGGAACTCCACCGCGCCGATTCGCACGAAGATGTCGCCCGACTTGAAGCCCTGCGATTCCGCCCGCTGATTGGGATACTCCGCGCCCGTGCCGTCGCTCGCGCCGTCCGGCGAGATCGTCATCACGGGCGTCAGCCCCAGCAGGTTGGTCAGGATCGTCGTCGTGCCGGAGGGAAGCGTGACCTTCGAGTCCTGCAGCGCGGGCTGCGGCCGGACGCTGGCGACCTGCCTGGCGCCGCCGTCCGCAAACTCCAGCTCGAACGGTTGACCGCCCGACGCGTCGATCGCGCGCCGAAGGTCCTCGCCCGACAGGACGCTCGTGATGCTCCCCGCACGCGTCAGCGTCATCCCGGGCTTGACGCCCGCCAGCCCGAGTTTCCCGAGTTGCTCCGTGATGAGCGTGCGATCTTCCTCGCGCTTCGAATCAAACACCTTCGCCGAGCGCGCCGGCGCAAACCCGAACTCCAGCAGCCCCGAGAGCGGCCCGATCTCCGGCGTGATCCGGAACGACAGCAGGCCGCTCACGCCCGGACGCTTCACCGTCATGTCCACCGGCACATCGCGTTCCGCCATCGCGGCCGCGAGAATGATGTCCTGGAACGAGCGCGGCGCATCGCCGTCGATCTCCATGATTTCATCGCCCGGACGAAGCCCCGGCTCGGCCACGCCCAGCTCCGCCGCGTTCCGCGCGACCACCGACGCCGCCGGCGTGCCCGGGTACACCGCGCCGATCTTCGCCGGTTCGGTTTTGAGGCCCGCCGAGAACACGATGACGAAGAGGATCGCGGCCGTGATGAGGTTGGCGACCACACCCGCCGAGATCACGATCATCCGCTTCCAGGGCACGCAGCTCTGGTAGCTGTCGGGCGCGTCGCTCCGCGCCGTCGGGTCCGCGTCGTCCTGGCCCAGCATCTTCACATAGCCGCCGAACGGCAGCCAGTTCAGGCGATACTCCGTCGGGCTGATGCTCCGCTCGCCCGCCCGGAATCGATTGACGGCCTCGCTCTCGCTCGACCCCGCCCGCAGCCCGATCCCCTTGCGCCACGAGAACATCGCCGGCCCGAACCCGATCGCGAACGCCAGCACCCGGATCCCCGCCCAGCGGGCCGCCAGGAAGTGCCCGAGCTCGTGCAGGAAGATGATGAGCCCGAAGCCCGCGATCACCAGGAGCAGGTCGATCGCCGACGAGAGCATTGCCACAAGCGACATCAGCGTGCCTCCGTGCCTTCCGTCAAAAGCAGGGGCCCGGCGTCAACCAGGCCCCCCGCGCAATCCTGAGGATATCGGCCCGATCCGGTGCGATCTTCCCACCGAATCCGCTCGATCAGTTCTTGTACTTCACGTTGCAGCCGTAGGGCTTGGTCTTGCTCTGCGACACCGGCTTGCCCGCCAGGAGTTCGTCCAGGGCCTTGCCGACGTAGTTGGTCTTGCCGGCCTTGTCCGGGCTGCTGTCGTCATCGATCGCGCCCCAGTACGCCAGATTGCCCGTGGCGTCGATCACGTACATCGTCGGGGTGTTCTTCGACTGGTACGCCTTGCCCACCTCGCCCGTCTCATCGAGCAGGATCGGGTAGTCCAGCTTCCAATCCGTCTTGGCCTTGGCATTGCGATCCTTGCCCGAACCCTGGGCGCCCGCGCCGCTGCTGTTGATCGCCAGGAACGTCACCTTGTCGCCGTACTTCTTCACCAGGTCGGCCATGGTGGTCGTCTTCTCGTGCTGCTTCTGCACGAACGGGCAGTCCGGGTTGAACCACTCGAGCACCACGATCTTGCCCGAGAGAGACGAGAGCGAGTGCTCCTTGCCCTCGGTGTCCTTGAGCGAGAACTCCGGCGCCTTCTCGCCGATCTTCAGCTCGGGCTTCTTTTCCTGCTTCTTCTCGTCCTTCTTCGTTCCGTCGTGCTTGGGCTTCTCCTGAACCTGCTTGTGCTCCGAGGGCTTGGCCGCGGGCTTCGCCCCCTCTTGCGCCACCACCGTGGCGCTCATGGCGATCACGCCAACCGCAACGAGGCTCCAAAGCTGTTTCATCGATTCGTCTCCTGGTGTGGTTCGATCGTTTGCGTGCAAGGCGGACCCGAGAGACAGCAACACGCCGCTCCGTCGGCCGCCGGTCTTCGACCAGATGTGTTCGCCTGCATCAATCCATGCCGTCTAACGCCCGGGGACCGGACGATCTTGCCCATCAACGGGGCGTGCGCCCGCGTGGGTGTCGATGTGATAATACGCCCGGACCCCCTCCGAGTTCGTCACCCGAACAATTCCAGATATGCGAATGGGGATCTGGCCTTCTTCGAACTCTACCGTCAGTTGATTACCCTTGGAAACTCCGCTTTCACCAAGGTTTTTCACTTGGCTCGACTCCGGGCCAGGCATCAGGGCGATTTCCTTGGCGCCGGGTGCCTGGATCGTCGCCCGACGGCCCTCGATCACGATCTTCACCCGCGGATCATCCTTTGCCAATTCGATCGGCAATGCCGCCCGGGCCTTCGCGACCGCTTCGTGGACATACAGCGCCGCCTGATCGGCCGGCACCGCGTCGACCTTCATCGTGGCCTTCGCACCGCCCGATTCGGGCACACACGCTTCCTTGCACGCAAGCCACTTCGATTCGACCGAGATCTCGACCGGACCCACCTTCGCGTCCTTGGCGACCTCGATCGGGACGATCAGGATCACTTCGCGCTCGTAGACATGATTCAGAATACCGCCCGGCTCGACCAGCCTTTCCGGCGCGGGCCACAGCGTCTCCTTGGCCTTGAAACCCGCGGGCAACTTCAGTTCGATCGCCATGGGCGTGCCGCTGTCGTTCTGCCCGTTCCAATACAGGTGCCAGTCCTTTTCGATCGTGAACTTCACTCCCACGTCCATCCGATCACCCGGCACGACGGCCCTGGGCAGCAGCACTTCGACCTGGGCGTGCGTCAATCCCGCCAAGGGCACGCCGGCCGTCGCGGTCTTCGCCTCCCGCGCCGCGGTCGCGTGGGCCGCACACCCGGCCAGAATCACGCCCGCGCCAAGCCACGCCAGGGCGGTCATGCCTTCGGGCCGCCAGGCCGCAAAGCCTCGGTCGGCATTCAAATGTGCGTGCGGGGCTGGGTTCATCTCGGTCCTCCGGGTCTTCGGGCGGCGTGTTCGTCCGTGGGGTACGCTGTGCCCATGAACATGGTTCGCGTGCTGACCTGCCTCGGACTCGCCGCCGCCGCACTCTTTCTCGGCGCCTGCGATACCAACATCACGGACAAGGACATCAAGCCTATCGAGCTCGCGGAGCTCCGGGCGATGGTGAACGAGCGGGCCAAAAACCCGGACCGCGTCGTGCTGATCGACCCGCGTTCGCGCAAGCGTTTCGAGGCCGAGCGGCTCCCGGGCGCGATCAACCTCCGCCTGCCCGACCTGAACAAGGTCAAGAAGCGCGATCCCAAGCTGGAGGAGTTCTCCACGATCGTGGTCTATGACAACGACCGTTCGGCGATCCTGGCCCGAAGCCTGACCAAGAAGCTCCTCGAGCTGGAATACGACGAAGTCCGCCTCTTCTTCGGCGGGATCAAGGAATGGAAGGCCGCGGGGCTGGAAGCCGAGTCCACACCCGGCGCGGAACTCGCGCCGCCGCCCGCGGGTGACGCCAATCCAGAACACAAGCCCGAAGACAAGCCCGAAGGCCAGTCGGACAGTGCGCCCTCGCACTAGCTCATTCGATCTGCGTGATGCTCGTCACCCCGCCGAGCCGGTAAGGTCCTTGTTGTCGCGGTTGGTGTGGATGGTCGGATCAAGGAACTTGAGCGGGTCAAAGTTGAGGGTCGGCTTGCCCGCCTCAACGCGCCCGGTCACCCAGTTGTCGATGAGCATGGTCTCCAGCGTGCCATAGAGCTGACCGACCGGCCCGGGAAGGCCCTGACGCTCGAAGTCCTGTGACATCTGCACGAATGCCGCATGGAGCGAGCGAGCATCCTGCTGGGTGCGCAGCGCCTCGGCGACGGACTTGAACAGCATGACCATCGGGAGAATCCGTCCGCCGCGTCGATACGCGTCGGCCCGGATCACGCGCCCCTGGTGATAGATCGGCACCTTCTCCTGCGTTGCGCCCATCAGGTTCAGCTTGAAGTGCGTGAACTTGTTGATCTCCCACTGCACCTCGTTCGTCCCGCAGAAGATCTTCGTGATCTCCTTGGTCGCCAGGAGATCGAGCCCGCCCACGGCGGGGAGGAACACGTCCTCCAGCAGGAATCCGCCCAGCGAAAGCCAGCGGAACGCCTCGCGAGGGTTGAGCTCCAGCCCCGCGTCCTCGGCGATCTTCTTCGTCGTTTCGCGCAGGTCTTCGAACTGCCCGTTGGCGGCGTACCAGAAGTCCGCGAAGCGGATGTACTGCTTGACCCGGTCGACCTGCGACCGCTCGTAGTTGGTTTTCAGCCATTTGGCCGCGGAAGGATCGCGGTCGCTCTCCAGGATGCAGTACGCGCACTGGCGTGCGCCCGTGTGCGCCAGCGTCAGGCCGCCGGCCAGGATCGGGTCCGCGAAACCCGCCGCCTCGCCGATGATGTACCAGTTGTCGCCGGCGATGCGATTGGCATAGAACGACCAGTCCTTGGTGGTGCGCACCTTGCCGTCACGCGTGGCGTTGCGAAGGAGCTTCTGCAGGTTGGGCTCCTTCGACAGCGCCTCGTTGTACATCTCTTCGGGCGAGATGCCGCGCTGCTTGTAATAGTCCGCCAGCACGATGAACCCGATGCTCGTCCGCGTCGGCGAGAGCGGGATGAACCAGATCCAGCCCGTGCCGATCGACAGCACCTGCACGCGCGTCGCGCCGACGCCGATGTTGACGGCCCACTCGGCGTTGTCCCAGTAGTCCCAGATCGCGATGTTGCGTAGGCTCGTCGGGCTCGTGATGTCGATGCCGAGTGCCCGCCGCATGAACCCGGAGTTTCCCGACGCGTCGATGTAATGCCGCGCCCGGATCGTCGTGCCGTCACCCAGCACGAATCCATCCACATGCTCGCCGGTCTTGAGCACGTCGGAGACCGAAGTCTCCTCGCGAACATCCACGCCGCATTCCTTCGCGTGGTCCAGCAGGATCTTGTCGTAGATGGCTCGCTCAACCTGGAACGCCAGCATCCGGCGCTGGGCCGTCAGCTTCGACGGACGCTCCTGGCTCACGAAGTACTTGGCGGGGATGAACTCAAAGTCCCACAGTTCGGGCGATGAGCCCCAGCGGTACGTCGCTCCGATCTTGATCGGAAAATTGGCGGCCTCGACCTTCTCCCACACGCCCATCTCTTCCAGCACCGCGGTGATCGGCGGGAGCTGGCTCTCGCCCACGTGCTCGCGCGGGAATCGCTCCCGCTCGACCACCAGCACCTTCAGCGCCGGGTTGTACTTCTTGAGAATCGTCGAACAGGTCGAACCCGCCGGCCCGCCGCCGATGATGGCAACGTCAAAGTCCTCCGCGCGCGCAGAAACCATGCGAACCCCACGAGATGTGACGCGAGAGAACCCCGCGCCGAGACACGAAACAACCACCGGAGAGACCGGCGGACCCCGCGCTCAATATACCGACGATCCGCCCCGCCCGCAATGACAAATCGCCGCACCAAGGTGGCACGGCGACTACGGAGGATCACAAGCTCTCAATCCCTGGAACCGACGCCTCAGTGCTCGTCGTGTTCGTCATGCTCGCCGTGCGACGCGGTCTGCGTCGCGGGCTGGGCCGTGCTCTCGCCCTGCGTAGCGTGCTGGTCGGTATGCGAATCATGCGCCGCGTTGTTCGACGCCTGGGCGCTGTGACCGGCCTTGGGCGCAAACGCCGCGATCAGCTCGCTCTGCCACGGGTGCTCGCCCATCCACTCGACCTTGCCCGTCGAGATATCGCACACCGCGCCCACGACCTTCAGCTTGCCGCTCTGCACCGCCTCGAGGAACTCGGGGCTGTTCTTGAAGAGCTGGAACACCGTCTGCCACACGTTCTCCTTCACCGACGCCGCCGCAAGATCGGCGCCCGTCAGATTCGGGTTCGCGCGCTTGGCGCGGTCGACCGCCGGCGTGATCTGCGACACCAGGTCTGCGACGTGCCCGTGTACCTCGGCACCACTGGCCGCCGCCGCCACCGCGCCGCACTTGGTATGGCCCATCACAACCAACAGCGGCGTCTTCAGGTGCCCCACGCCGTACTCGATCGTGCCCGTCTCGCTGTCGCCCGCGACGTTACCCGCGACGCGCACGACGAACACGTCGCCCACGCCGCGATCAAACAGGCGCTCGACAGGCAGGCGCGAATCGGCGCAGGTGAGCACGGTGACGAACGGCTTCTGCCCGTTCTCCGCGACGTCCGAGCGACGCGACGAATCAGTGTTCGGCGCCTGCGGCGAGTTCGCGACCCAGCGCGCGTTGCCCTCGCTCAGGAACGCCAGCGCCTGCTCCGCCGTGATCGTGCCGTCCGCCGAGAGGTTCGACGTCATCTTCGCCACAGGCTTGCTCGGCGCGATCGCCTCATCGTGCGAACCCGCGGCCTTGTCGTTCTCGCCGTGCCCGTCCTTATCAGCCTCGGGCTTCCCTTCCGATTTCCCCTCGGCCTTGCTGTCGATCTTGCTTTCAGTCTTCGTGCCGGTCGAGGCTTTGCCCGTCGACTTCGTCGCCGACTTCGACTCGGTCTTGCCCTCGGTCTTCGTCTCGGGCTTGGTTTCGGCCTTGGTGGTTTCCTGCTTGGGTTTGGCCGCCGGCTGCGTGGGCGTCGCGTGCTCCGGCGGGCTGATGGGCGATGAACCGATCGCCGTGGGGAGGCCCGCGGCCGCCAGGAGGGTAACGACGCAGAGAATCTTGATACGCATATGCAAATACTCCGTGAAGGGGCCGCTTGGCCGCACGGAGCATCGACCTGTCGATTTGCGATCTTGAGACGCGAGCGTGAGCGCGTTCAGGAACCGGGTGCTCCCGCGCCGGACTTTTCGCTCCACGCGCGCGTTATCCACCCTCCGCCCAGCACCACATCGGGGTGGTCTTCGTCAAAGAGGACGATCGCCTGCCCGGGCGCGACCGCGAACTGCGCCTCCGCGAACACGACCGAGAACGCGCCCGCGCGCCCCGATGGCCCGGGCCTCGACACGCCGGCTTCGATGGTCGCGACCGCTTCAACCGGGTCGGAGTTGTACCGGAACTTGGCGAAGACACGGCGCGGGCCTTCCCACTCGTCGACCAGCCAGTTGGCCTCGCCCGCCTCGCACCGCTCCGACGAGAGCATCTCGCGCGGGCCCACGACCACCGTGTTGCTCGCGGCGTCCTTGCTCACGACATACACCGGATAACCGAGCGAGACCGACAGGCCGCGCCGCTGCCCGATCGTGTACCGATGCTGCCCCTCGTGCGTGCCGACCTCACGTCCCTCCGCGTCGAGCACGCGACCCGCGCGCCCGAGCGCCGGGTTGCGGCGCTCCAGCAGGCCTGCGTAGTCGTTGTCCGGTACAAAGCAGATCTCCTGCGAATCGGGCTTGTCGAACACCGGCAGCCCGAATCGCCGCGCCATGTCACGCACCATCGGCTTCTCGAACCCGCCGATCGGGAGCATCATGCGCGACAGGTGCTCGCGCGGCACGCCGAACAGCACATAGCTCTGGTCCTTGTCCGAGTCATAGCCCCGGAACAGACCGTGCTCGCCGCTCTCGTCGCGCCCCACCCGCGCGTAGTGTCCGCTGGCGACGTACTCCGCGCCGATCTGGGCGGCGTACTCGCGCAGCTTGCCGAACTTCAGCCAGTCGTTGCAGCGCACGCACGGGTTCGGCGTGCGTCCTGCCTCGTACTCGCCCGCGAAGTAATCGATGATGCGGTTGAAGTCCTTCTTGAAGTTGCAGACATAGAACGGGATGCCGAGCTGGGCCGCCACCAGCCTCGCGTCCGCCGCGTCGCCCACCGAGCAGCACCCCTGGTGCCCGATCTTCACGCCGGGCTTGGCCTTGGGCGTGTCCGTCTCCGCTCCCCCGCGCGGAAGGTCACACGCATCGCCCGGCACCAGCTGGTCCAGCGACTCGCCCGGAGAGCCCAGGCGCATGAAGCAGCCAACGACGTCAAAGCCCTGGCGCACCAAGAGCGCCGCCGCGACGGACGAATCCACGCCGCCCGACATCGCCACCAGCACCTTGGGTCGCGTGTTTGCCACGGAGAATCATAGAGAGCGGCGTGCGACCCGGAGGTCGACGCCTTTCGATCGTGATCGCCCCGAGCACCTCGCGGGCGGGCTTACGTGCTCTTCCGCTTGTCGCGGATCACCTGCGCGAACGCGTTGTGATTGTGGATCGACTCGAAGTTCTCGGAGTTGATCGAGTACCACGTGATCCGATCGTCGTGGTCCAGGGCCACCGCCAGATCGCGCACGATGTCCTCGACGAACTTCGGGTTGTCGTACGCCTGCTCGGTCACGAACTTCTCGTCCGGGCGCTTCAAGACGGCATACACCGGGTGCGACGCCGCGTTCTCGAGGTGCTGCACCAGCTCCTCGATCCACAGCTGACCCTTGAACCGCACCTTGGCCTCGATCCGGCAGCGCTGGTTGTGCGCGCCGTACTCGCTGATCTCCTTCGAGCACGGGCACAGGCTCGTGGCCGGCGCGGACACGCCCATGATGAAATCGGTGTGGTGGTTCGCGCTGCACTCGAACGTGACGCGATAGTCCATCAGCCCCGCCTGCCTGGTCACCGGCGCGAGCTTCTTGATGAAGTACGTCAGCGACGCCTCGAAGTGCGCCTCCTCGGCGTTCAGACGCTCGCAGATCGCCCGCGCCACCTCCGAGATCCGATCCGGGCGGATCGGCTCGCTCGACTTGTCGTTCAGCACCTCGAGGAAGCGGCTCATGTGCGTGCCCTTCTGCGTGTGAGGCAGCGCCACGTACATGTTGATGCTCGCCACCGTCGTCTGCTCTCCGCCGTCGGGCGTGCGCAGACGCATCGGATACGTCACGTCCTTCACGCCCACGCGATCGATCGCCACCCGGCGCACGTCGTGCGACGCCTGCACGTCGGGCATGGCCTGCGCGGAATCGTCGTGTTCGGTGCGGTGCTTGGACATGTCAACTCCCGGCAATCCAACCCCCGTTCTCTTCGCCGCTCCCGGCGCACGCCCCGTCAGGGCCGCCCGCCGAAAACGTCGAGCAATCGTAGGAAGCAGCGGACGCCCGAGGATTCGGACGCGGCACCTCCCGGGATTCGGCGCGATCGCCACGGAAGCGAGATTCGATGGCCTTCGCCCTGTTTTCCGGGGCTTTGGGCGCTTGGCTTGCGGTGCCGCAGGTCCGTCTTGCGGAGTGGCAAACCCGAAAGTGGGGGTTCACGCCCCGCCGCGAGCGTTAGATCGCGAGCCAGACCCGCGCCAATTCGCGTGCTCGCCGTGCGGAATCCCGCTCACTGCTTCTCGTGCATCATCGAAGCCGACCACGACACGCCGACCGGCACACCGAGGAACGCGCCCGCGGCCCAGTCGAACCCGATCAACGCGCCGGGCCCGCTCAGCTTGCCCGAAAACGCCTGCTGTACCAGCGCCTGCCCGCCCGGCATGAACATCGCCACCAGCGGCGCGATGATCCCCGCCGCGCACATCGCCGCGACCGCGACCGCGGGCACGCCCGCGACCGGCAGCTTCGTGTGCGCCGTGGCCTTCGACGCCGCGACCAGGTTCACCGCCGCGCCCGCGCCGACGCCGCCCACGATCGCGGCGAAGATCGTCTGGCCCTTCAAGGGCTCGAACGCGATCAGGCTCGCGACCACGCCGCCGACGATCAGGCCGACCACGCCCGCGGCCAGGAGCGACGGAGAGAGAAGCGATCGCAGACCGCCCTCGGGGAGCAGGTGCGTCGCGTGCGGTTCGTTCGCGTCCAGGGGTTTGGTGCGATCGATCTTCCCGATGATCAAGAGCGCCACCATGCACACCGCGCCGACCACCAGCGCCTCGAGCGCCATCGACACCGGGACCGACGTTGAATGAAGGTCGCGCAGCACCGCGTCCATCGGCGCCGAGCGGCACGCGCACCACGCCAACACCAGCCCCGCGAGGTTCAGCGCGTGCGACCCGTTGATCGTGATCGCACCGATCAGCCCGACCACTCCCGCCAGCGCCACCGCCGCCAGGGCCGAGCCCCACGCCCGCGCCGGGTTCTCGCCCGCCGCGATCAGCGTCGGCACCGTCCCCGCGCTGGTGCGGATCGTTCCGACCAGCGTGCCCGCGAAGGGACCGACCGCCAGAAGGGCAACCGCCGCCAGAATCCAATAAGTGATGGCCTTGCGCATCGGGAAGATCATCGGCCAAGCGGGGGGCAAAGGCAACTCAAGTTCCGTGGCATTTGGCCCTAGGTGGGCCGGCGGTCTCCGCCGGAGTTGCTTCGCCAGGGCATGATCGCCCTCCCCTCGGCGAAGCTTCCCGTGGCGTGGTATCGTCAGGGCGCGCATGGACCCCAGTTCCCCCAATCCGCAGCCCGCGCCCGTCTCACGCCGCCAGGTGGTCCTCCGCGATCTCCTCGACGACCTTCTGTGGCCCAAGCTGTTGCGAGCCGGCGCAATGTCCCTTCGCCCCGAGCGCGTCGCCATCGCCTACCTGACGATCCTGCTGGTCTCGCTGGTGATGCACGCCGCCGCCCTCGCTCCCGGAGCCGAGGTCTTCCTGACCAAGTCGGGCGAGCTCTTCTCCGCCCAGGCCGACCGGGCGACCAGCGCCGTCATGGCGATCGACCTTCAACAGCTCGGCACCGCGTTCGTTGCCTACTTCAAGGGGCTCCACGAGCTGATCGGCGCGTCGCCGTGGGTCGCGCTGGCCTGCGCCGCACCATGGCTCCTGATCGCGCCGCTCGGCGCCAGCGCCATCTGCCGCCTCACCGCCGTTGAGACCGCCCACCGAGTCATCACCTCCTGGCCCGTCGGCGTGGGCTTCGCGCTCCGGGCCGCCAGGGCCAGCATCCTCGCGGTCCTGGGTCCGGTGATCCTGCTGGGGCTGGGCGTGCTGGGGCTTGCGATCGTCGGCGCCGCGCTCTTCTCCGTCGGCGGGCTGGGCGTGGTGGGGGCCTTGTTCTTCTTCATCGCGCTGGCCGCGTGCGCGGGGATGGTGCTTCTCGGCCTTGGCTGGGTGCTCGGCCTCCCGATGTTCGTGCCGTCGGTTGCCTGTGAGGGACCGGACCCCATCGACGCGGTGCAGCGCGTGCTCGCGTACCTCGTCGGGCGTCCGTTGCGGATCGCCGCGTATTCGCTCGTGCTCATCGCGGAACTCGTGATCGTCGCGAGCGTGGTTGGCCTCGTCGTTCACGCGACGCTCGACCTTGCCGCCTGGGGGCTCACGCTGTTCTGCGGCCCGGACGCCCGCGCCGCGCTGTCGGGGCATGGCGACGGGCTCACCGGCGCGTGGAAATCCGCCGCACGGGTCGCCCAGTTCTGGCGCGAAGCGTTCCTTGGCCTCGTGCCCGCGGTCGTCTTCAGCTTTGTGTGCAGCGGCTGGACCATCGCCTACCTGCTCATCCGCCAGCTTCACGACGGCCAGGATCGCTCCGAGATCTGGATGCCCGGCATGATCCCGGGCACGCTCGCGCAGGCCGCCGCGTCGGACGACGACGATGACGAGTGAACCCGACCACGCGCGGCAGGGTGAATTCGATCGCGCCGTGGCGCTCGCGGGATTCCTTGCTGAACGCGGCGTTTCATCGCTCCTACATCAGACCGACTCGGCGTGGGTCGAGATCAACGCCAGAAGCACCGACCTGCCGCGACTGGTCGTTGAGCTCGCGGAGGGGCGAGCGATCAAGAGCGAGAAACCGCCTCGGTTTCGCCTGTGGCGGGCCGGCGGACGGCTCCATGTTGAGAGCGAGGACTCGGAATTGATCCGAGCGTTCGGGGCGTGAGACCTCGGCGGGTCCCACGTCACCCGTTCGACACACGCACCAGCTCGTTCAGCACGCGCGTCGTCGCGCCCGACGCGATCGCGCCGCGAGCCATCGACACGCCTTCTTCGAGCGAGGCCGTTACGCCGCCCACGACCAGCGCCGCCGCCGCGTTGATGAGCACGATGTCCGCGTGCGCCCCCGTCTTGCCCGAGAGCACCTCTCGCACGATCCGTGCCGAGTCTTCGACGCTCGCCGCCGAGAGATCGGTCGACGCGGGCGCCGCCAGCCCCAGGCCGCCCGGGCTGAGTTCGTAGGTCATCACGCCGCCGTTCATGACCGTTGCGACCAGCGTGCCGGCGCGCGTCGTGATCTCGTCCATGCCGTCCAGGCCGTGGACGACCATCGCGCTCTGGGCGCCCAGCCTCGCCAGCGCCTCCGCCACGAGCAAGATGAGTTCAGGCCGGTACACGCCGATCAGCTGTCGCGTCGCGCCCGCGGGGTTGGTGAGGGGACCGAGCACGTTGAAGATCGTCGGGAATCCGAGCGCCTTTCGTGCCGCCGCCGCGTGCTTCATCGCCGGGTGATGATGGATCGCAAAGCAGAAGCACACGCCCACCTCGTCGAGGCAGCGAGCCTCGACCTCCGGCGTCGCGTTGACGTTGACGCCCAGGGCCTGCAGCACCTCCGCCGATCCGCGCCCGGTTCGGCTGCGGTTGCCGTGCTTGGCGACGCGGAGTCTCCCGTTCGCCGCCGCAGCCGCGACGATCGCCGCCGCCGTCGAGATGTTGAAGGCCTTGGGCGTGCCGCCCGTGCCGCAGGTGTCGATGACGGGCGGGCCGTCGCGTGCCGGCACGCGCGCCACGTTGCGTCGCATGACGCGGGCCGCGCCGACGACCTCGTCCACGGTCGCGCCGCGCGTCTGGATCATCGCGAGCATCGCGGCGATCTGCGCGTCGTCCAGCGATCCGGAGAGCAGCCAGTCGAACGCACGCTCCGCGTCGCTCTCCGACAGCGTGCGCCCCGAAGCCAGCGCCGGCAACAACTGCGAAAGTTCGAGGCTCATGCGTCGCTCACGGCTCCAGAAGCTCGAACTTGATGAGGTCGTCGATCGGCTCGTCGAACGAGCACGATCCGAACGAGAGCGCGAAGGCCTCGCGCAGGTGCGCCAGCTCGGTCGTGTCCAGCGATTCGTCGCGCCAGTGAACGCCCGTGTCCGCGAAGCGGAAGCTCGCCGCCACCCGTTCGTCCAGCACCGCGTGCAGCGTCGCGTCATCGATCTCGCGTTCCTTCAGCAGGCACGCGCCGACGAAGACGTTGATGAAGCCGTGCATGCACCCCCGGGGCGCGCCCGGGACGGTGTCCAGCGGATACTCCGAACGCACCGGGTGGTGTAGGCCCGCCGTCGCCTTGAACGGGATGTCCACCGCGGCGCACGCCTTCAGGAACTCGGCCAGCGCCGGCGTCGGCGGGATCAGGTCGGGGGTCAGCCCGCCGGTCCGTACCTTCGCACCCGCGGCGTTGCCCGCCAGCGCCGCCACGAATCCGCGGCAATCCTGCGTGATCGGGAACTCAAAGAACGGGTAGATCTCGTCGGGGATCACCGCGATCGCGTCGTCGATGAACGAGGGCGTCGGTGCTTTCAGCTCGATCATGTCGATCGCCGCCTCGCCCGCGTCCTCCCGGGCGTGCCGCGCGTTGAACGCCGCGATCCGGGCCAGGTCCCTCTTCAATCCCTCCACGCCCGACGAGTCGATCAGAACGCTGATCTCCCACGGATCGCCCGCGCCGGCGTGCTCGCGGTAGCCGCTGGTCGCGAACGTGCCCGGGAACAGCGGCGATGCGGCCTTTTCAAACTCGTCCAGACGCGACGCGGGGCAGATGAAACGCGACAGCACCCACTCGTGCGCACTCATCCGCGCCCGCGTGAAATCCTCGACGGCGGCCTGCATCGACAGGCGTGCGGGCGGGAACAGCCCGGCGTAGTCGATCAGGCCGGTGAGCAGTGATTGCAAGCTCCGCGTTGCCATGCGATCAGGATACCGCGCCGGTCAGGTTCCGGCACGCCTACTCCTTCGCCGCCCCCGCGAAAACCACCGGGCTGCGATTCCCATCCCGGTCGTACGAACGTACCCCGAAGAAGACGTCGTCCTTGGAGAATGGCAGGGTCAGCGTCGTCGCGTTTCCCGCGTCACGAACGCCCGTCCACACCGGCGATGTCGTGTCGCGCCACACGACCTCGTACCCCGCGGTGTCCGTCTCGGGCGAGGCCTCCCAGCGCAGCGTCGCGTCGGTCGTCAGCTTCGCCGTCACGAGGCGCACGTTCGAGGGCGGGGACGGAGCATCGGCCAGCGCCATCACCGCGGCCACGTTCAGCCGCGTCACGCCCGCGAGGTACTCGGCGTCGACGAACTCGGGCAGGTCGCCCATTCGGATCTTCCGCCCGTTCACCTCGATCTCGCCGACGTTCTGGTGCTGGCGCGCGTAATCCTCGTTGGGCGAGCTGAAGCGCACCGCGGGATAGCCCGCCTCGAGAAACGCCGTGTGATCCCCGCCGCGCAGGAAGCGATCGAGGCGGAAGACGAGCCTGGGCTTGATCGTCAGGTTGTGACGAGCCCCGACCTCGTTGACGAAGCGCGCCAGTTGCCGGCTCGGCGAGTCCATCTCACCCGCCAGCGAGCGGATCTGCGCCAGCTGCTCGGCGCTCGGGTTGCGCGGCACACCCTCCGAGAAGACCCGCACGTACGAGCCCATCTCCGCCGGCGCGGGCTTGCCCGTCAGCAAGGGGTGCATCGTGCCCCACGGATCGCCCACGATATCGTTGTTCAGCACGCCCATGATCTTCACGCCCGCGGCTCGCGCCTTGTCCGCGTGCAGCTTCGCGCCGAGCAGTCCCTGCTCCTCGCCGGTGGTGCAGAGGAAGACGATCGTCGCCTCGGGGTGGGCGGCGGCCAACGCCCGCGCGCCCTCCATCACGACCGTCGTCCCCGACGCGTCGTCGTTGGCGCCCGGCGCGTCGGCGTCGGGGTTCATCACGTCGGCGCACATGCTGTCGAAGTGCCCGACGAGGTAGTAGCGGCGGTCCCTGGCGCCCGGCGCCGAGCCCTCCAGAACGGCGACGACGTTCGTGATCGTGCCGCCCTTGGGCATGCGCACCGTGCCAGGCGGCACGCCGAACTCCTCGATCGAGACGCTCATGCGCCCGCCGGAGTCAGCCGCCGCGGTCTCGAGCTCGCCCTTGATCCAGTTGGCCGCCGCCAGCACGCCGCGCGTGGGCGAGGTCCGATCCGAGAGCGTGTGGCGCGTGCCGAACGAAACGAGGTGATCGACAGTTTCGCGGCATCGCCGGGGCGAGACACGCGACACGGCGTCGTCGATCGGGTCGGTGGCGAACAACGCGGCCGCAAGGAGCATGTACACCATGGGAGGATGGTAACGCCGAACGCGGTTCCGCCAAATCCGACCTTTCCATCCCCGCCCGCCCGGCCGGATTACGATTGCCCATGAGCGCAAAGCCTCGGACGCTGGTGATTCGGACCGCGGGAACAAACTGCGACGCGGAACTCTGCCGCGCCTTTGAGATGTCGGGCTCCGTTGTCGAGCTCGTGCACGTCGACGCGCTGATCGCCGCGCCGTCGCGCCTCGACGCCTTCGACCTCATCGGGTTTCCCGGCGGATTCAGCTATGGCGACGACATCGCCTCCGGGCGGATCATGGCGATGAAGCTCCGCGAGAAGCTCTACCCCGCCCTGCGGAGCGCCGCCGCCCGCGGGTGCCTCATGATCGGCGTGTGCAACGGGTTCCAGACGCTGGTGCAGTGCGGGCTGCTGCCCGGTCCGCGCGCGGGCGAGAGCTGGCCCCCCGCGCCGCCCGAGCAACGCTGCTCGCTCACCGACAACGCCGGCGGGCGCTTCGTGGATCGCTGGGTCGGGATCGAGGCGCCGTCGTCCAGCGTGTGCATCTGGACGCGCGGACTTTCGGAATACGGCGAGAACGCGGGCGAGCTTGCCGATCTGCTCCAGCTCCCCGCGGCGCACGGCGAGGGACGCTTCGTCTGCCGCACGCCCGCCGATCTCGCGGAGTTCGAGCGCACCGGGCAGGTCGCGCTGCGCTACACCGACAACTACAACGGCTCGGAGAACGCGATCGCGGGGATCTGCGATCCCTCGGGGCGAATCTTCGGGCTCATGCCCCACCCGGAGCGCTATCTCGATTGGACACGCCATCCGTACTGGACGCGCCTCCCCGCGAGCCTCAAAGAGGGCGCAACGCCCGGCGCGATGTTCTTCCGCAACGCGGTCGAAGCCGCCGTCGGCGTGAACGCGTAACGATCCGCCGCCCCGACGATCCGGCGCGTGTATTGGTCCGTCGTTCGATAGTTCGCACGCATGCCCGACCCTGAGCCACAGAACCCGCCACCCACCTGCGCTTCCTGCGGCACGGATATCTCCGGGCTGTCGCGCGAAGATCGCTGCCCGAACTGCGGCGTGAAGATTGCGCACCTCGGCGACATGCCGGCGCCCGCGAATCCGCCGCTGATCCCGCTGCACGGGCCGGACGACGGGACGATCGAACAGGAGCTCGATCCGCTTCTCTGCCCGCGCTGCAAGTACGACCGCGTGGGCCTGGCGCGCGGTGCGCCCTGCCCCGAATGCGGCAAGGTGCCCGGCGTCCCCGACAACTTCCCGGTCTATCAGCCGCTGACGCGGGCGCGACAGATCGAGCACGCCATCGGATGCTCGAACTGCGGCTACAACCTGCGCGGGCTCATGAGCGACGGCACATGCCCCGAGTGCGGGAGCGCGATCGCTCCCTCGCTGCGCCCGGCGTATCTCAGGCTCTCGCCGCCCGAGGCGCTCAAGCGGATCAAGGGGTCGCTGTCGCTGCTGATCTGTGCGGTGATCGCGTCGTGGGCCGCGATGGCGTTCGGCGGCGTGCTCTCCTCGTTCGTGATGGCCAAAGCGAGCCGCGAGGGGCCCGAGGTCCTGCGTTCGATCCTGGCGTTCGGGTGCCTGGTGATCTTTGCGATCGGCGTGTGGCTCCTTTCGGAGCCTGACTTCAAGGGGCGGAGCGGGCGTGGCGCGCGCAAGGGCACGCTCGGACACTCGCAGCGCCTCCGCCGCGGCTTCGCTCGCGTCGCCGCGTTCGTCGCACCCGTGGCCGGGCTCGCGTGGATCCTGGTTGTTGTCCTCAGGCTCGGGCGGCCTGACATCGTCGAGATCGCCCGCGGCGTCGTGTGGCTGGGGCTCGCGGGCCTGACCGCCACGACCGCGTCGATGGTCCACATTCTCGCGTATCGATCCGACAACCCGCGTCTCAACAAGACCGCGCGAACCGCCGAGGGAACCTGCGGCGCGGTCTTCGCGCTCGAGATCGTGCTGCTCATCGCGGCATTGCTGGTCTCAAAGCTGGGAGGCTCCACGATCGGCTGTCTCGTGATCGCGCGCCTCTTTGCCGTGCTCGCGGTCGGCTTGTTGATCGGCGCGATGGTCGAACTCCGCCAGCAGGTTTCGGCGTATCTGCGTGCTCCTGAGGCGTCCGGATCGGGCAGCGGCTGACGTTTTCCCCTGGATTCAGGCCTTGCGAAACGTGCCACCTCATCCGCGCCTGCCGGTACACTGAGGCGGGACCCGCGAATCGGGGTTCATCTGTGCCGTGCGCCGGGCGGCGAGCGTCCCGGCGTTCAATCGGAGGTTCATCACCGCATGGCCCGCAGCGTCACCGGCGACCTCGCCCCTCCCGACTGGACCTGCTTCAAGTGCGGGTACAGCCTGGTCGGCCTGCGCGTCGGCGGCAAGTGCCCGGAATGCGGCACGATCATCGCGCCGCCCAAGTCCTCCGCGACGCGCGACGACCACATGACCGACGCGCCGATTCCCTATCTCAAGGGCATGGCCGCCGGGTACTTCCTCATGATGCTCGGCGGCGTGGGCATGATCGCGTTCGCCGTTGCCGCAAGAAAGATGGCCGAGCCCTGGTGCATGGTCGCGGGCACACTGGCGGCGGGCGCGTGGTGGGCCGGCGTGTTCGTCGTGACCCAGCCGCGTCGTTCCGCGGTTCGGCCGTACGGCGAGATGGTGGCGGAATGGAAGCGAACGCGGATGTCCAACCGGATTTCGCAGGCGGTCTGGGCGCTCGCGTTCGCGGTGGGCGCGACGGCGATGTTCGTGCATCAGGCCGCGATCAACGCCGCCCTGGCGTCGGGCACGATGCCGGTGGGCATGCTGGGCGCCATGTCCAAGGGGGTGGTCGCGCTGTACTCGCTGGCGGGGCTGTGCGTGCTCGGCGCTTCGCTCGGGCTTGTGCCGCTCTGCATTCAGCTTTCAGACATCGCCGATTGGTCGGGTGACACGGGCCTCGGCAATCGTCTGCGCGTGGCGGCGTGGGGGCTGGCGTTCGGCATCCCGACCATCACGTTCACGCCGCTCCTCGTGTCGATCAACGGCGTGCCCAGCCCGATCCTCTTCTTTCTCAACATCATGTTCGTGCTCGCGGTGATCACGCTGGTCGGTTGCTCGCTCGTGTTCCTCACGTGTCTCTTCAGCCAGTGCAGCATGGCGTTCTGGGCGGTGCGGAATTCGATCACGGGGCGTGAGCGTGATATCCGCGTCGCGACGCGCAAGGCCAAGCGGTACGACGACATCGTGAGCAGACAGCAGGCGAGTGCGCCGGTCGATCCGCCGGCGTCGATCGCGCTGCGCGACGAGCCGCCGGTGACGAAGCCCGCGCGAGCTCCGGGCGTGAAGCCCAAGGGGCCGTATGTCGAGCCGGCCAAGCCGGGCGAGACGTACGGGATCGCGGAGGATTGAGGCGGGGTGGGGGAATTGGACGTCGCGTGGCCAACAAGCTGGCCACGCCACGCTGAGTCCCGTTCCTGCCGGTGTATTCACTTGTCAAAGACGCCGGGGTTGCGCCTCGGACGGGCTCGTCCTTGGCCTGGCCCCGGTGAGGGCGCGGGGCACGCACGCGCTCTCCACACAGCGGGCGGACGGACACTTTGGTGCGCACGGAGGTGGTTGTAAGTAGGCACTAGGCACTTGGCACTGGGCACTAGGGGAGGACAGAAGACAAGGCCGGGAAGGGAGTTGCGCGCGGGGTGAAACCACGCGAAGATTTTCTTCGGGAATCTGGAAAGAGGTGAAAAAGACGGACACTTTGGTGCGCACGGAAGTGGATGTGAGCGGGTACTAACAGGGAAGGGCGGGAGTGGGGAGTCGGGAGTGGAGAAGAGAAGTCGCGAAGTCGCGGAGTCACGGTGTCACGGAGTCAAGAGGAGAGGACGGAACCCGGAGGGGTGCGGAGGGCGTGGAGGGGTGACGCGGTCGGACTGTGACGGGACGGAGTGCGTGCTTTGTCACCTTTGCTGCAACCCGCGGTGGGAGTCGACTGGTACATTCCTTTGGCCGAACTCTCGGCCTGAAAGGAACTCACATGAAGACGCGTCGCGGGTTCACCGTGGTTGAATTGCTCGCGTGCGTGGGCGCGTCGGCGGGGATCGGGTCGATTTCCGCGATTTCGTTTTCGAAGGGGACGGCCGAGCCGCCTCGCGATGAGATCCGGGAGATCCGGGACGAGGTGCGCGACCTGAGGAAGCGTCTGGATCGACTTGACGAGAGGCTCGAGAAGCTAAGCCGGGACGAGCGGGAGGGCGGGCAGAAGCCGGTTGCCGAGGGGGCCGCGGCGGCGGCGCAGCGCCAGCTCAAGGACGCGACGCACGTTCGCGGCATCCTGCAATCGATGGTGATCTGGGGTCAGAACAATCGGGATGAGTATCCCCTCCCGTCGCGTGTCGACCAGAACGACCTGACGGTGCGGGAGAAGGGCGCGGCGAAGGACACGACGTCGAACATCTTCTCGCTGCTGATCTTCAACGGGTTCATTCCGAGCGAGATCTGCCTCAGCCCGGCGGAGAGCAACGCGAACATCGAGGTCGACAAGGACTACGAGTTTTCGCAGCCGAAGGCGGCGGTGAATCGCGAGAAGGCGTTGTGGGACCCGGCGTTCAACGCGGATTTCACGAAGGGGAAGGGGAACGTGAGCTACGCGCACATGCAGCCGCACGGGAATCGGCTGGCGCGGTGGAGCAGCACGTTCCTGGCGACGGAGGCGCAGGTGGGCGATCGCGGGCCGGAGATCGCGGGTGTTGATGCCGCGGGCGGCAAGCTGGCGGCGAAGGTGAAGGACCCGAACACGTTGACGTTCCTGAATCACGGCCCGCGCGAGAGCTGGGAGGGGAACATCGGGTACGCGGACTGTCACGTGGATTACGTCACGACGCTGCTGGGCGATGATCCGAAGGTGTGGGATCGCTATGAGGGGCGGGCCGGGTTGACGTTTGACTGCTATTTCTATGACGAGCCCGACGACGTGAACAAGCGGAACATCTTCATGTCGATCTTCACGAAGGCGGGGCCTGAGTCGAAGGACTGGACGGCGATCTGGGACTGAGCGGAGCGGCGAGAGAGAAGAAGAGATCGCTGGTGGTTGGTTGCGTGAAAGGAATAGTCGGGATTGAGTATGCATGAGTTTTCATGCGGGACGTTTATTTCCGTCCCGAATTCCATTTCCTCGTGGGGAATCCGGCCGCGTGTGCGGCCAGCAGGAGATTCCCATGTATCGGAGAACGCGTGGACTGACGGTGGTTGAAGTAATCGCGATCGTGGTTGTGGTGGTGGTGTTGATCGGGATACTGCTTCCGGCGATGGGGCGGTCGAATCGTCACGGCGGCTCTCGTCAGCTCAAGGACCAGACGCAGGTCCGCGGCATTGCCCAGGCCATGGCGCTGTGGGCTCAGAACAACGGCGATCGATACCCGCTTCCGTCGCTGGTCGACAAGGACAACGCGACGGTTGCGGACCTCGGCGCGGCCAAGAACACCACGGCCAATATCTTCTCGATCCTCGTCTTCAACGGGAACATCCCGACGGAAATCTGTGTGAGCCCCGCGGAGTCGAACGGCAAGATCGAGGACAACACCAAGTACGAACTGAACAATCCGTCTACGGCGGTGAACCCTGAGAAGGCGCTGTGGGACCCGTCGTTCAACGCCGACTTCACGGGCGAGAAGCAATCGCACCTGAGCTATGCGCACGTGCAGCCGTTTGGCGCTCGCGAGAAGCGGTGGACGAACACGTTTGCCGCGACGGAGGCGCAGGTGGGGAACCGCGGGCCGGAGATCAAGGAGATCCAGCGGCGCCGCGGCGGCTTCACGCCGATCCCGGTGTTGAACGACAGCAACACGTACCTGATTCACGGTGGGCGCACGACGTGGGAGGGCAACATCGCGTACGCCGACTCGCATGTGAACTTCGAGACGTCGATGATCGGTGAGGACGCCGCGAACTGGCCGCACTACGAGGGGAAGTCGGGTCGGACGCCAGACTGCCTGTTCTTTGATGAGCCCGACGACGTGAAGCGCGACAACGTGTTCATGTCGATCTTCACGAAGGCCGGTGCGGAGGCGAAGGACTGGAGGGCGATCTGGGATTGACCGATCGCACCCGGACTACTTGTCTTTCGCGTGACGTTCCGCGATCGATTTGAACATGGATTGCAGGCCGCCGGGATAGATGGTGTGTGGCATCCCGGCGACCACGACGACCTCGGCGTCACTGCCGAGGTCGCTCAATGACTTCTGCAGCAGCTTGGCGGCGCCCTCGAGGTAGAACGTGTCGACCTCGCCCGCGTAGATGTGCAGCTTGCCCGCGAGCTTTGGTCCCAGCGTCTTCCAGTTGCGCTCGATCACGAGGCGGATGTCGTAGGGCTCCCAGGCCTTGGCGACCTTTGGATCGACGTTGCCGGTGGCGCGATCGAAGAGGGGGAGCGGCTTTCCGTCGGCCCCTCGCGGGCTGAAGACGGCCTCGAACGAGTGGATCTGTCCGCCCGGGCCCATCACGGTTTCCTGGCGGACGAAGTCGTCGTACCAGAGCGAGACGGCGTCGCCGTTGCGGGAGAGCGGGCGGCGCTCGCCCTTTTCGTCGCGGTACATGTTGGCGTGGTCGGCGTAGAGGTTGATGCGCTGAAAGTCGCGGAAGTCGACCGGATCGGGGCAGTGGGACCAGCAGCCGGCCCAGGCGGCGGGGTAGGCGACGGCGAGCCAGAGGCTGCCCCAGCCGCCGGAAGAGATGCCGGTGACATAGCGGCGTGAGGCGTCCTTGGCGCCGTGGAAGCGTCTTTCGACTTCGGGGATGAGTTCTTCCATGAGCGACGCGCCGCGCGGGCCGTTGTTGGCGGAGTCGGCGAAGACGCTGTGCCCGAGCTCGCAGAGGGGATCGGGGACGACGAGCATGACGTCGTCGGCGCTCCCGTCGGCGGGGAGCATCTGCGACATGAAGGAGACGCTCTTGTGATCGCCGCCGAAGCCGGTGATGAAGTAGATGGTGGGGTAGGATTTGGTGGGATCGTCGGCCCAGTTCTTGGGGAGGTAGACGCCGGCGCGGGCCTTGACCTCGCGGCCGTAGAACGCCGAGAGCTTCTCGCTCTTGATCTCGACGAGCTTGACGCGGTCGGTCTCGCGGAGCGTGCGCTCCTTGACGACTTCGGTGGGGGTGAACTCAACGACCTCGCCGGTGCCGGGCGTGAAATCGACGAGGACGGGCTTGCTGTAGAGATCGCCCGGGCCGCGGCCTGGGCTCGGGCTGTCGGGGCTGTGCTTGATGATCGCCTGGGCGCGATAGCGTCCGGGCTTGATGTCGGCGTAGTTCTTGGGAAAGCCGAGCGCGGTGGCGTCGACGTTGATCACGCCGCCCGGCGGCATCTTGTCGACGGGGATCGCGAGGACCTGCGCCCCGCCGCCCCAGTCGCCCATGGACATGCGCGGCTCGCCGCGATCGGCGTCCTTGCCCAGCGCGACGAACACGCGGCCCGAGTAGTCGCCCTTGAAGATTGCGGGATCGAGGGTGATCCGGAAGGCGGAGGCCTTGACGGCCTGTGCCGGCGCGGCGGCGGATTGTGAGGACTTTTGGGCCGGCGCCGCGGTCTGCTGCGCGAGCACCGGCGCGGCGAGGAACAGGGCGGACATCGCGAGGAGATTGATGAACTTCGATACGCGCATGGAGACCTCCGTGGGCGTGGAGTCTACCGGCCGGCGATCGCGCGGTTGCCCCGGGGATTACGAATGGGTCATTTGTCGTGGAGTGGGTTGTCGAGGGGAAAAGCCCGCGGAATATCCGTTGGGAGATTCCGCGAGAGAGAATGCGGGTTGATCAGCGCTGACGCTGGGGGAGATTGCGGGCGGTGATGAGGCTGACCTCGATTTCGAGCGGGACGTTCTGGGCCCAGTCGGGCTTGCCGTTGGCGGAGCCGAGGTTGAACTGCTTGGGGACGATGATCTTCCGCTTGCCGCCGGGCTTCATGCCGTGGAGGCCCCACTCGACGGGCGCGAACTCGCCGGGGAACCAGACGTGGGGGAGCTTGGAGTCGCAGGCGTCGAGGGTCTTGCCTTCGGCGTCCTTGATGGTGTGGGCGGTGACAGCGACGCACTGGCCGGCGACGGCCTCGGCGTTGTCGGCGCCCGGTTCGATGTCGATGATCTGCATCGCATCGACGAGCTGCACGACGAAGACGAGATCGGAATTGGCGGGGATGTCGGGCGAGGGGCTCTGCTCGCCGTACGCGAGAGCGGCGGGGATGGTGAGGCGACGCACGCCACCGACCTTCATGCCGGGGACGCCGATCTGCCAGCCCTTGATGACGCCGTCGAGCGGGAAGACGGCGGGCTCGCCGCGGTTGAAGGAGGAATCGAAGACCTTGGTGGGGTCGGCCTTGAGCGTGCCGTGGTAGTGGGCGACGACGGCGCCGCCGGGCTGGACTTCATAGCCGGTGCCGATGGTGATGTCCTCGGCGATCACGCCGCCCTCGAGCTCGGTCTTCTTGACGACCGGGCCGTCGGGAACGGTGACGGGCTGAGGCGCGGCGGGTGCGGTGAGTTTGTCAACGACCTGCGCGTTGATGGGCTCGGCGGGCTTGTCGGCGGGCTTGGTTTCGGGCTTCTTGTCCTGGGCCATCGCGGGGGAGACGCACAGTGCGAGACCGGCCAGCGCGACGACGAGAGCGGAGCGACGCATGAACTTCCTTTCGTGAGGGAGCGAAATCCGGTCACAAGGGTAGGAGCGGTGGCGGGGCCGCGGGATGTCGGGCGGAACAGGGCGTTCTAGGCGGGTTTTCGCAGCAAATACAGGGCGAATCCGAGGATGTCGCGCCCGTACTTCAGGTAGTTCTCACGCCAGACGCGTCCGCGCGAGAGGAGGCCCAGCGCCTGATCGTCGGAGGGGTGCTCGTCGGCGTAGGCCTCGATGGCGCGTTGGTGGGCCCATTCGTATTCATCGAACTCGCGCTCGGTGGCCGCGATGCAGAGCTCGGGGAGCAGGCCCGCCTGCACGCCCAGCGCGACGGGCGTCGTGAACACGCCGAACTCGGAGACGCCAAGGCCGGTCGCTTGCAGGTACTCGTCGTTGGGCGCGGCTTTCCAGAATGCTTCGCCGACGAGCACGCGTCCGCCGGGGCGGGTCAGGCGAGCGAGCGTGGTGATCGCGAGCTCCGGGCCGCCGAGGGCGTGCGAGGAGCCGATGCAGACGGCAAGATCGAACGCGCCGGCGGGGATGGTGGCCTTGAAGGTGCCGGCGTCGCCCTCGTGGATGCGGATGTGCTCGGGATCGACGCGTTTGGCGGCGCGGGCGCGGGCCTCGCCGGCGATGAGCGGCGAGAGCTCGACGCAATCGGCGTGGACGGCGTATTTCTCGACGAGGCGGAGCGGCAGCTCGCACCAGCCGGAGCCGAAATCGACGACGAGCTGGTTGGCGCTCATGGCGAGCAGGTCGATGACGCGCGACATGGTGGCGTCGCCGAACGGGTTCATGAACGGGAGATGCCGATGGCCGACGTAGGTGTACAGGGAGGAGTTCATGGGGGAAGGGTAGTGGGGAAGAGAAGAGGTCACGGAGTCACGGAGTCACGAAGAGAAGAAGAGGCAGGGAGGCGGAGCGGTCAGGCGGCGGGTGATGGGGCGGAAACATGGCCGCATTCGGGGCAGGGGGAGCCGGGCGAGAGGCCCTTGAGGTCGTAGGCGCAGCGGGTGCAGAGGCCGCGACGGGTGCGGAGGATGCGGCGGGCGTCTCCGAGGCTGAGTAGGACAAACCAGAGCACCCCAAACACGGTGATGTCTGCGACGAGGCCGTGCCAGATCGGGGAGTGCGGGATCTCCCAGAGGCCGGAGACCGTTTCGGCCACGGGCCACAGCGACAAGACTCGCTCCATCGGCGGCTCGACCGAAATCAGCTTGCCCGAGCCGCCCATCTCGATTCTCGGAAAGCTCTGATTCTGCGGCGGGCTCCACCTGATCCAGTGCTCACCCTTCACCGCGCGGAGCGGCCAGCCGGTCGCGGTCGAGACCACCTGGTCAAATCCCTCGCGGAAGTCGATGGAAATCGTGGCGGCCCATCTTGGCGGAGTGTTGTGATTGAAGAACGGCTGGTCCTTCAGGCCACCTGTGAAGATCACTCTGCGCATGTCGACGCGATCGATCAGAGGATGTGTCCACTTGTCGTACACCCCCGCGCGAGGGATCGGCCACTCTCCGCTCGAATCACCGGACGCGCCCCACCATGAACTGGGCGGCGTGGTCGCGGCGTCAATCGCCCAGCCGCCGACGTTCCAGGATGTGCCTGATGCCTTGATCGCGGCCAACGGGAGAGCGAAGCAGACGAAGGCAAGCGTCAGCACGCCGAGCGCAAGGCTGAAGATGAGCCGGCGCGGGAAGAACATGGGTGCAGTCTACCGCGTGGCTGTGGCGGGCTGGCAATGCGTGGCGCGGAGTGGCAACCGGCCGCATTCGGGGCAGGGGGAGCCGGGCGGGAGGCCCTTGAGGTCGTAGGCGCAGCGGGTGCAGAGCCCGCGACGGGCGCGGAGGGCGTGGCGGATGGAGCGAATGCCAAAGAGGCAGATGAACCACGCCGCGGCGTAGAAGAGGGTGTTGAGAGTGAAGCCGAGGGGAAGGATGTAGATCGGGAGCCATCGCCTAAAGGTGGGTCCGACGGGCTGTACTCCAAACGAGGAAACTAATTCGCCCATGCCCTCAGGTCGTGTTGGAACTAACCACAGCCCATTGAGGTGACGGTCGCCCATGACATCGCCGTGCATGTCAATTTGGCTCAAGTACCAAAGCGAACGCGCGGGCCAGCCAAACCGGTACTCGGATATGAGACTCATTGGATTCGCGGGGATGTGTCGCCCATCGGGCGGTTGATCCACCGTTCGAGCGATCGATACACCGTTGCTCAACGGATTGAACGATGTGTACTCGATGTGGTCGCCCTTTCGATTCCAGAACTCGAGCCTGCTTGAGTGCAGCTCGGTGATTCCGGGGTATTCAACGGCAGGACTGAACAAGAATCCGTCCTTGAATTCGGGAATGGCCGCGTCGTTCGCGGGGGCCTGATCTGCGGCGGCCGCGCCGGTGCTCGGAGCTTTGGGGGTTGGCGCGTACCGCGTTCTGCTGAGCGCAATCCCCCACGCGACGGCGGTGGTCGTCGCGGCGCCGAGGGCGACGAAGAGCAAGGCGAGAGCCGCGGTTCGCGTCCAGCGTCGGGGCATGGGCTCAGGATACCGCGCGGTGCGATGGGAACGAAGCGGCGGGCAAGGATAGACTGCCGCATTCGGGGCACGCCGAGCCCTGCGCGAGTCCCTTGAGGTCATAGGCGCAGCGGGTGCACAGGCCGCGACGGGTGCGGAGGGCGTGGCGGATGGAGCGGATGCCGAAGAGGCAGATGAACCAGTTCGCGGCGTAGAAAAGGGTGTCGAAGGTGAAGCCGAGGGGAAGGATGTAGATGGGGAGCCAGAAGGCGAAGTGCTTGTCTTGTGGCTGAAATCCCGAATTAGCACCATTACGCACGCGACTCGGGTCACGGGAATCGCCGGACTGGTAGATGAACACGCCCTCAAGTTCCGGCGACTTGCCGTCTTTTGTGAACTGATAGTCTCTGAAGAGATACCAATATGAGCGGGCGGGCCAGCCGTAGCGGCGCTCTGCCAACTCGTACGCGGGGGCGTTCACCGCGTGACGAAAATCGGGCGGCTGCGCGGCGGTCTTCACGAACGTGCGGGACACATACGGACCCGAAGCGTCTTCCAGGAAAAGCACAGCAAGTCCTGGTGCGACTTCTCGCACGGTGCCCCGCGAGGTGCGAAGCGTAGAGACTCCAGGTCGATGATCCACCGGCCAGTACACGACTCCACAGGAAAATGCGGGCAACTCGCGGGCCATACCGTGCTGGGCGCTCTCGTAGGCCTGCCGCTCTGCGATGACGCGACCCTTCGTTCTGCTGAGCGCAATCCCCCACGCGACGGCGGTGGTCGTCGCGGCGCCGAGGGCGACGAAGAGACAGCACAGCATCGCGATTGTGATGGCACGGCGGGTTCGCGAGCGTGGCTTGGCGGTTGTGTTGGCCACGAATCACAGTCTAACACGCGAGGGGCCTGGTTGAAGCGAGCGATGTTCAAACCAGCGCGGTGTTTTCGCGGCGGGAGCGTATTCGAAATGGGAAGCGTGCGATCTCACACCATCGGGCGATTGGTTTGGCTGGGGCTTGCGATACTGGCGCGTGTTTGGGGCATGGAATTGCTGAAGTGTCGCGGAATCTCGGGGAAGCTGCGGGTGTGACGGCCGCGGGGTGTTCATGGCGACCGGCGCTACTTTGGTTGTGGCTTCACGCCAACGATCGGGCGTTTCCAGCGTGAGCGACATCGTGGTCGAGCGGGTGTATGCGCCGGGCGTGTCCGTGGCCGCATGGGCGCGGGCGCTGTCGGCGTGGGTCCGAGCGCAAGGCTGAGGATGAGCCGGCGCGGGAAGGACATGGGTGCAGTCTACCGCGTGGCGGGTTGGCAATGCGTGGCGCGGAGTGGTAACCGGCCGCATTCGGGGCAGGGGGAGGCGGGCGAGAGGCCCTTGAGGTCGTAGGCGCAGCGGGTGCAGAGCCCGCGACGGGTGCGGAGGTTGCGGCGGATGGAGCGGATGCCGAAGAGGCACGTGAACCACGCCGCGGCGTAGAAGAGGGTGTTGAGTGTGAAGCCGATGGGTAGAACACCGATGGGCAACCAGCAGGAGAAGCCGGGGCCTTCGGGTTGGAGGCCGGCCGCGGCCCAGGACTCGGTGTCCGGCGTTCGACCGGGGATGCACAGCACGCCATCGACCTTCGTGAGGGTGACTTCGCGGCCCGCGTTTTCCTCCTGGCTTGTCAACCACAGGGCTCGCGCCGGCCAGCCGAATCGGAACTCAAGGCATGTGTTCGCCGGCGCCACTGGGACGAGGCGAAGAGAGGGCGCGGACATGACCTCGGGTACGACAAGGTCATGGGAGCCCAAGCCGCGGCCCCTATCGATCGATATTGAGTGGCCGTCGTAGTCGGTCACGTACTCGATGCGCGAATAACGACTCGTGACGCAGAGCAGATCGGAAGGAAGGGAAAAGACGAGTGCCTGCCCACGCCCTGGCAGGAACATCGCGGTGCGATCCGTGTCGCGATCGCGGGGGAGGGCGTCTGAAGCTCGGCCGACGCGATCGCTGGTCAGACGCAACGCAATCCCCCACGCGACGGCGGTGGTCGTCGCGGCGCCGAGGGCGACGAAGAGCAAGGCGAGAGCCGCGGTTCGCGTCCAGCGTCGTGGCATGGACTCAGGATACCGCGCGGCGCGATGGGAACGAGGCGCAGGTTGTTGATCGTTACAGCTCGCCGGAAAGCAGCCCTCGCGTCATCTCTTCCACGCCGCGCACGACGCGGGCCATGGAATCGAAGTCGATCTTGTCGGGAGTGTTGGTGGGTTGGTGGGTTGGTGGGTTGGTGGGTTGGTGGGTTGGTGGGTTGGTGGTAGTGGGCGTAGCGGAGCGGCGCGAGCCTTGGGCGGGATCGATGGAGGTAGGGGAGCTGCATGTCGTTGACTGGTGTACCAACGAAAAAGCCCCGCGATGCGGGGCTTGGAGTATCGCGGTGTGGATTGAGGTGATTACTTCGCGCCGGCCTTCTTCTTGGCGGTGAAGGTGGGCACGCCGTCGCCCTTCTCGAAGAGATCAGCGAACTTGAAGCCCTTTCGGCTCTTCCAGTTCTTGCGGTGGAAGGCGTCGCTGGCCAGGAGGGGGAAGAGGGCGGACAGTTCGCCGAAGACCATCTGCTCGTGGACGACGTCGACCTTGCCCCAGCTGCAGGCCTCGCGGAGGGTGGAGCCGGAGAGTGCGCCGTCGCGGCTGTCGGCGACGGTCATCTGGACGGCGTACTTGTGCATGCCGATGTCGCCGCGGGCCTTGCCGCCCTTGCGTTCGTTGAGAAGTTCGGCGGCGACGACGATGTCCTGCGCGAAGTTCTTGGGCACGCCGCCGCCCATCATGAGCAGGCCGGTGTCCTTGCAGGCGAGCTTGATGTCGGTCAGTTCGCGGAAGTCCTTGCCGGAGTCGAAGGCGACCAGGCCGCGGCCTTGCTCGATGGCCTCGGTCTGCTGGAGCACGATGCCGAAGCCGGCGGAGCAGTCGCTGAAGGCGGGGACGAAGATGGGGACGCGCTTCTGGTAGCAGGCTTTGACGATCGAGTCGTTCTTGGCGTGCTTGGCGTTGTTGGCGAGGTAGGCGCCCATGGCCTCGATGAACTCGCGCGAGCTGTAGGCGCCGGGCTCGAACTGGTTGAAGACCTCGTGGGTGGCGGCGTCGCAGGCGCGGAGATCGTCCTCGTCGATGTAGGTGTCGTAGATGCGGTCGATCATCCAGTTGCGGAGGGTCATGTCGTCGACGGGCGGGGCCTCGGGCGAGCCGGGCGCGATGTAGTGCTTGAAGCCCAGGCCCTCGAAGAAGTCCTGGTCGACGATGTTGGCGCCCGTCGAGACGATGGCGTCGACCATGTTGTTCTCGATGAGCGTGATGATGGCCTTCTTCAGGCCGGCCGAGATGAGCGAGCCCGCGAGCGTCAGGATGACGGCGCAGTCCTTGTCCTTGAGCATCATCGAGTAGATGTCGGCGGCGTGGGCGAGGGTGCGCGAGGAATAGGCCATCTCGCGGTAGCTGTCGATGATGGGTCGGGCGTCGAACGCGGTGATGTCGATGTGCTCGACGGGGCGGGAGAGAAGCTCTTTCTTGGTCCACTTGCCGTTTGCCATGGGGTCTCCAAAATCGCCAAATCGCCAAAGTTCAAATCGCCGAATCCCGGGAAGGATTCCGACGAGAACGCTCCTTGTGGCCCCGTACTGACGCGGCCATGTGGAGTTGTGGCTTTGCCGACCAGCCCCCCTGGCCGAGCGTGTTGTGAGTTGGCCCGCCGGGGGTGGCGGCGGACGGTGAGATGATACGCGGTTCGCGGTCCGTGGTTTCAAGTCGAGAGTTGGATGAGGAACCGGGCGGGTCTGGATGGCGAACGGCGGATGAAGGCTCGACGTGGAGCGACCAAACGTTGTCGTGCGGGGAGCGTGCCGCCGCCGCCGCGTTGCGATCGGGAGCACACGCCGGTAGCGTAGTTCCATGCTGCTCTCCGCCGTTTCGCTTATCGCGTCGTCTCTCCTGGCCCAGCCCACGTTCGAGATCACGCGCGATCAGCCCCCCCGTGTGCGCGTGCAGCTCGCCGGCCGGAACATCCTCGAATCTCCGCCCGAAGGCCTCTGGTCCATCGCGACCGACTGGTCCGACGGCTGGCCCGACCAGTGGCGACACGCCTCACCCGAGGGCGTTCGGCAAGAAAACGGCTGGACCATCCTCACCGGGCACCTCGATCTCACCGGCGGCCGCCTCGAACTCCGCGACGCCTATCGCGTCGAGGGCGATCTGGTCGTCGGGCGTCGTCGCTTCGAGTGGAAGAGCAAGGAGACCCTGCCGCGATGCACGCTCAGCGTTCGCTTCATCGCTCCGGACGCCACCAGCGCCCGCGGCGCTCGCCCGTTCCTTCCCGGAATCTCGTTCTATGGCAATCCGTCCGGCGCCAAGACCAGCGGCGTAACTGTCTTCGATCCCGCCAGCCGCGCCAAGGCCGCCGTCGTCGTCAACACGGGAACGCCCGGCGAACGCTCGTATCACGAAGAGCATCGGTTTTCGATGCCGTTCGCGAGCGTCGAGTGGAAGGACGCCGGTGCGGCGTTGCACACCACGCCTTCGCTGGCGCCCAACGCCGCCAAGCGCGATCAGTGGTGGTCGCTCGGCGTGACTCCGCTCGAATCGGGCTATGAACTCGCGTCCTACTCCGGCCCGTGCGCGTCGAACGGCATAAACGCCGTGGTGAAGGCACGCCAGGACACCTTCATGCCCTACGACGAGACGTGGCTCGACCTGCGTCCGGGCGCGATCATCGAAAAGGACTTCGCCCTCCAGGTCTATCCCGTCGCCGAGGTGGGGAGCGGGTTCCGCACGCCGCTCCGCACCTGCATCGATCGCGCCGCGCCCCTCTCCGCCGACGGCCTGCCCGACGCCGCCCGGATCATCGGGCAGAAACTCGCGTTCGCACGCTCGCGCTGGCGGGATCGCGAGCACGACAGCGGCTTTGAGATGTACCCCGATTTCGTGCAAGGAACGCACTACGTCATGGGCTGGTGCGGGCAGGCCGAGACCATGCCCTACGTCCTCCTTTCCATGGGCGAGTCCGCCAAGTGGCCGACATGGCAGCGCGACGCCTCCCGCGCCCTTGATCTCCTGGTCACCGCGCCCTTCAACGAGAACGGCTTCCTGCAGCGCTACACGGTCGAAAACGGCCAGTGGACGGAGCAGGACTTTGTCTCCCAGGGGCAGGCGCTGGAGACCATCAGCCTCGCGATCGAGGCCGCCGATCGCCGCGGCCTCGACACCTCGCGCTGGACCGCGTTTCTTCGCCGCGCCTGCGAGTTGCACGCCAACCGAGTGCTGCGCGAGGACTGGAACCCCGTCTCGACAAACGAGGCGTTCTTCGTCTCGCCGCTCTTGCGTGCGTCGCGCCTGCTGAACTCACCCCTGTGCGAGCGCGGCGCGATGAAGATCGCGAGCACCGCCGCGACGCGTCACATCGGCGCGTCAGAACCCTACTGGGGCGGCACGCTCGACGCCCGCTGCGAGGACAAGGAGGGCGCGTGGGCCGCGTTCCAGGCTTTCCTGGCGTGCTTTGACCACACGGGCGACACGGCGTGGCTGCGCCGGGCCGAGCACGCGATGGACGCGACGCTCAGCTGGACCTGCCTCTGGGACATCGACCTTCCGCCCGGCCGCCTCCGCGATCATGGGTTCAAGTCGCGCGGCTGGACGGTCGTCTCGGCCCAAAACCAGCACCTCGACGTCTTCGGGGTGTACTTCACGCCCGAGATCTACCGCATGGGACGATTGCTCGCACGCCCCGAGCTCTGCCGCCTCGCCACGCTCATGTACCGCTCATGCGGGCAGCTCATCGACGACACCGGCAGCCAGGGCGAACAAATCCAGCACACCAACTTCGCCCAGCAGGGCGACATGTCCGACGTCGAGAAGATGCGTGGCGGGTACAGCGAGGGCTGGACCGTCTTCTGGATCACGACCCATTTCCTCCACGCCGCGGCGCGATTCCACGACATGGGCGTCGATCTCGATCATCCCATCGTGATCGGCGCGAGCAACGACGTTCCCGCGCCGCTCTACCGCGACCCGCCCTATGACGGCGCCGCAGACCCCGTGCTCGTCTTCAACCCTGTTCGCGGCACATGGTGGATGCTCTACACCCAGCGCCGCGCCAAGCTCGATCTGCCCGACGTTGAGTGGTGCCATCAGACCAAGATCGGTGTCGCGGAATCCTGCGACGGCGGAGCGACGTGGACATACCTCGGCCCGCTCGCGCTTCCCTCCGGCGACGAACCGCACTCGCTCTGGGCGCCGGACGTGGTCCGGACACCGGACGGCGTGTTCCACTGCTTCGTCACGGTAGTCCCGGGCGTTCACACCGATTGGGGCGGGCAGCGTTTCATCGACCACTTCACTTCGCGCGATCTGTCGGCGTGGACACGCGCCGGGCGCTTGCCGCTCAGCTCCGATCACTGCATCGATCCCAGCCTCTTCCCCAAGCCGGGCGGCGGCTGGCGGCTCTGGTACAAGGACGAGGGGCACAACTCCGACACCCTCGCGGTCGACAGCGATGATCTCGTTCACTGGAAGTCCGCCGACGACCCCTCGGTCTCCAAACTCTATGGCGAAGGGCCCAAGGTCTTCCGCCTCGCCGGGTTCGACTGGCTTATCAAGGACCCCAACAGCGGGCTCGATGTGTATCGCTCCAGCAACCTGGCCGATTGGACCTACCAGGGAAAAATCCTGGAAAGGGCCGGCGGCCGCCTCGACGACGCGACCATCGGCAAGCACGCGGACGTCGTGGTCGAGGGTGATCGCGCCCTCATCATCTATTTCACGCACCCGTACGGCCAGGACTTCCCCATGCGCGACGGCGTGCTCCCCTACCCCGCGCGACGCAGTTCGATCCAGGCGGCCGAACTCCGTGTGGTCGATGGCAAGCTCGTGTGCGACCGCAATGCGCCGGTGACATTGCGGCTTTCGTCGCCGTATCGGTGAAGGGGAGAATCCGATCGGCACACGCGTGGCCAACAGGTTGGCCACGCCACCAAGGGCACGGACACGAGGAATTGTCCGTGGCAGGATTGCCGTGACGACGGGCGAACGTCTACATCGGCGGCACGAGCACCGACGGCCCGAGCGTTTGGATCGTCACGCGTCCCAACTTGCGGCCTTCGAGGTACTCGTTGACCTGGGGCAGCGTGACCGCGTCGATCTTCGCCGCAAGGTCGCCGAGCGATCGGGCGTATCCGAACCGGAAATAGTCCGACGCAATGGCCGCGGCCCGCGCCCCGGTCGATTCGCCGCTGAAGATGAGGCGGCTCTTCATGCCGATGACCGCCCGCTGGAACTCTTCGGTGGTGACGCCGCCGCCGTTGGCTGTGGCGGCGTTGATGCGAAGCAATTCCGCTGCCAAGACGTCGAGCGACTCCTGGGCCCGCTCGGGTGTGGTACCGACGTATCCGGTCACCCCGCCGAAGTCGCGGTCGCCGCGATACCCCGCCGACACGGAGTAGCACAGGCCGCGCTTCTCGCGCACTTCGGTGAATAACCGCCCGGACATGCCGCCCGAGAGCACCGAAACCACGATCTTCTCGAGCCACGAGCGATCGTCGGTCTCCTTGGGGGCGTCGTGGACCAGCACGATCTGCACCTGATTGGTCTCGTCGGTCTCGTGCGCGTACCCGCGCGGCGCGACGGAAGACACGACAGGCTCGGAAGTTGTGCCCTCCCAGCCCGCGAGGAGTTCATCGAGCTGTCGGGCCAGCGCATCGGGGTCCACCGCGCCGGCGGCGGCGAAGATCGAACGCCCCGGACGCGCCACTTCAGACCACCCGGAGACCAGCGCATCGTGGGTCAGAGCGGTCAATCCACCCTCCGTTCCGAGCCCGGAACGGTTCAACGGAGAAAAAAAATGTCGATCTCGCGCCGAAAGTACGGCCCGCTCCTGCGGGTCGTCCTGGAGCGATTCGAGCGCCTGCAACGCCAGGTCGCGCGCGGGCTCAACCGCGTCCGCGGAGAGATGCGGACGACGCACGATATCGACGATGAGCGGGAGCGCGGCGCTCACCCGCTCGCCGAGAAGCGTCGCGCCGACCTGCACGAAGTACGCGCCGACCGACACGCCGCGCGAGACACCGAGTCGATCCATGGAATCAGCAAATTGCCTTGAATTTAGGGCTCCGGAGCCCCTCAGCAAAAGTTCGGACCACATCGCGGCGCGCCCCTGATGCTGCTCCGGGTCGTACGCGCATCCGCCGGGCACGAGCCACGTAATCGCGGCCGATCGCACGTCGTCGATCACTTCGACAACGAGCGGCATGCCGCAGGCGAGGGTCCGAGTGACGAGCTTCGACATGCGCTGACTCCGATCAAGGTCGATCAGTCTATGGAACGCGCGGGCATCGTGCCTTGGACGAATCCTCTTCACGATTTCTTCTTTGTTGAAGACACAAGCTTGAATTTTCCGATATGCTTTCCATCAGAGAGACCCATGACCGAGGTGGTCAAGGAACAGGTCTCTCGATAAGCACTCTTTCAGGAGTCTGACATGGCGAAGAAGAAAGGCAAGAAGAAGGGCAAGACCGCCAAGAAGAGCAAGAAGCGCAGCAAGAAGTAAAGCGCTCTTGCGGCGTCGGAAACGACGCCCGGCGCCGGGCCACTCTGCCCGGCAGCCTCACACAAACGAAAAGTCAACTGCGATCGTGGGGCTGGTTCACCGGCCCCACGGTCGTTTTTGCGTCGCGACATCCCACCTTCCCCTTCTGGCCCCCGCCCCCCCCTCCGTCAACAATCCGCCATGGCTGACGACAGCCCACGCGACATCACCAGACGCCTGCGGAGCCTCTTTGAGGGCGTGCTGCTCGCCGACGACCATGCCGAAAGCGTGTATTTCGTCCTCGACCCCGCCAGCGGCTTCCCCGTCGCGCCCGTTCCGAACTGGCTTCTCGATGAAGACGGCGCGCATGACGCGGCCGACCTCGTGCTCATGACCCCGGACGAAAACAGCGACTCACTCCAACTTCTGTGCAGGGCGCGGGCCATCAATCCCGCCGAATTCGCGGGGGCTTACTACGAGGCCCATCACGCCAAATCCCCCGAAGGGACGCTCTGCCTGCTCGAGGTCGAGTCGATCAAATCGGGGCTCACGCTCGCCTCCGGCGAGGACTGCTGCGTTCTCAACCCGCTCATCAAGGTCATCGGCGCTATTTGCCGGACCGTGAATGCCGACCGCGACCGCCTCGCAGAGGCCTGCGACCGCGCCCTCCACGTCAAACCTCAAGCCCCGATCTGCGTCGGCGTCGATCCCGACGGCCTCTCCATCCGCGCACGCTTCGGCATTGTCAGGATTCCGTTCGACATCGAACCACAGAACGCCGAGCAAGCGCTGTCACTGGTTGCCGACATCCTCACTCACGCCAAGGACAGGCCGTGATATCGCCGGCGATGCACCATCGAACACCGGATCGGAAGCCCGGTCGGATGCGCGAGGCGCACGCCCACATCGCGTCGCACGGACGCTCGATGGAGATGCTCGACCTCTCTTCCTGCCGCTCGCTCGACCAGTGCCTCGACGCCATCGCCGCCGCGGCGTCCGATCCTGGTCAAGCCTGGCTGCTCGCCCACGGCCTGCGCGTCGAGGCCTGGCCCCAAGCGCGCTGGCCCGACATCCGTGAACTCGACGCCGCCACGCACGCCAAGCCATGCGTGGTGATGTCGTTCGATCATCACTCCGCCTGCGCGAATTCCGCCGCGATGCACGCCGCCAACATCAAGCCGGGCGATCGCATCGAGCCCGGCGGCGTGGTCTGCGTCGATTCGCACGGCAAAGCCAGCGGCCTCCTGCTCGAAGGAGCGGCCTCCAAGGCCTGGAACGCCGCACCCGAGCCCGATCAGTCCGCCCGCGCCCGCCATGTCGCGGCATCCCTCCGCGCTCTTTCGGCTCTTGGCTTTGTCCACGTGGATGAGATGCTCTCGCAATCGTGGCTCGGGCCCATCCTGAACCGGCTTGAGCGCGAGGGCTCGCTCGCCTGCGACGTGGGCCTTTATGCACCCGTCGGTTCGCTCGCGGAGGTCGCAAGCACCCGAGCCGCCTGGGAGTCTTCGCGCGTTCGCCTCATGGGCGGAAAGGTCTTCGTCGACGGCACGCTCAACAGCCGCACCGCCGCCATGCTCACGGACTATCGCGACCCCGCCCCGGGCTTTCCCCGTGGGCAGGCGTTGATGTCCGTGGGCGACGTCGTGAACGCCCTCCGCACCGTTCACAGGGTGATGGGCGACACCGGCGAGTTGGCGGCCCACGCCATCGGCGATGCCGCCGTCCGCGCCGTGCTGGACGCGACCGAAGCCTGGAAACGCGAAGCCGGGACGCAAGGCTCGGTCAAGGTCCGAATCGAGCACGCGGAAGTGATCGACCCCGTCGACGTGCCGCGGTTCGCCCCGCTCGGCGTGACGGCCAGCCTCCAACCCTGTCATTTGCTGGCGGACATCGAGGCGTTGAACCGCTACCTGCCTCACCGCCTCGATCGCGTCCTCCCCATCCGCGATCTGCTCGCATCGGGGCTTATTCCCGGACGTTCGCTGGTCTTTGGAAGTGACGTTCCCATCGTCCGCGCCGAGCCGGAGGACTCGATTCTCGCCGCTGTGACGAGGCGACGCGCCGAAATGCCGAGCTCCGAGGCCATCGCGCCCGACCAGGCGATCGACGAGCACGCCGCATGGGCGTGCTTCGGATTCGTGCGGCCATAGCAAGCTCCGGCCTCATCGCGCCCACTCCATTCGCAGCATCCGCGCCGCATCCGACTGCTCCTTCGCCTCACCTGGCGCGGTTCGCGTTGTGTCGCGTCACGCCAAGCTCGGTGCCTCACCATGACGCTCGCCACCTCGCTCGCGCAGATTGCACGCACTCGCGCTTGCTTGGCGGCGCAGAGTCGGTATTGTTTTGATGGTGGTGGCAACCGGGGACGCGTGCCGGGGTGGAGCCGGAGGCGTCTCGCACGGATCGGTCAGCACGCGGCGATTTCCGCCGCCGGATCAATGGATCGCCCGGCACTCGCGTCACGCAAGGCGCGCCCGCTCGCCGGTGGCCCGTTGATCAACCGAGCATTCGCCACCACGTCCGGGCGACGACTCGCGTCGGCCCAACGGCGCGCCCCGCGATCGGCGGGGCCTCTCTCGACCGGCGGATGACGGGGCTCAACCCCGAGAACGCGCGTGTCGATCTGTTCACCATGGCCACCATCACGCCCGGAATATCGCCGTCCGCGCCGCTCGGCGCGGCCAACAACCCCCCAGCCTCGCGCCCCTGGAGCATCGAGGACTCGTCCAAGCTCTACGGCATCCACAACTGGGGCAACGGGTACTTCACCGTCAACCAGGCCGGGCACCTCGTCGTCATGCCCGAACGCGACCCCAAGCGCCAGATCGACCTCTGCGAGGTCGTCGAAGGGCTCCGCGAGCGCGAAATCTCCACGCCCGTCATCATCCGCTTCCGCGATCTCCTCCGCCATCGCCTGATGGAGATCCGCCTGGCCTTCGACGCCGCAATCGCCGAGCATCAGTACACCGGCAACTACTGCTGCGTCTACCCCATCAAGGTCAACCAGCAGCGCCCGCTCTGCGAAGAGCTGCGCGACCTGGGCAAGGAACTGGGCTTCGGCCTCGAGGCCGGCAGCAAGCCGGAGCTCCTGGCCGTTCTCGGGCTCACCGAGAACCTCCCTTCCATGCCCGTCGTGTGCAACGGCTTCAAGGACTCGGAGTTCATCGAGACCGTGATCCTCGCGACCAAGCTCGGTCGCCACATCATCCCCGTCGTCGAACGCTTCAGCGACCTTGAGCTCATCATCCGGCACGCCGCCAAGTACAACGTCCGCCCGCGCATCGGCCTCCGCGCCAAGCCCAGCACCCAGGGCACCGGGCGCTGGGAATCCTCGGGCGGCATGCGCTCCAAGTTCGGCCTCACCGTCACCGAGCTCATCCAGGCCGTCGAGTACGCCAAGCAGCACGGCATGGCCGACTGCCTCAGCATGATCCACTTCCACATCGGAAGCCAGGTCGGCGACATCCGCAAGGTCAAGGCCGCCGTCAACGAGCTCGCCCACATCTACTGCGAGCTCAAGAAGCTCGGCGCCGGGCTCGACACCATCGACGTCGGCGGCGGCATGGGCATCGACTACGACGGCTCGCAGTCCGACAGCCCCTCCAGCGTGAACTACGGCGTCGCGGAATACGCCGCCGACATCGTCTACCGCGTCAAGAGCGTCTGCGACTCCAACAACTTCCCGCACCCGCGCATCCTTTCAGAGTCCGGGCGCGCCATGGTCGCCCACTCTTCCCTCCTCATCATCGACGTCCTGGGCAAGACCCACTTCCCCAGCGACCCCAACCTGCCGGGCGTGAAGGAGCTGATGGACAAGGAGGGCGAGCGCCCGCAGCCGGTGCTCGAGCTCATCGACGCCTACGAAGCGCTGGGCCAGCCGCGCGTGAACCTCGTGGAGGTCTATCACGACGCGGTCCAGGCACGCGATGAAGCGATGAGCCTCTTCAACCTCGGCTATCTCTCGCTCCCGCTCCGCGCTGCGACCGAGCGATTGTTCTGGGCCGTGGGGCGAAAGGTCCTGGCGACCGCCAGCCAGAAGGGCGAGTTGCCCGACGACCTGCAGGACCTGCCGCAGGTGCTGAGCGACATCTACTACGTCAACTTCTCGATCTTCCAGAGCATGCCCGACCACTGGGCGATCGACCAGCTCTTCCCGATCGTGCCCGTGCATCGCCTCGACGAAGAGCCCACGCGGCGGGCCATCCTCGCCGACATCACCTGCGACTCCGACGGCCAGGTCGACAAGTTCATCGACAAGCGCCAGGCCTGCAAGACCGTGCTGGAACTCCACGAACTCAAGCACGCCAACGGGCACGACCCATCGACCCCGAACGGCGTGGTGCCCGCGGACGGCAAGCACGAGCCCTACTACCTCGCCGTCGCGCTCGTCGGCGCGTACCAGGAGGTGCTCGGCGACCTGCACAACCTCTACGGCGACACGCACGTGGTGCACGTGTCGTTCGACGATTCGCCGGGCGTGGGCGACTGGGACCTCGACGAGGTCGTCGAGGGCGACACCGTTAAGGAAGTGCTGTCGTACGTGCAGTACGACAGCGAAGACCTCGTGCGCGCCATGCGCCGCGACATCGAGCGGGCCGTCAAGGCCGGCACCATGTCCGTCGCCGACGGGCAGGCCCTGCTCAAGTTCTACGACCAGAGCATGGAGGGGTACACGTACCTGGAGTAGCGAACCGCTTCCGGTGCCGCTTCATTCGTACATCAGCGCAACTCAGGCCGCACGACTCACGGGGCATGTTCTTCGCACCCGCGTGGCGTCGTGACTCCGTGACCTTTGCTCACCCCGCGTCACGGGGCGCGACCACCACGCGCCGCTTCAGGTCCGGCACCCACGTCCCGCCCGGATGCTCGATCGTGATCGCGAACAACGCGACCCGTCCGACATCGATCCCCGGCGCGATCGGCACGACGATCTCGCCCTCGGCGCTGGCGTTGAAGACCCCGCCGCCGACCTTCTGCTCCATGCCCCGCTCGTCGATCAGCCACACCTGGTACTGCTCGGCCTTGGGATCGTTCACCTTCAGCCCGACGAATCGCAGGTAGCCCTGCTGGAGTTCATCGTTCCAGACGACATCGCCCTGCACCTGACCCTGCTCGGCCGGGTTGTTGGGCAGATCAAACGGCTTCCACGCCACCCGCACCGTCCCCGGCACCTCGAGCAGCTTGGTTCGGTTCTGCTGGAGCGTCGCCGGATCGACCGGCTTCTCGTACATCGCGATGCGCAGCTTGGCGGCGTCCAGGTCCCTGCCGGTCTCCGTCACCTTCCGCGTCGCGTCGGCCAGCTGCTTCGCAAGGTCCACCGATCGCTGCGCCTCCGCGACCGCCGCCGCCCGCTCGGCGTTCAACGCCGTCGCCGCGTTCGCCAGGTCCTTCTTCAATCCGTCGGCGTGGGACTGCGCCTGGGCCAGCATCACGTCGTTGGCCTTGACACGATCGGCCATCGCCGCCAGCTCGATCTTGGACTGCTCGAGAGCGACCCGAGAGGCCTCGAGTTCCCGCTGCTTCTCCCGGAGCGAGTTGAGCGTCCACATCAGCCCGGCGCCCGCGACGATCAGGACCGCCGCCACCGACAGCCAGGGCCACACGGGGTTGCGCCGGTTCTCGATCCGCATGCTCGCGCCGGCCTGACCACGCGATGACAAAGGCCCCGCGCCGACCGGCAAACTCCTGCCCGCCGCCGCGTCTTCGCCGGAGTTCACGCCCGCGCTGGCCCGCGCAAAGACCCGCCCCTGCGCGATGAGTTTCTCGCGGGCCTCGCCCGGCAGGTCAAGTCGGGCCCGATCGCCCGCGTCGGCGCGATCAAAGGCACGCATCAATTCCCCGGCGCTTCCTTCGATCGCCTTGGCGGCCGCCAGGTCCTCGGGCGAGGCCGCCGCCATCAGCTCATCGAGCTCGCGCCGCTCGTCGAGCGAGAGCTCACCGAGCTGCTCGCCGGCCAGCAATTCCATCAGGCGTTCGCGCTCCATCGGTGTGCTCATGCGCCACGCTCCTGACCCGCCGGCCGCACCATGCCCCCCAGCACCGGTCGAAGGGCCTCCGTCAGCCGAGAAAGCCCGCGCCGCAATCGTGTCTTGACCGTGCCGATCGGCGAGAGGGTGGCGCTGGCGATCTCGCTGTGCGAGAGTCCGCGATGCAGCGAAAGCCACAGGGCCGTCCGTTCCTCGTCCGGCAGCGTGTCGAACGCGCGCACCACGTGCCCGAGGTCCTGGTCCTTCACATAGTCCACGAGGCGTTCGGGACCTCGCGGCGTCGCCTCACCCTCGCCGGATCGCGCCGCCGCATTCGACGCCAATCGCGCCCGCGCCGCACGCCTCCGCTGATAGTCCGTCAGCCTTCGGTGGATGATCGTCGCGACAAACGCGGGCTCGCTCCCTTTGGCGGGATCGAACCGGCGCGCGTTCAGCCAAAGCTCCGTGAACACGTCCTGCACCGCGTCCTCGATCTCCGGACTACCGGCGCCGAGGTAGCGTGTCGCAAGACGCCACGCCAGCCCGCCGTATTCGTCCACGCACTGCGTGACGGCGGACTCATCCCCCCGCGAGATTCGCTGCAACAGTGTCAGCACACACTCCCCGAGCCGTTTTCTCGACCATGCGATGTGGAATCGCACCAGCGTCGTCAGCCTACCGCGATTCGACCGCGAAAGAAAATCGGTTGCTTCAAAAACCGCGCCTCGTCCCGCCCGCGAAGGACTGGCGTCCGGGATTTCCGCCCCGGCCATTCGTCAAGGCCGACCCGCACGCATCGGCGCGTGCGAGGATGCGCCATGTCTTCATCACACGAGGAGAGAGCATCATGAAGAAGTCCGCCGTCGCACTGACGCCCGTCGCGCTTGTCGCCACGCTTGCCGCCTCCGTCGGCAACCCCGCACGCGCGGGCGAGATCGTCTACGGAATCACTGAGAACCAGACGCTCGTGTCCTTCGATTCCAACACGCCCACGACGATCCTCTCGGGCGTCGCCATCTGGGGCATGGCCGCCAACGAGCGCGTCCGCGGCCTGGACTTCCGCCCCGCGACCAACGAGCTCTACGCCCTCGGATCCTTCAGCATGCTCTACAAGATCAACGCCATGACCGGCATGGCGATGCAGGTCGGCTCCGGCACCTTCGCGCACACGCTCAACGGCTCGTCGTTCGGCTTTGACTTCAACCCCGTCATCGACCGCATCCGCGTCACCAGCGAGGCCGACCAGAACCTCGTTCTCCACCCCGACACCGCCGCCTCCACCAACGCCACCGCACTCTTCTATGGCATGGGTGACGTCAACGAAGGCATGAATCCCAATATCGTCGGCTCCGCCTACACCAACAGCAAGAAGGGCGCGACCTCGACGCAGCTCTACGGCATCGACACCAACCTCGACATCCTCGTCAAGCAGGCCAACAGCGCCGGCACGCTCACCACCGTCGGCGCCCTGGGCGTCAACCTCAACGACCAGGTCGGCTTCGACATCTCCGGCCTCTCGGACATCGCGTATGCCTCGGTTCAGGATGCTTCGCTGGGCCAGAGCACGTTCTGGAAGATCAATCTCAACACCGGCGCCGCGACAATGATCGGCGCGATCGGAGGCGGGTCGCAGGTCGGCTGCATCACCGTGGTGCCCGCGCCGGGCGTGACGGCCGCCCTCGCGAGCGCGGGCGTGCTGGCCCTCCGCCGTCGCCGCATTTCGTAAGAGACCGCCACCCCACACGCGCGTGCGTTCTCCGCGCGACACCCATTCCCCGGCGCGCGTGCGTTGGCGCGCCGGAAACAAGAAGCGAGAGAGAAGTTCGCCTCGCGCGAGCAACGCCCGGTGAAGAGCCGGGCGTTGTTTGTTTTTGGGGCGGCTGTGTGGTTCTCGCGTACTGCACGATGGAGATCTGCAAGAACGCGATGAAGAACAAGGAATGATGTCACAACGAGCGTGCGTTGCGGGTGACGCGAGATCCTCGCCCTTGATATGCTGAGTTCATGGGCTACTTCGAGTTTCCGATGTGGCTTCAGATCACCGTCTGGTACGTCTTCGCCGCGGGCGCGATCATGCTGCTCCTGGCGTTGTTCTGGGATCGCTCGCGTGGCCGCCTCCGATGCCCGCGCTGCGCATACGACATGGCCGGCGCCAAGGACCTCAAGTGCCCCGAGTGCGGCCATGTCGCCCGCTCCGAAGCGGCGCTCCGCAAGACCCGCCGCCATTACGCTTGGGCGCTGCTCGGCCTCGTTCTGCTCTCCTCGCCGACCGCCGAGCCCGCCTGGCGCGCGTACAAGATGGGAACCTACTGGCGATGGACGCCGCGACGCGCCCTGATCTACGCGCTCCCATGGGGAACAGACTGGCCTGGCTACTGGCGCGAATTCGAAAGGCGGGTCGTCGCCGAGCGGCGAACCCAGGGCAGGATTGCTTGGACCGAGGATGTTCATTATCAGGGGCGCGACCTTTCGAGTTCGGAGCGGGCGCTGCTGGCGGAGCGGATCGTCGACGCTCTCACGACCGTCAAGGACGCAAGAACCACCGCGACCCTTCTTGAAATCGCTCGCCAACTCAAGATCGATGCCCCGGGGATGACGTCCGCCGCAATGGCGCAACTTCCGGGTCCCGAGCCATATCGTGCCTGCGCTGCTCTCAAGCTCGCCCGCGACCGGAACTATCCAGTGAGCGATGTGCTCGACGCGGTCTTGCCGGCAGCAATGTCGGCACCTCAATCGGCACCGAATTGGTTTGAAACCGAAGAATGCCTATGCGAGCTTGCAGACTACCTCGGCCATGTGGGCGGCACAGATTCGCGTGTCGTTCCTGCGCTGATGCAGTTGTATGCGCATCCAATTCACGCATTGTATGGGTCCCCACTACACGAGACGGTCATGATCGCATTCGCGGATGTCGGGCCGGCTGCCCACGAAGCGGCAGAACTCCTCAAGATTTCGGGTCGTCCCAGCCCTTCGCGGATCTACGCATTCTGGATGGTCACCGGACGCTTCGGCAGTCGATGCGAGGCGCTGGAGCAGGTGGCAAGCGTTCCGAGCCGTGACTACCAGGAATTCGCAGCCCAAGAGATTGCGCGAATCGAGCCCTGCGAAAACACCATCCCCCTGCTCAAGAAACTCATGTCGCACTCACTCATGTGGGTCCGCGACAAGGCCGCCAGCTCGGCCATCAAGCTCTCGCTGGCCAATACCATCAGCGATCCGGAGCTTCTGCGCCAGGCCTTTGAGCTTCTGAAAGACGACGCACACATGGACTTTGATGCCTTCTGGAAAACCTGCGAATTCGCCGTCGAAGCCGGACTCGATCCGGCGCCGCTCGAGGCCTTGCTCCCCGAATTCCGGAACCAGACTACTCGCATACCGAGAGAGAATGTGGACAATCGGGCGAGTCTGCTGCGCGAGTACCGCGCGAGCCGGAGCAAAGACGAGACATTCGTTCCTTGGTGAACATCCGCGCGGCCTTCGGTGTTGGGGCACGCGATCTCACGGCTTGTCGATCAGGCCCAATACAAAAGGCCGCGGGATTTCAACCCCGCGGCCTTGAAACTCGCCAATCTGTCTCGCCCGAGCGGCCGAGCCCTCTCGGCCGCTCGGTCACATCGCTCACGCCACCGTCACGCTCTTGTCCAGGTACACGTCCTGGATCGCCTGCAGCAGTGACACGCCGTCCTTCAAGGGCTTCTGGAACGCCTTGCGCCCCGAGATCAGGCCCATGCCGCCGGCGCGCTTGTTGATGACGGCCGTCGCCACCGCCTCCGCAAGGTCGCTGGCGCCCTTGCTCTCGCCGCCCGAGTTGATCAGCGGCACGCGGCCCATGTAGTTGTTCAGAATCTGGTAACGGCACAGGTCGATCGGGTGCCCGCCGTTGCCGGCCTCGTCGCTCCCGCACAGGTTCGTGTACACGCGCTTGTCCCACTTGCCGTACGACGAGCCGCCGCTGTTGATGGCGGCGTACCCGCCGTTGTTCGTCGGGAGCTTCTGCTTGATGATGTCGGCCTTGATCGTCGCGCCGAGATGGTTGGCCTGCCCGGTCAGGTCGGCCGACGCGTGGTAGTCCGTGCTCTTGCCGTCCGCGCCCTTCACCTTGAAGCCGGGCGAACGCGTGTAGCACCACAGCACCGTGACCATGCCGAGCTGGTGCGCCTCCTCGAACATGTCGGAGACGTAAGCGATCTCGTCGCGCGCCGAATCGTTGCCGAAGTAGATCGTCGCGCCGACGGCCAGCGCGCCGAGCTCATAGCACTGGCGGATCGAGCCGAAGTAGCTCTGGCGGTGCACGTTCGGATACGTCAGCATCTCGTTGTGGTTGAACTTCACGAGGAACGGGATCTTGTGGGCGTACTTGCGCGACACCGCCGCCAGCACGCCCAGCGTCGACGCGACCGCGTTGCACCCGCCCTCGAGTGCCAGCTTCACGATGTTCTCGGGGTCGAAGTAGTCGGGGTTCGGAGCGAAGGACGCGCCCGCCGAGTGCTCGATCCCCTGGTCGACCGGAAGGATCGACACGAAGCCCGTTCCGCCAAGGCGGCCGGCGTTCAGCATCGTCTGGAAGTTCCGCATCACCACCGGCGAGCGGTCGGACTGGGCCACGACCCGATCAAGAAAGTCGGGCCCGGGCAGGTGAAGCCGCGAGCGGTTCACGGTCTTGGATTCGTAGCCCAGAAGCGCGTCGGCCTGAGGGCCGAGGATGGAACGGATATCGGTCGCCATGAGAATCTCCGTATCTGCGGATTCACCCGGCGAATGCGGGCGAACCGCCCCCTGTGGAAAACTTGTCCGAAGCTCCGCCCCGGTGAAAATCCGGGGTAAGTTCGGTATCTTACCGCCCCGTCCGGGCCGGCCGAGCCTTTGAAGGGCGCGAGCGTCCGGAAAGAGCCACAGATTCTTGCCAACTTCGGTGGCAAGGCCAGAAATCGGTGGCATATTCGGAGTGTTCGGACCACGGGACGGCCCAAATCCGAGCGACAACCAGTCACGACGGAACAGTCGTATCGAACTGTTCTACACCACCGGCGGGTTCGGGGCTTCGGTTCCGAGCTCGTCGTGTTTTTGGACTGATCGACCGTGCCGCAAGCCTGCTCCAGACCGCCGCTTGCGTCTCGTGGTCGGGCAATTACGGCTCGGCTCATGAAATGAAAAGACCCTGGGCTTTTCCCGGGGTCGTTGATGTCAATCAAGGTGAACGGGAAGCCCCTATCGGCGGCGGCGCATCGCGATCAATCCGGCGACGCTCAGGATTGCGGGCAGTCCCGGCGTGGGCACCGTCTCATATTGAAGAGTAATCGTGCCGGCAAGCCAGGTCGCATTGACCTCGCCCCAGTAATCGCCCCGGTCTCCCCTCTGGTAGAAGTGCATGCGGAAGAAACCGAGCGGGTCGGCGTGGAAGTCAAAGTGCTCCGGTCGCAGATCGATGATGTCTCCCGAGGAATAGGACGCGGTTCCGCTGCGGTCGTCATCGAGCCCCGGGGCCAGGGAGAAGATTGGGGTCTCGACCCCGATGAAGAGCACGCGCACGTCGGTTAGTAGGGCGTAGGGCTTGGTCGAAATCGTCACGTCCCAGCCTATGCCGATGATGTGGGCGTTCGGATCGACCTGCTGGAGAATCTCGACGTTGAATGGCGAGTACCAGTCGTCCCAGGACTTGATTCCGCTGACATCGACCGACAGCATTCCCCGAGAGCCGTCGCCGCCGACCACGGAAGACCCGCCGAGCACGCGATCGGCCTGACTCCACGCGACAGCGGGCGCCAGGCCGCCAAACGCCGCGAGAATGAGCAGTCGATTCGGGGCACTCATGATTCGGTCCAACCGAAAGATGTCTCCGCGCCGTCCGCGCGATGGCGCGTCACGCCGAACGGCGGAGAATCGTCAACACCCACATCTTTCAGTATGTACCGCGTTCGTCGGAAAGCCACCTTTTCCAGTGATTCTGCTCGCCAAGCCTGGAGAATTCAGGTTGATTTCGCTCGTGCGATCCAATCGTCATGCGGCTCCAACAACGAAGGTGCGATCAGGAGGCCGAGGAGTTCACCTTGATCGCGCGATCGGCGGCGCAAGCCTCGGCGGGCCCTCGCCGGCTGGCCGATTCCAACGGTTGAACTTGGGCGCGGCGTCGCAAGAGCGCGGGAGTTTGAGCAGAGGACCTCTACCTGGCGGAGAGGGAGGAGAACAAATGGCGGCAGGCGGTCCGGGTGTGGTGTGGGTGAAGAAGGCTTGAGGCATGGAGCATCAAGGCAACCAGTCGGGAAGCGGCGTGGACGGACCACGCGAAGCGAATGGCCGCGCGGAGATACAACAGCCGGACCGCTCTCGGGCTTTCCTTATGCCTGATGTCCGTCACACGCGGAAGATCGAGCCCATTTTCTTGCCGATGAGGACGCTGGAGCCGGCGAGGGTGATGGTGAGCAGCACCATGCCCCACACACCCAGGGCGCTGGCGATGTACGGCCCGTCGCCGAGGCGCTCGGTGAACGCCATGATGGCCTTGGTGACGGGGTAGTTCTTGGCCTGCTGGGCGAGGATGATGGAGTCGCTGACCTCGAGCATTGAGAAGCTGAAGACGAGCAGGCCGCCGGCGATGACGTTGGCGAGGATGAGGGGCAGGATGACCTTACGGAAGGCGTAGATTCGGGTCGCGCCGAGGTTGATCGCCGCCTCTTCGAGTTCGCCGGATGTCTGCTCGAGCCCGGCGACGGTCGATCGCACGATGTATGGCAGGCGGCGGATGGCGTAAGCGATGATGAGGAGTGGGACGGGGTTGGGGTCCGCGCTCACGACGGAGACCACGCCGTCGAGGATGTCGCCCTTGGCGAACGGCCAGCGCAGCGTCATGGCGACGTAGCCGAAGGCCATGACGAGCCCGGGCACGGCGAGGGGGAGCATGCACATGGCGTCGAGGACGGCGCGGCCGCGGATCTTGGCGCGGACGAGCAGATAGGCGATGACCAGGCCGAGCGCGACGTCGACGAGCATCGCCAGCGACGCGAGCTTCAGGCTGTTGACGATCGCGCCGAAGCTGTCGGCGGCGGTCATGGCCTGCTGGTAGTGCGACGCGGTGAGCGCCCTTGGGAGCACCGACTGATACCACGCGCCGGGCGCCGAGACGCTGGTGAGGATCACGCCGACGTGCGGCGTGACGGCGAGGATGGTGACGAACGCAAAGCCCGCGAAGGCGAGCCAGCCCGGGAGGCCGGTGAGCGTCACCTCGCCGCCGGCGCGCGAGGCCTTGGAGTACATGGCGTAGCCGGCACGCCCGAAGAGCGTCTTGCCGGCGATGTACATGAGAACGGAGCAGGAGAGCATGACGACCGTGAGCGCGTACGGCGTCGCGGAGCCCTCGATCTCCTTGAGCTTCTGGAAGATCTGCACCGGCGTGACGGCGTAGTAATCGAGCATGAGCGGTGTGCCCAGCTCGGTGAAGCTCCAGATGAAAACGATCGTGGCGCCGGCGAAGATGCCGGGGCGGATCAGGGGGAGCGTGATCGTGAAGAAGCGGCGCCACCAGCCGGCGCCCAGATTCTCCGCGGCCTCGTCCATCGCCGGATCAAGATTCGCGAGGGCGGCGGAGGTGTTGAGATAGACGATGGGGTAGAGCGTGAGGGCCTGGATGACGACGACGCCGAGGAACTTCGACTGGCCCAGGATGTCCCACTCGGTGCCGAGGAGCGCGTTGAGCGCGCCCATGCGCCCGAGGATGGCGCGAAGGCCCAGCGCGCCGACGAAGGGCGGGATGATCATGGGAACCAGGATCGCGGCGTTGAAGAAGGGCTTGCCCGGGAACTTGAAGCGAGCGCCGACCACCGCGAGCGGGAGCGAGATGAGGATGGTGAGCGTGGTTGTGGTGAGGGCGACCTTGGCGGAGTTGAAGAGGCCGTCGAGCAGGCGCGGATCGCGGAAGACGGAGAGGACGTGGTCGAGGGTGAAGCCAGTGCCGCCGGTGATGTCGGTGGCGAATCCGCCGCGAACCGTGAGCCAGATCGGGTAGAGGAGGAAGAGGGCGAGGATGAGGAGGACGCCGGCGAGCAGGGCGTATTGCCACGCGTGGCGCCAGAGCGCCGCCCGAGCCCTCGCGATGGCGCCGGGTTGGTTCATGGGCGGAGAGTGTATCGGGGAAAGGCAGAAGGCACTAGGCACTGGGCACTGGGAAAGAGAAGTTGCGAAGTCACGAAGAAAAGAAGTGTTGGTGCGGTCGGCTGGTCGAGCGTTGGGAGAAACGAAAAAGCCGGGCGAAGGGCCCGGCTTGGTGGGGAGGTTGGATTATTCAGGCCGCGTGAAGCGGATTACGGATCGAGCTTGCGGAGGGTGAGGTTGAACTCGGTGAGGCGCTCGCGGATTTCCTTGAGCGAGGTTGCGCCGAAGTTCTTGACGCCCATGAGCTCGGCCTCGGTGTGGCTGGCGAGGTCGCCCACGGTGTGGATATTGAGCAGTTGAAGAGCCTTGCGGGCGCGGACGGAGAAGTTGAGGTCCGTGACGGGCTTGCCCAGCGTCTGCTCCTGGCCCGTGCCCTTGTACTGCTCCTGCAGGGCGCGACGCGCGGCGCGGTGAGCGTCTTCGAGGCCCTGGCCCAGGCGCAGGCCGCGGGCGGTGAGCATCTGCTTGATTTCCTGGAGGCTCGACTCGCCGAAGTTCTTGTAGCTGAGGAGCTCGGCCTCGGTGATGCGGAGCAGGTCGCCGAGCGAGCGGATGTTCATCTTCTTCAGACAGGTGCGGGCGCGGACGGAGAGCTCGAAGTCGGTGACGGGCGTGTCGAGCAGCGCCTTGCGCTTGAACGTGTCGCGATTCTCGTCTTCCTCGACGATCATCTCGCGGCTGGCCTGCACGTCCTTCATGTACAGGCGGGCGCGCGGGTGGTTCGGGTTGGTCTCGAGCACCTGGCGCAGGCAACGCTCGGAACGGACGAAGTCGCCGCGATCCTCGTAGAGGATGGCGAGGTTGACCAGCGCGTTGATCGGCGCGGGCACCTGCGAGCAGGCCTGCTCGTACATGGCGATCGCTTCCTCTTCCTCTCCCACGCGGTCGAGTTCATAGCCGAGCATGAAGAGGTTGTCGGGGTTCTCCGGGTCGGCGGCGACGGCCTTGCGCAGCTCGGCGATGCACGCCTCGTGGTCGCCGCTGTTGCGCAGCTTTCGGGCCGCGGAGCCGTGGGCCTGGGCGGCCTGGGTATCGCGACGGACGGATTCTTCAACACCAATCACCGTGTCCAGCGGATCATGCGACATCCGATGCATCCTCTATAAGGGACCGGCCGTCCCGAGACGGCCCGGTCGTGGGAGAAACGTTAGGGGGGCTGGCGTTCGCTCTCAAGCCTCGCCCGTGGCCGGGGGCTCCACCAGGCTCATGTGCTTCCACTTCCCGGTCAGGAACCGACCAAGCAGAAGCACGCACAGGGCGAAAATGTACGTCGCGGCGGCGATCCACGGCCCGAGCGATTCCAGCCCCGGGAAGACTCGGATCATGAAGAACCCGCCGCCCACGATGATGGCCCACGAGGCGATGACCGTGGCGACCCCGGCGTAGACGGTGTCGCCGGCGCCGCGGAGCGCGCCGGACATCACCATCGCGGTCGCGTCGAAGAGCTGGAAGGCGGCGGTGGCGATCAGCATCATTGAGCCAAGGCGGACGAGTTCCGCGATCTGGTCGGGTGGCGTGCCCTTCTCGATGAAGAGGCGCACGAGGTCGGCGCGGAACACGACAAAGAGCACGCCGCAGATGCCCATGTAGACGATGGCCAGGCGCATCGCCAGCCAGGCGCGGTTCTCGGCGAGGTCGGGCCTTCCCGCGCCGATCTGCTTGCCGACGACGGCCTGGCACGCGACAGAGATTCCGACCGCCGGCATAAACGAGAGCGACATGTACTGGTGGGCGATCCAGCCCGCGGAGGCGTGCTCGCGCCCGAAGTGGCTGACGAGGTACACCATGAACACCGCCCAGCAGACCATCTCGTTGCCGAACATGAGGCCGGCGGGCCAGCCGACGCGCCCGATGTCCTTTACGTGCGACATGCTCCAGCGCCAGGCGCGCCGGGTGTGGTAGGCGGCGTTCATTTTCGGGCCGAGGAAGACGGCGAGCGGAATGAGGAACTCGATTCCCGAGGCGATGACGGTGCCCCAGGCCGAGCCCGCGATGCCCATGGGCGCGATGCCGAGGGCGACGCCGATGTCGCCGCAGACGCGCCCGAACAAGCCGAGATCCGCGGGCACCGGGCCGTTGCCGAAGACGAGGACCGCGGAGATGAAGAGATTGACGATGTTGGCGGCGATACCGGCGGTCATGACGACGCCGGCGCGGTGCATGCCATAGAAGAACTGCGAGAGCCCGCGTGTCCAGAGATTGAGCAGGCTGCCCAAGAGGAGGATTCGGCCGTACTCACTGCCCCAGGCGGCCTGCTGCGGGTCCATGCCGGTGGAGGCGAAGATGCTGGGGAGCGCGCCGGCGAGTGGGAGGAGCACGACGAGCCAGTAGATGATCGAGAGCCACAGGCCGTTCCAGGCGTAGGCGGGCCCGCGTTCGGCGCGCCCGGCGCCGAGGTTCTGGGCGACGAAGCTGTTGATGACGTTGAGGGTGCCAACGGCGATGGATTGCGGGACCCAGGCCGCCACGCCGCCGTTGCCTTGAGCGCCGACGAACTCAGGTCCAAGGCGCGAGACGAGCCACTTGTCGGTGAAGGTCATGAGGGTGTATGACGTCATCGTCGCGACGGTCGGGCCGGCGATCGTGAGCAGCTCGCGGAGCGGGCTGAGGGGCGCGGCGTCGCCCGCGTTGGTTGGAACACGCGTATCGGACATGAAGGTTGGGCCTTGGGTTCGTGGGTGCGGATGATAGCCGCAGATCGGGTGCGAGTGGGAATACGTGTCGTTTGGAACTGGCTATCGCGCCGTCGCGGACTTCCGCTTGGCCATCCGGACCGCCAGCTCGATCGCGGAGGTCATGCTCCCGGCGTCGGCCATGTTCTGGTCCGCAATGTCGAACGCGGTGCCGTGGTCGGGGCTGGTGCGGATGATGGGCAGGCCGAGCGTGACGTTGACGGCCGAGTCCCACGCGAGAACCTTGACCGGGATGAGCCCCTGGTCGTGGTACATCGCGACGACGAGGTCGAATCGTCCGCGAAGGGCGGCGTTGTAGATGGTGTCGGCGGGGAAGGGGCCCTCGGCGTTGATGCCGCGCGAACGTGCGAGCTCGATCGCGGGAACGATGACGCGCTCGTCTTCGTCGCCCATGAGGCCGTGCTCGCCCGCGTGGGGGTTGAGCCCGCAGACGCCGACGCGGGGCGATTCATGCCCGAATTCACGAACGGCGGCCGTGCCCTGCTCGATCACTCGCGCGATGCGATCGACCGTCAGCATTCCCGCGACGCGCATCAGGGGCACGTGGATCGTCACGAGAACAACATTCAGCTCGCGCCGGCCGGCGCCCGAATCAGCGGGCGCGTGGAAGAGCATCGCGGCCGAGGGAACGCCGCAGCGCTCCGCGAGCAGTTCGGTGTGCCCGGGATATCGCCCGTGCCCGGCCCGCTTCCAGGACTCCTTGGAGATCGGACCGGTGACGATCGCATCGGCGCGCCACGGGTCGCCCGCGGGGCGCAGCGTCATCGCGATCGCATCGTCAACAAAGTGGAACGAGAGATGCCCCGCGGCGGCGCTGACCTTGCCCACCGAGACTTCGTGCGAGCCGTGGCGATCGAGGACGAGCACGTCGCCGTCGGCGGAACCTCCGCCCGGCGCCGGGTTCAGCGCGTTCGCGTCGCCGAGCCGATCGTGGCCGACCACGCGCCAGAACGCGGGGATTCCGGCATTGGCGGCGGCGCGTTCGATCGCGGCGGCGGAGCCGATGATGCGGAACTTCGCGAGCGAGCGGAGGTTGGGTTGGGCATTGGGGCGAGCCAGCGCCTTGACGATGACCTCTGCGCCGATTCCCGCGGGGTCGCCCATCGAAATGGCGATCACGGGGCGATCGGAATGGACCGGATCAGCGGACATCGAGGCATGATAGTGGGGTGGGCGACGTGTCGAGGGACCGAAACGCCGGTGCCCGTCCGCGATATCATCCACCCACGCCGCGAAAGGAAATCACCCATGGCCTATATCGATGGATTCGTGTTGCCCGTGAAGACCAGCAAGATGGCCGCGTACAAGAAGCTCGCGAAGATCGCGGCCAAGGTCTGGAAGGAACACGGCGCACTCGACTACAAGGAGTGCATCCTCGAGGAGACGCCGAAGGACTTCGGGCTGCCGTTCGCCAAGCTGGTCAAGCCAACGCGGGGCGAGACCATCCTGTTCTCGTGGATCCTCTACAAGAGCAAGGCCGACCGCAATCGCGTGATCGCGAAGGTGATGAGCGACAAGCGTCTCAAGTGCGATCCGAACAACATGCCCTTTGATCTCAATCGGATGGCCCAGGGCGGGTTCAAGGTGATGATCGAGGCGTGATCCATGAGGCGTGAATCGCTGATGAAGGTCCGCCGTCGGGCGTCCATCGCCTTCGGGGTGGCGCTAGGCGTGCTCGGCGGGTGCGCGAGCGAAAGCTCGTCGACGCGGCGTGATGTGCGGACCCACGCGGAGACCGGCGACGTGAAGAATGAGCCAGTGGTCGCGGAGCAGCCCCCGAAGACCGGTGCGTCCGGCGCGAAGACACAAGGAGATCCCATGGCGAGCAACAACCCGGGCGTGGAGCTGTACGAAACGCCGAGCGGCAAAAAACTCCCCGGCCTGTCAACCATCAAGTTTCCGTCGGGTGTCGTCGCGACCGATCTGGTCTTCGGCTCCGGCGCGACCGCCATGCCGAACAGCGTCATCAAGGTGCACTACCACGGCACGCTCCCCGACGGCAAGGTCTTCGACTCCACGCGCGGCTCGGAGCCCGTCAAGTTCCCGCTCAACCAGCTCATCCCCGGTTGGCGCGAGGGCATCCCGGGCATGATGGTCGGCGGCGTGCGCCGGCTCGTCGTTCCCGCGAAGGATGCCTATGGCGACGAGGGCGCTCCGCCCGACATTCCGCCCAAGACCGATCTGATCTTCACGATCGAGCTGGTCGAGGTCGTGGAGAAGAAGTAGGAACTTAGGGAGGATCGCGGAAGCCGCGGGGGAGGACGTGAACTCGAAGGCCTCGAAGAGCGCGAAGCTGGCTCGCGACCTTGGGCATTCGTGATGCGGCGTGCGGAAGAGAGAACGCAACTCTGAGTCCTCAGAGTTCGGCCCACTTCGATTCCAAAACCGCTGTGCTCGCTGGAGCTTCCGCGTTCAACGCCTTCGGCTATGTCGTCGGCCCCTCGCCCTTGGCCTCGCGGACGACTTCGTCATCGCGCGAGTTGGTGTCGCGGTAGTCCTGTCTGCCGCCGGCGTAGCGCTCGGGCGAGATCGATAGATCGGGTGTCTCTCCCTTCATGTGCTGCGCGTGCAGGTGCTTCAGGAATGGCACGCACCACATGCACCCGGTCCCCGCGCCGAGACACTCGGAGATCAATGACGCGACGGGCGGATTCTCCCGCGCGAGATAGCTCCTTATCTTGCGGAGCGAGACGTGAAAGCACAGGCAGACTTCGTCGTCGGGCTGCATGGGAGAATGGTATCAGTCAGTGGTTTATCCGTTCCGTAACGCGGTTCTCTCTTGTTCGCGGTACAATTGCGCCGATGCCGTTACCATCACTCGACTTGCTTTCGATCTTCTTCAAGCTCTTGCCGGGCTTTCTAGCGGCGGCAGTGTTTCATGCACTCACACCATTCCCAAAGCGAGACATCCTGGATCGCATCGTTGCCGCGATGATCTTTACGCTCTTTGCTGAACTCGTACTATCAGGCGTTAAGTGGATTCTCTTATTCTTGGGTGCCAACGTTTGTTCGATTGGAGAGTGGACCAAGCAGTCTGAGTTGGCGTGGAGTGTCGTTGCCGGAACTGTAGTCGGTGTATCGTGGTCCTACATCGTCAACTGTGGGGTCGTTCATGCTTGGCTGAACAGACTTCGAATCACGAAAAAGACCGCCATACCATCGCAGTGGTTTAGTGCATTCTCAACGCTTGAGCGATATGTCGTGCTGCACCTGATTGATGAACGACGCATCATGGGGTGGCCACGAGAATGGCCGGATGATGCTGAGTCGGGGCACTTTCAACTGATGGATGCCAGATGGCTGCTGGACGATGGATCGGAAGCTCCGTTGCCTCAGATTGAAGTCCTATTGATTGCGGCTTCACGCGTAGAGACGGTAGAGTTCTTGCGAAAAGCCAGTGATCCCGAGATTGAGCGGAATCGAAACGCGATTATCGAGTCTCGGGAGGTACTCCTGAGGATCCCACGAGGAGGCAACAGCGATGGAAAAGAAGGGGATGCGCCAAAGTCCTGACCAGCGGGGCCAGAATGGCCTATCCACAAGCGCCGGGTCGAATTCTCCTACCAACGGGTCGACGAAGGGCGCTGGTGGAACGGCGCCTCCTGTTAGCGAGAGACCGGCGGGAACGCCGCCACCTCCACCGAAGAAGACGAACAAGTAGGTACCTCGGTGCTTCGAGACCCAAGTCAGGCCAACGACAAGTGCTCCAGAATGTCCAGCACTCCTCGGGCCTCTTCGTGGCGCGAGATGTAGTTCGCCCGTGGCGTGATGCCGGGCGATGCGTTGGCCGGGCAGCAGAAATACGCCACCCGGTCCGCGATGGTGACGTCGGCCGGCGTATCGCCGATACCCGCCAGGCGCGAGCGATCCAGCCCCATCATCGCCACCAGCCGGTCGATTCCGGTGGACTTGCTGACGTGGGCCAGGTCGCAATTGATGTAGAGCCAGGTCATGGAGACGCGGAAGGTCCAGCCGTGGGCCGCGAACGCCGAACGGACTTCTCCCTCAAGGGACCGGAGGAAGGGCGTGTCGTCGTGGTAGAGAGCGATCGACGAGGTCTTGCCGGGCTGGATGACCACGCCACGGGGGCCGAGTTCCAGTTCAACCCAGCGCGACGCCTCGACCACCATGCGCTGGTGGTCGGGCGTGATGGCCGGATCGCGGAGATAGGTGTTGCTCCGGGGGTCGTAGAGCCACACGCCGTTCTCGCAAATAATTGGCATCACAGAGTTTGCGAGCATGCGGGCGAGCGCCTCGCCGAACGGCAGGGGGCGGCCCGAGCACAGCGTGAGGATCGGGCGATCGCGTCGTTCGATGGCGGTCAGATTGTGGGCGCGAATGGAGAGGAGGGTGGTCGAGTCCATCGGCGCGTGGGACTCGGGGGCGAGGCAGCCGTCGATATCGCTGACCACCACGTCGAAGCGGGATGTGGATCGAAAAGTCACGGCGGACTGTAGTGACGCCCGGCGGCTGTGGCCGGCGCTACGGCGCGGTGGGACGCCCGCAGGCGCGCGACCACCCACCTGGTTGGGACTGACTTGCCGAGCCGGACCATTTGGGGTAATTTCACGCACATCACAATAGCGCCTCCGACGCGTTCTGCGGGTGGGTGGGCGCCAGGAGAACACGCATGGCAAAGAAGAAGGGCAAGAAGAAAGCATCGAAGAAGGCCGGCAAGAAGGCGCCCGCGAAGAAAGCGCCCGCCAAGAAGAAGGGCGGCGCGAAGAAGGCGGCCAAGAAGAAGATCCGCCGCGCTGTCGCCAAGGCCGCGTCGCCGGCTCCGGCCGACATGGGTGGGGGCTGTGGCGAGGGCTGCGGCTGCAACCCGAGCTCGTGCTGAAATCGAACGTATCGCATCCTCGCCGAAAGGCGGGCGGTGCGAGTTTCCCGGATAGAGTTGCCGATGCGTGACGTGAACCCAGAGCCGCGCCTGGAGCCGCGATTACTCCGGTCCGATTTGCTCACACGCCTGGGCGTGCCGCACGCGTTCTCAACACGGATCGGCGGCGTGTCGGGCGGCGTGTTCGAGTCGCTCAACTTCGGGAACCCGGCCGAGTTCAGGGGCGAACAGCGCGACCCGCCCACGAACATCCATTGCAACCTGGAACTGGTTCAGCACGCGATCGGCGCCGCGGGGCGCGAGGTCGTGCAGGTGTTTCAGGTCCACGGCGCGAGCGTGCATGTGCTGACCGCCGGGCGGAGGTCGCACCCGACGCCCAACGACACCAAGGCCGATGCGATGGTGACGCGAGATCCGTCGCGCGTGCTCGTGGTGCGTGTCGCGGATTGCGCGCCGATCCTGCTGTCGTCGGGCGATGCGAAGACTGTCGCGGCGGTGCACGCGGGATGGCGCGGCGTGGTGTCGGGCGTGCTCCTGAACGCGGTGCGGGTCATGCAGAGCGAGGGCGCGCGGGACATCGTGGCCGCGATCGGCCCGTGCATCGGCGCTGGGTCGTTCGAGGTCGGCCCGGAAGTGCTCGACGAGTTCGTGCGGGCGTTCGGCGGTGAAATGGTCGGCGAGTTGGCGGGCGGCTGGCGCGTGGGCGATGCGATCACGGGCCCGAGCCAGGCGGGCGAACGATCGGCGCGCGACGCGGCCATGGAACCACCGGCCGTCGCGTGGCGCCGGAAGGATGGCAAGGCGCAGGTCGATCTGCGTGCGGCGATTGGGGCGCAGCTCCGCGATGTCGGACTTGATCGCGCCCGCATCGAGCATGTCGGCGGCTGCACGGCGCAGGACGCTTCGCTCTACTTCTCGCATCGGCGCGACCAGGGCAAGACCGGCCGAATGATCGGGATGATCGGCGTGAAGAAGTAGAACTGAATAACTGATCGACTGGTGCAGCGAGACAGCGAGACAAGGAAGAAGGCTGCTCGCCAAGGAGCGTTCCGCCCGACTCCCGACTCCCATCCGCTCACACCCGCTTGATCACGTCGCTCGCGTCGAAGCGGACCTTCTTCATCCCGGCGAACGAATCGCCCGCGGAGCGATAGCCCGCGGTCGCGATCACGGTCGCGGCGAGCCCCTGCGACGTGAGCCCCAGGATCTCGTTGTACTTGGCGGCGTCGAAGCCCTCCATCGGACACGCGTCGATGCCGAGCATCGCGGCCGCCGACAGGAAGAACCCCAGCGCGATGTACACCTGGCGCTGGTTCCAGTGGAGGTGGTTCGCGCCCGGAGCCTCGACGGTGCCGAGCATCATGTCGCGGAAGCCGGCCAGCGCGTCGCGCGGCACGCCCCGCACCTGCACGATGCGGTCGATGTAGCGGTCCACGTCCGCTCGCCCGAGGTTGGTCTTGGCGCAGAACACCACCAGGTGCGACGCGTCGGTGATCTGCGGCTGGTTCCACGACACGGCGCGGAGTTTCTCGCGCACCTTGGGGTCGGTGACCACGACGAAGCCCCACGGCTGCAGGCCGTAGGAGGACGGCGCGAGCGTCATCGCCTGCTCCAGCGTCTTCCATTGTTCCGAGCCGATCTTGCGGGCGGGGTCGAACTGCTTGGTGGCGTAGCGCCACGAGAGATTCTCGATGAGCTGGGCGGGGGCGATGCTGTTCATGGACGTCCTCGTGTGTCGGTGTTCCGGCGCGGAAATCGCGGCCATCATATCGACGGATATCGATATGTTCGAGCGACCTCCGCGTCCGGATTCAGCGGCACTGTACGCGTGCGCTGCGGTCGGAGCCTGTTCAGTGAGATGTGGACTTCATGGTCGCCTGGGCCGAGGGTCTCGCGTCTCCCCGCCGGCGGCTGGACCCGTCCACGCGCTCAGTCTCCCACGGACCTCGCGTGCAGGAACGCCATCTGAGCGAGGTAGGGCCTGATGTGCTCATCGCCGCTCGCGACAAACTCGTCGAAGCTCCCGTCGAATCGCACTCGCCCCGCGTGGATCATCACGATCCGGGGGCGGAGCCTCCGCAGAAGCTCGGTGTCGTGTGTCACCACGACCGATGTCCGGGGAACGTCGGTGTCAAGGCCCGCGTGCCGCAACGAGCCCGGACGGGCGGCGTGGGTCTCCGCGATCAGGTCGTGGATCTGCACGCACATCTCGGGGTCGAGGCCCGCGGTGGGCTCGTCATAGAAGACCAGCACCGGGTCCATCACCAGGGCCCGCGCGATCGCGACGCGTTTGGCCATGCCGCCCGAGAGCGAATCGCGGTCGACGCCCATCACCTGGCCCGGTTCGAGACCCACATCGCGCAGCGCCCGCTCGGCACGCGGACGGATTGCGGCGTCGCCCAGGTTCAGCACTTCGCGCGGCCAGATCGCCAGGTTGTGGTACACCGAGCCCGTCAGCAGCGCGTTCTTCTGGTACACAACCGCCCAGTGAACGCGTATCCGATCGAGCTCGTCCTCCGACAGCAGCGACAGATCGCGCAGCGGCGAACCGGCGGACTCGTGATCCGCCACGAGCACGCGCCCTCGATCGGGCGTGAAGTGCGCGGTTATATGCTTGAGCAGCACGGTCTTGCCGCACCCCGAGCCGCCCACGATCGCGACCAGCTCGCCGCGCGTGATCGTCAGGTCAACGCCCGCGAGCACGGCGTGCGCGCCAAAGGCCTTGTGCAGGTCTTCGACGGCGATCTCGCGCGGGCCCGGCGTCTTCACGAACGCGTCCTTCCCAGCCGGTCACTTCGCCGACGTGTTCACGAGGCGCACGACGATGTCGGGCTGATTGATGACGAGGTACACCGTGCCGTCCGGCGCGACACGCACGTCGCGCACGCGCCCGATGTTCTTCAGCACTTCCTCGGTCTCGACCACCTTGCCCTCGCGGATGCGCACCCGCTGCAGCGTCATCCCCGCCAGCCCGCCCGCGAGCAGGTCGCCCTTCCATTCCGGGAAATTCCCGCCCGTTGAAACGTCAAGCCCGCACGCCGCGATCGACGGCAGCCAGATGTGCGTCGGCATCGCGATGTTCTTGTCTGACACGTTCGCCGCGTTCAACTCCGGCCAGGGATTGCGGAACGGCGTGCCGTCGTAATTGATGCCGAACGTCACGAGCGGCCAGCCGTAGTTCCTGCCCTTCTCCACCCGGTTCAGCTCGTCGCCGCCGCGTGGGCCGTGCTCGGTGTCCCACAGGTTGCCCTCGAGGTCAAAGGTCAGTCCCTGCGGGTTCCGATGGCCGAAGCTCCAGATCGACGGATACGCCTTGGGGTTATCGACGAAGGGGTTGTCGGCGGGCACCGTGCCGTCGTCGTACAGGCGATGGACCTTGCCGTTGGGGCGCGTCACGTCCTGGGCCATCTCCATGCGCCCGCGCTCGCCGTGCGTGAAGTACACGCACCACTTGCCGTCGGCGTGTTTCTGAAACGCGATGCGAGAGCCGAAGTGAACGCCGCCCGCGGGCAGGTAGTGCTCGGGCTTGCACTCATAGATCGTCTGTTCGTCGACCCAATTGAGCGCCTCGCCCTCGGCCTTGATGCGTCCGCGCACGATCTTTGTCATGCCGCGCTTCTTGGGCTCCCCGAACTGGAACGACAGGTACACCCAGCCGTTCTTCTCAAACTCCGGGTGAAGCGCGGCGTCCATCAGCCCGCCCTGCCCATCGTCGACCACGCCAGGCGTGCCCTCGACCTTCGTTAGCTTGTCGCCGCTGGCGACCACCAGCCGCCCCGTCTTGTTCGTGATCAGCATCCGCCCGTCGGGGAGGAACTCGATCGCCCATGGCGTGCTCAGCCCCTCCTTGATCACCTTCTCCATCTTGAAATCGTGGCGTTGCGAGTGATACACGCCGTCGACGGGCTTGATGTACTCGCCCGCGTCGAAGCGGGCGGCGTCCTGCATCTCGCGGATGCGCACCGCAAGGGCGTATGCCTGCTTGTCGGTCAGCGCCTTGTCGCCCTGGCCAAACGCGTGGTCCTTCAGCCCCTCGCGCCCGTTGAGGATCACCTCATAGAACGGGCGGACCAGCGACAGATCGCGCTTCTCTTTCTTGAGCAGCGTCGGAGCTGTTGCGCCTTCCGCCTTCGCCCCGTGGCACGACGTGCACCGCTCGGCCCACATCTGCTCAACGGTCTGGGCCCCCGCTGAGGCGGCCAGCGCACAAGCCCACGCGACGACGACGCCGGAACGAATGGTGTGGTTCATGGCGGGCATGGTAGTGGGGGCCGAACGCAAACGCAGGGACGCCGGGCGAGCACCGCCGCCTCAAACCGCGGCCTCAACCCGCCGCGACAACCGCCGCCGTCGCCGCCTCGTCGTCATACGTCAGCACCGCCAGGTACCACAAGAGGCACGAAAGAAGCGGGGCGCGTGGATCGCCCGGATCAGCGAGCGAGAGTGACGCCCGCCAGCGGAACACGCCCGAGATATCACCGATCCGCACCAGCGTCGCGCCCGCGCCGTCACGGAATCGCCACGTCGCCGACCAGAACCCCTCGCGCTCGAAAAAGAGCGGCGGCTCGTTCGCAAGCCGGAGTTCGCCCGACGAGCCGCACCAGCCCGTCGGGCGGAACAAGCCTTCGTCTTCCGTTGCGCCCGCGCGGCGCACGGTGACGCGCGGCGACCAGAACCCGACGCGCTTGAAGGTCCACGATCCGCCCGCCGTGGTCGCGACCGCCAGCGTGCCCAGCCCGCTCCGCCACTCCAGCGTCGCGAACGCGTGATCGCCCTGATGCAGAACAAAGGAACGCTTGAGGCCGGAGGGAGTCGCCCATTCAAGGTCGCCGGCCCGGACCTCTCCGAAGGGCAGCAGTGTGGCCATGCTCAATCGTACATCCAAGCGGATACGCGGATGCACATTCCGGAAGGAGTGCGCCGGACCCGTCCGTGCCGCCCGCGATTCGCCGCGGCACGTCATAAGGAATCGGTTTGGATGTCGAATTCGTCCGGTGGGCGTCCCCGATTTTCCTTGCAAGCCCGGCCCATCCCCGCGACATTGGCGTTGAGAGAAGAGAGGAGACACCACGTGCACCAGTCCATCCTGCCGTCCTTGGCGGCCGCGCTCGCGGTCTGTTCCATCGCAGTCCCGGCGCTCGCCCAGCACGACCACAGCCTGATCCAGGCCGGCCGCGACGAGTCGGGCATGCTCCACATGCACACCCACGACGCCATGCCCTTCGAGGTCATGCCCTCGGCGTTCGCCGGGATTGACGGATTCGCCACCGCCGAAGTCGCGTTCGAATCGCTTAGCGCCGACCACCCCGCGATCGGCCTCTTCATGCTCGACGAGGCCAGCGACCTCCGGGCCGTCCTCGTGGCGCAGGACCACGGCATCCAGGTCTTCGGCGGCGGGCCCGACCCGCTCCCCATCGGCGGCGAGGTCTACCTGGGCCATCCGTTCTTCCACGTGATGCCCGTGTACAACATCTACGACGGCAAGGTCGGCGATGAGTTCAGCATGTGGTTCAGGTTCACCGACGTGTCGGGGATGTACACCGAGAGCCAGCCGTTCGAACTGCGATTCGTGGCCGTCCCCGCGCCCGCGGGCGTGGCGTCGTTCCTGATGCTCGGGCTGGGTGCGATGCGACGCCGGCGCTGATCGCGCACCCACCCCCTTTTCGGCTCACATCGTCGGACAACCCGAGCCCCGCCGCTCCATGGTCGTGAACGGCGCGAATGCCGCACGAGGGCTCCGCTTCGCGCACAACTGGGGCTTTCTACCGTGGTGCGTCGCCGTAGGCGGTGTCATACTCCTCTTTGGAAGTCGCCCGATCCGCGGTGCCGGGGGCCGGTCTTGCCGTCGGCGACTTCCGCCGCGAACACGCCGCACGCCGTGGCGGACGCGCGGAAGGGAGATGCCATGAAATTGATCGCGATCGCGTGCGTGTCGCTTCAGTGCCTGGGTGTCGGTGTTGCCGGCGCCTCGATCGCCACGTTCGATTCCTTCACCGAGGGCGACCTCGGCGTCACGTTTGTCGACGCCGGGATCACGTTCTTCGGCCTTGATGATCGAGCCAGTGTCGGCGATGTGTCGTTCGCCTGCGAACGGGCCGACGGCACGCTTTCCTCGTCGGGCTTCTCCGCGCCCAACGCGCTCGGATTCGGGGGCTGGGCGCCCGGGCCGTTCGCCGCGTTCTCGCAGTGCGGCTCGTTCTCGTTCACGAACGGCACGGTGCAGACGTTCGCGTCGGTCGACGTCTTTGAGTGGCTGAGCCCCGCCGGGAACACGATCTGGCTCGAAGCCTACCGCAACGGCGTGCTGGTCAACAGCGCCGGGGCCGTCATCCCCGGCAACTTCGAGATCAACCACTGGACGCTGAGCGTCAGCGGCGTTCCCTTCGACACCCTGCGCGTCAACGGCACGGGTCCGACCGACCGCGGCATCTTCATCGGCTTGGTCGACAACGTCACCATCGCCCCCGCACCGGCGAGCGCGGCGGCGGGGCTGCTTGCCCTCGTGGGGTTGAGGCGGAGAAGGGTGTAGGCGCGTCAGATCGGCGATCCGGCCTATAAGAGCACGCCGATGGCGATTAGGTCGCGGGCAGGATCACTACGACATGACAGATCGACACTAGCGCTCGGCACGGCAAAGTTGCTGCAAAGTGCGGCTTGACGTTTGAGCAAATCGAAGGGGTCGGTAACTGGTATACTCAAGTGATGAAGGGAACTCGAAGTCACGATCCGATTGATGCAGCATTCCGAGAGTTCGAAAAGCTGGTTCGAGAAATCGGCGAGTATCAGGACACGATTGTCACGGAGCAAGATACTCGGGTCAAAGTCATCGACCGGCTATTCACCGAAGTGCTTGGATGGCCAATGGGCGACTTGAGTACGGAAGTTCGATCCGGCGAAGCTGGCTTTGTGGACTATTTGCTCAAGATTAACGGCTTTGGCCGCCTAGTCGTCGAGGCGAAAAGAGATGGAAAGAGCTTGGACCTTGAGCAGAGACATAGCGGGCAGGCGTACGTCCTATCCGGCCCCGTGTTCTCGGGAAAGATGGTCAAGAGCGGATTGCAGCAGGCAGCGAACTACTGCGGACAGAAAAACACTGAACTGGCATGTGTGACAAATGGCCGCGAGTGGATCGTCTTTCGCGGCAGTCGCCTCGGCGACGGAAAAGATACATTTGACGGCAAAGGCTTTGTGTTCTCCAGCTTGCAGCGGATTGCGGCCGACTTCACGCTGTTCTACGACTTGCTATCTCGACAGAGTATATCCCAATACAAGTTCCGCGCCATGTTTCAGGAAGCCGAGGGCGTGCCCATTCGCGCGCACACTTTTCGCAGATCACTCGTGCGACGATCGGACACTCGCATTCTGGCTCATGGCCAACTGACCGCCGACATAGATAAAGTAATGACATCATTCTTTCGAAGACTGGCTGGAGACAACGATCCAGACTTACTTGTTGAGTGCTTCGTATCTACCACCGAGAGTCAACATGCCGATATGCGGCTGGCTCATATCGCCGATGAACTGATCTCGACAGTCCGGTCGATTGGGGGGCGAGGCCAGGATCAGCTTTCAGAGATCATCGAAAGAGTGAAACGTACTCAGCGCAACGCATTCGTATTGCTTGTGGGGCGGAAGGGATCGGGCAAATCAACATTTGTCCAACGGTTCTTTCGGCATATGCTCAGAAAGGAACTTGCTTCAGATTGCGTTCTCATTCGTATCGATCTCGCGGAAAGTGCTGTGAATACTGCCGGGATTTCCGATTGGCTCAACAAGCGGCTGCTCGAGATAACCGAGAAGGAATTGTTTGAGCGACGAGACCCGTCGTACGAGGAAGTGCAGGGCATGTTCTTTGACGAGTACCGGAGATGGCAGCTCGGTACGATGCGGGAACTGTATGAGACGGACAAACCTCAATTTAAGATTGAATTCGGCAAACACATCGAGTCTATTAGACAATCTCGCCCGCACGATTATTTGATGAGATTAATTGGAAGTATCACCAGGTCGCGACAAAAAGTGCCATGCATCGTATTTGATAATGCCGATCATTATCCAGTTGAATTCCAAGAGGAAGTATTTAGATATGCCAGATCGATTTATGAACGCGAGATCGCTCTTGTGATCGTCCCCGTCACCGATCAGACCACGTGGAACTTGGCGCGAGGGAGCGATCGGACTCTCAAGTCGTTTGAATCGGAGGTGCTTTTCCTGCCAACTCCATCGCCCAAGAAAGTACTAGAACGGCGCATCGAGTTCCTTCAGAGCAGGATCGAGCGTCAGCGCATTGGTTCGACCACTGGCTATTTCTTCGGACGAGGCATATCGCTTTCACTCGACAATCTAGCGGCGTTTGTTGCCACATTACAGCGAGTATTCTTGCAGACGCCTCAGGTTATGGAGTGGATTTCTGAATTGAGCAATTGGAATATTCGCAGATGCCTCGAATTGTCTAAAGAGACAGTCGCATCGCCTCATGTGAGAATTGAGCAGCTGCTTGCGGCCTATGTGGCGAATTCGGCGATGTCTGTTTCCACGAATGACATCAAGCGAGCAATTATTCGCGGGAGGTACGAAAAATATCCTGTGGGCCAGAATGACTGGGTCTTCAATATTTACGATATCGATGCCGGTGTCGCCATGAGCCCGCTGTTGCCTCTTCGTGTGTTGACAATGCTAAATGATGTGCGAAGCGACGCTGGGGACCACAAGTATGTGTCGATTGACCAGCTGCTCGATTATTTTGGCGGGATGGGCGTAGAAAGTAGTGTCGTGGCGCCGGTAACGCAGCGGCTTCTCGAAGCGGAACTTTGTACGAGCTACGATCCAACAGTAATTGAGTTGGCTAAGGCTTCTAGGATCGAAATCACGCCATCCGGCGAAATGCATCGGCGTATCGCCTTGAGTGATTGGGAATACATGAATGCAATGGTACAGGTTACCGAGATCATGGACAAGGACGCTTTCGAGAGGATGAATAGGCATTTTCAAAGCGACAGAGGTGATGCCCGGCTCAACACTGTCAAGGCGTTTGTAGAGTATTTGTGTGAAGAGGACAGATTGTGTTGTCGGATACCTGAGCACGTGTCATACGAATCTCAGTTCAAGCTTGCATCAAAGTTTACAAGGGCAATGCTGTTCAATCGAGTTAATTAGACGAGATTGAATAGAAGACACAAAAGCGGGAGCTCGCTGCAGCATGTCCGAGCGGGGTCGAGTATGGTAGCGGAGCAAGATGTCGTCTTCGGCGGAAACAGCAAGCGTCAAGTCGACGTCAAACGTGCGATTGTCGGCGTAGTTGAGCTAGCGAGTTCGATGTGCCCCGGCAATCGCTACATATGCCCGATCACCGCATCCCCGAACTCAGAGCACTTCAGCTTCTTGACCGTCGTATCTCCCTCGGCCTTCATCAGGCGCTCGAAGTCATACGTCACCGTCTTGGCGCTGATCGCCCCGTCCATGCCCTTGATGATTAGGTCCGCGGCCTCGGTCCAGCCCATGTACCGCAGCATCATCTCGCCCGACAGAACCACCGAGCCCGGGTTCACCTGGTCGAGGTTCGCATACTTCGGGGCCGTGCCGTGCGTGGCTTCGAAGATGGCGTGCCCGGAGACGTAGTTGATGTTGGCGCCGGGCGCGATGCCGATGCCGCCGATCTGGGCCGCCAGCGCGTCCGAGAGATAATCGCCGTTGAGGTTGAGGGTGGCGATGACGTCAAAGTCCTTGGGGCGGGTGAGGACCTGCTGCAGGGTGATGTCGGCGATGGTGTCCTTGACCAGGAGCATCTTCTTCCACTTGCCGTCGCCGTGCGTCGCCCAGATGGCGGCCAGGGTCTGCTCGACCTCCTTGACGATGTCCGCCTTCTGCTTGGGCGTCATCATGTCATAGCCGGGGTCGATCATCTTGGCGTTGCCCTCGGGCGTGAGGCCGGGGTTGCCTTCCTTGTTGCCGAGGATCCACGTCTCGCGCTCGGTGACGGTCTGGTTGCGGAAGAACGTGCTGGCGACCTTGTAGCCCCAGTCCTTGAACGCGCCCTCGGTGAACTTCATGATGTTGCCCTTGTGGACCAGCGCGACCGACTTGCGCTTGTTCGTCAGCGCGTACTCGATCGCCGCGTACACAAGGCGCTCCGTGCCCAGGGCCGACACGGCCTTCAGGCCAACGCCCACCATCACCGGCGCTTCACGCTTGGGCGTGCCGACCGATTCGAGCTGCTTCTGCCACGCCGCGCTGCGCGCCGCGTCGCCGAAGCGGATCTTCGCGAACTCCTTCGGGAACGTCTTCTGCCAGAAATCGAGCACGGCCTGGGACTCGGGCGTGCCGGCCTGGTACTCGATGCCCGCGTAGATGTCCTCGGTGTTCTCGCGGAAGATCACCATGTCGCAGTCCTGCGGGCGCTTCACCGGGCTGGGCACGCCCTTGAACCAGCGCACCGGGCGCAGGCAGACGTACAGGTCCAGGAGCTGTCGCAGCGCGACGTTGAGCGAGCGGATACCGCCGCCGATCGGCGTGGTCAGCGGGCCCTTGATGCCGACGAGGTACTTCTTGAAATCCTCGATGGTCTGATCGGGGAGCCAGTTGCCGGTCTTGTTGAACGCCTTCTCGCCCGCGAGGACTTCGTGCCAGGTGATCTTGCGCTTGCCGCCGTAGGCCTTGGCGACCGCGGCGTCCATGACGCGAACGGAGGCGCGCCAGATGTCCGGGCCCGTGCCGTCGCCCTCGATGAACGGGATGATCGGGTGATCGGGAACGTTGAGCTTGCCGTTCTGCATCGAGATGGCGGACGGGGTCGACATGGATGAATCTCCGTTCGGCGTGGGACGCCGGGTTTGTGGAATCGAATGTCCACAAATGTAGACGCGCGCCGGTGGGGGAGCCACGCGGGGGCGTCGGTAGACGGGCGTGGGTCGGGGCGAATTGTTCTCGAAATTGAGAGAAATCGAGGAGGTGAGCGGCTGCTACTTCGCTGCCGCCTCGGACTCCCAAGGCTCCACATGCAGCAGCACGTCCGCCACGCGGGGGTGTTTCGCGCGGACCGCGGCCTTGATCTTCCCCGTGATCGCGTGCGCGTCGCGCACGCTCATCAGGGGATCGACCTCCACGTGAATCTCCAGGAAATGCCGTCCGCCGCTCGAGCGCGCCCGGCACTTCTCGATCCCGCGCACGCCCTCCACACCGCGGATCGTCTCGCACACCTCGCCCTTCACGCCGTTGGGCTCGGTGTCCATCAGCTCGCGCAGGGGCAGTCGTGCCATCGTCAGGCCGTTGAACGCGATCACGCCCGACGCGAGCAGCGCCGCCCAGTCGTCGGCCTTGGCCCATTCGTCGCTGTGCCAAAGCAACCTTTCGCCGAAGAGCGCGACGCTGATGCCGACGAACGCCGCCAACGACGTGATCGCGTCGGACAGGTGATGCCACGCGTCGACGCCCGTCGCGTCGGAGCCTTCCTGGCGCGCGACGTGGGCGGTGTAACGCGACATCAGCCATTTGGCGATGACGACGACAACGAGCACAATGAGCGTGAACGGCGCGGGCGCGTGGTGGGGGACCACCAGCTCGTCGATCGCCTTCACCGCGATCCCGATGCCCGCGACGAACACCAGCGCCGCGACGACCAGCGCCGCCAGCGCCTCGGCCTTCCCGTGCCCGTAGGCGTGGTTGTCGTCCGCCGGGCGCGCCCCGATCCGCAGGCCGCCCCAGATCACGACCGACCCCAGGATGTCCGCGATCGACTCAACCGCGTCGGCGACGAGCGCGTAGCAATTCCCGATCAGTCCCGCGACCAGCTTGACAACCGCCAGCAGAATGTTCACGACCAGCCCGAGCAGCACCGTGCGCTGCGTGCGGCGAGCGCGTGCGTCGGCGGACGAAGATGTGGCGCCCGGAGCGTCGCCCATGGACCAGAAGAATATGCGAGACCGGACGCGCGGCTTGGGGTTCACCGACTCGCCGCTCAGCTGACCTGGATCGTCGCCTGGCCTGCGTATGAGATCGTGACCGTGCCGCCATAGGCGCAGTTCAGCGTGCAGCCGGCGTGCAGCGCGGGCTGATTGGCGACCATGGTCTGTGACGCGCCCGGGCTCCACGGCGCCGGGAAAACCGGCACGCACGCGGCCGGGGTCGGCGTGCCCAGCGCGGCCGCCGTCGCCGCGATCACCGTCGGGTTCGCCTTTGCCTGGCACATCGGGAACGGCGCGATGTTCTTCCCCACCACGTTGTCCATGATGTTGGCGGCCGGCACGTTGCAGCCCATCACCTTGTTCGCCGGCGGCACGATCAGCGATCCCACCGGCGCGGGCGGAACGGCCATCGAACACCCGATCTTCGCGCCCATCACCACCAGTGGAGGCATGACCTACTCCCTACGTCCTTTGTGCCTTGGCTTCGGGGTTGGGTGGCCAACCTGTTGGCCACGCGATTGTCCAGAGGCTTCCAAGCTGTGCTACCAACCTGCATCCTATCGAGCCCTACCGAGCCCCGCCCAAGAAGAAAGACCGGATTTCGTTCGGGCGGCGCGAAGGCTGGAGCCCGATTTTCGCGTGATTTTCAGATTTTCGCACTGCGCCGTTCCCCGTTATCGCGTTTGTATAGGCGTGGGGCGGCCTCCGGTCCGCGCCGACATTACCCATCCGGCCGAGGCGTGGTTTCTCCCAAATCGCGCCCAAGCCAGAGTTCGCACGGGCTCGGCCTCGCGCCGGGCCCGTGTTTTTGTTGGCGCACCATCGCCTCTTGCTCGCGTCATTCGGCGCACATCAGGCCGAGCGCTCTCGCTGCCGCCCTCCGGACTTCTACCCCCGTGCTCGAGCCGGCGATCTCTCGCCTCAGCCCCGTATTCCCATCTCATCATCGCTCGTTCCATCAAAATTATCTGGGATGGTTGATCCACCCCGCCGCGTGTCGGTGCGTGCTGTGGCGACGGCGATCGTCGCCGTCTCGAACTCATGGCACGCAACCACACACGGGAGATCACGATGAAGTCCGCTGCTCGCTTGCTCGCTCTGGCCGCCCTCACCGCCCTGGCACCCGCCGCGCTCGCCGGCGACAACTACTACACCAACGCCGCGGGCAATTCCGACTGGCTCACCGCCGCCAATTGGTCGCTCGGCCACGTCCCCAACACCACCGACGACGTCTACATCCCCGCGGGCAAGAGCGTCGTCCTCCGCGGCGGGCAGGGGCACTACGCCAGCAACATCAACGTCTTCGGCTCGCTCTATTCCTTCCAGAATAACCAGCCCACGGTGCTCAACTGCAAGCAGATCATCACCTACGGCGGGGGCATCTGGAACACCACCGGCCTGCTCATCAGCCACTCCAACATCTTCAACGTCGGCTACATGTACTTCAACGGCTGCTCGATCTGGGACTCCAACTACGTCGACGCCAATATCGTTCACATCACAAACTACGCCGGCGCCACCATCGACCTTCTCGGCAGCAACGTCGTCGGGCAGATCGACAACCAGGGCTACTTGTCACTCTTCGGCACGGTCTCCCTCGGCGCCTCGCTTACGGGCACGCCCGGCGGCTCCATCTTCAACAACACCGGGGGCAATGTCTACCTCAACAACGGCGCTCTGGTCGTCTCCGGCAACGCGAACCAGCAGGTTTTCCAGAACACCAGCGGCACGATCATCGCTCAGGGCGGCGGATGGTGCCAGGTCGCCAGCAGCATCTGGTTCCGAAACGCCGCCGATTGCATCGCCGTGAACACCTCGGTGTTCCTGGACAACTGCTACAGCCAGAACTTCGCCGGCGTGCTCTTCGAAGGCCGCTGGACCACCCAGGGGGGCGCGTACAACTTCAACGGCAGCCGCCCCGTCTCCCGCGTCGACTACCCCGTGACCGTCGACCTCAAGGGCGGCTCCATGGACTTCTCCACCCTCACCTCGATCAGCGGCATCGTTCGCGCCAGCAACGGCAGCGCGGTGCACGCGATCCCCTCGGGCGGCGTGCTCAGCGTCGACGGCACCGTTGAAGTCGACAGCAACTCGTATCTGTTGGTCTCCGGAGCGATGGAGACGACCAACGCCAACTTCATCATGCACGTCGATGGATCGTCCAGCTACTACGGCAACTACGGGTACGTCGTTGTCACCAACTGGATCCTCGGGCACGGCACCACCTGGCTCAACGTCTACAACGACAACGGCTACATCCCCCAGCCCGGCGACAACTACGCGCTCATCACGGCGTACGGCGGCCAGGGCTTCGACAACCTCAACCCGTATCGCTGGAGCTTCCCCAACGATTCGCAGCTCGCGTGGTCGCTCAACGGGCCGACCTTCTCGCTCTACTACAAGTGCGCCGCCGATATCGACGCCAACGGATTCGTCAACGGCGATGACTACGACCTCTTCGCCTCGTACTTCGAGTCCGGCTCGATCTTCGCCGATCTCAACGGCGACACCTTCGTCAACGGCGACGACTACGACATGTTCGCGTCCGCCTTCGAAGCCGGCTGCTGATGACCCGCCGCTTACCCGCCGCGCCTCCGGCTGGATCGCGCGTCGCACACACTCCGAGAAGGCCCGCGCCCGCCGCGGGCCTTTCTCATTCCAGGAAGTCCGCGCGGAACAGCACCGAACTTCGAACGCAAGACAACGCCACCGGCACGTCCTTGATACGCGTGCCCACGCGCGCATGCCGCCCCCAAGGCCCGCAAGCACCGCCCATCGAGACTCACGCACCCCGGAAAAAGACCACAAATCCCTCACTCGGGCCCTTTTCCGCTCTGCATCGGTGGCTCTTTGCCAAGCTGTGACCCCATGGCCTCGCCACTCTCCTTCGTCGTGCCCCGTGCCTGATGCCCAGTCTCTTCTTCACCTCGTGCTCCGACCGCCTCAAACTCCTCCCGCAGCTTCTTCGCCCACACATGCGATGGCCCAAGTTCCTTCTCAACCGCCTCCAGTGCTTCGCTCAGCACCGAGCGGGCGCGATCGGCCTTGCCGCACGCCGCAAAGCACGCGGCCGCGTCGCGGACAACCGTCAGGGTCTTCTGGTGCACCGCGCCGAAGCTCGCTCTGACCAGCGGCAGGGCCGTTTCGAAGATCTCGGCCGCCCGCTCCTTCAGCCCCAGTTCCATGCACGTCCTGCCCACCAGCCCCGCCAGCGGCCCGCACTCAGCGTGGTCCTTTCCGAACCGGTCCTCGACCGCCAAGAGCTCACCCATGCCGTAACCAGCGGCGTCGTCGCCGGCCTTGTGGGCGATCTTCATCGCCCAGCGCACGCCGTCAACGTGCGCGGGACTCCCGGGCACGCACGCCCTCCGGCGCAGCTCGAGCTGGTTGCCGAACGCGTTCAGTGCCGCGCTGTGATTCCCTTCGGCCGCGTAGGACATGGCCGCGTAGTACCAACCGGTGATTAGTTCATAGGGCTCGTCGCGCTGGGCGTTCATCGCGTGCACCATCAGGTCGTCGCGCATGGCCGCAAGCTCGTCCCACTTTTCCAGGCTGATCAGCGCCCTGGCGATCATCTCGTTCGCCAGCAGCACATACAGCTTCGTATACACCTTGCTCTCGACCCGGAATTGCAGCACCCGCCGCGCCAGCGCCAGCGATTCCTCCGCGTCCGTCCGTTCGCTGGTCTTCAGCAGCGCCTCGGCGCAGATCGCTCGCGCATAGTCCAGTCCCGCCCGCGACTCGAGGTCGCCAGGAACCGGCGTCGCCGCCGCCTCCCGCGCCGCCTGCGCCGCTTCCCTGAACATCCCCGCGCCGTCGTAGAGCTCCCATTCCGAGAGTTTCCAGCGCATCGGGCTCATCGCATCGTTGAGCCTGTCACGCCGCGTCCCGAGCGACTGGAACTGATCGACAAGCTCGCGCACCTCCTCGTATCGCTCCCCCGCGCCGAGCGACTGCGCCAGACTTTTCATCGTCCGGAAGAGGAAGTAATCGGGCCCGCCGGCCGCGATCTGCGTGGCCAGTTCGCCCCGCAAAATCGAGATGGCCTCGTCAAAGCGTCCAAGGTCGACCATCACTTCCGACAGGTAGATCGCGCACAAAGGCGAGCGCACCGGGCGGTTCGCCAGCACGAACTCCAGGTTCTTGCTCGCCAAGTCCAGCGATTCGCGGGCCTTGCCCTCGCGCCGAAGCACCCGTACCAGCCAGTCGTCCGTGTCGATCTGATGCACCCACTTCTTGTCCGGCTCTTCGGTCGGCGGGTGCTCGCGCCACAACGCCGCCGCTCGCCGCAGGTGCGGCTCGGCCTCCTTGTACCTCCCCGCCTCCTGCAGGATGTTCCCGATGTAGTGACGCACCTGCGCCTCCCGCTCGGGCTCGTTCTTGAACACCTCGCCGATCGAACCCGCCGAGAGCGCGATCGCGTCGACGACCGTCACCGACGGCCCCTTCCGCTGCGGCATCGCCGCCTCGAGCGTCGTCTGCAGAAAGAAGCTGTTGATCTTCTCCAGCGAGTCGCGTTGCTTCTTGAGGTCCGCCGCCGTGTCGCTTGCCTTCTTCGCCGCGGCCAGCGCATCGGTGGTCGCCAGCTTCGCGTCCGTCTCCGCCCGCGACGCCCTGAAATACAGCGTGCTGCTCACGATCAAACCGCCCAGGAGCGTGACGAGCAGCAGCGCCGCCGCGCCCACCAGCGCGCGGTTCCGCTGTGCGAACTTGCGGAACTGATACAGCGCCGACGCCGGACGCGCCACGATCGGCTGATCGCCCAAGTAGCGCCGGATGTCCGCCGCCAGGTCCGCCGCCGACTGGTACCGCCGCGATTTGTCACGCTCCATCGCGGTCGACACGATCGTCGACACGTCCGCGTGGTCGACCCGCGTCACACCCGTCATCGCCTTGGGCGGCATCTCCGCCACGATCCGCGCCGCCTCCGCAAGGGCTTTGCCCTGCACATCGTGCGGCAAGGTCCCCGTCAGGAGCTCATACAGCACCACGCCAAGGCTGTACACGTCCGATCGCGTGTCCACAGCGTCCGGATCGCCCGCCAGCTGCTCCGGGCTCATGTACGAAATGGTCCCGACGAGCTGCCCCGCGTGCGTGCCCAGCGTCGAAACGCCCGCGTCGCGGCTCGTGGCCCGCGCCACGCCGAAGTCCAGGATCTTCGGCTGACCGCCGCGCATCAGCGATGTGCCCGTTCCGCCGCGAGTTCCTCCCGCCGTGCTCGCGTCGTCTTCCACGACGAGGATGTTGCTCGGCTTCAGATCACGGTGGATAACGCCCTTGTGGTGCGCGTGCTGCAGCGCATCGCAGACGCGCGCGATCAGCTCCAGCTTCGCCCGTGTCGAAAGACCATGCCGCCTCGCGTGCGCCGTCAATGCCTCGCCCGCGACGTACTCCATCGCAAAGAACGGCTGCCTGCCGAAGCGCGTCTCAGCCACGCCCGCCTCATACACCTGCGCGATCCCCGGGTGCTGAAGGATCGCCAGCACCTGCGCCTCCTGCTCAAACCGGCGCACGACCGAGTTGCTCGCAAGCCCGGGGCGGATCAGCTTGAGCGCCACCGTCCGCCGCGGATGCTCCTGCTGCGCTTCATACACCACGCCCATCCCGCCGCTGGCGATCAATCGAACCACGCGATAGCGTCCGACGCTCTCGCCCACCATCGATTCCAGCGGGCGATCGTGCGCGTCCTCCGCCGCCGACAGCGCGTCCTTCACCTTCACCGCCGGCTCTTCCAGGAACTCCGTCGCGTCCGCGGCCTGCGCCAAGAGCGACTTCACCTCCGCCAGCAGTTCCAAGTCCTGTCCGCATCGAGTGATCAGGAACGGCTCGTGCTCGTCGAGCGGGCGGTCGAGCGCCTCGTTGAACACCGCCTCGACCTGGCGCCAACGCTCCGGGGTCATTCCGCCGCGCCCCCGCCGCGCGTGTCGGAGTCCGAATCGTCGCGTGCCCCGTCGCGCTCCGACGCCAGCTCCCGCGCCAGCCACGCCTTGGCGAGCGTCCACTCGCGCTTCACGGTGGCCGTCGAGACCTCGAGAAACTGCGCGATCTCCTCGATCGACAGGCCCGCGAAGAACTTGAGTTCAACGATGCGGACCTTCCGTTCGTCCATCGCGCCGAGCTTCATGAGCGCGTCGTCGAGCGTGTCGAACTCAACCTCGGGCGCGTCCGCCAGCACGATCGAGTCCGAGAGGTCGACCCGCTTGCGCTTCCCGCCGCGCTTCTGGCGCGAGCGGTCGCGCGCGTGGTTGCACAGGATTCGCCGCATCGCCTGGGCCGCGATCGCGAAGAAGTGACCGCGATTCTGCCAGTCGGTGCTCCGTTGCTCGACCAGCTTGAGATACGCCTCGTGTACCAGCGCCGTCGCCTGCAGTGTGTGCCCCGATCGCTCCTGGCGCAGGTGGCTCTCCGCCATCGCCTTGAGCTCTTCATAGACCAGCGGCAACAGCCGCGACACCGGCGAAGGATCGCCCCCGCTCACCCGGCGGAGCAGTAGCGTCACCTCCGCCGCCTGCGGCACGCCACCCCGCCCGTGCTCTCCGACCTGCTCAGACATGCCTCTCCGTTCATCCCATTTCTTGCGCCGAACGATCGATGCACCGTGCCACCGATGTCGCCCCGCGATATCGTCGCAGTGTTCGTGCCTCGGACCGGCATACGGGTCCGTGGCGTGATCGAGCTGTTGTCCAAAGCCCAACGTCCAACTCCGGTCGCACCGGGGTTGCACGCGAAGCACAAGATACACGACGCCCGCCGGATCGCCAAGCCCGCGCACCTGCCTACGCCCGCTCTCCAAGCTCTTCCCATCTCGCATAGAGCTGCGTAATCCTCGCCTGCGTGTCGGCCATCTGCTGCCCGAGCTGCGCCAGCTTGCGGTGGTCCGACTGATTCGCGACCGAGCCGAGCTCGCTCTCCAGCCGCTTGAGCTCCGCCTCGGACTTCTCGATCGCCGGCTCGATGCCCGCCAGTTCCTGCTGTTCCTTGTAGCTCAGCTTCTTCTTCGCCGTGGGCGCCGGGGGTGGGGCCGCCGGTCCGGGCGCGATCGCGGTCGCGGCGCTCGTGCCCGCCGCCGAGGCCGGGCCCGTCGGCGTCACATGGTGATGCCCCAGCCGCTGCCATTGCGAGTAGTCCGTGAAGTACCGCGCCCCGCCGCGTCCGTCCAGCGCCAGAACCCGCGTCGCCAGCCGATCCAGCATCGCGCGATCGTGCGTCACCAGCACCACCGCGCCGGGGAACTCCTCCAGGCTCTCTTCCAGAACTTCCAGCGACGCCAGGTCCAGGTCGTTCGTTGGCTCGTCGAGGATCAGGACGTCCGCCGGCTCCAGCATCAGCCGTGCGATGTGGACCCGCGCCTGCTCGCCGCCCGACAGCGACTTGACCGGCTGCCTCAGCTGGTCCTTCGTGAACAGGAACATCCCCGCCCAGGTCGCGATGTGCAGCTGGCGCTCGCGATAGATCACCGCGTCCGTCGGGGACAAGGTCTCTGCCAGCGTCGCCGTGGGATCGAGCTCGCGCCGATGCTGGCTGAACAGCACCACGCGCAATCGCTCCGCCCTGCGGATCGTCCCGAGCTCCGGCGTGCCGTGCGGCAGTTGATCCGCGATCTCCGCCTCCTCGCGCAGCATCGCCGGCGTCGGGGGATCGCTCGCGAGTTCTCCCGTCAGCAGCTTGATGAGCGTCGACTTCCCGGCGCCGTTGGGGCCCATGAGCCCCAGCTTCGAACCCGGCGAGAGCAGCACGTCGAGATTCTCGAACAGCTTCTTCCGGCCCAGCGTCTTGCTCAGGCCCCGGCCGATCAGGAGCTTCTGCGTCTGCCGCTCGGTCGCGGTGAAATCGATCTGGGCCGCGCGCGCCGGCGCGTTGCGTGCCTTCAGCTCCGCCAACTCGTCCATCCGCTGCATCGACGCGTCGATCCGGCTCTTGCTCTTGGTCCTTCGCGCCTGCGCCCCGCGGCTCAGCCACCGCAGGTCCTCGCGAACCTGCGAGCTCAGCGCCTGCTGCTGGCTCAGCTGCCCTTCCAGGAACTCCTGCTTCCGCCGGAGAAACTGCGAGAGGCCGCCCTCCACCGAAAACGTGCCATCGGGGTACGACGGCGCTAGCTCCACGATCCGCGTCGCGGTCCCCTCCAGAAACTCGCGGTCGTGCGTGATCACGATCGACGCGAAATCCCCGGCCTTGAGCGTGTCCTCCAGCCAGTCGATCCCCTCGATGTCCAGGTGGTTCGTGGGCTCGTCCAGCAAGAGCAGACCCGGCTCCTGCGCCAGCGCCCGCGCGATCGAGGCCCGCTTCCGCTGCCCGCCCGAGAGCTTGTCGCACGGCGAATCCAACAGCTCGCCGAGCTCTGCACGCCGCAGCGCCATCTCCGCCGCCAGCTCGATCTCGTGATGATCGTGCAGGTGCGGCAGCCGCCCGGCGTGCATCGCGATGGTGAGTTCCTGCTCGACCGCAAAGCGCACGCTCGCGCCGGGCGGGAACGCGTCCGCCTGCGCCACGTACGCCGCCCGCACGCCCTTGCGGACAAGGATCGTCCCGCCGTCGGAATCTTCCACGCCCGCAAAGATCTTGAGCAGCGTGCTCTTGCCCGCGCCGTTGGGCCCGATGAGCGCCAGCCGCTCGCCCTCCTCAACGCTGAGCGACACGCCCGTGAACAGCGTCCGGGCGGCAAAGTGCTTCGAGATGTCGCGTGCGGTGATGACGGCGGCCATAAGCCCCGAAGGTTATGGAGGCTCGCGGGCCCGTGAAGCCAGGATCACGCCCCCGCCCGACACCCGTGCCCGCGGATCAAACAATGGAGCCGGGGGGAATCGAACCCCCGTCCCGAGACCGTCGGCCTGCCGCCTCTACGCGTGTGTTGGGTGATTTGATCTCAACCTCACGACCGCCACCCACGGCGTTCGCTCCGGTCCAGCTCCCGGAGTTTTCTCACCCCCGCGCCCGGTTGCACCGCGCGAGGGCCAGCCTGATGTCTTCAATCCCCGCACCATCAGGCGTCGTGCGGGGATTGCGCTGCCTGTATTAGGCCGCGAGAGCGTAGGGACGCTCAGCAATTATTGTGTTGCATACTTTTTACCAGGCCAGCATGCTCCTGGACGCGCCACGACAAGCGTTCCCGATCCGGTCGAATCCATTTCGGCCCCAAGAAAAAACAAAAGTGGTCAAGTGGCAAAGTGCTCGAGTGGCCGAGTGAAAGTCACCAAGCCCGCCCATCCATTCCATTCCGCGAGCACGGGTTGTCAAAGAGCGTCCTCTATTCTACGCGCGCCGCTACTCCGCCCTCTTCACAACCAGCTTCTCTCCCTTCTTCCCCGCCAGCTTGAGCGTCTCGCCCGCTGCCGCCCACGCGTCGCCGCACGAAATCCGCCAATTCGCCCGCACCACGATCTCCCCGTCCGTGTCGGGCGTCAGCGTCGCGCTCTCCAGCCTCCCGCCCTTCCACGCGATATCCACCGTCACCGCCCCGCGCGCCCGCAGCCCCTTCACGCTCCCGTCCTTCCACGCGCCCGGCAGCGCGGGCAGAAGCTCGATCGCGCCCGTGTGGCTCTGGACCAGCATCTCCGCCACGCCCGCCGTCGCCCCGAAGTTCCCGTCGATCTGGAACGGCGGGTGATTGTCGAACAGGTTGGGCAGCGTCGACTTCGCCAGGAGCAGGCGCACATGCTCGTGCGCCGCCTCGCCGTCGTGCAGCCTCGCCATCATGTTGATCAGCCACGCGCGGCTCCACCCCGTGTGCGCCCCGCCGTGCGAGAGGCGATAGTCCAGCGACTTCCGCGCCGCCTTCATCAGCTCGGGCGTCCCGCTCGTGATCGTGCTGCCCGGGTGCAGCGCGAACAGGTGCGACAGGTGCCGGTGCCCCGGCTCGGGCTCGTCATACTCCTCGCGCCATTCCATGAGGCGCCCGTCCTTGCCGATCGTCGGGCGTGCCAGTGCGTCGAGCGCCTCGCTCACCTTCTGCGCGAACTCGTCGTCTTTGATCCCGAGCGCCGCGGTGCACTCCAGGAGATCGCGGAAGTTCTGCTCGATGATCTCCTGGCTCATCGCGCCGCCCATCGATTGCGTGCCTCCCACGCCGTTCTTCGAGTACGAATTCTCGGGCGAAGTCTCGGGCCCGCTCACCAGCTCGCCCGTCTTGGGGTCGGGCGAGAGCCAGCTCAGGTAGAACTCGCAGCACTCGCGCAGCATCGGGTACGCGTGCTTTGCCAGAAACTCCTTGTCGCGCGTGAAACGCCAGTGCTCGGTGAAGTGCGTCGCGCTCCAGCCCGCGCCGTGCGGCCACATCCCGTACCCCGGCTCGCCGATCGCCGCCGTCCACAGCCAGACGTCCCCCTCGTGCCCCATCGCAAAGCCGTTGCACCCCAGCCGGTTCGCCATCACGCGCCCCGCGGGCCGAACGCCCTCGATGTACGAGAAGAACGGCTCGGCGCACTCCGACAGGTTGCACACCTCCACCGGCCAGTAGTTCATCTGCAGGTTGATATTCGTGTGATAGTCCGCGTTCCACGGCGCATCGATGTGCTCGTTCCAGATCCCCTGCAGGTTGGCCGGCATGTCGCCCGGGCGCGACGAGCCGATCAGGAGATAACGCCCGTAGTTGAACATCAGCTCCTCGAGCCCGACATCCGTGCCCCCCCCGCGCACCCTCGCCAGCCGCTCGTCCGTCGCCTCGGCGTTCTTCGCGTTCGCCAGCGTCAGGTCGACGCGTCCGTACAGCGCCCCGTGATCCGCCGCGCTCGCGCCGCGGATTTTCGAGTAATCGATCCCCGCCGCGTCGATCTGCTCCCGGCAGGCCTTGGCGCGATCGAACGCCAGCGCCCGCTTGGGGTCCTCGCGGTTGTAGTTGGTCCTGGCCGCCAGCACGATCGTCGCTCTCGTCGCGCCCCGCACCTGCAGCCGGCCGTTGTCGCTCTTGACCGTCGCGCCCGGCGCGATCACCCGCGCCACACCGTCGAACGCCACGCCCGGGTGCCTGACCAACCCGTTCTGGTCCGTGCCCTGCGACGCGCGCCCCGTCATGTGCAGTTCGTTCCCTTCGATCGCGAACCTCGCGTCCATCTGGCGCCACAGCCACGCGTCGAAGTTCAGTTTGCCCGAGGCGCTCGCCTCGATTTCCATCGCGATGACCTCGCCGGGCTTGCTCGCCACCACGCGCCGCGTGTAGCGGACGCCGTCCAGCACAAACTCCGTCGCCGCCTCGCCCGTGCGCAGGTCGAGCGAGCGCTTGTATCCCTCGGTCAGAGTGGGGGAGGAGAGCTTCACTCGCGCCGCCGCGTGCCCGACGCCGCCGATGTTCGTCGCCGCGATCGCGATCGTGTTCTTGCCCGCCCTCAGCGTGCCGCCCTTGATGTCCAGCTTGAACGACTCGTTCCACGCCGTTGTCTTTCCGACCTCCACGCCGTTGACGAACACCACGCTCTGGTCATCGATCGGGGACAGCTCGATCTGCGCGCCCTTGCTCCCCATCGCGGCCTCGTCCGCGCTCAACTCGACCACCGCGCGGAAGACCACCGTCGAATGCTCGGGGATGCTCATCCCCTTCTCGCCCTCGCCCTCGCCCGCGCTCCACGCCGCATCGTCGAACGCCGCGCCGGTCCACTCCCCCGGCGTCGCGCCCTTGCCGTCCTTCAGCGCCACCGCCTCGCTGCGCTTCCACCCCTTCACCTCGCGCGACAGCCCGGGCTTCCCGCCCGCATTCACCATCTCCACAAAGAGATCGCCCAGCGTCTGATGGCTCCTCGGGCTGATCCGCGGCCCGAGCACCTTCTCCTTCACCACCCGCTCCGCCTCCGCGATCTTCCCCTCCCACAACAGCCTCCGAGCCTCCTGCACGCCGCCCGCCGCGCTCTCCGGCTGCTCGGGCACCGGCGGCCCCGCCCACACCGTGTCCTCGTTCAATTGCAGCCGCTCGATCGTCACGCCGCCGAACACCATCGCGCCCAACCGCCCGTTGCCGATCGGTAGCGCACTGGTCCAGCCCGAGTCAACGTCCGCGGGCTTGCCGTACCAGAGCACATGCTCATCGCCCGCGCGCGCGAACCCGATCGGCGACACGCCGCTCCACGCGGCCGTGCCCCACACCGCCGCGCTCCACGCCGCCGCCAGGAGCTTCCGCACGCCCGTCACGCCCGCTCGCTTGCTCTTCATGTCGATCGCCCCTTGCACGCGCCTCTTCAGCGCCAAAGCACGCACGGCCACTTACCCACTTCCCTACTCATCCACCTGACCACCCGATCACCCGATCACCCGATCACCCGACCACCCGATCACCCGATCACGTCTTCTCTTCCACTCCGCCTCTTTGCCACTTCTCCGTGACTTCGTGACTCCGTGACTTCTTCTCTTTCCTGGTGCCCAATGCCCAGTGCCTCTACTTCCCCTTCCCTTCTTCCTTTACTACCACGACCTCCATCACCTGCCGCGGCACGCCCGCCTTCATCTCCACGATCGCGTCACGCGTCAGCTCGATCAACCGCTCGCGGATCGCCGCCAGCGACGTGCCCTGCCCCCACACCGACAGCTGCCAGACGAAGCCGCCCGCCATGTCCGTCAGCGCCGCCGCCGGCGCGGGCTCGTTCACCGCGCCCGGCACTTCGCGAGACACGCGCTCGACCAGGCCCTGGAACACCGTGCGGACCTCGCTGATGTCCGACGCGCCCGAAACGGTCACCTGCAGCATCGTGCGCCGGATCGGGTGGTGCGTCGTGTTCTCGATCGTCGAGCCGAAGATCGCGCTGTTGGGCATGATGATGCGTCGCCCGTCCGGCGTGTCCAGGTTCGTCGTGAACAGGTCGATCCCGTCCACCACGCCCGTCTGCCCGCCCACGACGACTGAATCACCGATCTTGAACGGCCTGAAAACAAGCAGCAAAACACCCGCCGCCAGGTTCGACAGCGATCCCTGAAACCCGAGCCCGATCGCCAAGCCCACGGCGCCCAGCACCGCCGCAAAGCTCGTCACGTTGAAGCCGAACGTCCCAAGGCACGCCAGCACCGCGACCGCCAGCACGATCCAGCGCAGCGCGTTGGCAAAGAACTTCGCCAGCGTGCGATCAAACTTCGCACGCTCGAGCCCGCGCAGCACCGCCCGACGCACCCAGCGCGAAAGCACCCACGCCAGGAACAGCAGGATGATCGCGCCCAGCACGTTGAACCAGTTGCCGTACACCCACGAGACCAGCGGATCGATCATCTTCTGGAACGAAGAAACCACCGTCACCGGCCCGTCGCCCGCCGCATCTCCCGCCGCCGGCTTTGTGTTCTCCGCCTGTGCCGTCGCCGCGAACAGTCCTATCGAGCCCGCAAACCCGCCGATCATCCTCGCGCTCCTTCTCTCCACCGCCCTGCGAGTGGTGCCCGCCCAGACTTCTTCGCCCGGTGCCCGCCGCCCAGCGCCGTGGCCAGCGGCATGCAGCGCCGATCATACCGACAATCCGACCCCGCTCGCCCACGCGGCCACCGTGGAAGCACCTTCCCCGCTCCGGATCCCTGTTGTGAACACACACGACGCCCCGCCCGAGCATGGTCCGGCCATTCGCCCGACCATCGCTCTGTCAACCGGCGTGCCTCAACCCATGTCTCACTTGGCCGCCCGCTTCACACTCGCCACCCGCGCCGGCACGACCCAAGGCACGCGCCGCATCCCTCCACCGTTCGAAACCTCGCGATCCAGCTTCACATCACTTGTTCACCCGGCCGTCCGACCACCTGGCCACTCTTCCCTTTGACTCTGCTTCTGTGCCACACGGCCCCGCTTCTCTTCGTGACTCCGTGACTTCGTGACTCCGTGACTCCGTGACTTCTTCTCTTCCCTAGTGCCAAGTGCCTAACCCCTATTCCCTATTCCTTCTCCTCCATCACCAGCGCCTGCCTCAGCACCACCGTGTTCTGAACCGGCCCGCGCTGGCCCGACTCGATCCTGATCGCGAGCTTTCCCTCGCCGCCATCGAGCGCCGCGATGATCAGGCCCGATGGCGTCGCGCTCTCGAGCGCGACCCTCGCGATCTCCTTGCCGCGCCACTCCACGATCAGCGTGCACGAACCGAGCGACCGCGCACCCGCCGAAAGCTCAACGCCCGCGCTGAACCTAACCGCGTCCTTCGGCAACACCCACTCCGCCGTCAGGGGGCCCGACAGCTCGATATCGCCGCCCAGCGCGGCGCCGTTCGCGCCGCCCACGACGGTCGGCCCGGGAGTCCAGCGACGCCCCGCGCCCGGGCGGTACCCGCTCACCGGAATCTCCGAGAGCGGCACGAGCTTCGTGCCCGACATCACCAGCGCCAGCACCCGATCCGCGCCCGCGTGCAGCCGGAATACGCCGTCGTTCCCGTCGACGTGCGCTTCGCCCGCCAGCACACCGCCCTCGCCCTTCACGAACGAGCTCACGTTCACGATCGAGCCGTCGCGCAACCACACGCGCGAGAGCCCGCTCTCGCGCCGCTTGTTCGACATCACGATCTGCCGCACCCGGTCCGGCGTCAGCTCCGTCTTCTTGCTCGCGTCCGCCGCGTCCTCGACCACCAGCGGCCAGAGCGACGCGACCAGGCCCTCCATCCGATCGCCGTTGGCAAGCTCGATCAGGTCCGAGTCGCCCGGCGTGATCGGCGGCGCCTCCGCGCTGGCGTCGAACACCAGCCGCGAGAGATGGTCGAGGTCGAACGAAACATCGCCGATCGACGTGGCGTGCGCGATCGCGCCCTCCGCGGCGCGTTTGCCCTCCGTCGCCTGCTCGAGCGAGCCGAAGAGGCGCGTGCCGTCGACAAGCTCGACCAGCGACGTTCCCGCGCGGGCCGGCTCGGTCCGCTCTCCCGCGCCGATGATCGCCGCGACGTCCGCCAACTGCCTGGTCCGCACCGTGCCGCCGGGCCACGCCTGGTCGAGGACGAACGAGACCGACGCGCCGGTGTACCCGGTCACACGCACGAGCGAACGGGACAGCGATCGATCGATCATCACGCGTGCCGGAGGTACATCGCCCGCGGCCTTCTGCGCTCCCGCCATCGGCGCGACGCTCAGCATCGCCACCGCCACAACCGCGATCGTCATCACCCGCCCCGCGATGGTCCGAAGCCTGCACATATCGCCCCGCCCTCGTGCCCCATGCCCAATGCCCAATGCCCAATGCCTAGTGCCTAGTGCCTTCTCTCACTTCTGGAAAATCGGCAGGTACCGCTTCGGCATCTGCAGGATGATGAGCGCCATCGACGTCCCGTACACGTCGCCCACGGAGGGGTCGCTCCAGCTCCCGTCGTCGTTCTGCGCCGCGAGCAGTTCCTTGCGGATCGCCGGCCACCACCGGGCCCACGCCTCGCCGCCCGTCAGGTACATCGCCTGCACCGCGTAGTAGTGCCCGTAGAAGTAGTGCGCGCGATTCTCTTCTTCCTGCCCGGGCGTCGCGGACTTGAACAGGTAGTTCACGCCACGCTCGATCGCCTGATCGCGATAGATGCCGGCGTAGTAGAACGTCGCCACGCCCGCCGCGCTCCGGGGCCACCCGCTCCCGCCGCTCTCGAGCTGGTACTTGAACCCGCCGTCGGGGTTCTGGCAGCGACGGACATACTCCACCGCGCGGTCGATGGTCTCCTTGGGCACCTCGATCCCCGCGTTGCGCGCCGACCGCAGCGCCATGATCTGGCAGATCGTCACCGACACGTCCGCGTCATAGGGCACGGGGTTGTACCGCCATCCGCCCTGCGTGTTCTGCGTCGTCTCGATCAGCCGGCACGCCTTCAGCAGCGCCGCGTGGATGCGGTTCGCCAGCGCCGTGTCGCCGCCGCCCGGCGTCATGCCGTACACCTCGCCAAGGAACAGCGTCGCAAAGCCGTGCCCGTACATCGGCCCGGTCGCCGCGTCCGCCGCGATCAGCCCGCTCTCGGCGCAGTTCGCGAGCACGTACTCAAGTCCCTTGGCGACGACCTCTCCATACGGCCCGCGCCCCGGGAGATTCCCGTCGCCCATGAACGCCAGGCACGCCAGCGCCGTGATCGCGACGCTGCGCCCGAACCGCCCGTCGCCGAAGGAGCCATCGGCGTTCTGCTGCTTGGCGAGCGCCGCCAGGCCGCGCGTCGTGCTCAGCGTCAGTTCGGGCGTGATCTCATCCTTGAGCGCGTTGTTCTGGGCCGATTGATCGCGGCGTGCGTCGAGCGGATCGACCGGCGCATCCTTGCCCGTGCCGCTCTTCTTCGGCGCGTCCTGCGCGGGGGCCGGGCTCTCGGCGCCGGGCTTGGGCGGGTCTGCGCTCTGCGCCCGCGCCGGGTTTCCCGCCGCGAGGAGCAGCGAGAGCGCGATGACCGAAGCACGCGAAGCGCCCCGGACCTGATTCGGCGAGAAAACCCGCGTGGTCATCGGTTGCCTCCGCGGTTGTCGGGCTTGCCGCCCCCGGGCTGCTCGGCGAGGCGGCGGTAATAGTCCTCGGTGAGCGAGCGGTACATCGAGCTGAAGCGATCGCTGAGCCCCTCGGTGAGCGCCTGGCGCACGCGATCGGGCAGGCCGCCCCACGAAGCGCCCGGCGCAGGCGCCGCGTGCCCCGGGCCGTCCTGGCGTCCGGGCGGGTCGATCGCGTTGGACTCCTGTCCCTTGGACTGATTGCGCTTCTGCTGTTGCTGCTGGTTCTGCTGCTGTTGTTGCTGTTGCTGTTGATCCTGCTGCTGTTGCTGCTGCTTCTTTTGCTGGCGCTGCGAGTTCTGCTTGGCGGCCGCGATCAGCTGATCCAGGCGGCGCACCGCGTCCTGCTGCAATCGCTGCGTGTCGATGCCGACGTCGCCGCTCTTGCCGAGGCGGGCCGCGCTGCGCTTCATGAGGTCGATTGCTTCGCTGAACGCCTCGCTCTGGCGTTCCGGGTTCAGCGCGTCGTCGAGGTTCTCTTTCGCGGGGTCGGCCGCCTCACGCGGTTTGTCGCTCTTGGGGAGCCCGAGCAGTTCGTCGAGATCGGGCGTCGGCGGCTCGTCGGCCGCGGGCTGGTCCTTCTTCGCGTCCGCGGGCTTTGCGTCTTCCTTCGGAGGCTCGCGCCACGCGTCGAACTGGTTGGGCATGTCGTGCGGCGTCGGCTGCTGCCCCCCGCCGTCGCCCATCAGCTTCTGCATCAGGTTGCCGGCCTTCTTCGCCAGCTCGTCCTGCAGTCGTGCGGCGTCCTCAACCGACGCCTTCTTTTCCTCCGCGGCCCGCGTCAGTTCGATCGCCTCGAGCTGCATGGCGCGGAGCAGGCGCAGCTGCGCCATGTTGGGCACGAGCGGCTGCTTGCCCGACCCGCCGCCGCCACCGCCGCCCCCTCCGTCCGAGCCGTTCTGGTTGCGGAACTTCTGCTCGTTCTCCGCCTCGGTCAGGGCGTCGACCAGCGACGCGAGGACGCGCACCATGGTCGTCTGGTCCGCGCCGACGCGGCCGGGCGCCTCGCCGTCGCGCAGCAGCTTCGAAGCGCTCGCCCCCGCCTTGTCCATGCGCTCGTGGGCGTAGACGAACATGTCGATCTCGTCGAGCCCCTCGGACTTGGCGCGAAGGTCGGCCAGCGACGCGCGGAGTTCTTCTTGTCGCGTGCCCAGGCCGCGGACCAGGGCGCGGGCGCGCCGATCGAGGTCCTTGCCGATGAGCGGCGCGGTGTCGTCGCGCAGCGTGGTCTGCGATGCCAGCGCGTCGCGGTACGCGTTCTTCAGCTCGGCGCGCTGGCGCTGCTTGCTGCGTTCCTCGGCCTCCTTGGCGATCCGCTGGGCTTCGTCCCGGGCCTGCTTGAGCCGTTCGAGCGACAGCTTTTCATCGTGCTCGGCCTGCTTGGCGTCGATGGGCGTCGCGCGCAGGGCCGTGATCGCGCCCGCCTGGGAAGTTCCCGCGGTGTCGAGCAGGTCCGCGACGGAGGCGAAGTCCTTCTCCGTCTCGCGCGTGGTGGACGAGAGCGCGAGCGTCCGCGTGTTGAGGTCGATCATCGCCCGGTCGAGCGGCGATTCGCCGCGGTCGAGGCGCGCCAGCTCACGCTCCTGCGACGCGATGAGCGCGTCGATCGCCTCGGCGAGTTCATCGGCGGCACGCCGGAGCGTGTCGTCGCGCTTCGCCTGGGCGTTGTCGACGTCCTGCTGCATCTTCTGGAGCGAGTCGAGCGCCTTCTGCTGCGAGTCCTGGGCGTTGCGCGTGCGGTTCTGCTGGATCTGCTCCGACGCCTGGCGCTGCTGCTCCGAGACGCCCTCACGCCGGGCACGCTGGGCCGCCTCGCGCAGCGCCTCGCCCTTGGCCGGATCGTTCTTCTGCGCTTGGGCCTTGGATTCGAGGTTGTCGGTCAGTTCCTGGGCGCGGCGCGAGAGATCGCGCTGCTGGCCCGACAGCGACTCGAGGCGTGCCCGCTCCTCGGGGGTCAGGTCGCCCGCGGCCTTGCCCGCGGTGTCGCGCCCCGCCTCGCGCGTCTCGTTCATCAGCTGCTTCTGGTCGTCGATCAGCCGCTCGAGCTGGCGGCGCACCGCCCAGGTGTCCTGACCCTGATCGAGCAGCGACGCGAGGCGCCAGAGATCGTCGCGGACTTCCTTCTGTGACTGGGCCGCCGCCTGCTGGGCTTCGGCGCGGGCTTGGTCGTTGTCGGCGCGCTGGGCGGCCTGCATGGCGCGGGAGGCCTGCGAGGATGCGTCGCGGGCCGCGTCGAGCGCCTGGCCCGCCTGTTCGAGCAGCTCGCGGAGGTCGTGGTCGCCCAGGGCGTTGCGCTCGACGCGTTTGCTCAGGCGTTCGACGGCGTCGCGCATCGGCGCGATCCGCTGCGTCAGCGCGTCCTGGCGACCCTGCGTGCCCTGGTCCGACGCGTCGCGCGAGGCGATCTCCTTCTGGTCCGCGTCGGCACGCAGGGCCGACTGACGCACCGAGGCCAGGTCGGTCCGCACCTGCTCGATGAGCTGCGTCTCGCTGATGATGCGGAGGCGGCGCACCGCGGAGCGCGAGGGCTCGCGCGGCCTGCCCTCGGCCTCGAAGATGTCGGACGCGACGCCGATCAGGCGCACCTCGTCTCCCGCGCGAAGATCGAGCGTGGAGAGATCGATGGTCGCGGGCACGCGCAGCTGGCGTGCGGGGGCGTCGGGCTTGGCGGAGGCGAGGGTCTTGGGTTCACCCACGGGTTCGGGCGGCGCGCCGGCGGAGCCCGCGGGCGGCTTGGCGATCTGCGCCTCCATCGACGCGGAGCGGAGGCCCACGTCGTCGTCGGCGGAGATCGATGCGTCGAGCACCGCGGTGGCGAGCACGCTCTCGTCCTGCGCGGGCTCGGCGACGACGACGGTCGGCCCGCGGTCCGGGTTCACCTGGAACGAGTATGCGGACTCCAGCACGGACGAGATGCCGTAGGTGTCGGTGAGGATGAGCGGGAGGCGGATGGACTCGCCCGCGGTCCAGGCGATGGTCCAGCGGGGGCCGGCGGCGGAGGCCTCCATGTCGCTGGGGAGCGTGATGCCGGGGAAGATGCGTTCGAGCGAGTCGCGCGTGACACGCTGCTTGCCGTCGGGGAGTGGGACGGGCTTGTTGAGCTCGAGGCGCAGCTCGAGGCGCGAGCCGGCGAGGATGGGGGAGAGCGCGGCACGCTCGTCGCGCCCCGGGCCGAGGTCGCGCTGCCCGTGCACGAAGGTGTCGGCGCTCCCGGCGTAGGCCGGCGGCGTGATGACGGCGAGCGCGCCGGCGATCGAGGGCGGATCGACCAGCAGGATGTGGGCGGGCGGCGTCTGGTCGTCGCTGGTCTCGAACCAGTACTCCAGGCGCGGCGAGAGGCCGGGCGCGGGGGCGGGAATGTCGACGTCGACCAGGCGCTCGAAGAGATCGCCGATGATGTCGCCCGCGCCGGAGGCGATCTGGGTTCGCTTGCCCTGGGGGGTCAGCAGGGCGCGCTGCACGGGCGCTTCGCCGGGCACATCGAGCAGGCGATAGTGAACGACGACGTCGGTGTCGGCGGCGGGGCGATCGGAGCGTGTGAGCAGGGCGCGGAGCGGGACCGCGGCGCCCTTGGGGTGCGCGACCAGACGCGTCGCGTCGATCACGCCGGTGCGCTTGGGCCACGGCACGTCGGCGAGCGGCGTGAGCACGCGGCGCGCGGCGATGCGCGACAGCTCGGGCGCGAGGCCAAAGAGCGCGACGATGATCGCGCCCATGAAGAGGGCTTCGGCGAGCGAGCGGCCCGCGGGGCGCGGGTTGAGGAGCGAGCGCGCGGCCCGCCAGCCCTTCAGGCGGGCGGCGGCGGCGTGGATCGAGGCCAGGCGCATCGAATCGTCGTGCGTCGGCGACGGGCTTTCGGCCAGTTCAAGGCCCGAGGCGAGCACGCCCGCGAGGCCCGCGGACTTTGCTTCGGGCGTGCGCTCCAGGCGCAGCGCGACGTCGGGGAGCGCGGGCGCGAAGCGGAGCGCGGGGATGAGCGACCTGGCGGCGGTGCCGATGAGCGTGAGGACGGAGATGACAAGGAGCGAGAGACGCAGCCCGCCCGGGAGCCGGATGAAGTAGTCGAGGAGCGCGATGGCGAGGGCGAGCACGATCGCGGTGCCGAGGAGGACCGCCAGGGCGCGGAGGATGAGGAACTGCTTGGCGCGCGAGCGCACGCCCGCGACGACGTCGCGGACGCGGCGGGCGTCTGGCGCGAGCGAGCCGGGGCTCGGCGATGCGGTCGGGGGGTTGGAGGCGTTGGGGTCCATCGGGTTCAGCGATGATCGGGAATATCGACGGAATCGGGCGTGCGGATGGACGAGGTCGGACGGGTCGTGCGTTGTTGGTCTTCCACGAGCAATGTACGCCCAGGTGTTCGGTTCGTTTCAGGGGAAAACGGGAGGTACAGGAGATTGCGCAATTTCGCGGTGATGCGCGGGGGAAAGGGCCAAATTTCCAAATTGTCGGATGGCCAAATGAAGGGGAGGGAGAAGGCGTCGAGGACGGAATCGGGAGTCGGGAATGGGGAATGGTGACGAGGAAGAGGTTTCAACGGAGAGGACGCAGAGGTCGCGGAGAAAGACGAGAGGCGATGCGGAAAGTGGGGAAGAGGAAGAGCGGGCGAGAAAATGCTGGAGCAGGGAGGGCCGGGGGAAGAGGCGAGAGCCAACAGAAAAACGTGGAGGATTCGGTGCGTGAGCAGGTCTCTCGTGTCTCTCGTGTCTCTCGTGTCTCCGTGACTTCTTCTTCCGTTCGTCTCTGCGTCTTTTTGCGGGTTGCTCCTTCTTAGACGAGACGGATCCACTTTCTTCCGGCCCATTCGAGGGTGAGCAGGAGGACGATGAGCGCCAGGGCGAGCGGGCGGTCCCACAGAGTCCAGATCTCTTCGGCGCCCAGGAGGCGGAGCTGGCGGTTGGGGAGTTTGGCGGGGAGTTCGGCGAGTTGCGATGCGGGGACGAGTTCGCCGCCGGTCTGCTGGGAGAGGCGGGCGAGCGTGGCGTGGTCGGCCACGGGGTTCTTGAGTTCGTCGTCGGAGGCGATGACCTCGAAGGGCGTGGAGATTCCCAGGCCGAGCAGGGCGGCGTCGAGCGGTTCGGCGGCGTAATCGCCGGGATCGCGGGTTGAGAACGTGCCCACGAACGAGCCGGCGACGCCGGGCTCGGGCGAGAGCGAGACCTCGGTTGCTTCGCTGGTGGCCGCGGCGGGCGAGCCAGCGCGGCGGACGCGCACCTTGGAGAGGGTGTCCTTGGCGCGGGCGTCGAGGAGCGATTGATCGAAGATGCGGAGACGAACCTGGGCGAGTTGGTCGGCGACGAGACGCGCAGGCGCGACCTCGAGCGTCGCGGGCTTGCCGACGCGGGCGAGGCGGTCGCGTGCGAGGAAGCGGATGAGCGGGAGCCACAGGCGCTCGGTGAGCAGCTCGCCCTGGGCGTAGCGCCAGCGCCAGGTTTCGTCGGTCGCGACGTAGGCGACTTTTCCGGAGCCGAACCGCATGGTGAGGACGAGCGGCCAGGATTCGCCCGGGGCGGTGGGGGTCGGCGTGGCGTCGATCGGCCGCGCGGCGGCGAGGACTTCGGCGGTGGGCTTGAGCGAGCCCGGCGCGATGCGCTGCGACCAGCGGAGGGACGACCAGCCCGCGCCGGGATCGGCCAGCGCGGGCGGCCAGGGCTGGTCGACGGCGTCGCCCAGGCGGAACAGGCCGAGGCGCGTGGCGGCGGCGGTTGGGATGAGCAGGACGTCGGCGTTCCAGGGCTTGACGCTCGCGTCGGCGGATTCACTGTCGAGCGTGAAGGGGAGGAGGTCGGCGAGGGGACGCCCGCGCCAGGACCACGGGGTTGAGCCGCTTCCCCCGATCCAGAGAACACCCGCGGCGTTCTTGGCGACGTGTTCGCGGAGTTGGCTGAGCTGGTCGTCGCTGAAGAGCTCGGCGCGAACGTCGCCGACGATGAGCACGTCGACCTCGTTCCACTGTTCGGGCGTGGAGGGGACGGCCTCGAGCTGCTCGGAGCCTTCCTGCGTGAAGCGCTTGTCGGCGGAGAGGAGGACGGCGGAGGAGCGGATGGAGTTCTCGCGGAGGAGGAGCGACTTGATGTAACGCTGCTCCCAGCGGGGATAGCCGTCGATGTAGACGACGCGGATGGGGCGCTGGATGAGCTCGAGCGAGACGGGCGCGGTGTTGTTGTCGCGTGAGAGGTCGTCGGATTCGGGGGCGATGCGCACGGCCCAGGACGCGCGGCCGGGCTCGGCGGGCTTGGCCAGGAGCGTGACGCTCGCGGCGGATTCGCTCGACTCGACGCGGCGGCGATCGAGCACGGAGCCGGTCGCGGTGTCGACGAGTTCGACGCCGGCGGCCCATGGCTGGTTGGGGGGGCCGGCGCGGGAGAGCGAGACGGTGACGGGGATCAGGTCGGCGGTGAAGGCGGCGGCGGGGGCGTCGATCGAGGAGATCGCGATGTCGGGAGGCGTGGACTCACTCCCCAGCGCGACGGTGTAGACGGGGATGCGTTCGGCGGCGAGGCGCTGGAGGGTCGCTCGAGCGGGCTGGTCGAAGGTGCGCCCGTCGGAGAGCACGACAAAGCCGCTGACCGGGCGGGCGGCGACGGCGCGGAGGGCCTCGTCGAGCGACTGGCCGAGGAGCGTGCGTCGGCCTTCGGGGGCGGCGAGCGTGGGCAGCGAGTTTGGCTGGGTCGGCAGCGAGTAGGACGTGGCGTCGAAACCGAGCCAGAGGATGCGGCGGTTCTTCGCCACCTCGGACCAACTGGGCCAGGCGGTGTTCAGTGCCTGCGAGAGCTGGGACTCGCGGGTCTGACGGTCGGCGGCGCCCGCGACGTCGGGGACGGTCATGGACGCGGAGCGATCGACGAGCACCACGATCCAGTCCTGCTCGATGCGTTCGGGCTGGCGGATGACGCGCGGGCCGGCGGCGAGGAGGAGGATGACCAGGAGCGCGAGGGTGCGGAGCGAAGCGAGGATGACGCGGATGGGGCGCGAGCCGTCGAGACGCGCGTAGCTCCAAGCGGCCAGCGCGATGCAGGCGACGAGCGCGAGGAACCAGGCCCAGGCGGGGGCGGGGTGCGCAAACTCGAAGCGCACGTCGGGGTCGCCCGAGGGGACGCCCTGGATTCCGAGGATTTTGAGGAGCAGGTCGGTCATGCGGCCTGGTGCTCCTCGCTGGAGGTGCGGGTGGTTGAATTGGTGTTGGATCGCGCGGTGTTGCGTGCGGCGATCGAGGCCGAGAGGCCGGGCGAGAGGCGGCGGGCGTGGCTGAAGATGCGTGCGAGGGTGAGTTCGAGGAGGGCGCAGGCCGCGGCGGCCAGGAGGAGCCAGGCGGGGATGGGTGAGCGCGGGTCGGGGGCGGGCTTGGCGGGGTCGGTGGTGTTGTTGGGGTCAGTGGCGGGCGCGGGTTGATCGGTGAAGGCGACGCGGGTGTCGGGCGTGCCGCTGGGGAGGGCGGCGGCGAGGTAGGCGCGGACCTGCTCGCGGGTGGTGATGCTGGTGTCGCTGGCACGTGGGTCGGGGTTGACGGAGAGGAGGGAGAGCACGCTACCGCGTGAGTCCTGGGCGCGCCAGAGGCCGGCGCGGCGGGGGGCGAAGGGGGCGGAAGAGACGGCGATTTCCGGGCCGGCGTCGGCGGGGATGGACGCGAGCGTGACGGCGGCGGGCGGGAGCGCGAAGGTGGAGCCCGCGACCGACGCGAGCGAAGAAGACGAGTTGCCGACGCCCTGACGCACGAGTTCCTGAATGAGCGGGAGCATCAGCGGGCGTGCGGGGAGATCGGTGGCGGAGAGGTCGATCGCAGCGGTGAACAGGAGGACGTTGCCGCGGGAGAGCGGGCGGGTTGAGGACGTGGCGGGCGTGGTTTGACCTTGGGTGCCTTGGCCGGTGGGGGATGGGCCGGTGGGTGTGGTGGAGCGAGCGTTGTTCGCGGCGTCCTTGCTGGTCTCGGGTGGCGCGGGGATGAGGAGCAGGGGCGAGTCGTCGGAGAGCGAGAGGAGCGCGAGGGACGGATCGGTCGGGGTGTCGAGGCGAAGACGCTCGCTGACGCGCACGGGCTTGGCGAGTTCGGCGAGTTCGGGCGACAGGAGAGAGAGCAGCGCGGCGGAGGATTCGGGCTTGAGGCCGAGCGGTTCGGCGGGACGCGAGACCTCGCGGTCGCCGGCGATACGAACCGAGAACCTGGATTCGAGCAGGTCGAGCCAGGGGTGGGCGCGGGTGCCGGGCGGGGTGGCGAAGATGACGAGGCCGCCGGCGCCGGCGTAATCGGCGAGGCGCGACCAGGCGCGATCGTCGAGCAGGTCGGGGCGAGGGGCGATGACGGCGTCGATGCCGGCGAGGGTCGAGGGCTCGGCGACGGCGCGCGGGTCGATGTCGACGACGCGGATCGGCGAGGAATCGCCCGGCTGGGGCGCGAGCGCCAGGCGCAGCCAGTCCGCGGGCTCGAAGCGATCGATGCTGACGGCGAGTGCAAGACGCGGGGGCGTGACGAGCGCGACCTGGATCGCGCGGCGAGCGAGCACGGGGCGGCGGAAGGTGTTGTCGGAGGCGATGGCGTCGCGGTCGATCGTGGCGATGAGGGCCGAGGGGCCGGCGTCCGCGAGGGACGCGGTCGGGATCGAGATGGTCACGCTGGTCTCGCGGTCGCCGGGGGCCCATTTGGCGATGGCGTCGGCGCTGGCGAGGTCCGGGGCGGGATTGGCTCCGGGCGCGGAGAGCCGGAGCTTCACGAGCGAGGTCGAGGCCTGCGAGGTGACCGGGCCGGTGCGGCGGAGGTGCACGCGGACCTGATCGTCGGCCTGGGTTCCCAGCGCGGCGCCGGCGAGGATCAGGGGGCGCAGGGGCTCGACGCGCGTGATGAAGACGTTGGAGACGGCGGTCTCGCGCGGCGGGGTGATCAAGAGCGACACTGGGACGGGTGAGGAGAGCGACGCGAGCTTGCGCTGGGTGTCGAGCGAGCCGGCGAGGAACTCGCTGTGGAGCGAGAGCGTGATCGGCGGCGAGTCCTTGGGCGCGGCGGAAAGCTCCGAGGTGAGGTGGGAGAACGCGGCGTCGAGATCGGCGGCGGAATCGGTCGGGGTGGTCTGCTCAATCAGGCGGCGGAGCGCGGGAAGATCGGCGGAGGCGGGGACGACGGCGGGATCGACGGGCGCGCCGAGGAAGATGAGCCCGGCGCGATCGCCGCGGGCGGGGTCGAGGGTGGCGAGGAGGTCGATGGCGGATTTTTTGTGGGAATCGAGGGCCGACTGACCGTCGGAGTTGGTGAGCGTGGAGGCGAGGGAGTTGTCGAGCAGGATGTAGACGACGCGGGCGGAGCGGGTGGCGGCGGCGGAGGTGGAGAGGAGGGGGCGGGCGATCGCCAGCGCGATGAGCGCGACCAGGAGGCAGCGGGCGGCGAGCAGGAACAGTTGCTCGAGCGTGAGGCGGCGGCGCTGGCGCTTGTAGGCCTCGATGATGAACCGCATCGCGGCCCAGGGGATGGGCTGGCGGCGTTGGCGCGTCAGCAGATGGATGATGATCGGGATGGCGACGCACGCCAGGCCGACGTAGAGCAGAGTTGGATGGAGGAAGGATGGCATGAGGATCGGCAGCGTACGGGGAACCAGGAGTCGAAACGCCCTCCCTCACGGTCGGGCGAACGAGGTGCGGGAGGACTAGCCGAACTTGGATCGCTTGAGCTGGGCGTTTCGGCGCGCGACGAACTGGGCGATGGGCGGCCCGAGCCAGTCGTGCGTGTTGACGAGCTGGTAGTCGAAGCCCATCGAGCGGACGGCTTTTTCGACGCTGGTGAGGTGGTTGCGGAAGACCTCGAGGTAGGCGTCGCGGATGGCGCGGGGGTCGATCTTGAGGCGGCCCTCGCCTTCGAGCCCTTCGAAGGGGGCGATCTCGTCGATGTCGAAGTCGAGCTCGGCGCGATCGACGACCTGGAGGGCGATGACGTCGTGGCGGTGGTGCTTGGCGCGGGCGAGGGCGTCGCGCAGGTTCTCGATGTCCATGAAGAAATCGGAGACGATCGCGATGAGGCAGTGGTTGGTGACCTTGGCGACGACCTGATCGATGGCGCGGACGAGGTCGGTGGGGCGCGACTTGTTGTCGGGCGCGACGTAATGGGTGGCGAGGGTGCTGACGATCTGGCGCCACGTGCCGCGGTTGCTGGAGCGGCGGATGGCGGCGCGGACGATGTCGGCAAAGACGATGAGGCCGGCGCGGTCGCCCTGGCGCAGGGCGATGGAGGAGAGGGCGGCGGCGATGGCGGTGGCGTGGTCGAACTTGGTCCAGTTGAGGCGTCCGTCGGGGCTGGTGGTGCGCCCGGCGCCGGAGGCCTCGGCGAAGAGTCGCGAGCCGAAGTTCATGGAGCCGGAGGCGTCGACGAGGCAGATGAGGTCGAGGTTGGTCTCCTGCTGGTGCTGCTTGATCTGGAGCTTGTCGGTGCGGCCGAAGACGCGCCAGTCGAGGTGGCGGGGGTCGTCGCCCGGGACATAGGGGCGATGCTGGGCGAATTCGACGGAGAAGCCCTGGAAGGGGGAGCGGTGGAGGCCGGAGGAGAGGCCCTCGACGATCATTTTGGCGCGCAGCTCGAAGCTGGCGAGGCGTGCCAGCGTCTGGGGGTGGAGATAGAGCGACGCATCGGCTTCGGCCGAGGGGCGTTCCGTCGCCACCTGCAGTCGGATCTCGTGCATCGGGAGATGGTACCAGCCGACGGGCGGGTGTGTGCGGCAAAGGGCGCGTTGTCGGTATCATGCCGCCATGGCATCGAACACGAAATCGAGGTTTCTGGCGCAGAGTCGGCGGGGCAATTCGGGACGGCTGGTGTTTTACGCCATCGCGCTCCTGGGGATTGCGGGGGTGGTCGGCTATTTCGTGTGGTTCACGCCGTGCAACAGCGTGAAGCAGGCGGCGGCGATGTCGCGGGCCCAGGCGTACATCGATGCCCACCAGGGGACGTTCTTCCGGGAGTGGAAGTTCGGCGCGATCACGTGGCAGCCCCATACGGGTGGGGGGTGTGGTTGCCTGCTGGTGGGCGGTTATGTGCTGGAGGAGAAGGACGCGGAGGCCGCCAAGGCCACGATTGCCGCGACGGCCCCGGATGTCGAGGTGATTTACCAGCTTGAAACGGCCGATAAGAAGACGTGGGTTGAGCATGTCCCGCAGGACAGGCGGGACGAGTTTGGATTGCCACTGAAGAAGGACGGCAGCCCCGGGCCGCTCGGTGATCCAGCGACATGGTGAACAGGCCGGGGGAGAACGGGGCGGGAAGGAACGTCGATGGCAAAGCGGATCGGTCTGATCACGGCGGGCGGCGATTGTCCTGGGTTGAACGCGGTGATCCGAGCGGTCGCGAAGCCCGCGATGCGCGAGGGCTTTGAGGTCGTCGGCATTTCCGACGGGTTCCTGGGCCTGATCGAAGATCACATGCGGGTGCTGACGTTCAACGATGTCTCGGGCATCCTGGCCCAGGGCGGCACGATCCTGGGCTCGTCGAACAAGGCCAACCCCGCGAAGTTTGCGGTCGGCATCGACAAAAACGGCAAGGTCATCATGGAGGACCGTCGCGAGCAGTGCCTCGAACTGATCCGGCGCGAGAAGATCGAGACGCTGATTGTCGCGGGCGGCGACGGGAGCATGACGATCGCGTCGGAACTGGCGGCGGCGGCGCACAAGGCCGGGCATTCGCTCAACGTCATGGGCGTTCCCAAGACGATCGACAACGACCTGGAGGGCACGGAGATCACGTTCGGCTTTCAGACCGCGGTGTCGATTGCGACCGATGCGCTGGATCGTGTGAAGACCACGGCGGCCAGCCACCATCGCGTGATGGTGGTGGAGGTCATGGGGCGCAATGCGGGCTGGATCGCGTTGCACGCGGGCGTGGCGTCGGGCGCGGACGTGATCCTGATCCCCGAGGTCCCGTTCGACTTTGAGGCGATCGCCGACTGTGTGCGTGTGCGGAGCCGTCACGGCAAGCGCTACAGCATCGTGTGCGTCGCGGAGGGAGCCAAGCCCCGCGGCGGGCAGATCTTCGTGTCCAAGGTCGATCCGACGTCCCCCGATCCGATCAGGCTGGGCGGCGTGGGAAAGGCGGTCGCGGACGAGGTCGAGAAGCGCACGGGGATCGAGTCGCGCTACGTCGTGCTGGGGCACGTTCAGCGCGGCGGGGCGCCGGTCGCGGACGATCGCGTGCTGTCGACGCTGCTGGGCGAGCGGGCGATCGCAATGGTGCTGGAAGGAAAGCGCGACCGCATGGCCGCGGTGCAGCACGGGCGGCTGACCGACGTTGACATCAATCTTCCCTGCGGGAAGCAACGGACGGTGCCGAGCGATGACCCGCTGGTGCGTGCGGCGAAGGAAGTCGAGACGCACTTCGGGGATTGAGGAAGTCACGAAGTCACGAAGTCCGTAGTGGTGTGAGTCGTGAATCGCGGATCGTGAGTCGTGGACGAGCGGAGTTGCGGAGTGGTCGCTCTCTGTCTGACGTCATCACATCGATGCACTGATGCTCCGGCTGTCTCGCCTGTGATCTGCTGCGTCCAGGTGTTCCATGTGAGCATGTGGCTTGTCACCCTCGCTGGCGCTTCGGGCTCGTCAAGAACTCGCTGTTCCAAAAAAACAGGACCCCGACGCGACAAGCATCGGGGCCCTGGCTTTGGAGGAAAAGAGACGGGACTAACCGTCATCGGACTGTCGTGATTGGGGCGAGGAGCCTGCGGAGTTGGTCTGAAGATGGGGCGGAGTGATCGACGCCGCGTGTGTCGCGCGGGGTCGGGGATTTCTGGGTTACGAGCGGCGGCGGCGGGCGGCGAGAAGGCCGCCCATGCCTAGGAGAGCCGCGGCACCGGGCGCGGGCACGGCTTCATAGCGGACGCGGACGTTGTCGATGCCCCACGACTCGTCGCTCATCGACTGCAGGTTCTTGCCGCTGAAGGAGAGCTTGAGCTTCTCGCCCTGCGGTACGGTGAACTGGAGCGCGATGTTGCGATAGATCGAGTCCTTCCAGGAGCTGGTGAAACCGAGCTTGGCCGGGCCGAGATCGGGCAGGCGGGCGAAGCTCTGGTTGGTGTCCTGGTTGGAGAAGGTCTCAAGAAAGAGCTTGGAGTTGCCGAGCGAGACCGTGAAGGTGTCGGGGCCGTAGGACTGGTTGTTTCCGTCCCACGAGTCGATGATGTAGAGGTCGAAGCGGAGGGTGTAGAGGTTGTACTTGCCGGCGCCGGGGTTGGGCGCGGAGTTGAGCGTGAGCGTGATGGTGTCGTTGGTGTACCGGCCGTTGAAGACGGAGAAGTTGCGCTGATAGTGGGAGTCGACGCTGGTCGGGCCGGTCCATTCCGAACCGAGTCGCCCGCTCTCGAAGTTGTTCTCGTACAGCGTGTGGATCTGTGCGTTGGCGGCGGAAGCGGCCACGCACGCGACAAGAACGCCGGGGATCAAACGCGACAGCGAAAGGCCCATGTCTCTCTCCTCCTTTGCGTCCCGGCCAGGGCGGAGTGACATCGCGTGCGGCGGGTGCCGCCTTGTCGCTGTCGTGTCCCGCACTGAACCGGAAGATGTCGGCGGGTAAGCGGCCCGCCACGGTGAACATGCCATGCACTTGCGTGCACGAAAAGGAAAGAGCCCAGATTGGGGCGTGGAGGCAGGGGATGTGCCGGGTGTGCGGCCTGGAGAGGCGGGATGGCATCGCCCAAGCGCCAGCGGGCCACATCGGAAGTGGCGGCGTGGCGAAGTGGCGGTGTTGTCAAGCGGCCCCGCAAGGATGCTCAGGGTTCAGCGCCGCCGGTCTTCTTGCTTTGATGGTTCAGAATCCGGCTTGTTTCGATGTCGTGCTGTCTCGCCGGCTCGCGTTCGGGTCGGGTTCTGTCCGCTGCCTGCCTAGAATAGAGGAGAGTCCGCCGACCATGTTGGTCCGCGGCCCTGCCGTTCATCTCGCCCATTCGCCCAGCGGCCCGGGCACAGCTTCGGCCGCCGCGATCGGAGTGTTTTCAAGCATGTCCGCTGTCTCCACGCCGTCCTCCAAGCCATCGCTCCCCGCCGCGACCGGCATCCGCAATGTCGCGATCATCGCCCACGTCGACCACGGCAAGACCACGCTGGTCGATCAGCTCCTCAAGCAGTCGGGCATGTTCCGCGCCGGCGAGCTCGAGAAGCTCGAGGGTGGGCAGCACGGCCTCATCATGGACTCCAACCCGCTCGAGCGCGAGCGCGGCATCACGATCCTGTCGAAGAACTGCGCCGTCACGTTCCACTCGCCCGACGGCGTGGACTATCGCATCAACATCATCGATACACCCGGGCACGCGGACTTCGGCGGCGAGGTGGAGCGCGTGCTGCGCATGGCCGACGGTTGCCTGCTGCTCGTGGATAGCTTCGATGGCCCGATGCCGCAGACCAAATTTGTGCTGGGCAAGGCGCTGGAGGCGGGCCTCAAGCCGGTGGTGGTGATCAACAAGGTCGATCGCCCGGACGGGCGTCCGCACGAGGTGCACAACGAGGTGTTTGACCTCTTGGTGGAGCTTGGCGCGGACGATCACGCGCTGGACTTCCCGTGCATCTACGCCTCGGGGCGCGACGGCTGGGCGTCGAGCGAGTGGCCGATCCCCGAGGGCAAGGAGCGTCCGAAGGACGTGCTGGCGGTCTTCGACGCGATCATCAAGCACGTGCCCGCGCCGGTGTGCGACGCCGACGCGCCGCTTCAGGCGCTGGTCACCACGCTGGACTACAACGATTACGTCGGGCGAATCGGCATCGGGCGCGTCTTTGCCGGCAAGCTCAAGGCGGGACAGCAGGTCGCGGTTCTCAAGCGCGACGGCAAGCGGGTGGACAGCCGCGTGCTGAAGCTCCAGCAGTTCAGCGGGCTGCGGCGGGCCGAGGTGGCGGAGATTGTGGCGGGCGACTTGTGCGGCATGGTGGGGCTGACGAGCGTGGACATCGGCGACACGATCGCCGATCCCGAGAACGCCGTCGCGCTCCCGACCGTGAAGGTCGACGAGCCGACCATGATGATGCTCTTCCGCATCAATGACTCGCCGTTCGGCGGCGAGGACGGGAAGTACGTCACGAGCCGCCAGATCAGGGAGCGGCTGGACCGCGAGCTGCAGACCAACGTGGCGATGCGCGTCGACCAGGGCAAGTCCGCGGACGAGTTCCTGGTCTCAGGGCGCGGCGTGCTGTCGCTGGGCATCCTCATCGAGACGATGCGCCGCGAGGGCTTCGAGCTTTCGGTCGGCAAGCCTGAGGTCATCATCAAGAAGATCGACGGCGTGGACCACGAGCCGGTCGAAGAGCTCGTGATCGACGTGCCCAACGAGCACGTCGGCCCGGTGATGGAGCTCGTGGGCGGGCGACGCGGCGAGATGGTCAAGATGGACCATCGCGGCACGACGGTGAGCCACCTGGTGTTCCACATCCCGAGCCGTGCGCTCATCGGCCTGCGCTCGCGAATCCTGACGGCGACGCAGGGCCAGGCGATCATGCACCACAGCTTCCTGCGCTTCCTGCCGGTGTCGGGGGAGGTGCAGCACCGCATCCAGGGCGTGCTGATTTCCCTCGAGACGAACCCGGTCACCACGCACGCCTGCGAGCTGATGGCGGAGCGCGGCATCCTGTTCGTCGAGCCGGGCGACAGGGTCTATGCCGGGCAGATCGTCGGCGAGCACAACCGCGACAACGACCTGGTGGTGAACATCACGAGGTTGAAGCACCTGACGAACATGCGCGCGACCAGCAAGGAAGCGACCGTGGTGCTCAAGGCGCCGCGCAAGCTGAGTCTCGAGGCGGCGATCGAGTACATCGAGGACGATGAACTGGTCGAGATCACGCCCAAGTCGATCCGCCTGCGCAAGAAGGTCCTGGACGAGGCGATGCGCAAGCGGCTGGAGCGGCAGGCGCGGGACAAGGCCGCGACCGACCTGCGCGACGAGCTGTGACGCGTGCGGCCCCCTGTGCGTAACTCCAGGCCGGGCCGGGGCTGGGCGGGTGGATCGGGCCACGGGTCCGGTTCTATCTGTAGCGTCTATGACGATTTTCCTTGACCGATAATTCCCCCTCGCCGATATACCTCTCGGCCACAGGTCCACGCCGGGGTTTACCCCAGGCTGGCTTGGCCGGAGGATGGACCCTTGGCGAAGCTGAACGTTGGCGGCGGGAAGGGACACCCCAAGCTTCCGGGCTGGACGATCGTGGACCTGCGCGACAGCGCGGACCTGGTCCTCGATATCTCGTCGCAGCGCCTGCCGTTTGACGACGGCTCGGTGGACGTGGTCTTCACGTCGCACACGCTCGAGCACATCCTTCCGCAGAAGCTCGGCTTTGTGATGGACGAGTTCCGGCGCGTGCTCAAGCCGGGTCGTCGCACGGAGAACGGCTTCACGGGCGGCATCCTCCGCATCGCAGTGCCCGACATCACGCTGGCGATCAGGGCCTACAGCGCCGGCGATCGCTCGTTCTTCGACAAGTCCGAGGTGACGGTGCGTGATCGCGAGGCGCCGATCGGTGGCCTCCTGGCGTCGTGGTTTTATTCGATCTCGGCCGTCGGCAACGGGCACGTCCACTGCTTTGACGAGCCTTACATGACGTACTGGCTCAACAAGCACGGGTTCAATCAGGTTGCGCGGAGCAAGTTCCAGGCGAGCCTTCTGCCGGAGCTTCGCACCGACGCGTTCGATCGGCACCCGCACGACTCGTTGTACATCGACGCGTGGCACGACACCCTCTCGGGCGGGGGGCGCGCGTGAACAAGCTTCTGCGCACCATCGCGATCATCCCCGCGCGGGGAGGCTCCAAGGGGGTCCCGCGCAAGAACGCGAGGGACTTCCTCGGCAGGCCTCTGGTCGTTCATTCGATCGAGCACGCGCTGGCCTCGCGCTCGGTGGAGCGGGTGTTTGTGTCGACGGACGACGCGGAGATCGCGCGGATTTCCGAGGCGGCGGGCGCGAGCGTGGTGCACCGACCGCCGGCGCTGAGCGGGGACGCCGCCAGCTCCGAATCGGCGCTGATCCACGCGGTGAACACGATCACGCCCCCGGGCGCGATGGTGCCCGAGACCGTGGTGTTCCTCCAGGCGACCAGCCCGATCCGCGGTCACGGCGACGTCGAGAACGCGATCCAGCAGTTCAAGCGGGAGCGGGCCGACTCGCTCGTCTCGGTGTGCGCCTCGCACGATTTTCACTGGGCGATCCGCGAGGGGACCGGTGTAGCGCTCGATTATGACCCGATGAAGCGCCCGCGCCGCCAGGATCTCGAGCCCTGCTTCCGCGAGAACGGCTCGATCTATGTGATGCGCACGTCCGGGCTGCTGCAGCACGACTGCAGGCTCTTCGGCAGGATCGCGCTCTACGAGATGGACCAGATGCGATCGTTCCAGATCGATACGCCCGAGGACTTTGAGATCTGCGAGGCGGTCGGGCGCGTTTTCGAACGCACCCACCCCGGCTCGACCCAGCACCCCACGCATTCGTTGCCCGCGCGCCGGGCGGAGGCCTGAATCATGAAGACCCGTCTCCACAACCCCGGTTTCGTGATGCTCGGCGATCGCAAGGTCGGTCACGACCAGCCGGCGTACATCGCCGCCGAGATTGGCATCAACCACAACGGCGACGTGAACCTCGCCAAGAAGCTGATCGATGCGGCGTCGCTGGCGGGCTGCGACGCGGTGAAGTTCCAGAAGCGGACCCCCGAGTTGTGCGTGCCGCCGGCGATGCGCGACGTGATGCGCGAGACGCCCTGGGGCCTGATGACGTACATGGAATACCGGCGGCGGATGGAGTTCGGCGTCGACGCGTTCACCGCGATCGATCGCTACTGCGCCGAGAAGGGGATCGCGTGGTTCGCGTCGGCCTGGGACGTGCCCTCGCTGGACTTCCTCGAGCAGTTCAACGCGCCCTGCATCAAGATCCCATCCGCGTGCCTGACCGAGGACGAGCTCCTGATCCGCGCCCGCGCGATCGGACGCCCGGTGGTGCTCTCGACGGGCATGTCGACGATGGAGCAGATCCGCCACGCCGTGAAGCTGCTGGACCCGTCCAAGCTGGTGATCCTGCACTGCACGAGCACGTACCCGTGCCCGCCCGCGGAGCTGAACCTGAGCGCGATGTACGCGCTGGCGCGTGAATTTAGTGTGCCGATCGGCTATTCCGGGCACGAGTCTGGCCTGCAGACCACGGTGGCGGCCGCGACGCTCGGCGCGTGCTTCATCGAGCGTCACCTTACGCTCGACCGCGCCATGTGGGGAAGCGATCACGCGGCCAGCGTCGAGCCCGGCGGGTTCTCGCGCATGGTGCGCGACATCCGCGTGGTCGAGACGGCGATGGGCGACGGCGTGAAGCGCGTGTACGAGAGCGAGGTCCCGGTGATGAAGCGACTGCGCCGCGACGTTGCGTTCCAGAACGTCGCCAGGGCGGGCTGAGCGTCGCCGCGAGGGATCGATCGCGCGGAAACGCGTCGGAGACGATGATGCCGATCAGTTCCACCGCCAGCGCGAGCGTGACCGGCGCGACGATCCAATTCGGATCGGCGGAACGGGATGAGCTTCGCGCGCTGATCCGCGCCGCGAGCGTGGACGAACGCCGCGCCGCCGATGTTGCCGAGAGGATGGCGCGTGGCTGGGCCGGGCCGCTGACGGGCGATGCTTCGATCGACCTGGCGTCGTGCGTGGTGCATAAGGCCGCTGGGTTCAACGCGGGGTTGCACGAGCATGTCCGAAAGGCGCTGCGGGCGCGGGAGGGGGCGCTGGCGTGGATGAAGTCGCGCGGCATCCCGGCGGGCGCGAGGGTCTGCTTTGTGCTCGAGGACCTGCAGCTCGGCGAGTATCACGCGATCTTGGTGTGGGAGTCCCTGGGCGCGAAGGTCGAGACGACGCGCGATCGCTCGACCCTGATCGGCGCGATGGCGGCGAAGCTGCCCTCCGTCAGTGCCGCGCCCGGGTTCCCGACGTTCGAGATTGAGCTGTCGGGCGTGTGTCGCCCATGGCCGGATCGCGCGATCGATGTGCTGTTCGTCGCGTCGATGGACAACTACCTCAACCCGATGATCCCGGCGATGTCGGAGTTGTCGCGGCGCGGCCAGCTCGTCGGCGTGATGCTGCCGAGCGAGGCCGCCGCATGGTCGAACGCTAACCGGATTCCGGATGAGGTAACGCGGGTCGCCTTTCAGGATGTTCTGACGCCCGACCTCGTCGCGTTCGGCGAGCGGGAGCGTGAAAGGGTCGAGGAAGCGTGGCGATTGCGGGAGCGCGAGGTCGCGGGCACGCTGCGCGAGGGCGCGATCGACCTTTGGCCGATCGCGTGCCGAGATCTGCGGCGGATGGCGGTTGAGTATCTGCCGCGTGCGGCGCAGTTCTGGCGTGCGGGCGAGCGGCTGGTGCGTGAGCGCGGCGTTCGCGCGGTGGTGGGGGCGCGGATGCGCCGGACCTGCGACATCGCGCTCGCGCTCGGGGCGCGTGCGGCGGGCGCGAGAGCGTCGATCCTCATTCACGGGCATATCACGGACGCGCCGGAGCGGCGATTCGACGACGGCTCGTACGACCAACTCGACGCCGTCGGCGCCTGGGGAGATGAGCAGCGTCGCGTGATTCTCGCCAAGTCGGCGCCGGGCAGGGAGGTTCGGGCGGATCGGGTGCGTTCGGCGGGCAATCCGGCGTGGGATGAACTGGCACGGCGCGACCACAGCGCGGCGCGACGCGACGCAACGCGGCGGGCCATCGCGAGCGAGCTTGGTGTGCCGGCCGGTCGCCCGTGGTTTGTGCTGACGGCCCAGGAAACCTCCGCGCCGCAGTACGGCGCGATCCGCGACGCGGTGCTCGCGACGAGTGATGCGGTGCTTCTCGTGAAGACGCACCCGCGCGAGGATGCGGCCGTGTACCTGCCGCGGGAAGACCGGGAACGGGAGCGCGTCCGCGTGGTTTCGGGCTCATCGCCCGCGCTCCACGACCTTCTGCTGGCGGGCGACGCGACGATCACCTTCCACTCGACGACGAACCTCGAATCACTGCTCGTCGGCACGCCCGTCATCACCGTTGCGTTGGGCGATCTTCGGATGATCGACCGCCTGGTGTTTCTCGAGCGATTCGGGCTGCCACTGGCGACGAGCGAGGCGGCGCTGCGCGAGATCATCAGCGCGGCCGCGTGCGATCCGATCGCGTTCCGCGAGTCGATGCGGGCTCGCGTGGCTGATGCGATCGACGGCCTGCTGGCGAACTCGGGCGACGCCACGCCGCGCTGCGCGGACCTGGTCGCGCCGTGGTCGAGGGCCACACCTGAGTGAGCCGTTCGTTGCGTGCCGCAAGGTGTCGTAGCGGATCACGGCCGCTTGAACAGCGAGCGCAGGCGTTCCTTCAGTGTCACTTCCGAGAGGTCCTGCAGTTCGCCGGCGTTGAGGAAAACTCCGCCGCAGACGGTGCAGGCGTCCATGTGGATGTGCGACTGGGTCGTGTCTGTTGTCGAGATCAGGGGTGACTTGTCGCGCGGGCAATGGAGTTCGCCCAGCGCGCCGGCGGCGTTGGACTTGACGACCGCGCCGATGTCGAGCTTTTCCACGCCGTGCTTGCTGGTGAGGACCTTGCCGAGCTCTCGGGCGTCGAACCACATGCCGCCGCAGCCGGCGCAGCGATCGACGGTGAAGTCGCCGATGGCGACCTTTTCCATGAGGCGAGCGTCGTACGGGCAACGGAGCCGCGAGTCGAGGTGTTCGTCCTTGACGGCGTGGTGTTTGGCCATGGCGGAGATAGTACCAAACCCGGGCGGGCGCATGGCGTGCTCCATAGACTGAGCCCATGCCAACCCGCGCGTTTGCTCCGTGGTTTGATGCCCATCTTGATCTTGCCTACCTCGCCGAGTGCGGGCGCGACATGGACGCGCCGCGCGAGGGCGCGGGCGGCCCGCATCCCCCCGCCGCGGTCACGTGGCCCGCGCTCCGCGACGGCGGCGTGCGATTCTGCCTCGGCACGATCTTCACCGAGGCCGACGGCAGCGACGCCGTGGGCTATCCCTCGGGCGACGCGAAGGCGGCCGCGGATCGCGGACGGGCGCAGCTCGCGCAATACCAGCGGGCCGTGGCGACCGGACGAATCTCGCTGATGCCCCGGCGCGGCGTGTCGTGCGACGGCGCGTGCGACATTCCCTGCGACACCGGCGCCCCGATCTCGCTCGGAATCCTCATGGAGAATGCGGACCCGATTGCCTCGCCCGACGAACTCGAGTGGTGGGTGTCGCAAGGGCTGGTTGCGGTGGGGCCGTCCTGGGCCAAGGCGTCGCGCTACGCGGGGGGCAATTCAACGACGACGGGGTTGACCGACATGGGCCGCGAGCTGGTGCGGGAGATGGACCGCCTGGGCGTGGTCATCGACGTCTCGCACCTGTCCGACGCGTCGCTGGGGGAAGTGCTCGAGATGACGGGCTCGCCGGTGATGGCGTCGCACTCGAATTCGCGGTCGCTTCTAGAGAAGACCAACCAGCGGCATCTCACCGACGAGGCGATCATCGAGATCGCGCGGCGCGGCGGCGTGATCGGGCTCAATCTTTATGGCAAGTTCCTGACGCCGCCCGGGGCCGAGCGCGGGCCCACCATCGACGACGCGATCCGCCACGTGGAGCGCGTCTGCGAGCTGGTCGGGCATCGGCGCGCGGTGGGGCTCGGGAGCGACATGGACGGCGGGTTCAGCGCGGACGGCCTCCCGCAGGGGATCCGCTCGCCGCGTGATCTGTCGAAGCTGCTGGACGCGCTGCATGCACGCGGCTGGAGCGACGGCGAGCTGCGCGGCTTTGCCTGCGACAACTGGCTGCGGTTCTGGGGGTGGTGAGCTTACTTGCCGATGTTTCGATTCCGCTGCTGCTGCTCCTTGCGGTCCTTGAGTTTCTTGATGGAATCCTGGATTGCCGCCGCCATCGACTCGGTCGCGGATTGGAGCGTGTCGCTTCCAGAACTGTATGCGGCGATCAGTTGGTTCAGTTCGGCGGCGTCCTGAGCCAGGTCGAGCTCCGTTGAGTCAAAGCCAGTCTGCACGGCAAAGACCAAATACGAGCGCCCCGTGTACTCGACAAGCTTACCTTTCGGCTCATCTGTGATCGGGTGAGAGCACCTTGGGCACAGAATCGGTAGCGGCTTCGGGATCGCCGAATCTTCCGCGGGTATCTCGCCCGCCCTTGAATCTTTCGCGCCGCCCGCTGCACTGCTCTCGGATGGCGCGGGCTGCTTGCTCTTGACTTCTCCGCTCTTTGCGGCGTCTGACGTGGAGCTCTGCGTGTCCTTCTTCTTGTCGGTGTCACCAGCGGAGTCCTCGCGCTTAACCCATTGATAGATCACGCCCGTGCCGGGATCGAGGTACAAGGTGTTCCAGACATCGGAGTCGATGCGGCGGCGCTCGTCTGAAACGTTGGTGGTGTCCGAACGCATCAGGACGTAGTGTCCGTCGCGCAGCCAGGCGTCGTACTGCTTCTCGAACTCGCTGTTGGCGTCCTGTGTCGCGGTCGATGGCGGGCGGGACGAAAGGCGCATGAGATAGTCCCACTCCAGATCGGGCCCGTTCAGCCGAAGCAGGGCTTCGCCGATCTGATCCAGCGCGCCCAGGACGGGCGACGACGGCGGGTACGCAATGCTCCCCAGCCCCGCGAGCGTTTTCAGCATCGAGCCCGCGATCTTGTTGTCCGAGTCGTCGAGTTCCAGCAACGACACGCGGATCTGGAGATCGGTGCTCGGGTCGTAGCGGAACGGCCCGTACACGGGCTGGTCCCGAAAGTTCATGAAGGCGTCCTTGCGGACGCCCTCGCTGTAATACACAACACGTCCGGCCTTGGGATCCTGCTGGCCCAGCCCGCTGCGAGACGCCTTGACGGTCATCAGAACCGCCACCTCGCCCACCGGCCCGCTCTCCCGGAACTTCCGTAGGTACGCCTGCTTCAGCGTCACGCGGACGCTGGTCACAAGTTCCCGTTCGGTCGAGGTGGTGCTGGTCATCCGGTCGCGAGCCGAGACAAGATCGGACTCTGCCTGCTTCGCGACCGCTTTCGCCCGCTCATTCTCGGCGGCCGCTGCGGCCTTGTCGCTCTCGTACTTCGTCACGTCCGTTTCACGGGTGAGCACGGTCTGGTTGGCCTTGGTTAGCTCGTTGTCGAGGCCGTCCTTTGTGCTCTTGGCCTCCGTGATCGCGGTGTCGAGTCCGCGGATCCACTGGTCGTACGCATCGTCGTCCTTCGGTTCTGCGCCGAGCTTCTCGTTTTCGGCGGCCTTTTCGACTTCGCCATCAATCTTATTGATTCGTTCGCTCTGCTCTTCCCATTCCTTTCGCGAGAGGGGACGCGGAGATGGCAGCACGATCTTCGCCGACTTCTTACTCTGAAGTTCAGTTAGGGAATCTGTTGCCGCTGTCAGTTCCTTCTGGATGCGATCGGCCTCCGCCTTGCTCGCATCGAGCCGGCCCTTCGCTTCGCGAGCGCTGAACTCGGCCGAACTCAGGATCTCCTCAGCCTTGCGTTGCTCCTCCTTCTTGGCGGAGAGCTTGTCCTCCGCCTCGCGCACATACTCGGGCACCTTCACCCGCAGAAACGCATTCGGACGTTTCGCCTGCTTCCCGCTGATGTAAGGCTCGCTCAGGTCCGAACCGAGCCAGCACAACCCCCCCGGCGCTCCGTGCATGCAAGGCTTGGCGTCCGATCGCATCTCAGCCGCGGGATTCTCGGAATCCGGGGAGAGTGATGCCACCCGATAGTCCACCGCTCCCTCGTTGTGCGTCATCATGCCCGGGAAGAACCCGCCATCGTCGGAACATCCGGGCATAACCGCGCCAGCGAGAAGCAAAGTCACAGTGGAGGCTGATCGAAATCGGCTCATGATTCGGTACTCCCAGGCGATTCAACGGCACATTGGCTACAGAAGACATGGCTGACGATTGAACAACAACGCGCAATCCGGTGATCGCTCGGAGCCAAAAAATTCAAATATCGAAGACATTGTGTGGGGGCGCCATTTGGGCGCCAGCGGTGGACCGCGGGGTGCGCAAGTAATGCCCTGCGATACACCGATATCAGTGGGTCTGGGCCGCCTCCGCCGCACAATGCCAGCACCACTGCGCCGGATCGCCGAGCGAGAGCAAGATCGCCTCATCGGTCAGAGGCGCGGCGTTCGGCGGCGTGTCGCGCCCCGCGCCGCTCATCACCGCGCCGGCGAGCATCTCGCGCGTGGTCGTGGCGTGGGTCTGTTTCTTGGGGGGGAGTTTCGCCAGGAACTGCGTGCGGAAGCGGTCCTCGTAGAAGTTGTACACCGTGCTCGCGGCCTTCTCCGCGTAGTACTTCTTGTACCGCTTCTCCAGTTCCGCGATGCGCGTATCCGACGCAGGATGCGTCGAGAGCATCTCGGGGGGCGCGTTCCCGCCCGCTTCCTTCTTCAGGATTTCCTGCACCTGGATCGCGCCGCGCGGGTCATAGCCGAGCCTCTCCATGTAGCGCATGCCCAGTCGATCGGCCTCGAGTTCATCGTCGCGCGAGAAGCCCAGGGCCGCAATCCCGCCGACCGTTGCGCCGGCCCCGGCGCCGATCGCCGCGCCCGTCGTCCGGTCCTTGGTGACGGTGGCGCCGAGGATCCCGCCCAGGATCGCCGCACCGCCGACCGTCGCCATCTGTTTCCCGAAGCGTGCGTTGGTGTGCTTGCCGGTGACGTGCCCGATCTCGTGCCCGAGCACGGCGGCCATCTGGGCCTCGTTGGTCATCTTCTCCGCGAGCCCGCGCGAGAAGAAGACCTTGCCCCCCGGGAGCGCGAACGCGTTGATCACGTCCGAATCCAGCAGCGTGAACTCCCACGGGAGGGAGGGGTTGTCGGCCTCGGTCTGCGTCGCCAGGCGGTTGCCGATGTTGGTGACATAGGCCTGGAGTTCGGGGTTCGCGACCTTTCCGCCGTATTCCTTGGTGAGTTCGGGCGTGGCCTCGCTGCCGAGTTGGATTTCCTCGTCGCGGCTGTAAGCCAGGAACTGCGACTTTCCCGTGGCCGCGTTGGTCTCGCAGCCGGTCATCGTCGACGCAATTCCGGCAAGCGTCAGCACCAGGCTCAGGCAGTTCATCGCGCGGCAGCGGCTCATGGTGAAAGCTCCGTGATGAGGCGGTGGGTTTCCGATCCGGCAATCGTGCGCGGGCAAACGCTCCGGGTCCAGTGTCAAAGAGGCGATGCTCGGTGCCCGAGGCTGGAGTTCATCGCGTTCAGGAGTCCCTCCACACCTACGGGCTTCTCCGCGGGTCTCCGTGATCTGCGTGGCGGATTTCCTTCTTTCTGATTGTGGTTCCCGGTCCGAATCCGCCCGGATCTCCATTCCTAATCTTGTCCCGATGCCCGGTTCTCCCACGAAATCTCCCGATCTGCCCGGCCCCGGCCCGGCCGGTGACGCGGCACCCGCGTGGTCGGCCCCGGATCTAGCCGATCCGCACGCGCTGGCCGACAAGCCGGCGCGCGTGCAGAAGATGTTCGGCGCGATCGCGGAGAGCTACGACCTCAACAACCGCGTTCACTCACTCTGGCAGGACCAGCGCTGGCGAAAGTTCGCGGTACGATCGGCGCTGGTGAAGCCCGGCGAGCATGTGCTCGACGTCGCGTGCGGCACGGGAGACCTGACCGAGGCGTTCGCCAGGTCCGATGCCGCCAAGGTCACGGGTGTTGATTTCACCCGTGCGATGCTGGACATCGCGGAGCACAAGCGCCCGGTGCGATTGCCGCCCGAACTGGCCGCCAAGGTCAGCTATCAGGAGGGCGACGCGATGAACCTGCAATTCCCGGATGCGTCGTTCGACGTGGTGTCGATCGCGTTCGGGATTCGGAACGTCGCGGACCCTGCCAGGGCGATCGCGGAGTTCTTTCGCGTGCTTCGCCCCGGCGGGCGGCTCGTCGTCCTGGAGTTCGATCGCCCGCGCTGGTTCCCGATGAGCATCTTCTATGACTTCTACTGCGGGTGGGTCATGCCGCGGACCGCGACGCTCATCAGCCGCGACCGATCTGGGGCGTATCGATACCTCCCGCGTTCGGTGGGAACGTTCATGAGCAGGTCCGAGATGTGCGGACGGATCGCCGGAGCGGGGTTCTCGGACGTGAGTGCGACCGGGCTCTCGCTCGGGATTTGCGTGTGTTATCGGGCGTTCAAGCGGGTCTGATCGTCCTGGCTATTGATCCAATGCACGACCCCACATGCCCCGCTCGATGCGCCTGACCGCATCGGGCGGGAACCCGATCGCATGCGTTGGGTGTTCTCGGACGTTGGATTGGTCCACGGATCGCGGATGGGCGTTCTCGGACGCCGCGCAAGCCCGTGACACCGATCCTGCGCCGCGGCGCGTGATTCACGCGATCCGATTCCAGTGCTCGATAGCACAACCGCACGAAGGGCAGGGCCTGAGAGAGGCGTCGAGGCTGGATACCTCGACGACCAACAGCACGCGGCTGGCGTGCCGGTGGAACCGGCTACGGCAAAGACGAACGGAGTCCACCGGTCATGAATCTCGAAGCCATCGTCGAACGTTTCTTCGAAACCCTCATCAACGGCGACCGCCCCGCGGCACGGCGGATCGTCGGCGAGGCCCTTGAACTCGGGCTCACCCCCGAGCGTCTCATGTCGGACATGTACTGGCCGACCTATTCGCTGATCGACCGCCTGCACCGCGAGGACCAGCTCAGCGACGTGAGCTACAAGCTCGGCACCCGCCTGCTCCGCGTCCTGGTCGACCGCACCTCGGCCGCCCTGACCCAGCAGAACTCTCGCGGCAAATCGATCTTTGCGATGTGCGGCCCGACCGATTGCGATGAACTGGGCGCCCAGATGGCCGTCGACATGCTGGAGGCTGCGGGCTTTACGACCCGCTTCCCGGGCGGTCAGCTCCCCAACGACGAAGTCCTCTCGCAAGTCCACGAGTTCCGCCCGGACATCCTGCTTCTGTTCTCCTCGGGCCCGAGCGACTTGCCCGGCGTCCGCCAGTTGATCGACACCTTCCGTGAGATCGGGGCGCTTCCCAAGCTCCAGATTGCGGTGGGAGGCGGCGTCTTCGCCCGAGCCGAGGGCTTGGCGGAGGAGATCGGAGCCCACATCTTCGCCCCGACGCCCATGGCGATGGTCAAGACGCTGATGGCCGATTCGGCCGGCGTCGCTGCGGAGGCCGAACGCGAGATTGTCCGACGGCGCAAGGCTCGGGCGGCCTAGTCAGCCGTGCCGGCCTGAAACCTCGGAGTCACCAAACAGAACCCGCCCAACAGGGGCGGGTTTTTTCATTGAGCGTTTGGGCAGTGGGAAGCATCCTTCCGTGAGCGCCGCTGGTATTCTGCTTGGGCGGGAGTGTTTCCCGCGACCTCGGAGGACCGGATGAAGCGATCCGAAGAGCAGGCGTTGATACGACGAGCGGCGGCGGGCGACCGGGACGCGGCGGGTGTATTCATCCGCGCGTACCAGAACCAGCTGTACGCGTATTTACTGCGCTTGTCCGGGCGGCGTGAGCTGGCCGAAGACATCGTGCAGGACGCCTTCGTGCGCGTGCTCACCAATCTGGATCGGTTCGATCCGCGATTCCGGTTCTCGACCTGGCTGTTCACGATCGCGCGCCGCCTCTTCATCAACGCGATCCAGAAGCACCAGCCCGCGTATGACAGCGACACCGTTTCCGCTCGCGCCGGGAAAGTCGATCGCCCCGAGGCCCCGGTCATTCAGGAGGATTCCGACGCCGCGTCGCGCGATCAATTGCAGCGGGCGTTGATGTCGCTTTCGCTTGAGCAACGCGAAGTGATTCTCCTGTTTCACCAGCAGGATTGGCCGATCTGGCTCATCGCGGAGCACCTGGCGATGCCGGAGGGCACGGTGAAGAGCCATCTGCACCGCGGGCGTCGGCGCCTGCGCGAGGCGATGGCGACCGATCCGCGCGAGGCCGAACTCGGGCGTTCGGGCGATGCGGACGAGATGGGCGATTCCGAGGCCGAGGTTCGCTTCGGCGCGATGATCCGCGATCGTGGGGTGACGCATGAGTGATCGCCCCGATCCCAAGCAGATCACACCCGAGATTCGGCGTCTGATCGACGCGTATCTCGACGGCCCGATCGACTCGCCTGAAGCGGCCCGACTCGAGGATCTTGCGCGGACAAATCCCGCGATCATGGCCGAGCTTGAGGCCCAGCGGTCGCTGATCGCGAAGGTTCGAGCGCCGAGCGGGCGGATCGACGTGGCTGACGCGGTGCTGTCCAAGATCCACGTTGATTCGCCGTTTGTCGAGATCGAGCGTCGCCATCGGCGCGCCCGTCGTCGCACCGCGGTGTGTGTCAGCGTCGTGCTGGCGGTGGGGGGCGTGGCGCTCTTGCAATCGATGTATCCGGAGCTTTCGGACTTCGGCACGGGTGAGCGGCCGATCTCGACGCTGACCGAGGCGGGGCGTCGCGACGCCGTCGACGGCGCCCAGGCGGTCGCCAGCGCGGTGGGAACGATCACCCGTTCGCTGGTCGAGCCCGCGGCATTGGAAGGCCAACGCCGCAACACGATCCGTCGCCAGCCATTGCAGCTTGGCGATACGTCGCGGTATGAGGCGTCCGCGTCGTGGCAGTTGACGTCGGCGACGTGTGCGCCGAGCGGCGTGCGTCCGATCGCGTGGATGCAGCCCTGCGGCGAGTCGATCTCCGTGGCGTGGCAGGCGCCGTCGATCGTGACGATCCGGGGCGGGGACTTGCCCTCGCGCGGCATCACGTGGGTGAGCGGATGGCGGCAGGAGGTTCCCGGGACTCCGTCACAGGAGAGCGAGAGCCGGCCGCCCGAGAAGTAAGGGCTGGAATGTTCCTTGAGGCGTGTGTGATCCGCCTTGGTCGTTCCCGCCGCGGGGCCTTCTCCCGCGTCGGGCCTGTGTGTTCGTGGGAGCGAGTGTGACGCGAATCGAGCGCTGGTGCGCGGCCGTGTTGTCGTTGACGCTGTGCGTCGCGGCGATGGCGCGCCTGCGCCAGGAAAACGTCGACCTGCTGGGGTCGCTCCCCGCGTCGGTCCACGCCGCGATCCTGATCGAAGACGCCTCGGCGCTGCGGCGCACGCCCGCGGGGCGCGCGCTCGAGAAGTGGCTGCACACGGCCGGGCTTCTCAACGAAACGTCCGAGGCCTGGAAGCAGCTTGCCGCGACGGTCGACCTTCCGCCGCAGGAAGCGTTCGACTCGATCGTGGGCCGGAGCCTTCTGGTGGCGGTTGAGTTCACGCCCGATCCGGCCGAGCCCGGCGGGGTGGACATGCGTTGGGCGGTGATGAGCCGAATCGAGCCGGGATTCGAGAAGCGTCTGTACGAGCGCCTCAAGCCCGCGCCGCGCGGCGTGTCGGGCGGGCGTCCGGTGCTCTCGCTGGAGAACGGCCGCTTCGAGCTTGCCACGACCGATTCCGCCGACGCGCGGAACCGCGAGGGCGATCGGCGTGCGACGGCGATTCTGGCGCCGGCGTCATCTTCGGAGCTGTTCGACAGGCTGGTTTCGGGGCAGCAGAAGGCCGGCGAGCGCCTTTCGGGCGTGCCCGGGTTCGATCTGGTGCAGAAGCTGGGAGAGAACCCCGTGATCGCGGTGCTGCGCGGGCCGCTCCCGGGCAAGTACGCGCTGCCGGAGAGTTTGAAGGAATCGCCCTCGATCCTGGCGATCGGGCTGCGTGCCGCGAGCGATACGCGGTGGGAGGCGTGCATCGCGGGCAATCCGGCGCTGATCACGGCGTCGCGACCGGCGGGCGGCATGGCCTCGCTGACGCTGCCACGGGCCGCGATCAGGCAGATCGCCGCCGACTCGCTCTTTGTCTTCGCCGGGCCGACCGACGGCATCAGCTTCTCGAAATTCCCTGGTCCGATGAGCGACATCATCGCCAAAGTCACCGGCCCGACGCAGGAACTGGACGCGCTGCTCGGCCCGCGCATGCTGATGTGGATGCACTCTGCCGATAGCACCTCGGGCTTTGCGATGTCGGTCGGCGTGCAGATGTCCGACGTCGTCCGCGGGAGTGAGTTGGGCGATGCGTTGCTGACGCGAGTGCTCCGTGACCACGCCTGCCCGACGGGGCCCGATGGCACCCGGATTTCCAAGGAATTGAATTTCGAAGGTCTGAACCCCGAGGCCCAGCGGCTCGTCGAGTTTCGTGCCGCGGACCAGGTGGTGCGCGAGGGCCAGGAACGCGCGTTCATGGCGTGGTCGTACGAGGATTCCGGGCCGGGCGCTGAGGGCTGGTGGATCGCGTCGATGGCGCGCGGCGGATCAACCCAGGCGGCGACGACCGAGATCGAGCGATTGCGGACGATCGCCAGCCTGCCGGCGGAGGCGGAGCGAGACGTCTTCAGCGTCGTGAGGCTTCGGCCCGCGGCCTTCGCCAAGATTGCCGGCGCGGCGGTGAACGCGATCCCCATCCTGCGTTCGCTGGCGCAGGTCGAGTCGTTTGGGTGGGAGGTCTTCCTGACCGAGACGGGCTCGGCCCGTGGCGCGGGCTGGCTGGAGTTTGCCAAGCCAACGCCGTCAACGGACGCCGCCCAACCCAGCGATCCGCCGAAGACGCGGCCTGCCGTCGAACCGGGCGAGCAGCCCGCGCCCGGTGCGCCGGTGAAGAAGCCGGACGCCTCCCCTGCCGATGCCGCGCCCGCGCCGCGATAAACTCGCGTCATGCTTCTGGGCATCGATATCGGCACGTCCTCCACCAAGAGCCTCATCATCGACGAGCGCGGGCAGGTCATTGCCGCCGCGAGCTCGCCCCATCCGATCCATCGCGATCGTCCGCTGTGGTCCGAGCAGGAGCCGGAGGACTGGTGGCGGGCGGTGGTGGCTTCGGTGCGTGAGGTGATCGCCAAGGCCTCGATCGATGCGTCGCAGATCCGTGGCGTGGGATTGTCCGGTCAGATGCACGGAGCGGTGCTGCTCGACAAGGCCGCGGCCACGGGCGGCGGGCGGCTCGCACCATCGCTGCGCCGGGCGATCCTCTGGAACGATCAACGCTGTGGCGAGCAGTGCGACGCCATCGAACGCGCGGCGGGCGGGCGGCGCGCGCTGGTCGAGATGGTCGGAAACGCGGCCCTCCCGGGCTTCACGCTTCCCAAGCTCATGTGGGTGCGCGATCACGAACCCGCGGTGTGGAGCCGAACGCACGTCGTGGTGCTCCCCAAGGACTACATCCGCCTGCGTCTTACGGGCGAGATCGCGACCGACGCGGCGGAGGCGACCGGCATGCTCGCGCAGGACATCGACCGGCGTGCGTGGAATCTCGATCTGCTCTCGCGCGTGGGGATCGACCCCGGCGTGCTCCCGCCCGTGCTGGAGGCGTGCGAAGTCAGCGGCACGATTTCGGCGTGGGCCGCGGGCGAAACGGGGCTTCGCGCCGGCACGCCGGTCGTCGGCGGCTCGGGCGACAACCAGACGGGCGCGGTCGGCGCGGGCGCGATCCGCGAGGGCCTGGTTCTCGCGACGCTCGGGACGAGCGGCGTGATCTACTCGCACACGTCAAGGCCTCGCAAGGACCTGCCGAAGGGCGACGTGCCCGCGGGGCGTCTGCACGCGTTCTGCGCGGGCACGGGCACCGCAACCTCACGCGAGGGTTGGTGCGTGACGGGCGTGATGCTGAGCGCCGCCGGCTCGCTGCAATGGCTCCACGACACGCTCTTCCCACAGACGAGCTTCGACGATCTCATGTCGATGGCGGCGAGCGTTCCGCCCGGGAGCGAGGGGCTCGTGTTCATGCCGCAACTGACGGGAGAACGCTGCCCGTATCCCGATCCGCGCGCGACCGGCGGGTGGATCGGGCTCTCGGCGCGTCACACCGCGCCGCACCTGGTCCGCTCCGTCATCGAGGGCGTGACGTTCACGATGGGCCAGATTCTCGGGATCGTTCGGGGCGCGGGGATCGACGTGCGCGCGATCCGCATCGGCGGTGGGGCGGCCAAGTCGGCGCTGTGGCGGCAGATGCAGGCGGACGTGTACGGCCTTCCGGTCGCGCTGCCGAACACCGAGGAGGGGCCGGCGCTCGGGGCCGCGATCATGGCGGGCGTCGGCGCGGGTGTGTGGAAGAGCGTGCAAGAGGCCTGTGACGCGATCATCAAGGACCAGCTCGTTGTCGAGCCCGGGGCGGATGCGGGGAGCTACTGCGCGGTGCGCGACGTGCACGCGGGCCTGTACGCGTCGCTGCGTGGCGCGATGCACCGGCTTGCGGGCGAATAGGCGAGGAGCGGCGCGTGCGGCGAGCCCGCCTTTACGCCCGTGTTCTTTGCCCTGAGGGCGCGATTTCTCCCGCCCACCATGCTCCTTCGAATCAGAAACCCGGAATGGCCCAGCGTTCGAGTCTTGCATCAAGATTCTGTCCGTACTACTTCTGCACCCGACCACCGCAGCGCTCGCAACGCAGCCGGAACATGCGTTTGGTCGTATTGACCTGCATATTGCAATTCTTGCAGAAGCGAATCACGCCATCGCGTCGGACGGTCCCAACCGCCAGTTGCGTTCCACCGAGGACGGCCAGCGCCCAACCCGCGAGCAAGAACAAATCGGCCTCGTCCTCTTTCATGTATCGACCAGGCTTGTCCATCGCACTGAACAACTTAGGAACCGTGTCCACCTTCCGGGGATCGTGCGACGGCACCCACACCAGCGCAACAAACAGGCCCGCGCCGAGCAGCGCCGCCCCGATCAGGAATCCGAACGGTCGAATGGCAAGCCGCGGCGGCCGCGGAGAATATCCCGCGACCGGCTTGGCGACGACATCACCCGGGGCAGTCGCAGTTGGCCGTCCACACTTTGGACATGCCGTCGCCGCCGCAGAAACCTGATTCCCACAATCCGGGCAAGCGATAAGTCCCATGACCACCCCTTCGATGAGTTCGCGGAGTTGCAGTCACCACCACATTCTCGATCGTACGTCGCGTGACACATGCCCTCAAGAAGTCGCGCCGTTTCCATCTGAACGCTCGCGCTTCGCAACTTCTCTCCAATTCCAGACCGCCGTTGCCTTCCACGACTCCCAATTCCCCATTCCCGACTCCCGCTCCACTCGGTTAGTCCCCGCTTACAACCACTTTGGTGCGCACCAAAGTGTCCGTCTTTTTCCCCTCTCTTCAGATTCCCGAAAAAAATCGGTGATTAGCCCTTTCCCGCATCAACGCACCGAACCGCCCGTGAGTTCGGAATAGGTAAGGCGCTTGCCGACAATGAGCCGCATCGCCTTGTCGAATCGCTCCCAATCCGAAAGCTCGCGGACGTTGAATCGCCACACCTGTTCATCGACGTAGGCGTGCAGGTGGTCCGGGGACGTAGCGATGTAGCACCCGCCGATGGTCCTCCTGAGACAGTTGAAGAAGTTCTCGCACCCGTTCACATGGACGGTTCCGCGAGCGTATTCCAGAGCGTTGTGGTTCACCGATTCGTGTCGGTATCCGACCTCTGGAAGCCAGCCATAGGAGCGCGCCGAGTCCGTGTAGACGCGGGCGAATGGGGCCACGTTTTCCACGATGTCGTGGCGCACGAAGTTCTTGGGCGGGTTGGGTACCACCGACGCACGCACCTTACCAGACCGGCGCTCCCTGATCGCATGAACAACCGACTTGTCGTGTGGGCGTTCGCTCTTGCGGGCGCGTTCGCGGCGTTCGTAGGACATGAACTTGAACTCGCCGCCGACGTAGGTGGTATCGCTTTCCACGACGCCAAATCGCTGGCCCATCTGCTCGCGCTTGTCTTGCTGGAGAGTGTGCCGGATTCGGTGGAGAAGGTGCCATGCGGATTGCTGCTTGCATCCGATCGTCCGGGCGATCTCGCACGACGAAACGCCGTTGCGACAATTGGCGATCATCCAGACCGCCGCGATCCACTGGTCAAGGCGAAGGTGCGTGGCCTCGAAAATCGTTCCCGTCATCAAGGAGAACTGGCACCGGCATTCGCGCTCGCGGCACTGGAGCCGATTTCGGCTGGTGATCCGTCCCACCTTGATCGATCCACACTTGGGACAACAGGGGCCATCCGGCCACTTGATCGACTCAATGTACGCCTGTGCCGTTTCGGGATCGAAATGGCGCATGGCGTCCAGCATCGTTCGGGGGTACTTCTTCTCCACGGCGCGACTCCCAGCGTTGCGGCGGGATCGCGCGTAGAATGAAGTCTGAGGGCATTCCGGCGCTAACCCGCCTGGATGTCTGCCCCGATCGGTGTTACCAGCACCGCCGGGGCTTGAAAGCCCGGAACCGCATTTCAGCGGCCCCGGACGCAGAGGTTGGCCGATGCGGTCGGCTCACCGGATCACTTACCCCCGTTGCTGCGGGGGTTTTCTTTTGCGCATCTGGGGGGCCGATGGGCGTGATCCCTACCGCCGGACCCGGAAACCCTTGCCATTGGGAACCTCCTACCCGTCATCGTAACGCCTATTGGTTTCGTGTCAATAGGAGAACCGATAAAACTTTCGATAAACGCTCTGGACGCAAGCGGATTGTCGCGGTACTATTCACCGATACCAACCGGAGTAGACCATGACCACGGATAGTGCTGCGAAGCCCGAAGTCAAAAAAGTGCCGCGCCACCGAAGCCCGAACTACCCATCCATGAATCTGGAACGATCTCTGGAAAAGGCAGCTCTCTTGGCGGCGAAGTTCAAGCGGCACGGTGTTCCCACCGCCACCGCACTTGAGGCGATGGAGTACAAGCCCGACAGCAGCACGGGCCAACAAGCCTTGGCGTCTCTCAGCTACTTTGGTCTAGTTGAATATGAGGGTTCTGGAAACAAGCGGCACGTGAAAGTCACGGATATCGCCGCCAAGATCATTGGGGATCACTCCGACCGGCCCCGGCTTCTAAAAGAGGCCGCGCTAGCCCCAGCCATCCACCGAGAGGTCTGGGACAAGTACCACAAGGGCGATGATGGCCTAGCGCCCGACGCCACGATCAAGCAGTACCTGCAATGGGATCGGGAAGGAGCGAAGTTCAACCCGGAAGCTCTTGATCCGTTTATTGAGCAGTTCAAGCAGACGATTGCCTTTGCTGGACTTGATTCATCGGCTAGTATATCGAGTGACAGCGCCGAGAAGTTCGACGGCGCAGGAGCCGATGCGATGATGGAGCCGACCAAAGTCAACACGCCCACGACGCGACCCCCAGAGCCTGGAACGCGAGAGTTCTCTTTCCCGCTTCTGGACGGCGTGGCAACCCTTCGCGTTCCACACCCGATGGGCCAAGAGAACTACGACCTGCTCACCGCCGTTCTGGCGGCGATGAAATCTGCCCTCGTGGGCCAGAAGAAGACCGAAAACCCATCATAGAGATAGGATTTATACCCAAACGCAACCCGCACATCAAGGCGGAGTATACTCCATGTCGATTGAGAGATGTGGAGACTCAAAATGGCAAGTGTTTTGGATGTGGCAGAGTACATCCTTAAGAAAGGCGGTTCCATGACCGCCATGAAGCTCCAGAAGCTGGTGTACTACTCCCAGGCTTGGTCTTTGGTGTGGGATGATAAGCCGCTATTCAAAGAGCGAATAGAGGCATGGGCGAATGGGCCTGTTTGCCCGAAGCTGTACCAAGCACACCGAGGCGAGTTCTCTGTGTCGGCGGGACACTTCAACGGTGACGCGAGCGTCCTCAACTCCGAACAGTGCGAAACCGTAGACTCGGTTTTGAAGCACTACGGAGACAAGACGCCGCAGTGGTTGAGCGATCTCACCCACGCGGAGTTACCGTGGCGAGAAGCCCGAGTCGGAATGTCCGCGAGTGAGCGAGGTTCTACAGAAATCACCCACGCATCGATGGTGGAGTATTATGGGTCGCTCTGACGACAAGAAGCGCCCAAAGTGGGATACCGATCCGTCTCCGACCAAACAAGCGAAAAATGAATCGGTAGAGGACTGGAGGGAAAAGCCAGTCTTATGGTCGTTTGCCGCATTTGACAACGTCGATTGGCGTAACGCGCACGAGCGCAACAAAGACGATCTGTTCTGCGAAACGCTCATGCACCTAAAGAGTTGCGAGGGGCGTACGTGGAAGCAGATCGAGGCAGATCGCGGCAGGGACCATTCCGTAGAGGTCCACAAACTTACCGCAGAAGCTAGAAAGCGCCTAGAGGAAATCAAACAGGGCGACATTGATTCTCTATGGCGTCTTCGCTTTGAAGGTCGTTTGCGGATTTGGGGAATCCGCGATCGCCGCGTCCTGAAGGTCATATGGTGGGACCCACACCACCGCATTTGCCCAAGTGCAAAGAGGCACACGTAGCAAGTTCGATGCACCAAAGGGCTAATCACCAAAAAATCTTCGCGCGATTTCCTCGAGCGCGCAACTCTCTCCCCTGCTTTGTCTTCCGTCTTCCCCGAGTGCCAAGTGCCCAGTGCCTAGTGCCTACTTACCACCGTCTTGTTGCGCACCAAAGTGTCCGCCCGCCCCCTGTGTGGAGAGCGCGTGCGTACCCCGCGCCCTCACCTGGGCCAGGCCAAGGACGAGCACGTCCAAAGCGCAACCCCGGCGTCTTTGACAAGTGAATACGTCCGCCGGGACAGGGCTCCGGGTGGCGTGGCCAACCTTTGAGCCAAGCGCCTCGGCTGCGCTCAACCCTCGACATCGATCCGGTGATGTTCCTCGTCGTGGGGCTTGGCGTGCGGGTCGTAGAGCGGATGGCGCTGGTGATCGTCGTGCGCCTCTTCCTTCGAGTTGTCGGCGAGGTTCCTGACGGCCTCCACGCTCTCGGTGTTCACGACCACGTCGTCCTTGAGCTGCTCGCGGAGGGGCTTGGTCGATTCCGTCCGCGGCTTGCGGTCCGTGGCGACCGTCCGCTCGGCCTGGTTGAGACCTGCGATCGACTGCGCCATGCTCGTTCCCGCGATGTTGCTCACGCCCGCGTTATCGTCGATTCAGCGGATTCCGCTTGAATCCATGCGAATCTACGCTGGTTCTGGGACGAAATGCGCGCCCGCCCGCGCCGAGTGGTGGGGGCGTGCCGGTCCAAGAAGCGGGCACGCGTTCACAACCCGTATTCCGGCCATCGCTCGCTGACCTTTGCGCGAATGTCCTCGCTCATGCGGAGCAGAGGCGGGAACTCTCTCACCGGCTGGCCGTTGGCGTCATCGCCGGGGAGCTTGGGCGTGGCGTCAAAAGCGACGCGCCGCCCGCACACGCTGAGGCTTCGATCCCGATCCGGCGCGTAATTGGCCATCCAGTGGAACATCGCGCTGTCGAGATTCGACAGGTCCGCCTCCGCGCCCACGACAATCGTGTAACGCGGCAGGGCGCACTCTTCGGTCAAGCCGCCGATCACCGTGATGATCCGCACTCCGTCGCCCGCCTGGCGCTTCTCGGCCCGGATCACGAGCCAATGGCCGCCGAGTTCTTCGGGCACTCGTGCATCCAGCACTCCCGCGATGGCGCGGATGCGGCTCTCGGTGGCGCGGGCCGCGGCGTCCGTGACCGCCGGGATGGCTCCGGACTTGCACAATTCCGCGCCGAGCCCGGTCACGCTCCGGTGCGTCTCGGCGGGAGTGGTCTTGCGCGTCGCGTCGAGCCCGAGCTTGCCGCTCACGCCCAGGAAGGGGGCCGCGTGATCGAGGATGTCGACCGGCCCGCGGACCAGTTCGGAATCCCGCGCGGGCTCGCAGTGCTCGCCCACGGCCTTGAGAACCGCGTCGGGATCGTGAACGTCGACGCTCTCATCAACCACCACGATCGTCTTGGTCCAGCTCATCTGGCCGGCGCCCCAGATCGCGTGCATGACACGGCGCGCGTGGAGCGGGTACTCCTTCCTGATCTTCAGGAACGCCGCGTTGTGGAACGCGCCGAACATCGGCAGGTCATAGTCGATGATGTCGGGCACGATCGTGCGGAGCAGGGGCAGGAACAGGCGTTCCGTCGCCTTGCCGAGGAAGTAATCCTCTTGCGGCGGGAGGCCCACGATGGTCGTCGGATACACCGGGTTCCTGCGGTGCGTGATCGCGGTGACTTCGAGGAGCGGGTATCGATCGGGGAGCGAGTAGAAGCCCGTGTGATCGCCGAAGGGGCCCTCGAAGACCGCACCCTCGCCCAGACCAAATGTGTCTCTGGCTTCCCTGCCCTCTTTGGCGATTTGGCGATTGTGTGATTTGGCGATTTCCTTCGGATCCCAGCCGATCAGGCCGGCGCGATGATCCACATAGCCCTCGATCACGATCTCGGAGTTCGCGGGCACGTCGATGGGCACCGTCTTGCAGCGGACGAGCGGGATCGCGCCGCGATTGAGGAAGCCCGCGAGCAGCAACTCGCTGATCCCGGGCGGCATCGGCGCGGTGGCGGCGTAGGGGAGCACGCTCTCGCCGCCCAGCGCGATCGCGACCGGCATCGGCTTGCCGCGAACTTTCCACGATCGCCAGTGGCGTGCGCCGTCGTGGTGCATGTGCCAGTGCATCGCGGCGTGGCGACGCCCGAGCAACTGCACGCGGTACATGCCGATGTTCCGGCTCGGGGGCGCTGGGTTGTCCTGGTCGTCGGCGTGGATCGTGTGAATCCCACCCAGCGTGATGTAGCGTCCGCGGAAATCTCGTTCCCATTCCGGGCCCGAGCCGAGCCCCGTGATGGCGTCATTGATCCCCGCGGGATAGCCGAGGCTTGCGTAGTCGCCGTCCATGGGCCAGCAGCGGAGCAGGGGCAGGCGCATGAGGTCCACGTCCGCGCCCGTCCGAACCACCTCCTGGCACAGGCCGCTCTTGACCTTCTTGGGTGGGATCTTCGCCAGTTCGAGCAGTTCCGGGAGCATCTGCAACTTGGCGAGGAGCGTGGGCGGCGGCTCTGGCTTGATGAGCTTTCCGATTCGCTCGGCGAGACCCTCGAGCCCGGCGAGGCTGGCGGGGCCCTCTTCGCAGCCGAGCGCCATCTCGACGCGGCGGTAGCTTCCCCACGCGTTGATCAGGACCGGGATGTCCGAGCCGGCGACGTTCTCAAAGAGGAGGGCCGAGCCGCCCAGGCGGCACTGACGCGGGTCGGTGCGCTGCGAGCCCCGGGAACCGGGCGAGGGCGCGGCGGACTTGCTGACGCGATCGGCGATCTCCGAGATTTCAAGCACGGGAGAGACCGGGGCCTTGATCCGGCGGAGTTCCCCGGCACGATCCAGGGCGTTGATGAAGTCCTGCGTCGTCTCGTACATTGCACCAGCCTATGCCCGAAGATCACTCCACGCCCGGAACCGGCGGCCCGCCCGCCCACCCCGCCGCAAAGCCGGCGGACAGCGCCCCGCTCAAGGCCCATGAGCACGCGGAGCTGCGCGATTGGCCGGGCTACTTCCGTGCCGTCGCGGGCAAACCCGCGCGCGAGACGCTGCTCAAGGCGTTGGAACTGTTCGAGCGGGACGGCCCGTCGGATGTGCCCCGGTTTGCGATCGACCTCGGGTGCGGTTCGGGGCGCGACACGTTCGAGCTTCTTCGCCGCGGCTGGCGCGTGCTGGCGGTGGATGGCAGTGAGCTTGGATTGTCGCTTCTCAAGAAGGAAGTGCCCGGGGAGTACGCGGATCGGCTTGAGACGCTTCTGAGCACGTACGAGGAGTTCAGGCCGCGTGAGGCGGTGTTGCTGAACGCGTCGTACGCGCTCCCGTTCTGCGAGCCTTCGCGGTTCGACGAGGTGTGGGCGCGGATAGTCGGTGCGATCTCGGCGGGCGGGCGATTCGCGGGTCAGTTCTTCGGCGAGCGGGACGACTGGGCGGAACTGGGCGATCGGGCTCATCACACCCGGCCGCAGGTGGAGCGGCTTCTCGCGGAGTTCACGATCGATCGCCTGCAAGAGGTCGAGAACCGCGAGGCGGGCGCGACGGGGATCGTGAAGAACTGGCACGTCTTTCACGTCGTCGCGAAGAAGCGGGGCTGAGGCGCGCGGCGCCTCGGCCGGCTGGTTCTCGCCGGGTTTGTTTTCTTGCGGCTGGTCTTTGGGTGGCCGGCGGTCCGCGCCGGTTCTTGCTGTTCTGCTGCATGACTCGCGGGTCGCTCGTGTCATCGGCCCGAGACCAGCGCGCGTACCTCGCGGATGATTCTCGATCGGCCCCGCTAGTCCCTCGGCGCGTCGCGCGCCTTCATCAGTGCGATCCGCACATCGTTGAGCGTGCCGACCGCGACGTACATGCGATACATGTACTCGCCGGCGCGAATGCCCGTTGAGTCAGAGACGCGAAAGACGCAGTTCCACTTCACGACCTTGGCCCAGTCGAACGCCCATCGCCCGTACCCCGCGTGCTCAAAGCCCGCGCTCGGTTGGTCGGGAGAGTAGATCCCCATCGCGAACTTCCCGTCCTCGGTCGAGAAGATCAGTGGCCTGGTCTGCTCGCCCGGTCCCGCGTCGATCGGCGCAACCGAGCCGTCCGCTTCTAGCGTCCAGAACTTCTGAAACTCCCACGGCATGTAGCCGGTGAGCGCCTCGAACACCGCGCTCGTGTGATGTTCGCCCGTCGGCACGACAAACGTCACGTCGTATCGGATGAGTTGCCCCAGCCCGAGCGCCCCGAGCCGCACGTGCTTGCGGAGCAGATGATTCGACAACACGGCGGTGTTCTTGGCCGGGTTGCCCTCTGAAGTCTCGCCCGGCGCGAGCCAGAAGGCCATCTGGGTTGTCGTTTCGAGCGTGTGCCCGCTCGCCGAGAGTGCAAGCAGGCGCCCGGATGACGTCGGCCCCGCGCCGTCGCGCCGCGAGCCCGCCTCGGTCGGATTGAACGTCTCCGCCGTGATCGGCGTTGCGCAATCCAGATTGCTCGCCGACTGCAGCTGGCGACCATGGTCCGCGCTGTCAATGAACTCCTTGCCGTTCCACGTCAGCGAGTGGATCGCGCCCGCGAGCCGCGACGTCGTGGTGATGACGATCTCCGAGCCGAGCGCTGGCGCGCGAATGACCGAGTCCCCGGACACCGCCGTTGCCGGCTCAGGCGGCAGGCGCGGTGCGTCCGATCTGGACCAGAAATCTCGGCCAGCCTGCGTCTCCTGATCCGCCATCAGCCAGAGCATCCGCGCCAAGGACGCCTGCTCGATCAACTCCTTCGGCGGCGACGCCCTCCACCGGGCCAGCGCCGCGTCCGTATTTCGTTTCGCGCGTTCGAGGTACGACGCGGCCGCCGTCGCGCGATGCAGCTCGAGATCCGCCTCGACCAGCAGGTGCGAAAACCGCCACGCGTTCTTGTACACGCCGGTCTTGGGGTCGGCCAGCGCCGAGCATGCACGCCCGATCCGCGCCGCCTCATCAAGGAACCGTCGATCACCCGTGGCGCGGAACAGGCCGAGATTCGCGCGGATCATCAGGCCGCTGTTGTACGTCATCTTGAACTTCGCGACGCGGCCGTCGGCGACGCGCACGTTGTCGAAGAAGAGTCCGTCGCCGTCCTGCAGGTGCGCGTGCGTCCACTCGACGAGCCTTCGGGCCCAGTCGATATTGTCTTCGCGATCGATGAGCCGCGCGAGGCGCAGGCACGCGACCGCCGCGGGCGCGTTGGCGCAGGTGTTCTTGCTCCCGTCCTTGTGCCCCTCGTGCCACCAGATGCCGCCACCGAGCTGTTCATCCCATCCACTCAGTGAAAACCGCAGCGCCCGAATCGCGCGTTCGAAGTACTTCGCACCGCCGGTCAGTTCATAGGCCTCGGCGAACGCGATGGCCATCCACTCGTTGTCGTCGTAGTACTTGTCGTGCCCGTTCCCGAGCGTGGGCGACGGCTCGTAGCCCGGGATCGGCGCCTTATCGTCCCAGTACCGATCCATTGCGCCAAAGAACCGCTCCATCCGTGCCCGGTACTTCTCCGGCTCGTGCCGCGTCGCCGCGACCAGCGCGGTGAACATCACGCCGTTCCCCCACATGAACTCCGGCGCTCGCTTGTCCTGCGCCTGAACGTACAGCCCGCTCGCTCCGTCCAAGAACTCGCGCTCGATCGACTCCATGACCTCCCGGGCGGCGTCGGCGTACGAACTCGGCGCGACCTCGGGAGCGCGCGCGTCCGCGCCGCGCGAACGGCCGCTGTGGGCGTCGCCCTCGTGCGCACCGCGCGCCGCCACCTCCCCGAAACCTCCGGCAGTGATTGTCAACACCATCACGAGTACACGCGAGAGAGTCCGCATTCTCACAGAATATCGCCTCACGCGGCCATCGGCGCACGCAGCAGTCACCCGCGCCTGATCGGCAGTTGCACCGCCAGCACAAATCGCTCCATGCCGTGCCCGAACGGAAGGCCCGTCCACGCCTCAAAGCTCGGCTGATCCGCCGGCACGCAGCCGCTCCGCGGCAACCACGAGCCATAGAGCCACCGCAGCGCCCGCAACTCCAGCTCGATCCCGCCATCAATGTCGATCTGCGCCACCGTCATCGCGGGGAACCGATAGCGCCCGATTTCTCCGCTCGGCGTGAACCGATCCGCATCGACCGCGACGTAATACCCGCATCGCTCCAGCGGCGTGATCTCCGGGTTCTCCCACTGATACCCGAGCCACTGCCCGCGCTCCAGCCCGTGCGTCCTCGCCCATGCGGTCAATCGCTCGACCGCACGCATCACGCCGCCGCCCTTGTAGGGGTTCGCGACGCGCACGTACGCCACGCTCCGTGCCGGCAGATCCAGGATGCGCACCTTGAAGTGGTCGGGATTGCTCCGCGACGGGAGCTTCTCAACGTGCCTCTGCGCGGGCGGCATGACCCGCAGCTCTTCTCGAACCCGCGAGCCGTTCATGCCGAGGCCGTCAAGCTCCGTCCCGCGCTGAATGCGCCACGCCGCGATGTCGAACGCGCTCGGCGCAGCGCCGAATCGCTGCTTGAACGAGCGGGAAAAGTCCGACGACGACGCAAAGCCGCATGACAGCGCGATGCCCGTGAGTGACGCGCGTCCATTCACCGCCATGAGCAGCAGGGCCCGATCGAGCCGCATGTCCTTGGCAAAGTCGCTCGGCGTCGTGCCGGTGATCGCCTGAAAAACGCGATGAAAATGGAACGGCGAGAGCGCCGCCGCCTTGGCCAGCTCTCGCAAGCGCACCGGGCGATCCAGGTTGGACACCATGTGATCGATCGCGCGGTTCACGCGATCGACGTACGACTCGCGAGTTGATCCGCGCTGCGCAATCCCCCCCTCTGCACGCGTGCCACCTCGGGCCTGCTTGCGCGAAGCCGCCGTGCGAGCCGCACCGACCGCGCCGTTCGCGCCCGAGCCTTCACGCTTCCTTTTCGCGTTGGTCAAAGTCCGCAAGATATGGCAAGCCCTCCGCGCCCCGACTGGTAGCATGGCGCCACGATTCGACCGTTCCATGGACCGTTCAATACCCGGAGACTCCCGTGAACCGACTCATTGTAACCCTCTGCGTCTGCGCCCTGTTCGGTTGTGCGTCCAACCAGTCTTCCTCCAACGCAATCGAGCCAGCGTCGCAGCCCGCGACCCAATCCGCGGGCAAATCCGCGGCACCCGCCAAGGAAGGACCGTCCATGCAGCTCGGCAACTTCTCCGTCAGCCTCGCCGTCAAGGACCTCGCCGCATCCCGCGCGTTCTATGAAAAGCTCGGCTTCCGCCCCTTCGTCGGCGACAACAAGTCCTGGCTCATCATGCAGAACGATACCTGCACGCTCGGCCTGCACCAGGGCGGCCTGCCGCGAAACTCGCTCACCTTCAATCCGGGCTGGGACAGCAAGTGCAACACGCTCCCCGAGTTCACCGACGTCCGTGAGATCCAGCGCACGCTCCGCGAACGCGGCCTGTCGCCCAACCCCGCCGCCGACGAGTCAACCGACGCCCCCGCCTTCCTCATCGTGACCGATCCCGACGGCAACCCCGTCATCATCGATCAGCATGTACCCAAGGCCAAGAGGTAGCGAGAATGCCGGCAACTCGCAGCCGCGCCCTCGCCGTGCGGTCTTCCACGTCCGGCGGGTTGACACGCCAATGGGCAACAAGTAAAGTGTGTGCTAACCACAAGGCCAGCCCAGAGGAGGCCCCGCGTGCGCACCCTGACTTCTCCTGATCTCCCCGCTCATTGGTGCGCCGTCAGCCTTTTCTCGCTGATCGCGATCGTCTTCACGCCCGCGTGCACCGCGATCATGCCGGGCGATAGCTACCGCGGCGAGCTACCGGTCCTCAGCGATACGCAGCGATCGACGTCGGAACAGCTTCGCTCGGACGTTCAGTCGTTCGCGGGTCGGATTGGCGAGCGGAACGTGTTCCACCCGGACGCCTACGCCGCCGCGGAGGACTTCCTGGCCGCGTCACTCTCGAAAGCCGGCTATCGCGTCGAGTGGCAGACGTTCGAGACCCGATACGCCGACGCCTCGGTAAACTGCTCGAACCTGATCGCGGAGATTGGGGGCGCTGATTGTCCCGGCGAGATCGTGGTGATCGGCGCGCACTACGACACCTACCGAGGCACGCCCGGGGCGGACGATAACGCCAGCGGCTGCGCCGCGTTACTCGCGCTGGCCCGCCATTTCTCGAAATCGAAGCCGGATCGGACGCTGCGCTTTGTGCTTTTCGCAAACGAAGAGCCGCCGTTCTTCTGGAGCGACCAGATGGGCAGCCTCGTCTATGCCCGCGAGTGCAAGCGGCGCTCCGACAATATCGTCGCCATGCTCAGTCTGGAAACGCTCGGCCTCTACACAAGCGAAGAGGGGGCGCAGCGATATCCGCCTTTGATCGGCGAGCTCTATCCATCGACCGGCGACTTCGTCGCGTTCGTCGGACATGAAGCGTCTTCGGCCCTCGTCACTCGCTGTGTCTCCGTGTTCCGCGAGCGTGCGTTGTTCCCGTGCGAGGGCGCCGCCATGCCCAGCCTCGTGCCGCGGATCGGCTCGTCCGATCACTGGTCATTCTGGAAGCAGGGCTGGCCTTCGCTGATGGTCACGGATACCGCGCCGTACCGCAACAGGAACTACCACAAAGCGACCGACACCCCCGACACGCTCGACTATGAGCGGCTCGCCCGAGTGATCGAGGGTCTGCAGTTCGTGGTGGAGGATCTGGCCGGCATCCGCTGAATCGGAGCGGTCAAGTGACGATCGCAACGGGCCAAAGCGACCGCCGCGATTCGTGTATCCTCCCGCCCATGAAGATCCACCGTGCCGCGTTCGTCCTCGTCCCTTTCCTTGCCGGCTGCGCGTCCGACCCCCTCGTCGGAGCCTGGCAATCGCGCGTCACCGCCACCGAGGGCTACGTCTCCACGCTCAAGGACATCGAGTTCTCCTACGTCTTCAACCAGGGCGGCACCATGACCGAGTCATCCAACTACGACGGCGCGCCGCCCGTTCCGCCCGCCTACGGCCTGTGGCGCTCGCTCGGCTCGGGCGTCTACGAGGCCAAGTACCTCTTCTACGCCACGCAGCCCCCGGAGAAACTCGAGCAACTCCCGCAAGGGTGGGGGCCCGCCGGTCACGGCGAGATCATCGAGCGAATTCGCCTCTCCCAGGACCGAAAATCGTTCGAGTCCACCATGACCCTGCAACTGTTCGATCCATCCGGGCATGTCGTGCCCGGCGGCGGCGCCGCCACGGGCCGCGGCACACGCATCGAGTTCTGACGAGCGGCGGCAGCACCAAGCCCGACCTCTCACGGCAGCGCGGGCCTCTTCACTCGCTCGCGCGATCGATCCGAGTTCGTTTGATCTCCAAGCAATGAGCGACGAACCAGCCCAATCCGCGAGCGACACCGTCCGCCTCCGACCGGTGACCCCGGCCGATCTCCCCGAGCTCTTTCGTTTTCAGTCCGACCCCGACGGCGCACGCATGGCCGCCGTCGTTCCACGAGATTCCCAGTCGTTCTTCTCCCACTGGGGGAAGATCCTTGCCGATCCCTCGATCGTCGCCCGCGCGATCACGCTCGATTCTGTGCTCGTCGGCGACATTTCCTGTTTCAACATGGAAGGGCTCGATTCCGTCGGATACTGGATCGCCCGTCCATACTGGGGCCGCGGCATCGCCACTCGTGCCCTCGCGTTGCTTCTTCAGGAGGTGCGCAAACGTCCGCTCCACGCGCGTGCGGCCCGTCACAATCTCGCTTCGATTCGCGTGCTCCAGCGCTGCGGCTTCGTGCTGACGGGATACCAGCACTCCCCCGCGACCGAGCGATTCCTCGAATGCGAAGAGGCGGTGCTCGTGCTGCATCAATTGGGCGATCCGATGAGCCCGCTGCACGCGTCCTCGTGATCGCAACGCCGCCATCAGACCGGACAGCACCGGGACCCGCTGGCAAACGTGCGATCGCGGATGTTCAAGGTCGAATGTCTCCCGCCCCGCGGCAGCGCCGATTGCCCGCTGATCCGTCTCTACGATTTCCGGGGCGAGGACATCGCGGCGCTGCGCGCAATCTGCGAATCGCTCGCCAACGGCGATCGCGATGAGTGCATGCTCACCGACGAGCCTTGGGCTCGATCGATCAACGGCTGCCGCTTGCTTCTCCGCGTCGTTCCGGAAGATCAGGCCGCGCCAAACTTCGCGTCGTGTTGCACGGGCTGCCGCGTTCCCTTTCCTGCACCCGGCGAGCCGTATGTCATGCACGGGTCCCGTCGCGGCTGGGACGATGTGCGGGAACTCCTCGAGCCGTTTCTTGCGGTCAGGCACGGCTTCAACTGGCTCGCCGACTTGGCGGATGTGCGGGTACTTATCTCAGTCACCGGGCAGTGGTAGGTGTTCTCCCTCGCAACTCCGTAACTTCCTCGTTGCCAATCCGGTGCTTTGTCTTTTCGTCTCTTGGCCCCAAGAAAAAACGCCCGGACATTCCGGGCGTTCGCTGGTCGATTCTGAGATTCTGCGATCCGATTACTTCGTGGCGGCTTCGGCTTTGCCAAGACCGCGGCGGCGATCGCGGAGGCGACGGCTCTTGCCCACGCGGTCACGCAGGAAGTAGAGCTTGGCGCGCCGGGCGTCGCCTTGGCGCACGATCTCGAACTTTGCGATCATCGGCGAGTTGATGGGCCAGCAACGTTCGATGCCCACCTCGTCGACGACGCGACGAACGCGGATCATCTCGTTGATGCCGCGGCCGCGACGGCTGATCAGCACGCCCTGGAAGACCTGGATGCGTTCCTTGTCGCCCTCGACGATGCGCGAGTGGACGTTGATCGTGTCGCCGACCTGCATGGCCGGGAGATCGCTCTTCAGGTTCGCCTTGTTGATGTTCTCGATGATCGTCTGGAGGCCCATGATCCACCTGTCCGCCGTCGCCGGCATAGAAAACCCGCTCGGGAGCCTTCCCAAGTAGGGTCCAAAGACTAGGCGGGCAGGTTCGCGGTTTCTACGCCCGACGATCCTGACGAGTACCGATCAAGGGCCGTATCTCAGCTGGACCTGTCGCGGGATGACCCGCCAGAATCACTCGTCGGGCCGCCGGGGACCGGATTCTCTCCCAGCAGTTCCGGGCGGCGTTCCCGCGTTCGTTCGATCATTCGCTCAAGGCGCCACGCCGCCACCTTGCCGTGGTCGCCTGATAGGAGCACTTCCGGCACCTCCAACCCCATCCACTCGCGGGGCTTGGTGTAGTGGGGGCAATCGAGCAGCCGCCGCTGGGATGCCAGGCCTTTTTTCGTCTGGGGCGGGATCGTCACGCTGGAAAAGCTGTCCGACTTGCTGGAGTCGTCATCGCCCAGCGCGCCCGGCAGCAGGCGGATCACGGCGTCCATCAGCACCATCGCCGCCAGTTCGCCGCCCGACAGCACGTAGTCGCCCACACTCACTTCGAGCGGCTGGAGCTTTTCAATCACGCGCTCGTCGATCCCCTCGTAGTGGCCCGCGAGGAGCAAGAGCCGCGGGCGCTGCGCGAGGGACTCGACCAGTTCCTGAGTGAGCGGCCTTCCCTGCGGCGTGAGGAGGACGCGCGTCGCCTCGCGCGGGTCCATCGCCTCCACGGCGTGAACCGCGTCCCACACAGGCTGGCACATCATCACCATGCCCGGCCCGCCGCCGAACGGGCGGTCGTCGGTCTTCTGATGCTTGTTCGTGGTGTACGCGCGGATGTCGGTCGCGTGCCATTCGACCAGCCCAGCCGCCCTGGCGCGAGCGGGGATGCTCACGCCCAGCGCCGCCGGCGCCGCGACCCCGAACATCTCGGGGAACGTCGTGAGGATGTCGATGCGGAGGGGCACGCAGGAGTATTGGAGGGCAAGGACCCGTCGCACAGTGCGGAGAGGCGGCAGTTCAATGCCCAGGTGGAACGCTGTAAGCCGGATCGCCGGTAGACTTGGATCATGCGCCGATTCTCTTTCGCATCGCTCACGCTGGTTTCGTCGCTCATGATCGGTCACGCGGCGGCCCAGCCCGAGGTTCGGCCGCAGGCTCTTGGCGCGACCGCTCCATCCGCGGCAGCCACGGCATCGATCCTCCGCGCCCGCGAGTTGGCGGCCCAGGTGACAGTTGCACGCGACGAGTTTGGGATTCCGCACGCGCACGGCGTGACGGACGCAGCGGCGGTCTTCGGAGCGATGTTCGCTCGTGCGGAGGACGAGTACTCGCGCATTGAGCAGGCTCACGCCCTTTCGATCGGTCGCGCGGCACAGATGCTGGGAGCGGAAGCCCTGTCATGGGATCGCATTGTGCTGTCGTATGAGGTGCCTGAACTCGCTCGGCGACAGAACGACGAGGCTCCGCCCGAAGTACGAGCGCTCACCCAGGCCGCCGCCGACGCGCTGAATTACTACGTCTCGCTTCATCCCGCGGAGTCGTCCGGCGTGATCGAGACGTGGGAGCCGTGGATGCTGGCGGCGCGCGAGTACGGCTTCGCGCTCTACCAGGCCCAGAGCGAGGCGCAGCGCGTATACGGCGCGGTCGTTTCGAAGCAACCGAACGTCGCGCCCGACCCGCCGGCGGCGCCCGACGGCTCAAACGCGTGGGCGATCGCGGGATCGCGCACCGCGTCAGGCCGCGCGATGCTGTATGCCAATCCCCACATCCCCCTCGACGAAGCCTACGAACTCCACCTCAGTTCCGATGCGGGGCTGAACATCTCGGGCTCGGTGATGTATGGCGGGGGCATTCTCCCTTCGATCGGTTTCAACGACCGCCTCGGCTGGTCACTCACTGTCAACTACCCCGACATCGCCGACACCTACGCGATCAAGTTGGGTGTCGACGGCGACGAACTCGCGTACCGCTTCGGGAATGAGATTCGCCACGCCATCGTGTGGAAGGCGAAGCTCGGCGTGAAGACCGCCGGCGGAATCGAGCAGCAAGAGATATCCCTCGCCAGGGCGCACAACGCGCCGATCCTCTTTCAAGCGAACGGCGTTTCCTATGCAATTCGTGTCGGCGGAATGGAGAACTCGCGAGCGGTCGAGCAGTGGTATCGGATGGCACGCGCCACCAACCTCGGTGAATGGAAGGCCGCGGTCTCGCTGTTCGGGCTCGCGTTCCACAATCTGGTCTACGCGGACGCCGACGGCAACATCGGCTACATCTACAACGCCGCGTTCCCGCGCCGCGATCCCACCCGTGACTCCAGCGGCGTGCTTGATGGCTCCGACCCCGCGAACGAGTGGCAAGGGCTGCACACGCTGGGTGAGATCCCGCAGGTCTGGAACCCCGCGTGCGGCTACGTCATGAATTGCAACTCCTCACCGCTCGCGGCCGCCGCCGAAGGGCAGAACCCCGATCGCGCGTCATTCCCGCCGTACATGATCGGGCACGATCTTGCCGACGGGCGGGTCGCGATGTCGCACGATCTGCTCTCGAACGCGAACGCGTGGACGCTCGCGGACCTGGAGCGTGCCGCGTTCGACACGCGGGTTTACTCGCTCGACGGCCTACGGAAGCCGCTGCTCGCGGAGTTCGACAAGCTTGTCGCCGCCGACCCCGCGAAAGTCGAACGCGTCGCGCCCGCGGTCGAGGCGATTCGCGCGTGGGATGGTCGAATCACGCTTGATTCGACCGCGGCCTCTCTCTTCATGATCTGGGCCGAGAAGCTCTTCACGCCGGCGTGGGCGGCGCGCCGCGCGCCGGGCGATCTTTCCGCGGCGCTCGTGGAAGTGATGGGGGAGTTCGAGCGCGATTTCGGCGATTGGCGCGTGGCGTGGGGCGAGATCAACCGCCACCAGCGATTCGACACCAGCGCCGGGCTGGGCGTGAGCGACAGCCGCGAGAGCTTTCCCATCGCGGGCGGGCACGGGAGCCTTGGCGTCAGCTTCTGCTACCTCGCGCGATCGAACGGCACGAAGCGTCGCTACGGCTATCACGGGAGCTCATACGTCGCCGCGGTTGAGTTCGCCGATGCGCCCGTGGCGCGCACGATCGTGCCCTTCGGCGCGTCACGCCATCCGGGCTCCCCGCACTACGCGGACCAGGCACCGATCTACGCCGCGGGAAAACTCAAGCAAGCGCGTTTCGCTCGACTCGAGATCTCCGACCACGCGACACGCACGTATCACCCGGGCGAATAGAACGGCGGCATCAGGTCAGCACCGGACGACGCGAACGCTGGTGGCTCCAAAAACAACAAAGCCCCGTCGCCGGGGCTCTGTGATTCACTTGCTCGAAGTCGGCTCAGGCCTTCTTCTCTTCCTTCTTCTCGCCGGCGAGAGCGGCGGCGGCCTTCTTGGCCTCCACCATCTTGCGGTCCGCCTCGCGGTCCTTCTCCCACGCCGCCACATCCACCAGCTTCCGCTTGGCCAGGACGTCGCGGAGGGTCTCGGAGGGCTGAGCGCCGACAGAGATCCAGTACTTCACCCGCTCCTCGTTGAGCTCCAACTGCTTGGCGGGATCCTTGGCCATCGGGTCGTACCACCCGAGCTGCTCGATCGCGCTGCCATCGCGGCGCGTCCGCTTGTCCACGGCGTTGATGCGATAGAACGGGCGATTGTGACGGCCGAGACGCTGCAGGCGGATACGAACCACGTGAACTCTCCGAATGATCGGGCCAAAGGCCGGACACGCCGGCCCAAAGATCAGGTTCAGGAACTCGCACACCCCTCGCCGCGCCGCACGGACGCTTCACGAGGGGTGGGAACAATAGCCCCAACCGCCGGCACAGACCAGTTCGGGCCCCGGAAGGCCACATTTCCGCCCCGGCTTCCTGTATCATCCGCATCCCATCGCGTCCTTTCCTACGCGGAGATTCCCATGAAACGTCGCTCATCTTTGGCTTCGCTCGCTCTGGTCGGTCTATGTGCGGTCCTCGGCGCGGCCTTCCCCAGCGGCTGCGAAGAAAAATCCGCCCCGGCCGACGCGCCCAGGCCCGCCGCGCCCGCTTCCAAGCCCGAAGGCCAGCCGGATGGCAAGCCCAGCGACAAGTCAAGCGACAAGCCCATCCGCGTTGCCCTGGTCCCCAAGGGCACGACCCACGAATTCTGGAAGTCCATCCACGCCGGTGGCGTAAAGGCCGCCAAGGAATCCGGCAATGTTGAGCTCACGTTCCGTGGCCCGGAGCGAGAGGACGACCGCGAGCAGCAGGTATCGCTCGTTCAGAATCTCGTCAGCAGCAAGTACGACGCGATCGTGCTTGCGCCGCTCGACGACAAGGCGCTCGTCGGCCCGGTGAAGGACGCGGCCGCCGCCGGCATCCCCGTCGTCATCATCGATTCGGGGCTCCAGGCCGAGGCGGGCAAGGACTTCGTGAGCTTCGTCGCGACCGACAACTACAAGGGCGGCCAGCTCGCGGCCCAGCGCATGGTGAAATCGCTCGGTGGCGACGCCGCCAAGGGGCGCGTGCTCATGCTGCGCTATCAGGAGGGCTCCGCGAGCACCGCGCAGCGTGAGCAGGGCTTTGCGGACGAGATCGCCAAAGCAAAGGGCATCACCTTCATCGATCCGAAGCGGTACGCCGGAGCGACCCGCGCCACGGCACAGGAAGCCGCGGAGAACCTGCTCGCGTCCAACGCCGACCTGCAGGGCGTGTACTGCCCGAACGAATCGTCGACGTTCGGCATGCTGCTCGCGCTCCGCTCGCGCAGCCTGGCTGGCAAAGTCAATTTCGTCGGCTTTGATTCCAGCGAAGGACTTGTGCAGGCGATGACGGCCGGTGAGATCGACGGCCTGGTCGTTCAGAACCCGATGCGGATGGGATACCTCGGCGTGAAGACCGCGCTCGATCACCTGCACGGCGTGAAGGCCGAAAAGTCGATCGACACCGGCTGTGCGCTGGTGACCAAGGAGAACATGGGCACGCCGGAGATGAAGGAACTCCTCGCGCCGGACTTCAAGAAGTACCTCGGAGAGTGATGGGCGAGCGAGTGTCCTTGGCCCGACGAGCCCGAAGCACGAGCAAGGGGCGAGGCGTGCCGCCGACTGCGCCACGAGGTAGAGGCCAGAAATGGTGGTCGGGCGCTTCCCGACGTGCTCTTTGATCGGCACCGAAGATGTGCATGTCTCGTGCATGAGGTGGAGCTGGTTTCGCGCATGAGTACTCCCGCCGATGCACACCCGCTCGCAACTCACCGCAGTGCCGCGGGACGAAGGCTCCTCCGCGCCCTGGGCCCGCTGCTGGGACTTGCCTCGGTGGTCGTCTTTTTCTGGATCGTCGGGCACCTGACCGGAAAGCCCGAGCAGGGCCTCGTGTCATTCGCCGACATCCGCCTGATCTCGCTCCAGACCGCGATCGTGGCGATCGTCGCCATGGGCATGACGCTGGTCATCGCAAGCGGCGGGATTGATCTCTCCGTCGGCTCGAGTGTCGCGCTCGCGAGCGTCGTTTGCGCCCTGGTTCTGAAGAGCGGTCAGCCGACCATCGTCGCCGTTCTCGCGGCCGTCGGCACTGGTGTGTTCTGCGGACTCTACAACGCGTTTCTCATCACGCTCCTGAGGCTGCCGCCCTTCATCGCCACGCTCGGCACGCTCGGCGTGTTTCGCGGCGTCGCGATCTGGCTCGCCAGCGGCTCGGTCGTGTCCGCACCCTCGGAAACCGGCGGCCCGCTCTACTCGATCGTGTCGACAACTCCAACTCCGGCGTGGATCGTGTTCGCGCCCGCGGTCTGGGGCATGATCGGCGTTGTGGCGATCACGGGACTCGTCATGCACCGTACCGTCTTCGGGCGGCGTGCTGTCGCGATCGGTTCCAACCCGGTCGCTGCGGCGTACGCGGGCGTTCCGATGAATCGCGTGAAGCTCGGCGTGTACGGCGTTCTGGGCCTGGTGGTCGGCGTGGCGGGCGTGCTGCAGTTCGCTCGCCTCACGGTCGGCGACCCGACGGTGCGCGTGGGGCTCGAGCTCGACGTGATCGCCGCGGTCGTGATCGGGGGCGCTTCGCTCAACGGCGGGCACGCGTCGATCATCGGTACCCTGGTGGGCGCGGTGATGATGGCCTATTTGCAGAGCCGCTGCGCCGCGTTGGGCTGGCCGAACTATGTGCAGCAGATCATCGTGGGGCACATCATCATCGCCGCCGTCGCGATCGATCAGTGGCGCTCGCGCCGGGCGGTGTAGATCGTGAGCGAGCGAGCGGATATCGCGGTGATCGGCGCGGGCGCCGCGGGCCTCATGGCCGCGATCGCCGCCGGTCGCGCCGCGATGGGCGCGGACGCTCGCCTCCGCATCGTCGCGATCGACGGTGCGAAGACGCTCGGCGCAAAGATCCTGGTCGCGGGCGGCGGGCGCTGCAACGTCACGCACCATCACGTCGCCGAGCGCGCCTACGCGGGCTCGTCCCGCAATTCGATCCGCAACGTGCTGGGTCGGTTCGATGTGCCGCGGACGATCGCGTTCTTCCGCGAGATCGGCGTGGAGCTCAAGCTGGAAGACACGGGCAAGCTCTTCCCGACCAGCGACCGCGCGCGGAGCGTGCTCGACGCGCTCCTGGGCGAAGCGAGGCGCGTCGGAGTCGAGCTGTGGCATCCGTGGCGCGTGGCAGGCGTGCGGCCCATCGAGAGCGGCTTTGAGATCCGGCGCGAAGACGGAGAAGCCTGCAGCGAAGTCCGCTCATTGATCGCTCGGCGCGTTATCCTCGCGACGGGCGGGAAGGCGCTGCCGAGATCCGGCTCCGACGGCCAGGGATACTCCATCGCCAAATCGCTCGGGCACACCATGACGCCGAGGATTTTCCCGGCTCTCGTGCCGCTCACCACGCCCGACGGGCATTTCCTCCGCGAGCTCTCCGGCGTGTCGGTCCCCGCCGAGGTCATCGTTGCGGGCGCGGGCGCCAAGCCGATCGTGTCGTTCACGAATTCCGTGCTCTTCACGCACTTTGGACTTTCAGGGCCCGCGATCCTCGACGCGTCGCGCTACCTCGCCGACGCTCGCCACGCCGATCTGCAAGCAGCACTCGTTCTCAACTTCGCGCCTGGACTGGCTCCGGTCGATCTCGATCAGACTCTCGTGAGCGCCAAGGGGCCCGGCATCGCGCGCTGGCTCGCCGAGTCGCTCGCTTTCCGCGCGCAGGTGCCCGGTCACGCCGACCGAGGCATGCCCGAGCGTCTCGCCCGCGCGCTGTGCGATCACGTAAACGTCGATCCGTCGACACCGGTTCAATCGCTGACGCGGGCGCAGCGCACCGCGATCGTCTCGGCCGTCACCTCGCTCGCGGTGCCGATCACGGGCGATCGCGGCTTCACGCACGCGGAAGTCACGGCGGGCGGCGTCCCGCTCGCGGAGGTGCGGCTTGATTCGATGGAGAGCCGGACCACGCCGGGCGTGCATCTGTGCGGCGAGATCTGTGACGTCGACGGGAGGATCGGCGGCTTCAATTTTCAATGGGCCTGGTCGAGCGGGTACGTTGCGGGCAGTGCCGCGGCAAAGGCCGTCATCGCAGGTGCATGAAGTAGATCAGCGCCGCCACGGTGCGAGGGTGACGAAGCACGCGGCACTTGGGCTACGCCCCGCGGCGTACGACCTCATCGGCGGTCGCGAGCTTCAGGATGTTGGTCTGCGTCATGTCGTCGCCGGTGAGTTCGCCGCTCAGACGTCCATTGCACATCACGACGATGCGATCCGAGAGCGCGAGGAGCTCGGGCATCTCGCTCGAGACCAGCAGCACGGCCGCCCCGGTGTCCGCCGCGGCGCGCACGAGCTTGTAGACTTCGCTCTTGGTGCCGACGTCGATGCCGCGGGTCGGCTCGTCGAGCAGCAGCACCTTGGTGTCCTTGCCCATCCACCGTGCAATGAGGAGCTTCTGCTGATTGCCGCCCGAGAGTTCGCTGGGCAGCGAGCCGAGAGAAGCGGCTTTGACCTGGAATCGCCCGACCTTCTCGGTCACGAGTTCCTTCTCACGCCCGCCGCGCCGCAGGCCCAGTGCGCCCGCGATGCGATTCATGAACGGTACGAGGATGTTCTCGTCGATGCCCAACTGAAAGAAGAGCCCCTGAAGACGCCGGTCTTCGGGCACATAGCCGATGCTCGCGGCGATCGGTCCGCGCGGCGAGGACAGGTCGACGGGCGAGCCGTCCACCATGACCTGCCCGCTCGCCTTAGGATCAAGGCCGAAGATCGCGTCGAGGGTCTCCGATCGTCCCGCGCCGACCAGTCCGCCGATGCCGAGGATTTCGCCCGCGCGGACCGTCAAAGAGACATCGCGCAGCTTGCCCGGTGATGACAGATTTTTCACGTCCAGCATCGGCTTGCCGGCCTTGTGAGGCTCGCCGCCGATCAATTGGCGCAGGGCCGCGGCCTCGCCCGCGTCGTGCCCCGCGCTCGATTCCGCGCCCGTCGCTTTGCTGCGGCGTGTGGTTGCTTCGATTCGTCGCCCGATCATCTGTTCGATGAGTGCGGGTTCGTCGATGTCCTTGATGTTGCTGGTCGCAATGAATCTGCCGTCGCGGAGGACCGTGACGCGGTCGCACACCTGGAAGATCTCACCCATGCGGTGGCTGACGTACACGATCGTCAGGCCGTCCTTGGCGAGTTGGCGGGTGATCTCGAGCAATCGATCGGCCTCGGCAACGGAGAGCGAACTCGTGGGCTCGTCGAAGACGATGAGGCGCGGCGCGTGCGAAGCGCCGGCGCGGTCTTCGAGGCTGGCCGCGATCTGGCAGATCTGACGCCGCCCGGGCGAAAGCAGGCCGAGCGGCGCTTCGACATCGATGCCGGGGTCGAGCTTGTGGACCAGGCGTGCGGCACGCTCCGCCATCGTCCGACGATCAACCAGCCCCGCCTTGGTCGGGATGTCATGGAGGCACAGGTTCTCGGCGACCGTCAGGTTTGGGCACTGGGCCAATTCCTGGTGGACGATGCGCACGCCCGCCTCGAAGGCGTCGTCGATCGAGCCTGGCTTCAGCTCGCGGGCCGCGTCGCCCGTCTCGTGGATCGTCACGACACCGGAGTCTTGCCGGTGCAGGCCGGCGATGGTCTTTCCGAGCGTGCTCTTCCCGGCTCCGTTCTCGCCCATCAGCGCGTGGACCTCGCCCGCGCGAAACGTGACCGAGACGTTGTCCAATGCTTGGGTGATCCCGAATCGCTTCGAGATTCCCTCGGCACGCAGCAAGATTCGCTCAGCAGACTCGCCCATCCAGAACTCCCTGGCCTGTGGTGCGGATGGTAACACATGGGGTGCCCGCATGGGCCCAAACACGGCCCGATAAGCCGCCCACGCGCATTTTTGGGTGTGTCGGGGGGTATTTCGGGTAAGCTAGAGCGGTCGCCTCGATCGGGAAGCCCCATGAATACACGGTTGAACAAGTCCCTCGCGGGAATCAGTGCGTCTGTGCTCGCCCTCTTTGTGTGCGGGGTTGCGCACGCGCAAATCGTCATCGATGGCAAGATTGACCGAAACACCGAGATCACGCGATGGACGCAGTCTGTTTCAACCGCCGCCGGGGATAACACGCAGGCCTCGATGCCCAGCATCGGCAACCCTCAGAGCGTGACCAAAGGCATCGAGCTCAAGATCCCCGTTTCGGCCCTCGGAAACCCCGCGACCGCGACGACCATCAAACTCTGCGGGCTTATCGTCTCGCCCGACTACACCCAAGCATCGAATCAGGTCATTGGTTCGCTGCTGTGCAATGCCCCGGCGCTGGGCGCGAGCCGCGCCGTCAGGTTTGACCAGCTTGGCAACCCAACCGACAACAAGCAGTTCGTCACCATCCCGGCGGGAAAGAACGTTGCTCCGCCCGTGATCGACGGCACTCTTGACGCGGCGTATGGCTTGCCGCTTTTTCTGCAGGCGGCCAACGCCGATGGGGGCGATTCGACCGATGGGCAGGTCGACTACGCGTCCGCGTCGGAGATCGACGCCGTTTATGTCATTCGCACCATCACCGACGTGTACCTCTTCATCGCGGGCAACCTCGCGACCGACGACTCGCATCTCATGCTCTTTTTCGACAGCAAGCCGAGCGCGGGCCAGAACCCCATCCGCGGCGACAACGGTTACTACGCCCTCAACATCCTGGGCGATGACGGTACGGGCAACGGGCTCCGCTTCGACTACGAGCCGTACGTCGACTTCTGCCTCGATTTTTCCGGCTTTGACGCCGACGGCGCGGGGCCGAACCCCGCGACATTCAGCGTGACCTATGCCGAAGTCCTCAACCTCGGCGGCGGACGCGCATACTACTGCGGGAGCAACGTGGGTGGCGCGGTGGTGGGGGGGAATCTGTCGGGCGGGCAGGGCAACGCGCCAGCAATTAAGGCCACGATCAACAACTCCAACTCCATCGGCGTGAACACCCAGCGGTGCGATTCGCTCCCGGATGTCAACCTCGCCATCGGATCGGAGATCGATAACGTTGCGATCGGTATCGACGCCGGGAAGCTCTACATCTTCATCGGAGGCAATCTCAAGACCGACGGCACGGTTCTCAATCTCTTCATCGACCACGGCAACAGCGACGGCCAAAACGTGCTCCGCGCCGACAACCCGCCGGGCACGAACAACATGCTCGGGAAGATGGCCGGTCTCAAGTTCGACCCCGAATTCTCCGCCGACGATTGGATCGGCATCCGCACGATCAAGAACGGCAACACCTTTGAGCTGTGGGCCGACGCGGTCGAGTTGCGCTCGACCGGCCCACGCAAGAACGGCGGGGGCTTCCCCCTCGATTACTCCGCTTACACCGGCGGCGTGAAGAACGGCGTCACGCCGATCTGGTTCGATGGCCCGCGTATCGACCCGCAGACCGGCACGGAGCCTTCGATCTTCACGCAGTTCGCGCCATCCACGGCCAGCGCTTCGTGCTTCGCCGATCCCCTCAATCCCGTCGGCACGCCCGGCCTTCTCGGCCTTGCGTTGGACAACTCGAACGTGGCGGGCGTCGGCGCGTTTCCCAACGGGAGCACGAGCGGTGCGCCGTATGTGGAAACCGGCGTTGAGATCGTCGTCGATCTGGCCGAGCTTGGATGGGGTGGGTTCGGACCGCTCCGCATCGCGGGGTTCATCGCCGACCCCACCAACACGATCATGAGCAACCAGGTGCTGGGCGGCGTGCCGTGGACGACGTCATCACTCGGACCGATCACGTCGGTCGACTTCTCCAAGGTCGCCAACCAGCAGTATGTCTTTACGGGCTGCCTTGCCGACTTCAACTACGACGGCTTCGTCAACGGCGATGACTACGACGCCTTCGCGGAGGTGTTTGATCTCGGCGACGAACTCGCCGACGTGAACCGCGACGGCTTCGTGAATGGCGATGACTATGACCTCTTCGCCGAGTCATTTGACGGCGGATGCTGACGCGCAAGTTGAATGCCGAAAGGTACTTGGCGACGTCCTTTGGATGGGTTTCGCCGTGGTCGCGAGCGTTCGATCGAGCGGAATCACGGGCGACTGTCCTATCCGCGGCTTGATATGCTCAGGCCATGCTGAGCACACTCTTTGCCGTCGCGTCGGTGGCCCTCGCCGCCCCGCCGCAGGTCACGTTCCAGTCACTGCTTTCGGAGATGACGGACCGCTCCGCGGTGGCGCGATACCCCGTGCCCTCGTATCTCTGCGCGCAGGCCTCGAGCTATGACCGCGCCTCGACGTCGCCCTCCAACTCCGACACCTGGTTCGCCAACGGCGACTACAACCAGTTCATCCGCGTCGAAGAGATCAACGGGCGGAAAGAATGGGTCATGATGGACCAGGCCGGGCCCGGCGCCGTCGTCCGCATTTGGTCCGCCAATCCGAAGGGCGTGCTGCGCGTCTACGTCGACGGCGGCACGACGCCCGTCCTCGAAGGGCCCATGGCCGACATGCTCGGCGGGAAGAACGACGTCGTCGGCACGCCGCTCTCGCAGGAATCCGCGCGAGGCTGGAACCTCTACCTGCCGATTCCCTACGCGAAGCACTGCAAGGTCACCAGCGACAGCGATAAGTTCTATTACCAGGTCAACTACCGCACCTACGACAAGGGCTCGGACGTCGTGTCCGCCAGCGCCGCGCTGCTCAAGAGCAATCTCGACGCGATCAAGGCCGCCAACAAGAAGCTGATCGAAGACAACGGCCCGGAACCCAAGGCCCCGCCGCCGCCCAAGAAGAAACTCGCGCCCGGCGCGGAGTACGCGATCGACCTCCCGGAAGGCCCGCACGCGATCGAGAGCGTGCGAGTTTCGATTTCTGCCAAGGACATGGAGCAGGCTGGACGCTCCGTCGTCGTCGTCGGCACGTTCGACGGCGAGCAGACGATCTGGTGCCCGCTCAGCGAGTTCTTCGGCTCGGGAGTGGGCGTGAACGAGTACCGCGACTGGTATCGCAGCGTCCAGAAGCCCGGCGAGTTCTCCTGCCGCTGGGTCATGCCCTACGCCAAGACCGGATCGATCAAGCTCGTGAACCTCGGCAAGGACCCCGTCGGCATGATGCTCCTGACCGACGTCCGCGACTGGGCATGGAACGACAGCTCCATGCACTTCTTCGCACGCTGGCGCTCCGACTATCCGATCCACGCCCTCGCCGCCCGCGGCACCGAGGATTACAACTACGTCGAGGTCAAGGGCGCCGGCGTCTATGTCGGAGACAACCTCTCGCTCATGAACCCCGTCCCCGAGTGGTGGGGCGAGGGCGATGAAAAGGTCTTCGTCGACGGCGAGGCCTTCCCCTCTCACTTCGGCACGGGCACCGAGGACTACTACGGCTACGCCTGGGGCGCTTCCATCAAGTTCGAGCATCCCTTCCACGCCCAGCCCCGCGTCGACGGGCAGAAGACGGACAACTGCTACGGCCAGACGACCGTGACACGCACTCGTTCGCTTGACGCGATCCCCTTCACCAAATCGCTGAAGTTCGATATCGAGGTGTGGCACTGGAAGGAATGCGACGTCGCCTACGCCGCCACGTCGTACTTCTACGCCAAGCCCGGCGCGACGCACAACCGCCCGGCGATCCCCGACGCCGCCAGGGCCGCGATCGTGCAGGCCCCGCCGCTCCCGCCGCCGTTCGCGATCGAGGGCGCGATCGAGTGCGAGGGGCTGAAGGTCGTCAAGGCGACGCAGGACATCGATGTCGGCGGCCAGGGCATGGGCTCGTTCCGCCCGCGCACCTGGAGCGGCGAAGGCCACCTCTGGGTCCAGGGCAAGCGCGTCGGCGATTTCGTCGAGCTCCAGGTCCCCTGCGAAAAGGGCAAGGCCGTCAAGGTCGCGCTCCACGCCACCAGGAGCTGGGACTACGGCATCATCCGCTTCTCGATCGACGGCAAGCAGGTCGGCAAGGACACCGATCTCTTCAGCGGCGCACAGAACAAGGTCGAGCCCACCGGCCCGATCGACCTGGGCGTGATCGAGCCCAAGGGTGATTCGTTCATCCTGCGGGCCGAGGTCGTGGGCGGCAACGAAAAGTCCATGGGGAGCAAGGCCTTCTTCGGCCTGGACTGCCTGGTGCTCACGCCCGCGAAGTGATCGAAAGGGCAGGTTCGGCGCCGCCCGGCCGCGAGGTCGGGCCGCGCCCTGATTTGTCGTTCGTCCCCTCATGACTCACGCCCGTTCCAAGGCCCGGCTCACCCGCGAGGTCATCGCGGGCCTTGCCGCGCTCGCGCTCGTCCTCGCCGGCGGCGCGATCTTCAACGCCGACGGCCTGTTCTTCCAGGCCCAGACCCATCTCGACGCGCTGGGACAGAATGCGCCGTACGGCATCCTCGCCTGCGGCCTGACGCTCGTCATCATCACCGGCGGCATCGACCTCGCCGTCGGCTCCATTGTCGCCCTCGCCGGCGTTGCCTTCGCTCTCATCGCCCTCAAGCACGAATTGGCCGCGTGGATCGCATGGATCGCCGCGCTCGCCGTCGGAACCGCCAGCGGCCTCACCGCCGGCTCGCTCATCGCCCACGCAAGGCTCCAGCCCTTCGTCGCCACGCTCGCCATCATGGCCTTCGCCCGCGGCCTGGCAAAGTGGTCGACCGACGGCGTGAAGATCCAGAAGTTCCCGTACCCGCCCATCCTCGAAGCACTCAACTACCAGGTCCACGTCGCCGGCGTCGATATCCCCATCTCCATCGCGTTCTTCGTCCTCACAGCCGCCGCCACGCTGATCATCCTCCGAACCACCACGCTCGGCGTGTGGCTCTATTCCATCGGCGACAACGAGCAGGCCGCCCGATACGCGGGCGTCCCTGTCAAGCGCGTGAAGATCATCGCGTACACACTCTGCGGCGTGCTCGCGGGCCTCGCGGGCGTTCTCTTCTGCGCGCTCGAAAGGCAGGGCAACCCCGACGCCGGCGTGGGCTACGAACTCACCGCCATCGCCATGGTCGTCATCGGCGGCACGTCGCTCTCCGGCGGGCGCGGCGGGGCGCTCCTCACCGTCCTGGGTACCCTCGTCATCGCCTACCTCCGCAAGATCCTCGACATCAACGGCGTGGGCACCGCCGAGCAGTACATGATCACCGGCGTCATCATCGTGCTCGCCGTGCTCGCCCAGGGCTTCAAGCGCCGCGGGTGATTCGGCCCCGTGGATTTGTGTACAATTCCACCAAGCACCCAATCCTGAGGTCACCCATGCATACCCGCCGACTCGTCCTCGCCGCCCTCGTCACGACCCCCTTCGCGCTCGCCGCCCTCGCCGGCGAAGCCCAGCCATCCGCGGCCAAGTCCATCACGATCGGCTACAGCCAGTGCAACCGCGGCGAGCCCTGGCGCGAGCAGATGGACAAGGACATCAAGGCCAACGCCGCCAAGCACTCCGAGATCAAGCTGATCGCCAAGGACGCCCAGAACGAGGCGCTCCGCCAGATCGGGCACGTCCGCGAGTTCGTCTCGCAGAAGGTCGACGTCCTCATCATCTCGCCCAAGGACACGAGCCTCACGCCCGCCATCGCCGACGCCTTCAAGGCCGGCATCCCCGTCATCATCCTCGACCGAAAAGTCGAGGGCGATCAATACACCTGCTTCATCGGCGCCGACAACCGCGTCATCGGCGAACAGGTCGGCAAGTGGATCGTGCAGACGCTCGGCGGCAAGGACAAGGCCGAGGGCGGCGTCGTTGAATTGCAAGGACTCTCCTCGACCATCGCCGCCAAGGACCGCTCCGAGCCCTTCCGCGAAGCCATCAAGGACACCAAGCTGAAGATCATCTACGACGCCGACATGGAATGGCTGAGCGACAAGGCCCGCGAGAAGATGCAGGCCGCCCTCGCCCGCAACCCGAAGAAGGGCTCGATCAAGGTGGTGTACGGCGCCAACGACCCCGCCGCGATCGCGGCCTACAACGCCGCCAAGGACGCCGGGCGCGAGAAGGAAATGATCTTCATCGGCGTCGACGCGCTCCCGCACGAGGGCGTTCAGGCCGTAAAGTCCGGTATGCTCGCCGCGACGTTCGAGTATCCCAACGGCGCGGCCGAGGCGATCGACAACGCCATCAAGCTCAGCAAGGGCGAGAAAGTCGAAAAGACCATCACGCTCGGCACACGCCTGTTCACGAAGGACAACGTGGACAAGGGCGGCGAAGCAATCCCGGCGAAGTGAGTGATCATCGGCGACGAACGAGCCCGAAGCGCAAGCGAGGGAGTCGCTATGGGCCTGGAGATGGTCGAGATCGTGATGGCGACCGAGGAGCGATTCGGCATCAAGCTGGACGACGCGGACTTCTCGCGCGTGCGCACGGTGGCCGATTTCGCAGTGTGCGTCACGCGCTACTTGCCGACGTCGGTCGCGGTCTCGCCCAAAATCGCAGCATTTCGGCGTCTGCGTGATCTGATGATCGCAGAGGGCGGCCTTGATCGGAAGGCGATCCGGCCGAGTGCAAGGCTTGATCAGTTGTTCCGACGGCATCGCCGCGGCAGGTGGAAGAATCTCCAGGCCAGGGAGCGATTGTTGCCGCCGCTTGAACTGACTCATACGGCCGACCGGCTGATCATCGTTCCGGCGGCCGTTGCGATTATGGGCGTGATGGGGTTCACAGCGGCTTTGATTGGGGCGCGCGGGTGGCCCAAATCACTCGTCATCGGAACAGCCGGCGCTATCGCGTTCGGCATGTTCGTGCTCATGCTCTATCGTGCCTGCAGAACTCGGTTCCCCAAGGAGATGCAGACTGTGCGAGAGGCCTGCGAGCATCTCTCGCTGAGCCTCGGCCCCTCGGACTCCGACGGCGTGAGGCTGCTCTGGCAAATCCGCGTGCTCGACGAAGTTAGACGGATTACCGCCGAGATCCTGGGGCTTCCTCTCGACAAGGTCAAGCCCGAATCCCGCTTCGTCGAGGACCTCGGCGCGGGTTGAGCGATTTGCATGAGCCTCGACACCGTTGATCTTATTCTCCAGATCGAAGACCGCTTTGCTGTTGAATTCACGGACGGCGAGCTTCATCAAGTGCGGACCGTGGCGGATCTGGCCGCGGCGGTGATCCGACGGTCGCGTCCGGCTTCTTCCGAGCGCCCCATGGTGCGGAAGTTCTTTGAAATTCGCGACCACCTTGCCCGCCTATGGTCGGTGCCGCCGCGCGATATTCGCCCGAGCACTCGTATCGAGGCGATTGTGCCGGGGAAACGAAGACAAGCGTGGGCATCGCTCCGCAAGCCGTATCCATGGCTGCCCGAGCTGGTGCTGAAGTCCGGCATGGACCGCGCCGTGTTGTGGATTGCAGCAGGTTCCCTTTTCGGGTGCTTTGCTTTGCTCATCACCTGCATCGTGAAGCTCGGCGCGGGCTTCGGCGTGGCGACCGGCTTATTGATCGCCGTCGTATGGATCGTCTTACTCGTGGCCGCTTATCAACGAGCGGCGACCCAGCTTCCCAGCGATCTCGAAACCGTCGGAGACTTGGCCCGAGGCCTGACAGCGATCTCGATGCCCCATGATGGCGGTGGCCAGCGCCTTCTGTGGCAGCTGCGTGTTGTCGATGAAGTGCGTCGTCTGACGGCCGAGTTTTTCGGGCTTCCTCTCGACAAGGTCAAGCCCGAATCCCGCTTCGTCGAGGACCTCGGCGCGGACTGAGCAACGTCGGTATCTTGTCGCCATGATCCCCCGCCTCGGCCTCGCGATCACCCGCGTCTTTCGCGCCATCGTCCCCGACCCGTTCGTGCTCGCCGTCGGGCTCACGATCCTGACATTCGTCCTGGCGCTGGTCTTCGGCACATGGGGCGACAAATCGCCCGCCGAGCGAGCGCTCGCCCTCCTTGATTCCTGGCGCGCGAGTTCCGGCCTCTGGAAACTCCTTGATTTCGCGATGAAGATGTGCCTCGTTCTCGTCACCGGGCACGCCCTGGCCGACGCCCCGATCGTGAAGCGTGCCCTGGGTCGCATGGCCTCGCTCCCGCGCTCCGGCGCGTCCGCCGCCGCCATGGTCGGCTTCATGGCCTGCGCCGCCGCCGTCGTCAACTGGGGACTGGGCCTCATCGTTGGCGCGATCCTCGCCCGCGAGGTCGGCCGTGCCTTCCGCGACCGCGGCCAATCGCTCCACTATCCCCTCGTCGTCGCCGCGGGCTACACGGGCCTCATGGTCTGGCACGGCGGGCTCTCCGGCTCCGCGCCGCTCTCGATGACCTCCAAGCTCGAGGCCGCCAAGGTCCTGCCCGCCAGCGCGATGACCTCGCTGGGAGACGTTCCCGTGCCGCTCGATCAATCGATGTTCGCGCCGTTCAACCTCGTGATCACGCTCGGGCTCCTGGCGCTGGTGCCGCTGGTGCTCGCGCTGCTCTCGCCGCGCGAGGCGTCGCTGTGCATCGCGCCGCCGGAGTCGATCACGCGCGATCAATCCTCATGCGAAGGAGACTCGCGCGAGCCCGACGCGCGGGAAAGCCTCACCTTCCCCGATCGCCTTGAACGCTCCGCCGTTGTGATGCTTGCGCTGGCCATCCCGCTGGCGCTGGTCGTGTGGCGCTTCATCCAGACCAGGTCGCTGATGGAATTCGGCCTCAACGAGTTCTGCGCCCTCATGCTCGCGCTCGGCCTGATCCTGCACGGCTCGCTGAAGTCCTACGCCGCCAGCGCCGAAGACGCCGCCCGCGGGTGCGCCGGCATCATCCTCCAGTTCCCGCTCTACGCGGGAATCATGGCCATGATGGAAGCCTCCGGCCTGATCGCCACGATCGCCAACCTCATTGCCAGCGCCGGCGGCCAGCGCTTCACCCCCGTCCTCACGTTCTACGCCGCGTGCATCATCAATCTCTTCGTCCCCTCCGGCGGCGGGCAGTGGGCGGTGCAAGGGCCGATCGCGCTCCAGACCGGTCTGTCGACCGGCGTGCCGCTCGGCAAGATGGTGATGGCCGTCGCGTACGGCGACCAGCTCACCAACATGCTCCAGCCGTTCTGGGCGCTCCCGCTCCTGGCCACCACGCGGGCCCGCGCCCGCGACATCGTCGGCTACTGCGCCGTCGTAATGCTCGCGGGCGGCGCATGGATCACGCTGTGGATGTGCGTGATGTAGCACGGAGCACGGATCGCCGGCGCGAGCCGTCTGCCGCACCATCGCCCGAGCAAGATCGCGAGCGGCAAGGCCGCCCCCCAAAAACGAAACCGGAGCCCGCGTGGGCTCCGGTCGTGTGATTCACATGCGATTCGCCCGTGATTCACGAGCGGATCAGGTGTTCATCGACGGTTGATTTACCAGCCGCCGCGGCCACGGCCGCCGCCGCCACCACCGCCGCCGAACCCACCGCGGCCGCCGCCGCCGCCGAACCCACCGCGGCCACCGCCGCCGCCTTCGCGGGGCTTGGCCTCGTTGACGGTGAGGTCGCGACCGTCGACGTTCTTGCCGCCGAGCGCCGCCATGGCGGCACGGGCGTGGTCGTCGTTGCTGAACTCAACGAAGCCGAAGCCGCGCGGGCGGCCGGTTTCGCGGTCCATGACGAGCGTCGCGGAGGTCACGTCGCCGTGGGCGGCGAAGAGCTCGCGGAGCTGGGCCTCGGTGGTGCTGAACGAAAGATTGCCAACATAAAGCTTCATAGCTTTCGATCCATGCCCGAGAGGACGATTCGATTTTCCGGTGCTTGGGCTCGGGCAGAGAAAGCGTCGGGAGACCTGGAGACTCGACCGACGTGGCCGGGCCAGAACAGAAATCACGAGCAAGTCTAGGTGCGGTCGGCGCCCCACGCGCGACAAATCCGAGATGTTCCACGAGATCGGAGCGATTCATCGGGTGTTCGCGCCCGACTCGCGGGAACGACTTTGGAGCATGATTCGTGTCACGCCCCTGATTTCTCGGCATTCGTGCCCGCCTGCGTGCTCGCTTTCGCCGCGGCGATTCTTGCGCGTTGTAATTCACGCCCGCTGCGTGCGAATTCCGAGTCCGATCGGGGAGGCAAAGTTCCGCGGCGGTCATAGGCGTCAGCGAAGATGCCTATTCGCATTGCACCAGCACAAGGCTCGTGCTGAATCCAAACGCACGATCTTGCCATTCCGCCACGTTCTTTGGCAGCGTGGGAATGCCGCTAAACTCGCCAACCTCGTAAGCGACCAACCGCCGCTCCGTGCCGACGAAGTCCCTTTCAAGCCTTGCCTCATCCTCTGCGGAGAGCTTGGCGGCCTGCTCTCCATGGACACGCTGAGCGTGATCGGTTTGATTCAAGGGCAGACCGTCGAATCCCGGCGCATTTGAGTACCGGAACAACTGTGGCTCGACCAGCGTGCGACCTTCCACCTCGATCACGCGGAGGAGATACCGCCCTGTCTCCGCCTTGCTCTCAAGCGAGTCGCCCGAGATCAACACCGCGAGAATCGGCACGCACCTCCCCAGCTGGATGTCCAATCGCCCGATGACGTCCGTGCGCTGCAACTCCGCGACCGTCATGCTCTTCCGGGCCTGAGGCGTGGTGTTTGGCTGCGTCGAAGGTGTGGACCCGAGGCCGGCGAGAAGTGAACCAAGCAGGGCGCATGCGAGAGTCTTCATCAAAGCCCCCAGAATTGCGATACTCGTTGTTCTTACCCCGCCACCCGCTTCCGCAGCGATTCCACGCTGGCTTTCCATGCCGCGGAGTCTCCGTCGCCTTCTTCCCACAGCTCGCGCAGCTCCGAGTGCTTTCCCAGCACCGCGTCGATCGCCTCATTCGCCAGCGCCACGATCGAATCGTCCGGCACCATCGGGTGCGCGCGAACCCACGTGTCCACTGCCTCGGAATACGCGTTCTGCGCCCCGAATCGCCCGTGCAGACGCGCGATCACTTCGCACGCCGCCAGCGCCGCGCTCGCCACCTCCGCGTCGAGATAGTCCTCGCTCTCGTCGATCGCGGCCTGGAGCGCCGAAATCACCAGCGAGAGGTCCTCATAGTCCTCCAGCGATGCCGCCCAATCGCACGCCATGTCATTGTCGAACGTGTCGATTCCCCAAGCACCCATGGGTCCTCCGATCCTCAGCGCCGCGCCGCCTGATGCTCACGCGACCCGTCGCACGCTCCTCGCTTTGCACGCCCCGATTCTACCTACACGACACCATAGTCCGCAATGGCGAATGTGACCCGCAGCTCTCGTGCCGTCTCGAGAGCTCAATCATGCACACACTCGCCCGCACCCTCGAAATCCTCGAACGCAGGCCAGCCGTGCGCTGTCGGCCCGTCGGCACCCGCTGGCGGGCTTAGCGAGTGCGTCCACTCGCCTTGATGCGGGACACTCGCCATCGCAGCGACAGTGGTGTAGCGGCGTGGAGGCCCAACGCGCCGAGCACCGCGAGCGTGATGTTCCCGGGCTCGACAGCGCCGGAGCGGATCGCCCCGGCGCACGCCATCGTTCCGAGTGGGATGTAGAGCACGCACGCGCTCACGAGGCCCGGCGAGTACTCGCGCATCCGAATGGTCATCGCGATGTGAAGGATGGCGTTGATCGTGACGAGGCAAGGCACGACGAGGCGGGCGGTGGTGGGAGCGCGATCAGCGATGGCCGCCCAGGCGCAGAGCAGAACGAACAACGTGTTGACGACGACGGCCCAGCCGGGGGTCATTCCCGGCGCCAGCGCGGGGATCGCCCGCTTGAACCACGCGAGGAAACCGAGAGAATACTCCTCAACGATGTGGACGGCTGACGCTGCGAGGATCAGCCAGTAGAGCCATTGCATCACGAAATGATACACGGCGCCCTGCACTCAACGGAATTGCTCCGGCATGGGCGTGATTCCTCTCGACGTGGCGTGTAAATGACCCACACCACGTGCGTGAGATATCGCCGGCGATGGCGTGGCAGTCTCGCGACGCCATCGGCCCCGAGCGCGAGTACCTGAAGACCCTGAAGCGATGAGCCATTGTGCGAAGGACTTTGTTTCTACCGAATCGCACGCCAACCGATCGGAACTTACACCTGCTGCGCGCGAAACGATCGGCCCTCGCCTCACATCCCATGCCTTCGTGCCGCGCACAGCGCGATCGCGATCGCGTCGGCGACGTCGGGCGGGCTGGGCGGCTCGGGCAGATCGAACATGGACTGCACCGCGCGTTGCATCTGGCCCTTGCTCGCCAGGCCGTGCGCGGTCATGGCGCGCTTGACGAGGTTGGGCTTGAACTCCATGAGCTGCACGCCGGCCTGGCGGATGGCGAGCAGCACCACGCCGCGTGCGTGGGCCATGGTGATCGAGGTGGCGGGGTGCTTGGGATGGACGAAGAACGACTCGACGGCGACGACGTCGGGGCGGAGGCGCTGGATCGCCTCGGCGAGATCGGCGTGGAGCTCCATCAGGCGATCGGAAACAGGGCGCGGTTTGCTGGCGGCCAAGCGGAAGACGCCCGCCTCGACGATCCGCGGCGGGTCGTCCGGGCCTTCGAGGCAGGCGTAGCCCGTCAGCCGAAGGCCGGGGTCGATGCCCATGAAGCGAAGACGCCCGCTCACGGCGACCCCGGAGATTGGGGCCCGGCGGACGGGGCGGAGGCCGTCCCTTGCGTGTAATGGCGGAGCCAGTGCACGATCGTGCGGGCCATGATGTCGCTCTCGAGATTGCAGCGTTGCCCGTGGGCGGCCTTGCCCAGCGTGGTCTTTTCGAGCGTGGTCGGGATGAGCGCGACCTCGAACCAGCCTTGGGCGGGGTCGGCGGCGGCGACGGTGAGGGACACGCCGTCGATCGTGATGGAGCCCTTGGGCGTGATGAACTGCATGAAGTCGGCGGGCGGGCGGACGCGGATGCGCCAGTCATCGCCGGGCGAAACGCGATCGAAGACGCCGACCGCGTCGATGTGCCCCTGCACGACGTGCCCGCCGAGCAGCGTATTGGGCGTGGCGGCGTGCTCCAGGTTGACCGATGAGCCCGGGCGAAGGTCGCCCAGGATGGTCCGGCGGAGCGATTCGTGGATGACGTCGAAGTCCATCGTGCCATCCGGGGCGGGCGGGGCGGCGACGGTCAGGCAGCAGCCGGAGACGGCGATGGAGTCTCCGGGCGCGGGGCGGTGGGGCCAAAGGTGGGGACGCACACGCAGCCGCACGCCGGCGGGTGTGGGAGCGAGGTCGGCGACGACCCCCATGGCCTGGACCAGTCCGGTGAACATGTCCCACACTGTTGCGTGAAGTTGGGGGAATGTAAAGCGTTGGGGGGTGTGGCGCTTGACCAATCCCCGTGCGCGCTCGATACTGGAACCCCGCGCGGGCGACGCCCGAAGCGGCGGATGGGTCACGCGACCGAACCCTGGAGAACTGCCGAATGCGCCCGAGCGACCGCCGACCGTTGTTCCGCCTCGTGTCCACCCTTGGAGCGGCGGTGGTTGGGATGTCTCTGACGATGCTGGCCGGCTGCGGCGGGCACACGACGCACGGCGCGCCGGAGCAGGTCTCGTCGCGGGCGGATTCGTTCAAGCCGGGCGTGGAGCCCTGGGCCAAGCTCGGGTATCGCTGGGACTGGAGCGGCTTCCCCGCGGTCGCGACCGGCGGCACGATCCGCTTCTTCGATGTTCAGGGCGACGCGCTGGTGGCGCAGGACTCGACGGGCGTGGTGACGCTGATGGAGCCCGCCAACGGGCGGGTTCGCTGGTCGGCCGAGGTCGCGAACCCCTTGACGCGGTTCGTCGGCATCAACCGGCTCAGGACGGATCGCTCGGACCTGGTGATCGTGTCGAGCGAGTCCGAGGTCTTCCAGCTCAACGCCCAGACCGGGAACCTGGCCGCCCGCCAGAGTTATGAAAAGGTCGTCAACACCCGCCCGGTGCTGATCGGGCAGCTGGCCATTTACGGCACGTCGCGCGGCGAGGTGCTGGCCCACCATCTCGGCACCGGCTTCAAGGCCTGGGGCTTCGGCACCAGCGGCTCAATCGAAACCGGGCCGGTCGTCGTCGGCGGGCTGGTGGCGACCGTTTCCTCCAACGGCGAATTCACGTTCCTCGAACCCTCGCGGGGCGGCCTGGTCGGGCGCGGCGCGATGTACGCGGGGATCGCGTGTGACGCGGCCGCGAGCGACGATCTGCTGATCGCGGCGTCGACGGACCAGTCGCTCTGGGGGCTGGCACCTTCCGGGCGCTCGGTGTGGCGCGTTCGCACGAGCGCGGCCCTTCGCACGAGCCCGGTGGTCTACGCGGGCGTGGTCTATGTCACGCTGCCCGATCGCGGCTTCTGCGCGTTCGACGCGGCGACGGGCGCGGAGCGGTGGGTGTGCAAGGGCGTCGCGGGAGAACTCGTCGCGATTCGCGCCGGGCGCCTGGTGGTGTGGAATGGCCACGAGGCCGTCACGCTCGATCCGGCACGCGGCAGTGTGATCGAGCGCGCGGCGATCGAGGGCGTGCAGGCGCTGGTCACCGACAAGATGGAAGACGGCGTGCTCTATGTGATTACCAGCAACGGCGTGGTGGCCAAGTTCCTCCCGCGCGCGATGTGATCGGCTGGAAAACCACGCGCGGCGGCGCGGAAAGGAAGTTCGCTCGTGGCAGCGCACGGACAAGCGCCTGGCGAAGGACCCGACCTGGTCCCCATCACGCGCGCCCTGGTCTCGGTCAGCGACAAGTCGGGCCTCGTCCCCTTCGTCCGCGCCCTCACCGACATGGGCGTCGAGATCATCTCGACCGGCGGCACGGCGGCGGCGCTGCAGCGTGAGGGCATCAAGGTCACCCCCATCGAGCAGGTCACCGGCTTCCCGGAGATCATGGACGGCCGCGTTAAGACGCTGCACCCCAAGGTCCACGGCGGGCTGCTCGGCGTGCGCGACAATCCGGCCCACACCGCGGCGATGACCACGCACGCGATCGCGCCGATCGACCTGGTCTGCGTCAATCTCTATCCCTTCGAGGCGACGATCGCGCGCGAGGGCGTCTCCCGCGCCGAGGCGATCGAGCAGATCGACATCGGCGGCCCGTCGATGGTGCGATCGGCCGCGAAGAACCACGCGTTCGTCGCGGTGGTGACCAGCCCCGACCAGTACGGGCGCGTGCTGGCGGACCTGAACGTCGACGGCGGGAAGACGTCGAGGCAGCTGCGCCGGGCCCTGGCCTCGACGGCGTTCTCGACGACCGCGAAGTACGACGCCGCGATCGCGTCGTACCTCTCCGGCGAGGGCGGAACGGGCGAGCGATTCCCCGAGGCGCTGTCGCTGGCGTTCATCAAGAACGCGGACCTGCGCTACGGCGAGAACCCGCACCAGGCCGCCGCGGTGTACCGCGAGGCGGCGCCGTCGCGCGAGCCTTCGATCATCGGCGCGACGCAGTTGCACGGGAAGGAACTGAGCTTCAACAACGTGAACGACGCGGCGGCGGCGCTGGACCTGGCGCGGGCGCTGCGTCGCGTGCGATTCACGCTCCCGGCGGGGTACGGCGCGCCGGTCGGCGCGTGCGTCGTGAAGCACACGAACCCGTGCGGCGCCGCGATCGCGCCGACGGTCGCCGAGGCGGTCGACGAGGCGATCCTGGGCGATCCGGTCGCGGCCTACGGCGGGATTCTCGCGGTGAACGCAGAGCTCGACGGGGCGGCGGCCAGCCGCCTGTGCCGCAACGACGTGTTCCTCGAGGTGATCGCCGCGCCGTCGTTCAGCGATGCGGCGCTGGAGCAGCTCAGGACGCGCTGGGCGAACGTGCGATTGCTCGCGGTGGGGGAGCTGCGCGACGCCGCCCGGCCGCCCAGCGAGTGTAAGTTCGTGCCCGGCGGGCTCCTGGTGCAGGAGAGCGATCGGGCGCTGGCGAATCCGGCGGAGATCTTGCATCGGGCCGGGCCGGCGCCGATCGACACGACGATCCAGATCGTGGGCTTCCTCGAGGCGGTGTGCCGGGCGCTGACGAGCAACGCGATCGTGATCGGCGGTGTTTCGCCGGAGCGCGGCCCGTCGTGCGTGCGCGTGTTCGGCGCGGGCGCGGGGCAGATGGACCGCGTGAACGCGTGCCGGATCGCGCGACGCAAGGCGGGCAAGCTCGCCAAGGGCGCGGTCGCCTTCAGCGACGCGTTCTTCCCGTTCCCCGACGGCCCCAAGAAGCTGATCAATTCCGGCGTGACGACCATCGCGCACCCCGGCGGCTCCAAGCGCGACCAGGACACGTTCGACCTGTGCCAGCAGTCGGGCGTCACGTGCCTGACGACGGGGATGAGGCACTTCAGACACTAGCGATGACGCGAAATGGCGTGAGGTGCTGCGCTATGCTGCTTGAGCGCTTGACTTGGCCGTTGAGTCCGCACCGGGCTTGGCTTGCGAGGTTTCTGCCGGGCACGAGATCGCCAGCACCGTGATGTCATCGATCTGATGGAGCGAGCCCGAGTGGTGGTCGAGCGCCAGCGCCAGTTCGTGCGTCGCCAGTTCGGCGGCGCGCCCTTCGCGTGCGTGGATCGCCATCTTCTCGAGGTACTTGAGGTACTCGTGATTGGCCTTCGTTGTTGAGCGCGTGAACGAGTCGAGCGAGGGGAACGCGGTCTCCAGGCCGTCGGTGTAGAGCACGAGCGTGTCGGAAGGGTGTAGGTCGAAGGAGACCTGGTCGAAGATCGCGTCGTCGAAGACGCCCAGGAGCGGGCCCTCGGTTTCCTGGCGAAGACGCTGCCCGGCGCGCAGGAGCAGCGGCGGGGGATGTCCCGCGCCGGCGAGCGTCACGCGCATGGTGGGAAGATCGATGCACCCATAGACCGCGGTCGCGAATCGCTGGGCGGCGTGGGGACGCGAGCAGAACTCGCGGTTGAGGCGGTTGAGCACCTCGGCGGGCTCGAGCACGGTCCACTCGTCGCCGCGGCGTTCGCGCGTTTCGAGCGAGCGGGAGAGCGCCATGGTCACCAGCGCGGCGGGGACGCCGTGCCCGACGGCGTCGGCGATCAGGAATCCGACGGTGCGGTCGTCGAGCTTGCGGACGTCGTAGAGGTCGCCGCTGACGTAGCCCATGGGCTTGTAGATGACGCCGAACGACGTGCCGGGAACCTCGGGAAGCTCGCGCGGCAGAAGCTCGCGCTGGACCGCGGCGGCGAGGTGAAGCTCTTCGTGGATCTTGTCCATCTCGCCGCGCAGGCCGCCCTGCGAGCTCTGCGCCAGGTGCAGGTCGCGCGACACGGCGTGGAGCAACTGCTGGCGCTCGCCGAGCGTGTGCAGCATGATGGCGAGCGTGGTGGTGTCGGCGTCGAGGGTGTCGACGATCGTACCGTCGCGATTGCGGCGCAGCGCGCCGGCGGCGTCGCCCGGGAGTAGCATCACGGCGGGGACCAGGCGATCGCGCAGAAGCGAGAGCACGCGGAAGATCTCGGGCATGTGCGCGTCGATTGCCAGGAGCACCGGCGCGGCGGCGGCGAAATCAACGCCCGGGCGGATCAGTTCGACCCGCGCGAGCAGCTCGTCATGGGTAATGAGTTCGCAGCGTGGGGGTTCGGCGCCGGGCCAGGCGGCCGTAATCGGCTCAACCCAGCGTGACGCCGCCCGATCGAGGAGCGACGGCGAGACCGCGACGATGAACGTGCTCGAGCTCATGAGCCTCCAGCCACGGCGCGCCGGGTTCTCGGACCCGCGCCACGCGCCGACACCGGGGCTTATCGGCTCACTTGGCCCGCTTCTTCAGGGCGACCGTGTCGAGCTTGACCTTGTCGCCCTCTTTCACGTCGAGCGTGTCGAGGGTGTCGCCGGCGAGTTCGATCACGAACTGGGCGGGGTACTTGCTGTTGTACCGCTTCAGACGCTGCTCGTATTTGTCCTGCGTCGGGTCGTCTGTCTTGGGCTCGTCGGCTTTGCGCGGCTCCTCGACCTTCATCTTGTGCTTGGCGGTCACACGCCCCGAACCGTCCAGGAAGATGATGTCGATCGGGATCGGGCAGTCGCGCATGACGAACTCGCGTTCCTCCGCGCGCTTGAAGACGAAGAGCATCCCGCCGTCCTTGGGGATTTCCTTGCGGTCGGAGAGTCCCTTGAAACGCTTGGTGTCGTCAAGGGCGAGCTCGAGCTTGAACTCCTTGTCCTTGATCGTGACCTTGGCGAACTTGTCGTCGTCGGCGGGCGGCTCGTCGCACGCGGAGAGCTGGAGCGTGGCCGCTAGCGCGGTCGCCATCGCAAGGCGCGGCAGGAGAAGGGCCATCGAGCGGCGGGTCATTTCGAGAGCAGCCATTGTTCGTCCTCCGGCGTGTACACCACTGCGGTTCGGGGAATGGTACCCGAATCAAGGCGTTGGCGGAACTCGATCGCGCTCATGGGTGCGCGGGCCCCAAGGCCGCACCAGAACGCGATAAGGCCGATGACGCGTTCCGCGGGCACGCCGCGGGAGCGGTAGCTGTCCAGTCGCGTGTCGCCGTGGCGCTTCGCGAGACGCCTGCCGTCCTGTCCTTTGACGAGGGGCAGGTGGGCATAGCTCGGCGTGGGGAGCGAAAGAGCCCGCTGCAGCGTGATCTGGCGGGAGGCGGAATCGAGTAGGTCGTCGCCGCGCACGATGTGCGTGACGCCCTGGCGGGCGTCGTCCACCACGACGGCGAGCTGATACGAGGGCTGCTCACGCTTGGTCCAGATGACAAAGTCTCCAATCGTGCGGGCGGGATCGTGGTGCTGAGGTCCCGCAAAGAGATCGTCAAATTCGACCAGGCCCCACGGTGTGGCGAAGCGCCAACTCGACAGTTCGTCCGCCTTCTCGAACTCGCGTGAAACAAGCGGGGGACGCAGAGACGAAGGGAACGCGATGTCGTGGGCGCCTTCCTGCGGCGCGGAGGCGGCGGCCTCGATCTGCGAGCGTGTCAGTTCGCACGGGTATGCCAGGGCCGCTCTGGCGAGTCTTTGCATCGCGTCGCGGCACGGATCGAGGTCGTGCGACTGGATCAGCGGGCCGGAGTCCCAGTCCATGCCGAGCCAACGGAGCAGGTCGATGGTGAGCTCGATCGCGCCGGGTTTGACGCGCGGGCCGTCGATGTCCTCGATGCGCAGGATGATGCGCCAGCCGTGCGTTCGCGCGAGGGCCCAATTGACAAGAAACGTCCGGGCATTGCCCAGGTGCAGCGCGCCGGTGGGAGAGGGCGCCAGGCGCGTCGTCGCCGGACTCGCAAGGTGTGGGTCTGGGGCGCGATCGGCGGTGTCTGGTGGGGTTTGCACGGGATGAGGATTCGCTACACTGGACGCGCGTCCCGGACCGACCGGGCGTGGAGCACGCGATGAAGAAGCTTACCGCCGCCCAAGTCGAGACCGCGCTCAAAGACCTCCCCGAGTGGTCGGAAGTGTCGGGCGCGATCCAGCGGACCTACCAGTTCCCCAGCTTCATGGCGGCGATGGAGTTCGTTCACAAGGTGGCGGCCCAGGCCGAGGCCGATCAGCACCACCCCGACATCCTCGTCCGCTACACCAAGGTGACGCTGAGCCTCTCGACGCACGACGCGGGCGGGATCACCAAGAAGGACTTCGCGCTGGCCAAGAAGTGCGACGCGATCCTGGCGGGCTCGCCTCCGGCCTGACCGCCATCACGAGTGATGGATGCCCTCGGTCACAGAAACAGCTTCATCAGCCGGGCCGCGAGCGCATCGGCGAAGAGCACACCCGCATCGGAGAGCACGATCGCGGGATCGCGTTCGCGGAGCAAGCCCTGCTGGTTCATGCGATCGATCGCGCGTTGAACGCGGCTCTCCGTGTCGCCGCCGTGCTCTCGAGCGTGCGACCGCAGCCAGTCGATCGGCAAGCCTTCGCGCAGTCGCAGTCCGGTCATGATCCGCTCGCGCACCGCACGCTTGGCATCGCGAGGCTCGACCTCGCTCGCCTTCGCCCAGCCCTCGTCCGAGTACGACAGGTAGTCATCGAGACGTGCGGCGTTCTTCCAGCGGATGCCGCGCGCGTGCCCCGACGCCGAAGGCCCGCAGGCGAGCCACTGCTCCTGGCGCCAATACGCAAGGTTGTGCCGGCATTCCGCGCCGGGACGGGCGTAGTTCGACACCTCGTAGCGCGCGAAGCCGCGCCCGCCGAGCCGCTCGCCCACGATCGTGAACATGTCGGCCTCGAGGTCTTCGTCGGCGGGTGTGAACTCGCCACGCTTCAGGCGGTGCGTCATCGCGGTGTTGGGCTCATAGGTGAGGTTGTACGCGGAGACGTGCTCGATCGGGAGCGACGCCGCTGCGTCGAGATCGCGTTCGAGGTCCGTGATCGATTGGCCCGGGATCGCGTAGATGAGATCGACCGACCGGCGCAAAATCCCAGCGTCGCCCGCGACCTCGATCGCCCTGGCGACGTTGTCGGGATCGTGCCAGCGTTCGAGCGTCTTGAGGTGGGCGGCGTGGAACGACTGCGCTCCCATGCTGACGCGCGACACGCCTCCCTTGGCGAGCACATCGGCGAGTTCGCGTGTCACGGTCTCGGGGTTGCACTCGACCGTGAACTCGCCGAGGCCGCGCCGGATGAGTGAAAGATCGAAGCGGGTTTCGAGCACGCCCAGCAGGCGCGTCCAGAGGTCGGGGCGAAGGAGCGATGGTGTCCCACCGCCGACGAAAATGGTGCGGAGCGGGGCGCCGCCCGCCAGGTGCGATTGGGCGGAAAGTTCGGCGGTCAGGCGATCGACGAACGGCTCCTGTCGATCGCGGGTGTCGACGATGCTGTAAAAGTCGCAGTAGTGGCACTTGTGAAAGCAGAACGGCACGTGGATATAGAGCGACCGCACCGGCGAGGGCGTGGCGTCGGACGTGGGTGTCGCCCCCAGCCACGGGCGGGGGGAGGATTCTGGCCCCTCGGATGAGGATTGCCCAAGTTGGGGAAGCGCGGTATCTTGCGGCATCGGGCCGGGTCCCGGAGCGTACAGTTTGGGGTGACGGAACCCCCTCCGAAGGGCCCGAGCGAAAGGGTAGCCCCGTGGTGAATGCCTCCCTGATTCTCGTCACCGCCGACAAACCGCCGCGCGAGGTTCCGCTCAAGAAGTCGACGCTCATCGTCGGACGCCAGGACACCTGCCACATCCGTATCCCGTCCGACTCGGTCTCACGCCAGCACTGCGAGCTGCGGGTTGAAGACAACGGCGTGACGGTGCGTGACCTGGGCTCGAGCAACGGCACGTACGTCAACAAGCGCCGCGTCAATCAGGCCGAACTGGCCGCGGGCGACGTGCTCTCGATCGGCAGCTTCACGTTTGTCGTCAAGATCGGCGACGCACCGCCCTCGGTCGATCCGGCGTCGGTGCTCGCGTCGTCGTCGCCGGTGTCGGCGGCAACCAAATCGGCACCGGACCATCCCGCCAAGCCCTCGTCGTCCACCCAGTCCAAGCCCACGCCGAAGCCCGCGCCCGCCAAGCCCGCCGCGGGCGGCAAGGGGAGTGTGCTCGACGAGATCGACACCGAGACGCTGTCGAAGATGGCCGACGACAGCAGCTTTGCTGAGTTCGATTTCAGTGACGACGACGATAAAAACCAGCCGAAGCTGTAGGGTTTCGTGGCGTCACGATTCGATTGTCATGATCTCAAGCATGCGGGCGACGATTCGGCGCTGGGCTCGGCGCTTTCCCTTGATGCCTGATTCCCGATTCCCGTTGCCTTCTATTTGTCTTTCGGCTTTTCCGCGGGCTGATGGCCTGGCGAGTGGCCGCGTCCGGTCGGCACCTTGATGCTCGTGCCGCAGGCGCGACAGCGAACGGTCTTACCCCGCGCGGTGCCGGGGACCGCGAGGACCTTCCGGCACGTGAGGTTCGGGCACAGGATTCGGACGGTTTCTGGGGGCATGTGGTGCGCAACTCCCGCAGTCCATCAGATCGGACTGAGCGCTGGGTTGCTTGACCGATGTTCCGTGTAACGCCGCCGTCCGGTCGGAACAGGCGTTACAGGCCGCACACCCAACCCGATTGACCTACATTGAGGAGCCAACGGGGAGGCTCCGATGGCGACAAGGGGGCTGATCGCCCCAAGGGCAGGAGTGTGCGTGATGGCCGGAACGATGGGCAGCTCCAATACGGGCCACAAGACCAAGGGCAACGCCACGGCGGTCATCGGCATGCAGTGGGGCGACGAGGGCAAAGGCAAGCTCGTCGATCTCCTCTCCGCCGAGCACGACGTCGTGGTCCGCTATAACGGCGGAGCCAACGCCGGCCACTCGGTGGTGATCGCCGGGCAGCGCTACGCGCTCCATCTCATCCCCGCGGGCATCCTCTCGAAGGGAACGCTCGCCGTCATCGGCAACGGCGTGGTGCTCGACCCCGACACGCTCCTCAAGGAACTCGACACGCTTCAATCGCGCGGCGTGGACACCTCGAACCTCGTCATTTCCGCAAACGCGCACGTCGTCATGCCTTATCACAAGGACGAGGACGCCGCCCGCGAGGACACGCTCAAGAGCGGCGCAGGCGAGAGCCCGCTGACCGAGATCGGGACGACGCGTCGCGGGATCGGGCCGGCCTACGCGGACAAGGTGCAACGGGCCGCCGCGGTGCGGGCCCGCGACCTGCTCCGCCCCGAACTGCTGCGGGCGAGGATCGCACAGGCGTGCCGCTTCAAGGCGCCGATCTTGGGCAAGCAGCCCGACATTGAGGCCATGTTCGCGACCGCGACGCAGTGGGGCAAGCGCCTGGCGCCCATGATCCGAGAGACGACGTATCTGGTCCACGACAAGCTGCGCGCGGGCAAGCGCGTCATGTTCGAGGGTGCGAACGGCACACTCTTGGACGTCGATCACGGCACCTTCCCGTATGTCACGGGCTCCAACACCGGCACCGCGGGCATCGCGACCGGCGCGGGCGTACCCCCGACGATTCTTACCAGCGCGATCGGCGTGATGAAGGCCTATTCCAGCCGCGTGGGCTCCGGGCCCATGCCCACCGAACTCTCGGGCGACATCGCCCATCGCATCCGCGAGCGTGGGCGCGAATACGGCACGACCACTGGGCGTCCGCGCCGCGTCGGCTGGCTCGATCTTGTCGCGCTGCGCTACGCCGCCATGCTCAACGGGGTCACCTCCCTCTCGGTCATGCTGCTCGACGTGCTCGCGGGCTTCGACACGATCAAGGTGTGTACGGCGTATCAGCTCGCGGACGGCTCGACGACCGATCGCTTCGTCGCTGACGGCGCCGAACTCGCCGGGGCCAAGGCGGTCTACACCGATCTGCCCGGATTCATGGACGAGATCGGCGCGGCCCGCTCGCTGGCGGCGCTGCCCAAGTCTGCGCGTGCCTACCTCGATTTCATCCAGGAAAAGGTCGGCGTCTCGATCGGATTCGTCAGCATCGGTCCCGATCGCGAACAAACCATCATCGTCGGGGCGTAAGAACGTTTGCAAGGGCGCCGTGGCCCGTGATCGATCCGAAGAGGCCAAGCTAATCCACTTGACCCAGCATCAAACCTCCCAACCCGAGCTCTCTGATCTCGACCGCGAGGCCTTGACGCGCATCAAGTCCGTTCAGCCCATCGCCGATCCGCTCTCGCACCTCCCCGACGTGCCGCCCTCACGCATCCCGCGTCACATCGCGATCATCATGGACGGCAACGGGCGCTGGGCCCGCCAGCGCGGTTTCCCGCGCGAGTTCGGGCACCGCAACGGGGCCGCCACGATCCGCACCATCATGACCGAGTGCGAGCGCATCGGCGTGGAGGTGCTCACGCTGTACTCATTCTCGCTGGAGAACTGGCGACGCCCCGATCGCGAGGTCGCGGAGTTGATGCGCCTGTGCTGCACCTACTGCGACGGCGAACGCGAAGCGATGAAACGCCGCAACGTCCGCTGCCGCGTCATCGGGAGGCGGGACGGCCTGCCGCCGGAGGTGCTTGCCTCGATCAACGCGATGGAGGAAACCACGCGCGGGTGTACCGGCTCCAAGCTCTGCCTAGCGATCAACTACGGCGGGCGAGCGGAGCTTGTCGATGCGTGCCGAAGCCTCGCGGCTCGGGCGGTCCGGGGCGAGATCCACCCCGCGTCGATCGACGAGAGCGCGATCGAGTCATCGCTGGGCACATCGGGATTGCCCGAGCCCGACATGCTCGTCCGCACCGGCGGCGAGCTGCGCATCAGCAACTTCCTCTTGTGGCAGATCAGCTACGCCGAAATCTATGTAACCGACGTGCTGTGGCCCGACTTCGGCGTCGCGGAGTTGCACGCCGCGGTGCGCGAGTTCGCACGCCGTCGTCGGCGCTTCGGCGGCCTGGATCAGGACGAGCCCGCGACGGACGGAGGCCACCAGCCCCATGCGTAAGCGCCTCCTGCTCGGGCCCGTTCTGATCGCCGCCCTCATCGGCCTGCTCTGGCTCGATGAGGGCGTTGATCGCCTCGCCGCGCCCGAGTGGCTCTCCAAGCTGACCGGCGCGCCGACATGGCCCGCGGGTCTTGCGATCCTGCCGATCGTCGTTTTCCTGTCGGTGCTCGGTGCCGCGGAACTGGCGGTGATGATCCGTGCCAGGCAGACGAGCGCGTCGACCCCGTGGACGATCGCCGCCGCGATGTTCGGGCTGGTCGCGTGGGGCGTGGCGGACGCCGCGGCCTCGTCGATGACCACCGCGGCGTTCGTGTTCTCGTCGGTGGTGGGGGTGTTGATCGCCTCGATGGTGTTCTACGCGAGGCACAAGTCGTGCGAGGGTGTGACGGCCTCCGCCGCGGGCTCGCTCCTGTCGTTTGCCTACCTCGGCGTGATGCCCGGATTCATCCTCGCGCTGCGCCACGAGCATTCCGCGTGGGTGCTCCTGTGGGTGTTGCTCACGATCAAGGCCTGCGACACCGGCGCGTACTTCACTGGCAAGGCCATCGGCCGGCACAAACTCATCCCCTGGCTCTCGCCCGGCAAGACGTGGGAGGGGCTCCTCGGCGGCGTGGTCTGGTCCGTGGTCTCGGGCGGCCTCGGAGCGTGGCTGCTTGCCCGGGCGGGCATCGTCGCGCCGAGCGTTGTACACGGCCTGATCGGCGGGGCCGTTTTCGCTCTTCTGGGTCAGGCGGGCGATCTCATCGAGTCCATGCTCAAGCGGGACGCGGGGATCAAGGACTCGGGGGCCAGTCTGCCTGGGTTCGGAGGCGTGCTCGACATCATCGACTCGCCTATTTTGGTGGTCCCGGTGGCTTTCTGGTGGCTGCGTGCGGTGGGCTGATTCGCATCCACCGCCGGGGCGGACTATGATCGCTTGCCAGCCCGGAGTGCTTGATGGACGTCACTGCGAAGCTCCTGCGTGTGTTCCTGGTTGAAAAGCAGATTCGAGGCCTTCAGACCCGACTGAAGGCCGCCGAGCGATTCTTGAACGAGCAGACCAGTCAGGTCACCCAGCTCGACGCCAAGAAGACCGCGATCGATGCACAACTGAAGCAACTCGCCGCCGTCGCCAAGCAGGCCGAGGGCGAGGTTGCTCGTCTCGACGCGCGGATGGCGACGCTCCGCGACCAGATGAACGGGGCCCAGACGAACAAGGAATACAAGGCCTTCCTGACCGAGCTCAACACCTTCAAGGGCGAGAAGGACAAGGCCGAGCAGAGCGCCCTGGAAGCGATGACCAAGGTCGACGATCTGAAGAAGCAGGCCGGCGAGATCGAGACCCAGCGGGCGGAGCGCGACAAGCTCCGCGGCGTGGCGGTCGCCGAGCGTGACGCCCGGGCCGCGGAGATCAAAGACCGCCTCGACGAACTGACCAAAGAACGCGTCTCGCTCACCGCCGACGTGCCGGGCGATTCGCTGCGGATGCTCGAGCGCCTCGTCAACACCCGCGGCGAAGACGCGATGGCCCCCATCGAGATCCAGGACCGCAAACGCCACGAGTTCACCTGCGGCTCGTGCCAGATGAGTCTGCCCCTCGACACCGTCAGCGGCCTGATGAGCAAGGGCAAGCTCACGACCTGCGTCTCCTGCGGGTGCATCCTGTACCTCGGCGAGGAAGAGGCCAAGAGCCTTCAGCCGACCGCCCCAAAGCGGTAACCCACCCGGGTATCCACGCATGATCCCGATCGGGCCGACAACGGCGCAAGCCTCGGCCGACGCTTGCCCGGCCGGCCCGCGGCACCACGTGGCTCATGCGCGGGGCTTTGCTTCGCCTCCTTCGCTCGGGTTTCTCGCGCGGTGGGCCTGGGTCTTCGTGCCGATTGTCGTGCTGCTCGCCGTCACGCTTCCCAAGCTCAACCAGGGCGACTGGCGTGGCGACACGGGCTGGTACGCCGCGATTGGGCTTGATGCCGCTCGCTCCGGACGGTGGTCGCTCTCCGCGGGCGAGGGCGAGCCGTATTTCAACAAGCCGCCGCTGGTCTTCTGGATCGTGGGGCGCGTGCTCGCGTGGTCCGGTGTGGACCTGCTTACGGCACGCCTCACGAGCGTCCTCGCCGCCGCGATCGGCGTGATCGCGACCGCGGGCATTGCGCGGGAGCTTGGCACGCGGCGATTGGCCGCGATCGCCGGCGTGATCCTGGCGTTGACCTACGAGTACTTTCGGCGCACGCGCGAGATCTCGCTCGATATGTGGCACGGCGCGTTCTTGCTGCTGGCCGCGTGGGCGATCGTGAAGGGCGCGAGTGTGGGGCTCGGGCTCGTAACTGACGGCGAAACGGGTCCGCCCGCTGCTCGCTCATCAACGGAACGAGTCTCGTTCGCGTCGGCGCTCGCCTGGTTCGCGATCGCGGGTGTTCCGATCGGCATGGCCCTCATGACCAAGCCGCTCATCGCGATGGCGATCGTGCCGATCATGGCAATCTGGCTCTGGCGCGTTCGCGGCCCGAAGCACGCGGCGCTCGTCCTCGTCACGCTGCTTGTCGGCGTGGCGATCGCGCTCCCCTGGCACCTGTGGATGGCGCGAGCCTACGCCGACGCATTCCTCGATCAGTACTTCGGGCGCGAGATCGCGGCCCGCGCCTCGGGCCAGCTCGTAGGCGGGCAGAAGGTGACGCAGCCCGTCTGGTACTACCTCGCGCAGATCGCGACCGGCTACTGGCCCTGGCTCGTCGCGCTCGGCGCCGCGATCGTCGCCCGCGCGTGGCGCACGCCCCCCGGGTTGCTCGCGCTCGTCTGGGTCGGCGCGTGGCTGTTGCTGCTCACGCTCTTCCCCGATCGGCGCGATCGATACGCGATCCCGATCTATCCGGGGCTTGCGATCGCCAGCGCGATCGGTGTCCTTCATCTCTGCCGAGGCGTGTGGAGAGCTCGCGTCAACCTCGCGCTGAGGTTGGCGGCACCGGTGGCGGCGGTGATCGCGGTTGTCGTTGCGATCGTTCCGATCCGTGTGCAATCAAAGCCCGACGAGCAGTGGACAAAGCTCGAGGAGTACATCGACGCCGAGGCGTCCCATCGCGTGCTGTACGAGGGCGCCAGCGACGGTGCGCCGGCGGCACGCGTGTTCCTCATCACCGGCGCGTGGCCCATCCCGACGCGCGACGCCGCCGATCGCCCGCTCGCAAGCCCGGGCCGAGGCTCGTTGATCTTCTATCACTCACGCGGCGGCCGAGCCCCCGGCCCGGGTGAAGCGCCCGTGTTCCACGCGGGTGACCTGACGATCACACGCCTCGATGGTGACGTGTGGAGCCCGCAGACGATCGGCGACCCGGGAGAGTGAGGTAGTCACGGAGTCACGGAGTGGCGAAGTGGCGAAGTGGCGAAGTGAAAACTACTCACCTGACCTGAGCATGTCCGTGCTTTAGTGATCCGCCCTTCTCGCTGTCTCGCTGTCTCGCAGATCGGTGCCATTCCGCACTGCTACACCGGGCCATCGCCGAACAGCTCCGTCACAGCCGGCTCGCCGCGGAACGGCACGCCGACGTGCTCGCAGCCACCCTTGGTAAGGGCACGTCCGCGCCGCGTGCGAGCGAGGAACCCGATCTGCAGTAGGTACGGCTCGACCACGTCCTCGATCGTGCCGGCGTCCTCGTTCATCGTCGCCGCCACGGTCTCCAGCCCGACCGGCCCGCCGCGATAGGTCGTCCCGATCGTCTTGAGGTACGAGCGATCCAGTTCGTCGAGACCGAGCGCGTCAACACCCTCGAGCTTCAGCGCGCTGTCCACCACCCGCGCACTCACGTGCCCGTCGGCCTTGACCTGCGCAAAGTCGCGCACACGGCGCAGGAGCCTGTTGGCGATCCGCGGCGTGCCCCGCGAGCGATCCGCGATCGAGCGCAGCGCCTCCGGTTCCACGCCCCTCAACCCGAGCAGATCTGAACTTCGCCGGAGGATCGTGAGCAACTCCGCGACGTCGTAGTAACGCAGGTGATGGGCGATGCCGAACCGCGAGCGCAGCGGCGACGAGAGCAGCCCCGCGCGGGTCGTCGCGCCGATGAGCGTGAAAGGTTTGCAGCGGATCTGAACGGTGCGGGCCGACAGGCCGCTGTCCACCGTCACGTCGATTCGGTAGTCCTCCATCGCTGGATAGACGAACTCCTCGACCGCGATGGGCAGGCGGTGAATCTCATCGATGAACAGCACGTCCCGAGCCTGCAGGCGTGTGAGGGCGGCGACGAGATCGGTGCCCTTGGACAGTGCGGGCCCGGAGGTCATCACCAGCTGCGAACCCATCTCCCTGGCGATGACGTGCGCGAGTGTGGTCTTGCCCAGTCCCGGCGGGCCGTGGAGCAGGACGTGCTCCATGGGCTCGTGGCGAGCCTTGCTGGCGCGGATGGCGATGACGAGCTTTTCAATGAGATCGCGCTGCCCGACGTATTCGTCGATGTTCGTGGGGCGCAGGGCCCAATTGGCCTGCTCCTCCTCGGGCACGCGCGTGGTGGGGGAGATGAGGCGGTCCGTCGCCATGGCCGGAGTTTAGCGGGCGAACGCCGCGGCGCAAAGAGAGGATTCGCGAAAGCGGCGGCCTTCGCCTAATCCAGCGGCAGGTTCTTGTCACGCCACAGGCGCACCAGCGCCTTGGGCTCGATCGGCTCCCACACGCTCCCGTCCGCGAGCTCCGTGCGGATCAGGTCGCCCTGGTCGTTGAACAGCGACACCATCGGCTTGCGATCTTCCGACAGCCGCGTCGTCAGCTTCCAAAGCCCCGGGCGATCGACCGGCTGCTCCAGCACTTCGCGTCGAAGCTGGACCTTTCCTGCCTCGCTCTGATAGACGTAGAAGCCAAACTCCGTCGGCACCTTCGAGCGGATCAGGATCTGCGGCAGGAGCATCGACTCAAACCGCGAGAGATAGCCGTCGCCACTCACCTGCGTCTTGACCGATTCGTCCGGTCGCCCCGTCACTTCGGTCACGACGCTGATGATGTTGTCCTCGCGGGCACCCTTCTCGGTCGAGATTCCCACGGTGTCCTTCTTGCCCGCTTCGCGGACTGCCTGGCGGATCACCCACGCCTCGAGCGTGCGATCGGGACGAATGAAGAATGTGCCGCTCACGTCCACGACCTGCGGCCCGTTCACGTATCGCGCGTCGGTCCGGAGCAGGTATCCCTCTTCTTTTTCCGCGGCCGTGAATTCCCTGGTGGGGCGCGACGGGTCGAGCTCGCCGCGTTTCCCAAACCACGTCGTGATGCGCCGGTACGCGACCTCGGTCTCGTCCATGCGGGCGCCGCCCACCGCGGGGCGATACAAACGCTCGAAGCGTCCATTCCGCTGCTTCATGACGTCGCGCAGCGTTTCGTCGGTCAGCCCTCCGAACACGGCCTTGCCCGCCGCGACGGCCGCCGCACGGGACGCCACCTGCCGCTCCGCGTCCTCGAATTTCGTGGTGCGGATAACGATCTGGTAGATCGAGCCGGCGGACTGGTACTTGTCCGAGGTCGTGATCAGCTCGAAATTCACGAAACGATCGGCCGCGATCTTCACCAGCGTGTAGCCACGGATCGTGTCCGCCACGTCCTTGCTGCGCGGGAGGCTGACGACGAACTGCTCGCCCATGAGATCGGGGCGATCGGAATCGAGCACGAGCTTGTCGCTGCGCGAGAGCACCTTGCCGAGCGTCTTGATTTCCTGCGTGTCCTTGTCGACTTGGCCGACGCGTTCGAGCAACTTGGCGATTAGTTCGTCGCACGCCGTGGTGACCGTGAGGTCCGGGTTGCTGGTGCGGGGAGCGGTGACGTTGATCTGCCACGACTCGTCGGCCGCGACAACAGTCAGGCGAGCGTCCTTGCCGGCGGTGTCCTGGATCACTTTGGCGCCTGCGGGAGGGAAGAACTTCAGGCCGACCGACTCGAGCACCTGGGGCTCGTCCGACAGCTCGACCGCCCCCGCCTGCGCGTTCCCGCCCTTGGCAGGCTTGGCCGACGGCTGGGTGGTTGGCTGACCAGTTGGCTGCGAACCGGTCTTTGGAGCGGGTTTGGGCTTGGCGGCGGGCTCCGGAGGCTTGGAGATACGGGGCTTGTCCGGAGTCGGCTGATTCTGCGCCGCGGCCTTGGGTGCGAGACCGAGGGCAAGACCAAGACCAATAAGAAGGACTGCGAATGACCGGATGTTCAGCATGATGGTGTTCCGGATCGTGGCCGGGGTGAGAGTTGGGGCAAAGTCTGGACAGAGTTATATCGGCGCAGTGGGGCCTGAGGGTTGGATCGATCGCGGACCCCGTAGGTTCGGGTTCACACCAATTTGACATGACGAGGGTCGTGGGTACTCTTACGGGCTCTGATCGTGCCGGGTGGGCACGAGCGTTTGTTGATCCACGTCGGCGGCGTCTTCGTCTCGCCCGCGTTCGGGAGAGACGGCGGAGGTGCCGTCGCGGTGGATCGCGGCGTTTGTGCAGGTGTCGGCGGCGTATGCCGATGCCACGGGCTTGGACGATTGGAACTCCGAGAAGGCGGTCAGTCAATGACGGGCGGCAAGATTCGAATTCGGATGGAGGCCTACGACCACCTGGCGCTCGACGCGTCGGCCAAGGAAATCGTGGACCACGCCAAGCGCACCAACGCCAAAGTCGCGGGCCCGATCCCGCTCCCCACGCGCGTCGAGCGGTACACGGTTCTCCGTTCGCCGTTCATCGATAAGAAGAGCCGCGAGCAGTTCGAGATCCGCACCCACAAGCGGATCATCGACATCATCGAGCCCAACGCGCGCACGGTTGAAGCGCTCAATCGACTCGTGGTTCCCGCCGGTGTGTTCGTCAAGATCAAGGCATGAAATCGACGCGGGTCGGTCCCCTGGGCCGGCCCGTGTGTGTTTGAGGTGAGGTATGGGTTTCTCGTTGCTCGGAAAGAAAGTCGGCATGACGCGTGTCTTCAAGGACAGCGTGAGCGTGCCCGTCACCGTGATCCAGGTCGGCCCCTGCGTCGTCACGCAGATCAAGACCCCGGACAAGGACGGCTACGCCGCCGTGCAGATCGGTTTCGAGGACATCAAGGCACGCAACTCGACGATGCCGATGATCGGCCACGATTTCAAGGCCGGCACCGATCCTAAGCGGACCCACCGCGAGTTCCGCGTCAAGGCCGAGGAACTGGCCAACTACACCCTGGGTCAGACCCTCACGGTTGACCAGCTCAAGGACCAGATGTACGTCGACGTCATCGGGACCAGCAAGGGCAAGGGGTTCGCGGGCGTCATGAAGCGTTGGCACTTCAAGGGCATGTTCGCCTCGCACGGCACGGAGCGTAAGCACCGCTCGCCGGGCTCGATCGGCGGCCTCTGCTCGAACCGCGGCTTCGGCGGCGGTCTGGCCAAGGGCAAGAAGATGGCCGGGCACATGGGCGACGATCGCGTCACCGCCCGCAGCCTCGATATCGTCAGTGTCGATGCGGCCCAGGGGCTGCTTTTGGTCAAGGGTCCAATCCCGGGCGCCAATCGCTCGACGGTTGAGATTCGTCCCGCGATTCGTCTCTACCGTTCCAAGGCCAAGAAAGTGGCGGCCAAGGCCGGCTGATCGTTCCGGGTGGGTTTGAGGTGGCAATAATGCCGACCCCGCGTTGGGGATCGGTTGATGGAATGAAGTTCGTCGGCCTGGCGCGAAAGCGGGCCTGACCGACGAGCCCGGAAGGTCCGAGCGGCCCTGCGAAAGGGGCCAGGAAACCATCGGGCAGGAACAAACGGTGCGGTCGATGGCCAAATGCCATCGCCGCAAGGACAGCCGAGTCGAATCCGTGTCCCCCGATGTGTGACTGGGGTGGCCGGAGGAGGCGAGGTCTTTCAAGAGCCCGGATTCGTCCGGGCGTGAAGGCGGCCCGGCAACGGGCCCAGGCGTCGGACGAGGTAAGACAGATGGATGTCCCCGTCTACAACATGCAGGGCCAACAGGTTGGCTCGATGAAAATTGACGAGCAGTCGCTGGGCGGCGCCGTCAATCCCGCTCTGATCAAGCAGGCCTACGTGATGTATCACGCGAACCTGCGTCAGGGCTCCTCCAAAACCAAGAACCGCCACGAAGTCGAGGGCGCGACCCGGAAGCTCTACAAGCAGAAGGGCACCGGCAACGCTCGTCACGGCGACCGCAAGGTCAACCTGATGAAGGGCGGCGGCCACGGGCACTCGAAGAAGCGCACGCGTGAGGACTTCCGCCTCACCATGCCCAAGAAGATGCGCCGCAAGGCCAACCGCAACGCCTTCCTCGCCAAGCTGGTCGACAACGAGGTTCGCGTAATCGACAAGATCGAGTTCACGGCCCCGAAGACCAAGGACTTCCAGGCGTTCCTCGGCGCTGTCAAGGTCGACAACACCGCGCTGGTCGCGGTAACCGCCGCCACCGCGGGCGAGAACACCCGCGCCTCGGCCCGCAACCTCGAGAGCATCTCGACCTGCCGCGCCGACCAGCTCAACGCCTTCGACATGCTGAATCATCGCTACCTCGTGATCGCCAAGAGCGATCTGGAGGCGTGGCTCAAGGGTCCGTCGTCGCAGACGGGCAAGGAAGCCAAGATCAACCCCCTGGGCCGCAAGGCTGAGGAGGCCAAGTAATGGACGCCATCTACGTCATCAAGAAGCCGCTGATCTCCGAGAAGGCGACGTTCGGCATGAACGAGGAGAAGCGTTACAGCTTCCTCGTCGACCGCACCGCCAGCAAGGACGACATCAAGGCCGCCGTCGAGCAGCTCTACAAGGTGCGCGTCGTCGGCGTGAACACGCAGGTCCGTAAGGGCAAGCAGCGTCGCCTGAAGTACGGCCTGGTGGTCGAGCCGACCACCAAGAAGGCCGTCGTTCGTCTGCACCCTGAGGATCAGATCGAGTTGTTCTGAGTCGTGAGTGATTGACGGGAGCTCTCTCCCGAAGGATTCGAGGCCAGCCATGCCGATTCGCACATACAAGAAGACCAGCGCCGGACGCCGATTCGCGTCGGTGAACATGCACGCGGAGGTCACCAAGAAGTCCCCCGAGCATGCGCTCATGGTCCCCAAGCCCAAGAAGGGCGGGCGCAATCACTCAGGCAAGATCACCTCGCGCGGTCGCGGCGGCGGCGTCAAGCAGATGTACCGCCTCGTCGACTTCAAGCGTCGCAACCTCAACAACGTCGAGGGCAAGGTCGTCGGCATCGAGTATGACCCCAACCGCTCGGCGCACATCGCCCTCATCCAGTACCCCAACGGCGAGAAGCGCTACATCCCGTCGCCGGGCGGCTTGGTGGTCGGCCAGACCATCACCACCTTCGACGAGACCGCGGGCGAGCCGACCATCGGCAACAACATGCAGCTCCGCTTCATCCCGACCGGCCTCGATGTTCACTGCATCGAGCTGATCCCGGGGCGCGGCGCTCAGATGTGCCGCTCCGCAGGCAACTACGCCAAGCTGACCAACAAGGAAGGCGACTACGCGACCCTGACGCTCCCGTCGGGCGAAGTGCGTCGCGTTCCGATCCAGTGCCGCGCGACGATCGGGCAGGTCGGCAATCCCGACCATCGCCTGCGTCGCTTGGGCAAGGCCGGTCTGACGCGTCTCAAGGGCCGTCGTCCGATCACCCGCGGCGTGGCCAAGAGCCACCATGCCCACCCGCTGGGCGGCGGTTCGGGTCGTTCGAAGGGCAACCGTCCTCCCTGCGGTCCGACGGGCGTTCTGGCCAAGGGCGGCACGACGAGGAATCGCAAGAAGCACTCCAGCAAGCTCATCATCCGCCGCCGCGCCAACAAGCGGTACGGCGTGCTGAAGTAAGAGGCACGAGGCGCTGGGCACGAGGTAAGTCGGAAGACCGAAGGCAGGGGACTGGCAGAAGGCAGACAGACGGCGGAGTGACGAAGGCCGCCGAGTGAGGATGGAACGATGGGTCGCAGCCTGAAGAAGGGTCCGTACGTCGATGAGAGGCTCTACCGCAAGGTGGAGGAGATGAACCAGACTCGCCGGCGTGAGCCGCTGAAGACCTGGGCTCGTCGGTGCACGATCGTTCCCGAGTTCGTTGGGCACACCTTCAAAGTGCACAACGGCAAGCAGTTCAACGACGTGTTCGTGACCGAGGACATGGTGGGGCACAAGCTGGGCGAGTTCAGCCACACCCGCACGTTCCGTGGGCACACGAACAAGAAGGAAGGCATCGAGGCGGGCGAGAAGGCGGGTGCCGCCGCGGCCCCGGCCAAGGGCTGATGCCGGTCGAGTGTGAGAACTCCGGGCGTCCGTTTGCCCGGTGAGTGAAGCGTGAATCGCTGGTTGGTTTGCAGACGTGTTCGCAGGTGTGTTCGCAGATTGGGGAATAGGCCGTGAGACTTCAAGCTGAGAAACTCAAGGCGCTGGCGACCAAGGCGGGGATCTCCCGCGAGCAGCTGGCGCAGGCCGTGGAGCGTCCGGGATTGGCCGGCGAGCGTGCGTTGCGCGCCGTCGACAACTGGCTGGGCGGCCGGCATCTGCCGGTGTGCAAGGCGTCGGACATCGCGCGTCTGGCCTCGTCGGTGGGGGCGTCCGTGAAGGACATCTCCCGCTTCGAGAGCAAGGTGCGTTACCACCGCGGGAGCCCGCGCAAGGCGCGTCTGATCGCGGACCTGGTGCGTGGCAAGTCGGTGGATCAGGCGCTCAACCTGCTGTCGTTCAGCCCGAAGCGCGCCGCGGACAATGTCCGCAAGGCGCTGGCGGCCGCGATCGCGGACGCCGAGCAGTTCGAGGCGGACGTGACCAAGCTGGTGGTGTCGCTCTCGACGGTCGACGAAGGCCCGACGATGAAGCGATTCCAGCCCAAGGACCGCGGTCGGGCCCACCCGATCATGAAGCGTTCGAGCCACATCACGATCGGCGTCGAGGAGCGTTCGGCCGGTCGCAAGAGGGGGAGCCGCTAATGGGACAGAAGACCCAGCCCTTTGGATTCCGCCTGGGAATCACCGAAGCCCACCGCAGCCGCTGGTATGCCCCCAAGGCGCTGTACGGCGAGTTGCTCGTTGAAGACGAGAAGATCCGTCGTTATCTGGACAAGCGTCTGAACCGCAAGCCGCCGTCGGCCGCTGTTTCGGACATCCACATCGAGCGCACGCGTGAAGAGCTGAAGGTTGTGATCAAGACGGCGCGGCCGGGCCTGGTGATCGGCCCCAAGGGCGCCGAAGTCGATCGCATGACCGAAGAGCTCCAGTACATGACGGGGCGCAAGGTCGCGATCTCGATCATCGAAGTGAAGAACCCCGATCTTGATCCGCAGCTGGCCGCCGAGGCCGTCGCGGAGCAGATCGTGAAGCGAGTGGCGTTCCGTCGCGCCGCCAAGATGCGTGCCGAGGCGATCATGGCCGCGGGCGCCCTGGGCGTGAAGGTGACGATGTCGGGGCGCCTGGGCGGCGCCGAAATGAGCCGTCGCCTGGACATCAAGTTCGGATCGCTCCCGCTCTCGACGCTGCAGGCCCGGATCGAGTACGGCTTTGCCGAGGCTCGCACGACCTACGGCGTGATCGGGATCAAGGTGTGGATCTACAAGGGCATGTACACGACCGAGCGGACGGAGGAAGAGTCGAACGCGGCCGGTGGTCGCGCCCGCGCCCGCGGCCGGAAGTGATCGTGCAGGTTGGCAGGAGTGTTCTTCGGGTTCCTTCGATCGTGGAGTGAGCCTGTTTTCCCGGAGTTTCGCCGATGGCTTTGATGCCCAAACGAGTCAAGTACCGCAAGGAGATGCGCCGCGTTCGCGATCGCAAGGCGACCAAGGGCAACTACGTCGCGTACGGCGACTACGGCCTGCAGGCCCTCGAGGGCACCTGGCTCAAGGGCACGGTGATCGAGGCCGGTCGTATCGCGGCCCAGCACTTCCTCAAGCGTGAAGGCAAGCTCATCATCCGCGTCTTCCCCGACAAGCCCATCTCCAAGAAGCCCCTGGAAACCCGAATGGGTACGGGCAAGGCGGACGTGGACTACTGGGCGGCGCGCGTGAAGCCCGGCACGATGCTGTTCGAGATCGCCGGCGTGCCCGAGGCGGTCGCCAAGGCCGCGTTCGTCCGCGTCGCGATGAAGATGCCGGTGCGTTGCCGGATGGTCGGTCGACGCGTGGCGGTGTAAGGAAGAGTCTGATCGTGCCCCGGGCTCCGGGGCGCGTGAGTCTGCACGAGTCAGTCAAGGTGAGTTCAATGAACGCCAAAGAAGTTCGAGCGCTGCAGGACGAAGAGATCAAGATCGAGCTGACGCGCCTCCGCGCCAAGGTCTATGAGCTCCGCTCCGAGACAGTGACCGAGAAGATCAAGGACACGTCCCAGTTCGGGAAGCTCAAGAAGGACATCGCCCGTCTCTTGACGGAACGGCGTTCGCGGAGCCTGGCCTCGGCCAAAAAGTAATCGGGACTGGACCAATGGACCTGGGTTCGGGGCGGATGAACACCCCGACATGCAAGGTGGAACACGATGGCGAAGGCGACGACCAGCACGAGCAAGACCCCGGCCGCAAAGGCGCCGGCGAGCACGACCGCGACGGCCGACAAGGCCACCAAGGTCGGCGTCGTCGAGAGCGACAAGCGGAGCAAGACCCGCAAGGTGGTGGTGAGCTACATGGCGAGCCACCCCAAGTACGGCAAGTACATCCGCCGGCGCACGGTGCTGCACGTGCACGACGAGAAGAACGAGTCCCGCACCGGCGACGTTGTCGAGTGCGTGCAGTGCCGCCCGCTCAGCAAGACCAAGTGCTGGCAGCTGGTGCGGATCGTTGAGAAGCGCGCCGAGAAGGCCGCCCTCATGGAGAGCGCCAAGCAGGTTCAGTAAGCGTCGCACACTTCCCGGCCCCGCCAGCGAAGGCGGGTCCGAATCACGAACGATCGGTGAGTCATGCTCCAGCAAGAAACACGATGCGAGGTCGCGGACAACACGGGCGCCAAAATCGCCTACGTCATCCGCGTGTACGGCGGGTCGACCGCGACCGGCCGCTTCACCCGGCGAACCGCCGGCGTGGGCGACCGCGTGTTCGTCTCGATTAAAAAGGCGATGGCCGGCGGTGACGTCAAGCCCGGCGACAAGAGCAAGGCCGTGGTCGTCCGCACGACCAAGCCGACGCGTCGCGCCGACGGGTCCTACGTCGCGTTCGATTCGAACGCGGTCGTGCTGATCCAGGACGACGGCAACCCCAAGGGCACGCGCATCTTCGGGCCGGTCGCCCGCGAGCTGCGCGACAAGAACTACATGAAGATCGTGTCCCTCGCGACGGAGGTGGTGTGATGCCCGCGCATGTCCGCAAAGGCGATACCGTGATGGTGACCCGCGGCGACGATAAAGGCCGCGTCGGCGAGGTTCTTCGCGTCGACCCCAAGAACGCCCAGGTCGTGGTCAAGGGGATCAACCTCCAGACCAAGCACCTCAAGAAGACGCAGCAAGCCCCCCAGGGCGGCGTCATCCAGCGCGAGGCGCCGATCCACATCAGCAAGGTCAGCCCCGTCGTCGACGGCAAGGCCGTCCGCGTCGGATTCCGCACCCAGGCGGATGGCAGCAAGGCCCGTGTCGCGCGTCACCACGGCAAGGACCTCAAGGTTTTGAACGTGGTGGCTCCGGCCCGCGGCGGTGAGAAGCCCGCCAAGGCCGCCGCCCCCGCCAAGCCCGCGAAGCCGGCCAAGACCGCTGCTCCGAAGGCCGAGGGTAAGACGACCAAGACCAAGAAGGCCGCGAAGTAACCGAGCACCATCCCGCGGCCCGCGCGTGGGAGCACCAAGAAGTTGAGCAAGAGCTATGTCGAAGGACCAGAACAAAGAGGCGAACAAGGGAGCTCCGAAGGGAGCGCCCAAGGGTGAGAAGGGCGGCGCGCCCAAGGGCGGTTCGTCCAAGAAGCACGCCGAGGCCGAGGTCGTCGACACCGGTCCGGCGGTTCCGCCGCGTCTGCGCGATCTCTACCGCGACAAGATCCGCGCCGAACTGAAGAGCAAGTTCGAGATCGGCAACGTGAACGCGATGCCCAAGCTCGAGAAGATCGTGCTCAACGTGAACATGGGCCGTCACATCGAGGGCACCAAGATCCCGCCGCACATCAAGGGCACGATCATCGAGACCCTGACCAAGATCACCGGGCAGAAGCCCATCGTGATCAAGGCCAAGAAGTCGGTGTCGAACTTCAAGGTGCGCGAGGGCGTCGAGACCGCGGTCATGGTGACGCTGCGTCGCGAGCGCATGTGGCACTTCCTCGATCGCCTGATCAACCTGGCGACCCCCCGAATCAAGGACTTCCGCGGCGTTCCCACCAACGCCTTCGACAAGCAGGGCAACTACAGCATGGGCCTTACGGAACAGGGCGTGTTCCCCGAGATCAACATGGCCGACGCCCAGTTCACCCACGGCATGCACCTGAACCTGGTGTTCAGGAACTCCGACGCCAAGCTCAGCCGCTTCGTGCTCGAGCAGATGGGCATGCCCTTCACCAAGCCCGAGGAAAAGGCCGTCCGCAAGACGGCCGCGCCGGCACCGGCGCCCGCTCCGGCGGCGATCAACTGAGTACGCGAACCACCCGGGGCTCCAGGCCCCGGATTTGAGAGAGAGTTTCACGCGTCGTGAGAGCACGACGCCCAGCGGGAAGGAACACGATGGCGACCAAAGCGCAAGTTGCCAAGTCCAACAGGAAGCCCAAGTTCAGCACCCGCATCGTGCGCCGGTGCGAGCTGACCGGGCGGGCCCGCGGTGTGTACCGGAAGTTCCGGATCAGCCGCATCATGCTCCGCAAGCTCGCCCTCGAGGGCAAGATTCCGGGCATGAGGAAGGCCAGCTGGTAAGCCCCTTTGGACCGACGCGGCGAACGACTGACGAAGTCACACTGAGCAAGATCGAGGTTTGAGATGGCGATTGTTGACCCCATCGCGGACATGCTGACCCGGATCCGGAATGCCGTCCGGAACCGTTCCAAGAAGGTGGACGTGCTGAACAGCAAGGTCTGCCGCGGCATCGCGGGCGTGCTGAAGGACGAAGGCTACATCGACAGCTTCGACGTCGTCGAGGATGGTCGGCAGGGCCTTATCCGCCTGAAGCTGCGCTACGGCCCGTCGGGCGAGTCGGTGCTTCACAGCCTGAACCGCCAGAGCAAGCCCGGCTGCCGTCGGTATTCAGGCGTCGCCGACATTCCCAAGCCCGTGCAGGGCCTGGGCATCGCGATCGTCTCGACGAGCCAGGGCGTGCTCTCTGATCGCGCCTGCCGTGAGAAGCGTGTCGGCGGCGAGTTGTTGTGCGTGATCGATTGAACCGGAGTTTTCGGCGGAAGCCCGGCCCTCCCGGAAATGGGGTGGCGCCGGTGAGCCGCACGCCTTGAGGAGTGTCTGGAATGTCTCGAATCGGAAAGAAGCCTGTGCCGGTTCCCGCGGGTGTGAAGATCGCGGTGAAGGACCGCGTCGTCAACATCGAGGGGCCCAAGGGCAAGCTCAGCATGACGCACCGCCCCGACGTGGTCGTCAGCTACGCGGACGCCGAGAAGGCCATCAAGGTCGATACGGCCACGGGCGCAGGTCCCGACGCGTCGGCCTACTGGGGCACGACTCGCGCGATCCTCCGCAACATGGTCGAGGGCGTGACGAAGGGCTACGAAAAGCAGCTCGAAGTCGTCGGCGTCGGCTGGACCGCGGCCGTTATGGGCAAGAAGCTCAAGCTGACCGTCGGCCTGGCCAACTCGATCATGGTCGACATCCCGACAGGCCTGACGGTCGCGGTCGATAAGGCGATGGTCAAGGTTTCGGGGCCCGACAAGCAGCTCGTCGGCCAGTTCGCCTCGGCGGTTCGCGCGACGCGCAAGCCCGAGCCCTACAACGGCAAGGGCATCAAGTACACCACCGAGACCATCAAGCGCAAGCAGGGCAAGCAGTTCGGCGCCTAATCGTGAGTTTTCTTCCCGAACCCCCCGCGGCGTTCGGACAAGCGTTCGGTTCGAAGGGACGTGTGGACGATGGACAAGCAGGTACAGAAGAACATTCGACGCTCGCGCCGGCGCATCGGCCTCCGCAAGCGCATCAGCGGCACGACCGAGCGCCCGCGCCTCGCGGTCTACAAGTCGCTCAACCACATGCACGCGCAGATCATCGACGATCTGGCGGGCAAGACCCTCGCCGCCGCCTCGACCACCGAGAAGGCGATGGGCCTCACCAAGACCGGCAACTCCGCGGCCGCCGCTGCGATCGGCACCAAACTCGCCGAACGCGCCAAGGCCAAGGGCGTCACGTTGGTTGTGTTCGATCGCGGCGGGTTCAAGTTCCACGGGCGAATCAAGGCCCTCGCCGATGCGGCCCGCAAGGCGGGATTGTCGTTCTAGAAAGAGGCACGAGGCACCGGGCATTTGGCACTAGGAAGTCCAAGAGACAGACAGAAGAACGGGGCGGGCGAGCCCCGGCTGAAAGAGTGAACCATGGCAGAGATGCTTGACGAATCCTCATCGATCGAGTCCACGACGCTGAAGGTGTATCGCACCTCGGCGACCGTCAAGGGCGGCCGCCGCTTCAGCTTCGGCGCGCTCGTGGTTGTCGGCGACCGCAGCGGCAAAGTCGGCGTGGGCTACGGCAAGAGCCGCGAAGTCCCGCTCGCCGTTGAGAAGGCGCAGAAATACGCCCGCAAGGTGATGAAGTCCATCCCGATGTCGGGCAAGACGCTCCCCCACGAGGTCGAGGGAACCTACTCCTCCTCCAAGGTCCGTCTCATCCCCGCCTCGCCCGGTACCGGCGTCGTCGCGGGCGGCACCGTCCGCGCCATCCTCGAGATGGCCGGCGTCACCGACTGCCTCACCAAGTGCTACGGCTCCACCAACGCCCGCAACATGGTCAAGGCGGTGTTCGACGGCCTGGCCAAGCTCCGCACTCGTCAGTACGTCGAGAAGGTCCGTGGCAAGGAACTCGGCCAGACCGAGATCGAAGCCAAGATCGCCGCTGGTTCGAAGTTCGCCACCTTCGTCGCCAAGGGCGAGAAGATGAAGGGCCCGGTCAACACCGTCGGCGGCGATCGTAAGGGCGGTCGTGGCGGCGGCGGTCGCGGCCGTCGCGGCGGCCCGGGCGGTGATCGTGGCGGCGACCGCGGTGGTGATCGCGGCGGCGACAAGGGCGCCGGAGCGCCCGGCGCGGCTCCGAGCGGTCAGCAGTAATTCGAGGAACCAGTGAATCAAACCGCGCCCCGCCGCGACAGCGTGCGAACGGGTGCTGGAGTCAAGTCCCATGATGATCCATGACATCACCGCCCTGGCCGGCCGAAACAAAAAACGCAAGCGCGTAGGTCGCGGCGAAGGCAGCGGTCACGGCAAGCAGTCGGGCCGCGGCAACAAGGGCGCCAAGAGCCGCTCGGGCTACGCCGCCAAGCGTGGCTTCGAGGGTGGTCAGATGCCGTACTTCCGCCGCCTGGCGAAGTTCGGCTTCACCAACGCCGCCTTCAAGACCGAGTTCTGGACCGTGAACCTCGGTGACATCCTGAAGCACCCCTTGTTCGCCAAGGGCGGCGACGTGAACGCCGAGACGCTCATCAAGGCCGGCCTGATCCGCGACACCAGCCGCGATCTCAAGATTCTCGGGCATGTGAGCGAAGAGGGCGTCCGCGTCAAGCTGAACGTCGTCGCCAGCCGTGTTTCCGCGAAGGCCGTCAAGCTCGTGACAGACGCGGGTGGCTCGGTCAACCAGACCGGCACGCGTCGCGACAAGACCCGCGGCGTTGATCCGAACGCCGAGGACAAGACGCCCAAGAACTGGACCAAGCGCCTCAGCCGCGGCGGCAAGAAGAAGGCCGGTGCCGACGAGGGCGCCGAAGACGCCAAGGCCGACGCCAAGCCCGAGGCCAAGAAGAAGTGACCGGCGATCACGACGTGATCTCCAGCTCGAACACCAGCCCGCGCCGTTACAAGCGTCGCGGGCTTTCTGCTTTCACGGGCGCCGCATCGTCCCAAGCGGGGCATAGCTCAGGCGTCCTAGACTTTCCGACTTTGACCCTCGGCCCGGGCGTCGCCGGGAAGGGTGTTGTGCGTCGAGCCGCGGGCGAACCTGCCCGCGTCGGCGTCAGGGATGACCGATGCTGATCCAGACCGTCAAGAACGTTTTCTCGATCAAGGAATTGAGGAACAAGATCCTGTTCACACTGTCGATGCTGGCGGTGTACCGGATCGGGTTCTGGATTCCTGTGCCCGGCATCAACCAGGCGGAACTCGCCAAGGCCTTTGAGCACCCCGACGAGAACAGCAGCGCGGTCGGACGACTCGGCGATTTCATGTCGACGTTCTCCGGTGGCGCGCTCTCTCACTCGACGATCTTCGGCCTGGGCATCATGCCCTACATCTCCGCCGGCATCATCTTCCAGCTGCTCTCCTCGGCCTGGCCCGCGCTCAAGAAGATCCAGGAAGAAGGCCCGACCGGGCGTCAGAAGATCCAGGAATGGACGCGCTACGTCACGGTCGCCCTGTGCATCATGCAGGGCATCTTCTGGCTCGGCTACATGGCGCAACGCGGCATGGTCTATGTTGAATTCGCCAACAGCCCGCTCTGGTGGGTCATGGGCGCCGCCGCCCTCACCGCCGGCACCGTCTTCCTCATGTGGCTGGGCGAGCAGATCGACAAGCACGGCATCGGCAACGGCGTATCCATGATCATCATGGCCGGAATCCTCGCCCGATTCCCCGACGCCATCGCCACACTCATCAAGAACTTCGAGCCCGGCGAACCCGACAAGATCGGCTACATGGGCCTCATCGTGCTGGCCGCCGGCTTCGTGGGGGTGATCGCGGGTTCGGTGCTCATGACCGTGGCCCAGCGACGAATCCCCGTGCAGCAGGCCAAGCACACGCGCGGACGGCGCGTCTTCGGCGGGCAGAAGAGCTACCTCCCGCTCCGCCTCAACCACGGCGGCGTGATGCCCATCATCTTCGCCTCTTCGCTCATGATCTTCCCCTCGGTCATCTTCAGCGGCCTGGCCGAAACGAGCAAGACCAGCGGCGGCTGGTTCTACACGTCGATGACGTGGATCAGCAACGAACTGAAGTCCGGCTCGTATCTCCACGAGATCGGCTTCATGATGATGATCTTCTTCTTCAGCTACTTCTGGATCACGGTCCAATTCAACCCCGAGGAAATGGCCAAGCAGATGAAGGAGCACGGCTCGTTCATCCCCGGCCTGCGCCCCGGCCCGCGCACCGCCGAGTATCTCGAAACCGTGATGACGCGCATCACCTACGTCGGTGCCGCGTTCCTCTGCCTCATCGCCGTGCTCCCGACCGTGGTGAACACGTCGATGAACGTGGGCTATTCGATCGCGCAGTTCTTCGGCGGCACGAGCCTGCTCATCGTGGTGTCGGTGACTCTGGACTTCCTGCAGCGGGTCGAGGCCGCGCTGCTGATGCGAAATTACGAGGGCATTCTGTCGGCGGGCGAAGAAAACAAGGGCCCGCGGATCCGCAGCGCCCGGGCCTGACGCCCCAGGTGGGTTTTCGGCGCGAGGGATTTGTTCGGAGGACCATGGGAAAGCAGGACGACAAGTTCACGTTTGAGGCGGTTGTGACCGAGGCGTTGCCGAACGCGATGTTCAGGGTCCGACTGCCCAACGAGCAGAAGACCGAGGTCTTGGCGTATGTGTCGGGGAAGATGCGGATGAACTACATCCGCATCCTCCCGGGCGACAAGGTGACGGTCGAGATGAGCCCGTACGACCTTTCCAAGGCCCGGATCACGTTCCGCCATTGAGATCGGGGCCGCGTTGTCTCGGGCGGGGGTGGGGTCTTTGATCGAACGGGGATCGGATCGATCCTCTATGCGGGGCGATTTCGTCGCGCCGGCCCGACGGAACGGGCAGGGGTTGTGGGTGACTTTCGGTCGTTGTGGGGCTACCATCCCCACCCGCGCCGGGGCGTGATTCTCTCGCCGCGCCGCGATGTTTCGGAAGGTGTCAGATGAAGGTGAAGGCCAGCGTCAAGAAGATTTGCGCCTCGTGCCAGGTTGTGCGCCGCAAGGGCAAGGTCCGCGTGATCTGCAAGGCGGACCCGAAGCACAAGCAGGTCCAGGGCTAACGAGCATCACACCCGTCTCCAGCCGGAGCCGGGCCCAGGGGTTCACGCCCCGCTGAGGAGTCATCGCGTGCCGCGTATCGCAGGTATCGACGTTCCCGACAAGAAGAAGGCGCTCTTCGCGCTCCAGTACATCCACGGGATCGGCCCGAAGTTCGCGGCCGCCATCCTCGCGGAGGCGAAGGTCAATCCCGAAACCCGCTCCAATGAGCTGACCGAGCTCCAGCTGGCGCAGATCAACTCGATCATCGACGCCAACTATCTCGTCGAGGGTGCGCTCCGCCGCCAGGTGCAGCAGAATATCCAGCGATTGAAGGACATCCGCTCCTTCCGCGGCGATCGCCACCGCAAGGGCCTCCCGGTCCGCGGTCAGCGCACCAAGTCCAACGCGCGCACGCGCAAGGGCCGCAAGAAGACCGTCGCCGGCAAGAAGAGCGTCAAGGCCAAGTAATCCGGGCGCCGCGCGTCGGACGGTCGGCACGAGTCTTCGTGCTCGAGCGGCGGCGCCGGTCCCATTCAGATCACATCCGGGTAGGACCCGATGGGTCCGACGATCCGAGGAGTTTGATTCATGTCGAAGAAGGCCAAGGTCAGGAAGAACGTGGTTCGCGGCGTGGTTCACGTCCGCGCGACCTCCAACAACACCATCGTCACGATCACCGATATGAACGGCGAAACCGTCTGCTGGGACTCCGCCGGAACTATGGGCTTCAAGGGCGCCCGCAAGTCGACTCCCTTCGCCGCCACACGCGCGGGCGAGTCCGCCGGCCAGAAGGCCCGCAAGGTCGGCATGAGCGAGGTCGAGGTCCGCATCCGCGGTTCGGGCTCGGGGCGTGAATCCGCGGTCAACGGCCTGGTCTCCACCGGCCTCCGCGTCACCGCCATCGAGGACCACACCCCGGTCCCGCACAACGGCTGCCGCCCCGCCAAGCGCCGCCGCGTCTAAGTGACTTTCCATCCGCGATTGACGAAGGTCAATCGCGGGTTTTCGATCGAGTTGCGGCGTCGGCCGCACACGCTCCCGGCCAGAAGAGACCTCCGCCGTGCAGCAGGGCGAAGGTTCTCGTGAGTCGTGCGAGCGGAGAACCCCCACGGGTCTGCTGCAGGTGAGGACGCAACATGCGATTCCGCTGGCGTGGCCTTGAGCTTCCGTCCCATGTCGTGACCGATTCTCGCTTCAAGAGCGATGTCTACGGGCGGTTCAGCATCGAGCCGTTCGAGAAGGGCTTCGGCACCACCATCGGCAACAGCCTGCGGCGAGTGCTCCTCTCGTCGCTCGAGGGCGCCTCGGTCACCAGCATCAAGATCAAGGGCGCCGAGCACGAGTTCAGCTCGCTCCAGGGCGTCATGGAGGATGTGACCGACATCGTCCTCAACGTCAAGAACCTCGTCGTCAAGCTCGAGGGCGATGAGCCCAAGACCATGCGCCTCGCGGCCCGCGGCCCGGGCGAGGTCACCGCCGATCTCATCGAGGCCGACACCGCCGTCACCATCCTCAACCGTGAGCTGGTCATCGCCACGCTCACCGACGCCATCGATTTCGAGATGGAGCTCCGCGTCGGCAAGGGGCGCGGCTATGTTCCCGCCAGCGAGCAGTACGCCGAACAGGAAGAGCAGGAAGTCGGCCTGATCCACGTCGACGCCATCTACTCGCCCGTGCAGCGCGTCCGCTACAAGGTCGAGGAGACCCGCGTCGGTCAGCGCACCAACTACGACAAGCTCACGCTTGAGATCTGGACCAACGGCACGGTCTCGCCCGAGATGGCCCTGGTCGAGGCCGCCAAGATCCTCCGCAAGCACCTCAACCCCTTCGTCCAGTACTACGAGCTGGGCGAGGAGCGCGTGAGCGAAGAGGCGGCGGCCGCGGCGGGCGTCGACGAGGAGCTCATCCGCAAGCTCAACATGCCGATCAGCGAGCTGGAGCTCTCCGTCCGCGCCAGCAACTGCCTGGAATCGGCCCGGATCGAGACGGTCGCCCAGCTGGTCCTCCAGACCGAGGCCGACCTCCTCAAGCTCCGCAGCTTCGGCAAGACGTCGCTCCGCGAAGTCAAGCGCAAGCTCCAGGACATCGCCCTCGACCTGGGAATGACCATGCCCGAGGGAGTCAACATCACCAAGCCCGAGATCACCGGCTAAGGCCGGGGCTCGTTCGGGTTGGTCGGCCACCGCCGCGGGCAGGCCCCCGCGACATGCCCGGCCTATAGTCTCGACCCTGATTTATGCCGCTCGGTTTGTTCGAGCGGAGGAGTTTGACCGATGCGTCACGGCAGAGCCGGCTACCGGCTGAATCGAACCAGTTCGCACCGTCTCGCCACCCTGCGCAACCTCGCGGCGGGTCTCTTCGAGCACGGGCAGATCGTCACCACGATCCCCAAGGCCAAGGCCGTCCAGCCCTTCATCGAGAAGATCATCACCGACGCCAAGGAAGGCACGCTCGCCGCGCGTCGTCGTGTGATCGCCAAGCTCGGCCAGGACCGCATGGGCTTTGACTGGCTCTACCTCTCCAAGAACGCCAGCGAGGAAGAGAAGGCGCACGTCGAGAAGCTCCGCGACTTCACCAAGGGCTTCTTCGATCTGCCCGAGAGCTCGCAGGTCGAGCGCAACCGCTACGGCGAGCTGCGCAAGGCTCCCAAGCTCGTGAAGCACATCTTCGATCGCGTCGCGCCGCAGTTCAAGGACCGCCCGGGTGGCTACACCCGCCTGGTCAAGCTCGGCCAGCGTCGCTTGGGCGACGCCGCGGAGCTCTGCGTGCTCCAGCTCGTCGGCAACGAAGAGGGCCCGGAGATCGGCGGCAACGTCAGCACCCGCCGGCGCACCGCCGATCGCCGCACCGCCTACCTCGCCAAGCTCCGCAAGGAAAAGGGCGAGGCCAAGGCCTGATCGAGGCCACCCTGATCGAGGCAGTATCGTGATTCCACAAACGCCCGCGAACGCGGGCGTTTTTCATTCTCGCCCGCCGATATCATCACACCATGCTCGATCAGCTCGAACAAACCGAGAAGAGTGCGCTCGCGGAGCTTTCCGCCGCCGCCGACGCCGCCGCCCTCGAAGCCTGGCGCGTCGCCTACCTCGGCGCCAGCGGGCGGCTCAAGGCGCTCATGGGCTCGCTCAAAGACGTCCCCAAGGACCAAAAGCCCGCGGTGGGGGCGAGGCTCAACTCGCTGAAGAACGCGCTGGAGTCGGCCCACGCCTCGCGCAAGGACCAGCTCGGCGCCGCGCCCGCCGCCGCGGCCGGCCCGCTCGTCGACATGACCGAGCCCGGCCTGGTCGCCAGCCAGTCGCTCGGACGCGCCCACATCATCAGCCGCGTTCGCGACGAGCTCGTCGAGGTCTTCGCGCGCATGGGCTTCGAGGTCGCCGACGGCCCGGAACTCGAGGACGACGAGCACAACTTCGTCAAGCTCAACATCCCGCCCGAGCACCCCGCCCGCGATCCCATCGACAACTTCTACGTCGACAACCCCGCCAAGCACACCCTCCCGCGCATGCTGCGCAGCCAGACCAGCACCGTGCAGATCCGCACGATGGAAGACGCGATCAAGCGCGGCTGGGGCCCGCCCATCAAGATCGTCGCGCCCGGGCGCGTCTATCGACCCGACACCGTCGACGCCACCCACTCGTTCATGTTCCACCAGATCGAAGGGCTCTACGTCGATCGCGGCGTGACCATGAGCGAACTCAAGAGCACGCTGCTCCACTTCGCCCGCTCGTACTTCGGCAAAGACGCCGAGGTCCGCCTGCGCCCCAGCTTCTTCCCCTTCACCGAACCCAGCGCCGAGTTCGACATGAAGATCAGGCTCCGCCCCGATCAGCCCGCACGCTGGATTGAACTCGGCGGGTGCGGCATGGTCGACCCGGCCGTCTTCCAGGCCTGCGGCCTCGACCCCGAGGTCTGGACCGGCTTTGCCTTCGGCTTCGGCATCGAACGCATCGCGATGGGCAAGTACGGCATCCCCGACATCCGCATGCTCTTCGAGAACGACCTACGCTTCCTTGAGCAATTGTAATGAGCTGATCGGTCGATCTCTATTTGCATAACGCAATCAGCTGTGCAACCTGATGATCCGCCGGCCTCGCTCGTATCAGTCGCCCAACGCGAGGGCGCCACGTATTTCACTTCGCCACTCTGCCACTCCGCCTCTCGACCACTTCTTCTCTTCCGCTCTCACACTTCCACACCCTCGAACCGGATCTTGCCGTTGTCCAGGCGAGCGAAGTAGCCCTCGACCGTGTCGATGCCAGTTACACGGCGCACCACCGCCGCGGCACGCACCAGGTCGGCCCGCTGCACCAGCTCCAGGCGCCGATCCTTCAGGTCAAGCCGCGACGAGTAGAACGCGCACGAGTCGTGCGCGATCAGCACGACCCGCTTCAGCCCGTGTACCTCGACAAGGAAGTGCAGCTCGTCGACGACGCCCTGCTCTTCCAGGTGCGCCTGCGGATGCCCCGCCAGGCACGCCGGCCCGCCCGGCAGCGCGACGCGGTCATACCGCGGCAGCCCGAGGCCCTGCTGGAGAAAATCATCGAAGTGCTCGCCGATTCGCCCGTCGGAGCAGTAGATCGCCGCGGCCCGGATTCGCGTCTTCTCATACGGGATCGCGCTTTCGTACACGGAGACCTCCGGGTGCGGGCGTGAAAGCGTCGTGACGACCTCAAGCGGCGTGTGGTCCTGCGTCTTGGTTGCCATGTCCTGAAGTTTAGCGAACCGGGCGGGCAACCTCACCCGCCCGGGCGGATTTCCCTGAACTACCCTCCCCCGAGCGGTCGATGTTCTAGGACGCGCTGGGTCGGGGTTCGTTCCGGGGAGAGATCAGCGGATGCACAACGTCGAAATGAAGGCCGAGCTCCGCGACCTGCCGCTGGCACGCTCGATCTGCCACGCGCTCAAGGCGACCAAGATCGCAACGCTCGAGCAGACCGACACCTATTTCAAGCTCGCGACCGGCCGCCTCAAGAAGCGTGAGTGCGCCGGCGAACCGACGGAATACGTCTTCTACGACCGCGACAATCGTGCCCGCCCGCGTCTCAGTCATTTCACGATCTACTCGGAGAACGAGGCCGCGGAGCGGTTCGGCTCCACGCCGATGCCCGTGTGGGTCGTCGTGAAGAAGACGCGTGAATTGTGGATGCTGGGCTCCGTGCGGATCCATCTCGACACCGTCGAGGACCTCGGGGCGTTCATCGAGTTTGAGGCGTTGGTCTCGCCGTCGAACAACGTCGCCCGATGCCACGAAACGGTGGCCGCCCTCCGCGGCTCATTCGCGCCCGCGATGGGCGAGACGATCGCGGTCTCCTACAGCGACATGATCGCGGGGCAGATCGAGTCGCAGACCTCTCCCGAGGCCTGATCGATCGTGTCCCCGCTCGCGAGCGAGAGCTACGCCAGGTCAAAGATCAGCACGTCCGACTCGATCTCGCCGCGGATCTCGAGTTGCATCGGCCCTTCAACGCCGATCGCGTCGCCCGTCGCGAGCGTCTCTCCCGCGGCCTTCACCCGCCCGCGCGCCACGTGCAGCCACACCGCGCGGCCCGGCGCGATGACATGCATGGCCGACTTTCCGCTCTGAATCGCCAGGAGCGACAGCGATGCGTCCTGGTGGATCTCGATCGCGCCCGACGTGAGGTCCGCCGTATCGCCCCGCCCCGATGCGACCGGGGTGATCGTGTTGAGGCGAACTTCGCGCGGGAACGCGCGCTGCTCATAGCGCGGCGTGATTCCCAGCGATCGCGGCGTGATCCACGTCTGAATCAGGTGCGCCGGCACGGTCTTCGACGCGTTGAACTCGCTGTGCCGAATGCCCGAACCCGCCGACATCACCTGCACTTCGCCGGGCTTGAGCGATTGCGTGTGCCCGAGGCTGTCGCGGTGCGTCAGCTCGCCCTCGAGCATGATCGTGATGATCTCCATGTTGCGGTGGGGGTGCGTGCCGAACCCGCCGCCGGCCCCGATGATGTCATCGTTGATCACGCGGAGCGTGCGGAATCCCATGTGCGCGGCGTCGTGATAGTCGCCGAACGAGAAAGTGTGCCAGCTCTTCAGCCAGTCGATCTCCGTGATCCCGCGCTCGTCCGCCCTTCGGATGGTCAGCATGCTCTAGCTCCCGGCACTCGCGCGCCCCTGACGCTGTGACTCCATGAATTCGACTCGCAAACCCCAACCGATGCACGATCAAAGACCGGACGCGCACTTTGGCTCAACCGCATAGTGCAATGCGGCCGATGGGTTCCGTACGGTTCAGTTCGCATTTGGTTCGAAAGGACGCCACGCGTGACGTGGGAAGGTTGGGTCGTCGTTTCCATCACTCTCGGCGTGCTCGTCGCGCTGGCGACCGGCAAGGTCGCGGCGGACGTCGCGCTCGTCGGCGCGGTCGTGCTCATGGTCCTGATCGATCTGGTCGTGCCCGGCGCGCACCTCCTCTCCACCAAGGACGCGCTGGGCGGCATGTCCAACGAGGGAATGATCACGGTCGCGATCATGTACGTCGTGGTGTGCGGCCTGCGCGAGACGGGCGGCATCGCCTGGATCGGGCGGCGTCTGCTCGGACATCCCAAGACTCTGATCGGCGCGCAGGTGCGACTGAGCGCGCAGTGCATCTTCCTCTCGGCGTTCATGAACAACACGCCGCTGGTCGCGATGTTCATCCCCGTTGTGCAGGACTGGTGCAAGCGTCTGGGCATCAGCGCGTCGAAGATGATGATCCCGCTCTCGTTCGCGACGGTGCTGGGCGGAACATGCACGATCATCGGCACAAGCACCAACCTCATTGTCTCGGGGCTGTGGGCCTCGCACTTCAAGGACCGCCCGGCGATCGGCTTCTTTGACATTGCATGGGTCGGCGTGCCCTCGGCGCTCCTGGGCGGCGCGTTCCTCGTGTTCATGGCGAGGTTCTTCCTTCCCGACCGCAAGCCCGTGCTGAACATCTCCGGCGACGCACGCGCGTACACCGTCGAGATGGAAGTCGATCCGGCGGCGGGGCTGGTCGGGCAGACGATCGCGCAGGCGGGCCTGCGAAACCTCCCCAGCCTGTACCTGGCCGAGATCGATCGCGCGGGGCAGTTCCTACCGGCGGTCGGCCCTGATGAAAAGCTGATGGCAGGCGATCGCCTGGTGTTCGTGGGCGTGGTCGACGCGGTGGTGGAATTGCAGAAGATCCGCGGGCTGCGCCCCGCGACCAACCAGGTCGTGAAGCTGGACGCGCCGCGCCCGCAGCGCTCGCTTGTCGAGGCGGTGATCTCACGCAGCAACCCGCTGATTGGAAAGACGGTAAAGGAAGGGCGATTCCGCTCGATGTTCAACGCGGTCGTGATCGCGGTCGCGCGCGACGGCCATCGCATCACCGACAAGAAGATCGGCGACATCGAGCTGCAGGCGGGCGACACGCTCCTGCTGGAGGCGCACCGCTCGTTCCAGGAGCAGTACAAGAACAGCCGCGAGTGGCTGCTGCTGTCGGCGGTGCAGGATTCGACGCCGATGCGCCACGAGCGGGCGATCATGGCGGTCGCGATCCTGGTCGGGATGGTGTTGCTGGCGGTGCTCGGCGAGCGGTGGGGCGTGTCGATGATCCACGCGTCGGCGCTGGCCGCGGGGCTGATGCTCATGACGCGCTGCTGCTCGGGCTCGCAGGCGCGGTCATCGGTGGACTGGCAGGTGCTGATCGCGATCGCGGGCGGGTTCGGGCTGGGCAAGGCGATGGAGACGAGCGGCGCGGCGGGCGCGATCGCTGAGCGACTGATCGCGCTGGCGCAGGGCAACGCGTGGGTCACGCTGGGCATGGTGTACCTGGTGACGATGCTGCTTTCGGAAATCCTGACGAACAACGCGGCGGCGATGCTGGTGTTCCCGATCGCGATGGGCGCGGCGGAGAAGGTGGGCGCGGACCCGTTGCCCTTTGCGATCAACATCATGATGGCGGCGTCGGCGTGCTTCATGACGCCGATCGGGTACCAGACGCACATGATGGTGATGGGCCCGGGCGGGTATCGCTTCGCGGATTTCACGCGGGTGGGCTTCCCGCTGAATTTCGCGGTGATGGCGGTGACCGTGGGGCTGACGCCGCTGGTCTGGCCTCTGTTGCCGAAGTAGTCGGATGCACTGGCTTCCGGGATGGCGCAGCGGCGCTGGCCGCGCGAGGGTGCGCTCACGGTGAGCGAACACACGCAGAATAGGAATACGAGCACAGTGATTGCGGTAATGTCGCGCATGGCCCCCTCCCGCGAAGACTAACGCGGTCGTGGCGCATTGGATCGCGAGAATCCGCGCATCACCGCGAGATTGCGCAACGGCGCGGTGATGCGCGGCGATTCTCGCACGAATCGTTGTGGTAAGCGGGGACTAACGCGGCGGCGATGGGTTCGGGCGCTCTCGTTCCGATGGCCGGTTTCCGAGGTCCACCGGAAATATCGCAGCTCGTGGGTGCGCAGCTCAGATCGGACTGCGGATGAGGGAAAGGGAAGGCGACCGTCCTCACGGCTACGGTTGTGTGCTATGGGCCCGTAGCTCAGCGGTAGAGCAGCGAACTCATAATTCGTAGTGCACTGGTTCGAATCCAGTCGGGCCCATTGGGGAAGTCACGAAGTCACGAAGTCACGAAGTGAAGACGCCGTTCCTGATGGTTGGACTATTGTGAGGAATAGGAATCCACGACGGTGTTGTTCTGTTCGCGCGGGTTGTTGTCGCGGGCGTGGCGGGCGGGCGAGTCGTCGAGCGCGGTGCGGATGAACTCGACGGACGCGAATTGCGGCGTGACGCGCACGCGGAGGTAGCCGGGGCTGGTCATGAGCTTGCCTGTTTCGTAGCCGTATTGGGCGGCGGAGCGCGTGCCGCTCGGCGGGTTGCCGGGCTGCGGGACGCACTGGTATTGCACATTGTCGCGCTGGCTGTGGACATAAAGGTGGTCGTGCCCGTGGAAGACGGCGGAGACGTGGTGCCTGGCGAGCAGATCGTGGATGGGCATGGGCCAGGCGTTGCGGTGCTGGGCGAAGCCGGGCGAGCCGTCGGCGTTGTTGCCACCCCATTCGAAGAAGGGGGAGGCCTCGACGCCGCCGCGGGCTTCGTTGCCGCCCAGGCCGCCGACGAGATGATGGATGAAGACGAAGCGGTGGCGGGCCTTGGTTGTTTCGAGGGTTCGGGCGAGCCAGTCGTATTGAGGGCGTCCGAGCGTCATCGCCCAGCTGGCGTCGGTGGGCTTGAGAGTCTCGTCGTTGGGGCGTGATTGGCCGCGGTCGCCGCCGCCCGCGTCGCCGCGGATGCGATCGGTCGTGCCCCAGAACGGGTCGAGGATGATGAAGAGGGCGTCGCCCCACTCGAAGGCGTAGTAGTTGGCGCCGACGGCGTCTTTGATGCTCGTGAGGCCGGTGTACATCCGGCCGTCGATGATGGGCTCCGGGAAGCGGCGGGTCCGCTGGAGGTATGACCATGGCCCGATGTCGTCGGCGTTGCGTCCGGACGTGCCCTTTTCGCCGTCGTGGTTGCCGAGCACCATGAAGAGCGGGGCGGAGTGCGCGACGAGCCCGAAGTAATAGCGCTGCGCGTCGTACTGAGGGAGCGCTGACTGGAAGTTGCGGCCGCGTTTGTCGGTCATGAAGGTGTCGCCGAGGTCGATGACGAAGTCGGGCGGGCCGCCGTGGTCGGCGGGCGTGAGCATGTTTCTTAGCGTCTGCTCGTAGAGCTTTGGCTCGACGCTTTGATCGAGGTGCGAATCGGCCTGGATCGCGAAGGAGAACGACGTGCCCGGCGCGGGGCGTGTTCGGAAGCGGGATTCATCGTTCCACACCACGCCGGCGGCCTTGTCGTCGCGGCGCTCGATGCCCACGCGGTAGCGGTACTCCGCGCCGGGCGTCAGGCCGCCGAGCGCGATCCGCCCGACCTCGCCCGGCTTGAGTGCGGCGGGAGCGGACCTCTTGGAGTCGGTGGTGCCGTCGCGTCGGTATTCGACGACGGCCGAGCAGACGCTCGCGGCGGCGAGTGTGACCTCGATCGAGCGATCGGTCGGGCGCACGAGGATCACGTCGAGGTCGTGCGCGGGCACGTCGGTCTTGAAGGAGGTCATCTGCGAGAGCAAGCCCGGCTGGTCTTTGGGCGTCGCGCCCGGCTGGTTGCTCTTGCCTTGTTTGCCGCGGCGCTTCTGCTCGCTCGGCTGCGTGGAGTTTTGCGTGGACTCGTCATCGATCGGTGCGCTGATGTCGGAGTGGGTGGACGCGCCGGCGATGATGGTGGGGGAGTGCGGAGGGTCGGTGAGACCACTTGCGCTCAGTGTTGATGCCGCGATGAGCAGGCCGGCGAGGATGGTGATCCCGGTAAGTCCGGGCGGAGTGATCGCGGACGATCGCCTCACTTGGACGACTCCTTCTTCGTGGGCTTTTCGGTCGGTGTGGCCGGCGACTGGGTCGGCTTGGCGGCCGCGCCCTGTGAAGTGTGCGTGTCCTTGGAGAAGAAGATGTCGGTGTTCATCGGCTTGAGCGGGTCTTTCACGGCGTCGGAGTAGATGTACGCCGGGGCGCTGGTGTACCCGTCGAGGTTACGGAGTTTGACGAACGTCTTGCGCTGGTCGTCGGTCAGCGTGCGGTTGACCTTGGCGAAGGCGGTTGCGTAGAGGTATGAGACTCCGCCGTCGAGTTCGCCGTAGCGTCGTCCGAGCTTGAGGACCTTGGCCTTGTCGGGGGTCTTGCCATCCATGAACTTGCGGAGTTCGGTGGAGATCGCCTTGCGGACTTCGACGATCTCGCGCATGGCGGCCTGCTGCCTGGCGGGGATGTCGGTGATGCAGGCACGCTGCTCGGGCGTGAGCAGGCGCAGGAATTCCTGGCCGCTGTCGCCGGTCATGGATGTGCTGATGTCGTAGTCGCGTTTGCCCATTGCGGGCATGTCCTTCATGTAGAACCCGCCGAAGTATGTGCCGTGGCGCTCGGGGCAGAAGTAGGTATCGGCCTCGACGGAGCCGGCGTACCAGCTGAAGAGCTCGCTGGCATAGGTCATGTAGGCGACGTTGATCATCTTTTCCGTGCCGCGCGGGAGCTTGTAGGCCTGCATGTCGACGTCGGGCCATGTGTTGAAGTCGCCGAACTTCATCGCCGCGAGCGCGGTCTTCTGCTCGGGAGTAAAGCCCGCGACGATCTTGCCCACGACCTCGGCGCGCCGGTAGCTCATCTCGGTGTCCATCGCGAAGAGGTCCGCGACGTATCGCGCGACGGCGTCCTTGCTCAGGCTCGTGCCGGCGGGCGCTTCGGCGTTGAGCTCGAGGCAGAACGCCTTGACCAGCGGCCAGCGTTTCTCGGCGAGCGCGCGGTACTGCGGCGCTTGCTCGCGGGCGAGTGACTCCAAGGCCGCTCGCTGCTCGGTCGTGAGCGTCTTCATCACGTTGCCCACGACGCGGTCGAGGAACATCGGGTTGTGGCCCTTCTGGCCGGCGTCGATGTCGCGCATGTACTGGAAGCCGAAGTAATCGCACACCTTGCCGGGCGGGAGGAATGTGGACGCGCCGAAGTCACCGGTGACGAACGCCAGCCCGCTGAAGGCGATGGTGTGGAGCTGAGCGTTCTCGGAGATCGCCTGCTCGATCGAGTATTTCTGCGAGGGCGTGCGGGGCGCTCGCTCGCGCTGCGACTGATCGCGGGGTGCCTGATCGCGCGGGGGCTTGCGGCCTTGCTGGGCGACGGCGGTGGAGGTCAGGATCAGACCCGCGACGGCGAGCGCGGCGATGGTCGTGATCCGGCGATTCGTGCGGTTCGGGTTGGCGTTCATGACTGAAATCCTCTGGATCGTGCGCATCCGCTATTTCTTCGGAGTGATTACGGCGCTGCGTGGCGCCACGAGGTATGAATGTGCGACGGCGGTGTTCTTGAGTGAGTCGTTCTCGTCGCTCGGGCGGAACGAACGGACGTACTCGACCTTGACAGACGCGTCCGCGCCGGCGTTGACGGTGACGCGGAGGTAGCCGGAATTCGGCAGGATGTCGCCGGTCTTGTACGCGTCGCGGTTGAACGCGGTGAAGGTCGGGTCGGCGGGGTTGGGGCAGGACTGGTAGACCACGCCGTCGAGTTCCTGGCGTGCGTAGAGGTGGTCGTGCCCCTGGAAGAAGATGGTGACGCCGGAGTCGCGCATGAGGTCGTGGATCGGCTGCTGCCACTTGGGGCGCATCTGGGCGAAGCGGTCCACGCCGCGGTTGTCCTCGCCGCCCCATTCGAACTTGCCGGCCTGCTCGATCCCGCCGCGTCCGGTGCCGAGCACGTGGTGCGAGAAGACAAACTTGAACCGGGCCTTGCTCTGCGTGAGGGTGGTGCGCAGCCACTGGTATTGATCGTCGCCGAGCGTGATCTGCCAGAGATCGCGCCCACCCTTGCCGCGACGGTTGGCCTCCTGAGCCGCGTCGTTGGCGTCTTTGTCCTGGTCAGCGTCCTGATTCTCGCGTGCGCGGCGCTTGGAATCGCGGGCGCTTTCGCCCTGGTCTTTTGGCGTGCGGTCCGCGTCCTTGCGCGGCGCCTTGGTGCCCGCCTCGTTGTCGACCGCGACATCCGAGTGCCAGTACGGATCGATCACGACGAAGAGCGCATCGCCCCATTCCCAGGCGTAGTAGTCGCGCAGGAGACCGATATGGTCCACGGGATGGCTGTCGCCCGAGTAGAAGGCGTTGGGCGCGGGGAGGGGGAAGAACTCCGCGCGTGCCTTCCCGGCGAGCACCGCGAAGTTGGTGGGTGTGCCGTCGAGGAGGTACTTGGCGGCCTGCTCGTGATTGCCGTTGACCAGCATCAACGGCGTGGACGCGCCGACGATTCCGAGGAACGCGCGCTGCTGGGCGTACACCGCGTTGACCGCGGTCTGGCTCCTGTTGTTGTTCTCGATCAATCGCTCGATGCTGAAGTCGTCGCCCATCATGAAGTAGAAATCGGGGCGGTCCTTGGCGACGTTGCGCATGGTGACGGCGTAGAGATCGGCGTCGAACATCCGGCCCGCGCGTTCGGGATGCGAATCGCCCTGCACCGCGAAGGTGAACGACTCTCCCGCGGGGCGCTGGGTCCGGAACTGCGATTCATCGCCTTTGGCGAACGAGGCTGAACCGGGCGCACGGGTGTTGAGGCGGTAGTGGCATGACGTGTTGGGAGACAGCCCACCGATCTCGAACTCGACGGGGACTCCTGGCTTCAGGATTCTCGTTGGGGTCTTCTGGGTGAGCGCGGGGAGTGTCGCGTATTCGACGAACGCTTCGATCTCGGTCGCGCTCTGCACACTGAGGGTGATCGTGCGATCGGTCGGACGTCCCAGAATCTGGGAGAGATTGGCCGCGGGTCCGGGTTGAGCGGGCCGGGCCTTGCCCTGCGCTCGCGCGAGAGATGGAGCGACCATCAGGAGAATGACGAGAAGAAGCCTCAGCACGCGGAAACCCCCGAGGTTTGAGTTCGAAGGGTCTAACGGCTGAGTGTGTGTGCTATTGCGGTATGGAGTAGGGCAATGGCCGGGTGGAGGGCCGAGCTCCGTCACGCGGGCGAAGAGCGGCATCGTTCCGGGCGGGGGTGCGACGCACCCGGCGCGGCTCGTCGGGATATTCCGTTCAAGGCAGAGCGGACGAACGAGTTACCAATCGAGATGATGGCGTGATCTCGGTGCGTGAGTTGCTCGCGTCGGTGGTCTCGATGTCTCGGAGACATGGACCTACTTCGCGGGAGCCGTCACTCCGTCGGGAATGTCGGGTGAGTTGAAGGTGGGGGAGAGCTGTTCGTATTCGGCGGCTGGCACGTGGCACTGGAAGCAATTGGTGCGCGAGAGGTGGTCGGGGCGCCAGCCGTCGTAGCCGAACTCGCCGTGGCAGGCGACGCAGTTGGTGCGCATGAACACGGGGTGCGGCATGACGGGCGGCGCGCCGGCCCAGGCGCGGGTTCCGCCGTAGCCGCTGGAGCGGTAGCCGACGAAGGTGCTTGGGGGCACGGGCTGATCGGGGAGGAACGAGTTCTCCGCCTCGACGTGGCACTGGGTGCAGCTGGTCATGGAGGCGTGGGCCATCATGCGGGCGGTCTTGTCGCCGGCGCGGAGGCCCTGACCGTGGCAGGCGCGGCAGGTCTGCACGTTCATGTCGGTGGTGGCGTGGGGCACGACCGGCGGCGCGCCCTCAAAGGCGCGCAGCTTGGCGCGCTGCTCGATGGAGCGGATGCGCGCGTTGAACTTGTCGGCGACGGCCGCGGGGTTGGCGCGGCTCTCGGGGACAACGTTGGGCGCGGGGTTGTTGAGCTTCCACGGAAGAGCCGCCTGAGTGGGAGTCGCGGTCGCGGGTGTGTAGGCCGCCGGGGGAGACTTTGGGACGGGCACGTTGGCGAGCGGGTTGGGTGGCTGCGTGAAGGAAGCAACGGCGGCGCCCGCGGCCAGGACGATCGCGCCCACGATGGTCGCGGCGCTTGTGGGGGTGATGCGGGTGTGGTGTTTCATGGTTCGATCCTCGTGGACCTGACCGGGAATCGAGAATCCCGGCGCGTGCCGGGGGCGACGCACGCCGGGTGAGAACATTCAGGCTACGCCTTGCGCACGATGGTGACGGCGCACTTCTTGTAATCGGGCTGCTTCGAGTATGGGTCGTATTCGTCGAGCGTGACCTGGTTGATGAGCTTTGTCTCGTCGAAGAAGGGGACAAAGACCTCGCCGGGCTTGGGATCGCCGCGACCGCCGATCCACGCGGGCAGGTCGAGTTCGCCGCGGCGGCTCCTGATGGTGACGAGTTCGCCGTTGCGGATGCCAAGGCGCGTCGCGTCGTCTCGGTTCATTTCGACGTAGGCGCGGGGCATGGCACGATGGAGCTGTGGCACGCGGCGTGTCATGGTGCCGGTGTGCCAGTGCTCGAGGACGCGCCCGGTGCAGAGCCAGAAGGGGAAGTCCTTGTCGGGCATCTCGGGTGGGAACTCGTGGGGGCGGAACCAGATGAGGGCCTTGTCGTCCTTGGTGACGGAGTGATAGAACTGCAGGCCCTTGCCCTTGGCGACGTTCGGATCATCGAACTCCGCGAAGCGCCAGCGGGTTTCCTTCCATGTGCCGTCGGGCTGCTGGATGACGGGCCAGCGAAGGCCGCGGGATTTCACGTATTCCTGATAGGGCGCGAGGTTCTTGTGCTTCATGGTGGTGAAGGCGCGGTATTCCTCGAAGAGGCGCTCGTCGACGTTGACGTCGTAGTAGTGGGCCCAGTCCCAGATGGGGACTTCGTTGCCGCCGGGGCCGGTGGTGTGGAAGATCCACTTGCCGTCCTTGCCCTTCATGCCCTCGACGCCCATTTCGAGGAGCTTGTGCGACACGGCGATGAGCTGCCAGCAGTCGTCGCGGGCGTCACCCGGGGGCGGAACGAGCCTGAACCACTGCTGGGTGCGGCGTTCGCTGTTGCCGTACATCCCGTTCTTTTCGACCCACATGGCGCTGGGCAGGATGAGATCAGCCAGCTCGGTTGTCGCGGTGGGGTAGCCATCGGAGACGATGAGGAACTTGTCGGCGAGGCCCTTCTTCTTGCGGAAGTTCCGCTCGAGGTTCGGGATGGTCTGGCCGGGGTTGGTGACTTGGACCCAGAGAGTGGTGATGTCGCCGCCCTGGTCGGTGGGGGTGTTGAAGCGCTTGAACATCTCGACGGTGTGGTACCCGGGCTTGGGAGCGATGCGTCCCTCAGGGACGTTCCAGAGTTCTTCGGATTGCTTGCGATGGTCCGCGTTGGCGATGAGGCGTCCGCCGGGCAGGAGGTGGCAGAGCGTGCCGACCTCGCGCACCGTGCCGCAGGCGGAGGGTTGGCCGGTGAGGCTGGTGGCGGCGTCGCCGGGCTTGCCGAAGTGTCCGGACAGGAGGTGGATGGCGTGGACGAGGCAGTTGATGGCGGTGCCGCGGGTGTGCTGGTTCATGCCCATGCACCACAGGCTGTTGATCTTGAGTTCGCGCTTGGCGAAGAGCTCGCCCAGGAGGCGGATCTTCTCGGCGGGCACGCCCGACAGTTCCTCGACCTTTTCCGGGGTGTAGGGCTCGACGGCCTTGGCGTATTCCTCGAAGGTCATGGGCGCGCCGAGCATGTCGGGCGGGGACTTCTCGTCGGGCTTTGGACCGAGCTGGCGGAAGTTGCAGAATTTCTGCACGAAGTCCTTGTCGTAGGTGCCGTTCTTGATGAGCAGGTGCGCGATGCCGTTGGCGATCGCCAGATCGCCGTGGGGCTTGAAGAGCAGGACGTGGTCGGCGTGGTCGCTGGTGCGTGTGCGCCGGGTGGTCATGTCGATGAGCATGACCTTTTCGCCGCGGGTGCGCCGATCGATGAGGCGCGAGAAGAGCACGGGGTGCATCTCGGCCATGTTGTTGCCCCACGTGATGGCGACGTCGCACACGTCGAGATCGTCGTACACGCCCGGCGGTTCATCGACGCCGAAGGTCGAGAGAAAGCCGGTGACGGCGGAGGACATGCAGAGTCGCGGGTTGCCGTCGATCTGGTTGCTGCCGAGGCCGGCCTTCATGAGCTTGTTGCCGGCGCAGCCCTCTCCGACGGTCCATTGCCCCGAGCCGTAGAGTGCAAAGGTCTTGGGGCTGTCGGCGATCTTCTTGGCGATGGTGGCGATGGCTTCGTCCCAAGAGATCGGCACCAGCTTGCCGTCCTTGCGGAGCATGGGCGTGGTGAGGCGGTCCTTGCCGTAGAGGATCAGGCCGACGTGGTAGCCCTTGACGCAGAGGAGGCCCTTGTTGACGTCGGCTTTCTGATCGCCCTGGATGGCGACGACACGGCCGTTTTCGGTGCCGACCATGACGTGACAGCCCGTGCCGCAGAACCGGCAGGGCGCCTTATTCCACTTGAGCGAGGAGCCTTCGGGCTGGGTGAGGATGGGAAGGGCCAGGGCCTTGGCGGATCCTGCGGCGGCGGCGGTGGTTGCGGCGGTCATGGCCGCGGACTTCACGAAGGCTCGGCGATCAAGCGTCAGCATCGGAGTTCTCCATCTGAGAGGCGCTCAGCGGCTCGGTCCGGGTTGGTTCAGTGAAACGGGTGCATCAGGGGAAGCGGGTTCATCGAGTGCGACAAAGGTCACGTCCACTCGAACGACGCCAGGGAGGGCGTTGAGGTCGTCCCACAGGTCGCGGTCGTCGCGCACGCTGGGGGTCTCTGCCACGGCGGCGAGGCGGCGGTCGAATCGCTCGCCCAAGGTGAGGCGCGGATCAGTTGAGAGGGATTCCAGCGCGGCCTTCGCGAGGCCTCGATCGTCTGACAGCGTCACCACGATCCCGCTGACCGCCATGTCGACTGACTCCCGCGTGGGCTTTCCGAAAATCCTCATCTACGCCCTGCCATCGGGCCGAACAGAGGATATCCTACTCTTCATATCGGCTGACGGCGTGCTCCAAACAGGAAAATCCGCATGGACACCTCTCCTATGACGAAACCGCCTCCCACGGGCCAGGAATCGGGGCTGATGGGATGGGTGTTGCCGGTGGCGTTCTTGGTGCTGGCGGGCGGGCTGTACGCCGCCCCGAGGCGGGCGGAGGTTCCGCTGGGTGATCCGGCGGCGGTCGAACGGACGGCGCTGGTGGTTGGACCGCGACGCGTGGCGTTGTCCGATCCACCGCTGACGTTGGTGGAGGGGAAGCCGGAGAATTGCAACGCTTGCCACCAGGTGTTCAAGAGCCAGAACCCGGGCGGTGCGGCACCGACGTTTCACACGACGATCAAGCTGGCGCACGGGCTGAACAACCGGTGCGTCAACTGTCACGACCCGAACAACCGCGAGCGGCTGACACTCCGCGACGCGGAGACCGTTCCGTTTGCCGAAGCTCCGCAGTTGTGCGCGCAGTGCCACGGCACGGTGTTCCGCGACTGGGAGCGCGGCACGCACGGGAAGACGCTGGGCTCGTGGGTGAAATCGTCGGCGGAGCATTCGCGGCTTGCGTGCAACGAGTGCCACGATCCGCACGCGCCGAAGTATCCAAAGTTCGCGCCGCTCCCGGGGCCGTCGACGTTGCGGATGGGCGCGCAGCCGAGCGAGGTCGATCATCACGAGAACGAGAATTCGCTGCAGCGATGGCTGCGGCGGATCCGCGAGGAGCGTGCGACGCCCAAGGCGATTGCTCCCGCCAAGCCGACGGCGGCGGCGCAGCCTGATTCCAAGCCCGCGGGAGGCCACCCATGAGCAACCTACGTATCCATGAGGGCCCCGCGGCGCCCGGCCCGGATGTTTCGCGGCGGAGTTTTCTCCGCACCGGCGCGGCGGCGGTGGGCGGGATGGCGGCGCTGGCGGCGGCGCTCAGCCCGCTGCGCGAGCTCATCACGAATCCGTCGATCTCGGTCGACCAGTTCCTGCAGAAGCACTACCGGGAAATGACGCCGAACGAGATGGAGGCGGCGCTGACGCGGATTCGAGCGAAAGTGGAGGAGCGGTACCAGGTCCGGCCGCACCTGCGTGACGTGCGTGCGATGGACGGCGTGGAGTTTGCGTACGCGTTGAACCTGTCGCGGTGCATCGGTTGCCGCAAGTGCGTGCACGCGTGCGTGGCGGAGAACAACCAGTCGCGATCGCCGGAGATTCAGTACATCCGCGTGCTGGAGATGCCGCGGGGGACGCTGGACGTCGAGAAGGGTAATCACCACTACGAGCGGCCGAAGGTGCCCGACGCGGCGCATTTCTATCTGCCGGTGCAGTGCCATCAGTGCGCGAATCCGCCGTGCGTGAAGGTGTGCCCGGTGGCGGCGACGTGGCAGGAACCCGACGGGATCACGGTGATCGACTATGACTGGTGCATCGGGTGCCGCTATTGCGAAGCGGCGTGCCCGTACTGGGCGCGGCGGTTCAACTTCGCGGAGCCGAGCGTGCCCAAGGAGCAGATCAATCCGAACATGGCGTATCTCTCCAACCGCCCGCGCGAGCGTGGCGTGATGGAGAAATGCCACTTCTGCCTGCACCGCACGCGGGAAGGGCGGATGCCGGCGTGCCTTGAGATCTGTCCGACGGGCGCGCGGAAGTTCGGCAACGTGCTCGACCCCTCGTCGGAGGTGTTCGAGATCATTAAGACCAAGCGCGTCTTTGTGCTGAAGGAAGAGGTGGGCACGCTTCCGCGGTTCTTCTACTACTTCGACGAGCGGTATCCCAATACCTTGGACCCGGATGCGCTGGCGATCGGCGAACGCTTGCGGCGTGAGGAAGGCGAAGCGTTCGGGGTCATGCCGGGGTCGGTCATGGGCGAGGTGGCGCGGGCGGCGTCGGGCCGGGATGGAGGACGCGCATGAAGACGTACCTGCAATTCCTGTGGCGGTGCTTCCGCCTGAGCTTCGTGGGCGATCGGCGGTACTACGCGTGGATGTTCGTGCTGACGGCGTTCGTGCTGACGGGCGTGTGGGCGTACTGCCGCCAGATCATGCAGGGGCTGTGTACGACCGGCATGACCGACCAGGTTTCGTGGGGGTTCTACATCGCGAACTTCACATTCCTGGTGGGTATGGCGGCGGCGGCGGTGATGCTCGTGATTCCCGTGTACATCTTCAAGAATCGTGAATTGCATCACCTCGTGATCTTCGGCGAGCTGTTCGCGGTGGCCGCGATCATCATGGCGATGCTGTTCGTGACGGTCGATCTCGGTCGCCCCGAGCGGTTCCACCACCTCCTGTTGAAGTTCAACTTTCCGACATCGATGCTGACGTGGGACGTGCTCGTGCTCAACGGGTATCTCCTGCTCAACCTGCACATCTGCGGCTATCTCGTCTACTGCGCGTATCGGAAGCGTCAGCCCGGCAAGGTCTTCTACATCCCCTTCGTGTTCGTCGCGATCGTGTGGGCGATCAGCATCCACACGGTGACGGCGTTCCTCTACAGCGGCCTGGGAGGCCGCCCGTTCTGGAATTCCGCGGTCGTGGCGCCGCGATTCCTGGCGTCGGCGTTTTCGGCGGGCCCGGCGTTCCTGATCCTGACGCTGACGGTGCTGAATCGATTCACCAGCTACCCCGTTGCGCCCAAGGCGTTCATGACCCTGCGCGTGGTGGTGGCGATCGCGCTCTCGATCAACATGTTCCTGCTCGGCTCCGAGGCGTTCACGGAGTTCTACACGGACTCGGCGCACGGCGCGTCGGCGGAATACCTGTTCCTGGGCCTGAGCGGACGATGGGCTCTTGTGCCCTGGATCTGGGGCGCGGTGGCGCTCAACATGATCGCGCTGGTGCTGTTGTACCTGCCCGTGAGCCGGAACCTGCGGGTGCTGCAGGCGGCGTGCGTGATGCTGATCGTGGGGATCTGGATCGAGAAGGGGATGGGGATGATCGTGCCGGCGTTTGTGCCGACGCCGCTGGGCGAGATCGTGGAGTACCTGCCGACGTTGAACGAGACGCTCGTGACGCTCGGGATCTGGGCGGGCGGTTTGCTTGTCTACACGATTCTGGTTCGGGTGACGGTTCCCGTGCTGGAGGGTCGTCTGACGTATGACCAGTCGTTCGCGTCGGCAACCGAGGCGGGTGGGCCGGTGAACCTGCCCGCGCCGGAGGGGCATTGATCGCGCTCGCGTGAAAGAAGATCCACCACAGAGAGCGCGGAGGACACGGAGAGGCAAAGGAAGATCAGATTCGGCGTGAGTGTGCGCGGGGATGCGCGGGCGGGCCGCACGGGGCCGGTCGCGCGAAGGTTGAATACGCTGAAACGCGGGCGGATGGGCGGGGCAGGCACGGCGTCGGGCGGGGTGAAAGGCCGGACGAATTCCCGCTATGCTGCGGCGGTCACGCGAGGAAAAGACATGAAGAAGTCGGGCGGCGGTAAGAAGAAATCCAAGGGCGGTGTGCCGGGGACCTACAAGGCGTTCATCACCAAGTACCCGGTGCTGGGCAAGTCGCACGAGATGGTGGCGACGGCGGTTGAGAAGGCCGGGCCGCTGGACGCCAAGACGCTCTCCCTTGTGAAGATCGGGATCTGCGTGGGCGCGGGGCTGGAGTCGGCGCTGCGGAGCCACGTTCGGCGTGCGATGCAGCACGGAGCCAGCGAGGTGGAGATCGAGCAGGCAATTCTGCTGGGCATGAACACTGTGGGATTCCCGAGCACCGTGGCCGCGTGGTGCTGGGCCCACGAGCAGTTCGAGCGGGGCGTGTAAAGAAGAACGCGCTTGGCACGAGGAAAGAGACAGTCGGGCGAAGAAAGAAGTGAAGAGAGGCATTGCAGAGCGGAAGCTGTGGCAAAGGAAGAAGCCGAGCGATCGGGTGAAGAATGATCCAAAGGCCGGGCGAGAGTGCGATGGCGGTTTCGCGGCTGAGTCTGCCGCAGGTGTCGCCGCGCTCCGACTCGCCATGCGGTGCGGCGATCGCGCCGCCGACCGCGCCGGCGGATGTGCGTGCCGCTCGACGAATGGTCGACTCGCACGGGCGCGTGATCCGCGATCTGCGCCTCTCCATCACGGACCGCTGCAATTTCCGGTGCGTGTACTGCATGGACCCGGGCGTGCGTTTCATGGCGCGAGAGTCGCTCCTGACGACACCCGAGATCGTGCGGGTCGCGCGGATCGCCGCGTCGCTGGGCGTGCGGAAGATCCGCCTTACGGGCGGTGAACCGACGCTGCACCCCGAGCTCTCCGAGATCATCGCGGGCATCCACGGCGCGGCGCCCGTCGAGATCGCGATGATCACCAACGCGTCGCGCCTGTCGCGGGCGGCGCTCCGCGAGTGGAAGGCCGCCGGTCTTTCGCGCGTCACGATCAGCATCGACTCGCTGCGTCCCGAGCGATTCGCGAGGCTGACGCGATCGACGTGCACGCCCGCGGACGTGCTCGACGGTGTGGCGATGTGCCTGCGAGAGGGGCTCACGCCGCTGAAGCTCAACGCGGTGCTGATCCGCGGCTTCAATGACGACGAGGCGCCGGTGCTGGCCGAGCTTGCGCGCCGCTTCGGGATCGAGATGCGATTCATCGAGTACATGCCCTTGGATTCGGGGCGTGCGTGGGACGCGTCCAAGTGGGTGAGCGCTGAAGAGACGCGCCGCGCGATCGAAGCTCGGTACCCGCTGGTTGCGTGCGGCGACGACGAGGCATCGAGCACGGCACGCACGTTCGCGTTCGCCGACGGCGCGCCCGGCCGGATCGGCTTCATCGCGCCGGTGAGCAGCCCGTTCTGCGGCGCGTGCAGTCGCCTGCGGATCACGGGCGACGGGAAGGTCAGGCCGTGCCTGTTCAGCACGCGCGAGTGGGATCTCCGATCGCTCCTTCGGCGCGACTCGACGAGCGACGAAGCGATCGCGGAGTTCCTGATCGACGCGACGTGGAGCAAGCAGGCGGGGCACGGCATCGCGACGCCACAGTTCGAGCAGCCCGAACGCCCCATGTCCGCGATCGGCGGGTGATCGGCTCGCCGTGCGCTCGTGCGGCGCGTGGCGGGGCGGGTAGACTCTCGTCGCGCATGCCGCCCGACACACTCTCCATCCTCGCCGCGCTGTTCCTGGTTGTCGGCGCGCTCTACGCGGCGGTGGGGCACGCCGGGGCGTCGGGCTATCTCGCGGTGATGGCCATCATGAGCGTGGAGCCCTCGCTCATGCGATCGACGGCGCTGACAATCAATGTCTTTGTGGCGACCATCGCGTTCGTGCAGTTCGCCCGCGCGAGCCATTTCCGTTGGTCACTGTTCTGGCCCTTCGCCGTCGCGTCGATCCCAGCCGCGTTCCTCGGCGGGAAGATTGCGTTGCCATCGCACGCTCTCAAGATCGCGATCGGCGTGGTGCTGCTGTTCACCGCCATTCGCATGGCGTATGTTGCGTGGCGGCCGCACGTCGCGCCGAGCCAGTCGCGCCCGCCGCACGTCCCCGCGATGCTCGCGGTCGGTGCGCTGCTGGGCTTCGTCGCGGGTCTGACGGGCACGGGCGGCGGGATCTTCCTGAGCCCCGTTCTCCTGCTCCTGCGCTGGGCCGACCCGAAGCGCACCGCGGCCACCTCGTCGCTGTTTATCTGGGTGAATTCGATCGCGGGTGTGGGGGGCCTGATGCACGACGGGAGGACGCCGCCGCTGTCGCTCTGGCCGCTGGCGGTGTGCGCGGTCATCGGCGGGCTGATCGGCGCCACGCTCGGCAGCCGGCGTGCTACGCCGCGGGCCTTGAACGTACTGCTCGCGGTCGTGCTGCTGGTCGCCGGTGCCAAGCTCGTGCTTGGGTGAAAGGCGGCGGGCCGAGAAGCGGGAGCTGCGCCAATCGCCGAGATCGAATGCTCGCGCTGGGCATGTCTGAGCGGGCGGACTTGATCCCGATGCAGGCGCAGTTCGCCGACTCCCCCCAGGGCGATTGCAGACTTCTGACGGCGCCGGAGTGGCCCCTGACACGAGGGAGACGAAGCGCGGCTCAGTGACTTCCTGATTTCTTGGCATTGAGCCTGCTGCGTGCAAGATGCAGGCCGCGATCGCGCCGAGCAGAGTGGTCTCGGCTATCGAACTTACGTCGCTTTGCGGCGATGGGATGACTGGCACCGTTCGTCGCCGGATGGCGGTGGAGCGAAAAAGCGGGCGAAGGGATTTGAACCCTCGACATTCAGCTTGGAAGGCTGACGCGCTACAGATGGAACTTGCGGGGTGATCAAGGCTTACGACTTCGATGCGATCACGAGTAGCGCTAGTGAGAGCGGTTTGTTGGGAAAAACGAGGGGAGTCAGATGGCCGAATTCGCCGTATCCGTCAAGACCGCGGCAGAGGTGTGCGTCGTGACGCACGTGCGGGCGAAGCTCCATCGGTCCGAGCATCGCGTTTGCCGCGTGCTGGGGTAGTCCCGGGCGGCTCAGCGGTACTCCGTGGTCCTGCGCGACGGCGACGAGCATCTGGTCCGTCGGATGCACGAGTTGGTGCGGGCAAACCCTGGCGCGGCTCACCAGTCACCGTAGGCGTTGCGGGCGTTGGGCAGGTCGTCCTCCACGAAGGTCCTTCCCTCGTCCGTCAGCCTGAGCCCACCCTCCCCTACCTCCTCGACCCACCCGCGCTTCGTGAGCGCCGCAACAGGATGAACCGCATCAGTCGCGTACTCCCACATCGTGTACTTGAGCATCTTGGTCGCAGTGTCGCCGTCAATCGAACCGCCCTCATCCTCGCATGTGCGCACGATCCGACGTTCCATTGGACTGACGGTGATGAGGTCGCGGGTGTTTTCTCTCCCGTCGAAGTGGACGAAGTAGAGCCGGTCGCATCCGCCGTTGCACTCGATCCACTCTCCCTCGTCGGCCTCGTGGAAGCCCGTCACCGAACCGCAGTCCGGGCACAGAGCATGCACGGAGTTGCACCATGTGCAGCTCCCGGTGATGGCTTCGTACCGGGTCATCATTTGATCGTGCCAATCCACCGCACCGGGCATGCGGTCCTTCCCTGCGGTCGCCTCCTTGCAGCACTTGCAGAGCCAGAAATCGGGCACCGGCCGCCCTTTCATCAGGGCCATCACCTCGCTGAACGCCTCCACGGGGTAGATGTGAAGCTGTTTAGCCCTTTCGCGTACGCTCCCGCCAAATCCCGCGGTAGCGACCATAATTCCTATCGGAGCCCCGATGTCGTTCATCTGCTCAGCGAGAGCGGCTAAGTCTGCGAGTGATGCCGGTCGCTTGTGGTCTTTGCAGTCCACAGCGATCTTCATCACGACGGTGGGCTGGAAGTCCTGCGTCAGCGGAAGGAGTACGGGGTACTCAATGAGGATCTCCAGCTTGCGATTTCGCTTACCGTCAGTGGATCGCACAATGAAGTCGCGATGCACCTTCGCGCCAGGCATCCCGCTGAATGCCTCCTGCACCACCCGCTCGAACACCCGCCATGCCTTAGGTTTGGACATTCCAGCCCCCGTTACCGCAAAGCCTGACTAGTCTCAGCCCGGAAGGGTGCCCCGGTGCGGTTGGTGATGATCGCCATCATCGCAGACTCGCTTCAGCTCGGCCAAGAGCGTCGCAAGCGAGTGGGGCATCTGCTGGTTTTTCTCCACCGAGAGCACCTGCGGGGGCGTGAGCGAGGCTGCCATGGCACGGCGGCGAATGCCATCCTTCGCAATTACGATCATGACCGTGCCGCACTGAATCACGCCCTCGCCGAAGTCCTAGAGCTTCGTAATGATTGTATCGAGTGCGTCGGCGTTGGTCTGGCTGGTACCGGGCTGCCGTCCTTCCAGCGTCCCATCGGACTCGTCCTGGCCTGCTCCGCTGCGATCTACCGCTTTACCTGATGGACGTAGACGCCGGTGGTCTTGGCCCTGAAACTCAGCCCGGCATGAAGGAGAGTTGCCTGTGATGATTCCGGCCTCTGTTCGTGAGGCCGGAGACGAGGCGGAAGCGGTTCAGTGTGGAACAGATCGCGTTTGCGATCACACAAGCTGAGAGCGGGCCATCTGTGGCGGCGATCTGCCGGGAAATGGGAGTGTCGGGCCGACGGGCTATCGCTGGAAGAAGCGGTTCGCCGGGATGGGCGTGGCGGTGCGGCCAGGTCCTTCATGCCCTCGCTCCACTCGGAACGATACGCCCCCGACTCGACCACCAACGAACCGTCGCGCAGAATCGCTCAGGAGGCAACGTGCGAGCCATCCGCTGCATGGACAACGCGCGTATTTATGCTTGTTGCCCCCGTCCCAGGGGCGCGCAACGGCCTAGTAGTCGGGTCGACTGTCGGCTCCTCACGCTCCACTCGAGATGCTCGGTGCTTACGAAGATGAGCCGCCGGCTCGCATTTCTTGGGCGATGCGGCCAAGGAAAGAGCCTACATCGCCGAACTCCGTCGGCTGCGTGTGGTGGGCGGCCTGCGCAGCCTGATGTTTGGACCAGCCTTGGTCCTGGGGTGAAACCGGCTGATAGGCGTGCGGCTCGCGGGCAGATTCGCCGAAGGCTTGCTTGCACGCGGCGGCGGTAAGGTAGTTCTCCGTCGCGCGACGGTGTGTGGCGTGAGCGGAGATGCCCAGACTCTCGCAGAGTTTGAGGAAGCCTTGCCTCTTGGGGGATAACTGGCCTTCACCAGATGCTTCGCTGTCGATCAGGCACCAGACCTTGGCGCACAGCCGTTTGACCCCCGAGAGCTGAGCCTGGGCATGTTCAAGTCCAAGAATCGTTGTATTGCCGCCCATGTGCATGCACACCACGCGGTCGGCGATTTCGAGTTTGACCAGAAGCACCTCAATCAGCCGGGCGTCGATTGGGCCTTCGACGAGCAGGACGTGGCGCAATGCGGGGTCGCCGTAACTGGGAAAGCTCAGGGCCCCCAGAAGAACGGAGAGGTCCGGAGTCTCGGCAAAGGGAGTGACCCTGGACCAGGGCCGTCCGCCGGTCGTCCCGTTGCCAGGCTGCCTTGTCACCGAGTAAACTCGATCGGCGGCGTTCATGGCGAGCCCGACGACATGGGTTGAAAACGCCAGCCCGCTCGCTCCAAATCGTTGAAGTTCGGTCAGGAACCGGAGTTGGAGCGTGGGGTGGAGGGAGAGTTCCGGCTCATCGATCAGGACGAGAGATGGCCGCTTGGTCACGACGACGTAGAGTGCGGCGAAGACCTGGGACAGCCCGGCGCCGAGCTCGTCGGCGCGATACTGTCCAGCGGCGCCAACCTTGAATTGCATTCCCCGACGGTCGCCCATAGTGGCGTACGCGCGCAAGTCGGACATGCCAAACAGGGAGGCAAGCGAGTGCTCAAAGTCGCTTGCCATTGTGTTCTGGCGCTTGCTCTGACCGCGCTGGAGCTGATCCCATTCGCCGAGCAGCATGTCGCCGTTCGGAACGTCGAAATGGCTGGCGTTGCCCCGGAGTTCGTTGCGAGTCGAGGGGATATAGACCGACGAGGCCAGCATTCGGAAGGCGCCCAACAATGGACTGGCGTCCGCTATTGCCACGCCAGCCGCACTCTTGGCGTAGAGGTGGCCCTTGGTGTCGATGCTGAAATCACGGTTGCCATCCGGCCAAGTGGCATTCCATCCTCCATCGGCATTACGGGTGAGCACAATCGCGGTTTGGGGTGGGGGCGATGCCTTCGGACCTGCGATCGGGTCCAATACTTCGATTGTGAGCTGCAATGCCCCCGTGTTGCCGTTGAACACCACTTCGTCCGCATCATGCACCTCGTCGCCTTTGGTGGGTGTGATCGACGACTCAAGCATCTGGTTGAGGACCTGAGGCGACTTGGCGGACTCGAAGACGGGACGGAGGTCGTGGACAAGTCGCAAGGCGGCGGACTTGCCGGCGTTGTTCTCGCCGATGAAAGCGGTGACGCCGTCTCCCAATTCAAACTCGGCGGGTGGGTGCCTCGGAAAACACCGGTAATTGGAGACCCTTATCTTGAATCGCATGGCAGATTGTTGGCGACCCGCCGTGTGCATGAGTCCGAGGCTGACGCCACGCGCTCTCCGCTGGCACGATCATCCCGAGCAGCGCGTCGCGCTCGTCCATCGGAGGTCGTCCGCCTGTGGCGTCGGGCTCGGGACCATCGCCACCGTATGATCACGACGGAGGATCGAATCTGGCGTCCGCACCGCCGAACCATTTCGTCCCGTCGTACGTGAATACCCCGGAAAACAGCAGTTGTCCGAGGTACTCGTCTGAGCCAATCCCTTCATTCATTACCCTCTGCTCTCCATGCACGAGCGTGACGAGTCGATAGCGCTTTCGCTTGGCAAGCGCCGCCATCATCTCCGCGTCCAGGAGCAAGGCCATCGGGCCCTCCTGGGTTATGGAAGGATCCCAGGCCGCCAGCCGGCCGTCGGGGCCCACAAAATGACCATCCTGTTCCGCGTGCCGCAAGCCCATCTCGCGGACCAACTCAGCGGACGGGAGCGTGAACTGCAACACCTCGTCGCGACTACCGTCCCTCTCGCCGTCTTCGAAGTAGCCATCGGCAACGAGAGAACATTCGACCGGGGGTCCTTCCCGGCTGTGGACCCGCCAGTTGTCACGGCAGTAGTAAGGATCCTCTTCAGCCGTCCACGCCTGGCTATTGGGGAACTCGCGCAAGAAGCACTCCACCAGAGAGGGACGCTCCGGCATTAGGCGGTGGCCGTTGTTGCTGCCGGCGCGCCTCTCATGGTTCAGCCAATGCACCAGACGGTCGGCATGCTCCTTGCGGACGAGAACCGTCTCGATGTTGTACCAGATGCTTCGTCGGCGCCATTCCTCGGGAACAATCCCCTTGGGCCTTTGACTCCTGAGACTTACGAACGCCGAGCCCACCATCCATCGCCGAGCGCTGCCGGGCTCAATGATACCGCAAACGTGCTCAAGCGTCGGAACGCGGCGTGTATCCATAAGCCATGTTCGATCGTCGCAGGCGCGATCGAAGTCGGTATGTCGGAACGGTGCCCACCACGTCGGCTCGTCGGTCCAGCGGCCATCTCCCGCCATTCGGCGAAGGAGGCACGTCGGATCGATGTCGCGCGCCCGTGAGATCTGCCATGTTCCCTCGTACCGACCGTTGGCAGGGATGGTGCTGTGCCCCGCGAAACGGAAATGGTCGGCGACGCGGGCTTGAGTCGTCCAGTAGGCAATCCACTGGTACTTCTTGCCGATGCGCTCGGACTTGGTACCCCATCGGCTGGCGTATTCGCCGCCGCGGCCGGTGGACTGCACGCCCTCATCCAGCCGGCTCGAATAGCCCAAGCGGACCACTTCGTCCATCACCATGCATCGTGTCTGCTCGCTGGGAAACCATGCAGACCACTCGATCTCGCTCGGAGTTAGAGGCCGTCCCGACGGCGCTGTACGTGGAGGAAGAGGACCGCCCGGTACAGCGTAGAACGGGGGCGGATGTTCCTGCCTGCCCTGACCCGCGGTCGTAGGTTGGGCTCAACGCGGGCCCCCGCTATGAACTTTCGGCAAGTCCGCCCCGTGGGAGATGGTCTTGTATGGGGGACCGGCCGCCCAATCTCCGCCGACATTCTGACGCACTTCTTCTTCCGCCGCGGACGACGAATCGCTCACGCGGAACGCCGTCTTTAAAAGCCACGTGATTTCCGCGCTCAGCCTCCAGGCACTCGCAGGTTTGAGTGGGCTCCGAGCAGGAATTGAACCGGGCATTCAAAGTACTACGCGGCGGAGACGACTAGAACGGAACATTTATTAATCCACGAGCACCTCCTGCTTGCATGTCGCTTCAGCCTCCAATTACACGAGAATGGACGAACCTCGGAGCCGCCGGTGTGTATTTCCGCGCTGGAAAGACCCCCGATGTGGTGAACGCCATCAAGGTCTCGCGGTATCAAGGTCCTGCACCAGCCCCGCAGCACGCAGCAGCACCGGGTCATCGTGCGTAACGACGAGGACGCGCTGACCAAGGACATCGTGGAGCTGGCGAGCAGCCACGGGCGGTACGGGTACCGGAGGATCACGGCGATGCTCCGGCACGGCGGGTGGAACGTGAACCACAAGCGGGTCGAACGCATCTGGCGGAGGGAGGGGCTGAAGGTGCCCCGGAGGCAGCCCAAGCGTGGACGGCTGTGGCTCAACGACGGGAGCTGCGTGCGGCTGCGACCGGCACGGAAGGACCACGTCTGGGCGTACGACTTCGTCACGGGAAGAACGCACGACGGGCGGGCGTTCAAGATGCTGACGATCGTGGACGAGTTCACACGAGAGTGCCTGGCGATCGATGTCGCGCGAAGCCTCACGAGCGACGATCTGCTGGAACGGCTGTGCTGGCTGATGACGACGCGTGGCGTGCCGACGCACGTGCGCAGCGACAACGGGCCGGAGTTCACCGCCAGGGCCGTGCGCCAATGGCTCACGCGTGTGGGCGTGCGGACGCTGTTCATCGAGCCCGGCAGCCCCTGGGAGAACGGGTATGTCGAGAGCTTCAACGGGAAGCTGCGTGACGAGGTGCTGAACCGAGAGATCTTCTACTCGCTGAAGGAGGCCAGGGTGCTGATCGAATCGTGGCGGCACGAGTACAACCAGATCAGGCCGCACAGCAGCTTGGGATACCGGCCTCCGGCGCCGGCGGCGGTCACGCTGCCGGTCGGCCGGCGCGATACGGTGGAGGCCTGCTCCGCTGCGCTCCGCAGCCCTCCACCGCCTGGACCTGCGAGTGAATCAGGGACATAGACTCTGGTACGAACCGTGGGGGCAGGTCACTATTCGCCCGTGAAGTTTGCCCACGGACTCGAGTTCTGAGCGTCCAATGTCAGGATGCTCGCTCCCGGATTGCTGATGATCTCACCAAGCGTATTGGGCGCAACCGCGCTGATGGGCGTTGGGCAGTAGGTCACGGTGTTGCGCACGACGACGCTGCGCACTCCGTCAGCACGGATTCCGATCGGGGACGCCACGACATGATTGCTGTCGATTCTCGTCGACTGATCCGCGACGAAGATGCCCGCGGCTCCCGGCACAAACGGCTGCCACGCGTTCTCGTGAGCGACGTTGTTCTCGATGGAACAAGAGCCGTTCACCGCGATCCCGTGAGACCCATTGCGGAATACCGAACAGTTCATGATCCGTGCGGACGTATAGGCCACGATTCCCTGGGCCGAGTTGCTGTTGGCGGTGCATCCTTCGATGATCCCTGCCTGCGCTGCAGCAATTCCGCAGCCGGCGTTGCGGTCGGCGATGCAGCCGCGGATCACGAAATCGTTGTGCACGGAGATGCCCGCGGTCGGGGACGCGGGCGTCCCGTTCGAGAGCGCCTGCACGTCTTCGACAATCGTTGAGTCCTCGGCCCGGATTCCATACCCCGAATTCATGGTGAGGTGCAGCCCGCGCGCCCGGAGTCCCGTCGATCCGATCGCGGATAGCCCGGAGCCGCCGAAGCCCTCGATTGCGCCATTCACGACCGTTGCGTGGGTTCCTGTGATGAGAACGCCGTCGGTGGTGCCTGGCGTGCCCCGGAGCGCGAACCCTCGCAGATCAAGCGTGACACCGTCCGCGGCGATGGTGATCGCAGGGCTGGGACCGGTGTGCATGATGTCTCCGCCGAGGTAGTACGAGCCCGGGGTTGAGATGATCGTCGGCGTGGACGCAATGATGCACCGGGGCTCGACCTCAGCGAGAGTCTTGTAGGTTGATGATACAGCTCCCGCGGGCGGGTCGAGAGGCCCGGCGATGAGGCCGATGGTCGCGATACTGATCGCGGTGAGCAGGACGAGGGTGTTCCACATGGTGCGAGACGGCATTTGATGAGTCCCTCTTTGAGGGGAAGCGGAGGGGATCCTCCGACTCCATGTTGAGAATAATACGGCGAGAATCGGCACTCTTCATTCAGTAGGAGTAGTTCGCGCTTGGATCGGCGCTCCCGGGAGATTGTCCGCCCGCATCGCCGAAAACACCGCTCGAGGTTGCGGCCCGCAGAACGAGGATGGAGTTGCCGGCGCTCACCTCCCAATTGACCGCATTCGCTGAGCATGTGTTCCGCACGATGAAGTTGCCCGGGCTGCTGACCAGAACGCCTCGATCGGCGTTGGTGCAGCGATTGCCGTCGAGATGGTTACCCGTTCCGGTGACCATAAGCCCTGCACCGATCGAACTCCCAACTCCGTTCCCGCTCAGGGTGTTCGAGAGAACGGTGCACCGATGGTCAATGAAGATGCCGTGGAGTCCGTTGTCGGAGGCGGAGCAGCCTTGGATCGTGGTCTCGCTGGCGCCGTAGATGCCGCTGGAGGCGTTGCCGTGGGAGTTAGAGTCGAGAATGCGGCAGCTTGGCCCCGCGCTGATCCCGATCGAGAGGTTGAAGGAAGATTGGCACTCGTCGACCACGCAGCCCGGGGCGAGGCTGATGCCGATCGCCTGATTCCCCGACGAGCCGCACCTCATCACGCTGCTTGCCTGGGCGACCTGAATGCCGTGCCAGCCGTTGCGGGAAGCCGTGCAATCAACGACCGCGCACGCGTCGCCCGTGCTGATTCCAAAGCTCGCGTTGTCGCGGGCGGCGACACTTCTGATCTTGCTTGACGATGTTCCCATGGCACCCAGGTTGATTCCTTGGGCACCCCAATTCCGCACGCTGCCGCTCGAGATCTCAAGGTTCCGAAGCCCGATGTTGGTCGTGCGTATCCCATCAAACGAGCCCATGCCCTGGAGACCTACCAGTTCGAAGCCGCGGAGGTCAATGCGTACATCGCTGCAAGTGATTTCTATTCCGTGCTTGCCGACCTCGGCGGAGATGTTCCCAACCAGGTAGTAGCTGCCCGGCTGGGTGATCTGGTAGAGGGAGGACGCGGTGCCGGGCGTATGAGCCAAGTCGATTGGCGTGCGGGGCTCCACTTCGCTGAGTGTTTTGTATGTCGAGGCGATTGCTCCTTGCGGAGGGTCGAGCGGGCCTGCGAAAGCCCACAGCCCCCAGACGACCAGCGACAGCACACAGAGGCTCCGAATGGAACGGTCTGACGAGCGCATGGCGATGCCTTCCGTTTGATCCTGTTGGTTGGTGGTGAACCTGCGGCGCGCAACAGCCGCTTGCGTGCATTGAACCGCGAGCGAATCAACTCCAAAGCGAGACATCGCGACTGAGCGAGAACTACTCCCCCAAGTTCGGGCTATCTTCCGACGGCCTGTTCCCAGGCTGCTGTGACGGCGGTGCGGTTGTTGATGAGGTTGGCATTGGCGGTGGAGACGGCGGTGTCGGCGTCGTAGTGATGGAGAAGAGACGAGGCGTCGTTGGACGTCTCTTCGCCGACGGCGTTGGCGGCGCGGGCCTCACCGAGGGCCGATCTCAGGGCGTCGGCCTGCCCGGAGTTCATGGAGGCGGCGCGGTATTTCAGGGGGAGGTCGGCGGGGAGGGAGCGGATCGCGGCCAGGGCCTGCACCTCTCCGGGTGAAAGAACCGCGTTGGCGGCGGCGAGGCAGGCGTCGAGAACAGCGGCACGGGCCTGCGCTTCGTGTGCGAGGGTGGCGTCGGTGGACGCCAGGGCCGAGCGGTCCTGCTCGGTGGAAGTCCCGGCTTGGATCTTGGCGATGATCTGCTGGCGGAGGACGGTGGCGGCGCGGTGGTTCTCGTCGGCGAGCTTGAGCGACGCGCCCTGCTCGGCGAGCACGCCTCGAACGGCGGCGACGACCTCGGCGGCCTTGGCTCCGTCCACGCCGGCGGCGGTCAGGGCATCGGCGCCGAGCCCGGCGCGGACCAGCACGTTGCGGAGCTGGCGGTTGGCGTCGGCGTCGTTGGCCTTGGCCGCGGGGGCGGGGGCGGCGTGGAGGGCGCGCGAGGCGCTCCAGATGTTGTTGCTGACGTAGGCCCCGACCCCGGCGAGGACCAGGGCGGTGCCCGCGGCGGCGGCGACGAGGGTGGAGAGTCCGCTGCGTGATGAAGCCGGCATGGGAGACCTCCGAGAGGGGAGCGGGGCGTGGCCCGCGGCGACGCGTGGCCGCGGGCTTTGGCACTATCGCGCGCCGCGGTTGGCGATGCAAGGGGTCTCCTGAGAAATATCTTCATAATGTGGCAGAGTGAACGAGCGGCGTCCGGCGCTCACAATCCAACATGTGTTCCAACAGCGCAATCGATGCGCCGGTGGTTTACCCACACCTAATCGGGGTGGCTTATGCACGACTTCAATTTATCCACAATTGCAAAATGCACTCTTGGCGCGGGATAGCCTGGCGTGTTACACCATGTTCAATGCGCCCGAGCGGGCGCGGGCGGCTCGCGCCGCGATCGACACTCGGCAAGTCTTCTTGCGTTGGAGAGCGGTCATGCGTCACACGTCATCTTCGCGTTGCTCGCTTCGCGGTCGCACGTCGGTGGCCGCGCTCGTGCTCTGTGCGCTCGCTGGAGCGGCGTGCGCGGACCAGATCCTGGTGATCAACTCGGACACGCTCACGACCTATGTCGGGGGCGCGACGACGCGTCAGGGCGTGCTGCCGTTGCACACGCAGCGGGGCGTGACGATCGACGGCGCGGGGCGTGCGGCTTCGGTGCAGCCGTGGGCGTTGGCGGGCAATCCCTTCGAGGGGCGGTCGGGCGGGCAGCGGATGCAGGGGCCGGTGGATCTGGTGAGCGGCAACGTGACGGTGACGGATGTTGACTTGTCGCTCCCCTCGGCGGGGTTCTCTTGGACGGTGGGCCGCAGCTTCAACGGGGTGCAGGCCAGCAACAGCACCGGCCTGCAGGGGCGGAACTGGTTCCAGATGAGCCAGCCGGAGATGGTGTTCGACGACGGCGCGACGGACGCCGATGATGTGATCTACATCGTGTACGGCGCGGACCGGTACCTTGAGTTCAAGCGGAACGGGGGCACGGGGACCAACGAGTTCGTGGGGCGCAACGGCACGGCGGGCGTGGTGCAGTACGTCTCGGGCTCGCCGGACACCTACGTGTACTACGACCAGCACGGGACCAAGACGTACTTCTTCGGCGGGAACACCGCGAGCAGCCGGGCCGACTGGCAGATCTGGAAGATCGTCGATGCGGCGGGGAACACGGCGTACGTGGGCGACGCGACGACGGCGTCGACGGCGGTGACGAGCGGCTACGACACCTCGGGGCGGATTACGACGGCGTACGACTCGCACTCCGGGGACGGGCGTCGGTACACGTACACCTACTCGAGCGTGGGCGGATTGACCAAGCTGACGCAGGTGAAGGCCGAGACCAAGGCGAGCGGGACCTGGTCGAGCCCGTCGGGGGTGGTCGAGGTGAGCAAGGTGGACTACGGCTACTACACGGCCGATGGAGACTCGCACGGGAAGGAGGGGGACCTCAAGACGGTGACGGTGACGATCCCGATGTCGGACTCCGGGGTGAGCCTGGTCAAGACGAAGTACTACCGGTATTACGACGACAGCTGGAGCAACTCGGACGGGCGGCGGGGCAACGACGGTCAGCTCAAGATGATCGTGGGGTACGAGGGGTGCCGGAAGTTCGACTGGGACCAGGACGGGAACCTGGACGACGACTTCCTCTCGGCCAGCGACGATGACCTGAAACCCTTCAGCGAGGGGTACTTCGAGTACGAGAACGGCGGGAGCAAGCGGGTCTCGAAGGCGTTCTTCAACGGCGAGTGCGGGTGCTCGGGGGGGAGTAACGGAACCTACGAATTCACGTACGCAAGCAACGGCTCGTTCAGCCCGGTCACGGGGTACGACACCGAGTGGTACAACCGGGTGATCATCAAGCAGCCCGACACGATCTACGCGACTCAGTACTTCGACGAGACCGGGCAGGCCCTGTCGCGGGTGGTGACCAACAGCGATCCCTCGGGGAGCCCCACCAAGACCTGGGCGACCGAGGTGGTGCGCGACTCTTTGGGCATGGTGACGGAGGTGCACACACCCGCCAACATCACGGGGTACACGCACAGCACGGGGTCGTTCACCGAGAGCAGTTCGGTGGGGCTGATCACGCTCTTCACGCGGACGCCGTCGGGGGACCTGACGGGCCTGGTGACGGCGGAGAAGTACAAGGACGCGGGGACGGGCGGTTCGGCGTACTTCAGCCGCACGATGTCGTACGGCACGCTGTCGCTGACGGTGGGCGGCGTGACGCACAAGCGGCCGGTGATCGCGACCAACAAGAGCTTCACGGCCAAGGGGACGCTGGACAGCGTGGGCGGGATCGAGATCAGCGCGACCAACACCGGGCTCTCGGGGAGCGCGGCGCTGATGCTCAAGAAGGTGGTGCGGGCCAACCCGACGGTGACGACGGGGAACAACGGGTCCAACGCGGCGACCTCGTCGACCTCGTACCTGCGGGCCGACGGCACGACGGCGATGACGGAGTCCGAGGTGGGGATCTTCAGCTACTCGACGCTAACCGACGGGCTGGTCGTCAAGTCGATCCGCGACTGCCAGACCAACCACGGCTCGGACTTTGGCGGCGAGGACCCCAACACGGACTGGGGGATCTCGGAGTCGAGCGACGGTGATCGCCTGATCACGACGTACACCTACGACAACCAGGGCCGGATCGACACCACCACGCTGCCGGACGGCCGGGTGACCAAGAGTTATTACAGCAAGCTCGCCGACGGGCGGATGGTCACGATCAACTTCCCGCGGATGACCACGGGGGGCTCGACGACGTACTTCGGGCCGGCGAGCTACACGGTGACCAACCACGCGGGCAAGCCGGAAATGACGGGCTCGATCGCGATCGGCTCGTCGGGTCTGACCGATGCGCTCTCGACCTGGATCGACGAGGGTGACAGCGACCCGATCACGGCCCTGGACAAGGGGACGCTGGCGCGGATGAGCGTGACGGTGTACTCCGGCAGCGGCGCCCGGACCGACGAGACCCGGAGCTACTTCCTGATCCCGGGGTCGGGCGCGGGCTCGGCGGGGACCAACTACGACAAGACGATGTACGGCTACGACGACATGGGGCGGCAGCGGCGTGTGAAGGACGCAACGGGCACCATCCGGCGCACGGCCTACGACGAGCTGGGCCGGACCATCGAGAGCTACCTTGGCACCAACGACAACAGCTTCGCCGGGGGCGAGTCCTCGGGCTCCGACGACATGGTGAAGATGCAGGCGACCGAGTACGACGGCGGGTCGGCGGGGGGCAACTCGTACGTGACCAAGGTCACGGCCTACGTGCAGGACAGCACGACCGACCAGCGCGTGACGGAGTTCTTGAACGATGCCCGCGGCCGCCGCGTCGTGACGCTCTCTCCGCAGGCGCCGTACACGCTGACGCTCTACGACAACATGGGCCGGGTGACGGCGGTGGGAACGTACAGCAGCACCAGCGGCCTGGACGCGGGGGACGACCCGACGGCGCTCTCGACCAACCGGCTGTCGCTCAACGAGACTTCGTACGACGAGAAGGGCCGTGCGTGGAAGACGACGACGCACAAGATCGACGCCAGCGACGGCTCGGACGACGACACGTTGGTGAGCCAGACGTGGGCCGACGCCGCGGGTCGGGTGATCAAGAGCAAGGGGCCGGGGGGCTCCTCCAAGCAGGTGTACGACCGGCAGGGGCGTGTGACGCACCGCTTCACGCTCGCCAAGGACAACGACTCGGGGTACAGCGACGCGGATGACGTGAGCGGCGATCACGTGCTGGAGGAGAGCCAGACCTCCTACGAAACCACCACGGGCCACGTGCTGATGCAGGCGACCATCAGCCGGGCCCACGACGATCTGTCGACGGGGAGCACGGGGGCGCTGGACAGCAACGCCGACGCCGACTCGATGAAGTACACCTCGGGCAACATCACGGGGCGCATCCAGATCACGGCCTCTTGGTACGACGAGCTGGACCGGGTGACGGCGACATGCAGCTACGGCACGAACGGCTCCAGCGGCAACGCGACCACGTTCGACCGCACGGCGGCCTCGTCGCCCCCCGGGAGCTCGACCTCGACGCCGGTGACCAGCTACAGCTACAACGACGATGGCACGCTCAAGGACGTGACCGATCCGCGCGGCAAGGTGACGCGGAAGGAGTACGACGCCGCCGGCCGCGTCGTCACCGAGATCAGCAACTACGTGAACGGAAGCCCATCGGGCGACAACGCCGACGACGACAACATCGTGCGCTACGTCTACGCCAATGGCCTGCGCACCAAGCTCTTCGTGGACCTGGACGGCGACAACGTGGAGGACGCCACCGACCAGGTGACGACGTACACCTACGGCACCACCAAGGGGGCCAGCGCCGGGGACTCCAAAGTCGGAACCGGGCACCTGCTCCAGAAGGTGACGTACCCCGACTCCTCCTCGGGCACCGACGTGGTGACGTTCGCCTACAACGCCCAGGGGCAGCAGATCTGGACCAAGGATCAGGCGGGGAACATCACCGAGACCGACTACGACACCGGCGGCCGCATCACGCACAAGCGTGTGTCGACCCTGGCCGGGGGCTTTGACGGGGCGGTGCGGCGCATCACCATGGGCTACACCAGCCGCGGGCAGACGCAGACGGTGACCCAGTACGACAACGCCACGGCGGGGTCGGGGTCGGTGGTGGACGAGGTGAAGTACACCTACGACGACTGGGGGAACGTGACGCTCTTCGAGCAGGACCGCAACTCGGCGGTCTCGGGGGGCGGCGGCGGGGACGAGTACGACGTGGCGTACACCTACGAGAAGGCGACGCCCAGCGGCGGGCACGACTGCCTGCGCCGCACGTACCAGAAGGTGAACTACGCGGGGACCGAGAAGCAGTCGCTGCAGTACGAGTACCTCTCGACGGGGAACCTCTTGGACGACGCCTGCAGCCGCGTGACGCAGGTGAAGGCCGGCGCCACCACGGTGGCGGTGTACAAGTACCTGGGGGCCGGTCAGCTCGTCTCGCAGCAACTGGCCGAGGCGGGCGTGACGAGCGCCAGGTACGGCAGCGGCACGGCCAACTACGACCGGCTGGACCGCTTCAACCGCATCGTGAAGGACCGCTGGACCAAGGACGGCGGGAGCGGGGGTGACCTGTACTCGACCGACATCACCTTCGACGAGTCGGGCAACATCACGCGGCAGGTGGACAACCTGCAAAGGAACTACGGGGGTGGGAGCAACCCCGGGGTCTTCGACGCGTCCTACACGATCGACAGCCGCAACCGGCTGACGCGGACGCAGGAGGGGCACTGGAACGGGAGCAGCATCTCGACCCTGTGGCGGGACCAGCAGTGGACGCTCAGCCAGACGGGGAACTGGGCGAGGGATAAGGAGGACCTGAATGGCGACGGGGACTTCACGGACACCGGCGAGGTGGACGACACGCGCACGCACAACGCCGCCAACGAGCTTCTGACCCGGGACACGGACAGCAACGCGAGCGTGAACTACACCCTGACGCACGACGCGGTGGGGGATTTGACCGACGACGGCAAAGACTACTCGTACGTCTCCGACGCCTTTGGTAGACTCAGGACGGTGAAGAACCGAGGGAACTCCGCCGTGGTCGCCGAGTACACGTACAACGGGCTGAACATGCGGATCGGCTGGCACTACGACGCCGACGCGGACGCCGACGTGGACGGGAGCGACCCGTGGTACAGCTTTGCGCTGGACGATCGCTGGCGGGTCGTGGCGACGTTCCGGGGGAGTGATACGAGCCCCAAGGAGCTCTTCGCGTACCACAACGCGGGGGCCAACGGCCGGGGATCGAGCTCGTACATTGATAGTGTGATACTGCGCAACAAGGACGCCAACACGAGTTGGACAAGCTCGGCCGACGGGACGCTGGAAGAGCGGGTCTACTACGTCCAGAACTGGCGCGCGGATGTCTCGGCCGTGCTGTCGGACACTGGCGTTGTGAAGGAGTGGGTCAAGTACACCTCCTACGGCATCCCAATCCGCATCGACCCGGGCGACTACAACCGCGACGGGTATGTCAACGGCAACGACTTCGACGACTACGGCGACGACTTCGACAACACCAGGGCAGAGGCCGACGTGGACTTCGACGGGGACGTGGACGAGGACGACTACGACCTCTTCAGCGCCTGGTGGGATGCGCCATCCACCGCGGGCCGCTTCACGCTCTCGGCGAGTTCGATCGGAAATCGCGTCGGCTTCGCCGGCTACCAGTACGATCCGACGTTCGTCGGAGCGTCCAGGGCCGTCTACCACGTCAGGAACCGCGCCTACGACGCAGGCCTCGGGAGGTGGTTGAGGAGAGACCCCGCGGGGTATGCAGGCGGAAAGAACCTGTTTGCATATGTGTCTGATCAGCCACTAAGAGCAAGGGATCCCCAGGGCCTCATAGCATGCTATGATTGGAAATGGGCCTTGTTAATGGAAGCGACATGGGCTTCGATTGTGGCTGCGAATGCCCCCTATGATGACCCGCCGTTTGGCGCCTGGGATTTGGATCAGGATCTTATGTGTTGCACACGCGAATTCTCGGACTGTTGGGGAGGTTGCTTTGCCGGATCCGGCGTGACGGTCCAGCCGTTTGGAGGCGACGTGCAGATGGTGGACATAACCTACTTTAGTTTCCGAGCACCTGGACCCAAGAACGAACATCGCTGGGGAGAATTAATACGACACAAAAATACTTGCCAGGTCGACATTGGCGTCGTAACTGGGAGTATTTCAATTACCAAAACATCAGGGGATATATGCACAATCTCTGCCGGAGGAGTAGACACGTGCGGTCTCGGCATGGTAGAAAAATGCGTGCCCAGCGAAGAGAACTCCTGGACTCCGCGCAAGTGCACATACAAGACATCGACCAACTTGGTGCAATCGGTTAGTATACACCTAGGCACCCCGGCTGTGTGTTATTGTCCTGGGAATGAAATCAATGCTACGAGGCGGACCCATAGTCTTGACATTGAGTGGACGTTCCCAAAGTAATGCAAATGAGTTGACGAGATAGCAGCGGAGATCAGATGTGCCATGAAGTTCAGTCGCGTTCGACAATTAGTAGTTTTTGTCGCAATGGTATCGATAGGCGTTGTATCCATTTGCATAATGGTGTGGATAACATACGGCGTGCTGAACAATCGCGCATCTGCGGTAGACGTGAGAATTGACGCTGGGCGAGTGCTGAGATTTGGCATACTGCGCGGTAGGCTTGCGATCAGCGATGTTGGGCAAGACACTCGTGGATTGCCGCGATTTTCGTTTTTGTCACTGGACCATATCAGTGGCGTGGAGTGGTGGCCAAATCTCGTTAGTTCGTCGTTTGCGTCCCCGGTTAGCTTTAAGACGTTATTTGTGCCGGCATGGATCTTTGGCATTACGTCAGTGTGTATTTTATTTGTTATATTAAAAAAACTGCACCGAATGAGAACGGCTCGCGCTAGCACAGCATGTCCGAATTGCGACTATTCTCTGTTGGGTATTGATGAAAGCAAGAGATGCCCGGAGTGCGGTGAATCGGCGACTCGTCGGATCAGTCACAAGTAGAACTCCTCACCGGATAAGTACGCGCGATGGTCTGGCGAGACGCAGGTATCATCGGGAAACTTGGAAAGACTGCGGGATCACGAACTCCCCCGTGGAACGAATGGGCGTGATAAGTCCCAGGGCCTCGATGCGTCGCACCAAGCGGCGTGCCTCCAGTCGGGAATACGTCCTCCAATTACTTGCTGCGTTCGATCCGTGGGTAACGTTCTGATGGATGCGCACATTTGCAGAAGCTGCTCTCCCGCGGGAAGGTGGAGTTATCGTGACCCAAATTCCTCAAGGAGAGCCGCATGGAGAGTATATCGACGGCCGCAACCGGCTGACGCGTACGCAGGAGGGGCACTGGACCGGGTCGAGCATCTCGACCTTGTGGCGGGACCAGCAGTGGACGCTCAGCCAGACGGGAACTGGGCGAGGGACGATGAGGTCTGGAACGGCGATGGGGACTTTACGGACACCGGCGAGGTGAACGACACCCGCGCGCTGCCTTTGGCTGCGCCACACACGCGATCGCCTCGAATCCCTCGATCATTCGACAACTTGTGCTCTCGCCGCCGTCAAATATGGGTAGGCTGTCACCATGGAAGCCACGCTCCTCCCGGGTTGTCTTGGCCGTTTGATGATTGTCGGGCGTCGATGCAATCTTCGTGTGGTGCGATCTTTCGCGTTGGGCTCGGCCGCGCTGTGCATCGGCTGGATTCCGGTGGCGGTGCGGGCCGAGACTCAAGTCACTTGGCCGAGTGCGATGGCCGCGTGCTCGATGGGACTCGCGTTCCAGCCCGCCGCATCCGACACGCACGCGCCGAACTCCCAACCCCCCGACCTTTCTCTTCCCGACACGATGAAGCTGTCGCGGCTGGTGGACCTGGCGGGCGAGGTGTCGGGGGTGGCGTACAGCTACAACCCGCAGGAGCTCGAGCAGAGCGTGACGCTGCGCGTGCCGGGCGGTCTTTCGCGCAAGGACGTGCCGGAGTTCCTGTCGTTCGTGCTGGCGTCGCGCGGCTTCACGACGGTGCGGACGCCCGGAAGCCCGGTGATCAGCGTGGTGAAGATGGAGGCCGCGGCGGGGCTGGCGCGGGTGAGCAGGGATGCCGGAGATGCCGCGGGCGCGGCGTTCGTCACGCAGGTCGTGAAGGCCAGGCACCAGACACCCAAGACACTCGTCGACGCGATCAAGGGCGCGCTGTCGAAGACGGGCGGGAGCGTGGCGGCCCTGGGCGACTCGAGCTATCTCATCATCAGCGACCTGTCGCCGCGCGTCGACGAGGCGCTGGCGATGCTGGAGAAGCTCGACGCGCCGGATGCGACGGTGCTGCGCGAGGTCGCGCTCGCCAACATCAGCCCGGGGAGCGCGATCGCGACGCTGCAATCGCTGGCGGGGCCCAAGAGCCAGAGCGGACGGAAGCTGGCGGGCGACCTGGTCGCCGGGCCGGACGGGCGGTCGATCCTGCTGGTGTGCCCGCCGGAGGCGGAGGAATCGTGGCGCACGCTGATCACGGCGATCGACAAGCGCGAAGCGACGACAGCGCAGACGTACACGCCGCGGTTCTTTGCGGCGCGGGATGTGTCGAAGCTGGTCGAGGCGGTGGTGAACGGCGGAGGCGGAGGCTCGGGCCCGGGAGGGGGCGCGGGCGAGAAGGACGATCGCTTCCGCGTGGTGGTGGATGAGCTGACGGGCGGCCTGATCGTGACGGCGACGGCGTCGCAGCACGAGAAGATCGAGGCGCTCATGGCCCGCCTTGACGCCGCGGAGCGAGCTCCGACGCCCGTGAAGTCATTCCCGGTGAAGAACCGCCCGGTGGATGAGTTGCTTGCGACGCTTCAGCAGTTGATCGCGGCCGGGGCGCTGGAAGCTCCGGGCGACGATGGGAGCGGGCCCGACCGCGAGCAGGCCCGCGATCAGGTACGCACGGGGGCGGCCCAGTCGAGCTACCGCCAGCCCCTGCCGACGGCGACGGGAGACGTGGCTCGCAGCGGAATTCCCGGCCCTGGCTCCACCAACAGCAATGCCTCATCCACTTCATCTGCTTCCGCCCCGGGCGACCTCGGCCCCGCCGGCAATAACTCAGGCTTTGGTCGCGGCCCCCTACTCCGCACCGGCGCGACCTCTTCAGGCTCCGGCCCCCGATCCGGGCTCTCGCTCACCGCCGACCGCGCGACCAACGCGATCATCGCGATCGGCGAGCCGCGGATGCTGGCGCAGCTGGAGTCGCTCATCGCGACGCTCGACGTGCGTCAGCCGCAGCTCATGCTCGAGGCGATGCTGGTGAGCCTCAACGACTCCGAGGCGCTCTCGCTGGGCGTCGAGTTGGAGAAGATCGGGAGCATCGAGAACGCCACGACCAAGCTCGCGTCGCTCTTTGGCCTCTCGAGCGGCGGCCCCGCCACGGGCACGGTGGGTTCGGCCGCAGGCTTTAGCGGCGTCGTGCTCAACCCCGGCGAGTTCGGCGTGCTGATCCGGGCCCTGGAGTCGATCAACAAGACACGCTCGCTCTCCAACCCCAAGCTCCTGGTGAGCAACAACGAGCAGGCCGTCTTCTCCAGCGTGCTGCAGCAGCCGATCACGCAGCAGACGCGGACGGGGAGCAACGACACCACCTTCAGCTACGGCGGGAGCGAGAGCGCGGGCACGACGATCTCGGTGAGGCCGCAGATCGCGCGGGGCGATCACCTGGTGCTGGAGTACACGATCAAGCTCTCGAGCTTCGTGGGGTCGAGCTCGGCGGCGGGGCTCCCCCCGCCCAAGCAGGAGAACAGCGTCGACAGCGTGGCGACGATCCCGGACGGGCATGTGGTCGCGGTGGGCGGGCTGGAGCTGGTGACGAGCACCGAGGGCGAGTCGCGCGTGCCCCTGATCGGCGAGGTGCCCCTGATCGGCGAACTGTTCAAGTCGCGGAACAACGGGAGCGGCAAGACGCGGTTCTATGTCTTCATCAAGGCGACGGTGCTGCGGAGCACCGACTTTGAGGACCTGAAGTACCTGAGCGACCGGACCAGCGCGGCGATGCACGTCGACGACGGGTCCCCCGAGGTGAAGGCGCGGGTGATCCGGTGAGCGGTGATCCGGTGAGCGGTGTGAGCGGTGCCATGTTGGGCTCCAGCATCGCCGAGGCCAAGCCGCTCGACGCGGACGTGGTGGCGCCTGGGACCGCCGCGCTCGACGCACCGTGTCCCGAGTTCCTGCGCTTGATCCCGTACGACTTTGCGCGCCGGCATTTGGTGCTGGGGCTCGGGAACGCGTCGGAAAGCCGGACGCGGCTCGCCGTCGGTTCGACCACCAGCACCGTCGCGGTCTTCAACATCGGCGTGGCGATGAAGCGAGTCGTCGTAAGCGAGCGAGTCGACGACGTGGCCCTGGCCGAGGCGATCGATGGGGCGTACGCCGGCGCGGCCCGCCAGCGCGAGCGGGAACGCCAAGATGGTCTGACGCCCGGGTCATCCGATCCCGCAACACCGCTCACCACACTCCTCGAGGGCGACGCGGCCGGCCTGACGTCGGACGCCGTCGAGCTTGAGCTGACACGCTCGCTCGACGAGTCCCGCCGCGACGCCGACCTGCTGGACACCTCGGGCAAGGCCGCCGTGGTGCGACTGGTGGACCTTGTTCTCTTCGAGGCGATCCGGCGCGGCGCCAGCGATGTCCACATCCAGCCGATCCAGGAGCGCGTGCTGGTCCGCTACCGCATGGACGGCGTGCTGCACACGGTCCGCGAGCTTGCCGCGGGCTCGTCGCTCGCGCTGGCGATCATCACGCGGATCAAGGTCATCGCCCGTCTCGACGTCGCGGAGCGGCGCGCGCCGCAGGACGGGCGGGCGGCGGTCACGCTGGGCACCACCGGGCGGCGCGTGGACCTCCGCGTCAGCACCCTTCCCTCCACCTACGGCGAGCGGGTGGTGATCCGACTCCTCGACCCCGAGCGCTCGGCCCGCACGCTCTCGTTCGGCGCGCTGGGCATGCCCGCGGAGCTCGAGCGGTGCTACCTGCGGATCGCGTCGCGGGCCAGCGGCACGCTCCTCTCGACCGGCCCCACCGGGAGCGGCAAGACCACCACGCTCTACACCACGCTCTCGTGGATCAGCGCGAGCCACGCGGCCGCGACCACTCGGGGCTGCGAGCTCAACATCCTCACCATCGAGGACCCGGTGGAGTACGACCTCTCGACCGCGGGGCTCTCGGTGAGCCAGACGCAGGTCGATCCCAAGAAGGGCGTGACCTTCGCCGCGGGGCTGCGTCACATCCTGCGCCAGGACCCCGACGTGATCATGGTGGGCGAGGTGCGCGACCATGAGACGGCGCGGATCGCGGTGCAGGCGAGCCTGACCGGGCACCTGGTGCTGTCGACGCTGCACACCAACGACGCCGCGAGCGCCGTGGCGCGATTGATCGACCTGGGCGTCGAGCCGTTCCTGGTGGCCTCGTCGCTCTCGGGGGTGCTGGCCCAGCGGCTGGTGCGGACGCTGCACCGGGCGTGCAGGGGGGCGGGGTGTGCCGAGTGCCTGCACTCGGGGTTCCGGGGTCGGACCGGCGTGTTCGAGCTCCTGGCCATCGATCCTGGCATCCGCGGGCTGATCGAGGCCCGCCGATCGTCGCCCGAGATCAAGGCGCTGGCGATGTCGCGCGGCATGACCACGCTGGCCCAGGCCGGGCAGGAGCTGATCGCCAGGGGCGTGACCACGCGGGCCGAGGTGACGCGCGTGATCGAGACGGTGGACGAGGAGGATGTGGCGAGCCTGAGGCCGGAGGCACGCCCATGAGCACGCCCGCGCGAGCTCGAGACCCCCTGACCCGCCAAGTCGCCAAGACCAGGGTGGTGCTTTGGACGTGTGCGCTGGTGGTGCTGGGCGCGTTCAGCGTGCGCTGGTGGCCGATGGGGGACGGCGTCCGGCCGCGGGGGTCTGAAGCGTTGAACGCGGAGCCGAAGCCGGGCGCTGGCGAGGATGAACGGCCTGCACCGCGGCCGCGTCTCGATCTTGCGGCGTTCGATCGGGCGATGTGGCTGGCGCCCGCCGCGCCGGAGCCGGTGAAGGCTGCGGCGGAAAAGCCCGCGCCGCCCCCGCCCCCCTTGACGCTGCAGTTGCTCGGGCTCGTGAGCGAGGGCGGCACCACCAAGGCGGTCCTGTACGACTCCACCGCCGACCGCGTGCGGGTGGTGGCCGTGGGCGACTCGATCGGCGCTCGCACGGTCGAACGCATCGACGGCCAGGGCGTTGCCATCCGGGACGGCGCGGGCGTGCGCACGCTCGCGCTCAAGGGCGGGGGCTCGCCATGACTCTCGTGCCACTCCACACCGTGACCTGGCCCGCCGAGCGCTTCTACTGGGCGACGCTCCCGCCGGGCGCTGTTCGCCGCGACGGCGTGCTTGCGCCGGGCGCGATCGAAGCCGCGCGAGATCAGATCCCCGTGCCGATGGAGAACCTGCACGCGGTGGCGATCACGATCGATCGAGCGCGAGGTGAGAACGGAACTGGCGGTGTGACGGGGGACAGTCAGAGAGGCGGCTCCGGTTGGATCGTCTGCGCGATCGAACGTGAGGCACTGAGGGCGCTGGAACCCCGGGTGTTCACACTCGCCCCCGAGTCGATCCCGGCGTGCGTACTCCCGCACGGAGCGGGCTCGCTCGATCTCACGCGCCTGAACATGCTCACAGGCGAGTTCGAGCCGCGTGCGATCCGCTCGCACCGCCACCGGCGTGCCGCGATCGTGCTGGGTGCGATCACGATCGCGTGCGTGGCAATCTCGCTTGATCTCGCACGCCGGGCGGAACTGCTGCGCCGCGCGGCCGGGGATGACGCCGAGGCGGCCCAAGGCGTGCTTGCACAGGCCGCGCTTGCGCAGAATTCCGGCGCTCCCGATGCCCTCGCGCTGGAGAGGGAACTCGAGCAACTGCGGGCCGTCGCGTCCCGCACGGGCTCGGGCGCCTCGTTCGATGCGCCGAGTGCGTTGGCCGAGATCATCGGAGGGTGGCCGAGTGCTGGGGGCGCGCTGCCGCAGTCGCTGAGCGTGCGGCCGGATGCCGCGACGATGACCGTGCGCACGCCGGGGGCGCCCGCGGCGTTCCTCTCCGCGTGGAAGACCCCCGCGGGCTGGACGAGCGCCGAGCCCCGTGTGCAGGCGGGCTCAACCGCAGGAAACGACGGCGGCATCGTCACGATCGAGTTGAAGCAGTCGCACGCATCGCGAAGTGAAGGCCTGCCACGCTCGGGACAGGGAGGTGTGCCATGACGGCATCCGCATCGCACACACACCACAACTCTTCCACGCCGACGACGAGCGTCGCCGTCGACGCGAGTCGTCGGCGTGTTCGCGCCACACGCGGCCAAGTTCGCGCTCGCCGCGGCGTGTCGCTCACGTTCGCGATCCTGGCAACGATCGCCCTCGGCGGTGTTACAGCCTTGTTCCTGTCGGCGTCGGGCTACCTCGCCGCGCGGCGTGAGCGAATCGCGGCCGCCGAATTGCTCACCTTGCGTCAGGCCCAGGCCGTCGAGCTTGCCTCGCTCCGCCGCGCCACCGCCACGCTGCCCCGATCCAGCGGCGACCTGACCTCACGCATGACCACCGTGCTGGCCTCCTGCGGCCTGCCCTCGGCGACCATCGCCTCGGTGCTACCCGAGCCGCCCGTCGGACTGGCGAGCCAGCGCGGCGTGACGCGCACGCGTCAGGTCGCTCGCGTCTCCCTGGAAAAGCTCACGCTGCCCGCGCTCGGGCGTGTGCTCGACACCTGGCGCGCCGCCGAGCCCGCGTGGGCGATCACCGCGATCGATCTTGCGGCCGTGCAGGCTGCCAAGCCTCCCGCGCCGGGGGAGGACCGCCAGCTCCGCCTCCGGGCGACTCTCACGCTCGAGGCGATCTTCAGCGAAATGGACACGAAGGCAAGTCCACCCAAGCGAGCCGATCTCATGGGAGGCGGGACATGACACTTCCGACCAGGTCGAATCACGCATCGTCGTACCACCCATCGTGGCTTGGATCATGGCTCGGCATGATCGGTGCGATCCACACGTCCGCCACTCATCGCGCGCCCCGCGCGTTCGCCCTCATCTTGGCGTCCGCCGCGCTGACGATCATGGGATGCGCCCAGGATCGCGCCGCATCTCCCTACGCGGGCCAGTCCGCCGGAGCCCGGGACACCGCCCGGGCCGAGGCGCTCAACCATGAGGCCGCCGACGTGATCGGGATGGACCCCGCCCGCGCTGAACGTCTCCTCCGCGAGGCCCTGGCCGCCGACCTGTACCACGGCGCGGCCCACAACAACCTCGGCACGATCCTGCTCGGGCAGGGCAAGCTCTACGACGCCGCGGCCGAGTTCGAGTGGGCCCGCAAGCTCCTGCCCGGCCATCCCGACCCGCGCCACAATCTTGCGCTGACGTTCGAACTCGCGGGCCGCTACGACGACGCGCTGGCGACCTACGCCGCGGCCCTCGACGTGTACCCCGAGCACCTGCCCACCATCCAGGCGATGGTCCGCCTGCAGGTCCGCGCGAGCAGGGCCGACCAACGCACCGCCGCCATGCTCGACACGGTCGCGATGCGAGGAGAGACCAACGAGTGGCGAGAGTGGGCAAGGGCAGAACTCGCGAAACGAAAGACGCGGAGCCCGTAATGCAAACACAATTCACGGCAGATGACAGGTTGCAGATCCTGAATCGCACGGAGCTGCTGGCTCAAGAGTGCCTCCGAGATATCGAGAATCTCTCAAGGAGCGTGGCGAAGCGAGCCGTTGCTGAGCTTTCGGAGCAAGTAGTAGGAGTCTAGAAATCCCAATCCGCGCCCCTGCGTGAGGGGCGACACGGGGTACGTACACCAATAGAAATCTCCTCGGCTGACGGCGCCGATCGATTCGTCCAACCGACGGTGCAGCGGGCACAATCCATCGCAGTGCTCGGGCTTGCCCAGCGGACACGATCGAATCCGCTCCAGCGGCTGGAGCGCCCGGATCACATCGATCACCTGGATATCCGTCGCGGGCCGGGCGAGCGTGTACATCCCTCCAGCGGTCCGCCGTCGGCGGATGAACCCGTGGCGCGCCAGCCTGCCAAGTACGCGATCAAGGTCGCTCAAAGGAATCAAACTGGCCTGCGCGATCACATGTCTGGTGAGGGGTGACGATGCTGCCACCGAGGCCAGCACCCGCATCACCCGCAGCGCGTACTCGGAGGCAACCGCGAACACGGGGCTGCAGAGCGGGTCGCTGGGTGGCCATCGATCGTGAGTCACCATGTCTGTCCCCGTGTTATTGGTCAGAATAGTATCCGCAATCGCGAAAGCACAAAGGCAGCGCGGCGTCAACGGGCCACGCGTTCTGACGCACTGATTCATGTTGCGTGAGAACCGTGATCGCGCCGGGCTGGAGTGGAAATCGAGAGCATGTGCCGGCGCTGTGGGGTGGTGGACGCGAGAGTACGTTTGGGTCGAGGGCATCGGTCGCTCTCCCAAGGCTAAAGTTGCCCGTATGGCGGCGGATTTGTCATTGAAACGGGGTTCCTGTGGTCGAATTCGTGCCGAAGAGAGCGGCCAAATCGGATCTCGACGCGGTGCTGCGATGGCTGAAGCGGGAAGAGAGCTGGACCGCGCTCGTCACTTCTGGCTCCTTCTGGCATCACAGAGAGATCATCTGTCGCGCTCGGTCGGACGGGGAGCTCTACGTCCTGGTATCCGGCGGGAAGGTCGGAGCATTCCTGGTTGGCAGCTTGTCGGGGGACCTGAGCATCATGGAAGTGCGGCCGGAGCTGCGAGGATTCGGGCTGGGGCGCATGCTCGTGGAGTACTACCTGGACCAGATCGAAGAGGCAGGGGGTTTGGGCGCGACGGTGGAGTGTGAGCCTTCCTCGTCAATCCCGTTCTGGAAGCAACTGGGGTTTAAGGCCGAGGGACTTATCCCGGCACAACCGAACTTGCCGCGCGACTATGTTGATGGCCCCCCGCGGCTCGCCCGGGTGTTCCCAGCGCGGCTCCAGCTGTCCCCGGATGCCCTGCGTCATCCGTTCGAGGTATGTCTGTGCGATCTCCCCACGTCAAGTTTGACCTCAACACCTCATCGCACCCAAGCGGCGCGTGAGGGGGGTGAGTGGCGTCTCGTCGATCCGTACGGCGCCCTCATCGAATCCAGCGAGACCTACGTTCGAGTGTACGTTGACGGTCGGGAGGTATGGTGTGACAAGGTCAAGCGAATTGATCGAGTGGGGGGCGAGCGATCGCGCGGAATGACCAGGCTCCGCCGGTTTCACGAGGTGCAGAACGCCGACGAGCATTCCCCTCGGCCCTGAATCCACACAACCCTCGCCTAGCGGCGATCCCATCGACGGAATCCAGGCGAGGAGGGTTGCCACTTGCACACCCGGATCACTCTGCGTTCACGGAATCGCAGGATTCGCGAACTTCCATCCGTAGTCGGCGCAGTAATATCGCGGGGACCATCATCTTCCGACAGCCTGATCCCAGGCGGCTCGAACCGCGAATGCGTTCGCGCTCAGCCGCGACTGCGCCGCCGAGGACGCCGGATCGGCGTCCGCTTGAGCCAGCATGGTCGCGGTCTCTTGCGCCAAGTTCTCTCCCGTCGCACTGGCCGATCGAGCCCGGCCGAGCGCGTCTCGGAGCGAGTCCGCCTTGGCCGCGTCGGGTGCCATCGCCCGGTACTTGAGCGGCAGATCGCGCGGAGAGGAGCGCATCGCCGCGAGCGTTTGCGTTTGCTCGTGCGACAGCACGCTGCTGGCGGCGGCGATCACGGCGGTAAGGACCGCCCTCCGCTGCGCTTCGGCCTGCGTGAGGGCTGCTTCGACGGCTCGAACACGGGCGGTATCGGCGTCGGAAGCTCCGCCCGCCCGCACCTTGGCCTGGAAGTTCTCGAGCTCGATCTTGGCCGTTCGGTACGACTCATACGCCGCCGCCAGGGTTTGGCCCTGCTCCCCGAGCACGCCGCGCGCCAGACTGACGACCTCGGCCGTGCGGGATGCATCCACGCCGGCCGCGGCCAGTTGATCCGCGCCCAGCCCGGCCCGCGTCAGCGTCATCTTCAACTGGCGATTCGCTTCCTTGTCGAAGCGGCTCTGCGCCGGTGCCAGCGCGGCCTTGGCGGGCGCCCGGGGCGCGTTGAAGATGCTCGCCAGGGCGTACGTTCCTGCCGCGCCGGCGATCAAAACACTGGTGACGCCAACGACAATGACAAGGGCTGAGCCGGATCGAGGGGTTTTCATGGGGATCTCCCAGGTAAGGCGATCGAGCGCGCGCGGCGCTCATGCATGAGCCGCGCGGATGTTCCCATGTTCGACGCGTCTCCGCAAGTCCCGTGCTCTGAAATGTCCTTACGTAAGAACATTGGCGAACAGGGTGACCGCTTGGTTGTTGATTCGCTCAGCGATCGGGCCATAACCGGATACGTTCGCTCATTCTCCAACATGAAGTCAGTCGGTACCACCCAATGTCTCATTCGATATCAACGGGTTTTCCACTTTTGTGTTTCAGAGCGTGCGCGAGATTGGCGCGGGCGGTGCCGCGCGGCATACTGGCTCCACTTCACCGTTCACACCGAATTCGCGTCGCGAGCTCGGAACATTCGACGACGGGCCTTGTCGGAGTATGTCATGAACACCCTCGCATGCGGCGGCACGTTTGGTTCTTCCGATTCCTCATCACTCGGCGCGCGTGCCACGATCGGCCACCCCTCCACACGTGGAGGATGGCGAGCATGGCTCGCGATCTTGGTCGCGGCTTTCTTCGCTGCGCCTGCAATGGCGCAGTCATACTGTAACGACGGCGTGTGTCCAGACAGCGAGGATCCTCTCTTTGACTGGAGCGTGTACTGCCCCGGCGGCGATTGCACGCTGTCGGACCTGTACGACAAGCTCCAAGACTGCTCGTGCGCGGCGCCACGCGAGTCTTGCGTGATACCGCTTTCCGTGTGGGCCGACGCGATCGCGAAAGTCAACGAGGCGTGCCATACGCCGTGCGAGGTGAGTTCACCCGGCTACTGCATTCCGCACCCGCCGGAGTACGATCCCTGCGAAGCCGCTGCGGCTTTCATTGAAGAGTACAACAGTCGATACGAGCCGGACCTGACTCCCGAGCAGGAGTGTCTGGTGTATCAGTACATGAAATGCCCGAGCGGCGATCAGTGCTCCCCGGATGATGGCGGAGATCGAGAACTCCCGTGGGTGCCCGGAAGCCCGTTCGCCCCTCCCTCTTTGCCTTGGGACATGTTCAACCCCAACGGCGATCCGTACGCTGACACACCCAAGACGGGGGGAGGCATCAACCTCGCCACCGGAATCTTCACAGGCACGGAAATCGACCTCGCACTTCCGGCTCCCGGCTTCTCGTGGACCATCGGTCGCTGCACCATCCCCAACACGATCGACGAGCACGACGACTACGTTGTTCCAACCGAGACCGTCCAGGGATACAACTGGTTCCAACTCTCGCTGCCCAAATTGACCAACTTCACCAACGCGGTTGAGTTCCCCGACCTCGAGGTGCTTCTGGTCACCTACCACACCGACGGCCAGCTTCTCTTCGTACAGTCAGAGGCCGGCAGCGACCTCTATCTCCCCGCGGGCGACTTTGAGGCGGCCATCTTTAAGATGACTGGCCAGGGCTCCAACGAGGACAAAACCATCTATCGCTTGGTTGACAAGCGTGGCACCACGACCGAGTTTTTCGAAAGCGGGGAGCTCTGGCGCATCACCGATGCAAGCGGCAACCATGCCTGGAGGTACCACCCGGACGATCCATCCCTGTCGGGGATTGGGGCGAACAAGGTGGTGGACTCCGCGGGCCGGCTGTATCACTACGAATACTCGTCGTCACCTATCGGTGGTGATCTCAAAGAGCTCTTGAGCGTCACCGTCAAAACCAAGACAGGCGGCGAGTGGTACGGCACGCCTGAAAACCCAACCGAGATCGCCAAAGTCACCTACGACTACTACACATCCACCGAAACCGATCAGGGCATGGCCGGTGATCTCAAGACCGTGACCGTGAGCCGGAAGCTGAGCGACACCAGCCTATCCGACGACCGCGTCCGCTACTACCGATACCTGACAACCGGGAGTACGCTGGCGCTCGTCCACACCTTGCAGATGGTCGTGGGCGAAGAGGGAACGCGGGCCTACGACTGGGCGAGCGATCAGATATTTAACGGCAGCTACGCCGGGTCCACGGTGTCGCTTGACGCTCTCAAACCGTACGCCGAGAAATTCCTCAGCTACGAGAGTCTCAAGAAGCCTCGTGTGCATGAGTATTTCATGAACGGGAACTGCGGCTGTAGCAGCAGCAGCGATGGCAAGTACCAGCTTTCGTACGAGACCAACCCCGGATTCTCGAACACCACCAACTACGATACCGGGTGGAGAAGCCGGACGCTTCTCAAGCAGCCGGACGGCACGTGGATCACGATCTACTTCGACGAACTGAACAAGATGATGGCCAAGGTTGTCACGGATGGCGACCCGGATGATGAAACCCCGCCGCACTTCTGGATGACCGTGTACAAGCGCGATGGGATGGGCCGAACCACGCGGGAACACACTCCGGCCAACATCACCGCGTACACGCACACGCCTGGATCATCTTCTGCATCGATCATCTACACAGCCAGCGGCAGCGATGGACTGATCCGCAACTTCGAATACTACGAAGGCACCGAGCTCGACGGCTTCCTTCATGCCACGACATTCCAGGCGGGCACCTCCGGAACAGCGTCCTATGAGATGACCCGCTACTACTTCGTGCGGAATTACGAGGTCGGACGACCTAGCGCGGATGATCTGAACGGCACAATCGTGTTCACCGTGAGCCGTCCCTTCCTCTTCTCCGATTGGAGCTACACCTACACCACACAGGTCGAAGACAAGTCCGGCGACACCGCCGCGCCAGGCTCCTACGAAACACTGACCGAGTACGAGTTCCACAGCGAGACGAGCACCAGCCCGCTCGTGCTCCTCCCCAACCTCGCTGCCCGAGACCGGCGTGAGCAACGATCGCTTTGGCGCTACATCCGCCGGGTACTACCAGCGTCTTGACCCCCTCAACCGTATCCAGCACGACATCTGGACCAAGGGCCGCAATCTCTACGAGGTTGAGCTCGCCTACGACGAGTCGGGCAACATCACCCTCCAAGAGGACAAGCTCCAGCGGAATTGGGGCGGCTCGGGAGACCCTGGCGTGTACGACGCGGCCTACACGATGGATGACCGGAACCGCCTGGTGCGGACGACCGAAGGAGACTGGGGTACCTCATCATTCAACAGCGTTGCCCGCCGCGAGGTTTGGAGCAACGCGGGCGCGACGGCCGACGCCCTTTCCCAGACGGGCAATTGGGACCGCCACCGCCTGGACCTCAACGGCGACAACAATTTCACCGGCACGGGCGAGCTGGACGACACCCGCACGTACAACGCGGTGAACGAACTCCTCACCCGCGACACCGACAGCACCAGCGGCACGACGGGGAACAATTACACCACGGCCTACGACGCCGTGGGCAATCTGATCGACGATGGCAAAGACTACTTGTACGTCTACGACGTGTTCGGTAGGCTGAAGACGATCAAGAAACGGAGCAATTCCGCCGTGGTCGCCGAGTACACGTACAACGGGCTGAACATGAGGACGGGTTGGCACTACGACGCCGACGGCGATGGAGACGTTGACTCGAGCGACCCGTGGTACCACTTCGCGTACGACGAGAAATGGCGCCTCATCGCCACGTTCCTTGGCAGCGACACCAGCTCGAAGGAGCTCTTCGCGTACCACAACGCGGGGATGAACGGCCAGGGCGGCTCCAGCTACATCGACAGCGTGATCCTTCGCGACAAGGACGCCAATACGGCCTGGACGAGTTCGAGCGACGGGACGTGCGAGGAGCGCGTCTACTACGTCCAAAACTGGCGGGCGGACGCCTCGGCGATCTTGTCGGATGCTGGCATCGTGAAGGAGTGGATCAAATACTCCTCCTACGGCGTGCCAATCCGCATCGACCCCGCCGACTACAACCGCGACGGGTACGTCAACGGCAACGACTATGACGATTTCGCCGACGACTTCGATAACATGGTCGACAGCGCCGACGTGAACTTCGACAACTACGTCAACGGCGACGACTACGACCTCTTCGCCGAGTGGTGGGAGAATCCCAGCTCCGCGGGGCGGTACGTGCTCTCCGCGCCCTCGATCGGGAACCGGATCGGCTACGCCGGGTATCAGCATGAGTCAGCCGTCGCGGGGGTGGGAAGAGCGGTCTATCATGTTAGGTACCGTACATTCGACGCGGGATTGGGCGTGTGGATGCGCAGGGATCCGCTTGACTATTGGGACGATGTCACACTTTTCGGATACGGCAAAGGCAATCCAATAGTTCGTACTGATTCTAACGGTCTATTGTCCCTTCCTTGCGGAGGGAGATGCGGTGGCGATTCGCAACCGGCAAGCGATCCCGGCAAACCTCAAACACCAATTTTCGACCCCACCGGAACACCGGACGAAGACGTCGAAAAGTACCGCTCAGAATGTGAAGCCGCTTGTAAAGCTAATCCCAATGCATCTGCGCTCGGGTGGTGTGTGAATGGCAAGAGCATAATCTGTGTGTGCAATAAGACACCACACAATCCCAAGCCGGCTGACAACAGGCCCAGGACCCCAGATTTCCGTGAAGGCTACCGCAAGTGTCAGGAGGAGTACGAAAGGCGGCAGTGGGAGGACGATTCTCCGGTGCACTGGCCTTGCCCAGAGGGCTTCACTGGCGATCCGAATGCGGACAAGAGTGCTCATACCGACATCGAACGTATGGATCGTCTCTGCCGAAAGGCGAAGTTGCTCGACACTTTCGCAGATTGTATCAGTAAGATTAGCTGTACGGACGATATTTGCAAGAAAGAAGTTTGTCTCTTTTCGGAGGCCAAACGATGCCAAGCCAAGGGTCTAAAGGAATTTTGCAATCCAGATGGGCGGTCAATGGCGGACGTGGACGCGCGGTCGCAACAGATACAAAAAGACTGCGCAAGAAAGATCAATGAAAAATGCAAATAGCAAACCCGCACTTCGCCGTCTGCCCAAGGGTAGGCGGATATTGAGTGTCTTAAGGGCGGGCGCACTTTCGATGCTTTTTATTCCGTTCTGTTTCTTATTTGGATTGATCACAATTTTTGCAATATATCTCACGGGATCACCGATTTCAATTTCCCCCATACGGCAGTACTCCGTCGACGGCAGAATGGACGTTGTTTCGCGCAGTGGCATGCGAATTTCAGTTTCGAATGCGGAAGCAACCGACTGGATCAATACGCTTTTGTCATCGCAAGAGATGTACATTTCATGTTATGTAAATATGACTACAACTTGGCCGATTTCAACGGTTTCTGCATCGTCTTCTTGCGAGGCTATTTTTGTCGCATCGGATGGCGTAGGTGGCGAGATGTACATTGCTAGCAAGCTGACATCTGTGAGAATCAGAATGCATAGCATTGCATGGCAGGCTATTTGCGCCACATGCTTCTTGGGTGTACCAACAATGCGGTCGCGACGACCTAATACGACCTCCACTTGAAGGTCGCGCGCGTAGTGGTCAATACTCGTCGCATCAACTCCGCCATGTTTTCGGCTCACCCCGACCGACGGTAGTAGTGCCTGAGGACGCCGCCGAGTCGCTCCTGGCATCGCACCGCACCTACTGCGGGAGGATCGAGCGTGCGATGATCGCCAGCATGGATTGGCGCCCGGAAAGAGAGCCTCGAGTGCGGTCGCTGCCGGTTGTAGTAGTCGGTAAGCTCGCTGACCAAGTGATCCAGATGACCCGTGCCCAGCACAACGAAGCGATCCAGGCACTCGCTCTTCAGGGTGAGGATGAATCGCTCCGCGAAGGCGTTCAGGTTGGGGCTCCGTGGCGGCAGCCGCACCGGCTTAATCCCCGCCCTTTCCAGGCACGCGTCAAACCCCCTTGTGAACTTGCCGTCCCGGTCGCGCAGGAGCAGCCCTGGTCGCGGGCTCCCTCGGGTCGCGGCCGCGAACGCTTCAGCCTGCCCGGCCACCCAGGACTCGTCGGGCTTGGTCGTGCTCGCCGAGACATGCACGCGCCGGCTCTGGATGTGGATGAAGGTAAGCACAAAGGCCTGCACCAGACCACGGGCGGTCCAGATTCGCTTGGCGACAAAGTCGCAGGCCCAAAGGGTCTTGGCGTGCGCTCTCAGGAACTGGTCCCAGGTGCCCTCAATCCGCTGGGGGCCGGTGGGGACACCGTGAGTTCTCAAGATGTTCAGCACCGTGGTTCGCGCGACCCTGTACCCCAGCTTCTTGAGCTCCCCCTGGATGCGCAGGTAGCCAAAGTCGGTCTCCCGAGCGATCCGGAGCACCAGGCGGCGGATGGTCTCGGAAGTCTGGGGCCGCCCAGGGCACCGTTCCTTCCTCATACACCTGTTCTTTCGTTCTCCACTCAACCACTTGGCGAACGTCCGGGGCGAGACGATGGTGATGATGTCGCGGAGGGCACAGCCCAGTGGTTTGCCCAGCCTGAGCAGCCGCGCCCGCTCGACCGCGGTGGTTCGCACCCGGCCGCGGACCCGGGACTTGAGGAGCTGGTTCTCGGCCTTCAAGAACTGAACCTGACGCCGCAGGTCATGGGTTGTGGACGCGGCGAGCATCTGGAAGAAGCGGTGAAAGAGATTGGCCATGGCACCTCCCGCCCCGCGCCGGCGACGGGATATTTGACCACGGGCCCCGGCCTCCTGCGCCGGACTCCCGGCTTTGATTCCGGTCCGCGGTCCACTCGCGCAAGGAGCGCCCGTCTTCAGCCAACCCCCACTCGAACCGAACCTGGGTGACGACCCGCGGTCGTAGGTTGGGCTCAACGCGGGCCCCCGCTATGAACTTTCGGCAAGTCCGCCCCGTGGGAGATGGTCTTGTATGGGAATCGGCCGCCCAATCTCCGCCGACATTCCGACGCACTTTCTTCGCCGCGGACGACGAATCGGCTCACGCGAACGCTTTCGTCTTTCTTAAAAGCCACGTGATTTTCGCGCGCTCAGCCTCCAGGCACTCGCAGGTTTGAGTGGGCTCCGAGCAGGAATTGAACCGGGCATTCAAAGTACTACGCGGCGGAGACGACTAGAACGGAACATTTATTAATCCACGAGCACCTCCTGCTTGCATGTCGCTTCAGCCTCCAATTACACGAGAATGGACGAACCTCGGAGCCGCCGGTGTGTATTCTCGCTGCTGGAAAGACCCCCGATGTGGTGAACGCCATCAAGGTCTCGCGGCATCAGCGTCCGACGCCGAGGTCGTCAACTACATTTGCGATGCGGCGGCTGGGCCTTCGATCGAGCGTGCCGCCCGCGACGGGACGTACCGGAGGACGATCTGCGAACTACTTGACCGATTGCCTTGGCAAACTTGCAGGGTCCCGCTGGCAGAACCGCGATCCGAAGTCAGTAAGCGCGTCTTCTCGCGTTCCTGCAGTGCCGGCGAAATCGACCCCAAGAAGCTCAGCCCCGTTGGAGATGCGTCAAGATGGCTCGGCATCAAATATCTCGCCCTCTGTCCCGGCTGTCTCGGAGACTCTAGGGAGCGGTTCGGAGATGATGGTCCCGAGGTTTGATGGCCGGCTGGCATCCGAAGTTTCCGCGGCCAATTCACGGTTCCTATGGGTCGGCGTCGATCGGTCGTGGGAAGCATACGGCCAGAAGTGGGCTGCCGAGGCAGACCCGGGACGACTGGACGCTCTCGGAAAGCTGCCCGCATCAGCCGGAATCTGACCAGCTACAGAAGCACGATCTGGGGCGTCGTGCATGATCTGAGTCGGTCCCTGAATACCCCCGCTTCGCGCGATGGAGATCCATGATTGCACCGTGAGGTGCCTGGATCGGGTGGCGGCGATCATTCTGCATCGCTATGGTGACGCTCGTGGCCGACACCCGAACCACCGCGCATAGTTGACCTATCGACGCAGGTCCGAGCCCGTTGTCGACCGAAATGACGGCCGAACTGGATTGCACGAAATAGTCATCGGTCCAGACGCTCGGGGCATTTTCGAATCCGGCAAGGATCCGGGGTGTGACGACCATGATGGAACCACTTCCTCAACCGCGCCGATCAGTGAGTTGATCGCCCAAGCCCAATCCGCAAGGGCTCGTTGATTGTTCATCCGTGCCGGGAGTATCGTCATAGTCCAGTGCGTCACGCAGCATGGGTCGTCTGAGTAGATTCGAGACTGGCGGCCGCCAAAGACCAGTCTTGCAATCCGGTCGAAGGAGGTCTCCCCTTGCCGATGGTGCGAAAGACACGAGGTTTCACCTCGGGTCTAAGATCATCGAACGATTTGTGTTTCCACACTCCGCCCCTGATGCAGATGACCTGAGATCTCACCTTGTCGATGATGTTCGAATCCCGCTTCAAGATGTCGTTCAGAGGGGGCCCCAGTTGACCGCCAAGAATGCAGTACCTCTTGCCCGCCAGGACCACTCGGATGTTTGCCCTGATGCGGGCACGTGATCGTTCGCGCCAGTGGGTTTGACGTCGATGGTCCCGGACGACCTTGGCTGCTTCAACCTCGGACAGTGACTTGCACGAGCCTCAGCAACGCGTGGCGATGGCCCGTGCTCGGAACCCGGCGCGGAAGCCATCGCCTTGACGACCCTGTCAACCGTGGCGCAGCGTCTGCGTGCCAATCTTCACCGAGATGATTGTGAACCAAGAGATCCGCAGCACCAGCACCTGATACGCGTAGGAGGGAATCCGGCAAGCCAACGACCGCGCCCATCGCACATATTGGGCATCGCGTTGCATTGGCCGCTAGCTTGCCGTGCCGCTTCCATGCATGCCAAAAAAGCCGCTCCCAATTGCGACAGTTCCTGCGGGCAGCGATCGCGAACGACCGCTGCGGCCACTTGAAGAACGGTCCCAAATCGCCTCACTTCATGATCCAAGTCTGGTAGCCTCCGATTGTCGTTCTAGAACTCGAAGACGTGCTCCAAACGCGAAGTCGGCTCTCGGTGCCAGTATCCCTGGGATTCACTGGGCATTGCCTGCAAAGAGCTGCTGCCACCACATCGCGATCTGGCGTCCAGTTCTTGATCGCAGTGACCACGTGGAGCCGTCCTCTGTGGTCTTTCGCCCCGCTGGAGATCCGACGACACCGAAATGGGAACTCCCCCGCACAACAGTTTGACAGGTCTGGAACGCCCACACATTAGTCACAGCGGCATCGCCGCGACGGTGACCCGAGCATGCGCAGGTTACGGATTGCGTCCGCATCGGCGGCATCTTCCATCGCTAGCGTATTCAACAACGTCCGGGCAAATGAGTCTCCCAGCAGGAGTACCCGGCAGACGACGCGAAGTCTCTCATAGATTGTGGCATCGCCTCGTCGCACATGCGCGAGCTCGTGTGCGAGAATGGCTACGAGTTCGTCGTCACTGAGATGCTGCGTCATGCCGGGATCGATCTGCAGAATCGCGATTGTGACCGCCACGGACTTGCCAGAACGCGACATTCTCTCCGTGTGCCGCCCCGGCTAAACAGCACGGCGATCCGACTGTCGATGGGGCCATCGGCAAGGCGTTGAGACAAATTACGCAGCCTCGCCAAGATTGGGGCCGACGCCTCGAAGGCACGCTGACTGCGGCGAAGTCGAATCCTCTCTCGAACAAGGAACCCCATGCCGCGGTGCAAAGAACGGCTGCAGAGCGGACATCATCGCCCACATGAGCAGGCCCAATGCGACCGTAGCCGAGCGCGCCCGACGGCGTTCCCGCAGGCCTCAGAAGCGGCCAGCCCCGACTTTCATTACCGGGATCAGTCCACACCCCGAATGCGGCGAGAACCCACGTCCCGCCTGCGAGGAGGACAGTCACCAAGCACAGAGTCCCAGCTGTTGTCCCTATCAAACCGAAGAAGATGCGATAGGCGGACAAAAAGGTCGCAGGTTCGTCGGTGCCGACATACATTGGGTCGTGTCGTCGTGAGGCTACTTCCCGCTCTTCTAGATAGACAGGCTCGGCACTCCGAAGGCCGCTCAGCAGAAACACGGCACCAACGCTCCACATGATCGCGCAGACACCCACGAATAGCTTTGCGTCCTGCGGTGATTCCCAGCCTTGAGCCCGGCCTCGATGGCTCCAATCGTGATCGCAGCCATGGAAGCGATTGAAGAACAGCCCCAATAGCATCTCGGAGATCGGGCGCAAACACAATTGATCGATGACCCGCATCAGGTCGACGAACAACGAAAACGGCCGCGCCCACGAGCGCCGCAACCGACAGAAGAAACGCAGCTTTGACATCCGCTGGTTTCTGCGCCAAGGGGGAGATTGATGTCATCGAACCGAATCCGCCAGATTGCGAACAATGTCATTCCCACTGCCAAGACCCCCACACCAGCCAACGGGATGGGAACGGGCGGCCGACCAGCGCAGAGCCCTCTCGCGGGGCGCATCGACGGCGCTGCGGGATGTGCGAGATGAGCTCTGGGACCCCACCCCTGGATAGCATCGAAGCGAGCCGCGATTGAAGCAGAATACAGATTGACGTAAGGAGGCCAGCGTGCCAGATCGAAAGATCAGCGTGCTTCGAGCTCGCTGGAACTCGCTCAATAGAGACACAGCCGAGATGGCGGGAGACAAGGCTGATCACAATGAGCGTGCCAAGATACCAGCCTGCCATCGGCACCCGCACTTCTACCTTGAACCTGTCCTGCCAAGGCCCGATCGATATCAATACACGATGTGGACCCGGCCAGAGAAAGAGCTGCCACGCCGTAGAAGTGAGGGTCGCCTCCAGAGTGGGGTCGCGATCCGAAGATGATCCTGAATCTCGCGTGTCTGAGCGTCTAAGCGATTCCGTCGAGGCACTCTTGAGGGGGCAGGCTGGTCGCAATCGAGTATTTCATCAGGCAATCCAAGCTCTGATTGGTCCTGGGGCTGCCGCTGATATGTCCAACATACTAGGGCTCTCATCCAAGGGCGTTGAAAGCACATGTCGGGTGGAGCGGGCGGCTACCACCTTGCATCATGGTCTCTCAGAGAGCAGCGGGTGCCTGTGCGGACGCGCCGGCTCGCCTCAATCTTCGCTTTACCAATATCGACCGCCCGAGGTTCCACGCCATTCTGAGCAGTCCGAGGATTACCGCCAGGATGAACAGGACGGCCAGCCCGATCCCGCCGCGGGCGAGCCAGACCAGCCAGAACTCGTGCCGCGGTCGGGAGTCACGGGGTGGCTCCTTCAGGGTGTGCTGAAGATCGAACCAGTGCGCGGCATGCGCGGACTGGCCGGTCTGCGGACGTGCACTCCTCGGTGGACTCTCGATCGAGGCAGCGGGCGGCCGCGGGCGTTCATGGCTGGCGTGCCGGGGGCGAGACTTCTCGGAGTGGGACCGACGCCAGAGCCTGCCGAGCAGGCTGCGGATCGGAATCACTCCTTCGAGGGCCAGACACGCGACCTCGTAGACGATCATCGCGAGAAGAATGAACTGAAAGCTCGCGAGCACGGGGTCGATCACTTGACGCCACACATCGTTGGGCATGGGAATTCCCTTATTGAAAGACACACTCTGCAGCATTTACCACCAGGTCCGGGTCTCGTGTGGGGAGGCCGAGAGGAGGAAGACCCGGTCGTGCGGTGTCTTCCTCCTTCCCCCGCATAGGGCGAGTAGAGCAATCATCAAGACGGCGATCGCCACCATGGCGTCCACCGCCGTGAACGTCCCGTCGAGCTTGGACACCGCCTCCCCCAGTTCCTGCCTCGCGATTCGCCAGACGACCAGGGCGAGGGTCAGGATGGCACTGGGCTTCCTGCTGGCCGCCGCATGAGCTCCTCCTCAGCATCCGCCCGGTGCCCCAAAGGGTGATGACCACGATCCCCGATGAGAAGCCGGTATTCGAAGGTGGCGTGCGGCCTGGTCCTGTCCAACCCGCGAGCCGGGCCAGGACGTACAACCTGGCCACGAGCGCCAGGCACGCAAAGACGTGCGATCGCGTGATTGAAGGGCGGGTCACGGCTTCACCGTCCGATCAGACACATACCGCGAAATCGAGCTGGTGTGCTCGAGCAAGGAACGCAGGTCGCGGATGAAGATGTGCCGCGACTGGCCGTCGACCACGGACGCGACCTTGCGGAGCAGCGGCTCGTTGACCTGGTCCGGGGTGTCACCGATCCCGATGACGTCCAGGACGATCCCCTGTTCTGCATCTCTCTCGCGATGTCGAGCGGCTCTCCTCCGTGTCCGTCGGTGATCAGAGCGACGCGCGGCTGAAGGTCGGGCGACGTGGCCGCAAGCATGACGCGGGCCTCGATGAGCGGAGCGGCGATATCGGTGCCGCCCGGATTTGGAGTTCCTGCACGGGCGCGGATGAGGTCCTTGCGATGCTCGCGGAGGGACTTGCAGGGCAGCACGACCCTTGCCTGGTCGTCGAATGACACCAGACCGAGGTGATCCTCCGCGACATGGACGCCTTGGTCACGACGAAGGTGATGGCCGCGGCCTTGGCTGCCGCGAGCTTGTCCTCGCGCTCCCTGTACGCCTCGCTCATGCTGCTCGACACGTCGATCGCGATGACCGTGGCCTCGGCCTTGGGGGCGGACACGAGCGTCCGCTGATCGTCGCCGAGCTGATTGACGGAGGACCATGGCGGAGGTGTGGCGTGCTCCAGCGCCACCTCCGTCGAGGCGAGTCCGGTGGACCCCTGCTGGGTGAGACTGCGGGTGAGTGGAGACGAACGAGTCTTCGAATGGACACATGCGAGCCTCCTTCTTCAGAAATCGCGGCGGGACACTCGAGCGCGACTCTGGCCCACTTGGACCAGTTCGCCATTCGAGACAAAGCGAGTGCGGCATGGGGAAAGGGTCGGTGTGAGCGGGGTCGTCCTGTGAGATGGCTCCAGGCATGCACCTGCCAGAAGCGCGAGATGGTGCGGCCGGGATTGAGCTGCCGCGCCCGAGCTCGTAGGTTCCGATCGGGAACCGGAACGTCTGGTCCCGCGCCGGGCCCGGAAATGACACGGAGCTCCGTTCGGGAGAACTTCCGACCGCACATCGAGCAGGAGTCCGATCCATCACTCGGCCGCCGCAGGCCAGGCAGCGGGCCGTGACGTCTACGCCACTTGCGGGCGAGATTCCCGTCAGGGATCCCCGGAATTCAGCGGCGGTGGCGGGCCGATCGTCCGGACGCACCGCCAGCCGCCGACGCGCACAGATCGCTGAGGGCACGGGGCACCTCCATGGCGCGGAGGATCACGGACACGGGCGTGCGGACACCAGCTCACGCTGGTATTCCTCCGGAGTCGTGGCCGTGGAAGGGGCCGCCGTCCGGTGAGGCACTCGTACAAGACGCAGCCCAGGGCGAACACGTCGGTATGCTCGTCGCATGCAGAGGAGTCGGCGACCTGCTCCGGGGCCGCTATAGCCCACCGTGCCGAGAAAAGTCCCAGTTCTGGTCATGCTGGCACCGAATCTCCGCTTGCAGATCCCCAGGTCAATGACCGTGGCGTGGTCGTGCCGATCCACCAGCACATTCGACGGCTTGAGGTCTCGGTGGATGAGGCCGTGCGCGTGGAGCGCTGCGGCGCCTTCGGCGACCTGGCTCAGGATCCGGATCGACCTGGGATCGACACGTGACCCTGCTCAGCGATGAGGCAGCCAAGCTTCCTGCCCTCCACGAATTCCAAGATCTGGACCCATTGGCCGTCGTCTTGGAACGCGGCGAGCGTCTCGACCAAGTTCGGATGGCAAATGCGGATCGAGGCGATCTCCGCGAATCGACCGGAGTCCTCGGTGAAGCTGGGGTCGTCCGGGGTCGACAGCCGACGCCGCGCGATAACTGTGGCCCCAGTCACGAGGTCGGTGGTCCTGGCGACCGTGGCTTGGCCACCCATGGCCAGGAGGTCGTCGATGCGGTAAGCGCCAGGCCATGGTCGAGCCCACGATTGGGAGTTTCATGGGAGCCTCCGCTCGGAGATGGGCGGCGTCGCGCGATTTTCTGGCATTGATTTCCGCCCCACATTCGACACCGGGAATCCTGGAAAAACAACCACGTAAGGGCCTGCTCCGCCTTGGCTTGGGGCCGAACGATAATCCGAGGGTCAGATGCGATTCGGGCACCCCGAAGGCGGCGACGGATGGACTTGGCGACCAACGCGGTGGGCGATGACCAGGTGGGTCGCGCTGAACGCGCTCGGCCAGGTCGTTGATGGCCCGTCGGGGCGTGCGTTCGGCCTCGACGAGCCCGGAGCGCCGCCCGAGCTCCGCCACGAGGTCCGCGTAGCCGAAGCCGGGACCGAGATAAGCCTCGACGGCACCTGCGCCGGAGCCGGCGGCAGTCGGCCGCAGGCGATCACCATGTGGTTGTGGATGGCTCGACCTCGATCATGTCGACCTCCGTTGCCGCCATTCGCGGAGGGCTTCCTCGGCGCGCCATGTCGGAAAAGCCCCGCGAAGCACCGAGGGGCGGCCGCGGGTGCTGGTCTGGACCTCGGCGGCCGCGTATCCCTCGTCGAGGAGCCGATCGCGGATGGGGCGGGCCCGCTTTGGGCTGAGGCCGCCCCCGCCAGGGCCGGATACGCCGAGCTGGGCTGGCCCGGGTGAGCCTGCACGACGGCCAGGAAGCGGAGGGCCACCTGATCGAGGTGGGCCGTCGTGGTGTCGGGAACCTGGTTCGAGTCGACCGTCTCGATGTCCTCACTCAGAGAAATGCGTGGCACAGGCGACCAGCTGCGGAATTCGTCCGCTTCTTCGATCGAGCCGAGCCGAGCGCTATCTGGCTGGCCGTCACCTCGTCGTCGGTCGGCGGAGTGGATCGTGGCCATGAGCATGGCACGAAGGGGCGACGCCAGCCGTGGGCGAGCTGCGCGAGGAAGACGCCGGGCCCCAGATGCCGACGTGCCCACGCTTCCTGCTCTGCGGTGAGAAAGAGCTCGGCCGTCGCGCGACTCAGTCCTGCCGAGCCGAGACGGCCGACGACCTTGGAGCGAGATTGAAAGGAGCTGCGGGGTCCACACCGTGCAGGCTCTGGAAGAGGGCTCCACAGGTTGGAGACTGGCCGCTGCGGACGAGCCCTGGGTGCCGCCTCGGCCAGCGGAGTCAGCTCGCTCGACTCGCCCGAGCCGGTGAGAATCGTTGCGCGTCATCGATAACCAGGTGCAGGTGGCGTGCGTGGTCTGCACTTCGATCCGCTGCATGGTGTGACGGAGGGCATGAAGAACCCGGAGTTCCCGCTCCATCTGCGAGGGCGCTGAAGCTCTGAAGACGAGTTTGAGTGCTCTGAGGTCCTTGCTCGGCCAGCCCCGCCGGACCCCGGGACCGGCCCGACGCGGTGAGAGCAGCGACGAAAGACGGGCCAGCAGCGTCTCGCGCCGAGAAGTGGGCCTGGCCCAGATGGGACTTGGCGATCTCGTAGAGGTCGATGAGGCAGGGAGGACCGGACGCGCCACACGCCGCGGGCCTCGTACGCGAGGTACTCCGTCTCTCACATGATCCCGCGATTGGTGTTCGCCGCGATCCCCGACCGAACCCGCGCATGAACCACTGGCCCCCTCGTTCTCCGCTCCGCTCATTTCATCGCGCCACACGCGGCTTGACCCGCCAGTGCCTGCAGTGGGCGTTGCTCGGCCGCGTCGCTCGCCGGGTTCGTCGTGTTCTTCTGGACCTGCGTTCGCCTCGCGGGGGTTTCTGTGGTGTCACTTCCCGAGGAGTTCCTGGCAATGAACAGCAAGCATCCCCACCGTCCCCAGGGCCCTCGCTCAGCGCGAGGTCAAAGCGGTCCGCAAGGGCGACCCCCTCAACGGCCAGCCCCGTTTCCCGGGCCGCGAGCAGATCGCCGTGTTGTTTCCCGGAGGGCGTGTCGACCAGTTCGACGTCGCGGCGAAGAGCTTGCTGCGGCTGCGATCCCCATGAATCGCCGTGTCGGTGCCGCCGCGGCCGATGCCGTGCCGCCTCGTGCTGCGAACAGTGTCCCGTCTCGCTACTCCAAGCGCGACGGGCCAACCACTCTGCGGTGAGTGCAGCCGTTTCCTGCTCGCCCGCGACGGTCGTCTGCGCCGCGTCAGTCTCGACCAGATCGACGAGTGGCAAGCGGACCCGCGGCGCGGCCGCGGGTGATGCGTGCCTCTCCTGTCGCCGTTCGTGCACGTGGAGGACGCGCCGGACCGGGGTGCCGTGCCAAAGTTCGACCTGAGCACCGCCCGCGCCCTCCGCGAGGTCCGCGAGAGCGCGCGCGTTCCAGGCTCCGCTGGAAGCCGCCGCCGCTCGCTCTTCCGCGGCTACGCCACGATCTCGACCGGCAGATCGTCCATCACGCATCAGCCGGCAACGCTGCAGGTCGGCCTTCGGCGTGGGCGAGCCCTTCGCCCCGGCCCGCCTGGGTGCATCCGGGCCGCGCTCGGGCAACGACGCGACGGCCGGTGGCTCTTCCAGGGCTTCGATCAACTGTCGGGGCACTGGGCGGTGGTCGGCTCCACCGGCCCGGGAAGAGCTCGCTGGTCATGCCGGAATCCCCAAGCGCGACGATCGGGGATACACCGTGGACGTTCACGCGCTCCGCCACACCTTTGGATCCCACCTGAGCGCCCGGGGCGTCCTTCCCCGAACCGCGCAGGCCGCCATGCGCCATTCCACCATCGCGCTCACGATGAATCTCTACACCGACCCCCGGCTCCTGGATGTCGCTGCGGCGCTCGAAGCGCTGCCGCGCCTTCGGTCGAGGATCGCGAACACCAATCGCGGGATCATGTGAGAGACGGAGTCCCGTCGGGTAGATGTGGACTCGTCGCGACCCTTCGCAAGCGCGGGAGATGCCGCGCGCCCAACGCAAGCCTGGTCCGGCGCGCGTGATCCCAGAGTCGTGCAGGATCGACCGCACGCCGTAACCACGCGTCGCACGCGACGGTCTCGCCCCGCCGATGACCCAACTGCCCGGCGTATTCGTTGACACGCGTGGGAGCGCTGGTGGGAGCGCTTTGTTTGCCTTTGGTGGCACATGGCGGCACCGCCGGACCCATGCCCGTCAGCCGCAATTCTCGTTCATCCGAAGGGTGTCCGCCGTAACTCGCGAGTTGGTCGCGGATTGGCACCGTTCGACGCCGAATGGCGTGGGAGCGAAAAAGCGGGCGAAGGGATTTGAACCCTCGACATTCAGCTTGGAAGGCTGACGCTCTACCACTGAGCTACACCCGCGTGCCTGGATGATATCACCCCGGAGCCGGAGAGGATGGAGGCGGGGTGTGTCTCGGGGCGGCGTGGGCTCCGGGGCGAATGGGGGACGGGGAGCGGATGGCGCGGCGGGGACTTCTGGCGACGACGAGATCGGGCATCGTGCGGAAGGAGAGGGCAAGCCGCGGTCGGATAACCGTGCGGGGAGTCGGGCAGCGCGGTTGGCGTGGAGCGGGCTCTGTGTTCAAGGACCGCATCGTGCTGGCGCGGCAGGGACACCCACGAGGTTGTCTCATTGCACGAGCGATGGCCGTCGATGAGGCGAGGTGGGAGGCACGCATGTTTGATCGCTTCATGAAGTTCACGCGTTCGAGTGGCGAGCAGCGCTGGATCAACCTCGATCGGGTGACGCGAATCTCGATGGCCGTCGACGACGCGGGTGATTCCGTCATGGCGATCAGCTTTGATGGTGAGGATCGCGTTCTGGTCCATGGCAATGATGAGGCCTCGCGGATCCTGATCCGGCGGATTGCGGCGTCTCTGGACGCTGCAGCGACGAGCGTCGGCCTGACCGAGGCCGCGTGATCGCAAGCCCGGATCACTTCATTCAGGTTATCAGTATGGAGGGCCGCATAAGCGGTGTTGTTTCACGCCCGAAAACCGGGCGGGAGCGCCGATCTTGCCGCATCACGGTTTTTGCAATCCGACAATTGACGGACGCTTGTGCGCGTGGGCGCCCGGAGTTGTTGATGACATCGCACGCCTCGCATTGCTTCCATACGACCGCGGACGCCGTTGTGAATGCCGCACGCGGGAAGGCCGCCGTCCTGTGGCTTCTCGCGACCATCGCGGCGGCGGGCGCGGCGTGGTTCGGGCCGCGCGTGAGCGGCGTCGCGATGACGCTCAATCTCATGGGGTTCATTCTCGCCGGTGCGATCGTGGGGGCACGCAGCATCGCGATGCGCGGGATGACGGTGGTGACGGCGGTTCTGGTGCTGGGCGCGGCGTCGTTCGGGCGATGGGCGCCGATGCTGTATGAGTTGATCGACACCTCGCTGGCGGATCAGCTCGCGGCGATCACTGGCATTGACGTGATCGCGTCGCAGGCGGCGGCGGTTCCGATCGCAATCCTGGCCGCGGGTTCGGCGACGGCGATCTTCCTGTTCCTCGGCACGGGCTCTACGGCGGTAATCGCGACGACGTTTGCCGCAACGGTGGCGTCGGCGAGCGCCCCGTTCCTGCCGATCGAATCGGACCTGGCGCTGGCGATCGCGGGCGCGGTGTGGACCTCGGCGGTGGCGACAGCGCTGTGCCGCTGGGGCGTGCAGATGGCCAAGCGGGGGAGCGGAGCGTGCTGCCCTTCGTGCGGGTATGACGTACGCGGATTGACGAGCCCGGTGTGCCCGCAGTGCCATGAGCCGATCGTCATCGCGTGCCCGCTCAACACGCGCGAGGATCGGGTCGACCAGGGGCTGACGCTGCGGCGGGTTGGGTAGCCTCGATCGGTCGAGTCCGCAGAACGCGCGGGGTCATTGCCTCATGCGTTCAGGGATGTACTTGTGCAGTTCGGTCGGGAGGTTCTTGATGCCGCGGCGGGCGGCCTTTGACACGGCGTATTCGAGCGAGCGTTGCACGCGAGTGCGCACCTTGTCGCTGATCTCCAGGCTATTTTCTTCCATCGCGCGGAGCGAGAACATCCAGGCGTGATATTCCTCGAGGCAGCGCGGCTTGTACTTGCCCAGGCCGATCGCATGGTGCCCGATTTCGTGGAGGAAGATCGCCATGGAGAGCGGGCTTCGCGGGCGCGGCGATTCGATCAGGCGTTTGCGCGTGCCGTCGCGGTACTCGATTTCGTACGCGACGCCCGACATGCTCTTGCGCCAGCGGCGGACCTTTACGCCGTAGCGCACGACCATCTCGGCGACGACGCGGTCGTACTTGTCGGCGGCCTTCTCGCGCTTGGGGCGACGGGCGGGGCGGGCAAGGTCCGAATCGGCCTTGGCCCTCGCGATGCTCGCGCGACGGTCCTGGCGCACCGATGGCGTTGGAGGTGCGGCAAGCGGCGCGGCGGAGGGAGTGCCGCCGGCGGGCGAGGTCGTGGTGAGCTGGTTTGCCTGAGGTGGTTTGCGGCGATTCGGCGGGCGGTGTTTGGGCTTGGGTGTTGGCTCTGGCGTAATCTCGCGCGAGCGCGAGCCGCTGGCGAGCTTGCGCAGCCCTTCGACGATGGGCTTGGCGAGCCAATCCCAGAGCATCAGTTGCACGCCGCTCTCCCGATCCAACGTTCACCCCGTTCGGGTCGATTGCCTCGCGCGAATTCGTCCCAGGCCATGACGCGTTTACCCGCGGGCTGGAGCTCGACGATGCGCAGGGCACCCTGGCCGCACGCGATAATGCCGCGTTCGGCGTCGACCAGCGTGCCCATGTCCTGTTGTTGGTGATGGGTGTCGAGTACTTCCACGCGTGCGAGCTTGATCGGCTGATCGGGCTTCTTTTCTCGCGTGACGGTGACGCCGGGCCAGGGTGTGAGGCCGTGAACCCGCCGACGGCAGGTCTCGGCCAGCTGGGTGAAATCGACCCATCCGTCGGCCTTGGTGAGCTTGGGAGCGATGGTGACGAGAGACTCGTCCTGGGGCACGCCGTGAATCTCGCCGCGGGTTCGCTGCTCCAGCACGCGGCGGACGAGGGCGACGCCGTCGGCCGCGAGGAGGTCGTGCAGTTCGCCAGCGGTCTGCTGGGGCTCGATGGGGCGCTGGTCCTGGGCGAGCACGAGGCCGGCGTCCATGCGATCGGCGAGGGTGATGATGGAGTTTCCGGTGGTGGAATCGCCTGCGAGGATCGCGGCGTTGATGGGCGCGGCGCCGCGCCAGCGCGGAAGGCGGCTGGCATGAAGGTTGATGGCAAAGACGCCGTCGAGCAGGGCCTTGCCGAGTTTCTGGCCAAAGGCGATGACGACCCATGCGTCGGCGTTCAGGGCTCGGACGGCCGCGGCGATTTCGGGCGCGTTGATCTTCTCGGGTTTCCAGAGGGGGGAGTTGAGGGAGGCGGCGAACTCGCCGACGGGCGTGGGCTTGAGTTGGCCGCCGCGGCCCGCGGGGCGATCGGGCTGGGTGACGACGCCGACGATCGTGTGCTCGCGTGCGAGCGATCGGAGCGTGGGCAGGCCGAATTCACCGGAGCCGAGGAAGAGGATCTTCATGCGTGGCCTTCATCCGTGGTGCCGGACGCACTTGATGGTGACTGAACGCTCGGGGTCAGCGGGCGGAGGCTTCGAGGTCCTTGATCGCGGCCTTGTTGGACATGCGTGAGAGGGGCGTCATGCGATCGATGATGAGCACGCCGTCGAGGTGGTCGTTCTCGTGCTGCCAGCAGCGCGCGAGGAGGCCTGCGCCGTTCTGGGTGAACTCCTTGCCGTCGAGCCCGATGGCGCGGATGGCGGCGACCTCGGGGCGGAGGACGTCGCCCCGGATGTCGGGGAGAGAGAGGCAGCCCTCTTCGTGGGTGATGAGCTTTCCGATGAGGCCGGTGAGGGTGGGGTTGATGTAGACGGTGGGGGACTTGGTGGCGGACATTGGATCGCCCAAGGCGGAGCGCTCGTCTCCTTCGGGGACGTGAACGACGAACATCCGCCAGGGCAGGCCGACCTGGGGTGCGGCCAAGCCAATGCCTTCGGCCTGGTGCATGAGTTCGATCATGCGGCGGGCGACGGCCCGGACCTCTCCGGTGACCTCGGGGACCGGGGAGGCCTTCTTCCGCAGGACCGGCGCCGGATACGACACGATCTGCAAACTGGCGGGATCAATGGGCATCAGAGGATCGTAGAACGGACGGGGCGAAATCCCAACCCGGGGCTGGTTTCGCCCGTAGAATGCTGGCCGCGCGGGGGGCGCCCCCGGCCACATCAACCCACCCACCAAGAGGACGGCAGACCTTGGCGATCTTCAGTTGGAAAAAGTCTGGCGACGACGATCAGTCCAAACAGAATGAGGACAAGGCCAAGCTCACGTTCTCTCCCGAGGCGGCGGCCAAGTTCTTCGATCGCGCCCGAACCGTTGGCGAGACGGGTCAGAACGAGTACGCGATGCAGTTGTGGCTGAGCGGCCTGCGCCACGATCCGAGCGCCATGCCCGGGATCGACGGGTTTTTCAAGACCGCCGCCCGCTATCTCGACAGCGACGACGGACGCAAGGGCACGCCGAAGGACGTCGTGAAGTCGATCGTGGGGAAGACCGAGGTCGACAAGTACCTGATGTCGCTCCTGGAGTGGGGCATGAAGCCCTCCGAGGCGGCGTACGCGGTGAAGGCGTTTGAGACGGCGTCGGGGCTGGGTCTGACCGAGGTGACGGGCTGGATCGGAGATCGGGCGTTCCCGGCGGCGTTACGCGACAAGAAGCCGCGGAAGGACTGGTTCCTCAAGCTCATGGAGGGCTTTGAGAAGGTCGGCGCGTTCGACAAGGCGGTCGCGGCGGGCGAGGCGGCGTACAAGGTCGACCCGACCGACGGTGACCTGGGCACCAAGGTGAAGAATCTGGCGGCCCAGATGACCATGTCGCGCGGCGGCTATGAAAAGACCGGGCAGGCGGGCGGGTTCCGCGCCAACATCCGCGACGCGGAAAAGCAGCGCCAGCTTGACGAGGCCGACCGCATCGTGAAGTCGGCGGACTCGATCGATCGCCTGCTGGCGGCCGCGGAGGAGGAATTCGCCAAGCGCCCGGACGACGTTCCGACGATCAACACGCTGATCAAGCGATTGGTCGAGCGCGGACGGCCCGAGGACGAGGCGCGGGCGATGGAGATCTGCCTGCACACCTTCGAGAAGACCAAGCAGTTCCGGTTCCGCCAGGGCTGGGGTGAGATCAAGATGCGGCAGGAGCGACGCAAGGTCGTCGCGCTTCGCCAGCAGTTCGAGGCGGCGCCCGCGGACGAGGCGCTCAAGGCCAAGGTCGCGGCTGCGGAGAAATCGTTTGCGGAGGCCGACCTCGAAGAGTACCGGGTCCGCGTCGAAAACTACCCGACGGACCTGACGCTGAAGTTCGAGCTTGGTAAGCGGTATTTTACCCTAGGGCATTACGACGATTCGATCGCGTGCTTCCAGGAGTCGCAGCACGACGCCAAGAACAGGGCCGAATCGCTGGCGTTCATGGCCAACGCGTTCGCGAAGATGGACTGGCTGGACGAGTCGATCGCGACGTTCCGCTCGGCGCTGGAGATCAAGGACCTTGTGAACGACGTGCTGCTGGACATCCGCTACGGGCTGATGTCGGCGCTGCAAGCCAAGGCGGAGCGCGACAAGGAGCTGTCGACCGCGGAAGAGGCCGACAAGGTCGCCTCGAGCATCGCAATGCAGCAGATCAGCTATCGGGACATTCGGGCGCGACGTGTGGCGATCAAGGAGTTGATCGCGAAGATCAAGGCTGGTTGAGGTGCGCCGCCGGCGATTCGACCCGGCGGGCGTGAGAATTCTGCGTTTGCTGCTGGCCCGGATGCGGTTTGGCCAATTCCATGTCTTCACTCCCCGATCTCTCTGCCGCCCGTGTTGTCGCGATCATCCCCGCGCGACTGGGGTCGACGCGCTTCCCGGAGAAGGTGCTGGCGGATCGCACGGGGCGGACGCTGATCCAGCACGTCTACGACGCCGCCAAGGCCGCGGGATCGCTCGATCAAGTGGTCGTGGCGGTGGACGATCCGCGTGTGCGCGACGCGGTGGAGTCGTTCGGCGGGACGGCGGTGATGACCAGCGCCACGCACCCCAACGGGAGCAGCCGCCTGGCGGAGGCGGCGCGACTGCTCGGGCTGGCGGATGACGCGTTGGTCGTGAACGTGCAGGGCGACGAGCCGGAGCTCGAGGCGTCGGTGATCGACACGCTGGTGCGTGAGGCGCTGAAGGCGCGGGCGCCGGTCGCGACGATCGCGTCGCCGATCGAGAACGACGCGGAGTTTGCGAACTCGAACGTGGTCAAGGTGGTTCGGCGCGTCGACCACACCGCGTTGTATTTCTCGCGGGCGTCGATCCCGTTCCCCCGGACCAGCCACGGGCCGCGGACGCTGAAGCACATCGGGATCTACGCGTACCGGGCGGCGTTTCTGCAGCGGTATGTGATGATGACGCCGACGCCGCTGGAGTTGGCGGAATCGCTGGAGCAGCTCCGCGTGCTGGAGCACGGGCACGAGATCCTGGTGGTCGAGCATCGGGTGACGACAACGGGGATCGACACGCCGGAGCAGTACGAGGCGTTTGTGGAGCGGTGGAAGAAGGGGCGGTGATAGCTAGTTCTTACTGCGACGGCTCCGCACGATGGTGATTGCTCCGCCAAGAATCGCCGTGGCGCGATCAAGAAGCGTTGGGCGACCAAGAAGCGCGCTGAGGGATGAAAGCGACACGATCCCCGCAGGGATGAACGCCCCCCATGGAACGGGGTGTGGGCCCAATGAGTGAATCGCAAACAGTAGTGGAAACGAAGGAACGAGCGCGAGGGAGCCGATCACCTTCACAGAGTGATGTGCGAAGTCTGGGGATGAAGGGAGTGGCATCTCACCAGCCCTCCTTCTCAAGCCGGATTCGCTTAGAAACAATGACAATGTCCGGTGTTGGGGCGGTGCTTTCTTGCGATAGCCCATCGACAAGTGACGGCTTCGGCTCGCAAATGCGGCGATCAGCGGACATGCCCAACAGGTTTTCGACCCGTTGCAGTGTCTCAAGGCCTTCGTGGAGTTGACCCAGCTTTTCGCTCTGCTTTTCGGCAATCTGCCCAATCAAATCTTCAAGCAGCGTGCATGCATCGACCTTCTGACTCACTGAGCATTCCCGCAGCGGCTTCGGCAGCGAGAAGGGGCCATTGGCGCTTTCTCGCTCGCTGAAGACCAAATTCCAACGCGATCCGGGGGCACGCACAAACCCAAGGCGTTGCAACACCCCGTTGTCGGTCTTCTTCAGAACCGATGCTTCGGTCTTTGAAGGCAGGTCGTTTAACTGCGTCTCGACTCGAATTAGTCGATCGGACAGTTCGCTGGCAAGCACCGCGAACTCGCGAGGCCCTGCTTCGAGCAGAGTTCGCAGCTTGCCCTCTGATGGCAGCTTTCCCACACTCACCCCCTTGGCTCACGCCAGTGATGAATCGCCTGTCGCGGCAGTCACCTGCCGCCGGGTGGCCGCTGCAGAAGCGTTACCACTTCCGCATAGCGTCTCACGACGCGTTGGCCAGTCCGAGAACTCTTCGGACCGTTGCATTCTCAACGATTTCGGGCGCGAAGTCAAGTTGCGTCGACACTCCGGGGGCAATTTTGGTAGCCGCTCGCGTATGAAATCGCTGCCTTATCTGGGTCAAGATGTTTGGTTGTGCGTCGGCACAGAGCGCCGACCTGCCCAAGCCCCTCGGTGGCGCTCGGGGCTCGTCAAGGCACGTGCCCGCATTCCCTACTCCGCTTGATATAGCTTCGCTTTCGCTTGATCCCCGTCTCGTTGGAAAAAAACAACGCCCGCGGTTGCGGGCGTTGCTGCGAATTCGATGGAGAATCGAGTCTTCAAGGAGACTCGGGATCATCCCGATCTGAAACCCGATCTGGGATCGAAGTTCAGACCATGGCCTTCAGGGCGCGCAGGGGGCGGACCTTGACGACCTTGCGGGCGGGCTTGGGCTTGACTTCCATCATCTCGCCCGGCTTGAAGGGGTTCGGACGCATGCCGCCCTTGGTGGCGGGCTTGTGAACGACCGTGACCTTCATGAGGCCCGGGATGGCGAAGACGCCGGCCTTGCCCTTGAGGTCGGCCGCGATGAGCTGGCCGAGGACGTCGAACGCCTGTGCGACCTGCTTGCGCGGGAGGCCCACATGCTCGGCGATGGTGCTGTAGATCTCGCTCTTGGTGCGGACCTTGGCGGAGCCGGTGATCTTGGCCGGCTTGGGGGCGGCTTTGGCGGCCTTGCCCGACGCTTTCCCATTCTTCTTGCCCATGATTGATCTCCGTAACAGTGTTTTCGTGCGAGTTTCCAACCCGCAACCGACGAACTTGTAACCGACGTCAACGCGATCGGCAAGTCATGGATCGAAAAAACGGGCGATTTTCCAGTACTTTTTGGCACTTTTTGATGCGACGCCCCGTCTCGTCCTCGTTCAACGCCCGGCGCGCGCCATCCCGAATCGCGGGATTCTCACGGAGGAAACAGGGTCCCACCACCCTGCGGCGGCTCGGTCGACGCGCTCCCCGGCGCGTGATCGCGCGTGCTCGGTACGACCAGATCGACCAGGAGTATCGAGTGATCGGAGATGCGTAAGTCCCTCTCGGAATGGGAGTAATGAACGGACGAGTCCGCGGTTGCAAGCGATGCCGACGCGATCGCGTGGTCGATTCGTCCGCCTCCCTGACGATCGGGCGTGATCCAGCTGAACTCGGGCCGGCCGGTGCTTTCCTTGCGAAACAGGTCGCGGAAGCCCCAAGTCCAGAGCTTCCCGAGTGACTCCTGGCCGTCGAGTTTGAGCGCGTGCAGGTCGCCGTCGCGTCCGGCGTTGAGATCGCCCAGGACGAGCGTGCGCTCGAACTGGCGGGATTTTGCGTAGTCCAGCAGTGATTTCCAGGCGTGGGCGCGTTCGCTCCCGGGGTCGGGCGGCACGTGGGCGGCGATGAGGTTGAGGTCGAGCGCGGCGAAGCGGGCGGCGAGCAGCCGCTGCGAGGCTGGCGGCGGGAAGCGAAGCGATTCGAAGGGCGTGCGGGCGGCGATGAGCACGCCGTTGATGCCCGCGGGGGGATCGGTCCAGGTCCAGTGCGAGAGGCCGGTGTCGGCAAGGGCACCGGCGATCTGGCCGCCGGTGGTCCGGCGAACCTCGGAGAGCGCAACGACATCGGGCGCGTGGGCGGCGACGGCGTGGGTGATCTCGGGCATGCGGGCGGGCCCGCCGCCGTGCAGGATGTTCCAAGCGAGGAAGCGCACGGGGGAGAGTAAGCGGGGCGCCAAATCGCCAAAGTTCAAATTGCCAAATCGCCAAATGACGAAGAAAGGCGGCGCGTTCGGCCCTCGCGCGTGGTGATGCGGCAGAGTGGCGGGAAAGCGGGTGGGGCGCGACGTAGCCTTTCGCCATGACGAATTCACACGGATCGGCGGGGGTGGTCGCGGTGACGCGGGCGGTGCCGGGCGCGGTGGAGGCGCCGGGCGCGACAGTGAAGGTGCGGGCGAGCGACCAACTGAGCCGCGCAGCGCTGCTCGAGTTCATCCGCGGCGCGAGCGTGGTGGTGACGATGTTCTCCGACAAGGTGGACGCGGAGTTCCTGAACGCCGCGGGCCCGACGCTCCGCGGCGTGTGCAACTTTGCGGTGGGGTTCGACAACATCGACCTGGCGGAGTGCCGGAAGCGTGGCGTGATCGTGACGAACACGCCGCACGCGGTGACGGAGGGGACGGCGGACCTTGCGTGGATGCTGATCCTGGCCAGTGCGCGGCGGTTGATCGAGGCGGATCGGTTCGCGCGGACCGCGGAGTACGCGGCGCGCGGGCCGCTGGGGATCACCGAGTTCCTGGGGCGCGACCTGACGGGGCGCAACCTGCTGATCGTGGGCGCGGGGCGGATCGGGTACGGCGTGGCGCAGCGATCGATCGGTTGGGGGATGCGGATCGGGTACGTGGCACGCTCGCGGCATGTGGATTTCGAGCTCGCGCCGCTGGCGGCGACGCGGATGGAGCTTGACGAGGGGCTTGGCTGGGCGGACGTGGTGAGCGTGCATACGCCGCTGACGCCGCAGACGAGGCACCTGATCGATGGGCGGGCGATCTCATTAATTAAGCCGACGGCGATCATCGTGAATACGGCGCGCGGGCCGGTGATCGACGAGGCGGCGCTGGGGCGGGCGTTGAAGGAACGTCGGATATGGGGCGCGGGGCTGGACGTGTTCGAGGATGAGCCGCGCGTGCATCCGTCGATCGTGGAGTCGGAGCACGCGGTGCTCACGCCGCACATCGGGAGCGCGGAGGAGAAGTACCGATTGTTGATGACGGAGATGGTGAGCGAGAACGCGCGGGCGATCCTGGCGGGAAAGGAGCCGCCGAACAGGATTGCGTGAGAGTTGGTTGTCGGAGCGGGGCGCCGAAAGCAGAAGCAACGAGCGCGGGCAGGGATGAGCGGAAATGGCAGTGTGCACTCGGCATTCGTGGGTGCAAAGCAGGCATGCGGCGCAAGGCATCGGTGCGTCGAATCGATGAGAAGGCACTTGGCATGAGGCCCTTGGCACTGGGTGAAGAAAGAAGACGACAGACTTGAATCACGATGGTGGCTGTCCGATGGAGAGTGGCGATCAGCCACTGTCGGAATGGGTTTCATTCGGGTGTGCTGGGGTGTCGTCGCAGCGGGCGGCGGGGTTTGATCGGGAGGGCGTGGGGCGTAGACTTGTGGCCTATCCCGAAGCACCGCCAAAGTTTGGCGGGTCGGGGTTCATTCGGAGTTCGCCATGTCTGACAGTGCTGTTGCCGAGCGTCCCAACGTTGTGAAGATTTCGGACGCCGGTCCGAGCATGAAGAAGATCGCGATCGAGATCCCCGCGGAGATGGTGTCCGCGAAGATCCGCGACGCGTTTGACTCGCTGGCGGGCGCGGCGTCGCTGCCCGGGTTCCGCCCGGGGCGAGTGCCGCGGTCGCTGATCGAGAAGCGGTTCGGCGCGGACGTGCGGAACGACACGAAGATGCGCCTGGTGAACGACGCGGTCGGTCGCGCGATCCAGGACAACAAGCTGCGCCTGGTCGGCGATCCGTTCAGCGAGAACCTGCCGGGCGTGGTGCTCGAGGACGGCAAGCCGCTCTCCTTCGAGGTCGAAGTCGAGGTGGTGCCGGAGTTCACGCTCCCCAACCTCGACGGCATGGACGTGAAGAAGCCGATGATGGAAATCACGGCGGACATGGTTCAGAAGGAGATCGACAAGATCCTCATCAACGAGGGCTCGCTGGAATCGCGCGACAGCGCGGAGGCCGGCGACTATTTGACCGGGCACGCCGTGATGACGGGCAAGGACGGTACGAAGTTCTACGACCTGCAGGGCGCGGTCGTGCAGGCGCCGACGACGGAGAGCGGCGGCAAGGGCATGATCCTGGGCGTGATGGTCGATGACTTCTCGAAGCAGCTCGGCCTGCCCAAGGCGGGCGAGACCGCGACCGTGAAGGTCAAGGGCCCCGAGAACCACGAGGTCGAAGGGATCCGCGGCAACGACCTGACGATCACGTTCACCGTGTCGCGCATCGACCGCATCATCGCCGCCCCCATCGAGCAGGTGACGACCGCGCTGGGCATGGCGGACCCCGACCAGCTCCGCGAGAGCGTGAAGACCCGCATGAGCCAGCGGCTCATGATGGAGCAGCAGCAGGTCATGCGTCAGCAGGTCGCCCGTCGCCTCTTGAGCGACGTGAAGATGGACCTGCCCAAGCGCGTGACGGCGGCCCAGTCGGCCCGCACGCTGGAGCGCCAGCGCGTCGAGCTGATGTACCGCGGCGTCGATCCGATGAAGATCGAGGAGAAGATGGCGGAGCTGCGTGCGGCGTCGGCCGAGAGCGCGGTGAGCGAGCTGAAGCTTCTCTTCATCCTGACCAAGGCGGCCGAGGACATGAAGATCGGCGTGACCGAGGCGGAGCTGAGCGGCCGCGTGGCGCAGATCGCGTACGAGCGCGGGATGCGTCCGGACAAGGTGCGCCAGGAGCTGATGCAGGGCGGACGCCTGCAGATGCTGGCGATGCAGATCCGCGAGCACAAGACGCTGGACGCGATCGTCGCGAAGGCGAAGATCACGGAGATGCCGGCCGAGGAGTATGCCAAGATTCAGGACAAGTGATCCTGAACGTGGTATGCTCTGGACATCACGAGCAGTTGACAGGGTCGGCCGAGAGGTCGGCCCTTTTCGTTTCATGAACATGCAGCGGCCGATGCTACCTCAACGCCTCGGTGCGACCGTGGTGCGAGGATGATCTTGAGTCGCTGAGCCGGGAACACCCCGGCGCACCTCCGTGCTTCGCGTTCGAGCCGCGCCTCGTTCCCCACCCGGTGCGCTGAGAGGATGATCCTGCGTGCCATTTGGCGCGACGAAGAGTCGCAGTCACCACGCCACGGATTCCCGAATCCACGAAGCCCGGAACGCTTGACTCGTTTAGCTCGCTTTGAGTGCGGCCAAGCCCAGCGGGATATCGAAGCGGTCGCGGGAATGGCAATACGACATGCCGCTCATCCGGCCGACGGCGTCGAGTGCAGCGGGATCAACATGCAGCTTGCTGTTGATCACCGTGTCACTCGCGTAGACATGAACGACCTGGCCGAGCACGACGTTGCCGCTCGAGGGGGCGCCGGGGTTGGTGCGGATGACCTGAAGCGTCCGGCACTCGAACGCCACGAGCGACTCGGCGACGCGCGGCGCTCGAACGACGCGGGAAGGGCTGGTGGTCAGGCCCACGACATCGAACTCGCTCGTTCCCCGGGGGAGCGGCTCGCTGGTGGCGATGGCTTTTCGGACATAGGAATCGCTGACGACGTTGACGACGAATTCGCCCGTGCCGCCCTCGGAAGTTGGCTTGGCGTTGGCGAGCGAGTCTTTTTCGGAGCCGTCCGGGCTGGTCGCGGGGCAGAAGAGGAGCGTCATGGGATTGGAGCCCACGCCGGCAAAGAAGGAGAACGGAGCGACGTTGGTTCGCCCTTGCGTGTCGATGGTGGAGACCAGGGCGATGGGGCGCGGGACGATCGCGCCGGTGAGGAGCTTGTAGCGGTCTGGGATGGCGAGCGTGGCGGGGTCGAGTTCCATGCCGCACGATAGCCCGCGCGGGGCGAGCGGATCGAGGAGCATTGCGGGCGGGCGGGAAGTGTGGGAGACTGAGCGAATGAACGGCGGCTCGGGAGAAACGCAAGCAAGTGGGGGCGGCGGTCGCGATGACGCGACGCGCGTGCTGACGTGGGCCGCACTCCTGGGCAAGTGGACGGAGCTGGCGCGGGCGTCGGTGGCGTTTCCCAAGACGAGCCAGGGCGCCAAATGGCGAAAGAGCGTGCCCGATCTGATCGGCCTGCAGGCGATCACGCACGCATTGGGCGAGTTCGATCTGCTGCGCGAGGAAGAGCAGGGTCTGGCGCTGGACCGGGCGGCCCTTGGGATTGAGACGCACGCGACGAACCTGGTGGAACTCTTCGCGGATGACTGCGAAGACCCCGAGCTCGAAGAGGGTCTGACGGGCATCGAGGAGATCGATGAACTGATCGACGAGGCGCGCGAGGCGTGGGATATCGCGTCGGGAGGCGCGGACTTTGAAGAGGATGACGACGCGCAGGGCGGTCTCGAGGATCCAGCAGACGGCGGGGAGCAACCGGAAGGCGGGCGATCGGGCAGCCGATTGTCGAGCGGGCAGGCCGGCGCTGTTGGATCGGGAGAGTTGCAAACCGATCACTCTGGCGAGGGATCGTGCGGTTCGGTCCGATCGCCGGGGTTTGAGTGGTGCGTCGAGGCCGAGCGGATCGTTGGCGAGCATCCCGCGGAATTGATCGAGCAATTGCTCGAGCTCGGGTTTGACGGCGAGGTGTATGTGCCGTCGCCGGGGAGCGTGCTGTTTCGGGGCGAGCCCGCGGCGTTTGTGAGCGGTGGGGCGTCGATGGAAGTCGTCGAGATTGTCGAGTCGTTTGTGCAGGGCGTGGGTGATGCGCGGCGCGGGGAGCGTCGGCAGGTGTATCGGTTGACGGATTTCGCGACGGGCAAGATCGTGAAGGATGTGGTGATTGATTCGGACGCCGTGCCTCCGGGCGGGCAGCCGCAGCTCGTGTGCGCGATGAAGGACGGCCAGGCCTGCGCGGTGTCGCTGGCGCCGAAGTGGGTTTCGGAGATTGGGAAGGTGAAGGTGGAGTACGTGGGAAAAGGCACTGCGCACTAGGTACCAGGGAAGAGGCGAAAAGGCGGAGGCGTGCATGAAGCGACGGAGCGCGACGCGGACCGTGATCGAGTGGCTGGGCGTGGTGACGCTCGCGGCGACGACTCTGGCGCTGGGCGCGTGCTCGTACACGCGCGAGCCCGCGGCCGAAATCGACGCGGCCGGCGGGACGGACGGATCGAGCGTTCACGCGCGACGTGGAATGGAGTGGCCGGCGCGGCGGACGGAGGGCCTTCCCTCGGGCGAACGGCGCATGGTGTTTCGTCCGCACGGCGAACCGACGGGGCGGGGCAGCGAAGACGCGATTCTGTCGGGAATGTCGATGTCGTGGGCCCAGGAGTTGGTGCCGATCGGGCAGGGATTGGTGCTGACGAATCGCACAGAGTTCATCGGCAAGGGTGGTGAGACGATTGGCGAATCCGGGAGCGATTGGGCAGCGCCGGGGCTGGACAGCGGCTTCTCGTTTTTTACGTTTCGCGCCGACAAGCCGTTTCCGCGGATGAGGCGCGGGCCGGGCGATGGTCAGGGCGAAGGGCCGCTGGACGTTCGCGGATTGCGGAGAAGAGCCGTGCTCGCGGACGAGTTTCGCGTGCGATCACCCGGTGCGGACTGCTGGCCGCCGAAAGGGATCGCGCTGGTGAAGCACGGGCTGGGCGGGCTGGAGTACACGCAGCCGATCGCGGACGAGCTTCTGCACCGGGGCTGGCTGGTGATCGAGAGCGAGGGCCTGTCGTGGGGCTTTGAACGCGTGGAGCGGGCGCTGGAAGAGGAAGAGCGCGAGGCGCGGGGGCCCGATGAGCAGCGAGCGCAGGCCCGCGGGGGGAGCGCGGCCCGTGCGCCCAAACCCAAGGCGATGTCGACCGAAGAGGCCTCCACGGCGTTTGCGCAGGGAGCCCAGCTCTTTGCGGACATCGCGTATTCGTGGGAGGCGGCGCTGGCGTTTGTCGAGCAGAAGTGCCCCGCCGTGGCGGGCAAGCCCGTCGTGTACGCGGGTATCAGTTTCGGCGGGATCGTCGGGCCGACGGTGGTGGCGCGGCTCGGCGACCGCGTGAAGGCGACGGTGCTGGCGGGCGCGGGCGCGAACCTGATGGGGATCGCCAGCGAGTCGGACATCGAGGGGCTGGACCTGGTGCTGACGGGCGCGGATGGGAAGCGGGTGAGGCCGGGGAGCGAGGAGTATCGCGCGATCTCGGAGATGTACCTGGAGAAGGCGGCGTGGGATTCGTACAACACCGCGCCGTTCCTGATGGGCCAGCCGGTGCTGATGGTGCAGGGGCGCTCCGACACGACCGTGCCTTCGCAGTATGGCGACGTGCTGTGGGAGCGATTGGGGCGGCCCGAGCGATGGTCGGCGTGGTACGGGCACCCGCTGCTCATCTATTTCATCGGGGATCACCGGAAGGAGATCGTCGACTGGCTGGAGCGGCACGTGGAGGAGAGCGCGGGCCGCCGGCGGCCGGGGACGGACTCGGCGCCGAGCGACGCGGTTTCGCAACAGAACTGAGTAATTCGCTGCGATTGTGGGGGGCGATCGAGCCCGGAAAGTGGGGGCTGGGCGCGACTATCCTTGCGCCCCAAGGGTGATCTCTTGGGGACGGTTGGACGCCCGCCATGTGTGAGCGCGGGCGCCTGAGCCACGAGCACCGCGCCCGGCTTGCGGGCGCTTGACAATCCAAGGAGTTGCCATGCGTCGGGCCAAGATCAGCATCATCGGAGCGGGGAACATCGGCGGGACGTGCGCGCACTGGGCCGCGGCGAAGGAACTGGGCGACATCGTGCTGCTCGATATTCCTGAGAAGGAAGGCGTGGCGAAGGGCAAGGGCCTGGACCTCTCGTGCTGCGGTCCGATCGAGCAGTTTGACAGCAGGATCACGGGCACGTCGGACTACAAGGACATCGCGGGGAGCGACGTGGTGGTGATCACGGCGGGCCTGCCGCGCAAGCCGGGGATGAGTCGCGACGACCTGGTGCAGGTGAACGCGGGCATCGTGAAGAGCTGCGCCGAGAAGGTGCGCGAGTACGCACCGGATTCGATCGTGATCGTGGTGAGCAACCCGCTCGACGCGATGGTGTACGTCGCGTGGAAGGTGACGGGCTTCCCGGCGCACCGCGTGCTGGGGCAGGCGGGCGCGCTCGATGTCGCCCGCTTCAAGACGTTCCTGTCGATGGAGCTCGGCGTGTCGGTCGAGGACATCCAGGGCCTGCTGCTGGGCGGTCACGGCGACGACATGGTGCCGCTCCCGCGCCTCACCAGCGTCAACGGCATCCCGGTGTCGGACCTGCTCCCCGCTGAGAAGATCACGGCGTGCGTCGAGCGTGCCAAGGTCGGCGGCGGCGAGATCGTCAAGCTCATGGGCACCAGCGCGTTCTATGCCCCGGCGAGCGGCACCATCGAGATGGTCGAGTCGATCGTCCGCGACAAGAAGCGCGTCATCCCCTGCGCCGCGTACTGCGAGGACCAGTTCGGCGTGTCGGGCGGGCAGAAGGGCAAGGGCTATTTCGTCGGTGTGCCCTGCGTGCTGGGGAGCAAGGGCGTCGAGAAGATCCTGACCTTCAACATGAACGCCGAAGAGAAGAAGTTCATGGACGAGTCGATCAGCCATGTCAAGGACCTGGTCGGCGTGGTGAACAAGCTCTTCCCGAACCTCGTGTGAGAGCTTTGAAGCTATCGATTGAATGAGACCATCGCGACGCTCGGGGTGACTCCCGATCGTCGCCTTTGAAGCGGGCCTTGAGTTGCGGGCCCAGAGATCGCGGGAACGGAAACCCAGGCCGCGCTGGCGGCGTGATGAGGAACGTCACAATGAAGAGCACTCTGCGTCGGAGCGTGGTGGCGGGGCTGGTGATGATCGCGGGCGGCGTCGCGCTGGCCCAGGATGGCAAGCCCCCGGCTCCGAAGCCCGCGCCGGCTCCGGCGCCCGCGATCGCCGAAAAGCCCAGGCCGCCCCAGCCCGCGTGGACCGACGCGCAACTCGGCAAGATCGGCGACATGCTGACGGGCACGTGGAAGACCGAGAAGCCCGTGCAGGCCGTAGACGGCAGCTCAAGCATCGACATCGTGATGGCGGTGATCCCGGTCGCGATCGACGGCCTGCCCAACGCGCTGTATGTCGAGTCCGCCCGCGCCGACGCGATGCAGATCCCGTACCGTCAGTCGATCCTGCAGCTCTATCACTCCAAGGGCAAGGTGCGGATGCGCACGCTCGATCCGCACAGCATCGCGGCCCAGAACGGGATCGGAGCGTGGGTGGGTATGTGGGCCGCCAAGGAGCTCCTGCCCAACCTGACGCGCTATGTCTCGGCGTCTGATTTCATCGGCACGATGGACATGGTGCTCACGCCGGGCGAGGGCGAGTGCAAGGGCCAGACGCCCTACGCGTATCCGACGGCGTCGGGCGGCGCGATCGAGATGACCAGCGAGTTCTCGGTCACCCGCGACACGTTCAAGACCGGCGACCGCGGCTTCGACGCCGAGGGCAAGGAAGTGTGGGGCGCGCCCCCGGGCGGATATGTCTTCAAACGCTACACCGCGCCCGTGATCGTGCGCCACATGAGCGACGGGCTCACGGCGATCGACTTCGCGAGCCCCGAGAGCGATCTTCCGATTCAGAAGGACGACCGCGTGACGGTGCAGTACACCGGCTGGACGGAATCGGGCGTGAAGTTCGATTCCTCGCGCACCAAGCCAACGCCCTTCACGCACACGCAGGGCTCGCTGATCCAGGGCTGGAACATCGGGCTGATCGGCGCGACCAAGGGCACGATCCGGCGCCTGTACATCCCGGCCGGCCTTGGCTATGGGGAGCGGGGCAACCCGCGTGCGAACATCGCGCCGAACATGGACCTGGTCTTTGAGATCGAGGTTGTACATGTTGAGCGTCCCAAGGTGCAGGCCGAGGAAGAGCACGAGGACGGCGCGGCTCCGCAGGGCCAGCCGGGGCAGGTTCATCCCACGCAGCCCGCTCAGCCCAAGTGATCCAGCGGGCTTTTTCGTGCCAATGGGCGTCCAACCCGAGGCCCTGTGGGGGTACTCCTGGACACACCGCGCGAGGATCGATCTACCATTGACCAATGTCCGAGCGTGACTACTACACCATCCTTGGCGTGAACCGCGGCGCGAGCGCCGACGAGATCAAGCGCGCGTACCGCACGCTGGCGAGGAAACTCCATCCGGACGTGAACAAGGAGACCGACGCGACCAAGAAGTTCGCGGAGGTGCAGGAGGCCTACGACGTCCTGTCCGACGAGAAGAAGCGCAAGATGTACGACCAGTTCGGGCACGCGGGCGTGAAGTCCAGCGCGGCTGGCGGCGGGCACCCGGGGCCTGCCGGACACGGGCCGCACGTCCGGTGGTCGACGGGCTCGGGCTCCAACATCGACTTTGACGTCGAGGACATCGGGTCGATGTTCGACGCGATCTTCGGCGGTGTGGGCGGCGTGGGAGGGATGGGCGGGGGTCGGGGCGCTGGTTCGCCGTTCGGTGGGCGCGGCAAGAAGGCCAAGGCTCGCGCTCAGGCCGAGCCCGAGGATGTCCGCGCCGATCTGTCGATCTCGTTCATGACGGCGTGCAAGGGCGGCACCGAGACGTTCCGCGTCAGCGAGGGCGATCGCTCGCGCACGATCGAGGTCAAAATCCCCGCGGGTGTCTCGAACGGGCAGCAACTTCGCGTTCGCGGCGGGGCTGGCGAGGCGGACCTGATCCTGACGGTGCAGGTGGGAGAACATCCGCTCTTCAAGCGCGGCCCGCGTGACGGAGTGGGCGGATCGAACGATGTGTTCGTCGAGCTGCCGCTGACGATCGCGGAGGCGACGCTCGGCGCGACGGTGACCGTGCCGACGCTGGAGGGATCGGTGGAGCTGACGATTCCGCCGGGGACGCCGAGCGGGCGTCCGCTGCGCCTGCGAGGACGCGGAGTCCACGCGGCCGGCGGAGAGAAGGGCGATTTTTACGCGATCACCAAGATTGTGACTCCTGCGGAAAAGGAACTTTCTGCGCAGGAGCGAGAGGTGATTGAGAACATCGGAAAGCGCCAGGGTTCGCCCCGGAATGGCCCGGGCTGGTAGCAATGTTGGGGCGCGGAGGAACAGGCAACTTGGCGAAGTTCGCGCTACGATTGCTCCCCGCGTCGGGCGGAGACTAGGTTGTCGCGGCGGGGGTTTGTTTGCTATTTAGAAAGTCTCGGCCCGCCGATTGCGATATTTGGCGTAAGTCGCGTTGACACGACGGTGGTTAGCCGCGACAGTGCCCGAGGGCACGGACGGCCCGTGCGGGGTGTGACGGAACTCTTCCGGCGTCATCCCGGCCGAGGTGAGGAAGGAATCTTGCTCAAACAGCGACATCAGATCTTCGTCGCGCTCCTGGCGTGCATGGACGCCATGGTGGTCGCGTCGGCGTGCGGTGTGGCGTGGGCGGCGCGGCGCGTGGTGGTTGAGAAGTACTGGCCGCTGAAGGGCGCGACGTGGTCGACGCAGTGGGAGTCCTACGTCAAGGGCCCGTTCGTCCTGTTCGCGATCCCGATCACGCTCGCGTGCTTCTGGCTGTTCAATCTGTACCGCCCGCGGCGCGATCAGTCGCTGCTGTCGGAATCGGCCCAGATCATCAAGGCCGCCGCGATGTCCGTCGCGCTGCTGGTGCTCACGCTCTGGCTCGCGGGCAATGACTTTGTGGATGGTCCCAAGGGCACGGCGGCGGGCGAGTTCGGCGGGCACGTCTTCGAGGCGGCGCGATTCCAGTTCGGCCTGCTGCTCTTGCTCATGCCCGTGGCCCTCTGCTTCGAGCGTGCCGCGTTCCGCCTGGGCCTGCGCCACCTGCGTCGGCGCGGCTGGAACCAGCGGCACGTCGCGATCGTGGGCACGGGGCGGCTCGGGCAGATCGCGTGCCGAACGCTGGAGCGCAACAGCTGGACCGGAATCAACGTTGCCTATTTCGTGTCGCATCACGAGCACACGGTTCGGGAGTCCTGTCTTGGTCGCCCGGTTCGCGGCGGTGTCGGCGTGATGACGGAAACGCTCGAGGACTACCCGGTGGACGCGGTGTATCTGGCGATCCCGACCTCGCGGGCGTCGGCGGTTCCCGGTGTGCTGAGGACGCTCGAGCGATTCCCGTTTGAGGTGAAGATCATCCCGGATGTTCCGCCGCGCTACGCGACGCAGGCAATGAGCGTGAGCGAGCTGGACGGCATGCCGATCCTGAGCTGCCGCGAGTCGCCCGCGATGGGTCTCGGCGGCGTGAGCAAACGCGTGCTCGATGTGGTCGGTGCCCTGGCCGCGATGGTGCTCCTGTCGCCCGTGATGCTGATCGTCGCGGGCTTGGTGCGATTGAGCGGCCCGGGCCCGGTGGTCTTCAAGCAGCGGCGCGTCAGCCTCGGCGGGCAGCAGTTCGATATCTACAAGTTCCGGAGCATGGCGGCACTCGCGGACGAGGTGCAGGCGACGACCCAGGAACGGGAGAGCCAGGACGCGAGAGCGCGGCGTGAGATTCCGAGCGAGTGGACCCAGGCCGACGACCGGCGGGTGACGCCGATCGGCAAGTTCCTGCGCCGGACGAGTCTGGACGAACTGCCGCAGTTGCTCAACGTCCTTCGCGGCGAGATGTCGCTAGTGGGGCCTCGCCCGGAACGCCCGGAATTGATCGCGCGGTTCCGGGAGGACTGGCGCGGGTACATGCTGCGGACGCATGTGAAGGCGGGGATGACCGGCTGGGCCCAGGTGAACGGTTTGCGTGGGCCAACGAGCCTGCGGAAACGCCTGCAGTACGACCTTTTCTACATCCGCCATTGGTCGATCTGGTTCGACGTGCGGATCCTTTGGCTGACCCTATTCCGTGGGTTTGTGCATGAAAACGCCCGGTAGTTGGGGTGGGTCGATTTGTCCGATGCAAACGACCGACCCGAAAAACCGGACCGGGGGATTGCCCCAGACATGACCCGGTCGCGGTCAGAGAGCGAGTTCCTCTCGCTCCAATCCTGCCCATCGAGAAGATGGGCAGTCGGGGCGAGATGACGAAACCACGATCTCGATGGCGTCGAACAAACCGCTCGCCACCCGAACCAGCCCTTGACATGGTGGGCAGGATTCTGTAAAGTCACGGGTGCGAGCATTCGCTCGTTCAGAACGCGATCGAGCGAGAAGGGACGACCTCTTCCGCCGGGATCGCGAAAAACCTGAATAGGGAGGTAGCATGGCTGTCCACCTCAGGACGGATCGAGTTCGCGGCTTCACGCTGATCGAGTTGTTGGTGGTCATCGCGATCATCGCGCTCTTGATCGGCATCCTTCTTCCCGCGCTGGGCGGCGCGCGTCGCGCGGGCCGGCTGGCGGTGTGCCAGAACAACCTGAGCCAGTTCGGCAAGGCTCAGGCCAACTACCAGGTCGACTTCCAGAACAAGATCGCCAGCTATACATGGCGAGCTGGCAACACGTATCAGAAGGAGTACAGTGACCTGAACAACGCGCCGGATGACACCTCCGCCGCGGCGGATCAGGCGGTGTACATCCTCCGCAAACGTGCCGATCGCGAGGACATTGGTCGTGTGACCAGCAAGCTCCCGCACCGCCAGTACAGCCACCTGGTGCTGGCAGACTACATGAGCCAGAAGCTCCCCGAGCGTTCGATGGCGTGCCCCGAGGATCGTCCGATTCTGGGTTGGCAGTCTGATCCTCGCAACCCGCCCAACCCGCCCAAGGGCGACAGCGACACGGCCTACACCAAGATGTGGCCCTACGCATCGACATACCAGCTGGTGCCTCAGGTGTGGTGCGCCGACCAAAAGACCGCCGGATCCCCGACCTACATCCAGTACCCGCAGGACCACAACCTCTTCACCCGCCCGAGCCCGAGCCCCTCGCTCGGCCGGCGCAAGGCGTCGGACGTGGTGTATCCCGCCGGCAAGGTCCAGGCGTACGAATACTGGGCTCGTCACGACAAGATCCCGCTCTACTTCGCGTACCCGGACGCTCGCGTTCCCTTGCTCTTCTTTGATGCCTCGGTGCGCGTACGCCTGACCGGCGAGTCGAACGAGGGCTTCAAGCCGAACAACCCGACCAACGGCAATCCGACCATCGGCACCTATGACCCGACCATCCTGGGCTTTGAGCCCGCGACCCGGAGCGGGGCGGCCAAGGAAAACGTCACCTTCTACTACCGTTGGACGCGCGGCGGCCTGAAGGGAATCGACTACGGCGGGACCGAGATCGACACCGGTCAGCCCAGGAACTGACCGCGGCTGGTCGTACCATTCTCGGTGCGCCAGGAGTCATTTGATGTCATCGTGATCGGCGGCGGGCACGCCGGCGTAGAGGCCGCGTGGGCCGCGGCGAGCACACGCTGTAGTGGAGTGCGACGAGCCAAGCTCCGACCGATTTGGCGAGAGCCGCCTCAGGTCAGCGATCTCGCCCGGTCCGAATTCAGGGTTCAATGATTGGCCGTTCGCATCTGCGAGCGGCCTTTTTTTGGCGATTCAGCTCTTTCGGCGGTACTCCTTGCCTCGGCCTCGCTCTCGCCTCAGCAGCTTCGCGGGTAGCCTGTCGTTCGGGTCGCGTTCCGGGGTGTCACTCGACGCAGGCACATCAATCGATCGCCAAGGCGTGTCGATCGCGAAGACCCCAGGAAACGCCCGACCAGCCTACCTTGCGACCACCGTCCATGCCGTGACCTGCCCCTGTGTCTGCCCGGACCAAAGACACCCCTTGTATCCTCGAACCGGTCGGATACACTGCTGTTGGCGGGCATTCGCCCGTTTTAGATCTGGCCGAACATTCGAATCGGACTCGCGTGCTTCGGTTGCCAGACAAACATACCGGGAGGCAGTATGGCTATGCACCCCAGGACGAATCGAGATCGCGGCTTCACGCTGATCGAGTTGTTGGTGGTCATCGCGATCATCGCGCTCTTGATCGGCATCCTTCTTCCCGCGCTGGGCGGCGCGCGTCGCGCGGGCCGGCTGGCGGTGTGCCAGAACAACCTGAGCCAGTTCGGCAAGGCTCAGGCCAACTACCAGGTCGACTTCCAGAACAAGATCGCCAGCTATACATGGCGAGCTGGCAACACGTATCAGAAGGAGTACAGTGATCTGAACAACGCGGCGGATGACACCCAGGCCGCAGCGGACCAAGCCGTGTACATCCTACGCAAGCGTGCGGATCGCGACGACCTTGGGCGCGTGACCGGGCGTCTCGTGCATCGTCAGTACAGCCATCTGGTGCTTTCTGACTACATGAGCCAGAAGCTCCCCGAGCGTTCGATGGCGTGCCCCGAGGATCGTCCGATTCTGGGTTGGCAGTCTGATCCTCGCAACCCGCCCAACCCGCCCAAGGGCGATGATGATACGGACTACAAGAAGATGTGGCCGTACGCTTCGACCTATCAGTTGGTGCCTCAGGTGTGGTGCGCCGACCAGAAGTACGGCGGAATTCAGACGTACATTCAATACCCGCAGAATCACAACCTGTTTACGGGCCCAGCCAATCCCTCGCCCCTGCTCGGCCGACGCAAAGCCTCGGACGTGACGTACCCCGCCGGCAAGGTCCAGGCGTACGAATATTGGGCTCGTCACGACAAGATCCCGCTCTTCTTCGCGTACCCGGACGCTCGCGTTCCCTTGCTCTTCTTTGATGCCTCGGTGCGCGTACGCCTGACCGGCGAGTCGAACGAGGGCTTCAAGCCGAACAACCCGACCAACGGCAATCCGACCATCGGCACCTATGACCCGACCATCCTGGGCTTTGAGCCCGCGACCCGGAGCGGGGCGGCCAAGGAAAACGTCACCTTCTACTACCGTTGGACGCGCGGCGGCCTGAAGGGAATCGACTACGGCGGGACCGAGATCGACACCGGTCAGCCCAGGAACTGACCGCGGCTGGTCGTACCATTCTCGGTGCGCCAGGAGTCATTTGATGTCATCGTGATCGGCGGCGGGCACGCCGGCGTTGAGGCCACGTGGGCCGCGGCGAACCTGCTCCCCATGCGGGGAGGGCGGGCGTCGGTCGCGCTGGTGACCATGAACGTCGCCACGATCGGCGTCATGTCGTGCAATCCGGCGATCGGCGGCCTGGCCAAGGGCCAGCTCGTGCGCGAGATCGACGCGATGGGCGGCCTCATGGGGCTGGCGACCGACGCGACGGCGATCCAGCTGCGCGTGCTCAACGCGAGCAAGGGCCCGGCCGTGCAGGGGCCGCGGGCCCAGTGCGACAAGCACGCCTACGCCGAGCAGGTGCAGCGGATGATCGCGGCACGACCAGAGATCTGTGTGATCGAGGGGAGCGTCGAGGCGCTGCGTGTGGAGCACGGGCGCGTGCGTGGTGTGGTGGCCAAGGGCTCGAATATTCAAGCACGTTTGGACAAGCGGCGGATCGCCGGCGGCGGTTCGTCGGTCGCCCAACCACACGCCGCGACGCGCGAAGCCGCGGAGAACTTTGAACTGCTCGCCCCTGCGGTCGTGCTGACCACCGGCACGTTCATGCGCGGCCTCATGCACACCGGCGAATCCACGAGCGAGGGAGGACGCTTCGGCGAGCACGCGGCGGTCGGGATCTCCGGCGCGCTCCGCGAGCTTGGGTTTGAGCTTGGGCGTCTCAAGACCGGCACGCCGCCGCGGATCAAGCGCGGCACGATCGACTGGGACGCGCTCCCTCCCCAGCAGGGAGATCACGAGCCGACCGCGTTCAGCGATCTGTCGGGGAGGCTGATGTGCGGTGGCACGGACGCCAGGCCGGACCCGTGGCACGCTTTTCCGTCGCTGACGTGTTTTCCGGCATTGCCGCAGGTTGAGTGCCGCCAAACCAGCACGACGCCCGAGGCGCACAGGCTGATCCGCGCGAATCTGCATCGCGCGCCCATGTACTCGGGTCAGATCGAGGGCGTCGGCCCGCGCTATTGCCCGAGCATCGAGGACAAAGTCGTTCGCTTCGCCGAGCGCGAGCGCCACGGCGTGTTCCTGGAGCCCGAGAGCCTTCGCGATGACTGGATCTACTGCAACGGCATCTCGACCAGCCTGCCGCGCGATGTGCAGGACGTGATCGTGCGATCGATGCCGGGCTGCGGGCGAGCCGAGATTCTGCGCTATGGATACGCGGTCGAATACGACATGGTCAGGTCGCACCAGATTCTGGCGACGGGCATGACGCGGCCGGTCGCTGGCCTGTTTCTGGCGGGGCAGATCAACGGCACGAGCGGCTATGAAGAAGCGGCGGCGCAGGGCCTTGTTGCCGGCATCAACGCGGCGAGGCTGGCGCGTGGCGAGAGCGAATTCGTGCTGGGTCGAGAGGACGCGTACATCGGCGTGCTGATGGACGACCTGGTGACCAAGACGCCGCTCGAGCCGTATCGAATGTTCACCAGCCGGGCGGAGCATCGGCTCTTGCTCCGGTCGGACAACGCGCCGGAGCGGTTGACGCCGATCGCGGAAAAGCTCGGGTTGCTCGTGTCGCGTGAGAGTGAACTCGGTGGATGCAATGGCGAGTCGATCGAACGCGTTGACCTCGGCGCACTTCGGCGCGAGTTCTTCGCGGAGCGTCAGCGAGCGGGCGATGAGCTGAGTCGCATGATCGACGCGATCAAGGTCGACGGCACTTCACTGGACAAACTCATCCGCACGCCGGGCGTCGAGACGCGCGAGATCGAGGAGAAGCTCGCGAACGCCGACGCGAGCCTGGTGCGACGTGCGCGATCGTGCGGCGTGCTCGGGCGCGTGCTGGCGGATCGCCTCTACATGCCCTATGTTGCCCAGCAGAAGGCGCAGATCCGCCGCGCGGCGGAGATGGAGCACCGGCGCATTCCGGTCGGCGTGGACTTCATCGGGATGTCGGCGCTGCGGGCGGAGACCCGGCAAGCGCTGGCGAAGTTCAGGCCGACGACGTTCGGGCAGGCGTCGCGGTTGGAGGGTGTCACGCCCGCGGACGTGATGCTGCTCTCGGTGCTGCTGAAGAAGAACGGGCGGAACGGAACGGGTGAGGCGGTCGCGATCGGTTGATCGACTCGATCTGAGCGATCGGGGTGATGGAGAGTGGGCGAAGGGGTCGGAATGCACGCCATGCACGAGATAGTGAACCCGATGCTCGTGCTGGCACAGGGTGCGGAGAGCGCCCACGCGGGTGGGGCCCGCCTGCTGCTCGACCTCTTGGCGATCCTGGCGACGGCGGCCGCGGTGGCGGCGATCTTCCGGCGTCTGCACCTTGGCATGATCCCCGGGTACGTGGTCGCCGGCGCGATCGTCGGCCCCCACGCGTTCGGGCTGGTGCAGAGCCCGGAAAACGTTGAGAACATCTCGCGCCTCGCGGTCATCCTCCTCATGTTCACGATCGGCCTGATGCTCGAGGCACGCAGCCTGCGCAGCGGCATGGTGTCGTCGTTGGCGGTGGGGGTGATCTCCACGCTCGCGACGGTGCTGTTCATGTGGCCGGTCGGGCTGCTCTTCGGGAGCAACGGGAGCGCGTCGCTCTCCGTCGCGATGGCGATCGCGATGTCGTCGACCGCGGTGCTGATGCGTGTGATACAGGAGCGACGCGAGCTGCGCTCGCCGCACGGGCGATTGTGCCTGGCGATCTCGATCGCGCAGGACCTCCTGTCGGTCGTGATGCTGGCCGCGATCCCGCTGATCGCACGCGTCGGAGGGGTGCAGACGGGTCCGGTTGACGTGAATGCGGTCCAGTCGGGCGTGCCCGCGGCGCTCGAATGGACGGCCGCGATCGGACGCTCGGTCGGCGCGATCGCGGGCATCGTGGTGGTGGGGTACGCCGTCCTGCCGCGCCTGCTGACGTGGCTCGGGCGATCAAAGGACGGCTCGGGCGGATTCAGCGAGCTGGTGCTGCTGCTCTCGGCGGCCACGGGTCTCGGTGCCGCGCTGGCGACGGGCGCCGTGGGGTTCAGCCCGGAGATGGGCGCGTTCCTCGCGGGGTTCATGCTGAGCCTCACGCCGTTCCGCCACCAACTGGCGGGTCAGCTCCAGCCGCTGCGCGATCTCCTGCTGGCCGTGTTCTTCACGGGTGTCGGCCTGACGCTCGACCCCTCGGTGCTGGTTGATCACTGGGCCAAGATCGGCATGGGCGTGCTTGTTGTCCTCGGCCTCAAGACGCTGGTGATCGGCGGCACGTCGTGGATGCTCGGCGCGCCCGCGCGGACGTCCGTCCTCTCGGGCGTGTACCTCTCGATGGGCGGCGAATTCAGCCTGGTGGTGCTGGGCGGAGCGCTGGCGGCCGGCCTCATCACGCCAGAGGCTAACGCGGCGGTCGTGAGCGTGATCGTGACCACGCTGGTCGTCGGGCCTCTGCTCGTGCCGTGGGCGCACCGGATGGCGCAGCGTGGAGCATCGTGGCCGCTGGCGCCCTGGATTCGCAACTCGGCCTTGCGCGAGGCGTCGCCCGAGCCCGAGGTCGGCCATCCGGGGCTCGTGGGCTGCGGCAATGTCGTCATCGCGGGCTTCGGCCCGGTCGGGCGGCACATCGCCCAGCAGCTCGAGCGCCAGGGCGTGCCGATCACGGTCATCGAACTGAACCCGTCAACGGTGCGGCGGCAGACGACGCTCGGCCGCACGATCGTGTACGGCGACGTCGCGAACCCGGAGGTGCTCGAGTCCGCGGGCGTACGGCATGCCGAGGCGGTCATCATCACCGTGCCGGACGAGGAAGCGGCGCTGAAGGCCTGCCGGGTGGTGCGGGAGCTGGCGCCCTCGGTGTTCATCGCGGCGCGGATGAGCTTCCTGAGCCAGGCGATGCGGGCCAAGGAGTTCGGCGCGGATCATGTGACCGTGGAGGAGATCGCGACCGGCGATCTCATGGCCCGCGACGTGCTCGACAAGATCGTGGCGCGGCGCGCATCGCACGCGGAATCCAAGGCGCCCGACGCGGCGTGAGAAATGCGACCGGTAGTGCTACGGCTTGTCCTTGAGCTGCTTGAGTTCATCGCGCAGGATGGCCGCGAGCTCGTAGTTCTCTTCCGCGATGGCTTTATCGAGCCGCGCCTGGAGCTCGCCGGTCTGGCTGACGGGCAGCTTGGGCACCAGCGATTCGCGCATCGCCTTGAGGACCTGCACTTCCTGTGATTCGTCGAAGTTCTGCGAGGTGCCCGACTCGCTGAAGTGGGCTTTGAGCGCGTCGAGCCCCGCATCGATCGCAACGACCGCGGCCTTGGGTTCTTCATCCCTGATCGCCTGGCTCGCCAGCGCCCGCGTACGCATCATGAGGAGGTAGGCACGGAACTGTTCAAGGACGGTGCGGTCCGATTCCTCGGCCGCGTGCTTGGCGCAGAGGTCGAGGACGCGCAGGTTACGGGTCGTATCGCGGACGACGCCCTCGAAGTCGTCGAGGGTGAGCAGAGCGATATAGCGGTGGTAGTACTGGACGGCCTCGTCCCGTAACTCGCGGCATTCGTCGGGATCGAGCGTGACCGGGTCGCGCCCTTCCTTCTCGGCCTCGTCGATGCGGGCTTCGTGGTATTCGAGGAGGCTCTCCATGTTGTTGGGCCGCTGGCCGTCAGGGCGGCCCGTAGCGTTCATCTGGAGAATGCCCAAGTCGATGCGGATTTGGACTTTGGGCTCGCCGTCGAGGCCCTGGACGATGCGTGCAGAGACCTCGCCGGGCACGAACGGCCAAGCGGCGAGGAGAGGCGTTAGGTCTTGACTCGGTTCTTTCTTGGCCAAGAGGGACTCCCAGAGGAGAGATCGGCCGCATCGGGGTACGAGGAAGAGGGTAAGCGAGGATTATGGGAAGGGCGAGGGCCGGGAACTTTTGACATTTTTTGTCGATTTTGACGCCTGGAGGTTGCATTTCGTGTATGCTGGGGCACCTTCTCATCCGGTGCCAGTGCGCCGGGTCTAAGCCTTAGGGCGCAAGATTCGACGGACGATGGAACCCTGTGGTGGGGTTCCGCGGAGAGAAGGGCAGCGGGTCCCCGGTGTGGTCGGGGCTTCGTTGGCGACTCACCCGAGTCGCGGAAGGTGGGTAGAACAGTGGGTCGAGTGCGTACTGCGCCCTCAACGGGCAGTCGGTCTCTTCAGACCGAAATGCAGCTCTATTTGCGCGAGATCAACAAGACCGCTCTCCTTACCGCCGAGGAGGAGCGCGAGCTTGGCTGGTCGATCATCAATGAAAACAGCGCCGAGGCGCGTGAACGGATGATTCGCGCGAATCTGCGGCTGGTGGTGGCGATCGCCAAGAACTACGCCGGACGCGGGCTCCCGCTGTCCGACCTGATCGAAGAAGGCAACATCGGGCTGATGCGAGCGGTGGAAGGGTTCGACCCGGCCAACGGCGCCCGCTTCAGCACGTACGCGTCGTGGTGGATCAAGCAGGCCATCAAGCGGGCGCTCATGAACGCCACGCAGCCGATCCACATTCCCTCGTACATGATCGAGCTGATCGCCAAGTGGAAGCAGGCGGCGAGGAAGCTCGAGGCCGAGATGGGCACGCCGCCCACGATCCACGACCTCGCCAAGGCGATGGACCTGCCCCTGAAGAAGGTGCGGATCATCCGTCGCGCGATGAAGGCGTTCCAGACGCCGGCGCAGGAATCGTCGAACGCGGACAGCTCGCTCTCGTCGATGGGCGAAATGATCGCCGACGCGCGGGTCGGCCGCCCGGAGGACAAGTCGTTCCGCTCGGAAGAGTTGAGCCTGCTGCGTCGACTGCTTGAAACCATCGACGAGCGCGAGGCGAAGATCCTTCGCCTGCGTTTCGGCCTGGACGGCTGCGAGCCGCTGACGCTCAAGGATATTTCCGACGAGGTCGGCATCAGCCGCGAGCGCGTCCGCCAGATTGTTGACGAGGCGCTGACCAAGCTGAACGAGAAGATGACCGACGAAGAGCCGACCCGCTTCCTCCGTGACCAAGAGGAAGAGAATGACGAGGCGATGGCCGAAGACTGATTTCCAACTTTGACCCTCCAATCGGAGGGCGCGGGAAGAGAAGACCCGAGCCCTCCAACTCCTCTCTGAGAAGAGACGACGGGAGCCCGGGAGCGAGAACCCGGGCTTCCTCGTTTTTGGACCGTGAAGATGGGGAGTGGGGGCAGGGACGAGGAGTCACGAAGTCACGAAGACTGGGGTGCGCGTGCCGTGACTCGTGCCGAGATGGGTCGCACAATTGTGGACCGGCGAGGTGGCGGGGCACGGCCGAGGTGACGCGAAGTTCGCGGGCTGGATGGCGGCCGACCCAATGAAGTGGTTCGGGTTGGTTTGCGGCTAGGCTTGGTCCTCGGGCCGACACGGGCGGAACGCCGGAAGTGGTTTGATCTGCTCTGGTGCGAGTGCCAATCGCGAGGTTTCGATTCCGCCCGCGAATCCGTAAATCGGAAGCAGCAGCATGAAAAGGAAACTCCGGTCAAGGCTGCCCCGTCAGTTGGGCTCTGTGATCAAGTGGCTCGCTCATGCGTTGGCGTGCGCCACGATTCCCACGATGGCAGGTGGGCCATGCCTGGTCGGCGTTCAGGTGTGGTATGCGGTGTTTGAACGAGCGACATTCAGATCACAAACCACTTTAGCGATCGGCACAGTCGTGGCGGTGATGGCGAGGCCTTCGACTGGCAGGCTGTTGCTGAAAGTGCTTGGGGTGATTCTGCTGGGTGCGAGTGTCGTGTGGGTGTACGCGGCGCACGCGAAGGGTGGCAGCCCACTCGAGCGGCAGTGGCCCTACGTCCTTCCAATCTATGTGCTCCCACTGATTACAACAATCGTGCTGCTGGCGACAAAGAGTCGAGCGGAAGACACGAATCGCCCAATCCAATGTGCTCGGTGTGGGTATTCGCTGGAAGGCCTATCTTCAAGCAAGTGCCCCGAGTGTGGGATGGATGCAGACAATCCAGGCACGCCGAAGGCGGGTTTCTGATTCCGGGCCGGAGGTCGTTCCTGACGACCCAATGCCTGTCGAGATTGGTGGATGAGGATGCAGCCGTCCCTGTCGAAGTGGTACAGTGAGAGCGCGATGGAGCGGCTCCTGGACAAGAACGTCGACGGCGATTCGCGCGATAGCGGCGAGCTCTTCTGGCAGTGTGACCCGTCTGCATGGGTCGCGCAATTCAGCACCGTGGCCGTAATCGACTAGAACGCGGTGCTGCGCCGGAGGATGCGCTCCGTGTCGTACGGTGTGGGCACCCACCGCTGGCCGCGGCCATGGACGGCACGGGGCTGGAGGTGACCAGCGCCTCGGCGCACTTCGTTTCCCGGGCCGGACGCGCGCGGACGAAGTTCGTGGAGGTGATGCTCGGGGTGCTGTGCGTGGCGGTGATGCCGGTGGCGCTGGTGGTCGATTGGGGCCCGTCGCACGACATGAAACAGGCCTGGGCGCTGCGGGAGAAGATGAAGGCGACGTGTACGCCGACCGCGCTGTGGGGCGACGGCGCGTTCGACAGCGAGGCGTGGCACGAGGCGAACTGGAGCGAGTGGGGCGTGCCGAGCTATGCGCCGGCGACGGTGAGGAGCAAGGACGGCCGCGTGCATGGGCGGCATCGCTCGGTGTTCGCGGAGATGAGGCCCAAGGACGACGGGCGGCGTTGGATGTGCGAGAGCGTGAACAGCGCGATCGAACGCGCGAGCGGGAGCACGCTGCGCAGCCGCAAGCAGAACGCCATGTTCGCCGAGGCTGCGCTCAAGGTCGTCGCATACGCCGTCAAGGTGTAGGTCCCTCCCCGCGGGGGGGGGGGGAGTCGACGGTTCTGGACGGAGCAATATGCGACGCCACTCCAGGATCGAAAGTTGACGCTGGTCCAACCACCGCTCACGGATTGTTCACACGTGTTTCACAGCCGATGACGCCGTCTGTGAATCCCCACATCGGTCACGGTGCAATCGTCACCCATTTAGGGGACTGCGGGTCTCACACATGTGACAAAGTGCCGCCTATTCGCTTCGGCGAACATGTGATATCTATTTCGGAGATTGACCGCGCCGGAGCTTGCTGACTTGTGGATCGCGGGTTAGCCTGCTTCTACCGAGTTGGGCAATTCGGAGGCTGAGCCATGGCAGATCGGGCGATGCGTGCGGCGGCGTTTGCGGGTGTGATTGCTCTGGCTGCATGGGATGCGTCAACGGCGGCCGCGTCGATGGTGGCGTTGAACTGGACCGACCCCCCGCGCGAATGCTCCGAAGACGCTCTTCGTCTGCCGACCACGACGGCTACAACACCGTTCATCTGGAGGAAGCCGCACTACTTTGGTGAATCCAACGGGGGCTGGCAGTGGGCGATCGGTGCCTATGTAAGCGGTCAGTGGACGTGGACTCCTTCGATTTCAACCCTGGATTCGCCGGGTGTCTATCCGTCGGCCGGGTGGTGCGGTCTGAGTTATGATTTCACAAGCGAAACCGGCGGACCGTGGTTCCCGTTTCACTACGGCGATGTCGAAGATCAGGACGTCGTCGAGGCACTTTCGAACTGGTTCTCCGACGCTGTTCCACTGGGCGAGCGCAACAACTACTGCGTCTACATGCCGCCAAGGCCGGGCGACTTTCTTCCGCCGTCTCCGACAATCGGCGGCGGGTCATACGCTCTAGTGCCCAACGGCGCGGCCACGAAGCCGACGGGCTGGAACGGTCTAGGAAGACCTACATTGAGCGGCGTCTTGGATCTCATCACCGGCGTGCCGCTGGTTCAGATAACGGATCTTGAGTTGCCGTTTGGTGGTTCGACGTTTCGCTTGAATCGGACACGATCATACGATCGAACTCGCTTTACATGGAGTTTGACTCCAGGCTGCGAAACCGCATCCATTGATCGCTGGTGGGATTGGGCCGGCGAAGGGTGGATGATCAGCGAGAACCCGTTCATTCTCGTTGATGCGTACTTGGGCCACGCCGTTCCCTTCCGACAGACGGGCTCCACAACCTGGGTTGTGTTGGACGCTCACTCATCGATTCCCTTCCAGTTGCTTGACAACGGTCAGTACGAGGCGCCCCCGAGGTTCCAAGCGGTACTCAAACACAACGGCGTCGGGTGGAGTGCGGGTTCGCAAACGTGGGGCGTCCAGCCGACTCAGTACGATTTGTACTTGTACGGCGGCGAGCTGCGGTACACGTTCGTGGTGGTCCGCGAGGACATTCCACCGATTCTCCATGACGACGATCCTGGCCCGGCGAGGGACTGGAGCATCCATTCGCTGCACGAAAGAGAGCAGTTTGCCGAGGCGAGCGAACTTGATTGGAATGGCAATCGGCCGTTTGAAGCGGGCCCGGGATTTGGAGTGCCGTATATCGGGCAGTGCGTTCAGATCGAAGATCGCACGGGCCATTGGGTCGAGATTGAGTATGCCGGATCAAGAACCGTGGCCGTCGGCGATGCGCGAGACCCTGAGAATCAGGACCCGGAACAATGCTCGACGGGCACGAGTATCGACGACGCCGAGACCACTCCATGCATCGAGTATGCGGAGAGCGTTCTGACCAAGGGACAGATCAAGTACATCAAGCTGCGCGACGCCGAGGGAGCGGTCGCGTGGACCCTGTTCTACACCTATCGGGGTTCGAAGTTGCCCGACTATCTGGACAAGGTCTGCTGGGCAAACCTGCCGGCCGAGGTGATCGGGCAGATCGTTCTGGATCGCATCTATGTGTTTGAGGGCGACGTTCCGGCGCTGACGGAGTTGTCACCAAACCCCAACCTCTGCGAGGATGCGTTCTATTTTGAAGGGACTCCGGAGTCGCCCTCATCCTCTTGGAACGAGGCGAATCATGCGCTCGCCGTCTTCAACGCCGACTACCCGAGTGATGCGTTGCCGACGAATTGGAAGTACCAGGTGAGGTACCACTATTTGCCAGCGGACCCTGGGCACGCCAGTGGGCCGGGGAGTGCGCCGCTCTATCCCCTCAGGCTTGCAAAGACCTCGGTGCGCCACGCCGACGCGATCGAATCAGTCCGCGAGTGCATCTTTGAATATGATTACGACAACCTGCACCAGGGTGGCGCGGGCGAACCGGTTGGCATGGGTTGGCTCTCGGCGGTCTATCGCGAGGACGATCTCTCGCGCATCGAGGCGATCGCTCGAGACACGCTCAACACGCAGAACAACCACCTCATCGGTGTCACACGCGACGCACTTGCGAGCGGTGCGATCACCGACGAGAACATGGGCGAGGACACGCTCAATGCACTGCACGATGAAGCGTGGTTCTGGATGATGCCAAAGAGCGAGGATTGGACGGAATACTCGGGCGTTGAGTACCCCAACCCCGCGCTGATGACAGCGCCCAATCCTGTTGGGCCGGAGTATGTGTCGAGGAATTGGCAGAAATTGGCGGGCGACAACGCCCAGACCGTGGGTCAGCTGTCATTGCGCAAGGAGGATGGGACGGTCGAGTACTACCAGGTCCACAGGCTTGTGCAGACACCGTTCGACGTGACGACGAGTTCGACATCATTCAGACTCGCGTCGCCCGAGCCCGGGCGTTACGGGTCGGATGATTCTCCCACGGATGTCGATGTTGCAACGGCGGCCTTCGGCGCCATGCCGAGCGCGTTCGTGTCGCCGTACTGGTGGCACGCGCTCCCGATGTCCAAACTCAACGACGCGGACACACAGGAGCAGTTGCTCGCCGGGTCAGTTGTTATGACCGAGCCGCGGTGGATCACGGTTCTCGACGCGTTCCCGGATCGCCATGCCGTGCTCTCGGAGTACTACAAGGACTCGTCGGGCTCTGACGCCGCGGTCAAGCCGAGGCAGCGGAGCCGACGAGTGGTCGAGATGAACGCCGGCGGCTTTGTCTTGCGAGATCGTCGCTGGGAATTCGGAGACAGCGGAACGACCTACGAGGGGGCGGGCCTCGGTGAGGAATTCGTCTACAAGCCGGCTGCAGAGTACTTCGGCAGCAACTTGCTTTCGGCGGAAGCGAGCAAGGAACTTCTGCTCGTGGAGAAGCGATCGGTCGGCTGGTCGGCAGTACCGTCGAGCGAGCAGGCGCAGAAAGGACTGATCGAGTTCTATGACTACGGCCTGGTCGGTCCGCCTGGCACGACGGACTGGTCCGCGAAGATCAGGACGATCGCGGAAGGCGTGAAAAGGGGCACCGATGGCGCCAAGGACTACCGGAGCCAGGTGCTTTACGCGTACGACGAGACCCTCCGCAAGGAATCCTCCTGCGAGATCAAGTTCTTTTCGCCACCGCCGGCGCTGCTCTCCTCCATTCCGAGTGTAGCCGCCGGGCCAAGTGCGAGTTATGCCGCGAGCTATGCACTGACGTGGTACAAGGACTCGCCATCCGACAAGGCCTGGTACGAGCGTGCGGCGACCAGCCGCCAGCAGATCAGGCCTCCGGTGCGGCAGCGTCCAGGCGGGGATTGGTACTACCCGGTCGAACGCGAGTTCTACGATGACGACGGCAACCCGAAGTGGTCCGCGTCGGGGCTCGTCTTGGACACCGAATCCCCGTGCAACGGGCAGAACGACGCTCTGGAATCCCTCACGCTGACGTGCTTCATTCATGCTCCGGAATCAGAAGACGCGCAGAGGCGACTGAAGTTCACGGTTGGAGACGCGGTGCCGGGCCTTGCGTTTCAGACCCTTCAAGGTCATTCAGTTGCGGTGCCGGACGATTCCGAGATGCTCGGTACTTGGCGGCGAATCCCCGATACGAGCGTTCTGCCGTCGGTCGCACGCCGCTCGACCATCGAGTACATCTACAAGGACCCGTATGGTCTCAGCGACACTCTTTATCCGAACGGACGGCGATGGGCCCGCCGGATCATCGTCGTGCAGAACGTGGAGCCGAAGTTCGCCCGTGAGTTCATTTTCAACGATCTTGAAAAGGGGCTCCAGGGCCAGTGGGTTTCTCGTTCGCCAGGCGAGATCAACGACTACGCGAACGAATTTCCGTGCGGAGCACCTTCTGTCAAGCGAAAGGTGCTCTATAGCGAGAACTACGAGCTCAACGCGGATGGACCGTTCTTGGCCCCTTCCGAAGGTACTGATTACGAGCTGCCCTGGCAGGTCACGCTCGCTCCGGATCAATGGGGGCGGCTGCACGACGCCACGCTCTTGGAGCGGAATGCCAGCGGGCAGATGGTGGCGGTTGGCACGAAGAATGTCAACGACTTCGTCGATGTCTACCGGGAACGCGAGATGGACGGCACCATCACGCGCACCGTCAAGAACCTGCTGGGTCGGCCCATGCGGGTCTACATTGGCACCAACGACGATGGCTGGGCCTACGGCGCCGGCGGGGTAGGTCCGGAGTTCAATATGGTCCTCACCCAGCGCCACGAGTGGGGTGGTGGGCCCAGCGACGCGTGGCTCCCCACCATCGTGCGGCGCTATCGCAGCAATCCGTCGTGGTACGAAGACTTCTATGGACCCGGGCCCTCCGGGCCGGACGACGATGGCTATGCAACGGTAACTTTGTACGACTGGCGTATGCGTGCCGTGCGCGTCGATTCGTACGACAAGGGAGATCCTGCGAACAGCGCTGTACGTCTTTCTACGACGCTGACCTATCTTGATCATGCCGATCGCACGCGTTTCGCTGTCACGTTCGGATCGGACGCACTTCCCGATTTGAGCCAGCTCGCGCCTGAGACCATCGACTCGCTGGAAAGTGCGAACATCACGGCAGAGGTCTTGGTCGGGCTCAACCCGCGCCCGACGTCCGTCGTTGAGATGTTCTACGGCCCCGACGGCTCGATGGTCGAGCGTCGTACCTACGACATGGGCTGGTCGGGCACGGGCGATCCCCCGTACCAGGCCGAACGTCATTGCTTCGGACGAGGCGGCGTCGAGGTGTTTACCCAGATGCCGGGGGCGGCGGTCGCGATAAAGACACTTGATGCGTTGGGCCGTGTGGCCTCGGTCGCTTCGATCGCTCCGCGTCAGAATGACACTGGTTACACGTTCGAGATCACGCGCACCGACAACGCCTACGACGGCGACGGCAACGTGGCCGAGTCCGTGAGGTGGGATCGCGTTGATCTGCAGAGCACGACGGCGGCGTTGAGCACCGCCAACGCCGTGGCGACCAAGACGGTGACGTGGTACGACCCGCAGAAGCGAGTGGTCGCGGCCGCGGAGCTCGGCACGCAGGCCACGAGCTACACCAATCCGTCGAGCGGCGGCTACACGATCTTTGATTCGAACGGCGATGTCGTCGAAGGTCCCAGGATTGAGGTCAGTAACGGTCTGGCGACCGCAGTGATTCCGTCGGGATTCCCGTCCTACGCGAGGGCAAACCTGAGCTACTACGATCCCGTCAACGGAAGCCGTGTCTATTCCGCCGACCCTTCCGGTGCGATCACGAAGTACGAGTACAACCGGCTTGGCAGCATCGCCAAACGGATCGAGAACCCGACCGCAACCGATACGAGCAACCGTGTTACGGAGTATTCGTACGCACTTGGTCGTTTGGCGACGATGAAGACGTACGCGAAGTCGGGCAACTCTCAGTTGTCGCAGGTCACGGAAGTGCAGTACGGCGCCGAAGTCATGGCCGAAACGGCGCCGGGTGAATACTCGGTCGTTTCCCAGAACAACGGCCTCATCAGATCGATGCAGCTCCCCGGGAGCGACGGTTCGCCTGCCCTCTCATCGCACGTGTATCTGCGGTACGACTTCGAAGGGCGCGTGGTTGAGCGTCACGATGCCAGAAGGGTGGTGTTCCGGTATCGGTACGATGCTCTTGGTCGCCTTGCGAGCATCACCGTTGGTCGGTATGAATCAGTGACCAACCCAGGCGACCCGAACACAACGATTTCGGTCTTTTTCCCAGGATACTCGGCAGACATGTCACAGGCCAGCGATCCGCCCGCGGATCGGATTGGCTATATCGAGTTTGCGTACGACAGCGCCGGCGACCTCTATCAGACTATCGCCAAGGAGTTGCCGACATCCAGCTCCGTGATCGCCACTGACCAGTACGAGCGTGACACACGCCGGAACATCAGCGCCGAGTATCAAGGTCTCGGTCTCGCCGCGATCGATAGCGACACCCCGAAGATTCAGTACGCCTGGACCCACACCAACACGGGCTCCGGTCTCGGCGATGTGGGCCAAACCCGCCTGGCCTCGATGACCTACCCCGTTCACCCCCTCACCAACGCCAGTGCGCGCACGCTGACGTTCACCTATGGCTCGTCGCATTCACTCGAAGACACTTTGTCCCGATTGACCCAGGTCACGACCAACATCGGCACGTCTTCCGTCGCTCAACTCGCGTACACGGGCGGCGGCCTGCGTACCAAGACCACATTGGGCGCGACCAAGATCGTGCAGGACTACAAACTTGGCACCGAGGTCGGATTCGCCGGCATCGACTCCTTCGGCAGGCCCGGCGATCTCCATTACAAGAACACGGCCACGACTCCGACCACGCTCTTCCGCGCCAAGTACACCTACGACCATCTTGGCCAGAGGTTGTCGGCCGAGATCACCCAGATCGCCGCCGGCTCCGGCTCGGGCCAAACCGGGGCGAACAAGCGTTCGCAGCTCTTGGGCTATGACGCGCTCGGCCGCTTGAACACGACCAAGATCGGCGCGATCGTCGACAACAACGGCACGCTCAGCATTCCTTCGCCGGTCCGCACCGACACGTGGTACCTTGACGAACTCGGCAACTGGAATCAGCACGGCCCGGGCGACGAGAAGGGACGCTATTCGACCGGCAATCTTGACGCGTACGGCACGGCGTTCTCAGCGGCGGGTGCTGACTCCGGCGACGAGGTCGGCTCGTTGCTCCTTGCGACCGACCGGCGCAATCGCATCACCGAGGCTACGTCGGCGTTCGACTCGGGCACGCCGGTGTCAACGTCGTTCACCTACGACAAGCACGGCAATCTGGAATTCGACGGCACGTACTACTACCAGTACGACGCATGGTCGCGGCTGGTGCAGATCAACAAGGCAACACTCTCGAACAACCCGCCGGGAGAGCCATACCTGGATGTCGAGGTGATGGTGAAGCACTTCACCTACGACGGGCTGGGTCGGCTGGTGCGGACGCAGTCGCCGTACCCCGATCCCGACACCTCCGAGGGGCGCGTCTTCTCGGAGCGGTACTACTACGACGGCGTTCGCCGCATCCAGGAAGTTGCGACCACGCCGCTGGCCAGCAGCGGCATGGCGATGAGCCAGGGCGGCGAGCTCGGTCAGATCCTCAGCCAAACCAACGGCTCGAGCGCGACGCAGACCGACGGTGAATCGTCGCCGGTGGCGTTCGAGCAGGGGCAGGTGGCGGCGGCACTCTCGGGCGGTCTGGAGACGGGCATCGCCGTGGGGGTGGCGCGCGAGTACGTGTGGGGTCCGGGCGATCGCGGGATCGATGAACTCCTCATCCAGTACGACAAGAACCGCAAGGCGTGGTACGCGCTCCAGGACGCAGGCGGCGATATCGTCGCGCTGTGCGACGTTCCGACCAGCGGAACGGCTCGAGTAGCGGGCCAGTGGACCTACGACGCGTACGGCAGCGTGATCTTCGCCGAGCATCTGGTTGCGCACGCGCCCCTGCACTGCGGGCACAAGGCGGCGTTCGTCGAGCGGTTGGATGTCGGTGTCTACTCCTCGTCGAGCAGCGAGAACCACCGCTTGATCCCGTTCGCGCACTCGATATCGCACATGCGGAATCGGGTGTACGCGCCCGGGATCGGTCGGTTCCTGCAGCCGGACCCGAATGCCACGGCGGCGGTGCTGCTGGAGGCGTCGTCGTACCACGGCCGCGGGATCGGGGCGACGCTGGCGGCGTTCAGCATGGAGGACATGTACGGCGATGGTATGAACCTGTACGAGTACCTGGGCTCCAATCCGGTCAACCGCAGCGATCCCATGGGCCTGTCGTGGGACCCGTTCGACGCGGTTGATGACTACTTGGCGGAGTCGTCGGGAAGCACAGCGGCGTTCATGGAGCGAATTACGGGAGGAATGCAGGTTGCGGCGTACGTTGGAGCGGTGGTTGCCAGCATGCTGCCGTTCCCGATCACGTCTATCGCGGCGGACCTGGGGGCAAGCTATCTGGAAAACGGTGGAGGGATACCGCCGCAACTCGTGGCGGCGAGAAAGCTGCTCGGCTACGCCAATTTGGCCGTCATCGGCGCCTTTGTCGGCAAGATGGCGTACAGCGCGACCAAGACAGCCATCAAGTACCTGATGACCCACGGGCTCCGCGGCACGGTCAAGAACCTGATCGCGGCGGGGAAGGGGTTTGCGAGCAAGGCATGGAACTGGCTCAAGAGAAAGGAGCATGTGCCCGGAGGCTGCGGGTGCTTTGTTGCGGGCACGCTCGTCTGGACAGCGGTCGGCCTTGTTCCAATCAGCGAGATTCGGGTGGGAGACGAGGTGTTTGCCGAGGATGAAGTGACTTGCGAGATTGATCTTCGCGTGGTGACCAAGGCTATTGTAGTAGACCATGCGGCTTTGCTCAGGATCAATGTTCGCGATTCGGACGGCCAGATCGAATCGATCGAGACGACGGATGAGCATCCGTTCATGGTCGACGGAGCCGGCTGGCGTCGGGCCGATGAAATCCAGCCGGGGGATCTCCTCCGAACCATGCACGGCCTCGTGTCGGTCGAGTTCATCGCGTACGACAGCCGCCAAGCCCAAGTCTACAACCTCACGGTCGAGGGACTTCCGAACTACCACGTCGGAAACGACGGCGTGCTGGTGCACAATTGTGGCGTCCATTGGCATCACTTTCTCCCGAAGAAGTTTCGTAGAGAGTTTAACGCCATGGGAATAACGAACTTGGAAAAATACGCCGCGTATGTAGACGATTCATGGCACATCGCCATTCACGATGGAAGGAACAGCGCTGGCAGATTTACGGGTGGAAGTTGGAATCAAGCGTGGCAGAGCTTCTGGGATGCTTATCCGAACCCGACACCGGGCAATCCTTCGGTGCAGCGAGTTGAAGACTACCTAGAGACGCTCAAAGCTCTCTTCGACACGTCCTCGCACACTGTTCCCTGACGAGGAGGCCGCGCATGATATATGGCTTGGCCGCATCAATCGATAGTGACGTGTGGGCCGTTATTCGCCGAAATGGCTTGATAACAGTTAAGTCACTCACCTCTACATGTTGTGTCGATCTTGATACAAACCATGATCAGGCGGATGCCAGATGTGCGATGTCAGCCGACGGTGTGCTGCTTGCATCTGGATCATACTACGGTGGTGTTTGGCTGTGGGAGTGGAGATCACGGCGTCGGATATGGTGCTGCGAGGACATAAAGGGGCTGCAGTCTGTGCAGTTTGCTTCGCACGATACGATAATTCTTCTAGAATGCGAAAACGAGTTATTATTAATAAATGCACACACAAGACAAATAGTCGCAAAGACTAGTGCAATGTATAATGCGCGTATTAGTCCAGACGGCATGTGTGTTACTGGATTATCTCGTGGAAACATAGAATTGCGAAATATTCATACAGGAATGGTCCTTTGGAAAGTACCGTTGCAGGTCGGCATTATCGACATAGTGTTCGCGTCAAATAGTATATTATATAGTTTGAACGATGGACAGGTCCTCCGGCTTGATCTGGAAGGTCGCGTCGTTTTTCGAGATTTCGTGAGTAATGATGTTGCAGCCGTCATGTGCTTCGGGCCGTACCTAGCAGGTGCCGGCCGCATTTCGTGTTGGTGCGCCCTTAAGGACTCGAAGAGTAATGGTGGCATTCTGATTGTCATGCAAGAGACTGTGCCGGCATCGCTTCGAGTCATTTGTGAAAGACCGTGGTTGTGGGCAAAGCCGATACGTAATGGCGCGGCATGGATTTATGAAGATGGCCTGGTTGTAAATATTTAGTCATGACTAGCTGGGCGAGTTGTTGCAGTAGAGTGTGATATGGATTTTAACTAAGTGCCACGCGCCGTACGGCGCATCATCGGGTTGCGCGCTCCGCGATTCTCGGCGATACTGGCGGTGTTCCTGGTCGCGGAGGGCCGCCATGCACGTCGAGCCGCGTCACGGTGTTTCGGAGTTGGAGAAGGCCGCCAGGCGAGAGAAGGACGCGCGGGTCGCGATCCGCGTCCGCGCGGTCGTGCTCGCGATGAAGGGACGCGACGCGCCGACCATCGCTGAGGACCTGGACCGATCGCGGCGGGGGTGCAGCAGTGGATTCAGTGGTACAACCGCGAGGGGCTCGATGCGTTGCGCGACGCGCCCCGGCCCGGCCAGCAGCGCAAACTCACGACCGAGCAAGAGTCACGGCTCTGCGCCTGGATCGACGCGAGGCCCGATCACGAGGCCGTTGAATGCGCCCGACGCGGGCCGGAGGTCCATCGCCACGTCGAACAGACGTTCGGCGTGAAGTACTCGCTGGGCGGCGCGTACGCGATGCTGCACCGGCTCGGCTACTCGGCGTTGATGCCACGCCCGCGGCATCGCAAGGCCGACGCCGTCTCGCAAGAGCAGTTCATCAAGGACGCCCCCATTTTGTCGAGAATCTCCGGCGTGAACACCCGGTACGGATCGTCGAAGTCTGGTTCCAGGACGAAGCGTGGCTCGGGCAACAGGGCACGCTGACGACCTCGTGGGCCCGCCGGGGCTCGCGGCCGACCGCGACCAAACAGACCGAGTACGAATGGGTGTGTCTCTACGGCGCGGTCTGCCCGGCGACCGGCGAGAGCGTGGGCATGGTCGGCGGCTTCGTGGGAGTCGAGTGGATGAACCAGCACCTGGCGTGGATCAGCGAGCATGTGCGATCAACGCCGGGCGGCGAGTTCGTGCAGGTCGTGCTGGTGCTGGATCGGGCGGGGTGGCACACGAGCCCCAACGTGGAGTGGCCGAGCAACATCACGCCGCTCTTCCTGCCGCCGCACTCGCCGGAGTTGAACCTGGTGGAGCGATTGTGGCATTGGCTGCGGAGCCACTCGCTGAGCAACCGGGTGTACCGGGACACGGCCCATCTGTACGCCGCGGCACGCGTCGCGAGGAACGCGGTGAATAATGCGAAGACGTATAATGCGAAGACGTATGAGGGCACCTTCGAGCCGCTCTTGGCACCGCACTTCTCCTCCTGCGGGCGGATCGAGCACGCGGTAATTGCCGGCTTGCATCGGGACCCGGAAGGAGAGCCTCGAGTGCGAGTGCCGACGGTTGTAATAGTCGGTAGACCCCCTGACTAGGTGGTCCAGATGGCCCGTACCAAGCACGACGAAGCGGTCCAGGCACTCGCTCTTGAGGGTGAGGACGAAGCGCTCCGCGAAGGCGTTCAGGTTTGGACTCCGCGCCGACAGCTGCCGCACAACCTTGAGCTGGAGCAGGTGCGGATCGCGGGTTTCTTCTACGAAGATGGGGGACACATCCCCTGAATAGGGGATACTCACTTCGGTACTTACATAAGCAGTGGTTTCCGATTACACTCGCGGCATGGGGCGAGGATTCTGCAGAGTCGCATGCGAGCAGCGCTTGACACAGATGAACGGGCGCCTGGCGTGCCCTTGGGCGATTGCGGTTTTGTGCTGCCTGCTCGCGGGCGGGGTGGGCGCGGCGCAAATCGAGGGAGGAGAAGCCGAGCGGAGGATCGCCCAACCCCCCGACCTTTCTCTTCCCGACACGATGAAGCTGTCGCGGCTGGTGGACCTGGCGGGCGAGGTGTCGGGGGTGGCGTACAGCTACAACCCGCAGGAGCTCGAGCAGAGCGTGACGCTGCGCGTGCCGGGCGGTCTTTCGCGCAAGGACGTGCCGGAGTTCCTGTCGTTCGTGCTGGCGTCGCGCGGCTTCACGACGGTGCGGACGCCCGGAAGCCCGGTGATCAGCGTGGTGAAGATGGAGGCCGCGGCGGGGCTGGCGCGGGTGAGCAGGGATGCCGGAGATGCCGCGGGCGCGGCGTTCGTCACGCAGGTCGTGAAGGCCAGGCACCAGACACCCAAGACACTCGTCGACGCGATCAAGGGCGCGCTGTCGAAGACGGGCGGGAGCGTGGCGGCCCTGGGCGACTCGAGCTATCTCATCATCAGCGACCTGTCGCCGCGCGTCGACGAGGCGCTGGCGATGCTGGAGAAGCTCGACGCGCCGGATGCGACGGTGCTGCGCGAGGTCGCGCTCGCCAACATCAGCCCGGGGAGCGCGATCGCGACGCTGCAATCGCTGGCGGGGCCCAAGAGCCAGAGCGGACGGAAGCTGGCGGGCGACCTGGTCGCCGGGCCGGACGGGCGGTCGATCCTGCTGGTGTGCCCGCCGGAGGCGGAGGAATCGTGGCGCACGCTGATCACGGCGATCGACAAGCGCGAAGCGACGACAGCGCAGACGTACACGCCGCGGTTCTTTGCGGCGCGGGATGTGTCGAAGCTGGTCGAGGCGGTGGTGAACGGCGGAGGCGGAGGCTCGGGCCCGGGAGGGGGCGCGGGCGAGAAGGACGATCGCTTCCGCGTGGTGGTGGATGAGCTGACGGGCGGCCTGATCGTGACGGCGACGGCGTCGCAGCACGAGAAGATCGAGGCGCTCATGGCCCGCCTTGACGCCGCGGAGCGAGCTCCGACGCCCGTGAAGTCATTCCCGGTGAAGAACCGCCCGGTGGATGAGTTGCTTGCGACGCTTCAGCAGTTGATCGCGGCCGGGGCGCTGGAAGCTCCGGGCGACGATGGGAGCGGGCCCGACCGCGAGCAGGCCCGCGATCAGGTACGCACGGGGGCGGCCCAGTCGAGCTACCGCCAGCCCCTGCCGACGGCGACGGGAGACGTGGCTCGCAGCGGAATTCCCGGCCCTGGCTCCACCAACAGCAATGCCTCATCCACTTCATCTGCTTCCGCCCCGGGCGACCTCGGCCCCGCCGGCAATAACTCAGGCTTTGGTCGCGGCCCCCTACTCCGCACCGGCGCGACCTCTTCAGGCTCCGGCCCCCGATCCGGGCTCTCGCTCACCGCCGACCGCGCGACCAACGCGATCATCGCGATCGGCGAGCCGCGGATGCTGGCGCAGCTGGAGTCGCTCATCGCGACGCTCGACGTGCGTCAGCCGCAGCTCATGCTCGAGGCGATGCTGGTGAGCCTCAACGACTCCGAGGCGCTCTCGCTGGGCGTCGAGTTGGAGAAGATCGGGAGCATCGAGAACGCCACGACCAAGCTCGCGTCGCTCTTTGGCCTCTCGAGCGGCGGCCCCGCCACGGGCACGGTGGGTTCGGCCGCAGGCTTTAGCGGCGTCGTGCTCAACCCCGGCGAGTTCGGCGTGCTGATCCGGGCCCTGGAGTCGATCAACAAGACACGCTCGCTCTCCAACCCCAAGCTCCTGGTGAGCAACAACGAGCAGGCCGTCTTCTCCAGCGTGCTGCAGCAGCCGATCACGCAGCAGACGCGGACGGGGAGCAACGACACCACCTTCAGCTACGGCGGGAGCGAGAGCGCGGGCACGACGATCTCGGTGAGGCCGCAGATCGCGCGGGGCGATCACCTGGTGCTGGAGTACACGATCAAGCTCTCGAGCTTCGTGGGGTCGAGCTCGGCGGCGGGGCTCCCCCCGCCCAAGCAGGAGAACAGCGTCGACAGCGTGGCGACGATCCCGGACGGGCATGTGGTCGCGGTGGGCGGGCTGGAGCTGGTGACGAGCACCGAGGGCGAGTCGCGCGTGCCCCTGATCGGCGAGGTGCCCCTGATCGGCGAACTGTTCAAGTCGCGGAACAACGGGAGCGGCAAGACGCGGTTCTATGTCTTCATCAAGGCGACGGTGCTGCGGAGCACCGACTTTGAGGACCTGAAGTACCTGAGCGACCGGACCAGCGCGGCGATGCACGTCGACGACGGGTCCCCCGAGGTGAAGGCGCGGGTGATCCGGTGAGCGGTGATCCGGTGAGCGGTGTGAGCGGTGCCATGTTGGGCTCCAGCATCGCCGAGGCCAAGCCGCTCGACGCGGACGTGGTGGCGCCTGGGACCGCCGCGCTCGACGCACCGTGTCCCGAGTTCCTGCGCTTGATCCCGTACGACTTTGCGCGCCGGCATTTGGTGCTGGGGCTCGGGAACGCGTCGGAAAGCCGGACGCGGCTCGCCGTCGGTTCGACCACCAGCACCGTCGCGGTCTTCAACATCGGCGTGGCGATGAAGCGAGTCGTCGTAAGCGAGCGAGTCGACGACGTGGCCCTGGCCGAGGCGATCGATGGGGCGTACGCCGGCGCGGCCCGCCAGCGCGAGCGGGAACGCCAAGATGGTCTGACGCCCGGGTCATCCGATCCCGCAACACCGCTCACCACACTCCTCGAGGGCGACGCGGCCGGCCTGACGTCGGACGCCGTCGAGCTTGAGCTGACACGCTCGCTCGACGAGTCCCGCCGCGACGCCGACCTGCTGGACACCTCGGGCAAGGCCGCCGTGGTGCGACTGGTGGACCTTGTTCTCTTCGAGGCGATCCGGCGCGGCGCCAGCGATGTCCACATCCAGCCGATCCAGGAGCGCGTGCTGGTCCGCTACCGCATGGACGGCGTGCTGCACACGGTCCGCGAGCTTGCCGCGGGCTCGTCGCTCGCGCTGGCGATCATCACGCGGATCAAGGTCATCGCCCGTCTCGACGTCGCGGAGCGGCGCGCGCCGCAGGACGGGCGGGCGGCGGTCACGCTGGGCACCACCGGGCGGCGCGTGGACCTCCGCGTCAGCACCCTTCCCTCCACCTACGGCGAGCGGGTGGTGATCCGACTCCTCGACCCCGAGCGCTCGGCCCGCACGCTCTCGTTCGGCGCGCTGGGCATGCCCGCGGAGCTCGAGCGGTGCTACCTGCGGATCGCGTCGCGGGCCAGCGGCACGCTCCTCTCGACCGGCCCCACCGGGAGCGGCAAGACCACCACGCTCTACACCACGCTCTCGTGGATCAGCGCGAGCCACGCGGCCGCGACCACTCGGGGCTGCGAGCTCAACATCCTCACCATCGAGGACCCGGTGGAGTACGACCTCTCGACCGCGGGGCTCTCGGTGAGCCAGACGCAGGTCGATCCCAAGAAGGGCGTGACCTTCGCCGCGGGGCTGCGTCACATCCTGCGCCAGGACCCCGACGTGATCATGGTGGGCGAGGTGCGCGACCATGAGACGGCGCGGATCGCGGTGCAGGCGAGCCTGACCGGGCACCTGGTGCTGTCGACGCTGCACACCAACGACGCCGCGAGCGCCGTGGCGCGATTGATCGACCTGGGCGTCGAGCCGTTCCTGGTGGCCTCGTCGCTCTCGGGGGTGCTGGCCCAGCGGCTGGTGCGGACGCTGCACCGGGCGTGCAGGGGGGCGGGGTGTGCCGAGTGCCTGCACTCGGGGTTCCGGGGTCGGACCGGCGTGTTCGAGCTCCTGGCCATCGATCCTGGCATCCGCGGGCTGATCGAGGCCCGCCGATCGTCGCCCGAGATCAAGGCGCTGGCGATGTCGCGCGGCATGACCACGCTGGCCCAGGCCGGGCAGGAGCTGATCGCCAGGGGCGTGACCACGCGGGCCGAGGTGACGCGCGTGATCGAGACGGTGGACGAGGAGGATGTGGCGAGCCTGAGGCCGGAGGCACGCCCATGAGCACGCCCGCGCGAGCTCGAGACCCCCTGACCCGCCAAGTCGCCAAGACCAGGGTGGTGCTTTGGACGTGTGCGCTGGTGGTGCTGGGCGCGTTCAGCGTGCGCTGGTGGCCGATGGGGGACGGCGTCCGGCCGCGGGGGTCTGAAGCGTTGAACGCGGAGCCGAAGCCGGGCGCTGGCGAGGATGAACGGCCTGCACCGCGGCCGCGTCTCGATCTTGCGGCGTTCGATCGGGCGATGTGGCTGGCGCCCGCCGCGCCGGAGCCGGTGAAGGCTGCGGCGGAAAAGCCCGCGCCGCCCCCGCCCCCCTTGACGCTGCAGTTGCTCGGGCTCGTGAGCGAGGGCGGCACCACCAAGGCGGTCCTGTACGACTCCACCGCCGACCGCGTGCGGGTGGTGGCCGTGGGCGACTCGATCGGCGCTCGCACGGTCGAACGCATCGACGGCCAGGGCGTTGCCATCCGGGACGGCGCGGGCGTGCGCACGCTCGCGCTCAAGGGCGGGGGCTCGCCATGACTCTCGTGCCACTCCACACCGTGACCTGGCCCGCCGAGCGCTTCTACTGGGCGACGCTCCCGCCGGGCGCTGTTCGCCGCGACGGCGTGCTTGCGCCGGGCGCGATCGAAGCCGCGCGAGATCAGATCCCCGTGCCGATGGAGAACCTGCACGCGGTGGCGATCACGATCGATCGAGCGCGAGGTGAGAACGGAACTGGCGGTGTGACGGGGGACAGTCAGAGAGGCGGCTCCGGTTGGATCGTCTGCGCGATCGAACGTGAGGCACTGAGGGCGCTGGAACCCCGGGTGTTCACACTCGCCCCCGAGTCGATCCCGGCGTGCGTACTCCCGCACGGAGCGGGCTCGCTCGATCTCACGCGCCTGAACATGCTCACAGGCGAGTTCGAGCCGCGTGCGATCCGCTCGCACCGCCACCGGCGTGCCGCGATCGTGCTGGGTGCGATCACGATCGCGTGCGTGGCAATCTCGCTTGATCTCGCACGCCGGGCGGAACTGCTGCGCCGCGCGGCCGGGGATGACGCCGAGGCGGCCCAAGGCGTGCTTGCACAGGCCGCGCTTGCGCAGAATTCCGGCGCTCCCGATGCCCTCGCGCTGGAGAGGGAACTCGAGCAACTGCGGGCCGTCGCGTCCCGCACGGGCTCGGGCGCCTCGTTCGATGCGCCGAGTGCGTTGGCCGAGATCATCGGAGGGTGGCCGAGTGCTGGGGGCGCGCTGCCGCAGTCGCTGAGCGTGCGGCCGGATGCCGCGACGATGACCGTGCGCACGCCGGGGGCGCCCGCGGCGTTCCTCTCCGCGTGGAAGACCCCCGCGGGCTGGACGAGCGCCGAGCCCCGTGTGCAGGCGGGCTCAACCGCAGGAAACGACGGCGGCATCGTCACGATCGAGTTGAAGCAGTCGCACGCATCGCGAAGTGAAGGCCTGCCACGCTCGGGACAGGGAGGTGTGCCATGACGGCATCCGCATCGCACACACACCACAACTCTTCCACGCCGACGACGAGCGTCGCCGTCGACGCGAGTCGTCGGCGTGTTCGCGCCACACGCGGCCAAGTTCGCGCTCGCCGCGGCGTGTCGCTCACGTTCGCGATCCTGGCAACGATCGCCCTCGGCGGTGTTACAGCCTTGTTCCTGTCGGCGTCGGGCTACCTCGCCGCGCGGCGTGAGCGAATCGCGGCCGCCGAATTGCTCACCTTGCGTCAGGCCCAGGCCGTCGAGCTTGCCTCGCTCCGCCGCGCCACCGCCACGCTGCCCCGATCCAGCGGCGACCTGACCTCACGCATGACCACCGTGCTGGCCTCCTGCGGCCTGCCCTCGGCGACCATCGCCTCGGTGCTACCCGAGCCGCCCGTCGGACTGGCGAGCCAGCGCGGCGTGACGCGCACGCGTCAGGTCGCTCGCGTCTCCCTGGAAAAGCTCACGCTGCCCGCGCTCGGGCGTGTGCTCGACACCTGGCGCGCCGCCGAGCCCGCGTGGGCGATCACCGCGATCGATCTTGCGGCCGTGCAGGCTGCCAAGCCTCCCGCGCCGGGGGAGGACCGCCAGCTCCGCCTCCGGGCGACTCTCACGCTCGAGGCGATCTTCAGCGAAATGGACACGAAGGCAAGTCCACCCAAGCGAGCCGATCTCATGGGAGGCGGGACATGACACTTCCGACCAGGTCGAATCACGCATCGTCGTACCACCCATCGTGGCTTGGATCATGGCTCGGCATGATCGGTGCGATCCACACGTCCGCCACTCATCGCGCGCCCCGCGCGTTCGCCCTCATCTTGGCGTCCGCCGCGCTGACGATCATGGGATGCGCCCAGGATCGCGCCGCATCTCCCTACGCGGGCCAGTCCGCCGGAGCCCGGGACACCGCCCGGGCCGAGGCGCTCAACCATGAGGCCGCCGACGTGATCGGGATGGACCCCGCCCGCGCTGAACGTCTCCTCCGCGAGGCCCTGGCCGCCGACCTGTACCACGGCGCGGCCCACAACAACCTCGGCACGATCCTGCTCGGGCAGGGCAAGCTCTACGACGCCGCGGCCGAGTTCGAGTGGGCCCGCAAGCTCCTGCCCGGCCATCCCGACCCGCGCCACAATCTTGCGCTGACGTTCGAACTCGCGGGCCGCTACGACGACGCGCTGGCGACCTACGCCGCGGCCCTCGACGTGTACCCCGAGCACCTGCCCACCATCCAGGCGATGGTCCGCCTGCAGGTCCGCGCGAGCAGGGCCGACCAACGCACCGCCGCCATGCTCGACACGGTCGCGATGCGAGGAGAGACCAACGAGTGGCGAGAGTGGGCAAGGGCAGAACTCGCGAAACGAAAGACGCGGAGCCCGTAATGCAAACACAATTCACGGCAGATGACAGGTAGCAGATCCTGAATCGCACGGAGCTGCTGGCTCGAGAGTGCCTCCGAGATATAGAGAATCTCTCAAGGAGCGTGGCGAAGCGAGCCGTTGCTGTGCTTTCGGAGCAAGTAGTAGGAGTCTAGAAATCCCAATCCGCGCCCCTGCGTGAGGGGCGACCGTTTGCATTCCAAGTCTAGCACTTGCCGTCGTTTGCGAGCCGCGTTCCGCGATCCTGGCCCTCAGTCCGTAGTGACGCCGCCCCTGGCTCGTGTGTTTTCGTGTATTCATCTGTCAAAGAAACACTTACGCATCCTGCGAATCTCCCGTGGCTTTGCCGAGCGCTTCATGTCCGCGGAGACACTCCGCCCCGGGACTCGTGAGGAGGCGGCCATGATCGGAGCAGCTTCCAATCCACGGCGGTTTTGCGCCTCCGCGCCGGAACCTCCAAGATGGACGTTCTTCCGACTTTCGCGGGTACACCCGTGCTCGGCGTCTCTCGGGGGCCCTGAGCAGGCTGCGGGCTGCAAGGTGCTTGGGCTGGCCTGTGGGGTGTGTCGCTTGTCGAAGGCTCCTCGCTCCAGGCTTCGCTTACGAATGGTCATGCCTCCGTCCTGAAGTCCCCGGAAGTCCTCTGAAAGCCCTCATACTCCGGAAGAGTCTAGATGGTACCCTGCCACAGAACCTACGCGATCAGTGGGCCGTCGGTGTCAAACGCGGGCTTGGCGCCGTGGTGCTCGACGCGGCGCTGCCAGTTGTCGCCGAGCAGGTAGAAGCGAATGCTGTCCGACTTGGGATCGTGCAGGTTCAACAGGCGAGCTTTGAGTTCGGCGAATTCGGCGGGGTCGACCTTGCACTCGAACACGGAGTTCTGGACGCGCTGACCGAAGTCCTGGCAGGCTCGCGCGACCGCCCGAAGTCATTTTCGTCCCGGCGCATCCGAGGTCGCCACGTCGTAGGTCATCGTCGCGCGCAGATTACCTTTGTGCGCGGATACCATTGCGGCAAATTTGGGATTGGCACTCTGCGATTTCAGCCAGTCATCCGTCCTACTCATGACTTCAGCGAACTCATCCACCATCGAATCAAAAGGCTGCTCGACAAATCGCATTATCTTGGAGCCTGCCTGAAGCGAGGGACAGGCGCCAAAATCTGGATGCACCACAGTGTTTTGCAGCACAATCCCTTCAACGTGCCACTCAGCCATTCTGGCTCCGATTTCACTGGCTGGCAAACCGTGGGCGGACGCGGGGTCAAAGGCGTGCGCTACAAACAAAAGAGAAACCAACTCGAACTCTCCCAAAAAAGTCGCTTGATTGATCGCATCGCAAGCGATCAGGCCGCACAGGAAAGAAGGCATGTATCCCGGCATATCCAGCAAGTTCGGTTGCCGCTCCGCCCTAAGAGTCGCAAGCACGGTAATTCGACCTACAATATGTGCTGCAATCTCCACGGGGCGACGGTCATGTCCGAGTGTTTCAAGCGGTACCTCAAAAGCAACTGCCGCTCGGGACAGTCGCTCTAGGCAACATGGCATTCGCGAGTACTTCTTGAACGAGTGGTTTGGGCCGAAATGGACCAGCAAATCGTCTCAGCAGATCCAATCTTCACTCTTTGCCGAGCGTCAAGAGATCGCTTTGGTTGAGGAGAATCCGTTCGAACCTACGGCGCCCACACATTCGCCGAGGTGGTCTTGGTCTCCGTCGTGCTCGCGGCCGAGGCGCTTGAGCGCGGCGCGGGCATGACGGTCTGCGACACCTCGGCCTTGATGACGTCGACCGGCTTGAGCTCGCGCGGGAAGGCCGCGGCACTCGCGGGCGGGTATGACATGTGCCCGAGGTCGATCTTGTGCGCCGACAAGCCTGGGAAGTGCTCGCCTTCCCAGCTCTTGGGGTAGTTGACGTCGTCGAGCTGCAGGGCGGCCTTGGTCGGGAAGAGCGGCTTGAAGGTGTCGCACATGACGGCGAGCTCGTTGGTGTAGGTCGCTTCGAGGGTGGCCTCGACGGTGCCCGGGTGCGGGCCGTGGGGGATGCCCTGCGGGTGGAGCGTGAGGCTCCCGACCTCGATGCCCTTGCGTGCCTTGTAGTTTCCTTCGACGTAGTAGAGAACTTCGTCGGAGTCGAGATTGCTGTGGTTGTACGGGACCTTGATGGCCTGCGGGTGATAGTCGAGCACGCGCGGCGCGAAGGTGCAGATGACGAAGTTGTGGGCCTCGAAGGTCTGGTGGATCGGCGGGGGCATGTGGAGCTTGCCGGTGATGGGGCTGAAGTCGTCGGCGTTGAAGATGAAGGGGTAGTAGCAGCCGTCCCAGCCCACGATGTCGAGCGGGTGGTAGTGGTAGGTGTAGCTGTGGACGAGGTCGCGGGCCTTGATGCGGACCTCGAAATTGCCCTTCTGGTCCCAGGTCATGGGCTGCTCGGGCAGGCGAAGGTCGCGCTCGCACATGGGGGCGTGCTCGAGGTACTGCCCGTGCATCTTGCTGACGTAGCGCGGCGGGGGGCCGATGTGGCTGCCGTTGGTGGTCTCGATGAGGAGGTACTTGCCGAAGGGGCACTCTTGCAGCGAGGGCCCGCCGTCGGAGGCGGTGCCGTCGGCGGCGAACTTGACGGTGTCCTGGCGCTTGTTCCAGACGATGGTGTAGATGACGCCCTTGGGGATGACGAGGTAGTCACGCGGGCCGAACTTCAGCGTGCCGAGCATGGTGTGGCAGACGCCGGAGCCGAAGTGGATGAAGATGCACTCGTCGCCCTGGCCGTTCTTGTAGTGGTAAGAGAGCTGCTCGGCGGGGTTGCAGACGGCCATTTCACAATCGGAGTTGCCGAAGAGGACGACGCGGCCGGTGACGAAGTCGCCCTTGGGCGGGAGCGGCGCCGACTTGACGTGGCGCATGCGCATGATGTCGGTTTCGACGTACTCGACCTTGGTGGAGTAGAGCGGTTTCCAGCCGTAGACCTGGGTCGGCGGGTGGATGTGGTACATCGTGGTGGTGGGGCCGACGAAGCCCTCGGTGCCGAAGACCTCTTCGGAGTAGAGGCAGCCGTCGGGGCGACGGAACTGGACGTGACGCTTCTGAGGGAGCAGGCCGAGCTTCGTGTAATAGGGCATCGTGTACCTCCGCGCGGGCATTGTACGGCCGGGGCGGAGGCGGGTTCGGCAAGTGTGAGAAGTCGAAGACCTGCGCGGGCGGCGGACGAATCAGACGCGCCGGGTGGAAATGCTGAGACGGCCCATGACGAAATCGGTGACCGCGGCGGCGGTAAGGCCGGGGATCGTGAGCACGGCGTAGGAGATCAGCTCAAGAGGAAAGAGGTTGTGGGTTGAAGAATCGCGGACGATCTCGATCGCCATCAGGATCGGGAAGGCGAGCATCGTCGCGGGACCGACGAAGTGCCACCGCCCGCGCCCGGCGATCAGGCTGCCGATGATCCCCGCGATGAGCAGGAACACCACGGAAATCGGCTGGAACTGGTCGATGCCCAGTTTCTGAAGCGTGAAGGGCGGGAGCGCGTGGCTGGCGTTCCACTGAACGACCGCGGGCGGAGCGGTGACGGCCGCCAGGCCCAGAACGGCGGCGGTTGCGATTCCGAGTGTGGTCCGGAAGAGCCGCGGGTTGCCGGGGGATTGGGTGTGGGCCAGCGGAACGGCTGTGGTGGGGGTGTTCATGGTTAGTGAATACTAACAGATCGAGCGGGCGGTGTCAAGAAGCGGGCGAAAGAGCCCGATTTTGGTCAGAAAGTCCGTGGTAAACTGCGGGGATGGGCGTGGGCGGGTCCATCCTGACGAAGTATGACAACGGGCCGAGCGAGCCAAGCCGCCCGCCGAGCGGCGGGCCGGTGCTGATCGGGGGGCTGGCCGTGTTCGGCGGCCTGTTCGCCTCGGGCTTGGCGGCGATCGAGGGGCGTCAAGCATGCATCGCGCTCACGATCGCGTATTCGATCGTGCTCGCGATTGCCCAGATGGTGGTCGGGTGGAAGCGGGACGGATTGGTCGGGCTGATCTTTGCGATGCGGTTTCCGCTGGGGCTGGCGCTGTTTGAGGAGCGTGCCGTCACGCCGCGCGAGCGGGCGTATCGCTGGGTGTGGTGGATCGCGATCGGCGCGTCGGTCGGGCTGATTCTGTTGCGGGGCTGGCCGTTCTGACGCGGTCGAAATCGTGAATCAGGCGAGGCCGAGGGCCCGTTCGATCTGCGCGACGAACGTGTGCAGGGCCATCATGTGCAGTTCCTGGATGCGATCGCTGGATTGGCCCGGAAAGACGAGCGGGTAATCGGCGTGGGCTTTGCACGGGCCTCCGGACTTGCCGAGGAGGGCGATGGTCGCGAGCCCCTTGTCCTTGGCGGCGTCGATGGCGTGGAGGATGTTGGGCGACTGCCCGGAGGTGCTGAGGACGATGAGGGTGTCGCCGGGCTGGGCGAGGGCCTCGACCCAGCGGGAGAAGACGAACTCAAAGCCATAGTCGTTGGCGACGCAGGTGACGTGCCCGACATCGGTGCAGGCGAGTGCGGCGAGGGGCTTGCGGTCGGTCTTGTAGCGACCGGAGAGTTCTTCGGCGAAGTGGGCGGCGTCGCAGGCGGACCCGCCGTTGCCGCAGATCAGGATCTTGTTCCCACGCCGGAGCGTGGTGGCAAGGAGGTCGGCGGCGTCGTCGAGGGCGGCCAGGAGCGCGGCATCGGCGAGGAAGGCATCGAGCACGCGCCGGGCTTCGAGAAAGTCGTCACGCATCCGGAAAGTGTAGGAAACGACTAGTGAGGTCCACCTCCGCCGGATTTCAAGGCCGTGTCACCCGGACGGATGAACCACATGAGCCGCTGAACTTCGCGGGCTTCGAGAGAAAGCATGGGACCTGAACCGTGTTTGTAACGGGATGTGCCGTTGAGCCAGTATTGCGAGGTCGAGGGGACAGTCGCCGCGTGCCCGTCAACAAACGCAGCGGGGCGAAGGTGGAAGTCGTCGTGACTTCCTTCATTCTGCGGGTTGCAAGGATCGACGTCAGAAATGACATCGCATGAGCGGGCATATGCTTCGCGGCCGTCGCGATGCGCATGGGACTTTGAGTAGAAGCTCACGCCGTCCATCATCATGATCAGATCGGTGGGGAACGCGACCGCATCGAGGCGTCTCCAGCCTTTCGAGAGGTGTTCCCAGCCCGGGAGCATGTCGCCCCAGAAGCGAAGGATGTGGGCCTCGTCGTTTCGAACAACAGAATTGAACAGCCATGCGTTCGGGATCTGGTGAACCACACCGGAGTGAGTCGTGCGTCCGGCATCGTCGTCGGGCTTGACGTCCGGACAGCGCCAGACGCCGGTGGGCGTAGGCCAGCCAAGGTCTACTGGCGCGAACGGGTTGCCCGACCAGCGGGCCAGGAAGGAATTGAGCAGGTAAGGGGTGGTTACGACCTGCGATTCGACAACCTCGGTCCACCACAGTGACCGGGGCGGAAGCGCCTCGTTGCTCTCATTCGAGTAGGAGAGCGTGATCTGGACCTGGCTACGTGTGTTGGCGAGGCACTGGGCGAGGCGAGCCTGCTTTCGGGCCCTTCCCAGGGCAGGGAGCAGGATGGCGATGAGCAACGCGGTCACCGCGATGACGACCAGCAACTCAATGAGTGTGAATCCGGAAGGTGATCGGCGCGGGATTCGCAACGGCAACTCCTCTTCGTGCAATCTCAGCATACACACTGATCGGACGCGATACCATGCCATTCCCGCGATCGCCGGGCTTTGGAGATTGACATGCCCCCACAGGCCGCCGTGAACATGCAGCAGATCGTGAACGCCGTCCGCTCCATGGAGGGCGGGCTGCGCGAGCTCTTTGCCCAGCTCCTGCGGACGCGCCGGCGGGTGTATGCACTCGACGCCCGCGAGCGTCTGCGTGACGCGGGCCGCTCGCCCTCGATGCCGGTCGAGTTCCGCTCGCAGTTCGGCGAGGACATCATGATCTGGGATCTGCTCGATGGGCAGCTCGATGGCTTCTTCATCGAGGTCGGCGCGTTCGACGGCTATTCGTGCGCCGTGACCTACGCGCTCGAGGCGGTGGGGTGGAAGGGCCTTCTCATCGAGGCGATCCCCGAGCGGTTCGAGCAGTGCAAGGCGCGCCGGAAGAACAGCCGGGTTGTCCATGCCGCGCTGGGCAAGCGGGGCAGCGTTGGCTCGACGACGTTCCATGTCGTCGAGGACCAGCACGGCGGGATGCTCTCGTACCACACGACGACCGAGCAGCACTTGAGGGTGCTCAACGCGGACAAGCGTGCGAGGAAGGCCGTGTCGGTGCCGCTGACCACGATGGACGACCTGCTGAAGGACCACACGGGCCGGATCGACGTGGCGGTGATCGACGTGGAGGGCGGCGAGCTGGACCTGCTCGACGGCTTTGACCTTGCGAAGCACAGGCCACGCGTGATGCTGATCGAGGACAACGACCAGTCGAGCCGCCTGATCGAGAACGCGATGATGAGGCACCCCTACACGCAGGTGGGGTGGGTCGAGGTGTCGCGCGTCTATGTTCACAATGACGAGAAGGAAGTACTGGCTCGCGCGGAAGACAGGCACTGAAGAAGTCACGAAAGAACGAAGAGACGGAGTGATTTCGCGCGATGTGTCTGTCATGTGCAAAGGCGACTGGCGCGCGTGCGAGGTGCTCAGTTGGTGATCAACATCAACACCCGCCCCGCTCAACCCGTCCGAACTCGTGGCGCGAGGCGCCCCGGTGATGGACTCGCCACGAGCGCGGCATCGCGTACCACGATCTCGCCACGCCGGACGACATGCCGCGGCCGTCCTTTCAGCTCGAAACCCTCGAAGGCGCTGTAGTCTGTCTGCATCGCGTGGGTCTTCGCGCTGATCACGCCGCGATGGTTCGGGTCGTACAGGCACAGGTCGGCGTCAAGCCCCACGGCGATGTCGCCCTTGGTCGACAGGCCGAGGATGCGGGCGGCGTTGGTGCTCGCGACACGGACGAACGTGTGCAGGTCGATGCGCCCCTCGCACACGCCGCGGGCGTAGAGCAGGTTGACGCGGTCCTCGACCGACGGGATTCCGTTGGGGATCTTCGTGAAGTCACCCTTACCCATGCTCTTCTGTGCCGCAAAGTCGAACGGCGCATGGTCGGTGGCGACCGTCGCGATGTCGCCCGCGGCCAGCGCCCGCCACAGCGCATCCTGATGGCGCCTCTCGCGCAGCGGCGGCGACATGACGTACTTTGCTCCGTCAAAGTCCGGGCGCTCGGCATACGAGCGATCGAGCGTGAGGTGCGGGATCACCGCCTCGACATCGACGCGCACGCCCCGCGCGGCGGCGCGGCGAGCCTCCGCCACCGCGGGCTCGCACGAAGTGTGAACGATGTACACGCGTGCGCCCGTGGCCTCCGCGAACGCGCACAGGTGATGCACGCCCGACGCCTCGACATACGCCGGGCGTGATGGCTCGTGCCATTCCGGCCCGGTCTTTCCGGCGGCGAGCAGCTGCTTCTGCAGGAGCGCGACCAGTTCCTGGTTCTCGCAGTGTGCCGCGACGACCACGCCGAGTTCGCGGGCCAGGCGCAGGATGTCAAACAACTCGCGGTCATCGATGCCGAGCGCGCCCTTGTAGGCGAGGAAGACCTTGAACGAGGTGATGCCGGAATCGACGATCTGCTTCAGGGCGGCCGGGGTCCGTTCGTCGAATCGCGTGACGCCCATGTGGAACGAGTAATCGCACACGGACTCGCGGGCCTTGGAGCGCCAGAGATCACAGGCCGAGACGGGGTCGTCGGCGCGGGCGGGGCAGATCATCTCGACGAGCGTGGTCGTGCCGCCGAGGAGGGCGGCCCGGGACGCGCTGGCCCAGGTGTCCTTGGCGAACGTGCCCATGAACGGGAGATACACGTGGACGTGCGGATCGATGAAGCCCGGAAACGTGATGAGCCCCGCGGCGTCGAGAACGTCGCAGGGCGGGAGCGTCCACTGATCGATGGTGCGATCGATGCGCGTGATCGTGTCGCGCTCGCAATAAATGTCGGCGGTGTAGTCCGCGGTGGCGGTGACGATCCGCGCGTTCTTGACCAGGAGCGGCATGGGCGATTGTTGGCCGGGCGGGCCTAGCGCGTCAGCGGCCCGTAGGAGTCGGGGCGACGATCGCGATAGAACTGCCAGACCTCGCGGACCTGGCGGATGAGATCAAGATCGAGGTCGGCGACGAGGACGTCATCCTTGTCACGCGGTGATTGAGCGACGATCTGCCCGCGCGGATCGCAGAAGTACGACGAGCCGTAGAACTCGCCGATGTTCCATGGCTTCTCAACGCCGACACGGTTGATCGCGCCGACGAAATACTGGTTCGCCACGGCGTGTGCAGGCTGCTCGATCTTCCAGAGATACTCGGAGAGTCCGGCGACCGTGGCTGAAGGGTTGAAGACAATCTCCGCGCCCGCGAGCCCCAGCGCCCGCGCGCCCTCCGGAAAGTGGCGGTCGTAGCAGATGTAAACGCCGATGCGACCGAAGGGCGTTTGGAAGACCGGATAGCCGGTGTCGCCGGGCGTGAAGTAGAACTTCTCCCAGAAGCCCGGGTGGCAGTTGGGCAGGTGGTGCTTGCGGTACTTTCCCAGGAGCGAGCCGGTGTGATCGACGACGGCGGCGGTGTTGTAGAGCACGCCCGTCATGTGAAGCTCGCAGATCGGCGCGATGATCACCATCTTGTGCTTGCGAGCGAGATCGCGGACAAGCGAGATCGTCGGGCCGCTCTCGATCGATTCGGCGGCGGCGCGCCAGCGGTCGCTCTGCTCGGCGGCGAAATACGGCGAGTTGAAGAGCTCCTGCAGGCAGCACACCTGCGCCCCCTTGGCGGCGGCCTGCTCGATCAGCGCGACGTGCTTGTCGGTGAGATCTCGCTTCAGGCGATCGACGGGGAGCGAGGCGTCGAGCGTGCAGGCGGACTGGATGAGAGCGGCTCGGGTGACGGTCATGCGATTCTCAGTGAGGGGCGACGAACATTATGGCAGAGAATTGTCCGTGTGATTGGTAACGCCCGCTTTGTCAGCGGGCGGTGCAGAACCTGCCGATGGCGGGAGCGACTCCCACCCGCCGCCGAGAGACTTGTAGATTGAGATCAGGTTCGAGACGACCGCCTGCTCGCTGAGCGTCAGCGCCTCTTCGGCGACAAAGAGCGACCGCTGGGCGTCGAGCACGTTGAGGAAATCGGCGAGGCCGGAGGAATACAACTGTTCCGCGAGCGTGAGGGCTCGGCGATTGGCGTCGACCGAGGCCGCGAGGGAGGCACGCCGGGCCTGCTCACGCAGGAAGCCCACCATCGCATTCTCGGTTTCTTCGTACGACGCGAGCACCAGCTGCTCGTATTGCGTGAGCGATTGCTCGACGCGAGCGTCCTGCACCGCGATGTTGGCGCGGACGCGGCCGGCGTCGAAGACCGGCCAATTGACCGACGGGCCGATCGACCAGTAGCGGCTGTTGATGTCGAACAGATCGGCGAATTGCGAAGATTGCACGCCGAGCGTGCCGCTGAGCGCGATGCGCGGGTAGAGGTCCGCGGTCGCGACGCCTACCCGAGCGGTGGCGGCGGCGAGCTGACGCTCGGCGCGGCGGATATCGGGACGGCGGCGCAGCATGTCGGCGGGCACGCCCACCGCGATCTCCGGCGAGATCACCGGGAGTGCCGCGGGAGACCTGAGCTCTTCGTCCAGCGAGCCCGCGGGCTTGCCCAGGAGCGTCGCGAGCCGATGCGCGGACTGCGCCATCGAGATCTTGATGGGCGGCACCTGCGAGCGGCGCGTTTCGAGCTGAGCCTTGGCGCGGGCGACATCGAGCTCACCGATCAGGCCCGCGGAGAAGCGGGACTCTGTCAGCGTGAGCGTGCTCGCTTGCGCTGCAACGGCTTTTTCCGCGATGTCGAGGTTGATCTGGGACGCACGGTAATCGATATAGTTGAGCGCGAGTTCGGCCAAGAGCGAGACCAGCACGGCGTTGCGGGACTCGACCGACGCGGCAAGTTCGGCGTCGGCGGCTTCCACGGAGCGGGAGACGCGTCCGAACAGATCGAGCTCCCACGAGGCATCAAAGCCCGCCTGGAAAAGGTCATAGGACTCGCTGGAACCGAAGCTTCCGACTGAATTCTCGCTGTTGCGCTTGCGGTCGTACAGGGCCGAGGCGTTGACCTTCGGGAGTTCATCGGCCTTCACGAATCGGCGCTGGGCGCGGGCCTCGCGGATTCTGGCTTCGGCCAGTTTGACGTCGAGGTTGCTTGCGACCGCGCGATCGACGAGCGAATCGAGCATCGGGTCGTTGAAGGTCTTCCACCACGAGTCGAGCGTCGCGGGGCTGTTCTTGAGAGCGGACGTGACGGGCGACTCCACCGCGAGCGTGTTGAACGACTCGGGTGATTCCGACTTCGGCGGCGTGTAGTCGCTGGTGACCTTGCAGCCCGAGATCGCGACCAGCGCCAGCGACGCGGCGATGAGCGCGGCGGGCGTGCGGGGCGCACGGGGCAGGAAACAACGGAGCGTGAAGGACGCGGGCGGCGGAATTCGGCTCACTTGGCGGCTCCGGGTTCGGGGTTGGCGCTCGGCGCGGGCTGGGCATTCTGAAGCGGGGCGGACTTGATGTACACGTCCATCTGCTGCCCGACAAAGACGGGGAGCGCGCCCTTCTCGAAGGCATAAATGGCCTGGAGCACGCGCGTGTCGACGCGCTCCGTGCTCTCGCCTGTCAGCGAGCGTTTGGGGATGACATACGGCTCGAATCGGACGAATTTCAGCTCGGTCTTGATCGCGTTGTTGCCGCGGAGGAACGCGGTCGCGGGCGAGCCGGGGGTCAAACGCCACGCGTCGTACTCGTCGATGTCGACACGGACGTGGAGCGGATGGACCGAGCCCAGGATCATGAGCGGCGTGGCGAGCGGGCCGGGCTGGGCGTATTCGCCGACGCGTGTGTTCACCTGCAAGACCTGCGAATCGATCGGGGCACGGACGGTGCGGCGCTCGATCTCGACCTTCACGCTGTCGACCGCGGCCTGGGCGCTCTGCACCTGGCCGTCGAGCACGGCGACCTCGACCGACCATGCGCCCGAGCGCAGCAGCTTCAGCTGGCTGTCGGCCTCGGCCACGCGGGCCTTGGCGGCGTCGACCGCGAAGCGCTTGCGGCTCAGCTCCTCGCTGCTGATCGCTCGCTTGTCCTGCACGTTCTCCCACATCGAGAGCTGCGCCTGCAGGTCGGCGAGGGCCGCCTGAGCGGCGACCAGGCGAGCCTCCGCCGGCGGGATTTCCTCGGGGCGAGGCTGGGCCTTGAGCGCCGCGAGCTGACACTGCGCGACGTTCAGGGCGGCCTGTTTGACCGCGAGCTCCGCCTCGAGCTCGCGCGTCTCGATCGTGAAGAGCACGTCGCCCTTGCGGACATCCTGTCCGGGAACGACGGGCGCGGACGTGACCACGCCGCCGACCGGAGTTGAGAGCGCGATGTTGCGGGTGGAGGGCTCGATGAGCCCCGAGCCCGCCACGAAGGCGTCGTACGGCGCACGGGCGGGTTCGACCACGGGCGGCGCGGGGATCGGGGGCTTGGCGGCCTGGACCACCTTGACGACGGCGAAGACCAGGCCGGCGAGGGCCAGCAGGGGGACGAGGTACGTGCGGATCATGGGACTGCTCCGTGCGAGGCCGCCAGGGCGCGGCCGGGCGTGTCGATGGACTCGATCTTGCCGTCGTCCATGCGCGCGATGCGATCGGCGAACTCGAAGATTCGCGCGTCGTGGGTGACGACGATGAGGGACTGGCCCGACGAGAGGGCGACCTCACGCATGAGCTGCATGACGTCGTGCCCGGTCTTGTGGTCCAGGGCGCTGGTGGGCTCGTCGCAGACGATGAGACGCGGGTGGTGGATGAGCGAACGCGCGATCGCGACGCGCTGTTGCTGTCCGCCCGAGAGCTGCGCGGGCCGGCTGTTCCAGCGATCGCCGAGCCCCACGCGTCCCAGGATGTCGCGCGAGCGCGAGATTGCCTCGGCACGAGACGTGCCCGCGATCAGAAGCGGAACCGCGATATTCTCCGCGACCGTGAGCGTCGGGATCAGGTTGAAGGATTGGAAGACAAATCCCACGGTCTCGCCGCGGAACTCGGTGCGCTCGGCGTTGGACATCGACTTGAGATTCTGCCCATAGACGACGCACTCGCCGTCGTCGTGGTCGAGCACGCCCGCGACGATGGAGATCAGCGTGGTCTTGCCGCATCCGGACGGGCCGACAAGCATGAGCAACTCGCCCGGCGCGACGCTGAGGTCCACTCCGCGGAGCGCGAAGACCGCGGAGGTGCCCTTGCCGTAGGTCTTGGTCACGCCCTTACAGACCACGGCGGGTGTGGCGGCGTGCCCGCTCGCGTGATTCGCGGAGTTGGAGGGCGTGTGGTTGATTCCGGCGTTCGACATTCGGTGGCCTATCCCTTGAAGACGACCGCGGGTTCCAGCGAGATGACTTTGCGGATGCTGAGCATGGCGGAAAGGACGCAGATGATGGCGACGGCCAGACCGGAGACGGCGAGGAGCTGCCACGGGATCTTGTAGGCGAGCGTCGAGTTCGACATGGAGACGCCGAAGAACGTGGCGATGCCAATACCCAAGCCGCACCCGATCATCCCGACCACCAGCGATTGGAGGATGACCATGCCAAGGAGCTTTGAGTCCGAAGCGCCCATGGCCTTGAGCGTGCCGAAATAGCGCAGGTTGTCGAGGGTGAAGTTGTAGAACATGAAGCCGGTGATGACGGTGCCGATCAGGAAGCCGAGCGCCACCGCGATCCCGAAATTGATCGGGATGCCGGTGTTCTTGATGAAATAGTCAACGGTCTTGTCCTTGAACTGCTGGTTCGTCAGCGCCGCAAGGCCGGTCGAGAGCTCGATCCGCCGACGCAGGCTCTCAACGTCCACACCCCGCGCGGCTTTCACCAGCACGAACGAGAGCAGCTTTCGCTCCTTGGGAACGAAGGTCGTCGCCCGGCCGTACGTCGTGTAGATCACCGGAAGCGACTGGAACGTGCGCGTTGATCGCCCGATGCCGACGACGACGGCCCGGTGGTCGTTGAGCTCCAGCGTGTCTCCCACCTTCAGCGGGATCAGTTTTCCACCGGGTTCCGACGAGGGCTTCGCGAGGCGCGAGTTGGCGCTGACCTCATCGACGATGATGCCGTCGGCGCGTCGGAGATCGGAGAGCGAGCCCTCGGCCATGCTCGGCGGGCCGCCGGTGAGCGTGGCGTCGTCGAGCCCAAGGATGTTGCAGTTCTGGAACTGTCCGTTGTCCAGCCGGGCGCGGATGAGTCCCTTGTAGAGCGGGAGCGCCCAGCCGACTCCCTGGATGCCGCGCACGCGGAAGAGCTCGGTGTCCTGCATGGGCTTGATGTCTTCGATCTGCTGAACCTTCGGGTCCATGACCCAGATGTCGCCCTGGGCAAGATCGGTCACGGTGCCGAACGTGCGGGTCATAATGCCGATGAAGATCGCGCCCTGCTGGGTGATGACCATGGAGGCGAGCGTGACGCCCATGACGATGCCGAAATACTTGGCGCGATCGCCGAAGAGCATTTTGAGCGCGACGGACATCATGGGCGGTCGTCTCCGCGGAGATGAGCGGTGGCTACGGCGTCGAGCGAGAAACGCGTGATATGGTCGGCGATCTGCCCGATCTCACGCGCGTCGAGCCTGAGGTTTGGGAATAGGCGCGACAGCACCGGGCGCGCGTGGTGGTAGATCAGGCACTGGCCCACAATGCTGCAGGCGCACAACTCAACACCTCGCTCGCTCAATCTCGGGTTGAGCGCCCGCAGGATCGTCTGGAGCGCCTCGAATTTCGGACGCACGCCCGAGCGAACGACGTGGTCGAGGGCCGCGCCGGGGGAAGCCATCTCGCGGGCCATGAGCCGCGCGTGCCACGCGGGGCGTCCCTTGTGCCCGATCCGCTGCATGAACGTCACGATGAAATGGCGCAGGCGATCGGCGGGGTGCGCCGAGGAGTTCAGTGCCTCGTGCGAGGGGTCGTACTCGTCCGCGCACCTGTGTGCGTACGCGATCACCTCGATGTAGAGAGCCTTCTTGTCGCCGAAGTGGTAGCTGACGCCCGCGATGTTTGCGTCCGCGCGGCGGCAGATCTCGCGGATCGTCGCCTGCTCATAGCCCCGATCGGCGAAAACCTCGCCCGCGGCGTCGAGCAGCCGCTCGCGCGTGCCGTGGTCGACCGGTTCGACAGACCTTCTGGTCGGCCGTTCGGCGGGCTTTCCGGCGGGTTTGGCGGGTGCGATCGCGGTGCGGCTCACGGGGTGCGTCCTCGAACAGGCGATTCAAACACATGTTTGATAGGTGCGGCCCGTCGCGGTGTCAACACGCTCGCGGTGCCGATGCGGCATTCGTGCTACGCTTCCATCCAGATTCCGACAGGGGGAATTCCTCAGATGAAAATCGCCAAAGAGGGCTGGCCGTTCGTGTTCATCTTCGCGCTGGCGACGGCGCTCTTTGGCTGGCTCGCGATCCGATTCCTCGGGGCGGGCGGGTACGGCGTTCTAGGCCTCGGCGTCGTTCTCACGATCTGGTGTCTCTGGTTCTTCCGCGATCCCGAACGCACGCCGCCGACGCTCGCGGGTGGCGTGATCTCGCCGGCGGACGGCGTGGTCTGCGCGATCGGCCCCGCGGAACTCCCCAAGGAACTCGGCCTGGCCGAAGGAACCCGCACGCGCGTGTGCGTCTTCATGAACGTCTTCAACGTCCACGTCAACCGCGTGCCTGTCAATGGCAAGGTCATCAAGCTCGCGTATACCAAGGGCAAGTTCTTCAACGCCTCGCTGGACAAGGCGAGCATCCACAACGAGCGCATGGCCGTCGCGATGCGGAGCGACGCGGGGGATGTGATCGGCTTTGTTCAGATCGCGGGGTTGGTCGCGCGGCGCATCGTGTGCAAGCTGCGCGACAACCAGGACGTCCGGCAGGGCGAACGCTTCGGCCTGATCCGCTTCGGCTCGCGAGTCGACGTGTACCTCCCGCCCGACGCGGAGGTGAAGGTCACGCTCGGGCAGAAGACGACGGCCGGCGAAACGGTGCTCGCCACGATCCCAACAAGGTCGGGGGGCACGAGCGTGGAGGTCAAGGACCAGGGGGTGCCCATTGGTCGATGACATCGGAAATGCGCCGAGGCACGTCTCACTCCGTCGCCTGGTGCCGAACCTCATTACGACCGCGGCCCTTTGCTGCGGCGTGGCGTCGCTCCACTTTGCCATCAAGGACGACTGGGCTCGCGCGCTCGGCGCCGTGTGCGCCGCGGCGATCCTCGACGCCCTGGACGGGCGCGCCGCCCGACTTCTGCGTGTCTCCAGCCCCTTCGGCGCCACCCTCGATTCGCTCGCCGATTTCGTCAGCTTCGGCATCGCGCCGGCCTTCATGATCTATCACTGGAAGCTCGGCACGCTCGACGCGGGCGGGCTCATCATCGTCGGCCTGTTCACGCTGTGCGCCGCGCTTCGCCTCGCGCGCTTCACCGCGATGGCCAAGAAGGGCAAGCAGGTGCCGTGGGGCTCGGGCTATTTTATGGGCATGCCGACGCCAGCCGCGGCGGGCATCGTGCTCATGCCGCTCTTGCTCGACACCTCGCGCAAGCTGAACGCGTGGTTCCCGCAGTTCGAGATCCCGGTGTGGATTGTGGCGGCTCACACGCTGCTCGTCGCCGTGCTGATGATCAGTCGTATCCCGCATTACTCAATGAAAGGACGAAAGATCAGCCGGAAGTTCGTCGTTCCGCTCATGGTCTTGGTGGGCATTACGGTGGTGGCGGCGACGCGCGACCCGCTGCTCACCATGGCCGTGCTCGCGGGTGCGTACCTTCTGTCGGTGCCGGTGTGCGTGGCGAGAGCGAAGCGGATCGTAACCGGTCCGTCGCTGGCGGTGGTGGGGACGAAGAAGGCCGGCTGAGGGATTGAGATCGAATCCAAATGAAAAACCGACCGGGGCGGCCCGGTCGGTTGTCGTTTCATGTGAAGCGAGCAGCCCGGTCTCAACTGACCAGCATCTTCTCCGCCTTGGCGTCCCAGAGCATGACCTTGTTCTGGCGATACGCCTCAACGCCCATCTTGATCGCGACCATAACCGACGCGCCCAGGTCGACGTTGCAGCTCAGCTTGCCCTTGCCACGGATCGCGTCGATGAAGCTGTTCATGTGGTCGCGGTGCTCGCCGGACGCGAGTTCAAAGGCCGCGCCGCCCGGGCCGGGCTCGGGGCGTTCTTCGCCCTTCTCGTTCTTGACCATCTTGGATTGCACCTTGTCGGCGTTGTCCTTTCGGAATTCGGACCACCATTCGCCCTGCTCGCGGATCTTGAGCGCGGCGTTTCCTCCCGGCATCTCGATCGTTCCGTGCTGGCCGCGGATCACTGTGTCGAGACCGACGTCGTTGGTCATGACGCTGACAAGCACGACCGTGTGCTCGCTGGGATAGTCGACCATCATCATGAAGGTGTCGGGGATGTCGCGCTCGTCCTTCTCAAGGTACTTGCCGCCCGAGGCGACGACGCGTTTGGGGTATTCGCCGTTCTCCCCGGTGATCGCCAGGAGCAGCGGCGAGAGCTTGTGATACAGGAGGTCGGTCGCGACGCCGCCGTTGTACGCGAAGTACTTTCGGAAGCGGAAGAAGTGATCGGCGTTCCACGGGATCTTTGGCGCCAAGCCCCATTGGTGCCCGAGCCAGCGGTCCCAGTCGACATAGCCCTCGGCACCCTTTTCCTGGTTTGGCGTGGCGTCGGGATCGATCGGCCAGTTGAACTGCCCGCCGCGCGAGTTGCGGCAATACGCGCCCTGGCTCCAGCACACCTTGCCGATGCGTCCGGCGCCGATCGCCTCGCGGGCCTTCCATGTGCAGGCATCGCTCGTCGCCTGCGGGCCGACCTGCAGGATGCGCCCGGTCTTCTTCACAGCCTCGCGGCATTCGATCGCCTGCTCGATGGTGTGGGAGAGCGGCTTCTCGCAGTACACGTCCTTCCCCGCCTGCATCGCCTCGATCGCGATCTTGGTGTGCCAATGGTCGGGCGTCGCGATGAGAACGGTTGACACGTCCTTGTTGTCCAGCACCTCGCGATATTCCATCGTGCCGGAGTTCGACGTACCACCGATCACCTTGATCGAGTTGTTCAGACGCCGGCGATACACGTCGCACACATGGATGACGGCAACGTTTTCCGCGTCCTTGCGCCCCACGAGCGAGTGCAGGTGACCGGTGCCCATGCCGCCCGTGCCGATTACGCCGAAGTTGAGGCGATCGTTCGCCCCCAGCACACGAGCGTAGCTGGCGGCGGGCATGGCCCAGGCGGCGCCGGCGGCCAAGGCCGTGGTACGGATGAATGAACGCCGGGATAGACCGAGCTTGATCGTGGTGGGGGTCGTGGTCGTCATGATCGAACCTCCTGGAGGGACTACCACCATCTTGACGACTTCCCGGTCGAAAATCAAAGGCCGCACCGGCGCGTTCCGCGGATTTCTGTAGACTGGCCGGGCTCGCGGAACTCGGTGTGTTTATGAAACGCGGCAGTCACCGCCGCCAGCGGAAGGGTTTGCATCATGTTCGACAGGCTGGTCATTCGAAAGATCACGGTCACTTCGCTCCTCGCGGTCGTTGCCGGTTCGGTATTCGCGGGCGACCCGCAGGTCGCTGGCACGCCCAAGCACGACGTCGTTGCCGTCATCGATGGCAAGGAAGTCCCGCCGCCCGCCATTGAGATGGGCGATCCCGCCACCATCGCCGCCATCCTCGACGAGGGAAAGAACCGGAATCAGGTGATGGACCACCTGACTCATCTGACCAAGAAGATCGGGTCGCGTCTGACCGGCTCGCAGCGACTGATCGCCGCCAACAACTGGTGCCGGGAGCAGTACGTCCGCTGGGGGCTCTCCAACCCGCACCTCGAGCAGTGGGGCGAGGTCACGACGGGCTTCGACCGCGGGCCATGCACCGGCAAGATGCTGCTCGCCCGCGAAAAGAAGAACGATGACAAGTCTGTCTCGGTCGAGTACGACACGCTCCGCGACTTTGAGTTCAGCACGCTCTCGTGGACCAAGGGCACCGAAGGCCCGGTCCGCGGCAAGGTCGTGCGCGAGCCCCAGACCGACGCCGAGTACGAGGCCGTCAAGGACCAGCTCCCGGGCGCGTGGGTGCTCGTGAAGGCCGCCAGCCCGATCGGGCAGCGCGGCGTGCGTCGGCGCATGGCCGACTTCGCCGAGATGCGCACTGCGGCCCGCAAGAAGCTCGCCGACGGGGCGGCGCCCGAGACCCTCACGATGCAGGAAAAGGTCGCGGTCGCGACCGTCGCCGGCTTCATCTCAACCACGCGCGACGAGCGAGTCTGGACCGGCGCGATCGGCGGCTGGCGCGAACGCAAAATCGAGGACTACCCGAACGATCTCTCGATCTCGGTGCGCAGCTCCGACTACGACGCGATCAACTCGCGCCTCGCGGACGGCGAGCCGATCGAGCTCGAGTTCAACCTCCAGCACACCCTCACGCCCGGGCCGGTTCCCGTCTACAACACCATCGCCGAAATCCCTGGCACGACCTGGCCCGACGAGATCGTCATCGTCTCCGGGCACCTGGACTCGTGGGACGGCGTGGGCGCCGAGGGCTGCACCGACAACGGCACGGGCTCGGCGACCACGCTCGAAACCGCCCGAATCCTCATGGCCGTCGGCGCCAAGCCCAAGCGCACGATCCGCTTCGTCGATTGGTCGGGCGAAGAGCAGGGCCTGCTCGGCTCCGCGGGCTACGTGGTCACGCACGAGGCCGAACTCCCCAAGATTTCGGCGGTGTTCGTCGACGACGGCGGGACGAATTACGACGGCGCGCTCAGCGTGCCCAAGGCGATGGTCGACATGCTGGCGGCCGCGACCGCGCCCATCAACAACGTCTTCTATGACGAGGTCGACGCCAAGTTCCTCAACTGCGACATCCGCACGATCGGCGAGCGCATGCCGCCCAACGGCGGGAGCGACCACGCGACCTTCAACAACAAGGGCGTGCCCGGGTTCTACTGGGTCGAGACCGGTCGCGCCGACTACGGGCATGGCTGGCACACGCAGTACGACAAGCTCGACTTGGCGATTCCCAACTACCTCGCACAGTCGGCGACGTGCGCGGCGGTGACGGCGTACAACCTCGCGTGCGCACCGACACTTGTGCCTCGCCCGCCCGCGGAAGAGAAGAAGGACAAGTAGCCCCCCACGTCCGTGCATCGTCACGCTCGGATGTCGGACCGAACGCTTTGTGCAGGTTTGAGTCACTCGGTCGCAAACCGCGGCCGGGCGGAAGTAGCACAAAAACGCCCGCGGCCCAACCCCGCCTGAAGCAGGAATGGGCCGCGAGCTACCCGACGGCGGAAACGCGTCGGGGGGGCGTGCTACGGGTAAGGCGGCGGCTCAGGGTGATCTCTTCACGGCCTTGGCAGCCTTGGCGGCGGGGACCGTGGACTTGGCTGCGCCGGCAACCTTGAAGGCGGGGGCCTTCGCCGCGACCACGCTCTTGGGCGCCACTTTCGTGCCGCCCGCAGACACCGGGGCGGCGCTGGACAGGCCAGCGGGCACGGCAAGGGCGGCGAAAGCGGTGACACAGGCGGCGGCAGCGAAACGACGATTGCTCATGCTTCCTCCCAAAGGGCCCGCGAGATAGGTCGCGGACAAGCAAGACAATCCGAAACACTTCGCCGATTGGCAACCCGCTTCGCCGAAAATCGACTTATGAGGCTGGGGTAAAGCACGGCCCGGCGTCCTGGTCGCATAACTGGCGCAGACAAACCCCCCGCCTCACGCCGATTCAGGCGAGCGGACGAGGCGTGGAAATGCTCTCAAAGTCGGTTCTTCCTCACTGCCCCGAGTCGGCCGCGAGATAGGCGTTGATCAGCGATCGCTCGCCTTCTTTGCTCCCGCCCTTGCTGTTGCCGTGCTCCATCCCCAGTATGCCCGTGAAGCCGCGCGACTGGATGTGCTTGAACACGTTGCGGTAGTTGACCTCGCCCGTGCCCGGCTCGGCTCGTCCCGGGTTGTCGCCGAGCTGAATGTACGCGATGTCGTCCCAACAGCGGTTCATGTTGTCGATCAGGTTGCCCTCCGTCACCTGCAGGTGATACAGGTCCTGCAGGATCTTGAGGTGCGGGCTGTCAACGGCCCGGCACAGGGCCCGCAAAACATCGCTGGTCGGGCAGAACTGGCCCGGATGATCGCGCCAGTTGAGCGGCTCGATCACCATCACCATGCCGCTCCCGCTCTTCTCGCAGACCTCCGCCGCCCGCTTCAGCGTTTCAATCACGTTGCAGAACTGATGGCCCCAAGGGAGGTTCTGTGCCACGCGCCCGACGACCGTCGTCACCCACGTCGCGTTGATGCGTTTGGCGATCTCGCACGATTCGCCCGTCTGCTTCACAAACTTCTCGCGGATCGCCTGGTCGCCCGTCGTCAGCGTTGGCTTCTCCCAGTCGATGTCCTGCGCGACAAAGATTCCCATCCGCATCTTGTGCTTGGCCATGCGCTCGGCGAACGCCTTGTGAAAATTCTCGTCGCGCCAGCGCATTCCGTTGTCTTCCCACGCCGCGAACCCTTCGTCGGCGGCGAAGGACACCTGATCGAGGTCGTCCTTGGCGTGGCTGGAAAACATGCCAAAGTGCGGCGCGTAGGCGAGCTTGAAGCGTCCCTTGCCAGCGCCCGACGCCGCGGCGCCTGGCTGCGTGAGCGAGCTGGCGCTGAGCGGGCCCGAAGCGGCCACCGCGGCGCCCGCGGCGATCGACGAGGTCAGAAAATCACGACGTTCCATCGCGTGGGACTCCTGTGTTTGAAGCGAACCAGAGCCCAAAGGGCCAAATCACCAAATTGCAAAGTGCCAATTCATACAAGAAAACGCGGGCACGAATCTTCGCACCAAACCCTCGGCAGATCACGATCGATCGAGCGTGCGCACCCGTGGCTCACACCAGCGGCGTGCGTCCCGGCACCGCGACCGGCGGCACGGGCAGCGGCCCAAGCTCGTAGTTCGTCGGGCCCAGACGTTCCTTGCTCGCCAGCGCCTGTTCCCACGTCACGGTCTTGCCCGTGTACGCCGCCATGCGCCCCATGATCGCCGTCAGCGTCGACTCCGCGATCCGCTTGCCCTCGTTGATCACCTTGCCCGCGGCGATGCTGGCGTAGAGATCGACGTGCTCCTGCTTGTACGGATTCATCGAGCCCGAGTAGCGCCACGCCGACTTGCCCTTGATTTCCGCCTGGCCCGACGTCGTCCGCAGCGTGCCGTCCGTGCCCGCGAAGGCTTCCCACACGCGCGAGTCCGTGCCGTCGATCTGACGGCACATGCTGTTGACGATCGTGCCGTCCGCGTACTCGTATTCGATCGAGAAGTGATCGAAGATGTGCCCATACTCCGCGCCGGTCCGCACCTGCCGCCCGCCCATCGCGTAGGCGGTCTTGGGCGTGGAGCCCACGACCCAGTTCGCGACGTCGAGGTTGTGCACGTGCTGCTCAACGATGTGATCGCCCGAGAGCCACGTGAAATACAGCCAGTTGCGGATCTGCCACTCCATGTCGGTCCACTCGGGCTGCTTGGTCTTGACCCACAGGCCGCCCTGGTTCCAGTAGACACGCCCGTGAATCAAGCGACCGATCGCGCCGTCGCGCACGCGCTGGAGCGCCTGCAGGTAGCAGTCTTCGTGGCGACGCTGCGTGCCCGCGACCACCGCCAGACCCTTCTGCTGGGCGATCTCCGACGCCGCCATGACCGCGCGGATGCCCGGCCCGTCGACCGCCACCGGCTTCTCCATGAAGACGTGCTTGCCCGCCTCGATCGCCGCCGCGAAGTGGATCGGGCGGAAGTGGGGTGTCGTCGCCAGGATCACCGAATCGATCCCCTGCGCCGCGAGCAGCTGCTTGTAGCAGTCAAAGCCCGTGAACACGCGGTCGTCGGAGATGTCCGCCCGGTCCTTGTAGTTCTCCTTCAGGAAATCGCGGCACGACTGCATGCGGTCGCGGAACACGTCCGCCAGCGCCACGATCTTCGTGCCGGGCCCCGAATCCAGCGCGTCCGTCGCCGCGCCCGTACCTCGCCCGCCGCACCCGATCACGCCGATCCGGATCGTGTCCGACCCCCCGGCCCAGGCCCAATTCTTGGCCGAGGCTGTCGCGACCGTGGCGGCCGCGGCCACCGCGCTCGATGCCTTGACGAAATCGCGACGCGTAACGCTGGAGTTGTTCTTGTTCATGTTCAGTCCTCGTTCCTGCTGGCCCGCTGTTGGTCGCCCGCCTTGCCAAGGCGGACGGATCATCCCGATGCGTCCTTCACTTTCGCCCGCGCCCGATGGCTTTCGTTCGCTCCATCCGTCCGAGCCCCGAGCCGGGTGCGCCAGCATAACGCGCGGCGAGGAAACAGGGCGAGCGCGAATCCCAGAAACCTCTATGATTTGAGCCGAGGCATTTGAACAAAGATGGCACAGATCCTCGCCCAGCGCCCGGTCCTTTATCCAAACCAGTACGTCTGGTACGTCTTCGCCTCATCCCTCGACATCATGGTCACGGTTTTCGTCCTCTCCCATCTGGGCATGAAAGAGGCCAACACCTTCGCCCAGTGGTCCATCACGCAGTTCGGCACCTGGGGACTCATCGGCCTCAAGTTCATCACCGTCGCGCTGGTCGTCTGCGTCTGCGAGTTCATCGGGCGACGCAACCACGTCGCGGGCCGCCGACTCGCCTGCTGGTCCATCCTCGCCTCGCTCCTCCCGGTTCTCGCGGCCTTGGCCCAGGTCGGCTATCTCCTCTCCCTGGGCGATCTTGAGTGGACGGTTCTCCCCGCGACGAAGGCGGCGTTGGAACACCTTTCTCATTAGCCCTGCGACGCTGAAAACGACCCGCCAGCGGTGACTTTCCTACCCTCCCCCTCCATGACTCACAAAGCCCACGCGTCCAGCGCCAGCCCCGATCTTCGCGCTCTCACCGCCGAATACATGGCGACCGAGTCCCACCTCCGCCAGGGCGGCGGGGCCAAGGCCGTCGAGCGTCAGCACGAGAAAGGTCGTCTCACCGCCCGCGAACGCATCGCACTGCTGGTGGACCAGGCATCGGGGATCGGGCATCAGGCCTCAGTGAATGACCCTTCTCCCGCGTCGTCTTCCCCGACGCCCGACGCCCAGTGCTTGATGCCTCGCTTCCAGGAACTCGGTCTCTGGGCCGCCCACCACATGTACAAGGAGCACGGCGGAGCGCCCGCCGCCGGCGTCGTTACCGGAATCGGCATCATCCACGGCCGGCCGCACATGATCATCGCCAACGACGCCACCGTCAAGGCCGGCGCGTTCTTCCCGATGACCTGCAAAAAGATCATCCGCGCCCAGACCATCGCGATGATGGCCCGCCTTCCGCTCATCTACCTCGTTGACTCCGCGGGCGTCTTCCTCCCGCTCCAGGAAGACGTCTTCCCCGACACCGACGACTTCGGACGCATCTTCCGCAACAACGCCGTCATCAGCGCTGATGGAATCCCGCAGATCGCGGCCATCATGGGCTTCTGCGTCGCCGGCGGCGGGTACCTCCCCGTGCTCTGCGACACGCTCCTCATGACCGAGGGGAGCGGGCTGTACCTCGCCGGCCCGGCGCTCGTCAAGGCCGCCATCGGCCAGGAAGTCACCGACGAAGAACTCGGCGGCGCGAGCATGCACGCCTCGATCTCCGGCACGATCGATTTCAAGGAAAAGGACGACGAGAGCTGCATCAGGCGCGTGCGTCTACTGATCTCGAAATACAACGATGGAGCAGGTTCAAGGAGATTGGGAGATACAGCCAAGACAGCCATCGAGATGATGAAACGCAACGCCGCGGATGGAGACTCTTGGCAGGCAGAACTCGATGAGCGAACGCTTTCACACCTATCTGAGAGCGAAACACTCAACACGCTCCTGGGAATTGGGTCTTGCGATATTCCGTACGATCGTCTACTCGCATCGTGCGGCGACGGAGATGTTGTTCCAGCACGAAACCCTCAAGATGTCTATTCAGTCTTCAAGGACAAGCCGGGCCATCAGTACGATGCTCGAGATGTCATTCTGGCCATCATCGATGGCGTAGTAGAGAAGAACGAACCTTCGGGCGAGACGGTGCGTGTTGCCCCCGACTTCGACGAATACAAGGCCGACTACGGCCAATCCATCATCTGCGGCTACGCAAAGATCGGCGGCCATGCCTGCGGCATCGTCGCCAACCAGAAGAAACTCGTTCAGCGCAGCATGCCCGGCGGCAAGGCCGGCCCGACCGCGTCCGTCCAGATGCCCGGCGTCATCTACGACGACAGCGCCGACAAGGCCGCCCGCTTCATCATGGATTGCAACCAGCGGAAGATCCCGCTCGTCTTCCTCCACGACACCACCGGCTTCATGGTCGGGCGCGACAGCGAGCAGGGTGGCATCATCCGCGCCGGCGCCAAGATGGTCAACGCCATGTCCAACTGCGTCGTCCCCAAGATCGTCGTCATCACCGGCGGCTCATACGGCGCGGGCAACTACGCGATGTGCGGGCGCGCGTTCGATCAGTTCATCGCCATGGCCTGGCCCAGCGCCAAGTGCGCCGTGATGGGCGCCAACCAGGCGACCGGCACACTGACGACGATCGAGGAGGCAAGCCGCAAACGCAAGGGCGAGACGATCGACCCCGAGACGCACAAGCAGATCTACTCGGCGATCCACGCCAGCTACACCGAGCAGGCCGACATCCGCCACGCCGCCGCCCGCGGCTGGATCGATCGCATCATCGAGCCCCACAAGACCCGCGACGAGCTGATCGCGGCCCTGAGCGCCGCCCGCTCGTGGGACTACAGCAAGCCGTTCAAGACCGGGGTGTTGCAGACGTGAATGCGAGAGACCGCGCCATCCTCGACGAAAAGGCCGGAGACCTTGGCTCCGCCCGTCGGCGCCTGATGTCGCTGGCTTCTTCAAGTGATTACGACCCGCGATTGTGCGAGCAGATCGCGCGGATTTGCGTGAAGATGAGCGATCCCAAGGAGGCGGGGCGCTGGTACTTTCTGTCGGACTCCGACGACCCAGAATCCCCGGGGTGCATCGCCAAGTTTCTTGAACAGTTCAACCGTTCGCCGAAGCAGGCAATTCAGCAAATCCCCGCAAATCTCAGGCTTGAAAGCTCGGGGAGATATCCGCCGGTTGTGGGCGAGAGGCTGCGCGCCGCCGAGTTTCAAGGCGTGCGGCGTTCACGCAGACCCGATCGCCGGTCGGGCAGCGCGACGTGGTTGCAGAAGCTGGGACGTGTGGGCTGCTTGCTCGTAGTCGCGGTTCTGGTGATCGTGGTGGTTGCGATCTTTGTCGGGGGTCTGGCGTTCTTCGCTGAGTTGTTCGAGCGAAGGTGATATTATACGAATCACCGCTCCAACTCGGGCGTGAGGTAGGGGCAGGCACAGACGGTGCGGAGCAGTTCCGTGCTGAGGTGTCGCCACGCGTCGGCCCCGGCGTCGAGCAGGTGTTGGTAGTCGTCGAAGACGCGGTTGCTCAGGTAGTGGCCCCGCAGGTACGCCCACAGCCGCTCGACGGGGTTGAGCTCGGGCGAGTAAGGCGGCAGGTAGAGGATCGTGATGTTGTCGGGCACGATCAGCGCCCGTGCCTTGTGCCAGCCCGCCTGGTCCATGATCACCACGGCGTGCTCGCGCGGGGCCAGCTCAGCCGACAGCATCCCGAGGAACACGTTCATCGTTCCCGTGTTGATGTGCGGGCCTGCAGCGCCACGCTCGCGCCGGTTGACGACTCGACCGCCGCGTACAAATGGACCCACTCGTAGCGGGTCTGCTTGACCGCCGTGGGGCGCGAGCCGGTCGGGGCCCACACCCGCGTGGTCGTGCCCTGCTGGCCGAAGCGGGCCTCGTCCATACAGAAGACCCGCACCGTCCCGCCGTGCGGGGCCAGCGCGTCGCGGACGGTCTTCACAAAAGGGGGGCGGTCTGATCCTTGAACTTCGTCTGCGCGGCAAGGTCCTGCTTCTCGTGCCGCGGACGCGGCGCCAGGCACGAGTAGCGCAGCCGGTGCAGCGTGCAGACCTTATCCTGCGCGGTCGGCCCGGCCTCGACGCGGGCCCGCAGCCGCTCGGCCAGTTCGCCGTCGATCTTGGGCCGGCTGCCGCCGCGCTTCTTCCCGGCCAGGGCGGCGATCCCGCCGTCGCGGTAGGCGTAGGCCCACTGCTCGACGGTGCTCTTGGCGATGCCAAGCACCTCGGCGATCTCGAGCTTCTCGCGTCCGCGCAGGGCTAGGAGCGCGATGCGGTAACGGTCGCGCCGGTCGGCCTGCTTCTCCGACGCGATCCGTTCCGACAGACGATCGGTGTCACCCGGCGTGTGCTCGGCGATGTGCATGCGGGGCCTCCGTGCCGCACACATCTTCGCAGGTCCAGCCACGCCGCGCTACCTCACATGCGCCGAACGCGCCCGGAATTCAGCGGGGTTCCGTATAAGCCCGGCGCGATCGACCTTCGCGCCGTCCAAAGACTGAGTTTGCCCGCGATCGCTCCGCAATCCGGGCACCTACCTCTTCGTCCTCGCCTTCCCCTTCGTCTTGACCACGCGCCCCTTGGCCGCCATGGCCCGGTTCGGAGTGCGCGTGCCCTTGGTCTTCACGACCCCCGAATACCCCGCGTGCCCCGCCTGCGTCCGCGTCGTCTTCTTCGGGTGCGTTCGCTTGGCGGCCTTGGCTTCCTCGGGCGTCTCGCCCGCGTGCAGCGCCCGCACCACCGCGAGCACCTTCAGCGCGTGACCCGGCGTCTTCACACGGTCAAAGCGGGCCGCAACCTTGCCCGCGCCGTCGATCACGTACGTCGTGCGGAGCATCGAGCGCACGACCTTGCCGTACATGTTCTTGTCGCCCCACGCGCCGTACGACACGCACACCTTGGGCCCGGCCGGCGTCACCACCTCGTCCGCCAGCAGCGTGAACGGCAGCGCGTGCTTCTCCACGAACATCTTCTTTGACGCCTGCCCCTGCGGGCTCACGCCCAGGATCACGCCCTTGATCTTCGTGAAGTCCGCGTGATGATCGCGGAACTGGCACGCCTGCTGCGTGCAGAGCGGCGTGTCGTCCTCCGGATAGAAGTACAGCACGACGATCCGCCCGCGATAGTCTTTCAGGCGGTGCGACTTGCCGAACTGGTCCTTGAGGTCAAAGTCCGGGGCGGTCTGGCCGACGTCGATGAGAGGCATGGCCGGCTCCTTCCGACACTGGGGACAACACTCGATCGGCGTGCCCCCGCGTCGATTCATCATTGGCGCGGCCGAATCCCGCCGAAATGGGGGAAGAACCCTCAACCCACGCCGGCGGCGGCGGTATCCGTTCTGCCGGCACTCTCCGGCCTAGGAGAATTACCATGAAGCGCATGCTCGCGATCGCTGTTCTTGTTTCGCTTGCCGGCTGTTCCATGCCCGCTCGCAACGCCGAGCCCCCGGATCAGGGCAAGAAGCCCGAGCCCCCAACCCTTGCCGGCGGGATGATGGCGCCGATCTTCCCCCGTGATTGGGTGGGCCACTGGAAAGGCAGCGGTGCCACCGAGGCCGGCGGCACGCTCACCAACCACTTCATTTTGGAGCTCGACATTCAACCGATCGCTCGCCCCGACGGCACCATGCCTCCATCGCCGGGCAGCGACACCGTATACCCCAAGCCCGGCGACCGCTACACATGGAAGATGGCCTACAACGATCGCGCCGACAAATCCAAGCCCGTCGACGTGCGCGAGTACCAGGTCGTGGTGCGCAACCCGGCCAAGGGCGAGTTCGTGATTGATGAGGGCGCGGGGGTTGAAATCGTCGCCAACGAACTGATGGGCTCGGTCCACTCCGCATTCTCCGTGGGAGAGCAGCAGCTCGTGGCCAGCTACGTCTTCAACCCCGACACCAAGTACGACGTGATCGAGATGCGAATCGCGACCTTTAAGCCTGGCGACCAGAAGCCGGTCGGAGATGCCGCCCAGGGCATTCGCTCTGGCCCCGTGCAATCACTGCAAGCGTGCGCGCTCGTGCGCAAGAAGTCAGCGAAAGAAGACTCCGCCAAAGGCAAATAGCCCAAGGCTGGTCAGCCCGCCGCCACTCCAAATCTGTTTCAAGAAAATGCCGGAGGAGGGAGTCGAACCCACACGCCTTTAAGGGGCGACGGATTTTGAATCCGTTGCGTCTGCCAGTTCCGCCACTCCGGCCCTGATACCGCTCAATGCGGCCTTGAGGATAGGCGACCAGCGCCACGCCGATCCGGCGGTCGCTCTGTTCCCGCCTTTCTCGAATGCCGAATCACGCATCCCGAATGCCGCGCTCCACACCCCACCCACGCGGCCTTCACTCCTCACGCCGGGCCATGGATACGTTGTCGTCCCGCCGGCTCTTCTTTCCTCGTGCCCAGTGCCTTCTTCCTCAGATCCCCCTCAGCTTGTTCAGCCCGTTCAGGGCCGCGACCTTGTAGCACTCCGCCAGCGTGGGGTAGTTGAACACCGTGTTCACGAAGTACTCGACCGTCGCCTTGAACGCGATCGCGGCCTGCCCGATGTGGATCAGCTCCGTCGCGCCCGTTCCGATCGCGTGAACGCCCAGGATCGTGTGGCTCTCCTGGTGGATCAGCATCTTCAGCATCCCGATGTCGTCGCCCAGCAGCTGCCCACGCGCGATCTCGCGGTACTGCGCGATGCCCGCCTCGTACGGGATGCCCTCGGCCGTCAGCCGCTCTTCCGTCCAACCGACCATCGAGATTTCGGGGATCGAATAGATGCCGTAAGGCAAGAGGTTCTCGACGTTCTCGCAGCGCACCTCGAACGCGTTGCACGCCGCGAGCCTTCCCTGCTCCATGCTCGTTGACGCCAGCGCCGGGAACCCGATCACGTCGCCCACCGCGTACACGTGCGGCACGGAGGTCTGGAAGTTCTCGTTCACCCGCACGCGCCCGCGATCGTCGGCCGTCAGCCCCGCCGCCGAGAGGTTCAGGTCCTCCGTCGCGCCGTGCCGCCCGATGCAGTACAGGAGTGATTCGGCCCGAAGGACCTTGCCGCTCTCCAGCATCGCCTCCGCCATGTGCGGAATGCCGCTGCGCGAGCCCGGCGGCGCATCGACCTTGCTGATCTTCACGACCTTCTCGCCGAGGCGCAGCGTCATGCCCGATTGGCGGAGGTGATACTGCAGCGCCTCGATCAGCTCGGTGTCGACAAAGTCGAGCAGCCTCGGACGCCCCTCGACCAGCGTCACCTTCACCCCGAGCGCCGTCAGCATCGAGGCGTACTCGGTGCCGATCACGCCGCCGCCCACCACGATCATGGAATGGGGGAGCGTCTTGAGCCCGAGCAGTTCGTCGGAGGTGATGATCTCGGCGTGGTTGAACTCGACGTTCCCGGGGCGCGATGGGCGCGTGCCCACAGCGATGATGATCTTCGAAGCGTTGATCGTCTCGCTCGCGTGGGCGCCGATGACGTCGATCGTGTTCGGGTCGCGGAACTGCGCGTGACCCGTCACCAGCGCGATGTCGTTCTTGGCAAAGTGACCGCGGACGATATCGATCTCCGCCTTGATCACTTCCTGGCAGCTGTTCATCAGCTGGTGGAACGAGCGCAGGCTCGACCCCTGAAAGTCGTGCACCGTCGGCATCGCCGCTCGGTGGCCGAGGTAACGCAGGATCGCCTCCCGCAGCGCCTTGCTGGGGATCGTCCCGGTATTGATCGCCGCCCCGCCCACGACCTCGGCGCGCTCGATCACGCACACCCGTTTCCCCAGCTTGGCGGCCTGGATCGCCGCCCGCTGGCCCGCGGGCCCGGAACCAACCACGCAGAGGTCAAACTGACGCATCGCTCCGGTATGCTCCTGACAGCGCCCACGCCCATACCTCGCCGGCTACGTGCCGGACAAAGGTGGGGGAGAATCGCCATCCTACATCGGCGTTATCGCCCGTGCTGTCCAGTGCTGGCCCGCCAGACCCGTATACTTCCCGCCCATAGCCCCGGAGAATGCCCTTCATGACCTCCCAGTGGACCAGTTCGCGTGTCCGTTCGACCTTTGTCGACTTCTTCTGCAAGTCCAAGGCGCACAGCCACGTCCCGTCGTCGCCCGTCGTCCCGCTCGAGGATCCAACCCTCCTCTTCACCAACGCGGGCATGAATCAATTCAAGCCCATTTTCCTCGGCAACGCCGATCCCAATTCGGACCTTGGCAAGCTCAAGCGGGCCGCCAACAGCCAGAAGTGCATCCGCGCCGGCGGCAAGCACAACGACCTCGACGACGTGGGCAAGGACACGTACCACCACACTTTCTTTGAAATGCTCGGCAACTGGTCCTTCGGCGATTACTTCAAGAAGGACGCGATCGACTGGGCGTGGGAACTTCTCACCCGCGTCTACGGAATCCAGCCCGATCGCCTCTACGCGACCTATTTCGAGGGAAGCGACGAGCATCGTCTCGCGGCCGACGAAGAGTCACGCGATCTCTGGCTCCGCTACCTCCCCAGGAACCACGTCCTTCCGGGCAATATGAAGGACAACTTCTGGGAGATGGGCGAGACCGGCCCGTGCGGCCCGTGCTCGGAGATCCACTTCGACCGCATCGGCGCCCGCAACGCCGCCAAGCTCGTGAACTCGGGCGATCCCGACGTGCTCGAGATCTGGAACCTCGTGTTCATCCAGTACAACCGCGAGGCCGACGCCACGCTTAAGCCGCTCCCCGCCAACCACGTCGATACCGGCATGGGGATGGAGCGATTGGTCTCCGTGCTCCAGGGCAAGCGATCGAACTACGACACCGACGTCTTCGCCCCGTACTTCGAGGCGATCGAGCGGCTGACCGGCGCCCGTGCGTATCGCGGCAAGCTCGGCGCCGCCGACGAGGGCAACGTCGATACCGCCTATCGCGTCATCGCCGACCATATCCGGACGCTCACCTTCGCGCTCACCGACGGCGCCGTGCCCAGCAACGTCGGCCGCGGCTACGTGCTCCGCCGCATCCTCCGCCGCGCCGTTCGCTACGGTCGCCAGATGCTCGGCGCCAAGCCCGGCTTCTTCGCGCAGCTGGTTCCCGTCGTTGTCGAATCGATGGGCGAGGCGTTCCCCGAGCTCTACACCAACGTCGCCAAGGTCACCGACATCATCCGCGACGAGGAAGACTCGTTCGGGCGCACGCTCGACCGCGGCATCAAGCTCTTCGCCGAGGTCGCCGAGCGCATCGTCACCGAGCCCGCGGCCGCGAACGCCGCCCAGGCGCCGAAGATCATCCCGGGCGCCGAGGCCTTCAAGCTCTACGACACCTACGGCTTCCCCATCGATCTCACCGCCCTCATGGCCGAGGAACGCGGCCTGAAGGTCGACATGGCCGGCTACGAGGCCGAGCGTGCCAAGGCCGAGGAACTCTCCCGCTCCGGCGGCGGTGCCAAGGCCGACGAGCACCAACTCGTGCTCCCCGCCGACGCGGTCGCGCGCCTTCCTCGCCTCAACGTCGACCCGACCGACGACTCGCACAAGTTCGAGACCAAGGACACGCTCGCGCGCGTCCGCGCCATCTGGAACGGGCAGAACTTCGACGAGCACATTCGCGCCAGCGTCGTGCAGACCAAGCGACTGGGCCTGGTCCTCGACCGCACCAACTTCTACGCCGAGATGGGCGGACAGGAGTGCGACCACGGGCGCGTCTCCGTCATGCACGAAACCCGCACCTCGTCGCGCGATGACCACGACGGCGGCGAGTTCAAGGTTGATCACGCCAAGGCCTTCGGCGGCTATGTCCTCCACGTCGGGCACATCACGCACGGCGAAATCCGCGTCGGCGACACCGTCCTTCTGAAGGTCGACAAGAACCGCCGGTCCGCCATCGCCAGCAACCATACCGCGACGCACCTGCTCAACTTCGGCCTGCGTTCCGTTCTCGGCGGCAGCCCCGATCAGAAGGGCTCGCTCGTTGCGCCCGATCGGCTCCGCTTCGACTTCGCCCACAACCAGCCCGTCGCGCCCGCCGAGATCGACAAGGTCGAGGCGATCGTGAACAAGCAGGTCCACGACAACCTCACCGTCTTTGCCGAGAAGGCCCCGCTCTACGTCGCCAAGACCATCAACGGCCTGCGCGCCGTCTTCGGCGAGCAATACCCCGATCCCGTCCGCGTCGTCTCGATCGGCCAGCCCGTGCGCGATCTCCTCGATTCGCCCACCAGCCCCGCGTGGGGAGAGCTGTCCGTTGAGTTCTGTGGCGGAACGCACGTGCAATCGACCAAGGAAATCGGGCGGTTCGCGATCATCAGCGAGGAAGCCGTCGCCAAGGGAGTCCGCCGCGTGACCTGCTGCACCGGCCCCGCCGCGGTCGACGCGCACCACCAGGCCGATCAATTCGCGCAGCGCGTCTTGGCGGCCTCGAAACTGCCGGACGCCCAGCTCCCGGGCGAGGTGCAACTGCTGCTCGCGGAGTTGGACAAGGTGACGATGCCCCTGGCCCGCAAGGCCGCGATTCGCGCGGAACTCTCCGGGTTGCAGGAGAAGCTCAAGGCGCTCGGCAAGACCGCCGCCGCCGCCAAGCGCGATCAGGCCGTGCGCGAAGCTCGCGCCCTCGTCGAGTCCGTCAAGGCGTCGCTCGACGACGTCTTCATCGGAGGCGTGGCGGCCGACGACGATCGCCAGGCGCTCGCCGCCGCCGTCAAGGTCATCGCCGACGCGTGCCCGCGCAACGCGATCATGCTCCTCTCGGTCGTCGAGCCCGTGGGCGACGAGCCCGGCAAAGTCGCGATCATGGCGCAGGTCCCCGCGACCCTCGTCGCGCGGGGCCTCAAGGCCGGCGATTGGGTTCGTGAAACCGCCGCCGTCGTGGGGGGCAAGGGCGGTGGCAAGCCCGACCAGGCCCAGGGCGGCGGCTCCGACACGAGCAAGGTCCGCGACGCCGTCTCCATGGCCCGCCAGGTCGCGGCCCGGGCGCTCATGGGCTGAAAATGGTTTTCTGGAGCCGCGTACCTGGCTTCAGGCCCGGTCGACAACGCATCGAGCCTGACGTGCCACCGACCGTGCTTCACGGTCGGTGCTGCGGTCTTGAGTGCCCGAGCCTCTCTCTTGCGAGAAAGAAGGGGATCGCGAATGACACGCTCCGAGAAACTCGCGACACTGGCCCGGCGCCTCAGGCAGGCGATCTGGGCCTGCGCCGTCGGCATCGTCGTGACGGTCTTCGTGGCCTATCTCGTCGTTACCAACAAGTTGAATCCTGCCGAACCGCGGTCGGCTTCCATCGCGGCCGGGTTTCTTATCTTCTCGCTGTGTTGCTGCGTCAGCGCCCGCGTCACGCTGTCAAGACTCTGGCGAAAATCTCCGCACCCCGTCGGCCATTGCCAAGACTGCGGCTACGACCTCTCAGGCCAGCGCTCCTCCGGGCGTTGCCCGGAGTGCGGAAGTGAGTACATCATCCGCCAATCCCAGTGAGCGACTCCCGTCCCTCGCCAAGATGACCGCCGCGGTGTTCGCCAAGCCCGTCCGCGGTATCCTGCCTTCATCACACATGCCACCCGACCCCTCCCAAACTCCGCCCTCGAAGGACAACTCTGCTGACCCTGAGCACCACTTCACCCCCGACATCCCGACCCCGCCGCCTCCGCCGCCGGTCCCTGATCTTCTGACCAAGCCCGTCCAGCGTCGCCCCGCCGAACCGCCTCCGGACCCTGCCGGCCTGGGAGACACCGCGCGCGCCTGGGGCATCGCGATGGACTTCGTCTTCACCGTCATCGCCGCCACCGGCCTTGGATACGCGATCGGGAAATGGCTGGGGAGTGTGCTCACGGGCCTGCTGATCGGCCTCGGGCTTGGCTTTGCCCTCGGCATGACCAAGCTCTTCCGGGCCGTCCTGCGTGCGAACCGTTCGTAGCCAAACGCCGCACATATCCCGCTCGGTACTCGCTTCCCGAGAGGTGGGAACCTACTGTTGGACCCCTCGAACGCCGTTGTGGCGCTCGTGGTGGCTCATGGGTCTTTTCAGCATGGCGAATCGCGCCCCATCCCAGCGTTCCGCCTTCCTCGCGTCGTTCGGCGCGGTCGGATTCGGCGCGCTGCTCGGGACCGTGATGGGTGTCGGTGCGGCCATCCTTCTCTGGGGCCAGTCGCCGGCCGTTGTCCCCGCCGCGGCGTGGGCGTTCGCTACCTGGATCGCCATCGGCGTGTTCGTGTCGGTGATGCTCGTGCTGCTCACCCGCGGCCGCCCCGCCTCCGCGCCGCTCCACATCATGGGCGCTTCCTTTGCCCGCATGATCGGTGCCCTGTCCATCGCTCTGGGCGTCTACTTCATCGCCCAGCCCGAAGGGCGTCCATTCTGGATCGCGTTCCTCCTCGCCGGCCTGGGTTCCCTGGCTGGTGAAGTTTTCTGGGCCGTCAAATCGCTCGCGGGCGAGGGGGCTCACGCCTCGCCGTCGAACGGAGTCTCGTGATGCTCGATTCGATTCTGTCCGCCCACCTCACGCTCGCCAGCTCCAACCCCGTTGACCACGTGGTCAATCAGCATTTCTTGAGCGGCGATTTCTTCGGCATGAAGGGCGTGTGGATCTGGTCCGCCCACGTCGGCAACCTGCTCCTCGCCGGCCTGCTCACCATCGCCGTGCTCTGGTGGGCGTCGTCCAAGATCGCGACGGGCCCGGAGTCCCAGGGCGCGCATCGCTACGTCACCAAGAGCCCCTTCGCCCACATGATCGAGGTCATCTGCCTCTACCTGCGTGACCAGACCGTCCGCCCGCTCTTGGGCAGCCGCACCGACAAGTTCATGCCCTTCCTCTGGTCGGTCTTCTTCTTCATCCTCGTCAACAACCTGCTCGGCCTGGTCCCCATCGCCGACGCGCTCCACCTCGTCGACAAGATCTCGGGCGACCACAATCTCTCGGGCTTCCTCGGAACCACCGCGACGCAGAACATCTTCGTCACCGCCGCCCTCGCGATCATCGCCGCGATCGTCATCAACCTCGCCGGCATCCGCGAACTGGGCCTGGGCGGCTATCTCTCCCACCTCACCGCGGGCACCAAGCTCCCCGTGTCGCTCCTCATGATCCCGATCGAGATCGTGGGAACCGTCATCAAGCCCGTCGCGCTGGCCCTGCGTCTTTTCGCCAACATGACCGCCGGCCACATCCTCGTCGCCGTGCTCTTTATGTTCGCCGTCCAGGGCCTCGGCATGCTCGTCAAGGCGACGTTCGGCGGTGTCGTGCTCGGCGGGACGATCTCGCTGGTTTCGATCGTCGCCGCGATCGCCATCTACTTCCTCGAGCTCTTCGTCGCCCTGCTCCAGGCCTTTGTGTTCACGTTCCTCACCACCGTGTTTATCTCACAGCTCGCCCATCATGACGATCACGGGCATGATGGGGCCCATGGCCACGAGCACGCCCATGCCCACCAGCATGTGTAACCGGCGTGAATGACGGGCCGAACCCGCGGCAACGTCCGCGGCCCTCGAGCGTGTTTCCCCGTGATCGACCCCGTACTGTTCGAAAGGTCCACAGCATGAAGTTCGCCAAGCTCGCTCTCCTGGCCATGGCCGCTGTCCCCGCCATCGCCGCCGCTCAGGACACCGCCCACGCCGGCGTCGGCGTCGGCCAGGGCCTCGCCGCCCTGGGCGCGGGCCTCGCCGTCATCGGCGGCGGCCTGGGCATCGGTCTCATCGGCAAGGGCGCCGTGGAGTCCATCGCTCGTCAGCCCGAGGCCAAGGGCCCGATCGGCACGAACATGATTCTCGCCGCCGCCCTCGTCGAAGGTGCGACCCTCTTCGCCGTCGTCGTCGGCCTCCTCGTTGGCTTCGTCAAGTAATCCGCACCGCGGGCGCGCTCACCCGCGCCCCCGCGGCTTGGTCTCCAACGTCCCGCCCGGAGTCCCCGGGCTTCTCGCCGGAGTATCTCATGCGTCTGTTCGCCATCCGCGTTTCGGCACTCGCGCTCGCCCTCGCTCCCTCGCTCGCCCTCGCCTCCGAAGAAGGCGAGAACAAGGCGGGCGTGCTCCCCACGATCGAGCAGGGCGTGGTCCCCATGATCGTCGCCTTCCTTGTCTTCGCCGTGGTCTTTGCCGTCCTGGCGACCAAGGTGTGGCCGACGATCACCAAGGGCCTCGAAGAGCGCGCCCGCAAGATCACCGAAGAGATCGAGGCCGCCGAGAACGCCCGCAAGCAGGCCAAGGACGCGCTCGAGCAGTACCAGCAGTCGCTCAACCAGGCCCGCGCTGAAGCCCAGAAGATGATCGAGCAGGCCCGTGCCCAGCAGGTCGCCTTGGCGGCCGAGTTGAAGGCTAAGGCCGACACCGAACTGGGCCAGATGCGTGAGCGTGCGATGCGCGACATCGAGGCCGCCAAGCGCGCCGCGATCACCGAGATGTACACCCAGCAGTCGAATCTCGCGACCGCCGTCGCTTCCAAGATCCTCCGCCGCGAATTGAACGCGGGTGACCAGGACGCGCTCGTCCAGGAATCCCTCCGCGAACTGACCTCCGCCCGCAACTGATCTCCCGTCCTTGTCTTCTTTGGCGATTTGGCAATTTGGAATTCACCATGCCCCTGATCGACACCCAGCCCGGCGCCCTGGCCAAGACCTACGCACGAAGCCTGATCGATCTGGCGATGGCCCAGGGCGGGCGCGGCAAGGTCGAGGCCGTGCTCGGCGAGTTGCAGGACGTGATCGAACTCGCCACCTCGAACCCGAAGTTCAACGAGTTCCTCGCCTCGCGCGTGGTTGCCACAAGCGACCGCGCCGCGTCGCTCCGCACGATGTTCGAGGGCGCGGTCGACCCGCTCACGCTCAACTTCCTCCTCGTGCTCAACCGCAAGGGGCGTCTCGGCTACATCATCCCGATCGTCGGGGCGCTCGACGGCGCGGTGCAGGCCGCGTTCGGGCGCGTCGAGGTCGACGTCTTCACCGCCTCCCCGCTCGACAGCGCCGGACTGGCATCCGTCCGCGAGCGTCTGTCGGGCGGCCTCAAGCGCGACGTCGTGGTCCACCCCTACGTCGACGGCTCCATGATCGGCGGCGTGAAGTTCCGCATCGGCGACCAACTCGTCGATGCCTCCGTCGCCACCCGTCTCCGCAAGTTCCGCGACCGCCTCGGCAACGAGGGTGCCAGCGTCCTCCGCGAACGTCTCGACCGCATGTTCGAGTAACCCTTCCGACGGAAAGCCCGAAAGCAGGAAAGGAGTCACCGCCGCCCTCCCAAGCGAACAAACAATTCGCGGGAGCGTGTCGCTCTTCTTTTTCGCCGGGCGCCTTCCGATCACGTCTTTCAAGGAATCAATCCATGCCCAAGAAGACCGTCCAAGCCGTCGACGTCGCCTCCAAACGAGTCCTCATCCGCGTTGACTTCAACGTGCCGATCGAGGACGGCAAGATCACCGACGACCGCCGCATCCGCTCCGCGATCCCGACCATCAAATCGGTCATCGACCGCGGCGGCAAGGCGATCCTCTGCTCGCACCTCGGCCGCCCCGAGGGCACCGGCTATCAGGCCGACGATTCACTCGCGCCCTGCGCCAAGAAGCTCTCGGAGCTGCTGGGCAAGCCCGTGGCGTTCCCGTCGCAGGACTGCATCGACGCCGCCGCCGGCGCCGCCGTCGCCGCCATGAAGAACGGCGATGTGCTGCTCCTCGAGAACCTCCGCTTCCACAAGGCAGAGAAGAAGGGCGACCCCGCGTTCGCCGCCAAGCTCGCCGCCTACGCCGACGTGTACGTCAACGACGCGTTCGGCACGTGCCACCGCCCGGACGCGTCGATGGTCGCGGTGCCCAAGGCTGTGAACGGCCCGAAGGTCTCGGGCTTCCTGGTCGAGCGCGAGATCAAGTTCCTGTCAGAAACGATCGCCAGCCCCGCTAAGCCCTTCGTGGTCGTGCTGGGCGGCGCCAAGGTGTCGGACAAGATGGCCGCGATCGAGCACCTCCTGCCCAAAGCCTCGGCGATCCTGGTGGGCGGAGCGATGGCCTACACGTTCCTGGCGGCGCTTAGCAAGCGCGTCGGCAACAGCAAGGTCGAGGCCGACCGCCTCGGCGACGCGAAACGCGCCATCGAGCTGGCCGCCAAGCTGAAGGCCGACCTGCACTTGCCCAAGGACCACGTCTGCTCGTCGCAGTTCGACGAGAGCGCGGGCGAGATCCGCGTGTGCGACGAGCACATCCCCGACGGCTTCATGGGCCTGGATATCGGTCCCAAGACCCAGGCCGAATTCGCCGCCGTCATCGCCAAGGCCAAGACGGTCGTGTGGAACGGCCCGATGGGCGTCTTCGAGTGGGCCCCCTTCGCCGCCGGCACCCGCACCATCGCCAAGGCCATGGCCGACGCGACCGCTCGCGGGTGCGTCAGCGTCGTCGGCGGCGGTGATTCCGCGGCCGCCGTCGAGAAATTCGACGTCGCCTCCAAGATGTCCCACGTCTCAACGGGCGGCGGTGCGTCGCTCGAAATGCTCGAGGGCAAGAAGTTCGAATCCGTCGACGTCCTCGACAACGCCTGATCGATCACGACAACCCTGCACCCCATCGAGCCCGCGCCCACGCGTGGGCTCTTTTTCTTACCATTCCCTGCCTCGCTGCCTCGCTGCCTCGCTGCCTCGCTGCCTCGCTGTCTCGCCAATTGACCACTTCTCTTCCATGCCCCTCCGTCTGTTCATCGCCGCGTACCCGCCTCCCGTGATCACCGCCGCGCTGGTCGATGCGTCACGCGGCCTCGGGTTGCCTTCGCTCAAGCCCTCATCGCTCGATCAGGTCCACGTCACGCTCCTTTTCATCGGCGACACCGACGAGAGTCAGCTCGACGATGTCATCGAGTCCATGCACCGCGCCGCGTCGGGCATACGCGCGATATCGCTCTCGGTGGAGCGTCTGATCGCCCTGCCCGAACGCGGCGATGCACGGCTCATTGCGGCCGAAGCGAGCGCACCACCCGTGCTCATCGAGTTGCAGAAGCGCCTGGCGCAGCGATTGACCCGCACCAGACCCAAGCGTGAGCGGGCGTTCTTGCCGCACCTCACCCTCGGGCGATTCCCCGGTTCAGGCCTGCGTCTTCGCGACCGCGCGTGGCCCGTCACGAAGCTCACGTTCGAGATCGCGGACATCCGCCTCGTGGCCAGCGTGCTCAAGCCATCGGGGGCCGTGCACCGCGAGCTGTCTCGATGTAGGCTGGACGGGTCCGAAATCAGGAGCCCGGATTCCTAAATATAGTACATACTAGCTTTAGTCCGTTCCGCGGCAGGTGGGGGACGATGAGTTCCGGTCAGGATCCCAGAATCGACGAGTTACTCGAGCGTCTGGCGAGGCTCGAGCGGTTCGTTGGTCTGCCGCCGCCGGATCGCTCCAAGCCCGCGGGGCCGCTTCAGGCTTCGAGTCTCGCACCGCCGGATCATGCTCGGCCAAACGACACCACGCCCGAGCCCGTGCTCAACATGAGTGCCGCGACTATCCGTCCGCTTCCGGGCGTCTCTCACGCTGGACCACGCGCGCCCGAATCCGCTGCACAAAGCGAACCACATCCCGCCGAAGCCGATGCTCCACCCCGCGACGCCGTAGACCCCCAGGTCGCAGAGCAAGCAGCCAAGCTCGCCTCCGCGTCGCTCCACAACGCCGACCTTGCCGAGGCCGTCGCGCGTGGCGAGCAGATCGCTCCCGATCCCGACGAGGACGTTCGCCATCATCCGATCGAGCCCGATGAGCTTCGCCGCGCCGCATCCAGCCGCGTCCGTGAACATCTCCGCGAGCGGGCCTCGCTTGGACTGACCAAGTCGATGGCCGACATGGAGCGGCTGATCGGAGGACGCTGGTACGCCGTCGTCGGCGCGGTGGTGCTCGTGATCGGCGTGGGCATGGGCCTCAAGTGGGCCTACGACGCCGGCCTGCTCCGCATGCCCCCGGCGTTCCGCTGCCTTTCGGGCGGCGCGTTCGGCGTGGCGCTCCTAGCCGCCGGTCAGTGGCTACGCAAGAAGGTCAACGACTGGGCCGCCGTGGGCGCCACCGCCGCGGGCCTGGGAAGCATGTACGTCTCCGTGCTGGCGGCGTACAAGCTCTTCACGCTTCTCCCGCCCGCCGCGGCGTTCGCGATGCTCGCGGGCGTCTCCATGCTCGGCATCGTCATTTCCATCCGCTCGCGCCTCGCGGCCGTCGGCATCGCGTCGCTCGTGGCGGCGTACATCACCCCGGTCATGTTCCTTGACGTCTCGTCGAGCCCGATCCGCTTTGCGCTCTATCTCATCATGCTGCTGCTGACGGGCCTGGGAGTGTCCGCATGGCAGGGTCGCGCCCTGGCCTCGCTCCGCACTCTCTCGTGGTCGGGCACGCTCCTGTGGGGCTCCGCCTGGTCGCTCCGCAATGCGAACTCCGACTTTGCGATTGTCCTGGTCTTCCTCGCGATGGTGTGGGCGATGCTCCACGCCGAACTGCTCTGGTCCGCCAAACGCCAGCAACTGCAACTCCCGACCGCCAGCGACCCCGACGCTCCGCCCCCCGACGATCCGACGCGTTTCCGGCGCTGGTCCACGTGGCGGCCCGTCACGATCTCCATCTCCGCGACGTTCTGGTGCGTCACGCTGGGCTACATGGTCCTCCGCGCCAACCTGTGGTCAACCTGGCCCGCGTCCGCGGCCGCGCTCGTCGCCTGCGGCGCCATCTGGCTGCTGGCCGCCTCGCACCTGGACGTCATCCGCCAGCGCCCGACCAACGATCTGGAGGTCCTGGGAGTCGTTGCCGCGATCCAGATCGGCGCGATGATCCTCGCGACCATCGCCCTGGCGTTCGGAGGTCCGGCCCAGGTCGTGACCTGGCTCCTGCTCGCGGTCGCCGCCGCGGCCACCAGCCAGCGCCTCAACGCCCGCGCGATCTTCTTCTACGCCATCATCCCCGCGCTCATCGCAACCCTGCGCCTTCTTGTCTGGGACTCGTGGCAGGGCGTGTGGCACAGCGGCGGATATCACGTGCTCGGGCTCCAGCTTACGCCGTGGTCCCTCCTGGTTCTCGGCGCCTCGGCCGCGTGGCGAGGGATTTCGCGCTTCACGCCGGCGACCGAGCGTGCCTGGCCGCGAGCGGTCTTCTCGGCGCTGGCGCTCGTGCTGCTCATGGCAACGCCGCTCCATCCACAATCCAAGGCGATGCCCATCGCGGGCGTGTGGTTGGTGATCGCGCTGTGCGTCGGCGTGTACCTCTACACGCGAAGCCGGCGTGAGCCCTGGCGGCTTGTCTTCGCGGCCGTCCCTTTGTCGCTGGCCACCATGGTCATTGTCTCGCACGCCCCGGTACTGAGCGGTTCCGGCGGCGGCGTCTTCCTCCTCGGACTGCGTCTCACGCCGTGGACCGGCTTTATGATCGGCGCCAGCGTTGCCTGGGCCGCGATCGGCACGATCGCGATCAGGTTCCTCCCGCGCGCCACGCTTCTGGGGACGGCGATCGTCGTCATGCTCCTTCTCATGGCGGCGCCCGCGAACCCGCTCAGTGAACGGGTCTCTCTCGCCGCGTTCTGGCTCGGTCTCGCGCTCTTCGTCGCGGTCATGGCGCGCTCTCCTAGGCTCGGCCTGCCCACCGTGTTCTTCTTCTCGCTGCTCCCCGCAGTCCTCGCCGCGGGCGCACTTATCTCCGCCCGCCCGGAAGCTGACGCCGCGGCGCTCGCATCTGCCTCTCGCGTCCTGGGCCTGCACTTTGAGACCTGGTCCTGGATGTTGATCGCCGGCGGCGCTGCATGGCTCGGGCTGGCGACGCTCACGCCGCGCGAAACCGACGAGCGCATCCCGCCAGGCATGGCCATCGTCGCGATGTTCCTTGTCATGCTCGCGGCCTTTGACCCGCGCACCACCCACCTCGCGCAGTGGTCGTGGTGGTTCGTGTGGAGCGTCGCGCCGGGCTTGGCTCGCCCGCTACTCCCCAGGATGCGCCTGATCTTCGCGGCCGTCGTCGGTGCCGTGATGTGCACCGGCCTCTGGATCGTGCTGTTCGTGCCTCACTGGACCAAGCACGAATCGCCGCTCCTCCTGCACCCCGGCCTCGTCACGGGCCTCCTGCTGACGGCCCAGTGGGGCTTGAGCGCGGCGTGGCTGCGTCACGAGGGGCGCTCGGCCGCCTCGCGGCAATCCAGTGTCGTCGTGGGGCTCGCGGCGCTGTTCGCATGCACCAGCTTGGAGGCCGCCCGCATCGCCCTGCGGATTTCAGACGATCCCGCCGCTCGCGGCGCAGGCGTCTCGCTGTGGTGGGGCGTCTTCGCGGCCGGGCTGCTCGTCGCGGGCTTCTGGCGCCGCAGCTCGCCGCTTCGCTGGGGCGGCCTGATTCTGCTGGGCGTTACGTCGCTCAAGCTCGTCATCATCGATCTGGCGACCGTCCCCATGCTCTGGCGCACCATCAGCTTCCTGGCCCTCGGTCTCCTGATGATCGGAGTACCCGTCGCTTACGCCCGCTTGGGCAAGCGAGAGAGCGAGACGATACCCACCGACCCGCCTCCAACCGAACTCCCTTCAGGAGACCGCGACAGTTCCACGGTCTCCGACAACCAAGAACCGCAGCATCAGCCTCCGCCAAACTCCTGAATCCCCACCCGCGGTTTCTGGTATACACCGAGCATGATTGAACGAATTGCGTCACTCCGCCCGCGCCTCGCCGCGGCCACGCTCGCCCTCGCCTGCACGTTCGCACCCTCCCTCGCACTTGCGCGCCCCTTCGCCGATCCGCCCGCGGAAAAGAAGGAAGAGCCACGCCTCGTCACGACCGAGCACGAGGTGACGATCAACGGCCAGCTCATCAAGTACAAAGCGACCGCCGGCGACGTGCCCCTCCTGTCCGACACGCTCAAGCCCCGCGCCCGCATCTTCTACACGACCTACGAGGTCCCCGACAAAGACCCCGCCAAGCGCCCGATCACGTTCGCGTTCAACGGCGGGCCCGGCTCGTCGTCGGTGTGGCTGCACCTGGGCGCGATCGGGCCCAAGCGCGTGCCGCTCGGGCCGGAGGGCATGGACACTCCTCCGCACGGCACCGTGATCGAGAACTCCGAGTCATGGCTCGATCTCACCGACATCGTGTTCATCGATCCGGTCAGCACGGGCTACAGCCGCCCCGTCGATGGCCAGGACCCCAACCAGTTCCACGGCCTGTACGAGGACATCTCGTCGGTCGGTGATTTCATCCGCCAGTACATCACGACCCACAAGCGCTGGGCCTCGCCCAAGTTTCTTGCGGGCGAAAGCTACGGCACGACCCGGGCCGCCGGGCTCTCGGGCTACCTGCAGGACACGCTGGGCATCAACCTCGACGGCATCGTGTTCATCTCTCCGATCTTCAACTTCCAGACCACCGACTTTTCCGACAGCAACGACACGGCCTACTGGCTGTATCTCCCCAGCTACACCGCGACCGCGTGGTACCACAAGAAGCTCGACGCGTCGGTGGGGGACCTCAAGACCGCGATCGCTGCGTCGCGAGCGTTCGCTGGCGGGGAGTATCTCCTCGCCCTCGCCAAGGGCGACGCGCTGACCCCCAAGGAGCGCGACGACATCGCGGCCAAGTACGCCCGCCTGACCGGCCTCACGAAGGAGTTCGTGCTCAACAGCAACCTCCGCCTGCCGCTCCATCGCTTCACCAAGGAGTTGCTCCGCGACCAGGCCCGCTCGGTCGGTCGTCTCGACGCCCGCTACAAGGGCATCGACCGCGTCGCGTCCGGCGATAGTCCGGACGAGGACCCGTCGTATACCCCCATCCTCGCGCCCTACACCTCCGCCCTCAACCGCTATGTCCGCGAGGAACTGGGCTTTGAGAGCGACCTCAACTATGAAATCTTGACCGGACGCGTGCACCCCTGGAATTTCGGCGCCGGCGGCGATGGATACGTCAACGTTGCGGGCACGCTGCGCCAGTCGATGACGCGCAACCCGCGCCTGCAGGTGCTCTTCTGCAGCGGTTACTACGACCTCGCGACCCCGACCTTTGCCATGGACTACACGATCGACCACCTCGGGCTCGATCCCTCGCTCCGCGGCAACATCCGGCGCGCGTACTTCGAGTCCGGGCACATGATGTACGTCCGCACCTCCGACCTGCAGAAGCTCAAACGCGAGGTCACGCCGCTCTTCCAGCCGCGCTAGCCGCGACCGCTTCGACTCCCCTTCCGACGCCGCCCGACACGCCGCCCCCGGACGCGGTATCATCACGCGCATGCGACACCAACTGCCCGGCGATCCCGCGCACGCCATGGTCGTCAGTGACGGCGGCCTGGTGTCGCTCATCGCCTGTGTCGCCGCCAAGGAACGCGTCCTCGCGTCCACTCCCGACGCATCTCACCTTATGCCCGTCATCTGGGCCAGCATCACGCCCGGCCCGACCTCGCGAGCCCGTGCCCACGCGATCGAGGCTCAGTCGACCGCGCTCGGGCTTGAGGTCGTCGTCCCATCGGCAGACGCCGCCAACACGACCAACTCGGCGGGTGAACACGCGACGCGCGAGCTGATCGACGCGGCGTTCGCGGCGGTGTCGCGCGGGTGCGGAAGCCTCGTGCTCTCCGATCGGCACGCCGACGGCGACATGGTCGACCTTTCCAGCGTGGCTGCCACGATCGATCGCGCGATGCTGGTCTCGCGGCTCGTCTCCCTCGACATGCCGACCGACGCGGGCTCGTTCGAGATCGAATCGCCCTATGTCGATCTCTCCGATCGCCAGGTGGCGGAGCTGGCGATCGATCTTGGCGCCCCGATCCAGTTGTGCTGGTGGTGGCACTCGGAACTGCGTGACGGGAAGCCCGACGCCGCCAGCGCGATCTTCAAACGCGAGCACGAACGCTGGACGTCCGTTCTCGCGCAATGCGGCTGGCGTCGCGAAGCCGTGGCGTAAGGCGCCGGGCGGCCGAGTCTTCGGTTTGCCAAACAGAACAAAGCCGGCAAGCGGGTTGGGCACGGCCAGGCTCGCCGGACGCCTCGAACAATCATCGCCCCGGTGCGATACACTCCCGCCATGCCGCGGCACGTCGCCGCGCGAGGAGTCACGCCGTGTCCACCCTCACGAAAATCGCCTTGCTGATCGCTGTTTGTCTCTCCCTGGCGCTGGCGGCCCACGCCTCCGCCGCCGAGCCGGTCAAGGCCCTGCTCATCACGGGCCAGCAGAACCACAACTGGCGCTACACCAGCATGGTCCACAAGGACACGCTGGAGGCGACGGGCCTGTTCACCGTCGACCTCACGGACTCGCCCGCCTCGAAGCTCGCCGACGCCAAGAGCCTCGCGGGCTACCAGGTCTTCGTCATCGACTACAACGGCGAACGCTGGGGCGAGCCCGCCGAGACGAACTTCCTCAACGCCGTCAAGGACGGCGCGGGCGTCGTCATCATCCACGCGACCAACAACTCCTTCGTCGGCTGGACCGAGTGGGAAAAAATGATCGCGCTCCTGTGGATCAACGGCACGACGGGGCACGGCAAGTTCCACCCCTTCGACGTCAACTACATCGATCACGAGCACCCCATCACCAAGGGCCTGCCCGACATGAAGGCCCACCCCGACGAGCTCTACCACAAGCTCGTCAACACCCAGAACACCAAGTTCAACCTCCTCGCGTCCGCGACGTCGAGCAAGGAATCCGGCGGCACCGGAAACGCCGAGCCCATGGCCCTCGTGCTCGAGTACGGCAAGGGCCGCGTCTTCCACACGCCGCTCGGGCACGTCTGGACCAACTCGTTCGATTCCAAGGTGTCTGTCGTTGATCCGCAGTTCCGCGTGCTTCTGTGCCGCGGCACGGAATGGGCCGCGACCGGCAAGGTGACGCTGGGTACGACGTGGGACGACGTGCGAAAGCACAACGTGCTGACCGCGACCGAAAAGTCCCAGGGCTGGAAGCTCCTCTTCGACGGCAAGACGACCGCGGGCTGGCGCGGCTACAAGTCCGACAAGATGCCCGAGGGTGTGTGGGACACCACGCACGGCTCGCTCTGGCGCAAGCCCGGCAAGGAGGGCGGCGACATCGTCACCCTCGATCAATACGCCGACTTTGAGTTCGAGTGCGACTGGAACATCGCCGTCGGCGGTAACAGCGGCATCATCTACCGCTGCACCGAAGATCACGGCGCCAGCTACGAGACCGGACCCGAGATGCAGGTGCTCGACGATCCCAAGTACCCCGACAGCTCGCCCAAGAATCTCGCGGGCGCGCTCTATGACCTCTTCCCGATGGCGCAGGACGTTGCCCGGCCGGCCGGGGAATGGAACCACGCCCGCATCGTCTGCAAGGGCACCCGCATCGAGCACTGGCTCAACGGTTACAAGGTTGTCGACGTTGACACGACCAGCGAGGAATACAAGAAGGCCTTCGCCGCCAGCAAATGGACCAAGATGCCCGACATGGGAACCCGCATGAAGGGCCACATCGCGCTGCAGGACCACGGCAGCGAGGTCATGTACCGCAACGTCAAGGTCCGCGAACTGACCAGCGGGAAGTGATCCGATCCCAGGTAGCCCCGGATTTGTACGCCAGGCCTGCGCGAGCAGGCGAGTGAAAATCCGGGTTGCAGCCCGACCGTCGCGCCATCGTGGCTGAACCGTTCGCAATCTACCACGCCCGGCATTTGCCGGGCTTTTTCGTTGTCGAACGTCGCCCGCGACTGTGGCGAAATGACCGCGACGATTCGGACATCGAGTACGTGTGGCCCGAAAATGCTCTCTCGCGGACTCTTGAGGTCCGGCGTACGAACACCATGGAGTAGCGTTACGACCGACCCTGCTGTCCTGAGGCCCGGAAGCTATCCGCGGTTGCTGCGATGAATACAGATTCCCATGTGGCTCAGCTCTTCTTGCTCCACGGCACGATCGCACCGGCGAGCAGCAGGATTCCCAGCCCCGGGGCGAGCCACATCTCGCGCCGCTCGATGAAGCCCATCCAGAACATCGGCGCGGCGGCGGCGCACGCGATCGCCCACACGCCGAGGTGCCACTTGGTGACTCGGGTTGCCCCGTGGCGCGTGGGCGCGACGCAGAGCCAGACATACGCGGGGAAGACCAGGCCGTAGAAGCTCATGTAGATGCGGTACACCAGTTCATGCGCATCCCAGCCGCGCGGATCGTGGAGCCAGCGGTCGGCGACGGCGCCGGCGGCGGGGATGATCCCGATCGCGACGAGCGCCAAGGCCATGATCCCCCAGCCGACGCGCGAGCCCTCGGGCGTCTGGCCGCGGAAGTCCATCCACGCGCGGGCGTGAACGCTGCAGGTGTAGAGAAGCTGGACGATGAGATGCACGACGAGCCAGGCGCCGCTGGCACCGGCGCGGGCGAGCCCCGCGGGGAGCGTGCTGCCCGCAAAGAGATGGGCGTATCCCGCGGTCATGGCGATCATCGCCGCGAACATGAGACCGAAGCCGATGACGAACGCGGCGGTTCCCGTGCCGCCGGTGGCGGCCTGGCGGGCGCGGTGGAAAGTCAGGTCGGCGTAGGGGCAGAGTGCAAAGCCAAAGAAGCACACCGGCGCGAGGTACTTCAGGCGGACGGCGGCCTCTCCCGTCGGCGCGGTCATGTCGGGCGGGACCAGCGTTCCGGCGCGCCACATCATCACGCCGGCCGCGATGCTGATGAGCATGACGACGACACCCGAGATCGCGGCCAGCGATTCGCGGGTCATCGCCAGCACGCACGCGATCAGGCCCACGACGAACGCCGCGAGCACCGCGGGTTCTTTGAGCGCGGCCTCGTGAAAGTTCACGGATCGGGCGAGCCAGAGCATGAAGAAGACCTGGAACGAGGCCGTCACCAGCGAGAAGAAGGAGAGGGCTCGCCAGTGCTTGGCGACCAATCGCTCGCTGTCGCCGGGGCGGGCAAGCACCAGGCCCATCGCGGCCGCGCCGACGACATTGGGGATGGCGAAGGCGAGGAAGGCCCATCCGCCGAAATCGCGGATGAGCATGGTGGGCAGGAACATGCCGATGCACCAGGTCCACGATGCGGCGAGGTACGCGCCCCAAGTGAGGCTGCGTGCCGCGTTGCCGAGAAGGCCAATGGTTCGTGCGTGGGCCGCGTCGCTCATGTGCGTGAAGGGTACGCGTGTGAACGGCGGACTTCGGAAGAACGGGGAGGCCAAGATCGCCAACCTAAAGGAGGGGCGGCCATGACGGACGGATTCAGCGAACCGTCCGTCCCTTGCTCTGCTGGTGGGCCTTGGGCGTGACGTGGAAAGTCGCGACGCTCTTGCCGACGCGACGGTCCTTGCCCGCGACCTTCTCTCCGATCGCCTTTGGAAGGACCTTCTCCGCGCCCGGGCGCAGTCGCTTGGGGATGATCCCGGTCTGCACGATGTCCATGTCGAGCGTGACGTTGAACTCGCCGCCCGCGGCGATCATCGCCTTGATATCTTCGCGAGGCATGATCTTGTAGAGCGCCGGCCCGTGGCAGGGGCGCAGGAACTTGTACTCAAGGTTCTTGCACACGACGGTGTACTCGCCGCCGCAGGCGTTGAAAACGTACATGCCGCCGGCGATCTCGCTGTTGCCCAGGAGTGCCGCGCCCGCCATCGCGTTGTACCAGTTGCGGTTGAAGCGGGTGAAGGGGAGTTCGGCCGCGAAGGTGCTCTCGTCCACCCGCTTCATGCGGATGCCCGAGCGGAATGCGTAGGGCAGCCAGATCATGGAGCAGACGCGGTGCCAGAAGGCGTTGCGGGCCGAAAGGCGGCTCACCCACGCGTCGAGGCGGTCCATGATGGTCGGCTTGGACGCGACCACGGCCCGCTTGCCCGTGGGCTCGATCGACGTACTCGGACTCGTCGCCGCCTGCTCCAACTCCGACATCTCCTCGACGCCTCATGATTCTAGGGTTGCCCCGGCCAACCCCGCCGGCGCGGGCCTCTCCGCCCCGCCGCAAGGCCACTCGGCCGCCTGCTTACCGCCCGTCCTCAACCAGCTCAAACCACGGGCCCGCTTCGTTCACGCGGCGGCACGGGTTGCCCGGCTCGTGGTCGAGCACCAGCATCCAGCCGCCCTCGCACGCGGCCCGCAGGAACCAGTGGCGCGTCACCATGCTGGTGTAGGGCTCGACGTCATAGCCGAGGCTGTACGCCGCCCCGAGGTGCCAAGCGGTGGGCATCACATCGGGCGTGAAGACGATCGTCCGCCCCTTGTCGTCGATGAAGGTGATGGCCTGCTGGCCCCACGTGTGCCCGGGCGCGAGGAACACGCCCACGCCCGGCAGTCCCGCGAGCGTCGACACGCGGTTGTACACGGGCGCCAGCGGGAGTTCATCGCGCCCCGGGATATGCCCGGTGGGGAAAGGCCGCGGCGAATCGGCCAGCACCAGCCGCTCGCGGATCAGCTCGAGGTGATCGCGGAAATAGGTGCGGGTCATGACGCTGCGGTTGGCGATGGCGTCGCTCCACTCGCGTGCCTGCGTGTGCAGGGCGGCGTTGGGGAACGTCAGCTTCACGCCGTGCTCGCCGCGCGAGCCCGCGAAGCACGAGGCGGCGCCGGTCCAGTCGGCCCTTTCTCCCGCGCGGGCGAGGCGCGTGAGCGCGCCGGCGTGGTCAAAGTGCAGGTGCGTCGTCACCACCGCGCCGATGTCCTCGCAGCGGCAGTTCTTTTCCTGGAGCGCGTCGCCGATCCAGCGCGTGCTCATGGCGAAGATGTCGCGGCTCTTGGCGTCGAGCTTGTCGCCGGTGCCGACCTCGATCAGCACGAGCTTTGGGCCGCCCCCCTCGCCGACGCGTTCGAGCAGCAGGCAGTTGTGCTGGACCTCGATGCGTCCGCGTTCATCGGGCTTGGCGGTGCGCTCCCAGACGACGCGGGGGATGAGGCCGAACATGGAGCCGCCGTCGAGCCGGAACGCGCCAGCGCGCAGGATTTCCCAGCGATATCGAGTGCTCGTGTCGAGGAGCGGTTGTGGTGTGTTCGGCATGAGCCGGATGGTAGGGGAGTCTCCGGGCGGGTTGGGCGGGCGGACCTTTGGGACAGGTCAAGGCTCTGTAAGTGCATGAATGAACTTGTTTTAGGAGATCGAACGGGTCCGGGGCAATGTGGATAACTGGTCGCGAGTTCTCGAATCCGACCAGTCACTTGACGCGATGTTCGGTTGTTGATAAAGTGTTCGTGTCGGGCTCGCGTCCAGCGCCGCCCCCGGCCACGGCGGAATCGAGTGATTTCCCGTGCCTTGCGCTCGGCCCCCGTGGGCCCTCAGAGAGTCCGGTCCGCCCCGCGGACCCCGGGACGACGAGGCCACCCACGGCAGAAAAGGCAGGTGTTTCATGGCAGCGTCGTCGACCGCGCAGTCCTCCGTTCCGGCCGTCTCCAAGATCGCCAACAAGGTCGAGGTGAAGCTGGAGGACAAGGAAAAGTCGCAGGCGCTGGGGCGCGCCGTCTCCCAGATCGAGAAGACCTTCGGCAAGGGCTCGATCATGCGGATGGACGAGGCCGCGTACCTCAGCATCCCAGGAATCTCAACCGGCGCTCTCTCGCTCGATCTTGCCCTGGGCGGCAAGGGAATCCCGCGCGGGCGAATCGTCGAGATCTTCGGGCCGGAATCGTCCGGCAAGACCACCCTGGCCCTGACCGTGGCGGCCCACGCGCAGCGCGAGGGCGGCGTGGCGGCCTTCATCGACGCCGAGCACGCGCTCGACCCCTCCTGGGCCCGCAAGATCGGCGTCAACATCGATGATCTCCTGGTGTCCCAGCCCGACACGGGCGAGCAGGCCCTGGAGATCTGCGAACTGCTCGTGCGCTCCAACGCGGTCGACATCATCGTCGTCGACTCCGTCGCGGCCCTGATCCCCAAGGCCGAGATCGAGGGCGAGATGGGCGACGCGGTCGTCGGCCTCCAGGCCCGCCTGATGTCGCAGGCGATGCGCAAGCTCACGGGCGTCATCGCCCGCTCCAACTGCACCGTCATCTTCATCAACCAGATCCGCGAGAAGATCGGCGTGATGTACGGCTCGCCCGAGACCACGACCGGCGGGCGGGCCCTCAAGTTCTATTCGTCGGTGCGCATCGACGTTCGGCGCACGGGCGCGATCAAGGAGGGCGAGGTCACCGTCGGCAGCCGCACCCGCGGTCGCGTGGTGAAGAACAAGATTGCCCCGCCGTTCCGCGAGGCGGAGTTCGACATCATGTACAACGAGGGCATCTCGGCCGAGGGCGACCTGATCGACCTTGGCGTGGAGGCCGGCGTGGTGCAGAAGAGCGGCGCGTGGTACAGCTACGGCGAGGTGCGAGTGGGCCAGGGGCGCGAGGCGTCCAAGCAGTTCCTCCGCGAGAACGCCGAACTGGCCAAGGAAATCCGCCAGAAGATCCTGGCGATCAAGATGGCCCACGTGGCGCCGGCCGTCGTCCGCGCGGATGACGAGGACGAGGGCGACGAGGAATAGGGCTTAGCGCCGAGTGTGAGTGACTCTGCATGTGAAAGGGCCCGCCGTGAAATCCGGCGGGCCTTTTTCGTTGAGAGATGGAGTGGCTACCCGCTCGCAGGGAGTGGGGGGCCGCGGTATGCTGATGATGCGATGGTGCGGTTCCTGGACAAGTACCCCGAGGCTCTACGCGGGTGTGCCGAAGATGTCTGCCCTAAGACATCGGTGCTGTTCGTCCGGGTGAAGGGCCGGAACAAACCCATCCATGATCACGCGGGCGTGTATTCAACGACGTTCCGCCCACTCGCCGACCCGCGGCCAATGCGAGAGCGAAGGGCCGTCCGTTCGCCAGGAGCACCGATGTCGCCGAGCCGACATCGGTGGCACGGTCATCGCGAGTCGACAAGGACTTCGGTGTCACCCTGCCGGGAGGGAACTGTGTCGGAAAGCGATGACAGGGCGCCGTCGCGAGACGTGATCGCTCAGAAACTTCGTCTGTTGGTAAGTGGCGAGTTGACTCCGCAAGCGGCTTCCAATTGGGCTTCGCCGTGGATCATGAAGTTCGATAAGATCGAACCGCCAATAGATCCTAAGGTGCGGAAGGCACTCGTGGCCCTGGCAGGCGCTGATCTGGTCGGGGACATGGATGGCACCCTCCTGCACGGGCGGGAGGACTTCGAAGCTTGGCTTCGAGATCTCTTGGGTTGAACGCCCGGCGAATTCACTCGATTGCGGGCGTTGTCGCCATTGGTGGTGGTCAAGGACTCTTCGCGCGGTCGCGGCATAAGGGTGCGGTCACCCCGCTAGCCGGTAATAGTCCCCGAGGACGCCGCCGAGCCGCTCCTGGCACCGCACGATTCACACGGCGGGAGGATCGATGATCCGATGGACATCGACGACCACACCAACAACGGCAGCCCGGATGGCATGAATTCGCGCTCGCAGGAGGTGTGGGGTCTGCGGTATATTGATGACGCGATGGTCAGGCTCCTGGACAAGAACCTCGACGGCGACTGCCTGGACTCGGGCGAGCTCTTCTGGCAGCTGTCCGACGCGCAGTTCAGCACCGTCGCGGTGATCGACAAGAACGCGGTGCTGCAGGAGCGGGTGAGCTACACCTCCTACGGCGTGGGCACCCACCGCTGGCCGCACGAGGTCAACAACACCGGCGGCGTCACCACCTCGGGTTCGACCAGCGATTACGGCGTCATCAACGGCCTGGCGACGGCCAACAGCGGCGCTGGCACGCCGATCAGCGACACGACCTACAACGTGGCCGCGGACTTGAATCGAGATGGTGTCATTGACTCCACGGATACCAGCATCTTCACATCGACGTTTGGTGGAGCGAAGTCGGCGCTCGCCGGCGGGCTGATCTCCGATCCGAACGGGCCGGACAATGTGTTTGGGTACGACGGCTACGTCTACAACCCGGACCAGGGGCTGTACACCGTCAGATTCAGGTGGTACAGCCCGACGTTTGGGAGGTGGCCGGAGAGGGACCCGGCGGGGTATGTGGATGGTCGCAACACATATCAGGCCGTGCTCGGTCGTCCGCAAGCCGCGCGAGATCCTATGGGTCTTAGCGCAACGAGCTCAAAGTATCCGACATCTCCTTGCCCGAACTCCAAGATCGATTCTACATGCGAAGACGCGATAAATAGATGCAAACAATTGCTTGAATTGGCAGTTTCGATCCAACGACATCTTGATCAGGCAAGACAATCTGCAGCCATCGCTATGGAAGATTATTTAGATAGCAAGTCCAGCAGCAATTGCGAGGTGGTGGCAAGAGATTCCATTCGAGCCGCCCTTCAGGCAGCGGATGAAGAAATGCAAGCGATGGCTCCTATCGCAAGTGATTATCATAGCAAAGACTGCGCAACGGTATTAGGCAACGGAGACACCTTGTACGCTGCCGCCAGAAAGGAAGTTGATCAGAGGGATTTCGATGCGCAGTGGCGTGCAATCAGCTCTGGCCGAGTAGAGTCTGATTGGGAGAGGTTCTTTGCTCTTTCATCTCTTGGTGCAGGCGCCTTTGCCCTTTGCGCCGAAAGGGCTGTTGTAGGAGAGTGTAGCGGAGTACAGGCGAACAAGCTCGCTGGCGACGCAGTCCGTGATATTATTGCGGCCCGCGAGTCGCCTGCGATAACGGAACAGTGTTTTAGTACCGTTGGCGGACCGCGATTTATTGATATACTAAAGTTAGGCGATAGGACGCTCGCAATCGAATCTAAAGTTGGCCGAACAGCATTGGATGCTCGAGTGCGACAAGAGCTGGCACGAGATTGGTGGTTTCGACGGCAAGGCCAAGTCGGTGATGTAAGATGGGAATTTACTCCGAGCCAGGTGACCGGGAAATGCGGTCCAACTCAACCGCTTCTGGAGAAGCTCTAGAAGCTTCGCATTGACGTGAGGGTAAATCCATGAGTTCAGATGCATGCCTAGCGTTTTTTGGGCTTCGCTTTGAGGTTCGGCCTGACGAAATCGAAGGACTAGAGGCTCGTTCTGACTATCGAATGGTCGCAGCAAGAAAGGCCGGATTGAAGCATTATTGGGCCAACTTCGCCTCACCCGGTGAGCGATATCTGCTGTTTGTCGGTGCCCAACTAGCGGTATTGGGTCCAGAAAGCAAATCGGAATTATCCATGCCGTCGGACGATGTTCAGTCCGTAATAGAATCAGCAATAGCCAAATTGCAAGCGACGGGACTGCCTGGCGATCCGTCGCTGCATTTGCAATGGATGCCAGATGCGTAAGATCGCCTTTCAGAATGGACAGATTTGCGGTATGTTGATGACGCGATGGTCAGGCTCTTGGACAAGAACCTCGACGGCGACTGCCGGGACTCGGGCGAGCTCTTCTGGCAGCTCAGCGATGCGCAGTTCAGCACCGTCGCGGTGATCGACAAGAAGCGGTGCCGCGCCGAAGGATGCGCTCCACGTCCCCGCTGGCGATCGTTACATCCCCTGCCTTCGTGCCGCGCACAGCGCGATCGCGTCGGCGACGTCCGGCGGGCTGGGCGGCTCGGGGAGCCCGAACATGGACTGCACCGCGCGTTGCATCTGGCCCTTGCTCGCCAGGCCGTGCGCGGTCATGGCGGGGCCAAGGGCTCGCGTGGGTGTTCGGCCAAAGGGGGCAGGAGACACGCTGGCACGCGGGCGGAGTTCGTGGCCCGCTGCGGCCATCGATCACATTTTTCGCCCTGCGACGAGATACGTGATGTGCGCGTTGCCGCAGTGATACGTGCCGGCCTCGGTCGCCGCGATCTCCAACTCCATCTGCCGTCCGGCCTGCGTCCAGAGCGTCTCAAATTCGTCCGCTCCGCCGCCTCCCGCCAGAAAATACTGGCGCGTCGTCGCCTTGTCCCACACCCAGTGCCCCCGCGCGTGCCAGTCCCTCCACTGGCTCGCCTCCGCCCGCTGGTGCGCCCGGTCATACGGCGGGAGCATCGGCGTCGCGCGATCCGACATGTACACGCGAAGATCACCTAGGCCGAGCTCCGCCATCATCCCAGGCACCAGGTCGCCCACCGAGTTGAAACCGAGCCCGAGCGCCCGCTTGCCGCGCTGGCACAGCAACTGAAAGCGATGCGCCGCCGCGATCACCTCCGTCGGGAACGTGTCGGTCACGCTGCTGAACACGCCCATGCTCGCCATGTTGCAGGGTTCCACCGCCAGCACCATCCCGCCCGGCCTGGTCACACGCATCATTTCCCGGATCGCGCCCTTCGGATCGCCGACGTGAATCAGCACGGTCTGGCACGTCGTCAGGTCAAACGTGTTGTCCGGGAACGGCAGCGACATCGCATCGCCACGCACAAACTCGCACCTCTGCGCAATCCCCGCGGCCGCCACACGTTGCGTCGCATTCCGCACCCACTCGTCCTCGCGGTCGACCCCCGTGAGACGAGCGCTCGCGGGCAGCACGCCGGCCAGCGCAAACGTCCAATGACCCACGCCGCAGCCGACGTCGAGCACGCTCGAAACCGCCGCAAAGTCAAGCCGCTGGGCCATCAGGCGCAGGAAATCGGCGTTCCACCAGTAGTCGCGCATTTCATTGAAAAACTCCGCGGAATGCGGCCGCGGCTGGCCCGCCTTGCTGTCGCTCATCGCCTCGCTCATGCCCCGAGCGTACCACGACGTCTGCCTCGTCGTTGCGGCACACCACGCGAACACGAAATGACCGCCGTGGCGCTCGGGCGGCCTCGAACGCCATGCGCCCCGCCGCCCAAGAGGTCACGCCGAAGCGCCGCTCACGTCGCACGCGACGATTCGGTAGCCAAGGTCCAGCGCGTCCAGCGTCAGAAGATCACGATTCCGATCGGCCCAGCGGCCGCTCGCAAGATCGTCGCGGAGCAGCGCCAGCCCCGGCGCGGCGTCGAATCTGGCAAAGCTCGAGATCGCGCCGCGCACACCCGCGTCGAGATAGCTCTCCGGTCGTCTCCAGTACGCGCAAAGAAACCCGTCGATGCAATCATGAGGAACCGGAACTGCAGAGATCAGCGATGGCCCCGCGATTCGGCCCAGCATCGAGCGCAGCACGTCGCTCGCCGGAAAGATCGTCCGATCGTGCGCCGCGATCTCCGGAAAATAATCGCGCGTCAGCCAGAACGGCGGGCTGTCCGGCACCCATGTGAGCAGCACGACCCGCCTGGTCGCGACCCGGGCCATCTCGCGCAGGCCGCGCTCAAGATCCGCCCAGTGGTGAGCGCAGAGAATCGCCATCGCCGCGTCGACCGATTTGCTTTCGAGCGGAATCGACTCCGCCGATCCACGCACGCACGGCGCGGCCCCGGGGGAACGCTGGCGGATCATGACTTCCGAAGGCTCAACCGCAAGCACCGTCCCGTCCGGCTCATACGAGCCCGCTCCCGCGCCGACATTCACGACGCGCGCGGCGCCGCCGAGCGCCGCCCGGATCGCCGACGCGATTCTCGGATCAGCCTTCCGGCGTGCCGAATAGCCGCGTCCGATGCTGTCGTACAGGGCCATGCGAGTGTCCTTGGCTGACGCAACCGACGATGATGACGCGCACGGGAACTTCAGGCGAGCATCCGCCCATCGGATGATGACGACCCGAGTCTAACCGATCACCTCCGAGACGATGTTGCCGCCATGCAATCGCTCGCTCGTGATCACGCGATCAGGCGGTTTGCGCAAGCAACTTGTCCAGTTGCTTGAACCCCTCCTCCATCCCCGGGCACGCCCCGGAGGCGACCGCGCAGTCTCGCACTTCTTGCGAGACATACACCTGCGTGATCCGCATCGTTGTCACGCCGCCCTTCTCCGAGAATTCGTGAGTCTCAACCTGCGAGCCGATCGGCTCACCGGTGCCCAGCAGCATCACTTCGGTGTGCGTCATCCGTTCATGGAGTATCGCATCGGTGAACACGCCGTGAAGCGCCATCGACTGGCCGGCCTCCGCGCCCTGCCACACCAGTCTCAGCGTCCCGGCCAGGCGAGCGTCGCACTCGCACACCGCCAACGTCCACCCCGGCGGCGGCAGCATCCACCGACGCATCCTGTCCGGCGTGGTCATCGCCTCCCACACCAGACGCCGCGGCGCGTTAAACGTGCGTGTGAGAACGATAGAGGTGCCGGTTGGGGTCGTGACTTGCAGTCCTTGAGCGTGCATGGCGAGTTCCTTGTGACGGTCGGTCAATGACCAGCGAAAAACCGCTCAGCGACGCCGAGCACGATTTCGTTCATCGGACTTCATCTCCTCAAGCAGCGAGTCCAGCGCCTCAAAGCGAGCCTCCCAGTGCCGCCGGAATTGCTCCGTCCACAGCACCGCCTCCTTGAGCGGGGCGGCCCGCAACCGGCAGAGATGCTCACGCCCAGCGACGCGCCGGCGCACCAGCTGCGCCCGCTCCAGCACGCGCACGTGCTTGGTCGCGGCCGGAAACGTCATCTTGAGCGGCGAGGCAAGTTCGCTCAGGTTGCGCTCGCCGCCGTCCCCGGCGAGGGCAAGCCGCCGGATGATCGCACGCCGGGCGGGGTGAGCCAACGCGTGGAACACTCGGTCGAGCCGGGAGGAAGAAGAAGAAACCATATGGTTTACTATACCAAGCGGTTGTCCGTGGTCAAGGGCATTCTCGTGGCGCCGTGACGCCCGGCGCCATGCCCGGCGAACAGCACTTCGTCGTCTTCATTCGCCTCGGGCCCGGGGCGCCGCGCGCGCCGCGATCCCCGCCGATCAGGCCCCGCGTCGGCCAACACGCTGTAAACTCCCTCGCCATGAAGAGTTCAGCCACCACCGTCGCGGCGTACCTGGAGTCGCTCCCGCCGGACCGACGCAACGCCATCGTGAGCGTCCGTCGAGTGATCCTCGAAAACCTCCGCCACCACGCCGCCGAATCCAAAGGGAAGAACGTCCTCGAAGAGCGCATGCAGTACGGCGTGATCGCCTACTGCGTGCCGCGCCACCTCTGGCCGTACGGCCATCACACACGCCCGGAACTCCCGCTCATGTACATGGGCCTGTCGTCGCAGAAGAACGACATGGTCGTCTACATGCTCTGCCTGTTCGAGAACGAGCCGATGCGAGACTGGTTCAGCGATGCGTGGAAAGCGACGGGCAAGAAGCTGCACATCGAGGTCGGCGGCATGGGCTGCTGCGTGCGGTTCAAGAAGCTCGAGGACCTCTCCCTCGCCGTGATCGGTGAAGCGATCCGCCGCGTCCCGCTCCGGGCGTACCTTGAGAACCACGTCGCCATGCTCGCCCGCCGCGGCAAGGGCCCGGACGGCAAGCCGCTCAAGCGAGGCGCCACCGCCACGACAAAGGAGAAGGAGGTGTCTCGTCCGACGCGCGAGCCGCCGCAACATCCGAAGACCGCGAAGCCCGGGGCGAAGCCAAAGCCCAATCCCAAGCCAAACGCCGAGCAGACAACTCGAAAGCCGCCCAAGAGAAAAGCCGCCGCAAAGCGCGGATAAGGGCGGCACTTCCAACCGGATCGTCGTGGGACTTGGACGTGTGACGCTGAGCCCTTGTGACGAAATCAGGGTGACAGTACGCCAATAGGACTTTTCTTGGAGGGCGTTAGGGGGTGGGAGGCAGGAATCAGAGAATTGATGGCGTGAGAGCGTGACCATGACGCCATCGGGGCGAATGGAGTTGGACCTGCGCGTTCACCGCCTCCTCACTTGCCATCGGCCTTGCCCTGCTCCGCGTTCGCCGCTTCGAGCTTGCCTCGCCAGGCCGCGGCCTCGGCTTCGTTGCCCTTGGCCTCGTACAACTTCACGAGGCGTTCGAGGGCTTCGGGAATGCGGACCTTGCCCCGCAGCGGGATGGCAGCCTCGCGGTCCTTCATTCCTTTGTATCCGTCGAGCAGCAGCGGCTCGGCCTCGGCGAGCCTTTTCTCGGCCAGTAGCACGCCGCCGAGCATCGACTTGGTGTTGAACGTCGTCCAGGCATCGGGCTGGGCATTCTCGCGGATCACCAGGCTCTCGCGGATCAGCGGCTCGGCCTCGTCCCACTGTTTGAGCGCCAGCAGCGTCTGGCTGTTTGATAAGAGCTGTCCGGCCAGTTCGGGGCTCTCTCGCGGTAGTTCGGCGCGCGCGGCAGAGACGAACTCCCGCGCCAGCGCCAAAGCCTTGGTGGCGAGTTCCGGTTTGGCAGGGTCGAGCGCCTTGATGTAGGTGTCGCGCAGTTGCGGTCCGATCCAAGCCATGGAAGCGTCGTGCTTCGAAGCCCGGTACGCCTCTTCGAGCAGCGGGATGGCCTCGGCCAGCCTGCCGGCATCTCTGTAGTTCACACCCAGGTTCGCCATGCTCGTGAGCGCGATTGGGTCACGCTGGCCAAGTCTCGCCTCTGACGCCTCCAGCGCCTCTTCGAATAGTGGCACAGACTTGTCGAGTTTGCCCTGCTGCCAGTACATGCCCGCGAGGATGCTCAGAGCTGTGGCGATGTCCGGATGCCTCGCGGGGAGCGTGGCACGTGCGATCTCCAGGCTTTCGCGCAAGATCGGCTCGGCCTCGGCGAGCTTGTTCTCGGCCATCAGCACATTCGCGAGATTGTTCAGCGTGGTGGCGATGCTCGGATGTCTGGCGGGAAGGATCGCGCGGTTGATCGCCAGCGCTTCGCGGTGGAGCGGTTCGGCCTCGGCGAGCTTGTTCTGCATCTGGAGCAAGGATCCGAGGTTGTTCAGGGCCTTGGCGATGCTCGGGTGGCCCGCGGGAAGGGTCGTGCGCAGGGTTTCCAACGCTTCGCGCAGGAGCGACTCAGCTTCGGCGAACTTGTGCTCGGCCTGCAGCCGATACGCGAGGTTGTTCAGGGCCGTGGCAATATCTGGATGACCGGCGGGGAGTGCCGTGCGGAGGTTCTTCAGTGCTTCGCGAAAGAATGGCTCGGCTTCGGCGGGCCTGTTCAACGCCTCCAGGATACCGGCAAGGTTGCCCATGTCGTTGGCGATGTCCGGGTGCCCCGCGGGAAGGGCCGCGCGGTTGATTTCCAACGCATCACGCAGGAGCGGCTCGGCCTCCGCGGGCTTGTTCTGGATCTTCAGGAGCATCGCGAGGCTGCTCAGGCTGCTGGCGATGGCCGGGTCACCCGCGGGGAGTGCCGCGCGGCGAAGAGCCAGTGCCTCACGCGCCAGTTGCTCAGCTTCGGCGAGCTTGTTCTGGGCCTGCAGAGGGCGTGCGAGGTTGCTCAGGGCGGTGGCGATATCCGGGTGCCCGGCGGGGCGAGCCTCGCGGCAGATCGCCAACGCCTTCCGAAGACTCGATTCGGCATCGTCGTAACGCGCCAGCCCTGTGAGCGTGATGCCGATGGCGCTGCGCACGCCCGCTTCCACCAGAGGCTGCTCTTTGAGAGCGCCTGCGTCGAGTTGCCTTAGAGCGGCCTCCATGGCCTGCACTACCGTTACCTTTTCGCCCAGAAGTTTGCTCGGGTCAGCCGTGGCGAGCATGTCGGTCTGGAACTTGGCCACGGCCTCGGCGATCGCGGCCTGTTTCCTGGCTTCGGTCTCCTGCGCCTTGGCCTTGGCTTCTTGCATCTTGGCCTCGCCCCGCGCCGCGACCGCCTGCTCCCGCTGCTGGGCCTCTGACGCGCGTGCCCGCTCGGCCCTGACCATGCCCAAGCTCGTCCCGATGACGCCCAGCACCAGCGCCGCGGAAACGAGAAGGGCCGCCGCGACCGGCCCATTGTTGCGGCGGATGAACTTCTTGAACCGGTACGCCGTGCTGGGCGGCGCGGCCACGACCGCCTCGCCGCTCAGGTACCGTCGAATGTCCGTGCCCAGCCCGTTGGCCGTCTCGTAGCGCCGTGATCGGTCCTTCTCCATCGCCTTCATCACGATCCAGTCGAGCTCGCCCCGCACGATGGTCCCCAGGCGCTTGGGCTCGGTGTGGCGATGGGCGGCGACCTTGGCGATTGCGTCGGAGTTGTTGCTGATCCGCGTGCTGGGCTTGGGCGGTTCAACCTGGCGAATGATCCGCTGAATCTCGGCGTAGGCCGCGGATCGGAGCTCCTTGCTCCCGAACGGCGTGGTGCCGGTGAGGAGTTCGTAGAGGAGGACGCCCAGGGAATAGACATCGGTGCGGGTATCGATGTCGAGCGAGCCCTCGGCCTGCTCCGGGCTCATGTACTCCGGCGTACCGATCAACGCCCTGTGCTCGGTGAAGAGTGTCTTCTCGGTCAGCTTGCTCGCCGTGGCCTTGGCGATCCCGAAGTCGATGACTTTGGTGTGCGGCCGTCCGTCCTGCGTGGAAACGAGAATGTTCGACGGCTTGATGTCCCGGTGGATGATCCCCTTGGTGTGGGCGTGCTGCACGGCGTTGCACACCTGCGCGAACAGTTCCAGCCGGTCCTCGATGCTCAGGTTGCTCTTGTCGCAGTACTCGACGATCGGGTCGCCCTTGACCAGTTCCATCACGAAGAAGGGCCGCCCCGTCTCCGTCGCCCCCGCATCCAGCACCCGCGCGATATTGGGGTGGTCCATCATCGCCAGCGCCTGCCGCTCCTGCTCGAAGCGGGCCACCACCTGGCGGGTGTCCATGCCGAGCTTGATGATCTTCAGCGCGACCTTGCGCGCGACCGGCTTCTCCTGCTCGGCCATGAAGACTGAGCCGAAGCCGCCCTCGCCGATGAGTTGCAACAACTTGTAGGGTCCGATCCTCGTGCCCGGGCCTTCACGCAGCGGCGCAGCCAATGTCGCCGCGGCCGCGGAGTCGGCCGTGGGCGAGGCGTCGCCGTGGCCTTGAGTCGGTTCGGAAAGGAATGGCCCAGCCTCATCAAGTGCCGCGAGCATGTCCTCGATCTGCACCCGCATCGGGCCATCGACCGCCGCCAGTCCGTTTAGGAACGCCGCCCGCTCGGGCTTGGGCAGACGACGTGCCTGGTCGAAGATGTCCCGCATTTGTTCGCGATTGCCGCTCATGTTCGCCTCCGTCGCCTCACGCCTAAGTGCCCGCCGGCCCCAGATGCCGAAAGAGCCACGCCCGCGCCCAAGACCAGTCCCGGTCCACCGTTGCCGGAGACTTGCCCAGCGCCGATGCGGTTTCCTCGCCGCTCAGCCCGGCGTAGAACCTGAGCCGAACAACCTGGGCCACATCCGGGTCCTCAGCCTCCAAGCGTCGGACGGCGTCATCCAGCCTCACGATTTCGTCGGAGTGTGCGTCTGACACCAGATCCGCCACGCTGAGCAGGGCCGAGGCACCTTCCAGCCGCACCGGCGTCGGCCCGCGCTTGAGGCGACCTCGGGCCCGGGCGTAGTCGATCAGGATGCGACGCATCGACTCCGCCGCCGCCGCGTAAAAGTGCCCCCTACTCGCCCATGCCACCTCCCGGGACCCGACAAGTTTCAAGTAGGCCTCGTGGACCAACGCTGTCGCCGAGAGGGTGTGCCCTGCTCGCTCATCTGCCAAGCCAAGCTGGGCCGCCTTGCGCAGTTGCTCATAGACAAGCGGCAAGAGGCGATCGGCGGCCGTCTTGTCCCCGCCCGCCGCGGCGACCATGAGCAGTGTGGCGTCTTCGGGTTGGGGGGGCGTGGGCGACATGAGCAGATCGTAATCTCTCGCCCAACGCTCAATGGCCGTGCCGCCAGTCCGCGCAGCAAGAGGCCGGCTTTTGGTTAAAACCCCGTCAGGAGTCGGCTCTCGACGGCCGGATTCCGGCTGCGATTTTGCAATCGATTGAATGCGTTGTCATGGCAGGTAAGTCCGTTCTTCACAACGACAAAGCCACTCGACGCGATGGTCCGAGAACTTGAACTCGCAAAGAATCAGGGTGACAGGATTTGAACCTGCGGCCTTCTGGACCCAAACCAGACGCTCTACCAAGCTGAGCTACACCCTGGACGCCCAACTGTAGGAGTCCGCCGCCGCCCGAGCGCCGGCGAACTCCCCGCCCGCCTTCGTCCGATCGCCGCCGCTCGCGTCCCGCCGCCATCGCCGCCGATTCGCCCGCCCGGTATCCTGCACGCCGGTGTCGGCACACACGCCCGGCACGCGGGAGGTGCGGCGTGAGCGACATCCTGGTCTGCGGAATCAGCGTCGTCGACGCCATCGCACGGCCCATCGACACCTTCCCCGCGCCGGGCGGCCTGCGCCTCTTCGATTCGCTCAATTGGTCCACCGGCGGCTGCGCCGTCAACAGCGCGATCGCGCTCTCCCGCCTCGGCCTGCCGCCCCGACTTGTCACGCGCGTCGGCGCCGATTTTCTCGGTGATTTCGTGATCGCGGAGCTGACGCGAGCGGGGGTCGACACGTCGGGCGTCGTCCGCGACGCGGACAGGCCCACGTCGTTCTCGTTCGTCGCCGTGCCGGAGAGCGGCGAGCGATCGTTCATCCACACCAAGGGCGCGAGCGACACCATCTGCGACCGCGACGTGCCCGAGGCGCTGCTCCACGCCTCTCGATTCGTCTTCGTCACCGGCGCGATGCTGATGAACGCGCTCGACGGCGAGCCGACCGCCCGCCTCCTCGCCCGCGCCAAGGCCGCGGGCGCGACGACCCTGCTCGATACGGTCTTCGTGGAAGGCCTCGATCGCGCGGAGTGGCGTCGGCGCGTGGAGCCCGCGCTGCCCCGCGTCGACTACTTCATTCCGTCCGAGGCCGAGGCCCGCGCGATCGCGGGAACCGATGAGCCCGGCGCGGCCGCCCGCGAGTTTCAGCGGCTCGGCGCTCGCCGCGTCGTCATCAAGCTCGGCGCTCGCGGCGTGCTGTGCGTGGATGAGACCGGCGTGGAAACGCTCGTGCCCGCGCTCAAAGTCGACCACATCGTTGACGCGACGGGCGCGGGCGATTGCTGGAGCGCCGGGTTCATCGCGGCGTTGTCCCGTGGGCGATCATTTCACGAGGCGGCGCGGATTGGAAACGCCGTCGCGTCCCTCAGCGTCCAGGCGGCGGGCGCGACGAAGGGGCTGGAAGATTCGACTCGCCTTGCGCGGGTGTGGGATCGCCCATAGCAGAACGTCCGCAGACGGGATCAGGTGCGATCATCGTCGCGGTCCGCGTCTTCCTTCTTCATGATGAAGAGGTAGTTGAAGCCGCGCAGGAAGAAGTTGCCCTCCTCCGCCGCCCTGTGCCAGTTGCCGCGCTCCAGCTTGGCGTTGTGGCGCACGACCGCGATGATGTCGATGGGCGTGAAGTGATTGCGGAGCAGATCGAACAGCTCGAAGCCGATGGGCATGAAGCTCTGGCTCGCGCGCTGGCCCGATCGCTTCTTGAACGAATCGCTGACGTACAGCGCCATGTAGCGACGCGGGCGCAGCACGCGATCGATCTCCGCGATCACCCTCTCCATCGCTTCGTAGTACGCCCGACCCGCATCGTCGCCGCCCGCGTCCAGCTTGCCGATGCAGCGTGGATCATCCGAGTAGTCAACGTGCGTCGAATACGGCGGGTCAACGAACACGAAGTCCGCCTTCGCGTCCTCGAGCGGGAGCTTCCGCGCATCGGCGCGGAAGATGTCCGGGCGCGAGGGCGAAAGGTCATAGCCGAGCGCCCGGCGTTCAAGGTCGCGCGCCACGTCGATCGTCGTGCCGCTCCCGCACATCGGGTCGACGACCAGATCGCCTTCGCGCGTGTACCTTTGCAAGAGCTGCCAGATCACCCACGACGGCGTCGCGCCCACGTACTCCTTTTCGCCCTGCATCGAGCCCGAGTCGCTGGTGTAGTGCTGGCTCGGGTACTCCCACAGCGTCGTGGTGAACACGCGGAGCGTTGGACGCGTTGGCCCGCGCGACGAGCCGCGATCACGGCCGCCGCGCGGATCCGCGCGGCGATCCCCGGCCTCTCCGCGGGACGCCTGGCCTTCGTTTGCGCCGCGATCATCGCCCAGACCATCGCCGAGACCACCGGCGCGAGCAGGCCGTGACGATCGGCCGCGCTGAGGTTTGTCGCCCCGCCCGTCGCGCGACCCGCCGCCTTCGCGTCCGCCGCCTTGTCGTCCCGATCGCGCCGTCACGCCTGGCTCCCCGAGATCGCCTTGGACAGAGCCGCGATCACCTGCTTCTTCGCGTCCGCCAGCGAGAGATTCATCCGCGCGCCCGCCGCACGCACGTGCCCGCCGCCGCCGAACTGCTTCGCGACCTTGTTCACGTCCGGGGCGTCGGGCGTGTTCTTCGCGCGAAGGCTCAGCTTCGTGATCGGCCTGGAATTCGGCCCGACCTCGGACTCCGTGAACATCGCGACCACACGCACCGTGCCGATGCACTGGGCGCTGTCCGCGAATCCGCCCGCGTCGCCCGGCTCGCCGCCCGCGTCGGCCATGTCGGCGCGCGTCAGCGACATCACCGCGATGCGATTCTCCGCGTGCAGCTCGAGCGACGAGAGAGACCTGGCCAGCAGCCGCACCCGCGCCGGGCGATCCTGCTGCTCGATCATGCGGTACACCTCGCTGTGGTTCGCGCCCGCCGCCAGCAGGTCCGCCGCGTGCCGCAGCACGGGCGGCGTGACGTTGCTGTGCTTGAACCAGCCCGTGTCCGTCGCGATCCCCACGAACAGGGGCTCCGCGACCTCGCGCGGCAGCTCCGCGATCGAGCTCAGCCCGAGGATCAGGCGGCACAGTTCCGCCGCGGGCTCCGCCACCGCCGCCGCGCTCGTTTCGATGTAGCGGCGTCCGGACGTGTCCGCGTCACCCTGCACGTGATGATCGATCACCGCCACGCGATCGCGCCGCGGCTTCAGATACGTCGTCACGCCCTCGAGCTGCGACCATGAACCCGTATCGAGAATCACGATCGCGTCGGGCTCGCTCTCCTGTCCGGGCGGCGGGACCGTGGAGCCGTCCAGCACGAACGCCGGCGTATCGCCCGCCAGCGACGAGAACCACACGGGCATCGGCCCGCAGTACCACGCCGCCGCCCCGCCCGGGCGAATCCTGTTGATCGCGCGGCACACCGCGATGGTCGAGCCCACCGCGTCCCCGTCGGGCTTCAGGTGCGTCAGCACCACCACCCGCCGCGCCCCGCGCAGCCACGCCGCGATCTCCGCCAGCGTCGCGTTGCTCGTCCATGTCTCCGCGGCGTTCACCGGCATGCGAGTGGCTCCGTCGTGCTGAAAGTGGAGGCGGAAGCGAGCATCTCCGCCGCGCGATCGCAATCACGCCGTAGCTGCTCGGTCAACCGCCGGATGCTGTCGAACCGAACCTGGTCGCGGACAAAAGCAACGATGTCGATCGACAATCGCCAGTCGTACTCCGGCAGGTCGGTCGCGCCGATCAGGTGCGCCTCGACGCGGCGATCGATCCCCTGAAACGTCGGGCGCGTGCCGATGTTGAGCGCCGCGGGGAACGCGCGTCCGTCCGGAAGCGTCGCGATCGCCGCGTACACGCCGTCCGCCGGCGGCATGACCTCCGACTCGAGATTCGCGGTCGGGAACCCGATCGTCCGTCCGCGCTGGTCGCCCCTCACCACAACACCTTCGAGCCGGTGCGGCCTCCCCAGCACCAGCCCCGCGTCCGCGACGCGGGCGTTCGCGAGCAGCCACCGGGTCAGCGAGCTCGACGCCGGCGCGATGAGCTGGTCGTGCAGCCCGAGCTTCACCGACGGTTCGACGTGCAGCGAATAGCCGTTCGCCGCGCCGAGCGATCGCAGGAGATCGAGCGTGCCCGAGCGCCCCTTGCCGAAATGGAAGTCGGGTCCCTCGATGATCCACGACGGCCCGTGGCGAGCGACAAGGTCGCGGATGAACTCTTCCGCCGACATCGCGAGGATCGCGGGCGTGGGCTCGAGCTTCTCCACGATGTCCGCGCCCGAGCCCCGGAGCAACTCCTCGCGCCGAGCAAACGTCGTCAGCCTCGGCGGCGTTCGCTCCGGGCGAAGGATGGTCGCCGGGTGCGGGTCAAACGAGATCGCGACCACGCGTCCATCCGCGCCGGCAAGCTCGCGGGCACGGCGCACGAGAGCCGCGTGCCCGATGTGCACGCCGTCGAAGTTCCCGATGCTGAGGACCGTGCGAGGCATGAGGGGAAGATGGTAGGGGAGGAGGGGCGGCGAACCCAATGCCCCGAGCAGCGGCAACAGCGCGAGGCTCGACTTCGACGGGAATCGTGGCCGAACATGCGCCACCGGGGTTCATGCGGAGTTGATGCAACTCGCCAGTCCGAACGTGATGGCGGTCGTGATGACGGCGTAGACCGTCGCGACAAGCAGGCCCTGTTTGAAGGGCACATGAGTGACCAGGCGGAGGAGCCCCGCGAGCAGCACGATCCAGACCGCGGCGTAGGCCAACAGCGAGATAATCACGTCGGCGTCACGGAGGACATACCCGACGATTCTCGCCACGATCCCCGTGATGAGAACGATGATCACGCCGTGCTTGATCTCGATCTCTTCCTTGGCAACGACGCCGGTGATCCATGCGAGTGCGAAGCCAAGAACGACCAGAATCGCGACCGAGATGATCAAGGGCAGTCCTTTCGATCCGAGGTCTCGTGTGTATTCTGCATTAAACTCACGCGTGGGCGCGACGATTCGCCTGTAAGGACTTCGCCCATCGTCGGTGTGTAAGACGCTTGCAATTGACCGCCAATCCGCATCAGAAGTGTACAAACCAAAGCGCCTGCGTGACCTTCTGGGCAGGCCCAACAAAAGAAAAGAACCCACGACAAGGCCGTGGGTTCGGAGTCGTTCAGGATTTGATAGCCGGCGACCGCGGAGCGAGCGATTTGGCGAGGGCTCAGTGACTTTGGGCGTGGTCGGCGTCGGCGGGCAGGCCGTTCTTGGCCTTGTAGTCCGCGATGGCGGCGCGGATGGCGTCCTCGGCCAGCACGGAGCAGTGGATCTTGACGGGCGGGAGGCTCAGCTCCTCGACGATCTGGGTGTTCTTGATCGCAAGCCCTTCGTCGAGGGTCTTGCCCTTGAGCCACTCGGTGGCGAGCGAGCTTGAGGCGATGGCCGAGCCGCAGCCGAAGCACTTGAACTTGGCGTCCTCGATCTTGCCTGTCGTCTGGTCGACCTTGATCTGGAGCTGCATGACGTCGCCGCACTCGGGCGCGCCGACGAGACCGACGCCGACGTCCTTGCGGGTCTTCACGTCGGCCTGGGTGCCGAAGTTTCCGACGTTGCGGGGGTTCTCGTAGTGGTCGATGATCTTGGGTCCGTACGACATGGGGTGCTCCTTCTGATCGAGGCACTAGGCACTTGGCACTAGGCGCTCGGAAGAACTCAGATTGCAGTCTCGCTCGTCTCGCTTCGGCCCTAGTGCCCTATGCCTAGTGCCCAGTGCCTCTCCTCAGTGCCCTGACCACTCCACCTTCGACAGATCGATCCCTTCCTTGTGCATGTCGTAGAGCGGCGAGAGCGAACGCAGCTTTTTCACCGCGGCCACGATCTTCTCGATCGCGTAATCAACCTGTTCGTCCGTCGTCCAGCGGCCCAGCGACAGGCGGAGCGAGCTGTGCGCCAGTTCGTCCCCGACGCCCAGGCCCTTGAGCACGTAGCTTGGTTCGAGGCTGGCGCTCGTGCAGGCCGAGCCGGACGAGCATGCGATTTCCTTGCACGCCATCATCAGGCTCTCGCCCTCGACGAAGCCGAAGGAGATGTTCGCGATGTGCGGCAGGCGTTTCTCGCGGTGCCCGTTGACCTGGGTCGAATCGAGCTGAGCCGTGATGGTCTCTTCGAGACGCTTCCGCATCTTGGCGAGACGGGCGGTGTCGCGGTCCATTTCGTGGAGCGCAATCTCGCACGCCTTGCCCAGCCCGACGATGCCGGTGACGTTGAGCGTGCCGGAGCGGAAGCCGCGTTCCTGCCCGCCGCCGTCGACGAGCGAGGTGAGGCGAACGCGCGGGCGGCGGCGCCGGACGTAGAGAGCGCCCACGCCCTTCGGGCCGTAGATCTTGTGACCCGACATGCTGAGCAGGTCGACGCCGTCTTTCTCGACGTTGGTGGGCATCTTGCCGGCCCACTGGGTGGCGTCGGTGTGGAAGATGATCTCGCGGCCGCTGGTCTTGAGCATCGCGCCGATCGCTGGGATGTCGTTGATCGTGCCGATCTCGTTGTTGGCCCACATGAGCGAGACGAGGATGGTGTCGTCGCGCAGGACGGCCTTGACCATGTCGGCGGTGATGATGCCGTCGGCGGGCGGATCGAGGAATGTCACCTCGAAGCCCTCCTTCTGCAGTCGCTTGCACGGATCGAGCACGGCCTTGTGCTCGATGGCGCTGGTGATGATGTGCCCGCGGCACTTGCCCGAGCCCGCGGGGTTCTTCTCGTACATCGTGGCCGCGCCGCGCAGCGCGAGGTTGTTCGACTCGGTCGCGCCGGACGTGAAGATGATCTCCTTGTCGGTCGCGCCCAGGACGGCTGCGACCTGCTCACGGGCGGCGTCGACGGCGGCCTCGGCCTCCCAGCCGAAGCTGTGGTTGCGGCTGCCTGGATTGCCGAATTTTTCGGTGAAGTAGGGGAGCATCGCCTCGACGACGCGTGGATCGCACGGGGTGGTGGCGGCGTGGTCGAGGTAGATCGGGAATTTCAGGGCCATGGAGAGCTCCAGCATTGGCGCGGCATGGGCCGTGCCCAATACCCAATTCTAGCGCAGTTGAGATTCAGTTTCAGTGGGGGCTTTCAAGTTGTTCGCATGATATTCGGATCGATTGGTCAGGAGGGGCTGGACGCATGGCACTGGTGCAGATGGTGCATCTACAGACCTCCGCAGAGCACACCTAAGGGCAACGCGGCTCGCCGTGAGGCGAAGATACTCCACAGGAGGCCAAGCCCACAGACGCGACGTGCCGTGCGCCATCTGCTCATGTGAACAGGTGTTCTGTTGCTCAGGCCTTCGGCGCCGGCTTCTTGTAGGTCATTTCGATGCGGTTGCCGGTGCCGCTGAAGGCGACGCTCGACATGTAGGCGCGGATGAGCATGATGCCGCGGCCGCTGGGCTGCTCGATGTTCTCGTCCATGGTCGGATCGGGGACGTCGGCGGGAACAAAGCCGGGGCCCTGGTCTTCGACCGCGACGCGGACCTCGTCCGGCGCGAGCGAGTATTCGAGGCGGACCGGCACGCCGGGCGGCAGGTGCTTGTGCCCGTGGTTGAAGGCGTTGGCGATGGCCTCTTCGATCGAGAGCTTGACGGCGAAGCGAGACGCCTTGGTGAAGGCGAATTTCTCGAGCTGCGCCATGATGTCCTGCTCGATCTGGTCAATCTGCGCTCGGTCGCCGGTGAGCATGACCGAAACGTCGTAGCGGGGGTGGTGGCTGGCGTGGCTCATCGTGACCGGGACGCGTGCGAGCGGCGGGGCGAGCGGGCTCATTCGAAGCTCTTGAGAGCGTCGTCCGTGGTCTCGTGGATACTGAACATCTTGTGCAGCCGGGTGATGACGAACACCTCGTAGATCTGCGGATCGATGTTGGCCAGGCGCAGCTGCCCGTTGCGATCACGGACCTTGTTGCGGATGGTGATGAGCGTGCCCAGCGCGGCCGACGAAAGGTGGTCGACGTTGGAGAAGCTGATGAGCAGCTTCGGCGCGCTGTCGGACTCGATCAGCTGCGTGATCTCCTCGCCGATGGACTGGATGTTGGCCTCGTCGAGGATGTTGCGGTCGATGAACTCGACGAGGGTGATGCTGTCCTGTCGGCGGACGCGAAGCCTGGAATCGGCCTGGGCCATCGTGCGGGCTCCTTGGGGCGTCGGGCGCGACGCCGGGGATACCGATCATAGAGCGCTCACGCAACGAGGCGTGCGGCGTGGGGCGTACTGGGCGCGAAAAAAAGGCCGGGCAAAGGCCCGGCCTTGGTGGGACGAATCGATCGATCAGCCGCCGTAGGGGGCGCGGAGGGTGTCGAGCAGGCCGGGGAAGTTCTTCTCTTCCTGTTCGTTCTGGATGAGGATCGTGGGCTTCAGGAGGATGAGAAGGGTGTGGTCGTCCTTGGCCTTGATGCGGTTGGAGAAGAGGCGGTTGATGACGGGAATCTTGGAGAGCACGGGGACGCCGGTCTCGACGTCAAACTCGTTGGTGACGCGTTGCCCGCCCATCATGATCGTGCCCTGGTCCGGGATTGTGACGGTGGAAGAGAGCTGCGTGACGGTATTGGTGGGGAGCTGGAAGAAAGATTGGGTGTCGGCGGAGTTGACCAGGCGACCACCCGCGACGGCGGTGACCGAACTTTCCTTAAAGCCGTCCAGCTTGGAGACGGAGACCTGGACGTTCATGGTGACGTAGCGGCGGTCCGCGGAGACGGTTCCCTCAACCACCAGCAGCACGCCGTCGAATGCGACGCCGATCGTCGGAGTGAACGCGGCCGCGGAATCGCTGACGACCGCCTGAAGGTTGGTCACATAGGCGATCTGGGTCGTGACGCTGACGTTCGAAGTCTGGCCGTTTGTGAGCGTCAGGCGAGGGGCGTTCAGGCGGATGGAGCGGCGGTCGGCCTGGGTGGCCTGGATCAGGAAGTCGACCTGAACGTCGTCGAGGAACTGGCCCGCGATGCCGAGAGCCGGGGCGCTGGACAGGGCGCTGCTTGCGACGGAGCTTCCGTCGACCTGCCCGCTGAGGAGGGAGGCCGCGAGAGAGTTGGACGCCTGCGTAAGGCCGATCGGCGACCATGATCGTGGATTGACGACGCCTTGCGAGGCGAACGTGCCGGTCGCGAGGTTGGGCGACGACGCCGTGCGTTGGAGACTCCCGTTCTCGGTGCTGAAGAAGTCAGAGGCTTGGGCCGTGGGGCTCACCGCCCGCGCGGTGCGGACCTGGTTGTTGTTGGCGTTGAGATACACGTCGATATCAAATCCGATCTGCTCGAAGAACTCCTGATCGACGAGCAGGATGCGGGACTCGACGCTGATTTGCATGGCGCGCACTTCGCGGAGCTGACGGAGCAGACCATTGATCGCCTGGTGGTTCTTGGCGGTGTTGACAATGATGAGCGAGCCGTCGAGGCGCTGGACCGAGCCCGTCGTTCCGCCGAGGTCTTTCCACCCCTCGGAGTCGACGTTTTCTTGAATGATCTGGATGAGTTGGTCGATCCGCGCGTCGCGGTTCCCGGAGAAGGTCGTCTGCTGGTTGTTCTGGTTTCCGCTCTGGAAGGGGCTTTGGCCGCTGCCGCCGCCCTGCCCGCTGCTCTGCAGCGCCGCGGAGAGATCGAACTTCGGAACGTTGTTGTACGACGGGACCTCGATCAGAAGGTCACGGATGTCATAGATGACGAGCTGGGTGTTCTTGCGGAGCGCCTCTTCGGCCGCGATGGTGAGCACGCCGTCGTTGACCGCCCACCCAACCCGCTGCGAAATGTCGGTGCCCGGGCTCACCTTCTCGCACACTTTGTCGAGAACCGTCTTCATCGGCACGTTGGTCAGATTGAGCGTGATCGCCTTGTCGCGCTGAACGCTCAGCCCCTCGAGCGATGCCCAATCGACGTCGATGTTGAGCAGGGTGACTGCCTGGAGGAAGCCGACCACGCTGTCAAGCGGGCTGTCGTTGAACTTGACCGGAGTCTTCTTGTTGGCGATCAACGAGTTGACCCGCTGATTTTCGGCGGATTCCGCGAACGCGAGCGGCTCACCGCGAATGGCGCTGATCGCCGGCCAATCCGAGGGGTAATCGATGATTCCCAGCGGGGGAATCGCGGCCTCGGTGTTGTCGAGGTTGTGTCGTGCCACATTCAGCCAGGACTGCTTGCTGATCTCCTTTGATTTGATCGAGATCATCTGGTCCGTCAGCACGTCTCTTAGAACCAAGCCCGCCGGGTTGATCGGGTCCAGATACAGCAACTGATCGACAACCTGGATCGCTTCGGCGTACTTCATTTCCATCTGCAGGGCGCGGATTCGCGTCAGGGCCTCGCGGACCTTTCGCTCCTTCTCACTCAGGCGCTGTGCCTCGCTCTTGGAGGCTTCGTCGGCCAAGGCCTTGGCCTGGTTGGCGGCGCGCTGGGTTGCGAGCGTGTCTTCGGTGCCCGCGATCTTGGCGAGCAGATCGGCGACCTGCTTGTTGTACCCTTCGACCTCGGACTCGGCGAAGGCGTTCTTGTTGCTGTTGATGGTCAGGCGAGCGGCGGCGGCCAGATTGCGGGCCCGCTCGGTGTCGCCCGTGTCCAAGGCCTTGCTGGCCTGCGAAACCTGGTTGTTGAATTCAGCGACGGCGGCTTCCTTCTGAACCTGCGTGCGCTTCATCTGGGCGCTCAGCGGATCGAGTTGGATGCCGTTGGCGTTCAGGCGAACCTGTGCTTCGCTGATGCGGGCGTTGACGCGGGCGAGCTCATCGACCGTGAGGTACTGGCTGAACGCGCCGGCGAGCTGCTGGTACTTGCTGAGCGAGTCGTTGTAGATTCCCTTGTCGAACGAGAGATCGGCCTGGGCCAGAAGCTCTTGCGCCTGCCACTTGCGGCTCTGCTCGATCGCGTCCTGACCCTGCGGGGGCTGCCAACCACTCGGCTGCTCAGCCGCGGGAGGCGTGGCGGCGGGCTGCTCAGCGGGCGGCTGGGCCGGGGGTTCGGCGGGGGCCTGCGCGGGCTGTGCTGCAGGAGCCGGAGCGTCCGCGGCGGGCTGCTCGGCGGGTTTCTCGGTGGTCTTCTCGGCGGGCTTGGCCTCTTCGTTATCGCGATACGGATCGATTGGGCGCTTCTTCACCACTCCGGGCTGGGTCTCAAGCAAGCCCAAGGAGGCCTTGTCGGCGTTGTTGGCGTCAATCTGATCGATGCGGTCCGTGAGCGAGTTGAACGACGTGAGCTGATCGCCTTCCAGGACCAGGCCCGAGCGCCCGATGCTCGAGAGATCGGACTTGGCATCGGCAACGCGGCCATCGTGGAGGTGCGATTCGGCCGCGGTGAGCAGGCCGTCGACCTTGGGGGCCATTGTGGACTTGGAGGCCTTGCAGATTGAACGAACGGCCTCGATGCGGGAGTTCTGCTCGCTGGTCGCCTTGTGCGAGCGGACGACCGACTGGAGGTGCGCCTCCGCGGAGCGAATATTGCCCTGATCGGCGTCATTCTCGGCGCGCTGCAGGCTGAGCTCGACCGGGTCCATCGAGGTGGTCTGGCGAGAGATCGAGGCGACGAGGCTATTCAGCCGCTGGCGCTCGCGGTTGGAGAGGAGCTGGCCTGCGGAGTCGTCATTGAGGAGCGAGGCGAGGGCGGTGCGAGCCCGAACGACCTGGCCCTGTTCAAGGAGCTTGGCCGCCTTGTCCATCGCGGAGTGGGCGGCGGAAGCGGGCTGGTTGGAATCGGAAGAAGGACGCGGCGTGGCGATCTGGGCCAAGGCCGAAGTTGCTCCAAGAAGCGTGGCGCCGCTGAAGGCGGCGGCGGCGAGCAACATACGAGCCGGAGAGTTCTGACGAGTCTGCATTGGCGTCTCCAAAACCGCGGGTCGAACACGGTCGGCGCAGGGCGCCGAGAAAAAGGCACGCTCCCGACGCGTCCTGGCGTCGGAACAACAGGTCCATCGGCTTGGCGGGCGGCGTTCGTGCTCTGGCGCGCTCGCTGGCCGGGTGTTTCGGGCGCGAGCCGACCACCGGCCCGTCCCGGACCCCGCACGTAGGGCGGAAAGATAACCACCTTGGCCCGGCGATGCAAACCCGTGCGTCACGGGGAGCGGGGTGGAGGGGCGGCCGCGTGACTGGTCCGGGTCGGAGCGTCCGACCCCAATCGTGAACCAGAAGCGCGAACCGTCCTTCCGGTGGTTCGTCGCGCGTGATCCTCCACGCGCGTCCCGTGCGGCCCCGACCTTGTGGTCGGGGACGCCTCGTGGGGGGAGGTGACGATAGGTATCCGGATCACGCCGGGCCCAATTCGAGTCACCCTTTCCGGCCCATTGTCCGACGCTTTTCCGGTGCCCGGAGTTCCCGAGCACTTCCCAATCGTCGGTCTTTGGGGCCGGTCTATTCGAGCCAACGGCTCGAGATGATCCGCGAAGGCTCGGGATCACCACTTTCGCCCTTGGGAATCTGAAGTTCACCCACGCGATCCGGCGCGACCCGGTCGATCGCGACCAGGATCAGGTCCGCGTCATCAGGGGGCGGAGCCTTGGGCAGGGACTCTGCGGCGTCCATCGCCATCCGCTCGGCCTCTTCGAGCGCCGAGGCGGCCAGGATCACCTCCGCATATTTCCGGCGTCCCTCATCGCCCATGAAGCGAGCGACGCAGTGCCAGATGGTGTTTCCCAAGTCCTTCCCCTCATCGTCAACATTGTTTGTTGGGTCGATGTTCAGGAGCAGGCGCCACTCGTCGCGGAGGTCTTCGACGATCTGGTCGAAGGTGAGTAGGTTCTCGTCGGTGCTCGTGAGCACGCCGCGGTGCTCGTGGGCGGTGGCGTCGGCCCCGGCGGGGTCTTCGCGGGGTTCGAGGTCGAATGCCCGAAGGAGCGACTCGATCCGCTCTTTCATGTGGGGCTCGGCCCGGATGGTGACGATTTTGTGCTCGTCGACGAAGGCGTAGAAAAACGGCTCCTCGGTCATAACCCCAAAGCCGCACAGCCCGTCTTCGTAGAAAAAATCACGGTATCGGCGGAGGCATTCCAGGAAGCGGTCCATGCCGATGAGGTCGTAGGCGATGTAAGGGTCGATTTCGCGGAAATCATCGCGGCCGAGCACGTCCAGGATCGGGAAAACCCGCCCCTTGAACAGCGAGAAAAGCTGGCGGCAGAAGGGCTCCAGGCGCTGGTGCGACATCACGATGTCGAAGACGTAGCGATCGGGCCATTCCTCGAATTCGTCGTCGCCATCGCCGTCCGCGGGCTCGAAGACCATGGTGTAGCCCGGCTTGGGCTCCATGTCCTCAACGGGATAGACGCCCAGCGGGAACTGGAAGTCGCCGATGACCAGGCGTTTGAGCGAGCTGTCGACGGCACAGCGAGTCATGGATGGATTCTACGAGCGAGCGCGGCCCGGCGAACAGTCGGAGCGGAATGGTGGGTTCCTCCGCGGTCGGGATCGGCGCGAGGAAAACGCCCCGCGGCGGCGCGGGACGTGTGAGTGTTTTGGCCCGAGCGGGCTCTCCCGCGGCGATCACTTGATCGTCAGCATCTCGCGATACGTCGGCATGGGCCACAGATCGGCAGGGATGCGTTCCTCGAGCTGGTCAACCACCTCGCGCAAATCGCTCATCGCGCCGCGCACCTTGTCGCGGACATGAATCGCGTGCTTGTGCATGTCCGCGTCGTGGTGGTCAACGGCCTTCTCGAGCGTGTCGACGGCGTCGCGAAGCGAATCGACCAGCGCCGAGAAGCTCTCGAGCGCCTCGCGCGCCTTGGAGGTGTCGACGTCCGCCGCTTCGGTCACGGAGATGTTCTCGGCCTGCTCGGTCTGGAAGCGGATGGCGGCCGGGAGGATCAGCGTGCGGGCCATCAGCATCGCCGTCTCGCCCTCGATCAGCACCTGCTTGCAGTATTTCTCGAGGAAGACGTGCTCGCGGCTTTCCAGCTCGACCTTGCTCAGCACCTTGAACGCGGAGAAGAGCTCGATGTTCTTCTTGTTGCTCAGGACCGAGAGGGCCGCGACGGACTCGCGGTGGTTGGGGAGACCGCGCTTCTTGGCCTCGTCATGCCAGGATTTGTCGTAACCGTCGCCGTTGAAGATCACGCGTTTGTGCTGCTTGATGATCTTCTGCAGCACGCCTCGCACCGCGCCCTGCACCTTCGCCTCGTCGCCGGTGTTCTTGCCGATCGCCTTCTCGAGCTGGTCGCACAGGAACGACAGGCTGTCGGCGACGATGGTGTTGAGCACGGTCGTCGGCCACGCGACCGCCTGGCTGGAGCCCACCGCGCGGAACTCGAACTTGTTGCCCGTGAAAGCGAAGGGGCTGGTGCGGTTGCGGTCGCCCGTGTGGCGCGGGATCTGGGGGAGCGTCGTGGTGCCCAGTTCAAGGCTCGTGCCCTTCATCGTTCGCTTGGCGCCGCCCGACTCGAGCTGGTCCACGATGTCGGTCAGCATGTCACCCAGGAAGATCGACATGATCGCCGGCGGGGCTTCGTTCGCGCCCAGGCGGTGGTCGTTCGAGGCGTGGGCGACGCTGGCGCGGAGCACGTCGGCGTGGAGGTCGACGGCGCGGATGACGGCCGCCAACGTACACAGGAAGATCATGTTGGTGTGCGTGTCGTCGCGCGGGTCCAGCAGGTTGGAGCCGGTGTCGGTGGCGATGGACCAATTGACGTGCTTGCCCGAGCCGTTGATCCCGGCGAAAGGCTTCTCGTGGAGCAGGCACACGAAATCGTGGCGAGAAGCGACGCGGCGCAGCGTCTCCATGACCAGCATCTGGTGGTCCGAGGCGACGTTGGCCGTTTCAAACACCGGCGCCAATTCGAACTGGCACGGAGCTACTTCGTTGTGGCGAGTCTTGACGGGCACGCCCAAGCGGCAGAGATCGCGCTCGGCTTCGGCCATGAACGCCATGACGCGGGTCGGGATGCTCCCGAAGTAGTGGTCTTCGAGCTGCTGATGCTTCGGGGGGCGAGCGCCGAAAAGCGTGCGCTCGCAGGCGATCATGTCCGGGCGGTCGTAGAAGTAGTCGCGGTCGACCAGGAAATACTCCTGCTCGCAGCCGCATGTTGCGGTCACCCGGCTCACGCCCTGGTCGGCGCTAAAGATCTTGAGCAGGCGGACTGCCTGGCTCGAAACCGCGTCCATCGAGCGAAGCAGTGGCGTCTTGTGGTCGAGCGCCTCGCCGGTCCACGAGACGAATGCGGTGGGGATGCACAGCGTGACCGAGCCCGCGTTCCGCGAGAGGAACACCGGACTGGTGCAATCCCACGCGGTGTAGCCGCGGGCCTCGAAGGTGGCGCGGATGCCGCCCGAAGGGAAGCTCGATGCGTCGGGCTCGCCCTGAACGAGGGCGGAGCCGGTGAACTCCGTGAGCGCCCCGCCGTGCCCGTCGGGCGTGATGAAGGCGTCGTGCTTTTCGGCGGTCTGGCCGGTCAGCGGCTGGAACCAGTGTGTGTAGTGGGTTGCGCCACGCTCGATCGCCCAGTCCTTCATGGCAGCGGCGACCACGTCCGCGAGCTGCGGATCGAGCCGCTCTCCCTTGGTCAGCGTGCGCTGCAAGGCCTTGAACACGTCTTTGGGCAGACGCTGACGCATCACGCGTGCGGTGAACACGTCCTCGGCGAACAGCTCTTCGGCGGGAATGTACGAAAGAGTGGTGGGGTTCATGATTCGGGCTCGGGTGTCGGAAGAACTCGAAATGCTCATGGGTCAGACTCCGTCTGGATGATTCGCACGCCGATCCTCGGCACGCGGGAAAAAACGGTGATTCCTCGCGGCACGAAAAAGATCGTGTCGCACGGGGCAGTTGTTCACAGAATGCCCAACACAAAGGGCGGGAATGCCGAAAGGGCCGGTCGCCAAACAGCGATCGCACGGGTCAGGGTGATCACGCACCCGACGCGGCGGGCTGACCGGCCGATGGTTGTCGCTGTTGCAGACCCTGGCACAATTCGCGAACGAAGCTCGATGCCTCCGCGACCGGATCGCGTCCCTGCGCGTCCGCCTCGCTCATGCGGCGGACCAGCGCGCTCCCCACGATCGCCGCGTCGGCGGATTCCGTCACCGACTGCACATGGGCCGCGTTCGAGATGCCAAAGCCGACCGCGATCGGAAGCTCGGTCACCTCGCGCAGCTTGTTGACGCGCCCTGCGATCTCCGGAGCTTCCGCACGCTCGCCCGTAATCCCAGCTCGCGCCAAGAGATAGACGAATCCGGACGAGGCCGCGACGATCTCCTTAGCCCGCGCGAAAGGCGTCGAAGGCGAGATCAAAAGACTGGCCGCGACCCCGCGCTCGCGGCAGGTCGACAGCAGTACGCCCGACTCTTCGAGCGGCGCATCGGGGAATATGAACCCGTCAAACCCCGCGTCGGCGGCCTTTGCCACAAACTCCATCGGCCCACCCATGCGATGCACGATCGACACGCTCACCATCGCGACCAAGCCCATCGAGAGCTGATCGCGGACCGAGCGGACTTCGTCAAAGACCGACTGGGGAGTCGAGCCGCGCTGCAGCGCGACGTGCATGGCCGCGGCGATGACCGGTCCGTCGGCGATCGGGTCCGAGAACGGAATCCCGACTTCGACGATGCTGGCTCCGGCGGCCTGCAACGTGGGCAGAATCTGAGCCGTGGCACCCGGGCGCGGGTGTCCGCCGCAGATAAACGGCATCAGGGCCCGTTTCCGCTCCTGCCTGAGCGTCAAGAAAATCTGCTCAACGCGGTTCACGGGCTTGAGTATTGCGCGCTATTCCTGAAGAGTCCAATGGAACTCCGGGCGAACCGCGACCGGGATCGCCTGGGTCGGTGGGCTGCGGGGCGCGTGCCAATAAAGCGGGCCCGGTCAGACGATCACGTCGCGGACCTGCTCCAGCCCTTCGGTCAGGACTTTCGGTCCGTTTTCGGTGATGTAAACGTCGTGCTCGTAATGCACCGTGAGTGAGCCGTCCTTGGAATAGACCGGCCATTCCTTCGGGCGCTCAAGCGTCTGCCCCGTCCCGACCGCAATCATGGGCTCGACGGCGACCAGCGTCCCGGGTCGGCAGGGTTCGAAGGCCTCGGGCCACTCGCCGGGATACGTCGGGACGACGTTGGAAACGAAGGGTCGATCGTGCAGCTCGCGTCCGTAGCCATGTCCACCCAGGCCGCGGACAAGGTGGAAGCCGTACTTGGTCTCGACGATGTCCTGCACCATCTTCGCCCACGAGAGGAATGTGTTCCCGGGGCGAAGCTCTTGCAGGCCGCGGGCCAGCGACTCCTTGCCGCAGTCCGTGAGCTTCTTCACGAGCGGCGAGGGCTGCCCGAAGACGTAGGTCCAGGCCGCGTCGCCGATCCAGCCGCGATAGCGCACGCCGATGTCGATTTTCAGGACATCGCCATCCTTCACGGGGTGGGGGTAGTATCCGGCCGTCCCGTGGACGACGCACTCATTGAGCGAGAGGCAGGCGTACGAGGGGAAGGGCACGCGCTTCGCGCCCTTGTAGTGAAGGAAGCACGACGCGCAGCGCAGGTCGTCGAGAACTTTGGCGACCTGCTGGTCGATCTGCGCCAGCGTCACGCCGGGGCGGAGCCACGCCGCCAGCTTGTGGTGCGTCTCGACGACTTTTCGGGCGGCGGCGAGGGCTCCCTCGGCCTCGATGGCGGAAATCTTGGGGACATGAAGTGAAGGTGCGGCCATTGGTCCGTCATCGTAGGTGCTCGCCCGCCTCACGTCAGCGGGCGCACGAGCTTCCCGCCCACGAAAACGTGCGAGATCTGAGAGCCGCCAAGCTCATAGACAATCGCCCGCTCGTCGGTGTCCTCAAGGAGCACAAGGTCCGCCCGCTGCCCGATCGCGATCTGGCCGCGGTCGCCAAGGCCCAGCACGCACGCCGCGTTCAGGGTTGCCGCAACGATTGCTTCCGCGGGCGTCATGCCGCAGCCGCGCACGCCCATCGCCATCGCCAGGGGCAGCAACTCCGTCGGCGCCGAGCCTGGGTTGCAGTTGGTCGCCAGAGCGATCGCCGCGCCAGCGTCGATCATCCGCCGGGCACTTGCGTATGGCGAGCCCAGGTGCAGGCACGCCGCGGGGAGAACGACGCCGATGGAGGATGACGCGCCGATCGCGTGGATCTCGGCTTCGGTCATGGCTTCGAGGTGGTCGCAACTGATGGCGCCGATCGCGGTCGCGTGCTCAACCATGCCGAGGCTGTTGAATTGGTTCGTGTGGACCCGGATCGGGTGCCCGATCGAACGGGCACGATCAAACAGGCGAGCGCAGTCCGCCAGGCTCCACGCGCCCTTTTCGCAATACGCGTCGAGCGCGATCCCCGGAAACTCGGCGTGGACCGCGTCGAGCGTGTCATGGATCGTTGTATCGACGAACCCCGGTTGGTCGTGGTCGATCGCGTGGGCGATGAGCGCGGTGGGGACGACGGCGCCTGGAAAGGCGTCTGAGGCCCGCCTGATGGCGCGGAGTATCTTCAACTCGTGCTCGGTCGAAAGGCCGTATCCCGATTTTACTTCGATGGTGGTCGTGCCGAAGGCGAGCATGCGTGCAAGGCGGGCCGAGAGCGACGACACCAGATCGTTTTCCGTCGCCTCCCGCGTTGCACGCACGGTCGACATGATCCCGCCGCCGGCCTGCAGGATCTCAAGGTACGTCGCGCCCGCGAGTTTTCGTTCCCACTCGTCGATCCGCGAGCCCGCCCAGCAGGCGTGCGTGTGGCAATCGATCAGCGCGGGCATCAGCACGCGGCCTTTGGCGTCGATGGTCAGGTCCGGTGGGCGCACGAACTGAATACCCGGATTGCTCGACGCGACCAGCGAAATCTTATCGTCCACGATGAGCACGTCCGCGCGGTCGATCACTCCGAGATCGCGCATGGTCGTGCCGCGCCGGGGCCGATCGCCCGCAAGGGTCAGCACACGCGCGTTGTGGATGAGTGTCAACATGGAACGCGATGCTCACGCGGGCGGCAAGGCCCGCAGGAATGTCAGGAACAGATACGCCGCAAGGCGAGCCGTGCGACCGTCGGGATCGTGAGGCGGGCTCAATTCCATGATGTCGAAGCACGCCAATCGCGGATGCGCCGCCGCGGCCTCGATCCACGGGAACAGTTGCGAGGGGGACAACCCGCATGGATTCATCGCGCTCACGCCCGGGGCGCTCGACGCATCGATCGAGTCCATATCCACGCTCACAAACAGCGGCCTTCCCTGGGGCAATTGCAGCGGCCCCGCGGGATCGAGCATCTGCCCCCCGTGCCCGCGGAACCACGCCACGTGCTCGCGCGAGTTCACGATGGGATCGAAACCGACGATCGAGAGCGAGTCGGCGGCACCGACTTCGATCAACCGGCGGAAGCCCATGCCGCTCCCGGGCGTCTCGCGTACGTCGAGGTGCGGGTCAAAGTACAGACCCGCCATCGGCGAACGGAACTGCCGATGCACGCCCTGCACAAACGCGAACGTGCAATCGTGCCCGCCGCCCACCGCGACCGGGAGCAAGCCCGCGTCGGCGATGGCGAGCGAGGCCTCGCTGATGCGTCGGTGCGTCTCGTGAAAAGCCGCGATGGCGTCGGTGTTGTCGAGTGACGCCGGCCCGTCAAACGTCGCGGGAACGACATCGCCCGCGTCAAACACGCGCGGCCAATCGTGCCCGTCCGGGCGGGCCACCCCAAGGCGAGCCAGCGCCCGCCGGAATTCGCGCGGGCCTTCCGCGGCGCCGGGGCGACCATTGTTCAATCGCACGCCGATGTCCTGCGGGAGGCCGAGCAACCCGACGCGGCAGCCCTCGGGGCGGTCGCGTCGGACGAGCGAGGCGAAGCGTGACGCGGGGATGTCGGCGGGCCACACGCCCGGCGTGGTGTGCGGGATCATGCAGTCACTGTATCGCGGGCGGAGAATCGTGCGCGGCACTAGACTGTCGGCGTCCCGAGCAAGGAGCCAACCATGCCAAGAGCCGTCACGTTGTTCACGGGCCAGTGGGCCGATCTTCCCCTCGAAGTCATGGCCGAGAAGGCCAAGTCGTTCGGCTATGACGGGCTCGAGCTCGCCTGCTGGGGCGATCACTTCGATCCGGTCAAGGCGATGCGCGACAAACGCCACTGCCAGAGCCGCTGGGAAATCCTGCAAGCCCACGGCCTTCAGTGCTACGCGATCTCCAGCCACCTCGTTGGACAGGCCGTCTGCGACCCCATCGACGCACGCCACAAATCCATCCTCCCCGAGCGAGTCTGGGGCGACGGTAACAAGGAGGGCGTGCGCAAGCGGGCCGCCGCCGAAATGATCACGACCGCCAAGGCCGCGGCCAAGTTCGGCGTGAAGGTCGTCAACGGCTTCACGGGGAGCAGCGTGTGGCACAAGCTCTATTTCTTCCCGCCGACCACGCCCAAGGAGATCGACGACGGCTTCAAGGACTTCGGCAAGCGATGGGTCCCGATCCTCGACGAGTTCGCGGCGGTCGGCGTGAAGTTTGGCCTGGAGGTTCACCCGGGCGAGATTGCCTACGACATCTACACCGCCCAGCGGGCGATCGACGCCGTCAACGGGCATCCCGCGTTCGGATTCAACTTCGACCCGAGCCACCTCCTGTGGCAAGGCGTCGACCCCGCGATCTTCATCGACACGTTCAAGGATCGCATCTGGCACGTCCACATGAAGGACGTCGCGACCAACATGAACGGCACGGCGAGCATCCTCGGCTCGCACCTGGCCTTCGGCGATCACCGGCGTGGCTGGGACTTCCGGTCTGTCGGTCGTGGGCACGTCGATTTCGACGCGATCATCCGCGCCCTCAATCGTGCGAACTACCAGGGCCCGCTCAGCGTTGAATGGGAGGACGCGGGGATGGACCGCGAGCACGGCGCGAAGGAAAGCTGCGAGTATGTTCGCGGCGTGGATTTCACGCCTTCCGGCGTCGCCTTCGATGCCGCGTTCGACAAGGAAGAGAAGACCAAGAAGTAGCGGCTCGCGCTGACGTGTGTGTATGAGGCATCAGGTCGGTTTGGCGCGGGGCAGAGGCCCGCGCGAATCCGACGACGAACGGGTGGTTGCCGGAGGTTGGCCGTGAGCAAAGTTCTTCGCATGGGAATGGTGGGCGGCGGTCGGGACGCGTTCATCGGCGCGGTGCATCGCATCGCGGCGTGCATGGACCATCGCGCTCGCATGGTCGCGGGCGCGTTGTCGTCGACGCCGGAGAAGTCCAAGGCTTCGGGGCGCGACCTCGGCCTCGACGATCGGCGGAACTATGAACGCTGGGAGGACATGCTCGAGGGAGAGCTGCTCCTGGGCGAGGACGAGCGGATCGACTTTGTCTGCATCGTCACGCCGAACCACGCGCACTTCCCCGTCGCCAAGGCGTTCGCGTCCGCGGGGATCAACGTGATCTGCGACAAGCCGCTGGTGCACACGAGCGAGCAGGCGCGCGAGCTGGTACAGATCGTGAAGAAGACCGGCGTGGTGTTCGCGGTCACGTACAACTACTCGGGTTATCCGATGGTGAAGCAGGCTCGCGAGATGGTCTCGTCCGGTGCGATCGGCGACGTGCGCAAGGTGATCGTCGAATACAACCAGGGCTGGCTCGCTTCCGCGCTGGAAAAGAGCGGACAAAAGCAGGCCGACTGGCGCACCGATCCCGCCCGCTCCGGCCTGGGCGGCGCGATCGGCGACATCGGAAGCCACGCGGAACAGCTCGTGTCGTACATGACCGGGCTATCGCTCGAGTCCATCTGCGCCGATCTCACCACGTTTGTTCCCGGCCGACGACTCGACGACGACGCCAACGTGCTCCTGCGTTTCAAGGCCCGCAACGGCGTTGAAGCCCGCGGCGTGCTCATCGCTTCGCAGATCGAGATCGGCCACGAAAACGACCTGCGCATCCGCGTCTTTGGCACCAAGGGCACGCTCGAGTGGAACCAGGAAGACCCCAATATCCTCATGCACCGACCCGACGGCGGGCCGGAGCAGTACTTCCGCCGCGGCAACGGATATGTGTCCGAAGCCGCCAAGCACGCCACGCGGCTGCCGCCCGGGCATCCCGAGGCGTTCTTTGAGGCCTTCGCCAATGTCTACCGCAACGCTTACGACGCGATCGCGGCTCGCCAGATCGGCAAGCCCGGCTCCGGGGGCGTCGGGCTGGGCGGGGTCTTCGACTACCCGGACGTCCTTGATGGCGCCCGCGGCGTGCATTTCATCGAGCGCGTCGTCGAAAGCTCGCGCTCCGATCGCAAGTGGACCCCGGCTTCGTTCCCGCTTTGAATTAGACATGGCAAAGCCAATGTGTTCCCTCCCGCGTGCGATCGTGATCGGCTCCGTCCTGCTCGGATCGGTCGTGGCCTCGTCGCTCTTGGGCGGCTGCACCACATCGCCCTGGCAGGCGACCTATGCCTCTCTTTCGACCGAGCCGCTTTCGCCCTCGACCGACGTGAAGATCCGCGGCGTTTCGTGGGAGAGGCTCGAGCCTGTGCTGCGAGAGCTGGATGCCGAGGCCGCCAAGTCGGATGCGCCGCCCGAGGAATGGCCGGCCGATCTGCGTGCCATGCGTCAATCCAAGCTGCTCGAGGCGCTGCAGGTGACGCGCGACGCGGGGAGCGTCGACATCATCGGGCGCTCCGCATTCAAGACCACGGACCTCGTTGAGCCCGAGGACGGTGAGCTGGCTGCGCTCGCCCGCCAGAAGGGCGCGGACCTGGTGGTCTATTCGCGCTCGTACCTCGGTAAGACCGAGAAGATTGTTCAGGAGCCCGTGACCACGTACTCGTCGGGGACGAATTCGTGGTGGGCCAGCGACGCGCGACGGCGTCGGCGTCACGTCGACTTCAGTGAGACCAGCACGTCGTGGGTGCCCATGAAAATCCAGGCCGACGAGCACTTCTTCGTCGCGTACTTCCTGAAGACCAAGTAGGGCGAACGAAAAGCAAGGCGCACGAAAAAGCCCCGCGAACGCGGGGCTTAGTTGTGTAATGCACCGTGACGAATTGCGGAAGCTCAACGCTTCGCGAGCAGGTCGCGGATTTCCTTGAGGTAGACCTCCGACGGCGCCGGGGCAGGTGGGGGCGGCGGGGGTGCCGCTTCCTTCTGCTTCTCGAACCGGGTCTTGGCGGTGTTCATGGCTTTGATGACCATGAACAGGCAGAACGCGACGATGACGAACTGGATGATGGTGTTGATGAACTCGCCGTAGCCGATGACGACGTCCGACGTCGCGCCCGCGGTACCCTTCTCCAAGAGCTTGAAGGTCTTGTCCTTAAAGTCGACGCCGCCCGTGAGGTATCCGATCGGCGGCATCATGACCTTGTCGACAAGGGTGGACACGATCTTGCCGAATGCTCCTCCGATGATCACGCCGACCGCCATGTCGACGACATTTCCTTTCATGGCGAAGTCGCGGAATTCCTTGATCAGTCCCATGCGTTGACTCCTTGCGCTCGAGAGAAACTGGGGAAGGACGCCAGAACGGCATCCGGGAAAACCCCGGTGAGCTAGAAAGAGAATACCAGCATCACGAAATAGTCAACATCATTCCGCTTCTGACCTTCCGGCGTGCTGTCGTAACGATCTTCCACGCCGAGCTTTAGGCTCATGTTGCTCTTTTCATCGACAAGGATCTGCCATCCCGCCTTAGCCAAGAAGCGGTAAGGCCCGAAGTCATCCAGTGCCGGGTAGAGATCGAAATTCGCGAAGATGTCGTTCCGCTCATTGAGCTTGTGGGTGTAGTCCAGCCCCAGCAGGCCTTCGGGCACGATTTTGTTTTCGCTCCCGCCGATCTCCTGGCTGGCACCGGCACCGACTCGTCCCAGGAGCAGTGTTTTGTCGCTCTTGATGAACTCGTATCCCACACCGCCATACGCCGACCATCGCCAGTCCCAGTCCTGGAAATAGTCGTATTCGATTTTGCCCTGGGCGAACACGCGCCACGGCGCGTTCAGTTTCCAGTCGTTGCGGAGATCGGCCTCGAAGCGGTCCTTGGACTTGTTGCCGTCCTCCGAGCCATATCCATAGGTGAAGCCGACGGCGGTGTCATACTTCGACGATTCGCGCTTGCCGTTGAGCCCGGCGCGGAAGTTGAGCGTCTCGCTGTTGCCGTCGGACCCGTTCAGGCCGAACTCCGCGTTCCACTTCCATCCCTTCCAGAAGCTCGCTGGATCGGCGGGGACGCTCGGCGCCGCCGCGGGCTCGGCTGCGGGCTGTCCGGGCATCTCCGCCAGATCGGCCCGCGCGACGCGTACGGCACCCAGGAGCGGGCTCATCACGGTCATGCCCTCGGAGTCCATGTCGACAACGCGCCCGTTGACGCGCTCGCCGGACTTGAGCGTGAAGGTGGACAGCTCGCCCGCCAGCGATACGCCCGGCAGGCCCAACGCCGCCGCGCCGACAAGGGCGCGCAGCAACAACGTGGAACATTCACGATCAATCATGACTCGACTCCTTTGATGCCGCGCCACCCCGGCGCGGGCCGTCATCGTACCGGCGCATTCGCCCGCAGATTCACCCGGTTCCTTTGCGGAAATCCGGCGGCCTACCGTTCGGTCTTATGAACGCAGTCCAAACACCGACGAAGCGGGCGATTTCGAACACGCGAATCGGAGACTCGCATCTCTGGTCACGAACGCTGATCCCGACCACGCGCGAAGCACCCACCGATGCCGAGACTCCGTCGCACGTTCTTCTCTCTCGCGCGGGCTTCATCCGCAAGGTCGCGGCCGGCGTGTACGACTACCTGCCGCTCGCGTGGCGCGTCCTCACCAAGGTCTCCAACATCGTCCGCGACGAGATGAACAACGCCGGCTCGGTCGAGCTCTTCATGCCAGTCATCGTCCCGATGGAGTTCTACCAGGAGACCAAGCGCCACGAGGCCTACGGCGACCTGCTCTTCAAGGTCACCGACCGCAAGGGCAACACCTCCGCGCTCGGGCCCACCCACGAAGAGACCATCACCGAGATGGTGAAGGGCTCGGTCAACTCGTACAAGCAGCTCCCGCTCTCGCTCTACCAGATCCAGACCAAGTTCCGCGATGAGGCCCGCCCGCGTGCGGGCCTGCTTCGCTGTCGCGAGTTCATCATGAAGGACGCGTACACCTTCCACACCAAGCTCGAAGGTCCCGGCGGACTGAACGAGGCCTACGACGCGATGTACCGCGCCTACAGCAACATCTTCTCGCGGTGCGGCCTGGATTACACCGCCGTCGAGGCCGAATCCGGGCCCATCGGCGGCTCGGCCTCTCACGAGTTCATGATCAACTGCGCCAGCGGCGAGGACACGATCCTCAAGTGCCCCGTCTCCGGCTACGCCGCCAACGTCGAAAAGTGCGAGATCGGTGAGCGTCCGCGCGGCACCTTCGCCGAGCCGCCCACCGGCGAGCTGACCGAGGTCCACACGCCCAACCTCCCCGGCATCGACGAGGTCGGCAAGTTCATGAAGGTCAAGCCCGATCGCATGCTCAAGACGATCGTGTTCCAGACCGGCGGCAGGACGCCCGGCTCCACCGCGCCCGATGGCGTGAAGTGGATCGTCGCCACGGTCCGCGGCGACCACGACGTCAACGAGGGCAAGGTGAAGGCGATCTCGGGCTACAACGTCACGCTCGCGGACGAGAAGGCCGCCCGTGCCGCCGGATTCGCCATCGGCTATGTCTCACCTCGCACCGTCAACGCCGTGCCCGGCACGCTCCTCCTCATCGACTCCGACGCGAGCACGGGCGGCTTCTGGGCCAGCGGCTCGGACAAGCCCGATCACCACGTCAAGCACTTCAACTGGCGCCGCGAGGTCGGCACAGTCCTCGACGATTCCTCACGCGTGATGGTGGGCGACGTGCGCAATGCGATGGAAGGTGATCCCTCGCCGCGGGCCGCGGGCGCCAAGCTCGTCACTGCACGCGGCATCGAAGTGGGCCACATCTTCAAGCTCGGCACCAAATACTCCGACGCGATGGGCCTCGCCGTCCTCGACGAAACCCAGCAGAAAAAGCCGGTCATCATGGGCTGCTATGGCATCGGCGTCAGCCGAACCATGGCCGCGTGCGTCGAGATGAGCCACGACGAAAACGGCATTATCTGGCCCGCCGCGATCGCGCCCTACCACGTCCTCATCACCCTGATGAAATCCGACGACGCGCGCCAGCGGGAGGTCGCGGGCAAGATCGCGTGCGAGCTCGTCGGGCACGGCGTTGATGTGCTCACCGACGACCGCGACGAACGCCCGGGCCCGAAATTCAAGGACGCCGACCTCATCGGTATCCCGATCCGGGTCACCATCGGCGACAAGGCGCTCGAGCAGGGCGGCGTGGAGTTCAAGGCGCGCAAGGACACCGGCAAGGGCCAGGTCGTGCCGCTCTCTGATGTCGTGCAGGTGTGCCTGAGCACGCTGAACGCGTAGCCGTCGTTTGCACTGACTCCGTCTTTTGACGCCGGACTTAATGAGACTTCGAGGAAGGTTCGGGTCGCGGCCTCGCCCCATCGGACTCCGTTGCGGACGATGTCGGCGGTCTTCTACCCCGGATCAATCTCGATCTCAAGGTTCTTGATCTCGCCGATGTGAAACACCTCCGCCAGAAGTGCCTCAGCCAGGCTTGCCATCTGCTCGATAGTCGAACTGGGTACGACGTACAGCCCGGGCTGCTTCTCCACGAGTCCAAGAGCTCTGGAGAGACTCTCGGGTGCTCGGCGCTGGCACAGATTGACCGTGTCGGGGTCCCCGTCGCCGCCCGCGATCTGGATCATCGCCGGCCCGTCCTCGTCGCCCGCATGTTCGACGAGCAACACGCTCACCCAGCCGCCTGGCCAATGCTCGCGCTGGCGTGCGATCATCGCCGCGATCGCGTCACGCGCGGACGCAAACTCCGCGGAAGGAAAAACGGCGGAGCGGGATGGCTTCCCCGTTCCGCCGCCAAAGAGCTTGCTCAAGAGTCCCATGGCTGGATAGACGCCCGTGCGCCCGATTGGTTCACTTGGCCGGGGGTGGAGTCGCCGGCTTGTCCGCCGGCTTCTCCGGAGGCTTGGCCGTCGCATTGAGGCCCGCGATCTTGAGGGCTTCGAGCTCGCCCTGGCGCGCCAGGTCGATCGCCTCGCCCAGGATTCGCGCGGACTCCTGCGGAGCGTGGAAGCCCATCGAGTTCTCCGCGGCGATGAAGTCCAGGCGCCACTGCGACTGACGCTGCAGTTCGCGGGCCTTCTTCAAGGTCTCGTCGCTCGCCCCCGTGTCCTTGGCGGCCTTGAGCGCGTTGAGGAGTGCGACCACCGCATCCTCGCCGCGGCCGAGCAGCTTCGCGGTGCGATCCTGGATCGTTTCAACGCGCGACTTGATCTCGTCCTCGGAATAGTGGTGGCACGTCTGGCACGCGCGCGACACGTTTAGCATCGGGCTGCGCACGTGGTGGTCGCTGATCTTGACCGCACCCTCACGCTGGTAGGGCATGTGGCAGTCGGCGCACGCCACGCCGCTCCTCGCGTGGATGCCTTGGCTCCACAACTCAAACTCCGGGTGCTGGGCCTTGAGCACCGGCGCGCCCGTTTCGGCGTGGGCCCAGTCCTTCCAGCCCACCTCGTTGTAGTACATCTCGATCTGCTCGACCTTCAGGCCCTTGTGCCATGGGAAGGTCACGAGCTTCTGGTCGCCCTTGAAGTAGTACTCGACGTGGCACTGCCCGCAGACCATGCTGCGCATTTCCTGGCGAGTCGCGTCCGAGTTGGGGTCGTAGCCGTTCTTGCGATCACCCTTGCGCCAGCGTTCCACGCTCGGCAGATGCGGCACGGGGTCGTCGCTCGTCGCCAGCGCCTTGATTCCGTTCAGGAATCCCGGGCGCGAGATGCGAAGCTGCATCGTCTGCGGATCGTGGCAATCGACACACGCGACGGGGTGCGTGACCAGCTTGGTCGCGTCGTTGTAAGGCATCGCGCACACCGACTCGAAGCCCTTCATCAGCTGTTCTTGCCCGGTCGGGGACGTCAGCGAATCGTCGAGCGTGCCCGTCGCGCCCTTCTCGATGCCCGCCTTGCGATACGCGTTCGTGATCGACGCGTGGCAGTGCAGGCACGCGCCCGGCTGAGCCTTCTTCGTCACGCGTTCGGTTTCACGCTGATCACTCAGCATGTACGCGTGCCCGCGCTCTTCGCGGTAGTCGATCGAGAACGCGTATCCCTTGAAGATCTGGCGCCACTTGGGGTCTTGGTCGAGCTTCTGGAACGCCTCGCTCCCGCCGTACTTGGTTCGCTCGATGTCGACGGTGCGTTTGTACGAGTCGAACTGGCGCGGGAAGTTCTTGCCCCATTCCGCTGGGTCGATCGTGGTTTCCGCGATGTTGGTGACGCGGAAGACGGTCTCCTTGGCCTCGGTCTTCCGCTCGCGGATGTTCTGCATGAGCATCATGACGCCGACCGTGGCGCCCGCGGTGATGAGAACCAGGAAGATGGAAAGGCCTGAGCCACGCTTCGGTGCGTTGTCGCTGGTTGACATGGATCAATCTCCGTGAGTCGTTCAACGGATCGGGCCGTGCCCGACGTGGGAATGGCAGTGGACGCAGTTGAGGTCGCCGATCATCATGCCGTGCTGCGTGCCGCGAGAGGTCGCGACCGCCGACACGAACTCGCCGTGGCAGCGAACGCAGTTGTCCTGTACCACCACAAGGCTGTCGGTGGTGATGCGGATCGGCTCGTGAAAATCCTGGAGCGTGAAGCCCTTGCTGTGCCTCCACCCGTGCTCGGCCTTGGTCGCGTATTTGCCGATCAGGTCCTGGGGTACATGGCAGTCATTGCACGTCGCGGCCGCGTGGTGCGAGCCCTTCTGCCAGCCGTCGTATTCATCCCGCATGACGTGGCAATTCACGCACGCTTTGGGATCGTTCGACAGGTACGACGTCCCTCCGGCGTACTGGAACGTATAGCCCGAGAGCCCGATAAAAACGCCCAACACCACCGAGAGCGTCAGGCCCGCGAGGGAAACGGTGGCGGTAGTTCTCATAAGGGAGTTCCTTCTCTGCTTGTCCACTATATGCAGATCATCGACCAATGCAAGGCCCTGAGTTGAGCGAAGTTGGGCACTCACTCAACCGGCGTTATCGGCGCGCCACCGGGCTCCCGTTGACAAACGTCGCGACGCCTTACCACCACCCCCGATTCGGGTCCGGTGCCGCCGCCGTGGGTTCATACCAGTTCTCGATATCGCGTGGAAACGTAAAGAACTTCACGTGCGAGTCCCCGTACAGGATGTTGTACTGGCGAAGCGCACGGATGTTGTGCCACAGGTTCTGCGGCTGGTCAAGCGCGCGGTTCCCGTGCCAGACCCACTCCGCGAGCACCAGCTTGAGCGACATCGGGCCTCGCGGGTCGCTCTCACGCATGGGCTTTGACCCGATGTTGTCGGAGGTGGCGTGAGCCGTGGCGAAGTTGTCGCTCCGCCAGTGGACCAGGTAGCTCGTGCCATAGGCGTCGAAGCAGTTGGTGACGTTGTTCTGCAGCACGTCGCCGCGATCGTCGGGGCAGCGTGCGACCATCGGCGAGTCGAGGTACTTGTTCAGCGGCCTGATCTTCAGCGGTTTTCCTGCGCTGGTGGTTTCATTCTCCCAGCCCGTGCCCGGCGCTTCGTCATAGGTATTCTTGGTCCCGTGCCGCCCGACGAGATTGCCCCAGTTGCTGTGGACCGGGAACACACCCTTGAAGTCATTGAGATATCCCTGGAGTGCGACGCCGATCGAGTGCTGGTTTGAGCCGCACGAGGTGCGTCGGGAGATGATGCGTCCCCGCGCGAGCGCCGGGAGCAGGATCGCGATGAGGATCGTGATGATTGAGATGACGACGAGCAGTTCGATGAGCGTGAAGGCGCGACATGTGCCGCGATGATCGCGGCGATCTGCGTGCCGTGCTCGGTCCATCACTCGCGAGCGAGTCCGATCACGATCGCCCGTTGCTGCGGGGAATGGATGGTCGTTTGAGCGCATCTTCTGGGCACAGCGTACCAGAAACGCCGGCTTCTCAAACTCTCGGCCCACCAAGTGACACTGCGGCGCGCCGCAACTCGGACGCGACACCTCGGTACACTCGCCAACGCGATTGTCCTTCTAGCCGCTCCGGAGATACGCATGCAGACCAAATCCGCGCTTCGCAAGGCCGCCGCCAGAGTCGCCGTTTCCTTCGTGGTCCCGTTGGCCCTCGCCATCGCGGGCGGAGCGCTGGTCTCGTGCGCCGGGCACCACTCGAACGGCTCGCACGCGATCCGAACCGTCGCGCCCGTCGATCCGCCCAAGCTCAGCGACGACAAGCCGCGCGATTATGCCGGCTTGCACAACGTCGTCGCCTATCACGACGGCTTCTACTCCGGCAGCGTTCCCGAGGGCGACGCGGGTTTCGATGCCGTCGCCGGCATGGGCGTCAAGACCATCATCAGCGTCGACGGCGCCGCGCCGGAGGTCGAATACGCGAACGTCCGCGGTATCCGCTATATCCACCTCCCCATCGGATACAACGGCTTCGATGAAGCCCGCAAGCTCGAGATCGCTCGCGCGACGCGCGACGCCATGGCCGACGGTCCGGTGTACGTGCATTGCCATCACGGCAAGCACCGCAGTGCCGGCGCCGCCGCCGCGACCGCGGTGAGCCTGGGCTGGATGTCGCCCGACGAAGCGACCGCGCGCATGAAGGTCTCGGGCACCGCGCCGAACTACAAGGGCCTCTACGCGTGCGCCGCCGCGGCCACGGTGGTGGGGGCGGACGTGCTTGACGGCGTGCCCGCAGATTTCCCGCAGGCCGCGCCGCCCAAGGGCTTCGTGAAATCGATGGTGGAACTCGACGAGATCAACGAGCACCTGAAGCTCATCGAAAAGTCGGGATGGCAAGTCCCGAAGGACCATCCCGATCTGGTTCCCGCCGCCGAGGCCGGACGAATGGCCGACATTCTGCGCGTTCTCTCAACCGGAGATCGCGCGGCGGCGAAGCCCGCGGGATTTTCCGAGGGGCTCCAGAGCAATAGCGCCGCGGCCCAGAAGCTCGAAGACAATCTTGTGGCCGGCGAAAAGGACGCCGCCAAGCTCTCGGCCCAGTTCAAGGCCGTCGCCGATTCATGCAAGACGTGTCACGCGAAGTACCGCGATTGAACCGCGCGGCGCGAGTTGCACGTGCCAGTCACCAAAGAAAACACCCCGGCCATTTGACCGGGGTGTTTCGCTTCAGTCAGACTCGCGGGCGATCGTTCAACGGCGACGACGCGAAGCCATCAGGCCAGCAACGCCGAAGAGAGCCGCGGCGCCGGGGGTCGGGAGCGTCGTGGTGACCATCGCGACGTGCATGCCGAACCAGTCGCCATAGGTGTTGATCGCGATCTGCTCCGCCACGCCATTATTCACGACGGGGGCCTGGATGCGTGAGGCATTCGGCCCGAGGTTGGCGTCGATCGGCCCCGCGACCTTGATCCCGTTGTAGTAGATCGCTTCACCGGTGGTGGCGGTGTCGTCGGCCTGCGTCACCATCTGGAAGTAGGCCGGGCCGGCCGCCGCGTTCAAGAGGTTGAACGAATAGCTGTCGGTGGTGTGTCCCTCGCCGACGTGTTCCGCGCCCTCATAGGTGTGGACCGAGCCGGCCGGGAGGCTGGCGTGGCTGAAGACGACATGGAGCGACGCCATGTAGATCTGCTGACCGCCGCGGATGTCGAACGAATAGCCGCCGTTGCCCGTGATCATGCTGGTCACGTCCCAGCGATAGTCGAACAGGTCGCCGGCGCCAGAGATGGCGGACTCATAGGCCGTCTGCGAGACGCCCGAATTGCCGTTGAAGCTCAGGGTCAGGGCCGAGCCGCCGTTGAACCAGTCGTTGCAGTGAACGTACGCGGCCTCAATCGTCGCGCCAGCGGGGATTCCGCCGAGGCTCCAGTTGCCCACCGCGTTCGAGACGGACGGGAACGCGACCGCGTGCAGCTGGCCGCCCACATTGCCGTACCAGTTGCCGGTGTTATTGATCGCGGCATGAGCCATGCCCGCGGCCGCAACGAGCGCGACGCCGAAAACGAACTTCCTCATAGTGTCTCTCCTCATCTTAAGAACGGAACGGAACTCTGGCCGCGAGCGGTCCCACGAGGGCACCACAGCATGGCCATGGAAACAGCCGTTGAACTCTGAATTGCTCTCTCTGTCTCAGTGCCGGGGTTTCTCAGGCCCCTGGGTCTCTCAGTCTCTCAACTCTCTTGCCGGATCGCGGCGAACCGTATCCGACGTGCAAAGATCATAGTCGTCTGAGTAGGTCCGCACAAGGGAATCCGGCTTGTTCTGCTGAGGTTTTTCATGCCCTAACAACGTCCTGTGGAGTCCGAAAACTCGGCAGAAATCCTCGCCATCGTGGTAGATTCACAGCCTCTCGAAAGGGCTCTCGATGGCGACGCGACGCACCGACCACATTCATCGCTCGGGCTGGTTCGCCATCGTGGCTCTGGCGCTCGGGGGCCTGCCGGCTCTCGCGTTTTCCAAGGACCCGCCCCTCCGGATACTCGTTGACCCCGCAGCCGGCCAAGCGACATACGCCAATGGGTCGGTACGCGTAGCGTCGCTGGCCGACGCGGTTGACTATGCCGCCAAGCACCCGCCTGCTTCGAACGCCGTCGAAATCACGCTCGTGCCGGGCATTCATGTGCTGAAGCACGGCGTGCGCATCGGCAAGGAACTTGGCCGCGTCGTCATCCGTGGCGCAACCGCCGGTGCGAGGCTCGTGGGCGGCGTGGTCGTCGATACGCCGCGGTGGAGTGCGCCCGACGCCACGCTCGTCGCGCGCTTGCCCGACTCGGCGAGGTCGCACGTCGTCATGCTCGCGCTTCCGCCCGAATCGCTCGCGGGTTGGAGCGGCGGGCTCGCGGGCCCTGTACACAGCGGGCACGGCGTAGGAGTTTCCGCGACTCGCAGCGAGGTCTTCGTCGGTGGGGCCGCTCTCACGCCCGCGCGATGGCCGAATCAGGGCTTCGCCGAGATCGATGAACTGGTCGATCGCGGCTCCGCCCCGCGCGACGCCGCGGACGATGTCCCTGTCGCGGAACGGAAAGTCGAAGCGCCACGCGGCGGCGTGTTCCGCATGAATGACAAGGATCGCCTCGCCCGCTGGGCCAACGCCGGCGACGTGTGGACGCTCGGCTATTGGTGCTGGGACTGGGCCGACGAGCAGATCCCCATCGCCAAGGTCGACGCGACCGCCGGTACGATCTCGCTCGCGCTCCCGCATACCTACGGCCTCACGACGCACGCGAAGTTCATGGTGACCAACCTCCCCGAAGAACTGGACGCGCCCGGGGAATACTGGATCGATGCGTCGCGCGGCACGATCTATGCGTGGATCCCTGAAAACGCCGCCTCCGCGGAGTGTGCGGTTTCGCTCCTCAGCGACGCGATGATCACGCTCGATGCCGCCAGCAACTGCGAAATCGTCAACCTGTCGTTCGAGTGTTCGCGGGCCTCGGCGATCGAAACTCGCAATGTGCAGTCGCTCGTGATCCGCGACGCGACGTTCCGCGATCTTGGTACGCGTGCCGTCGCCCTCGACGGACGCGAATCGAGCGTGCGACACTGCCTCTTCGAGGACGTCGGCGGCACCGGCGTCGCGATATCCGGGGGCGATCGCATCACGCTCACTCCCGCGGGGAACAGCGTCGAGGACTCCACGTTCCGGCGATGCGGCCGCACGCTTCGCACCTACAACCCCGCGATCTCGATCAACGGCGTGGGCAATCGTGCCCTCCGCAATCACATCTCCGATCTCCCGCACATTGCGATCATCTTCTCGGGCAACGACCATGTGATCGAGGGCAACGACATCCACGACGCCGTGCTCGAAACCGGCGACGCCGGCGCGATCTACACCGGGCGCGACTGGACGGCACAGGGCACCGTTATCCGCGGCAACTTGTTCCACTCGATCCGCGGGAGCGACGCCCGCTATCAGAACGCCGTCTACCTCGACGACATGGCCAGCGGCATCACGGTCGAGGACAACCTCTTCGTTCACTGCAACTGGGGCATGCTGATCGGCGGCGGGCGGGACAATACCATCCGGCGAAACTCCTTCGTCGCGTGTGGCAAGGCGATGTACTTTGACAAGCGCGGCGTGGGCTGGATGGCCAAGCATCTCAGCGACCCGTCGACATCGACGCTCCACAAGACCTTTGCCGCGATGCCCGTTGACCGCGAGCCATGGAAGGGCCGCTACCCGGGCCTAGCGGCCTACCTGACCGACCGATTCGGGCGCCCCGTCCGCGGCGAGGTTTCCGGTTCCTTCCTCATCAACACTCCCTTGGGCGCGATCGACGACCGCGAATGCGTCACGGAAAAGGGCACTGGCAGCGAGACGGTTGCGCCCGAGTCGATCGAGGCGAGGTGCTCGTCGCTGATCGATCAGGCCCGTCACGCCGAGCTGACCGTGGGTGCTGCCAAGCTCGGCCCGGTCGGGCCCCGGTAATCGGGCTCACTCGCGGAGAATTAATCGCGCGTGGTGAATCGTGTATCGGCGCAAGTCGCCGCGAGCTATCCTGTGTCTGGATGACAAGGTCCGATTCGAACTGTTCGCGCGGGCGGGAATCATGACACAGACGCGTTCTCAGGGTGCGTGCAATCCGTTCAGTTGTTCCGGGCAGGAGTGGGGGAAGCTCGACGCGCTGGCCGCCATGGTCGGTCGCACGCCTCTAATCGAGATCCGCTATCGCTCGCGAGGGCGTGAGCGGCGCGTCTTCGGCAAGTACGAGCAGAAGAACATGACGGGCTCGGTGAAGGACCGCATGGCGCTCTGGATCATCCGCGCCGCGTATCAGCGGGGCGAACTGCGCCCAGGCGACACGATCGCCGAGGCGACCAGCGGCAACACCGGCATCTCCTTCTCGGCGATGGGCCGTGCCTTGGGGCATCCGGTGCGAATCTTCATGCCCGACTGGATGAGCCGCGAGCGCGTGATGCTGATCCAGTCGATGGGCGCGGAGGTCGTGCCCGTGTCGCACGAGCAGGGCGGCTTCAAGGGGAGCATCGCGCTCGCGGACGAATTCGCGCGGAGCGAGGCTGCCGCGGGGCGACGCGTGTTCCTTCCCCACCAGTTCGACAACCCCGCCAACGTGCAGGCCCACGAGCGCACCACCGGCCCGGAGATCATCGCGCAGCTCGAGAGCGAGGGACTCCAGGCCGCGGCCTTTGTCGCGGGCGTTGGCACGGGTGGCACGGTCATGGGCGTGGGCCGCGCGCTCCGTGCTCGCTGGCCCGGTACGCGTGTGCATCCGCTTGAGCCCGCCAATTCGCCGACACTCCGCACCGGCAATAAGATCGGCGCGCACCGGATCCAGGGCATCAGCGACGAGTTTGTTCCCAGCATCGTGAAGCTGAGCGAGTTGGACGAGGTCGTTGATGTGTGGGACGGCGACGCGATCCTCGCAACCCAGAAGCTTGGGCGGGTCGGGCTGGCGCTCGGCATCTCCTCCGGGGCGAACTTCCTTGGTGCCGACAAGCTCCTCGACGGGCTCGGCGACGATAGCGTGGTCGCCACCATCCTGTGCGACAGCAACAAGAAGTACCTCAGCACCGATCTGTATCGCAATGAGCCGGTGCGCCCAGAGTACGCCGCGCCGCTCATTGAGATTCTCGGTTGGCGCGCCATTGGCTGCGAAGCATGCTGCGGCTCGCGTTGCCCATGATTCGCGCCGGGAACGCTCACCCGATTCTCGCGCCCTCGGGAACGTTCGCGCCTGCGCTGGCGCGCACGACGACCCTGTACTCCGGCGGCAGCAACGCCTCGATCACATCTCGCGCGTGGTAGCTCAACTTCTCCGGTGAGATGAAGGGCCTGATGCAGTCAAGGTCGTTTCCCGCGGTGAGCAGCGGCGGCTCTTCATACGCGTCCGGGCGACGCTGGCCCAGCCCGAGATTCGCGACCAGCGCGTTGCATAGGCACTTGCGCCCCACGGTGTCATCGAGGCTCCCGCCCTTGCTCACGTAGTCCTCAACCGGCTCGGCCGGGCAGCGGTAGTCCAGCGTGCCGTCGGGCTTGCGGCAGGCACGACGCAGATACCCCAGGTCGCATAGCCGCGGTCGATCTTCATACACCCCCGCCTCCGACAGCGACCCTTCCATCGATGCGACTTTGAAAGGGAAGTTCGTCGGCGACGCGAGCGGATCGGTGAAGACATCGGCCTCGCCGCGGAGCAGCCTCGCGAGAAAGCCGCGCCGGAGCTCCGGGTCGAGCCCCGACTCAGCGCAGAATGCAAACGCGGTCCCGACCTGGATCCCGCGCGCTCCGCCCGCGATCGCGGCGTTGAATCGCTCTCGAGAAGCGCACCCGCCCGCCATCCAGAACGGCGATCCCAGCGCCGCCATCTGCGCCATGTCCACCACGTCGCGCTCGCCATAGATCGGCTCGCCACGCACCGACAATTGCTGCACGCCGCGCGGCGGAGCGTTGTGCCCGCCCGCGATCGGCGCCTCGACCACGAAGCCGTCGATCCCGCCCGGGGCTTTCTTCAGGAGCGCCCGCGCCAGCGTCGATGACGAAACGATCGCCAGGAAGCTCGGCTTTCGCAGCGAGGGAGGCCGTCGCGCCGGGCAGCCCATCTGCCGCCCTTCCCACACCGCCATCGGGTCAAAGCTCAACGCGTACTTCTGGTCGCCGGCCTCGATCACGTCGAGCCACAGGCTCGCCGCTTCGTGCCGGCTCAAGCTGTCAATGACCGCCGGGATGTCGCCCGGAATGCCCGCACCCATCAGAACCGCGTCGACACCCGCCAACATTGCGCCGTAGAGGCTCGGAATGGTCGGGATCTGAAGCTTGTGTAGATAATTGATGCCGACCACGCCTCCGTGCCCCTCCTTGGCGAGGTACACCTCGACGAAGTTGGCCAGCACCAAGAGCCACTCGCGCTCCGGTGTGGATTTCGACCGGAGCATCGACGCGAGCTTGAACCGCTGGCCTTGCTCCGCTTCGCGATCGCCCTTGAGTTCATCGGGGCTCGACGACGGCGAGGGCGGATCGGGCTTTTCCCGGAAGTACCGTTTCAGGATCGCCGCGGCAACCTCGGGCACAGGGAACGCCGCCATCGCCCGGCGCAGGTGCCCGCCCGGGTCGCCCGTCGCGAGCCGGCGCACCAGCAGCGTGTCGAGCACGGTGCCCGAGACCACGCCGAGCTGCCCGTGCATCGATGTCTCGCGTGCCAGCGTCCATCCGGAGACGCCCACTCCCATCCCTCCCTGGATCAGCCGTGGCAACATCAAGGGGCGCTCCGATCATTCGCCCTGGTTCGACGCCTGAGAAAACTGAGCGGGTCAGTCTAGGGTCCGCTCGGTCCCCGGCCGCTCGCGAGGGCGGCACTTCGGGTGATATTCCCGTGATCTGGCTTCTTTAGCTCCAAGAAAAATCGATTCTGGGCGCAAAGAGCGGCCCGGATTCCTGGATTTGCGCCGCGAATCGTGAGAAAACACCAACGCGTTCATCGTGCGTCCCCAAAGCCCAGGCTCTCGTACAGGCGCTCCGCGGGGGTATTGCCGCTGGTGACCGCGAGCTGCACGCGCTGGTGCCCGGCCTGCGCCAGCCGCTGCATGGCTCGGCGCAGCCCAGCCCGCGCCAGCCCCTGCCTCCGCCATTCGGGCAGTGTGAGTGAGAACGCGATCATCGGCAGCCCCTGGTAGTGCGTGACGATCGTGCCCGCGACAACCCGGAGATCACGCTCGATCAATTCCGACGCGTCAAAGTCGAACGCGCCATAGCCGCCGTCGAGTGTCTTGCGGACCTCGGCGCGAGCGTCGTCTAGTGTCTCGCCGCCGTCGTCGATCGTGCCGCGATAAGCCTCCAGCATCAGGTGGGACAGCGCCTCAGCATCCGCGTGAGTGACCTTCCTCGCTCCCGAATCGGTGGGCGGCGGAGGGATAGAGACGGCAAAATCGGCGGCCAGCTTTCGTCTCATTCGAACAAGGCTAGTGGCCATGGCCCGCCGACAATGCTAGTGTATACTAACACAATGTCTCAGCCCACCGACCGCGCCAACCCACCATCCGCAGGCGTCGCGCCACGCGCGTTGTCGCCACGCACGAACGCAGTTCTCGTCGCGCTCTGCTGGCTCGCAAAGCTCAGCGGCCTGGCCGTTGGCGTCACGCTCCCCATCATCCTCTTTGCCTCACGCGAGCAGCCCAAAGGCAGCGAGTGGCTCGGCGTGGCGTTCTTTCCGCTCGGTGTCTCGATCGGCCTTCTGCTCGGGATTTGGCGAGAACTCCTCGGCGGCGCGATCGCGATCCTCAGCCTCGCGATGTTCTACTTCATGTTTGTCGTGGTGGGTAAAACCGTGCCCAAAGGACCGTACTTCGCCATCTTCACTTCGCCCGCACTGCTTCTGCTGATCGCGGGCCTGATCGCTCGGCGTTGTCGTCACAGGTAGCCCCCGTCCGCACCCTGTTCGTCAGTGAATCCGCTGCGATCGCTCGCATGATCGATCTGACATGCGAGCGATCATTTGGGATATCTGGATTCGATTGAATACGAAAAAGCGCCGACTACCGTGAGATGTGGTCCCGCTTTCGCGGCCGTCGCCCTTGGCGAGACCTCCTTCAAAGGGTCTTCGCCATGCTGACTGCCTCCGAACCGAAAGCCAGTGCATACCGCCACGGACACGCCCTGCTCGACAACCCGTTCCGCTCCAAGGGAACAGCCTTCACCGAAGAGGAGCGCACAGAGCTTGGCCTGACCGGGCTTCTCCCGCCGCAGGTCGAGACGCTCGAAGAGCAGACCGCCCGCGCGTACGAGGCCTTCGAGACCCGCGCCACCCCGCTCGACAAGCACATCTATCTCCGCGCGCTTCAGGATACCAACGAAGTCCTCTTCTATCGCCTGCTCGTCGATCACGTCGAAGAGATGATGCCCATCGTCTACACGCCCCACGTCGCCGCGGCGTGCGAGCAGTTCTCTCACATCTACCGTCGACCGCGCGGCCTCTTCATCTCCTATCCCCTCCGTGATCGCATCCCCGAGATGCTCGCCAACCGCTATGGAAAGGACATCGACGTCATCGTTGTCACCGACGGCGGACGCATCCTCGGCATCGGCGATCAGGGCGTGGGCGGCCTGGGAATCCCGATCGGCAAGCTCTCACTCTACACGCTGATCGGCGGCATCCGTCCCGATCGAACACTCCCCATCGTGCTGGACGTCGGCACCAACAACGCCGATCGTCTGCGCGACCCGCTCTATCTGGGCTGGCGCCACGAGCGTCTCACAGGAAAGGAGTATTTCGACTTCGTCGACCAGTTCATCCAGGCCGTCAAGAAGCAACTCCCCAACACGTGCGTGCAGTGGGAGGATTTCCCCAACAGTATCGCCTACACGCTGCTCTCCAAGTATCGCGACCAGGTGCTGAGCTTCAACGATGACATCCAGGGCACCGCGTCCGTGACGCTCGGCGCGATCCTCGGCGCCATCGCGGTGACGGGCCGCCCGCTCCGCGATCAGCATGTCGTGATTCTTGGCGCCGGCTCCGCGGGCATCGGCGTGGCGGATTATCTCTGCCGCGCCATGGTCGAGGATGGCCTGCCCGAGCGTGAGGCCCGCGAGCGGTTCTACATCGTGAACCGCGGCGGGCTGCTCCACGCCGGGCGAACCGACCTCTCGACCGAGCAACGCGCCTTCGCTCAGCCCGCGGAGCGTCTGGCGTCCCTGCCGCGTTCCGCCGCCGGCATCGTCGGTTTGGAGGAGGTCATCAAGGCCGTTCCCGCGACCGTGCTCATCGGCCTTTCCACGCTCGCCAACGCGTTCACCGAGCCGCTCATCCGAGAGATGGCCCGCAAGACGCCGCGCCCCATCATCTTCCCGCTCTCCAACCCCACCTCGAAGTCCGAAGCGACGCCCGAGGACCTGATGAAATGGACCGACGGACGCGCACTCATCGCGACCGGATCGCCCTTCGCGCCCGTCAATGTCGGCACACAGACCGTCCCGATCGCCCAGTGCAACAACGTCTACATCTTCCCCGCCGTTGGGCTCGCGCTGGCGGCGTGCAAGGCCACGCGGGTGTCGGACGGCATGCTGCTGGCGGCCGCCCGCGCCCTGGGCGAGAAATCTCCCGCGCTACGTGATCGCAACGCGTCGCTCTTGCCGAGCCTGCGAGACCTTCGCGCGGTTGCTCGCCACATCGCACTCGCGGTCGCGATCCAGGCCCAGAACGAGGGCCTCGCCGCGCCGATGAGCCGCGAGGAACTGACCCGCAAGATCGCGGCGACGCAGTGGGTGCCCGCGTATTCATAACGAAGCCATGCGCTGGGGTCACCGCCTTGCGATGCCGGTCTTGGCGAGTCGGCGGAGAAGGTCCGGCCAGATCGGCACGGGACGAAATCACGCCGCGTCTACACCTTGCGCGCCCACCTAAACTCTCGCGCAACCGAAAGGACGCGGCATGCAGAATTGGTGGGTGCTCAATGCTTGGGAGACCGGCCCGATCTACCTCGTCGCGTGGGTCTTCTGGGTGATCTTCAGCATCGTGCTCCACGAGCTGGGACACGGCTGGGCCGCCATCCGCCAGGGCGACACCACGCCCATCGAGACCGGGCACATGACATGGAACCCGCTGGTCCACATGGGCCAGACGAGCCTCATCATGTTCGCCCTCGTCGGGATCGCGTGGGGCCAGATGCCTGTCTCGCCGTCGCGATTCCGCGGCCGCTACGGCGACGCCTACGTCTCCTTTGCCGGCCCGTTCATGAACCTGTTGCTCTTCATCGCCTGTTCCATCGGCGGCGTCGTCTACCTCCGACTCATGAGCACCATGCCCGAGGGCTTCGCCTACAACCTGCTCGTCTTCCTCGAGCGGGGAGCGGTCCTCAACCTCGCGCTCATGCTCTTCAATCTGCTCCCCGTTCCGCCGCTCGATGGCTCGCGGATTCTTGGCGACTTCTGGCCCAAGTACTACGAGATGATCTCGACCGAGCGGGGGCAGATGTTCACGTTCATCGCCTTTGTGGTGACCTTCATGTATGCCGGCGGCAAGATCTTCTCCTTCGCCGCCCACGTCAATACCGAGCTGTGGTTCGCATGCGTCCGCCTCCTCGGCGGCGGCGGGGCGCCCTAACCGGCCCGGTTCTGCGCGCACCCGCACAGCTTGTAGAGCAAGCGTGCCCCGACGTTCGCGTCCCACTCGGGCTCGCCCTCGACCGTCCCCGGCGCGACCTCGACCAGATCGAACCCGACGACCCGCCTCCCCGAGCGCCACAGCGTTTCCAGCAGCAGCGCCGCCTGGGCGAATGAGAGCCCGCCCGGAACCGGCGTTCCCGTGTGCGGGCAGAGCGACGGGTCCAGCGCGTCAATATCGAAGCTCACGTACACCATTTCGGGGAGTGGCTCGATCATCTTCGAGCACAGCCCATTCCACGCGGCCCCGTTCAGCATCTTCTCCGCGAGATCGATGTCCAGGTGTACGTCGAGCTTGTGCAATTCGGCGAATTTCATCTCGCGCTTGCCGAAGTCACGGATGCCGACCTGCACAAACTTCCCGAGCCCTTTCACGCGGTTGAGCACGTTGTGCATGATGGACGCGTGCGACCACTCGAACCCTTCGAACGCGTCGCGCAGGTCCATGTGCGCATCGACGTGCAGCACGCCCATGCCCGGGTTCGCCTCCGCGCACGCGCGGATCGCTCCGAACGGCGTGGAGTGCTCGCCCCCGATCAGCCCCGGCACCTTCCCCGCGTTCAGCACGTTCTGCGTCTCGGTGTACACGAAGTCGTTGAGCGACTTGCAAATCGCGTTGATCTTCAAGAGCGGCTTGGAGAAGTTCCCCAGGCCGCCCGCCTCCACGATGGGGCGAGCGAGTTCCGAGGCTTCCTGGTTCCACCCCGCGACCCGCGGGTCCTCGTCCTTCATCCAGATTCCCTGTTCGTACACCTTGCCGAAGCGCGAATCGAATAGGTCAACCTGCATCGACGCCTCCAGGATGGCCGAGGGCCCGCTCGCCGTCCCGGGTCGATACGACGTCGTTGCGTCAAACGGCACCGGCAGGAGCACGACCCGGCTCGCCGATTCATCGAATGGCAACCCGTATATTCCCGATCCGGGTGCGGCGGCGGCATCGGGATCAAACGCGGCGTGGCTCATGCTCAAACTCCTCCATACAGGGCGTAGGACTGAAAATCGTGGTTCGGGACGCCGGACATGATGAGTCCGCACGAGGGTTCCGGTTCGAATCGACGCCGGCACGCCAGCCACACCGATTCCTGCTCAGTATCATTTCCCGGTCAGACCGCCAGCATAGACAGGTCGATACGGGAGCGACATCATGCCCGACATCAAGCCACTCCCCGATGACGCCCAACCCATCGGTATCGACGCCGCCCACGCGGCCCCGTCATCAGCCTCGTCGCCCGCGGGCACCCCGACTTCCAAGCCCGTCGCGCCCGCTCCCGGCGCAACCGATTCGCAGCTTGGTCCCAAGCTTCTCGACGCCTTCGACGACGACGCCGATTTTTCGAAAGACCCCGAGGTCGAGGCCGCCCGCAAGGGCAAGTCTGCGAAGGCCGAGGCAACTTCGCCGCCCGAGCCACTCGACGCGTTCGTCACGCCCGCGCTCGGCCCGGCCAAGCTCTGGCTTATCCTCGGCGGCGTGCTTCTCCTGGGCGCGACCATCGCGTCAAGCGTTCACGCCTCGCGCCCTTTCCTCAGCGCCCTTCTAACCATCTACAACGGCCTGCTCCATGCCGCGACCGGAGTCGGTGCGATCGTCGTTGCCGCCACCCTCGCCCGCAAGCAGATCGGCGCGTGGGACCTCGGTGCCGCACGCATGCTCGCCGCGGTCGCCGCGTTCCTGCTGATCTTCAACCTGAACATACAGCTCGTGGGCGACGGCAAGTGGGAAGAGACCATCCTGGCGGCACTCGCCTACCTCGGCGTGGTCGGGCTGACGTTCCGCCAAACTCGTGAAGTTCACCTGACGCTGGTCATCAGCCACTTCTTTCTGTGGCTCATCATTCAGCTCGGCTCGCAGCTCGCGGTGTGGAGCGCCGCCAACCCCGCGCCGGCAAAGCCGTGACCGTTGTGGTGCTGGTATCCAACCGAATCGTGCCCATCCGCTTCTCCCCTCCGTGCCATATGCGACCTCCGCGTTGGAACTTCGTCTCTTCCCCATTCGCGACTCCCCATTGCTGACTCCCGCCGCCTCCTCCTTGCACAAACTCCGCCCTCTCGACTTCACCCTCCGATTTCCGATACCGTCTTCCGAATGCCCTCTTCCGACCAACCTCCCTTCGAGCGGGCCAGAGCGGCCTTTCTCGCCCACTTTGCGCGACCGCCGCGCCTCGTCGCCGCCGCTCCTGGCCGCGTCAATCTGATCGGCGAGCACACCGACTACAACGACGGCTTTGTGCTCCCCATCGCGATCGACCGCCGCTCCGTGGTGTGCATCGACTGGTCGCTCAATTCCGCATCGCACATTCACGCCGCCGATCTGAACACCTCCGTCGAACTGCCCGGTCTGAGGTCACTCCGCCCGGAGGCCGGCCTGGCCCGTGAGATTGAGGGCGATCGCATTCAATCCGGCTCGTGGGTCTCCTACGTCGCCGGCGTCCTATCAAACGTCGCCGCCATCGCGCCGCCGCTCAGAACCCGCGGGGTCGACCTCACCATCGCCAGCAGCGTGCCCCTGGGCAGCGGCCTTTCGAGCTCCGCCTCGCTCGAGGTCGGCGTCGCGACCGCCGCCGCCTCGCTCGCAAAACTCACCATCCTGCCGCGCGATCTCGCCGCTCTTTGCCGCGACGCGGAGCATCGCTTCGCGGGTGTTCCGTGCGGCATCATGGACCAGTTCATCGCCGCGATGGGGCGGCATGACCACGCGCTACTTATCGATTGTCGTACGCAGGCCGCCGAACTGGTCGCGATGCCCGGGGCCGATCGCGCCGTGGTGGTGGTGATGGACTCTCGGGTGAAGCACTCGCTTGCGTCGGGGCAATACGCCCAGCGTCGCGATACCTGCCGTGCCGCGTGCCGTGTCCTGGGAATCGAATCACTCCGCGATGCGACGCCGGAGCTTCTGGCGCTTCACGCGCCGGGAGCGGGCTCCCCCGTGCCCCTCGCTCCCATCGAGCACGCGCGGGCGCGTCACATTGTCACGGAAAACGCGCGCACGCTCGCCGCGGCCAGCGCGCTGCGGGCCGGCGATCTTGAAGAAGTGGGGCGGCTCATGCTCGCGTCCCACGCCTCGCTCCGCGATGACTATCAGGTGTCGTGCCGAGAGCTCGACACGCTCGTCGAACTCGCCGCAAAGGTGCCTGGGGTCTTCGGCGCCCGCATGACCGGCGGCGGATTCGGTGGCTGCGCGATCGCTTTGGCGACCCCCAAGGCCGCCACGCGACTCGCCCATGAAATCCCCTCGGCGTACCGTGCCCGCCACGCGCTCCCCCAGGGACTCGACGCGCGTGTCTTCGTCACCAGCGCCTGCGACGGCGCGGGTTTGGTGGACTGAGAATCGCCGCGTCAGTCGTTGGCGTGCCGCAGCATCTTCTTCAAGAGCGGCGTGAACAGCAGGATCACGGCTCCCGCGCCGACTGACGTCACGACAAACAGGAAGAAATAGTCTGCCTGTCCGCCGAACTGCTTGATGGAGTACCACGGCAGCTTCATCTCGCCCTTCTCGATCTTCTCGACGGTCGCGGCGATCAACCCTCCGCCGAGATTCGCGATGAAGCTCGAGATGAACCAGATTCCCATCAGCAGCGAGACAAAGCGAATCGGAGCCGCCTTGGTCACATACGACAGACCGGTCGGAGAAAGGCACAATTCTCCAACGGTGTGCCAGAAGTACGTGAGCAGAATGAGAAGCATCGAGGCCTTCGCGGCCCCGTCCTTGGCGATCAACCCGGCCCAGACCATGAAGATGTAGCCCAGCCCGAGGAACATGAGGCCGAGTGCGATCTTGACCGGCTGGCTGGGATTGGCGTTGCGTCGCCCGAGCTTTGACCACAGGCCGGCGAACCCAGGCGCGAGGATGAAGATGAGCCCCGCGTTCACGGACTGGAACCACGTCGCGGGAACTTCCCAACCGAACAGGAGTCGGTCGGTCTTTTCCTCCGTGAACAGGTTGATGCTCGATCCGGCCTGCTCAAACGCGATCCAGAAGAAAGCGTTGAAGAACATGAAGATGAAGATTGAGGCGGTAGGCCCTCTGTCTCCCTGCTTCTGGATCGCGACGAACCAGCCGATCGCGGTCAGAAGCACGAGCAAAAGACCGATCACCACCGCCCAGCCGGTCGCGCCCGTCAGACTGCCCATCAACCCCGTGTACGCGCTCTGCAGACCCTTGGTGTGGTATGCGAAGGCGAACAGCGCCGAGAACGCGACCGCCAGCAGCAGGAACAGCGGCGCCGTGCCTCCTTTGTTGCCCGGAGGATCGCCGATGGTGCCCAGGAGCTTCGGACGCGCCGCCAGGTAGAGCATGAGGCCGGCGATCATGCCGACAGCAGCCGAGCCAAAGCCCCAGTGCCAGCCGACCTTCTCACCCAGCGTGCCGCAGACAAAGGCGCACAGGAACGCGCCGAGGTTGATGCCCATGTAGAAGATGGTGAACGCGCCGTCACGCCGCGGATCGCCTTCCTTGTACAACTGGCCGACCATGACCGAAACGCTTGGCTTGAAGTGACCGGTCCCGATCACGATGATGGCAAGTCCGAACACGAAAACCGACATGCCCAAATCGTTGTGGGCCATGTCGCCGAACCCTGAAATCGCCAGCACGATGTGCCCCAGGGCGATAATGAGCCCGCCGAACACCATGGAGCGGTGCGTTCCGATGAGCTTGTCGGCGATCACGCCGCCGATGATCGGTGTCAGATAGGCCAGTCCCGTGTACCAGCCATAGAGCGTACTGGCCTCGGCCTTGCTCCAGCCGCGTCCCGGGTTGAACCCGTGTTCATCCCCCGTGGTCGCACGCACAAGGTAAAGAACGAGAAGCCCGCGCATGCCGTAGTAGCTGAACCGCTCCCACATCTCGACCATGAACAAAAGGAACAGACCCATCGGGTGCCCAAAGAGGGTTCGCTCGCCGGGCTGGGTGAACTGCGTTGGCAATGTCGACATGCGGGCTCCTTGCAGACCTTGAACCGTACAGCATACAGCCCCGCCGGGCCCCGTGCGAGGCGGCCTTATACTCAGTCCATGCCCCTTCCCGCGTCCGCCAACCCCAGCGCCGACCCCAACGAAAGCCCCCTCGCCTCCCGACTCGCCGAACTCATCGCGTCGCGCCGGGCTGTCGTCGGCGTCGTCGGCCTGGGCTACGTCGGCCTCCCCATGGTCCGCGCTGTGCACGACGCCGGCTATCGCGTCATCGGCTTCGACGTCGACCAAACCAAAGTCGACCGGCTCCGCCGCGGTGAGGCCTACCTCAAGCACTTGGGCGACGATCTCACCCGTGAACTCGCAGCCTCCGATCGCTTCGAGCCCACCAGTGACCCCAGCCAGCTCGGCAACGCCGACATCATCGTGCTGTGCGTCCCCACGCCGCTCGGGCAGCACCACGACCCCGACCTGTCGTTCGTCGAGAACTCCACCCGCCAGATCGCGCGTGTGCTGAAGCCCGGCGCGCTGGTCTCGCTGGAATCCACCAGCTACCCCGGCACGACCCGCGAGGTCTGTCTCCCGATCCTGGAGGCCGCCGGCCGTCGCTGTGGCCGCGATTTCTTCCTCGTCTTCAGCCCCGAGCGCGAGGACCCGGGACGCCAGGGCGTCAGTACACGAACGATCCCGCGCCTCGTCGGCGGCATCGACTCCTCCAGCGCGCCGCTCGGGGTCGCGTTCTATCGCAGCGTGGTCGACCAGGTGTTCGAGGTCGAGAGCGCCGAGGTCGCCGAGGCCGCCAAGCTGCTCGAGAACATCTACCGCGCCGTGAACATCGCCCTGGTGAACGAGCTCAAGCCCGTGCTTTCCGCGATGGGCATCGACGTGTGGCGTGTGATCGAGGCCGCCTCGACCAAGCCATACGGCTTCCAGCCCTTCTACCCCGGTCCGGGCTGGGGTGGTCACTGCATCCCCATCGACCCGTTCTATCTCACGTGGAAAGCCCGCGAGGTCGGGATGTCGACACGCTTCATCGAACTGGCGGGGGAAATCAACAGCCGCATGCCGCGCCAGGTGGTCGAACGCGTCGCCGAGGCGATCAACGACGACGGCAGGTCGCTGCGCGGCGCCGATGTGCTCGTAATCGGTCTGGCGTACAAGCCCGACGTCGACGACGTCCGCGAAACCCCCGCGGCCGAAGTCATCGATCTTCTCAACGAGCGCGGCGCCAATGTCTCGTACCACGATCCCCACGTCGCCGCGTTTCCACGCATGCGCCGTCACTCGTTCGACATGAAGAGCGAGCCGCTCAACCCCGCGCGAGTTGCCCGCGCCGATTGCGTGCTCATCATCACCGACCACCGCGTGATCGACTGGGCGATGCTGGGCGAGCACGCCCGCCTCATCGTCGACACCCGCAACGCGATGACCCGCGCCGGAAAGGTCAAGGCCAGGATCGTCAAGGCGTAGCCTCGCCGCGGCTCGCATTTCGCCCGTTTTGCCAGACGAATCGAGGAGTTCTCGTGCGATTGATGACAGACATTCTCGGAAAGCCGCGGGCGTTGATTGGCATGGTGCATGTCGGCGCGCTCCCGGGCACGCCGCGCGCCGCCGCGTCGATCGATCAACTGATCTCGGGCGCGGTGGCCGACGCCAAGGCCCTCGCCGGCGCGGGCTTCGAAGCCATCATCCTCGAGAACATGCACGACCGCCCGTACGCTCACGCCGAGCACGGGCCGGAAACCACCGCGATCATGACGCGTGTGGGCATGGCGATCCGCGACGCGGCCCGATCGACTCCCCTGGGCATCCAGGTCCTGTCGGGAGGCAACCGCGAGGCGCTCGCCGTCGCGCTGGCGATCGGAGGTTCATTCATCCGCTGCGAGAACTTTGTCTTTTCGCACGTCGCGGATGAGGGGCTGCTCCCCCGGGCGGAGGCGGGCGGGCTCCTGCGCTATCGCCGCTCGATCGGAGCGGACTCGATCGCGATTTTCGCCGACATCAAGAAGAAGCACGCGTCGCACGCGATCACCGCCGATCTCTCGATCGCCGACGCCGCCGAGGCCGCCGCGTTCTTCCTGGCCGACGGCGTGATCGTGACCGGAACCGCGACCGGCAAACCGACCGACCCCGCGGACCTGGCCGCGGTCCGACGTGCCGTCGAGCTTCCATTGCTCGTCGGTTCGGGCGCGACGCCCGAGCAGTTGCCGTCGCTGTTCTCTCACGCGGACGGCGTGATTGTCGGGTCGTGGATCAAGCGAGACGGTTCCTGGGAGAATCCCGTCGATCCGGCGCGGGCCGCTGCGATGGCGAGCGCGCTTCGGTCGATGAAGTAGCACGCGTTGTCGGCGGGGGCGACGCGCTCGCACGCCGGAGGACCGCCGCACCACGCATGTCGCAGTTCCTGGTCATCGTCGCTTTTCTTTGCCTGAGCGCGCCGTCCCTGGCGGACCTGGTCGGCACGCCAACGGACATCCGCGCTGGCGCGACCGCCGCCGTCCTGCCCCAGTTCCTGCTCGTGCTCGTCGTGTGGCTGGCGATCTCGGCGTGCGGCCGAACGATGGACAGGCGGGGCTCGCTGCGTGCCGCGTTCATGGGCGATCGCATCGCGCGCTGGGCGCGGCTCGCGTCCACGGCGCTCCACGCCATCGCCTGCGTGCTCTTCGCATGGCCCGACAGTGTTCGTCACTCTCTGGGCGAGCTGGTGCTGGTCGACGAACTGGTCGCGCTTGCGCCGGTCGTGCTGACGTGGCTTGCGATCATGTGGGTGCAGGAACCGATCGATCGACGCCTGCGCGAGGCGGTACTGATTCGTCGCCTCGACGAAGGCCGCCCGATCTACCCGTTCCAGTCACGCGCCGCCACAGTTTGGAGCCACTTCCGATCCACGATCCTGGTGATCCTGGTTCCCATCTTCATGGTGGTCACGGCGTCGGAGTCGATCGAGATCGGCCTGGAACGCTCGGGTCACGATCTGACAACGGAGGACGGCCAGGCGTTGCTCGGCACGCTCCAGCTCGTGGGAGTTGGTTGCGTCTTCCTGGTCGCGCCGCTCGTGCTGCGCTTTGTCTGGGACGCCGTGCCTATCGGCGAAGGCGAGCTTCGCGGCGCGCTCCTCAAGGTCGCGGAGGACTCGCGCGTCCGACTTCGCAGCCTTTTCGTCTGGCGCACCGGCGGCACGATGATCAACGGCGCCGCGGTCGGAATCCTCCCCGGCCTGCGCTTCGTGCTCTTCACCGACGGCCTCCTCGACAACCTTACCCTCGACCAGGTTCGCGCTGTCGCCGCCCACGAGTTCGGACACCTCCGCCGGCGTCATCTCATCTGGCTCGTAGCGTGCATGGCGGCGTGCGTCTTCTCGCTCAGCATTGTGCTCACTTGGCTCGACCGCTGGATGCAGGCGTTGGCTCCGAATTTCCAGACGATGAGCGAATTCTCCGCGGGCGGTGTCGCCATCCTCGCCGGGCTGTGGGTGTTCGGCTTCGTGAGCCGCCGGTTTGAATGGCAGGCGGACGCCTTCGCCGTGCAGACGCTGTCGCGTGCCGGGCCGTCGCTCGAGTCGCCGGCAATCACGCCCGAGGCCGCCGGCGCGATGATCGGGGCTTTGGACGCCGTGGCCGATCTCAACGGCATTCCGCTCCGGCGGCGGGCGTGGCGTCACGGCTCAATCCATGCGCGCCAGACCCGCCTCCGGGCCATCGTCGGACTGCCCTTGGAGAAGCTGCCGATCGATCGCGAGTGCCTCTGGATCTGCGTTGCGTCGCTGGTGGTGCTGGCGCTCTCGATCGCGGCCGTCGCGATGGACCAGCTCGCGCTTCACTGGTTCTCCGAGTTGGTGAGATAGCCGCTCGCCCGGCACCCGCGAGGCACCAACGATCACGCATGGAGCAACGCTCGGGCCATGGATCGCTCGCGAGTTCCTCGCAGCCGCACGCGAGCGAAGCAGAACTCCGCGGGCACATCTCGTCGCGGCACGAGGCTCTGCTCGCCGACCTGAAGCTGCACGTTGAAACGCCGACAGGCTGCGGCTACAAACCGGGGCTGGATCGCACGCGCCATCACTTTGCCGACCGGCTCCGGGCGATGGGTGCGTCGATCGAGTTGATGCCCGGGCAGCCCCGCCCGAACTGGCTGTACGGCGCATCGGAATCCGCCGAGATTCCGCCGGTGCTCGTCGCACGCCGGCACGCCCGGGCTGGCGCGACCCGCATCCTTATCTCCGGGCACCTCGACACGGTCCACGAGCCCGATGCCGCCTTTCGCTCGCTGACGATCAGTCCCGACGCCAAGACCGCCACGGGTCCCGGGTGCGTCGACATGAAGGGCGGCCTCGTCATCGCGATCCACGCTCTTGAGTCGCTTGCCGCACTCGGCGTCGATTGCTCGTGGACCGTCGTGCTCAACAGCGACGAAGAGACCGGGTCGTATCACTCCGAGGCGGCCCTTCGCGCCGCGGCACGCGGTGCCGACCTTGGCCTCGTGCTCGAGCCCTCGCTCCCCGATGGCTCGCTCGTCGTCGAACGTCCCGGGAGCGGGCAGTTCATGTTCGAATGCGAAGGCAAAGCCGCGCACGTCGGGCGCGATTTCGCTTCGGGCAGGTCCGCGGTGCTCGCGCTGGCTCGCTGCATCAGCGCGACCGAGCGATGGAGCGATCCTCATGCGGCCCGCATCGTCAACGTCGGGCCGATCGAGGGTGGGCACGCAACCAACGTGGTTCCTGATTCCGCCCGAGCTTGGGGCAACGCGCGATTCGGCACGCCCGAGATCGCGGCGGCGATCGAGCGAGACCTTCGCACGCTGGAAACACCTCAGGGCGAGGTCCCGAGCGTCCGCCTGCAGATCAGCTTCAATCGTCCCGCCAAGCCGTTGACGCCGGCGACTCAGCGCCTCGCGCTGGCAGCCCGCGAGGTCGCGGAGTCTCTGGGCCAGACGCTCCCCTTCGGAAAGACCGGCGGCGTGTGCGACGGCAACATCCTGCAGGACGCCGGGCTCCCGACCATCGACACGCTGGGCGTGCGTGGTGGGGGCCTGCACACTCCTCAGGAGTGGATCGAGCTGGCGAGCCTGGTCGAGCGATGCCAGCTGCTGGCGGTCCTCGTCGCGAGGCTGTCGTCCGACGCGAGCTGGAAGCGCCCCTGATCCGCCCCGGTACCCCGCATAAACCGCGTGCCCGAGTCGACATGCCCGGGCGGCGGGTGCGCTCGCAATGCCCAGGTTCTCAACCCTGAATACCAGTCCGCCCGTATTGGCCCCGCTCCCTCGATCGACGAATGATCCTGTGTTCTCTGGTCGATGAAAGGAATCATGATGACGACCGCACCCGCCGCTTCGCCGTCCATCCCGACCGCCGCCACCAGCGGCGAGCGCCTTCGCCACAGCCCCGCGGTCCGTGCCGCGGTGGATGCGATGGTCGCCGAGTTGCGTGCGGCCTCGGCGGCCATCACGGACGTGCGACCGCCCAATCCGGCGCTTAAGGTGTCGTACGACGCGCTGATGAAGCGTGCCGCCGACGTGCGCGGGCGCGGCCTGCTCTATCCATACATCGGCTCGGGCCTCGGCAACGGCGCGCTCGTCGAATTGGCTGACGGCAGCGTGAAATGGGACATGATCAACGGCATCGGCGTCCACTTCTTCGGGCACTCCGACCCCGACCTCGCCGCGCTCGGCATCATGAGCGGTCTGGACGACACGCTCAAGCACGGAAACCTGCAGACGAACTTCGAGGCGATCGAGTTTGCCGAGACGCTGCTCGCCGAAGCCCGCAAGAACAGCCGCCTGAAGTACGCCTACCTCTCGACCTCCGGCGCGATGGCCAACGAGAATGCGATCAAGGTGTGCTATCAGAAGCACGCGCCGGCGTCGCGTGTGATCGCGTTCCGCGATTGCTTCATGGGCCGCTCCGTGACGATGTGCCAGATCGGCGATACGGCGGACTACCGCCAGGGCGTGCCCCTCTCGACGCTGGTCGATTACATGCCGTTCTGGGACGAGGCCGCGGCGCAGCGGATGGGCAAGGCCCGCTTCATCGACATGGCCTTGCAGCACCTTGAGATGCTGCTCGATCGCTACCCCGGGCAGCACGCGTGCTTCATCTTCGAGCTCGTTCAGGGCGAAGGTGGTTTCAACCCGGGCGATCGCGATTACTTCAAGACGCTCATGGAGCTGTGCAAGGCCCGGCGCGTCGCGGTGTGGGACGACGAGATCCAGTCGTTCGGCCGCACGAATCGCATGTTCGCCTACGAGATGTTCAACCTCGGCGAGTATGTCGACGTCTTCTGCGTGGGCAAGATGACCCAGACGTGCGCGACACTCTTCACCGAGGAGTACAACCCAAAGCCGGGCCTGCTCTCGGGCACGTTCACGGGCGAGGGCGTTTCGTTCCGCATGGGCAAGCGCATCCTCGAACGCTTGCGCGACGGCAACTTCTATGACAGCGACCGCGGAGACGCGGGGCTCTTCTCACGTCATCACGCCGAGTTCCGCAAGCACATGCAGGCGATGATCGCACGCCACCCAGACTGGTTCCCCAAGGTCGTCGACCGCGCGGGCAACGAGCACCCGCACTTCGGCGGCGTGGGCGGCATGATGAAGTTCACGCCGTTCGCGGGCAAGAAGGACCGGGTCAACGCCGCGTGCAAGGCGTGCTTCGAGGCGGGCGTGGTCCTGTTCTCGTGCGGTCACGGCCCGTACCACGTGCGCATGCTCCCGGCGCTCCCGGTGCTGAAGCTGGAGGACTGGCCGCGCGTGTTTGCGTCCATCGAGAAGGGGCTTGCCGCGGCCGCAAACTGAGACCGCGCGGGTTTCCGATCGCCGAGCATCTCCGTCCAGATAACCCGGTATCGGGCGGTCGCTGATCGCCCCCGAACCGCTCAGGGCTACCATCGGCGCGGTCCGATGATGACAGGCCGGAGATGGGGTTATACCGCACTAATCCGAGTCGAAAACCTATCAAATTCCAACCGAATCGAGGTCGCCGTGTTCCTGATCCGCCAGGCCAAAGCCGAAGACGTGAGCACGCTGCTTCAGCTTGCCCGCATGGTCTACTTCATCAGCCTGCCGCCCGACGAGCGCCTGCTCGCCGGGAAGATTCAGCACAGCCGCGACTGCTTCCTGCGCGTCGCCTCGGGCGGGACCGCCGAGACGCAGCCCGTTCCTCCCGACGTCATCGCCGGTTACACCGCAGACGACTCCGATCTCTTCATGTTCGTGATCGAGGACACCACAACCGGCGGCGTGATCGGCACCGCGCAGCTCAAGGCGCACATGGGTGGCCCGGGCAACCCGAACTACTCGTTCAAGGTCACGCAGCGCGAGTTCAAAAGCAAGTCGCTCGGCTTTGGCACCACGCACCTCGTTGGCCGACTCTTCAAGGACGAGAGCGGCCCGACCGAGGTCGGCGGCCTGTTGCTCCAGCCGGCGTTCCGCGGGCACCGCGATCGCCCCGGACGCTTTCTCAGTTTCTCCCGCTTCCATTTCATCGCGCTCAACCGCGATGTCTTCGCCGAACGCGTCATCGCGGAGATGGCGCCCGACACGACCAGCGGCGGCGATAATCTCTTCTGGGATCATGTGGGCCGCAAGTTCATCCCTGTGAAGTACTCCGAGGCCGATCGCTTCTGCCAGCACAACCGCCAGTTCATCGAAGAGCTGTTCCCGCCGGACGACATCTACCTGACGCTCCTGCCGCTCGAGGTGCTCAACCGCGTCGGTCAGGCCGGCCCCGACACGATCCCCGCCAAGCGGCTGCTCGAAAAGCTTGGGTTCCACTACAACAACTTCGTCGATCCATTCGACGGCGGCCCGCACATCGAGGCAAACACGGGCGAGATCACGCTGGTCAAGGCCACGATCCGAAAGCCGCTCGGATCGCCCATCGAATCGTCGAAGGCGACGCATCGCGCGATGATCAGCGTCTTCCACAAGGACGGAGAGTTCCGTCTGCTGGACACCGACGTCGCGATCACAGACGCCAAGGTGCGCACGACCGCCAAGGCGATGGAGTTGCTCTTGGCCAAGCCGGGCGTCGTTGCGGGCGTCACGCCCATCGAGGACTATTCCGCGCCCAAGCCCAAGAAGCCCCGCGCTAAGAAGGGCTGAATCATGACAGTCAAGCCAACGCCGCGCCACGCCTCCCTCTCGCGCGACCCCGCCGACCTGATCGGCGGCGAGTGGATCGCGCACGCCTCGCGCTCGCTGTGCTCGCGGAACCCCGCGCGCCCCGACGAAACTGTGTGGAGCGGCGAGTCCCGCGTCGACCACGTCGCGTCAGCCATCGACGCCGCGCGCCGGGCGCTCCCCGCGTGGGCGGCCGCGCCGATGGAGAAGCGAATCGCGGTCTTGCGGCGATTCCAGGCGAACTGTAAATCGCGTCTTTCCGCGATCACCACGCTCATCCGCGACGAAACAGGCAAGGTCCAGTGGGACGCCGCGGCCGAAGCCTCGCTCCTCGGCGCGAAGGTCGACATCACGCTCGATGACTCGCCGACCGGCGCACTGCGGCGCGTGACGCCGTTCGACGTGCCCGTCTCAGCGACGCGCACGGGGCGCGCGTGGTTCAAGCCGCACGGCGTGATGGCGGTCGTCGGGCCGTACAACTTCCCGATGCACCTCCCCAACGGTCACATCGTCCCCGCGCTGGCGATGGGAAACACGATCGTGTTCAAGCCCAGCGACAAGACACCCGCATGCGGCCAGTTGCTCGCGGAGCTTTTCGACGACGCGCTCCGAGCCGAACACGCCCCGCCGGGCGTGCTCAATCTCGTTCAGGGCGCCGCCGATGTCGCGACGTCGCTCGTGGCCCACCCGGGGCTCGACGGCATTCTGTTCACGGGCTCGTGGCCCGTCGGGCGTCGCATCATGGAAGCAAACCTCGATCGCCCAAGCCGACTGGTCGCGCTCGAGATGGGCGGCAACAACGCCGCGGTCGTCATGGATGATTGCGACCTGCGTCAGGCCGCAGTGGAGTGCGTCCGCTGCGCGTTCATCACAACGGGCCAGCGTTGCACGTGCACGCGCCGGATCATCGTTCACGAGGCGATCGCGCCGCGCTTCATCGCGGCACTCTGCAAGGCCGCGTCGAACCTGATCGTGGGCGATCCGGGCGCGAGCCACCCGGTATTCATGGGCCCGATCATCAGCGATCAGGCCCGGGCGGCGGTGCTGGAGTTCCAGGCGTCGCTCGCCCGCGCGGGCGGCGAGGTGCTGGTGCCGTCCACACCGATCGAATCTCCCACACGCGGCTGGTATCTCTCGCCGGGCGTTGTCCGCGTCGATCGCTTCACGCCGACCGAGCACGCCGCACACGAGGCGGGTTGCGACATCGAGGTTTTCGGGCCGCTCGTGCGCATCGCGGTGGTGAAATCGCTCGATGAGGCGATCGAGCAGGCAAGCGCGACGCGATTCGGCCTGGCGGCCGCTATCTTCACGAAGAACCAAGCTGCTGCGCAACGCTTCCTGCACGAGTGCCGCGCCGGGTGCATCAACGTGAACACCGGGACGGCGGGTGCGTCGAGCAAACTGCCCTTCGGCGGCCTGGGCTTGTCCGGCAATCATCGCCCCGCGGGTGCGTTCAGTCTGGATTACTGCGCGTATCCGGTCGCCGCAATGACAGAGACCGGCCCCGATGCCCCGCTCCCCACGGGCATGATGCTCGACGACGCGTGGCTTGCGGCGCGGTAGACTGGGGTCATGGCAGAGAAACGAGACGCCAGAGATAGCACAACGCGTAAGCCTCAAGTGGACCGGACCGTGATTCGGTTTATCGCGCTACTCGCCGGTGTATATTCGCTGGTTGTTGTGGCTAGCTTGGTTGGGTTCTTGGTCGATGTGATGTCGTGGGCCGCGTGGTTTGTCTCGCCCCTAGGGGACAATCGCATCCACTACGCGATTTCGGCGGGCAACCAGGGCGCGGGTTGGTTCGCAGACCACGCAGGTTACACGCCATACTTGGTGCACGCAACGATCGCGATGTGCTTTTCGTTTGTCACGCTGCGTTTCGCCGCTGGAACTCGCGTTCAACTTGTTTCTTGGATACTGCTAGGAGGCCGCCGATGATTCCCGGTTGGCTGCATCCCCTTGTCCGCCTCTTCGGACTGCTCTTCGCGATCAATGGAATGCAGTCAACTCTGCGAGTGATCGTGGGGGACGCCGGACTCTTCGTATCGGGCGGGATTCCGTCGGCGCCCGTCTCGTGGTGGCTGAGCAATCTCGCGGGCCCTTCGCTCGAGCTCGCCGCCGGCCTCTGGTTCTTTTTCGGCACGCGCCACGTCATCTCCATCCTCATGCGCGGCAGATTCGCCGCCCACTGCTGCCAGCACTGCGGCTATGACCCCGGCCCTAATCGCCCGGAGCGCTGCCCAGAATGTGCCCGCGCGTTTCCAGCGTCGCAGTCCGACGAGCCGTGTAAGTCAGACTGACGCACGCCTTGACATCCTCTCGCCTCGAAAGGAAGAACAATGACGCCGTTTAGCCTCTCGGTTGTGCTGGTCAGAGCAATCTCGGTGTACATGATCGCGGGCTACGCGATAGTTGGACTCATCCGCGAAGTACTCGTCTTCTTTTCGCGGCTTCGAGAAGCGAACTTTGACATTTCAGCCACGAGCAACATGTTGGGGTCGTTAATGCTCGCAAATCTGGGCTATTACTTGGCGTACGCCCTGATCGGAGTGGTGCTCTATCTGAATTCCGTCGCGATCGCGACGCGTCTGTCGCGCGGCTTGGATGCGCCTCCCTCGTCTCCAACGCCGCCCGACACGGCCGCCTAACCTCGCGTTCCCGAGGATCGCCATGACCATCCAGTCTAATCAGCCCAACCGCCGCACCATCCTGCCCGACGCCCGCGTTTCGCCCCGCTTCGCCGGCGTCGCCACCTTCTGCCGCTATCCGCGCCTCGCCGACGTCGCGCCCGAGAATCGCCCGCTCGACTGGGCGATCTACGGCGTGCCTTACGACGGCGGCGTGACCTACCGCCCCGGTGCTCGCTTCGCGCCCCGCGCGATCCGCGACGAATCGCAGTACGTCAAACCGTTTCACATCTCGCACAACGTGAATGTCTGCGAGAAGCTGAGCCTTGCCGATGCCGGCGACGCGCCGGTCAGGCCCTACTCGCCCAAGGACAACGCCGAATCCGTCGCGGCGTTCGCGGCCGGGCTCGCCGATCCCTCGACCAAGCTCTTTGCCGTGGGCGGCGACCACTCGATCGCCTACGCGAACATCCGCGCGACGTGGGAACGACGCGGCAAGCCGGCGGGCGGCCTGCCGATCGTCCATTTCGATAGCCACCTCGACACCGTCGACGCCGTGTGGGGAGAAAAGTGGGGGCACGCCTCGCCGTTCATCCGCGCGATCGAGGACGGCCTGATCAACCCCCGGAAAATGCTGTCGATCGGCGTCAAGGGGCCGCTCAACACCGGCGCCGACCTCGATTTTGCCAAGAAGCACGGCGTGACGATCGTCACACGCGAAGACCTCGCCTCCGGGGGCGCCACGGGCGGCGTCGCGACCATCGCCTCATTCATCAAATCGCTCGGTCACGCCGAAACCTACGTGACCGTCGACATCGACGTCGTCGATCCCGCCTTCGCGCCCGGCACGGGAACACCCAGCGTGGGAGGCCTTTCGAGCGCCGAACTGTTGGCGCTCCTCCGCTCGCTCCGAGGCGTGAACATCGCGGGAGCGGATGTCGTCGAGGTTCTTCCGGATCGCGACCACGCGGGAATCACCGCCCTCTTGGCGGCCCACGTCCTCTTTGAAGTCATCGCACTTGACGCCGCAACTCGGTGACCGACCGCGATTCACCGACCGCGTCTCTCGCAGTCGGTCGTTCGCGACGCTCCGAGCCTCGGTTCCTCATCTCACTGCCGGCGTCAATCAGCCCGCGATCTGCCCGCGTTGCAGCGCCAGCACAAGCTCGACGTGTCCGATGGGCTTGCCGAGCTTGAACGCGATCTCGCGCGCCGAAAGCCCGGCCGCCGCGAGTTGCCGCGTGCGCGACTGCCAGTCGTCCGGCGTCGCTTCCTGCGCCCGCGGCTCGATCAGTCGCGATTCAGTCTTCGCGGGTTCGCCCATGCTCTTGGCCGCCTGTGGCCCCCGAGTCTCAGCAGGTGTTTCGCGGGGTGCGGCAAGCTTGGGAGTGGTCGCGGTCGCACCCGCCGGCGCGATCGACATGCGTGGCCCGCGTGCCTCGCTGTCGAACTCTTCGAGACGCCGGATGCGTCGATCAGCCTCGGTGATCAATCTCTCCAGCCGCTCGATCTTCTCGTCCATCCGGCGCGAAAGCCGGTCGTCGTTCGCACGCGATTCGCTGGAATGCGATGAACTCGAACGCCGTTCTCCCGCCGCGTCGCTCGCCGATTGATAGCGGGCGGCTTGCGCGAGCAGACGCGCCTGCTCCAAGTGTGCCAGGTTGTCGTCCGCAGCCCGACCGGCCTTCTTCCAGCCAAAGTGGCGCATGACCAAGATGATGCCCACCACAAGCGCGACGCCCGCGGCGATGTCCGGTGCGGTCATTCCCTTGAGCAGGTCAGCGGTCGACTTTCCCGCCGGCGTCTGCACCTGCAATGTCGTGCCGTCGGTCGCGGGGTTGTTCCCGGTTGACGGGGATGGGTTTGTGCCGGTCGTGGGGCTCGCCTCGGGGGTCTGGAGCCGAACCGCCGACGTGTTGTTGCCTTCCTGCATTGCGACCTCCGCACCTCTCGTTCGCAACGAACCGCCGCCCAAGGCGACGCCCGTCAGAACCCTACCATCGGCATGTGAACGCCCCGCGGCTCAATCTCCGCCCTCCGATTCTCAACCAAACGGTTCTCCCGTCAAACTCGGGAGCCGTCGGTGTCGTCATCCGACGCTGGCGGGCACTTTCGGGCGGCGGGCGCGTCCGTGACCCCGATCGCCGCACCCTAATCGCGTGTTCCGCGGGCGCGGATTCCTCGGCGCTCGCCCTGTGCCTTGCGGCCGCGGGCAAGAATTTGGTCGTCGCCCACATTCTGCACGACGTTCGCCCCGGGCCCGACGCGGTAGCAGACCTTGAGGCCGCCCGGTCGCTGGCCTCGGGGCTGTCGCTCCCCTTCGCCAGCGCCAGCGTGTCGTGCAGGTCCAAGGGCGGCAATGTCGAAGCGGTCGCCCGCCGCGAGCGATACGCCGCCCTTATCGCGCTCGCCCGCGAGCACGCGTGCCCCTTCATCGCCACGGCACATCACGCCGACGACCAGCTCGAGACGCTCCTCATGCGGTTGATCCGCGGGAGCGGCCCGCGTGGCCTTTCCGGGATCGCGCCCAAGCGCCGCCTCGCGCCGGGCATCACACTGATCCGCCCGATGCTCGGCATCATGCGCGCCGACGCCGAGGCGATCTGCCGCGACGCGGGTGTTTCGTGGGCCACCGACGCGACCAACAACGATCGCACGCGCCTCCGGGCGGCGCTCCGGCACGACATCGTCCCCGTGTTGCGACGCATCGCGCCATCCATCGCCACGACCGCCGGACGCGTCGCGGCCGTGCAGCGCGAGATCGCCCGAGAGTTCGAACGAGCCGCGACTCATTTGTACATGTGTGCAGCGGGTCATCACGACTCGCATGTGAGCCTCTCGCGGCGGGTTCTCGCCGACGCGCCCCGTGCCATCGCGGATTTTGCGCTGCGTCGCGCGATTGATCGTCACGGGAGTTGTCGTGATGCGCCGTCATCCCGCGTGCTCGCGTCCCTGCTCCGCTGCATCCGGAGCCGATCCGGAGAACGCCGGGAATTCCAATTCGTCGGTCTGCGCGTTGAAGTCGACGGCGATTCCGTTCGCTTTCATCCAGCGCCGCGGCACTAGCTTGTGCCAGGGTGTCCGGGCGCGTCCCTGCCGGGGGTTTTGCTGGGATGGCAGCGCACGCGAAGTACGGGTTTGCCCTATTTCGATGCACGAATGGTGCGAAACGACAGCGTGATACCGCACAAGATTATCGCAAGACGTAGAATGCCGACATGAACATCAAGAATTGCCGGGCCGCGTTCTCGGCGGGCACGCTTGCGTGTCTCGCTGTGATCGGCGTTTCTTCGTTGAACAACACGATCAGCGGAGCGCCGAGCGCACCGCACATCGCGCCTGACGCAATCTCAGAGCAAGAAGCGTTCGAGATCGGCGTCGAGGCCTACGTCTACTTGTACCCGATCATCACGATGGATGTGACCCGGCGGGTCTCGACCAATCTGCCCGCGGGCGCAAAGTCCGGGCTCGGCCCGATGAACTCGTTCCACCACATGCGTGCATACCCGTCGGCCGATTTCCGCGAGGTGGTGCGCCCGAATTTCGACACGCTGTACTCCATCGCATGGCTCGACCTGAACAAGGAGCCCCTCGTGGTTTCGGCTCCCGACACGGGCGGTCGGTACTACCTCCTTCCAATGCTCGATATGTGGACCAACGCGTTTGCGGTTCCCGGCGCGCGCACCAGCGGCACGGCACGCGGACAGTGGGCCCTCGTGCCACCGGGTTGGAGTGGAACGCTTCCCAAGGGCGTCGCTCGTATCGACGCGCCCACACCCTATGTGTGGATCATCGGACGCACGCAGACCAACGGCCCGGCCGACTACGACGCCGTCCACAAGGTGCAGGACCAATACACCATCACGCCGCTGTCGAAACTCGGCTCAAAGTACGAGCCTCCGGCCTTTGTGCCCGATCCAACGGTGGACATGAAGACGCCCCCTTTGGTCCAAGTCAACACCATGCCCGCGGAGAAGTACTTCTCGTACGGCGCGGACCTGATGATGCGGCACCCGCCTGCCATAACCGACTGGTCAGTGCTCGCTCGCCTGGAGCGGGTCGGCCTTCGTCGCGGAAGCTCGTTCGATTTCAACGCGGCCCCGCCGCAGGTTCAGGCCGGGCTGCGTCGCGCCGTGGAAGCGGGCCTGCAGCTTCTCAAGGACAAGGTGCCGACATTGGCCCGGGTGACCAACGGGTGGCAGATGAACACTGACACCATGGGTGTCTACGGCACCTATTACCTCAAGCGGGCGGTCATCGCCATGATCGGGCTCGGTGCCAATCAGCCCGAGGACGCGGTCTACCCGCTGAGTGTCGGTGATGCGGACGGCAAGCCTTTGATGGGGGAGCACCGGTACGCTCTGCACTTTGCCAAGTCGGAAATCCCGCCCGTGGGCGCGTTCTGGTCGGTCACCATGTACGACGCGGACGGGTTCCCCGTTGCCAACCCCAGGAACCGGTTTGCGATCGGCGATCGTGACGCGCTGAAGTTCAACGCCGACGGCTCGCTGACCATCTATATCCAAAGCGCCAGCCCCGGCGCCGACAAAGAGTCCAACTGGCTTCCCTCGCCCACCAGCGGTGCGATCTCCGTGGTGATGCGTCTCTATGCCCCCAAGCCTCAGGTGCTGGACGGCCGGTGGAATCCGCCCGCCCTCAAGCGCGTTGACTGATTCCTCGCGGATTGATACCCCGCACCGATCGACGCAGGAGCCGATATGACTCACGCAATTACTTTCTCCGCCATCGCGGCGGCGCTGGTTGCTCACTCCGCGACGGCACAGGAAGCGGCTCCTGCGATCGGGCTTCCCGATTCTGGAGATGGCCGAATCACGCTGTCCTTTACCCCCTATGCCTGGCTCACCAGTTACAGCGGCACCTCGGGATTCGGCGGCATCGAGATGGGTCTCGAAGCACCGTTCACGAAAATACTCGGCGAGTCGGACTCCATTCTGGGCCTGATGGGAGCCGTCGACCTGGAGAAGGATCGTCTGGTCTTCCATGTGAACGGGGCGTTTGCGAAGGCCGAGTTTTCCAGAGCCCGCGGGAAAGCCCGCGACGGGTTGATCGCTGACACCACGGTCAACGTCAGCTCAAGGGTTGTGGCTGAAAATGCGTGGTTCGAGGGGTTCGCTGGATACCGCGTGATTGACTCGGCGATCGGCCAATCCGGCGAGAATCGATTCCGCCTGGATGCGTTCGGTGGCCTTCGATATTCCATGCTCTCCGTCGACGCGGATGTGACGGCCGATGCCAACGTCACGCTCCCAAGCGGAGAGTTGCTGCAGGCCGGAGTCCAACGATCCCTCGGCGACAACGCCGGATGGGTGGAGCCGTTCGTCGGGCTTCGCGCGTCCACCCACCTTGGCAAGAACTGGCGAGCGTTGGTTCAAGCAGATACGGGAGGCTTTGGAGTCGACGGCTCCAACTCCGCATGGCAGTTGATCGGCGCGGTGGGATACAACTGGTCGTTCGAGAACTGGTCTCTCGGGCTCTTCGGGGGCTATCGGGCACTCTGGCAGGACTACGAGGGGTCCGGAATGGTGTGGGATGTGGTGACCCACGGGCCGATCGTGGGCCTGCAGGCGACGACGCGGTTCTAGTGAGTGTTGTCCGCCCTCCCGACGCAGCAAAGTTCATCCGCGTGACAGCCACACGCGGACCAGCGCCTCGCCCACCATCGCGATGATGAGGAGCGGAAGGTGCGCGATCGACGCGAAGAACACCCTGCGGGCCGAAGCCCGGTCTTTGGTCCGCGCGAGCTTGACCACCAGCCACAGGAACCCAAGGTACGTCAGCGAGGCCACGCCGACATAGGGAAGCCCGAGGTGCTTCACAAGGAATCCGGGCGCGATCGTCGCCGGTGCGAGCAGAATCGTCCAGACAACGATCGCTCGCACCGTTCGAAGCTCGCCACGCTCCCGCGTCGGCAGCACGCAGAACCCGCCGCGTGCATAGTCGTCGCGGTACATCCACGCGATCGCAAAAAAGTGCGGGATCTGCCACACCGTCATCAGCGCGTAGAGCGACAGCGAACCCAGCGAGAGCGCCGACTCGAATCCGCCTCCCGCGGCCGCCGACCAGCCGATCATCGGCGGGATCGCGCCCGGGATCGTGCCGACCAGCGTGGACGACGGCGTCAGGAGCTTCATCGGCGTATACGCGAACACATAGACGAGGATGCACGCCGCCGCGAGAACCGCCGGCGCCGGACCGTTCACCCACCACAGCAGCGCCGTCCCAATCACCGAGAGCACGATCCCCAGCGTGACAACCTGCCGCGCCGTGACGCGAGATTCGGGGAGTGGGCGTTTGGCGGTCCGCTGCATCACCGCGTCGCGGTCGCGTTCGATCGCCTGATTCAGCGAGTTCGCGCCGGCCGCGGTCATGGCCACGCCGATGCTCGATCCGATCGCGGCCAGCGCCAGCGACCCGAGCGTCCACGAGTGCTCGACCGCCGACAGCACAAAGCCGACCGCGGACGTGATCGTCACGAGCTTGGTGATGCCGGGCTTCGTCGTCTCGAGCAAGCTCTTGACCACGCCCGCGCGAGGCCCGGTCGACGCGCCAGAGCCTCCGGCGGCCGCGGACCCTGGCGGCAGGTCAACCCGCACTGGCGCATCAACAGCCAAGGCCTGCGCCACCGGCGAGGCCTGGTCATTCGAGCTTTGATCTGTCGTTGCCCGCGACAAGCCCACAAGTGTAGCGGGCGTCAGCGAGCCCCGCCCATCATCGCACCAACCGCCCTGCTCCGATGCATCTGGACGCGGGACTCGACGAGCCCGCGCGGAAGGTCGGGTCGATCCTAAATCTGCGAGCGAGCACCCGGAGACCGCAGCCTACTTCCCCGCCCCGTCATTTCCCGTCACCGGAACGGGCGGCGGCACCGCCAAGTCCGCCCACACGGGGTAGTGGTCGCTGGGGAACTTGCCCGACGCCTCCGCACCCGCCGCACTCCCCGGCGCCCGCCGCCACACGCCCGCCCGCGTCACCGCGATCGCCCGCGAGGGCAGCACGTAGTCGACGCGCATCTTGAACGACGCTGTGTCGTCGGGCTCTAGCCCGAGCACCGGCACGTCCGCGATCGGGGTGACACTCGCGTTGATCTTCGAGCTTCCAAGCAGCAACCCGATCGGATTCTCGATCGACGCGCCCTTCTTGGCGTCGGCGTTGAGGTCGCCCACGATCACGAACATCGAGCCTTCCCACAGCCCTCCCGGCTGGCTCGCGTCGTCAACCAGCGCCCCCGAGTTGTCGATGTAGTCGCTCCAGAACCTGATCTCGTCGTGGTTGCGCGTCGCGTTCCGCTTCTCCGGTCCGTCAAACGCCGGCGGCGAAGGATGCGAGCACAACACGTGCAGTACGCTCTTGTTGGGCAGTCGCACCGGCACATCCCAGTGCGACTTCGACGACAGCCGCATGTACTTCAGCTCTTCTTCGTCGAACCACGCCTTGCCCTCCGCCGATTTGGGCAGCATAGCGTTCGGCAGATAGCTCCAGGGCATGAGCCTGAACGTGCGCACGTGCTCGCTCAGAATCTCCAGACGTTCGTCGACGAGCAACGCCATGCCGTATTGCCCGGGGAACGTGCCGAATCCCCAGCAGTCGTTGCCGTACGTGCGCCCCTCGGCCGTCTGCTTCGACGGATTCCCTGCAGCATCCGACGCCGGCGGCATGGGAAACTCCGCGACCGTCTTTCCGTCATTATCGAGATCAAAGCCGCTCGACGCGCCCGTGTTCACCGGCGCCATGAACGCCCTGAACTTCATTCCTTGTACATCCGGCGCCTGCGGCACCTTTAAGTACAACTCCGCGAACTTCGCCGCATTCTGTCCGGGCTTGTCGCCCGTCACCGTGTCGGGGCCGCCCTCGCTGTCATACGCGATCTCGTTCAGGAAGATGATATTCGGGCGAATCCGCTGAATCACCTCCGCCAGCTTCTTCAGCCGCGGCTGATCGCCCGTCTTCAGGTCGCTCGTCCGCATGTCCTCAACGTTGAACGTCGCGACCCGCAGCACCACCGACCCCGCGGCCGGCACATTGCTGATCTCGCCCGCGCCGTCCTGGGCCCGCGCGCCCCACGCGAGCACGACCGACACCAGACCCGCGCCCAGCCGATTGAACTTCATCGCCAACCTCCGCGAGTTCGGAGCGCCCGGATGGTCTCCACCGGCGCTCCTTTCGCATTCCCGCTATCGCCACTCGCGGCAGCACTTCGTTTCCACCGGCGGCGATCGCCCAATCGCCTAAACTTAGGCGATCCGACTACGTCCCGGTAGCTCAGTTGGATAGAGCAGCGGTCTTCTAAATCGCAGGTCGGCGGTTCGAATCCGCCCCGGGACGCTTCGCGCGGCAAGCTGCTTTGTGCCACGGACCTTTCGCCAGGTCCGAGCGATCCAAGTCGCTTCTCACATCTTCCGCGCCCTCACCGCCAGGAACATCGGGATCTCGCGCCGCGCGCGATTCTCCTCGTCCGCCTTTGGACCTGGCGCACTCCGCCGCGCGCTCGCCCATTCCTCGATCGCGTCGACCACCATGCCCGCCTCCGCGATCGCACGCACATAGGCCTGGATGGGGCGGTTGAACGTCCACGTCGTGATCGGCTCCTTGCCGCTCGACACATCACCGGGGTTCATCACGATGGCGGTCGGCTCCTGCGTCAGGTAGCCATCCACGCGCCGATACTGGCGCGGCGGTGTTTCGCTCTGCTCGCCTTCCGCCGGGCCGCCCGTGCGGTGCCCACGCCGCGATCGCTCGTATTCCCAGCCCCAACTCGTGCGTCCGGGTGCGCGGAAGGCCGGGTGCAGGATCACCATCACGAACCGCCCGCCCTGCTTCAACGCGTTCGTGACGCCACGCATCAGCGGCAGGATCGGGTCGATGTTCATGAGCGCCATCACGCAGGCGACGCCTTCAAACTCGCCCAGCTTGGGGTCGATGGCGCGCGCGTCGCCGACCTCGAATCTCGCCGGCCTGGCCGCCACCTTGGCCCAACGCCGGGCGGCGTCGATCAGCTTCTCGGACGCGTCCACGCCGATCGCGTCCGTGCCGCTCTCGGCCAATTTTCTCGTCAGGATCCCTTGGCCGCAGGCGACGTCGAGAATCCGCTGGCCCGGCTTGAGTTCGAGCAAGCGCAGCGTTCCCGGCATGATCACGTCGCGGTGGTGGTCGCTCCGCCCGTGCTTCAGCAGCTGGTCGTACCAGCCCGCGACGTGGTCCCACGACGAGTTGCTGACCTGCGGCATCGGCTTTTCGGGCGCGGGCTCCTCCGCCGTCTCCGGAATTCGCGAGCCGCCGCGTCGCGTCAGGCGCCGGAACTCCTCCGGCGCGGGGCTCGTGAAGCGCATCGATTCGCCGGTCGTGGGGTGTGTGAACCCGAGCTCGGTTGCGTGCAGGCACACGCGGCCCATCGGATCGTCGCACTCCTTCGGGCCGGTGCCGCGATAACGCCAATCTCCGATCAGCGGGTGGCCCATCTCCGACATGTGAACGCGGATCTGGTTTTTTCGCCCGGTCTCCAGGCGAACCTGGATCATCGTGCGCGAGGGCCCGACCTCGACCACGCGATAGTGCGTTACCGCGAGCTGCGGCGTGTTGTCGTGTCCCCTCGAGTCGTCGCGCTCGCCGTCGCGCGCGTGCCTGGCCGGCTCGCGCACGGTGTGCATGAGGCCATCTACGCCCTCGGCGACGAACGTGCTGATCGTTCCCGTCGCCTGCGGGCCTTGTCCCTTCAACTCGCCCTCGACGACGGCGGTGTACAGGCGGTGCACGCGCTTGGTGCGGAACTGCTCCTTCAGGCTCTCATACGCCGCCTCGCTCTTGGCGAAGACGAGCAGGCCCGAGGCTTCCTTGTCGAGGCGATGGATGATCCAGACGCGCGTGCCGCGTCGGCGCGAGCGCATCTTTACGTGGCGCTTGATCTGTCCGAAGACGCACGGCGTGCTGGAGGGAAGTCCGCCCTCGGTCATCATGACGGCCGTCACCACGCCGGTCGGCTTGTCGACGACGATTACGTCGTCATCTTCGTGGACGAGTCGGATGCCAAGCCCGAGCCCGCGCAGGCGTTCGCCGCGCTCGAAGCCTCGCCCCGGACCCGTGTCAGGCCCGCGATCCTGCCCTCGTTCGGTGCTAGGGTCGAAGCCACCTTGAGGGTTTGGCTCCTCACGCCGTGGGCCGCCCGGGCGGAATCCGCGCATGGGTATCCCCGGGCCGCCGCGAGGGCCCCGTCGCCCGTCATCGGACCCATCTCGATTGTCCCGCCCGCGTCGCGGCCCGGTTGGCTTCATGAGGGGACTTTAGCGCTCGATGTCATGGGCACGATCCGGTCCATCAACCACGTCGCGAAGGCATCCTTGGACATCTTGGGCGCCGGGGTGGACGTGCCCTCCTTGGCAAAAAGCGTCGCCTCGATGTCCGGACTGTCCATGGTTTCTAGGGGGTTTCCCACCACCAGGTCGACGCCTTTGCGTTCGAGCTTGGCCAGCGCCGAGGCGACGAGTTCTTCGCGCGGCTCGAGCGCAAATCCAATCAGCGATTGCCCGGGCTTTCGTATCGAACTGATCTCCGCTAGCAGGTCCGGTGTGGGCTCCAATTCCAGCGTCAGGGTGGTCGAACGCCGTCTGAACTTGCCGTTCCACATCGCGGGGTCGACCTTTGGCCGATAATCCGCGACCGCGGCTGCCATGACCAGCACGTCCGTCTTCCCAAACTCCTCCCGAAGCAGACCCCGCAAGTCTTCGCACGTTCGGAACCGGCGCACCCGCACCCGCGAATCGGTCGGTAAGGCTGGGGCTGGTCCGAGCAACAGGGTTGCGGACCATCCGCGTCGGGCCGCTTCGTCGGCCAGGGCGCACCCCATCCGTCCGGAGGACCGATTCCCGATGAACCGCACCGAGTCGATCGGCTCGTGGGTCGGTCCTGCGGTGATGAGGATCCGCGTCGGGGTCGTTGGCAGTGGGGGATGGCTCAAGGTGCGAACCTCTTCGATTGGCGATCCCTTCCCGTTCCCTTCGGATGACCGTAGGCCCCTCTTCACATTGGGATGCCGCCGGATGCAATCCGATTCCGTCCGACGTACCATCCCCGTCCCTCCGTTCGCGTCGACCCAGCCCGGGGCGATCGTGGTTCGGAACAACTGACCTCGTGACTCGATCTCGGGAAAGGGCGAATGGCACGATCTCGCAAGAAACTCGGTGACATCCTCGTCGGCTGGGGCGTGATCACCGCAGACCAGGCCGACAAGGCCTCTTCCGCCGCCAAGGGCGCGGGAAAACGTCTCGGTGAGGCCCTCGTCGACCTCGGTTTCGCCAAGGAGGACATGGTCGCCAAGGCGCTGGCCGAGCAGTTCGGCGTCGAATACGTCGATCTCGCCTCGCCCGCTGTCAGCGGCAAGGTCGACATCAAGCTCATCCCCGAAGAGCTGATCAAGAAGCACCTGGTGCTTCCCCTCTCGCGCAACGCCGGGCGACTCCAGCTCATCATCCACGATCCGATGGACCTGGAAATGCAGGACATGCTGCGTTTCCGGCTCAACGTCGAGATCGAGCCCAAGCTCGCGTCGCGTTCGGCCATCAAGGCCTTTCTCGACGGCGGCGGCAAAGGCGGCGGCGGCGGGGGCGCCCAGCCGCGAATGGTCGCGCCCACCGAATCCCTCGTCTCCGAATCCATCGATAAGTCTGTCGACAAGTCGGTCGACCGCTCGATGGACAAGTCGATCGACGTCACCAGCGAAGACGCGCCGATCGTCAAGCTCTGCAACCGCATTCTCGTCGAAGCAGTCAAGATGCGGGCCAGCGACATTCACGTCGAGCCGATGGCGGATCGCGTGCGCCTCCGCTATCGAATCGACGGCGTGTGCCTCGAGCGCGACAACCTCCCGAAGCGCATGCAGAACGCCCTGCTCTCCCGCTTCAAGCTGATGTCGTCGATGAACATCGCCGAGAAGCGCGTCCCGCAGGACGGCCGAATAAAGATCCCCGTCGACGACAAGCTCATCGACTTCCGCGTTTCGGCCTGCCCCGCCTATCACGGCGAGTCGGTCGTGGCCCGTATTCTGCGTCCCGACAGCGTCCGCATCGGTCTGGTCAACCTGGGCTTTGAGCCCGACAACCTCGCGATCTTCAACCGCATCATCCGCCGCCCCAACGGCATCTTCCTGGTCACGGGCCCCACCGGTTCGGGAAAGACCACCACGCTTTATTCCGCGCTCGACGTGCTCAACCGCCCGGACAAGAAGATCATCACCGCCGAGGACCCGGTCGAATACGCCTTCGAGGGCATCAACCAGTGCCAGGTGAAGGAACACATCGGCCTGACCTTCCCCGCGATTCTCCGCTCGATGCTGCGCCAGGCGCCGAACATCATCCTGGTCGGCGAAATCCGAGATAAGGAAGTCGCCGAAATCGCCATTCAGGCCGCCCTGACCGGCCACCTGGTCTTCTCGACGCTGCACACCAACGACGCGCCGTCCGCGATTACGCGTCTGGTCGACATGGGTGTGAAGCCGTTCCTCGTCGCCAGCTCGATCCAGGCGGTCATGGGTCAGCGTCTGATCCGCGTGCTCTGCAAGCAGTGCAAGCGGGTGGCCAAGGCCGAGGAGCTTGATCCAAAGCTCCTTCGCCTCACCAGCATCACGCCCGAGGAGGGCCTTGGCAAGGTGCTTCAGTCGGTCGGCTGCGACAACTGCGTCAACACCGGCTATCGCGGTCGTATGGCCATCTTCGAGATGATGGTGATGAATACCGCCATCCGCGACCTGGCCTTCAAGCTCGCGCCCGTCTCCGAACTCCGAAACGCCGCACTCGCCTCGGGCATGCGCCCGCTGGTCGAGGACGGCAAGATCAAGATCCTCAACGGCGTCACCACGCCCCTCGAAATCGCCAAGATGACCCAGGTCGACCTCGACAAGTAGCACCGTAACCCCGTAGAACCCACCGGAGATCGTTCATGTCCGGCATCCAGATCGACCGCCTCCTTGATACCGTCGTCAAGCTCAGCGCGTCAGACTTGCACCTGACCGTCGGCCGGCGCCCAACCATCCGCCACAACGGCCAGCTCAAGGACCTCCAGACCAAAGTTCTGGACTCCGACGACATGGTCTCGCTGATGAAGGCCATCACGCCCGAGCGCAATCAACAGGAGCTCCAAGAGGTCGGTGGCACGGACTTCGGTTTCGCCTATGGCGAGGCCGCTCGTTTCCGTACCTCCGTCTTCCGCCAGCGCGGCGACCTGGCCATGGTCCTTCGTCGAATCCCGAGCAAACTCCTTACTTTCGAACAGATCGGCCTGCCGGAAATCTGCCGTGAGTTGATCCGGCGTCCACGCGGCCTCTTCCTCGTGACCGGTCCGACCGGGTCGGGCAAGACGACTTCGCTGGCGACCATGGTCGACTACGTCAACATGACCCTCGATCGACACATCGTGACGATGGAGGACCCGATCGAGTATTACCACTTCCACAAAAAATCGATCGTCAACCAGCGCGCCATCCACGACGACGTGCCCAGCTTCTCCGAGGCCCTCCGCCGCGTGCTCCGTCAGGACCCCGACGTGATCCTGGTCGGCGAAATGCGAGACCTGGAGACCATCGAGTCGGCCGTGCGAGCCGCCGAAACCGGCCACTTGGTGTTCGCCACCCTACACACCACCGGTGCGGCCAAGACCATCGACCGTCTGGTCGACGCCTTCCCCCAACAGCAGCAGAACCAGATTCGCGTTCAGCTCTCCACGGCCCTGATCTGCATCCTGAGCCAGGTGCTGCTGACCCGTGTGGATACCTCGGGCATGGTGGCAGGCTACGAGTTCCTGGTTGTGACGCCCGCCATCGCGAACCTGATCCGCGACAACAAGAGTTTCCGTATCGACTCCATGATCCAGACGGGCAAGAAGTTCGGCATGCAGCTCTTGGACGACCATCTCTGGTCGCTCTACTCCCGCGGCATGATCTCGGCCGAGGAGATGATTGACAAGGGTAAAAATCCAAGTGACCTGCGAGACAAGGTTCACAAACTAGGCCGGACCGTTGGTCGAACCGAATGGGACGAGGACGACAACGAATCAGGCGGTTCAGGCTCAGGCGGCGAAAAGAAAGCTTAAAATCCACGTGTCTCATTGAAAACGCTTGCTTCTTGGACTGGCGTTTATCGAACCGGGACGGTATCCTGACCGAATCGTGGTCAGGTACCGAACGCGGTTCGGTTGATCGCCCACGCGACCTGGCCTTCCGACGTGAACGGCCGTGTCGAGCATCGCAGGGTGCGATGCCCGTGCAAGGCCAAGTCAGAGCTCGGAACGAAACCGAAGCGATGACCAAGGCTCTGGACGGATTGGGCGGTTGGTCCCTTCGGTTGGGACTCAGACGCCGGGTTCAGTGAGCAAGGCGGAGTTGAAAGGACGGCCACGCGGCCGATCAGCACGCCATGGCGACCATGCCCAACATCGAACCCGCTGAACTCAAAGGCCGAAAGCTCGGCCGCGTTCTGGCCAAGATCGGCAAGTGCACGCGCGAGCAGGTCCACGAGGCCCTGGAAGTCCAGAAGACCCGCAAGGTGCTCCTTGGTCAGCTTCTGGTCGAACTGGGCCACTGCAACGAGCGTGACATCGCCGCGGCCCTCGCCGGTCAGGCGGGCATGCACTACATGGACCTGACGGGCTTTGACATCCCCGAGCAGGCCCGGGGCGTGATCCCCGCCGAGAACGTCAACAGCTACCAGGTCATCCCGGTCGAGTACAACCCGGTCAGCAAGCGACTGAAGATCGCGATGAAGAGCCCGGACAATTTCCGGGCGGTCGACGATCTCCGCCTGCTGCTGGGCGGCAACGTGGACGCGGTGGTCGGCGACCCTGCGGCGATCGACGCGCTCATCAAGAAGTACTACTCCAAGTCCGAGTCGGTCGTCGACGTCCTCTCGGAACTGAGCAAGGACAAGAAGTTCGAGAAGCTCGCGGCCGGCGTCCGCGGCGGCGAATCGATCGACCTCGACGCGGTCATGGAGGCCGCGGAAGACAACCAGGTCATCAAGCTGCTCAACCTCGTGCTCCTGCAGGCGATCAAGGACCGCGCGTCCGACATCCACTTCGAGCCCTTCGAGAACGAGTTCAAGATGCGCTACCGCATCGACGGCGTTCTCTACGAGATGGTCCCGCCGCCCAAGCACCTGGGGCCGGCGATCACCAGCCGCATCAAGGTCATGGCGGGCCTGGACATCGCCGAACGGCGTCTGCCGCAGGACGGCCGCATTGAATTGACCGTCGGCGGCAAGCCCGTCGACCTGCGTATCGCCGTGCTCCCGACCATGCACGGCGAATCGTGCGTGATGCGAGTGCTCGACCGCTCGAACGTCGAGCTATCGCTCGAGCGCCTCGGCCTGCGCGAGGACGACCTCGCGACCTTCCGGCGTCTCATCAACAAGCCCAACGGCATCGTGGTCGTGACCGGCCCGACCGGCTCGGGCAAGACCACCACGCTCTATGCCGCGCTCGCCGAACTCAACGACATCGAGACCAAGATCCTGACGGCGGAGGACCCGGTCGAATACGACATCGACGGCCTGTGCCAGTGCCAGGTGAACACCGAGGTCGGCACGACGTTCGCCAAGCTGCTGCGGAGCTTCCTGCGTCAGGACCCGGACATCATCCTGGTGGGCGAAGTCCGCGACCTTGAGACCGCGCAGATCGCGGTGCAGGCGTCGCTGACGGGGCACTTGGTGCTCAGCACGCTGCACACCAACGACGCGCCGAGCTCGATCGTGCGTCTGCTCGACCTTGGCCTGGAGGCGTTCCTCCTCACCGCGACGATCGAAGGCGTGGTTGCGCAGCGACTGGTGCGCATGGTATGCACGAATTGCAAGGAGCCGTTCACGCCCACCGAAGAGCAGTTGATGGAGCTGTCGCTCACGCCCGAGATGGTGCGCGGGCGCCGCTTCATGCACGGCAAGGGCTGCGACCGCTGCAACGGGTCGGGCTACAAGGGGCGAATGGCGCTGTACGAGATCATGACGCTCGACGACGAGATGCGTGATCTCATCATGAAGCAGGCGAGCACCGCCGTGCTTCGCGAACACTCGAGGAAGCGCGGCATGCGCACGCTCCGCGAGTCGGGCCTGTTGGGGATTTACGAAGGTCAGACCACCATCGATGAAGTGGTGCGTGAGACCATCGCGGAAGAATGAGCGGCGCGGGTCGGAGTGCATGTCCCGCCGCCGCACGTTTGGGTTTGTGAACCAGCCCGGTCAACCTCCGGGCGCGTGTGGAGACGGGTGTCATGGCCACATTCACGTATGAAGCGCTCAACGCCGCGGGCAAGCCCCAGAAGGGCACCATCGAGGCCGCCAGCAGCGAAGAGGCGGTCCAGCGGATCAAGGCCCAGGGCTACTTCCCCACTTCGGTGAAGGAGACCAAGGGCAAGAAGACCGGCATTCCCGGCGCCGCCGAGGCTGGCAAGAAGCCGAAGAAAAAGAAGAAGAGCGCCGGTCTTTCGTTCGGAGGCGTGGGCCAGAAACATCTCACGCTGTTCACCCGCCAGCTCTCCACGCTGCAGGACGCGGGTCTCCCGCTCCTTCGCTCGCTCCAGATTCTGGAAGGACAGCTCAAGCCCGGCACGCTCAAGAGCGTGCTGCAGGGGGTGTGCGAGGAGGTCGAGGGCGGCTCGTCCCTCTCCGAAGCCTTCGGCAAGCACCCCCGCGCGTTCGATCGTCTGTACGTCAAGATGGTCGCGGCCGGTGAGATCGGCGGTGTGCTCGACGTGATCCTCCAGCGTCTCGCCGAGTTCATGGAAAAGAGCCAGCGCCTCAAGAGGAAGATCAAGGGCGCGATGGTCTATCCCATCGTCGTCGTCGTGATCGCCGGCGTCATCATGGCCGGCATCATGGTTTTCATCATCCCCAAGTTCGAGGAGATCTTCACCGACTTCGGCGTCAAGCTCCCCGCCCTCACGCGCTGGCTGATCGAGACCAGCCGCTGGGTCGCCGGCACCAACCCCGGCCAGCAGCTGCCCGGCTGGTTGTTCATGCTCATCTTCCCCTTCGCCGCGTGGGTGTTCTTCAAGCTCGTCCGCAAGGCGGGCCCCGGACGGGCCGCCACCGACACCCTCATCCTCTGGACTCCCATCTTCGGCAAGCTGGTGCGCAAGACGTCGATCGCGCGCTTCACGCGCACGCTCGGCACGCTCATCTCCGCCGGTGTGCCGATCCTCGAGGCGATCACCATCACCAAGGAAACGTCCGGCAACTACGTCTATGAAAAAGCGCTGGGCAAGGTCCACGACTCGATCCGCGAGGGCGAGTCGTTCGCCGGCCCGCTCCGCGAGAGCAAGACCTGCGACGCCATCGTCGTCAACATGATCGACGTCGGCGAAGAGACGGGTGAGATGGACGGCATGCTCATGAAGATCGCCGACAACTACGACGAAGAAGTCGACGTCGCCGTCGCCTCGCTGGTCAGCCTCCTCGAACCGCTGATGGTCGTCATGCTGGGCGGCATCGTCGGCACCATCGTCGTCGCCATGTTCCTCCCTCTGGTGGCGATGATCGAATCCCTCCAGGGCGGCGGCAAGTAGCGCGGAGTTCCCCGACCTCGCCCCCACGCGAGCACACACCATGCGATCCACGCACACCACATTCCCGGGGCGTTCGAAGAGAAACGCTTTCACGATCGTCGAGCTGCTCGTTTCGATCGGCGCGGTGGTCCTGCTCATGGGGCTGCTGATCGTCGGGCTCCAGAAGGGAATGTTCCTCGCCAAGTCCTCCGCCGACGCCCAGACCGTCCGCGCCATCAAGCAGGCGATCGATCAGTTCAAGCAGGATTTCGGCTTCCTCCCCCCGTTGGTCAAGGACCTCAAGTACCCGTCCAATCCGGAACGCTGGATCGAGGACAATCCGCTTGTCGCCGGCGAAAAGCGGGTCGCTGTCTATCTCCCGGGCCGTACTCAATCGGGCGGCTTCAACAAGGACTGGCAGGACCTCCGCGGAGACAACCTGACCGAAGACATCCGATACAGCAACGTCTCCCTCGCCTACTACCTCGCCGGTGCGCTCGACGTTCCGGTGCATGGTCAAGGCCAGGAGCCCAAGAACATCCCGATCGACGGCGTGTCCGGGCCCGGCTCCGTGGCGCCGCTGATCGACGGCGCATTCAAAGTTCCCGCCGCTCTGAAAGACCCCGATCAGAAGCCCGTGAGCAAACGTACCGGACGGGTTTATGCGCCGTATGTCAGTCTCAGCAAGGCCGGCCTCCGCCTCGTGCGAGACCTGAAGGACTCCACCGGAACCAAGGTCGAACTGCAAGACCGTAACTCGCTCGCGTACCGCTATTACCGCTGGAAGCAGGGCGAAAAAGGCCAGACGAGCGGGAACCCCAAGATCAAGGACCTCAAGGACCTCAACGTTCCCGTCCTCGTGGGTGATCCGACCGTGGACCCGCTCTTCCGTGAGGCGGAGTACGCGATCGTCGGTGCGGGGCCGAACAAGCTCTTCGGCGATGAAACGGTCGCTCAGATCGCTCAGGAACTCGGGATGAGCGCCAGCGACAGCGAGGAACGCCTGCGCGAGCTGGCCCGAGAAGACAACATCGTGGAGGTCGGTCGATGAACACACCCCGCGACCAACGCGCCTTCACGCTCGTCGAACTGCTGGTCGTCATCACGATCTTTGTGCTCCTGCTCGCGATCGCCGTTCCTTCCTTCTCCTCGCTCATGCGTTCGTCCGAGCGGGCCCAGGCGGAAAACCAACTCGTCGTCGGGCTGAATCAGGCGCGGGCCGCCTCGCTGGCGAGCGAATCCAGCGGCGACACCGCCGCCGTTTTCTTCTTCGACAACATCGGGCGTCTGCGCATCGTCACCTGCGTCGATGTCGCCGACATCCCGGACGTGGACATGGCCGGGAATCCCGTGACCCGCGACGTGTTCGTGCCCATCGCCAGTTATCCCGTCGTGCAGCTCCCGGGCGGCTGGGGCGTCCGCGGGTTCGCGCCCGTGGGTTCGGTTGATACCGGTTCCAAGAGCGGCTGGTACGACCGGCCGACGGCCAGCAACCGGGTGCTCTCCGCCACCACGGGCAACTGGGTCTTTCCCGAAACCGCGTATTACGATCCGCTCAACGCCAACCAGAGCCAGGGCGAGCATCGCCAGACGTTCATGATCCGCTTCCAGGGTGGCGCGGGCTCGCTGCGGTCCGACGTGACCACGCCCGCGGTGGTGCTGGACCTGTCGCCCGCGACGTCATTCCGCACCGTCGCGCCCTGGAGCGAGTACCGCTTTGATTCCACCGATCGCCCCGAGGTGCTGGTGCGACGGGCCGTCGCCCGCGCCGCCACCGACCCGGACTTCCTGAAGAACAAGCTCCCGCTCATCCTGGGCGACGAGGCGGTGGACACTGTTCTCACCCGCGCGATCACCGAGCTGGCGCTCTACGACGAGAAGGAACTCGTGGGCGCCGTCGGCGCACGCGGGACCAACAAGGCCACCAACACGATCTACGGCGGAACCAAGGTCAATTCCGCGCCCAGTCTGCCCCGCATCGACACCGCGCTCTTTGCCGGCAACTTCAACGCCGACCAGCTCCCCGTGCTGATCAACGACTGGATTCTCGGCGTGGGTGAGCAGACCAAGGCGTCGGACGTGCGACTGTACACGATCGATCGTTATTCCGGGCAGGCCCGGGAGGTGCTCCCGTGAGTGCATCCAACTCCCATCGCGGCTTCACGCTGATCGAGGTGCTCATCGCCGTGCTCGTGCTGGCGATCGGGCTCCTGGGCATCGGCGCCGTGTTCCCCGTCGTGGTCCGCCAGCAGCGCCAGGCCCAGGACACCATCCAGGGGCTCACCGCGCGCAAGAACGCCGAGGCGTACATCCTCGCACGCGGGACCAAGAAGGAACTCAAGGGCTTCGTGAGCCAGGTCTCCAGGACCGGAAGCCCGACCACGATCACATGCTCCGCGCCGCACAGGCTCTTCGTCGGCGACCGCGTCCGTCTCGCGGGGCTCGTGACCAGCCCTTCGAACCTCAACAACCGCGAGTTCCTTGTGTCGGCCATCGTCAATGCCTCCTCGTTCATCATCAACGCCGAAGTGACCAAGGTCGATCAGCCCTCGGGGACTTGGTCGCTGGCTCGTCGCTCGACCGCACGCGACATCGCCGCGCTCATCGTTGAACAGTCGAGCGCGAAGCCCGAGGAGTGGCACGTTCCGCCCGTGAATCTGAAGAACGGCCTGATCACCCTTGACCAAGAAACGATCCCGCTGGGCGATCGTCTGGCGCCTCCTCCATTCTCCGAAGGCGCCGAGCCCCAATTTGTGTGGGATTTCGCGGCCCGATTGCCGGAATTGGCGCTCGACAAGAACGGCTTCGTCGCGCACCTGGGCCACCTGGAATTGGCCGTCTTTGTCCGGCGCATCGACACCGGGATCACCCTCGGGCAGCCCGCCAGCAAGAAGTACACGCTCTCGCACGTCCTGGTGGGTGACGGGATACCGGCCAACTACCGGAGGGTTCCCGTCGGTGTGGACGCCAACGGCGGCCCCACGCTCAACGGCACGCCGAACTACGCGACGCTCCAGGTGCTCAACGCGGAGCCTCGCGAGAACGGCTCAAAGCTGCAATTCGCCAAGAACACGCCCGCGGGCCTCCTCTCGTCGTTGCGCCAGCCGGGCCAGAAGTTCGCCGACAACACCGGGCTGGTTCACACCGTCGCCAAGGCCGACGACCTGGACCGCTCCACGGTCGTTCTCGAACAGCCCCTCCCGCCCGATCTGCTGGTCGCCATCGAACGCGACGGATTCCAGCTCAAGGTGGTTGTCAGCCCGCAGGTTCCCGCGGCGGTCACCGTCGTGAAGGTCTCGATGTGATGAGTGAAGGACGATCCATGATCGATCAATCCCACAACCTCAGGCGCCGCGCGATCGGGCGCCGCCCCGCCTTCACGCTGCTGGAGGCCATGGTCGCCATCGGCGCCATGGCCCTGGTCTCGGTCGGTCTGGCCGCGATCTTTTCCTCCGTCGGCAAGACCATCACCGGCGGCAAGCGTCTGAGCACGCTGAACACCTACGCCGCTCTCGTCGAGCAGCAGATGCGCCGCGATTTCGAATCGATGTCGCGCGACGGCTTCCTGATGATCCGCAACCAGTACACCACCGAGGGGATCGGCAACTCCGCGAAATTCAAGCCCGTCGCGCTCTCGTCGCTCAGCACCGAATCCCCGCGGGCACGCCGCATCGACGAAGTCCTCTTCTTCGCCAAGGGACCGTTCACCACCGCGCGCGAGGCCGCCGACCCCGAGTTCCAGGCCAAGAGCGGCGAGGCCCGCATCTACTACGGGCACGGCATGCGTCTCCCCGAGTATCTGCCGGCCTTTATCAAGCCCGCCGTCACCGACACCAACGCCCGAAGCACCGGCTCGACATCGGTGAGCATCGGCCTCGGCGATGCGTTCGGGCCCAACGAGTACGCCGGCTCGTGGACGCTCCTGCGCCATGTGACGCTGCTCGCCAAGCCCGAAACCACCGCCGAGCGATTCCCGGCGTACAAGGTCTTCCAGTGGGACCCCGCGACCGCCCGCGGAAAGGCCGTCCTCCGCGACAAGGTGGGCCAGATCGCGCTGCACCCGGCCGCGTCGAGCATCTTCCGCGTGCTCGCCGGTCGTCTCCCGGCCACCTCAACCACGCTCACACGCGACTTCTTCCGTACCGAGCAGAATGTCCCCGGCAATCGCCCGCTCTTTGCGTCGGGTGTCGTTGACATCGGCAACACCGACCTCAATGAGATCCGCACCGTCGTGTCCAGCGCGACGATCCTCCCCAAGGACGTCGATCAGTCCGCGTCGAACTTCCAGGTCCCGAATCCTCCCAGGCTGCAGAACAACGTCCCGATGGCGCAATCCTGGATGGACGAAGCTTGGCCGGCGTACTCCGACGCCGCCGCCCCGCTCTACAGCGGACGCAAGCCCGAGGAGTACCCGGGTACCCGCATCCGCTACGAGCCCGCCGCGACCAACTACATCGGCGTGCTCACCTCGTACAACACCGCCGCCAAGGCCGCCGAGGGCAACTATCGACGCGCCGACCAGATGATGCTCACGGCCTCGAACTTCGTCCCAAACTGCAGCGAGTTCATCGTCGAATGGTCGTTCGGCGACGTCGACCCTGACTACGACACCATCCTGTGGCACGGGATCGAACGCCTCGCCGACACCAACGGCGACGGGACGTTCGACACCACCAACGATCATCCCCGCGCCGTTCCCTACCCGCGGATCTACAAGGGGTCGACCAACACCCAGGCGTTCCCGCACCGCTACCTCAAGTTCGACGGCACGCCCGCCGAGTTCCCAGTCCCCGAGTCGCTGATCTACGACCGCACCACCGGCCCCCTCGCCGCCCTCTCGCAGACCGCGTACTTCGGCTACCTGGTTCCCGGCAAGACCGACGGCATGCCCTGGCCTTGGCCCAAGCTGATCCGCGTGACCTTCACGCTCGCCGATCCCAATGACGCGAGCATTCAGCAGACCTTCCAGTTTGTGTTCGAGACTCCGGAAATCCGGAGTTAGTCCTCGTCGAGTTGCATGTGTTCACGACAGTTCGTCGGGGAGCAGGGGCCGAATGCGGCCCGGGAGCAGGCCATGAACGATCAGTACGCCGAACTCAGGAAGAACGCTCGCCCGTCGGGCCCGGACCAGGCCCGCGGAGTGTTGGCGACCGTGCGCCGGTCCGTGCGCTTCGGCGCGGGGCTGCTGCGGACGGTCGCCGGCGCGCCGGCGGGCGTGGAGCGGTCGCGCCGCGGCTCCTTCCTTGTGCTCGTGGTCGCGACGCTCGCGCTCATGTCTGTCTTCGCCGTCGTCTACGTCACCATCGGAAAGACCGACGCGGGAACCCGGCGCGGCGTGGTGAAGAACGAGTCGCGCGATGATGTGCCCAATCAGCTCGCCGACCACGTCGCCCAGGTTCTCAGCGACGATGTCTTCGCGACCATCAACCTCGGCGTCGACAACAAGGGCGATCCGCTGAACATCCGTGAAGTCACCGACTTCCCGGGCGTGAACTGGACCGACCGCTCCGACAGCACCGATCCCAAGGACAGCTTCAATCCCGCCGGCACTTTCACGGGCCAGTGGACCGGCGCCGGCTCGGACCCGCGCGGCGCCTCGGACCCGTTCCTGGCCGCCTCCGAACCCACCTTCCTGGGCTACCTCGACGACGGCACCAAGCGGATTCCCTTCCGCAACTATCGAGACTGGGCCTCCATCTCAAACGTCGCGCCCGACGGGCGATTCGTCAATCTCTACAACCTCCGCTTCCACGGCTTTGACGCCGACCCCAAGCAGATGCAGGAGAAGATGACGCTCCTGGACGACGAAGGCAAGCCCACCAAACAGCTCGACTTCGGCGGAGTTCTTGATTCCAATATCATCCCCGCGCAACTGACCAATCGTCAGCGCGGCCTGTTCCGCCCCGCGAACACCTTCCTGAAGGGCGACCCGACCGGCCAATCGCCCAACGATGCCTACTACCTCGATTACCACTTCGCCGACACCGACGCCGATGGGTTCTACGACGCCCGCTGGTTCGAGCTGGTCGACGCGCACGACCTTTCCAACATCAAGAACCTTCTGAAGACCGATGACGGGATGCGGTACTTCTTCGCGGTCCGAATCGAGGACCTCTCCGGGCGTGCCAATGTCTTGACCGCGATGGACCAGGTCGGCGCTCCCACCCAGGACCCCAAGAACACCATTGGGCTGGCGCCCGAAGTCGACCTGCGCCGTCTTCTCTCGCTCGTGGACCCCATGAGCGACGAACCGAACGACAAGGACCTCAAGCTCGGCTACGGCGCGCTCCAGCAGCCCGATTTGAGCGTTGATCCGCAGGCCAAGCTGGTCGAGAACTACTCCAAGTACCTTCCCGGCTTCACCGGCGCGATGTCCATGAAGGTTGGGGAGCAGGCCTACCACGCCCTGCACAACACCGACGCGACTCGTGAGCCCCTGGGGGCGCTCCACACCGCCATCATCGCTCCCGCCTCGAACAAACTCTCGCCCGCGTCCGCCTTTACCTACGCGGTCCCGGGCGATCGCGCGGACCTCTACAACGAGCAGCTCGGCTTGGGGCGCGGCGTGGCGAACAAGTCCGGCGTCAGCGTCGGCGCGATCTCCAGCATCGAAGACCTCGCCGAACTCCTCACCTACCGCGGCATCAACGATCCGACCGTCACCTCGCAGCTCGAACTCATCTTCGGCGGGCGCTTCCGCAACAAGCTCCCGGCCCAGGACTCCGACCGCGAGACCGTCCGCTTCAGCCCCCTCCGCGATAATCGCCCGCTCTCCCTCGAGCGCGACGCCGACAACATCGACGCCGTCGCCAAAAAGATCGTGCCCGACGGCGTCGCCGACACCGACGCGATGATCCGCTCGGCGTTTGACGTGCGTCAGCGCCTCACCACCCTCAGCGGCGCACGCCCGATCATGCCCACGCGCGTCACCGTCCCGATGTCCCAGGACCAGATCAGCGCCGCCGATCTTCCGCGGGAGATCGCCCTCGATACCAACTCGCTGTACGGAATCTACGCCGACGCGCTCATCCCCGACTCGGCCATGGACCTCGCCTGGAAGAACGACACCACGTTGGCCCAGTTCAACGCGGTGCGCTTCACCAACTACGGCGCGGCCTCGGCGGAGCTCGGCGCGCGCATCGCCGGGCACATGGCGGTCAACCTCCGCGCCGCCATGGCCGGAAAGTCCTTCACGTCGCCCATCGCCTACACGCTCCTGCTGGACGAGAAGTTCCGCGATGATCTCGCCAAGGACTGGCAGGTCGAGGCCGACCAGCTCGCCAAGCAGGTCAGCAGCCGCAACGAGCCGTGGGCTTGGTGGGTCGAACGCGGCTCGTCGAGCGGTGCCCTCACCGGCCCGCTGGACATCGGCATCAACTGGCGCGAGTCCGGAAACGCAACCCGCCGCAAGGACTCTCGCCTGGGAGACACCGACGCCGCGTTCGGCGGTGACAAGCTCGAATCCCGCGCCATCAACGTCTACGGCATCACGCCCCAGCCCGTGCTGACCGCCGCCGCCGCGTTCTATGTCTTCACCGATATCCCGACCAAGGCCACCGCGGCGCCGTACGGTTTCTCCGGCGATCAGGAATGGGATGGCACCGGCGAGGACGGCGATCCCTACAAGCCCAAGCACATCACCATCGATCCGACCGTTTCCGAACCGAACGACGACTTCCTCATGCAGGTCGTTGCCTTCCAGCTCAGCAACCCCTTCGATGCCACGATCTATCTCACCCAGGGCGGCAAGGCGGAGGGCGCCGCGGTCCCCGACGACCGGTTCGAGTACTACATCGAGTTTGCCGGCCGATATTTCCGCCTGGCCAACCTCAACGCCTCCTCGTCCGGTGTCACCGCCGCCACGCTCGCGCCGGGTGAGACGCGCGTCTTCTACACCATGTGCCTCCCACTCGAATCCTCGTCCGGCGGCTCCGACATCGTCAGTCGCTGGAACAAGACCAAGCAGACGTTTACCGCCGATCAGCTGCGCACCTGGATCGACAAGCAGATGTCGGTCACGCTCAGCTCGGGCGTCAAGCCGCCAACGCTCGTCGAGGAGTACAACCCCAAGGACGCCAAGCGCAAGGCCAGCACCGGCTATGTCGATCTCGCGCAACTTCCCTCCAGCGGCGGCCTTTCTCCCGATCCGACGATCGCTTCCGTCCGCCTGTGGCGAGCCTTGCGCACCGCATCAAATTCGACCGGGCCGCTCAACGAGAGCCCCAAGGACTGGCAGAATGACCCGATGCCGACGCCGCAGCTGATCGAAAACGATCAGCTGATCGATCGCCTCCGCGATCCGAAGTTTGATGCCGGCACACCGGGGAGCTCCTCGTTCCTGCCTCACCTGGACCTCACCGGAAGCAACAAGGCCGAGGTCCCGGGCACCGACGGCGGCCCGGACAACGTCGCCAGCGAAGACCCTCTCGACAACACCGGATTCTCCATCACCCGCTTCGGCGTGGTGAGGCGGAACGCCGATCCCGACGCCGGCACCTTCGATCCACGATATGACGGCGTGCCCGCGTACATGATCGAGGGCAAGTGGGCCAACTCATTCAAGAACGTCGTCCTGGCCGGACCCGCCACCGTGAGCAAGGGGACCTTTGACGGCGCCGGAAACGGGCACGGCTTCGACAAGATCATGAAGCTCTGGACCAAGGAAAGCACGGTGCCCGTGCTGGCCGACCAGGAATTGACCACCGAGCCGCGCCAGTGGTCCAAGCGGGTGATCGGCCCGAACAAGTCCAAGCGAAACTACACCGATATCCGCACGTCGGTCCTGTCGGAATTGAATTCCGACGCGGTGCGCGTGGCGGACATGCTTCTTCCGCTGGGTGTCGGGCCTGAGTACGACAACGCGCCCGCGAAGTTCGACGACAAGTACCTGACCCTCGGCGAGGCGCTCGCCAACGCGATGGACTACTCCTCGCCTCCGGCGCCCTCGCTCTATCTCGGCATGGGCACCATTCCGCCGTCGAGCCAGACGAACGTCGTCTCCGAGTTCCCCACGCTTGATCGCGGACACCTGGCGCTCGACCGCTTCGTGCCCTTCTACGACGGAAACAACGACAAGATCTACGATCGCACCCAGCCGCTCGACAAGATGCGCGGCCAAGGCGTTCCCGCGGCTCTCACGATCTTTGATCGAGCCGAAACCATCCGTTCTGACAAGGTGGCCTGGGGCATCGATCGTCCGATCATCGGCCGGATCAACGTAAACACCGCCTCCCGAACCGTGCTGCGCTCGGTTGGCGTGCTCTCGCCCCACCCCTCCAGCGGCGAGTGGTGGTGGACAGGCTCCAATCTAGATCAACGCAGCGACATCGCCACAACCCTGGTCGCGTACCGCGACAAGCTCATCGCCTGGCCGCGCGATTCGAGCCCGACTCCCAACGGGACGGGGATCGATTTCCGTGACAACGACGGAAACCGCGTGCCGCCGGACGCCTTTGACAAGCTCAACGGCCGCTACAACGCGGTCGGCGCCGAGGCGATCCGCGAAGCGCCCGGATTCGCGACAGTCGGCGAACTCATGCTGGCCCGTTCCCTCGACCCGAGCCAGCCCCTGGACAAGAACCCCTGGCGCAACAGCCCGAACAACATCGACTTCATGGGGTACAACAAGGCCATCGACTTCCACGAAGGCGTGAGCGCCGGTACGGACCCCAGCACCAAGGCGAAAGATTCCTTTGAGGAACGACTGCAGGTCGCCGCCAGCGCCGCCAGCGCGCTCACGACCCGCAGCGACTTCTTCGCGGTCTGGTTCATCGTGCGCGGGTACCGCGAGTCCGACGTCAAAGGCCTCACCAACACCGATCCCATGGTGCCCAGCGTGCAGCGCCGCTTCGTGATGGTCGTCGACCGCTCGAACGTGGTGAAGTACGGCCAGAAGCCTCGGATCCTGCTGCTGAAGGAGGTCCCCTTCTAAGGACCTCTCCAATGTCCGACATATAGGTCCCTGACAAGCACTCCTGTCAGGGACTACCAGAGCCCCGGGGCCCCACACCCTCCCCGGGGTTTTTTGTTTTTTGATCGGGTAGCCGCGTCGGGCGATTACCCGGTTCTTTGCGTGAACATCCCGTTGTTTGCCCGGGACAAACCCCAGATGCGATCGGGCCGGTGAAATCACTGAGGGAGGTCCAAGGCGGCGCGTTAGGATCGGCTGGTCGTCGTGGAAAACCCCAGTCCGACTCGTGGAATCGGCCAGCGGTGAGTCAGTCGATTCAGCAACCTTCTCCGATTGTTCAGCCTGGCGTCCCGGCGGCGACGCTCATCGCGCTGTTGTATCAGGAGCTCAAGTCGATGGCGCGTTCGAGGCTCGCCCTTGAACGCGCCGGGCACACATTGAGCGCGACCGCCCTGGTCAATGAGGTGTATCTGCGCCTGCAGGGCGCGGCAAGAACATGGACCGGAAAACAGGAGTTCTTTCTCGCCGCCGCCGAAGCGATGCGGCGGGTCTTGATTGATCACGCAAGGAAGCGTCACGCCGAGAAGCGAGGTGGCGACATTCGGCGCGAGGAATTCGACACGGATCTTGCCGCGGAGGTGAGACTTGATCCATCAATCGATCCCGCCACGCTCGACGAGTACCTGGAGCGGCTGCGCGTGATCGACGCCTTGGGGCATCAGATCGTCATGCTGAGATACTTCGCCGGGCTCTCGGTTCAGGACACGGCGGAGTTGCTCGGTGCCGATCGCCGCACGATCGCTCGCCGCTGGCGCGTGGCGAGGGCCTGGTTGCTCGAGCGAGTCCGCTTTGCGGAGTCCCGCGGGTGATTCAGACGCCCGACCAATTCGCCGACGACACTCGCGCGATGACGATCGTCGCGGAGCTCTTGGAGCGCCCGGTCGAGGAGCGCGAAGAAGTGATCCGTGCGATGGGGGAGAGCGAACCGCTCGCGGCCCGTGTGCGGGCGATGCTGGCCGCCGATGAATGTACCGACGAGTTCCTCGATGACCCGCCGATTCTCCGCTCGCGCGAGCTGACGGTGCCGCGCCGTCACGGGCTGGCGCCCGGCACGCGCGTCGCGAATTACCGGCTCGAGCGATTGGTCGGTTCCGGCTCCATGGGCGACGTGTACGAAGCCGAATCGCTCTCGGGCGATCGTGTCGCGGTGAAGATCGTGCGCCCGGGAGTGGTATCGCGCGAGCTTCGGCGTCGCTTCGACTTTGAGACGATCGCCCTTACTCGACTGCACCACGCCAACATCGCCGGCCTGATCGAGTCCGGGGAATTCGAGAGCCAGGAAGGCCCACGTCCGTATCTTGTCATGGAGTTGGTCGAAGGGCCCACGATTACCGAGCACGTTCGGGCGCTGGGCCTGAAGGGTGGTGAGCTGCTGGCGCTTTTCGCCAAGGTGTGCGACGCCGTCGAGCACGCGCACCGCTGCGGCGTGATTCACCGCGACCTCAAGCCCGCCAACATCCTCGTCGAATCCGCGACCGGCGAGCCCAAGATCGTCGATTTCGGCGTGGCCCGCGAGCTCGATCCCTCCGCCACGCTGTCAACGCTTCCGGGTCACCACCTTATCGGCAGCGTGCCGTACATGTCGCCCGAGCAGGCCTGCGGCGGTGTGATCGACACGCGGTCCGACGTGTACGCGCTCGGGACCGTGCTGTACGAATTGATCGCGGGGCGACCCGCGTTCGCTGCGGAGAAAGTCCCGCTCGCCGAAGCGATCCGTCAGGTTCGCGAAGAGCAGCCGCCCGCGCTGCGCGAGATTGAGAACTTCGGTCGATCGGGGCGTGATGTCGTGCGCGTTGTCTCGTGCGCGATGGCCAAGCGAGCCGAGAACCGCTACCAGTCGGTGGGGCTCCTGGCGGCGGACCTCTGCCGCATCATTGCGGGCACGCCGATCTCGATCGTGCCGCCGAGCTTGTGGCGGGTTGCGATGGAATCGGCACGCCGCCACAAGCGCCGCCTCGCGCTCGGCGCCGCATCGTTCGCCCTGCTCATCGCCGCGACGGTGATCGCGGTGGTGCAAGCAGTCAAGGCCCACGACCTGTCGCAGCGATCCGATCAGTTGGTCGACGAACTGGTGCGCGGCTCGAGCACCATCATTGTCGAGCTCAGCCAGCGCCTGAGCCGCGAGGGCCACCCACTCTCGGCACGCAAGGCCGCGCTCGAGTCCGCGCAGACATACCTTCTGAGCGTGCAATCACGATCGGGCCAAGAGCCGCGTGTGATCGAGCAACTCGCCGCGACCTACTACGAACTCGGAATGGTCGTGGGCGGCACGACAACCGGCAGCCTTGGCCAGACCGAGGCGGGCGTAGAGCTTCTCAAGCAGGCGAGGTCGCTCTATGAACAGGTCCTGTCCCGCGAGGATACGGATTCGCGAAGGATCGGCCTTGCCAAGGTGCTCGAGCAACTTTCGCTCGCGATCGGGGCCCCGGAGTTGACGCAGCGAGCGGCCAAGGAGCTGGAGCTCGTTGTTGGTCGCGCGAAATCCGAACTCGCGTTGAAGGTGCGGAGCGATGCACGCCGCCTGCGCATGCTCTCGGCGGTCCAGATGGGAGACGAAGCCACGCTCCGCCACGCGGCGGAGCACTACGAAGCGGACTGCCTCGCCGATCCACTGAATGCCCAGCGATGGGAAGAACTCGGCATGGCACAACGCTATCTGGGCGAGATGTACGCCGTGACCAACGGCCGTGCGGCCGCATCCGCCGCCGAGAAATGCAGCAAGTCGCTGCGTCGTACGATCGCGCTCGGCGGAAATAACCTCAACGTCAGCCGCCATCTGGCGCTGAACGAATTGCTGCTGGTCCGCCTGTACACAGGCCATGTGCGTGCGGAAGAGTTGCTCTCGAAGGCCGAGGCCGCCCTCAGACTGTCGCGCGAGTTGCTCGGCGAAGACGTCAGCGACAACTTCCGTCGCGATTCACATCTGCAGCGACTGGCATACTACGCCCGTGCTGGCCTGGATATCGCGATCGCCAAAGTCGTGGCGGGACAGGCGCTCGGACCCGACGAGATCGCGTCGCGTGTTGCGGCGATCGTTCGAGAGGAAAGCAAGTTCCTGGGCGAAACAAGGCCCGCCGACCTGACTCCTCGCTCCTTGGAAAACACCTGCATCGACGAGATCGCTAGTTCGTTGTTGCGATTGGACCGTGTCGCGAATGGTGAGCCCGCCAAGCAGTGAGAGGTGTCGGGCCGGCCTCGCGACCTCGGTGCGGGCGGAAGTTCGCCGCCCTGGCGAGAACCGCCCGGCTGACCTCCCGGCTCAGGCCGACGAATCAAGCACTATGGAAGCGATCACCGATTCGCTCAGTCGGTTGGATCGCATGGTCCGCGGCGAGCGGGCGTTCGAGTACATCCAAATCTCTCCAGTTGCACGTTTCGCTTCGGCTCAGTGGAGCCGACCTTGCCCGGGTGAAGCGCAACGGCGCGAATGCCCTAACACGTACCGTCCTGCCGTCGTATTGCGGCTCGATTTGAATCCGCCAGCGTACTGTTACAGTAAACTCTGTTTTCCAAACCGGCGTTCAAGCTAGGGATTTCAATGGAAGTTGGGCCAGATACACCCAATCAACCGCGAAACGGCTCATTGGGTGCTCCCGCCGGGTCCCTTGTCACGCTTCTTTACGCGGAGTTGAAGGCGATTGCTCAGGCGAAGCTTGCGGGCGAGCGTGCCGGGCACACGCTCAGCGCCACCGCCCTGGTGCATGAGGCCTATGTCCGTCTTGAGCGAATCGAGAAGCCGTGGACCGATCGAGCCCAGTTTTTCACCGCCGCGGCCTACGCCATGCAACGCGTGCTGATCGATCATGCTCGCGGGCGCAACGCGATCAAACGAGGCGGGGGCCTGGAACGCCGGAGGTTTGATGGTGAGGCGGCGATCGAGGTTGAGTTTGATCCCAAGGTTGATCATGGCACCCTGAGCGAGCACCTGGATCGCCTTCGCGAAGTGGATGCTGTGGGCCATCAGATTGTGATGCTCCGCTACTTCGCGGGGCTGTCGACGAGCGAGGTCGCCGAGTTGCTCAACACGGAACGCCACACGGTCGCCAGACGCTGGCGAGCGACCCGTGCTTGGCTGCTGGAGCGTATTCGACAGGCGGAGTCTTGGCGGTGAACGGCGGTCGCGAACAACTCGTTGACGATCAACTCGCGATCTCGATCGTGGAGGAGTTGCTGGGTCTGCCCGACGAGCAGCGCGAGGCGGCCGTGACGTCGAAGTGCGTTAGTGACGCGATGGCCACCCGCGTGCGCGCCATGCTCGCCGCCGATGATTGCGTCGATCAGTTTCTGGATGACCCGCCGGCTCTCCGCCTCGCGGGCCTGTCGCACGCGCCCGCGAACACCCTTCCGAGCGGCGCGCGGGTCTCGCGCTATCGGATCGAATCGGTGCTGGGCTGCGGCGCGATGGGTGAGGTCTACGAGGCCGAATCCCGGACCGGCGAGGTGGTCGCGCTGAAGGTGTTGCGCAGCGGCTCCGCGACGAGGGAAGCACGCCGCCGATTCGAGTTCGAGGCCGCCGCGCTCTCGCGCCTGCGCCACCCGAATATCGCCGCCTTGATCGAGTCCGGCGAGTTTGACGCGGGCCGCGGGTGCCTGCCGTACCTGGCGATGGAACTGGTGCGGGGGCCGACCATCACCGCGTACGCCCGAAATGCCCGGCTGCAAGGCCCAACGCTTGTCGACATGTACGCCAAGGTCTGCGACGCCGTCGATCACGCACACCGCCGCGGGGTGATCCATCGCGACCTGAAGCCCGCGAACATCCTTGTCGATACGGCCTCGGGCGAACCGAAGGTGGTCGACTTCGGAATCGCCCGCGAACTCGACCCGTCGGCGACACTCTCCACGCTCCCGGGCGAGCGACTCATCGGCAGCGTCCCCTACATGTCGCCGGAACAGGCCGAAGGCCGGACCGCCGACACCCGCTCGGATGTCTACGCGCTCGGCGTCATCCTGTATGAGCTCATCGCAGGTCGCCCGGCGTTTCCTTCCGAGGGCATGTCTCTCCCCGAACTGGCGCGCCGCGTACGCGATGAAGCTCGGCCCGCATTGACACAGCCCGTCGGATTCGGCAAGGCGACCCGAGACGTCTCGCTGGTTGTCGCGCGCGCTATGGCCATACACGCCGAAGATAGATATCCCTCGGCCGGCCAACTTGCCGCGGATCTGCGCGGCATTGCCACGGGGAGACTGATCTCCATTCGCCCGCCCAGCCTTTGGACCGTGGCGGTCGCATCGGCAAAGCGTCACAAACGTGCGATGGCGTTCGCAGGCGTCGTCCTTGCCGTCGTGCTGTCGATCGCTCTCTTCGCGGCCAGGCAGTTTGTGCGCGCCCAAGGCGCCGAGCAGCGAGCCGATCAACTGCTCGAAGAACTTGTCCGTGGCTCCGACCATCTCGCGATCAAGCTCAACGAGAAGCTGGCGAGCAACGGAGCCTCCTTGGAGACTCGAAGGGCCGCGCTCGAAGCCTCGATGGAGTACCTCCAGGATTTTCGCACGCGCGGCGGCGGTGACCCCCGTGTCGATGAAAAGATCGCGGAGACCTACATGCGCCTGGCCCGGGTGGTGGGGGGAGTTGGCGCCGGGAGCCTCGGGCAGGTCGACGCCGCGACCGACCTGCTCGAGAGGGCCGAAGCAATCCTCGTTCCGCTGCTTGCCGCGGGCGACACCAACACGCGGCGCGTCGATCTGGCCGAAGTGCTCGAGCAGCGCGGACTCATCATGGGATCGCCCGACGGCCTGCCTCGCATGAGACAAGCGGCCGAGCACCTTTCCGTTGTCGCCGCGCGCACTACCGGTGAAGAAAGCGAAAGACTGTACCGGCGGGCCAACTACTTCCGCATGGTGGCGGCCTTGCGCGGTCAAGACGTCGGAGCGATGCAGGAGGTCGTTCGTGTCTACGCGGCATACTGCCGGCAAACCCCCTCGATCGCGAAACGCTGGAGCGAGCTCGGCCTCGCCCAGCGCTACCTGTGCGAGATGCTGGTGGACAAAGACGAAAGGGCCGCCCTCGAAGCAGCTCTGCAATGCCGCGAATCGCTGAATCGCTCCGCCGCCATCCAGGGCGATGAATACTCCGACGTCCGCCACATGGCGATGAACGACCTGCGCATCGCGTACTTTCAACGAGGGCAGGCGCCCGCCGAGGATCTTCTCACGCTTGGTGAAAGCGCCGTCGCTCGGTCGCACCAGACCGTCGCCGTCGACTTCGCCGACAACTTCCGCCGCGATTCCCACCTCGAGCGTGTCGACGCCTACGCCGACTTGGGCGTCGAGCTGACGCGGATCCAGCCCGCACCGACCAAGTCAATCGGCCCTGAGGAAATCGCCAGACGAGTCGCCGCGCTCGTGCGGCTGGAGCTCCAGTACCTCGAAGCCAATCGCCCGCCCTCACTCAAGCCGCAGCCACGCGACGCGGTTCTGCTTGGAGAGATCGCCGACCGCCTCTCCCAGCTCGACGCGATCTCGGCCGGCAAGCCGCCGGGGGAATAGGGCGCACGGCCCGGTTGGCGGAATCACGACCTCGTTCGCGTCCGAATCTCGATCAATCGCTTCATCACATGATTCAGCGTCGACGGCGCGGCCGTGCCGAACGCGTCGTGCAGCGCGCGATACAGCGGGTACAGCTCCGAATAGATCGCGTGCGCCTTGGGAGTCGGCTTGTAGGGCCTGGGCTTCACGCCCGTCATGGCCCGCTGCGCCTGCGCCACGGACGCGTGCGCCCCGCCCACGACCGCGCCCGCGATCGCGGCCCCCAGCGCGCACGTCTGGGCCGACCGGGAGACGTGCATCGTGCGATTCGTCACATCGGCATAGATCTGCATCACCAGCGGGTTCTTCTCCGCGATCCCGCCGCAGTTGATGATGCGATCGATCTTGACGCCAAACTCCTCGAAACGATTGATGATCGTGAGCGCGCCGAACGCGGTCGCCTCGATCAGGGCGCGATACACCTCGGCCGGCGTGGTGTACAGCGTCTGGCCGATCAGAAGCCCGGTGAGCAGTTGGTCAACCAGAACCGTGCGATTGCCGTTGTTCCAGTCGAGCGCCAGCAACCCCGACGCTCCCGGAGGGACCTTCGCCGCATCTCTGGACAGGGCCTCGTGCGTGCCGCCCCTGGGCTTCATCACGTCAACGAACCAGTTGAAGATATCGCCGACCGCCGATTGCCCGGCCTCAAACCCCAGCATCTTTGGCAGGACGCTGCCATCAACGATCCCGCACAGGCCAGGGATCTCGGGGAATCGATCCGGGTGCGGCGCGACCGCGATGTCGCACGTGCTCGTCCCCATGATCTTGACCAGCGTGCCGGGCTCGATGCCGCTCCCGATCGCACCAAGGTGCGCGTCGAAGGCGCCCGCGGCGATCGGCACCCCGGCCGGGAGCCCGGTGCGCTCCGCCCACTCGGTTGAAAGCCCGCCGACTGATTGATCGATCGTGAGCGCGCGATCGCGCAGCCGCGAACGCAGCACGCCCAGCCCCGGGTCCAGCATCGACAGAAACTCCGCGTCGGGATACCCCTGCCAATCATGGGCAAACATCGCCTTGTGCCCCGCGGCACACACGCCGATCTGCAGCCGGTCCGGGTGTTCGGTCCCGGTCAGAATCGCGGGAATCCAGTCGGCGCACTCCACCCACAGATGAGCCGCCGCGAATACCCTGGGGCTCGTGCGGGCGCAATGCAGGATCTTGCTGAAGAACCACTCGCTGCTGTACGTGTCGCCGCAACGCGCGATCATCCGCGGGCGATGCTCGCGGGCCATCTGCGTGATCTCGCGTGCCTCGCCCGTCGACGTATGGTCCTTCCACAGCCACGCCGTCGCCGCCGGGTCCTTGGCAAACTTCGGAGTCATACCCAGCGCCCGACCATTCGCGTCAACGGGCAGCGGCGTGCTCCCCGTCGTGTCAACACCGATCCCCACGATCTGCGTCGGTGTGAAGCCCTTGATGTTCTTCCTCGCAAGCGACAGCGTCCGCTTCAGCAGAAACTCCGCCGCGAGCAGGTAATCAGCGGGATTCTGACGCGCAAGATTCGGGTCCTTGGACAGAATCACGCCGCGCGTGCCGGTCGGATAGGAGAAGACGCACGTCGTGAGTTCCTCGCCGGTTCGCGTGTCGACGAGCAAAGCGCGGGCCGACTCGGTGCCATAGTCCAGTCCGATCGAATACGACGGGGCGGCCTTGCTCGAGCGAGTGTGGGACTTGTTCATTGGATCAATCCACGGTCGCGGTTTATCAATGCGGCATGATACGAGTACGGGTCTCAACGAATGCGGCGCGAGTCGAATCCGCCTCTACGCCTGCGCCTCAAGATCGAAAACAAGGTCCATCGGCTCCCACCATTCCCCGCGACGCGCGCCGGGAACCCGCTGCTGATACCCCCGCATCAGCGTGTCCCACGCGCGGCACCGGGCGTTCGCGGCATACGCCTGATAATCCCGCTCGGGCACGAACCCGTCCGGTGCTTCATAGAACATGAACAGCCGTGTTCCCTGCAGAAAGATCTTCATCCGCGCGATGCCGATCGAGCGCAACGCCGCCACCACCTCGGGCCAGACCTGCCCGTGATACCGCACATACTCTTCGATGAGCTTGGGGTCGTCCTTGAGGTCCAACGCCTGGGCATACGTCTTCACGAACCGTCTCCTTTGGCCTCAGTTCCCGTTTTCCACACGCCGTTCTTCGCGTAGGCTAGCGTGTCACAGGTCCCTTGGGGGCGCGCCCACCGCATGACGCGAAAGGTCTCATCAATTTCCGGCCCGCCGTTCGACGGCCCGATCGATTGGCTCGTCGTCACCGCCGCCAACGCGGCGCAGGCCGCGGCGTACGAAACCCAACTCCGCGAGCGCCAGCGCGAGGGCGGGCTCTCCCTCTGCCGAAACTGGCTCGTCGTGCCCGACATGGGAGGACGACGAATCGGCTCGGGCGCCGCGACCATCGCCGCGCTCGCCGAGGTCGTACGGCGTCGCCTCACGGAAACTCGTGGCATCCGCGATCTCGCGGGCGTTCTCGCCGGCCAGCGCGTGCTCATGATCCACTCGGGCGGCGACAGCCGCCGCTTGCCCGCCTACGCCGCCCAGGGAAAGCTCTTCCTGCCCCTCCCGAGGGAAACCCGCGAGGGCCGCCCCGCCACGCTCTTCGACCTGGTGCTGGAAGACCTCGCGTCGGTCCAGCTCTCGCGTGAGGGCCGCGTGCTCGTCGCCTCGGGCGATGTCGTGCTCGGTGTGGCGGGCCAGCGGGTCGACGTGAACCGGCCAGGCGTCGTCGGCGTCGCGTTCAAGACCGACGCCGCACGCGGATCGCGCCACGGCGTGTACGTCTGCGACGAGTTCGGTCGCGTCACGGACTTCCTTCAGAAGCCGAGCGAATCAACCGCGGCCGCCCGCGGCGCGATCGCGGGCGATGGGAGCGTGCTGGTCGACACGGGCCTCGTCGCGTTCGATGTCGCCAGTGCATCCAAGCTGCTCGACGCCGCGGGGGTGCGCGTCGCGGGCAAGAGCGTCCGCCTCGCGCCCGGCGTCCTGGCAAAGCTCGCGTCCGGTGAGGGCCGCGCGATCGATCTCTACGAACACGTGGTCATGGCCCTGGTCCCCTCGCAATCGCGCGAGGAATTCCAGTCCCGCTTCGCCGAGAGCGGCCCGGATTTCGCGTGGATTCACGACTGCCTCGCCGCCACGCCCTTCCACGCCGGAACGCTCGATCGCTGCGACTTCCTGCACATCGGCACGACCCGCGAATTGCTCGAGGTTGTCCCGAATGCAAGCCAGCTCTGGGCCCCGTGGCGAAAGCGATCCAGCGTCGTGTGCTTCAACAGCGATCTGCAGCGCGTCCGCGGGGTGAGGCGCGCCGTCATCGAATGCTCCGCCGCTGACACGATCGTGGGTCGCGGCGAAGACCTGGTGCTCGTCGGCTGGCCCGATCGCGCGATCGCGCCGCCCTCGCTCTCGTCGGGGTGGGGACTGTGCGTGCTCCCCGTCGGCCCGCGCGAGTGGAGCCTCGTCGCGTTCGGTTCGCGTGATGACTTCAAGACCCGCGCCGAAAAGGGCGGCACCCTCGGCAACCGACCGCTGATCGACGCCCTCGCCGCCGCGGGCCTCGCGCCCGCGGACGTCGCCCTCGTCCCGGGCGCCGATACATCGCTCTGGAACGCCCGGCTCTGGACCATCGGCCCGCTCTCGCGCGTGCTCGAGCAATCGCGCTGGCTGTGGACAGGCGAGGTTGCCGACGACAACTGGCGCAGCGCCGCGAAGCACTCGCTCGCCGAACTGGTCGCCCGCGTCAATCTCGATCGTCTTCTTGAACAACGATCGGAGCTCGCGCGCCGCGAGCGATTGGCCTCGCTTCCCGAGCGAATCCTCGGCGATCGCTGGCTTTCGTCGCAGGTCGCCATCGCGGACATCCGCGGCCGCGACGAGGGCGTGCGTGCCGCCAAACACATCGAGCAGGCCGTCGCCTCCGCAAGGTCGCCGCTCGATCGCGCCCGAGCCCACATGGTCGCCGACGAATTGGTCCGTTCACGCCTCGCCGGGCGCAAGCCCGCCCGTGCGACGTGGTGGCGAGATGCCCGCGCCGCCGCGTTCGACTCGGTCGCACAGGCCGTCTACGCCTCCGCGATCCAGCACGAATCGCCCGGCCCGGCGAAGATCCACTTCGACCAGGTCGTCTGGGTCACGACGCCCGTCCGCATCGACTTCGCGGGCGGCTGGTCCGACACGCCGCCGGTCTGCCACGAGATGGGCGGCGCCGTCGTCAACGGCGCGATCACGCTCAACGGCCAGTATCCCGTGCAGGTGATCGCCCGCCTCTGCGAAAAGCGCCACGTCCGCATCAGCAGCGTCGACCTCGGCGAGTCACGCGCCTTCACCGACGCCGCCCGCCTTCGCACCTACTCCGATCCCCACGACTGGACCGCACTGGCCAAGGCCGCCCTCGTCCTCATGGGAATCACGCCGCGCGACGGAGCGTCACTCCGCAAACGCCTCGACCTCCTTGGCGGCGGACTTGAACTCACGCTCTTCTCCGCCCTCCCGAAGGGCTCCGGTCTCGGCACAAGCTCCGTGCTCGGCGCGTCCATCCTCGCATGTCTCGCCCGCCTGCTCGGACGCCGCTGGTCGATCCAGACAACCATCGACCGCACCAGCGCCCTCGAACAGATGATGCGCACCGGCGGCGGATGGCAGGACCAGGCCGGTGGAATCACGCCCGGCGTCAAGCTCGTCCGCACCGAACCAGGCCCGGTCCAGCGCCCCGAAGTCATCCCCATCTCGTGCGACGCCTCGCGCACCAGCGAACTCGCCGGCCGCATGCTCCTCTACTACACCGGGCATCGGCGTATGGCCCGCGACATCCTGCACGGCGTCGTGACGCGCTACCTGCGCCGAGCGGGCGGAATCCGTCGCATCATCGAAGATCTCAAGCTGAACGCCGCTGACACCAAGGACGCGCTCTCGCGCGGCGACATTGACGCCTTCGCCCGCGGCGTGCTGCGATTCTGGGAGCTCAAGAAGGCGATCGACCCCGGCGCGACCAACGCCGCGATCGAATCGCTCATCGACCTCGTCAAGCACGAGCTTTCAGGCTACGAACTCCCCGGCGCGGGCGGTGGCGGTTTCCTCTTCATGATCGCACGCGACCGCGACGCCGCGGCACGCGTCCGCCGAATCCTCGATCGCCGCCCTCCCAACAACCTCGCCCGCTTCTACGAGCCGGCGATCGATCTGCACGGCATGAGCATCAGCGTGCTGTAACCGCGTCGGAGGCCGCATGAGCGTCCAAACATCCTTGGGAGAACTCGCGATCGACGACACGGGCCAAGGCCGCCCGCTCGCGCTGCTCCACGGCTTCCCCCTCGACCGCGCCATGTGGCGGCCCGTCACGCCCCTGATCCGCGATGGCTGGCGCGTGATCGCGCCGGACCTGCCGGGCCTCGGCGAGAGCGTCGTCCGTGCGCAGAGTTCCGTCGCGGACCTTGCCGACGCCGTGTTCGCCGTGCTCGATGCGATCGGCGTTCGCGAGAAGATCGTCCTCGCCGGCCTTTCCATGGGCGGCATCGTCTGTCTCGACGCCTGGCGCCGATACGCGCATCGAATCGCCGCGCTCCTGCTCGTCGACACCCGCCCCAACGCCGAAACCGCCGAGGGGCGTGCGGCACGCTACAGCGTCGCGCAGAGCGTCGAGAAGGACGGCCCGAAGGTCGTCGCCGACTCCATGCGCGGGCGGCTCTTTGCTCCCGCAACCCCCGCCGATCTTCAGGAGCATTGGTTCGCTCGTATCGCCGCGCAGCCGCGGATCGGCGTCGCGGCGTGCGCCCGCGCCCTGGGTGATCGCGCCGACTCGTGGCCAACCCTCGCCACGATCAACGTCCCGACGCTCATCATCGTCGGCGATCAGGACGCCATCACGCCACCCGACCTCGCGAAAGAGATGCACGCCAAGATCGCCGGCTCACAGCTCGCGATCATCAGGGACGCCGGGCACATGCCTCCCGTCGAGCAACCCCGGGCAACCGCCGACGCGATCAACGCGTTCATCACGCGATTGCCCTCGTAGCGCCCGCGGTTCGCGGCCCACGTCTTCGCGGTCAGAACTCGCCCCGCGCCCGAGAGGCATGCGGTAAGCACGGGCTCACGTACTCTCCGGATCACGCGCATCACCGCCCAACTGACGAGAATCTCCGCGCATCACCGCCTTGGTGCGCAATCTCGCGGTGATGCGCAGAAAATCGCGATCCCCGCGCGAACTGCTGCGTTAGCCTCTCCCGGAGGAGAGGTCCATGCGCACGCCGGCCATGAACGCGATCGTCCGAACAGCCGCGAAGGCGCTGCTGATGGTCTCGCTCTCGATCGCCGCAACATTTCCGATCTGGAATGCGACGCCGACGCTACTTCAGCTCGCGAATCTTGATGTTGCGGAACTGGATCGGATCGCCGTGGTGCTGCAGCGCGACCGGACCGGCCGCGGGCACGCCCGGCAGGCGTGCGTTGTCCAACACCTTCTGGCCATTCAGCACGACGCTCAGAAGCTCGCCCTTCATGGTGATGACGAACGTGTTCCACTCGCCGAGCGGCTTGTCCGCGTTGGCCTTCGGCGTCACGCCGGCCTTCACGTCCGCGGGCATCGCAGGGTCGGTGCGATAGCCGTACACCTCGCCCGAGCCGATGGGCCAGCACCAGATGTTGACCTGGCTCTTGGAATTGCCCCGAAGATAGACGCCGCTGTCGCCGCACTCCTTGACGCGCTGCGTCGCGGGCTTGCCGTCCGCGCCGGGCTTGTATTCGCCGTTGGGCAGGATGATCGGGAGATCGGCATCGTGCGGCGGGCCGCTCCAGCGCCAATCGACCGTGAGCTCGAAGTCCTTGAACGACGCGTTCGTCCAGAGGTCGCTCGCCTTGCCGTCGTAGTCGATCACGCCGCCGTCGAGCACCTTCCAGTGCCCGTTGTGCGACGCCTCGAACTTCCAGCCCGCGAAGTCCTTGCCGTTGAAGAGCGGGGTCCACGGGAGCGACGCCTCGACCTTCACGCTCTCGGCGGGCCAATCGTCGGTGCGGAAAGGCACGGCCGGGAAATCGTCCGTGTTGAACAGGTTGAGCATGCAGTCGTCGTCCCACCCGTATCGCACCGCAACGGGTTTCGCAACGTCGTCGCTCGAAACGATCAGCGTCGAGCCCTCGATCCTGCCGGCCGCCGGATGGAACACGCGATCATCGCCCGCGACCTGCAGATGCGTGACGGCCTTGGCGGCCTTCAGGCCCTTCTCGGCGTGCTCGAACGTGATCTTCGCCGCGCCGTGATCAAAGCTCGCGCTCTTGTACATCGGGCCGAAGTAAGGGACGTTCTTGCCATACGTCTTCGCCATCGCCCAAGCGGCCAGTCGCTTGCCGACGAGGTCCTTGTGCCCCGGATGAATGTCGGCGGGGTTGCCGATGTCCATCGTCACCGCCATGCCGGTGTTGGGCGTGCCGAGCGATTTGGTCTGGGCCTCGCGGAGCTCGGCGCACGGGATCCCGTTCGGCCCGTAGTTGAACGGCGCGATCTGCACGAAATAGAACGGGAAGTCGCCGATTCCCCACGCGCGGCGCCAGCCCTGGATCATCGCGGGGAAGAGACGCGAGTACTGGTCCGCACGCCCGACGTTCGATTCGCCCTGGTACCAGATCGCGCCGCGGATGTTCATGTACTGGATCGGCGCGATCATGCCGTTGTACAGGCTCGTGGGCCAGTTCGGTCCGACCGCGATCGGCTGCTGGATCGGCGGAAGGTCCTTCGCCTCCGTGCCGGGCAGGAGCTTCCACGCGCCGGCGAGCGAGGTCTTCTTGCCGCCGATGTCGATGAACATCTGCTCGGGCTTGCCGTTGACGCCGCCCGGGCCCGCGGTGTCGAGCACCCGAATCGCGATCACGTTCTTGCCCGATTTCAGGACGCCCTTGGGCACGTCGTACTCGCGTGCGATGTTCCATTGGCCGTCGTTGTGGGTCTTGCCGACCAGCGTGCCGTTGATCCACGTCGTGTCGCGATCATCGATCGGGCCGAGGCTGAGCGTCGCCCCCTTGCCCGCCGCGTCCGCGGGAAGATCGACGACGAGCCGGAAATAGAAGAGGCCGTCGCGGGTTTCGAGCCCGTTGCCGCTGAGTGTGGCCGGGAGCGTGAACGCGCTCCACTTGGAGTCGTCGAAGTCCGCGGCGGTCCAGTTGGCGGGCATCTTGGTGACCTTGTCGAGGTTGTCCCACCACTTGGCCGTGCCGTCTTCCTGCAGCGCCGCGCGGGTGTTGGGATCGCGCATGGTGCGGATGGTCTGCATCGCGCCGGCGTATTCGGGGAACGCGTCGAACATGCCCTCGGGCGTCCAGGCTTCCGCGGGAGTGCCGCCCCAATCGGAGCTGACCATGCCGATCGGCACGTTCAGTTTCTGGTGCAGCTCGCGCCCGAAGAAGTAGCCGACCGCGGAGAAATCACCCGCGGTCTGGGGCGAGCAGGTCTTCCACGCGCCGCTCACGTCCGCCCGCGGGTGCAGGGAGATCGTGTTGGCGACCGTGAACAGGCGGATCTGCGGGTAATTGGCGGCGGTGATCTCGTCGGCCGCGGACTTGTCGCCCTCGGTCGCGGGGATGCCGGACAACTGCCATTCCATGTTCGACTGGCCCGAGCACACCCAAACCTCGCCCACGAGCACGTCGCTGATCGTCAGCTGATTCTCGCCGGCGATCGTGATCGAGTACGGCCCGCCGGCGGGCGGGGTCTGCACCTTCACCTCCCAGCGGCCCCGACCATCGGCCTTGCCTTCGACGGGCTTGGCGTCGGGCCAGCTGGGCGTCACGCGGATCGCCTCATTGGGATTCGCCCAGCCCCACAGGCGGGCGCTGGTCTGCTGCTGCAGCACCATGCCGTTCGACAGGATCGCGGGCAGCTGCACATCGGCGCTCACGGCGCCCGTCAGCGCCGTGACGGCGGCGAGGGCGAGCAGGCGGTGTGCGGTATTGGTCGGGCGGGCGTTCAGACGAGAGAGATTCGTGTTCACGAGTGGGCTCCAGGGAGGAACCCGCGCAGTGTACCGAATCACACGGCGAGCGTCGTGCTCCGCGATGCCTCCGGGATACGGACCGCGAAGCGATTCCGGGCCAATTCCGCGATCTGCACCGCGTTGAGGGCCGCGCCCTTGCGCAATTGGTCGCCCGCGATGAACAAACACCAGCGTGTGGTGCGGCCTGAGGGATCCAACGTGGCGGCGGGATCGGGCCGGAGCCGCCCGACCAGCACGTCGTCGCCCCCGGACGCGTCGATGGAGGTCGGGAATTTGTTGGCGGCGCGGTCGTCGACGACGCGGAGGCCCCGGGCGTTGGTGAAGGCGTGCCTGATCTCGTCGAGATTCGCGGGCGTGGCGAGCGACAGCGTGACGGACTCGCTGTGCGTGCGGAAGACCGGGACGCGGACGCACGTCGGCGTGATGCGGACGCGGGAATCGCCCCAGATCTTGTGCGTCTCGTCGATCATCTTGCGCTCCTCGACGTTCACGCCGCTCTCGGGATCGACGTTCGAGTTGTGGCTGAAGACGTTGAAGGCGCAAGGCTCCTTGAACACGCGCGGCGCGGGCGACCTGCCCGCGAGCACGTCAGCGGCCTGGGTCCGCAGTTCTTCAAGCGCGGCCGCGCCGGCGCCCGAGACCGCCTGGTACGTCGAAACGACAAGGTCCCGCACGCCGAATCGCTTGCGCAGCGGCTCGATCGCGACGAGCAGAATGATCGTCGAACAGTTCGGGTTGGCGATCAGGCGGTCGGCCGGAGTGATCGCGTCGGCGTTGACCTCGGGAACCACCAGCGGGATGCGGGGGTCGGAACGGAAGGCCGAAGAGTTGTCGACGACCAGCGAGCCGGACTCGATGGCGCGGGGGGCGTGGGTCCGCGCGACGGCGGAAGTGGCGCAGAAGATCGCGACGTCGATCGGACGAAAGTCAAAGTCGTCGATCGCTTGCACGCGGAGCAAGCCACCCGCGTACGGGATCGTCGTGCCGGCGGAGCGGGGCGAGGCGAGCGCGGTGATGCGCGAGGCCGCGACGCCGCGTGATTCGAGGATGGCGAGGGCTTCGCGCCCGACGGCGCCGGTCGCGCCGACGACGGCGATGGAAACGAGAGAATCCGTCAGGGGTGTGGTGGTGGGCATGGTGAGGTCCGGGCAATGGGGAGAGGAGGCTTCAACGCAGAGGTCGCAGAGAACGCAGAGAAGGAGAAAAGCAGGAAGTCAGAGGAATCAGAGGAACGCGGAGGAGCGGAGTACGGGGAATGGGGAGTGGTGGAATGTCATGCAGAGTTGATCGGGCGGCGCTCCGTTCAAGCCAGCGATTCGATCGCCTTGGGTTCCGCGTGGACGCCCGTGACCCGCGCGAGGGCGTGGGTCAGGTCGTCGATGAGGTCCTGCGGGTCTTCGAGGCCGATCGAGAGGCGCACCAGGTCGGGCGGGAATCGCTTGGTGGCTCGGACGGGCTCGGGGATCGACGAGTGCGACATGCACCACGGGAGGCTGGCGGAGGAGTTCACGCCGCCGAAGCTGACGGCGATGTTGAAGAGCTTGAGAGACTCGACGATCCAGCGCGAGACCTCGGCGGAGCCGGTCTCAAAGCTGAGCACCGCGCCCGGGCCGCTGGCCTGACGCTCGTGGACGACGCGCTGGTCGTCGGTGGCGAGGCCCGGGAAGTGGACGGCGGTGATGGACGGATGACGCGCGAGGGCGCGGGCGATTCGGGCGGCACTGCGCTGCTGGTGTTCGATGCGGACGCCGAGCGTCTTGATGCCGCGGAGGAGCAGGAACGCGTCGAACGGCCCGAGCGCGACGCCCTCGGCGTTCTGGAGGAACTTGAGCTTCTCGGCCAGTTCGGCGTCGGCGATGGCGAGGACGCCGGCGGTCACGTCGCTGTGGCCGCAGAGGTACTTGGTGGCGGAGTGGATGACGAGGTCAGCGCCGTGCTCGATGGGGCGGTGCAGGTACGGCGAGAGCGAGGTCGAATCGACGCAGAGCAGCGCGCCCGAGGCGTGCGCGACGTCGGCCAGCTCGCGGACCGGGCAGACGCGGAGCATGGGGTTGGTGAGCGACTCGGTGTAGACGAGCTTGGTTTTGCTCGTGATCTCGGCGCGGAGCTGCGAGGCGCTGGTGAGATCGATGTAGCGGGTGGTGACGCCGCGGTCGGCGAGGACGCGAGAGAAAAGGCGGTACGAGCCGCCGTAGAGGTCGTCGCTGGCGATGATCTCGTCGCCGGGCTTGAGCAGGCGGGTGACGGCGGTGATGGCGGCCAGGCCGCTCGCGTAGGAGAGGGCGCGGGAGGCGCCTTCGAGCGACGCGACGAGCGACTCGAGGACGTCGCGGGTGGGGTTTCCGCTGCGCGAGTAGTCGTAGCGTGAGAACTCGCTGGCGGACTCCTGGTCGAAGGTCGCGGTCTGATAGATGGGCGTGGCGACGGGGCGGACGGGATCGCCGGGCGCGGGGTCGAACGCGACGAGCTTGGTGAAGGGTCTCACGCGAGCACCTCCTCTCGGGCGGCGACGGATTCGCGCGGTCGGGCGGGTGCATAGGCGAAGTCACGGGCGAGTTGGAGCAGGTCGCCGAGCACGGCTTCGGAGGTCGGCCAGCGGCCGGCACCCTTGCCGCGCACGATGATCTCGCGGCCCGAACGCGTGCGGAGAATCGCCGCGTTCTCCTCGGCGGCGAGCGAGCCGAGCGGCGTGGAGGCGTTCACGACGATGGGCGCGACGCTGGCGGTGGTGTTGCGGAGCGAGGCGACCAGACGCAGGTGATGGTTGATCGCGGCGGCGGAGCGGACCTGGGTTGTGATACCTCCAAGCACGCCGCGTTTGTCGCCGATGGTCGCGTCGCGGCCCGTGGCGAGGCGGGCGAGGATGCGGATCTTGTCGAGGCTGTCGGTCGCGTCGAGATCGCGCGATGGATCGGCCTCGGCGAAGCCGAGTGTTTGGGCTTCGCGCACGGCGTCCTCGAATTCGATTCCCGCTTCGACGCGGCTGATGACGAAGTTCGTGGTGCCGTTGAGCACGGCGTCGATGGACTCGACGGGGTCGCCCGCGAGGGTGGCGAGGGTCTCGATGATGGGGGCTGCGCCGCCGACGGCCGCCCCGTAGAGGAGCTTGGCGCCCGAGTCGGCGGCGAGTTGCTGGAGTTCGGTGCCGCGCTCGGCGATGACGGCCTTGTTGGCGGTGATGACGTGGCGGCGGTTTCGGAGAGCGGCGGCGATGAGATCGCCGGCGGGCGCGACGCCGCCGATGGCTTCGATCACGACGTCGGCGGGAGTGCGGACGGCGAGTTCGGGGTCGCTGGTGAGGAGGTAGGAGGGGATGTCTTCGTTGGCGTGGCGCTTGGCGTTTCGCACCGCGATGCGGACGACCTCGAAGAGATCGGGGCGGCGGATGAGGTGGCGGTAGACGCCCAGGCCGACGGTGCCGAGGCCGAGCAGGACGACGCGGAGCGGCGGCGGGGGTGGTTGGTCGACGGGGCCGAAGACGGTTGGGCCGGCGCCGACGACGGTGCACTCGCGGCCGTTGAGCTCGGCGACTTCGAAGGAGAATTCGTGGGCCTTGGCGAAGCGGACGCCCTTGTGCTGGATGATCCGGCCGTCGAGCTTGAGCGCGTCGTCCCACGAGACGTGGCGGAAGCGGCGTGCGAGCGGGCCGGGCCGCGCGGGGTCGCGTTCGTACAGGCCCTTGACGTCCTTGACGAGTCGACATCGGGCGGCGCTCAGCTGCTGCGCGAGGAAGAGCGCGGTGAAGTCAGAGCCGCCGCGGCCCAGGAGGGTGGTGCGGCCTTCGTCGTCGAGGCCCACGAAGCCGGGAACGACGACGGCGGCGCGATCGCGGAGTGTTCGGCGGATGACATCGGCGTTGACGGAGACGGGCTCGCTGTCGAGCACGACGCCGCGGGTGCGGAGGTTGATGCGAGGGGCGTCGAGGACCTCGGCGGGGATGCCGGCGCGGTCGAGGGCGAGGCCCAGGAGCGCGGCGCTGGTGGCTTCGCCGGTCGCAACGAGTGAGGCGAGGGCTCCGGGCTCGGGCGTGCTGGCGTAGTGGTGGCCCTGGGCGAGGAGCTTGTCGGTGGTTTTGCCCAGCGCGGAGACGACGGCGACCACGCGGAATCCCTCGCGGTTCCAGCGGTAAATCTCGTGGACGGCGTTGGCGAGGTCGTGCTCGCGTGTAAGCACGGAGCCGCCGAACTTCAGGACGATGATGGGGAGGTCGTGAGAGTTTGACATGGGAGTGGTCCGGGAGAGGCACTGGGCAATGGAGACGAGGTTTCAACGCAGAGGTCGCGGAGAACGCGGAGGGGAGAGGAAGACGGGAATGGGGAGTGGGGAGTCGGGAGTGGGGAAAGGACGGGCTATGAGCGCGTGAGTGTCGACGCGGCGGAGCGCGACGGCGTCGTGATCGTGGCGTTGGCGCCGCGGGTGAGTGGTGCGAGGGCTTGTTCGAGGTCGGCGATGATGTCGGCGGGGGATTCGAGGCCGACGGAGAGGCGGATCAGTCCGTCGGTCAGGCCGATGGACTCTCGCTGCTCGCGGGGCACATCTCCGTGGGTCATGGACGCGGGGTGGGTGATGAGTGTTTCGGCGGCGCCGAGGTTCTCGGCGAGGGAGCAGAGCTTGACGGCGTTCATGACGGCGATGCCGGACTCCACGCCGCCGCGGACTTCGAAGGAGACGATGCCGGAGTGGCGGTTCTCGGCGTGCTGGCGCGTGGCCAGGTCGTACTGCGGGTGGGAACGCAAGCCGGGGTAGAGCACGCGCGTGACGGCGGGGTGTGACGAGAGCCACTCGGCGATCTCTTGGGCGGAATCGGAGTGGCGGCGGATGCGGAGCGGCAGGGTCTTCAGGCCCTGGAGCGTCAGCCATGCCTCGAAGGGCGACTGGATCGAGCCGACGGACTTGCGGACGAAGCGGAGACGATCGAGCAGTGATGCATCGCGCGTGGTGATCGCGCCGCCGATGGTGGCGTTGTGCCCTTCGATGTACTTGGTCGTGGAGTAGAGGCTGATGGTTGCGCCCAGGTCGAGCGGGCGCTGGAGGACGGGCGTGAGAAAGGTGTTGTCGACGGCGAGCGGGATATCCGCCTCTCTCGCGATTGCGGCGATGGCGGCGATGTCGGAGAGCTTCAGCGTCGGATTGCCGGGCGATTCGAGGAAGATGAGGCGGGTGGTGGCGCGGATGGCGCGGCGGACGTTGGCGGGCTCGCCGGCGTCGACGAAGGTCGATTCAACACCGAGGCCGGCGAAGAGCTCGCGGAGGACGCGGACGGTCCCGCCGTAGACGACGTCGGAGACGACCACGTGGTCGCCGGCGCGGAGGAGGGCGAGGAAGAGGGCGGTCTCGGCGGCCAGGCCGCTGGAGAAACAGACGGAGGGCGGGGCGTCTTCGAGCGCGCCGAGACAAGCCTCCAGGGCGGAGACGGTCGGGTTGGAGGCGCGGGAGTAGGTGTGCCCGTGGTGCACGCCGACGGCCTGCTGGACGTAGGTCGTGGACTGGGTGATGGGGGTGAGGATGGCGCCGGTCGCGGGATCGGGGTGACGGCCGGCGCGAACGGCCTTGGTGGAGAGGTCGGGGAACTGGGAAGGGCTCATGCCGCGGACTCCGCACGGCATCAGGAGCAGTCAGCCTCGAGGCGGGCGTGCCGAACGTCGGCACCCTTTGCCTGGGATCGACCTTGGCTTGAACCGGACCCTTTCGGGTGGTTTGCCAGGGCGTCGAGCCCGGCCGCATCGTTCCCCTTTCGGGGCTGGCCTCAGCACCGTATCCCGCGCGTGAAAGCCGGGGTCGGTTGCTGCCCGGGCCTTGAGGCAGCCCGGGACTCTTGATGATTGAGACAGTTTAGCGGGAGGAGAAGGCGGGTCAAGAGCGGCGTCGACGGCAGAGGATCGCGAGTGCTGAAAGCGAAGCCAGCGACGCACCAGCGGGAGTTGGGACAACGGTCAGCCCCAGGGAGCCGCCGACATAGTTATCGATCACAGCGATCGGCGAGAAGACGCCTGTGATCGTGGAAATCGAACCGAGTTCCACCTTGCCGGTATCGACGCGTCCGAGCGCGGCGTAGACCACGCCGCCGTATGCCTCCATGGAGCTGTTTTCGAAGTCGATGGAGAGGGAGCCGACGAGCGAGGCGGTGCCGCCTGGCGAGTATGCGTAGAGCGAATCGGTGAGGCCCTCCACGAAGAGGAAGTTGTTGCCGCCGTTGTGCACCAGGCCGCCCGAGCCGCCGAAGACGCCGGTGTACCAGGTGTTGCTGGCGGCGAGCGTGGAGGTGTTGTACTCGAGGAAGTTCACGCCGAGGAGCACGCCGTAGAGATTGCCGTTGGCGAAGCATGGGGAGTTGTTTCCGCCGCCGCCCATGACGCCGACCTGGGTGAGCGACGGGGTGGCGAGCGGGGTGTCGAGGCGATAGGCGATGTTGCCGCCATTGCCATTGGCGACGGCGAAAACGTCGCCGGGTTGGGCGCCGCCGTTGAGGTTCCCGGCGCTGTAGCCGGACGGGACGACCGTCAGCCCGGTGATCTGGTTCGAGAGGGCGAAGGACTGAATGGAGGCGCCGGAGTATCGGTAGAGCGTTGAACCTTGCGTGATGAGGAACGTCTGGGCGAAGGCCGCGTGAGAAGTCAGCGAGAGAACGGCGACGGTGAGCGGAATGCGAGAGCGCATGATGTCTACTCCTGCTTGAATGCCAAGTGCCGACGGCCGGGCGAACGCACGGTTGAAACGAAGCGATTCTCCATCCAATGTGTGTTGGATGAAAGTCAATTCGGGCGATTGTGCAAGAATCCGGTTCGTCTTCCTGGGTGAAGCGACATATTCACGCCGCAATCACGGGAGAAACAGATGCGGTGACGCAGCCAAGGCTCCAACGGACTTCCTTAGCGGCATTCGCAGGAGATGCCGAACTCGCGGCAGATGGGGTGGCTGTCGCAGCGCACGCCGCGGGCTTTGCAGGCGCGTCGCCCGTGGAAGATGAGGAGGTGCGAGAGCAGGCACCAGGAATCCCGAGGGAAAAGCTGCATGAGGCGCTGCTCGATGTCGGCGACGCTGGCGTCGGCGGGCGCGAGGGCGAAGCGGCGCGAGAGGCGCTGGACGTGGGTGTCGACGACGACGCCGTCGTTGATGTTGAAGCAGTTGCCCAGGACGACGTTGGCGGTCTTGCGGGCGACGCCGCGGAGGGTGAGGAGTTCCTGCATGGTGCGCGGAACCTGGCCGCCGAAGCGATCGCGGATCGCGGTCATGGATTCGTGGACCGCGCGGGCTTTGTTGCGGAAGAGGCCGATGGATTTGATGTAGGGCTCGATCTCCTGGGCCGACGCGGCGGCGTACGCGGCGGGCGAGGGGAATCGGGCGAAGAGCGCGGGCGTGACCTTGTTCACGCTGACGTCGGTCGCTTGGGCCGAGAGGATCGTGGCGACGAGAAGCTCGTGCGGGTTGGAGAAGACGAGCTCGCAGTGCGCGTCGGGGTAGTCGGCGCGGAGTGCGGCCAGCAGACGCAGGGCGCGGAGCTTCTCGAGCGGTGAGATGTCGGCGGGAGTGGCGGTGGGCTTGGGCGAAGATCGAGAGGCCTTGGTTGGCTTGCGATTCGAAGGATCGCGACGTGAAGACGTGGGTGATTTCGGGCTCGCGCCCGCGCGGGTGGTGCGACGAGACTTTGGGGTTGATTTGGAGAGCGAGAGCTTTTTCTTGGCACCGCGTGACCCGCTCATCGTGAAGGCTCCGCGGCGGGGAGCTTGGGAGCGGCGATGAGCGACGAGAGCAGGGCGAGGAGCATGGCGCCGGCGATCGACTTGAGTAGCCCGGAGGAGGCCGGGTGGAGCGCGTCGAACTCGGCCTGGAACCCGCGGGCCTCGTCGTACTTTCCGGCGTTGATCGAATCCCAGAAGCCGTTGAGCGCGTGCTCCATGGGGAGACGGACCATCGCGGCGTACCACAGGAACATCGTGATGCCCGCGGCGACGAAGAAGAGACGGGCGATCGCGGCCCAGCGAGGCGTGAAATCGCGCGGACGCACGAGGAGGAGGCAGACGGCGGCGATGAGGGCCATGGTGGGCTGCACGAAGTCGCTGGCGGTGAAGACCGCCCAGCCGATCTTGCCGCCGGCGATGCGCCAATGCTCTCCCGTGTAGGCCTCGTACGCGGGGATGCGCACGTCGAGCTTCTTCATGGCGGGGAACGCGATGGCGGCCGCGAAGCCGGAGGCGACGACGCTGGAGAGCCAGATGGCGAGCGCGGCGGTGATGATGGTGTGCAGGCGGATGAGCTTCATGCGCGATGGTAGGGGCGGGGGAATTCACCGGGATGATCGCGGGGATGTCATCGCGGCCGCCCGCGAGCATTCATGTTCGGGCGTGGCAACAATCGAGTGATGATCACGCTGCGGAAAGATCGGTTGTCGCTGGCGATGGCGGGGCTGCCCGGCTGCGAGGATGTGCGCGATCTCTCGCCGCGGGAGATGATCGAGTGGATCGCGTCGCGCGGCGTGCGGTTCGTGCAGCTCGACGCGACGATGGCGGGCATTCGAGCCAGGGAGCTCGGCCGCTCGGCGCGGCGGGACCTTGCGTCGCTCGTCAATCGCGTGGGGCTCTCGCTCTCGGGGCTCGACCTGTGGATCCCGGCGGCTCACTTTGTCGACGCGGCGAACCAGCAGCGAGCGATCGACGCGACGGTCGGAGCGTGCGAACTTGCGGCGGAGCTCCGATCGATTCTCGGTGGTACGGGCGATTTCGCGGGGAGTGAGGCGAGTTTCGGTGTGTCGCTGGCGCTGCACGAGGAGACGCCGGCGGCGGTGCTGGACACGATCGGGGTGGCGGCGTCACGGGCGGGTGTTGTCGTGCTCGACCACGCGTGGCCGCCCCGGAGCGTTTCGAGCGATTCACCGATCCGGACCGGGATCGATCCCGCGGCGCTGATCGGGGCGGGCGCGTCGGTGTCGAAGGCCGTGCTGTCGGCATCGCCATCGCCGGCGGCGTTCCGTCTCAGCGATTGTGCGGCGATCGGACGCGTCGCGCCGGGCGAGGGCTCGCTCGATCTTGCGGGCTACGACATCGCACTCACGACGCTCAACTGGTCGGGGGCGGTCACGCTGGACCTGCGCGGTCTGCGAGAGGCCGGGGCGGCGGTTGATCGTGTGATTCAGCGGCTGAGCGATTCGGCCACGTCGTCCGGGATCGTGAAGTTTGAGTAGACGTTCTGCACGTCGTCGAGGTCTTCGAGGGCGTCGACCAGATCGAGCAGGTTCTTGGCGGCGTCGCCCCGGACCTCGACCTTGTTCTGCGGGATCATGGCGATGCGGGCTTCGGTGATGGTCATGCCGGCGTGTTCGAGCGATTCTTTCACGCGCTGAAAACCGTCGACCGGCGTGAGGACGACGAAGGCCGCGTCGTCGTCGGAGGGATCGTCGGGCGATTCAACGTCGGCGGCGCCGGCGTCGATCGCGATCTCGAGCACGCGGTCTTCGGTGAGGCCCGCGGCCTTGACCACGATCTGCCCGCGGGAATCGAACATGTAGGCGACGCAGCCGGAGTTTCCGAGGTTGCCCTCGTTGTTGGTGAAGGCCAGGCGGACGTCGCCGACGGTGCGTGTGCGGTTGTCGGTGAGGGCGTCGACGATGATCGCGGCGCCGCCCGGGCCGTAGCCCTCGTAGCGGGTTGGTTCGTAGTTCTCGCCCGCGCCGGCGCCGGAGCCCTTCTTGATGGCGCGTTCGATGGTGTCGCGCGGCATGTTGGCGTAGCGGGCCTCGTCGATGGCGTAGCGGAGCGAAAGGTTGCTGGCGGGGTCGGGCCCGCCGTTCTTGGCGGCGACGATGATCGCCTTGGCGACCTTGGTCCACACCTTGCCGCGGCGTTTGTCGACGACGGCCTTGCGGTGCTTGATCTTGCTCCACTTGTTGTGACCTGCCACGGCGGACTCCACGAGATCGCGGCGGCGAAGGCCGCGAGTGATGATCGGGTGCGGCTACTGACCGGAGGGCTTGAGGGGCTGAGCGACCGAAGGCTCGCGGCCGGCGTCCAAAGCCTGCAATTTCGCGAGGATCGAATCGAACTCCTTCTGCAGGCGCTCGCGGGCGGAGGCGCTGGCGTTCTGCGAGAGCTCGCGCAGGTCCTTGCGGGAGAACTCAAGGGCGCTCTTCCACGCCTCGCGGGCGTCGTCCTTGCTCCCCGCACGCCAGAGCGCATCGCCCAGGTGATCGTGGAGGGTGGGGTTTTCCTTGCCGCCCTCGAGAGAGACGGCTCGCTTGAGCAGCGTGACGGCGCCGGCCCGGGTGACCCGGCCGTCGGCGGACACTTCGTCGGCGAGGATGTTCTCGTGGTAGCGGAGCCATGCGAGCGAATCGACGACGCTGGCCTCGTCGGGGAGGAGCTGGGCGGCGCGGGAGAGGAACTTTTCGGATTCGGCGAAGTCGCCCCCGCCGCGTTCGAGGATCGCGTAGCCGAGGTTGTTCATCGACCAGGCGTGGTCGGGATCGAAGCGGAGCGCTACGCGATAGCAGTATCGCGACATCTCCTCGCGACCCTGGGACGAGCAGAGATTGCCGAGCAGGTACGCGAACTCGGCCTGGGCCTTGGCGTCGGCGGCGGGGATCTTGGGTTCCTTGATCGCGGTCGTGACGATCTTCGTGATGCTCGCGCTGGTGTTGAACTGCGTGACGAGGGCGTCGATGTCCGGGGCCTCGCCGTGAACGATCGTCATGCGGAGGAGTTCGAAGAGCAGGTCGTCGGCGACGGCGGGGTAGTTGGCGGCGGCGCGGAGGAAGGGGAGCGATTCCTTGGGCGCGGTGCCGGCGACGCCGATCGCGGCGCGGGCGTTGAAGACATGGGCGCCGCTCGGGAAGTCCTTGCTGGCGCGATCGACCGCGGCGCGCACGGCGGCGAGATCAACCGGGTCGGCCGATGCGAGGATCTGCACGCGACGTTCGTGCAGCTGCGGCGGGAGCGCGGGGCACAGGCGCACGGCGGCCTCGATCACGCGCGCGATATCGGGGTTCTTCAGCTGGTCGGCGGGCTTCTCGCCCAATGCGCCGACGATCGCGCCCGAGAGCGCGGAGGTGGCGCTGGCGTTCAGCGAGAGCCACGAGGGCCACGGGGCGCTCAGGGCGTTGCCGGCGGCGGTCCAGTCGTCGCGACGGAGAGAAGAGATCGCAAGCTCGATCGCGCCGGTGAGCGTGCCCGAGCCGCGGGTCAGCCGGTCTTTCTCAACCGAGTCGGCCTCGTCGGTCTTCTTCAGGACCTCGCGGAGGATGCGTTCGCGTGCGACGCTGTAATCGCGGAGCGGGCGGGCGTTCCAACGTTCTGCCAGGAAGTTCGCGGCCTCTTCGGCCTTGCCCTCCTGCACGAGCACGCGCGCGAGCACGACTGCGGGCCACGGCTCTTCGGGATAGCGGGCGATCAGCGAACGGGTCCAGGCCTCGTTGTCGGCGAGGGCTTTGGAGTCGATGTTCCGGGCACGCTCCCAGATCGTTCCGAGCAGGGCGCCGGCGGCCTCGTTCTCCGGGTGATCCTCGGCGATCTGTTTGAGCAGTCGGGCGGCTTCCTGGACCGCGCCGCCCTGCGTGAGCTCCTGGGCCGCGAGGAATCGGAGGAGTGATGATCCGGGCGACGTGGTTCGGAGCGCGCGGGCAACCTCGGTGAGGTTGTCCTGATTTGCGAGCGGGCCGCTCGGAACGTAGAGCGTGATGAGGCCTTCGTACGCGCGGGGCTCGCCCGGGTCGAGTTCGAACGCGCGGCGGAGGTACTTCTCCGCGCCGGGCGCATCGCCCATGGAGAGCGCGACGCTGGCCGCGTCGATCAGCGTCTGCGGAGTTTCGTTCTCGGCGACAGCCTTCTTGATGGTTTCCGCGGCCTCGGTGCGGCGCCCGCAAAGGTCGAAAGCGCGGGCGCGAACAGCGGCGGGAGCACCGGAGAGCGAGGCGATACAGGAATCGACGAGATCGAATTTGCCGCATGCCATGGCGGCTTCGACGCGGGTGAGCGCGACGGCGTGCCCGAGGGCGGGCGAGGACGAACCAATGCTGCCGAGGTGCGCCAGTGCGTCGATCGCGTCGGCGGGACGATCGATGAGCAGCAGGACGCGAGCGCGGAGCAGGGCGGCCGCGGGGGAAGAATCGCGGGAGAGTGAATCAAGAATCGGATCGAGCGATGGCGCTCGCGATTGCAGCGAGCGGGCGATCGCGCCCGAGGCGTGGGGGCTGTCGGCGACGGCCTTGAGCAGGAGCGACGCCGGCGCTGCGTCGGTGAGGGCGATCGAGACGAATTCGCGGGCGGCGCTGCCGTCGAAGGGATAGACGGCGAGATGGGCGCGAAGCGTGTCGGTGGCTTCGCGCGGCGGGGCAACCGCGGCGCGGGCTCGCGCGATGTTGGAGATCGCGGTCGGGGCGGTCGACCCGGTCGCGATCGCGCGGTGCATGAGCGGGGCGAGGCCCGACGAATCCGCGACGTAGCGGAGCATCGCCAGGTCGGCCGGCTCGAGCTCACCCCGGGAGTTCGACACGATTGCGACGGCGAGCGACGCGGCGTCGGCGTTGCGACCGCTGCGGAGAAGGGCGTAGCTCTTCCGCTTCCACAGCGCGACGGGATCGGGCGAGCCATGAACGGCGGAGGCCTCGTAGGCGCGCACGGCGCGATCGAACTGGCCCAGGCGGCACAGGAGATCGCCGGCCTGACGCGACATCTCGCCGCGGCGGCGAAGAAGCTCGCCGAGCTCATTGCGGAGGCGGGTGGTGGTGCCGAACTGTTGCGGAAGCGAGACGGAGCGGACGATGGCGTCGACTCCTGCCTGGAGGTAGCCCCGCTTGACGAGGGCGTCGGAGAGATCCATCCACACCACGAAGGGCATGGCGGGGTCGGCCTTCTCGGGGCGCGACTTCAGGGCGCCGGCGAAGTACGCGATCGCGTCGTCGGGGCGGTTCGACTCGTCGGCTTCGATGCCGAGCTGCCAGTAGATGCGGGCGTCGGCCAGGCCGAGCGCCACGGCGCGGCGGTAGGCGTCGCTGGCGGACATGCGGCGACCAGCGGCGAGGCGAGCATCGCCAAGGGCGCGGAGCGGCTCGGGCGACTGGGGATCGAGCTTGACGGCGTTCTCAAGGTCGACGATGGCGCCGACGGCGTCGCCGGAGAGCATCTTGGTCCGACCCTGGGCGTAGAGGCGAAGGGCTTCGGTGCGTGCGTCGTCGGTGACGGCGGCGGTCGCGGGCTGCTCGGCGGAGGGGAGCTTGGCCGCGTCCATGATCTCTTCGAGCGGGCGTGTCGCGTCGGTGCTCGCGGGCGCGGGCGCGAAGTCCTCCTGGGCGAGCCCGGGCGGTAACGGGATTTCGTGCGACGGTGCGACGGGCTTGGCGGTACGGGCGAGCGATTCGAGCTCACGGCGTGCGGCGCGGGCGTCGTCGGTGATGCCCGGCGCCTCGGCGAGCGAGGGTGTCGCTTCCGATTCTTGCGCGGGGCGATCGGCGGGCTGCGATTCCACGGGCGGCTGGTTCGCCTTCGCGCCCGCTTGGGGTGCGGAGCACGCGGCGAGCGAGAGCGAAAGGCCGGCGGCGGCGATGAGGCGGCTCAGGTGTGAAGAACACGGGTGGCGGCGCGAGCCTGGCACGGACCCAAGGATGGGGCCGTGGTTCGGGAGGGCGGCCTCGGCGGACGGGTGATTCACCACTTCGTGCATGAACGACGGCTCCTGTGGTGATCGGATCATCAGTCGGCGTGTCTGGGCGAACGAGATCGGGCCGGCGCGAACAGATCAACACGAATGGGCGGAGGCGAACGGAGCAACTTGGACGAATCAGCCCTTGCCCGCCTTCTTGCGGGGCGAGGTGCGGGGCTTCTCGCCCGCGTCCTTCGGTTCCTTGACACTCTTGGCGGGCTTCCTGGTGAGCTCGTCCGCGGCGGACTGGAGCGAGCCGTAGGCCGCGGTCGCTTCGCCTGCTTTCAACTGGCGCTCGAGCCACGACGACACACTCTCGGGCTCTTCGCCGGCGGCGATCACGCCTTCATCGGCGAGGAAATCGCGGATGCGCTCGTCGACGGGCATGGCGTGCCCGCCGCAGGTAGAGAGGAAGACGCGGGCGGCGGCGAAGGGCGGCACGCCGTCGAGCGTCTCGAGGTACTGGTGCGCGTCACGCTTGCCCGCGGAGAGCACGGCCTGAAGCGTCACCTTGTGCTCGCGCTTGTAGATGTCGTTGAGCGCAGCGCGGATGCGGGCGGCACGCTCGGCGGCCTTGGGATAGCGATCGCCCAGCAGCTGGCGGATCTCTTCGGGGAAGCACACACGCAGTTCGTTGTAGTCGACCACGCCGGCGCGGAGGCGGACGATCGCTTCGCGGGCCTGGGACGTGCGGGCGTCCCACAGGAGCATCGAGAAGATCAGTTCCTCGACGCCGGGCTCGAGCCACGCGGGCACGGGGTCGGGCAGGGGCTCGGGAAGCGGCGTGACACCCTTGAGCTTTTTCAGCAGCGTCGCGAACTTCTTGGCGGCGTCGGGAGTCGTCACGCGGAGGGACCTCCCTTGGGTGGCTGGTCGGGCGAATCGGGCGCGAGCGATTCGGGATTGGCGCCGGTGGCGGCCTTGGCTTCGCGCTCCAACGCCACTTGCGCCAGCGCACGGTTCACTTCCGCCTCGCGCTTCAGCGTCTCGTCGAGCTTGAACACGATCATGGGGATCTGGCGGTGGCGGATCGTGTCGGAGAGCAGATGGCGGATGTGCTTGGAGGCGGCTTTCAGGCCGTGGTAGGTGAGGTCCTGCTTTTCCTCGGGGAGCACGGAGATCTTGACGTGGGCTTCCTTGGCGTCGGGCGTGACGCGCACGCCGGTGACGGTGATGAGCCCGGAGATTCGCGGATCGTTCAACCCACGGAGGATGATCTCCTGGATCAACTCGCGAAGCTCGGCCGCGAACTGCTCGGTGCGGTGGTTGGTCTTTTCGCGGTCGCGGCTCATGGGCGGCCCTCCCCGGAAGGCGGCTGCTGACGGAGCGCCGCAAGGCCTTGGTCCATGAGATCGCGGTCCAGCTCGGGGTCAGAGTCGTTGCTCGCGCCGGGTTCAGATGAAATCTCGCCGGCCCGCCCGTGCAGAAGCTCGCGGGTGGTATCGCCCAGCTCGGCGTCGGGGATGGCGCGGAGCTTGGCGGTGATCTGGTCGAGCACTTCGCCGACGTGGCGGCCGTCGGACCCGACGAGCGCCAGCCCGAGGGTGGCGACGTTGAGCGAGTCCTGGGTCGCGATTTCGGCGACGGAGACCTGATGCTCGCGATGCAGACGGTCCTTGACGGAGCGCACGACGCGGCGTTTGTCCTTGAGGGACTCCGAGCCGTGGATCAACAGTTCGAACTGAAGGATTCCGATGATCATGGTGGCGGAAGTCACGAAGTCACGAAGTCACGAAGTCACGAGGTCACGAGGTCACGGAAGAACACGAGGACGGGCGATCGGCTGCCAGAAAAGCCGCTGCGAACTCTGTGGCCGAGGTTTCCTCTTCCATCTGGCGGTTTTCTCATGCGGCCAACGGGCGATTTCGATCTCAGAGCGTCCTCTTGACCTCGACCTGCTTGTAGCACTCGAGGACGTCGCCTTCCTTGATGTCGTCGTAGCCGTCGATCTTCATGCCGCACTCCATGCCGGCGCGGACGTCCTTGGCGTCGTCCTTGAAGCGTTTGAGCTGAGCGAGGCGGCGGTTGTTCTCGATGACGATGCCGTTGCGCGTGACGCGGATGAGGGCGTCGCGCTGGACGGTGCCGTCGGTGATGTAGCAGCCGGCGATGGCGCCGACCTTGCTGATCTTGAAGACCTGGCGCACTTCGGCGTGGCCCAGGACTTCCTGACGCAGCTCGGGGGCGAGCAGACCCTCGGCGGCCTTCTTGAGATCGTCGGTGATGTTGTAGATCACGTCGTAGGTGCGGATCTCGACGCCCTTCTGCTCGGCCTGCGAGCGGGCCTTGCCCGACGGGATGACGTTGAAGCCGATGATGATCGCCTTGGACGCATCGGCCAGGAGCACGTCGCTCTCGGTGATGCCGCCCACCGCCGCGTGGAGCACGCGGACCTTGACCTCGCTGGTGCCGACCTTCTGGCACTCGTGGCGGAGCACGTCGACCGTGCCCTGCTCGGCGGCCTTGAGGACGACGAGGATTTCCTTGACGTCCTTCTCGGACATCTGCGAGAACAGGTTGTCGAGCGTGACCTTGGGCTGGGCGAGCTGGGCCTCGCGCTCGCGGTGTCGACGCTGCTCGGCGGCTTCCTGGGCCTTCTTGAGCGAGTCGACCACGTAGAAGCGATCGCCCGCGTCGGGCACTTCGTCCAAGCCCGAGATCTGCACGGGCGCCGGGGGCTGCGACTCACGCACGCGCTGACCGCGATCGTCGGTGATGTCGCGGACGCGGCCGAACGCGCGGCCCGCGACCACGAAGTCGCCGACCTTGAGCGTGCCCTGCTGGATGAGCAGGTTGGCGACGGAGCCTCGGCCTTCCTCGGTCTTGGCCTCGATGACGGTGCCGCGCGCGTCGCCGCCGAAATCACCCTTGAGCTCGAGGAGCTGGGCCTGATAGTCGAGGGCTTCGAGGAGTTCCTTGATGCCCTGGCCCGTGACGGCGCTGACGTGGACGATTTCCGTGTCGCCGCCCCATTCGGTGGGCGAGAGCCCGGCGTCGGCGAGCTGTCGCAGGGTCTTCTGAATCTGCGGCTCGGTGGCGTCGGGGCGATCGATCTTGTTGAGTGCAACGACGATCGGCACGTTGGCGGCCTTGGCGTGGGCGATCGACTCGATCGTCTGGGGCATGACGCCCTCGGGCGCCGAGACGACCAGCACGACGACGTCGGTCATCTTCGCGCCGCGCGAACGCATGGACGTGAAGGCTTCGTGGCCGGGCGTGTCGAGGAAGACGACTTCCTTCTTCTGGCCTTCGACCTCGATCGAGACGCGGAAGGCGCTGGTGCGCTGCGTGATACCGCCCGCTTCGCCCGCGGCGACGTTGGCGTTGCGGATCCGGTCGAGGAGCGAAGTTTTGCCGTGGTCGACGTGGCCCAGGATGGTGACGACCGGGCCGCGCGAGCGTTCGTCGATCTTCTCGCGGTTTTCGAAGGCCTGGCTGACGACTTCCTCGGCGGTCTTGCGCTCGGTGACCTCGAGGTCGATGTCGAAATCGATCATGATCTCCTGGGCCTTGGCGGGGTCGATGCCGGAGTTGATCGTCGCCGGGATGCCCATGAGGAAGAGCTTCTTGACGATCTCGGCGCCCTTGACGCCGGTGACCTCGGAGAGGTCCTTGATCGTGAAGGGGGCCTGGATCATGACGCGGCCTTCGGCGGCATCGTCGTCGGCGGAACCGCCGGAGCCGGACTGCTTCTTCATGTCCTGGCGGCGCTTCTTGAGATAGCCGCCGGAACGAAGAAGGCGAGCCTCGCGCTCGATGAGGTCCTGCTCGCTGAAGATGCCGGTGGTCTTGCCGACCCATTCATTGCCGCTGGAGGCGCGACGACGATCGGGTACGCCGCCGCCGGTCGAGCGCTTGCCCGCGGGGCCGGCCTTGCGGCGCGGAGAGCGGCCGCGATCATCGTCCTCACCGCCGCCGTTGCCTGGGCCAGCGCCGCCGCCGACACGCCCGGTGGGCCTGCCGATGGTGGTGGGGCCGCCGGTGCCGCCCGGTCCGGGGGTGCGCCGCGGGCGTGGGGCTTCGATGACCTCGGGGGCCTCGACGCGCACGACCTTCGGGCCGCTGAGCTTGACCTGGGTAGGCGCGGACAGACGCGGGCCGGCGGGCGTGATGACCGTCGGTCGCGTGGGGACGTTCATGGGCGCGGGCGTGACCGTGCGCGGCGGGGCCGGCGGACGCGAAGGGGTCGCGGGCTTGGCTTCCGCGGGAGCGCTGCCGCCGCTCTGGCTTGTTGAGGCTGGTGCGACTGTCGCGGCCGGGGCGACAGGCCGAGCCTCGTGCTTGGTTTCCGGTCGAGCTTCGGGCTTCGGTTCCGGCGCGACGGGCGGGACGATCTTGGCCGCCGGGGGCGGAACGGTATGCGTGGCGGCTGGCGCGACGGGCGTTGGAATCGGGGGCGTGGCCGGGTGAGCCGGAGCGGAGGGAGTGGCGTGCGCGATGGAGGGTTTGGCCTCAGCGGGCGCGTGGGATGTGGTCGCGGGCGTGGCCACCGCCGGGCGCGGATGAGCGGGCTCTGCCTTGATGTGCTCGGGCTTGGTCGGATGAGGCGCCGCATGGGAAGGCGCGTGCGACGGCCTGTGAGTGGCGGGATGGGCGGGAGCGGCGGGAGTCGCGACCGCGGTCGCGGCTGCGTGGGCGTCGTCGGCGTCCTTGTGCTCGTCGGCGGACTTTTTGCGAGCCTTGGCCTTGACCGTGGTTGGGTCAACCTTGGCCGAGGTCTCGCTTGCGGCGGTGGCGTGGGCCCCGCCGTCGTTGGAGAACCACTCGCGGATGGTCTGCTCAAGACCCGCGGTGATGGTCGACATGTGGTTCTTCACCACGGACTCAGGGATTCCCTCCGCCTGGCACTTGGCCACGATTGATTTGGATTCGATCCCGAGGTCTTTGGCGATTTCGAAGATGCGCTTGGCCAATGTCCACTCCAACGGTCGGGCGGCAAACTACCACCGCGACCCTGAACCACCGATCCGCTCTCTCACTCCCCACACGACCCGCGGCACCGAGCACCGCGGGGTTACTCAACTCAGCACTGCACGAACCCGCGAGATCAACCCTGGCCCAGAATGTCCGCCGCCCGCGCGTCGTCCGACTCGCTCGGCGCCGGCGCGCCCAAGATGGCGTCGGCGGCTTGGTCGCCCGGCGCAGCGCCGCCCGAGAGACGCGCGGCCGCATCGGCCTGTTCCTTGGCCAGGCGGGCCTTTTCTTCCTTGTCCTTCTGCTGCTGCTCGGCGACTTCCTTGGCCTTGACCGAGGCGAGATCGACGGCGGCCTTGGCGGCGTCTTCGGTCAGCTCGAGCTCGGTCATCAGCACGTCGACGCCGACTTCTTCGACGTCGAAGACGCTGACCATGCCCAGCGCGACGAGCTTGTCGACGTGCTTCTCGGTGACGCCCTCGATTTGCTGGAGGGTGGTCGAGAGCGTGTCGAGGCCCTTGCCGTATTCCTCGGGCGTGAGGATGTCGATGTCCCAGCCGGTGAGGCGGGCGGCGAGGCGGACGTTCTGGCCTCGCTTTCCGATCGCCAGCGAGAGCTGGTCGTCGCGGACGACGACGGTGGCGCGTCCGAGCTCGAAGCACAGCGAGATTTCCGCGACCTCGGCGGGCTTGAGCGAGTTCTGGATGAGAATCTGGCTCGACTCGTTCCAGCGGACGATGTCGATCTTTTCGCCGTTGAGTTCGTCGACGATGTTCTTGATGCGGCTGCCGCGCACGCCGACGCACGCGCCGACGGCGTCGACCTTGGAATCGACGCTGGAGACCGCGATCTTGGTGCGGTAACCCGCCTCGCGGGCCATGGCCTTGATCTCGATGATCTTCTCGGAGACCTCGGGGACCTCGACCTCGAAGAGGCGCTTGATGAAGTCCGGGTGGGCACGCGAGAGCACGATCTTGACCTGGTTGCCCGCGTCGCGGACGTCGAGGATCATGCAGCGCACGCGATCGCCGGGCTGGAACTGCTCGCCCGGGATCTGCTCGCTGGGCGGCATGAAGGCTTCGCTGCGATCGACGGTGACGATGAGCGAGCGCGCCTCGTACCGCTGCGCGGTGCCCGTGACGATCTCGCCCACACGCTTGCTGAACTCCTCGAAGACGCTGGCACGCTCGTCGTCGCGGAACTTCTGGATCATGACCTGCTTGAAGGTCTGGGCGGCGATGCGCCCGAGCGCGGCGGGCGCCATCTCGAGCGGCTGCCCGTGGCGGAAGAGCGTGAGCTGACCCGTCGCGGCGTCGAGCGTGCAGGTGAACTCTTCGGTGTCGAGCGTCTGGTAGTGCTTGCGGGCGGCGGAGACCATCGCCTGCTCGAGGTCGCGGACGAGAATCTGCTTGTCGATGTTGCGGTCGCGGGCGATTGAATCGAGGATGCGCAACATTTCGGTGGGGTTCATCATGTCGGATACTCCGGGATGTCGGTTTGTCTAGATGTCCTGCGGGAACAGAGAGCGAAACAGATCACGGACAAGGGCGGAACACACGGGCCCAAAAACGCCGAAGCCACCGGCGGCTTCCGCACGCCCGTGGCCCCGAATCCTGCTCCGCCTGATCGCGACGCCTCAACGAGGGCGCGAACGGGCCGAACTCTTTGGATTCAGCACATCGGAGTCACCTCCGAGTCTGGACCCAAAGGCCCGAGCGGTCCGTCGGCCGCGGCGCGACCGATCCACGTGGTGGACCGCTTACCGAGCATGGTTCGTGACTGCGTTCATGGGTTCCGCCTGTCAAACAACCACCCCGGGCGACCGCGCCCAGGGACACCCAACAATATTCAGACAAACCGCTCTGGGTCAAACCTCGGTGTCGGGTGAATCACGATCCCCACCGACGATTCTTGCCGGGGTGTACAACCGGAAAAGGACGCGCAAAGATCGCGTTCACGACGTGGATTTGGGGGCTACACCCGGTCGTCGGGCCCGACGGCACGCACGATCCGAAGCGCCCGGCTTCCCCGGTACTGGCCCACGCTGGCGAGGAATTTCTTTTCGCCCTCGACCGACAGGACCACGGGCGTGGCGGCCAGCTTTTCGGTGGTGATCACGTCGCCCGGTGTCATTGACATCAGGTCTGACAGCGTGATCGTCGTTTCGGCCAGCACGCCGGTCACTTCGAGGGGAGCCCGGGTGAGTGTGCCGGTGATCTGGGCCGCGGCGGTATCGCTCTTCTGATTCTGCGACGCCGCGAACCAGTTCTGTGAGCTGAGGTCCTCGACCACGGGCTCGATGACGTTGTAGGGGATGCACAGGTTCATCGTGCCCGCGCGGTTGTTCATCTTCACTTCAAAGCCCACGACCACGACGACCTCGTTGGGCGGCACGATCTGGACGAGCTGCGGGTTGCTCTCGGTCGCGGAGATCGTGAACGTGAGGTGCTTGACGCCGGCCCAGGCTTCGGAAAGGGCGGCCAGGCCGCGGTTGGTCACGTTGCTGATGAGGCGGGTTTCGATCAGCGTCATGGGACGCTGGGGGATGAAGAGGTCCTGGCTGTTGCCGCCCAGCAGGCGGTCGATGATCGGGTAGATGATGAGGGGGCTGATCTCCATGCACATCTGCCCCTCGAGCGCGTCGGTCTTGAGCAGGTTGAAGCTCGTGGGGTTGGGGAGGCCCGAAATGAACTCGGAATAGGTCATCTGCTCGCAGGTCGCGACGCGGACTTCGACGATGGTGCGCAGGAAGCCCGAGAGGGACGCGCCGAAGTTCCGCGCAAACGCCTCGTGCAGCGTCTGGAGCGAGCGCATCTGATCCTTGCTGACACGCTCCGGACGCTTGAAGTCGTAGTTCTTGATCTCGAGCGTGGAGGGGTCGATGTTGCGGCGGGTGAAGATCGTCGCCTGCGGCTTCTCAACGACTTGCGGAGTTTCCGAGACCGCTGAAAGCAGTGCGTCGACTTCACTCTGGTCTAACACGTCCGCCATGCGCGCCGGGCTCCCGTCCAAAGTCCACATCGGTTATCGACCGACCGCCCGCCCCGGCTTGAGACCAAACAAGAGCCAATCTGATTACCCCCTGATTTCGTACGGCGAACCAAATGACGGGCGGGGCCATACGGTTGTGCATGACCAATGTCGCTTTGCCCTTGGCCAAGGACGCTCCGTCGACACGAGTGCTTTCGCTCTTGCTGTCGCTCCTGGCGGTGATCGCGGGGCTGTGGCTGCCGGCCCGGGCGGAGGCCCAGCCGCAGGTCGTCGATGTGACGGCGTCGCCCATGAGGTCGACTGTCGCGCCGGGCGACACGCTGGCGATCGCGGTCGTGCTCGACCATCAGAAGGGCTGGCACACCAACCCGCACGAGCCCATCGTGCCCAAGGCTTGGCAGGGTCTGTTCGATCCCATCCCGACCACGGTCGTGGTCAAAGCTCCCGCGGGGGTGGTTCTCCGGACGACGCAATTCCCGGCGACGCACACGGTCAGCATCGACCTGGTCGGGAACGGGAAGCGCGAGGCGTATGCGGTGTTCGAGGGCAAGGCCGTCGCGTATGTGCCGGTTGAGATCGCCAAGGACGCGAGCGGCGAGCTTGTGATTCCGATCACGGTCGACTACCAGGCGTGCAACGACAAGGTGTGCATGCCCTCGGAGACGGTGGAACTGTCGGTGAAGCTGAAGGTCGATCCGGCGGCAACGAAATCCGTCGACGATGCGTCGCTGTTTGCGGGCTTTGATGCGAAGGCGTTCGAGAAACCGGGGGAGGTGCTGAGTTCGAACGCGAGGTCGACCTCGGGCGACGTGCCGAAGGCAACCGCCCAGACCCCCGCAAGCACCGACGCGGTCTTCGATCTCTTCGGCCTGCGATTCAGCTCGGGCAACACGCTCGTGGTCCTGCTCTTTTCCGCGCTGGGCGGGTTCATCCTGAACCTCATGCCCTGCGTGCTCCCGCTGATCCCGATCAAGATCTTCGCGATCCAGCAGGCGGCGGGCGAGCACGCCGGTCGGCGAATCCAGCTCGGCGTCGCGATGTTCCTGGGCGTGGTGTCGTTCTGGGCGGCGCTGGCGGTGCTGATCGTGTCGCTCAAGTTCTTCTCGGCGACCAATGAACTGTTCGGGAACGCAACGTTCCAGCTCTGCGTGGGGCTGTTCATCATCGCGATGGCGGTGGGGATGATGGGCATGTTCACGCTCAACCTGCCGCAGGGCTTGTACGCGATCCAGCCGCGGCACGACACGCTGCACGGATCGTTCCTGTTCGGCGTGATGACGGCGCTCCTGGGCACCCCGTGCTTCGGACCTTTCGCGGCGTCGGGCGTGTCGTGGGCGACGCAGCAGTCGTCGGGGCTGGCGTTCTCGGTGTTCTTTGCGGTGGGCGTCGGGATGGCTCTGCCGTACCTGGTGCTCACGATCTGGCCCAAGCTCATCTCGTTCATCCCTCGCTCGGGTCCGGTGAGCGACCTCATCAAGCAGGTGCTTTCGCTCATCATGGCGTCGTTCGGCGTGTACTTCACTGGCGTGGCGGTCAAGACGTTCATCGCGGAATCGCCCTATCTGGGCAAGACCATTGAGTGGTGGTTCGTCTTTGCGATCGCGCTGGGCACTTCGCTGTGGCTGATCGTCCGCGCGTTCAAGATCACCAAGGGAGCGGGCCCGCGCCTGGCGGCGTTGATCGTCGCGTTTGGGCTTGCGGGAAGCAGCTACTGGTGGGCCGCGCGGCTGACCGAGATCGCGCGGATGCAGGCGGAGGATAACCTCTGGCGGGAGTACGAGCCCGCGGCGTACGGGAAGGCCCTCGCCGAAGGGAAGGTCGTGATCGCGGACTTCACCGCGACCTGGTGCCTCAACTGCCAGACGCTGAAGGGCACGGTGCTGGGGACCAAGGTGGTCCGCGACGCATTGAAGCAGCCGGGAGTGGTCGCGTTTGAGGTGGATCTTTCCAGCAAGAAGGCCCCGGGCTGGGCGCTCTTGAAGGAGCTGAACGAGCCGGGGATCCCGCTCCTAGCGATCCGCGGGCCGGGGTACGCGACCCCTTGGAAGAGCAACGCGTATAACCCGACCCAGGTCGTGGAGGCGATTGCCGCGGCTCGGGGGACGGCCTCCCAGTCGGCAAGCTCGGTACAGTCCCCTCGTTGACTCCCGGCGAGTGCCTTCCTAGGTTCATGTCCCCGGTCGGCACGCCGATTCAGACGGTCCCGATTGGATTGACAACTTGCGGGCGTAGCTCAGTGGTAGAGCGCTACCTTGCCAAGGTAGAAGTCGAGGGTTCAAGTCCCTTCGCCCGCTTTCGCGGCCCGGCCAGTCCGGGCCGCGGTCGTTTTTGGAGCGAGGTCTACTGGCACACCTTGTCGTGAGTAAAGCGCGGAGAGGCGGCGAGACCGCGCTCGCGTTGTCGCGCGGTGATTCACTGGTCGTTAGACGTGTGTTCGAGGGGAAGCATCCCCGACAGGAGTCGAACCTGTAACCTCTGCCTTCGGAGGGCAGCGCTCTATCCAGTTGAGCTACGGGGACGTGGATGGACACGGGTTTTCAATCGCGGCCTGTGCCGCGGACGGCGCATCCTACGATCGCTCCGCCCAGCGGGCAATACGACCCGCTCGACGCGTCCCGCCCCAAGAGCTGATCGCCGCCTTTGACGCACGTTGCCTTGACCCACGCCACCAATCCAGTCCCGGCAGGAAGCCAGCCAGGCCGAGCGGCCTCCGCCGCCGCTCCTTTGGGCGCGGTGCTGGCGATTACGTTCGTCAGCAGCATCGGCACGGGCGTCGTGACCAACGGCGTCTTCTTCCTCACCAAGTCGGGCTTCGGTTTCTCCGACCTCGACAACTACTGGTTGGCGCTGGCGCTCGGCGTGACGTACATCCTCGCCGCCCGGTTCTCGCACGCGGCGGTCGAGCTTCTGAACCGGCGCGGCCTCTCGACCCGCGGCGTGATGGTCTGGACGTTGTCGCTCATGGGCGCTCTGAGCGTGCTGCCGCTCATCGCGACGCGTCTGGGACCTTCGGGCTCGTGGCTGGTGTGGGCGATGGTGGTTCTGTACAGCCCGTTGACCGGCGTGCTCTGGCCCGTGGTCGAGAGTTTTCTGTCGGGCGCGAGGCAGGGCGAGGAGTTGCGGAAGGCCGCGGGGATCTGGAACGCGACGTGGTCGGGCGCGATCATCGTGTCGTATTTCGGGATGTCGGGACTGGTGGAGAAATGGCCTTCTCTGGTGGTGCTGGCGCTGGGCGTGATGCACGTGCTGACAGTCGCCTGGGTGCTGAAGCTTCCGCGTGAGCCGGGAGCGCACGCGCCGGAGCACCACGAGCCGCACCCGCCGATCTATGCCACGCTGCTGACGACGTTCCGCACGCTCTTGCCCACGGGCTACATCATGCTGAGCGCGATGTCGCCTTATCTCCCGGGCGCGATGAAGCGCATGGGCGTGGGGCCGACGGCGGCGGTGCAGCTCGCGGCGTCGTGGCTGGTGGCGCGTGCGATCACGTTCTGGCTCATGGGGCGGGCGCGGTCATGGCACGGCAAGTGGTGGCCCGCGGTGGTGGGGGCGACGCTGGTCTTTGCCGGCTTCGGCGTCACGGTTGTCACGCCGGGTTTCTTGAAGGAGACCGCGGGTGTTGCGGTGCAGGTCGCGGGGCTGGTCGTGTTCGGCATGGGCATGGCGATCGTGTATTCGGGCGCGGTGTACTACGCGCTGGAGGTCGGAAGGGCCGAGGTTGAAGCGGGCGGGACGCACGAATCGCTGGTGGGCGTCGGTTACACGATCGGGCCGCTCTGCCCGCTCTTGGCCGAACTCGCCAAGCAGCGGGGATGGCTGGGCGAGCAGAACTTCGAGGTCGCGGTCTTTGGGGCGGCGGGCGCGGTGTCGCTGGCGATGGCGACGGTGGTGGCCCGGCAGATCATGCGGCACGCGGCGAATGGGTGAGATTTGGCCGGGCGACCGATCAATGAAGATATGGAAGTCCGCTGGATGCACCCCGCGAGTTTTCGGAGTCTGGAAGCGGGCCCAAGGCGAACCCAAAGAGGTCGGCGGGCGTCCGATATGATGGCGTTCGTCACGCCGGGCGCAAGATTGGCACGCGGGCGGGCATTCGGTTGAGTGCCGGGCGTCGTTGGGCCGATCTTGCCGGGTCGGTCGGGCCGGGCACGCGGATGTCGGGCGCATGATGGATGTCGCCGGAAGGTCGATGGAGGTGAGCGTGAAGAGGTCGAGCACGTTGCGTCGTGGGTGGGCTGGGCGGTTGGTCGCGTCGCTGGTGGTCGCGGTCGGAACGGTCGGAGCGGCGCTGCCCGCGGGCGCGCAGGTCACGACCCCCGTCGCGGCGGTGTCGCAGTCCGACTGGGCCCGCGACCTCTGGACGACCGCGTCGCGCGGCGATTCGCGTGCGTTCTTCGACGCGATCGGGCGCGCACCGAACTTTGCGGACGAGCACCTGAACACGTCGCTCACGCGTCTGCGCGATGGTCTGGGCAAGAAAGAGACCGATCGCCAGGCCAAGCTCGATCAGCTCGCGGCCGACCTCGACAAGACGCTGGCCGACCAGCAGAGCGACATCGCGATCTCCAAGGCGCTGGTGACGGCTCTTGAAAAGCAGCTTGTCTCCAAGGACAAGCAGGCGGTGCTCAATGACCCACGCGTGCAGGAACTGGTGAAGCGGGCGGACGGCGCGGCGCGGGCGGCCGAGGCGCGAGCCGATTGGCTGATCGCCAGCGAGCTGTTCTATCGCCTGGATGCGCTCTTTGAGCAGTCGGGCAAGTACAAGGAAGACATCGACCGCCAGAATCACCGGATGTCGATGCTGCGGATGTATGTGCCGCAGCGGCTGTGGGAATTGCGGAACGCGCGGCAGCTGGCGGACAAGGCCGAGGCTCTCCCGCCCTACAACCCGGTGGGCGATGACTTCCGCGAGAAGCTCAAGTACATCGATCGCTCGATGATCGTGCGCGCAGTGGCGGCTGCGGGCGCGGAGCACGTGGAGAAGGTGCCGCTCCACAAGATCCTGCACGGCGGGATCGAAGCGGTGCGGATTCTCGTGCAGACCGAGGATCTGAAGGGAGCGTTCAGCGGGCTCGCGGATGGCGCGAAGCGAGACCAGTTCGTCGCGCGTCTGCAGTACTGGCACGACAAGATCGAGAAGGAGGCCGATCGGATCGACTTCTCGACGGCCGACATGATGCTCAACTCGCTCCTGGACGAGAATCGCAAGACCGTCGGAGTGATGGACCAGGCGATCCTCCACGAGTTCGGCAACGGGGCGATGGAGCAACTCGATCCGTTCTCGGCGATCATCTGGCCCGACGAGCTGGCGCGGTTCAACCGGAGCACCCAGGGGCGACTGATCGGCGTGGGTGTTGAGATCCAGTACGACGAGCTTTCCAACATCAAGATCGTCTCGCCGATCGAGGGCGCGCCCGCCCAACGCAAGGGCCTGCGCACCGGCGACCTCATCAAGAAGGTCAACGGCAAGGCGACCTACGGCTTCACGCTCGACCAGGCGGTCGACAACATCACCGGGCCGGCGGGGACCGAGGTGACGCTCACGATCGAGCGCCGCCCCAATCCGCTGGTGCCCGCCAACGAGACCGACAACAAGGCCGGCGAGTTCGACGTCAAGATCACCCGCGCGGAGATCCCACTGCGATCGGTGAAGGGCTGGGCCCGCACCGGCGTGCGCGAGGACGACTGGAACTGGTACGTCGACAAGGACTCGCGCATCGGCTATGTGCGTCTGACCGGCTTCACGGAGAGCACCTCGCGCGATCTCGACGCGGCGCTCGACAAGATGCTCGCCGGCGGGCTCAATGGACTGATCCTTGATTTGCGATTCAACCCGGGCGGCCTTCTGGACCAGGCGGTCGAGGTCGCGAGCCGGTTCGTGCCGTCGGGAGTGATTGTCTCGACCGAGGACGGCAACAAGCGGATCGTGCGTCAGGAGCGGGCGACGGGCGATTCGAAGCTCGCGAGCACGCCGTGCGTGGTGCTGGTGAATCAGGATTCGGCCAGCGCCAGCGAGATCGTCTCGGGCGCGCTGCAGGACTACGCGCGACAGGGGCGGATCAAGTGCGTGCTGGTCGGCCAGCGCTCCTATGGCAAGGGCTCGGTGCAGGACGTGCGGATGCTCCTCGGCAATCGCGCGGCGATGAAGCTCACGACGCAGCACTACCTGCTCCCGTCGGGGCGGATCATCCACCGCAACCCGGGCGACAAGGTGTGGGGCGTGAACCCTGATGTCGATGTCGAGATGCTCCCGCAGCAGATCGTGGACGCGGTGCTTTTGCGTCGCGACGCGGACGTCATGCCGCTGGACGAGAACGGGAAGCCGCTCAAGAGCGACAAGCCGCTCCCGAACCCCGAGGACCTCTTGACCAAGGGGATGGACACCCAGCTCCAGACGGCGCTCCTGCTCCTGCAGAGCCAGGTTCCTGTGGCGACGGCCCAGGCGCCCGAGAAAGAGGATCGGACGGTGCGATAAGCCCGCGGCGGGCGCGGTTTGTCAAATCGGACGAGCCGAGGGCCCCGACCTATGATCTGAACGCGTCCGAAAGGGCGCGTTTTTTCATGGTTGTGCCCGTTTAATGACCGCCCTCGCCCCGTCGCCGGGGCTTGGGCGAAAGCCCCGAATCCACGTCGACCCTCGACGCGGAAGGAACTGAGATGACCCAGGCTCCCGCTCCATCGCAGGCCCCGTTGCCGGCCAAGCCCGACCCGCTCCGAGCCAATTCACGCCGCCGGATCGCCGAGCAGCTGCCCGACGCGACGCTCATCAAGTGGCTGCGCGACATGTTCCTGATCCGAGAATTCGAGAACCGGACGGCCCAGGCGTATCAGCAGGCCAAGATTGGCGGCTTCTGCCACCTGTACACGGGGCAGGAATCGGTCGCGGTGGGCACGATCAACGCGCTGCAGCCCGACGATCCGATCGTCCACGCCTATCGCGATCACGGGCACGCGCTGGCCCGAGGCATGGACCCGCGGGCGTGCATGGCGGAGATGTTCGGGCGAGCCACCGGCTGCGCCAAGGGCAAGGGCGGCTCGATGCACATGTTCGACAAGCCGCACTGGTTCTTCGGCGGGCACGGCATCGTCGGGGCGCAGACGCCGCTCGGCACGGGCCTGGCCTTCGCGGCCAAGTACGAGTGCGAGGTGCTGGGCAAGTCGCTGCCGAACCCGGGCGTGCTGGAGGGCCAAGCGCCGAAAAAGAAGGTGGCGCTCGCGTTCCTCGGCGACGGCGCGCTGAACCAGGGCGCGCTGCACGAGGCGATGAACCTGGCGGGGCTCTACAGCATCCCCGTGATCTACATCGTGGAGAACAACGGCTACTCGATGGGAACCGCGATCCAGCGCGGCACCACCATGGCGCACGACCTCATGGCCAAGGCTCGGGCCTACGGCATCGAGGGACGCGTGATCGACGCCTTCGACATCATGGAGCTGTACGACCACTTCAAGCCCCTGGTCGATGCGTGCCGCGACGAGCAGCGCCCGGCGTTTGTCGATCTCAAGACGTACCGCTACCTCGGGCACTCGATGTCGGACCCGCAGAAGTACCGCACCAAGGAAGAGGTCGATCAGTTCAAGGCCAAGGACTCGATCGATTGCCTCGCGGCGTACCTCATGGGTGATCGCGTTGACGCGGCCGGCAAGCCGGCGCTGTCCCAGGATCAGTTCCAGGAAATGCAGGAGGAAGTGCGGGCGCTGGTGCGTGACTCGGTCGAGTTCGCGGAGAACTCGCCCGTCCCCGACCCGGCGGAACTCTACAGCGATGTCTTCGTGAATCCGCAGCCCAACCTCAGCCCGTCGGCGGAGTATGTGAAGGGCGCGAAGAATCCGCTCCTGTAAGAGGCATCAGGCAATTGGCATTGGGCTCTCGGAAGACACAGGAAGCAGAGTCAAAGAGACGAAGAGACGCAGTCCAGAGAAGACCAGGACGCCCGAGTGCGAGAGTGCTCGGGCGTTTTCGTCGGAGCGCCATTCGCAGAGGGGCAAGGTCGCGGGTGATCGACCGCGAGGTGACGCTCAAAACGCCACGCCTTCACGAGGCACAAACACGCCCGCCACATGCAGCGAATGGAGTGCGAGGAGCCGCTGCGCAGGTAACGCGGCATTTCACTCCGTCGCTGCGTCTGCTCGTCTCTTCTTCTTTTCTTACTTCAACACGCCGTCGCGTTTCGCGATCCGCTTCGCGACGCGAATGCCCGAGTCCAGCGCGCCCTCCATGTAGCCGACGAACTTGTAGCAGGTGTGCTCGCCGGCGATGTGGAGACGCCCGCCCATGTGAGCCTGCGCCATCAAGGGTCCGACATTCGTCACCTGTCCCGGCGCGGGGAACGAGTAGCTCGCCCCCGTCCACGGGTCCTTGGGCCAGTCCATGAACCGCGTCTGTACCAGGTTGTCCTTGAAGCCCGGGTAGAACTGCTCGTAGATCTCCGCGAATTCCTTGTCGCGGGCGGCCTTGTCCATCGACAGCGCCCGCGCGACCTCGGGACCGCCGCTGAACGCCGTAAGGCACGCGCCGGCGTTTGTCTCGTCGACGGGGCCTTGGGCGTCGGTGCCGTCCCATGTCTGCGAGAGCACGCCGTCGGAGAGCGCGTACTGGCTGCGCTTGGGCTCGGCGTTTTCCCAGAAGCGTGATTTCACGTGCGCGAAATACTTGGTGTTGAGGCCCATCTGCGGCGTCATCGCGCCGGGGAGGCCCGGGTTGATTGCGATCTTGCCCCAGGTGGGCGGCGGCGCGGTGAGCACCACGTCGTCGCACTCGAGCGTGCGCCCGTCGCTTGCCTCGACGACGACGGCGTTGTTCTTGAGGGTGATGGAGGTCGCGTGCAGCTTCAGCACGATGCGATCCGCGCCGATTGCCTCGGCGAGCTTGCGTGCGAGCTGGTCGTTGCCGCCCTTGCAGCGGTAGACCTCGGAGTCAGACCAGAATTTCTCGAGTCCGCCGCCCCTGACCGCCGCCAGCTGGCCCAGGAGCGACTGCCTCGAGGGGTCCTGTCCGTTGTCGGACATCTGGTTGATCCACATGCCCTTCTTGGCCAGGGCCGAGATCTCCAGCGATTCGATCCACTTGCCGATCGAGAGATCGTCGAGCTTCTTGGCGTCGGGTGAGTTCCAAGGCTCGTCGGCGTTGACCGGCTCGGCGAGCTTGTTCATGTGGGCCAGGCCGGCTTCCATTTCTTCCCAGAGCTTGCCGGCCTCTTCGAAGTCGAGGAGTTTGCCACCGATGATGACGGGCGATACGACCTCTCCCTCGTCGTCGGTGACGTCGAGGAACTCAAGCCCGAACTTGCTCGCGTAATTGACCCACGCGGGGTGATTGGAGCCGATCAGCTCCGCGCCACCTTCGATGTTGCGCCCCTTGATGTACTCGGTGCCGTTGGCGGCGTTGAAGGAGAAGACGCGCCCGCCCACGCGGCTGCGCGGCTCGAGTAGCGTGATGTCGTAGCCCGCGGCTTTCAGCTCGTACGCGCACGCCAGTCCTGAAAAGCCCGCGCCGATCACGACCACCCGCTTGGCGCTCGCGCGTCCCAGGCGGGCGAGCGCCGTGTTGGAGGACATGAGGAGCCCGGCGGACGCGGCGAGGGTGAGCTTGAGGAACTCCCGGCGCTCGGCGGGCGAGACTCGCGGGCCGTAGCGGTGCGCAAGGGTCGCGATCAGCGATCGTGCCATGGTTCGTCTCCGAATGAGGCGAGTGCGGGATGTGCGGTTGGAGTGCTGGATCGCCGGGCTGGCGACGCCCGGCATACGGCATGAAAAGCGAGAGAAGACACGCCGACCCCGCGAGAGATCGGCATGCGAAAAGCTGATTACTCGTCGTTGGTGGGGCCGACCGCCAGCATCCACATCTTGAAGAAGTTCATGACCTGCTGCTTGGTGAGCTTGTTGGCGTTGAGGTGATACTCGACCTTGCTCGCGGTCACGCTCTCGCCAGACATGGTGTCCTGGTAGACGATCTTGCCGGTGAGGCAGGGGACGGAATCATCGACGGCGAAGAAGGCGTCTTCCTCGCTCATCTTGTCGAACGCCGCGGCTTCGCTCCCGGCCTTCTTGTTCTTTTCTTCGTTGAAGCGGAGATTGAACTCGTAGTGCCCCTTGCCGTTGGACTTGCGGTCCGGGTCCTCGACCCACTTGATCGAGCCGGTGATCACGTCCTCGGTTTCCTTGCCGTCGAGGGTGTAGCGGAAGCGGATGCCGTCGGTGAACCAGTTGCCGGTCTCGTAGTCATAGTCGAGGCGCCCCGAGACGCTGGTGCGCGGGTAGTTTTCGCTGGGGCCCTTCGCGAGGCTGACGGAGTCGAAGCGGATGGGGTCGCTCTTCTTGACCTCGACCTTGACTTCCTTGTTGCCGACGACGCGCTTGAAGGTGTAGGCCGCGAGCGATTCCTTGTTTTCGGCCTTGCCCACGAGCTTGCCGCCGAAGTTCTCGGTGAAGGCGCTGGCCTTGCCGACGGCGTCGACGGCGATGCGCAGGGCGCTCTCCTTGGCCGAGCCGCCCGAGAGGTCGAACGCGCCGCTGGCGGTGTCGATCGGCACGGTGCCCACCCACGAGCCGACGGACTTCTTCTGCTTGAGGTCCTTGGGGTTCAGCACGGCCATGTTGATCTTGTAGAAGAGCTGGGCTTCCTGCTTCTTACGGTTGATGAGCTTGGTGTAGAGGTTCGGCTGTCGCTGGATCTCGCCGGCGAACTCGGTCGTCTCGGCGACGCGGAGCGTGAAGGTGTACTTGTCCTTGGCGCCGATCGCGGACGAGCCTTCCTTCAGGTCTCCCGACGTGTCCTTGGTCGTGCGCGTGCCGAAATCGATGTTCATCGTTCCGGCGATCACGTCTTCCTTGGTGATCGCGTCCTGGGCGAGCGCCGGTGCCGCGAGCGTGCTCGCCGCGACGATCGCGCTTGCCAGCGTGCGGCCAGAAACTCGTTTGGTGAGCATGAGCATTGAGATTTCTCCCCGTGAAAGCCCGGCCGGCACGCCCCCACGGGCGCAGACCGCCACCGGGCTCATCCACGTAAGCGATTTTATCGGCAACCGGGGTCAGAGATGTCGAGTTGTTCGGAGATTGAAAGGGATGTTTCGGAACATTTCTGTTCCGGGTTGCGTTCGGATCATTCCCATTCGATCGTCGCGGGCGGTTTGCTGGAGATGTCGTAGACCACGCGGTTTACGCCGCGGACCTCGTTGATGATGCGGCTGGAGACTCGCGCCAGCACGTCGTGGGGCAGGCGTGCCCAGTCCGCGGACATGAAGTCTTGTGTCTCGACGGCCCGGATCGCGACGACGGAGTCGTAGGTGCGTCCGTCGCCCATGACGCCGACGGATCGCACGGGCAACAGCACCGCGAAGACCTGGCTCGTGGAGCGGTACAGGTTTGCCGCGACGATCTCTTCCAGCAGGATCTCGTCGCAATCGCGGATGATGTCGAGCGAGGGCTTGGTGACCTCGCCCAACACACGCACCGCGAGTCCGGGGCCCGGAAAGGGGTGACGCCAGATGAGCTGCTCGGGAAGACCAAGCACCTCGCCGAGCTTGCGGACCTCGTCCTTGAAGAGATCACGGAGCGGCTCGACGAGCGTAAAGCCGAGGTCCTCGGGCAGGCCGCCCACGTTGTGGTGCAGCTTGATGTTGGCGGATTGTCCCGCGTGCCCGTGCCCGGATTCGATCACGTCGGGATAGAGCGTGCCCTGGGCGAGGAACGTGGCGTCCTTGATGTCCTTGGCGGCGTGCTTGAAGACATCGATGAAGCGATGCCCGATGCGGCGGCGTTTTTCCTGTGGATCGCTGATGCCGGCGAGGTCGGCCAAGAACTGCTTCTCCGCGTCGATCACGCGAAGATCGATGTGAAAGTGATCGCGAAAGGTCGTCTCGACGAGCGTGCGTTCGGCCTTGCGGAGCAGGCCGGTATCGACGAACACGCAGGTGAGCTGCTTGCCGATCGCGGAGTGAATGAGCGCGGCGGTGACGGCGGAATCCACGCCGCCCGACAGGCCGCAGATCACGTGGGCGTTGCCAACCTTCTCGCGGATGCGCTGACGCTCGACCTCGGCGAAGTTGGCCATGCGCCAGTCGGCGCGGCAACGGCAGATCTCGTGAAGGAAATTGCGGAGTAGGTCGCTCCCGTGCGGCGTGTGGGTGACTTCGGGGTGGAATTGCACGCCGTAGAAACGGCGCGTGCCCGAGACGTGGCGGACCGCGGCGTTGGGGCACGTCGGTGTGGAGGCCAGGCACTCGAAGCGCGTCGCGCCGAGATTGGTGACCTGATCGCCGTGGGACATCCACACGGTCGTGCGATCGGGGATCGCGGCGAAGAGATCGCGGCTGTCGTTGATCGCCAGCGCGGCACGCCCGAACTCGCGGTGGGCGGAATGGCTGACGTCGCCGCCCATGAGCTTGGCGGCCAGCTGCAGCCCGTAGCAGATGCCGAGCACCGGGACGCCTAGGTCAAAGATGCCGGGATTGCAGGTGGGGGCGCCGGGCTCATACACGCTGCTCGGCCCGCCCGAGAGGATGATCCCCTTGGGCTTCATCGCCGCGAGGTCCTTGGGCGAAATCGACGGCGAAACGAGCAGGGAGAACACGCCCGCGTCGCGGACGCGGCGGCAGATCAGCTGGGCGGTCTGCCCGCCGAAATCGAGAACGGGAACAACCTCGTCGTGCGGGAGTCGCATGGAATGCCGCTCCGGGAAGTGGGAAACGGAGAGGTTAGGGGGCGTCCCTTCGCGGGTCGAGGGATGGGCGGGAGGGCCCGTGGGCGGTACACTGTCATCGTGACGTTGACGCGGACGTGTCTCATGGCGTGTGCAGGGCTCGTCGGGCTCGTTGGGGCCGGGTGCTCCAGCCCCGCGCGCGGATTCGCCTCGGCGGACCCCGGCGCTCGCCTCGACGCGGCCGTCGATGCCGCGGCACGCAAGGACCGGTCATCGATCCCGGAACTCATCAAGCTCCTCGACAGCGATGATCCGGCGGCGCGACTGGTCGCGATCAACACGCTCCATCGCCTGACTGGAACGACCAACGGCTACGACTACGCCGCGCCCGAGGCGGAGCGTCGGGAGGCTGTCGATCGCTGGGTCGCGTGGGCGGGCGAGCACAAGGACGCAGGAGTGTCGCGTGAGTGAAGGGCCGCACATCCGCATCGAGATGCTGAGCAACCCGCTGTACCTGGCGGGGGCCAGGGAGATGATCTCGGGGGTGTGCCGCCGCCTTGGATTCACGGAGATGTGTACGTCGCAGATCGCGCTGGCGGTGGACGAGGCGCTGTGCAACGTGATGCGTCACGGCTATGACAAGCAGACGGACCGCCCGATCTGGGTGAGCCTGTGGCCGGGGCCTCAGGGTGGCAAGCCCGAGATCAAGATCGTGATCGAGGACGAGGCCAAGCAGGTCGAGCCGTGCCAGATCAAGGGGCGCGATCTCGACGACGTGAAGCCGGGCGGGCTGGGCGTTCACATCATCCGAGAGGTGATGGACGTCGCGGAGTATGAGAAGCGGACCGGCGGCGGGATGAAACTGACGATGGTGAAGAGGCAGCCCGAGCACGACAAGCCGGGCGGCGAGTGCATGTGCTGATCCGAGATAGCTATTCTCGTTGGGGGCGTCATGGCTGGGCAACCACTGCAAGTGAATTTCGAAGATCGCGGCACGATGGTGGTCGTGACACCCATGGGTGAGATCTCGTACAGCGAGGCGACCTCGTTCCGCGCCGTGCTGAAGCGTGCGGCGGACCTGAGCCGGCCGCGGATCATCATCGACCTGTCGCGCGTGGACTACATGAACTCGCCGGGCGTGGCGACGCTGGTCGAGGCGCTTCAGAACGCGCGCCGGAACCGGGCGAGGCTGATCCTGGTGGGCATCACCCCCCGGGTGCTGGCGATTTTCCAGATCGCGCGGCTCCACACGGTGTTCGAGATCCGCGATACGCTGGAGGCCGCGGCGGGCGATTGAGCCCGTCGAAGGAGCCCCGTGAGCCAGGCATCCAGACCAAGGCCCGATCCCCTCGCCCCGCGATCGAGCGCCGGACGCGCGTTGCACCGTCTCGGGACGCCGGTCGTGGAAGTGCTGACGCACGTCGGCGACATGGTCGGGCTCCTGCTCGACACGCTGGGCGTCGTTCTCAAGGCGGTGGGCAAGGAGCGGGTGCGGCTGGGCTGGTCCGCGGCCGTCTCCCAGATCATCCGCGTCGGGCTCCGCTCGATCGGGATCGTCTCGCTGGTGTCGGGGTGCATCGGGTTCATCCTGGCCTTCCAGCTCTCGCCGCCTCTCGATGAATTCGGGCAGAAGGAACTGGTCGCCAACATCGTGAGCGTCGCGGTGCTGCGCGAACTCGGGCCGCTGATCGCCGCGATCGTGCTGACCGGATTCGCGGGCGCGTCGATCGCGGCCGAGATCGGCACGATGGTCGTGTCGGAAGAGGTCGAGGCGCTGGAGGCGATGGCGCTGAGCCCCGTGCGGTTTCTTGTGGTGCCGCGCGTGATCGCCAGCGTGCTCTCGATGCTCGTGCTCGCGGTGCTCGCGGACATGGTCGCGATCGGCATGTCGGCGACCGTCTCGATCACGATCCTCGATATCCCGTGGGCCACCTACAAGCAGAACACGCTCGACCAGGCCAAGCTCGTCGACTTCCTCACCGGCGTGGGCAAGGGCGGGGTGTTCGGCCTGCTCATCGGGCTCATCGCGTGCGGCAACGGGCTGAAGGTGGTTGGCGGGGCCGCGGGCGTGGGCAAGGCGACGACGGGCACCGTCGTGCAGAGCGTCGTCGCGGTGATCCTCGCGGACCTCGTGTTCACGGCGATCTTCTACGCCCTGAAGCTGGTGTAACTGAGTTGCCTGGGCGTGCCACCGACTGCTCCTTCGAGGTCGGTGTCGGCGAGCGGTTACGAACGCGCCGCCAACGCTCGCGACGCAAGCTGGTCGAGCAATTCGGACGGCTCGGCGTGGAACGCGATGCCGCTCCGGTGCTTGAGCCGCAGGAACGATTCGCGGTCGGCATGGTCGAGGAAGGTGATGAGGGAGTCGTAGTAGCCGGCGGTGTTGAGGAGGCCGACGGGCTTGGAGTGGATGCCCAATTGGGCCCAGGCCATGATCTCGAAGAACTCGTCGAACGTGCCGTAGCCGCCCGGGAGCGCGACGAAGGCGTCGGCGAGCGTGGCCATCATCGCCTTGCGCTCGTGCATGGTCTCGGTGACGCGGAGCTCGGTGATGCCCTCGTGGGCGAGCTCGCGCCCCTTGAGGAATCGCGTAATCACGCCGATGACTTTGCCGCCCCTGGCGAGCGAGCCGTTGGCGATGGCGCCCATGAGCCCGGCATTCCCGCCGCCATAGACGAGCGTGACGCCGCGATCGGCGAGGATTCCACCCAGTTCGCGGGCCGCGGATTCGTACTCGGTGCGAGCGCCCATGCTGGCGCCGCAGAAGACACACAGGCGATGCGGTTGAGACATGAAGCCCTCCGTGTTGGGGGAGAGCATAGGAGAGCGGGAAACAAAGGGGAGTTGAGGAAGAAAGGTCAGGAAGTGGCCAGACGCCGACGAAGCGCTGAGATTCCCGATCGCGCCGCGGGCGAGGCTCGCTCTCACGGATAATCCTGCCGCGTCGGCCGCAGCATCACGTCGTTCACATGCACCTGTGCCGGCTGCGACGCGACAAACGTCACCACCCGCGCCACATCCTCCGGCACGAGCACCGGCCCGATCCGATCGAACGTCTGCTGCACCCAGGCGGGGTCGTACCCGGCCACGCCCTGGAACTCGCTCTTCACGAACCCCGGCGCGATCAGCGTCACGCGGATTCCCTTGGGCCCAAGCTCGCGCCGCGCCCCCTCCACCAGACCATGCACGCCGAACTTCGTCGAGCCATACATCGACGAGAACGGCGAGACATTCCGCCCGACCGTCGAACCCAGCACCACCATGTCCCGCGGCGCGCGAACCAGGTCCGCGCCGCTCTTGCCCTCGCTGGCCCTCAGCATCCGAAGACCCGCCTGGCGGATCAGCTTCGCCGCGCCCAGCAGGTTGGTGCGGATCATCTCTTCCCACTGCGCCGTGTCCGACGTCATCACCGAGCCGTTCAGCCCGCGCCCCGCGTTGATGACGACCAGGTCGGCCTCACGAGTCCCGCTGCCGAAGCGGTCCCGCGCCGCGTCGAGCATCGCGTTGATCACGCGATCGTCGCTCGCGTCGCCCGCAACCACCGCCGACTTGCCCGCGGGCAGCGTGGCGGCCAGTTCCTTCAGCGGCCCTTCGCGCCGCGCGTTGAGCACCACCGCCGCGCCCTGCGCCGCAAGATCGCGGGCCACCCCCGCGCCGATCCCCGCCGATGCACCCGTCACGATCGCGACTCGTCCGTTGAGACTCAGCATGTCCCAAGCGTATGTCGCGCCCGAACAAAGCGATTCCCCGCCGAAGTGCGCTCCGCGACTCGATCTCCCACACGCCACGCCCCACTCGTATTCCGGCCCTTTCATCCTCCGTGCTCCCCGTGCCCCTCCGTGGTGAGAGTCTCTTCACGCCCGCAGGTGTTCGCGGATCGTGGCGCATCCCTGCAGCCTTCCATCCCTCCTTCTGATACCCTCCCCCTCATGTTCGGCTCCCATCTCTCCATCGCCGGCTCCATGCTCACCGCGCTCGACGAGGCCCAGCGCCTCTGCTTCGACACGGTGCAGGTCTTCACCAAGAACCAGCAGCAGTGGGCCGCCAAGCCGCTCGATCCCGCCATGGTGCGCGACTGGAACGCCCGCGTCGCGATCCTCGGCTGGGGCGACCGCATGGTCAGCCACGCCTCCTACCTCATCAACCTCGCCACGCACCAGGACGAGCTCTGGCGGAAGAGCATCGACCTCATGACCGACGAGATCGAGCGTTGCGAGACCCTCGGCATCCGCTACCTCGTTCACCACCCCGGCTCGTTCGTCGGGCACACCCTCGACGCCGGTCTGGCCCGCATCGCCGACGCTTATCGCGAGCTCTTCAACCGCACCCGCGGCTACCAGACCGTGTCCTGCCTCGAAGACACCGCCGGCGGCGGGAGCACCATCGGCGGCCCGTTCGAAGACCTCGCCCGCCTTCGCTCCATGATCATCGACAAGACCGGCGAACCGCCGCGCATCGCCTATTGCCTCGACTCCTGCCACATGCACGCCTTCGGCCACGACCTCTCCACGCGCCAGGCCGCCGAAAAAGCCCTCGATCACTTCCACGCGACGTGCGGCATCGAAAACCTCCGCGTCTTCCACCTCAACGACTCCAAGGGCGTCGTCGGCTCTCGCCTCGATCGACACGCCCACATCGGCGAGGGCACGATCGGCGCGCCCAACCTCGCCGCCAGCGGCTTTGCCGCCATCGTCAATCACCCCGTTGTCGCCCGGATCCCCAAGATCCTCGAAACGCCCAAAGAGAATCGCGCGGACGGCGTGCCGTGGGACATCATCAACCGCGCCCGTCTCGTCTCTCTTCAATCCGGCGGAGATCCCGAAGCACTGGTGGGGGAATGGACCGATTCACACCCCGTTGCCGCGGCCCAAGTCGCCGCGCCAAAGTCCTCGAAGCCAAAGCCCGCCAAGCCGACTCGCACCTCCAAACCCGCGAAGTCGGAGGTCGAAGCCAAGCCCGCAAACAAGCCCTCCAAGCGAACAATGGCCTCGCCCGCCCGTACGTCCACCACGCGCGGAAAGAACGTCGCGCCGTCGGCCGGTGCTCCGTCCAAGTCCTCTCGTCCAGTCTCCCGATCCTCTGCCAAACCGGCCAAGTCGCCCCGGGCCTCCGGCGCGCGAAAGATTGACTCTTCCCGCCGCGCCACGCGTCGGGGCTAAGTTCGGAGATCGTGCATGAGTTGTCATCCGGGGATGCGTGTGTCCTTGTCCCGCCTGTTCACAAGCCTGGGCGTCGCCGCGCTCATCTCCGCCTCGCTCTCCGCCTGCAACATCCTGGATCCCAAGCCACCCGTGGAGCTCGTCACGCCCGAGCCAGCCCCTGCGATCAACCAGGCCGATCAGGCCCTGAATCGCGCCGAAGCCCTGAAGCGGCAGGGCATGCTCGACAAGGCTCGCGAAGAGTTCGAAAAGGCCATCGCGATCAACCCGAACCTCACCGTCGCCTACCTCGGCGCGGGCGACATCTACCGCGAGCAGGGCGATTACAAGAACGCCGAGTCCCGCTACTCCCGCGCCGCCCAGATCGAGCCAGGCAACTTCGACGCTCAATACCTCCACGGCCTCACGCTCCAACTCCTCAACCGTCTCGGCGAGGCCGTCCGGGCCTACCTCCGCGCCCTCACCATCCGCCCCGACGATTTCTCCGCCAACCTCAACCTCGCCACCGCGTACCTTCAGCTCGGCGAGCCCGCCCAGGCGCTCCCCTACGCCCAGCGCGCCGTGAAGATCGACACCTCCAGCGGCCCGGCCCGCACCAACCTCGGCTCCGTCTACGCCGCGCTCGGCCGCCACGCCGAAGCCGTCAGCGAATACCAGCAGGCCTCGGAGCTCGCCGATCTCACGCCGCCGCTGCTGCTCAATCTCGCCGACAGCCTCGGCAAGATCGGTCGCTACGAAGAGATGGTCAACACGCTGACGCGCCTGCTCGAACTGCAGCCGTCCGCCGCGGGTTTCGAGCGCCTCGGCTCCGCGCAGTTCCGCCTGCGCAAGTACCCCGAGGCCGAGGCCGCGTTCCGCAAGTCGATCGAGCTTGACCCCGGCTATTTCCCCGCGCTCAACGGCGTGGCCGTCTGCTGTCTCAATCGCTACGTGTGGAGCGACAAGACCGACGAGGCCGCCCGCACCGAGGCCGTCGATCTCTTCCGCCGCTCACTGGCCATTGACAAACGCCAGCCCAAGATCGTCGAACTCCTGTCCCGCTATCAATGATCGTTCTCCGCGCTTCACCGCGTGTTTCGTTCTTCTTCCCTGTCTCGCAGCTTCCCTAGTGCCAAGTGCCCAATGCCTAGCGCCTCCTCATCCATCCTCGATTTCTTTCCCACGCCCGGCGACTCGCCCTTCGTGATCGAGCACGTCGCCGAGGAGTTCACCTCGCTCTGCCCAAAGACCGGGCACCCCGACTTCGGCATGATCACGCTGCGCTACGTGCCGCGTGCCGCCAGCGCCGGCGGCGTCTGCGTCGAACTCAAAAGCCTCAAGCTCTACTACCAGGCCTTCCGCAACGAGGGCATCTTCTACGAAGCGGTCACCAACCGCATCCGCGACGACCTTGTCGCCGCCATGAAGCCCGTGTGGCTGCAGATCCGCACCGATTGGAAAGGCCGCGGCGGAATCCGCTCCGTGATCCGCGCCGACTTTGGCGACATCCCCGCGCACTTCCGCGCGATGTGACGTGATCTTGGGTGGCCCGCCGGTCTCCGCGGGGCTTCGTCACTGGATGCCTCGATGCCGCGCGCCGTGAGGCGTTCTTCATCATCAACCTCATTCGCGCCTTCTCCCATTCCACTCTTCTCCTCCAGTCTGTTCTTCTCTGAATTCCTCGCGCCCTCCGCGGTGAAACCCGCCGACTTATCCACGAGCATCACCGCGAAATTGCGCACCAAAGCGGTGATGCGCGGGCTATCACCGCGAAATTGCGCAATCTCGCGGTGGTAGCGATTCCCCGCGTGACGCCGCACGAAAACCCTTTACACTCTCCCCCATGACGACCCGACGGACCGCCATTCTGACCTCTCTGGTCCTCTTCTCCGGCGCCGCAATCGCGCAGGACAAGAAGCCCGAACCGCCCAAGCACACGCTCACGCAGGACAATCAGACCCGCCGCGTCGACGTGTGGGCCAAGCCCGGCTCCATGCGCAACCCCGTCTCCTTCACCATCGACTGGAAGGGCAACGTCTACGTCGCCGAGACCGATCGCGCGGGCAACGCCGTCACCGACACCCGCGGCCTGGGCAAGCTCAACGCCGTCGAGGAAGACCTCAAGCTCAAGTCGGTCGAAGACCGCCGCGCCCTCATCGACAAGTGGATCGCCGCCGGCGCGTTCGAAAAAGACTTCTTCACCCGCACCGAAGACCGCGTCCGAGTCCTCCGCGACACCGATGGCGACGGCGTCGCCGATTTCTCGGGCGTCTTCGCCGGCGGGTTCAACGACGCGCTCGACGGCATCGGCGCCGGCGTTCTCTCCCTCAACGGCTCCATCTACTACACCTGCATCCCCAGCCTCTGGAAGCTCACCGACACCAACAACGATTTCGTCGCCGACTCCCGCGAGAAACTCTCGACCGGCTACGGCATCCGCTGGTGCTTCTTCGGCCACGACCTGCACGGCCTGGCGCTCGGGCCCGACGGCCGCATCTACTTCTCCATGGGCGATCGAGGCTACAACGTCACCACCAAGGAGGGCAACCACCTCCTGGGCACCGAGCGCGGCGGCGTCTTCCGCTGCTGGCCCGATGGCTCCGAGCTCGAAGTCTTCCACGAGGCCCTCCGCAATCCCCAGGAACTCGCCTTCGACGATCTCGGCGAACTCTTCACTGGCGACAACAACTGCGATTCCGGCGACGCCGCCCGCATGGTCCACGTCTGGGAGGGCGGAAACTCCGGCTGGTGCCAGGACGTGCAATCGCTCGAGTCCCGCGGCCCGTGGAACCGCGAGTTCATCTGGAACCTGCTCTCCCAACACGACGAGCCCGCGCGCCCCGCGTGGACCACGCCGCCCATCGATCACATCGGCGCCGGCCCCTCCGGCATGCTGCACTACCCCGGCCTGGGAGAGTCCGATCGATACACCAACGCGATCTTCATGGTCGATTACTACGGCTCGGGCGCGACCGTCCACGCCTTCAAGCCCGTTGCCGACGGCGCGTCCTTCAAGACCAGCGACAAGCACGCGTACTACTCCGGCGTGACCGTCACCGACATCGGCTACGGCTACGACGGGCGCATGTACCTTTCCGATTGGGGCGGCGGATGGGAGCCGAATCCAAACGGCAACATCTTCACCATCACCAACACGACCGCGCTCAACGATCCCAAGCAGGCCGACGCCATCGCGCAGGTGCGTGAGCTGTTCAACATCGGCTTTTCGCAGCGGGCGCCCGACGAGTTGATGCAGCTGCTCGCGCACCGTGACCAGCGCGTCCGTCTCGCCGCCCAGTACGAACTCGCCTCGCGCGGCGAGCCCGCGGCCGCCGGTCTTGCCGAACTCGCATCGAGCAAGAACGCGCCCTTCTTCCAGCGTCTCCACTCGATCTGGGCGATCGGGCAGATCGCGCGGAAAGCTCCGAAGGCCGCCGCGTCGCTCGCTCCGCTCTTGGGCGACGCGGACGCCGAGATCCGTGCCCAGACGCTGCGGACGCTGGGTGATCTGAAGTACGACGCGCTGATGGAGTACTTCAGCGCGTTGTCCGACGAGTCGCCGCGTGTGCGTTACTACGCCGCGCTCGCGGTGGGCAAGCGCAAAGACCAGTCGGGCATCGGGCCGCTGCTCGATCTACTCGCGTCCAACGACAACAAGGATCGCGCGATCCGCAACGCGGTGGTCTATGCGCTGACGCTGATCGGCAAGCCCGACGACGTGATCACCGCGGCCGCCGGCCTGCCCGCGTCGGTCCGCCTGGGAGTTGTGCTCTCGCTGCGTCGCAGCGCCAACATCGGGGCGGCGGCATTCCTCGCCGACGAAGACCCGGTGGTCGCGATCGAGGCCGCCCGCGCGGTGTACGACATGAACATCACGCCGGGCATGCCGGCCCTAGCGAAGATGCTGGACCAGCCGATCGCCAAGGACCGCGCGATCGAGCCCTTGATGCGCCGCGTGATCGAGGCCAACGCGATCGTGGGCGATGACGCCGCCGTGGAACGCCTCGCCCGCTTCGCGACGGACTCCGGCGCCGACGCCGCGTGGCGTTTGCTCGCGCTGGAGAAGCTCGAGAACTGGGACAAGCCGCTCAAACGCGACGGCGTGTGGGGGCACTGGATCGACCTGCCCGCACGGAGCGTCGATTCGCTCCGCACCGCGCTGGCCCGCCACCAGGTCGCCATCGCGGCCGCGGCGAGCACGCCCGAGCTCAAAGCCAAGTCCGACGCGCTGGCGGCGCGCATCGCGACCAACCTGTCGCCCGAAGAGATGTTGTCGCAGCTCGCCGACGCGGGGCGCTCCGAGTCGTACCGCGCCGTGATCCTCGAGCAGATCGCCTCGGGCGCGAAGGAACAGCTGCCGAAAGCGGCCGCGTCGCTGCTGGAGAAAGTCGAAACCTCCACGCCGGCGCTCCGCATGCGTGCCCGCGAGCTCCTCGCAACGGCCGACCCGGGCGCGGGTGCCCAGAAGGCGGCGGCGGGCGCGGGCGCGGCTGATCTGCACGAACGCCAGCACGCGATCATGCTGCTCGCGTCGATCGATCACGCCAACGCACTGGCGGCGATCGGCGAACTGGCGATGAAACTGTCGGACGGGAGCGCGGACCCTTCGGTGGCGCTCGAGATCTACGAGGCCGCGACGCGTGCAAAGGCGACCGGCCTGCGTGCGATGGTCGAGAAGGCCGGCGCGAGCGCCAAGCGGCCGCCCGGGTTCTCGACGGCGCTTCTGCTCAAGGGCGGCGACCCCGCGCGAGGCAAGGGCGTGTTCCTTCACCACGAGGCCGCTCAGTGCGTGCGCTGTCACACGATCGGGACCATCGGCGGGACGGCCGGCCCGAACCTGTCGCTGGTCGCTTCGCGAGCCACGCCCGAGCAGCTGGTTGAATCGATCACGGAGCCCAACGCGGTGATCGTGCAGGGCTTTGGGCAGACGTCCGCGATGCCGGAGATGACGCAGATGCTCCAGCCGTCGGACGTGCGCGACGTGGTGGCGTACCTGTCGACGCTGTACGACCCATCGATCGGGCCGGCGGGCTCTCCGAAGGCGGTCGCCAGCTCGCCCGCGGCGTCAAGCTCATCCTCGGGTCCGTGGGCCGCGCCCTCGCAGGCGAAGCCCACCAAGCCGCCGTTCTTCGATCCGGTGCTGTCGGACGACATCATCCCGACGCTCGGATTGCTGGCGCTCCTGATTCCGCTTGCGGTCATCGCGGGCGCGATCGCGCTGGCGAAGCGGTCGGGGGGTGTTTCGTGAGCGATGTTCGGAAGGTCCGTGTCATCGATTCGCACACCGAGGGCGAGCCCACGCGCGTCGTGATCGACGGCGGGCCGGAGCTTGGGCGGGGATCGATGGCGGAGAAGCTCGCGATCTTCCGCGAGAGGTTCGACGACCTGAGATCGGGCATCATCAACGAGCCGCGCGGTTCGGACATCCTGGTCGGCGCGATGCTCACCCCGCCGACCACGCCGCGGGCGGTGTGCGGCGTGATCTTCTTCAACAACGTCGGCTTCCTCAGCGCCTGCGGGCACGGCACGATCGGCGTGGCGCGCACGCTCGCGCATCTCGGGAAGATCGACGCGGGCTCGCACGTGATTGAGACTCCGGTGGGCGAGGTGACGATCCATCTCGATGCCGCGGGGCAGATCGGGATCGAGAACGTCGCGTCGCGTCGCGCGTTCAAGGACGTCGCGGTCGACGTTCCGGGGCGGGGCAAGGTTGTCGGCGACGTCGCGTGGGGAGGTAACTGGTTCTTCCTCATCGGCGAGCACGGGCAGAGCCTGACGCTCGACAACGCGGAAGAGCTGACGCGCTACACGTGGGACGTGCGCACGGCGCTCATCCGCGCCGGGATTCGCGGGGATGATTCCGCGTTGGGGGGCGGGGAAATCGATCATGTGGAGCTGTTCGGGCCGCCCGTCAGACGCGACGCGGACAGCCGGAACTTCGTCCTGTGCCCTGGCAAGGCGTACGACCGATCGCCCTGCGGCACGGGGACGAGCGCCAAGATGGCGTGCCTGTTCGCGGACGGCAAGCTGAGGGAAGGGCAGGCCTGGCGGCAGGAGAGCATCATCGGCAGCCTGTTTACGGGCTCGGTTCGACGCGAGGGTGATCGGCTGATCCCGTCCATCGCCGGGAGCGCCCATATCACGGGCGAGGCGACGCTGATTTTGGACCCGAGCGATCCGTTCCGCTACGGTATCCGCGCGCGATGAGCACGAAGTTCGATGCGATCGTGATCGGCCTTGGAATCGTGGGGTGTTCGTGCGCCTGGGCCCTGTCGCGGCGCGGGCTGCGCGTGCTCGCGGTCGGCGATGCGCCGATCGGCGGCGGCGCGACGGCGGCGGGCATGGGGCATGTCGCGATCATGGATGATTCCGAGGCGCAGTTCCGATTGACCGCGCGATCCGCGGAATTGTGGATGACGCTGCGCGACGAACTTCCGCCCGAGGCGGCGGTCGACTACTGCGGCACCCTGTGGATCGCGGCGGACGAGGAAGAGCTGAACGCGGCCAGGAGCAAGCACGCGTTCTACCAGAAGCGCGGCGTGCGGACTGAGGTGCTCGACGAGAGATCGATCGCCGAAGCGGAACCAAACCTGAGGTCGGGGCTCGCGGGCGGGCTGCGGATCGTCGACGATTCCATCGTGTATCCGCCCGTCGTGTGCGAGTGGATGCTGGCGGAGGTCACGCGGCGGGGCGGGGCGGTGAGGTTCGCGCACGTTGAGAGTGCGACGCGCACGAGCGTATCGGTCGCGGGCGGCGAGACGATCGACGCGGGCGTGGTGGTTCTTGCGGGCGGCGATGCGTCGGCGAAGGTCTGCCCGTGGCTCCCGGTGCGCCCAAGGAAGGGGCACCTGGTCATCACGGATCGGTACCCGGGCTTCTGTCGTCACGAGCTTGTGGAGCTTGGGTACCTGAAGAACGCGCACTCGCACGCGACGGAGTCGGTCGCGTTCAATCTGCAGCCGCGGCCCACCGGGCAGATGCTGCTGGGTTCGTCGCGGCAGTACGGAGTCGAGCACGCGGAGGTCGAGGCGCGCATGGTCGCGTGGGTGATCGAGCGAGCGAAGCTGTACATGCCGCGGATCGGGTCGCTGCGTGTGGTGCGGGCGTGGACGGGGTTCCGGGCGGCGACGCCTGATTCCCTGCCCATCATCGGCGGACGGGATGGAGTTGACGAGCCGGTCGTGGCGACGGGGCACGAGGGGCTGGGGCTGACGACGTCGCTCGGAACGGCGGAGCTGATCGCGGCGATCCTGACCGGCGCGGCGACGACGCTGGACGCGGGTGCGTACGCGGCATCGCGCGACTTTGGGGGGCACGGTGGGCACTGAGACTCGCGAGGTCATCGAGCTGTTCATCGACGGGCGGTCGGTGCGCGTCGCGCCGGGCGCGAGCGTGGCGGCGGCGGTGCTGAACGCGGGCAGGGCGTGCCGCGAATCGGTGACCGGCGAGCGCCGCGGGGCGGTGTGCGGTATGGGGATCTGCTTTGAATGCCGCGTGGAGATCGACGGCGTGTTGCACGAGCGTTCGTGCATGATCGAGGCGAGCGAGGGGATGCGGGTGAGGACGGTCGATGCGGGCTGAGCGGGTTGGCATCGCGGTGGTGGGCGGGGGGCCCGCGGGGATCGCGGCGGCGGTGGCGGCCCGCGCCTGCGGAGCACCGGTCGTGCTGCTGGATGACAACCCGGATGTGGGCGGGCAGATCTGGCGGCGCGTGCAGGGCGGGCCGGCGGGCGTGTGGCGCGAGCGCGTGAAGCGGAGCGGCGCTGAGATTCGCAGCGGCGTCGCGGTCTTCGACGCGCAAAAGGTCAACGGGCGCGTGCGGCTGCGTTGCGAGAGCGTCGCGGGCCCGGGCGTGGTAGATGCGGAGCGAGTTGTGCTGGCGACGGGTGCGCGCGAGTTGTTCCTGCCGTTCCCCGGATGGACGCTGCCCGGGGTGTTCGGCGTGGGCGGGTTGCAGGCGCTCGCGAAGAACGGTCTGGACGTGCGCGGGAAGCGGATCGTGGTGGGGGGCACCGGGCCGCTGCTCCTGGCGGTCGCGGCGTTCTTGAACGAGCGCGGGGCGAAGGTGGAATTGATCGCGGAGCAGGCGGAGCGGTCCGGCCTGCTCGGATTCGCGGGCGCGATGCTGGGACAGCCCGGCAAGCTGTGGCAGGGCGCGAAGCTGCGTGCGTCGATCATCGATGTCGAGTATCGATTCGGGGCGTGGATCACCGAGGCGCGGGGCGAAGATCGCGTGCGGCAGGTCGTGATGAACGATGGGCGCGTGATCGATGTGGACGCGGTCGCGTGCGGATTCGGACTGGTAGGAAATACGCAACTGGCGCAGGTGGTGGGAGCGGAAATAGGTACGAGGCACTTGGCACTGGGAGCAGGCACTGGGCACTTGGCACTAGGCACTGGGGAAGGAAGGACTGGAGCGCAAAAGGTGCAAACTGCGGACCTGAAGACCGGTCCGTGGCAGGGAAGAGTCGTCGTTGATGACCTGATGCGGACGAGCGTTGACGGCGTGCTGTGCGCGGGCGAGCCGCTCGGGATTGGCGGCGTCGAGACGTCGCTGGTCGAGGGGACGATGGCGGGGTACGCGGCCGCGGGACGCGAGGAGTTGGCGCGGGGGCTGATCCCGCGGCGGCGGCGCGAGCGCGAGTTTGCGGCGGCGATGGAGCGGGCGTTCGCGCTGCGCGAAGAGGTGCTGCGATTGGCGCGGCCCGAGACGATCGTGTGCCGCTGCGAGGACGTGGCGATGTCGCGGATCGCGTCGTGCGATCATTGGCGCGGCGCGAAGCTGCTCACGCGGTGCGGGATGGGCCCGTGCCAGGGGCGAGTGTGCGGGGCGGCGGTGGAGGCGATGATGGGTTGGGCGGTGCGCGACGTGCGCCCGCCCGTGTTCCCGGTGAGCATGAACGCGCTTTCGGCGACGGGCGCGATGGAGGGTGCATGAATCGGAGCGACTGGCACGGAGTGATTCCCGCGGCGACGACACCGTTCCACCATGATCTGTCGATCGATTTCGAGTTTCTGTCGACGCACGTGGCGTGGATGATGGACGCAGGGTGTCGCGGCGTGGTCGCGCCGGGCTCGCTGGGCGAGGGCGCGACGCTGTCGCACGATGAGAAGGTCCAGCTGTGGAGGACGTGCGTGAAGGCGGTCGCGGGGCGCGGGCACGCGGTTGCGGCGATCGCGTCGGCGAGCACGGCGGAGGCGGTGCGGCTGGCGCGAGAGGCCAAGGACGCGGGGTGCGAGGGGCTGATGGTCCTGCCGCCCTATGTGTACAAGGGGACATGGCGCGAAACGCGGGCGCACTTTGCGGCGATTCTTCGCGCGACGGACCTCTCGTGCATGCTCTATAACAACCCGATCGCGTACGGGACCGATGTGTCGCCCGAGCAGGTCGCGGAGCTGGCGGGTGAGTTCGGCAACCTGCACGCGGTGAAGGAGTCGAGCGCGGATGTTCGGCGGATCACGGCGATCAAGGCGCTGCTCGGGGATCGCCTGGCGATCTTGGTGGGAGTGGACGACCTGATCGTCGAGGGGATCGCGGCGGGCGCGACGGGCTGGATCGCGGGGCTCGTGAACGCGATGCCCAAGGAATCAGTGCAGTTGTTTGAGCTTGCGATGCGGGGCGAGAAGGCGAAGGCGGAGGAACTGTACCGCTGGTTCCTGCCGCTGCTCCGCATGGACGTGGTGAACGACTTCGTGCAGCTGATCAAGCTGGTGCAGGAGCGGGTGGGGATGGGATCGACGCGGGTGCGCCCGCCGCGGCTGGAGTTGACGGGCGAGGTATTGGCGAACGCGGATCGGGTGATTGCGGAGGCGATGAAGGCCCGGCGGGTGTGAGGGGCCGCGATAGGAGTGGGGCTTGTGGCCGACAGCGTGGCCACGCCCAGCGGACGTGAGAGGGAGATCCGGCGGCCGGGATTCAGGGGTCGGAAGTTGATTCTCGGAAGTGAAGGGCCGAAAGTGAGCCCGTTATCACGATCGGGCTGCTGATCCTTGAACGCGTTCTTCCCGGCTTGCGGGCTCCTGATCGGGAAGACTTGCTTCCGGTACCCGGCCCGCGGATACTCGCGCTGTGGCGAATGGCGGCACAGATCGGGCGGGCGGGAAGAGCAGCGAGGCGCGTGGCGCGGCGAGCGGCGCGGTCGGTGGTGCTGCCGCGGCGTGGCGGTACGGCGCGCAGGGCGTGCTTTCGCTCGACCAGGCTCGGATTGTCGCGATCCTGAACGTCACGCCCGACAGTTTCAGCGACGGCGGCAAGCTCGCGACGCCCGAGGCGGCGGCGAGCGCCGCGGCGATCGCGGTCGAGCAGGGTGCGGCGATGCTGGACATCGGCGGCGAGTCGACCAGACCCGGGGCCGCGAGGGTGAACGCGGAAGAGCAGATCGCGCGGGTCGTTCCCGCGATCCGGGCGATACGCGCGATGGGTGGTGCGGCCGGCGCAGTTCCGATCAGTGTCGATACGACGCTGTCGAGCGTGGCGTGGGCGGCGCTGGATGCGGGCGCGGACGCGATCAACGACGTGTCGGCCGGAGTTGAGGACGAGTCGATCCTGCCTTTGGCGGCGGAGCGCGGCGCGGGCGTGATTTTGATGCATCGGCTGAGGCCGCCGGGCGAGGATGCGTATTCGGATCGGTATCGCGAGCCGCCGCGGTATGGGGATGTGGTGTTGCAGGTGCGCGAGTTCCTGCTCGCGCGGGCGCGGCGGGCGATGGAGCTCGGCGTGGGGCGTGATTCGGTCGTGATCGATCCCGGGCTTGGTTTCGGCAAGTCGGTCGAGGACAACCTGACGCTGGTGCGGCGGGTGGATGAGTTGGTGGGGACGGGATTTGCGGTGCTGGGGGCGGCGAGCCGGAAGAGCTTCGTGGGGCGGGTCGCGATGGGGCGCGAGACGCGGCCGAGCGAGCGGCTGGCGGGGACGCTCGCGTTTGCGGCGGCGCTGCACGCGCGGGGAGTCCGGCTCTTCCGCGTGCATGACGTGGCGGAGCATGTGGAGATGATGAGGGTGATGGACCAGGTGAGCGGGAGTGGGGAGTCGGGAGTGGGGAGTGGGGAAAGAGCTTGAGTCGGCGTCAAATGCTTGGGTCGGCGGGGAGTCGAGGAGAACGGGCTACGAACAGGGGGTGGACGGGTGGGGGGACGGGGCTACCATCGGCCTGAATCCGCTTTGCCGTCGTGGCGAAGCGCCTGACGACGGAGCGTCAAAGGGACCCACTTCATGAGCAGCGCCAACGTTGTGAATTTGACGGACGCGAACTTCGACGCCGAGGTGATCAACTCGGCCCAGCCGGTGCTGGTGGACTTCTACGCGAGCTGGTGCGGGCCTTGCAAGATCCTGTCGCCGGTGGTGGACGCCCTGGCGGACCAGTTTGCGGGCAAGGCGCGGGTGGGGAAGGTTGACACGGACAACGCGAGGGCGGTGAGCGTGAAGCACGGGATTACGGCCCTGCCGACGCTCTTGGTCTTCAAGAACGGGCAGGTGGTGAAGCGCTGGGTCGGTCTGACCCGCAAGGAAGACATCGCCGCCGTGCTTACCGAGGTTTCGGGCAAGTGAATCAAGCGGGACAACCCGGGACCGGTGCGTCTGAAGGTCGCGTGCTCCGCTGCGGCGTGGTGGGCGTTGGTCGGATGGGGCAGCACCACGCGCGGGTGTACGCGACGGAGAAGGGCTGCACGCTGGTCGGCGTGGTGGACGCCAGTCCGCAGCGTCGGGCGGAAATCGCGGACAAGTTCAATTGCCGCGGGTTCGAGACGGTCGAGCAGCTGATCGAGGCGGGCGTGGACGCGGTGTCGGTGGCGGTGCCGACGACGTTTCACCGTGCGGCGGCGGAGCCCTTGCTCTCGGCGGGCGTGGCGTGCCTGATCGAGAAGCCCTTGGCGGGCGACGTCGCGTCGGCGCGGTCGATCAAGGACGTGGCGGAGCGCACGGGTTCGATCCTGATGGTCGGGCACATCGAGCGTTTCAACCCGATCATGCGGGCGATGCAGAAGGCGACCGAGAACAGCCAGCCGGTCGTGCCACGGTTCATCGAGGTCCATCGAGTCAGTCCGATGACGTTCCGCTCGGTCGATACGAGCGTGGTGATGGACATGATGATCCATGACCTCGACGTGGTGCTGATGCTGATGGACGGCCGCGAGCCGGACGACGTGCAGGCGTCGGGCGTGGCGGTGATCACGGACCACGAGGACATCTGCAACGCTCGGCTGACGTGGAAGCTCCCGCACGGGACGTGCGTGGCGAGCGTGTCGGCGAGCCGCCTGGCGCTCAAGACGGAGCGCGTGACGCGGATCACGGGCGAGAACGCGTACATCAAGATCGATTACGGCGCCAAGACGGGCACGATGATCCGGCGGATCGCCAACGAGATCCAGATGCGCGAGATGCGTGAGCAGCTCCGGCGCGGCGTGGACCTTACGAGCCTGAAGTGGAGCGAGCTGGTCAACATCGAGCCCCTGGTGGTCGACGACGCCGAGCCCATCGTGATGGAGCTGCGGGCGTTCCTGAACGCGATCCGGACGGGCCAGCGGCCGCCGATCGATGCGGATGCGGGGTTCGTCAACGTTCGCGTGGCGCAGCGGATCATCGAAGCCGTGCGGATGAATCAGTAGAGCCCGGATTCCAAAGGAAGATCGGCGGGGACGCCTGTGGGATGATGCGCCCGTAACGCGGCGGGCGTGGCGGCGGTGGGTCCGATCACCAGAATTGAGCGCGGCTGGATGGGCAAAGGTGGGCGCACGCAAGGAAGTTGACGATTGGCGTGCTTCCGGGGCCGGATGGGATTACTATTGCGGTTCCGAAGCTTCACCCTCCGGGTCCTTGCGGACCGGCCCGGGCGGGTGGCAAACACACACGGTTCGCGTTGTCCAGAAGCACCCCATGCAACCCAACGATCAGAACGCGGCGTCCAACTCCTCCAGCAATCCACTCTCGGCCGAGCTTGAGGCCGAGATCAACGCGGCGATGGAGGACCTCGCGAAGTTCGCGCCGCCTTCGTCGCCCGTGACACGTCCGGCGCCGTCGGGCCGCTCGGCGGGGATCCGCGGGCCGCGGGTCGTTCAGGCGGGCCGCGAGCATCGCTCTGGTCGCGTGGTTTCGATCGGTCCGAGCGACATCTTCATCGAGTTTGGTCCCAAGGAGCTGGGCGTGGTTTCGCGCATCGGCTGGCCCGAGGATCAGCTGCCCAAGGTGGGCGAGACGGCGGAGGTGGTCGTCGATCGGTTTGAGGCCAGCGAGTCCCTGTTCATCTGCTCGCGCCCCGGGGCGGTGCAGAAGGCGGATTGGGAATTGCTCGAGCCCGGCCAGACGATCGAGGCGCGGGTGACCGGCGTGAACAAGGGCGGGCTGGAGCTTGAGGTCGCGGGTCACCGCGCGTTCATGCCCGCCAGCCAGGTGAGCGTCGATCGCATGCCCGACATGTCGGTGCTCGTGGGCGAGAAGATGACGTGCCAGGTCGTGCGAGTCGACCGCATGGGCAAGGGCAACATCGTGCTGTCGCGTCGCGACCTGCTCGAGCAGGAGCGGAAGGCCAAGGCCGAGAAGCTCAAGACGACCCTGGTTGAGGGCGCGGTGATGGAGGGCGTGGTCCGCAAGCTCATGCCGTTCGGCGCGTTCGTGGATCTTGGCGGCCTGGACGGCCTGGTTCACATCTCCGACATGACGTACGACCGGGCGGGCTTCGGCGAGAAGGCCGTCGCGAAGTACGTGAAGGAAGGGCAGCCGGTCCGCGTGCAGGTGCTGAAGGTTGACCTTGAGGGGAACAAGATCTCGCTGGGCATGAAGCAGGTCGCGGGCGATCCCTTCGCGACGGCGGCCAACGACATCAAGGAAGGCTCGGACGTGACGGGGCGCGTGGTGCGCATCACGGAGTTCGGCGCGTTCGTCGAGCTTGCGCCGGGTGTGGACGGCATGGTCCACATCTCGGAACTCGACTACAAGCGCGTCGGCAAGGTCGAGGACGTGCTGAAGGTCGACCAGGTGATCAACGCCCGCGTGCTGCGGATCGACGCCGGCTCGCGGCGCATCAGCCTGTCGATCAAGGCCACCAAGCCCGCGCCGGAGCCGACGGGCGGCGAGGGCGGCGGCGGATTCGGCGGCGGCGGGAAGGGCAAGAAGCGCGGCGAGCCGGTCGGCCGCAGCGCCGATGAGATCCTGAAGGAAACCCCCGCGCTGCGCCGCATGCGCGAGAAGTTCAAGAAGACCCAGTACAAGGGCGGCCTTGGTTGAACCATGGGCTGGACCTTGGGGGCCGAGCGTCAAGTTCGGCTCTATCAGGACGCGGAGTGAGAATGAATGGACCGGGCGAGATCTCTCGCCCGGTTTTTTCATTGGCGGAAAGGCAGTGCGGAACGACGCTCGGGGTTACCTGGCTCGCTTCCGCCACGACGCGGTGATCTCGGGCGAGTTGAGCATGGGGGCGTAGATGCCGCCGATCACGGAGCGCGTGTGCATGCCCATGGTGCGTGCGTCGGTGGTGCGGTACCAATCCGTGAACGCGACGCGATCGGGTGTCGCGTTCGCGAAGTCAAAGATCGGCGCGATGATCGCGTCGAGGTCTTCGCGACGCCCGGTCAACGCACCGGCCCAGACGAGGAAATCGGTCTTGGTGTAGGTGTCTCGGCTGTCGAGCGGCACGCCGAACTTGTTGGCTTTCTTCAGGTAGAGCTCGAGCTCGCGCCGGGCGATCTCCTCCGGGAAGAGCTTGAGCGACAGGGCGCGGTCCCAGAAGAGGTTGTACTTGAGCGACCATGTGTCGGGGCGGCCGAACGCGAGCACGGTTGTTTCGTTCCCGCGGGAGAGGTCCTGCCACTTGCGGGCGTCCTCCTCGGCGACGGTGCGCCAACGCGAGGCGTCCTCGGTCAGGCCGCGGCGCTTGCAGAGATCGGCGTAGGCGCCGATGCCGAGGATCGCCTTGATGGAGAGGTTGGCGTTGCGGGCCAGGTGCCCGGCGAAGTCGTCGGTGCAGAGCTGATTGGCGGGGTCGAGGCCGTTCTTGGCGAGATAGTTGGCCCAACGGGTGAGGGTGGCCCAGTGGCGTTCGGCGAAGGCGGTGTTGCCATCGGCCTGTGCGAGCGCGCCGGCGAGGATGAGCAGGTTGCCGCACTCCTCAACGGGCATCTGGTTTTCCTCGGTGCGTTCGCCGCCGCCGTAGACCTGCCCGTTGGCTTTGGGATAGGTGCCAAGATCATGGGGCGCAAAGTCGAAGCGCCAGCGGGGGCTGTCGGAGTAGTCGAGCACGGGCTCGATCTGGGCCTCGAGCAGCTTCGGATTGAAGAGAAGGAAGAAGGGCGAGCTCGGGAACGTGACGTCGACCGTCGCGATGCAGCCGTTGCTCGTGTTTTCCTTGGAGAGCATGAGCATCGTGCCGTCGAAGTCCGTGGCGATGATGTGGGCGGCCATGACCTGGCGGTAGGCGAGTTCGCAGAGACGGGCGTATTTCCCGCCGCCGACGCGGATGAGATCGGCGCGGAGCTTTGCGTCGAACTCCGCGGCGGCCTTCTCGATCGCGGCGTGATTGGCGACGCCCTCTTCCAGCATCTGCGCGAATCCCTTGCCGGAGCGGGCCCAGTAGGGCTTGAGCGGGCGATTGAAGTACTCGGCGCATACGCCATCGTCGTAGGCGAGGGCGAGCGTCGCCTCGCGCGGCGTGCGCTCGTTGACGGAGAGGTCGAGCACGCCCGCGATCACGGGCCAATCGTCGTTGGCGGCGCGCGGCTGGCGGAGATCGTCGCTCTGGGGGAGCGAGCCGGTCGACGCGAACGTGCCGCGCATGGCGGAGTGTCCGCCGACGCCGGTCGCGGAATTTTCGGCGGAAACCGGGCCGAGGTAGAGCGTGCCCCAATCGGCACGGCGCCAGTCGCCGGTGTGGGCGAGGGGCTTGCCCTCGGCGGCGCCGAGGCCGACCCACTCTCGCCCGGCGATTCGGGCGCGTGACCAGCGGACCATCTCGGCGGGGTCGTGGGTGCACCACTCGCCGGAACAGTCCAGATAGGCGCGGACGTCGTGGGCCTTGGCGTCGAGTGACCTGGCGGAGAGTGTGACGTAGGTCACGGCGCGCGAGGCGAGATCGGCGTCGGACGCGAGCACCGGAGAGCGGAAGCGGAGCGTGAGTTCCAAGCCCTCGGCGCGGAAGGTGTAGACGCTCGCGGTCGCGGTGATCTCGAGCGAGGTTTGTTCCATGACCGCCACGTCGCTGGGGAGCGTTCCGGCGAAGCGGAAGGGCTTGCCGTCGATTCGCACCAGGCCGCAGACCGCCATCGCGGAGTTGGTCCAGTGCTTGACCCACGAGTCGGTGAGTTTCTCGCTGCCGGACCAGGCGCTGAAATACGGGTTGTGCGTGACGATGGGCACTGCGGGCGCGCGGAGCGGCGGGAGGTCGTCGCCGGCGAGGGCGGGGGCGGCGGCGGCCGCGATGCCGATGGCGAGCGGACGAACGACGCGTACGGCGCGGGAGAGTGAGCGCATGGTGGACTCCTTCGCTGGGACGAGTGTACTCGGAGAATCGTCCGAGTTGGCGACGCGAGCGGCGTCTGCGGTGTTTGAGAAAGGTGAGAGTTGCGGGTTGGTCTCCGAAGGCGATCCGGTCGATTGATGCGGGAGAGACCTGGTTATCGCAGAGCATGGCGGGCACGCGGCGGTGCGCCGGAGCGAGGCGTTCGCTACCATCGGGCGATGGACCTGACGCTGCCCGACATCATCCGTGAGTTCCGCCTGAACATCCGCGGCGTGATTCACGTCGGCGCGCACCTGGGCCAGGAGGCGCAGGTGTATCGGGCGTGCGGGATCGAAAGGCAGCTGTGGATCGAGCCTCAGCCGGACATCTTTGCGAGGCTTTGCGCTGGCCTGCCCGATGACGCGCGGGTGCGGGCGGTCAACGTCGCGTGCGGCGAGACGCCGGGCGTCGCGACGATGCACGTGCTCTCGGGAAACGAGGGAAAATCAAACTCGCTGCTGGAGCCAAAGCTGCACCTGCAGAAGTGGCCCGAGTTTCAGCCCGGCGAGAAGATCGACGTCGCGGTGAAGCGGCTCGACGACGTGATCGACGAGCAGGGGCTGAGGGCCAACGACTTCAACCTGATCTGCATCGATACGCAGGGCTTTGAGCTGCCCGTGCTGCGCGGCGCGACGCGGCAGATCGAGCGTGCCGACGCGATGGTGTGCGAGGTCGCGGCCGCGGAGTTGTACGCGGGCGGCACGCTGGTGCACGATCTCGACGCGTTCCTGCGCGAGCGCGGATTCCTGCGTGTGAAGACGAAATGGGCCGCGGGATGCTCGGGCGATGCGCTGTATGTGCGTCGGTCGTTGCTCCCTTTGTGGCGGAGGGCGAAGGTCGCGATGTTCGGCGGTGAGGGGCACGCGCCGTCGGCTCGCGCGGTGCGTCAATGGCGGGCGATGCGGGTGCTCGCGGGGCTGGAACAGCGGCGCGACGGGTGAACTACCATCGCGGCATGAAGATCGGCGTCATCATCCCGGCCGCGGGCGCCAGCGCCCGCTATCGCACCGAGGCCCAGCGTTCCAAGCTCGACGAGGATCTGGGCGGCAAATCGGTGCTGCAGCGATCGGTCGAGCTCTTCACCAAGCTCGAGTCGCCCGATTGGACGATCACGTCGATGGTGGTCGCGGGCCCGGCGGCGGACGACGCGTTCGCGGAGTTCAAGCAGCGCTACGCGGACAAGCTGGCGATCCTGGGTGTGACGCTCTGCCGCGGCGGGTTGGTGCATCGCTGGGAGACCGTGAAGAACGCGCTGGCGGCGATTTCCGCCGACTGCACGCACATCGCGGTGCATGACGCGGCACGCCCGTGCACGCCGATGGAGTTGATCGAGCGGCTGTTCGACGCGGCGATGAAACACTCCGCGGTCGTTCCTGGCGTTCCCGTGCCGGACACGATCAAGCGAACGATCGAGATTGACGCGCCGGCGGCGGGGCGAGATCCGCTGGCGGCGATCCTGGGCGACGACGCGCCGAGCGGCCCCAAGAAGATGAGGCTGGTCGACGCGACGCTGGACCGCGCGGATGTGTACGCGATCCAGACGCCGCAGGTGTTCCGCGCGGACCTGCTGCGTCGCGCGTATGAGCAGAGCGATCTATCAAGCACAGACGACGCGTCGCTGGTGGAGCGGTTGCTTTCGAAGGAAAATCCGCCGGCCAAGGTGGGTTGCTCGCCGGAGAACTGCGTGGTGGTGCTGGACGCGGACCCGAGGAACATCAAGATCACGCGCCCCGGCGATTTGCGGATGGCCAGGTCGATCTTGGGAGTGAGCGGGCCGCAGGACAAGCCGGCGCACCGGAGGTTCTGATAGGCTGCGCAGCTGGGAGGCGCGGCATGAAGCGAGCGAAGGACCAGTCCGGGCGGCGGGGGGCGTGTATCACAATGTCGTGGATCTGCGGCGTGCTGGCGCTGCTGACGGGTGCAATGTGGATTGCCGGTAACCTAATGTCGCCGTCGGTCGGCGCGGGGGGCGTGTGCGCCCTCGTGTCACCATCTCAGTTGCAGCTCGCGCTCGCGAATCAGCCGGTGGAGTGGGCACAGAACCGTTGGTACTTCCCGAATGCGACGGCGGCGGTGATCATGCCAGGCAGCGTGATGCGACCGACCATGTCCGAAGCGTCCATGACGGTGGGGACGCAGACGGGTGCGATCGTGACAATCTCGCTGCGTGTCGTGAATGTTCCCCTCTGGCAGTTGCTGGTGCTCTTTCTGATCGCGGGCGGGGTTTCGTGGCGATTCGCGGCTCGAATGTTCCCGATTGGGCATTGCAGCGCCTGCGGCTATGACCTGCGAGGGCTGGGATCGGGGAAGTGCCCGGAGTGCGGCGAGGGGTTCCTTGCCAGGGCGATGGCGAAGGTGCGGCGGGTGATCGAGCCGCGCCGAGGGATCATGCCGCGGCGGGGTGCGTCGTGGTCGAGAGCATGACGTGATCAACGACGGCACGGACCTGAAGGCAGGACCGTGGCACGCCAAGCGGAGCTCCCCGCTAGACTGTGCGCATGGCAGAGACCATCTTTTCGAAGATCATCCGCGGCGAGATCCCGTGCCACAGGGTGTACGAGGACACGCACGTGCTGTCGTTCCTCGACGTGTTTCCGCTCTCGCGCGGGCACACGCTGGTGATTCCCAAGCAGGAAGTCGCGACGGTGGATCAACTGTCGGACGAGGCGGCGGCCGCAATCGGGCGGGCCCTGCCGCGGATCTGCCGTGCGGTGCTGAAGGTGAGCGGCGCGACGGCGTACAACATCCTGCAGAACAACGGCGCGGGGGCGCACCAGGCCGTGTTCCACGTGCATTTCCACATCATCCCGAAGCATGACAACGGCGAGGGACTGGGAATCGTGTGGAAGCCGGGCAAGCTGGACGGTGCGGCGGGTGCGAAGATGGCGGCGGAGATCGCTTCGCACATGTAGCCGGCGAAGTCACGATTGAAGCGACCACTCGCTCGCTGCCTGCAGTCCATCGCGGGGGGACTCAACGGTCGTATGACGAACTTGCCGGGGATGGAGGCACGATGGCCACGCCGCTCTTGGACGGAACAACACCCGAGTTTGTCGATCTTCTCGCGACATGCCCGATCGTCGCGGGTGCGACGGTGAGCCGCGCGTTGCTCAACACGCCGGACGGGCGTGTAATCGTCTTTGCGATGGACGCGGGGCAGGAAATGAGTGAGCACCGGGCGCCGTTCATGGCGAGCGTGCAGGTGCTCGACGGGCGTCTGAAATTCGGCGTAGACGGAAGGGAGCGCGAGATGCGAGCGAACGACTGGCTCGTCATGCCGCCCAATGCGCCGCACAGACTGCACGCGATCGAGCCGACGCGGTTTGTGCTCACGCTGTTCAAACGCGGCTCATGAGGCGATGGCGTGCAGGGTGTGGAGTTGCGAGATGGCTGTGCGATCAGCTCTGCGCGAGCCGCTCGATGGCGTCGCCCGTCATGCGGTACACGGTCCATTCGTCCATCGCGACGGCGCCGAGTGACTTGTAGAAGCCGATCGCGGGGGTGTTCCAGTCCAGCACCGACCACTCCACGCGCCCGCAGTTCCGCGCGACCGCGATCCGCGCGATCTCGCGCAGCAGGGCCTTGCCGAGGCCCGATCCGCGAGCGGCGGGCCGCACGAACAGGTCTTCGAGGTAGATCCCCGAGCGACCGACCCATGTGGAGAAGTTCGAGAAGAAGAGCGCGAAGCCCTGCGGCACGTTGTCGATCAGGCCGATCAGGCATTCCGCGACCGGACCGCGGCCGAAGCCTTCGCCGAAGAGATTCCGCTCGATGTCGGTGGGCGTCGCCCTTGCGTCTTGCGGCGCCTTCTCGTACTCGGCCAGTTCGCGGATGAGCGAGAGGATCAGCGGCACGTCGTCGCGCGTCGCGGGGCGGATGGTGAGTCGGGGCGTCGGTGTGCTGGTCATGGAGTGCCTCGCGGAGGTCGTCTTGGCTGCAATCGCGGCAGAAGTGGGACGTGCCCGATCATCATCAGGCGGTTGGTGCCACAGGCGCGCCCAGCCGCGGCGCCGCGTCGATCAGCGCGCGCGTGTATTCGTGCTGCGGGCTCTCGATCACGCGATCGCACGGGCCTGTCTCGATTATCTTCCCATCCCGCATGACGGCGACACGGTCGCACAGGGCGCGAACGACGCCGAAATCGTGGCTGATGAAGAGGTACGACAGGCCGAGGGATGCTCGCAGGTCGGACATGAGATTGATGATCTGGGCTTGGACGGATACGTCCAGGGCGCTGGTCGGTTCGTCGCACACGATGAGCGACGGATGGAGCATGAGAGCGCGGGCGATCGCGATGCGCTGCTTCTGCCCGCCGGAGAACTCGTGGGGGAAGCGATCAAGCGACGAGGGCGCCATGCCGCAGCGGTCCAGCATCGCGCGGCATTGAGAAGCGATGTCGTCGGACCCCGTGTGGGCGCGGTGAACGATGAGCGGTTCGCCGAGCAGATCGCGCACACGCATCCGAGGATTGAGCGAGCCGCCCGGGTCCTGGAAGATGATCTGCATTCGACGCCGGAGTTCGCGCAAGCCCGCGGGCGACGCGGAGAGCACGTCCTGGCCATCGAAGATGACACGCCCGGCCTGCGCGGGGATGAGTCGCAGCACGGCCCTTCCGACCGTGGTCTTGCCCGATCCTGATTCGCCGACCAGCGCGAGCGCCTCGCCGCGTCCGACGCTGAACGAGACTGAATCGACGACGGTGCGAGCGAACCGCCCCGCGCCGAATGAGACGCACAACGACTCGACGTTGAGCAGTGGGGGAGATGCGGGGCTGGTGGCCGTGGCGGGCATGAATGAGATGGTACAAGAGCCTCGCGTGGCGCGACGGGAATCGGTCGAATGGTGGTGGCGCGATCTTGAGACGGCACCCCACGCGTACCGCAATTTCGCTGCGTTGCTGGCGGTGACTCGTCCGCGTTTCCCGCGTGGGCCGTGCCGTGCGTGCGATGTATGCGGCATGTGCGGCGTGGGGAGCCGGGCTCTGCAACTCGAACAAATCACCCGCTCGCTCGGCGAAAGTGAGGCTTGACGCGGGTCGATCCACGGCTACTGTTTGGGTCTGACAAGTCGGGTAGGTAGCTCAGTTGGTAGAGCACCGCATTGAAAATGCGGGTGTCGCCGGTTCAAGTCCGGCCCTGCCCATTGGCCGCGATTCGGCCGGATCACACACGATGTCACGGTTGACCAAAAACCTCTTGTTTTCGAGGGGTTTATCGCTTTTCTGGGCGCAAGTGGCGTCTTGTGGGCGAGTGTCTGTTGCCGGATTTGCTGCCGCCTTCTCGCCCCCGGGTTGTGCGCAGTCGGCGTCCTTGTCCTGCCAGGAGTGGCCTGCCGCGCGCATCGTGCTGCGGCGGGAGACTTGGCGTCGCCGCGCGATGTTCTTCAGCGCCCGGTCGCTCAATGCACCGCAGTTCTCGACCGCTCCTGCCTTGCACCGCCCGGCCTCTCAACGGGCCGCAGCGCCCGGCATCGAGTCGTAGATCCAGTACACGCCCAGCACGACCGCGAACAGCGAGGTCGCGATCATGAAGCCGCGGTAGATCGAGTGAGAGCGTGCAGCGCCGCGGGTGGCGAGCAATCCGCACAGCGAGGCGAAGGTGGTCATCGCGATGATCGAGCCAAGGCCGAATGCGAGCAGGTACGCAGCGGCGTCGGCGCGGGTGGGGAGTGCGAGGGCGGGAAGCACGCCGAGCAGGTGTGACGTTCCGGCCAGCCCATGGAGCGTGCCGATCCCGAGCGCACCGTGCGAGTGCGTGTGCTTCGTGGAAAGTCCTGAATCGGCGGGGCGATGCTCGGGCGCCGCCGGCGTGTGGGCGTGTGCGTGGAAATGCGCGTGCGTGTGAGTGTGGCCATCGTGGGCGTGAGAGTGCGCGTGGAGGTGGCCTCGCAACGCTCGGCGCAGGGCCCAGATTCCGATGCCGATGAGGACGACACCTACGAGGCGTTCGCTCCAGGAACTCACGAGGTCGACCGGAATTGCCTCGCGGAAGATCATCGCGAGCACGGCGAGCGTCCACGCGCCCATCGAGTGGCCGATGCCCCACATGAGCCCGGCTTTCCATGACTTGCGTTTCGAGTCAATCGCGAGCGGCGCGACGGCGGCCATGTGGTCCGGGCCGGTCACGACGTGCGTCCCGCCCGCGGCGAGCCCGGTCAGAACAGCGGTTGCAAGCCACATAAAGAACTCCGGCTTTCGGCAATGAGCGAGCAACGCGGAAGATATGCACAACTCGCACTCGAATGTCCGAGATCATTTGACAGTATTAACGACAACTGTATCCTGAAACCGTGAGTTCTGTCTGAATCTCCACGACAACCCGGCCACGCAGGAGCCACCCATGGTTCTGAAGCAGTGCGATCCGTCGAAGACCACGTATGACGTGCTTCGCGAGCACGGCGTTCCGCGACGGGACTTCGTCAAGTTCTGCACGATGATGGCGGCGGCGATCGGCCTGCCCAGCACGGGCGTGGCGCAGGTCGTCAAGGCGATGGAGACCAAGCCCCGGCTGCCCGTCATCTGGCTGCACGGGCTCGAGTGCACATGCTGCAGCGAGTCGTTCATCCGTTCCTCGCACCCGATCGCGCAGGACGTGATCCTGAACATGATCTCGCTGGACTACGACGACACCCTCCAGGCCGCCGCGGGGCACCACGCCGAGGACATCCGGCGCGACATCATGAAGAAGTACCCCGGCGGGTACGTGCTCGCGGTCGAGGGCAACGCTCCGACGAAAGACGGCGGGGTCTACTGCACGGTGGGCGGCGAAACGTTCGAGTCGATCCTGCGGGAAACCGCCGCCAGCGCCAAGGCGATCATCGCGTGGGGCTCGTGCGCGAGCAATGGCTGCGTGCAGGCCGCCCGGCCCAATCCGACGGGCGCGGTCCCGGTGCACAAGATCATCACGGACAAGCCGATCATCCGGGTGCCGGGTTGTCCGCCGATCGCCGAGGTGATGACGGGCGTGCTCGCGTACATCCTGACGTTCGATCGCCTGCCCGAGCTCGATCGCATCGGCCGCCCCAAGATGTTCTATGAGCACCGGCTGCACGACAAGTGCCAGCGTCGGCCGTTCTTTGACGCCGGGAAGTTCGTCGAGGCGTGGGACGACGAGGGCGCGCGGAACGGCTGGTGCCTGTACAAGATGGGCTGCCGCGGGCCCACGACGTACAACTCGTGCTCGAACTTCAAGTGGAACTGCGGCGTGTCGTGGCCCGTGGGCTCGGGTCACGGGTGCATCGGCTGCAGCGAAGAGAGCTACTGGGACAACGGTCCTCTGTACGAGCGCCTGAGCGGCGTTCCCCTGCCGGGCGTGGAATCCACGCCGCAGCAGGTGGGCACCGCGGTCGCGCTCACGGTCGGCGCCGCGGTGGTGGCGCACGCGGGTGTCGCCGCCGTCAAGCTCCGCAAGCCAGCATCCGACAACACGCCTGTGTCCTGAGATCGGAGGATTTCCATGGCCGGTACTCGAGTGGTCGTCGACCCCGTCACTCGCATCGAGGGGCACCTGCGCGTTGAGGCCGTCGTCGGCGATGACGGCGTCATCAAGGAAGCGCTCTCCAGCGGCACGATGTGGCGCGGCATCGAGCTCATCCTGCAGGGACGCGACCCGCGCGAGGCGTGGGCGTTCACCGAGCGGATCTGCGGCGTGTGCACCACTGTTCATGCGTTGACCAGCGTTCGGGCCGTGGAAGACGCGATCGGCGTCCGCCCGCCCAAGAATGCCGACATCATCCGGAACATCATGTTCCTGACCCAGATGGTGCAGGACCACGTCGTTCACTTCTATCACCTGCACGCGCTGGACTGGGTCGACGTGGTTTCGGCCCTGAAGGCCGACCCCAAGGCGACGTCGGCGCTCGCCGAAAAGGTCAGCCCGCACTGGCCCATGACAAGCGCCGGCTACTTCGGCGACATCAAGGCGACGCTCGAGAAGTTCGTGGCGTCGGGGCAGCTGGGCATCTTCGCCAACGCCTACTGGGGGCACCCGGCCTACAAGCTCCCCCCCGAGGCCAACCTCATGGCCGTCGCCCACTACCTCGAAGCCCTCAAGTGGCAGAAAGAAATCGTCAAGATTCACACGATCTTCGGGGGCAAGAACCCACACCCCAACTATCTCGTCGGCGGCATGCCCTGCTCGATCAACCCCGACGGCGACAACTGCATCAACATGGAGCGGTTCAACATGATCCGCCGCCTCATCGATGAGGCGATCCAGGTGGTTGAACAGCTCTACATTCCCGACCTGCTCGCGATCGCGTCGTTCTATCCGGAGTGGGCGTCGATCGGCGGCGGGCTTGGCAACTACATGGCGTACGGCGATATCCCGCAGGCGGGCGTCGATACGCCGTCGCAGTTCAAGCTGCCCCGTGGCGTGATCCTCAACAAGAACCTGGCGGAAGTGCTCCCCATCGATCCCAAGGACCCGCTGCAGATCCAGGAGCAGGTGCCGCACTCGTGGTACGAGTACCCCGCGGGGACCAACGGCCTGCATCCGTTCGACGGCGTGACCAAGCCGCACTATGACGGCCCCGCGCCGCCGTACAAAAACCTCGACGAGAACAAGACCTACTCGTGGCTCAAGACGCCGCGCTGGAAGGGCAACGCGATGGAGGTCGGCCCGCTGGCCCGCATGCTGGTGGGCTATGCGAGCGGGCACGCGGAAATCAAGGAAGTCGTGAATGGCGCGCTCAAGGCGCTGAATGTCCCGGCAACAGCGCTCTTCTCAACGCTCGGCCGCACCGCCGCTCGCGGGCTGGAGGCGCAGCTCTGCGCCCGTTGGCTCAGCGAAGAGTTCAACGCGCTGCTGGCAAACGTCAAAGCCGGCGATCGCAGCACGGCGAACACGACCAAGTGGGACCCCAAGACCTGGCCCGCGGACTGCAAGGGCTTCGGCTTCACCGAGGCGCCGCGCGGCGCGCTGGGCCACTGGATCCACATCAAGGACACCAAGATCGCCAACTACCAGTGCGTCGTGCCCTCGACGTGGAACGCATCGCCGCGTGACAAGGGCGGCGTGCGTGGCGCGTACGAGGCGGCGCTGCTCGGGACGCCCATGGCCAAGCCCGATCAGCCGGTGGAGATCCTGCGGACGATCCACTCGTTCGACCCGTGCCTGGCCTGCGCGTCGCACGTGTTCAATGAGCAGGGGCGTGAACTCGCGGAAGTCGTCGTTCGGTAGGAGCGGCCCATGTCGCAAGTAGCCCGCGTGTATCCCGGCGAGAAAGACCGGCTCAAGAAGCTGGTGTACGTGTGGCAGTTCCCGGTGAGGGTTTTTCACTGGGTCACCGCCCTGTGCATCACGGTGCTCTTCCTCACGGGGCTGTACATCGCCTTCCCGGTGCTGACCACGCCCGGCGAGCCCTGGAACCAGTTCCTGATGGCGCGAGTGCGCCAGATCCACTTCTTCGCCGCCTATCTCTGGCTGGTCGCCTATCTGCTGCGCAGCGCCTGGTTCTTCCTGGGAAATAAGTACGCCCGCTCGGGCATGCCGCAACCATGGAGCCCGCGCTGGTGGCGCGAGTTCTTTGTCGAGTTGTTCTCGTACGCGTTCGTACGCCGTCAACGCTCCACGCGCCTCGGGCACAACGCGCTGGCGGGCGTGGCCTACACGATTTTCCCGATCGGCCTGGGATTCGCCCAGATTCTGACGGGCTTTGCGCTTTACTCTGAAACCGATCCGTCCGGCTGGGCCGACCGACTGACGGGCTGGGTCATCCCGCTCCTGGGCGGTTCCTTCCGCGCGCACATGTGGCACCACCTCTTTGCGTGGGGCTTCCTGTGGTTCGTGATCGTGCACGTCTACATCGTCGTTTTCGACAGCATCCGCGATCGCAACAGCCTCGTCGAGTCCATGATCACGGGCTACAAGTCGCTTGAGATTGACGCGACCGCCGTCGGGAAGCGAGATCAAGAGAGTGGGCGTTGAGCCTCCAACCACCGGGATCGCACCGATCCTCGTCCTGGGGGTCGGGAATCGCCTTCTCACGGACGATGGCGTCGGCCTCGAGCTCTTGAAGCTCGTCGAGGATCGGCGGTCGGGTCATCCAAGCATCGAATTCATCGACGGAGGCACGCAGGGCCTGGCGCTCCTCGGTGCGCTCGACGCGCGTTCGCACGTGCTGATCCTCGACGCGATCTCGCCGCTGGGTGATTCGCCCGCCCCGGGTCACGTTCACGATATCGACGCGGGCGCCGCTCGCGCGACCAAGTCCACTTCCGCCCACGCAAGCAGCGTCAACGAATTGCTCGCCGTGGCAAAGCTGCTGGGAACCATGCCGCCCGAGGTCAGGCTCGTTGGAGTCGAGCCCGAGGTCGTGAAGACCGGGATCGGACTCTCCGACGCTGTTACGCGTGCGCTCCCCGAGGCGGCCCGCATCGCGTGCGGGCGTCTCGACGCGATGGTGAACGAACTGGCGGGCGGCGAGGTGACGCGTGCGTAGGCTTCGACCGCGCGTGCTCGTCCCGTTCCTTGGCGTGGAACCCCGCAACCGACACTATGATGGACGCGCAACTGAGTTCGCGTACTTGCGGGTAGCCGCCGCGGTCTTCTGATGTCCACGCCAACGCCATCCTCGGTCGATCCGTCGCGCGGCGCGGCACGCGTCGCTCCGGGCGTTGAATTGCATGTGACGGGCCAGGTCCAGGGCGTAGGCTTCCGCCCCTTCGTCTTTCGCATCGCGACGCGCCTCGGGCTGACCGGCATGGTCCGCAACGACGCGAGCGGCGTGGTGATCGAGCTCTTCGGTGATCCGCCGGGCCTCGACGAGTTTCTCCGCTGCCTATCCGCGGAATGCCCGCCCTTGGCGCGGATCGACACGCTCCGCCGGCGCGCCATCGAGGCCCCTTCCGCGCCGCCGAGCTTCGAGATCGCGGAAAGCCAGCATCAGGGCCGCCCCGATCGCGTGACCGTCGATTCCGCGACGTGCGCCGATTGCCTGCGCGAGATGCTCGATCCCGCCGATCGACGCCGCGGGCACGCGCTGATCAACTGCACGAACTGCGGCCCGCGCTACACGATCGTGAACGACGTGCCGTACGACCGCCCCCTGACGACGATGGCGGCGTTCCCGATGTGCGAGCGATGCCTCGCGGAGTATCGCGACCCACACGACCGGCGCTTCCATGCGCAACCGACCTGCTGCACGTCGTGCGGTCCTTCACTGGGCTTTGTCGACGCGGGCGGCGAGTTGCACACCGCCGCGATCGCCGCGGCGAGCGATGCTCTCACGCGAGGGCAGATCGTCGCTCTCAAAGGCCTGGGCGGCTATCACCTGGCGGTGGACGCGACCAACGAGGCGGCGGTGGCGCGATTGCGTGCCAGGAAACGCCGTGATCACAAGCCGCTGGCGCTGATGGTGGATTCGATCGAGACCGCCCGCTCGCTCGTCGAGCTCTCACCCGAGGCGGAGCGGCTTCTGACGAGCCCCGCCGCGCCGATCGTTCTGGCATCGCGCCGAGGCGAGGGTGGGATCGCAAGCGGCGTCGCGCCGGGGATGCACCGCCTGGGCGTGATGCTCCCGCACACGCCCATCCAGCACCTGTTGTCGCAGCGTGTGCATCGCGTGCTGGTGATGACGAGCGCCAACCTGTCGGACGACCCGCTCATCACCGACGACTGCGACGCGCGAGCGCGATTGAGCGCGATCGCCGACGCGTTCCTGACGCATGATCGACCGATCGCCCGCGCGGTGGACGATTCGATCGTGCTGGATGCGCCGCTCGGACTGCTCCCGCTCCGTCGCGCACGCGGCTATGTCCCGACGCCGATCCGTCTGCCGATCGCCGCCGATCGCCCGGGACTGTGCCTCGGCGGCGAGCTGAAATCAACGGTCGCGATCGTCGACGCCGACCACGCAGTGCTCAGCCAGCACTTGGGCGATCTCAATCACACGCTGGCGTTCGAGAGGTTCCGCACGACGATCGAGGATCTGCTGCGCTTGTATCGAGTTTCGCCCGCGTGGATCGCGCGTGACGCGCACCCGGGCTATCTGTCGCATCGATACGCCGACACGCTGGGCAGGCGTTGGGGCGTGCCGATCATCGATGTGCAGCACCACCACGCGCACATGGCGGCGGTGCTGGCCGAGCACGGGCGCACCGACGCGGCGGTGGGGCTGATCTGCGATGGTGTGGGCTTTGGTTCTGATGGAACGAGCTGGGGCGGCGAGGCGCTGGTCGGTAATCTGGCGTCGTTCAGAAGGGTCGGTCGGATTCGTCCGCTCGCGCTCCCGGGCGGCGATGCGGCCGCCAAGCAGACGGGGCGATGCGCACTCTCGTGGCTCCTCGACTCTCTCGGGCCGGATGCGATCAACACGCCCATCGCGCGCCGGGTGGTGCCCGCCGACGCGGAGCGCAACGCGATCGGCGCGATGCTCGCACGAAACCTCAATTGCCCGCCAAGCTCTGGGCTCGGGCGATTGTTCGACGCCGCGGCGGCGCTGCTCGGCGTGTGCGAGTTCAACCACTTCGAAGCCATGAGCGGAATGCGATTGGAGGCGATCGCGTCCTCGACGCAACTCCGCGAACCGTCCGGCCGCAGACTGAGCGACGGCGCTTCCGAGCTGGTGTGCGTGCGTGAGCAGGGCGGGCTCGTAGAACTGGATCACCGCCCGCTCTGTCGGCGATTGGTGCAGGGGATCGAAGGGGGCGAGCCGATCGAGCTTCTTGCCCGCATCTTTCACGAGGTCGTCGCGTCCATGCTCGCGTCCGCCGCGATCAAGGCGGCCCGCGATGCCTCGCTCTCATGCGTGGTGCTCAGCGGCGGTGTATTCTGCAACGCACGTCTCGCGTCTCTCGTCCATCAAGAACTGACGCGGGCCGGGCTTGAGGTACTGATGCACAGGCAGGTGCCTGCGAATGATGGTGGGATCGCGCTCGGGCAGGCCGCGGTGGCGGCGAGCGTGCTTCGGCAAGGTCGGTAGCCCGTGGTTGGCCAGTCCACCCGGGCACGGAGTGTTCGAGCCAACATCGAGGAGCCTGAGTCATGTGTCTGGCACTCCCCGCGCGGATCGAGGAAAAGGAAGAGCTGCTGGCCTGGGTCGTGGTGGGCGAGGCACGCATGCGCGTCAGCCTCATCATGACCCCCGAGGCCGGCGTGGGTGATTGGGTGCTGGTGCATGCGGGCTTTGCGATCCGACAGGTCGCCGAGCACGACGCGCTCGAAACGTGGAAGATCATCGAGGAAGTCGAATCCCGCGCGAGCGGCCCGGAAGGCCGGGAGGTCGGCGCATGAATCCCCGCGAGCTGATGCAGATGTACACGCGAGAGCTGTCCGACCTCGTCGCGGGAAGAGCGCAACCGCTCAACCTGATGGAGGTCTGCGGCACGCACACCGTCAACGCCTGCCGCAGCGGCGTCCACTCGCTCATGCCCGCAAACGTGCGCCTCATCAGCGGGCCGGGCTGCCCGGTGTGCGTGACGGCGCAGCGGTACATCGACGCGCTGGTGGCGCTCGGGCGGCGCGGCGACGTGACGATCCTCACCTATGGCGACATGATCCGCGTCGCGGGCGCGGGCGGCTCTCTGGAGATCGCGCGGGGCGAGGGCGCGGACGTGCGCGTCGTGACCAGCACGCTCGAGGGGTTGGAAATCGCGCGGCGCGAGCCGAAGCGAGAGATGGTCTTTGCGGCGGTGGGCTTTGAGACAACAGCGCCGGCGACCGCGGCCGCGGTGCTGCAGGCCGCGAGCGAAGGCCTGCACAACTTCTCGATCCTCCCCGCGCACAAGCTCGTCCTCCCGGCGATGCGCACGCTGCTCGATGATCCGGAGGTCAAGATCGACGGCTTCGTGTGCCCCGGCCACGTCAGCGTGATCATCGGCGCGGAGGCGTATCGCCCGATCGTCAGCGAGTATCGCAAGCCGTGCGTCGTGACGGGCTTCGAGGCGCTGCAGATGATGCAGGGCGTGCTGCACCTGGCGCGTCAAATCGTGCGCGGCGAGACGCGCCTGGAGAACCTGTACCCCGAGGCGGTGAGCGCCGGCGGCAACCCGCACGCCACGAAACTGATCGATCGAGTCTTCGTGCCGGGCACATCGGCGTGGCGAGCGCTCGGCGAGATGGCCGAGAGCGGCCTGGACGTGCGCGAGGAGTTCGCCGCGTTCGACGCCTTCCGGAAGTTCAACATCAAGCTGGGCGAGGATCACGAGCCGCGCGGATGCATCTGCGGCAAGGTGATCACGGGTCGCGCCGTGCCGGTCGAGTGCCGCCTGTTCGGCACGGTGTGTACTCCTGTCTACGCCGTCGGCCCGTGCATGGTCAGCTCCGAGGGCACGTGTCAGGCGTGGTTCAAGTATCGGCGTCACGAGGCCGGCCGCGCGGAGCGGGCGACGAAGGAGGCCGTGCGATGAGTGTGTCTTCTCCGGCGAATCTGCTGCGGAAACGCGTCGTCCTCGCGCATGGCGGCGGAGGGCAGCTGACCGATGACCTGGTCAGCGAGCTCGTCGCGCCGCGCTTCGCGAATCCCTACCTCGACACGCTCGATGACGCGGCACGCATCCCGATGCACGGCGGTGAGATGCTCTTCACCACCGACAGCTACGTCGTCCATCCGCTGCAGTTTCCCGGCGGCGATATCGGTCGCCTCGCGATCAGCGGCACCGTGAACGACCTGGCGGTGTGCGGCGCGATCCCCCAGTTTGTGTCGCTCGGGCTCATCATCGAGGAGGGGCTCGAACTCCGCGTGCTCGAGGAGATTCTCGAGTCGATCGCGCGCACGGCGCGAGAGGCCGGCGTGCGGGTCGTCACCGGCGACACGAAGGTCGTCGGCAAGGGCCAGGGTGACGGCCTGTACATCAACACCGCCGGTGTAGGGGCGATGCGGCCGGGCGTGCAGCTCGGCATGGCGAGGGTGCGTCCGGGCGATGTATTGATCGTCAGCGGGCCGATCGCAGAGCACGGCCTGGCGATCATGCTCAAGCGCGAGCAGGCCGACGTGGTGCGAAGCGAGCTCTCGAGCGACGTCGCGCCGCTCGGGAGCCTGATCGAGGCCGCGTTGCGTGCGGGCGGCGAGAACATCGTCTTTATGCGCGACCCCACGCGCGGCGGCTTCGCGGGTGTTGCCTCCGACCTCGCGTCTCGCACCGGCCTGCGTCTGACCATCGATGAGAACTCGATCCCGATCCGCCCCGCGACCCGCTACGCCGCTGAGATCCTTGGCCTCGATCCCCTCTCGGTCGCCAACGAGGGCAAGGTGATGCTGGTCGTTCGCCCGGACGCGATGAGCGACGTGCTGCGGGCGCTCCGCGATCACCCGCTCGGCAAGGACGCCGCGGTGGTGGGGCGGTTCGAACGCCTCGACGACGGCCTGTGCGAGATCGTGACCGACGTCGGCGGGCGACGGATCATCCAGAAGCCCTACGGCGAAGAATTGCCGCGGATTTGTTAGCCGCCACGCGTTCCCAAGCCACGCCGCGGCTCTCCGCGTGTGCATCTCGGACCGCTGCCGCGAGAGCGGTTGATGAGCGCCGACGACGACCTCTTCGCGTCAGACTTCGTTGCGGGTTGCTGAAAGCGCGAGCCCGGGGCCTACGGCTGCTGCGCGGGATCAAACGCGTCGTACTTCGCGAAGTCCTCGACTTCCCTGGTCGTGGGCTCGCTGATCGACCACGCCGCGTTGTACAGCGCCGCCAGCATGGCAGAAGCGTCGCCCAGCCGCTCGATCATCAGCGCCCTGCCCGGCTCGCGCCGCAGCTCGCCCGACTTCTCGAGCTCATAGAGCGTGCGGACCTTGTCGTGCGATCGGGCGATGAAGCGGATCACGTCCTCCCACGGGTCCGACGCGTTGACCGTGATCTCTCGCTTCGCCTCCTTGGCGAGCGAGTGATAGTCGATCGTGTTGAGCCGAATGATCCCGCCGTCGATCAGGGAGTGGATGCCCCGATCGGTCGTGAATCCGTCCGGGTTGTCCTTCCATGGCTCGCCGGCGTTCGTGACCCACCCGTGGTGGTGACGCGTCGTGTGGAGCGGCTGGGCGGCGTCGCCCACAAAGTGCGAGAGCTGCCCCATCTCCGAGCGGATATTGGCCTTGGCCATCTCGATCTGGGTGGCCCGGGCGGGGTCGCCGAGCTTCTCCAGCGTGCGATACGTCTTGAAGCTGGAGGAGAGCTTCGCATAGTGCTCCATGAGCGCGTAAGGCAGGAAGCCCGGCCACTCCTGCTGCCCCGACGGATCAAACGCCGAGTTGTAGGGCTTCTTGGTGCCGTCGACGCCCCCGGGGTGCTCGTGCTCCGCGATCGCCAGCGCCGCGAGATATCGATATCGCAGGCGGGGCAGCGTTTCGATGGACAGCCCGAATTGCGGCAGGTCCTCGAGGTCGATGTAGTGATCGGGGTTGTTGACGTTCTCGAGATACGCCGAACGCGTGCCGCGCCAGCGATCAGGCTCCGCGGCGTCCCACCCGATCTGGCGGAGCTGGTCGTTCTCCTTGATCCACGCCGGCAACGAGGGCGCCAGAGAATCAAGCGCGAGCCACGTGACCGCCCGATGCCCCGCGGCGTCCCAGGCAAGGGCCGACGCCCCTAGAACCGAGGCGGCGAGCAAGAGAAAAACGGCGTGGGCTTTGCGCATCCGCAAGCGTACGGCTACGACCTGCCTTGGCCATCCCCCCCGCCAACCCGCCCAGCTTCCCAACGACCGAGACCTTCCTGCCGCTGCCTCGCCGTTTCCGTGGGATTCTGATTTTCCCTCAAATTCGCTGTATCTGGTCCGGGATTCCGACCCTCTCATGGTTCGTGGACCATTGCGTCCTGAAAGGGAGGTTCCATGAAGACCGGGAAACTCAGCCGCGTACTGCCCGTCGTTGCGGCGGCCTGCTCACTCCTGTCGGGTGTGGCGGGGGCAGGCATCGTTGAAGGCATCCAGGACCCGCAGCGCGACCCCTATGTCGTGATGGCGTACAACAACCTGGGCATGCACTGCATGAACAGCGACTTCTCGCAGCTGCTGATCCTCCCCCCTTACAACACGCTGCACGCCCAGGTGATCCGTCGCGGCGCCGAGCCGACCATCGTGAGCTCGGGCGTGACCGTCAGCTACGAGTTCCCGTCAAACACCCACTCGACCGACAAGACCAACTTCTGGGAATACGCCCCCGCCCTGTTCGGCGTCACACTCCCGGCCGACGTCGGCCTCACCGGCCTTGGGCTGTTCGGGCCCATGACCCGCGTCGCCCTCCGCAACGACTACATGGCCGAGGGCATCCCCGTCACGCCCATCGACGATGACGGCCGCGAGAACCCGTACCCCATGGCGCTCGTGACCGTGAAGAGCACCAGCACGGGCGCGATCCTGGCCCAGACCCAGGCCGTCGTCCCCGTGTCGTGGGAGATCTCGTGCAATCTCTGCCACGAGTCCCCCGGCGAGTCCGTCGCGACCAACATCCTCAAAGCACACGATCGTCTGCACGCGACCAATCTCATCAACCACCAGCCCGTGCTCTGCGCCGGCTGCCACTCCGACAACGCCCTGGGGACCACCGGACAGCAGGGCGTTTCCAGCATGTCCGCCGCGATGCACACCGCCCACGGTCCACGCATGAGCCAGATCAGCCTCGAAAACGAGTGCTACGCCTGCCACCCCGGTGTGCGCACCAATTGCCAGCGTGACGTTCACTCGTCCCGCGGCGTCACCTGCACCAACTGCCACGGCGGCATGGCCGCGGTCGGAAATCCCAACCGCAACCCGTGGGTCCAGGAGCCGGCCTGCGGCAGTTGCCACTCCCGCGCCGAGTTCGAGTTCGAGCAGCCCGGACAGTTGTTCCGCAACAGCACTGGGCACGGCGGCGTGCAGTGCACCACCTGCCACGGCAGCCCCCATGTGGTCGGCCCCGCCGTCACCGCAACCGACAACGCCCAGGCCATGCGCCTCCAGGGTCACACCGGCCCGCTCAACGACTGCCTCGTCTGCCACACCTCGCAGCCCAACGAGCCGTTCGAGCACAAGCGCGACTGATCACCATCCGCACGAAGAAAAAGGGAGTCAAACCCATGAAGAACTTGCACAAGAATCTCGCGGCCCTGGTGTTCTCGACGCTCGCGCTCTCGTCGGCCGCCGGCCAGACGTACACGCTCGTCGACCTGGGTGCGTTCGCAGGACAGTCCGAGGCCTACAGCCTTGCACCGGGATCGGTCCCCCTCGGCTCGTTCGTCAACAACGATGCGCACTTCCACGCCGTCCTCTTCACATCGCCCGAGACCGTGCTCGCCAACGCGGGAGGATTCAAGGAACAGGTCGCGTTCGCGGCCGACGCCTCAGGACGCGTCTACGGCACGTCGTACACCTTCGGCGACCTCACCCCGTCGGCGTTCGTCGCGGACTCGTCCGGGGTCTCCGTGCTCGCGCCGTTCGCGGCCCGCGCTTCGAACAGCTCCGGCGTGATCGCCGGCACCTCCTACGCCGTCGACTCGGGGCTTCGCTATCTGCCGCGCGCCGCGGTGTGGAACAACGGCACGCTCTCGGTTCTCGGCACACTCGGCGGCGCCAGCGCCCAGGCCCTGGCGATCGATGATCGCGGCTGGGTCGTTGGATCCTCGACCACCGCCAGCGAAGCCTCGTCCCACCCCGCCCTCTGGAAGAACGCGACACCCGGCGATCTCGGCACGCTCGGCGGCACGGTCGGCCAGGCAACCGCGATCTACGGCACGCGCATCATCGGCCACTCGCAGAACGCCTCGGGCGTTCGCCGCGCCACGCTGTGGAACATCGACGCCGCGGGCGCCGTCGTCTCGCGTATCGACCTTGGCGGTTTGTCCCCGACCGCGTCGAGCTTCGCGCTCGGGATGAACTCCGCGGGCAAGGCGGTGGGAACCAGCAAGTTCCACGCCGTGTTGTTCGAGAACGGCTCGTGCGTCGATCTCAACACCCGCATCCCGCCGGCCGCCGGCTGGACGCTCGAGAAGGCATGGGCCATCAACGACGCCGGCGTGATCGTCGGCGGCGGAAACTACCTCGGCTACCCCCACGCGTTCATGCTCGTGCCCAGCTGCGCCGCGGACTTCAACCACGACGGATTCGTCAACGGCAACGACTACGACGAGTTCGCCTCGCTCTTCGACATCGCCGACGCCGGCGCTGACTTTAACCACGACGGGTTCGTGAACGGCGACGACTACGACGCCTTCGCGTCCGCGTTCGACGCCGGCTGCTGATCAGTCACGACACCGAGGGAGAGGTGCCCACGCAAAGGGGCGTGCGGTGGAGCTCGGCTCGCCGCATGCCCCTTTTTTCATGGCCACGCTGCGAGCACGGGCAAATCCCCCAAAACGGTCTTCTTTTGTATCCGCGTTGGGAGTTTGGGCCTCTTCACCTTGGATTCCGACGGGCGGACGGGGTGTGTCAGTTGAGACCCAAGTTCAATTGCTGCAAGTGTTTGAGAACGGGGAGCCAAAGGTCGACACGAAAAAGGACGTTTCTAGCATCAAATGCCACGCGGCACTTGAGGGCAGTCCCTAGGCGAAGCCGTTGGCGGTCGATGAACCAATCGCGGAGAGCCCCATGAACAGCGCAAGCGTCGTTCGGATGATCCTGCCGGTGGTGTGTGGACTGGGCATGAGTGCTGCGGCGTTGGCGCAGAGCGGCAGCATGTCGTATGACGCGTTTTCCAACGGGCCGCGCGCCGACCTTGATGGATCCAGCGCCGGCACGGGCTGGACGACTCCGTGGATGGACATGGGCCAGGGCGGCAACATCTCCGTCACCAATCACGCCGACGGCTTGTCGTTCATGGGTCTGGGCGTAAAGCCCGGCTGCGCCCAGGTTCCCGAAGCGGTGTACCCCGCGATGGTGGATTACGCGCGCGGGCACGCCGCGATCTCCGGCAACACGATGTACATGTCGTTCCTGCTCCGTCCGCGCGCCGATGCCAGCAACTGGTTCACGCTGCGCCTCGGCACTTACCCGAGCCAGGTCGACGTGGGCGTGCCTCTCGGTTCCTTCGAATACGGCTTCATGCTGGGCGACGGCGTGTTCGCGCTCTCGCCCGTGCCTGTGCAGGTCGGCAAGACCGTTTTCCTCGTGCTCGAGGTGGAGCACCTCACGGCGAACAACAGCACGGCCTATCGCCTCTACATCAACCCGACGCCCGGCCAGCCCAAGCCGAGCTGGGCGATGGCCGAATACGGGCGCACTGGCATCCGCCCGTTCGGCTCGTACGTCGAGCCGCTCGGATACGGTGGGTACACCATGGACGAGCTCCGCTTCGGCTCGACGTGGAGCCAGGTGACCCCGTGCGGCGCCGACTTCAACGCCGACGGCTTCGTGAACGGCAATGACTATGACGAGTTCGCCAGCGCCTTCGATGTCGCCGATCCGATCGCGGATATCAATGGCGACGGATTCGTCAACGGCAACGACTACGACGAATTCGCCTCGGCCTTTGACGCCGGGTGCTGAACGCGCGACACGGAACGAATCATGCGGCGCCGACATTCGCCGCGAGCAAGTGAGGAAGGGCAAGGAGCGTGGACATGGTGCGTGAACGAATTGTCGGTGGCGTGATGAGGCAGGCATGGTCGTGGCTGATCGGTGCGCTCGTTGTGATGATGGGCGTGCTCACCCCCACGCGGGCGCACGCCGCGGTCGCGTACACGCAGCCGCCCGATCCCGCGGGAGGTCAGTACAAGAGCTCGTGGTATCCCCCCGACGGGCTCGACGGCGATGAATACGTCTGGGACAACTTCACGCTCGCTTCGAGCACCGCGATCACGGAGATCCGCTGGCGCGGCGCGTACGCCTACGGCCTGGCGGACAACATCGAAGCCCCGGTCATCGAGTTCAAGGTCTCGATCTGGCCGTCGAACTCCTCGGGCTTTGAGCCAAACGTCGCCGGGCAACCCCTCGTGAAGTACTGGACGGGAAACCGTTGCGGCGAAACCCCGGCGGTCACGATCAACGGCATCAAGCACTACGACTACTCCTTCACCCTCCCCTCGCCCTTCCAGGCGACCGGCGGCGTGAAGTACTGGGTGCAGATCGAAGCGTCGCAGGGGATCAACGGTTGGAACTGGCCGCCCGACTGGAGTATCTCCAAGGGCACGGGAGGCAACGGCGCTCACTTCCGGAAGGTGACGGGCGGGAATTACAACAGCATCTCGGGTGACTGCGCCTTCACGCTCATGAACAGCGACGCCGCGACCTACCACATCGCCGCGAGCGCCTCGCCCGCCAACGCGGGAGTCATCCAAGGTGCCGGCGACTACCCCGCCAACACCACCGCCACGCTGACGGCGACCGCCAACACCGGATGGGGCTTCATCAACTGGACCGAGAACAACCAGCAGGTCAGCACCAACTGGCGATACTCCTTTACCGTCACGCGCGATCGCACCCTCGTCGCAAACTTCGTCCCCGCCTACACCATCTCCACCGACTCATACCCGCTCTTCGGCGGCACCACCACCGGCGCCGGCATTTACAACCAGGGCTCCAGCGTGACCGTCACCGCCACGCCACGCCTCGGCTTCGAGTTCGTGGGCTGGACCGTCTACGGCAACACGGTCAGCACATCCAACCCCTACACCTTCAACGCCGCCTCGTCGATCCCCGTCGTGGCCCAGTTCGTCAACGGAATGAAGTCGGTGACGTTCGACACCGACAGCGGCAGCCCGCCGCCCATGGCGACCATGACCTCCACGCCATTCTCGACGACCAAGAACGGCCTTACCGCCAGCTATCACTCTCCAGACGGGATGTCGTTCTTCTCGGTGCAGAGCGACGCGACGATCCTGTGGATCCACCAGGTCCACATGCAGGCTCAGTACCTTTTCCCCGGTTCGGTGTACCGCAACGACCTTGAGATCGATTTCAGCCGTCGTCTGACGGACGTAAGCCTCGACTTCGCCACGATCGAGATGGAATCGTGGGCCGACGTGGAATCGCCGCTCCAGGTCACCGCCTACCTCGATTCGACGATCAATCCGCCGGTCGCGGTCGCGCAGGCCCGCGGCAAGTACGGCGGGACGACCTATCCCGAGGGCTACGTCGAGCTGAGCAGCGCCTCTCCCTTCAACATCATCACCATCACCGTCGCGGCCAACCCGTTCGGCACCAACAACTTCCTCCTCGACAACGTTACGGCGATCTACGTGTGCCTCGCGGACTTCGACGGCGACGGCTTCGTCAACGGCAACGACTACGACGCGTTCGCGGGCGTCTTTGACGTCGCCGACCCTGCCGCCGACATCAACAGCGACGGCTTCGTGAACGGCGACGACTACGACGTCTTCGCAGAGGCGTTCGACGCGGGCTGCTGACGCCGTCGAGAAATCCATGCCACGCAACGGGGCCTGCGCGGGAGCTTGGCTCTCCGCCGCCTCTTTTTCATTGCCGCGCGATTCGAGGCGAGCAAGCACAAGCCCACCGTATCGCCGATCGGCCTTGGCCCCGCGCCCGGTCCAAGTGTCGCGGATTGCGAGGCTGAAGCGCCCGGGAATTCACGCCTCCGACGCGAAGCCGCGTTCAATCGCAAAGCCCCGGCCACCAAAGCCACGCCTGCTTCTTGGATCCCGATTCTCGATTCCCCTCTTCTCTTCCATCGTTCCCAGTGCCCAGCGCCTTCTCACGGACACTCGCCCGCCGAAACCTCGAACAGGAACTCCACCTCAACCGGCGCGCCCAGCGGCAGGGCGATGCTCCCGACCGCGGCCCGTGCGTGGCGGCCCGCCTCACCAAACACCGCGAGCATCAACTCGCTCGCCCCGTTGGCGATCTTCGGCTGGTCATAGAACCCCGGCTCGCTCGCCACGAACACGCCCAGCCGGATCACCTGTTTGATGCAGTTCAGGCTGCCGAGGGCCGCTTTGGCCGCCGCCAGGCCGTTCAGCGCGCACTGCCGGGCGCACTCGATCCCCTGCTCGAGCGTCACCGCCCCGGGCAGTGACCCCTTGTACATCATCTGCCCGTCCTTCATGGGGATTTGGCCGGCGACGTAAAGCAACGACCCCGTGATCTTGGTCGGCACATACGCCGCCACGGGCTTGGCGGGCGTCGGCAGCACCAGGCCCAGCTTCGCAAGGGCAGATTCGGGATCAGTGGGGGAGGGAACGCCAGCAGGTTGGGTCGACATGCCCGACGGTATACCACATCCGGTGCTCCGGTCCGCCGCGCCTCACCCCGATTTTCTCAAGGACCGGGAACCGAACCTCTTGACGTGCGGATATCATTTCCGGTACTGTTCTTTTACGCCCGGTTTCTTCCGGGCGGGCAGGCAGCGGGTTTCGGTTCGGTTTTTCCTGATTCCCATTGCTCTCATCGCGGCACTCGCCGCCACCTGATGCTCCGAAAAGGAGCCTCAAGCCTGCCGACATCCTGACCGGTTTGCTCAAGGCCTTTCGCCGATCAAGACGACCGAGCGGCGGGCGGAATCGAGCATCCCGAAGAACGTCGGCGGTTCGCCGGTTCAGGTTCCGCCCGCGCTCATACGCGGCGGCCTTCCGGTCTCCCCCAAACGTCCAACGTCTCTTGTTCCCGCTCGGTCGTCAACACCGGGCTTCGGCGTGCCGGAGTGCCCGCCGACCCATCGCCTCCTTGGAGTATCACATGAAGGCTCGTAAAGGTTTCACGCTCATCGAGTTGCTCGTCGTCATCGCCATCATCGCCCTCTTGATCGGCATCCTGCTCCCGGCCCTCGGCAAGGCCCGCGCCTCGGCCCGCCAGCTCAAGGACCAGACCCAGGTCCGCGGCATCGTCCAGGCCATGGCTCTCTGGGCCCAGAACAACAGCGATCAGTACCCGCTCCCCAGCTCCCTCGACAAGAACGACGACACCGACCCCAACGTCGACTCCAAGACCAACCCCAAGAACGCCTTCCAGAAGGACAACACCCGCAACATCCTCTCGGTGATGGTCTTCAACGGCAACATCCCCACCGAAATCTGCGTCAGCCCCGCTGAGTCCAACGGCGCCATCGAGGTCTACAACAAGTACGAGCTCAACCAGCCCAAGGACGCCAAGGCCACCGACAAGTCCAAGGCCCTCTGGGACCCCTCCTTCCAGGGAACCCCCCTCGACAAGGCCACCAGCAATCACCAGGACAACACCGATAAGGGCCACAACTCCTACGCCCACACGCCCCCCTTCGGCAAGCAGCGCGCTAAGTGGAGCAACTCCTTCAGCGCCACCGAAACCTGCTTCGGCAACCGCGGCCCGATGTACACCGGAAACGCCACCGACGGCTGGACCCTCCTCACCGGCGGCACCACCCAGGACGCGGTCGGCAAGAACTCCAACACCCTCCTGATCCACGGCGGACGCACCACCTGGGAAGGCAACATCGGCTACAACGACAGCCACGTCAACTTCGAGGTCAAGCCCGACCCCGACGCCCTCACCTTCAACTTCACCGGCCTCGATGTCGGCAAGCGCACCAAGCCCGACAACGTCTTCGTCGCTGAGACCGAGGACAAGGGCGAGGCCACCTACGAGCCCAGCCCCGCCACCGCCGGCAGCTTCTACGTCGCCAAGTACTCCAAGAAGGACACCTTCAACAAGAGCGGCACCGCCTTCCTCCGTCCCTACAGCAACGTCACCGGCACCGACTCCGCTCAGGCTTCGATCGACGCCTGGGTCGACTAATCACCCGCGTATCGACACCCCGATCGGCTCACGCCGGTTCGCATGACATGTGACCTCAAGCCCCGCCCTTCGGCGGGGCTTTTTCATGCGCCCATCCAGGAATCCGCGGGTCCTCAGGCCGAAGGCCTGTCCGTTCATAGCCGGGTGTGGAGCGAGGAGTCTTCGACGAGCGTCACGCCCGAGAGACTTCCCCAATGCCCAGTGCCGAATGCCCAGTGCCTCGTGCCTCTTCCTCAGCACCCGGCCTCGAACTCGCTGGCGAACTGGTCGAAGTCATCGCCGTTCACGAATCCGTCGCCGTTGTAGTCGCCGTGCGTGTCGGCCACGTCGAACCACTCGGCGAACTGATCGAAGTCATCGCCGTTGACAAATCCGTCCTCGTTCACGTCGGCCAGGCACGCGAAGTTGACGACGTAGTCGGTCCACGCGCCGATCTGGGCCGCGATCGTGTCCGAGCCGCCGTACGACAGCCCCGCGTGCTGCAGGATTTCCTGCTCGCTGAAGGTCGCGAGGTCGGTGCGATATCCAAGGTCGAGCGCCGTCATCATCACGTTGGCGAAGAGCCCCTGCAGCGTCGTGTGCGGGTGGACGCCGTCGTGGACGAACCCCGCGAGCGGGTTCGTGTGCCCGGTCGTGTCGTTCTCGAGCAGCTTGATGTTCACGCCGCCGATCGTGAGGATCGACTTGTGCTGGGTGTGCGAGCCGAACATCGCCCACGACAGCCCGTACAGATCGACGTACGGCAGCTTCTTCGTGCGAGCCAGCGACTTGAGCCCGTCATTCACCCGCCGGATCGCGGTCGATACTCGCTCACGCTTCACGGGGTCGGTGTACACGCCGCTGTTGTACGTGATCGGCGCGACGCCGTAGTCGGGGAACCCGACGATCACGGTCTTGATGCCCGCGTTGCTCACGGTGTTGACGGCCGTCGTAACGTTGGCGATGCGCCCGTTCACGTAGTTGGTGATCTGCGTCGCGCTCCAGGTGCCGAAGTAGATGTTGATGTACGCGTTGCTCGTGGGCGAGAAGTCGTTGGCGCCGATCGCGATGACGGCGTGGTCGATGTCCGCCGCCATCGACGCCAGCCCCGTGTGCTGCCCGTCCGACAGCAGCGACGCGGACGTCGCGCCGTAGCGGGCCCAGTCGTTCTTGAAGAACTTGCGCCGTGGTTCGCCCCAGGTCCCGCCCGACTGCCCGGCCTCCGCGGCCGTCGGCCCAAGGTCCACCGCCCGATACTGCTCGAGCTGCTGCACCCAGTTCATCGCGTAGTTGTACGTTTCCTCGGCGTACTCATCGGTGAGGCTGTCGCCCGCGGCCCCCAGCGACACCTGCGCGCCCGCCGCCGCCACGAGCATCGACGCCAGCGACCCGATCAGCACACCACCCGTGATCCTGTTCATCTCGCTCTCCGTGTCGGCGCGGCAAAGGCGAACGTGCGCCGACATGGAGGCTACCAGAGATCAACGGACAGGCAAGGCACTTCGGTGCTACGCCACCGCGAAAGCACGGACTTCATCCAAACGCGTCCGTCACTTCCTCTTGCGTCGCGCGCAATCGTCGCCGGCGTTCGCCCCGCCGCCGTTTGAGCCGGTTACTCCCTGTCCAACTTGTCCGTCGGTCCCGTTGGCACCGCTCGGTTGCCCCCCGGTTTTGCCGGTTCCGGGCTGCCCACCCGCGCCTTGCCCGCCCGACCCCGACACGCCCGCCGCGCCCCCCGGTGTGCCGTTTCCACCGTTTCCCGCGGGTCCTCCGCTCCCGCCCGCGCCCGTTCCCCCGCTTCCCCCGTCGCCGCCCGCTCCCCCGATGTAGCCGGACCCAAAGCCGTTTCCACCCTTGCCACCGTCGCCGCCGCGGCCACCGGTCCCAACGCCACCGTCGCCGCCGTCGCCACCATTGCCGCCGGGTCCGCTATGCTCGGGGGGCGAACAGCAGTCTCCACCCTTGCCGCCTCGTTTGCCATTGCTCCCGGTTCCACTCCCGCCCGTGCCGCCGCCTCCGCCCGTTCCACCGAACCCGCCTGGCGAGGTCGCGTGCCCCCCGTCACCACCTTTTCCCCCCGGACCGCCCGTGGCGGTTGATCCGGCCGAGCCATGTTCACCGTCCTGACACGCGTTGCCGTCGTCACCTCCGCCTCCGGTCTGCGAGCCCGTGACGCTCATTCCGTTGGAGCCGTTGCTCCCGTTGCTCCCGTTCCCCCGCGTGTCGTCCGAGGGTTCGGGGTACAACGATGCCACGGCGCTGCCGCCATTCCCGCCATTGCCTCCGCCTCCGCCGTTGCCGGAAAGGCCCTCGGGGTCCGAGGCCCCGTCGCCGCCGAATCCGCCGTCTCCGCCGATCACCTCTGCGGCGTTCCCTTCCAAGTCAACGAAGAAGTCCGCCATGACCGTGATGTCGCCGCCGCTCCCCCCGTTGCCGCCGCCGGGATAACCGCGAGCCCCATCGCCCCCCATCGCGCCGCCGACTCGACCCGAGGCGCAGACGATCCGCGGCGCGATCAACTCGAGCGACCCACCGTTGCCGCCATCGAGGCGAGCCGCCGTTCCCGCCATGCCGTGGCCTGCTCGCAATTCACCCAGGATCACGATTTGAGTATCGCACACGATCCGCCCGGACGCTCCGTGGCCGCCTGCTGATTCGCCCGGAATCGATACCCCGACAAGTGAACCATGAATCACGACGTCGCCGCTTGCGAACAACTCGAATCCGTCCGCAAATGTCAGTTGCTCCCCGGCTTCCACTACGAAAGACTCGGTTCGCAATACGCCCGAGAGGTCCGCGTTCTGGAGATGGGCTTTAGCCCTGTCATTGGGCCCGGGAGCTCCCGGCGCGAATGGCTGAGGCATCACGCATGAAGTCAGGGTGAGAAGTAGACCACCCGCGACACACGCCTTGACACCCCGTTCTGCCAACATGTGGACCTCCACTTCTGATCCCAATCTATGTTCTTCGGACGCCAGCCGCAAGGTCATCCAGGGTTTTCCACATGATTCCAGGCCGAATTGGTGAGTTGGGCGGACACAATGGACGCCCGTGCTCGCGGCGAAGCGAGGCAGGACTGCGTTCCGAGCGTGCGGTTGATGGTAATCCCAGATCGTGTCGCAATCGGGCCCTAAGCACGGGTTATTGCTTGAGTTAGATCAGTGCCCCGCCGGCTGGCCGCCCTTCCGCGGATCGCACGCAGCCTCGTAGCCCTTGGTGTTCTTGGCGCGGCGGATCAGCTGCGCGTTCCCGACTGCCTTGCGTGTTGTTACCTCGTGCCCGAGCTTCACAAGCTCCTGCTCTGTTGTTCCACCGCGCAGCGATTCTTCCATCTGCAACTTGTTGGGCGTCCACTGGTGATGGAACCGCGGCATCAGCATCGCCTGCTCCGCGGGCAGGTCCCACTGCAGAACATTGAGCGCAACCTGCACCGTGCTCGTGATGATCCGCGGACCGCCCGCCGCCCCGGCGACCAACGCCACGCCCTTCTCGTCCACCGCGATCATGGGCGACATACACGAGAGCGGCCTCTTTCCCGGCGACGGCATGTTCTTCTCGGATTCCACGAGCCCGAAGGCGTTGGCCGTCCCGCGCCGCGTGACGAAGTCGTCCATCTCGTTGTTCAGGATGAAGCCGTACGGCTCGGCGCACACCAGCGACCCGAAGATCAGGTTGATCGTCTCGGTGCACGCGACGGCGTTGCCCTTGGAGTCGACCACGCAGAGGTGGCTCGTGCCGTGGTCCTCGGGGAGTTGATCGATCGGCTCCTGCCCGCCGTACTGGGCCGCTTCGAGCGTCCGAGCCGGGTCGATGCGCCCCGCGAGCGAGCGGATGTACGTGGGCGCGAGCAGTTTGTCCGTCGGCACCGGTACGAACGCGGGGTCCGCGACATAGCGAGCGCGATCGGCGAACGCGTGCTTCATCGCCTCGGTCACGGCGTGGATATACGGCACGGAGTTCACGCCGCCGCGCGTGAGTTCCGGGCGCGATTCGAGCATCTCGAACACCTGAGCCACCGCGATCCCGCCCGACGAGGGCGGCGGCATCATCATGAGCCGGCGTCCCATGAAGTCCGCGTACAAGGGCGGGGCCTCAACCACCTTGAAGGACTCGAGGTCCGCGAGCGTCATCTCGCCGCCCGCAAGTCGCACCGCCTTGACGATCGACTCGGCGATCGGGCCCTTGTAGAACGCATCCTTGCCGTCGCGCGCGATGACGCGCAGCGTTTCGGCCTGTTCCGGCAGGCGGACGCGATCGCCGACCTTGATCTCGCCCCGGCTGAGGAAGCGATTCCAGATGAATGAGAACTGGGCCTGGCGATCGGGGCGGTCCTTCAGGAAGCCCATCACCTCGGGCTCGCGGATGCTGGTCGCGTAGTGCTCGTCGACGAGGAAGCCCTCTTCGGCGGCACGGATCGCGGGCGCGAAGACCTGCTCGCGCGTCATCGTGCCGTAGCGTTCGAGGGCGTGGAGCAGGCCGGCGACGGTGCCGGGGATGGCGACGGCGCGCCCGCCGTGGGTGCTGGTGTGCTCGCCCAGCCCGGCGAGGTCGCACTTTTCGAAGTAGTCCGGGCCGTAGGCGCCCGGGCACTGCTCGCGGTAGTTGATCGCGATGTCGATGGGCGGATGGGTGGGGTGGTTGACGAGATGGACGATCATGAATCCGCCGCCGCCGATGCCGCAGGAGTAGGGGCGGACGACGGAAAGCGTGAGCGAGGTTGCGACGGCGGCGTCGACGGCGTTGCCGCCGGCGCGGAGGATTTCGGCGCCGGCCTGGCTTGCGATGGAGTGATCCGCGGCGACGGCACCGTTCTCGAACACTTGTGCGAATCCCTTCTTGAACTCAAAGCCCTCGACCTGCGCGAGCGCCCGCGCGGGCAGGAGGATAGTGAGGGCCGCCAGCACGCAGGCGAGCACACCGACCTGCATGGGCGGGTGGCCCGTCGGGCGTGGATGAACCGGGTTTGTTCGGTGGATGGTCATTGAACTGGGTCGATTCTGATCGAGCGGGGGCAACGCCGCAAGTCCCGGGTTACGAATTTGGGCTATCACCGCGAGATTGCGCACAAACGCGGTGATCCGGGGGTTGCAACGCACCCGGTTTGGAGGAGAATGGTCGATAGGGAGTCGCGGCCAACGGGTAAGGCCCGGATCACGGGCAACCTCGTGCTGCCGGGCTCCGAACAGGTGGATGGTCGACGCGGGCCGGTTTGGCCGGGCCGTGCATGCACAAGGGCGGGAGTTGAACATGAAGAGCACCAGGTCCGCGTTGGCGATGCTGATCGCCGGTTTTCTTGTCACGTCGCTCGGCTCTGTGGCGAAGGGGCAGATCGAGCCCGGCGCGACGGAACCCGTGGTCCGATATGACGGGCACAAGGTGTACCGCGTGACGGTGAAGGACGCGCGGGAGTACCTGGCGGTGACGAGCCTGGCGGACGACGTGTGGACGCACAGCCCGGGGTTGGGTGACTTGGACGTGCAGGTGTCGCCCGCCAAGCAAGCGGCCCTTGAGGGGTTAGGCCTTCCGACGAAAGTGCTGATCGCGGACGTGCAGGGGCTGATCGACTCGGAGCGTGCGGAGATCTTGCGTCGGCGGCAGCAGCGCGATCTCTCGTGGTTCCAGAACTACAAGACGCTGGCGGAGATCAACTCGCAGCTGAGCGCGTGGGTGACGGCGTATCCCGCGCTGGCGAGCACGATCACGGTGGGCAACTCTCTGGAGGGACGCTCGATCAAGGGCGTGAAGATCACGGGGCCGGACTCGGCGGAGTATCCCAAGTCCAGCCGCCCGCAGATCCTGTGGCACGGCGCGCAGCACGCGCGCGAGTGGATCAGCCCGATGGTGAACATGTACCTAGGCGATCAACTGCTGATGCAGTACGCGTCGGGCGGGATGGCGAAAGACCTTTTGGATCGCGTCGAGTTCATCATCGTGCCGGTCGTCAACGCGGACGGCTATGAGTACACGTGGACGACCAACCGCCTGTGGCGAAAGAACCGCCGCAACAACGGCGGGTCATACGGCGTCGACCTTAATCGCAACTGGGGCTATCAGTGGGGCGGCGAGGGCGCGAGCACGATCCCGAGCGACGAGACATATCGCGGCCCGTCGGCGTTTAGCGAGCCCGAGACGCAGGTGATGCGAGATCTGGTGCTGGCGAATCCGCGCCTGCGCGTCGCGATCGATTTCCACAGCTATTCGCAGCTGCTCCTGTCGCCATGGAGCTACACCAGCACGCTGCCGCCGGACGCGGCGATCTTTGATCAGCTCAACGCGTCGATCCAGAGCGCGATCCAGGGCGTGCATGGGATGTTCTATGACGCGGGCCCGACCTACACGACGATCTATCCGGCGTCGGGCGCGAGCGGCGATTGGTATTACGGCGCTGGGAGCACGCCGCGGAAGATCCTGTCGTGGGGCATCGAGCTTCGCGACACGGGGACGTACGGCTTTGTGCTTCCCGCCGACCAGATCATCCCCAACGGTGAGGAGATCATGGCCGGGATGGTCGACCTGGCGAGTGCGATCGCGTTCCCGGCGAAGATCTCGCTGCCCGACGGCGTGCCGAGCTTCGTCGAGGCCAACACGACGAGTACGGTGCGGGTGAATGTCAACGCTTCCCCCGGCGAGACGCTGAATGCCTCGTCGCTCAAGTCGTATGCGCGGGTGGGCTCGGGCTCGTTTGCGCCGACGGCGCTGGCGTCGCTGGGCGGGTCGCTCTACAACGCGACATTGCCGGCGGCGGGATGCGGCGCTCAGGTGCAGTTCTACATCGAAGCGATGACCACCAGCGGCAAGACGGTCCGCTTGCCCGCCAACGCGCCGACGGGCTACTACGCAACGCCGGCGGCGGCGCTGACGGTCACGCTGGATGATCCGTGCGAGGTGAACAACGGCTGGTCGCTCACGACCGCGGGCGACAATGCGACGACGGGCAAGTGGGAGCTGGCCGATCCGGTCGCGACGGCGGCCCAGCCCGGCGATGACCACACGGCCAGCGGTACGAAGTGCTTTGTCACCGACGGGCGAGGCGGCGCGGTCGGCGACTACGACATCGACGGCGGAAAGACGACGCTGACCTCGCCGGCGTTCAACGGCCTTGGGTCCTCGGGCTCGGTTTCCTATGGCACGATCGTCAGCTATTGGCGCTGGTATTCCAACAACCAGGGGAGCAACGCCGGCACCGACAACATGCCGGTCGAGATTTCGAACGACAACGGCGCGACGTGGCACACGCTGGAGACCGTGACGGAGAACGCGGGGGCGTGGGTCTCCAAGAGCTTCGTGGTTGATTCGATCGTCGCCCCGAGCGCGGCGATGAAGATCAGGTTCGTCGCGCAGGACCAGGGCGGCGGATCGATCGTCGAGGCCGCGGTGGATGACGTGCGGGTGCTGGTGGCGTCGTGCCCGCTCGACCCGGCGGACGTGAACGGCGACGGGTTCGTGAACGGCGATGACTACGACCTCTTCGCGGAGTGGTTCGACACCGCGGACCTGCGGGCCGATTTCAATCACGACGGATTCGTGAACGGCGATGACTACGACGCGTTTGCGGAGGAGTTTGAGAACTAGGAAGTCACGAAGTCACGAAGTCACGACGAGTGAGACGCCCTCCCTGGCGGTCGGGCTACGGATTGAGTGGCGAAGTGGCGGAGTGCTCCGTATTCGCTTGACGTGATCAAGTCCGCGCGCAGATGAGCCGACTGTCTCGCTCTTCAATGTGCGATGTGATACTGTGCCATATGGGCCTGTTGCGATTCGCCCCTGCTCGCGATTTGAGGTCGTGAATGTCCCGCCGCCGCGCTACTTCTTCCGCTTCTTGAAGCGGTCCTTGATCGACGACGTGTGCGACGAGCCTTTGAGTCGCAGTTGTGACATGTCGGGCGCGGCCCCGCCCGAGGCCATGGCCTTCATGCGCCCGCTCGCAGAGAGCGCCGCCATCTGCTTGGTCATCTTGCTGGCGGTCTCGAACTGCTTGACGAGCTGGCCGACGGCGGCCTGTTCGGTGCCCGAGCCCGACGCGATGCGACGCCGGCGCGGGTGGTCGATCACGCTGGGCTTCTTGCGCTCTTTCACCGTCATCGAGTGGATCATCGCCTCAACGCGGTCGAGCTGTCCCTCGTCGATGTTGATGTCCTTGAGGGCGGAGCCCACGCCGGGGAGCAGGCCCAGGAGCTGCTTCATCGGTCCCATGCGCCGGAGCGTCTTCATCTGCTTGAGGAAGTCGTCGAGGGTGAGCTCGCCCTTCTCGAGTTTGGCCTGCATCTCCTGGGCTTCGCGCTCGCTGACCTCGGTCTGGGCCTTTTCGACCAGGCTCAGCACGTCGCCCATGCCGAGGATTCGGCTCGCGAACCGGTCGGCGTGGAACTCTTCGATGGCGTCGAGCTTTTCGCCCACGCCCACGAAGCGGATCGACGCGCCGGAGACGTGCTTGACCGACAGCGCCGCGCCGCCGCGGGTCTCGCTGTCGAACTTGGTCATGATGACGCCGTCGAATTCGAGTTTTTCGTGAAAGGCCTTGGCGGAGTTGACGGCGTCCTGCCCGGTCATGGAATCGACGACGAAGAAGATCTGGTGCGGGTTGAGGAGCTTACGCACCGCCTGCAGCTCGTTCATCAGGTCGTCGTTGACGTGCAGACGCCCCGCGGTGTCGAGGATCAGCGTGTCCACGCCCGCCTTGATCGCCGCCGCGAGCGCCCGCTGGCAGACGCCGACCGCGACGCCGATGGCCTTGCCGTATTCCGCGACCTTCTCGGGCTCGGCGTAGCAGTGCACCATCGCGCTCCCGGGCATTTCGTCCTGCACCTGGCGGGCGACGGTCTGGAGCTGTTCAACGGCGGCGGGGCGCTGGAGGTCGGCGGCGGCGAGCATGACGGAGCGGCCGCGCTTCTTGAGATAGGCGGCGAGCTTGCCGCAGGTGGTGGTTTTTCCGGAGCCCTGCAGGCCGCACATCATGACGATGGTGGGGGGCGGCGCGACCTTGGGGATCGTGCCGTCGGGTGTGAGGCCGAGCGAGGGCGCGGCGTTGGCGTCGCCGCCGAGCACCTCGACGAGGCGCTTGTAGACGATGCCGATCATCTCCTGGCCGGGGCGCAGGGACTTGGTGACGTCCAGTCCCACGGCGTCCTTCATCACCGACGAGCAGAACTGCTCGACGACGTCGCGATGCACGTCGGCGTCGAGGAGCGCGGTGCGAACGTCCTGCATAGCGTCGCGGACGTTGTCCTCGGTGATGGTGGCCTGGCCGGAGAGGCGGCGGAGGGCGTTGGAGAATCCTTCGGAGAGGCGTTCAAACATGCGGGGACTTTACGCCCGGTGCGGACGCGGGGCGGGCACGAGCCCGAAGCGCGAGCGAGGGTGATGACGCCCGGGGCCACTCCGCACAGAGTTCCATCGCTCTTTCGGATATCGGCGGCCTACCCGTGCTTTGCCGGCTTGTGCTTGGCGACCTGTGCTTTGTCGTGCGGAGTCCCGCCTCTTTTCTCTCGAAGGAATGCGTGCAGGCGGTCGGCGGCCCACGTGTTGATGCATCGATCGGTCGGGAGCCAGCCGCGACGCCCGGTCAGGACTCCGTAGCGCAGGTTGTCGAAGTCCTCGCGCTCGTGAACGTCGCAATCGATCGAGAGGAGGCAGCCCGCGTCGACCGCGGCCTTCACGTGCGTGTCGCGAAGGTCAAGCCGCATCCAGTGGGCGTTGATCTCCAGCACGACGCGGTGCTCGCGGGCGGCGGCGGTGATCTCGCCCATGTCGGGCGACAGACCCGGGCGGCGATTGACCAGCCGCCCCGTCGGGTGCCCGATGATGTGAACGAGCGGGTGCCGGATCACGCGGAGCAGTCGCTTGGTCGCGGTCGCGGCGTCCTGCGAGAGCCCGGCGTGGATGCTCGCGACAACGATGTCGAGCTTGGCCAGGAGTTCGTCGTCGTAATCAAGCTCGCCGTCGGCGAGGATGTCGACCTCCGAGCCCGCGAGGATCGTGATGCCGTCGATCTCGTTCCGGGCGGCGTGGATAGCCTTGATGTGCTCACGCAGGCGATCGGGCGACAGCCCGCCAGCGACGGCGGAGGACTTGGAGTGATCGGTGACGGCGATGGTGTGGAAGCCGCGACGCTTGGCCTCGGCAGCGAGCTCGAGGATCGAGAGGCGCCCGTCGGAGGCGGTGGTGTGGGCGTGCAGTTCGGCGCGAATCTCGTCGATCGAGATGAGCGAGGGGACTTCGGCAAGGTCCATCTCGCCGCGGTTCTCGCGGAGTTCCGGCGGGATTCCCGGGAGTTCGAGCGCGCCGTAGATCTGGCGCTCGGTCTTGGCGGCGACGGGCTTCACGCCGCGTGCTTGCGGCGGGGTGGGCTCGTCATCGTTGGGGAACAGGCCGTATTCGTTGAGCGTCAGGCCGCGTGAGAGCGCCCGCTGGCGCATCGCGACGTTGTGGTCCTTCGAGCCGGTGAAGTACATGAGCGCCGCGCCGAAACAGGAGTCATCGACGACGCGCAGGTCCGCATGAATCTCGCGGGCGGGCGGGCCCGCCTGGTCCTCGCCCCAGCGCGTGGAGTTTGATTCGAGACGCAGGCGCACGGAGCACTTGGTCTCGCCGTGGACGAGCACGCTGGAGACCAGCGGCATCTCCGCGAAGGACTTGAGGATCTTGGGGGCGTGCGCGGAGTCGCTCCCTACGAGGAAATCCAGATCACCGACGGTGTCGCGGCCGCGGCGGAGAGAGCCGGCGTAGGAAACGTGCTTGGCGCCGGGCAGGCTTCGGAGATGCTCGACGATCGCCTCGGCGAGCGGCATCGCCATGCCGAGCGGGAGGCGCGAGTTTGAAGGCGACGACGCGAACGCGAGCGAGGCTTTGAGTTTCTCCACGCTCTTTTCGCCCATGCGAGGCAGGGAGAGAATTGAGCCGTCGGCGATGATGCGATCGAGCGAAGCGCGATCCGTCACGCCGCCCTGGGTCCAGAGCGTGCGCAACGTCTTGGGCCCCAGGCCCGGCACTTCGAGGAGCGGGAAGAGACCGGGCGGGACTTTGGTCACCAGTTCGTCGTGCTCTTCGATGCGCCCGCTGCGATGAAACTCGCCGATCTTTTCGGCGATCTTCGGGCCGATCCCTGGGATCGCGCGGAGCTTGGCCTGGTCATCGGCGATCGGGGCAAGGTCGGTCGCGAGGTCGGCGATGGCGCGGGCGGCGCGGGCGTTGGCGGCCGAGCGGAACGAGTCCTCGCCCAGGAGGTCGAGCATCACCGCGATGCGCTCGAGGCGCAGCGCAACCTCGGAGTTGAATGACATGGCGGGATCGTATGGCGGAATGGGGGCCGCGCTCGGGGATGTCGGCGGGCCGCTCGATCAGTGATCGTGCTTGTGCGGACGGGCGGGCAGGTCGCCTTCGCCGAAGAGTCGGAACTCCTTGCGACGGAGAATCTGCCCGGCGAGGGTTGGATCGTCCACGGCGAGCGCGATGGTCGGCGTGCCGTTGGGGCGGAGCATCAGCGGATACGCAAACTGGATCGAGAGCTCCGCACCAAGCAGGCACAGGCAAAGGCTCGAGAGCGTGTGGCCCGCGGAGAGCTCGACGACGAGCAGGTCTTTCTCGGCGAAGGGCATGTTGTCGGCCTTGAGCTTGGCACGGGCCTGGGCGGCGTTGTTGGAGATGATGCGGACCACGGCGTGGTCGCTGGCCTCATGTACCGCCAGCGCGCAGATCTGGCACGACGCATCGTCGAACGAATGCACGAGGTCGAAGAGGCGGCCCACCTTGTTGGGTAGGAAGACGCTGAACTGCGTCACGACCGGTGGCGCATAGCCAAGACCAGTGTCGAGAGGCATGGCGGAATGGCTCATGAGTCCTTCCCGAGCCGCGGCTCTCCGAATCGCGATCGCCGCCGCGATCGGGCCATGCCGCGCTGGCGGGCTTCGTGCCCGCGCTGTGGCGCCTCATGCGCTTCCGATCACCCGCAGCCATCGCACCGGCACGCCCGCACGTCCCCACGAACAGGCGAACCGTGAACTGGAGCGATCCCCACGATCGCTCCCATACCTCAGATTATCGCCCTTTGTGAAATTCCGCAAGTCCAATATCCATCGGGAGTTTCGCCGGTTTGTGGAGCCATCACCCGACCCAGATTCTGTCGTTCCAACAAAAAACCACCCGTTCGGGTGGTTTCGGAATTCGGGGTGCTGATGAGGTGGCTCAGACGGAGAAGCTTGAGCCGCAGCCGCAGGAGGAAGTGGCGTTGGGATTGTGGAAAACAAACCCGCGGCCCATGATCTCGTCCTTGAAGTCGATGGTCACGCCGCTCAGGTAGAGCATGCTCTTGGGATCACAGATGATCTTGATCCCGTGCTGCTCAAAGAGTTCGTCGGAGTCCTTCTGGCTCTCGGTAAGGTCGAGGAGGTAGCTGAAGCCGGAGCAGCCGCCGCCCTTGACTCCCACGCGGAGCCGGACCTTCTCGGCATCCAACTCCTGCTGCTGGATGATGTTCTTGATCTCGCGGGCGGCGATCTCGGAGAGCACGATGCCGCTGTTCGACGTTTCGGGCTGGGGAACCGTGGTCGTACCGGCCATGAGATACCTCCTTGCGAGCGGGACACCCGTCGCGGACGCCGCCGACGCGGGCGGCACTTGGACAAGTATAGCTGCGGAAGAGATTTTGGGGAGTCCTATTCATCGCTGTGGGGTGCGGGTTGGGGTTTTCTATCAGAGCGAAGTTTCTGGTGAAAATGCTCTGCGCAATATTGACAGCGGATGGAGGCGTCGTTAAGCTGCGTTTTCTCAGGGTGAGGGGAGGGTACCTCCAAGCCCACAAGTTTGCTGTCTCCTCGGTCGGCTGCGCAGTTTCCGGGCGCATCCACGAAACCGAGTTGTTTGTGGTTTTCTGGTTGGGAGGGTTCACATGAAGATTCTCGCTGCTTTGGCGCTCGCCGCCATGGCTGGCACCGCGTCCGCAAGCGTGGTGTTCACGGATTCGTTCGACACGGGCACCGGCACGTTCACCGTGCAGGACCTGCAGGGCACGGGCAAGGCGCTGTGGAAGTCCATGTCGTCGTACGGCTACAGCAACTGGACCGGCGGTTCGGGCAATGCCGCGACCGCGAGCTCCGACGCCGCGTCGGGCGAGTTCAACACCCGCATGGTCTCCCCCGGCATCGCCATCGGCGCCGGCCCGGCCAGCGTGTCGTTCCTGTACAACTATCAGAACTTTGCCGCGCTCGACAAGTTTGATGTCGAGATCTCGACCAACGGCGGCGGCAGCTGGTCGACGCTCTGGAGCACCCAGGCCGACACGGGCGGCTTCATGGCTCTCCCCGGCGCCAGCAAGACGATCGATATCTCGGCCTACGGCGGCAACACCGTCAACATCGGCTTCCACTACTATGACCCCAACACCGGCGACTGGGACTGGTACGTCCAGGTCGACAACGTCGTCGTTGAGGCCGTTCCGGCTCCCGGCGCTGCGGCCCTCCTGGGCCTCGGCGGCCTCGTCATGAGCCGTCGCCGCCGCTAATCGCGGTCGGTTGATTGACATGAACTGAATCGACGGGCGGGTCTTCGGACTCGCCCGTTGCTTTTTTGGAGGAGCGAGACAGCGAGAAGGCGGGAGAAGAAGACAGCGAGGCAGTGAGATAGCGAAGAAGTGGAGACGACATTTCCTGAGAGTTTCGTGTTGGGTCGGCGAACTGGGTTGGGTCGACGAAAACGACCCGCGTCCGATGCGGCGTGCTCCCATCGCACGGAATCCATATCGAATGCTCGTCGCATGACCGAAGACGTTGGCCGCGTCAGGGCTTGCGCGGGTCGTCGGGGATCGCCGCGTGGATGATCTCGGTTTCCTCGCGCGGCGAGAGCGTGATCGCCCCGCCGATCGTCTCCTGCTTCACCGCGACCAGGCTGCGGCGCACCAGGTCAAGCACCGCCAGGAACAGCCCGATCATCTCCGAGCGAGTGCGGCCGTGGAAGACCTGCGTGAACTCGAGCGTGCGCGAGCCGTCCGCCTCCGCGGGCGTCGCGCGTATTCGTTCGAGGATGTCCTGCGCATGCAACTCGATCGGCGTGTCGTCGTAGGTCACCTGGTGATCGCCCAGGCGATCGAAGTTCACGCTCTCGACGATCTTCCGGAAGGCCTCTGCCAGGTCGACGAGCCCGACGTCGCCGAGGTCGACCTGGTCCATCGCCTCCATCGCCTCGCGCAGCCGCTCATCATCCACCGACGCGTTGCCCGCCGGGAATCGATTGGCCCAGTCCGTGTGGCGCTGCTCGAGCGCTGCGGCCGCGTCGCGGTACTGCTTGTACGCCAGCAGCTGCCGCACGAGTTCGGCCCGCGGGTCATCGGCGGGCCCGGCGTCCGCAGCCATCGACGCGGCCCGCGCTGGCGCGGGCATCAGCATCCGCGACTTGATCTCCATGAGCGTCGCCGCCATCACGAGAAACTCGCCGGCGAGTTCGATGTCGATCCGCTCGATCCCCTTCAGGAACGACAGATACTGCTCCGTGATCGACGCGACTGGGATGTCAGTGATATCGACCTCGTCCTTGCGGATGAGGAAGAGCAGAAGGTCCAGGGGACCCTCGAAGGCGTCCAGATGTACGCGATAGTCGTCCATGACGCTCATTGTGCGGCTCCGCCGTGTGCCCGGAGTTTAGCGTGTTGTACTGTTCCGAGGTGGCCGCGGCACACCGTGCGTCGAGATCGGCCTCGCCAACGCTGGCGGGGCAAATCGCCAGACCAGCCTAAACTACCGCATGGCGGAACGGACCATCTCCCACCAAGCCAACCCGCACGCAGGCCAGACGCCCGGCCAGAGCCCGGACCTTCCGGGCGACCATGGCGTGGAGCAGGAATTCGCCCGCGACACCATCCGCGAGCAGGCCCGGGCGGTGCTGGGGCTGGTTGAGCACGTGGGCCCGTCGTTTCACAAGGCCGTGGACCTGATCTGCGCCGCCGCCAACGCCGGCGGGAGCGTGCTCGTCACGGGGCTTGGCAAGTCCGGGCTGGTCGGGGCCAAGATCGCGGCCACGATGTCCAGCGTTGGGATCCCCGCCCACGTCGTCCACCCGACCGAGGCTGCGCACGGCGATCTCGGGCGTTTCCGGGCCGCCGACGTCGTCATCGCGATTTCCTATTCGGGCGAGACCGACGAACTGGTGAATCTCGCCGCGATCCTGCGTCAGGACGGCCTGCCCATCATCTCGATCACCGGCGGCGGTGGCGCCGGCGACGATGGCTCCCCGCGCTCCAGCCTCGAACGCCTCGCCACGGTCTTCCTGCGTCTGGGCGTGACCAGCGAAGCGACGCCGGAGTTTCACGCGCCGACCTCGTCCACGACCGCGACACTCGTCCTGGGCGATGCGCTCGCGCTGGCCGCCGCCCGGCGTCGCGAGTTCACCCACGCTGACTTCGTGAGGCGGCACCCCGGCGGCGCGCTGGGCAACGCCCTGCGCCCCGTGACCGATGTCCTGCGATTCGTCGTGGGAAAGAACCTGGCGACCGTGAGCGAGGACCTGAGCGTCCGTCGCGCCCTCGAGAAGGCTGCGGAGCACGGAAGACGCCCCGGCGCCATGCTGGTCGTCAGCCCTGGCGACGGGTCGCTCTCCGGCATCTTTACCGACGGCGATCTGCGGCGTCTTGTGCTGCGCGATGCGAAGGAGCTTGATCGCCCCGTCGCGGTGGTGATGACGCGAAAGCCGAGGACGCTCTCGAGTTCGGCCCTGGTGCGCGACGCCGTGCTGATGGTGCGTGAGCATCGCCAGGACGAGATTCCCGTGGTGGACGAAGCGGGCAGGCCGGTCGGGATTCTCGACGTGCAAGACCTGATCGCGCTCCGCCTTGTGCAGGACTGACAGGCCGACCTGGCACAGGCGTGTCCTACGGTCGGCGGTCGATTCTCAACGGGCGAACGTCGATTCGATGATGTGCCGACAGCACACTTCCGGTGGTGGCCATTGCAAGGACGACATACCATCGATTCCATGAACACCCTGTCCGCGGAGCGTGAACGGATGCACAAGGCTCACGCCGGGCCGGGCGGTTGGCTCCGCGCCCGCGCCGGTTCCACCCGCACCGCCGGGCTCGCGGTCGCCGCCGTCCTTTCCGTCGCGTTTGCTGGCCTGGTCGTGTTCTATGCGATGCGCGGCCCGCGTGTTTCCAACGCCGGGCTCGATGGTCAGGAGGCCCCGCCGCCCCCCGACATCAAGGACATCGCAAAGGCCGCTGGGAATAGCGGCGCGTTCGAGGTGGCGGGCGGCAAGGACCAGCGCGTCACGTTCACCGATCGCAACGACCCGACGCGAGTCGCGGGCGAACTGGGGTGGAATCGACTCGAGCCGCTCGAGGGCAAGCGATATCGCCTTCAGCAGCCCCGTTCGTTCAACTACATGAAGGACGGGCGGATCGTGTACGTCCGTGCCGACGAGGGGATGTTCGTGATCCCGCGGCAGGACCAGGAGCCGCAGTCGGGGACGCTCTCGGGGAACGTGGAAATCAGGTTGTATCCCGCGATGCCGCCGGGGATGAAGATCGACCCCGACAAGGGCGTGCCGCTGCTGACGGCGCGGATGGCGTCGGTTGATTTCGACACGACGACGGGCGAGATGCGCACGTCGAGCCGTGTGGTGGGCGAGGGCCAATTCGGCGAGTTCGCGTTCACGGGACTGCACGTCGTGACCAACCAGACCGACCGCCGTGTTGAGCTGATGGAGATCGATCGGGGCGAGAAGATCGTGCTGAAGCCCCGCAACATGCGATCGGGGAGTGACGTGGGCGCCCCGGGCAAGGCCAAGGCCGGAACGAATGAGGGCGGGCCCGTCGCCGACGCGAACAACTCGGCACCCGCAGCGCCTCCGAGCGCTCAGCCCGCGACCAATCCGGGCGCGACGCCCGCGCCCGCGCCGCTCGACGAGGTCTTCTATGCCGCGGCGTTCAGCGAGGATGTGAAGGTCGTTCAGGGGGCGAAGGAGATCTCGTCCGATCGCTTGCGCACCTGGACGCACCTGATCGATGGCAAACTCGCGCCGGGTGCGACCGGCGATCTTGAGAAGCTCGCGGACAAGCCGGGCAAGAAGCCCGCGGACAAGAACGCCGACAACACGCCCGCGACGACGGACGTCCAGCCTGCCCTGGTTCCGGAGTCTGCAGCGCCCGCGGAGACCGCACCGGGATCCGTCGGCACGCCGCCCGCGCCGGGCGTTGCGCCCGCCGTGCCGCAGGCTGGAACGGCGACATCCGCTCCGACGGCGGCGCCCCTGGCCCAGCCGGCGGACTCGCTGGCAGCCGTGCGTTCTGACGAGGACGTGACGATCACGTGGACCGGCCCGCTGGTGCTGAAGGCCGAGAAGGATCGCCCGGGCGAACTGGCGAAGGACGAGGTCTCACTCCGGTTCGAGTCGGACCTCCCGGGCGGCACGCGCTTCAGCGCGACCGAGCAGAAGGCCAGCGGGAGCGCGACCAACGTGGAGTACTTCGCGACCACGCGCCGCGTGGGCCTGCTCGGCGACGACACGACACCGGCGGTGGTGCGCTCGCAGGGCGCGGGACGCGTCGAAGCCAAGAGCGTGATGATCGGAGTCGCGACGGGCGTGGTCGACATCCCGTCGGGCGGCGTGCTGGTGCAGGACAAGTCGCGGGCGGACGCCGAGCCGGCGGGCGACGCGATCGCGCGGCGCGTGGCGTGGGGCGAGAGCGCCCAGTTCCTCTTTGACACGCGCGATGGCCAGATGACCGGCGCGCTCCGCGAGGCGTTCCTCCACGGCAAGATCGATGCCCAGGACGGGCGGGGAACCCTGAACGGCGGGTATCTGCACGCGACGTTCATCCCGAGCCCGCGCACCGACGGCCAGGCGGTGCTCCGGCGCATCGAGGTCCGTGACGGCGCAACGGGCGGCGACGGGCGCGGCGCGTCGCTGGCGGCGGGCGAGCTCGACCTGTCGTTCGTCCCCGTGCGCAAGGGCAACGCGGGGATCGGCGAGAGTGAGCCGCGAGAGTTCGAGGCACGCGGCGGGGTGCACGTTGAACGCGACGGTGTGACGCTCGACGCGGACAAGCTCCGCGCGGGCCTGGCGTCCAAGTCGGATTCGGGGCCCAAGAAGAACGACATCGAGGTGACCGACGTCAAGGCCGACGGCACGGTGCGCTTCACGCGCCGCGACGGCGTGGTCGCCAACGCCGATCAGCTCCGCGCCGACGCGGTGGCGCAGGTCGTCGAGCTCATGGGCGATCATGTGTCGCTCTCCAAGGGCGCGAGCGCGGTGAGCGGCACGTCGATGGTTCTGAAGGGAGCCGAGCGATCGCTCGAGGTCTTTGGGGCGGGCGTCTTCGAGCACAATCCCGCGGCGAACAAGGCGGGCGACGTTGCTCCGGGCGACAGCGATGTCGCGAACCCCGCGAAGGACCTCGGGCACGTGCTGGCAACGTGGAAGGGCGGGATGGTGTTCAGCGACGTTTCCGGCGTGCTCGATGCCGCCGGCGACGTGCAGGCCACCTACACGCCCGGCCCGCTGGAGCAGGACAAGCTGTTCGGCGAGCGGCTGCACCTTGAACTCACCCCCGCCGATGCGTCGGGCGGCGAATCGTCGAGCGGCATCGCGAGCCTTGACCTTGGGACCAAGTCGAGCGAGCCCGCGCAAGCCAAGAAGCCGGACGATCGCCAGCTGCTGCTCGCCAGCGTGACGGGTTCGGACTTGGAGCGCGCCGACGGCAAGCGGGCGAGCGTTGAGTCTCGCACCTATCGCCTGAACGAGGACGCGTCCGAAGGCCGCGAGCTCGAGAGCCTGGTGTATCTGGAGGGCTCGATGATCGTGGGCGACAACGCGCGGGGCACGATGACGGTGCCGAGCGCGGGGATGCTGCTGTCGTTCGACAAGCGGAACACGCCGCCCAAGGTCGAGGTGGTGGGTGAGGAGCCGACGACGGCGCGCGGGACGGCCCGGGTGCGCTGGACCAACGAGATGACGTACGAGCGCGTGGCTGGGCTCGCGACGGTTCGCGGCGGGGTGAAGCTGGATCACGCGCCGATCGATTCTCGCGACAAGGCGGAATTGGAGAGCGAGAAACTCGTCGTGCGGTTCCGCGACGCCGAGTCGTTCAACGAGCGCGGCATGCGGATGGTGCGCGGGCAGTTCCTGGGCGCGACGGCGAATGGCGCGGTGTGGGCCCGATCGATGGGCAAGGAGATCACGAGCGACCAGCTCGAGTACGACGCGGTGGCGCGCACGATCGAGGCGATCGCGTCGGAGGGCAACCTCGCGCAGATGTTCGATCCCAAGAACCCGACGCCCGTGACGGCACGGCGGATCTTCTGGGATCTGGCGAAGGACCGCGTCGAGATCAAGGACGCGGGGACGATCACCATCCCGCGGTAGATCACCGAGGCGCGGGCGAGCGCGGAGCATGGCCGAACGCAGGAAAGCCGGGCGCGTGGCCAACAGGTTGGCCACGCCACCCAGAGTCCGGTCCCGGCCGGTGTATTCACTTGTCAAAGACGCCGGGGCTGCGCGGCGGGTGATGGGCCGTCGCGCGACTCCGGTGAGGGCGCGGGGTTCACACACGCGCTCTCCACACAGGGGGCGGACGGACACTTTGGTGCGCACGGAGGCGGTGATAAGCAGGCACTAGCCACTGGGCACTGGGCACTAGGAAAGGCAGGAAACCAAGGCCGCGGAAAGGGTTACGCGCGGGGCGGGAGCTCGCGAAGATTTTTTTCGGAAATCTGGGAAGTGGTCAAAAAGACGGACACTTTGGTGCGCACAGATGCGGTGATAAGCGGGTACTAACCGGGAGGAGCGGGAGTGGGGAATGGGGAGTGGGGAGTGGGGAAGAGAAGGAGTTTCAACGCAGAGCACGCAGAGGTCGCGGAGTGGAGGGGAATGAGAGAGAGAACGGGAGAGGGGGGAATCGGGACGGGAAGAAGAAGAAAGCAGCGAGGCAGTCGGCATCGAGGCAACGAGTGAAGAGGGCAGAGAAAAGGTCCTTCAGGCAGATGCAGGGCGTCGCGCGCTGGCTCGGTACCCCTCACGGCGCGAGCAGGCCTTCGGCCTGAGGGTTTCCAGTGATTCAGGATGTACAAAAAAATCCCGGGACCGCCCGGGGTTTGGATGCGAGGCGGGATGTTGGTTGGCGGGAGACTCAGCACCCCGCTTCGAAAGCGCTGGCGAAGGCGTCGTAGTCGTCGCCGTTGACGAAGCCGTCGTGGTTGACGTCCGCGCCGATGTCGCCGGATTCAAAGAGCGAGGCGAAGGCGTCGTAGTCGTCGCCGTTCACAAACCCGTCGAGGTTGAAGTCGGCGCTGCAGACGTAGCCGACGCGGGCAGCGACGGTCGGGAAGGGCGCGCCGGCGGCGGTGAGGGAGATCGGAGACTGGCCGCTGAGCCATCTCCAATCACTCGAAGCACCGAAGGAGCCCGCAGAGTTGTTGGAGAAGAGGAGGAAGAGCTTGCCCGCCGAAGACAAGTTTCCATAGCCGCTCCATGTGATGGTGTAATCGTGGCCGGGAGTGGTATTCATCGTTGGGAACAGGAACTCGCCTCGGTAGACGTTGTAGCCGCTGCTTGTGTAGATGGGCGTGAGCCAGTCAGCGTTCGACGGAGTGTCGAGTACTTGAACCCAGTCATTGAAACCCGTCGGGTTGTAGGGGTCCGCGGAATATGAGGCCGTTCCGCCGTACCGCCCCGTGATGCGAAAGTCCATCACGGAGGGGTTCCAACCGTTCGGCGTTCCCCCGGAGCTCTGGGTCACGAAGTAGACCTCGAGCCAGTTGACCGCTCGGCCGTCGCCGGTGAAGTTGATGGCGACGTTTGAATCGATCGTCGAGGGAGTATCTTCCATCGCGCTCACGCGCAGGTTTGCGCCCTGTACTCCCGGCAGGTTGTTCCGCAGGTCGTAGACGGTGGCAGTCTGCGCTCTGGCCGCGTTCCCCGCCGCGGCCACGACGATCGCGGCAAGGCCGAGACTCCGCGAGGTGTGTGCTTTCATCGGATGTGTCCTCGCGGTTTGCACGCTCAGCACCCCGCTTCGAAGGCGCTGGCGAAGGCGTCGTAGTCATCGCCGTTGACGAAGCCGTCGTGGTTGAAGTCCGCGCCGGGTTCGCCGGCGTCGAAGGCGCTGGCGAAGGCGTCGTAGTCATCGCCGTTGACGAAGCCGTCGGCGTTGAGGTCGGCGGGGCAGGGGTTGACGGTGAGGACGGCGGGGTTGCTCTCGAGCGAGCCGCAGGAGTTGCTGATGACGACGGTGTAGGAGCCGGAGTCGTTGAGGTCGGTGGCGGCGATGGAGTAGGAGCTGGCGTTGGCGCCGCTGATGTCGTTGCCGTCCTTCTTCCACTGGTAGCCGATGGAGGTTCCGGCGGCGGTGACGCTGAAGAGGGCGCTCTGGTTGTCGGTGACGGTGAGGGAATCGGGCTGGTCGGAGATGGAGGGGCTGGTGCAGGTGGAGACATCGCCGGTGACGACGAGTGCGTAGCCCTGGGTGCTCTGGTTGACGCCCGTGCCCTTGATTGTCACGGTGTAGGTGCCGGTGGCGGGGGTGGTACGCAGGACCATTTCGACGTTGTTCTTGGCGTCGGCGCTGCCGCCGGTCGAAGACTGGCCGCTGGTGAAGACGTTGCCCTTGTAGGTCGCGTTGGAGGGATCGGTGACCTCGAGGTCGAGGTTGTTGATGACGGGGTTGCTGGCGTTGACGGCGGCGGGCGGGCCGGTGAAGACCATCGCGACCTTCAAGGGCTTGGTGTTGCTGTTGACGCTGAAGGTGTAGGTCGATTGGCCGCCGGTGGAGAGGCCTTGGGCGTTGCGGACGTCGACGGCGTAGAGCTTTGAGGCATCGCCCGCGAAATAGAGCGCGTTATCGAGGAGCACGCGGCCCCAGCCTTCGGAGTTGCTGGGATAGCCGCTGATGCCGGTCATGTCGACGGTGCTATTGAGGAGCACGGCTTTGATGAGTGCGCCGGAGGGAGTGATGGAGTTGGCGGGGACGGCGGCGCCCGTGGGATAGAACCCATCGGTGAAGTACTGACGCACCAGGAGGCCAGCGCCTGAGACGGCGGGGCAGGCCATGGACGTGCCGGTCATACCAACGACGCCGCAGGTGGTGCCGGAGTTGGCGCTGTTGGTGCTGCAGCCGGGGGCATAGGCCTCGGGCTTGCGCCGCCCGTCGGCGGTCGGGCCCGTGCCGCCCGAGCAGTGGTTGGCCTGGCTTGGTGTGTCCTGGCTGGCGCCGACGCCGAGCACGTTGATCGAGTTTTCCGGGGTCTTGAGAGCGGAGAGGTTGGTCACCGCGAAGGCGACCAGGCCGTCTTCCTTCTCCCAGGTGTACTGGTCGATCTGGCGGCAGTGCGTGGTGTAAGCGGTGGTGCTGTCGTCGCCCCAGCTGTTGCTGTGGACGCGGGCACCCTCGTTGTGGGCGGTGATGAACGCGGAATAGAGATTCGAGCTTCCGACGGTGCTCGAGTTGGTGAAGGAGAGCTTGGCTGCGAACGCAAGGCCGTCGTTGGTGGTGTAGGTTCCGAAGGGGGTCTGATCGCCGACGAACGTGCCGGCGGTGTGCGTGCCGTGGCTGTCGGAGCCGGACGTGCCGTGATACGCGATGATCTTGCGGTGGGTCGGTCCGGGGGCGACGGCGTCATCGAACATGCAGTGGGCTTCTTTCATCGCACCGTCGATCAGGCCGCCGATCTGGCCTTCGCCGTGGATGCCCTTGTCCCAGACGGGCGTGCTGTTGGAGACGTTGCTCTGGAGGATCCAGCGGTTGGTGTCGTTGCGGAGCTGGATCTGCGGCGCTTCCTCGATCCACTGGACGTGATCTTGGGCCGCGAGTTCGCCCGCGCGGGCGGTGGGGAGCCAGGCTTCGATGAAGACCGAATCACCGACGAGTTGCATGTCGGTGAGCTGACCGCCGAGGTTGGTGAGGGCGATGACGACGGGCTGCGGATCGGCATCGGCGAAGCAGACGATCGAGGCGAGGCGCTGCCCGTTTTCGAGGGCCGCGGCACGATCGGGTTCGGTGAGTTGGTGCGTGCCCCACGCCGGTTCGAGCTTCCAGGCCTTGTCGAACGCGCCGACCCAGGTGACGAAGCCGAGGTTTGAGAGCTTGGCGGAGTCGGCGTGCGAAAGGTCCGCGACGTACGCGTAGTCGGGGAGATAGTCGGACGTGACGACGCCGGCGTTGTCGAGGGCGGCACGCTTGGCGGCGGTCATCGGGCCGTCGAGCTGAAGGACGTAGCGTTTCTCCGCGTCGAACTTGGCCTTGGGTGTGAGGAGCGAGAGGGTCTTGGCGGTGTTGACGTCGCCAGTCTTGAGGTGCAGGGTTCCTGCCACGCCGTCGGCGCTCGCCGAGGCCGTCAGAGCTGCCGCCGACAACAACGCCGCGATCGTCAAACGCTTCTTCATATGCACTCCAGGTCGAGACCGATCAGCTACTTCGGGGGCGGCCGAGGCACCCGCAGGACCACACCCATTCGGCTTCCTGACGGTCCGACTCTACCACACCGAGGGTTCCCGCCGCGAGCCTTTCTGAGTCGCTCGGCACGATCAGACGCAAGGTCCGATTACACAGAGGAGCGGGCTTGGCCCGGCCAGATACCGATCGGGGGAGTGGTTTGGCGGATTTCGGACTGGATGCGGCGACAGGCCCGCCCGGTGCGCTGCGTCGACGCTGCGTCTGAGGTGGAGGCGCTCCGACCCTGGCCTTCCTCGCGGACTCGTCAGCTGATGCGTCCGAAGTTGGGCAAACCTGGGTGGGGCGATCTCAAACGCTCGCGCCGATATCGCGGCGCATCACTTTGCCATCGAAGGTGATGAGATCCGCGGCCTCGTAGGCCCGGCGGCGTGCATCCGGCAGGTCGATGCCGAGTGCCGTCACGCCCAGCACGCGCCCGCCGCTGGTCACGATCTGGCCCTTCTCGTTCCGCTTGGTGCCGGCGTGAAAAACGGAGACGCCCGGGAGTTTTTCGGCTTGGTCGAGCCCGGTGATGATGTCGCCGGCGCGCGGCTTGTCGGGATAGCCCTTGGCCGCGAGCACGACGCAGCACGCGGGTTGTTCGCTCCACTCGACGTCGATCCGATCGAGCTTGCCGGCGCAGGTCGCGAGCATGAGCTCGACCACGTCGCTTTTCAGGCGGGTCATGAGCGGCTGGCATTCGGGATCGCCGAAGCGCACGTTGAACTCGAGGACCTTGGGCCCCGCGGGCGTGAGCATGAGCCCGGCGTAGAGCACGCCGCGATAGTCGATGCCGTCGCGGCGCAGGGCGTCGATGGTCGGGACGAGGATCTCGCGTTCGACGGTTTCCATGACGTCGGGCGAGAGCGTGTTGCTGGGGCAGAACGCGCCCATGCCGCCGGTATTCGGGCCGGTGTCCTTGTCGCCCAGGCGCTTGTGGTCCTGGCATGGCGGGAGGACGAGGATGTTGCGACCATCGACGATTGCGAGCACGGAGACTTCGGGGCCCTCGAGTCGCTCTTCGACGACGACGGTGCGCCCCGCGTCTCCGAAGACCTTCTGCACCATGATGCGTTCGAGCGCGACGATCGCTTCTTCCTTGGTCGCCGCGACGATCACGCCCTTGCCTTTGGCGAGCCCGGCGGCCTTGATGACGGGGGCCTCCTCGCGCGTTTCGACGTAGGACTTGGCCGCGGAGAAATCGTTGAACGTGCGTGAATCGGCGGTGGGAATGGAAGCGGATCGCATCACCTGCTTGGCCCAGGCCTTGTCGGCCTCGAGACGGGCGGCCTCGGCGATCGGGCCGAAGACGACGCGCGTGGGTGATGCGAGCTTGTCGGCGAAGCCCTCGGCGAGCGGTTCCTCGGGCCCGACGACGACCAAGCCGACCTTCTTGTGATCGCAGAACTGCTGGAGGCGATAGATCTCGCGGGCCGACACTGGCACGTCCACGCCGCGCCCGAGCTTGGCCAGGCCCGGGTTCTCCGGGTGCGTGAGCCACAGGTCGCCGACGCGAGGAGAGCGGGAGATTGCGGTGGCGATGGCGTGCTCGCGCCCGCCGCCGCCGACGAGCAGAATGTTGACCTTGTCCGGCATGGGCGATGGTATTCGCGGCAAGGCCGATCGGGCGGGAGTGCGGCTGAGGGGATTGGCGTGCGTGCATGGAGCGTTGTCGATTCCCGACTCAAAGCGAAAACGCGAGTTGCGGCGAGCGGCGTTGGCGATGGTTCTGGTGGCTCTCACTTGTTCCGGGTTTGCGTCCTGTTCGCGAAGTCACCGGGCAAACGCATTGGTCGAGTCGCGCGGAACAGCACCGCCGTACGTCAGCCGCGTGCGTGACGTTGTGGGACGGATTCCGGGCGACCAGGGGCTATCAGCAAAGGAAAGACGGCAAATACGAAAGGGATGTGTTGATCCGTAATTGACGGGCCAGTAGCCTTGTATGCAAGCCGTCCTGCGTGGGGCCGGCCTGCAGGCTTTTCAATTTGGCAGCAAAGGGCGTATGTCCATGAACTCTCTATGTCAGCGGAGCATGACGAGTGCGGTGGGCGCGTTTGCTATCGCCGCGTGTTCGATGTCGGTGTTTTTGAGTTCAACCGCGAATGGGCAGGCATGCGGTGAGATGGTCAACCTCGGCACGCTGGGCGGGATGAACTCGTCGCCGTACGGCGTTTCCGCGGACGGCCGTGTCGTCGTCGGGCTGACATTCGACGGCTTGGATCAGTATCGCGCGTTTCGCTGGACGCCGTCGGACGGCATGATGGACCTCGGTTCGCTCGGGGGGACCTATGCGCGCGCGTGGGGAGTCTCCGCGGACGGCCGCACGGTTGTCGGTGAGTCACGCGATGCGTTCTGGCGCGTCCACGCGTTCCGTTGGGTCAACGGCGTCATGCAGGACCTCGGGGCGATCGACAACGGGTGGTCGGTGGGCCAGTGCGCCTCGGCGGACGGCGAAGTCGTCGCGGTCCAGGGGCAGGTCTCGTCTGGGTGGCGAGCGTTCCGCTGGACGTCCGCGGGTGGATTGCAGAACCTGGGCACGCTCGGCGGTGATTCCTACGCGGTTGCGATTTCCGCGGGCGGCGGCGCGATCGCGGGTGATTCGCGGCTTGCGAACGGGCAGTGGCGCGCGTTCCGGTGGAGCGCGGACACGGGCCTTGTAAATCTCGGAACGCTGGGAGGGCTCTACAGCAGCGCCAATGCGATCTCGGAGGACGGGCTGGCCGTGGTGGGCTCGTCGACCAACGCGGCGGGCGAAACGCGGGCGTTCCGCTGGACCGTGGCCGGCGGGATGCAGGACCTGGGCACGCTCGGCGGCGTGAAGGCCTCGGCGTGGGGAGTGTCCGCGGACGGGAGCGTGGTGGTGGGTGACTCCACGAATGTGGCGGGCAACGCGCGAGCGTTCCGGTGGACGCTCGCGGGCGGAATGCAGAGCCTTGGCACGCTGGGCGGCGCGACTTCATACGCGCAGGCCGTATCGCCGGACGGGAACGTGGTGGTTGGGCAGGCTCGCGTGCCTGGCGGTTGGGTCGCGTTCCGCTGGTCGCTCGAGCGCGGGATGCGGAGCTTGGGCAGGCTGGGAGGCGAGGCGGCGAGCGCGTGCGCTGTCTCCGCCGATGGGCGCGTCGTGGTCGGCTGGTCGGACTTCATGCCCAACGACGAGCGAGCGTTCTGGTGGCGCGGCACGGCCGCGGACTTCAACGGCGACGGGTTCATCAACGGCGACGATTACGACGCGTTCGCGCTCGCCTTTGAATCCGGTCTGTCGAGCGCCGACATCAACGGCGACGGCTTCGTGAACGGTGACGATTACGACATGTTCGCGGAGGCGTACGAGGCCGGGTGCTGAGTCGGGAGCGATCGGCTTTCCTCTTCGATCGGTCCGGCACGCGGGGTCTGGCGCACCCGTCCCGGCGACGCAAGGCGATGGCGTGCGTCTACTTCCGGCGCAGCCAACGCACGCCGCCGAACGTCATGGTTCGACCGCTCTCCACGTGCAGGCCGTCGTTGCGTGTCAGCGCGGGCATCGCGACGTCGGAGTAGGGGAGGGACTGCAGAGCCCGCGTGATGGCGCGATCGACCGGCGGGTGGAACGCGTCGTGGAGCAGGATGTTGGCGCCGGGAGAGGTGATTTCCGCGACGCCCTCGAGGTCCGCGTAGCACGATTTTTCGCTGTGGTCGCCGTCGACGAAGACGAAGTCGAACGTGCCGTCGGCCGCGGCGCGGCAGCGCCCGAGGTCGGCGGGCGACGAGCCGATGATCAGGGTTGCGCGATCGGCGATCAAGGCCCAGTCGAATTCGAGCGTCGGTGATGGATCGATCGAGACCAGCACGCCGTGCGCGAGGTCGGAGAGGGCGGCGTGGATGATGCGAGATCCTCCGCCCCAGCGGACGCCGATCTCAAGGCATCGCTTCGGAGCCAACGCGAAGACCAACGCATAGAGAAGAACCCGCTCGCGCGGCTTCTGGTCGGCGTGGGCGATCACGGCCGTCGTCATGCGGTGGGGCTGTGCGCGCAGCAGCGGGTCGTTGCTCGATTGAAACGTGAACGTGGTGGGCTTGGCGGAGGTCGCGGCGGGTGTGGCGGGTGTGGACTGGCTCATGGATGCACTATCGGCGGGTGGGTTCGACCGCGAACAGAACCTGCGTGCGACGGGGCCCCGCCAGTGATTTCGGGCGACTCCGGGTAGTCGCTCAGCAAGCCGATGTGGCACGATCTCGTCCACGGCGGCGTGGTTGTCATTGATCAAACCTGTTCATGGCTCTTCGGCGGGCGCGTCAATGGACCCGGAAGTGGGGGTGGAGCGAGGCTCGACCTCCGCGCAGCAGATGACTCACGACAGTCTTTGAAAAGTCGGTTTTTGGGGCGTTCGGGAAAGGTCGGTCCGGTCTTGAGCAGGCGAAGTCAAAGGTGAGGCCAATGGCCGTTCTCCCGATTGACGTGGGGTGCCGCCCGGCCTACAACTGTGCCCAGATTGCGGGGTAGAGCAGTCCGGTAGCTCGTCGGGCTCATAACCCGGAGGTCGCAGGTTCAAATCCTGCCCCCGCTATTGCCGGGCCGGTTGCGAAAGCAGCCGGCCCTTTGGTTTTCAGGGAACGCCGCCGAGAGACCTCGGCGGCGTTTTCGCGTTTTGGCCCACGTTCCGCGAGGATTGGCGACTGGGCCCGGCGTGGGCGACGTCTCTGGCCTTCCGCCCGCCATAACCAGCGACCGTCCAACCGGCGGCCCTTCGGGGCAAATTGCGGCCAAAGTCTCTCGAGGTCTCTCTTCCGGACGGGCGGGGGTTAACGGGCGACCTCGCTCGAAGTGCGATCGCAAACCCCACTGTCACGACCGCGATGTTCGTGCGACCGCGTTCCGATCGCCATCCACATGTTCATCGCCGCGCGCGACCGCCTCGGCGTTTGCATAAAGGCTCCCGAGACGATTCCGCGATGGGCGCGGAGATCGGACCCGGAGCCGTTGCGTGACATCATCGAAGAACCCGGACAGCATGACGCCCGCAGAGCGCGAAGCAGAGATCGCGAGCATCCTGGCGCGTGGCGTGGTGCGTGCCGTTCGTGCCGCACGGGCGCGGACATGCGGGACCAAGCGAGCGATTGACGAGCATGCCAGATCTCTCGGCGATGGACTTGAACTCTCGCCGGAAGCCGCCCTCAGTGTCGCAACGCGGCCCGCGGGTTAACGCTCTCGGCCCATGCGATAGGAGATTCAATGTCCGACCTGATGCAGCGACAACTCGACGACCTTGGCAAGATGACCACAAGCGACCTCGTGCAGCGCTACCAAGACTTGCACGGCCACAAGTGCCGCACGCGCCACCGCGCATACCTGATCCGCAAGATCGCCTGGCGGATCCAGGCCAACGCGGAGGGTGGTCTGAGCGAGCGGGCGCGGAAAAGGGCAGCGGAGCTGGCCGACCTCGCGGAGGTCCGCGTGATGGCCCCGAAAGCCGCGATCTGCCCCCCGCAGCCGGGGCCCGGCTGCACCACGACCCGTTCCGTGAAGGGAATGGTGACCGGGGATGCCCGGATCCCGCCCGCTGGCTTCGCTGTGGTGAAGGAGTACAAGGGCCGGGCCATTCGGGTCGTGGTCCTGCCCGACGGCCAGGGCTTTGACTACGAGGGCGAGCGCTACCGCTCGTTGTCGGCCATCGCCAAGAAGGTGACGGGGACCCACGTCAACGGGTTCAGGTTCTTCGGATTGCAGGGGAAATCATGAAACAACGAGCCCCAACCAACCCAAATGGCGGCGTGAACGGAACCGTGGCTGGTGACAAGCGCCGTATCCGGTGCGCGATCTACACCAGAAAGAGCAGCGAGGAGGGGCTCGACCAGGAGTTCAACTCCCTCGATGCCCAACGTGACGCGGGCGAGGCATTCGTTGCCAGCCAGAAGAACGAGGGCTGGGTTTGCCTCCCCGATCGCTACGACGACGGGGGCTTCTCCGGCGGCAGCATGGAACGGCCGTCCCTCGAGCAACTCCTCCGGGACATTGAGGCTGGAAAGATCGACTGCGTGGTCGTCTACAAGGTGGACCGCCTGAGCCGGTCGCTGATGGACTTCGCTCGCATCATGGAGACGTTCGATCGCAAAGGCGTGTCCTTCGTCTCGGTCACCCAGCAGTTCAACACCACAAGCTCGATGGGCAGACTGACGCTCAACATCCTCCTCTCGTTCGCCCAGTTCGAGCGAGAGATCATCGGCGAGCGCATCCGCGACAAGGTCGCCGCTCAGAAGCGTCGCGGCAAGTGGGCGGGCGGCGTCCCCGTGCTGGGCTACGACGTCGACCGGTCCGGCGGGAGCCCGCGGCTGGTGATCAACCCCAAAGAGGCCGCCCGCGTCCGCGAGATCTTCCAGATGTATCTGGACAAGGGCTCATTGCAGCCTGTGGTGACAGAACTCACTCGGCGCGGATGGCCAAACAAGCGACGCATCACGAGGAAGGGCGCGGCAAAGGGCGGACGCCCGTTTGACCGTGCGACGCTCTACGCCTTTCTCACCAATCCGATCCTCATCGGGAAAATCGTTCACAAGGACCAGGTCTTCGACGGCGAGCACGAGGCGATCGTGGACACGGCCGTCTTCGAACGGGTCCAGAGCCAGATGCGCGAGAACGGCCGAACCGGTGGCAAGGAGGTGCGGAACAAGTACGGCGCGCTCCTTCGGGGCCTCCTGCGCTGCAAAGTGTGCGACTCCGCGATGACGCACTCCTTCTATGGCAAGGACGGCCGGTTCTACAGGTACTACCGCTGCGTGAAGGCCATCAAGAGCGGCAGCGACACTTGTCCCGCCAGAACGCTTCCGGGAGCCGAGATTGAGCGAGTCGTTGTGAATGAGATCCGTTCCCTTGGCGAGGACCGCGATCTGCTCGATCGTGTCTTGGCTGAAACAAGGACCAGCCTAGGCGAAGAGTCTGCGTCGCTTTCGCGTGAACGAGATGAGCTCAAAGCGTCGCTGAAACGGCTCGAACGGAATCTCCAATCGCTCGTCGCTGACGCCAGCCTGACGACCGACGTGACCGGCAAACTGGCGCACGCACACGGCCGGATCACGAATTCTCGCCAGAGACTGGGGGAGGTTGAAGCCCGGCTTGCCGAGATGGACGCCACCGCGATCTCAAGGGATGAGGCTCGAAAGGCCCTCAAAGCGTTTGATGGCGTCTGGGCGAATCTCTCGCCACGCGAACAAGCCCGCGTATTGAAGTTGATCTTCACCAGCGTCGAATACGACGCCGACGCCGCCACGGTGGCGGTGACGTTCCGCCCCACGGGCATCGCGGCGCTTTGCCGCGGCAAGCTGCAGGAGGTTGCATGACGACCGTCGTACGCCCGATTCACTTTGTTCGACGCGGTCGGCGCACGAAGGCCGTTTCTGCGCCCGACGCTGTCCCGACGGCCCTGCCCAATCGAGTGCCCCGCGTGGCCCGCCTCATGGCGCTGGCGATTCACTTCGACGGAATGCTCCGCAAGGGCGTCGTTGCCGATCAGTCTGAACTGGCTCAGGTATGCGAAGTCACGCAGCCGCGGATAACCCAGATCATGAACCTGCTGCACCTCGCGCCCGACATCCAGGAGGAGATTCTGAACCTTCAGCCAGTCTCCACGGGCCGCGACCCCGTTACCGAGCGGGACCTGCGGCCGCTCGCCGCGCTTCTCTCGTGGGCACAGCAGCGCTCAGTGTGGAAACGTCGATGCGACTTGATAACTGGGCTTGCGAGTGCGAAGCCTCAGCAGCGTTAGGCCACATGATCTGCGTTTGGCGCATCGCTACTGGGCACGAACTACCTCTTCTTCACGCCTATTCATCGTTATCACCCGATTCTTCGCGGGCGTGAGCCGCGATGATTTCTTCGGCCTCACGTGCATACGTCGCTGCCACCTCCCGAAGTGTTACGGCAAGCCGATGGAAGCCCGCGTTCTCAACATCCTCAGCTCGCTTCATGTACTCAGCAGCGAGCTTCTTCTCTGGCTCTCCCGTTGGATCTACCGAATGAACACCACGGGAGTTGTAGATTCCCAGGCTGTAGCCACGACGCAGTTCAGCCATGTCATCACGATTGAGCGCCCCGGCGATGGCGAGGTGGATCCACAGCCCGTTCGGATCGGCAGGGCTGTGGATCAGCACCGCTCCCGCCTGATGAAGCCCAACCTCCGTGTGGCCCGAGTCATCCAGTGACGTTTTGACCGCGTTTATCCAGTCCGTGAATGCACTGGCGAAGGCAGTCGCAGATACACCTGTTCCAGGAATTGTTCGCCAGTCGCGCAGTAGTTGGTACGCGTGCTTTGCCAGAGCTTTCTGATCTGGAGTCGGCTTGTCGACATCGGCTTGCGCCTTTTTTGACCTGAATACCTTTCGTACAAGCTCACAGAAGAATTGGGGATCTGATGCAATCGTGGTCTCTAATAGCTTGGGTGTAGCGCCGTGATGCTCGTTCAGCAGCGGTAGATATGCCCATTCGACTTGCAGAAGCGCCTTGCTGGGTGTGGCCGGGTTCTCCTGGAGAGCCTGAATCACCGTGACAAGGTGATGCGCATGGAGAGAGTGAATCGGCTCTGAGGACGAGACGCCAGCCAATAGGACGTCGATCGCTCGCTTCAGATCGACGGTCTTCTTGTCGCGAAGGCCGTGAGCTACGCATTCCAGTGCTGCTCGGGGCCGACCATGTGCTAAGAGTACATCCGCAGCAGCGTCGAGCTGGTCGCCGCACTGATACGGATTGACCAAAACACGACGCCAGTACAGATCCTTGTGTTCTCCCAAAGAACGCTCCACCCGCGACCAGCACTCCGGACTAAATGGCAGCCACAGGAAGAGCTGCGCGATCTCGTCATGCGTCCACGAGTTCATCTTCAGCGTGTCGACCCACGACCACTGAAGACGATAAAAGCAGCCACGTACAAATCCCTCAGCAAACTGCCGCTGAGCTTGTGACTCGGCACGAAGCAGTCGGGGCAGTATCTGATCGTCGGACGCCGTGATGTTTAGGCTGCCGAGTGCGAAGCCCACTTTTCCAGGTGAGTCAACACGCTCTGCGAACGCAATCACGCCAACCACACCTTGCGCTGCGTGCACTTCTGCGACGGCCTCGCGCCGGCGCAGCGCCAGTTGTTTTTCTTGTTCCTCCCAGTTGTCATTTTCTTCGTACAAGTTCCAGTCGTCGTCAGTGAACAAGACCCGATGCACCACATCAGCCCGCATCGGAGCGATTTTGGCGATCGCGGATTCGATGGTCTCAATCTGCTTTTCCGGAAGCGACCACTCGGCGTCCGCGAATCTACGATGCTTCCTCGCCAGTGCTGCGAGGGAGGCCCACAGATCAAATCGCGACTCCTCAGGGAGCGATGTAATGGCCTCGGAGGTGACCATTTCCAGTAGTTTCGGAAACACTGTGGGCGGCAATCGATCCACATGGGTCGCGAGGTTCTTGAGAAGCTGCACGTCCTTGGCGGCCATCTGCAATAAACGTTCTGCGTAACTGACCACCTGTTCCCAGTACTCCTTCGTCGACGGTCTCGCAGGTCCGTCTGCAGAGAGGCTCGCCCGCCAGCGAGGTTTACGCGTGCCCATGGATGTGCTTGTCTGATCTGGCATCAGACTTAACAACAGTCGCCAGCCTACGGACGGATGCTCTGTGCACAAGGTGCGTATCGCCACCTGACGCTTATTGGCCGAAGCCGTCGTTTGGGGCAGCCAAGGCAAAAAGATCGTTGTGAGCGAGTTGGCTGGTCTATTGCCCCAGGATCCACCCGGGTCGTGGACGGCGAGGCTACCGAGCAAGACGGCCGCTCGCACGATGTGCTGTTCATCCCAGGCGACAGTTTCCAGCGCCCATAGAAGTCCCGTCATGTAGTTGGCACCGCCGACGCCGTTGCCCTCCTGGGCAAACAGTTCAACAAACGGACTCGGGGCTGCGGTTAGGGCTCGCTCCACCGCATCCATGAACTCGTCTGGGGCTGCCTCCGCGAGCGTTGGCAGCAAGTCGTTCAGGCTTGCCCAGAGCTTCCAGTCATTGTCCGCCAAAGCTTGTCGCACCGCCACGATCGCCGTTGTTGTCGCTGCCCCTGGTGAGATGTTCCTCAGTGGCTGTGCCTGGTTTCCAAGCAATGCCAGCGTCTCGGCAATCCCTCGCCGCAACGCCATCGAGTGCTCCGGGACCTTCCCATAGATCACCGCGGCGAATCTGTCGTTCGGGTCAAGCTCGAATTGTGGATGGCGCTCCGTCAGTGCCTTCGCAGCCGCGGACTGGAGCATCTTCAAGTGTTTGTCGAACACACGAGCCGCAACCGACTGCCATACTTGTTGTCGGTTCTTGACTGTCCATACTCCGCTTTGCTGTGTCAGCGGCGGATTGGGTAGCTGAAGCACCTCGCGCATCGTCTTCAACCACGCAACTGGATCCCCCTCGGTCAGGTCTGCGACTATCGCCATGTCCGCAGCTGAGTTCTCGTTCCAGCCACCTAGGAGATTGGCTACCACCAAGGCTGATCCGAACTCGGGGCTATCCCACGCACGTGCCACACTCGGAGGCACCGCGCTCGCAATCGACGCGGGAATGCTCTCGCTGGTCGACGGAGCGAACGCAGCTTGCAGGTCTACTGAGAAGGAACTCCGAGTGAGCGTTCCTGCATTCTGATTCGCGTACGCTGTTTCTTGAACGACCTGAGCCCATACGCTGGCGGCACTCGCCGGCGCGTGTCGAGCGATCACCGAGTGGAGCATGGCGTGCATGACTCCCGACCGCACATCCAGGTCGTAGCCCAGCAAGTGAAAGTGCCGGAGGAACTGGAATAGCTCCTCGTTCGACACGGTCCGCTTTGCGGCAGCGTCAACGTGCACGCGAAACGCTTTGAGTTTCTGCCGCTTCGCATCGCTGCTGAACTTGACGGTTTCAACCTTCGTGAAGAATTCGTCCGCAGTCGTCGAATGGCGTGCCCACTCGAGGATGGTGCGACTGTCCTCGACGTCGGTGGCACTAAGCGGCCCAGTTACCAGTGCGAACGCATCGCGATCTCGAGAGAAGAGTCTGGACTCCTGAAAATCCAACCACGCCGCCTCGACGACCTCCCCAAATGTCTGATTTCCCTCTGTTAGCGAGATGCTGTGCTTGATCTGTACGAGCAACTTCCTCAGCTCTGAGCCGTCTGGAAGTGAAGTGAAGACGATAAGGTCGTCGGTGCTGTAGCCTTGAACCTTTCCCTGCAGGATCAACTTCTGAATAGGCCGGCACGGGAGGCATGGGGCAAACCCACCGGCGAGCATCAAGGCGCAGAACGACGCCTGGACCTGTGTTTCAAAGGTGACGCCCCCGCCGCCCGTTGAAAACGGGTTGCTGATCTGTTTGCCACCAGTGGTGCTCAAGCAACCTCCATCATTACGGGTGCGACCTCGCTCGTGTGTCGGACCCGCGTATCACTCCCAATCCTTGGCATTGAAGCCGAGGTTGTTGGCGTTCTCGCTCACGCCTCTGCGAATCGAGTCGCTGGCCCCGTCTGGGAAGCTCGCGTCGATCTCCAACGTGATGCGGACCGTCGCGTTCGGATCAGACGCCAAGAGAGCGATGACCTCCTCGGCGATCGTGTTCAACCGGGACTTGGCGAGGGTCGCAGGTATCTCGGCGGCTCCGCGGAAGTTCTTTGGGCGAGCGGGCTGTTTGGAGTCGCCCGACGAGGTCATCGGGCTGGCCTTTCCGCCGCCGAAGGTCGCGGTGCCAGTTGCCGCGCCCGAAGCCGGAGCGGTACCAGATGAAGTCGCCGTTGCGGGTGACGGCAGCGTGCTCTCGTACTGCGCCGCGGCTTCGGGGGCGATCAGGAGCACGGAGTCGCTGAGCGAGGCCCCACCCTTTCCAAACTGGAAGCCCTCATACCTCCCGTCGGCGTGGCCGTAGGCGGTTGCAAAGAAGTCCCGGCTGCCTGCACCCGCACGAATCGCCGATGCCAGCACCTCGTGCGAGCGAAGGCGCGGCAGGTAGAGGTACTTCAGAGAGTCCTCCCAGAACACCTTCGCATCGACGTGCGCCCGGTCGGGCTTCCAGTAGAACTCCTTCAGCTTGGCGCGCAAGTGGATCGGCGACCACGCATCGATCACCAGCTCGTTCTCCTTGCACACGCGTTCCAGTTCCCCGCCGGCGGTTCCACTGCTGGTGTTGAAAGGGAAGGCTTCCACGGCGGCCTTGGTCGCCGTGGGGTCATCCTGTGCAGGGCACAAAAGCCACTTGAAGCACTCGCGGGCCGCGCGGGGCACGACCTCGGCGGCGGCAGCGGCCTCCTTCTTGGCCTGGGTGTGCTGTGCCTTGTCGATGTTGAGCCGGTTGGATTCAACGTCATCGACAATGCTCGCCCACGCCAGCGCTGTTCTCGTGACATCCCGCAAGCGGCCAAGCACGGCCTGGTCCGCGGCGACGAAGACGAGGCGGTTGGCGCGGTGGCGCGGTTGGCCGCCGTGCGAGCGCAGGAAGGTCTGCACCAGCTCCTCAGCGAGGCGGGTGTTGTCCTTCGCATAGCTCGCCTCCAATGGCAGAACGACCAGCCGCAGCGCGCTGTCGTCAGGCACATCGGCGTGCGCCGTGAAGACATGCACGCCCTCGAACATGGACACGTTCGAGAACAGCTTCTTGGCGACTTCCTCGATCCGTTTGCGCACGTCGGTGTTGTCGTCGAAGCGTCGCTTGCGATCCTCCATTTCGCGGCGGAGGTTTGCACGCGTATCGAACCAGAACCTGGTGCTGTCCGCGGCTTTGTCGCCAGAGCTGTTCAAATAGTGGAGTCGATCCGCCAGGCGGCTGAGGGCGTCCAGATAGACAGCAGACGTCTGGCCCGGCTGCAGGCAGCCGAGCAGGACGCGGCCGCGATCGAGCCCACGAATGCCAGGCTTCGTCGCCGCGCTCGACGGAGCGGTGCCGAGGAAGAGCGTCCGCCCCACGCGACGTGCCGCGTTCACCTGTCCGAGGCGGGGCTCCCGCCCCTCCAGTTCGGTGGTTTCGGCACGTTCACCGTCGATGTCGCGCTCGATGACCGGGTCCCAGCCCGGCGGCAGCAAATACGTCAGCTCGTTGCGGACATCGCCGTCGGCCAGCGGGAGGCTGCCCGGCATAATCATCAAGTCCTGGTTGTTGTCCTTCCAGAGTCGGCTGATCACCTTCGCCATGAGCTTGAGCACACCGCGGGTGCGCTGGAACCCGTCGATGGTGGTCCAGTCCTCATACAACCGGTCGAAGACCTCGGGATGGATGGGATAGGCCTTGCACATCCGCTCGAAGTATCGCGCTTCGTGCGTCTCGCTGGGAAGCTTGGCCCCTTCGGCTTCGTACCCATCCACGAACGCACGGCAGATCGCATCGCGGGCCTTCTCGTCCTTCAGCGGCTCGAACAGACGGCGGCGGACGATTTCGAACGCTTCTTCAGTCGCGACGGGCTTCCACAGGGCCTGCACGCGGCCAAAGACGCTCTCCAGCGCCATCAGCGCCGCGAGCCCGCGAGCGCCGCCAACCTGGACGTTCGTGTTGGACTGCTGAGACACACTCTCGGGCAACGAGGCGAGAATGACCGCCGTCGGCACCAGCTTGGCAGCCTCGGTGAGCGCCTGCACGAACGAGATGTTGCTCTCGAACGTACCGCCGCTGAGGGTGGTGCCTTCAGGGAACTGACGGATGTACGCCACGAGCTCGTCCATCAACACGACGCACGGAGCGCACCGCTCCAGGAGCTGGCGCAGCACTTCCTTGCCGGGTGATGTACCGCTAGCGTCCGCGTCCGCCACCAACGCGTAGCCGTCTGTCTTCCCGAGTTGCCACGCGAGTTCGCCCCACAGCGTGCGGATCGTGGTCTTGCCCTGCTTCCAGGGCTGGCCGGGGGCGTGGGCGGTGCCGTCGAGCACGGCAACATTCGCCTTCGGCACATCCATCAAGCCCGCCCGCTCAATCAGCGAGGGGATGCCGGGGAGCTCTGACAGCGAGCAGTTGCGCGTCGCCAGGTGAAGGACGGCCAGCATGGTGTGCGTCTTGCCGCCGCCGAACGCTGTCTGAAGCTGGATGACGGGCTCGCCGCCCTTGCCTGCCAGCCGCTGCGCCACCTGGGTTAGGAGCAGGCGCATCCCCTCGGTGATGTACGTGCGCTCGAAGAACGCTGGGGCGTCCTGGTACTCCCTGGTGGCCTTGCCGGTGTGCACGGCGGTGATGTCCGCCGCAAACTCGGACTGGAGGAAGGTGCCCTTCAGGACATCGGTATGGGGTATGGCGATCTCGCGCCAAGGCTTCATGGCGTCTCCTTCGTGGAATCAAACAGAATGCCCTGGCTCGGCCCGGGAATCTTCGCGGCGGCGGTCTCGATCGAGCTCCAGCCGGTGACAACTTCGTTATACGCCCGCGCATCCTCGGCCCATCCCTTACGCTCGCAGAGTGTGTAGAGGCGGTAGGCGAGTTGCCGCGAGGTTTCGGCTTTGCTAGCGACTGCGGCCAGGATTCTGGACGCGCCTAAGTCGCCTTCGGTCTGGTACGCCCGAACCAGCTGATGCAGTGCCTCCCAAACCGGAAGGCGGCTGTCGGAGCGAGCATCCCAATCGGTCGGATAATCCTTCCAGCGGAGTAGGCGAACGTTGCCGCCGCCGGCCTCGACAACGCCGGATTGCTTCACGCCATCGACGCTCGTGCCTTTCGCACGAGCGAGCGTGTCGGCCTCTCCAAACTTCCCTGTCTCCCAGCCGTGCTGGTCAAACCAGTGCAGGCAAAACTGAGTGTCGGCATCGAAGTCATCCTCGGCAAGGAATCGATTGATAAGCTGCATGGCGGTCTTGACGGTCATCGGGGTACCATCAGCTTCGAGGACAGCCTCGTACCGACTAAAGATCGCCATGCCCGGTCCAATGATCGCCTGCGAAAGGTCGACCGGTGCGACAGGTGAGTGGAGCCCTTCACTCTCTCGCGTCATGGCATCAAGCGCTAGCGGAAGGGTGTCGTTGAGCATTCGGATGAACTGGCGACGTGAGATAGTACCGGCATGCAGGGGTCGGGCACGGCACACCAACAGGATCGACGACGCAAGCGCGTTGGCCTCAAGCCCAATTTGCCGATTGTCACCCTCAGTACGCATTGGCCAAGTACCAGTGATTGCAAATCCCGAGCTGATAACCGCTTCCAGGAAGGTGACCCAGCCGCTCGAGGACGTTCCCTCCGAACTTTCAGTTTCGGACTGCTTGAATGCGTAGAAGATCGTGATCGGCGCTGCCGGATGCGCGTCGACCGCCAACTTGTGCATCGCTCTCTTCATGCCATCCAAAAAGAAACGCTCGGCCGCGTCAGTGCCTCCATGTCGATTGGGAGATGCGACGAGTTCCTCCGCCTTGGGAACAGCGATCGTGGAGAGAAGGCCTGGGAAGATCCCTCTCAGCGACCGTCGGAGCCATACGTAAAAGAAATCAGATAGGTCCGCATATGCAATGTTGTCGTAGTATGGCGGGTCGGTCGATACAAACTTCCCGCGAGACAACTCCTGCGTTTGAGCATCGGCCTGCCGAGACTCACCCATCTGGCGGCACGGCAGTGTTGGAATCACATTGGCAATCACTTTGGCCGACTCCAGGAATCCGGAGCTCGACTTTGCAAAAGGCGAGCCTTCAGCAAAATCCCACGTCATCGGGATCGCTTGCTTGGAAAACATAGATCGCATCGCGTTGTCCTTCGGTCTCCAAGTGGCGATGCTGCACCCATAGTCGGCAACACGACTGACTGCGAATGCCAGATACACGGAGATCGCCTCGGCGTATGCGGTTGCGCCAGATCCGCCTGCATCAAGCGATACGTCATCTGCGCGGAGTCCTGCAGCGATACCGTCACGCACGATCTGGTCTCTTGCGTCTGCGATGAGGTCACACAATGTGTCAAGCGCTGCCAGCTGACGATCAGTGAATATGTCGCCCACCGTATTCATTCCGTACACCGGCGGCTGAAAGTTCCTGTGCTTCTTTGGCATCTCGCAATCTGGACGCCAAGTTGGCTTTGCGTGGAGCGCTGCCGCTTCTTGCTCTTTGGTGGGAGACAAATACACCCGACCGCGTGCTCCTTCGGCAACGACAGCCATGAGACGAAGACCCATGCGTCCTGCTTTGCCCTCTTTGCGCAGATACTCATAGTCCATCGGGGACTGCGACAGCAGACACCTAAAGCCCTGTCGCTTGCCAGCTGACGTCCCGAGCTTGGCCGAGGCAGGCGGATGACCCACTTTTACTTGGAACTCGTATCCCGCTTTGGTAACCACCGGACTGACGTACACCTCCTTGCCGCTCTTGCTAGATAGGATAAATGTGCTGGCAAGCGGTACGTCAACATCGTTGTAGGCTGGATTTGGACTCTTGACAGTGCGAGCCCAGAGCCAGGCAACGACCGTCAATCGCTTGCCGCGGTAGGGCTCCAGATCAGGACGCCCAGCGGCGATTGAATGGGTCACCTCAATTGAAGGGTATAGATGACCGATCCGACGCTCGGCTCGGCTAATCATCCATTGTGAGTAGCGGCGTACGTCCTCTGCGATCCCAAGTGGACCCTGCCAGCCCGTTGATAAGCCGGTAGCCTCGGGGCTGACTGGTGGGCGTCCGGCAAATCTGAATGGAATCTCGATAAGGGCCTTATTGACCAAAACAGGGACTGGGTTCAGATCACTTCCGGACGCCGACATTCCCAGCCGCTGAGCCTCAAGAGGAATCGTGCCGCCGCCAGCAAACGGATCGTGTAACCCGGGCATGTGATCGGGGTCAAATAGCACCGCCGCGTTGGGATGGTCCCGATTCAGTTCACACGTCTCACGCCATGAGCGTCGAATCTCGGCGCGTGCACGCTCCATCACCGCTTCATTTGTCGTATTCTCCCATTTAACCAAATCCTCGATGATCCGAAATAGACGTCCACGTTCGCGACTCCAGTGTCCGCGGTGCTGCTTGTTCGGCTCTATGCCAGGGTTTTGGCAGCGCCAGAGATCCTCCGGATCGTTGACAAGCTGGGCAAAGATCACGGCTCGTACCGCAGCGACCGGTCGCTGAGCCCACCACGTGTGCAACGTTGTCGGATAGCCCTTGGGAGCCTTTCGCTTTGTAGCCGCGGACGCTGCATTTATGGCGTCGAGCGGCAGCGCGACTTCAATCATTTTTTTCGGGAAGATGATCTCCTCATGCTTCATGGGATGAGCCCCTTAAGGAAGTGGCGTATCGCCGTCGAAAAGGGGGCAGCATCAATGGTGCTTTGTACAGAAACAAGATACTGCTGCAGCAGTTGTGGGCCGTGGGGTAGCATGGTGTCAACGGCTTGGACGTACGGGCGAACAGCGTCCTCCCGAGATCGCCGAAGGAAGGCAGAATTCGAAAGCTGAAACACGCGAATCGTTTCCTTGGCCACTATTTCACGAGCGGCCGAGATGCCAGCACGCGGACGAACCGTTCCGTCGGGCACAAACTCCAAATAGTCGTCCGGATCGACATTGCACGGGTCGATGAGATGCGAAGGATCGAACGCTGCCTGCTCGCCGCTGCCCGCAGGTCGATCGCACTTGTCCTTATGCTTGCCACAGGTGCGCTCATCCTGACACGACCAGTACATGTTTGACCACGCCATTTCCAAGTCGGGGCGATTCGCCTGCTTGAGGAAATGCTCGATATGCCCTTCGTCCTTCTCCTCGCCCGTTCGTCTCTCGCAGTACGCGCAGCGGTGGGCCTGCATCGTCAGCAGTGCTGCGCGAATCTCCGCTCTCTCAGCGCCACCAAGCTTGTCGTATCCCCACCCGGGTGTTACCTGCTGAAGGCACTGGGGGCAAGGTACGGCGTTCCGGTCAAGCGTGTGCATCGGCACCTCCGTCTGCGCGATTCGACAGACCATGTGCCACTTTGAATTCTTGCAACCGCTGAAGGACTGCGATCTCTTCCAAAACAGGGTGTTCGACGCCGAAGTGATTGGTCAAGCGTTCCCAGAGGGTGCGGCCGTTTGTCGAGCGATGGTTGTTGGATTGCACCAGGACCCGGTAATCAGTTAGCCACTGTGATTCGGGCACCGCAGGAACCGGATCCACGGACATGACCTTGGCAAGGATGTCTGCACTCTCCACGCCGCGGGTTTGGAGCGTTGGCACGCCAAGTCTGCTTTCTGAGTCATCGTGATGTACTACGCGAACGGAGTCTTTGTGGACGGTAGACAAGACTTGGGGACTATGTGTGGACAGAACAAACTGAGTCTCGGCAAACGCGATCTGTAGGAGCTCGACGACGCGCTGTTGCCATGCGGGGTGGAGGTGTAGATCGACTTCGTCGATCAAAACGACTCCTGGTGTCTTTGCAGCGGCGTCTGCTCCGAGATGTGGATTAATCATGGCGCAGCGTTGTGCGAGATCCGCCGTCAGCGCAACCATTGATCGAATGCCGGAGCTAAGCCATGACAGCGGAAGCTCGCCCCTCACCCGGTGCGTTACCACCGCGCTGTCACGGGCTTTGTCCCAACTGAGCGACGTCCAACCAGTCGGCTTCAGGACAGTCTGCACTGCTTGGTTCACTGACGACAACTGAGCAAGGAGCTCCCTCCCCTCTCCGGTGCCCGTCGCACGATGCCCGGCGACAGCGCTCCATCGTGCCGAGTACCACTCGTTAAAGCGAGCAGGCTCGGAAAGTGGAGCCAAGTAGTCTTCGAAACCTCCCAGTCGGCCTTCCAGCGATCGCTTGGTGCCGAGGTACTTTTGTCCGAAATAGGTGGTTTGGGCGAATCGTGTGGACTGATAGAAAGTAAACACGGGCAGAGTGGCTGTACCCGTCCCGACGCGCTCCCTCATCCGCGCGGCAGCGGCTCGCACGGCCGCAAGCTGCTTGGGACCACGCCGCATAGATGGAGCCCCAACCTTCCGCGTGAGGGACCATTTGGCAGATGTGCCGTCGAAGGCGGCAGTCATAGAGAGTTGCGCGGAGCCGCCGTCGCCCGCGGTCGTCCGCACATCGCTTGCCGACAGGCCACGCGAGGTTTGAAAGCCAAGCAAGGCATCAACATACTCGGCCATTCCAACTGCAATCGCATCGAGCAGCGCCGTCTTTCCCATTCCGTTGTCGGCGACAATTACGGTGAGCCGCGGATGCAGTTCTAGCGTTGCGTCGCGGAAGCAGCGGAAGTTCTTGAGGTGCAGTGTCTCGGCACGGAGGGTCATGCGTGTACCCCTCCTCGAGCAAGCAGTTCGCTGATGACGTAGTTCACGCTCGCCGCACCCCAATCGGGCTCGCGCTGGAACGGGTTCGCGATGTAGTGCGGGCCATCGACCGAGCCGTCGTCGTTCACGAACACGATGGCGAGCCGGAACTTCTCCGACTGGTTGACTGCGTAGATGATCTCGTTGCGCGTGACGGTGATGGTCTCGGCACCTGCGACACGGCCCTTCACCTCGATATGGATGGGTTCCGGTTGCTTTCCCTCTGCAGCAGGCGGGTAACTGGAAACATCCCAGCCGCACTTGTCGGCAGAAACGTCGACGACGGTGTGGCCCTTGGCCCGCTCCGCGTCCATGACGGCGTTCATTGCCAGTCGCTCGATCTTCTGACGTGCGGCGGCATCGGCGGCGGTCAGGGCGGGACCTTCGCCGCGAAGCTGCCGGATCAGGCCCGCGGGCACGACGAGCGCTCCGCCAAGCACCACGGGCGTGCCGTTCTGGACGTGGCGCATCGTCTGGAGTTCCTTCTTCCGGCTCTCCAGGCGATATTGAAGATCCTTCAACGTGCGGGTCGCATTCTCGAGGTTCAGCCGAACATCTCTGCCGGCGGCGCGATCGTCACGGAGCTTGATCTCGCGATCTGTCCAGAAGTCGATCTCTTTGGTAAGCCGCTCATGCACTGCGGCGAGTGTGCGATCCACGTGCTCAACGCGGCGGGTGGCCACCTCGCGGAAGTGATCGGGGACCAGCGATGTGGCTGCGAGCGCGACGGCCCGCTGCTCCATGTCCGAGCGAAGCCACGGCGCGCTCAGGATGGACGCGATACGTGGACGATCGGCGGCGGCGAGCGGCTCGAGATCCAAGTGAGGTGCCCACCCGGCGAAGGACGCGTTGCCCTCGGGCGTGACGCGGATGAACTGCATTCGCTTGCTGAGAACCGTCCCGTCGCCGGACTTGACCTCGTGCGTGAGCAGGAACAGCAGCCAAGGCGTATCGCCGTCATCAGTCGGGTCAACCAGCACCGAGCCCTGGCGAAGCAGGTTGGCGTTCTGCTCAAGCACGAGATCGGTGACGGAGAGCATGAGCGGATGGCCCGGGTGCATCAGCACTGCACGCGGCAGCCCCGGCTTGTCGTTCGGCTGGATCGCCGAGCGCTCGAAGCAGACGCGGTCGTACCGCTTGAGGACGGGCTCGCTCTCGCGGCGATTGCGCCCCGTGATGCGGCGGTCCCGCTCGCGGATCTCGAGGGGAACGTGGGTGATCTCGTATCGCTCGGGCTCGCGGCGATGGATCGTGCCGCCGAGCGCCGTGAACGCCTTCATAAAGAATGACCGCACGAAGAACGGCTGGAGCCGCCGCGCCTCGGCCTTCTCCATCTCCTCCTTGACCTTGAACAGCCGGTCCGGCGACATCGTCTGCTCCGCGAGCGCGTTGCGGTTGAGCAGGCTGCGGAGGTGGTCGTGGTTGAAGGCGTGGTCGATCCGCTGCGTGAGGCGGGCACGCACGGCGGGCTGATCGCCGTACCGGATAGCCTCGATCATCAGGTCCTTGAGGCTCTTCTCCTCGAAGACGTCGCCGAGGATGTTGAAGACCTTGCCCTTGAGCGCCTCGCACTCGGTTGCGAGCTTGTCGAGCAGTCGATGCCAGACCGCGCCCTCGCGGGTTTCTTTGGCGACGAGGCTCCAGAGGTGGCAGACCTCGGTTTGACCGATGCGATGGATGCGGCCGAACCGCTGCTCCAAACGATTCGGGTTCCACGGAAGGTCGTAGTTGACCATCAGGCTGGCGCACTGCAGGTTGACGCCTTCGCCGGCCGCATCGGTGGCGATCAGCACGCGCACGTCCTTGTCGGACCGGAAGAGCGCCTGCGCCTTCTTGCGCTCATCGCGGTGCGTGCCGCCGTGGATGGTGACGATCGAGTCAGAATTGCCGAGGACGCCGGCGATCTTCGCGTGCAGGTAGTTCAACGTGTCGCGGTGCTCGCTAAAGATGATGATCTTGCGCTGGCGACCGTCGGCGTCGTGCATCTCCGGCGTGTTCTGGAGCAACTTGGACAACTCGTCCCACTTGCGGTCCTGGCCTGACGCAACGACTGCTTTCGCTTGGGCTTCAAGAGAAGTGAGGATGAGGATTTCGGCCTCAAGCTCCGCCACGGTCCGGGCGGCGGAGGCCTGGTCGACAAGCTTCTCTTCGAGCGTTTCCTGTTCGTCGGCGTTCAGATCATCATCGTCCTCGGGGACCGACGGCACGGTCTCCGCGATGACCTGGCGGCCGCGGATCCCCAGCCGCTCCTCGCGGATCCGATCGGAAAGACGCTCGCGACGACGACGGAGCGACTGATAGATCGCTTCGGGGCTCGAAGCGAGCCGCCGCTGCAGCGCCGTGAGCGCGAATCCGACTGAACCCTTGCGGTTGCCCTCGAGTTGATCGGCCTTCCCCATTTCGGTCTGGACGTACTGCGTCACGGCTTCGTAGAGCGCCGCTTCCGGATCGGAGAGCGTGTAGTTGACGGTGTACGCCTTGCGCTCCGGGAAGAGCGGCGTGCCGTCGAACTTCACGAGTTCCTCTTTGACCATGCGCCGCATCAAGTCCGACGTGTCCACCTTGTGCACGCCGTCGCGGAACTTCCCGTAGAACCTATCGGAATCGAGCAGCGATAGGAAGAGCTGGAAATCCTCCTCCTTGCCGTTGTGGGGCGTCGCCGTCATCAGCAGCAGATGGCGGGTTTCCTTGCCGACACGCTCAGCGAGGCGGAAACGAGCGGTCTTCTCGAGTTTGGAGCCGTAGAAGTGGGCAGCGAGCTTGTGGGCCTCGTCGAAAACAACCAGATCCCAGCCAGCGGTGAGGAGTTTCGACTGGAGCGGACCGGGTTTGCGATCGTCTGAGCTCTCTGTGTCTTCATCGCGTGAAAGCTGATCGAGGCGGACGATGAGCTGGTTGTGGTCTTCGAACGGATTGCCACTCGGCGAGCCTTCGTCAAGGGCTCCGGAATAGACCTTGAACTCCAGGCCGAACTTCTCGAACAGCTCGTCGCGCCACTGATCGACCAGGCTCCCCGGCGCGATGATGAGCACGCGACGGGCATCCGCACGCATAACCAGTTCGCGGATATAGAGGCCGGCCATGATTGTCTTGCCTGCCCCGGGGTCGTCTGCCAACACGTAGCGAAGAGGCTGCCGGGGCAGGAGCGATTCGTACACGGCCGTGATCTGGTGCGGGAGCGGATCGACGTTGGAGGTGTGGACCGCCATCATGGGGTCGAAGAGAAACGCGAGGTCGATGCGTTTCGCTTCGCACGCCAACTGGAAGGCTGCGCCATCGCCGTCGAGCGCCCACGGGCGCTCGACGATTGCCGGGCTCACCGCACTTTCGTCGGCGGGTCCAAGGAGCCGCTCTTTCAGTGTCCCATCGGGAAGCCTGTAGTAGACCTGCATCGTGTCGGCGGACAGGGGCGTGGTGGCGACGACCGTGCAGACCACGCCAGGCTCGAGGCCCACCAACGGAACGCCAGGCTTGATGTCGGTCAGATTCATGTTTCGTTCGCTCGGTCACCGACATGCCTCGCGGTCAAGCCTCAGTCAACGCCAGGAACACCTGGATCGAGCCGAGACCGGGTTGACCCGCCGGTTATGTCCATGTACAGTAAACAGGGAACGAGCGAGCGTCAACCCGTCATGACCGCCCACAAACCAAAGTTCGGCCCCTTTATCCGCGAGCGCCGCACGGCCAAAGGATACAGCCTGCGCCGGTTCGCTGAGCTTGTCGGCATCAGCCCGACCTACCTGTCGCACGTCGAGCAGGACAAGGTGGACTCGCCGCCGACGGCGGACCGCATCCAGAAGATGGCGGAACTTCTGGGCGAGAGCGCCGACGAACTGATCGCGCTGGCGGGCCGCGTCCCCGAGGACCTGCCCAAGATCATCCAGAGCCAGCCCGAGGCAATGCCGGCGCTCCTGCGTGCGGTCAAGGGCCTGACGCCCGAGCAGCTCAAAAAGCTGCAGGATCAAGCGTCCAAGATGCGGAGGGAGGGCGATCCATCGTGAGTGGTCGTGGGGCCATCACGGAGGTGCCATTTGTGCCGGAAGTCCGCATCGAGCGGGACGCCGATGTCCTTGTTGCTGAATATGCACAGCGTTGCGGCGTGCCCGTCGTCGCGCCGGTGCCCGTTGAGGAGATCCTCGAACTGCATCTCGGCCTGACGTTTGCCATCGAGGATCTGGCGGTGCTGTTCGGAACCGATGGCGTGCTCGGCGCGATCTGGTTCAACGAGAAGCTGGTCCGGATCGACTCCCGGCTCGATCCCTCGGAGAACCCGTCGCGGCTTGGACGCTACCGGTTCACTCTGGCGCACGAGATCGGGCACTGGCGTCTGCACCGCTCCTTCTACCGCGAGGATCCGACGCAGGCTGCCCTGTTCGACGGCCGCGGGCAACCTGCGGTCGTGTGCCGCGCCGGCGAGAAGAAGATCCCTGTCGAATGGCAGGCCGACACGTTCGCCAGCTACCTGCTCATGCCCAAGACGCTCGTCGTCGCGGCGTGGCAAGAGTGGCGCGCCAACCTGGACCCCGTGATCCTGGCAGATCTCCCGCCTGTGGCAGTCTCGGATGGCCGCGATGCCGCCAACGCCACGCTCGATCGTTTCTCGAAACCGCTGGCCGAGCGGTTTGAAGTGTCCGCCGAGGCGATGCGCATCCGCCTCGAGAAACTCGGCCTGCTGATGCGCGAACGCCCCAACACGCTGTTCTGACCCTGCACGATCCGACACCGGCACGGCACTGTCACGTCCCGAGTGTCAACCATTTAGCAAACGACAGACAAGGAAACTCAGCAATGGCAAAACCGTTCGATCCCCGCAAAGTCCTGAAGCAGATCGCCAACACGCTGCTCCGCGAGTTCTTCACGCGGCGCGGCGAGCTCGCCGACGTCCCGTGGGACCAGCTCAGCGAGCACCGTATCGATCCGGTGTTTGATGCGTGGCAGTCACTGCCCGAGCATCAGAAGCTCGCGGTGCAGGTGATCCTGCGCGACATCAGCGAACTCTCCGACCACCGCGGCATGGCGGTGCTGGCCGAGGAGATCCTGTGGCGCAAGCCGGAAATCGCTGACCAGTTCAAGGCGCAGGCGAGCAAGCAAGACAAGGCGATGTGGGTGTACCTCAACCTCCCCGAGGCATTCAACGAGGCAGCCCTGTTCGCCCGGGCCGACGCGCTCGCGGCGGGCCGCCACTGGAAGCGCCGCAACAGCCTGCCCAAAGAGGCGATCGTCGTCACGGACGCCATGCTCCGGGCCCTCGGCGATGCGCTGACGTCGTACTACGGGCCGGCGCAGATGCGCGGCCGGTGCTGCAAGGTCGTGCACTACCGCCGCCAGGGCGGCGCGGAGTACTTCTTCGCGTACCTCGACGACTATCCCGACAAGCACATCGTCTTCGACGGCGAGAGCGACCAGCCGATCATCCGATCGGACCGGTACGCCTTCGAGAACGTCTTCGTCTACAACCCGGACGACGGCTCGCTCGAGGTGTTCGCGCAGGGCGGCAAGAAGGTCTGGGAGCCACTGCAGTGCGCCTTCTGCAAGGCAGTGCTCGGCCGCTCCGTCGCCCCGACGGACCCGCTGCGGCCGACGTTCATGCTCGATCACCTGCTGACTCCGAACTCCCCGCTGCCGCTGGAGGCGACCGACGGTGTCGAGGAGGCGAAGATCACGCGGATGCGGATCGTGCCCCGCGGCTCCAGCGGCTACATCGAGATCAAGGCCGATCCCAAGGGCTCGCGCGACGACATCTATCGCAAACTCGAGCGGTGGATCCGGTCGGAGAACGTCACCGCCGATGGGGTCCGCGTCGCGTCCGCCTCGTTCGCGCTCAAGTTCGCGCACGAGGGCCCGGGCCGGGCACCGACGCTGGCGTTCGATGTCTCCGTGCCCAACTCCAGCAACCTCAAGAGCAAACCCGATGAGCACCGTGTCATCGGAGAGCGCTGCCTCAAGCGCTGGGGGGTGACCAATGACCAGTGACGCGTTTCTACGGCTACTTCTCTGCGCCCTTGACGACGTCGATCGCGTGTTTGATCACCGCGACGTGGCCGAGTGGCCGCCCCGCTCGCTCACTACGGCCGAGCGACTCGGCCTCGTGCGCCCGGCCTCCGGCGGCTTGACAGCGGCGTGCCCGAACTGCGAGGAGGCACACGTAGAGGTCGTCGCCAAACGCGCAGGCCCAGACGGGGTTGATCGCTTGTGGATCTACTGCCCCGAGGACCTGCGGGTCGAGGTGACGCCGGAAATGTGTCGCGGATGGCAAGTCCATCCTCACGGATTCGCCGCCGCCGTCGCCGGTGCCTTGGCGCTCACCTCCGCGCCGGTGGCGATCGTCTCCGACCGACTCTGGCGGCTCGGGCGGATTCCATGGCAGGGAAAGACTCGTGAGGTGCTGCTGGCCCGCAGGCTGCAGGATCCTGACGCTGCGTCCGTGGCGGCGCATGTCGGGGCGGGCGGCCGGGCGGTGCTGCTGGTCCCTCATCATGCTCCGGATGATCGGATCTGGAAGGGACGTGTGCCGGCGGCGATCTCCTTGTCTCGCATCGCGAGCTTTGTCGAGGGGCAGTTTGTGTTGGATGGTGCGGCTCTTGTGTCGCTGGTTGCGGAAGCGGATGAGGTTGCTGAGCAACGGAGCCTGCTGCCCAACGACCCCGAGGTGAAGAAGCGGGTTGTCCGCCAGCAGGTCAAGGCCGAGATCAAGGGCCACCTGCAGGACGACGTTCTCGTCGCGGCGCGACAGACCTTTGGCTCGACCCGAAAGGCTGCGGCGGAGCTCACGAAGCAACTCGGCAGGCCGGTGTCCAAGGACCAGGTCCAGCGTGCCATCGACCGATCGGGGGGCCTGAAGGCGCTGATCGACCAGGATGATTCCGGATCGATCGATCGCCGTGTCGCGTCGCAGTCCCGCGACAGGGCAAAGAAAATCTCGCAACGGCGATAAACGCTGTATTTCAGGCACTTTGGCGAGTTGCCGGCGGGCGAGCAGCCCGCCTTTTTCATGCGCCGCCCGCGACACCCCGGCCTGCGTCCGAGGCCGGTCGGCTCATAACCGGCCAGTCACGGACGCTCCTGTGTTTCCCCGCGGCACGTCGCCGCGGCGCAGCGGGCTCCGCGGCTGGTGGTGAGCCAGACCTCCGGCCTCGGAGGTCCCATGACCAGCCGCAGCGACGTCGTTTCAAACCCGTTCACCGCCGACCTGATCCGCCGCAAGGCCGCGTTCCTCAGCCGGAGCGCCGGCTTCACGCGGTCGGAGGAAGAGGACCTGCGCCAGGAGATGGCGTTGTTCCTCATGACCAAGCAGCAGCTCTTCGATGCTGGCCGTGGGTCCGTCGAGGCGTTCGTCACCTCGGTGGTGACGAGCTGGATCGGCATGGAGGTTCGCCGCCGCAAGAGCCGCAAGCGCCGCGGCGGCATCCGGGCCTTCTCGCTGGACTCGGCCTGCCCCGGCGCGCACGGCGAGTCCGACTCTCTGTCCGGGCTCATCGGCGACGAGGACGGTCGCCGCCGGACCGGCGGATCGGCGGTCCCGCACGAAGAAGGCGTCGACATCCGCGACGAGTGGAACGCCGTGGAGGCATTGCTGACGGCCCGGGAGCGGGCGCTGCTCCGGGATGTGGTCAACCACGGCCTGAGCGGAACCGCGCAGAAGCGCCGGATCCCGCGCCGGCGCATCGCCGCGATGCTGGCCGCCATCCGCGAGCGTGTCATCAAATCGCGCGCAGGCCGCTCGCCGTTCGCATAAGGGCTCCAGCAGCGGGCGACCGCTCGCTGCGGACCGGCAGCGCGGAGCGTCCGGCTCACTCCCCTTGAGCCGGCGCTCCGCCGCTTGCCGGAGATCGCACTGCACCGCCTCGGACCTGATCGGAGGACAAGCCCATGCGTACTTCGGAGTTCCGCTTCCAGTTCACCGCCGATGTCGATCTCGCCGAGGCCGAGAACACGCTCCGCCTCTCGCTTCTGGCGGCCGAGGGCCTCCACGGCGAGGCGAAGGTCCGCACCGAGGTCACCTACGCGGTGGACCCGATCCGTGCCGAGATCCGCGTGAGCGGCGGCACCGCTCCCGCCGAGGCGACGGCCCAGATCTACACGTCGCTGCTGTCGCACGAGTTTGGTCGCGAGGCCTTCACCGTCCGGCGCGAAACCGAACCCGCCGTCGCGGCGGCCGCCGCGTGACCACATCTCTTCCGCTCGTCCGCCTCGGCCAAGGCGCATTCACCTGCGACATCTGGCCTGAAGACATCGATCCCACGTTCTGCAAACACGGAGATTCCATGCCCACGACCGCAACCCCACACACACTCATGAACCAGATCAGCAAGGGCCGCAAGGCCCGCCCCCGCCGCGTGATGCTGTACGGCACGCACGGCATCGGCAAGAGCACCTTCGGCGCGATGGCCGAGAAGCCCATCTTCGTCCCCACCGAAGATGGCCTGGCCGACATCGACTGCGAGTCGTTCCCGCTGGCCCGCAGCCTCGGCGAAGTCATGGCGGCGCTCGAGTCGTTGTACTCGGGCGACCACGACTACCGCACCGTCGTCATCGACAGCCTCGACTGGCTCGAGCGCCTGATCTGGGCCGAGGTGTGCGCCGACGAGAACGTCGAGAACATCGAGAAGATCGGCTATGCCAAGGGCTTCTCGTTCGCCATCGACAAGTGGCGAGCCGTTCTCGGTGCGCTCGATGCGCTTCGCAGTGATCGAGGCATGACCGTCGTGCTCATCGCCCACGCGAAGATCGAGAAGTTCGAGAACCCCGAGACCGTGCCGTACGACCGCTACTCGCCGCGCCTGCACAAGCTCGCGTCGGCGCTGGTGCAGGAGTGGGCCGACGAGGTGCTCTTCGCCACGTACAAGGTCCACACCGTCAAGGTGGACGAGGGATTCAACAAGGCCAAGCACAACGGCGTTTCCACCGGCGAGCGGATCATCCGCACCGTCGAGCGGCCGGCGCACGTCGCCAAGAACCGCTTGGGTCTGCCCGAAGAGATCCCGCTGGACTACCGCGTCTTCGCGGCGCTCGTGCGCGGCGAGGACCCCTCCGCCGCGGTCGTCACCACCGCCCCCACCACCGACACCGCCGGCGCGGCCTGAGCGCCGTTGCCGTTGTCCATCCCTCATCCGTCCATCACTACTCGCAAAGGAACTGACTCATGGCCACTCTGAACAACTTCGACGCTAACCAGGTTGACCCGTCCGTCGCGCTCGACCCGCTCCCCGCGGGCAAGTACCTCGCCGTCGTCTCGGAGTCGGAGCTCAAGCCGACCAAGACCGGGGGCGGCAAGTACCTGCAGCTTACTTTCCAGATCATCGACGGCGAGTTCAAGGGCCGCCTGGTCTGGGCCCGCCTCAACCTCGAGAACAAGAGCGAGATGACGGTCAAGATCGCTCGCGGCGAGCTCTCGGCCATCTGCCGCGCCATCGGCGTGATGCAGCCCAAGGACTCGGTCGAGCTCCACAACGTCCCGCTGGAGATCAACGTCGGGCTGAAGAAGCGCGACGACAACGGCGAGTTCACCAACGTCATCAAGGGCTACGCCAAGAAGGGCGGTGGCGGCGCGCCGCTGAGCGGCCGCGCTCCCGTCGGCGTCGGCCCGGGGAGCACGCCGCCCTGGAAGCGCTGAGTCCATCCGGTCGCGTCCTCGAGCTCCCGTACCCGCCCAGTGTGAACCACATCTGGCGACGGATGGGCTCCAGGACCGTGCTGAGCCGCGAGGGGCGGCGCTACCGCGCAAGCGTGTGCGCCGCCCTCGCGGTGATGCGGGTGGTGCGGATGAACGGGAGGCTGGAGGTGCGTGTCACCGTCTGCCCGCCCGACAACCGCCGCCGCGACCTGGACAACGTGCAGAAGGCGCTCCTCGATGCCCTGGCCAAGGGCGGGGCGTATCGCGACGACTCGCAGATCGATCGGCTGGTTGTTGAACGCGGCCCGGTGACGCCGGGCGGCAAGGTGCTGGTGGAGATCACGCAACTCAACCCCCACAACCCATGAACCTCCGACCCTACCAATCCGAAGCCATCGCCGCGGTGTACGAGCACCTGCGGACCCGCGACGACAACCCCTGCGTGGTCATCCCGACCGGCGGGGGCAAGACGCCCGTCATCGCCACGATCTGCCGCGACGCCGTGGGCCACTGGGGCGGCCGCGTGGTGCTGCTGGCGCACGTGAAGGAACTCCTCGAACAGGCAGCCGACAAGCTCCGCGTCATCGCGCCCGACGTGCCGATGGGCATCTACTCGGCGGGCCTCAAGCGCAAGGACCTCGGCTACGCCGTCACGGTCGCGGGCATCCAGAGCATCTGGAAGAAGGCCTGCGACCTCGGGCCGGTGGATCTGATCATCGTCGACGAGGCGCACATGGTCCCCGCCGAGGATGATGGGATGTACCGGCAGTTCATCGCCGACGCCAAGGTGGTGAACCCCAACGTCCGCATCATCGGGCTAACCGCGACGCCGTACCGCCTCAAGTCGGGCGCGATCTGCGCGCCCGAGAACATCCTCAACCACGTCTGCTACGAGGTCGGCGTCCGCGAGCTGATCGTGCAGGGCTTCCTGTCGCCGCTCAAGACCAAGGCGGGCCTGCAGAAGATCAGCACCGACGACCTACACGTCCGCGCTGGCGAGTTCGTTGCCAGCGAGGTCGAGGACCTCATGGACAAGGAGGGGCTGGTCGAGGGCGCGTGCGCGGAGATCGCACAGCACACCAAAGACCGCAGCGCCACGCTGATCTTCTCCTCGGGCATCCGCCACGGGCAGCACATCGTCGATGTGCTCAAGACCAAGCACGGCATCGAGTGCGGCTTCGTCACCGGCGATACGCCCGACGGCGTGCGTGCGGCGATCCTCGGCCGCTTCCGTTCGGGCGAGCTGAAGTACCTGTGCAACGTGAACGTGCTGACGACCGGCTTCGACGCACCGCACATCGACTGCGTGGCGCTCGTGCGCCCGACCATGTCGCCGGGCCTGTACTACCAGATGGTGGGGCGAGGCTTCCGGCTCCACCCGGGCAAGACTGACTGCCTCGTGCTGGACTTCGGCGGCAACGTGCTCCGCCACGGCCCGGTCGACGCGATCCGCATCGCCACGGACGATCGCGGCGACGGCGAAGCGCCGGCGAAGGAGTGTCCGAACTGCCAGGCCCTGATCGCGGCCGGCTACCAGACCTGCCCGCAGTGCGGCCACCAGTTCCCCGAGCCCAACCGCCAACAGCATGAGGCGAAGGCCAGCACCGAGGGCATCCTCAGCGGCCAGACCACTCGCGAAGAACACCGCGTCAGTGAGACGACGTACCACGTGCACTACAAGCGCAGCGACCCCTCCGCGCCGCTGACCATGCGGGTCGAATATCGCGTCGGCTTCAACCGCTACTTCCGCGAGTGGGTCTGCTTCGACCACACCGGATACGCGCGGACCAAGGCCGAGGCCTGGTGGCGGGCACGCTCGGTCGAGCCGGTGCCCGGCGGCACGGAGGAAGCGGTCGAGATGGCCAAGGCCGGGGCGCTCGCCCCGACGCTCTCCATCACCGTCGAGAAGAAGGCCGGCGACCAGTTCGAGCGTGTCACCCAGCACGTGCTCGGCGACAAGCCGCCGCGCCTTGACAGCGACGAAGGCCTGCCGGACCGGCCCCCGGAGCCCGCGGGCATGACGTACGGCATCCCCGAAGACGAAATCCCCTTCTGAACAAGGAGCATCGCATGATCACGATCACGATTGAAGAGACCGACAAGGACGGGCAGTTGCTCGGACGCCACGTGGCCTCCGCGCCCATCGACAAGAACGACACCAAGGGCATCGGCTCGCTGCTGGCTCGAAGCGTCGGCGGCCTGATGTACCACACCGAGGCCCGCGCGGAGATCCCGCTGCTGATCGCGGCCGCCGGCACACACCGGGCCAGCTCATGCACTCGGGCGATCGGCCACGCGGCGGGCCTGGCCACCGGGACGTACGGCTTCGACCTGGCGATCAAGCCTGTGATCGAGATCGACCGCCTGCTGGACTACCGCGCCAGCAAACGCGACCGCGAGGCCGCGGCGCAGACGCTCAAGATCATGGGCGCCACCATCCGCCGCCGCGAGGACAACGAATAAGCGATGAGCGATGGCCCCTCCATTCTGCTCGAGTCGGCGCGCACGTACCTCGCCCGCGGGTACGCGGTCATCCCCGTGCCCGCGCGGAAGAAGATCCCCGTGCTCAAGGGGTGGACGGACCTGCGGCTCTCCGAGAGCGACCTGCCGGCGCACTTCAACGGCACCGGCAACATCGGCGTGTTGCTGGGCGAACCGAGCGGCTGGCTGGTGGATGTGGACCTCGACTGCGAGGAGGCGGTGGCGCTTGCGCCCAAGTTCCTGCCGCCGACGGGCGCGATGTCCGGGCGACCGGGCAAGCCCGCATCGCACTGGTGGTATGTGTGCGAGGGGATGAAGACCCGCAAGCACCAGGACCCGGTATCGAAGAAGATGATCGTGGAACTGCGGAGCACCGGCGCACAGACGGTCGTCGGCCCGAGCATCCATCCCAGCGGGGAGCCCTACGACCCACTCGACGGCGAACCCGCCGTGGTCGACGCCGGGGAACTGGCCGCCGCCGTCGCAGCGCTGGCTGACGCGGTCACCGAAGCACGGCACGGGCGCAGAGAAGCGATCGTTTCACAACCGCCGTCACTACGAAGCGATCGCTTGCCAGCGGGCGACGCTGTGCTCCGCCGCGCTGCGGCGTACCTCGACCGCGTCCCACCAGCGATCTCCGGCTCGGGCGGGCACAGCCAGACCTACACGGCTGCGACGGCGATGGTGCATGGGTTCGCCCTCGATCCCGAGGCGGCGTTCTCGCTGCTGTGGGATCGGTACAACCCGCGGTGTGAGCCGCCGTGGTCTGAGAAAGAGCTCCGGCACAAGGTGACCGACGCCGCCAGCAAGCCGCACGACCGTCCGCTCGGCTGGCTCCGCGATGCGCAGAAGGCCGAGGATCTCGGCGGCGTGGACCTGTCGGGCTTCATGGCAGCGCCGGCGAAGGCGAGCGACGAAACGGCAGCCCCGGACGAGGACACGCCGGTCGATCCCGGCCCGCTTCCCGAGCGGTACCTCGCGGTGCCGGGGTTCATCTCCGAGGTCATGGCGTTCAACAAGGAAACGGCCCACCGCTGGCAGCCGATGCTCGCGCTCGCCGGCGCGATGTGCCTGCAGGCCGTGCTCGCAGGCCGCAAGGTCCGCGACGAGCGCGGCAACCGCACGAATCTGTACGTCGTGTGCCTTGCGGGCTCTGGCTCGGGCAAGGACAACGCGCGCCTGATCAACAAGGCGGTGCTCTTCAAGGCCGGGCTCAACGGGCTCGAGGGCAACGAGGACCTCGCCAGCGACGCCGGGCTGGTCACCGCCGTCGAAGCCGAGCCCGCGATCCTTTTCCAGATCGACGAGTTCGGGCGCTGGCTCCGCACCATTGGCGACCCGAAGAAGGCCCCGCACCTGTTCAACGTCATCTCGACGCTAATGAAGATGTACTCGTCGGCGCGGAGCGTCTTCAAGGGCAAGGCCTACGCCGACGCGAAGCGGAATAAGGTCATCGACCAGCCGTGCGTGTCACTCCTCGCGACGACCGCGCCCGAGCACTTCAAGCACGCGCTCACGCCCGACGCCATGAGCGACGGGTTCATGGCCCGGCTCATCGTGTTCGAGACCGGCGAGATGCCGCCGCGCGTGTGGCAGCCGGAGAAGGACCCGCCGCAAGCGATCGTGGACGCGGCCGCCTGGTGGGGCGCGTTCAACCCCGGCGGCAATCTCAGCCGCGAGCACCCCAAGCCCATCATCGTTCCGACGACCGACGACGCCCGCGCCGTGTTCAACCGCCTCGCGGCGCTCGCCGACACCGAGATGGAGCGGCCGCGCGAGGACCTGCGGTCGATCTGGGCACGCGTCGAGGAGAAGGCCTGCCGCCTGGCGCTGATCTACGCCTGCTCCAAGAACCGCGAGAAGCCGGTCATCGACGCCGACGCAGCGGAATGGGCGTGCGGTCTGTCCGAGCACCTGACCCGTCGCGTGCTCTACCTCGCCCACGAGTATGTATCGCAGGGCGAGTTCGACGCCAAGCAGAAGGCCGTGCTCCGCGCGATGCGGACGGCGGGCGGACGCATGACCCGGTCGCAGATGTGCCGTGTGACGCAGCACCTGACCCAGCGGGAGCGGGACGAGGTGCTTGAGAACCTCAAGGAGACCGGCCGCTTGAAAGAAGGGGTCGAGCCGACCGCCGGGCGGTCAAGGAGGGTGTATGAACTCCTGCCGTAGCAGGTCAGAAACGCGGGTTGGACGCGGCCACACTCTTCTTTCACATTCTTCACGCGCGATCTCTCGGGGCGGGGGGGCGGGCGGGAAGGGAGCAGAGAAGGAGGGGTTGAAGAAAGTGAAAGAAGGTATCTCTCTCCTTTCTATACCTTCCCCCACCCCTCCCCCGGCCCCCCGCCTCCCCACCGCAGCGCCCATGCAGGTCGTGTGCCAGGCCGCGCCTAGCGGGAGCCTTACAGCCGGAAGCCTTACGGGAGGGGAGGCGGATGGCGTTAGGTACTTCCCGGGCCAGATCGCGTGGCTTGGCCCGCGGGAACAGCCGCGCTTGGCGACAGAGTTTGTTTCGCCCGTCCGAGCGCGGGGCGGCCCCTTGGCGGGGTTGGTGCGCTTCGCCGCCAACGACGCGACGTGGGCCAACGTGGGCGGACCCGTGGCCAACGGGCGGGCCCCGTAGCGGGCGGGACTTGGGGCGCTGAGCGCCCCCGGACGGGCCCGTAAGCCCGAGCGATCCAGCCAACCAGCGATCCAGCCATCCCCGGACCCACCGCATGTGCGGCGGGCCACCAGGACGCTTTGCGCTGGCGTTCCCCGCCGCGCTTCCGACGGAGATCGCTATGAACATCGAGACGCTGCCCATCGACGCGGTCAAGGAATACGACCGCAATCCCCGCACCATCAACGACGCCGCCATCGACGCGGTGGCCAAGAGCATCGAGGCGTTCGGCTTCAAGGTGCCGATCCTGATCGACGCCGACGGCGTGATCATCGCCGGGCACACGCGACTCCGCGCGGCGCGGAAACTCGGGCTCAAGGAGGTGCCGACCATCCGCGCCGATGATCTGACGCCGGAACAAGTCAAAGCGCTGCGCATCGCCGACAACAAGGTCGCCACGCTGACGTCGTGGGACATGGAGCTCCTGCCGCTGGAGCTGGCCGACCTGAAGGGCGTGGACTTCGACCTCGCGCTGCTCGGCTTCAGCGCCGAGGATCTCAGCGCCATCATGGCTCCCGCGGGCAGCCAGGGTTTGACCGATCCCGATGACGTGCCGAGCGCACCTGACGCAGCGACGACAGTGCCCGGCGACATCTGGGTGCTCGGCAACCACCGCCTGATGTGCGGCGACTCGTCCAAGCCCGAGGACCTGGACCGTCTGCTTGATGGCCAGCCGATCCATCTCGTCAACACGGACCCGCCGTACAACGTGAAGGTCGAGCCCCGCTCGAACAACGCGATCGTCGCCGGCCTGAGCTCGTTCGCGCTGCCCGGCAAGGCAGACCAGCACGACCAGCAAAGCGCGGACCTCAACCGCTACCCCGAGAAGAGCCGAGCGACGCACAAGAAGCTCCGGGCCAAGGACCGGCCGCTCGCCAACGACTTCGTGTCCGATGACGAGTTCGACCGCCTGCTCGCGGCGTGGTTCGGGAACATCACCCGCGTGCTCATCCCCGGCGGCACCTTCTACATCTGGGGCGGCTACGCCAACTGCGGTAACTACCCGCCAGTGCTGAAGCGCTGCGAGCTCTACTTCGCCCAGGCGATCATCTGGATCAAGGAGCACCCGGTCCTGACGCGGAAGGACTTCATGGGCAACCACGAGTGGTGCTTCTACGGCTGGAAGGAAGGCGCGGCGCACCGCTTCTTCGGCCCGGCCAACGTGCCCGACACCTGGTCGATCAAGAAGGTCAACCCGCAAAGCATGGTCCACCTCACTGAGAAGCCCGTGGAACTCGCGCGGCGGGCGATCGAGTTCTCATCTCGCCCCGGCGAGAACGTGCTCGACCTCTTCGGGGGCAGCGGCTCAACGCTCATCGGCGCGGAGATGACCGGGCGGCACGCGTTCCTCATGGAGCTCGATGCGCTCTACTGCGATGTCATCGTGCAGCGTTGGGAGAAGTTCACGGGCCGCAAGGCGGAGCGACTCCCGGCAAAGGGTGTGGCCGAAGAGAAAGCCGCGACGAGCGTCGCGGCTGGGAGCAAGGCGTGATGAACGCCTCACTCGTCGTCGAGCGTGGGCAACGCGCCGTCGGTCGCTTCGTCCCATTCAAGGGCGTAGCGCTCGGCGATGTCCTCGAGGTCGTGCTCGGTGAGGTAGTCGGCCGTCTTGCGCTCTTGGCAGGCGGCCACAGCCCGCGCCAAGTCCGTCCATTCCTCGATGGTGAGCATCCGGTCCTGCCGTGCGCCAAGGAGGTACAGGGCGGCCTGCAGCACGGCATCGAGTTGGGTTTGGGTAGGCGCGGGCTGCGGGGCGGGGGTGGCGCTCATGGCTCAGGCTCCCTTCCCCGCGACAAAGACGCCGCGCTCGTGCTTCTTAAAGCGAGCGGCGGACCCCTTGGCGGCGATCTCGCGGATGATGGCGGCGTAGAGCGTGGCCTCGGGCGTCTTCCCTCCGGGGCTCGTCCACAGGCCCTTGGCCTCCATCGCAGCGATCATCTCCTTGGCCCGCATCGGCACCTCGCTCGCGGCGAGCACCTGCGCCGCCGCGTCGAGCGCGCTGACGCGCTTGGGCTTCTTCTCCTTGACAGCCTTCGTCTTGGGGGCCTTCTCGCCCTTGGCCTTCGTGCCCTTGGTAGCCGCCCCAAGGCTCGCGTTGTTGGCGACCTCTTTCTCGCTGGGGACCTCGTGGTCCTGCTTCCCACCCGCCAACCGGTCGTTGATCTCGGCGAGCGCCGCTTTGCGGAGGCGCTCCGCACTCGACGCGGTGGCGTCGGCCTTGCGCGTGGGGATGCGCTTGCCGCCTGGGCCGACGGCTCGCTTCATCGCGGGGGTGCTGCTGGACTTCTTCGTCTTCGTGCTCATGGTCATCTCCGAACTGGGGGTTGGAACTCCCGCCGCACGTTGCGGCGGGGAATCGTGGCCATCGCGGTTCCCCGCGACGCCGCGTGGGGCGGGTCAGCGGCTCTGCACGATGCTGATCTGGAACTCGGAGCCGTCCTCCATCCGCAGGACCAGCCCCTTGTTGCTCGTGAGCAACTGCACGCCGTCGAAGGTGTCCGCGTAGGCCAGGCCTTCGGCCTCGCTCACCATGTCGCGGGCGATGTCGGCCAGCGCGATGTCGTCGTCTTCGCCTTCGATCTCTTCGCGGGCGTCGAGGAGGTTTTGGATCAGGGACAGCAGCGTGTTCTGCATTTCGATCTCGTTCATGGCGGGTCTCCTTGGTGGCGCGGGCGTTCAGCATCCCGCGATGCGTTCGATCTCGTTGAGGACGTCGTGGACCATCGAGTTGGTGGCGGCTGCCTGTCCCCGGCGGTCCCGCCCATAGACGTGCTTGGCCACCTCGGCGGCCTTCGCGTAGCGGGCCTCGCGGCTCTCGTCGCGGCGGAACTCGGCGATGACCTTGTCGAAGCGGCCTTGCGCTCGGCTCATGCGGACCACGCTCGCGGTCGCGCCGTCGGCCGTGGCTCGCACCGTGATGTCTTCCTCGCTGCCCTCGATGACGATGTGCTTGATCTTCATGGCGTGTCTCCGTGGAGGGGGTTACTCAGCGTCGTTCAAGAAGGCCTCGACGTGCTCCCGGTCCATCCCGCTCATGAAGCCGACCAGGTCGATCAGGTCGCTGCGGACCTTCCCGAGGTCGCCCGTGCGGCCCCAGTTGCGCGGGTCGGCCTTCGCGGCCTCCGCGTGCTTGTCGAGTTCCATCTGCAGCACGTCCATCAGGCGGGCGATGTCGTTCTGCCTCGCGGCGTAGGTCTGGGCGGCGGTCGGTTCTGGCTTCTTGGCGTTGGTCGTGCGCTTGTTCATGCTTCTGCTCCTATGCGAATGGGTGGTCGGTTAAACAGCGAAGCCCGCATTTCGCGGGCTTCAGGTCGTCGGCAGTTCAGGATTTCGCGGGCTTGTCGGGGCCTCTTCGCGGGCCGCCTCGCGGCAGGCGTCGGTTCGCCCTTGGCGGTAACCCGTGTGCAGGCCCTCGTGGTACCCGGCCTCAAAGGCGTGGCGGACCAGGTCGCGGATCGACCAGACCGGGATCTCGTGAAAGTCGAGACCGTCGTTCTTGCGGGTCTCCAGGGTTTCGAGCAAGAGCTCGACTTTGGCCCATTCCATCTCGGCGTCAAGCGCCTTCTGCTTGCTGATCCCGTCGAGGCTGGTCTTGGTGGTCTTCTTGGCGTTCATCTTCGTGGTCTCCGTCGCGTGCAGCCATCCCGCTCGCGTGTGACACACATTCGTCGGCATCCGGACAACTGGCAAGGCGTTGGGGCTGCATTTCTCGATGATTCTGCGACATGTGGGCAACTCTTCCGCCCATGTGGGCAAGTCCACGCGGGAGGTCCGCGATGACTCCCGAACACGCGCCTAGTTCCCAGCCTGGCGGGGGCGGACAGGGAATGTCCCGGCTCAACCCGGCGGCGATGCCCGTGGCGGACGCCGCCCGCGTGCTCACTCGGCTTGGCGGCAAGCCCGTGACCGAAGCGATGCTCCGCGCCGACATCGATGCGGGCGCGCCGACAAACGCCGACGGCAGCGTCAACCTCGTGCATTACGCCGCCTGGCTCGTGAAGGAGATGTCCGCCGGTGGCGATTGACCCGCGCAAACTCAAGCCAGGCGAACTCGCGCGGCTGCTCAACAGCACGCCGCTGGGCGAGGTGATCAGCGAGCGGCAGCTCCACCGGCATCGCACGCGCGCCGGGTTCCGCGTCGCGGCCGACGGCGACGCGGGCAAGGTTGATTTGTTCCGATACGTGGCGTGGCTGGCGACTACGCGGCACGAGGCGATCGCCGAGGCTGCCGATGCGCCTGAAGGACTGACGGGCTACGACGCGATGAAGGAGCGTGCCCGGCTCCGCAACGCGATGCTGTCGCTGTCGGGACGGGACATTGGCGATCTGCCTCCAGTCGCGGACGCGGCGAGGAAGGCGAAGGCGGCCCGCGACTTCAGGTTCTTCTGCGAGGCGTACTTCCCGCAGACTTTCCACCTGAAATGGTCGGACGACCATCTCAAGGTCATCGCCAAGATCGAGCAGGCGGTGCTCGAGGGCGGGCTGTTTGCGATGGCGATGCCTCGCGGCTCAGGCAAGACCTCGCTGTGCGAGATCGCGTGTCTGTGGGCGTTGGTGTACGGGCACCGGGAGTTCGTGGCGCTCGTGGGATCGGACGAGGAGCACGCGGCCGGAATGCTCGACTCGATCAAGGCGGAGCTGGAGAACAGCGAGATTCTCGGCGGCGACTTCCCAGAGGTCTGCCATCCGATCCGTTCGCTCGAGGGCATCCACCAGCGGGCGTCGGGGCAGCTCTACCAGGGCAAGCAGACCCACATCGGCTGGACCGCCCGGGAGATCGTGCTGCCCACGATTCCGGGCTCCGCGGCAGCGGGCGCGATCATTCGTGTCGCTGGGATCACGGGCCGCATCCGTGGCATGAAGCACAAGCGTGTCGACGGGGTGAGCGTCCGCCCTTCGCTCGTACTTATCGACGACCCGCAGACCGACGAGAGCGCCCGCTCGCCGTCGCAGTGCGCCAATCGCGAGCGCATCCTCGCCGGTGCAATCCTCGGCATGGCCGGACCCGGACGGAAGATCGCTGGCCTGATGACGCTGACGGTGGTCCGCCCTGACGATCTGGCGGACCGCATTCTCGACCGCGACAAGCACCCGCAATGGCAGGGCGAGCGGACCAAGATGGTCTATTCGTTCCCCAAGAACGAGAAGCTCTGGGCCGAGTACGCCCGCGTGCGGGCCGAGGGGCTGCGCGCCGATCGCGGGATAGCCGATGCCACGGCGTTCTACGGCAAGCACCGGACGGCGATGGATGAGGGAGCGGTCATCGCCTGGCCGGAGCGGTACAACCACGACGAGTTGTCGGCGGTGCAGCACGCCATGAACCTGCGGCTGCAGAACGAGTCCGCATTCTTTGCCGAGTATCAGAATGAGCCGCTGCCAGAGGTCGAGGTCGCCGACGACCTTCTGAGCGCCGACCAGATCGCAGCGAAGGTGAACGGGCACGCCCGCGGGCTTGTCCCACTCGGGTGCTCGCACCTGACGATGTTCGTGGACGTGCAGGGCAAGGCACTGTTCTACCTCGTGGCCGCCTGGGAGGACGACTTCACGGGGCACATCATCGACTATGGCACCGAGCCGGACCAGAAGCAGGCGTACTTCACGCTTCGGGATGTGCGCCGGACGCTCGGGGCCGCTTCGCCACGCGCTGGCGTTGAAGGCGCGATCTACGGCGGTCTGGAGCGGCTCATCGAGGCGACGGTGGCTCGCGAATGGCGGCGCGACGACGGCGCGATGGTGCGGATCGACCGGTGCTTGATCGACGCCAACTGGGGTTCGTCAACGGACGTGGTCTATCAGTTCTGTCGCCAGAGCCCGCATGCGAGCGTGCTGACACCCAGCCACGGCAGGTATGTCGGCGCGAGCAGCCTCCCCTTTAGTGACTACAAGCGCAAGCGCGGCGAGCGGGTCGGACTGAACTGGCGAGTACCGATCGTGACCGGGAAGCGGTCGGTGCGGCACGTCCTGTTCGACACGAACTACTGGAAGTCCTTTGTGCACGCGAGGCTGGCGGTGCCCATGGGCGATCCCGGCGGGCTCTCTCTGTTCGGCCAGAAGCCCGAGATACACCGTCTGCTGTCGGAGCACCTCACCAGCGAGTACCGCGTGCGTACGGAGGGTCGGGGCCGCACTGTGGACGAGTGGAGGCTCCGTGTCGAAGGACTCGACAACCACTGGCTCGACGGGTTAGTCGGCGCTGCGGTCGCCGCTTCCATGCAAGGCGCTGTGCTCTTTGGCACGGACCACAAGGTCATTGTCCGACCCCGAATCAGGCTCTCGCAGCTTCGAGGAGGCCGTGGATGAGCACTGCGCGCGAGGCCCCGCGACCTCTGAAGCAAGACGCCCGCGGGCTGATATGTCCAAAGTGCGGGTGTCGCCACTTCGAGGTGCTCTACACCCGTGCCGCACCTGGCGGTGCCGTGCGACGCCGCCGCGCGTGCCGTCATTGCGGTCGCCGCGTGACGACCCATGAACGCATCGGCGGCTGACTCTGCATCGTGGTTCTACCGGTGGCATCGGTTGCATCAAAACGGGCTGCGACGCGCGCAGGGCGATCCGCTTTTGCATAGGTAGCACGTGACGACGAGCTTTCGCTCGCTCGTCTCGCTACACCCGATGCCTGACCCATCTCCCAACCCGGATCTCGAGCAGGCCATACGCGACAACGCGTTGCAGCCCGCCAAGGCCTCCGTCGACGGCCAGTCCGTCGAGCAGCACCCGCTGAAGGACCAGATCGAGGCCGACCGCTACCTCGCGTCCAAGGCCGCCGCGAGGAAGCCCGGCCTCGGCATCAAGTTCGCCAAGATCGTCCCCCCCGGTTCTGTCTGACCCGCCCATGCTGAAAGCGATTGTCAACATCATGAGCCGGGTCGGTCGCGGGACGCAGGCCGCCTCTCCTTCCCCGGCGGCGTCGCGTGCTCCGCACGGAGGCGGATCGCGCGGCGGCCGTCGTTTGGTCGTCGCCAAGTTCGACTCGGCCAAGACCACGCCGGAGAACCGCAAGCACTGGGCGAATGCGGACGGCCTCTCGCCCAACGCCGCCATCAACCCCGAGGTCCGTCGCGTCCTCCGCAACCGCGCCCGATACGAGGTCGCCAACAACTCGTATGCCAAGGGCATCGTCCTCACGCTCGCCAACGACACCATCGGCACCGGTCCCCGTCTGCAGATGCTCACTGACGACACCGACGCGAATGCTCGCATCGAGGATGCGTTCGAGCAGTGGTCGCGGGCCGTAGACCTTCCCGGCAAGCTCCGCACCATGCGGTTGGCCCGGGCAGAGAGTGGCGAGGCGTTCGCGCTTCTGATCAACAACCCCGGCATCGCGTCAGCGGGCTCGCCCGTGTCGCTTGATCTCAAGCTCATCGAGGCGGACCAAGTCTGCACGCCCTTGCTTCGCCGCGGGCGCAACGACGAGATCGACGGCATCGCTCTGGATGAGTGGGGCAACCCCTCGGCGTACCGAGTGCTCAAGCGTCACCCCGGGGACAGCGGCGTGTTCCGCACGCCCATCGACGACCTCACGGCCTACGACACGTTCCCGGCGTCGTCCGTCGTGCACTACTTCCGTCCGGACCGGCCCGGCCAACTCCGCGGCATCCCCGACATCACGCCGGCGCTCCCGCTGTTCGCGCAGCTCCGCCGGTACACATTGGCGACCATCGCGGCCGCCGAGACCGCCGCCAACTTCGCCGCCGTGATCTACACCGACGCGCCGGCCAACGGCGAGGCCGATCCGCTGGAGCCGATGGACGAGGTCGAACTCGAACAGCGTCTCGCCACCGTACTTCCGGGCGGATGGAAGCTCGGCCAGGTGCATGCCGAGCAGCCGACGACAACGTTCGGCGAGTTCAAGCGCGAGATCCTCAACGAGATCGCGCGCTGCCTGAACATGCCGTTCAACGTCGCGGCCGGCAACTCCTCCGGGTACAACTACGCCAGCGGTCGCCTCGACCATCAGGTGTACTACAAGAGCATCCGCGTCGAGCAGCACCACCTGCAGCTCGCCGTGCTCGACCGCATCCTGAAAGCGTGGCTCAACGAGGCCGTGCTTGTCGAAGGGCTGCTCCCGCAATCCCTGCGGACCATCGCCGCCACCTTGCCCGAGCATGCGTGGTTCTGGGATGGCGTCGAGCATGTTGATCCCGCCAAAGAAGCGAACGCCCAGGCCACCCGACTGGCCAACCACACGACCACGCTCGCCGCGGAGTTCGCCCGGCAAGGCCGCGATTGGGAGCAGGAGCTCCGCCAGCGCGCCAAAGAGCTCACGCTCATGAATGAACTCGGCCTCGCACTCGCATCGGCACCGGCTGCCGCTCCGGCCGCGAACGCGCCCGCCGAAGACACCGATCCCGCAGACCAAGTAGATGAGGAGACCGCCAGTGCCAGTCACCGCTGACAAGACCAAGACGATCCCAGCCCTCACGCTCACGGCAACCGCCGACATCACCGTCGCCGCCGCTGCCGACGGCCAGAGCGCCGCGCTGCCACGCTTCAAGATGGTCGCGTACACCGGCGGCGCGATGCGAGTTGCGGGTTGGCGTCACCCGGTCGTGATCGACCTCGCGGGCCTGGCGATTCCCTCGCAGGCACGACCGATCCGCTTCGGGCACGACCCGCTCTCGGGCGTTGGTCACACGGATGCGATCCGCGTTGAAGCGGGGCAACTCGTCGCCACGGGCGTGATCTCGCGTGACACCTCCGCCGCCAAGGAGGTCGTCGCATCCTCGCGGAACGGCTTCCCCTGGCAGGCCTCCGTCGGCGCGAGCGTCGAGGAGTTTGAGTTCATCAAGGACAACCAGAAGGCGACGGTCAACGGCCAGGAACTCACCGGCCCGGTCAACGTCGTCCGCAAGGCCACGCTCGGCGAGATCAGTTTCGTGGATCTCGGCGCAGACGGCCGCACCAGCGCGAGCATCGCCGCGCGTCAGAACAAGGAGCCCAGCGTCATGGCCGACGATCCCACGACTTCCAATCCCACCCCGTCCCCAATCATCGCCACCGAGCAGACGCCTGAGCAGATCCGCGCTGCGGCGCTCGCTGAGACCGCCCGCATCGCCGCCGTCCGCAAGGTCTGCGGCGGCAAGCACAGTGAAATCGAGGCCCAGGCTATCCGCGACAACTGGGATGCCACGCGCACCGAGCTCGAGGTCCTGCGTGCCAGCCGACCCAAGGCTCCGGCCATCCACGCCCCCGACACCAGCGTCACCAGCGAGGTGCTCGAAGCCGCCTGCTTCCAGAGCGCCAAGCTCGAAGGCATCGAGAAGGTCTGCTCCACACAGGCAATCGAGATCGCCGCCAAGCGGTTCCAGGGCGGCCTGGGCCTGCAGGAACTCCTGTTCGAGGCCGCCATAGCCAACGGCTACACCGGCCGCACGTTCCGCGACAGCCGCCGCGTGCTCGAGGCCGCGTTCGGTCGCGGGATCGAGGCGGGCATGACCACCATCGATGTGGGTGGCATCCTCTCCAACGTCGCCAACAAGTTCCTGCTCGAAGGCTTCTTTAGCGTCGAGCGCGTGTGGCGGAGCATCTGCGCCGTCCGCAACGTCAGCGACTTCAAGACCGTCACCAGCTACCGCCTGGTCGGCAAGGACCAGTACGAGCAGGTCGCCCCCGGCGGCGAGCTCAAGCAGGGCACGCTCGGCGAGGAGACCTACACCAACAAGGCCGACACCTACGGCCTGATGCTCTCGATCGACCGCCGCGACATCATCAACGACGACCTCGGGGCGATCACCACTGTCCCCCGCAAGCTGGGCCGCGGCTCGGGCCTGAAGATCAACGACGTGTTCTGGACGGCGTTCATGAACAACGCCGCGTTCTTCAGCGCCGGCAACAAGAACTTCATCTCGGGCGCGGACACCGCCCTCGGCATCGATGGCCTCACTAAGGGCGAGGTCGCCTTCATGGACCTCGTGGACTCCGACGGCAAGCCCACGGGCGTGATGCCCGCGATCCTGCTGGTACCGACGGCGCTCTCGGCGATGGGCACGCAGCTCTACAAGAGCGTCGAGCTCCGGGACACGACCGCGAACACGAAGTTCCCCGTCGCCAACCCGCACCAGGGCAAGTTCCGCATCGAGGTCAGCCGCTACCTCTCCAACGCCCTCTACACCGGCAACTCGGCCAAGGCGTGGTACCTGCTCGCCGACCCCAGCGACCTGCCGGTCATCGAGATGGCGTTCCTCAACGGCCAGGAAGCCCCGACCGTCGAGACCTCCGACGCGGACTTCAACATGCTCGGCATCCGGATGCGTGGGTACCACGACTTCGGCGTCAATCTGCAGGATCCGCGCGGCGGCGTCAAGAGCAAGGGCGAGGTGTAAGCCATGCCCGGGCAGGTCAGCACAGGCGCTGGGGGGCTCGGCGAAGAGCTCCCCGGCGACCTTCAGAGCGGCATCGATCAGCAATCGGGCATCGACACCGATGGCCCACCAACAGATGGAGGTTCAGGCATGGCTTCAGGACCAGCGAAGTTCGTTCAGGAAGGCGGCTCGATCGACTACACCCCCGGCGCTGACGTGCTCGTCGGCGCGGTGGTGGTGCAGGCCGACCTCATCGGCGTCACTCAGGCACCGATCAAGGCGGGCCAGTTTGGATCGCTCGCCGTCACCGGCGTGTTCGATTTCAACAAAGCGGTCGGCGCGGGCAGCGCCATCCCCGCGGGCACGCTCACGTACTGGGACGCGGCCGCCCAGAACGCCACCAAGAACGCGGCCGCCGGCGCGAACAAGCTGATCGGCAAGGCGGTGAAGGCCACCGTCGACGCCGACACCGTCGTTCGCGTGCGGCTGCAGCAGTAGCCCTCAAGGAGCCACCCGTGGGTGACCTGCTCGATCGCGGCGCGGCATTCCTCGATGCCCAGCGTCATCAGCACCTCTCCCGCCCGGTCCTTTACCGACGTGGCACGGACGAGAAGGAGGTCCACGCCACCATCGGCAAGACCGAGTTCGAGCAGGCCGACGACGCGGGGCTCATTCACCGTGTGGAGTCGCGGGACTTCCTCGTGCGGACGGCGGAACTGGATCTGGGCGCTGGCCCGATCCTCCCGCGGGCGGGCGACCAGGTGCGAGAGACGGTTGGTACGAGCGTGTTCGTGTACGAGGTCAATGCCCCCGGTGGACAACCGCCCTGGCGCTACAGCGACCCGTACCGCAGGGTTCTTCGGATTCACACCAAGCACATCGGCACGGAGACGTGATGGCGGACTCAGGCAACAACTCCAACGGACAGAATGGCAGCGCCCGTTGGGCCGGCGTGGTCGTCACGGTTGTGCTCGCGGCGGGCGCGATGACCGTCCAGTGGGGCGTGGTCACCACGAAGCTCCAGCAGGTGGAGAAGCGCCTCGACGAGTTCATCGGGGAGGCCCACGCGATCCGGGCCCAGTACGCCGAGATGGAACGCAAGATCTGGTTCCTCGAAGGCAAGCTGTCCGGACTGACGTCCAACTCGCCGCGCCAGAGCCTGCCAACCACGGGCTCCCCGGTGATCGGAGGCGGGCCGTGAGCACGATCGCCACCCTCGCCGACGCCGTCGCGGCGCACGTGAGCGCCGGGTCCTACGGACAGCCCGTCACGGCCGTCCGGATGTACCAGCCCGCATTCACGCTGGAGGACCTCAAGGACCTGCGGGTCTCGGTGGTGCCGCGCACGGTGCAGATGACGCCGGTGACGCGGGACAGCCTGGCCATCGAGTACGTCATCGACGTCGGCGTGCAGAAGAAGCTGCCCGCCGATGGGGCGGACGCGGCGATCGATGAGTTGCTCGTGCTGGTCGAGGCGATCGCGGAACATCTGCGGTTCACACGGCTGGAGGGCTTTACCGATGCAGCGTGGGTCGGGATCAACAACGAGCCGGTGGTGTCGAGCGAGGCGCTCGAGCAGCACCGGGTGTTCACCAGCGTCCTGAGCGTCACCTACCGGGAGCGGAGGTAGCCATGCGCAACACGATCATCTTCGGCGTGGCGATGACCGACGAGCTCAAGCCGCTGGCGACCCAGAAGACCATCGCCACCTTCACGCTCACCGCGTCGCACAAGAACACGCAGGACCTGCTGCTCTCGGACGGCAAGGCCGACCCCGTCGAGGTCGCCCCGGGCACGCAGTACTACTTCGAACGGGTCAACCTGGGGGACATTCTGGTCAAGAGCAAGGCTGGCGAGATGGTCTTCGTGGTCGGCCACAGCGCCGAGTGAAAGGAGTCAGTGATGGCAATCAAGCTCGGCATGGAAGCCGCCCTCAAGTACAAGGTCGGCGGTCAGGGCGGCGCGGGCGCGTGGACGGCATTGGGCAACACGCGCGACGTGACACTCAACCTCGAAGCGGGCGAGGCGGACGTGACCACGCGCGCCAACAACGGCTGGCGGGCAACGGTCGCCACGCTTAAGGAGGCGAGCGTCGAGTTCGAGATGGTCTGGGACACCGGCGATGCCGGGTTCACCGCCATCAAGAACGCCTTCTTCAACAACGACCCCATCGGCCTGCAGATCCTCGACGCGGCCGCGGGGCAGGGCCTGCAGGCGGACTTCTCCATCACCAACTTCAGCCGCAGCGAGGCCCTCGAGGAGGCCATCACGGTG